>NZ_JBWCCP010000001.1:0-4397500 GCF_056279545.1 Mesorhizobium sp. USDA 4132
CTGTTGACTTCAAACTGGGGTCGGCACTATAACCCGCTCACTGAACGAGGGCGGCGGCGCTGCTGGCGACGACGACTTTCGTTCTACAGAAATCACTGATTGATTGGCGCATGCTGGTTGGGACCGAGTTTCGGTTTGGTCTCTTGGGGTGTTGCTGTTTCGAGAAGTTTTGACGGTTTGGCCTTTTGGGTTTTGAAGCGTCGGTTATTTGACAATTGAAGATGAGAAGAAAGAGAAACGTGGTCGGCGGTTTTCGCGGATCGGGGTTTAGGCCTTGATCTATGGAAGACAAATGACGGTCACGTTTTGAACAAGAGAACACCTGGTTAGGTGCGCAGTGATGCGGACCTGATCATAGTGAGTTCTCGTCGATTCAGAACAAGAGTGATTAGTCGGATTGGATTCTCAACTTGAGAGTTTGATCCTGGCTCAGAACGAACGCTGGCGGCAGGCTTAACACATGCAAGTCGAGCGCCCCGCAAGGGGAGCGGCAGACGGGTGAGTAACGCGTGGGAATCTACCCATCCCTACGGAACAACTCCGGGAAACTGGAGCTAATACCGTATACGCCCTTTGGGGGAAAGATTTATCGGGGATGGATGAGCCCGCGTTGGATTAGCTAGTTGGTGGGGTAAAGGCCTACCAAGGCGACGATCCATAGCTGGTCTGAGAGGATGATCAGCCACATTGGGACTGAGACACGGCCCAAACTCCTACGGGAGGCAGCAGTGGGGAATATTGGACAATGGGCGCAAGCCTGATCCAGCCATGCCGCGTGAGTGATGAAGGTCTTAGGATTGTAAAGCTCTTTCACCGGAGAAGATAATGACGGTATCCGGAGAAGAAGCCCCGGCTAACTTCGTGCCAGCAGCCGCGGTAATACGAAGGGGGCTAGCGTTGTTCGGAATTACTGGGCGTAAAGCGCACGTAGGCGGATATTTAAGTCAGGGGTGAAATCCCAGAGCTCAACTCTGGAACTGCCTTTGATACTGGGTATCTTGAGTATGGAAGAGGTAAGTGGAATTGCGAGTGTAGAGGTGAAATTCGTAGATATTCGCAGGAACACCAGTGGCGAAGGCGGCTTACTGGTCCATTACTGACGCTGAGGTGCGAAAGCGTGGGGAGCAAACAGGATTAGATACCCTGGTAGTCCACGCCGTAAACGATGAATGTTAGCCGTCGGCAAGTTTACTTGTCGGTGGCGCAGCTAACGCATTAAACATTCCGCCTGGGGAGTACGGTCGCAAGATTAAAACTCAAAGGAATTGACGGGGGCCCGCACAAGCGGTGGAGCATGTGGTTTAATTCGAAGCAACGCGCAGAACCTTACCAGCCCTTGACATGCCCGGACAGCTACAGAGATGTAGTGTTCCCTTCGGGGACCGGGACACAGGTGCTGCATGGCTGTCGTCAGCTCGTGTCGTGAGATGTTGGGTTAAGTCCCGCAACGAGCGCAACCCTCGCCCTTAGTTGCCAGCATTCAGTTGGGCACTCTAAGGGGACTGCCGGTGATAAGCCGAGAGGAAGGTGGGGATGACGTCAAGTCCTCATGGCCCTTACGGGCTGGGCTACACACGTGCTACAATGGTGGTGACAGTGGGCAGCGAAGGAGCGATCCCGAGCTAATCTCCAAAAGCCATCTCAGTTCGGATTGCACTCTGCAACTCGAGTGCATGAAGTTGGAATCGCTAGTAATCGCGGATCAGCACGCCGCGGTGAATACGTTCCCGGGCCTTGTACACACCGCCCGTCACACCATGGGAGTTGGTTTTACCCGAAGGTAGTGCGCTAACCGCAAGGAGGCAGCTAACCACGGTAGGGTCAGCGACTGGGGTGAAGTCGTAACAAGGTAGCCGTAGGGGAACCTGCGGCTGGATCACCTCCTTTCTAAGGAAGCTGTGGAACGGTAAGACGACCGGCTCGTGTCTTCGGACATGCCCCGGTATGAACCTTCCCGTGCTTTTTAGAACAATAGATGGCACCAGTCAGGTGACCATCGAAACGCAATACGCCACGGAATGCTTTAAGCATCGGATGGTATGGCGAACCCGCCGACTACGTTTCTCTTTCTTCAAAAGGATATGAACCATTGAGCGCGCTCACGGGCTGTTCGCACCTTCGGTGCGGCCCTCCGCGAGGGCGCCGGACGACCGGCGACGGCCTCTGGCCTGTACGGGTGCCTGCTTTTAGGCGCTTCGCTCGGCGAGATGGGCCCGTAGCTCAGTTGGTTAGAGCACACGCTTGATAAGCGTGGGGTCGGTAGTTCGAGTCTACCCGGGCCCACCATTCTTGGTTCGCCACTGTTGGTTTGCTTGTTGGTTTACCTGATCCTGGCGTTTGTACGTCAGGTGTTTGTGATGGTTGGGGCTGTAGCTCAGCTGGGAGAGCACCTGCTTTGCAAGCAGGGGGTCAGCGGTTCGATCCCGCTCAGCTCCACCAATTCACTTTGGTGTCGAGACGAGCGGCAAAACATATCCTTTGAAGAAAATACAAGTTTGCATCACTTCGATGAAGTGCTGCCTGTTCTGCAAAAATCGTGAAGAGAAGATTGATCTGGAGGCTTCCAGGTATGGGTTTAGGCCCATGTCCGAAGCCGGTTCCAATGATGTCGTTGATGGCCTAGCCGGCCGGATACGAAAGAGGGATCGGAATAGGAAGGAAGCTTGTCACTCTGGTCGGTCGTTGTTGTCATTTTGAGGGACTTGTCCTGAAGAATGGCTCTGATGACTTACTGATGGCCGTTGCCTGACCGCGCGGTCCTGGATCACATCTCGAGAAGCTGGTCTTAAAGACAAGTTTGTGAAGCGGGTCGCTCGGCGTGACCCCAATCAAGCAAGCTTGTCGAACACGTCGATGGCATCATGAGAAGGGCTGGTTGTAAAAGGTAACCGGTCCGCCACGCATTGGGTCTGAAAGCCCGATGGGTGGCTATATTGATGAGCATTGGCAATGAGAACGATTAAGTGTCGTAAGGGCATTTGGTGGATGCCTTGGCATGCACAGGCGAAGAAGGACGTGATACGCTGCGATAAGCCGTGGGGAGCTGCGAATGAGCTTTGATCCATGGATCTCCGAATGGGGCAACCCACCTTAGATGCTTGGGAAATCATTTTGGTTGTCGAACCTTTGGTTCGACGTTGCGGCGAACGATCGCCGACGGCCTCTGGCCTGTATGGGAACTTCCCAATACAGCGCGGAGCGCGTCGCCGGTCGTCCGGCGTTAAAACCAAAAATGGTTTCCAAGCATTGTTAAAAGGTATCTTACCTTCGAATAAAATAGGGGTAAGAAGCGAACTCGGGGAACTGAAACATCTAAGTACCCGAAGGAAAGGACATCAACCGAGACTCCGTAAGTAGTGGCGAGCGAACACGGACCAGGCCAGTGGCAATCAGGAATAAAGCCGAACGCTTTGGAAAAGGCGGCCGTAGCGGGTGATAGCCCCGTAGGCGTAGAACACTGATTGTCCTAGAGTAGGGCGGGACACGTGAAATCCTGTCTGAACATGGGGAGACCACTCTCCAAGCCTAAGTACTCGTGCATGACCGATAGCGAACAAGTACCGTGAGGGAAAGGTGAAAAGCACCCCGACAAGGGGAGTGAAATAGAACCTGAAACCGGATGCCTACAAACAGTCGGAGGGGGCAACCCTGACGGCGTACCTTTTGTATAATGGGTCAACGACTTAGTGTAACTAGCAAGCTTAAGCCGGTAGGTGTAGGCGCAGCGAAAGCGAGTCTGAACAGGGCGTTCAGTTAGTTGCATTAGACCCGAAACCGAGTGATCTAGCCATGAGCAGGTTGAAGGTTGGGTAACACCAACTGGAGGACCGAACCCGCATCTGTTGCAATAGATTGGGATGACTTGTGGCTAGGGGTGAAAGGCCAATCAAACTCGGAAATAGCTGGTTCTCCGCGAAAACTATTTAGGTAGTGCGTCGATCGAATACCCCGGGGGGTAGAGCACTGGATGGGCTATGGGGACTCACCGTCTTACTGATCCTAACCAAACTCCGAATACCCGGGAGTACTAATCGGCAGACACACGGCGGGTGCTAACGTCCGTCGTGAAAAGGGAAACAACCCTGACCTCCAGCTAAGGTCCCCAAGTCATGGCTAAGTGGGAAAGGATGTGAGGATCCCAAAACAACCAGGATGTTGGCTTAGAAGCAGCCATCATTTAAAGAAAGCGTAACAGCTCACTGGTCTAATTAAGGGTCTTTGCGCCGAAAATGTAACGGGGCTAAAGCCATGCACCGAAGCTGAGGATGTACACGCAAGTGTATGTGGTAGCGGAGCGTTCCGTAAGTCTGTGAAGGAGGACCCGTGAGGGCCTCTGGAGATATCGGAAGTGCGAATGTTGACATGAGTAACGATAAAGAGGGTGAGAGACCCTCTCGCCGAAAGACCAAGGGTTCCTGCTTAAAGTTAATCTGAGCAGGGTTAGCCGGCCCCTAAGCCGAGGCAGAAATGCGTAGGTGATGGGAACCACGTTAATATTCGTGGGCCTGGTGGTAGTGACGGATCGCAAAAATTGTTCAACCTTATTGGATTGGTTGGGCAGTGGGGCGGTTCCAGGAAATAGCTCCACCGTATAGACCGTACCCGAAACCGACACAGGTGGTCAGGTAGAGTATACCAAGGCGCTTGAGAGAACTATGTTGAAGGAACTCGGCAAATTGCACGCGTAACTTCGGAAGAAGCGTGACCCCATTTTGGGCAACCATAATGGGGTGGCACAGACCAGGGGGTAGCGACTGTTTATCAAAAACACAGGGCTCTGCGAAGTCTAAAGACGACGTATAGGGTCTGACGCCTGCCCGGTGCTGGAAGGTTAAGAGGAGAGGTGCAAGCTTTGAATCGAAGCCCCAGTAAACGGCGGCCGTAACTATAACGGTCCTAAGGTAGCGAAATTCCTTGTCGGGTAAGTTCCGACCTGCACGAATGGCGTAACGACTTCCCCGCTGTCTCCAACATAGACTCAGTGAAATTGAATTCCCCGTGAAGATGCGGGGTTCCTGCGGTCAGACGGAAAGACCCCGTGCACCTTTACTATAGCTTTACACTGGCATTCGTGTCGGCATGTGTAGGATAGGTGGTAGGCTTTGAAGCGGGGACGCCAGTCTTCGTGGAGCCATCCTTGAAATACCACCCTTATCGTCATGGATGTCTAACCGCGGTCCGTCATCCGGATCCGGGACAGTGTATGGTGGGTAGTTTGACTGGGGCGGTCGCCTCCGAAAGAGTAACGGAGGCGCGCGATGGTGGGCTCAGACCGGTCGGAAATCGGTCGTCGAGTGCAATGGCATAAGCCCGCCTGACTGCGAGACTGACAAGTCGAGCAGAGACGAAAGTCGGTCATAGTGATCCGGTGGTCCCGCGTGGAAGGGCCATCGCTCAACGGATAAAAGGTACGCCGGGGATAACAGGCTGATGACCCCCAAGAGTCCATATCGACGGGGTTGTTTGGCACCTCGATGTCGGCTCATCGCATCCTGGGGCTGGAGCAGGTCCCAAGGGTTTGGCTGTTCGCCAATTAAAGCGGTACGTGAGCTGGGTTCAGAACGTCGTGAGACAGTTCGGTCCCTATCTGCCGTGGGTGTAGGAATATTGACAGGATCTGTCCCTAGTACGAGAGGACCGGGATGGACATATCTCTGGTGGACCTGTTGTCCTGCCAAGGGCATAGCAGGGTAGCTATATATGGAATGGATAACCGCTGAAGGCATCTAAGCGGGAAACCAACCTGAAAACGAGTATTCCCTATCAGGGCCGTGGAAGACGACCACGTTGATAGGCCGGGTGTGGACGTGCAGCAATGCATGAAGCTTACCGGTACTAATCGCCCGATTGGCTTGATCGTTCTCATTGTTCATGCTCATCAAGCTTTGCTTGATGATGCCAAAGACCTTTGTCCTGACGCTGTCGCATCCTTCGGATGCTGCGCTGCGGACGGCTCGCCAAACGATTGGCGACGGCCGCTGGCCTGTATGGGTGCCTCAAGCGCTCGTCAGGTCCGGAAAGGTTCAAAGACGTGTTCAAAGACTAAAAAATGAGGTTCGCCTCAACCAGCTTCTCACAATGTTGCGCTTCGCTGACCTGGTGGTCATTGCGGGGCGGCCGCACCCGTTCCCATTCCGAACACGGCCGTGAAACGCCCCTGCGCCAATGGTACTCCGTCTCAAGACGCGGGAGAGTAGGTCGCTGCCAGGTCTGCCAAACGCAACATATCTTCTCAATCCACGAAAACAAACGGCCCTTGGCCGAAACCAAGGGCCGCCCACAAGCGGCCTTTCGTCGTTTGAAAACCTGAAATACGAGGAAATCGCACCCCATATCTTCCAGTGCGACCCTCACAGGAGACAACTCGGCTTCGCCAAGTTGCTCAGGCAGAAGACATAACCGCTCGAAGCGGTTACGCCACCGCGACAAAACCTTCGGTTTTGCGCATCGCTATTTTGCCGCAGGCAAAAAGCTCTCAGGACGACGGTTCCCGTCGCCTGTACAACGCGGGGTGGAGCAGCCCGGTAGCTCGTCAGGCTCATAACCTGAAGGCCGCAGGTTCAAATCCTGCCCCCGCAACCAAAATTTGGCAGACTTCTCAAATGATTAAGCCCTCCTCGCCGGAGGGCTTTTGTGCGTTTGGAGGCTGGCACAAAACCTATGAAGTGCTCCCAATTTTGGGCAAGCGGGAGCTGGAATTTTCCGGGGCAGTCTCGCGCACGTCCAAGGTAAATAGGCCCTCAGGGCCAGCCGGCGCGTCGTCCACGGCTGATTGATCGGCAACGCCCGAGAAGGCGTGTCTGATGACCGGTACAATTGGAACACGCCGCCACTGGCCGCTTTCCCCAGATCGAGAGCGCAGCCATGCCACACGCCAAAAAATACATTCGCGGCCCCCTACCAGAGCAGAGCGGTCGATCCCGTAACGGACTTCGCAGTTAAATGTTATTGCTCTTGCCGGGCGTTAAGGCGCGATTGGCAATCGGATGTCCAATAGCCTTTGCTGGCAGCAACCATAGCATAACGGATACTTCACTTGAGCCAAAGAATTTCAGATTTTGACGTTGGCCTCCTCGTTACATTGGAAGCGCTTTTGGCGGAAAAGAACGTGACGCATGCGGCGGCGCGGCTGAACATAACGCAATCGGCACTATCCGCCCGACTGACGCGCTTACGACAGCTTCTGAACGATCCGCTTTTCATTCCGGCAGCGTCCGGTCGTGGAATGGTCGCGACGCCACATGCGTCTGCGCTGGAGCCGGAACTTGCCCGGCTGCTCGAAAGATTTAATGATTTCGTCAACACGGCTCACTCGTTTGATCCGGCCACCACCAAAAGGATTTTTCGGATAGCCGCGACAGACAACCCGGCGGCTATCTTGGCCCCGGATCTCATTCCGGTACTGCAAGCGAAAGCGCCATTCGCGAAAATTGCATTCACCTTGCCGAACAAGGCGCGGATCGCGGAGCACCTGGAGAAAGGAGATATCGATCTTTTCGTGGGAGCAGCGGAGGATGCGGCAGAAGAATTGATCGGGCAGACACTTTTCCAGGAAGAATTTGTAACCGCGCAGCGGCGCGGACATCCGCGCGGAAATAAGCCATTGACGATGGAAGAGTTCTGCGACGCCGACCACCTGCTGATTTCGACCAGCGGCGGCCATTTCGCCGGAATGATCGATGACGCTCTGGCCGAAATGGGGCGGGAACGTCGGGTCTCGGTATCGATTCAGAGCTACGGGCTTGCGCCTTTGGTGCTGGCTAACACGGATTGCATTTGTACTTTGCCAAAGCGCTTCCTAGAGAGATTCGAGGATACCCTCGACCTTTTCCCGCCGCCCCTTCCGATATCAACATTCAGTATGAATCTATTCTGGCATCCCAGGGTTCGAACGGACCCGGCACATATGTGGTTCCGCAAACTCGTCTTGTTGACCGCCAAGGCCACAACGGCGGAGTAGACGGGCCAAAGCGCCGCTCCGGCCCATTGAAATGTCAAAATTTCTGCAGCGTGAAGTCGCTCACCTTATCGGCCTTCGGATTGAAGAGGGTGTCGAGCCGCGAGTTCAGCACCCAGACGGCATTCCCGACCTTGGTTGGGGCAGTTGGCATGGATTGAACGCTCTTCACTTCGCGAGCGACTTTGGCCGTCTTCCAGTCGTCAGTCGACACCAGCTCAATCGTCTTATCGATCCCAAGGTTGACGGCCACATAAAGACGCTCACCGTCCGGGAGGCTGAACCCGTCCGCGCCCTTCAGCGATCCTGCAAGTTCGACCCGTCGGATATCTGTCGGATTCGAAATCGTCACCTTGAACAGGTCACCGGAATTGTATTTTCCGACAAGAAGATAGCCGCCCTTATGGTAGGCGATGCCGTTGAGGTTGAAACCTTCTGCATCTTTAAACAACGGGCTCTGCGCAAAGATGCTCGTTTTGCCGGTGGTATCGATCTTGTAGATGACCGGAGCGAAGCTGTCCGTGACATAGGCATTGCCTTCATCATCGAGCGCCAGGTCGTTCGCGAAGTGTGGTCCCTCGGTCAAGGGGCCGAGGTCGTAATATGCCAGGCGCTTGCCGGTGATTGCATCGTATTTGGCGATTCCCGCGAGCGTGCCTTGGGTCGCAGCGGCTGTGCGTGTGCCCGCACCCGGATCGGAGTTGGCAACCCAGAGTGTGTCGCGTGCATCATCGACCAGAATGCCGATAGTCGAGACAAGCTTGTCGTCCTCGATGAACGGCTTGTACTTGCCGTCCTGCGTTACGGTACCAACGGTCCCGTGGGTGACCGATCCAACAAAGAAGCGGTTCTGCTTAGACGACCAGCTCGCGCTTTCTGAGTAGTTCTTGTCGGCAGTGAAGACAATCTCAGACTTGCCGACGGGTGGCGCGGCACTTCCTGCGAAAGCCATGCTGGAGATAAGGATGGAAATTGCCGCGACGCCGGCGAGAAGTGTACGCGAGATCATGATTTGCTCCTTTCGATACTCGATAGCCAGCATCTACCGGGTCATCCGATCCCGCGGAAATCGTCTCTTGCGATCGCAGGCATCGACAAAAATCATACGTCTGTGAGGCTGAAAGCGTAGCCGGTGGGCTCGATCGCACACATCCCGGGCCGAACTGACAAAGAGTTCGGCCCGGGATGTGTGCGAGAAATCGAGCCGCATCATATGACCGATCGACCAAATCGATTGGTCGATCGGACGGCTGCCATGCATTTTTGTCGATGGCGGCCATCAGGCGATGGCGGTGCTCTCAATCAACGGATGCCTGAAATGAACCTGTTCTTCCACGCGACACCGAACTCCATGAAGGTTGCAGTATTGCTGCATGAACTTGACGAATCTTTCGACGTAACACCCATCGACATCTCCAAGGGAGAACAGCATACGCCCGAATTCCGCGCGGTTAATCCAAACGGTAAGGTGCCTGCACTCATCGATGGCGATGTCACCGTGTTCGACTCCCACGCTATCCTGCTTTACGTCGCGGAGAAGCGTGGCAAGTTCGTTCCCATGACTCCTGCAGGGAAGGCGGTAATGCTGTCCTGGCTTCAACTGGTTGCGACAGGGCTGTCGCCCTATTCGGGTCAGGTCATACATTTCATTCATTATGCGCCGGACGACCTGCCCTATGCCAAGAACCGTTATTTGAACGAAGTCATCCGGACCTATCGAGTTCTGGACGAGCGGCTGAGCAGGTCATCTTGGTTGGCAGGCGACGACTACACGATCGCCGACATGGCTTTGTGGGGTTGGGCGGCTTCGGCGGGCTACATCTTCGGAGAAAAGGGGCTCTCCGACTTTCCGGCCGTCAAGCGCTTCATGGAGACTATGGCGGCACGTCCGGCGGTGCAAAGGGCGTTGACGTTGAAGGCCTCGCATGCCTTCAAGACAGACGTGGACGAAGAGACTCGGAAGGCCTTTTTCCCGCAACAGTACGGCAAATAGTCTTCTCGACCGGCATCACTTAAAGCGCTCCGGCTGTATCCCCTGGGTCCAAGCCGGCCTTGCCGTCCTTAAGAGAAGTGAGCGTCTGTGGGACGAGGTGCGAGAACTGAACCGCCTCCGCGCGCCAGCCTCGTCTCGCGCGAACGGAACAGACGTATCATTGCTCGGCCCAACGGAGACGCGGCCTATCTGCAGGGTGCGACACCGGCGGCGCATAGCGTGGCCGAGAACCGCAGGCACGGGAAACTTGAAAAATCCTACGCCTGGTTAATTCACATAAGCATGATTTAAGGCACTTGCTCAATCAGCAACCACCTAAGCGCATGAAAAAGCGTGCATCTTTCGAAAAACCTCCTATAAAAATATCAGTTGACATATTACAGAAGATACCGGAGGCTCGTTGCGGTTATCGAGATAGGGTTCTGATGAAAATTCTTGTTCTCAATCCGAATAGTTCGGCGAAGGTGACCGAGGCAATCGCGGCGAGCATCGCGCCGTTGCAGGCGGTGACGAAGCACATGATCGTATGCGATCGCCTACCCGATGCGCCGATCGGCATCGAGACCGATGAGGATGTGGCGCTTGTCGCGCCTATGGTCGTCGATGCGATCGCTGCAAGCGATGCGGATGCCTTCGTCGTAGCCTGCTTTTCCGATCCCGGTGTTGCTGCGTCGCGATCGGCGACGAACCGACCGGTGGTTGGCATCGCGGAGGCTGCATATTATGCCGCGCTGCAGCTTGCGCCGCGCTTCGGTGTCGTCTCGCTCGGGGCTTCTTCGGTTGCTCGCCATGCGGCCCATATCGAACGGCTGGGCCTGACTGCGCGTCTCGCAGCGGACAGGGCCGTCAACATGTCCGTGGCGGAAGCGAACGACCTGAACCTGGCCGGCACATCGGTCGCGCGCACCGCCAAGCTGATGGCGGAAACGGACGGCGCCGGTGTCGTGATCCTCGGCTGTGCCGGCATGGGCGGTCATCGTCCCGTGCTGCAGCAGGAGTTGGGCGTGCCGGTCGTCGATCCCGTTCAGGCGGCCGTTGCGGCCGCGATCAACGCGCTCGATCTCCAATATTTTGCCAAGGGTTGATCCGATGGAGCTTGTCGTCAAGGGTCGCGTTGTGGTGCCGGATGGCACCCTTGAAAACGGCTGGGTAGCAATCTCCGGCGGTCGCATAGCCGCTGTCGGTACGGGCGAAGCGCCCTCAGCCGCGCGCATCGACGACCGTGGGAATGCGCTCATCCTCCCCGGTGCGGTGGATGGCCAAACCCATGCAACAAGCTACAAGGGCCTCCCCGGCATCGCCGACACGACGCGGTCGGCGATCGCAGGAGGGGTCACCACGCTGGTCGACATGCCTTATGACAATCCGGAGCCGCTTGATCGGCCGGAGCGTCTGGATGCCAAGGTCGCAGCGATCGCAGCGCATTCTCATGCCGACATGGCGCTTTATGGAACGGCGACCCGTGAGACGGGCACGGCCAACCTGGCGGCGCTGATCGAAGGCGGCGTGGTCGCCTTCAAAATCTCGTCGTTCGAGAGCAATCCCGTGCGCTTCCCGCGGATCGCCGAGGACCTCACGCTCGACCTGATGGAGTCGCTGGCTTCGACGCACATTCCGCTCGGGCTGCACAATGAGGATCAGGAGATCGTCATGGCCCGCATCGCACAGGCGAAGGCGGCTGGCCGCAACGGGATCGTCGCGCATGCGCAAGCACGGCCGGAGGCGGCCGAGCTGGCGGCGACCGGCCAGTTCCTGGCTCTCGGCCTTGCAAGCGGGGCGCATGTCCATCCGGTCCATCTGACGACGGAAGCGGGCTTTCGCCTGACCGGAGTGGTCGCCGGACTTGGTGCGGCGGCAACAGGCGAGCTTTGCGTCCATTATCTCTGGCTGGATGCCGCGCGCGACGGCGATCGGCTCGGAGCGAGGATGAAGGTGAACCCGCCCATCCGTTCGGCTGCGATCGATGGCTTGTGGCAGTCGATTTCCGACGACCTCGTGGCATTCGTTTCCTCCGATCATTCGAGCTGGCCGATCGACAACAAGTTGACCGACTCGATCTTCGATGCAGGTGCAGGCGTTCCCGGCCTCGAGACGCTCTTCCCGGCGTTCTTCACGGCTGCCGAAGCGCGTGGCTTCGACGCTGCGCGCCTCAGTGCCGAATATCTGGCTGAGCGTCCCGCCCGCTTCTTCGGCATCGACGACCGCAAGGGCGCAATCGTCGTCGGCCGCGATGCCGACCTGGTCGCACTCGAACAGGGTTCGTTCGTCTGGGACGAGGCGGCCTCTCATGACGGCCTGAACTGGAGCCCCTTCCACGGCGAGACCTTCACGGTCCGCGTGGCGGCAAGCTGGCTGCGCGGGCAGCTCGTCTGGGACGGCAAGGGCATTCTCAACAGCCCCGGCAGCGGACAATTCGTACCGCGCGCCACCGCCGGCTGGTATGCGACCGAAAGGGGCTAACGATGGCGCTTCTTGACGAAAAGGTGCGCGGCGTCTTCGTGATCTCGGTCACGCCGTTCCAGGATGACGGATCGCTCGATCTGGATAGCCTCGACCGCGTGACAGACTTCTACCTGGAGGCAGGTGCCGATGGTCTGACCGTTCTTGGTATGATGGGCGAGGCGCCCAAGCTGACGGGCACCGAGTCCCGACAAGTCATCCAGCGCGTCATCGCACGGGCGCAGGGCAAACCGGTCGTGGTCGGCGTCTCGTCGCCCGGTCTTGCAGCTCTCGCCGAAGTCAGCCACGAGGCGATGGCACAGGGTGCTGCTGGCGTGATGATCGCGCCGCCGATGAGCCTTCGCACGGACGCGCAGATCCTGAATTACTACCGCCAGGCCTGTGGCTTCCTGGGCAGCGACGTGCCGGTCGTGCTTCAGGACTTCCCGCTGGCGACGACAGTGCAGATCAGCGACGAACTGCTTGGCCATCTGATCGACGACCTTCCGCAGATCGTCATGCTCAAGCACGAGGACTGGCCGGGCCTGTCGAAAATCTCCAAGCTTCGCGGTGCGGAAAAGAAGGGTCGTCGGCGTATTTCCGTGCTTTGCGGCAATGGTGGCGTTTTCCTCCCCGAAGAGGTCGCGCGCGGCGCCGATGGCGCCATGACCGGCTTCGGTTTCCCGGAAATGTTGGTGCAGGTTACTGATCTGGCGGGCCGCGGCGAGATGGATCGTGCCCAGGACCTCTTCGATGCCTACCTGCCGCTCGTCCGTTACGAGCAGCAGCCGGGCGTCGGGCTTGCGGTTCGCAAATACGTGCTGGCCAAGCGTGGCGCCATTGCCTCGGCCGCGCAACGCCAGCCCGGTGCTAAATTGGATGCGCTGGCGCAGGCCGAAGTGGAGCGGCTGCTTCGCCGGCAGGAAAAGCGCCTCGCGGAGCTGGGCTGATGGACTACGGATTTACCGGACGCAAGGCGCCGGTTCCTGGTGCAAGCCGCGGCTTGGGCGCGGCGCGCAATACGTGGAAATAAATCGGCAAGTAAAATCGAACCAACAAAAAAGGGGAATGACATGATGAAAAAAACACTGTGCCTTGCTTTCCTTGCCATGACGGCGACCTCCGCGCTGGCGGAACCGACCCTCACCAAGGGAAAGATCTCGTTTGCCGCAGATTTCGCCGCGGCTCCGAACCAGTTCATCCGTACCGATGGCCAGAAGGACGGCCTCAATGTGGACATGTGCGGTGAGATCGGAAAACGCCTCGGGCAGGAAGTCGAATGGACCAACCTTGCGTTTCCCGGCCTGGTCCCCGGCCTCCAGGCAAAGCGCTTTGACAGCCTCTGCACCGCGATCTTCATCAACCCGGACCGCCTGAAGATCATGAACATGATTGCCTACGTCCAGTGGGGTGAAGGCATGATGGTGCCGAAGGGCAATCCGGGCGGTATTTCGTGCGAAGGCAAGATCGGCATGCCGGCCAGCTACAATGCCTGCTTTGATGGCCTGGCCGGCAAGGTCGTCTCGGTCGCAGCTGGCGGCACGACCAACAAGAACCTGCAGGCGCAGAGCGACCGCATGGTCGCCGCCGGAAAGAAGGCGATCGACATCCGCGCCTTCGATTCCAACTCGGAAGCCATTCAGGCGGCCGTGACCAAGCAGGTCGATGCGGCCTACCTGAACGACCCGCAGGCAGCCTATTACATCTCCACCAGCAAGGCGCCGTTCGAAATGGCGTTCACCGGCAACGCGGCCAACCGCCTTGCGATCACGACGCTGAAGGACAATACCGATCTGGCGAACATGATCGTCAAGGCGCTCGAAGCGATGCGCGCGGACGGCACCTACAACAAGATCGTCGAGAAGTGGGGCGTGGCTCCGGTCGATGCATTCGTCCTCAACCCGCAGTGATCTGATATAGGTTGACGATGCAGTTCTCGGTCGAGACATTCCTGCATTATCTGGCTCAGCCACGGTTTGCCACCGTGGCTGGCGTCACCCTGCTGGTCGCGATCGCAGCGCAGGCGATCGGAACCGTCATAGGGCTCATCTTGGCCCTGTGCGCCCTGTCGCGATCCAGAGCCTTGCGGATATTCTCCGGAACCTGGGTATGGTTGTGGCGTGGCACTCCGCCGCTGGTCCAGCTTTTCCTTCTCTATTTCGGCTTGCCCCAGCTCGGCATCCGGCTCGGGGTGCTGGAGGCCGGACTGATCGGCCTCGGCTGCTACTCCGGCGCCTACATGTCCGAGATCATACGCGGTGCACTGCAGAGCGTGCCGCCTGACCAGATGCAGGCCGCCCGGGCGATGGGCATGAGCTGGCTCGGCGCCATGCTGCACGTGATCCTGCCGCAATCGGTGCGGTTGATCCTGCCGCCGTTCGGCAACGAATTTTCGTCCATGATGCGCACCACATCGCTTCTGTCGGTCATTTCCTTCAGCGAACTTCTGCGCGTCACGCGAACCGCCATCAACGAAACCTACGCTGTCGTCGAGCTCTATGCGGTCGCCGCTTTCTGGTACCTGCTGATGTATTCCGCCTGGATCATCGTGCAGAGCCAGCTCGAGCGCTACGCCGCAGCCGGCAGCGTCAAACGAAACATGACCAACGTCGCGACCCCGGTGGCGAAAGGTTGAGACACTCGTATTCCGGAGAAACTGAATGAAGACCGCTGTTCTGTTCGGCGTCGGCGCCATGGGCGGGCGACTGCTGCGCGTACTCGAAGCCGACTATCCGTCCGTCGAGATAGTTGCCGCCATCGATACCGATGCCGCCAAGATAGGCCGCACGCTGGCCGACGTCACGGGCTACCAGCGTTTCGGCAGCTTAAAGATTGTCGGCGATCTCGCTTCGGCGCTCGCCGGAATTTCAGAGAAACCGGACGTGCTGGTGCACATGACGGAGTCCAAGCCTCACCTTATTAAGGAGCAACTGCTCGATGCCCTGAATGCGGGCCTCAACGTGGTGTCGGCTGCTGAATCCATGTTCTATCCCGGCCTTCGCTATGGCGAGTTTGCTGAAGCGCTGGACACCGCGGCGCGGGCTAACGGCGTGTCGATCACCGGCACCGGCATCAATCCCGGGTTTTCCTACGATGTGCTTCCGCTGGTTCTGGCGCGCGGCACCAGCGCCGTGAAGCGCCTGACCATCCATCGCTGCATCGACGTCACCGGCACGGGGCCGGGGGATATCGAGCATGTCGGATACGGTCTGACGCCCGAGGAGTTCAACCGCCGCATCGCCAATGGTCGCGTCGAGGGTCACATGGGTGCTCCGGAATCGCTGACCCGCATCGCAGATGCCCTCAATCTGGAAATCGACGAGATCACCGAGGCCTGGGACCTGGAAACGGCTGATTTCGAGGTCGACAGCGGCGATCCGACGCTCGGCATCCTGCCGCCCGGCCGCGTCATCGGCATCACCCAGCGCGCCCGGGCGCTACATCAGGGCAGGGAGGTGCTCAGCACCTCGCTTGCCATGTACTACCAGCCGGAAAAGTTCAACCTCGTCGAGGAAGACCGGATCGAGATCGATGGCGCTATGCCTGTCAAAATGTCGATCAAGCCTGCCATGCAGTCGCTATTCGGCGCGGCCAACATCATGGCCAACACGATCGTGCCGCTGGCCGATGCCGAACCGGGTTTGGTGTCTCCGCTGGATCTGCCTACGGGCGGCACCGTGCGCGGCGTTTCGCGCTACGCGGTGGATCCGTCGCGCCAGACCAGGCCCGGTTACCTGCCGGTTGTGAGAAGGGTCTGATTTCGTGGGTTTCGACACCGGCATATTCCTGGATATCCTTCAGTCGCCTCTGTTGCTGAAGGCGGCCTGGGTGACAATCTGGGTTGCCGTCGTCGCTCAGACGATTGGCACGGGTCTTGGCTTCGTCCTGGCAGGCATGCTGGCGGCGCCCAGGCTGCTGCGCTGGCCGGCACTCGGCTTCCTTTGGCTGTTCAAGGGCACACCGCTGCTCGCGCAGATCCTGTTCTTTTATTCCGCGCTGCCGCAGATGGGCGTTCCCTTGAGCCTGATCGCCACCGGCCTGCTGTCACTGGGCCTGAACGAAGGGGCTCGCATGGCCGATATCGTGCGCGGCGGCCTGATGTCCGTCTCGCGCGATCAGCGCGAGGCCGGCCTGGCGCTAGGGCTGCATCATTGGCAGATTTTCCTCAAGGTGGTGTTCCCGCAGGCGATACGGGCAATCATACCGCCGCTCGGCAACAATTTCAGTTACATGATCAAGGCCACGTCGCTGCTCGCTGCCATCTCTTTCGCCGAGCTCCTGCGCGTCTCCCAGCAACTCGCCCAATCGACCACCCGCGCGCTCGAAGTCTATCTGGCCGTCGCGCTCTGGTATCTCGTCATCCTGACGATCTGGACGCTCATACAGCACCGGATCGAAAAGGCGGTCGCGCTGAAGACGTCCAGTCACGTATCCGCACCGCCGCCGATCGTCGAGCGCACCGTAGTGCGAGGCGATCCGGGACCAGATGCGCCTTCTCGTCGCGCCCCGGTGCTCGAGGCGCACAACCTCACCCGCAGCTTCGGGCCGATCAAGGGACTGGACGATGTCTCGCTTTCTGTCGGCAGGGGTGAAGTCGTGGTGGTCCTCGGTCCATCGGGGTCGGGCAAAAGTACGTTGCTGCGCGCGCTGAACTGGATCGAGCCTGCGGATAGCGGTGATGTCCTGCTTGCGGGCGAAAGCCTGCCCTGGGCCGATGCGGTCCGTTGTATCGCTCGCCCGGAGCACATGCTGGACAAGCGTCGCCGTCGCCTCGGCATGGTGTTCCAGAGTTTCGCGCTGTTTCCCACGATGACGGCTCGGCAGAACGTGGCTTTAGGCCCTCGCAGGCTGCTCGGCATTCCGAAGACGCAGGCGCTTGCTGCCGCGGACAGACTGCTCGACAAGGTCGGGCTCAAGGACAAGCTGCACTCCTATCCCGTGGAATTGTCCGGTGGACAGCGCCAGCGCGTCGCCATTGCGCGGGCGTTGTCGATGAAGCCCGATGCCGTGCTCTTTGATGAACCGACATCCGCTCTGGACCCGGAATCCGTCGGAGGCGTCCTGGGCGTGATGGCGGATTTGGCCGGACAAGGTTTGACGATGGTGATCGTGACACACGAGATTGGATTTGCCCGACGAATCGCCGACCGCATCGCCTATATGGAGCGCGGCCGCCTGTTGATGGATTTGCCGCGCGATCAGGCTTTTGGCGATGATGCGCCGGATTACTTCCGCGCTTTTCTGTCTCGCGAAGGATAATCAGGGATAAGCCATGTGGAATTGGCCATCGGGTAAAAACGCCGCCTTTCGATTGTGTTTTGTACATGCATATCTGCCGGAGCGATCGTCGGATTGCGGGCTGAAAGGCCGACTTACAGATAGGAGAGCCCATGGCTGAGGTATCAGCAATCAGGAAGAAGCGTCGGGTGGTGCAACCGGCAAAGCCGGCATCGCTGATGGAACAGGTTCACGATGCGCTGCGAACCCAGATTCTGACATGCGCAATCCGTCCGGGTCAGGAACTGAACGAAGCTGAAATCGCGGAGCGCTTCAATATATCCAAGACGCCGGCCCGCGAAGCGTTGGCCGCCCTGCGGCAGGAGGGACTGGTCAGATCTTTTCCGCGCCGCGGCTACCAGGTCACGCCGATCACGTTTGCCGACATGGACGAACTGTTCGACGTGCGAACCATTCTGGAAGCAGGCGCCGCCGAACTCGCCTGCACCCGGCTGACGGGGGAGCAGATAGAACGTCTGAACTCCCTTGCAGATGCCACCTATAATCAAGGCGAGCAGCTCAGCCTCGCTACGTTCATAAGGTCCAACCGTGAATTCCACCTGGCGATTGCGGAAGCGACCGGCAATGGAAGGCTCGTCCAGCTGCTGACCCATCAGATCGATGCGCTTGAACGTTTCTTCTATCTCGGCGCCCAGCTGCGAGACGTGAACAACGAGACCAGCGTCTCACACCACCAGATCGTCGAAACCCTGGCCCGTCGTGACCAGGCGGCTGCACGGGAAATCATGATCCGTCACAACGAGCAGACCCGCCAGGGACTGTTCCAGGCGCTTGCGACAGGGCGGGGATACGATCTGATTAACCTCTAGCGCTGGGCCAAGGTCCCGCATGAACAGGAATGATGATGGAGATCGGGTCATTGTGGGAGGCGATCACGCCAGCTGCGCCCAGATGCGCAAAGCTGGCGGACGCGATCACCGCTGACGTGGTGGTGGTGGGTGCGGGGTTCCTCGGCCTTTCATCCGCCCTGCATGCCGCCGAGGCGGGGCTTGACGTGGTTCTGCTCGAAAGTCATCAACCTGGCTTCGGTGCATCCGGGCGCAATACCGGCTTCGTGGTTCCGAGCCTCAAGACATCGCTGGGGCCTGCCGAGGTCGTGGCGGCACTCGGCGCCGATCATGCGGGACGCCTGCTGAAACTCGTCGCCGAATCTGGCAAGGCGGTGTTCGACCTGATCGAGCGCCACGAGATCGACTGCGACGCCGTGCAGAACGGCTGGCTGCAGCCGGCGCATTCGCGTGCGGCGGAAGGGGTGCTTCATGGCCGTATGCCGCGGCTGCTGGACGCCGGCGTCGACGCCGAATGGCTCGATCGCGATGCCATGCTCAAGCGCACTGGACTTCCATCGCTGCATGGCGGAATCCGTGTGGCTTCCGGTGGCCAGATCACGCCGCTGGCCTATGCATACGGGCTCGCGCGTGCCGCCATATCGGCGGGCGTGCGACTGTTCGGCGACAGTCCCGCAAAGAGCATCGAACCCGATGGGCAGGGTTGGCGCGTGCGGACTGCCGCTGGCGAGGTTCGCGCCCGCCGCGTGCTCATGGCCACCAACGCGCTGATCGGCAACCTGTTGCCGGAGTTGCGTGCGTCGATCATTCCCGCTCGTGTGTTCCAGATCGCTACCCAGCCGCTGCCGCGGCCTCTTCGCGAGACACTGTTGCCTGACATGGCCCCGGTTGCCGATACGCGCCGTCATACGTTCGCATTGCGCTGGTCTCCGGACGGCCGACTGGTGACCGGGGGCATGGTGCCACCGCTGCCCGGACGAATGGCATTGGCCCGTAGGCTTTTTGCAAATCGTCTTCGCCGCATGGTTCCGGATCTCCCGGAAGTCAGAGTGGAATATTCATGGACCGGGATGATTGCCGGTACACCGGATTTCCTGCCGCGGATGATGCGCATCAAGCCGGGCATCGATGCGGTGATCGGCTGCAACGGCCGCGGCGTAGCGCTGACGACGGCTCTCGGACGAGAAATTGGTCCCTGGCTTGCCGGCCGGATGGCGGATGCGGACCTGACCTTGCCGCTGACCGCGCCGCGACCGGTTCCCTTCAGCCGCATATCCGGACTTGGACCGCATCTCATCCTGCCGGTCTGGGAGGCCCGGGACGCTTTCGAAGCGCGGTTCCGATAGAGCCGCCACACGTCTGGAAATTCAATTTTCTGCGAACCAAGGAGTCATGACATGAGCGAAGAAGCGGTTGGCGGCAAGATCAAGTGGTCGCGCCAGGAACAGGTCGCGCTGACCTGGGTGCATCCGGGCCAGGAGTTCAGCCACCGGCTGGTCACAAAGAAGCTGCACGGCTCGTCGATTTCCTTCCACATCACCACTTACATGCCGCACTTCGACACCATGGTCGAGGGTGATGGCGTGCATGAGGTGATCCTCTATTGCCTGCATGGCTGGTCCAAGCAGATCGTTGAGGAGACCGGCGAGGAGCACATCTTCAAGCCTGGCGATGCGATGTACCTGCCCGTCAATTACCGCTACCGCCACATCATCGGCGAGGCCGGCCTCGTGATCGCCGTCTGCGCCAACCCTTCGAAAGAAGCGGGCGACATGTAATTTCCGTGCGGGCGGGGATAAGCTACCGCCCGCTACTCCAGCCGCGAGGGTTCCGGACATGACAGGCATTGCACCCAGGCATTTTGCGCCGTCTTCATTCATATGGGCCGAATTGACGCGTGCAGAGCTGGCGGCGAAGCGGGATGCCGGTGCTTTGGTCGTCGTGCCGACGGGTGCGATCGAGCAGCACGGCGACTTCCTTCCCGTGGAGACCGATACGCTGCTTTCGGCCGCGGTTGCCGAACTCGCAGCAAGCCGCGTAACCAGGGTGGAAATTGTCGTGGCGCCCGCTGTTTCCGTTGGCTTCTCGCCGCATCACCTCAGCCATCCGGGCACGATCAGCCTACGGCTGGAAACCTATCTGGCGGTTCTTTCCGATACCGCGCGATCAATCCTGGATTCTGGATTTCCGCGCGTCGTCTTCGTCAACGGTCACGGGGGCAACTCGGCGCCGTTGCGCTCGCTCTGCGCCCAGATGGTCACCGACGGATATGCGGTTGGCATGGTCGATTATTTCGCACCGGGCGAGAGGGACTGGTTGCCGCTTCTGAAAGGCGCACTGCCGCGCACCGGCCATGCCTGCGAACAGGAGGCGGCGTTGACGATGGCATTGGCCTCTCCGGAAGCGAGCGAACGGGTCCGATCGGCAATCAAGGGGCTTCCGGCGCGCCTGGTGCAGCCCTGGATCGCGCCAGGTCCCACGGACGATCCGATCACCGCGTTCGGGGCAGGCTGGCCGCCGATCTTCCAAGCGGACGACTGCGGTTATTTCGGCGATCCGGCAAAGGCTACCATGGAAAACGGCGCCTTGATCCTCGAAGCGACGGTTGCGGGTCTGGCGGCATTTTTGGAAGCATTCGCCCGTACACCGTTGCGGCTGGGAATCGCTCGTGACGCCGCCTCGCCGAGGCTGGCGAGAGAAATTCGAGAGCGGACGTAAGCAAGAATGACCGTGTCAATATCGCGGCCAGACGTGGTAGTCGCTTGACAGTCGTCGCGCACGCGGTCACCATCTCACAATGGGGTTGCGATCACCCCACGAGGCGTCAGCCGAAGAATCGCGTCCATTCAACCCAAAACCAGGGAGGACGCGTTATGCCGTCATTTCTCGAAATTTCTCCTGAAAAACTCAACCGCCTTGTCGGTACGCCCGGCGCACCGCTCATCATCGACGTCCGCACGGACGAAGACTTCGCGCTCGATCCGCGGCTGGTACCGGGATCCGTCCGCCGCAAGCACGAGAATGTCACAGAATGGAGCGGAGCCGTCGACGCTGAATCTGTCGTTGTCGTCTGCCAGAGGGGTGGCAAGCTTAGCCACGGCGTCGCCGCCTATCTCAGGCACGAAGGGGTGGTGGCCGAAAGCCTGGAAGGCGGCTTCGAGGCCTGGGCCGCCGGAGGGATGGCGGTTCCGGAGGACAAGCTGCCTCCCCGCGACGACCACGGTCGAACCGTCTGGGTGACGCGCGCCCGGCCGAAGATCGACCGTATCGCCTGTCCCTGGTTGATCCGGCGTTTCATCGATCCGGACGCAGTGTTTCTTTATGTGCCGGCTTCCGAGGTTTCGATGGTTGGCAGCCGGTTCGGTGCGACACCCTTCGATATCGAGGATGTATTCTGGAGCCACCGGGGCGAGCTCTGCACGTTCGACGTCATGGTCGAGGAGTTCGGGCTGACCTGTGATGCGTTGCTGCGTCTTGCAACCATCGTCAGGGCGGCCGACACCGCGCGACCCGACCTTGCCCCAGAGGCGCCAGGGTTGCTGGCGGCGTCGCTCGGTCTGTCGCGGATGTATAACGATGACCTTGAGCAGCTTGAGGCTGGCATGCTTCTCTACGACGCCTTCTATCGCTGGTGCCGCGATGCTACCGAGGAGACCCATAACTGGCCTTCGGTGAAGAAGGGAGCTTAAAATGGCGGTCATCAGAGATGCGTCCGCGGATCGCGAGAAAAGCGAATATATCCATGGAGTCTCCTTCGGCGAGGCCTTCAAGGTTTGGGTCCGTATCGCCGCTCTCAGTTTCGGTGGACCGGCTGGACAAATCGCCGTCATGCATCGGATCATTGTCGACGAGAAGCGGTGGATCGGCGAAAACCGCTTCCTTCATGCCCTCAACTACTGCATGCTTCTGCCCGGACCGGAAGCCCAGCAGCTCGCGATCTATATCGGCTGGCTGATGCATCGGACCGCGGGCGGACTGGTTGCAGGCATCCTGTTTGTGCTTCCCGGATTTCTGGCCATCCTTGGCCTGAGCTACATCTACGCCGCCTTCGGAAGCGTAGGCGTTGTCGCCGGACTGTTCTTTGGTCTGAAGGCGGCCGTTCTCGCGGTCGTTGTCCAAGCCGTCTTCCGGATCGGCAGCCGGGCCCTCAAGAACAATGCCATGGTGACGATCGCTGCTGCCGCCTTCGTCTCGATCTTCTTCCTGCATGTCCCGTTTCCGTTGATCGTTCTGACTGCGGGCATCGTCGGTTATTGCGGCAGCAGGTTCGGTCTTGCGTCTTTCAAGGTCGGGGGCGGCCACAAGACGGCCGGTGGCCCCACACTTTCAGACGCCGACTCACTCCTCGGAGAGGGGACGCCGGCTCACGCGCGCTCCAACCTCTCATGGTCGCTTCGCATCTCGGCGATCCTTCTCGCACTCTGGATCATACCAATCGGCTTATTGTGGTGGGTCCTGGGTTCGAATGACGTCTTCACCCAAATCGGGTTTTTCTTCAGCCAGATGGCAGTCGTCACCTTTGGCGGGGCCTATGCGGTTCTCGCTTATGTGGCGCAGGAGGCCGTCCAGCATTATGGATGGCTGAAACCTGGGGAGATGCTCGATGGCCTTGGCATGGCAGAGACGACACCCGGACCGCTGATCATGGTGGTGCAGTTTGTCGGCTTCATGGGCGCCTTTCGCGATCCCGGAGCGCTCAACCCGATGATCGCGGCGACCCTCGGCGCCATCCTGACCACATGGGTCACCTTCGTTCCATGCTTCCTCTGGATATTCCTCGGCGCGCCGTTCATCGAAAAGCTGCGTGGCAACATCGCGCTTGCCGGAGCGATGTCGGCGATCACGGCGGCGGTGGTCGGGGTCATCCTCAACCTCGCCATCTGGTTTGCGTTGCATACGCTGTTTGAAGAAGTCCACGTGGTCCGTCTGGGAGCGTTTTGGCTCGACATACCGGTCATCGGTTCGATAGTCCTTCCGGCCGCTATCCTTTCGACCGCGGCCGCAGTTGCGATCTTTCGGTTCAGAGTCTCGGTGATTACCACGCTGCTCGCCTGCGCACTCGCTGGCATGGCGTGGACGCTCGCGACATGAGCGGAAATATCGGAGCCGTGGCATCCGAGGTCGAGTTTTTAGTTGCTTAGAGATGCGCGGCGCTTAAAGCATATGCGTATCAGACGCCGCGAAATTGGACCGCAAAACAGACCCATGACCAACAGAGATTATTATTCGAAACTCGGTGGCCTGCCGCCGCAGACCGAACTGCTTTCCAGCAAGGCTGTTTTCACGACATCCTACGCCGTCATCCCCCGAAGCGTCATGTCAGACATCGTGGCCAGCCTGCTTCCCCATTGGCAGGGAACCCGGGCATGGATCATCTCCCGACCGATGACGGGGTTTTCGGAGACGTTCTCGCAATACATCATGGAGGTTCAACCTGGAGGCGGAAGCGACCGGCCGGAACCCGATACCCGCGCCGAGGCGGCGATCTTCGTCGTCGAGGGCGAGATGTCGATCGAGTTCGCCGGAAGCGATCATGCGCTGAGGGCCGGTTCCTTTGCATATATCCCGGCCGGATCGCCATGGAAGCTGCGCAATCGGGCCACGGCGCCCGTCAAGTTCCATTGGGTCCGCAAGGCCTTCCAGGCGGTCGAGGGGCTGGATGCTCCGCCGGCGGTCTTCACCCATGAAGACGAGCATCCGATTTCCTGGATGCCGGACACGGGCGACCGCTGGGGAACCACCCGTTTCCTCGATACGTCCGACGTCCGTTACGACATGCATCTCAACATCGTCACGTTGGAGCCGGGCGCGACCATCCCCTTCATGGAGACCCATGTCATGGAGCACGGCCTCTACGTGCTCGAAGGCAAGGCGGTCTACCGGCTCAATCAGGATTGGGTCGAAGTGGAGGCCGGCGACTACATGTGGCTGCGCGCCTTCTGCCCGCAGGCCTGTTATGCGGGTGGTCCGGGACGTTTCCGTTATCTGCTCTACAAGGATGTCAACCGGCACACCCAGCTCTGGTAGTCGCTGGTTTTCGTGAACGCGAGCGGCGTCCGGGCGTTGGGACGCCGCCTCAGCCGAGTTCGAGAGTGGTAATTCCGAACACGCCCGGCATACGCACCGCCGGCGCCGTACCGCGATACATCCGCGCGGTCGTGAAGCCTTTCACGAAACGATGCGCCTCCAGATAGGTGGAAAATTCCGTCTGCGAGGCGGGTACGTCGACGTGCAGCATTTCGTCGCCGATCTCCGCGGCGCAGGCGCTCAGCAGCGTTTGCGCGTCGTCAGCGGTCTGCGCAAACAATGGGCCGATCTTATAACCGTCATGGCATTTGCGGCAGACTGCATAGCCGCGGATATCGCTGTCGCGGACGAGGACCTTGGCGGCACGCGGCGGCTTCAGCCAGGCGGTCAGGAAAGCATCGCGCTGTGCAGGGAAGAAAGCTTGGTCATAGCCAAGAATGGCAGGCACAAGATCATCGGTAATCGCGGCCACATCGGCATTGCGGCTTCCAGCAAGGCTGCCGCTCCAGCGAAACGTCTCGTAGGCCGGCTCGAAGCCCATGCTGCCATAGTTTGCCTGCTGTTCCGGCACGCCGTCGAGGCCGATCGTCCGACCGTCGAGATGCGCCATGCCGGCATCCCAGACCTTTCTGCCCAGACCCCTGCCGCGAAAATTCGGGTGGGCGATATAGAGGCCGATGAAGCCGAAATCGGAACCGTAGCGGACTGCGGATATGCCGGCTGCCATCTGGCCGTCCACGAAACAGCCGATGAAACCTTGAGGATCGGCGGCATGAAGAGCCGGCGCATCGGCAAGGCCCGGGTTCCAGCCCTCGATCCGCGCCCAGTCGACGAGCTGTTCGACCTCGGAGGTGGTGAGCGCGCGAATGGTCGAGTGAGTCTTCATTGGGCGGCGAGTTTCCCGGGCTCGAAATCTTCGAGCAGGCCTTTATAGGGTTTGCGGACCGGCGAAGCATAGGCTCCACGTTTGGCGGTCGACAAGCCCAATGTCACCAGCGCCTCGGCCTGTTTCACCGCCGCCGCGACGCCGTCTATCACAGGCACACCGAATTCGCGGCGCAGTTCGGCGGTGAGATCGGCCATGCCGGCGCAGCCGAGCACGATTGCCTCCGCCCTGTCCTCGCTGAGCGCAGCCGAGATCTCTTTGAGCAGCCGGTCGCGGGCGTTGGAATTCGGATCTTCCAGTGACAGGACCGGAATATCGGCGGCCCGCACCTTGCAGCGTCCGGCCATGCCGTAACGATGAACCAGATGTTCGAGCGGCAGGCGCGAACGTTCCATGGTGGTAACGATGGTGAAGCGCTGAGCGATGAAGGCGGTGGTCGCGAGTGCCGCTTCGCAGATGCCGACCACAGGAATGTTGGCCAATGCCCGTGCGGCGTCGAGGCCCGTATCGTCGAAACAGGCGATGATCGCCGCGTCTGCACCGGCCTTCTCGCCCCTGGCGATCTCGATCAACAGGCCGGGCACTGCGAAGGCCTCGTCATAATAGCCCTCGATCGAGACAGGCCCCATGGACGAGGTGACCGCAAGTATCTCGGTGCCGGCATTTGCCACGCGGGTTGCGGAATCGGCGATCGTCGCCGTCATGCTGGCGGTGGTATTCGGGTTTACGACAAGGATGCGCATTCTGTTCACGACTGCAGGCGGCGGCGATTGAGGTGGACGATCAGGCCGAGCGTGCCGGCGATGACGAGGAAAGAGAACACCGTCGTCACCGTGCCGAGCGCATAGAGCACCGGCGTCGTGACATTGGTCGTCATGCCGTAGATTTCGAGTGGCAGCGTGTTGAACGAGCCTGCCGTCATCAGCGTGCGGGCGAATTCGTCATAGGACAGCGTGAAGCCGAACAGGCCGACGCCGACGAGGCTCGGCGCGATCATCGGCAGCACGACGTGGCGGAAGGTTTGCCACGACGAAGCGCCGAGATCGCGCGCGGCTTCCTCGTAGGCCGGAGAAAAGCGGTTGAAGACGGCGAACATGATCAGGACGCCGAAGGGCAGCGTCCAGGTGAGGTGCGCACCGAAGGCGGACGTATACCAGGACGGCTGGAAACCGAGCTGCTGGAAGACGACGCCGATGCCGAGCGAGATGATGATCGAGGGCACGACGAGGCTCGCCACCGCGAGATAGAAAAGGGCGGTCGAGCCGATGAAGCGGCGGCGGAAGGCAAGGCCCGCCAGCAGCGAAACGACGACAGTGACGATCATCACCATGATGCCGAGCATGGCGGAACGGCGGAACGAACCGCCGAAATCGCCGACCGCCTGGGTTTCGAACAGGTTGGCGAACCAGCGCAGCGATACGCCGTTCAACGGGAAGGTCAGGCCGCCGTTCGGCCCCTGGAAGGAGAGGATCAGGATCGCCGAAAGCGGGCCGTAAAGGAACAGCACGAAGATGGCGAAGAAGATGGCGAGAAGGTAGAATTCGCGGCCGCGCTTGTCGCTGTGCATCTCAAAGCTCCCCCTTTTCCTAAAGTTCTTTGCGGATATCGACGATGCGCAGGATGCCCGCGACCATCAGCAGAACGAGGACGAGCAGCACGACCGCGTTGGCTGCTGCTGCCGGATATTGCAATAGCGACATCTGGTTCTTCATCATCAGAGCCACCGAAGCGCTCTGGCCGCCGGACATAACCTGAACGGTGGAGAAATCGGCCATGACAAGCGTCACGACGAAGATGGTGCCGATCGCCATGCCGGGCTTGGCAAGCGGAATGATGACGTTGGTGAGGATCTGGGTGCTCGTGGCGCCGGCATCGCGCGCGGCTTCGACCAGCGATTTGTCGATGCGCATCAGCGTGTTGAAGATCGGCGTCACCATGAACAGCGTGTAGAGGTGCACCATGGCAAGCACGACGGCAAAATCCGAATAGAGCAGCCATTCGATCGGTTCTGGGATGATCCCCGCATTGATCAGCGTCGTGTTGACAAGGCCGTTGCGCCCGAGCACCGGAATCCACGAAATCATGCGGATGATGTTCGACGTCAGGAACGGCACCGTGCAGACGAGGAAAAGCACCATCTGCATTGCGGTGGTGCGGATGTGAAAGGCCAGAAAATAGGCGACCCAGAAGCCGACGAACAGCGTGATCGCCCAGACCAGCAAGGCGAATTTCAACGTGTTCAGGTAGGTCTTCCAGGTCACCCACGAACCGAGCGTCTCGGCATAGTTCATCGACAGGAAGTCCGGATACATCTGGGCGAAGTCGTAATCCCAGAAGCTGACGACTGTAATCATCAGGATCGGCAGCAACAGGAAGGCGCCGAGGATCAGCGCCAACGGCGTCGCCTGGAGATAGGAGATCAGCGCCGGCGACAGACGAAAGCTTCTGGGCTTTGTGTTCTCTTCGGCCGTTTCCGGCTCGGATGATGCGATCGTCGCCATGTCTTGATGTCTCCCTGGGTTTGCCCCTCATCCGCCCTGCCGGGCACCTTCTCCCCGTCGGGACGGGGAGAAGGAGACTAGTGGTAAGCCGCTCGGTCCTCTTCAGTGCCTGCTCGGGGCACGTCCCCTCTCCCCGCGAGCGGGGAGAGGGCTAGGGTGAGGGGCAACTTTGTTTACGCAGCGATGAACTCGTTCCAGCGGCGGACCATGTAGCGGTCCTCGTCCATCACCGAGTTCCAGCAGGCCACGTGGCCCATGCGTTCTTCGAAGGAGCCGCCATCGCGCACGGCGCCTGCCTTTTCCATGATCTTGCCGTCCGGAGCGACGATATCGCCCTTGGCCGGCTTGCCTTCGATCCAGTAGCCCCATTCGTCAGCGGACATATGTGCCTTGGCGGTTTCCATGGCGGCCGAGTAGTAGCCCTGGCGATTGAGATAGGCGCCGACCCAGCCGGAGGTGTACCAGTTGATATATTCATAGGCAGCGTCGAGCTTGGCGCCCGAGAGATGGGCTGCAAGGCCCAGACCGCCGCCCCACGAGCGGTAACCTTCCTTGAGCGGCTGGTATTTGCAGGCGATGCCCTTGGAACGGACGGCGGCGACAGCCGGCGACCACATGGACTGGATGACGACTTCGCCCGAGGCCATCAGGTTGACGCTCTCGTCGAACGACTTCCAGAAAGCGCGGAACTGGCCGGCCTGCTTGGCCTTGATCAGGAAATCGATCGTCTTGTCGATTTCCGCCTTGGTCATGTTGCCCTTGTCGACATACTTGATGTTGCCCATGGCTTCCATGATCATCGCGGCATCCATGATGCCGATCGACGGGATGTTGAGGATCGAGGCCTTGCCCTTGAACTTCGGGTCCATGATGTCGGCCCAGGTCGAGATTTCGCGGCCGACCAGGTCGGGGCGGATGCCGAGCGTGTCGGCGTTGTAGATGGTCGGAACCATCGTGAACCACTTGGTTTCTTCCTTGGCGAACGTCTTGTCGCCGGGCTTCGCGACATAACCGACCGTGTGCGGCGCGGTGCCCTGGGCGATCACGCTGTCCGGCTTCAGCTTGCCATTTTTGAACAGCGGCACGATCTTGTCGTAATATTTGAGTTTCGTCGTATCCATCGGCTGGATGACGCCGGCCGGATAGACCTTCTTCAAGATCCAGTACTCGATATCGGCGATGTCGTAGGAGTTCGGCTGGGTGACGGCGCGCTGGGCCGCCGCGTCAGAGTCCGTCGCGGTCATTTCGAGCGTGATGCCGAGGTCGGCCTTGCACTTCTCGGCGATCGCATTGAGGTTCGAAACGCCGGTGCCGAACTGGCGCAGCGTGATCGGGTTCTGGGCCCAGATGGTCGGGAAGCCGGTGATGGCGCCGGAGCCGGCGGCAAGACCGGCGGCCGCGGACGCCGTCTTCAGAAGCGTGCGGCGCGAAATGCCCTTGGTCGGTTTTTTGGTCTCAGTCATTGCCATGTTCTCCTCTGTTGAGTTTTTGTGTTTGGCATCAGTTCTTGAGGCGTCCGAGGACGATCGCGTCCTCGCGGCCCCAGGAAAGCGGGATCGCTTCTCCGACCTTGACCGGATTGGCGAAAAATTCAGCGTCGGTCAGGATCGCGGTGAAATCCTCGATCCCGGCGCCGTTGACCGAGAGCTTCACCGAGGAACCGCGGTATTCGACGTTGGAGACCGAACCGGTGAAGCCGAGGCCTTTTTCGGAAGGCTGGCCGATACGGACATGGTCCGTGCGGATGGCGATATCGGCCACGTCGGTCAGCCCGGCGGCGCCGTCGTCGGTGGCAAGGAAGTCGCCGCCGGCGGGCACCGACAACATCAGCTTGTCGCCGGAGCTCTGCGTCACCCGGCCGGAGATGACGTTGTGGTCGCCCATGAACTTGGCGACGAACGCGGTTGCCGGTTTTTCGAACACCACGCGGGGATGGGCGGCCTGCTCGATGCGGCCGTCGTTCATCACCACGATCAGGTCGGCGAGCGCCATCGCCTCTTCCTGGCTGTGCGTCACATGCACGAAGGTAATGCCGAGCGAGGTCTGCAGCTTCTTCAGTTCCGCGCGCATGCGAATCTTCAGGAAGGGATCGAGCGCCGAGAGCGGCTCGTCGAGAAGCAGCGCTTCCGGATCGGTGATCAGCGCGCGGGCAAGCGCCACGCGCTGCTGCTGGCCACCGGAAAGCTGGGCCGGGCGGCGGGTCGCATAGGCTTCGAGCTGCATCAGCCGCAGCATGTCCATTGCCTTGGCGCGCCGCTCGTCCTTGTCGACGCCCTTCATCTTGAGGCTGAAGGCGACATTGTCGACGAGGTCGAGATGCGGAAAGAGGGCGTAGGACTGGAACATCATCGCCGTGCCGCGCTTGGCCGGCGGTAGGTCGGTGACGACGGTATTGCCGAGGCGGACGTCACCCGAGGAAATGCTCTCGTGCCCGGCGATCATCCGGAGCGTCGAGGTCTTGCCGCAGCCGGAAGGGCCGAGCAGGCAGCAATAGGTTCCGGCGGGAATCTTCAGGCTGATCGCATGAACGGCAGTGGTTGTTCCGTAGATCTTAGAGACTGAAGCGATGTCGATTTCGGCGGCTTTGCTCATCAGGCGCTCCCTTGCGTCTGATATTGTTATGCATCAGCCATGCCAACTGGATTAAACCTCTAGAAAGACTTGCGTTTACCTGAAAGGGTCAGCGGCGGGGTTTTGCCGGTGCGCAAAAATCAGGCGATCGTTTTCGATCCCTTGGGCAAATCGTATGCAATCTTGGCATTGGATCAAAAACAAGTCGCTTGGCATCCTGTAGACACTCGGGTTACAAAGGCCGTACATTGGACCGCAGCAATGAATATCAGCGAAAAGATCAATCTTACCGATACGACGCCCGAGGATCGCTCCCCGGAAGATCGCTCCATGGCGATCCGGGAGACTTTACGCAACGCTATTATCGATCGGCGTCTTGCGCCCGGCACCAAGCTGTCGGAAAGCGAAGTCGGCTCTCTTTTCGACGTCAGCCGCACGGTTGCCCGCGCCGCGCTGCAGATGCTCGCGTTCGAAGGCCTGGTGAAGACCGAGCGTAATCGCGGCGCTTTTGTTTCCAATCCGTCACCGGAAGAAGCGCGTCAGATTTTTGCCTCCCGCCGGCTAATCGAACCCGGCATCGTCGCAAGCGCGGTCGAGCGCATCACGCCCGAGGATATCGCGGAATTCCGCCGTCAGCTCGATGAGGAAGAGCGTTATCTGAACGAACGGGGTCCGGCTGCACGGCGCGCCGAGATCAAGGCGTCCGGCGATTTCCACCTGATGCTGGCTTCCGTTGCCGGCAATGTCATCCTGCAGCGTTTCATGGATGAACTGGTTGCACGTTCGTCGCTGGTGATCGCGCTTTACGGCCGTTCCGGCGTCTCAAGCTGTGGGCATGCCGAGCATAGCGCCGTTCTCGACGCCCTGGAAAAGGGCGATGGCGCGCGCGCCGCCAAGCTCATGATCCACCACATCGACCATATCGAAGCCGATCTCGATCTTCAGCTGAAGCAGGGTCTTGGCCTTAAGGACGCCTTGTCGCTCGCCTAACCGCGCAAGTGTCGCAAGGCCTCGGTATAAGCGGCCAGGTCCCTTTCGGGATCGGCTGGCAGTGCCGCGGCGCGAATGACCCGGCCGCCACCTTCCTCGATGCCGACATCGATCATCAGATTGTCAGCCTTGCCATGGTTCTCGATCGACAGCCCGTCCGGGCCGCGAGGACGACCGCTGCTCTCGTCGATATCGAGCCCGGAATACCAGATCGACCGCACCCGCGTGCCATAGTCGTCGGGATGGTTGGTATAGGCCCAGACCCGTTTGCCGAGCGCGATCATGAAGCCGATTTCATAGACGGTGCCGGGATCGGCACTGATGCCGCGAAACGGCGTGATATTGGCAAGGCAGACATCCGCGCGCCGCATCGCGCCGTCGTTGCGCTGGTAGATCGCGGCTGCCGTCAGCTGGCCTACCGGCGCCTGGTTCTCATCGCTGCCGGGACCGGTCGGCTCAAAACCGAAGCTGCGGGCAAGCCGGCGTTTTTCGCCCATCACGGTCTGGGCATCGGGCAAAAATACTTCGGGGCCGGCGAGATAGATGGTGGGCATGAAAATCCTTTGATGAATCGGTCAGCACCAATGTTCCATAACGTCCTGTCCGGCGCATTGCGAGTAAGAATGCGCCGGCCGACCGCTTGAGCCGAGGAGGCCTGAGCCCTCAGGAGGTAAACAGGTTCCTGAGTTGCGACGGTTGGCAGCGGAGATATTGCGGTGCGGGCTTCACCTGGGCGCCGAGTTCCGCCGCGGCATGCCAGGGCCAGCGCGGATCGTAGAGCACCGCACGGGCGATCGCGACGATATCCGCGTCGCCGGTCGAAACGATCGCTTCCGCCTGGGTCGGTTCGGTGATCAGCCCGACTGCCACGACCGGCATCTTCACGGCAGCCTTGACGGCACGGGCGAGGGGCACCTGGTAGTTCGGGCCGAGCGGGATCTTCTGTTCGATATGCAGCCCGCCGCTCGACACATGGATCGCATCGCAGCCTTTTTCGTCAAGCATCTGGGCAAACGCGATGGTCTGGTCGATGTCGAGGCCGCCGTCGACCCAGTCGGTCGCCGAGACGCGCACCGTCACCGCCTTGTCGGACGGGAAGGCCTGACGCACGGCATCAAAAACTTCGAGCGGAAAACGCGCCCGGTTCTCCAGCGAACCGCCGTACTCATCTGTGCGCTGGTTGGAGAGCGGCGACAGGAACTGGTGCAGCAGGTAACCATGCGCCGCATGGATCTGGATCGCATCGAGGCCGATCCTTGCCGCCCGGACCGCGGAAGCCGCAAACGCGTCGCGCACCTCGTTCAGGCCTTGCCTGTCGAGCGCAACGGGGGCCACGTATTTCGGATTGAAGGGGATCGCCGAAGCCGACTGGGTCTGCCAGCCGTTGGGATGATCCGGCGCGATCTGGCTGCCGCCGAACCAGGGCTTGTCGGTCGAGGCCTTCCGGCCGGCGTGGGCGAGCTGCACCGAGATCGGCATGTCCGACCATTTGCGGATGCTGTCGATCGTGCGGCCCATCGCCTTCTCGGTGGCATCGTCATAGAGCCCGACATCTGCATAGGTGATCCGGCCTTCCGGGGTGACCCCCGTAGCCTCGATTGTCAGAAGCGCTGCGCCGGAGAGCGCGAGTTGGCCGAGATGGATAAGGTGCCAGTCGGTCATGCAGCCGTCCTCGGCCGAATATTGGCACATGGGCGCGATGACGATGCGGTTCGAGAGTTCGAGATTGCGGATGCGGATCGGAGTGAAGAGAGCAGGCTGGGCCATGATTAGGTTCCTTTGCGCAAGCGACGCCGAGGCGGGAGGATCGGTGGCGCCGAAAAATCAATCCCGGCGTTTTGGCAAATCAACCGAACCTCATCAAGTCACGCTGACGAGAGCAGTCCTACCAGGCAACCGGGTGCGTTTCGCCGGTCAGCACGTTGACGAACCCCTCAGGCGCCCGCTCCGATGGCGCCACCAGCACCCAGCGCCATGGCGAGCAGGTCAGCGTCGCAAATGACAGCCGCTCCGGGAAGCCCGGCCACCAGCGCGGCGAGAAGGTCGGCTCGTACATCCAGTCGATCGTTTCGCCGGCCTTGTAGAGCGCCTGCATTTCCGCATCCAGTTCCTCCGCCGAGCGCGCCGTCATAAGCCCGCCGACCTCGTAGTGGACGCGGGCGATCACCTTGCCGCCGGAAACCAGAACCCAGCCGCCCTGCTGTTCGGCAAGCGCATTGGCCACCATCGCCATCGCCTCGTCGGAGGAGCCGACTACCCAGATATTGTGCTTGTCATGCCCGAGCGTCGAACCGAGCGCCGTATCCGGCGTGCGCGGTCCGGTGCCGAGCCAGAACATTTTTGACACTTTCGCCTCGCCGGAGAACCGGTCGACGATCGAGAATTTCGTGACGTTGCGGTCATGGTCGCGCTGCACGGCGCCATCCCTGACCGGCAGTTCCATGGTGATGAATTCGTCCGACCAGTGGAAAGGGCGCAGCAGGGCTGCATTCGCCGTGGCGCGACCGGCCGGCACCTCGATGCGGAAATCAGCGGCGGTCACCTGGCGGTCGATTTTCACCGTCTTGGTCGCCCATTCGGGCCAGTCGATCTTCGGCCGCGCGCCGGTAAATATCCTGCCTTCCGAAACCGGCGTGCCATCCGCCCAGACCTTGGCGATCGACAGCTTCTGCACATCGTCCAGCAGCACGATATCCGCGAAACGGCCAGGCGCGATCGACCCGACCCAGGGCGTCAGCCGCATATGCCGCGCCGGGTTGAGCGTTACGCACTGGATGGCGATTTCCGGCGAAAGGCCGTTCCCGATCGCAAGGCGGACATTGTAGTCCGTCGCGCCCATCTTCAGCGTGTCGGAGGCGCTGCGGTCGTCGGTGACGAAAGCCACCTGCGACCAGTCGGCGAGGTTCTTCTCGATGAGCCCCCGGATGACCTCCGGCAGCGAATGCGGTCGAAGCTCGATGAACAGCCCGTGCTGCAGCTTCTGCCAGATTTCTTCCAGGAACCAGCCTTCGTGATCGGATGCGAGGCCGGCGGCGGCGAATGCATTGATCGAGGCCAGGTCGCGCAGGCCCGCACCATGACCCTCGACCACGCCGCGCTGTTCGAAGGTCGCGCCAATCATGCCCCAGAGGCGGTCGTAGGAGGGATTGGATGGGTCGGAGATCGACGGCCAGTCCATAACCTCGTCGAGGCCGGCGACCATCAGGCTTTCGCTCATGAACTGCTTCTGCTCGTCATAACCGAAATAGCCGCCGCCCCACTCATAGGCCGTCGGCGGCACGGCCGAGCCCGGCAGCGGAAAAATCTTCATCGGCGAGCCGCGGCGGCGGGCTTCCAGCCAGAATTCCAGGTTGCGGGCACCGTTGACGTTCGAGAATTCGTGGCTTGCCTCACAGGTCCAGGTGACGCCATGCGGCATGACGAGCGCTGCCTCCCATTCCGGCGTCAGGTGCGAGCTCTCGATATGTTTGTGCGCCTCGCCGAAACCGGGAACAGCAGAGAGATCAGGCTCGTGGCTATGTTCCGTCACCTCGCCCGCAAAACTGCCCGCCGGTCCCACATAGGCGATCCGCCGTCCCTTGATGACGATCTCCTGATCCTCGAGCCAGGTCCTGCTGTGGACGTCGAGCAATCTGCCAACCCTCAGCAGCCGGTCCGCCGGCCGTTTGCCAAGCGCGGTCAGCACCAGGTCCTGGCGGATACGGACTTCGTCGGCCGCGTTGATCAGCAGGTCGTCGGGGAGGGGAGCGGAAACTGTCATCGGAGGAATGCCTGTCGGTTCTGGTCGCCGGACCCTAAAGACGATGCCCGGATGTGTAAACCATCGCAAACCGTGCATCGGCTGCCGCCTGATGCCCGAAATCAACCTCCAGTATGAGATGGTTCAAGCCTAAAGAAATTTGGGTCTTGAATGCCTATGCCTAATAATTGGGCTTGCGGGCGGGCCGTTCAAAAAATAGTATCGCCCTCAATTCCCGGGGGTGCCCCAGGGGAGCATCAACGCCGCTTTCGCAAAAGGACCCGCCTCATGAAGGCCACTCGTTTCACCCAATTGGCAACCCTTGCTCTCCTGGCGACGCTCGGCGGCACAGCAACGGCAAGTGCCCAGTCGAAGACTCTCACCATTTCCTGGTGGGGCTACAACGGCGAGAAGATGACCGCCAACATCATCGATCCGTTCAAGAAGATCTGCGGCTGCGACATCGTTTTCGAAACCGGCAACAATGCCGACCGCCTCAACAAGCTGAAGCTGCGTGACGGCAAGGGCGTAGACGTCATCTACCTGACAGACAGCTTCTCGCAGCTCGGCATCGAGCAGGGCCTGTTCCAGACGGTCGATCCGGCGAAGATCCCGAACCTCTCCGACATCTACGAACTCGGCCGCGCGCCGCAGGGCAAATACGGCCCGGCCCATACGATCGGCCGTATCGGCCTCGTCTACGACTCGGCCAAGGTGAACCCTCCGATCACCTCCTGGAACGATCTGTGGCGCCCGGACCTGAAGAGCTCGGTCTCGCTTCCGGGCATCACCACCACGGCCGGCCCGATGGTCGTTGTGCAGGCCGGCAAACATGCGGGCGTCGATCCCTATGCCAGCACCGACAAGGCGTTCGAAGCCGTCGAAGCCCTGAAGCCGAACGTGGTCAAGAACTACAATACCGGCTCCGAACTGGTTAATTTGATCTCGACCGGCGAAGTGCGCGTCGCAATCGGCCAGGATTTCACGCTCGCCTCGATGCAGGCGGCGGTGAAGACCATGACCTGGGCGAAGCTCAAGGACGGTGATATCGCCACGCTGAACACCGTCAACATCCCGAAGGGCTCGACAAATGTCGAACTGGCCCACCAGTTCATCAACTTCATCCTCTCGAAGGACGTGCAGCAGAAGGAAGCCGAACAGGGCGTCGATGCGCCGATCTCCACCAAGGTCGAGCTCACCCCGGACCAGGCAAAGATCTGGACCTACGGTGCCGACCAGGTTTCGAGCCTGAGCCGTGTTGACTATGCCAAGATGAACGCCGCCAAGACCGATTGGGTCGACCGCTGGAACGAGGTTTTCGGCAAGTAATCCCGGATGTCGCCTGACCGGCCACATGGTTGAAATGCAAACGGAGCGCCGCTATCAACGCGGCGCTCCTGCCTTTGAAAGAGACTGTCGATGAACAAGCTTGCCAGATGGAGTTTGACGATGCCGGCGACGATCGCCGTCGTCCTGCTTCTGGTCATCCCCGTCGTTCTGACGATCGCCACCACCTTCGGCGAGGCGGGCGGGCCGTTCTCCACCTATGCGGCCTTCTTCAAGAGCGGTTTCCGCATGGCGGTCCTTTACCGCACCCTTCAGATCGCCCTGATCACTACTGGCATCTCGCTGGTCGTTGGTTTCATTACCGCCTATGTCATCGCCCAGATGCCGGGACGGTTGAAGAGCATCATGATCATCGCCGCAGTGTTTCCGCTGCTGACCGGCGTCGTCGTCCGCTCCTTCGCCTGGCTGATCATCCTCGGCAAGAACGGCATCATCAACAATGTCCTGATGTCGGTCGGGCTGATCGGCGAGCCCCTGTCGATGCTCTACACGCAAGGCTCCGTCATCGTCGCGATGGTCTATCTGTTCGTACCGCTGATGATCCTGACACTGGTCGGTGTCTTGGAGGGAATCCCGCGCGATCTCATCGAGGCGGCCACCTCGCTCGGTGCCCGACCGATCCCGACTTTCCTGCAGGTCATCCTGCCGCTCGCAGCCCCCGGCCTCATCGTCGGCGCGGTGCTGGTCTTTACCGGCAGCTTCACCTCCTATGCGACACCGCAGCTTCTCGGCGGCGAAAAGCAGATGATGATGGGCACGTTCCTCTACCAGCGCGCCATGGTGACCTTCGATTGGGTCGGCGCGTCGACGATCGCCGCCATCATGGTGGTCATAACCATCGGCGTCGTGCTCATCATGAGCCGCATGGCACGCCGTCTCAACCCGATGGCGGTCTGATGGCGACGCGTATTCATCCCCTGCTCGGCGCTTTCGCCATTCTCGTCTTTTTCTTCCTGCTCGCGCCGCTGGTGATCATCATCGGCGCGGCCCTCAGCGACACGACATTCCTCACTTTCCCGCCACAGGGACTGACGCTGCGCTGGTTCGCCAACATCTTCCAGATCGAGGCTTTTCGGCGCACAGCAATCACCAGCCTGCAGGTCGCCATCCTCGGCACCGGCCTGTCGCTGCTGATCGGCATTCCGGCCGCTTACGCGCTCAATCGTTATCGGGTCGAGCTGCCCCGCTGGCTCTCGACGCTGTTCGTGCTGCCGATCCTGGTACCGGAAATCGTCTTCGGCTTCGCGCTCTTGAAGTCGATCACGATAGGGCTCGGCCTGCCGGTCTTCATCAGCCTCGTCGTCGGGCATGCGCTGCTGATCCTGCCCTACTCGGTGCGCGTCGTCGGCGCCAGCCTCGCCTCATTCGATTTCTCGATCGAGGAGGCCGCGAGAAGCCTCGGCTGCCCGCCGCTCAAGACCTTCATGACCGTGGTGCTGCCGAACATCCGTGCCGGGGTCATCGCCGCCTTCATCCTGGCCTTCATTACCTCCATCAACGACGTCTCGGTTTCGGTCTTCCTGACCGGGCCCGGCATTTCGACGCTGCCGATCCAGATCCTCGCGCATATGGAGCAGTTCTTCGACCCGACGATCGCTTCCGTTTCCGTGCTTCTGATGCTGGTGACCGTCGGCGTCATGGCGATCGTCGAAGCGACGCTCGGCCTCACATTCCTCACCAAGTAGGTTCCCGTGACCGTATCTCTGACCATCGAAAACCTCTCCGCCCACTACGGAACCACCCAGGTTCTGAAAGACCTGTCGATTTCCGTTGCCGCCGGTGAACTGGTGTCGCTGCTCGGCTCCAGCGGCTGCGGCAAGACGACGACGCTGCGCCTGGTGGCGGGTTTCCTGCAGCCGACCAGCGGCCGGATCAGGCTCGGCGATCGCGATCTGACGACGCTCCCCGCTCATGCACGCGATATCGGCCTCGTCTTCCAGAACTACGCGCTTTTCCCGCACCTGACCGTGCTCGACAACGTCGCCTTCGGCCTGAAGCAGCGTGGCCTTTCCAAACCGGACCGGGCCAGGCGGGCGATGGCGATGCTCGAGCGCGTCGGTCTTGCGCCGCTCGCCGACCGTCTGCCGGCAGCGCTGTCCGGCGGCCAGAAACAGCGTGTTGCGCTCGCCCGCGCTCTTGTCATCGAACCGCCGCTTTTGATGTTCGACGAGCCGCTCTCCAACCTCGATGCCAAGCTCAGGATCGACATGCGCGTCGAGATCCGCCAGCTCCAGCGCGCCAACGGCACGACCTCGCTCTACGTCACCCACGACCAGGAAGAAGCGTTTTCGATCTCCGATCGCGTCGCGATCATGAATGCCGGCCGCATCCTGCAGCTCGATACGCCCGAAGTGCTCTACCAGAAGCCGGCCAGCGCCTTCGTCGCCCGCTTCGTCGGCTTCGAAAACCTGATCCGCATGAGGGTCGTCGCGCGCCAGTCGGCCATCGTCACCGCGGAAGCAGCCCGGCGGTACGCGACTTCATCTTTCCCAGGACCTGTTCGGCCCGATCAAGGACGATTTCATTCTGGCTTGCCGCGCCGACGGGCTTGCGGTCCGCCGCGAGGGCGAAGGCATCCCGGCGGTCCTCGGGACGCGCACCTATCTCGGTCGCGCCTACCAATACAAATGCGAAACGGCCGCCGGCGAAATCACCGCCAATGGCCCGCTTTCCGACCCGCTGGATGCCGGCGCCCGGGCGATCCTCGCGCCGCTGCCGGAGCAGTGCTGCATCCTCGATCCGGAAAACTGAACCCGAAATAGAATTCGAACGGGGCCGTTTGCCGGGGGCGTTGACGCAAGTCAAACCCCCGAAGCGGTCCCTATGTCAGCACATCATGGTCACAATCCTTCAACCGGCAGCGTATTTGCGCTGTGAGGCCAAAGACCATGAATTACGTCTCAGAAACGATCTGGCTGGCGATCGGCACCTTCCTGGCATTGCTCGCCGCCGCCTACACCCACGATAGCCTCTTCGCATCCCATATGTGGGTCCTGTTCTTCGTGCTGCTGATCAGCACGGTCATTTTGATGCGCAGGATTTCCTTCGCGCCGGCGTCCGCGGCGAGCCTGCCGGCAAAATCCGAATATTTCGACGAGGTGGTGAAATACGGCACCATCGCCACGGTTTTCTGGGGTGTTGTCGGTTTCCTGGTCGGCGTCGTCATCGCTCTTCAGCTTGCCTTTCCGGACCTGAACATCGAACCCTGGTTCAATTTCGGCCGCCTGCGGCCGCTGCACACATCCGGTGTCGTCTTCGCCTTCGGCGGCAATGCGCTGATCGCCACGTCCCTCTTCGTGGTTCAGCGCACCTGTCGGGCCCGCCTTTTCGGCGGCAATCTCGCCTGGTACGTGTTCTGGGGCTACCAACTCTTCATCGTCATGGCGGCGACCGGCTACCTGCTCGGTATCACGCAGGGCCGCGAGTATGCCGAACCGGAATGGTATGTGGACCTCTTCCTGACCGTCGTCTGGGTCGCCTATCTCGTCGTTTTCCTCGGCACGATCCTGAAGCGCAAGGAGCCGCATATCTATGTGGCGAACTGGTTCTATCTCGCCTTCATCGTGACGATCGCCATGCTGCACGTGGTGAACAACCTCGCGGTCCCGGTCTCCTTCCTCGGCGTGAAGAGCTATTCGGCCTTCTCGGGCGTGCAGGACGCGCTGACCCAGTGGTGGTACGGGCATAACGCGGTGGGATTCTTCCTGACCGCAGGCTTCCTCGGGATGATGTATTATTTCGTGCCGAAGCAGGTCAATCGCCCCGTCTATTCCTACCGGCTGTCGATCATCCATTTCTGGGCGCTCATCTTCCTCTATATCTGGGCCGGCCCGCATCACCTGCATTACACTGCGCTGCCCGACTGGGCGCAGACGCTCGGCATGGTCTTCTCGATCATGCTCTGGATGCCCTCCTGGGGCGGCATGATCAACGGCCTGATGACGCTCTCGGGCGCATGGGACAAGATCCGCACCGATCCGATCGTGCGCATGATGATCATTGCCATCGCCTTCTACGGCATGTCGACCTTCGAAGGCCCGATGATGTCGATCAAGGCCGTCAATTCGCTCAGCCACTATACGGACTGGACGATCGGCCACGTGCATTCCGGCGCACTCGGCTGGGTCGGCATGATCACCTTCGGCGCCGTCTACTATATGACGCCCAAGCTCTGGAATCGCGAGCGTCTCTATAGCCTCGACCTCGTCAACTGGCACTTCTGGCTCGCCACCCTCGGCATCGTTGTCTACGCCGCCGTCATGTGGGTCGCGGGCGTGCAGCAGGGCCTGATGTGGCGCGAATACGATAACCAGGGTTTCCTCGTCTATTCCTTCGCGGAAACCGTCGCGGCCATGTTCCCCTACTACCTGCTGCGTGCGGTCGGGGGCGCCATGTATCTCGCTGGCGGGCTCATCATGGCCTTCAACGTCACCATGACCATCCTCGGTTACCAGCGGCAGGAGCGGGTTCGGGGCGGTATATCCCCCGCCGCTCTCCAACCGGCCGAATAAGGAGGGATACCCATGTCCATTCTCGACAAACATCACTTCATCGAACGTAATGCAACCCTGCTCCTGGTCGGCTCGCTGCTCGTCGTCTCGATCGGCGGCATCGTGGAAATCGCACCGCTCTTCTATCTCGAAAACACTATCGAGAAGGTGGAAGGCATGCGGCCCTATTCCCCGCTCGAGCTGGCCGGGCGCGACATCTACATCCGCGAAGGCTGTTATGTCTGCCATAGCCAGATGATCCGCCCCTTCCGCGACGAGGTGGAGCGTTACGGTCACTACAGTCTGGCGGCCGAATCCATGTACGACCACCCGTTCCAGTGGGGATCGAAACGCACAGGGCCAGACCTTGCCCGCGTCGGCGACCGTTATTCGAACGAATGGCACGTGCAGCATCTGACCGAACCGCGCGACGTCGTTCCGGAATCGGTGATGCCGAGCTATTCCTTCCTCAAGACGACGCCCCTCAAGATCGCTGACGTTTCCATGGATCTGAGGGCGAACCGCGCCGTCGGTGTCCCCTATTCGGACGAGATGATCGCGAGCGCCAAGGCGGATCTGTCCGCCCAGGCGGATCCGAATGCCGACACGTCCGGTCTGCTTGCCCGCTATCCCAAGGCCAAGGTCGGCGATTTCGACGGCAACGCCCAGAGCCTCACCGAGATGGACGCGCTGGTCGCCTATCTGCAGATGCTCGGCACGCTGGTCGATTTCTCGACCTATGACGATGCCGCCGGTTACCGCTGAAGGGACAGGATGATGGAATTCTACACGGCCATGCGCCACTTCGCCGATAGCTGGGGTCTGCTCGCCATGACCCTGTTCTTCCTCGGCGTTCTCGTCTTCACCTTGCGCCCCGGCGGAAAAGCCTCTGCAGACGAGGCCGCGCGGATCCCTCTGAAGGAGGATTGAACATGGCGGAAAAACATATCGACGAATTGAGCGGCATCGAGACCACCGGCCACGAGTGGGACGGCATCCGCGAGCTCAACAACCCGCTGCCGCGTTGGTGGCTCTGGACCTTCTACGCCTGTATCCTGTGGGCGATCGGCTATGCGATCGCCTATCCGTCCATTCCTCTCCTCACCAATGCGACAAAAGGCCTGCTTGGATATTCGAGCCGCGCCGAGTTTGCAGCCGATCTCAACGGTGCGAAGATTGCCCAGGGCGGCATCCTGGAGAAGATCTCGACCTCTTCGCTGGAAGACATCGTCGCCGATCCGCAGCTCAACCAGTTCGCAACGGCCGGCGGCGCCGCGGCTTTCCGCGTCAACTGTACCCCGTGTCACGGCACGGGTGCGACCGGCGGACGGGGTTATCCTAACCTCAACGACGACGACTGGCTTTGGGGTGGCGATATCAACGCCCTCTACCAGACGATCGCCCATGGCATCCGTGATCCTGCCGACGGGGAGACCCGCATCTCCGAAATGCCGGCCTTTACCGACATGCTGAAGCAGGACGAGGTGCGCCAGGTCGCCGCCTACGTGGTGAGCCTTACCGGAACCCCGCGCGATCCATCGATGGTCGAGCCCGGAAAACAGCTCTTTGCCGACAATTGTGTCGCGTGCCACGGTGAAAAGGCCGAGGGCAAACGGGACCTCGGCGCGCCGAGCCTTGCCGACGCCATCTGGCTGAAGGTTCACGGAGAAGCGGAGATTGCCAGACAGATCCAGACCCCGAAACACGGCGTCATGCCAGCCTGGCAAGGCCGCTTGGGCGACGTGGCCGTGAAGCAGCTCACGGTCTACATCCACTCGCTCGGCGGCGGGGAATAAGAATAACCGTTGCTCCATTCGATCTGACGAACGGCCGCCCGTCTGTCATCAGCGGGCGGCCGTTTTGTCACATCAGCGCGGTTGACTTGCGTCAAGGAGTGGCCGTCGCCGAGATGAGAAAACATGGACCAAAGGAACTGGTCCCATGAATCTCTATACGTCCCCCGCGCTTGGCCCCAGCGACGCCTCCGTCGAACGCATCGATGTCCAGCCCGTGCATTCGCCGAGCAACCCGCTTTACGAGAAGCGCAAGAAGATATTTCCAAAACGCGCCGAAGGGCGCTTCCGCCGCTTCAAATGGCTGGTGATGCTGATAACCCTCGGCATCTATTACCTCACTCCCTGGATCCGCTGGGACCGCGGTCCCTTCGCACCCGATCAGGCGGTACTCGTCGATCTTGCGAGCCGTCGTTTCTATTTTTTCTTCATCGAGATTTGGCCGCAGGAATTCTTCTTCGTCGCGGGACTTCTGGTCATGGCTGGTTTCGGCCTTTTCCTGGTGACGTCGGCTGTCGGTCGCGCCTGGTGCGGTTATACCTGTCCGCAGACGGTCTGGGTCGACCTTTTCCTGGTCGTCGAGCGGTTCTTCGAGGGCGACCGCAATGCCCGCATCAAGCTCGACGCCGCGCCGTGGAGCCTCGACAAGCTCTGGAAGCGCGTCGCCAAACACGCCACATGGCTGGCGATCGCAGTGGCGACCGGCGGCGCCTGGATTTTCTATTTTGCCGATGCGCCCTCGCTCGCCTTCGATTTCGTCACCGGCCAGGCGGCGCTGGTCGCCTATTCGACCGTGGCCACCCTGACGGCCACGACCTACGTGCTCGGCGGACTGCTACGCGAACAGGTCTGCATCTACATGTGCCCCTGGCCGCGTATCCAGGCCGCCATGCTCGACGAGAGCTCCCTGGTCGTCACCTATAACGACTGGCGCGGCGAGCCGCGCAGCCGGCATACCAAGAAGGCGGCGGCAGCCGCGCAGCCGGTCGGCGATTGCGTCGATTGCAATGCCTGCGTGGCGGTCTGTCCCATGGGAATCGACATTCGCGAGGGGCAGCAGCTGGCCTGCATCACCTGCGCGCTCTGCATCGATGCCTGCGACGGCGTGATGGACAAGATCGGCAAGCCGCGCGGCCTGATCGCATATGCGACACTCGACGAATACGACGCCAACATGGCGCTTGCGACAAACGGCAGCACGACGGCGATCGACCCGGTACGGGTGCGCAATCCGGACGGTTCCTTCATCGACAAGATCCGCCACTTCGACTGGAGGGTGATCTTCAGGCTCCGCACGCTGATCTATTTCGGCGTCTGGTCGGCCGTCGGTCTCGGCCTCGTTTTCGCGCTGCTGTCGCGCGACCGGCTGGAGGTCAACGTGCTGCATGATCGCAACCCGCAATTCGTGCTGGAATCGGACGGTTCCATCCGCAACGGCTACACGATCCGGCTGCTCAACATGATCCCGGAGCCGCGCACGATCCTGGTTTCGATGGAAGGCTTGCCCGAAGCGACGATGAAAATTTCCGGCATCACGGATGTTCCGGGTCGTCTTTTCGCGGTGCAGGTGGAGCCCGACAAGACGCTCGCCCTGAAAGTCTTCGTGACCCTGCCCAAGGGTGCAGTTTCCGCCGAGGCCGCCGATTTCCACTTCATCGCCGAAGATCGGTCGAGCCACGAAAAGGACAGCTATTCAGCGGTCTTCAACACGCCGGGAGCCAGAAAATGAGCACGACGAAAATGGATACGATCCCAGCAAAACCTTTCGTCTTCACCGGCTGGCATATGCTCGGTGTGCTGGTGCTCTTTTTCGGCACCATCATCTCGGTCAATTTCTACATGGCCTATAACGCGGTCACCAGCTGGAGCGGACTGGTGGCGGAAAATACCTATGTCGCCAGCCAGCAGTTCAATGGCAAGGCAGCCGAGGCGCGGACGCTGACGGCGACCGGCGTCACCGGCCGCATCACCATCGACGGCTCCGACGTCCGTTACGAGGTCTTCCACCCGAAGAACGGGCCGGTCGCGGCCGATACGCTGACGCTCAAGTTCAAGCGGCCGGTCGGCGAACACCAGGATTTTGAACTCGACCTCGTTCCCGTCGCCAAGGGTGTCTTCGCCGCCACCCATGAAATCCTGCCCGGCCATTGGATCGTCGATGCGAGCGCCATCAGGAACGGCAAGCGCATCCTGCATCAGGCCGAGCGGATCGCGGTTTTGAGGAGAGCGGAATGAGCTGCTGCGCGCCCGGAGCCGAAGGATATTCGGGTCATTCGCTTCCGTCCTCCGAGGAATTGACGCTGTCCAGCCGGATGATCGGCCCCGGCCTCCGCCAGACCGATCTCAGCGTTCCACAGGTCCATTGCGGCACCTGCATCGCGACGATCGAAAAGGCGCTCAATGCCTTGCCATCGGTGGAGCGGGCGCGGGTCAATCTTTCCACCAAGCGCGTTTCGATCGTCTGGCGGGAGAAGGCCGGAGACGACGCCACGGATCCGGTTGAACTGGTCAGGGCCATCGTCGATGCGACCGGCTATGATGCACATCTTTTCTCGAATGCCGAGGAGGTCGGCGAAAAACTGCAGCGCGATCTGATTCGCGCCGTCGCCCTTTGCGGCTTCGCGGCAGCGAACATCATGCTGCTCTCGGTCTCCGTATGGTCGGGCGCCGATGCCTCGACCCGCGACATGTTCCATTGGATATCGGCGTTTATCGCCGCGCCGGCGCTGATCTATGGCGGTCGCTTCTTTTATCAATCCGCCTGGAATGCGCTCAGCCGCGGCCGCACCAATATGGACGTGCCGATCGCGCTCGCCATCACGCTCTCTTACGCGGTGTCGCTCTGGGAAACCATGCATCACGGCGAACAGGCCTGGTTCGATGCCACCGTCTCACTCTTGTTCTTCCTGCTGATCGGCCGCACGCTCGACCATGTTATGCGCGACCGGGCCCGCGCCGCAATCAGCGGTCTTGCGCGCCTGTCGCCTCGCGGCGCCACGATCATCGGTCTGGACGGCTCGCGTGAGTATCGCCCCGTGGACGAAATCCGGCCGAGCGACCGGGTGGCGATTGCTGCCGGTGAGCGGGTGCCGGTGGATGGGTTCGTGGAGAGCGGCGCAAGCGACATCGACGTCTCGATCGTTAACGGCGAAAGCGCTCCAAGGCCGGTCCATGTCGGGGATATGATACAGGCAGGAACGCTCAGCCTCACCGGTTCGCTGGTGCTGAAGGCGACGGCTGCCGCGAAGGATTCTTTCCTGTCCGAAGTCATTTCGCTGATGGAGGCGGCCGAGGGTGGACGGGCACGGTATCGCCGCATCGCCGATCGCGCGGCGCAATATTATTCTCCGGCCGTCCACTTTCTGGCGCTTACGGCCTTCGTCTCATGGGGCTTCGTCGGCGGCGACTGGAAACACGCTATGCTGGTCGCCATCGCCGTGCTGATCATCACTTGTCCCTGCGCGCTCGGCCTTGCGGTGCCGGTGGTGCAGGTGGTTGCGGCTGGCCGGCTGTTCCGGAACGGCATCATGGTCAAGGATGGTTCGGCCATGGAACGGCTTGCCGAAATCGACACGGTGTTATTCGACAAGACCGGCACGCTGACCCTCGGCCGGCCGCGGCTGCTGGATGTCGAGCGGTTCGACAGGAAGCAGCTTGCCCTGGCCGCCGGCCTCGCCGCCCATTCGCGTCACCCTCTCTCCCAGACGCTCGCGATGGCGGTATCCGGTCCGATTGCGGTCTTCGAAACGGTCACCGAAATTCCCGGTCGGGGCCTGGAAGCGGTGACGCCGGCAGGCGTCTACCGCCTCGGCAACCGCCGCTTCGCCCTGTCGGGGCCGGATGACGGAAACCCAGGCAATAGCGTGACCGAAACGGTTCTCTCGCTCGACGCCAAGGAGATCTCCACCTTCCGCTTCGACGATTCGCTTCGCCCCGGCGCCCTGGCCGCCACGGCATCCCTCGCGGCCAGCGGTTTCGAGACGGGCATTCTGTCGGGCGACCGGCGCCGAGTAGTTGCCGATCTCGCCATCCGCCTCGGCCTCGAACATTGGCAGGCGGAGCTTTCGCCGAAACAGAAGGCGGAGTTCTGCGCCTCGTTCGAGGCGAGCGGCCGCAAGGTGCTGATGGTCGGTGATGGCATCAACGACGCGCCGGCGCTTGCCGCAGCCCACGTCTCGATCGCACCGGCGACGGCGGCGGACGTCGGCCGTCAGGCCGCCGACTTCGTATTCATGCACGACAGCCTCGAAGCAGTGCCGCTGGCGATCGATATTTCGCGGCGCGCTGGCCGGCTGATCCGCGAAAACTTCGCACTCGCCATCGGCTACAATGTCATCGCCGTGCCGATCGCGCTGGCCGGTTATGCGACGCCCCTGATTGCCGCCGTTGCCATGTCCACGTCCTCGATTATCGTCGTCGCCAACGCCCTCCGGCTCAGTGGATCGCGAAGCGCCGCCGAGGCCGATGCGGTGGAGAGCAACAATGAAGCAAAAATACCTCCCGGTAAGGCCCGTATCGCATGAACATGCTGATCTATCTCATCCCGATTGCGCTTTTCCTCGGCGGTCTTGGCCTCTTCGCCTTTCTCTGGTCGCTGAAGAGTGGCCAATATGACGACCTCGAAGGCGCCTCATGGCGTGTGCTGCAGGACGATCCGCCGGAATGAATCAGGAGTATTGGACAAACGCAGGCTTCGACGCGGGTGCCGTCAGCCACTCAGGCATTTCTCGAGCGATTGTAAAAAGGCTGCAGACGCAGCCTTTTGAAGTCTACTCAGTCCAGCAGTTCCCGAAGCCGCACCGCGAGCTCTCTGGCGGTATACGGCTTCTTTAGCCAGCTACCGGATTGGGCGAGCTCGCGCCCGGCGATCGCCGGTTCGGCGTAGCCGGAGGTGAACAGCACTTTCATGCCGGGCCGTCTTGCGCGCACTTCAGCCGCCAGCTCGTCGCCCGTCATGCCGCCTGGCATCACGATATCCGTGAAAAGAAGGTGGATGCCGTCGTGCAGGCCGAGCTGGTCCAGCGCTTCCTGGCCGTTCGAGGCCTCGATGACGCCGTAACCGAGCTGCGTCAGCCGGGACACGGCGATGCGCCGGACCCGCGGGTCGTCCTCGACGACGAGGATCTTTTCGTTGCCGCCGGGAATGGAGGCTTGCTTCGAGCCAGCCTCGACGGCAAGCGCACCCGCCGCCTCCGCCTTGTGTGCCACCGGCAGGAAAATTCTGACGCTCGTGCCCTGTCCCGGCTCGCTGTAGAGCTGGATGTGCCCGCCGGATTGCTTGGCGAAGCCATAAACCATGCTGAGGCCGAGGCCTGTTCCGGCGCCCAGGCCTTTTGTGGTGAAGAATGGCTCGAAAGCCTTGTCCTTGACGTCGGGAGGCATGCCGATGCCCGTGTCGGTGACGGAAATCAGCACGAAATCGCCGGTGCGGACATCGGGATACATCTGCGCATAGTCGACATCCAGCCTGACGCGGGAGATCTCGATCGACAACTTGCCGCCACGCGGCATCGCGTCCCGGGCATTGAGCGTCAGGTTGAGAAGCGCGTTCTGGAGCTGCGATGCATCGACCAGCGCTTCGTTGGAAACGCCGGTCACAGTGGTGCGAAGCTCGATCGTTTCGCCGAGCGTTCGCCTGAGAAGCTCCGAGAAGCCGGACACGAGGTTGCCGACATCTGCGAGCTTCGGGTTGAGTGGCTGGCGCCGTCCGAAGGCGAGAAGCTGGCCCGTCAATTTGGCGCCGTCTTCCGCGGCCCCCTGGGCCTCATGCAGCAGTTCGAGCAGTCCCGCATCCGCGAGCTTGTTCTCCATCATTTCGAGATTGCCGCTGATGACGGTGAGAAGATTGTTGAAATCGTGCGCCAGGCCGCCGGTCAGCTGGCCGATCGCTTCCATCTTCTGGGCCTGGCGCAGCTCTTCTTCAATCTTGTGGCGGCTGGTGAGGTCGCGGACGAAGCCGGTAAAAATGCGTTTTCCATTGGTGACGGCCTCGCCGACCGAAAGCTCCATCGGAAATGTGCTTTTGTCCTTGCGCTGCCCGGTCACGACGCGGCCGTAACCGATGATCCGGCGTTCGCCGGTGTGGAGGTAGCGCGAGATATACCCGTCATGGGCTTCGCGGTCGGGGGATGGCATCAGCATCTTGACATTCTGCCCGCAGACTTCGTCGGAAGAGTAGCCGAACAGCTGCTCGGCTGCGGTGCTGAAGGAGGAAATGCAGCCGACTTCGTCGATGACGATCATCGATTCCGGCACGGTGTCCAGAATGGAGCGCAGATGCGCTTCGCGTCCGGCAAGATCGTTCTGCACCCTTTTCATCTCGGTGATATCGTTGTTCGTTTGAATGATGATCGAAGGCCCGTCGCTCGACGGATTGACGGCCACCCAACGGCTCGCCACAACGACCGTGTGACCATTCCGATGCCGATGAACGACTTCCCCTTGCCAGGCATGATAGGTCTGGACATGACGACGGATCTCGTCGAGCGGCTCTGGAAACTGCGTCGCCAGAAGATCGTGGACGACCTTTCCGAGAGCTTCCTCCCGGCGCCAGCCGTAAAGCTGCTCGCAACCGCTCGTCCAGCGGCTGATGATGCCGTCCACGCCATGGACGATGAGATTGGCATCGTCGAGAAGAAGAGTGACGGCATCGAGCTGGCTTTCCGTCGTGGCTTCGGATCCTGTATTGCCGATCATGTCTATTCCGTCTAATGGCGCCGTCGCTCGCCGAGAGCGATCAGGTCGCGCCGCATGTCTCCACAGTCATCGTCGTCTCCGGCAAGTTGCGCAAGCATTCCCGGCCGTTCGATTCTTATGGAATGACGGGCGGCCGGGTCCAGAACATTCAGCACGCCCTTACCGATGAGCCTGGTGATCGTACGCGAAACGGTCTCGATCGTCAGGCCGAGATAGTCGGCCATGTCCTGTCGGCTCATGGAGAGTTCGACGATCGGTTGCGCATTGCCTTCGGCCAGCGCACGTTTCAGGTATTTCAGCAGGAACGTGCAGATCCGTTCCTCCGCGCTCTTGCTCGACAAGAGCACCATCTGGTCCTGGGCTGCGGCCATTTCGTCGCAGACCCGGGCAAAGACCTTGGGCCTCAGGCTCTCGGAATTGATGATCGCCGCTTCGAACTGTCGGCGCGACAGCCGACGGACTTTCGCCGTCGTGATGGCCTCTGCGGTGTAGATATAATTGTCCCGGAGCGAAACGCCGATCATATCGCCGGCGTGCAGAAATCCGGTAATCACCCGCCGTCCTTCCGAAATGATCCGGAAAACCCGCAAATTCCCTTCGATGACTTCGAAAATATGCCTGGCCTCGTCACCTTCGAAAAAGAGGGGCTGGCCGGCCGCGAGATATTCGACAGGCTGCTTTGCAAACAGCGAATGCAGGCAGTCCGGCTCGTCTAGCGGTCTTGCTGCTGCCGAGTTGAAGGTCTTCGCATTATCCGTGACAAACATGAAACTGCCCCTATCCGTTTGGTTGAGGCAGTTGACCGAATCCCGGTAACGCGCGAATGCTAGTCGTGTGAAAGACGGTTCTAATTGGTAACAATCTGTAACACGCCGGTTCCCTGTTGATGTCATCCCCCGCCAGTTCCGCAAATATCCTCGTCGTCGACGACGACCCTCGAATCCGTCAGATGCTGACGCGATATTTCGAGGGCGAGGGGTATGCCGTCAGCGCGGTGTCCGACGGGCAGGAAATGCGCGTTCAGCTGAAAAGGCAGGAGATCGACATCATCCTTCTCGATCTCTCGCTTCCCGGTGGCCAGGACGGCTTCGATCTTGCGCGGGAAATCCGGATGCAATCGGACATTCCGATCATGATGCTGACCGGCCGCGACGACGTGGTCGACCGGATCATCGGCATCGAGATCGGCGCTGACGATTACATCGCAAAACCGTTTCACCTGCGCGAAGTGCATGCGCGGCTGAAATCGATCCTCAGGCGCCGCCAGCCGGCTCAGCCGAAGCCGGAGGAGAACGAGGAGAAGATCGTTCGTTTCGAAGGATGGACGCTCAATCTTTCCAGACGCCAGCTGCTGTCTGCCGGAGATGGCGAAGTTGAACTGACAACCGGCGAATTCGACATGCTGGCGGCTTTCGTCCAGCACGCCGGCCGCGTGCTGACGCGCGATTTCCTGATGGATGCGACAAGGGGACGGCAGCTCGACGCCTTCGACCGCACGATCGACGCCCAGATCGTCCGGTTGCGCCGCAAGATCGAGGCGGATGCCAAGCATCCCCAGCTGATCAAGGCCGTCCGCGGCGTCGGTTACATTTTCACCGGCAAGCTTGGTTGATCAGACGACGCGTTGCCGGTCTGCCGCCAGAAGCCCGGCGAGCGCTCTTTCCCTGATCTCGTCCGCATCGGAGCCCTGCAGCGGAACCGGCCCCAGAGGCAGACCTTGGTCCGTCGGCCTGCCGACGGAAATCGGCAGCAGCTCAAGTCTTTCGCACGTACCATCATCGGCAAGCGTCAGGCGGAGCGCGGCGCTGCGCCAGACATCGACACCTTTTTCGTCATAGGTCGCCGGCCGCCGCGTATGGAAAACGAAGTTGCCGAGACCGGCGATGATCGCTCGCCCGCGATGAAAGGTGATCGGCTGCATGACCGGTGCGCCGGTGCCGAGAACCAGGTCCGCGCCGCTGTCGATCAGGCCGCGGCACAGATCGAGCAGCCACTCGGGCGCCGTTTTCCAGTTCGCATCCCAATGGTGGCCGTGGATTGCAACCGCGACCAGGTCGCCGATCGCCTTCGCGGCATCGACGCCGTCGACGAGCCGCTGCATGTCCTTTTCGTCGGCAGTCCAGCGGGCGCCGATCGCATCGCCGGCAACGACGGGCGTACCGAAGACGTCCAGCTCCGGGCGTTCGCCGAGGTCATAACCGACCGCAGCACGCGCCGCGCCGCGCTTGTCGTCACCGAGCGTCCCGACGATCCGTTTGAGCGTCTCGAATTCCGCAGGCGGCGCGGTTACCGTCCGCCTCATCCGCAAGGGTGTTATGCCGCTGCGATCGACTGAGGCGTAGTTGATGTCCGGCTGTGGTCCGAGATCGACGGAGAAGATAGCCAGCGATCTATGAGGTCCCGGCACGATCGCCGGCGCCGCGGCTTGCTCGATATCCGACCCGCTGCCGGCAAGCTTCAGCCCGGCCGCTTCCACGGCGGCGCGCGTCGATGCGATGCCCGGCGGGCCGAGGTCGAAGGCGTGGTTGTTGGCATGCGTCACCGCATGAAAGCCGAGTTCCCGTACCGAAACGAGAGCATCCGCCGAGGCCAGATGCAGCGTTTTCGTCTTGGTCGGCCATGCCCCTGCCGTCTCCACCGTCGCTTCGAGATTGCCGAAGGCCACATCCGCCTCGAGGAAATCCCGAACCTCGGCCTGCCCCTCGCCACAGAGGTCGAGGGGGCCGTGGATCAGGATTTGGCCGGTAACGGCGACGGTCAGCATGGCCTAGTTCATTTCGCGATGGGCTTCAGCCCCACCATTGCCGCTCCACCGACGATCGGCAGCCGGATGGCAGATGCACGCGTACCATCGCAGAAAACCGTGTTGCGGGCCACTTGGCTTGTGCGTCCGCGGCCCTCCGGCGCATAGCTATTTGGATTTATATCGTACTTCGGGAAGTTGGATGATGAGATATCAACCCTGATGCGGTGGCCCTTGGCGAACAGGTTGGCGGTCGCGAACGGCTCGATCGTCACCTTGAACACCTCGCCCTTGACGATCGGTTCAGGCTTTTCGAAGGAATTGCGGTAGCGGCAGCGGATAATCCCGTCGGTGATATTGAGCGCGTAACCGGTCGGATAATCCTTGCTCGGCGGGTAGACGTCGACGAGTTTCGCGGTGAAATCGGTGTCCGGTGCATCGGACGAGACGTAGAGCTCGACCGTGATCGGCCCGACTACGGTGACATCCTCGGCGAGCAGCTCTGTCTCGAAGGAGAGCACGTCGGCACGCGCCGAAAGTGGCAGGCCCGGATGTTTCGAGCCGTAGAATTTCTCTCCCTCGCGCTGGTCGAAACCGCCGCCTTCGAAAATTGGTTGGCCGCTTGTCAGCGATCCGCCGATGGTCGGAACCGGGTTCTTGGGGTTGAAATCGTAGGTGAAGGGCGCGGCGCCCGTTTTCGGCTTTTCGGTCGAAAGCGAACCGTTCTCATGGATGTAATAGTTGCGGAATTCCGTTCCCGGCAGCGGCCAGTCGCTCGCTTCGATCCAGCGCCCGCCGTGATCGAGGCGGCCGTCCGCGTTGCGCATGCCGGACCCGCCGCCCATCACGAAGGCGCGCACCACCGGTTCCTGCGCAACCGTATTGTCCTTGCCCTTCAGCCAGTGGTCGAACCAGTTTCGGCGGAAGCATAGCCAGCTTTCCACGACGTTCCCGCCGAGCGGCGCAGTCGGCCCGAAAGATGTATCGCCGGCGAGCGTCGTGTTGCGGTTGCCGTGCAGCCACGGTCCCATGATCAGCTGTAGCGGTCGGCTGTCCTTGCCGGAAAGGCCGCGATAATTGTCGAGCGTCGACTTCACATAAGCGTCGTACCAGCTCGACATCAGCACGATGGGCACTTCCGGAAAAGTCTCGTAGAAACCCTCCATATAAAGGCCGACACGACGCCAGCTTTCGTCGAACGTGCCGCTGCGCCACTGGTCGAGCAGATAGCTTTCGTATTCCGGCATCCAGCGCACCGGAGAATTGCCTTCGCTCCAGGGCATGACGTTGAACCATGCGTGAAGATCCTCCGCTTCGATCGCCGCACGGGCAAATTCATTGCCCTCGCCGATCGCCTGGTTGTAGGCCCAGGTCGCCTGCTTCAGCTCGAATGCGCCGCCCTGGCGGATGCCGCATTGATAGGCGTTGGAAAAACCGCCCGAATCCATCACCATGCAGGCGAGCCCCGGAGGGTTGAGGCACGCGAGTGCGGCCTGCGTATGCGCAGCATAGGAAAGGCCCATCGTGCCGAACTGGCCGTTCGACCAGGCCTGTTCCACCAGCCAGCGGGCGGTATCGTAACCGTCCGCAGCTTCTGAAATGTATTTGCTGAATTCGCCCTCGGAATTGTAGCGGCCGCGGCAATCCTGGTAGATCACGGCATATCCGGCCCGGACGAAATAGCTTGCAACCTCATGGCGTTTCATCGGCTCGGTCATGCCCGCCTCGATCTCGGATCGCGAGCGTTCCGCCTTGCCGTAGGGCGTGCGTTCCATGATTGCCGGAAGCCGGCCTTTGATCGCCTTGCCGTCCTTGGCCGGCCGGTAGACGTCGGTCGCGAGCTTTATGCCGTCGCGCATCGTCACCATCACATCGCGTTCGACGATCACGTCATCAGCAATCACCTCCAAGCGCGATGGCGTCAGGGTATCCATGTCCATATCCTCAAAATTGGCAAATCAATACCCGGGCCGGCCCCACCACACGTCAGGCCGGCCCAGGATGCTGCGGCTCCTGAAAAAGGGGCCGCAGCAAAGAGCAGGCCTACTTGGCGATGCCGGCAAGCGTCGCGCTGGTGTCTTCCGTCATGTTGGCGACATAGGAGACATTCGCCTTGCCGGCCCAGTGAACCTTCTGCCAGTAGAGCGGGATGACCGGCACGTCGGCGAACACCATCTTGGTCGCCTTCTGCAGCAGCTCCACGCGCTTCTTGACGTCGAATTCGGCGGTGGCGGCACGCATCGCATCGTCAAAGGCCGGGTTCGAATATTTCGTCCGGTTGAACGAGCCGGTACCGGCATCTTTGTTGGCCGTCATCAGCAGGTTGCGAAGACCGGTTGCCGAGGTCGGAGTAGAGTTGCCGAGCGAGAAGATGAAGGCGGAGAATTCGCCGGCTCCGGCGCCCTTGGTGTAGACGTTATAGGGCTGGGCGACGACGCCGTTCACCTTCAGGCCGCCGCGCGCAAACATCTGGCCGAGGGCCTGTGCCACTTCCGAATCGCCCGGGAAGCGGTCGTTGGAGGTGTGGATGGTGATGCCGAAACCGTCCTTGTAGCCGGCCTCCGCCAGCAGTTTCTTGGCGTCCTCGGCGTTCATGGCTGGAGCCGTGATCGACGGATCGTTGCCGGCGACGCCATTTGGTACCAGCTGGCCAGCGGCTTCGGCCGAGCCGTCGAGAATGCGGTCGATGATCAGCTGGCGGTTGACCAGTTCCGAGAGCGCCTGGCGGACCTTGACGTCCTTCAGCGGGTTCTTGTCGAGCGGCTTGCCCTCTTTGTCGGTGATGAAGGGGCTCTTGTCGCGGGCGCTGTCGAGCGCGAGGTAGATCATGCGGGACGAGGCGATCGAGAAGACCTTGAGGCCGGAGATTCCCTGGAGGGTCTTCACATCGCCCGGCGGCACGGCGTCGATCAGGTCGACGGCGCCGGAGCGAAGCGCGGCGACGCGCGATGCATCGTTGGAGATGAACTTTATCGTGACGTTTTCGAAATCCTGTTTCTTGCCCCAGAAGGCATCGTTGCGGGTGAGTGCCAAGTTGTCGCCCGGGGTCCAGGACTTGAACTTGTAGGCGCCGGTGCCGATCGCCGCCTTGCCGCTGTTGAAGTCCTCGATCGAGGCGCCTTCCGCGACCTTCTTCTCGACGATGTAGACGAAACCGACCTGTTCGATGAAATCGGGCGTCGGCTTCTTGGTCTTGAATTCGACGGTCAGGTTGTCGACCGCCTTCATGCTGTCGATTGCCCCGACATTGCCGGAAAACGGCGCCGGGCTGTTCGGGATGTCCTTGGCGCGGGTGAGCGAGAAGATCACGTCCTCTGATGTCAACGGGTTGCCGTCATGGAATTTGACACCGTCGCGCAGTTTGATCTGCCAGGTCAGCGGATCGGTATTGGTCCAGGAGACGGCAAGCGCCGGCTCGACATTGATTGCCGGGTCGGTCTGCACCAGGCGGTCGAAGACCTGCATGGCAATGTTCTGGTTATTGCCGGTGCGCGAAAACTGCGGATCGATCGCTGAGGGCTCGGTGGCGCTGCCGAGTATCAGGTTCGCGGCCTGAGCCGAGCTCAGCGCGAGGACCGAGGCCGCAACCCCGGCCAGGAAAAATTTCATCGGTTTCATTATGTTCGTTCCCTTCCTTTTTAGATGACCGGTTCGGCCGTCGCATGTGTTGCCTGATGGGCGGCAAGATCGTTCAGGTGGCAGGCGCTGACATGGCCTGCGGCGTTTTCCTTCAAGACCGGCCGTTCAACGCGGCAGCGGTCGAAAGCCATTGGACAGCGGGGATGGAAATGACATCCCGGTGGCGGATGGAGCGGCGAGGGAATCTCGCCTTTGATCGGCGTGAACACCCGGCGGCGGTCGGTGACCGACGGCAGTTCGCGGATCAGCGCCTGGGTATAGGGATGTTTCGGATTGTCGAAGAGCTCGTCCGGCGTGGCGCTTTCCACCACGCGGCCGAGATACATGACGACCACCCGATCGCAGATGTGTTTCACGACGCCGAGGTCGTGGCTGATGAACAGATAGGTCAGCCCGAACTCCCGTTTCAGGTCCATGAACAGGTTGAGGATCTGCGCCTGGATCGACACGTCGAGGGCAGCGACCGATTCGTCGCAGACGAGCAGTTTCGGCTTTACCGCCAGCGCCCGGGCAATGCCGATGCGTTGCCGCTGGCCGCCGGAAAACTGGTGCGGGAAACGGTCGAGATAGGACGGATCAAGGCCGACCCGCTCCGCGAGCGCGGCGACGTAGTCGCGCATCTCCCGGCCCTTGACGATGCCGTGCACTTTCGGCGCCTCGCCGATCAGGTCGATCACCCGCTTGCGCGGATTGAGCGTCGACATCGGGTCCTGGAAGATCATCTGCGCGGAGAGCCGCATCGCGCGTTTGTCGTCACCCTGCAGCGATGTCAGCGGTCGGCCCTTCCAGCGTACCTCGCCGCCGCTCGCCGGCATGATACCGGCCATCACCCGCCCGAGCGTCGATTTCCCGCAGCCCGATTCGCCGACGAGGCCGACCACCTCGCCCGGATAAACGGCGAGATTGACCTCGTCGACCGCATGTACGGTCTTTTCCTCGAGACCCGCTCCGAACAGGTTGGCGATCTTCTCCGCATAATCGAGCTTGCGGGAAAAACGCCGGCTGACGTCCACGGCTTCTATGAGCGGTACGGTTTCCACGAGCGGGTTCGTCATGCGGCGCTCCAGAGATGGGGGTGGAAACAGCGGAATTCGCGATCGGCGGCGATCTCGAGCATCGGTTCGGTGGCGCAGATATCGGTCGCGCGAGCGCAGCGATCGCGGAAGGCGCAGCCGGAGGGGCGCGACAGCGGCGAGGGCGCAAAGCCGGGGATCGGCCGAAGCGGCTCGCCGCGCGGCACGGCGGCCGGCACGGCGCTGAGCAGGCCGGACGTGTAGGGATGCACCGGGGTCGTCAGCACTCCGTCGACCTGTCCCGCCTCGACGATGCGCCCCGCATACATGACCATGATCCGGTCTGCGAGTGCCGCGACGACGCCGAGATCGTGGCTGATCCAGATCAGCGCCATGCCGAACTCGCCGGCCAGCCGCTTGATCTCGAACAGGATCTGCGACTGGATCGTCACGTCGAGCGCCGTCGTCGGTTCGTCGGCGATGATCAGGTCCGGCCGGTGCAGGAGTGCAATCGCGATCGCCACGCGCTGGCGCATGCCGCCGGAAAACTGGTGCGGATAGGAATCGAGCCGCTCCTCCGGCGAAGGGATGCCGACAAGGCCGAGCGCATCGCGCGACCGGGCGCGGGCTTCTGCGCGCGAGACCCGATCATGCGCCTGCACAGTCTCGATCATCTGGGTGGCGACCGAGAGAACCGGGTTCAGCGTCATCATCGGATCCTGGAAGATCATCGCGATGCGTTTGCCACGGATAGCCCGCATCGCTGTCGGCGATTTCGTCAGCAGGTCTTTGCCATTGAACAGGATCTGGCCGTTGACCACCCGGCCGGGCGGATCGACGAGGCCGAGGATCGAGAAACCGGTGATCGATTTGCCGGAGCCGGATTCGCCGACCAGGCCGACGATCTCCCGCTGGCCGACCGTGAAGCTCACGTCGTCGACCGCCTTCAGCACGCCGCGACGGGTCATGAAATGGGTGGAAAGGTTCTTGACTTCGAGGACGGGTGTCATCGCGCTCACCTTTCACCAAGTCGGGGGTTCAGCACTTCGCGCAGCCGGTCGCCGACGATGTTGATCGAGAACACCAGCACGAGCAGCAATACGCCCGGATAAACGCTGATCCAGTATTCGCCGGACATCAAAAGCTGGTAGCCGTTGGCAATCAGCAGCCCGAGCGACGGTTCAGTGATCGGCAGGCCGATGCCGAGGAAGGAGAGCGTCGCTTCCGCCGAAATGGCGTTCGCCACCTGCAGCATGCCGATGACGATCAGCGGCGGCAGACAGTTGGGCAGGATATGGCCGATCAGGATACGCGGCGTACCGATGCCGAGCGTCACCGCGGCCTCGACATAGTCCTTGTTCTTCTCGACCAGTGCTGCACTCCTGACGGCGCGGGCAAATGTCGCCCACTGCACCAGGATCAGCGCGAAGATCACCTTCCAGAGGCCCTGGCCGAGAAGCGCCAGCAGCATCAGCGCCACGAGAATGGTCGGAAAACCGAGCATCAGGTCGACCACGCGCATGATCAGCGTGTCGATGCGCCCGCCGAAATAAGCGGCGATCAGGCCGAGCACCGTGCCGACCAGTAGCGCGACGATGCCGGAAAACACGCCGACGCCGAGGCTGGTGCGCAGGCCGTAGATCATCGCCGAAAACATGTCGCGGCCCTGGCCGTCGGTGCCGAGCCAGTAGTTCATGCCGTCCATGCTCTGCGAGCCGGGCGGCAGCTTGGAATCGAGGATGTCCAAGACCGCGAGATCGAACGGGTTCTGGGGCGTCAGGTAAGGTCCAATGACTGCGGCAAACAGCAGGATGATGCAGACGATGGCGGCAACGACCGCCTTCGGACTGCGGCCGATGCCGGTGACGAGGCGGCCGAGCAGCATGTCTTCGGCGAAAAGAGCGCGTGCGGTCATTGGGCGCCTCCGAGCCGGACGCGGGGATCGACCAGCGAATAAAGCACGTCGACGACGAAATTGATGAAGATGAACAGGCTGACGATGACCAGCAGGTAGGCGACCACGACAGGCCGGTCGAGCCGCATGATGCTGTCGATCAAAAGCTTGCCGATGCCCGGCCAGGCGAAGATCGTCTCCGTCACCACCGCAAAGGCGAGCATGCTGCCGAGTTCCAGGCCGATCACGGTGATCAGCGGGATCAGGATGTTCTTGAACACATGCACGAAGACGATGCGCCGTTCGGAAATGCCCTTGGCGCGCGCGAACTTGACGAAATCGAGCGGCATGGTTTCGCGCACCCCGGTGCGGGTGAGGCGGATGACCAGAGAGAGCTTGAACAGCGACAGGTTGATTGCCGGCAGGATGAGATGCGTCAGGCCGTCCAGCGTGAAGAGGCTTGAATGGAGCCCAAGAAATTCGCCCATCTGGCCGCGTCCGGTGGAGGGCAGCCAGCCGAGCCAGACGGAGAAGATCATGATCAGCATCATGCCCTGCCAGAAGCTCGGCAACGAGAAGCCGAAGATCGAGCCGGTCATGATCACTTCGTCGGTGGCGCTGTTCGGCTTCAGGCCGGACAGCAGGCCGAGCGGAATGCCGAGCAGCAGCGCGAAGACGAGGCCGGTCAGCGTCAACTCCAGCGTCGCCGGCAAGCGCTCGAAGATCAGGCTGATGGACGGGCGATTGAAGACGAAGGAACGGCCGAGATCCCCATGCAGCGCATTCCAGGCGAAGGTAAAGAACTGTTCCCAGAGCGGCTTGTCGAGGCCGAGCGAGGCGACCACCTGGGCGCGTTCCGCAGGGCTGGCATCCGGTGCGATCAGCATTTCTGCCGGGTCGCCGATCGCGTAGATGCCGATGAAGACGATGATCGCGGTCACGATGAGGACGGCGATGCTCTGCAGGAAGCGGCGGATGACGAAAACCGTCATAGCATGCGCTCCCGCTTATCCTGCGTCCCGCAGGGACAGAGAATTTTCATGAAAGACGTTCCCTTTTTCTCTTTGTTGACGCAGACGATAGCGGTCCGGGAAGGATGCGCAATATTATGCGCGGAACGCATGGTCCTATGCGTTTTGCGCGTGGAAACCTTGTTCGATGTCTTTGCTTGTGTTCGCCGTCGCCTTCCGTAGGATCGCGACATGAATTTCAAGCAACTCGAAATCTTCAAGACGATCATGGATACCGGCTCGACGATGGCAGCCGCTGCCCAGCTCGGCCTGTCGCAGTCGGCGATCAGCCGTCAGCTCGCGTCGCTGGAAGAGGAGATCGGGCGCGAACTTTTCCTGCGCGACAAGGGTCGTCTGATCCCGCGGCCGGAAGCGCATCTCTTGGTCGACGAGGTGGATGATGTCGCCGAGAGCGTTGCCCGGTTGCGCGTCAAGGTCGGAGACGTCCGCTCCGGCGCCTTCGGCGAGGCGCTGATCCGGGTGGCCTTCCCACACAGCCTCGCGACCACCATGCTGCCGCCGATCCTCGCCCGCTTCAAGGCCGATCACCCGCGCGTCACGGTGGAAATCCTGAGCGGCCCCTATGATGCGATCGAGCGGATGGTGCGCGGCCGCGTCGCCGATCTCGGCTTTGTCCGGCTGCCACCGGAGGAACATTCCTTCGACGCCCGCCCGCTCTTTGCCAGCGGCACGACCTGCGTGATGCCGGCCGGCCATCCGCTGGCCGCCAAGCAAGCGATCGACGTCAACGATCTCGCCCGCAACGACCTGATCCTGCTCGGTCGACAGCGCGTCAACCGCAACGAGCTGGAACACGAACTGCGCCGTATGGTGCCGACCTACCGCTGCAGCCTCGAAGTCCATTCGGTCGAAACGGCCTGCGCCTGCGCAGCCCAGGGCCTCGGCATCGCCATCGTGCCGTCGCTGATCGCCGAATTCTTTCGCAGCGATGCGCTCGCCATGCGGCCATTCGTGCCGGACAAGATCGCCGATTACGGGATCATCACCATGCCCGGCGCGCCGCTGTCCTGGACGGCCGAGGCCTTCATCAACATCATCAAGACGAATTCGGGCGAAGCCGCGCTCTAATCGCCGTCGTATGTTTTCCGGCGTTTTGCATTTTCCGGTTCACGCTCTTATCAATTCGTATAGATGCGCGTTCCGCGGTTTCCCGTCGGGACGCAAGACGCTAAGTAATGCCTAAGGGAATACCGGGAGCAGACATGCGAGCAGTTCTGGGTGAGGTCGAAAAGCGCCGGGCGGAGGCAAGACTTGGCGGGGGGAGCAAGCGTATCGAGGCGCAGCATGCCAAGGGCAAGCTGACGGCCCGCGAGCGCATCGAGGTCCTGCTCGACGAGGGCTCGTTCGAGGAGTTCGACATGTACGTGACCCACCGCGCGGTGGATTTCGGCATGGCCGAACAGAAGGTCGCGGGCGACGGCGTCGTCACCGGTTGGGGGACGATCAACGGCCGCCAGGTCTATGTTTTCTCCCAGGACTTTACCGTTCTCGGCGGCTCGCTCTCCGAGACCCATGCGCAAAAAATCTGCAAGATCATGGATATGGCGGTGCGCGTCGGCGCCCCGGTGATCGGCCTGAACGACAGTGGAGGCGCCCGTATTCAGGAAGGCGTCGCGTCGCTCGCCGGTTACGCCGAAGTCTTTCGCCGTAATGCCGAGGCCTCCGGCGTCGTGCCGCAGATTTCCGTCATCATGGGGCCCTGCGCCGGCGGCGCGGTCTATTCGCCGGCCATGACCGACTTCATTTTTATGGTGCGCGATTCATCCTACATGTTCGTCACAGGTCCGGACGTGGTGAAGACCGTCACCAACGAGATCGTCACCGCCGAAGAACTCGGCGGCGCGGGCACCCACACGAAAAAATCCTCGGTCGCCGATGCCGCCTTCGAGAATGACATCGAGGCGCTCGAAGCCGTCCGCCAGCTCTTCGATTTCCTGCCCCTGAACAATCGCGAAAAGCCCCCGGTCCGGCCCTTCCACGACGATCCTGCCCGCGTCGAGAGCCGCCTCGACAGCCTGATCCCAGACAGCGCAGCAAAACCCTACGACATGAAGGAACTGATCTATGCGATCGCCGACGAGGGCGATTTCTTCGAGATTCAGGAAGCCTATGCGCGAAACATCATCACCGGCTTCATCCGCCTCGAAGGTCAGACGGTCGGCGTCGTCGCCAACCAGCCGATGGTGCTGGCCGGGTGCCTAGACATCGACAGTTCCCGCAAGGCCGCCCGCTTCGTGCGTTTCTGCGACGCTTTCTCGATCCCGATCCTGACGCTCGTCGACGTTCCCGGCTTTCTCCCCGGCGTTGCCCAGGAATATGGCGGCGTCATCAAGCATGGTGCCAAGCTTCTCTTTGCCTATTCCGAAGCGACCGTCCCGATGGTCACGCTGATCACCCGAAAAGCCTATGGCGGCGCCTATGATGTCATGGCTTCGAAGCATATCGGCGCCGACTTCAACTATGCTTGGCCGACAGCCGAAATTGCCGTGATGGGCGCCAAGGGAGCGACCGAAATCCTCTACCGCTCCGAACTCGGCGACCAGGACAAGATCGCCGCCCGAACGAAGGAATACGAGGAGCGTTTCGCCAATCCGTTCGTGGCGGCCGAGCGCGGTTTCATCGACGAGGTGATCATGCCCCATTCGTCCCGCCGCCGCATCGCCCGGGCGTTCGCCTCGCTGCGCAACAAGCAGGTGACGACGCATTGGAAAAAACACGACACGATCCCGCTGTGAGGGTCTAATGATGACAAATAATGAAATCGAATTATCAGCCGGCGAAAGTAACGTGGCAGTCAAACTGCGAGGTAGTTCGGTTGACAGACTTACCGCAAGTCTAGCTGACTTGATTGCGCCGTTTTCAGAAATGGCAGGAGCGATAGCCGATCAGGTGAGGCTCTATAGGGAACAGAATGCCCTGCGCGGACTAGCCGCGGCTCGTGAACTGGCGAAGGCGCTTAATTTGGAAATAAAGCCAGTTGCGCCCAAGTTCCTTGTCAAATGGACGGAGGCGGTTTCTCTTGAGGAGACTGAAGGATTTCAAAAATTGTGGGCCGGCCTTCTTCTATCCGAAAGCATCTCCTCTTCGCCGGCGCACGCTCTATACCATAGAATACTGACGGAGATGACTGTTAGGCACGTCGAATTGCTTCTTTACATACTGGGAGTTGGTCATAAGAATTTAAGCGCCGTTATCTTTAGCGAATTAAATCCGATCGAGAAACTGCGACGCTGGATGGGAGAAAGTTACTATAGAAACTATCCTGCGGATACCGATCCGAGTGACATTATGAATGATATAAAAGATTTAAGATCTGCTGGGTGTATTTCTTATGAGTTAGTTTTAGAGGAAAAACAAAAGACCGGGCAAAAGACAGAGATATTCAAATGGAAAGATCCCGTTATTGACGAGTTTCAGCGCGACTATACCTATAAATTGCTCGAAATGTCCGGAATATTGGAGTCTTCTTCTGTGTATGTCTCGGTTGATTCTGAGAAAGTGAATTATAGTAACAGTGTTTCGGGTTTTGTACGGAGTATTTATATTTCTTCTCTAGGGCTTAATTTCCTTTCGGCATGTGCTGGAAAAGCTAAATTATGACTCCTAAAATCCTCGTTGCAAACCATGCCCCATTCGTCGCGCCGCCGCATTGCCCGGGCGTTTGCCTCGCTGCGCAACAAGCAGGTGACGACGCATTGGAAAAAACACGACACGATCCCGCTGTAGTGCCCCCTGTGACAAGAGCGGCCGCAGCCATGAAATATTCCAGGAGTCTATGATGCCCAAAATCCCCGAAATGACCAAACATCGTGGCTTTCCGTCGGGCTTAACTGGAACGCAATGGCAGTTTACCATTCGCCGCGCGAATCCCAAGGTGACGGTGCTGGGACAATGGCCGCGCCATCCCAGCCGGGATCAGACGGTCGCCCTGGCCGATACCGCCTTCATGCATTCCCTTTGGCATTATTTCGGAGCGGAACCCTTTGAGCGCGGCAATCTCGATGGCGAACGCTTATCGCGTTTGCTGGGACGGGAAGTGATCCCGGCAGACCGCGCGTTCGACCCCGCCTCCTACCAGGCGATGTTGCGTATCAACGAGAGCCTGGCGCGGAAAAACTTTCCCCAGGCTTTCGAAGACGTCCTGGAGGTTTGATGGCGGCGTTTAAAAAAATCCTCATCGCCAACCGTGGCGAGATCGCCTGCCGGGTGATCAGGACCGCAAAAAAGATGGGCATTGCGACGGTCGCCGTCTATTCCGATGCGGATGCAGAAGCGCTGCATGTACGGATGGCCGACGAGGCGGTGCATATCGGCCCGGCGCCGTCCAGCCAGTCCTATATCGTCATCGACAGGATACTCGAGGCAATTAGGAAGACCGGTGCCGATGCCGTGCACCCCGGTTATGGGTTCCTGTCGGAAAACGCAGCGTTTGCGCAGGCGCTGGAAAAGGCAGGCGTCGCCTTCATTGGCCCGCCTGTCAAAGCCATCCAGGCGATGGGCGACAAGATCACCTCGAAGAAGATCGCAGCCGAAGCCGGCGTCTCCACCGTTCCCGGCCATATGGGCCTGATCGAAGATGCCGAGGAGGCGGTAAAAATCTCCGCCTCGATCGGTTACCCGGTGATGATCAAGGCCTCTGCCGGCGGCGGTGGCAAGGGCATGCGCATCGCCTGGAACGATGCCGAAGCGCGCGAGGGTTTCCAGTCCTCCCGCAACGAAGCGAAGAACTCGTTCGGCGACGATCGCATTTTCATCGAGAAATTCGTCGACCAGCCCCGCCATATCGAAATCCAGGTGCTTGGCGATCAACACGGCACCACGCTCTATCTCGGCGAGCGTGAATGCTCGATACAGCGCCGCAACCAGAAGGTCATCGAGGAGGCGCCGTCGCCCTTCCTCGACGCGGCAACGCGCAAGGCCATGGGCGAACAGGCGGTGGCACTCGCGAAAGCCGTCGGTTATTTCTCGGCCGGCACGGTGGAGTTCATCGTCGACGGCGCCAGAAATTTCTATTTCCTCGAGATGAACACCCGCCTGCAGGTCGAGCACCCGGTGACCGAACTCGTCACCGGCATCGATCTCGTCGAACAGATGATCCGCGTTGCGTCAGGCGAGAAACTGTCGCTCAGTCAGGACGACGTCAAGTTGAATGGCTGGGCGATCGAAAGCCGGCTATACGCTGAGGATCCCTACCGCAATTTTCTGCCCTCGATCGGCCGGCTGACCCGCTACCGCCCGCCCGCCGAGGGCCGGCAGGACGACGATACCGTGGTGCGCAACGATACCGGCGTCTTCGAAGGCGGCGAGATCTCCATGTATTACGACCCGATGATCGCAAAACTCTGCACCTGGGCGCCTGATCGTCTGACGGCGATCGACGCAATGGGCAAGGCGCTCGACGATTTCGAGGTGGATGGCATCGGCCATAACCTGCCTTTCCTGTCGGCCGTCATGGGGCATGGCCGATTCCGCTCCGGAAACATCACCACCGCCTTCATCGCCGAAGAGTTCCCGGAAGGCTTTTCCGGTGTGCATCCGGACGAGGCGGCGGCAAAGAAGCTCGCCGCCATCGCCGTCCTGGTCAATCAGGCCCTGCAGGAGCGCGCGGTGCAGATCTCCGGCACGATCGGCAACCATCGCCGGGTGATCGGCAAGGATTGGGTGGTAACGCTCGCCGATTTCGAGGAAGCCGTAACGCTCGAAACCGGGTCTGACGGCACCGGCGTCCGCTTTGCTGATGGAACGCAGCTTTCCGTCGCCGGTGGCTGGCTTCCGGGCCAGCAACACGCCCGCTTCCAGGTCGGCGGCGAGACGATGGGCGTCAAGGTCAACCTCGTCGGCTCGGCCATCCGGCTGCGCTGGCGGGGCATAGACGTAACCGCCCGCGTCCGTTCGCCCCGCGTTGCCGAACTTGCCCGCCTGATGCCGAAAAAGCTGCCGCCGGACACTTCGAGAATGCTGCTCTGCCCCATGCCCGGCGTCATCACCTCCGTCTCGGTGAAAGTCGGCGACGCCGTCGAAGCCGGCCAGACGCTGGCGACTGTCGAGGCGATGAAGATGGAAAACGTGCTGAAGGCGGAGAGGAAGGGCGTGGTCAAACGGGTCGCCGCGAGCCAGGGCCAAAGCCTGGCGGTGGATGAGTTGATCATGGAGTTCGAGGGGTGAAGGCGCGGGTGAAACGAGAGGCCAAGATTATAGCTTCAATGCTTGGCGGATTATTTGGCACAGCAGTGGCAATCTTCGCGCATTTTTTCATATGGATGGGCTTTCCACCGCTGAACTCAGACGTTGCGTTTCTTGCTACCTCGCTGCTCATCGGTCTCCCGACGCCAGGTGGAGCTCCGTACGGAATTCATTTATACAACAGCGGAATTTGGGCCTTTTGGGGCGCAGTTTTCTTCAGCTTAATCATGCGAATTTGCTTTGGGCACCTTCGTGTCTCCAGGGTCTTTCTCATTTACGTCGCGGGCATGGCGCTAATCGCTGTTGGGGGGAAACTGGCCGAGCACGCGATCGTAGAAGGATCAGCGCTCGGCAACGGATTCCTTATAGCTTATGTTGTTGTCGGTCTTTTCGGAGTACGCGACTGGCCTGCCCAGAGCCCGCGTCCCGCCCTACAGCATGCATCATCGGAGGCATGATCTCATGACCAATAAGACAATCGCTGACTGGGCATCCCTGGCGACAAAAGAAATCAAAGCCTCGCCCGACACGCTGACCTGGCACACGCCCGAGGGTATCGACGTCAAGCCGCTCTATACGGCTCAAGACCTTGAGGGCATGGACCATCTCGACAGCCTGCCCGGCATGAAGCCCTTCGTGCGAGGCCCGCGCGCCACCATGTATGCCGGCCGGCCCTGGACCATCCGCCAATATGCCGGTTTCTCGACAGCCGAAGCCTCGAACGCCTTCTACCGCCGCAATCTCGCCGGCGGTCAGAAGGGCCTGTCGGTCGCCTTCGACCTCGCCACTCATCGCGGTTACGATAGCGACCATCCGCGCGTCGAGGGCGATGTCGGCAAAGCGGGCGTTGCGATCGATAGCGTCGAAGACATGAAGATCCTGTTCGATGGCATTCCGCTGAAAGACATGTCCGTGTCGATGACCATGAACGGCGCGGTCATCCCGATCCTCGCCTCCTTCATCGTCGCGGGTGAAGAGCAGGGTTGTTCCCGCGCGGAACTTTCCGGGACGATCCAGAACGACATTTTGAAGGAGTTCATGGTCCGCAACACCTATATCTATCCGCCCGAGCCCTCGATGCGGATCGTCGCCGACATCATCGAATATACGGCAAAGGAAATGCCGAAGTTCAATTCGATTTCGATATCCGGCTATCATATGCAGGAAGCGGGTGCGACGCTCGTCCAGGAACTCGCCTTCACGCTGGCCGACGGCCGCGAATATGTCCGTGCCGCACTTGCCAAGGGTCTCAGCGTCGACGAGTTCGCTGGCCGGCTGTCGTTTTTCTTCGCGATCGGCATGAATTTCTTCATGGAGGCGGCCAAGCTGCGCGCCGCCCGGCTTCTATGGTCGCGGATCATGGAGGAGTTCAAGCCGCAAAAGGCGTCCTCGCTGATGCTGCGCACCCATTGCCAGACGTCGGGCGTCTCGCTGCAGGAGCAGGACCCCTACAACAACGTCATCCGCACGGCCTATGAGGCCCTGTCAGCGGTGCTCGGCGGCACGCAATCGCTGCACACCAACGCGCTGGACGAGGCGATGGCTTTGCCGACCGATTTTTCCGCCCGCATCGCCCGCAACACCCAGCTGATCCTGAGCCACGAAACCGGCGTGACGAAGGTCGTCGATCCGCTGGCCGGCTCCTATTATGTCGAGAGCCTGACCAACGAGCTTGCCGAAAAGGCCTGGGCCCTGATCGAGGAGGTCGAGGCCATGGGTGGCATGACCAAGGCGGTCGCCGACGGCCTGCCGAAACGGTTGATCGAGGAGGCCGCCACCCGCCGCCAGGCCGCCGTCGACCGCGGCGAGGAAATCATCGTCGGCGTCAATAAATACCGGCTGGAAAACGAGGACGAGATCGACATCCTGGCGATCGACAATTCCGCGGTCCGCAAAGGCCAGATCAAGCGGCTGAAGGAGGTTCGCCGGCAGCGGGATCCGAAGCGGGTGGCGGCGGCGCTCGCGGTCCTCGAGGAAGCCGCGGAAACCGGCGAGGGAAACTTGCTGCAAGTGGCGATCGAAGCGGCCCGCGCCCGCGCCACCGTCGGTGAAATCTCCGACGCGATGCGGCAAGCCTTCGGCGATCATTCCGCCGTGCCGGAAGTGGTCAGCGATATCTATGGACCCGCTTACGAGGATGATCCGGAATACAGGACGATCGTCTCGCGGCTTGGCAGCTACGCTCAAACGCTTGGCACCAAGCCGAAGATCATGGTCGCCAAACTCGGCCAGGACGGACATGACCGCGGCGCCAAGGTGATCGCATCGGCCTTCGGCGATATCGGCTTCGAGGTTCTTGCCGGCCCGCTGTTCCAGACGCCGGAGGAGGCGGCCGACCTCGCAGTCAGGCAAAACGTCCAGGTGGTCGGCATGTCGTCGCTCGCGGCCGGTCACAGGACCCTTGCACCCCAGCTCGTCGAAGCGTTGAAGGCGAAAGGCGCCGAAAACATAATCGTCGTGGTCGGCGGCGTCGTGCCGCGACAGGATTACGATTACCTGATGGAGCACGGCGTTGCCGCCGTCTTCGGCCCGGGCACCAATGTGCTTGATGCCGCCAACTCGATCATCGACCTGCTCGAAGGCAAGCGAAGGAATATCTGACGGCTACTTCGCCGCCAGCATCGCCTTGGCGCTGTCGGCATCGGTGATCAGCACGTTGATCAGTCCGTTCTGCGCCACCGCCTGCAGGATCTTGTGCTTGTGCGGTCCGCCCGAGGCGACGATGCGGCAGCCGATGCGGCGAAAATCCTCCATCTCAGGGGCCAGCACCTGGCGGTTCAACGGATGATCGATCTCCTTGCCCGCAGCATCGAGATAACGGCCCATCAGGTCGCCCACCGCGCCGGCTTGTCTGAGGATCTGCTCGGTCATGCCTTCCGGCAGGCCGTAGCGCACCTGCAGCGACTGCTGCGACACGTCGCCGACGCTGAGGTAAGCAACATCGACCTCGCAGATCTGCTTGAACGTCCGCTGGAACACTGCCTGGGAGATGATCGCGTCGCGAGATTCCGGGCTCTCGGCATAGATCGGCGCCACGAAATAGCGGCACTGGGCGTTCAGTACCTGCGCAAAGCCGCGGACGATCTCGAACGTGTTGATTTCGGAGCCCTGCGTCAGTCCGCCCATCATCGAGCGCACCTTGATCTGCGGTTCGTTGAGCGAGGGGATGTGCTGGATCGTCTCGCGCAGCGTCGAGCCCCAGCCAACGCCGATCGAGGCGGGTTTCTGTGTCTGGATCAGCCGGCCGAGAAAGCCGGCGGCCCCGCGTCCGAGCACCGAATGCAGAAGCGCCGGATCCGTCGGCGTCGGCACCACGACTGCATCCTGCAGGCCGAACCGCTTGCGCAATTTCGCCTCCAGCTCGACGCTTTCGGCCAACACGGAATCGAAGCTGATCCTGACGACGCCCGCCTCCAGCGCCTCCGATAGGATCTCGTTGACACGCCGCCGCGTGATGTTCATCCGTTCGGCGATCTGCTGCTGGGTAAGGCTTTCCACGTGATAGAGCCACGCGGCCCGCACCATCAGCTCACGATATTCCATTGTCCCCACCTTTGAAGTATCATATGTCACATGTGTGTAACATGTGTAACCTAACCCATCCAAGTCATGGCTAACCCAGACTGATGGAGATGGCCAGAACCGAAACAGGGCGGGTCGCGTGAAAGACCCGATTATGGAGGGATCCGAAACATGGCTTCGACATATGTGAAATCGATAACCGGCCTTCTTGCCGCCGGCGCGCTGCTGATGGGCGCGACGGGTGCGACCGCCGCCGACCGAGTCAAGATCGAATGGTGGTATGCGATCTCCGGCAAGCTCGGCGATACCGTCCAGCAGCTGATCTCCGACTTCAACAAGTCGCAGGACAAGTACGAGCTCGTCGGCACGTTCAAGGGCAATTACGAAGAGACCATGGCGGCCATGGTCGCCGCATACCGCGTCAATCAGCAGCCGGCTATCCTCCAGTCTGCCGAGCGCGGGTTCATGACCATGCTGAATTCCGGCGCCGTCATTCCGGTCGATCAACTGATGGCCAAGCAAGGTTACAAGATCGACTGGAACGATTTCGTCAAGCCGGTCGCAGGTTTCTATATCGTCAACGGCAAGCCGGCGGCGCTTCCCTTCAACTCGTCGACGCCGATCCTCTGGTACAATGCCGATGCCTTCAAGGCCGCCGGCTTCGACGCGCCGTCCGACACCTGGCAGGGCCTCGAAAAGCAGCTTTATGCACTGAAGGAAAAGAAGATCACCGATTGCTCGATGGCGCTGCCGGGTGATTTCCAGTGGAGCCTGATCGAGAACTATTCGGCGATCAACAACTATCCCTTCGCCACCAGAGCCAATGGGTATGCCGGCCTCGACACCGAATTCGTCTACAACAAGACCGGTGTTGTCGGCCAGGTTGCCCGTCTCAAGAAGTGGGTTGATGACGGCGTGCTGAAAATCGCCGGCCAGGGCGTCGCCCCGATCAGCCTCTTCACCTCCGGCACTTGCGCGACGATCATCAATTCCACCGCCAGCCATTCCGGCGTCGAAGCCGACGCCAAGTTCAAGTGGAGCGCCGCGGTCATGCCGCATGAGGAAGGCGCCGATGTCAGGAACGGCACGATCGGCGGTGCATCGCTCTGGGCTGTCAAGGGCAAGTCGGAAGAGGTTCAGGCAGGCGTCGCAGCTTTCTTCAACTTCGTTGCCCAGCCTGATACCCAGGAATGGTGGAGCAAGGCGACCGGCTACGTTCCCGTCACCAATGCGGCCTATCAGAAGATGAAGGCTGAAGGTTATTTCAAGGATCACCCGACCCGCGAAATTGCCATCGAGCAGCTGTCGCGCGGCGAGCCGACCGACAATTCCCGCGGCTTCCGCTTCGGCAACCACAACCAGTCGACCGCCATCCTGATCGAGGAAATCCAGGCCGTGTGGACCGGCAAAAAGACGCCGCAGGAAGCGCTCGACAGTTCCGTCAAGCGCGGCAACGAAATCCTGCGCCAGTACGAGAAGCTCCATGCCGGCAAGTGATGCCATCATGATGGAGAACGAGGGCGTGGCGACAAGCCCCCGTTTGCCCTTGCGGCGGAGCCTCAGCTCCCTGGTCGGGACGTCGGAAGCGGGGCTGAAGGCCTCGCATTTCCGGCGGCCCTGGCTGGCCGCCGGCCTTCTCGCGCCGCAGCTGCTGATCCTGCTCTTCTTTTTCTTCATCCCCACCTGGAAGGCTCTATCGCTCGCCTTCGTGCAGGTGGATCCGTTCGGCGGCACGATGATCTTCGTCGGGCTGGAAAACTTCACCACCCTGTTTTCGAGCCCCGAATATCGAGACAGTGCCATCCTGACGCTGTGGTTCACGGTTGTGCAATGTATCGCCACGCTCGCCATCGCCGGGCTGTTGGCCTTCGCCACCGACAACGTCATGCGCGGCCGGGCGATCTACAAGGGCGTCATCCTTCTGCCTTATGCGATCGCGCCGGCCATATCCGGCGTGCTCTGGGCTTTCCTGTTCAACCCGACCGTCGGCCCGCTCGCCCAGATGCTGCATCAGTTGGGCTTCGCATGGGACCCGAACCGCCGGCCGTTCGACGCGCTGCTGCTTGTCTCGGTCGCGGCGGTCTGGAAACATGTCTGCTACGACTACATCTTCCTCGTCGCCGCGTTTCTGGCCGTGCCCGCCTCGGTGATGGAAGCGGCCGCCATCGATGGCGCCCGTCCGGTCCGCCGCTTCCTGACCGTGACGCTGCCGATGGCGGCGCCCACCATTTTCTTCCTGATCGTCATGAACTTCGTCTACGGCCTGTTCGAGACCTTCGGCATTATCGACACGGTGACGCGCGGCGGACCCGCCGGCAGCACCAACACCCTGGTCTACAAGGTTTATCAGGACGGTTTCCGCCAGCTCGATCTCGGCTCGTCGGCCGCCCAATCGGTGATCCTGATGGCGATTGCCGTGCTCTTCACCATCCTGCAGTTCCGCGCCGTCGAGCGCAAAGTCAATTATCAGGTGTGACCATGGTCGAACGTCATACGGGCCTGTCTATCTTCTGCCATGTCGTTCTGCTGATCGGCGCAGCCGTCGTCTGCATGCCGCTCTATTTCGCTTTCGTCGCCGGCTCGCTGACGGTCGGCGAAGTGCAGCAGGTGCCGTTTCCGCTGGTTCCGGGCCGGCATTTCGTCGAGAACACGATCCTTGCCTGGAACGAAGGCCAGTTCAGCCGACTCTACGTCAATTCCTTCATCGTCACCGTCGGCATTGTCGTCGGCAAGCTGACGGTCTCGCTGATAGCCGGCTTCGCAGTCACCTATTTCCGCTTTCCCTTCCGTATGACCGCTTTCTGGTTGATCTTCATCTCGCTGATGCTGCCGGTCGAAGTCCGCATCATCCCGACCTATGAGGCGGTGGCCGATGCTGGCGGCCCGCTGCGGTCGTTGTTCGACGCTATCGGCCTGACGGGCTTCATAGCCGACAGGACCGGCTATCAGCTCGACGCGGCGCTGCAATGGAACATGATCAACAGTTACGGCGGCCTCATCCTGCCGCTGATCGCCTCGGCGTCCGCGACCTTCCTGTTCCGGCAGTTCTTCCTGACCGTACCGGACGAACTCTGCGAGGCGGCCAAGCTCGATGGCGCCGGTCCGTTGAAATTCTTCTGGGATGTGCTGTTGCCGCTGTCTCGCGCCAATATCGCGGCGCTGTCGATCATCCTCTTCCTCTACGGTTGGAACCAGTATCTCTGGCCGCTCCTCTTCACCACCGAGAAGTCGATGGCGACGGCGATGATTGGATTGAAGGACCTGATCCCGGTTGCCGACGCCCAACCAGCCTGGAACATCGCCATGGCCGCCTCTTTTTTTGTGATGGCGCCGCCCGCGCTCGTCATCCTTCTGATGCAACGCTGGTTCACCAAAGGTCTGGTAGACTCCAGCAAATAGAAATGAGGTATTTCCAATGACCAGTCCCATCATCGTCGGCCATCGCGGCGCCCGCAATCTCTGGGCGGAGAACAGCCTGACCGGCTTTCGCAACCTTCTCGACCTCGAAGTCGAATCGGTCGAATTCGACGTGCATCTGAGCGCCACCGGCGAACTCCTCGTCATCCACGACGCGACGCTCGACCGCACTACCGAACGCTCCGGCTGGGTAAGCGAACTTGCCGCCGGCGAATACCGCTCGGTGATCCTCAAGGGCACCGATGAGCACATTCCGACGCTCGAAGACGTGCTCGAAATCTACGCGCCGACCGGCCTCGAACTGCATGTGGAACTGAAGGCCGACGCCGACGGCACGCCCTATGAAGGCCTCGAAGCCAGGGCTGCCGCGATGCTCGATCGTTTCGGCGTTGCGGAGAATTCCTTCCTGACCAGCTTCAGCGGCGACGTCCTGAAGACGATCGGCGAAGTCGCGCCGCATATCCGCCGGCTTTCCTCGCTTAATCACAAATCCGTCCAGGCTCTCGGCCTGCGCCAATCCGTCGAAGCCATGCTGTTGGTCTCCGACGTGCTGGCGATCGAAAAGGCGTTGCTGCTGGAGGAATGGGAATTGCTCTCCGCGCTCGTCCCGGCCGAAAAGCTCGGCGTCTGGGTTCCGAACGAGCTGGAAGAGCTGTCCTTCTGGCTGAAGCGGCCGCTGCGCCAGATTACCACTGACCGCCCGGACCTTGCGGTCAAGGCTCGCGAAGGACTGTTCGATGCCGCTCATTGATCGTCGAAGCCTGCTGCTGGGCGGATTGGCGGCGGCTGCCATCTGGCGGCCGCTCGGCTCCGCACGGGCGGCAAGCTTCAGCACCGATCCCTTCGCTCTCGGCGTCGCCTCCGGCGCGCCGAGAGCCGACAGCGTTGTCCTTTGGACGCGGCTGGTCCTGGAGAACGCATCGCCCGCCGCCGCCGATCCCTTTGCCCCGGCGCCGAAGCAGAACCTTGATCCGATCGACGTGGAGTGGACGGTCGCCGAGGACGAGGCTTTTTCAAAGCCGGTTCAGTCCGGCCTATTCCGTGCAGTCCCCGATTTCGCCCATTCCGTGCATGTGGAGGTGAAGGGCCTTCAACCCGGCCGCTGGTATTTCTACCGCTTCCGCTCCGGCAATGCGACGAGCCCGGTCGGCCGCACCCGAACAGCACCGGTCGACAGCGTCAACACGCTTCGCCTCGCCTTCGCCTCCTGCCAGCAATACGAGCAGGGTTTCTACAGCGCCTATGCCGACATGACCGGCCGCGACCTCGATCTCGTCGTCCATCTCGGAGATTACATCTATGAGCGGAGTTATGGCGCGCAGCTCGTGCGCAAGCACGAGACCGGCATACCATCGATGCTCTACGAATTCCGCGACCGTTATGCTCTCTACAAATCCGACCCGCAACTGCAGGCCGCCCACGCCGCCTTTCCCTGGCTCGCCGTCTGGGACGATCACGAGGTTACCAACAACTACGCCAATGACCGCGCCCCCGACGCGCCGAATCCGGCGGAGTTTCTCACCCGCCGCCGCGCCGCATATCAGGCCTGGTTCGAGCACATGCCGGTACATCCGAGCCTTGCCGCCGGGTTCGATGCGCTCCGCATCTACGATCATTATCGGTTCGGCAATCTGGCTGGCGTGACGCTTCTCGACACGCGGGAATACCGCTCGCCGGAACTCGAAGGGTCTGCGGGCGATGACCGGCCGGAGCGGACCATGCTCGGCCCGGCGCAGGAAGAATGGCTCGGCAAGACGCTCGGTACCAGCCAGGCGAAATGGAACATCATCGCCCAGCAGACCCTGCTTGCCGAACGCGACATTAGGGCCGGACCCGCTACGGCATACAATCTCGACGGCTGGGACGGATATCGCGCCGCCCGCGGTCGTCTGCTGGAGGCGGTGCAGACCTCGGCGGTCGAGAACCCCCTAATCATCGGCGGCGATCTGCACGCCTTCTATGCGGCCGACGTGAAGCGCGATTTCGCCGACGAAAAGGCCCGGGCCATCGCCAGCGAATTCGTCTGCGGCTCGATCACCTCGGACGCGCCGTCTGCCGCAAGCCTTGCGACCGCACTTGCCGAAAACCCGCATCTCAAGTTTGCCTCGGACAAGCATGGTTATGCGATCATGCGCTTGAGCGAGAGGTCGGCCGAGGTGGATTTCATCGGTGTCGCCGACCGCAAGCAGCAGAATTCCCCCGCCTCCGTTTTCCAGAGCTTTGCCGTCGCCGACGGTGCGGCCGGCGTCAATCGGCTTTGACGCTTCACCCAAGTTGGACTTTCATGCAGATAGATCTCCTGATTTTCGATTGTGACGGCGTCCTGATCAACAGCGAGCCGATCGCCAGCCGCACGCTTGCCAAGGCCCTGCAGGATGCCGGCGCCGCGATCACCACCGAAGAGGTGCTGGTCCGCTTCACCGGCAATTCGGCGAGCGTCATCCGCCGCATCTGCACCGAAGAGCTTGGCATTGCCGATCTGGATACGGTCTTCGAGGCCTGGCATCTCGATATCTATCCGGAATTCGCCCGCTCGCTGGAACCGATGCCCGGTATCGAAAGCCTCGTTCGCTCGTTACCGCATCGCAAATGCGTCGCCTCTAACAGCTCGACGGACCGGCTGTCGAAAAGCCTTGGTCTTTTGCCCCTCTGGAACGCTTTTGCGCCCTCCATCTTCAGCGCCGACATGGTGGCACGGCCGAAACCGGCGCCGGATCTCTTCCATCTCTGCGCCGAAACGCTCGCCGTCGATGCGGCCCGTTGCGTCGTGATCGACGACAGCGCCCACGGGATCACCGGGGCGAGGGCGGCGGGCATGACGGCGATCGGTTTTGTCGATCCTGCCGATCCGCGGCCCGGCCGCGCGAAAATCCTGGCGGAGGCCGGTGCCGTTTTCGTGGCGACCGGCGCCGACGAGCTTCAGGAAGCGCTCGCCCGGCTAGAAGCCCCGCTCTCCGTGGAAGCCTGAGCGGCCACCTTCCGAACATCCGGCAATAAAAAATCCAAGGTGTCATCCGCCTGTAAAACTCCGGCCCTAAGAAACGCCCAGCAAGATTGCACGGCTGTGCAAAAGGGGGTTCGATGGAACGGGACGGTTTTCTGGAATTGCGCGGTGTCGCCAGCCGTTATGGCGCCACGCAGGTTCTGACCGATATCGATCTGTCGATCGCCAAGGGCGAATTCGTGGCGCTGCTCGGGTCGTCCGGCTGCGGCAAGACCACGCTTCTGCGTCTGCTTGCCGGTTTCATCAGCCCGTCGGCGGGCGAAGTGAAGGTGCGCCATCGCGACGTGACCCACCTTCCGCCCGACAAACGCGGCATGGCGCTGGTTTTCCAATCCTATGCGCTTTGGCCGCATATGACGGTGGCGCAGAACATCGGTTATGGACTGAAGTTGAAGGGCATTTCTCGAACCGAGATCGCGGCCCGGGTCGCCGCGATGCAGTCGCTGCTCGGCCTCGACGGTCTGGAGGCGCGCAAGCCGCAGGCGTTGTCGGGCGGCCAGCGCCAGCGTGTCGCGCTCGGTCGGGCGCTCGCCATCGATCCGGAAATCCTGCTGCTCGACGAGCCGCTGTCGAACCTCGACGCACGCATCCGCCTGACTGTGCGCCACGAGTTGCGGGCGCTGCAGAAGCGGCTGGGCATCACCGCCATCCACGTCACGCACGATCGCGAGGAGGCCATGGTGATGGCCGACCGGATCGTCATCCTCAATGCCGGCAGGATCGCCCAGCAGGGCACGCCGGAGGAAGTCTATAACCGTCCCGCCTCAGCCTTCGTCGCCGCCTTCATGGGTGCCGAAAATGTGCTTCTCCTGAACGGTGCGCCGCAGAGTGACCAGTTCGCGATCGCCGTCGGCCCGGCCAATGCGGCCTGTTCCGTGCCGCTCCTCGGCCGTCCGTTGGCCGCCGGTCCGGTCGAAGCTCGCTTCCGCCCGGAGGCCGCGCGCCTTTTTTCGACCGACGATATCGCCGTGATCGGCCCCGGCATCACCTTCGGGGGCGAGGTCGCCGCCGTCAGCTATCCCGGCGGCCATTGGCGTCATGTAGTCAAACTCGGCGATCACGAGATCATGGCCGATGCCGAGCGCGCCTTCGAGCCGGGCACCCGCGTCGCCGTGTTCGTGCCGGCTGAGGCGCTCTTTCTGTTCGGTTCGCCGGAGGCTGCTTCGGCCTCCCCTATTTCCCGGGCGCCATCCGGGAAAGTCCACGCCTGACCTTTCGATACCTCTGCCTTTTCAACTCACGGAGAAGCACTCATGAACAAGATGTCCTACGCAGCCTTCGCCGTCGCTTTCGCAGCCCTTCCGGTTCATGCCGAAGAGCTGACGGTTGCGACCGCCGGTGACCAGAACATGGTCGATTACATCAACCAGTATCTCGGACCGCTGTTCGAAAAGACCTATCCGGGCAACACGGTTCGCGCCGTCGGCACCGGTCCCGGCGATGCAGGCTCGCAGAAGATTCTCGAGCGCTTCGACGCCCAGTCTGCCGCCAAGTCCGATAAGTGGGACGTCGACGTTGCCGTCGTCCACGAAAAATTCGTCGGCCCGATGGTGACCAAGAGCTATCTCGACAAGTATCGCGGCGACATCGACACCGGCAAGCTCGTCTCGCGCGACAACGCCAAGATGGCGCTCGGCACCAATGTCGACGGTTATGTCATGCCGATGTTCAACAGCCAGACCGCGATCGCCTACAACCCTGCGCTCGTTCCGAACCCGCCGAAGTCCTACGCAGAACTCGCAGACTGGGCCAAAGCCCATCCGAAGCAGTTCGGTTATAACGGCATCAAGGGCGGCGCTTCCGGCGTTTCGTTCGTCATGGGCTGGATCTATGCCTTCGGCGGCGGCGATGCCAACACCCTGATGAACGGTCCGTTCAAGGAAGAAGAAACCAAGAAGTGGGATGCGGCCTTCAAGAGCCTCGCCGACTTCACCACCAATGCCACGCTGACGCCCGGCAATGCCGGCACGCTCGACCTCCTGTCGCGTGGCGAAATCGCCATGGGCCCGGTCTGGGTCGACATGTTCTACTCGTGGCAGGCCAACGGCCAGCTGCCGCCGACCATGAAGCTGGTTCTGCCGGCCCCCGGCATGCCGGGCCAGCCGATGCACTACGTCCTGCCGGAAAAGGCGGCTCACAAGGCGCTGGCGGAGAAGTTCATTGCGCTTGCCACCAGCCCCAAGGTCCAGGCCGAAGGCATCGTCAAGCGTTTCAACTGGTATCCGGGCATCGACGCAGACAAGGTGAAGGTCGAACTCGACGACGCAACGTGGAACAAGCTGTTCGTCGACATCTCGCCGGCCGACCTTGCCGCCAAGGGCAAGCCCTTCCCGATCGCGCCCTACAACACCGCGATCCTCGAAGCTTATGAGAAGTCTGTGAAGTAAACAGTCAGCGTCTGCCCCTCATCCGCCTGCCGGCACCTTCTCCCCGCTCGCGGGGAGAAGGACCAATGCCGCGCCCTCTCCGCCCGATTGACGGTCGGGTGGGGCACGTTCCCTCTCCCCGCATGCGGGGAGAGGGTTAGGGTGAGGGGCAAACTTCAGCGAGCGTGAACCCCATGCCAAAACGCCTTCTCGGTCTCCTTCTCGTGCTGCCGGCACTCGCGGTGATCGCCTTCCTTTTCATCCTGCCGCTGATCATGTCGGCGGTTGGTGCCTTCCAGGTGGAGGGGGCTTTCGGCTGGGGCAATTTCACCAAGACTTTCGACCTCTATACCAAGGACATCATTTTCACCGTCGTGATCGTCAGCCTATCGACGGTGCTGATCGGCATCGCCTCGATCGCGATCGGCGGGTATCTGACGCTCGGCGAACATCCGGTCGCGGTGGCGATCCTGCGCTGGCTCTATCGTTGGCCGATGTTCATTCCCTTCATCGTCGTCGGCCAGATTCTCCGCACGTTCCTCTCCAAGAACGGCATGATGAACAACACTTTCATCAATCTCGGCCTGCTGACGCCGCTCGATGCGGTGAGCTTCCTCGACTGGCGCGGCATCGTCATCGCCTTCGTCTGGAAGCAGACGCCATTCGTGGCGCTGCTCGTCGCCGGCGCCATGGCCTCCATCAACCGCGACACGATCGAGGCAGCCCGCAATCTCGGGGCCTCACGGCTGCGGCTGCTCTTGGAGATCGTCGTGCCGCAGGTGGCGATGACGCTGACGGTCGGCCTCATCCTTTCCTTCGTCACCATGATGTCGGTTCTCTCGGTGCCGCTGATGATCAACGCCCAGTCGCCGACCATGTTGACCGCCGATATCGCCTTCCGGGTCAATTCCTACGGGGACTACGGTGTCGCCAATGCGCTTGGCCTGATCTCGCTCGTGCTCGCCGCCTCCGTCGCATGGATCTACCTGCGCGCCAGCCTGAAGGAGCGCGCATGACCGCCGCCCGCAATCCTCTCGCCGCGCTCTGGTGGGTGCCGCGCGGCATCATCTTCGGGCTGATGGCCTTTTTCATCTTCGGGCCGCTGTTCAACCTGCTGCTCTGGACGGTGGCCGAGAAGTGGTATTTCCCCTACAGCCTGCCGCTGGAATACGGCTTTAGTTCCTGGGCAAAAGTGTTCGCGCCGCGCGGCGGCGCGATGGAATCGCTCACCAATTCGCTGATCGTGGCGCTGCTCACCGTCGTGGTCTCGCTGTTGCTGGCTATCCCGGCCGGCTACGCGCTGGCGCGGCTGAAACTGCCGTTCCGCGGCTTCATCCTGCTCGCCTTCCTCATACCGCAGGCCTTTCCGAACCTGACGGTCTATGTGAACATCGCCCGCATATTCTACGAGATCAGGCTCAACGGCACCATTCCGGGTGTCGTGCTGGTCCACGTCTCGCACGGCCTCGTTTATGCGGTGTGGATCGCGACGGCCGCCTTTTCGGCGATCGACGCGGAGCTCGAACAGGCGGCGCGCAATATCGGCGCCGGAGCCTTCCGGGCTTTCCTCGACGTGACCCTGCCGCTCGCAGCACCCGGCCTGATGGCGAGCGCCATCTTCGTGTTCCTGGAATCGCTCGACGAGTTCACCGGCAGCTATTTCGTCGGCGCGCCTGATGTGAACATGCTGCCGCTATTGCTCTATACGACCGCCGCCGGCGGAAATTATCAGATCGCATCGATCACCGCCCTCTTGCTGCTCGTTCCCTCTCTGGTGTTCATGTTGATCGTCGAGCGATTCCTGAAGGCGGACGTCCTTTCGCGCGTGGGGCATTGAGGAAAGCATGAAGGACGAAAAACGGATGCGCTTTGTCAGCGCCGAACAGGTCGCCCGCCTTGCCGGCGTCTCCCGGTCGGCCGTTTCCCGCACGTTTACGCCAGGCGCCAGCGTTGCGCCGGCGACGCGCGAAAAGGTGCTGCGGGCGGCGGAAGAGCTCGGCTATCACGTCAACGACCTTGCCCGCGGCGTGCTTGCCAACCAGAGCCGGCTTGTCGGCATCGTCGCCACCAAGCCGGAACTCGGCTTTCGCGCCCATCTGACCGCGGCTTTGGCCAAAGCGCTGATCCAGCGTGGCAGCATCCCGATCCTCATCAATACTGGACAGGCGGAAGAGGAATTGCTGGCGGCCCAGAAAATGCTGATCGGCCACCGCGCCGAGGCGACGATCATCCTTTCCGGCTCGCCCCCGGCAAGCTTCTTCGATCTCGCCCAGCGCAACGGCCAGCCGCTGGTGGTGATCGGCCGTTCGGAACCGGGTGCCGATCATGTTCGCGCCGGCAATTCCGAGGCCTCCCGCAAGGCCGCCAATGCCTTTTTCGATGCCGGCCGTCGGCGCCTCGCCGTTGTCGGTTCGCAATCGGGGACGCCGAGCATCGTCGAACGCGAAAATGCCTTTAGGTCGGCGGCGCTGGCGCTCGGCGCCGAGGTCCGCTCCGCCGGCGGGCCCGATTCCGATTACGACAGCGGCATCGCCGCCGCCCGCGAGCTGTTTGCCGGTGGCGAACGCCCGGACGCGGTGTTCTGCGCCAACGATCAGATCGCCTTCGGCCTGATGGATTTCATCCGCATCGAGACAAAACTGCGCATTCCCGAAGACGTTGCGGTGATCGGTTTCGACGACGTGCCGGAAGCGGCCTGGCTGAGCTACAGCCTCACCACGTTCCGCCAGGACCCGGTCATCATGGCGCTGCGGGCCGTCGAGCTTCTCGAACGACGCCTCGAAAACCCGGACGCTTCGCCGGGTTACGAGCGGGTCATCCCCGAACTGGTGGTGCGAAAGAGTTTTGTTCCGGTTTAAAGCTTCAGCAGCTTGCGGGCGTTTTCCTTGAGGATCAGCGGCCGCACCTCGTCCTTGATCGAGATTGCGGCAAAATCCGCCATCCAGCGGTCCGGCGTGATCGCCGGCCAGTCCGAGCCGAACAGCATTTTGTGCTTCAGGATCGAGTTGGCGTACTGCACCAGGATGGCCGGAAAATATTTCGGCGACCAGCCGGACATGTCGATATAGACGTTCGGCTTGTGGGTCGCGACCGAAAGCGCCTCTTCCTGCCAGGGGAAGGAGGGGTGCGCGAGGATGATCGGCATGTCGGGAAAATCCGCCGCCACGTCGTCCAGATAGATCGGGTTGGAATATTTGAGCCGCATGTTCATGCCGCCGCGCATGCCGGCGCCGACGCCCGTCTGGCCCGTATGGAATAGTGTGATCGCACCCTCTTCGGCAATCGCCTCGTAGAGCGGATAGGCCATCCGGTCGTTCGGATAGAAGGCCTGCATGGTCGGGTGGAACTTGAAACCCTTGACGCCGAATTCCCGCACCAGCCGGCGCGCCTCGCGGGCGCCCATCTTGCCCTTGGCGGGGTCGATCGACGCGAACGGGATCATGATGTCGCTGTTTTCGGCGGCGATCATAGCCACTTCTTCGTTGTTGTAACGCCGGAAACCGGTCTCGCGCTCGGCATCGACCGGGAAGATCACACAGCCGATCTTGCGCTCGCGGTAATAGACGGCGGTCTCGTTCACCGTCGGCAGCATGCCCTTGTGGCCGGCCGGGTTCTTGAAATATTTGGCCATGCCGGCCTGGAATTGGTCATAGCCGTCGTCGCGCGGGCCGCAGCAGGGCTCTTCCGCATGGGTGTGGACGTCGATGGCGATCAGCTCGTCGATGTTCAAGGTTCGCTCCTCCCGATCCTTAAATTCAGCCCAAGCCTACGAATTTCCGCAGCAGGGACGTCAGTTGTTGGCGCTCGTCACCGGTAAGGTTGGCGCCGACCGACTCTTCGTAGGTGAAGAACCATTGGCTCGCCTGCTTCACCCTTGTAACCGCTTCCGGCGTCAGCGTGATCTCCACGGCGCGGCGATCTCCATCCGGCACCTTCCGAGAAACGAGGTTCTGATCCTCCAGCGCCCGGATCAGCTTGGTCATATGAGCCCGCTTGATCATCAGCCTTTGGCCGAGCACGCTTTGGCGGATGCCGGGATTGTGGAGGATGACCCAAAGCACGGAGAATTCCCCCGGCTTCAGATTATGCTCGCCGACCTCTTCGAAAAACCGCTCGTAGATCTTGAGCTGCGCCAGCCGCATCAGGAAACCGAGCGCAGAATTGAGCCGGTCGAGTTCGACCTCGTCTGCGGTGCGGATCGGCATGTCCATGGGCGTCTCCCCTTATGCCGAGCCCGGCGCCTTCAGCCGCGCGGCGCGTTTTTCCAGGAAGGCGCGCAGACGCTCTTCGGCCTCCGGGCTGGTGGCGGTGAAGGAGGCGATGAAGGATTCGACGAAAAGTCCGTCTTCCTTGGCCATGTCCTGGATTCGCGGCAACGCGTTGAGCACCGCGTAGTTGGAAATTTCGGCGTTGCTGGCGGCGGCTTCCGCAAGCTCATGCGCCTTTTGCCGGGCCATGCCCTTTTCGACGACGTATTGCGCCAGGTTCCAGCGCTCCGCCTCTTCCGCCGAAGCGACACGGCCGGTCAGCATCATGTCGGTCATGCGGGCGACGCCCATCAGCCGTGCGGCCCGCACCGAACCGCCGCCGCCGACGAAGATGCCGCGCTGGCCTTCCGGCAGGGCGAAAAAGGCGGACTTGTCCGCAACCCGGATATGCGTGGCGGACGCCAGTTCGAGGCCACCGCCGACCACCGCCCCATGCAGGGCTGAAATCCACGGGATCGTGCCATGTTCGATGCCGGCAAACACCGCATGCCAGCGGCGCGAACCGCGCACGCCTTCGATCGGCGTCTTCTTCACATGTTCGGCAAGGTCGAGCCCGGCGCAGAAGTGATCGCCATGGCCGAACAGCACGACGGCTTTCGCCTCGCTTTCGGCGCGCGCCACGGTCTCGGCGATCGTTTCAACGAAACGGTCGCTGATCGCATTGCGCTTTTCCGGACGATTGAGACCTATATGGGCAACATTGCCCTTGAGCTCATAGGTCACGAAGCTGGTTGCCGTATGATCGGCCATTTTATGCATTCTCCTCCAGCAACGGACGCTCCCCAGCCCGTCATCAGTTTTTGATCGTTTACAGGGAGATTGTTTCTTTGTAAACAAATTTTGGGAGCCCGATAGGGAGCATTGACGTCTGGGAGGAGAAGTCATGAGCGGAAAACCTGTGCGTGACGTGAAGCTGTGGTCGCCTGTGGTCGGCTGGGAAGAGCGGCCGAACGGCGAGTTCGTGGTCTGGCGTGAGGATCCGCTCGGCCCTTATCCCGACAAGCTCAACGAGCGGCTGATCCATTGGGCGAAAACCGCGCCCGATCGCACCTGGATGGCGGATCGCGAAGGCGCCGGTGAATGGCGCAGGGTGAGTTTTGCCGAGGCGCTGGATCAGGTGCGCCGCATCGGCCAGTTCCTGCTGGACATGAATCTCTCGGCCGAAAATCCGCTCGTCATCCTTTCGGAAAACTCGATCGAACATGCGCTGATGGCGCTCGGCGCCCAGCATGTAGGCATCCCGTCCGCGGCGATCGCCCCTGCCTACGCGACCATCTCCTCCGACTTTTCCAAGCTGCACGACATCGCAAAACAGATCACCCCCGGCCTGATTTTCGCAGACGACGCGGCTGCGTTCCGCAACGCTGTCGATACGGCTTTCGGGGCGGATATTCCGTTTGCCGGGATGCGTAACCTGCCCGAGGGCCGGTCCTGCACCTATCTCCTCGACGACATCCTCAAGACCGAGCCGACAGTGGCCGTGGACAAGGCTTTTGACGCAGTCGGGCCGGATACGGTTGCGAAATTCCTGTTCACCTCGGGCACGACCGGCTCGCCCAAGGCGGTGATCCAGACCCAGCGCATGCTCTGCTCCAACCAGGAAATGGTCACCGACTGCTATTCCTATTTCCGGGACGAGCCCCCGGTTCTGGTCGATTGGGCGCCCTGGAACCATACCGCCAGCGGCAACAAGGTGTTCAACATCGCCATCTATAGCGGCGGCACCTACTACATCGACCGCGGCAAGCCGAGCCCGGCGCTGATGGCCCAGACGATCGCCAACCTGAGGGAAATCTCGCCGACCTGGTATTTCAACGTGCCGGCCGGCTACGAAATGCTGATCCAGGCGATGCGCGAGGACGAAGGGCTTCGCAAGACCTTCTTCAAGGACCTGAAGCTCTTGATGTATGCCGGCGCCGGCATGGCGCAGCATACCTGGGATGCGCTGATCGAGCTTTCCGAAATGACGATTGGCGAACGGGTGCCGCTCGGCACCGGCATCGGCTCGACGGAGACCGCGCCGTTCGCGATCTTCTGCACGGAACCGCAGGAAAAGCCCGGCAATATTGGCGTCCCCGGCCAGGGCGTTACCATGAAACTGGTGCCGATCGACGACAAATACGAACTGCGCCTCAAGGGCCCGAACGTCACCCCAGGCTACTGGCGCAACGAGAAGCTGACGAAAGAAGCCTTTGACGAGGAGGGCTTCTATCGGATCGGTGACGCAGTGAAATTCGCCGTGCCGGGCGATCCGCGCCAGGGGTTCTATTTCGACGGCCGCACGGCCGAAAACTTCAAGCTGCAGACCGGCACCTGGGTGGCGGTGGGCGTGTTGCGGGCACAACTCGTCAATCAGTTTGGCGGGTTGATCCGCGATGCAGTCATCACCGGCGAGAACCGGGCCGAGCTCGGGGCGCTGGCGGTGCCCTTCATGCCGGCGCTGCGCGAACTGATCGGCGGCGACACTGCCCTTTCCGACGAGGCGGTGGTTGCCCATCCGAAGGTGAGGGCGGCGATCATCGAGCGGCTGAAGGAACATCAGCGCCAGTCGAGCGGTTCGGCAACGCGCGTCATGCGCATGATGCTGATGACCCAGCCGTTGCGTTTCGAAAAGGGCGAGGTAACCGACAAGGGTTCGATCAACCAGCGCGCCGTGCTCGCCCATCGTGGTGATCTCGTCGAGGAACTGTATGCGGATGCGCCGGGCGTCATCCGGGTCGGCAAGGAGCTGGCGGCATGAGGATCGAAGGAACAAGCGCCGTCGTCACCGGTGGCGGATCGGGGCTCGGCGAGGCGACGGCACGGCTGCTCGCGAAACTTGGGGCCGTGGTGCATGTCTTCGACCGCAACCAGGCTGCAGCCGAAAAGGTCGCGACCGAGATCGGCGGCGTGGCGCTTTCGGGCGACGTGACCAGCGAGGACGATGCGGCCAGGGCGCTCGATGTTGCGGCGAAGGCAGGTGACGGCTTGCGCATCCTCGTCAACTGCGCCGGCATCGGCACGGCGGGGCGCATCGTCGGCAAAAATGGCCCGATGCCGCTTGCCGATTTCGAGCGGGTCATCCGCGTCAACTTGATCGGCACGTTCAACATGATGCGGCTTGCGGCCGATCGCATGTCTGGCCTGCCCGAGCGCGACGACAAGGCACGTGGCGTCATCGTCAACACGGCGTCGGTCGCCGCTTTCGAGGGACAGATCGGCCAGGCGGCCTATGCGGCCTCCAAGGGCGGCATCGTTTCGCTGGCTTTGCCGGCGGCGCGCGAATTCTCCCGCTTCGGCATCCGCGTCAACACGGTGGCGCCCGGCATCTTCCTGACGCCGCTGCTTCATGAGCTGCCGCAGGAGGCGCAGGACAGCCTTGCCAGCGCTATCCCCTATCCGTCCCGGCTCGGCGATCCCGGCGAGTTTGCCGACGCGGTGCGGTTCGTGATCGAGAACCAGTATGTCAACGGCGAAGTGATCCGGCTCGACGGCGCACTGCGCATGCAGCCGCGGTGACCGGCGATGTCGTTTGCGGATCAGGCCGACCGAACGCTGGACATCCTGGCTCTGACGCCGGGCTGGCACCGGCTCAAGGAACTCCGTGAGGATTGCGACGACGAGACGGTTGCCGCAATTATCGAGGAGGCAGCGAGTTTTGCCGAGGGCGTGCTGGCGCCGCTGAATGCGGTCGGCGACCGGCTCGGCGCGAAGGTGGTCGACGGCCGGGTGAAGACGCCGGACGGTTTTGCCGATGCGTTTCGGCAATATGCCGAGGCTGGCTGGCTCGGCATGGACATGGCCGAGAAATTCGGCGGCCAGGCCGTGCCGCTGACCTTGCATGCCGCCTGCGCGCCGTTGTTCGAGCGCGCCTGCGTGGCGCTGATGATGGCGGCCGGCTCGACCCGTGCGGCGGCCCATCTTCTGGCGGAAGCCGCCGACGAAGCGACCGCAAACGAATGGGTGCCGAAGCTTAGCACCGGCGAATGGGCGGCGACGATCTGCATTTCCGAACCGGAAGCGGGTTCCGACGTCGGCCGGCTGCGCACGAAGGCCGAACTCAGCGATGGCGAATGGCTGATCACCGGCCAGAAGATCTGGATCTCCTTCGGCGATCACGACATGGCGGACCGCATCGGTCATTGCCTGCTCGCCCGCACCAACGACCAACCGGGCACGCGCGGCATCAGCCTGTTTCTGGTGCCGAACCTCATCGATAGTCAGCCGAATGGGGTTTCGGTCGATCGAATCGAGGAGAAGATGGGCCTGCACGGCTCTCCCACCTGTGCCATGCGCTTCGACAATGCCCGGGGCATCATGCTCGGCCGCGAAGGGCGCGGCCTGCCGCAGCTTTTCACCATGATCGAGCTGATGCGGCTGCTCACCGGCTGCCAGGGGCTTGGCATCGCCTCCGCCGCGGCCGACATTGCCGAAGACTATGCCAAGGAGCGCCGCCAGGGCGGACGGCCTGACCAGCCGCCGGTGCCGATATCGAGCCATCCGGATGTGCAGCGCCAGCTGCATGAGATCCGCAGCTCCACGGAAATCCTGCGCGCCGCCATTCTCGAACTTGCCACGACAATGGATATTGCCCGGCTGGAGCCCGAGTCCGGCCTGGAGGACTTTACCGGCTGGATGCTGCCGCTGATCAAGAATTTTGGCGCAGCGGCGGGGTTCGAGACAGCGAATGCGGCGATCCAGGTGCTTGGCGGCGTCGGCTACACCCGCGACTGGCCGCTCGAACAATATCTGCGCGATGCCCGCATCATGACCATTTATGAGGGCACGACGGGCATGCAGGCGCTGGATTTCCTGACCCGCCGCCTTTGGCGCGACGAGGGGCGGGGGCTCGCGCTTTTCCTCGAGAAGGCACGCGACGAAATTGACGCCTACATCGCCGAACATCCGGCGGCATCGGAACAGGCTCTCGCGGCCCTCGATGGGTTCGAGCGCTTGAGCGGGCGGATGACGGAGCTTCAGAGCGATCCGGATGCCGCCCTCTACCGAGCCGACAGCTATATGCGGGCTGCCTGGTCGGCTGTATCGGTGTGGATGGCATTGCGCATCTCGGAAACCGGTGCGGTCCGGAGACTGGCTGCGGAGTTCGATTTCCATAGCGCACGTTGCGGCTGATATGGAACGCGGCCGGAGTTGCGGAACCTCGAAAAATATGCGTGTGATGCCAGCTCGGATTTTTTCTCGAAACGAGAAAGATAGTGAACATACTTCTCGATATCGGTGCGTTCCTGGCGACCGCCCGCGCCGGCAGTTTTTCCGCCGCCGGCCGTGACCTGGGCGTCGCGACCTCGGTCATCACCAAGCGCGTCAAGCGGCTCGAAGAGCATCTGAACACGCAGCTTTTCGTGCGCACCACAAGGCGGCTGGCGCTGACGCTCGATGGCGAACGGCTAAGGCCTCGCCTGCAGCTCCTAGTCGGCGAGATCGAGGAGACACTGGCGACGCCGAACACCCACGAACTCGGGCTGACCGGTTCGCTGCGCATCAAGGCGCCGACGACGCTGACCTCGATGTTCTTCGGCGATATCTGCGCCGCGTTCCAGGCCGCCAATCCGCGGGTGAAGATGGAGATCGTGCTGATCGACCGTTCGGTCAATCCGCTCGAGGAGGGGTTCGACGTGGCGATCGGCGCGCTGCCTCAATCCTACGCGTACGTGATCGACCACCCGCTTTGCCCATATCCACGCGTCCTCTGCGCATCGCGGGACTATCTGGCAAGCCGCAAGCGGCCCAAGACGCCCACCGAACTCGTTGGCCACGAATGCATCACCTTCCACACGATCGGCACGACCTGGACCTTCCAGATGGAGACGAGCACGATCAATGTGGAGATCACCTCGAATTTCACGGCCAATGACAGCCGGGTCCTGCTTGCCGCTGCCCGTCAGGGGCTGGGACTGGCGATCCTGCCGAGGTTCCTCGCTCGATCGGATCTCGATAGCGGCACGCTCGAAGAGGTGATGCCGGAATTTCCGGTCGAGCCGCTTTGGGTCAAGGCGTCGGTGCCCAGGATCAAGATGAACAAGGTCGTGGTGTCGGAGTTCATATCCTACGTGCAGAAGCGGTTTTCGGAAGGGGTGCCGGATCAGGTCATTCCGATGTTCTGAGAAGAAATCCGGACCTGCCTCAAGCTCGCCGTTTCGCTGACGCCAAAACCGCTGAAATCCGGCGGGACCTTTCTCGAAACAAGAAAGCTGATCGCATCACTTGCCGGGTTCAAGGCGAGGCGGCTTGGGTTACGATCATCTCCAAAGCGCCAGGAGGGCGCAGGCTGTACGGGAGGGTTCGATGGCGGAGACGCTGAGCAGGGAAACGCGGATTGTCCGGCGCGAGAAGTCGGCGCCGTTCCGCAAGCTCAAGGCGGATATCTGCGTCGTCGGCGCCGGCATTGCCGGCATTTCCGCAGCACTTGAAGCCGCGAAGCTCGGTCGCAAGGTGGTGATTGTCGATGGCCAGGCAGCGCTCGGCGGGCAGGCCGTCAACTCGATCATAGCCACGTTCTGCGGCCTGTTTTCGAACGGCACGCATGGCTACCAGTTCACCTATGGCATCGCCGACAGGCTGCTCGCCCATCTCGAAAGCCAGGACCGGTCGATCTATTATCGCCACGGCCCGAACACCACGGTCGTCTATTACGACGAAGTGGTCCTCGGCCGCTGGATGGAGAGTAGCATTCTGGACGCCGGCATCGAGGTCATGCTCGGTGCGCAGATCCTCGACGTGCATGTCGAAGGCCGCCGCGTCGTCCAGACCGATTTCATGACCCGCTATGGCGGCGTCTCGATCGAGGCGACGGGCTGGGTGGAGGCGAGCGGCGACGCTGCGCTCGTCTGGCAGGCCGGTTTTGCCTGCCGCCAGCCGGAAAAGGGTGGCGTCTTCGGCACCCAGATGGTCGTGCTGGAAAACATCGACGAAGCCAGACAGCCGACCCGCTACGAGATCGGCGACCGGATGAAGGAGAAGGCAGCAAGCTACGGCCTGCTGCGCCGCGAAGGCCTCGGCTTCACCATTCCCGGCCGCGGCATTGCCGCCATGAACATGACGCATGTGGAAACTCCGCTCGATCCGGTAGAGGCCTCGAAAAAGGCGCTGGAAGGCAAGGACCAGGCGGCCCGCGCCGTGGAGTTCCTGAAGACGGAATTCCCGGAATGTTTCGGCAATGCCCGCATCCGCTCCTTCGGCCTGCCGGGCATCCGCCAGACCCGCTGGATCGCCGGCAGCCATCATCTGACCGTCGACGAGATCAAAGCCGGCACCAAGTTCGACGACGCGGTTGCCCGCACCGCCTGGCCGATCGAGCTGCATGACCATGGCGACGGCCACCACTGGATCACCTTCGACGAAGAGCATGCGCACTACATTCCGCTCGGCAGTCTGACGCCCGACGAATGCGATAACATCGCCGCCGCCGGCCGCTGCGTCGATGCGGATTCGGCTGCCCTCTCGAGTATCCGGGTCATGGGGCCATGCATCGCCATGGGCATGGCCGCCGCCAACGCGCTCGACCTTGCCGGAACCGGCAGCGTGCACCAGATCGATCGCGATGCGCTGCGCCAGCGGGTTTCCGACAACGTCGAAAAGAAGCATTATCGGTGGGCCGACGCGAAAATGCGCGCCGCATCGTGAGGAGGATGCGATGAACCTGACGGATCACGAAAAGGCCATGTATGACGGCGAGCACGGCCGCGCCAAGGCGCGCGCCATGGACCTGCTGGTTCGTTACGGCGAAGCGCTCGGCGCCGAACGGCTGGTCGAAACCAACAACGTCGCCGGCGCTTTCAACGCCTCGACGCCCTCGGTGCAGGCGATTGCCGAAAAGGGCATGGAGCACGTCTATTCCGAACTCAACCTCGATAGCGACGAGGTCGTCGAGGTGCCGCATATGGTGGCGCATACCTGTCAGTTGATCACCGGCATCGACAACGACAATTGGGAACTGCAGGGCGTCGACAAGGCGCTGGTGGACATGCAGCGCGCCAATGAGAAGTACCTGGGGCGGCGCGGCGTCAACATGTTCGCCACCTGCACGCCCTATCAGGTGGGCAACGTGCCGGTGAAGGGCGAACACTGCGCCTGGATGGAATCGTCCGCCGTCATCTACTGCAATTCAGTGCTCGGCGCCCGCACCAATGTCGAAGGCAAGGAAAGCACGGGCGCTGCAGCGCTCACCGGCCGCATTCCCTACTGGGGTTTCCACATCACCGAAAACCGCCGCGGCACCCATCTGGTCGAGCTCGATATCGAGGTCGACGACATGATGGATTGGGGCCTGCTCGGTTATTACATCGGCGAGGTGATCGGTGAGGAGATCCCTGTCCTGAAGGGCGCCGGCCGCCAACCCGACCTCATCAAGCTCAAGCATTTCGGCGCAGCCGCCGCGTCGTCCGGTGGGGTCGAGATGTACCATATTCCGGGCATCACGCCGGAGGCGGATTCGATCGAGGAAGCCTTTGGCGGCCGCAAGGTCAAGGGCACGTTCCGCTATGGTGCGAAGGAACGGCGCGAGACCTACGAGAAACTGCAGAGCTCGACCGAGAAAAAGGTCGACTTCATCATGCTCGGCTGTCCGCACAATTCCATCGACCAGATGGCCCTGATCGCCCACATGCTGGAGAACAAAAAGATCCATTCGGATGTGCAGCTCTGGGTGCACACGCCGCGTGCCATCAAGCAGGTCGCCGAGCGCAACGGCTATATCGACGTCATCCGCGAAGCCGGCGGGGTCGTCATGAGCGATACCTGTCCCGCCATTTCCCGCCGGCTGCCGGCTGGGACCAAGGTCATCGCCACCGATTCCGCCAAGCAGGCGCATTACCTGCCGGCGATCACCGGCGTGCAGGGCTGGTTCGGCTCGGTCAGCGATTGCGTCGATGCGGCGTTGACCGGCCAGTGGAACGGGAGGCTCTGATGGATATTTCGGCCGAAGCAAAACCCGGAACCATCGAGCTCAAGGGCCGCAAGGTGGTGGCCGGCCGCGCCGAGGGCGAGGCGCTTGTCACCACCGAGACGATCTCCGGCTGGGGTGGCATCAACGAGCGCACCGGCACGGTCATCGAGCGCCGGCATGAAATGCGCGGCGTCTCCTTCGCCGGCAAGATTCTGGTTTTCCCCGGTGCCAAGGGCTCGTCCGGCTGGTCGGCCTATTTCCATATGACCCGATTGAACGGCGTGCAGCCAGCGGCGATGATCTTTACGCGGATGACTACCAAGATCGCCCTCGGCGCCGTCGTCACCCGCGTTCCGGCGATCACCGAGCTCGATCAGGACCCGCTCGATGTGATCGAGACCGGCGACTGGGTAGTGGTCGATGCCGATGCCGGCACGGTGACCGTGACCAAGAAATCCTGAAAGCGATGTTCGCTCTCGCAGGCCTGCCCACTCGACGGCCATACCCATCGCCGACTATAAGATGCGGCGAAACGGACAAGGAGGAGTGGACATGTCGAAAGTAGCGATCGTAACCGGCGCCGGCTCGGGCGTTGGCAGGGCCGTCGCCATCGGGCTTCTGAACGCAGGTTATAGGACCGTGCTTGCCGGCCGGCGCGAGAGCGAGCTGCAGGGCACGGCGGAACTGGCCGGCGGGAAGTCGCTGGTGGTGCCGACGGATGTCACCGATCCGGCAGCGGTCGACGCGTTGTTTGCGGCGACGCAGGAGGCCTATGGCCGCCTTGATCTTCTGTTCAACAATGCCGGACGCGGCACGCCGGCCGTTCCGATCGACGAATTGCCGCTTGAAACCTGGCGCGCCGTCATCGACCTCAACCTCAATGGCGCCTTCTATTGCGCCCGGGCGGCCTTCGGGATGATGCGGCGGCAGAGCCCGGGCGGCGGGCGGATCATCAACAATGGCTCGATTTCGGCCCATGTGCCGCGCCCGTACCAGGCCGCCTATACCGCTACCAAACACGCCATTACCGGCCTGACCCGCCAGATCGCGCTCGACGGGCGGCCGCTGAACATCGTCTGCGGTCAGGTGGATATCGGCAATGCCGACACGCCGATGACGGTGCGGATGAAGGAAGGCGCGCTGCAAGCCGATCTGACGACTGCCGTAGAACCGGTCATGGACCCGAAACACGTGGCCGATGCGGTGCTCTATATGGACGGATTGCCTTTGGAGGCCAATGTCCTGTTCATGACGGTGATGGCAAACGGCATGCCCTACGCCGGCCGCGGCTGAGATCGGCCGCCGGCCGCCTTGATCTTGCCCGGAAGCTCGCCCAGCGTCAGAAATAATCGGAAGGAAACATCCCATGCAGCAGGCACTGGTGCTCGAGAAAAAAGGCGTCCTCTCGTTGAGGGAAATCGATCTTCCGACCGAGGTCGGGCCGGGCGACGTGAAGATCGCCATCGATACGGTCGGCGTCTGCGGCAGCGACGTTCATTATTACACCCACGGCGCGATCGGGCCCTTTGTTCTGCGCGAGCCGATGGTGCTCGGCCATGAGGCGGCCGGCATCGTCGTCGAGGTCGGCAGCGAGGTGAAGACCTTGAAGGTTGGTGACCGCGTCTGCATGGAGCCCGGCGTGCCGAACCTTTCGTCCCGCGCTTCCAAGCTCGGTCTCTACAACGTTGATCCAGATGTCCGTTTCTGGGCGACGCCGCCGATCCACGGGGTGCTGACGCCGGAAGTCATCCATCCTGCGGCCTTCACCTACAAGCTGCCGGACAATGTTTCCTTTGCCGAAGGCGCCATGGTGGAGCCGTTTGCGATCGGCATGCAGGCCGCCAGCCGCGCCCGCATCCAACCCGGCGATGTCGGTGCGGTGATCGGTGCCGGCCCGATCGGCATCATGGTGGCGCTGGCGGCACTCGCGGGCGGTTGCGCCCGCGTGTTCATTTCAGATCTGAGCCCCGACAAGCTGGAGATCGCCGGCCAGTATCCGGGCATCATCCCCGTCAACATCACCGAACGGCCGTTCGCGGAAGTCATCGCCGCGGAGACCGGCGGCTGGGGCGCGGATGTGGTGTTCGAGGCGAGTGGCAGCCCGAGAGCCTATGCCGGCATGTTGGACCTGGTACGGCCCGGCGGCGCCTTCGTGCTGGTCGGCCTGCCGGTCGAGCCGGTGCCGTTGGACGTATCGAGCGCCATCTCCAAGGAGGTTCGCTTTGAGACCGTGTTCCGTTACGCCAACATCTTCGACCGGGCGCTGGAACTGATCGCCTCGGGCAAGGTGGACCTGAAGCCGCTGATCACCGGCGTCTTCGATTTCAAGGATTCGATCAAGGCCTTCGAGCGAGCCGCCGCCGGACATCCATCGGACGTCAAGCTGCAGATCGTGCTGAACAGCAAGGCCTGATCAGGCGGCGCGGGTAAAGCGCTTCGAAAGCGATGCCGGCTTGTGAAGCGGCACGCGGCGGAGCATTTCGAGCGCGAACAGGCGGGCGTTCTGCCGGGCCTTGTCGAGATTGCTGATGCGGTTTTCGTCCATCGTGTAGAGCGTGCCGCCGAGATCGAAGATGTCGCGGAAAGCGGCGCGTTCGATGATCGGCGTGTCCAGCACTTCGACCTTGCGCTCGGCAAGCAGCATCTTCACCGCCAGCAGAGCACGGGTGGTGACCATCGAGTTGACGCGGGTCAGAACGACCGAGTGCGGCACGTGAAGATTGGCTTTTTCTTCGAGATAGCGCAGCAGTTCGAGCACGTTTGCACCGCCCTGGGCATCCATGGCGCAGCCCTGGATCGGGATCAGCACGTGGTCGGAGAGGCCGATCGCCTTGGCGAGCAGCGGGCTCTGCGCGCCGGGAAGGTCGAGCACGAAATAATCGGTCTTGTGGCGGTTTTCAGAAATATGCCGGTCGATCGAGGCCTGCGTCACGTAGGAAATGACGTTGAGCTTGTCGTTATGCGGCGAGAGCATGTGCCAGCGGGTGATCCAGTATTGCGGATCGGCATCCAGGATCGTAACGCGGTAGCCCTGCTCAACGAGTTCTGTTGCAAGAAGGAGTACAGCGGTGGTTTTGCCTGCTCCGCCCTTGGTGTTGGCAAAGGTAATGACTGGCATCTTGGGTCCCTGTCCGGCTACGAGCGTAAGATTGCTCTCTCACCGCACCCTCATGATGCGTTGCCCCATTCTTGCCAAACATGGTTAACGAGACGTGAAAAATCCGTTGCCAGATCTTACCGGCGGCGATCGGCGGCGAGAATTTCCCGGGCGATCTGTTCGAGCGACACGACCTTGTCGACGCCGCCATGGGCGATGGCTTCCTTGGGCATGCCGAAGACCACCGACGACGCCTCGTCCTGGGCCACCGTATAGGCTCCCGCCTGATGCATCTCGTTCATGCCGCGGGCTCCGTCGTCGCCCATGCCGGTCATGATCACGCCCATCGCGTTGGCGCCGGCCGAGCGGGCGGCGGACCGGAACAGCACGTCGACGGAAGGGCGATGGCGGCTGACGAGCGGACCCGAGCGGACCGAGACTTCATAACGCGCGCCGCGCCGTTCGAGCAGCATATGTTTGTCGCCGGGGGCGATGAGCACATGGCCGCGCAATACAGGATCGCCTTCGGCTGCTTCCTTGACCTCGACTTCGCAAAGGCTGTTGAGACGCTTGGCGAAGGCGGCGGTGAATTTTTCCGGCATGTGCTGGACGATGACCAAGCCCGGAGAATTGGCCGGCAGGGCTTCGAGAAGTTCGCGCAGCGCTTCGGTTCCGCCGGTCGAGGCGCCGACGCAGACGACCATTTCGGTGGTCTTCGCCATGGCTCCGAGCTTGGGAGGCGGAAGCATCGCATCGGCCGTAAGCTTGGCGGTCGTGCCGCCTTCGGAGATGCGCGACGGACGCAGCCGGCCGACGCGGGCGCGCGCGGCTCCCTTGACTGCGGTGCGGATCCTTTCGCCGGACTCGGCGAGGTGGTCGGCCGCGCCGATCTTCGGTTTCAGGATAACGTCGACGGCGCCCGCTTCAAGCGCCTGCATCAGCGTTTCCGAACCGCTTTCGGTCAGCGACGAACACATCACCACCGGGATGGGATGCTGCGCCATCAGCTTGCGGAGAAAAGTGATGCCGTCCATCTGCGGCATTTCCACATCGAGCGTGATGACGTCGGGAATTTCCTCGCGCAGCTTGCGCGCCGCCATGAAGGGATCGCTGGCCGCGCCGATGACTTCGATATCCGGATCCGCCGACAGGACGGCCGTCAGGGTCTGGCGGACGCTGGCTGAGTCATCGATGATCAGAACTCGAATTTTGCCGGTCATGGTTCATACCCGCTTGAACACAGTATTTGCCACCTGCCGGATCGGCAGATCGAAGCCGGTCACGGTTTCCGAGTGACCGATGAACAGATAGCCTCCCGGAAGCAGGGCTTCGCAAAGACGCGACAGCACGTGCTGCTGAGTCGGCTTGTCGAAATAGATCAGCACATTGCGGCAGAAGATCATGTGCATCGGATCGCCGATGGGATAGGCCTCGTCCATCAGGTTCAGCCGGGCGAAACCGACGCGGGAGCGCAGTTTCGGCGAAATTCGCATCTCCTGCCGCCGCTTGTCGGATGGCCGCATGACATATTTGTTCATCATGTCTGCCGGAACGGGTGCCAGGAGATCGCTCTGGTAGATGCCGCGCTGGGCCTTCTGCAGCACGTCGGTCGAAAGATCGGTAGCAAGCACGAAATAGTCGCGTTCCGGCGTCGACGAACTCAGAAATTCCGAAAGCACCATGGCCATCGTATAAGGTTCGGCGCCCGTCGAGCAGGCGGAACTCCAGGTGCGGATGCGCCGGTCGGCATAGGTCTTCAGGATGTCCGGCAGCGCCGTCTGTACCATGTAGTCGAAATGCTTCGGCTCGCGGAAGAAATCGGTCTTATTGGTGGTCACCGCATCGATGAGGAAGATCGACTCCGCTTCAATGCCGCCGTGCTTGAACAGATAGTCGCAATAACTGTCGAAGGTCGGCATGGCCGTGACCCGCAGGCGCCGGCGAAGCCGCCCCTCCAGCATCGTCATCTTGCTGTGCGGCATCTTGATGCCGCTATAGTCGTAGATGTACTTCGAAAGCAGATCGAAGTTGCGCTTGCTCAGCCGATCATCGAGCGGCTGGCTTCTCATTGCTGCATTCACGCACATGCCCCCGTACAAGAACCTATTCGGTTATGCCAATTCCGTCATGCGACCTGAGACTGCGGCCCCACGTCGGCGAGAGCCGATCCGGAATCCGAAAATAGCCGTGCAAGATCGACGACGACGACGAAACCACTCTCCCGCCGCACCACGCCGGCGATATAATCGGAGCGCCAGCGCACGCCGATATCCGGTGCCGTCTCGATCTGTTCCTTGCGAAACGGCACGACCTCGAAGACCCGGTCTGCGACGAGGCCGAGCACCAGGACGCGATCGGCGACCGGCACGTCGAGCACCAGGATGCGCGTATGTGGCGTCTTAACCGTCCTCGTCATGCCAAGGCGAAGACGAAGGTCGATCACAGGCACGCCCTGTCCGCGCACATCGCGCAGGCCGAGCAGGTATTCCGGGCCGTGTGGGATCTTGAAGGGTTCCTCGTGGTCGAGAATCTCGCGGACCACCTCGACGGGGACCGCAAAAATCTCGTCGCCGAGGCTGAAGGTCACGAATTGGGATTCGGAGGATATGACTGCCATTACGCGCTCTCCCTGAAATCGTCATCGTCCGCGTCCGGGCCGCCCATCGACAGGTCGAGGGCAAAACCTTTCACGCGGGCCTGTTGTGCGGTCACCGAGTGGCCGGCCGAATAAGCCTTGGCCGGCGGCTGGGTCTTGGCCTTCGCCGGTGCGGGCTTGGCGGTCGGGGCCGGCTGGTTTCGCTGCTTGGACCCGGCCCGTTCGACCTTGAAGAAGGCGATCGAGGCCTGCAGTTCTTCCGCCTGAGCGGCGAGTTCTTCCGAAGTCGCCGACATCTGTTCGGAGGCGCCGGCGTTCTGCTGGGTCACCTTGTCGAGTTGCTGGATCGCTTCGTTGATCTGGCTGGCGCCGATATCCTGTTCGCGGCAGGCGGCGGAGATTTCCGACACGAGTTCCGCGGTCTTGTGGATGTCCGGCACCAGCTTGTTGAGCATCTCGCCGGCTTCGGTGGCAACCTGCACGGTCTCACCTGAAAGCGCGCTGATCTCGGCGGCGGCAGCCTGGCTGCGTTCGGCAAGCTTGCGGACTTCCGAGGCGACGACCGCAAAACCCTTGCCGTGTTCCCCGGCACGGGCGGCTTCGACCGCAGCATTCAGAGCAAGAAGGTCGGTCTGACGGGCGATTTCCTGGACGATCGAGATCTTCTGGGCAATCGTGCGCATGGCGCCGACGGCGCGTCCGACCGCCTGGCCCGACGCTTCGGCGTCACGCGACGACTGGCGGGCGATCTTTTCCGTCTGGGCGGCATTATCGGCATTCTGTTTGATGTTGGCTGCCATCTGCTCCATCGAAGAGGAGGCTTCTTCAGCCGATGAGGCCTGTTCGGTGGCGCCCTGGCTCAGCTGTTCCGAACTTGCCGACAGTTCCTGGCTGCCCGAAGAGACGTTGTTTGACGCTGCAAGCGCGTCGGCCACGACACCCCGAAGACGTTCCACCATGCTCTGCAGCGCAAGACCGAGCGTGTCCTTCTCGGAGAGTGGCTTTGGCGAAATGGTCAGGTCGCCATTGGCGATCTGGTCGGCCACGTGCGCCGTGGTCCGCAGATTGGCGACCATGCTCTGCATGGCGAGCCCAAGCGTATCCTTGTCGGAAAGCGGCTTGGCATCGACCGAAAGGTCGCCCTCGGAAATACGCTCGGCGATCGCCGCCGTATTGCGGAGATTGCCGGTCATCACGTTGACCGTATCGATGAGGTCCTTGATCTCGTCATTGGTCTTGACCTCGACCTTCTGGTTGAGGTCTCCGATCGCCACGGCATTGGCGATCAAGGATATCTTTCTCAGGCCTCGGCTGATGCCGAAAGCGATCCAGAGGGCGGCGGCGATCGCCACGATCGTTGCCAGAGAGGCGATGGCGAGGACAAGATTACGCGTGCTGTTGTATTGTTCGTCCGTGGCCTGATCCGTTGCAGCCATTTGGTTCTTTGCGGCCTGGACGCGCTTGTCGATGGCGCTTTCGATCTCGTCGATCAGCTCTCGGCCTTGGCCTGCGATGATCACGACCGCTTCGTTGGACTTGCCGGCCTTGACAAGATCGCGGATTCGGGTGTCGAGAGTCACGATCTGCTGAAACTTGAGGCCGACATCTCTCCAAGCCTGCCTGCCTTCCTCTGTAGAGGCAAGGCCGGCAAGTTTCTCAAGTATCGTCTTGAAGTTCTGCTGGTTGCGGTCACTGGCTTCGGCATAGGTGTCGAAGTCCTTGGGATTGCTTGCATTTACCATATTGAGCTGCGCCCGGGTCAAGCGAAGCTGGATATTGCCTAGGTCCTGCGCGGTTTCCAAACGCGCCGCCGGCCCGGCGATCAGTTTGCCGATCGCGTCGTTCAGGTTGGACAAGCTGTATATTCCGAAGCCCGCCACGCCGATTAGTAGCGCTATGACCAAGCCATAAGTGAATGCCAGCTTCAATTTGATAGTAAACCGCATTTTAAGGTCTCCGAAATCCTTCAGGTCGGGGAATGCTTCATCTCGGATGCGATCGAGAAAGCCTCACGATCAGGATACTTCCTAACGGCAGTCGTTTCGTTGCTCGCACCAACGCAATAACGCTGGCTATCGCGGGGCCGCCTGACGGCCCCGCTCATTGGTTGGGGTGAGCGCTCAGGCGCTTTCCCGGAAGTCGTCGTCATCACCGTCGGGACCGCCCATCGACAGATCGAGGGCAAAACCCTTGGCGCGTGACTGCTGAGCTGCGACGGAATGGCCGGCCGGACGGGACGCAGGAGCCTTCGACGGTTGTTTTGGGCCAGGCTTTGCTGTTGTGTGAGCCTTGGCGCCCGGCTGCGGCCGCGCTTTTGCGCCCGCCCGTTCGACCTTGAAGAAGGCGATCGAGGCCTGCAGTTCTTCCGCCTGAGCGGCGAGTTCTTCTGAAGTCGCCGACATTTCTTCCGAGGCGCCGGCGTTCTGCTGGGTCACCTTGTCGAGCTGTTGGATCGCTTCGTTGATCTGGCTGGCACCGACATCCTGCTCACGGCAGGCGGCGGAGATTTCCGAGACCAGCTCGGCGGTCTTCTGGATGTCCGGCACCAGCTTGTTGAGCATCTCGCCGGCTTCGGTGGCGACCTGCACGGTCTCGCCCGAAAGCGCGCTGATTTCGGCGGCGGCAGCCTGGCTGCGTTCGGCAAGCTTGCGGACTTCCGAGGCGACGACCGCAAAACCCTTGCCGTGTTCCCCGGCACGGGCGGCTTCGACCGCGGCGTTGAGAGCAAGAAGGTCGGTCTGACGGGCGATTTCCTGGACGATCGAGATCTTCTGGGCAATCGTGCGCATGGCGCCGACGGCGCGGCCGACGGCCTGGCCGGACGCTTCGGCGTCACGCGACGACTGCCGGGCGATCTTTTCCGTCTGGGCGGCGTTATCGGCGTTCTGCTTGATGTTGGCTGCCATCTGCTCCATCGAAGAGGAGGCTTCTTCAGCCGATGAGGCCTGCTCGGTGGCGCCCTGGCTCAGCTGCTCGGAGCTTGCCGACAGTTCCTGGCTGCCCGAAGAGACATTGTCCGCCGCCGAAAGAGCGTCGCCGACCACGCCGCGCAGGCGTTCCACCATGCTTTCAAGCGCAAGACCGAGCGTGTCCTTGTCGGAGAGCGGTTTCGGTGAAACGGTCAGATCACCATTGGCGATCTGATCGGCAATGGTCGCCGTGTTGCGCAGGTTGGCCGTCATCGTGTTGATGGTATCGACCAGATCCTTGATCTCGTCATTTGTCTTGATTTCGACGTTCTGATTGAGATCGCCGATCGACACGGCCCGGGCGACGCCCATGATCTTGGTAAGGCCTCTGCCGATGCCCAGGGCGATCCAGAACGCTGTCGCCGCTGCCGTAATGACGGCAACGACCGCGATTGTGATCATCAGGCTGCGCGTGGTCCAATAGGTGGCTTCGGCTTCATCATTGGCCTTCTGCATCCGGTCGCGATTGATTTGGACGGATTCATCCAGCTGCGCGGAGAGTTCGGTGATCGCCTTGCGGCTTTCTCCAGCCGAGAGAGCGAGTGCTTGCTGCATGTCGCCGCGCTTGGCGGCGGCATCGACCTTGTCGTTCGCAGCCTGGTTGGTCGTCGCGAGACCGCGCGTTTCATCCCAGAACGGCTTCTGGTCTGCCGATGCGGTCGAAGCCAGTTCGTTCAGCAGCGTGATGAACTGCAACTCCAGCTTGTCGCCGTCGCCGAGGAACTTTTCGATCTCCTGCGGCGAGGTGGCAAGCAGCATGTTCTTCTGCGCGCGGATGCGATTGAGCGACAGGATGTTCATCTGCTGGACTTTATCGAGCCGCGTCGCCGCGACGTCCGTGACGTAAGTCATGGCCTCATTGGCGGCGCCAAGGCTATATATTCCGTAGCCGGCCGTACCAACCAGCATGCTGACAAGAAAGCCGAAGGCCAATGTCAGTTTGGCTTTGATCGTAAATCGCATAGCCCTATCCCCTCAAGGCAATGAAGTGCATCAGTCGATGCGTCCCTCCAGGCGGGGGGACGCGGTTGAAAACGAGAAGACCGATACATTCACCCTTCTGCGATAGTCCGGTTGCCCGGATATTCTCCCGCCTACATGCAAGAGACGATCCCGAATTCCTGTCAATCCGGGATCGGTTCAGTTCCCTCAGGCGCTTTCGCGGAAGTCCGCGTCATCGGCATCCGGCCCGCCCATCGACATGTCGAGGGCAAAACCCTTGGCGCGGGCTTGCTGGCTGAGGACCGAATGGTCGCCCTTGTGGTGTTGTCCCGCAGCGCGTGCCTGCGTGGGCTTTGCCATCGGCTTGCGGGTGGTGGAGGCGACCGGAGCGCGCTTTGCCTGTTTGGCCTGTTTGCTGCCGGACTGATCCACCCGGAAGAAGGCGATCGAGGCCTGCAGTTCTTCTGCCTGCGAGGCAAGTTCTTCCGAAGTCGCCGACATTTCTTCCGAGGCGCCGGCGTTCTGCTGGGTCACCTTGTCGAGCTGCTGGATCGCTTCGTTGATCTGGCTGGCGCCGACATCCTGCTCGCGGCAGGCCGCGGAGATTTCCGAGACCAGTTCCGCGGTCTTCTGGATGTCCGGCACCAGCTTGTTGAGCATCTCGCCGGCTTCGGTGGCGACCTGCACGGTCTCACCTGAAAGCGCGCTGATTTCGGCGGCGGCAGCCTGGCTGCGTTCGGCAAGCTTGCGGACTTCCGAAGCGACGACCGCAAAACCCTTGCCGTGTTCGCCGGCACGTGCGGCTTCCACCGCAGCATTCAGAGCAAGAAGGTCGGTCTGGCGAGCGATTTCCTGGACGATCGAGATCTTTTCCGCGATCGTGCGCATTGCATGGACGGCGCGTCCGACAGCCTGGCCCGACGCTTCGGCGTCACGCGACGACTGGCGGGCGATCTTTTCCGTCTGGGCGGCGTTATCGGCGTTCTGCTTGATGTTGGCCGCCATCTGCTCCATCGAGGCGGATGCTTCTTCGGCCGACGAGGCCTGTTCGGTGGCGCCCTGGCTCAGCTGCTCGGAGCTTGCAGAAAGTTCCTGGCTGCCCGAGGAGACGTTGTCGGAAGCGGCGAGCGCATCGCCGACGACGCCGCGCAGGCGCTCGATCATGGTGTTGACGAAGCCGAGCAGTTCACCGATCTCGTCCCTGCTGGAGATGGCGGCGAAGCGGGTCAGGTCGCCGTCGGCGACGTTCTGCACTGCCCCGATCGCATTGCGCAGGCCCTTGTTGATCGAAAGGGCGATCCAGAGGGCGGCCAGCAAGGCGATCAGGAAAGCGGTTGCCGCGACCGAGATCATGATCAGTCGGGTCTGAGCATAATCCACATCCGACTGTTTGTTGGCGTCGTCGAGCCGGCCTTCTTCGAGTTTGACCACGTCGGAGAGCAAAGCATCGATCTCGTTGGTGACGGTGCGTGCCTCAGCGGTTGAAATACGCAGTGCCGAGCTTGTATCTCCACCCAGCATCAGGGTGCGGATGTGGTCATCCTGCTTGCGGAATTCCGCTGTGAAGGCGGAGAGTTTGCCCCAAAGGACTTTGCCCTGTTCGGTCGCGCGGGCTTCAACCGCCTTGAGCGTCTCGTCGAATACACGGCGGGCCTCGTCACTTTTCGCGATATATCCCTGCATCTCGCCGGGATTCGCCGCCAGAAGCAGGTTCTTCTGCTGGCGGATCTGCTGAAGCTGCTCGTTGTTCAGGTTCTGGGCAAGTTTCAGTCGCAGGGCTGGCCCCTGCAGCACATTTTCGAGCGTGTCGTTCAGGCTGCCGAGGCTGAAAATGCCATAGGTAGCAGTCGCCAACAGCATGATGATGATGAAACCGAATGCTGAAGCCAGCTTAAATTTGATTGAAGCGTGCATTTTTTGAGTCCATCAAAAGGGTGATCAACCGTGGGAGGCCCCGGTCGCGGAATGGTCGTGTTGGGCGGAGAAGATCACCTGGAGGTTCGGGAGGATGATGAATTCCGCCCCCCGCTTGACGAGGCAATCGATGAAATCTGGTCGCCAGCGCATCCCCACGCTCGGCGGCGGCTCGCCGGCGGTGCGAAGCAGCGTTGTCACTTCGTGGACTTTGTCCGTGCGGATGCCCGTCAGAACCGATTCGCCGTCGATATCGATCGAGATGACGATGATGCGGCTGTCGATCGTCGGCTTGGTCGCTTCCATGCCGAATGCGAGACGGATATCGGCAAGCGGGATGACCTTGCCGCGGAAGTTGATGACGCTGCCGACAAAGGCCTTGGCGCCCGGAACCATGGTCTCCGGCAGAAGATCGAGGATCTCCTGCACGATGAAGGCTTCCAGCGCGAAAACTTCGCCGGCGATGTCGAATGTCAGGACTTCCAGCTCGTCGCGGCCGCCCCAAAGGTCCTGAGAAATCTTTCTGACTGCTTCGTTCATCCGGCCGCGCGCAGATGCGCCTCCTGTTGTTGCCCCTCGGCCACCAGATGACCGACGTCGAGGATCAGCGCCACGTCCCCGTCGCCGAGGATGGTCGCACCCGAGAAAGTGGCGACGTCATGGTGCAGTTTCGACATGCCCTTGATGACTGTCTGGTGATCGCCAATGATCTGGTCGACGACCAGGCCGACCCGTTCGGAACCTGTCGAGATGACGACCACCTTCTGGAAGGGATCGGGCTTCGTGCCGGTGCGGAAGAGATCGCGAAGCCTGAGAAATGGCACGAGGCTGTCGCGCAGCGAGATGAAGCTGCGGCCGCGTGAGCGCATGTCTTCTTCGATCGAGAGCTCGAGGCATTCCTCGACCGCCGAGAGCGGGATGACATAGCGGCCGTCGCCGACCCGCACGAGCAGTCCGTCGATGATCGCGAGCGTCAGAGGGATCGCCAGCGAAATCTCGGAACCTTCGCCAGGATGGCTTGCAACGTTGATCGTGCCGCGGAGTGCATCGATGGTCCGCTTGACCACATCCATGCCGACACCGCGGCCTGAAAGGTTGGTGACCGTCTGGGCTGTCGAGAAGCCGGGGTGGAAGATCAGCTGGTAGAGTTCCTGATCGGTGAGGCTGGCATTCGGCGGGATGAGGCCGGAGGATTCCGCCTTGGCGCGCACCCGTTCGCGGTTGATGCCGCGACCGTCGTCCTTGATGGTGATAATGACTTCGCCAGCCTGCTGGCGGGCGGAAAGCAAGATATGCCCCGCTTGTGATTTGCCGGCGGCAAGCCGTTCCTCGGGGGTCTCGAGACCGTGGTCGCAAGAGTTGCGCACCAGATGCACCAGCGGATCGGCTAGGCGTTCGATGACGCTCTTGTCGACTTCCGTGCTTTCGCCCTCGGTGACCAGTTCGATCGTCTTGCCGGTTTCATGCGAAAGATCGTGCACCAGCCTGCGGAAGCGGCTGAAGAGGTGCGCGACCGGTACCATGCGCAGCACCATCATCGTATCGCGCAGCTCGCCTGAAAGGCGTTCCACATCTTCCGAGACGGCCCGCAGCTGCAGATCGCCGCTGCCGCCTGCAAGTTGGCTGAGGCGCGACTGGGCGATGACGAGTTCGCCGACCCGGTCCATCAGCTCGTCGAGTTTTTCGGCGGGCACACGGACGTTTTCGGACGCCTTGTTCTGCTTCGTCTCGACGGGAGCTGCAGCGATCGGCGCAGGTGCAGCCGCATGCAGGACGACAACCGGTGCCGCCGCAGGCTGGGGTGCCGCGGCGGGCTGCGATGCCGCGGCGGGCTGCGATGCCGTAACCGGGGCTTCCGTCTTGGCTGGTGCCTTGGCGGCGACCGAAGTCTCGACGGTTATGACTTCGAGCTGCATCTCGTCCATGACGAAGATGAATACGTCGTCGATCGCAGACCGCGGCTGGGTGGTCAGAAGCTCGACTTCCCAGGAGACATAAAGATCGGTCGGCGCGAGAAGGTCGAGCGATGGGATGGCAGAGCGGTCTGCCACGATCCGGCACTCGCCGAGCTCGCGCAGTTCGTCGAGAAGCGGCAGCGGATTGGTGCCGTTTGCCATTGCGTTCTGCGGCAAGCTGAAGCGGATCTTGAAATGGTTCTGGCCCGGAGCAGTTTTGGCAGGGCCGGAAGAACCGGCGTTGTTGGCGCCATCGACGGCAGCGCGCAGGCTGGCGAGAAGCGCTTCGCCAGTCGCCTCATGGTCGCCATTCGGCGTGTCGACCAGGGCACGCATGTGATCCTTGGCCCCGAGAACCGCCGTGACCAGCTCCTGTGTTGCCGGAACTTCGCCCTTGCGGACGCGGTCGAACGCCGTCTCGCAATGATGGGTGAAAGCAGCCAGGGCATCGAAGCCGAACATGGCTCCCGATCCCTTCAAAGTGTGGAGTCCGCGGAAGACCGCGTCCACCTGATCCTTGTCGCCGAGGTTTACGTTCAGGTCGAGAAGCCCAGCTTCGATCTGTTCCAGAAGCTCGGCAGCCTCTGTCCTGAAAACCGCGATAGGATCGGGAAAGCTCATCTGCCGAGTACCTTTCGGACGATCTTGACCAGGCTTTCCGGGTCGAAGGGCTTGGTGAGCCAACCGGTGGCACCGGCGGCCTTGGCTTCCTGCTTGATGTCGTTGTCGGATTCCGTCGTCAGGAAGATGACCGGAACGCCCATATGAGCCGGCATCTTGCGCAGTTCCCGGATCATCGTCAGGCCGTCCATGTTCGGCATGTTGAGATCGGTGACGATCAGGTCGAACTGGCTGGCGCTAAGCTTGGCGATGCCGTCCATGCCGTCGACTGCTTCCGTGATCTGGTATCCGGCATTGCTGAGGGCGACGCGCGTCGTCAGCCGGATGCTGGCGGAATCGTCGACTGTTAAGATGCTGGCGCTCATTGAATACCCCCTTGATGAAGCCAGAATTTCAGGTCTTCAGCGGACATCCCGTCGAGGAAGCCGCTGCGCTTCAAGACATCGAGCGTTGGGCCGCTGGCGGGACGGGCTAACGCGATTTGCTTTCCGGCTGCGACGGCGTAGATGCGCGCCGCTTCCATGAGTTGAATGAAGCTGATGTCCACTTGGCAATCATCATCGAGTTCGATGGTTGCGGACGCGGTTTTGTCCAGAAACTGCAGTATTTCCCGCTGCACGGTTGCAATCGTGCGAACAGTCAGGTTCTGCGGCGGGCGAAAGTAATCCTCTTGAACATCGGAAGCAGGCATTCTTACCTCAATATAATTCCGAAAACGCTGAAATAGCTGGCCGAATGTGGACTTGCATCGTTAATGCGGAGTTAACCAACCATGGCCATTTCTCACGAAACAAAACTGATAGGTTGCATTTTGCCGCGCTAATGAGCGGGAAAATTAACCACAAGTCGCAAACGACCGCCGCTATTCTGCGGGAATTAACTCATCGTCCCTCAGAGTAGTTCTCGCGCAGGACAAAACCGTGCCCGAACTTGCTGGTGCGGAACTGTCCCAAAACAATGCAGGCGAGTTCATCGTCGTATCTTCAGCAGGCAGAGGTCCCGTGGGGACCTGAAAGGTGAGGCAAAGTGGCTGTCAGGGCATCCATTTTTGACATCGTGAGTAGCTCGACTGGCGTTCTCGCCTTCGTCGACCGGATGGAAACGGCACGCTCGCGTATTGAGGAGCGTTTTCTCGATGGTGGCGCGGCGCTCCTGTCGATCCTCGATGTGCTGAACAAGCTGATCACCTCCCTCGACCAGTTGACCGGTTCGCTGGACGAAGGAACGGCGAACGCCACGATGACCGAGCTGAAGAGCACGGTCGAGCGGCTGTCGCACCTGACCAGGCTCGAATCCGGACGCCAGGTTGGCTTCCAGGAAATCGCCTCCGCGGAAAGAAAACTGCGGCCTCAGATCGAGGACATGCAGGAAACGCTGCGCTACCTGCGCACCTTCGCTGTGACCGCCAAGATTACTGGTGCCGGTATTGCCGATTTCGCGGGCTTCGCGGAAGAGATTCTCGCAAAGATCCAGGAGGGATCACGCCAGGTCAACGATCTGGCCGGCAAGCTGAGCACCCTCGGTCATGGCCTAGGGCCAGTGATGATCAAGGGAAAGGCGATCCTGGCGAGCTACGACGAAACGGTGCCGCAAATCGTTTCCGGCCTCTCCAACGGCGCGGCTGAGATCGGCAAACACCGCAAACTGCTCGTCGAGCGCGCAGCAAGGGTGCGTACCGTCGCAAGCGGCATCCAGTCGAAGCTCGCCTCGACGCTGTCGGCCATGCAGGTCGGCGATATCACCCGCCAGCGTATTGAACACTGCCAGTCGAGCCTGCGCATCCTTTCGGATTATCTGGAAGCGCCTGGGGCCGCAAAACTAACCGGCGGCCAGCGCGAAAGCCTGTCTCTGATCATCCGCAAGCTCGTCTCGCTGCAGCTCAATCAATCGATCTCCGACTTTGAACGCGATACTGCAAAGATCGTCGCCATCGTCGCAAGCTTCCGGTCCGATCTGTCGCAGATCGAGGCCCTTCGTGCGGCGATGACCGATGCCGACAGCGGCAACAACAACAATGCGATCCGACAACTTGAAACCGGTGTGGCCGCCGCTCGCGGCGCCGTGCGCGAAATCGAGGATGTCGCCCATCGCGCCGGCGAGCTCAGCCGGGCGACCAGCGACACTGTCAGGGAACTTCTCGACGGCATCGGCACTGTCCAGATCGTGCGCACCGACATTCATTATATGGCACTCAATACCAACCTGCGCTGCAGCAAGATAGGCGAAGAGGGCAAGGCTATAAATGTCGTGACCGCCGAACTGCGCAACTTTGCAGCAGCGCTCGACGGAACGGCTGAAAAGATCCTGACTGAACTCCAGACGCTGGAAATCGCCGCCAACAAGCTGACCAGCGTGCATGGCGAAGAAGGTGAACAAAGCCTCGATCAGCGCCTCGAAAACGCGCTTGAGAATATCCGCTCCGTCGGCGACCGGATGGATGCTCAGATGCTGGCGCTCGGCGATCAGAGCAGGACGGCCGTCGGCGAAATGGATATCGCGCTCGCCCGGTTGAACTTCAACGCCGAACTCGGCGAAGTGCTGCGCGCCTGCGCAGACGAGATGGAACTCGATGAGGACGTCTTCGAAGCGCCGGGCCTTGAAGAGGCGCTTGCGGAAGTCGGTGGCCGTATTGCCCGTCTTTATACGATGGTGACCGAACGCGAATTGCATGCCGCGGTGCTCGGCACGCCGCCGCCGATGGTCGCCGCTGCTGCCGCCACCACCATGTCGGATGAAGACATCGACGATGCCCTGTTCTGATCGGCCGGCGCCTGCGCGGACCGGCGGGGGCTGCATTCAGCGGCTTGTCCTGTTAAGATAAAGCGAAGGCCGCGCCTTGACCTTTGGGTGCGCCTGGGTCATGTGACCGCCTTTACTGACGCAGCGCTTGGAATACGGGACGAACCCCGCAAGTGCTCTAGAAGAGAAACACAATGAGCAAGCCAACATCCTCGGCGCCCTCCCAGCGCATGCTTCGCGTTGGCGAGCAGGTCCGCGCCGCCATAACCCAGGTCCTGCAACGCGGCGAAGTGCGCGACGACCTCATCGAAAAGACTGTGATCTCGGTGTCCGAAGTGCGCATGTCGACAGACCTTAAGGTCGCCACGGCCTACGTGACACCCCTCGGCCTGCCGGATCATGCGGCAATCATCGAGGCGCTGAACCGCAACGCCAAATACATTCGCGGCCGCATCGGCGGTCAGCTCCGGCAGATGAAATACATGCCGGAAGTCCGCTTCCGCGACGATACCAGCTTCGACAACTACAAGAAGATCGATGAGCTGCTGCGCTCGCCGGAGGTCCAGCGGGATCTCGACGGCGGCAATGAAGACAAAGAATAATCAAGAGAACGCATGTCAAAACCCCGCAAACCAAAGGGCCGCCCGATTTCCGGCTGGCTGATCCTCGACAAGCCGGTCGACTTCGGCTCCACCGAAGCCGTCTCCAAGATCAAGTGGCTGTTCAACGCCCAGAAGGCGGGACATGCCGGTACGCTCGATCCGCTCGCTTCCGGCATGCTGCCGATTGCGCTCGGCGATGCGACCAAGACCGTGCCTTACGTTATGGACGGACGCAAGATTTATGAATTCGCCGTCAGCTGGGGCGAAGAGCGTTCGACCGACGACCTCGAAGGCGAAGTCACAGCCGCTTCGGATATGCGTCCCGACGAACAGTCCATCCGCGATCTGCTGCCGAAATACACCGGCACGATCAGCCAGATCCCGCCACAGTTCTCGGCGATCAAGATTGCCGGCGAACGGGCCTATGACCTCGCTCGCGATGGCGAGACGGTCGATATCCCTTCCCGCGAAGTGGAGATCTTCCGGCTGACGCTGCTCGGCGTCACCGCGGACAAGGCGCATTTCGAGGTGGAATGCGGCAAGGGCACTTATGTGCGCGCGCTGGCCCGCGACTTCGGCCGCGATCTCGGCTGCTATGGTCACATTTCCGAACTGCGCCGCACCTTCGTCGCGCCGTTCGCCGAGGAAAAGATGGTTCCGCTCGCCGATCTCGTGGCGCTTGAGGAGATCGAGGACCGCGACGAACGCCTGGCGGCGCTCGATGAGTTCCTGATCGACACTGCCGAAGCGTTGTCCAGCCTGCCGCATCTGCCCGTCACCGACGATCAGGCGCACAGGCTGAAAATGGGCAACCCGGTCATTCTGCGCGGCCGCGATGCGCCGCTTGCGGAGGCCGAGGCCTATGCGACGGTGCGCGGCAAGCTGATCGCCATCGGCGAGATCGGCCAGGGCGAATTCCGGCCGAAGCGGGTGTTCGGCTGATCGGCGGACGCCTCTTCCAATTGCAACGTGAATGGTCTATAGGCAGCGCCAGCATCAGGAGCCTATAGGCATCCTACTGCATTCATGGCCGAAGCTGAACGACATCTCGGCTTCTGGCGTCTCGTTCTCCTCTTTACGAAAGGATCGTAAGATGTCGATCACTGCCGAGCGCAAGACTGCGCTGATCAAGGAATATGCAACCGTCGAAGGCGACACCGGTTCTCCGGAAATTCAGGTCGCAATCCTGACGGAACGCATCAACAACCTGACGGGTCACTTCAAGGATCACAAGAAGGACAACCACTCGCGTCGTGGCCTTCTGACCATGGTTTCCACCCGTCGCTCGCTTCTTGATTATCTCAAGAAGAAGGACGAGGCCCGTTACAGCAAGATCATTGCTGCTCTGGGTATTCGCCGCTAAAAATTTCCGGCGGGCGCTCTTGGGGTGCCTGCCGGTTCTTTATTCGGGCCAAGGTCCGATGAAATGTTTGCGCTACGCCCTAGTTCGCGTGGTGACTGCCCGCAGACCCGGATGGGCCGGATCTGCCAAACAAACCGTTGACCTGTCATGGGGCAGGATTGCCGGATGCTTTCGGCCAAAGCCCTCGGGGCTTTAGCCGCGGCTCCTTTCCAGGATGCCGGTGATGCAAAGCCTCCCGTTGTCTTGCCCATGATGTGTCACATTGATTGCGGTCGACTGTACGCTACGCCCGATATCGGCGATGCGTGTGCTCCCGCATTGAAGGACAAGACATATGTTCAATACTCATTCCGTCGAAATCGAATGGGCCGGCCGCCCGCTGAGGCTGGAAACGGGCAAGATCGCCCGCCAGGCTGACGGCGCGGTTCTCGCAACCTACGGCGAGACCGTCGTTCTCGCGACCGTCGTTTCCGCCAAGGCTCCGAAGCCGGGCCAGGACTTCTTCCCGCTCACCGTCAACTACCAGGAAAAGACCTACGCCGCCGGCAAGATTCCGGGCGGCTATTTCAAGCGCGAAGGCCGTCCGTCGGAAAAGGAGACGCTGGTTTCCCGCCTGATCGACCGCCCGATCCGCCCGCTCTTCCCGGAAGGCTACAAGAACGACACCCAGGTCGTCGTTACCGTCGTCCAGCACGACCTTGAGAACGATCCGGACGTCTTGTCGATGGTTGCGGCATCTGCTGCGCTGACGCTCTCCGGCGTTCCGTTCATGGGCCCGGTCGGCGGCGCCCGCGTCGGTTACATCAACGGCGAATACGTCCTGAACCCGCATCTCGACGAAATGGACGAGTCGGTTCTCGATCTCGTCGTCGCCGGTACGGGCGATGCCGTCCTGATGGTCGAATCCGAAGCCAAGGAACTCAACGAAGACATCATGCTCGGCGCCGTCATGTTCGGCCACCGCGGTTTCCAGCCGGTCATCGACGCGATCATCAAGCTCGCTGAAGTCGCCGCCAAGGAACCCCGCGAGTTCGAACCGGAAGATCATTCCGCGCTCGAGGCCGAAATGCTCCAGCATTTCGAAGCCGAGCTTCGCGAAGGCTACAAGATCACCCAGAAGGCTGACCGTTACGCAGCCGTCGACGCCGTCAAGGCGAAGGTGAAGGCCCACTTCTTCCCAGAGGGCGCCGAGCCGAAATACAGCGCCGAAGTCATCGGCGCCGTCTTCAAGCACCTGCAGGCCAAGATCGTTCGCTGGAACATCCTCGACACCAAGAGCCGCATCGATGGCCGTGATCTCGAGACCGTCCGCCCGATCGTTTCGGAAGTCGGCATCCTGCCGCGCACCCACGGTTCCGCCCTCTTCACCCGCGGCGAGACCCAGGCGATCGTTGTCGCCACGCTTGGCACCGGCGAAGACGAGCAGTACGTCGACAGCCTGACCGGCATGTACAAGGAGCGCTTCCTGCTCCATTACAACTTCCCTCCCTACTCGGTTGGTGAAACCGGCCGCATGGGCTCCCCGGGCCGCCGCGAAATCGGCCATGGCAAGCTCGCATGGCGCGCCATCCGCCCGATGCTGCCGACTGTCGAGCAGTTCCCCTACACGCTGCGCGTCGTTTCCGAAATCACCGAGTCCAACGGCTCATCTTCGATGGCGACCGTCTGCGGCACCTCGCTCGCACTGATGGACGCCGGCGTACCGCTGGCCAAGCCGGTTGCCGGCATCGCCATGGGCCTCATCCTCGAAGGTGAGCGTTTCGCGGTTCTCTCCGACATCCTCGGCGACGAAGACCACCTCGGCGACATGGACTTCAAGGTAGCGGGTACTGCCGACGGCATCACCTCGCTGCAGATGGACATCAAGATCGCCGGTATCACCGAAGAGATCATGAAGGTCGCGCTCAATCAGGCACAGGGCGGTCGCAAGCACATCCTCGGCGAAATGGCCAATGCCATCACCGAGAGCCGCGGCCAGCTCGGCGAATTCGCACCGCGCATCGAAGTGATGAACATCCCGGTCGACAAGATCCGTGAAGTCATCGGTTCGGGTGGCAAGGTCATCCGCGAAATCGTCGAAAAGACCGGCGCCAAGATCAACATCGAGGACGACGGCACCGTCAAGATCGCTTCGTCTTCGGGCAAGGAAATCGAAGCGGCCCGCAAGTGGATCCACTCGATCGTTGCCGAGCCGGAAGTTGGCGCTATCTATGAAGGCACGGTCGTCAAGACCGCCGACTTCGGCGCTTTCGTGAACTTCTTCGGCGCCCGCGACGGCCTCGTGCACATCTCGCAGCTCGCTTCCGAGCGCGTTGCCAAGACCCAGGACGTAGTCAAGGAAGGCGACAAGGTCTGGGTCAAGCTGATGGGCTTCGATGAGCGCGGCAAGGTTCGCCTGTCGATGAAGGTCGTCGACCAGGCCACCGGCCAGGAACTCAAGAAGGCTGAAGGCGAAGCCGCCGAATAAGGCCTTCGTCTTCCCGAGACATCGAGGCGCGGAAGCTCTTCCGCGCCTTTTGTTTATCTGCTTCACGAGACGAACCCACGAGACTAGCCATGAGCCGAGACGCCCTGAAGACCCTGTTCCACCCCTTCGACACCGAGGCTGTTCCGATGCCCGGCGAAGGCGAGCGCGTGCTCTTCCTGGGCGCCGAGGCAGGCAATGCCTTGCCCGAGGGGTTTGCGGCGGAAATCACCGCGGTGCAGCCGTTCCGGCCGCTGTTCCGGACCTTGCGCGAAGGCGCCTTTCCCGAGGCCGAGGGCGACGGTTACGATTTTGGGCTGGTGCTCTGCGGCAAACATCGCGGCGAGAACGAGAACCGTGTCGCCGAGGCTCTCGAGCGCGTCAGAACGGGAGGCGTCATCATCGTCGCCGGCGGTAAGGAAGATGGCATCCAGCCGCTTCGCAACACGCTCCTGAAGCTTGGCATCGAACTCGATTACACCCCGAAATATCACGGCGTCGCCATATGGTTCGCCAGGCCCGCCAATGCCGACGCAGCGATCAAGGCGCTGAAGAAGTCGACCGTGGTGATCGACGCCCGGTTCGAGGCTGCACCCGGCATGTTCTCCCACGAGCGCGTGGATGCAGGCTCGGAACTGCTCGCAGGCCGCCTGCCGACCGATTTCGACGGCAACGCCGCCGACTTCGGCGCCGGCTGGGGATATCTCTCGGTGATGCTGGCTGAAAAGTCGAAGCGTGTGAACCGCATCGATCTCTTCGAAGCCGATTACCAGGCGCTGGAATTTGCCAAGCGCAACATCGCGCGCAATTGCCCGGATCTCAACGCCCGTTTCTACTGGCAGGACCTTGGCGCCGAGCCGCCGAAGGAAAAATACGACCTCGTCATCATGAACCCGCCTTTCCACGAGGCGCAGGCGACGGATCCGGAACTCGGCAAGACGATGATCCGCACTGCCGCTGCGGCACTCAAGAACGGCGGCCGCCTGATGCTGGTCGCCAATCGCGGCCTGACCTACGAGCCGGTCCTGGCCGAAGGTTTCCGCGAAAGCGGCGAGACTTGCCGCAACGCCCGCTTTAAGGTTCTATGGGCGAAGAAGTAGCCTCGCAAGGACCGATATGCTCGATCGAGATCCGATTGTCATCGCTGACGCAGGGCCGTTGATCCGCCTCGCAGCGGCGGGGCTCCTCGATTGCATGCGGCTCACCAATCGCAGGATTGTCATCGTCGATCGGATCGAGGAGGAAGTCTGCAGTGATCTCTCCAAACCTTATGCGCCGGAGATCGAGGCCTGGATGACGTCCATGAACGGGGCGATCGAGCATGCAGAGACGTTGGAGGGCATCGCGATCGCGGCATTGCGCGATCGTGCGACAACGCCGGAAGCGCAGGACAAACTCAAGCGGGCATTGAGGAACAGCGGCGAACGCGCCATTCGCGAATACATCGAAGCAATGGACCCGCAGGATACGGATGAGGCATTGGTCCTTTATGAGGACGGCGCCGTTCCGAATCTGATGGCAGCAGCAACGGTTCCGATGACGCTTTTGACGACCCGCGCCTTCGTCAGGGAAATCGAAGAGCGTGGCTACAATCTCGATGCCGTTCAGGCGCTTGAAGCCGTTCCATACAATCTGAAGCCGGCAATACGCACCGTTATCGATGCGAACAGCGGGCCTTCAGAAGGTTTCCCAAAATAGCGCTTACTCCGAATCCGCGTTCCGCAGCCGGTCGAGGCTCGGCAGCGACGTGATGTTGTAGCCGGCATCCACGTAGTGGATTTCGCCGGTCACGCCGCGGGAAAGGTCCGAGAGCAGGTAGAGGGCCGAGCCGCCGATATCCTCGATGGTGGCCGTGCGACGCAGGGGCGCGTTCTTCTGGTTCCAGGAATAGATCGCGCGTGCATCGGAAATGCCCGCACCCGCAAGCGTGCGCACGGGGCCTGCGGAGATTGCGTTGACGCGGATGTCGCGTGGGCCGTAATCGGCGGCGAGATAGCGCACCGAGCTTTCCAGCGCCGCCTTTGCAACGCCCATGACGTTGTAGTTCGGGATGACCCGCATCGAGCCGCCGTAGGTGAGCGTCAGGATCGTTCCGCCGTCGATCATCAGGTCCGCCGCCCGTTTGGAAATCTCGGTGAAGGAGAAGCAGGAGATCACCATCGTGCGGCTGAAATTCTCGCGCGTCGTGTCGGCGTAAAGGCCTTTCAGCTCGTTCTTGTCGGAAAAGCCGATGGCATGCACCAGGAAGTCCAGCTTGCCCCAGCGTTCCTTGATCGCCGCGAAGGTCGCGTCCACCGAGGCGATATCCTCGACATCGCAAGGCACCACGAAATCGGAATTGAGTTCGGCTGCGAGCGGCTTGACCCGCTTGCCGAGCGCTTCGCCCTGAAAGGTGAAGGCGAGTTCGGCGCCTTGCGCTGCGACGGCTTTCGAAATCCCCCAGGCGATGGAGTGATTATTGGCGACCCCCATGATCAGGCCGCGTTTCCCCTGCATGATTCCGGTCATGGATTTACCCGTTAAAGCGCTGGAAGACGAGCGTGGCGTTGGTGCCGCCGAACCCGAAGGAATTGGAAAGAACCGTATCGATCTTGGCGTCGTCGATCCGCTTGCGGACGATCGGCACACCTTCGAATTCCGGGTCCAGGTTCTCGATATGGGCGCTTTCGCCGATGAAGCGTTCCTGCATCATCAAAAGGCCGTAGATCGATTCCTGCACGCCGGCGCCGCCAAGCGAATGGCCGGTCAGCGACTTGGTCGACTGGATATGCGGGATCTTGTCACCGAAGACCTGGCGGATTGCGCCGATCTCCTTGCTGTCCCCGACCGGCGTCGAGGTGCCGTGGGTGTTGATGTAGTCGATATCGCCTTTCACGGTCGCCAGCGCCTGGCGCATGCATCGCATCGCGCCTTCGCCCGAGGGAGCGACCATGTCGTAGCCATCCGACGTCGCACCGTAGCCGACGATTTCCGCATAGATCTTGGCGCCGCGCGCTTTGGCATGCTCGAGTTCTTCGAGAACCAGCACGCCGGCGCCGCCGGCGATGACGAAACCGTCGCGGTCGACATCATAGGCGCGGGAGGCCTTGTCGGGATTGTTATTGCACTTGGTGGACATGGCGCCCATGGCGTCGAACAGGTTCGACATCGTCCAGTCGAGGTCCTCGTGGCCACCGGCGAACATCACGTCCTGCTTGCCCCACTGGATCATCTCCGCAGCGTTGCCGATGCAGTGCGCGGATGTCGAGCAGGCGGACGAGATCGAATAGTTGACGCCGTGGATCTTGAACCAGGTGGCGAGCGTCGCGGATGCCGTGGACGACATCGCCTTCGGCACGGCAAACGGGCCGATCCGCTTCGGGCTGTTGTTCTTGAGCGTGATCTCGGCGGCTTCGATCAGCGTGCGGGTGGACGGGCCGCCGGAGCCCATGATGATGCCCGTGCGCTCGTTCTCGCCGATATCCTTGTCTTCGAGACCGGAATCGGCGATCGCCTGTTTCATGGCGACATGGTTCCAGGCGCCGCCCTGGGAAAGGAAGCGCATCGCGCGGCGATCGACGAGATCGGTCGGGTCGAGCGTCGGCCTGCCCCAGACCTGGCACTTGAAGCCGTGCTCCGCGAAATCGGGAGAGAAGGAAATGCCGGACTTTGCCTGACGCAAGGATTCGGTGACTTCGGCGGCATCGCTCCCGATCGAGGATACGATACCGAGACCCGTTACAACTACCCGTCTCATCTCATCAAAACCTTTTCTGCTTGTTCTGCTTTGGCCGCCACGCAGGATCAGGCGGCCTTTTCCTTCGACAGGCCTACACGAAGGTCCGTCGCCTGGTAAATGGTTTCGCCATCTGCCTTCAGCCAGCCATCGGCGGTGCCGAGCACCAGGCGGCCGCGCATGACGCGCTTGAAGTCGATGCCATACTCAAGCAGCTTGGTATCCGGGCGTATCATGCCCTTGAACTTCACTTCGCCGGTCGACAGAGCCATGCCGCGTCCGGGTTCGCCGAGCCAGCCGAGGAAAAAGCCGGTCAACTGCCACATGCCGTCGAGACCGAGGCAGCCCGGCATGATGGGATTGCCTTCGAAATGGCAGGGGAAATACCAGTCGTCCGGTCGTACGTCGTACTCGGCGCGGAGATAACCCTTGTCGAAAGCTCCGCCTGTTTCCGAGATATCGGTGATGCGGTGGACCATCAACATCGGCGGCAGCGGAAGCTGCGCATTGCCTGGTCCGAACAGCTCACCATGGGCGCAAGAGAGAAGTTCTTCGTAAGAGAAGCTGGACTGCCTGGGTGCCATAAATTTCCGTTCCCCCCGTTGAACCTTAGACCTTTTGTTTCAGCAGCGTATTGCAAGATCGGTCGGAATTGAAGCGTAACGATGAACTTGCGCTCCGCCTGGGGATGGCAGCCGAGCCGCTGGAACATGCGTTTGTTCTGGTCCGCATATAGGAAGCTACAGGCGCAAACCAGAGGCTTGTAGCGAAATTGCGCGTTTTTGGCGCTCTCGCCGCAGGTATCCTCCGGAAACTATTGAAACTACCGTCCGTAAAAGTTATATCGGAAAGTCAAGATACCTGATATTGGCGTGAAACGGCAGGAGTTGACGGGTAATTATGGCAGAAGCCATTACGGACATCGAGACGAGACTGCGCCATTGCGGCCTGCGTCCGACGCGGCAGCGCATTGCGCTTGCCGACCTGTTGTTCGCCAAGGGTGACCGCCATCTGACCGTCGAGGAACTGCACGAGGAAGCCACCTTTGCCGGCGTCCCGGTTTCGCTCGCGACCGTCTACAATACCTTGCATCAGTTCACCGAAGCCGGTCTCATCCGCGTGCTCGCGGTTGAAAGCGCCAGGACTTATTTCGACACCAATATTTCCGATCACCATCACTTCTTCGTCGAGGGCCGCAATCAGGTGCTCGACATTCCGGTCAGCAATCTGCAGATCGACAACCTTCCGGAAGCTCCCGAAGGCATGGAAATCGCTCATGTGGATGTGATCATCCGTCTGCGCGAAAAGAAAAGCTGACGCCTCTCACGGCCTTTTCTTTCCTTTGATTGCTTCGTCCTGGTCCCGTCCGGGACGCGGCCTGTAGCGTGGCAATGTCCAGCCATAGTGGATCGCGCCACCGCGCAGGCCGAAGGCGAGCGCCGCGCCCAGCCCCGAACTTGCGTAGACCGGCAGGCCGAGTGCATTCGCCGCGGTAAACCCGCAGGCGCCCGCGAGGGCGGCGGTGATGTATATTTCCGGCCGAAGCAGAACCGAGGGTTCGTTGGCGAGAAGGTCGCGCAGGATGCCGCCGAAGGCGGCTGTCAACGCTCCGGTGACGATCGCGATCGTCGGCGATCCCGTAGCCGCGAGACCTTTTGCTGCACCGAGCACGCTATAGGCCGCAAGCCCGATCGCGTCGAGCCAGATCAGCAGGCGAAAGCGCCATTCCACCCGATGCGCGGTGCAGAACACGAAGGCGCCCGAGACGACGCAGATGAGAATATAGGTCGGGTCCAGCACCCAGAAGACCGGCGTGCGACCAAGGAGGATGTCCCTGAGCGTACCGCCGCCGAGCCCGGTGACCGCCGCGAAAAATAGGAAGCCGACGAGGTCGAGTTGCTTTCGCGAAGCGGCAAGCGCGCCGGTCGCGGCAAAAAGCGCGATGCCGGCATAGTCGAGTATTGTCAGCAGAGACATGTCAGACCTTGTGATCCAGCGTCGCGCAAGTGCGGGCCGTTAGCATAACCGCCGATCGTTGCGTGCGTCATCCTTCGATGCGCGCCTTGAACAGATGAATTTGCAGAGGTTCGCCAGTGAAAAAGCTTTTGATCATTGTCGCGCAGGCGCTCGTCCTGATGTTTGCGCCCACACTTGCTTTTGCTCAGCAGCCGCAGCGTTTCAGTGATCCGGAAATTTACGAGAAGGATTACTTCCGCAAAGAGTGCAAGACCGTCGATTTCGGGCCGCTCTTCATCAAGCGCTTCGACATCAACAACGACGGCATGCTCGACCTCGTTTCCAACCAATCCGAAGTAACCTGCGATGGGGTGAGGGGACCGCGTTGCGCCAGTGAAGGCTGCCGCTACAATTTTTATGTGCAGATCAAGGAAGGCGGCTACGTCATGGTCGCCACCGCCCAGCTTTATCACTACGATTTCGTTCAGTACTTCGGCAACATGGTCTTCGAACTGACGATGCATCCCCGCTTCTGCGGTCGCACCGACGCGGCGCCCTGCGAAATGCGCGTCAGGGTGCGCGGCCTTGATTTCAACATCCTGTCGAAAAAATAGAACGGCCCGGCAGAGGGCTTATTTCGGAAAGATCTCGCCGATCCGCCCGGTGAGATAATAGGCCGTCAGGCTCATCCACTCGCGGGCTGCAGTCGTCGTCAGCTGCGCATTCAGCGCCGGCTGGGTGAAATCCAGCGATAGGCGGACGATGCCGCTGGTGCGGTAGTCGACCGGCCACGGCGTCACCTCCGTTCCGGCGGCCCGGAACAGGCCCATCGATCGCGGCATATGGAAGGCAGAGGTGATCAGCAGGCAATCGTCGAGCCCCTGAGCCTTCAGAAGCCCGGCCGTATTCACCGTATTCTCATAGGTCGTGCGGGACGCATTCTCCTTCACCAGTCGATCGGCCGGGATGCCGAAGGCGGAGAAGAACCGTTCCGCAGCCTGCGCCTCTCCTTCGTAGGCGCCGCTGATCGAACCGTCTCCGCCGGAAATCAGGATGCGTGCTTGCGGATGATTACGGGCGAGCCGCAACGCCTCCACGAACCGGTCGGCGGCCTGATTGAGCTCGATGCCGCCGCGCACGGTCGTCACCTCGTTTTCAAGCACGCCGCCGAGCACGATCATGCAGGAAACCGACCGGGGTTCCTGCATCGGCTTTGGAATGCGGCCCTCCAACGCCTGCAGCGCCATCGTGCCTGTCGTAGTGAAAAGCGTCACGAACAGCACCAGTGCGGTCAGCAGCGCAGCAAGGCCGCCAAGCCGGCGCCAGCCGACGGCGATGAGAACTGTGGCAAGGGCGGAGAGAAGAAAAGCAAGCGAGAGGGGCTGGGCAAAGACCCAGAAGAGTTTTGAAAGCAGGAACATCAATGTCCTTCGAGGCGATCAGGCGCGGCGGCGGGCTGAGGCGATCGGCTGCTGGAAATGCAGGTGCAGCGGGCGCGGCAGAAGTGTCGTCGCCAATGCAACCGCAAGGGCCAGAACCGAAACGATCCAGAGCGCATGGCTGCCTGCATATTTCGTCAAAAAAGCGCCCGTCACCGCGCCGCATGCCATTCCGGTCCAGGGAACAGTCTGGATCAGCCAGCCGGTCGGGTTACGGTCGCCGATCAGCCAGCGGCCGATGCCGCGGCCAAAGCGGGAAAGCGCACCCGTCACATAGGTGAGCCCGATCGGCAGCCCTTCGATATGTTCGACCGTTGCGTTGATCATGCCCATCGACAACACGACCAGATAGAATTGCAGCCGAGGATACCCCCCCGCGTCGGGGACGGTCGAGGCGGCGGCAAGCAGGATGGAGACGCTTGCAAGCACCACGAATGTGCGGCGCGCCGACACCGTATAGGCAAGCACGATGCCAAGCGCGTTGCCGAGGATGAAGACCCAGAGCGCGATGAACAGGATGATCGCATGGCTATAGTCGCCGTCGGCGAAGGCGATGGCCGCGCGGGTCGTGTTGCCGGTCATGAAGGACACGAAGTCGCCCGAGAGCAACAAGCCCACCGCATCCGTCATGCCCGCCACGAAGGAAATGGCGGCAACCAGCGCAAGGCCTGTCACGGTCCGCCGCCTGCGGATGATGCGTCTTCGTCTTTCCCTGCTCATGGAGCCCCTTCTTCCGCGTAAATCTGCGCGAATCACGCCTTGAGGCGTTGATCTAGGACAATGTCGGATAAGTGGAGAAGAAATCGCAAATAGCGTCCCGAAGCGAGTCCTATCTCGGGTCCAACCAGGCATCGATACCCTTTGCCGCGGCCCGGCCCGTCGCAAGACACGCGGTCAGCAGGTAGCCACCCGTCGGGGCCTCCCAGTCGAGCATTTCCCCGGCGGCGAAAAGGCCCGGAAGCGGTTTCAGCATGTAGTTTTCGTCAAGGTCGCTCCAGGCGATGCCGCCGGCGGATGAGATCGCTTCCGCGATCGGTCGCGGGCGGACAACCGGGATCGGCAGAGACTTGATCAGCCTCGCCAGTTCCTCCGGGGACATGCGGTTGATATCGCCAACAAGCTCGCGAAGCAGAGCGCTCTTCACGCCCTCCAGCCCTGCTCCCTTGCGCAGGCGGTTGGAGAAACTCGCCTTGGCATCTTGCCGGGTAAGGTCGCGGCCAAGTCGCTCCAGCGTGCGGCCGGGTGCGAGGTCGACGGTCAATGTCGCCTGGCCTTGCACAAAAAGCCGGTCCCGAAGTGCTGCTGAATGGGCATAGACAAGGCTGCCTTCGATCCCCTGCCCGGAGATCACGAATTCGCCTTGGAATGTGCCGGCGTCGGAAGTGGTCGAAACGGATTTCAGCGGCTCTCCGGCGAAACGGTCACGAAATGCCTCGCTCCAGGCAACATCGAAGCCGCAATTGGCCGGCTGCAGATCGGCGACTTCAACACACTTGTCCTTCAGCCACGGCACCCAGGCGGCATCCGAGCCAAGCCGCGGCCAACTGGCGCCGCCCAGCGCTACAAGAGCGGCATCCGGCTGGACCGTGACGGGCCCTTCCGGTGTTTCGAACCGGTAACCGTTTTGGGCAAACCCTATCCAATGATGCCGTGCCCTGAGCGCCACGCCCTGCGCCTCCAGCCGCCGCAGCCAGGCGCGCAATAGCGGCGAGGCCTTCATAACCGTCGGAAACACGCGGCCGGAGGTCCCCACGAAGGTTTCCGTGCCAAGCCCCTGCGCCCAGTGCCGAACGTCGCCCGGCGTGAATGCCTCGAGGGCAGGGCGCAGTCGAGCGGAGGCGCTTCCGAAACGCGCCGCGAACTTTGAAAAATCTTCCGAATGGGTGATGTTCAGCCCGGATTTCCCGGCGAGCAGGAATTTCCGCCCGAAGGTCGGCATCGCCTCGTAGACGGTCACGGAATGGCCGGAGGCGGAGAGAACTTCCGCCGCCATCAGCGCTGTCGGGCCGCCGCCGATGATCGCGATCTGCTTTGTCATGCCTCCCGGTTAAGGCAGATCAGTCCGCTTTGCCATAGCCTCCGGCGGTCGGCGTCTGGACGGTCACCGCTTCGCCCGCCTCGATGATCGTCTGGGCGCAGCCCCCAAGCTCTTCGAGCGTGCCGTCGAGGCGTCGTACTGTCGTCTTGCCAAGCTCGCCGGTTTCGCCGCCCTCAAGCCCGTGCGGCTTGATCGTCCGGTGCGAGGAAAGGATGGCACAATCCATTTTTTCGAGGAAACGTATGGTGCGTTTCGTGCCGTTGCCGGCCGAGAACCTACCCCTGCCGCCGGAATTGTCGCGGATGTGAAAATCTTCGAGCAGTACCGGATAACGGGTTTCCAGGATTTCCGGATCGGTGAGGCGGGAATTGGTCATGTGCACATGCACCGCATCCGTGCCTTCGAAACCGGTCCCGTCGTTGAACGCGCCGGCCGGCGAGCCGGAGCACAGCGTCTCGTAATATTGGTAGGTCGCGTTGCCGAAGGTGAGATTGTTCATCGAGCCCTGGCTTGCCGCCATCGCCCCGAGTGCGCCGAACAATGCGTTCGTCACGTGCTGGCTGGTCTCGACATTGCCGGCCACGACAGCCGCCGGATATTGCGGCTTCAGCATCGACCCTTCCGGCACGATGATCCGGATCGGCCGCAGGCATCCCGCGTTCATGGGAATGGAGCTTTCGACCATGACGCGGAAGACATAAAGCACCGCGGCCCGGGTGACCGGTTCCGGTGCATTGAAGTTGTTCTTCTTTTGCGGGCTCGTTCCGGTGAAATCGACAGTCGCCTCGCGTTTTGCCTTGTCGACGGTGATTTTCACCTGGATCACGCTGCCCTGGTCGGTCGGGTAGGTGAATTCAGAATCGCCAAGTTTTTCGATGACGCGGCGGACGCTCTCCTCCGCATTGTCCTGCACGTGGCCCATATAGGCCCGCACCACGTCCAGCCCGAACTGCGCAATCATCTTGCGCATCTCGTGCACGCCCTTTTCGTTGGCGGCGATTTGGGCGCGAAGGTCCGCGACGTTCTGGGCGACGTTGCGGGCGGGGTAGGGGTGGTTGGAGAGGAGATCGGTGATGCCGGCCTCGTCGAACCGGCCGCGATCGACGAGCAGCACATTGTCGAACAGCACGCCCTCCTCGTCGACGGTGGTCGCAAGCGGCGTCATCGAACCCGGCGCGGTGCCGCCGACATCCGCGTGGTGTCCGCGCGAGGCGACGTAGAACAGGATGTGTCTACCCTCGGAATCAAAGACCGGCGTAACGACGGTGATATCCGGCAGGTGGGTGCCGCCATTATAGGGCGCGTTCAACGCAAACACGTCGCCGGGGCGGATCCTGCCCTGGTTCTGAGCGATGACGCTTTCGACCGACCGGTCCATCGAGCCGAGATGCACCGGCATATGCGGGGCGTTCGCCACCAGCGCGCCATCCGCATCGAAGACGGCGCAGGAGAAGTCCAGCCGTTCCTTGATGTTGACCGAAGACGCGGTGTTCTGCAGCGTCACGCCCATCTGTTCGGCGATCGACATGAAGAGGTTGTTGAACACTTCGAGCAGCACCGGATCGGCCTGCGTGCCGATCGGCCTGGCGCGGGAAAGCTCGGCGACGCGCTTCAGAACAACGTGGTTCAACCCGGTGATCTCGAAAGCCCAGCCGTCTTCGACGACGATCGTCTGATGCGGCTCGACGATCAGGCACGGGCCGTTTGCGCGCGAGCCAGGCTTGATCTCGGCGCGCCGATAAACTGGCGCTTCGCGCCATGCACCGCCGGAGAAGAACTTTGTCTGTTCAGCCGCCGTTGGCGCGCTATCGTCCAATTCGAATTCCGGTTCGTCGGAATCGGCGCCGCCGCCGATCGCCTCGACCTCGTAGGCCTCGAAAATGATCTCTCGGTTTTCGAAGATGAAGCCGAACTGTTTCCTGTGCGCCGTCTCGAAGGCGACCGTCATGTCGGCGGCGTCGGTCACGGTTACGGGCAAAGTCGTATCCGTGCCCTGATAGCGCAGGTGCGCGCGGTGCAGAACCTCGGTATCCGCCTGGGAAACACCCTGCGACGCCATTTCCTCCAGCACGCTGGCGGTCAGCTCGTCCTGGGTTGCCTCAAGCGTCTCCAGCGCGGCCGCAAGCTCGTGAGATACCGTGCGCTGGCGTGTGGCCCGGATATCCGCAAGCCCCATGCCATAGGCCGACAGGATGCCCGAAAACGGATGGATCATCACGGTCGAAATACCGAGCGCATCCGCCGTCAGGCAGGCATGCTGGCCGCCGGCGCCGCCGAAGCAGGTCAGCACGTAATGGGTGACGTCGTAGCCGCGCTGGACGCTGATCTTCTTGACCGCATTCGCCATGTTCTCGACGGCGATCGCCAGGAAACCATCGGCCACTTCTTCCGGTGAACGGCCGTCGCCGATCACCTTGGCCATGTCGTCGAAGGCGGCGCGCACCGCATCCGCATCAAGCGGCTGGTCGCGGTTCGGGCCGAAGATCGCCGGAAAGAGTTTTGGCGAGAGCTTGCCGAGCATGACGTTTGCGTCTGTAACGGTCAGCGGCCCGCCGCGGCGATAGGCTTTCGGGCCGGGATTGGCACCGGCGGAATCAGGGCCGACGCGAAAACGGCCGTTCTCGAAATGCAGGATCGAACCGCCGCCGGCAGCGACCGTATGGATCGACATCATAGGCGCCCGCATGCGCACGCCCGCCACCTCGGTTTCGAACGAGCGTTCCAGCTCGCCGTCATAGTGCGACACGTCGGTCGACGTGCCGCCCATGTCGAAGCCGATCATCCGGTTGAAGCCCGCCAGCCGCGAGGTCTCGACCGCGCCGACCACGCCGCCGGCGGGGCCGGAGAGAATCGCATCCTTGCCCTGGAATAGCCGCGCCGCAGTCAATCCGCCGGACGACTGCATGAACATCAGCTGCGCACCTTGCTTGTTGGCGACGTCGAGCCCGGTGCCAAGTTCACCGGCAACCTGTTCCACATAGCGACGCAGGATCGGCGAGAGATAGGCGTCGACCACGGTCGTGTCGCCGCGCCCGACCAGCTTGATCAGCGGCGAAACCTCGTGACTGACGGAAACCTGCGTGAAGCCGATCTCGCGGGCGATCCCTGCCACCAGCTGTTCGTGGGCCGGATACCGATAGGCATGCATGAAGACGATCGCGACGGCGCGGAAACCGGCGTCGAATTGCTCCTGCAGCTGCGCGCGGATCGTTGCGGCATCCGGTGCAGCTTCGATCGTGCCGTCGGCACGGACGCGTTCGTCCACCTCGACCACCTGTTTGTAGAGCAGCTCGGGCTTGACGATCTTCTTGGCGAAGATGTCGGCGCGGGCCTGATAGCCGATCGCCAGCGCATCGCGGAAGCCGCGGGTCGTCACCAGCAGTGTGCGCTCGCCCTTGCGCTCCAACAGTGCATTGGTGGCGACTGTCGTGCCCATCTTTACCGCGCCGATGGCATCGGCGGGTATGGCAGTGCCGGCCGGCACGCCCAGGAGTTCGCGAATCCCTTGTACGGCCGCATCACGATAGGCTTCCGGATTTTCGGACAGGACTTTATGGGCGACAAGCGATCCGTCCGGCTTCCGGCCGACGATGTCGGTGAACGTGCCGCCGCGATCGATCCAGAAATCCCACTTAGCTTCGGTCATGTTCCGCCCTCAAATCAAACTCGATAGGCAATAACGAAAACATTTCGTCGATAAAACGTCAATGATTAGTTGACAGGAAAATGCACATTGAAGCATCATGCTCGCTGAACGGGCAGGAAGCCGCCAAGAGCTCCACCCGGATAACCGGCAACCGAGGGGAGCCGACCATGCCGTTTTTCATATCCTGTTACGGGAGGCCGATCCATGTCCTCCGTTGATCCGCATCATAGCATTCTTCCGGAATTCCTTCGACGAGCGCTGGACGGCCTGTATCTCGCCGCTGGGTATCTGGGAGGCGTATTTCTCGTGGCGACGTTCGCAATCATGCTGTCCCTGTCGGCCGGCCGGCCGCTGGGCGTCGATATTCCCGCCGGTGACGACTTTACCGCCTGGTGCATGGCAGCAACGGCCTTTCTGCCGTTAGCTCATACCTTCCGGTCCGCCGAACTCATCCGCATGGGGTTGCTGATCGACAGGATCGGCGGAGCGCCTCGGCGGGCGCTTGAAATCGGCTGCACAGTTGTTGCGACTTTGGCTGTCGGTTATTTCGCTTGGTATGCCGTGGACATGACATTGACCTCGTGGAAATTCAACGACGTCTCGCAGGGGGTCGTACCGGTTCCGCTCTGGATTCCCCAGATCGGCATGTCTCTTGGTCTGGTCATCCTGGAAATCGCCTTCGTTGACGAACTTCTCCACCTCCTGTTCGGTGGTATGCCACGTTACGAGAAGCCGGTGCCGAAGACCAAGGAAGAGATCATCGAGCGCGTCATGGAAAGTGGAGTCTGAAGATGGATACCACTTTCCTGGTCGAGATTTCAGGTCTCATTCTCGGCGCGATGCTCATCCTCCTTATGGGCGGAGTGTGGATTGGCATCGCGTTGCTGATATGCGGCTTCATCGCAATGCAGTTCGCCCCGGCCGGCATCCAGATCGGCGCCGCCATGGCCACCAATGCCTGGAGCGGCAGCGCGTCCTGGAGCCTTGCAGCCTTGCCCCTGTTTATCTGGATGGGAGAAATCCTCTACAGGACGCGGCTCTCGGACGAAATGTTTCGTGGCCTGTCACCTTGGCTGAATTGGCTGCCGGGACGTCTCGTTCACGTCAACGTACTTGGCTGCGGGCTTTTTGGCGCGGTCTCAGGCTCGTCCGCAGCAACGACCGCAATGGTGGCGAAAATCACCTTGCCCGAACTCAAGAAGCGGGGCTACGACGAAAACATCAGCCTGGGATCGCTCGCCGGCGCGGGCACGCTCGGTTTTCTGGTGCCGCCGTCCATTCCAATGATCGTCTATGCGGTCGCAGCGAATGTTTCGATCATCCAGATGTTCATGGCGGGTCTCATTCCGGCCGTCATCGTCATGATCCTGTACATGGGTGCGATCGTCGTTTGGTCGCTGATGAACCCCGATAAGAGCCCCGCTCCCGCCCCGAAGACGTCTTTTCCGACCAAGCTGAAGGAGACGTTGAACCTCATCCCCCTGGCGTTGCTGATTCTCACGGTCTTTTCTGCCCTGATGCTCGGATGGGCGACGGCGACCGAATGCGCGGCATGGGGCGTCCTGGGCGCCCTCGTCATCGCTGCCTCGCAGAGGGCTCTTACCTGGAGGAGTTTCATCGACAGCGTGTTGGGCGCCACCCGCATGACGTCGATGGTCATGCTGATCCTCACGGGAGCCGGCTATATGTCGATTGCCATGGGATATACGGGCATTCCCAACGCTCTTGCGGCATGGGTCGACAGCTTCCAGCTTAGCCCCTACGCGCTGATTGCCGTTCTGACGCTTATGTATGTGCTGCTCGGTTGCGCCATCGATGGCCTGTCCATGATCGTGCTGACCACAGTCGTGGTGCTGCCGATGATCCAGCAGGCCGGTTTCGACCTGATCTGGTTCGGCATCTTCCTGGTGTTGATGGTCGAGATGGCGCAGATCACGCCACCGGTCGGCTTCAACCTCTTCGTTCTCCAGACCATGAGCGGGCGCGACAGCCTGACGGTTGCGCGCGCCGCACTGCCATTCTTCTTCCTGCTTCTGGCGACCGTCGCCATCCTCACGATCTTCCCGGATATCGTGATGTTTCTGCCGAAAATGGCTTTCCCGGGATAACTAGAGAGAAAAGGGAACTGAAATGAGGAAATTGCTCTCCAATCTGGTTCGCCCGGGCATTGCGGCGGCGGCCTTGCTGGCAGCCTCCGGTGCGGCGCTCGCCCAGACCGCCTGGGTCCTGCCGTCCGCCTATCCGCCGGCGAACTACCATGTCGAGAACCTGATGCAGTTCGCCAAGGACGTCGAAACGGCTTCCGGCGGCAAATTGAAGATCACCGTTCATCCGAACGCTTCGCTCTTCAAGGCGCCGGATATCAAGCGGGCTGTCCAGACCGGTCAGGCCCAGGCCGGCGAAGTGCTGATCTCGCTGCACGAGAATGAAAACCCCGTCTTCGGCATCGACGTCGTGCCGTTCCTGGCAACCAGCTTCGACGCATCGAAGAAGCTCTATGCCGCCTCGAAGCCGGCGGTTGAAAAGGCGCTCGACGCCCAGGGTCTGAAGCTCCTCTATGCAACGCCGTGGCCACCCCAGGGCATCTTCACCAAGAAGGACGTCAACAGCACCGCTGACCTTAAAGGTCTGAAATGGCGCGCCTATAACGTCGGCACGTCGCGCATCGCCGATCTCGTCGGCGCCCAGCCGGTGACCGTCCAGGCGGCCGAACTGCCGCAGGCTCTCGCAACCGGCGTCGTCGACGGCCTGATGACCTCGAGCGCCACCGGCGTCGATAGCAAGATCTGGGAATCGCTGACCCACTATTACGATACCCAGGCCTGGATCCCGAAGAACGTCATCTTCGTCAACAAGGCCGCCTTCGCAGCACTCGATCCGGCCGTCCAGAAGGCCGTCACCGATGCAGCGGCTGCCGCTGAAACCCGCGGCTGGGCGCTCGGTGCCGAAAAGACTGCCGCCTACATGGAAACCCTCAAGAAGAACGGCATGAAGGTTCTCGAACCGAGCGCCGATCTGAAGAAGGGCCTGGCCGATGTCGGCTCCAAGCTGACCGAGGACTGGTCGAAGAAGGCCGGCGCTGATGGCGCCGCCATTCTGGACGCCTACAAGAAGATGTGATTTGAGGGGCGCCGCAGGCATCCGCCTGCGGCGCGCTCGTCCCGGGAGGAGAAATCATGGCATCGGAAAAGAGTGAATTCGGCCCGATCGTATCCTCCGGGCACCTGGCGAGCGGCGCTTTGCCGGCGCTCTCGGAGATCGAATTCGGCATGATCATGCTGAATCACGCCTTCAGCCGCTGGATGGTCCGCTGCATGTCGGCGGCCGGCGTGCCGGATCTCTCGCCGATCGATATCCTCGTGCTGCACAACATCAACAGCCGCAACAAGGCGAAGACGCTGGCCGATATCGCGCTCGTCCTCAACATCGAGGACACGCATGTGGTGACCTACGCGCTGAAGAAACTCGAACGGCTGAAACTGATCAAATCCGGCCGCCGCGGCAAGGAAAAGCTGGTCATGGTGACGGACGCGGGCGCCGAAGCCTGCAGGCGTTATGCGGCGGTGCGCGAGGAGTTGCTGGTCAAGTCGGTGCTGGCCACCGAGGTTTCGGGGGAAACACTGTCGGCGATGGCTGCCCGTCTGCGCGCGCTGTCCGGCCATTACGACCAGGCCGCCCGCGCGGCGGCTTCGCTTTAGGAAAACAGCGCATCCATCAGCGGATGAGCGGGATCCTCCATGCCGTCGAGGATGGTGAAATGATGCCTGTCCGGCTCCTCGACGGCTTCGGTTTCAGCGCCCAGTCCCTTCCAGATGCTGGAAAGCAGTGCGTTCTGGCGGACGAATTCCGCGCGCTCGCCGGCTCCGACCCAGCAGGTCACCCGAGCACCTGCAAGCGGCTCCAGCAGGGCCGGGCTTTCCGATTGCGCTTCCTCGGCGTCGATACGCTGTTTTTCGTTCATCTTCGTTTTCATGATCGGCCGCAGGTCGTGCACACCGGACAGTGAAACCGTATTGGCGATGCGGCTGCGCACTGCTTCCGGCAGCGGTGAGGTGGCTGAGATCATCCGCGTCACCAGATGCCCGCCCGCCGAGTGGCCGATCAGCCGGATCGGTCCATTGACTTTAGCTGCCGCCGCTTCGATCGCCTTGCCGATTTCCACAGTGATGCCGGAAATGCGGTTTTCCGGGGCCAATGTGTACATCGGCATGGCGACGGCATATCCGCGCTGCACCGAACCCTTGGCGAACTGCGACCAGTAGCTGTTGTCGAGGCCGATCCAGAAGCCGCCGTGGACAAAAACCACAAGGCCGGCCGGTTCGGTTTCGGGCAGGAAAAGGTCGAAGCGGTTGCGCGGTCTTTCGCCATAGGAAAGACCGAGCTTGGCGCGGCCCGCTGCGAAAAGCGTCTCGCGAAAAAGTCGTGCCGGCTCCACCCATGCTGCCGGCCAACGGTCGCCCTGGGGAATGTTGATGCCGTTGGCATAGGCATTGTCCCAGTCGCTAATCCGATGACGCATCTTCACTTTCCCTTCGATAAGGCCTGATTTCGAGCGTCATACTGGCACCGCATCGGCCCGCTTGGAAGCCGCTCAAGCGCCAAAAATGGCGGTCGCGGAAAATTATTACAAACTTAAAATTTCTCTCTTGCAACCGAGGGAAAGCAGTGCTTTTCTGAATGAAAGGCAAAAAGCCGCTCGATAAAAAACGCTTGGGAACGAAAATATGCTGGGACCGTCAGGCCATCTGGATACGTTTGCCCGCGACAATCTTCCGCCGCCAGACCAGTGGCCGGAAATCAGGCTTGATGGCTTCGATTATCCGGAATGGATGAATGCGGGCGTCGAACTCACCGACCGCATGGTCGAGCGCGGCTTCGGCGACAACACAGCGCTCATCGGCAACGGCCGCCGCCGCACCTACAAAGAACTATCCGACTGGACGAACCGCATCGCCCGCGCGCTGACCGAGGACTACGGCCTGAAACCCGGCAACCGGGTGTTGATCCGCTCCGCCAACAACCCGGCCATGGTCGCCTGCTGGCTGGCCGCGACCAAGGCCGGCGCGGTCGTGGTCAACACCATGCCGATGCTGCGGTCCGGCGAACTTTCCAAGATCATTGACAAGGCCGAAATCTCGATCGCGCTCTGCGATACGCGGCTGATGGACGAGCTGGTTGCTTGTGCCAAGGAAAGCCGATTCCTGAAACAGGTGATCGGCTTCGACGGCACGGCCAACCATGACGCCGAGCTTGACCGCGCGGCGCTGAACAAGCCGGTGCGTTTCGAGTCGGTAAAGACCGGCCGCGACGACGTCGCCCTGCTCGGCTTCACGTCGGGCTCCACGGGCGTGCCGAAGGCGACGATGCATTTCCATCGCGATATCCTGATCATCGCCGATGCCTATGCCAAGGAAGTGCTGGATGTGACGCCGGACGACGTGTTCGTCGGTTCGCCGCCGCTCGCCTTCACCTTCGGCCTTGGTGGCCTCGCGGTCTTCCCGTTGCGTTTCGGCGCTGCCGCCACCCTTCTGGAACAGGCGACGCCTGCGAAGATGATCGAGATCATCGAGACCTATAAGGCGACGATCAGCTTCACCGCGCCGACCGCCTATCGCGCCATGCTGGCGGCGATGGATGCCGGTGCCGATCTCTCGTCGTTGCGCATTGCCGTTTCCGCCGGCGAGACCCTGCCAGCTCCCGTCTTCGACGAATGGGTTGCGAAGACCGGCAAGCCGATCCTTGACGGCATCGGCGCAACCGAGATGCTGCATATCTTCATCTCCAACCGGCTCGGCGATTCCAGGCCCGCCTGCACCGGCAGGCCGCTCACCGGCTACGAAGCGATCGTCGTCGACGACGACATGAACGAAGTGCCGCGCGGCACGATCGGCAGGCTGGCGGTCAAGGGGCCGATCGGCTGCCGTTACCTCGCTGACGACCGCCAGGAAGATTACGTCAAGGACGGCTGGAACCTGACCGGCGACAGCTTCGTGGAAGACGAGGATGGCTATTTCCACTTCGCCGCCCGCTCCGACGACATGATCGTCTCGGCCGGCTACAATATCGCCGGTCCCGAGGTCGAGGCGGCCCTCCTCAAGCACGAGGCGGTGCTCGAATGCGCCGTGATCGGCGTGTCGGACGAGGCGCGCGGCACGATCGTCGAGGCGCATGTGGTTCTGGCGAAGGGCGCCGAACCAGGCGAACTGATGGTCAAGCTTCTGCAGGATCATGTGAAGGCGGTCATCGCGCCTTACAAATATCCGCGTTCGATCGTGTTCACCGAGGCCCTGCCGAAGACGGAATCCGGCAAGATCCAGCGCTTCCGCCTGAAGCAGAAGCCCTCGGCTTAACCATGGCGATTGGCGGTTGAATTTCGCCTGACATGTAGAGTGGAAGTTTCCACGCAAATGTGGAAGACAAAGAAGACCCGGCGGATGTCCAAGTCCGTCGAAGGCATCGGGAACAACACAAAAACAAACGGGAGTTCGTCACATGAAGAAAATGCTTGCTGCTGCCACTTTGGCGCTGAGCATGAGCACCACCGGCATGGCTTTCGCCGAGCCGCTGAAGATCGGCATGATCACCACGCTTTCGGGCGGTGGCGCCGGCCTCGGCATCGATACGCGCGACGGCTTCATGCTGGCGATCAAGAACGCCGGCAACAAGGACATCACCGTCGTCACCGAAGACGATGCGCAGAAGCCGGAACTGGCCGTGCAGATCGCCGACAAGATGATTCAGAGCGACAAGGTCGATATCCTGACCGGCATCGTCTGGTCGAACCTTTTGATGGCAGTTGCCCCGAGTGCGGTGGCACAGGGCAAGTTCTACGTGTCGACCAATGCGGCGCCTGCAGCGCTTGCCGGCGCCAACTGCAACAAGCTCTATTTCAACGCCGCCTACCAGAACGACAACCTTCATGAAGCCATGGGCGAATATGCCAACAAGGGCTACAAGAAGATGTTCATCCTCGCCCCGAACTATCCGGCCGGCAAGGATTCGCTGACCGGTTTCAAGCGTTATTACAAGGGTCAGCTCGCAGCCGAGGTCTACACCCAGGTCGGCCAGACCGACTATGCTGCCGAAATCGCCCAGATGCGCGCCTCCGGCGCCGACGGCATCTTCGTCTTCCTGCCCGGCGGCATGGGCATCGCCTTCATGAAGCAGTTCGCCCAGTCAGGCGTCAAAATTCCGGTCATGGGCCCGGGCTTCTCCTTCAGCCAGGACGTTTTGCCGGCAATCGGCGATGCGGCGGTCGGCGCCAAGGCGTCCGGTCAGTGGGCCCCGGACTTCGACAACGCAGCAAGCAAGAAGTTCCTGGCGGATTTCCAGAAGGAATATAACCGCCTGCCGTCCATCTATGCCGTCCAGGCCTATGACGCAGCCCAGCTCATCGTTGCCGCAGCGTCCAAGGCCAGCGTCAAGAATGCCGATGCGTTCGGCGCCGAACTGAAGAAGGCCGACATCCAGTCCCCGCGTGGAAAATTCAAGTTCAACACCAACCAGCATCCGATCCAGGATATCTACCTGACGGAGGTGGTGAAGCAGAACGGCGTCATCACCAACAAGACGGTGGAGAAGATCTTCGCCGATCATGGCGATGCCTATGCCAAAGACTGCAAGATCTAAGGCCTGCCTGTGACTTTGGCACTTGCTCTCGAGCAGTTGCTCAACGGCCTGCAGCTCGGCGTCATGTTGTTTCTCATGGCTGCCGGGCTGACGCTGATCTTCGGCGTCATGGGCCTGATCAACCTCGCTCACGGCTCGCTATACATGGTCGGCGCATTTGCCTGCGCCACCGTAGCGGCGTGGACCGGCTCGTTCTGGATCGGATTGATCGCCAGCCTCGTCGCGGCCGCCGCCGCCGGGGCGATCGTCGAACTCGTGGTGATCCGTAGGCTCTACGACCGCGACCATCTCGACCAGGTGCTTGCCACCTTCGCGCTGATCCTGATGTTTTCGGAAGGCACGCGCTGGCTGTTCGGCTCCTTCCCGCTCTATCTCGATATCCCACCGCTTCTGCAGGGCGCCGTCGCGCTGCCGGGCGGCACGGGATATCCGGTCTACCGTCTGGCGATCATCCTCGCCGGCGCGATCGTCGCGTTCGGGCTTTATCTGCTGATCTCCCGGACCCGCCTCGGCATGCGCATCCGCGCCGGCGAAAGCGACCGCGAGATGATCGGTGCTTTAGGTGTCGATATCCGCACGCTCTATACCGTCGTCTTCGCGCTCGGCGCGGCCTTGGCGGGCCTTGCCGGCGCCATGGTCGGCGCGCTGCAGTCGGTGCAGGTCGGCATGGGCGAACCCGTGCTGATCCTCGCCTTCGTGGTCATCGTCATCGGCGGCATCGGCTCGATCAAGGGCGCGCTTCTCGGTGCGCTGCTGGTCGGGGTTACCGATACGATGGGGCGTTTTCTGTTGCCGAAGATCCTGGCGCTGTTCGTCGCCCCGGCGCAGGCCGGCATGATCGGCGGCGCTGCGGCCTCGATGCTGATCTATATCGTCATGGCGGTCATTCTTGCGGTCAAACCGCGCGGCCTCTTCCCCGCGGCGCATGCGTGAGATCATGATGGTGACCCGCGAAAACCTCATCAACCTTATTCTGGCCGCCCTGCTGCTTGCCGTGCCCTTTGCAGCGAACGCATTGGGCCAGCCGTTCTACGTCACGCTTGCGACCCGTATCGCCATCCTCGCGCTGGCCGCGACCGGCCTCAATCTGGCGCTCGGCCTCGGCGGTCTCGTCTCGTTCGGCCACGCGGCCTTCTTCGGAATTGGCGGCTATGTCGCCGGCATCCTCGCGGCTCATGCCTTTTCCGGCGATCCGCTGCTGTTCGGCCTTTCCGGCTCGAAGCAGATGTGGGTGATCTGGATCGTTGCCGTGATCGTCTCGGGACTCGTCGGCCTGGCGATCGGCGCGATCAGCCTTCGCACCTCGGGCGTCTATTTCATCATGATCACGCTCGCATTCGCGCAGATGGTCTATTATTTCGCGATCTCCTGGCCCGCCTATGGCGGCGAGGACGGCCTGTCGATCCTCGTCAGGAACCAGTTTCCGGGCGTCAACACCATGCGGCCGCTGACCTTCTTCCTGATCTGCTACGTTGTCCTGCTGCTGGCGCTCAGCCTCTTCGCGCTGATTCGCGCCTCGCGTTTCGGCACGGCGCTGCAGGCGGCGCGGCAGAACGAGGTGCGTGTCGCGACCGTCGGCATCCAGCCCTACCGCATCCGGCTGACCGGCTTTGCGATCTCGGCGGCGGTCACTGGCCTTGCCGGCGCCCTGTTTGCCGATCTCAACCGCTTCGTCAGCCCGTCCATGCTCTCCTGGCACATGTCGGGCGAACTGATCGTGCTGATCATCCTCGGTGGCACCGGCCGCCTGTTCGGGCCGCTCGCGGGTGCTGCACTCTACGTGATCTTCGAATTTGCGCTCGGCGGCCTCACCGAGCGCTGGCAGTTCTTCCTCGGCCTCATCCTCCTTGTCGTCGTACTGTTTGCGCGCGGCGGTCTTCTGGGCCTGCTTGCCGGAAAGGCCAAACATGGTTGAGCCGGTTCTCCAGATCTCTAATCTCGTCAAGAATTTCGGCGCGCTCCGGGCCACAGATGGCGTGACGCTCGACCTGCGTCCCGGCGAAATTCACGCCCTGATCGGCCCGAACGGCGCCGGCAAGTCGACGCTCATCCACCAGATCTGCGGCACGCTCCGGCAGGATAGCGGCTCGATCCGTTTTGCCGGGCAGGATATCGGTTCATTTGGGGTTGCCGAACGCGCCCGCCTCGGGCTTGGCCGCACCTTCCAGGTCTCATCGATCGCGCCGGATTTTTCGGGCCTGCGCAATGTCATGCTGGCCGTCCAGGCAAAGCAGGGCTCGAGCTTCCGTTTTTTCAAACCCGTCATGCGCGACAGGTCGCTGATCGACACGGCAATGGCGATGCTGGAACGCGTCGGGCTCACGGCCCGCGCCCGCATTCCCGCCGCCGAGCTTTCCCATGGCGAGCGCCGGCAGCTCGAAATCGCCATGGCGCTGGCGCTGGGCTCGAAAGCCTTCCTGCTCGACGAGCCGATGGCCGGCATGGGGCCGGAAGGTTCCAAATCGCTGACCCGCTTCCTCGATACGCTGCGGCAGGAAGCGCCGATCCTGCTGGTCGAGCACGACATGGATGCGGTTTTCGCACTCGCCGACCGGATTTCGGTGCTCGTCTACGGCCGCATCATTGCGACCGGCACGGTGGAGGAGATCCGCCGCGATCCTACGGTGCGCACCGCCTATCTCGGAGACCACGCCTGATGCTGCTCGATGTAACAAAGATCGAAGCATTTTATGGCGCCAGCCAAGCATTGTTCGGCGTTGACCTCGCAGTCGCCGAAGGCGAGGCCGTCGCGCTGATGGGCCGTAACGGCATGGGCAAGACGACGACGATCCGTGCCATCTGCAACCTCAATCCGCCACGTGCCGGTGCGGTGAAGATCGGCGGCACGGATACGAAGGGCAAGCGGCCGCATCATGTCGCCAAGCTCGGCATCGGCCTCGTGCCGGAAGGCCGCCGCTGCTTCCCGAACCTCACGGTCCATGAAAACCTTGTCGCTGCCGCGCGGCCCGGCCCATGGACGCTGGAACGCGTCAACGAACTCTTTCCGCGGCTTGAGGAGCGGCATGCGCAGATGGCGAGATCGCTCTCAGGCGGCGAGCAGCAGATGCTGGCGATCGGCCGTGCGCTGATGACCAATCCGCGCCTTCTCATTCTCGACGAGGCGACCGAAGGCCTTGCCCCGGTCATTCGCCAGGACATCTGGAAGGCGATCAGGCGGCTGAAAGCCGAAGGTTTGTCGATCCTCGTGGTGGATAAGACGCTTTCGGAGCTTTTGCCGGTTGCGGACCGCTGTGTCATCCTGGAAAACGGAAGAAGCGCCTGGAGCGGCAGGCCCGCGGACCTGACGACGGAACTGCAGGATCGATATCTCGGGGTATAGGCATGGAAGCGGAAGCGGCAAGCGCCGACCTGGAACTGATCGGCCATGGCCCGCATGGGAAGAACAAGCCTGAGACGCGGCTGTGGCTGCGCATGCTTTCCACCACCAAGCTGATCACCACGGAAATCCGCCGCCGGCTCCGCACTGAGTTTGGTGCAACGCTTCCCCAGTTCGATCTGATGGCGCAGCTCTATCGCGAAGCGGATGGCTTGAGGCTCGGCGAGCTTTCCAAGCGCACCATGGTGACGAACGGCAATGTGACCGGGCTGGTGGAGCGGTTGGAGACGGACGGTTTCGTGCAACGGGTCACGCCGGATGGAGACCGTCGCGTCACCGTCGCCAAGCTGACGCCCGCCGGTACCGAGCTTTTTGTCGCCATGGCGGCCGCTCACGAAGGCTGGCTGCGTGACATCATGGCCGATGTCGACCCGGCGATGATCGCATCACTGTGGTCGGAGATCGGCGCGGTGAAAGCTTCTGCCAGCAACCACCTTTCCGGCAGCGCCTTCGAATAGTAAGGCTCGTCTCCGGGCGCAACAATTCGGGGTTAAGAAATGGCAGACCTGCAGGCGATCGTCGATGAGATCCATGCGAAGCTGACGCCGCGTCTGGGTGAAGGTAAGGTGGCCGACTATATCCCGCAGCTCGCCCATGTCGACCCGAAGAAGTTCGGGATGGCGATCATCGATGTCGACGGCCAGGTCTTCAAGGCCGGCGATTGCGACGAACCCTTCTCGATCCAGAGCGTCTCGAAGGTCTTCACGCTGACGCTGGCGCTCGGCAAGCATGGCGAGACCACCTGGAACCGCGTCGGCCGCGAACCGTCCGGCTCCGCCTTCAACTCGATCGTCCAGCTCGAGCACGAGGAAGGCAAGCCGCGCAATCCGTTCATCAATGCCGGCGCCATCGCTGTCAGCGATCTCGTCCTTGCCGGACACACGCCGCGCGAGGCGATCGGCGAGATCGTCCGTTTCGTGCGTTACCTGGCAGATGACGATTCGATTGCCATCGATCCGGAAGTGGCGAAGTCGGAGCAGGCGACGGGTTTCCGTAATTTCGCGCTCGCCAATTTCATGCGCTCCTTCGGCAAGCTCGATCATCCGGTCGAGCATGTCCTCGGCGTTTATTTCCACCACTGCGCGCTGGCGATGACCTGTACCCAGCTTGCCAAGTCGGCCCTTTTCCTCGCCGCATCGGGCCGCAATCCGCTGACCGGGCACACGGTAGTCTCGAAGCAGCGGGCAAGGCGCATCAATGCACTGATGCTGACCTGCGGCCATTACGATGGATCGGGCGATTTCGCCTACCGTGTCGGCCTGCCCGGCAAGAGCGGGGTCGGCGGTGGCATCATGGCGGTAGCACCGGGAAAGGCCTCCGTCGCCGTCTGGTCGCCGGGCCTCAATCACAACGGCAATTCGCTGCTTGGTTCGCTGGCGCTGGAAATGCTGGCCACCCGAACCGGCTGGTCGGTGTTCGGCCAATAAAAAAAGCCCGGCCGGAGCCGGGCTTTCAGTCTGCTGGCAGCGTTATGATCAGTCTTCGCTGGCTGCCATCTGCGAAAGAGCATCGCCGCGTCCCCGTGCGCGCAGGACGAGCGGCAGGATGAGGGCAAGTGCTGCCACGCCCAGCAGCACGGCGGCGATCGGCGAGGTGACCAGCACCGTCACGTCACCCTGGCTGATGGCGAGGGCACGTCGGAGCTGCTGTTCGGCAAGCGGCCCGAGAATGAGGCCGACGATGACCGGCGCAATCGGATAATCGAAGACGCGCATGATGTAGGCGACGAGCCCGAAGACCAGCAGCATGCCGAGTTCGAACACCGATGGGTTGGCGCCGATCGTGCCGAGGGTGGCGAATACGAGGATGCCCGCATAGAGCCACGGCTTCGGAATGGTCAGCAGCTTCACCCACAGGCCGACCAGCGGCAGGTTGAGGACGAGCAGCATCAGGTTGGCGATCAGCAGCGAGGCGATCAGACCCCAGACGAGCTGCGGGTTGGTCACAAACAGCAGCGGGCCGGGCTGCAGTCCGTATTGCTGGAAGCCTGCGAGCATGATGGCCGCGGTCGCCGAGGTCGGCAGCCCGAGGGTTAGGAGCGGCACCAGCGTGCCGGCGGCGGACGCATTGTTGGCCGCTTCCGGACCGGCGACGCCTTCGATCGCGCCATGGCCGAATTCTTCCGGGTGCTTGGAAAGCCGCTTTTCGGTCGCATAGGAGAGGAAGGTGCCGATCTCGGCACCTCCGGCCGGCATCGCGCCGATCGGGAAGCCGATCACGGTGCCTCGCAGCCAGGCTTTCCAGGAACGCGCCCAGTCCTGCGACGTCATCCAGACCGAGCCCTTGATCGCCTCGATCCTGTCCGGTGCGGATGCGCCCTGGGCGGCGATATAGAGTGTCTCGCCGATCGCGAACATGGCGACTGCCATCGTGGTCACCTCGATGCCGTCGAGCAGGTCCGGCACGCCGAAGGAAAGCCTGTTCTGGCCGGTCAGCTGGTCGATGCCGACGAGCGACAGGGCAAGTCCGATGAACAGCGAGGTGAGGCCCCGCAGCGTCGAATTGCCGAAGGCTGAGGAGACGGTGACGAAGGCCAGAACCATCAGCGCAAAATATTCGCGCGGACCGAAGACCAGCGCCAGCTTGACGATATAGGGGGCGATGAAGGCAAGCGCCAGGGTGGCGATCAGGCCGGCGACGAACGATCCGATCGCCGCCGTCGCAAGAGCCGGGCCGCCACGTCCCGCCCGAGCCATCTTGTTGCCTTCGAGCGCGGTGACGATCGAGGCGCTTTCACCCGGCGTGTTCAAGAGAATCGACGTCGTCGAGCCGCCATACATGCCGCCGTAATAGATGCCGGCAAACATGATCAGCGAGCCGGTTGCATCGAGCTGGTAGGTGACCGGCAGAAGCAGGGCGACCGTCGTTGCCGGACCGATGCCGGGGAGTACGCCCACCGCGGTGCCGAGCGTCACGCCGATCAGCGCGTAAAAGAGGTTCATCGGCTCCATTGCCGATACGAGCCCCTGGAGAAGAAATTCGAATGTGGTCATGATCTTGCTCTCAAGGGTCGCATCACTGGATCAGGTGTTCCAGCGGGCCTGCCGGAAGCGAAAGTTGCAGAACGCCGGCAAACAGCCACCAGATGGCGAGACAGATGACGATGCCGACCGGAATGCTGATCCACAGCCTGCGGGCGCCGAAACCTGCCGCCGCAAGGCCGAAGAGCGTGCCCGTGGCGATCGAGAACCCGGCGATCCGGATGAGGATCATCTGCGCCAGCAGGCCGGCGACCACCCACGCGACAGGTCCAAGCTCCTGTTTTTCCCGCGCCGGGAAATCGCGGCGAAAGGCGGCGAAGACGGTCCAGACGGCAAGTCCGATCAGCGCAAAGGCGATCCAGTCCGGAACTGTGGCCGGGCCAACCTGGCTATAGCCGCCCATATCCCTCAGCCGCGAGACGTCGAGAAAGATGACGACAGCGACAGCGACGAGGATGGCGGCAATAACAAGCGCCGCCCAATCGGGGCGGCGCTGCTCGGTGGTCGTTTTGTTGTTGTCGAGGCTCATTTGACCAGTCCGATGTCCTTCAGGATGGTTTCAGTGGCAGCAATGTCCTTGGCGAGCTGGGCTTCGAATTCCGGGCCGGAGAGATAGGTGTCGATCCAGCCCTTGGTCTTCAGGTTGTCCTGCCAGGTCTTGGACTTGGCGAGCTTTTCGACGTCGGCGGTCACTGCCTTCTTCTGCTCGGGGGTCAGGCCCGGAGCGGCGGCGACCATGCGCCAGTTCTGGATCACGACGTCAAGACCGCCTTCCTTCAGTGTCGGGGCATTGATGCCTTCGACCTTCTTTTCGGAGGAGATGGCGAGGAGGCGAAGCGTGCCGGCCTTGATCTGGCCTTCGAACTCGCCGTAGGACGAGATACCGGCCGTGACCTGGCCACCGAGGATGGCGGCGAGTGCTTCACCGCCGCCGGAAAACGCGATGTAGTTGACCTTCGTCGGATCGACGCCGGCAGCCTTGGCGATCAAACCGGCCGTGATGTGGTCCGTACCGCCGGCCGAACCGCCGCCCCAGGAAACCGAACCCGGATTTGCCTTCAGCTTGGCGGTCAGATCGGCAATCGACTTGATGTCGGAAGCAGCCGGAACGACGATGACTTCGTATTCGCCGGTCAGGCGGGCGATCGGGGTAACGTCCTTCAGGGTGACCGGGGACTTGTTGGTGAGGATCGCACCGACCATGACGTAACCGCCAACCATCAGGGCGTTCGGATTGCCCTTCTGCTGGCTGGCGAACTGGGCGATGCCGATCGTGCCGCCGGCGCCGGGAACGTTCATGACCTGCACCTTGCTGGAGATCTTCTCAGTCTGCAAAGCCGTCTGCATGGTCCGGGCGGTCTGGTCCCAGCCGCCGCCGGGGGCAGCAGGTGCCATGATCGAATAGTCGGCCGCGGCGGCCGGAAGTGCGATTGCGCCCGCGAGAAGGGAAGCAAGCAAGAAATGTTTCAAGGGTCGATCCTCCGTTGGCGTCTTGATCCGACGCGAAATGCTTGTTTTGGCAGAACGAGGGAGATTGAAGCGGAAAGCGAGAATCGCTCGTCCGATGTCCTCCCATCGTGAATCGGGTCCCCGCCTCCACGGGGGCCGAATGCCCTAAGCCAGCATATCAAGCTGACATCTACCTGACATCTTTCGCGGACTTGCGATTTGGCAAGGGGTTTCGGCCCGCAGCCGCCGAATTTTGTGGCTATTGCAGCCGAAGGACTTCGTTCCAGCGGGAAATCAGCCGTGCTCGCTTCACCTGGTCGAGATAAACCATCAGCCCGAGGCTGACCGGAACCGGTTTCAATTGCCCGCCCAACATCTCCCGTAGCGTCGTCGCGGTGTTGTTGCCGGCGACTTCCGGGCTGACGGCCGGGATCTGCAGTTCACGGGCCATGATTGTCTGGCCTTCCTTCGACATGAAGAATTCGAGGTAACGTTTGCCGAGATCCGGCGCGGCGGCGGCCTGCGGCACAAGGCCGATACGCGACATCACCACCGTGTAATCCTTCGGCAGCACGATCCCGACATCCGGATGACGGGAAGCCCAGTCGGCGGCATAGGAACCGAGAATGTTGTAGCCGAGCAGGAACCGCCCGTCGGCGACGCGCTCCAGGATCGCCTGGCTGGTCGAGTAGAGTTTCACACCCGCAGCGCCCATCGCCCGGATCACCGACCAGATATCGCCGAACTGTTCCTGGTCGCGCGCCATGAACAGGAAACCGACGCCGGAGCGCTCGATGTCATAGGTGCCGATCCGACCGTAGACGGCATCGCCCCGCTTCTGCAGGAATTCGACCAGTTCCGCCCGGGTCGAGGGCGGTGGGGAATCCTTAAAACTCGGCTTGTGATAAACGAACACGGCCGGTTCGAAAGTCAGCGCGTAGGCCGTATTACGCCAGTTGGCCCAGCCCGGCCATTGCCCGCTCATCGGCAGGTCGCTACGCTGGGCGTAGCCGTCATTGGCAAGCTTCACCTGCAGGTCCATGGCCGACGAGAAGGCAAAGTCGGCCGTCTTGTTGCCGGCATCGGTTTCGCCCACGATGCGGTCGTAGATCTCGCCCGTCAGCATATCCTCGTAGCGCACCGCGACATCCGGATTGGCCGTCTGGAAGCCGGCTATCATCGGCTTGGCGAGCGGCTCGTCGAGCGACGAATAGACAGTCAGCATGGGCGCATCGTCCCGCCCGGAGAGCGCCCGGAACAGCGTCGTGTCCGCCGCTGCAAAGCTGGGCGAAAGGGCAAGACAGAGGAGTAGGAAAAGCAGCCTTTTCATATGGTCACAATGCCCCACTGCAACGGCCGCGACAAGCCAACCGGAACTCCGTAACATTCCCGCCACAGGGACCTCGATGCAACCGTCCGCCAGCTTGTTTTCCGATGCCAGATCATTACCTGTGGGCGGTCTTTTTTGCGCCGGAAGTCCCGGCGTCTTGTCAGCAACCAAAGGTCTCCCCCATGTCGCTTACGCTCTACGATGTCACAGTGCCGGTCTTCATCCGCGCTTTCGGCAACCTCACGGAAATCCTGAAAAAGGGCGAAGCTTTCGCCGATGAAAAGGGCCTCGCCCACAAGGAACTGCTGGAGACCCGGCTGGTCGATGACATGTACCCGCTGATCTCCCAGATCCAGCGCGCCAGCGACACCGCGAAATTCGTGCCGGTCCGCGTCGGGCAGATCGAGAATATCCCGATGGCCGACGAAGAAGTTACTTTCGCCGACCTGCATGCCCGGATCGAAAAGACCGTGGCCTTGCTCAACAGCGTCGATCCGGCCACCATGGCCAATCGCGAGGATGCCGAGGTGATCGTCAAGACCCGCAGCGGCGAAACGAAGTTCACCGGCAAGAGCTACGTCCTCGGCTTTGCACTGCCGAATTTCTATTTCCACGTCACCACGGCCTACGCCATCCTGCGCCACAAGGGCGTTCCGATCGGCAAGATGGATTATATCGGCCGTTCGCAGTAACAAGGTCGTCAGGCCCTCAGTGACATCGCCGCTTCCGCGTTTATAATCGTCTGCGGAAGCGGGGAGATTTCGTGCGTATTCTTCTGGTCGAGGACAATCAGGCGCTGGCCGAGGGGCTGTCGACGATCCTGCGCGGCAGCGGTTATGCCGTCGATGCGGTTGCCGACGGCGCTTCGGCGGAAGCAGTCGCCGCTGCTGAAACCTATGACCTCGTCATCCTCGATCTGAACCTGCCGGAAATGGACGGGCTCGACGTGTTGCGCGCCATGCGGGCCAGGGCGAACAAGGCCGCCGTGATGATCCTGACCGCCCGCGGCACGCCCGAGGAGCGAGTGAAGGGGCTCGATCTCGGCGCCGACGACTATATGATCAAGCCTTTCGACATTTCGGAATTCGAGGCGCGCATCCGCGTGCTGCTGCGTCGCCAGGCGGGCCTCAGAAGCTCGATCGTCAACTACGGCGGCGTCACCTTCGACTTGAATTCGCGAACCTTTTCGAGCCAGGGTGTGACCCTCGACCTCCCCGCACGCGAGGTGGCGCTTCTGGAACTGCTTTTCCTGCGCGCCGGCAAGGTGGTCTCCAAAGACGCGATCATGGCATCGCTGACCGGCTTCGACGACGATCTGTCCGCCAATGCCATCGAGCAATATGTAAGCCGCCTGCGCCGGCGTCTCGCCCCGCACGGGCTCACAGTGAAGACCGCTCGCGGCATCGGGTATTATCTCGAAACCACGGCGCCGACCGCATGACATCCGGCTCTCACGGCGCCCAGCCCATCCCGCCGATCGCCGCCTATTCCCTGCGCCGCCGGCTGCTCGCCTGGCTTCTCGCCTCGACGGCGGTGATTGGCACGATCGCCATGGCCGACACCTGGGACGAAGCGATCGATACGGCGAACGAAGTGTCCGACCGGGTGCTCGCCGGTTCCGCGCTGGCGATCGCCGAGCGGGTCATCGTCGCCGAAGACGGCACGCTGGAAGTCGACATTCCCTATGTGGCCCTGGAAATGCTGACCTCGGCGGCCCAGGACCGCGTCTTCTACCGCGTCGACGGGCCGCCCGGAAAATTCATCACCGGCTACCAGACGCTGCCGTCGATCCCGCGCCGGGAAGGTCAGGCGGCCGCCTTCGAGAATGCCACGTTCCGCGGCGAGCCAATCCGCGTGGCGGCACTCGCCCGCTCCGCCTCGACCGGCATCAATTCCGTGCCCTTTACAGTGACAGTCGCGGAAACCACCATCGCCCGTCAGCAACTGACCCAGACGATCCTGATCCGCTCGGCGCTGCGCCTGCTGTTCATGATCGTCGGCGCCGCGATTATTGTCTGGGTGGCGGTGACGCTGTCGCTCCGGCCGCTGTATCGATTCAGCGAAGCGATCGCCGAACGCAGCCCGGATGATCTTCACCCGATCAGCGAGCGGGTGCCGAACGAGGTGCAGGGACTTGTCGACACGGTCAATTCCTTCATGGTGCGGCTGGAAAGCGCGCTTGAGGCATTACGTCATTTCACCGGCAATGCCAGCCATCAGCTGCGCACGCCGCTCGCCATCATCCGCACCCAGCTGGCGCTCGCCGACCGCGCCACGGAACTTGGCGAGGTGAAGGAGGCTGCCCGCAAGGCGGACGAGGCAGTCGCGGATGCCGAGCGCATTATTGCCCAGCTTCTCCTGATGGCGAAGATCGATGCGGCCACGCGATCGGCCTCGATGCAGCGAGTCGACCTGACCGCGTTAGCGCGCGGGGCGACGGCCGACAATGTGCCGCTTGGCGCCGATGCCGGTATCGATCTTGGTTTCGAGGGGGAGGGGGAAATCATGATCTCTGCCGAGCCGCTGCTGATCGGCGAACTGATGAAGAACCTGATCGGCAATGCGCTTCTTTATGCCGGAAACGGTGCCGAGGTGACCGTCCGTGTCACGCCGGAAAACGGCATTGTGGTTCTCGAAGTGGAAGACGACGGCCCTGGCATTCCGCCGGAGAAACGAGCTTCCGTGCTCAAGCGCTTTGATCGCGGTGACCGTTCCGATAAACTGGGCACCGGCCTCGGCCTGCCGATCGTCGAGGAGATCGCCCGCCTGCACGGGGCGGAGATGACCCTTGCGGACGGCCGCAAGGGCAGGGGTCTGAAGGTGCAGATACGGTTTCCTATAGCCGGCTAATCTTTGCGCGGCGTCAGCGCGAGGCAATTGCCCCTCATCCCCCTGCCGGGACCTTCTCCCCGTTTGGACGGGGAGAAGAGGTTTGTGGCACTGTCGGAGATCCAGCCTCCTTCGCCCCGCGTGCGGGGAGAAGGTCCCGGCAGGGGGATGAGGGGCTTGAAGGCCGGAAGAACCCGCGTACCTATTCCTGATGCACCTTCACTCCACTGATCCAGGTGCTCTTCATTCCAAGGTCATCAGTCAACAACACAAAATCCGCATCGAAGCCGGGCTTCAGCGCCCCCTTGCGGTCGGCAAGGTAAGCGGCTTCCGCCGGATAGGTGGATGCCATGCGCAACGCCTCCTCGACCGGCAGGTCGAGCGCCTCATGCGCAAACCGGACCGATGAGATCATGTCGATGTCGGCGCCGGCGAGCGTGCCGTCGGCGAGCGTCAGGCGTCCGTCCTGGCGCAGGATCTCGCGGCCGTTCAGCGTAAAACTCTTCATATCGGTGCCGATGGTCGACATCGCGTCGGTGACGATGAAGATTTTGCCCGGTCCGTTCTTGGCCCGCAGCGCGACGCCCATTGCCGCCGGATGCACATGGATGCCGTCGGCGATGATCCCGACATAGAGCGAGCCGATATCGAGTGCGGCGCCGACGACGCCCGGCTGGCGGTGGCTGAGGGGGCTCATGGCATTGAAGAGATGGGTGACGGTACGAACGCCGGCCTCCGCATAGGCCTTGGCGGTCTCATAGGTCGTGTCGGTATGGCCGAGGCTCACCATGAAGCCGGCCTCCGCCAGCCGTGCCGCCTGTTCCACCGAGACATTCTCCGGCGCCACGGTGATCATCATCGCATCGAACACCCCTTTGCAGGAGAGCATCAGTTCGATGTCCGTCTCCTGCATCGGCCGGATCAGGTTCGGGTCATGCGCACCCTTGCGCGCGATCGAAAGATGCGGACCTTCGAGATGCAGGCCGAGGAAACCCGGTATGCCTTCCGCCTTCGCCTGCTTGCCGGCTTCAACGGTCCTCGACGTGATCTCATAGGTGTCGGTGATCAACGTCGGCAACAGGGCGGTGGTGCCGAATTTCGCATGCGCGGCGCAGATCTGCCTGAGACCGTCGACCGTCGGCTCCTCATTCAGCAGCACACCGCCCCCGCCGTTCACCTGCAGGTCGATGAAGCCGGGCACGATCAGCCCGCCTCCGGCGTCGATCTTCTCAATGCCTTCCGGCAGTTTGGCGGTGGAGTCGATCGCCTCGATCCTGCCATTCGCAAAAACGAGCGCAGCATCCTCATGCCAGAAGGTGCCGTCGAAAATACGGGCGCCAGTAATCGCCTTTCGCGTGCTCATAGCGTCTCTGTCACCTTCTTGAGTGCGACAGGCGCATCCGGATTGAAGCCCTTGGCGCGCGACCAGGCTTCGACGAAACCGTAGAAAGGCAAGATGAGCGTCAGCGCGTCGGTGATCGGATGGCCGGTCGCGACGAAGGGCAGCCTGCGGGTATTCTTGACCTTATCGGATGTGGCGAAAACGAGCGCACCCTTGGCCGAAAGGCTGTCAGCGATCTCGACGGCGGAGCCTTCCGCGGCATCGCGTGCCGCGAAGGTAACGACCGGAAAACGCTTTTCGACCAACGCGACCGGCCCGTGCAGCACTTCGGCCGCCGAATAGGCTTCCGCATGCATGTTGGAGGTTTCCTTGAACTTCAACGCCGCCTCGCTGGCGATCGCCAGTGCCGGGCCGCGGCCGAGCATGTAGAGCGATTCCGTATCGCCGAGCTCGTTGGCGAGCGCGCTCCAGTCGAGCTTGACGGCCTTTTCGAAATGTTCCGGCAGGTTGCGAATGGCTGCCTTCAGCGCCTCGTCGCCGACCCATTCCGACAGCAGCGCAAGGCCGGCAACGATCGAGTTGACGAAGGACTTCGTCGCGGCAACAGCGAGTTCCGGCCCTGCATTGATATTGATCGCGTGAGCCGAAGCGCTTGCGATCGGTGAGGGGAGCGTATTGGTGAGCGCCACGGTGACGGCGCCGGCCTTGGCCGCGGCTTCAGTCATCGCGACGATATCCGGGCTCTTGCCGGACTGGGAAATGGCGATCGCCGCACCGCCGTCGAGCTTCAGCTTGGCGCCGTAGATCGAGGCGAGCGATGGCCCGAGCGAGGCGACCGGTCGGCCGGCGGTGAGTTCGACGGCGTATTTGATGAAGGTTGCCGCATGGTCGGAGGAGCCGCGTGCAATGGTGATCAGGAAGGCAGGGTCCTTTTCGCGCAGCGCCCGGCCGGCAGCGGCAAGCTCGGCCGCCGAGCCGTCGAGCAGGCGCGCGGCCGCTTCCGGTATTTCGTCGATCTCTTTGCGCATATTGGTCATATTGGTCAGCATAACATCGTCCTCGAAGATCAGTTTTCGCCGAGCGAGAGCTCGGCCACGAAATCATAGGCATCGCCGCGATAGAGCGAGCGGGTGAGTTCCACCACGCGGCCGGACGCCAGATAGGAAACCCGCTCGATCGAAAGCCCGGCGGAACCGATCGGCACGGCCAGCAGCCCGGCATCCGGGTTCTTCATATTGCAGGCGGATATCCGCTGTATGGCACGCACCGGCCGGGCATCCTTTTTTCCAAGTTCGGCATAGAGCGAATTGGTCACCACGGAAGGATCGGGCAGGAAATCGGCGGAAATGCTGGCGCGCTCGATCGCAAGCGGCATGTCGTTGCCGAGGCGCAGGCGTCCAAGGCGGGCGACCCTGGTGCCGGGCGCAAGGCCGAGCATCATCATTTCCTCGGGCGAGGGGTGGAAAAGCCCACGCTCCAGCCATTCGGATCGCGTCACCAGCCCACGCCGCGCCATGTCCTCGGTAAACGATGTGAGGCGGGTGAGCGGCTGCTCGACGCGCGACATCGGCTTGACCACGAACGTGCCCGAGCCGTGCTTGCGGGTGAGCAACCCGTCCTTGACGAGATCGTCGACGGCCTTGCGCACGGTGACGCGGCTGACATTGGCGTAGTCGGCGAGATCGCGTTCTGCCGGCAGGGCGTCGCCATGGCCGAGCTTGCCGGTGCGGATCGCCTCTTCGAGGCTCTGGCGCAGCTTTCGGTAAAGAGGCCCGGTGCCGGCCGATTGCAGGCCGTCGAGCGGCAGGATGGCGGCGAGCGTCTGGTTCATGCGCGAAGCTCCGCCCGCGCGCCATAGGTCTTGACGGCAAGGGCCACTGCACCGGTCAGCGCATCGGCAAGCGGTTCGGACAGCCGCGCGCTATGCCGTTCGGCCAGATATTCGGGGTAGAGGGGCGCTAGCCCGCCGAGCAGGCAGAGCCGGCCTTTCCCCCTGGTGATACGGTTCACGGCGTCAAGCGCCTCGTCAATGCCCGTTGCCCCAGTCTTGAGAATGCGGATAGCCGCCTCGTCGCCCTGCCGCGCGAAGTCGAACACCTTGGGCGTATGACGCCCGAAATCGCCGGGCTTCGCCAGCCGGGCGAAATCGACCACCTTTTCCGGATTGCCGTCGAATTCGGCGAGTATGGCCTTCGACAGGCCGGACATCGGATGGATGTTGTCGTAGGCGAGCAGGCTTTCCTGCAGCGCGAGCTGGCCGAGTCGGGCGCCGCTGCCGAGATCGCTCACCTGGAAGCCCCATCCGGCGACCGAATGAAGCCTGCCTTCATGCCGGGCGATATAGACCGTGCCGGTGCCGACGATCCCGATCGCCCCATCCTCGTTGCCGATTGCTCCTTGCAGCGCGATCACGCCGTCCGACACGATATCCGACTGCTTGAAAGGCAGCCGTGCCTGCACATAACTCACCGCATCGCCGACATTGTTGCCCGCAAGGCCGAGCACGGCGGATGTGGCGGAAAGGTCCGGCTCAAGCCCGGCGTCGGCAAAAGCGAGGCGGGATGCCTCAGCGATATGCCTGAGGGCCGTGTCGGGGTCGGTCAGGATATTGGAAGCGCCGCTTTTGCCGCGGCCGAGGATCATGCCGTTTCCGTCAGCAAGTGCCGCGCGGCAGCTTGTTCCGCCGCCATCGATTCCGATAAAATAGGCCGCCATGGGTACCTCCGGACCGAATAATACCAAAAACGTACCAATAACCAAGCATGATTTCAAAAATCTCAAGTCGCAGGTTTCATCCTGTTGATTATACGGCTATATTTTGCGGGACTTTTGCCGAAATTATCGATCCGTTCATAAAAGTTAATTTTCCTTCTGGACAATTGGTATTTTTTTGGCATCATTTTGGATGAGAGGGAGAAATCGGATGAGCAGAACTGCCACCGAGGCAAGACATGGGAAAGCGGAAGGGCTCGATACGCTCGCGCCCGCCGAAATCCTCGTGCTTCTCGCATCCGGCCAGCAAGCGGCAGCCAAGGCTGTCGACCATGCCATTCCCGCGATCGCCAAGGCCGCAGACCTCGTCGCTGCCGCTCTCAAGTCCGGCGGCAAGGTGGTCTACGCGGGCGCCGGCAGCGCCGGCCTCGTGGCGATGGCCGATGCCATGGAACTGCCTGGCACATACGGCATACCGCCAGAACGGATCGCCATCCTGTTTGCCGGCGGTGTTCCCACCATTGCCGATCTGCCCGGCGGTCCCGAAGACGATGCGTCGCTCGGCGAGCGTGATGCCGATATCATCGAGGCGGCCGATTGCGTCATCTGTGTTTCCGCCAGCGGTTCGACACCCTATACGGTGGCGGTGGCCGAAACCGCGAAACGCCGCGGCGCAAAACTGGTGGCCTTCGCCAACAATGCCGGCGCAAATCTGTTCGAGGGCGCCGATGCGGCGATCCTGCTCGAAACGCCACCGGAAGTCGTTGCCGGCTCCACCCGGATGGGTGCCGGTACGGCCCAGAAGATTGCCTTCAACATGCTGTCGACGCTTGCCGCCGTCAAACTCGGCCATGTGCATGACGGCCATATGGTCAATCTGCGCGCCGATAACGGCAAGCTGCGCATCCGCGCCGCCCGCATGGTGGCCGATATCGCCGGCATCGGTTTCGACGAGGCCCGTGTCTGGGTCGAGGCCGCCGAAGGTTCGGTCAAGGTTGCGGTCCTGCTCGCGGCTGGCGCGGCTGATGTGGAAGCCGCCAAGGCTTTGCTTGCCCGTTCGGGCGATGTGCTGCGCGCAGCGCTTGCCGAATTGCAGGCGTCCAAGAGTTCCATGAAACGCGCCTGAAAGGCGCATATAAAAGGGAGAACATCATGACACGCATATTGAAAAGCATTCTTTTTGCCACGACTGTACTCGCACCGGCGGGCCTTGCCGCCACCGGAGCCTCCGCGCAGACCGCTAACCTCACCATCGAGAGCTGGCGCAATGACGACCTGCCGATCTGGCAGAAGAAGATCATCCCGGCCTTCGAAGCCAAGAACCCGGGCATCAAGGTGACCTTCGCCCCGATGGCGCCGACCGAATATAATTCGGCCGTCAACGCCAAGCTCGACGCAGGCACTGCGGGTGACCTCATCACCTGCCGTCCGTTCGACTTGTCGCTCGCCATGTTCCAGAAGGGCCAGCTCGCCTCGCTGAACGACCTGCCGGGCATTTCCAACTTCTCCGACGTCGGCAAGTCCGCGTGGAGCACTGACGACGGCAAGACCACGTTCTGCGTGCCGATGGCTTCCGTTATCCACGGCTTCATCTACAACAAGAAGGCCTTCGCGGATGCGGGCGTCCAGATCCCGAAGACCGAGGACGAGTTCTTCGCGGTCCTCGAAAAATTCAAGAAGGACGGCAAATACATCCCGCTCGCCATGGGCACCAAGGACCAGTGGGAAGCGGCGACCATGGGCTATTACAACATCGGCCCGAACTACTGGAAGGGCGAGGACGGCCGCAAGGCACTGATCGCAGGCAAGGAAAAGCTGACCGACGCCGACTGGGTCGAGCCCTACAAGGCGCTCGCCAAGTGGAAGCCCTATCTCGGCGACGGTTTCGAAGCCCAGACCTATCCGGACAGCCAGAACCTCTTCACGCTCGGCCGCGCCGCCATCTATCCGGCCGGTTCCTGGGAAATCGCCCCGTTCAAGGCGCAGGCCGATTTCGAGATGGGCGCCTTCCCGCCGCCGGTGAAGAAGGCAGGCGATACCTGCTACATTTCCGACCATAACGACATCGGCATCGGCCTCAACGCCAAGGGCAAGAACCTCGAAGCCGCCAAGAAATTCCTGTCCTGGGTCGCTTCGCCGGAATTTGCCGATCTCTATGCCAACGCTGCCCCGGGCTTCTTCAGCCTGAACTCGACGCCGGTGAAGATGCAGGACGCGCTTGCCCAGGAATTCGTCTCCTGGCGCCAGAACTGCAAGCAGACGATCCGCCCGAGCGCTGCCGTCGTCGGCCGCGGTCAGCCGAACCTCGACCTCGAAATGTGGCGTGTCTCGGCCAACGTCATCAACGGCACGCAAACCCCGGAACAGGCCGCTGCCGAAACCCAGAAGGGCCTCGACAGCTGGTACAAGCCGGCGAAGTAAGGCAGTCTCAAAAGACCCTCTCTGGCCTGCCGGCCATCTCCCCCACAAGGGGGGAGAAAACTCGCGGAGCCGGATCGTCCTTGCCGAAACGGTGAGGCAGGTTAGTCCCTCCCCCTTGTGGGGAGGGGTTGGGGAGGGGTCTTTTTGCCTAAGCAAGACCTCCCGCGAGGAAGCGTCATTCCCATACAAACCACCGGAACCCAAACCCATGAGCGATACCGAAATTGCCGATATCGAAACGGTTCCGGTGAAGCGCCCCACCCGCTGGCACATCGCCGTTTTCCTGGCTCCGGCCTTCCTCGTCTATACGGCGGTGATGATCCTGCCGCTGATCGAGACGTTGCGTCTGTCGCTCTTCAACATCGTTGAGGGCCAGCTCGCCTTCGTCGGCCTCAGCAATTTCAAGGTGCTGTTCGGCGATCCGCGTCTTTCCGCCGATTTCTGGAACGCGCTGCGCAACAACGTCATCTTCTTCATCATCCACATGCTGGTGCAGAACCCGGTCGGCATCGCGATCGCCGCCATGCTGTCGCTGCCCGGCCTGCGGTTCGCGGCCTTCTACCGGTCGGCGATCTTCGTGCCGACGCTGCTTTCCTTCGTCATCGTCGGTTTCATCTGGAAGCTCATCCTCTCGCCGATCTGGGGGATCGCGCCGAGCCTGATGGATCTCGTCGGCCTGAAATGGGCCTTTGCGCCCTGGCTCGGCAAGGCCGAAACCGCGCTCATCGCCGTCTCGCTGATCTCCGTCTGGCAATATGTCGGCATCCCGATGATGCTGATCTATGCGGCACTGCTCAACATCCCCGATGAAGTGCTGGAAGCGGCCGAATGTGACGGCATTACCGGCTGGAGCCAATTCTGGAAGATCAAGCTGCCGCTGATCCTGCCGTCGATCGGTATCGTCTCGGTCCTGACCTTCGTCGGCAATTTCAACGCCTTCGACCTGGTCTACACCGTCCAGGGCGCGCTTGCCGGCCCCAACGGCTCGACCGACATTCTCGGCACGCTGCTTTACCGCACCTTCTTCGGTTTCCAGAACCAGATGGGCGACCGTTCCATGGGCGCCACCATCGCCGCGGTGATGTTCCTGATCATCCTCGCCGGCGTCGCGCTTTATCTTTTCGTCATCCAGCGGCGCATGCGCCGCTACCAGTTCTGAAGGGAGCTTGAACGATGTCGAAAGCCCGCTCCGCCCCCGTCCGCGCCGCCTTCATCCACCTGGCGCTGATCGCCTATACGCTGGTCGCGCTGTTTCCGGTGTTCCTGACGCTGGTTAATTCGTTCAAGAGCCGCAGCGCGATCTTCAGCGCGCCGATGGCCCTGCCGTCGCCCTCGACGTTCAGTCTGATCGGCTACCAGACGGTGCTGCAACAGGGCGATTTCGTTGGTTATTTCCAGAATAGCCTGATTGTCACCGTCGCCTCGATCGCGCTCGTCCTGTTGTTCGGCGCCATGGCCGCCTTCGCGCTGTCCGAATACCGGTTCCGCGGCAACACGCTGATGGGGCTCTATCTCGCGCTCGGCATCATGATCCCGATCCGTCTTGGCACGGTCGCAATCCTGCAGGGCATGGTCGCGGCCGGCCTCGTCAATACGCTGACCTCGCTGATCCTGGTTTATACTGCGCAAGGGCTGCCGCTGGCGATCTTCATCCTGTCGGAATTCATGCGCACTGTTTCGGATGACCTGAAGAGCGCCGGCCGCATCGACGGGCTTTCGGAGTACGCGATTTTTTTCCGCCTCGTCCTGCCGCTGGTGCGCCCCGCCATGGCGACGGTCGCGGTCTTTACCATGATCCCGATCTGGAACGACCTCTGGTTCCCGCTGATCTTGGCGCCAGGCGAATCGACCAAGACAGTGACCCTGGGCGCCCAGATGTTCATCGGTCAGTTCGTCACCAACTGGAACGCCGTGCTCTCGGCCCTGTCGCTGGCGATCCTGCCGGTCATGGTTCTTTACGTCATCTTCTCGCGGCAGTTGATCCGCGGGATTACGTCTGGGGCGGTGAAGTGATGGTGTCCGCATGTGAGGACAAGGTGCGCGCCCTCACCCGGCCTCCGCTCCGCTCGGCCACCCTCTCCCCAAGGGGAGAGGAGGGAATAGCCACGTCGCGGCATATCCTCTTCTCCCCAGCGGGGAGAAGGTGCCGGCAGGCGGATGAGGGGGCGACCCGGCACGCTGTCTCAAACAAGGAGACAAACACATGAATTCCACCCGCCCCATCCGCGTCCTCGTCGCCGGTCTCGGCAACATGGGCAGGAGCCACGCGCTCGCCTACCACGACAATCCGGGCTTCGAGATCGTCGGCCTCGTCAACCGTTCGAAGCGCGACCTGCCGGCCGGGCTCGAAGCCTATCCGATGTTTTCCGATTTCGAGCAGGCACTGCGCGAGACCAAGCCCGATCTCTGCTCGATCAACACCTATTCCGATACCCACGCCGACTATGCGGTCATGGCCTTCGAGGCCGGCTGCGACGTGTTCGTCGAAAAGCCGCTGGCGACCACTGTAGCCGATGCCGAACGCGTCGTGGCGGCGGCGAAAAAGCACGGCCGCAAACTCGTGGTCGGCTATATCCTCCGCCATCATCCCTCCTGGATGCGGCTGATCGCCGAAGCACGAAAGCTTGGCCCGCCCTACGTCTTCCGCATGAATCTCAACCAGCAGTCCTCGGGGTCCAAGTGGGACGTCCACAAGGCGCTGATGCAGACCACCCCGCCGATCGTCGATTGCGGCGTCCATTATGTCGATGTCTGGTGCCAGATCACCGATGCCAGGGCCGTCGAAGTGCGGGGTATGGGCCTGCGGATGACCGACGAGGTCGCGCCGGACATGTACAATTACGGCCATATGCAGGTTCTGTTCGAAGACGGTTCGGTCGGCTGGTACGAGGCCGGCTGGGGTCCGATGATGTCGGAAATGGCCTTCTTCGTGAAGGACGTGATGTCGCCGAAGGGTTCGGTGTCTATCCTCGTCGACGCCAAGGCGAAGTCCGACGATATCGACACCCACACCAAGACCTCGGTCATCCGCGTCCATTCGGCCGAGACCGGCGCCGACGGCCAGTTCGTCCGCCGCGACGAGGACCTCGCCATGACCGGCGAGCCGGATCACCAGAAACTCTGCGATCTCGAACAGGCCTATGTGCTGAAAGCGATCCGCGAAGATATCGATCTCACCCGGCACATGGATGACGCCGTCCAGTCGCTGCGCATCTGCCTTGCGGCGGACGAAAGCGTGCGCACCGGCGCACCCGTCCGCCTCTAGAAGTACGGTTTGTAAGGAAAACGCCCTTGGGTTCGCTTCAACTGAAATCCATCCGCAAGGCCTTCGGTCCTCACGAGGTGCTGAAGGGCATCGATCTCGAGGTCCAGGACGGCGAGTTCGTGATCTTCGTCGGTCCCTCCGGCTGCGGCAAGTCCACGCTGCTCAGGGTCATCGCCGGCCTTGAAGATGCGACCAGCGGCAGCGTCAGGATCGATGGCGCGGAAGTCATCAATACACCGCCTGCCAAGCGCGGCATCGCCATGGTCTTCCAGTCCTACGCGCTTTACCCGCATCTGACGGTCAAGGACAATATGGGCCTCGGCCTCAAGCAGGCCGGCACCGAAAAGGCAGAGATCGACACCCGCGTCGCCAAGGCGTCCGGCATGCTGTCGCTCGACCCCTATCTCGCTCGCCGCCCGGCGGAACTCTCTGGCGGCCAGCGCCAGCGCGTCGCGATTGGCCGCGCCATCGTCCGCGAACCGAAACTGTTCCTGTTCGACGAGCCGCTCTCGAACCTCGACGCAGCTTTGCGCGTCCAGACCCGACTGGAAATCGCCGGCCTGCACCGGCGGCTGAAGGCGACGATGATCTACGTCACCCACGACCAGGTCGAAGCGATGACGCTGGCCGACAAGATCGTCGTGCTGAATGCCGGTGCAATCGAACAGGTCGGCTCGCCGATGGAGCTCTATAACAAGCCGGCCAATGTCTTCGTTGCCGGCTTTATCGGCTCACCGCAGATGAATTTCATCCCCGCCGAAAAGCTCAGCCAAACCGGCGCCAAGACGATCGGCGTTCGCCCTGAACACATTGCCCTTTCCCGCGAAAGCGGCGACTGGAAGGGCAAGGTCATCCATGTCGAACATCTCGGTGCCGACACGATCGTCTACCTGGAAACGGAAGCGACCGGCCTTCTGACTGTCCGCTTGTTCGGCGAACACGCCTATGCGCCCGATGACGTGGTGTTCGCGACACCCGACAGGGCAAGCCTGCACCGCTTCGACGCCAACGACCGCGCGATCGTCTGAAGGGCTTCATTCATTCGCAATTCCGAACGGAAAACCGCGCCGCACTTTTCCTGGAATTGCCTTAATCGCCGCTCGCGAGCAGCTTGGCGCCGCCGGCCGCCTGGACGGCGCGGCTGCCGAACCGGATGCCTGCCTTGAGGCAGGCTTCTTCCGATGCCTCGTTCAGCCAGGCATCGATAAAGCCGGCATTAAAGGCGTCGCCGGCGCCGGTCGTGTCGACCACAGGCACGGTCTCCGCCGGCGCATGCAGCATCCGGCCGTTCGACATCGCCCAAGCGCCCTTGGCACCGCCCTTCAGGAGGACCAGCGGAAAGGCCGGCGACAGCTTGGCGAGCGCGGCTTCAGGATCGGCCGAACCGGTAATTGCTTCAGCCTCTTCCAGATTGGGCAGGAAGAGATCGACACCCTCGCAGGCTTGCAGCAGGCCGCGGTCATAGATCAGCGTCGCATCCCAACTCGGATCGAGCGAAACGGTGAGGCCCTTTTCCTTGGCGCGGGAAACGAGGTCCGGAATCTCGTGCAGCGTCGCATATTCGGCGATGTGCAGGTGGCGGGCTTCGTCCCAGTCGAGCGCCGCGTCGAGCGTGGCGGGCAGGGCAGGGCCGGCGCGGCGGGTGAGAAAGGCGCGGTCCAGGCCGACCACGGCCGCAACCGTCACCTGCGGGCCGGCATCGTCCGCGTGTTCGATAAAACGCAGGTCGACCCCGCTGTCGCGGATTTGCTCCTCGACGCCGGTCGACAGCGAATCCGTGCCGAGCCGAGCGGCAAGCGCCACCTTGCGGCCGGCATGGGCAAGATGGGCGGCCGCGATGAAGGCGCCGCCGCCGGCGGCGATCTCCATGCCGCTGGCATAAATCTCACGCCCGAGTACCGGCAGGTGGCCGAGGCCCGTGAAAATCAGGTCGCAATAGATCCGCCCGATGCTGAGCACCGCGGATCTTTTCTCTGCATGCGTCATCATGAACGGCCCAGAAATCTCTCTGTGCTGGCATCGAAGAGGTAGAGGTCGCCGGGAGCGGCTTCGCAGGTGAGCGTGCTTCCGACAGTCGGCACGAATTTTTCGCGCACGGTGGCGATGATTGGGGGTGTCGGCCACGTCCAGATGCACCAGCGTTTCCGGTCCCAACGGCTCGACGGCCGAGACCGTTCCGGTCACCGTGAAGCCGCTGCCGCCGGTAACTGTCGCGTGGGCAATCAGGTCATGTGGGCGCACGCCGATCAGGATATCGCCGACAGGCGCCATTGCCGCGCCCGAAGCGGTGCGACGGCCACGCACGAGGTTCATCGACGGGCTGCCGATGAAGCGGGCGGTGAATACGTCGACCGGACTGTCATAAAGTTCCGACGGCGTGCCGACCTGCAGGATGACGCCGTCCTTCATCACCACGATCCGGTCGGCCATCGTCATGGCCTCGATCTGGTCGTGGGTGACGTAGACGGTCGTGGTCTTCAGTTTTTGATGCAACCGCTTGATTTCGATGCGCATCTGCGCGCGAAGCTGGGCGTCGAGGTTGGAAAGCGGCTCGTCGAACAGGAAGGCGGAGGGATCGCGCACCATGGCGCGGCCGATCGCGACGCGCTGGCGCTGCCCGCCGGAAAGCGCGGCCGGGCGGCGGTCAAGCAGGGCGCCGAGGCCGAGAATCTTGCCGGCCTCCTCGATCCGCTTGTCCTTCTCGGCCTTGCTGAGCTTCGACGTGTAAAGGCCGAAACCGATGTTCTGGCGCACGGTCATATGCGGATAGATCGCATAGTTCTGGAACACCATCGCGATGTTGCGCTGCTTCGGCTCGCGCTCGTTGACCACTTCCGAGCCGATCTTCAGCGTGCCGCCGGAGATTTCCTCAAGGCCTGCGATCATCCGGAGCGTCGTCGACTTGCCGCAGCCGGAAGGGCCGACGAAAACGACGAATTCGCCGTCGGCAATCTGGAGGTCGATGCCCTTGACGGCCTCGACCTTGCCGTAGCGCTTCACCAGTTTTTCAAGTTCGATCGTCGCCATCAGCGGGCTCCCGTCAGGGCGGTGAATTTCTGGTTCAGTTCTGCGGCGGCCTTCGCCTCATGGTCCGCCGCCTTCTTGGCTTCGGCTTCGAAGGCGGCAAGCTTGTCGCGATAGGCAGATATCGCGGCGTTCATAGGCTCTGGCGCGGGACCGCCGAAACGAGCGCGCACGGCGACGAAATGTTCGGGCGAGACGATCTCCTTGAATTTTTGGAGATCGACGGAAGGCTTGCGACCGGCCGAATGTTCGAAAGCCTTGAGGAAGGGTTCGTAACCGTCATTGGGCAGATCGCCCTTGGACGCGACGACGCTCTTTGCCGTCGCTGCGGCAATCTCATGCGCCTCGCGGAACGAAAGCCCTTCGATGCGCACCAACGAGTCGGCAAGCTCGGTAATGGTGATGCAGGACCGGCGGATATTCTGGTCGACGCGCTCCGGATCGATGCTGATCTGGCTGATGAGGGCGGCGAGCAGGTCGAGCACGCGGGAGGCGGAAGCGAAGGCCTCGTAGCCCATGCTTTGAGTCTCGCCTTCGCTGTCGTTCATGTCGGTGAAGGGCGTGTTGTGCATCACGTCGAGAACGGTGCGGGCGCGGCCCATCGTCTGGCTGGCGAGATGGCGCAGGTGCTCGATCGGCACCGGATTGCGCTTCTGCGGCATGATCGAGGAGATCTGCACCAGCGCGTTCGGCACGTAGATCTGCCCCACTTCGAAGCTCGTCCAGAACTGAAAGTCCTGGATCAGGCGGCCGAGATGCAGGAACATCAGCTCGATCGCCGAATAGGTCGAGGTCGTGTAGTCGACCGAGGCGATGCAGCTGTAGGAATTGCGAAGCGGTGCCGAGAAGCCGAGGAGGTGGGCCACGCGGGCGCGGTCGATCGGAAAACCGGACGTCGTGATCGCCGCCGCCCCCATGGGTGAAAGATCAACGATCTTGCGGGCTTCGGCAAACCGCTCGATATCGCGGATCAGAATTTCGATCGCGGCCGACAAGTAGTGGCCGAACGTCGTCGGCTGGGCCGGCTGGCCATGCGTATAGGCGACGATCAGGGTCGTCTTGTTGCGCTCGGCGGCATCGACCATCGCGGCCAGCAGCAGCCTAGCCTTGCCCATCAGCGCATCGATTTTGTCCTTCAGGCCGAGCTTGAAGAGCGTGTGGTCGATGTCGTTGCGTGACCGGGCGGTGTGCAGCCGCCCGGCGATATCGACGCCGATGCGGGCCTTCAGCTCCTTTTCGATCAGGAAGAAGAAGTCCTCGACCTCGCCGGTATAGACGAGCGTCGACGGATCGATTTCCGTGTCGATCGCCTCCAATGCGCCGGCAATCTTGGACGCGATTTCCTTGTCGAGGATTCCGGTCTCGACCAGCATCACGAGATGCGCCCGGTCGATTCGGCGGAAACCGTCCACATGGTGGCTCTTGGCGCCGTCGAAAAGCGGCCGGAGCACGGTTTCCTTGTAGACTGGATCGGGGAACTTGCTGGTGTCGGAAAGGCGCGGGTTGATGTCCGCCATGGTGTTATCCTTGCATTATCCCTTTAGGCCCGCCAGCATCACACCGCGGACGATGTAGCGCTGCAGGACGAGGAAGACGAGAAGGGTGGGAAGGGTGGCGATCGCAGCCCCCGTCATGATCATTTCCCACTGGATGGACTGCTCGACCGCGAAGCTCGAAAGCCCGACCGGCAGCGTATAGAGTTCCTTGCTGGTGGTGACGATCAGCGGCCAGAAGAACGCCGTCCAGTTGCCGAGGAAGGTGAAGATCGCAAGCGCCGAAAGCGCCGGCGTCACCAAGGGCAGGGCCACTTTCCACCAGATCTGGAATTCGTTGAGCCCGTCGACGCGCGCCGCCTCGATGAAGTCGTTCGGCACGGTCTCGAAGAACTGCTTCATCAGGAAGGTGCCGAAGGCGGTCATCATGCCGGGGAACATGATGCCCCAATAGCTGTCCAGCCAGCCAAGCTGGCTCGACATCAGGTACCACGGGATGACCAGCATCTCGGTCGGGATCATGAGGGTCGAAAGGATCGCGAGGAAGATGAAATAACGGCCGCGGAACTCGAACTTCGCCAGCGTATAGCCGACAAGGCTGTCGAAGAAGCAGTTCGACAGGGTGACGATGACGGCGATCAGCGTCGAATTGAAGAACCAGCGCATGAACCGCCCGTCGGCGAGCACCGAGATATAGTTCGCAAGCGTCGGCGCGGCCGGGATGAGGCGCAGGTCGTAGATCTGGTCGGGGGTCTTCAGTGAGGTCGAAAACATAAAGGCGATCGGCGACACCATGATCAGGCCGCCGATGAACAGGATGGTCCAGGTGACGATCAGGCCGGGACGGACCTTGCCGTGGCTGAGGCGCGTGGCTTCGCTCATTTCTTTTCCCTCAGTATCCAGAGCTGCAGCAGCGATACGATCAAGAGGATGGTGAACAGCACCACCGTCTGCGCCGCGGCATAACCCATCGCATAGGAGTTGAAGGCGGTCTGGTAGATCATCAGAACCAGCGGCTTGGTCGATCCGAGCGGTCCGCCGGGATCGTTGGTGGTCATGTTGTAGACCTGGTCGAAGATGCGCAGGAAGCCGATCGAGGAGAACACCACAAGGAACACGGTGGTGGGTTTCAGGAGCGGCAGCGTGATTTTGCGCAGGATCGCCCATTCGCCGAGACCGTCGATGCGCGCGGCTTCGTAGAACGTGCCCGGAATGGCACGCAGACCGGCCATGAAGATGATGATCTGGAAGCCGAGGCCGGCCCAGATAGCTGTTACCATGATCGAAAACAGCGCCTGGTCGGTGGAGCGGATGAACGGCTGTTGTGGAATGCCGAGCATGCTGAACACGTCGTTGATGACGCCGATCGGCGGCGGCTGGTAGAACCAGCGCCAGACCCAGGCCATGGCCGCAGCCGTCGTCAGGAACGGCAGGAAATACAGCGCCCGGATGAAACTGTGCATGAAGCGGACGCGATCGAGAAAGAAGGCGATCGTAAACGCGGTGACGAGGCTGATCGGCGTGCCGATGATCAGGTAGGTGAACGTGTTCTTGAATACCTTCCAGAACTGCGGGTCCTTGAAGAGCTTGATATAGTTGGCGAACCCGATGAATTTCGCCGGCCGCAGCAGGTCCCAGTTGGTAAACGACAGGTAGAAGGCCTGGAACGTCGGATAAAAGCGGATGATTGCGTAGAAGAGGATCGGCAGGGCAAGGAAACTCCAGACCCAGACGAGGCGCCGCGTCCGCATGGAAAAGCGGTCGCCAAAGGATGTCCCTGGAGATCCGCCGGGGCGGCCGGACGCCGCCCCCTGCTGTTCAATCGCTGCCATGACGGGCTCCGTAGCTTACGGCTTGGCCGCGTCGATGATTTCCTGCTCGGCCGCGGCCGCCTGTTTGATCGAGTCCTCGACCGACTGACCCTGCAGCAGCACGCGGTTTGCCATGTCGATGGCGTTCTGGCGCTGGCCCTGCTCATCCATGAACAGCGTGGTGTGAGCGTATTCCAGACCCTTGAGGAATGGTGCGTAGATCGGGTCCTTCAGGTTGGCTTCGGTCAGCGCCGCTGAGCGGAGCGCGGGTAGTTCGCCGACGGTCTTCAGCCAGATGTCCATGGCGGCCGGAGAGGTGATGTAGGCCAGGAACTTCTTCGACGCTTCGAGCTCTTCGCCCTTCGCCTTGGCGCTGATGCCGTTGGCGAAATAGCTGGCATAGTTGGAGCGCACGCCTTGAGCATTGGCCGGCAGTTCGGTCACGCCCCATTCGAAGTCCTTGATGCTCTTGAAGGCGCCGAGGCGGAAGGTGCCGTCGATGGTCATGCCGGCCTTGCCGCCGCGGAACGCCGCCTGGCCTTCGTCCATGAAGCCAGCCGCGCCGATCTTCTTTTCAAGCTGCAGGCTGGTGTAGAACTTCAACGCCTTGATGCCGGCTTCGCTGTTATAGGCGACCTTCTGGTCGTTGTCGGTATAGGGCACGCCGCCGAACTGGCGGATCAGCACTTCACGCCACCACTGGTGGTCCTGGCCGGCCATGTCGAGTGTCGAACCTTCGACGATGAGGTTGCCGGAAGCGTCGCGCTTGGCGATCTTCTGCGCGGCGGCGACATATTCGTCGAGCGTCTTCGGCGGGTTGTTCGGGTCGAGGCCGGCCTCGGTGAAGAGCTTCTTGTTGTAGAACAGGGCGAGCGAGCGCACGGCGGTCGGCAGGCCGTAATAATCGTCGCCGCGCTTCATCGCCTTGACGATCGGGAAGAACTCGCTTTCGATCTTGGCTTGCGGGAACGCATCCTTCGGAAGCGGAGCGAGGAGGCCGCCGGCGACGAACTTGTCGAGCCAGCCATAGAACAGCTGCATGATGTCGGGACCATTGCCGGCCATGTTGGCGGCGATCACACGCGTCTGGTAGTCGGCATAGGGGAAGGTGACCTGCTTGACCGTGATGCCCGGATTGGCCTTCTGGAACTCGGTGATGAGCTGGTCCATCGCCTTCACACGCGTGTCGAAGACATACTGCCAGTATTCGATTTCGACCGCCTGTGCGGCATTAAATGCGAATGTGCTGAAACCGGCGACGAGACCGGCGAACAAAGTTGCCTTGCGCATGTGAGCCTCCATTTGCCCCGCCGGGTGCTCCGGTCTTGGGGTCTGATTGTTCCCTGCATTCGGATGCGACCTGCAGCCCGACGCGTTTATTGGTTTTCGGGAGGCGAGCCTCCCTTTGACGTGCTGCGGCGCTATGCCCCAGCCCTACCCTTACGGTTTCCTGAGTGGGGTCGTTTGTCAATAAGATAATTTACTTGAATTATTCTATTGCGGCGTACCGCTTCCCGGCGTTATGAATTCTGCCAACCGAAGGTGGGCGAAATGACCATACACACGATCGGCACACACCCGGTGGCCATCGGCAAGAACCCTGAACGCAGCCGTGAGCACAACCGTCGCGTCGTGCTGGATGTGGTGCGCCGCCACGGTTCGCTCGGTCGCGCCCATATTGCAAAGCTGACGCAACTGACGCCCCAGGCCGTTGCCAATATCGTCGACGAACTGGCGGGAGAGGGGCTGCTGATGGAAATGGGCCGGCTGAAATCCGGCCGCGGCCAGCCGCCTATCCAGTTCGCTGTCAATCCCGAGGGCGGCGCCACCATCGGCGTCGAAATAGCCGCCGACCATATGGTGACGGTGGCGCTCGACCTGTCTGGCGGACTTCGGGCAAAGCGCATCACGCCGCTCAAGGATACCACTCCCGGGCATATCCTTTCCGCATTTGCCGCGGAGCTTGCCGCCGTCACCGAACTGGTCGGTGCAAAGCTGCTCGGCACCGGCGTCGTCATGCCCGGTCCTTTCGAGATCGACGGCATGACCTCGGTCGGCCCGACGACGCTGCCAGGTTGGGCGGGGCTCGACGCCGCCCAGGCGCTCAGTGAAGCCTGCGGCCATACGGTGATCGTCGAAAACGACGCGACGGCGGCGGCCGTCGGCGAGCGGCTGTTCGGCGCAGGCCTGGCGATCTCCAATTTCTGCATGATCTATTTCGGCGTCGGTATCGGCCTCGGCATCATCCAGGACGGCGCGCCCTATCGCGGCGCCTTCGGCAATGCCGGCGAGATCGGCCATGTCACCGTCGTGCCGAAGGGCAGGCCCTGCCCCTCCTGCGGCCAACTCGGCTGCCTGGAAGGTTATGTTTCCGCCTATGTGCTGAAGGAAAAGCTGAGTTGCGTCGGTATTTCCGACACCGAGTTTTCCGATCTCGAGACGCTGCACGCGGATCGCCACCCGGTCGTCGAGGAATGGATCGACGAGGCGGCGACCTATCTCGGCCCGATGGTCGCCATGCTCGAAAACATCCTCGACCCACAGACCGTCATCCTCGGTGGAGCGCTGCCGGATGCGATCATCGAGGACATCGTCGCTCGCATGGGCAATCTGCCGACCTCGGTCGCGAGCCGCAGGCAGCGCGATCTGCCCCGCGTGCTGCGCGGCCAGACGGGACAATTGACGGCAGCGCTCGGTGCTGCCGCCCTTCCGCTTTTCGACATGGTGACGCCCAAGCTGGAGACCTCGCTTGCCGCGCTTGCCGATATTCCCGCATGACATATTGAGGAGAATTTTCATGCTGACCGCCCGCGAACGCATCGAACGGCAGATGGCCGATCCCTCGCTCGTCCGGCTTCATCGCAAGCTTTCGCGGCTGAAGTCGACGGTCACGATGATGAATACCGGCGCCCACCCCGACGACGAGCAGAATGGCATGCTCGCCTGGTTCCGCCTCGGCCTCGGCATGCGCGTCATCGTCGCCTGCTCGACACGCGGCGAAGGCGGCCAGAACGCGCTCGGCCCCGAACGTCTCGGCCCGCTCGGGGTGATCCGTTCCCGCGAACTGGAAGAGGCGGCCCACGCGATCGACGGCGACGTCTCCTGGCTCGGCCACGGCCCGACCGATCCGGTCCATGATTTCGGCTTCTCCAAGGATGGCGACGCCACCTTCACCCGCTGGGGCGAAGCCCGCACGGTCGAGCGCCTGGTGCGCGCCTACCGCATGGAACGCCCGGATATCGTCATCCCGACCTTCCTTGATGTCCCCGGCCAGCACGGCCATCACCGCGCCATGACCCGCGCCGCCGAGACGGCGATTACGCTCGCAGCCGACCCCAATGCCTATCCGGAACATTTCGCCGAGGGCCTGAAGCCCTGGAAGGTCGCCAAATATTACCTGCCGGCCTGGTCAGGCGGCGGCGATACCTATGACGACGAAGTGCCGCCGCCGGATACAACGGTCACGGTTCTGGCCAAGGGCCGCGATCCGGCCACCGGCGCGGACTATGACCGGATCGGCGAATGGTCACGGTATTACCATGCCTCCCAGGGCATGGGTCACTGGCCGAAACGTCCGGAAAAGGACTGGCAGCTGCACCTGAAGCTCTCCGCTACGCGCTCGAAATCCGAGCAGTCGGTGCTCGAGGACCTGCCGGCATCGCTGACCGTCCTTGCCGGTTTCGCCGGCCTGCCCGCCAACGTGGCGGAAGCCCTGCGCTGCGCGGACGCCGCCATTGCCGTGGCTTCCGCGGCCTTCCCGGATCGCGATGCGATCATCAGGGCGCTGACCGAGGCCACCGGCTGGCTGGACATCGTAGCCTCCTCCGCACCGGAAGAGTTTGCGACCCTGCAGGGCCACCGCATCGCCCGCAAGCAGACGGAAATCGATGCTGCCATCCTCGATGCGGCCGCGATCTTCGAACGCGCCTATGCAGATCCCTCCGTCATTTCTCCAGGAGGTGCGGCGGCGCTCACCGTCGAGCTTGGCGAAGGCGCTTCGAACCACAAGGTCGATGTCGTCCCGGTTCTGCCGGCGGGCGTATCGTCCTCCGTCCAGTCGCTCGCCAACGACCGCGTATTCGCGCTGACGGCAGCATTGGACGCGCCGCTCTCCGGCCTCTACCTGCCCGCCTGGTCGGCGCTCGGCGGCAACGGCCACGCGCATGTAAAAATCTCGGCGGAGATCGGCGGCCGTACGGTCTCCGGCACTTTCGATCTCGAAGAGCCGTTTGCGGTAACGCCCGCCCAGTCGCTGACCCTGCTGCCGGATGCGCTGCTCGTGCCCCTCGGCACGAAGCAGACGGAATGGCCGATCAAGGCCAATGTCTCCGGCGTCAACGCACCCGTCTCCTTCAAGACGCCCGCCGGCTGGGTGATGAAGAAGACCGATGGTGGCTGGATCGCCTCCCCGACCGATGCGGCCAAACCCGGCCTCGTCGAGCTCGAACCGCAGGTCGACGGCCACCCGGCCTTCCAGGTCACGCCGATCGCTTACCGGCATATCGGCCGCACCAGTTTTCGCGCGCCCGCCACGCTGAAAATCCTGTCGGTTGACCTCAAGCTGCCCGAGGGCGCGCGGATCGGTTATGTCGGCGGCGGCGCCGATCGTGTCGGCATGTGGCTTGCCCGCATGGGCCTCGATGTCACCGAACTCGACGCCCAGGCGCTATCCGGTGATCTGTCGCGCTTCACCACGATCGTCGTCGGCATCTTCGCCTTCGGCATCCGCAAGGATCTTGCCGCCGCCACCGAGCGCCTGCATCGCTTCGTGGAGGAGGGCGGCCACCTCGTGACCCTGTATCACCGTCCGACCGATGGCTGGGATCCGGACGAGACCCCGGTCCGCCGCATCGAGATCGGCTCGCCGTCGCTGCGCTGGCGCGTGACCGATCCGAAGGCCGAAGTCACCGTGCTGGCGCCAGACCATATGCTGCTTAAAGGGCCGAACGTCATCGGCCCCGAAGACTGGCAGGGATGGGACAAGGAGCGCGGCCTCTATTTCGTCTCCCGCTGGGATGACGCCTATGAGCCGCTTCTGGCCATGCACGATGCCAACGAACAGCCGCTCAAGGGCGCGCTGATCTCCGCTGCCATCGGCCGCGGCCGACACACCCATACCAGCCTCGTGCTGCATCACCAGCTCGACAAGCTCGTGCCCGGCGCCTTCCGGCTGATGGCGAACCTCGTGCAGCCGGCGTGAGCACGGAGGCAGTCCCCGAATCGGAAGGCGAGGAGACCGACCGGGAGCGGGCCTCAAACGCCCGCACCGGCATCGGCTGGCTGCTTCTCGACATGACGCTGGTCTCCGGCGGCATGACGGCGCTGGTGAAGGCGCAGGGAGCGACCTATCCGGCCTTCCAGCTCGTCTTCATCCGGGCGATGATCGGGCTCCTGTTCATCCTGCCGCTGATCTGGCGGCATCGCGCCGAGATGCGTAGGGTCAAACATCCGTGGCGGAATATCTTTCGCATCTCCTGCAATGCGGTGGCGCTGACCAGCAATTTCCTCGCCATCACCATGCTGCCGCTCGCCATGGTCAATGCGGTCGGCTTCTCCCGGCCGCTGATCACCATGGCCATGGCGGTTGCGATGCTCGGCGAAACGGTGAGCCGCATCCGCTGGCTCGGCGCCGGCCTTGCCTTCATCGGCGTGCTGATCGTCATGGCGCCCGGCACGTCGAGCTTCGATATCGAGGTGATCGTTGTGCTGGTTTCGGTCGTCTTCGGGTCGCTGGCGATCATCCAGACCCGGGCGCTGAAGGACGAGAACACCACCGTGATGATGGTCTTCTACACGGTCGGGCTCGCCGTCATCACCGCCGTGCCCGCCGTCTTCACCTGGAAACCGGTCATGCCCTTCGACTGGATTCCGCTGCTCGGCATCGGTTTCCTCGCCCAGCTCGGCCAGTATTGTTTCCTGCGCGCCTACCGGATCGCCGATGCCAGCGTGCTCGCGCCCGTCGGCTACCTCTCGATCGTCTTCGTCACCGTCACCGGCTACGTCTTCTTCGGCGAGGTGCCCGAGGTGAGGGTGGTGATCGGCGTGATCGTCATCCTGGCCGCACTGCAAGGCGCAGCCTCGCTCGACCGACGTCGCGGCCGCGCCCTCAGCAGGAAGGCCTGAGCAAAGCCCCCCTTTCAGCGAAGCCTCCCTTGAGCCAAGGGATGTGATGCGATGTGAAGGTCCCGGGACTATGATTGCCAAACTTTATCCTTTCCCGCACGTTATCGCAGTGACAGGAGGCGATCGCAGTGACAGGAGGCGCTGATGGTCGCTCTAATGTTCGTTCTGGCAATCGTTGCGGTTCTCGCCGGCATATTCGCATCCGGCAGATGGCCGCCGCACGCCGACGGCAATACCTGGACGAGCTTGCCGTCGACAGCCTGGCCTGCACGAGCCTGGCCGAATTGGAGCGAAAGGCCGAGCGTCAGAGGGAAGTCCGCGATCGCAAACAGACCCGTAGACTGCGGGTCAATCGCCCGCACCCGACTTTGATGGTGAGATAGCGCGAATGGCGAGCGGGAGCACGAGACGGGGTTGTTTGTAGCCGAAGGACGAGTTCACTACGCACATAGCGGGGGGTAAACAGACGTCGCGCTGGATTCTTGTTCGCGCTAGTTGCTAACCAATGAGGTTTTCGTCAGCGTATTTAATGACGCGGGGTTTCGTATCATCTGAATTCCTTATCCCATTGACGATTCGCTGAAATATTACAGGCTCCCAATCATCCTTGGTGAGATAGTAATTAAGATCGACAAACTTACCGATGCGATCGGCTCGCATGGTTTCCGCGAGACGATAGAGAACGTAGCTAGGATGTCGTATGAACGCGTGGTCACCAACATCCAATTCGCACGCTGGATCGTGATATTTCCCAGGCCTAATCGAAGTAATGTTGATAAGCAGACATTGAGAGTCCGCGCACGGATTGTTCATCACCGCAAAGAGATGATGGACCTCGTTGATAGGCCCTAGAAACGATGCTGTCTTATAGGGAACATAGCTCATGCGGCTCTGAACGCAGCTATCATCCGCCGTTCGGTTTGGAGGTCTTCAGCTAGATCAACCGGGTCATTCTTTTCGAGCACTTGGAATATCCGTGCCAATTCGATTGGGATTGAGGAGCCCGCCGGGTCTTTCCATTCGGGACAAAATTCATGTGTCCAATCAGCTAAAGCAAATCGATCAATGTCTTTGAACTTGCCCCAGGTTTCTTCAAGCAACTTGATGTCGCCCCGGCTAAGCTCATCCAGATCGCCAATTTCGATCTGTTGTGACAGCATGAGATTTTCGTGTCGCCGAGGAGAGATGAACTCAAGCCAATCTTCTTGGCGCGTCGGCGCTGCGCCGTTCATATAGCTGTAGGTGTAAGAGTTTACCGGACCGAACTTCATAGACACATATGTGTCGTTCGTTATCGGAAAATCTCTACGCTCCAGGCTGAGACGGTCGGCAAGATAAATCAGCTTTGTAGCTTTGAGGATGTTGATTTCCCCACCAGACTTCAATGCAAAAAAAGCGGTGACTTGCGCCGCTTTTCGCGTAAGAAACCAGTCCGGAATGTTCGGTACGTAAGTCATGTTCTGCTTGTCCAGGCGTAATGAGCCATGACAGCCAAATTCTCCAACGTGGTCACACTTGACCTTGATACAATTCTATATGTGATTTGCGAATCAACTGTAAAGACGCCCAAAGGTTCATATTGCGATATGGCAAGTCTGGTTAGGTGACGCTTGCTCCCACCGTACCGTACTAGCATGCATGGCAGGCGAAAGGTTGGGGATATGTCTTGAGCGCGGCGTTGTTTCCTGATGCCTCCCAGACCCATCATCGTTGATTTGTGGCAACCCTCTGGCCACATCAAACATTTGATTTCACAGTGGAAGTTTGGTGGAGCTAAGCGGGGAGTAACCTGCCATTCAAATTTTCCGTTGAAAATCAATATTGTTGCGATATACCAACGCCATAGTGGTACGTCAATGGGGTACGTACTGGGGTACGCAACGAGCAGTTTATGGCGAGATCAGCAGCGAACGACCGGCAATATCTGGAGCAGCACCGAGGCAAGTGGAGGGTTTCCGTTGCAGTCCCCAGGGCGCTCCAGGCTCGGCTTGGTGCTTCGAGATTGAAGCATCCTCTAAATACTGACAGTCTCACGATTGCAAACCAGCTCAAGTGGCCAATCGTAAACGAGATGCGCGCGCGAATCGCCGAGGCAGCAGCCGCAGAAGGCATTGGTGATTTGCGGTCCATCGCCGTTGAGTTCCATCGGCAGCGCCAGCGAGCAGTAACCGATAGAGAGCTAGATGCTATCGACGCTGGCATAGGTGTCACAATCGATGCGGTTCTCGGGAAGCCCATCGGCATCGACGTGGACCCAATCACCGGCGAAGAGGAGCCGTTGTTCGAGCCGGGGAAGGTCAAGCAGGCTCAGCGGTTCGCCAAAATGGTCGCCGGGAAGGCCACGCCGTTCGACGAGCTTCACGGGCAGTATATGGCTCAGCTCCAGGTGAAGCCGCGCACGAAGGCCGACGATGAGCGAGCGATCAAGCTCTTGAAGCGATGGTGCGATGAGAAGGATGTCGAGCCGTTCCTCCAATCATTCCCAAGCAAGAAGGCGGCAGTTCGTTTCGTGGATGACCTCCAAGGCATGGAGCCCAAACTCTCTCCGGTCACGCTCAACAAATACATCAATCGGCTCTCGCGTTTTTGGCAATGGCTGGAGAAGCGAGAAGAGGTTCCGATGGACGTATGGCGCGGCCTGTCCTTGGCTCCCCCACCTGTCGCTCATGATGAGAAAGAGAGGCCATTCACAGACGAGGAAATGGTGAAGCTGTTAGACGGCGATACCACCCAAGCCATGCACGACCTGATGCGGATTGCAGCTCTTACGGGGTGCCGCCTGGACCCCATCGTTTGCCTTCGGGTTAAGGACTGCCTGAAGGAAGGAGTCTTCGTCTTCAAGCCACAGAAGAAGGAGAAGGCGGAAAGGCTGTGCCCAATCCATCCCGATCTGCATGAAATTGTGGAACGCCGAGTCAGGGACAAGAAGCCCGACGATCCATTTTTCCCTGAATGGCCAGGGCCGCAAAAAGCAGAGACAAAGCGGGAGAGGTCCTTCAAAACTTCTAATCAATTCACGGCTTATGCCCGCTCTATTGGTGTCCGGGAGGAGCTAGATGGGCGACGGCGTTCTCTGATCAATTTTCACTCGTTCCGCCGGTGGTTCATTACCAAGGCCGAGCGGGCAGGGCAGCCCGAGAGTATAATCGCTGCGGTAGTTGGACATAAGCGCCACGGGATGACACTTGGCCTTTATTCCGCAGGTCCGGCCATCGAGCAGGCTAGAGCATGTGTGGAGGCGGTAAAGCTGCCGTCATCGGAGACAGCAACTGAGTGACAACTTTCCTTTTGATGTCTTCGCTCTGCATGTCCGCAGAAACATGAAGGAGGTCGCGAGTTCGCCGTTCGTCGCGCAATGGGTTTTCTGCAAAGGAATCGGCGCGCAGTGGGCTGGACAGAGAGGAAGCCCGCAGGCGGATCAAGACGATGCCCGGTGACGAAAAGAGACGGCCCTACCTGTTCTGGTGACGAAACTAACGGCAAAGTTAGGTGGCCTATCCCATTACTCACAACACAGCCCGCTTGAGCTATATCCCGTAATTATCGCAGACTGCCTTTAACATCCCTGAGTACTCGGCTTCCTTGCTCTTCAACTTTTGGATTGACAACAAAAGCAGTTCCTTCATGACGCCGTCGACCTGATGATATCGCGCTACCAGATTATTTAGATGATCAATGGCTTCGATCTTTCTTTTGATCAGTCCTGCTCTGCTGTTGTCATGCAGTTCCAGCGTCCTTACCGATATTTCAGCAGGCTCATCCCCAGGTTGCCATCCTACAACTGGACCGAGATGAATAACCCGATTTTCGACATCGCCGTCATAGGGGTCGAGAAAGGGCTTCTGTGCATCAAAGTAAGTGAGCTTTCTGCGATTACATTCTGTGCAGGCAATCGTCAGATTTGTCCAATCGAAGTGTAAATCAATATTAACACTGGATGGAGTTTTATGTTCGACATCACCAGGAGTATTGTGTCCGATCTTGCTTTCACAATACGCGCACTTGCTTTTTGTTTCTTCTACCAAAGTGGATTTGATGTCGGAGTGACGGTAGCGATACTTTTTCGTTGCGCTCGTTTTGTCGGATTTGTACTGCTCAGTCCATTGGATCCAGTTGTCGTTCAAGACTTCCGGAATCGGAAGCTTGTCAAGGTTTCGCATCGGCTACTCTGTTCCCGTATTCAGCGATTGCATTTGCGATGCCAAGGCGTTCTAGCTGGGTCATGATCGCCCTAGCTTTTTCCTCAGGAGGAAGGTTGGCCGTATCGTCGATCACCTTACCGACTGCCTCTTCGACCCACACAGGTAGGTTGGAGCCGACGTCAAGAATTTCTCGGAGCACTTCGTTCGGGGTTCCCGAGAGGTCCCGAAGATCCAGCAATATGGATTCGACCCTCGCTCTATCGTTCCTAACCAGGGCATAGACGTTGGCGTCTGGAAAGCTGGAGACGATAAACGGACTGTGGGTGGAGATGATGAACTTCGCCTGTGGAAATGCCTTTGCTAAGCTCGGTAAAAGCGTTCTCTGCATGCTTGGGTGAAGATGGGTTTCTGGTTCGTCAATTGTCACGATGAAATCAAGCTGGTCTTGCGCGAACATATGTATCTGCCAAGCGATGCTAAAGATCGCATTTATACCACCAGACATCGCATCGAGGGTGAAATCACCCGAATCAGTCACCAGAACGACTTCCGGCATGCGTATCTCGATGTACTTGAATCCTAGCGATTGCGGCAACACGTTGCGCAATACTTCCTGAAACTTCTGATAATGATGCATGATGGGCAGATTCGGCGTCACAGACGAGTTGCCTTCACCAAATACGGCAAAAGAGATTAGGGATTGCTTTTGGATTTTTCCGGGATTGTCAGAGCGATGGCCGCCGTAGAACTGAATTAGTAGTTGCTGAAATTGTTGGTATTCCTGTGTCGCCGTCCTCGGGTCTGTTGGGATATGCGGCACACTTGTGTAGGAAGCGACAGGTCGATGAGATGGAATGTGGAGACCAACCACGGTCTGCATACCCTGAAACTGAATCTCGTACTGGGCAGCTACTTCGGTGTTGGTGGTTAGAGAGCAGACAGTATCGTTTGAATAGCCAATCTCGCCAATCCTGACCTGATTGTTAACGGTTTCATCGACATCGGCACTATCTTCTTGCCTATAAAGGTCGGACCAAATTCGCCGCGCGCTTCGTTTGCTAGACAGCGGGGTCGAGATGAAGTTCAAACTCCAGCCAAAGTGCCGTATCAGCAGATTTAATAGTGTGGTTTTACCGCAGCCATTTGGCCAGTTAAAACTGTTATCTGCTTAGTCAGGTCTAAATTGACGGTATCAAATTGCCTCCAACCGTGAATTTGTAATGATTTGAAGTTGATCATAGCCAGTACCCAGTGAGAACCGTGTTATTTCATTTTTTCGATCAAGTAGGAAATAAAAACTCTACGATAAGACCCAATTGATTATTCACGCTCAGTAGAAAACAAGTAGACACCCCGACGGATAGGCGTCTCCGGATACTATCGGCTCAGCTTGGCTCAGCCATCATCCGATATACCGTTGAGCGGGCTACATTGAACCTCTTCGCCACGGCCATCGGTCTATCTCCAGAGGCCAGCGCGCCCCTTATCGCATCCCCATCGACCGTCACAGGACGCCCCTTGTAGCGCCCTTCTTCTTTCGCCTTGGCGATGCCTTCAAGCTGGCGCTCTTTCCGGAGGTCCGTCTCGAACTCGGCAATCGCGCCCAGCATGTTGAACATCAGGCGTCCGGTGGGTGTCGTTGTGTCGATGTTCTGCTCGGTGGCGATGAGGTCCACACCCTTTGCCTGTAGCTCCTGGGCGATGGCGTGTAGATCGGGCACGGAGCGCGCTAGGCGGTCGAGGCGCGTCACCATCAGGGCGTCCCCCTTGCGGGCGAAGCGGATGGCCTCTGCGAGCTTTAGGCGGCCATCACGGCTAGTGCCGCTTGCCTTCTCGATGAAGACTTCCTCCGCACCGTGACGGCTTAGGATGTCCACCTGTGCGGTTTCGTTTTGGCCGGTGGAGGAGACGCGAGCATAGCCGATTTTCATGAGACACCTTTTGTCCGATAAGGTCTAAGATGAAATCGGAATAGTGTCTCATAAGTCGGATGTCAACCATATAGGACGCGAATTCGGATGGCGAGCGCTGTCCGCTATGGCTATACCTTATCGGACAGCGGAGGCATCCCCAAGCATTAGGCGCTCAGCCAGTTGCTTCCCTGCCTTCGTGAGATGCAGCACTGGCGACTTTGCCCCCAGTGGACCTACCCGTTGCGTCACCAAGCCCAACCCAGGTTTTCCATTGCGGTCACTGCTAGATAGCGCATGAACGTTTCGGGACACCGACGACTGGCTGAGACCAAGCATGTCGGGAAGGTCACGCTGCAAGAGCCCTGGCTTAATGGCTATCGCGAGGAAGACCGAGGCAGTCTGCATTGGCATCTCTGAGCGAAGCTCTCGGAAAACCTCCAGGCGCTCGAACAATTCGCGAAGTCCACGGATGCGCTTTGGCACCCTTCGGTGTTCCGTTATCATTTCCATTGGTTACCTCTTGTGCGTGAGCGGAAAGATGCCAAGCGGCAATGGAACGTCAAGACTTGATCATTGGCGGGAAGGGCTGTAGCCGCGCCTACGCGCTCGCCCGAGCTATTCTGTGCGCCCCCAGGGGCACGGGGGGACGCGCCCGAGCCTTCCTATCGATTGCCGCCTCGGATTTTTTCGACATTTAGGGGCGCTAGCAGCATGTGTTATTTGGGTCGGATAGGTCTTTGAAAATCACGCAATCGACCCCCACACCCCCCGCGCAAACCGTATCGCATGCTTCTACAAAATTGCTCATGCTTCGCTCCAGCGCACGAAGCTCCTCCAGCCGTTCGCGCAAGTCCTGTAGGTGGGCCCGGGCAATGTCACGAACTTCGGTGCAGTCCTTGTCGCTACTCACTGACAAGCCGGCCAAAACGCGTACCTGTTCGATGCTGAACCCAAAATCACGGCACCGCTTCATGAACGTGATGCGCGCGATGTCGGATTGATCATAGACCCGTTGCCCGCTCGCGGTGCGGTGCGCCGATGGTAAAAGTCCGATTTCTTCGTAGTACCGGATGGTGGGTGTCGAAACGCCGCTCGCGCTGGCTAAGGCTCCGATGGTCAGTCCTCTGGGATGTGTGTTCATCGCGAAATCTCCTATTGCCCTTCAAGTTACTTGAAGGAGTAGGGTGGCGCTAGAGTGATACAAAGGAGCCTACCATGAATGTGATAAGCCCATCCGCTTCGGCCTGCTGTTCGGCCTGCAGCCCTGCCACCAACGACGCGAATGAAACGGCCCTTGCTATTGCTTGCACCTTGGGCGCAGGGGATTTTAAGGGACGGGTCGCAAGCATTCAGGCACTTGCGCGTCGTTCGCTGCTGTCCAGTCGGCGCGAGCCGCTGCGCCTTTACCTAACGTACACGGGGGACGCTCTGGCAGAGGTACAAGACCTTGTCGCCAAGGAAGCCGAATGCTGCGCATTTCTGGAGTTTGCGCTTAGCCATGACGCGTCGAAGGTCGAACTGGTCATAACCGCTCCCGCGTCCACCGCGGATGCCGCTGATGAATTGTTCGCGCACTTTGCGCCTGAGCTGGCGGAGGCTTGGGCATGAGCTGGAAACGGAAGATCGGGGCGACTGCTGCCACTGGTGGCGTTGTCGTGGCTGCCTGCGTGGCCTGTTGCCTTCCCGTCATCACCCCCATGGTCGTCGCAGCACTGGCGGCGGGCGGTGCTGGACTAACACTGGTGGGACAAGGGGGGCTCGCTGTTCTACTGATCGCAGGGAGCGGGCTTTTCGTTGGATATCGGTGGCGGAAACGGCAGGCAGCTAAGGCCTGTGCTTGTGCACCGGATGCGGGATGTAAAACCGCAAGCAGTGACACTTCCCCTAGCCATGCGGGTTGATGCCGTGCCACGGTGGGGCGAATGTGAACGCCCTATCGATTGAGGAAAAATGCAGGTATATCTTACAGCAGCCCTGATTTACGTCGGGGCTGCTATCGCTGAAATCGTGGGATGCTTCGCCTTTTGGGCGTGGTTGCGCATGGGGAAATCCATCTGGTGGCTCGCGCCCGGATGCGCGGCACTCGTGGCTTTCGCGTACCTCCTGACACTAGCCCCTAGTGAGAATGCGGGCCGTGCTTACGCAGCGTACGGCGGCGTTTACATCATGGCTTCGCTGCTGTGGCTATGGTTGGCCGAAGGTCATCAACCGGACAAGTGGGATTTGACAGGCGGCGGGCTGGCACTCGTGGCAGCTGCGGTCATTCTTTTTGGGCCACGTTCGGTCGTTCCATAGCCCATGATCAGGGCTCCTGTGCTTGCTGCAAGCCGGCGCCACTGGTCACTTGGCGACCGGTATTGATTACGCTAACTTTGATGCGTCGGTCTTTGACGGCACGGCCCCTTCGCTAGAGGGTAAGAGGGAGGGTCACGGTGAGGCGCACTGTGACCCTCATTCAGTTCAGGCTGATGTTTAGGTGGGCTGGGTCCGCTTTTTGTAGCTGGTGTAGCCATCCAGGCCGATGCCACCGATCTTGAGGGCGGCTGCAAACGGGCTAGGCCCGGAAGCCCATGGCATGGAGTTGATGCGGTCTTTGGCTTTCGCCTTGAGACCGTCCATCTCGCGAGTGAGGTTCGCGGTGGTGAAGCCGGTGTTCTGCGATATGCGGTCCTTGGCCGTGGCCTCTTTACCGTAAACGTCTGCAAGCAGGGCATCGACCGAGAGACCGGAAACACCTGCTTCACCAGCAGCGGCCATGGTGGTCGCACGGGCGGCACGGGCTTCACGGGAGAGGTCTTGCTTCTGAGCAGCGGCGGCATCTTCTTCCTGGATTTGCCGCGTCTGAACGTCAGCATATTCCCGGACTAGATTTTCGTTCGCAGCCCTTTGGTTCTGGCGAACCAACGCGTTCTGCTGCTTCGCCTGCTGCTGGGCACCGACGAACTCCATGCCTGTCTGCAAAGCCCCCAACGCGGCGGCCATCATTGTAACAGGTTCGCACATGACGCTTTCCTTATGCTGGTGATTTCAGTGAAAGAGAGCTTACCGGGACCATAGCCGGTCAACGTCCGTACAAAGTGGAAGCCCCGCCAACGAAGCCAGCGGAGATGGTTGATGTTGCGGCAATCGACGGCGTTACTCAGGATGCGGTACTTCCGGTGGAAAACCTCCAGATAACGGACTGCCAACCTGTTGAGCGCGCGTCTGTGACTGTCGATCTCATCGCTTGCCATTAGCCAGACCTGAGCAACTGTGTGGTCTCGCGGATACGGCACGGTGCCGAACATGAAGACCGGAGCGCTGCATTCGTCTATCGCGGTGAGGCAAATGTCGGATAGGGCGAGACCATCTTTCAGGCTCTTTGCGGCGGAAGGGGAACCTGCTGCTAGAATACTGTCGAGGTCGGTCTTGCGCAGCCTTGGGGCTAGATAGGTGATATCCCCGGGAACCGATAGGCGGACGGTGAGCGTGTCCGCTTCTCCCGGGCCGGGTCGTTGATGGTGGTTCATGGAAGTCCTTGCGGGTGTCGCATACAGAAGCCGTTGCCGGTGAGGCCACGGCAGTGCTGTTGGGATGAAGATCAGAGGGCCTGCTCGGGACAGACCTAAGTAATGTTTGGGCGGGGCGGGAGAGGGGCCTCCCTCCTATGGTGGGTGGTGATCGATGCACCGGCTCTTTGTGGCGGCTAGAAGAACAAGTCGCCGTGCATCTGACGGACGCTGCGACCTTCGCTCAGGTACAGGCCAGCCGCCGCGTTCGTGGCCAACATATTGGCAATCTCATTCTGAGTGTGGCCAACGTGGCCCCGGACCCACTGCCAGTGGACGAGACGCTTCCCGATGGCGTTATCGATTTTTTCCCAAAGGTCGCCGTTCGGTAGCGGCTTTGTGCCCTTCAGCCAGCCCGCCGCCTTCCATTTGTGGAACCCGCCAAGCGTCATAGCATCCACGATCATTTTGTTGTCCATCACCACGAGGGCTGCTGTCTCGGGCTCTTTGGTTAGCCGAGAAATCCCCATGAGTGCTGCCGTCATTTCCATTCGGATGTTGGTGGTGTTCGGTCGCTGGTAGCCTGCAAATGCTGCCTGCTTAATAACTCGCTCACCCTCGCGAAGTTGGAGGAGAACACCCCATCCGCCGCGACCTGGGTTTCCTGGACACGCGCCATCGCTAAAGATCGCGTAGTGACGGCCCGCCATTATCATGGCCATGGAAGGAAGATTACTGTCTGTCATAGTTTCCTGTCGGTTTGTTCGCCAAGGAGGCTGGGAAAGAAAAACCCCGGCCTTGCGGACCGGGGCTTCATGAGTTGCTGTGTTGCGTTCGGAGCTTGTCACCGCCGCGGGTCTCGCGACCATTCGGGCAACGGATGTATGAAGGCTGACAAAAGCTGGGCTACGCCATTGAGGTTCTGAAAAGGCAACACACGCGCAATGGTGCGGGCATCCAATTGGGAGAAGCTCCCCCCGTGTGCAACCTTCCCTGCTACCCCCAGTGTATCCATCACACCCTTAGCGAGGTCGGCCGAAGGATTGCCCAAAATCGCGTCGGAGCCCAGTTGCGTTGATCTCGCATCAAACACGGGGCTGCCGGTCATGGGGCTTACAAGGAAGGTGTCAATCGCCATCGGCATCACACTCGCCCAAGAGGAGTTCTGGATACCAGCAGCCGCGAGACTGCCCAGCGATAGCCGCTCCTCAAGATATTTCTCACGATCACTTCGACCGACCGAGCCTGCGTAGGTCCGCATCATGTAGGACATAGAGGCCGCGAACGTGGTGGCTAGGAACGCCGCTGCGGTAGCGGTATCCCGGAAGTTCAAGCCCTGTAGCGTCTGCTTCGTATAAGCTGCGAGGACGAAGGACCGGAACTGGAGGAACGTCCTTGCCAGAGGCGCGGACATCCACATGGCCATCTGGCCGATGTCATTCTCCTGGATGATCGACCGGCTCAGTCGGAACGCAGCCGTCTCGAAGTTTGCCACGGCTTCCCGGTCGACCCACTTGTCGAGGTTCAGCGCCTTGAGCCGCCCTTTGTCGAAGGTCGCGTGATTGCGGATGTTCTCATAGATCGCCTCGGCCCTACGCTCATCCAGGGCGAGAGCCTCCAGGCGGCGGGGGTTCATCTTGGTGCGGCCCTGGGCCATCAAGGCGAACTTGTTCATGATTGACCGGCCAGTCCAACGCTGGAGTGCGGTGTTCACCGGAGCCATACCTGACATCGCGGACACCGCCCGCTTGCCCTGGTGGAGGAAGTCATCCACCTTCTCCAGGACCGGGTTGTTCCAGGTATCGAGCGGGTTATCGAACACGTCCTCCCTGCGGTGGGTGGCATGGCGAACCCAGTCAGCACCGCCGCCCGTGATGTCCTCCCATTCCTGGGCAAGAGCATCATCAAGCTTCCCGGTCTTCGCATTGCGCCACATGGCACGGAACGAAGGGACGTTGGTGAAGGACGCTTTGAGCCCGAGCTGGGAGACCGTGTTCATGGCTTCCGAGAGCTGGGCGAAGCCGACTTGCCCCATGACGCGGACGAAGTTGTAGTCGCGGGCCATCCGGAGGAACTGGTTCCAGTCGGACCCCTCGTTCCAGGTGGGCTTGCCAACGATGGTGTTATAGATCCAGTTGAGCCGGTCAACGTCCTGTTTGGTCTTGCCATGGATGCCTTTTTGGTCCCCCACGTCACGGACCTTATCCATCAGGGTATTCCATTCGCCATCCGAGGTTACGCCCTGGACGAAGTATTCATCCGCCATGTCGCCCGGTTGCCACTTCGGGTTCTTGATCTCCATCCTAGCCATGGCAATGCGGCCCGACATTTGCCGGGAGTAGCTGCGAAGGAGCGTATCCGCATCGTTGATGAAGAGGTCGGAGATGCGAACGAACTTTGCCCCGGTTTCCCCATTGGAATACGGGAGCATCGCACCGAAGTTCTCGTCATAGAACATGCGGGTCTTGCCGTGACGGCTGGCACCGTCCTTCTTCCCCGGCTTCATGTGACCGATAAGGGTATCGATGTCGGCCTCGGAAAGGTCGGTGTCCTGGATGAGGTTCGCCTTGAGGGCGTCCAGGTCTTCCCCCGAGAACGCACGGGACATCTGCTGTAGCTCCCCTGCGGAAAGGGAGTGGAGCTTCTTGATGTAATTGTAGGCGAACTTGTCGGCCAGCTCTTCGGTGATCTCGTCGTTCACCTCTCTCATTGCCCGCGATACGAGGCCCGAGAGGGTCTTGTGCCCGAACTTCGTGAGATGGTCCTGGATGGACCCGAGATCGAAGATTCGCGGAACGTAGTGGTCATTCCGGGTGAGGCCCTCGAAACCCCGAACGGCCCGCATGGTGCGACCGTCGATAACCCCAGGGTTCGCCGCAGTCTCGGCATAGGTGCCCAGGATATCCTTGAGGACCGCTCCCTGGGCTTTCACCGCAGGGTCATAGTCCACCATGAGGTCATGATCGCGAACGTAGGCTGTCACCTGTTGATGGAACTCATCCCGGCTTGCGTCGGGATTACGCTCCCTAAACTGCTTCCAGTTGGCTTGATTGGAGGACGCCCATTTCGCCTCGGCCCTTCCGTGGAGGAGAGCCTGGACCTCGGACGCGCCAATGGGGGTGATGCCGCTTTTGTTTCGGGCAGCATCCTCAACGATCACGTTGCCGATCATCGACGTGAGATCGTTCTCGGAACTCTTGAGCGAGTACGCGCTGTCGAAACGAAGACCACCCGCGTCGAAGACATCGGGCCTTTCAGCGTCTCGCACGATGTCAGCGGTATCGAGCCTCAGGGGTTCCCTGGGGTTCACCTGCATCGCACCCGCTGTCGAGCCACCGGGCGGTGACATGGCCGTGCCATTGTGCATGTTCCGGCCAATCTTCTGGAACTGCTGGGCTTCGGCCAGTGTTGCCGGGTTTTTCGCCAGGGCACCAAAGGCACCCCCGAGGAGCATGCCGGTTCCCACCCCCCACCAAAGATCGGCTTCCTCGGCGGTGGGCTTATTCGCATAGAGGATGCCTTCCGAAACGGCGGCACCGGCCCCGCCCTCAGCAGCCGTTAGGGCGAGCTGCCCGACCTTGCCGAACCTAGCAGCCACCGCAGCCGGTGCCCCGGTGCCAAGCGTAGCTGCGGAGATACCAGCAGCAGCGGCCCAGGCGAGCGGGTCGGTTACCCCTGCGGCCACCCTAAGACCCACACCACCCCAACCGAGAGAGGCTAGGCGCTGCTCGGCTTCCATCTGCTTGACCAGGGAGTTCCTCATCCCTTCCGCATGGACCAAGGATTGAGCGTCACCGAAGCGGTCCCAGTATTGTTCCGGGATACCCTTGGTTAGCTCGTCCATCGTCTTCGGGTCGAGCCGGAAGTTAGGGTCAGGCTTCGCCTCGGGTTTGTCCTGCCAGATAGCCGAGAGCGACCAATCGGTGTTCACGGCATCCTTCACGCCCTGCCAGATGGTCGTATCAGGCAAGGCATCCTCGCGGGCCTGGGCAGCAACGCGGTCCTCCTCCATGGTGGTCGGGAGGACAGGCTGGGTGCTGCTCATGACGGACACGGTGTTCTCGGGAGAGCCCACGGTGAAGTTGGACTGCGGCTGGTCCGGCCCAGGGTTTGAGAAGGTGAGCCTCGTGGGCTCCTTGATCTCGGTCGCCGGGACACCGTGGAAGGCATCGCTGAGCCACTTGGGCGCATTGGCGCTATCGCCGTTAGCACCCCATACCGTGGGGGAGCCAAAGCCGATGTGCATGGAGCCGGGTTGCATGTAGCCCTGGCCCGCGCCGAAACCGGTTACGCCTGAGGCCCTCGCCTTCCGGACGATATCCTGGAACACAGGGACATCCTCGGGCCTTGCCCAGTCGAGCTTCCTGCCATCCTTGTAGAAGAAGACATCAGCGGCACCGCCGTGGTCGTGTCGGACGGAGCCAGTACGACTCCCTTTGCCTTGCGCGGCCTCAGCCTTGGTGACCTGCCCACCGCTGAAAACCTCCATCTGGATACCCATGTCTTCCAGGAAGCCGAGGGAGTTCACCAGCCGAGGGTCAAGCGGAAGGTTGCGCTTAGCCGCGCTGTTAGAATACCGGAGCCATGCCGGTGTGCTGTTGTTTGCCATGAGTGGTCCTTAGAAATGGGAAAGGCCACCGCCAGCATTCACTAGGAACGCCGAGGGTGGCCTGTTGAGGCACAATCCAAAACAGCTCACGCGGGACGATTTCGCGTCATGAGTTGTCTATGGTGGGCGGAAATTGAGACGACCCAGGCTTGCCCAGTCTATGCCCCGTGCTGTTCGACCGTCTTTTCGACGGATAAGACGCCCCTGACGGTCCCGAGGAAGAACTCAATGTCCGTCGCACTCGCTCGCTCGGTGCCATACCCGGCATGGGGAGCGCCCCACTCGGCCCAGGCGCTAAACGAGGTGAACGGCACCTTCACGAAAAGACCGGGCATGTCACCGCCGATGCTTAGCGAGAAGTGACGCGAAAGGGCATCCCTAAGAGCCAAGGCAAGATGATGAGCAGTTTCGGTCATGCCGGTGAGGATGTTGCGCATGATATTTATGTCCCATGTTTGCGCTGCGCCTTCCGCCCTACGGGAAGACGTGGAGGCGGGAGCCTCCAGAAGGGACCACGGCAATGATGGTGGAACAAATCGCAGCAAACCTGCTGGTCACGCCAAGCCGCCCGTGGAACCTGCTGGGGGCTCCTCAGTCCTGGAAGGAATCGAACGTAGGGGGCGCTCGGTGGTACGGGGTACGCAAATGGGGTACACGGCGGGGTACGCAGTCACCCTGCGAGTTTCCGTAACCGGGTGAATTTAAAGGAGAATAATCGTCCATAGGAGGATTGGTGGAGCTAAGCGGGATCGAACCGCTGACCTCTTGCATGCCATGCAAGCGCTCTCCCAGCTGAGCTATAGCCCCATCAGGGTGGTCCGGTATTTTCCGGTCCTGGGAACTCCCGCAGGACGCTTATTGAGCGCTGCCCCGTTGGAGTGGCGGCTTATTACTTCCGGTTTACGGAGAGTGCAAGCCGTATTTTGTGCGCCCGGCAATTTTTATTGAATTGCCGGGCCTTAACTTGGATATCGGATCAGACTTCGTCGTCGTCGCCGGTCACGCCGATGATGCCCGACATGTCGTCGTCGTCTTCATCTTCGTCGGCTTCCAGGAAGGTATCGTCGTCGTCATCGCCGATATCGACATCGTCGTCATCGCCGATATCCGGGATATCGTCGCCGCTGGCTGCCTCGTCGCCCTCTTCGAGCGATACGAGTTCGACTTCCGGATTTTCGGTATCGACTTCCTGGACGTCTTCTTCCTCGGCCTGTTCCATCTTCTTGGCGGCGCTGTGCTCCTCGAAGAAGGACAGCGGCCAGGATTTGCCGGAATAGGGGGAAACGACCGGATCGCGGTTCAGGTCGTAGAATTTCTTGCCGGTATCGGGGTCGGTCCGCTTGGTTCCGAGTTCCGCTTTTGCCACAGTCAGAGCCTCATGAGATGGCCGAATATTTCGGCGCGCCGCTTGGACAGCGGCCTTATAGGGTGAAAATCTAAGCCGGTCCCCATAAGGCCTGCGCTCTTTGATGTCAAAGACAAACTTTTCATGGACCTCATAAGAGCGAATACGGTGACCGGTGGCAGGCTTTATGTTAGTGACGACGGGGAAATTTTACCGCAATGGGCCGGCCTGCCGTCTCTCCGCTCGGGACTGATAAGAGGTTGAAAAACATGTACCAGCCGCCGCATTTTCGCGAAAAGGATCTCGGAACTCAGTATGCGCTGATCGGGACCTATCCGATCGGTCTGCTGGTCACACCCGGGGCGATTCGGGAAGCATGAGTTTGAAGTCCAAGCCAGCAATCGTCATCGCCATCGACGGTCCCGCAGCCGCCGGCAAGGGCACGTTGTCGCGCCAGATCGCCGACGCCTACGGATTTCACCATCTGGATACGGGGCTGACCTATCGCGCTACCGCTAAGGCGCTGCTCGATGCAGGCCTGCCGCTCGACGACGAGAAGGTCGCCGGGAAGATGGCCCGTGAGGTTGAACTGGCCGGCCTCGATCGCGATATATTGTCCGCGCATGCGATCGGCGAGGCGGCCTCGAAGATCGCGGTCATGCCGTCGGTCCGCCGGGCTCTGGTGGAGGCGCAGCGTGCCTTTTCCCTGAGGCAGCCGGGAACGGTGCTCGACGGGCGCGATATCGGCACGGTCGTCTGTCCCGATGCGCCGGTGAAGCTCTATGTCACCGCGTCCGCTGATGTGAGGGCAAGGCGCCGTTACGACGAGATCGTCGGCAAGGGCGGCGAGGCGGATTACGGTGCGATCTTCGCAGACGTGAAGAAACGCGACGAACGCGACATGGGCCGGTCCGATAGTCCTCTGAAGCCCGCCGACGATGCGCACTTGCTTGATACCTCGGAAATGAGTATAGAGGCCGCGTTTCGGGCAGCGAAGTCCATCATCGACGCCGCCCTGAAGAGACAATCGAGTGAGAATAGCGAAATAGAATAGCCCGAGGTTCGGTCCCCGCGCCGGATTGCCTCCCCCGGATCATTCCGATGAGGGAGGCGGACCCGAACTTTTGGGCATGTGCAACACGAACCACCGGCGCTGTATGGGCCCGTATCGGGTACCTCAGGAGATTTCATGGCAGTATCTAACCCCACGCGGGAGGACTTCGCAGCCCTTCTCGAAGAATCCTTCGCTTCCAACGATCTGGCGGAAGGCTATGTCACAAAGGGCATCGTCACCGGGATCGAAAAGGACATGGCCGTCGTTGACGTCGGCCTCAAGGTCGAAGGTCGCATCGCGCTCAAGGAATTCGGTGCCAAGGGCAAGGACGGTTCGCTGAAGGTCGGCGACGAAGTCGAAGTCTATGTCGAGCGCATCGAAAACGCGCTGGGCGAAGCAGTTCTGTCGCGCGAGAAGGCTCGCCGCGAAGAAAGCTGGGTCAAGCTCGAACTCAAGTTCGAAGCTGGCGAGCGCGTCGAAGGCGTCATCTTCAACCAGGTCAAGGGTGGCTTCACCGTCGATCTCGACGGCGCTGTTGCCTTCCTGCCGCGTAGCCAGGTCGACATCCGTCCGATCCGCGACGTCACTCCGCTCATGCACAACCCGCAGCCCTTCGAAATCCTCAAGATGGACAAGCGCCGCGGCAACATCGTGGTTTCGCGCCGCACGGTTCTCGAAGAGTCCCGCGCCGAGCAGCGTTCTGAAATCGTTCAGAACCTCGAAGAAGGCCAGGTTGTCGACGGCGTCGTCAAGAACATCACCGATTACGGTGCGTTCGTTGACCTCGGCGGCATCGACGGCCTGCTGCACGTCACCGACATGGCCTGGCGCCGTGTGAACCATCCGTCGGAAATCCTGTCCATCGGCCAGCAGGTCAAGGTACAGATCATCCGCATCAACCAGGAAACCCACCGCATCTCGCTCGGCATGAAGCAGCTCGAGTCGGATCCGTGGGATGGCATTGCCGCCAAGTATCCGGTCGGCAAGAAGATTTCCGGTACCGTCACGAACATCACCGACTACGGTGCATTCGTCGAGCTGGAGCCGGGCATCGAAGGCCTCATCCACATTTCTGAAATGTCCTGGACCAAGAAGAACGTTCATCCCGGCAAGATTCTGTCCACGACGCAGGATGTTGACGTGGTCGTTCTCGAAGTCGATCCGTCCAAGCGCCGTATCTCGCTTGGCCTGAAGCAGACGCTCGAAAATCCGTGGCAGGCATTTGCCTACAGCCATCCGGCCGGCACTGAAGTCGAAGGCGAAGTCAAGAACAAGACCGAATTCGGCCTGTTCATCGGCCTCGAAGGCGATGTCGACGGCATGGTCCACCTCTCCGACCTCGACTGGAACCGTCCGGGCGAACAGGTCATCGAGGAGTTCAACAAGGGCGACGTCGTCAAGGCTGTCGTTCTTGATGTGGACGTCGACAAGGAGCGCATCTCGCTCGGCATCAAGCAGCTCGGCAAGGACTCGGTCGGTGAAGCAGCCGCTTCCGGCGACCTGCGCAAGAATGCCGTCGTTTCGTGCGAAGTCATCGCCGTCAACGATGGTGGTGTAGAGGTTCGTCTCGTCAACCACGAAGACATCACCTCCTTCATCCGCCGCAACGACCTGGCACGCGATCGCGACGATCAGCGTCCGGAGCGTTTCTCGGTTGGTCAGGTCTTCGATGCCCGCATCGTCAACTTCTCCAAGAAGGACCGCAAGGTCATGCTGTCGATCAAGGCTCTGGAGATCGCAGAAGAGAAGGAAGCCGTCGCTCAGTTCGGTTCGTCCGACTCTGGCGCTTCGCTCGGCGACATCCTCGGCGCGGCTCTGAAGAATCGCGGCAACAACGAGTAATCGACGCCTTTTAGAAATCGAAAACCGCCGGATGCAAGTCCGGCGGTTTTTTCATGCGCAGTTTTTGCGGATCGAAATCAGGTCCAGCCGGCCATGCGCCAATAGAGGTCGTTCGCCCGGTCCGCATCTTCGGTGGCTTCCTTCGAAGCATCGTCGCCGTGGTCTTCCTGGCCGTCGCCGTCATCCGGGCGCTCTTCGCTGAACGCCTGCTCGCCGGCGGAATGCTGCTGTTCGCCGTCCTCGTCGGTCTTGGAGATCGCCTTCGTCTTGCGCTCCTCGGGGTCCCGCTCGCGTTCTTCCGGCGGATAGGCGACATAGGGCAGGGCGACGCCTTCGCGAAACATCGGCGGCAGGGCGATCGGGAGAGCAAGCTGTTCGGCGACTTCCGTCGCACCCGTAGACGGGCCGGCTGCATTCGCGGAAGTACCGCCGGTGCGGCCCGTTGAACCTGTGCTTGACGGTTCGTCGGTGGCCGGCTGCGCAGGCTTTGCCATGGCGGCGCCCGCTGCCTCGCCCGCCTGCAGGGCGGATTTCCCGATAAGCTCCCTGTCGGTCAACTGCTGCAGCGCCTGTTGTTCCGGCAATTGTTTAGCCGCAACCGGCAGGCTGTCGAGAAGGTCGCTGGTGGCGTCGGCAAGCACGTCCGCAAGCCATATGGTCGTCGCGCCGTTCGCCATCTTCTCCGTATTGAGCGCACGCGCGCCGCCTTGCTGTTCGAGGCCGCGCTGGGAAAGCCGGGCCAGCGCCGGCCCATCATAAAAGACGGGTTGAGAGCCGCGCCGATCGCCTGGAACGGCACTCGCGATCTGCCGACCTTCGTTGGCACGCGCCGCAGATGTGCTCTCCGGCGCATCTTCGGCCCGCACGGCAGCAAGCTCCGGGGTTTCGCTCTCGGCGACTTCGGCCGCTTCCTGCGCGGATGCCGAGACAGGTGCGGCGTCCGGATCTGTCTCGGCACTTACCGGCGAGGCATTCTCGTCGATGGGGCCCGGCAATGCGTCGATCTCGGCGGAAAGCATGGCCGGATTCTGAGCAGCGCTGGAAATTGTCGCCGCAACGGGCGCTGCTTCTGCATCCTGCGTAGCTGCTTCTGCGGCAATCTCCCCCGGCAAAGCTCCGTCGATCGCAGTGTCCTCGCCGGGCTGGGCGCCTGGAGGGCCAACCTCTGCCGTGTGCACGAGGACGGAAGTTTGGCCGGACGCAGATGGCGCGGCATTCGCTGTCTGTGGCAACGGGCTCGGCGCCTGTTCCGCTCCGGCATTCTGCCGATAGGAGCTGACGACAGCCTTGGCGGCGAGATCGCGGTCGAGCAGCTGCGCGGTCTCCAGCTGTATGGCGATGCGGGCGGCTTCCGGACTTGCGGGATTGTTGAGGATTTCCACGAGCAGGCGCAGCGAAATACCCTTGACGAGCTGGTTGAGCGTCCGCTCGAGAGCCGCCTTCTCGGCTGGGTTCATCGCCTTGACCGCGTCTGAGAGGCGCTGGGCATAATCCGCCAACGCTTCGCCTTCGCGGCGCGGCACCTTGATCAGCCGGCCGATGGTCTCGGCGAAGATGGAAAATCCCTGCGCGAGCTGAAGCTGCGCCGAGAGCGAAAGGATATCCAGCCGCCCCGCCGACATCGGCGAAGAACCGATCAACCCGCTGTTCGCCGCGGCATTGGCCACGTCGATCCGCTGACGCAGCATCGGTTGCTGCGAAGGTGTCTGGTAGTCGACGAATGAACTGGTACGAACCGGCGGCAGCATCGTCCGCTCCAATGTCTGATAGAGACGATAGGACAGCTCGGCCGAAGGGTTCTTGTCTTTTCGCAACGATACGGCGTTGCGACCGGAACGCCTCATGGCGTCGCCAGTGCCGATACACAGGATGACTGTGGGGCAAAAAGGTTAACAACTCGCTAACGCATTCCCGTTTTCGCCGACAGGTCAGCGAAAATGATCCATTACGATGCAGATGAGGGGAGATTGGGGGTTATTGCTGGATCACGCAGCCAACTTCTTCTTCAACAATTCATAAATGCCGATTTCGTCCACCCGCACCGAAAAGATGTCGGCCTGGGATTTTTCGGCGCTGTCGGCGGCAAGCTCCTCGATTGCGCTCGCCGCCATTTCATTGGTCGGCGCTTCATTGTCTGCCAGGACCTCATCGGTGACGGAGTCGCCCTTGGCGGATTGATCGTCGGAGACGAGGCTGTCGCCCGCGTCGTCCGTATCGGTATTGGCGACCTGTTCGGCCGCCGCGGCGAAGAGGGCCAGCAGCGCGGTGTCGTCGACGGCAGGCGTATCGCCGGTGCCATCGGCAGCCGGCGCAGCTGTCGCCTTGTCATTCGTCTTCTCGATGACGTCCTGAACCTTCTGAACGTCCTCAAGCTTCTTGCCGGCCTCCGCCGCCTGGATGTCGGCCTGGCGTTCGGCGCGGGTTCCGGCATCTTCGACACGGGTCGGATCGTAGCCCTGCGGACCGAGCTTCAGTTCTTCGAGCGTCTTCGGATCGGCGACGTCTTCGAGCCGCTGCACGACGCGCTCGACTTCCGTGTCGAGCTTGCCGCCATTGGCCTTGCGGTTGAGGCCGTCCATCAAGCGCTGGTTGTCGTCGCCGTAGGGGTTCTTGATCGCCGCCAGCAGCGTGTCCATGGAGATGCCGATGTCGTCGAGGCCGAGGTCTTCGGCGAGTTTGCCGACCTCGTCCGGCATCATCTCCTTCAGCGCATCTTCCAGCGCTTTCCCGAGCTTGTAGGAGGAGCGCGCTTCGTCGGTATCGATGCCGAGCTTGGTCGCCAGGCGGTCGACGAGCTCGATCTTCAATTCGTTGGGGTCGGTTTTGTTGACGCCGAAAAGCGCGGAGGTGATCTTGTCGCGCGCGCGCCGGGCGTCTTCGCTGGCGCTGATCCGGGCTTCGACAATCGGATCGCTCTTCTTGCCGGTCCGCTGTTCTTCGTCTTTCTTTCGCTGTTCCTCGATACTGTCGAGCATCGACCGCATCATGTTGGTCGCGGCAAGCCCAAAAGTCTGCTGGGTAGGAAGCAACATGGCCCGAAATCCGGTCTCGTCGAAAGGTACACCGCCAAGCAAAACTAGATTTGAAGGGTTAACGAGACGTTACCGGGTGGCTAGAACTTATGTCACCCTTTATCTATTCGGGCGGCCGCGGCTTCACCACCAGCGTCACCAGCACAAAACTCACGTAGAGAAGCAGATACCAGGATCCAAGCTTGCCGAAGGATACTATGTGCCAGGTCTTCTGTGTCGGATAGATCCAGGTGCCCGTCAGCGTTCCGATATTCTCCGCAAGCCAGAGGAAGGCCGAGGAAAGAAACGCGGCAAGCACCAGCGGCATCCGCAAAGTCGTCCTGTCGGTGGTGAAATGGATGTTCACCCGCCGGAACACGATCACGGTCGCCGCAAACAGAAGATAGCGGATGTCCGGCAGAAAATGATGGCTGAAGAAATTGGCATAAATGGCGATCGCCAGAAGCCCTGTCTGCCAAATTGGCGGATAATGGCTGAAGCGCATGTCGAAGATGCGGATCGTGCGGGCCATGAAGGAGCCGACTGCCGCATACATGAAGCCGGAAAACAACGGCACGCCGCCGATCTGGAGAAGCGACGTTTCCGGATAGGCCCATGACCCCATATGGACCTTGAATATCTCCATCACGGTTCCCGTGACGTGGTAGACGAGGATGACCCGGGCTTCCTCCCAGCTTTCCATCTTGAAGCGCAGGAACAAGATCTGGACCGTCAGGGCGGCGAGGAACAGGAAATCGTAGCGATGGACCGGCCAACCCGGTTGCCAGATGACTTTGGTGATGAGCAGCAGCGCCAGCATCATCGCCGCGAACAGGCAGGCCCAGGCCTGTTTCAGGCCGAACAGGATGAATTCTGAAAGCCACCACGGAAGCGGTGCCAGTGCGCTGCGAATAACAATTCGCAGCGGCTCTAGATAAGGCCCGGTCTCGTGTGCCGCCGGTCGTTCGCGATAGCCTTGATCCATCCGCCGGTCAGCCCATCAGCTATGGGCGAAGATATCGGCCTCTTCCCAGCCCAGCAGGTCCAGCTTCGCCCGCGTCGGCAGGAATTCGAAACAGGCCTGGGCCAGTTCGGCGCGCTTGTCGCGCACGAGGCGGTAGGTCAGCTTGTCGCGCAGCGCATGCAGGTGGAGCACGTCGGAGGCCGCATATTCGAGTTGCGCCGGCGAAAGCACCTCGGCTGCCCAGTCGGATTGCTGCTGCGCCTTGGAAACGTCGACGTCGAGCATTTCCTTGAGATTGTCCTTGAGCCCGTGCCGGTCCGTGTAGGTGCGGGTCAGCCGCGAGGCGATCTTGGTGCAGAACACCGGCGTCGTGGTCACGCCGAACGTATGGAAGAGCACGGCGATGTCGAAGCGGCCGTAATGGAAGATCTTCTGGCGCGACGGATCGGCGAGCATGGCGACGAGATTGGGAGCCTCGCTCTGCCCGGCCGCGATGCGGATCACGTCTGCCGAACCGTCGCCCGGCGAAAGCTGTACGACGCACAGCCGGTCGCGGCGCGGCACGAGGCCGAGCGTTTCCGTATCGATGGCGATCGCCCCGGTATACCGGGCTGCAGCGACTGCCGGAATATCGCTTTCATGATACCTGATCTCTGCCATGTCCGTCTCCGTCTGCCTGTCTGCAAAGATTCGCTATAAACCACGTTTTCGGCCAGGGATATGGTGATCTTGGGAAGGCCGCACCGCTTGCGCTCATATATGTGTTTCAATGAGCGATCGAATTCTGCGCGGGCATTTGCTCAGCCTTGCGCCTAACGCATTGCTGCATTGCAACCAAGTGGCTTGGCCTGCTTAAACGATTAGCCTATATGTTTGGCCATCGGGCGACGCACTCCTCCTCCCAGTGTTGCCTGATACGGATCGACAACATCCTCCTCCTCCCAGTTGTCGATCAAGTTTAAAGCCTGGCGCACCCTCCTCCCGCGCCAGGCTTTTCCCGTTTCTGGAGCAGGATTTCCTTCAAAACATTGTTTTTGCCTTACGACAGCCGAGGTGCCGCGATCTGTGATTGGCGTCACGTAGGTGTCACGCACCGCCGATATACGAAACCTCGCCTTCCCTTTGAACTTTTCGTGAGGTTACTATGCGCAAGATTTTTGCCGCTCTGGTCGTTTCGACCGCGCTGGCCGGCGCCGCCCAGGCTGCCACCGTTTATCCGCTGGATCGCGCCACGATCCTCAGCGGCTCCCCCTTCGATTTCAAGGTCGAGTTCAACTCCGTCGTTAAGCCGGAAGATGTCAAGATCACCGTCAATGGCCAGGATTACAAGACTGTTCTCGGCAAGGAAGTCCAGTTCGTTGCGGAAGAAAAGAACAAGGACAAGATCCTCGGTTCTGCCGTCATCCTGCGCGGCCTGACCATCGCCACCGCCGGCGATTACAAGGTCGAGATTTCGGCCGGTTCCGAGACCAAGACCGTCACCTGGAATGTCTACGGCACGGGTTCTGCCCCGAAGGCCAAGAATATCATCTTCATGCTCGGCGATGGCCTTTCGGTCGCGCATCGCACAGCTGCCCGCATCATGTCCAAGGGCATGACCGAAGGCAAGGCCAACGGCCGTCTCGCCATGGACGACCTCGATCACATGGCCTTCGTCGGCACCTCGGCGACCAACGCCGTCGACACCGACTCGGCCAACACGATGTCGGCCTACATGACCGGTCACAAGACCGCCGTGAACGCGATCGGCGTTTATGCCGACCGCACGCCGGACTCGCTGGACGACCCCAAGGTCGAAACGATTGCTGAAGCACTTCGCCGCCAGACCGGCAAGTCGATCGGTATCGTCGCCACCTCCGAAATCGAGGACGCGACGCCTGCCGCCGTCGTCTCCCACACCCGTAACCGCAACGACAAGGCCGATGTCGTCGGCATGCTGCTAGGCGTCAAGCCGGACGTGGTGCTCGGCGGCGGTTCTGCGTATTTCCTGCCGCAGGCGACTGCCGGCTCGAAGCGCAAGGACGACAAGGATTATGTCAAGCTCTTCAAGGATGCCGGCTACACGCTGGCCACCGACAAGAACGAACTTGCAGCCGGCGCAAACGCCAATGGGTTGCTGCTCGGCCTCTTCCATCCTGGCAACATGGACGTCACGCTTGACCGCGAATTCCTGAAGAAGGGAACCGTCGAAAAGTATCCGAACCAGCCGGGTCTGGTCGCCATGACCAAGGTCGCCCTCGATCGTCTTTCCAAGGATCAGGATGGTTTCTTCCTGATGGTCGAAGGATCCTCGATCGACAAGATGTCCCATCCGCTCGACTGGGACCGTGCCGTCATCGAAACCATCGAATTCGACCAAGCGATCGCGGTTGCCCGCGAATTCCAGAAGACCCATCCCGACACGCTGATCGTTGTCACCGGCGACCACACCCATGGCGTTTCGATCATCGGCACGGTTGACGACGACAAGCCGGGCACCGAGATGCGCGAAAAGGTCGGCACTTATGCCGAAGCCGGCTTCCCCAACTACAAGGACGAAAACGGCGACGGTTATCCGGACAAGATCGACGTTTCGCGCCGGCTGTTCCTTGCCGCCACCAACGGCCCGGACCACTACGAAACCTTCCGCCCGAAAATGGATGGCCCGTTCGTTCCGGCGATCCAGAACGAGAAGAAGGAATACGTTGCCAATGAGCAATACAAGAACGTGCCTGGCGCGGTCTTCGTTCAGGGCAATCTCCCGAAGAGCAGCGACAGCGGCGTTCACTCCGTCGACGACGTCGTCCTGCAGTCGTCCGGCCCCGGTTCGGAAGGCTTCAAGGGCTATATGGAAGAAAGCGACATCTACAAGGTGCTCGCCGATACTTTCGCGCTCGGCACCAAGCAGACCAACTAAGGTCTGACGCCCCGCCGCACCCGTGGTAGAACAACGCTCCCGGCCGAAACGCGGCCGGGAATAGCGTTTCAGGAGGGTTTCATGGAAAAGCTCTTTTCAAAGGGTTTCAGCCGCCGCTCCGTGCTCGGCCTGGCCGCCGCCGCAGCTCCGCTGCTTGCGGCAGCCCGTTCCGCCGCCGCTGCCGATGACCTCGGTTTTAACGAACTCTATGGCAGGTACAGCGTTCTCGGCCTGGAATTTTCCGACAAGGTGAAGAAGCTGGCGGGCCGCGAAGTGGCGATCCGCGGGTTCATGGCGCCGCCGCTGAAAGCGGAAGCGGCTTTCTTCGTGCTGACCGAAGTGCCGATGGCGCTTTGCCCCTTCTGCTCCTCAGATGCGGACTGGCCGGACAATATCGTCGTCATCTACCTCCACCGCAAGCAGACATTCACCCAGGCGAACGAAACGATCGAGGTGCGCGGCACGCTTGAGGTCGGCTCCTGGAGAGATCCAGATACCGGATTTGTCAGCCTCCTGAGGATCCGCGACGCGGCATATCAGGGCGCGTGAACATGCTTTCCTTGCGCATAGACAATCTGGCCATGTCGTTCCCCGGGCTGAACAGCCCGGTTTTGCTGGTCGATTTTCTGACGATCGCCGCCGGCGAGCGCGTTGCCGTCACCGGCGGTTCAGGGTCCGGCAAGAGCACGTTCATCAACGTGATCACCGGGCTTGAGCGCCCCACCTCCGGAAAGGTCGTCTGGAGCGGCGAGGATGTCGCCCGGCTTTCCGAGACCGCGCGCGACCGCTGGCGGGCAGAACATGTCGGCCTCGTGATGCAGGATCTCCATCTTTTTCCCGGCCTCTCGGCGGTCGAGAACGTGCTTCTGCCGGCGCGGCTGGCCCGTGTCGCCGATGCGGCGTTGATCGTCCGTGCCCACGACCTCCTCAAAAGCGTAGGCCTTTCCCGTCCGGGCCAGAAGATAGAGACCATGTCACGCGGCGAGATGCAGCGTGTGGCGATCGCTCGTGCGGTGTTACGCAAGCCGGGCGTGATCGTTGCCGACGAACCGACCGCCAGCCTTGACGTGGAGGCTGGCGAGACGGTCGGCCGGCTGCTTCTGGATATGTCCGGCGAAACCGGAAGCACTCTGATTGTCGTTTCCCATGATCAGCGCCTGATCGACCGGCTCGATCGCCGCATCACGCTTGGCGCCGGCCGTATCATTTCCGACAGTTTTCGCGAAGAGGTCGCGGCATGATCCGCTTCATCGCCGCTGATCTGCGCCGCCTCTGGCTTGGCGCTGTGGTGGTTGTGCTGCTGGTTGCGCTCGCCACCGCCCTCGGCGTCACCGTCACGCTGCAAGAGCGCGCCCTGCGGCTCGGCAGCGCCCGCGCCGCCGACAAGTTCGATCTGGTGATCGGCGCGGCCGGCAGCGAAACCCAGCTCGTGCTCTCTTCGATCTTCCTGCAGCCGGCGCCGCTGCCGCTGATGCCGGGCGAGGTGCTGGCAAAACTCTCGAAGGATCCGCGTGTCGCCTGGGTGGCGCCGGTCGGGTTCGGCGATTCCTTCGCCGGCTACCCTTTGGTCGGGACGACCCGCGCGCTGATCGGCAGCACCGTTTCCGGTTTCGCCGCAGGCCGCATGTTCGAGAAAGAGGGCGAGGCGGTGGTCGGGGCGGCAGTGAAGCTGCCGGTCGGGGCCGAAATCAAGCCCATGCACGGCACGGCGGCGATGGGCGGCGAGACCCATGCGGGCGTCGTATACCACGTCACCGGCAAGCTGCCGCCGACGGGGACGCCTTGGGATCGAGCCATTCTGGTGCCGATCCAGGCGGTCTGGCACGTCCACGGCCTCGGCCACGATCATGAGCACGAGCACGAGGACGAAGAGCATCACGAAGGCGGAGCAGCACAGGTAACGCAGGCCGCGGCCGCTGCGGATGAGCATGCCGACGAGGATCACGATCATCACGGGTCCATCGATGCGGATGCGGCGATCGACGAGAATTTCGCCGCCGATGCCCCCGGTCTTCCGGCGGTCCTCGTAAAGCCGAAGACGATTGCCGATGCCTACAAGCTCCGCCAGGAATACCGCAACGGCAATACGCTCGCGGTTTTCCCGGGCGAGGTGCTGACCAGCCTCTATGCGACGCTCGGTGATGCCAAGATGGTGCTGAGCGCCGTGGCCGCCGGATCGCAGGGCTTGGTGGCGGCAGCCTTGGTCCTGGTCACCATCACCCATATCGGCCAGCGTCGGCGCCAGATTGGTGCGCTGCGGGCTTTTGGCGCGCCGCGGCTGTCGGTTTTCGCAATCGTCTGGTTCGAGCTCTTCCTGCTGGTCGCGCTCGGCATCGGCCTCGGCTTCCTGACCGGCCTCGCCGCTGCCCGGCTGATCGCCAACGCCTTCACCGTCAAGAGCGGCATCATCCTGCCGGTCGGCTTTGTCGGCGAGGACCTGCGCATGGCGCTGATCCTGCTTACCGCATCGGCGGTTCTGTCCGCCGTGCCGGCCGTTCTCGCCTACCGCCAGTCGCCGGCGGCAGCGCTGCGGGCCTAGGTCAGCGCGCCAATCGCCGAAATCACCTCGTCCTCGACATCGAGCCCCTGCTCGATCGCCTTCCGGCGTGCGTTCTGGCCGCGCCGGCCGGGCAGGCGAACGCCCTCTTCGGAGGCCATCTCGTGGGCAAGTTCGGCGATCCGCTCGGCAGCCGAGGCGGTGCTTGCGGAAGGATCGATGACAATCAGCGTCTGACCGACCGAGGGCGGCGGACCCTTCTCGTCCATGAACGAGCTTGCCTCGTAGGAGAAGTTAGATCCGGTCAGGCCGGCCGACAGGACCTCCACCATCAGCGCCAGCGCCGCACCCTTGGCGCCGCCCGAGGGCGCCATCAGGCCCTTGTGGGCCGCGTGCGGATCGGTGGTGGGCTTGCCGTTGGCATCGAAGGCCCAGCCTTCCGGAATGCTCTCGCCCTTCTGGCGTGCCGCCATGATCTTGCCAGCGGCGACGGTCGAAAGCGCGAGATCGATGACCAGCGGATCCTCGCCGGCAACCGGCGTCGCAAAGGCGATCGGGTTGGTGCCGAACAGCCGCTTCCTGCCGCCCCAGGCGGCCATCGAGGCCGGCGCATTGGCAAACATCAGCGCCACAAGGCCTTGCTCGGCAAACCGCTCGACGGTCAGCGCCATGACGCCCGCATGGTGAGAGCGATGGATGGCACCGAGCGCGATGCCTTGTTCCCGCGCGATTTTCGGAAGCTCGGCGACTGCGATATCGAAGGCCGGGTAGGCGTAACCGAGCGCCGCATCGACGACGAGCGCCGCCGGACGCGGCCGGGTGGCGACGGGTCTCGCCTTGCCGTTGACCTTGCCGGAGCGAGCTTGGCCGATATAGGCGGGAACGCGGCGCAGGCCATGACCGTACTGTCCGGCAGCTTCCGCATGCACGAGCGCATGGGCGACGGATCGGGCGGTATCGGCAAGAACGCCATTGGCTTCGAAAACGCTCTGAACAAGCGTTTCGGCTTCTGGGAGAGTGATGTGCATGCTGGAGATCCAGATTGGTTCGGGGACGAACGCCGCGAGGAAATCAGGCGGTTATTCGCACTTTACCGGCTGGCTGAGTGAACTTGCAACACCGGAAGGCGGCGCAGGGATGGGCGAAGCACGTCGGACAGCCGATGCGACATAGTCGTCGATAGACGCGTTGCCCGACGACCCAGCGACCGAGACATTGCCGATGTTGCCGCTGCCGTCGAAGCTGAAGCGGACCGTAACGATGCCGGTTCCGTTGCCGGGGCATTTGCGGGCGTAGCGAGCAATCTTCGTTCTCACGCGCGTCATCCACTGCTGCGGCGAAACCGACAACGAAAATAAGCTGGTGGAATTCTGGCTGGCGGCCGTGCGGTCCGATTGCTTTGCCTGGATCTTTGCCTCGGCCATGTCCGGACGGGCCTGCTGCTGCTGCTGTTGCTTCGGCTTCTGGACCTTCTTCACCGGTTCCTTTTTGGCCTCCGGCTTTTTCGGCTGTTCCGGCGGCTTTTCCGCGACCGGCGGCAGGGGCCGCACTACCGGCAACGGCACTTCGACATTTTCGAGCGCCGCCGTCATCTGTTCCTCGACCGGCTTGATCTCCTCGATCGGCTCCGGTGGTGGCTCCGCCACGGGCGGCTGCACCGGTTCAGGCTCGACCGGCTCGGCGACTTCCTGCAGCGGTGGTTCGACCGGCTGCTCGACAGGTTCTGCAACGGGCTCGGGCGTCGGTTCGGGTCTCGGCTGCTCAACGGGCTCCGGCTGCGGTTCCTCGACAGGCTCCGCCTGCTCGCTCATCACCTGTTCCTGCTCCTGCATGTCAGGAGAGATCTGCTCTTCCTCGGGATTGGCGGCTTCCGGCTCTGGCGCAAGCTCGATCATGATCGCTGCCGGCGGTGCGTTGTCGGCGGGCACCTCCGGTTGTTCGCGCATCAGATAGGCCGCGGCGCCGAAATGCACCGTCAGCATCAGCAGTCCGGCAGCGCCCCACAGCGCCAGCTCGCCGACGCGTCCGCCCGGACCTGTCTGCGAGACGACGAGGCTCATGGATTGCCTCCGGTCGCCGGTACGGCGGGTGCGGCCGCAGGAGCGTTTCCAGCGGGCGACATCGCGGCTGGGGCGGCCGGTGCCGGGAGCGTTTCAAGCCCGACCAGCGCGATCTTGAGGTAGCCGGAATCGCGCAGCAGGTTCATGACCTCCATGAACTGGCCGTAGTCGACCGCCTTGTCCGCGCGCAGAAACACGCGGGTGTCCTTCTTGCCCTCGGTTACCCGGTCGAGGGTCGCGGCAAGCTGCTCGCGCGCCACCGCGTCATTGCCGATATTGAGGCTCAGGTCTTCCTTGACCGTCAGGTAGAGCGGCTCTTCCGGTCGTTCGGCGGGCTTTGCGGTCGAGGCGGGAAGGTCGACATTGACGTCGACGGTCGCCAGCGGCGCCGCCACCATGAAGATGATCAGCAGCACCAGCATGACGTCGATGAAAGGCGTCACGTTGATCTCGTGGTTTTCGGAAAGCTCGTCGCCGTGCTGTTCGCGGATGCCGCCGGCCATGTCAGCCTCCTGCCACCAGCGAGACCGGCGCCTTGCGGCTGCCCGGAGGAACCTTGCGGAAATCGAGGTCGCGGCTCACCAGCCGTTCCACACCCGCCGCGGCATCCGCCAGCAGCTGCCGATAGCCGGTGATCGAACGGGCGAAGACGTTGTAGATAACGACCGCCGGAATGGCCGCGACGAGGCCGATCGCGGTCGCCAGCAGCGCTTCGGCAATGCCGGGCGCGACGACGGCAAGGTTGGTGGTCTGCGATTCCGAAATGCCGATGAAGGCGTTCATGATGCCCCAGACGGTGCCGAACAGGCCGACGAACGGGGCGGTGGAGCCGATCGTTGCAAGCACGCCGGTGCCGCGCGACATGCGCCGGCCCGCATAGGCCTCGATGCGGGAAAGCGCCGAGCCGACCCGCTCCTTCACGCCGTCGCCATGGGCATGGTCGAGGGCCGCTTCTGAAAGCTGCATTTCTTCTGCCGCGGATCGCAGCATCAGCGCGGCCGGACCGCCGCGGCCGCCAGCGGCGCCGACGGCCTCCGAAAGCGTGCGGGAGGTGCGGATGACCTTCAGCGTCCGAGCGGCGCGGGTGCGGGCGCCTGCAAGCTCCAGCGTTTTGGCGAGCCAGACGGTCCAGGTGGTCAGCGACGCGAATGCGAGCCCGATCATCACGCTTTTGACGACCCAGTCGGCCGCCATGAACATGCCCCAGGGCGAAAGGTTGTGCGGCAGGTCCGAACGCTGTCCAGGCTCCAGGAACTGCGTGAACATGTCGATCGGCTGGCGGGCCGCCGGCGGCTGAGCCGGGGTCTGCGCCGGGCCGGCAGGCGTTGGCTGGGCAGCATTGCTCGCCGGTGCTCCCGTCGGAACGGCGGGTTGCGGGGCGGAAGCTGCCGGCTCATTCGGCGCCGTGCGGGAGGTTGTAGGCGCTGCCTGCGCGGCAGGAGCGGGAGCCGCCTGCGTCGGGTGTGCACCGGAAGGTGAGGTCGCCTGCGGTGGGGGCGGCGCTTGCGTTGACGCATCCGGAGCCGGCGTCTGTGCCATCACCATCGAAGCCGTTATTGCCAGTGCCGCGAGAGCCATCGGAACCCGGCTCCTCATCGGTTGGCGCATCGAAAAGGCGGGCTTCAGGGCAGCGGTCATGGCAGGCGATACTCCGGACTGTTCGTCATCGCGGACAGCGCCGGAGCGCCAGGTCGACGATGACGGAAACGGGCATCGGAACGCCGCCGGCCACTGCCGCCGGGTTCGCGATGTTGCAGCTACCGGATAATAAACATGAGTAGAAATGGCAACTAATAAATCTTGAGAATGCCGATCACATTAATGCGGGACGGGATCATTACCCCATTTGCGCTGGATCGGCATTCCCTGTGCCGGAAAATTGCGCTGACGGACGTCTACCGCGCCAACCAGCCGCCGTCGACCGGCAGCACGATGCCATGGATATAGTCGGAGGCCGGCGAGGCGAGGAATACGGCGGCTCCGCCGAGCTCTTCCGGTTGGCCCCAGTGTCCGGCCGGAATACGGCTGAGGATTGCCGCGTTGCGGTCCGGGTCGTTACGCAGTGCCTCGGTATTGTTGGTCGAGAAATAACCCGGCGCAATGGCGTTGACGTTGATGCCCTTGCCAGCCCATTCGCAGGCGAGCAATCGGGTCAGGCCGGCGAGACCGCTCTTCGAGGCGGTATAGGAAGGGATGCGGATGCCGCCCTGGAAGGAGAGCAGCGAGGCGATGTTGACGATCTTGCCGGCCTTGCCCTCGGTGATCAGCCGGCGTGCAAACGCCTGGGAGAGGAAGAACACGGTCTTCAGGTTGACGTCCATCACCGCGTCCCAGTCGGCCTCGGTGAAATCGATCGCATCGGCCCGGCGGATGATCCCGGCATTGTTGACGAGGATATCGGCACGCCCCGTCCATGCGACCGTTTCGCTGATGACCCGATCAACCGGCTCGAGCGTCGAAAGGTCCGCCTGGATCGACAGACTGCGCCCACCCGCCGCGCTGACTGCGGCTTCCGTCTCGGCCATCGAGGAGCGTCCGACCAGCGCCACGTCAGCGCCGGCCTGCGCCAGCGCCACGGATATCGCCTGGCCAAGGCCCGTATTGGCGCCGGTAACGATCGCCGTCTTGCCCGTCAGGTCGAATGAAATCGGCATGTTGTCCTCCTCGGAAACTGAAAATGCGGATATAGGTAGATGCTTACCGTCGCGAGCTCTCCGGTTGAAGCTGAAAATTTTTACCATATCGAGGTCGGCCCCGTGGGGGCTATGGATTGAGAGATACGGGGCCTCATCGGCCAGTTCCTCACGAGAAACCGAATACCCAAAATGCCAGGAGCCGCCCGTGAAGGTCACGGGCGGCTCCTGTAATTGTTCGGGCTGTTCGCCGGAGGTCACAGCGAGCGCGTGATATGCTCCACGCGGAAGCATTCGATGACGTCGCCTGCGCGCATGTCTTCGTAATTCTCGAACGCCATACCGCATTCCTGGCCCATCGGCACTTCGCTGACTTCGTCCTTGAAGCGCTTGAGCGTCTTGAGCTTGCCTTCGTGGACAACGACGTTGTCGCGGATAAGGCGGACGCCCGCTCCACGCTCGACCTTGCCCTCGACGACACGGCAACCGGCGACCTTGCCGACCTTGGTGATGTTGAACACTTCCAGAATCTCGGCATTGCCGATGAAGGTTTCGCGGCGTTCCGGAGAGAGAAGGCCCGACATCGCCTGCTTCACGTCATCCACCAGATCGTAGATGATGTTGTAGTAGCGGATCTCGAGACCTTCGCGTTCAGCGGCTGTTCGTGCCTGCGGATTGGCGCGGACGTTGAAGCCGATGATCGCCGCATTGGATGCCTCGGCAAGCGAGATATCCGATTCGGTGATGCCGCCGGCACCCGAATGAACGATGCGGGCACGCACTTCGTCGGTGCCGAGCTTGTCCAGTGCGCCGATGATCGCTTCGATCGAACCCTGCACGTCACCCTTGATGACCAGCGGGAATTCCTTCAAGCCGGTATTCTGGAGCTGGCTCATCATCTGTTCGAGCGAACCGCGCTGGCCGGACTGGCGGGCAGCCGCCTTGTCGCGGGCAAGCCGCTGGCGATATTCGGAAATCTCGCGGGCACGGCTTTCGCTCTCGACCACGGCGAACCTGTCGCCGGCGGCCGGAGTGGCGGAAAGACCGAGCACCTCGACCGGCATGGCCGGACCGGCTTCCTTCACATGGTCGCCCTTGTCGTTGACGAGCGCGCGTACACGGCCCCACTGATCGCCGGCGACGATGATCTGGCCCGGCTTCAGCGTGCCCTTCTGGACGAGCACGGTCGCAACCGCGCCGCGGCCACGGTCGAGCTGGGCTTCGATGACGATGCCTTCGGCCGTCCGGCTCGGATCAGCCTTGAGGTCGAGGATTTCGGCCTGCAGCAGGATGGCTTCGAGCAGCTTGTCGAGATTGACCTTGTTCTTGGCCGACACTTCGACGTCGAGCACTTCGCCGCCGAGCGATTCCACGAACACTTCGTGCTGCAGAAGCTGCTGGCGAACCTTGTCCGGGTTGGCTTCGTGCTTGTCGATCTTATTGATCGCCACGATGATCGGAACACCCGCTGCCTTGGCATGGGCGATGGATTCGATCGTCTGCGGCATCACGCTGTCGTCGGCTGCAACAACCAGGATTGCGATATCCGTCGCCTGAGCACCACGGGCACGCATGGCCGTGAAGGCGGCGTGGCCGGGGGTATCGATGAAGGTGATCTTCTGGCCGTTCTGTTCCACCTGATAGGCGCCGATATGCTGGGTAATGCCGCCGGCTTCGCCGGAGACCACGTTGGCATGGCGGATGGCGTCGAGCAGCGAGGTCTTGCCGTGGTCGACGTGGCCCATGATGGTGACGACCGGCGGGCGCGAAACCATTTCGCCTTCGTCGTCGGCAACGTTGAAGATGCCTTCTTCGACGTCGGATTCGGAAACACGCTTGACGGTATGGCCGAATTCGCCGGCAATGATCTCGGCGAGGTCGGCGTCGATGACGTCGCCCGGCTTCATCATCTGGCCTTCCTTCATCAGGTACTTGATGACGTCGACGGCGCGTTCGGACATGCGCTGCGACAGTTCCTGAATGGTGATGGTTTCAGGCAGGATGACTTCGCGCATGACCTTTTCGCGCGTTTCCTGCATCTGGCTGCGGCGGAATTTCTCCTGCCGGCGGCGGGTCGCGGCCATCGAACGGCCACGGGCATTGCCGTCGTCGTCCGTGCTGACCGTGGTCACCGTCAGCTTGCCGCGGCGGCGTTCGTCTTCGGTCTTCGGGCGGGCCGGAACCTTGGCGGGCGCAGCGACGGGGACTCGGCCACGGCCGGGTGCGCCACGCGGCGGGCCGCGATCTTCGTCTTCTTCGTCAGCGCCCTTGCGGCGGCCGGCAACCGGCAGTGCCGCAGGTGCGGCGCCGGGAGCCGCAGGCCGGGGAGCCTGGGGACGTGTTTCGCCCGGACGGGCGGTAGCGGCTCCAGCGGCGCGCTCGGCCGGCTTTTCGGCAACCGCGGGTGCAGGCGTCTCGGCCGGGGCAGGAGCCTCGACCGGTTCGACCTTGGGTTCGGCAGCGCGGCGGGCAGCCTCGGCGGCTTCCTCTATTCTGCGGCGTTCTTCCTCGACCAGGCGACGCGCCTCGTCTTCGGCGCGCTGCTTGGCCTCGATGACTTCGCGTGCCTGCGCTTCCATCAAAGCGCGGCGACGGGCTTCCATCTCGCCGGCGGAAAGGTCGTGCAGGACCGCGCCGCCCTGACGCTGCTGTGGACGCTGCGGCTGGCTGGATTGCTGCGGACGCTGCGGCTGGTTAGGCTGCTGCGGGCGCTGCTGCTGATTGGATTGCGGCGGACGCTGGTTCTGCTGCGGCCGTGCGTTCTGCGAGCCCGGCTGGTGGACGCGCGCTGCCGGAGCGGCCGGCTGCTGCGGTGCTGGGCGCTGGGGAGCGGCCGGCTGTGCAACGGCCTCTACCACCCGCGGCGCGGGCGCCGGGGCTGCTGCAGGCGTGATTACAGGCTTTTCGTCCAGCGGCCGGGTCGGCCGCCGCTTGACTGTTTCGACGACGACGGCCTTGGTGCGGCCGCGACCCATGTCCTGGCGGACGGTACCCTGGCTCATCCCAGATGGCTTCAGTGTAAGGGTCTTCTTTACGCCGAGTGTCTTATCGTCTTTGTTGTCGGTCATTCCGTTCCTGTTCCTTCGGACAGGAACGGATGGAAGCCATCAGAACCCGTCGTTTAATCCGTACATATCGATGTGCGTCCGGCTAAAGCCGGTGACCGCGTCATTGTTTCGGCATGTCAGCGACACCTTTTGTCTGGGACAGACCGCCCATGCGGTACTGTTCAAGTAGGTTTGCGCGCTTCACTACACCCTCACCCGCCTGCCCCGCAAGCGCGCAGGCATGGATAAAAGCATTCTGGCCCATCACTTCGTCCAATTCCGCGCTGGTAAAGAGCGAAAAGGACGGAATGTCTTCCCCGGTATTTGAACCGAGCTTCCAGGCCTTGCGGGCCTGGTCTATTTTCCTCACTCCATCGGCGGCCGCATCGGCCGCATGGAACACCGCGAGCGCAGCACCTGAGCGCACAGCGGCATCGACTTTCGTTGCGCCGGTGACGAATTGGCTCGCCTTGCGGGCCATGTTCATCATGCCGACGAGATCGGCGGCGAGCAGGCGATCCACCAGCGCGCCGAGATCCGCATCCGCCTTCGCCTCGGCCTTGAGGGCCCGGGCGAAGAGCTTTTTCTGAACCGCCCGGTCGACGAGCGACCGTTCAGCCTTGATCCAGCAGCCGCGGCCCGGAAGCTGACGCTTCAGATCGGGCACGACCTGACCATTCGGGCCGGCCACGAAGCGGATCAGCGTTTCCGGTGATCCCGCCTCGCGGGTGACGATGCAGGTACGGTCGTTCACGACGATCTCGCCCAGGTCATCATCGACAGGTCCGTCATCATTGTGGTCCGGCTCATTCGCGAGCGGGATCATTCCTGCTCAACGGCGTCCGCCTCCTCCGCTTCGGCTTCCGGCTCGGCGGCACCCTTTGCGAGGTCTTCCTCGGTGATCCAGCCTGCCGACAGGCGGGCCTGGACGATCATGTTTTCAGCTTCGACGCGGGAAATGTCGAACTTCGAGAACAGGCCTTCGAACTTCTTCGTCACGCCGTCCTTGCGTTCGCTCCAGCCGACGAGGTCGTCGGCGGCGCAGCCGGCAAAGTCCTCGATCGTCTTGATGCCGTCTTCGCCGAGCGCGACGAGCATCTGGCCGTTCAGGCCGTTGATCTGCCGCAGTTCGTCTTCGACGCCGAGCTCCTTGCGCTTGGCGTCCATCTCGGCTTCGATCCGCTCCAGGTATTCGCGGGCGCGGGTCTGGATTTCGGTCGCGGTGTCTTCGTCGAAACCGTCGATCGAGGAGATTTCGTCGAGATCGACGTAAGCCAGTTCCTCGACCTGGGCAAAGCCTTCCGAAGCCAGCACCTGGCCGACCATTTCGTCGACGTCGAGGGCGTCCATGAAGAGGTTGGTGCGCTCGTTGAATTCCTTCTGGCGTCGCTCCGACTCCTCGGCCTCCGTCATGATGTCGATGTCCCAGCCGGTCAGCTGCGAGGCGAGGCGGACGTTCTGGCCGCGGCGGCCGATGGCAAGCGACAGCTGCTCGTCCGGAACCACGACTTCGATGCGCTCGGCATCCTCGTCGAGCACCACCTTGGCGACTTCGGCCGGCTGCAGCGCGTTGACGATGAACGACGCCGGATCCTGAGACCACGGAATGATGTCGATCTTCTCGCCCTGCAGCTCGCCGACAACCGCCTGAACGCGCGAACCGCGCATACCGACGCAGGCGCCGACCGGATCGATCGAACTATCGTTCGAGATCACGGCGATCTTGGCGCGCGAGCCCGGATCGCGGGCGACCGACTTGATCTGGATGATGCCGTCGTAGATTTCCGGCACTTCCATGGTGAACAGCTTCACCATGAACTGCGGATGGGTACGCGACAGGAATATCTGCGGACCGCGCTGTTCGCGGCGGACATCATAGACGTATGCGCGGACGCGATCGCCATAACGCATGTTCTCGCGCGGAATCATTTCGTCGCGGCGGATGATGCCTTCGCCGCGGCCGAGATCGACGATGACGTTGCCGTATTCGACGCGCTTGACGGTGCCGTTGATGATTTCGCCGACGCGATCCTTGAACTCGTCGAACTGGCGGTCGCGCTCGGCTTCACGCACCTTCTGAACGATGACCTGCTTGGCCGACTGGGCGGCAATACGGCCGAAATCCATCGGCGGCAGCGGGTCGGCGATGAAGTCGCCGATCTTGGCATCGACATTGCGGTCGAGCGCCAGAGCCAGCGGGATCTGCGTGCCATAGTCTTCGGCGTGATCGACGACTTCCAGCAGACGCTGGAGCCGGATTTCGCCGGTCTTGGAATTGATGTCGGCGCGGATATTGGTTTCCGAGCCGTAGCGGGAGCGGGCAGCCTTCTGGATGGCGTCGGCCATCGCAGCCAGCACGATCTCGCGGTCGATGACCTTTTCGCGCGCCACTGCATCCGCGATCTGCAGAAGTTCAAGCCGGTTCGCACTCACTGCCATTGTCGTTGGTCTCCGTAGGTCAAACGATGAGGCCTTTCCTGGGGAAAGGCACAAGTCTCTGTTCGGTTTATTCGTCTTCTGCTTCTTCGTTCTGGTTCGCGGCCTGCGCCTTGGCGAGCTTGTCGGCCCGAAGCGCGTCGCGGATCAGATCGTCGGTCAGAATGAGCTTTGCCTCGGCCAGTGCCGAAAACGGGATCGTCACCCGTGGTTCCTCGCCATAGGCGACCTGATCCCGCTCGATCGTGAAACCGTCCGCATCGCTTTCGGTGATCCTGCCGCGGAACCGCTTGCGATTGTCGATCATGATCGACGTTTCGCATTTGACCAGATGGTTCAGCCAGCGGGCAAAATCCGACTTGCGGACCATCGGGCGGTCGATGCCCGGCGAGGACACTTCCAGATGATACTCCCGATCGATGGGATCTTCTACATCCAGAACCGGCGAAATCGCCACGGATACGGCTTCGCAGCCTTCGACATCCATGGTGCCGTCGTTGCGCTCGGCCATGATCTGCAGCGTCGCGCCGTTCTGGTTCAGCATCCTCACACGCACCAGACGATAGTCCATGGCGGTCAGCACGGGCTCAATGATCTCGGCGACCCTGAGGTCAAGCCCGGTCTCGATGATGAGCCGCGGCTCGTATTCGGTTTGCGGCATAAGCTCTCCGGCAATCATTGCCCCATAGCTGGGCCCAATGTCTGGGTTACAGTGATCGCCTAACAAAAAAGAGCGGGTCCGGTGGGGCCCACTCTTCATCGGACGATCAAGAATATGGGGTGCATATACGCTTTCGGCCTTGCGATTGCAAGAGTCGCATATTCCGGGGCTTTGGCGACTGGAATTTGGTTCTGCCGGGTCTATAACCGTTTGGTACGACGCACGAATGAACGAGGATAAAAGTGCCCGATCGGATATCGACCCTGGCTCCCTTCAGGCACCCAACGTTCAGAACCATCTGGATTGCCAGCCTCGCTTCCAATTTTGGCAGCCTCATCCAGGCCGTCGGGGCGGCGTGGATGATGACCTCGATCACCGATTCCGAGGACATGGTTGCGCTGGTCCAGGCCTCGACCGCGCTGCCGATCATGCTCTTTTCGCTGATTGCCGGCGCGCTTGCCGACAACGTCAACCGCCGCAGCCTGATGCTGACGGCGCAGTTCTTCATGCTCACCGTCTCGCTGACCCTGACGGTCTTTGCCTATCTAGACCTGCTGACGCCCTGGCTGCTTTTGACATTCACCTTTCTGCTCGGCTGCGGCGTAGCGCTCAACAACCCGGCCTGGCAGGCCTCGGTCGGCGACATGGTACCTCGCGAGGTCCTGCCGGCGGCGGTGACGATCAACAGCGTGGGCTTCAACATCACCCGCAGCGTCGGACCCGCGATCGGCGGCGCGATCGTAGCGGCTGCCGGCGCCGCCGCGGCGTTCGCGGTCAATTCGATGAGCTATTTCGCTCTCATCTATGCCTTGATCCGCTGGAGACCGGAAAGTCGCGACAGTGCGCTGCCGCGCGAGACGCTGCTGCGGGCGCTTTCGGCGGGCCTCGGTTACGTCGTCATGTCGCCCAACATTCTCAACGTGCTGTTCCGTGGCCTTGTCTTCGGTCTTTCGGCGAGCGCCGTGCTGGCGCTTCTGCCGATCGTCGCCCGCGACCTGGTCTCCGGCGGCCCGTTGACCTACGGCATCATGCTCGGCGCCTTCGGGGTCGGTGCCATCGCCGGTGCCATGGCAAATTCGCGGCTGCGTGAAAAGCTCACCAGCGAATCGATCGTCCGCCTGTCCTTTCTGGGTTTTGCCGCGAGCGCCGCGATCATAGGCCTGAGTTCAAGCACGGCGCTGACGGCGATCGTCCTCCTCGTGCCCGGTGCCTGCTGGGTGCTGGCTCTGTCGTTGTTCAACACGACGGTACAGCTTTCGACGCCGCGTTGGGTGGTCGCCCGCGCGCTTTCTTTCTACCAGACGGCGACGTTCGGCGGCATTGCCGGCGGCAGCTGGGTGTGGGGCATCCTGTCCGATACGTTCGGAGTGTCGATCGCGCTCACACTGTCGAGCCTTGTCATGCTGCTTGGCGCCGTGATCGGCATGCGCCTGCCGCTGCCACAGTTCAGCGATGCCAATCTCGATCCGCTCAACCGGTTCAACGTGCCGCTGCTGAGCCTCGATCTGCAGCCGCGCAGCGGGCCGATCGTTTCCCTGGTGGATTACACCATCGCCGACGAGGATGTGCCGGAATTCCTGGCGCTGATGTCGCAGCGACGCCGTATTCGCATTCGCGACGGTGCGCGGCAATGGGCGCTGATGCGCGATCTGGAACATCCGGAAATCTGGACGGAGACCTATCATACCGCGACCTGGGCCGACTACGTGCGCCACAACCAGCGCCGCACCCAGGCGGATGCCGAGGCCTGGGATGCGATCCGCAGTCTTCATCGCGGCGAAGAAGGCCCACGCGTCCACCGGATGATCGAGCGACAGGCGATCCCGCCGAGCGACGACATATTCCATAAATCGCCCCCCGACCTGCACCACTGACTATCTGATCTTTCCCTTGAGCGACGGATCGGGAAAACATGTCGGCGCCAGGCCGTTCTTTGCCTGCCAGTCGCCGAGCGAACGGCGGGTCTTGTAACCCGGCAGGCCGTCGACATTGCCCACGTCATAACCCTTGGCGACCAGCGCCTTCTGCATGGCGAGCACGTCGGAGCGCAGCATCTTGCCGACATCACCCCAGGGCGCCTGGAACGGTCCTGCACCCGAGGCGATCCGGTCGGCGAGATTGCCGATGAACAGCGCATAGAGGTCGGAATTGTTGTATTCCTTGATCACGTAGAAATTCGGCGTGACGACAAATTCCGGTCCGTTGCGCCCCGCCGGCACCAGCATCATGCCGTCCGCCTTGAGGTCTGCCGCGGGAAACGCCTTGCCGGAAATGCGGGTGATGCCGGTTGCCGCCCAGGCGGAGATCGGCTTGGCAAGATCCGGCCCTTCCTGCGCGCAGGACACTTTTGCGGGGATCGTCACCTCGAACCCCCAGTCGCGGCCGCGCTGCCAGCCTTCCTTCTGCAGGTAGTGGGCGATCGAGGCAAGCGCATCCGGCACCGAATTCCAGATGTCCGGGCGACCGTCACCGTCGAAGTCGACAGCATATTTCAGGTAGCTCGACGGCATGAACTGCGGCTGGCCGAGCGCCCCCGCCCAGGAACCCTTCATCGTCGCCGGATCGACATCGCCCTGCTCGATCATCTTCAGCGCTGCGATCAGCTCTTCGCGGAACATGTCCCTGCGGGTCGACATGAAGGCCTTGGTGGCCAGAACCTGCACGGCGGAATAGGGCATCCGCGCCTTGCCGAACCCGGATTCACGCCCCCAGATGGCGACGACGATCTCGCCCGGCACGCCATAGACCGCTTCGATCTTCTTCAGCGTCGCCGAATAGGTGGAGGCAAGCCCGCGGCCGGTCTCGGCCAGCCCCTGCAGCCTCTTTTCGGAAAAATAGGCGCCGGGCGAGGAAAATTCCGCCTGGCTCTGATCCTGCTGCTTCGGCGGCTCCGAACCCGGCGGCACCAGGTCCGGCAGGTCCCAGTTGAGCGTTATGCCCTGGAAGGCGGCCTTCATCGTCTTCTCGGAGATACCGGCCTTCTTGGCCACCGGAGCCAGATCGCCGGCGATCCACCGCTGGAACTGCTTTTCGACGTCGGGACGGTTTTGGGCGAGCGCGGGGAGGGGGAGGAGGGTTGTGAATATGGCGAAAGCCAATGCTACCGCTCGTCTGGAGGCACCCCGCCCGGCGGCACCCCCCTCTGCCCTGCCGGGCATCTCCCCCTCAAGGGGGGAGATTGAATCGTTGCGAGGTCCCGGCCACCCTGAACGACGCGATTGGAGCGACGTCGGCGCGACTTGCCGATCTCCCTCCTTGAGGGGGAGATGGCCGGCAGGCCAGAGGGGGGCGAGCTTGCTCATCGTTATCCTCTTTAAACGCTAAATCACCGTCCGCGCCCGAAGCGCGGCCGTCAGCGTGCCCTCGTCGAGATAATCAAGCTCTCCGCCGACCGGCACGCCATGCGCCAGCCGCGTGATCTTCACATCGATGCCGGAGAGCTGATCGGTAATATAGTGCGCCGTGGTCTGCCCCTCGACGGTCGCGTTGACGGCGATGATGATCTCGCGGATGACGCCCTCGTTCACCCGGTCGATCAGCGCGCGGATGTTGAGGTCGTCCGGTCCGATGCCGTCGAGCGGCGAGAGCGTGCCGCCGAGCACGTGATAGGCGGTGTTCATCGCGCCCGTCCGCTCCAGCGCCCAGAGGTCGGAGACGTCTTCGACGACGATCAGCATCGTCTGGTCGCGGTGGAGATCGGTGCAAACGGTGCAGGGGTCGACGGTGTCGACATTGCCGCAGCGCGAACAGATCTTCACCTTGTCATAGGCCTCGCCCATGGCGCCCGAAAGCGGCCCGAGCAGCTGTTCCTTCTTCTTGATCAGATGCAGCGCCGCTCGGCGCGCCGAGCGCGGCCCGAGACCCGGGACCTTTGCCAGAAGCTGGATGAGTTTTTCGATTTCGGGGCCGGTGACTCGCTTTGCCATTTTCTCCCTTTAGCCCATATGCCTTAAAAACGGAATCGCGGAAGGACCGCTTATGAAACTTCTCGCCGTCTGCCTCGGGCGCCCGGAAAAGCTGCCGGGCAAGAGCTTCAAGACCGGCATCTACAAGTCCGCCGTCAACGGCGCCGTCATGATCGATAGCCTCGGCCTCGTCGGCGATGCGGTCTGCAACCGCAAACACCATGGCGGCGAGGATCAGGCGATCCTGCTTGAAGGCTCGCTGACGCTGGACTGGTGGGCGGCCGAACTCGGCCGCGATTTTTCGCCCGGCACGTTTGGCGAGAACCTGACTGTCGGAGGTCTCGACAACCGCGATGTCGCCGCCGGCGACCGTTTTCACATAGGCGAAGTCGTCCTGGAAGCCAGCTGCGCCCGCTCTCCCTGCAACACGCTTGCGGTGAAGATGGGTGATCCGAAATTCCTGAAGACCTATACCAAAGCTGGCCGCCCCGGCATCTATTGCCGCGTCATCAAGCCTGGCATGGTCTCCCCCGGCGATCCCGTCCGCCACGAACCCTATGCCGGCGACCGCGTGATGATCGCGGAAATGCTGGCGGCTGTCGGCAAGAACCTGTCGGGCGCCGAACGAGCCCGCTTCCTGGCCGCACCCATCGGCCGCCGCTGGCGGCCGATGTTCGAGACCTAGCGCGTCGCGATCGCCGCTGCCGCACTCGCCATGGCGCCAGCCGAAACCCGGTTGGCGATCCTCACGGCCCGAGGGCTCTTCAGGAACTGGCGGGCCTTGGCGGCGAGCAGCACCCAGGCAAGATCGACGACCACAAGCACGAGGAACATCGCGGCGACCAGTTCCAGCCAACCGGTCAGCGTCACGCCGCCGAGATCGATGATCGAAGGCAGCAGCGCCACATAGAACATCATGATCTTCGGGTTGCCGAGCGTCACGGTGAGGCCGGCGAAAAACATCTTCGGCACGGAACGATTTTCCGGAAGGTCTTCGCCGGAGCCGGCGGGTTCGGTGAACCACATCTTCCATGCGAGATAGAGGAGATAGGCAACGCCGATCCACTTGATTGCCACGAACACGACATGAAAACTCTCGGCGATGGCGGCAAGGCCTGCGACGGCAAACGAAAGCCACACGGCTTCGCCGACCCACATCGCCGCGAGAAACGGCAGTACGTCGCGATAACCCTTGGACAGGACGCGCGCCACGAGCGCAGCGATGCTGGGACCGGGCGAACCTGCGGCGACAAAAAGTGCCGCCGCGAAAACCAGAAGTGATGTCAACGTCATCGGAACCTCCCTATTCCTTCGGACCCAGGATCAAAACGGCATCTTGAAGCCGGGCGGGATCGGCAGGCCGGCGGTCAGTTCCTTGGTCTTTTCGGCGGCGATCGCCTCGGCGCGCTCCTTGGCGGCCTTGTGGGCGGCGACGATCAGGTCCTCGAGGATCTCGACATCGTCTTCCTTGAACAGCGACGGATCGATCTTGAGGCCGAGCATGTCGCCCTTGCCGTTGAGACGCACGGTCACCAGCCCGCCACCGGATGTGCCTTCGACGTCGAGAGCGGCGATTTCCGCCTGCATCTGCTCCATCTTGGCCTGCATTTCCTTGACCTTGCCCATCATGCCCATGATGTCGCGCATCTGTCTGTCCTCTTCTCTTATAGCTCGATGTCGTCGCCGGGCAGGATGTCGCCCTCTTCGGATTCCGCGGTCGCCGCTGCCGGCATGTCCTCGGCCTCGTTCTCATCCTCTTCCGCCACGCGGATGCGCACGTCGGTGATCCTGGCGCCGGGGAACTGGGCGAGGATCGCCGCCACGTCAGGATCGGCGCGGGCGTCGGTGAACTGCGCCTCCCGCACGCTCTTTTCGGATTCGACCAGCGTCGGCTCTCCGGCCTCGTTGCTGAGCGTCACCCACCAGGTAATCCCGGTCCATTCCTCCAGCCGCGCCTTGAGGTCGCCGGCAATGGTCTTCGGCGCGTCGCCGGACAGATTGATCTCCAGCCGGCCCGGCTCGATCTTCACCAGCCGCACGAAGTTGCGCAGCAGCGCCTTCAGCCGCGGGTCGCGGTTCTTGGAGCAGAGATCGGCGATATCCGATATCGAATTGACCGGAACCTTCGGCACCGGCTTTTCGGCTGGCTGTTCTTCCACGCGACCGACGGGTATTTCCCGCGGTGCGGCATTAGGCACGGCCTGCAGCATCGCGGTCGGCCCGCCAGCGGGAATACGCGGGCTCGACATCTCGGTGCCGCGGGCATTGACAGGCGATTGCGGTGGAGAGACCGGGCGCCCGCCGCCATTGCCGTTCGGAACCGGCACCCGCTGGCCGTCGCCATTGGAGAAATCGGCAAGCCTGCGGGCGGCATCTTCCGGCGAGGGCAGATGGGCCGCGTGCGTCAGCCGGATCAGCACCATTTCGGCGGCACCCGCCGGGCGCGAGGAATTTTCCGCTTCCGGAATGCCCTTCAGCAGCATCTGCCAGATGCGCGACAGCGTGCTCACCGCCACGCCGTCCGCAAATTCCCGGCCGCGCACGCGCTCCACTTCGCTGATCGAGGGGTCGTTGGCGGCGTCCGGGATATATTTGAAACGGGTGGTCAGATGGGTGAAATCGGCAAGATCGGTCAAGACCACGACCGGATTGGCGCCGGCCTCGTATTGCGCCGTGAATTCCGAAAGCGCCGCAGTCACGTCACCGCGCACGATATGCTCGAACAGGTCGACGATGCGGGCGCGGTCGGCAAGCCCCAGCATGCCGCGCACGGTCTCGGCAGCGACGCTGCCGCCGCCGTGGGCGATCGCCTGGTCGAGCAGCGACAGGCCGTCACGCGCCGAACCTTCCGCCGCACGTGCGACCATGGCAAGCGCTTCCGGTTCGGCCGGAATGCCTTCCTTTTCCAATATTGAGGTGAACAGGTGAACCAGGTCCGCGGCGCTGATGCGGCGCAGGTCGAACCGCTGGCAGCGCGACAGCACCGTGATCGGAACCTTGCGGATTTCGGTCGTCGCGAAGATGAATTTCACATGCTCCGGCGGCTCTTCGAGCGTCTTCAACAGGCCGTTGAAGGCCTGTGTCGAGAGCATGTGCACTTCGTCGATGATATAGACTTTGTAGCGCGCCGAGACCGGGCGGTAGCGCACCTGCTCGATGATCTCTCTTATATCGTCGATGCCGGTATGGGAGGCGGCGTCCATTTCGATCACGTCGACATGCCGGCCTTCCATGATCGCCTGGCAATGTTCGCCGGGGATGCGAAGGTCGATGGTCGGTTTGTCGATATCAGCCGTCTTGTAGTTCAGCGCGCGGGCGAGGATGCGGGCGGTCGTCGTCTTGCCCACCCCGCGAACCCCGGTCAGCATATAGGCCTGGGCGATGCGGCCGGTCTCGAACGCGTTGGTCAGCGTGCGGACCATCGGCTCCTGGCCGACCATCAGGTCCGAAAAATCCTTGGGACGGTATTTGCGGGCGAGCACCCGGTATCCGCTGCCTGTGGCGGGATTGGCGGCGGAAGTGCTTGAAGATGTGGGCCCGGTATCGCTCATTCAGTCCTGCCAGCCTGCGCGGGCCAATCCTGAGCACGGTCTTGACCGGGCCGGAAGCTGACCAAGATGGTAGTACAAGTAAAAGGGTGGGAGGCTGGCACGGCGACCCGTGCCTGGCTCGTTAGGGCTGCTTCCTTCCGGACCTGACCCGGTTGGCGAGTGGCTCGTCCACCACCAACCTCCCACCGTCCATATCGTCAATAACGCTTCCAAATGCAAGCCAACCCTGTAAAAAACTGCTATCGAACAGAAAAACAAGGGAGGAAAGTTTGAGCGAATTCGAACTGGACGCGAGGATTGCCCGCGATTCCGATCTTGTGACGGTGCTGGGCCTCTGCCAGCTGCGCATCCAGAACGATCGCCGCTGGCCCTGGCTGGTCATGGTGCCGCAACGCGCAGGTATGACCGAGATCTTCGATCTCTCGCCCGCGGAACAGGCGCTGCTCTCGGTCGAGGTGAACAGGGTGGCAGCAGCCCTGAAGACGGTGACAGGCGCCACCAAGATCAATGTCGGCGCACTCGGCAATATCGTCCGCCAGCTGCATGTCCATGTCATCGCCCGGTTCGAGGGCGACCCGAACTGGCCCGGCCCGATATGGGGCTTCGGGCAGCCGGTGCCCTATGGCGGGCAGCAGAAGCAAGATTTTCTCAACAAACTGGTTGAAGCCCTTTCATGACAGCGAACCTTTTCGACACCGACGCACCCCATCCCGAACCGAGCAAGCTGACGGCTTTTTCCGGCAACAAGCTGGATCGCCGCGCCGAATACCGTGAGGACGATTGCGTCGAGAAGGCGCTCGCCGTCGAAGGCGCTCATATCCTCGCCTTCACCGGCAGCCGGCTGATCCTGAAGCACGACAGCCAGATCCTCGACCCACTGTTTTCGCCCTATGAGCTTGCCGAATTGAAGCCGGATTTCGACAACGCCGTTTTGCTCGGTTATCGCGAGACGGGTGAACCGCGCATCGCCGTGCCGATGCTGATCCCCGCGGAAGAACTGGCAAGCCACTACAAGCCGACCGAGGCGCGGGCGCTCTTTCGCGACCAGCTTATCGAGGGCGAATTGCAGGGCGAGGTCGCACAGGCGGTCGCGCTGCTCAACTGGAACGCGGCCAACAAGTTCTGCGGCAAATGCGGATCGCCGACCGAAACCAGGATCGGCGGTTACAAGCGGGTCTGCACCCAGTGCCAGCACATGATGTTTCCGCGCACCGACCCAGTTGTCATCATGCTCACGATCGACACGGAGCGCGACCGCTGCCTGCTCGGCCGCAGCCACCATTTTCAGGAGGGCATGTATTCCTGCCTCGCCGGTTTCGTGGAACCTGGCGAGACGATCGAGGATGCGGTGCGCCGCGAGACCTTCGAGGAATCCGGTATCGAGACCGGCCGGGTCCGCTATCACGCCTCGCAGCCCTGGCCGATGCCGCATTCGCTGATGATCGGCTGTTACGCCGAGGCGAAATCGACCGACATCAAGATCGATCCGCAGGAAATGTCCGATGTCCGCTGGTTCGAGCGCGCCGAAGCCGCCGCCATGCTCGATGCCGGCCCAGACGCTCCGCTTTTCGCGCCGGTCAAGGGCGCGATCGCCCACCGCCTGCTGCGCGACTGGATCGAGTGGAGCAGGTAGAACCATGACCGTCGCGCGGTCGGAGCGCCTGCTGGCTCTTCTCCAGACGCTCCGGCGCTACCGCCAGCCTGTCAGCGGCGCCAAGCTCGCCGCCGAGACCGGCGTCAGCTTGCGCACGCTCTATCGGGATATCGCCAGCCTGCAGGCGCAGGGCGCCTTCATCGAAGGCGAGGCGGGCCTCGGCTACGTGCTGCGGCCCGGCTTCATGCTGCCGCCGATGATGTTTTCGCAGGAAGAGATCGAGGCGCTGGTGCTCGGTTCCCGCTGGGTGGCGAAGACCGCCGATTCGCGGCTGGCCGCCGGCGCCGTCGATGCGCTCGCCAAGATCGCCGCCGTGCTGCCGCCGGACCTCAAAGAGGACCTCGACAATTCGACGCTGCTTGTCGCTTCGCCGCGGCGAGGTGAGGACAGGACCGATCTCGGCCTGATCCGAAGGGCGATCCGCGCCGAGCATATCCTTGAACTCGCATATGAAGATGAAAAGGGGGCTCTGACCCATCGAAAAGTCTGGCCATTCGCCCTCGGCTTCTTCGACAGCGTCAGGGTGATGGTTGCCTGGTGTGAACTCAGGCAGGATTTCCGGCATTTCCGCACCGACCGCATTTCCTCTGCGGCTTGGACGGAAACGCGTTATCCGCGCCGCCGGCCGGTCTTGCTCAAGGAGTGGCGAGAAGCTGAAGGAATTCCGCCCCAGCCATGAACGCTGCTGCCATTATCTGACAGTAGGCTGCGATAATCTCCGGTCAGTCCCAACCAAGAGCAATTCTCGGCAGAGGGAATTGCGTCACAAGGAGAACTGACATGGTCCACCCCGATTTTACCATCCTCTTCGTCGACAATCCGCTGACCAGCGCGGATTTCTACCAGGCCCTCTTCGGCGTCGAACCCGTGGAAAAGTCCCCGACCTTTGCCCTCTTCGTGCTGAATACCGGCATGAAGCTTGGCCTGTGGTCACGACACACGGCCGAGCCTTCGGTAACGGCCGGCAGCGGCGGATCGGAAATCTGCTTCAGGCATAACGATGCCGCCAGCGTGGACAAGGCCTATGCCGAATGGTCGGGCCGCGGCCTGCGCGTGCTGCAGACGCCGGTAGAGATGGATTTCGGCTACACGTTCATCGTGATCGATCCGGACGGGCATAGGCTGCGGGTCTATGCGATGAGCGCCGAGTAAGCGCGAAAGGCGGCGGTGGGCGTGGCACCCCCCTCTGCCCTGCCGGGCATCTCCCCCTCAAGGGGGGAGATTGGCTGGAGCCTGCTCACAGCCCTCCATTGAGCGTCCCACGTTTCGCGGCGGCGTTTTGGAGGCGGGGAGCGTGCCGCTTGTGATCTCCCCACCTGAGGGGGAGATGCCCGGCAGGGCAGAGGGGGGCTTGCTTAGGCAAATCAGTCACTTGGGAAACAAAAGCATAAAAATACACCCTCGCTCATCCCCACCCCTCGACCCCGTGCCTACAATCCACCCGTCCCGTTTCGGCTACACCGGCCCGCATGACCGGCGAGACGGGACCGGTGCCTTGATGATCTGCCGTCATGCAGGCGGGTTGCCAGGGGCTGCGCAGAAAATGGTCCTCCTCTCGCCCTGAGGCGGGGCGTGCGTGTGTCGCACACAACCCGGTATGGCATTCCGCAAGGACGTAAGACCATGCCGCCGCAGAGGGACCGGAGTTGCGCGGAAAAACAGACCGAACGGGACACGTCGCGTGTCATTATTAAAATTTCAATTCGAGGCACACGACGTGTCCCGGCCGAACTGAAAACCGCAAAACACCAAGGGGTTATTATGCCCAGCTGTCAGCTTCCAGGCCGATTGCATCTCCTCCGGCATGGTGCACGCCCGGCACTTCGCTTTTGCTCAGCGCGTTCGAGGCTCAAAACGCTCCACCGGAGCGTTTTGCCGGCTAAACGCCGTCGCCCCTCACCCCTTCTGCAGCGCGCCCCGCATCGGGTGGCCCTTATAGGTGCCGAGAACCCGCACCTTTTCCGAAAAGAACCGCAGCTCTTCCAGCGCCCGGCGCACCGGGGCGTCGTCCGGGTGGCCTTCGATATCCGCATAGAACTGGGTTGCCACGAACTTGCCACCGAGCTGGTAGCTTTCGAGCTTGGTCATGTTGATGCCGTTGGTCGCAAAGCCGCCCATTGCCTTGTAGAGCGCAGCCGGGATGTTGCGGACGTTGAATACGAAAGTGGTGACCAGCACCTCGTCTGGATCGTTCCGCTGCACCCATTTTTCGTCGCGGGAGAGCACCACGAAACGGGTGACGTTGTCGTCCCGGTCCTCGACATTCTCCGCCAGGATCTCAAGCCCGTAAAGATCGGCCGCAAGCCGCGGTGCGAGCGCCGCCATCGTGCGGTCGCCCTTTTCGGCCACCATCTTGGCCGAACCCGCCGTGTCGCCGGCAACGACGGCCTTCCAACCGTTCGAGCGGATGATCTTGCGGCATTGGCCGAGCGCATGGATATGGCTGTGGACGGTGCGGATTTCCTCGCGGGTCACGCCGGGCAGCACCATCAGCTGGAAGCGGATCGGCATGAAATATTCGCCGATGATGTGCAGCCGCGATTCCGGTAGCAGGTGATGAATATCGGCGACGCGGCCGGCGATCGTGTTCTCGATCGGGATCATCGCCAGATCCGCCTCGCCGTTTTCGAGGGCCTGGAAGGCGTCCTCGAACGTCGGGCAGGGAAGCGGTTCCATGGTCGGGAACATGTCGCGGCAGGCCATGTCGGAATTGGCGCCGAAATCGCCCTGGAAGGCGATGCGATTGGTGAGTGCGTTCATGGGGTTATCCGTTACGAGGAGGCACGGGCAAACAGGATCGCACGGGCCTTTTCAAGGTCGGCGGGAGTATCGACGCCCAATGGAACCGAGTCAACGATCTCGGCATCGATGCGCATGCCGGCTTCGAGCGCTCGGAGCTGTTCGAGTGATTCGCGCTTTTCGAGCGCGGAAGGCCCGAGCGACACGAATTTTTCGAGCGCCGCGCGGCGATAGGCGTAGAGCCCGATATGGTGATAGAGCGGCCCGTTGCCATAAGGTGCGGTGGCGCGGGTAAAATAGAGCGCCTTCAGCCGCGTCGCCGAGAGCGGCGAACCGACGATCTTCACCACGTTCGGATTGGTCTTCTCGTGTTCGTCGGTAATCACGACGGTCAACGTCGCGATATCGGTCGAGGGATTGTCGAGCGGCCTCAGCGAAGCGCGCACCGCTTCCGGCTCGATCGTCGGCAGGTCGCCCTGGACGTTGATCACGAAATCCATTTTCGCATCCGGATCGGCCTTCTGCACCGCCTCGAAAATGCGGTCCGAACCGGATTGATGGTCCTGCCGGGTCATCACCACGTCGAAGCCTGCGGCGGCCACCGCATCGTAGACGTCCTGGTGGTCGACGGCGACGATGATTCGCCCGACCTGCGCTTCCTCGGCTCGTTTTGCTACCTGCACGATCATCGGCAGGCCGGCAATATCAGCCAGAGGTTTCCCCGGCAGGCGTGTCGAGGCCATTCGTGCCGGGATCAACACCAGCGTCCGGTCAAAAGCCGAATTCTTCATGGAAAGACCCTTCTATTCCCGCGTAAACAGTGTCAAAAAGTCTCACGCGCGGAACGATAATCGTGTTGCAACAACCATGCAAAAGACATAGGTTCCGCGCGATTTCAAGATGGTCCGCTTTCTCATGAGGCGGTTGCGAAGGAGCATTTGCGGATGAACCCCAATGTCAACATGGCGGCAGGCGCCCTGCTTGCTACTGTTTTCGTCATGATGTCGGTGTCCATTGCCTCGGAAGGGATTTTCCATTCGGAGGTACCCGAGAAGGCAGGTTTTGCCATCATCGCCGCCGAAGAGCCCGCAGCCGGTGAAGCCGCAGCACCCGCTGCCGCCGCCGTTCCGATCGCGCAGCTTCTGGTGAAGGCCGACGCCAAGGCTGGCGAAGCCACATTCAAGAAGTGTCAGAGCTGTCATTCCGGTGAGAAGGGCGGACCGAACAAGGTCGGCCCGGATCTCTGGGGCGTTGTCGATCGTCCGGTCGGCGAACATGAAGGTTTCGCCTATTCGGCCGGCATGAAGGAATTCTCCAAGGGCGGTGCCGAGCACTGGACCTTCGACAATCTCAACCACTTCCTCACCGCTCCGAAGGCCTTCGTGAAGGGCACGGCGATGGGCTTTGCCGGTATCAAGAACGATTCCGAGCGCGCCAACCTGATCGCTTATCTGCGCACGCTGGCTGATTCGCCGGTTCCGCTCCCGGACCCGAACGCCGCACCGGCGCCCGCCACCAACTGATCGGCGGCTTTTTAGAGTTCCCAAATGAAAATGCCCGGCGTCAGTCGGGCATTTTCATTTCCAGCAGTCGATCCGGCGCGGCAATTCAGCCGAGAAGCCAGGCCCAGAAGCCGACAGTGAAGACCCCGAATGCGGTGGTCATGCTGATCACCGATGCTGCAAGGCTATGTCCCGAACGGAATCGCTGGGCGATCAGCCAGGCATTGATGCCGGTCGGCACCGACGCGGTCAGCACCAGCGCTGTCGCCCAGTCTTTCGGCAGGGCAAACAGATGGCTCATCAGGAAGACGAGTGTCGGGAGCAGCATCAGCTTGAGTACGGCCGCGGTGCCCGAAAGGCCGATATCGCCCCGGATCGGATATCGCGTCAGAGCCATGCCGATCGATATCAGAGCGACCGGACTTGCCGCGGCGGAAATCTGATCGACGACAATGGCGATCGCCGATGGGAAATGCAGGCCGAGGAAGTTGAAGGCGACGCCGACGATAAGCGCAATCACCAGGGGATTGCGGGCAAGGTTGGAGCCCACCTGCTTGAGCACCGCAGCAATGCCGCGCTTTTCGCCGCCGTCGACCTTGGCGGCCGCACCCTCCATCAGGATCGTGCCGGCCACCATCATCAGCGGCAGGTGGATCGCAAGCAGGATCGAGATCGCCACCAGTCCGTCCTTGCCGACCACATGCGCGACCAGCGGCAGGCCGATGAAGACGTTGTTGGCAAACGAGCCGGACATGCCGGCGATCACACCGATCTTCGCATCCCGGCCGAAAACGCGGGTGGTGAGGACATGACCGATCGCCCAGGTCATGGCGACACCGAGAAAATAGACGGTCCACAGTCGGAACGGCGAGGCGCCTTCGAAATGTGCATCCGCCAGCGTCCGGAAGATCAGCATGGGCACGGCGATCTTGAAGACGAATTCGCCGAGCGCGTCGCCGGTCTCCTCCTTCAATATCCCGGTTTTCGCTGCCATCCAGCCGATCAGGATCAGGATGAAGAGGGGCACGACATTCAGGAACACGGAGGACAAGAGGCAGGCTTTCTGTGGGGACGGTTTTATGCGTCTAACCCATGTCGCGGCTTGCCACAAATGCGTTGATGTAGAAAAGCCGCTTGAAAGCGAGGCGTGGCGATCGGCGCCGAACAAAAAAGCGGGGCAATCCCCGCTTTCCCTCCTGGTCTCGTCCAGGACATCCGATGGTCGGCCGCCAGTTCATCCGTGGTCGGCAACATAACCGGATCGCCATGCATATAACCTGTGACCGTGACACCAGAGTGACGGCCCAAAATGCCCCGGATCGCCGGTATCGCGGTTATTTTCCCTTCCAATCAGTGGAAAACCCGAATACCGGTTTTCGCGACAAACTGTTTCCCAAGAGGATCAAGACCGGATGCCCAAGTTCGACGTGCTCACCATCGGCAATGCCATCGTGGATATCCTCGCCCGCTGCGACGACGATTTCCTGAGCGAGAATGCGATCACCAAGGGTGCGATGAACCTGATCGATGCCGAACGCGCCGAGCTCCTTTATTCGAAGATGGGCCCGGCTGTGGAAGCGTCCGGCGGGTCGGCGGGCAACACGGCGGCCGGCATTGCCGGCTTCGGAGGCAAGGCGGCCTATTTCGGCAAGGTTGCGGAAGACCAACTCGGCAACATCTTCCAGCACGACATCCGCGCCCAGGGCGTTCATTATCGGACCAGGCCGGAAGGCACCAATCCGCCGACCGCCCGCTCGATGATCTTCGTGACGCCGGATGGCGAGCGTTCGATGAACACCTATCTCGGTGCCTGTGTCGATCTCGGCCCGGAACATGTGGAAGAGGACGTCGTCGCCGAAGCCAAGGTCACCTATTTCGAAGGTTACCTCTGGGATCCGCCGCGCGCCAAGGAAGCGATCCGCGAATCGGCCCGCATCGCCCATGAGCATGGCCGGGAAGTGTCGATGACGCTGTCCGACCCCTTCTGCGTCGGCCGCTACCGCGCCGAGTTCCTCGACCTGATGCGCTCCGGCACCGTCGACATCGTGTTTGCCAACAAACAGGAAGCGCTGTCGCTCTACGAGACCGAGGATTTCGAACTGGCGCTGAAGAAGATCTCGCAGGATTGCAAGCTGGCGGCGGTGACGCTCAGCGAGGAAGGCGCGATCATCGTTCGCGGCGACGAACGCGTGAAGGTCGCGGCCTATCCGATCAGGGAACTGGTCGATACGACCGGCGCCGGCGATCTGTTCGCGGCCGGTTTCCTGTTCGGTTACACCCAGGATCGTTCGCTGGAGGATTGCGGCAAGCTCGGCTGCCTGGCGGCTGCCATCTGCATCCAGCAGATCGGCCCGCGCCCGATGGCGTCGCTCACCGAAGCTGCGGCGCGCGAAGGCCTCATCTGAGGCCTCGCAGGAAAAATCTTATTTGAACGCTTCGCCCGGATAAGCGCCCCAGACTTCGGCCTGGGCGACCCAGCCCTCGGAGCCGTTGGTCTCGACCCGGCACCAGTCGCCGTTGCATTCCTTGATCTGCAGCACGACGCCCGGCTCCAGCTTGGCGAGGATGGCGGCGGTGCCTTGCGGGTCGCGGCGCATGTTGACGTAGATATCCTTGCCCTTGCCACGCATCCAGGGGGCGGCCACCGCAGTCCGCTCGCCTGAAAGCAGGGCCTGGTTCACCCAGCCCTCGGTGCCCTCGGCATCGCGAACCCGCCGCCAGTTTTCGTATTCCTGGATGATTTCCATCGGCGTGCCGGACTTCATATACATCCAGGACACCGCATAGTCTGTGCTCGGGCCGATGCGGATATTGACCTTCCTCGACTTGAGGCTGACGAAACGCGGCAGCGGCAGGCCGCTCGGGCCTTTTGCCGCACCCTGCGCAAAGCTCGGGGCGGTTGTGGATAGGGAGGCGACAAGCCCGAAGGAAAGAGCGATGAAGGAGTTGAGAATGGCGCGACGCATGTGTTTGGTTCCGGCTGAGCGATCTCGGGCTTTCGGGAACCTCGCGAGGTTTTGTTTGTCTTCGCTGACGGGTCTGGTAGAAAACGCCCTGGATGAACTGAATATCGCGCGACTTGGTTAAGGACCTCCTAAAGCAGGCCGCCCGAAAGCGGGTACCGGTTTCGGGATAACGACAAGCGTCGAACAAAAGCTTGAAGCACGAAACCCGGATACGTTCAGGTTTCGCGCTTCAGGGCGTCAGGCAGAGAGTTTCATGACGGCGAAGAAGAAACCCAAGGTCTATATCACCCGTAAGCTGCCGGATGCGGTGGAAACCCGCATGCGCGAGCTGTTCGAGGCCGAGCTCAATATCGACGACGCGCCCCGTACCCGCGACGAGCTGGCGGCGGCGATGAAATCGGCCGACGTGCTGGTGCCGACGGTGACCGACCGTATCGATGAGGCGCTGATCGAGGAGGCCGGCCCGCAGCTGAAGCTGATCGCCAGCTTCTCCAACGGCTTCGACCATATCGATGTCGATGCGGCCGCGAGGAAAGGCATCACCGTCACCAATACGCCGAACGTGCTGACCGAGGACACAGCCGACATGACCGTGGCGCTGATCCTTGCCGTCAACCGGCGGCTCGCGGAGGGCTCGCGCATCCTGACCGACAAGCCGGGCGAGTGGACCGGCTGGAGCCCGACCTGGATGCTCGGTCGGCGGATCTGGGGCAAACGTATCGGCATCGTCGGCATGGGCCGCATCGGCACCGCCGTCGCCCGCCGTGCCAAGGCTTTCGGCCTGTCCATCCACTATCACAACCGCAAGCGCGTCAGCCCGGCGACCGAAGAGGAGCTCGAGGCGACCTATTGGGACAGCCTCGACCAGATGCTCGCCCGCGTCGATATCGTCTCGGTCAATTGTCCCTCGACGCCGGCGACCTTCCATCTTCTGTCGGCACGACGGCTCGCGCTGATGCAGCCGAGTTCGATCATCGTCAACACTGCCCGCGGTGACATCATCGACGAGGCGGCGATGATCCAGCTTTTGCGCGACAACAAGATCGCCGGCGCCGGGCTGGACGTCTACCAGAACGAGCCGGCGGTGAACCCGAAACTGGTCAAGCTCGCTCATCAGGGCCGGGTCGTGCTGCTGCCGCATATGGGCTCTGCGACGATCGAGGGCCGGATCGACATGGGCGACAAGGTGATCATCAACATCCGCACCTTCTTCGACGGCCACCGCCCGCCGAACCGGGTGCTCCCGGGCCGCAACTGATCAGTCGAGACGCTTCTGCATCTCGATCGAGGTGGTGCGGGTGAAGCCAGGATGGGAGTTTTCCGCCGTCCTGGCGAAACCCCATCTTGCGAAGGTCGCATGATTGTCGGTGAGCTCGATGCGGGTTTCGAGCCGCAGGGCGGGCAAGCCTTTTTCCCGAGCAATCCCTTCCGCGACGGTCAACAGCCGGCGGCCTATGCCCTTGCCCTGGCTCGCCGGGGCGATGGCGAGCTTGCCGATATAGAGGAAGCCCGGCTCCGGTTTGCAGAAGACGCAGCCGGTCAGCCTGCCGCCCTCGATTGCCGCAAACGCGATCTCGTCGCGAGCCTTCTGGGCGAGCGACGCCAGCGTCAGCCGATGTGCCGAGGAGGGCGGATCGACGATGTCGTCCATGTAAGCGAAGGAAGACAGGATAAGCGCCAGAAGTTCGTCCCAGCGCCCGAAAGCCTCGTCTATGCGGGCGATCTCGATCACGGGCTCAATCGCTGGCGGCTCGATCACTCGGCGGCAGCCTTGGCCGTGCGGCGCTTATATTTGATCGTGTCGAAACGGGCCGACAGCGAATCGTAGAGCATCAGCCGTCCCACCAGCGGTTCGCCGATGCCGGTGACAAGCTTGATCGCCTCCATTGCCATCAGCGTGCCGATGACCCCCGTCAGTGCACCCACGACGCCGGTCTCGGCGCAGGAAGGGATCAACCCCGCTGGCGGCTTTTCCGGAAACAGATCGCGATAGCCGGGGTTGAGAACGCCGTCCGGCCCCGTCTCATAGGGTTTCGTCACCGTCACCGACCCGTCGAACCGGCCGACCGCGCCTGTCACCAGCGGTATCCGCGTGAGTTCCGCGGCATCGGCCGCCGCGTAGCGGGTATCGAAATTGTCGGATCCGTCGATCAGCAGGTCGAAAAGGGCGAGCTTGCGTGCCGCCCATTCGGCGGAAAAACGCTCCTCGAAATCGACGACCCGGACATGCGGATTGAGACGGGCGATTGCCTCGCGGGCGCTCCTCGTCTTCAGCTCGCCGATCGTGCCGGTATCGTGGATGACCTGCCGCTGCAGGTTGGAAAGGGAAACCAGGTCGTCGTCGATGATCCCCAGCGTACCGATGCCGGCCGCCGCCAGATATTCGAGGATCGGCGCACCGAGCCCGCCGGCGCCGATCACCAGCACGCGGGCATTCTTCATCCTCTGCTGCCCCGTGCCGCCGATTTCCGGCAGCAGGATATGGCGGCGGTACCGCTCGATCTCGTCTTGGCTCAATTTTTCCGGGGTCAGGCTCTCCATCACGCAATCATATCACCGGCTGCCAAGTCGCGTAAGGTGGATTTCAAACGCTGATGCCGCCATGGGCGACGGTAAAGAACTGTGCCCGGTCGGCCAGCGCGGAAAACATTGCCCGATCGGTGCCGGTCATGAAGGACTGGCCGCCGAGACCATGGACGAGATCGAAAAGAGCCGCCCTCCGGCCTTCGTCGAGATGGGCGGCGATCTCGTCGAGCAGAAGGATCGGTGCGTAACCGGTCATGTCGGCCGTCAGCCGCGCGTGGGCAAGCACGAGGCCGATCAGCAGCGCCTTCTGTTCGCCGGTCGAACAGCGTGCGGCCTCCATGTCCTTTTCGCGGTGGCGCACCAGCAGGTCGGTACGGTGCGGCCCGTCGAGCGTGCGGCCGGCCGCGGCATCGCGACTGCGGCCGCTGCGCAGCATGTCGAGATAGTTTTCTTCAAGATCGGCTGCCGGGCGGTCCATCGCACCGTCCATGAAGCCTTCGAGTGTCAGAACGGGGGTGGGGAACGGCGTCTTGCCGGAATTGCCGGATAGGGCCCTCAAAAGCCCGAGCATCTCCTGCCTGGCGGCGGCCATGGCGATGCCGAGGCCGGCCATCTGCGTCTCGATGGCCGACAGCCAGGAAGGGTCGAAGCGGCCTTCCGACAGCAGCCGATTGCGGCTCCTCATGGCGCGCTCGAAGTCGCTCGCCCGCCGGCCATGCCCGGGATCGAGCGACAGGACGAGGCGGTCGAGGAAACGGCGGCGGTCCGATGAGGCACCGGTGAACAGCCCGTCCATCGCCGGCGTCAGCCACAGGACGCTCAGGTGGTCGGTAAGTTCCTCGGTCGATTTGGCCGGGGTGCCGTTGATCCTGAGCTTGCGGGTAACGCTTTCGCCTTCGCCAGGTTCGATGCCGGTGCCGATCGAGACCTCGCCGTCCATGCCGTCGACATCGGCAAAGATGGTGAACCCGCCGGCGGCGCCGACGCGCGTCACGTCGGACAGCACGGCGCGGCGCAGTCCGCGGCCGGGCGACAGGAAGGAGACGGCTTCCAAGAGATTGGTCTTGCCCGCGCCGTTCTCGCCGGTCAACACCACATGGCGCCCGTCGAGCGGCAGCGCCGCTTCCGCATAATTGCGGAAATCGGTGAGCTTCAGCCGGGAAAGGGAGGTCTTCTGCGCCATCGGGAATCTTAAGGTTTCGTGAAACAGGAGCTAAGGGCTCAAAGCCCGGATGGCAAGCTCTTGCTTGGGGAGACTGACGCCCCTCAGCTCTGAACAGAGCTTCGGCGCCCTACTTGCGAACGTCTCGTGAGGCTTCCCGCCCGAATATCGTTTTCAATGCACTCCAATTTATAATTATTCAAAAACTAGGAGGCATGGCTAACAGCGCGTTAAAGCTTCACTCCTAGAAGTGCCGATGCACGCATACGCATCTCATGTCCGGATGGCCGTGTGGACCCCTTCAATCTCCGGAGACCTCCATGAAAGACCAGAACCACAAAGCCGATCTCGCCGAACGCCTTGAATTCATTGGCCTTGGCCAAGAGCAGCGCCGGTCTCTCGCCGAGATTCGGCCCGTCATCAAGGAAACGGTCGGCGGCGTGCTGGATGCCTTCTACCGCAAGGTCAAGGGCAACCCGCAGACGGCCAAGTTCTTCTCCAACGACGCCCATATCGCCCATGCCAAGAGCCGCCAGGCTGCCCATTGGGAAGGCATCGCATCCGGCAAATACGATGACAATTATGTGGACGCGGTTTCCGCGATCGGCCGCACCCATGCCCGGCTCGGCCTCGAGCCGCGCTGGTATATCGGCGGTTACGCGCTGGTCCTCGACGGCATCATCCGCGCCGTGGTGGCCCGGGAGATGAGCGGCTTCTTCCAGGAGAAGAAGGCGAAGGTGCTTTCTGAGCATCTTTCTTCCGTCGTCAAGGCCGCCCTTCTGGACATGGACTACGCCATTTCGGTCTATCTCGAGGCGTTGGACGACGAGCGCAGAGAGGTCGAAGCCAGGCAGGAAAAGGCCAAGGCCGAGCAGGAGGCAGCGCTTGCGGCGCTCGATGGCGCCCTGAAGAGCCTTTCCGATGGTGATCTGACATCCGAACTCTGGCAGGAACTGGCACCGAATTTCGCCAAGCTGCGGCAGAACTACAATTCCTCCGTTGCCGAGCTCGACGCGGCGATGCGCGAGATCAGCACCTCCGTCGAACAGGTGCGCGCCGAGGCGGGCGGCATTTCGTCGGCTGCAGAAAACATGGCCCGGCGCACGGAGCAGCAGGCTTCTGCGCTCGAACAGACAGCGGCGGCATTGGAAGAGATTACCACGATTTCCGGCCAGGCCGCGCAGCGGACCCGCGAAGTGCAGGTGATTGCCCGTGAATCCGCCTCGGAGACGGTCCGCTCCGGCAAGGTGGTCGAGGAAGCGATTGCAGCGATGGGCGATATCGAGCAGTCCTCGCAGAAGATGACCCAGATCATCGGGGCGATCGACGAGATCGCCTTCCAGACCAATCTTCTGGCGCTCAATGCAGGCGTGGAAGCGGCCCGCGCGGGCGAACAGGGCAAGGGTTTTGCGGTCGTCGCGCAGGAAGTCCGCGAGCTGGCGCAGCGATCCGCGGCGGCCGCCAAGGAGATCAAGGAACTGATCGACCAGTCTTCGACGGACGTCCACCGCGGCGTCGAACTCGTCAACAGGACGGGACAGGCGTTGGTCGGCATCGGTGATCGCGTCAAGTCGATCGACGACCATATATCGTCGATCGCCCGTTCGGCCCAGGAACAGGCTTCCGGCATCGAGGAGATCAATTCCGCGATCCGCAGCATGGACCAGATCACCCAGCAGAACGCCGCGCTGATGGAGGAGACCAACGCCTCGACCCGGAGCCTCGTCGGCATCAGCGGCCGGCTGGCGGCGCTGCTCGGCCACTTCAAGACAAGGGCCGTGCGCGAGACCCGCACCGAGCGTCCGCGCCTGCGCGCCTGATCTTCGACCTGAAACATGGACCGGGCGGTTCCGGTCGGCTAATGTTGCTCGGCTTTCAGAGGAGCCGCGACATGACCGATCCGACCCGTGACGGGGACCGCCCTTCCCATATCCGCCACTGGACCGAGGTGGAAAAGCCCCAGGAGAAACACTATCGCGGCGATGACGAGCTGATGGGCTTCGGCGCCGCGCTCGCCCGGCAGTTCGGCCTCACGCGGCTCGGCATTCACCATCATCGCCTGCCGCCCGGCCGCCGCACCTCCTTTCCCCATGCGGAGGAACTCGAGGAAGAATTCATCTACGTGATCGAAGGAAATCCGGAGGTCTGGCTGGATGGCGAGGTCTATCCGCTGAAACCGGGCGACTCGGTCGGTTTCCCGGCCGGCACGGGGATTGCTCATACCTTCATCAACAACACGGATGCGGAAGTGCGCCTTCTGGTGATCGGGGAGGCCAACAAGGACGAAAACCGGCTGTTCTATCCAAAGAATCTCGACCTGAAGGCGATCCGTTCGGATTGGTGGGACGACGCCCCCCGGCGCCCGCTCGGGGACCATGACGGCATGCCGGATCAGGTGCGGGTCTGGAAGGCCGGTCAGAAAGCAGCGAAGGAAACGACAGGTGAGTGACGAGGAAAGACTGATCAGGCTCGAGGAACTTGCCGCCTACCAAACCAAGGTGATCGAGGAATTGTCCGATCAGCTCGCCGAGCAATGGAAGGTGATGGAACAGACACGCGCCAAGCTCGACCGGCTGACCGAGCGGTTCCTGTCGCTGGAGGAGACCTCGCTGGAAGCGCCGGCCGTCACCAGACCGCCGCATTATTGACCGCCCGGTTGCCGCTCAGGCGGCGCGGGGCTTTCGTCGCTTGAGCGCCACATATTCCCTCGGCCGATTGGACACGGGCGGGCGGATGTTCCGGAGACCTACTGTGCCTTTAAGCCGTGCACGAGGTGCCGAACCACCAGGCGCAGCTGTTCCGGCGCAATCTCCAGCCGGTCGGTGAGCAGCCGTTTCCACACGAAGCTCGTTATGATCTCCATGGCAAGCTCGGGTACGACCCAATCGGCCACTTCGTCTCGGGCCTTTGCCCGGCGGAATATTTCGCCGCCCTGCTGGTATCGCTCGGCCATGTAGGCCGCGAGCGCCTTGCTGGCCGCCGGGTCGGTCTGGGCCTCGGCGATGACGGAGCGGAAAACCGCGCCTCCATGGCCGGTATTCCAGAACTCGAGCAAGTCGCTCAGGAGTTGGAAGATATCCGTCTCGATCGCCCCGGTATCGGGTGCGATATCGACGAATTTCTGGCGATGGTAGACGTCCAGAAGCAGGATCGTACGCGTCGGCCACCACCGATAAATCGTCGGTTTGCCCGCATGGGCTCGCCGGGCGACGGCCTCGATCGAAAACGATCCGAGCCCGCCCTCGACAAGGATTTCCTCCGCAGCCTGGAGAATGGCGTCCTGGCTGGCAGGATTGCGCTGGGCGCCGATCGAGGTGCGGCGGGCGTCCGCAGCCTTTTTCCCAGTCATGCGGACCCCCCAAGCAAAATTTTATTCGACATCACAAGAGTCCTACTTGAACGAAACGGATCGTTTCGTTATATGAGCTCCATGGAAACGGACCGTTTCTATGGAGCTCATAGTGACCACAGCAACTTTAACCCTCAGTTCCGATAGCAGAAATCAAGCCATGGAGGCGCAATTGCAGACCGTACCCGCTCGCGTCAACCCTTCGAAGGGGCGTCTCGCCCTCGTAATGATCCTCGCCATCTATCCGTTGATCACCGTACTTCTCTATATCCTCGCGCCACTCACCGAAGGTTGGGCCGTGTGGCATCGAACGATCCTGATCGCGCCAATCATGGTGCTGTCGATCGTATTTGTCGTCTCGCCGGCAATCCAGAGATATTTCGGCTGGTTCGTGGCCCGCATGCCTTCGCCGACAAAATAGGCTGATTTGACGGGTGTCAATCGGCGTGCCGAAAATGCTGATAGAGAGGAAGAGCCGGACAATGCCGGTCATTTCGACAGGCACTTGCATGACCCCTCCGGAATTCATCCTCGCCATTCTTCTGCTTCTCTGTACGCCAGGACCAACCAATACGCTGATGGCGCTCGGCGGATACTCGCGCGGCTGGCTGAAGAGCCTGCCGCTGATCGGCAGGTCTTCGTCACCACGGTTTTGAACCCCAAGGCGTTGATCATCGCGCTCGTCATCATGCCGCAAGGCGGCCTCACCGAACTCGCGCCCTGGCTTGCGCTGTTTGCCGGGCTGGTGCTTTTGGCCGCTAACGGCTGGATCGCCTTCGGCAACCTGATGCGGCGGACCGAGCTTTTTGAGGTGAAACCGATCGTCATACGTCGCGCCGCCGCCGTCTGTCTCCTCCTCTTCGCAATGATCCTCGCCAGCGCGTCGATCCAGTCGCTGGCCTGAAATAGACGGTCTCCACCCGAGTTGACGAATCAAGGCCTGATTGGCATCTTTTGCCTTGCGTGGCCCACGCCGAACCTCCCCGGACCTTCCCCAGCATGGTCCTGAAACAGAGGCAAAGGGACTTCAGTCTCGGGTCGCTCTCTTGGTCCGACCGTTTCGGATGTGGTTGCTGGGGAACTCCGTCCGGGACGTGAAAGGCTCAAGATGACCCAGAATGGAAATTTCAAGCGCCGTGTCCGTGCCCGTGCCGAAAAGACAGGCGAATCCTATACCGCAGCCCTCAGCCACATCCGCGACAGTGCCCCGAGCGATCCGGTGCCGCAGGCCAGATCGGTGCGCCTGGCGGTGGCGCAGACCACTCCCTATGTCGATCCCCGCAGCGTGGCCGAGCTTCGTGCAAGCGGCGAGGAGATGCGACGCCTGATGCGCGAAGCGCAAAAGGCGAGCGCGAGGGTGATACACTTCCCCGAAGGAGCGACCTGCTCTCCCAACAAGCGCATCATGTCCTCGACCGGCCGCGATCCGGTCGGGCCGTCCGACTGGAGCCGGTTCGAATGGACCGTGCTGCGCGAGGAACTGGATGCCACGCGAGCGCTGGCGCGCGAACTCGGGCTGTTTGCGGTGATCGGTTCCGTGCATCAGCTCACCGAGCCGCATCGGCCGCACAACAGCCTCTATATCGTCTCCGACAGGGGAGAGCTGGTAACCCGCTACGACGAGCGCCTGCTCTCGAACACCAAGATCTCGTTCATGTATACGCCGGGTTCGACCCCGGTGATCTTCGAGGTCGATGGCGTCCGCTTCGGCTGCTCGCTCGGCATGGAGACGCATTTTCCCGAGATTTTCAGGGAATACGAGCAGCTCGACGTCGATTGCGTGCTGTTCTCGACCACCGGCGCGACGCCGGCCTTTGCGGCCGAGGCACTGGGGCATGCGGCGAGCAACCGCTATTGGGTGAGTTTCTCGGTGCTGGCCTATCCCGGTTTCATGCCGCCTTCCGGGATCGCTTCGCCCAGCGGAGAATGGGTGGCCCAATGCCGGGCCGATGCGGCGCCTTCGCTTGCGATCGTCGATGTCGACCACAATCCGGGAGAGATCGCCCGCCCCTGGAGGCGAACCGCACGTGCCGGCATCTATGAGCCGCATATGGTCAAGGACCCGCGCAGCGGCGTCCGTGATACGTTCTAGACGCTCAACGAAAAAGCCGCCCGCAACGGTCTGTTGCGGGCGGCTTCAAAATTGGGTTCTAAAAACTCAGTTCTCGAAGAACTCCTTCATCCGGGCGAAGAAGCCCGTCGATTCCGGATTGTTCTCCTTCGAGGACAGTTCCTCGAATTCCTGCAACAGTTCGCGCTGCCGCTTGGTGAGCTTCTGCGGCGTCTCGATCTGGATCTGGATATAGAGATCGCCGGTCTGGCTGGACCTCAGCACCGGCATGCCCTTGCCCTTCAGGCGGAACTGCTTGCCCGGCTGGGTGCCTTCCGGCACCGTCACGCGGGACTTGGTTCCGTCGAGCGTCGCGACGTCGAACGTGCCGCCGAGGGCGGCCGTCGTCATCGAGATCGGCACGGCGCAATAAAGGTCGGCGCCGTCGCGCTGGAAGAACTGGTGCGGTTTCACCGATAGGAAGATGTAGAGATCTCCCGCAGGGCCGCCGCGCGTTCCGGCTTCGCCTTCGCCCTGCAGGCGGATGCGGGTGCCGTCTTCGATGCCGGCCGGGATGTTGACCGACAGCGACCGCTCTTCGGTGACGCGGCCCTGACCGTGGCACTTGGAGCAGGGATCGGTGATCGTCTGGCCGCGGCCGTGGCAGGTCGGGCAGGTACGCTCGACCGAGAAGAAGCCCTGGCTTGCGCGCACGCGGCCAGAGCCCTGGCAGGTACCGCAGGTCTTCGGCTGCGTGCCGGGCTTGGCGCCGGAGCCGGAACAGACGTCGCAGGTGATCGAGGTCGGAACCCGGATCTGCGCCGTCTTGCCGGCAAACGCTTCTTCCAGCGTGATTTCCATATTGTAGCGAAGATCGGCGCCGCGTTCGCGACCGCCAGAGGACCGGCGGGCGCGTCCGCCGCCCATCATTTCGCCAAAAATGTCTTCGAAGATATCGGAGAAGCCACCGGCGCCCGCGCCCGAGAAGCCACCGCCACCGCCGCCCATTCCGCCGTGTTCGAAGGCGGCATGGCCGAAGCGGTCGTAGGCCGCACGCTTCTGGGGATCCTTCAAGGTCTCGTAGGCCTCGCCGAGTTCCTTGAACTTCTTTTCGGCTTCTGCGTCGCCCGGATTCTTGTCGGGATGATATTTCATCGCGAGCTTGCGGAAGGCGCTTTTGAGCTCCTTCTCGTCGGCGGTCTTGCCGACACCCAGCGTTTCGTAAAAGTCTGCTTTTGCCATGGAGGTAACCGGCTCCGGAAAGGATTCCGGCTGCACGAAGGCAGCCGGATACTCTAGTCAACTATGGTCGAGGTCTGGCCATCAGGCAACCGGCGGATCAAGCGGACTTCTTGTCGTCCTTGACTTCCTCGTAGTCGGCATCGACGATATCGTCCTTGCCGCCCGTGGAGCCTTCGCCGCCTTCGGCCTGCTGGGCCTCATAAATGGCCTGACCAAGCTTCATGGATACGTCCATCAGGATCTGCGTCTTCGCCTGGATGTCATCGGCATCCGGTTCCGGAGCTTCGACGGCAGCCTTCAGCGAAGCGATCGCATCTTCGATCGCCTTGCGGTCCGTCTCGGAAACCTTGTCGCCATATTCCTTCAGCGACTTTTCGCTGGAATGGACGAGGCTTTCGGCCTGGTTCTTGGCCTCGACGCCGGCACGGCGCTTCTTGTCGGCTTCGGCATTGGCCTCGGCGTCCTTGACCATCTTTTCGATCTCGGCGTCGGAGAGACCGCCGGAAGCCTGGATGCGGATCTGCTGTTCCTTGCCGGTGCCCTTGTCTTTGGCCGAAACCTGGACGATGCCGTTGGCGTCGATGTCGAACGTGACTTCGATCTGCGGCATGCCGCGCGGTGACGGCGGCAGGCCGACAAGGTCGAACTGGCCGAGCAGCTTGTTGTCCTGGGCCATTTCGCGTTCGCCCTGCGATACGCGGATAGTCACGGCCTGCTGGTTGTCTTCGGCGGTCGAGAAGGTCTGGCTCTTCTTGGTCGGGATCGTCGTGTTGCGGTCGATCAGGCGGGTGAAGACGCCACCGAGCGTTTCGATGCCAAGCGACAGCGGGGTCACGTCGAGCAGCAGAACGTCCTTGACGTCGCCCTGCAGAACGCCGGCCTGGATGGCGGCGCCGAGAGCGACGACTTCATCCGGGTTGACGCCCTTGTGCGGCTCCTTGCCGAACAGCTGCTTGACGACTTCCTGAACCTTCGGCATGCGGCTCATACCGCCGACGAGAACCACTTCATCGATTTCGGCTGCGGTGACGCCGGCATCCTTAAGGGCTGCCTTGCACGGCGCGATGGTGCGCTGGACGAGATCGTCGACCAGGCTTTCGAACTTGGCGCGGGTCAGCTTCAGCGTCAGGTGCTTCGGACCGGAAGCGTCGGCCGTGATGAACGGCAGGTTGATTTCGGTCTGCTGCGAAGATGAGAGTTCGATCTTGGCCTTTTCGGCAGCTTCCTTGAGGCGCTGCAGGGCGAGCTTGTCGTTCTTCAGGTCGATGCCCTGGTCCTTCTTGAACTCGTTGGCAAGATATTCGACGAGACGCATGTCGAAGTCTTCACCGCCGAGGAAGGTGTCGCCGTTGGTCGACTTCACTTCGAAGACGCCATCGCCGATTTCGAGGACCGAGATGTCGAACGTGCCGCCGCCAAGATCGTAGACGGCGATCGTCTTGCCGTCCTTCTTGTCGAGGCCATAGGCGAGAGCGGCAGCGGTCGGCTCGTTGATGATGCGCAGCACTTCGAGACCTGCAATGCGGCCGGCATCCTTGGTTGCCTGGCGCTGCGCGTCGTTGAAGTAGGCCGGTACAGTGATGACGGCCTTTTCGACCTTTTCACCGAGGTAGGATTCGGCGGTTTCCTTCATCTTCTGAAGGATCATCGCAGAAACCTGTGCGGGGGAATAGTTCTTGCCCTGGGCCTTGACCCAGGCGTCGCCATTGTCGCCCTTGACGATATCGAAGGGGACGAGGCCCTTGTCTTTTTCAACCGTCGGATCTTCGTAGCGGCGGCCGATAAGGCGCTTCACGGCGAAGAGGGTATTGGTGGGGTTGGTCACTGCCTGGCGCTTGGCCGGCTGGCCGACGAGGCGTTCGCCGTCATCGGAAAATGCGACCATGGAGGGCGTGGTACGCGCGCCTTCGGCGTTCTCGATCACCTTCGCATCTTTGCCGTCCATGATGGCGACGCAGGAGTTGGTGGTACCGAGGTCGATGCCAATTACTTTTGCCATTTTCTTCTCTCTCCTTTAAGCGAACCATCGGAACCCCTCAAAGGCATTCCACTGACAGTTCCTCGACTGGGATGGTACGCAGCATCGGCTGCGGTCATGCGGCGTATATAAGGACGGGTTTTTAGGACTGCAAGGCGAGAAATCGCCCGGATCCTAGCAAAAAGAACAGTTTGCCGAGCAATACTGTGAATACGCTTCACTGCCCCATGATCAGGTCGAAAAGCGTGGTCTGCCGGGGCTGCCCTCTGGAGCCCGCAACGCCCACGTCGCCGGGCGGAACGGGGCCGCCGCCGATCGCTCCCGGGGGCACCGGAGTGGGCGAATCATAAGGGCCGCGATACTGGCGATAGTCACGGGCCGGAACGTCGCCAGGCGGTATCACGTCGCTATGACGACCGCGGTCGCCATAGACCGGCCGATTGTCGTAGATCTGTCTGTTGTCCCTGTTGTCATACCCCTGATTGTCGCCATAGACGGGCCGCACGCGGGCCGGTTCCCGTTCGATCGAGGCGGAATCCTGGGCGGGAGGGCGCGGCGCCGGCGGATAATCGGCGGGGAGTTCGTCCTGGGTCCGGCGCCCGCCGGGCAGGATGCCGGAAATGATATCGCCGATCGTCGTCGACGGCGAATCCGGCTGGACTGCGGCAGGAGGCAGATCGAGGCTGCGGCCGGTGCCGAACAGCGGCGTCGGCGTATAACCCTTCATCGCCGACGTCATATATTCCTTCCAGGCTTTTGCCGGAAGCCCGCCGCCGGTCACCTTTTTCATGAAGGCGCCGTCGTCGTTGCCGAACCAGATGCCGGTCGTCATGATGCTGGTATAACCGACGAACAGTGCGTCACGGAACGACTGGGTGGTGCCCGACTTGCCGGCTGCCTGCCAGCCGTCGATCCTGGCGGCCTTGCCGGTGCCCTCGTTGATGACGCGGTTCATCATGCCGTTCATCGTCGCCGCCACCGGCTCGCTGAGCACGCGCGGCGGGTTGGCATAATCGGCCTCGTAAAGCACCTTGCCGTCCGGATCGGTGATGCGCTTGACGATATGCGGCGTTGCCTTGTAACCGCCGTTCATGAAGGACGCGTAGGCAGATGTCAGCTCGACCAGCGAGACTTCCGAGGTGCCGAGCGCGATCGAAGCATTGGCCTGGATGTCGGAATCGATGCCGAGCCGGTGGGCGAGGCTCACCACCTTGTCGGGGCCGACCTGCATGACGAGCTGCGCGGCGACCGTATTGAGCGACTGCGCGAAGGCCGAGGCGAGCGTTACTGGACCGCGGTATTTCTCGTCGAAATTCTCCGGCGACCAGTTGCCGATCTTGACCGGCGCATCGTTGACCATCGAATCCGGCCGGGCGCCGGCTTCGAGTGCCGCTGCATAGACGAAGGGTTTGAAAGCCGAACCCGGCTGGCGTTTCGCCTTGACGGCGCGGTTGAACTGGCTTGTCGCATAATCGCGGCCGCCGACCAGCGCCCGGATCGCGCCGGTCGCATCGACCGTAACAAGGGCCGCTTGCGAGGCGTTGAGCTTGCCGCCTTCCTTCTTCAGAACATCGTTCAGCGATTTTTCGGCGGCGGCTTCGAGGCGCATGTCGAGCGTCGTTTCGATGGTCACGTCGACCTTCGGCTCGCCGATCAGGCTCTTCACCTCGTCGACGACCATATCGGCGGCATAATGCTGGGCGCCGGTCCAGTAGCTCTTCGCTTTGGCTGGCGGTTGCGACATGGCGGTCTTGAGGTCGCTGTCGGTGACATAGCCCTCTTCGCGCATCGTGCCGAGCACGACTTGGGCGCGGGTTTCCGCAGCCTTCGGGTCTCGGGCCGGCGACAGGCGGGACGGAGCCTTGAGCAGGCCGGCAAGCGTTGCCGCTTCGCCGAGGTTCACGTCGCGGGCGGACTTGTTGAAATACCGCCGCGAGGCGGCCTCCACGCCATAGGCGTTCGAACCGAAGAACACTCGGTTCAGGTACATGGCGAGGATCTGGTCCTTGGTGAACTTGTGCTCCAGCCAGAAGGACAGGAGCACCTCCTGGATCTTGCGTTCGAACGTGCGGTCCGGCGACAGGAACAGGTTCTTGGCGAGCTGCTGGGTAATCGTTGAGCCACCCTGGATCGGCTGGCCGGTCAGGTTGTTGACGAAGGCGCGGGCCAGGCCGAGCGGATCGACGCCGAAATGCGAATAGAAGCGCCGGTCCTCGATGGCGATCACCGCCTGCGGCAGGTAGGGCGACATTTCTTCGAGCGCTAGGGCCTCGCCGCCGGTCGAGCCGCGATTGGCGACGACCGAGCCGTCGACGGCGGTGATCTTCATGTTCGGCGGCCGATCCGGGATAGCCCAGGTGCTGGCGGCTGGCATTCTGGCACCGTAATAGAGCACCAGCCCGCCGACGGCGATGCCGGCCCAGATGCCGAGTACGAAGCACCAGTAGACGAGCCTCCTGAGCGGCGCGAAGAACCCGCCGCCTTCGCGACGCGGTGGAACCTTCCTGTTGCGGGATGGACGGACACGTTCCGGACGCTCGGAACGCTCGTCGCGATCTTCGCTTTCGGCTTTCGATGGACGTCTGCCAGGCCGGCCGTTGCCCACGATCCGCTCGTCCGCGTCGAGACGTAAATCGCCGCTCGGCCGCGAACCTTCGAAGGATGGTTCAACGCGTTTGTCTGATTTGCCTCTGGCTGCCATGGTGAGCTGGCATACCCCCGTTACACGCCTGTCAAAACAGGCTGTTACTCGATGTCTGATCGCCCAAGCCTTGGCTGGACTTTAAATGCGGCGATTTAAGGAGGGGTAAAGGGCGTGTTTATCCGGGTGATCTTGAACCGCTTGACTTCCATCGCTATTTATGAGAACAAACAGAGAACATGTGGAGGTACTGATGAGCAGAACCGAACAGGTGATCGAACGCGCAATGGCTGCAGTCGCGGCCTCTAGGGCTCTGCGCGAGGCTGAAGCGCAACGCCGCCGCGAGACGTTCCAGAAGATACAGATCGCCAACCAGCGACGCCCGAATATTCCCAAGGGCATCCAGCTGCCGCTGGACCTTCATTGAAAAGCCGCAACGCCCTGGATGGCCGGGCGTTGGCCTATGTTACAAAAGCCCCCCAATACCGCATCCAACCTTAAAAAAATCCGATTCCTGATGGAACAAGGAGGCAAGATCCGCGTTACGACGGATTCCACCTTGGAGGAGGGGAGGATATGCAGAAAGTCGTCGAGGCAGTCGTCCGGAATGGCGACCAGCGTGTCCCGGTCGGGCTGGTCACCGTCAAGCAGGCGCTTGAAATGCCTGAAAGGGGAATGGTGGAGTTCAGCCACCCCGCTTATGAAGCCGGAAAGACTGATATTTTCGTCAATCGCGAAACCCTTTCGAAGCTGATGTAATCGCGGCGGACGGCGAAAAGCCGGCAGTTTGAGACGACCCGAAACGCGAATTCGTGATTTCGGGTTTATGACTCTGCGGGTTATTTTACGCCCGCAACCACAGCGAAAGGAGAATGGCATGAAGACAATTCTCGTCATCGCCGCCGTGCTCGGCCTGTCGTCGACCGCAGCTCTTGCGGAATGCGCCGGCCACAACGTCACGGCTTCCGCCAAGGTGGACAAGGAAGTCACCACGGCAAGCATTGCGGCTCCGAAAATGGATCCGCGCGAGGAAGCTGCCGTGCTGAAGCAGTCCGAAGGACAGGCTAAAGCCACCGAATAATCGTTTTGCCCGCGCCGGCTTCCCGCCGGTGCGGGTTTTCATTTTGCTTCAGATAGAGCCCCGCCCTCTCGGATAAATCGAGCAACGGAACCTCGCGTTCCGCTTGGTGTTGTTTCCGAAAAGGAGACTCTGATGGCTAAAAAACCTCTCGCTGCCGGCTTTACAGGCGACGTCGCCGAAGAGACAGGCGTTAGCGCTCGTACGAAATCTGCTGTTCATCGTGTCAAGGACGAGGCGGGTATGGTCGGCGCTCATGCCGTCGATCATCCGGCGGCTACCGGTTCGGCAATTGCCGTCGTCGGCCTGCTCGGCTTGGCGGTCGGCTACATGCTCGGCATGTCTTCGGCCTCTCGCGACCGGCGCTGGTATCGCCAGAGGTGAGTGAGGTTTTCCTCAGAATCCTATCCGCTCCTGGAACAGTGGCGGGCCTCAGCCGTTGGTTTCCTGACACGAAAGGAGACCATCATGCCCAATCGAGACCCTATCCCGACTCCGAGCCCTCAGCCGCGCGGGCCGACGCCGGCGGGCGGAGTTCCCGATCGCACCCAGGAAAAGCCGCCATTGACGCCGGCGCAGGATCCCGGCGACAGCAAGAACCCGCAGGATCCGACGCTTGATCCCGCACTCCTGCCGACCGGCGATCCGGCCGGCATGGCATAACCGGGCCGAGCCCTCTGCCCAGCCCGCGGACGCTCGCGACGGACCCGTATAGGTAGTAACCCGTACGGGTCCACCCTTATATTACACCCCTCTATTATTGTTATTGTCAATTTATTAGCCAAGGCTCAAAATCCCCTCTCCTGTGGCTTGCAGACCTTTTTCCCCGGGCGCCGACAAGGCCGGCGCAAGACTGTCGCAATAAAAGGCCGCTGGTAATATTCTCCGGCCGCCATTGCTGAATGGGGCGAGGGGAGTGGTCCGCCGGTCGGGCACCGTATGATCGGGAGGGTTATATGCCTACACAGATGGTTCGAAATCCGGTCAATCCCGAGCAGCTCAGCCTGCTGCAGCAGGTCTTTGACCAGGCTTGTGCCGAACACCAGATCGACAAGGCGAGCCCCGATGCGGAGGCGCTCGCGCTGATCCTCGTGAACTCGCTTCAAAAAGGCTCGGATGACAAGCAAAAGCTCTCGGCGCTCGCCGAGGCGCTGGCGAAAAGCCGATAGCTCCTCGCCTAAACGAGGAACCTATCAGTCCTTCAACAGTTGAACGGTCTCTCGAACAACTCAAGGAGGCCGGTAATGGCAGAGTCCGCCAGAAACCTGAATACACCCGCGAGGCCGGATACGCCCTCTTTCGACTACGAGCCCAGCGAAGACGTCAGGACCGAGATTGCGACGCTTCGTTCCGAGATCGCCAATCTGCGCGAGATGCTCGCCGAAAAGACCGGCGCTGCCTATGGCAGGGTCGCCGAGCGTGCCGGCAACGCTGCGCACTACGTCCAGAATGAAGCAAGCTCGGTTGCCGGCACCATCCGCGAACACCCTGCCGCCACCACGACACTGTTCACTCTGATCGGTGCCATCGGTTTTGCGATCGGCTATGTGGTGGCCACCGCTTCTGCCGACAGCAAACATGCCTGGTATGACCGCTATCTGAGCGGACGCCTTTAGGCGACGCCGCCATCTGATACCGGATCCTGACCGACATCGACCCAGGTCGCTGCGGTCAGGTCCGCCATCCGGTCGGGGCTGATACGCACCGCGGCATTGACGGCGCCGGCAGCGGGCACGACTTCCGGAAATTTTAAAAGCGATACGTCGCAGTAGATCGGCATCGGCGAAGGCAGGCCGAACGGGCATACGCCGCCGACCGGATGCCCGGTGATCGCCACGACCTCGTCGCCGCCGAGCATGCGCGGCTTTGCGCCGAACCGATCCCGGAACTTGCGATTGTCGAGACGGCTGGTTCCTGACATGACCACCAGCGCGGTAGTTTCGCCGGCGCGCACGCAGATCGTCTTGGCGATCTGTTCGGGCGCCACGCCGTGCGCGGCAGCGGCAAGCGGCACGGTCGCCGAGCTTTCCTCGGTAATGATGACGTGGATATCGGGGGCGTTGGTGGCGAAGAAGGCGCGGACGGATTCGAGGCTCATGGCCGCAAAATTGGCGCAGGATCACGCCAGCCGCAAGAGAACAATAAAGCTATGCGAGAATTGCAATGCTGCACTGCGATATCGTGACTGTTTTTTGAGCTCCGATCCTGTATATTCAAATCATCGAACGGTGCACTCCTCCTCCCAGCGCCTTCGATGGGACCAGCAACACCTCCTCCTCCCAGTTGTTGGTCAGTTTCAGAAACCCGGCGCACCTCCTCCCGCGCCGGGTTTTCTGTTTTATATGCCTTGAAATCGCTGGCGATTTTGCTTTTTAAGGCAAGCCTGAATTTTCCCGATCTTGACCTTTTTGCGCGAAGACCCTATTTGCTTCGCCATCGATATTTGTTTGATAGCCAGCACTATGCGCCTCACGGCGTTTGCGACGATCTCTCTTCAAATACGAAACTTCAACGTTCCAAGCGCTCGAGCGTGGAATAGTCGGTCATATTTGCAAGGGAAAGGCATCGTTATGGCTACCGGTACTGTAAAGTGGTTCAACGCAACCAAGGGCTACGGCTTCATTCAGCCTGACGACGGTTCGCAGGACGTATTCGTTCACATCTCTGCCGTTGAGCGCGCCGGCCTCGGCCAGCTCAAGGATGGTCAGAAGATCTCCTACGAACTCGTCAGCGACAAGCGTTCGGGCAAGGTTTCCGCAGACCGCCTCCAGGGCGCATGATCTGCTGAAGACTTCAGGTCTTTAAGATTGCGAAAGGCCGGCTCGTCCGGCCTTTCTGCTTTTGAGGACCTGGGCTTCATTATTTAGAGCAATTCTAAATTTGAGCCCTTGTAAACGGAAATCCAGCTCCCATCTAGGGTACAATAGCGTTTCCGACGCACCGCGTGGTCGGGCTCCAAAGAGCTTCAGCGACCATGTGTGTTACGGCAAATACGGGCGACCGTGCCGTCTTGAGGCAGTTTCCATATCCGCGTTAACGGAATGTTTACCTCACCGAGAGACGATGACCGCTAGAGCCGTGGTGATCTGAAAAGGTCGAAAGCGGCCGCGTCGGAAATGCTTGTCCCATTTAGAGTGACCACGGATGTACTGGCACCGGTGAATGGGAGTGGAAAGGTCGGGCTTGCCCCGGCCTTTTTGTTTTTTAGGGCTCGACGCGAAGACGCGTCGGGCCTTTTCAGTTTTAAGCATCGAGTTCAGCCAGCCAGCGCCGCGATGATGCGTGCCCAGGAGCGGATGCCCTTGTGGAAGGAGCGCAGGTCGTATTTCTCGTTCGGCGAGTGGATACGGTCGTCGCTGAGGCCGAAGCCGACCAGCAGCGATTCCATGCCGAGCGTCTTCTGGAAATCGCCGACGATCGGGATAGAGCCGCCGACCCCGACGAGCAGTGCTGGCTTAGGCCACTCTTCGGAAAGCGCGGTCTTCGCCTTGGTGAGCACCGGCGAGTCGTAGCCGAGCTGGATCGCCGGCGAGCCGCCATGCTTCAGGAATTCCACCGAGCAATCGGCAGGGATTTTCGAGCGTACATAGGCGCGAAAACTTTCGCGGATCTTTTCCGGATCCTGGCCGCCGACGAGACGGCAGGAGACCTTGGCCGATGCCTTCGAGGCGATGACCGTCTTGAAGCCCTGGCCTTCGTAACCGCCGCTGATGCCGTTGAATTCGCAGGTCGGCCGTGCCCAGATGAGTTCGAGCAGCGATCGGCCCCTCTCGCCGGCCAGTTCCGACAGCCCCACCTCGCCGAGGAAATCGTCGCGTCCGGCGACAAGGCTTTCCCAGGCCGCCTTGATGTTGGACGGGGTCTCCTCGATGCCGTCATAAAAGCCTTCGAGCGTCACGCGGCCGGTATCGTCATGCAGTCCGGCGAGGATCTTCGACAGAATCTGGATCGGGTTTGCGGCTGCACCTCCATACATGCCGGAATGCAGGTCGCGATTGGCGGCGGTGACGATGATTTCCTCGCCCACCAGGCCGCGCAGCGACGCGGTAATCGCCGGCGTATCGGCGTCCCACATGCCGGTATCGCAGACCAGCGCATAATCAGCCTTCAACTCAGCAGCATTGGCATCAAGGAAGGGTTTGAGCGACGGCGAGCCGGATTCTTCCTCGCCTTCGAAGAGAATGGTGACGCGCACCGGCAGCGAGCCATGCACATCCTTATAGGCGCGGCAGGCTTCGACGAAGGTCATCAACTGGCCCTTGTCGTCGGCAACGCCGCGGCCCGTCACCACCTTGCGGCCAGGCCCGAGTTCCTTGACCTTGGGATCGAAGGGATCATCCTCCCAGAGTTCGATCGGATCGATCGGCTGGACGTCGTAATGGCCATAAAACAGCACATGCGGCGCGTCGGCGCTGGCGCCCGGATGATGGCCGACAACCATCGGGTGGCCGGTCGTATCACGAACCGACGCCTCGAAGCCGAGATCCTTGAGTTCGGCCACCAGCCACTCGGCAGCCTTGCGGCAATCCGGCTTGAAGGCGGGGTCGGTGGAAATCGACTTGATGCGGACGAGGCCGAACAGGCGCTCGAGGCTTTCGGGAAGATTGCGGTCGGCGCGGTCGAGGACGGAGGAAAGATCGGTCATGGGGAATCCTGTCTTTGAAGTGCGAGACCCTTGAGCCCAGGAGGCGAGAAGCGGCCCATCGTTTCGGATGCCCGACCTTGTTAGCAAGTCCGGGGTGGAAGAGACAATGGCAAAGACGTCCATGGCACGCGGGATGGGCATCCTAGCCGAAGCGCGTTCCGTTCCGGACGAGCCCATCGATGGCGCGGAAGGCGAGGACGGCAAGAGCGCCAAGCGCCGCCGTGATCGAAAGCGACCAGATAAAACCCAGCCGCTGCATGGAAAGCGCCAGGACGAAGGGGGCAATCGCCGAGACGATCAACCGGGCCGACATCATCTTGCCCTGCAGTTTGCCGTAGCCGTTACTGCCGAACAGCGTCAGCGGAAGGGTACCTGTCACGATGCTCAAAAGTCCGTTACCCATGCCGAAGATGACCGCAAACAGCATCGCTCCGGGTACCGATGGCGCCGTGAGGACAAGAACGACAACGCCGGCCGGCAGCAGCGCCGCCGCAATCAGCGCGAGGCGAAGGGGCTGCAGGTTTTGGCCGAACGTCATGTTGATGAGCCGGCTAAGAACTTGGGAAGGGCCGAACAATGTGCCGACCAGCGCAGCACTCGTGCCGAGACCAAGGCCGGAGAGCAGCGGCACCATATGGACGAGCACGGCGGAGCTCACCAGCGACTGCAGCGAGAACCCGGCGACCATCAGCGTAAAGCCGGTGAACCGCAGGTCGGGCGTCAAAATGCCCTCGGTCCGGGTGGGGAGGGCGGAAGATGCCGCCTTTCGTCGTGCGGCTCCCTGAGACAGCCAGGCATGCAGCGGCAGGCAGACCAGCAGATTGAGCGCCGCAAAGACGAGATAGACGTGCTGCCAGGAGAGATAGGCATGCAGCGCTGCGGTGATTGGCCAGAAGATCGTCGAGGCGAATCCGGCGATCAGGGTGAGATAGGTGATGCTGCGTTGCGCGACCTGTGGCCGAAGCTGCACCAGAAGGGCGAAGGCGGCGCCATATTGTACGAGATTGGCGGCCACCTCGATCGCAATCAGCGCCACGACAAAGGTGGCCTTGCCGGGCGCCATGGCGCAGGCAACCAATGCGGCCGCGGCCGCGGCAGAACCGATAGTCATGACGCGGCCGGCGCCGATCCGGTCGAACAGCGCGCCGAGCCACGGAGCGCTGAGCCCGCCGATCAGAAGCGCGACTGAAAGCGCCCCGAAGATCCATTCGCTGGACCACGAGAAATGCGCCGCCATATCCGGTGCAAGGATGCTGAAACTGTAATAGAGGGTGCCATACCCGATGATCTGCGTGACGCCGAGTGCGACGACGGCGGCAACGGGCATGCGTTCAGACAACGCGCTTGCCCTCGGCGTCCAGCACCTGTTCGCCGTCTTCCTTGGCGAACGGACCCTGGTGAGTATCCGGCAGGATATCGAGCACGGCCTCCGACGGTCGCGCCAGGCGCGTGCCCAAGGGCGTGATGACGAATGGGCGGTTGATCAGGATCGGATCCTTCAGCATCGCATCCAGCAGCCGATCATCGGAAAGGACTGGATCGTTGAGACCGAGCTCCGCATAAGGCGTGCCCTTCTCGCGGATCGCCTGCCGCACGGTGAGGCCTGCATCCGCGATCATCCGGACGAGTTCGTCGCGCGTCGGCGGTGTTTTCAGATATTCGATCACCGTCGGTTCGATGCCGGCATTGCGGATCATGGCCAGCGTGTTGCGCGAGGTGCCGCAATCCGGATTGTGATAGATGGTGACGTCGATGGTCATTTTGCGCCCTTCATGTGTACGAGCGGTTGGATGAGGGGTTTGTCTCCGCCAGCAGCCAGCCGGCCAGCAGCAAAGCCGCCACAGCGCCGGCGATCTCGGCCAGGATGAAGCCCGGAAGGTCGCCGGGCCGGATTCCCGCGAAGGTATCGGTGAGCGATCGCGCCAGGGCGACGGCCGGATTGGCAAAGGAAGTCGAGGCGGTGAACCAGTAGGCAGCGGTGATATAGAGGCCGACCAGCCACGGAATAGCCTCGGAACGGAACCGGATCCCGGCGAGGATCGTGAGGATGAGGCCGAAAGTGGCGACCACCTCGGCGAGCCACTGGCCCGGTCCTGTCCGGATCGTGGTGGATACCTGCAGCAGCGGCAGATCGAACATCGCATGCGCCAGGATAGTTCCCGTGACGCCGCCAGCGAACTGCGCGGCGAGATAGAAGAACGCCGAGCGGGCCTCGATCTCGCGTCTCAGGGCAAACACCATTGTCACTGCCGGATTGAGATGCGCTCCGGAAATCGGCCCCAGCAGGGTGATCAGGACAACGAGAATTGCGCCGGTCGGAAGAGTATTGCCGAGCAGCGAAACCCCCATATCCACTGAGAGCCGGTCGGCCATGATGCCGGAACCGACCACGGTGGCGACCAGCAGGGCGGTGCCGAGGGCTTCGGCCGTCAGTCTGCGGGGTAGGTCGAACATGGCCGTCAGCCCTCCAACGCGGCAGGTGCAGGGGTGCAGCAGGCGGCCACCTCGGCGGCTGGCGCGCAGATTTCCGGATGCCCGGCGCAGCAGTCTTCCATCAGGAAGCGGACGAGGCCGCCGAGCGCTTCGTAATTGGCGGAATAGATAATCGAGCGGGATTCCCGCTGCTGGGAGATCAGCCCGGCCCGGTCCAGCTCCTTGAGATGGAAGGAGACGTTCGACGGCGATACGTCCAATTGCTCGGCGATCGTGCCGGCCGCCATGCCGGAGGGTCCGGCAACAACCAGCATCCGGACAATCTGCAGGCGGGTATCCTGCGAGAGTGCTCCGAATGACGCGAGGGCTTGACGTTCATCCATATTTCAACAATCCTTGAACAGTTGAAATATGGAATAGCCGAAATGAACGCGATAGACAAGCCGGTTCCGCGGGACGACGTCAGCCTGGGCTTCCTGCTCGACACATTGGCGAGTGCCAGCGACCAGCCGCTGGTGTTTCACTACGATGGCCGGCCGGTAAAGCCGGGCTACCACGTCACAGAGGTCAAGGCAGGACAGTTCTCGGCGCTCGACTGTGGTGCCAACCCGGAGGCCTGGTCGGAAATTTTCGTGCAGCTCTGGGATATCGAGGAAGGCGACCACACCCATATGACGGCGGACAAGTTTTCGGCGATCATCCGTAAGTTCTCCGAACACGTGAAGATCGAGGGCACCGCCAAATTGACGTTCGAAGTCAGCGACGGGATCCGGCCGATGCAGCTTTATTGCGCTTCGACGCCGGTCCTAAAGGGCGGGGCATTGCATGTGGAACTGGCCGCCCGCCCGGCGAGTTGCAAACCGCGCGATCGCTGGCTGGCGGAAGAAACCCGCAAGACGGCTTCCTGCTGCGCACCGTCAGCCGGAACCAGCGCCTGCTGCCCCTAACACTGGGTGTGACGAAAGGCGCGGCCTCAGTCAAACCTTGCGGGCGTTCTCGACGATCATCCGCATATATTCGATCATCAGTTCGCGCTCGAAGCGGCGGAAGCCTGAAAAAAGCGCTGCATCCGCCTCGGAAGCGGCTTCGACGGCCTGGATTTCCAGCTCGCGGCCGAGCGGGGTGAGGGTGATGATCTGCGCTCGCCGGTCGTTCGGATGAGGGGTGCGCTGGATCAGCCCATCGCGCTCCATGCGGGCGAGCGTATTGGCGAGTGTTGCCTGTTCGACTTCCAGCTTGTCGAGGAGCTGCTTCTGTGTGAGCCCGTCTTCCTGCCAGAGTTCGAGCAGGACAGGAAACTGCCCGGGAGAAAAGCCAAGCACCATGGCCCGCTTCTGCAAGGAGCGCGCAAAGCCTTTGGCGAGTTGGCCCGCCAGGTATGTCGCCGAATGCGAGCGGTCGAATCCCATGGCTGGTCTTCATCCCTCCCTGAACGAGCCCGTTTGCGAGCGTTATCTACCAGATATATCGCACGCCATGCTTTCGCCAAGCCTGTGCGAAGATGGGCAAAATGACAAGTCTTTCCTGCAAAAGGGCAATAAAAAACCGCCACGGCAGGGAGGGGACAGCCGTGGCGGTTCTGATGGAGGGACAAAGGCCCGGAGAGGGGGATAGGCCTTTGTCCGGTCTGGGTGCGGCGGGGGACAGGCCGGCTGCCAGACTGCGGCGTGATCAATCGCCGGTAACAAGGAAATGTGGAACCGCGACGGGCTTTTCAAGAGAAAGCATATTACAAATCGGTAACGTTCCGGTGAGGGCGGGAGGCTTCGCGGCAGCGAAGTTTTCGTGGACGGATCAAATGCCCCACGCTATTCCTTGCGCCATGAAAAAAGGCGATCATCTTTTCCTTATCGACGGTTCCGGCTTCATTTTCCGCGCCTTCCACGCGTTGCCGCCGCTCACCCGCAAATCCGACGGCCTGCCGGTCGGCGCCGTCTCCGGCTTCTGCAACATGTTGTGGAAGCTGCTGACCGACGCGCGCGACACCTCGGTCGGCGTGACGCCCAGCCATTTCGCGGTCATCTTCGACTATTCCTCCAAGACCTTCCGCAAGGATCTCTACGACGCCTACAAGGCGAACCGCTCGGCGCCGCCGGAAGAGCTGATCCCGCAGTTCGGCCTGATCCGCCAGGCGACCCGCGCATTCAACCTGCCCTGCATCGAGACCGAAGGTTTCGAAGCGGACGACATCATCGCGACCTACGCCCGCCAGGCGGAGGCGACCGGCGCCGATGTGACGATCGTCTCGTCCGACAAGGACCTGATGCAGCTCGTGACGCCGAACGTCCACATGTACGATAGCATGAAGGACAAGCAGATCGGCATTCCGGACGTCATCGAGAAATGGGGCGTCCCGCCGGAGAAGATGATCGACCTGCAGGCGATGGTCGGCGATTCGGTTGACAACGTGCCGGGCATTCCGGGCATAGGCCCGAAGACGGCAGCCCAGCTTCTCGAAGAGTTCGGCGATCTCGACACGCTGCTCGCCCGCGCCGGCGAAATCAAGCAGGTGAAGCGCCGCGAAAACATCGTCGCCAATGCCGATCTCGCCCGCCTTTCGCGCCGGCTCGTCTCGCTGCGTCTCGATGTGCCCTTGGACCTTGATCTCGACGCGCTGGTGCTGGAGCCGCAGGACGGCCCGAAACTGGTAGGCTTCCTGAAAACCATGGAATTCGGCACGCTGACGCGCCGCGTCGCCGCTGCCTGCAATTGCGATGCCGATGCCATCGAACCCGCCGTCGTGAACGTCGAATGGGGTCAGGCCGCTCGCGGCCCGGATCTCGATGCCGGCGGTGCGGCAGCGGTCGACACCGGCGAGGCAGCGGCCGAAGCGCCGCCTCATCCGGCCAAGGCGCCGGTCGCCAAGGGCATGGAGGCGGCAACGCCGACCGCACTCGCTGAGGCCCGCATCGAAGCCTTTGCCAAGGCCAAGCTCGATCCGAGCTGCTACGTGACCATCCGGGACCTGACGGTGCTCGACGACTGGATCCGCGCGGCGCAGGAAACCGGCCTTGTCGCCTTCGATACGGAAACCACGTCGCTTGATCCGATGCAGGCGGAACTGGTTGGTTTTTCGCTGGCGCTTGCCGACAATATCGCCAACCCGTCCGGCCTAGAAGTCCGCGCGGCCTATGTGCCGCTGATCCACAAGACCGGCGTCGGCGATCTGCTCGGCGGCGGGCTTGTCGAAAACCAGATCTCGACCAGGGAAGCGCTGGCGCGTCTGAAGCCGCTGCTGGAGGACCCGTCGGTCCTCAAAGTGGCGCAGAACCTGAAATTCGATTACCTATTGATGAGGCGCCACGGCATCACCGTCGAGGGTTATGACGATACGATGTTGATGTCCTATGTGCTGGAGGCCGGCAAGGCGAACCACGGCATGGACGCACTGTCGGAGCGCTGGCTGAACCACAAGCCGATCACCTTCAAGGAAGTCGCCGGCAGCGGCAAGGCGGGCGTCACTTTCGATTTCGTCGATATCGACAAGGCGACCGCCTATGCCGCGGAAGATGCGGACGTGACGCTGCGCCTGTGGATGGTGCTGAAACCGCAGCTGGCGGCTGCGGGCCTGACCCGCATCTATGAACGGCTCGAGCGGCCGCTGGTCTCGGTGCTCGCCCGCATGGAAGAGCGCGGCATCACCATCGACCGGCAGATCCTGTCCAGGCTTTCGGGAGAGCTTGCCCAGCGGGCCGCCGCCTTCGAAGACGAGATCTACGAGCTGGCAGGGGAAAAGTTCACCATCGGCTCGCCGAAACAGCTCGGCGACATCCTGTTCGGCAAGATGGGCCTGCCGGGCGGCGCCAAGACCAAGACCGGCCAATGGTCGACCTCGGCCAGCGTGCTGGAAGACCTGGCCGCCGAAGGTCATCCCCTGCCGCGCAAGATCGTCGACTGGCGCCAGCTGACAAAGCTGAAATCCACCTACACGGATGCGCTGCCGGGTTATGTCCACCCGGAGACGAAGCGGGTCCACACCTGCTACTCACTTGCCTCCACCACCACAGGCCGACTTTCCTCTTCGGAACCGAACCTGCAGAACATCCCGGTGCGTACGGCGGAAGGCCGCAAGATCCGCACCGCTTTTATCTCGACGCCGGGCCACAAGCTGGTTTCCGCCGACTACAGCCAGATCGAGCTGCGCGTGCTTGCGCATGTGGCCGACATTCCGCAACTGCGCCAGGCCTTTGCCGATGGGATCGACATTCATGCGATGACGGCCTCGGAAATGTTCGGCGTGCCGGTCGAGGGCATGCCGAGCGAAGTGCGCCGCCGCGCCAAGGCGATCAACTTCGGCATCATCTACGGCATTTCCGCCTTCGGACTGGCCAACCAGCTGTCGATCGAACGCTCGGAAGCGGGCGATTACATCAAGAAGTATTTCGAGCGCTTCCCGGGCATCCGCGATTACATGGAAAGCACCAAGACCTTCGCCCGCGAGAACGGTTACGTCGAGACGATCTTCGGCCGCCGGGCGCATTATCCCGAGATCAAGTCCTCCAACCCTTCGGTGCGCGCCTTCAACGAACGTGCGTCGATCAATGCGCCGATCCAGGGTTCGGCCGCAGATATCATCCGCAGGGCGATGGCGAAGATGGAATCGGCGCTCCAAACGGCCGGACTGAACGGAAAGGCCCGCATGCTGCTGCAGGTGCACGACGAACTGATCTTCGAAGTCGAGGACGAAGAGATCGGCCAGACCTTGCCGGTGATCATCTCGACCATGGAGCACGCGGCCATGCCCGCGATCTCGATGCGGGTGCCGCTGAAGGTCGATGCTCGCGCCGCCAGCAATTGGGACGAGGCCCATTGAGCTTGAGGCTCAGTGTTCCTGCGGGTAGAGGGACATAAGCGCGGTCGAAAGCAGCTCGTCGGCATAGGTGCAGGCGGTGAGCCGCGCATCCTCCGGCATGTTCATCTCGTGACAGCGCTGGTGCACGGCTTCGAGAACGAGGTTGCTGATCCCACGGGCGTGTTCGACATCCGCATTTTCGGACGTGTCCATGGCGAGCGCCAAAGCCGTCATGGAGACGATTTCGAGAACAACGACGCGCGCTTCCAGATCGATGGCGGTTGCCCCATCGGAATGATGCCTGTCGCGCGGTTTGTTCTGACCCATGATTTTTCCTTTCATAATATAAGGAAAGGCACATAGAGCCGGATCAGGGACTTTAAAGAAGGATCGAACGTTTTTCGCTAACCAGTCGGTTGGCTCGCAAAGCAACCGTTGAGAGCGTCGACCAGGGCCTTGCCGGCATCTTCGAGCGATCCGCTATTGTCGATCGTCACCACCTGGTAGTCGCCGGTCACGGCAAGCGAACTGCGTTCGAGACGCCGAAGTATCTCCTCGCGCGTTTCCCGTCCGCGCGCTTCGAGCCGGGCGGCGAGCACGTTCAGGCTGGCGGTGATGTTGATGACCACGAGCGACGGATAGGTATCTTTGAACTGGGCAAGCGCGGAACGCGAGCCGTTGGCGACGACCAGCTGGCCTCTTGCCATGGCCTCTTTCGTCTCGGCGGGAATGCCGTATCGCAGGCCGTGGGCACCCCAGGAGACCGCAAAACGGCCGGCCCTTTCCAGAGCTTCGAATTCCGCTTCGGAAACGCCGTCGTGATCCTCGCCGCCGGCGGCGGCATCGCGAGTGATAATCCGCCGCACGAAGACGACGTCATCGCGGCCCTCGAAGAACCGGGCGGCATAGGCCATCAGCGTGTCCTTGCCGGCCCCGCTCGGGCCGACGACGGCGACCATGCAGCCGCGTCGCTCCGATTCCATTGTTGTCGGCCTGGCGTCCATCAGGCGACCCGCCGGCCTTCCCGCCAGACGGCGCGGGAGACGGGAACGCCCTCTTCGTGATGGACGCGAACGATATCGGCGCGCAGGCCCGTCGCGATCCGGCCGCGATCATCGAGGCTGACTGTACGGGCAGGGGTCGACGTCACCATGGCGAGCGCCTTCGGCAGCGAGATGCTTTCGACCTCTGCGGCAAGCACGAAGGGTGCATGCAGCAGGCTGAGCGGCACGTAATCGGAGGAGAGCACGTCGAGCACGCCCCGCTCGGCAAGGTCGCGGGCGGCGATATTGCCGGAATGCGACTTGCCGCGAACGATGTTCGGCGCACCCATCAGCACGCTCATGCCCGCTTCGTGGGAAGCCTTTGCCGCATCGAAACTGGTCGGGAATTCCGCCAGCCGAACGCCGTTGTCGATCGCTTCGCCCACATGGGAAAGCGTCGCGTCGTCATGGCTTGCGACAGTGATGCCACGCTCGGCGCAGACCTTCGAGATCGCCGCGCGGTGCGGTGTCGCGTTGCGTGCCGATTCTCCCTGGCGTTTGGCCACGAAGGCGGCGAATGCCTCGTCGCTGAGGCCGCGCTTCTTCTGGTAATACAAGGTGTACTGATCCATGGTCTGGAACTGCCGCTGGCCCGGTGCGTGATCCATCAGCGAGACGAGCCGGACATGCGGATCGTTCTCGAAGTCGACGAAATGCTCCATGCAATTGTCGGCGGAGACTTCGCAGCGCAGATGCAGGAAGTGTTCGGAACGCAGGCGGCCGTAGGCGGCGGCGGCGGCAATCGCGTCCGCCATGTCCCGCATTTCGCCATGGGCAAAACCGCCGTCCTCGTCGGCGCCCATGCGCAGGCAGTCGAAGACGGTGGTGATGCCGGAGGTAGCGATCTGTGCGTCATGGGCCTGGATCGCCGCCGTGGTGTTCCAGCGCACGCCCGGACGCGGCGAATAATGCTGTTCCAGATGGTCGGTATGAAGTTCGACCAGGCCCGGGATCAGATAATCGCCCTCGAAATCCTCGCCAGTATGGACATTGCCTTCCGAGATATCGGTGATCTTGCCGTTCCGGATCTGGACTGAACCGGAGATCACGCTGTCCTCGAGCACGATGCGGGCATTGGTGAGCACGAGTTCGGCGGTCATGATGCGGTCTTTCTGTTTTCGAAGGCGGACGCCAGCCGAAGCCAGCGATGGGCGATGAAGGGGGCGCCGCGCTCGGGCTCGGCGAAGATGGCAAGCCCATCGACGGTCAGCGGTGCGTTGGCGAAATCGGCGAAGCGCCGATCGAGCTCGCGGCGCATGGCAGGTGCCTCCTCGGCCGGGACTTGGCCCGTCAGCGTCATGTGGAAGCGGAACTCGTCCATGACATAAGGATAACCCCAGCGATCAAGATTGGCGCGCTGGGCAGAGCTTAACATATCAGGTTTCCGCCGTGCGATATCGTCCTCCGACAGCGGCGCGCGAAAATGTTCGAACTCTTCGACGACGCGTCCGGCAAAATGCTGGAGCTCCGGGTAGATCGTGTCGGGCACCAGCGCGAAGAACCGCCCCAGCTGGCCGACGATGACGTTCGGGATATCGAAGACCGGCGTCTCTGCGGCAAAGCGTTCGGCGGCATCGATGAGCTCGGCCTCCGTCCGGTCGGGATGCAGTTCGAACGGCGCCTTGAGCGTCGCATGAAAGGCATAGCGGCGCGGATCGGCAGTCAGTTCATGGACGGTGTCGCGGGCCAATCCTTCGACATCAGGCGTCGGAAACGTCTCTGCGGTAAAGGCGTCACGGCCGAGCCAACGCGCTGCCGCCTTCGTCAGCGGATGGTTTTCGGCGGGCGAAAAATAGAGAGCGTAGCGCAAAACGGGATTCCGGAATCAGGAGAAGGCCGGCTGACCTTAGCTGTCTACCGGCCGGCGAAACAGGACCTCCGGCTAAAAGATTTCCATGACAGAATGATGATAATCCGGCCGGTCAGTGACCCTTTTTGCCCATGACCCGCGAACGCAGCGCATTCGAGAGGTTGTCGAAGACGAAGACCACCAGAAGGATCAGCAGGACCATGTAGGCGACCTTGTCCCAGTCGGCATTGGTCTTCATGGATTCGAGCAGCTTGAGGCCGATACCGCCGGCGCCGACAGCGCCGATCACGGTCGCCGAACGGGTGTTGGACTCCCAGAAATACAGCGATTGTGAGATGAAAATCGGCAGGACCTGCGGCACGACGCCGTAGCGCTGCACGATGACCGGCGCGGCTCCCACCGACTTGACGCCCTCGCGCTGCTTGTCGTCGACATTCTCCAGCGCTTCCGAATAGACCTTGCCGAGCGCGCCGGTGTCCGTGAAGAAGATGGCGGCGATCCCCGGCAACGGCCCCGGGCCGAAGGCGCGGGTGAAGAACAAGGCCCAGATCAGCATGTCGATGGAGCGCAGAAAGTCGAAGAAGCGCTTCATCCCCCAGTTCATCGGCCGGCTTGTGGTGATATTGCGCGCCGCGACGAAGGCGAGCGGGAAGGCGACGAGGGTGGCAAACAGCGTGCCGACAAAGGCCATGACCAGCGTCTGCATTAGCTTGGAGAGAATATCGCCGTGCTGCCAGCTGCCATTGTTCAGGAAGTTGTCGAGAGCCAGCGAGGCATTGGATTGGGCCGGATCGAGCCGTTCGCCGAAGAGCATAAGCCCGGCGACGCCGGTGAAGCTGCGGCCCCAGAATGGCGAGTGGGTGTCGAAGAAGAAATTCGCCCAGCCGAGGAAGCGCCGCTGGATATAGACCTGGTTGCTGCGGATTTCCGCCTGGCCCGCAAAACCGAACCGGACATTGACCTTGTTGTCGTCCTGCTCCATCCGCGCCGGCGCACCTGCCGGCAGAGACGCCCGGTCCCCGTTGATCGCTACGGGATAGAGCTTGCCGTCGATATAGACATCGACCTGGCTCGGGGTCACTTCCAGGCGGTTTTCGCCGCCGAAAAGGACCGTGTAGCCGCCGTTCGAGGTCGGCTTCAGCCAGTCGATCGCCGCACCCTCGGGATATTGGCGGCGGCTGGTCCATTGGGGCACGACCTGGCCGTTCTGGAAGCGCAGGCGCGGCTGGGCGCGCCAGGAATACCAGTCCTGGATATAGATCGCCGCGCGGTCCCAGTTGCCGTTGACGAAGGTCGGGATGACGTTGAAGAAGGAAAAGCAGAAGGCGAGGTAGACGAAGACCGCAACGGCGGCGATCGCCAGCCCCCAGTGCTGCATGAAGCTGCGGTGAAAGACTTCGGGATAGGCGGCGAGCAGGCGTTCGCGATCTGCGGCATTGACGGCGAGAGTGGACATCAGGCGGCTCCCCGGCCGAATTCGAACGATTGCCTGCCGATCAGCCGGCGGCGCAGCCAGGCCGAGAACTGGTCGACGCAGATGACGGTGACTAGGAGAAGGATGATGATCGCATAGGTCTTGGCGGCGTGGTCGCGGCCGATCGACAGGCTGAACACCTCGCCGATGCCGCCGCCGCCGACGGCGCCGATAATGGTCGAGGCGCGCACGTTGATCTCTGTGCGCAGCAGCGTATAGGACACGAAATTCGGCAGGACCTGCGGCAGGATCGCGAAACGGACACGCTCCAGCCAGCTGGCGCCCGAGGCCCGCAGGCCCTCGTCCGGCCTCATGTCGGCATTCTCGACCACTTCGAAGAACAGCTTTCCGAGCGCACCGATGGTGTGGAAGGAGACCGCGATGATCGCCGCAATCGGACCGATCGACAGGATGGCGGCGAGAAGGCCGGCGATGACGATCTCCGGGAAGGCGCGCATGATTTCCATGATCCGCCGCACTCCCCAACGCACTGCCCGCGAGCCGACGAGGTTGGAGGAAGCGAAGAAGCAGAGCAGGAATGCGCCCGTCGAGCCGAGAATGGTCGAGACGATCGCGATATTGAGGGTGATGGCGAGCTGGTAGAAGAAGTTCGGAATGTAGAAGCTGTCGGTGATCCAGACGCGATCGCTCGTATAGTCGAACTTGATCGAGCCGTCCGCATAGGGCGACGGCAGGTCGAACATGGCGCGGAAGATCTCCAGCGGGCTGTTGGGCACGAAGCTCTTGATGAAGTCGAAGAAATACGGAAGGCGTTCGAAGAACTTGCCGGAATTGGCTTCGTTGGCGAAATCCAGCGACGCAGCGAGCACGATCAGGAAAACCACAATGGAGACGACGGTATAAATCCGCCGGGTCCGCACCTGTTGCTGATAATGGTCGAGGATGGTGCGGGAGCTTTCCTGCAGCCCGCTGAGTTGAGCGGGTTCGGCCACGTGCGCCATTCTGGGCATCCTTTTTGAACGAGCGGCGGCATCGTCATGATGCCGCCGCCAAGATATTGATCAGACGTTGGATCAGCCGCCGATGACGGCCTTACGGGCGTCGATGATGGTCTGGTAGAACTTCTGGTCGACCGGCGACCAGTCGACGTAGCCGCCGCCCGTGAAGCTCTCGAAGCAGGCCTTGTCCTTCTTCGGCAGCTCGGCGAAGTAGGCGGTCACCTTCTTCTTCATGTCGTCCGAAAGCTTGTTGGAAACCATCAGCGGGCCGTTCGGGATGAGCGGCGACTTCCAGACCTGGACGATGTCGTCCATGTCGAGCAGGCCCTTGGTGACCATGATGTGCAGGTTGCCGGACGAGTAGCCCTGCGCCCAGTCGCCGACAGCCGAACCGAAGGTGGTGCCGACGTCAAACTTCTTGTCGAGAATGCCGAGAACGAGGTTCTCGTGGCCGCCGCCGAAACCGGTTTCGGAGAAGTACTGCTTGACCGGCATGCCGATGTCCTTCGGCAAGGAGACGTTCGGCACGAGGTAACCGGAGGTCGAATCCGGATCGGCGAAGCCGATCTTCTTGCCCTTGGCATCGGCGAGCGTCTTGATGCCCGAATCCTTGCGGGCAACCATGATCGAGTAGTAGCCGGTCGAACCGTCGGCCTGTTTGGTTGTCAGGACCGGGGTAACGGCGTTCGGGTCCTTGATGTAGATCGAAGCGTAGGAGGATGCACCCATGACGGCGAGGTCGATCGTGCCGCCGAGCAGGCCTTGGATGACGCCGTTATAGTTCGGCGACGGGAAGAGCTTGACATCCGAAGCGCCGGTCGCGGCGATCAGGCCCGGCTTGACGCATTCGGTGCGGCGAACCTGGTCGGCTTCGTTTTCGCCGCCATCGAGGCCGATGCGCAGAACGGGTGCGCTCTGGGCGTGGGCCTGGCCGGCGACGGCAGCGATGGCGATCGTCGCCATCAGGATCTTGCGGAATGCAGACATGGAAGTCTCCTTTGGTGATTGGGGTGGTCAACCCGGAAAGGGCGTCAGTCTTCCGGCCGCGGGTCGGCAGCCGGAAACAGGTCAGCGCATGGCGGCGGCTTCGGCCATCATGCCGGATGTGTCGATCGCGACCGGAGCCTCGCCGCGACGGGTGGAGGCGAGGCTGGTCGACGTCATCGTCTCGTCGATCCCGGCGCCATCCCTGTCGGAGCCGTAGATCTCGCGCACCGCATTGGCATTGAGCTCCTGCGGCGGTCCGTCGAAGACGACGCGGCCGCCCGCCATGCCGATAATCCGCTCGCAATAGCTGCGGGCGGTATCGAGCGTGTGCAGATTGGTGATGACCGTGATGCCTTCGCGCTCGTTGATGTCGCGCAGCGCGTCCATGACGATTTTGGCATTGAGCGGATCGAGCGAGGCGATCGGCTCGTCGGCGAGCATCATTTTCGGGGCCTGCACCAGCGCACGGGCAATCGCCACCCGCTGCTGCTGTCCGCCGGACAATGTTCCGGCGGCCTGCAACGCCGTCTGTTCGATGCCGAGCCGCTCGAGCGCCGCCATCGCCATGACGCGCTCGTCACGGCTGAAGATTTTCAAGAGGCTCAAGGTCGTCGAACGGTGATTGAGACGGCCGAGCAGCACATTGGTCATCACGTCGAGGCGCGGCACCAGGTTGAACTGCTGGAAGATCATCGCGCAGTCGCGCTGCCAGTTGCGCAGTGCCCGGCCCTTGAGGGAGGAGACTTCGGCGCCGTTGAAATAGATGGAGCCGGAGCTCGGCTCCTGCAGGCGGTTGATCATGCGCAGCAGGGTCGACTTGCCCGCGCCGGAGCGGCCGATGATGCCGACCATCTGGCCTTGGGGAATCTCGACGTTCACGGCGCTCACCGCGATACGGTCGCCGAAACGGCGGGTGATGTCCCTCAACTCGAACTTCATGCTCTCTCGCCAATTCAGCCTTTTTCTGAGAGCTCGATAGCGATGGTTGATGAAGTCTGAATGTCGGTTTTATGTCGATTTTATTATATTCCGAAAGTGCCCGTCACGCTTCCGTTACGTGGCATGACGGGACACGAATTCCTCTGCCGAAAGTGCCCGGAAATCATCGAGCGCAGCTCTCAGTTTCAGGTGATCCCAGTCCCACCAGGCAAGCCGGTCCATCGCCTCGCCGACCGCTTTTGTGAAACGCTCGCGGATGAGTTTCGCCGGCACGCCGCCGACGATCGTATAGGGCGCGATGTCCTTCGAGACGACCGCACCGGCGCCGATCACCGCACCGTTGCCGACAGTGACGCCCGGTAGCACGGTGGCGCCGTGGCCGATCCACACGTCATGGCCGATGGTGACGCGATGGTCGCGCCGCCATTCGAAGAAGCTCTTTTCGTCTTCCGCGTCGTCCCAGTAGCTGGCGGCGCGATAGGTGAAGTGGTGCAGCGTCGCCCGCCAGGTCGGGTGGTTGGTGGCGTTGATGCGCACCGAGGCCGCCATGTTGACGAACTTGCCGATCGTCGCGCACCAGATCGAGCCGTCCTGCATGATATAGGAATAGGCGCCGATCTCGGCCTCGCTGATGCGGCAGCGCTCGGAGACTTCCGTATACGGGCCGAGCGTGGAATTGTTGACATTTGCCGTTTCGTGGATTGCGGGCTCGAGCCCCACCTTGACGCTCATGCGGCGACTGCCTTTCGCGGAGAAAATTGGGAGACGTCGAGAACGCGGTCTGCCACCGCCTCGCGCACTTCCTCGTCGTGGAAGATGCCGAGAAGGGCGACGCCCTCGCGTTTCTTGTCCGCGATCATGTCCACGACGACGCGGCGGTTGATGGCGTCGAGCGAAGCGGTCGGCTCGTCGAGGAGCAGGATACGGTGGCTGGTGATGAAACCGCGGGCGATGTTGACCCGCTGCTGTTCGCCACCCGAAAACGTCGCGGGCGGCAGGGTCCAGAGCTCCTGCGGCAGGTTGAGCTTGCCCAGCAGCTCGGCCGCCTTGCCGCGCGCTTCCACTGCCGGGATACCGCGGGCGACGAGCGGTTCGGCGACCACGTCGAGCGCGGAGACCCGCGGCACGGTGCGCAGGAACTGGCTGACATAACCGAGCGTATGGCGGCGCACGTCGAGCACGGTGCGCGGATCGGCACGAGCGATATCGACGAGCCGGTCCTTGTGATCGACAAGGATCTGGCCGGCATCGACGGCATAGTTGCCATAGAGCATCTTCAGGATCGAGCTCTTGCCGATGCCTGACGGGCCGCCGAGCACGACGCATTCGCCGCTCGCGACGGAAAAGTTCACATCGTTGACGACCGGCAGCTTGATGCCATCGCGCAGATGCATGGTGAAGCTCTTGAAGACCTCGGAAACGACGAGGGGAGTTGCCATGATCGTTTTTCCTCAGACCTGAAGAATGGAAGAGACGAGAAGCTGGGTATAAGGCTCGCGCGGATCGTCGAGCACCCGGTCCGTCAGCCCGTGCTCGATCACATAGCCGTCCTTCATCACCATCATCCGGTGGGACAGGAGGCGGGCGACCGCAAGATCGTGGGTGACGACGATCGCCGACAGGCCGAGATCGTTGACGAGGCCGCGCACGAGATCGAGCAGGCGAGCCTGGACCGAGACGTCGAGGCCGCCGGTCGGCTCGTCCATGAACACGAGGCGCGGGCCGGTGACGAGGTTGCGGGCGATCTGCAGGCGCTGGCGCATCCCGCCGGAAAAGGCGCGCGGCTGATCGTCGATGCGGTCGGTGCCGATTTCGACGCGGGTCAGCCAGTCGCTCGCCGTCTCGCGGATCTTGCCGTAATGCCGGTCGCCGACGGCCATCAGCCGCTCGCCGACATTGGCGCCGGCCGAAACCGTCATCCGCAGGCCGTCGGCCGGGTTCTGGTGCACGAAGCCCCAGTCGGTGCGCATCAGGAAGCGTCGCTCGGCCTCGCTCATATGGTAGAGGTCGCGGAAATTGCCGTCGCGCATCCGGTATTCGACACTGCCGGCCGTCGGCATCAGCCGGGTCGACAGGCAGTTGAGCAGCGTCGTCTTGCCGGAGCCGGATTCACCGACGATGGCAAGCACTTCGCCCGGCCACAGATCGAAGGAAACATCCTTGCAGCCGATCCGGCTGCCATAGAATTTCGAGACGCCGCTGACTTTGAGAAGAGGGGTGTCGGTCATGGCGTTTTGTCCTTGAATGTCGGCGCGTGGGGTTCACCCCCCTCTGTCCTGCCGGACATCTCCCCCTCAAGGGGGGAGATCGGCAAGCGGGTAAGCCTCAGCCCCAAATGGGATCGGGCAGTTCGATAAGCGGTGTCTTCAAGAGGGATCGAGCGGGCGTGTCTATCCAATCTCCCCCCTTGAGGGGGAGATGTCCGGCAGGACAGAGGGGGGTAAGCCACAACCAGTGTCATTCAGCTGCCTCATTGACGGGTGCCAGCAGAGCGCCGGCATGGCCGTGTTCGCGGCGGTCCTCGCAATTGTCGGTGTCCGAGCAGACGAACATGCGGCCACCCCTGTCGTCCAGCACCACCTCGTCGAGATAAACGTTCTCGGCGCCGCAGAGCGCGCAGGGCTTGTCGAAGGTCTGGATTTCGAACGGATGATCCTCGAAGTCGAGGCTCACGACGTCCGTATAGGGCGGCACCGCGTAGATGCGCTTTTCGCGGCCGGCGCCGAACAGCTGCAGCGCCTCCGAGCGGTGCATTTTCGGATTGTCGAATTTTGGCGTCGGCGACGGGTCCATCACGTAGCGGCCCGCGACCTTCACCGGATAAGCATAGGTCTTCGAAATGCGGCCGTTATGGGCGATGTCCTCGTAGAGCTTCACATGCATGAGCCCGTATTCTTCGAGCGCATGCATCTTGCGGGTCTCGGTCTCGCGCGGCTCGAGGAAGCGCAAGGGTTCCGGGATCGGCACCTGGTAGACGAGGACTTGGCCCTCGGCGAGCTTGTGCTCGGGAATGCGGTGGCGGGTCTGGATGATCGTCGCGTCCTTGGTATGGGTGGTGACGGCGACATTGGCGACCTTCTGGAAGAAGGCGCGGATCGAGACCGCATTGGTCGTATCGTCGGCACCCTGGTCGATCACCTTCAGCACGTCTTCCGGGCCGATAATCGCGGCGGTCACCTGCACGCCGCCGGTGCCCCAGCCGTAGGGCATCGGCATCTCGCGGGAGGCGAAAGGCACCTGGTAACCGGGGATGGCGATCGCTTTCAGGATCGCGCGGCGGATCATCCGCTTCGTCTGCTCGTCGAGATAGGCGAAGTTGTAGGTGGCGAGGTCCGTCATCTTGGAGTATCCTGTGACTGCATGAACCAACTAGAAGGAAAGGCTGTCATGGACGCCATCACTTCGAACGGATTGCTGGGCGTGGCCGTCTTCGCGGCCTTCATCGCCTGCGGGATCATCATTCCCTTTTATGTCATCAAACCCCCTAAGGATGCCCGGATTGCCAATGCGGGCAGCGACGGCGGCTGGGCCGGAGGTTCCGTGAGCAGCTGCGACAGCGGCAGCGCGGGCGGCGCCTGCGATGGTGACGGCGGAGGCGATTGAGCCGCCTCTGAACTGCGGCCGAACCGACATCACGGTCATTCGGCGGCCTCCTGCAGGCCGCCCTTAACGCCATTGCCGCCATTGCGCGCCGCCTCGATGTCCGAGCGCATCTTGCGCACCAGCGCAAGCTCGGCCTGGAAGTCGACGTAATGCGGCAGTTTCAGGTGCTCGACAAAACCGGTCGCCTGGACGTTGTCCGAATGCGAGATCACAAATTCCTCGTCCTGCGCCGGCGCGGTAATATCCTCGCCCAACTCTTCCGCACGCAGCGCCCGGTCGACCAGCGACATCGACATCGCCTTGCGCTCGCTCTGGCCGAAGACCAGGCCGTAACCGCGGGTGAACTGCGGCGGTGCCTTGGACGAACCCTTGAACTGATTGACCATCTGACATTCGGTGACCTGGATGCGGCCGAGCGAAACGGCAAAGCCGAGCTCCGCGACTTCGATCTCGATTTCCACTTCGCCAATGCGGATTTCGCCGACGAACGGGTGGTTGCGGCCGTAACCGCGCTGGGTGGAATAACCGAGCGCCAAGAGGAAACCTTCGTCACCACGGGCGAGCGCCTGCAGGCGCAGATCGCGGCTCATCGGGAATTCCATCGGCTCGCGGGTGATGTCGCCGGCCTGATGGTCCTCGGAAAACTCGCCGTCCGGTTCGATCAGGCCTTCATGGGCGAGAATGTCCGAAACCCGCATGATGTGCTCTTCCGGCGTATCGCGGCGCTCCGGCTCATCGACCGGTTCGTCGGTGAGCAGCGAAGGGTCAAGCAGCCTGTGGGTATAGTCGAATGTCGGGCCGAGAAGCTGGCCGCCCGGCAGGTCCTTGTAGGTCGCCGACACGCGCCGCTCGACCTTCATGGCGGCCGTATCGACCGGAACGGAGGAACCGAAGCGCGGCAGCGTGGTGCGATAGGCGCGCAGCAGGAAGATCGCCTCGATCATGTCGCCGCGCGACTGGCGGACAGCAAGCGCCGCGAGCGCCCGGTCGAAAAGCGAGGCCTCGGCCATCACCCGGTCGACCGCGAGGCCCAGTTGCTCGACGATCTGCTCGATGGTGACGGAAGGGAGCGAGCGATCGCCCCGACGCCGGTCGGCCAGCAGCCGGTGAGCGTTGTTGATGGCGGCCTCGCCACCCTTGACGGCAACATACATGGTTCATTCTCCTGGCCATCACCGGCATTCCATGGAAGACGCGGGAAGGGTTTGGTCGTTCGGCCCCAGCGGCTGCCCCGAGCAGGCGGCCACAAGGCTAAAAAGTCAGGCGTCCGTTCATTGCGTTGCGATCCGCACCGTTCGCGGCAGGCACAGCAGGCTCTTGCCGGCCGTCAGGATGACATCGACGCCGCGCGGGAAGAGTGCCCGGTTGTCGGCCCAAAGCCGTGGAAACACTTCCGGAAGACCCTTCACCATGACGGTCGTTGCATGCGGAATGCCGGGACCGGTCAGCGTCAGCGGCAGGCCTTCGCCAAGTGCTGCGACTTCGATGACCAGCGTCGTCGAACGGTCCGGATATTCCTGGGTGCCGGCCGAAAACAGGCCGAACGAGGCAAGCGTCGCGCCGGCTTCAACAAAGGCGAAGCGGGCCTCCGCCTTTTCGCGGGTGATCGGCGCTCCGGTATGGAAACCGATCCATTCGCCGGTGGCCGATTTGGCAAGGCCGGCGCTCAGCCAGACGGGCGTTTCATGGTCGCAGAGCGTCACGGCGATCGCCCCGGCTGCCCCTCCAAGCGGCTCGGGCTGACCGACATCCGGTCCGACGGTGCGGATCGTTCCCGGACGGGCCATGCCGTCCATCAGCATGCGGAACACGCCCTGGGATTCGAAAACCGGCTCCCCGAACCCGCCGGAAAGCGCTTGCGTCTTGATGTTCATCAGTCGTCCCCCCGTACCATGGTGAAGAAATCGACGCGGGTCGCTGCCGTCTCCTCCGCTTTTTGTTTGTCCTCCGCCGCGATGCGGGCCTCGATGGGCGCGAGCAGCGTGGTCTCCACGAAATCGCGCGTGCCGGCCTCCTGCCAGAGCGCGTCGAAAATGGCTGCAAGCCGGACATTGTCCTTAGACGTGCCGAGCGCCTGCCCATGGCCAGCAGTGCCGGATGCCAGGAGCACGGTCGCCCGCGTCACCGTCGCCTCGCCGAGATTGAAGGGCGCGCCGCCGCCGCCGATGCGGCCGCGGACCATCACCAGTCCGGTCTCCGGCCCACGTACGGGCTTGACCTCCGGTTTGGCCGGAAGCTTGTCCCAGGCGGCACGCAATTCGTCCGTCATCGCCCGCGCAAGCAGGCCAACCGCACGGCGGCGTCCGTTGGTTTCCGCGTTCGGCCCGATTTGTTTCGCCAGGTCCATTGCCAAGCTCCAAAATGTCTATTAATATAGACAACCATACAAGTTACCTATACTACTAACTTCCGCATATAACAAGCGTGTGACATGGATACGGGGCAGGCAAACGTTCATCGGCAAAACGGCGTGGCGCTCTGGCGTCAGATCGCCGATCGCATTCGCGCCTCGATCGCCAACGGCGACTACGACGCGACCGGCAAGGTGCCGCCGGAATTCACGCTGGCTGCGCAATTCGGCGTCAATCGCCATACGGTGAGAAGCGCGCTTGCCGCTCTCGCCCAGGAAGGCATCGTCCGTTCCGTGCAGGGGCGCGGTACCCTGATCGAGCGCAAGGAACGGCTGAACTTCCCGATCACGCGGCGCACAAGGTTCAGCGAGGGTATCGGCGACCAGGCGCGGGAAAAGGAAGGCCTGCTGCTTCATTCGGCACAGGAACCGGCATCGACCGATCTGTCGGCCCGGCTGCGCATTCCCGAAGGCACGCCGGTGATCCGGCTGGAAACGCTGAGGAAGGCGGATCACCGCCCGGTTTCCCGCTCGACGACCTGGTTTCCGGCCGACCGTTTCAGCGGCATTGAGGAGGCTTACAGCAAAAGCGGTTCGATCACGGTCGCATTCCGGATGCTCGGCCTCTCGGATTATCTGCGCGTCTCGACGGAAGTGACGGCTACCCATGCGGACGGGGCGGATCTCGCCGACCTGCAGCTATCGCCGGGAGCCATCATCCTCGTCGCCCGCGCGCTGAACACCGATCCGGACGGCGTGCCGGTGCAATATGCCGTCAGCCGGTTTCCGGCAGACATGGTGCAGTTCACGATCGAGAGTTGAGTATCGAGATTTGCTTGTGTAGTTGCATAATTATAATTATATTTTTGTAATGAACCTGATGCGTTTCGAATGGGATCGCGCAAAGGCGGCGACGAACGTCAAGAAGCACGGCATCAGCTTCGAGACCGCGGCGCGTGTTTTCGCCGACCCTTTCGTCCTGATCGAGCAGGATCGTATCGAAGGTGGAGAGCAGCGTTGGCAGGCACTGGGTTCTGTTGATGGTCTCGCCATCCTGCTCGTTGCTCACACCGTCTACGAGGACGAGGAGGATGACGGCCAGGCCTACGAGGTGATCCGCATCATTTCGGCCCGAAAAGCCGATCCGAGAGAAAGACGACGTTATGAAGAAGAGCTCTGAGATCGTCAGGTACGAGGTCGATAGGGATAGTCTGCCGCCTCTGACCGAAAAGCAGAGGGCTGAGCTTGCAGCCCTGTCGAAACTTCCTGACGAGCAGATAGATTACAGCGACATTCCAGGCTTGACCGACGAACAACTCCAGAATGCCGGGCGGGGACGATTTTATCGCCCCCTGAAACAGCAGATCACGGCCCGGGTTGATGCCGATGTTGTGGACTGGCTCAAGTCGCAGGGCAAAGGTTATCAGGCCCGCATGAATGCAATCCTTCGCCGGGAAATGCTGGCGTCGCTGAAATCCCAGAAGCGGAACTGATTGCTTCCGACGCGCTCAGTGCGCGCCGGACATGTCGCCGAGAACGTCCTTTGAAGCGACGGTCGAGTCGGCCTTGAGCGTGTAGACCATCGGCACGCCGGTCGCGAGGTTGAGCTTGAGGATTTCTTCCTTGCTGAGCCGGTCGAGCACCATCACCAGCGAGCGAAGCGAATTGCCATGAGCGGCGACGAGGACCTTTTCGCCGCGCAGCACGCGCGGCAGGATTTCCGTCATGTAATAGGGCCAGACGCGGGCGCCGGTATCGCGCAGGCTTTCGCCGCCCGGCGGCGGGATGTCGTAGGAACGGCGCCAGATATGCACCTGCTCCTCACCCCACTTGGCGCGGGCATCGTCCTTGTTGAGGCCGGAAAGATCGCCGTAGTCGCGCTCGTTGAGCGCCTGGTCGCGGATCGTCTCGAGATTCGGCTGACCGACCTTGTCGAGGACGATCTTCAACGTGTCCTGGGCGCGCTTCAGCACCGAGGTGAAGGCGATGTCGAACTTGATACCCGTTGCTGCCAGCGCTTCGCCGCCGGCCTCGGCTTCCTGGATGCCGAGCGGCGTCAGATCCGGATCGCGCCAGCCTGTGAAAAGGTTCTTGAGATTCCAGTCGCTCTGGCCGTGGCGCACAAGGACGAGAGTTCCGCTCATGGGATGAATTCCTCCGGGAAGATTTTCAGGAAAGCCCGAGCACGTCGAGCATGGAATAGTGGCCGGGCTTCTTGTCGCGCGCCCAGAGCGCTGCGGCAACCGCGCCGCGCGCGAAGATCGAGCGGTCGCGCGCGCTGTGCGAGAGCGTCACCAGTTCGCCTTCGCCGGCAAGGATGACCGAATGGTCGCCGACGACCGAGCCGCCGCGCAGCGTCGCAAACCCGATCGTGCCGGTCGGGCGGGCGTCCGTATGGCCGTCACGCACCCTGACGGACTGGCTTGCGAGATCGATGCCGCGGCCTTGTGCCGCCGCTTCGCCGAGCAGCAGTGCCGTTCCAGATGGCGCGTCGACCTTGTGCTTGTGATGCATTTCGAGGATTTCGATATCCCAGCCGGCGGCGGGCAAAGCCTTCGCCGCCTGCGCAACGAGCACGCCGAGCAGGTTGACGCCGAGGCTCATATTGCCGGATTTGACTACGCGCGCGTGACGGCCCGCCGCCTTGAACTTTTCCTCGTCCTCGATCGAGCACCCGGTCGTGCCGATCACATGGACGATCCGTGCCTGCGCGGCAAGGACCGAGAAGGCGACGCTGGTCGCGGGTGTGGTGAAATCGAGCACGCCCTCGGCATCCAGAAAAGCCTGAAGCGGATCGGCGGTCACGGGGACCCCAAGCGTTCCGACACCCGCGAGCTCGCCTGCATCCTTGCCGATGAACGGCGAACCTTCGCGCTGGACCGCTGCATGCAATGCCACGCCGTCGGTTTCATGAATGACCCGGATCAGTGCCTGGCCCATCCGACCCGCTGCGCCGACCACTACGAGTTTCATGTCATTTGCAATCATGTGCGGCGTAGTCCCTGCTTTTGTCGGTCGGTCTTTTCGAGCGGTTACAGCTTGTTGGGGCGAGCGTAAAGGCCGCTTCCACACTGCGCAAGCATCTCTTGCAGGCCGTCTTCAGGAAAACCGGCCTCGCCCGCGGCGATGATCTCAGTCCGGTCCTAGCGTTGCCAGCGGCGGCCATCCATGGAAAGGCCGTAGGCGGAGGGCGTGCGGGCAAAGCTTGCAAGGCCGGCGAGCGCCGCCTGCGGATGGGTCACCACGAAGGTCGGGATCGTGCCCATCAGCTCTGTATGCGGCGCTTTATCCTCGAACGCGGCCCGGAACTCCGGATCCTTCAGCGCAGGAATGATCTTTTGCGAGATGCCGCCTGCGAGATAGACGCCGCCGCGCGCCATGAAGATCAGCGCCATGTCGCCGGCGACGCGGCCGAGATAAGTGGCAAACAGCGAAAGCGTTTCGACGGCCTGGGAATTCGAACGGTTCAGACCGTGAGCCGTGATATCCGCCGGATCGGAAAACGCGGGCTGCAGGCCGTCGGCCGCACAGACGGCCTGGTAGATGTTGACGACGCCGCGCCCGCTCAGGACCTCTTCCGCAGAAACACGGCCCTCGATGCGCTTGAGATGCGGAAAGATCTCGAAATCCCTCTCAGAGCGAGGGCCGACATCCACATGTCCGCCTTCGCCGGGAACCGGAAACCACATGTGCCGCGCATAGACGAGGCCGGCAACGCCGAGGCCGGTACCCGGGCCGAGCACGACGCGCGATGCCATATGCGGCTCGCTGTTGGGCCCGAGCGTCTCGCGGTATTCGTCGGGCATGGCCGCGACGGCAAGCGCCTGGGCTTCGAAATCGTTGACGACCAGCACATCCTCGAAGCCGAGTTGGGCGATCATGTCTTTCGGCCGCACCACCCAATCGCAATTGGTCAGATCGATCTCGTCGCCGTCGATCGGTCCCGCGATGGCAAGGATCGCCGAGCGCGGCTGAACGGAACTCGAATCGAGCACGATTTTCTGGATCGCATCGTCGATCGTCGCATAGTCAGCAGTACGCACGTTCGGAAACGGCTTCGGTTCCGCATAGGCGTCAAGGAGGATGGAGAAGCGGGCATTGGTGCCGCCGATATCGCCGATCAGGATCGGAAAGGGCAGTTTGTCGGTCTTCATGGTATCGGCCATCGGGAAGCTTAGTCCTTCTGAAAGTCGATGAGTTTTTCGGCGGTGGCGCGGTTGAGTGCCATCGGAATGTCGTAGACGGTCGCCAGCCGCGTCAGCGCCTTGACGTCGACGTCATGGGGAAGCGCGCTCAGTGGGTCGATGAAGAACACCAGCATGTCGACCTCGCCGGTGGCGATCATCGCGCCGATCTGCTGGTCGCCGCCGAGCGGGCCGCTTTTCAGCCGCGTCACTTCAAGACCGGGGCAGGCATCTTGAACCCGGCCGCCGGTCGTGCCGGTGGCGACGATGTTGAATCGGGAAAGTGCTGCCTGGTGATGGCGGGCGAAATCCGCCATGTCATTCTTCTTCTGGTCGTGTGCGATCAACGCGATGCAGGGCTTGGCCGACATGATTGGGTGTCCTCGCCAGAACGATTTTCAATCGATTTGTGATGCGTTCTAGCGTGCCGCTTCGGTCTTGGGAAGGTCGCGAAGGGGCCGGCGTTTCGATTGCCGGCCTTGTCGGGAAACTATTGCAGCGGACGCGGCGTCGGGACCGGCATATCACTGGAAGCGGACGGCGGGTCATTGACGATCGCTTCGACAGTCCTTGCCGATGCCGACGCGGCAGGCTGAGCCGTGTAGGCCACGGCGCTGCCGCCGAATGTCGCGTCGTCTTCGGAACGCGAGGGGGCCGCAAGCACGGCCGCACAGGCCTTCGGCAGGTCCGAGAGCATGACCTGACGCGGTTTTACCGGTTTCTTGTTCGGGTCCGGTTTGGGCGGCGGCGCCCAAGGCTCCTTGGTGAACCACCAGGCAAATCCCTTGCTGCTGCAGTCGTCGCCCTTCGGCACTGCGGCCTGCTTCTGGCAGGTGGTGGAGCCCGGCGGGCAGGAGATGCGGATATGGAAATGTTCGTCATGGCCGTAGATCGGCCGCACCTTGCCAAGCAGGTCGCGGTCGCCGGTCCAGGTGTCGCAGAGTTTCTTCTTGATGGCAGGATTGACGAAGACGCGCTCCACTTGCGGATAGCTCGCGGCCTGCATGATCAGCTTGGCATGGGTGCTGGTCCAGCGGTTGGAATCGACGGTCAGGAACTTGCTCTTGTCGAGCATGGAGGTGAAGGGATAGCTTTCGCGCTGCGGCACGGTCAACGGCTGGGTGGGCTTCGGCGTGAACCAGACGTCGACATCAAGGCCGATCTGATGCGACGAATGGCCGTTGATCATCGGGCCGCCGCGCGGCTGCGAAATGTCGCCGACGAGAATGCCGGAACCCCAGCCGAGCCTTGCTGCGTCGCCGGAGAAGCGTTCGAGCAGTGCGATCAGTTCGGGATTGCCCCAGCGACGGTTGCGCGAAAGGCGCATCGCCTGCCAGGTCGGCCCGTCGGTCGGCAGCGCCACCGCGCCCGACATGCAGCCCTTGGCATAGAAACCAAGCGGTTCCGCCTCCGCCTTGCTCGGAAGCTTGACGCCGGCGAAAAGTTGTTTCGCCGGTGTGCCCTCCTGCGCTGCCACCGATCCCGCGAACGTGCCGCAAAGGAAAGCAGCCGTCGTCAGCCGCATAATTGTACTCGAAATCGATCTCATGCCATCCGCCGCAAATCACCTGATCGCTTCCAAACTACCGTGAAACAGGATTTTGGTGAAATGGAGATGGCGAACGCCTTGCCGATTTTCAGGAACATAATGCCGGATAAAACGGATGTGAGTTTGGAACTCCTGTTTTTCGCCGCCTTTTGCCCTATGCTTCACCGCAACAAAGAAACTCACAAGGGGTAACGCATGCTCTTGGCCCGCCTGAAGATAGCTTTCGTGATCGCTCTCGCAGCAATGTCTCTTTGGACATCGGCGGCGACCGCCCAGGAGCCGAAATGGCGGCATGGCATGGCTGTCGTCGGTGACCTGAAGCTGCCGGCAGACTTCAAGCAGCTCCCCTATGTCGATGTGAACACGCCGAAGGCCGGCGAGCTGCGCCTCGGCGACGAAGGCACATTCGACAACCTCAACCTCGTGATCGACCGGGGTACCGCGGCTTCGGGTGTCAGCCTGATCTACGACACGCTCATGAAGCGGTCGGAGGATGAGGTTTTCGGTACCTACGGCCTTTTGGCCGAGGCCGTGTCCTATCCGGACGATGTGTCTTCGGTGACCTTCCGGTTGAGGCAGGAGGCGAAATGGGCGGACGGCCAGCCGGTCACTCCGGAGGACGTGATCTTCAGCCTGGAGAAGCTGAAGGAGCATAGCGCCCTCTATTCCGGCTACTATCGGCACGTCACGGGTGCTGAAAAGACCGGCGACCGCGAAGTGACCTTCCGCTTCGACGAAAAGAACAATCGCGAACTACCCTCGATCGTCGGCGATTTTCCGGTCCTGCCGAAGCACTGGTGGGAAGGCAAGGATGCACAAGGCAACCAGCGCGACATTTCCCGCACCACCCTGGAGCCGCCGATGGGGTCCGGCCCCTACAAGATCGGCGCCGTTCAGCCGGGCTCCACCATTCGTTACGAACTGCGCGACGACTATTGGGGCAAGAACCTGCCGATCAATCTCGGCCAATATAACTTCCGGACGATCAACTATACCTATTTTTCCGATGCCGACGTGGAATTCGAGGCCTTCCGGGCCGGCAACATCGATTACCGCCAGGAAAACAGTTCGAGCCGCTGGGTCACGCGCTATGATTTCGATGCGGTGAAGGATGGGCGGGTCATCAAGGAAGCGCTGACCAACCCGTTCAAGGCCGTCGGCGTCATGCAGGCTTTCGTGCCGAACATGCGGCGCGACATATTCAAGGATGCGCGGGTCCGCGAGGCGCTGAACTATGCCTACGATTTCGAGGATCTCAACAAGAACCTTGCCTATGGCGGCCTGAAGCGGGTCGATAGCTTCTTCTGGGGCACCGAGCTTGCTTCGTCCGGCCTGCCGCAGGGAAAGGAACTGGAGATTCTCAACGGCTTGAAGGACAAAGTTCCGGCGAGAGTGTTCACAACTCCGTACACTAACCCCGTCGGCGGCGACCCGAACAAGGTGCGCGATAACCTGCGCACCGCCATCAGCCTGCTGAAGGACGCCGGCTGGGAGCTGAAGGGCAACCGGATGCTCAATGCCAAGACCGGACAGCCCCTGAGCTTCGAAATTCTCCTGAACAGCCAGTCGCAGGAGCGCACCGTGATGCCCTATGTGACGAGCCTCAAGAAAATCGGCATCGACGCCCGGCTCCGGATAGTCGACGCATCGCAATATATCAATCGCATCCGCAGCTTTGATTACGACATGATGTACGGTGTCTGGGCCCAGACCATGAACCCCGGCAACGAACAGGCGGACTACTGGGGATCGGCGTCCGTCAGCCGGCCGGGATCACGCAACTATGCAGGCATCGCCGATCCGGCGGTGGATCAGCTGATCAGCATGATCACCGCTGCCCAGGACCGGGAGGATCAGGTGGCGGCCGTCAAGGCGATGGACCGGGTGCTGCTCGCCAACCACTATGTCGTTCCGATGTTCTATTCCGGCGAAGCAAGGATCGCCTACTGGAAACCGTATCACGCATCCGCAGAGACTGCCGGAATACAGCATCGGCTTCCCCGAGACCTGGTCGGCCAAAAACCCTGCGAAATGACACAATAAGCGCGGACTTGCGCCGCCGTCCGGCACCTGTTCCAAATAAGCCCGTATGATTCGCACCGGAAAAGAGGAAAGAGCCATTTGATCGGCATTGGGATATGTGGTGAAACAAGCCCCGTGACGACAGGCAGGGAGCTCTGATGGGCGCCTATATTCTTCGCCGTCTCCTGCTGATGATACCGACGATCGTTGGCATCATGGCGATTTCTTTCCTCGTCGTGCAGTTCGCGCCGGGCGGGCCTGTTGAACAGGTGATCGCCCAGATCCAGGGTCAGGACACCGGTGATCGGCTTTCCGGCGGTGGCGGCGACATGCTGCAGCAACAGGGCGGAGGCGAGGAAAGCCGTTACCGTGGCGCGCAGGGCCTCGATCCGGAATTCATCAAGAAGCTCGAAAAGCAGTTTGGTTTCGACAAGCCGCCGGCGACGCGCTTCCTCGAAATGATGTGGAACTACATTCGCTTCGATTTCGGCGAGAGCTTCTTCCGCAATACTTCGGTCCTCGACCTGATCATCGACAAGATGCCGGTGTCGATCTCGCTCGGTTTCTGGATCCTGATCGTTTCCTATCTGATCTCGATTCCGCTGGGCATCCGCAAGGCCGTCAAGGACGGTTCGACCTTCGATGTCTGGACCTCCGGCGCGATCATCATCGGTTACGCGGTGCCGAGCTTCCTGTTCGGCATTCTGCTGATCGTACTCTTCGCGGGCGGTTCGTTTTTCGACTGGTTCCCGCTGCGGGGTCTCGTTTCGGATAATTTTGCCGAACTCTCCTGGTGGGAAAAGATCATCGACTATTTCTGGCATCTGACATTGCCGTTGATCGCCATGTCGCTTTCGGCTTTCGCCACAACCACTCTGCTGACCAAGAACTCGTTCATCGACGAGATCAAGAAACAGTATGTGACGACGGCGCGTGCCAAGGGCCTCAACGAGCGACAGGTGCTTTATGGCCACGTGTTTCGAAACGCCATGCTGATCGTCATTGCGGGCTTTCCCGGCGCCTTCATCTCCGCCTTCTTCACCGGCTCGCTGCTGATCGAGAACATCTTCTCGCTGGATGGGCTGGGGCGCCTCGGTTATCTCGCGATCGTCAACCGCGATTACCCGATCGTTTTCGGCACGCTCTACATCTTCTCGCTGATGGGCCTGTTCGTCAGCCTCATTTCCGACCTGATCTATACCTGGATCGATCCGCGCATCGATTTCGAGCGGAGGGATGTCTGATGGAGGCAACCGCCGCAAAGACCGCCGTGCAGACGCCGCAGAAGCGGCCCTGGATCACGCCGACCAACCGCCGGCGGCTCGCCAATTTCCGCGCCAACAAACGCGGTTATTGGTCCTTCTGGCTGTTCATGGTCCTTTTCGTGCTCAGCCTGTTTGCGGAATTCATCGCCAACGACCGGCCGATCGTCGCCTCCTACAAGGGCGAAATCCTCTACCCGGTCCTCGTTGACTATCCGGAGGAAAAATTCGGCGGCTTCCTGGCAACAACCGATTATCGCTCCGACTATATCCAGCAGGAAATCCAGGCGAACGGCTGGATGGTCTGGCCGCCTATCCGCTATTCCTACCAGACGGTCAACTCCAACATTCCCCATTCGGCGCCGACCGAACCCTTCTGGCTGATGGAGAAAGCGGATCGCTGCGCCGCCTATCCGCAAAAAGATCAGGACCCGAATTGCATCCTCGGCAACCTGAACTGGCTCGGCACCGACGACCAGGCGCGCGACGTGACCGCCCGCATGATCTACGGCTTCCGCATCTCCGTCCTGTTCGGCCTGGTGCTGACGGTCTTTTCGGCGATGATCGGGGTGACGGCGGGCGCTGTGCAGGGTTATTTCGGCGGATGGACCGATCTTCTGATGCAGCGGTTCATCGAGATCTGGTCGTCCATGCCGGTTCTCTACATCCTGCTGATCATTGCCTCGATCCTGCCCCCGGGCTTCTTCGTCCTGCTCGGCATCCTCCTGCTTTTCTCCTGGGTCGGTTTCGTCGGCGTGGTGCGCGCCGAGTTCCTGCGGGCGCGCAATTTCGAATATGTCCGCGCCGCCCGCGCGCTCGGCGTCGGCAACTGGACGATCATGTCCCGGCATCTTCTGCCGAACGCCATGGTCGCGACGCTGACCTTCCTGCCCTTCATTCTGTCCGGATCGATCGCGACGCTGACCTCGCTCGATTTCCTCGGGTTCGGCCTGCCGGCAGGCTCTCCGTCTCTCGGCGAGATGATTTCGCAGGGAAAGAACAACCTGCAGGCGCCATGGCTCGGCTTCACGGCCTTCTTCACCATGTCGATCATGCTGTCGCTGCTGATCTTCATCGGCGAGGCAGTGCGCGATGCCTTCGATCCTAGAAAGACGTTCGGGTGATGGCGGGTCGTAATTGCATGATGGATGCGCTAGATTATCGGGTATATCAGCGAGCGTGACGCCATGAACAAGATCGTCAGAGAGCATTACCCGGTCGCCAACCTTCCCGAGGATCTGCGGGAGGGATTGGAGACGGACGCGACCGTCAGGATCATTGTTGAGGTGGAAGATGTCTCGATACGGAACGACGTAGAGAGATATCCCGGTTTCAAAGATTTCCCGATGGTTGAGCGAAAGCCGATGAGCCTCGCAGATACACTGGAAGCCATCAGGACATACAAGGCCGAGGGCAGACCGTCTGTCAGCGTGGAAGAAGCCGTCTCTCGCATACGCGAATTACGCGATGAATGGGATGATTGATGCTGGGGCTCGGAAAAATCTACCTGGATACAAACATCTTCATTCTGGCATTTGAGAACGACAGCAAAATCAGCACCGCATTGGCCAACCTCCTTTCGATAGGCGACCACACCCGACGGTTCGCTACCAGCGAACTGACATTGTCCGAGTTATTGGTTAAACCGTACCGGGATGGAAACGACAGCGCTATCGACAGATATGAGGGGCTGATTCAAACAAATGAATGGCTCGAAGTGCTCCCGGTTGCTAGGCAGATGTTATGGTATGCTGCGGTCCTAAGGTCTCAAAATTTGGGGCTGAAACTCCCGGACTCGATCCATATCTCTACCGCGCTCGGTGCCGGTTGCACGCACATGCTGACCGCCGACATGGGACTGAAGGACATTTATGAGATTACGCATTTCCGCTACGGTCTCACCAAGAGTAGCTCGCCTTTAACCGTCCTTCGCCCAGACGAAACGACGCTTAACTCACTCATCGAAAGCCTTGGCCGATGACAGAGCCGCTCCTTTCCGTCCGCGATCTCTCCGTCGCCTTCCACCAGGGCAGAGATACCTTGATTGCCGTCGACAGGGTCTCGTTCGACATCATGCCCGGCGAGGTGATGGCGCTGGTCGGGGAATCCGGCTCCGGCAAGTCGGTGACGGCCAACTCCATCCTCAAGCTACTGCCGTATCCTTCGGCAAGCCATCCGTCCGGCGAAATACTGTTCGACGGCAAGGATATGCTGAAGGCATCCGAGCCGGAACTGCGACGCGTGCGCGGCAACGATGTCACGATGATCTTCCAGGAGCCGATGACCTCGCTCAATCCGCTTCATTCGATCGAAAGGCAGATCGGCGAGATCCTCGAGCTTCATCACGGAATCAACGGCCAGGCAGTGCGTATCCGGACGCTCGGGCTCCTGAACCAGGTCGGCATTCGCGAACCGGAAAAGCGGCTGAAAGCCTATCCGCACGAGCTGTCCGGCGGCCAGCGACAGCGCGTGATGATCGCCATGGCGCTCGCCAACCGCCCGAAACTGCTGATAGCAGACGAGCCGACCACGGCGCTCGATGTCACCGTGCAGGCGCAGATCCTCGATCTTCTGCGCGGGCTGAAGGGCGAGCACGGCATGTCGATGCTGTTCATCACCCATGACCTCGGCATCGTCCGGAAATTTGCGGATCGGGTCTGCGTCATGACCAAGGGCAAGATCGTCGAGACCGGCACGGTCGAGGAGGTCTTCGCCAACCCGCAGCACGCCTATACCCGCCACCTGCTTGCCTCTGAGCCGCGTGGCGAGCCGCCGCCGACCGATCCCTCGAAGCCGGTGGTGATGGAAGGCAAGGACATCCGTGTCTGGTTTCCGATCAAGGCGGGTTTCCTGCGCAAGGTGGTCGATCATGTGAAGGCAGTCGATGGCGTCGATCTCGAGTTGCGGGCCGGCGAGACGCTCGGCGTCGTCGGCGAATCCGGTTCCGGCAAGACGACGCTGGGTCTGGCGCTCGCAAGGCTCATCTCCTCCAAGGGCCGCATCGCCTTCATCGGTACGGACATCGACAAGTTCTCCTTCAAGGAAATGCGTCCCTTCCGCGACCGTCTTCAGGTCGTCTTCCAGGATCCGTATGGGTCGCTTAGCCCCCGCATGTCGGTCGGCGATATCGTCGCCGAGGGGCTGAAGGTGCATGAGCGGTCGCTTTCCCCCGATGGCCGCGACGAGCGCGTCGCCTGGGCTTTGACCGAGGTTGGCCTCGACCCCGCAACGCGCTGGCGTTATCCGCACGAGTTTTCCGGTGGCCAGCGGCAGCGCATCGCGATCGCCCGCGCCATGGTGCTGAAACCGCGGTTCGTGATGCTAGACGAGCCGACCTCGGCGCTCGACATGACCGTTCAGGCGCAGGTCGTCGATCTCCTGCGCGACCTGCAGAAGAAGCACGATCTTGCCTATCTCTTCATCAGTCACGATCTCAAGGTCGTGAAGGCTCTCGCCAACCACGTCATCGTCATGCGGCTCGGCAAGGTGGTGGAAGAAGGTCCCGCCGACCAGATTTTCCAGGCGCCGAAGCAGGATTATACCCGCGCGCTGATGGCCGCCGCCTTCCATCTCGAAGCGGTCGAGACCGAAGCCATCAATCAATAGTCACAGCAATCAAGGTCATTCCGTCCATGCCCGCCAGACATCCGGTCGTCGTCGATCTCAAGTTCGAACGCCGCGAGATCGATTTAGCACTCGCCAACGCCTTTGCCGGTCGCACCGTGCTGCACGCCTCCAATCCCGGCGTGGATATTTCCGAGGCGCGCTATGCGGTGATCTGGAAACCGGACCCGGACCTATTCCAGCGGGCACCGAAGCTGGAGGTGCTGTTTTCCGGCGGCGCCGGGGTTGACTATATCCTCACCATGCCCGGCCTGCCTGACGTCCCGATCGTCCGTTTCGTCGACGAGAGCCTGACGACGCGGATGAGCGAATGGGTCGTGCTGCAGGCCTTGAGCCACCTCCGGCAGGTGCCGGCCTATCTCGGGCAGCAGCGCGAACGCCAGTGGCGCGAACTCTCGCAGCCGGAGGCGAAGGACCTGACCGTCGGCGTCATGGGCCTTGGCGTACTCGGCCTGGATTCGGTCCGAAAGCTGAAGATCATGGGCTTCGATGTCGTTGGCTGGTCGCGCAGCAAAAAGACGACCGAGGGCGTCGAGACCTTTGACGGCGGCGAGCTCGATGTTTTCCTTGCCCGCACCGATATTCTGGTCGGTCTTCTGCCGCTGACGCCGGAGACGCGCGGCATCTTCAATGCCTCGCTGTTTACAAAGCTTCGCCAGGGCGGCGCCCTGGGCAAACCGGTATTCATCAATGCCGGACGCGGCGGCAGTCAGGTGGAGGGCGATCTTGTTGCCGCGCTCGACAGCGGCATTCTCGGCGGCGCGTCGCTGGATGTATTCGAGAAAGAACCGCTCGGTGCAGATAGCCGGCTCTGGGCGATGGACAATGTCATCATCACGCCGCACGCGGCTTCCGCGTCCGATGTACGGGCGCTGTTCCGCAATGCGGAGACCCAGATGGAACGCTATGAGGCTGGTGAACCTTTGCAGCATGTGGTGGACCGCCGGGCGGGCTACTGAGCCGTTCCCATCCGGAACATTCGTCGCTGCGGGCCGTTTCTTGTGCATGAGCCGGGCATTCCGGCCGAATAAGGAGCGAAATCATGAACACCCGTTTCGATCCCCAGGAAGCCGATACCCGTCGTCCGGATCGGGCCGGTTCGCCGCCGGTGGTGGAAACCGCCACGGAAGCGCGTCAGGGAAGCTGGGGTGCGCCGGTGCTGAAGATGTTGATTGCCGGCCTTATTCTGGCAATGGTCGCCTGGGCCGGCGCCGAATGGTGGGGCGAAAGCACCGCACCGCCTGCCGACCGGACGGCCACCCCGCCGGCTGGCAGCACGACGCCGGCTAATCCGAATGCGCCGCCGACCGCCAATCCTTCTACTCCGCCAGCTGCCACGCCGCCGGCATCGCAGTCCGGCAACTGACGGGGCATCATCCTTGATTTTTTTGGCCGCGATCCCTCGCGGCCGAATTGCGTCTGGACTTACTCTGCATTTTTTTCGATAAAAATGCCCGGAGGTTGATCAGCCGTTGCCTCCATATGCATCGAAATCGGCGGAGCCGGCCCGGAACGGCCGGGGCAGGGGCAGGCATGACCAAGACCGATATCGCGAGCAGGGTTTATAACCACACCTGGAAACTCGACCCGATCATCCGCAGTCTGATCGACACGGATTTCTACAAGCTCCTGATGCTGCAGATGATCTGGAAGCTCTATCCGGATGTGGACGCCACCTTTTCGCTGATCAACCGTACGACCAGCGTCAAGCTGGCGCAGGAGATCGACGAAGGCGCGCTGCGCGAACAACTCGACCATGCCCGCACGGTGGGTCTGTCGAAGAAGGAGATGATCTGGCTCGCGGGTAACACGTTTTATGGCCGCAAGCAGATCTTCGAGCCGGAATTTTTGAACTGGCTGTCGACCTACAAGCTGCCGGAATACGAACTTTCGAAGCGTGACGGCCAGTACGAACTGACTTTCCACGGCAAATGGATGGAAACGACGCTCTGGGAAATCCCCGCACTCGCGATCATCAACGAGTTGCGCTCCCGTTCCGCGATGCGCTCGCTCGGTTTCTTCACGCTCGATGTGCTTTATGCGCGGGCCAAGGCCAAGATGTGGGAAAAGGTCGAGCGGCTGCAGGCATTGCCGGGCCTGCGCATCTCCGATTTCGGTACGCGCCGTCGTCACAGTTTCCTCTGGCAGCGCTGGTGTGTCGAAGCGCTCAAGGAAGGTATCGGCCCGGCGTTTACCGGCACCAGCAACGTCTTGCTGGCGATGGACTCCGATCTCGAAGCGGTGGGGACCAATGCGCACGAGCTGCCGATGGTGGCTGCGGCACTCGCAGAAACCGACGAGCAGCTGCGCGCCTCCCCTTACCAGGTCCTGAAGGACTGGAACCGGCTCTATGGCGGCAACCTGCTGATCGTGTTGCCGGATTCCTTCGGCACGGCGGCGTTCCTGCGCGATGCGCCGGATTGGGTGGCCGACTGGACCGGGTTCCGCCCCGACAGCGCTCCGCCGATCGAGGGCGGGGAAAAGATCATTGCCTGGTGGAAGAAGATGGGCCGCAACCCCAGGGAAAAGCTGCTGATCTTCTCCGACGGGCTGGACGTCGATGCGATCATCGACACCTACCGGCATTTCGAAGGCCGCGTGCGCATGAGTTTCGGCTGGGGCACCAACCTGACCAACGATTTCGCCGGCTGCGCACCCCACGAGATTGCCGGCCTGATGCCGATCTCCATCGTCTGCAAGGTAAGCGAGGCGAATGGCCGTCCGGCGGTGAAACTTTCCGACAATCCGCGCAAGGCGACCGGAGACCCGGCCGAGGTGGAGCGTTACCTGAAATTCTTCGGTCAGGAAGACCGCGTCGATCAGGTCGTCCTCGTCTGATTGAAACGCTGAAATGACAACAGGCCCCGCCGGAAGTCGACGGAGCCTGCGTTTGTCGGTTGGCTGAAGCCGCTAATGCCTGGCCTATCGGAGGACCTGAACCACTGTATGGGTCTGCGGATCGACGATTACGCGCTGGTTGTTGACTACCGTATAGGCATATCGTGGATTGCTGGGCACCGGGGTCACAACGACGCTCTGCGGGATCGGCTTGCCGACAACGATCGGTTGTTCGACCGTCACGGATGCGGTCGGAGCAGGCTGTTCCTCGACATAGGTAACGACTTCGCGCGGCGGCGGATCGAGCGCGGTACCGGCCACGGCGCCGACGACACCGCCGACCGCTGCGCCCACAGGGCCACCGACGATTGCGCCGGTGACAGCTCCGCCGGCAGCGCCGTTGACGGTGCCTTGCTGTGCGCCGGCCTGGGTTGCGAAGGAAGCGGCAAGAATAGCGCAGGACGCCAGAATGATCTTCTTCATGGGTCTTCTCCTTTTCATTGGACTTCCGAAGAGCTAACCCACCAGTTTTTGAGTGGTTCCTGTCTACCGGTCACCTTTCGTAAGTGTCTGAAATCTTGAGCGAGGAGGTGTTCGAGAGATGTTGCCATGTTCCGCTTGCCGAACCTGAGCCGGCAACGCGGCCCTCACCACTTCTGTGCCGGCAAATCAATCACCGAGCGCCCCGTTCTGCGGCTCGACGCCAGGGGGAGCTAGATCAAAAAATCGATATCGGGCCCTGCTCCTATTGCCAAGCAGCGATCGGAGTCTATTTGCGTCCTTCAGTCTGGGAGGATCTGCCCTTGGAATATCGTTTCCTGATCGTCGAAGACAGTCTGCTGGTCGCGATGGATATCGAGGACGCCATTCATCGAAGCGGTCATGACGTCGTCGGAATAGCCCCCGACATGACCGTGGCGCTGAATTATACCCGTGACACGGATATCGCCTTCGTGGACGTGCGGCTTGCGGATGGCGAGACCGGCCCGGAGATCGCCAAGACACTGGCGGAATGCGGCATTGTGGTGATCATGATCACCGGCAATCCGGGGCTGGTGGCGGCGGGTGTCTCCGGGGTCCTTGGCGTAATGGCAAAACCGCTGACCGACCAAGCCTCGATGGACCTCATCCAGTTCGCCGTCGATCGCAAGAATGGCCGGCCGGGCGTGCCGCCGGCGCGGCTGCGGCTCTTTCACTGAGGGCCAGCGCGATCCCGCCGATAAAATAACTTCCTGCCACTCGGATGACAGGGCGGAATATCCGCGCTATGGGATCGGCCGCAGAGCGACAGCGGGTCATACATGCGTTATTTCATCACCGGAACGGCAGGCTTCATTGGTTTCCACTTGGCGCGACGCCTTTTGGAGGATGGCCACGAGGTTCTCGGCTTCGACGGGATGACGCCCTATTACAGCCTGCGCCTCAAGGAAGCCCGCAATGCCGGGCTCGCTCAATTCCCTGCCTTCCGCCCCGTGATCGGCATGCTGGAAGACAAGTCGCTGCTCGACAAATCCGTCGAGGATTTCAAGCCGGATGTCCTCATCCACCTCGCCGCCCAGGCCGGCGTGCGTTACAGCCTCGAAAACCCCAAGGCTTACCTCGATTCCAATCTCGTCGGTTCCTGGAACATCCTGGAGATCGCCCGCAATTACGGCGTCGGTCATCTGATGCTCGCCTCGACATCGTCGGTCTACGGCGCCAACCCGGATATTCCTTTCCGGGAAACCGATCGGGCCGACGAACCCCTGACCTTCTATGCGGCGACCAAGAAGGCCACGGAGCTGATGGCGCACAGCTACGCGCATCTCTACAAGCTGCCGATCACCGGCTTCCGCTTCTTCACGGTCTACGGCCCCTGGGGCCGGCCGGACATGGCGCTCTTCAAGTTCGTCAAGGCGATGATCGAGGATCGCGAGATCGAGATCTACGGCGAAGGCAAGATGAGCCGCGACTTCACCTATATCGACGACCTGGTGAATTCGATCATCGACCTGTCCAAGGTCTATCCGGGCGAGGATAATCGCGTCGAGGGCATCGATACGCTCTCTCATCAGGCACCGTTCCGCGTCGTCAATATCGGCGGCGGCCAGCCCTCGGGCCTCATCGACTTCGTCGAAACCATCGAACGGATCATGGGAAAACCGGCCAAGCGCAAGATGCTGCCGATGCAGAAGGGCGACGTGCCGAGAACCTTTGCCAGCCCCGATCTTCTCGTGGCGCTGACCGGCCGCAAGCCGGAGATCGGCCTGGAGGAAGGCGTCAAGGCCTTCGTGCAATGGTACCTCGACCATCGCCACGAGATCGACTGAGCCGATATTCGCCGAGCCTCCTCAGCCGCGTCCGAACTCGTCGACGATGCGGATGATGTCGTCCTCGCCGAAATAGGATCCGGTCTGCACCTCGATCATCTCGAGCATGATCTTGCCGGGATTGGCAAGCCGATGCACCTCGCCCTGCGGGATATAGACCGACTCGTTTTCCCGCACGATCCGGGTTTCCTCGCCGATTGTCACTTCCGCGGTACCCTTGACGCAGATCCAGTGTTCCGAGCGGTGGTGATGTTTCTGCAGCGAGAGCTTCTTGCCGGGTGTCACGAACAGCCGCTTCACCTGGAAGCGGTCGCCGTTGAGCACCGACGTATAGCCGCCCCAGGGCCGATAGGAGGTCGGATGGGTTTCGGTCAGCGCCGCGGTCGCCTTGGTTGCGGCGAGCTGCTTGACGATCTTGCCGACATCCTGGCTGTCTTCCAGCCGGCCGATATAGACGGCGTCCTCGCTGGCGATGACGGCGACGCCATCCAGGCCCTGAACGGCAAGATGGCTGGTGCGAGACATCACCAGCGAGTTCTTCGTGTTGATCAGGGTCGTTTTGCCGGAAGCGACGTTGCCGGCCTCGTCACGGGCTCCGAGCTTCCAGACGGCGTCCCAGCTTCCGAGATCGGACCAGGTGAACGACGAGGGCACGACCGCCGCGTTGGAGGTCTTCTCCATCAGGGCGTAGTCGACGGAGATATCCGGGCTCGCGGCAAATTCCTGCGCGTCGAGGCGGGTGAAGTCGAGGTCGCTCGAAGCCTTGGCAAGTGCGGCTCGCGCGGCCGCCTCGACCTCGGGCGCGAAGGCGGAAAGTTCACTCAGCACCTGCCCGGCCTTGAACATGAAGATACCAGAGTTCCAGACAAAGCCACCGGTCGATAGCATCTTCTCGGCCTCGGCCAGCACCGGCTTTTCGACGAAACGTTTGACCGTGCAGGCGCCTGAAGGCAGCGCCTCGCCGATCTCGATATAACCGTAACCGGTGGCGGGTTCCGTCGGAGCAATGCCGAACGTGACGAGCTTGCCGGAGAGAGCCGTCTCTCTGGCGATGCGGATCGCATCGAAATAACCGGCATCGGCGGTGATCTCATGATCCGAGGCAAGCACCTGCAGGATGGCGTCCTCGCCGAATCGACCTTCGACGAAGGCGGCAGCGGCGGCCACGGCCGGGGCCGTATTGCGGGCCACGGGTTCGAGCAGGATGCCGGAGAGCTTGATGCCGAGCTCGCGGGCCTGTTCGGCCACCAGGAACCGGAAATCCTCGTTGGTGATGACGACCGGAGCCTCATAAAGCTTCGGGTCCGAAACGCGCGACAGCGTCGCCTGGAACAGCGTCTTGTCGCCGATGAACTGGATGAACTGTTTTGGCGCGCTTGCGCGAGACAGCGGCCAGAGCCGCGTGCCCTTGCCGCCGGCCATGATGACGGGGATGATCTTGCTATTCATTCCAATATCTCCGGCAGTTCTCGTCCAATTATCGTTCAAGCTTTGCGGCCCAGGCCCGGATGAGGTTCAGCCCCTCAGGCAACAGGGCCTTCGCCTCGTCTTCCGTCCCGGCCTCGACGTAACAGCGCATTTCCGGTGCGTTGCCCGATGGCCGGAAATGCACGATCCGCCGATCCTCAAGCGTCACCCGCAGGCCATCGATATCGCTTTTGGCAGCGACTGTCGAAATCGGCGCGAGAAAGGCTGCAAGATTGTCGTCGGATTGCCTGAGATAGGACATCAGCGCGGCGCTGGTCTCCACGGGAAAATTCTCCAGCCGATCGGCCGCCGCAAACGGCAAGCGGAAACCGGCGGCGATTTGCGACAGCGGCTTCTTCTCGTGCGCAGCCAGCACAAGCGTCGCCAGCACCGGCAGAAAACTGTCGCGGGTGGGAAGTGGCGAGAGCGTGCCCGTGCCGGTTTCGAAAGGCGAGGCGGTCAGAAGTCCGCCATTCGCCTCGAAACCCATGACGCCCGTCTTGCCGGCTTCGACTGCCGCGAGCATGCCGGCGATCACGAAAGGCGATCCGACCTTGGTGCGGACCACTTCGAAATCCCCGGCCGCCTCGATGCCCGAATTGGAGGTGACCGGCGTTACGACGACCTGCGCTTTCAGGAACTTTGCCGCGATCAGGCCTAGAAGGTCGCCGCGCAGCGGTTCTCCCGTTTCGTCGGAAACCAGCGGCCGGTCGCCGTCGCCATCGGCGGAGACGATTGCGTCAAGCCGGTATTCGCGCGCCCAACCCTTGAGGAGGGCGATCGTCTCGGCCGAGACTGCTTCCGTGTCGACCGGAATGAAATCTTCCGAACGGCCGAGCGGCACCACGTGTGCGCCATAACCTTCAAGAACCCGGACCATAAGATCGCGGGCAACCGTCGAATGCTGATAGACGCCGACCTTGAGGCCGGCGAGCGCGCCTTGCGGCAACATTGCCGCATTGCGGGCAAGGAACAACGTCTCGACTTGCACGGAATGATCAGGCGCTTCGCTACGCGTCGCGTCGATCTCGCTCCTGTCCAGTTCGGCGGCGATCGCCGTGATCCGCATTTCGTCCTGTTTGTCGATCTCGCCGTCGGGCCGGTAGAACTTGATGCCGTTGCGGTCCGCGGGGATGTGCGAGCCGGTGATCATCAGCGATGCGGCCTTGAGCTGAAGTCCGTAGAGCGCCAGCGCCGGCGTCGGGATGGCGCCGCCGTCTATGGGCGAAAGGCCGGCTTGGCTGAGTGCGGCGATGCAGGTGGCGGCAATGTCGGGGCTCGACGGACGAAAATCGCGGCCGACCAGAACTGCGTCACCGGGCCGGGCAGCGCCCGTTTCCAGGAGATGCCGGGCAAAGGCCTGGGTGTAGAGGGATGAAGCTCGGCCCTCCAGATCACTCACGAGGCCCCGAAGGCCGCTTGTTCCGAATTTCATGCGATATCCATCAAGGAGACTCCAAGCATGATCGTCCTAGTTCATTTCCTATGAAAATAAAGTCGAAATTGGCAATACCCCAAATCGGCGGTGTAGCGCCATAACCCTTTCCGCAAAGCTTGGCGGGCCAGCCGAATTGATGCTATCATTTGCAGCACGATCAGGCCTTGTTCCAGATGGTGAGGCACTGTTCTTGGGTTCGGCTGCTTCGGGTTCGAAGCTTGGGAGAGCCGTCATGGGAGCGAATGTCGTAAAGAGCGTCGCCTTCGTCGTGCCGATCGCCGGCCTGGCACTTCTTATGGCCATGGGCGAGCCGACCGAAGACGAAACCTGCCCGGGAAGCCTCGCATTCGAGAAATCCCGCCAGCTCGTTGAAGAACGTCCGGATGTGGTCGATGTCGCCTGGAGCGATTTCCGCTGGATCGCCGATTGCCGGTTCGCGATTGGCGGTTATGCCGATATCAACACCGACAAAGGCCTGGACCGCAAGGATTTCCAACTCGTGGTCGCTTTCGATCCGAAGCTGCATCGTTGGCAGCAAGTCAGTTTTTCGACCTCGCAATAATGCGAAGCGCGTGCCGCGGTCCAAACGACCCCGTCAGCCATGCCGAGGTCTGGTCGTCGAAATCGATTTACCGGCAGACGCGTGTGGTCCTGGTGACCCAGCGCCCGTGATGGCGGTACTGGACGCTCCGGACCCTGCAGTAGGGCCGGTAATGGTGCCTGGAATACTGGCGGTAGTAGGGGCGGTGGTAGCGATGGTAACCCGGCCGATAATAGTGTCCGGACGGCCGGTAGCCCCGATCGCCAATCGTTATGCTGAAACTATCAGCGAGGGTGGGGGCCGCAGTCGTGGTGAGGCATCCAAGCCCGATGATGCAGGCGGCAATGAACTTTTTCATCTTCTCCTCCTTCAGATTGGCCGCTGGATTGGCGGTTTCTATGAAGGTAGACTGCGGAAAATGAACAAACGCTGACAGCTGCGTTCATGTCCCCAAATGCCTATCTCGCCCGCAGCAAACGCTTCAGGCAGCCTGATTGGATCTGGCGCGGGGTTGCCCTCGCTTGTCGATGCGGAACAGATTGACGATCTCGGCCAGTGCCTCCATTTCCCGGCTTGTCCTCTCGGTGGAGGCCGAAAGATCGCCGACCAGCCGGTTGCTATGGGCATTGAGCTCATCGAGATCTTTCATGGCGCTCGACAACTGCCGAAGGTTGGCACTTTGATTGTTGCTCTCGCTGGTTATCTGGCTGGAAAGCGAAGAGACGAATGCGATGGATGAGACGATCTGGGAAAATTGCTCGCTCGCCTTGCGGACCAGTTCGGCACCTGCCTTCACCTCCGCCTGGCTTTTCTGAATGAGCGCCTTCACCTCGTTCGAAGCATTGGCCGTCGACTGGGCGAGAGAGCGCACCTCGGTAGCGACGACCGCAAACCCTCTGCCACTTTCGCCTGCACGTGCGGCTTCCACCCCTGCATTGAGCGCCAGCAGGTTCGTCTGGAAAGCGACATCCTCGATGACGCCGATGATCTCGGAAATCTTGCCGGAGGAGACGGTGATCTGCGCCATGGCGTTTTCCGCGCCGCTCATGACCTGGCTGCCGTTTTCAGCCATCTGGCTGGTATCCGAAATCACGCTGGTGGCCTCGCCCGCCCGCTTCGAGTTCTGGCCGACGGTTTCGGCAACGGCGTTTGTCGTGACGGCCGTGTTCTGAAGCATCGACGACTGACGCGTAGACCGCCCGTTCAGTTCGGTCGTCCCGCGCAGAATTTCGTCGCTGGATGCCGAAACGGAGGCGCAAGCAGCAGCCAGTCGCGACACGACCTCCGAGAGGCGGGTCGTCACGGCGTTCGCATTGTTCTGCAGTTCGGCAAATGCGCCTTTGTGGACACCTTCGAACCGGATCGTCAGATCGGCATTCGCAAGTGCATCCAGAACGCGGCTGGTTTCGTTGAGCCCGCCTTCGAAGCTCGATATGACCGTATTGAGGCTCTGGGCAAGCTCATGATGTTCGGGACGCTCGAACGGTCCGCTAACGCGACCGGAGAAATCGCCCTCGGCGGCCCTGTTGACCACGCCGCGCACCTGGCTCTGCAGCAGCCGGGCTTCCGCCGAGACATGGGCGAGACTGGCGGTCTGGGTTCGCGCTTCCTGCTCCAACGTATCGCGCATGCGCGCATTTTCACGGAACACGGCCAGGGCATCGATCATGGCGCGAATTTCCTTGGCGCCCCGACGCTTCGGTACGACAACCTCGACGTTGCCGCCTGCAAGCAACTTCATCGATGCGGTGATCCGCACGATCGGACCGGCAATTCGCTGGGCGACAACCAGCAGAATGATGACGCCGACGAGCGCGAGTGCGGCGGCGGTCGTCAGTTCACTGCGAATTTCTGTCTCAAGCGCGTTTCCCGCGGAGACAACCGAGTCGGATGCCGTCTTGTCCACGAGCGTGTTGATGTCGAGGATCTTCGCGAGGATGGCCGTGCGCGAGCGCATAAGCTGCTCGGCTGTCGGAATTGCGGTTGCCGGATCGAGTCCGAGCAGAATACGTACATTGCTGCGCCACACAACATGCAGATCACCGAGGTTCTTGACGTTCCCGGAGACTGCGGGCGACAGCGAGTTGCGGCTAAACTCGGCAAGCGTCGTCTCCAGAGCGCCATTGGTCGCGTCAAACCGTTTCTTGACTTCTTCGACCGAAACGAATGTCGTCATCGCCAGGAGGTTTGTGACCACGCCCGACACATTCTCGAATTGTGTTGCGGTCCTTGCAGCCAGCGTCTTGGCGGCAATCGCGTCCTGCACGACGCGCTCGATATGCGTCTGGCCATCGATCGCCTGGGAACCAACGAGAGCGGCAGCGCCGAGGCCCGCGAGGATGGAGACGACGAGGGGTAGAAGGATTTGGAATCGGACTGACAGTGCCATGGCGTGCTACTCAGTTGGGTAATGTCGGCAGGAGCAAATCCTGCTGTTCAGGGGTCAAGGTCTTCAGGAAAGCGATCAACTCTTCCCGCTCGTGATCGGTGATGAAAATTGGGGAAATGCTATCCGAGCGCGACGCGCTTTTGACCCCACCGCTCTCATAGTGAGCAATCACGTCCTCCATGGTCGCCAGACTGCCGTCGTGCATATAGGGACCGCGATAGAGAGTGTTGCGCAGGCTCGGCGTCTTGAAGGCATATAACGCTTTGGGATTATTCGGTTCGAATTTGGCGCGCCCTATGTCGTCTGTCGGCAGGCCCGTATCGTGAAACTTGTTGTCGGTGAAATTCCAGCCGGTGTGACAAACGGCGCAGTTTGCTTTGCCGGTAAACAGTTCGAAGCCTCGCTTGGCGCTGTCTGAGACTGCGGTTTCGTCACCGTCCACCCAGCGGTCAAACGGCGACCAGGCGGAAACAACGGTACGTTCATAGGTTGCGATCGCCGTCAGCAGCGTCTCGTTCGTGGCGCCTTTGTCCGGAAATATCTGTTTGAACCAACTGTTGTAGTCGGGAATGGCTCGCAGATCGGCGACGATCTGGTCGAGCTTGCCGTTCATCTCCGCCGGTGCCGTGATCGGTCCTGCGGCTTGCGCTTCCAGCGTTGGCGCGCGGCCGTCCCAGAACAAGGGGGTGGTCCACGCCACGTTCAGAATAGTTGGCGACTGGCGGGCCAGATGCGTATTGGCCGCACCCACCGGCGTCTTGACCGGCACTTCGAATCCAAAGGAGGGATTGTGACAGCTGGCGCAGTTCATGTTCTTCGCGCCCGACAGGCGCGGATCGAAAAACAACATCTTCCCCAGTGTCGCCAACTGCAACGAATATGGCGTCACCTTGTCGAAGGGAATTGCGAGAGGTCGCTTGAAATCGGCGAGATTGCCAGCAGCCGCGCCTTGAAATGACACGACTGAGAAGAGGGTTATGCAGAGAAGCGAACGGCGCATGATTGGATTATCCAGAAGCTGATTTAGCGCTCGAAGACCGGATGAATTCGCAGCCGAAATCATCTGGTTGTCGTCTGGACCAAACGTAACCAAAAAGAGTAAAATCTTTGTATAACGAATTTCTAACTCAACTTATTATTGAAAAATTGACAAATGAGAAGAGTAAGGCCAATCCGGCGGCCGCTTTGGCTGATCCTATCATCCATTTGAAAGGGCTTGATATTTGTCAATTTCATAGCGCCGCCATACTCTTCTTCAGAGACTGGCGGCTTTATCTCCCGGGCGGAAAATGCGGCTGCGAACATACAACCGATGCCGGCCGGAACGAAACCGCTTCTCGGTTATGCCGCAGGAGCGCGGAGCCGCAGCCAACCGCGTCGTTGATCAGACCCATGCCGGAAATCGCCGGGCGTTGCAGCGAACGACGGCGATGGCCGCAAAACACGATACTTCGCCGCAGCGTGCCGATCGAGGCGTCACCTCGCGGCCGACAAAACATGAAACAGCTTAAAAAAGCCAATGGCGGACAAGGTGGGATTCGAACCCACGGTACGCTTTCACGCACACACGCGTTCCAGGCGTGCGCCTTAAACCACTCGGCCACCTGTCCTTGGTTGCTTTGCGTCGTCTGAGAAGCAAAACGTTGGAACGGCCGCGATATATACCGATCAATTCCCCGGGATCAACCCGAATCTGAACGTTTTTTGACAGTGGGCGGGAAAACTCCGTCGACCGCGTTGCCAAGCCTTGGGCCCCGGACTATTTCTTCTGCCATAAACGCCGTCGCGCGGCAGGCGGCGCGGCCGTGATCAACGATGCGGGCTTGTTCGCCATGGCAGTCATACGGTTCGTTTTCCATCTGCTCAGCGGGCTTGCTCTGGTTGCCGCGATCGTGGCCGGCACGCTGGATGCGATCCAGTCCGTGTCCGCCTCCTCGGTGGTGCTGACCAGCCTTGGCAATGCTTGGCTCAATCTCGATCCGGAAAGCCTGGCGCTCACCGAGATCACCGCGACCACCTATCTCGGCCAGGACATCTGGCGGCCTTTCGTGGCCCCGGTGCTGGCGCAGCCGGCATTCGCGGTGTTCCTGGGGATTGCGTTGATCTTTTGGATGGCCGGATACAGCCGGCCACAGTTTGCCGGGCGGTTTTCCGCCTGAAGCCCAAGCTGATCCTGCCGGCTCCCAAGAACTGCTGGGGGTAGTGTTGTAAGCGGAGTTGGATGCCGTCATGGGTTGCATGATACAGATGCCTCCGGCCTCGCTCGACGAATGGGCAGAACTAAGTCTCGAAACCTTCCATTTGAGCAGTTTTCGACAGCATTGTCGAAGTTTTCAGCAGCTTCGCTGTTTTTTACCAGTTGAAAAAAATCTCGTGAATTTTTCCGAAACCCGTGCAAGAGTGACCGAAGCCAGACCCTTGAAGAAAAAGGGCAGGTGGCCGCAGACATCACCGGGGAACGGGGATTGCGGGAGGACCTAACAGCTAAAAAACAGGGCTGCACGATGAAGAAAACCCTTTTAAGCCTCATTGCCATGGCGGCCATGTCGGCAACCGCGCTCGCCGCGGATATCAAGCCGGCGCTGGTCTACGGCACGGGCGGCAAGTTCGACAAATCCTTCAACGAAGCCGCTTCCGTCGGCGCCGAAAGGTTCAAGAAGGAAACGGGGATCGACTTCCGGGATTTCGAACCGACCAGCGACACTCAGGGCGAGCAGGCCATCCGCAACTTCGCCAGCCGCGGCTTCAATCCGGTGGTCGCCGTATCGTTCGCCTGGACCTCGGCCATGGAGAAGGTCGCGGCCGAATTCCCGGACACCAAGTTCGCGATCGTCGACTCCGTCGTCAACCTGAAGAACGTCCGTTCGGTCCTCTATAAGGAGGAAGAAGGTTCCTACCTCGTCGGCCTTCTCGCCGGCATGGCGTCGAAGACCGGCAAGGTCGGCTTCGTCGGCGGCATGGATATCCCGCTGATCCGCAAGTTCGGCTGCGGTTATGTCCAGGGCGTCAAGGCGGCCAAGCCCGATGCGCAGGTCTTCCAGAACATGACCGGCACGACCGGTGCTGCCTGGAACGATCCGGTTCGTGGCGGCGAGCTTACCAAGAACCAGATCGACCAGGGCGCCGACGTCGTTTACGCGGCTGCCGGTGCGACCGGTCTCGGCGTGCTGCAGACCGCTGCCGACAACAAGAAGCTGTCGATCGGCGTCGACTCCAACCAGAACCACCTGCATCCGGGTTCGGTTCTGACTTCCATGGTCAAGCGCGTCGATCTCGCCGTCTACAATGCCTTCAAGGACACCAAGGAAGACAAGTTCACGGCTGGCATCCAGGCTCTCGGCGTCAAGGAAGACGGCGTTGCCTACGCGCTTGACGACAACAACAAGGCGCTGATTACGCCCGAAATGAAGGCCGCCGTTGAAAAGGCCAAGGCCGACATCATCGCCGGCACCATCAAGGTGCACGACTACATGTCGGATAAGGCCTGCAACAAGTAAGGCCGGTTTTGAGGGGCGCAGGGCGACGATAATCGCCATGCGCCCTTTTTGCATATCAGGCGGAAGGGCGGACCATTGAGCTTCGATTCTCCGAAGGAGCCCGCGATCGAGCTTGTCGGCATCGACAAGAAGTTCGGTACGGTACACGCGAACAAGAACATCAATCTGACAGTCGCCAAAGGCTCGATCCACGGCATCATCGGGGAAAACGGCGCCGGCAAGTCGACCCTGATGTCCATCCTCTACGGCTTCTACCAGGCCGACCACGGCGAGATCCGCATTTCGGGAAAGCCGATGACGATCCGGGATAGCCAGGCGGCGATCGCGGCGGGCATCGGCATGGTGCATCAGCACTTCATGCTGGTCGAGAATTTCACGGTGCTTGAAAACGTCATGCTCGGCGCCGAAGGCGGCCAGCTTCTCGCCAAGGGCGTTGCGAGCGCCCGCAAGGAGCTGAAGCGGCTGGAGGACGATTACGGCCTCGAGGTCGATCCGGATGCGGTCATCGAGGAACTGCCGGTCGGCAGCCAGCAGCGCGTCGAAATTTTGAAGGCGCTCTATCGCGGCGCTGACATCCTCATCCTCGATGAGCCGACCGGGGTGCTGACGCCGCCTGAGGCCGATCATCTGTTCAAGGTCCTGCGGGTGCTGCGCGATCAGGGCAAGACGATCATCCTCATCACCCACAAGCTGCGCGAGATCATGGCGATCACCGATACGGTTTCCGTCATGCGCCGCGGCGAAATGGTCGCGACCCGCAAGACCGCGGAAACGACCGTCGAAGAACTTGCCGAACTGATGGTCGGCCGCCGCGTCCTGCTGCGTGTCGAAAAGGGAGCCGCCCATCCGGGAGGGGTCCTGATGTCGGTCAGGAACCTGACGGTCAAGGACAGTCGTGGCGTCACCATGGTCGACGACGTCTCCTTCGACGTGCGCGCGGGCGAAATCGTCGGCATAGCGGGCGTCGCCGGCAACGGCCAGTCGGAACTGCTCGAAGCCATCGCCGGCATCCGCAAGCCGTCGTCCGGCGAGATCTTCATCGATGGCAAGCCCGTCGCCGGTGTCGACCCGGCAGGCCTGCGCGATCTCGGCCTCGCGCATATCCCGGAAGACCGCCACCATATGGGTCTGGTCCTGAAGTTCGAGGAATACGAAAACTCGATCCTCGGTTATCACCGCGATCCCAGATACGGCCGCGGCCCGTTCCTGGATCTCGATGCGATGCGGAAGGATGCCGAGGAGAAGATCGGCAAATATGACATCCGCCCGCCGAACCCGCGGCTGCGCACCGCCAATTTTTCCGGCGGCAACCAGCAGAAGATCGTCGTGGCGCGCGAAATCGAGCGCGATCCGAAAATGCTGCTCATCGGTCAGCCGACCCGCGGCGTTGATATCGGCGCCATCGAATTCATCCACAAGCGGATCATCGAGATGCGCGACGCCGGCAAGGCGGTACTGCTGGTCTCGGTGGAGCTGGACGAGATCCGTTCGCTCTCCGACCGCATCCTGGTGATGTTCGCGGGCAGAATCGTCGGCGAAAAGTCGGGCGAGGCGGGCGAACAGACGCTGGGCCTGATGATGGCCGGGATCGCCGCATGACGCTTTCAGCAATGACCTATCCGGAGCATGGAATGATCGGACTTTCGGCGGCAGCACGGCGGACGAGGGCAGGGGCATGACCACCGCATCCGTTCCGCTTCCCGCCTGGATCAATTACGGCCTCATCCCGCTGCTCAACCTCATCCTGGCTTTCTTCTTTTCCGGTCTGGTCGTCTGGGCGATCGGCGAAAGCCCGTTCGAGGCGCTGCAATTGCTGTTGATCGGCGCGCTCGGCCGCGGCGAAGGCATCGGTTTCACCCTGTTTTATACGACGAGCTTCATCTTTACCGGCCTGTCGGTGGCAGTCGCGATCCATGCCGGCCTGTTCAATATCGGCTCGGAGGGTCAGGCTTATCTCGGCGGCCTGGGTGCGGCGCTCGTGGCGCTGGCCATGGACCATTACGTGCCCTGGTATGTAACGATGCCGTTTGCAGTGATCGGCGCCGCCCTGTTCGGTGCAGCCTGCGCCGCCATTCCTGCCTGGCTGCAGGCCAAGCGTGGTAGCCACATCGTCATCACCACCATTATGTTCAACTTCATCGTCTCGTCGCTGATGAACTACATGCTGGTGCGCGTGCTGATCGTTCCCGGCAAGATGGCGCCCGAAACTCGCACCTTCTTGCCCGGCGGCCAACTCCCCAAGCTCGACTGGCTGATCGCCATGTTCGGCGGCAAGCTCGGCGCGGCACCGCTCAACTTCTCTTTCCTGATCGCGTTGATCATGTGCTTCCTGGTCTGGGTGCTGATCTGGCGCACCAAGCTCGGTTACGAGATGCGTACGCTCGGCATCAGCCCGACGGCTGCGAGTTATGCGGGCATCCGCTATTCGAAGATCGTCATGATCACCATGCTGATCTCCGGCGGCCTTGCCGGCATGATGGCACTCAATCCGGTCATGGGCGCTTCCGCCCGCCTGCAGATCGAATTCGTCGGCGGCGCCGGTTTCGTTGGTATCGCGGTGTCGCTGATGGGTCGCAACCATCCGGCCGGCATCATCCTGGCGGCATTGCTGTTCGGCATCCTCTACCAGGGCGGCGCCGAACTCTCCTTCGACATGCCGAGCATCACCCGTGACATGATCGTCGTCATCCAGGGCATGGTCATCCTGTTTGCCGGAGCCCTGGAATATATGCTCCGCCCGGCCATCGTCCGGTTCTACCAGCAGCTCACCGGGAAATAGGCTCATGGATTATTTCGATATTTTCATCAGCATTCTCGGTTCGGCGATCCGCCTTTCGATCCCGCTTCTGTTCACGGCGCTTGCCGGACTGTTTTCGGAGCGCGCCGGCATTTTCGACATCGGTCTCGAAGGCAAGATGCTGGCCTCGGCCTTCGCAGCCGCCTGCGTCGCGTACTGGACCGGCAATGCCTGGTTAGGCCTGCTCGGCGGCATCGGCGTGTCGATCGTATTTTCCTTCGTGCACGGCTTTGCCTCGATCACCAATCGCGGCAACCAGATCGTTTCCGGGGTGGCGCTGAATTTCGTCGCCGCCGGTCTGACAATCGTGCTCGGCCAGGCCTGGTTCAGGCAGGGCGGGCGCACCGGCCAGGTGCCCCCCGAGGGCCGTTTCTCGTCCATCGTCCTGCCGGGCGCCGACATGATGCGCGACGTGCCGATCATCGGCCCACTTTATGCACACGTGATCTCCGGCAACAACATCCTCACCTACATCGCTTTCCTGATGGTGCCGATTTCCTGGTGGGTTCTCTACCGCACCCGTTTCGGCCTGCGCCTGCGCGCTGTCGGCGAAAATCCGGGTGCGGTCGATACCGCCGGCATTTCAGTTGCCTGGATGCGCTACCGGTCTCTGATCGTCGCCGGGTTCCTCTGCGGTTTCGCAGGCACTTACCTGTCGATCGCCCAGTCGGCCGCCTTCATCAACAACATGTCGGCCGGCAAGGGTTATATCGCGCTTGCAGCACTGATCTTCGCCAAATGGAAACCGGTGCCGGTCATGCTCGCCTGCCTGCTCTTCGGTTTCCTCGACGCCTTCGCCAATTTCATGCAGGGCAAGTCGCTGCCGCTGATCGGCGAGGTGCCGGTACAGATCTTTCAGGCGCTGCCCTATATCCTCACCTGCGTCTTGCTGGCCGGGTTCATCGGCACCGCCCGTCCGCCCAAGGCCGGCGGCGTGCCCTATACCAAGGAGCGTTGATAGATGTCTCACGACCTTTTCGAAGCCGCCCGCGGTGCGATGGCCAAGGCTCACGCCCCTTATTCGAAATTTCCGGTGGGCGTGGCGCTCCGTGCCGATGACGGCAATGTCTATCTCGGTGCCAACATCGAGAACATCTCCTTTCCCCAGGGCTGGTGTGCCGAGCCGACGGCGATCGGCGCTATGATCATGGGTGGGGGTAAGAAGATCGTCGAACTGGCAGTGCTTGCCGAAAAGCTGGCGCTCTGCTCACCTTGCGGCGGCTGCCGGCAGAAGATCGCGGAATTTGCCTCCGCCGATACGCGCATTTATCTCTGCGACGATCTCGGCGTCCAGAAAACCGTCACCATGGCGGAACTCCTGCCTTTTGCTTTCGAAACCGACGTGATCGGCTGAGGCGGTGGAGATGAGGAAAGTCATCGATCTGCTCGTCGAGCGCCTGAACGGCCTGGTGCCGCGCCACGCGATCGTACTCGGCTCCGGCCTCGGTTCACTGGTGAACCAGGTGACGGAGGCTGTCCGTGTGCCTTATGGCGCGCTGGAGGGTTTCCCTGTGAGCGGCGTGACCGGCCATGCGGGCGAAATCGTCGCGGGTTATCTCGGAGCCGAACCGGTCATCATGCTTTCCGGGCGGGCGCATTATTACGAGCATGGCGACGCCAAGGTGATGCGCTTTCCGATCGAGGTGATGAAGGGCCTCGGCGTCCAGTCGCTCATCCTCACGAACTCGGCAGGCTCCTTGAGGGAAGATATGCCGCCGGGCTCGGTGATGCAGATTTCCGACCATATCAATTATTCCGGCATGAATCCGCTGATCGGCGAAGAAGGCGACGGGCGATTTGTCGGTATGACCACCGCCTATGATGCAGACCTCACGCTCGATATGCGCAATGCGGCGATCCGTTGCGGCATCCCGCTGTTTTCCGGCGTCTACATGTGGTTCTCCGGACCGAGCTTCGAGACGCCGGCGGAAATCCGCATGGCGCGCACGCTTGGCGCCGATGCGGTCGGCATGTCGACGGTGCCGGAAGTCATCCTCGCGCGTTATTTCGGGCTCAAGGTCGCGGCGGCCTCGGTCATCACGAATTTCGGCGCCGGCATGACCGGCGCAGAACTCAGCCACGCGGAAACCAAGGACATGGCGCCCGTCGGCGGGCAGCGTCTGGCGGCCATTCTGAAAGAAATGCTGGCCTGATTACACGATGTATTTCAAGCGGATAAGTCCCGTGTGGGCGCGTGCCCCTCTGGTGTGGCTTGCATCTAATCGTTTGAACGATAAATATGGGCGAGCCGCATGACCCAGAAATCGAGCAGATTTTGACCGGACCTGCGTCGCCTTTGAATTTACTGCGTCACTATCGGACCGATAGGCGCGCGGCGCAGTAAGCAAGCCGGGGAGGCACTCGACATGGAACTCCTGAGCCCGCGTGAGGCGGCAGCCTTTGCGCTCTCGCTTCTCGACCTGACGAACCTGCGCGACGATTGCGATTACGCTGCGATCGAGAAACTGTGCCAGCGTGCCCAGACGCCTTATGGCAACACGGCTGCGATTTGCATCTGGCCGCGGTTCGTCGCCCATGCGCGCCAGATCTTGGGGTCCGAACATCCGGTCCGCATCGCTACGGTCGTGAATTTCCCTTCCGGCGAACTGGATGTCGCGACCGTCGTCGGGGAGACGCGCAAAGCGATCGAAGACGGCGCCGACGAGATCGACATGGTCATTCCCTATCGCAAGCTGCTCGCCGGCGATGAGGCGGCGGTGGCCGAAATGGTCGAGGCCGTCCGCGCCGCCTGCCCGAATGCCTGCCTGAAGGTGATCCTCGAGACGGGCGAGCTGAAGGATAGCGCTCTAATTCGTCGCGCCTCCGAACTGGCGATCGCCGCCGGCGCCGATTTCATCAAGACATCGACCGGCAAAGTCGCCATCAACGCGACGCTCGAAGCAGCGGATATCATGCTGCAGGCGATCCGGGATTCGAAGAAGCGCGTCGGCTTCAAGCCTGCCGGCGGGATCTCGACGGTTGCGGACGCCGATCTCTACTTCCGGCTTGCCGAAACGATCATGGCCCCCAACTGGATCATGCCCTCCACCTTCCGTTTCGGCGCATCGAGCTTGCTCGATGATATTCTCGGCGTGTTGAGCGGCAGCACCACCGTCCGCGCGTCGAGCGGCTACTGACACGATGATCCCGCAGGAAATCATCCGCCGCAAGCGCGACGGAAAGGTTCTCACCGGCGAAGAGATCGCAGCCTTCATTGCTGCCCTGACAAAAGAGGAAATCTCCGAAGGCCAGGCGGCTGCCTTTGCCATGGCTGTCTTCTTTCGGGGCATGTCCCGCAATGAGACGGTGGCGCTGACGCTTGCCATGCGTGATTCCGGGACTGTCCTGAACTGGGACGCTCTTGACCGGCCGGTGGCGGACAAGCACTCGACTGGCGGCGTCGGCGACAATGTCTCGCTGATGCTTGCGCCGATCGTGGCGGCCTGCGGCCTTGCGGTCCCGATGATTTCCGGCCGTGGCCTTGGTCACACCGGCGGCACGCTCGACAAGCTGCAGTCGATCCCGGGTTACAGCGTCATGCCGGACGAGGTTTTGTTCCGCAAGGTCGTCCGCGAGGTCGGTTGTGCCATTATCGGACAGACGAGCGACCTCGCTCCCGCCGACCGCCGACTCTACGGTATCCGCGACGTGACGGCCACTGTCGAATCCGTGCCGCTGATTACAGCCTCCATCCTCTCCAAGAAACTCGCGGCCGGTCTCGGCAGTCTCGTGCTCGACGTCAAGGTCGGCAACGGCGCCTTCATGGAAAGCCCGGAGGAAGCAGAGGCGTTGGCCCGCTCGCTGGTCGAAGTGGCGAATGGGGCGGGCGTCAATACCGCAGCACTTCTGACCGATATGAACCAGCCGCTGGCAGACGCGGCGGGCAATGCGCTCGAAATCGTCAACTGTCTCGATTTCTTGGCCGGCCTGAAGGCCGGTACCCGGCTCGAGGCCGTCGTTTTGGCTGAGGCCGCGGAAATGCTGGTCCAGGCAGGCGTGGCCAGCAATCTGGCCGAGGCCGAGGAGAGAGCGCGGCTGGGTCTGAGCTCCGGCGAAGCGATGGAGCGGTTTGCCCGCATGGTCCACGCACTTGGAGGTCCCGCGGATTTCTGCGAGCGTCCGGATTCCTACCTTGAACGCGCGCCGGTGCGGCTGCGCGTGCCGGCGCCGCGCGATGGGTATCTCGCCGCCTGCGAGACCCGGGCCATCGGCCTGGCCGTCGTCGAACTCGGTGGAGGCCGCAAGCGGGCTGCGGATCCGATCGATCATCGCGTCGGCATCAATGAGCTTCTGCCGCTCGGTCGCCAGGTCTCGGAAGGCGAGCCGATCGCCACGGTGCATGCCAGGACAAAAGAGGATGCCGAGCGGATCGCTGAGGATATTGCGCGCTTCTATACGATCTCAGACGCCCCGGTCGCAGCCGCGTCGGTCATCTTGAAACGCATCGGCTGATCACTGGATCAGCTTCAGGTTGCCGCCTTCCACCTGGAAGGATTTCAGTTTCTTCAGGAAACTCATGCCGATCAGCGTGCCGGCAAGCGCCTTGTCGCGCAGCACGAAGGTATCGACGTCCTTGACGCGCACGCCGCCGATCTCGATGCGGTCGAGGACCACATGCGCCGCCTCGGTTCCGCCATTGGCGGTGTTGACCGTGTAGCGGAAATCCAGGCCGTTTGCGCTATAGCCCAGCTTACGCGCCGTGCTTTCGTTGATCGCCACCAGCGATGCACCGGTATCGACGAGGCCGTCGACGGATTTGCCGTTCATCCGGAACGTGCCGTTGAAATGACCTCGGCCATCGGCTTCCAGGGTCACGCTGCCGGGTGTCACCGAAACAGGCGTGGCCTTTGCGGGCGCTTCGACGGCAGCCATCGCCTCCGGCGGATGATCGGCACGCTGGATCAGCGCTGGGATCTGTGTCGCCAGCAGCGCCGCAACGGCGGCAAAAATGACGGTGCGCAGGAGCATGAACAATCCTCTCGGCATGAACCGGATATCCGCTTCCTGCATAACCGACAATTCATAAGAAAACGGCCCGCGAAATCCCCGCAGGCCGTTCATTTAAAAGCTTGGTAAGCGAATTCTAAATTACTTACTTGGTGCCGTACATCCGGTCGCCCGCGTCGCCCAGACCGGGTACGATGTAGCCCTTCTCATTGAGATGGCTGTCGATCGAGGCGGTGTAGATCCTGACGTCCGGATGCGCCGCACGGAAGTTGGCGATGCCCTCGGGGGCTGCAAGCAGGCAAAGGAAGCGGATATTGTGGGCGCCGCGTTCCTTGAGCTTGTCCACGGCAGCGATCGAGGAATTGCCGGTCGCCAGCATCGGATCTACGACGATGATCAGCCGCTCGGCAATGTCTTCCGGTGCCTTGAAGTAATATTCGACGGGCTGCAGCGTCTCGTGGTCGCGGTAGACGCCGATATGCGCGACGCGGGCCGAAGGCACCAGTTCGAGCATGCCTTCGAGAAGCCCGTTGCCGGCGCGCAAGATCGAGGCAAAAACCAGCTTCTTGCCTTCGACGATCGGCGCCTGCATTTCGACGAGCGGGGTCTCGATCGTTTCCATGGTCAGTTCGAGGTCGCGGGTCACCTCGTAGCAGAGCAGCATCGAGATTTCCCGGAGCAGCCGTCGGAAGCCCGCCGTCGAGGTTTCCGTCTTGCGCATGATCGTCAGCTTGTGCTGCACCAGCGGATGATCGATGACAGTGACGCCGTCCATGAGCTTCCCCTTCTTGTTCGCCTGTCTCTTCTTTCAGGAAAAAGGCCGGTTCCGCAACCCATCAGGCGCGTATGGCCGCCTCATCCCCAGCCTCTGACCCGCTCTGGGCGTCGAACCGGGCGATCAGCTTTGCCCTTGTCGCGTCGTCCACGAAGGCAGCCTCGATCGCCGTGCGCGTCATCTCATCGATCTCGCCATCCGAGATCCCCATCACCCCCGACGCGATCTCGTATTCGCGGGCGAGCGAGGTGTGGAAGAACGGCGGGTCGTCGGAATTGATGCAGACCCGCACCCCGGCGGCCTTGAGGCGCTTCAGCGGGTGGCTGTCGAAATCCGGAAACACCTTCAGTGCGATGTTCGAGCCGGGGCAGACTTCGAGCACGGTGCCGAGCTCGACAAGCCGTTCCACCAGCGCCGGATCCTCGATTGCGCGCACGCCATGGCCAATCCGCGAGGGCTTTACCAGATCGAGCGCATCGGCGACGCTGAAGGCACCGCAGACCTCACCGGCATGGATGGTCAGACCCAATCCGGCATCGCGGGCGATATCGAAGGCACGAGCATAGTCGGCGACGCGGCCCATGCGTTCCTCGCCGGCCATGTTGAAACCGGTCACCAGCGGGTTTTTCGCGCGCGCCGCGTATTCGGCGGCGGAGATCACCCGGTCCGGGCCGAAATGCCGCTCGCCCGTGACGATGATCCGCGCCTCGATGCCGATCTTTTCGCGGGCTGCGTGGATGCCGTCGCAGATGCCGGCGAGATAGGCATCCGCTCCGAGCCCGATCCGGTCTCCGTGATCGGGCGAGACGATGATCTCGCTGTAGATCGTGCTGGTGGCGGCAAGTTCCAGAAGATAGGTCTCGGTCAGCAGCGCATAGTCGTCGGCGGTTTTGAAGAGCGCGGCGACAGCATCGTAGCAGACGAGGAATTCTGAGAAATCCGACCAGACATAAGCGCCGTCGCGCAGCACTTTGCTGGCATCAACGCCGTATTTCCTGGCCTGGGCTGCAGCCAGTGCCGGCGGCGTAGCACCCTCGATATGGCAGTGGATCTCGGCCTTGAGGAGGTGTCTGGTCAAAGGAAGCTCCATCCGTTGGGCCCAGGCGGGATCGACAGATGGGCAGCGATTGTTTCGGCAATGTCCGAGTAGGTTGATCTGATCCCGATCGAGCGGGAGCGGATACCCGGCCCGAACGCCATGACCGGCACCCGCTCGCGGGTATGGTCGGTGCCGCGCCAGGTCGGATCGCAGCCGTGGTCTGCGGTGAGGATGACGAGATCCCCCGGTTTCAGCCGCCGGTGGACATCCGGCAGCGCGCGGTCGAAGGCTTCGAGCGCCGCGGCATAACCCGGCACGTCACGGCGATGACCGTAGAGCATGTCGAAATCGACGAAATTGGTGAAGACCAGATCGCCGACGGTCGCCTCGTCCATCGCGGCAAGCGTCGCCTCCATCAGCGCCGCATTGCCGTCCGCCTTGATGACGCGCGACACGCCTTGGTGCGCAAAGATGTCGCCGATCTTGCCGATGGCATGTACCGACCGGCCGCCCCGGATCAGCCGGTCGAGCAATGTCGGCTCGGGCGGCGGCACGGAGAAGTCGCGGCGATTGCCGGTTCGCTGGAACGTGGCCGCCGTTTCGCCGACAAAAGGCCGGGCGATCACCCGGCCGATATTCATCGGATCGACCAGCACCCGTACGACTTCGCAGAGCCTGAGCAGTCGGTCGAGGCCGAAATGGGTTTCGTGGGCGGCAATCTGGAAGACGGAGTCGGCCGATGTGTAGCAGATAGGCCTTCCGGTGTGGATATGCTCTTCCCCAAGCCGGGCGATGATTTCGGTGCCGGATGCGTGGCAATTGCCGAGAATGCCCGAAATGCCGCCTTCACGGCAGATGGCGTCCACCAGTTCGGGAGAGAAGGCCTCGCCTTCGGTCGGGAAATAACCCCAATCGAACATAACCGGCGTGCCGGCGATTTCCCAATGGCCGGACGGGGTATCCTTGCCGCGGGAAATTTCGTTGGCGGCGCCGTACAGGCCGAAGATCCGCTCCGGCATCGGCATGCCGACGGGATAGTCGCCGCCGGCGAGCTTTGCGATTTCCAGAAGACCGAGCGATGACATGTTCGGCAGATGCAGCGGGCCTTCCCTCAGACCCGCGCGGTCGCCGACGCCTGCGGCGCAGAACTGCGCGATATGCCCGAGCGTATTGGAGCCGAGATCGCCATACTCGTCCGCATCGGGGGCACCGCCCACGCCGAAGGAATCAAGAACGAACAGGAACGCACGCGCCATCGGTCACCCGGAAGTTTGAATATCGCCCGGCCGACGGTTTGGCTGCCGGCTCGAATCGGGATTCATATAGCCGTGCGGATGTATTAGCAAAGGGCATGACGTCCGATGCGCGTCAGCAATTGGTGCAGGCGACGTTGTTCCCAAGGCGCTGGCGGTAGAAATACTCCCGCGCGATGGTGATGTTCTGAACCTCGCTTGGCAAAAGGCCGGGCATGAACATCAACAGTTCGTGGTGGACCGAAACTTCCGCCCGGACGAGGAAGGAATTGGCTATATGCATGTCGGGCGGCACCGGGACCGCAGAACCGACCACATAGGGCCTGCCGTTATCCTGGTTCCACGACCAGGCAACGGTCGGACTGCCATTGGCATCGAGCGTCACGCCCGTGACCTTGATGCTGAGCGTGTTGGGCGTATAGGGGGCGAAAAGACTGGCGGTGACATCTTTCATCGTCGCAAGCATCGTCTTGTCGACACTCGTTTCCCGGGTCACGAGATCGGCGATCGTACTGGCGCTGCGCGTCACCCGCTTGGAGACGCTGAGGCCGATGGTGATCTCGAAGGACGTGATGTAGAGGCTGAGAAGCAGCGGCGCGATCAGCGCGAACTCGACTGCGCCAACGCCGCGCCTGTCGGTCATGAACTGCCTGAGGCGGGTCAACAGGCCCGGATGTCGCGACTGCGGCTGCGGCTTTTGCTCTTCCATCACGGATAGTCCTCGGCTCGGAAGGCGGATGTCTCGACGATCAGGAAATAGTTCGGCCGTCCGCCGTTCGCAGGCCTGACATTGGTGATGTAAGGCCGGATCAGATCGGTGACGACATCCCAGCGGTAATAGGCACGCAGCATGTTGATGCTTTTGGCGGGGCCCGGCGCATAGGCGAACGAAGATGTATCGAGCTCACCGAAATCGCCACCGGACGTCGAACGCGGGATTGTCTTCGGTATCAATGCGAAGCTCGCGAACGAGCGGACGTCGAGCAGAAGTTTGTCCGGCGTCGTAATTTCAGCATCGCTGCACGTGATCAGGATCGATATTTCGGCGCAGAAAGCGCGGCGGAATTCCGTTTGGTTCTTGTCTGTGCCGCGATTGAGCCCGTAGGTAATATTGCCGGTCCTGAGCTTGCGCGCCATCGTGTCGACGGCATTGGCGACAAGCTGTTCTCCCGTATAGGCGATGAAGGTTTCGACGATCGCAAAGACAATCAGGAAATAGGGGATTGCCAGCAGCGCGAATTCGATCGCCGCTGCTCCGTCTTTCGAGCGGATGATCCGCCGCCACGCCCCGCGTTTACCCTTTACAGGTACAGGCGCACCGCTTCTGGTATCGTCATGATCCTGGCACATGGTTCCCGCCCGACAGCCCGGTTTGAGCACGCCGATCCTAGGGTTCGATTATTGAGATTCCGTTGCAACGATCGTCTGCAGTTTAACCACCTGTCCCCGATCAGGGCGAAGCGGTGTTCTTGAACTCGGCGTGCTGCTCGCAATTGGGTGTGCAGGAGAGGATGGAACGTTCCGTTTGCCGGAAGACGCGCACCGTGTTGCCTTCGTCGATGGAAACGAGGATGCGTTCATCGGCAATCGCATTGCCCTGGGCGTCGAGCAGCACCAGATTGGTCGTGCCGAAACTGCGGCCGGTGAGAACGATCGTAGTGGAGTCCGCGACGGTGGCATCGGCGACGTTGGAATTGCCAACGATGACCTTGCTGACCGGACGGTCGAGTTTCAGCACGCGCGCATGATTCATGAATACGCGCAGAAGATCCCCTTGATCCTGCGCAGCAACATGTCCCGCGCCAGCGAACACGCCACCGCAAATGGCGAGGAGTCGGACCATGACGCTACGGAACAGCATTGGGGGCAGCCTTTAGGGTGCAGTTGTTATCGGCCAAGGATGGATGTGATTGGTGAATGAAAGGTTAAGCGGCACAGGCGGCCGGGTTTGATCTCATCTTAACCATTGCCGAATGGCCGGGATCGCAGCCCATGGAGCGAGTATCAGCCTTCTAGCATGTAAATTAAAGCTCTGTAAAAAAATGTACATTAGTCAATTATGAGCGGGAGTGAACGTATGGTCGAATGCGATCTTTTTTCTTTCCCCTTCGTTTACCACGCAACCGGCAATCCTCCATTAACGGGTTGGTAATGATGTTCCTTAAGTCGATGGCAATCGTCCGTCTGTAGATTGCAGTCATCCGAACAACGGAAACAGTTGTCGGGACGTGCTGAACAACAAATGTGGAGTAGGAGAGTTCCATGACCAAGATTTTCGCCCGTTTTATGAAAGATGAGTCTGGTGCGACCGCCATCGAGTATGGTCTTATCGCAGCACTCATCTCCGTTGCTCTGATCGCTGGTGCGACCACCCTCGGCACCTCGCTGAACACCCAGTTCACCAACATCTCGAAGAAGCTTAACTGCGGCACCGGCACCACCGCTTGCTGATTGCAGGCGTGACAAATTCCAGAAGCCGGCTCGATCACAATCGGGGCGGCTTCGTCTTATTTCGTAGTTCAGCAGGGATTGGGGATCGTGCATTCCGCGCGTGCAAATCCTGACTGATGTCGGCGGATTCAGCAATGATCGTGATCACTCTGGCCATTCTCACAATCCTGCCGCTTTGCCTGGCGCTTGCCGCCATCTTCGATCTCGTCAGCATGACGATCCCGAACCGGGTATCTGCGGTTATTCTGGTGTCCTTTCTGGTCCTAGCCCCGCTCGCGGGGCTGTCCTGGCCAGAAATCGGCATGAATCTGGTCGCCGGCCTTGCCGTGTTCGGCGCGTGTTTCGCGCTGTTTGCCTTCAATGTCATGGGTGGCGGCGATGCGAAGCTCCTGACCGCGACCGCCGTCTGGTTCGGCTTCAATCATTCGCTTCTGGTTTTCCTCGTCACCGTCGGTTATGTCGGCGGCGCGGTGACGCTTGCTTTCCTGCTCCTGCGCTCGCAGGCGGAGTCGGTCATGGCCATGGGCATCCCGCTCCCTTCGTCCCTCGTCAACGCCAAGAAGATTCCTTACGGTATCGCCATTGCGATCGCCGGCTTCCTGACCCTCGAGCTTGCGCCGATCCATCTCCTGGCCGTGAAGGCGTTTCAATAAAGGTTTCCGCGATGGAAAGATCGCGTTAACCAGAATTGTAAGCGTCTCATTAACTATAATTACACCATTGGAGACCATTCTCCGGGGGAATTAGTGTTCCCTCAAGGAATGGCCATGAAGCCCACCCGTATCATTATTCTCGCGGTTGCCGTGGTGGCGGCGGGTCTCGCCGGCATGCTCGCCATGCGCCTTTCCGGCACCAAGGCACCCGAACTGGTGGAAACCGTCATCCAGAAGGAGCCGACGGTCAAGGTGCTCGTCTCGGCTGAGAACCTGCCCATCGGCAGCCGGCTGAACGATAAGTCGATGCAGTGGGCGTCCTGGCCCTCGAGCGGCGTCGTCGACGGCTTCATCACCGATTCCACACGGCCGAACGCGATGACCGAGCTTCAGGGTGTCGTGGTCCGCATGCCGATGTTCAAGGGCGAGCCGATGCGCGCCGAGAAGATTGCCGATTCATCCAGCCGCATCATGTCCTCGTTGCTTCCGTCAGGAAAACGGGCCGTCGCAACCGAGATTTCGGTGGCGACAGGCGCCGGCGGCTTCGTGCTGCCGAATGATCGCGTCGACATCATCATGGTGCGCGAGAACAAGGACAGCGGCAACTACATTACCGAAACCATCCTGAGCAACGTCCGCGTCCTCGCGATCGACCAGCAGGTCCAGGAAAGTGAAGACGGCAAGAAATCGGTGGTCGGCACGACGGCGACGCTGGAACTGACGCCGGACCAGGCAAAGGTCATCGCCGTCGCCCAGCAGATGGCCCAGCGGCTGACGCTCGCGCTGCGCTCGGTCGCGGACTCGCAGGAGGCCGACACGGTCGCCCCGGGCTATTTGCTGCATGGGGGCGATGGCAAGGCGGATATCCAGGTCATCAAATCGGGTGCGATCGTCAAGAGCACGGCGACGGCGGTGCAGGCGAAATGAACGGAGCGCTCAAGTGAACAGTCTGAAACACAAGATTCGTAGCTCGGCAGCGGCAGGCTTGGCTTTTTGCCTCGCCTTTTCCGGCATTTCGCTGAATATCGCCCCGATCAGCCTTGAACCTGCGCAAGCCCTGGCGGCTGAAAACAGCGTCGTCCGCATCACCGAAGGTGGCCCTGGCATCCGTAAACGGCTGCAGCTCGGCCTCAACAAGGCCCTGGTCGTCGACCTGCCTTCCGACGCCCACGACATTCTGGTCGCCGACCCGAGCATGGCTGACGCGGTGACGCGCACCTCTCGCCGCATCTATCTGTTCGGCAAGACCGTTGGCCAGACCAACATCTTCGTCTTCGGACCAAACGGCGAGGAAATCGTCAGCCTGGACGTGGCAATCGAACGTGACATTTCCGGTCTCGAGCAGAACCTTCGCCGGTTCCTGCCGGAATCGAACATCAAGGTCGAGATCATCTCGGACAACATCGTGCTGTCGGGAAGCGTGCGCACCCCCCAGGACTCGGCGCAGGCGGAAAAGCTCACCACCGCCTTCCTCAAGGGCGGTGAGGCGACCACCCGGAATATCACGGCTCAGGGCAATAACGGCGACGCGGACATCTTCGCGGAAAACCGACAGAAATCTCAGATCGTCAACCTCCTGACGATCGAGGGTGAAGACCAGGTCACGCTGAAGGTGACGGTTGCGGAAGTCAGCCGGCAGGTGTTGAAGCAGCTTGGTTTCAATGGCTCGGTGGCCGGTCCCAAGGGCTCGATTTCCTTTGCCAATCCCGCCAATCTGGGAAATGCCGTCGGCTTGGCTGCTCAAGGCGTCCTGTCCGGGAACATCGGCAATGTCGCTCTTTCGACTTACATGAACGCCATGGAGCAGGCGGGCGTCATGCGCACGCTCGCCGAACCAAGCCTGACCGCCATTTCGGGCCAGCAGGCAAAATTCTACGTCGGCGGCGAATTCCGCCTGCCTGCCCAGCAGGAGGTCGATGGCCAGAAGGGGACCGTCACGCAGACGGTCAACACCGTCGACTATGGCATCGAACTGAACTTCAAGCCCGTCGTTCTGTCGCCGGGACGCATCAGCCTGGTGATCGAAACCAACGTGTCGGAGCCGACCTATGAAGGTTCTGCCGCGACGGGTAACGGTGCTTCACTGCGGATCCCCGGCAATACCTACATGTCGATCCGCAAGCGCGAGGCTTCGACCACCGTCGAGTTGCCCTCCGGCGGCTCCATCGTGATTGCCGGCCTGGTGCAGGACAACGTCCGACAGGCGATGTCCGGCCTGCCGGGCATTTCCAAGGTGCCGGTGTTCGGCACGCTCTTCCGCAGCAAGGATTTCGTCCGCAACGAAACCGAACTCGTGATCATCGCGACGCCGTATCTGGTCCGTCCTGTTGCGCGCAGCGAGATCGCCCGGCCGGACGACAATTTCAATCCGGAAAACGATGCAGCGACCTTCTTCCTGAACCGCGTCAACAAGATCTACGGCCGCAAGGAGCCCGTCGCGACGGGCCAATATCACGGCGCCGTCGGCTTTATCTACAAGTGAGCGGTCATGGACATTGAAACGCAGAAAATCTCCGCCGAAGGACAGGATGCCATGACCAAGGTTACAACCAGGTCCCGTCGCCGCCAGATTGCCGCAGCCTTTGCGCTCGCGGCATCCGGCATGCTCCTGTCGGCCTGCGGCAACAGCCAGCTCACCACCGGCGCCATCCCCGACGACTATCGCACCCGCCATCCGATCGTCCTGGCGGAAGGTCAGTCGACCCTCGATATTCCGATCGCCTCGGGCGATGTCCGCCTGACGACCGGGATGCGCGATACGGTCAAGGGATTTGCACAGAACTTCATGGCGTCGCCTGCCGGCGTAATGCAGATCCAGGTGCCGTACGGCTCGTATAATTCCGGTGCCGCGCAACATCTGGCGGGCGATATCCGCCGTGAACTGACGCGTTCCGGCATCAAGCCGCAGCGGATCCTGATGAGCAGCTATGCAGCCTCGCCGAACGGCGATGCCGCGCCGATCCGGCTTTCCTACGTGACGACCAAGGCGATGACCGGCCAGTGCGGTGAATGGCCGGCGGATCTGTCGGACAACACGTTCGGCAACAAGAACTGGTACAATTTCGGCTGCGCCAGCCAGAACAATCTTGCAGCCCAGGTCGCCAACCCCACGGACCTCATCGCCCCGCGCGCCATCACGCCGATCGACGCGGCGCAGCGCGCCAAGGTCATCAGCGATTATCGCGGGGAATCCAGTGGCACAACGACGCCGTAAGCCAGGGAACCGGAGAAAACAATGAGCGCGATCAACTATGAAATCCGCACTCCCGGCCAGGGTGAAGGGTCTGCCGAGGACGCCGATCGTCCCGGCGATTTCGACGCGCTGCGCCCGTTGCCGCGCATCTCTATCCACTCCTTCTGCGAAAGCGAGGCGATGCAGCGCACGATGGACCGCATGGCCCGTGATCGCCGCATGGCCAAGGTCAACCTGCGCGTGACCATCGGCGGCACCAGCGCCGCCGCCAACATGTTTTCGTCCACGCCGACCCCGAACCTCATCATTCTGGAAACCGACGCCGAGCCGAAGAACCTGCTGCATGAGCTCACGCCGCTTGCGGAAGTGTGCGATCCCTCGACCCGGGTCATCGTCGTTGGCCGTTACAACGACATTTCGCTCTATCGCGAGCTGATCCGCAACGGCATTTCCGAATATCTCGTCGGCCCCGTGCAAATGCCCGACATGCTGGCTTCGATCTCGGCGATTTTCGTGGATCCCGAAGCCGAGCCGCTCGGCAAATCGATCGCCTTCATTGGTGCCAAGGGCGGCGTCGGTGCCTCGACCATTGCGCACAACTGCGCCTTCGGTATCTCGAACCTGTTCTCGACCGAGACCATCCTCGCCGATCTCGATCTTCCCTTCGGCACGGCCAATATCGATTTCGACCAGGATCCGGCCCAGGGCATCGCCGAAGCGGTCTTTGCGCCGGAACGCCTGGACGAAGTCTTCCTCGATCGCCTTCTGACCAAGTGTTCCGAGCATCTCTCGCTGCTGGCGGCTCCCTCGCTGCTCGATCGCGCCTATGATTTCGATCGCAACGCGTTCACGCCGATCATCGAACTCCTGCAGCGCAGCGCACCGATGGCCGTTCTCGACGTTCCGCATGGCTGGACGGAATGGACGCGGGCGGTTCTGTCGGAGGTCGACGAGGTGGTGATCTGCGCGGTGCCGGATCTCGCCAACCTGCGCAACACGAAGAATATGATCGATGCCTTGAAGAAGCTTCGGCCGAACGACCGTGCGCCGCATCTGATCCTCAACCAGGTCGGCATGCCGAAGCGTCCGGAGATCGCTCCGAACGATTTCATCGAGCCGCTGGAGATGGAGCCGATCGCCATCCTGCCGTTCGACGTGCAGCTGTTCGGCAATGCCGCCAATAGCGGCCGCATGATTTCCGAAATCGACGCAAAATCGCCAGCCGCCGAAACCTTCTCGCAGATCGCCCACATCGTCACGGGTCGGGTCGCCATGAAGAAGGTGAAGAAGGGTGGGCTTGGCAAGATGCTCGGCATGCTCGGGCGTAAGAAGGCATAACACCAGGAAAACGGTATGTTTGGAAAACGCGGAAACGAGGGATTTGGGAAGAGCGGCAGCGTCGCGCCGCCGCCGCCGGCTGCGCCAGCGCCTGCCACGGCGCGGTCCGCCGCTCCTGAAGTCCTTGCCGAGCCGGTGCGCGATCCCGTGACCCAGCGGCAGCAGATCTCCTCGCCGCCGCCACTTGCGCCGCAATCGACAGCCCGAAAGCGCCCGGCGCGCACGGAGCTCTATTACGATACCAAGAGCCAGGTCTTCTCGGCCCTGATCGATACGATCGATCTTTCCCAGCTCGCCAAGCTCGACGCCGAAAGCGCGCGCGAGGAAATCCGCGATATCGTCAACGATATCATCACCATCAAGAATTTCGCGATGTCGATCTCCGAGCAGGAGGAACTGCTCGAGGACATCTGCAACGACGTTCTGGGTTATGGCCCGCTGGAGCCGTTGCTCGCCCGAGACGACATCTCCGACATCATGGTCAACGGTGCCGGACAGACCTTCATCGAAGTCGCCGGCAAGACGATCGAATCCGACATCCGCTTCCGCGACAATTCCCAGCTCCTGTCGATCTGCCAGCGTATCGTCAGCCAGGTCGGCCGCCGCGTCGACGAATCCTCGCCGATCTGCGACGCGCGCCTGCCGGACGGATCCCGCGTCAACGTCATCGCCCCGCCGCTCGCCATCGACGGGCCGGCGCTCACCATTCGTAAGTTCAAGAAGGACAAGCTCAACCTCGACCAGCTCGTCAGGTTCGGTGCGATCACCCCGGAAGGGGCAACGCTCCTGCAGATCATCGGTCGCGTCCGCTGCAACATCGTCATCTCCGGCGGCACCGGTTCCGGCAAGACGACGCTGCTGAACTGCCTGACCAACTATATCGACAGGGAAGAGCGGGTCATCACCTGCGAGGATACCGCCGAACTGCAGCTTCAGCAGCCGCATGTGGTCCGTCTCGAAACCCGCCCGCCGAACATCGAGGGCGAAGGCGAGATCACCATGCGCGATCTCGTCAAGAACTGCCTGCGCATGCGCCCCGAACGCATCATCGTCGGCGAAGTGCGCGGACCGGAAGTTTTCGACCTGCTGCAGGCGATGAACACCGGCCACGACGGCTCGATGGGTACGATCCACGCCAACACGCCGCGCGAATGCTTGAGCCGTATGGAATCGATGATTGCCATGGGCGGTTATTCGCTGCCGGCCAAGACCGTGCGCGAGATCATCAGCGGTTCGGTCGACGTCATCATTCAGGCGGCCCGTCTGCGCGACGGTTCGCGCCGCATCACCCAGATCACCGAGGTGATGGGCATGGAAGGCGACGTGATCATCACCCAGGACCTGATGCGCTACGAGATCGACGGCGAGGACGCCAATGGCCGCCTGATTGGCAGGCATATGGCAACCGGCATCATGAAGCCGCATTTCTGGGACCGCGCCCGTTATTACAACGAGGAAAAGCGTCTTTCCTCCGCGCTCGACGCGATGGAAAAAACCAAGGACTAAGGAGCGGAATTCCATGTTCGGGTTGGATATCAATGTCGTGGCGATTATCGCCCTCGTGGCGGTCGCCGCGGCGGCGGTCTGTTACGGGCTGTTGTTCTCCCGCATGGAAGTGGAAAAGAAGGCCGACAGCCGGCTCAACCGGGTAAAATCGGCGGAAACCGATCTCAACAAGGTCAAGGACGCGCGAGACCGGGTGCAGGAGCTCTCCAAGCGCCGCAAGTCCATGCAGGACTCGATCAAGGACCTGGAGAAGAAGCAGGAAGAGAAGAACAGGAAGATGGGCGACGGCAGCTTGAAATCCAAGCTCGCCCAGACCGGCCTGTCCCTGACGATGGGCCGCTTCTATATGTTCAGTGTCCTTTTCGGCGTCTTCGTCTTCCTCGTCACCTTGATTGCCGGGCTGCCTTTGCTTGCCGCCCTCGGCGCAGCCTTCGTCAGCGCGGTCGGCTTGCCGCGCTGGATCGTTGGTTTCCTGGTCAAGCGTCGCCAGAAGAAGTTCCTGGAGGAATTTCCGAATGCGCTCGACGTCATGGTGCGATCGATCAAATCCGGCCTGCCGCTCAACGATTCAATGCGACTGATCGCATCCGACGGCCAGGAGCCGGTGAAGACGGAATTCCGCCGCGTCATCGAATCCCAGCAGGTGGGCCTGAGCATTCCCGAAGCCTGCACCCGCATGATGTTGACCATGCCGCTGCCGGAAGTGAATTTCTTTGCGATCGTCATCACCATTCAGGGCCAGGCCGGCGGCAATCTTTCCGAAGCGATCGGCAACCTTTCCAAGGTGCTGCGCGAGCGCAAGAAGATGAAGGCCAAGGTGCAGGCGTTGTCGATGGAAGCGAAGGCTTCGGCGGTGATCATCGGCGCTTTGCCCTTCATCGTATCGCTGCTCGTCTATCTCACCTCGCCTCAGTACATCTCGATCATCTTCACCGATCCGCGCGGGCACCTGATCCTTTTGGCTTCCGGCGTCTGGATGTCGATCGGCATCTTCGTCATGCGCAACATGATCAACTTCGACATCTGAGGGGACATGGCGATGGGACTGGCAACGACGCTTACCGACCCGATCACACTGCTCGCCATTCTGGTGGCCGTGGCGGTTTTCGCGACCCTTTACACGCTGGCGAGCCCTTTTCTCGAAAAAGGAGATCTCGACAAGCGCATGAAGGCGGTCTCCACCGAGCGCGAACAGATCCGCGCCCGCGAACGCGCCCGCATGAATTCCGAACAGTCGAAGACGTCGCTGCGCGCCCAGAACAACCAGTCGGTCCGGCAGATCGTCGAGCGCTTCAATCTGCGCAAGGCGCTGGTGGACGACAACACCGTCAACAGGCTTCGTGCCGCCGGTCTGAGGTCGCAGAACGCCCTCAACATGTTCCTGTTGGCCCGTTTCCTGCTGCCCTTCGTTTTCCTTGCGGCCGCTATCGTGTGGATTTTCGTGCTCGGCAACCTCGCCACCCGGCCGTTCCCGATCCGCATGCTGGCGGCGATCGTTATCGCCTATATCGGCTTCTATGCACCGAACATCTACATTTCCAACCGGGTGAAGAAGCGCCAGCATTCCATCAAGCGGGCCTGGCCGGACGCGCTCGACCTGATGTTGATCTGCGTCGAATCGGGGATTTCCATGGAAGCGGCGATGCGCCGCGTGGCCGAGGAGATGGCGCAGACGTCGCCGCCGCTGGCCGAGGAAATGGTGCTGACGACGGCCGAGCTGTCCTTCCTGCAGGACCGCCGCACCGCCCTCGAAAATCTCGGCATCCGCACCCAGCTCGATATCGTCAGGGCCGTTACCCAGGCGCTGATCCAGGCGGAACGTTATGGCACGCCGATCGCCTCGGCACTGCGCGTACTGGCCCAGGAAGGCCGCGACGAGCGGATGAACGAAGCGGAAAAGAAGGCGGCCGCCCTGCCGCCGAAGCTCACCGTGCCGATGATCCTGTTCTTCCTGCCGGTCCTGATCGCCGTCATCCTTGGTCCGGCCGGCATCCAGGTCGCCGACAAGTTCCACTGAACGCGGTTTTCTAACATTCGGCGTTCGACCCGCACCGGCCGCGCGTGCCCATTGTTGAACGTGATATGAACTCCCGTTTCAGACGGCGTTCAGCGGGATCGGTCCAATATCCTCTCCATCAGCTTGAGACGGCCGGCTTTTCCAGCTCGCCGGTTCGTGAGCGAAACATATTCGGAGGATACCAAGATGCTGACACGACTTTGCGTGAACCTCGTCCTGATCGGCGGAATCATCACCGTGATCTCGCGCCTTATCTAAGGCGCTTCGACAGGACCATTCCCGAAAACGAGAAAACCGGCGCAAGGCCGGTTTTTGTTGGAATGGCGGAAGAAGCCCCATCAGTTCGTGTTGGGCTTTCCCTTGCCATCCTTGTCGGCGAGCTTCGCCCAGGCGTTTTGCTGGGATAACATCGAGCGCAGATAGGTGACGTTGGCATCGGCCTGCTGCTGCGAAAGTTCGCGGCGGGCGATCTGTTCTGCTTCCGAAAAACGGCCCTGCAGGCCGACCACCAGCGCGAGGTTCTGGCGGACGCGGCTGTCGGCGGCAGGCTGGCCGGCGGCATTACGCATGTAGGTTTCCGCCGTCTTCAGGTCGCCGGAAAGCACATAGGACATTCCGAGATTGGACATCACACTTGGCTCGTTCGGCTGGGTATCGAGCGCCATGCGGTATTTCTGGCGGGCCTCCGCCGAGCGCCCGAGCTGGTCGAGCACGGCCCCTTCGGCGGAATAGAGCCGCCAGTCCGGATGATCGGGGGTTTGCGCGCGGTTGATGGTCGCGAGCGCCTGTTCGAGCTGGCCGGCACCGGCCTGCGCCTTGCCATAGGCGGCCAGCACCTCGCGGTCGGCCGGGTGGGCAATCGCCACCTGCTGCATCACCGCAAGCGCCTGCGCGCTCTTGCCCGTCATACCGAGCACCGTCGCGTAGCGCAGCCCGATTTCCTTGTTCTTCGGATCCCGGGCATAACTTTCGCCGATCGACTTCTCTGTGCCTGCAAGCGCGTCCGCATTCATGCCGTCCATGGAGGCGGCCGAGGCCCTCGGGATCGAGCCCGTCGTCGCCACGTCCCGGTTCGTCGCACAACCGGTGACCGAAAGAGCGGTGAGAAGAGCGAAGGCGGCGGTCTGGGCGAGGCGGGTCTTGCGAAGCGTCACGGCTGCGGAAGCGGTCATGGGGTGCGGTCTCGTTCGGTCCGGTGCACGTCTTCCGAATAGGGAGCGGGCAGATAGCGCATTTCCACTCCAGCAATAAACTGTTAACCCTAACAGATCGTTAAGACGAGCGATTCCAACAGCTTCCGAAGGCCCGCCCATGACTCCCTATCAGTATATCGAACGTCCCTCTCCCTTCAGCGCGAAAGGGGCGACGTCAAGGCCGGTCCATGCCGTGACGCCCTCCGACCTGGAGGCTGGGAAGCTCGATGCGGCGGCGCTCGCCTGGGCGAAGGCGTCGGGCTTCAAGGCGGAAGCCGGTGCTCTGCTTGTGGTACCTGCGGGCAATGAAGTGGGCAGCGCCCTGTTCGGCCTTGGCAGCGATCCCGCCGAGGCACCGTTCATTACGGGAAAACTCTCCAAGCTCTTGCCGGCGGGTGACTGGCATGTCGAGACCTCGGCGCTTGGCGGCGCGCATCTTGCTCTCGGCTACGGCCTCGGTACCTACGGTTTCAGCCGCTACAAATCCGAAAAACCGAAGGACGTCCGGCTTGCGATCCCGGTCACGGCCGATGCCGCCGATGTCGAGCGCCAGCTTGCCGGCGTTTTCCTGGCCCGTGACCTCATCAATATTCCGACCAACGAGATGGGGCCGATCGAGCTGGAAGCGGCCTTCCGGGCGCTTGGCGAACATTACGGCGCGACCGTCACGTCGATCGTCGGCGAGGACCTGCTCGCCCGGAATTTCCCTCTGGTTCACACGGTCGGCCGCGCCAGCGTCTCAGCCCCGCGGCTGCTCGAAATGCGCTGGGGACAGAAGGGCCATCCGCGCGTCACCCTGGTCGGGAAGGGGGTATGCTTCGATACCGGTGGCCTCGACATCAAGGGTGCCGCCAACATGGCGCTGATGAAGAAGGACATGGGCGGCGCGGCGAACGTCATGGGCCTTGCCCTGATGATCATGGATGCCGACCTCAAGGTCGACCTGCAGGTTCTGGTGCCGGCGGTCGAAAACTCTATTTCCGGCAATGCCTTCCGCCCCGGCGATATCTACAGGAGCCGCAAGGGCGTCACCGTCCAGATAGACAATACGGATGCGGAAGGCCGGCTGGTCCTGGCCGACGCGCTCGCCTATGCGGACGAAAACCCGCCCGACTTGATGGTCGACATGTCGACGTTGACGGGGGCTGCCCGCGTCGCGCTCGGCACCGAGCTTGCGCCCTATTTCACCGACGACGAAACGCTTGCCGGCAAGCTGATGGACGCGGGACGCACCGAAGCCGATCCGATGTGGCGCCTGCCGCTGTGGATGGGCTACGACAAGGATATCCGCTCCCGCGCCGCCGATATCACCAATTCGCCCTCGGGCGGCATGGCCGGCGCAATCACCGCAGCACTTTTCCTCAAGCGCTTCGTCACCGCGACCAGGAGCTGGGTGCATTTCGACATCTACGGCTGGGTGGCGGCCGAAAAGCCGCAGGCACCGGTCGGCGGCGAGGCGTTTGCGATCCGCGCGCTCTATCGCACGATCCGCGACATGGCCGCGAAATAAACCGGCTCCGAAACAGACCGGTAAGAAGTTCGGCCTAAAATTCGTCGGATTGTGAACCGAGGCCGGATTTTTGAACCGAGGTGGTGATGCCGGTTGAACTGACCGCCACGGAAGCGCTGGGCCTCTGGCACCGGGTATCGCTGGAGCAGGTGCGCCACGACGGCCGCGATCTGACATTGCGCCAGATGTCCATTCTGCTGCATATTTACCTCGTGCCGCCGCCGCACACGGTGCGTGGCCTGGCGGCGACGCTGGGCGTTACCAAGCCGGTCATCACCCGCGCGCTCGACACGATGGGCGAGATGGGCCTGGTGGATCGCCAGCGCGACGAGCGGGACCGCCGCAACGTGGTGATCAAGCGCACCGTGGCGGGTGCGCTCTATCTGGAAAAGCTGGGCGACCTGATCATCCGGGAAGGCCGCCAGTAATGGGTTTGCCATAAGGCGCCCGAAGGGATTTTGAAATGACCAAGCTGCTCGACAGACGCCTGCACGCCTTCCGCCCCGACCTTGCAGACGAGACGCTGAAGGGCAGCGTCGAGGCAGGCCAGTTCGTCCGCGGCGAACCGGCACGCATCGCCGTGCCGGTGGCCCAGCTGCGTCCGGCACCGGACCTTGCCCGCGGCATCGATACCGAACTTTTGTGGGGCGAAACCGTCCGGGTTTTCGACCGTGCCGATGGTTTTGCCTGGGTGCAGGCCGATCAGGACGGCTATGTCGGCTACCTGCCGGAGGCGATGCTCGGAAGCCCGGACGAACCCACCCACCGCATCGCCGTGCCCCGCACTTTCCTGTATCCGGAACCAGAGCTTCGCAAGCCGCCGGTTGGCGCCCTGTCCATGGGCAGCCGCGTCACCGTCGTCGGCGAGGCGGAAACCCGCGGCACCCGTTATTTCGTCCTGGCGAGCGGCGAGGCGGTGATCGCCCGCCATTGCCTCCCGATCGCCGAGACCTTGGGTGAGGACTACGTCGCGGTCGCGGAAAAATTCATCGAGACGCCGTATCTCTGGGGTGGCCGTTCCGGTTTCGGTCTTGATTGCTCGTCGCTCGTGCAGCTTGCCCTGATGATGACCGGTCAATTTGCCCCGCGCGACTCCGATATGCAGGCCTCGATCGGCAAAGAGATCGGCCAAGGGGAACTTCGCCGCGGCGACCTCGTTTTATGGAAGGGTCATGTCGGTATCATGGAGAATGCCGAGACGCTTCTCCACGCCAACGGCCACACGATGAGCGTCGCCCGCGAGAATTTCGAGGCGGCCGTTCAGCGGATCGGATGGCTCTACCAGCAGCCCACCGGCTATCGCCGCCTGGATAACCGCCGATGATCACGCAAACGTGGTCCCCGGCCCATGGATCGGGCCTCCTGCCGTCCATATCTTTGAATCGTCCGCAGTTTTCGTGGATGAGGAGTCGATTGATGCTCAAAGGTGCATGGATACTGCCGGCCGTGATGCTCGTGGCGCTGCTTGTCGCCGCGCTGGTTCCGGCCGAGGTATTCGCAGCCGAGCCCCTGGCCTTCCCCAAGGACACCCAGACCTATTTCCGCAACCTGCCCGGCGTCGTGCCCGAGGAGGAGCGCGTGAAGAAACAGGCCTACGACTGCACCAGCGATATCGAGAACGTCTATCGCAGTCGTGGCGGTTTCGACATTCTCTATGGCGATGTCATGCCGACCCGGATCTACCGCTGCAAGTCGCCGAGCGGCGTGACCTATACCGGCACACGGATGCCGAACAATGAATGGGCTCCCGGCATTCACCCCTATCATCTGCCCGAATAGGGCAATCTTCGTTCAAACGCGGCGAATGGGAAGACCGTATCTTGCGATGTCGCGCCAGAGCTTCGCCCAGCCATTGACGACCTGCCGCTGCTGCCCCACTACTTTCTGACATACTGAACTTGGTACACCGGGAGGATGCAGGGTGTTCCACGCAAGCATGAATTTTGCGCTCGGCGAGGAGGTCGACGCTGTTCGTGAGACGGTCCACCGTTTCGCGCAGGAAAAACTCAAGCCTCGCGCCGACGAAATCGACCGCAGCAACGAATTTGCCCGAGATCTCTGGCCTGAACTGGGTTCGCTCGGCCTGCTCGGCCTCACCGCTGCCCCGGAATTCGGCGGCACGGGCCTCGGTTATCTCGCTCATGTGGTCGCCGTCGAGGAGCTGGCTCGTGCCTCGGCCTCCACGTCGCTCAGCTACGGCGCCCATTCCAACCTCTGCGTCAACCAGATCAACCGCAACGGCAATGCGGACCAAAAGGCGCGTTACCTGCCGAAACTCTGCTCGGGAGAGCATGTCGGCGCGCTCGCCATGTCCGAGCCCGGCGCCGGTTCCGACGTCGTGTCGATGAAACTCCGCGCCGAAAAGCGCGGCGATCGCTACGTGCTCAACGGAACCAAGATGTGGATCACCAACGGTCCGGATGCCGATGTGCTGGTGGTCTATGCCAAGACCGATCCGGCCGCCGCCTCCAAAGGCATCACCGCCTTCCTGGTCGAAAAAGGTTTCAAAGGGTTTACGACCGCCCAGAAGCTCGACAAACTCGGCATGCGCGGCTCCAACACCTGCGAACTGGTGTTCGAGGATTGCGAAGTGCCGGCCGAAAACGTCATGGGCGCCGAAGGTGGCGGCGTGCGCGTGCTGATGTCGGGGCTCGACTACGAGCGCGTCGTGCTTTCGGCGATTGGCATCGGCATCATGCATGCCTGCCTCGACGTGGTCATGCCCTATGTCCACGAGCGAAAGCAGTTCGGCCAGCCGATCGGCGAGTTCCAGCTGATCCAGGCCAAGGTCGCCGACATGTACACGGCGATGAATTCCGCCCGTGCCTATGTCTATGCGGTGGCCGCCGCCTGCGATCGCGGCGCCGTGACACGCCAGGATGCCGCTGCCTGCTGCCTCTACGCCTCCGAACAGGCGACCCAGCAGGCGCTGCAGGCGATCCAGATCCTCGGCGGCAACGGTTATATCAACGACAATCCGACTGGCCGGTTGCTGCGCGACGCCAAGCTGATGGAGATCGGCGCCGGTACGTCTGAAATCCGCCGCATGCTGATCGGCCGCGAACTCTTCAAGGAAACCGCCTGATGGCTGTCATCCGGTCTGCGGTCAATCTGAGGAGCGAAGCCGCCGAAGCGAACCGCGCCGCGATGCAGGCAAAGCTTGCCGAGGTCGAGGCGGCCGTCGCGCTCGCCGAAGCCGGCGGTGGCGAGGAAGCGCGGGCGCGGCATGTGAAGCGCGGCAAGCTCCTTCCGCGCGAGCGGATCGCTCGGCTGCTGGATCACGGTTCGCCCTTTCTCGAAATCGGCGCCACCGCTGCGCATGGGCTTTACGGCGGGGCGAGCCCGGCGGCCGGCATCGTCACCGGCATCGGCCGGGTCGAGGGCCGCGAGGTGATGATCGTCGCCAACGACGCCACCGTCAAAGGCGGCACCTATTACCCGATGACGGTCAAGAAACACCTGCGCGCCCAGGAGATCGCCGAGGAGAACCGGCTGCCTTGCGTCTATCTGGTCGATTCCGGCGGCGCCAACCTGCCGAACCAGGACGAGGTGTTTCCCGACCGCGATCATTTCGGCCGCATCTTCTTCAATCAGGCCCGCATGTCGGCGAAGGGCATCGCCCAGATCGCCGCGGTGATGGGCTCCTGCACCGCAGGCGGCGCCTATGTGCCGGCGATGTCCGACGAGGCGATCATCGTCAAGGACCAGGGAACGATCTTCCTCGCCGGTCCACCGCTGGTAAAGGCTGCGACGGGTGAGGAAGTCTCGGCCGAGGATCTGGGCGGCGGCGATGTGCACACCCGCCTCTCCGGCGTGGCGGATCATCTCGCCCGCGACGACGCCCATGCGCTCGCGCTGGTCCGCCGCGCCGTCGCGGGGCTCAACACCCGCAAGCCGGATAGCGTGATGCTGGCGACGCCCGAAGATCCGCTCTACGATCCGGAAGAAATCGCTTCCATCGTACCGTCCTCTCTGAGCACGCCCTACGACATCCGTGAAGTTATCGCCCGCGTGGTGGACGGCTCGCGGTTCGACGAGTTCAAGGCGCGGTTCGGCATGACGCTGGTCTGCGGCTTCGCGCATGTCTTCGGGGTCCCGGTCGGCATCGTCGCCAACAATGGCGTGCTGTTTTCCGAAAGCGCCCAGAAGGGCGCCCATTTCATCGAGCTCTGCTCGCAGCGAAAGATCCCGCTGGTCTTCCTGCAGAACATCACCGGCTTCATGGTCGGTCGCAGATACGAGGCGGAGGGCATCGCCAAGCACGGCGCCAAGCTGGTGACGGCGGTTGCGACCACGTCCGTGCCCAAGGTCACGATCCTGCTTGGCGGTTCGTTCGGTGCCGGCAATTACGGCATGGCCGGCCGGGCCTATTCGCCGCGTTTTCTGTGGACCTGGCCGAACAGCCGGATTTCGGTGATGGGCGGCCCGCAAGCCGCCGGCGTGTTGGCCACTGTCCGGCGCGAGGCGATCGAGCGCGGTGGCAAGACGTGGAGCACGGACGAGGAAATGGCGTTCAAACAACCGGTGCTCGACCAGTTCGAGGAACAGAGCCACCCGCTTTATGCGTCCGCCCGCCTCTGGGACGACGGCATCATCCACCCTGCCAGGACACGCCAGGTGCTGGCTTTGAGCCTCTCCGCCGCGTTGAATGCACCGATCGAAGAAACACGCTTCGGCGTGTTCCGGATGTGAGGGACGCGTCATGATCCGCAAGGTCCTCATAGCCAATCGTGGCGAGATCGCCTGCCGCATTATCCGCACCTGCCACCGCCTGGGTGTTGCGACCGTCGCCGTCTATTCCGACGCCGACCGGGATGCCCTGCATGTGTCACTTGCGGGAGAGGCGATCCATATCGGGCCGTCTCCCGCCGCCGAAAGTTATCTCCGTGGTGACGCGGTCATCGACGCGGCGCTGCGCACTGGTGCCGACGCAATCCATCCCGGCTATGGCTTCCTCTCGGAGAACCCCGATTTCGCCGACGCGGTAACATCCGCCGGCATCCGCTTCATCGGCCCGTCATCCGATGCCATCCGCGCCATGGGCCTCAAGGACGCCGCCAAGGCGCTGATGGAAAAGGCAGGCGTGCCTGTCGTCCCGGGTTATCACGGCGCCGAGCAGAATCCGGACTTACTCTTGGGTGAGGCAGAGCGGATCGGCTTCCCGGTGCTGATCAAGGCACGCGCCGGCGGCGGCGGCAAGGGCATGCGGCGTGTCGAGGAGGTCTTCGCATTCAAGGAAGCCTTGGCCTCGGCGCAGCGCGAAGCATCCGCCGCATTCGGCGATCCCACCTGCCTGATCGAGAAATACATCGCCCATCCGCGCCATATCGAGATCCAGGTCTTTGGCGACGACCACGGCAATGTTGTGCACCTGTTCGAGCGCGACTGCTCGCTGCAGCGCCGCCACCAGAAAGTCATCGAGGAAGCGCCGGCTCCCGGCATGCCGGAGGACATGCGCCTTGCCATGGGCGAGGCGGCGGTCAAGGCGGCGATGGCGATTTCCTATTCCGGTGCCGGCACGATCGAGTTCATCGCCGATGCCTCCGATGGGCTGAAGGCCGACCGCTTCTGGTTCATGGAAATGAACACCCGCCTGCAGGTGGAGCATCCGGTGACCGAGGCGATCACCGGCGTCGATCTCGTCGAATGGCAGCTTCGCGTCGCGTCCGGCGAGCCTCTGCCTCGGCTGCAGGACGAACTTTTCATCAGCGGTTGGGCCTTCGAGGCGCGGCTTTATGCGGAGGATGCCGAGCGGGGTTTTCTGCCCGCCACCGGCAGGCTTGCGCATCTGGACCTGCCGGAGGAACTGGCGCGGGTGGACAGCGGCGTGCGCACCGGCGACCGCATCTCTCCCTTCTACGATCCGATGATCGCCAAGATCATCACCCGCGGGCCGGATCGCCAGACGGCGCTGTCGCTGCTGTCGTCCGCCCTTGCCGAGGTTCGCGCCACCGGCGTCACCACCAATGCATCGTTCCTTCGCCGGCTAACGATCCTGCCTGATTTCGCCGAAGGCCGGCCGGAGACAGGTCTCATCGACCGGCATCTGGCCGAATTGACGACCGGTCAGGCCCCGGCTCGCGAGACAATGGCGCTGGCCGCCTTGAAGCTTTCCGGCGCACTCGAGCCGAAGACCGTCAGCGATCCCTGGGGCCGCTTGTCCGGATTCCGGTTATGGTCGGAAGCGTCCGATTTCGTCGAACTGGATTACCGCGGCCAGCATGTGCCGATCTCGTTCCGATCGACCGTGGAGGGCGTCTATGCGGCCGCGGTCGACGGCAGACAGGTCGATTTCGGCCTTTCTCGTCTGGGCGAAGATACCTATCTCCTGGAGGTCGACGGCCGTAAGCGCCGGTTTCATCTCGTGCCTGGCCATCGTGACCTGACGATCTTCGGCGATGGCGAAAGCTGGCACTTCGGCCTTATCGATCCCCTTGCCGGCGAGGATGAGATTGCCGCCGGCAGCGATCGCATCGCTGCCCCCATGCCGGGCCTCGTCAAACTCCTACGTGCCACGCCGGGAGCCTCTGTCACAAAGGGCGAGGCTCTTGTCGTCATGGAAGCCATGAAGATGGAGTTGACGCTTGCCGCCCCGCGCGACGGGACGCTTGCCGACGTCCTCGTGTCGCAGGGCGAACAGGTGATCGAAGGCGCGGTGCTGCTGATCCTTGAGCCGGAGCCCGAAGCTGGGGAGCCGAAGGATGGCTGATTTCGTCCGTATCCACGAAATGGGGCCGCGAGACGGCCTGCAGAACGAGAAGCGGCTCATTTCCACCGCCGACAAGATCCGGCTGGTCGACCTGCTTTCGGCCTGCGGTTTCGAAAAGATCGAAGTGACGAGCTTCGTGCGTGCCGACTGGGTACCGCAGATGGCCGATGGCGCCGAGGTCATGGCCGGCATTACCCGCCGGCCGGGCACGCTCTATACGGTGCTGACGCCGAACATGCGGGGTTATGCAGCCGCCGTTTCGGCCAAGGCGGATGAGGCTGCCGTCTTCGCCTCGGCGTCGGAAGGTTTCAGCCATCGCAACATCAATTGCAGCATCGCCGAGAGTTTTCAGCGGTTCGCCCCGCTGATCGATAGCGCCCGCCGCGATGGGATACCCGTCCGCGCTTACGTCTCCTGCGCCGTCGACTGTCCCTTCGATGGTCCGACGCCGCCGGCCCAGGTGGCGCGGGTGGCAACGGAGCTTCATGCGCTGGGTTGCAGCGAGGTGGCGCTGGCCGATACGATCGGCACAGGCACCCCGGATCGGGTCGCAGCCATGCTCGATGCGGTCTTGAAGCACCTGCCAGCGGCACATCTCGCCGGGCATTTTCACGATACGAACGGCAGGGCGCTCGACAACATCGCCGTTTCGCTCGAAAAAGGCCTGCGCGTTTTCGATGCCGCCGCCGGCGGCCTTGGCGGCTGCCCTTATGCGCCGGGAGCGGAGGGCAATGTCGCGACTGGCAAGACGGTCGATCATCTGCATGCGCTGGGGTTCGAAACCCGCATCGACCGCGACCGGCTGACCGAGGCAGAGGCTTTTGCCCGCAGCCTGAGGGGAGCACGCTGATGGGCGCTTACGACACGCTAACGCTGGAACGGGATCTCCGCGGGGTGGTGACACTGACGCTCGCCCGGTCCGAAAAGCACAATGCCATGAACGCACGGATGATCGCCGATCTGGCCGACGCGGCCGGCAAGCTCGCAGCCGACGATGCGGTGCGCGTCGTGGTTCTCGCATCCGCCGGCATCACATTCTGCGCCGGCGGCGATCTGCAATGGATGCGCGATCAGGCGGCGAGGGATCGTGCCGGCAAGATCGAGGGGGCGACGGAACTTGCTCTTATGCTGAAGGCACTCGACGACCTGCCGAAACCGCTGATCGGCCGGGTGCAGGGCAATGCCTTCGGCGGCGGTATCGGCCTGATGGCCGTCTGCGACATCGTGGTCGCGGCTGACAGCGCCGGGTTTGCGCTCACCGAAACGCGGCTCGGCCTGATCCCCGCCACCATCGGACCCTATGTCGTGCGCCGGATCGGCGAAGGCCATGCCCGCCGCTTGTTCCTCAACGCCCGCCGCTTCGATACAATCACTGCCCGCGAAATCGGCCTGGTTTCTGTTGTCCGCCTAGCCTCTGAACTTGATGCGGCGGTCGAAGAGGAGGTCTCGGCTTTCCTCGATTGCGCTCCCGGTGCCGTCGCCAGCGCCAAGAGCCTTGTGCAAAGTCTCGCCCGCCAGGCGACCGAAGATCCGATCGGCTACAGCACCGGCCTGCTCGCCGACCGTTGGGAAAGCGCCGAAGGGCGCGCCGGCATCGAGGCCTTCCTCAATCGCCGGCCGATGCCCTGGGCGGCTCCCAAGGCAGGCGGGGATTAGTCCCGGATCGGCTCCGGGACCAGTCGAGCGTTATTGTTTCGGAATACCCGCCTTCTGGATCACGTCCGACCATTTCTGGATGTCGGCCTTCAGGCGGTTGCCGATTTCCTCCGGGGTGCTGGATCGGGCTTCGACGCCGAGATCCGCGAACCGCTTCTTGAGGGCAGGGTCGGCCAGGACTTCGACCAGCGTGGCGTTCAGCTTCTTCACCGCTTCCGGCGGCGTGCCCTTCGGCGCGAAGATGGCGTTCCAGGAGGTCACGTCGAAGCCCTTGACGCCTTCTTCCGCGGCGGTCGGGACGTTCGGCGAGAGACTGGAGCGCGCCGGGCCGGATGAGGCGATAGCGGTCGCTTGGTTCTGCTGCAGGGCAGCCTTCAGCGCCGTCTGGCTGTCGACGATCAAGTCGAGCTCGCCGCCCAGCAGGGCGACCTGAAGATCGGGCGTGGCTTTGTAAGGGACGATGGTGAAATCGATCCCGGAAGCCGACTTGAAGAGTTCGGCTGCCAGGTTCTGGCTGCTGCCGACGTTGATCGTGCCGACGTTCAGCGCACCCGGCTTGGCCTTGGCGGCTTCCAGCACATTCTTGAGGGACTTGAATTTGCCGTCCGCCTTAGTGACGAACACGAAATCGAAATAGGCAAGGCTCGATACCGGCACGAAATCGGCGACCGGATCGAATTGCAGGTTTTTGAAGAGCGGTACGCTGATCGCGGTTCCGTTCGAAAGCAGGGCGAGCGTGTAGCCGTCCGCCGGGGCGTTCAGCGCCGCCCGTGCCGCGACGGAGCCGCCCGCACCCGGCTGGTTCATGATGACGATCTGTTTCCCGAGCTTCTTGCCGAGCGACTCGGCGACCAGGCGGGCCGTGATGTCGGCAATCCCACCGGGGCCGAACGGCAGAACCAGGGTGATGTCCCTCGACGGGTAGGCGTCCTGCGCCATGGCGCCGGTCGGCAGCATCAGGGTCAGGGCGACAGCCAGAGATTTCATCCATCGCGCCGGCTGTCGGAACCGGCCCGCCGATCTCCCCATAGTTTTGTAATTCATTCTCTCCTCCTCCTCTAAAGGCCGCTCAGGCGGCGAAACCGTATAAACGTGCGGGATTGTCGACGAGCAGCCGCCGCCGATCCTCTTCCGTCAGCGCAAACCTCGGCACGAGATCCACGAGGTCGGCCTCGTCGACGGGTTCCTTGAGGTTCGGATGCGGGAAGTCCGTGCCCCACAGGCTCCGGTCGGGGCTTGCCGCCAGCAGCGCCTTGGCAAAAGGCACCGCCGTATCGAACGGAAAGCGGGAGATCCGCTCCGACCCGCAGACCTTGATCCAGCAGTTTTCCCGCCGCACCAGCTCCAGCAGCGTCTGGAACGCCCTCTGGTCGGTGCCGAGGCTGGTGTCGACGCGCCCCATGTGATCGATGACGAAGGGGACCGGCAGGCGGGCGATCATGTCGGAAAGCGGAACGATGTCGCTCGCGTCGAGATGCAGCACCACATGCCAGCCGCGTCCCTTGATGCGGTCGATCACCCGGTTGAAGACGTCCAAGTCCGGTGCCCCGCCGAGATGGCGGACGAAATTGAACCGGACGCCCCGCACGCCGCCGTTGTGGAGTGCCTGGTAGGCGCGGTCGTCAAAGCTATCGTCGACGATGGCGACGCCGCGGTAGCGATCCGGCCGCCAGGCGATCGCGTCGAGCATGGCGCGGTTGTCGGTCCCGTGGCAGCTCGCCTGGACGATGACGGCGCGGTCGATGCCAAGCCGCTCGTGGAGCCTCGCCAGCACCTCTTTCGGCGCATCCTCCGGCGTATAACTGCGATTGGGGGCATAAGGGAACACGGCGCCCGGGCCGAACACGTGGCAATGCGCGTCGCAGCTATTGACAGGCAGTATGAAGTTCGGTTTCCGCCGCGCGGTTGCTATCCCGTGACCGCTCTCCTGGCGATGTTCGTTCATTTCTCCTCCCATGCGTATTTCAGATTGCTGCGGATTGCCTGATTTCGGCGCCGAGGCTTCGAAAGCTCGCATAACTTGCCTCGACGAGTTGATCGACGGCGGCTTCCCGATCGTTTCCATCGACCGTACCGCCCGAAAGACGCGTCACGCGGTCCGGATTGATCAGGGCGTAATAGAGCGAGCCGAGCAGGAACTGGCTGCGCCAGACGAGCCCGCTCAATGGCGCACCGGGTACGCAATCGGCTAAGGCCTTGATGAAGGCGCGGCTCGTCTCGTCGAATGCGTCGGCGATGATCGCCTGGGCATCGGGGTTTCCTTCTGCTGACAGGACCGCCCGCATGCGGGTGAATTCGGCACCGCCGCCATCGCCCTCCGAGGAGGAAACGAAGGCCGGCACGACATAGGCGCGCAGGATCGCCATCAGCCGCTGATCCGCATCGCTGATCCGCAGGGCCTCGCCCAGCAGCTCGCGGCGGCGGGCGTTCATCGGCACCGTGTGGCGCTCGTAAACCTCGTGCAGCAATTTTGCCTTCGAGCCAAAATGATAGGTCAGGCTGCCGACATTGGCTCCGGACGCCTTGGCGATATCCCGTAGCGACACCGCATTGTAGCCGCTGCGGGAAAACAGGGTCACGGCGTTTCTGAGCAAGGCTTCCCTCAAGTTCGGGCGCATCAAAATCCATAGTCAATTGTTTTGCCAATTTGTACAGTTGTACAAATTGGCCGTCAATCGAAATGACGCCGTGAGGGCGCAGGTTAGTTCAACCCGCCGGTCCGCCTATAAAACTGCCTGGCTCTGTCGAAGCATGAAGCCATCGAAGAACACCGACAGCTCGGCAAATCCGTCGAGCGGCAGCACATGGGCGACATACTGGTCCGGCCGGACGATGACCATGCAGCCGTGCTGCCTGTCGATGCCGCGCATGTCGAAAATGTCCTGGCCGCTCTTGAGGTCGGGGCAGAACATCTTTTCGTAGTCGCAGAGCCCGTAGCGGCCCTTCCGGGGCAGAAGGAAAGTCGGCATGGTCTCGACGGTGAGCGTGCGATGCGCCTGCTGGAAGACAGCGCGGAAATCGATCACCGAGTCGATGTCCTGGCCGGCCGGCGTATGTCTCTTCACCGGCGAGGCGGGGGAGTCCGCCAGGAAGTCGCAAAGCGCCCGCAGTCGAGAAGAGGGGGCTGCACGATCCTCCGCTCCGGCAAAGGCATAGATGCGCCAGCGGCCATCCGCCTTCGCGGCATGGCCGAGTTGCGTAGGCTTGGCATCGGCCAGGCGGATCGCCGGCGCCGAATGGAACCGCGTGCCGATCGTCAGCCCCTTGGCGAGATGCTGATAGGTGGCTTCGCCAGTGAGCACCGACGGCGTGTAGCGGGTCGCCGTGCCCGCCGTATAACGTCCCGACCGAACGAAATATTTCTGGACTTCCGCCGGTTCGACGCCCTCGCCATCCGGATGGTCGGGGGATTTCAGCGGCGCGCTCAGCATGGCCGACCATTCTCGGTCGAAATCGATCAGTTCCTTGGCGATGGTCTGGCGTTCGGCGGAATAGCTGTGCAGCAGCTCCGGCCCGCTCCGCCCCTGCAGGACGGCCGCCAGTTTCCAGCCGAGGTTGAATCCGTCCTGCATCGAGACGTTCATGCCCTGGCCGGCTTTCGGGCTGTGGGTATGGCAGGCGTCGCCGGCGATGAAGACATGGGGCAGACGCTCTCCGATCGCGTCTTCGGCCACGTCGTCGAACTTGTCGGTCAGCCGTTGCCCGATCTCGTAGACCGACCACCAGGCGACCTCCTTCACCTCGAATGTGTAGGGATGCAGGATGCGCTGCACGGCCGCGATCAGCTTGTCGACGGTGATGTTCCGGCTCGCGACCCGCTCGTTCTCGTTGAGCTTGTCCAACTCGACATAGATGCGGACCATGTAGCCGCCTTCGCGCGGGATCAGCACGATGCTGCCTTCGCCCGCGGACTGGATCAATGCCTTCAGGCGAATGTCGGGAAAATCGGTAACGGCCAGCACGTCCATGACGCCCCAGGCGTGATTGGCGGAATCGCCATGCAGCGCCCGCCCGATCGATTTGCGCACTGTGCTGCGCGCGCCATCGCAGCCGACGACGTAGCGCGCCTTGACGGTCTCGATCTCACCTTCGTGGGAGGGATCAAGACGCTCCAGCCTCGCGGTCACCGGATAATCCGAAGTAGCCGGGTCTGTTTCGACGTCGATCAGGCGCCGCGAATAATGCGGCTCGAGCCGGGTCGGCGATTTGCGCATGACGTCGAGGAAGAAATCCTGAACCCGCGCCTGGTTGAGGATGACATGCGGGAATTCGGAAAGCCCATCCTCGGTATCGTCGATCCTGCCGCTGCGGACGATGTTTTCGCGTTTTGCGTCGTCCGGCTTCCAGAACGAGGTCTCGTTGACCCAGTAGGATTCCTGGAGCACCCGCTCGGCAAAACCGAAGGCGTGGAACATCTCCATTGTGCGGCAGGCGATGCCGTCCGCCTGGCCGCGCAGCAGGGGGCCGGATCTCTGGTCGACGATGCAGGTCCTGATATCGGGAAAGGCGGAGAGCTGCGCCGCGAGCGTCAGGCCTGCCGGACCGCAGCCGACGATCAGGACATCGACTTCGGCGGGAAGCGGTCCTTTGTCGACTGGCGTGCTCTGTCGATCCTCCGGGTGAAAGATTTCCGGGTCGCCGGGCTCGAACCCATTCAGATGGAATTGCATGGAACCAGTTTCCTCCGCATGTTTCTTGATGGGCGTCCGCTGAAATGGATTCGACGGATCCAATATTGATCAGTATGCTGATTATCAGTATACGTGTCAAACTTGCGATGGTTTTGGAGAGTTTGGTGAAAGACAACGATGACATGCCGGGGCATCTCGCCCGCCGGTTTCAGCAGATCGCCGTGGCGGTCTTCCATGCCGAGGTCGAGCAAGCCGGCTACGACCTGACACCCGTACAATACGCGGCGCTCGAGGCGCTCAGCACCAATCCTGGGATCGATCAGGTAAGGCTTGCGGGGCTGATCGCCTACGACCGGACGACGATTACCGGGGTGGTAGACCGACTGGTGCAGAAAGGCTTGCTCGTGCGCAATGCCAGCACCAGGGACAGGCGCGCCCGCGAATTGCAGATCACCGACGAGGGGCGCAAGACCTTGAGCGGCGTCGCGCCGGTGGTCGAGGCGGCGCAGGAACTCATGCTGCGCGGGCTGTCGGCAGATGAGGGCGACGAACTGCTGCGGCTTTTGCGCAAGGCGATCGCCGCCGGCAACGAGTTGAGCCGCGCACCGTTGCGCGAGGTTTCGGACACCGCCAAGACCAAGCCGGTCACCTGACCTGCTTCGGGCAAGGCGTGGCCCGGTTACCGGAGCAAACTCCGTATCCGATCCCGCTCCGTTAACCATTTGTTGACCATATTGGCCGAGCCTCCTCTCCAGGCGCACCAGCCGTAACCCGGATACAGCAGGGAGAAGAGCATGACGCTCGTGACGTTGCCCAACAAGATCCTGCGAAACAGCCACCACACCGTTCTGGTGATGCGCGACGGTGGCACATGCCAGGCCGTCTGCGTCGTCAACGACGGCAGGATCGGCGACGTCTGCTCCGAGCTAGGCCTTATCGAAAGCATCGCCAGCAGCAAGCTCGATCACGGCGAAGTGGCGTTCGACGGCCGCGTCTGGATCACCCATTCCGACATGCCGCGTCCACTGCATGCGAGCCGCCACTAGGTCTTATCCCGCGAGCGAACGAAACATCCGGCCCCCGAGCATACCCAAGGGCCGGATATCGGGGAGGTATCAGCGGAAGAGGTCGAGAATGCGCTTCGACTGCTCGTTGACGATGCTGAGGCCGATCGTCTGGAGCTGCTGCTGCACCTTCGTGGCGGCGAGCTTTACGGCGCTCTCTTCCATGTTGGCATCGATGAGGCGCCCGACGCCGCGGTCGATCGCATTCTGCAGCTTGGAGAGGAATTCCGTATTGGCACCGATGCGGCTCGAGGTGGAGCCGAGCTTGGCGCCGGCGGAGGTGAGGCTCGAAAGCATGCTGTCGGTGGCCGAGATCATGCCGTCCAACTCGTCTTCGGTGGTCGAGTTGGAAATCTTGATTTCGCTGGCGGTCGCCGAGCCCTGCGATCCCGTGTCGAGCAGGTAATATTCGTAGGCGGTGCCGTTGTCGGTGGTGCCCGAATAGGCCTTGGTCAGAAGGCCATCGGCGGCGTCACCGCTGCCGACTAGCGTCGTCGAGGCGGTATCGAAATCGATCGTATCGAGGGCCGTAGTGCCGTCGGGGCCTGTCGATGAGGATGCCGGCAGCGACTTGACGCCCGGCTTCCCGGCGGAACTCAGCCAGTTCTCGCCGTTGAAGGACGACGATTCGGCGACCATGCCCAGCTGATCCTTGAGTTGGCCGATCTCCGCATTGATGGCGTCGCGGTCCACGCCCGGCGAGCGCGCCAGGATAAGTTTTGCCTTGATCTCGGAAACGAGACCGGTCGCAGCCTCCATGCCGAGCGACGCCGTATCCGTCACCGCGGCTGCAAGGCCCGATGCGTCCTCGACTGCCGAAAGCGACATGCCCGTCGAACGCATCGAGGTGGCGATCGACCAATAGGCGGCGTTGTCGGATGCGGTATTGACGTTGCGCCCGGTTGCCACCTGGATCGTGTTGCGCTCCAGCGCCTTGGCGGAGCCGGTCAGCAATAACAGCGCAGAGGCCGCCGACTGATTGTAAGAAATGCTGCTCATGAAGCGTCTCGCAGGTGGGAAGGACACGTTACGGGCTCAGGCAGTGAAGATTGGCGTCATGCCCTTGAGCTGTCGCCGCGTTGGCGCACGAACCCATCACCTGCAATCACCTTGCACGAGCGAGATTTCAAAGCATTTGCAGGATTTATTAAGGTTTTAATGATTGGCGGGTTTGTTGGCGGGAATGTGTTCAGATGCGGTAGACCTAAGAAATCACCGCTGCGTACTCTGAACTCAGAAGCCCTGAAATAAAAAGTCCGTCGCGGCGAGAATCTCGTCGCGATACGCGGAAAGGTCAGCAACCAGTTCGCCGAGATCCTGGGCCGGCACGGCGGCCATTCTTTGCGTCGCCATCACGTGCAGTTCGCCACGGATTGCAAAACGCGGGTTAAGACGTGGCATCGACCACGAAAGCTCCGCGACCGGATATAGCGGGACTATGACGCGAGTCTTGAGATCATCCAAAAGGTCCGCCTGAAGGTCGAGCACCAGCAGTTTGCTGGATGCCATTTTGTAAGCACGAAAACGCGCCATCAGAACTGGCGATACTTGGCGAGTGGCAAACCGTGTTTCTCGATATATTCATTTTCAAGCCGGATTGCCTCGGCATTCTCCAGCCGCCAAAGGCGTTCGCGCTCGGCCTTGATCGCCTTTGTTATGCCTTCTTCGGCCGCCCGCGATACGTTTATCTTCAGCTCGCGGGCTTCGGACACAAGGTTGCTGTCCAGCGAAAGATTGGCTGCTTTTTGGGCGGACTGGGACATTCCGATCTCCAAGTTTATGCGCAAACTATATGCGCATAAACGGTCATTGGAAAGCTCAGTCGTCCTTCATCTTCAAGGCCGCAATGAAGGCTTCCTGCGGGATGTCGACCTTGCCGAACTGCCGCATGCGCTTCTTGCCTTCCTTCTGCTTGTCGAGCAGCTTGCGCTTGCGGGTGGCGTCGCCGCCGTAGCATTTTGCGGTCACGTCCTTGCGCATCGCCGAGATCGTTTCGCGGGCGATCACGTTGCCGCCGATCGCCGCCTGGATCGGGATCTTGAACATGTGCCGCGGGATCAGGTCTTTCAGCTTTTCGCACATGTCGCGGCCGCGCTTTTCGGCAGCCGAGCGGTGGACCAGCATGGAGAGCGCGTCGACCGGCTCGCCGTTGACCATGATCGACATCTTCACGAGGTTGCCTTCGCGATAGCCGTGCAGGTGGTAGTCGAACGAGGCATAACCCTTGGAGATCGACTTCAGGCGGTCGTAGAAATCGAACACCACTTCGTTGAGCGGCAGCTCATAGGTGAGCATGGCGCGCTTGCCAACATAGGTGAGTTCGGTCTGGATGCCACGGCGGTCCTGGCAGAGTTTCAGGATGCCGCCGAGATAGTCGTCCGGGGTGAGAATGGTTGCCTTGATCCAGGGCTCCTGGATTTCCGAAATCTTGACCACGTCCGGCATGTCGGCGGGATTGTGCAGCTCGCGCTCGGAACCGTCGGTCATCGTCAGCTTGTAGACGACCGAGGGTGCGGTGGCGATGAGGTCGAGGTCGAACTCGCGCTCCAGGCGTTCCTGGATGATTTCCAGATGCAGAAGTCCGAGGAAGCCGCAGCGGAAACCGAAACCGAGCGCTGCCGAGCTTTCCATTTCGAAGGAGAAGGAGGCGTCGTTGAGGCGCAGCTTGCCCATCGCGGCGCGCAGGTCCTCGAAGTCGGCCGCATCGACCGGGAAGAGGCCGCAGAACACCACCGGCTGGGCCGGCTTGAAGCCCGGGAGAGCCTTGGCGGTCGGGCGCTTGTCCTCGGTGATCGTATCGCCGACGCGGGTATCGGCCACTTCCTTGATCGAGCCGGTGAAGAAACCGATCTCGCCCGGGCCGAGGCTGTCGACGGCCAGCATTTTCGGGGTCAGGACGCCGACGCGCTCGACCTGATACTTGGCGTCGGTGCCCATCATGCGGATGGTCTGGCCCTTGGTCAGCACGCCATCGAGGATGCGCACCAGAACCATGACGCCGAGATAGGTGTCGTACCAGCTGTCGACCAGCAGCGCCTTCAGTGGGCCTTTTTCGCCGAGTTCGCTCTTTGGCGGCGGTAGCTGGTGGACGATCGCTTCCAGCACGTCGGGAATGCCGAGGCCCGTCTTTGCCGAGATCAGCACGGCGTGCGACGCGTCGATGCCGATCACTTCCTCGATCTGTTCGCGGATGCGGTCGGGTTCGGCCGCCGGCAGGTCGATCTTGTTGAGGACGGTGACGATCTCGTGGTTGTTGTCGATCGCCTGATAGACGTTGGCGAGCGTCTGCGCTTCGACGCCCTGGGATGCGTCGACGACGAGAAGCGAACCTTCGCAGGCCGACAGCGAACGCGAGACTTCATAGGCGAAGTCGACATGGCCGGGCGTGTCGATCAGGTTCAGGATATAGGTCTCGCCGTTATTCGCCTTGTAATGCAGGCGCACGGTCTGGGCCTTGATGGTGATGCCGCGTTCGCGCTCGATATCCATCGAGTCCAGCACCTGTTCCGACATGTCGCGCTCGGCAAGGCCACCGGTCGTCTGGATCAGCCGGTCGGCGAGCGTCGACTTGCCGTGGTCGATATGTGCCACGATCGAGAAGTTGCGGATATGGTCAAGCGGAGTGCGGGTGGAATTGGTGCTCATGGTCGCGCATATAGCAGCGCGAATCCCTGCCGCAAAGCGGAAAGATAACCTTTCGTTGAGGATAAAGCCCAGCGGCGTGGGCTATTTGGCGGGCTTTTCGCTCTCCGGACCGGTCATCACGGAGGCGTTCGGAAGCTGGGCGCTTCTGAGCCCGACATTCTCCCGTTCGTCGGCCGGCACGCCCACGCGTTCCTTGAGGCGCCAGATCACGTAAGTCCCATAGGCGATCGCGACCAGGATGACCGCGTAGATGAAGGTGTGCTGGCCGAAAGCCGGGGTGAGCAGCGTCACCCCGAGCGGCACGATGGTCGCCGCCGTCGACCAGGCGACCAAGAGCGTCGAAGAGAGCGGCACGAAATCGCCGGGATCGGCCCGGTCGTTGGCATGCGCATTGGCGACCGAATAGACAGTCTCGACCGCGCCGCCGAAGACGAGGAAGACCAGCATCAGGATGATCATCATCGAGAAGGACACGAACAACGCCGCAGTGCCCGCCGCGACAATCAGCGCGCAGGTGATCAACAGCACGAAACGGCGGTCGATGCGGTCCGACAGCATGCCGAACGGATATTGCACGAACAGCAGGCCGGTCTGCATCACCAGCATCAAAAGCGCGACATCCGTCTGCGCCACGTGGCTGGTGGTGGCGTAGATCGGCACGAAGCCCTGGATCACCATGGAAAGGCCGCCGGACGCGAGCACGCCGATCAGCCCGACCGGAGAGATGCGCCAGGCCATTTTGATATCGACATTGACATTGGCCGGCGCCGGCGGATTGGGCAGACGGGTGAGCCCGATCGGCAGGATGGCGAGCGCGGTGACGAACACCACGGCGAGCGGCGCCAGATTGCCGTCCGTCGGAATGCGGCCGAACAACCAGGCGCCGGCGCCGAGCCCCAGCACGAAGGCCATGTAGAAGAACGACATCGCCCGGCCGCGCCATTCGTTCGAGGCCGCGTGGTTGAGCCAGCTCTGGGCGATGATGAAATTGACGTTGGACGCTGCTCCGTAGACGCCGCGCGCCAAAACCCACCAGATCGGCGGCGGGTTGGTGGCGATCAGCACGGCGGCGATGATCACCATCGCCATCGAGCAGGAGAACAGCCGCGCATGGCCGACCCGGCGGATCAGCGGCCCGCCGACGATGCAGCCGATCAGGCCGCCGAAGGCGAGCGTCGGAACCGCGGCGCTGGCGGCCCAGGATGAACCCGTCTCCGTCAGCACGAAAGGAACATAGGCCGACATGATGCCGCTGCCGATGGCGGCAATCGTCATCGAAACGACGATGCTGGCGATCGACAGGGGCGACGCCGTCTCGGATGTCTGGCCGTTCATCTCGTCCCCCGCAAGCGCGGGCGTTGGCGATTTCCGCCGATTTAAAGCCCGATACTGCTGCATAGCCGATGGACCATGACAGGAGCTATCGCGGAAGCGCCATCGCTTGTAAAATTCGCCAACTCTATCATTTGCGCACTTGATTCCATGATAAGAGAATGCAATTCTCAAATCATGGAAACGATGGATCATGACATCGAAAACGCTATCAGCGAGCGGCTGAAGAGCCTGCGGGCTCGCGCCGATCTGACGCTGGACGAGCTGGCGAACCGCTCCGGCGTCAGCCGTGCGATGATTTCGCGGATTGAGCGGGCCGAGGCGAGCCCGACGGCGGCGCTGCTGGCAAGGCTGTCGGAGGCACTCGGGCTCTCCCTCTCGGCCTTTTTCGCCGATGACGAGCCGCAGGGTTCGCCGCTCAGCCGCCGGGCGGAACAGAAGCTATGGCGCGATCCGCATACGGGTTATCTGCGCCGCTCGGTTTCGCCGCCGGGCACGCCGAGCAGGGTAGATATCGTCGAGGTGGATTTCCCCGCCCATGCGCGGGTCAGCTTTCCGCCGCGCGAGGAGAGCCGGGTGATGACCCAGCATGTCTGGTTGTTCGAGGGTGTGCTGGAGATGGTCATCGGCGAGACCGTCCATACGCTTCATCCCGGCGACTGCCTCTACATGGATATCGGCGCCGCCTTCGACTTCCACAATCCGTCCGACAAGCCGGCCCGGTATGCTGTCATCCTCGACCGCGGCCGCTGAGCATTTTCATCAGGAGATTTTTCAAGATGACCGTCACCATCCGCATCCTCAATGCCGGCGAAACCCGCGCCGCCATCGCCGATCTCTCGGAGATCCTGTCCGACTGCATAAATGGCGGGGCTTCGCTCGGCTTCATGCTGCCCTTCGCGCCGGAGGATGCGGTCGGCTACTGGCAGGAGATTGCCGATGCGGTCGAAAAAGGCGGCATCGTCCTCGCGGTGGCCGAAGTGGAGGGCAAGGTCGTCGGCACGGTGCAGGTGGGCCTTGCCTCGAAGCCGAACCAGCCGCATCGCGGCGACCTGATGAAGCTCCTCGTGCATCGCTCCGCCCGAGGGCTCGGCCTGTCGCGCAGGCTGATGGAGGCGGTGGAAGCGGAAGCCGCACGGCGCGGCCGCACGCTTCTGGTGCTCGACACCGCGACCGGCAGCGAGGCGGAAAAGATCTATCCGCGCTTCGGCTGGGAGCGGGTGGGCGTCATTCCGGATTATGCCATGTGGCCGCAAGGCGGTTTCTGCGCCACCACGCTGTTTTACAAGCGGGTTGCTTGAGGGTCCAAGAAAAATTCATCAGCACGTCCCCCTCCATCTCGATTTATTCTTGCAAATCAGGGCATATGAACGGGCGCCCGTTGATCAGGCGCTATCATAGGGGGCTTTATGTTGATTTTTAATTCGCTGCCGGCCATCCGCCGCGCAGCCCTGGTGGCTTTGACGGCAACCGTCTGCTCCATAGCCGGTCAGGTTATGTCCGCCGACGTCAGCTTCGTGATGCGCAACGAGCATCCGAACGCCGTCGAGGTCGAGCTTTACAGCCAGGACCGCAAGCATGTCTGGCCGGGCGGCAACCAAGTCTATTATCTGGATGACGGCGAATCCAAGCAGATCCACCTCTCCTGCCAGCAGGGCGAGAACATCTGCTACGGTGCCTGGGTCTCCGGCGACAAGCAGACCTATTGGGGCACGGGGCCGAACAACAAGGAAGCTTGCGAAGACTGCTGCTACGTCTGCAGCGGCGGCGAAACCGAGGAAATCAACCTGGTCGAATAAGCGGGATCTGCAACAGGATCGGCCGCGCTGTCGGCCGATCCTTTCGGCTCAGCGGCTTTCTTGAGTGGCCGCAAACGGGGTGATGGCCGCTCGGCCGTCAGCGGGGTCGTCCGTGAACGAGCACACCGTCGATATCGACTATCAAGATTTTCATTGCGCATTTTCCAGATTTGAAAACGGATATAAAACAGGCGCCGCAAGCGAATATGCCGCTTCCACCATCGTCCATCCAGTCGCGGATGATATCGGGAACATGATGCGGGATTTATATAGAATCGGACTATTGGCGTGCCTCTGGCTGAGCCTTGCCGCGGCTGCGGCCGCCGAGGATGCACCGAAATTCGCGCAGTTCGCCGAGAAAGTCTATTCTGGCGCGAGTGCCCCGGTAAAGCTGGTGACGGAGGACGACCGGAGCTTCGCGACCCGGCTGAGGGCAGCGGCGAAACAGCCGGTGAATTTTGCGGGGCATTATATTCTCACGACATGGGGCTGCGGCGCCGAATGCCTGGGCGGCGCAGTCATCGATGCCCGCAGCGGCAAGGTCACCTTCCTTCCCTATTCGGTCTGCTGCTGGGGTGAGGGCGAGCCCTTTTATTACCGCAGCGACAGCCGGCTGATCGTCTTTTCCGGTGTGCTCAACGAGGAAAGCCCGAAGGGCGCGCATTTCTTCGAGTTACGGGATGGCGTGTTTCTGCATGTGACGAGCCGCGCCAAGGACGGCACGGCCCTTTCCGGCATTCCGAAGCCGGCGAAATAGCCTGCCGATCAATCGCCGGCGTTCAACATCTTCTTGAAAGCTGTGATGATCAGCCCAGCCAGTTCGCGATGGATATCGCTGCGCGGCCGGCTGGTGTCGCTGCAGATCGGGTCTGGCTCGCCGACCTTCTTCAGGAATTCCTCGGCGCCAGGTTTGCAGACGGGCAGGAAGCTGAAATGGTCGGCTTTATCGACCTGGGCATAAGTCGCTTTCGAAGCCTTTTTGGCGAGCGCCTCCGAAAGCACGGCGGCCGGGATCTCACCCGCGCTGCCCAGATTGATGAAGGCGAGCGGGATATCGATCGCCCCGATACTATCAGGCTTGAAAGCCTCGACCAGACCGGGATCAACCAGCACCACTCCCGAAATGCGGGCGTCTCGGTTCGACTGCTCGAAGCGGCTGCGGTCGACGCTGTCGAGGTTCAGCGGCTCGACCGCCACCTCTTCGCCGCCGGCAAAACCGCGCCCGCCGAGAAACCAGCGGCAATCCATCATGTCGGAATTGGTCTCGCAATAGTGCTTGTAGGCATCGAGATCGGCACGCGCGCCGGCAAGCTCGATTGCCGTGCTGCCGCCAAGCGAGAAACCGAGCACGCCGATGCGCGTTTTGTCTACCGAAGCCTTGAAGCGCGGATCGGCTGAAAGCGCGGTGATGACGTCCGAGATATCCTGTGTGCGCTCCCAGATTTTAGGCGTGGCCTCCGGCGTGGAATCACCGCTCGTTGTACCGGGGTGGTTGGGGCCGGCAACGATGAAGCCGGCTTTCGCCAGTTCGATGGCGATCCAGCCCATGCCGTCTGCTCTCGTGAGCCCGAACCATGCGAGACGAGTACGATGGGGAACCGGCCGGCTTCGATGGTGGCGTTTCGCGAGGCGGTGGAGTTTTCAAATATTGGGTTTTCGCCGGCGGAGCCGGTCCGGCCGTCACCCTTCGACGGATACCAAACGGTCACTGCCAGCGCGCGGTCGCGGGTGGGTGAGACGACGCTGATCTTTTGGATGCCGACGGGCAGGACATCGCCGGCAAAGGCGGCATCGGCCAGGAACGGACCGATGAAGGGAAGAAGAACAAGAAAGGGAAGTTTCAATCGCATGTGAGCCTCGTCCTGTTTAAAAACGAAGGCTCCTTCCTGGCGTCATGGCGGTCTTTCGGCGACCTCGATCACGTTCGAGGTCGTCCTCGAACGTGATCTTGTCCTATGGCCTCAAGCCCCGGCGCGCTTTTCCGTCAGAAAATAGAGGAAGGCGATGACCGGCAGGGCAAGTCCGAGCGACGAGGCAAGCAGCCAGCCGCCTTCGGCAAAGGCCCAGGCGCCGACGGCGGAGCCGATCGCGCCGCCACAGAAGAAGGTCGCCATGTAGAGGCCGTTGAGCCGGCTTCTCAGGTCCGCGCCGAGATTGTAGATCGACCGCTGGCCGATCACGAGCGTCATCGTTACCCCGAAATCGAGCAGGATGGCGGCAATCGTCAGCAGCGCGAGTGCCACGAGCGAGCCTTCGGGCGCGATATGGGTGATCAGGAAGGCGACGGCGACGGCTCCGATCCCAAAGATCGTCGCGGGCCGGCCGAGATTCCGGTCGGCCAGGCGTCCGGCGATCGGCGAGGCGATGGCGCCGGCCACACCTGCCAGGGCAAACAGCGCGATGCCGGCCTGGCTGAGATGGAAGGCGGGGCCGGCGAGAACCAGCGGCGTCACCGTCCAGAACAGGCTGAAAGTGGCGAACTGGCAGGCCTGGTAGAAAGCGCGACGGCGCAGAACCGGCTGGGTGGCATAAAGGCGCCCCATCGATCCGAGCAGGCCGAAATACGAGAGCTTCGTCTGCGGAATGCGCTTCGGCAGCCGCGCGGCAAGCACGAAGCCGAGCACGATCATCGCCGCAGCCGACAGGAAAAAGACGACGTGCCAGGAGGAGAACTCGGCAACGAAGCTCGAGACCGGCCGGGCCATCATGATGCCGATCATCAGCCCGCTCATGACATTGCCGACCACCCGGCCGCGATTGGCGTCATTGGTCAGGCTGGCGGCAAACGGCACGATCATCTGCACGGCGGTGGAGCCGATGCCAATCGCCAGCGACGCGGCGAGGAACGGGACGGTCGCGGTCGACAGGCCGGCTCCGAGCAGCGCCACGGTGACCGCGCCGATCATGGTGAGGATCAGCCGGCGGTTTTCCAGAAGGTCGCCGAGCGGCACGACCAGCAGCAGGCCGAGGCCATAACCGATCTGGGTCAGTGTGACGATAAGGCCTGTCGCATGCGCCGGCAGACCGATCGAGGCGGCGATCGGACCTGCGAGCGGTTGGGAATAATAGAGATTGGCGGCGATGAGCCCGCAGGCTGCTGCCATGACGAAGGTCATCGCGGCGGACAAGCCGGAGGCGACCGTCGGCGTGGCCATCGTTGCGGTATTGGTGGTCATGGGAAGCTCCTTGGGAGGAAGGATTGCATTGAAAAATCAGTCGAGAAGTTTCATGGCCGCATCGACCACGGAAAAGGCGCGGTCCCGGTTCGGCCCGGTTTTGCCGAGCACTCTCAGGCCTTGTGTCACAGAGAGCAGGACGTGGGCGGTGGCGAGGGGATCGATCGCCGGCGGAATGGAGCCATCCGCCTGGCCTTCGCGGATGAGTGCCTCGATCATGGCTTCAGTCCGGGCCATCGAGCGGCCCACCCGTTCGGCTGCGTCGGCATCGTAGACCGCGAGTTCGATCGCCGTGCCGACGACGAGGCAGCCGCGCCGGCCGTTTTCGCCGTGCGAGGCTTCGGCATAAAAGCGCAGCATGCGGGAAACCTTGTCGCGGCCGTTTGCGCCTTCGGCCAGTTCCTGGTCGAGAAGTGCATTGCGGACCTGCTTATAGCGGTCGAAGCTTGCGAGAAAGATTGCCTTCTTGTCCTTGAACGCCTTGTAGAGACTGCCGGCGGCAAGCCCCATGGCGTCCTTCAGCTCGGAAATCGAGGCCGCGTGATAACCCCTCTCGGAAAAGACGATGATCGCTTTGTCGAGTGCATCTTCGATCTCGAATTCGCGGGGGCGACCCGGCGGACGCCCAGTGCTGTTGATGTCCATGATGTCGGCTTAGTTTGGAAACGATCGTTCCCAAATAGAGGCGTCTTTGCGCTTCGTCAAGGGAAAACCTGGCCGCGGTATATGAAGTTTCGATGTTGGCGGGCGTGCTGGGTCCGACGATTAGCGGGAACACTTGAGGCGCCCGGCGGTTACGTCCCTGTCACCAACCGCAAAAGCTGGAGGCAGGCATGAGCAAGAGTGACGTACAGGAAGCCGTAAAACGCGCCGAACGCCAGGTCGAGAACACCAGTGCCGGCGGCCACCTCGGCGGCACCTATTACGGCCAGAACCCGGACGGCAAGACGGCATCCACCAATACCAATGTCGGCAAGAACCGTCCCAACACCGGCAGCAGCTAGACGTCACCACCATCAAGGGATTTTGGAGAGCCCCGCCGCGTGCGGGGCTTTTTTGTTCTATGATCCAAAAATCCGGTTGCGAAAAAAAATCGGTCGGCTCTGTCGGGAGAGAAGGGGCCCGGCCGTCCTTGGTTCAAGGATGGGCATGGCGATGCTGCGCATGCCGTCCGGATTTCGGAACCTGTGACATAGGGGAGTAGACATGAGTAGCAATTATCGTTGGGTGATCGTCGCTGCCGGCGCCTTGATGGGCTGCGTCGCCGTCGGCACGATGTTCTCGCTGGCCATCTTTCTGGAGCCGATCGCCAGGGCGACCGGCTGGTCCCATGCGGGCATTTCGAGCGCCATGACGCTCAATTTCGTCGTCATGGGCCTCGGCGGCTTCATGTGGGGCACGTTGAGCGACCGTTTTGGCGCACGCGTCGTCGTGCTGATCGGAGCAGTGCTTCTTGGCCTTGCGCTGGTGCTCGCCAGCCAGACACAGAGCCTGATTGCCTTCCAGCTGATCTATGGCTGTCTGGTCGGGCTTGCCGCAAGCGCCTTTTTCGCGCCGATGATCGCCGTCACCATGTCTTGGTTCGACGAGCATCGCAGCCTCGCTGTTTCACTGGTATCGGCCGGCATGGGCATGGCGCCGATGACCATCTCGCCCTTCGCCCGCTGGCTGATCACCGCCTATGACGACTGGCGCATGGCGATGCTCTTCATCGGCATCGGCGCCTGGATCTTGCTGCTGCCGACGGCCTTTTTGGTCCGCAATCCGCCGGCCGTGGCGGCTGCGGGCGGCACGGCCTCCGAACCGCAGGCAGAAGGTGCCGGCATGCCGCTGTCGCGGGTGTTCCGCTCGCCGCAATTCCTGGTGCTCGGGTTTACCTTCTCCGCCTGCTGCGCTGCCCATTCGGGCCCGATCTTCCACATGGTGAGCTATGCGATGTTCTGCGGCGTGGCACCGATGGCGGCCGTCAGCATCTACAGCGTCGAGGGCGCGGCCGGTCTCGGCGGCCGTATTCTGTTTGGCGTGCTGGCTGACCGGCTGGGCGTCAAGCCGGTGTTGATCGGCGGCCTGATGATCCAGGCAGCCGTTATCGCCGCCTACACGATGGCAAGCGATCTCAGTCAGTTCTACATGTTGGCGGTGATCTTCGGCGGCACCTATGGCGGTGTCATGCCGCTCTATGCGGTGCTGGCGCGCGACTATTTCGGACCGAAGATCATGGGTACCGTGTTCGGCGCGGCGACCATGCTCTCGAGCCTCGGCATGGCCTTCGGACCTCTCGCCGGCGGCTGGGCCTTCGACCATTTCGCAAATTATGACTGGCTGTTCTTCGGTTCGGCGCTGGTCGGTCTCGGGGCAGTGGCGATCGCTCTCGCCTTTCCGCCGCTGCCACGCCAGCCGGCGCAGCTTCAGGCCGCTTGAGCGGCTCACATATGCTGAGCCACAAAGCAAAAAGCCCGGAAAATTCCGGGCTTTTGAAATTTAGTGATCTGCCGGGGCCTTTCGGCCCTTGGCTCGAACCGGGGCCGGAGCAGGCTCCGCCGCTTCGCGTTCAAGACGAAGCTGCCTCAGTTTCTCGGTTTTCTTTTCCCGCTGGGTCGCTTCCGCCGAAATGATGGAGCGCGCGGTGTGATCTGTCGCGGCAGCTTTGTCACGCGCGGAAAGCTTGGTGGGATTGAAGAATTCGTCCTTGGTTGCGGCCATAATATCCTCCTTCCTGATGGGATGTCCGTGCGGTCGACAAATTATCCGCGCGCCGGACGGACCACTTTCTTGGGAGCCGGCAGGAGGCCTTCGCGCTGCATCTTCTTGCGCGCCAGCTTGCGGTAACGGCGAACGGCTTCAGCCTTTTCGCGCACCCGCTTTTCGGAGGGCTTCTCGTAGGCGCTGCGCGCCTTCATCTCGCGGAAGACGCCTTCGCGCTGCATCTTCTTCTTCAGCACCCGGAGTGCCTGCTCGACATTGTTGTCTCTGACTAGAACCTGCAAACTAAATCCTTTCCATTGCGGGCAGATCCCGCGTTCGATCAAGATGTTGAATTACTTGCCGATACGAATGCTCGACGGCTTCAGCCAAGGTCCGGCTGGGGCGGCGTCGGAAGCCTCGTCCTTCTTGGTGGACGATGCGGTCTCGGAAGTGTCGATATCACTTTCGACGATCCGGCGCTCGAAATTCTCGCTGCCGAAACGTACCCGGTATTGGTTTTCGCCTCGGTCGGCTGCCGGCAAAAGGCCCACGACGCGGCATGTCCGGTCGCCAGTGGCGGTCCGGGTAAGGCCTGCCTTGAGGACGATGTTATCGCCTATGGCATAGACATTTGCGCTCATCGTGGTCTCCTTGAACCGGCCAAAAGCCGGGGCAAAACAAAAAGGCCGGGCGTTACCCCGACCTCTTCCCGTCATTCAAGCCGTCGCTGCCAGTACTTCCGTGGTCAGCCGAGGCGAATGACATCCTTATGCGGCCCGGAGGTTGTCGGCCGAGCTCTTGCCGGACTTGCGGTCGCGAACGATCTCGTAGGAGATCTTCTGACCTTCCGTCAGGGAAGACATGCCGGCACGTTCGACAGCCGAAACGTGAACGAAAACGTCCGTCGCGCCGTCATCAGGCTGAATGAAGCCGAAGCCCTTGGTGCTATTGAACCACTTTACGGTGCCAGTATTCATAACGATTTCCTTTCAATCGTTAGAGATTGCGGACAGTATTCCGTCCGCTTTGATCGATATTTGAGAGGAAATCTGACTGAGCACCAGGCCCGTGAACAAAGGTCGCAAGCAATTTTCGATAGCGTCAATATAAGCTTTATCCGTTGATAATCAATGCTGCCACGGAGATTTAATTTTCCGGGCGCTCAACGGCGATGCCGATTTTCTCAATCAACGACATGATTTTACAGTGCAATATCGAAATTAGCAACCGCTTTGGCCGGCTCGGCGACCGATTCTGAAGCGTCGGCAGCCGGCTTTCGAACTCCACGCCCGGAGGATCGCTCCGGGCGTGGCGCATGTCACTACGACGATCTGGTCAGAGCGTGCCGGCGCGCTGCTGCGTCATCATATAGGTGTCGTAGGAATATTCGGCGATCTGCGCCCAGAGATAAGCGTCCTTCTTGAAGGCCTGCTGGCTGTCGTAGATCTTCTTGAAGGCCGGGCTCTTGGCCGAGAGGTCGGCATAGGTCTCCATTGCCGCCTTGAAGCAGACATCCATGATCTCGCGGCTGAAGGCTTTCAGCACCGCGCCTTCGGCAACCAGCTTCTTCAGCGCCGTGGCGTTGTGGGCGTCGTAATTGGCGAGCATGCTCATGTTGGCCGCGGCGCAAGCGTCGGTAACGATCTGCTGATAGCTTTTCGGCAGGCCCTTGAACTTTTCCAGGTTGAAGAAGGCATGCATGGCCGGCCCGCCTTCCCACCATGCCGGATAATAATAATATTTGGCGACCTTCACGAAACCGAGTTTCTGGTCGTCATAGGGACCGACGAACTCGGTGGCGTCGATCGTGCCCTTCTCGAGCGCTGCATAGACGTCGCCGCCGGCGATCTGCTGCGGAGTGACGCCGACCTTTTGCATCACCTGGCCCGCCAGGCCCGCAATCCGCATCTTCAGGCCCTTCAGGTCATCGATCGTGTTGATTTCCTTGCGGAACCAGCCGCCCATCTGGGTGCCGCTATTGCCGGCGGGCAGGGCATAGAGATTGCGCGGGGCCAGGAACTCGTTGATCAGGTCGTTGCCGCCGCCTGCCGTGAACCAGGCATTGGTCATGCGGGCGTTGAGGCCGAAGGGAATGGCGGTACCGAGCGCAAACGCCGGATCCTGGCCGATGTAATAATAGGAGCAGGTATGGGCCATCTCGACGGTACCGTTGGCAACCGCGTCTGCGGCCTGTAGCGGCGGCACGATTTCGCCGGCCCCGAACGTCTGGATTGTAAACTTGCCGTCAGTCGCGTTCCTGACGCTGTCGGCGATCTGGTTGGCGGCGTTGAAGATGATGTCGAGGCTCTTCGGGAAGGAAGAAGTCAGTCGCCAGTTGACCCTGGGGCTTTCCTGGGCAATCGCCGGGGCGGCAAGCGCGGTTGCGGCAGCGGCGCCGACCCCGGCCGTGGCGGCCTGCTTGAAGAAACGTCTGCGGTCCATGGAATCCTCCTCAAAGCGAAAAGTGCGCGGCCAGTCCGGGCCCTGTCGATTTCGCTCATAATCCTTTCATTTCGGGAACGGCAAGGAAATTCCAAAAAGTCGCACTGGTGCCCGGCCAACACCAAGCCGACCGGGCAATTGCGCGCGCGAAGTTCGTATTCACCATGGAAGAGTTTGGTCGTCGAACGAATTGGCGCGGGTTGCCGGCATGAGTGTTTCGGTCTTTCACCGCCACTTCAAGGACGTGACTGCCATGAGCCCGATCCAGTACCAGAAGAGCATCCGCCTGCACGAAGCACGCCGCCGGCTGCTGGCGGAAGCGGGCGATACGGCGCGGGTCGCCTTTTCAGTGGGATACGAAAGCGTAACCCAGTTCAGCCGCGAATATTCCCGACAGTTCGGCGCATCGCCAGCCCGCGATGTCGGACGCCTGCGCGACCGGATGGCTGGCGATATCGAGCTGGTCGAAGGCTGATAGACAAAAAAGCCCGAAACGATGCTCCGGGCTTTTGATATTGCGAACGGATGCTGTTTACAGCGTGCCCTTGCGCTGCTGCACCATCATGAAGGTGTCGTAGCTGTATTCGGCGATCTGGTTCCAGAGATAGCCTTCCTTCTTGAAGGCCTGCTGGCTGTCGTAGATCTTCTTGAAGGCGGCGTTCTTGGCGTTGAGTTCGGCATAGACTTCGAGCGCAGCCTTGTAGCTGGCTTCGAGGATTTCCGGGCTGAACGGCTTCAGGACCGCACCTTCCGAAACAAGCTGACGCAGCGCCTTGGCGTTGCTGGTGTCGTAGCGGGAAAGCATGTTCTGGTTGGCATTGGCGCATGCATCCTTGATCATGCGCTGGTAGCTCTTCGGAAGGGCGTTGAACTTTTCCTTGTTCATGAAGGCGTGGACGGCCGGTCCACCTTCCCACCAGGCCGGATAATAATAGTACTTGGCGACCTTCACGAAACCGAGCTTCTGGTCGTCATAGGGACCGACGAATTCGGTGGCGTCGATCGTGCCCTTTTCGAGCGCTGCATAGACATCGCCGCCGGCGATCTGCTGCGGCGTGACGCCGAGCTTCTGCATCACCTGGCCTGCGAGGCCGGCAATGCGCATCTTCAGGCCCTTCAGGTCTTCGATCGTGTTGATTTCCTTGCGGTACCAACCACCCATCTGGGCGCCGGTATTGCCGGCCGGCAGCGCGAAGAGATTGTAGCTGCCCAGGAAGTCGTTGAGCAGCTCGTTGCCGCCGCCGACCGAGAACCATGCATTGGTCTGGCGGGCGTTGAGACCGAACGGAACGGCGGTACCAAGCGCAAACGTCGGGTCCTTGCCGATATAATAATAGGCGCAGGTATGCGCCATTTCGACAGTGCCGTTGGAAACGGCATCCGCGGCCTGCAGCGGCGGTACGATTTCGCCGGCGGCGAAGGTGTGGATCGTGAAGTTGCCGTCCGACGCTTCCTTGACGCTTTCGGCGATGTCAGTGGCCGCGGACCAGAGAATGTCGGTATTCTTGGTGAACGACGAGGTCATCCGCCAGGTGATCTTCGGGGATTCCTGGGCAATTGCAGGCGCTGCGAGCGCGGTCGCTGCGGCGGCGCCCACGCCGGCGGTCGCGGCCTGCCGGAAGAAGTTTCTGCGGTTCATGGGATCTATGCCTTCTAAACTTTGGGAGGTGCCCGGATTTTGGCCCGCGCGGTGCAGCTCATAGTCCTTTCGTTTCGGGAACGGCAAGAAAAAAATCCAGAAGATTACGCTGCGCCGCAGTAAACCTTTCCGGATATTGCGCGACGCCTTCCCGCTGTCTTTCGATCGCGGGGAGGCAGAAATTTCTTGAAGTTTTCAGGCAGGGCTTTAATTTAGAACAATTCTAATAAGAGGTTTTTCATGCTCGCCCGTCTCCTTTCCAGTTCCAAGCGCCCATTCGCCTCACTCGACGAGAAGGAAATCCTGGCGCTCGCCATCGCTTCGGAAGAGGAGGATGCGCGGATCTATCTCGCTTATGCGGACAATCTCAAGGATCAGTTTCCCGCATCTGCCAAAGTGTTCGAAGACATGGCGGAGGTCGAGCAGACCCATAAGAACATGCTGATCGACATGTTCCGCTCACGCTTCGGCGAGCGCATCCCGCTGATCCGCCGCGAACATGTGCGCGGTTTTTATGAACGCAAGCCGGATTGGCTGACCCGCAACCTGTCGCTCGACACCATCCGGGAACAGGCGGAAGCCATTGGAGCAACAGGCTTTCCGGTTTTATACCGAAGCGGTAAAGCAGGTTTCCGACGCCTCGACGCGACAGCTGCTCGGCGATCTGGCGATTGCCGAGCAGGGGCACGAGGATATCGCCCGCATGCTCGGCGACAAGCACGTGACCGACGACGTGAAGACCGAGGAAGACGAGACCGCCCGCCGCCAGTTCATCCTCACCTACGTGCAGCCGGGTCTCGCAGGATTGATGGACGGCTCGGTCTCGACGCTGGCGCCGATCTTCGCAGCGGCCTTTGCGACGGGCGACACCTGGTCGACCTTCCTGATCGGCCTGTCGGCCTCGGTCGGTGCGGGCATTTCCATGGGCTTTACCGAAGCCGCCCACGACGACGGCAAGATTTCCGGACGCGGTTCGCCGATCAAGCGTGGGTTTGCCTCCGGCATCATGACGGCGCTCGGCGGCCTCGGCCACACGCTGCCCTATCTCATTCCGCATTTCTGGACCGCGACCATCGTCGCCGCGATCATCGTCTTCTTCGAACTCTGGGCGATCGCCTTCATCCAGAACCGCTACATGGAAACGCCGTTTCTGCGGGCCGTGGTCCAGGTGGTGTTCGGTGGATCGCTGGTGCTCGCCGCAGGCATTCTGATCGGGAATGGGTGAAGCACGAAGGCTGAACGTCCTGAGCCCAAAGCGAAGGGCCGGGATCCGGTGCGGCACACTCCCGAAGCTCAAACGAGTAGCCTGAAGTCTGCTGGGAAGAGCCTCACGCCGCCTGTTGCGGCGCCCTGACCCGGGGTACCTCGAGCGAAAACACCGCGCCGCCGTCGTTGTGGGTGGTAAAATGCCCCCCGAGCTGTTTGACGAAATTGGCAATCAGTTTGCTGCCCATGCCGCCGGTCCGATTGAAGGCCTCGATGCCCGGCCCGTCGTCGCGGATGACGAGGCTCAGATTGTCGCCGTCTTCGCCGAGTTCGACGGAAAGCTTGCCGCTCTGACGACCGACAAAGGCATATTTGAACGAGTTGGAAACGACCTCGTTGATGATCATCCCAAGCGGCAAAGCCTGTTCGCGATCGACAGTGAGTGCCTGCAGCCTGAGATTGAGCACGACAGGCGTCTCATAGCCCGAGGCGATGTCGTTGATCAGCTTGGTGGCATAGGGCGCCACCTCGACCTGTTCGAACTGGTCGTTCTGGTAAATCTGCTCGTGCACGGCGATCATCGCCGCGATACGCCTCGTCATGTCGTCGCGCGCATCGACCGGTAATGCCTGCAGCCGCACGAGCGCCAGCACCGCCTGGAGATTGTTCTTCACCCGGTGATGAATTTCCCGCAGCAGGAAGCGGTTGCGCTCCACCGCCTGCTCCAGTTCCTCGTTGCGGACGGCGGTCCGGTAGAGAAGGCGGTTGATCCAGAAGGCGCCGAGGACCAGCAGTGCCATCAACGGCAGCATGACCAGCGCGTCGGAAAAGAGATTGCGCCAGAACTGGTCGAGAATTTCCTGCCGTGCGATTGCAGCAAGGGCGATGAGCGGCCATCCGGAGACCTTCCAGAAGGCGACGATGCGGGCATGACCGTCGATCGGCGAGACCGGACTGTGGTAGAAGCCGGAGGACATTTGACGCGTCATCGGGTACCACGCGGTCGTGCTGAGGTCGATCGGGCGTGTTGCCGCCGGCCGCCGGGCGATCAGCCACCCGTCATCCCTGATGATCAAAATCGTGGAATTCGGCCCAAGCCCCATCGAGGCCCAGAAGCCGTCCAGGCTCTCGTTCGGGATGGTAATGCTGGCGACGCCCCGGAAAATCCCGTTCCGGTCGATCCGCCGTGCGACGGTGAAGGATGGCTTGCCGGCACGTTCGTTGTCGAGCAGCCGGGTGAATGTCAGTTCCTGGCCATCCCTCAGCCTCGCGAAAAAGGCGCGTTCGTTCTGACTGTCGGATATGCTTCCAAGGGCGTCCCCGCCGGCGCTGGAAAAGCGGACGACGCCGGCATCATCGAGAAGCGAATACTGAAAACCGGCCGGCAGTTGGCCGACAGCCCGCAACAGGTCGGCCGCAAGATTGGGTGAGGCATCGATGGGTCTGTCGCCCACCTCGGTTTCGATGCGCCGCAGGGCCTGGTCGCTCGCCTCGATCATCCACTCGAGGTGGGCCGCGACAACATGCGCAGACGAGAGGGCGCGGGCTTCGCCTTCCTTCAGGGCGTTCCGGTAGTTTTCGAGGACAATAAGGCCGGCGACCGTTAGCAGGACAAGGGCAAACACACCGGTCAGCAGGATCGGGAGGGCAGGCCTCGTTACACGGGCCGCGCGTGGCAAACCTGTTTTCACCTCGTCACGCACAACCCGCTCCGGTTTCAGAGATTCCCTCCTAGCAGGTTGGCTGCATTGAGGAAATGTCTTCCGATATGCCGATACCAAAAACATTCGCCCGCAGCCTCTATGGTTGCAGGCGAATATTAACTTGTACTTAAGTGTGTGACTTATTTCAACGCGCCGACCAGCAGGTCGCGGCCGTTTTCGATGGTGACCCAACGCCCCGTGTTGAACGAGGCCTGACGCTTCAGGAAGGTGTAGGGCGTCGCAAACCAGGGCTTCACCTCGTTATCGAGGTTGTCCAGGATGAAGTCGCCATCGGACGTGCGCAATGTAAGCACCGCATGGCCTTCGCCGTCCGGCTTGCGGACGACGGTCATCAGAAGGTCGGAAAGGGCAAAGCCTTGAGCGGCAAGTTCCTTGCGCTTTTCGAGTGCATAGTCTTCGCAGTCGGCGAAATTCGTCGGATAGCTCCAGACCTCTTCGCGGCCGTAGACTTCCCGGTCGGTCTTGGCGATGTAGCGGGCATTCACGGCCCGGTTGATCTGACGGACTGTAGCCCAGCCTTTGGCGCTGACTTTGGGGGAAGGAGCGGAACGGCTCTTGATCGAACATTCCGCCGCATATTTCTGGCAGAATTCGTAATGGCCGATCGGCTGGGAGGTGACGGCGCCCGTGACCATGGCGGCCATCGGTCTTGGAGCCGGAACTGCAGCACTCACTGGTACAAGTACGCTAACTAGGATCACGGCGAAACGCCGCGCCTGCAAGGCTATCTTCATGGACCCGTCCCTTCAAATCCTAATGAAAGGTTAAGGGCGGACGGGAGAAAGAGTCAATCGATGACTTTTGTTAACGGGTCACCGTTCGCATTATGGTTAAGGCTGCAACATTTTTGTATCAGCCCAAAATTTAATCATTAAGTATTAGGGCCGAGACCGCGGTTTTCAATTTTTCGATATCCTGGGGCCTGGAAAGCCGGTGGTCGCCATCCCGGATCAGCGTCAGCACGACATCGTCGGCCGGCAGGAACTCGACGAGCTTAAGCGCGTGGGCGTAGGGCACGTCCGGATCCTTCATGCCCTGTAGGATATGCACCGGGCAGCCGGTCTCGATAATCCCTGTCATCACCGAGTTTTTGCGGCCATCCTCGATCAGGTCGCGCGTATAGATATTGGGTTCGGCGCTGTATTCGGAGCGCTCCTCGAAATAGCCGCGTTCGGCAAGCGACTGCCGCTCAACCTCGGTAAGCTTCGGTTCGATCAGTTCCGCCGTGAAATCCGGCGCCGGAGCGATGAGGACGATGCCGTCGACTTTTGCGGCCCGCTTCCGCTTCTTCAGTTCCTGCACCAGGCGCAGCGTGATCCAGCCGCCCATCGAGGAGCCGACCAGGATGACACGTTTCGGCCTGATGTCGTCGAGAACGGCGGCAGCTTCTTCCAGCCAGCGCGAGATCGTGCCGTCGCGGAAGGCGCCGCCGGACGCGCCGTGGCCGGAATAATCGAAGCGGATGGATGCGAGCCCGAGTTCGCCGGCGAGCGCGTCGAGTTCGACGGCCTTGGTGCCGGTCATGTCCGACCGGTAGCCGCCGAGCCAGACGAAGGCAGGTCCCGACGTCTTCTTGCGCGCGGCCCGATGGATGATCGCGATCTCCCGCGCAAGCGTTCCAGAACCGACGGTGATCGTTTTGCGGGTGAGGTTGGCTGCGTCGGTCATGGCGGAATCCTGAGGTTTTGCCGCGCTTATAAAACAGATTCTTAGGCATAGGACAGCAGGTGATTTTTTCGCGCGGCTATGCTATTGACTTCGCCGTAGCGATCACGACATTGCCGTCGGCCGCAAGCCGGACGCTGTCAATGTGTCGCTGCGGTCCGAAACAATCTAGGAGAATACGACCATCCGCAGACCATTCAAAACCGATGCCCCTGTTAAGGACGGGCCGCGCTCCAACCGGGAAATTCGCATTCCCAAGGTCCAGCTTATCGATGCCGAAGGCTTGAACCTTGGTATCGTTCCGACCGAGCAGGCTCTCAAGATGGCTGAGGACGCCGGCCTCGATCTCGTTGAGATCTCGCCGAACACCGAGCCGCCGGTGTGCAAGATCCTCGACCTGGGCAAGCTGAAATATGCGAACCAGAAGAAAGCGGCAGAAGCCCGCAAGAAGCAGAAGATCGTCGAAATCAAAGAAATCAAGATGCGGCCCAACATCGACACGCATGACTATGACGTGAAGATGAAGGCGATGAACCGTTTCTTTGAAGAGGGCGACAAGGTCAAGGTGACGCTGAAGTTCCGCGGCCGCGAAATGGCCCACCAGGAACTCGGCATGAAGCTTTTGCTTCAGGTGAAGGACGATACTTTGGAAATTGCCAAGGTGGAAGCTGAGCCGAAGCTCGAAGGTCGCCAGATGATGATGGTGCTGGCGCCGAAATAAGCGCCGCACCGGATGCCTTTTCGACGGACCGGCTGGCTTGGCCGCCGGATTTTCGTCATGTCTTCTTTCCCATTGCGCTTTTGACCGACTGCGGTTATAAGCGCGCGTTCCGAACGGTCCGGCAGGGCATGCCGTGGCTGTTCTAAATGCTTGAAACCAGCATCGTCTGTGGTTTCGATACAAAACTGGAGTAGCAAAATGCCCAAGATGAAGACGAAATCGGCTGCCAAGAAGCGGTTCAAGATCACCGCGACCGGCAAAGTCGTTGCAGCAGCCGCTGGCAAGCGCCACGGCATGATCAAGCGGTCCAACAAGTTCATCCGCGATGCACGCGGAACGATGATCCTTGCCGAACCCGATGGCAAGAAGGTTATCAAGAACTACCTGCCGAACGGTCTCTGAGACCCTCGTCACTTTTGGATCAGTTAAGGAGATCATGACATGGCACGCGTAAAACGGGGCGTCACTTCCCGCGCCAAGCACACCAAGACTTTGAAGGCAGCCAAGGGCTTCTACGGCCGCCGCAAGAATACGATCCGGGCCGCCAAGGCTGCCGTCGATCGTTCGCGTCAGTTCGCCACGCGCGACCGTCGCGTCAAGAAGCGCAATTTCCGCGCTCTGTGGATTCAGCGTATCAATGCTGCCGTCCGCGAATCCGGCCTGACTTACGGCCGCTTCATCGACGGCCTCAACAAGGCTGGCATCGAAGTCGACCGCAAGGTCCTCTCCGACATGGCAATCCACGAGCCGGAAGCATTCGGCGCTCTGGTTGCTGCTGCCAAGAAGGCGCTTGATTACCTCAAGGAAGCCGGCACCACCAACGAGTTTGAAAGCGCGGTTCGTTAACCAGCGCTTCCCAAGCTAATTAGCTTTACTGATTTTGGGAAACCCGCGCTGGTTACGGCTGGCGCGGGTTTTTCTTTTGCACTGCGCACGTCATTCCGACAAACAGCCGTCACGACCTCGCAATAGATCTCGCCGAGCATCAAACGGAAGAAACCATGTCCGATCTGGAAAACCTGAAAACTTCGCTTCTGGCGGAAATCGCCGGCACCAGTGACGAGGCGGCGATCGAGGCCGTGCGCGTCGGCGCGCTTGGCAAGAAGGGCTCGGTCTCCGAGCTCCTGAAGACGCTGGGCTCGATGTCGGCGGAAGAACGCCAGACCCGCGGTGCGGCGATCAACGCGCTGAAGAACGAGATTACCGACGCCATCACCGAGCGGAAGTCGGTGCTGAAGGACGCGGCAATCGAAGCGCGCCTCAAGGCCGAGACGGTCGACATCTCGCTGCCGGTGCGCTCTTCTCCAGCCGAGCGCGGCCGCATTCATCCGATCAGCCAGATCGTCGACGAGATCACCGCCATCTTCGGCGACATGGGTTTCTCGATCGCCGAGGGCCCGGATGTCGAGACCGACTACTACAACTTCACGGCGCTGAATTTCCCGGAAGGCCATCCGGCTCGCGAGATGCACGACACATTCTTCTTCCAGCCCGACGAGAACGGCGAGCGCAAGGTCCTGCGCACCCATACTTCACCGGTGCAGATCCGCACGATGGAAGCCTCGAGCCCGCCGATCCGCATCATCATCCCCGGCAAGACCTACCGTCAGGACAGCGACGCCACCCATTCGCCGATGTTCCATCAGGTCGAAGGACTGGTGGTCGACCGCAAGTCGCATGTCGGCAACATGCGCTGGATCCTCGAAGAGTTCTGCAAGGCCTTCTTCGAGGTCGACAGCGTCACCATGCGCTTCCGCCCGTCCTTCTTCCCGTTCACCGAGCCGAGCTTCGAAGTGGACATCCAGTGCGACCGCTCCGGCCCGATCGTCAAGTTCGGCGAAGGCACCGACTGGATGGAAATCCTCGGCTGCGGCATGGTGCACCCGAACGTGCTGCGCGCCGGCGGGCTCGATCCGGACGAGTTCCAGGGTTTTGCCTGGGGCATGGGCCTCGACCGTATCGCCATGCTGAAATACGGCATGCCGGACCTGCGCGACTTCTTCAACGCCGACGTCCGCTGGATGAACCACTACGGTTTCCGCCCGCTCGACATGCCGACGCTGTTTGGTGGCCTGAGCGCGTGAGGGAGAAACGACCATGAAATTCACACTCTCCTGGCTGAAAGATCATCTGGAAACGGATGCGACCCTCAATGAAATCTGCGAGCGCCTGACGGCGATCGGGCTCGAGGTCGAGGATGTCGACGACAAGGCGGCCTATAAGCCGTTCGTCATCGCCAAGGTTCTCTCGGCCGAAAAACATCCGTCCGCCGACCGGCTCAAGGTGCTGATGGTGGATGCCGGCGACGGCAAGCCGGTGCAGGTCGTCTGCGGCGCCCCCAACGCACGCGCCGGCATGATCGGCGCCTTCGCGAAACCGGGCACCTACGTTCCGGGGATCGATGTGACGCTTGCCGTCGGCAATATCCGCGGCGTCGAAAGCCACGGCATGATGTGCTCGGAAAAAGAGCTCGACATGTCGGACAATCACGACGGCATCATTGATCTGCCGCTGGACGCGCCGGTCGGTACGCCGTTCGCTTCTTATGCCGGCCTCGACGACCCGGTCATCGAGATCAACCTGACGCCGAACCGTCCGGACTGCACGTCGATCCACGGGATCGCCCGCGATCTGGCCGCCGCCGGCCTCGGCACGCTGAAGCCGCACGCAAAGCCCGACTTCAAGACCGAGGGGCAGACGTCCGTCGGTCTCAAGATCATTCTCGACGACGAGCGGCTCTGCCCCGGTTTCGGCCTTCGCCTCGTGCGCGGCGTCAAAAACGGTCCGAGCCCACTCTGGATGCAGCAGCGGCTGAAGGCGATCGGCCTTCGCCCTATCAATGCGCTGGTCGATATCACCAACTTCATGACCTTCGACCATGGCCGGCCGATGCACGTCTTCGATGCCGCCAAGGTGAAGGGCGACCTGACCGTTCGGCGCGCGTTGGAAGGCGAGACGGTGCTGGCGCTCGATACGCGCGAATACAAGCTCAACCCCAGCAACGTCGTCATCGCCGATGACAACGGCGTGGAATCGATCGGCGGCATCATGGGCGGCGAACATTCCGGCTGCGACGAAAACACCGTCGACGTGCTGATCGAATCCGCGCTCTGGGACCCGATCAACATTGCCAAGTCCGGCCGTTCGCTTGGCATCATCACCGATGCCCGCTACCGGTTCGAGCGCGGCGTCGATCCGGAATATATGATCCCCGGCCTCGACCGCACCACCCAGCTGGTGCTGGAACTCTGCGGCGGCGTTGCCGCGGAAGCGAAAGTCGTCGGTTACAAGGGATATCAGCCGAAGATCGTCGACTTCCCTTATGCGGAAGTGAAGCGCCTGACCGGCCTTGAAGTCTCGACCGAGGAAAGCCGTCATATCCTAACGCGACTTGGTTTCGCGGTCGAAGGTTCCGGAGAACGCGTTTCCGTCACCGTTCCGTCCTGGCGTCCTGACGTCGACGGCAAGGCTGACCTCGTCGAAGAAGTCATGCGCATTCATGGCGTCGACCAGATCAAGCCCGAACCGATCGAGAAACTCTCGAGCGTCAATGCCAAGATCCTGACAACCCTGCAGATCCGCACCCGCACCGCCAAGCGGGCGCTTGCCTCGCGCGGCATGCTGGAAGCCGTCACCTGGTCCTTCATTCCGGAAGATCAGGCAAAGCTCTTCGGCGGCGGCGCCCGGGCGCTGAAGCTCGCCAACCCGATTGCAGCCGACATGTCCGACATGCGGCCGTCGCTGCTGCCGGGCCTGCTGTCTGCGGCGCAGCGTAATGCCGACAAGGGCTTTGGTGACGTGGCGATCTTCGAAGTGTCCGGCACGTACGAAAGCGATAGGCCGGAAGGCCAGCGCCGCGTTGCCGGCGGCATCCGTCGCGGCACGGCCTCGATCAACGGCACCGGCCGTCTCTGGTCGAACAATGCCAAGGGCGGCGGCAAGCCGGTCGATGTCTTCGATGCCAAGGCCGATGCGCTGGCGGTGCTCGAAGCCTGCGGCCTGCCGATGGGCAACGTCCAGATCGAGAAGGGCGCGCCGGAATGGTATCATCCCGGTCGCTCCGGCACCATCAAGATGGGTCCGAAAGTCGTGCTCGGTTATTTCGGCGAGTTCCACCCGAAGACGCTCGGCGCCCTTGACGTTTCCGGCGCTCTCTGCGGTTTCGAGGTCTTCCTTGACGCCATGCCTGAGCCGAAGAAGAAGGCGACGCGCACCAAGCCGCCGCTCGAGCTTTCGCCGTTCCAGGCCGTCAAGCGCGACTTTGCGTTCGTGGTTTCGAGCGATGTCGAGGCTGGCGCGATCGTCAAGGCGGCGTCGACCGCCGACCGCAAGCTGATCACCGGCGTCAACGTCTTCGACGTGTTCGAAGGAGCGTCGCTTGGCGAGGGCCGGAAGTCGATTGCGGTCGAAGTGCTGATCCAGCCGGTCGAGCGCACGCTGACCGACGAGGATTTCGACGCGCTGACGGCCAAGATCGTCGCCAATGTCGAAAAGACCACCGGCGGTACCTTGCGCGCCTGAAACGGGTGGCCTGAATCACCTCTCACAGATAGCCTGCCTCACGGATGACGTGGGGCAGGCTTTTTTGTTGGAGGAACGATGCGCACACCGGGATCGATGAAAGGGCTGGAGGAACTCGGCCGGGTGAGGCTGTCCAAGAACTTCTTCTTCCGCGATTTCCTGTTTTCGGAGATCGCCAATTTCTACGCGATCCCAAACATCCCGGAAGATCCGGACCTGGCGGTCGAGGTTGGCCGGCATCTTTGCGAGGAACTGCTGGAACCCTTACAGGCAACGTTTGGGCGGCTGCACCTGCGCTCCGGTTATCGCTGCGCTAAGGTCAACGAATTCGGCAACAAGAACAATCTCAATTGCTCCTCCAATGTCAACACGGCGGCCGACCATATCTGGGACCGGCGCGATGCCCAGGGCTTCATGGGCGCCACCGCCTGCGTCGTTTTCCCCTGGCTGGTCGACAACTATCACGACGACGGCGACTGGCAGAAGATGGCCTGGTGGATCCACGACCACCTGCCTTACGCGTCGATCATGGTCTTTCCGAAACTCTGGGCGATGAACATCCAGTGGCACGAAAAGCCCGCCCGTCGCATCCGCAGCTTCGCCGAACCGCGGGGCGTACTTACGAAGATCGGAATGCCCAACAACGAAGGCGATCATTCCGAGCACTACGTCGGCTTTCCGGCGCTTAAACGATAAGCGACGGCGGACCGTTCACGAATGCAGGTGATAGAGCTTGTTGACGATCATCCAGCGGCCGTCGATCTTCAGAAGCGAGAGATAGTCCGAGAACCGCATGCCGGCGAACTGATCGACCACCTTCACCGTTGCGGCATCGCCGGTGACGTCGAGCGCCTCGATCTGGATCAGCGGCTGTGTATCGGCGGGTGCTGCACCTTCCGATGTGACCGCCCCGATGAAGTCGTCGAGCGACAGCCATTCGACCGCGCCGTCGTAATTGCCGATGATACAGGCCTTGGGGTGGAAAGCCTTTCGGAGCGCCGCCTCATGCGCAAACGTCATTCCGTCCACATAGAGATGGATCACCGCCTGAACGGCCCGCTCCTCGGACATCGATCTTCTCCCATCGTTAGCGCCAGCATACTAACACGAAAAGATGGAAGCCCGAGTTTGCGTTAGCAAGGGCAAATTTAGCGGTTGGTCCACGCCATCGCCTGCGCCGCATAGCGGGTCCCGGAAAATTTCTCAGGAGCAAGCAGGTCGCCAAGCGTCTTAAGCTCGTCCGCCGAGAGCGAAATTTCCGTCGCCGCGACGTTCTGTTCCAGATGCGGGATTTTTCTGGCGCCCGGGATGGGCACGATGAAATCGCCCTGCGCGAGGACCCAGGCCAGCGCCAGCTGCGCGGCTGTGACGCCCTTCTGGACTGCCATGTCCTCCAGCATCTTCACCAGAGCGGCGTTGGCGGCCATGTTCTCGGCGCTGAAGCGCGGCAGCGTGTTGCGGAAGTCGTCCGGACCGAAATCCTCCGGCTTCTGGATCTTGCCGGTCAGGAAACCTCGCCCGAGCGGGCTGAACGGCACGAAACCGATATCGAGTTCGCGGCAGGTGTCGAGGATCTCGCCTTCCGGCTCGCGGGTCCAGAGCGAATATTCGCTCTGCAGCGCCGTGATCGGGTGGATCGCATGGGCGCGGCGAATGGCGGCGGCACCCGCTTCGGAAAGGCCGAGCGCACGCACCTTGCCTTCCTTGACGAGATCGGCCATCGCCCCGACCGTATCCTCAATCGGCACGTTCGGGTCGACGCGGTGCTGGTAGAAAAGGTCGATCACCTCGACGCCGAGGCGCTTCAGCGAGGCTTCAGCCACGTCGCGCACATGTTCCGGCCGGCTGTCGAGGCCGGACATTGCCCGAGCGTCGGAGGCATTCGGGTCGATCTTGAAACCGAATTTGGTGGCGATGAACACCTTGTCGCGGAAGGGCTTCAGTCCCTTGCCGAGCAGTTCCTCGTTCTTGAAAGGACCGTAGACTTCTGCCGTATCGAAGAAATTGACGCCGAGATCGACGGCGTGGTGCAGGGTCCTGATCGCTTCCTGTTCGTCCTGGCCGCCGTAACCATGGCTCATGCCCATGCAGCCGAGACCGACGGCGGACACGGTCAGTTCTTTTCCGAGCTTCCTCATTTCCATGAGAGCCTCCTTCTGTAATCGCAAAAACTGACGGGCGTCTCGCGGCGCCCGCCGAATTGATCAGGCGCTGGCCTCGTTAAGCAGCTTCATCTGGTCGGCCGAAAGCGTCAGGTTGCCGGCGGCGATGATCGCGTCGAGCTGACCGACGCTGGTGGCGCTGGCGATCGGCGCGGTGACGCCGCGGGTCTGGATCAGCCACGCGAGCGCGATCGAGGCGACCTCGGCATTGGTTTCGACCGAAACCTCGTCGAGGGCTGCGAGGATGCGCAGGCCCTTGTCGTTGAGATAACCGAGCGCCTTGCCGCCGCGCGCCTTGCCTTCGGTGTCGGCCTTATCGCGGTATTTGCCGGTGAGGAAGCCGGAAGCGAGGCCGTAATAGTTGATGACACCGATCTCTTCGTTGACGCAAAGGTCGGCAAGCGGGCCTTCGAACGTGTCGCGGTCATAGAGATTGTATTGCGGCTGCAGCACGTCGTAGCGCGGCAGGCCGGCTTTCTTGGCAGCGTCGAAACTATCCTGCAGCATTTTCGCGTCGAGGTTGGAGCAGCCGATCGCCCGGATCTTGCCCTGTTCCTTCAGCTTGGCGAAGGCGCCGAGCGTTTCCTCGTAAGGCACGGCCTCGTCCGGCCAGTGGGCGAGATAGAGGTCGATATGGTCGGTCTGCAGGCGACGCAGGGAATTTTCCACCTCTTCGAGGATCCACTTGGCCGACAGGTCCTTCTTGCCCTGGCCCATGTCGGATCCGACCTTGGTGACGATGATTGCCTTGTCGCGGGAGGTGCCGCCGCTCTTCAGCCATTTGCCGATGATCGCTTCGGACTCGCCACCGACATGGCCGGGCACCCAGCGATTGTAGCTGTCGGCCGTATCGATCGTGTTGAAGCCGGCATCGAAGAACCGGTCGAGGATGTCGAACGACGTCCTTTCGTCGGCGGTCCAGCCGAACACGTTGCCGCCGAGAACGACGGGGGAAATGGAAAGGCCGGTCCGGCCGAGTGCGCGCAGCTCCATGATATTCCTCCAAAATTTTTAAGTGAGTGGGATGAGCTTGGGAAAGGAGCCTGAGATTAGCCGATGTTCCGCCGCCGACCAGTCTCTATTTTGGGGCGGGCGATCACTTTTTCAAGCGTCGCATCCGGCCTGCCGTTGCGTGGGTGCCGGCAGGCCAATAAGGTGCGGCAGCAATGCCATAGGGAGGTTCACATGCTGCGTTTCGGAATCCTGTCGACTGCCAGGATCGGCCATGAACAAGTGGTGCCGGCGATCCAGGACGCGGAGAACTGCGTCGTCACCGCCTTTGCCAGCCGTGATCTCGCCAAGGCGCGGGCACTTGCCGACCGTTTCGGTGCCCCGCATGCCTTCGGTTCCTACGAAGAGATGCTGGCCTCCGACGTCATCGACGCCGTCTATATTCCGCTGCCTTCCAGCCAGCATGTCGAATGGTCGATCAAGGCCGCTGAAGCCGGCAAGCACGTGCTGTCCGAAAAGCCGATCGCGATCAAGGCAAGCGAGATCGAGGACCTGATCAAGGTGCGCGACCGCACCGGCAAGCTGATCTGCGAAGCGTTCATGGTCACTTACGCACCGGTCTGGCTGAAGGTGCGCGAACTGCTGAGCCAAAAGGCGATCGGCGAGTTGAAGCACGTGCAGGGCTCGTTCAGCTATTTCAACCGCGACCCGTCCAACATGCGCAATATCCCGGAACTCGGCGGTGGCGCCCTGCCGGATATCGGCGTCTACCCGACGATCACCACACGTTTCGTGACCGGCCAGGAACCACAAAGAATACAGGCGCGGGTGGAACGCGATCCCGGTTTCGGCACGGATATCTATTCCAGCGTCAAGGCAGATTTCGGTTCGTTCGAAATGACGTTCTATATCGCGACCCAGATGGCCGCCCGCCAGCTGATGGTCTTCCACGGCACCGAGGGCTACATCGAGGTCAAGTCGCCGTTCAATGCCGGCCGCTGGGGCGCCGAAGAAATCGAGCTCACCAATCAGAACCACGCGGTGTCGCAGATATTCCGTTTTCCGGACAGCCGCCAATACAAGCGCCAGGCGGAAGCCTTCGCGAAGGCAGTCAAGGGTGAGGCGGTCGAAGTCGTGACGCTGGAGAATTCGCTGAAGAACCAGAGGTTCATCGACGCCATCTACCGTGCTGGCGGCCACGACGGGTGGGAAGCGGTCTAGTCCCGCCAGCGACGGATGCGGTAGAGCCCGAAACCGCCGAAGACGAGCGCGCAGGCCCAGGCGAAGCCGAAATGCACGAGCGGCTGCACCTGCGGCGCGCGTGACGCCAGCGCTGCGAAAATTCCGTAGTTCAGCACAAGGCCGATCGTGACGAGCGGCCAGAAACCTGGCTGGCGCACGTGATCCGAAGCCGCGGGCAATATTCTGTGCAGGGCCAGCGCAGCAACCAGGCCGCCGCTTATAGACAGCAGGCGGTCTATAAGCGTGCCGGCCTCGGTCTCTGTGGCCAGGACCTGCAGTAGCAGTGCATCGATGATGATCAGCAGCGCGAGGAGAATGGCAAACCGGGCGCGGCTGGTCATCGTGCGGTCAGCCGTTGATGGCCAGCAGACCGGCAAAGATCAGCACGGTCCCAAGCGCATATCGGAACGTCAGCGGTTCGCCGAAGAAAAGCTGCGCCAGCAGCGGCACGAAGCAGAATGTCAGCCCCATGAAGGAATAGGCGAGCGTCAGCGGTACGGATTTGAGCACGTAGATCCAGACGATCGTGCCGAAACCGTAAAGCGCCAGTGCGGCGAGCAGCACCGGATTGGCGGCGAGCGCGAGGAGCCCGCGCACCGAAAAGTCACCGGCGGTGGAGCTGGTCATCTTGAACAGGACCTGGCCCATGGCGATCAGCAGCGGCGTTCCGAGAAGCCCGAGCCAGGTGATGGGGGAAAGCGAGGCGAACATCGAATATCCTCAGCCCGGCCGGTCTTCGCTGTAAAAGATATCGCGGCCGATATCTTCGCAGACATAGACCTCCGGCACCGGATGGGCCGCACGCAGGAAGGAATGCGTGTAGGCGAAGAAGTTGAAATGCGGATTGAACGTGTAGCGGGATTCCCGTTCGCGGGGCACGACGATGATCAGCCGCTTTCTGGCGATCCGCCTGAGTTCCGCAATCGCTTCCCTGTATTCCAGCACATGCTCGATCACATGGGTGCAGACTACGGTATCGAACTCGCCATCGGCAAACGGCAGATCCTCGATCTTGGCGGCGACGTATTCAACACCTTCGATGGCGGCCGCGTCCTCGACGACGAAATCGACGCCGACGAGACGCGTGAGTTCGGGATGGGCGGCGCGGATATGGGTGAGCAGCGCACCGGTGCCACATCCGACGTCGCAGACGCTTGTGCCGGTAATCATCGAATTGATCCGCCGGATGCAGGCCGCCGAATTGTCCGTGCCCTCATGGACACGCGGATGGTTGCGGTAGAGGTCCGCGTATTCCTCCTCCGTCAGGAACGGCGCCCGCTCCCGAAAGCTGGCGAGATGGCTGATATGGTCGCCCCAGACGCGCTTGGCGAGCCAGAGGAAAAGCGGCGAATCCCTGAGGATCGGCGGCAGCAGGTCTTCGATGACGAAGCGGATGCGGTTGGTGGTTTCCCGGTTCATGCCGCTTTGGTCCTGCGCCGTTCCGGCTTGGGCCCCCGGACCGCGATCTGTGCCGGATCGGCGACATGCACGCTGGCCGGCAGGCTCATGTAGTGGATACGAAGCTGTTCGGCGCGGGCGCGCGACACGGAATCGAGTATCAGGCCGGCGGTGAAGATCAGCAAGGAAACCAGCATCAGCACCAGCGAGAACACCCATGTGGGCATGCGCTCCACGAGGCCGGTCTGAAAATAGGCGACCAGGACCGGCGCCATGAAGATCAGGCTCGCCGCCATGAAGGCGCCGCTGATCAGGCCGAAAAACGCGAACGGCCGGGTCTCCTTCATCAGCATCGCGAACATCCAGAGGATCCTGGCGCCGTCCTTGAAGGTCGAGAGCTTGGAATGCGAGCCTTCGGGCCGCCTTCCGTAATCGAGCTCGATCTCGCAGACCGGCAGCTTGAGCAGCGAGGCATGCACCGACATTTCGGTCTCGATCTCGAATCCGCCGGAGACAGCCGGGAAGCTCTTCACGAACCGGCGCGAGAAGGCCCGGTAACCGGAGAAGATGTCGGTGAAGTCGGGCGCGAACATCGTCCGGTAGAGGAAATTGAACAGCCGGTTGCCGGCCGCATGGCCCTGCCGCCCGGCATCCGCATGCACGCCGCGCCTGGTGCCGACCACCATGTCGGCGCGCTCGGTCAAGAGCGTGCGGACCAGTTCCTCCGCATCCTGCGGCGTATAGGTGCCGTCCCCGTCGGCCATGATGTAGATATCCGCCTCGATGTCGGCGAACATGCGGCGCACCACATGGCCCTTGCCCTGCCGGCGCTCGCGCATGACGAGGGCGCCCGCGAGCATCGCCTGGAGGGCGGTGCCGTCCGTGGAATTGTTGTCGTAGACATAGATCCGGGCACCGGGAAGCGCCTCGCGGAAACCGCGCACCACGCCGGCGATGGTCATCGCCTCGTTATAGCAGGGCAGCAGGATCGCGATGTCGAAATGGCCGGTCAGGGCGTCGCTCATGTTTTTCACTCGATACACGGAAAACCGAACGCGGGAATTTCCCGTGCCGCAGGCTTTACTATTTCTTGGGAAGGTTAAGGCTAGGTTTCCTCAACCCTCGAACAGGCGAAAAGTCCGCACCAAGATGACGGAAAACATGGCAGACAGACCCCTATCGAGGGCGGCAGGCCGGCCCGCCGTGCAGCTACTGTCGCGGCTTCTGCCGGCGGTGGTTCTTTATGCGGCCATCGCCGCCGTCATAGCTCTCGCGTTTTTTCTCTCGGATGCCAAGGATTACGTCGGAGCCGACAATGACGACGTCATGCGGCTCGTCGAGATCAGGGATTTTCTCGGCGGCCAGAACTGGTTCGACCTGACCCAGTACCGGCTCGGTATCGAAGGCGGCACACTGATGCATTGGTCGCGGTTGATCGATCTGCCGATCGCGCTGCTGATCCGGTTGTTTTCGCTCTTCCTCACTCCGGGCAAGGCCGAGGCCGTCGTCGTCACGATCTGGCCTCTGCTTCTGGCGCCGCTTCTGCTCCTGCCGCTCGGCCTGGCTGTCCGCAGACTGGCCGGCGTTGCGACCATGCACATCGCGCTCGGCCTTGGGGCACTGTTCGTCCTCGGCTGCGTCCGCTTCAAGCCCGGTTCCATCGACCATCATAACGTCCAGCTCACGCTCGTCATGTGGATCGCCGCCATGCTGGTCGATCCGCAGAAGCGGGCGTCGAGCTATATCGTCGCGGCCATCGCCTGCGCGCTGGCACTGGCGATCGGAGTCGAAACGACACCTTTTGTTGCTGTCGTCTGTGTGTGCGTCGCGCTTCAGTGGGTTTGGCATGGCCGGGCATTTTCCCGGCCGGCCCGTTTCTTCGGCCTGTCGCTGGCGCTGTCCGTCTCGGCTGCCTTTTTCCTGACGATCCCGCCGCGCGCCTATGCGGTCGTCACCTGCGATAACTTTTCACTCGGCTTCTATGCGCTTTCCGCACTGGGAGGAGCTGCGCTCTTTCTCCTCGCAAGCCTGCCGAAACAGCGCAGTCGCCCTTTCCGCGTCGCCTTGGCCGGTGTCACCGGCGGGGTGCTGCTGCTGACGGCCCGCATCATCGCGCCGCAATGCCTCGGCGATCCGCTCGGCACGCTCGATCCGCTATTGGTCGAGCTATGGCTGAACGGCGTCACGGAGGCGCGCTCGGTCTTCGCCGAAGCCCAGGCAGAGCCGGAAATGGTCGGTGGGTTCTACGCCGTCGGGCTCTTTGCGATCGTCGTCTGCCTTGTCCGCAGCCTGAAGCGCGAGGAGACGGAACTCCATCTCGTGCTGCTGGCGCTGATCGGGGCATCATGGGGGATCGCGCTGCTGCAGGTGCGGGGCGCCTTCTTTTCCAACATGCTGGCCATCCTTCCGTTGTCGCTGTTGATCGCTGATCTGCGGCGCGCCTCCGCGGCCGATCCCGAGAACCCCAGCACAGCCTTTGCCTATATCAGCGCCGTGCTGATGTCCGTGCCTGTCGTCTGGGCCTTGGGCGGCGTCCTTGCGGTCAATGGCTGGAAGCAAGCGGCCGACATGCGGGCGCTCTCCGGCGCCGGCATTTTCGGCGGCGAAGTCGGTGAGTGCGGTGATCCAGCGGACATGGCCGCATTGAACACCTTGCCCACGGGCGTCATAGTCGCGCCCTCCAACAGCGGGGCGGATATCCTGCGCTGGACCCCTCACAGGGCCCTGTCGGCACCTTATCATCGTAACCAGAAAGGCATGCTGACGGAACTCTACATAGGTCTCGCCCAGCCAGGCGAAGCAAAGGCCTTTCTGAGAGGTGCCGGCGTGACGGCGCTCGCTTTCTGCAAGACAGATCCGCAGACCGACGCCTTGATCAGGCGCAAGCCGGACGGGCTCTATGCCAGCCTCGCCCGCGGCCAGGTGCCTGATTATCTGCAGCCGTTCGGACAACCGAGCAAAAGCGGTTTCCGCCTCTATAGGGTGCTGCCGGACGGGAATTGATAACGGGATAAAACGCCCTTAAGCCGCGCGGCGGGTCTGCAGGGCGAAAAGGCCGGTGAGGAACGCAATCAATCCGGCATTGTAGCCGAGGATCGCAATCAGCAGATTGAAATAGGACGCCGGGCCGGGCGACACGGCGGTCGCAAGCGCGAATGTCGCGGTGATCATGACTGCGATGAAAGCGATCGAGAACGCGGACCGCATCATGCCGACGCAGATGCCTATCGATGCAGCGGTCAGGAAAAGCACGCGGATATCTCCTCATCTGCCTCAAGGGGACGAGCGTATTAGCAACGTGCTAACAAATGCTTTCGTTCCGATGCGTGGCGGGCGTCAATGCACCCCACGACGATTTCGATACGATCTGATTCGGTGCGGCTAAGCCATGCTCAATGGGTCTGGTCTTTGCCTGAAGCGCCGCGATTCACAAGATATGGTGCCAGCGCGCGCGGCAGCTCTCCCTTCCAGACAAGTCGGACATGATAACCGGAGACCGGGCAGGTGAGGGCGACGACCTCGCCCTCGAATTCGGCCGTCTCCCCGGTCGGCTTGCGGATGATGCCGTCACCCGAGACGGCATCGAACGCCACGCCGATCTCACCGAGCACGGACATTGCCTGCCGCCTGTCCTCGAAGCGGAGCAGCAAGGGTTTAGGCTGCATCGCCACCCGCCATTTCCCTCAGACGAGGCCGGCGATTGCCACCGCCGTCGTGCCGGTGGCAAATACGCGGGTCACCCGCAACGGAAGCAAGCCCCCGGTCGGTACGTTTGAAAGCGTCAGCGTCTCGCCCGAAAGCATCCGCACGGACAACTGGCCTCCGGTTCCCACATAAAGAGCGCGCGTCGCCTCCGGGAGATCTGCACTGTCGCTGGGCGTGATCGCAAAGCCGGAAGACGCGGGGCCGGAAAGCGAGGCTTGGGTATTGGCGAAACGGTCGGGCATGGACGAAATCTCCTTGAATATCGCTGTCCGTCATTGTCGCTCTCCTCTTTCTGGCGGGGAAAATACGATGCTTTAAAAAGGCGCTGTACCGCAGGCTTCCGGCCCTTCCGCAGAAGAAAATGTAGTTTCTTCGGCAGAAGAAAAGATGCATCGCCAAAGACTTGGGCACGAACCGTCCGCGGGGCCGGCCCTTGTTGCGTCATTGAAAGAGCCATTCGAAACGTTCTTTTTGAGGGCACATCATCCCCGTTTCCGCCGCCTGGAACTGGTGAAATCGCCGCGCTCTTCCTTTAGAAGGGAAGGATGACCAGTTTGCTCGACAACGATTCGCCCACGAACCTCACCGAATTTTCGGTGTCGGAACTGTCCGGCTCGATCAAGCGCACGGTGGAAAATGCGTTCGACCACGTGCGGGTACGTGGCGAGATTTCCGGCTATCGCGGCCAACATTCCTCAGGCCACGCCTATTTCTCGCTGAAGGATGATCGCGCCCGGATCGATGCCGTGATCTGGAAGGGCACTTTCCCCCGTATCAAATTCCGCCCGGAAGAGGGCATGGAAGTGATCGCCACGGGCAAGATCACCACCTTCCCGGGCTCTTCGAAATACCAGATCGTCATCGAGAACCTGGAACCGGCAGGCGCTGGCGCGCTGATGGCGCTGCTCGAGGAGCGGCGACGCAGGCTAGGGGCCGAAGGTCTGTTCGACCAGAGCCGGAAGCGGCTTCTTCCCTTCCTGCCGCAGGTGATCGGTGTCGTGACCTCACCGACCGGCGCCGTCATCCGCGATATCCTGCATCGCATCGCCGACCGTTTTCCGGTGCATGTCATCGTCTGGCCGGTCAAGGTGCAAGGCGAAGGATCGGGCGACGAGGTGGCGGCCGCAATCCGTGGCTTCAATGCGATGGCGCCCGGCGGGCCGATCAAGCGGCCGGACGTCCTGATCGTCGCGCGCGGCGGCGGCAGTCTCGAAGATCTCTGGAGTTTCAACGACGAGGCCGTTGTGCGTGCCGCGGCGGAGAGCGAGATCCCGTTGATCTCGGCCGTCGGCCACGAAACTGACTGGACGCTGATCGACCACGCCGCCGACATCCGTGCGCCGACGCCGACAGGGGCCGCTGAAATGGCGGTGCCGGTCAAGGCGGATCTGGAAGCGCAGGCCGCCAATCTAACCGCCCGCTTGCGGGGCGCCGCCAGCCGCCAGATGGACCAGAGCCGTCAGTCGGTCCGTGCGCTGGTCCGCGCGCTTCCCTCGCTCGACCAGCTGCTGGCTTTGCCCCGCCGGCGTTTCGACGAAGCGGCGGCCGGTCTCGGCCGCGGGCTGGAGCGCACCACGGTGGTCAAGCGCCGCAGCTTCGAACGAGCCTCTTCCGGGCTGCGGCTGGAACTGCTGACCAACCGCCTTGCCCAGCAGCGGCAGTTGCTGGCCGACCGGTTGACGCGCGGCGACCGCTGTCTGGAACGGCAATTGCTGAAGGAGAACAACCGCGTTGCCAAGGCCGGCGCATCGCTTTCGGCGCTCCCGGCAAGATTGCTCGGCCAGTTGCAGCGCGGGCGCCTGCACCTCACGTCAATGGCCCGTCATGCGGATACGGCGATCTCGCACACGCTGATCCGCAGCCGTGCGGCGATCACCGCGCAGGACCGCGTGCTGCAATCGCTCTCCTACAAGAACGTGCTGAAGCGCGGCTTTGCCGTGGTGCGCGGCGAGGACGATCGGCCGCTGACACGCGCTGCCGGCATTGGCGAGGGGCAGGCGATCTCCGTGGAATTTGCCGACGGCCGGATTACGGCGGTGACAGGTGAGGGCGGCGAATTGGCCGATCCTCCCGTTGCGGCGCCTCAGCCCAAGAAGCGACCGGCGAAACCGGAGCCGCCCGGAGGCGCGCCAAAACAGGGCACGCTCTTCTGATGCATGTGCTCCTGGTGCTTGCCCATCCGCTGCCGGAAAGTTTTGCGCATTCGGTTGCCCGCGTGGCACGCGAGACGCTGGAGGCGAACGGCCATACGGTGGACCTGCTCGATCTCTATTCGGAGAGTTTTGATCCGCGGCTGACGGAACACGAACGGCGCGCTTACTTCGATGTGCCCTATGATACATCGGAGGTGGCGGATTTCGTGGCGCGGCTGCAGAAGGCCGAGGCGCTGATATTGGTCTTTCCGCAATGGTGGTTCAACCTGCCGGCGGTGCTGAAGGGTTTCTTCGACCGGGTCTTCGCGCCAGGTGTCGCCTTCCGCCACGACAAGGCAGGCGGAAGGATCGTGCCCCTGCTCACCAACATCCGCCATTTCTGGGCCTTCACGACCACAGGTTCGCCCTGGTGGGTAGTGAAGTTCTATATGGGAGATCCCGTGCGCCGCCAACTCAGGCGCGGCATTGCGATCTTCTGCAATAGAAAAGTCGATTTCCGCATGCTGGCGCTGCACGACATGGACCGCGCCACCGACGACAAGCGCCGGCGGCATCTGGAGCGCGTGAAGGCGGCGCTCCAGGCGCTGCGATAGGCCGTTCGGCCCACATCGGCGATAGCGACGGTCTTGGTCGGCCTGATCAGGAATGGGCCTTGGCGGTCAACTCGATCCCCAACGATTTCATCACTGCAATCGTCGTCTTGAGCGTCGGGTTTCCGGTGGCGCTAAAGGAACGATAGAGCTGCTCTCGGGAAAGACCGGTGTCTTTGGCAATCTGCATCATCCCCTTGGCACGGGCAACCACCCCTAAGGCATGCGCAATGTAGGCCGCGTCCTCCGTCTCGAAAGCTTCGGCCATAAATGCCGCAATCGCCTGATCGGAGCCCAGGTCTTCGGCTGGATCGTAAACGGTTAGTTTTTCAGCCATCACTCACTCCATTCCATCGCCAGTCGCTTTGCAGCCTTGATGTCCTTTGCCTGGCTGCTTTTGTCGCCACCGCACAGAAGAACGATTAGGATGTCACCGCGCTGCTGAAAATAGACGCGGTAACCCGGCCCATGATGGATGCGCAGTTCGCTGACACCTTCGCCGACGGGGGCCACATCTCCGGCATGCCCGAAAGCGAGCCGGTCCAGACGCGAGGCTATCAATGCGCGAGCACGCTCGTCCTTCAGACGCGTGCGCCATTTCAGAAACGTTTCCGTCTGCTTGAGCTCGAACACGGACCATATGTAGTTTAAAAACTACATATGGTCAACGGATCATGAGCTAATCAGGCCCACTCGCCCTTGCGCATCACCGGCACCTTGGCGCCGTCGGCGCGCAGACCGTCGATATCGACCTTGTCGGAGCCGATCATCCAGTCGATGTGGATCAGGCTCGAATTGCCGCCCTGGGCCTTGATCTGGTCCTGGCTGAGCGACGCACCGTCGAGGAAGCATTTCGAATAGCACTGGCCGAGCGCGATGTGGCAGGAGGCGTTTTCGTCGAACAGGGTGTTGTAGAACAGGATGCCGCTCCTGGAGATCGGCGAGGAATGCGGCACCAAGGCCACTTCGCCGAGCCTGCGGGCGCCTTCGTCGGTATCGAGCACCTTGTTCAGCACTTCCTCGCCCTTCGAAGCGTTCGCCTCGACGATCCGGCCGCCTTCGAACTTCACCTGAATATTGTCGATCAGCGTGCCCTGGTGCGAGAGCGGCTTGGTGCTGGAGACATGGCCTTCGACCTTCAGCGCATGCGGCGTGGTGAAGACTTCTTCGGTCGGAATGTTGGGGTTGCAGGTAATGCCGTTCTTGGCCGTCGACGCCCCGCCATGCCATTCGTGGCCATCGGCAAGCCCAACCGTCAGGTCGGTGCCCGGGCCGGTGAAATGGAGCGCGGAAAAGCGCTCGCCGTTGAGCCAGGTGGAGCGCTTCTTGAGATTGCCGTTATGTTCGGCCCAAGCCGCGACCGGATCGGCGAGATCGACGCGCGAGGCGGCGAAGATCGCGTCCGCCAGCTTGCCGACCGCGACGTCTTCCGGAACGTCGGGGAAGACCTGGCGCGCCCAGGAGGGGTTGGGGTAGGAAACGATGTTCCAGTTGATGTCGAAATTGGCGATCTTTTCGAGCGCCGGCTTGTAGGCCATGGAATTGGCCTTGTTGGCTCGCGCTACCTTGGCCGCGTCCTGGCCGGAGAGCATCATCGGATTGTCGCCGGAAATGGCAAGTCGTGCGGCACCGTTGGCATAGGCCTGGGCCATGCCGTCATAGAGCCAGCCGGATGCCTTGTCGAAGCTGCCGTCGGGCGCATATTCGTAACGCGCCAGCGTCGTTTCCTCGTCGGAATAGAAGGTCGTGACGATGCCGGCACCGGCCATATAGGCGTGTTTGGTGATCAGCCGCACGAGCGGCAGGGCGGCGATCGGTGCCGTGATCACCAGATCCTGGCCCTTCTCGAGGCGCAAGCCCACCTTGATGGCCACTTCCGCCAGCTTTTCGAGCTTTTGAGGATCGACGACGGTTTGAAAATTCGGCACGATTGTCATGAGAGACCTCACCTGATTTCTGTCATCGAAGAGACTTAAAGAGGTTTGGGGCAAAATTGAAGCTCAGGGATCGATGTTCATGAAAACCGCCTTGTTATGCGCCGTTCTCTTCGGCGCCTCGGCCTCCGTCAGTCTCTCGGCAGATTTTGCAGCGACCATGTTCGACCATCAGGTGGCCATCACATCCGATGCCGATGAGGAGAAACTGACGATCGACGGCAGGCAGGTCCATTCCAATCGCTTCCTGCTGATCGACAATGTCGGTCTGGTCGCGGGCGTACCATTCGTCGTGGTGGTGAGTTCGGACGGCGGCAACGCATGCCCGGGTTCACCCCTGGTCGTCTCGTTTCCACCGGGCGGAGAGCTGCGCGTCGACGAGCCGATGGACGATTGCCGCGGTGCCGCTTCGATTGCGGCAGAGGGCGATCACCTTCTGCTTGCAACCGAAGCCATCCCCGGACAGCCGAGCCTGCGCTGGACCTGGACGCCCGGAAAAGGTTTCGCCGAGGCAGGCAAGGTCGCCTTCCAGCCGAATGCGACGATGGGGTGGGATGACATGAAGAAGGCGGAGCACCCTTCCGAACTTCTCGGCATTGGTCCGATCGCCGATACGGCAAACGCCATGCTTGGCGAGCATCGACAGGAATTCGAGAACTCCATCACCGGACCCGGCAGCGGAGCGTTCAAGAACGGTTTTTATATCGGTGAAGCCTGCATGCCGCATATGTGCACCGAGGTCGAGGCGCTGGTCGCCGCCGATATTTCGGCGAGAAAGCTTTATCTCGCCTGGAAGCCGATGGGAAAGAAGATCATCCTGCGTCCGGCGGTCCGCAGATGGCCGGCACCGGCGCTTGCCGCTCTCAAGCAATGGTCGGCGAAATGGCCGTGATGATTTGATCCGCCGGTTCATCCGGCCGGTCAGCGCTGCAGCGCCGCCTTGACCGCAGCAATGTTGCTGGCATGAACCTCCTCGTAGGGCGAGAAATAAAGCACGGCGCCCGAGGCGATCTCTTCTGCGACGAGCGACTTCAGCGAGGGATCGATATCCTTGCCGGCGGCGATGGCGCCCGCCATACGGCGCAGATAGGCGCGGTTGGCGTCGATCAGGTCCGGCCCATAACCGCCCGCCGCGATACGCTCCGCATCGCCATGCGCCGGCAGGATTTTTGCGATCGGCCAGGAGGCCATCCGCGCGAGTTCGCCGATATGCGTACCGATCTCGGCCGCTTCCGAAATATAGGTGACGGTGTCTTCCAGCGTGTCGCCGGCGAACAGAAGCCGTTCCTGCGGCAGCCAGATCACGTTGCCGTCGGCGCTGTGGATGGCGAAATGATGCAGCTCGATCCGACGGCGGCCAACCGTGAGACCGAATTGGCCATCGAACAGCGTCGTCGGCATGATGAGAGGTGAGATCGGTGGATTGGCGCTTTCGATCTTCTCGCGGTTTTCTTTCAGCTTCTCGGCCGTCAGCGTCAGCGCGATGATTTCGCAATCGGCAAAGATCGCGTTTCCAGCAATATGATCCTTGTGCCAGTGGCTGAGCACGACGCGGATCTTCCTGACGCCGAGCCCTTCCAGATGGGTGCGGATCGCTTTAGCGTGACTGAGCGAGATATGGGTGTCACAGACCAGCGCCTCGCCTTGATCGACGATCGCATAGGACGCGACGCCCAGCGAATAGGCGCCGTCGTCCAGCCAGTTTGCGCTTTTCGCATGCAGCCGTTTGCCGGGCACCCGGCCATCGTAATAGGCGAAGATGCCGGGATAGGGCTCGAGAATTCGAAGGGTCGAAGTCATTTCACTCATGATCACCATCATGCCACCAGCGGCGCTGCGACCGCCTTCAGTGCGTCGCGGGCCGCCTTCGGGTCGAGCCGCACCTGCAGTCCGCGCTGGCCGCCATTGATGAAGACATGCGGCTCGTCGAGCGCGGTGATCTCGATCGCGGTCGGCACGAGTTTCTTTTGACCGAAAGGGCTGATGCCGCCGACATGATAACCGGTCGCCCGTTCCGCATCGGCGGGCTTCATCATGTTCGCCGACTTACCGCCGAATGCCGCTGCAAGCTTCTTCATCGAGACTTCACGGTCCGACGGCACCACGACGCAGACCGCTTTGCCGTCCACTTCCGCCATCAGCGTCTTTAGGACACGGCGCGGCTCCTCGCCGATCGCCTCCGCCGCCTGCATCCCGATCCGGTCCGCATTCGGGTCGTAGTCATAGGTGACGGTGGCAAAGGCGATACCGGCCTTTTCGAGCATCTGGGTGGCGCGGGTTGTCTTGGACATGGCTCGAATCCTGGATTCAGATCTTGGAAAAGGCTTCTTCGTAAATCTCCGGCTTGAAGCCGACGATCAGCTTTCCCTCCGCTTCCAGCACCGGCCGTTTGATCATCGAAGGTTGGGCAAGCATCAGCGCGATCGCCTTCTCCCGATTGAGGTTTGCCTTGTCCGTTTCGTCGAGCTTCTTGAACGTGGTGCCGGCGCGGTTGAGCACGATTTCCCAGCCGGCACGGTCCGTCCAGGTATCGAGATGCGCCCGGTCGATCCCTTCAGCCTTGTAATCGTGAAAAGTGTACGTGACGCCCTTGCGGTCGAGCCAGTCGCGCGCTTTCTTCATCGTGTCGCAGTTCTTGATGCCGTAGATCGTGATTGCCATCGAAGCCTCTTCATTTGGGCTCGACCGATACCAAGCACAACCCTCGCCACGCAAGCCATCCGGCGTGGTTAACGGTTGTTATGTGACAGTTGCATGGCTCCTCTGTTTCGTTGTGCATTGCACAAAAACAGCACAGACATCATATCTTAGCAGAACGAAAAGGAGAGTTTCACATGTCCGTACAGAAGAAGACCCGTGGCAGCGCCATTGGCCGCGCCTTTGCAGTTATGAGCGCCGCAATCTCGGTTTCGGCTGCCGTTGAAAACCATCGCCGTCCGAGCAACGTCGACCTGACCACCCTCGGCATCGATCCGAAGGCTTTCGATCGTCTCGGCTAATCCGTCTTTCCCGCCTTATCCGGCCGGGAGGGGGTGTCGTATCTCAGCCTAAAGTATATGTCTTTGCGAGATACCCGCGGCAACTGTCCGTTAACCATAGATATCCTATATTCCCCTAATATTCGGGAGATGTGGATTTGGTCGGACAGGTTGTCAGGGAAGAAGTGCCGTCTGAGCCCATGGCTGTCGACGGCGAGGCGTTGAAGCGATCCGTCGCCAAGCTTGCAAACGAGGCTTCCGCGCTTGGCCTTCATCTGGTCGATATCGCCGGCGCCATCCAGGATACGGCGACGCAATCCTCGGAACATGCGAAATTGCTTGGTCGCTTGACCCAGTCCGCTCAATCGATCGCGGACGCCAATGGCCATGTTGCCCGTTCCCTCCAGGAATCCGACAAGCTGACGGCGAACGCTCGCAAGGTGCTCGGCGAGCAGGCTGAGCAGCTTTCCGGCTCGATCACGGCGATCGACCACATGGTGCATGCCTCGCAGGAAATCGGCGCCGAGATCAAGCTGTTTTCCACAGCGCTCGGAGACGTCGGACGTTTGGCGGACGCGATCGGCATGATTGCCCGGCAGACGAACCTCCTGGCATTGAATGCCGCGATCGAAGCGGCCCGTGCTGGCGAAGCCGGCAAGGGTTTTGCCGTTGTCGCCGCGGAAGTGCGGGCGCTTTCGCTCCAGACTTCCCAGACCACAAGTTCGATCCAGGTCACGCTCGATCAACTGAACAGCCGCATCGATCGGCTGGTGACGGCCGGCGAAGGCGCCAGCCAGTCGGCCGAGGGCGTCAAGACGACCGCGATGAAGGTCCAGGGCTCATTCAAGGGCGTCGAAGGCGTCATGACCCAGATCCTCGACAACGCGTCTTCGCTTGCCGGGACCACCGAGACCGTCGACCGGCAATGCGGCGAGTTCGCCTCTTCGATCGCTTCCGCCGCAAGCGCGATCCTGAAATCCAACGACCAGCTGCAGCAGACCTCTTCCCGCGTCGGCGAGGTGGTGACGATTTCCGAACGGATGATCCAGACGACGGCGAGCGTCGGCATCGAGACGCCGGACAGCCCCCATATCCGCGCCGTGATGGCCTATGCCGCCGAGGTTTCGTCCGTCTTCGAGGCGGCCGTCAAATCCGGCCGCATCGATCTTGGCGCCCTGTTCGATCGGCAATACGCGGCGATCCCCGGCAGCGATCCCGTGCAATACATGACGCGCTTTACGGAGTTCACCGACGCCGTCCTGCCGCCGATCCAGGAACAAGCAGCCGAAAGCGACCCGCAGGTGGCATTTTGTGCGGCCATCGACGAAAACGGCTATCTGCCGACCCATAATCGAAAATTTTCGCAGCGCCAGCGTCCCGGCGACGTGACCTGGAATACCGCCAACTGCCGCAACCGGCGCATCTTCAACGACCGTGTCGGCCTGGCGGCCGGTCGCAACAAGGAACCTTTCCTGCTGCAGACCTACCGTCGAGACATGGGCGGCGGCCAGTTCGTGCTGATGAAGGACATTTCCGCTCCGATCACCGTCAACGGGCGTCACTGGGGTGGGCTGCGCCTCGCGATCAAGGTCTGATATCGGCGGGTGGCGTTGCGTCACCCCGCGTAGGCAGCGTCCAGTTTGGCAATTTCGATCTTTTTCATCGAGAACATGGCCTGCATGACACGACTGGCGCGGGCGTTGTCGCTATCCGTCAGCATTGTCGCCATCCTGGCATAGTTGACCTGCCAGACGAGGCCGAAACGATCCGTCAGCCATCCGCAGGGCTGCTGCTGGCCACCTTCGACGAGCTTGCCGTAATAATGGTCGATCTCATCCTGCGTCTCGCAATGGACAAGGAAGGAAACCGCGCCGTTGAACTTCGCCAAAGGTCCGCCGTTGATCGCGGCAAAGCTCTGCCCTTCGAGTTCGAAGCCCATCGCCATCACCGAACCTTTCAAGCCAGGACCGGCGTCGCCAAAGCGCGAGACATCGGTGATCTTTGAATTGTCGAATATCGAGACATAGAAATTGACCGCTTCTTCGGCGTCGTTCTCGAACCAGAGATGGGGCACGATTTTATGTTTCTGGATGACCAATTGCTCTCTCCTGGTAATGGGTGACCGGCCACAGGACGCCCGCGCTCCCGTCGGCCCGACATGTTCACGAAATTCTTTTCCGTCAAATCGTCATGCGGAGCTGTTCTGGCCGCATCGGATAAGCAGGGGCATTCGGATCGAAACTCCATCTCCCGAATTCCTCGTGCCGGGTTTCGCCATAATGGCTGTAGACCAGCATGAATTCCCCGGCGATCCAGGCGTAGTTCCGCTCGATAGGCATGGGTTCAATTCGGCCGCAGCCATAGATCAGCGTCACATGCGGGGCGGCGTCCGCCATCCAGACATTCGGTAGGTTGTGTCGGGTGAGGGCATGACGCAGCATCTGCGCGAACTGGTTGACAATCGGATTACCCTTGGCGCGATACAGGGCGAGGTGACGCCTGTCTCCGAACAGGCCGCTGCTGTCGAGGGTGATCGGAATAGGCCTTGCCCGGATACCGGCCATGACCATCCTGGTTGCCTCGATAAGCGTCGCGGGCGGCTCATCGAACTCTTCCATGCAAAGCAGGCTCATATGAAGAAGATCGGCGGGATAGGCATCGCGAGTATTCTGGTTTGTCGCGTGAATCATGGCATCGCCATGCATGATGAGACCGAGGGGAGCGGAAGGCTTGAGCACGAACATCAGCTTGCTCTTCCGTCGTTCTGGCCGGTTGGGTAGCTGCCAGCTCTCGCCAAAGGGGAACGAGAGCTGGCTAGCGTGCTTGCGCAAGCTCATCTTGCTACCGTCATAGTAATGCGACCTCATGCCGTTGAATGATTTTTAGCGAGACTCCTTGGATGAGTAAAGAACAAATGCGGAACAATTGCAATCATGGTTAACTTGCGAGCCGCTCCGGCATCGGTTTTAGCGGATAAGCCTGCCAGAAAAGCTGTCGGCCGCCGCCTGGTCCTCCTCAAGTTCAGCGGGTTTTCGGCGCGCGTTCGGCGGCGCGCTGGGTGAGCGCCCTGTCGCCGGTCTCGTCCGTCGCAATCATGGTCAGGGCGGAAATTTTCCAGCTGCCGTTAACCTTGGCGAGCTCGTAGCGGTAACTGCCGATCAGCACCCAGAGATCAGTTCCGATGCGATGGGTCGCCTGGAAATCGGCCTCGGCGGTCGCCTTCTCGCCTTGTAAGCCCGTGATCGTATGATTGGTCACGAGATGCCGCGTCTCGTCGAAACCCGGCAGGAAACCGGACCATTGCCGGATCACCTCATCGGCCGGTTGGGCAATCGGCTTGCCGCCCCAAAGGCTCGTATAGTCAAGCGTCACCTCGTCGGCGAAGGCGCGACGTACCCGATCCCATTGATGCCGGTCGGCGCCGGCGGCGATATCGGTGATCGTGTCGATGATCGCCGCACGGTCCTCGGGATCGATCTGCCGAGACGCGTTGGCGCGGGTGAAATGCGCTGCCGCGGCGTCCGCCGCAATCGTCACCGGTTCCGACCGGTCGTAGAAGTCGAACTGACTGATACCGTCGAGCCAGAGTTCCGATTTCTCGCCCGGCAGCAGCGCGTAAAACGCATGCGCACCCTGCGGCACGGCAGCTCCCTCCGAATGAACGATCAAGGTCGGCTTGTCGAGCTTTGCCCCGAGAGAAACGGAATCGTAGGTCAGCCACGGCTCCCAGGAGGCGAGGTTGAAGCGGTTGTCATATTGCGGGATAAGGCCGCGATTGGCCTCCGTGTAATAGGGGACCTGATACATGAGCGAGGCCTTGTCGGTCGTGCTGGCGGCGGTGACGATCCTTGGTTCACCCCGGCGCTCGGAGGCCACCGCCTCGCGTGACGTGTCGATCAGCCTAGAAACGCCGTCCGGCCCGCCATAGACCTGCTCGACGATCTCTCGGTTGTGCAGCCATGGTGCGACCAATGCGATGGCGGCGAAATTGCCATTGCCCGTCGCCGCCGCTGCCATGTATCCGGCCGACGCGCAGATGCCGAGCCCGTTGATGTTGGCCGCATCCACTTCCGGCAATGTCGCCATGAATTCGGCCGCGGCAGCGATGTCGCCGGTCTTTTCGGCCGGATCCTCCTTGAAGCGGATTTCACCGCCCGACTGTCCCCAGCCGCGATGATCGAAGGCGAGTGCGGCAAAACCGCGGTCCGCCATTTCGCGGGCGTAGCGGCCGGCCATCTGCTCCTTGATGGAGGTCCAGGCGCCGCTAACCACCACGCCTGGACGTTTCTCGCCGGCTCTGTAGTCCGGTGGCAGATAGAGCGTGCCGGCGAGCGCCGCGCCCTGGTTCTCGAAGGAAACGCTGCGGGTCTGGATATCCTCCGCGAGGGCAGCGGAGGTCATCATCGCGACGCAGAAGGTTGAAAAAGCAGCGGCTTTCATGGCGTTCTCCCATCTTGGTTAGAATGACGGGAATTTGGTGGTTACGCAGAAGCGGCACAGGCGCAGATCTTGGCGTTCGTTATGCGATTATTGCTTCAATCGGCCCTGAAGGCAGCGGGCGTCCTGCCCGTGTGGCGACGGAAATGCTGGCCGAACCGCGAGACATCCTCATAACCGACCCGGGCCGCAACGGAGGCGACCGGCAGCCGCGTGGTCTTCAGGAACAGTTTTGCCAACTCCATCCGCTCACGGATGACGTATTGAAGTGGCGATTTGCCGAGCGCCCTGGTAAATGCCCGCGCAAAGTGAAAACGGCTCATCGCCGCTTCGGCTGCCATGTCTTCCAGTGACAGGTTGGTCGAAAGGTTTTCGTGGATGTAGGCAAGCGCGCGGTGCAGCCGCTTGTCGTCGATGCCGACAAGCTTCGGCCGGGCAGGTGCCAGGATCTGGGCGAGGTGCGCCGCGAGCGCCAATTGCATCGTTTCACCGTAGAGCGCCGACGCATGGCCGGCAATCGACACTGTTTGGTGTGCAAGCTGCGCCAGCAGCGGGTCGAAAGTGCCGATAACCGGCCTGAAATCCGAATGACGTTCGAAGCCCACATCGGCGAGCAGGTTTTCGGGCACCTCAAGTCTCAGGAAAGACAGCGCCTCGTCATATTCGCAAATACCCGCCGCACCCGCCGGCAGGATCCAGCCTTCGCCGGCTTTCAGAGGCACATGCTGCCGTTTGTCAGAGCCGACGGCGATCCGGTGGCGGTCCTGATCGACGAGAAAAAGCCCGAGCGCCAGGCGCGATATCGCAAAGCGTCCGCCGCCGGGAGGCGTATGCAGCCTCTCCGCCGTCAGGCGCGCTTTTCCAGCCAATGCTTGCGATCCGCTCATGGGGGAAAATTTAAGGAGCGGCCAGGGAACTTCAACTGACAGTTCTGCGAGAACTTCGTCCTTTCAGGCAAGAAACGGGTTGAATCCGTGGACCTAAGGCACGATTTTAAGGTCAATCGCAATGCGGAGGTTTCCTCATGACAATGCATCAGTACCTGATTTTTGAAACTGCCGGCGGCTTCTGCGGCATCGCCTGGAATGATGTCGGCATCACTCGGTTCCAGCTCCCGACCAAAAGCGCGGATTCGACCGAAAAGCTGCTGCGGCGCCGGCTGCCGGAGGCCGAGCCGGGCACGCCTCCGCCCGAAGTGCTCGAAGCTGTCGACGCCGTGAAGCGTTATTTTTCCGGCGAGGAAGTCGATTTCTCGAAGGTCAGGCTGGATCTCGATGGTCAGGACGACTTCTTCAAGCAGATCTATGCCGCCGCCCGCCGGATCGGCTGGGGGCATACGACGACCTATGGCGCGATCGCCAGGGAACTCGGCGCCGGTCCCGAGGCCGCTCGCGACGTCGGCCAGGCAATGGCCAAAAACCCGGTGGCGCTGATCATCCCATGCCACCGCGTGCTTGCCGCCGGCGGCAAGATCGGCGGTTTCTCGGCTCCTGGCGGCTCGACTTCGAAATCCCGCATGCTGGAGCTCGAGGGTGTACACCTGACACCGCCGGAACCGGCGCAGCAATCGATGGGGTTCTGAAACATCCTTTCCCGACTATCTATCAGGGCGGGTATAAAAACGACGCATGGATTTGCGATTGTAATATTCCTGCGAATTTGATCTGCTAGGAAATGGTCAGAAGGTAGGGGATGGCCATGTCCAGGATCGTCAAGGCGAATGCGTGGTGCAACAACGAAGTCGGCTATCTGGCTTGGCGGACTGACGGGATCATCAAGGATTGTCTCGGGTTCATGATAACCCGGATCCACTTCGATCTTGCCGGCAATGAGGCTGCAAGGCGTGTCCTGCCTGCATGGGTCGCTTTCGACACGCAGTCCAATCCGAAGGGCGAGGAGCAGGATACCAGCGTCTGGCCCATCCAGAAATTTTCCTGGCGCGATCTTACGCTTCGCCGCAGCCGCAACGAGACGGTGCTGCGGGAAGGGGAATTCAAGGTCCGCTACGAGGTCGTACCGGTAGGCTTGGCCGGTCCAGGGCGCTCGCCGGTGCCGCCTTCGGCGACTGCGCCCTTTCTCGACGATGCCGGAAAGCCCCGCTACAAAGGCGACCCGATCCCCCTCTTTTTCTGCGGGGAGCCCGTTTTGACCGATGAACTGCTGGTGACCGGCCGCTTTGGCAAGGCCACGGTGGCGTTCAACAACGGCATCCTGTCGACCCAGAATCTGAGGAAGCAATTGAAGACCCCCGATGGCAAGACGCCATCGAAGAGCGAGGTTCTCAGACGCATCGCCGACAGACGCGATCCCTTGCGATGGTTCCTGGGCGGCGATGCGCTGAAGACGGTCAAAGGTTTCTTCGATCTCGCGGAAAAGCTGGACGCGGATATCTATCTGGCGCTCTACGAACTTCACGACGAGGAACTGATCGACCTCATCGACATCCATCATGCCCGTATCCACCTGATCCTTTCGACTGCCGGCAAGTCGGAAGACGGCAAGACCTGGGATACGACCAACGAGGCTGCACGCGCCAGATTGCGGGCCAAGCTTGGTGACCGTCTGCAGAACCGGATGTTCAACAACAGCAAACATATCGGCCACAACAAGTTCGGCGTGCTGGTCTCCAAGACGGGCGAGCCCATTACCGTGCTGACCGGCAGCACCAACTGGACGTCGACCGGTCTTTGCGGCCAGACGAACAATGCGGTGATGATCGAGGACATGAAGCTCGCCGAGGTCTATCTCGGTTATTGGCAGCGCCTTCTGGCCGACGTGATTCCGGAGCCGGCTCCGCTGAGCAAGCCGAACAATGTCGATCAGGGGCCCCAGCTGCGTGCGGATGGAGCGACTCCGCATCCTCTCGATATTGCTTCGGTGGCCCCGTCGGCGAAGGCGATAGCATGGTTCTCGCCCAACATGTCCAAGGTCAGCGTTCCGCGCCAGAATCCGGCAACACCTCCGGACATGCAGGAGGTCTTCGACCTGATGCGGGGCGCCAAGCAGGCCTTGCTGTTCTTGAGCTTCTATCCGGCCCAGCAAGGCCGCAACAGCATCATCGGCGAGGCGGTCAAGATCGCCGCCGAAAAACCCGACCTGCTCGTGCTGGGAGCCATCAGCGCGCCACAGGCGATGCCCAATTACGAAATTCCGATCCGGGAAGACGATGCCGACGAGGAAGACGGGGCTACCAAGGCGCCGGCGCCTTCCATCTATCAATTGAAGGGTGCACCCCGCGTGATGATGGTGAGGGCGAGCGCCATCCGCGACCTGATCGGGGATTTCCAGCGCGAATTGCTGACGGCGGGGACTGCGATCATACACGACAAGGTCGTGGTGATCGATCCGCTGTCGCAGACCGATTGTGTCGTGATCACCGGCAGTCACAATCTCGGTTTCAAGGCGTCCTATGCCAATGACGAGAACATGCTGATCATCAAGGGCGCGCCGCGGCTCGCGGCCGCCTATGCGGTGCATGTCCTCGACGTCCAGGACCATTACCGTTACCGGGCCGTCCTCGAGGAGCAGCGCAGAAAGGCGCTGCTGACCGGTGCAACTCCACCGAAAGCCTCGACCGGGCATGGTTTTCTCCACACCGACGACGGCTGGCAAGCGCCTTATTTCGATGGACGCAAGGGCGACGAGCTACGCTATTTTGCCCGCTGACGCGTGATCCCGGAGCCCCCGGGGCAAAGGCAAGAAACGTGAATGCCTCAATGCGTCAGGAATTTGTAAGCGACATAAGCGACGATCAGCACCGCCGCGACCGCCATTGCGATCAGGCCCAGCCGCTTCTCGATGAAATGGCGAATGTCCTCGCCGTAACGGCGCAGCAGCCAGGCGAGCAGGAAAAAGCGGGCGCCGCGGGTGACGATCGCCGAGACGACGAACAGGCCGAGATTGATATGTGCCACCCCGGACAGGATCGTCACCACCTTGATCGGCGGCAGATGCGCGAAGCCCGACGTCACCAGCATCAGCACCACGGCTTCATACGTGATGCCGGCCTTGAGCTTGTTGAAGGTGTCGAGCTTGCCCCAGAACTGAAGGATCGGTTCGGCAAGCGCATCGAAGGCGAAATAACCGATGCCCCAGCCGGCAATGCCGCCGAGCACGGAAAAAACCGTGGCGATCAGTGCATAGCGCCAGGCGCGCTCCGGCCGGGCAAGCGCCATCGGCAGGAACAGCACGTCGGCCGGCACCAGGAAGACGGAGCTTTCGACGAAGGCGATGATAGCAAGCCATACCGCCGCGGATTTGCGGGCGCTGAGCGCCATCGTCCAGTTATAGAGGCTGCGAAGCATAAATCAGGCGTCCTGTACGTTTTGGTAACCGGCAGCGTGTGCCGCCTTTATGAATTTGCGAACGAAGGTAACAAATTTCTCGCACCTTCCGCGACCATCAGGCCGGGCTCGTCATAGACGTCCTTCGACAGTGCAGCAACAAGCGCCTTCAGCGCCTCGCGACCTCGGGGAATGTTGGGATTGTGTTGAATCTAATCCGTCACGGAGAGGAACTCCACTGCCGACGCATCATGACGTTGGAATAGCGAGGTCATCGCCTTGATCACGAGCGCCTTGTTGCGCTGGGGACGATCATCGGAGACGCGATCCGGTGGCCGAGTGACCGCAAACGGTCCAGGCGATGGATAGCCGGGCTGAGCCGGCTGCAGTCGCGGGTAGGGCTGGAGGAATGGTCGTTGATCATGCCGGCCGCCCTGCATTCAGGCATGGGCGGCCATCTTGTGAAGCGGGGATGACGCAACTCGATATGCAGCCAGCGTGTTGGCACCGGATCGCTCAAGTCTTTCGTCACCCCCGCTCAGATCATCCTGCGTTGCTCGGCACCGGCGTATTGAGCAGCTGCTGCTCCCAGAGATATGCGATGCCGCTGCCGCTCATGTGCGAGATGAGCACTTCAGTCAGCTCTTCGACATGCTCGGTGCGAGCCCAGTCGCGCTGCCATTCGCCAGCCAGAGCCATCCAGGTCATCATGTTGACGCCGGCCGCAATCATCCGCTGTATGGCGACTTGGTGAGACTCGGTTGAACTTCCGCCCGATGCGTCGGTAACTACGGTCACGTCCCAGCCTTCGCCGGCTGCCTGAATCGCGGGCATCGCTACGCAAACTTCGGTCCATAGGCCTGCGATGATCAATTGCTTGCGGCCGGTCGCCTTGACCAGGTCCACCACTTTCTCGTCCTCCCAGGTATTCACCCAGGTCCGGTCGATCACTTCCTGCCCTGGGAAGACGTCGGTGATTTGCTTGAAAAGCTTGCCACCGCGATCCGCGATCACGCTGGTGAGGATCGTCGGAACATTGAAAGCCCTTGCCAGCTTTGCCAGCGCGGTCACATTGTTGACGACAGCCTGCGGGTCGTGGCTGTTCAGATTGGTGAGCTGGTAGGGCTGGTGGTCGATCAGAACGAGTACTGAATCTTCGGGACGAAGAAGCGAAGCAAGGCCATTACGAAAGGTCATTGTTACATCCTTTGCTGCCGTGTGAGCGGCATTGGTTTTTCAGAGACATGTGCCAGGGGCACGTTGCCCGCAAGGACTATTGCCGTTCCTATCCAAGTTGCGGTAGTCCCCTTTGGCGGTAAGCTGTGTCGCGAAATAAGGAACGCTGATTTGGACATTGAAGAGCTACAGACCTTCGTAGAAGTTGCTGATGCTGGAGGCGTTTCCGCGGCTGCGCTCCGGCTCGGCGTCTCCAAGTCGATCGTCAGTCGTCGGCTAATCCGGCTTGAAGCGGAACTTGGCGTCCAGTTGCTTGCACGAACGACCCGGGGCGCCGCTCTCACGGAAGCCGGCGCCACTTTCCGAGACTATGCAGCCAGAGTTTGCGCCGAGATCGACGTTGCCAAGGAAACAATCCTGCCCGCCGGTGACCTTCGCGGCCGCTTGCGAGTTGCCGTGCCGCTTTCCTTCGGACCGACCCACTTCGCTCCCATCCTTGCGGAAATGGCGCGACGCCACCCCCGGCTCCAAATCCACACCTGCTACAGTGATCGCTTCGTCGATCTCATCACGGAGGGATACGATTGCGCGATACGAGTTGGCTATCTCCAGGACTCCAACCTGGTCGCAAGGCGCGTCGGACCGATCTATGGGAAGCTCGTCGCGAGCCCGGACTATATCAAGGCGCATGGGGCGCCCGAAACGCCGGAGGAACTCGTCGCTCACGAGGCCCTCATGCAGGGCACCGAAGCCTGGCAACTCATGGATGGCGACAAGATCATCACGGTTCGTCCGCAAGGTCGCTTCAAGGCCGACAACGGCATAGCTCTCGTTGCCGCCGCGACAGCGGGACTCGGCATCGCTTACCTGCCCGATTACCTTACTCATGAATATATAGCTTCCGGTGCGCTCATGCCGGTCATGACGCGTCATCCACCACCCCCGGCCGGTGCATATGTCATCCGCCCGCCAGGTCAGCATCCCGCACGGAAGATACGGGTCCTCACCGAATTGCTGATTGAGTATTGCGAACCGGCTCCGCACCTCGCAGGACCTGCCCCTGTCTGAGTGGCGCCGCGGGCCGATCATCTCGCTCACAAGAAAGCGACGCGCTGAATCAGGTCCGCATCTGACGGTCGATGGTCGCCCTCGTTGATCGGCGCTCCACTCGTGCGGCGAGGCCATCAAGAATCAGCTTCAGCCCTTCTTCGAAAGCGGCTTCGTGATCTATCTGCGGAACCCCGATCAAATCGTCCGCAGTTGCGCCGAGACTGGCCTCGGCCTGTTCCTCGAGCACGCTTCCGACGGTGAAGCGGCTGGACGCGAGCATCGCCATCTGAGCGTCCCGCTCGGGCAAACCGGACGCGACCAGGAAGGCCATCTTGTGCGCGATCCGATCGATGTCCGCCACACCGGGGCGGCTGCCCGCGTGGAGCTTTGCGCCATCGCGGCGCATCAGCAGTGTTCGCCGGAAACTGCGCGTGTTGTCGAGGAACCAATCACGCCAATCGTCGGCTGGCCTTGGAAGCGTAGCGGTCGCGTGGGGCGCCATCGCAGTCTCGGCCATGGCGGCGAGCAGTTCCTCCTTCTTGCGAAAATGCCAGTACAGCGACGGTTGTTCGACGCCGAGCCGCTTCGCGAGTTGTCTCGTGCTGATGCCCTCAAGACCAACCTCATCGAGCAGATCGAGCGCTTCGGCAATTACGGTTTCACGAGTTAGCTTAGCCATCTTGACAATCTATCGCCGATAGGGAATTTCGTAAATCAGCCTATCACTGATAGATTCGAGTTGCGCACATGAAAATTGAAACTGAAAATCGCTCCCTCAAGATTCTTGTCTGCGGTGGAGGGATTGCGGGTCCGGCCTTGGCCTATTGGCTCACCCGAAGCGGCCATCAAGTCGTCATCGTCGAGCGGTTCTCAAACCTCAGGGCCACGGGTGCGCAGGTGGACCTGCGCGGTCAAGGCATCGAGGCCGCCAAGCGCATGGGGCTTATCGGCGCCATCCGGAGCAATCTTGTCGATGAGGCTGGCGTCTCGTTCGTCGACTCCCAGGGTCATGCCAAGGCGACGATCCTGGCCAACACATCCGGTCGCGGCGCGCAATCGCTCACGTCCGAATACGAGATCATGCGCGGCGATGTCGTGCGCATTCTCCATGACGTGACCAGGGATGACGTAGAATACGTCTTCGGCAAGACCGTGGAGCGGTTCGAGCAGGGCGACGAGAAAGTTCTAGCTCACTTCTCCGACGGCACCTCTGACACCTTCGATCTGCTGGTCGGAGCGGATGGTCAGGGATCGCGCATTCGCAAGGGTATCCTGCCGCCGGATGCAGCCGACCCTTACCTGCGAATGGGCATCCACATGGCCTATTGGTTCATCCCACGCACACCGGCCGACGACGGCAACATCCGCAATACATACCTCGCTCCTGGCGGCCGGATGATCATGCGGCGGAGCCATAATCCGACGGAAACGCAAGTCTACTTCGTGCTCAGGGAAAGCTCCGAAGAAGCATCGGCCATTCACAGGGCGCCGTTGGATCAGCAAAAGCAATTCTGGATAGAGCGGTTCCGGGACGCCGGCTGGCAGACCGATCGATTCATCCAGGGCATGATGACGACGCCCAATTTCTACTCTCAGGAAGTGGTGCAGGTCCGCACAGACACCTGGTGCAAGGGTCGCGTGGTTCTCGTTGGCGATGCCGCGCATTGTGCATCCCCGTTCAGCGGCATGGGCGTATCCGGCAGCCTGGTCGGAGCTTATGTCTTGGCGGGTGAGATCAATCGCAATACGGGAGATCTCGCGCGAGCCTTTGCGCTCTACGACAAAACGCTACGGCCCTTCGTCAACGAAATCCAGAACGTAAACCCATCGCTCCTGCGCCTGGGGATGCCCAAGACGCGATTTGGGATAAACGTCTTTCTTTCCGTGACGGCCTTGGCCGCACTGTTCCGCATCCCGGACCTGGTCGCCAGATTTTCGCCGGAAGACAGGGACGGCAGCTGGCTTCTGCCCGAATATACGGAGCTGCATCCGGCCCATCAAACTGCGCTACCGGGTTAGGTGAGAACTCAGGATGCAGGCCGTGATTGCGCCACACCGGAAGGAGTTTCCTTTCGAAGATCGATCGCCTCCGGGCCCAGCGGTCGTGCCGCCTAAGCCAGTCGATATAGTCAGGAACGGCCTGCTCGACGTCGAATATCGGCTTGAAGCCCCTGTCTTTCTGAAGCCGAGCAATGCCGAGAGAGTGGTCCGGGCAGCGATCGGGATTCCGGCCAGCCGGACGTGCGATGTCTGCGCCGGTAATGGCTTTGCTGATGGCTCCTCCGCGGAAGCGATCAGATTAGGCTCTGGCCGCCGTCGATATGCAGCGTTTGGCCCGTCGTGAACTCGCTCTCCATGGCGTAGACATAGGCCAGCGCCACATCGGCTGGTTTCGCGATCCGTCCGACCGGGAGCCGCGTCGCCATGCTCTCGAAAAGGCTGGATTTATTCTCGCCGGCCAGTTCGGTGAACATGGGTGTATCGACCCAGCCCGGCGACACCACGTTGACCCTTGTCGGCGCCAGTTCCAGCGACAGCGCATGCGCGAAATAGCTGAACGACCCGGCGATGGCTGCCACGACCGATCCGCCGGGAACCGGCGGCTTGTCCTTGTTGATGCCCGACGTGAAGGTCATCGATCCACCCTTCTTCAAGGTGCGGACTGCGTACTTGGCCACCAGGACCGCGCCCACCAGCTTGTTGTCGATGAAGCCGCGAACGACATTCAAGTCGGTGTCCCCGATGGGGTAGCCGGGCGGGGGCGTTCCTGCCGTCGAGACAAGATGATCGAGGCCGCCGATTCCTGCGAACAGGCGAGCGATCTCTGCCTCCTGGGTCATGTCGGCTGCGAAAGTGCTGATTTTGCCGGCTGCTGCAAGCGCCCGTTCGGCTGCTTGCAGCTTCTCCTGCGACCGGCCAACGATCACCACATCGGCGCCTTTGTCCAAAGCCGCAGTCGCAACGCCGAGACCGATGCCGGAGCTGCCGCCGATGACGAGAATTCTCTTGCCCATAAGCGTCGCCATGGGTTCCTCCATATCTGAAGTGGTGCTGTGAAGTCGGGCGCGACGAGGGCGTCGCTAACCCTGGTAGGCGCGTTCGAGATCCGCGATGATGATCTTCTTCATCCTGTACATGGCCTGCATCACCCGCTCCGCCTTGTCCTTATCCGCGTCGGCGATCATCTTCAGCAGGATGGCGGGTGTGACTTGCCAGTAAACGCCGAACTTGTCCGTCAGCCATCCGCAGGGCTGCTCCTTGCCGCCGTCGGCGATCAGAGCATTCCAGTAGTAGTCGGTTTCTTCCTGATCGCCTGTTTCGACGAGAAACGAGAACGCCTCGTTATACGGCACGCGCGAGTTGGCATTCAGCGCGGCGATCTGCAGGCCGCCGAGCTCGAACCGCACCACCGACAGTTCCGGGTTGGGCAGTTCGGTGCGTGCAAGGAGCCTGGAGTCCTTGAACACGGATCGATAGAATTCCATGGCCTCTTCTGCCTGGCCATTGAACCAGAGATGGGGGTAGATGTTCATGATCATTGTCCCTCGATGATGGCTGGCGAAGCGGTCGGCGGGCTATGGCTGCCGCAGGACGACGGTTCCGTCCCAGTCGCGCTCGAAGCCGATGTCTTCAAGGCTGTGATCCGAAAAGCGGCCGAGACGCCGCATGTCGATTCGATGCCGGATCACCAGAACCTGGCGCGTGGCCAGATCGCGGGCCGCACCGATCAAAGCGGCGATCGCATTGATTGGCCGATGCCCGCGTTCGCTTGCTGCCGATCCATGAAAAATATCAAGCGATGCGTGAGTAACACTCATGGTCTTAATCCTCTTCAGTGGCGTTTCTCAGCTTGGTCGCCGTCGCCTTTGCGTTGTTGACAAGAAGGAGTTTGCTTCTTTCCCTGCTGGACGACAAACGACTAATAGTGCATGATTTGTGATCAGCGCTCACAGGTCATCATGCCAAGAAAGCTCCCCCCGTTGACCGCTCTGCCCGCCTTCGAGGCGGCGGCTCGCCATCTGAGTTTCACCAAGGCCGCGGAGGAACTCTTCGTGACCCACGGCGCCATCAGCCGGGCGATCAAGAACCTGGAACAGCAACTCGACGTAACGCTGTTCGATCGGGGGACGCGTTCGGTCCGGCTGACGGCGATCGGAGAGCCCTATGCGCGCGCGGTGCGCGAAGCGCTCGATCAACTGGCAGCGGCCACGAGCATTGCGACGACGCGCCGCTCCGACACGACATTGACTGTGAGCACGTCGGGCGGCTTTGCGGGCAAATGGCTCGTGCCGCGCCTCTATCGCTTTCATCGGGCACACAGCGAGATCGACGTGCGTGTCTCGACAACAGGCACGCTGACCAATTTTTCAGGCGATGGGATCGATATCGCCATTCGTTATGGCGGAGGCGACTATTCAGGACTGACGAGCGAATTCCTGGCCGGCGAAGATGTGTCGCCGGTTTGCAGTCCACGACTCATGGCCGGCAAGCACCCGTTGCGGACACCCGAGGATCTCAAATATCACACCCTTATTCGCGACGGCTATCCGATCGATTGGGCGGCCTGGCTTGAGAGCGCAGGCGTGACGGGCCTAGACCCAAACGGGGGGCTGACCTTCGATTCCTACACCTTCGCGATTGAGGCGGCGGTTCAGGGCGAAGGCGTCGCGCTTGGCCGGACGATGCTTGTGGAAGGCGACCTCGCAGCGGGGCGGCTGGTCCGCCCGTTCGAACATGCGTTGAAGGCCCAATCCAGTTTTTATCTTGTTTACCCTCCCGATGCGATCCGGCAGCGCAAGGTGAAGGCGTTTCGGGACTGGCTTTTTTCCGAGATGGGTGAAGACGGATAGCCTGTAACTAGTCCGGCCCGCATCGTTCTCGATCCGTCGCGGCTTGCCCCGCCAAAAGCGGAGCGTACGCTGCGAGCCTGCGGGATACGAACTCCGTGAAGAGCCGCACGCGCTTCGTCTTGCGTGTCTCCCCGTGTGTGAGAAGCCAGAGCGTTCCGTACATGTGCAGGTCGGTGCCCGGCACCCTCACCAGGTGGGGATCGGCATCTCCGACGAAACATGGCAGCGTCGTGATCCCGAGCCCTTGCCGCACAGCAGCGATCTGCGCCTCGGCGTCCGTGACCCTGAAGGGAACCCCCGTGGTGCGAACCTCACCCGCGCTGGCCCAATCCGGAATTCCATGAATGCTTATGACGATCCACCGGATGGGATCAGGTGCGCCCGCACCCCATGCGGCTAGCCGATCGCGGGACATGTAGACGCCGCCAAACAGATCCGGTCCCTTCAGGCCGTGAAGATTGACCGGCAGGGTTTTGCGGTCGTAGACGACGCGGATCGCCACGTCGGCCTCTCGGTTGGTCAGATTTGCGAGCTCGCCGGACGACAAGATGTCCATCTCGATGTCCGGATGCAGACGCGCGAAATCGGCGAAGTCCGGCATCAGCAGGTGTGTCGCGAGGGTCGGGGCCAGCGTCACCCGCAGAAGCCCGCGCACGCTCTGGTCGCGCCCGAAGACGCGCGTCTCCAGCTGGTGCGACGACGCTTCCATCTGGTTGGCGAGTTCGAGGACTTCTTCGCCCGCAGCCGTCAGGCGGTAGCCGGAGGGCAACTTTTCGAACATCTGCGCCCCGAGGCGTTCCTCGAGCTGTGCGATGCGTCGCAGCACGGTCGAGTGATACACCCCGAGGTCCTCGGCGGCAGCCCGCACCGAGCCTCCGCGCGCCACGGCAAGAAAGTAGCGAATGTCATCCCAGTCGATCATGGTGCAATCCCGCACCGCGCGGTGCGCCTTCCCAAGCCCGTATCCAACGCGTCGTACAGCAGCACGGGCGGTCATCATAGCTTATGTGGGCATGTGCGGTCTGATTTCAAACGGCGGACACCGATGGTTGCGGTTGGCGTCATTCGTCCTGCCGGAGCGATTTTGCACCACCGATGTGCGCGCTTCCGCACTCAACGCCTGACTCCGTCGGACCTATCTGGAGGTTCTCGGGGCATCCCCGAACGACCAAAGGCAGAGCCTAGAAGGAGAAGTCATGGGAAAGCTTGAAGGTAAGATTGCAGTCATCACCGGTGGATCGAGCGGCATGGCGCTGGCAAGCGCCAAGCGGTTCGTTGAAGAAGGCGCCTATGTTTTCATCACGGGCCGGAGACAGGAAGCGCTGGACGAGGCCGTCAAGCTGATCGGCCGGAACGTGACCGGCGTGCGCGGCGACGTGTCCAATCTCGACGACCTCGACCGCCTGTTCGATACAGTCAAACGGGAAAAGGGCAAGATCGACGTCCTGTACGCGAGCGCTGGCACGGGCGAAGCTGTCCCCCTGGGCGAGATTACCGAGCAGCATTTCGATGCGACCTTCAACCTGAATACGCGGGGCACGCTGTTTACGGTTCAGAAGGCGCTGCCGCTGTTCAACGATGGCGGATCGATCTTCATGACCGGGTCAGTTGCTTCGCTGAAGGGTTTTCCTGGCTACAGCGTGTATGCGGCGAGCAAGGCGGCGCTGCACGCCTTCGCACGCGGGTGGCTCAACGAACTCAAGGGCAGGAATATCCGGGTGAACGTGCTGCACCCGGGGCCGATCGCCACGCCGATGCAGGACCAGGTTCTCACCGCCGAGGCGAAGCAAATGTTCGAATCCTTGATCCCACGGGGAACGATGGGTCGTCCTGAGGAAATTGCGGCGGCCGCGCTGTTCCTTGCTTCAGACGATTCGAGCTTCGTGAATGGGTTGGAGTTGTCAGTCGACGGCGGCTTCTCGGCCATCTGATTTCGCACCGGATCGCGGGAGGCGGCTGATCGGCGGGAACTAGCGTGTCCATGGTGAAATGACTTCCGCGTTGAACGGTCGGTCCGGCCGCTAGGAAGTCGTTCACGACGGGACGTCTACGCAAAGGTCGGCGCACGGCAACCCGGCGTCGTTGAGGGCGGGGAATCAATATCAACGCAGGAGAAACATTATGAGCTACGCAATTATAGGATTCGGTGCCGTAGGCCAGGCTCTCGCCCGTGCCTTCGCTCGTAGAAATATCGAGGTGGCCGTCGCGAGCCGCCGTCCGCCCGAGGCGTTTGCGCCGCAGGCTCGGGCGATTGGCTCCACGGTCGTCGCCAAGCCGCTGCGGGATGCAGTCGAGGCCGACACAATCATCCTGGCGGTCCCGTTCGGGGAGCATCGCGAGGTTGCGAAAGTCCTGCCGAGCTGGGAAGGCAAGACAATCATCGACGCGACGAATGCGTTTGGAGTTCCCCCTGAAGAGCTGGACGGCCTCCCGTCCTCCGCCTTCGTCGCGAAGTCGTTCACCGGCGCCAGGTTCGTGAAAGGTTTCAATCACCTGATTGCGGCCACCCTGGCTGCCGATCCGATCGTCGAGGGCGGGCACCGGGTCGTCTTTCTGTCGAGCGACGACGAGGGCGCGATCGCTCCCGTGGCGGATTTGGCCAAACAGCTCGGGTTCGCACCCGTCAAGCTCGGAAAGCTCAACGAGGGTGGCGCGCTGGTGCACGCACGCGGCCGCACTTGGGGCCAGCTCATATTCCAGGATTTGTTCAAGAAGGAGCAGTAATCGATCTGCGGCCGTGTGATCGGCGCCGAACACTGGTCGCGCGCTAACGTCTTTGGGCAGCGCGCGGCCGAATATTTGAAGGCCGCACAAGGTTGGGTGGCCTGACGGCCCGTGGGCGCCGTTCGCAGCCAGTGTCATGTTGCCGGGTTTGCCAGCCCTTCCACCAGCGTGTCCAGGGCCGCATCCAAGGGGGCCGATCCGACCTTCTCGGACACCAGTAGCCCATCGATCGCAAGCATGGTGATGCCGTGGATGAGCCCCCACCAAGCTGCTGCCTGACCTTCTATCGGTCGCTTGCGAATGCTTCCTTCGGCCTGGCCACGCCGAAGGATTTCGAGCGCCACATCGAAGACCGCAAGCGACCGCTCATTGAGATGTACCCCTTCGGCTTTCTCCTCCCCTGCGCTGAACATCAGGCGGTAGAGAGCCGGGTTGTCCGTTCCGAACGCGACGTAGGCACGAGATATTGGGGCAATTTCGTCGTGCAGAGTTTTGGGCGCTTCAGACTTCGTTGCCGATAGGGTCTCGCGCAGCCGGTCGAAGCCGATCATGGCGAGTTCTGCAAGCAGCGCCGCTTTGTCCGGAAAGTGCTTATAGGGTGCTGCGTGGCTGACGCCAGCCCGGCGCGCTACTTCCCGCAGCGTGAACTGCCAGCCCTTCTCCTCGGCAAGCATGTCCAACGCTGTCTCGATTACCGCGCGACGGAGATCACCGTGGTGATAAGGGCGGTTGGGAGCGTCTTGCATGATGCCTCAAAGTTTCTTGTGGTTACATTGTTGACAGTGGTTACTTAAACGCCTACGTCAAGAGCGAAAGTTTCTCCTGTCTACATTGGAGTGGACCATGAACGCAACCGTAAATACCGCCGACGCCGATCGGCTAGGCAGTCTCCTCGCGGCTCAGCGCGCTGCCTTCCTGCATGAGGGCGCACCGTCGCTGGCGCAGCGACGCGCTGATCTGACTAGGTTCAGGGCCGCGATCATCGGGCACCGCAAAGTGATCGAAGAGGCCATCAATGCCGATTTCGGGCATCGCTCGAAGTATGAAACGGCGATCATGGAGGTGGGAGGGGTCGCCGACGGCACCAAGTATATGATCCGCAACCTTGCCAAATTCATGGCGCCGACCCGCCGCCACGTTGCTCTGCACATGCGAATGGGCAAGGCCCGCATCGAATACCAGCCGCTTGGCGTCGTCGGCGTGATGTCGCCGTGGAACTATCCGGTAAACCTCGCGCTGATGCCGGTCGCAATTGCTATCGCCGCCGGAAACCGGGTGATGCTGAAGCCCTCGGAGTTCACGCCCGTCACCAATACGCTGCTCGCAAAAATGCTCGGCGAGGTATTCGCCGAAGATCAGTTCGCGATCGTCACTGGCGATGCCGCCGTGGGGGCTGCCTTCACGACTTTGCCGTTCGACCACTTGGTCTTTACCGGGAGCACTGCTGTAGGGCGATCGGTGATGAAAGCCGCAAGCGACAACCTCGTTCCGGTCACCCTCGAACTCGGAGGCAAGTCGCCGAGCATCGTTGCCAAGGGACACGCCCTCGACCAGGCGGCGGCGTCAATTGCCTACGGAAAGCTGCTCAGCGCCGGACAAACCTGCATCGCCCCGGACTACGCACTGGTCCACGAAAGCGAGGTTGACGCATTCGTCAAGGCATATGACCGGAAGGTGGCTTCCTTCTATGCGGATGGTCCGACGAGTGAACATTACACCTCGATCATCAACGAGCGGCACTATGCCCGGCTCCAGGGCTTGATCGACGACGCCCGCTCCAAAGGAGCGCAGATCATCGAGGTCGGCAATCGGCCCGGTGAAGCATCCCTTCGCCTCAACACGCTGGCGCCAACCGTGGTGCTTGGCGTCACAGATGACATGCGCATCGCTCATGAGGAAATCTTCGGCCCGATCCTGCCGATCTTTCCCTACCGCGACGTCGAAGAAGCGATCGCATACGTGAACGCCCGGCCTCGGCCGCTTGCGCTTTACTACTTCGGTGCGGATGACGAAGATCGACGCAAGGTGCTGAGCCGAACGACCTCCGGCAACGTCACCGTGAACGGCACGATCATGCACATCGCCCAGGATGACCTGCCTTTCGGCGGCGTCGGGACCAGCGGGATGGGCGCATATCATGGCATCGAAGGCTTCCGTACCCTCAGCCATGCCAAGGGGATCTACGAGCAGGGGCGTTGGAACCTCTCCAACCTTATTCGCGCGCCCTTCAGACAGCCGATCGATACCATCCTCAACGTGATGCTCCGGTGACCAGCATGCCGTCATCAAATCAAGCTCGGGAGCAAGAACATGACCAATGACGCGTCGTTGCCGTTACGCGGCTCATGCGAATGCGGCGCCTGCTCGTTCGAGGTGCATGCCTCGCCCAAAGCCAGGTTCCGGTGCCACTGCCTGATCTGCCAGGCGTTCAACGGCAAACCGTTTGCGGATGTGATCGCCGTCCGCGGCAAGGATGTCGTGCTGAAAAACGCCGGCACTATCTCATTCAAGAAATACCGACCCCCACCGAACTTCAATCGCGGGGTCTGCCGGACCTGCGGCAAGCCCGTTGTGGAGGTTGCCGGCTTCGGGCCTTTCAAGGTGATGTTCATCCCGGCGAGCAACTTCGAGCCCGAGGCCCGGCTGCCGCCGGTTCGGTTCGACATGTTCTATCATCGTCGAGTGCTGGACATGCCCGATAGCGTGCCCAAATACAGCGGCTATTTCGCGAGCGAGTTGGCGGTCGGGAAACTGATCATGGGTGGCTTATAGGGCTCCGGCTAAAGTACAGTTCGCGCGGGAAACGCCTCGTGAAGGGCGGCTTTCATTGGATTTCAAAGCTGCAAAAAAGTACTGTCAGACCGGGATGACGGCACTTAGAGCGAAAATCGCCGAATACGAACGCCGTTTCGAGACATGATGCCGCGCCCTTGGCAGGATGGAATCAATTTCCAAGCTATCCGCGCCGGTTAAGGCGCTATCCCTAAGGCGTTCAGTTCTTGTACTGCTTGCGAAACTTAATCGGGGTGAAACCGGTTTCGCGGCTGAAAAACTTGGCAAAATTGGTTGCCTCCTCGAAACCGAGGCCCTCTGCAATGAGGTAGATAGGTCTGTTGGTATGGACCAGGAGCCGTTTGGCTTCCAAGGCGATGCGCGCCGTGATGGCGTTTTTGGCGCTTTGCCCGGTCGCCTCCAACGCCGCTCGCGTCAGGCTTTTCTCGGTACAGCCTAGAGCTGCCGCATAGGCGGATACCTGATGCCAGCCGGCATAGTTTCGTTCGACTAGCCTGCGAAACCTGGCATAACGCTGCACACCCGGGCTTTGTGCCACGTCAATGCCCATGTGCTGATCCTGCAGGATGGCAAGGCGCAGAAGCAGCGCACAAAGTTCGTATCGCAGGAGCGCGTGTATATCCTTGGGCGGGGCAGGGCTCGCGGCGTCCTGCTGCATCCTGGCGATCGCCTCCTTTACAGCGCCGAAATCGGCAGCGATCAGGGATAGGTGATCCGGTAACCGATCCAGACCCAGGACAGGCAGCAGATCGGCAGTCGCCTGCGTCTCCGATGGGAGGAATTCTGCGCGGAACAGGACCATCCATCCGTCCCAACCTTTATCACTACCGAAACTGTGAACCTGCCCGGGCCTCAAGACGAGGAGGGATCCAGCCGCGCAATTGACTGGCTGGAAGTCCACGACCTGGGTCACCGCACCTTCGGTCACGCAGATCAGGGTGTGGAAGGAATAATGGTACAGCGCCAGGATTTGCTCGGAGCTCACGCGGCGCCGCAAGTCCGAAAAATGAAATATCTCAACATCCAGATCGCGCCCACTCGGACGGTAATTCAGTTGATCCAGCTTCGCTCGGCTCTTTGTCATTCGCGTTGCGCCAATTCCGGTCAGACATGTCCGATAAGTATCATATTTCGGCGCCTATGAACCACGATAGAATGGCATTCCACCCATTATTATCACTCTTATGAGCTGCGAAGGGCACTTCGCAGCAGGTTCTAACATCTGCAAATGAGAGACCGAAATGACCACTATCGACACCGGAAAAGCTTATATCAAAGCCGTCCAGACCGGCGATCAGGCCACGCTTGGCGAACTGCTTTCGCCCCAGGTCATTTGGCATCAGCCGGGCAACAACCAGTTCTCGGGCACCAAGAACGGCATTGCCGAATTTGGTGCCATGATGGGCGCCATGATGGCAAAGTCTGGTGGTAGTTTCGCGATCACCCATGCCCATCGTTATCTCGCCAACGGGGATCTGGTTGCCATCGAGATAGAGTTCGCGGGTCAACGCGAAGGCGCCAAGGTCGACCAGTCCGGTATCGATCTGCTGCGCGTGCAGGACGGCAAGATCGTCGAAGTCTGGCTGTTCTCCTCCGATCCGGAAGAAGAGGACCAGTTCTGGGGCAAATAAGTCACCGCATCTGGAGCAGCGGGACGAAAGTGGCCCTGCTCCAACGACTTGTCCATTTTCCAGGGAGCTTCGCGACGAGCGCGAACAACAAGCAGATCGTCACCGACGCCTACCGACGCCTACCAGCGAATTTTCGGTGATTTGGACGGCTCTGAAGTAGACAACAACATGAGCACCAAACGTTCGTCCGCATACGACACGTTACCTTCAACGACAGAATACGAATTCCCACGCCAGGCGACGCTAAATCCCTACTCCCACTCTATTATTTTTTCTGCACCAAGCATTTGTTTTTATTGACGAAAATTATTTCATGCGCTCCATGCACCGTGGAGGGGAACGTCAAAAAGTTAGCCTTATGATTTTACAGCGTTTTTCGACGCAGCTGCCGCACTAAAAATTCTGTGGACTATCGATATCTATCGACCATTTCGCGGGGTGCCGTAGGCGGCGAAGGTCGAATCTAGCCCGCCAACAAAGTACCGTCAAAACGGATAAAATCAATACACCCTCTCCCGTCCTGGGTTGGGGGATGGGGGTAGTGCCCACGCGTAAAATGCAGGGGTTGAAAGGATGACGATGGTTCTCGCGAACAGGAATAGCCAAAGCTGTCGGCTTGCAATCAGCGACCCTGTTCCAGACGATTGTTCATAATGAACGCCATCGACTTTCGCCGGACGGATAGGGCCGGCATTTGCGAACTGCATAATCGCAGCTTACCACCTTAGAAAGCGTCGGCCGGCAAAATACCCCGCAACGGCCACAATCAGTATGGCGATTGGATACCAGGTTGCGACGAACAACGGACTGTCGTCGGGGCAATTGGAGGCGTAAAGGGTGGCTGCAATACCGGCGGATGCCAATGCCGCGATTGCCCCAGCCTGACCGGGGTGATCCGGCGCACCATGGCGCATCACCAGAAAGAGGAATACGGTCGGCGCTAACGAAAGGATCGGGATGACCGTCAGGCAATGCAACGCATTGTGGCCAACCAGTCTGCTTCCCCAAAGATCGGCCGGGGTGACAATCATCTCGATGGCGGCGGCGGCGATCAGCAGCGCTGGTGCGAGCAGCAACAACCAGCGCCCGGCCGTTGCGCCGTGCCCTGGACGGATAAGGCTCTCCATCAGCGATGCCGCCACAAAAAACAGCGCCAGGGTGGCGATGAACTTGAATGCGAAACGCACAGTCAAGATGGCTTGAGCAAAATCAGGTCGAACACCCAGGACCGAAAAGAACACCAATCCCGCCATCAATGCGCCAGCAGCTGTCGCCAGAGCAAGCGCCCTCGTGAGGTTGACGGGCCGCCGTGTGTCCTCTGATATCAGATTGATCAGGTCTTCCGTGTTCACTCAAGTACTCCGTGTGCGGCCGGCTCGACGAGAACCGTTCCGCTTTGTTGCGCAACCTTACCCAGGATTGGCTATCTTAGCATCATCAATCAGGTTGCCATATCCGCAAGCGGATCTCGACCTCGCGTTCGACAAAACGCCATTCTTCAGTCGCACGCAATCGAAGGAGCATGGCATCAAATTGGGGGGCATCTTCCTCCGCGAATTCGAACCAGGTGAGAAAATCAAAAGGCTCGCCAAGATCACGACTGTGATAGAGTCGTCTAGCGACGGCAGGCAAATAGTCCATCCCGATCTGAAAATGCGCCGACCTCTCCTGAATGATGGCCCTGCGCTCGTCCTGTGCAAGAGACCACCAAAGATCCGACTTGCGGATCGGGATCAAGACCGCGAGGCATGCCGCTTTGCGGCCCAACGGAGGTTGGCGTTCTCCGAGCCGATCGAGCTCGACACGGGTCGTGTATCGCGCGCTGCCGGCTGTTCCGCGCAGAACCCAGGCCGCTGAATCGGGTAGTATGACCTGATTGGTGTCCATGACACCAAGACGAGGCGCAACATCCAGACCCTTACCAGCAATGGCGCGCGTTGCCTCGACCTGCCATTGGCCACTCTCACCAGCCACGAAGTATGTCGGCTTTACCATCATGACCTACCAGCGCAACAGTCTGTGGCCAAGCAGAGCACCGGTTCCGGCAACCATCGAAATGGCGATGGGGTACCACAACATTACAAAGAGCGGGCTGTCATCATCGCAATTGGCTGCGTAGAATGTCGCCGCGATCCCTGCCGCGACGAGCCCGGCAACAGCTCCGGCGACCGCGGGTCGGGTGGGGGCAGCGTATCGAAGCGCGTAGAGAAAACAGGCAAGAGGACCGACCGATAAGAAAGGGATAATCGTAAGGCAGAGGCTGGAATTGTGCCCGATCATGCGCGTCGCCCATGTCTCCGACGGCATGACCAACAGTTCAAAGATTGCCGCTGCACTTATCAACAGAGCTGGAACCGTCAAGCCCAATGCCATCAACCGAACCGGGACGCCCGGTCTTCCGATCCGGAACATGACCAGCCCACCGGTCAAGCCGAGAGATCCTGTGATCACGAATTTGAACAGGAAGCGGCCGGTCTCGATGGCCGTGCCGAAGTCCGCACGCAAGCCGATGGCGGCAAAGAACAAAATGGCGGCGATCAATGTGGCGGCTGTGGCAGCATGCATCAGGGCATGATCAAGATTCAGTCGAACCGGCGTATCCTGCACGAGCAGGTCGATCAATTCGTCAGTCTTCATGTCGCGCGCGCCGAATAAAGAGCAGCCAACCCCTTCAATGCCCTATGCAGGGAAACACGAACCGCCACCTCTGTCATTTCCAGCCGATGGGCGGTTTCCCGAACACTCGACCCTTCAATCGATATCGATTGAACGATCGTTCGTTGCGGATCCTTGAGCTTGCCCAGAATCTGTTCGATATCGATGCGATCCGAGGCTGCGATGCGTTCGTCTGTTTTGAGTGTTGCAATGACGTCCTCAAGCGGTACCGACTGCCTGCCACGGCGCCGCAGGCTATCGACCACCTTGTTGCGAACGATTGCCGATAGCCATGGCCCCAAAGGCCGTGACGGATCCCAGGTCCCCCGCTTGAGATGGATAGTAAGCAGCACTTCCTGAACCACGTCCTCAGCCTCGCTGGCCGGCGCACCGAACTGGTCACAACGCTTCCGCGCCATCACCCGTAAATGTGGTGTGAGGGCCGTCAGGAATTTGTGATAGGCATGGCTGTCGCCCGCAATCGCGGAACGCAACCAGGATGCCCATTCCTTCTCACGCGCCAGATCGTTCATCCGACATATCCTTCTTCGGCGGTTCTCGTGCAATTGTTACAGAGACCAGCCAGATTTTTTTGCGTGTGAGATATCGGGCCAAAGCGTGCAAGCATTTGAACGTTCATGTCATCGATCGTGAGATAAGATTGTCTGACTGTGATTGGGGTTCCAGCAGTGCAAAAATGGGCCGGATAAGACCTTCCAGAAGGTCTCGATCAGGACGCGTGCGCGCAAGCACACGAATACCAAGCAGCGTGCCGAGCAACGTGCCGGCCATGTCCGATGCATTTTGGCAACGATTGATGGATCCGTCTTTCTGGCCACTTTCGATGCAGCGCCTGAAGAAAGCCTCAACCTGCACCAGGACTTGAGCCACCACCCGCTGAAACTCATCATCATGTGGTGCGACCTCGAGCGCGGAATTGACCAGCATGCAGCCTTTCCGCTTGGTATCACTCAACGACCGGTCGATAATTTCGTTGAAAAATGCGCCAATCGCCTCACGCGGCGGTTTCGTCTCAAACCGGCCGACACGGTCGCCGAAGCTCCGTTCGACATAGAAATCGAGCGCTTTGCGATAAAATGCGCGCTTGTCGCCAAAGGCATTGTAGATGCTTGCGGTGGTCAGCCCGATTGCCTGGGCCAGATCGCGGATTGACGTTGCCTCGTAGCCGTGTTCCCAAAACCGCTCCACAGCCAGCAGCAATACTTTTTCTTCATCAAATTCTCTGGGTCTGGCCATACATCCTGTCTCCCAGAACATGGATCGAACGGGCGACTGCCCAGGGGCTGTTGCCAATCCATTTTAGAACATATGATCTAAAACTCAACCCATGCGGTTCGACCTTTGACTGCTTTCTACTTCATCAATCTCAGCGTCAGGCTGTTAAGGGCGGAGAGCAACCCGACAACGGCAACCCCGAAGATCACGTAGCGCAGCTCCTCGAACGGGGTGCCGCTCAGATAGCCCAGACCATACTGCCATGCGAGAATGATCATGATGATAGCAATCAGCGCCAGCAAAAGACCGAACAGATGGCGCCAGAATCCTCTGACATTCCGGGTCATGCTCCCGCCTTCTCGCTGAAACTGTCGATCTTGAAAATCAGCAGATCGTCGCGGCGTTCGATATCGCCTTCGAGCACCACCGGTAAACCGGTCTTGTCAAGCAAGGCCGCCGGCATCGGTCCTCCGTCCTTGGAAGCGAGAAGAAAGAAGATGTGGCCGTCCACGGGTGAAGCGGAAACGAAGACGGGTGGAACACCTCCGGAAATACACAGATTGGCGCAGGCCTTGTGCGCAAGGCCAGTCCCCGGCTTCATGGCGCCGGCACTGCATTTTCCATCACAGATCTCGCCCGTCAAACGCCACCGACCGAGATTCTCCGGCACGGACGTAACCGGCAGGGCCGGCATTTGCGGATCGCCTGCTTTCAGGTCGTCTTCGCCGCCGATCAGCAGCATGACCAGGTCTCCACGCTTAACGAAGATGCCACCAGCCTGTGCGGTTTTGCCCGCAAGTGGCAGCGCCCTGTCGTCCACCCCGAACTTGCCCGAGCCCGCCAGCATGACAGCGCGCGCGGGTTTTGTGCCGCTGGCGGGAATGCGCAGTATCGGATAGGGCTTTACCTCCATGGTGCCGATCAAATGCTCGCCGGAGAGCTCATCCGCATAACTGCCCGCGCCTGGGCTTTCGGTATTAAGGGACAGCAACACCGAAGTCGTCGCCATGGCGGCAATGAAGAACACGATGAACCCGATCATCAGCCCCCTGACATCGGCTGGGACTTTCTTGAAGTAACCGACAAAAAATCCGCGTTCGACGGGCTTCAGCATCAAACCGTTCCTCCATTCTTCGGCGCGGCAGCCGTGGGAAGCAACTCGGCGGGGATGGCCAACGGCACCAGCTTTGTGCCAAGCGGCAAAGGTTCCGGATCAACCAGAATGCTCGTGCCCTCCAGGCGAAGGCGATATTTGCGAATCCGCTCGCGGAACGGCGGCGGCGAACAACCGTCCTCGGGGCGATACTGATAGCCATGCCAGGGGCAGGTGATAAAGCCGATGACGACCTTGCCTTCGCCGACGGGGCCGTTCTGGTGCGAGCAGATATTGGATACGGCTGAAAGACCACCCTTTGAACGGAAGACGGCAATGCGCTCGCCGCCCGGTGCCATCCCGATGATCGCCCTGCCTTCGGCAATCTCGCTGACATCGCCGACGATCACCCAAGGCGCCTCGGTGGCCTTTCGCGACGCAGCCGCGTCAGCCGACGTCTCCCGCCGACCTGCGATAAGGTGCAGGACGCACAGCGTAGCCAATCCGCCGAGCGACAAAAATGCCAAAGCAAGATCCCGGCGATCGATCAGAGCGCCGAGCGCCACATGCAGGATGACCGCAACGTAGGCGAAGTAGACGCTCATGTGGATCGCCTTCCACACCGGCGGCGTCAGGAAGGAAAGCCAGAAATCGTGGCTCGTTACCGCAAGGACCGCCAGAATGACGAGCGCGAAGACGCCGAAGAGTTCGAAAGGAAAGCCAGCGATGCTCGTGAAGCTGGTATTGCTGGTGAAGAGCGCCGTGAGCTGTGGTGTTGGACTAAAGGAGAAATACCATCCGAGCACATAGTAGGCGTGCGTGGCTGCAATGATCGCGGTCATCACGCCAAAATGGCGGCGATTGTAGAGGAGCGGAACGAAACGGGCATCGATCCGCGCCAGCGGCCCGATTGCGAGGACGATGGTCAGCATCAGCAAGGCCAGCGACCCGAAGGCACGCATCCGTTGGATCGGCAGGTCGGTATCCCGCAGCGCAGAGGATATGACTGGGCCGAGCCGCAGGAAAATGAGGATGTAGATGAAGATCCCGGCCAGCATGACCGCGTCATAGACGATCTTGGTCTTGTTCCAGATGACCGGCGTGTAGGATAGGCTCACGGGTTGCTATCTCCCTGTGCTGCAGTGGCATCCAGGCGCACGGCCGGGGCATCGGCCGACAGTTTCGGAACGCTCGCGAAGATAACGACAAGCATGATCGGGAGAACGACCGCGATGCCTGTCCAGATCACGGTGTGAGCGCGACGGTGGCGGCGCTGCATACTACGGTTCTCCCCTGGAAAGGGTGATCCACCGCCAGACGACCAGCGGCCAGAGGAGAACGAGCCCGGGGATAAGGAGCGGCCGGACCGCATAGGCATCACGTGCGCCCGGATCGACCTTGTCGAATCCGAACAGCAGAAAGGCGACGGCGATGGCAAGACCGATGCCGGCCCAAAGCATCAATCCTGCGGAGACTGGATCGGAGATCGAAACCATGGGGCCCTCAGATGCGGCCGGTCGCCGGTATGGCCGCACCAGTGACGATGCCTGCTGCAGGCGAAATGAGGAACCCGATAAGCTTGGCGATATCCGTTGGCTGAATCCAGCTGTTCGTCTTCGCATTCGGCATCACTGAGCGGTTTTGCGGCGTGTCGATCGTGCCCGGCAAAATACAGTTGGCGGTAATGCGCTTGTCGCGGTTTTCCGCGGCGATCGCTTCGGTTAGCCGGATCACCGCCCCTTTGGATGCTGCATAGGCGGCTTGATTGGCGCCGGCCTTTAGTCCTGGCGCCGCCGCGACATGGACGATGCGGCCGTAGCCTGCCTGCTGCATCGGTTTCAGGACCGCCGCACTAATTGCATAAGCCGTTCTGGCATTCATGTGAAACAACCGGTCCCATTGGTGTACGCCCGTCTCGTCGACCGGTCCCGTCTGGAAGCCGCCGACGGTATTGGCGAGCGCGTCGAGCCGGCCAAATCTCGCGAGCGTTCTTTCGACCGCCTCCTGGCATGACGTCAAATCGGCGAGATCCATGCCGCCGATCAGCAGGATTTCGCTATTCTCGGGCAGGCTCTCTGCCAATTTCTCCAGGGCTTCCGAATTATGCTCGACACAGACGAGCCGCGTACCGTTCGCCGCAAGCTCCCTGACGACGGCGCTTCCTAGGTTTCCTGCTGCGCCTGTAACCATGACAACGGGGCTTGTTCCTGTTGCTTCACTCATGATGGTCCCGCCCTTTCGAGTTGAGGCCGCCTGCAAAGGCCAGCCCCGGTAATTCGCGGCACCACATGGTTTTGTTACATGTGTTTTCGAAAAATTCCCGCCCTCTATGCCACGTCAGGAAATTTTGGCGCGACTGCGAAAAAGTTCAGGACCGACTGTAACGAACCACCTGACGCGACCGTAAAGGTCTCTGTCGGACGAAGGGTAATGGGATCTCGAGGGTTCCCGATCGGCGTCCTCCTGAAGGAGCAAACGAATGAAGCGCGATGCTTACGGTCTCATGACCAGCACTGACAGCAACGAGGCACAACGGGCATTCGAGAATGCCGTTTTTGGTCTGGCGGCGCATCGGCCAAGTACTGGCGTGGCCATCCAGTCAACTTTGGCAGCCGACCCCCATCATGTTGCCGGCCATGCGCTGAAGGGCTTTGCAAATCTGATATTGGCGCGGTCGGAGCTCGACCAACCGGCTGCCAAGGCACTCGTTGATGCGCAGGCAGCGCTAGTGGTCAGAGGCGGAGGAACCGGTGACGAGCGCATCCTTGTGAAAGCACTGGAGGCCGCCGTCGAAGGCTCGTTTTCGCGTGCGACGGATATTCTCGACGACGGTTTCGAGGATCGGTCGGTGACGTTCTTGCCCTTTAAGATTTCGCAGGCTCTGCGTTTCATGCTTGGAGATGCCCGCGGCATGCTGCGGGCCAGCACACGTGCAGTCGCGCGCCTTGAGGCCGGCACGACGGCGAGGGGCTTTATACTTGGTTGTCATGCGTTTTCGCTTGAAGAGCATGGTCGGTATGCCGAGGCGCTTGCCGCGGGACAGCTTGCGGTTGCTCTGCAGCCCGATGATTCCTGGGGCCTTCACGCCGTCTCGCATGTCTTCGAGATGCGAGGGGATACGGAAGAAGGCATTGACTGGCTCGAGGCGAACCGCAAAGCCTGGTCGCGCTGCAACAATTTCTCTTTTCATATGGCTTGGCATCTCGGTCTGCTACACTTGGAACGCGGCGATCATGATCGGGTGCTGCAGATCTACGACGACGACGTTCGCCCACAGCAAACCGATGATTTCCGAGACATGGCGAATGCTGTCTCGCTCCTGTGGCGGATGGAGCAATCGGGAGCTCATGTCGGTGATCGCTGGACCGATCTGGCAGAAATGGCCCATCGTCGAAAGACAGACACGACCTTGATTTTTGCGGCTCTGCACAATCTCGCCGCCATGGTTGCCGTTGGCGACCGCGATGGAACTGTGGAGCTTGTATCGCATATAGAAGCCAAGGCGCTTGGCATGGATGACCAGGGCCGCGTTGCCGCCGAGATCGGTGTACCGATGGCGCGCGTTCTCACGGGTCTCGATGCTCCGGCGGACCGCCACATGCTCGAACGCATGGTGGCGAACCTGCCAAAGATCGGCGGCAGCAACGCACAGCGCGACTTCTTCGTCCTCGCGCTCGCCAGGGCGATGGCGACCGATGGCAATAATGTCGGTGTTTCGCGTATCGGCCAAATTCGCCAGCGGCTGAAGGCCGACGACCGATTGTTCAAGTCCATCGAACATTCGGTTGGCATGCGTTTGTCTGCCTGATCTCACCTCAAAGAAAGGAAAAACACGATGTCTATGATGGAAATGCAAAAGACGAGCGTCTTCCCCGAAATTCAACCAAGCCTCGGCCGGACGATTATTCTTTCCGGACTTGCCGCCAATATTACCTGGGAAATCTGGGCACGGCTGATCACCCCACTGTGGGTTGGCGGGCCACTGGAGCCGGCTGCTCTCGTTCAATCGGTGTTCGGGTTCAACAATTTGTTTCTGGCCGAAGCGATCCACGCGATCGTGGGCATCGTTTTTTATCCGATCGGCTACCTGTTCATCGCCCGCCCGTTGCAGCGGCTGATCGTCCCCAAGCTGCCGTTACTATTGACGGGTATCGGCTTCGGCATCGGTCTTTGGATCTTTGCCCTTTACGTCATGGCACACCTGTTTGGCGGCCAACCGGCATTTCTCGGTTTTGTTACTCTCACCTGGGCATCGCTGATCGGCCACATGCTGTTTGGTACGGTCGTCGCGTTCGTCGTCCGCCGCATGGAACATTAGACCCGTTGTGGGACTAGGCCTGCCCGGTTCCGTGAGCCACCGGGCAGGTTTTCTAACCGTGCAAGGGTCCAGTTGCCAGTGAGCGCTGAGCACTGCCCATTTCACCTGATTCGAGAGATTGATAGTGACCGCCGAAAGCTTCTTAACGCCGAGAGTTGCCGACATCGTCGCCAGCACGCTTCATGCCCACGGCGTCCGTCATGCCTTTGGCATGCCCGGCGGAGAAGTGGTCACGCTGATAGACGGCCTGGAGGCCTCGGGTATTGCCTTTCATCTTGCGCGTCATGAAACCGCGGCGGCGATCATGGCGGCAGGCGCAAGCGCGATGACGCAAAACCCGGAACTTCTCGTGACGACCGTTGGGCCGGGCCTTGCCAATGCGGTCAACGGCATCGCCGACGCTGCCCAGGAGCGCGTGCCTTTGATCGTCATATCCGGCATTGTCGACCGTTCGACCCGCGCGCGTTACACCCATCAGGTGATCGACCATGCGCAGTTGCTGCGACCGCTGGTCAAGGCTTCTTTCGAAATCGAGCCCGAGAGCGCTGCTTCCACGGTCGCTCGTGCACTCGCGCTTGCCCTGACAAAGCCGATGGGTCCCGTCCATCTCGACCTGTCTCCGGCGACGGCTGCCGCGGTCTCGCCAACCTTGAACGTCATTTCGCCTCCGAAGCTTCTGAAGTCCTCGGTAACAATGACGGATCCAGTTGTTCACACACTTTCCGAAAGGATTGGCCGGGCGCAACGACCGCTTTTTATCGCTGGTCTTGACGCTGTGCGAGATAATGCCGGTCCGGCACTCCAGCACCTGGTCGAAAAAATTGGCGCACCGGTTATCACGACATATAAGGCCAAGGGCATCATCCCGGAGGGCCACCCGCTGTCGCTTGGCGCCGCCGGATTGTCACCGCTGGCGGATCAAATTCTTCTGAACCTGGTCCGGGATTCGGATCTGGTCCTGTCAATTGGATATGACCCAATCGAAATGCGGCTCGGCTGGCTGGATTTCGTCGGAGATCCAGCAAAGCTGGTGGAGATTTCCGATACCGCTACGGACCACGGCATGCATCATGCCGGAACCAGAATCCAGGCTGCACCTCGCGCTTTTCTACAGGCTTTGGCTGATGTTCACGCGGGGCACAAGACCTGGACAGCTGGCGAACCTGCCGCCGTGAAAAACGAACTTGCCCGTTTATTCGCAAGCGATGATAGCTGGGGGCCCCACGCAATCATCGAGGCGCTCAATGCGGCTGCCGGTCAGGAATCGATCGTCACTGTCGACAGCGGGGCGCATCGGATCCTCCTGTCGCAGAAGTGGGTGGCGCCGCGGTCGATGTCATTGCTGCAATCGGCGGGCTTTTGCACCATGAACGCGGCCTTGCCGCTTGCGATCGGTGCCAAGGTCGCCGATCCATCACGTCCGGTTTTCGCGGTGATGGGCGACGGCGGCCTTGAGATGGGAATCGGCGAACTCGCTACGCTACGCGATCTTAATCTGCCTATCACCATCGTGCTTTTTCAGGACCGAAGCCTGGCGTTGATTGCTCTGAAGCAGGCATCCGCCGGCCTGAAATCGGCCGGCGTCACGCTCGGCGAAACTGACTTTGCCGCCGTCGCACGAGGTTTCGGCGGCTATGGCGTCAATGTGGAGAATTGTAATGACTTCCGTAACGAGCTTGAGGCAGCCCGCGAGCGCGAAGGCTTCACCCTCATCGCCTGCAAGTTCGATGCAGGCGCCTACGACGGCGCCTTCTGAACGCACCCAGGCGACAGGTTCAACCCCTCAGAAGCTCAAGCGTCCCCGTGATCCGCGGCTCGACTTTTTCCGTGGTGTCGGCATGCTGATTATCCTTCTGGCCCATATCCCGAACAACGGGTGGGCGCTGTGGATTCCGGCGCGCTTCGGTTTTTCCGACGCCACGGAAATGTTCGTCTTCCAGTCGGGAATGGCCTCGGCCATCGCCTTCGGCTCGACCTTCGACCGCAGCGGCGCGGTTGTGCTCATTGCCCGCGTCGCTCAACGTGTCTGGCAGATATTTTGGACCCACATTGCCGTCTTTGTCGTCGTTGCCGCCATCATGGTCGTCGCCGGAACCCGCTATGACGGGGTCGCTTATGTCGACAGTCTCAACCTCGTACCCTTCGTGAAGGACCCGGGCAATCTTCTCGTCGGCCTGCTGACGCTCAGTTATGTGCCGAACTATTTCGATATCCTGCCGATGTACATCGTCATTCTGGCGTTGATGCCAGCAATGATCCTTGCATCAAAGCTCCACCGCTTTCTGCCATTCGCCATGATGGTTGCCTTATGGCTGGCGACCCAGTTCGACCTGACCGGGCTGCCGGCGGAACCCTGGTCGGATCGCCGATGGTTCTTTAATCCCTTTGGATGGCAGTTGCTGTTTTTCACCGGTTTCTTCCTGATGCGCGGCAGCCTTCCGGCCCCCGGCTTCGACCGCAGGTTGATGGCGGTTGCGGTTGTCGTCGTGATCCTGACCGTGCCGTTTGCCTGGGTGTGGTTCCAACAAGCGCATCCAGCCTTCCAAATGGCCGCCAGCAAGCTTTTCCCACTCACCGACAAGACCGACTTCGGCCTGCTGCGCTTCGTTCATTTCATGGCGCTCTGCTACATCGCCGTGCATCTCGTCGGTAAGAAAGGCTCCCGGCTGCGTGGCCCTGCCGTGCGCGTTCTGACGGTCGTTGGCCAGCAATCGCTCGCCGTCTTCATCACCGGTATTGTGATTGCCCAGCCGATCGGTGTCGCGCTTGATCATGCCGGTCGCACCACTTCTGCAGAGGCAATTGGAAACCTGATTGGCTTCGGCGTGCTGATAGGAACCGCCTATCTCGTACGCTGGTTCAAGAGTTCGCCCTGGAAATCGTGAGAATCCCTTATGTCTGACCATCAAAAACCCGCCAGCCTCGAAGGTCTGCGCATCCTCGACCTGTCGCGGATTCTCGCCGGACCGACCTGCACGCAGTTGCTCGCCGATCTCGGGGCCGATGTCATCAAGGTCGAGCGCCCTGATACCGGCGACGACACGCGCAGCTGGGGACCGCCCTTCGTGCCGGATGCCGATGGCAGCGACAGTGATCTCAGCGCCTATTTCCTGTCCGCTAACCGCAACAAGCGATCGATAGCCATCGATCTCGGCAGCGATGAAGGCGTTACGCTTGTCAAGCGGCTGGCGGCTGTCTCGGACGTGGTGATCGAAAACTACAAGCCGGGCGATCTCGACCGGCGCGGACTGGGCTATGAGGATATTCGCAAGATCAAACCGGATATCGTCTGGTGTGCGATTTCCGGTTTTGGTCAAACCGGGCCCTATGCCGAGAGAACCGGCTATGATTTTCTCGTCCAGGCGATGGGCGGCATCATGAGCATCACCGGCGAAAGCGATACGGCCGGTGGCCGGCCCCTCAAGGTCGGCCTCGGCATTGCCGATGTCATGTGCGGCATGTATGCGACCGTCGGCATTCTCGCCGCTTTGCGCCATCGCGACCGCACGGGCGAAGGCCAGTATATCGATCTGGCGCTTTATGACACGCAAGTTGCCTGGCTTATCAATGCCGCGACGAACCATCTGGTTTCGGGAAAGGTGCCAGGGCGGATCGGCAACCGGCATCCCAACATCGCTCCCTACCAGACCTTCGCAACGGCTGCTGGAGACATCGCCATCGCAGTCGGAAACGATCGGCAGTTCGCCCGCTTCTGTACGGCGATCGGCCGTCCTGATCTGGCGGGCGACGAGCGGTTTCGCCATAACCGTGATCGCGTTGTAAATATCGATGCACTGGACCCGCTTGTGACCGAGGCCCTAAAAGCCGATACCGCCGAACGCTGGGAGCAGCGGCTTGTCGCTGCCGAAATCCCCGCAGGCCGGGTCGCCACGATCGATCAGGTCGTGGCCAATCCGCATACCTTGGCGCGCGAAATGGTGATGACCATGGAAACCGTAGACGGACAAACCGTCCGCCTCCTCGGCAATCCGCTGAAGATGTCTGCAACTCCGGTTCGCTTTGATCGGGCGCCGCCGCATGTCGATCAGGACAGGGACGATATCCTCCGGGAGCTCACGAGGCTCGAAGCCACGCGCGGAACTTAAATCGTCGTGGGCTCGCCCGTCAGGGTATGCGGTCCCGATACCAAAACGCTGCACCTGGTCTCTATCACCCACCTGCTCTTCGAACGACGAGTACCGCTGTTCAGCCAAATCGACGCCTATCAGCCATCATCGCGTCAAGAAGCGCAAACAGCGGGCACGCTGCGACGATCGATGATCGCTTTAAGAATACGCAGTGATAGTTTTGTGCCAGTCTCATGGCCTATCGTCGTTTTTCCGACGAATGTTTTTCTAAAACGGCAAGTTTATCAGAGGATAGATATGACATATACTGAAAATCTTTGGCTTTTCTTTTCACTTCTATTCGGCATCGTCATCGTTCCGGGCGTGGATATGATTTTCGTACTGGCAAACGCGCTGACACATGGTCGATCCGCGGGTCTTTTCGCCACGGCCGGTATCATCGTTGGCAGCCTCGTGCATTCCCTATTTGCGGCTCTGGGCGTCGGCCTCTTTGCCAGCCTCATGCCTGTGCTGTTTCGGCCGCTTCTGATCGTCGGTGCGCTTTATATGGCCTGGATAGGGTTCACTCTGATGCGGAGTTCGATCACCGTCGACCAAGTCCGCGCGACAGATGCCCGCTCGAATGGGGAGGCGTTTCGCCGCGGCATCGTATCCTGCCTGATGAATCCGAAGGCGTATCTGTTCATGCTGGCAGTCTACCCGCAGTTTCTGCGTCCTGATTTCGGCCCGCTTGCGCCACAGGCTGCGGTCATGGCTGCGATGACAGCCGCAACTCTCTTATTCGCCTATGGCGGACTGTCTGTGGCTGCGGGTCGGGCGCGAGAAGTTCTCGTTGGCAACGGTACTGCAACGATATGGGTCGGGCGGGCCGCAGGCCTGCTTCTGATCCTCGTTTCGCTTGTAACTCTTTGGGAAGGCGTCTCGGGCAGCATCCGATAATGAGACAAGTCATCGGAGTCCGTCACGGCGGGACGGAGCAGCGCAAGATATCCGCAAGACCGGGCCGAAAGTCGAGACAACCGAGCCGAATACATGCGTGCCAAATCCAGAGGGGCTCCCCGTGATGGCGAATTGCTGCTGCTCGGAATCGCCTGATGCGGGCGGTGTGGCTACAAACGGCAGGAGGTTGGCTAACCCCGTCGAAGTTATCATCCGTCAAAAGCTCATTCGTCCCGAGGGTTCCGCCAATGCCACCACCTCTCCGGCCGTTCACGAAAATTCCGGGACGAGTGCGGCAGCCGCTTCCTGTATCGCCTGCCAGACCATTTCTATATCGCTCGCAGCCGTCGTTATTGTGCCGATCGAGACGCGGACCATCCAATGCCCGGCCGCCGTTGCCGGCGTGATATAGGTCTGGCCCGAGGTATTGACCGCGTGCGCCCAGGCGCGAGTGAAATCATCGAGACGGTCGGACGCCACAGACTTCGGCCGATAAACAATACAGACGGTCTGCAGAACGACGGGCGCGATAATCTCCCAATCAGGGGTGGCTTCCACCTTCGACCGAAGATCCTGAGCCAGGCTAATGTCTCGCCGCAACCTGGCTTGCAACCCTGATACGCCCTGTTCGCGTATGGCGAACCACAGTTTCAAAGCCCTGAACCTTCGTCCCAAGGGAATACCGGTGTTGCGTAGGTTACGCACTTTTTCGTCGGCACTCGATTGAAGGAAGCTCGGATCGGCAGACATCACCCGAAGCAGATGAGGCTCGTCTCGGACGAAATAGAGCGAGCAATCAAAAGGGACTCCCAGCCACTTGTGCGCGTTTATAACCACGCTGTCTGCGTCCTCGATACCGTCCCACATCCAACGCAACTCCGGCAGGATCATCGCGTTTCCGGCCATGGCTGCATCAACGTGGAGCCACAAGCCGTGTCTGCGTGCGATGTCAGCGACGCTGGATAACGGATCGATGGACACGGTGGCGGTCCCACCGACGGCCGCGACGATCGCACAGGGAGTGGATCCGGAGCGGATATCCGCGGCGATGGCATGCTCGAGCGCCGAAGGATGCATCGCGAAATTGGGGTCGGTATCAACCATGCGGACATTCTCACGACCGAATCCCGCCAGCAGTGCCGCTTTTTCCACCGACGAATGGGCGCTCGCCGACGTGTAGATTGTGAGTGGCCGGTGTTCAGCTTGCAGGCCGCGCCGCGCAAGAGAAAATCTTGTCGTCCTCTCCCGAGCACAAAGCAAAGCGACCAAAGTGCTCGTTGATGCCGTGTCGTTGATAACGCCAAACCACGCCGACGATAGACCAACCATTTGCCTGAACCAGTCGACCGTAACCTCCTCGATCTCAGTCACCGCGGGCGATGACTGCCAGGATAAACCTAGCACCCCGAGGCCACTGCTCACCAGATCGCCCAGAATACCCGAGCCAAGCGAGTTAGAGGGGAAGTAGCCAAAGAACCGTGGGTGTTGCCAATGCGAAATATTCGGAAGAACGACCTTGTCGAGATCAGCGATTATCTGGTCAAAACCCTCAGCTTCTGCCGGCGGTACGGCAGGAAGCATCGCTTTGACATCACCCGGCCGTGTCCCAGGTTGGACCGGATAGTTAGATATCTTCGCATGATAGTCCGCGAGCCAGTCAATGATTTCATGACCTCTCTGCCGGAATTCTTCGGGTGTCATGTAGATCTCCTGCTTGTGCTTAAAAATTCGTGATGTAATTGCGAGCTTTCGAAAAGGTATCTCACGCGACTCCGTATGTTCTCCTTCTCGGACACACTTTCCTGATCATCTGCTCCATGCGGGTGTCGGCCGTGCGCGATATCTCCCAGTGAGCCTAGCGGCGATGATCAGCCGTGACATGACATGAGCCTCGGAGTGGGAAGGGGGAGAGCGTTGACGACTTTCGTGTCCTCAGTCGCGGTCGACAAGGATGTTGCTAGCCAGCGCCGCGATCTGGTCGCGATTCGCCCAGGCTACCATCACGCTCAGCGCGAAGAGCACGATTGCGGGGACGGGCGAACCCGGCAGCACGAAGAGATGGGTCAAGGTGGCGCCGACCATGATCGCGGCGAGCAGAAGCGCACCGAGCGAGGCCACAGCCGGGACGAGTAGCGCGGCCGCGCCAATCAACTCGAGTGTTCCGGTCAAATACCTAAACCACTGTCCGAGCCCGATCTGCTCGAAGTTCTGAACCAACATCGGCAGGCCGTAGAGGTTGGCGCTGCCGGCGGCGATGAAGGCCGCAGCAAGGAGAAGCTTGACGCTCCACAGTCCGATTTGACGCCAGCGCGGGGCGGGCTGCTCTGCCCGGGAGATCCAGGTTGATTCCGCCTCATTCTTTATCGTCGGGCTGTCTGAATTCTGCATGATAAACTCCCTCATATTGAACAATCAATTCTACGACTGCGTATGCATCTGCCTGAACACGGATTCATTGCGAACACATCGAGAGCGCCACCTTCAATTCCAGCTCCCGGATTTTGCGGTCCTTCTCGGACACTTGCCCGATCATCTGCTCCATGCGGGCGTCGGACGCGCGCGATATCTCCCAGAATGTCACGGTGAAAATCACAGGCATGGTGGTGGCAGTTTTATCGTCGATAGCTGCCAGTCGATCCGACTGCTGCGATGGACTTTCCGTCGCGACACGGCCCCAAAGCTTGAGGGTGCATTCGGCGCCTGCATCGCAGCGGATGAAGGCTTCCAGCGCCGCTTCGCGTCGGACAACGGTGCGGCGAAACGCCGTGCTTTCGACGTGTATGCGAAACGTGGATCCATCGATGACATGGGGAAGCATCGCAACGCTCGAGACGGTCTCGAACACAATCCCGGGGCGTATCCGGGAATAATTGATCGCCAACTCCCGCTGCGCCTGAACCAGATGAGCAATGCTCGGAGTGATCACCTGCCCCCAGATAGCCGCACCTTCTCCGAAATGATGAACGATGGCATGGCCGATATTTGGACATGTAATTGACTGCAGCATGAGGGGGTTCCCTTGTAATCCTCGAACGATCCGTCAGCATCGCGTCGGATCAGGTTTGCGACCTTGCTGCCTGCTAATTCGCGGGAATGCAGGCAGTTGTTACAAAGGATCTTCGTTTTTTTGCAACCCAGTGTTCATTTGGGAAAGCCCACCGCCGTCAGGCCAGCGTCAAGCATATCGGACCGGGCCTCGTGGCCACCGTTGTGGATGCACATGACACTGTCGCCCCGAATGCAGTCGGGGACATCGTCGCACTCGATGCTATCCAGCATGACTTTTTTCGCAGCCTTCATGTCGCATTTGCCACGCTCACGCAGAATGGCCAAGCTTTTGAACGCATCGCCCTGATGGAATTTTGTGCCAATCGCCCGACCGGCGAGCGGAAACGTCTCATCCGCGGTCCCATGAAAATGGATCATTGGAGGAAGATCGGCAACGCAATCATCCGGTTCTGGAAGAGGGTTCCAGAACACGCCGGAGAAAGTAACCATCGCCGCGGTTTTCTCCCCTTGCTGGCAGGCGGTGTACCAAGCCATCGATGCGCCGATGGAAAAACCCCCGATTACCGTCCGGTCCGGGGTAAAACCGTAGCGTTGCCGCAGGTCATCAAAGACATTCGTGATGAACGCTTTTTCATCGCGATCCTGGCGGGGACCGTGAGGAAAAGACCAACTCCCGTCGATGCCATCGACGGCTACATAGGCGAGATGATGCGCGAGCGTCATCTCGACCAGAGGGCGCTGCTGCATCTGCAATCTGGCGGCGCTTTTGAAACCATGGAAATAGACAAAGACGCCGCGAATATCGCCGTCGTGCGGCAACTCGATCCGATAGTCTCCGTCCTTGACGGGACAAGCAGTCTGCGCTCCGCAAAGCATTGCGGAAGAAACAGTAAGAGGCATGACGGCGATGAGGAGGAGAGCAGCGGGCAGGCATGTGCGCATGAAGATATCACCGATCTTATAATGAGAAGTCTGCCAGAGTCCTGGCGCGTGGCGAGCAGTTTGCGCGAGGCATGTTGCAATAGCGTGCGGGGCCGCGTCTTCAATTCTGGTGTGGCGTGCCGGCGCTGGAGGGAAAGTCGGCTCCGGGCCGGGCGGTGATCGGGAAGGAGGTAGAAAGTCCGGTCACAGCAGATATTCGCGCATGGGTCGCTGAGCGTTACATTCGACGGCGAAAAATAATGAGGACTTTGCGCGGGGCCACGACCACGCAATCATGGCCAGCGGCAGAGAGTTGCCGCTGAATGCCGTAGCCACAAGGTCCTGCTTCGTAGCAAAACTTGAGGGTCCGGCCCGACTGCGAAAGCTTGGCTAGCATGCGGCTCAAGGCCGTTGGTGTGTTTACGATCTGGCCAAACGCGCGCACGTCACCGCGCTTACCGCCATCGGCAAGTGCCACCGAAATCGTCTCTTTGTGAACATCCAATCCGATATATGTGATAGTCTCTTCCATGGCCCGTCTCCTATGCATGAGGCTCTGTGCGGGGTCACCTTACGCAACCCTCGATACCTGCATATTGTGAGACGGGTCACCCAGCCGCAGGCGAACATTTAGTCTAGAACTTACTACCCGTCCGACCGTTGGAAGAAGTCTCGTAGGCCCTTTCCTACCTCAACCCCCTCCTCGACGGCAGCGGCAACGCCGCCAGACACATCCTGCGGCGGGGGCTTGCGCTCGCGGCGAGCGGAGGCGATCCAGCCACCGGGCAGCCTCACCTGGACCATTAGGTCGACGCGCTCTGGCCCCTTCTCGCGGTCTAGGGCCGCGCTGAGGAAACTGAGGACCGGGTTCGTTGGCTCAGCTCAACAACCCGATTTTCCGAGGAGCCGAGCTAGTGCGGGCGTTCTTCGGACCGGCCCAGGTTGTGAAGCAGCGGCGAACTCGATAGCCCTCGGCGATTGCGGAAACCTGTCGCCGCCCGATTAGTCTAGGCGCGCGGCGCGTCGTCTTCGCCCTCGACCATCAGCTTTCGGATCAATTCGCGAACCCAGCGCTGCCCGGCATGGCCGTGACAACGCTCGTGCCAGATCAAGCCGATATCGAACCGTTCGCTCAGCCAGGGCAGATCGATGATCATCAGCCTTTCCGATTGGGCACGAAACAGCCGCCTGGGTACGAGAGCGACAAGATCGCTGCTGGAAACAATTTCGGGAATGAACAAGAACGAGCCCGCTGACATGACGACATTGCGCCGATAACCGAGAACTCCCAAGGCGTCGTCAACTGGTGTCTCGAAGTTGCCGCCTCGCCGTGAGACGACGATATGTTCCAGCCTGACATAGTTCTCGATCGTCAGACCAGGCTTCAGATCCGGGTGGCCTTGCCTGCCGATGAGGACATATGTTTCCTCGTAAAGATCACATGCACGTAGATGCGGCATCGAGGGATCGGGTGTGGCGATCACCAAATCGATATCGCCGTTCGCCAGCTGCTGTTCCATGAGGGCGGGGGACAGGTGCCAAACCGCCACGCGCACGCCTGGTGCTATCCGCCGGAGCGCCAAGACGAGCGGCATCACAACGGCTGCCTGGACATAATCCGAGCAAGCGATCGACACAGCGAGTTGCGCCGTTTCGGGATCGAAGTCCCTGTGGGACTGCAGTGTCGAGCGCACCCGATCCAACGCCTCGCGCAATTGTGGGGCAAGTTCTGTTGCCTTGGCGGTCGGGGTCATTCCGCGCTGGGCAGGAAGAAGCAACGGATCGTCGAACAAATCCCGCAGCCGCGCGAGTTGCGCACTGACTGCCGGCTGGCTGAGATGCAGCTTCGCCGCCGCCTTGGTGACGTTCCGTTCGGCGAGCAGCACTTCGAGCGTTGCCAGAAGGTTGAGGTCGATGCGGCTGGTATCCACCACATTTATTTCCGAATAAAATATAATCGATTTCAAATATCGCTGAAAAGCCTTCATCCTGCAAGCCTCGACGCGGGAGCTTCACCAATCCCTCCCGCGGGAGGCAAGGATGTCATCGTCAGTTTTCTTTATCCCAATACTGAGCAGGCACGCTTCGATGCCGCCTCGAGAAACATGTGCCCTTGGCCCTGGGCCTGCTTGGCGACGCCGTCAGAGGGGTGATCGTCGAAACCGGCCTTGGCGGCGCACAGCCGGGTGCCCCCGCGCCCTACATCGCCGCGTCTCACGCGCTGTTCGAGTCGCCGGACAGCTTCCAAAAAGCATTCCACGCGCACGCGGCCGAAATTCACGGCGACGTACCGAACTACACCGACATCGCGCCGGTCGTTCAGCTCGGGAATGTGAGCGTCGCGACGTTGATGGCCGACGCAAAGATCATCTCCAACTTCACCAACGCGCTGGCCCATACCGAGCTTGATGATCCGGTGAAGCCGCTGGCTTGGGTACATCCCAGCGAGCGCTGAAGCGCCACCCCACACTCCACGATAGAAACCAGAGAAGCATGATGAAGAAGAATATCCTTATTGTATCTGCGCACCCCGAAGCAACCTCGCTCACCCGGCAGTTGGTCGACGTTACTGTCGAGACGCTTGGCGCCGCCGGACACGAGATCGTGCAATCCGAACTTTACGGTATGAAGTGGAAAGCAGTGTTCGACGCCGACGACTTTCCCGTCCGCACCAATCCCGACCGGCTGTCGTTCATCATGGAATCGGGCCATGCCTATGCGACCGGCAACCAGACGCCGGATGTTGTCGCCGAACAGGCCAAACTCCTTGCCGCGGACGCGGTCATCCTGCAGTTCCCGCTGTGGTGGTATGGCGTGCCCGCGATCCTGAAGGGCTGGATCGAACGCGTCTATGCCTTTGGTTTCGCTTATGGCTACCAGAACGGCACCAACGAGTTTCGCTTCGGGGACGGCATCCTGAAGGGCAAGCGCGCGCTGGTAAATGTTCAGGCCGGTGGACCTGTGGCGGACTATGGCCCGCGCGGGATCAACGCGCCGATTGAGCAGCTGCTCTTTCCGCTGACCCACGGCGCGCTCTTCTATCCGGGCATGGATGTGCTGCCCACGCACGCTGTCTACAGCGTCGGCCATGTCTCCACCGCCGAAGAGGTCGAGGCGATCAAGGCGGGCTGGCGCGCGCGACTCGCCGGGCTGTTCACCGACGCGCCAATCCCGTTCCGTGCGCAGAACGGAGGCGATTTCCCCGATCGCCACACCATGGCGGATGACGTCGCGCCGGGCCAGACCGGCATCGTCGCGCATGTCGCCGAAAGGGTGGTCGAGACGGTTGACGCGTGAGGCACGACGATCATGAAGCCTGCGCTGATCGCGCTGGCCGCCGGAGCATTTGCCATTGGCACGACTGAGTTCGTGATCATTGGCCTGGTTCCCGGGATCGCGCGCGATCTCGGGACAACGCTCCCGGCGGCTGGTCTGCTCGTTTCCGGCTACGCCCTCGCCGTGACCATCGGTGCCCCCACGGTCACGGCGTTAGTCGGGCATCTGCCGCGCCGGCCGTTAGCGGTTGGATTGATGCTGCGGTTCGCGCTCGGCAATCTCTTGAGCGGCTTCGCGTCCGGCTATGGCGCGATGCTGGCGGGACGCATCATCACTGGCGTGGCGCACGGCGTCTTTTTCTCCATCGGCGCCACAATCGCGATGTCGTTGGTGGAACGGTCACGCGGGGCCCGTGCCGTCGCACTGATGTTCGCCGGCCTCACCGTCGCCATGGTGGTTGGCGTTCCGTCAGGAACATTCATCGGCCAGCGACTTGATTGGCGCGCGCCCTTCTTTGTCATCGCCGGGCTGGGCGCGCTGGCGGCGACGTTTCTGCACATTTTGCTGCCGCGCCAGATTTCCTTTGAGCCGTCGGCGGGCTTGCTCTCTCAGTTCAGGCTGTTGCAACAACCCAAGTTGCTCACGCTCTATGCCATCGCGGCGCTAGGATACGGCGGATCGTTCGCGGTCGTCACCTTTCTGTCGCCGCTCATGACCACAGTCACGCATGTGTCCGAGACGAGCGTGAGCCTGGCGCTGATGGTATTCGGCGCCGCCGCGGTGGTGGGCAATCTGGTCGGCGGACAATTGGGGGACGCGCTCGGGACGCGGCGTGGCCTCGCCTTTGCGCTCATCGGCCTTCTATTGGCGCTTGCGGCGCTGCCTTATCCTGCGCCGCACGCCGGCGTGATGTTCGTCAATATCTTCTTCTGGTCGGTCTTCTGCTTCTGCACCGGACCGATCGTACAGGCAGGCGTGATTGCTGTGGCGGAGAAAGAGGCACCCGATGCGGTCGCCACCGCTTCAGGGTTTAACATCGCCGCCTTCAATCTAGGCATTGCTGGCGCTTCGGCTTTGGGCGGAGTGATCCTCGCCGGGCCGGGGCGTGATGGTGACGCCGTTTGCAGCTATCGCCGCCGCCGCAACCGCTCTCGCCATCACCCCATTCGTTGGTGCTGTCGGCATGGCTGAAAGCGCGCCTGCTCTTCTGCCGATCAAGGGAAAGGAAATCGTATGAAAGCTTGGGTAGTCCGCGCGCCCGGTGGGTTCGACCGCCTGGAAATCGGCGAGCGCGATGATCCCGGCGTCCCTGCCCCGGGTGAGATCCGTGTCGCGATCCACGCCACCTCGCTCAATTTCCACGATCTGCTCGTTGCCAATGGCGGCATTCCGGCCGCCGACGGCCGCGTGCTGATGGCTGACGGTGCGGGTGTCGTCGAGGCGGTCGGCTTGGGTGTCACCGAATTCGCGCCCGGCGATCACGCTGTGTCGACCTTCTTCCCGCACTGGCCGGCAGGCGCGCCGTTCGATGCGGTCGGGAATTTCGCGGGCACACCGGGTGACGGCATCGACGGTATGGCAACAACCCATGTCGTGCGCGCCGCCACCGCCTTCACCCGTGCGCCAGCCGGGTGGAGCCATGCCGAGGCGGCGACGATCACTACGGCAGGTCTCACCGCGTGGCGCGCGCTCGTCGTCGACGGCGGGCTGCGCGCGGGCGCGACAGTGCTGATCATGGGCACCGGTGGCGTCTCGATCGCCGCGCTTCAGATCGCCAAAGCGATGGGCGCGACGGTGATCGCTACCTCGTCCTCGGGCGCGAAGCGCGAACGCCTCACAGCGCTCGGTGCCGATCATACCCTCGACTACCGCGAGATGCCCGAATGGGGCCCCGCGGTGCGTGATCTGACCGGCGGTCTCGGCGTCGATCATGTCGTCGAGATCGGCGGGCCGGGCACGCTGCCGCAATCGATCGCGGCGGTGCGCGTCGGCGGGCATATCGCGCTCATCGGTGTCCTCACCGGGCGCGAGGGGCAGGTGCCGACAATGGAGCTGATGCGTAAGCAGGCGCGGCTCCAGGGGCTGATCGTCGGCAGCCGGCGCGATCAGCAGGATTATGTGACGGCGCTGGAGGTGACCGGCATCCGCCCGGTCATCGACAGGAGCTTTGCCTTCGAAGAGCTGGCCGACGCCTTTCGCTACCAACTAAGCGGCGCGCATTTCGGCAAGATATGCGCCGAATGGTAGGCGGAGACTGATCCATGATTCGGCTCGGGCTCGCGAACGCGGCGACGATCGAGGCTCTGGCGTGGATCGCACGGCGGCGCATGCCGGCGATCGCATGCGGCTATCTCGAAAGCGGGACCGGCGCCGAGCTGGCGCTCGCGCGCAACCGCGCCGCGCTCGACGCGATCACGCTCGCACCGCGCTACATGCGCGATACCAGCGGCCGCTCGACCGCGCCGCACTGTTCGGCGGCGATTATAACCTGCCGATCGGCATCTCGCCCGTTGGTCTTGTCAACGCGCTGTGGCCCGGCGCTGATAACATGCTGGCGGCGGCGGCGCGGGCAGCGAACGTTCCCTATGGCCTGTCGACCGTGGGCACGACGAGCATCGAAGCGAGCGGCAGCGATGCTGCGCCCTCCTTCGCGATCGTCTCCTTCATCAATTCGGGGTCGTCTACCGCATCCGCTGTGACGTTCGCGACCAGCGCATTCGCTCTAATGATGACGCCCCGCTACGACTGATGACTAAGCAGGCGCAAACCGCATCCAAAGCGCTGTTCACTGACTATCTAAACGACGACTGCTTCCAGGAACGCACATAATTCGACTGAACGGCCGATTATGGGGCGCTTTGCTGCCTCGCTCGAATGCAGCCCATCCATTTACGGACAGGCCGCTCCGTTAAGATTTCCGTTCGCTCTGCAAGTGTCAGCGCATCTTCAATATCGACACCGAGGTACCTTGGCCGTGTTTTCGATTTTGGTGTGACCGAGCAAAATCTGGATCGCTCGGAGATTGCCGGTCGCCTTATAGATCATTGAGGCCTTGGTTCGGCGCATCGGCCCAACCCGGAGGCACCGGACGACCAATTCTGCCGTGCCTGTCCCGCTGGGCCTTCCCAATCGGGAAAGCCCTCGCACTGGTATCTCAGTATTGTGGTTTCGACCGTGTAACCCAGAACAGGAAGGCGGCGGGGAGAGCTGCGGTGATAGCGAAATGGCGCGTACTGGCTTCCGGCGACCAGCGGCTCGTCCACAGGCTGCGGTCAAAGGCTATTCCGCCAACGGCGTTCACCAGCCCATGCAGCCTGATGCAGGGGATCAGGCTGCCACGGCCGGTCAGCCATAGCCCGCGCCGATGCGGTCGTGACGACGCAGAGCATTGAAGCCCTGCGCCGCCAGCGCCACGCGCCGCGCTTCGGAAACGGAGAGCTCCACCTTCAGGAGCGCGCTCCCGACACCGTCGCGATAAAGGCGCGCAGGTCGGCCAGCATCAGTTCCGGCTCTTCCAGCGCGGCGAAATGGCCGCCCCGCGGCATGTCGGTCCAATGCACGATGTTGTAGGTCTTCTCCGCGAACGAGCGCGGCGGCGGCAAGAACACCGGATCGGGGAAGGCCGCAACGCCGGTCGGCACCTGGATGCGGGTGCCGGCCGGAAGCATCAGCGACTCCTCAAGCCGGCTGCCGTAGTAGATCCAGGTTGCAGTCACGAACGATGCCGGCGCGATGTAGAGCATGATGTTGGTGAGGAGTTCCTCCTCGGAAAACTTGCTCCAGACGTCGGGGTTGCCATCGGCGGTTGTCGGAAGATCGGCCCACTTGCCGAACTTTTCGAGTATCCAGCCCGCCGCTCCGACCGGGCTGTCGGCCATCGCGACGCCGAGCGTTTGCGGACGGGTCGCCTGCTCGTGAAAGTAGGCGCTCTCCCGGTCGGCAATCGCGGCGCGCTTGGCGGCGAAGGACTTCTCCTCGCCGGTCGTCGGAGCGGCGTCCTCCGCACGCACGGTCATCATGTTGATATGGATGCCGAGCAGAGCGTCCGGTCGATCATGCGCTGCCCAGGCCGCGATGCCGTGGCCCCAATCGCCCCCTTGAATGAAATACCGCGCGTCGCCGAACAGTTGGATCACCAGCCCATGCACGAGCACAGCAGCCCGCCGCGGGCCAATCGGGCGCGTGATCGGGTTGGAGAACGCGAAGCCAGGAAGCGAGGGGACGACAACATCGTGCCCGTCCGCCGCGAGCGGCTCCAACAGCCGCTCGAACTCGAGATACGAGCCCGGCCAGCCGTGGAGAAGCAGGACGGGCGGCTTGGAGCCGTCGCCTTTCACATGAACGAAGTGGAGGTGCTCGCCTTCCACGTCGGCCGTGAAGTTGGGGAGTGCGTTGAGGCGCCGTTCGACCGCACGCCAGTCGTAGCTGTCCCGCCAATACGCGGCGAGCCGCTTGAGGTCATCAACCCCGACCCCCGCTGACCAGCCCCCCGCATCCGGCAGCTGGCTCCAGTCATAAGCCTCGACCTTGGCTCTGATCGTGGCGAGCCGTTCGTCAGGGATGTTGATCGTGTAGGGTGAAATCATGATGTTTTCCGCTTAAGCTGGGATGCGGTTCGAGGGAGAGGGCGTCCACTAATCGGCTATCCGTATTATCGATGAATGTTTGAGAGCCGAAGGCCGCTCGGCATACTACTCGGTACGTCGCCGAGGTTGAAATCGAACCTTCTGCATGTTGTTATCCAACGAATGGATACCAGAAACCTCGATCTCGGCCTGCTCGTCACGCTCGAAGCCCTCTTGGCGGAAGGAAACGTTACGCGTGCCGCCCGGCGCTTGAACCTGAGCCAACCCGCCTTGTCGGCACGGCTGGCGCGGCTTCGCGATGAACTCGGCGATCCCCTCCTCATTCCGGCACAGCGTGGGATGGTCCTGACCCAACGCGCTGTCGGGCTTCGGCAACTGTTGCATGACGCGCTGGAGGGTGTCCGCAGGGTTGTGGCAGATGTAATGCCGTCCGACCCGGCAACCATGGAGGCCACCCTGGTGATCGCCGCGAGCGACTATATGCAGTATGCGCTGCTCACCCGCTTCTCGGTCGCGCTCAGGACAGAGGCACCCAAGGTCCGCATCGCCTGGCGTGCCCTGGACGTGCTGGCGCTCGCCACGCAGTTGGAGCGCGGCGAAATCGACCTGGCCTTGGCATCTCCAGACCATGCACCTGCGGCCATGCGCCAGCGCCAGCTCTTTCGTGAGGATTACGCGGTGATCGCTCGGCAGGGACACCCGGCCGTGCAAGGCCGTCTCAGCCTAGATGTGTTCTGCGCTTTGGAGCACGTTGTCGTGTCTCCCAAGAGCGGCGGGTTCTCAGGGCCTGCCGATGCAGCACTTGAGGCCGTCGGCCGCCGCCGCACAGTAGCCCTGTCCACGTCGGGCTTTCTGATCGTGCCAGAGGTCGTGTCACAGTCCGACATGATCGCTTTGATCCCACGGCGGATCGCCGATGGCTGGTCGGATCAGGTGCAGGTGGTGGAACCACCACTCACCATTCCTGGCTTTACTATCGCGAGTGTCTGGCACGACCGGACCACCAACAATCCGGCAAAACGCTGGCTGCGTGAACGGCTAACGATGTTGGCCGCCGAAGGGTAATACCGACTGAACTGAAGGCTGCGCACGACGTTTCCCGAAACGCCATCGTTTTCGAGACAACTGCCGGGGTAGCGAGCGGCAGCTATTCGCTGCGAGGCTCCTGATAGCCGCCTGGCAGAAAAGTCCCCAATATGAGCCGTTATATGCGAGCGGCGAGCAAGGTGAACGAACGACCGGTTTCGGAATGACTGGCCGGCAGGCGCGACGGCAGCAATTGGGCGCAAAGCTGACCCGCCTTTGTGCACGCTATTCTACGCCAGAGCACTTCCACCCATCGAAGCGGATTTACATCATCCTGATAGTGCGCACAGATCGGTGCCGTGAGACAGAAATGGAGTAGGCCAGCTCGATGCGAGTGAAAGACGGACGCGAACGGCAGTCAAGCGAAGGCGAAAACCACCGCCGAAACTACGCTATTGCCGCAGTTTGTATCCGTCACTCCCACTCGATCGTGCCGGGCGGCTTGCTGGTCACGTCGTAAACGACGCGGTTGATGCCGCGAACTTCGTTGATGATGCGGGTGGCCGTGCGGCCGAGGAAGTTCATGTCGTAGGGATAGAAATCCGCGGTCATGCCGTCGACCGAGGTGACGGCCCGCAATGCGCAGACGAAGTCGTAGGTGCGGTAGTCGCCCATGACGCCGACGGTCTGCACCGGCAGCAGCACGGCAAACGCCTGCCAGATCGTGTCGTAAAGGCCGGCCTTGCGGATTTCGTCGAGATAGATCGCGTCCGCCTTGCGCAGGATGTCGAGCTTTTCGCGGGTGACACCACCCGGGCAGCGGATCGCAAGGCCCGGACCCGGGAAGGGATGGCGGCCGATGAAGCTCTCCGGCAGGCCGAGCTCGCGGCCGAGCGCGCGCACTTCGTCCTTGAACAGTTCGCGCAGCGGCTCGACCAGCTTCATGTTCATGCGTTCGGGAAGGCCGCCGACATTGTGGTGGCTCTTGATGGTCACCGAAGGCCCGCCCGAGAAGGAAACGCTTTCGATCACGTCCGGATAGAGCGTGCCCTGGGCCAGAAATGCCGGAGAGCCCTTGCCGTCGGCGGCGATCTTTGCGGCTTCCGCCTCGAACACCTCGATGAACAGCCGGCCGATCGTCTTGCGCTTCACTTCCGGATCGGAAACGCCGGCAAGCTGGGTCAGGAACAGGTCGGACGCATCCACATGGACGAGCGGGATATTATAGTTGTCGCGGAACATACCGACGACCTGCTCGGTCTCACCCTGGCGCATCAGGCCGTGGTCGACATAGATGCAGGTCAGTTGGTCGCCGACCGCCTCGTGGATCAGGACCGCCGCAACCGAGGAATCGACGCCGCCGGAGAGGCCGCAGATCACCCGTTCCTTGCCAACCTGTTCACGGATCTTGCGGATCATTTCGGCGCGATAGGCGGCCATGGTCCAATCGGACTTGAGGCCGACGATCTTGTGCACGAAATTGGAGAGCAGCTTGGCGCCGTCAGGCGTGTGCACCACTTCCGGGTGGAACATGGTGGTGTAATAGTGCCGGCTTTCGTCGGCCGCGATCGCAAAAGGCGCATTCTCCGACGTCGCGATCACTTCGAAACCGTGCGGCAGTTGGGTGACGCGGTCGCCGTGGCTCATCCAGACCGGATAACGCCCGCCCATTTCCCAGAAACCGTCAAACAGCGGGCTCGCCTTTTTGATCTCGACGTCGGCGCGGCCGAATTCCGCCGCATGCCCGCCTTCGACGACGCCGCCGAGCTGGGTGCAGAGCGTCTGCTGCCCGTAACAGATGCCGAGGATCGGAACGCCGCTGTCGAACACCGCCTGCGGAGCGCGGGGGCTGCCTTCGGTGGTGACCGACGCCGGGCCGCCGGAGAAGATCACGCCCTTGGGCTGAAGTTTCTCGAATGCTGCGCTTGCGTGCTGGAAGGGGTGGATTTCGCAGTAGACGCCCGCTTCACGGATGCGACGCGCGATCAGCTGCGTCACCTGGCTGCCGAAATCGATGATGAGAATGCTGTCGGGATGAGCTATCTGGGTCATGCCGAGCCTTTAAAGAAACTTCCCGTTTCTGGCAACGGGGAATGAGGCGAAAATCGTGCCTTCAAAGCGCGATGGCGCCATCCTCCAGCCCTTCGAACAGGCTGTCGACCGCATCCGCCAGCTTCCTGTCGATCACATGCAGGTATTCGGTCCAGTCGCCGACATGCTTCAGCTCTTCCTTGCCGTCGGAAATGCCGCGCAGGCCGATCAGCGGAATCTCGAAAAGCTGGCAGCAGCGCAGCACCGCGAATGTCTCCATGTCGACCATGTCGGCACCGACGAGATCGTAGGCGGCACCGGAGACGATATTGCCGCCGGTCGACAGCGAGGCTTGTCTGACACCCGGGATGAGTAAGGGGAGCGGGATGATCGCCGGATGGTCGAGGAAGGGCGTGCGGCCTTTCTCGAACCCGAGCGGCGAGGCGTCCATGTCGCGATAGGCTACCGACGAGGCCTGGTAGATTTCTGTCTGCTCGAGGTTGCGGGAACCGGCCGAGCCGAGCGAGACGACGAGATCGGGCAGGTCGTCTGTCGCTTCCAGCCTCGTCAGCGCATGGGAAAGCACCACGGCTGCCTCGACCGGGCCGACCCCTGTCATCAATGGCTTGATGCGGGACTGGAGCGCCGGGCCGTATTCAGCGTCGACCGCCATCACGAAGAGAATGGACTTGCCGCCGGCAAGGCTCGGCTCGCCGAGGGGAAGAGAAGAAGTCATCCGGTTACGTCCTCTCGGCCGCGGATCACCATCATGGTGCCGGTCATGGAAGCGATGAGTTTGGCGGGGCCGTCGCCGATCGCATAGGCGCGGCCGTCGGCGACTATGATCGTCGAGCCCGGCTTGGTGATTTCGCCACGGAACAGAAAGCGTTCGCCGCGGCCGGGCGACATCAGGTTCACCTTGAATTCGATGGTGAGGATCGAGGCGTCCGGTTCGATCACCGTATAGGCGGCATAACCGCAGGCGGCATCAAGCGCTGCAGAAATCACGCCGGCATGCAGGAAACCGTGCTGCTGGGTAAGCTTGATGTCGAAAGGGAGCTCGATCTCGACTATCGCCTGTTCGACGCGTGTCAGCTCTGCGCCGAGCATCCCCATCGCGCCCTGCCGGGCGAAGCTCTGGCGCACCCGCTCGCGGAAGTCGCCCGTATCTTTCCCGTTCATGTTCCCGCCCCTTTCGCAGTTGCGAAATTGGCATGGCCGGCGATGTTCGGCAAGCCGTACGATGGAGCGTACTTAATTCATCAGAACGATCGACAGGTTGAGGAGCGTCGCGAAGGCGACCCAGAGTGCATAGGGCACGAAAAGCCACGCAGATTTGCGGTTTTCCCGCCAGCTTGCGCCGATGAAAAGCAGGATGGAGATCAGCAGCGGCACGATGACGACGAGGCCGAGAACGGGGCTTTGCAGGCCGAAGAAAGCCGGCGACCACAGGAGGTTGAGCGCGGCTTGTATGGCAAAGAGAACGAGCCGGCGGCCGTTGTTCTCGTCATACCAGGTTTCGGAAAGCACGACCCCGATCAGGACGTACAAAACCGTCCAGACGGGAGCGAAAATCCAGCTCGGCGGATTGAAGAATGGTTTGTCGAGCGATTGATACCACTCGCCAGGCTGGTTGCTTGCGCCGCTCAAGGCGCCGAGTGCGACGCAGGCGACGATGAAGGCGATCATAACGACGTTCTTGCTCATCCCGCCGCAATTAGGGCGCTCCGGCAGCCAGGAAAGGTCAGTTCAGCCGGACGATGTGCTGGTCCCAGGCAACTTGGCTGCGTGTCTCGTTGAACCGCCCGTCATAGGAGGAAACGGCAACGCCATGCGCGGCGGGCGCGACGCCGGCGGCCTCGCGGACGGTTTCTTCCTTCACCACGGCCCCGGTTTTCGCGTCGAGGGTGACTGCGGCCCCGCCGATCGGCGAGGTGAGGCCGACGACGCCGTCACGGCGGTTGACGGCGATAGCGCCGACATAATTGCCAAGCCGGACGGTCGTTTCCTCCGGCAGCGAGACGAACGAAAGGTCCTCGCCCCTGGAAAACCAGCCGGCAAGCGGCGGCAGCGCGTTGCGCGCACCTTCCCACTGACAGGCGAACCAGATGCGGCCGTTGTCAGTGATGTCGAGATGGCGGGTGGAGAGCTGTTTCAGCGAAGCGGGCAGGCGGTGCCGCTGGATAAGGGCGCCGGTCTTCGCATCGAGCAGAACCAGCGACGGTTCCATGCGGTCGACATTGAGCTTGGTGCGCCCGAAATCCGGATGGGTTTCGATGCCACCATTGGCGATGACCAACAGCTTGCCGTCGTCAGAGACGGTCATGTCATGGGTGCCGATGCCGTGCGCGTCGAACTCGGCGATGCGGTGGAATTTGTCCCAGGTGTCGTAGACGCCGATCGTGCCGCGATTGCCGTCGAAATCGTTCTCGCTGGCATAAAGCCGCGTGCCGTCCGGCGAGAAATGGCCATGACCGTAGAAATGCCGGCCTTCCGGCGAGGTGATCATGATCGGCTCAGTCTGCCGCGAGGGATCGAATACCATGGCAAACGTGCCGGGACGGCGGGCAAAAGCGACGGTGCGGCCGGTGGCGGTGCTATAGGCCATGCCGTGGGCGCGGGCGGGAAGGGCGACGCGGTCGATGATCTCGCCGCGTTCGGAAACGGTGGCGACGCCGAAAGAGCCATCCGGCGCCTTGAAGCCGGAGGCATAGACCGCATCGGTGCGTTCGAGCGCCATCAGCGAGCGCGGCGAAAGGGCGGCGGTGAAAATGACACCCGCCGCTTTCAGAAATCCGCGCCGGTCGATGGCCTCGCCGCGCCACATGGTCTTAGTCGCCGTCGGCAAACGAGAAGCCGGAGCTGAGCCCGATCGCGCCGCCATAACCGTCGTTCAGCTTGGTGATCACGTCCTTTCCGTCCGCGAGCAGCGTATCGAGCTTCTTGCGCTCGACGGCATTCTCGACCGCCTTTTCGAGATCCGGCGTGATCTTCGCCGAAAGCTCGATCATCGACGTCAGCTTCGCCTGCGTGGCGGCGACGATAGGCCGGTCCTTTTCCTTCAGCAGTTCCACCATCCCGGATTTTTCGAGCAGGGCCGAAAGACCTTCCAGGTTGCCCTTGACGGTCGCCCAGGTGTTTTCCGAGCGCCAGAACAGCGCCTGCTTGGGGAATTTCGCCTTTGCGGCGCCCTTGTAGAAGGTCTCGATCCGCTGGTCGCGCACGGCTTCGGCACCATGCACGAGAATGCCGAGCAGCGCCGTAATCGCCTCGCCGCCGGTGCGGAAATTGAGATTGTCAGGCCCCGGCTGTTCCCACGTCTTCTGAATGCCGTCGGGCGCGTCCCAGATATCGGAAAGCTCCTTGGCGACATTGGTGATATTGCCGGCGATGGCCGCGCCGTAGCGGCAGCGATAACTGTCCTTCGCGTTCAGAAGCTCGTCGGAGCCCGTGCCCGCAAGCACGTATTCCAGCGCCCCGAAACCCTGCATGGCGACGCTCTTGGTGCCAAGCGTAGCGGGATCGGTGGCGGTCTCGTCGACCTTGGAGAGGACCGATTGGACCTGCTTCAACCCGGTGCTCTTGCGGTCGGGATAAAAGAGGATGCGCTCGAAGCGGTTCTGCTCGATGACGGGACCGACACGTACCACCTCGATATGCGCCCAGCTGACCGCCGCATCGCGGAAGGCGCTTTTCGCGGCATCGTAGTTCGTCTTGGAGGGTGCCTCGCAGAGCGCCTTCATCGCCGTCGTCATCTTGCCCGCGGACTCGTGGAACGAGTCGTATCCGGGTCGGATGAACCCGTCCACCGCCGCCGTCATTACCTTGGTGACGTCAGCCATCGGCAGATCCACCAAGGGAGCGGGTTCACCTTCCTGCGCGAAGGCGATGGCGGGAAGCAGCGAGACGAGTCCGGCAAAGAATGTCTTGCGCATCAGAGAGACTCCAGGAATTTGAGGAGGGCGGCACGGTCTTGTCTTCCGAGCGCGGCGAAGGCATCGCGGGCCTTCTGCGCCTCGCCACCGTGCCAGAGGACGGCTTCGGTGAGGTTTCTCGCCCGGCCGTCATGCAGGAAGAAGGTGTGGGCGTTGACGGTTTCGGTCAGCCCTATGCCCCAGAGCGGCTGGGTGCGCCATTCGCTGCCGCTAGCAACGCCAACCGGCTGGCCGTCGGCAAGGTCTTGGCCCATGTCGTGCAGCAGGAAATCGGAATAGGGCCAGATCAGCTGGAAAACCTGCGCCTTGTTGCCGGCATCGCGGCTGGTCACGAACTTCGGCGTGTGGCAGGCGGTGCAGCCGGCCTGGTAGAACAGTTCCTTCCCCTTCAGAACCGTCTTGTCGCCGATATCGCGGCGGGCCGGCACCGCAAGGTTTTCGGAATAGAAGGTAACCAGCGGCAGGACCGGATCAGGCGCTTCGACCGGCCCGAGCCGCTGCTGCACGCCGGTCGGCATGGCGAGGCACGCAGCCTCGGCCTTGGTGCAGTCGCCGTGGTCGGACGGATTGTCGGGAGTGGAGATGCCGAGGTCGCCGGCAAAGGCTGACGAGCTCTGGTCACGGACCGAGGCATTCTGCGCCTTGAAGCCGAAGCGGCCGAGCTTCAGCTCGCCGGTCTTGTGGTCGCGCACCATGGCCGGCTTGCCGGAGATCCCGTCGCCGTCCTTGTCGTCCGGGTCGGCCAGGCCGAGAATGTCGGCATCGTGGATAGCCTGGATCAGGCCCATGCCGATCATCGGCGGCGCGATCCGCGGCGACAACGTCACGTCGCCTTCCATAGCACCGTAGCCGAGGTCGGCGACCGAATAGCTCGGCTTGCGCAGGTGGACGATCTCACCGTCGCCGAGCTTGACGGGGATTTCCTCGTAGGAAATCCGCATCCGGCCTTCTGAGGCGAGGCCGGACACGGCGAGGTCCTGCAACTGCTCGCCATAGATCGCGTCGGGAAAATTGAGCTTCCTGTAATCGGCAACAGCTCCGCGCTCATCGTCGGTGCGCGCCGGGCGGGCGAGCCGGAAGAACATCGAGGTCGCGTCGGCACCGCCTTCCGGCGGGTGGCCTCGGCCGTCCTTCAGATGGCAGCTCTGGCACGCGCGGGCGTTGAACAGCGGGCCCAGCCCGTCGGATGCCTGCGTCGAGGACGGCGCCGAGACCCAGAGTTTTGTGAACAGCGCATTGCCGAGCTTGAACGTCCCTTCTTCCTCGAAGGTGATGTTGGCGGAGAAATGCGAAAAGGCGTCGCCATTGACGTCGGCGCGGCTCGTCGCTGCCCCGCCCGACATGGTCTCGAATGGCTCGGGCTTGGAGAAATCGGTCGTCGGGCGGGTAACGCTCTCGACGCGTTTCTGGTCCTTCGGATTGAGATCCGTGCGGACGGTCGGGAAAAGTGCATCGCCACTGGTCGCGATCAGCGGCGTGAGAAGGAAAGCGCCCGAAAGCAACGGCAACAGGAAGATGAAAGACTTGGGCGTTCTCATGGGAAATCGGGCCGCAGGCTGAAGGTCAGCCGCGGCCCGCCTTTTCATTGCTTATTTGAAGACGGCGTTGGGATTATCGAGGCTGGCGGAACCTTCAAGCTCCACTTTGCCAAGCTTCAGCGACGCAATGACGCGCTCGACGCTCTTGCTCTGGTCGATCAGGCCGTCGATCGCCTTCTGGACGACCGCATTGCCCTCTTTATTGCCTTCGCCGATCATCTGGTCGTAGGCCTCGACCTTCTTCGCCCGGTCGGCCATGGCGTTCATGGCGGCGAGCGTCGCGTCGAGCTTGCCGAGCATCTCGGTGTCCAACGACTTGTCGGTCGCGGCAACCAGTTCGGAGAGCGAAGGCCCGGTCATCTTGGTGCCGTCGACGCGGGTATATTCGCCCGTATAGGCCGACTTGATGCCGACCGCGTCGTTGAGATGCGAGTTGTAGGTGTTGTCGGAGAAGCAATCGTGCTCCTCTTCCGGATCGTGCAGCAGCAGGCCGAGCTTCATGCGCTCGCCGGCAAGCTCGCCGTAGGAGAGCGAACCCATGCCCGTCAGGATGGCGGTCAGGCCCTTCTTGGAATTGGCCTCGACGTTCTTGGTCGCCTTGCCCTTCGGGCCCCAGGCGGTGACCATGTCCTTGAGGTCGGAGACCAGCAGGGCGGACGCGGCCTTCAGGTATTCGGCGCGTCGATCGCAATGGCCGTTGGTGCAATTGGCCTTGTCGTAGTCCGTATAGGGACGCTTGCCGGCGCCCGGTCCGGTGCCGTTCAGATCCTGGCCCCAGAGCAGGAATTCGATGACGTGGTAGCCGGTCGCGACGTTGGCCTCGATCTCGCCGGCCTCGTTCAGGCTGCGCAGCGTCTTGGCGTCGAACTTCGAAAGGTTGAGCGTCTTGCCGTTGACCTTGATCTTCGGGTTGGCAATGACATTGGCGGTGTAGAGCGCATTCTCGTCGCTCTCCGTGCCGTAGGAGGCATCGACATAGTCGATCAGGCCTTCATCGAGCGGCCAGGCATTCACCTTGCCTTCCCAATTGTCGACGATCGGGTTGCCGAAACGGTAGACTTCCGTCTGCTGGTAGGGAGCGCGGGCGGCGATCCAGGCGTCCTTGGCAGCCTTCAGCGTTTCGTCGCTCGGCTTGGCGATCAGCGCATTGACGGCCTTGTCGAGCGCTTGCGCTGTCGTCAGCGAATCTCCGTATTTCGCATGCGCCAGTTCGGCATAATGCTTGAGAACGGCTGCGGATGTGGTGGCGGCCTGCGCCTCTGTCACGACGAACGCCGCGGAGGCGGCGAAAAGCGCCAGGGCGGCGCCAAGAACGGTCTTGCGGATCATGTCCCTCTCCTTCACGGCCCGGATCTCTCCCCGGCCGTTAGAGGGTTCATCGCGCAATTGGAAACTGGTGTCAAACAATCTAGTTTAGAATAATTTGAAAGTAGAACTCGACTTTGTCTTCGCTTCCGCTGCATTCAAGCTCTGCGTTGCATGCGGCAGAAAAAGAATCCGTCGGTATCGGTACTTGCGGGCGTCAGCGTCACTGTCCGCGCATCTTTCGAGCGGGGCTGCGGGGCATCTTTTTCGAAGATGCTGTCCCAGTGCTCTGCTGCGGGGACGATCGAAAATTCCGGGTTTTCGACACAGAAGCGGGAAACCTGGGCGTCGTTCTCCTCCGGCAGGATCGAACAGGTGACATAGACGAGTGCACCACCCGGCTTCACGAAGACGGCAGCCTCGGAAAGCGCTTCCTGCTGCTGGGCGATGCGCTCGTCGAGGTTCTTCGGGGTCAGTCGCCATTTGGTGTCCGGACGGCGACGCCAGGTGCCGGTGCCGGTGCAGGGGGCATCGACCAGGACCGCATCGAGCTTGCCTTTCAGGCCATTGAGCTGGCGCGCGTCGTCGTGCACCTGAACGTTGCGGGTGCCGGCGCGGCGCAGCCGCTCGATGATCGGCGCCAGCCGTTTGCGGTCGGCGTCATAGGCGTGGATCTGGCCCTTGTTGTGCATCGCGGCCGCCATGGCGAGCGTCTTGCCACCGCCGCCGGCGCAATAATCGAGGACCTGATGATGTTCGCCGGGCTGCACGAGCTCGGCAACGATCTGCGAGCCTTCATCCTGAACTTCGAACCAGCCTTTCTGGAACGAAAGCTCGGCGGTGACGTTGGGCAGGCGGGACGCTCCCTCGCCAGCGGCAATCCGGATGCCGTTGCGGGCGATGCGCGAAGCCTTTGCGTTCGAGCGTTCAAGCGCCTTGACGACCTTTTCGCGGGATGCCTTCAGCGTGTTGGCACGCAGATCGAGGGTCGGACGGCCGGCCAACGCTTTGGCCTCAATCAGCCAGTTCTCGCCGAAATTGGCTTCGAAGGACGGCTGGATCCAGTCCGGAATGTCGCCCTGAACGTGCAGGGGCGCATCGTCGAGATTGCGGGAGGCAAGCGACGAAAGGTTCGCCTCGGTTAGAGCCGGCGGTGCAAAGCGGTCGTCCGTGAACTCGGCCTGGAGAGCGTCGGGCGTCAGGCCCCACTGCCGGATGAGAACCGCGTAGGCGAGGGCCGCCGGGCTTTCGTCGTCCATCAGCCAGGCATGCGAGAGCCGCATGCGCAGTGCGTCGTAGACGATATTACCGATCGCCGCCCGATCGCCGGAACCGGCGAAACGATGGGCGAGGCCCCAGTCCTTGAGCGCGTCGGCGACAGGGCGTTTGCGCGTTTCGATGTCGGCCAGCACCTCTATGGCCCCGGCAATTCGTCCGCCCAATCGCATGTCAGTCTCCGTCTCGGTTGCACCCGTATGGCACGGGTCGTAACCGCGATTGCGCGATAGGGCAAGAGGCCGACCTAAACGGTCTCTCTGAACAGCTTCAGCCGTCGATCGCTTTCAGGCCCTTGCCTGCGACCTTCTGATCGCCGGCATCGACGATCTGGTAACAGACCTGGGCGGTACCGGAACTGATCATGCCGATGTCCTTGGCCGCGGCCTTGGAAACATCGAGCACCCGGCCGCGGATGAATGGACCGCGGTCGTTGATGCGCACAACGACGCTTTTGCCGTTGCGCTTGTTCGTCACCATCACCTTGGTGCCAAAGGGCAGCGTCCGGTGGGCCGCTGTCATGAGAGAAGGGTTCATTCGTTCCCCGGATGCCGTCTTGGATCCGAGGGCATACCAGGATGCGTGACCGCACCCGGGCGCAGCATTGGCCTGCGCGGAGCCGAGAGTTGCAAAAGCAGCAATGGAGGCCGCGGCGAAAGTCGAGCGTCGAGTTGTTGTCAAGTCGGTCGTCCCCGTTCGTTTTGTCCCTGCACGTTGCGTGCAAAACGGCTAAGCGGGGCGAAAAGTGGCGAAAAAGTGAGGCTTTCGATCACGGAACATTACAGTCTGTAACATTTGTGATTAGATTGCCGCTGATCTTTTTAAGAAGCCAGCTAAGCTTCTGCGGAAGAAAACCTTTAAAAACAGTCAGAAAGCGGAATGTAGTTTCAGTGAGACTTGCAGGGAGTCCGTGATCACGAAAACCGCAGAAAAAAATTTGTCGCGATGCGTGATTTATTGCCTCATTTGGGCAAATTTTGTGACGCTCAGCCGTAAGTATTAAGAAATAATAACTAGATCAACCGATCAGGATGGAAATTTCAACCGTTTCATAATGGGAATTTTATCCTCGCCAGCGGCCCGAAGTCCACATTTCGGCGAGCGACATACGGTAATTGGGGAAGAGGAACTCGAACCCCGCGGCGCGGATTTTGGCATTGGAAACGCGCTTGTTGGCGCCATAGAAGGAACGCGCCATCGGCGTCATGTCAGCGGTCTCGAAATCCAGTTCCGGCGGCGGCTCGACACCCATCAGGCGCGCGGCTTCGACGATGACATCCTGCGGCGGACCGGGCTCGTCGTCGGTGACATTATATATGCCGCCCATATTGCCTCCGGCGAGAAAGAGCGCCGCGCCGCCGATGTCTTCGACGCGGATGCGGTTGAAGACTTGGTCTCTCTTTATAATGCGCCGCGCCGTGCTGCGCGCCAAGTTGACGAAAGCGTTGCGGCCGGGGCCGTAGATACCGGAGAGGCGCAGGCTGGCCACAGGTAGACCGGCGGCCCGCCCTTCGGTAGCCCAGGCATCTTCCGTATCGACCCGTTCGATCGACCGGCCCTGGATCGGGCTGCCCGGCGTCTCCTCGGTGACCCAGCCGCCGCCGTGATCGCCGTAGACGCCGACCGTCGAGAGATAGCCGATCCATTCGAGCTTCGGGCAAAGCGCACGCAGCCGTCCGGAGACGAGCTTCAGCAGTGGATCGCCCTCGGTGCCGGGCGGGATCGACTGCACCAGATGCGTCACCTCTTGAAGCTCCGCCAGCAGTTCGCCGCTGAACGGGCTGCCGTCGAACACGAAGGCCTTGATGTCACGGGCAGCGAGTTCCAGTGCCTTGTGGGCCGTCCTGACCGTGCCGGAGACCCGATGGCCTTCGGATTTGAAGGCCTCGGCGATTGCCTGGCCCGAATAGCCGCATCCGAAGATCATCACATTCATCAGGCCGCTCCCGCCAATCGCCATTCTTGCTGCACTTCCGGATCCTCTTCGGCGCTGCGCGCCTCGGCAAACCGCGCGAAGTCCACATCCGTCATCAAGCGCTTCAGGGCCCATATAGCCATGCCGCGCACCACGGGCGAGGGGTCGCCCGCAAGTTCGAGACATCGTGCGATGAGGCTGGCATCGCCGGAATTGCCCGTAGCGATCAGCACGTTGCGAATGAACCGGTCGCGGCCGATCCGCTTGACAGGCGAGCCGCTGAAAAAGGTCCGGAAGGTCGCATCGTCCAGGGTCAGCAGAAACGCGATCGATGGTTCCTTCAAGTCGTCGCGCGCCTGCAGTTTCATCTCCGAGGCGCTCGCCGCAAACTTGTTCCAGGGACAGGCGGCAAGACAGTCGTCGCAGCCATAGATGCGGTTGCCGATCAACGGCCGGAATTCCGGATCGATCGGACCTTTGTGTTCGATCGTCAGATAAGAGATGCAGCGGCGGGCGTCGAGCCGATAGGGAGCCGGAAACGCCGCCGTCGGGCAGGCGTCGAGGCATGCCCGGCAGGAACCGCAATGGTCGGCCTCGGGCGCGTCTATAATAAGGTCCGCCGTGGTGAACAGGCTGCCGAGGAAAAGCCAGGAACCATGGGTGCGGCTGACGAGATTGGTATGTTTGCCCTGCCAGCCGAGCCCGGCCGCCTCCGCCAGCGGTTTTTCCATCACCGGCGCCGTATCGACAAAGACTTTGACGTCCTCGCCGGCGCGCGCCGCAAAGCGCGTCGCTATCTCTTTCAGCCGGCCCTTGATGACGTCGTGATAATCGCGGTTGCGCGCATAGACGGAGATCGCGGCCTTGTCGGGCTTGTCGAGAATGCCGCGCGGGTCTTCGTCCGGCCCGTAATTCAGCCCGAACATCACGATCGAACGCACCTGATCCCACAACACTCTCGGATCGGCGCGGCGCAGCCTCGTCTCCGCCATCCAGTCCATGCTGCCGTGATGGCCGTCGGCCAGGAAAATCTCCAGCCTCTTCGGCGCCTGCGGAATGCTGTCCGGGCCTGTAATCCGGCAAAGATCGAAGCCTTGGGCCGCCGCTTCCTCGCGAATGAAGGCAGTCAGCTTCTCCCGCCGCCGGAGCGCCTTTTCTTCCTCGCGCGCGGGCGCGTCAGAAATCAAGGTCCGCATAATGGGATACCGGGGTGAGGCCGCGGATGCGTTCGGAAAGCATCGGCCGGAAGGAGGGTCGGGATTTCAGCCGCTGATACCAGTCCTTGGCGACCGGCGTCTCCGACCAGTCGATCTCGCCCAGATAGTCGAGGATTGAAATCGAGGCGGCGGCGGCGAGATCGGCATAACTCAGGCGGTCGCCCGCAAGCCAGGGCCGTGAGCCGGCAAGCCAGGAGAGATACTTCATATGCTGGCGGATATTGGCGCGGGACGTGCGTAACACTTTCGAATCCGGCGCGCCGCCGCCTTGAGCCGTCGTCATCTGCAGCTTGAAGACCCGCTCCCGGGTCAGCGGCCGGGTGACATCCTGCTCCATCTTCTGCAGGAACCATTCCGTCAGACGCCGGATTTCGGCGCGCTGCCACGGGTCTTCCGCCAGCAGCCGGCGGTCACGCTTCAGCACGCCATGGGTTTCGTCGAGGAATTCCAGGAGCACGGAAGGGCCACAAAGCACTCTCATGCTGTCGTCGACATAAACCGGGAGCGTGCCCGCAGGATTGAGCGTCAGGAATTCCCGCCGCTTTTCCCACGGTTGCTCCTCGACCAGGTCCGCCTGGAAGCCATATTCGGCGAGAATCAGCCGGACGAACCGCGAGGCCGAAGACATGGAATGATGATAGAGCGTGGGCATGGATACTTGAACTTCACGAATATCGTATACGAAGGATGGGGCACGTAGCGCGCCCGCGTGACATATGGCAGCTATATGGATTTGGTAGGTCCAACACAAGCAACGGCTCATAAACTGCTTAAAACTGTCCTTATCTGCTCAACAAAGGATTAAGAATGGCTGATCAGTCGATTATCAGCGCCCTCGTTCTCGGTGTGATCGAGGGTATTACCGAGTTTTTGCCGATCTCCAGCACCGGCCATCTCATCATCGCGGAACAATGGCTGGGTCACCGGTCTGATACGTTCAATATCGTCATCCAGGCCGGCGCCATCATCGCGGTAACCATCATCTACTGGCGTCGCCTGCTTAACCTGTTGCTCGGCTGGCGGGAGCCGGCAAATCGCGACTATGCCGCCAAGCTGATCGTTGCCTTCCTGATCACGGCGGCTCTCGGCCTGATCGTCAAGAAGCTCGGTTTCGCGCTTCCCGAGGACGCGGCACCGATTGCCTGGGCACTCATCATCGGCGGCATCTGGATGATCTTTGCGGAATGGGCCGCTGCACGCAGGCCGGCTTCCACGCAGATAACCTGGCTCGTCGCGATCCTGGTTGGCATTGCGCAGGTGGTTGCGGGCGTCTTTCCCGGCACGTCGCGTTCGGGTGCCACGATCTTCATCGCCATGCTGGCTGGTACCGGAAGCCGGGCCGCGGCCACCGAGTTTGCCTTTCTCGTCGGCATTCCGACCATGTATGCGGCCAGCGGCTACGAGCTGCTGAAGACGCTCAAGGACGGCAGCGCCGCTCATGAGGATTGGACCTCGCTCGGCGTGGCTTTCGTCGTGTCGACGATCGTCGCCTTCATCGCCGTGAAATGGCTGCTGACCTATATCCGCAGCAACCGCTTCACCATCTTCGCGATCTATAGAATCGTTCTCGGATTTTTGTTGCTCGGCCTGATCGCCCTGGGATCTGTCCCGCAACGCGGTGAACAGAGTGCCGTGGTCTCAAGCGCCGTCGCGCCGGCCGAGACTGCCCTGCGCCCTGCACTGCTAAAGTGAAGGGCGCTCAATTCTTCATGAAACAAAAAGGCTGCTAAGGAGCGGCCTTTCTGTTTTGTCGATGCTTAGTGATGAATGGATGCCGTGCTGCACGGATCGACACCGTATGCGGGCGTGCATTCGCTCTTGCCGGCTGCGCCCGTCGTCGGAGCCATGAACGAGCCCGCGAGGATGATCAGCGCTGCGCATGCAAAAAAGAGGGCGATGGGCTTGCCCATGGAGGAATGCCTTTCGATGGAAGATTTTATCGTCACGGTTGCGCCGCTTGTTTGGTGAGGGAGGATTTATGGGTTGGATTAGAAGAATTCAATAAAGGATTTTGCTGAACCGGCCGTTAACGCGACTGCTTCGGCCACTGCGACCTTTGTGCCACTATCCTTGCCCGAAACATGAGCGACAACAAAGGGGTGCCCGATTTTTCAGCGGGCACGACCGGAATGTCGAAGCGAAACAAATTGCTGGATATGGTTAATGATATCAGGCCGCGCGGCCAGAGCCTGTGTACTGGCCCTGCGGGCGATACTGCACAAGGTAAGATGGCAAGATAGAGGACGCGAGCGTCGGGCGGATGCCTATTCCCTGCAGTGTGCGGCCTTCCGTGGCGGCCGTATCGGAAACGACATTGTCGATCTTCAGGAGCTTCACTTGGTCACTGGTGATCGGCGGCTGGACGAAAGGGATCAACGACGCGATGCTGCCGATCAGCGATGCGATGCCGAAGGGCAGCGAGACGAGCGCATTGGTGCGATTGGTGACGCGCAGCATCGTTTCGAGACATTGGCGGAAGGTCATGACCTCGCCGCCGCCGAGTTCATAGATCTTGCCGGACGCGATCGTGCCGTCGACGGAGCGGGCGACGGTTTCGGCGACGTCCTCCACATAAACCGGCTGGAACTTCGTTTTGCCGCCGCCGATCAGCGGTAGCGCAGGGAAGGTGCGGGCCATCGAGGCGAACTTGTTGAAGAAGCTGTCTTCCGGGCCGAACATGATCGACGGCCGCAGGATCACGGCATCCGGCAGCGTTGAGAAGATAGTCGCTTCGGCGCGGCCCTTGCTGCGGGCGTACGACGATTGCGAATTGGCATCGGCGCCGATCGCGGAAATATGGGTAAGTCTGGCGCCGGCAGCACGTGCCGCATCGGCAACCGCGCGAGCGCCGAAATCCTGGACCGCATCGAACGTGTTGCGGCCGCTCTCGAACATGATGCCGACGCAGTTGACCACATGCGAAGCGCCTTCGGCGGCCTTCAGGACCGATTGGCGGTAGCGCAGGTTCGCCTGGACCAGCGAGATCTGCCCGACATAACCGGCGGGCAGCAGGAAACCGGCAAGATCCGGACGGCGAACGGCGACCCGGACGCGATAACCGCGTTTGGCAAGCGTACGCACCACATGCCTGCCGACGAAGCCCGATCCTCCGAAAACGGTGACGAGCGGCGGAAGGTTGTTGATGGTCATGGCGTGCTCCGGGAGCCTGTGGGACGAGATGAGTGCTGTTTAACCGAATCGCGGCACGGGTGGAAGTGTCTCCACTGCCGCACCGCTCGCGATAACCGGTTCCTAAAGGCCGTCGAGGACGACGATTTCGCCATCCGCCACTTCCTGGCGGATCTTGATGGCGATCGCATATTCGGGCGAATTGTAGCAGTCGATGGCAGCCTGCATCGACGGGAACTCGATGATGACGTTGCGGGCGCGGGATTTGCCTTCCATCGCTGCCATCGCGCCGCCGCGGGCAAGGAAATTGGCGCCGTATTTCTCGAAGGCGGGCGTGGCCGCTGCGATATAATCCTTGTAGCGTTCCGCGTCGCGAACATCGACGCGAGCGACCCAATATCCCTTGGCCATGGTATCTCCTCCAGCGTGTTTTCGGTTAGGACGACTTCCGGCAAATTCCCGGGCGAGTCAATATGGCGGGCGTTGCGTACATGTCCGGCGGCCACCGGGACTCATCCCGGATCGCGACCGGCAGGATATCTCTCCGGCAACGAAGGATTATCAGAGCACGCCCTGCATCTCGGCGAGGATGGCTTGCGCCGCCGCCTTCGGATCCGGCGCCTTGACGATCGGGCGGGCGACGACCAGATGGCTCGATCCGGCGCGCAATGCGTCGGCCGGCGTCATCACTCGCTTCTGGTCACCCGCTTCCGAACCCGCAGGGCGGATGCCGGGCGTGACGATCGCCAGATCAGGGCCGACAATCTTGCGAACCGCAGCCGACTCTTCGGCCGAGCAGACGATACCGCCCATGCCGGCAGCCAGCGCCTGTTCGGAGCGTCGCAGAACCAGCGTGTGCGGATCGTATTCGTAACCGGCATCGACGAGGTCCGTTTCGTCCATCGAGGTCAGGACGGTGACCGCGAGCAGGCAGAGGTCCGAACCCCTGGCCGCCTCGACCGCGGCGCGCATCGCCTTCGGATAGGCGTGCAGGGTGAGCATGGTCATGCCCATCTTGACGATGTTCTCGACGCCCTTCGCGACCGTGTTGTCGATGTCGAGCAGTTTCATGTCGAGGAAGACTTTTTTGCCATCCTCTGCCAGATCGCGTGCAAGTTCGAGACCGCCGGCAAATACGAGCTGATAGCCTATCTTGTAGAAGGAAACGGTGTCACCGAGCGTGGAGACCATCTTTTCGGCTTCGCTGATGGTCGGAATGTCGAGGCCTACGATGAGGCGATCATGAGCTGTCATGCCTGGAACCCTTCCCATTTTTCGATGGGCGTCCAGTCGCATGAGAGCGTCCGATCCGCAAGGGTGAAGCAGAAGAGATTTCCCCCGCCGCCCGGTTGGTCCCGGTCGCGAGCGATCGGCGAGCCGGTGAGGTGGCATTTCAACAGCGTACCAACGCCGCCATGACCGACGAAGGCGATCGGCGTGCTCGGGTCGTGATCCGCAAGAGTTCTGGTGACCGCCGAGAGGATGCGGCTCTGGGCGTCCACGGCGCGCTCCCAGCCTTTGAAGCTCTCTTCCGGATGGGCGAAAAACCAGTTGGCCGCATCCTCGAACTGCGGCGGCGGCAGAAAGCCTGTCGCCGAGCGATCGTTCTCATGGGTGTCCTCGGCGATCTCGATCGAAATGCCCGAGGCGAGGCTGAGGATTTCGGCAGTCTCGATCGCCTTCACCTCGTCGCTGGAGATGATCCGGCCGAGTTTCCTTGCCCATTCGGATTGGGCGGCCGCGCGAGCGCGGGCGGCGCCAACGTCGGAGAGCCCCCACCGAGGCACCGGCACGTTCGCATCGATGCGGACCTGCGGATGGGTGATGTAGAGGCCGAATGCCATGGTCAGCCGCGACTATAGGTCCAGAGCTGCGCCGGCGGAATATTGCGGACGACGAAATCGTAATGTTTGATCCGGTAGCGGTCGGGCTGGGCGATGATCGGCGAGACGGGGCCATAGGTGATCTGCATTACCGGCCGGCCAGCCGGGATGCGGTCGAGCAGGTCTTCGAGCAGCGCGATGCGGCGCTCCATCGGGAAGCTCAAAAGCGGGATTGCCGAAATGACGCTGTCGAATGTCGTGTCCTTCAAGGCGCCGAGAGTGCGGCTGAGATCGAAAGCGTCGCCATTGACGAACTTGACGCCCGGATAGGTGCGGACGAGATGCTGGAAGAAATCGGTCGAATATTCGATCGAGACCAGGTTTTCCGGCGAGATACCGTGCTTCAGGATCGCCTTGGTGATGATGCCGGTGCCGGGCCCGAGTTCGAGGACAGGCAGGCCGGAGGCCGTGTCGATGACGCTTGCCATGCGTTTGGCGGTGACGGAGGAGGTGGGGCAGATCGCGCCGACCCGTTTCGGGCCATCGATCCAGCCTTTGAAGAACCGGATCTCATCATCGAACTTGCGGCCAAGCCGCTCCTTCAAGCGCAGTTCCATTTTTTTATCCTCTCCCTTTTGCCCCATGTGGAACGCCAATGCCGCAAAAGCAAGGAAAAATGTCGCACCTGGGAAAACCGTATGAAAAAGGCGGCCGGAATTTCCGGTCGCCTTGATGATGTTAAACGCGCATCGGCATCAAGACATAAAGCGCGTCGTCGCCCGCGGTGTCTCGTACCAATGTCGGAGAACCGGCATCCGCCAGCATGAAGATCGCGTCGTCGCCCGAAAGTTGGGCGGTAATGTCGAGCAGGTATTTGGCATTGAAGCCAATTTCCATCGGATCGTTATCGTAACCGACTGCAACCTCTTCCGTGGCGCTGCCCGAATCCGGATTATTGACCGTCAGCATCAGCTGGCCGTCGGTCAGCGACAGCTTTACGGCACGGCCACGCTCGGAGGAAATGGTCGAGACGCGGTCGACAGCCCTGGTAAAGCTCTGGCAATCGACGCGCATTTCCTTGTCATTGCCTGTCGGGATGACGCGCTGGTAATCCGGGAACGTGCCGTCGATCAGCTTGGAGGTCATGACGATCGAGCCAATCGTGACCCGGATCTTGGCGTCCGAAACCTCGACCGTGACCACCGATTCCGGATCATCGACCAGTTTCTGGAGTTCGCCGACCGTCTTGCGGGGAATGATGATGCCCGGCATGCCTTCGGAACCCGATGGCGCCTTCACATCGGCGCGGGCCAGGCGGTGACCATCGGTTGCGACTGCGCGAAGCTTCAGGTCCCCATCGGCTTCGATCGTGTGGAAGAATATGCCGTTCAGGTAATAGCGGGTCTCCTCGGTTGAGATCGCGAACTGGGTGCGGTCGATCAGCATTTTCAGATCGGTCGCCTTCAGCTTGAACGTATGCGTGAAGCTGCCGGCGGTGAGGTCGGGGAAGTCCGATTCCGGCAGGCACTGCAGCGAGAATTTCGAGCGGCCGGATTGCACCGTCATCGAGCTGCCGTCAGGATTGGTGGCGAGCAGCACTTCCGAACCATCCGGCAGCTTCCGGACGATTTCGTAAAGCAGGTGCGCCGGAACGGTCGTGGCGCCGGCAGTCTCGACCATGGCCGGAAGGGCTTCGGTGATTTCGAGGTCGAGGTCGGTCGCTTTCAGGTCGAGACCGGCGCCGGACGCGCGCATCAGCACGTTGGAGAGGATCGGGATGGTGTTCCGTCGCTCCACCACGCGATGCACGTGGTTCAGCGACTTCAGAAGGTTTGACCGCTCAAGAGTAATACGCATGGACGCAATCGCTTTCGACCGTGGCGATCCGGCAGGGCCGGACCCTGATATTCTGCCGGCTTTGGGCCAGCCGGATGATGTGGACCGGCAAAATGGCAGACAACCCGTTCGAAAAGCAAGAGGTGAACAAGGCGTTAGCAAGTCATTTCGCATCTGTCTCACGCGCTGCACACAGAAAATATGCGTTCTCAACAGCTTGGGCTTTACTTGCCGAAGCCGGTCCGCTTGCCCATAAAGGCACATGACCATCCTTTTGTGCGTGACGCCCCTTGACCGATGACCTGAAGAGCAGCCAGCGCGGCTATCGCGTCGCCAATACTTTCGTGGCCGCGCGGCCATTGGAGCCGGCGCTTTATCTGGTCGCGACCCCGATCGGCAATCTCGGCGACATCACGTTGAGGGCGCTGGAGACACTCTCCGGCGCCGATGTGCTCGCCTGCGAGGATACCCGGGTGACCCGCGTCCTGCTCGACCGCTACGGCATCGTCAACCGGCCCTATGCCTACCATGAGCACAATTCCGACGAGGTCGGGCCGAAGCTGATCGCGGCTTTGGAAGAAGGAAAATCGGTGGCGCTGGTCTCCGATGCCGGCACCCCCTTGGTCTCCGATCCCGGTTACCGGCTCGGTCAGATGGCGATCCAGACCGGCCACAAGGTCGTGCCGATCCCCGGCGCCTCTGCGCCGCTCGCAGCGCTCGTCGGTTCCGGCATGCCGTCCGATGCGTTCCTGTTCGCCGGTTTCCTGCCGGTCAAGGACAAGGGCCGCCGCGACCGGCTGGCCGAGCTTTCGAAAGTGCCGGCGACATTGATCTTCTTCGAGTCGCCGCATCGTATCGGCGCGACGCTCGCCGCTGCCGCCGAAGTGCTCGGAACTGGCCGGCGCGCGGCGGTCTGCCGTGAATTGACGAAGACTTTCGAAGAGTTTCGCCGCGGCACGCTGGAGGAACTCGCCGCCTATTACCACGACGACCGTGTGGTGAAGGGCGAGATCGTGCTGCTTCTGGCGCCGCCAGAGGCCGAGGAACCTCCCGGCGAAGTCGAGGTGGACGTGCTGCTGCGCCAGCTTTCATCCTCCATGCCAGCCGCGAAAGCCGCCGCCGAGGCTGCGCGGCTCACCGGCCTTGCCCGCAAGGTACTTTATCAGCGGCTCCTGGAGTTAAAGGGCGAGGATGGCGGCGGAGCGCAATGACAACAGCCTGAAGCGGCGAAAGGCCGAGCGGCAGAAGGCTTATAAAAGAGGCCATCTCTCCGAGTATCTCGCCGCGCTCTATCTGTTTGTGAAGGGATACCGCATCCTTGCCATTCGCTATCGCACAAAGATCGGCGAGATCGATCTTATAGCCCGCAAGGGGGACCTTGTTATATTCGTCGAGGTCAAGGCGCGGAGAGGCGAAAGCGAAGCCATCGACGCAGTCGGCTACATGACCCAGAACCGTATTCGCGCGGCAAGCGCGCTGTGGCTTTCGAAGCGGAAGCATGTAGCGACGCTTTCGCAGCGCTACGACATTATTGCAGTGCTTCCAGGGCGTCTGCCGCGGCATTTTCCCGACGCATTCTAACGAACAAATCAAGTGTCCTTGCTCTGTTAGAAAAATGACATAAAACTGTAACGGTGGTGTCATGGGAGGACCCTATTTGGGGGCCGACACCAATCAAGGTGGAGGAAATAATAATGTTGAGAAAACTCTCAATGGCCGCATTCGCGGTCGCGCTGTCGGCAACGTCGTCGTTTGCCGCGACGGAAGTCACCTGGTGGCATGCCATGGGTGGCGAACTCGGCAAGAAGCTTGAAGAAATCGCTCAGAAATTCAACGAGAGCCAGTCCGACTACAAAGTCGTTCCGGTCTATAAGGGAAGTTATCCGGAAACGTTGACCGCCGCGATCGCCGCGTTCCGCGCTGGCCAGCAACCGGCTATCGTCCAGGTCTTCGAAGTTGGCACCGGCACGATGATGGCTGCCAAGGGCGCCGTCTATCCTGTCTACAAGCTGATGGCGGACGAAGGCGAACCCTTCGACACCAAGACATTCCTGGCTCCGGTTACCGGCTACTATTCCGATACGAAGGGCAACATCCTGTCGCTGCCCTTCAATTCCTCCACTCCGATCATGTATTACAACAAGGACATCTTCAAAAAGGCGGGCCTTGATCCTGAAGTTGCCCCGAAGACCTGGAAGGAAGTCGAGGAGTTCTCGAAGAAGATCGTTTCCTCCGGCGCTGCCAAGTGCGGCCTCACCTCGGCTTGGATTACCTGGGTCCAGACCGAAAATCTTTCGGCGCTGCATGACAAGCCTTTCGGCACGCTGCAGAACGGTTTCGGCGGCGTGAAGTCCGAATTCACCTTCAACGGTCCTCTGCAGGTCAAGCACTGGGCAAACCTGAAGAAATGGCAGGACGAAGGCCTGTTCAAGTATGGTGGCCCGGTCGGTGGCGACCAGGCGGCGACCATGTTCTATTCGCAGGAATGCGCCATCACGATGAACTCCTCCGCAGGCCGCGCCGGGGTCATCAACAACGCCAAGAACTTCACGCCGGGCTTCGCCCCGCTGCCTTATTACGACGATGAGATCAAGGAGCCGAAGAACTCCATCATCGGCGGCGCCACCCTCTGGGTGCTGAACGGCAAGGATAAGGCGACCTACAAGGGTGTAGCCAAGTTCTTCAGCTATCTCTCCAAGCCGGATGTCCAGGCTGATTGGCACCAGTTCACCGGTTATCTGCCGATCACCAATGCTGCTTACGAACTCGGCCAGAAGCAGGGCTATTACGAAAAGAATCCCGGCTCCGACATCGCCATCAAGCAGATCACTCGCGGTACTCCCTCGGAAAATTCGAAGGGCGTGCGGTTCGGCAACTTTACCCAGGTCCGCACCATCATCGACGAGGAATTCCAGGCACTTCTCGCCAACAAGAAGGACGCCAAGCAGTCGCTCGACAGCGCAGTGCAGCGCGGCAATGCGCTTCTGCGTGAATTCGAGGCGGCCAACTCGAACTGATCGTTCCGATCTCCGCAGGGAGGACCGGCTACCGCCGGCCCTCCCTTGCTCGCTTATTACGTTGTGGTGAGGGAACGGTGGATACCAAAAGAACAACCTTCAATAACCGCCTGCTGCCCTATTTGCTGCTCGCGCCCCAGCTCGCTATCACGCTCGTCTTCTTCATCTGGCCTGCCGCGCAGGCAGTGAAGTCTTCATTCGAGCGGGAAGATCCCTTTGGTTTCTCTACCGTTTTCGTCGGATTGACCCATTATCGGCAGCTGATCGAGGACCCGAACTATCTGGATGCTCTCTGGCGCACCGGCGTATTCGCGGTGTCCGTTACCATCCTTTCGATGATGCTCGGCCTTGCATTCGCGGCCGCGGTCAACCGCGTGACGCGATCCGCCAGAATCTATACCACCCTGCTGGTTTGGCCTTATGCCGTCGCCCCTGTCGTGGCGGGTGTCCTGTGGTGGTTTCTCTTCAATACATCCACCGGTCTGCTGCCCTTTTTCCTTGAGCGCGTCGGCATTCGCTGGGACCATGATCTCAACGGCACGCATGCGATGATCCTGATCATCATCGCGGCAGCCTGGAAGCAGATCTCCTACAACTTCCTTTTCTTCCTGGCTGGATTGCAGTCGGTGCCGCAGTCGCTGATCGAGGCCGCCGCGATCGATGGGTCAGGCCCGGTGAGGCGCTTCTTCACTATCTCTCTGCCGCTTCTGTCGCCGACGACGTTTTTCCTATTCATCATCAACGTCAACTACACGATGTTCGACACCTTCCCGATCGTGGATGCCACGACCGGCGGCGGGCCCGCGCAGGCGACGACGACGCTTGTCTACAAGGTCTATCAGGACGGTTATGTCGGTCTGAACATCGGTTCGTCCTCGGCGCAGTCGGTGTTGCTAATGTTGATCGTGATGCTGCTGACCTTTGTTCAGTTCCGCTTCGTCGAACGCCGCGTCCAGTATTGAGGAACGATCATGGTTGAAAACCGCCCCTTCCTGACTTTCCTCACCCACGCATTCCTGATCCTGGGATTTCTGGTGGTCGCGCTGCCGGTCTATGTCGCGATCATGGCGTCAACCCATGACGTCTCGACGCTGATGAGCGGGCCGGTCCCGCTTCTGCCGGGCTCGCATTTCATCGAGAACTATTCGACCATTCTGACGAGCGCCGCGGCCGCTCACGGCCTGCCCAATTATTCGCACATGGCGCTGAACTCTCTGATCATGGCGTTGACGATCACGGTCGGAAAAATTGCCATCTCGATCCTTTCCGCCTTTGCGATCGTCTATTTCCGGTTTCCTTTCCGGCTACTGGCGTTCTGGATCATCTTCGTCACCCTGATGCTGCCGGTCGAGGTGCGCATCATGCCGACATACAAGATCGTTGCCGACCTCGGCATGTTGAATTCCTGGGCCGGTCTGACCGTCCCGTTGATCGCATCGGCCACGGCGACCTTCCTGTTCCGCCAGTTCTTCATGACAGTCCCGGACGAACTTTTGGAAGCGGCCCGTGTGGACGGAGCCGGCCCTATGAAGTTCTTCCGGGACATCCTCCTGCCGCTCTCGCGTACCAATATCGGCGCGTTATGCGTCATCCTCTTCATCTATGGCTGGGTTCAGTACCTCTGGCCGCTCCTGGTGACCACCGACCCCGGTTATTACACGCTGATGATGGGGATGAAGCGCATGGTCACGGCGCAGGACGGCGTCATCGAGTGGCAACTCGTCATGGCGGGGTCCGTACTCGCCATGCTTCCCCCCATCCTCGTCGTGGTTTTCATGCAGCGGTTGTTCATCCGCGGGCTTACTGAAACGGAGAAATAACATGGCTGGCATTCACATTTCAGAGGTTTCAAAGGTTTATACCGGCGGCGTAAAGGCGGTAAGCTCCGTCTCCATCGACATAGCCGATGGCGAGTTCATCGTCCTTGTCGGTCCGTCTGGCTGCGGAAAGTCCACGCTGTTGCGCATGGTCGCGGGGCTGGAAGCCATTTCCGCGGGCGAAGTGAAAATCGCCGGCCGGGTCGTCAACGAGGTCGAGCCGGCCGAGCGCGATATCGCCATGGTGTTCCAGAATTACGCGCTCTATCCGCATATGACGGTGTATAACAACCTGGCCTACGGTCTGAAGAACCGCGGTACGCCGAAGGCTGAGATCGACGCGCGTGTCGCTGAAGCGGCCCGCATGCTGGAGATCACCCAGTATCTGGAGCGCAAGCCGCGCGCGCTTTCCGGCGGCCAGCGCCAGCGTGTAGCCATGGGCCGCGCCATCGTGCGCAAGCCGGCAGCCTTCTTGTTCGACGAGCCGCTCTCCAACCTCGATGCGAAACTGCGCGTTTCCATGCGTGGCGAAATCAAGCGCCTGCAGCGCCGCCTAGGCACCACGTCGATCTACGTCACCCACGACCAGCTCGAAGCCATGACGCTCGCCGACCGCCTCGTCGTTCTGAACGGGGGAGAGATCGAGCAGATCGGTGCGCCGCTGGAAGTTTACCACGCACCCGCCTCTACCTTTGTGGCAAGCTTTATCGGTTCGCCGGCCATGAACCTCGTCAGGGGGGAGTTGCATGGCGACAAGCTGGCGATCGGCCCGGCGATGATCAGCCTCAACGGTTTCGCGCCGACTTCGGGCGCCGTTACCGTCGGCGTCCGCGCCGAGGATCTGCGCATCGCGCGCGACGACGAAGAGGCCCTGCCTTTCCGCCTCGAATATACCGAGGAACTGGGCGCCCAGCGACTGATCCACGGCACCGTCGGCGATCAGCAGATCACTGCCGCCGTTTCGCCGGAGATTGCGCTCTCTGCGGAAATGCGCATCGCCGTCGATGCCAAGCGCCTGCACTTCTTCTCGCTCGATACGGGCAAGCGGCTGCCGGGCAACGTACCGGCCGAGGCAAAGCTCGCACCCGTCGAACCGGTTCTCTAAAGAGAGCGCGAAAATCAGGCCGATCGTTAAAATTGTACGATCGGCCTGAACAGCAGCCTTACTCTTTGCCGCTACATTTTCCCGGAATTGGCAACTTTTGGGGGGAAAGATGAGTTGGCACGTCCTCGCCGCGACCGCAGCGGCACTCGCATTCAGATACAGGTCCGACGCGCCGGAGAAGCCGAAGGTTAAGGCGTTCATCGGCGCCTGTCCGCATTCTCTGGAAATGAAGCCGATGCCGATCGAGCCCACCTGGGTGCTCGCCGGTGATCCGCGGGCGCGCGCCGCCTCCCACTCCACCGCAGAAGACGATTGCGCCACGACCGGCGTGTGGGAATGCACGGCCGGCGAGTTCCGCTGGTATTTCCACTGGGACGAGACGGTGGTGATCCTCGAAGGCGAGGTGCATGTGACTGCCGATGACGGCACGCAGCGCACGCTGACGGCAGGCGATGTCGGCTATTTCAAGGGCCGGACCTGGGCCACCTGGCGCATCGACAACTATCTGAAAAAGGTAGCATTCATCCGCCGGCCTTTCCCGAAGCCGATCGCTATGCTTTTCCGCCTGCGCAACATGTTGCGGGCAAAGTCGCAGGTCGGCATCTCCGCGTGATATCGGCCGATTGCAGTTGCCTTTGGGGGCTCGCCATCCTACATCAGGCGGGCCAATCCTAGGGGGCTGAAGTCATGGCGAAAATCCGCAAGGTCGCGTTTCAGATGGACCATATCTCCGGCATCAGCGTTGCCGGCGATTCCACCTTCGCCATGGCGCTCGAAGCGCAGGCGCGTGGTTTCGAACTCTTTCACTATACCCCCGACCGCCTGACGATGCGTGACGGCAAGATCTTCGCGGCCGTCGAACCGCTGCAGGTGCGCGACGTCAAGGGTGATCATTTCACGCTCGGCGACAAGGAGCGCGTCGACCTGTCGGAGATGGACGTTGTGCATCTGCGCCAGGATCCGCCCTTCGATATGGGTTATATCACCTCGACCCATCTCCTCGAGCGCATCCACCCGAAGACGCTTGTCGTCAACGACCCCGCCTGGGTGCGCAATTCGCCGGAGAAGATTTTCGTCACCGAATTTGCCGATTTGATGCCGGCAACGCTGATCAGCCGCGATCCGGGCGAAATCGCCCGCTTCCGAGAGGAGATGGGCGATATCATCCTCAAGCCGCTCTACGGCAATGGCGGCGCCGGAGTTTTCCATTCCGCCCGCGACGACCGCAATTTCACGTCGCTGCTCGAAATGTTCGGCCAGATGTATCGCGGCGAACCTTATATCGCCCAGGCCTATCTGCCGGCCGTGCGCAAGGGCGACAAGCGCATCCTTCTGGTCGACGGCGAGCCGGTCGGCGCGATCAACCGGGTTCCCGCCGAACACGACAGCCGCTCCAACATGCATGTCGGCGGCCGCGCCGAGGCGACCGAGATCACGCCGCGCGAGAAGGAAATCTGCTCCCGCATCGGACCCGCCCTGCGCGAACGCGGCTTCATCTTCGTCGGCATCGATGTCATCGGCGACTATATGACCGAGATCAACGTCACATCCCCGACGGGCATCCGCGAAGTCAAGAAGTTCGGCGGCGCCGACGTCGCAAGCCTCCTCTGGGATGCAATCGAGGCAAAACGCGGCTGATGAATGCAAGGCGTTTCGGATACGGATCGCCTTTGTTCTCGTGATACAACCGCCCGCAACCCGTTTGCAGCGGATGCGTGAAATTGTTCGGTTAATGTTCTTGTTTCATTCCTATTTCTATGCCAGATTGCAATTCCTGGCACGGAAAGCGTGTATCGCTGGCGTCCCGGACATGAAGTTAGGGGCGGGGTGGATATGGTTTCGCGCGTCAGCACAGTCGCATTCCAGGGCATAGAAGGCGTTCCGGTCGACGTGCAGGTCATGGTCGGGCCGGGCAAGATCAACATGCATATCGTCGGCCTGCCGGACAAGGCGGTAGCCGAGAGCCGCGAGCGGGTGCAGGCGGCTTTGCATGCCTCGGGCCTTGCCATGCCGCCGAAGAAGATCACCGTCAATCTGGCGCCGGCCGACCTTCCGAAAGAAGGATCGCATTTCGACCTGCCGATCGCGCTGGCGCTGATGGCGGCACTGGGCGCCGTTCCCGGAGATGCACTCACCGGTTATGTGGTGCTTGGCGAACTGAACCTCGACGGCACGCTTGCGCCCGTGGCCGGCGCACTTCCGGCGGCAATCGCCGCAAACGCCTTGGGAAAGGGCTTGATCTGCCCGGCCGACAGCGGCGCGGAAGCTGCCTGGGCAGGGGCCGAGATCGATATCATCGCGCCGCGCAGCCTGATCGCGCTCGCAAACCATTTCCGCGGCACCCAGGTCATCTCGCGTCCACAGCCGGCAATCCGCGCCTTGCCTGCCAATCTGCCCGATCTCGTCGACATCAAAGGTCAGGAAACCGCCAAACGGGCGCTGGAAGTCGCCGCCGCCGGTGGCCATAATCTTCTGATGGTCGGCCCTCCCGGCTCCGGAAAATCCATGCTGGCCGCTCGGCTGCCGTCGATCCTGCCGCCGCTTTCGGCTGCCGAACTGCTGGAAGTGTCGATGATCCATTCGATCGCCGGCCAGCTTTCCGGCGGCAAGCTTTCCGACCGCCGACCTTACCGCACGCCGCACCATTCGGCCACCATGGCAGCGCTCGTGGGTGGTGGCCTGCGCGCAAGGCCCGGGGAGGCATCGCTTGCCCATCACGGCGTGCTGTTCCTCGACGAATTCCCGGAATTCTCTCCGCAGGCGCTGGACGCGCTCCGCCAGCCGCTGGAGACCGGCGAATGCATTATCGCCCGCGCCAACCACCGGGTTTCCTATCCCGCCAGTATCCAGCTCGTCGCCGCCATGAACCCATGCCGCTGCGGCATGGCGGGCGAACCCGGCCATTCCTGCGCACGTGGACCAAAATGCATGTCGGACTACCAGGGCCGCATTTCAGGGCCGCTGATGGACAGGATCGATATCCGCATAGACGTGCCGGCCGTCTCGGCCGCCGATCTCATTCGCCCGAGGCCGGCGGAAAGCAGCGCGGATGTCGCCAGGCGCGTGGCGGCTGCGCGTGACAGACAGCGGGAGCGGTTCGAACAGGCTGGTTATCCGCGCGTGCTCACCAATGCCCGCTGCTCGACCGCGCTGATCGAGAAGATCGCCGAACCCGATCCTGGTGGTCTCCAACTGCTCAGGGATGCGGCGGAAAAGCTCAAATTCTCAGCCCGCGGATACCACCGCATTTTGAAGGTCGCCCGCACGCTCGCCGATCTGGACGGCAAGGATACCGTCGGCCGCCTCCATCTCGCCGAGGCGATTTCCTATCGCATGGCCGGCGAACGGCTGGCGACGGCCGCGGCGTGAGGCAGAAGGTTAGGGATGGGGGTTGCGAGGGCCGGGAGATGGCGATGAATTTGCTCTGCGGCCAGGGCAGTCGTCACCGATGACCAAGCTCCACTTAGGCGGACCGCCGCTTAGGCAGACGCGGATAACATACCCTTCCGTCGTCATCCTCGGGCTTGACCCGAGGATTCATCCGCCTGGCGACCCGCCCTAATGTAGTCAACCCTGGTGGGCTTGGCCGTGGATCCTCGGGTCAAGCCCGAGGATGACGACCTGAAGAAGTGCAGCTAACCACCCAATCCTTCAAACAGCGCCGTCGACAGATAACGCTCGGCGAAGGATGGAATGATGACGACGATGGTCTTGCCGGCGTTTTCTTCGCGGCTGCCGACTTCGATGGCGGCCTGCAGCGCCGCACCGGAGGAGATGCCGACCGGCACGCCTTCGAGCCTGGCGACCAGGCGGGCCATCTCCATCGCCTCACCGCTGTTGACGGTGATGATCTCGTCATAGATGTGCGTGTCCAGGATCTTCGGAGCGAAACCTGCACCGATGCCCTGGATCTTGTGCGGCCCGGGCTGTCCGCCGGAGAGGACCGGCGATTCTTCCGGTTCGACGGCAATGATCTTGAGTGCCGGGTTGCGCTCCTTCAGCACCTGGCCGGCACCGGTGATCGTGCCGCCGGTGCCGATGCCGGACACGAAGATGTCGATCTTGCCGTCGGTATCGTTCCAGATTTCTTCGGCCGTCGTCTTGCGATGAATTTCGGGGTTGGCCGGATTTTCGAACTGTTGCGGGATGACTGCATCCGGAAGCGAAGCGGCGAGTTCTTCCGCCTTGGCGATCGCACCCTTCATGCCTTTCGGGCCTTCGGTCAGCACCAGTTCGGCGCCGAGCAGGGCGAGCATCTTGCGGCGCTCGATCGACATGGTTTCCGGCATGGTGAGGATCAGCTTGTAGCCTTTGGCGGCTGCGGCGAAGGCGAGCGCGATGCCGGTATTGCCGGACGTGGGCTCAACCAGCGTCGTCCTGCCAGGCGCGATCTTGCCCTCGGCCTCCAGGCTTTCGATCATCGCCACCCCGATACGGTCCTTCACCGAAGCGATCGGGTTGAAGAATTCGAGCTTGGCCAGAAGGTTGGCCTTCACGCCCTTTTCCCTGGCCAGCTTGTCGAGGCGCACGATCGGCGTGTCGCCGATGGTTTCGGTGATCGAGGAATAGATTCGGCCGCGGCCCGGCTTTCTGGTCTCTGGCATGGTGCTCTCCCTGAGTTTGGAGAGAAGTTAGGGCGTGTTCCCCACGAATGCCAGCAAGGCGGAACCGGACGGAAAGAGAAATGGAAATTTTGTTCCCGGAAGTGGTCGGGAACGAAAACGCCTTTGCGTTCAAAGGCCGGTCGAGCCGAAGCCACCGGCGCCGCGTGCCGTCATCGAGGTTTCTGTAATCTCGGCCAGCCGAGCCTGTGTCACCGGCGCGATCACCATCTGCGCGATCCGCATGCCGCGGGTGATGACGAAATCCTCGTCGCCGAGATTGATCAACAGCACCTTCACCTCACCGCGATAATCGCTGTCGATCGTGCCTGGCGTGTTGAGACAGGTGATGCCGTTCTTGAAGGCAAGGCCTGAGCGCGGCCGCACCTGCGCCTCGAAACCTTCCGGAATTTCGAAAATGAAGCCTGTTGGCACCAGTGCTCTTTTGCCGGGGGCGATTGTCAGCGGCATGTCGTCTTCGACGGCGGCGCGCAGGTCCATGCCGGCAGCGCCGGCGGTTTCATAGGCCGGCAGATCGAGGCCGGCGCCGTGCGGGAGGCGGACGAGATTGAGCTTCGGCGAGGAGGGAGCGTGAACGTTCATCATATCATTTGTCGACCCACGGTCGCTCCGGTCAAACACGAATTGAAAGTTATCCACGGAGTCGTTAGATACGCGGCAACGTAAAGGATCTAGAAAAAATGCCCGAAACGATTGCCGAGGCGGTTTCCCGCCGCCGCACATTCGCAATTATTGCCCACCCGGACGCGGGCAAGACGACGCTGACCGAAAAACTGCTGCTGTTCGGCGGCGCGATCCAGCTCGCCGGTGAGGTGAAGGCGAAGAAGGACCGTATCCAGACCCGGTCCGACTGGATGAAGATCGAGCGCGAACGCGGCATCTCAGTCGTCACCTCGGTAATGACCTTCGAATATGACGGCAACGTCTTCAACATCCTCGATACGCCCGGCCACGAAGACTTCGCCGACGACACCTACCGCACGCTGACGGCGGTGGATGCCGCGGTCATGGTCCTCGACGCCGCAAAAGGCATCGAACCGCGGACGCTAAAGCTGTTCGAAGTCTGCCGCATGCGCGATATTCCGATCATCACCTTCGTCAACAAGATGGACCGTGAAAGCCGCGATCCGTTCGAGATCCTCGATGAGGTCGAGGAAAAGCTGGCGCTCGACACCGCTCCGGTCACCTGGCCGATCGGCCGTTCGAAGAGTTTTTGCGGTTCCTATAACCTGGCGGACAATACCGTCCGCGGCTCGGATACGGACGTCAAGGCGACGCCTGTCAACGGACCCCAGAGCATTGCCGACCGCCTGCCGGAAAACGAACGCGCGGCCTTCGTCGAGGAAACCGAACTGGCGATCGAGGCCTGCCGGCCGTTCGATCGCAAGGCTTTCCTCGAAGGCCACATGACGCCGGTCTTCTTCGGCTCGGCTTTGCGAAATTTCGGTGTGCGCGATCTCATCGATGCGTTGGGCGATTTCGCCCCGCCGCCGCGAGACCAGGTGGCGGACATCCGCACCGTGCACGCGACCGACGACAAGATGACGGCCTTCGTCTTCAAGATCCAGGCGAACATGGACCCGAACCATCGCGACCGTATCGCGTTTGCGCGCATCTGCTCCGGCAAGCTGGAGCGCGGCATGAAGGCGCGGCTCTCACGCACGGGCAAGCAGCTCGGGCTGACGGCGCCGCAGTTCTTCTTCGCATCCCAACGCCAGTTGGCCGATACCGCCTATGCGGGCGATGTGGTCGGCATCCCGAACCACGGCACGCTGCGCATCGGCGATACGCTGACCGAAGGCGAGCAACTGGTGTTCCAGGGCGTGCCGAACTTCTCGCCGGAAATCCTCCGCCGCGTGCGGCTGGAGGATGCCATGAAGGCGAAGAAGCTCAAGGAAGCGCTGCAGCAGATGGCGGAAGAGGGCGTCGTGCAGCTCTTCTCGCCGGAAGACGGCTCGCCAGCCATCGTCGGCGTTGTCGGCGCTCTGCAGCTCGACGTGTTGAAAGAGCGATTGCAGGGCGAATACGGCCTGCCGGTCTCCTTCGAAATGTCGCGGTTCTCGATCTGCCGCTGGATCTCGGCCGATCATCAGGCCGATCTCGACAAGTTCCTGACGGTAAAGCGCGGCGATATCGCCCGCGATCTCGATGGCGATCCGGTTTTCCTGGCGCAGGACAGCTTCTCGCTGCGCTACGAGTCGGAGCGTTTTCCAGCGATCAAGATGGTCGCGATCAAGGAATATCAGGTCGCCAAGGCGGCCTGATACCATCCCTGTGTTTTAGCCGAACTTGACCGCCGTCGTGTTGGAACCGCAGACCAGCACGCAGACGCGTTCGTCGGGGCCGGGAACATATTTGCCGGAAAGCAGGGCGGCGAAGGCCGCAGCGCCGCCGGGCTCGGCAACGATGCGGGCGCCGGACCACAGTGCCTTCTGAGCAGCGAGGATCTCGTCGTCGGTCACCAGCACCGGCGGCTGGAGGAATTTCTGGGCAACGGGGAACATCAGTTCGCCGACCTGCTTCGGCGCAAGCGAATCCGCGGCGATGCCGCCGGCCGGCGCATCCATCGGGTGACCCGCCTTGAAGGCTTCGTAAAGGGTTGGCGCACCGTCGGATTCCACCGCGACGATCTTCACCCGTCCGCGGAACCAGGAGGCGATGCCGCCGATCAGCCCGCCACCGCCGACAGCGACCAGCAGCGTCGTCATCTCCGGCAGGTCGTCCTCGATCTCCTTGCCGAGCGTGCCCTGGCCGAGCAGGGTTTCCACCTGGTCATAAGCATGGGCGGCGATTGCCCCGCTCGTCGCCACATAGGTCTGGCTCGCGGCCAATGCATCATTGTAGCGATCGCCGCCGACCACCAGTTCCGCGCCATAGGAGCGAATGAGGTCGATCTTCGCCTGCGAGGCCACGCTCGGCACGAAGATATGCGCCGGCACACCGAGCCGCATCGCCGCGTAGGCGACGGCCGCTCCATGATTGCCGCCGGACGCGGCGACGACGCCTGCCGCCGGGACATTGCGCGTCAAAAGGTTGGTGAAGGCGCCGCGAGCCTTGAACGAGCCGGAATGCTGCAGCAGCTCGAGCTTCAGGTCGACCGGCAGCGGTGCCCCGCCGAAATCCCGCATGTCGACGCGCATCACCGGCGTGCGGCGGATATGCGGACGGATGAGCGTTTCGGTTTCCGCAATACGTTCGGGCGTGACGGTATGTTCGATCGACATGATGGCCTCTTGGGAATGGAACGGCCATGGGTAGCCGCCAGGCCGCCGAAAGGAAAGTCCCTTTAGGCGCCGATCCGTTCGCTGAGAAAGTCGACGACGGCGCGCACGGCCGGAAGTTGCCCGCGTCGATGCGGCATCAGGATCGTTGTAGTGATGCTGCCGGCGGTCCAATCGGGCAACAGGCGGATCAGCCTGCCCTCGGCAAGCGCCTCGCGGCAGACGGACGTCGGCAGGCAGGTCAGGCCAAGGCCTGTCATCGTCGCCTTCATGATCACCATCGGCTCGTCGGCGGAAAGCACAGATTGAGGTGTCACCACAACCGCTTCGCCATCCTCGGAGGCCAGCTTCCAGACCGTATCCGTCGGGCCGGCAGTGACCGCCCTGTGTCCGGCGAGATCTTCCGGCTGCAAGGGCTCGCCATGGATGCGAACATAATCCGGTGAGGCGACGACGAAGAAAGAGTGCACCGCGAGCTTCTTCTGCAGAAGTGTCGAATCCGGCAGCGGCGCCTGGTGGCTGCGTACCGCGATGTCAAAACCTTCCTGAACGATATCGACGAACCGGTCGCTGACATGCAGCGAAAGATGCAGCTTCGGATAACGGGTCGAAAGCTCGGCAAGATGATCGGCGAGTACGAATTGCGCGGTTGGCACTGCGGCCGTCATCCGCACGATGCCGCTCGGTTCGCCGAGGTGGGTGCGAACGATGGTTTCCGCCATCTCCGCCTCGATCACCGATGCCTGGGCGTGCCGGAAGAAATCCCGGCCGAGGTCGGTCAGCGAGAAACTGCGGGATGTCCGCTGGATCAGCCGCACGCCAAGCCGGTCCTCGAGTTCCGCCACGCGTTTGCTGACGGTGGATTTCGGCACGCCGAGCCGGCGGCCTGCCGCGGAAAAGCCGCCATGCTCCACCGCCTGCACGAAGAAATAGAGATCGTTGAGGTTGGGCAAAGTCATTCTCAGCTTCCATATCTGTAGACTTAAAGGCGGAAAATTGGTGTCTATCGCGCCAGCGTCCACAAACTCATATTGCCGGGGCCTCAAAAATTTCAATCCAGGGAGTATAAAAATGACACCGATCCTGTTTTACGGCGTACCGGAAGGATGTTCCTTCGGCTCGATCGTCGCGCTCGAATGGACCGGCGCGCCCTATCGGCTGTGCCGCGTCGAAATGCCGGCCGTGGTTTCGAGCGAGGCTTACAAGCCGGTCAATCCGATCGGCGAAACACCGTCGCTGATGCTGCCGGATGGCCGGGTGATGAGCGAGAGCATGGCGATCCTCAACCACATCGCCGCGCGCACGGTGGGCAAGGGCTGGGGTTTCGATCCGAAGTCGGAAAAATTCGACCGGCTGAACCAGATGCTGGCTTTCCTCAATACCGCCTTTTTCAACGCCTTCGGTCCGCTCTGGCACACGGTGGAGCATGAACTCGACCCGCAGGCCAAGCAGGCGCTTCGCACCTATGGTATCGCCAAGGTCGAGAGGGCGCATGCGCAGCTCGAAACGCTCCTTGGTGGACGCGAATGGCTGCTCGGCGACGAGAAGAGCTTTGCGGATGCCTATTTCGCCGGCATCGCCCGCTGGAACGATTTCCACCAGGTCGTCGACCGGAGGCAGTTTCCGGCGCTCAATGCACTCTACGAGCGTCTGCAGCAGGACCCGGCGGTGCGGTTCGCCTGGGCCATCGAACATCAGGAAGAAGCGCAGACGAGCGGCCAGTTCCTCGGCCATGTGAGCCTCGACGAAGCGCTCGGATCTCTGAAGCAGGCTGCGTGATCGCCTATCTTCATGCGCAGTCATGGCGTCCTTGGGGCGCCATGACTGCGGTGACCTTCAGGGTTTTGAGGGGCTTACGCCGCCGTGAGATCCTTGAGGAAATCGTCGCACCAGCGCGTCACGTCGTGTTTGAGAAGATGTTCCATCATGCGGCCCCAGCGCTCCTTGCGCTCCTCGATCGGCATGTTGATGCCGCGCGCGATCGCGTTTGCCGTGCCTTCGATGTCATAGGGATTGACCAGCAGCGCCCCGCGCAGTTCCCGCGCAGCACCCGCAAAACGCGACAGCACCAGGACGCCTGGATTTTCCGGATCCTGTGCCGCGACATATTCCTTGGCGACCAGGTTCATGCCGTCGCGTAGCGGCGTGACGAGCCCGATTTTGGCGAGCCGATAAAGGCCTGCCAGAACAGGCCTGCCGATCGAGCGGTTGATATAGCGGATCGGTACCCAGTCGACCGTGCCGATCGCACCGTTCACGCGCCCCGCCTGCTCGGCCACCATCCGCTGCATCTGTTCGTATTCCGGCACTTCGGAGCGGGATTTCGGGGTGATCTGCAGGTAGGTGACGCGGTTGTGATGGGCGGGGTTGGATTTGACGAAGTGTTCGAAGGCATCGATCCGCTGGGTGATGCCCTTCGAATAATCCAGCCGGTCGACGCCGATGATCAGGTCCCGCCCTTCGATGCTCTGCTTGGCCTTGCGCACGATGACGTTGCTCGCGGCCTTCTTCGCATATTCCGCAAACATCGCCGTCTCGATGCTGATCGGGTAGTAGCCGCCCTTGAAGGTGCGCCCATAGGAGGTCAGTTTCCCGCCCTCGAGTGCGTCACCGATGCCCTCTCGCACGAGCCCGCCGACGAAATTGGCAAGGTCATGGTCTGTCTGGAATCCGACAAGATCGTAATACGACAGCCCCTTCATGATCTCCTCGTGGACAGGCATGGTGAAGAGCACGTCCGCCGGCGGCCAGGGAATGTGCAGGAAGAAGCCGATCTTGTTCTTGAGGCCCATCTGGCGCAATTCCGCAGCCAGCGGGATCAGGTGATAGTCGTGCACCCAGATGACGTCGTCGCCCTCTATGAGCGGTGCCAATTTATGGGCGATGAAGCGGTTGACGCGGAAATACCCGGCCATCTCCTTTCGTCCATATTCCGCAAGATCCATCCGGTAATGACAGATCGGCCAGAGCACCCGGTTGGCAAACCCGTGGTAATATTCCTCGACATCCGTCTTGGTGAGATCGGTGAGCGCATAGGTGATGTTGCCGTGCTGCTGCATGTCGAGCGGCGCCGGCTCCTTCGCGCCGCTGGATTTGCCGGACCATCCCATCCAGATGCCGCCGTGCTCCTCCAGAGCGGCCTGCAGCGCGACAGCCAGCCCGCCGGCTGGAGCATCGCCGCTCTTCTGCGGCAGGGAGACACGGTTCGAAACGACGACAAGTCGGCTCAAGATATTGTCCTTTCAGCTCACGCGGCGTCGGGCTTGACGCCACTCGCGAGCGCTTTGATTGCCGCGCGCAAGGCAGCGGCCGAGGGGAGGGTGGATTTGGCTTCCGTGTCACCCGGCGTCTCGGTGATGCGGATGGAATGGCCGCCGAGTTGGTTGGCGGTGCGGAACATCGCCTCGTCGGTCACGTCGTCGCCGATCGCGATCGGCTTGCGGCCCTTGAAGGGCGGTTGATCGAGAAAGGCCTGCAATGCGTGGCCCTTGCTCGCCTGGGCCGGCCTGATCTCCATCACCATCTTGCCGTGCTGGAGCGTGAAGTCGGGTCCTGCCATATCGAGGTAGCGGGGCATGGCCGCCTCGACCGCCTCGCGTTGCTTCGGCGCCTGGCGATAATGGGCGGCGACGGCCGCCCCCTTGTCCTCCACCAGAACGCCCGGCCACTGATGGGCTTCGCGGACAAGAGCCGCCTTCAGATCCTCGAACGCGGCACCGATCTCGACACGGCTGATCGCCCCGGAGGGATCGCGGCGCTCGGAGCCGTGCAGGCCAGCGATCGGGAATTTATACGGGGTGAAAAGCTGGTCGGCATAGGGAAGAGCCCGGCCTGTGACCAGCGCCAGCGCGCCGCCGAGCCTCATGGAAAGACGATGCAGGTTCTCGGGCAGATCCGGCGGCACGACGATCGCGTCCGGGGTCTCGGCAAGCTCAATCAGCGTGCCGTCGATATCGAGAAACAGCGCCCATCGCTCCGGTTCGAGCATCAGCCTGGCGAGAACGGGATCCCCCGGAAGGGGCGCTTCTGCAGTAGCTGGGCTCGGCTGTTCTTTACGCGACATGAGCCTCTATCTAGGCCGCCAAACTCCGGCGGCAACCTCGAAAGATCACGCTCTGTCGCAAAAAGTGATACATTCTTTAGCAAGAAGCTGGCATGTAACCATTGAATTCATGTTTCATTAAGCCTTTGTAGAGACCCTGAAATTCCTGGATTTTCAGGCCGCGGACGGGCGGCAACGTCGGAGCAGAAATACTCATGTGTCGTTGGGCAGCCTATCGCGGCGAACCTCTTTATCTCGAAGAACTCGTATCCTCACCGGCGCATTCCCTGATCGAGCAGTCTCATTGCGCCACCCGCGCCAAGACCGCGACGAATGGTGATGGTTTCGGAATTGCCTGGTATGGAGACCGGCCGGAACCGGGCCGTTACCGCGACATCCTGCCTGCCTGGTCCGATTGCAATCTGAAGAGCCTGGCGCGGCAGATCCGTTCGCCGCTCTTCCTCGCCCATGTGCGGGCGGCAACCAATGGCGCGACGCGGCGCGACAATTGCCACCCTTTCGTCCAGGGCCACTGGTCGTTCATGCACAATGGCCAGATCTCCGGCTTCGAGCGCATCCGCCGGCATATGGAGGGCATGCTTTCGGACGCGCTGTTCGAAGCCCGTAACGGCACGACCGATTCCGAGCTTCTCTTCCTGCTCGCCCTGCAATTTGGCCTGGATACCGATCCGTTCCAGGCCATGGAAAAGGCGATCGCCACGGTCGAGGACCTGTCTCTGGAAAAATCGGGCGAGGCGTTGGTGCGCTTCACCGCCGCCTATTCCAACGGCCGCGAACTTTATGCGGTGCGTTACGCTACCGACCATAAACCGCCGACGCTCTACGCGGCACCGATGGGCGGCAAGACGGGTTATTGCCTTGTTTCCGAGCCGCTCAACGATGAAGTCGATACCTGGGTGGAAATCCCGGACGGCAGCGCCGTCGTGGTTGGTGCCGATGGCCTGCAGGCCACGCTCTTCCGGCCGAAGGCGCTCTCGGAAGCGGCTTGAGATCTACCCGAGCTTCGAGGCGATCAGCGTAGCGAGACGCTCCGCCACCTCGTCCTTGTCAAACTCGGGCCATTCATCGACACCCTTGGCGCTGATGATCTTCACCCGGTTGCGGGTGCCGCCCATGATGCCGGTTTCCGGCGACACGTCGTTGGCAACGATCAGGTCGGCGCCCTTGCGCTCCAGCTTGGAGCGGCCGTTCTTCTCGACATCCTGGGTCTCTGCGGCAAAGCCGACCACCAGCTTCGGCCGCTTTTCGTGATGACCCACGGTCTTCAGGATGTCCGGGTTTTCGGTCAGCAACAGGGGAGGCGGGGCCTCGCCCGGCTGCTTCTTGATCTTCTGGCCGGCCGACGAGGCGACGCGCCAGTCGGCAACGGCCGCGACCATGACCGCGATATCGGCTGGCAGGCGCGACATCACCGCCTCCAGCATCTCCTCGGCGCGTTCCACATGTACGGTCTTGACGCCGACAGGATCAGGTATGGTGACCGGTCCGGAGACGAGCGTCACATCTGCGCCGAGCTTTGCGAGTGCCGCGGCGATCGCATGGCCCTGGCGGCCGGAGGAGCGGTTGGCGATATAACGCACCGGGTCGATCGGCTCGTGCGTCGGGCCGGATGTGACGATCGCCTTTTTGCCGGTCAGCGGTTTCGGTGCGCCGTCCAGCAGTTTGACCGCTGCCGCGACGATTTCCAGCGGCTCGGCCATGCGGCCGGTGCCGCTCTCGTTGCTTTCGGCCATCTCACCGGCCATAGGGCCTATGAAATGGATACCATCTGCCGTCAGCGTTTCAACATTGCGCCTGGTCGCGGGCGCTGCCCACATCTTCGGGTTCATGGCGGGTGCGACCAGGACCGGGCGGTCGGTGGCAAGCAGCACGGCGCTCGCCAGATCGTCGGCCAGGCCATGCGCCATCTTGGCCATCAGGTCGGCGCTGGCGGGTGCGACGATCACAAGATCGTTGTCGCGGGCGAGCCTGATATGGCCGACATCCTGCTCGTCCTCGCGGGAAAACAGATCGATATAGACGTGGCTGGCGGATAACGCGCCGACCGCGAGCGATGTGATGAATTCCTGGGCCGCCTTGGTCATGATCGGACGAACCGATGCGCCCCGCTCGCGAAGCCGGCGGATGAGATCGAGGCTTTTATAGGCCGCGATGCCGCCGGAGATGATCAGAAGAATACGCTTGCCGGAGAGTTCCATGCCGTTACCCGATACCAGAATGGCCGGAAGCTAAGCTTTCGGTCGCCAAGTTGCAATTGCCTTCCCCATTTGACGGCGTCACGGAACAGTTGCAGCCGATGGGAGTTCAACGGCAAAGGAGAGCCGTCATGAAAAAGAAGATCGTTCCGAAGAAGGTCGCGGGGTTCAAGGTGCCGAAATCCGTGCGCAAGTCGTCACTGCTGCGCAACATGCTGGCAAGCCGCACCGGTCGGCAGATGCTGGCGAGAGCCCTCGTCGCCGGCGCCAATGCCGCCGCCGCCGTCCTGACCGACGAGCGGGCCGATGTCCGCAAGCCCGGCAAGATAAGCGGCCGCAGACGCGCCCTTGCCGCAAGCGTTGCAGGAGAGGCGATCGAGAGCGCAACGGCAGCAGCGATCGACGTCGTCACCAGCCCGACGCGCTCTCTCTTCAAGGCAAGCGCAAAGGCGAAGGAGGGCCGGATTTTCCCGGAACCGGTCACGCACTGACGCGAAGGCGGTTTGGACATCTTGCGCTAGATTCTGGACTGCACTACTCCTGTTTGCGGCCGGATGCGGCCAGCCGCCCGCGGCGCCTCAAGCGCTAAGGTGAACGCATCCACCGCCTCTCATCCTTTGCCAATCCGGCCAGCGATGACGAACGGATCAGCAATGCGGGCGCTGATTGATGAGCCCAAAAGGCTTTCGTTCGTCCGTTGAAAGGATGATGAGATGCGCGATTTCCGCGATGCAAAACTGATGGCGAAAAGCCTGCGCGAGGCGCTTGCCGAACGTAAGGTCGAGCTGACGCATAGCCAGGCCCTGGAACTGGTTGCGACGCAGTTCGGCTACGACAACTGGAATATCCTTGCTGCAAAGATCGACGCGTCAGAGCCGCAGCAGAGGAAGCCGGATGCGGTGTCGATCCAGCCGGCGATCCCGATCTTCCGGATATTCTCCGTCGACAAGGCGATGGAATTCTACCGCGATTTCTTAGGCTTTACCGTGGACTGGGAGCATCGCTTCGGCGAAAACTTCCCGCTTTATTGCCAGATCTCGCGAAGCGGCATGCTGATGCACCTCTCCGAACATGCGGGCGACGCGTCACCGGGAGCCAGGGTCTTCGTGCCGATGACGGGTGTGCGCGCCTTTCAGCAGGAACTGATCGGCAGGAACTATCAGTACATGAAGCCAGGGCTCGAACAGGCGGATTGGGGCCTGGAAGTGACGGTCACCGACCCGTTCAGCAACCGCATCACCTTCTGCGAGCGGGAGATCAAGCCCCAAGCCTGACCTGGCCCCTCAAGGCTCAACGGGACGCTAGATCTTCTTCCTCGCCGTCGCGAGCGGCTCGGTCGTCAGCTTGAAATCCGTCATTTCCTTCGGTGTCAGATAATAGAGCCGGTCCGGCGGCGTTTCGAGCGCATGGATCCAAAGGCCCGCGCCAATTCCCATCTGGTCGAGATGCCGTGCGACCCGCGCGGTGGTCGCCTGCGCGGCGGACATCGCCTGTTCCGCCGACGGTCGGTCTTTGCTTCCATTGAACACCTGGTGCACGCCGATCACCGCATCCTTCTCCGCCAAACGCCCGACGCCGCCGGCAAATACGATCGGGCAGGAAGAGGCGCAGAGCGCTTTCGAAGCGACCTTCGTGTCGAGCTTCCTGTCGCGGATCAGCTTCGACATGGCGAGGGCATCGTCCACCGAGCCGCCGGGGGAGTTGAGCGTCACCGTCTTCACATATTCCCCGCGGGTCTCGATCTCCTTGGAGAAGCGGGCGGCGGCGCCCCGGTCGATCGTCCCTTCGGCGAGCAGCACGCCGCCTGTGATGAGCTCGAAGGTGATCGGCTTTCTCAGCACTTCCTTGGGGCTGGCCGGCTGCACCGGCGGTGCGGCGGGCACGCCTTCGGTCAAGGCAGGTGGCAGTACGGGCTGGTCTTCGTGCATCGGATCGAAGCCGGGCAAGGCGGCGTTCATCATCGTCATGTCGCGAATATCGACGACGAGGAAAACCGCGGCGGCCGAGAGCAGGATATAGAAGGCGGCGCGCATCAGCACGCCTTCGTCGAGTTTGCTGATCGCCTCACCGATCCTCATGCGTCCGGTCCCGACTGCGCGACTTGAGGTCGATGGCGGTGATGTTGTTCGGCTCGGTCTCCGGCGACGATTCCGGATTTGCCGTTGGTGTTTCGCTCTTCGCGTCTGCTTTGGAAACGGCCTGTTCGATGGTGACGCCGCTGGCGGTAACGGCGCGCTGCACCTCCAGCGCCCTGAGAAGTTCGGCCGCCGTGATCCGTTCCGCGAAGGGTAGGTTTTCTTCCTGGCGGCGGATAGCGCCATGCACGACGGCCAGGATGAACACCATCACACCAGGCAGCAGGTCGATGGAAATAGCGCCGGCCCAGGCGGGAATGAAGTCCTGCGCATAACTCAGCACGGCTTCGGCGGAGGAGAGCGGCACGAAACGACGCTCCTGCACGGGCGGCCGGGCGAGGATTTCGTCGGCAGCCTTGGCAAGCGCCTTGGATTGCGCGGTGACCGAGGTGCGGACGGTGTCCATCACCTGGTTTTGCCGGTTGACGAGATCGGCAGCGCCGCCATCCGGGACCGGCGCAATGAAGCCGAGCGACAGGTCGTCAGCCGCGCGGCGGATCGATGGTGCGATCGAGGTCTGGGCGAGCGAGGTAATGACGCCGGTCAGTGCCACGGCTTCGGTCGAAAACTGGTCGGCACGCGGCTCGATCGTGCCCGGGGCGGAAACCAGCGAACGCATAGTCTCAAGCCGTTTCTGCCCTTGGGCGAAGAGGCCGTCCACCTGCTCGCGCGAGGCGTTGATGCTGACTGACAGCGACTTCATCTGCGCCGACATCTGGCTGAGGAGCTGTACGACGCTTCCCGATCCGGTCGTGCCGGTGAGCGAACCAGACTGGCGCTCGACGCCCGCAAGCTGGGCGAAACGTTCGGACGCGCGCTGGATATCCGGCAACAGGTTTTGCGCCGCGAGCGCATTCTGGTGGGCGCGGTCGAGATCCGCGGTATAGTCCTCGACCGTCTCGGAAAGATGCTGTTCCACGGCTGCGGAGCCGGCAAGCGCCGCCGCGTTCAGCCAACTCGACATGGCAAGGATCATCGCAGCACCCACCGCCATGACGCCGAGCATGGCGGTGCGGCCGCCACGGCTCGTCACATGCGGGTAGAACCGGGCCATATAGGACCAGAAGGCATAGATGCCGACCGAGACCGAGGCGGAGTAGATGACCGCTGCAAAGAACACGGCCGTCGGCGACCCGTCGAGAATGCTGCGTGCCCCGAGATAGGTGTAGACTCCGGAAGCGAGCGCCAGGACGGCAAGCGCGAAACGGGTCATCGTCTCGACGGCCGCGACGCCGTCATGCAAGCGTTGAGTTGCGCCTAGCGCCATGAACTGTCTCCGAAAGGCGAATTCCAAAAGGAATGTATTCCTTAACAGAGGATGAGAACTCGGCGGAATAAAGGCCGCTTTGGAGTTGCACTATGGCAAAAACCCTTGTGGAGCAGGGTTTTTGCATCACTACGTGGCCCGGCAAAGCTCAGCTGAGCGTGAAGGCAATATAAAGCAGCGACAGCGCGATGATCCACAGCGCGACGCGTCCCGAACGATTGTGTCGCGCCTCCGACTTGCCGATGGCCTCTGTGGTCTCAGGATCGAAGCGCAGGCCGTGCTCGCTCATATAGACGAGTTCCTGGTGTAGCGTCTCCGTCTTGGCGGCGATCTCCGGCAGGGCTTCGGCGAGCTTGACGGCGGCTTTCACCCCGTCGCGCAGGTCCGAGACGATGCGTTTCGGCCCGAGATTGTCGCGGATCCATTGGCCGACGACCGGTTCTGAAGCCTTCCACATGTTAAAGCGCGGATCGAGCATGCGCGACACGCCTTCGACCACCACCATGGTCTTCTGCAGCAGGATCAGTTCGGTACGGGTCTGCATCTCGAACAGGTCGGTCACTTCGAAGAGCAGCGCCAGGAGCCGCGCCATCGAGATCGTTTCGGCCGGCTGGCCGTGGATCGGTTCGCCGATTGCGCGGATCGCCTGGGCGAAGCTCGCCACGTCGTGATGGGCGGGTACATAGCCCGCTTCGAAATGCACTTCCGCGACGCGCAGATAGTCGCGGGTGATGAAGCCGTAGAGGATTTCGGCGAGGAAGCGACGCTCTTTTTTGCCCAATCGCCCGACAATGCCCATGTCGACGGCGACGACCGTGCCGGCGGTGTCGACGAACAGATTGCCGGGATGCATGTCCGCATGGAAAAAGCCGTCCCGCAGCGTGTGGCGCAGGAAGGACTGGATCAGCACCTCGGCGAGCTTTTCGAGATTGTGGCCGGCGGCGCGAAGAGCCGCAACATCCGACATCTTGACGCCGTCGATCCATTCCATGGTGATAACGTCGCGGCCGGTGCGTTCCCAGTCGACCAACGGCACTCGGAACCCGGGATCCTCCTTGGTATTCTCGGCAATCTCCGAAAGCGCCGCGGCCTCCAGACGCAGGTCCATTTCCACCTTGGTGGTCTGTTCGAGCGTCCGCGTCACCTCGATGGGCCTTAAGCGCCGGCTGGAGCGCATGAAGCGTTCCTGCATACGCGCCAGGAGATACATGCTTTCGATGTCATGGGCGAAGCGCTGGCGCACGCCCGGGCGCACCACCTTGATGGCCACTTTCCTGTCATTGACGACGCCGGGATGGACCTGGGCGATCGAGGCCGCGGCGATCGGCTCGTCGAAGGAAGAATAGAGATCGCCGATCGTTCGGCCGAGCGATGCCTCGACCGCCGCCTTCGCAATCGCGGTCGGGAAGAAGGCCATCCGGTCCTGCAGCATGGCGAGATCGACGGCCCAGTCGACACCGACGACATCCGGACGGGTCGCCAGGAACTGGCCGATCTTGACATAGGAAGGCCCCAGCCGGTCGACGGCGCGGGTCAGCCGCTCGCTGCGCGCCTGCGTTTTGGAGCGGAACCGCGCCAAGGGCTCCACCAGAGCCTTGATGAGGCCGACGGAGGGCGGCATGTCCTGGGTCGGCAGTGCCGATACCACGCCCTCGCGCACCAGAACCCAGCCGACGCGGGCAAGCCGGAAATAAGCGCCGATCGTGCTCATGCGTTCAGAGTTTCCAGCCGGAATGCAGCGCCGCGATGCCGCCGGTATAATTGGTGTAGGTGACGCGCGAAAACCCCGCATTGCGGATCATCGCGGCGAAATTCTCCTGGTTCGGAAATTTCCGGATCGATTCCACCAGATATTGATAGGGTTCGGCATCGCCGGTAATCATCTTTCCGAAGCGCGGGATCGCCTTGAACGACCATTCCTCGTAGAAGCGCTCGAGAAGCGGCATCTCGACTTCTGAAAATTCCAGCACCAGCAGCCGTCCGCCGCGCTTCAGCACGCGATAGGCCTCCTTCAGCGCCACGTCGATATGCGGCACGTTGCGGATGCCGAAGGCGATCGTGTAGGCGTCGAAGGAGTTAGCCTCGAAGGGCAGGGACTCAGCGTTGGCCTCGACGAAGGCGAGGTTTTCGGAAAGACGTTTCTTCTCAGCGCGCTCGGCCCCGACAGCCAGCATCGAGCCGTTGATGTCGAGCACGGTCACATGCGCCTTGCGGTCGGAAGCCTCCACGATGCGGAAAGCGATATCGCCCGTGCCGCCTGCCACGTCCAGGGTTTTATAGCCGACGTCCTTTCTCGGATTGAGCGAGGCGATCAGCGCATCCTTCCAGACACGGTGCATGCCGGCCGACATCACGTCGTTCATCACGTCGTAGCGTTTGGCGACCTTATGGAAGACGTCGTTGACGAGACCCTGCTTCTCGCCGTCGGCGACCTTGCGGAAGCCATAGGACGTTTCCATCCCGCCGTCGGCGCTGGTACGAGCTTCAGTCATCGGTGAACTCCTAACGTCTCTCTTCTGGTCGGCGACCATAGCGAAATCGCTCATCCCACGCTATCTGTGGCGCGTGTCATTACATGGGTGCGACATCCGGTCCGGTCTATAGACCAGGCGCGATGTCGTTGAAACAGGAAGTTAGTCGATCATGCCCGAATTGCCAGAGGTGGAAACCGTCCGGCGCGGTCTCGCCCCGGCAATGGAAGGTGCGGTGATCGCCAGGCTGGAACTCAACCGTCCGGACCTGCGCTTTCCGCTTCCGGAGAATTTCGCCAATGCCGTCAACGAACGCCGCATTGTCTCGCTCGGCAGGCGCGCCAAATACCTGCTGATCGACCTGGAGGACGATCTCACCGTGATCAGCCATCTCGGCATGTCGGGATCGTTTCGGATCGAGAACGATGCGCTCGCCGAGTTCCACCATCAGCGTTCGAAAGATCAGAAACACGATCATGTCGTCTTCCATCTGAGACAGAATGAAGGCCTGCTGCGCGTCATCTATAATGACCCGCGCCGCTTCGGCTTCATGCAGCTGTGGAAGCGCAGCGAGCTCGATCTTTATCCGGCCTTTGCCGAGCTCGGGCCGGAGCCGACCGGCAATGCGCTAGATGCGGACTATCTGGCGACAAGGTTGGCAGGCAAGAGCCAGCCGCTCAAGGGCGCGCTCCTCGACCAGACGGTGATCGCCGGCCTCGGCAATATCTATGTCTGCGAGGCGCTGTGGCGCGCGCATCTGTCGCCGAAACGCGCGGCCGGCAGTGTCGTTACCAAGACCGGCAGGCCGAACAAGGAGCTGGTCCTCCTCAACCAGTCGATCCGCGACGTCATCGCCGATGCGATCGCCGCCGGAGGTTCGTCGCTGCGGGACCATATCCAGACGGATGGTTCTCTCGGTTATTTCCAGCACTCCTTCTCCGTCTACGACCGGGAAGGCGGCGCTTGCCGCACGCCGGGCTGCGGCGGTACCGTCGCGCGCATCACCCAGGCGGGCCGCTCCACATTCTATTGCCCGGCCTGCCAAAAATAACCGCTGCCCAGAGAAATAGAGCAGAAGAGGAGACATTCGATGAGCTATGAAACCCTGCTGACCGAAACCCGGGGCGCTGTCGCGCTCATCACCCTCAATCGCCCGAAGGCGCTGAACGCTCTGAATTCGACCGTCATGGCCGAATTGACGGAGGCGCTTTGCGCATTCGGCAAGGACGAGGCGATCGGCGCAATTGTGCTCACCGGCTCGGAAAAGGCCTTTGCCGCCGGCGCCGATATCAAGGAAATGCAGGGCATCGATTTCGTCGAAGCGTATGTGAACGACTTCATCTCCGGCTGGGAGGCGGTTGCCGCGACCCGCAAGCCGATGATTGCCGCCGTCTCCGGTTTTGCGCTCGGCGGTGGTTGTGAGCTCGCCATGATGTGTGATTTCATCATCGCCTCGGAAACCGCGAAGTTCGGCCAGCCGGAGATCACGCTCGGCGTCATTCCCGGCATGGGCGGTTCGCAGCGACTGACCCGAGCGGTCGGCAAGGCGAAGGCGATGGACATGGTGATGACCGGCCGGATGATGGACGTGGCGGAAGCGGAGCGGGCAGGGCTCGTGTCGCGCATCGTTTCGCCGGAGCGGTTGATCGACGAGGCAGTCGAGGCGGCCGCAAAGATCGCCTCCTTCCCGCGGGCCGCGGTGCTGATGGCAAAGGAGGCCGTCAACCGTTCCTTCGAAGGCACGCTTGCCGAAGGGCTGCGTTTCGAACGGCGGCTTTTCCATTCCTTGTTTGCGACCGCCGACCAGAAGGAAGGCATGGTGGCCTTCGTGGAAAAGCGCAAGCCGCAGTTCTCCAACCGATAAATCGTGCAACAGCGGATGGTCATCCACCAAAATGCGCGTTGACTGGGGCGGGTATTCCGGTTATATGCCCGCCCACAGTTGGGAAAGCCTGATCATGGCTTCCTCTATTGCTCCCGAATTGCTGGATTGATGGTCGCAAGGACCGGCGCGGCAACGGCGGAGTTTGGTTCGAATTCGTAGAGAGGCATGAAATGGCCAATACAACTTCGGCGAAAAAAGCGACCCGCAAGATCGCTCGCCGTACAGCAGTCAACAAGTCCCGCCGCTCGCGCGTTCGCGGCTTCATCCGTAAAGTCGAGGAAGCCATCGCTTCCGGCGATGTGGCCGTTGCTGCCGAAGCCCTCAAGGCTGCCCAGCCGGAAATCCAGCGCGCCGCCACCAAGGGCGTGCTTCACAGCAATACGGCATCCCGCAAGGTGTCCCGTCTTGCTGCACGTGTGAAGGCCCTTTCGGCCTAATTAATTTCACAAACTGTATCATAATGAAGCCTGGTCGTTCTGACTGGGCTTTTTGTGATTCTCTCAGGCCTCCTTATATTTATCCGGCTCATTAACAATTTCGTGTCATCGGCGTGACAGAAAATAGACTTAAATATCAAATGCTTACTGGAGGTCTATGAGTCTGTAGGTGACTTTGGGGGCCATCAAATGCCCTCGGATCGAGTCAAGAACATTTTTATTTTTTCTGTGAACAATCGTTCAGAATGTATGTCCTTTTTGAATCCCATTGATTCAACAGCGATTCTCCATGAATGCCTCTGTGACATTCAAATCACGCTCGCGGAGTCAACGCCCGGCTCTTAATTTTGCGTAAAATTCATCATTGATCTTGGCATTTGATCCTGCCTAAATGCCCTTCAGCAAGGGGCGCGGGGATTACTTCAGAGGCTGCCGATAACCGTCAAAGTGAAGGACGGGAAGCAGACTTTTGCCCTTTGCAACGGGGATAAATTCTCCCGTTTTCCTGATAACCATCGGTTGTGGTCCGGAAATTGGCATTTCCGGAAGCGGTCGGTCTTTGTCAATGCGAATCCGGGTCCTGTATCCGGACCAAGGAGGTGGAAGAGTTCGGACGGCTCATGATGAGGATGAGAGCGTTCGTATATGTGGGGTGGCTCCTGCAAGCGCAGACCGTTCACGAGGCGGGCTGGGCGGGACTTTTGATCGGCTGCGAGGACGAGAGAGAGTTTTGAAAAAAAGGGGACGGGCGGCGACGGTTCTCAATGATTGGGAATGGTTTTGCTATGCCTTGAAACGATGTTTGTTCTGGCGGCGTTAACGAGAACCGCCAGGCTACTAGATTTGGAAGGCGGCGAATTATGCATATGAATACTATATCGGCCCGTGCAGGTAATGGGGACCACGCACGGCAAGGATTTGATTCAAGTTGCTCCCAGGCGGCAGGGGAAACGACGGAGATGAAGCATAATGCTCTTTTTGAGCGGTTTAGCACGCGTTTGAAGGCACAGGTCGGCCAGGATGTTTATGCGAGCTGGTTCGGACGCCTGAAGCTGCATTCCGTTTCGAAGAGCGTTGTTCGGCTCACGGTTCCGACCACTTTTCTGAAATCCTGGATCAACAATCGCTACCTCGATCAGATCACCACCATATTCCAGGCGGAAGACGCGGAGATCCTGAAGGTGGAAATCTTGGTGCGCAGCGCAAGCCGCAACACCAAGGTACTTGTGGCAGGTGAAGAGCGCACTCTTGCGCCGGAGCCCGTCGTCGCGACCTCCTTCCCGCGCTCTCAGGCTCCCCGCGAGATCGGCAAGATTGCCGCTTTCCCGTCGCCGTCGGCTTCTCCTGCCCGCTCGGGCCACGTTCCGGGCCCGCTGTTCGGCTCACCGCTCGATAGCCGCTTTACCTTTGATACGTTCGTGGAAGGTCCGTCGAACCGGGTAGCGCTTGCTGCCGCCAAGACGATCGCCGAAGCTGGCGCCAGCGCGGTCCGTTTCAATCCGCTGTTCATTCATTCCGGCGTCGGCCTTGGCAAGACGCATCTTCTGCAGGCGATCGCCAATGCGGCGGTCGGCAGCGAGCGCATGCCGCGGGTCGTCTACCTGACGGCGGAATATTTCATGTGGCGCTTTGCGACCGCGATCCGCGACAATGATGCACTGACGCTGAAGGACTCGCTGCGCAATATCGATCTGCTGATCATCGACGACATGCAGTTCCTGCAGGGCAAGATGATCCAGAACGAGTTCTGCCATCTCCTGAACATGCTGCTCGACAGCGCCAAGCAGGTGGTGGTTGCCGCCGACCGTGCGCCCTGGGAGCTGGAATCGCTCGATCCGCGCGTTCGTTCACGTCTGCAGGGCGGTGTGGCGATCGAAGTCGAAGCGCCGGATTACGAGATGCGTCTCGAAATGATCAAGGGCCGCCTGGCGACTGCCCGCCAGGACGATCCGTCGCTGGATATCCCGGCGGAAATCCTCAGCCACGTGGCGAGAAATGTCACCGCCAGCGGTCGCGAACTGGAAGGCGCGTTCAATCAGCTCCTGTTCCGCCGTTCCTTCGAGCCCTCCCTTTCGATCGAGCGTGTCGATGAACTGCTCGCCCATTTGGTGGGTGCCGGCGAGGCCAAGCGCGTCCGCATCGAGGACATCCAGCGCATCGTCGCCCGCCATTATAATGTGTCGCGCCAGGAACTGGTCTCGAACCGCCGCACCCGCGTCATCGTCAAGCCGCGCCAGATCGCCATGTATCTGTCGAAGACGCTGACGCCGCGCTCCTTCCCGGAGATCGGGCGTCGTTTCGGCGGCAGGGACCACACGACCGTCCTGCATGCCGTCCGCAAGATCGAGGAGCTGATTTCGGGTGACACGAAGCTCAGCCACGAGGTAGAACTGCTGAAACGGCTGATCAACGAGAACAACGCTTAAAATCCATGTTTCTGCTTTCTGTTGCAATGATCTGGGCCGTGGCGTGCATAACGCCAGGGCCCAACACGCTTCTGGTCATGCGTTATGCGCTGACCGCGCCGCGTCGCGTGCCGATTCTCGCGGCAATGGGGACCATTACGGGCACGTTCTGCTGGGGTCTCGCCGGGTGGCTGGGGATCAATGTCCTCTTTCAGGCGGCACCTTTCGCCTATGTGGCGTTGAAGATCGTCGGCGGACTTTATCTTGTCTGGCTCGGATTGAAGATATTCCTGGATGCGCGAAAGTCGCGCCAGTCGGCTGATATAGCGGCGGCGCGTATCGACGTGCCGCTCAAGACCGCCTATCGCATGGGTCTGGTGACCAATCTTGCCAACCCGAAATCGGCGCTGTTCGTTGCCAGCCTTTTTGCCGCGACCATGCCGGTTGGAACGCCCTTCCTCTATGGCTTGGCGGCGATCGCGGTCATGGTCACCGTTTCGACCATCTATTATTCCTTCCTCGTCGCGCTGATCACCCACCGAACAGTGGCCGCAGCCTATCTGAAGGCGAAGAAGAAGATCGATCTGGGCGTCGGCATGGTTTTTGTCGGCTTTGGCACCAAGCTGCTGATGTCGCAGCGCTGAGGATCACGAATGGCCATGGAAAAGGATTCGACGGCGAGCTTCTACGGCGAAAACGCGGTGGCTTATGCGGAAAACTCCGTCCCGAGCACACGCCGCCTCAATAGCTTCCTGTCGAAACTTGTGCCTGGCGCTGCCATCCTCGAACTCGGCTGCGGCAGCGGGCGGGATAGCGAAGTCATGATCGCGCGGGGTTTCGACGTCACGCCCACGGATGGCACGCCGGAGATGGCGCAGGAAGCTTCCAAACATCTGGGCAGGCCGGTCGATGTACTGCGTTTCGGGGATATCGACGCGGTCTCGGCTTTCGATGGCGTCTGGGCCAATGCCTGCCTGCTGCATGCACCACGGGCTGAACTCGGCGGCATCCTCGGCCGCATCCACGAGGCCTTGCGCCCAGGCGGCGTCTTCTACGCGAGTTTCAAGGCTGGCAAAGCCGAGGGACATGACGGCCTCGGGCGTTATTATAATTACCCGTCCAAGGCCTGGCTAAGGGCGGCTTATGAGGCTTTCGCCTGGACCTCTATCGATATCGATGAGGTACAGGGCAGCGGCTACGACAAGAAGCCCACCGATTGGCTGCATGTTCTGGCGGTAAAAGCTTAAGCGCGGGTTTTCAGCAGGCGAGATCGGCCACGACAGCGTCAAGGATCAGCATTCCGGACGGTGTACAGCGCAGCCGCGAGTTGCCGATCCGCTCGATGAAGCCATATTCCAGCAACCTTTCCTCGCGGATCGGGTCGGGGTCCCGGCCGGAAAGCTGCTGCCAGCGGGCGAGATCGACGCCTTCCCGCAGGCGCAGGCCCATCAGCAGCAATTCGTCGGCCTGTTCTTCGAAGCCGAGGATTTCTTCGTCCAGCATCCCGTGGCCGACGCGTTCCACCTGTTCCAGCCAGGTTTCCGGACGACGTTCGGTGGAGGTCGCGATCTTGTTTCTGCCACGCATCAGCCGACCGTGGGCGCCGGGTCCGATGCCTGCATAGTCGCCGTAGCGCCAATAGGTTAGGTTATGGCGGCTTTCGGCACCGGGGCGGGCGTGGTTGGAAACCTCGTAGGCCGGCATGCCGAACCCCTCGGTAATCTGCTGGGTCGCTTCGTAGAGGGCTGCCGACTGGTCGTCATCCGGCACGATCAGCTTGCCGGCCTTGTGCAGGCCATAGAAGGGCGTGCCTTCCTCGATGGTGAGCTGGTAGAGCGACAAATGGTCGACCGCGTAGGAAACCGCTTCCTTCAGCTCCGCTTCCCAGGCCTCGACCGTCTGTTTCGGCCGGGCATAGATGAGATCGAAGGACATGCGCGGAAAGATCTCCCGCGCCAGTTTGATGGCCTTCAGCGCATCGGCAACGTCATGCAGCCGACCGAGGAATTTGAGGTCCGGATCGTTGAGTGCCTGGACGCCGAGCGAGACGCGGTTGACGCCAGCGGCCCGATAGCCGCGGAAGCGTGTCGCCTCGACGCTCGAAGGGTTGGCCTCCATGGTGATCTCGATGCCGTCGGGCACATGCCAATTCCTGGCAATGCCGTCGAGGATCGCCGAGACCGTGGCGGGGTCCATCAGAGACGGCGTGCCGCCGCCGAGGAAAATACTGGTGACGGTTTTCGGCCCGCTCATCCGCCGCATCACTTCCATCTCCTTCAGGAAGGCGGCGGTGAAACGCGGCTGGTCCACGGGCTGATGGCGTACGTGGCTGTTGAAGTCGCAATAGGGGCACTTGGCCGCACAGAATGGCCAATGCACATAGACGCCAAAACCCGGCTCGCCGGTATCGGGCAGAAGGGTGTCGCGCAGAAGAGGAGCGGCCGAGTTCAAAATGCCTCAAGCCTCCAGGCAGGTTTCGACGAAACGCTTGAAGGCGCGGGCGCGATGCGAAAGCGCTTCCGGTTCGCCAGGTTTCCAGCCGTGTTTCTGATCACTACTCATTTCACCGAAGGTAATATCATAGCCTTCCGGTTGGAAGACCGGGTCATAACCAAAACCCTGGGTGCCGCGCGGCGGCCACACTACGGTGCCTTCCACTTCGCCCCGGAACATTTCCGTGTGTCCGTCAGGCCATGCGAGACAGAGAACGCTGACAAAGCGGCAACCGCGCTGTTCCGGCTTGGTCGCGCCGCGTTCCCCGAGCGCCTTCTCGACCTTTTCCATCGCCATCTGAAAATCGCGGCTGCCATCCTCACGCTCCGCCCAGTTGGCGGTATAGACACCCGGCGCGCCATCGAGCGCGTCGATGACGATACCGGAATCGTCAGACAGTGACGGCAGGCCGGAGGCCCTGGCGGAGGCGAGTGCCTTGATCGCGGCATTTTCCTCGAATGTCGTGCCCGTCTCGTCCGGCTCGTCGAATTGCAATTCGGCGGCGGATTTGGCCGAGAAACCGAAGGGGCCGATCAGTTCGGCGATTTCGCGGATCTTTCCGGCATTGTGGCTGGCGACCACGATCGTCTTGGTATCGAGCTTGCGCATGATAATTCCTATTCGATATTCCAGAGCCTGGGCTCTGCGCATTCCAGGCTGTTGCCGGCCGGATCGCGGAAATAGATTGAGCGGGCACCGTTCGGCCAGCGGAAATCGCTTTCGATGGCAATCCCTGCCTTGTTGAGCTTTTCCTTGATCAAGTCAATCGCGTCGCCCGTCATGCGAAAGCAGACATGTCCCGGTCCCGTCGCGCCATGTGGCGGTACGGGCAGCGCATCGGCGGGCGGTGGCTTGATCGTCTCAGCCGGATTGAAGATCAGCAGGATCCCCGGCCCACAACGGAAGAACACATGTCTGGTGCCGGCGCGCAGCACCTTCTCAAGGCCGAGAATGCCGCCGTAGAACGCCTCGGCGGCATCGAGATCATCGGCGTAGAGCGCGGTTTCGAGAATGCCTTCAATCAAACCGCACCTCTTTCAGGTTCAGGCAATCGCCTGCTTCTGCATCGCCACCAGTTCCTGGGTGCCGTCCTGAGCGAGCGCCAGCAGCTTCAGGAACTCTTCCTGGCTGAAGGGCTTGCCTTCCGCCGTACCCTGCACCTCGACGATGCCGCCGGAACCGGTCATGACGAAATTGGCGTCCGTCTCGGCAGCCGAATCCTCGATATAGTCGAGGTCGATTACCGGCTGGCCGGCAAAGATGCCGCAGGAGATCGCCGCGACATGGTCCTTCAGCACCTTGTCGACCTTGGTCATCGAGCGGGCTTCCATCCACTTCAGGCAGTCGTAGAGCGCAATCCAGCCACCGGTGATCGAGGCGGTGCGCGTGCCGCCATCCGCCTGGATGACGTCGCAGTCGATGGTGATCTGCTTTTCGCCGAGTGCTTCGAGATCGATGACGGCGCGCAAGGACCGACCGATCAGGCGCTGGATTTCCTGGGTGCGGCCGCCCTGCTTTCCGCTAGCGGCTTCGCGCTTCATGCGGTCGCCGGTGGCGCGCGGCAGCATTCCGTATTCGGCCGTCACCCAGCCCTTGCCGCTGTTGCGCAGCCACGGCGGCGTCTTTTCTTCAAGACTCGCGGTGCACAGCACATGCGTGTCGCCGAACTTCACGAGGCAGGAACCTTCCGCGTGCTTGGAGAAATTGCGCTCGAACGAGACCTTGCGCATCTGGTTCAACTGTCTGCCTGAAGGCCGCATGCTTCACTCCCTGGATTTCTGTTTCCGCCTTCTACGGCCCCGGCCGAGCTTTTGCAAAGAAAAAGCCCTGATGAGTGTGCAAGCGAATGATCGTGACTGGCGCAATTTTCCCTTTGGAGAAGGCGCGTCGAATGACTATATTTTGTCGAATGATCAACGGAACGGTGAAGGTCTAGATGGGATTTTCGGCATCGACGGGTAGGGACAGCGGCTCTGTGCTCGATGACCGTTCGCGCGAAATTTTCCGCCGCATCGTGGAAAGCTACCTGGAAAACGGTGAGCCACTCGGTTCCCGCAATCTTTCACGGCTGCTGCCCATCTCCTTGTCGCCGGCTTCGGTGCGCAATGTGATGAGCGATCTCGAGGAGCTCGGCCTCATCTATTCCCCGCATATCAGCGCCGGGCGCCTGCCGACCCAGTCGGGGCTCCGGTTTTTCGTTGACGCCTTCATGCAGGTCGGGGACCTGTCGGCCGAGGAACGTGCCAATATCGACCGGCAGATCCGCCCGGCCGACCGAGATCAGCCGATGGAAAGCCTGATGGCGGAGGCAAGCCGTATGCTCTCAGGCGTCTCGCGCGGCGCCGGCATTGTCATCACCACCAAGAGCGATCCGGTTCTCAAGCATGTCGAGTTCATCCGCCTGGAGCCGACCAAGGCGCTCGCCGTGCTGGTCGGCGATCACAACCAGGTCGAAAACCGCATCATCGAATTGCCCGCCGGCGTGACCTCGTCGCAGCTGACCGAGGCGGCGAATTTCCTCAATGCCCACCTGAGCGGCCAGACCCTGCCGGAACTGCGTGGCCAGTTGAAGACCCTCAAGGACCAGGTCCAGGGCGAGCTTTATGCGCTCTCGCAGGAACTGGTCGAGCGCGGTCTGGCGGTCTGGTCCGGCGACAGCGAGGAAGGAAAGCCGACCCAACTGATCGTCCGCGGCCGGGCCAATCTGCTCGAAGGCCTGGCGGATGTTGCCGATCTCGATCGTTTGCGGCTGCTTTTCGATGATCTCGAAAAGAAGGACAGTCTGATCGAGATTCTTGATCTCGCCGAAAAGGGGCCGGGCGTCCGGATCTTCATAGGCTCGGAGAACAAGCTGTTTTCGCTTTCCGGCTCGTCGCTCATCGTGGCGCCTTATCGCGACGGCGAGGACCGCATCGTCGGTGCCGTCGGTGTCATCGGGCCGACGCGGCTCAATTATTCCCGCATCGTGCCAATGGTGGATTACACCGCGCAGCTGCTTGCCAGGCTGTCGCGCTGAATTTTGCGGCCGGACCGGCCCAAGTTTCCCAGCAAGCCTTGATTTTTCCACCTTAAACCTCGATATCGGGCACAAATCCAAGCCCGTAAATCGAAGTCAAGAATAACCGGAGACCGTCATGACCGACGAAACCAACAAGAACGGACCTGACGCAACTGCCGCGGAGAACGCCGCGGAAGCCGTAGCATCTGCTCTTGAGGACGCGGCCAACCAGAAGAATGCCGAGGCGCCTGCCGCCGAACCTGATCCGCTGGAATTGCTGAAGGCCGAAAACAACGAGTTGCGCGACCGTTTCCTACGGCTTGCCGCTGAGATGGATAACCTGCGCCGCCGCACCGAACGCGAAATCAAGGACGCTAAGTCCTATGCGGCGGCCGGCTTTGCACGCGACATGCTCGCCGTTTCGGACAACCTGCGCCGGGCGCTGGACGCCGTGCCGACCGAAATGCGCGCCACGGCAGATGCCTCGCTGACCACGCTCCTGGAGGGCGTCGAGATGACTGAACGCTCGATGCTGTCCGCTCTGGAGCGCCACGGCGTGAAGAAGATCGATCCTGAAGGCCAGAAGTTCGACCCGAACTTCCACCAGGCTATGTTCGAAATCCCGAACCCTGCTGTCCCGAACAATACCGTCGTCCAGGTCGTCCAGGCCGGTTTCACGATCGGTGAACGCGTGCTGCGGCCCGCTATGGTCGGTGTCGCAAAAGGTGGACCGAAGGCGGAAGCCTCTGCAGAAGCCGCTGGTGAGAAAAGCGCCTGAAGTCTTTGAGGAGCAGGCGATAAGCCTGCTTCTCATTTCAGCCCGGACACCCCCGTTGGTGTTTGCTCGTCGGACTGGCGATTGTTCCTGATCCGTTGAGTTTCCACGCATAATCCCCGCGGAATGTGGCTCAAAAACAAAACCGCCCGGCGCTTTGACAGCGGCCGGGCGGTTCGTCTCGTCCCCACGAATGTGTTATGCGGTCAGGCGGCGTGGTTGGCCTGCTCCTCGTTGAGGAATGCATAGATCGCCGAAGCGGAATCGGTTTTGCGCAGCTTGGCGACAAGGTCCTGGTCGCGCAACACGCGGGCAATACGCGACAGGGCCTTCAGGTGGTCGGCGCCGGCGCCTTCGGGTGCCAGCAGCAGGAACACCAGATCGACCGGCTCGTCGTCGAGCGCTTCGAAATCGACCGGCGCTTCAAGACGCGCGAAAATGCCCTTGATCGACGAGATGCTGTTGAGCTTGCCGTGCGGGATGGCGATGCCGTGGCCGACGCCGGTGGAACCGAGCCTTTCGCGCTGCAGGATGATGTCGAAGATTTCTCGTTCGCTCACGCCCGTCAACTTGGAAGCCTTAGCCGCCAGCTCCTGCAATAGCTGCTTTTTGGAGTTTACCTTTAGGGCAGGAATAATCGCATCTTGCTGCAGCAAATCTGCCAATGCCATTCTCTTCATCCTTCGTGCCGCAAGAGCTTGTGCCCTAGGCGAAGGGGAGCGCCGTCTCCGACGCTCTCCCCAAGTTGTTAGTTCTTGATATTGGTGGAATCGATCCAGCCAATATTGCCGTCATTGCGGCGGTACACAATGTTCAGATGTTCCTTGCCGGGGCTACGGAACAGAAGAACAGGCTCGTCTGTCATATCAAGTGCCATGACGGCACTTGCGACCGTCATCGTCTTCAACTGCTTCGAACTTTCCGCGACGATGGTCGGCGCGAAATCCTCGGGCACTTCCTCCCCTTCATCCGGTACGCTGTCCATAACAGTGTAGGCAACTTCCGCATAACCATTCACATGGTTGCCGGCATGATGATCCTTGAGCCGCCGCTTGTAGCGGCGCAGACGTTTTTCGATCCGCTGTGCTGCGGCATCGAAACTGATCTGCGGATCATTCGCCTCGCCGGCCGCATGCAGGACGATCCCGGTGTCGAGATGCACCTTGCAGTCGGCAGAAAAGCGCGAACCAGCCTTTTCCACGATGACTTGGCCTGAGTAGCCTCCGTCGAAGTATTTTGTAACCGCTTCTCCGATTTGGTCCTCGATCCTTTGACGGAACGAATCGCCAATTTCCATATGCTTACCGGATACACGCACACTCATGGAGTTCTTCCTTCTTGTCGTGACTTGCGTGTTCCAGTCTACGCCAAGCCGTCCCCGCATCCAAGCCGTTCACATGCGACTGGGCCAAATTGCTGCAATCGATGCATGTCTGGATAATGGGATACGTTTCGTGCCATGCCCCGTGCAGTTGCGGCGGGCTTCTAGCGCCCGATGTTTTAAATGTCAACGGCAGCGGACCTCAGGATTTCTACGTAGACCTGTGGAAACCCGGGTGTTTCGCCGGTATCTCAGAACGCCGCGACCCCCGCGATCGCACGCTTTTCGCGGCGGCGCTGGACGGACGAAGGAATGTTCATCGCCTCGCGGTATTTCGCGACGGTCCGGCGCGCGAGCTCGACCCCGCCGCGTTTCAGGCTGGCGACGATATCGTCGTCGGAGAGCACCGTCTCAGGCGTCTCCTGGGCGATCAACAGGCGAATCCGATGGCGCACCGCCTCCGCCGAATGGCTGTCGCCGCCCTCTTCGGCCGAGCCGATCGACACCGTGAAGAAATACTTGAGTTCGAACAGCCCCCGCGGCGTCAGCATGTATTTGTTGGAGGTGACGCGGCTGACTGTCGATTCATGCATCTTGATCGCTTCGGCGACGGTCTTGAGGTTGAGCGGGCGCAGGTGATCGACGCCGTGGATCAGGAAGGCATCCTGTTGCCGGACGATTTCGGCGGCCACCTTCATGATCGTCTTGGCCCGCTGGTCGAGGCTGCGCGTCAGCCAATTGGCATTCTGCATGCATTCGGAAAGGAAGTTGTGGTCGTCCCCGTTTTTCGGGCAGTGCTTGGACACCGTCTGGAAATAGCTGTGGTTTACCAGGACGCGCGGCAGGGTGTCCGGATTGAGCTCGACCATCCAGCTGCCGTCGGGCGCCGCGCGCACAACGATATCCGGCGAAATCGTCTCAGACATGCCGCGCTCGAAGCCGGCGCCGGGCTTCGGGTTGAGACAGCGGATTTCTGCCAGCATGTCGATGAGGTCTTCGTCGTCGACGCCGCAGATCTTTCGAAGCGAGGCGAAGTCGCGTTTGCCCAGCAGATCCAGATGTCTGATCAGCGCATCCATGGCCGGGTCGAGCCGGTCTTTTTCCCGAAGCTGGATTGCCAGACATTCGCTGAGCGATCGCGCGAAGACGCCCGGCGGATCGAGCGTCTGCAGCGAGCGGAGGATGGCTTCTACATTCTCGGCGCTTTTGCCGAGGCGGGCGGCGATCTCCTCGATATCGCCGAGCATATAACCGGCCTCGTCCAGCTGATCGACGAGATGCCGGGCAATCAGGCGGTCGGCCGCATCGACGATCAGGAAGGGGATCTGCTGGTTCAGGTGATCGCGTAGCGTCACCTGGCCGGCGACGAAATCATCCAGGTCGTAGTCTTCGCCGGCATCGCCGCCCGGCATCGATTTCCATTGGCTGAGCAGTTCCGGGGCGTCGGCGCGCCGCGCCGGGCCATCGTCGGGGAAGACGTTTTCGAAGCCGGTGTCGAGCCCTTCGCCGAGCCTCTCGGCGCTGATGGAAGAGGACCCCTCGTACCAGCCGCTGTCGACTTCGGCCACTGCCGAACTCTCGCGGCCTTCGGTCAGGTCAAAGTCGTCGGCGGTTTCGAAGCCTGTTTCCGCGTCGTTTTCGCTCTCGTTTGACGTAATTTCGAGCAGCGGGTTCTTTTCGACTTCCTGGGCGATGAACTGGTTGAGTTCGAAATGCGTCATCTGCAGCAGCTGGATGGATTGCATCAGCTGCGGCGTCATCACCAGCGATTGGGTTTGGCGTAGGAAAAGATTAGCGGATAAACCCATGGCGGACGCGAAACTCCCGTGCAATCCCCTTGAACCACCCGGTCATGGATGGCGGACGCTCGTTTTCGGCCAAGCCCCCACAAGGCCAAATTTGCATCTGGCACAAGAATTGCTTTTTTGACAGATTTGGTCAAGCGCTGCAGTGCGGGAAAGTAAATTTCTTTGGCGCGCTGCAGCGACCGGAGCAGCGTCTAGAGGCTGAACTTGTCGCCGAGGTAGAGGCGGCGGACGTCCGGGTTGTTGACAATGTCGTCCGCCCGGCCGTGGGTCAGCACTTCGCCCGCATGGATGATGTAGGCCCGGTCGATCAGGCCCAAAGTCTCGCGGACGTTGTGGTCCGTTATCAGAACGCCAATCCCGCGTGCCGTCAAGTGGCGCACGAGGTTCTGGATGTCGGAAACCGAAATGGGGTCGACGCCCGCAAAAGGTTCGTCGAGCAGCATGAAAGCGGGGTCGGTCGCCAGCGCTCGGGCAATTTCAAGGCGCCGGCGCTCACCGCCGGAAAGCGCAACGGCCGCCGTTTTCCGAAGCTGGCTGATATGGAACTCTTCCAGCAGTTCGTCGAGCTTGCGTTCCCGCTTGTCCTTGTCGGGCTCGTGGACTTCCAGCACCGCCCGGATGTTTTCCTCGACGGTCAGGCCGCGGAAGATCGATGCTTCCTGCGGCAGATAACCTACGCCCAACCGGGCGCGGCGATACATCGGCATGCGGGTGACTTCGTTGCCGTTGATCGCAATCATGCCTTCGTCCACCGGCACCAGGCCGGTGATCATGTAGAAGCAGGTCGTTTTGCCCGCGCCGTTCGGCCCGAGCAGTCCGACGGCCTCGCCACGGCGCACGACTAGCGACACGCCGTTGACGACGCGACGCGTATCGTAGGTCTTCGAAAGCCCATGCGCGACAAGCGTGCCCTCGTAGCGCGCTTTATCGCGTACGACGAAGGGTTCGGGCGCGGACGGCTTCCTTGCCGACAGACTGGTGATGAACGGTATTTTCACGTCAAATGTCTATTATTGCTTCGGTCGCGATTTCGGATCGAGCAGGATCTCGACACGCCCGCCACAGGCGTCAAGCTTGGCCTGGCCGGTTTCCATCAGGACGGTGAGTTTGCAGCCCTTGAAGACGTTGGGACCTTCAGACAGCACGACCTGTTTGCCGGAAAGCACGAAGGTTTGGGATTTCATGTCGAACTCGCCCTTTTCGGCGGTGGCCTGCTGGGTGCCCGAGGTCAGGAATACCGTCTCGTCGAGGAATATCTTGTCGATATTGGCGTTGCCCGAGGTCACCGAGCCACCTTCACCCGTATAAAGAACCGTCATCTTGCCCGCCTTCATCGTGGTCGTGCCCTGCACGACCTGGACGTTGCCGGTAAAATAGGCCTTCTTTTCCTGCTCCTTGATCTCGAGTTGGTCACTCTGGATCTGGATCGGTTGGTCGCCGGAAAGCTTCAGGCCTTCCATCTGGCTGGTGGTCGTCTGGGCATGTGCGGTCGCTGCTAGACAGGAAATAAATCCTGCCGCGATCAGAACTGCGGCATTGCGTTTAAGAAGGCGGCGATTGATCATGACGGCCGGGCTCTACTTGCCTTGGTTGCGGATGGTGGCTGGATCGAGATGGACGCGAACCTGGCCTTTGAAGGTGATGGTATGTCCCTTATCCGTTATCTTTAAAGACTCTGCAACGATAGAGCCTTCTTTCATGGCGATATCGACGTGCTCGGGTGAATTCATCACACCAGCATTGATATCGAGATGGGCGGACTTGAATCGGGCGGTGATCCCGTTGCTCAGATTGACATCGAACGGAGAGTTCAGATCGAGCATGTCCGTGCCGCGGTCGAAGTCGGCGCCGGTCGCGATGACCCGCGCGATAACGTCGTCGTTGACCGGTACGGCGGCCTTGACGTCCTCGAGCGTGATCATGTTCGAATTCTTGATATCCTGCAGCGCACGGCTGGCGGTCATCGAGTAGCTGATGCCGTCCTTGTTGCGGCCAGAAATCGCCGGTCGTTCCATGACGATCTTGCCGTTTTCGATCCGCGCGTTTTCAATCGAAAGGTTTTCCGGCAGGTAGGCGCGGACGATTGAGATAGCGATGAAGGCGGCAGAAATCACGCCGGCCAGGATCGGCAGCAGTATCTTGAGTTTACGCACGAGCGAGGAATGCGCCAGCGCCGCCTGGTAGGCATCCGCGCGCGGCTCCAGCGCCGCAGTAAAGCCTGCCGTTTTTCGAATATGCTGCAGCATGAGTGCCGGGTTGTTCCTTCTAGCTCGTTTCCACGCCCCATCTCGGCAATGCCGATGGAACCGGTAGGAGCTTTGCTTTGTCCGCCAATATGGTTTTTATTCAATCAACAAACAATAATGGGCAACATAAAAACGTGATGTGAGCCGCTGCAAAACGCGCTAGAGAGCCTATTTAGCAACGACGGTTCGTCTCGAAGGGTGATTTTATGGATCAAATGGCAATCGCGGACCGGCGCTCCCTGCGCCGTAAGCTGAGTTTCTGGCGGGTCGTTGCCCTTGTTTTCCTGGTCGGCATCGGTTTTGCGCTCTATCGTGCCGTTGCCGGCGAGAGTGGCGGATCTGCCTTGCCCCATGTCGCCCGCATCGAAATCTCCGGTTTGATCACCGATGACAAGGAATTGCTGGAGCGGCTCGCCAAGATTGCCGAAAGCAGCCAGGCCAAGGCGTTGATCGTCTCGATTTCCTCGCCGGGCGGGACGACCTATGGCGGCGAGCGCATCTTCAAGGCGATCCGCAAGGTTTCCGAAAAGAAGCCGGTCGTTTCCGATATCCGCACGCTGGCCGCGTCTGCCGGCTATATGATTGCCACCGCCGGCGACCAGATCGTCGCGGGCGAAAGCTCGATCACCGGCTCGATCGGCGTGATCTTCCAATACCCGCAGGTCGACGAGGTGATGAAGAAGATTGGCGTCTCGCTGGAAGAGATCAAGTCGGCGCCGCTGAAGGCCGAGCCGTCGCCCTTCCATCCCGCGAGCGAGGAAGCCAAGACGATGATCCGCAGCATGGTGATGGACAGCTATGCCTGGTTCGTCGATCTCGTTGCCGATCGCCGCAAGATGCCGCGCGACGAGGTGCTGAAGCTCGCGGATGGCACGATCTTCACCGGTCGCCAGGCACTCAACGTCAAGCTGGTCGACAAGCTTGGCGGCGAGGAGGACATCCGCGACTATCTGGAATCACGGGGCATCTCGAAGGACCTGCCGATCGTGGACTGGAAGGAGCGCAAATCTTCCTCGTCCTTCTGGCTCGCGAGTGCCATCAGCGAGGTGTTGAACCTCTCCGGTCTCGGCCAGGCAATCACTCCCGACGTCCTTCGCGTCTTCGGCGCCGACAAGTTGTTTCTTGACGGTCTTGTCTCCGTTTGGCAGGTTGGGCGCGGTTAAAAATCTAAACTTTTCAGGGGGCAACCGTGATCAAGTCAGAACTGGTGCAGATCGTTGCGGCTCGCAATCCGCATCTCTACCACCGCGACGTCGAGAACATCGTCAATGCCGTGCTCGACGAGATCACAGATGCCCTGGCAGGCGGAAATCGTGTCGAACTGCGAGGCTTCGGCGCGTTTTCGGTGAAGAATCGTCCCTCACGGTCCGGTCGCAACCCGCGCACCGGCGAGAGCGTGTTTGTCGAGGAGAAATGGGTTCCGTTCTTCAAGACAGGCAAGGAATTGCGCGAGCGCCTGAATCCGGGTCTCGACGACGAAGAGGATTGATCCTTCGCGCGCGGCTTTCGCCGCCCTTGAAACCCCACAAAGCGCGCCTATTCTGCAACAGATGCTGGTAAAACAGCAGACAGTCTGCTGGAGATTCAGATGGATAAGTTCAAAAGGATCGTCTCGCTCGTGGTCTTCGTGCCGCTCGGCATCGTGCTGATCGTGCTCGCAGTCGCGAATCGCCAGATGGTCACCCTGGCGCTCAACCCCTTCCGGCCTGAAGACGGCATGTTGGCGGTCAGCGCACCCTTCTTTCTGTTTCTGTTCCTGGCCTTGTTGATCGGGATGTTCATCGGCTCGTTCGTGACCTGGTGGAGCCAGGGCAAACATCGCAAACAGGCTCGCGTCGAAGCACGCGAAGCGGTCCGATGGCAGAACGAGCACAAGGCTGCCGTCGCTGGACGGCCGGCCTCGGCGCAACTTCCTTCGAAATGAATTCGGGTAAAGTAAATTAGGCTTGCGCGGCTTTGGCTACCACGGCCTTGTTGAAATCCGCGAAAAACTGACCGGCGAGCTTCTGCGAGGTCGAATCGATCAGTCGCGAGCCGAGCTGCGCGATCTTGCCACCCACCTGGGCCTTGGTGGAGTAACGAAGCAGCGTGTCGCTGCCGTCGTCGACCAGCGTGACAGTGGCGGAACCCTTGGCGAAACCTGCGATGCCGCCCTTGCCTTCGCCTGAGATCGTGTAGCTCTCAGGCGGGTTGATGTCGGAGAGGGTCACCTCGCCGGAAAAGCTCGCCGAGACCGGACCGACCTTCAGCTTGACGGTTGCCGAAAGCTCGGTTGGAGACTTCTGTTCGAGCGTCTGGCAACCGGGGATGCACTGGCGGAGGATTTCCGGATCGTTCAACGCCGCCCAGACCACTTCGCGGGGTGCTGCAATACGTTCTTCGCCGCCCATATCCATGTGATGATCCTCCGTCCACCGTTGCTAGACTTATTGCAAGGGCGATGATCTTTGCCAAGGGGGACAAAAGGCGGACATGCCGGGCCTCAATAAAACACGCCGCCATAGGCTCCCCGGCTTTGAAGAATGGCCGGCAAATGCTATCTGCTGCCCAAGTCTCAAAAATCCAAGCGGATGAACGTATTGAAGAACAAGGAAAGGCGGCCGGGTGAAAAAACCCGGAGCGAGGCCGGCAACAGGTCCTCCCGCGGGTACGCCGCCGCAAAACCCGCGTCGGCCGCAGCACCGGCGGAAACCCGCCCGCTTTTGCCGCGCAGCGGCGAGCGGCCGCCCGAGCGCGTGCCGATCATTCTCGAATCGTCCGGTGCCGGTGATTTTCACCTGGTCGACAGCGGCAACGGGCTGAAACTCGAGCAATACGGTCCTTACCGCATCGTCCGGCCGGAAGCCCAGGCGCTCTGGCAGCCGTCACTTCCCGCCCACGTCTGGGAAAAGGCGGATGCACTCTTCACCGGCGATACGGATGAGGACGGCATGGGTCGCTGGCGCTTCACCAAGGAAGCCCTTGGCGAAACCTGGCCGTTGTCGCTGCTCGGCACCGATTTCCTCGGCCGCTTCACGTCCTTCCGCCATGTCGGCGTCTTCCCGGAGCAGATCGTCCACTGGGAGTGGATGAAGAACCGCATCGAGGAGGCAAAACGCCCGGTGAAGGTACTGAACCTGTTCGGTTATACGGGCGTCGCCTCGCTGGTCGCGGCAGCCGCCGGCGCCGAAGTCACCCATGTGGACGCCTCCAAGAAGGCGATCGGCTGGGCGCGCGAGAACCAGTCGCTCGCCCGCCTCGACAAGGCGCCGATCCGCTGGATCTGCGAGGACGCCATGAAGTTCATCCTGCGCGAGGAGCGTCGCGGCAACCGCTACGATATCATCCTCACCGATCCGCCGAAATTCGGCCGGGGCCCGAATGGTGAAGTCTGGCAGCTTTTCGATCATCTGCCGCTGATGCTCGACATCTGCCGCGAACTGCTGTCACCGAAGGCAATCGGCCTGGTGCTGACCGCTTATTCCATCCGCGCCAGCTTCTACTCCATCCATGAACTGATGCGCGAGACGATGCGCGGCGCCGGCGGCGTCGTGGAATCGGGCGAGCTCGTCATCCGTGAGGCGGGGCTGGACGGCAAGACGCCGGGCCGCGCGCTTTCCACATCTCTTTTCAGTCGCTGGGTGCCGGCATGACCGACGATTTTCAGAAATCCGGACCACGACGGGTCGGTCAGGTGAAGGAAGTCACTTCGCTTTCCAATCCGATCATCAAGGACATCAAGGCGCTCACCAACAAGAGAGACCGCGAAGAGAGCGGCACCTTCATGGCCGAGGGCCTGAAGCTCGTCATCGACGCATTGGAGCTCGGCTGGGAAATCCGCACGCTGGTCTATGCCAAGGCGGCCAAGGGCAAGGCGCTTGTCGAGCAGGTGGCGGCCAAGACAGTCGCCCATGGCGGGCTGGTGCTGGAGGTCAGTGAGAAAGTGCTCTCGTCGGTCACCCGCCGCGACAATCCGCAGATGGTCGTCGGCATTTTCGAGCAGCGCTGGAAAAGGCTCGATGATCTGAGGCCGGGCAGGAACGAGACGCTGGTGGCGCTCGACCGCGTGCGCGACCCAGGCAATCTCGGCACCATCATCCGCACTGCCGATGCCGCAGGCGCCACCGGAGTGATCCTGATCGGCGAATGCACCGACCCGTTTTCGCTGGAAACCGTGCGCGCCACCATGGGCTCGGTCTTCGCGGTGCCGGTTGTCAAATGTTCGGCGGAAGAATTCCTGATCTGGCAGAAGCGCTCCGGCACCCAGGTCGTGGCGACCCATCATCTTGCCGGCGCCGTCGATTATCGCACCGTGGATTATTCGAAAAAGCCGGTCGTGCTGCTGATGGGCAACGAGCAGTCCGGCCTGCCGGACAATCTTGCCAGGGCCGCCGATCGCACCGTTCGCATTCCTCAGCAGGGCAGGGCGGACTCGCTCAACCTCGCCGTCGCGTCCGCCGTGATGCTCTTCGAGGCCCGCCGCCACCTGCTGACCCTGGACGAGAAGAAATGACCCCACGCGTAGCCCTTCTTTCGCGGCCTCTGGTGGCACTGATCGTCATCATCATAGCAGTCGCCATCGATCAGGTGGTGAAGATCGCCGTCGAGAATTATCTTCCGATGCAGGAAGCGGTGCCACTGCTGCCGCTTTTAGCGCTCTACCGTACCTATAATCTCGGCGTCGCCTTTTCCCTTCTGTCCGGCATGGAGCGGGAATTCATCGTCGGCATGCGGGTGCTGATCGTCGCCTTCGTGCTCTGGCTCTGGCGCCGCACCCCGAAGGAGCGGCCTTTCGCCCATGCCGGGTTCACGCTGATCATCGCTGGCGCGATCGGCAACCTGATCGATGGTTTCGCCTATGGTCACGTGATCGACTACATCCTGTTCCACACCGAGACTTGGTCCTTCGCGGTCTTCAACCTGGCGGACAGTTTCATCACCATCGGGGCAGGCCTGGTGATCCTCGACGAGCTGGTCGGGCCGAAAAAGGTCGATCAGTAAAATTTTACCTGATTGCTCTAAGGATTGGGAAAGAAACCTCGTTAGTCTTTCCCAATGCGAGATATTGCCGACATACATGAACGTATCTCCAAGGCGTTCGGGTCTTCCCCGGCGGCCGACATGGCCGAACCCGTGGTCGAAAAGGTCGTGCCCGCATTTGGCGTGCAGCGGGGTGAGGGAAAGCCTGCATCACGCAGCGTATTTGCCTCGCTCTTTTCCCGGATCTCCGAGTGGCGCCGCCAGCGCACGGTTCCCCGGCTCCAGCACGCCTTGAAGAATGCCGAGGCGGCCAGCGCTGCGAAATCCCGGCAGATCGCCACCGTCGTCCATGAAATCCGCACGCCGCTCAACGGCATTCTCGGCATGACCCATCTTCTCGGCCAGACCAAGCTGACGGCGGAACAGCAGAACTATCTGAGCGGCATTCGCCAGTCCGGTTATGCCCTGGCGCAGCTCGTCGAGGATCTCCTCGACTACTCGACGCTGGAAGCCGGCCGTTTCCGGCTCAACAACCGGGCGGAAAATCTTCGCCACCTCATCGAAAACGTCGTCGAGATGCTGGCGTCGCGCGCCCACGAGAAACGCATCGAGATCGCCGCGACGGTGGCCGCTGATCTGCCCGACCTCCTCGATTTCGATCCGGGACGTATCCGGCAAGTGCTTTTCAACGTCATCGGCAATGCCGTGAAATTCACCGCCCATGGCGGCGTACTGGTGCAGGCTGCGGTCGATGACGGCAATGTCGCTATCGCCGTCATCGATACCGGTCCCGGCATGGCGCCGGAGGAGCTGAACCAAGTTTTCGGTGAGTTCGAGCAGGCAGGCTCCGCGGAGGCCCGCAGCGGCGGCACCGGCCTCGGTCTAGGCATTGCCTCCCGCATCCTGGCGGAGTTCGGCGGATCGCTTTCCGTCGCCAGCCAGAAGGGGGCCGGCAGCACGTTCACCATCCGCTTCCCCTTGCATTTCGCAGAAACGGCGCAATCGGGCACAGGCGAACGCAACCAGTTGCTCGCGATGTCCCGCGTTCTGCTTCTGGCGCCGGAAGGGCCAGCCGCCAAGGCGACGGTCGCGACGATCGAAACGCTTGGCGGCCGCTGCCGGCACGTCGCCAACACGGCCGACGCGCAGATGCTGATCGACCGCGCCGAGACAGGGCCGCTGGCCTATACCGACCTGATCGTCGATCACCGGCTTGCCTCCGATTATGCCAATGAAAAGGCGCATGCGCCGCTTCATCGCATCCTGCTCGTCAACCCGGAGGAACGCGCTTCCCAGCCTCAAGATTTCTTCGACGCCTGGCTCATCCGGCCGCTCCGGGAAAAATCCCTGATCGATGTCTTGAGCGGCCGCCTGCGTGGCTTCGGCACACGCGACGCGCTCAATGATAACCAGGCCATGCCGGCGCCGCCCGTCATCGAAAAGCATGGCGAAGGGCTCGACGTGCTGCTCGGCGAGGACGATCCCGTCAATGCGCTGATCATCCGCTCGGTTCTGACAAAGGCCGGACATCGCGTCCGTCTCGTCGGTGATTTCCCCACCCTGATCGAGGCGGTACTCAACCGGGACACGCCGCTCGATCTCATCATTTCCGACATGTACATGCCTGGAGGGGATGTTTTCAACCTCCTGGCGGCACTGCGTGGCGAGGAGCAGAACGGCGTCCGGTCTCTGGTTCCGGTGATCGTGCTGACGGGCGAGAGCCGTGAGGCGACACATCGCGAGGCGCTTCTGAACGGGGCCAGCCGTGTCTTCGCAAAGCCGGTCGATCCGCTGACGCTACTGGAGGAGGTTCGAATTTTGGGAGTTCTCTCCACCGAGCGCCAACAGGCGCGTTGACGCGACCATTCCTGGAACCTATTATGACAATGGATGTCACGTTCTTGTCGCAGAGAAGTGATTTAAGGCGGTGATCAAACCGGGACGGGGAGAATCACCTTGGCAATCGAACTCCTGAACCGTGAAGTGATACCTGAAACAAACCAGGCGCCGGCCTCTGCTCCGGTAAGCGGCGATGTCTTCGGCCGCATTGGCACGCTCGAAACTCGGCTTGCCCGCAGCGAGCGTGAAATCGATGCCGCGCAGGCGGTTCGCTATCGCGTCTTCGTTGAAGAAATGCACGCGACACTCAGCCCCGACGCCATGCGCCGCCGCCGCGACGTCGATGCCTTCGATGCGATCTGCGACCACCTTCTGGTCGTCGACAATGCAATCGAGGGTGACATCGAAGATCAGATCGTCGGCACTTACCGCCTGCTGCGCCAGGAAGTGGCGTTAGCCAATAACGGCTTCTATTCGGCATCGGAATTCGACATCGAGCCGCTGCTTGCGCGTCATCCCGACAAACAGTTCATGGAGCTCGGCCGCTCCTGCGTACTGCCCGACTACCGTACCAAGCGCACCGTCGAACTGCTCTGGCAGGGCAATTGGGCCTATTCGCTGAAGCACGGCATGAACGCGATGTTCGGCTGCGCGTCCTTCCCGGGCGTTTCGCCCGAAGAACACGCCATGGCGCTGTCTTTCCTACACCATACGGTCTCGACCAAGGGCGATTGGGCGGTTTCGGCACGGCCGGAACTCTATCGCCCGATGGACCTGATGCCGATGGAGGACGTGAATACCCGCAAGGCGCTTTCCTTGCTGCCGCCGCTGATCAAGGGATATCTGCGCCTCGGCGCCATGGTAGGCGACGGTGCGGTTATCGACCACGCTTTCAACACCACCGACGTTTTGATCGTCCTGCCGATCGCCTCGATCTCCGACCGCTACATCAGCCACTTCGGCGCCGATGCGGGACGGTTCGCGAGCTAACGGACAAGCCTTATGGGACCGTCGTATTGGGCGATGGTTTCATCCGAAGTCAGCAGCAGCATGCCTTCGGAAATACTCTGCGCGATGAGAATCCGGTCGAACGGGTCCTTATGGATCGGAGGTAGGCTCTCGACAGCAAGAACATGCTCGGTGCTCACGTGTAATTCCTGAAATCCATTGTCGAGCAAAGCGCGATGTAAAACGCGCGGGCTGATATTGAAACCACTACGATTGAGCGCTCGTTTGATAATCAGCTCCCAGAGGCTGGCGGCACTGAAGAAAAGCTCATTTTCCTCATCTTCAATGATGGCGCGCATTTCGTCGGTGAGCTTTGGCGCATCGTCGGCGAACCAAGCGAGGATATGAGAATCCGGGAGAACTCTCATTCTCCGTAAAACATCTCTTCAATTTCCTTGGCGAACATTGTGTCGAAATCGTCGGGAACGGATGCATAGCCTTTTAGAAAGCCAGCCCGTCTTTTCTTCTTCGGCGCTTCCTCCAGCGGCACGACCCTCACCATCGGTTTGCCGGCCTTGGCGATGACGAAAGCTTCGCCGTTTGCTGCCTCTTCGACGAGGCGCGACAGATGGGTTTTGGCTTCATGAATGTTGATAGTTTTCACAAGCAAACCGCCGGGTGGACTTAGTTCAATAAACTTAGTCCACTCGGAGGTTGATTGCAAGAAAACCACCTACGTCCCGGCGTTGTAAGCCGCGATTGCTGCCATATTGACGATATCGCTGTCCTTGGCACCCATGGAGGTGATCTGTACCGATTTGTCGAGGCCGACGAGCAGCGGACCGATCACTGTCGAAGCGCCGAGTTCCTGCAGCATGCGGGTCGAGATCGAGGCCGAATGGATCGCCGGCATGACGAGCACGTTGGCTGTTCCCGAGAGCCGGCTGAACGGGTATTGCTCCATCCGGTGCGGGTTGAGCGCCACGTCCGCGGCCATCTCGCCGTCATATTCGAAATCCACGCGACGCTGGTCGAGGATCTTGACCGCCTCGCGAACCCGCTCCGAACGCTCGCCGATCGGCTGTCCGAAGGTGGAATAAGCAAGCATCGCGACACGAGGCTCGTAGCCCATGCGCTTTGCGACGCGCGCGGCTTCGACGGCGATATCGGCGAGATCCTCCGCATTCGGCATATCGTGGACGGCGGTATCGGCGACGAAGATCGTCCGGCCGCGTGAGATCACCAGCGATACCCCGATCACCTTGTGCCCCGGCTTCGGATCGATGCAGCGGCGGACGTCCTGAAGCGCCGTCGCATAATTGCGGGTCGTGCCGGTCACCATCGCATCCGCATCGCCGATGGCGACCATGGTCGCGGCGAAGTGGTTGCGATCGTTGTGGATCAGGCGCTGGACGTCGCGATAGAGGAAGCCTTCGCGCTGCAGGCGCGCGTAGAGATGATCGATATAGGCATCGAGCCGATTGGAAAGACGCGCGTTGACGATTTCAACGCCGGTGCGGTCGAGGTCGATGCCCGCCTTTTCCGCCGTCGTGCGGATGACGTCGTCGCGGCCGAGAAGGATGGCAGTGCCGAGCTTCTGGGTGGTGAAGGAAATCGCCGCGCGCATGACCTGCTCTTCTTCGGCCTCGGCGAAGACAACCCGTTTCGGAAAGCGGCGAACGCGTTCGTAGATGCCCTGCGTCGTCGCGGCAATCGGATCGCGACGGGCGGAAAGTTCCCGGCCATAGGCGGCCAGGTCGGCGATGTTCTTGCGGGCGACGCCGCTTTCCATCGCAGCTTCCGCGACGGCAACCGGGATCGCCGAGATGAGGCGCGGGTCGAACGGAACGGGGATGATGTATTGTGCACCGAAGCGGGGGCGGTTGCCCTGGTAAGCGGCGGCGACATCATCCGGCACGTCTTCGCGGGCGAGATTGGCGAGCGCATTGACGGCAGCGATCTTCATCGCATCGTTGATCTGGCTTGCCCGGACGTCGAGCGCGCCGCGAAAGATATAGGGGAAACCGAGGACGTTGTTGACCTGGTTCGGATAGTCCGAACGTCCGGTCGCCATGATTGCGTCGTCGCGAATGCGGGTGACCTCTTCCGGGGTAATTTCCGGATCGGGATTGGCCATCGCGAAGATGATCGGCCTGTCCGCCATCGAACGGATCATCTCTTCGGTAAAGGCGCCCTTTTGGGAAAGACCGAGCACGACGTCCGCGTCCTTCATGGCCTCGGCGAGGGTCCGCTTGGCGGTGTTCACCGCATGGGCGGACTTCCACTGGTTCATGCCTTCGGTACGGCCCTGATAGATGACACCCTTGGTGTCGCAGAGAATGACATTTTCCGAATTGAAGCCCATCGCCTTGATGAGTTCGACGCAGGCGATCGCCGCGGCGCCGGCGCCGTTGCAGACGAGCTTGGTGGTCTTGAGGTCCCGGCCGGTCAGTTCCAGCGCATTGATCAGGCCAGCGGCGGCGATGATCGCCGTGCCGTGCTGGTCGTCATGGAAAACCGGGATGTCCATCAGCTCGCGCAGGCGGCTTTCGATGATGAAGCACTCCGGCGCCTTGATGTCCTCGAGGTTGATGCCGCCAAAGGAAGGGCCGAGGAAGCGCACGCAGTTGATGAATTCATCGACGTTTTCGGTGTCGACCTCAAGGTCGATCGCGTCGACGTCGGCGAAGCGCTTGAACAGCACGGCCTTGCCTTCCATCACCGGTTTCGAGGCGAGCGCCCCAAGATTGCCGAGACCGAGGATCGCCGTGCCGTTGGAGATGACGGCGACCATGTTGCCGCGTGTCGTGTAGTCATAGGCGGTTGCCGGGTTTGCGGCGATGGCCAAGACCGGCACGGCAACGCCCGGCGAATAGGCCAGCGACAGGTCGCGCTGGGTCGCCATCGGCTTGGTGGGATTGATTTCGAGTTTACCGGGGCGGCCTTCCGAATGGAAATCGAGTGCTTCCTGTTCGGTTACGGAAGCGCGCGAACGTGCGGCCTTCTCCGTGGCCTTGTCCTTAGCAGGCATGTCTCCTCCAGCTTTTTGTGGGCAGCCGTCCTCTAGGCCGCGGCAGATGTTGTCTTTCAGGTGTCTTCATCGATAGTGTCGCAAGTTCCAGCGCGCAACAAAAAATCGGTTCCGTGACCCAGTTTGAAAGATTCCCCATCGACGCCCTGAATACTGCCGAGCTTGCCTCGGAGGAAAGCCGCGCCTCGGCAACGCCGATGATGGAGCAATATATCGAGATCAAGGCGAACAATCCGGGTTCGCTGCTCTTCTACCGCATGGGCGATTTCTATGAGCTCTTCTTCGAGGATGCGGTCGATGCGTCGCGCGCGCTCGGCATCACGCTCACCAAGCGCGGCCAGCATCTCGGCCGCGAAATCCCGATGTGCGGCGTGCCGGTGCATGCCGCCGACGACTATCTGCAGAAGCTGATCTCGCTCGGTTTCCGCGTCGCAGTCTGCGAACAGGTGGAAGACCCGGCGGAGGCCAAGAAACGCGGCTCGAAATCGGTGGTGAAGCGTGACGTCGTGCGGCTGGTGACGCCGGGCACGATTACCGAGGAAAAGCTCCTCTCACCGTTCGAGTCGAATTACCTGATGGCGCTCGCCCGCATCAAGGGAGCCGCCGAACCGCTTCTGGCGCTTGCCTGGATCGATATCTCGACCGGCGTCTTTCGGCTGGCGGAGACCGATCAGTCCCGGCTGCTCGCCGATATCCTGCGCATCGATCCACGCGAACTGATCCTGCCGGATACGATGTTTCATGATGCCGAACTTAAACCCGTCTTCGACGTGCTCGGCAAGGTCGCGGTCCCGCAGCCGTCCGTACTATTCGACAGCGCCAGCGCCGAGGGCCGCATTACCCGCTATTTCGGTGTCGGCACGCTCGATGGTTTCGGCAATTTTTCCCGTGCAGAACTAGCAGCCGCCGCGGCCGCTGTCGCCTATGTGGAAAAGACCCAGATCGCCGAACGGCCGCCGCTCGGACGTCCCGAGCGCGAAAGCGGCGCCTCGACGCTGTTCATCGATCCGGCGACCCGCGGCAACCTGGAACTGACCAAGACTTTGTCGGGGGAGCGGGAAGGCACGCTTCTGAAGGCGATCGACCGCACGGTGACCGGAGGCGGCGCTCGTTTGCTCGCCGAACGGTTGATGTCGCCGCTGACTGATCCCGACCGCATCAACCGGCGTCTCGATTCCATCTCTTTCCTGCTGGAAGAGCCCACGCTCTGCAGCGAGCTGCGCTCCGGGTTGAAGCACGTGCCGGATATGCCGCGCGCCCTGTCGCGCCTGGTGCTCGACCGCGGCGGCCCGCGTGATCTCGGCAGTATCCTGCAGGGGCTGGAAGCGGCCCGCGGTGTCGCGGGCTTTCTCGACAGGGCCATGCTGCCCGAGGAACTGGGGCAGGCGCTCGACGGCCTGAAGGCTTTGCCGCTTCATCTGGAATCCATGCTCGGCAACATGCTGGCGCGGGAACTGCCGCTTCTGAAGCGCGACGGTGGGTTCCTCGCCGATGGCGCCCATTCGGACCTCGACGAGGTGCGGGCGTTGCGCGACCAGTCACGGCGGGTGATTGCCGCGCTCCAGCTCCAATATGCCGAGGAAACCGGCATCAAGTCGCTGAAGATCAAGCACAACAACGTGCTCGGTTATTTCATTGAGGTGACCGCCGGCAATTCGGGCACGATGACCGATACGCCTGAAGGCAAGGCGCGCTTCATCCACCGCCAGACCATGGCGAGCGCTATGCGCTTCACGACGACAGAACTTGCCGATCTTGAAAGCCGCATCGCCAATGCCGCCGACAAGGCGCTGACGATAGAGCTCGAAGCCTTCGACAGCATGGTCGCAGCCGTGACCTCGGAGGCGGAGACGATCAAGGCCGGCGCCCGGGCGCTGGCGGTGATCGACGTCGCGGCGGGCCTTGCCATGCTCGCCGACGAATGGAGTTATCGCCGGCCGGTCGTGGATGCCTCGCGCATGTTCGCGATCGAAGGCGGTCGCCACCCGGTGGTCGAGCAGGCTCTGCGCAGGCAGTCCGTAGGCCCGTTCATCGCCAATGATTGCGATCTCTCGCCGCATAATGGCGGCGAGTTCGGGGCGCTCTGGCTGCTCACTGGTCCGAACATGGGCGGTAAGTCGACCTTCCTGCGCCAGAACGCTTTGATCGCCATCCTCGCGCAGATGGGTTCCTTCGTGCCGGCGGTCTCCGCCCATATCGGCATCGTCGACCGGCTTTTTTCGCGCGTCGGCGCGTCGGACGATCTGGCCCGCGGCCGTTCCACCTTCATGGTCGAGATGGTCGAGACGGCCGCCATCCTCAACCAGGCGAGCGACCGTTCGCTGGTCATCCTCGACGAGATCGGCCGTGGCACCGCGACCTTCGACGGCCTGTCGATCGCCTGGGCGGCGGTCGAGCACCTGCACGAGGCGAACAGATGCCGCGGCCTCTTCGCCACCCATTTCCACGAGCTGACCGTGCTCTCGGAAAAGCTGAACCGGCTTTCCAACGCTACGATGCGGGTGAAGGAATGGGACGGCGAGGTGATCTTCCTGCACGAGGTCGGCCCCGGCGCCGCCGACCGCTCCTACGGCATTCAGGTCGCGCGGCTGGCCGGCCTGCCCGACTCGGTGGTCGCCCGTGCCCGCGACGTGCTGACCAAGCTCGAGGATTCCGACCGCAAGAACCCCGCGAGCCAGCTGATCGACGACCTGCCGCTCTTCCAGGTCGCAGTCCGCCGCGAAGAAGCCAAGCGCGCCGGGTCCTCCAAGGTCGAGGACGCGCTGAAGGCCATCAACCCGGACGACATGACGCCGCGCGAGGCTCTGGAGGCGCTTTATGCGCTGAAGAAGCAGCTCAAGACCTGACGTTCCGGCAACGGTCTGAAGGTGCGCGATTTAGCAGGTGAGGGACCGTGCCGAGGATCGCCTCCTTCGGACCCTCGATCCGCATGCCATCTCGGCCTGAACATGCTAATGCCTTCCAGATCGTGATCGAGGCCGTTTCATCGGGTATCCTGCGTGCTGTCCGTTCCCTTGCCTTTTCTTGCCGGCCTCGTCTTCGCGCTGACGCTTTATCGCAGCCTGAAGGGCGTCGAACTGCCCGGAACGCGTCGCTATTTCTATGCGTTCCTTGTGCTCTATGCCTTCCAGGGCGTCGGCGTAGGGCTGCGTTTCGGCTACGGGGTCGACGGATTGGTGCCCTTTTTGCCGATCACCGCGTCCATTATGCCGCCGCTTGCCTTCCTGGCGTTCCGCGGCCTGACTGCAAAACCTCTAGAGCGGCCTTGGTTGCACGCCGTGGTGCCCTGCGTCGTGGCAGTGGCGGTTGGCTTCTTCCGCGATCTTGTCGATCCACTGCTGCTGGTGATCTTCTTCGGCTACGGCGTTGCGCTCTACAGGCAGACGGTCTCGGGCGGAGACGACGTGATGGCCGAAGCCTCCCTGCAGCGGGTTCGTCCGGCGTTGCACGCCGCCCGGTTGACCGCCGGGCTGATGCTGTTCTTCGCTATCAGCGATGCCGCGCTCGCCGTCTACACCAATATCTACGGCGCCCGTGACGTCCCGATGGCGGTTACGATCATGAACCTCGCGGCGATGGCCGTGGTGATCGTCTACTATTTTTCACCGGATTTTTCGCCGGCCGAACCGACTGCTGCTTCGCCTTCCGTCGAGCCAACGGAAGAAGATAAGATCGCGCTATCTCGCATCGAGGCGGCCCTGGAGGAGGGCGAGCTTTACAGGAGCGAGGATCTGAGCCTTGCGAAGCTTTCCCGCAAGGCAAGGCTTCCGGCCCGCGAGGCCTCTGCCGTCATCAATCGCGCGAGGGGGTTGAATGTCTCGCAGTTCGTCAACGATCGCCGTATCGCTGAAGCCTGCCGCCTCTTGCGGGAGACCGAACGGACGGTGATCCAGGTGATGCTGGACGTCGGCTTCTCGACGAAATCGAACTTCAACCGTGAATTCCGCCGCGTGACGGGCATGAGCCCCAAGCAATGGAGAGCCGAGGCAAGGGCCGCACAGGACGGCGGTGCGATAAAAACACGGCCTTGAACTTCAAAGCGGGAAGCAACAACTTTGAAACGTCCGATGATGATAATCGTTGGTCAAGGTGCCTCAAAAAGATTATAGCCTCCCTCCGCAGGCCGGGCACCGGCAGGATAATATGGCCAGACACGACATCGATTTTTCTGAACTTCTCGACGTGGCCCGTCTTCGGGCCGATTGCAGGGCGATCGTCAAGGACAAGGATCGCCCCCAGCTGGAATTGCGGGCGGCGCTTCTGCCGCTGCTGCGCCGGGCAAGCGTCGAGGGCCGCGAGAAGGCCCGCCAGCTTCTCTCCAAGGACGGCAGCGGGCTGAATTGCGCCCGCCGCATCTCCTGGCTCCAGGACCAGCTGATCCGCGTTCTTTACGAGACGATTGCCGAAGGCCTCTATACCGAGGGCACGGATATCGCCGTGGCAGCCGTCGGCGGTTATGGCCGCGACACGCTGGCGCCGGGTTCGGACATCGACCTGCTGTTCCTGCTGCCTCCGCGAAATACCGAGACCATGCGCAAGGCCGTCGAGTTCCTGCTCTACGTGCTGTGGGACATGGGCTTCAAGGTTGGCCACGCGACCCGCACCGTTGAAGAATGCATCCGTCTCTCCAAGACGGATATGACGATCCGCACCGCCATTCTCGAAAGCCGCTACATCTGCGGCCGCGAGGCGCTGGTGAACGACCTCGAGAGCCGTTTCGACAACGAAATCGTCGCCGATACCGGTCCGGAATTCATTGCCGCCAAACTTGCCGAGCGCGACAATCGCCACGAGAAGGCCGGCGATACGCGTTATCTGGTCGAGCCGAACGTCAAGGAAGGCAAGGGCGGCCTGCGGGACCTCCACACGCTCTTCTGGATCGCCAAATATTACTACCGCGTCCGCGAGACGACCGAACTGGTGAAGCTGGGCGTTCTCTCGCGCGAAGAAGCCCGCTCGTTCGAAAAGGCGGACGACTTCCTCTGGGCGGTGCGGTGCCAGATGCATTTCCTGACCGGCAAGGCCGAGGAACGTCTTTCCTTCGACATCCAGCGCGAGATTGCCGAGAGCCTCGGTTATCATTCACGCCCCGGCCTTTCCGCCGTCGAACGCTTCATGAAGCACTATTTCCTCGTGTCGAAGAATGTCGGCGATCTGACCCGCATTCTCTGCGCAGCACTCGAAGAGCAGCAGGCGAAGGCGGCACCCGGCCTTACCAATCGCGTCATCTCGCGTTTCACCAAGCGTCTCCACAAGATCCCCGGCACCGTTGAATTCGTGGTGGACCGCGGTCGCATCACGCTTGCCGATCCGAATGTCTTCAAGCGCGATCCGGTCAATATCATCCGCTTTTTCCATGTAGCCGATATCAACGGGCTTGAGCTCCATCCCGATGCCCTGAAGCGCATGACCCGCTCGCTTTCGCTGATCGACAACGAGGTGCGCGAGGACGAGGAGGCCAACCGGCTTTTCCTCTCCATGCTGACCTCGCGGCGTGATCCGGCACTGATGCTGCGTCGGATGAATGAGGCGGGCGTGCTCGGCCGCTTCATTCCGGAATTCGGCAAGGTCGTCGCGATGATGCAGTTCAACATGTATCATCATTATACGGTCGACGAGCACCTGATCCGCTCCGTCGAAGCGCTGTCGGAAGTCGACAGGGGCAAGGCCGCCGATATCCACCCGCTCGCCAACAAGGTGATGCCGAGTGTGGAAGAGCGCGAGGCGCTTTATGTCGCCGTGCTGCTGCACGATGTCGCCAAGGGCCGCCAGGAGGATCATTCGATCGCCGGCGCCCGCATCGCCCGCAAGCTTTGCCCGCGTCTCGGCCTCAATGCCAAGCAGACCGAACTCGTCGTCTGGCTGATCGAAGTGCATCTCCTGATGTCGATGACGGCCCAGACCCGCGACCTGCACGACCGAAAGACGATCACCGACTTCGCCGAAAAGGTACAGTCGATGGACCGGCTGAAGCTGCTCCTGATCCTGACCATCTGCGATATCCGCGCCGTCGGCCCGGGTGTCTGGAACGGCTGGAAGGGCCAGCTGCTGCGCACGCTCTATTACGAGACCGAGCTGCTGCTCTCGGGCGGTTTCTCCGAGGTATCGCGCAAGGAGCGCGCCAAGGTTGCCGAAGAGGAGCTCTTCAAGGCACTGGCCGACTGGAGCGCCAAGGATCGCCGCACCTATTCGAAACTGCACTACCAGCCCTACCTCCTGTCGGTCTCGCTGGACGACCAGGTCCGTCACACGAAGTTCCTCCGCGACACCGACAAGGCGGGCCAGGCGCTCGCCACCATGGTGCGGACGGACAGTTTCCACGCCATCACCGAGATCACTGTCCTGGCGCCGGACCATCCGCGCCTGCTGTCGATCATCGCCGGCGCTTGCGCCGCCGCGGGCGCCAACATCGCCGATGCGCAGATTTTCACGACCTCCGACGGCCGGGCGCTCGACACCATTCTGATCAACCGCGAATTCCCGGTGGACGAAGATGAGTTGCGCCGCGCCGGCACCATCAGCCGGATGATCGAGGACGTGCTGTCGGGCAAGAAGCGCCTGCCGGAAGTCATCGCGACGCGCGCCAAGTCCCGCAAGCGCAACAAGACCTTCACCATTCCGCCGTCGGTCATTCTCTCGAACGGCCTGTCGAACAAGTTCACGGTCATCGAGGTGGAATGCCTCGACCGTACCGGCCTGCTGGCGGATATCACCGCCGTGCTTGCCGATCTCTCGCTCGACATCCATTCGGCACGCATCACCACCTTCGGCGAAAAGGTCATCGATACCTTCTATGTCACCGATCTCGTCGGCCAGAAGGTCGTGAACGAGAACCGCCAGGGCAATATCGCGGCGCGGCTGAAGGCTGTGATGTCCGAGCAGGAGGATGAACTGAGGAGCGGCATGCCGATGGGCATGATCGCGCCGGCCCCCAATCCGGATCAGGCGTCGCAGCCGCGCAAGTCCAAGGCAAGCGTGTGAGTTTCGTCCGATGAGTCCCGCCCGATGAGCTTAGTCCGGAAATTCGCAACCGTCGGCGGAGCGACCCTCGGCAGCCGGATTTTCGGTTTTGCGCGCGAGACCTTCATGGCGGCGGCGCTCGGCACCGGCCCGATGGCCGACGTTTTCTACGCCGCCTTCCGTTTCCCGAACCTCTTCCGCCGGCTGTTTGCCGAGGGCGCCTTCAACGCTGCCTTCGTGCCGCTGTTTTCGAAAGAGATCGAGGCGAACGGCGTCGAGGGTGCCAAGCGTTTTTCGGAAGAAGTCTTCGGCGTTCTGTTCTCGGCTCTGATGATCATCACAATCGTCATGGAACTGATGATGCCGTGGCTGGTTGAATGGTTCATCGCACCGGGTTTCGCCGACGATCCCCAAAAGACCTCCATCACCATCCGCTTAGCGGCGGTGATGTTCCCCTATCTGATGTGCATGTCGCTGACGGCGATGCTGAGTGGCATGCTGAATTCGCTGCATCATTTCTTTGCTGCCGCCATCGCCCCGGTTTTCCTGAACGTGGTGATGATCGGTGCCTTGTTCTACGGCCTCTGGATCCATGCGGATCCGCTGACCATCGCCTGGTATCTCTCCTGGAGCGTGCTGGCGGCCGGCCTCCTGCAACTTGCCGTGGTCTATGCTGGCGTGCGCCATGCCGGCATCAACATCGGCTTCCGCCGCCCGAAGATGACGCCGAACGTCAAGCGTCTTCTCGTGCTTGCGGTGCCGGCGGCCGTGACCGGCGGCATCACCCAGATCAACCAGATCATCGGCCAGGCGATCGCCTCCGGCAAGGAAGGCGCGATCGCCGCCCTCCAATACGCAGATCGCATCTACCAGCTTCCGCTGGGCGTGGTGGGCGTCGCCGTCGGCGTCGTGCTGTTGCCGGAACTTGCGCGTGCCCTGAAGGGCGGGCATCTCAAGGAGGCTGCCAATACCCAGAACCGCTCGATCGAATTCGTGCTGTTCCTGACCCTTCCGGCTGCGGCCGGGCTCTGGATCCTGTCGGAAGCGATCATTCGCGTGCTTTATGAGCGCGGTGCCTTCTCCGCCGAAAACACCTCGGTCGTCGCCTCCGTCCTCGCGATCTACGGCATAGGCCTGCCGGGGTTCGTGCTGATCAAGGCGCTACAGCCCGGTTTTTATGCCCGCGAGGACACAAGGACGCCGATGCGGTTCACGATGCTCTCGGTGGTCATCAATTCCGGCCTGGCGATTTCGCTTTTCCCACTGATCGCCGAGCGCGGCATTGCGACGGCCGAGGCCGCGGCCGGCTGGACGAACACCGTGCTGCTGTTTTCGACGCTCGTCTGGCGCGGCCATCTCGCCTGGGAATGGGCGCTCGCCAAGCGCACGGCCCTGTTGCTCGTCTCGACAGGTATCATGTCCGCAGCGCTGATCTTTGCGCTCCGCTATGCCGGGTCGTGGCTGACCCCGGATGCGCTGCTGATCCATCAGGTCGCGGCACTTGCCTGCCTGCTTGTGCTGGCGATCACCGTCTATTTCGCCTGCGCCTTCCTGATCGGTGGCGCCGATATCGGCATGATACGCCGGAACGTGCAACGGAAACCGAAGACCTAGCCTCGTTTCCGCCCGCCGCAATACGCCCATTGGCGTTTCGGTCCGACGTCCACATGCACGATGCCGTTGCAATAGCGGCCGATGCCGCCGATACCCGGTGCGCTGGCTGCGGCTGCGAGGATTGCTCGCTCCGACACGCCCGGCACCCGGATATCGGCCGCATAACAATGACTGTGCTGAGACCCGCCGGAATGCGGCCGATGGCCCGACGTGACCATAGGCTTATGGCCGGTCTCGCGCGCGATATGCGCAAGGATGGCCCCCAGTTTTTCCGGAAAACAACTTGTGCGAACGCTGATCCGCTGCACGGTGAAGAAAGCTGAATAATCGTGCTTGAAGGAAGTGCTTCTGCGTTTCTGATTTTCGCCGGCTTCGGCGGCGACATTGAGCCCTAGCGTCAAAAGGCAGAAAAGCGCGACGCGAAATATGATGCGCATGGGTATCCCCCGTGGACAGACCGTGTCGTTCATGACCGGTTAACTGTGATACGCTTGGGTATTTCCTTTCCAAAATTGGCGCGAATAAGGAGGCTTTTGCTCAGAAATGGGATTCTGCCTGCCTAAAAGACTAACATCCGTTAATCTATTCGGAGATGGGTGGAGAAAAATTTTCCCATTAGGCGTATTGACTTAGGAGTTGTACGCCTAATGAGGTAGGTGTTTCTCGGCCCTACCTCGAATGATATGTGGACTGCTCTTTTGTCGCTGTAGTGTTTCGCGAGGCCTCCTGAATGGAGCTCCTCGCACCGCCAAAGCCACCACGGCCGGCAACCCGCGGGTGGCTTAATCACTCGAATTCGGAGCTTCCGCATGCCTGTCCAATCGCTGTTTCTCGTGGCCCTGATTGTCGACGATTACGATCGCGCGAAGGATTTCTATTGCGATGTGCTCGGCTTCGACTGCCTGGAAGACAGCGTGCAGCCGGAGGGCAAGCGTTGGGTCGTGGTGAAGCCGAAGGGCGGCGAGGGTGCGGCACTGTTGCTGGCTGAGGCCGCCACCGACACGCAGAAGGCGGCAATCGGCAACCAGACCGGCGGCCGGGTCGGCTTCTTCCTGAATACCGACGATTTCGCCCGCGATCATGCCGCCATGACGGCCAAGGGCGTCCGCTTCCTTGAGGAGCCGCGCCACGAGGTTTACGGTTCGGTGGCGGTGTTTGCCGATCCCTACGGCAACACCTGGGATCTGATTGAACCCGCGGTTTCCGCGGCCTCTTGATCCTCCGCGCTTCGCCGTGCATAAGCCCGCGCGTTAGCAACATGACCCTACGGGTCTGGGGCCCTCCACCAGCCTAATTGAGGACGATATGAATACCTTCAAGCCGCTTGTCTTTTCCGGCGTCCAGCCGACCGGCAATCTCCATCTCGGCAACTATCTCGGAGCGATCCGCAAGTTCGTGGCGCTGCAGGAAAACAACGACTGCATCTATTGCGTCGTCGACCTGCACGCGATCACCGCGCAGCTCGTCCATGACGACCTGCGGGGACAGATCCGCTCGATCGCCGCCGCCTTTATCGCTTCGGGCATCGATCCGAAGAAACATATTGTCTTTAACCAGTCGGCCGTGCCGCAGCATGCGGAACTCGCCTGGGTCTTCAATTGCGTCGCCCGCATTGGCTGGATGAACCGCATGACCCAGTTCAAGGACAAGGCCGGCAAGGACCGCGAGAACGCCTCGCTCGGCCTGCTCGCCTATCCGAGCCTGATGGCGGCCGACATCCTCGTCTACCGTGCCACCCACGTGCCGGTCGGCGACGACCAGAAGCAGCACCTGGAGCTTGCCCGCGATATCGCCCAGAAGTTCAATATCGACTTCCAGGAAAAGATCCGCGCCGCCGGCACCGGTGTCGACATGGTCGTTGGCGAGGAGCCGATCCATGGCTTCTTCCCGCTGGTCGAGCCACTGATCGACGGGCCGGCGCCGCGCGTCATGTCGCTGCGTGACGGCACCAAGAAGATGTCGAAATCCGATCCTTCGGACCTGTCGCGCATCAACCTGATGGACGATCCGGAAGAGATCGCCAAGAAGATCCGCAAAGCCAAGACCGATCCGGAAGGCCTGCCGAGCGAGCTCGAAGGCCTCAAGGGCCGCCCGGAAGCCGACAATCTCGTCGGCATCTATGCAGCCCTTGCCGACAGGACCAAGGCCGACGTTCTCGCGGAATACGGCGGCCAGCAGTTCTCGGTCTTCAAGCCGGCGCTTGCCGATCTCGCCGTGCAGGTGCTTTCGCCGATCACCTCGGAAATGCGCCGCCTGATGGACGACACGACCCATATCGATGCCATCCTCAAGGATGGTGGCGAGCGCGCCCGCGCCCGCGCCGAGAAAGTCATGGGAGATGTCTTCGACATCGTCGGCTTCCTGCGCTGAGATTATCGGCGCCTTTCAAGTCACGCAAAGATTGCATACCCGCCACGGCATTCGTGGCGGGTTTTCATTTTTTTCGGTTGGTATAAGTTCCGCATCACGACTGCTTCGGTCGACTACATGCGAAGGAGGGGAAGCATGGTTTCGAAACGGCTTTCGCGGCTTGAAGGGCACCGGCGCAAGTTCATGGCCGTCATCGACGGCACGCCGGAATGCGAAAAGGCGGTTCATTACGCCGGACGCCGCGCCAAGAACTCCAACGGGGGGCTTGTTCTGCTTTTCGTTATTCCCGAGGGCGATTTCCAGCAATGGCTGGGCGTCGAGCAGATCATGCGTGCCGAGGCTCGCGAAGAAGCGGACGCGGTGATGGCAAAGGCCGCCCAGAAGGTGCGCGATACGATCGGCATCGATCCGGAAATCGTCATCCGCGAAGGCAACGCCAGCGAACAGATCATCCAGCTGGTCGAGGAAGACCGCGATATTGCGGTCCTTGTGCTGGCGGCCGGTTCCACCAAGGAAGGGCCTGGACCCCTGGTGTCCGCCGTTGCTGCCTTCCCGATTCCCGTCACCGTGCTGCCCGACACGCTGACGGCCGAGGAAATCGACGCGCTGGCCTGATTGCGGACTTGATCTTGCGCAGGCAAAGGAGCACTTGAACGAAAAGCTGATACGGCTTATCTTCTTTTGAAGAGTTCTAAATTTGCGAGGGGCGTCGTGCCCCAGGAGAGACGAGATGTTCATTCAGACGGAAGCCACCCCCAACCCGGCGACCCTGAAGTTCCTGCCCGGCAAAGTCGTCATGGATAAAGGCACCGCCGATTTCCGCAATGCCGGCGAGGCGGAAGCATCTCCGCTGGCTGAGCGGCTGTTCGGCATCTCCGGCGTGACCGGCGTCTATTTCGGCTACGACTTCATCACCGTCACCAAGGAAAGCGCCGAATGGCAGCACCTGAAGCCGGCGATCCTCGGTTCGATCATGGAGCATTTCATGTCCGGCGCGCCGGTCATGGGTGGTGCGTCCACGCTTGCGGAAGCATCCGACGTGGAAGGTGAGTTTTTCGACGAGGACGACGAAACGATCGTCGCGACGATCAAGGAACTGCTCGAAACCCGCGTCCGCCCGGCCGTCGCCCAGGATGGCGGCGACATTACCTTCAAGGGTTTCCGCGACGGCACGGTCTATCTCAACATGAAGGGTGCATGCTCGGGTTGCCCGTCTTCCACGGCGACGCTGAAGCACGGCGTGCAGAACCTGCTGAAGCATTTCGTTCCGGAAGTGCAGGCCGTCGAAGCTCTCTGAGCCCGCCGGCACCGTTGAATGATTATTCTCGCCATCGATACTGCAGGGGTGGATTGCTCCGCAGCGCTCTATGACAGCGCCGCGGGCAAAATGCTGTCTGAGATCACCGAGACGATCGGCAAGGGCCATGCCGAAAGGCTGATGTCGGTCATCGACGAAGCGCTCGCCGCCGCCAATCTTTCCCTCAAAGCCGTCGAGCGCGTCGCGGTCGTCATCGGCCCCGGCTCGTTCACCGGCATTCGCGTCGGCGTTGCTGCCGCCCGTGGTTTCGCTCTCGCGCTCGGCGTCGAATCGGTCGGCGTGACCACGTTGGAGGCCTTGGCGCTCAAGTTTCTGGGCGAACATCCCGACCAGCCGGTCGTGGTTGCCATGGATGCCAAACGCAACGAGATCTACACCCAGGCGTTTTCCGCCAAGGGTGAGGCGTTGAGCCAACCCGCAGCGCTTTCGCCGGAGGATACTTCGGAACTTGCCCGGTCTCTTTCGGCGGCAATGACCGGCTCCTGGGTCGAGCATTCCCTTGGTAAGGGAATGGCCGAATATGACGGGCGGGATCGCTTCGACATTGCCGTCGTCGCGCGCATCGCTGCCGAAAAACCTGCGGATGCGCAACGCCCTAAACCGTTGTATCTTCGTGGACCCGATGCGAAACCGCAGACCGGTTTTGCCCTTGCCCGTTCGTGAATGTACAGACTGCGCCGATGCTCGACGATTACCTGACCTGGAAGCCGTATTTCGAAGTCGTGCCGATGGAGGCCGGCGATTGCCTGGAGATCTCCGAGCTGCATGGCCAGCGGTTTCCGCGCCAATGGAGCGATGGCGAATTCCAGAACCTCCTCCTGCAGCACAATGTCTTCGGTTTTGTTGCCCGCCAGACCAATGCGTTCTTCTCGAAGCCGCTCGGCGGTTTCGTTCTTTCGCGTGAGGCTGCCGGCGAGGCAGAGATTTTGACGGTCGCCGTCAACGAGAAATTCGGTCGGGTGGGGCTTGGCTGGCGCCTGATGCAGGCGGCCTTGCGCGAGGCTGCGTCGCGCGGCGGCGAGAGCATGTTCCTGGAAGTGGAGGCAGCCAACCGCCCCGCCGTCGAGCTTTACCGCAAGCTCGGTTTCCGGAAAGTGGGCGAACGCCCCGCCTATTACGCCGGGCCGGATGGGACGCGCTCCACGGCGCTTGTCATGAGCCGCGTTCTTCGTTAGTCCGTTAGTTTCTACGGGAACGTTTCGAAAGCCAAAACGACATGACAGACCTTTCCAAAACCCTGGAGGAGCTGTGTGCCGAAAAGGGCATGCGAATGACGGATCAACGCCGCGTGATCGCGCGTATCCTGCAGGAATCCGTTGACCATCCCGATGTCGAGGAACTCTATCGCCGGTCCTCGAAAGTCGACCCGCGTATCTCGATCTCGACGGTTTACCGCACGGTAAAATTGTTCGAGGACGAAGGGATCATCGAACGTCACGATTTCCGCGACGGCCGCTCGCGTTACGAGACCGTGCCTGAAGAACATCATGACCATATGATCGATCTCAAGACCGGTACCGTCATCGAGTTCCGCTCGGCGGAAATCGAGGCGCTGCAGGAACGCATCGCCCGGGAGCACGGCTTCCGTCTCGTCGGCCACCGGCTGGAGCTTTACGGCATCCCGCTGGACAAGGACGATAAGTGATTACCTGGGCGCGGATCGGCTTCGTTTTTGTCGTTCTTTTCGCAGTTACGCTGATTTTGTGGCCGTTCCAACTCCTGGGCCTCGCCCTCGACCTCAAGATCCGCCGCTATATCCCGCGCTACTGGCATCGGACCGCCTGTTTCCTGCTGGGCATCCGTATTCATGTTCACGGAACATTGGAGCGTCGCCGGCCGCTGATGCTTGCCTGCAATCATGCGTCATGGAAGGATATTCTCGTGCTCGGGGCGATCGCCGACGTCGTCTTCATCGCCAAGATGGAGGTGTCGGAATGGCCGGTCTTCGGCACGCTCGCCAAGCTGCAGAAGAGCATCTTCGTCGCTCGCGAGCAGAAGCGTCGGACCGGCGACCAGGTGAACGAGATTGCCGAGCGGATGGCTGCCGGCGAGATCGTCGTGCTCTTTCCCGAAGGCACCACCTCCGACGGCAACCGGCTTCTGGAGGTGAAGTCGTCACTGTTCGGGGCCGCCGCCGCCGCGGTCCAGCACACGCCGGAAGGTGTCGTGCATGTCCAGCCGGTGGCGATCGCCTATACCCGCATCCACGGCATGGCCATGGGCCGTTACCATCGGCCGATCGCCGCATGGCCGGGCGATATCGAACTGGTGCCGCATCTGCTCGGCGTCCTGAAGGAAGGGGCGCTCGACGTGGACGTGGCTTTCGGCGAGACGATCGAATTCCGCGCCGGTGACAACCGCAAGCATCTGAGTATGGCCGTGACGAGCCGGCTTCGGCGCATGCTGAACCGCCATCTGCGGGGCCGTGACTACGAAGCGCTATAGGAAATGCTTCATTTCCGGGTCTTCTTGCGGTATGGAGCGAGCCATGAACGAACACGTCTCCCTTTCCGTGCCCGCCGACGAGCCGGCCCAGCGCCCGAATTCCCGCAAGGTCTTCATCAAGACCTACGGCTGCCAGATGAATGTCTATGATTCAGGCCGGATGAGCGATGCGCTCGCGGGCGAAGGTTACGTGCCGACAGAAGAGATGGGCGAAGCCGACCTCATCCTCCTCAACACCTGCCACATCCGCGAGAAGGCGGCCGACAAGGTCTATTCGGCGCTCGGGCGTCTTCGCGACATGAAGAAGGCACGCGCTGCCGAAGGCCGGGAGCTGATGATCGGCGTCGCCGGCTGCGTCGCCCAGGCCGAAGGCGAGGAAATCATCCGCCGTGCGCCGGCCGTCGACGTGGTGATCGGCCCGCAGACCTATCATCGCCTGCCGGAAGCGCTGAGACGCGCCCGCGGCGGAAAGCCGGTCGTGGATACTGAATATGCGGTCGAGGACAAGTTCGAGCACCTGCCGGTTACCGAGAAGGCGAAGATTCGCGCCCGCGGCGTCACCGCTTTCCTCACCGTGCAGGAAGGCTGCGACAAGTTCTGCACCTTCTGCGTGGTGCCTTACACCCGCGGTTCGGAAGTTTCCCGCCCCGTCCAGCAGATCGTCGACGAAGCTTGGCGGCTTGTCGACGGCGGTGTGCGCGAGATCACGCTGCTCGGCCAGAACGTCAATGCCTGGCGTGCGCAAGGTCCGAAAGGCGGCGAATGGAGCCTCGGCGACCTGCTTTATCGCCTGGCGGAAATCCCTGGCCTTGCGCGTTTGCGCTACACGACCAGTCATCCGCGCGACATGGACGATCGGCTGATCGAGGCGCATCGCAACCTGCGCACCCTGATGCCCTATCTGCATCTGCCGGTTCAGGCAGGTTCGGATCGCATCCTGAAAGCCATGAACCGCCGTCACACGGGTGCCGAATACCTCCGTCTGATCGAGCGCATCCGCGATGCCCGGCCGGACATCGCCATCGCCGGCGATTTTATCGTCGGTTTCCCCGGCGAGACGGATCGGGACTTCGAAGATACGCTGCGCCTCGTCGAGGACGTGAACTACGCCCAGGCCTATTCCTTCAAATATTCGACCCGTCCCGGCACGCCCGGTGCCGACCTCGGCGATCAGGTGCCGGAAGAGGTGAAGGCGGAGCGGTTGGAAAGATTGCAGGCCCTGCTCTTGAAACAGCAGGCCGAATTCGCCAAATCTTGCGTCGGAAAAGTCATCGACCTGTTGCTGGAAAAGCCCGGTCGCATGCCAGGACAGATAATCGGACGCTCTCCCTGGCTTCAATCTGTGAATGTTGATGCAAAAACATCGCAAATCGGTGACATTATCCAGGTACGAATCAGTGGAACCGGCCCGAACAGCTTGTTTGCCGACCCGGCAGAGAGTTTAATAGGAGCCTGAGCTAACATCGAGGAGCTTGCCCTACTTGAACGGACGTGAATTGGTTTCTTCATCCGCGCGCCAGCCCCGCACCGCCGCTACCGACGCCAATCACTTTGTCCTGACGTTCGAGAACAATAGGTTCGCCAGCGAGCTTTTCGGGCAATTCGATCAGAATCTCAAACTTCTCGAAGAACGGCTTCATATCGATGCCCGGGCGCGCGGCAATTCGGTGGCGATCTCCGGCGATCTGACGGCGACCAACCAGGCGCGCCGGGCGCTGGATTTCCTCTATGAACGCATCCAGAAGGGCGGGTCGGTCGAGACCTCCGACGTCGACGGCGCGATCCGCATGGCGCAGGCGGCCGACGACCAGCTGCAGCTGCCGACGCTGGAGAAAAAAGCCAAGCTCTCGATGAGCCAGATTTCCACCAAGAAGAAGACGGTCGTCGCCCGCACCCCGACCCAGGACGCCTATATGCGGGCGCTGGAACGCTCGGAACTCGTGTTCGGCGTCGGCCCGGCCGGCACCGGCAAGACCTATCTCGCCGTCGCTCATGCCGCCCAGCTTCTGGAACGCGGGGCTGTCGATCGCATCATCCTGTCGCGTCCGGCCGTCGAAGCCGGCGAGCGCCTGGGCTTTTTGCCCGGCGACATGAAGGACAAGGTCGATCCCTATCTGCGGCCGCTCTATGACGCCCTTTACGACATGATGCCGGGCGACAAGGTGGAGCGGGCGATCACCGCCGGCGTCATCGAAATCGCCCCGCTCGCCTTCATGCGCGGCCGCACGCTCGCCAATGCTGCGGTCATCCTCGACGAGGCGCAGAACACCACGTCGATGCAGATGAAGATGTTCCTGACCCGTCTTGGCGAAAATGCCCGGATGATCATCACCGGTGACCCGAGCCAGGTCGATTTGCCGCGTGGCGTGAAATCAGGCTTGGTAGAAGCGCTGCAGATCCTGAAGGGCGTCGAGGGCATTTCGGTGATCCGCTTCAAGGATACCGACGTGGTCCGCCATCCGCTGGTCGGCCGCATCGTCCGGGCCTATGACGCGCAATATGCGGTCCACGAGGAAAGCGAGGAAGTCGACCGGTGACGGTCGGCTCCAAACCTTATGCCCCAACTCGACATCCAGATCAGCATTGAAGACGAGGGCTGGCCGGAAGAGCCGGCCCTTTTGGCCCTGAGTGAAAAAGCGCTTGGGGCGGCGGCCGAATTCCTGGCGAAGGAAGAGAAGCAGCCATTCCCGAAAATCGCCCCCGAACTGTCGCTGGTCTTTACCGACGACGCGGCGATCAAGGAGATCAACGCCGAATGGCGCGGCAAGGACAAGCCGACCAACGTATTGTCTTTCCCGGCTTTTCCGCTCGAACCAGGCAAGATGCCGGGCCCGATGCTGGGAGATATCGTCATCGCGCGCGAGACGGTCGAGCGGGAAGCTGTTGATCTCGACAAGAGTTTCGATGATCATCTGACCCATCTGCTCGTCCACGGTTTCCTGCATTTGTTCGGCTACGACCATATGCAAACGGACGATGCGGAGAGAATGGAAGCGTTGGAGACTCGCATTTTGGCCGCCCTTGGCCTATCTGACCCCTATGCGGGGCAGGACCCGATAATATAGTCTGGACCAATGAACGACTTTTCGACAAACCCGACCCGTGAGGGCAAGGACGCCGACTCGAGTTCCTCGGAAGAGGGCAGTAGTCCGTCTCGAGCGGAAGCTCAAAAACACCAAAGCTCTTTCTGGTCGCGCGCCGTCAGGCTGCTCAGGCCGTCGCAGGGCGAGAAGCTCCGCGAGGACCTCGCCGACGCGCTGATGACCGATACCAATATCAGCAATGCCTTCTCGCCCGAGGAACGGGCGATGCTGCACAATATTCTCCGGTTCCGCGAGATCCGCGTCGAAGACATCATGGTGCCGCGTGCCGATATCGAGGCGGTCGATATGACCATGACGATCGGCGAGCTGATGATCCATTTCGAGGAAACCGGTCGCTCGCGCATGCCGGTCTACAACGACACGCTCGACGACCCGCGCGGCATGGTCCATATCCGCGACCTCCTCTCCTATCTCGCCAAGCAGGCTCGCAACAAACGCCGCACCAGCGCGCGCGCCGCGCCTACGCAGCCGATGCCGCTTGCCACCGACAAGCCGGAAAAGGCCGAAAAGACGGTGCGCACCCCGCGGCCTGCCTTCGACCTCGGCCGTGTCGACCTCGAACAGACGGTTGCCGAGGCCGGGTTGATCCGCAAGATCCTGTTCGTGCCCCCCTCGATGCTCGCTTCCGACCTGATGCAGAGCATGCAGGCGGCGCGCACCCAACTGGCGCTCGTCATCGACGAATATGGCGGGACCGACGGCCTCGTCACCCATGAGGACATCGTCGAAATGGTGATCGGCGATGTCGAGGACGAACATGACAATGAAGAGGTCATGTTCTCCCGCACCAGCGAGGACGTCTTCGTCGCCGATGCGCGTATCGAACTGGAAGAGATCGCCAAGGCGATCGGTTCCGATTTCGACATTCGCGACCGCCTTGAAGACGTCGATACGCTGGGCGGCCTGATCTTCTCCGCACTCGGGCGCATTCCCGTGCGCGGCGAGGTGGTACAGGCGGTGCCCGGCTTCGAATTCCAGATTCTGGAGGCCGATCCTCGCCGCATCAAACGCGTGCGGATCCTGCGCAGGCGCACGCTCGCGCGCCGCCGGCAGAAAGGCGAGGGCGAGATGCTGCTCACCGATCAGACGCCGACTGCGCTGCTGCCGGCGCCATCCGCTCAGGACGCCGACGGACGCAATCATCAGGCCTGAGTGGTCCCTGAAGTGTCCGCGCCTCTTTGACCTCACGACAAGTCCGCCATTTTTTGAAAGACTGCAGCCGCTGATTCGGGGGCGGAAGGGAACATAGATGGAGCGGCTGGCGGGCAGGATCATGCTTCTCTGGGGCTTCCCGCGCGTCGTCGTTGCTTTTCTCGCAGGAGCGATCGGTGCGCTCGCCCTGCCGCCCTTCGGTTTCTTCGCGGCGTTCTTCATCTCCTTCACGCTGCTCGTCTGGCTGATGGACGGTTCCACCGGCAATCCAGATGGTGGATGGTTCGCGCGGTTTCGTTCGGCCTTTTGGATCGGCTGGGTTTTTGGCTTCGGCTATTTCGTCGCCGGCCTCTGGTGGCTTGGCAATGCGCTGCTGGTGGAAGCTGACGAGTTTGCCTGGGCGCTGCCGCTCGCGGTTCTTGGCCTGCCTGCCTATCTTGCCCTATTTTACGGTCTTGCGACGGCGATCGCCCGCATCTTCTGGTCGGATGGTTTCGGGCGGATGGCCTCGCTCGCCTTCGGTTTCGGCCTTGCCGAATGGCTGCGTGGCTTCGTCGCTACCGGTTTCCCTTGGAATGCGGTCGGTTATGGCGCGATGCCGATGCCGCTGATGATGCAATCGGCGGCGGTGCTCGGCATTTTCGGCGTGACGGTTCTTGCCGTCTTCGTGTTTTCAGCCCCCGCCCTGATCGGCACTAAAAAGGGCATGCGGACCGGGCTAACGCTCGCGGCCTTGCTGTTTGCCGCCCATCTCGGTTATGGCGCCTATCGTTTGCACATCGCCGACGCCGCGCCGGCCCCGGCCGCCGATAGCCAGCCGGTCGTCCGCATCGTCCAGCCGGTAATAGACCAGGCGCGAAAACTGGACGATGCCGAACGGGCGGCGATCTTCGAGGAACATCTTGCGTTGTCGGCTTTGCCGCCCGAGAACGGTGGCAAGCGGCCGGACATCATCGTCTGGCCCGAAACCTCGGTGCCCTTCATTCTGACCCAGAACCCGGATGCGCTGACCCGCATTGCCGAGGTGCTGCAGGATGGTCAGGTCCTCATCACCGGCGCGGTCCGCTCGGAAGATGCCGGCGCGGGCTTCGCGCCGCGTTTTTACAATTCGATCTATGTGATCGACAGCCAAGGCCAGATCGTTTCGGCCTCCGATAAGCTGCATCTCGTCCCGTTCGGGGAATATGTCCCATACGAGGATCTCCTGCGCAATCTCGGCATCCCCGATGCCATCGCCATGCCGGGCGGCTTCAGTGCCGCGCCCGTGCGGGCCATGCTGACCCTGCCGGGTGGCAGGGTCTTCTATCCGCTGATCTGTTACGAAGCGATTTTCCCGGACGAGATCGGGCCGGACGTGGAGCGGGCGAGCGCGCTTTTGAATATTACCAATGACGGCTGGTTCGGAGCGACGCCGGGACCGTATCAGCACTTCCAGCAGGCTCGAATCCGCGCCGTCGAAAACGGTCTGCCGCTGATTCGCGGGGCGAATACCGGCGTTTCGGCGGTTGTCGACCCCTTTGGAAGGCTGATTCGGGGTATGGATTATAATCAAAAAGGCGTGATTGACGCAACCTTGGGCAGCATTTCAATCCCGCATTGGGATATGAAAGCTCGGGAACAGCACTTCTGGTTGGTTCTTGTGACGATGTTGTTGATTGCAGGCGTCTCGCGCGTTGGTTTTAATTTTCGGACGAATTGACCAAAAACCCCTAAAATTGCATAGTGGTCTCAGCCTTTCGTCTCGCCATATGCTTCAAACGTTGAGCCTGTTGTGACCAGCCGCGCGAAGTGTATCACCACACGCAGACCGGGTTGTGAGGATTAAACAACAAACGTCGTCAGGACATCGTTATGATTGAAAACAAAAAGAAGCCGAACCCGATCGATATTCACGTCGGGAGCCGGATTCGCCTTCGCCGGACCATGCTCGGAATGAGCCAGGAAAAGCTGGGCGAAAGCCTTGGCATTACCTTTCAGCAGATTCAGAAATACGAAAAAGGCACCAACCGCGTTGGCGCCAGCCGTCTGCAGAATATTTCCAGCATTCTCAACGTGCCGGTATCCTTCTTCTTCGAGGATGCACCGGGCGATCAGGGCGGTCAGGGCGGCATGGCGGAAGCCTCGAGCTCCAACTACGTGGTCGATTTCCTCTCCTCCTCCGAGGGCCTGCAACTGAACCGGGCTTTCGTGAAGATTTCCGACCCGAAAGTTCGTCGGCGTGTGGTTGATCTCGTAAAAGCTCTGGCAGCGGATGCCGAGGTCGAATAACGACCTTTGATATCAGCACGAAAGCGGCCGCAAGGCCGCTTTTTTGTTGCCTGCTCCAAGGTGAGGAGTGTTGCCGGAATACCTAACTTGTACACATAAAGATATATTTATGTCGTTGTACGCTTGTGTTTGTCGGTGAAAATCACTACACAGGTGCGTCGTTTCTTTGAGGGGAATCCCGTAATGCGCGCAAGTTATCTGTTCACCAGCGAGTCCGTTGCCGAGGGCCACCCGGACAAGGTTTGTGATCGTATCTCCGATGAAATTGTAGATCTTGTGTACCGCGAAGCGGCCAAGACCGGCGTCGATCCCTGGACCGTGCGCATTGCCTGCGAAACGCTGGCGACCACGAACCGTGTGGTGATCGCTGGCGAAGTACGCCTGCCGCCGAGCCTGATGAAGAAGGACAAGGACGGCAAGGACGTCATCAATCCCTCGAAGTTCAAGTCCGCCGCCCGCAAGGCTATCCGTGACATCGGTTACGAGCAGGACGGCTTCCACTGGAAGACGGCCAAGATCGACGTGCTACTGCATTCCCAGTCCGCTGATATCGCGCAGGGTGTTGACAGCGCTGCCGACAGGCAGGGCGATGAAGGTGCCGGCGACCAGGGCATCATGTTCGGTTATGCCTGCAAGGAAACGCCGGACCTCATGCCGGCACCGATCTATTATTCCCACAAGATCCTGCAGCTTCTCGCAATCGCTCGCAAGAAGGGCGAGGGTGATGCCGGCAAGCTCGGCCCCGACGCCAAGAGCCAGGTGACCGTGCGTTATGAAAACGGCAAGCCGGCTGCGGTCGACTCGATCGTTCTTTCCACCCAGCACCTCGACGAGAGCTGGGATTCCAAGAAGGTCCGCGAGGTCGTCGAACCTTATATCCGCGAAGCGCTCGGCGACCTGCCGATCGCCAGGGATTGCAAGTGGTACATCAATCCGACCGGCAAGTTCGTCATCGGCGGCCCGGATGGTGACGCGGGCCTTACCGGCCGCAAGATCATCGTCGACACCTACGGTGGCGCGGCTCCCCACGGCGGCGGCGCATTTTCCGGCAAGGACACGACCAAGGTCGACCGTTCGGCCGCTTATGCTGCTCGCTATCTGGCAAAGAACGTCGTCGCTGCCGGTATTGCCGATCGTTGCACGATTCAAATCGCATACGCCATCGGCATCGCCCAGCCGCTGTCGATCTATGTCGACCTGCACGGCACGGGCAAGGGCGTGACGGAAGACCAGGTGGAAGCCGCCATCCGCAAGGTCATGGACCTGTCGCCGACAGGCATCCGCCGCCATCTCGACCTCAACAAGCCGATCTACGCCAAGACGTCCGCTTACGGCCACTTCGGCCGCAAGGCCGGCCGCGACGGTTCCTTCTCCTGGGAGAAGACCGATCTGGCGAAGCCGCTCAAGGATGCGCTGAAGGAAGAGCCCCTCAAGGCAGCCTGATCGGCCTTTACGGATAGCTCCATAAAACTGTAAAGCGGGTGCCTCCTGGCGGAGACGCCCGCTTTTATCGTGAGAGACCAGCCCATGACCGAACCGCAGCACCCGAGCCGCAGCACCGAAGCCTTCTTCGGACGCCGCAAGGGCAAGCAGCTCCGCGAGCGCCAGGCGGAAGGGATTGCAACTCTGCTGCCTGCGCTGAAGCTCGATCTTGCGGCACCCGCGCCCGCCGCGCTTTCAGAGATATTTCCCATTCCGGTCGAGGAACTGCGGCTGGAGATCGGCTTCGGCGGGGGCGAGCACCTTGTCCACCGCGCGCAGGAAAATCTGAAAACCGGCTTCATCGGCGTCGAGCCGTTCGTCAATTCCATGGCGAAGCTTTTGTCGCGCGTCGACGAACTGGGGCTCAAGAATATTCGGGTTTATGACGACGACGCCACGCAGGTGCTCGACTGGCTGCCGGATGCATCGCTCGATCGCATCGACCTGCTCTATCCGGACCCGTGGCCGAAGCGGAAACATTGGAAAAGGCGGTTTGTATCTGCGGTCAACCTCGACCGATTCCACCGCGTGCTGAAGCCGGGCGGTCTGTTCCTGTTCGCATCCGACATCGACACCTATGTCAACTGGACGCTGATCCATTGCCGCGACCATGGCGGATTTCAATGGCAGGCGGAGCAATCCTCCGACTGGCTGACGCCCTTCGCCGGCTGGCCAGGTACGCGATACGAAAACAAGGCCCGCCGAGAAGGCCGTTCCTCGGCCTATCTGACGTTCAGGAAAGCCTGAAAGGTTAGTGCAGGCTGACGGTCTTCAGGTCGTCTTCAGCAGCCTTGAAGAAGGTGCTGGAGCGATTGTCGGTCAGAAGAATCGGCGTGCCATCTGCGCCGAACAGGGCCCAAAGATCGAGACTGGGATCGATATCCGGGGCTTCAGGGAAGCAGCGTGACACTTCGTCCGACCGCATCTTGCGAATATATCCGACCTCTCCAGCACCCAGATGAGCAAGTTCGGACAGCGTCAAACGCGTATTCGCTTCTTTCAGGAGCATTCCAGCCTCCAGCATTGAGGGGCAACGGCATTGGCGCCGTTGACCTACTCTGAGACGGAAATGTTAATTTTTCGCACCATGCGCGCGGGCTCGGGGCGGATAAGGTCAACCGATAGCAAACCGTTCTTGAGAGAGGCGCCGGAAACCTGCATTCCGTCGGCGAGCACGAACATACGCTGGAACTGCCGCGCAGCAATGCCGCGATAAAGATAGTCGCGCTCACCCTGCTCCGTCTGGCGTCCGCGGATGACGAGCTGGTTTTCTTCCGTTGTCACATCGAGTTCGGCTTCGGAAAAGCCGGCGACAGCCAGCGTGATTCGCAGCCGTTCGGGTGCGCCGGAAGCATCTGCCCGGAGACGTTCGATATTATAAGGAGGATAACCGTCGTTCGCCTTCGCAAGGCGTTCGAGTGTCTTTTCCATGGCGTCGAAGCCCAGAAGCAGGGGGCTCGCAAACGGCGTCATTCGGCTCATCGGACAGTCCTTGCAACAAGCGACCATGTTGGCGCCCGCAGGGCGGCCCACCAACTCGTTCGTTATATGGGAGGTTACGGCGGCGACCGCAAGGATGAGTGCTGGTTCATAGTCAGGGCTACCCCATGCCGGTCATGCGGCACTTGACAGAATGTCAGCTTGTGGACCACTACCCGGAAAAAAGGAGCATCCATGCAGCGCAGGAAGATCATCATCGATACCGACCCGGGTCAGGACGATGCCGCGGCGATCATGCTTGCCTTTGCGAGTTCGGACGAGATCGAGGTGCTTGGTCTCTGCGCGGTCGCCGGAAACGTGCCGCTTTCCTACACCAGTCGCAACCTCCGGATCGTCTGCGAACTCTGCGGCAGGCCGGATGCGCCGGTGTATGAAGGCGCGCTGAAGCCAACCAAACGCCCACAGGTGACCGCCGAGCACGTGCACGGCAGGACCGGCCTTGACGGTATCGAACTGCCCGAACCGACAATGCCGGTGAAAGCTGCGCATGCGGTCGACTTCATCATCGAGACCCTGCGCGCCGAGCCGGCCGGAACGGTAACGCTCTGCACGCTCGGGCCGCTCACCAATATCGCGCTTGCTCTTGAGAAAGCGCCGGACATCGCGGGGCGCGCGAAGGAGCTGGTGATGATGGGTGGCGGCTTTTTCGAGGGCGGCAACATCACGCCGGCTGCCGAATTCAACATCTATGTCGACCCCGAAGCGGCTAAGACCGTATTCGCCTCGGGCATGCCGATCGTCATGCTGCCGCTCGACGTCACCCACCAATTGCTGACGACCAAAACTCGTGTCGAGAAGATCGCCGCGCTCGGCACCCGTCCGGCGGAGGTCCTGGTCGCGTGGCTTGCCTTTTTCGAGCGATTCGACATTGAAAAATACGGCTCCGATGGCGGCCCGCTGCATGATCCGACGGTCATCGCCTACCTCATCAAGCCCGAACTCTTTTCGGGCCGCGACTGCAATGTCGAGATCGAAACGCAATCGGAACTGACGGTCGGCATGACCGTAGTGGACTGGTGGCACGTCTCCGGCCGCAAGCCGAACGCCAAGGTCATGCGCCATGTCGATGCCGATGGCTTTTTCGAATTGCTGACGGAACGGGTTGCTCGGCTCTAAGGCGGAATAAGCGGGCAAAGAAAAAGCCGCCGTTTGAAGGGCGGCTTTTATACGTTCAGCTTTAGGTGCGATCAGAATTCCTGCCAATCGTCGGATGCGACGGCCGCCGATCCGTGTGAGATCGCAGCCCTTGGCGCCGGCTTGGCACGTGGTGCCGGTGCGGGCTGGCTCGGCCGCGTTGCCCGCATGGTTTGGGCGACCTGACGCAGCGCCTGTGGTGCGCTTTGGACGTGGCCTGTCGCGTGTGCCGAAACACGGAACCGCGCGACCAGCGACTTCAGGGTTTCCGCTTCCGTACTCAGCACCGTGCTCGCGGCGGTCGTCTCCTCCACCATCGCAGCATTCTGCTGGGTCACCTGGTCCATCTGGTTGACCGCCGAGTTGACCTCCTTGAGGCCGACGGCCTGTTCGCTCGCGGAAGCCGAGATCTGGCGGATCAATCCGTTGATCTGCATCACCTGCACTGCAATTTTCTGCAGCGTATCGCCAGCCTTGCCGACCAGTTCCACGCCGTCGCTGACCTGGCTGGTCGAGGCGTTGATGAGCGCCTTGATTTCTTTGGCGGCGTTTGCGGAACGCTGGGCGAGTTCGCGGACTTCCTGTGCGACGACAGCAAAACCCTTGCCGGCCTCGCCGGCGCGGGCAGCTTCCACGCCGGCATTGAGGGCGAGCAGGTTGGTTTGGAAGGCGATCTCGTCGATCACGCCGATGATGCGGGAGATTTCCTGCGAGGATCGGGCGATGCCCTGCATCGAGGCGACGGCCTTCTGCACCACTTCGCCCGACTTTTCCGCATCGTCACAGGCGAGGTTGACCGTACCGGCGGCCGAGCTGGCGTTCTCGGCGCTCGAGTTTACCTGCGCGGTGAGCTCATTGAGTGCGGCTGCGGTTTCCTCGAGGCTGGCAGCCTGCTGCTCGGTCCGGCGCGACAGGTCCTGAGCGCTGGTTGTGATCTCGCGGCTGCCATTGCCGATATTGTAGACGGTCGAACTCACCGTCGCGATCGTCTCCTCGAGACTTTCCAGCGCCTTGTTGAAGTCGACCTTCAGCTTGGCATAGTCGCCCGGGAAGTCGTCCTGGATGCGATAGCCGAGATTGCCGTTGGAGAGCTCCGCCAGACCATTGGCAAGCGAGGTGACGACGCGCTGCTGCTGCTGGGCGTTCGCTTCGCGCTCGCCTTCGGAACGGCGGCGCTCGCTTTCCGCCGCATGGCGCTGCGCTTCCGCCTCCGTTTCGAGCCGCCGGCCGTCCGCCAGCGTGTGGCGGAAGCCTTCGAGCGCTCCGGCAAGCGAGCCGATTTCGTCGGTGCGGTCCTGGCCCTCCACCGGCTGTTCGAAACGGCCCTTGCTTAAGGTATCGACGCTGCCGAGCAGCGCCCCCAGAGGCCGGCGCACGAAGACGGTGCTGCCGAAATAGAGGGTCGCGATGCAGGCCCCCATGATGACGATCCCGCCGAGCACCATCATCAGTGTCTGGTCCTGAACCGGCGCGGCAATCACGCTCTGCGGCACGTCCAGGACAATCGCCCAGGTGGCGTTGAGGTCCGGGACCGTGAACGGATAGACGACGCGTTCAAAGGGTTCCGCCGCATCGGCGGTCAGGTTGTCGAGCTGGACCGGCTGGTTCGACTTCAACGCGGCCAGCAGCTCGCTCGTTTTTTTCGCCTTCGACCGGCTTCATCAGCTTGTCGGGATTGACAGGCACGATCCATTTGCCGCCTTGCGACACCAGCAGAACCCGGCCGGAGCCGAACGGCCGCATCGCCTGGAGCTTTTTTGTCAGGGTTGCCATCGAGACGTCGAGGCCGGCAACACCGAGGAGCTTGGAGCCGGACATGACGGGGTAGGCGACAGAGCTCATGGCGACAGCATCGCCCGTCGTGCTTTCGATATAGGGCTGGGTGAGCGAGCCCTTCTTCGAGGTAGCCGCGAGCGAATACCATTCCGCCTGGGTGTCGATGTCGAAGACGCTATAGGCGATATCGCCGGTGCGGCTCTTGGTCCAGTAAGGGGCAAGCTCCCCCTTCTTGTTGGCGCCCATCTCCTTGTTGCCGACGAGCTCCGCGTTCTTCCCGTCGAATACGCCCGGAACTTCGGCGAACCAGCTGCCATAGGCAAAAGCATTCTGCTCCAGATTGGCCTTGAGAGCGTCGGTGACGCCCTTGCGGTCGAGATAACCCGCAGCATGGCCGCGGCCGATCACGCCCGCCATCGAACGTGCCGCGCCGGCAAGCTGGCCCATGTCGACGGCGACTTCGTTGGCGATGGAACGCGCCTCGGCCTGCGCCTGCGCCATGGTCAGCGTCGACACGCGGTTGCGGGTTTGGGAGATCAGGAAGAAGTTGGAGAGAACCAGAACGCCGGCGATCACCAGGCTCGTTACCAGTATGAGCTTCGTGGAGAGCGACTTGACCTTGAGCGAAAACATCGATTGCCTCGGAGTGCGGACAGGGTGAGGCTCCTTCATGGAGCGGCCGCGAGGCGGATCGAATCTCGTCCCCGCAGAGATATGACCGCGACCCTAAAAGCGATATGTTAACGTTGACTAAAATTGCAAATGCTTGCTCTGCCGCAACGGCGAAAGTAGGGGGAAATACTCGATCGGAGCAGCTCAGACCCTGGCGTCGACCGCTTCGGCGGGCGGGATCGATGGCTGGGCGCCGCGGCTGAGGCAGGCGAGCGAACCGGCCACCGCGGCGCGGCGGAGCGCTTTCGCAAAATCGAGCCCCTGCTCGAGGCTGGCGGCCAGGTAACCGCAAAACGTGTCGCCGGCGCCGACCGTATCGACCGGTTCGATCTTCAATCCCTCGGCGGCGATGATCTCCCCGTCGCGGATCGCGACCACGCCGTCGCCGCCGAGCGTGACGACGTATGTCTGGCCGGTTTCGGAATGGAGTTTTTTCAACATCTCCTGGCGCGCCGCAGCGTTGGGGATCGGGCTTCCGGCCAGCAGTTCGAATTCCGTTTCATTGGCGACGACGATATCTGCAAGCCGGGCCAGCCGGGCCGCATCGCCGGTCAGCGGCGCAGTGTTGATCACCGTCTGAATGCCTTTGGCACGCGCTGCGTTGAGCGCCGTCTCTACCGTCCCGGTCGGAATTTCGAGCTGCAGCATCAGGATGTCCCCTGTCTTCATGGCTTCGACCGCCGCCTCGGCCTGCGCCGCGCTCACGGTACCGTTGGCGCCGGCCACCACCGCGATCATGTTTTCGCCCGTGCCCCCCACTAGGATCAGTGCCGTGCCGGTTGGATCGGTTACGCGCGCGACCGCTGAGAGGTCTACCTTGGCGTCATCGAGAAGTGCCAGCGCCGGCGCAGCAAAACCATCTTCCCCAACGGCTCCCACCATATGCACGGAGCTTCCGGCACGGCGCGCTGCGAGCGCCTGGTTGGCGCCCTTACCACCGGCGGCCGTCGCAAAATTCGATCCCGCAACCGTCTCGCCCGGCTGGGGCAGACGTTCGGTCGTGGCGATGAGGTCCATGTTGATGGAGCCGAGGACGGTGATCATGGGCAGGCCTGCTTGCGTAAATTAAAGTCGCGCGACACTGCCCGAGAGGATCACTCCTCGTCAACCACCCGCAGCTTGAGCAGGCCGGTACGGCTTTCGACCGCCTTGGCTTGGGGCCGATCGCGGGCCACCTCGGCTTCGTGAGGCGCCTCCAGCTCGAGAGCCTCTATCTTGGCGCCGCGGCGGTTGAGCTTGTCGGTGGAGGTGAGGATCTGTTCGACATCCTTCTGCGCGGAAAAGAAATGCGCTTGAAGTTTGCGGGTGCGGTCGTCGAGACGGGTAAGATCCTCGATCAGTAGCGCCACTTCGCCCTGGATGAGATGTGCCTGCTCGCGCATCCGCTGATCCTTCAGCACGGCCTGGATGACCTGGATGGACAGCATCAGCAGCGAAGGCGAGACAATGACGATCCGGGAACGCTGCGCCTTCTGCACGGCGCTTTCGAAATGTTCGTGGATCTCCGCGAAGATGGATTCCGACGGCACGAAGAGGAAAGCCATTTCCTGCGTCTCGCCCGGGATCAGGTACTTTTCCGAGACATCGCGGATGTGAACCTCAAGGTCCCGCTTGAAGGCCTGGGCGGCGGCCCTTCTGGCTTCGGGTGCCGCGGCCTCGCGAAATGCATTCCAGGCTTCGAGTGGAAATTTGGCATCGATCACCAAAGGCGGAGCGCCGTTCGGCATCCTGATCGTGCAGTCCGGCCTGGTGCCGTTCGAAAGCGTGGTCTGGAAACCATAGGCGCCCATCGGCAATCCGTCGGCAACGATCGCTTCCATTCGGCCCTGGCCGAAGGCGCCGCGTGTCTGCTTGTTCGACAGGATCGCCTGCAGGCCGACGACGTCCTTTGCCAGCGTCTGGATATTGTTCTGGGCGGCGTCGATCACCGCCAGCCGTTCCTGCAGCCGCTGCAGGTTCTCGTGCGTCGACTTGGTCTGCTCGGTGATGCTAGCGCCGATCCGGTGCGTCATGCCATCGAGCCGCTGGCTGACCGACTGGTTCAGTTCCGATTGCCGCGTCGAAAGCGTCTCCGCCATTGCCGACAACCGCCCCTGCATCTCGCTTTGCGCTCTCAGAAGTTCCGAAAGCCGGGCCTCGCCTTCCATCACCCGCAACGCCGCATCTTCCTGCCGCCGAAGCGATGCGCGCCGGACCAGGAACAGCCATAACAGCAGCAATGCCGCTCCACACATCACCGCCACGACGGCAGCGCGTGGATCGTCGAAGAAACGAGAAAGGCCAGCAATAAGATTATTCATGGCGGGAAACTAACAGAATTTTGCCGCTTGAAAAGATCAAAACGTGAACATTTCGCTTCCTCCTGCCGTAATTTCTATTCCTTCGGAAAAAAAGATGGGTTATGGGAAGCCATGACGATCAAGCCTCTGATTATTCTGCCTGACCCGATCCTGCGTCAGGTTTCCAAGCCGATAGAGCGTGTTGACGCCGAGCTTCTGAGGCTCGCCGACGACATGCTGGAGACCATGTATGACGCGCCGGGCATTGGCCTTGCGGCGATCCAGATCGGCGTGCCGCGCCGCCTGCTGGTCGTCGACATTGCGCGTGAGGGCGAGGAAAAGCAGCCGCAGGTCTTCATCAATCCGGAGATCGTCACATCCTCAGACGAGAGCTCCGTGTATGAAGAGGGCTGCCTTTCCATTCCGGAATATTATGCCGAGGTGGAACGGCCGGCGACCGTCAGCGTCAAGCATCTTGGCCGCGACGGCAGGGAATATGTGGTAGAGGCCGATGGCCTGCTCGCCACCTGCCTGCAGCATGAGATCGATCACCTGAATGGCGTGCTTTTCATCGACCATATTTCCCGCCTGAAGCGCGAGATGGTGATCAAGAAATTCACCAAGGCTGCCAAGTCCAAGGCGGTCTGAACCGTCGCTCGGGCGATCCGAGTTAAGAAGGCGCGGTCTCTTGAGACGCGGAACGACCATGTCTCTTCGCATCATCTTCATGGGAACGCCGGAATTTTCCGTGCCGACGCTGCAGAGCCTGAAACATGCGGGCCATGAGATCGTCGCCGTTTATACCCAGCCGCCGCGCCCGGGCGGCCGCCGCGGGCTCGATCTGGTGAAGTCGCCGGTCCATCAGGCCGCCGAACTGCTGGGCATTCCCGTTTTCACGCCGGCCAATTTCAAGGATCCCGATGAGCGCGAGAAATTCCGCGCACTCAAGGCGGATGTTGCCGTCGTCGTCGCCTACGGCCTTCTTCTGCCGGAAGCGATCCTGACGGGCACACAGCTCGGTTGTTACAACGGCCACGCTTCGCTCCTGCCGCGCTGGCGCGGTGCCGCGCCGATCCAGCGGGCGATCATGGCGGGTGACAAGAAAACCGGCATGATGGTCATGCAGATGGAAAAGGGCCTCGATACCGGCCCCGTCGCGCTGACGAGGGAAGTCGAAATCGGCGAGAACATGACGGCGGGCGAGCTGCACGACAAGCTGATGCTGGTCGGAGCCCGTGCGATGGTCGAGGCGATGGGGAAACTCGAAGCCGACGACCTGCCGCTGACGCCGCAATCGTCGGAAGGCGCGCTTTATGCCGCCAAGATCGACAAGGGCGAGACGCACATCGATTTTTTGAAGACCGCACGTGATGTGCATAACCACATCCGCGGTCTGTCGCCGTTTCCGGGCGCATGGTTCGAGGCGGAGATCAACGGCAAGCCGGAGCGCGTAAAGGTTCTCCTCTCGGAAGTCGGCGAGGGGCAGGGTGAGCCCGGAACGGTTCTGGACGAAGCGCTGACCGTAGCCTGCTGTGAAGGTGCGGTGAAGCTCCGCAAATTGCAGAAGGCCGGCGGCAAGCCGCTGGCCGCGGCGGATTTCCTGCGCGGGACGCCGCTTGGGCCGGGCACGAGGCTCTCCTGATGCCCCGATTCCGCATGGCCGTCGAATATGACGGCACGCCCTATGTCGGCTGGCAGAAGCAGAAGAACGGCCACTCGGTACAGTCGGCGCTTGAAAATGCCATCCTGTCTCTGACCAAGGAGACCGTGGTGGTCAAGGGCGCCGGCCGCACCGATTCCGGCGTGCATGCGCGCGGACAGGTGGTGCATGTCGATCTCACGCGGTCGTGGCAGCCACACCGGCTGCGCGACGCGCTGAATGCCTATCTCGGCATGGCCAGGGAGAAAGTCGCCATCGTTAGCGTGCAGGTTGTCGATGATACGTTCGACGCTCGCTTTTCGGCCGTCCGGCGATATTACCTCTACCGTATCATTTCACGGGCCGGACCGCTGGCGCTGGATGCCAAGCGTGCCTGGTGGGTCACCAAGGATCTGGATCATGAAGTCATGCATGCCGCCGCCCAGACGCTGGTCGGAAAGCACGATTTCACGACCTTTCGTTCGGTTCATTGTCAGGCGAAAAATCCCGTCCGCACGCTGGACATACTGGATGTCACGCGCAGCGGCGACCTGATCGAAATCCGCGCGACGGCACAGAGTTTCCTGCACAATCAGATACGGTCGCTCGCCGGCACGCTGAAACTGGCCGGCGAAGGCCGCATGACGCCGGCGGATGTCCGCGCAGCATTGGACGCGCGGGACCGCAAGGCCTGCGGGCCGGTGGCACCGCCGGAGGGGCTTTATTTCATGCGGGTCGATTATCCAGGCGATCCCGTAGAGCCCTGAAGCGCTGGCTTCGTCAGAGTGGGTAAATGCCGAGGAAACGCTGCAGCGCTTCGGTCAGCAGCATGCTCGGCACGATCAGCACCAGCACCAGCGTTGTGATCATCAGCGGCTGCGGCCCGCAGATCATCCGCATCACCCGCGATATCGAAATGATCATCACGAGCAGCAGCGCGAAATGGACCAGCGCCAGGGCGGTATCGAGTCTCGACGGCAACAGGAAACGCAGGCTCAGCAGGCCGTAGAGATAGGCGAAGGGAACCGAGAGCCAGTTGACGGTGACGACGACCGCCGGAAACTTTCGGGCGATGCCGAGCAGTGAGCAGAGTATGCCGGCAAGGATCAGCGGCACCAGCCAGTTGAAGATTTCCAGCATTGCCATGCGAACGAAGAAAATCCCGCCGATCCGGGCGCCGGACGGCATGCCCTCAAGCAAATAGTCTCGCCACCACAGCCACGAGACGAACGCGCCCGGCAGGCACCAGACGAACGCCCAGAACGAGCGCATCATCCCGCGATCGGAAATGTCGAGCAGGCGGAAACCCTGCGCATCGCCGCGGATCAGCAGCCAGAGACCGCTCAGATAAAGTCTGACTTCAGCATAGGAGGGCAAGGCGGCCTCCTCGCAAAACGGCGAAATCACGCATCAGGTTAACGAAACCCCCATGATATTCTCCAGTTCGCGCGCAACAAACATGTCGGTCAGGAGCACAAGTCCCAGGGTGGCAATGCGGATCATCACCGGGCCACCCATGACTGTTCTTAGAACGCACCAGGCGAGGAAAAGCGCGGCGATCAGAATGGTCGCCGCCAGAATTATCGAAGCGTAACCGGCAAGCCCCATGGCGCCACCTTGCTGGGCAGATAGGAAAGCGATGGGCGAATAAACCGCATGGATCGCATAGGCGAGTGGGACGGCAAACCAGTTGCGCACCACGATCAGGATCGGCACGAGCGGTATGAAGCGCAGAATGAAGCCGAGGGCGATGAGCGCCGCGGCCGGCACGACCCATTGGGCCGCTTCGAGGACCAGCATCTTCAGGAAAAAGATGAAGGAATAGTCCTCGCGTTGAGGGAAATGACGAAGGTATTCCATCCGCTGAACGATCCAGCCGACAATCAATGCCGGCGCGCACCAGCCCGCCGCCCAGAACGAACGCAATACGCCCTGGTCCGAAATGTCGAACGGTCGCAGACCGCGCGCATCGCCCCTGATCAGCAGCCAGAGACCGCCGAGGTAGAGCCTGACTTCATGATAGGAGGGCATTATCGAACCAGCGGGAGATGAAGGTCCCATAGATTTGGGTGAGCGTCTCCAGATCGGCAAGGGCTACGCGCTCATCGATCATATGCATGGTCTGCCCGACAAGGCCGAATTCGACGACCGGGCAATAATCCTTGATGAACCGGGCATCCGAGGTGCCGCCTGTCGTCGAAAGTTTCGGCACCTTGCCGGTCACGTTTTCGACGGCACCCGATAGCGAAGCGATCAGGGCATTGTTGCGGGTCAGGAACACGTGGCTCGGGCGTTCTGCCCAGGTGATGTCGTAGCGCGCCGGATCGCGCTCCGGGCGCAGCGGGCTACCAATCGCTGCTGCGTCGAGCCGCCTGACGATCTCGGCTTTGACCGTATCGGCGGTCCAGGTGTCGTTGAAGCGGATGTTGAAGGCGAACGCCGCCTTGGCCGGAATGACGTTGGTCGCCGGATTGCCCACATCGACGGAGGTCACTTCCAGATTGGAGGCCGGGAATTCCGCCGTGCCGCCGTCGAAGGGCGGATTCATCAGCACTGAGGCGAGCGGCAGCAGGCCGCGTACCGGATTGTCGGCAAGGTGCGGGTAGGCCGCATGGCCCTGGACGCCGAAGACGGTGACCTTGCCGGAGACCGAACCGCGTCGGCCGATCTTGATCATGTCGCCGAGCGCATCCGGATTGGTCGGCTCGCCGACCAGGCAGGCATCCCAGGTCTCGCCCCTCTCGGCCGCCCATTTCAGCAGCTTCTCGGTGCCGTTGACGGCCGGGCCTTCCTCGTCGCCGGTGATCAGGAAGGAGATCGAGCCTCTTGGCGCGCCATGCAGATCGATATGGCGGGCGACCGCTGCGACGAAACAGGCGATGCCACCCTTCATGTCCACCGCGCCGCGGCCGAACAGCTCGCCGCCGACGATCTCGGCGGCAAAAGGCGGCTTACTCCAAGACGTCTCGTCTCCCGGCGGCACTACGTCCGTGTGGCCGGCAAACATCAGATGCGGGGCGTCGGTGCCGAGCCGGGCATAGAGGTTCTCGATGTCCGGCATGCCGGGTTCCGTCGCCACCATCCGCTCGACCTTGAATCCGAGCGGAAGCAGCATCGCCTCGAGCGCCGCAAGCGCGCCGCCCTCGGCAGGCGTCACCGAGGGGCAGCGGATCAGAGTCTGGAGATTGGCGATGGGATCGGCAGCAGACATTTGATCGGATCAGTCCCGCAGCAGTTCGTTGATGGCGGTCTTGGAACGGGTCTGCTCGTCGACGCGCTTGACGATCACGGCACAATAAAGGCCCGGTCCCATGTCTCCGTTCGGGAACGGCTTGCCCGGCATCGTGCCGGCGACGACGACAGAGTAGGGCGGCACTTCGCCATAGCTGATCTCGCCGGTGGCACGATCGACGATCTTGGTCGACTTGCCGATGAACACGCCCATTCCGAGCACTGAGCCCTGGCGGACGATGCAGCCTTCGACCACTTCCGAACGGGCGCCGATGAAACAATTGTCCTCGATGATGGTCGGGCCGGCCTGCATCGGCTCCAGCACACCGCCGATGCCGACGCCGCCGGAAAGATGCACGTGCTTGCCGATCTGGGCGCAGGAGCCGACAGTCGCCCAGGTGTCGACCATCGTGCCTTCATCGACATAGGCGCCGAGGTTGACGAAGGATGGCATCAGGACGACGTTCTTGGCGATATGGGCCGAGCGCCGCACGACAGCGTTCGGCACGGCGCGGAAACCGGCAGCGCGGAACTGGTTTTCACCCCAGTTCTCGAATTTGGAAGGCACCTTGTCCCACCAGGTGGAGGCACCGGGGCCGTTCTTGACCACTTCCATGTCGTTGAGGCGGAAGGACAGCAGAACGGCCTTCTTCAGCCATTGGTGCACGGTCCAGGTTCCGCCTTCGCCGCGGCTTGCGACCCGCGCCTGACCGCTGTCGAGCAGGTTGAGCGCTTCCTCGACCGCATCGCGGATTTCCCCTTTGGTCGAAACCGTCACGCCGTCGCGGTTGTCGAAGGCGGTCTCGATGGTCTTTTCGAGGGAAGAGAAGTCGGGGCTGCTCATGGGAAATCCTTAAACGTCACTCTGTATCGTGATGGTGGGAGAGGTGGCCATTTGGTGTCTTTTGATCTAAGCGACCGCCACTCAAGCGTCAATGTGAATTGGCGTCAATGCATTTGACGCCGGAAGGATCATGCGAATGGCAAAGGCGAAGAAGGATGGCCCGCGACGCAAGGACGGGGCCTGGGATCCGCTGAAGGACAACAAGGCGGACAAAAACGACGCCGCAGTCCAGCCGAGGACGCCGCAGACGGAATCGCACTCTTATCGCCTCGCCTATGCGGATGACGAGTTTCTCAGCCGCGAGGAGCTTCGCCCCGTCCGTCTCCAGCTCGAGCTGATGAAGACGGAAATGGCGCTCGCCGAGCGCGGCATCAAATCGACCGTGGTGCTGTTCGGCGGCGCGCGCATCCCGGCGCCCGGCCAGAGCGCCTGGGCCGCCCGCAACGATACGCAGCGCCAGAACCTCGAAGCGGCCTCGGTCTACTACGAGGAGGCGCGCAAGTTCGCCGCCCTCTGCGGCAGGCATTCCGCAAGCTACAATCATCAGGAATATGTGGTGGTGACCGGTGGCGGGCCGGGCGTCATGGAGGCCGGCAACCGTGGTGCGGCTGATGCCGGCGCGCCGAGCATCGGCCTCAACATCATGCTGCCCCACGAGCAGGCCCCGAACCGCTACGTGACGCCGGAACTCAGCTTCAACTTCCACTATTTCGCCATCCGCAAGATGCATTTCATGATGCGGGCGAAGGCAGTCGTCGTTTTCCCCGGCGGGTTCGGCACGCTGGACGAAATGTTCGAGGCGCTGACCCTCATCCAGACCAAGCGCATGGAACGCATGCCGCTCATCCTGTTCAGCGAAGCCTTCTGGCGCGGCATCATCAATTTTGGCGCGCTGGCGGAATTCGGGACGATCGCTCCGGACGACCTCAACCTCATCAGTTTCGTGGAGACCGCGGAAGAGGCGTGGAAGATCATCTCGGATTTCTACGAGCATTGAAGGCTTGATTGAAAGTCGCGAAGTTCGCGACTAGATTGTCGCTAGAGGATGGTACCGATGAGCGATGAAGTCGTAGATCTGAATTTTCTGGCCAAGCTTGGGCAGCGGACAAATGACGAGGTTCGCGCCCTTCGCAAGGAGGTTTCTGAAATCAGGACCCTGGCGATCCAGACTTATGAATTTTCAAAGCGCCTGGAACGACGTCAGGCGGAAGTTCGGGATGATCTCGAGCTCTCTATCAAAATCGAACTTGGCGGAGCTTTGTCCCACATGCAGTCGACGATCGAGCAGTCGCTTGTCCGCATCGAGGACAAGGTGGAGGAGGTCGCGGACCGAGTGACCGCAGTCGAGCACAGACCTTCCTGATTGCGGGCTTTATCTGATCGGAGAAATAAAAGAACCCGCCCCTTGGGGAAGGGGCGGGTCCAGACTGCTGACAAACCCCTGGCGTGGTCCGGGGGTTTGTGATTCAGTGGGACATGTTGAAGAAACCTGCCCCCACCCAGACGGCTCTTGAGATGGTGACGCTCGACAGCCTGGTGCCGAAGGATCACCTGCTTCGCAAGATTGATGCGGTGATCGACTTCTCGTTCATCCATGATCGCGTTGCCGGGCTTTATTGCGCCGACAACGGCCGGCCGCCGCTCGATCCGACCTTGATGTTCAAGGCGCTGTTCATCGGTTACCTGTTCGGCATCCGCTCGGAGCGCCAATTGGTGCGCGAGATCGAGGTCAACGTCGCCTATCGCTGGTTTCTGCGGATGAAGCTGACGGATGGGGTGTTTGACGCCTCGACGCTGTCGCAGAACCGCCGCCGGCGCTTCAACGACACCTCGGTTTCCCAGGACATCTTTGATCATATCGTTGAGCAGGCGATCGGTCATGGCCTGGTCGACGGTACGGTGCTCTATACGGATTCGACGCATCTGAAGGCGAACGCCAACAAGGGCAGATACGACCTTGCGATGATCGAGAAGTCGCGCGCCGATTATTGGGCCGACCTCGACCGGGCAATCGAGGTCGAGCGGGCGCTGCATGGCCAGAAGCCGTTGAAGGAGAAAGAGCGTCAGCCGGAGGTGAAGGAAACCAAGGTGTCGCGCACCGACCCCGAGAGCGGCTATATGGTGCGCGACGGCAAACCGAAAGGCTTCTTCTACCTCGACCACCGCACGGTGGACGGCCGCCATGCGATCATCACCGACACCCATGTGACACCTGCCAATGTGCATGACAGCATCGTCTATCTCGAGCGGCTGGACCGTCAGCGTGAGCGGTTCGGCTTCGAGGTCGGCGCGGTTGGCCTGGATGCCGGCTATGCGACCTCCGGCATCGCCAAGGGGCTTGAAGACCGCACCATCCTCGGTGTCACCGGCTACCGCAATCCGACACCGCCCAAAGCCGGCATGATGCGCAAATCGAAGTTCGTCCACGAGCCTCAGACAGACGGCTATCGCTGCCCCGAAGGACAGTTGCTCGCCTATGCCACCACCGACCGCAACGGCTATAAACATTACGCATCCGATCCGGCCATCTGCCGCACCTGCCCGTTGCTGGCCTCCTGCACCCATAACGCCACCGCGACACGCACCATCACCCGCCATGTCTGGGCCGATGCCCGCGAGCGCACCGATGCCAACCGCCTGACCGCTTGGGGCAAGGCGATCTACAAACGCCGCAAGGAAACGGTCGAGCGCTCCTTTGCCGATGCCAAGCAGCTGCATGGCCACCGCTATGCCCGCTTCCGAAGTCTCACCCGTGTCGCCTGCCAATGCCTGCTGGCTGCAGCCGCCCAGAACATCAAGAAGATCGCAATGGCGCTCATCAAAACACCAAAACCAGCCGCGGCATGAGCCAGCCCATCCTTCTGCGCCTCCCGCCAAGACCTCCCGGCGGAAAACAAATCCACAAAAACAAAACCCGCCGAAAATATCGACGGGTTTGTCAGCGGTCTGAACCCGCCCCTTGGGGAAGGGGCGGGTCCTTTGGACGACTGTCGGAACTAGTTCCAAGGGGGCGGAGAACTAGAGGGGGCGGTCCGGCAGGTCGTCGATGGAAATGGTTCCATCCTTGTTGGTGTCCATGCGGGCGAACAGCTTGTCGGATGCGGCAGAAGCTTCCGCCTTGGTGATCTTGCCATCCTTGTCTTCATCGACCATGCGGAACATGCCTTGGCCCATCATCTGGCGGCCATGCGGGCGTTCCCAGCGGGCGTCCTCGCGGCTCCAGCCATGGCGGCCCTGGCCGTCGCGGTTCCAGGCGGAATGATCGCGGTCGCGGCGATGGTCGCCACGCCGATCGGCCATGTCACCGTTGGACTGGTCGTCCTTCTTGTCCGCGGTGTTGGCGACTTCCGGCTGGTTGTTCTTGCGGAACTCTTCCATCTTCGCCTGGCGATAGTCGATCATCTCGCCGCGCGTCAAAGAGCCGTCCTTGTTGGCGTCGATTGCCGCAAAGAGCTTGTCCTGGAAGGCAGTCATCTCGTCCTTGGAGATTTTGCCATCCTTGTCGGCATCGGCGTTCTTCAGCAGGCGGACGAACATCACATCCTGCATCATGGCGCGGCCAGGGCCGTCATGGCGGCCAGGACCATCACGCCCTGGGGCTGCAAAGGCCGGGATGGCTGCGCCGGCGATCAGCGCTGCTCCGAGGGTCGCCAGAACGATCTTTCTTGCGGTCATTGTGGTGGTCCTTCAGGTTGTTTCGATAGCCTGAAGATAGAGACCGCCGCGGTCAAAACCACTTAAACATCCGTAATGTGGATGAACTTTCTGTAATGGCGATAAAACGTTAGCGGATGTTGAGACCGGTGAGGAAACCCGTCAGGTCGTCGGTCACATAGTCGATGTGATCGTCCTCATCGGTAAGCTTCTCCCAACGTTCCATCAGCACCGCATCCAGATTGCGCGGCACCAGAAGGATGGTGCGCATGCCGAGCGCCTTCGGCACCTGCAGATTGCGCGGCAGGTCCTCGAACATCGCAGCACTTTTTGTATCGACCCGGTGCATGCTCGCGAATTTGTCGTAAGTCGCGCCTGCCGGTTTCGGTACGTAGTCGGCCGCGACGATGTCGAATATGTCGTCGAAATTATCGAGAATGCCGAGCGCCCGCGCCGCCGCTTCCGCATGCGGCACGCTACCATTGGTGAAGATGAACTTGCGGCCGGGAAGGGCCTTGATCGCCTCGCCAAGTTCCGGATGCGGCAACAGCGCCGAATAGTCGATCGCGTGCGCCTGTTCGAGAAACCCGTCCGGATCTATGCCGTGGTTCAGCATCAGGCCCTGCAGCGTTGTGCCGTGTTCATGGTAATAGCGCTTCTGCAGCGCTTTCGCTTCCGCCGGCTCCAACTGCAGCAATTCCTGCACATAGGCGGTCATGTTCTTGTCGATCTGCGCGAACAGATTGATGTGATGCGGATAAAGCGTGTTGTCGAGATCGAACACCCAGTCGCGGACATGGGTGAAATCGGCGGGATCGGGCAAGGTCTGCGGCTTTTTTTCCATGGCCGCTTTATGCACCGGCACGGCGGCAAAGAAAACGAAAAAGACGTACGCTTTCGGCCAGAGCCGGCCTTGGCGATCTGCCGGAACGCGTGATACCGCCCGCATATGGAACTCTGGATCCCCATCACCATCGCCGCCGCCTTCCTGCAGAACCTGCGCTCTGCCCTGCAGAAGCATCTCCAAGGCTCGCTTGGCACGCGCGGAGCGAGCTTTGTGCGCTTCGGCTACGGTTTTCCGATCGCGATCCTCTATGTCCTGTGCCTTCACCATGTCGCCGGTTACCCGTTCCCGACACTGAACTGGACCTTCGCCTTATGGGCGGTGATCGGCGGGCTGGCACAGATCTTTGCGACCATGATGCTGGTGCATCTCTTCTCGCTGCGGAATTTTGCGGTCGGAACGGCCTATTCCAAGACCGAGCCGGTGCAGGCTGCCATATTCGGCTTCATTCTGCTCGGCGAAAAGCTGACGCCGGGCTCGGTCGCCGCAATCATCGTCGGCGTCATCGGCGTAATGACGATCTCGATGGCGCGCATGCCGCTGTCCTGGCGCAACATGATAGTCGCCATGACCAGCCGCACCGCCTTGATCGGCATCGCGTCCGGCGCGGTCTTCGGTATTTCGGCCGTCTCCTACCGCAGCGCGTCGCTGTCGCTCGGCGGTCCCGGTCCGGTCATGGAGGCCGCGGTGACGCTCGCCTGTGTCACGACTTTCCAGACCGCTTTCATGCTGGTCTGGATGTTCTGGAAGGACAAGCGTGAGATCGTCCAAGTCGTTCTCTCGTGGCGTTCATCCTCTCTCGTCGGCCTGGCAGGCGTGGTCGGCTCGGCCGGCTGGTTCACCGCCATGACCCTGCAGCAGGTGGCCTATGTCCGCGCGCTCGGGCAGATCGAGCTCGTCTTCACCTTCATGGCGTCTTATTTCCTTTTCCATGAACGGGTGAACCGCATGGAGGTGTTTGGCTGCCTCTTGATCGTCGGCGGCATCCTCGGGTTGCTCTTTTCCTGATCGACGCCCGATTTGCGGCGGCATCCGTCACCGAAACCGGTTAGGGTATTCCGATCAATGGGAGGATCATTCATGCTGGAGAAAGACAAGGCAGCCGCGTTCGCGGCACTTCACCAGAAGGGCAACCCGGTCATCATCTACAACATCTGGGATGCAGGCACTGCCAAGGCGGTTGCGGATGCTGGGGCGAAGGCGCTCGGCACCGGAAGCTGGTCGGTCGCCGCAGCGCAAGGCTATGCTGATGGCGAAAACCTGCCGCTCGATGCATTGCTCGCCACGGCGAAATCGATCACCGCGGCCGTCGACCTGCCGTTGTCGGTGGATTTTGAGGGCGGTTATGCGGTGGATCCGGCCGAACTGGCGGCAAATGTCGCCAGGGTCATCGATGCCGGTGCGATCGGCATCAATTTCGAGGATCAGGTGGTCGGCGGCAGCGGTATCTATCCGGTGGCGCAGCAGGCCGAGCGCATCCGTGCGATCCGGGCCCTGGCAGACACGCGCGATATGCCGTTCTTCATCAACGCCCGGACCGATCTTTTCCTTCAGGAAGGCGACCGGGCGAAGCATGCAGCACTTCTCGATCAGGCGATCGAACGCGCCAGAGCCTATGCCGAGGCTGGGGCCAACGGTTTCTTCGCCCCGGGACTGGCCGATGAGGGATTGATCGAGACGCTCTGCAAGGCCTTGCCACTTCCAGTCAACATCATGATGTTCAGTGGCGTTCCGTCGCCGAAACGTCTTGGTGAACTTGGTGTCGGCCGGGTCAGTTACGGCCCGGGTCCGTACCGGGCGATGATGGCGAAGCTGAAGGAAGACGCCGCGGCGGTTTTCACCGCCGCCGGCTGAGCATTGGAGGCATCAGCGATCAGGGAACGATCAGTGTGCCGGCGCCGTGTTCGGTGAAGATTTCGAGCAGGACCGAATGGGCGGTCTTGCCGTTCAGGATGACGACGCCCTGCACGCCGGCCTTGATCGCCTCGATGCAGGTCTCGACCTTCGGGATCATGCCGCCGGAGATCGTGCCATCCTTGATGAGGGCCTGGGCCTGGGCGACCGTCAGTTCCTTGATCAGCTGCTTGTCCTTGTCGAGGACACCCGGAACGTCGGTGAGGAACAGCAGGCGGGTGGCGCTGAGCGCGCCGGCGATGGCGCCTGCGAACGTGTCGGCGTTGATGTTGTAGGTCGCGCCGTCGCGGCCCGGAGCAACCGGGGCGATGACCGGGATCATTTCCGACTTGGCGAGCAGGTCGAGCAGCGTGCGGTCGACTTCCACCACTTCGCCTACGAAACCGAGGTCGAGAACCCGCTCGATATTGCTGTCCGGATCGATGACGGTCTTCTTGGCCTTTTCGGCGAAGACCATGTTGCCGTCCTTGCCGCAAAGGCCGATCGCCCATTCGCCGGTCTGGTTGATCAGCGCGACGATTTCCTTGTTGATCGAGCCGGCGAGAACCATTTCGACGATCTCGACCGTCTTCTGGTCGGTGACGCGCAGGCCGGCTTCGAACTTGGATTCGATGCCCATCTTCGTCAGCATCGCACCGATCTGCGGACCCCCGCCATGCACGACGATCGGATTGACGCCGGACTGCTTGAGAAGCGCGATATCCGCCGCGAAAGCCTTGCCGAGCTCCGTGTCACCCATGGCATGGCCGCCGTATTTCACGACGATCGTCTTGTTTTCGTAACGCTGCATATAGGGCAGCGCCTGTGCCAGAAGCTTTGCCTGAAGTTCGCTTTCGGAAGCCGTCATGGGATACCCCTGAATATTGAGTGGGGCCTTTTAGCGCATGTTTTTGACAGAGGAAATAATAAGTCCGGAGATTATCGCGCAATCGACGGAGCGGTGCGGGCCAAATGGAGCGCCGCATGCCGGCACGAACGCCGATCAGGGGCATGGTGGTCAAGCGGATTGCGGGCGCTACGACAAATATAGACAAATAGAAACAAGGGCTTGATGTTTATTTTCCGGCTTTCTCATTGCCGCTGAAACTCTTCCTCTCCGGCTTCCGTCTCTTGTGATGTCTCCGCCGATGTCGGGACGCCAGGCCTTGGGAGGCGCGCATCCGCGCCGGGGCAACAAGATTCGTTGAGAGGAAGCCATTATGTTGAAGACCGCACTCCGCACGCTCGCCATCGCGACCGTTCTGTCCGCCGCCACAGTCACCGCCTTCGCCGCCAATCCCAAAGTCGGCGGCGCGGCGATGTATGAAGGCAAGAACATCGTCGAAAACGCCGTGAACTCCAAGGACCACACGACGCTCGTCGCTGCCGTCAAGGCTGCCGGTCTGGTCGAGACGCTCCAGGGCAAGGGCCCGTTCACGGTCTTTGCGCCCACCAACGAAGCCTTCGCCGCTCTGCCCAAAGGCACGGTCGAAACGCTGCTGAAGCCGGAAAACAAGGCTCAGCTTACCAAGGTGCTGACCTGCCACGTGGTTGCGGCGGACGCGATGTCCACGGCCATCGAAAAGATGATCAAGGACGACAAGGGCACCCATGACGTCAAGACCGTTGGCGGCTGCATTCTGAAGGCCAAGGAAAACATGGGCAAGATCACGCTCATCGACGAGATGGGTGGCGTGGCACATGTGACGATCGCCGACGTCAAGCAGTCGAACGGCGTCATTCACGTGGTCGATAAGGTCCTGCTCCCGAAAATGTAAAAGCCGGTCACGCGTTTTGGGCTTTTACATCAGAATCCGGTCGCCTCTCCTTGGAGGCGGCCGGATCCGCCGTTTCAAGAACAGCGTCAGACCGGCCGGCCGACGGTTTCGGCAATTGCCTGGCGCAGCTCGTCTATCCCCTTGCCCTTTTCGGAGGAGGTGGAGAGCACGAACGGGAAGGCGGCGGGATGCTTGCGGATCTTTTCCTGCGTCTCGGCCAGCAGCTTCACCACGGCTGGTTCCTTGATCTTGTCCGTCTTGGTCAGCACGATCTGATAGGAGACGGCGGCCTTGTCGAGGAGGTCCAGGACTTCGTCGTCGTTCTTCTTGATGCCGTGGCGGCTGTCGATCAGCACATAGACGCGCTTTAGCGTCGCGCGGCCGCGCAGATAGTCGAAGACGAGCCTGGTCCAGGCATCGACGGTTTCCTTCGGAGCCTTGGCATAACCATAGCCCGGCATATCGACCAGTGCCATCGGCGGCAGGTCGGTACCTGCGCCCGAATAGCCATCCGGCACGAAATAGTTGAGCTCCTGGGTCCGGCCGGGCGTATTGGAAGTGCGCGCCAAAGCCTTCTGGCCGACGAGCGCATTGATCAGCGACGACTTGCCGACGTTCGAGCGGCCGGCAAAGGCGACTTCCAGCGGGCCTTCCGGGGGCAGGAATTTCATCGAGGGTACGCCGCGGATGAAGATCCAGGGGCGGCCGAATAGCGGTTTGTCGTCCGTGCTCATGTCTGCGGGCATCGGTTCTGGTCGTCCTGTTTTGTCGAAGGGCACGGCTTCAAGGTTTTGGCCGGCAATGTCAAGCTTTCGGGCTTTTCAGCCCTTTCCCTAAAAGAAAAACCCCGGACGAGCCGGGGTTCTCATTCGTTTATCGGCAGGCGCTATTTTGTCGGCGCCGGTTTTCGTCGGAAGAGGCCCTTCAGATTGTCGAACAGCTCCACCTTCGCACCATGGCGCTTCATGATGATTGCCTGTTGCGTCACCGACAGCGTGTTATTCCAGGCCCAGTAGATGACGAGGCCGGCCGGGAAGGACGACAGCATGAAGGTGAACACCAGCGGCATCCAGGTGAAGATCATCGCCTGGGTCGGATCCGGCGGCGTCGGGTTCATGCGCATCTGCAGGAACATGGTAACGCCCATGACGAGCGGCCACACGCCGATCATCAAGGCATGCGGCACGTCGTAGGGCAGCAGGCCGAAGAGATTGAAAAGCGAGGTCGGGTCGGGGGCGGACAGGTCCTGGATCCACCCGAAGAACGGCGCGTGCCGCATTTCGATGGTGACATAGATGACCTTGTAGAGCGAAAAGAAGATCGGAATCTGCAGGACGACCGGCCAGCAGCCGGCGATCGGATTGATCTTTTCTTCCTTGTAAAGCGCCATCGTCGCCTGTTGCAGGGCCATTCGGTCGTCACCGAACTTGGCTTTCAGCTCTTCCATCTTCGGCTGCATGCGCTTCATGTTGGCCATCGAAGCGTATTGCTTGCTGGCCAGCGGGAAGAACAGCGTCTTGACGACGATGGTGGTGAGCAGGATCGCCACGCCGAAATTGCCCACGTGACGGAAGAAGAAGTCCATCAGCTGGAACATCGGCTTGGTGATGAAGTAGAACCATCCCCAGTCTATCAGGCGGTTGAACTGCGGAACGCCGAATTCCGTCTCGTAGCGCGAGACCAGCGGCACTTCCTTGGCGCCGGCGAAGACGAGGTTCTTGATCTCGGTCGACTGGCCCGGCTGAACCGTCAGGTCATCGCCCTTGTAGTCAGCCTGGTAGCTCGCCTGACCGCCGGTGAAATGCGAGAAGCGCGCCACATAGGGCAGCGTCTGCGGCGGCACGATGGTGGCAGCCCAGTACTTGTCGGTGATCCCGAGCCAGCCGGTCTTGGCCTTCTCGTTGGTGTACTGCTCTTTTTCGATATTGGCGTAGGTATGCTCGTTGAGGCTGCCGCTCTCGCCCATTACGCCGATGAAGCCTTCGTGGATAACCCAGACGGCAGGCGTGGCCGGCTTGTTGTTGCGGATGACGCGGCCATAAGGCGTCAGCGTCACCGGGGCAGCGGTCTTGTTGTCGATCTTGTCGGCAACAGTCAGCATGTAATGGTCGTCGACCGAGACGGTGCGCGTGAAGGTGACGCCCTTCTCGTTGGTGAAGGTCAGCGTCACCGGCGTCTGCTGGGTCAGCTTGCCGCCGCTTGCGAGCGTCCACTGCGTGCCGGTACCGGGAGCGGTGCCGATCGTTTCATTCGGGATGTAGCCGACTTCAGTGAAATAGCCATCCGTCGTGTCGGATGGCGAGAACAGCGTAATGATCGGGCTCTTTTCGTCGACGGTTTCGCGATATTCACGCAGCTTGAGGTCGTCGAAGCGGGCGCCGGTCAGGTTGATGGAGCCGATCAGAGCAGGCGTCTCGATCTGGACGCGTTGCGACCGGGCCAGCGCCTGATCGCGGGAGAGTGCGGCAGTTGCCGGGTTCGCACCAGGCAGGTTCCCCAGTACGCCGGAACCACTCTGAGCGCCGGGGCTTTCCGGCGAAACAGGCTGGGCGCTCTCGCCCTGAAGCGCACGGCTGGCTTCTTCGGCGCGCCGCTGGGCTTCCATCCTCGGGTTCATATAGAGGAACTGCCAGGCAAGAACGATCAGCACCGAGAGCGCGATCGCGATGAAGTAATTGCGGTTCTTTTCCATCATGCTTTCCTGGAACGGGTCTCCTCGGACCGCTTTGGTCTCGGCTTGCTTTCGATACGCTCGATAAGCTGAGCCGTCATATCCGCAAAGGGGGCCTTAAGCACCTCCCGCCGCGCGACAATCACATAGTCGTGTCCGTTCTTCATTGCAAATCCGGCAGATTGCCTCACCACCTCGCGGAGGCGGCGGCGCATGCGGTTGCGTTCGACCGCGTTGCCATGTTTCTTGGTAACGGTGAAACCGACGCGCGGCGCTTCGTCCGGCTGGTTCCGATCAAGGACTTCCAGAAGGAAGTTCCGGCCCCGGCGGGCTTCGCCTTCCCGGACGGCAAGGAACTGCGGCCGGCTTTTAAGCCGCCCGACAGTTTTCTCGTTCTTTGTCTCAGTCGTCATCGCCCGGTCGTCTCGGGCATCTCAGGCCTTAGGCCGAGAGACGCTTGCGGCCACGGGCGCGACGTGCGGAGAGAACCAGACGACCACCTTTGGTGGCCATACGGGTGCGGAATCCATGGCGGCGCTTGCGAACAAGCTTGGACGGTTGATAGGTACGCTTCATTTATTTTAATACCGCGGTGTGCGGCCCTTCTTGGAGTTTGCCGTCATCACGACGGCAAGAGCGCTTCGGAAAAACGATCTGCGCAGGCGGCCGCGTGCGTGCAAGCCCGCCGGAGCTGAACGTGGGCGGCTTATAAGAGGACTCCGCCGGAAAAGTCAATCGCTGCCGGGATTTTTGGCCGGCGATCCCCGAACGGAGTGATCTTCGATCGAAGTCGCCTGGCTGCGGCAGTTGTCACTGCCGTTAATCTCCTCTTGAAACAGGGGCGGGAATTGACGGGGCGGGGTCCTCACCACGCAAACGTCAAATGTCGCAACTTGTGGGCGCACCAGAAAAATCCAAACCGTTTCGTCAGGACGCACCCCCATCCTCTAAGCATTTCTTTAATTTCTAAAGGCTAATTTTAGCATCGAATGGAAGAGAATCCGGCTGCGGGCCCGCCCTTCCTCACATGATAGGTCCCGTCTGGAAGGGAAAGAAATGAAAATTCGAGGGAAAATCAACCTCCTCGTCGGTCTGATGAGCCTCGTGGCCTGCTTTATTGGCGGCATGGCGCTGTTTGCCATGGCGGAATATCGACAGATGATGGTTCAATATGAACTGGCCGCAGACCGTGCACACAAGGGCGAGCACCTTAACCGGCTCGTCACGGCCGTCGTGATGGACTCCCGAGGCGTCTACATGTCGAAGGATATCAAGGAGGGCGGAAAATTCGGCGACGGCATCCTCGGTTACCTGGATGAAATGGGCAAGCTTCTCAAGGATTGGGACAAGATCGTCCCTACCGATGAACGTGCCGCATTCGACAAACTGCTCGCCCGTTCCAAGGAGTTCACCGGCTTTCGGACCGAGACGGCCCGCCTTGGCCGGGAGGTGAGCCCGGCTGCGGCCAACGAGCAAGGCAATAACGATGCCAACCGAAATAACCGCAAAGCCTATCAGGTCGAGATCGATGCGATCGTCGCCACCGACAAGGCCGTTCTCGCCGCCGTTAATGAAGAACTCAACGACTTCACGCAGACCCTTTTCATACTCGTCTCCGCGGTTACCCTGGCAGGCGTAGCCGCCGGTGCCGGTTTCGGCCTTTACCTGGGCCGCCGCCAACTCAGCCATCCGATCACCGATCTGACCCGGTCCATGAAACACATCGCTGCCGGCGAATTCGACACGGTCGTCGGCGGGGCGGATCGCGCCGACGAGATTGGCGATATGGCCGCCGCGATCGAGATCTTCCGCAAGAACGGCATCGAGGTCGCGCGCATGAATGCGTCCGAAGCGACCATGCGCGGCAAGAGCGACGATCTGCAGACCCGCATGGCGGCCGTCGTCGCGGCCGCCGCGGAGGGCGATTTCACCCGCCGTATCGACAAGCAATGGGGCGAGGAGAGCCTCGACCGCTTCGCCCGTGACGTCGACATGCTCGTCGAGAGCGTCGATGCCGGGGTGTCCGAAACCCGGCGCGTCGTTAAAAGCCTTGCCGACGGCGACCTCACCGACAGCATGCGGGGCACTTTCAAGGGTGCGTTTGCCGAGTTGCAGCATAATGTCAACGGCACGATGGATACGCTGCGTGGCACGATGCGCAATGTCCGCACCGCCACCGGCTCCATCAATGGGAGCGCCGCCGAGCTCAGCCGGGCGACCAACGATCTGTCTCGCCGTACCGAACAGCAGGCCGCCGCGCTGGAGGAAACTTCAGCCGCGCTCGCGGAGATCACCGCCGTCGTCAAGAGTTCGACCGAGCGGGCGCACGAGGCAACCGTCATGGTCGGCGAGGCCAAGCAGAGCGCGGTCCAGTCGGGCGAGGTGGTGCGCAGCGCCGTCGATGCTATGGGTCGGATCGAGCAGGCCTCCCGCGAGATCGCGCAGATCACCAACGTCATCGACGAGATCGCCTTCCAGACCAATCTTCTGGCTCTGAACGCCGGCGTCGAGGCGGCCCGTGCAGGCGAAGCCGGCAAGGGTTTTGCCGTCGTCGCGCAGGAAGTCCGCGAACTCGCCCAGCGCTCGGCAAGTGCCGCAAAGGACATCAAGGCGCTGATCAGCAAATCCGGCGAGGAAGTTGCCGGAGGCGTGATGCTGGTCCAAAAGACCGGTGAGGCGCTGTCGGAAATCGAAACCCGTGTTTTGAGCATCAATGACCATATCCACTCGATCGCCGTCGCCTCCCGCGAGCAGGCGACCGGGCTTGGAGAGGTCAGCACGGCCGTCAACCAGATGGACCAGGTGACCCAGCAGAATGCCGCCATGGTCGAAGAGACGTCGGCCGCGACTCAGACCCTCTCCACCGAGGCCGATAGCCTGTTTGCACTGGTCTCCAATTTCGACATCGGCCAGGAGAGCGAGCGCGTCGCCGAACCGGTCAGGGCCCCGCGGCCCGTCGCCGCGGCTGCCGTTCATCGGCCGCGCGTCTCTCCGGTGAAGGCGATGACTGGCGCACTCTCGCGGGCTTTCGGCGGAACGGCCACCGCAACGGCAGCCGTTGCCGGGGATTGGGAAGAATTCTGATCCAGTTTCGCATATCGATCGAATAAGGAAGCGGAGATGGGCAACCTTCTCCGCTTTCTCTTTTGCACTGCGGCAAAGGGACTGGTAAAAAACCGCCGAAGCTCTAGAATGGCTGATCATCCCTGTGCCCGCTTCGATCCGGCGGGTCCAGTATTTCGGAAATGGAGATCCGCATGGACGACGAGGTTCATACCTCGGGGCGCTCGGGGTCCTCGCCGGAAGGCGCAGGCCCGGAAACCATGCCGCGTCTTTTCCGCGGCCTTTCCGGCAGGCTCTTATGGCTCACCGTCATTTTCGTGATGATGGCCGAAGTGCTGATCTTCATCCCCTCCGTCGCGACCATGCGGATGAACTGGCTGCGTGATCGTCTGGATACCGCCGCCGCCGCCGGCATCGTCATCGACGGATTGCAGCCCGCTGAACTCCCCCGCGCCGTGCAGGACGACACGCTGCTTGCCACCGGCACCAAGGTGATCGCGCTGCGCAAGGACGGCACCTCGCGGCTGCTGGCTGCCACGGACACGCAGCCCCAGATCGATCAGGTGTTCGATCTCGCCAACACCCCGTTGGTCTCGGCAATGTGCGATGCTGTCGACACGCTCGTCTTCGGCGGTCGCCGGGTCATGCGCGTCTATGGCCCGATCGGCGACAGCGACATGATCATCGAACTGGTCATGACCGATGACGCCCTGCGCAAGGACATGCTGAAATATTCGAAGACAATGTTTCTGCTGTCGCTATTGATCTCCCTGATCACCGCGGTGCTGATCTTCCTTGCCATCAACCGCATGATGATCATGCCGATCCGGCGGCTCACCCATAGCATGCAGCTTTTCTCGGAACAGCCGGACGATCCCGCCCGCGTCTTTAGCGCCGATCGCTCCCGGGGCGAACTTGCCGTCGCAGGCCGCCACCTCACTGCCATGCAGGCGCAATTGCAGCGCATCCTGAAACAGCAGAAGAACCTGGCCGATCTTGGCCTCGCCGTGTCGAAGATCAACCATGATATGCGCAACATCCTGGCATCGGCGCAGCTGATGTCGGACCGCCTGACGGACGTCGACGATCCGATGGTCAGGAGTTTCGCACCGAAACTGCTGCGCACCATAGACCGGGCTGTAGGTTATACGAGCGAAGTCCTGGCCTATGGGCAAGCCTCCGAAGCAGCACCCCGCCGCCGCCGCATCCGCTTTGCCGCGCTGGCGCAAGACGTGCGCGACATGCTGGCGATCGATCCGGAAATAGGTATCGAGTTCCTGGACCAGATCGCCGCTGATCTGGAAGTGGATTGCGATAGCGAGCAGATTTTCCGCGTCATCCATAATCTTTGCCGGAACGCTGTCCAGGCGCTGGTGAATTTCGATCCGCAGGATGCGTCCATGGTTCGCCGGGTAACGGTCTCCGCGCATCGCGTCGGCAGCGTTGTCAGCATTACCATTGACGACACGGGCCCCGGCATGCCCCGAAAGGCCCGCGAAAACCTGTTTTCCGCGTTCCGCGGCTCGGCGCGGTCGGGCGGCACCGGGCTTGGTCTGGTGATCGCCCGCGAGCTTGTTCTCGCCCACGGCGGCACCATCGCGCTTGTGGAGAAACCCGGCCCCGGCACGCAGTTCAGGATAGAAATTCCCGATCGTCCGGTGTCGCTGGAGGACTACCGGGCTCGGGCCTGATGCAAATAAATGTTGCTTCTCAACGGTTTGAGCGAGAAGTGACAGCAAAATGACGTTGCCCGCGGTAAAATCGCTTGCAATCGGAATGCGGACGTTTTAGAGGATCGCCACGCAAGCGGTCACGCACTGCTTGCAGACGCACCCGTAGCTCAGCTGGATAGAGCACCAGACTACGAATCTGGGGGTCGGGCGTTCGAATCGCTCCGGGTGCGCCATATTTTTCCGCTAGACGACGCTACAGGCGTCCTTTCATGGTCTAGCGGTCCGAACAATTTTCCTCAAAGTATTGAACCGGCGACCATGTTTCGCGGCTTTCGATCGCAGTCATGCAATGCCTCAAGTGGCCGAGCTGGTCCTGCCGAGTGCCTGGCGCAGCCTTGGTGTCGCGAAATCCAGGAAGCTGCGCATCTTGAGCGGCATCTGGCCGCGCGCGGCGTGGATGAGATGGATGGGGGCCGGCTCCGGCTCGAAAGATTCCAGGATGATCCGGAGCGCTCCGGCTTTGATCGCGTCTTCCACCTGGTAATGGAGCAGCCGCGTCACCCCGACATTGCGCATCGCGGCTTCTGCGGCGGCCTCGGCAGTCGAGACCGAAAGGCGGGGTGCAGTGATCATCTCAGCGGTCGTGCTTGATCCCGTCGATAACATGTGTCGAATCGGCGATGGGATTGGCCCTTCGAACGTCACCCACGGCATCCGTCGAAGGTCCTCGGGTGTCTGCGGAATGCCATCGACCGCCAGCAGGGCCGGGCTGGCGCAGGTGACCATCCGCATCGATCCGATCCGCGTCGCGACCATCGCGCTGTCCGGCAGCAGCCCGATCCGGACGGCCATATCGACATGGTCGTCGACAAGATGAATGTTGCGATCGGCGAGCAGCAGGCGGATGTTGATCTCAGGGAACAGTGCCAGGAAGTCGATGACGATGGGCAGCACATGCAGCCGGCCGAACATAACCGGCGCCGTGACGACCAGTTCACCCTTCGGTGCAGTGAACTCGCCGGCTGCCTCGCGTTCGGCATCCTCAACCTGTTCGAGAATACGCCTCGCCGCGGTCACATAGGTGGCGCCTGCGTCGGTCAGGGTTAGTTTGCGGGTCGTGCGGATCAGCAGGCGCGCACCAAGCGATGCCTCAAGCTCGGAGATCTTCCGGCTGAGCGTCGGCACGGGAACCCGGAGCGCCCGGCCCGCGGCAGACAGGCTACCCTTGTCCACTACCTCCAGCAGCATTGACATGGCTTCGAAGCGATCCATCCACTTTTCCATTTTTTGGTAAGATGAGTTCCAATCTTACTCTATTCTGCAGATTTGTGAAAAGAGGCATTGTCTCAGGCAGCTCGCCGATCGCGGCTCCCGACCTGAAGGAGGTCCATCATGTCCTATGGCTTTCTGGATATCGCTATAACGCCCAGCGTCCGGGCCGCACAGAAAACGATGGGTGTCGACCACATCTGGCAGAACTTCAACGGCGATCGCGACTTCGATCGACTGACGGAAAACGAAGCGGCCTTTATCGCTGCCCGCGACAGCTTCTATATGGCGTCGGTTTCGGAAACCGGCTGGCCCTATGTCCAGCATCGGGGCGGTCCGAGCGGTTTCCTGAAGGTGGTCGATGACCGCACATTGGCTTTTGCCGATTACCGCGGCAATCGCCAGTACATCAGCACCGGCAATGTGGCAGCGAACGACCGGGTCAGCCTCTTCCTGATGGACTACGCGCATCGCGCCCGGCTGAAGATCTACGCACATGTCGAAGAGGTGGCGCTCGACGCGGATCCTGAACTGACTATGCTGGTCACCGACCCGAATTACCGCGCCAAGATCGAGCGCATCTTCCGGCTGCGGCTCGAGAGCTTCGACTGGAACTGTCCGCAACACATCACGCCTCGCTTCACCGAGGGAGAAGTCAACGAAGCGGTTCGTCCCTTGAGGGAACGTCTTGCTCAGCTCGAATCCGAAAATGCCGAGCTGCGGGCTCGCCTTGCCACCCCTGGAGATACCCAATGAGCGATCAACGTCCTCCACTGCCGCCGTTCACACTGGAAACGGCTGTCGAAAAAGTCCGGCTTGCGGAAGACGGCTGGAACAGCCGCGACCCGGCCCGCGTGGCGCTCGCCTATACCGTCGATAGCTTTTGGCGCAACCGCGCCGAATTCGTCCAGGGGCGTGAAGCGATCGTCGGTTTCCTCACGCGCAAATGGCAACGAGAGCTGGACTACCGGCTCATCAAGGAGCTGTGGAGCTTCGGCGAGAACCGCATAGCCGTGCGCTTCGCCTACGAGTGGCACGACGATAGCGGAAACTGGTTTCGCTCCTACGGCAACGAGAACTGGGAGTTTGACGAAAACGGTCTGATGCGCCGGCGCTTCGCCTCCATCAACGACACACCCATCCGCGAGAGCGACCGCCGCTACCATTGGCCCCTCGGCCGGCGGCCGGACGAGCACCCCAGCCTCAGCGATCTGGGCTTTTGACCCTCGAATGATCGCTTCCCTCGGCTGTGGCAGTTCTACGTGTGTCGCGCCTGCCGGCTCACACGATGGAGAGCACTGGCCGACGCGTATGCGGTCAATTTCCCCCAAGTTATAGAACGCTGAGCACGAGGCTCTATTGATCCGCGCCCCAGGTCGTGTCACGTGCTGCCATATGATGTTTTCCTGAAGAAGAGAAAATGAATCGTGAGAGCGTGGACGCGGTGCGTTCCGATGAGTTGAAAAAACCCGGCCGGTTGGCAGGGTTTCTGGCCGGTGGCCTTGGGCCTGCGGCGCTTTTTCTTGGCGCCTATTTCTTGCTGAGCGTCGCTGTTCGCCTGGCGCTTCCCAACGCGCTGACGCTGGACGAGGCCGAGCAGGCGTTGTTTTCACAATATTGGCTGGCCGGTTACGGGCCGCAGCCGCCTTTCTACAACTGGGTTCAGAATGCTTTTGTCAGCGTGACCGGCATTTCGCTTTTCTCGCTGACCCTGCCGAAATTCCTGCTGCTGCTTTTGTGCTACGTGTTTTTCGGCATGACGGCACGCGAACTCCATAGGCGGCCCGGCTTTGCTGCGCTGGCGATGCTGAGCCTGCTCACCCTGCCGCAACTCTCCTACATGCCACAGCAGGATCTGACCCATACCGTCGCAGTGCTGATGGCGACGTCGCTGTTCCTCTACGGGCTCTTCCGAACCCTTGTCCGGGCGGATTGGCAGGGCTACCTGATCATTGGGATCGCGATCGGCATCGGCACGATCTCGAAATACAATTTCGCGCTGCTGCCCGCCGCCACCATCATCGCTGTATTCTGCGACAGGGAATGGCGCCCCCGTCTTTTTGATCCGCGCATCCTGCTGACTGCGATCGTCAGCCTGGTCATCGTCCTCCCGCACGCCCTCTGGCTTCTCAGCCACCTCGATCTCGCGACATCTGGCACGATCGGCAAGATGGTCGAGGCGAACGCACCCCATGGCGCCGTCCGTATTGCACGTGCCCTCGGCTCGCTGATGCTTGCCTGCATCGCGTTCGGCGCGCTGACGGTCGTCATCTTCGCGGTCGCCTTTAAAAGGGAGTTCAGGCAATCGCTGAAGGCAGGAGACCGCTGGACGCGCCTTCTGGGCCTGATGATGGCGGTGGGCCTGCTCGGTGTCGTGCTCGTCATCCTTTTCACAGGGACGACCAAGATTACGGAGCGCTGGCTCGATCCCTATCTTCTGCCTTTGCCGCTTTATCTGCTTCTGAAGCTGGAGCGGGCGGGTATCGATACCACGTCCCATCTCAGGCGCTTCGTCCCCGTCTTCGCCGTCATCATGCTCGTGACGCTGGTGCCGCTGGCGGGCAAGACGCTGACGGGCGGGCTCACCGGCGGCTACACCCGGATCAACTATCCGTTCGCCTCCGTCGCCGAGGCTCTGAAAGCTGAAGGTCGACCGGCGGTGATCATTGCGGCCGGCATGAACCTGGCTGGCAATATGCGGCTACAGTTTCCCGATGTGCCGGTCATCAATTCGGAGCAGCCGATCGCCGGGTTCCCGGCTGCGAACGCCATGAAAGCGCCAGTTCTGGCGATCTGGGCCGATGAAGGGGGGACGCCTGGCTCGCCGTCGATCGATCTTTCCTCGATCGAGAGGCTCGGACTGACCCCATCGCCTGCAAAATCCCTCTCCCGGCCTTATTATTACGGCGACGGTAAAATTCAACTCAACCTCGGTTATCTCTGGCTTCGCTGAAGACGGTAGGCAAACCGGCGAGGCTGATATATCTGTTCGGGAAACCTGTTCGCAGGCGGACAAGGCTTAGAGGAGATTCCGATGGCTGAGATGGAAAAGGTCGCGCTGATCACCGGCGGCGGGCGCGGCATGGGTGAGGCGATCGCCCGCGAACTGCACGCTCAGGGTTACAAGCTTGCACTGATGTCGCCCTCCGAAAGCTGCGAGAAGCTGGCAGCCGAGCTGGGCGGCGTCGCCTCGCGGGGCGTCGCGGAAAAGGCCGAGGACATCCAGGCGATTTTCGACCTCACCATGAAGACCTATGGCCGCGTCGATGCCGTGGTCAATCATACTGGCCACCCGCCGAAGGGCGACCTGCTCGATATCAGCGACGAGGACTGGACGCTCGGTTCGGACATGATGATCCTGTCTCTGGTGCGCATGGCGCGCCTGGTGACGCCGGTCATGCTGAGCCAAGGCAAGGGCGCCTTCGTCAACATCACAACTTTCGCGGCTTACGAGCCGTCATTGATCTTCCCGGTCTCGTGCACCTATCGCGCCGCCGCCGGCGCCTTCACCAAACTCTATTCGGACCGTTATGCCGCCGACAACATCCGCATGAACTGCATCCTGCCTGGTTTCATCGACAGTCTCGACCACAAGCCGGGGACGGCGGAAAAGGTACCGATGAAGCGCGTCGGACAGGTGGAGGAAGTTGCGAAGACAGCCGCCTTCCTCCTTTCGGATGGTGCGGGATACATCACCGGCCAGAACATCCGCGTTGATGGCGGCATCACTCGCCACGTCTGATCGGGAGCATATGGGATGAGATGGAAGCGCACGATCCAGCTGCTGGACGTTCATTGCGAGGGTGAGATCGGCAAGGTCGCGATCGGCGGCGTGCCGAAGATCCCGGGCGAAACGGTTGCCGATCAGCTTCGCTGGCTGAACACCGATCCGAAGGGCAATGAACTTCGCCGCTTCCTCTGCCTCGAGCCGCGCGGAGCGCCGATCGGCTCGGTCAACCTGCTGCTACCGCCGAAACATCCTGATGCGGACGCCGCCTTCATCATCCTGCAGCCGGACCAGGCACATGCGAGTTCCGGGTCGAACTCGATCTGCGTGACAACGGCGCTTCTGGAATCCGGCATCGTCGAAATGCAGGAGCCTGAGACCGTCGTGACGCTGGAAACCGCCGCCGGCCTCGTGCGGGCAACGGCAACCTGCCGCGACGGCCGCTGCGAGAAGGTGAAGCTCACCATGGTGCCGTCCTTCGTGCATCAACTCGACGTCAAGGTTCAGACCCCGTCATGGGGCGAGATCACCCTCGACCTTTGTTATGGCGGGATCTTTTACGGACTGGTGGATGTCGGCCAGATCGGCCTGACCATCGAGAAGGGCAATGCGGCAGCACTCGTCCAGGCAGGCATGGTGCTGAAGGACCTGATCAACAGGCAGGTCGAGGTCGTGCATCCGGAAATTCCGGCGATCTCAGGCGTCGCTTATGTGATGTTCCGCGATACGGAGGCCGACGGTACGGTGCGCACCTGCACGACAATGTGGCCGGGGAGGGCGGACCGTTCGCCCTGCGGCACCGGCAATTCCGCCAATCTGGCAGCGCTCCATGCGCGCGGCAAGGTAAAGGTGGGGGACGTCTTCAAGTCACGGTCGATCATCGGTTCCCAGTTCGAGGTGGGACTGGCGTCCGAAACGGAGGTCGCCGGAAAGCCGGCGATCATTCCGACGATCACCGGCCGCGGGTTCACCTTCGGTCTGCATCAGATCGCACTCGATCCATTTGACCCGCTGTCGGACGGCTTTGCGATGACTGACGTATGGGGGCCGTCCGCCGGAGAAATCTGAGCTTTCAGATTTCCTTGCCGTTGCCGGTCGTCTGTTCCATGTCGCCCGGCTTCAGCACCAGCGAATTGACCCCTTCGGTCGTTGCAGGGGCGCTCGGACCCGGGACAACACCCAGCTCCTGCATCTGCATGAATTTGTAGGCGCCGAAGACGTCGCCCTTCTCGGCAGCTTTGCCGTACATTTCGGCAGCCTTCAGAGCATTTGCTTCGATGCCTTCGCCGGCTTCGTACATCAGCCCGAGATTGATCATTGCATCGGCATTGCCGCGCTGGGCCGCAAGGTCGTACCAGGCGATCGCGGTCTGGTCGTCCTGCTCTACGAGGTGGCCTTCGTCATAGATCGCGCCAATGTTGAAGGCAGCGGTATCGTCGCCTTCCGCTGCCGCCTTTTCAAACCAACTGAGCGCCCGCTTGACATCCGGCTGGGTGCCGAGGCCATCGCGATAGGCGACACCGAGATTGTAGGCGGCAAGAACGTTGCCGCTGTTGGCGGCTTCCGTATAGAACTGGAATTCGGATCGCTCGTCGCCGAGCCGGCCCATCAGCATGCCGAAATTGACCTTGGCGGCGGGATACCCCGCCTTGACCGCAATGTCATATGCGCTCATCGCCTGGCCGGCCTGCTGGGTCTTGTTGAGAGCCCGGCCGAGCTGATAGGCGAAGCGCGGGTTGCCGGTCGTGTCATAGGCCATGCGGCAGGCGTCCACCGCGGTGCCGTCTATATCGGAAATGCCGACCGGGGCGAATTCGCCGTTGCGCTGCTGATCGTAGGGGCTGCCGGCGAGCCGATCGCACTCCGTCTGCATGGCAGACGCGAGTTGCAGGTTGGCCCGCTCCTCTGCGCCTAGCGAAACGGTCAGCGCGCAGAGCGCTGCAGCAGTACCTGTGGCAATCGCAAAACCCCTGTTGACTTTGGAGAAGCGGGATTTCATTGTTCGCTCCGATTTACTGATTCTTCAGATTGCTTAACGAACGCTGCTAGCGGGCGCCGGTTCCGTGTGCCTTTCATCTTTCGTGCGCGATGAGCCTTTGGATCCCGCACGTTTGCGTGAGAAGTAATCTGCATCGGGCCTGCTGGATTGTAGGTTCCTCGCATGATCGGATTGTTTTGGCCGAGCCATTGATGTTATGGCGGACAAATCGATCACGTCCGGAAGCTTCCCATGAAAACGCTCACGCTCCGCCGCCCCGATGACTGGCACCTGCACCTGCGCGACGGCGACGTCTTGCAGGCGGTGATCGGCGATACCAGCCGGCATTTCGCGCGTGCCATCGTCATGCCCAACCTGGTGCCGCCGGTGGTGACGACCTCGGATGCCAGGGCCTATCGCGAGCGCATTCTCGCGGCGCTTCCGGCTGGTGACCGCTTCGAACCGCTGATGACGCTCTACCTGACGGAACATACCGATCCGGACGATGTGGAGGAGGGAAGCAAGAGCGGACTGATCTCGGCCGTGAAGCTTTATCCCGCTGGTGCCACCACCAATTCCCATGGCGGCGTGCGCGATTTCAACAAGGCGATGCCGGTTCTGGAACGCATGGCGAAGATCGGCCTGCCGCTCTGCGTGCATGGCGAGGTGACCACCCCGGAAGTGGACATCTTCGACCGCGAAGCCGTCTTCATCGAAACGGTGCTCGATCCGCTGCGCAAACGCCTGCCGGAACTGAAAGTCACCATGGAGCACGTGACGACCGCCGATGGCATCGATTACATCAAGTCGTCGAAGGGAAATCTCGCCGGTTCGATCACCACCCACCACCTGATCATCAATCGCAATGCCATCCTGGTCGGCGGCATTCGCCCACATTATTACTGCCTGCCGGTCGCCAAGCGCGAGAACCATCGCCTCGCACTGCGGGCGGCAGCGACATCCGGTGATGCGCGCTTCTTCCTCGGCACCGATTCCGCCCCTCATGTCGATCCGCTGAAGGAATGCGCCTGCGGCTGCGCCGGCATCTACACGTCGGTCAACACCATGAGCTGCCTCGCGCATGTGTTCGAGGATGACAATGCGCTCGACAAGCTGGAGGCGTTCACCTCGCTCAACGGCCCGGCCTGGTACGGACTGAAGCCGAACGAAGAGACCATCACGCTTGAAAAGCGCGACGAGCCGGTGAAGTTTCCAGACAAGCGCGACAGCGACGCCGGGCCGATCACGGTCTTCGATCCGATGTTCCCGCTGCACTGGGACGTCGCGTGACGTCCCTCCGGAGCCGTCAGATCAACTCCCTATTTCACGGGGCGGCATACACCGACATCGTCCGGGCTTGGCCGACCGGCATTCAGGTCTTCGAGCTGCGGTAGGGGGCCTGCGCTGCCGGCATGGCTTTCGAAGACCTTTCGGTCGATCTTGACCTGGCGTCCCGCTGACGTGAAAGCAACCATGCCGTTTTTTCCGACATAGGCGGACGTCGCTGTCATCAGGCAGAATTCTCGGGTCTTGTCTTTCGATAGGATCCAGCCTTGCGCGCCGCTCGGGCCGCGTGTCAGCTTGCCCGTCTTGTACCCTTGGCTGACCAGTTCCTTATAGGATGCGGCCTGGACTGGAGTGGCAATGGAAACCGCAACCATGGCGACGACGGCAAGAAATGCCCTAAGAAAATTTACGGACATATGGAAACGCTCCCCCTGTGTGCGATGGAGAATGCATAGCGACGCGGGACCTGGATGTACATCCATTCCGTGTAGTTCGCGGCGATCTATAAACGAGATTGCTGATGAAACGGCTTCGGATGGGACAGATAACACGTGATCGATCCGGTAACCTTTTGGATAGAATCCGGGCTTAGCTTGGCGCCCAAGATTTTCGCGCGGGGATGTACCCGAAGAGAAAGCTAGGCATGATGCTCGACTACCATTCTCTTCTGCTCGCGCTGGGCGTCTCGGCGGCGTGCCTGATGGTGACGCTGTTCGGCACATGGTATTCGCGTCGCACCGATTCCTTCCTTCTTACCCTTGTCATCGCGCTCTGCCTCACTGTCTCGGGCATTTTCGCCTATAGTTCCTATACGGTCGAGGCCGACGTCATGGGTGCCTCGATCGCCTACACGTTCCTGATGGCGGGGTTCGGCACGATCTATGCCGCATCGGTGCAGTTCCGCAGCGGGACCCGGCCCTGGGTCATGGCCGGTGCCATTACCGCTGCTTCCGTCACTTTCGGCCTGCCATTGATGATTGCCGGCCTCGATGGCCTCGGGTTCATCGTCATGAATCTTGCCACGGCGGGGCTACTCCTCGAAACCGCCAGGCAATATTGGCGGGCACGCCGGGAGGCGCCGGGACCGCTCATCGGAATGGCGGTGCTCTACGCCGCCACCGCGGTGTCTTTCGCGCTATGTGCCGTCGTCCTGATCGACGGGCAACAATGGGTGCTGGGCCACGCGCCCGACAACTGGGCCGAAAACCTCAATATCGCTGTCTGCATCGCCGGCATGACCGGCATCGGCGCGCTGTCGCTGGCGCTCCACCAGTGGCGCATGGCGGCCCACCATCGCCACGAGGCGATGACCGATGCGCTGACAGGGCTTCTCAACCGCCGCGCTCTCTTCGAGCAGCATGCCCATCGCACGCTCGGTTCGTCGACCGCGGTCATCGTTTTCGATATCGACCGGTTCAAGTCCATCAACGATCAGCATGGCCATGCCGCCGGCGACCAGGTGCTGAGGTTGTTTGCCGAAGACCTCGCGAGCGGCATGAAAACCCGCCATACCGTCGCGCGGCTTGGCGGCGAGGAATTCGTGATGATCCTCGACGGAGTCCTTCCCGGACGGGCTGAGCGGATCGCCAACGACATCTCCCGCCGCTTCGCCGCCCGCGACATCGTCATCGGCGAGGCTATGCTGAAATGCACCGTCAGCGCCGGTGTGGCGGTCGGTGCCCCGAAAGGCCAGCCTTTCGAAACAGTGCTGAGCCTTGCCGACACCGCGCTCTACGAAGCAAAACGGGCCGGCCGCGACCGCGTGCATGTCGCGGGCTATCTGCGGCCGGTGGACCTGACCGAAACCCGCACCACCGCCTGATCCCCTCCTTATTTTCCACATCGTCTGGCATACTCTGCCGCATGCTGCTATTGCGGCGCGTGGTTTTGACAAAAGGAGCGGGCGCATGATTCAAACCACATTTCCAGACCGCGGCGTGATGGCCGAACTGATGGCAAAGATGCTCTGGGAGATCGGAGCGGTTCATTTCAGCGCCGACAAGCCCTACAAGTTCGCCTCCGGCCTGATGAGCCCGGTCTATATCGACTGCCGAAAGCTGATTTCCTATCCGCGCATCCGCTCGGCGATCATGGATTTTGCGGCCGCGACGGTCATGCGCGACGCCGGTTTCGAGAAGTTCGACTGCGTTGCCGGCGGTGAGACGGCGGGCATCCCCTTCGCGGCTTTCCTTGCCGAACGCTTGGGCTTGCCGATGATCTATGTCCGCAAGGCGCCGAAGGGTCACGGCCGTAATGCGCAGATCGAGGGCCATCTGCCGGAAGGCGCGCGCGTGCTGGTCATCGAGGACCTGACGACCGCCGGCGGCAGCATGTTTCAGTTCATCGACGCGATCCGCGCAGCCGGCGCCACTGTCGATCACGGCATCGCGCTGTTCTTCTATGATATTTTCCCAGAAGCCTACGAGCGTTTCTCGAACGGCCAGGTGAAGCTTCACCACATCGCCACCTGGCGCAACGTGCTCGCGGCAGCCCGCGAAGGCAAGCTTTTCGACGACAACACGCTGTCGGAGGTCGAGGCCTTTCTCGATGCGCCGCTGGCCTGGTCGGGACGCAATGGCGGCGTGAGCGAGATAGCGCTCTGATTTTTTGCTCTAGCCTTTTGGCAAAAGCTCGCTTAATCGATTGAAAAACTGCTGAGAAAGCGCGCGGGAGGATTTTTATGATTTTGTGCTGCGGCGAAGCCCTGATCGATATGCTTCCGCGTGACACCACGCTCGGTGAAAAAGGCTTTGCGCCTTACGCCGGCGGCGCGATCTTCAACACCGCGATCGCGCTTGGGCGGCTCGGGCAGCCGACCGCGTTTTTCACCGGCATTTCCGATGACTTGATGGGCGATGTCCTGCGGGACACGTTGGCAAAGAGCGGCGTGGACTACAGCCTTGCGGCTGTCTCTTCTCGCCCGACCACGATTGCCTTCGTGAAACTCGTCAACGGCCAGGCGACCTATGCATTCTACGACGAAGGCACTGCCGGCCGGATGATCACCGAGGCCGACCTGCCGGTGCTCGGCGATGACTGCGAGGCCATGCATTTCGGCGCGATCAGCCTGATCCCCGAACCCTGTGGCGCGACCTACGAGGCGCTGATGGCGCGCGAATACCGCAAGCGGGTGATCTCCTTCGATCCGAACATCCGCCCAGGCTTCATCAAGGACAAGCCGAAGCACATGGACCGCGTCCGCCGGATGGCCGCCATGTCCGACATCATCAAGTTTTCCGATGAGGATCTGGACTGGTTCGGCATGCAGGGCGACCATGACGCGCTAGCTGCGCATTGGCTGGAACAGGGCGCCAAGCTGGTGGTCCTCACTCGTGGCGCGGATGGGGCGACCGGCTATACCAAGAGCTTCAAGGTCTCGGTCCCGAGCGAGCGCGTCACGGTGGTCGATACGGTCGGTGCCGGCGATACGTTCGACGCCGGCATTCTGGCCTCGCTGAAGATGCAGGACCTGCTGACCAAGGAAAAGGTCGCGGGCTTAACCGAGGATGCCGTGAGCAAAGCTCTCGCACTCGGCGCAAAGGCCGCCGCCGTCACGGTATCGCGGGCGGGCGCCAACCCGCCCTTCGCCCGCGAGATAGGTCTCTGAGATTCTATCTTCGGTCTGCAAAGGGAAATAGTTCGGCCCCCTGATGAGGGCCGAAACTTCATTTCCGGGCCGCTAGCAGCGCCTTCACCAGCCCTTGCGTCGAGGCGTCGTGGCTGCTGGCGCTTTCCTTGCCTTCCACGACGGGCAGCAGGCCGGTCGCCAGTTCCTTGCCGAGCTCGACGCCCCACTGGTCGAACGAGTTGATGCGGAAGAGCACGCCTTCGACGAACACCCGATGTTCGTAGAGCGCGATCAGCCGGCCGAGCGCAAACGGTGTCAGCTTGTCGTGGACGAAGGTGATCGAAGGGCGGTTGCCGGTGAAGACGCGATGTGGCGCGATGAAATCGGCCTGCTTGTCATCCATGCCCTTGTCGGTCAGCTGCTTCTTGGCCTCCTCGAAGGTGCGGCCCTTCATCAGCGCTTCCGACTGCGCCAGGACGTTGGCGATCAGCAGCTCGTGCTGGTGGCGCAGGTGCGGTTCGAAACTGTTGGCGGCGATCATGAACTCGGCCGGGATAACGGTCGTGCCCTGGTGGATGAGCTGATAGAAGGCGTGCTGGCCGTTGGTGCCGGGTTCGCCCCAGACGACAGGACCGGAATTGCCCTCGACCGGCGTGCCGTCGATCGTCACGCCCTTGCCGTTCGATTCCATGTCGAGCTGCTGCAGATAGGCCGGGAAGCGCAGCAGCCGCTGGTCATAGGGCAGGATAGCGCGCGACGGATATCCGAGAACGTTGCGGTGGTAGAAGCCGATCAGGCCAAGCAACATCGGCAGGTTCTGGCGCACCGGCGCGGTGCGGAAATGGGTGTCCATCGCATGCGCGCCATCCAGGAACTTACCGAAGTTCTCTGGGCCGACGGCGATCATCAAAGGTAGGCCGATTGCCGACCAGATCGAATACCGTCCGCCGACCCAATCCCAGAACCCGAAGATGCGATCGCTCTCGATGCCGAAGGCGGCGACCTTGTCGAGCGCGGTGGAGACGGCGCAGAAGTGATGACGGACGGCTGCTTCCCCGAGCTTGTCGGCGATAAAGGCACGCGCCGAGGCTGCATTGGTCATGGTCTCGATGGTGGTGAAGGTCTTCGAGGCGACGATGAACAGCGTCGTTTCAGCGTCGAGCAGCTTCAGCGTGTCGGCGATATGAGCGCCATCGACGTTGGAGACGAAATGCGCCCGTGGGCCGTCATGGAAAGGCGCCAGCGCCAGCGTGACCATGACCGGGCCGAGGTCCGAGCCGCCGATGCCGATATTGACGACATCGGTGATCTTCTTGCCGGTCGCGCCCGTGAGCGCGCCCGAGCGGATGCCGTCGGCAAACTTGCCCATGGCGGCGAGCACGCCGTTGACGTCCGGCATCACGTCCTTGCCGTCGACCAGAACGGGCGTATTGGAGCGATTGCGCAGTGCCGTGTGCAGCACGGCGCGGCCTTCGGTGAAGTTGATCGCGACGCCCGAAAACATTTCTTCGCGCTTGGCGGCAACGCCGCCGGCATCTGCCAGCTTGTCGAGCAGCGCCATGATCTCGTCGTTCACGCCCGTCTTGGAATAGTCCATCAGGAGGTCGTCGAAAACGGCGCTGAACTTTGCGAAACGGCCGGAATCGGCTGCGAAGGCGGCACGGATATCCGTGGCATTGGTTTTCGCGACGGTGGACTTCAGGTCTTGGACGATGGCCTGCATGGGTGATTCCTCGGCACTCGAAATGGGATGATCGGGAACCTATTCCGTTTTGATGTCAAATCAAGCACGGCCGTGGCAGCGATGCGTTTATTGTCCAACCGCCGTTTCGACGGCATTGCCGACCGAATTGCCGAAGCGGTCGACCTGGTCCTTGTAGTTCCGGCGGGTGGTCGGATCGAAGATGGCGATCGGCGTGCTGACGGCTACGCTGGCGGCGCTACCCACGGTCTGAGCCGTGCCGAGGGCCACGGCGCCGAGCGTCTCGCCGAGCCCGACGTCCGAGTCGGTCACCGTCTGCCCGGCGATCAGCCGGTTGCCGATCAGCTTCACCACCTCCGGGCTTTCGGCAAATTTTCCGTGGTTCAGCCGGTCGCCGGTCTTCAGCGCGGTGAGGTCGAGCACGACAATGCCGGCTTTCTCGAATTCGCTGCGATAGGGTTCGACGGTCGGATCCACCTGGCCGAGCCGGTCGATATTGCCGGAAATCCGTCGCGACAGGCTGAGCGCCCGATCGTCGCGGGAAACGAACAGCGTGAAATGCGGCCGCTTCTCGCCGATCTCGGCAAGCTGCTGGCCGAACACGTCGACATCGAGGTCGGGGGAGGCAAGGATGACGTTCTGGATCTTCGGCGCCACCCGGCCGTCGCGGATCGCCATCTGCCGGAGTGCCTCGACGGTCAGCCACGATCCCATCGAATGGGCCATGACGGTGATCTCGTCGACATTCGGTTCTTTCGCCAGCCGTCGCAGCATCTCCTCCAGCGCATCGCGGGAATAGTTGGTGCTTTCCTTGTCGTAGTTATAGGCAAAGATGCTGCCGCGCGACGGCCAGGTGAACAGGACCGGAGCCACATCCGCATTGGAGTCGTGGACGATCTGGGCGAAACGATAAACTGCGTCCTCGTAGCGGTTGTTGAACCCGTGCACGAAGACGAACACCCGCCTGCTCTTGCCCAGGTGGCCCTTGAGCCAGGATTGAGCCGCCGAGGTGGCAAGCGGCGTCACGGAAACCGTCGCGAACTCCTTGGCCGGATTGGCGGGCAGCTTTGATGGCCACTGCACCTGCCCGACTTCGCGAGCCTTGTCGGGCGGGATGGAAACGGCAATCTCGGTGACGACAGGTTCCTTGCCGCGCTCGCCGGAAAACAGCACGCCGGGCGTCTCTGTCGGGCGTCGCGTAGTTGCCACCAGCACGTCAACCTTCGAGGTCCCGGCTGCTTGCGTCTGGGTCGGAATGAGCACGCCTTCGGGGCGCCCCGCACAACCTGCAAGAACGCTCAGCACCGTGAGAACGGCAATCACATGAAACGAAAATCCGGCGCGGCTTTCCAAGCGAACTCCAACATGCTTTGCCCAGCCCCCGCGGAAAGGGCTAATCAAGGACTGCCGCATCGTCCACCGCTAACGGAAGGATTCCGGCTTTACGGCACACGCTTGGTCGTCATCTGTCGCAGCGTTGCAACGGTAGGTTAGCCGCGCAGCTCCCGCCGCAGGATTTTGCCGACATTGGATTTCGGCAGCTCGGTGCGGAATTCGATGAAACGCGGGCGCTTGTAGCCGGTCAGGTTGGTCACGCAATGGGCCTTGACGTCCGCCTCCGTCAGGTTCGGGTCCTTCTTGACCACGAAGAGCTTCACCGCCTCGCCGGAATGTTCGTCCGGCACGCCGATCGCTGCACATTCCAGCACGCCGGGATGGGTCGCCACGACTTCCTCGACCTCGTTCGGATAGACGTTGAAGCCGGAGACGAGGATCATGTCCTTCTTGCGGTCGACGATTTTGGTATAGCCCTGGCGGTCCATGTAGCCCATGTCGCCGGTCCGGAAATAACCGTCCGCCGTCATGACCTTGGCGGTTTCGTCCGGGCGGTTCCAGTAACCGGCCATCACCTGCGGGCCGCGGATGCAGATCTCGCCGACATCGCCGAGTTCCACCTCAGAATCGTCGTCGTTACGAATCGAGATTTCCGTGGACGATATGGGAAGCCCGATCATGCCGCTGAATTCGGTGGCGTCGAGCCGGTTTGCGGTGGCGACCGGCGAGGTTTCCGACAGGCCGTAACCTTCGGTGATCTGGCTATGGGTCATCTTCAGCCAACGTTCGGCGACCGGTCGCTGCACCGACATGCCGCCGCCAAAAACAAGGATCATCGAGGAGAAATCCAGCTTCTGGAAGTCCGGATTGTTCATCAACGCATTGAACAGCGTGTTGAGCCCGGGGAAGACGTGGATCTTGTACTTCTGCAGTTCCTTGACGAAGGCCGGAATGTCACGCGGGTTGGCGATCAGGATATTATGGCTGCCGGTGGCAACCCCCATCAGCGAATTCACCGTCAGCGCAAAGATGTGATAGAGCGGCAGTGCGCAGAGGAACTGGATCTGCTCCGGGCGCGGCTTGTTGAGGAAGGCGGTTTCCAGCCACAGGGCCATCTGTTCCTTGTTGGCAAGCAGGTTGGCATGGGTGAGGATCGCGCCCTTGGAGATGCCGGTCGTGCCGCCCGTATACTGCAGGAAGGCGATATCGCGAGGCGAGACCTCGACCGCATTCATCGTTTGCCGGGCGCCTTCGGCAATCACCTGCTTGAAGCTTCGGGCCGATGGCAGCGACCATTCCGGCACCAGTTTCTTCACCTTGCGCACGACCAGATTGACGATATGGCCCTTCAAGCCGAGCATGTCGCCCATCGTGGCGACGACGACGTGCTTGATCTCCGTCTGCGGCAAGGCCTGCTGTACGGTGTGGGCAAAGTTTTCAAGTACGAAGATCGCCTTGGCACCGGCATCCTTGAGCTGGTAGGCCAGTTCGCGCGGCGTATAGAGCGGGTTGATGTTGACGACGACCATGCCGACGCGAAGGATGCCGTAGACGATCACCGGGTTCTGGAGAATGTTCGGCAGCATCACCGCCACGCGGTCGCCCTTGACCAGGCCCTGGGCCTGCAGCCAGGCGCCGACCTTGCGGCTTTCCGCTTCGAGCGCTCGGTAGGTGAGCGCCTTGCCCATGCTCGAAAAGGCGGGGCGGTCGGCATAGCGCGCGCAGCTTTCCTCGAACAGTGCTCCGAGGGATTGATGCTGCAGCGGCGGGATTTCGGCCGGCACGGTCGGCGGGTAGGAGGCAAGCCAGATCTTGGGCGGATTGGCACCGGTACGTGCGGTGACTTCGTTCATGCTGGACCTCCTCTATCGTTTTTCTTGTTATCCCGCGCTTTCCCGGCGCGTGCGGGCCAGGTCCTCCACCTCCCCGCGAACAACAGCTTATGCCATGCCACGATAGCATCAAGCCATAGGCGCAGATTTAAACAGCTATCTAACCTTGACGTAAACGTCAAAGAGGGCGTGGGCGAGCGTATTTGGACGAACAGCGGAACATCCGAAAGGCTATGGCGTTTTCCCAACCTAACAAAATGCATGAGGAATCACAAAGGAGGCGCGCAAATGTTGCATCAAGAACCACGAGCCGGACAGGACCCCTATGTCAAGGACAGCCCATCGCTGATCGCCAGCGACAAGGTCGAAGGGACAAAGGTTTATGGCGCCGACGGCGAGCATATCGGCTCCATCGTTCGCGTGCTTCTCGAAAAGCGCGGCGGCCGCGTCGGATATGCGGTCTTGAGCTTCGGCGGCTTTCTCGGCATCGGTGACGACTATTACCCGCTGCCTTGGGAAAAGCTTCGTTATGACGAGCAGCTCGACGGCTACCGCATCGACTTGACCAAGGACCAGATCACCGGTGCCCCGCGCTACCGTGATCTGGACGACGATACCTGGTTCAACGACAAGGGTCGGACCATCTACGACTATTATGGGGTTCCGCCCTACTGGATGTAAGCGTCCAGCCAATAGAAATCCGGAGGCTCCGCGTTGCGAGGCCTCTTTTCGTTTATTTAATTCTCCTGATGCAAGGTCCTCGTGACAAGGGGACGGCGATGACGGGAAAGACGGAGGCGGGCACGGTCCGCGATTTCGAGCGCGGTGATATCGAAGCGGTAGCGCAGCTTTTCCAGGAGACGTTTCGCAAGTCGAAAGCGCCGTCGCCCTCATTGATCGCCTATCTGGAAGAAGCCTTTTTCGATCATCCCTGGGCTGAGCCCGACATCCGGTCCAAGGTGTTTGCGGAGGCTGATGGAAGGGTCTCCGGTTTCATCGGCGTCTTTCCGTCGCGGCTGGAGCTCGATGGCCGGCCGCTTCGCGCAGCCTTTGCCGGCTCGATGATGGTTCGGAACCCGAAGGAAAATCCACTCGCCGGTGCGCGGCTGCTGCGCTCCTTCCTCACCGGCCCGCAGGATATCTCGCTGACAGAGACCGCCAATGCCACGGCGCTCGGCATGTGGCAGAAGGCCGGCCATCCGCTCGATCCCGGCTATAGCATGAACTGGCTGCGCATCCTCCGTCCGGCTTCCGCAGCGGTCGAGATCCTCGCCAGGCGGTTGCGGCCCGCAACCCTTTTACGTCCCCTCGGTCGGATTGCCGATCGCGGCGCAGCTTTGACCCGCATGACACCTCTTCGTCCGGCCGATCGCAGCGCCTCCAGGATCACCTTCCGGGATGTCACCCGCGAAGAATTCGGTACGTCACTTCTGACGCTTGCCCTGAATTATCCCCTTCGCCCGCGCTGGGATGGTCATTCTTTGGGATGGTTTCTGAGGCAGGCTGAGGACAAGCGGAGTTTCGGTTACCCCGAGTGGCGCGTCGGCTTTGCTCCCGACGGGCGACCGGTCGCAGCTTACGTCTATTTTGCTGGTCCTGGCGAAATCGGCTGGCTGTTGCAGGCGCTGTCAGCCCCGAATGCGACCCCGGACCTCCTGGACGACCTGTTCGCGCACGCCTACGAGATAGGATGCTCCGGCATACGCGGCAGCGGACATCCGTGGCTGACCCCGGCGCTGATGAGCCGCAAGACGATATTTTACGGCCGCTCGTTCTATGTCGCGCAGGCGCGCGACAAGAGCCTACTGGAACCGATCAGGTCCGGGCAGGCGCTGATCAGCGGGCTTGCCGGCGAAAGCTGGACGCGGCTGATCGGTGACCGGTTCGACTGAGACGTCTCAGTCGAACCCACTAACCGAGCATGGTCACCGGCTCGGCATGCAGATATTCCGCCACCTTGCGCTTCGAGGCGATATTACGCCAGACGGCATCGACCTCGTCCGGCGTCAGGCCGGCGGCGTCGCCGACCTCTTCCCGCGCTATGCCATTGTCGAGCCCGTAGAGGCAAAGATCCATGCGATCATAGGGAAGCGAGAAATAATATTCGTCCTGGCCCTGCGGCAGCGACCATGTGTCCGTCGTCGGCGGGCGCCGGCGAATATCGGCGGGTACGCCGAGGGCTTCGGCAAGCTGATAGACCTGGCTCTTGTAGAGATGCGCGATCGGCTTGAAGTCTGCCGCGCCATCGCCGTTCTTCACGAAGAAGCCCTGGTCGTATTCGAGGCGGTTCGGCGTGCCGGCGACGGCAAAGTTCAGCCGGTCGGCATGGTAATATTCGATCTGCTTGCGGGTGCGCTGTTTCATGTTGGCGGCCGCGATCATGCCGAGATAGACCTCGAGCGGCATGCGATGGCGGCTCTGCTCACCGGCCGGATTGGCGACTACCAGCCAGGAAATGTTGTAACCGCGGCCGGTCAGCGCATTTTCGAGCACCACCTTGCAGCCCCAGCCTTCGGAAAATTCCGGAACGATCTGGCGGATGAAGCCATCGCGGCGGGTATAACAGCCGGCCGCGGCAAGCGCCGGACCGATATCTTCGAGCACGGTCTCGACGCCGACCGCTTCTGCAAGCGCTTTGCCGAGTTTCAGGCTGTCCGGATCGGAATCGTGTTCCGGCATGAAGATGCCCGTCACCTTGCCCGGACCGAGCGCGCGGGCGCAAAGAGCCGCGGTGACGCTGGAATCGATGCCACCCGAAAGTCCGAGCACTGCGCCGCGTTTACGCAAATCCTTCAGCACTGTCTCGCGCAGCCAGCCGCAGATGCGCTCGATCTCGGCCTCCTCGTCGAGCTTCAGCGTCTCGGCTGAGAATTTCCCCGCCTTCTGGGCCTGCTTCAGGCTCTGGATCATGCGACATTCCCCCGTGTGACTGTGTCTGTTTCATCGGCGCCGAGCCGGATCTTGCCGGTCGTCGTGCGCGGCAGCGCGTCGCGGAACTCGACGCTTTTCGGCACCATGTAATCTTCGAGCAACTGGGCGCAGTGGCGGATGATTTCCCGCTCGGTCAGCGTCACGCCGTCCTCCACCACCACATAGGCGCGGACGACCTGGCCGAAGATCGGGTCGTCGATGCCGCCAACTGCCGCTTCCTTGATGCCGGGCAGCGCATAGAGCGCGCGCTCGACTTCCTGCGGGCTGACCTTTTCTCCGCGTGTCTTGATAATGTCGTCGCGCCGGCTGATGAAATAGAGAAAACCGTCCGCATCGGCGCGAAAGAGGTCGCCCGTATGCAGCCGTCTGCCATCCGCAACCGGCGAAAGCGCACGCAAGGAGGTCAGGCCGTTGCCCCAGTAACCGGACATCACATGCGGCCCCTCGACGACAAGTTCACCGATCGTACCCGAAGGGGCGGGACGTCCGTCCTCGTCGATCACGAAAGCGCTGGTGCCGGGAATGGCGCGGCCGACCGAAAGCGGCCTGCGGGAAACCTCTTCAGGCGGCAGGTAGGTGGCACGCAGACATTCCGTCTGGCCGTACATCAGGAAAAGCCGGGTGTCGGGAAAAAGCTGATGCAGCCGTTCGGCAATGGCCGGCGGCATGGCCGCGGCGGCGCTGGTGATGGTGCGCAGATGCGGCAGAAAGCCGGGCTCCAGATCCTTCATGCCGGTAATCAGAGCGGCCATCGGCGGCACGAGCGGGAAACCCGTCGCCTTCACCTCTGCCAGCCGTTCCAGGATCTTCCGCGGAAAGGCGAAGCTCTTTTCGAGAACCAGCGTACCCCCGGCCATCACCATCGTTACCACCTGGGTGATGCCGTAGCCGAAGGACAGCGGCAGGACGCTAAGCACGACGTCGTCAGGCGTGTTGCCGAGATAGGCGACAATCGCCTCGCAGGCCGCCTCGACATTGGCGTGGGTCAGCATCACGCCCTTCGGCTGGCCGGTGGAGCCCGAGGTGTGGAGCAACAGCGCCAGCGCTTCGGTGTTTTCGAGCTCCCCGAGCGGAACAGACACCTCACTGCTGAGCAGATCTTCGAACCGCAATCCATAACCGAGATCGTCGCCGGCATCCGCCTGCGCGACGATCGTCAGCGGCTGCATCTTCGCCATGGCAATGGCCGCATCCACGGTTGCCCGCTGACGGCCCTGGGTAATGATCGCGTAAGCCTCGGTGCTGTTCAGGATGACCGAAAGCTTTTCGGCCTTGATGGAGGAATAAAGCGGGCAGGGCACGGCGCCCGCCTTCCAGAGGCCAAAGAAACTGATGACTGCTTCATGGCCGTTGTCCAGCACCATCAGCACCCGGTCGCCGGGCTTGACGCCGCTGCGGGCAAGGCTGGCGGCGAGCCGGTCGGATGAGGCATCGAGTTCCGCATAGGTCAGCCGGGTGTCGCCCGCAACGAGCGCGCATTTGTCGCCGAAACGTCTGGCGCTGTCGCGGAGCCGGGCCTCTATGCGCATCGGCGCAGCCTCAGGCCGCTGCCAGCTTGGTCGTGAGGTAGCTGGTCATGTTGTCGATGCTGTCGAGGTTTTCCGGAACGATTTCCTCGTCGGCGACGGTGATGCCGTAGGTCTGCTCCAGAAAGGCGATCAGTTCGAGCACGCCGGTGGAATCGATCACGCCACTTTCGAGCAGCGACTGGTTGTTCGAAACCTCTGCGTCGGCGCGGAACAGAAAATTCTCCGCGATGAACTCGCGCACGCTATTTTCGATTGCTTCCGCCATCGACGGCCCTCTCCACAAATAGTTTTTGCCGCGCGGATGCGGCGCGGTCGATTGAAAAGGCATCTTCCAGACTATCCCTGAACGTTTTGCTAATTTGTAAAACGCTTTTGTTCACAAGCTTAACCGCATCCAAATGCCGGCCTCGACGTTGATGCATCCATGAAGATCGCGACCTTCAATGTGAACGGCGTCAACGGTCGCCTCGGCTTGCTCCTCGAATGGCTCGAGGAGGCGGCGCCGGACGTGGTCTGTCTGCAGGAGCTGAAGGCGCCGCAGGAGAAGTTTCCGGCAAAGGCGATCGAGAAGGCGGGTTACGGCGCCGCCTGGCACGGCCAGAAAAGCTGGAACGGCGTTGCAATCCTTGCCCGCGGTGCGGATCCGATCGAGACCCGCCGCGGCCTGCCGGGCGATCCGGAGGACCTTCACAGCCGCTATATCGAAGCCGCCGTGCAGGGCGTGCTGATCGCCTGCCTCTATGCTCCGAACGGCAATCCCGCCCCGGGGCCGAAGTTCGCCTACAAGCTTGCCTGGTACGAGCGGTTTCTGGCGCATGCTCAGGCGCTGCTGGAGACGGGTGCACCCATCGTCCTTGCCGGCGACTATAACGTCATGCCGACCGATCTCGATGTCTACAAACCGGAACGCTGGCGGGATGACGCGCTGTTCCGGCCGGAGGTACGAGAGGCTTTTTCCCGGCTGCAGGAACAAGGCTGGACCGACGCGATCCGCAAGCTGCACCCGGGCGAGCGCATCTATACGTTCTGGGATTATTTCAGGAACGCCTGGGGCCGAGACGCCGGCCTGCGGCTCGACCACCTGTTGCTCAGCCCCTCGATCGCGGACCGGTTGCAGGCAGCCGGCGTCGACCGCCACATTCGCGGCCGCGAACATGCGAGCGACCACGCGCCGGCCTGGATCGAACTCGGCGACTAGATGAGATCGATCGCCATCTCGGACTGGGTGAGGCTACTTTTCCGCCAGCCGATCCGCCGCATGAAGCGGTCGAGCAGGCCTTCCGGCACGTTTTCGATGATGAAGAGCCGGCGGCCCGGATAACGGGCGGCGAGAGCATCGGTCAGCGACCGGCCAAACCCCTCCCCGCGATGGGCGGGATCGACCGCGAGGCCGAGGAGCCGGATATCCTTGCCCGAGTCATCCAGGAGCACGGCCGCCTTGTCATCGAGCGCGAACCCTTTCAGCGGCGCGCCGGCTCTCTCGAAACTCCGGGGATCCGTCTGCCAGGAGAGACCAGCATCGGCGAACTTTGCGAGCATCGCTGCGACCGTCTTCAGATCGCATTCCTTGGCCGGCGCCACATCCGGAGCGGCAAGCTTGCGGCTGCGGCCGAAGCCCACAAGTTTGCGGGTAATCACGAAGCCGAGCGACAGATAGAGATCGCGCGCCCGCTCATTGGTGTTGATCACCTCGAGGATGAGTTTGCGGTCGCCGCGCGCCTTCGCCGCCTCGATGGCATCGAGCATCACGCTGCGTCCGAAACCGCGGCCGCGGATCGTCGGCCCCATGCCGACCGCGCCGACCCGCGAAAGATCACCCCGCCGGCCGATCAGCAGAATGCCAGCCGGCTTTTCGCCGTCGAAATAGACGAAGCTCTCATCGAGATCGACATGATCGCGTTCGATGCGCAACCGCAGCGACGGGACCGTCGCATTCATCGGCACCACATAGCCCGAAAAGCCGGCGGCAAAACCTTCAGCCGCCTCTTCCAGGCTGCAATCCGACAAGCGGCGATGGGAAATGGCGGATGTCATGACCTCTCTCCCGAATGTCTCACCTCAGAGCACGTTGGACGGCGAGCCCTTTTCGAAGTTCTCGACATGGGTGATGACCTGCGCCCAGAGTGTCTGCATCGCCTCGTCGCTCGCCCAGGCCACATGCGGAGTGAGGATGAAGTTCGGTCGTTCCAGGATCGTCAGCAGCGGATTGTCCGGTGCCGGCGGTTCCTTGGTCAGCACGTCGAAACCGGCGCCACCGATCAGGCCCTCGTCGAGCGCGGTCACCAGATCGGCCTCGTTCACCAGCCCGCCGCGGGCGGTATTGATGATCAGCGGGTGCCGCTTCATCTTTCGGAACTCGGGCAGGCCGATGAGGTTTCGGGTCGTCGGCGTCAGCGGCATGTGGAAGGTGATGATGTCCGACGTTTCCAGCACCTCGTCGAAGGCGGTGTAGCCGGGCTCGACCTTTTCGGCGTTTTTCCGGGCCGCGAAGATGACCTTCATGCCGAACGCCTCGGCGATCTTCGCCACCGACTTGCCGAGCGTGCCTCGGCCAAAAATGCCGAGCGTCGAACCGGCCAGATCCTTGATCGGGTGGTTGAAAAAGCAGAACTGGTTGGCGCGCTGCCATTCGCCGGCGATCACGTCCTGGCGGAAACCGACGATCGAGCGGCGGAGTGCGAAGATCAGGCCGAACGTATGCTCCGGCACGGTGTTGACCGCATAACCGCGCACGTTGGAGACGGTGATCCCGCGCTCCTTGGCGAAGGCCAGATCGATCACGTCATAACCCGTGGCAGCGACCGCGATCATCTTCAGCCTCGGGGCATTGGCGATCGATTGTTCGCGCACCGGCGCCTTGTTGGTGATGACGATATCGGCATCCGCGATACGGGAAGCCACGTCCTCCAGCGCCGTCTTGCCGTACTCCACCCATTCATGCGCAAAGGCCGGCCGGGTGATCGTCACCGAAGGGCCGATCGTGTCGCGGTCCAGAAACACGACCTTCATCGCGAAAATTCCTGCATGATTTGAAACTCCTCCCAATCGAACTTACGGCGGCCGAAGCGCTGGCCGCAATGGATTTCTCGTATATCATCCCGCCCGCCGACCGGAAGGCAAAAGTGCGGAGAATGGCATGGGTGAAGTGTTGACGCTCGATTGCGTCGTCATTGGCGGCGGCGTGGTGGGGCTGGCGGTCGCCCGCGAACTGGCAATCGCCGGCCGCGAGGTCGTGCTCCTGGAAGCCGAGCCGATGACCGGCAGCATCACCTCTTCCCGCAACAGCGAGGTCATCCACGCCGGGCTATATTACCCGACCGGTAGCCTCAAGGCTGAACTCTGCGTCGTCGGCAAACAGAAGCTCTACGAATACTGCCGCGACCGGCACATTCCTCACAAAAGATGCGGCAAGCTGGTCGTCGCCTCGAACGAGGCCGAAGTCGCCTATCTCGAAAAATTGCTGAAACAGGCGGAAGCCAACGGTGTCGACGATTGCCGGCTGATCGACAGCGCCGAACTTGCCCGCCTCGAACCACGGATCGTAGGCTTTGCCGCGCTCGTCTCCCCTTCGACTGGCATCATCGACAGCCACCGACTCATGGAAGCCTATATTGCCGACATCGAAGCCCATGGTGGCAGCGTCGTGCTGAATTCGCCGGTCCTCGGCGGCGAGCTTCTCGCCGATGCCGTGCGGCTTTCGATCGGCGGCCGCGATCCCGTGGAGATCGAAGCGAAACTGGTGGTGAATTCCGCCGGCTTAAGTGCCTGGGCGATCTCTGAAGGTATGAACGGCCTCGACAGGAGAACTATCCCCGAGCGCCATTATGCAAAAGGCTGCTACTTCTCATTGGCCGCCCGAGCGCCAGCGGAACGGCTGATCTACCCGGTGCCGGAGCCTGGCGGGCTCGGCGTCCACCTGACACTCGATCTCGCCGGCCAGGCGCGGTTCGGCCCCGATGTCGAATGGGTCGAGACGATCGATTACGACGTTGATCCCCGCCGCGCCGACAAGTTCCATGGAGCGATCCGCCGCTACTGGCCAAATCTACCGGACGGGGCCCTGCAGCCGGCCTATGCGGGCATGCGGCCGAAAGTGGTCGGTCCGAACGGGGGAGGGGCCGGCGACTTTATCATTCAGGGGCCTGAAACCACCGGCCACCCGGCCTATGCCGCGCTTTACGGCATTGAATCTCCCGGCCTCACCGCCTCCTTGGTGGTCGCCGAAAGGGTGGCGCGCCTGACCTCGCGATGAAGGCAGGCGCTTGCCGCCTTAAAACGCCGCGCGCCTGTCATGTTTGGCGAGACGGGTAAGCAGATAGTCAACTTCGGCTTTGGCGGTCGCGGAGAGCATCTGCGCCGGTTTGCGCTGCGCATCCGAGGTGATGACGCCGCGCCGTTTCAGCACGTGCTTGCGGATCGCCAGACCGATGCCGGCCTGCTGCTCGTAGCGGATCAATGGCAGATGCGCATCGAACAGGTCATGCGCCTCCTCGCGCTTGCCGGCTGCAAACAGGCCAACCAGTTCCGTCAGCATGTCGGGGAAACCGTAGCCGGTCATCGCGCCGTCGGCGCCGCGTTCCGGTTCGAAATCGAGGAACATGCCGCCATTGCCGCAAAGGATCGAGAACGGGCGCAACTCGCCCGCCTTCTGCATGGCGCGCAGCTTCGACACCTTTTCGAGGCCCGGCCAGTCCTCGTGCTTCAGCATCAGGCAGGATGGGTGGTTGGTGATGATCCTGGCGATCACGCCCGGCGACATGACGACGGTGAGCGTCAGCGGATAATCCTGCAGCACCCACGGTACGTCGTCGCCGACCGCTTCGACAGCCCCGGCGAAATAGTTGACGATCTGGTCGTCGGTGCGCAGCGCCGGCGTCGGGGCGATCATCACGCCGGCAGCACCCATGTCCATCGCATCGCGCGCCAGCGACCGCATCCCTGCAAAGCCCGGCGCCGAGACGCCGACGATGATCGGCACTTTGGCGCGAGAGACGACACGTTTGATGATGGCGCGGCTTTCGTCCGGCTCCATCTTCGGCGCTTCGCCCATGATCCCGAGAATGGTGATGCCGGTGCAGCCGCTCTCTTCATAAAAATCCGTCAGCCGGTCGATCGAGGCAAAATCGATCGATCCGTCTTCGAAGAACGGCGTGGTGGCGATGGCGTAGACGCCTTTGGTCTCGATCCCGAAGGTCATTATTGGGCGTCCTTCCAGGCCTGATAGCGGGTTTTCGTTTCTGCATTCATCGGATAGAGGCCGGGCAGCGGCACGCCGCGGTCCACCTCGGTCATGATCCAGCCCTCCATGCGCTCCTGTTCCGGCGCCTCGGCGACAACCGCGTCGAGCAGCTTGGCGGGGATCAGCACCGCGCCGTCATCATCCACGACGACGATATCATCCGGAAAAACGGCAACGCCGCCGCAGGAGATCGGCTCCTGCCAGCCAACGAAGGTGAGGCCGGCGACGGAAGGTGGAGCAGCGATGCCGTCGCACCAGACCTTCATGCCGCTGCCGAGCACGCCTTCGGCATCACGCATCACGCCGTCGGTCACAAGCCCTGCCACGCCGCGCTTCGCCATCCGGGAGCAGAGAATGTCGCCGAAAATGCCGGCATCGGTGACGCCGAGCGCGTCAGCCACCGCGACGCAGCCTTCGGGCATCGCCTCGATCGCCGCGCGGGTGGAGATCGGCGAAGCCCAGCTTTCCGGCGTCGCCAGATCCTCGCGGGCGGGCACGAAACGCAGCGTGAAAGCCGGCCCCACGACGCGGCCCTGGCCCGGCTTCAGCGGCTTGGTGCCGCGCATCCAGACATTGCGCAGGCCCTTCTTCAAAAGCACCGTGGTCAGCGTGGCGGTGGAGACACCCTTCAGCGTCTCGATGATCTTGGGGTCCAGCGGCATGAATTCTCCTTGGGAATCTAAAGTGCCGCCTTCGCAGGCGGCGGGCGATATTCGGTCGCGACTTCTCGTTCGTCAAGGAACTAACGCCCCTGTCGTCATTGACACGACCGCCGTCTGTCGAGGTATAACGTCTTTCAACACTGACACATGGGAGGATGAGACAGTGCTTTTTCCAACGACACTCGTCGGCAGTTATCCGCAGCCGGAATGGCTGATCGACCGGGCCAAGCTCGCGGGCCGTTTCCCGCCGCGCGTCCGCGCCAGAGAGCTCTGGCGCATCCCCCAGGAATACCTCGCCGAAGCACAGAACGACGCGACGATCATGGCGATCAAGGCGCAGGAGGAAGCCGGCCTCGACATCATCACCGATGGCGAAATCCGCCGCGAGAGTTATTCGAACCGCTTTGCGACCGCGCTCGAAGGCGTCGATCTCGACAATCCGGGCTCGGCGCTCGATCGCTCCGGCCACCCGAACCCGGTGCCGCGCATCACCGGCAAGATCCGGCGCAAACATGCGGTCGAGGCCGAGGACGTGAAATTCCTGCGCAGCCACACGGCCCGCAAGATCAAGATCACCGTTCCCGGCCCCTTCACCATGTCGCAGCAGGCCCAGAACGATTTCTACAAATCCGAAGAAGAAGCCGCCTACGACTACGCCGACGCGGTAAACGCCGAGATCCGCGATCTCTTCGCCGCCGGCGCGGATGTGGTGCAGATCGATGAGCCTTATATGCAGGCCCGGCCGCAGAAGGCGGAACAGTATGGTCTCGCGGCGCTCAACCGCGCGCTGGACGGCGTCCAGGGCACGACGGCCGTGCATATCTGCTTCGGTTATGCGGCCATCATCCACGAGCGGCCGTCAGGCTATTCCTTCCTGACCCAGCTTTCGGGCTGCTCCTGCCACCAGGTGTCGCTCGAAACGGCGCAGTCGAACCTCGATTGCTCGACGCTGACCGGCCTTTCCGGCAAGACGCTGATGCTCGGCGTCATCGACCTGTCGGACATGAACATCGAGACTCCGGAAATTGTCGCGGCCCGCATCCGGCGGGCGCTGCCTTACGTCGAGGCGAAGAACATCATCGTCGCGCCCGATTGCGGCATGAAATACCTGCCCCGCGAAGTGGCCTTCGGCAAGATGAAGGCGATGGTCGAGGGTGCCAAGATCATGCGCCGGGAACTCGGCGAGACTGCCTGATCTTCCAGTTGAGTGCGTGGATAACAGGGGCGATTGCCACGGCAATCGCCCTTTTGTTTTGTGGCCTCGGCGCTGGGTACACGCGATACGACGATATGTATCCCAAACGTCTAAAAATACCGCCATAAGCGACTTACAAACCACATATTGTATCCCAAATAAAATCGATGTATACATTGCGTCAGAGGATTTTCGGTTTGTGGCTGGGGCAATCTGCCCCACACAACAAGGCTGGTCCGATAGGAAGATCATGACGACCCTTGTTCTCATACCCGGGCTTGTATCGGACGCGATCGTCTGGGCGCCCTTGGCCGAAGCGGCGTCTGGCGTCATGCCGGTTCATTACGCCGACCTCTCCGACGGCACATCGATCACCGGAATGGCTCGAACGCTTCTCGACGAGACGGATGGCGATATCGTTGCTGTCGGCCACTCGATGGGCGGGCGCGTCGCCCTGGAAATGGCTCGCATGGCGCCGGATCGGGTTCGCGGTCTTGTGCTGGCCAATACGGGGCATCATCCAAAGCGCGAAGGCGAGGAAATCAAGCGGCAGCAGATGATCGATCTCGGCAACCGCAGCATCGAGGACCTGGCGCAGCAATGGCTGCCGCCGATGCTCGATCCGGCCCGTGTCGGCGACAGAGAACTGATCGATACCCTGCGTGCCATGGTCCTTAGAGCCGGTTCCGAAGTACACGAGCGCCAGATTCGCGCGCTTATCGGCCGGCCGGACGCCAGCGCCTATATCGCCGATCTTCGTTGTCCCATCCTGCTCGTCGCCGCTCGCCAGGATGGCTGGAGCCCGATCGCCCAGCACCAGGAAATCGCCGACGCAGCGCCGGATACAGAGCTCGTCATCATCGAAAATGCCGGGCATTTCGCTCCCGTCGAACGTCCCGTGGAAACGACCGCCGCCATCACCGAATGGCTGGCGCGCAGATTTGGAGAATCCCAATGAGTGAAGCAGCAGCTACGATACCGGATACCCCGCTCTTCGACCGGGCAGGCTCGATCCGCGGCTACCGGATCAACAAGATGGCGATGGCACTTGGCCAGCCCGCCAACCGCGCAGCCTTCAAGGCAGACGAAGAGGCCTATCTCGACAGTTTCGGCCTGAGCGCCCACGAAAAGTCGGCGGTCATGGCCCGTGACTGGCACGAGATGGTGCGCCTCGGCGGCAATCTCTTCTTCATCCTGAAGATTTCCGCGGTCGATCCGACCCCGATCACCAGGATCGGTGCGGCCCAGGCCAGCATGGAACACGAAGACTTCCTGCATATGAGACTGGGAAAAAAGCGCAATGGCTGAGATCATCGGTGGGCTCGGGACAAGCCACGTTCCCTCGATTGGTGCGGCACTCGACAAGGGGCTGCGTGACACGCCGGATTGGAAGCCGTTCTTCGATGGCTATGAAGTCGGCAAGCAGTGGATGCGGGACGCCAAGCCGGATATCGCCGTCGTCGTCTTCAACGATCACGGCAATACCTTCTTCCTCGACCGCGTGCCGACCTTCGCTGTCGGCGTCGCCGAAACCTACAATCCCGTCGATGAAGGCTGGGGTCCGCGCGCCATTCCGGCATTCGAAGGAGCGGTCGATTTCTCCTGGCATTTCGTCGACAAGCTGGTCGAACGCCATTTCGACCCGATGGTCTGCCGCGAGATCGAGGTGGATCACGGCCTGCAGGTTCCGATGGAGCTGTTTTTCGGCCGGCCGGAAGTCTGGCCGGTGAAGGTCCTGCCGATCTGGGTCAACACCATCCAGTATCCGATCCCCACCCCGCAGCGCTGCTGGGACATGGGCAAGGTCCTGCGCGAAGCGATCGAAAGCTGGCCGGGCGACGAACGCGTCGTCATTCTCGGCACCGGTGGCCTGTCGCATCAGCTTCAGGGCGCCCGCGCCGGCTTCATCAACCAGACGGCCGACCGCGCCTGGCTGGACGGCATCGCCAGCAATCCGGAACCTTATCGCGCCATGAGCCGCGAGGACTACGTCGAACAATTCGGTTCCGAAGGCGCCGAGCTGATCATGTGGCTCGTCATGCGCGCCGCGATGAACAGCGACGTCAACCTCATCCACAAGCACTACCACGCCCCGGCCTCGATGACCGGCGCCGGCATGGTCGTGCTGGAAAATGCGGCCTGATCGATGTTCTTCCTGATGCGCTGCCTGCACCATGAAGGCCAGGATGCCGCCCGCGATGCCCACCGACCGTCGCACCGGGCCTGGGTCCAGTCGGGTGGAGAGGGCCTTGCCGCTGTCCTGATCGGCTCGGCGCTTGTCGACGAAGGCGGTTCATCGCTCGGCAATTTCGGCGTCCTGGAGGCCGCGAGCCTCGAAGACGCGCAGGCTTTTGCGCAAGGCGATCCCTTCAATCGCGCCGGGATCGTTTCGGCGATCGAGCTGACGCAACTGCCGGACACGTTCCAGGCGGCTCGGATCAGCGACCCGATGACCCCGCGAAAGAACGGCTGATCGCATTTCGGCCAATAAAAAAGCCCGCCATCCGGCCAGGATGGCGGGCTTTTCGTCATGTCGTTCAGTCCCCGATCGTCTCGTGGGCATCCGCCTTGCCCTCGGCCCAATATCCGGCGGCCTTGATCCAGGCGAGCGGATATCCGCGCTTCTCGACCAGATAGGCGCGAGCGGCACGGGCAACCGAGGCTTCGGCGGCGACCCAGATGAAGGTCTCGGGCTGAAGCGCGATCGTCTCGAGCGCGGAGATCAGCCCGGAGGCATCCGTGGCGCGGGAAAGAGGGCGGTGTACCCAGAGCGTCTCGAGCGACGCCTGCGTCTCGAAGACCTGTTCTTCTTCAGGCCCGGTGACCAGCCCGATACTCGTGATCACGGCGTCTTCGCCGGCCTCCTCGATACGCCGGCCCATCGCTGGAAGTCCGGTCTCGTCGCCGACAAGCAGCCAGCGGTTCACGCCGGAGATGACGGCCGAACCTCGCGGGCCGCCGATCGACAACGTGCTGCCCGGCACGGCATCCAGAGCCCATCGCGTGGCGGGACCGGCATCGTGGATGGCAAAATCGAGCACCAGCGACCTGGCGTTCTGATCGTACCGCCGGGGCGTGTAGTCGCGGCGCTCGGGTTCGCCGGTTTCGGTCGGCAGGAATATCTTGACGTGGTCGTCCGGCGCAGCACTGACGAAATCCGAAAGATCCTCGCCGCTGAGCGTGATGCGCAGCATCTGCGGCGTGATACGTTCGACGGTTTCAACCGTCAGCACACGACGCTTGAGTTCGTGACGAATGCGCTCGATCTTGGGAGCGGAGGAGGTCTGGTCCTGGGTCGTAAGGTCGTTCATCTAAATCCTTTCACGGGATGTCGATATCGACCTGCCGGACACCGCCGCGCAGACCGAAACCGGCAATGCCCGGTCGATCAGCGCGTTGAGTGACGTTAACGCTTACGTGCGAAGCCTTGCGGCAATCGCAGTGTGAGCTTTAGGTAGGCGGGCAAAGCCCCGACGGCAAGGGTTGGCGAGCGTCAATTCCGGCAATTTTGCCAGTTGGGAAACTGCAAACAGCTGTCGTCAAGGTGATCGTCTTCGCAGCGATGGCCTCGACATCCACCTTCCCTGCACCAGATAACTCCAGTCGTTCAGCCTTTGTGAAGGACTGGCGGCCAATGTGCTGCGATCCCTGGGCGATTCGCCCGACAGTATGGAGATGGCATGACGCTGCTGCAATTCCCCGCCGATCGGCGCACCGCTGACGTAAAACGCTGCGCTGAGGCGCTTCTGCGGCTTCACGGCGAACAAGCGAACCGTTTCTGGCGATCGGAAATGGCCGGTTTTGCGGCAGCTCTCAAAGCTCAAGGCGTGGCAGACGAGGAAATCTCCCGCCAGGCCGGCCTGTTCATGCACGCCGTCCAGATCCAGCTCCAGAGCGATTGCCTCGGCGACGAAACCAGCCTTGTGGCAGGTTAAACCCGCGCCGGCCTTTGCGCGGAGATGTCGGCGACGCAGGCGCTATGGAACAATTGGAGATAAGTGGTGCCGCTTGCAGGACTCGAACCTGCGACCCCATCATTACGAATGATGTGCTCTACCACCTGAGCTAAAGCGGCACGGGCAGCGACCGGGTTTGCCGGGGCTGCGAGTGATGCGGCTGATACAGGCAATGACCTGCGATTTCAAGCCGGGTTTTAGGCTTCTCGACGATTTTCCTGAAATGACGGTTATTATCCAGCCGTTAGTTCAGACTGTAAGACGCTCGCGCGCCGCCCGGTATTCGTTTTCCAGCCGATCGACGAGTTCCGCGACCGGGACCACCGCCTTGACCGCGCCGACACCCTGGCCTGCCCCCCAGATCTCCTTCCAGGCCTTCGGCCCGCTGACCGCCTGGTCGAAATCCATCTTGGACGGATCGGCGACCGGAAGGGCATCCGGGTCCATGCCGGTGGCGGTGATCGAACCCTTGAGGTAGTTGCCGTGGATGCCGGTGAAATAGTTGGAATAGACGACGTCGGCGGCATTCGAGTCGACGATCATCCGCTTGTAGCCCTCGACGGCGCGCGCCTCCTTGGTGGCGATGAAGGGCGAGCCGATATAGGCCATGTCGGCGCCCATGGCCTGGGCGGCAAGGATGCCGCCGCCGGTAGCGATCGCGCCGGCGAGCAGCAACGGTCCGTCGAACCATTCCCGGATTTCCTGCACCAGTGCGAAAGGCGACAGCGTGCCGGCATGCCCGCCGGCGCCAGCAGCAACGGCAATCAGCCCGTCGGCGCCCTTGCGGATCGCCGAATTGGCGTGGCGGTTGTTGATGATGTCGTGCAGCACGATGCCGCCATAGGAATGCACGGCGGCATTGACCTCCGGCACGGCGCCGAGCGAGGAGATCACGATCGGCACCTTGTATTTCACGCACATCATCAGGTCGTGCTCCAGGCGCTTGTTGGAGGTATGGACGATCTGGTTGACGGCAAAGGGAGCGGCAGGCCTGTCGGGATTGGCGGCGTTATGGGTGGCGAGGTCCTCGGTGATCATGGCCAGCCACTCGTCGAGCTGGCTTTCCGGCCGCGCATTGAGCGCCGGGAAGGCGCCGACGACGCCGGCCTTGCATTGCGCCAGCGTCAGTTCCGGGTGGGAAATGATGAACAGCGGCGACGCGATCACGGGCAGGCGAAGCCTGTCCTTGAGGACTGCTGGAAGCATGGATCAAAAACCTCCCGATTGACCTTTACGCAAACGTAAATCCGTCTACCAGATCGCGGAGGCCCCGAAAAGCCGGTGGAAAGATTTTCGAAGCAGATCGCCGGGAGGCCCGGCAAAGGCACCCGACATATCCTGTCCTTATTTTTGGCCATGGTGCAGTCGAATGCGGTGCTTGCAGTTCGGCGGCGGAGAGGTTACCGAAACGTAAACTCCCGCGCAGTGGGTAAGAGTATGAAGAAGGACCGGCAGTGAGCGGTTTGGAAACGGCCATCAGGAACGCACTGGATCGCTCGAACCGGGCGGACCGGGAGATCAGGGCGCGTATTTATCAGTCGGCGCGTCAGGCGCTGGACGCCGGCCTTCGCAAGCAGGGCGTTACCGACCGGCTGATCATCATGCAGCAGCATGAACTTCTGGAGCGGAAGATCCACGAGATCGAAATGGGTGAAGTCGAGCGCCTGGCCGAACCGGTGCCGGGCCCCGCCGTCGAGCTCGAACCGGAATTGCCATATGCCGCAGAACCGATGGCAGTGGAGTCTCCGGTCATGGAGGCTCGCCCGCGGCCGGAAACACAGCAACGGTCGGCGCCGCCGTCCGTCGCGCCGCCTGTCGATACCGTTTCTGGTGAGACGCGCGCGCCAGCTGCCGCGGCCATGTCTCCCGGCGATCTCGGCGGCGTCAGCCCCGCGCGCGGCGAGCGGATCGAAGCCGAGCCATTCGAACCGGCACCTCAGGCGAAAGCGGCAAAGCCGGGCAGGACGAACAGGAACGCCCGCCCGCCATCCGATAGCGGACTGGACGTCCCCCCGGAGCGGGCCGCCAAACCGCGAAAGCGTCGCGGTTTCCTGTCGCATCTCCTGACCTGGGTCATCACCCTCGGCGTGGTTGGCGGCGCCTGCCGGTGGTTCTATCAATCCGGCCTTGTGCAATCGATCATCGAGGAAGCCACGAAGTCGGCGGACCGCTCGGTCGCCGGCCAGGGATCGGGAGGCCCAGTCGCCTTCGATCCGCGCCGCGGCTTCTCGGATGAATGGGTGGAAATCTTCGTGCCCTCCAAGGCGGCGGAAATGAAAGCCGGCGGCCAGGCGAAAATCGAGACGGTCGCCGCCTCGGAAGGGCAGGCCGTCCGCATCGCATCGGCAACGTCAGGCGAGGGCGGCGATGTCTCTGTCGAAGTCCCACCGGAAGTGCTGCGCGAAATGGCCGGGAAGAGCTCGACGGTGGCGCTGACCCTGCAGTCGGGACAGAACAGTTCCGCGCAGCTGTCGGTCCGCTGCGATTTCGGAAGCCTCGGCAGCTGCAGCCGCCATCGCTTTACGGCAACGCAGGAGAAGCTGGAGGCCCTCTTCCGGGTAACCTTCGAGCGGTCGCTCGCGCCCAACCGGCCCGGTCGCCTGATCTTCAACAGCGGCATCGACGGCGCGGACCGGGCGGTGCTGCTCTATTCGGTGCGCATCCTGCCCGGTCAATGAGGTCTATTTCAGGAATTTCGGGCCGAAACCGAAGATCTTGTCGTCGATCTCGCCGACAGCGTCCTTGTCCTTGCCCTCATAGTCGAGCGATAGCAGGATGTGGCGGATGACGTTGAGGCGGGCGCGGCGTTTGTCGTTGGCCCGCACGACGGCCCACGGCGTCTCCTTGTTGTGGGTTTTTTCGAGCATCGCGTCGCGCTTCTCGGTATAGGCGTCCCACTTGTTGAATGCGGCGATATCCATCGGCGACAGTTTCCAGATCTTGAGCGGATCGTGGCGCCGGTCATGAAAACGCTTGAGCTGCATCTCGCGGCCGATATCCAGCCAGAATTTGAAGAAGATGATGCCTTCGTCGGAAATCGTGTCTTCGAAGCGAGGCACCGCCTTCATGAAATCCTTGTACTGCTCCGGCGTGCAGAAGCCCATCACCGGCTCGACGCCGGCCCGGTTATACCAGGAGCGGTCGAAGAGCACGATCTCCCCTGAGGTCGGGAAATGCGAGATGTAGCGCTGGAAATACCACTGGCCGGCCTCGGTCTCCGTCGGTTTGTTGAGCGCCACCACGCGGGCCGAACGCGGATTGAGATAGGCATTGATCGAAAAGATCGTGCCGCCCTTGCCGGCCGCATCGCGGCCCTCGAACAGCGCCATCATGCGCTTGCCGGTCGCCTTCAGCCAGAACTGTACCTTGACGAGCTCGACCTGCAGCTTTTCAAGCTGCTTTGCGTATTTGTCCTTGTCCAGCTTATCGTCATGGGGATATCCGCCGGAACCAAGAGCACGTTCCTCGATCCAGGCCGGTAACACCGGGTCATCGATATCGAACCGCTTGAGCTTGCCGTTGATGTCGATATCGACTGCCCGGCTTTCGGTCTCATCCGCCATGATAATGCTCCCTCCGATCGATCCGCCGCATGGGGGCGGTAGCCGATATGTAACGCAAGTTGGAAATTCCGCTACAGTCCGGATAGCGTCATTTTTGCGATGCGCACTCGGAAGCGATGTATATCTGTCATGCAGGGGATATATGAGCGCGTGTTCAACCTGTGAAAGCTGCGAGTCTGTCTGTGGGGTCGGTACTGGAGAAATGGCGTCGGGGTCTGGGCACGCTTGCTGCGAGGGCTCGGCAGGAGCGACCGCTGTTGCTGCTTCTGACCCTTCTGGCAACGATCGCGTTCCTGGTCGGAATGGATTGGGTGGGCGTGCTCGTCGGCTGGCTGCTGCTGGTGCTGGTCGTTGTCGGGCGCAAGCCCGTCGTCCTTCCGCCGCCGGTCCCGGAGATCGTCGAGGAAGAGCAGCCGGATTTCCAGCCGCTGCCTCAGGTGGCCGCAACGCTCAGTGCGCTCGATATTCCGGCTTTCGTGCTGGGCGAGGATATAACCGTCCTCTACCAGAACAAGGCCGCCGAAAAGGCCTTTGGCGTTCTTTCGCCCGGATCGCATCTTTCGGCCCGGCTGCGGTCGCCCGGCATTCTCGACATGGTGCGGGAAACCATCGCCACCGACGAGCCGAACCAGATCGAGCATTCCGAGCGGCTGCCCTCCGAGCGTGTCTATACCCTGCGCATCGCACCCATCGATCTTGGTCAGCCGATGCAGCAAAGCTCGGAAGACGTGGTGCAGAAGCTCTATCTCCTCTCTTTCAGGGATATTTCGGAGTTGCGCCGCATCGACCGGATGCGCTCCGATTTCGTGGCCAATGCCAGCCATGAACTGCGCACTCCGCTTGCCTCGCTGCGAGGGTTCATCGAGACCCTGCAGGGGCCGGCGCGCTCCGATCCGGCCGCGCACGAGCGGTTCCTCGCCATCATGTTCGACCAGGCGACGCGCATGAGCCGCCTTGTCGACGATCTCATGTCGCTGTCGCGCCTGGAGCTCAAATCCCATATCGCTCCGGACCAGACGATCGACCTGAAGCCGCTGATCGGTCATGTGCGGGATGCGCTCGTACCGCTCGCCGACGATCTCGGGGTAGAGATCCGCACGCACCTGCCGGAAGGCAAGGTGGAGGTTCTGGGCGATCGCGACGAGCTCGTCCAGGTTTTCGAAAACCTGATCGAGAACGCCTGCAAATACGGCCAGGAAGGCAAGTTCGTGGACGTCTATCTGCGCAACGGCGCCTCCGATCCGGTGGAAGTGACCGTTGTCGACCAGGGGCCGGGCATTCCGGCCGAGCACGTTCCGCGGCTTACCGAGCGCTTCTACCGGGTCAGCGTGGCCGACAGCCGTTCCAAGAAAGGCACGGGCCTAGGCCTTGCAATCGTCAAGCACATCCTGACCCGCCACAGAGCACGTCTGATCGTCAAGTCGGAAGTCGGCAAGGGAAGCGAGTTCACCGTCAGGTTCTGACATAAAGGGCTCTCTCTGCAAAGCTGTGCATTGCATTTCCGTTTAAATATCAAATACTTGATATGTCACAAATGTTTCACCGAACTGACATAAAAGAGAGGTGCTACAGCGGCTAAGACAAGCGGGCCGAGCGTTGGCGAGAGCGAGAGCCAGCGCCGTCCGCATTCACACAAGCCCATGACGGGAGATTCCTCATGAACATCCTTAAACTCTCTGCAGCTGCCCTGGTGGCCTCCGTTGCGTTTGCCGGCGCCGCCGCTGCACGCGACCAGGTCCAGGTTGCTGGTTCCTCCACGGTTCTTCCCTATGCGAAGATCGTTGCCGAATCCTTCGGTGAAGCCTTCCCGAAGTTCAAGACCCCGATCGTCGAGTCGGGCGGCACCGGCGCCGGCCTCAAGGAATTCTGCAAGGGCGTTGGCGAAGCCACGATCGACGTTGCAAACGCTTCGCGCCCGATCAACAAGTCTGAAGCCGAAGCCTGCAAGGCAGCCGGCGTCACCGACATCCAGGAAATCCGCATCGGCTACGACGGTATCGTTTTCGCGACCGCCAGCAGCAACGGCGACATGAAGCTTGAGCCGAAGGACCTCTACAAGGCTCTCGCCGCTCAGGTCGTTGTTGACGGCAAGCTCGTCGCCAACCCCTACAAGAACTGGTCGGACATCAACCCGACGCTTCCGAAGGGCCCGATCGCTGCCTACATCCCGGGCGAAAAGCACGGCACCCGCGAAGTTTTCGAACTGAACGTTCTAGCCGCAGGCTGCAAGGATGCCGGCGCAACCGACGTCATCGCCAAGGAAATCGCTGACAAGGCTGCCCAGGCCAAAGCCTGCGTTGCTGTTCGCAAGGACGGCGTTGCCGTGGACATCGACGGCGACTACACCGAGACCCTCGCTCGTATCGCTGCCAACAAGACCGGCGTCGGTGTGTTCGGCCTCGCTTTCTACGAAAACAATGCCGACAAGCTGAAGGTCGCCACCATGCGCGGCATCAAGCCGACCTCGGCCACCATCGCCGACGGTACCTACCCGGTTTCCCGTCCGCTGTTCTTCTACGTGAAGAAGGCTCACCTGGGCGTCGTTCCGGGCCTCAAGGAATACGTCGAGTTCTTCCTTTCCGACGACATGATCGGCCCTGACTCGCCGCTCATCGAGTACGGCCTGGTTGCTGCTCCTGACGCACAGCGCGAACAGGGCCGCAAGGACTTTGCCGCTGGCAAGACCATGTAATCCAAAGACCGGCGCCGCTTTTGGCGGCGCCGTTTTCTCTTCCGATCGATGGCCTTTGCATCGGCGGAATCGTCGGTTTTGTGGCGATGGTGTTGCGCAGGGCGCGATGGCGAATGCGATCGGTTCCGATGAACGGAGCTGGGCGGTGATGGGTTGCCGCCGAAAGCGGTACGCCGGGGGATTATGATGAACACATCACTAATATTATTGATTTTGGCAATAATCGGCATAGCCGGTTACGTCACTGGTGCCCGGTATTCAATGGCACTGGTCGGAGGGATTTCCTCCAAACTTCATTCACGGCCCGGATATTACGGTTCTTTTGTCGCTGTCTGGGCGATCCTGCCGGCCGTCGTCATTCTCTTTGTCTGGCTGGTCGCCAGCCCGATCTATATCAGCTCCTCGGTCCGCGGTGCGTTTCCTGAAGAGGTGAAAACCCAATCGCAGGCCGAGCAGGGCCTGAGCTACGGCATGATCACTTCGATCGCCCGAGGCATGAATGCGCTGACCGGCGACGAGATTGCCCGCGTCGAGAATAATCCGGTCGAGCTGCGTGCTGCGCTTGGGGCCAAGGGCGTTCCGCTTGCGGGCGATCCCCAGCCCTTCATGGTCAAGGCCGCCGCTGTCCTGAACAGGATGACCTTCGTCAGCCGCATCCTCATGACGATCGTCGTATTGGCGGCTTCCGTCGGCGGGGCGTTCTTCGCCTATCGTCAGATTGCGCCGCGCTTCCGCGCCCGCAACCGAGTGGAAAAGGTGGTTCTCGGCAGCCTCGTCGTCGCCTCCTCGATCGCCATTCTGACCACGATCGGCATCGTCGCCTCGATGCTGACCGAAGCGGCCCACTTCTTCACCGCTATTCCCGCCTGGGAATTCTTCTTCGGCACGGTATGGGATCCGCGTTTTGCTGCTGCCGGTTCTGGCGGCTCCGAAGGTCAGTTCGGCCTTATTCCGCTGCTGCTCGGTACGCTCTATATCGGTTTCGTCGCGATGCTCTTTGCGGTTCCGATCGGTCTCTTTTCGGCAATCTACATGTCGGAATACGCCTCGCCGAAGGTCCGCTCGGTTGCGAAGCCTTTGCTCGAAGTGCTCGCCGGCATTCCGACCATCGTCTACGGCTTCTTCGCCTTGACGACCGTCGGACCGTTCCTGCGCGATATCTCTTCGCAGCTGAACGGCCTCGTCACCGGCGACTATGCCAACTTCATTCAGGCACAGAGCGTTCTGACCGCCGGCTTCGTCATGGGCATCATGCTGATCCCCTACGTCTCCTCGCTGTCCGACGATATCATCACGGCGGTGCCGCGTGCCCTGCGTGACGGCTCGCTCGGCCTCGGCGCCACCCGTTCGGAAACCATCAAGAAGGTCGTCCTGCCGGCCGCTCTGCCGGGCATCGTCGGCGCGCTCCTGATGACCGCATCGCGCGCCGTCGGCGAGACGATGATCGTCGTGCTTGCGGCCGGTGTTGCCGCCCGCCTGCAGATCAACCCTTTCGAGCCAATGACGACCGTGACCGTCAAGATCGTCAATCAGCTGACGGGTGACCTTGAGTTCACCTCGCCGCAGACCCTGGTTGCCTTCGCGCTGGGCATCACGCTTTTCGCCATCACGCTTTGCCTCAACATCTACGCGCTTTATATCGTGCGCAAATACCGGGAGCAGTACGAATGACCGATGTGGTTTCTCCCGCCGCCGGCATCTCCAGGGCCAAGTCCGTCCGTCGCGATATCGGCATCAAGCGCCGTTACGCCGCCGAGCGTCGCTTCCGTGCCTATGGCATCGCCGCGCTTTCCTTCGGCATCATCTTCCTGATGCTTCTCCTGTGGTCGGTGGTCTCCAAGGGTTACACCGCCTTCCAGCAGACCATGATCACCATGCCGGTCGAGTTCTCGCAGCAGATCATCGACCCGCAGAACGAACGTGCCACCAATCCGCAGAAGCTGATGACGGCCAACTATCCGGTCGTCGCCCGCAATGCTCTCGCCAAGCTGCTTAACGTCAGCGTCGATGACCGTGTCGCGGCCCGCGCGGTCGGCCAGATGCTGTCGGATGGTGTCCGCGTTCAGCTGCGTGACCTGGTCATCGCCAATCCGGCGATCATCGGCACGACGCAGACGGTAAGACTGCTTGCTTCCGGCGATATCGACTCGGCCTACAAGGGCCAGATCGACCTCGACGTCAGCCAGGAAAACCGCAAGATCAACGACCAGCAGCTCGGCTGGATGAAGCAGCTCTCTGACAGCGGAGCCCTTGCCAAGCACTTCAACGGCGGCATTTTCGTCAACGGCGCATCGAGCCGTCCGGAAGCAGCCGGTGTCGGCGTCGCGCTCATCGGCTCGTTCTACATGATGCTGATCGTGCTTGTCCTGGCGCTACCGATCGGCGTCGCCGCTTCGATCTATCTCGAGGAATTTGCCCCGAAGAACAAGTTCACCGATCTGATCGAGGTGAACATCAACAATCTCGCGGCCGTTCCCTCGATCGTCTACGGTCTGCTAGGTCTGGCGGTGTTCGTCAACTTCATGGGCCTGCCGCGCTCGGCCTCCTTCGTTGGTGGTCTGGTGCTCACCCTCATGACGCTGCCGACGATCATCATCGCGACCCGCGCGGCACTGAAGGCAGTGCCGCCATCGATCCGTGCTGCCGCCCTCGGGCTCGGCGCCTCGAAGATGCAGACGATCTTCCACCATGTCTTGCCGCTTGCCATGCCGGGCATCCTGACCGGCACCATCATCGGCCTCGCCCATGCCCTTGGCGAAACCGCACCGCTGCTCCTGATCGGCATGGTGGCCTTCGTCGCCAACTATCCGACCACGCCGCTCGACCCGTCGACGGCGCTACCGGTCCAGATCTACATGTGGGCGAACGAAGCTGAGCGCGCGTTCGTCGAGCGTACCTCGGGAGCAATCATCATCCTGCTCCTGTTTCTCATCCTAATGAATGTTGGCGCAATTCTCTTGCGGCGTCGCTTCGAGCGGCGCTGGTAGAAGGAGTATGACAATGAATATGATGTCAGAATCGGCAGTAGAAAAGGCGCTGGACCAGAAGATGAGCGATGCTTCCCACAAGATGATCGGTAAGGACGTTTCGGTTTATTACGGCGAAAAGCGTGCGCTTTTCGACGTGAACCTCAACGTCCGCGAAAACACTGTGACGGCTCTCATCGGTCCTTCCGGTTGCGGCAAGTCCACCTTCCTGCGCTGCCTCAACCGCATGAACGACACGATCGAGAATTGCCGCGTCACCGGCAAGATCACCCTCGACACGGACGATATCTACGACAATAACATCGACGTCGTGGAACTTCGCGCCCGCGTCGGCATGGTTTTCCAGAAGCCGAATCCGTTCCCGAAGACCATCTACGAGAACATTTCCTACGGTCCGCGCATCCACGGCCTTTCCAAGAACAAGGCCGACATGGATCAGATCGTCGAGGCGAGCCTGCAGCGCGCCGGCCTCTGGACCGAAGTCAAGGATCGCCTGCATGAATCCGGCACCGGTCTCTCCGGCGGTCAGCAGCAGCGTCTGTGCATCGCCCGCGCGATCGCCGTGTCGCCCGAAGTCATCCTCATGGACGAACCATGCTCGGCTCTCGATCCGATCGCGACCGCCAAGGTAGAAGAGCTCATCCATGAACTTCGTGCCAACTACACGATCGTCATCGTGACGCACTCGATGCAGCAGGCTGCCCGCGTCTCGCAGCGCACCGCCATGTTCCATCTCGGCCAGCTCGTCGAGGAGAACGACACCGACAAGATGTTCACCAATCCCGACGACCAGCGCACCCAGGATTACATCATGGGCCGTTTCGGCTGACCCAGCCGACTGTGCCGCCTGAAAATCAATTTTGAGGACTAGAAGATGGCATCGACCCATATCCTGTCGGCTTATGACGACGAACTGAAATACCTGAGCCGCCGTATCTCCGAAATGGGCGGCCTCGCCGAGCAGATGTGCTCGGACGCCGTGCGCGCGCTGGTCAATTCCGACGCCGCACTCGCCCAGAAGGTCATCTCCGACGACGTGATCCTCGATCACGCCGAGCGCGAGATCGGCGACAAGGCGATCATCACGATCGCCCGCCGCCAGCCGGTTGCGGCCGACCTTCGCGAGATCGTCGGTTCGCTGCGCATCGCCTCTGATCTGGAGCGCGTCGGCGACCTTGGCAAGAACACCGCCAAGCGCGTCATCGCGGTTCAGGGCACCGGCGTGCCACGCAAGCTCGCTCGCGGCCTGGAGCATCTCTCCGATCTCGCCCTCGTGCAGCTCAAGGACGTCCTCGACGTCTATTCGACGCGTTCGGCGGAGAAGGCCGAGGCGATCCGCAGCCGCGACGAGGAAATCGACGCGATGTACACCTCGCTGTTCCGCGAGCTCCTCACCTACATGATGGAGGATCCGCGCAACATCACCACCTGCACGCATCTGCTGTTCTGCGCCAAGAACATCGAGCGCATCGGCGACCACGCCACCAACATCGCCGAGACCATCTACTACATGACGACCGGTGCCCAGCCGGAAGGCGATCGTCCGAAGGACGACTCGTCGAACACGCTCGGCGCGATCACCGAATAGAACTGACGGAGCAGACCAAGAATGCTGCCGAAAATTGCTGTCGTAGAAGACGAAGAAGCGCTGAGCGTGCTTCTTCGTTACAATCTGGAAGCCGAGGGTTATGAGGTCGATACCGTTTTGCGGGGCGACGAAGCCGAAATTCGGCTTCAGGAGCGGGTACCGGACCTCCTGATCCTGGACTGGATGCTGCCCGGCGTTTCCGGCATCGAACTCTGCCGCCGGCTGCGCATGCGCCCGGAAACGGAGCGCTTGCCGATCATCATGCTGACGGCCCGCGGCGAGGAGAGCGAACGTGTTCGCGGCCTCGCCACCGGCGCCGACGACTATGTCGTGAAGCCCTTCTCGACGCCTGAACTGATGGCCCGCGTCAAGGCGATGCTTCGCCGCGCCCGTCCCGAAGTGCTCTCCAGCGTGCTCCGTTGCGGCGATATCGAACTCGACCGGGAAACTCATCGCGTTCACCGCAAGAGCCGCGAAGTGCGCCTGGGCCCGACCGAATTCCGCCTGCTGGAATTCCTGATGGCGTCGCCCGGCCGCGTCTTTTCGCGGTCGCAGCTTCTGGACGGCGTCTGGGGTCACGACATCTATGTCGACGAGCGCACCGTCGACGTGCATGTCGGGCGTCTCAGGAAGGCGCTCAACTTCTCCAATATGCAGGATGTCATCCGCACCGTCCGCGGCGCGGGTTATTCAATGGAATCCTGAGAGGCGGCTTTAAGCCGCCTCGGTCTGCCGCTGCCATTCCGGCAACGGAAAGATCCTGTCGTAGGCCCAGTTGAAGAAGAAGGCATAGACCACGTAGAAGACCGCGAACGACACGTCCATCGTCAGCGCATGGGCGAGGCTGATGCCGAGATACCAGGCGATCAGCGGCAGAAGCGCGATCAGCAGTCCAAGTTCGAACAGCACCGCATGCGCCACGCGTATGGCGGTGTTTTTCTGCGTGCCGCCGGTAAAGCGCTGCATCAGGTGGTCGAAGCCGAGATTGTACAGATAGTTCCAGCCAGTGGCGATCGTCGCGCTGCCGATGCCGACCACGCCGATATCGGCGGCCGGCATGCCGAAGGCGAAGGAGCCGAGTGGTGTGATGAGAGCGAGCCCGATCAGTTCGAAGCTGATGGCATGGCGGATACGGTCGCGTGTCGAGCGCATGATGACCTCCTGGGATGCTTTCCGGGCCGTCCCGGAGTTTCTGCCCGAATGGGGGAGGTCGTCCTCGCTGTCTTTCAGATAGGCGCAATGCCGATCCGGAGCAAGGCTCGGCCGGCATATCTGCCATGCACAACAAAAAAGCGGGCCTTGAGCCCGCCTTCGATTTTTGCCCTCGTGTCGCGCCGCCGCTCAGACCCGTGCGGCAACCTTGCGGCGCTCGTTGACCGGCTGGTAGGCGAGCTTTGCGTGATAACCGCAATAGGGCGATGCATCCGGGGATTCACAGCCGCAGAAGTGGAAGTCTTCCTTAAGCGGGTCGCCGACCGGCCACTTGCAGGTGCGCTCGGTGAGTTCCGTCAATGCAAGGCGACGGGAGATCGGCACGACCACGTTGGAGGCCGGACGGTATTCCATCTCCTGGTAGGGTTCGATCTCGATCTCTTCCTTGACCATCGTCGCGCCGACGGCGCGGGTAACGGTCCGGGTCGTGACGCGCGACGCATAGTTCGGAGCCCGCGGCGCCGATGTCGTCCGCTTGGCAGCCGATGCGCGACCGGTCGCAACCGTGCCGCCGGCTTTCGCCCGGCCCGGCAGGCAGAGGCGATGCACCTTGCCGATCACGGCATTGCGGCTTACGCCTCCCAGTTGTGCAGCAATCTGGCTGGCACTCAGGCCCTCCGACCACAATCTTTTGAGCTTCTCGACACGCTCGTCTGTCCAGTTCATGCCCGTTCTCCGCCTTTGAACGCCGCTGGCATGCAGAATCCGTCCACCTTTACTGTGAAAATCATTTCACAGCACCCACTATATCTATGCTTGAGGTGACTAGTTCCGCCGCATGCAGTCTAGTAATTGATCTTTAACCTAGTGTGAGGCTGACTCCGTGGCAAGAGTCGGAGGAATCTGCGGGATTCGATTTCGTGGTTTTCCCCAACTTGCTGTGATGGAGAGTCTTTTTTGTCACAGAAGCCAGCGCCTGTCGGTTTCCGGTCGTAACGCGCCTAAAACACCGAGCTTTGTTGACATTGACGGCCTAAACCCCGATAGTGCCCCCGCCGCCCAGTGGGCGGCATTTTTGGTTTTTCTGGCCGGTTTTGTCGGCCTTTTTTGACTGCCTAGAGGAGTGATGTCGCCATGGCTGAAGCCGCGCTTTTCGACACGTTTGCCCGGGCTCCGCTGCGTTTTGAACGCGGCGAGGGCGTATGGCTTGTGACGGAAAGTGGAGAGCGATATCTCGACTTCGGCGCGGGCATCGCCGTCAATTCGCTCGGTTATGGCCACCCGCATCTCGTCGGCGCGCTGAAGGCGCAGGCCGACAAGGTCTGGCACACGTCCAACCTCTTCGAGCAGCCCGGCCAGGAGACGCTGTCGCGCCGCCTCGCCGACAACTCTTTCGCGGATAAGGTGTTTTTCACCAATTCCGGTGCGGAGGCGCTCGAATGCGCCATCAAGACCGCGCGCCGCTACCAGTTCGTGAAGGGCCATCCGGAACGCTTCCACATCGTCACCTTCGAGGGCGCCTTCCATGGCCGCACGTTGGCGACCATCGCTGCGGGCGGCCAGGCGAAATATCTCGAAGGTTTCGGCCCCAAGGTCGAAGGCTTCGATCAGGTGCCGTTCGGCGATATGGACGCTTTGAAGGCTGCGATCACCGATGCGACCGCGGCGATCCTCATCGAGCCGATCCAGGGCGAGGGCGGCATCCGGCCGGTTCCAAAGGAATTCTTGGCTGCGCTGCGGCAGATCTGCGACGACAACGGCCTGCTGTTGATCTTCGACGAGGTCCAGACCGGCGTCGGCCGCACCGGCAAACTGTTCGCCTATGAATGGACGGGCGTTTCGCCCGACATCATGGCGCTCGCCAAGGGCATCGGCGGCGGGTTCCCGCTCGGGGCCTGCCTTGCCACGGCGGAAGCTGCGTCCGGTATGACAGCCGGCACCCACGGCACCACCTACGGCGGCAACCCTCTGGCCATGGCGGTCGGCAATGCCGTGCTCGACGTGATCCTGGGGGATGGCTTCCTGGAAAATGTCCGCGACGTCACGTTGGTCTTGCGGCAGGGGCTCGCCAGCCTCAAGGATCGCTTCCCCAACGTCATCGAGGATATCCGCGGCGAAGGCCTGCTGCTCGGCGTGAAGGCAAAGGTGCCGGCGGGCGACCTGGTTGCTGCCATGCGGGGTGAACACATGCTGGCCGTTCCGGCCGGTGACAACGTGGTGCGTCTCCTGCCACCGCTCACAGTCACAGCGGAGGAAGCCCGCGAGGGTCTCTCCCGCATCGAGAAAGCGGCGGAAAAGCTCTCCGCCTCGGAAATGAAGAAATCGGCCTGAGCGGGCAAAAAGGGGGATGCCGTTGTAGGTTTCCCGCGTCACAGGGAACATCACATGGCATCTCCCAAGCATTTCCTCGATCTTTCCGCCGTTTCCCCGGCTGATCTGCGCAGCATTCTCGACGACGCGAAGACCCGCAAGCAGGCTACCAAGGCCGGCACGGCGGAAAAGCCGCTAGCCGGCAAGATGCTGGCGATGATCTTTGAAAAACCTTCCACCCGCACCCGCGTATCCTTCGATGTCGGCATGCGCCAGCTCGGCGGCGAGACGCTGTTCCTGTCGGGTACCGAAATGCAGCTCGGTCGCGCCGAGACGATCGGTGACACCGCCAAGGTTCTGTCGCGTTACGTCGACGCCATCATGATCCGCACCACGGATCACGCCCGTATGCTGGAGCTTGCCGAACACGCGACCGTACCGGTCATCAATGCCCTGACCGACGACACGCATCCCTGCCAGATCATGGCGGACATCATGACTTTCGAAGAGCATCGCGGGCCGATCGCCGGCAAGACGGTTGCCTGGACCGGCGACGGCAATAACGTGCTGCATTCCTTCGTCGAAGGTGCTGCCCGTTTCGGCTATCGCATGAACATGGCGGTGCCGATGGGGTCGGAACCTGCCGACAAGTTTCTCAACTGGGCGCGCAACAACGGTGGCAACATCATGCTTTGCCATGATGCCGAAAAGGCGGTCGCCGGCGCCGATTGCGTCGTCACCGACACCTGGGTCTCGATGAACCAGGAGCACAAGGCGCGCGGCCACAACGTCTTCCAGCCCTTCCAGGTCAATGCCGACCTGATGAAGCGGGCCGACAAGGAGGCGCTGTTCATGCACTGCCTGCCGGCTCATCGCGGCGAGGAAGTCACCGACGAGGTCATCGACGGCCCGCAATCGGTGGTCTTCGACGAGGCTGAGAACCGCCTGCACGCACAGAAATCCATTCTCGCCTGGTGCTTCGGCGCGGTCTGAACGCAATGTCCCGGACGGTGCGGATGCGGAGAGCGGCGGCGATCGAACCTTGATTTCCGCCCCGCAATCCCCCATCTGTCGGTTTTCAACAATACGCCGTCCTATGGACTGGCGTTCCAACACACATCGTCGACGTCTTTTCCTCCGGCCAGCGGTTCCGCTCGGGCTGGCGCTTGTGTAAAGGTTTTTGGGTCGGCGCGAAGGAGTGAAGACATGGCGGAAGCGACTGTGGAACTCAATGAACTCGACTTTGCCGGAGATGACCGGGTCGTTCCCTTCCAGGTGGACGGTCTCGACGTGCGTGGCCGGGCGGTCCAGCTCGGGCCGCTGCTCAACTCCATCCTTAGCCGCCACGAATATCCAGGCCCGGTCGCGCGGCTGCTTGCCGAGGCGATCGTCCTGACGGCCCTGCTCGGGACATCGTTGAAATTCGACGGCAAGTTCACGGTGCAGACCAAGGGCGACGGTCCCGTCGATCTGCTGGTCGCGGATTTCTCGACGCCCGACAGTCTTCGCGCCTATGCCCGCTATGACGAGGAAGCCTTGGCGGCCGCCGTTGAAGAAGGCAAAACGTCATCTGCGGACCTCTTGGGGCACGGCGTACTTGCCTTCACCATCGACCAGGGCCGCGGCATGCAGCCTTATCAAGGCATCGTGCCGATGGACGGCTCATCGCTGGAGGAGATCGCCGGCGTCTATTTCCGCCAGTCGGAGCAGATCCCGACCAGGGTGCGCCTCGGCGTTGCCGAGCTCTTCGATCGCGATGCCGATGGTAAGCCGCGTCACAACTGGCGAGCAGGCGGTCTGGTCGCGCAGTTCCTGCCGCAGGCACCCGAGCGCATGCGGCAGCCGGACCTGCATGGCGGCGACGGCGATGAGCGCGATTTCGAATTCACCGAGGACGATTCCTGGGCCGAAGCCCGCACCCTGGTGGAAACGATCGACACCGACGAGCTGACCGACCCGCGGGTTGCGATCGAGCGTCTGCTGTTCCGCCTTTTCCACGAGCGCGGCGTCCGGGTTTACGCGCCGCACCCGGTGTTCGACCGCTGCAGCTGTTCGCGCGACAAGATCAAGGGCGTCCTCTCGGGTTTTTCCGCCGAGGAGATTGAGGCAAGCGAGGAAGACGGCGAGATCGCCGTCACCTGCGAGTTCTGCTCGACCACCTATCGCTACAAGGCGGATGAATTCGCTGCAGCCTGAAAATCAGACGGCGGGAGTTTCCTCCCGCCGCTTTCGTTTCAGGGCATCTTGCATTCGAAGTTCGCTCCATCCTTCACATCGCCGTTGCCGGAGTATTTGGCCGATTGCGGGTAGGGGCAGAGCGGCCGGGTCATCGCCTGTTTGCCATCTTTGATCTGGCTTGCCTGGATCACCGTCGGCGCTTTGCCGTTTTCCACCCAGTCCATCAGCGGCGTGAAGGCGTCGAAGACATCGGTGCCGTAGCCCGCGGTGCAATGGAACATGCCGGGCACCATGAACAGCCGGTAGAATTCCGCGGTCCGATCGGCACCCATCTGCTTGCGGACGGCTTCATAATAGTTCACGCCCATCATCGGGTTCAGCGCCGGATCCGACCAGCCGAAATAGGTGATCATCCGCCCGCCGCGTTTTTGGAACTCGCTGAGGTCGGGATTGGTCGCGTCGACGATCTCTCGGATCGCGCCGATCTTCGGATATTCGGCATCGAAGTCGAAGGTTTTCCAGTCGATCGCCTTTCCGGAGGCGGGCAGCATCGCCATGTTCTTGACGAAGGTCTCGCCATAGGCCAGCTGCCGGCTTGGTCCCTGTTCGGACACCATCCACATGTCCCAGCCGCTGACCCCGCTCGGATCGACACCCTCGGTGCCGAACTGCACGCCGGGGAAAATCGTCTCTCCCTTGATCTTCACACCGCCCGCCAGCGCCTTCAGCGTGTCCACCTGCGCAGGCGTGAAGCAGTCCGAACCGCCGGCCTCGCAGGTCTTCAGGTCCTTGGCCGGATCGAAATTGCATTGGCGCGGATCGGCGATCAGCCCATCCTTGGCACCGTCGATCGCATCGCATTTGTCCATAACCGCCTTGGCGAGCACCGGAAGCTGGGCGCGGCTGATCGGCGCCTTGAGGAGCGCTCGCGCATTCCAGACGCCCCAGATCTGCGTATTGGTGAGATCGAGGACCGGCGCTCCAGCGAGAATGCCATCGAAATCGCCCGGATAGCGTTGCGCCGCCATCAGCCCCTGGCGTCCGCCGGTCGAGCAGCCGTCCCAATAGGAGAAGGAGGGATGCCGGTCATAATAGCGTGCGGCGATCGCCTTGGCCGTGTCGACCGTCACATGCACGGCTCGTGATCCGTAGTCGATCAAGAGGCCGAGGTCCTGTGCAAAATCCCCGAGCTTATAGGTGACCGCATCATGGCCGGTATTCTGCTGGACGGTGAGAAAGCCTTTCGTAAGTGCGGCATTGCGGGTGGTGATCCGCGACGCCGCGGCAAGGTCTTCGCCGGCATACCCGCCATTGCCGAACATGTAGAGCCGGCGGTTCCAGTTGTCCGGAAGGGTGATTTCGAAACGGACCTGCGGCCGGATATAGCCGGTCACCTGGCAATGGCCCGGCACGTTTCCGACGCTCGCGACATGCGTGGCTTTCAGCGTCGCGACCTCGGCAAAGGATTGGCTGTTCAACATACCGCAGGCGATCTGCGGCGAGACCGTGGCGGAAGCGAAATCCGGCCGGTCCTTCTGGTCGATGAAACTGCTTTTGTTTTGTGCGAGCGCCGGCGTAAAGGCCGTAAGCGTCGTGAACGCGCAGGACGCCAGCAGAATGACCGGCAAAGCGGAACGTGCCATCAAGTACTCCTCCCAAAGACCGTTTGACGGTGCCAAGATGCCGCAGGAGGAAAGGGGTAACAAATAGAAAAACCGCCGCCACCCATAACCTGTAGGTTGTCGGCAGCGCCGTCTAGTTGAGGACGCGCATCAGGCCTGGTGAATCCAGCGAGAAAGCCGGGATCGTCACCTCGAAGGTTTCGCCGTCGTCGGTCTGCATGTCGTAGTGGCCGAACATCAGGCCGGACGGGGTGTCGAGCGGACATCCTGAAGAATACTCGTAGCTGTCGCCGGGCTTCAGCCGCGGCTGCTCACCGATGACACCAGGCCCGTCCACTTCGTCGACGATTCCGTTCTGGTCGGTAATGTTCCAGTAGCGATGCACGAGCTGCACAGTGAGCGTCGAATGGTTTTCGATGACGATACGATAGCCCCAGACATAACGGCTCTCTTCCGGATTGGATTGCTCCTCCAGATAATAAGGCTCGACGGCGACATCGATATCTCTTGTCCGGGCGCGATACATGCGACACCTCAACAAATCCAACTTGGTTCGATATTGTACAGAGGCGCCGCAACGTCAAGAATTCTCGCGGTTTGAACAACCGAGTGTGGGCATTAGTTGAAGTTAAGGATAACCGGGATGGTGAATATCTGGTCGATCCACCACCCCGAAAAGCCAAGGCTACATGCCGGCCTTTGAAAGCGCCCGCGCGAAATCCTCGATCAGGTCGTCGGTATCCTCGATGCCGGCCGACAGACGCACGGTGCCGGGCGAAATGCCGAGTTCGGCACGGGCCTCGTCCGTCAGGTTCTTGTGCGTCGTCGTCGCTGGATGGGTGATCAGGCTCTTGGAATCGCCGAGATTGTTGGAAATCCTGACGATCTCCAGCGCGTTTTGCAGCTTGAAGGCCGCGTCCTTGCCGCCCTTCAGTTCGAAGCAGACGAGCGTCGAGCCGGCCTTCATCTGCCGGGCGATGATATCGGCCTGCGGATGGTCCTTGCGGCCCGGATAGATGACCTTTGCGACCTGCTTCTGCTCGGCGAGGAAGTCGGCGATCTTCGAGGCGCTCTCGGTCTGCTGCTTGACGCGCAGCGGCAGGGTTTCGATGCCCTTCAGCAGCGTCCAGGCATTGAACGGCGACATGGCCGGGCCCGTATGGCGGAAATAGTCGTGCAGGTTCGCGTCGATCCAGGCCTTGTCGGAAAGCACGACGCCGCCGAGGCAGCGGCCCTGGCCGTCGATATGCTTGGTGGCCGAATAGACGACGATATGCGCGCCGAGTTCCAACGGCTTCTGGTAGAGCGGGGTCGCGAACACGTTGTCGACGACGACCTTGGCGCCGATCTGGTTGGCGAGCTTGGCGACGCCGGCAATGTCGACCACTTCGAGCGTCGGGTTGGTCGGGCTTTCCAGGAAGAACACCTTGGTCTTCGGAGTGATCGCCTTTTCCCAGTTCTCGAGGAAGCGGCCGTCGACCAGCGTGCATTCGATGCCGTATTTCGGAGCGAGCGTCTCGACCACCCAGCGGCAGGAGCCGAACAGGGCACGGGCAGCGACGATATGATCGCCGGCCTTCAGCTGGCAGAGGATCGCGGCGGTGACGGCAGCCATGCCGGACGCTGTGGCGCGCGCATCTTCGGCGCCTTCCAGCATGCACATGCGCTTTTCGAACATGTCGTTGGTGGGGCTGCCATAGCGGGCGTAGATGAAGCCGTCGGTTTCGCCCTTGAAGCGGGCTTCCGCCGCTTCCGAGGTGTCATAGACGAAACCCTGGGTCAGGAAGATCGCTTCCGACGTTTCGCCATATTGCGAGCGCAGCGTGCCGCCGTGTACGAGTTGAGTTGCCGGGCGCCAATTCTTAGTCATGCGTGTTCCCCATTCAGAACAAAAAAACCGGTCGCATAAGCAGACCGGTTTCGCACCCGGTCTTTTTAGCCACTTATTTAACGTGGCTGCAAGCCGACCGGCCAAATCACCACGGGATAAGAGTGGCATAGCGCCGCGCCCCGCTTGCGTCAATGGCTCGCATTTGGTTTTGTTCGCCTCGAAAACTTGAGAGAGACATGATGGCTCGCGAAACAGGAATTTTGGCGGACCGCGCGATCGCGGCGCTTTTCGACAGTGGACGGCTGATTTCCGAACGTGAGTTGGATCGGGACCAGGTCCAGCCGGCAAGCCTGGACCTGCGCTTGAGTGCCAAGGCTTTTCGCGTCCGCGCCAGCTTCATGCCGGGCCCGACGAGCCTGGTCTCCGATAAGCTCGATCGGCTGAAGCTGCACGTTATCGACCTTTCCGAAGGTGCGGTCTTGGAAACCGGCTGCGTCTACATCGTGCCGCTGATGGAGCGGCTCGATCTGCCGGCCAATATGTCTGCCTCCGCCAATCCGAAAAGCTCCACCGGCCGGCTCGACATCTTTACCCGCGTCATCACCGATTACGCGCAGGAGTTCGACAAGATCCCGACCGGTTATTCCGGGCCGCTCTATCTCGAAATCTCGCCGCGTACCTTCCCGATCGTGGTGCGCCGCGGCTCGCGTCTGTCGCAGATACGCTTCCGGGTCGGCAATGCGCTGCTGAGCGAGCCGGACCTCCTGCAACTCCACAACGACGAAACCCTGGTCGCATCCGCCAAGCCAAATGTCTCAGGCGGCGGCATCGCCCTGTCGATCGATCTGTCCGGCGATAGCGTCGGCCTGATCGGTTATCGCGGCAAACACCACACGGCCGTCGTCGACGTCGATAAGAAGGCGCAGCACGACATCTTCGATTTCTGGGAGCCGCTTTACAGCCGCGGCCGCAACGAACTGATCCTCGATCCGGACGAATTCTATATCCTCGTCTCGCGCGAAGCGGTGCACGTGCCGCCGCTCTATGCCGCCGAAATGACACCGTTCGATCCGCTGGTCGGCGAGTTCCGCGTCCATTATGCCGGTTTCTTCGATCCGGGTTTCGGCCACGAGGCGGCAGGGGGACGGGGCAGCCGGGCGGTGCTCGAAGTGCGTAGCCACGAAGTGCCCTTCATCCTCGAAGACGGCCAGATCGTCGGTCGCCTTGTCTATGAACACATGATGGACAAGCCCGAAGGCATGTACGGCACGGGTCTCGGCTCCAACTATCAGGCCCAGGGCCTAAAACTGTCCAAGCATTTTCGCGCCTGACCTCACCTCCGGCTTGACAGGCGAGGCCGTCTGTTGGAAGTCTGAAACCTGACGCGGGTGTAGCTCAATGGTAGAGCAGCAGCTTCCCAAGCTGAATACGAGGGTTCGATTCCCTTCACCCGCTCCAGCAACTTCAATAACTTAAAGAAAATCGCGTTTCACTGTTTCACTGCCGTTGCACTGAGGCGGTTCGCCGTTCGTGCTTCAGCGATTCGACGGCTGGTCTCAAGACCATCGCCGCGGCTGTATTTTTTTGTCATCTTCGTTGTCGAGTGCGTCGCCAGTTCGCTGGCAAGCGCCAGGGATCCGGTCGCCTCGACCGTTTCTGAAACCGCGCCTGCGCGCGAATCCATCGACCAGACGTTCGCAGGAACGCCGGCCTTGTCTCTCACTTTCCGGAATTTCTCCGTATAGCGGTTTTCCCAGTACGGCTTGCCGTGATCCTCGTCGATGACGATGGGGCCGATCTCTGGGATAGTGTAGGATTTCAGGGCCTCGGCGACGAGCGGCATGGCATTCAGATCGCGAGCGACCTCTGCGCCATTCTTGCTCGTCTTCAATTTGAGGATGAGGTCCTTGGACAGGCTCTGCGCGGTTGGGCCTCTCCAGCGGAACGCTCCACCTTCCTCTGGCGGCGCCCATTCGCCGATCACGTCGATGCGGCGCAACGCCGATTCGAACTTCAACGCCTCGACAAACCCGATCGAGGGGCATTTGAGCTCCGCGCTCATCTTCACGATTGCGAGGCACTGATCGTAGGTCATTGCGACATCGCGGGATGCAGGAAGTTCAAAGCGCATATCCGACAGGATGTCTCGTGCCTGCTTGCAGCCTCGCAGCCGCTCGCCTGCGCCGTAGGACAGGATGATGCGCAGGAGCTTCATTGCTCCGCTTGCCCGTCGATGACCTTTCTTCCGCCATTGGCTGAACCAGCGATTGAAGTCGGACCCTCGAAGGACATTGATGTCACGATCGCCGACGTTCTTCGTCAGCACTCGCAGGCTTGGCTCATAGTCGCGGATGCGGGTCGAGTGCTTCACGCTATGCCACGAACTCGTCTTGTCGTGGCGATATCGGTCGATCAGCGACTTGATGGTGCCGTCGAACACGGGCTCGGCTCCCGCCTTCCTCACTTCAGCTCGCAGCTGGTTGGTAAGGCGCTGGCATTCGGCCGTGATCTGTTCGTCGGTACTTTCGTCAGGTAAGCGGATGATCGAAAGGCTTTTCGATGCGCCTTTCACCGCTCGCTGCGGGTTCCAGTAATGGACGGGCGTACCGTCCTTCCTTGGCCGGCACTGGTAGCCAGGCCTATCAGTCCTCATCCCAATTCTCCTTTCCATCGGGGGCGAAGTTGCCCGATGGAAGGTTGCCCAGCGAATTGCCCTCGCCGTCAACAAGTTTTTCGGGATCGAGCGGCAAGATGGTCGCGATAAGCGTTTTCATATCCATCTGGACCACGGCGCCCGCTTTGGCGGCCGCCTTGAAAATCCGCTCCATATCAGCCTGCTTGAAGGCCACCTTGCTCACAGGGCGTCCTCCTGGATTTTCTTTTTGTCGCGAAGGCGGACGATAGTAGCGAAAACAACATTCAACGGAAACGAAACGGCGAACCAGACTAGCGCGGCAAGGAAAGCCCGATCAGCGAGGTACGTCGCAACCATGATCGCCGTCAGAAGGTCGATGACATTGTACCGGTGGAGGGTGAGGAATCGAAGCGTTTTCATTTCGACGTTTCTCGCTCTGCGGCAAGCGCGGCCAAGGCGACTAAGCCGACTAAGCCGACAATGACGAGGGGAGGGCCTAATGGTCCAAGCCGCATGACGGCATAGATCATCTGTCTTTCATGACGGCGCTTGCCGCGAACCTGCTGAAGGATGAGCGGTATGTTATGCCGGATGGATTCCGCCCTATTCATGCTCGCCTCCAGCTTTCGTTTGCGGCGATGGGGTAGTGATCATCGCTTCTAAGCGTTCAAGCTCGCAGACGATTTGCTCCACCGTTTCGTGAAGGCGGTTCTTGTCCCGGAGAACATCCTTGATCCGCTCCCGGAGCGTTGCGCCCTCCGGCTTCGCATCACGCTCCCATGGGCGCTCTTGGTCCATCACGCTTCCCATCTCATTCCCCCTGCAATGTTTCGAGGAGAGACGAGATGCGCTCCTCCCGTTGGTGGAGCATCATGGCGAGGTTTCCGACATCGAGCGGGTCGCCCTTCTCCACGTGTTCGCGAAGGAGCTGCGACAGGAAGAGTTGCGAGCACTCGTCTTTGTCTTCCCAGCCGCCTCGACCTTCATCGCGCTTTCTGGCGAGCTTGGCTTTCATGGCGGCGGCAAAGCGATCAACCGCGATGTCGTCGGGGTGAAAGTCGTCCAGCGAACTGGTGGCTTTCGGTGGCTTCGTAAGATCGGCATCCGGCTCGAATAAGAGGCGTAACGCTGAAAAGAAGTGCCCCTGAGATGCGAGTTCACGGGCGGGGCTTGGCAGGTTAGCTAGACCAGACCAATTCTCGTAAAGAACGCGAGCCGCAATCTCCGGGGTCACCCGCACATTCGGTTGGGGCGGTGGTGAGGCTTCGAAAATCCTGCGAAGGCCGTCGATCTCATCGGAGAGCGGGTCGCCTTCCCAGCCCGGCATCATATTCGAACGAAATTCCGTGTCGGCTTCCAAGACAGCCGCGACGGCCAAGCGCAGCATATGTTCCTGGGGCGATGCAGATCGGATATGTCTCGCTTCCTGCCGCTGGTTCTCCGCAGCGCGCCGGTAATGGGCTGGATTTTCGCAAGCCGGATCGGCGGCGCGGGCTTCGTATACCGACGCCATGCGGTCGTAGTTGGCTGCGGCTTGCTCGATCTCCGCAGCAGTGAAGCCGACCCTATGTGATGAGGGCGGTGGGGAGAACGACGAGACGTAATCGTTGACGAGTTTGGCAAGCACGGTGAGCTGCTGCTCATCAGACTTGAGAATGAAAATATCGAAGTTGTGGTTATACCGCTTCCACTTGTCGTCGCCCGACTTGCCCGGATTGATGATGCCTGCCTGCTCCAAAGCTGAGCGATCGGTGTTGGTGAAGAAGTACGCGAGGTCCGTGAGCATCTTTGGTGTGAAGGTCATAGTTGGGCTACCTCCGGGAAAGCGTTGTGCTCGACACCGTCGAGAAGGCGGCCGGCCGCTGATTTTCCGACCTTGATCATCGATTGGAGCGGGGACGAAAAATTTCCCGGATAATATTCCGAGCCGTTCTGCATCACGTGCGCGATCGGGCGCCGGTCCGGATTGCCGTCGATCGGGCGCCACGGAAGCCATTCACCGTTCTGCTTGTGGTGGAATGGAATCCCAGCGGCTGCGCTCTGATCCCGCAGGGACCGGAACCAATCGGGATGCGTCGGCCTGGAGGGATGCCCGATCTGGTCAGACTCGCCGCCGGTGATGATCCAGTCGGGCATATATTCCCGCGGGACCACGGTCGGACCAAGTACGGGTTCAAGGCTGCCGAACGTGAACAACGGCCGCAGCTCGATGCGGGCCACCTTCAGCGCTGGAAAATTGTAGTCCGCCCGCTTCTGATCCTCGGTCGTCGTGCCAAGTGCGGCGTTAGCCGGCAGGCCGCCGGCTGCATCCGAGAGCTTGACGATGTTCTGGGGTCGTTTCGTCAGAAGCAGATAGACGAGGTTCGGCGTGCGGCGCATGACGTCGAAAGCCTCGGTCCGCCACTGCGGGTCGACCTGGTTGTCGAAGATATCGGCGAGGCTGGCACAGAACACAAACGGCCGGTCTCCCGCCACTTCGGCGTGGCGCTGCCATCGGAACGGCTGCCTCCAGTTTGCAACGCCGGTGCGGACCCGATCGGCTTTGGGTCCCCACTTCACCTTGCTGTAGCGCTTGTCCATGAGCGCCTCGGCATAACAGCCGTCACAAGCAGGACTGACCTTGGTGCAGCCCATCCATGGATTCCAAGTGTGGTGCGTCCACGATATCGCGGAATTCTCTGCCATCACGCGGCCTCCGGCTCACACGCACGGAGATCGATGGCGATCTGCCACGCGCGGCTACAGATGTCGTTCAGGGACGTCCGGCGGCGGTCGTGATATTCGGCTCGGAACTGCTGGCGCTGCTCGGCAGACATCCCTTCAACCGCCTTCTCGAATAGAAATCGTTCATGCCTGTCGGCGACCAGGAGCGAATCCCATGCGTCGGCATAGCCGGCGATGCGGTCGGCGCTGGCAAAAATTGCGTCGCGAATGGCGGCCGCATTTTCGATCGAAGGGGCTTCGTCCGTTTCCTCATCGTGGACGAAAAGCATCGAATTACGAAACACGGCAGCCATGCACGCGGCTTCGTCCAGCGTGGCGCGGAATGTGATGCAGTCGGACGGGTTGATGAGCCGATAAAGACGTGTCGCCTCAACCATTGGTGTGACCCTCCGTCAGCGCCCGGACATGCATCGAGACGCGCGGAAGCGGAATGCGGACGACGTGGCTGCCGTTGTCGCCCTGGACGTGCTTATGCAGCACGATGCGATGGGCGTCCGAAAGCTCACGGCTGAAGGGCTCGGCGGCAAGCCAGGTCCGCTTTTTCGCATAGATCAGGCCGGCGACCGCGCCATATGCCTGGCTTCCGTGGCGATTGGCGATGGCGCCGGGACGCTCGCCGGACAGGAAGGCCTTGCGAATGGCGTCCTCGTCTATCGTCCACACCGTCAGTCTCGTATCAACTCTGCTCATGATGCGCTCCTCAGAAGCCCGTTTCGGATGCCGCCGCGCGTGTCCGCGCCTCAAGGCGCGGGGCGGCGGTCACCGAAGTGGGCTTAGGAGGACATTTCCGGGCTGCCCTGGAATGCCGGCAGATCGGTTTCGCTGGCGGCCCGGTCGAGATCACGGATCACCTGCTCGGTGATGTAGATGTCGGGGCGATAGAGCTGATAGAACCAGGCGACTGCGCCGCCGCCCTGCGGCAACCGGTAGCGAAGTCGCACCGGCACGCGTGCCTTTTCGCCCTGATAGAAAGGCGCAACCGAGATCATGAACAGGCTCGGCACTACGATCTTGCCGCCCTTCGTGTCTCTCGCGGTATGAGTTTCTTCCCAGGCGATCTCGCCTTCGCCGGTTGCCAGCGTTACAGCGCTGCTGGCCTTGGTCTCGGCGTGGATTTTGAGGCCGCGCGACAGCATCTGCAGCTCGTTCGGATAGGCCATCTTGCCACCAAGCAGTTCCTGCCAATAGGTGACCTCGTCATCATGCGGCGAAGCAAGATCGGCGCGGTGATCTTCGATGAACTCGGCGAACTGCGTCTGGTTGAGCACCTTTCCGTTGTTCGCGACCCAGGCGGACCACTCTTCCGTCAGGGGGAACGGATATTTGATACGGTGCTTGCAATTGTCGGCCGGTCCGCCGCTTTCGTTCTGATGATAATCGATGATGGCCGTCAGAGACGGGCTCTTCCAGTTCGTATCGGCGAAGATGACGCTGTGGGAGGTCGCGTGGCGCTTGGTGAGGTTGATGAAACTCTCCAGCACGTTGACGGTCGCCGATCCGGACTTACGTTCGGGCGATGTGCGCCACTCGTCGAGCAAGGATTTCAGGCTGATCGGGCGCCCGGACTGGCGATCGATGAAGACGGGAATGCTAGCCGGTAGGCCAAGCGCTTCAGCGAGGTTCGTAACCAGGGTGATTTCCGAGCCTGCTTTATCGCAGAGCAGTTTCAGGTCTTGGAGGTCGGGGGATGCGGCGAGGTTGAGCAACGGCTGTGCCGCGCTTTCGAGCAACGCGCTGTCGGTTTCGGTCTTCGTCATGGTCATTTACCTTTGCTGACGGGGTGGGTTAGCGGGTGTGGACGATCTCGCGAGGGCCGCCGATCATGTCCATCTGTTGGGGGTGCTCGGTGGAAAGGCCGCCGTCTTCGGTCGTGAAGTAGACGGTGGTCCGGCGCTTCAGTTCTGGAAGCTTGGGGGCCGGGATCTTCGGATTGATCTCCACCATCTCTCCGCCGTCCTCGACCAGAAGGTCGAGATGCAGCGAAACGCGGGATTTGAAACTTCCGCGGGGGTTGTCCCTCGACATGTCCAGCAGAGCCTTGATCGTCGAGGTGAGCTGCGCGCTCAGATCTTCATTGACCTTGCCGGATTCCAGCATGGTCAACAGGGTTTTGGCGTCACGAATTTTCATGGGTTTGTCCCCGGTTGCCTCTCGGGGCCGGCCCGAGGGTGACGAACGTTTGCCTGTCGCCAGTCAGAGGCGGCGGGCGATCTCGAAGCCGATGTAGAAGACGATCGTGCTGAGGAAGGTGAATTCGACAGCGCGCGTCCGCCAGAACTGGACGGTCGCGAGGATGTCGAGCAGATCCTTGCGGCTCTGCTGCCGACGCGCCTCGACGGCAAACGGGATGACGCGGATGGTGTTCATGCCGACACCTGTTCGGCGATGCGCTTGGTCTTGGTGATCTTGATGCCGGGAAACCGCTTCTCGACATACTTGCCGGCATCTGCGGCGGACGCTGCGAGAACGTCATGCTTGGTGCCGTCCGCGAGGTGAACGCGGAACTGCGTCTGCGGCTGGGCCTTTGCCGCAGCTGCGGGCGGGTTCTTTAGGTTGAGCCCGCGCTGGTCGAAGATGTGATCGGATGCCGGCATGGACGTCAGATCCGGTTTTCGAAATTGCCGGCGCGGAGGGCCGGGACGGAAATCCGGGTCTGGACAGTGCTGAGCGTGACGGCGCGGGCGCGGGCATCGTCGGCTACTGCCTTCAGCTGGACCTCGGTGATGCCGAGGCAGGACTTGAGGTCGTCGGAAGTGCAGCCTTCGCCGAGCCGGCGCATCGCTTCGGCAACGCAGGCGACCTGCTCGTCGCGGTTCCTGCAAAGGGGGTAGGCGTTATGGTTCTGGATCTGCTGGCGCATGGTTCTCTCCATCTTGAGGGGGACCCCGCTGGATGGGCGCGCGATTTGTGGTGGCGCGCCGATCCCTCTCGTTGCGGGGTATCCTCGCCGGGGTGCGGCTTGGATGAAATGGAAATTAAATCCAATTTATGGAAAGGTCAATTGCTTGTTGGATTTATTTTCCAACTTGCTGATTCGCCTAGACTCTCGGTTGCGCTTATGGATTCAGTAGGAACCAAAGGAGAACAAAATGCAGATGGAGATGAGCCGAGAGGTGCGGATTTTTGAGCTGCACATTCGATGTGAGAACTGCCTTCGGGAATCCTTGAGGGCTGTCGAGGTTCCGAACGTGGACGATGCGCCGTCTGACGAGGACGAGTTGATGGAAAGCGGCTTCCTAGGATCGTTGCGGTTTTCCTGTCGCCGTTGTGAGGGAACGATTGGACGCCTGTTCGGGGTATCGCGCAGGCGATCCTAAAGAGGAACCTCGTTCTGTATCTTCCTCACAAGCGCGATGACTTCAACTGTGGTGCCTTCGTCGGCTGCCATGTCACGCTGCACCACAATCGGCTTATGTTTGGGGTTGGTCGACCTCGGGTGGAATTCAGTCCGGTCCTGGTATATTTCAACCTGTTTTACGGACCATTCGCGGATATGTCCGCCGTCTCGTGTGCGCTCAACCACCACAACCATTCGGTCTCTCAAGGGTACCTCGTGCGCAACATCCTCATATACAACGCACACGACACGGTCACCAGGCAAGATCGCTCGCGGACGGAGATCGTTCATTGAATCTCCACCGACATTGAAGATAAGCAAGCGGGCGTTTGGGAATCGTTCGTCGGGCGACAAAGTCATGTACTCACTCTCGGACTGATCGAATTGATCCACCTCCCGAAAGGTTCCGGCCTCTACCGTTCCGACGATTGCTGCCGATGTCATACGCTCGCGTACCGGGAATGCATCGGCATCCGCGGCGTCCAGTCCGTCCCGTAGCCAAAGGAGCGGCTTGCTCACTGTGTCTGCGAGCTTCTGCATGACATCGCCGCGAGGTTGATCAATGTCCCCCCGCAGGTATTTATTGATGTTGTCGTAAGGCACGCCTGAACGGCGAGCCAACTCAGCCTTATTCCAGCCAAGTTCCCTGCGGGCTTGATCAAGTCGTTTCCACCATTCCATATCAAGCATCATAGTTCCGGATAAAAATTCCGGATTGGATTTCCGGCGCCTTGTAATTGGATTTATAATCCAGTATTTGTTCAGCATGAGTGAAGCTCTTTCGATCAGGGACGTCATTAAGGTAGCTGGGGGGCCGGCGGCTGTTCAGGCCGAGCTGGAGAGGCGAGGCCACGACCTGACGCGCGATGCGATTTACAAGTGGCCGAAAACCGGCGTCCCGGATCGCTACTGGGATGCTCTGATTCAACTTACCGACCTCGGCCCCGCAGAACTTTATCAGGCCAACTGCGCGGCTCGCGAACAGACAGTGCTTCAGGAGGCCGCAGAATGATGAGCCTCTTTCATAAGTTCCTCCCGCGCGGCTTTTCAGGCATAGGCCGCGCCAACTGTCGCCGGAGTGGCGGACCTCGAAGCTCCGGCGACTTTCTTTTCCTGCAGATGACATGCGGTCCCCCGTGATTTGACAGGCGGATCTTAGGCCGCCTCGAAGCGGCATTCACGGAATCAAACCATCCACCTTTTTTCCTTGACCGATTTTCAGGGGTATTTTCGTGCGCTCACTCGACGCCAAAGAACAGGAAGCTCTCAAGGCCGCGACGGCCGCGAGCTATGACGCCATCGGCGGGGTTAGCCGCGCCGCCGATGCGATTGGGGTCGCCTCGTCGACCCTGACGAAATACGCCTCGACCGGATCGGAATGGGTATCGAGCTACATCCGTCTCGACCTTGCCGTGGCGCTGGATCGGCGGACTTCGCATCCCTTCTTCCTCGATGCCATGAACCGCCTGGTTCGCAACGAACCGATCGCGCCGGCAACGTCGCTCACGCCGACCGCAGTCCTAAAACTCGATGGGGTGCTTGACGACGTCGTGCGTGAGGTCGTGCGCGCGATCGAGGACGGGAGGATCGATGCTGCCGAGCGGGCCGCAGTGCGCAGCCGCATCGTCGCCGCCCAGCAGGATCTCGCGCGGCTCTTTTCAATGATGGGAGGATGAGATGGGAAATGTCTCCGACAAGGCGCGGGCATTCGTCAACCTCGTGGCGAGCAATCTCCCCGAAGGCGACGACGAAGCGCTTGGCGCGGCCGCCACGGCTTGCGCCTATGCCTGCATCAAGCGTGGCCACGACGACGTCGACGCGCATGTCGCGCTGCAGGCGGCGCTGGATGGGTTGCGCCACAGGATGAATGACGACGGCGGGGTTCTTCAATGACCGCCACGATCATCCAGCCGATCGGTGGCCATGCCCGCGCCTTCCTGCGGCAGGCCGTTATGAATTCGGGCGCGATCTGCGTCACGGGTGCCGATGAATTGGCGCTGGCCGGAGAATGTTTCTCCGCCGGGTATCTCGATCATGGTGTCGGCGACCGCTTCACCTTTGTCATCACCGAAAAGGGCAAGGATTATCTCCGGCGCCTCGCGAGGTGCGAGTGATGGCCTATTCTGGAAAGAAGCCTTTTGCCGTCCCTGGCGCTCGCGGGCTCGAAATCATCCGCACTGCGGTAGCGGGCGGCATATTCGATGACGGCAAGCGGCAATCCGACCGGCAGGCAGCGGCGAAGGCCAACGGGAACGGCTATCTCGACCGCGATTCGAAGGACGGGGCGAAGTGGTATCCGACCGAAAAGGCGCGGCAGATGCTGGCCTGGCTGGAAAGCCAGATCGCCGGTGGCGTCGCCGTGCCGGTTGCGTCCGCTGGTGAACCGGCCGGATCGGGCGTCGCGGCGATGGAGGCAAAACTGGGCGCAGCTCGGGCTTTGCTCGCCCATGGCGACGTGATGGCGGCGCGGGAACTTGCTGAGGGCATTTATGAGCAGGCGAAGGCCGGCGGGCGATTCTCGGCCCGGTTCAGGCTGAAGGAAAGCCTTGAGGCCTGCCACCGTATCCAGGCGGACGCGCTGAGCATCGAAGTCCGCACGAAAATGCGGATTGCCGAGGAGTGGGAGAAGGCAAAGGCGGAAGGCAAGACGTTGAAAGGTCGCCCGAAAAGCGTTCCGGACGAGAACGCTTTCACGGCCGAAGAAGCTGGCCTGACCCGAAAGGATCTGCACTACGCGAAACAGCTGCTGGAAGCAGACCGGCGTGAGCCTGGTATTGCCGAACGGGCGATTGCCGCACGGCTGCAGGCCGGCCTCGAACCTTCCCGGTCCAACCTGCGCGCCTCGATCGGCACCAAGACGGCGACCAAGGAAGAGCGCGGCGACAATCTCTACCAGACCGGTCCGGAAGCAATGTTCACGCTTCTGGGACTGGAAAGCTTCTGCTCGACGATATTCGAGCCCGCGTGCGGCAAGGGCGCAATCGTGCGGCATCTGGAGGCGGCGGGTTGGGATGATCTCATCCTCGCCGACCTCATTGACTACGGTACAGCCGACCAGTTCGGCGAGGTCCAGAAGGTCGAGGATTTTCTCACGTCGGCGCCGCCTGATGTTGATGGAGATTTCGATATCGTCACCAACCCGCCTTACGGGACGGTGTTGAACGCTTTCGTCGCGCATGCGCTGCGCGTCCATCGCCCGCGCAAGATGGCCCTTCTGTTAAACGTCAACTTCTTCGGCGGGTTCGACGACGACGACCGGAATTTCGCACTCGACGAATGCTCGCCCGCGCGGATCTGGTGGTTCTCACGGCGGCTTCCGATGATGCACCGCGAGGGCTGGGAGGGCAACAAGGCCAACAGCAGCATGAACACGGCGTGGTTCATCTGGGAGATGCAGCCGGACGGAACGTATGCGACGCCGACGACCATCCGGCGGGTCGATTGGAAGGATTATGTGCCGGCGGACCTGGCGGCCGTGGTGGATGACGAGGCCGAAGCGCGGCAGCCGGAAAGCGAGGACGCATGACCGATGCGACTGCGCATGCCGACCGGGAAAGGGAAAAGCTCAAGCTCAACAAGCTGCGCGACATTGCGGGTCGCGTGGCTGGTGATGTCTGGGACATGGAGGCCGATCGGGACGGCATCCATGTGATTTCGCGGAGGGCGACAGGGGAAGAGGTCAAAATCCTCACGATCCACCACGAAGCTTTGCCGGACGAGCAGGATCTGATCGCCGGCGCGCTTGACCACCTATTCTTCTTCCTCGGGTTCGTCGGCCGCGCCGTTCAGCGCGTGCGGGAATTGCAGGCCGAGCTGGACCGTTTGATCGGCCGCAAACGTGCCGAGAACTACGGCTTTATCGCGAAATCGCTCTGCGAGAAGACGTCATTCTGGCGCTTCCTTGAAACGCGAGGGATCGACGGCGTGATCACCTCCCGCATCGCGGCCGAAACCCGAATGAAGGGCCTGCTCAACATTTCCTCGAAAGCGGAACTGAACAGCGACGAGGCTGCGCGCAAGCGCTTCTTCCATCTGCGCGCCGATTACTACACCTGGCAGAGGGGTGGAGCGGCATGAGCGTTTATGTCGACGATATGGCGGCGGCATTCGGAAACATGGTGATGTGCCACATGTGGGCCGACACCGAGCAAGAACTGCTTGCAATGGCCGATCGGATCGGCGTGCAGCGGAAGTGGATTCAGGGGCATCCAACGCTTTCCTTCGGAAAGCACCGCAACGCGAGCTGGGTACATTTCGACATAGCCAAGTCGAAGCGGGCGCTTGCGGTGAGGGCAGGTGCGATCGAGACCGACAGGTTCGGACCTGTACTTCATTCCGCGCGTCTGCGGTTGGCTGTGGCGGTCGAACGCGGCGACGAGGAATGGGCTGAGCGCGAGAAAGGCCGGATAGCTCAGATCGAGGCGCTCCGGGCCGAACGGCAGGAAAGGCTGCCGTTATGATCTTCAGAACGTTCCCAGAAGAGCGAATCTCGTCGGGCGGCATCTCGGCGGTAGCCTATCGCATAGACTGCTCGGGTTGCCCGGCAGTGGGTTTTTACCCGCAGAAACGGGGCGGCGTACCCAGGCCGCCGCCTGCCATTACCGAGCATTTTCGCGGCATGAACTGGATCGTCGGCAGCTCGCCGCGAAAGGATCTCTGCCCAGCCTGCGCCAAGCGCCGCAAACCCCGGAAGGAAAAGAGCATGGACCAGACCGTCAAGGCCACCAGGCCCGTGGCGGAGCCGCCGCGTGAATGCACGCGTGAGGACCGTCGCATCATCATGGAAAAGCTCGACGAGGTATATGGCAAGGATGCCTACAAGGCGCCCTGGACGGATAACGCGGTCGCCAAGGATCTCGGCGTACCGCGCGATTGGGTCTTAAAACTGCGCGAGGAATTCTTCGGGCCGGCAGGCTCGAACCCGCTGTTTGACGAATATCTGGAAAAGCAGGCGGCTCTTGCCGCGCAGGCGTCGACGGTCTGCGATCTAGCCAAGCGGGCGGATGTCGCCGCCTCCGACTGCCGGAAGGCATGGGAGGATATGGTGCCGAAGCTTGACGAGCTGCGCCTGTTGTCCAAGCGCATCGAACGGGAGATCGGCCGGTGAAATACCGCCTGCTTCGCCCTGATATCGCCGACTGTACCGGCCATCGCGAAATGGCGGCCTGGCTGCTGGCCTGCCCGTTTTCGACGATGATTTCCGACGAGGCATTCATCCGCCGCTGGCTTCAGATGGCGGGTTTTCGCGAGGGGCTCGGCTACCTCGACACCATTCTTTCCATCCTGCGCGAGGACCGGCGCGAGGACGGGAATCTTCTTCACATCATGAGCTTTTCCGCTGCGAACGGGCGTCTTTGGCGCGTCGCGGATGGCGTGACGACGGACGATGAGGGGCGCGGATGAGCCACAAAGCGACCATGTGGGCCGTCACGGTGCGCGGCATCACTTGTGCGGAAGCGCGGGTGCTGTGGCATCTCGCTGACTGCCATAATCCTGTCGAGGGATGCTTCCCTTCCCAAGATTACCTTGCTGAAGCCTGCGAGATTGACGAGCGGACGGTGCGCCGGCTGCTGGCTAATCTGCGAGGAAAGAGCCTCATAAATTGGACTGAGCAGCGCGACGGGAAGTATCGCAAAAACAACCGGTATGCCCTTGCCTTCGAAGATGGGTTCCGTGCCGCGCCGACAGAAGATCAACCGGACAATTTGCCCGGTTCAAATTCGGCTTCAACCGGACAAATCGAGCAGTTTGAACCGGACATTTCTGACAGTTTGAACCGGACACTGGAGTCCTCTAAAGAGAAACCTGTAATAGAACCGGTAATATTAACCGAGAGAGAGGGCGCATGCGCTGGCTCGGATGAAGATCCGAAAAAAATAGAGCGCAAGTTCAAGGCCTGGTACCCGACCTGGCCAACATATCTTTCGAGCAGCGAAGAGGCAGCCCGTCGCGCCTTCCATGCCCTTTCGCCTGAAGATCGGGCCGCATGCATCGAACGCACGCCAGCGTTCATCGCAGCAGTGAGGGCGACCAAGACCGCCAAGTTCACATTCGCGGCCGTCTACCTCGCCGATCGCGCCTGGCGTCGGCTTGAAGACCCGAAAGACGAGATCGCGCCGCCGACCATGCACAAGGCATTCAGCCGGCCGTGGACGGCGCTGTTCCTCGCCGAGCTCTCCAAGCCCATGTCGACGACGGGATGGCCGGCGCTGACGCACTTTCAGCGAAACCAGATGCGTGATGCCGAAGAAGCTCGAAAGCTGGAGCGGGAGCGCACGGCGAAATACGGGTGGCCCAAAGCCTCGGCCATGGTGACGGACGGAAAGGCCGTATCCGTTCCTCCGAAGCTGGTCTCTCTATCAGAAAGCTTCGAGCGAATGCGCCGTGGTGACGAGCGATACCTGCGTTGGCAAGGGCTGCACGAACGCATGGGATGGCCGTGGTTCCCGGATGGCGATCACGAGTGGTTCTTCTTCCCGGCGGGCGAGCCGGAAGACGCGATGGCGGAATTTCAGGCACGGTTGAACGAGGGCAAGGGCGATGTTGATGCAGCGTAGGATCACGATGATGCACGAAGGCAATGAAGTGGACGTGACGCGGGGCATGGAGAAGATCGCGAGGGATGTGCGGGAGATGGGTGAAGAGGCAACGAATCGGCACGCCGCATGCGTCGATCGCGTCTATGAAAAGCTCTGGGAGGCGCGCTGGTACTGCCTGCAGGTCAAGAAAGATTGCGAAACGTCTGTGGAAAATGCCTTGCGGCTTTCGCGTATCGAGGCGTTTATGCCGCGTGAATTGCTGGTCGAAGTGCGTCGTGGGCGCAAGGTCGAACGCAATGTTCCTTGCTTTCCGGGCTACATGCTGGTGCGCATCGTGCCATCTGCAGCGGCCTTCCTGGGGCTGAAAAGCCATGATCATGTCGTCGATATCGTTGGCAGCAAGAGCGGTTCCTATCATGTGATTCGGGACGCGGATGTCGATGTTTTCAGACGGTTTTGCGAAAATACCGAGGCGCCGCGGGTGGCTGTCGACAAGACGATGAAGGATGGTGACAGGGCCGATATTGTCATGGGTCCGTTCGCCGGGTTCATGTGTGTCGTCACCTCGGTGAAGTGGTGCCGGGAAGCCAAGGCCAGCGTACGCATCGATGTCCAGGGACGGTCCTTCGACCTTGCCAGCATCCCTCTTGCGTTCCTGAAGAAGGTGTGAGAGTCGTATCAGCATTGGACACGTAGGAGTGTCTCACCGTCATCATCGCCCGACTTGATCGGGCCAGACGACGCCGAAAGGTGTCACGGAACAGGGCCTCCTACCCCAGCTTTGACGGCCTCGAAACGGAGGCGCCGACTCAAGGCAAGTGCTACCGCTATGAGCAGATGATGAGGCGACCGAGAGGTCGCCTTTGTCATGTCTAGAGTATGGCGCCTCGTCTCACCACACTGAAGCCGAAGCTATCCACTCTCGCACCTCGTATCGGTCGACTCCCTAATGATGAGCGGGAGCGTCACCGCGAGCGCGACCAGAACCTTGAGCATCGCAAGTGGTACAAGACGGCGCGCTGGCAGAAGCTGCGTATGTCCATTCTGGTTCGTGACCTCTTCATCTGCCAAATGGCCGGATGCGGCAAGATTGAGCCGAACACATCGCAGCTCGTCGCCGACCACAAGAAGCCGCACCATGGCGACGAGGCCTTGTTCTGGGATGAGCAAAACCTGCAGTGCCTTTGCAAGCCATGCCACGACAGGCTGAAGCAGAGGGAAGAGCGAGCGCAGGCTCGATGGTGACCGGCCGAAGGCTCGACCCCTCATAGGGGGGGGCGGGTCGAAAGTCTGGAAGGCCCCCGACCCCTAGACCCGCACCCCTCTCATTCGGAGATTTTTTTCTCGTGAACACGAATTTCGACCTGCTTGGCGACCCCATTCCGGAGGGGTGGGGTAAGCGAGGGCGTCCGCCGCATGTGGCGACCGAGAAAAACCGCAACAAAGTCATGCTGTTACTGGCGATGGGCTGGAGCATTTCCCGTATCGCCAACGCGATCGGCATTACGCAGCCGACTTTGCGGAAGAATTATTTTCAGCAGCTGCGTCAGCGTGACTTGGCACGCGATCGTCTTGAGGGCGCTCGTCTGGAGCTTGCCTGGGAGATCGCCAAGACCGGGAATGTCGGCGCTATGCGGGAATTCGGAAAGCTTATGGATCGCAACGATCGCATGGAAGTCGAGCGGGAGCTTTCTGCATCGCCCACGCGGGAGGTGGATGCCGCACCGTCAGATCGGCTCGGAAAGAAGCAGCTCGACGAGATCCGGGCAAGAGATGCTGACGCGGATCTGATGGCGGAACTGGAGCAGGAAGCATCTCAGAATGCCCGACATTAACGAGGAGCTTCCTCGGTTTGCCTGCCCGGATTGGTGGGAAAGGCTGCTTGCCGGCCGTCCGCCGATGGCGGACGTTCCATACGACAAGGTGAAGGCAGGCAAGGCGATCGCGTTCTTCAACCGTCTTCGCCTTCCGGATGTTCCAGGCAATCCGCCGTTGGCGGAAGCCTGCGGGGATTGGTTCCGAGACATGCTGGCTGTTTTTTTGGCGAGCGAAGACCCGGAAACTCTCCTTCCGACTGTCTGGGAACTGCTGTGCATGGTCCCTAAGAAAAACTCGAAGACGACATACGTGGCCGGCCTGGCGCTGACAGCGTTGTATATGATCGAGGTGCCTAACCGCCAAATGCTACTGGTCGGACCCAGCCAGAACATTTCCGAGCGGTGCTTCGATCAAGCGCAAGGCATGATCCGTCTCGACCCAAAGCTCGAGGTTATTTTTAAGGTTCAGGATCACACGAAGACAATCACTCGGTACAAGACCGGCACCTGTCTGGACGTGAAGACGTTCGATACTTCGATCGTAACCGGCGAAATCCCGATCCTCACGATAATCGACGAAGTTCATGAGTTGGGGAAGAAGGCTAAAGCTGCCGCCGTCATGCAGCAGATTCGGGGCGGCGGCATCACGAAGCAGCGCGGCCGATTGCTGATGATCACGACGCAATCGGATGAGCCGCCCGCAGGCATCTGGCGCACCGAACTGGACAAAGCGCGCAAGATCCGTGACGGAAAAGGCGGCCGGTTACCAATCATGCTGCCGGTGCTCTATGAATATCCTGTCGAGAAGCAGCTCGATCAAGACTTCTGGCGCAATCCGAAAAATTGGGACCTGATCCTTCCGAACATAGGGAGATCCATTGATCCTCAGGCCCTGTTCGAAGACTACGAGAACAACGGAAGGGTCAACAAAGAGGCCGAGCAGATATGGACCAGTCAGCACCTCAACATTGAAATTGGTGTTGGTCTTGGTGGCGATGGATGGTCAGGCGCGCTTCATTGGACCTCCTGTGTCGACGACAGACTGTCCGGTCTCGACGCTCTGCTCGCGAGATCAGAAGTCTGCACGATCGGTGGAGACTGGGGAGGCGCCGACGATTTGGCGGCTCTCTATGTGATCGGCAGGGAAAAGCACACCAAGCGGTGGCTTGGTTGGGGGCGGGCATGGGCAAGGCCTTCCGTATTCGAGCAACGGAAGAGCATCGCGCCGCGGCTTCGTCAGTTCGCGGAGGACGGCGATCTGGTCATCTCGAAGACCGGTGAGGAGCAGGCTGCTTCAGCAGCGGAAATTTGCCGTAAGGTATTTGATGCCGGCTTGCTTCCCGAAACGGGTGGTATAGGCCTCGACTCTGCTGGCATTGCGCTCCTGGTTGACGCGCTGGGTGATCTTGATCTGGTCGATCCTCTTGTTCAGGCCGTCATTCAGGGTTGGCGCCTCCAAACTGCTATTTCATCTGTGCCTTTGAAGTTGGAAGATCAGCGGTTTCTTCACGGTGACCAGCCGCTAATGGCCTGGGCAGTTGGAAACGCGAAGCAAACCCTCAAAGGGAGCAACTACGTGGTGACCAAGGAAGTTTCTGGCGCCGCGAAAATCGATCCGCTGATGGCACTTTTCAACGCGGCGATGCTCATGTTTCAGAACCCAGAAGCGGCCGGCAAGAAGGTGTCCGTCTACGAAGAGATGGCGCGCCGGCAGAGAGAGAACGCGTGACCTGGCTTGGTAGAATGTGGAACCGGGTGACCGGTTGGGGAAATCAGCCGACGTCGTCCCGTATCGTCCACACGGGGCGAACCATCGCTGGCGTCTACGTCGACGCCGATACGGCGCTCAAGAACGCGACTGTCTGGGCTTGCGTGCAATATCTTACCCGCGCCGTCTCTCAGCTTCCGTGGCACGTGATGGTCAAGGACGCCAGCGGCAACGCGACCGTCTCCGGTACCCATCCGCTTGATTGGCTTCTGTCCAGGCGTCCGTGTCCGGACTACGGTTCTTTCGCCTGGCGACAAGCCATGGTCGGAAACGCACTGTTACGGGGGAACGCCTACGCAGAGATCCAGTGGGACAACCGCGGGATGCCCTATGCGCTCTGGCCGATTCATCCGGATCGCGTGGCCGTGCGACGGGCTGCAAATGGAGAACTGGAATACGAGGTCTGGAACAATGGTGGAAATACCGTTGTTGCAGCTCGTGACATGTTTCACCTGCGCGGTTTCGGTGACGGCGTGGTGGGCTACAACGTGATCGAATATGCGGCCCAATCCATCGGCTGGGCGCAGGCCACCGAGGTTTTTGGTGCTTCGTACTTCGGGGACGGCATGAACCCGACCATGATTATCGAGACTGAGAACACCCTCAGCCCCGAAGCACTGGAGATGCTGAAGGCGGAAGTCGATCAGCTCTACAAAGGGCCGCGCGGCCGCCGGACAGCAATTCTCGACGCCGGGATGAAGGCAAATAAAATCACGGGGACGCCAGACGACGGTCAGTTCATCGAGACCCGTCAGCACCAGGTCGAAGAAATTTGCCGCTGGTTCGGTGTGCCGCCCCACAAGGTCATGCACCTGTTGCGGGCTACGTTCTCCAACATTGAGCATCAATCGATCGAGGTTGTCGTCGACTGCGTGACTCCATGGGTTCGGCTTCTGGAGGAAGAGGCGGACTACAAGCTGTTCGGCGCGACCAACCGGCAGAACTTCTACACCAAGATGGCGCTGCAAGCGTTGATGCGCGGTGACAATGCAAGTCGGATCGCCTTTTATCAGGGGATGCACGGCATGGGCATGACGATCAACCAGATCCTGGCGCTCGAAGACATGAACGGCATTGGACCGGAAGGCGACATTCCGTTCGTCTCCAATAATGTCCAGCCGCTCAGTCGTGCGTTGCAAGATCCGGCGCCTCCACCTGAACCTTCTACGGTAGACGACACCTCTGTCGATCCCGCACCAAAGCCCAATGGAGCCTTGAATGGAAAACCTTTCCGACACTGATTATTTGGTTTTCGCCGCGGCCCCGGGCGAAAACATTCCACATCGCTATAGCATGCAGGCGAAAGGGAATTCGGAAGCCGAAATCTTGCTCTACGGTGACATTGGCGACCCATGGTTCGGCGGCGTAACGGCGAAACAGTTTGCGGATGATCTGAAGGCGCTCGGCAAGGTGGATACCATCCACCTGCGCATCAACAGCTATGGTGGGGACGTTTTTCAGGGGCTGACGATTTATCGAATCCTGATCGATCACCCGGCCAAGATTATTGCCCATGTTGACGGGGTGGCCGCGTCGATCGCCAGCGTCATCGCCATGGCCGCGACCGAAATCAACATCAGCGAAGCCGGATTCATCATGATCCACAATGCCTGGGGAGTGGCTATCGGCAACGAGGGCGATATGCTGACCATGGCTGCGTTGCTGAAGAAGACGACGACAAGCCTTCGTGACGTCTACGTCGCTCGCACGTCCAATACGGCCGACAAGGTCAAGAAGTGGATGGACGATGAGACGTGGTTCACTAGTGATGAGGCCGTAGCGAACGGTTTTGCCGATAAAGTTTCCGACAACATGCGGATCGCCGCTCGCGTCGACCTTTCGAAACATCGCTTCAAGCGTCCGCCGGCCGCGCTGGCTGATACCCCGAATGCCGATCTCATGCGTCAACGTATCGCCCGCATGAAAAACAAACACGCCCGCAGCGCTTCTGCGGCTTAAATTCCGCCGGCGATTGATCGCCTCGGATACGTGCCGGCCCGGCACCCTATGGCTCGCCTGTCGCAGCCCTTTCACGGAGAGAACTACCATGACCAAGCACTTGACTGTGCCGGCGAGCGTTGCTGCGTTGCTGGCGCTCCACATTCCCTCGAACTTTTTCCTGTACGCGGAAGATCCAACCATTGCAGCCCATCGGGAACGCCAGATGGAGCTCATGAACTCCTCACAGGCAATCCTCGCCCGGGCGGAATCGGAGAGCCGTGACCTCACGCAGGCGGAGACCGATGAGGTCGAAGGGCTGACCAACGAGTTCGAAACGCTCGAATCGCAGATCAATCTGCGTGAGCGCGTCGCTCAGCAGAACGCCCTACTGACGGCGCCTCGCGCCCGGCAGACGGATCCGGACCCGGTCGGCAACGAACAGAATCCTTCCGATAATGTCCGCGGCATCAACAACCAGGCCCGCACGCCCGCTCCGCGGGTTCCGGCTGCGCCTCGCGCGACTGCCGGCGGCAATTCTGGGTTCCGTCACCTCGGCGAATTTGCGAACTCTGTACGCATGGCGTCCATGCGGTCGGGTGGCGACCTCGATCCGCGCCTGCGCAATGCTGCGGTCAGCACCTATGGCAATGAGGGGTCCGGCGCGGACGGTGGCTTTGCCGTTCCACCGGACTTCCGGACCGAGATCCTGAGCCCCGTTTTCAACGAGGACAGCCTTCTGGCGATGACTGACCGACTTCAGTCGAGCTCGAACACCCTGACGCTTCCAACCGACTCGACCACGCCGTGGCAGACCTCCGGCGGTATCCAGTCCTACTGGACGGCGGAAGGCGGCACCAAGACGCAGAGCAAGCCGACCCTCGGCGAGACGACGCTGAAGCTGCATACCTTGGCGACCCTCATTCCGGTTACGGAAGAGCTTCTCGAAGACGCTCCTGCGATGGGTGCCTATCTCAACCGCAAAGCCCCGGAGAAGATGGATTTCAAGGTTTCCGATGCAATCGTGCGCGGCACGGGCGTCGGAATGCCTCTCGGCTTCATGAATTCTCCGGCCTTGGTCACCGTTGCGGCTGAAGCGGCCCAGACGGCCGACACGATTGTCGTCGCCAACCTGGCGAAGATGTGGGGCCGTCTTCCTGTCCAGTCCCGGCGTACCGCTGTGTGGTTGATGCATCCGGACGCTGAAGCGCAGCTTCCCCTGATGACGCTTGCCAACCAGCCTGTTTACCTACCGCCCGGCGGCGTTTCCGGGAACATGTACGGCTCGCTCTGGGGCCGTCCCGTTATTCCGCACCAGGTTGCCGAGACTGTCGGTGACCTTGGTGACGTCATGCTCGTCGACCTGAAGCAATACCTGTCGGTCACCAAGACCGGCAATGGGCGCGACGCCAATGGACTGAAGTCCGACGTCTCGATCCATCTCTGGTTTGACCAGGACATGGTCGCGTTCCGCTTCACGATGCGCGTTGCCGGTCAGCCCTGGTGGCCCGCTGCGATCACGCAGCGCGACGGCGCGAACAGCCAGTCTCCCTACGTCGCGCTCGCCGCACGCTAAGCGCACGTGGCGCCGGGTAGCCGGCGCCTCCTCTCCACGGCGCCCGCGGGGCGCATCTCAAGGAACACGACAATGAACCTCAATGCCATGCTCTCCGAGCAGGTCAAGTTCGTCGAAGGCCTGCTTGGCGTCACTCCTTCCACGTCGACGCCCGATTATGTCTCGCTGAAGAACTTCGAGCGCTGCGCAGTCATCGTCTTGGTGAAAAATGCCACCACCGTTACCGGTTCGGCAATCACTCTGAAGCAGGCCACCACCGTCGCCGGCGGCAGTGAAAAGGCGCTTCCTTTCAGCAAGGCGTATCGGAACGTCGATACGGGCGCCGGCGACGCGCTGTCGGAATTCGCTGTGACGTCCGACACCTTCACCACGCAGGCGGTCAATAGCAAGAACGCCATGTATGTGATGGAAGTGAAGGCCGAAGATCTCGACGTCAACAACGGCTTCGACTGCATCCGGGCTGGTACAGGCGATGCGACGGCGACCACGATCACCGTTCTCTACGCTCTGTACGGCTCGAAGTTCGCGACAACCGTCGCGGCCATCACCGACTAAACCCATTCTCAACCAGCGAACATGTGGCGTGGGCGGCTATAGCCGTCCATCGCTTCATCACGCCAAATGGAGGCATGATCATGCCCCGCATTCGCTTTTCTTCCGAACAGATCTATGAGACCGGCGCGCCTGGCAAGGGGCCGAAATTCCCCCAGGGCTTCGTCCTGGATGCCGATGATGTGGGTGACGTCCTTCGAGTTGGGCGGGCTGACAACGCTTTCGCGCTGGCATTCCTCAATCGATGGGTTCAGCGCGGTAAGGCTGAATATGTCGGCGAGGATGTCGCCACTTCCGATCCTAAGGACGTTGTCTGGGCTGGAGCCAAGATCGTCGAGCCGATACCGAGCGAGCCGGAGGGTGCGGATCTCCTTGCTGATGACGGGCTCGACGATATGACCCGAGCACAGCTCGACGCTCTTGCCGCCGATCGCAACGTCGATATCTCTTCGGCCCGAAACAAGGCTGACGTTATCGTTGCGCTGCGATCGGCCGCTTCGACCGAGATTGCGTCCTGATCCCGGATTTTATCTCTAGTCTGCTGATGGACCAACAATGATCACCATCGTAACTCCGCCGTCGCCCATTGTGACATCTTCGGACCTTATCGGTTACGGAGGTGATCAGAATACCGCAATCGCAATTATTGCGGCCGTAACGGCGGAGTTTGATGGGCCGTACGGAAAGCTGAGGCGTTGTTTTGGACCTCAGACACTTGATCTTACGGTTCCTCAGCAGCGAAACCGACCCATTCGGTTGCCTTGCCCGCCAATTATCGAAATCGTGAGCGTGACTTCAATCGACCAAAGTGGCGACGAGGCCGTCATCGACGAGGCCGGTTATAAATTGAAGAATGGTCAACTGTCCTGGTTGGATAGCGCCGACATTGCACGGTGCAATCTGGTCCGGATTAGGTATCGCGCTGGGTACGATGGCGTTAAAACTGGCGATCTCCCGGCGCAAATTAAGGCCGCAATCGCCATGAAAGCCAATTTTCTCCTGAGAATTTCAGGAGGAGCAGCTTTCCTTCGCTCTGAAGAGGTAGAGGGCATCGGAAGGACGGAATATTCCATCCCAGAGCAAGCCACGATGGCGATCAACTCGGCAGCTGACGCGCTTGTCGAGGGTTTGAAGATCTACCAGCTATGAGTCCCGACCAAGCAATATCCATGCTCGATCGGCAGCTCGCCGATCATGGGCAGACAGTCAAGCTTCGCAAGGGGAACACGGCCGCCGGAGAGGTGGCCGTGAAGGCTTTCGTACGCGGCATCACAGCCGACGAAATCGTCGGGACGATCACGCAGTCGGACAAGAAGGTGACGGTTTCTCCGACGGATCTCGCCATCTTCGGCATGCCTGCCGCCGGAGGCAGTGTGGTGGTGGATGACAAGCCGCGGGCAATCGTCGGCTCGCCGGAAATCCTGAAGATGGACGATGTCATCGTCCGCATCAATGTGGTGGTGAAGGGCTGATGGCCGCAATCGCGGAAACGGTTCGCATCCTGAAGCAGGATACTGTCGAGGCCACGAAGGCGCTGCTGGTGCAGACCGCCAAGCGCGAGCATGCGAAAATCATGGCCGCAGATCCCGCGCCGCAGTCCTTCGTCCGCATCGTCGATGGCATCGTCGGCGCGCCGGAAGATCGTGCCAGGCCGGACGGCATCATCATCTATCAGTATCGCCGCCTCGATGAGGTTGTCGAATTCGCAATGGCGACGCTGTTCGATCTGTCGCCGGTTCTTTCCGGGGAATATCGTCTGTCGCATACGATCATGGTCGACGGCATTGCCGAGCGGAACCTGAAACACTGGAAGCCGGGTTCCGAGATCTCGATCATGAACCAGCTTCCCTACAGCCGCAAAATCGAAGTCGGCAAGATGAAGATGCGGGTTTCGGGCACGTCCAAGGTCTACCAGCAGGCGCTTCGCAAGATCATGGATAGGTTCGGCAACCTGGTGATCGTCCGTTTTACCTACCGATCAGCCCGCGGCGCGCCGACGAAAGGCGCGGACCGTGACAGCTACCGGTTTCCGACGCTCGTGATCAGGGAACGATAATGGCCGATTATGCCGGCGCGGAAGCCGCCATTCTTGCTCGCCTGCAGGCCGGATGGACGACGACGCGCATCACCTACCAGAACGAGACGCCCGCCGATCCATGGCCGCCGGTCATCGCCTCGCCGACGCCCGAAGATCCGGACGCGACGATCCTGGCGCCCTGGGTCAACCTTGAGATCGAGTGCTTCAGTGCTCCGATCATCGGCCAGGGGAGGCCCGGCAATCACGTCTATCGTTATGACGGTCTGATCGAGGTGCATGTATTTACGCCGGTTGGCACCAGGACCGCACTCGGAAAAGAATATGCGGTGGCGATCGGCGAGATCTTCCGCCGCAAGAAGTTCTACGACCAGACGCCCGGTTGCTACGTCCGGACGGAAGATCCCTATCCAGCAGCCGGCAATAGCCGATCCGACGATGGAAACTGGTTCGGCACGACGATGACGTGCCCGTTCGCCTACTGGCATCGCGGTTAACCGCACCCACCAACAGCAACCCGCCATGAGCGGATAACACTGAGGAGCGCTCGCGATGAGCTATTCTGAGAATTGGAACGGCTATGTCGCCATCAAGGAGCAGTCCGCCAAGGGCGCGCAAGCGTCCGGTGCTGGCGGCCTGCTCCTGTGGACGAGCGGCGGCCAGGGCGGCCAGCTGACCAAGCAGGCGATCCAGTCGCAGATCGTGCGGCACGACGCGCAGCAGCTGCGCGGCCGGCACGGCTCGCGACGCACCGCCGGCACCTATGCCAGCGAGGTTGCGATCGGCCGCGCCGATCCCGTCCTCGAAGCTCTGATGCGCAGCGCCTGGTCGACAGCGGATCTCGCCATCACGCAAGCCGACATGACCAGCGTCACGACCGGCGCCAACACCATCGTCGCGGCCGCTGGAAGCTGGATCACCAAGGGCTTGCGGGTCGGTGACGTCATCCGCGCCACCGGACTTCCGGATGCCGCCAACAACGGTAAGAACCTGCGGATCGTCGGACTTACCGCCCTGACCATCACCGTGGCAGAAACCCTCGTCGTCAATGCCGTGGCGGACACCACCTTTTCGATCGTCCGGCCTGGCCGCGTCATCATCAATGGTGCGGCGGGCGCCCTGGCCCGGAAATACTTCACGATCGAGGAGCATGAATACGACCTCGATGCGTCGGAGGTCTATACGGATTGCCGCTGGTCTCGCCTGATGCTGCGCATGAGTGCCGATGGGCTTCTCGAATGCGAGTACGGCTGGACCGGTACTGGCCAGCTTGACGTCGTCGATGCTGCGGCCGCCCCGCACTTCACCAATCCGACCGACCCGACCAACGTTTCGCTCGCCGCGTCGGAAGCGGTGCTGCGGCTCGGTTCGGGTGACGAGCTCGATCTCACCAGCTTCGATTTCACGATGGATCTCCAGCCCGCGGCGCCTGCTACCGTCAATCCGACCGGCCTGGCGCCGGATGTCTTCCTCGGCACGGTGCAGGCGTCCATGAACCTGACGCTGCTGCGGAAGGACATGCAGGCTCTCGCCGACCTTTCTGACGAGACTGTGCTGTCGCTGCATCTGTTGGCGTCCGAGAACGAAACGTCGCCGGCCGATTTCTTCTCCCTCGTCGTGCCGAACTTCACGCTGGGGAGTGTTGCCAAGTCGGCGCTGACCAAGGCGGGCGGCGCTCGCACCGTCACGATCGGTGTTCCTGCGGAGCTTGTCGGCAAGGATACCCGTGGTGGCGCGTTCGATCTCACCACTGTCAAGATGCAGGTCAGCAACGCGGCATGACGAGACCTAGTTCTGTCGATCCTTCGGAGGGACTGTCGCTTCCAATGCCGTGGCATACCGATGGAGTTGATCAGCAAGCTCGCGCGCCGCCTTCGGGCTCATCATTACTTGTATCTGATTTGGTGAACGGTTTTGACGACGGGCCTTATCTAGTTCGGCCTGAGACTTCGCGTAGCCTACTCGCAAGACTACGTGATGCACTATCGTCGCTACACCCCAATCGTAAAGCGTATCGGCCTTAAGGTCATTCTCCGACCTGAAATCCCATTTTGATCGATCATTGTCCGTCATTATCCCCTCCGTTGAAAGCGCATGGGATCATGGCTTCGACTTTAAGTCGAGCGAAACCCGAAAGGAAAAATCGATGAAAGCTGCAGAACAGAAGGTGCGGGAGACGGCGACCGCACTGCATGACGCCATCGCCGAGGCCCGCGCCGCCGGCCTTCATGTCGTCTGGCCGCGTACCGTCTACGATCTGCCGACGATCGCCGTTAGCGAAACCGGGAAGGCGGCGACCACCGTCCATGTCGACATGCCGGAGGGCACCGACCCTGCTCTTGCCGGCAAGGCGGAAGCTGCGGCCGCAAAGGCTGTCGAGAAGACGGTCGAGCGGGCGAAGTAAGAGATCGGCGCCGACGAGCCGATGAAAATTGCGCGCAATGGCGGGCGGGCGTGTCGGCGCTCGCCCGTTCCCTTCCGACAAAGGACGAATGCCATGAACGAACCTATCGATATTTCCGCCTTTCTGCCGGCGGACACGAGCGAGTTGCACATTCTGAATACCGCCGGCCAGCAAACCGGCTGGATTGTCACCCTTGCCGGTCCCTCGCATCCGAAATCCGTTGCTTACAGCGATGCCGTCGCGCGTCGAGCCCTCGATCGTGCCAAGCGACAGGAGCAGGCGCAGGTAAACGGGAAGAAATACAAGGCTGAAGATCAGACGCCCGATGATGTCCGCCGCGAGAATGTCGAAGGCGTCGTCGCCCGCATCGTCGAGTGGACGCCGGTCAAGATCGGGGCGGATACCTACGACGCCTCGCGCGCGGCTGAGCTACTGATCAAACCGGAGATGGGCTGGGCCTACGCACAGATCCTCGATGCGTTCGGCGACGAGCGCCGTTTTACCAAGGCCTCCGCGAAGATCTGATCGCCTTTGCGGAGCGGGCCTTCGCCCTGGCGGTAACCGACGAGCACGGGATCACGGTCCGTGAATCGCTGTTGGCGCAGATCGAACGGACCAAGAAACCGAAGCGCTTGGCGGAACTGGAGGCTGATCTTGCGATGCCTCCGTATCCGGAAGAACTGGCCTATCTCTGGCGCGCCTACAACCGTATCCGGCGTCGCAAGGGAAGCGGGTTCGCCGGACGGACACCGATCGAGTGGACCGATATTGATGCCTTCGTTCGCAATGCTCGCATGATGCTCGTCCCTTGGGAGATCGAGATCATCGAGGCTCTCGACGACGCGTTCATGTCGGTCAAGCAATCCCCGTCATCGTGATCACGGTGGCGGCTCCTCACCCTGACTTTGAGCCCACGGAAGCAGTTCATGGCCGCTGAACAGAGAGTTGTCGAGCTCGTCGTTGATGCCAGCGGCGCTGTCGCCGGTGCGCGTCTGGCGGGTCAGGCGTACGACCATATGGGCGACCGTGCGCAAGCGGCGATGCAGAAGGCGCAGAGCGCATTCGATCGCCAGCAGCAGGTTTATGAACGACAGTTGCCGCGCTCGATCGACCAGGTCGGCGACGCATACGATCGTCTCCGGGGGCGGATCGATCCTGTCTTCAATTCGCAGCTGCGCGCCGAACGTGAAATGACGCAGAGCCTGGCTGTGATCAATCGCGCCGTCATGCTTGGCGTCACGACCGAACAGGAGGCGACCGCCACGATCATGCGGCTGAAACGCCAGCAGATCGAGGAGATCAACCGGGTTCGGGATGCTCAGGTCCAGGCGAACAACGCGCTGCGGATGCAGGGCGCGAACGACAACCGTCGCGGTGGCGGTCTGGACGCCGCGAACATCGGCTATCAGTTCCAGGACATTGCCGTCACGGCTGCCATGGGCATGTCGCCGCTCATGATCGGCCTGCAGCAGGGCACGCAGCTGGCCTCTGTCGTCTCGACGATGGAGCGTCCTGTCAGAGGCTTGGCGACAGCCTTCATGTCGCTGATCAGCCCGGTATCGCTCGTGACCATCGGTCTGACAGCGGGCGTTGCGGCGTTGATCCAGTATTTCAGCACGTCGTCGGAAGGCTCCGGCAAGATGAGCGCGGATCTGCGCGCTCAGGCGGAACTGATCGCTTCGGTCGCGAACAAATGGGGTGACGCAACCCCGATGCTGAAGGCCTATGCGGACCAGCTGGAACGGGCCGCCGACGCGGCGAACCGTCTCAAAGCCGCCGATGTTGTTGCCAAAGAGCAATACAAGCCGGTCGAGGACGTTCTTTCCGGGATCAACCCGCAATACATTGCGGCGCGTCGGGCTCTGCAGGGTCTCGGCGAAGATGCAGACCCTCTGTTCCGGAAGGTCACGGGCAGTTTTGCCGATCTTCAGTCGAAGATCATGAATGGCACGGCCACGATTGAAAACCTGACCACGGTGCAGAACGCCCTCAATGAGGCGTACGAAAAGACCGGCCTCCCGGTCATAGCCCGACTGATCAAGGCCTATGACGAACTGCTTCCGCGCCTGCGCGAAGTTGCCAAGACGGCCGCCGATATCCGCAAGGAAGGCGTCACCTCGATCTATCCGAGCCCGGGTAGCTATGATGGCGTGCCGAGAAGCGCAGACGGCCCGATCCAGGGGGAGGAATTCCAGCTTCCGGAACGTGGTCCCACTCCGCAGAGCCGCCCGCTTCGCGAACTTGATCCCGCCTTCAATCCCTATGACCAGATCAACAAAAGCGGCGACGAAAGACTGCGCCAGCTTAAGCAGGAGGCGGATCTTCTCGGTTTGACCGGTGCGGCGGCTGCAGCTCTGCGGTTCGAGCAGGAGCAGCTGAATGCCGCCTATGCTCAGAACCTTGAGCTTTCGCCTGACCAGTTGACGGCGATCCGCGACCAGGCGGCGGCCTATGGTCAGTTGACCGAGCAGATGGCGCGCGCCCGCATGCAAGCGGACGTGAAATTCGATATCGACCAGCTCGGTCGGTCGCCGATCGACCAGCAGATCGCATCGAGCCAGAGGAGCGCTGGCCTGCCGGTCGACCTCAATGGCGACTACGCCGGCCAAGTCCGTCAGCTCGAACGGGTAAAGGAGCTGCGCTCGGACGTTAAGGGCTTCTTCAGTGACTTCAAGGAAGGCCTGCTTTCCGGTGACAGTATTGGCGAGGCGCTGCGAAATTCGATCATCAACGCGTTGAGCAAGCAGGCTGACCGCCTTTGGGATAGCGTCTTCAGTGGCCTCGCCAGCGTCATGTTTCCCGCGAGCGGCGGCAACCAGGGCTCCGGCCTCTCGGCCGCGGGATCGGTTGCCGGCGCGCTGTTCTCCGGTCGCGGCGCCAATGATAACCGCGCACCCGTCACGCCTGTCACAAGGGCGGCTCTGCCGGATGTCGGCGCGGTCTCCGATATGTCCGGCTTTCGTAACGCCATCGCATCCATCGAAAGTGCGGGAAGCGGCGGATATAGCGCCCTTGGCCCGATCACGAAGAACGGCGACCGCGCTTATGGCCGCTATCAGGTCATGGGCAACAATATCGGACCGTGGTCCGAAGCGGCTCTCGGACAGCGCCTTTCTGCAAGCGACTTCCTCGCCAATCCTTCGCTGCAGGACAAGGTCTTCGATCACCGTTTTGGCGGCTACGTGAACAAGTATGGCCCGTCCGGCGCGGCGCAAGCCTGGTTCGGCGGTCCCGGATCTGTCGGCAAGGGCGGAAATGTCACTGATATGCTGGGCACGAGCGGCACGGAATATGTGAACAAGTTTACCAACGCGCTGGGAGGCGCCTCCAAGAACGTCGACACGTTCGGCGGTGGCCTCGGCAAGCTTGGCCAGTCACTCTCGGCCAGCGCGTTCCCGGCCGCTCCGGCCGCGCCTTCGGGTGGCGGCGGCGGTGGCTTGTTCGGGTGGCTCGGTGGCCTCTTTGGCGGCGGCGGGCTGAATTCGGCGCTGTCCGCATCGCCGCAGTTTGCCAAGGCCTGGTCGCTGGGCGGTATCGGGCTTTACGATCGCGGCGGCTTCACCGGTCATGGCGGCGTTAATGATCCGGCCGGCGTCGTGCATCGCGGCGAGGTCGTCTGGAGCCAGGCGGATGTCGCGCGCGCCGGCGGCGTCGGTGTGGTCGAAGGTATGCGCCTTGGTCTTCAGGGTTATGCTGACGGCGGTGTCGGAGGCAACCGGCCCACCGTCGCGCCCATCCGGCAGGCTGCAGCGCCTGCGGCTGCAAACACCAATCTGCGCTTCGAGCACGTCCATTCCTTCGACGGCGATGGCAACATCAAGACGATCACCCGGACGATCGTCCGCGAGGAGGCTCCGGACATCTCGCGGCAGGTCGGCGCCGATCAGCTTCGCCGGGAACGGATCGACCAGGAGCGCGGCGGCTTTGGTGCAATCCAGTCGAACTACACCAAGCGCAAAGGCTGAACCTTGTCCCGATATTCGTCCGTTCCGACGCTGAACCCTGCGATCATGATGCCGGGCAAGGTCACCTTCGATACGCCGGGCGGTAGCGTCGACGGTGGTCGCAACGGTCTCGGTGACGGGATCAGCATCAACCTGACCGGCGGCCCGATCGTCACGGCCACGATGGAAAACTGCTTCATCCATGAGCCGGAACAGTTCGAATATATGGGCTGGCTGCGCGCCCGGTTGAACAGCGGCGTCCGGTTCGTCAACGTGCCCTTGCTGACCGACTGGTACGGACCGTTCCCGATCATCGACGGGGTTCCGACGCCGACTGTCGAGGGCATCCCGCATTCTGATGGATCCTATTTCGGGGACGGGGCGGGATACAGCCAGGCCACCGTCTGGGGCAAGGTCACGGAAGATGCGGGGCAATACGCCGGTATCCTTCGTCTGCGCATCTACAACGCCTCCCGGCCGCTGCGGCATAACGACTGGTTCTCGATCTACCACGAAACCAAGGGCTGGCGCGCCTACAGCTATTGGGATGTCCTGGAGCGTTATGACGATGGCATCGAAACCATCGTCGGCACGCCGTCGCCATATCAGGAATACCGCCTCGCACTGGATATTCCCTTGCGGGAGGCGGTGACCGCCGGGATGCGCGCCGAATTTGCGCGGCCGCGCTGCGTCATGAAATTCCCGGTCGGTTTCTCGCTGCCGACCGAGATCGAGGGTTTTTATGAGTACCGGCCCACTCTCCGCTTTACCGAGGGCAAGTGATGGGATGGGTTCCTGACAACGTCATCGAAGAGATGCGCGGCAGCCATACGCTCGGCATCTTCATGCATGTCGCCACGGATCCGCCGCTGCATGTCTGGTTCGGTGCTGAAGACCTGCCGGCAAATTTCGACAGTGTCGACGAGACCGGAGCGATCTATCTCGGCGGTGGCATCCTCAATGGCCTTCCAACGCTGGAGGTTCTGCTCAACGGGGCTTCCGACGCGGTGGACTTCAGCCTTTCGGGTATCGATCCTGTTACCGGCGCGGAAATGATCGGCAGCATCCCGCCACTGCGCGGCAAGGCCGTAACGATCGGGGTGACGACGCTCGACGACTATTTCCAGCCGATGAGCTCGATCATTCCGCTCTGGCAGGGGATCGCCTCGCACCTGACTGAGCAGTCGGCGCCGGTGCGGTCCGACCAGGCGCCGACCCTGACGCTCAGCCTGTCGGTGATGGCCGGCGAGGCGAGCCGATCGCGCCCGTCGCGTTCGCTTTGGTCGTCGCCGCATCAGAAGGCGATCTCGGCGACAGACAAGTTTTGTGATGACACCGCCCGCCTGGGGCGCGGCGTGCAGCCCGCATGGGGTCTCGGTTACTGATCATGGACATTCAAGATTTTATCCGGCTTCCGCACCGCTTCATGTGGGGCGGGGATGGCAAAGCGCACCCGTCCGACCCGATGGGCAGGATCTATAACGACTGCACCACGTTCTGCGCGTCCTGGGCGGCTGCCCTGACGGGTGTTGATCCTGCCTCGGCTCTGCGCGGTACCTATCGAACAGCCGAAGAGGCACATGCGATCGTCGAGGCTGCCGGAGGCCATATCGCATTCATGACGTCGCATCTGGTCCCGCTCGGCTTCAGCCGAGTGCAGAATCCGGTCGATGGCGATATCGGCTGCGTGGTCGCACCGGCTGGTGTTGAGGGCGATTTCGCTGAGATCGGCGCGGTGCGTTTCGGTCCGCTTTGGGTCTCGCTGGGGCCGGCCGGCCTTGTCGGGAAGCGGCTGAATACGCTCGTGGCCTGGAGATTTCCAGCGTGATGATCCGACGGCACTTCGAGAACCTGTCAAGCGAGGAGATCGAGGTCAGGCTACGGGAGCTCGCGCTCTATTCGAGCACGAAGATCCCCGAAGCCCGGCGCGACCCGATCTTCACGCCGATCTTTACGGCGATCCTGGGCGCTGGCGGCCTTGGCTTGTCAGGCGCTGCGCTGTCGATCGGCGTTGGCCTCGCGTCCGCGATCGCGACGACGGCCCTGACGATCGGCCTGCAGATGATCATGGCGCCGAAGCCGCCGAAGGCGGAAGCAGCCAAGATCCCGTTGACGCAGCCGATCCCCTACCGGATCTGGGGCGTCGGAAGAACCCGGCTTGCCGGCGCGTATATGTTGTGGGAGACGGCCGGCCCGAACCTCTATGCGGTCCAGGCCATCGCCGGTCACCGGATCAAGTCGTTCAACCGCTTCTGGCTGCACGATGACGAGGTGTTCCGGTCGGGTGACAGCGCCGTCTATCATCCCGGCGGACGGTACGGCCAGAACGTCTTTATCGGGCTAAGGCTCGGGCTACCCGTGGAATCGCCGTTCGGCTTCTATGCGACGGGCATATGGACGCCGAACCATCGCGGCGATGGCCAGGCGCAATTGGGCATGGTCGCCTCCGCGACCCGGCAAAAAGACCAGAACAGCATGTTTCCCTATGGGCCGCCGTCGCTTTCGACCGAAGCGGACCTCGCGCTCTGCTGGGACTTCCGCGATCCGGACCAGGACCCGGACGATCCGGAGACATGGGAATGGACCCAGAATTCGGCGATCATCTGCGCCTGGCATCTCTGCTTCAATGAGTTCGGCTACCGGCTGGACTACCATTCCGCCCTCTTGCCTGTGATCGACCTGTGGAAGGAAGAGGCGGATATCTGCGACGAAAACGTTCCTCGCGCTTCAGGCGGCTTCGAGAAACGGTACCAGTGCAACGGCCATGACACGACCGAAAACGCGCCCAAGTCCGGCCTGAACGCGATACTTGCTTCCTGCGACGGGCATCTGGTCGGGCGTGGGGACGGTGCCAGGATCCTGACTGTCGGCAAGTTCCGGGAAAGCCGCTGCGGCGTGCTGACCGACGAGGACATCACCGGTCGGCACATCCAGTACGACGTGCTTTTCGAGGACGAGGTGAACCGCCTCGTGCCGAAGTTCACCTACCCGGATACCGACTACACCACGACCGACACGGACTATTTCGAAGATACGGATGCGCAGGTGGAAGCCGGCCGCATCCTTTCCGAGGAGGCGAATTACCAGTGGGTCCATCAGTGGCGGCAGGCGCGTCGCCTCGGCAAACGTGATTGGCTCCGGCTGCGGGAAAAGGTGAAGGGCAGTATCGATATCCGGCTTTCCGGCATCAATGTCGCCTATTCGAGGTGGGTGCGGATCGAAGCCCCGAACCAGTTGCCACGGCTCACGGGCAAGATCGTCGAAAACCGCCGGTCGGTCCTGGCCCTCACGCGCGGTGGCTTCACGATGGATATCGTCAAGAGCCCCGACGACATCGATGTGTGGGTTCCGGAGGTCGACGAGGGCCATGCGCCGCCGGTTCCCTTGGCGCCGACGCCGGCCGCGATCCCGACTCCTGTGATCAACCTCCTGCAGGCGCAATCGAACGCGGGCACGGTCTACATCCGGGTCGTGATTATCAACCCGGCCGATGCCAGCCTGACGCCGGTCGTACGCTACCGTGTCGCGGATATCGGCGGCGGCATACCGGGCGCGTGGGTGGAGCAATCCTATCCGGACGCCGTGGCCGTCTCCGGCTTCATCAACCTCAACACCGGCACGGTGCCCGTCGACACGACGCTGCAGGTCGGGGTCGCATTCATTGGGGCGGGTGGCGGCTACTCGGCGTTCTCGCCGACCGAGGACATCGTCTCGACGGCCGATCCGACACCGCCGGCCGTCGTCACCGGCGTCAGCGTCACGCCCGGATCCGGGACGGCGACGTTCAACTGGACCGCGCCGAACAGCGCCAACTATGCCGGCGCGAAGATCTACTGGAACACCGTCAACACGTTCGGAACTGCCGCCTATATCGGCCCTCCGAAATACGGCGCTCCGAGCTCGGTCAACTCGATCGCCAAAGCTCTCACCGCCGGCGTCCGTTACGGCTGGGTCGTTCCAATCAATGGGTCCGGCGTCGAAGGCACGCCGACCGCGACCGGCAGCTTTACCGTCACATAACAGGAGCCACCATGGCAGAGAATGCAAACATCGTCTGGGCGGATGGCCCGGCCGGCTCGCCCTCGCAGCCTGACAAGGCGAGGATCCGCGCATGGGGAACCTGGCTGGAATCGTTTCTGACCGCGATCGGCTCGAACAGCGGATCGGTCTATGCGACCCGCGCCGCCCTCTACGCCGATCTTGCCCATGCCGCCAACACGATGGCTTGGGTCGTCGACGACGCGACGGCCGCCTATAACGGCATCTACCAGAAATCCGGCGGGTCCGGTTCTGGAGCATGGACGAGGCTCGCGGACCTGCCTTATTCCTTCGTCGTGGCGACGGATGCAGGGGTAGGAACGCCCAATGCCATTCAGGCGACGACTGCGGTCCCCGTCAGCGAGTCGTCGCTGATCGTCCTGAATATATACGAGACGAGCGCGGGGTCCCCCGTCACCGTGTCGTTCAACGGCGGCGCCGCACTGACCATTAAGACCAACAGCGGCAACAACGTGGCGGAAGGTGGCTTGCTTGCCGGAATGCGATTGCTAGGTACGATATCCGGGTCCACCTTCCGGAGCGTAACCGACCAGGTATCAACCGCAGTTGTCGCGGCCGCCGAGGCTGCAGCAGCGGCGGCGCTTGTCTCGAAGAATGCTGCCGGCACTTCCGCGACGAATGCCGACGCCAGCGCTACTCTCGCTCAAAAATGGGCCAACAACCCGGAAGATGTAGCCGTCGTCGGCGGTCTGTACTCCGCCTTCCATTGGGCGCAGAAGGCTGCGGCAGTGGTCACCGGCGGCATTGCCGCAGCGTTTCATGCCGCCACTGCAAAGGCGGCGATCGACGATGCGGACGAATTTGGTCTTGCCGACAGCGCGGCCGCTTGGGCTCTGAAGAAGGCTACGCTGGCGAACCTGATCTCCAGCATATTCAAGACCGCCCGCACCATTACGAATGCGCGCTTCGACGGCTCAACGTTCGGCCTCATGTTCAGCGGTAAGCGCATCATTGTAAACGGCGCGCCATCGGTCGATCGGACCTGGACGTTTCCGGACCGGGATCTTGTGTTTGACCAGTTCGGGCTCAAGTACGGATCGGTCTTCACCTTGACCGGATCCGCGTTCGATCTAACGGGGATCCCTGCAGGTGTAAAACGGATCGAAATCCCGGTTGCGAATATGTCTAGCAGTGGCTCCACGGGTATTAGTATGCAGCTCGGGACGGCATCAGGCGTCGAGACGACCGGCTACAAATGCTCTACCGCGAACGGGGGCGGTAGCACGACGGAGTTCCTGCTCACTGGCGGATCCAGCGCGGCATCCGGCGATTATCAGGGTGTCATCACCCTCGAGCTGATCAACGCCGCAACCAACCTTTGGGCTGCGACCGCAATTATCGCTCGAACTGACTCGCCTGTGGCTCTTATTATGGGCGGGTCGAAAACGCTTGCGGGCGTTCTCGACAAAATTCGCCTCAAGAGCGGCAATGGGGTTGAGACCTTCGATGCGGGTTCCGGCATTCTGGTTTATCAGTGAGGGTGAGATGGCAATTTTAACGACAATCGACATTCTGACCGGCGAAACAACGCAATCACCTTACACGCCCGCACCTGGGCCGGCGCTTGACCAGGTCAAAGTCAGACTGAAGGCGATCGTCGACGCAGATGCGGAGATCGAGCGCCTGAAATATATTACGGCCGGCGCAGGTCAGGCGATGACCTATCAACAGAAAGCGGACGAAGCGCGGGAGTATCTCGAAGAGGATCAGCCGGATGCCGCAGATTATCCCCTGCTTACCGCAGAAATCGGCATCACGGGTGCGACGATCGCAGACGTGGCGAATGTCATCATCGCGTCCTTTCAGCAATGGCAGGTGATCGGCGGCGCGATTGAAGCTGCCCGTCTCGGCACGAAGGCGGCGATTGACGCGGCCGAGACCGTTGACGACGCCGAAGCTGCTGCCAATGCGATCTTTTGGCCTGCGCCGTAGCGCGGCGACAGCTAGTTATAGGATGAATATCGTGGACCGAGCGAGGGCGGTTACAGATAACTGAGGCCGCCTTCAAGCGCCTCTAGCGGAAACTAGCCCGCTCTTGCCCAGACTACGGGACAAGTTGTGCGCTGGCTTTTCGATGTAGCGGTAGAAGGGATAGATTGCCAAAAGCGTCAGGCCCGTGATGAGAACAGGATCGCGAAGACCGCGGTGTTCCAGTTCGAATGCGACGATCGCATGTATTAGGTAGATCGAAAAGCAGGCCTTCCCGATCTTCTCCATCGCCACTATGGCGTGACCGCGCGCGGCGCTGGATGCTTCAGCCAACATCCATCCGCCTGCCAAAACCGCGAATGGCGTCATGGTCAAGTAGAAGCCGACCGGAGTGTTGATCGTCGCCCAGCTTAGACATGAAGCGGTAACGGCTGTGGCAATTCGCCAAAACCAGACGTTGCCCAGAGAAAGGTCGCTGCGGTAGTGCTGCGCTATAAAGCAGCCAATTAGCCACGCGGGGAGCGATACGAGCCAATTTAGTCCGGCTCCGTAGATGTGCGCACTCCCGTATTCATCAGAGCCCAGGGCAAGCACGATGACGTAGGAGGCAAGAGCGGAGACGAGGATCATGGTGGACCATCCTATCTTCCGCGAGATCGGCAGAATGACCGGGTAGAGCGAATAATAGATCAGTTCGCAAACCACCGACCACAGGATATAGCCATCTATGGGGTTGTAGGTCCGGACGCCCGCCACTTGAGCCCAGACGAAGGCGACTGTCGCCGGCACCCCGATCCGAACATATCGCCTCTTCAGGAATGTCGCGACCGGAAGCTCAGCGTCGCGGAACGGGAAATGAATGCAGAAGCCCGAGATGACAAAAAAAGCAATGACTGCTGGGTGACCCGTGAAGACATACTTCGTTACGCCGGGCATGCTCGGGCTCAGTAAATGAGCAAATACGACCGATAGGGCCGCAAGTGCCCTCGCTGTGTCGATACCAGAAATATGCACACGTTCGCGTTTTGCTTGCATATCAATCCCGTAGCAGAACTTCTCTTTGAAGGGAACGGCGCTCCCGCACCCGTTCATATCTCCTAACCTACAAGGACATCACCTCCCATGACCGAGTTTAACGGTTTCAAGGGCGCGGCCGTGCGCCTGGACGATATCGACATTCCGCGCATCGGTTCCGAGATCGGCGTGGGAGAAGACGAAATCCACGCCTTCATGGACGTCGAGGCGGCCGGGTCTGGTTTCGACGGCCAAGGTCGTCCGAAAATCCTGTTCGAGCCGCACGTCTTTTACCGCAACCTCACCGGCAAGAAGCGAGACGAGGCGGTCAAGCAGGGGCTGGCATATTCGAGCTGGGGCGAAAAGCCCTACCCGAAGGACAGCTACCCGCGCCTCATCATGGCGATGGCGATCGACGAGACCGCGGCGATCAAGGCCACCTCATGGGGCCTGACACAGATCCTTGGCGAGAACTGCAAAGGGGCAGGTTATGCGACGCCCCAGGCTATGGTGCTGGCTTTTATGGCGGATGAGGAGAACCATCTCGCCGCGACGGTCTCCCTGCTCAAGCACATGGGCATCGCCGACGATCTGAAGGCGCATGCATGGGCGGTCGTCGCGCGGGTCTGGAACGGTCCTGGCTACCGCAAGAACAAGTACGATACGAAGATGGCAGCCGCCTATGCGAAGTGGGCGAAGGTCAGGGACACCCCGTTCAGCGCTGGCGCTAACAAGGCTTCGACCAATGTCGACACGGCGTCCGGCAAAACCGATCGCACGACGGTGCGCGTCGTACAGGAGCGACTGAAGGAGCTCGGCTATACCGAAGTGGGCAATCCCGATGGTAAGATGGGCAAGCTGACGAAAACGGCTATCCTCGCATTCCGCAACGAAAACGATCTCCCGGTCTCCGACGTCATCGACGACGCCTTGTTGCAGGCGCTCGACGGCGCCAGCCCGCGTAGCCTGCCGCGGAACGATGCCGAACCGGCCGCTGTGCGCCAGGCTGTTCCCGAGGTGCAGTCCAACTTCCTAACGAAGGTCGGGGCCGGGACTTTGGCCGGGACCTTGGCGACCGGCTCGGTAACCGATCTCGCCAGCAAGGCCGAAGGTGTTAGGTCCTTCATCAGCCCGTGGAAGGAGATGTTCAGCGACATTCCTTCGTGGGCATGGCTCGGCTGCGGCGCCCTGGTCCTCGTCGCGATCATGATGATCGCCCGCCGCGGCGAGTTGAAGGGCATCGAGGCATTTCAGGCAGGGGAGCGCCGGTGATGGACCTGATTTCAAAGCTCATCCCTGACGTGATCAAGCTGCCCGTCATAGCCGTGCTCTGCTTCGCAGTCGGTGCGGCGGCGATGTACTACCCCGCGCGCTGGATGGGGGCGACGAACGAGAGACAGGTGCTCGCGGCTCAATCAGCAAAAGAGGCCCTCGATCGTGTTCAGAACCTGGAGAAAAACAATGCGAATTTCCGCAATCTTTCGGATCGCGATCGCTGTCTCGCTTTCATGCGGGATAGCAAGTTGCCAATCAGTTCCTGCGACGAACGGTAGCGGATACCAATTCGTGCGGTTTTCGACGCCTGCGACAGCCCTCGCAGCCTCTCAAGACCCTTTGGCCGGCCCCGCCATCTCCTCCAATAACCAGCAATGCCGGAAAGATCCCGGGTGCCGCAAATGAGCGACGGCTACATGGGGCCGGGCATCTGGATCCGCATCCAACACCGCTTCGGCCCGCGCATGATGGAATGGTTCATGGCCGGCCATATGATCCTGTTCGGATGCATCCTGCTTCTGCCCACTGAAACGTTCAATCAGCCGGCATGGTCGTCGTTCCGGGACCTCTTCCACTCCGAGCAGCGTCTTGGGTGGATCATGTTCTTTGTGGGTGTCCTGCGGATCGTGGGGCTGATCATCAACGGGGCAAGAAAAAAGGTCACACCGCAAATCAGGCAGATATCAGCCGGCGTCGGCTGCTTTATCTGGGCAGGCATCACATACGGATTTACTTCCTCGGATGTCGTCTCGACATGGCTCGCCATCTACCCGCTGTTTGCGGTTGGCGAGCTGGTCAACATTCACCGTGCGGCACACGACGAGGGAGAGATCAGGAATGGAACAACTAGGTAATCTCCCAATGCCGGCGCTGGTCACCTTCGGCGCCGTTCTGGCAGTCATATTCGGGGTACGGTATTTCGGCCTCTGGCAGGGGCAGCAGCACGCGCCGGCGTCGTCGGCAGCGTCCGCCCAGGTGGCGGCGGTGATCGTCGATCCGACGGCGCTCAACAAGGCCACGGCGGCGCTTGAGGCCCACACGGCAGCAATGAACAGGATGATTTTCGTCGGCGAAGAGATGACCCGCCAGAACGATCACCTGGCGGATGAGCTTGGAAGATTCCGAGAAGAGCTTCGCATCCACCGCGAGATCCGCCGGCAAGCTTGATCGGCCGTCGATTTAGTGGAAATTTTCTAACAGACCCTATCCTTGATTAACATTCGACCGCACCAAATGGGCGTCGTTGTAGCGATCGGTTGAGATCCCCTGTAAGAGCTTTGGCGTGTAGCTGGTGTCCAAGATTTCGGAAGGGATAGGCTTTGAGATATCGGCCAGAGATCGACGGCCTGCGCGCAATTGCGGTGGTTCCAGTAATTTTGTTTCATGCCGGCCTTAGCTGGTTCAGCGGCGGATTTGTCGGCGTCGACGTTTTCTTTGTCATAAGCGGTTATTTGATCACCGGGATTATCATGAAAGAGGTTCTTTCCGGTGATTTCTCGTTTCTAAGGTTCTATGAGCGCAGATTTCGTAGGATTGCGCCTGCATTCATCGTTGTTCTGTTGTTTTGTATGATCCTAACTTGGGTATTCTTGCTACCAGCGGAACTCGTCTCTTTCTATTGGAGCCTGATTTATTCCTGCGTCTTCTCTGCAAATATATTTTTTCGAGGAGAGGCGGGATACTTCGAAACGGCCTCCGAGTTGAAGCCCTTGCTCCACGTATGGAGCCTGTCGGTGGAAGAGCAATTCTATCTGGTGTTCCCGATTGCGCTTGTGTTGCTGTCTAAATTTGGGCGCCACAAGGTCCTAGTGTTTTTAGCCGTCGGGATTTGTGTGAGCTTATACTACGCAGAGACACGGAACACGACTAGGGCGGAAGCGGCGTTCTTCATCATCAAATACCGCGCATGGGAATTAGGCCTAGGCGCTTTTACTGCGGTCATGTTCGCAGAGGGTCCGCGTCCCGGGAAGGACCTGGCCAAAGAAGTGTTTTGCTGGGCAGGGCTGTCGCTAATTGTCTTCTCGATTTTCCATTTCGATCACTCGACGCCTTTTCCCGGGCTCTGGGCGCTGATCCCGACTTTGGGTTCCGTCCTTATTCTCGTCTTCGCTGACGAAGCGACGTACTTCGGGCGGCTACTGCGATCCCGGTTCCTCGTCGTGCTCGGGACATCGAGCTATGGTGCATATCTGTGGCACAACCCGATCTTCGTCTTCACTCGCTACTTCTACGCAAATGAACCCAGTCTCGCAGTGCTGCTGCTGATGGCAGGGGTGTCGCTGGTTCTCGGCTTTCTATCTGCCAAGTTTATCGAAAAACCTTTTCGGGACGGTCGGCGTATTCCGTTGGCCACCCTGGCGTGGAGTACAGGGGTTCCTCTGCTGATTTTCGTTGGCGTCAGCTTTCTTGGTGTATGGAAGAGCGGATTCTATGAACGGTATTCGCTGGAGCAGATCGCTTTATTGCGCTCGGGTGAAACACCCCTCAGGGAAAATCTTAGAAGTTACGACCTCGGCCATTGCTTCATAGATTACGAACAGACCGTCGACGCCCTCCTTACCAACCAATGCGTGTCGGACACTCCAAAAAGGCGGGTGATTGTTTTCGGAGATTCGAAGGCTGCGCATTGGATGGCCGGCGTGAAGCGGGCTTTTGTGAGTGACGATTTTTTCGTGCAGCAGTGGACTGGAACGAGCTGCCGAGCAGTCGACTACCCCAAGAACTCGGCCAGGTGCAAAGATTTCTATCGCGTGTTTATTGAAAAGATAGCGCCACAGATCCGGCCAAGCGACATCATCATCGTGTCATCTCGCTGGATCGGAGTTCTAACCGATAGTGGCACCTCGTCGTTCGCGCTATCAGTCCGCGCGCTTTTCGATGTTCTCAAGGCGACGAACGCTGAGATCGTCGTGATAGGAGATACCCCTGAGTTTCCCCTTCCGCCGCAATCCCTTATGGTGAGGCAGCGCATCAGGAATGTTGGGGAAGTGTATCTGAAGGCGGAAGAGGTCGCCTCCGCAAACACGATCCTGGCGGATGAAGCTAAAAACTACGGCTATACGTTCCGCGACCCAACGACCTATCTCTGCAAAAGAGATGATGAGCGACACTGCATGGTCGCGCGCAATGGTGAGTTCTACTACTTTGATGCGGGACATCTGTCTCCGCTTGGTTCGACGACGCTGTTCGAGGATTTTGCCCTTTCGAAACAGCCGCAAAAGCCTTGATCCGCACGCGCAACCGCCTGCCCGTAGGCGAGGCCGTTGTCGGGCGGCCTCTCCTACGGAAAATGATCAAGCGCGCTTTTACTTGCTGAGAACGTAGCAGTGGAAAGCGTTGGCCTTGTCATCCGCATTGCCGACGTGGGATAGCGGTTCGGCGAACATCTTTAGTGTCTTCACCCATTCCGCCTTTACCTCATCGCGCTGGTCGGGGCGAACGGCATCAACCATCTTCATGAGCGCGGGGAACATGGGCCGAAAACCGATGTCCCACGCTTGGATGATCGGCTTGGGGAGGTGCTGCTTGTGCTCCGCAACAAATAGGCCGGCCGCTTCAAACAGCGCTCGCCATTGATCATCTGTCTTAGCCTGCCGAATGTTGTCAGAGAGTCTTCCTCGATCAATTAGATCGAGCCACTGCCATTGCTGGTCGCCGGTCTTTCCGAAAAGCGAGTTATAGAAACTGTATTCCGGCAACGTGGAGTTCGGGAGCATCAAGCAGATTTTTCCGCCCGGCTTCAGGACCCTGCTCAACTCCGCAAAAACTGCGGCTGGCTCATCGAGCCAATAAACGATGTTGGAAAAAATGGACTGGAACTCTTCGTCGGCGAACGGCAGTGGAGAATTGCCGTCTCCTTCGACTGTCTCGCCGTAGAGACCCAGCGCGGACGCCTTGCTCAGAAGGTTCGCTTTATGGTCAAACCCAACGCTGATGGTGTATTCGGGCGCTTGGGAAACGAGCGGCGAATAGCTGCTATCGTAGGCGTCAAAGACGTCTGCTTTGGCATAGAACTGGTCAAGCTTGTCGGTTTTCTGGAAGGCATCGAAGCTGGGGGAGAACTGGCCTCCTGCTCGGATAAATGAAAACAAGCCATCCCCGCACCCAAAATCGAGCGACCTTCCTTCGAAGCGGAAGCCCCTCATCGCGGCGATATCAAGGTATCGCCATAAGGCGGTCTCAGGACGGAGCCAGAATACATTTAGTAGTTGATTGAAACTTTCAGACACCATAGTGACTCTCACATTTGCTCAGATCGGAGACTACGATGCCACCACTACAGCCAAGGTCGCGGGACGATTCGATCTCGTCAGCTCTAAAGTCCCTCTATTCTATTAAGGGCTCCTCTGACAGTGAAAAAATTGAGGGTATCCGGCTGGCCTTAGTAGATCTTCTGCAAGCCGAACAGCAAGAGCGTGAAGACGACCGGACGAAGCCAGCGGCTTGATTTCCTGACGCAGCGGACGCGATTCTAGCCTCGTAGCTTTAACCGGCCGCGGGGCTTTTTTCGTTTTCGGCCCGCGCGTAATATCCCGTCATCAGCTTGGCGTTCTTCTCGCCGCACGCCTCGCACCGCAGTCGCGTCCCCATCTCGCGGATGCCCTCCAGCCCGCGCACAGCCTTTTTCAAGCGTTCGCGCTCCATCTCCCTCTGCACTCCGCATGCTAGACATTCGGCCATCAGGATCATGTGATCGGGGACGGTGGACAGATAGCCGTAGCCACCCGTAGGTATTCGCTCGATAAATCTGGGCATGCGGAATCGCTCTCGTGTTCGAGACCGGCCGCATCGGTCGTGTTTGATTTATGCCCCGCAGATGAAATGGCGCAGGATCTTGGCCGCGTCAAGCCACCAAAAATTTTACCGCCCAACTGAGCACACTCAGCTTTTTCCGACGCGAAACGCGTGATTTTACAGCCAAGCGGCGGAAAACAAAGGAATGGGGCGAGCTTCCCAAGCTGACGGCAAATCAATCCACCTCTTCGAATTCGGTCCCGTGAAGCTTCAGGGACTTGTTCGCGAACATGACTTTGAAGCGTTTAAAGAATGCGAAAAAGTCAGCTATTGGCAGATCGAACACTTCAACCAAGCGGACCTTGAATACCCCGTCTGATTCTTTTCGACGCGCCACATCATCGATGCCCTGACCCTTAGCCAGAAAAACTACGATGCCAGGATCTGGCATGGGCCGCCCGTCGTTTTCGTTAAATACGATCTCGAACCCCACGACCTGTTCATTGTTGCCAATTAGCTGGCGCGCTCGCAACAGATCTTCGATTGACTTCACGTCGCTGCGGTCGGCCGCAACGGACCCGACGAAGTCGTTGTATTGGGTATTAGCCTCAAAGGTTTGGCGCATTCTGGTCCTCCATGTTTTAAAAGACATGGTTGTGCCACGAACTAAAATTGCTCGCAATGGGCACCGTTTATCCGGCTCAAAGATCAGCGTCGTATTGATAGACGTTGAAACGCTCGGCGACGGCTCGGCCGGCGTTGCGCGGGTTGGCATAGGTGCCGAGGAACACAGCAATGCTTTTCCACCCGCCGGCATCCATCGTCGTCTTGATATCTAGGCCCATCGAAAGCGCTATATTGGCAAAGGCATGCCGGCCGCAGGTGTGCGAAGGCTTGTACGGGATATCCGCGCGGCGGCAAACTGCCTCGATGCGTTCATTGACCGCATGCCGATTGTGGTAGCGGAAGACAGGATCGCTTGGTGCCGATCCCTTCTTCAGATCGTATAGGCGGCTGATCAGCTGATCGGTCAGGAACCTCGTCGAGTTTGCTCCGGTCTTTGTCTTCAGCAGCAACGCCGTCCTGTTCAAAAGATCGACCTCGCCCCATTGGAGGGCGACAGCTTCGGACACTCTGGCGCCTGTCTGGCTCATGAACAGCACGAGCGCTGCCAGGTGCGGCAGCTCGTCTTTGGCGCACTGACGCACGAATGCATGCAGCCAAGGCTGCGATGCGGCCTTCTTTCGTTTCGGTGGATCTTCCTTCAGATTGCGCAGTCGGATTGCTGGCCCCCAGCCTCGATCGTAGGCATGGTAAACTACGGCGCGAACGGGAGTGATGACGCAGCGGTTCCGAGTCGAATTCTGGTGCGCCGGATAGAGCTGGTTCGCGAGATGCTTGACGTCGAAGGGGAAGATCTCGGTCATGGCCCTGTCGCCTATGCGGTCGACGATCCTTCCTAGATATTGCGCCTGACCGCCGTGCTCGATGTAGCTGGCTGCGGCTTCCGCGAAGGTGCGGACGAGTGTTCCGGGATGTGCGGGAGGCGGCGCAACCGCCGTCCGGATCGGCATATCCATGAATGCTCCATCAAAAAAGAACCTATAAAAACGTGACAAAAGCCTCGCCGGGTGGTCCCCGGCGAGGCTAAGTTTCAGTGAAACGCCACGTTGATATGTCTTCTTGTTCTCGAAGCTTCCCAAGCTGAATACGAGGGTTCGATTCCCTTCACCCGCTCCAGCTCACTCTTCCTGCGAAGTAGACCAAGGTTGGACGCCTGTCGCGCCTTCTCTGCCCCACCCACAGGGACGGCATCGAGTAAACTGGGAAGAAACGCCGCCGTTCGAAGAGAAATAAAGAACAAAAGCGACCACCAAGGTTTGCCATCTTGACGACGAGAATGTACGCGCATAAGTAGCAGAATGACGACGATGCAGGTTCTATGACAATTGCGGCGCATTCCGTAGCGACGGGAGTCTCGAAATTAAGTTAGCGATTATGCGCTTTTACATTTCGATTGTGCAAGGAGCCTATTCCAGTGAGGCGACATCTTTACCTCGTGGTCCTTATCTTTGTCGGCATCGTCATACCATCCGCCTGGGCAGAGATGAGCGATATGAGGGGGATGATTGCCCCTCCCGATCCGTCCGGTTGCAAGGATGTAGATGGAATGCTTCTGACAACTCTTCGAGATGAGCAGCAAGGAAAACCAATTTATATCACAACCACGCTAAGATGCGGTGAGAGCTATTTTATATTGCTGAAACGGAAGATAGCGGGGAACGGACGCGATTCTACTTGGAAGGTAGTGGACCAAGCCACTGTATCAAAATTGAAGCGCGGATATAGAATATTTCCGCCAATAATCTGCGCGTCGGATAATTTTCCGAACTATCCCACGACGGCGGTGGGTAAGTTTGTCAAACAACCCGATAATTCCTTCGAATCAAGAAATATTACCGACGCCTGGCGATTTGACTTGGATAACGAGAGAATCGAGCCAATCCCTTTGTCGGGTGTCCTTTGCTCTGTTGATGCGGTTGATTAAAACGCTGTTTACTTAGCCGAACAGCGTTCCGGAAGGAGCGGTTGGGAAATACGCGGTGGCAGGCACCTTATCTTGGCTCCTCGGGAGCAGTGGCTAGCGGAGACTTTGCAGTCGGTGGTCGCCGGGCGCCTTGAGCGCCCGGCGAACCGGCTTACTTCTTGGTGTCAGCCCAGCTCTTTACGAGTTCGTCGTAGTTGACGGTAACGGGCTTTTCCTTCTCGGCTGCGATCTTGAGCTGCGGAGCGAGGTTGCCTTTCGCGGCGGCATCCTTGTTCCAGTATGCGAGATCGTGTTCCTCGGCGAGCTTCGGTCCGATGTCGCCCTGGACCTTGGCGCGCTCCAGGCGCTGCAGGACCTTTTCCTGCTCGGAGCAAAGCGAGTCCATGGCCGCCTGGGCGGTCTTGGCGCCCGACGACGCATCGCCGATTGCCTGCCACCAGAGCTGCGCGAGCTTCGGATAGTCAGGCACGTTCGTGCCGGTCGGCGACCACTGGACGCGGGCCGGGGAACGGTAGAACTCGATCAGACCACCGAGTTTAGGCGCGCGATCCGTGAAGCTCTTGTGGCGGATGGTGCTCTCGCGGATCAATGTCAGGCCGACATGGCTCTTCTTGACGTCCACCGTCTTCGAGGTGACGAACTGGGCATAGAGCCAGGCCGCCTTGGCGCGGTTGGTGGGCGTGGACTTCATCAGCGTCCAGGAGCCGACGTCCTGATAGCCGAGCTTCATGCCGTCCTTCCAGTAGACCCCGTGCGGAGACGGTGCGAAACGCCATTTCGGCGTGCCGTCCTGGTTCATGACAGGCAGGCCTGCCTTGACCATGTCGGCGGTGAAGGCCGTGTACATGAACATCTGCTGGGCAATCTCGCCCTGGGCCGGCACCGGTCCGGATTCCGAGAAGGTCATGCCCTGGGCGGCGGCGGGGGCGTAGGCCTTCAGCCAGTCGAGGTATTTCTGGATGGAGTAGACGGCGGCCGGGCCGTTCGTATCGCCGCCGCGCGCGACGCAGGAGCCGACCGGACGGGATTTCTCGTCGACCTTGATACCCCATTCGTCGACGGGCAGGCCGTTCGGCAGGCCTTTGTCGCCGTTGCCCGCCATGGACAGCCACGCATCGGTGAAGCGCCATCCGAGCGAGGGGTCCTTCTTGCCGTAGTCCATGTGACCATAGACCTTCTTGCCGCCAACCTCGCGGCCGGTGAAGAAGGCGGCAATGTCCTCATAGGCGGACCAGTTCACCGGAACACCAAGATCGTAGCCGTATTTCGCCTTGAAATCGGCCTTGTTCTTCTCGTCGTTGAACCAGTCGTAGCGGAACCAGTAGAGGTTCGCGAACTGCTGGTCCGGCAGCTGGTAGAGTTTCTTGTCCGGCGCCGTGGTGAACTTGAGGCCGATGAAGTCCTCAAGATCGAGGCCGGGATTGGTGACGTCCTTGCCTTCTCCCGCCATCCAGTCGGTGAGCGAGCGGGCCTGCTGATAACGCCAATGCGTGCCGATCAGGTCGGAGTCGTTGACATAGGCGTCGTAGATGTTCTCGCCCGACTGCATCTGCGTTTGCAGCTTTTCGACGACGTCGCCTTCGCCGATCAGGTCGTGGCTGACCTTGATGCCGGTGATTGCGGCAAAGGCTTGCGCCAGAACCTTCGATTCATACTCGTGCGTCGTCAGGGTTTCGGAAACGACCTTGATGTCCATGCCGGCAAAAGGTTTCGCCGCATCGATGAACCACTGCATTTCCTTTTCTTGTTCGGCACGGGAAAGCGTCGAGAGTTCGCCGACTTCTTTGTCCAGGAATTGCTTTGCCTCATCCATGCCGGCATAGGCGGAACCGGTCAGAGCCAGCAGCATTGCCGCTGTCGTTGTCATAAGATGCCGTCGCATTTTATCCTCCCAGAGTTTTGCGATTGCAATTTCCGTATCGGGCGGCGGTTTTCCCGCCACCTTTTCAGCTTGCCTTAAACGAAGCGGAAGACGCCGATGGCGTAGACCACTGCAAGGGCAAGAGCCCACCACAGGTTGGGGCCAATCAGCCCCAGCCATGCAAGATGAATGAATGCCGCGCCGAGCAGCGAGATGAAGAGCCGATCTCCCCGCGTCGTCTCGAAACGCAGGATGCCGATCCTGGGCGAACCGCCCGGCGCAAAATATTCCCAGACGCTCATGCCGACGAGCAGGGCGAGGATCGTCAGAAAGAACAGCGCCGTGGGAAGCGTCCAGGCCATCCATGAAAAGTTCATGCGTGGTTCCTCCTTGTCAGACCCGCCCGAGGGCAAAGCCCTTGGCGATGTAGTTGCGGACGAAATAGATGACGAGGGCGCCAGGAACGATCGTCAGCACGCCGGCCGCTGCCAGCACGCCCCAGTCCATGCCGGAGGCAGAAACGGTGCGCGTCATGATGGCGGAAATGGGCTTGGCGGCAGTCGTCGTCAGCGTCCGGGCGAGCAGCAGTTCCACCCAGGAAAACATGAAGCAGAAGAAGGCGGCGACCCCGATGCCCGAGGCGATCAGCGGCATGAAGATCTTCACGAAGAACCGCGGGAACGAATAGCCGTCGATATAGGCGGTCTCGTCGATTTCCTTCGGTACGCCCGACATGAAACCTTCCAGGATCCAGACGGCAAGCGGCACGTTGAACAGGCAATGGGCGAGGGCGACCGCGATATGCGTGTCGATGAGACCGAAGGCGGAATAGAGCTGGAAGAAGGGTAGGGCGAAGACGGCGGGCGGCGCCATGCGATTGGTGAGCAGCCAGAAGAACAGATGTTTGTCGCCGAGGAACCGATAGCGCGAAAAGGCATAGGCAGCCGGCAATGCCGCCAGCACCGAAATCAAGGTGTTCAGGACCACATAGATGATGGAATTGATGTAGCCGTTGTACCAGGAAGGATCTGTGAAGATCACCATGTAGTTCCTGAGCGTCGGGTTCTGCGGCCAGAGCGAGAATGCACCGGTGATCTCGGCATTCTCCTTGAAGCTCATGTTGACGAGCCAGTAGATCGGCAGGAGCAGGAAGATGATGTAGATCGTCGAGACCAGCCAGGAGAAATTGCCTGCAGGCTTGTATTTGATTGTCCTTGCCATGGTTTTCCTCCCTCCTTCAGGTGTCTGCGTCGCTGCTGGTCATCACGGTGTAGAAGATCCATGACAGCAGCAGGATGATGAGGAAGTAGACGATCGACATGGCGGCGGCCGGCCCGAGGTCGAACTGCCCGACCGCCGTCTTGACGAGATCGATCGACAGGAAGGTCGTCGAGTTTCCCGGGCCGCCACCGGTCACCACGAAAGGCTCGGTATAGATCATGAAACTATCCATGAAACGCAACAGGACGGCGATCAGCAGCACCCGCTTCATCTTCGGCAGCTGGATGTAGCGGAACACCGACCACCTGGATGCACCATCGATCTTGGCCGCCTGATAATAGGCATCCGGAATGGAGACGAGGCCGGCGTAGCACAAGAGCACGACGAGGCTCGTCCAGTGCCAGACGTCCATGACGATGACCGTGATCCAGGCATCGAGAGGATCGCGCACGTAATTGTAGTCCACGCCGAGCGCCGCCAGCGTGTGGCCGAGGAGCCCGATATCGACGCGGCCGAAAACCTGCCAGATCGTGCCGACGACGTTCCACGGAATGAGAAGCGGAAGAGCCATCAGCACCAGGCAGACCGGAACGCCGATACCCTTCTTCGGCATGTTCAGAGCAATGAAGATGCCGAGCGGAATTTCGAGCGCAAGGATGATGAAGGAGAAAAGCAGATTGCGCTGCAGCGCTTCCCAGAAACGGGCGGAATGCAGGATCTCGTTGAACCAGTCGGTACCGGCCCAGAAGAACGCGTTGTTGCCGAACGTATCCTGGACCGAATAATTCACCACGGTCATCAGCGGAATGGCTGCCGAAAAGGCGACGAGCAGGAGCACGGGAAGCACCAGAAACCAGGCCTTGTTGTTCCACGTCTTTTCCATGGTTCAGGCCTCCCTGCCAACGCGCCACGAATTGGCATAGATATTCAGCGCAGCGGGATCGAAGGTGACGCGAGCCTCAGCCGGTATCTCCGCATCCTCGGAAACGACAATCGCCATCGGTTGCCCCGCAAGGCTCGCGCGGACGATCCTGCGCCGGCCGATATCTTCGATGCGCGTTATCGTGACAGGCATTCCCTCCCGGCCGATGCGAATGAATTCTGGTCGAATGCCGAGCTCGACCCGGTCTCCAGCAGTAATCTTTGGTGCATGGTCGAGGGCGATTGTCTCACCACCGAGCGTGATCGTGCTGCCATGGACCTCGGCGGGCATCACGTTCATGCCGGGCGAGCCGATGAAATAACCAACGAACGTATGGCTCGGTCTCTCGAAGAGCTCGGCCGGCGTTCCGATCTGAACGATTTGCCCGTCGTACATCACGACAACTTTGTCCGCGAAGGTGAGCGCCTCCGTCTGGTCATGGGTGACATAGACCATGGTGAAGCCGAATTGCTTGTGGAAGCGCTTCAACTGGGAGCGGAGCACCCATTTCATGTGCGGATCGATGACCGTCAGGGGTTCATCAAAAAGGATCGCGTTGACGTCGTTGCGGACGAGACCTCTCCCGAGCGAAATCTTTTGTTTCTGATCGGCCGTGAGCCGCTGGGCCTTGCGGTTCGACCAGTCGGAGAGATCGATGATGTCAAGCATCTCGCGGACGCGGCGATCGACATCCGGCTCGGCGATGCCTCGGTTGCGCAAGGGAAATGCCAGGTTGTCGTAAACGGTCATCGTGTCGTAGATCACCGGAAACTGGAAAACCTGGGCGATGTTGCGTTCCTGCGTGGAAAGATTGGTGACGTCGTTTCCATCGAAGAGGATACGTCCGTGGGACGGCTGCAGCAGGCCGGAAATGATGTTCAGCAGGGTGGTCTTGCCGCAACCGGAGGGGCCGAGCAGAGCATAGGCACCACCATCGGCCCATTCGTGATCGACTTCGCGCAGCGCGTAGGCCGCGTCGGATTTCGGATTGGGACCGTAGGCGTGGCGGATGTGATCGAGCGTGATGCGTGCCATGTTCCCCTCCTTCAAGCCGCCGCCGCGATGGCGCGGCCGTCTGTTCCGAAAGCCATCAGATGACGGGTATCCAGGAAGAGCTCGATTTCGGTATCCGGGTCGATGTCGTGGATGCCCGGGGAGCGAGCATGACCCAGCGCACGCCATTATAGTGCATGTGCACGAAGCTTTCGGAGCCGGTGATTTCCGAGATCTGCGTTTGAGCCTTGAGCCTCGCTGCGTTGCTTGTCTGCGCCGTGAGCCCCAGGTGATGGGGATGAAAGGCGATCGTCACCGGACCGTCCGGCACACTGGAGAGATGCGACGGCACGGCAAGGCTGTCTGTTCCCTGATACTGGAATGAGCCGCCAGACTTGATCACATCGATGAAATTGAGTGGGGGATCGGCAAATGTCTTGGCCGTCACGAGGTCTGCCGGGCGACGATAGACCTCGATCGTCGGCCCGAATTGCGTGATCCGTCCTTCCGAGAGCGTGGCCGTATTGCCGCCGAGCAGCAAGGCTTCGGACGGTTCGGTCGTTGCATAAACGAAGATGGCGCCGGATTGCGCGAAGATCTTCGGCAATTCCTCGCGCAGTTCTTCGCGAAGTTTGTAATCGAGATTGGCCAGCGGCTCGTCCATCAGCACCAGGCTGGCATTCTTGACGAGGGCGCGGGCAAGCGCCGTACGCTGTTGCTGCCCACCCGAAAGATTAAGCGGCGTCCGATCGAGATAAGGCGTCAATCTCAGCAATTCTGCCGCCTTGCGGACTTCCCGGTCGATCATCGTCGCGTCCTTGCCGGCGATCCGCATCGGCGAGGCGATGTTCTCGTAGACGGTCAGGGCCGGATAATTGATGAACTGCTGATAGACCATCGCGACATTGCGCTTTTGCACCGCAACCCCGGTGACGTCGGCGCCGTCGAAATACACGGAGCCGCTGGTGGGACGGTCGAGTCCAGCCATCAATCGCATGAGTGACGTCTTGCCCGAGAGCGTCGGGCCAAGCAATACGTTCAGCGAGCCGCGATCCAGTGCAAGATTGGCCGGATGGATATGATGTTCACCACCCACCATCTTGGCGACGTTGCGCATTTCCAGCATTCGAGTTCCCGTGCCTCCTCACACCGAGAACACATGCCGCTTATCCGGCCATTTTTGCCGGTATAGCGGCCATGTACTCCTCCAGATACTCTTTCTCAGTTTCGCTTAGCCGCAAACCGTCCTTGGTTCTCCTCCAGAGCACGTCCTGCGCACTCATGGCCCATTCACGGTCGATAAGATATTTGACCTCGGCCTCGTAGAGATCGCCGCCGAAGTGGTGACCAAGATCCTCCATCTTGGTCGCCCTGTCGAGGATCATCCCGGCGCGGGTTCCATACCGGCGCACCAGTCGCCGCGCATGCCGTTCCTCCAGAAATGGATAACGGGCCTTGAGTTTCGCTACTTCTTCCTCGTAACCCTGGACCGCAAAATCGCCGCCCGGCAGGTGGCTTTTCGCCGTCCAAGGCCGGCCTTTTGCTCCGATCGCTTCGGCGATCTTCTCGAGCGCATGTTCAGAAAGCCGGCGATAGGTGGTCAGCTTGCCGCCGAACACGTTGAGCAACGGCGCGCCCTGGGTGTCGTCGAGCTTCAGCACATAGTCGCGCGTTGCTTCCTGCGCCTTTGAGGCACCGTCGTCGAAAAGCGGGCGAACCGCCGAATAGGTCCAGACGATGTCCGCCGGCCGCACCGGCTCCCGAAAATACTCGCTCGCTGCATTGCAGAGATAGGTCGTCTCCTCTTCGGAGATTTTCACGTCTCTCGGATTGCCGGAATAGTCCCGGTCGGTCGTACCGATAAGGGTGAAGTCGTTTTCGTAAGGGATCGCGAAAATGATGCGATTGTCTCGGTTCTGAAAGAAATAGGCCCGGGATCCTTCGAACTTCTTTTTCACCACGATATGGCTGCCCTGGACAAGGCGGACATGGCGGGCGTCATTGTCGCCGAGCGCTTCGCGGATTACCTGATCCACCCAGGGACCTGCGGCATTCACCAGCATGCGGGCCTTGTAGGTCTCTGTCCTTCCCGTGCGGGCGCCGACGGTCTCGATCATCCAGAGGCCGCCTTCCCGACGGGCGGCAACCACGCGGGTGCGCGGCAGGATCAGAGCGCCGCGATCGGCCGCATCCCGAGCGTTCAGCACCACCATCCGGGCATCGTCGACCCAGCCGTCGGAATATTCGAATGCCTTGGTAAAAAGCGGCTTCAGAGGCTTTCCGGCCGGATCGGTACGCATGTCGAGCACGGCCGTCGGCGGCAGCAGCTTTCGACCGCCGAGATGATCGTAGAGAAACAGGCCGAGCCGGATCAGCCAAGCCGGGCGGATACCGCCCTTGTGGTATGGCAGGACGAAGCGCAGCGGCCAGATGATATGCGGTGCCATCGCCCAGAGGGTTTCGCGCTCCATCAGCGATTCCCGCACCAGCCTGAATTCGTAATGTTCGAGATAACGCAGGCCGCCATGGATGAGTTTGGTGGCACCAGAAGAGGTGCCCGAGGCAAAATCGTCCATCTCCGCAAGTGCCACGGAATAACCGCGCCCGGCCGCATCACGTGCAATGCCGCAGCCATTGATGCCGCCGCCGATCACGAAGATATCGTGGATTTCCTCGCCCATCATTCCCCTCGCTGAACCGAAATGGACAGCAATCCACAAACGTTGTGAACCTAAAGTGGATTAAATCGAAAACATTCCGAATGTCAAATGAAACTCCGGGGCTATAAATCCAATTCCTCGTCTTTCGAAGTTTCCACGAGGGCCACACCGTTCACGAGGCATACATCTCGGATCGACGGCGAAGGACAATGGTCGGTGATAAAGGTTTGGACCTGCGAGATCTGTCCGATGCGCACGGGCGCAGTGCGCTCGAATTTTGTCGAGTCGGCGACGAGGATTACGTGTCTCGCATTGGCGATGATTGCCTGGGCAACTTTCACTTCGCGAAAATCATAATCGAGAAGGGCACCATCCGGATCGATTGCCGAAACGCCGATAATCGCATAATCGACCTTGAACTGGCGGATGAAGTCGACTGCGGCTTCACCTACAATGCCACCGTCTGACTGACGAACGACACCACCGGCAATGACCACCTCGATTTCGTCCAGAATGCGCAACCTATTGGCAACGTTGATATTATTGGTGATCACCATGAGTTCGCGATGATTGACCAGCGCCTCGCTGACCGCCTCCGTGGTGGTGCCGATATTGATGAAGAGCGAGGCGTTGTCCGGAATAAGATTGGCGGCGGCGACGCCGATCGCCTGCTTTTCCGCCGCCGCGATCTGCCGGCGCGCATCGTAACGGACATTTTCGTTGCTGCGGGGAAGGGTGGCGCCCCCGTGAATACGCGTCAGAATTTGCTTGTCGCATAGATCATTCAGATCTTTGCGGATCGTCTGCGAGGTTACCGAAAACGTTGCTGCCAAGTCGTCGACGAGGACCCGCCCCGCAGTTTTCGCGCGTTCGACAATCTTCGCCTGGCGGTCCGTAATAAACATCCGACCCCTCCGTTTCGCTTTTCTTTCACTTCTAACGAAAGCGCGCGTGAAGGCAAAGGCCGTAGACCGATTTTTCGGGGTCGGATGCGAGTGCGGTCTGAAGTCTTCAGTCGGCGCGGGCGCCGGATACGCCTTCGAGTTCCGTCATCACGGCGTCCGACAGCTGCAGTTCAGCCGCGGCGAGATTTTCACGCAGGTGGGCCACGGACGAGGTTCCCGGGATGAGCAGAATATTCGGTGCCCGACGCAGCAACCAGGCAAGTGCGACCTGCATCGGCGTCGCGCCCAGGCGCTGGGCAACGTCCGACAGGATCGACGACTGGAGCGGGCTGAAGCCTCCGAGCGGGAAGAACGGCACATAGGCGATACCATCGCGAGCGAGATCGTCGATCATGGCATCGTCTTGCCGATGGGCGAGATTATACTGGTTCTGCACACAGACGATCTTGGCGATCCGCTGACCTTCCGCTACCTGTGTCGGGGTCACGTTGCTGAGCCCGATATGGCGAACAAGCCCCTTACGCTGCAGGTCGGCCAGAGCCGTCAGGGGCGCTTCGATCGAGCCTTCTGCCGGGCCGTGGACATCGAACATGATACGCAGGTTGACGACGTCCATGGCGTCGAGACCAAGATTGCGCAGGTTGTCGTGGACGGCCTGAGTCAGCTGGTCGGCTGAAAATGCCGGGTTCCATGAACCGTCATCCCCGCGCACGGCGCCGATTTTGGTCACGATCACCAGGTCATCGGGATACGGATGAAGCGCCTCCCGGATGATCTGATTGGTCACATGCGGACCATAAAAATCGCTGGTATCGATATGATCGACCCCAGCCGCAACCGCTTCGCGCAATACCGCCACTGCTGCGTCGTGATCTTTCGGCGGCCCGAAGACACCCTTGCCCGCAAGCTGCATGGCGCCATAGCCGAGCCGTTTCACGTTGCGGTCGCCGAGGATAAATGTGCCTGCCTGATCAATATTCGACATGGGAATATCTCCTGTTCAAGATGATGTGGATATAGGCCTTGAGAGGCCGCACGAAAATCCGGTACAATCGGCACAGGCCGTGCGGAATTTCGAACGATGAAAATCGACCTAGGTGATCTGAATGCTTTTGTGGCGGTGGCGCGCGCTGGTGGGTTTCGCGAGGGCGCGCGTGCCACAGGCAGCAGCGCATCAGGATTGAGCGAGGCGGTGCGGCGGGTCGAGGCGCAACTGGGGGTGCGGCTCCTCAATCGCACGACACGCAGCGTGGTGCCGACGGAGGCAGGGGCAGGTCTCCTGGCTCGGCTGACCCCGGCGCTTACCGAGGTCGACGCTGCCCTCGACGTCATTAACAGGTTTCGCGACAAGCCTGCCGGCGCGTTGCGTCTCAATGTACCGGTCAGCGCCGCCCGATTGGTGCTCCCGGCGATCATCCCGGCGTTCCTCGCGGCCTATCCCGACATACGGCTCGAAATCGTCGCCGATGACAATTTCGTCGACGTGCTGGCTGCCGGATGCGACGCCGGCATCCGCTACGACGAGCGGTTGGAGCAGGACATGATTGCGGTGCCGATCGGTCCGCGGCTGCAGCGCTTCGCGGCCGCGGCATCCCCGGCATATCTCGATCGCCATGGCCGCCCCGATCATCCCCGCGATCTGCTTGGCCATGCCTGTATCCGCGGGCGTTTTGCAAGCGGCGCAATGATACTCTGGGAATTCGAGCGGGACGGCGAAGTGGTGCGGGTCGATCCGACAGGACCGCTGATCGTGCAGGTGGGTGCGGCAACCGATCTTGCCGTCGATGCAGCGATCGCCGGCACCGGTATCATGTCGCTGTTCGAGGACTGGCTGCGGCCCCATCTCGACAACGGCTCACTCGAACCCGTGCTTGAGCCATGGTGGCAGCAATTCTCCGGTCCATTTCTCTATTACCCCGGCCGGCGGCTCGTACCGGCGCCGCTGCGGGCCTTCATCGATTTCATTAAGGTTTCGTCCAATCAACGGTGACGGGCGGGGCGCGTATTTAGCGTCAATCGCCGACGTCGAATCTCCATCCGCCGGGATCAGATCCTGCTGCAGGAACCACGTTTCCTACCGGGCGTTGAGGAGGCGCGGAGAACGAAATGGTTGGTAATTGGATTCATCTTTGCGTCGACATGCAGCGGATGTTCGCTGAAGACACCCCATGGCACGTCCCCTGGATGCGCGAGGTATCGCCGCAGATCCAGGAACTATCCGGCCGCCATCCCGAGAATACCATCTTTACCAGGTTCGTGACGCCGACGCGCCCCGAAACGATGGAGGGGATGTGGCGTGTGTATTATGAAAAGTGGCGGATGATGACGCGCGAGCATCTCGATCCGGGCCTTGTCGACCTGATCCCCTCATTGAAGCTCCTTGTCCCGCCTGCGGGCATATTTGACAAGGTGACTTATTCTCCCTGGATAAGTGGAGAGCTGCACCGAATGCTGCTGAAGAAGGGTATCGAAACCGTGGTCCTGACCGGGGGCGAGACCGACGTTTGCGTCCTCGCCGCAGCGCTTGGCGCCATCGATCTTGGGTACCGCGTGGTCGTGCTGAAGGATGCCGTCTGCAGCGGAGCCGACGACACACATGATGCATCGCTCGAACTTCTGGGAGACCGCTTCTCCGTTCAGTTGCGCCTTACAACCACCGGAGAGTTCCTGCGAGAGCTGTAGAGTGCTGGCCCGCCTTGGGAATGTTCGTAGGATGAGAGTTCGCTCTGCGGAACTCCCTCCTGCCATGCCGAGCGGCCTGCCCCATTTCATTACCCGGGGTGAGTTCTCTGTCGAGAGATTAACGAGGTATTGACTAAGTGCTTTAGCGATTTTTAATATTCGTACATGCTATTGGATCCGTGCAGCGCAATGCGGACATGACGTCTTCTGCAGCCTTGGGCAATTCAATAAAGCTGGGATCTGTCATGCTCGCACGCCGACCGAAGGAGAGCCGTGAAGGCTACTCCGTTTTCATTGCCACCTCGCTACTCCTTCTTGTCGCCGTGATCCTTGGCGGCATGGGTGCTCATGTCGTTGACCGCATGCGCAGTTCCGCAAATGCGCTCGATGACAACAGAGCCATATTGGCGGCAGAGGCTGCCGTCTCGTCCTTCAAGGGGAAACTTGCAGCAACGGTGCGGGACAATGCCGTTTGGGACGAGGCCTACAAGGCGATAGCGCAAGGGGATCGCGACGCTTGGACTTATGAGAATTGGGGCAAGACCAGCGCGGACTACGCGCTCTATGACGGGGTCGTGCTGACAGCCCCGGCAGGCGGTAAGAGCATCGCCTATCTTAAAGCCGATATAATAGATTCGAACGAATATCTTGGTGCAAAATTTCGTGGGCAAACGGAATCAGCCGCTCGGCCCGGCATGGACCCTACCGTCAACTTCTTCAGAAACGGCGACGATATCATTGCAGTGGCGTCGGAGGCGGTTCAGCCGTTCGGATCGAAGGTTGAGGATTCGCAGTACTATGTCCTCAGCTTCTTCAAGACCCTGACTTCCGAAGTCGTGGCTGAAATGGCCAAGGATCATCAGCTCCCGGAACTCCACATAACCTACGGTCCGGCAGCCGATCTCCTGAATTCGCCGCTCATGGATGCCGATGGAGTTGAAGTCGCGCGTTTGGCTTGGCCAAGTGCCGCTCCCGGGAATACGATTTTTGATGAGGTTCGCCCCTTTATTGCCGCCGCTATCGCAGTCCTTGGTGTTTATTTGGTGGGCGTTCTGTATGCAGGCTGGTCGGAAACGCGTCGATTGAAGAGTTTGGCCGATCGCGCCCGGCATGAGGCCACGCACGATAGTCTCAGCGGTCTTTTGAACAGGCTCGGTCTGATCGAGGGACTGGACCGGCTGATGCAGGCTAACAAGAGCCAGATGCTGGTTTTGCACCTCATCGATCTCGACGGCTTCAAGGCCGTCAACGATGCCTGGGGGCATGCGATCGGCGATCAGCTGATCAGGCTGGTGGCGGAAGCCCTGCGTGATATTCATCCCGACGCCGCTGGTGTCGCGCGATTGGGCGGCGATGAATTCGCTCTTATCCAGCTGGGTTCCGCCAACCTTGCCGAACTTGACGATGAACTTCTTGAACGTCTCAAAAAGCCGTTTCTCATCGAAGGCCGCACGATCGAAATCGGGGCGAGCATCGGGGTTGCTTCCCGTGACGACGCGGAGGATGCGCACGAACTCCTTCGTCGGGCGGACATGGCCCTTTATGAAGCGAAGGAAACGGGCAGGGGATGCGCGGTCACCTATCATCCGGATCTTGACCGCCAGCGCGAGAAGATCGCGGCGTTGGAAAGTGAGCTTCGGCGCGCACTTCAGAAGGATGAGATCCAGCCGGTCTTCCAGCCCCTGGCTTCGGCTGCCTCCGGAGACATCACAGGCGTGGAGGCGCTGGCAAGATGGAGGCGCGCCGAAGGAGCAATCGGCCCGGACGCCTTCATACCGCTGGCGGAGAAATGTGGATTGATCGATATCCTGGGCCTCCAGATGCTTCGAAAGTCCATCGTGGCGTCGAAGGCGTGGGCTCCGCTTTCCTTGTCGGTCAATGTCTCTCCGATCCAGCTGTGCAACCCAAACTTTGCGGGGGACGTGCTCGCCGTTCTGGAAGAGGAAGGGTTTGACCCTTCCCGACTGACACTGGAGATCACCGAAGCGGTTCTGATGTCGAACCCTGAGCAGGCGCGGCGCTCCATCACCGCCCTGAAATCGGCCGGCATCCGGTTTGCCCTCGATGATTTTGGCGCAGGTTATGCCAGTATCGGCACGCTTCGTGAATTCGGGTTCGACCGGATGAAGATCGATCGCTCGCTGGTTCAAGCCATGGATGACGGCAGCACTGGCCGGAACGTCCTGACGGCCACGATCTCCTTGGCTATGGCGCTCGGAATTCCGGTCACGGCGGAAGGCATCGAATCCGCCGACCAGGCGGACGCCCTTCGAGTTGCCGGTTGCGATCAGCTGCAAGGCTACCTGGTGGGCAGACCCATGGGACGGGACGAACTTGTATCCTGGCTTGCTTCATCGATTGCCGCGTAAAGGGCTCTTCCCGTGACGCGAAGCCCTACGCCGACTGCTGTTGCCTGACTTCTTCGAACGGCAGATCGACCGTGAAGGTCGTGCCTCGGCCCAGAATGCTCCGGACCGAGATCGACCCACCATGCAACTCGACAATTTCCTTGACGATATTGAGACCGATCCCCGTTCCCGCGATTCCGGTGGCGCTGCGGGCACGAAAATAGGGTTCGAACAGTTTCGGCAGGTCGTCTGCATCCATGCCGATGCCGGAGTCGGTGACGCTGACAACCACGCGCCCACCGTCCTTCCATCCGCTGACATGAATGTTGGAACCGGCAGGTGAATATTTGACCGCGTTCGACAGCAGATTGGAAAAGACCCGCTCTATCGCGTCCCTGTCGATCATCTGCAGCGCTGGAATTGCATCGAGATTGTGGCTGATCGTGTGGCTTTTGCTGAGCTCGGCTCGGCTTGCGATGCATTGACGAAGTATAGCGCTGAGCGAACTGGCTTGTTTGTTGATGGCAATGGTCCCGGTCTCCAACCGCCCGGCGGCGAGGATGCTTTCCATCAGCTCGACCATACGGGCAACTGCGCCCTTGATTTGCAAGGCCTTGCCCTCCAGGAACTGCGGGGTCACAGCCGTCTTTGTCCGCGTCAGCCGCTGGGCCGCTCCGTCGATCACGGCCAAAGGCGTCCTGAACTCGTGGGATATCATCCCGACGAAACGGCGCTGCAGCGCATTGATACCCCGTTCGTGCTGGAGAAGGCGATCCAGCTCAATATTCTTTTCCTGAACTTCCGCCGTTCGGTCCAGAACGATCTTTTCGAGCTCGTCCCGATGCTGGCGCAGTCTCCGCTCGCTGGACTGAAGCGCCTTGAGGGCAAGTTGCCGGTCATGGACGTCCTCAAGGAGCCCATACCAGCGGACAACCCCGCCGTTGCCATCGAGCCGAGCTGCCGCGCGGTTCCGATACCACCGATATCGCCCCCTCGCTGTCCCGATCCTGTAGATCATGTCGAACGGTGCGCCGGTCTTGACCGAGGACCCCCATTTGGCAATGACCTCAGGCAGGTCCTTCGGATGCAAGGTCTTCTCCCACCCGCGCCCCAGGGCTTCGCCGACTTCCCGTCCGGAGGCGTTCTGCCACCCTGGGCCGACTTCGACAACATTCCCCAGCGCGTCGGCTAGCCACGGTGTCTGGGGATGCAGCTCAATGAGAGAGCGATAATGTTCCTCACTTGCCCGCAGGACCGTCTCTGCATGGCGGAGCTCGGTGATGTCGGAAATAACGACAATCAGAACCGGCTTCTTCCCCGCAGCCGTTGGTACGAAGGACCGCCGCTTGTGCGTCAGAAGCGTCCGGGCCGAACCATCCGGACCGGTGACTTTCTCCTCGAACAGCCGCTCCTCACCGGTCGCCAGCACGCCCGCATCCATCTCTCGGATCCGTTCGGCTTCGCCTGCAGGCAAGAAGTCACGGTCGGTGCGGCCAAGTATGTCGCCGAGGCCGACGCCGAACATCTCGCACGCCTTGCTGTTGAGGAACAGGAAGCGTGACTCTTCGTCCTTGATGATCGTGGGGCTCGGGGCGCCTTCGAAAAGGTCTTCCAAAAGTTCGCGATGGGATGTGTGCAGATCAGGTCCGATGGCGGAGTCTTGGTTCATTCGCAAGGGTCCAGATCTACTCGCGTAATTTGATCGGTGCCTAATGTACAATCGGAGCGTTACCGAATGCTGAAACCAAGGGGGGCTGTTTTAGCCGAAGAGAAATCGAAGAGAGACCTGAATATGGCGGTTTTTCACCCATGCCGAATTGCTGAGGACGTGTTTGTCGTGGCACCCAAAATCATTCCTCGACCCAATAGGAAGTCGTATTCTCGATGACTTTTTTGATCTTGCGGTTGTCTCTCCATTCTCGTCCGGTGTCACGGATGACCGGTGTCTGCCGGGGAGAAAAAATATAGTTCTTATGCGGGCCCGCCAACCGCTCCAGTTCTGCGTTGACGCCGGAATAGAATTGTTTTTCCGGATCTCGCGAGGCGTCCATCAGGCCGGAAGCCTGCCGGGCGAAAGAACCGCGAAGAATGGAAGGTGACGTCGTGAATTTCGGAAAAGTCCGAAACAGCGGGATTTTTATGCCGAGAAACCGTGCATATTCGTTTCTCTCGTGAAGATGGCCGTCTTTCGCGATGCTCCAGTTCTGGTCAGCCGTGTGAAAGGATACCTGCATTACGGCGGGATCTGCAAACGGGGCAAAAATCTCCTCGCCGAGATCCGTCAGCGCGATCCAGTCGTCTTCGAGGTGGAATACGTAATCCGACTGCGTATTGGACCAGAGACGCTTGACCGCAGCGCCAAATCCAGGCTCGCTGGGTCTAAAGAAGGAAGCTGACGGAAGGTAGTTCGAGACGACCCGCAGGCACTCGGCCTCATCCTCTTCGGTTCCGAAGATCGGATCCATGTTGACGAGGACATTCGAGACGGAGAAATGAGCAAAGCAGCGCTTTGAAAAACTTTCCAATGTCTGCTCAAGCAAATCCGGCCTTCTGCCGGCAACGATGCACAAATCCAGACTAAAATTCGCCAACGCAGCATATCCCACTGAAACCGGAGCTCTTTAGAGTTCGGTCCAAATACCATAGTGGCGGCAAGGTCGCCACCTTCTGGGGACATGCAGTCCTCTCGCCCACAACGGTGTGGGTTACGACGCAAACTTTATCTCGCAGCGCGTGGCCGCCGCGGTCAAAATGGATCGACAAGGGCCGCACCGGCCGCCTCGTTCTTTCAGGACGCAGCGTCAACCCTCGGCCGTTCCCGCAACGGCAAGCGGCAACGCCGAGGTATCGGGCAATCGCCCGGCAAGGCGCAGTCTGATCGTGTTTGACGAAGCGACAAGGCTACCTTCTGAAGAAAGAAGCCAGGTATGCAAGGGGGCCGCTGGATCTGCGGGTGGCGATGGACCGCACCTGATGGGCGACGGTGCTTGCGCTCACATGCGCTCCGAAGTGGCAGAAGCAGACCAGTTTGTGGATCTGTCGGTCTGACAGTTCAAAAAACCGCCTGGCTTCCCCATAGGTGTCGTCTCTCATCCCCGCGGCGCGCAGCACGGGATCCCCGAACGCGACGGCAATCGCCGTTCCGTCGCCGCGCATGGCGGCCCTTATTTCATCCGGCTGATATTCGGTTTCCCGAAATGTCGAAAGGGATCGGTCGGGGTTGAGCTCAAGAATCTCGGCCCACCGTTCGAGCCGTTCGCTGCTGGACATCTGGAAGTCGGGATAGCTGCGGTTTATCCTGGCGATAGTCTTCAGCTGATCGACTGCACGTTGCTCCATTACGGCCTCCTATTTGAACAAAATAGATGCCCGTCGCCCAGACGTTATTTTGATCCTGACCGCTTTTGATGTCCAATCACGATTGTCCATCGGCAGGAACTCCGGCCGCTCCTGTAATCAAAGTTGATGAGCGGGGATCAACGTCGCCATCGCGTCCTGCCAGGCTTGGAGTTGCCGGATCGACAGAGACCTGCCTCGTGCGCTGTCGTCAGGAGAAAAGGTCACCCTTATGAAGGATTTCGCGGGGATGGGCGGCATGTTCCTTCACTACCTTCTCGGCGCTGTCGATTTCCTGCAGCATGACGTCGTATCCCCACAGATCCGCCAGATGTTGCAGAACCTGCCGGGTCTCGCTGTCCTCGAGAACCCAGTCGTTCGGCGCCCGGTGCTGCAGGAGAAGGCGGCGGTCGCCGGCGAGATCGACATCGATGATGTCGATCCTCGGATCGGTCCAGCCGATATCGTATTCGCGCGCCAGTTGGCGGCGGACGCGCTTGTAGCCGCGCTCGTCGTGGATCGCCGAAACCAGGATCCCTTCGCTCATCTGCGGATCGTCGTAGAGCTGGAAAAGGCGCCACTTGCGGATCAGGTGCGGGCTCAGGAACTGGCTGATAAAGCTCTCGTCGCGGTAGTCGGCCCAGATACCGCGCAGGACCTGCATCGGATCTCCGCGGCCGGCGATATCCGGGAACCATTCGCGATCCTCGTCGGTCGGCTTGGTCACGATCCGCTCGATATCCTGCATCATGGCGAAGCCGATGGCATAGGGATTGAAGCCGGAGAAACGCCGATCGTCATAGGTCGGCTGGAACACGACATTGGTATGTGATTTCAGGAATTCGAAATAGTTGCCGTCGTTGATCTGCCCGCGGTCGTGCAGCCTTTCCATGATCTGGTAATGGACATAGGTCGCCGTCCCCTCGTTCATCACCTTGGTCTGGCGCTGCGGATGGAAATATTGTGCGACGTGGCGGACGATGCGCAGGATTTCCCGTTGCCATGGTTGCAGCCGGGGCGAGGACTTTTCCAGGAAGTAGAGCAGATTGTCCTGCGGCAGGCCGAGTGCCGTACGCCGTCTTTCGAGATCGACATCGGCCGCATCGCGTTTGCGGCCCGTCGGCACCGTGCGCCAGAGATCGTTGAACATCTGCTCTTCATGGGCGCGCCGTTCCAGCTGGCGTTTTTCCTCCTGGCGCAGGTCGAGCCTCGTCTTGCCGGCATAACGGTGTACGCCATGCGACATCAGAGCATGGGCCGCGTCGAGGGTCCGCTCGACGGCTGTTTCGCCGTAACGCTCTTCGCAGCGGGCGATATAGCCCTTGGCGAAATCGAGATAGTCGAGAATGCCCTCGGCATCCGTCCACAGCTTGAACAGATAGTTGTTCTTGAAGAAATGGTTATGGCCGAAAGCCGCATGGGCGATCACCAGGGTCTGCATCGTCGCGGTGTTCTCCTCCATCAGGTAGGAGATGCAAGGCGACGAGTTGATGACGATCTCATAGGCGAGATCGCGCATGCCGCGGCGGTAGAAGGCTTCGTGATGGGCGAAATGTTTGCCGAACGACCAGTGCCGGTAAAACAGCGGCATGCCCGTCGACGAATAGGCATCCAGCATCTGTTCGGCGGTGATCACCTCGATCTGGTTCGGATAGACGTCGAGCCCGAGTTCCCCGATCGCGATTTCCTCGCAGGCATCGTGGATACGCTGGAGCGTCGTGAAATCCCAGTCCGCGCCTTCGAAGAGCAGTCGATCCTTCTGCATAGCCGCCTGAGTCATGGCACCGCCTTCGTCTGTATCGAACGCTTCTGGAAGAGATCGTGGAAGACCGGAAAAATCTCGTTCTTGCGGCAGACCTTGCGCATCGCAAGCGTTGCCGAACCGGACCGGATGCTTTCATAAAGGCGCCAGAGAGGGGAATTCGATACCGAGGAATCGCCACCCTCTTCATCGACCTCAATATAGGCGAAGTACTGGCAGAGCGGCAAAATCTCGTGTCTCAGCAGATGGCCGGTCGGAGCTTCGTCCCGATAGGAGTTGTCGCCATCCGAGGCCTGCGCGGCATAGATGTTCCATTCGGTGGGGTCGAAGCGTGAAGCGATAATGGAGCGCATCGCCGCAAGCGCGCTCGATACCAGCGTGCCGCCGGTCGCCTGACCATAGAAGAAGGTCTCCTCGTCGACCTCCTCGGCCTTCTCGGTGTGGCGGATGAAGACGATCTCGACCTTCTCGTAACGCTGCGAGAGGAACAGATAGAGCAGCAGGTAGAAGCGCTTGGCCAGATCCTTCATGTGCTCCGACATCGATCCGGAGACGTCCATCAGGCAGAACATCACCGCCTTAGCAACCGGCTTCGGCTCGTTGTCGAAACGACGATAGCGAACGTCGAGCGGATCGACATAGGGAATGCGCCGAATCCTGTCCGTCAGCGACTTGAGTTCCGCCTCCAGCGACAGGCGCGTCTCCTCGTTCTCAGATTCGTCGATCTGGCGCTGCAGCGCCTCGATCTCGGCAGGCTTGGGGCGCTTGAGAGCGATGCGTCGCATCATCGCGAGCCGCGTCGTCCGGTCGATGGAGAGATTGGAAGGGGAGCCCGAAATGGAGTAGCCGGCCCGCACTGGGCTCATCTCCTCGGTCTCGCTGAGCCGTCGCTTGGCGAGTTCGGGCAGTTCGAGGTCATCCAGAAAAACCGAGAGGAATTCTTCGCGCGTCAGAACGAAGCGGAAGCCGTCTTCACCATCGCCCTGGCCGGCCTCCTTGGGTCTGCCTGCACCCTGGCCGGGTGGGCGGGGAATGATATCGCCTTCGACGAAGGCCCGGTTGCCGGGCAGGACATGATCCGTAATCCCGCCTTCGGCCCGGCGAAAACTCGGCTCGCCCATGCCGCCGATCGGGAGGCTGACTTCGCCGCCATCGAGTACATCACGGATACTGCGGCTTTGCAGGGATCGCCTGACTGCCTGCTGCACGGCGTCCTTTGCGCGCCGCAGAAACCGCTGTCGATTTTCCAAACTTTTACCGCGCGGGTTCAGCCGCCGGTCGATGATGTGCATGTTGGCTCCTGCATGAGCATTAGGGTCTGTACTCAACTAGGTTTCGGACGCCGCACAACCCAGTATGCCACAATCCTACGTCCTGTCGTCACACACAATGATGGAGATGACGTCCACCTTTGTGTGTTTAAGGAACTGAACGGTTTTCTTGCATGCTGCGTTCCAAATCCTAATTGAGTACAGACGCTAACCTGCCTGTTTGACCCGCATGTACCACTCCACCAGACGGCGAACCTGTCTTTCGGTGTAGCCGCGCCCCGTCATGCGCGACACGAACTCGCTGTGTTTCTTTTCTGTTTCGCCGTCCTTCTTCGACCCGAAGGAGATCACCGGCAGGAGATCCTCCACCTGGGAGAACATTCTTTTCTCGATCACTTCCCGGATCTTCTCGTAGCTCGCCCAGGACGGGTTCTTGCCGCCGTTATTGGCGCGCGAGCGGAGGCAGAACTTGACGATCTCGTTGCGGAAATCCTTCGGATTGGCGATGCCCGCCGGCTTTTCGATCTTGGTCAATTCCTGGTTCAGGAGTTCGCGATCGAGAAGCTGCCCGGTATCCGGATCCTTGAAGTCGACGTCCTCGATCCAGGCGTCGGCATAGTCGACATAACGATCGAAAAGATTCTGACCGTAATCGGAATAGGATTCCAGATAGGCCTTCTGGATCTCGTTGCCGATGAACTCCGCGTACCGAGGAGCAAGGTCTGCCTTGATGAACTCGATATACCGCTTTTCGGTTTCCTCCTGAAACTGTTCGCGGCGGATGGCCTGTTCCAGCACATACATCAGGTGAACCGGATCGGCGCCGATATCCGTCGTATCGTGATTGAAGGTCGAGGCTAGAACCTTAAAGGCAAAACGTGTCGATATTCCGTCCATGCCTTCGTCGACGCCGGCCGCGTCCCGATATTCCTGAACACTGCGGGCGCGCGGATCGGTTTCCTTGAGGCTTTCGCCGTCGTAAGCACGCATCTTGGAAAAGAAGGTCGAATTCTCGTGCTTGCGTAGCCGCGAGAGCACGGAAAACCGGGCCAGCATCTCAAGCGTCGCCGGCGCGCAGGAGGCATCCGCAAGCTCCGAACCTTCGATCAGCTTTTCATAGATATGCTGTTCTTCCGTCACCCGCAGGCAATAAGGAACCTTGATGACGCAGATGCGGTCAATGAACGCCTCGTTGTTCTTGTTCGCCTTGAAGCTCTGCCATTCCGCCTCGTTCGAGTGGGCAAGGATGACGCCGGAGAAAGGGATGGCGCCGATATTCTCGGTGCCCATGTAATTGCCTTCCTGCGTCGCCGTCAGCAGCGGATGCAGCATCTTGATCGGCGCCTTGAACATCTCGACGAATTCGAGCACGCCCTGGTTGGCGCGGTTGAGCCCTCCGGAATAGCTGTAGGCATCCGAGTCGTTCTGGGAATAGTTTTCGAGCTTGCGAATGTCGACCTTGCCGACCAGCGACGAGACGTCCTGATTGTTCTCGTCGCCCGGTTCGGTCTTGGCGATCCCGATCTGGCGAAGCCGCGAGGGCTGCAACCGCACCACCCGGAAGCGGGTTATGTCGCCTCCGAATTCGTCGAGCCGCTTCAGGCACCAGGGGCTCATCAGCCCGCTGAGGCGCCGGGTCGGAACGCCGTACTGCTCAAGCAGCATAGGCCCCATGGCGACCGGATCGAAGAGGTTGAGCGGGCTTTCGAAAACCGGACTGATGTCGTCGCCGGCCTTCAGCACGTAGATCGGATTGGCCTCCATCAGCAGCTTCAGCCGCTCGGCAAGCGACGACTTGCCGCCACCGACCGGACCGAGCAGGTAGAGGATCTGCTTTCGCTCCTCGAGCCCCTGCGCGGCATGCCGGAAGAAGGAAACGATCCGCTCGATCGTCTCTTCCATGCCGAAGAAACCGGAGAAAGCCGGATAGGCCCGGATGGTGCGGTTCATGAAGATCCGGCCGAGCCTGGCATCCTTGGCCGTGTCGACCATCTGCGGCTCGCCGATCGCCGCCAGCAGCCGCTCGGCGGCGTTGGCATAGGCCATCGGATCTTTTTTACAAATCGCCAGATACTCGGCGACAGACATATCTGTCTCGCGCCGCGCTTCGTAGTTCCTGGTGAAGGCATCGAACAAGGATTCACTCGGCATAGGCTACTCCAGTCAGGGTTGCGCTACTGCTCGACTGCCGCAAAGATTGAAAACGCTGCGGCAATCTATTGAGAATCAAGATGTTTCTAAACCTAATACGACACCCGGAGCGTTTTCATGGCAATGCACAAAAATGTGCGTCCACAAATCCGTGCTGACTTGGCAAACAGCAAGTCGGGGCCTGTTGCATCCCCACCACAACGTCTGCGCAACGCTTCGGGTCTTCCGGAAAGTCGCGTCGTCGGCGGGGAAGACAAGCCCTGCTTCGCCGTCTATGGATGCAACCGGCAGCGAGACGGGCGTTTCTTATGGACCAGCAGTTTTTCGATAGAGGCTCCGTAGAGGTGGCGCGTGATCTGATCGGCGTCGAACTCGATGTCTCCGGCGCAGGCGGCGTGATCGTCGAGACGGAAGCTTATGAGCCGGACGAGCCGGCCTCCCACAGTTTTCGCGGGCCCACGCAGAGAAACGCGGTGATGTTCGGGCCGCCGGGACACGCTTATGTCTACCGTTCCTACGGCATTCACTGGTGTCTGAATTTTGTCTGCCGGCCCGGTAGCGCCGTGCTGATCAGGGCGTTGCAGCCGGTCAGGGGCCTTCAGGAAATGGAGAAAAGGCGCGGTCTTGCCGATCCGCTGCTCCTCTGCTCCGGTCCGGGCCGCCTCTGCCAGGCGCTCGGCATCACCATCGAGCACAACGGCCTGCCGCTGTTTGCGCCACCGTTCGAGTTCACGTTGCCGAAAACACCACCCCTGATCGTCACCGGTCGGCGGATCGGCATCTCCCAGGCCATCGATCTGCCCTGGCGTTTCGGTCTTTCCGGCTCGCTGCATGTCAGCAGGAAGTTCACCGGCAAGGGTGGCATGGCGCTTTGAGTTAAAGCTTATCCGTTGCAGCCGCTCGCCGATATGGGAGACAAGGCGGGTTGGCCGACGTTCAAGCGGCCAATTGAGAAAAACCGTAACCACCGAGCAATGCCGAAGCGAATACCCTGATAGCGGGTAATATGCGCCTGCCTGAAGCAAAACAGGCATGCTTCTACCTTCCATTAACCTTCAGGCAAGGAATTAACCATACATATTAGAGACCACGGCGAAATGGGATGACTGCGGTCCCCCACCAGGCATGAAGCCGCAAAGCCGTACCGGTCCAATCCGGTATCCGCTCATGAAAATCCAGCAAAGCCCGTGGTGACCGCGTTGCCCATGCCCGACGGATATCGATCCGGTTTGGCCAGCATCCCCCGTTCATCCAGGCGCTGGCTGACAGCAGCTTGCATGCCGCTGATCCTCTCCGGGGATTGGCTTGAATAATTTTGGGGACGGTTTTGGTGCAGGAAATGCCATCGGATCAGGCGCGACGTGGCCAGGCAGGCAGCCTGGGCGAGAGACTGGCATTTGCCGGCCTCGACGGCGAACTGCGCGATCTGCTGCGCCGCTGCCGCCCGCAGCTCGACCGGCATCTGAAGACCGGCCTGCGCGATCTCTTCCACCGCTTTCAATCCTTTCCGGAAGCCGCCCGCAATTTCGAGAGCGAGCAGCAGATCGAACGGCTGCACGACCTGCAGGCCTCCCATTGGGGCGTGTTGACCGATGCCCGCTTCGACGCGCTTTATGCCGAGCGAGTGAAGGTTCTGTCCGATGCCGAGAGCCGGATGGGCCTCGACCCGCGCTGGCACGTCGCCGGCCACGCGGTCATGCTCGAACATCTGATCGCCGGCGCGATCGTCGACCTTGCTCCGAAGTCGCTGCTGCCGGGCGGCCGTAAACGGGAGCAGGAATTGCTCGATCTCGTCGGCGCGATCACCCGCCTTGTCATGGTCGATGTCGAGATCGCCGTCTCGCTCCGCTTCAACGAACAGCGCCAGAAGCACCAGCGCGCGCTCGCCGAGCAGCGCGAAGCCGATCATGCGCAGGCGATCGAAACTTTTACCGACGTCATCACGGCACTCGCCGACCGCGATCTGACGGCAGGTCTTGCCGACGACGTGCCGGATGCCTATCGCGAACTCGCCGATCTGCTCAATCAGGCAGTCGCCGGCATGCGCTCGTCGGTCGAGACGGTCGATGGCCATGGCCAGAAGGCCGGGGCGCTGACGCAGGCCCTCACTGAGGGCACTCGCTCCTTTGCCGCCGCTTCGGAAGAACAGTCCACCCGCCTCAGGGAGGCGGCACGCGTGCTCCTCGACGTAACCGCCAGGGTTAAGGGCAGCGCTGCCGAGACGGCCGCCGCCGAAAAGGCCGCCGCCGAGACGCGTCGTTCGGTCGAGGCAAGCGGCGAGGTTGTCGGTCGCGCGATCAACGCCATGGCGGATATCGAATCCTCGGCTGAAAAGATCGGCGAGATCATCGGCGTCATCGACGACATCGCGTTCCAGACCAATCTGCTGGCGCTGAACGCCGGTATCGAAGCTGCCCGTGCCGGGGAGACCGGCCGCGGATTTGCCGTCGTTGCCCAGGAAGTGCGCGCGCTCGCCCAGCGCTCGGCCGACGCAGCACGCGAGATCAAGACGCTCGTCAACGGCACCAAGGCCCAGGTGGATGCCGGGGTCGACATGGTTCACCGCACCCAGGACGCGATCGGCGGCATCGTTCGCCAGGTGTCCGACATCAACGACGCGATCGCCGGTATTGCCCGCGACACCGGCGAACAGGCCGTCGGCCTCGACCGGTTGACCGCCGAGATCGGTTCGGTCAGCGAACACGTCGCCTCGAACGCCAGCCTCGCGTTCCGCGCGGGCGAGGGCGCCGACGAACTCCATACCGTTATCCTGGAACTCGGCCGCACGGTCCGCGAGTTCCGGATCGAGCGGCAGAACCGCTATGCGGATGCGCGCCGACCTGCAGCTCCAAGACCTCAGCCGACTTTGGTCCCGATCGCGCCGATGGCGGCTGAGCGGGCGGATGACGGCGAATACCTCTTTCAGAAACGACAAGGAATAAGCTGATGGCAGCAAAGAAGGCTGGAGCTGGAAGTTTGAAGCTGGCCGCAGTGTTGGACCTCAACGAGGCCTCGAACCTGCATGGCAAGCTGGTCTCCATGCGGGGCAGCGATCTCAAGATCGACGCCTCGGGCGTCGAGCGGGTCGGTGTCCAGTGCGCCCAGGTTCTGGTCGCCGGCGTCAAGGCTTGGGAAGAAGACAAGAAGTCCTTTCTCGTCGAGAAGGCTTCGGATGCATTTCAGAAGACGATGCAACTCATCGGCATTAATAACGAAAATTTGGTTGCTAAGGAGATCTAGCAATGAAGAAGAAAGTACTGACCGTGGATGACTCACGGACGATCCGGAACATGCTTCTGGTGACCCTGAATAACGCAGGCTTTGAGACAATTCAGGCGGAAGACGGCATTGAGGGCCTCGAAGTCCTCGAGGGCTGCAATCCGGACGTCATCGTCACGGATATCAACATGCCGCGCCTCGATGGCTTCGGTTTCATCGAAGGTGTTCGCCGCAACGAAAAATATCGCGCCGTTCCGATCCTCGTCCTGACGACGGAAAGCGATGCCGAGAAGAAGAACCGAGCCCGGCAGGCCGGCGCGACTGGCTGGATCGTCAAGCCCTTCGATCCTGCCAAACTGATTGATGCGATCGAGCGTGTAACCGCCTGAGCCAGGAATTCCCCCGATGGATATGAACGAAATCAAAGAGATCTTCTTTCAGGAATGCGAAGAGCAGCTCGCAGAACTGGAGTCGGGTCTTCTCAAGCTGAACGACGGGGATCGCGACCCCGAAACGGTGAACGCCGTTTTCCGTGCCGTTCATTCCATCAAGGGGGGTGCTGGCGCCTTCGGTCTGGACGACCTGGTTTCCTTCGCCCACGTCTTCGAGACGACGCTCGATTGCGTACGCTCCAACAAGCTCGAGCCGACGCAGGACGTCCTGAAGGTCATGCTCAAGTCGGCAGACGTGCTGGCCGATCTCGTCAGCGCATCGCGTGACGGCGGCGGCGTCGACGAATCGAGAAGCCGCAGCCTCGTCAAGGAACTTGAGGCGCTCGCCCATGGCGGGTCGCCCTCTTCCTCCGGTCACGACGCCCCGAAACCGGCCGCAAAGGCTGCCCCGGCTCCCGTGGCGAAAGTCGATCTTCCCAAACCGAGCGACGACAGCGGCTTTCAGCCGGTCCCCTTTTCGTTCGACGGCTTCGGCGAGGACGATGAGCCGGCAATTGAAGGCTCGGTCTACGAAGTCTCCTTCAAGCCGCGTCGCGAACTCTATTCCAAGGGCAACGAGGCAGCGCTCCTGCTGCGCGATCTGTCCCGTCTGGGAGAGATGAGCATCAATTGCGACACGGACGCCCTGCCGACCCTCGACAAGATGGATCCGGAGGCCTCCTATTTCAGCTGGAAGATCTCGATCCGGACCACCAGGAGCGAAGACGACATCCGTGCCGTCTTCGAATTCGCGGAATGGGATTGCGACCTCGAAGTGAAGCTTGCCGAAGAGGCATCTTCCAACGAGGAACTGCCGATGGTTCCGGTTCCGTTCGATCTGTCGATCCTTGATGACTCCGCTGGTGGAGAAGACGAGGAAAAGACCGCCGAACGGGGCGTTTCGGAAGAAACCGTCGCTGCGGCCGTATCCGCTGCCGAGACCGCAAGCAACGTCTCGAGGACGGCCCGTGCCGCCGAGAGGAAGGAATCGGCTGCCGCGGCAGCTGCCGCCCAGAACAATGCCGCTGCCGCGGCAGCCGGCGCTGGCCAGACGATCCGCGTGGATCTCGACCGCGTCGACCGCCTCATCAACCTCGTCGGCGAACTCGTCATCAACCAGGCGATGCTCTCCCAGAGTGTCGTCGAGAACGACGCGACCGGTACATCGGCCGTCAACATGGGCCTCGAAGAGCTGCAGCAGCTCACCCGCGAGATCCAGGACTCGGTCATGGCGATCCGCGCGCAGCCGGTAAAACCCGTCTTCCAGCGCATGTCGCGTATCGTCCGCGAAGTGGCCGACATGGTCGGCAAGTCGATCCGGCTGGTCACCGAAGGTGAAAACACCGAAGTCGACAAGACGGTCATTGACAAGATTGCCGAACCGCTGACCCACATGATCCGTAACGCCGTAGACCACGGCATCGAATCGCCCGAAAAGCGCGAGGCCGCCGGCAAGGATCCGGAAGGCACGATCAAGCTGACCGCAAAACATCGTTCGGGCCGCATCCTGATCGAACTTGCCGACGACGGCGCCGGCATCAATCGCGAGCGCGTCCGCCAGAAGGCGATCGACAACGACATCATCGCAGCCGACGCCAACCTGTCGGATGACGAGATCGACAACCTGATCTTCATGGCGGGTTTCTCGACCGCCGATAAGATCTCCGACATTTCCGGTCGCGGCGTCGGTATGGACGTCGTCAAGCGCTCGATCCAGGCGCTCGGCGGCCGCATCTCGATCTCATCGCGGCCGGGCTTCGGCTCGACCTTCACCATGAGCCTGCCGCTGACGCTTGCCGTTCTGGACGGAATGGTCGTCACGGTCGCCGGCCAGACGTTGGTGGTGCCGCTGACCGCCATCGTCGAGACGCTGCAGCCGGAGGCTGCCGCCATCCATTCCTTCGGCGCCAATCAGCGGCTTATCTCGATCCGCAACTCGTTCTGCCCGCTGGTCGACGTGGGCCGGGTCCTCAACTACCGCGCCACCCAGGCCAATCCGGTCGAAGGTGTCGCGCTGCTGGTCGAATCGGAAGGCGGCGGCCAGCGCGCCCTGATGGTCGATGCCATCCAGGGCCAGCGCCAGGTCGTCATCAAGTCGCTCGAGGCAAACTACACGCACGTTCCGGGCATCGCCGCAGCCACCATTCTCGGTGACGGCCGCGTCGCTCTCATCCTCGACGTCGATGCGGTCGTCGCAGCGTCGCGAGGCCAGTCCATGAAACCTGAAATGTCGTTAGCCGCCACGGGTTGAGTTGTTATGTCGTATGCCGTGAAAAATCTGGTCCCGGGAAGCAAGGAGCTGATCGCTTTTCGCATCAGCGATCAGGAATTTTGCGTGAACATCATGTCCGTCCGCGAGATTCGCGGATGGACCCAGGCAACCCCGCTGCCGCATGCGCCCGCCTATGTCATGGGTGTCATCAATCTGCGCGGCGCGGTCCTGCCGATTGTCGATCTTTCGGCCCGGCTTGGCATGAAGGATGCCGAGCCGACGGTACGCCATGTGATTATCGTGGCGCAGATGAAGGCCAAGATTGTTGGTCTCCTCGTCGAGGCCGTTTCCGATATCCTTACGATTACCGACGAGAATATCCAGCCAGTACCGGAAGTCTCCTCCGATCTGGAGAGACAATATGCCCGGGGGATTCTCGCCATCGATAAGCGGATGATCTGCATGATCGAGTTGGACGCCCTCTTCCCCGACCAGGAAAGCGACGCTGCATGAAGCCCTTGGGCGCCATAGAAAGCCGACAATCACCGGATGAGGTGCTCGCAAGCGGAGAATATCCGCTGACGCGCCGCGACCTCACCGACATTTCGGCGATGATCTACTCGGATGCCGGAATCTATCTCAACGATTCCAAGGCCTCGCTCGTCTATTCCCGTCTTTCCAAGCATATCCGGGCCTTGGGTCTGCGCGGCTTCAAGGATTATTGCGTTCTGGTGGCCTCGCCCGAAGGTGCCGCCGCCCGCCGCGAGATGTTGTCGCATCTGACGACCAACTTCACCCGCTTCTTCCGCGAAAACCATCATTTCGAGCACCTGCGCGACGAGGTTCTGCCGGGTCTTATCAACCGCGCCAAGAGCGGCGGCCGCGTGCGCATCTGGTCGGCCGCCTGTTCGGATGGGCAGGAGCCCTATTCGATTGCGCTGACCGTACTGTCGCTGCTTCCCAACGCGGCCGATCTCGATTTCCGTATCCTGGCGACCGATATCGACCCGAAGATCCTGGCCGCGGCCCGTGCCGGCCTCTACGACGAGAACGCGCTCGAAACGATGACGCCGGCCATGCGCAAGCAATGGTTCCGCGAAGTCGATGCCGGCGGGCGCCGCAGGTTCCAGATCGACGACCGCGTCAAGAAACTGATTACCTTCAACGAATTGAACCTGATGGCGCAGTGGCCCTTCAAGGGCAATTTCGACATCATCTTCTGCCGCAACGTCGTTATCTACTTCGACGAACCGACGCAGGTGAAAATCTGGTCCCGCTTTGCTTCGCTCCTGCCCGAAGGCGGACATCTCTATATCGGCCATTCCGAGCGTGTTTCCGGCGACGCCAAAAACCTGTTCGATAATATCGGTATCACCACCTATCGTTATACCGGTAAGGGCGCGGGGAGAAAAGCATGAGCGCTCCGGCACGAGTCCTGGTCGTTGACGATTCACCCACCATGCGCGGGCTGATTACGGCCATCCTGAATTCCGACCCGGAAGTGAATGTCGTTGGCCAGGCTGGCGATGCGCTGGAAGCACGCGTCGCGATCAAGCAGCTCAACCCCGATGTCGTTACCCTTGATATCGAGATGCCCAACATGAATGGGCTGGAATTTCTCGAAAAGATCATGCGCCTGCGTCCGATGCCGGTAATCATGGTCTCGGCAATGACCCATCAGGGTGCCAATGCGACGTTGGCTGCTCTTGAGATCGGCGCCTTCGATTGCGTCGGCAAACCGGCTCCCGGCGATGTCCGCCCGTTCATGGATCTTGCTGAAAAGGTGAAGGCTGCAGCCCGGTCCGGACCCCGCCGGAATGGACCGACGCCTTTCATCGCCGCCTCTCCCGCTGCGGAATACCGGGTGGGCCGGAAGGTTGTGGCTATAGGGTCGTCAACTGGAGGTGTTGAAGCTCTTATCGCGGTATTGCAAAAGTTTCCGCAAAATTGTCCGCCGACCGTAATTACTCAACATATGCCTTCCACGTTTACCAAAAGTTTTGCCGAACGCCTTAATCGTATCTGCGCTCCTGTGGTGCAGGAAGCCACCGATGGCGCGCGGCTGGAGATCGGCAGGATCTATCTGGCGCCCGGTGGCGAACGACACTTGCAGGTGGTCAATCCGTCGGCGCCATGTTGCCGGCTGATCGAAAAGGAGCCGGTAAACGGCCACAGGCCCTCCGTGGACGTCCTTTTCGACTCGGTCGCCGACCTGGCAGGTCGTAATGCGGTCGGGGTCATCCTGACGGGCATGGGCCGCGATGGAGCTGCAGGTTTGCTCAGAATGCGTAGCGCGGGCGCACGCACGATCGGGCAGAACGAAAAGACCTGTGTGGTCTACGGCATGCCGAGGGTTGCCCATGAAATGGGGGCTGTCGAGCAGCAACTGCCGTTAGGCTCCATAGGAGAAGAAGTGTTGAAGTTAACTGCTGCCCGAAAAGAAGGTACCGAATAAATGTCTATCGCTGAAAAAATCAAAGTTCTGATCGTCGACGATCAGGTCACCAGCCGCCTGCTGCTCAGCGACGCCCTGACACAGCTCGGCTTCAAACAGATCACTTCTGCCGGCGATGGCGAGCAGGGCATGAAGATCATGGCCGAGCAGCCGCACCATCTCGTCATTTCGGATTTCAACATGCCGAAAATGGACGGTATCGGTTTCCTGCAGGCCGTTCGCGCCAATCCGAACACGAAGAAGGCCGCATTCATCATCCTGACGGCCCAGGGCGACCGTGCCCTGGTTCAGAAGGCTGCATCGCTCGGCGCCAACAACGTTCTCGCCAAGCCGTTCACGATCGAAAAGATGAAGGCCGCTATCGAAGCGGTGTTTGGAGCATTGAAATGAATGACGCCGCTGCAGTCAGGCGTGTCCATATTATCCAGGGGGAATTTAAGGTCCTGAACGACCCGAATGCTGTTCTCTCCACGATTCTGGGCTCATGCGTGGCTGCGTGTCTTCGCGATCCTGTCGCCGGTATCGGCGGCATGAACCACTTCCTGCTTCCGGGATCCGCCGGTTCCATGGCCTCGGGCGGCGATGCGACGCGTTACGGCGTGCATCTGATGGAACTGTTGATCAATGGTCTTTTGAAGCAGGGAGCCCGGCGAGACCGGTTGGAAGCGAAGATTTTTGGCGGCGCCAAGACAATTGCCAGCTTTTCGAATGTCGGCGAACAGAATGCCGCATTCGCTATGGAATTTCTAAAGGACGAAGGTATTCCGGTGGTCGGCTCCTCAACGGGCGGGGAGCACGGGCGCAAGCTGGAGTTCTGGCCGGTAAGTGGTCGGGCTCGTCAGTATCCGCTGACCGGCGCTGAAACTCAACGGACCGTGGCGATGGAGCAGCGTCCGGTACGCATGCCGGCGAAGCCGGTCGAGAGCTCAATCGAGTTCTTCTAAAAAAATCATTTCTCGGGGCGAAGATAGCCATGAACGACATCGTCAAGACGCCAATCGCTCCGTTTGAGGAATCTCTTCCAGAAGTCCTGATGCGCCTGGTCTCGGAGCTTCATGACGTGGCATACCTGATCGAACGGGTCGAGCCGCAGCTTCTGGAACTCGGCGGAGAAACAATCCTGCAATCGCCGGACAGCCTGAAAGTCCTGCAGGGCATTGACCTTGCCGTGCAGAAGACGCGCGGCCTTGCGGAATTCGTCGACACCATCACCGGCGGCATTCCGAGCGAATGGATGGTCGATGTCTCGACCGCGCTCAATCTCGTCAAGCTTGCCGACATGCAGAAGGCGCTGACCAACGGCATGCGCCACGGCCATTCCCAGCCTTTGAGCAAGGCAGCCGGCGATTTCGATTTCTTCTGATCGCCAGCCCTGACATGCATGTTTCGGCCATGATGGCCGATTACCCAGCCAGCCCTCCATAGTCGCCAGAATCCCTGCGCTCGCGAAACGCTCGCACAAGCTTCGCTTTCTAAGGTGCGACTGGGCATGGGCTCGAATACCTAGTTGGCGATGTGGGAACAGAATGAATCTGTTGGCTCAATTTTCACAAGTCTTTAGAAATCTGGCCGGTTTAGGCCAGACGAGACTTATTGCTTTAGGCGCTGTCGGCGTCATTTCAGTTGCGATCGTTATTGCGGCGGCCCTTTTCGTTAACAAGCCGGCTTACGAAACGCTCTATGTCGGGCTTGATAAGGCCGACCTCAATCAGGTGAGTATTGCGCTGGCAGAGGCTAACATGCCTTTCCAGGTCGGTACGGACGGTTCGAGCCTTCAGGTTCCGGCCGGCTCGACGAGCAAGGCGCGGCTTCTGCTGGCCGAGCGCGGTCTACCGAACAGCTCCAACGCCGGTTATGAACTCTTCGACAACGTCGGCTCGCTCGGCCTGACCTCCTTCATGCAGGAAGTCACCCGGGTTCGGGCCTTGGAAGGTGAGATCGGCCGGTCGATCCAGCAGATCAACGGCGTCAACGCCGCTCGCGTCCATATCGTGATGCCGGATGTCGGCAACTTCCGCAGGGGTGAACAGAAGCCGACCGCATCGGTGATGATCCGGGCCAGCTCGACGACGGGCCGCAAGGCGACTTCGTCCATTCGTCACCTTGTCGCTTCCGCTGTCCCGGGCCTCGACGTCGATGACGTGACAATTCTCGACTCCACCGGTCAGTTGCTCGCATCGGGCGACGAATACGGCGGCAGCGAAATGAACAAATCGCTGAGCATCGTCCAGAACGTTCAGCAGGAAATCGAGAACAATATCGACAAGGCGCTGGCGCCTTTCCTCGGCATGGACAATTTCCGTTCGAGCGTCACGGCGTCTTTGAACACGGACAGCCAGCAGATCAACGAGACGGTCTTCGATCCGAACTCCCGCGTCGAACGTTCGGTCCGGACCACCAAGGAAGCGTCCAAGTCGCAGCAGACCCAGGACGACAACGCCACGACCGTCGAGCAGAACGTGCCGCAGGCCGCTCCGCCTCCGGGTGGTGCCAATGGCCCGAAATCGACTGATCAGTCCGACAAGAAGGAAGAACAGACCAACTACGAAATCAATCAGAAGACGGTCGCCACGACGCGCAACAGCTATCAGATCGAGAAAGTCTCGGTCGCGGTGGTCGTCAACAAGGGCCGCGTCGCCAAAATGATCGGCGAGCCGGCCGACCAGGCCAAGGTCGATGCCTATCTCGCCGAGATGCAGAAGATCGTGGCATCCGCGGCAGGCATCAATTCGGGCCGCGGCGATGTCGTCACCCTGACGGCCATGGACTTCCTGGAGAACCAGCTTCTGAGCGAGGCCTCCAGCGGTCCGGGCATGATGGACATGCTGAGCCGGAATGTCGGAGGCATTATCAACTCGCTCGCCTTCGTCCTGGTTGCTTTCCTGGTGGTCTGGCTCGGTCTTCGCCCGCTCATCCGCACCGTCAGCGGCACCAATGTCGCCGGCGAAGCGGCAGAGGGTGCAGGTCTCGAACTTCCCGACTTCTCGCCTACGACCGGCAGCCCGGCGCTCATGGACGGCTTCGGTTCCGATTTCGGTTTCGACAGCTCGAACGACATGCTGGGCGGTGGCGACGACGAGGGCTTCAACCGCCGCGTCAAGGAAGGCCCCGAAAAGCGGCTTGCCCGGATGGTCGAAATCTCCGAAGAGCGCGCCGCGAAGATTCTCCGCAAGTGGGCGCTCGAAAAGGCAGCGTGACAAGGTATCACGAAAATATGATTGCGATGGGCCGGACCTTGTCCGGCCCATTTCTTTTCAGCCCCGCCGCACACTTGGCGGATTTATCCATTAGCGAATCAGTGAACAATATGGCGCAACTGGGGAAATCCGGTGTCGAGGCGATGGTAATTCGTAATGCGTCTCCTACAATGGCCTTGATTCGTACAATGGCTTCCGAGGTCCCGTGGAGGGTGGGGCTGGCTGGAAATTCCGGTGTGGACGACGAATGAGAGCGGCTACCAACAGTATTCCTTGAAGAATTCGTCTAACTCGGGATCGTTTCGGCCCAAGAGGGGTTGTATGAAATCGCAGCATGCCGCGGCGCGCGCATTCATGATGGATGCGCCACGTGGCGGGGAGCAGATCGCGAATGGAGTTGTCGGGGGTAGAAATGATGACGGAGGGGCGCTCCTATACGGAGTCTGCCGGCTCCCGGGGACTATCGCGTGAGCAATTGGTTCGCCGTCTTTCTGTTCTGGCGGGATCCAACAACGTTCAGGCAGTCATGCGCCTGCTTGCCGATTACGTCGGCGCTTCTCATTTTCTGCTGGCCCGCTACGACCTTATCCAGGAGCAGGGCCTCGATTTTATCGTAGCGTCCAACTGGCCGTTCGATCTCGTCCGGCGCCTAGGCTCGGAGCTTGCGAGCGGTTACGCCCGTTCCACCGAACTCGAAAAATGTCTCTCGCTGCTGACCCCGAGCTTTGCGCTGTTGCCGGACGACATCGTGCCGCCGGACGACATCAGCCGGCAGTATTGCGCGCTGACGTTCTGTGTCGGCCGGACGCGCTTCTCGCTGATGCTGCTGTTTCTGGACGGCATCATCCTGTCGCAGGAACGGTTGAGGGAAGTAGGGCTGTTCGCCGCGTACGGCTCCAGTTTCGGAGAGAATGCGGATGCCAGGACGGAACGTGATTTCGAACTGACCGAACGCGAGTTGGAATGCCTCTTCTGGATTGCCGAGGGCAAGACCAGCGACGAGATCGCCGTGATCCTCGGCATATCCCGCAACACCATCAACAATTACATTACCAGCGTGATGCGCAAGACGGCAACCAAGACACGTTCCGAGGCGATTGCCTACGCCGTTCGCAACAATCTAGTTTAGGAAAATAATTTCAATGGGTTATTCGCGCAGCGGCACGGCAGATGGACCTGGAAGCATCCAGTATCTGCGCCTCCAGCGCGCATCGAGCAGGTCGGACATCTTCCCGAAGCTCATCGCCATGCAGAAGAACCTGAAGGCGCGGAATTTTGCGGTTTTCCGCATCGCAGGCGCCGGGTTGCCCAACAAGCGCAAGCTCGTATGCGAGCTTGAAAACTGGGGAGCAGGCGCACTCGAAAGCAGCAACCAGCTCATCAGCGCTTATGGCGAGGCGCTGCTGGACCATATCGAGACGTCACTCCTGCCGCTGATCTGGAATGGTTCGGAAAACACGAGTTTTGCCGATGCCGGCGAATTTTCGCCATTGACGCATCGTCTGGATGCCGGCGCCGTTCCCTTTTCGGGGATAGCATTCCCCGTACGCCTTGGCGCCCTCGGCAATGGTTATGTTGCTTTCTTCGGGACATCGATGGAACTGGTGAGCGATGTCATCATCGACCAGCACGTTAAAAGCTGCCAGGTGGTCATGGACCTGCTGGCACTCGACGAACGCCGGAGCGTACCGGCGGAATCACTGAGCGAACGCGAGATAGCCTGCCTTCAACTGGCCGGCGACGGTCGCATCAGCGAAGAGATCGCCGAAAAACTCGGCCTCTCCGTCCACACCGTCAACGCCTATCTCGGCTCTGCTACCGTCAAGCTCGATTCGGTCAACCGCATCCAGGCGATCGCCAAGGCGATCAGGCTCGGTTATATCCACTGACTAATCCGGCCAGGAACGCGTCTCTTACGCTTCGGCGGCAGCCTCACATCTGCGAGTTGCTGGTCTTTACGAATTTGGCTTCCTGAAGGCTTTGTGCAAGGAACGCGGTGTTGTCGTGGGGGTCCTCAAACGGGGCCTGGAATGCAATATGGTCAATCTCAAGCGCCGCCAGCTGGTCCGCCAGTGTCAGGCGCGCATAGACCGAAACGCCGCGCGGCTTAATTTCGAGGTCGAGGACGACTTCCGGCTTGCCGTTCCATTCGAGCTTGTAATCGCCGCCAGCACCGAAACTGACGGTCCCAGGGTGGAAATAAAGCTCCGCTGCCGAAGATACGAGGTCGGCGAGGCTGCTGTGGCATTCTAGACGGAGAAGTGAGATGAGGTCACCGGCATCGAGCAGGCGAAGTTCCGAAGCCACCGGGCTGATTGCTTGTGCGACGATTTCTTCTCGTTCGGTGGAGTAGGTGCATTTCTTCATGACGCTCAGCGTGTCCGTTTTTTTTGCGACCGGGAGGCGTAGACCCGGTGCACGAGTTCCGCCACAGCCTTATAAAAGACTGGCGGAATGACACTATCCACTGAGACTTGCGCAAACATGGAGCGTGCCATGGGCGGATCTTCAAAAACGGGGATGCCGTTTTCCTCTGCAATTTCGCGGATCTTGAGCGCAATCAGGTCCTGGCCCTTGGCGACGACGACCGGGGCGTCGTTTTCTTCGCGCACGTATCGCAGCGCCACCGCAAAGTGAGTCGGGTTGGCGATCACCAGCGTCGCACGGGGGACGTTGTTGATCATGCGCCGGCGGGCACGGTCGCGCGCCACCGATTTCTGGCGCTGCTTGACGATCGGGTCGCCCTGCGCCTGCTTGTATTCGTCCTTGACCTCCTGCTTGGTCATCTTCAGTTCGTTGTACCAGTGATACCGCGTCCAGAGGACGTCGACGACGGCAAGGATGCCCGCCGACATGACGACAACGATCACCATTCGGCGGATAATTGCGTCCAGTTTGACGAGAATGATCTGGGGATCCGAGAACATTGCGTCGAGTGAGGCGAAATATTCGCTGCGCAGCGCGAAATACATGATCACTGCCACGATCAGGATCTTGAAGATCGACTTTGCGAATTCGACGAAGCCGGGGACGCTGTAAATCCGTCCAAAGCCCTTGGTCGGTGAAACACGGGCAATTTGCGGCCGCACGCGCTCGAGGACGAGCGACGGCATGTTCTGCGCGAACGAGGAGCCAAGGCCGAAAATGATGAAGAGCAGCATCACCGGAACGAGGAATGCGGCGATGGCCCAGCCAAGATGGACGCTCAGCGAGACGACATCCGTCGAATTTTCGAGCCGCCACTGATCCGGCTGCTCGAAAAGGTCTTTCAGCGTCTCGGCCATCTTTGCGATGCCGGAGGGAAGGAAGAAGACGAGATACACATAGAAAGCCAGGATCGAGGCAAAAAGCGGTACTTCGCGGGAGACCGGGACGTTACCCCTGTCTGCCGCTTCCGACATTCGTTTGGCGGTCGGGTTTTCTGTTTTACTGTCTTTATCGTCGTCGGACACGGCTTTGAACCAATCGTTCTTCCGGTTGCGAGGACGTGGCTCAAACGAATCGGCCGCCGCCGCTCGCGATGTTACCGCATCGCCTGCTAGCCGCTAATCGAGTCAACAAAAAGACTGTGGGTGGCCGGAGAATAACGGCGAAAGGTGGCTTGAAACGAAAACGGAGCGAGATGTTTCCCGCTCCGCCTCTTTTGTGGTGTCTCAATAGGCAGCTCAGGCGGCCTCGGCCGGCTTGTCGCCATCCTTCTTTTCTTCCTTGAGGAGGATTTGGCCGGAATTGGCGAGCCGGATCGCTTCCTGTGCGATCGCGCGGCGGGCAATCGCCACTTCGCGCGGATTGAGGTTCATGTTCTGGACCGCCAGATCGCTTTCGATCATGCGGCGCTGGCGCGGGCTGATCGCCGAGAGGACACATTCCTTGATCTCGTTGGTCGCACCGCGCAGCGCCATCGTGAGGATGTCGCCTGCGACGTCGTTGAGCAGCATGACGCGGCTGCGCTGCGGCATGAACATGAGGTCTTCGAAGAGGAAGATCTTCGGACGGACCTTGTTGACGGACTCCTTGCTGATCGTCTCGAGGGAGCTGAGCAGGGTATCGACCTGGTTCTTGTCGAGCTCGTTCATAAGCTCGGCGACCTTGTTCGAGCCGTTGGAGTTGCGTTCGGCTTCGATTGCCGCAATCAGTTCCATTACCCGGTTCTCGATGATCTGGGCTGCCTTGGGGCTGACTTCCTTCATGTTGACGGCGCGGTTCATGATATCGGCGCGGCGGCTGTCGGGAAGCTGAAGCAGGACCTTCGCACCGAAGATCGACGGCATCTGCGAAAGAATGTAGGCGACGGTCTGAGGATGTTCACGCGACAGGAATTTGCCCACGAATGCCGGATCGGCATCCTGCAGGCGGTCCCAGATATTGGCTTGGTAATCGTCGAACGCAGTGCGGCGGCCGAGCAGGCCGTCAACTTCTTCCGGTGTCAGGCCCGCTTCGAGAATGCCCTCGATCGCTGCGGCATTGTCCATAAGGCCGGTGCCCTCGGTGAACAGGTCCTCGAACTCGTTGACGAGTTCGAGGAGTTCGTCCGGCGGGATCGCGCGCAGCGTCTGAGCACAGGCAATGATATTCTGCAGCTCGCTCTGGGTGAAATACTTGAGAAGCTTGCCAGCGACGCCCTTGCCCATAGCCAGGAGCACTGCCGCGGCCTTTTCGGCCTTGGACAACGGTTTCGTAGATAAGGCGCTGCCACCGAAATCCTCAAAGTCCATCATGGTCTTCCTTTTCTGTCCCAAACAGGGATCAGGTTCTTCTCGTGCTCAATACTTCCGTCAGTCTCACACCGAAGCGCGTGTCGTCATTTTCCAGCACGGTGATCTCACCCTTGCCGATGCGGCGTCCGTTGACCACGATCTCAACCGGCTCGCCGATCTTCTTGTCGAGCGCGATCGTCGCACCTTCCTCGAGCGTCATCAGGCCCGAAACCTGCATGCGGCTGGTTCCGAGCACGATCTCGACGTCGATCGGGATATCCATGATCAGGTCGAGATTGGCATTGAGCGCGCTGCCCGGCTCCTGATAGGCGGCACTGCTGGATGTCGAACTGCCGAAATCGTTGCCGCCGAAGCTTTTTGCACCGCCAAGGCCAGCGCTACCGCCGCCGAAGCTTCCGCCTCCGCCGAACGTATCGGCCTGGGCTTCGAAGCCGCCTCCGAACGATGGGGCGTCGGACGAAAAGTCGCTGGTTGCGGATGCGCCGAAATCAGCATCGAAGCCAGGCACGCCGCCGTCGGCGTCCGTCTTCAAGACGCCGCGCAGATCGTCGATAGCCTGATCCAGATCGACATCATTGCCGAGGGGCATCAGTGAATCGTCATCGGTGAGAGGTGTCTTCTTCGTAGCCATGCGGTGATTATTCCCGTTGAAACTTGCGTCAGCCTGCCTTTGCGAAAACGCCGGCGGCAGGCTCGCCGCGGATCTAGCCTATCAGGTGTTGGAGGATCTCGTCGTCCGTGCTGATGTTATCCTTTACGCGGACTGTATACCGCTCGCCGGACCGCCCGAATTCGCAAGAATACATATCCCGGCCGTTGGCACTGACCTGAACCTGGACATCGCGCTTGTCCTGGAAAGCAATCACGTCGCCGGCGGCCAGCCGCGAGATCGTCCCGAGCGTCAGCTTCTGCAGCCGGATACGGGCCTCGAGGGTCACATGCGAACGGCGGACCTGGTCATTCATGCGGTCCGTCCATTCTTGCTTGGCCTTGACTTGAGCCTTCGCCCGCGGAGCGGTGACTTTGGTCTTCAGGAAGGCACGTTGAGGGATGACCAGGGCAAATTCGGACATGACCGAGCCGAGCTCGAATGCCATGCGGATGGAGACACCGAATTCCGGGCGTGCCAGATCATCTGATTTCGGCCTGTCCTCGGCGTTATGGGGTCGTTCAAGGTTTGCTTCGAACCCCCCCTGCGAATTGACGCCGGAGCGCAGCACGTTGGCGATCCGCTCGAAAACCATCGCTGCGAGGTCGAGCTCGATATCCGAGAGCGGACGTTCGATCGGCTGCATGATCGTGTCGGCTGCCGAGCCCAGCATCAATTCCATGAGCGCGATCACGAAGCTGTTGCCGCAACCGAGCACGAAATTCGGGGACCAGTTGCGCAAGGATCCGTCAGAAAGCGCAAAGCCATCGCCCAGATCGGCGATGAGGTCGGTCATCAGGCCGGACGTGCAGCTCACATATGAGACGCCGATCCGGATGCCGGTTTCGCTGTGAAAGACGTCTGGCAGGAATTCCGCGTAGAGTTGCGCGAATTCGCTGCTGATCTTCTCGACGGTTTTCTTGTCGCCGAGACCCCCGGTCAGTTTTGCGAGGAGCGCCAGGTCCATGCCCGACGCCGGTGATTGGTTTGCTTGGTTCGACGTCATCATGCCGCCTTTTCTCCACCAGGATTCATCATTTCCTGCTCGACCGAGTCGATCGAGGGCCGTTCTTTGTTGGAAATAGTCTTACGTCCGTATTCGAGCGCAACCTGCGGCACGGAGCCGTTCATGTAGGCAAGCAGGGTCTGCTTGACGATGATGTACAGGCGGTGCTGCTTGGTGCGGACGATCTTGATCTGCGAGGTCAAAGGGTTGCAGACCGAATAGGACAGGAAGATGCCGAGCATGGTGCCGACGAGAGCCGCGCCGATGAGGCCACCGAGAACTTCCGGCGATTCGTTGATCTTGCCCATCGCCTTGATAACCCCGAGAACGGCGGCGACGATACCGATGGCCGGGAAGGAGTCCCCCATCGCGGTGATCGCGTGATAAGGCTTCATCTTGTCGGAGAACATCGTGTTGAGTTCTTCGTCCATCAGCGCCTCGATCTCGTGGGAGCGGGCGTTGCCGATGATGATGAGGCGCACGTAGTCGCAGATGAAGGCGGTCAGTTCCTTGTTCTTCAGGACCGTCGGAGCCGTCTGGAAGATCGGCGATTCATCCGGATTGTCGATATGGGCTTCGATTTCGTTGCGCGACTTGGTTCTGAGGTCGCGCATCAGCGAATAGAGCACGCCGAGAACGTCGAGGTAGTTGCGCTCCTTCGGTACGGCATTCTTGAAGGCTTCTCCAAGCGCCTTGCCGCTATCCTTCACCACCTTCATCGGGTTGGCCATGATGAAGCCGCCAAGACCGGCGCCGCCGATGATCATCAGCTCGAAAGGCTGGATGAGAACGTTGATATGGCCACCCATGGCCATGAAGCCGCCGAGAATACAGCCAACGGTGATGACAAAGCCGATAATAATATTCATCGCGTACCTGTGCCCGATCGTTTTCGTTTGTCTTGGGGATAAGGCTTCTGGCTTGCGTGAGGCTGGCTGTGAAGACGCTAATAAAAGCGGGTGCCGAACAGTTTCGCACAAGTCTTCGGGGCTAGTTCTGCCTACGATCGGACCGGATTGCCGGCTCCGCAGCGACGTTCGCCGCTTCCGCGGACTTAGGTAGAGCTACCGTGATCACGACTTACACCAGCTACGCAATGATCAGTCGCGACATGTCGAAGTCGCTGGAGCGTGTCGCCGAAAAGCCGGAAGTTGCGCGCGAGACCGAATATTATCTGTCGAAGATCGGCAGCATCAAGAATATCGACGACTTCATGGCTGATACGCGTCTCTATAACTACGCGCTGAAGGCACATGGTCTCGAGGATATGGGCTACGCCAAGGCATTGATCCGCAAGGTCCTGACGGAAGGCACCGACAACAAGGCCGATTTCGCCAACCAGCTGTCCGACAGCCGTTATGCGCAACTGGTCGAATCCCTGAATTTCGCAGCTTTCGGTGCGACCGCCACGTCGTTCGACAAGGCCCAGAAAGGCGTCGTCGACAAGTTCCAGCGCCAGACGCTGGAAGAGGATGCCGGTGCCGACAATATGGGCGTTCGGCTGGCTCTCTATTTCGAACGCACTGCGCCGACGATCAAGTCCGGCATGGAAGTCCTGGCCGACGATGCGCTTTCGGAAGTCATGCGCACCGCGCTTGGCATGCCGGATGAGATGATTGGTGCCGACCTCGACCGTCAGGCCAAGTACATCGAAGACATGGTCAAGATCGAGGATTTCCAGGATCCGACCAAGGTCAACAAGTTCCTCGAGCGGTTCACCGCCATGTGGGAGATCAGCAATCCCACCGACACTTATGACCCGCTCGCCGTCTTCAATTCCCCCGCGTCGAGCGGGATTTCAACAGATCTTCTGATCTCGATCAACAATCTGAAACTCGGAGGCAAATGATATGCAGTCCGGACTTTACGTCGGCATCTCTTCCCAGATCGCGCTTGAGCGTCGCTTGAACACGATCGCCGACAACATGGCCAACATGAACACGGTCGGCTTCCGCTCCACGGAGGTCAAGTTCGACGAGGTTCTGAGCAAGACACAGAACGATATCGGCGCAAAGGTCGCGTTCGTCACCCAGGGCAACGACTACCTGTCGACGCGTACGGGTGAAATGCAGCGCACGGGCAACCCGCTCGACTTTGCGATCAAGGGCGACGCCTGGTTCGCGATCGACACGCCTGCCGGCAAGGTATTGACCCGTGACGGCCGTTTCACCATGGATGAGCTCGGCCAGCTCCGCTCGATCCGCGGTTATGCGGTCCTCGACGCAGGCGGCGCGCCGATCCAGCTTAACCGCGACGGCGGTCCTCCAACCGTCGGCTCCGACGGCATCATTCGTCAGAACGAACAACCGGTGGCCAGCCTCGGCCTGTTCACGGCTGATGTCACCAAGGGCTTCGTGCGCCACGACAACTCCGGCGTCATCACGGTCGACACCCCGCAGCCGGTTCTCGAGGGCATCAAGAATTCCGTCGTCCAGGGCTATATCGAAGGGGCCAACGTCAACGGCATCAGCGAGATGACCCAACTCATCCAGGTCAATCGCGCTTTTGAAAGCATTTCGTCGCTGATGCGCGACAGCGAGACTTCGCTGGACGCCGCGATCAAGACGCTCGGTGGTTCCAACGCTTAAACGATAGGAAAGAGGGCCCACCATGATGGAAGCGGCTATCCTCGATGCAATCAACGGCGGCAAGCTGGGCCAGCTTGCCGGGCTTTCGGCGCGTTACGCCGATCCGGCCTTCTCTGTTGCCCATGGTGGTCATGTCAGGACCATCGCTGCAGGGCATTATACGGTTGCGGGCTTGTCGAAACATGTGCGGCTCGGCGAATTCGTCGCCCATCGTAGCGCGACCGGCATCCATCTCGGCGAGGTGGTTCGCGTCGAGCCGGACATCATCTATGTCTGCCCCATCGAACCCGGCGAGCCGATCGGCATCGGCGATACCGTCATTCGCAAGGGCGCCTTTCGTGTCGCGCCCGACGAGAGCTGGTGCGGGCGCACGATCAATTCGCTCGGCGAGCCGATCGACGGCAAGGGGCCGATCGCGCGCGGCCTTCACCCCCGTTCGATCGCCAATACGGCGCCACCGTCCATGACGCGCAGCCGCGTTGAAAAGGGTTTCAGGACCGGCGTCCGGGCAATCGACATCTTCTCGCCGCTCTGCCTCGGCCAGCGTCTCGGCATTTTCGCCGGTTCCGGCGTCGGCAAATCCACGCTTCTGTCGATGCTCGCCAGAGCCGACGCGTTCGACAAGGTGGTAATCGCGCTGGTCGGCGAACGCGGCCGCGAAGTGCGCGAATTCATCGAGGATACGCTCGGCGAGCACATGTCGAAGTCAATCGCTATCGTCGCGACTAGCGACGAAAGCCCGATGCTCCGCAAGATGGCGCCATTGGTGGCGATCACCGTCGCCGAACATTTCCGCGACCAGGGCGACAACGTCCTGTTCATTGCCGACAGCGTCACCCGTTTTGCCCATGCGATCCGCGAGGTCGCTGTCGCGGCCGGAGAACCGCCGATCGCACGTGGTTATCCGGCATCCGTCTTCACCGAACTGCCGCGCCTGCTTGAGCGCGCCGGTCCGGGCGTCGAGGGCACGGGCACGATCACCGCGATCATCTCGATCCTGGTCGACGGCGACAACCACAACGATCCGATCGCCGACTCGACCCGCGGCATTCTCGACGGTCATATCGTTCTCGACCGTTCGCTTGCCGAAGAGGGCCGTTATCCGCCGATCAATCCGCTCGCCTCGATCTCGCGTCTCGCCCGCAAGGCCTGGACCGAGGATCAGGAAAAGCTGGTCTCGCGCTTGAAATCACTGGTGCACCGCTACGAAGAAACCCGCGATCTGCGCCTGATCGGCGGTTATCGCGCCGGCAGCGATCCGGATCTCGACATGGCGATCAAGCAGGTGCCGGTCATCTACGAAGTCCTGAAGCAGACGCCGGGAGAAAAGCCGACGCTTGATGCCTACGCGGACCTGGCCAATGCGCTCCGGGCGGCGGCGGGGCAGGGCAATCCGCAGTCGGCCATAGCAAGAAGGTGATTATTCGATGAGCGACAAGAACAATCAGGACGCGGCGGCTCAATCGAAGTCGGAGGAGGCACAGTCGCGACTGGGGGATAAGATCCTCGTCGCGACGGGCATCACGCTGGCCGCCGCCTCCGCCTTCTTTCCCTGGTACGTCTTCTTGAATGCCGACAAGTTCGGCATCCGCACGGAAGCACTCGGCCGCACCCGCGATCTGCCTCCCGGCGTCGCTCGCTCGGTCGTCACCGTATCGCCTCTCGCCATGACCGACAGTTCGAAGGACGACTGGCCGAAGCCCGTCGAGCCGACAGACGCCCTGACCACCGCCACCACCTCGTCGCTCGGCGAGACCCGCAACACCGGTAGTGTCCGGGAAGAGCAACCCTTTCCGGGCAAAGGCAATTTCCGGCTGCTTCATGTCGCCAATGGCCGCGCGCTCATCGAAGACGGTTCCGGGATGTACATGGTCCGGGTAGGCTCGATCCTGCCCAACAACAGCAGGCTCGCCACGCTCGAACAACGGGACGGCAAATGGGTGATCATTACTTCGAGCGGAGAAGTTTATCGTGACACGGGCGTCAGCGCGCGCCCGTAAGTCCGACGCAAGCTTACTGGCATAGTCTCCAGACAGAAGATGGAGACAACCCTATGCAACCGATTCAATTGTTCGAAATGGCATCCCGGCAGGCCGATTGGCTCTCGGTGCGTCAGGAAGTTGTTGCGGGCAATATCGCGAATGCCAATACGCCGAAGTTCAAGGCGAAGGATATCACGCCTTTCAACTCGGTGCTGGACCGCACGCATGTTCCGATGGCTCGCACCAATCCGGGCCATTTCGCGAGCAACGACCTCAGCGATGAGATCGACATCAAGCCATCGGAACTGAACGACGAAATCGGCGTCCAGGAATCCGGCAATACCGTCTCGCTGGCCGACGAGCTGACGAAGACGGGCGAAATCAAACGCCAATACGAATTGAGCACAGGACTAGTGAAATCGTTTCACAGCATGATGCTGACGTTAGTGAAGAGGTAAGCAAATGGATCCGCTTTCAGCCTCCTTGAAGATCGCTGGATCGGGAATGGAGGCGCAGTCGACACGTCTGCGCATCGTTTCCGAAAACATTGCCAACGCCCGCTCTACCGGCGACACGCCCGGCGCGGACCCCTATCGCCGCAAGACGATTACCTTCGGCTCCGAACTCGACAGGGCGAGCGGCGTAGACGTGGTGCAGGTGAAGAAGCTCGGCAACGACAGCTCGAAGTTCATCGAGGAGTATGATCCGGACCATCCGGCGGCCGACGCGAAGGGCATGGTCAAGCTGCCCAACGTCAACATGCTGATCGAAATGGCCGACATGCGTGAAGCCAATCGCTCCTATGACGCGAACATCCAGACCATCAAACAGACGCGCGAACTGATCGCTGCGACGATTGACCTTCTGAAGGCCGGACAATGATCGATAAAATTCAAAACGTTAGTTCTCTGTCGCTGTCGAACGGCATCGACGAGGTCGGTTCCACAAACAGCTCCGTGCTCGCCGGCGGCATCGCGACGACGCCCGGCCAGAACACCGGAATGGATTTCGGCAGCGTCATGGCCAGCATGGCGACGGACACGATGAACAGCCTGAAGGGCGCGGAATCGATGTCGTTCAAGGCCATCCAGGGCAAGGCCAACACCCGTGAAGTCGTAGATGCGGTCCTTGAAGCGCAGCAGTCGCTCCAGACCGCCATGGCGCTGCGCGACAAGATCGTGTCCGCCTATCTCGAAGTCACGAAAATGCAGATCTAGAGTTTGAGGACGAAGACATGAGAGCGCTTTCCGTCGCAGCAACGGGCATGGATGCCCAGCAGACCAATCTCGAAGTCATCGCGAACAATATCGCGAACATCAACACGACAGGTTACAAGCGCGCCCGCGCCGAGTTTTCCGATCTGCTCTATCAGAGCGAGCGTGCCCAGGGCGTGCCGAACCGGGCCAACCAGGCGATCGTGCCGGAAGGTGCCAATATCGGCCTCGGCGTGCAGACGTCCGCCGTGCGCAACATCCATACGCAGGGTGAACTGACCCACACCGAGAACGATCTCGACGTCGCGATCGTCGGACGCGGCTGGTATCAGATCCAGACGCCGGATGGCCAGACGCTCTATAGCCGCGCCGCGCGCCTTCAACAAGAATGCCCAGGGCCAGCTGGTCACGATCGACGGTTATGCGGTCGTGCCGAACATCACCTTCCCGGCGGATGTCAGCGAAACGCAGATCACCCGCACCGGCCAGGTCATGGTCCGCGTCGGTAAATCAGCGGATTTCACCGAAATCGGCCAGCTCACCACGGCCAACTTCGTCAACGAAGCCGGCCTGCAGCCGCTCGGCGACAACCTGTTTGCGCAGACCGCCGCATCCGGCGAGCCGATCGTCGCAGCCCCCGAGGATCCGGGCTTTGGTTACCTGAAGCAGGGCTATCTGGAAAGTTCCAACGTCGACGCCGTCCGCGAAATTACCGATCTGATCTCCGCCCAGCGCGCCTACGAAATGAACTCCAAGGTCATCACCACTGCCGATGAGATGGCTACGATCGTCAGCAAGAACCTGAAATAATAAACAGGAGACGGGCAGACATGAAGTTTCGCCGGAAAAATGCGATTGGCGCCAGGCTGGCCTTGCGGCTCCTGGCAGCTCTTCTCGCCGCAACGGGCTCGCCGGTCCTGGCCGGCATGGGGACGGCCGTCGTGCCGACCCAGACGATCTATCCCGGCGAAGAGATCACCGAGGGCAAGGTCGAAGAAGTCCAGGTGACCAATCCGAATCTGGCCGGCGACTATGCCCGCAAGACCAGGGAAGTCGTGGGCATGGTGGCAAAGCGCACGCTGCTGGCCGGGCGTACCGTTCCGGTCTCGGCGCTTCGCGAAGCCTTCGCGGTCACCCGCGGCAAGGCGGTTCGCCTGACCTTCACCATCGGCAGCATGACGATTTCGGCCTCCGGCTCGCCGCTTGAGAATGCGGCAGTGGGGGACGTCATTCGCGCACGCAACATCGATTCAGGTGTCACGGTCAGCGGCACCGTCATGGCTGATGGGACAATCCAGGTGATGGCGAAATGAGAACCCGTTTCTTCCTCGCGACGCTCGCCGTGATCGTCTCCCTGCTGGGAAGCGCGCCGGCGTCCGCCGATGGGCCCTACATCGTCTCCGCCCGCATCAAGGATATCGCGTCACTGCAGGCAGGCCGCGACAACCAGCTGATCGGCTACGGCCTCGTCGTCGGCCTCCAGGGCACGGGCGACAGCCTGCGCTCGTCTCCCTTCACCGACCAGTCCATGAAAGCGATGCTGCAGAACCTCGGCATCTCGACGCAGGGCAGCCAGTCCAATGCCAAGAACGTCGCGGCCGTCATGGTCACGGCCAACCTGCCTCCTTTCGCCAGTCCCGGCAGCCGCATCGACGTCACTACCAGCTCGCTCGGCGATGCGACCTCGCTGCGCGGCGGCACGCTGGTGATGACCTCGCTTTCCGGCGCCGACGGCCAGATCTATGCTGTGGCCCAGGGCGCCCTGGTCGTATCCGGGTTTTCGGCCCAGGGTCAGGCGGCGACGCTGACCGAAGGTGTAACGACTGCGGCCCGGGTGCCGAACGGTGCAATTATCGAGCGCGAGCTGCCGTCCAAGTTCAAGGATTCGGTGAACCTCGTCCTGCAGCTCCGCAATCCGGATTTCTCGACCGCGGTGCGCGTCTCGGACATCGTCAACAGTTTCGCGGCACGCCGTTACGGTGGTCCGATCGCCGAGCCCCGCGATAGCCAGGAAGTGGTGATCGAGAAGCCGAAGAGCGCCGATCTGACGCGGCTGATGGCCGAGATCGAGAACCTCGTGGTTGAAACCGACACGCCGGCCAAGGTTGTCGTCAACGAACGGACCGGGACGATCGTCATCGGTGCGGATGTGAAGATCTCGCGTGTCGCGGTCAGCTACGGTACGCTCACGGTGCAGGTTACCGAGACCCCGCAGGTGATCCAGCCAGAACCGTTCTCGCGTGGCGAGACGGCGGTTCAGCCCCAGACGGACATCATGGCGATGAAGAACGGCGGCCAGGTCGCTCTCCTCAACGGTCCGGATCTCAGGACCCTGGTCGCCGGCCTCAACAGCATCGGCGTCAAGCCGGACGGCATCATCGCCATCCTGCAAGGCATCAAGTCCGCCGGTGCCCTTCAAGCGGAGCTCGTCCTGCAATGACCGAGACCCTGTTCACCATTTCCATATCGAAGAAGCTGGCGCGTCGGGTGCTTGCCGCCGCTGCTGTCCTGACGCTGGTTTCCCAGGTCGGAGCGCAGCAGCCGGCTCCGGTCAACGAAGCGTCGACCAGCGACGAGATCCAGAAGTTCTGTACCAATATCGCCGATGCCGCGCGAGACCAGCGTTATCTCCTGCAGAAGCAGGAGCTTGAAAAACTGCAGGCGGACGTCGACGACCGCATCAAGGCCCTCCAGGATCGGACCACTGAATATCAGGACTGGTTGAAGCGCCGCAACGACTTCCTGGCGCGTGCCCAGGCCGGCCTGGTCGACATCTTCAAGACGATGAAGCCGGATGCGGCCGCGCCGCAGCTGGGAGAAATGAACATGGAGGTCGCGGCCGCGATCATCATGCAGCTTCCGGCCCGTCAATCGGCCCTTTTCCTCGCGGAAATGGATCCGCATAAGGCCGGCATGATCTCGACGATCATCTCTAGCGCTTCCGACCCGCATACGTCGAAAGCACGCGCTCCCAATGTTCCGAAAGTACCCTCATGACGAAACGCATTCCCGCAATCCTCGCCGTTCTCCTTCTGGCCGGTTGTTCCAGCCAGACGATCAAGGAAATCGGCAATGCGCCGGCGATGAGCCCGATCGGCAGTGGCCTGCAATATGCGCAGGCGCCGCAGATGTCGTCCTATCCGAAGCAGCCGCGGCAGATGGCCAGCGGCTATTCGCTGTGGAGCGACAACCAGGCCGCGCTTTTCAAGGATTCGCGTGCCCTCAATGTCGGCGACATCCTGACCGTCGACATCAAGATCAACGACAAGGCGTCGTTCGACAACCAGACGGAACGCAACCGTAAGAATTCGACCAGCCTGACCTGGGGCGCTAGCTTGAGCAATCTGTTCGGCTGGACGCCCAAGGCAGGGACGACCGGCGATCTGGGCACGGATTCGAATACGGACACGCAGGGCAAGGGAACGATCAAGCGTGCCGAAAGCCTGAAGCTGCTCGTGGCTGCCGTCGTCACCGGGATTCTCGAAAACGGTAATCTCCTGATCAGCGGATCACAGGAAGTGCGCGTCAACCACGAAATCCGCATCCTCAACGTTGCCGGTATCGTCCGGCCGCAGGATGTCGATTCCACCAATATCATTTCTTATGACAAGATTGCCGAGGCCCGCATTTCCTACGGCGGTCGCGGCCGCCTGATGGAAGTCCAGCAGCCTCCGGTCGGTCAGCAGGTCGTCGATCTGTTCTCGCCCTTCTGACGGACCCGGGCGAAGGTCTCTTGATGTGAAGGTTTGAAGATCATGGCGGATGAAGCACAGGCGGCCGACGCTAAGAAAAAGAAGAATGGCACCATCATGGTCATTGCGGGCGTCGCGGTCCTGACCGTGATCGGCGCCGGTGGCGGCTGGGTCGTCGGCGGCATGATCGCGCCGAAGGATCCGAACGCGCAAGCGCATCAGGCCGAACCCGCGGCCGGCGAACACGGCGAAGCCGGCAAGAAGGAAGAGGGCCTTCCCCATATCTCAACCCAGGCCAATGGCGTCATTCTCCTCGAACCGATTACCACCAATCTCGCCTATCCGTCCGAGAACTGGATCCGGCTCGAAGTGGCGCTTTCGTTCAAGGGGCCGCCGGAACTGGCACTCGCGGAAAATATCCATCAGGATATTCTCGCCTATATGCGCACGGTCTCGCTGCAGCAGATCGAGGGGCCACGGGGCTTCCAGTATCTCAAGGACGACATCAAGGAGCGCGTCGATCTTCGCTCGCAGGGCAAGGTCGCCAAGGTGATGTTCCGCTCCTTCGTAATCGAATAGCGGTCGTCTCAACGACAAATCACGAAAAAAGCGGCCTGTAAGCGGCCGCTTTTTTCGTTTGGGTCGGATCTCTGTCCGATCGTGACTGCTCCTTCGGTTTACCGAAGGAGCGTCCTTTCGTTTAGCGGACCCGCTTCAGGAAGCCGTCCGGGGCGACCGTGATCAGCAGCTTGTTCTCGACCGACTTGTCGATCTCGAATTCCGGATGCGTCTTCAGATATTCGAAGACGGCCGTTTTCGGATTGTCGCCCGGTCCCCAGGGGCGATTGCCGGCCAGTTCCTTCGGAAGGTCCTCGACGACGGTGTCGAACACGACGCAATAGCTGCCGACGCTGGTGAGCGGGGCATAGAGCTTGAGTTCCTCGAGAACGTGCTCGTGCGTATGGTTGCTGTCGAGGCTGATCAGGATGCGCGAATAACCGGCAGCGACCTTGCGGACCTGATCCATGATCTCGGGCGCGATGCTGGAGCCTTGGATCATCTCGATCCGCGACGCCATCGGGTGGGCCTCGATCGCGTCCTTGTTATGGGGGCGGATGTCGATGTCGATGCCGAGAACCTTGCGCTTCGGCTTGGCCGGATCGACGACTTCGCCCTTTTCCGCCGCTTCCGACAGTTCCAGCAGCGCCAGCATCGAGGCGCTGAGGATGAGGGAGCCGCCATGGGCGATGCCGGTCTCGATGATCAGGTCGGGCTTCACGGTCCAGATCAGTTCCTGCATGGCGACCATATCCTGCGGATACTGGATGATCGGTCGGCCGAGCCAGAAATAGTTGTAGGAATATTGCGAGGCGATCGACGTGCGCATGAACTGCGCGGCGCTGTCGATAAGTTCCTTGTTTCCAGGGACGGCAGCGACGCGGGCTTCAACTTCCTTGGTGAAATCACTCATTGTCGATCCCCACATAGATATAGGCGTTGTGAGACAGCATTCGAATTTCCTCGAGATAATTGGAGTTCATGACGTAGATGGTCGAGCCGTGGGGAAGCTTCGCCAGGGCCTGGTCCGGCGATTGCACCATCAGGCCGGTCGCCGGCAGGAATTTGCCCTGTTTGGCGGGATTGATGTCGATGACCATGTCGACCGGCTGCCCCTGACGGGATTTCAACAGCGAGAAGGTCACCCCCTTCGACGCGCCGCCCCAGATAGCCGAACTGTCGCCCGCTGCAATTCGATCGCCGAGCGTGCGGGTGAAGTCGGCGGGAAACGCGACGCGATCGGTTTCTTCGCGCACCGGCGGCCGCAACGAGTCCAGCTCGGCCACCACATAAAGGTACTGCCCGCCGAAAACCCGACCGCTTTCGATGACATTGCCGAAGATCCGATGGAAATCGGACAGCCGGAAGTAATTGACGTGCTCGTAGAACACGTCGAACCAGGCGCGGTGTTCCATGATCCAGTCGAAGCAGGGCACTTCGATATAGATGCGGCCCTTGCCGCCGTTCGCCTTGCAGAGTTCGACGAGGAAATCATACGGGCTCTGGATATGCTCCAGCACGTGGCGAAGGATCAGCCCCTCGCCTTGGACGTCGACGCCAGCCTCGAAATAGTGTCGTTTCACGCGCGGGTTCGTGCCCTCGTAGGTGGGATCGAAACCGGTGAGGTCGAAGCCTTTTTCGAGCAGCATTTCGAGGAAGAGGCCCTTGCCGCAGCCAACCTCCACCAGGTTCTCGCGGCCCATCGTCCGCTCGACGATACCGGCCACCATTTCCAGATGCTGGTGGAAATGCCGGCTGACGCCCTGTTCGTTATTGTAATTGCCGTCGTAGTCCATGAGCTTGGGGTCGAACGCATCGTTGTAGATGAGGCCCGTCGTCATGTCCTGCACCAGGCGGATATCGCCCTTGGCGCAGCCTTTGGCTTCCGCTGCCGTGGGATAAACGCGGTTCTGGAAGGTCGGCAACTGCGGCTGTTCGTAAAGCAGCAGGGTATCTTTCGTCGTCATGTCATCACCTCGTTAATCCCACAACGCAGGGAGGATCCACCAGATTGTCGGGACGGACGCCGAATCGCAGGAGATCGCGTCGACCATACTCGTCGGCCAACCGCTCGGCTATCTGCCGCACGGTCACCGGAATTCCGGAACAGATGTTGGCTGCTCCCGTTCTGTCGCCAAGTCCGATATCGGCGATCTGCCTTCCGGCTTCCCGAACGTCCAGGAAGTCGCGGATCTGGTTGCCGCTGGTCAAATCCACCGGTTTGCCTGCGGCGAGCTGGGCGCGAAGGTAGGGAAACAGCCGTCGCTCGTCTTCACCTTCGCCGAAAAGATAAAAGAGCCGGCACCAGGCAAAGCTGATCCGGTGTAGCGGCAGCCATTGCGACAGGGCCATAAACACCGCGGCTTTCGCGCCGGCATAGGGGCTGATCGGCCGCAACGGCGTGTCGGTGGCGAGCATGCCCACCGAGACGTCATATTCGAAACACGTGCCCACGCCGACGAACCGTTTGACGCCGGCGATTGCCGCGCCCTGCGCCATCCGCAACGTGCCTTCGAGGCAGACGATGTTTTCTGGTGACTGCAAATATTTGCCGGGTTCGGCGTACCAGGCGACATGTGCGACCGTATCGACGCCGTCTAGGGCCTTCGCCCACCACTCGACCGGCTCGCGGAACAGGTCCGGCGTCCGCACGATGCTCTCGACGGCGGAGAGATCGCCAAGCCGGCTTTCCGCTGTTCCTTCGCGTAAAATCACCCGGACGCGCGCACCGGATTCGGTCAGCGCCCGCAGCACCTGCCGGCCGACAAAACCTGTTCCCCCGGTAAGCAGGACGAGTGGCGTCATATGATCTTCAATTCCGGCACGGCGGTTACGAACCTGGTGCCCTGATCGGCAAGCGAGGCCAGCTGCTGACGGACCTCGGTCGCGATGTTCCAGGGCAGGATCATCACATAGTCGGGCCGGCGCGCGACGATCTCGTCCGGGTGCAGGATCGGGATATGGCTGCCGGGCATGAACTTGTTCTGCTTGGCCGCTGCTGCATCGCAGACATAGGGGAGGAGATCCGGTTTGACACCGGCAAAATTCAGAAGCGTATTGCCCTTGGCTGCGGCGCCATAGGCTGCGACCGTCTTGCCCTCGCGCTTTGCGTCCAGCAGGAAGGCGAGCGCGTCGTTCTTGACCTTTTCGGCCTTGGCCTGGAAGTCGGCATAGGTGGCCGCTGTCTGAAGACCGCGGCGCTGTTCTTCGCCGAGAAGTGCGGTAACCGCCTCCGTCGTCCGGCGCGAATCACCCGCATGGCATCCGTAGACGCGCAGGCTGCCGCCATGGGTCGGCAATTCCTCGACGTCGAAGACGCGCAGGCCCGCCGCGTCGAAAATCTTTCCGACCGTGAAGAGGGAAAGATAGGAGAAGTGCTCGTGATAGACCGTATCGAACTGATTGTGCTCGATGAGCTGCATCACATGCGGAAATTCGAGCGTCACCGTGCCGCCGGCCTTCAGCACCGCCTTAAGGCCGCGCGTGAAATCGTTGATATCGGGCACATGCGCGTAGACGTTGTTGCCGAGGATGAGATCAGCACTCTTGCCCTCGTCGGTCAACGTCTTGCCGAGTGCCTCTCCAAAGAACTCCCGTCGGACCGGGATGCCAAGCGCTTCGGCGGCTTCCGCCGTGCTTGCCGTCGGTTCGACGCCGAGGCAGGGAATGCCAGCCTTGACGAACTTCTTGAGCAGATAGCCGTCGTTCGACGCGACCTCGATGACCATGCTGTCCCTATTAAGGCCGAGACGCGAGGTGATCATCTCGACATAACGGGCTGCATGGGCAAGCCAGCTCGTCGAGGCACTGGAGAAATAGGCATATTCGGCACTGAAGAGTGATTCGGCCGAGGCATAATCCTCGGTCTGGACCAGCCAGCATTCCTCGCAGACCTGTAGCCTCAAGGGAAAATAGACTTCCGGCTTGGCCAGATCCTCGACGGTCAGATACGCGTTGGATGGCGGCGCGAAGCCGAGGTCCAGGAAATCGCAGCGAAGTGTGGTCCCGCAGTGGCGGCAGTTCATAGCGTCAGTCCCGTGAATTGTGATGTCAGGAAGGAATGGCCGCGATCACGATCCGACATTTCGGTGATCTCCAGCGGCCAACTGATGTCGAGTGCGGGGTCCTGGGAGTTCAAGGCACCCTCCGAACCGGACGCATAGGGCATCGAATGGAAATAGAGGAGCTCACAGTCGTCGGTCAGCGTCTGGAAACCGTGCGCAAACCCTTCCGGGATCAGCAGCGATCGGCGGTTCTCGGAGGAAAGCTCCTGGGCATGCCATTTCAGGAAGGTCGGAGAATCCTGTCTGAGATCCACCGCAACGTCGAAGACCGCGCCGCGCAGGCAATTGACCAGTTTCATCTCGGCATGGGGAGGGCGTTGGAAATGCATGCCGCGCACGGTGCCTTGGCGGGCCGTCATCGTTAGGTTGATCTGGGCGATCGGCTTTGCCCAGCCCGCCGGCGCCAGTTCGTCTGCGCAGAACATGCGCGACAGGAAGCCGCGCGAATCACCGAGATTTTGACGTTCGACGAGCTTCAGGCCGGCAAGCGGCAGATCGGTGACGGTGAAGCGGCTCAAGGGCGTGCCTCGTATTCGTCGATCTCGGCTTCGCAAAGGGCGCGGGCGTCGGCGCCGTCATTCTGCGCACGATACCATCTCATCGTCCGGTCGACAGCCTCCGCCAGCGACCAGCGCGGTTCGATGCCCAGCATATGCCGCGCCTTGGCCGTTTCCAAGGCAAGCCAGCCCGCTTCGTGCGGCCCTTCGGTGCCGTCGCCATATTCTACCTCGCCACGGCCGTAAGAGGCGCGGGCGATCTCGATCACCTGGCGCACCGGTGCGGCCTCATGGCTGATCGGGCCGAAATTGAATGCATCGCCAATTGAAGGATCGCTCCACAGCCGTTCGGCAAGCACGAGATAGGCCAAGAGCGGCTCGAGCACGTGCTGCCACGGGCGCTTGGCTTCCGGCCGCCGGACGCTGAGGGAATTGCCGGATTGCCAGGCGCGGACCGCATCCGGCAGCAGACGGTCAGCCGACCAGTCGCCGCCGCCGATCACATTGCCGGCCCGGGCGCTGGCAACCGCCACGCCTTTTTCGCGCAGAAACGAATCGCGGTAGCTCGCAATGATAATCTCGGATGCGGCCTTGCTGGCGCTGTAGGGATCGTGCCCGCCGAGATGGTCCGTCTCCCGGTAAGGGAAGGCATGTTCGAGGTTGCGGTAGACCTTGTCCGTGGTGATCGCGACGACCACGCGCGCAGACGGCACCGACCTGACCGCCTCCAGCAGATTGGCGGTCCCGAGCACGTTGGTCGCGAACGTGCCAAGCGGATCTTGGTAGCTCGGGCGCACCAGGGCCTGAGCGCCGAGATGCATGACGATGTCGGGGGAGGCGGAGCGCACCAGTTCGGCGAGCCTGGCCGCATCGCGGATATCCTGGAAATGACTTTCCTTGAGATCGGGCCGCGCAAGTGCAAAGAGGCTGGGCCGCGTTTCCGGGGGCAGGGCAACGCCGGTGACCGTGGCGCCGAGGCGGCCGAGCCAGATGGAGAGCCAGGCTCCCTTGAAGCCTGTATGCCCTGTCAAAAGGACGCGTTTACCTTCCCAGAAAGCGTGGCTCGGCTGGGCTCCTCCGCTCACGGCCAGATTTTCCATGGCGCTTTTCCGGAAGCCCAGAGGTCTTCGAGCAGGTTCTTTTCGCGCAGCGTGTCCATCGGCTGCCAGAAACCTTCGTGCTCGTAGGCCATCAGTTCGCCCATCGTGGCAAGGTCCGCCATCGGCGCGGATTCCCACGGAATGTTGTCGCCCTCGATGAGGTCGATGCATTTCGGCGAAAGCACGAAGAAACCGCCGTTGATCATGCCGCCATCGCCACGTGGCTTTTCCACGAAGCCGGTGACCTGGTTGCCGGAGCGTTCGAGCGCGCCGTAGCGGCCCGGCGGATGGACGGCGGTAACCGTCGCGTTCCTGCCGTGCGAACGATGGAACTTGACGAGCTCGGTGATATTCACGTCGCTCAGACCGTCGCCATAGGTAAAGCAGAAGCTTTCCTCGTTGCGGAGGTATTCGGAAACGCGCTTCAGGCGGCCGCCGGTCATCGTCGCTTCGCCGGTATCGATCAGCGTTACCTTCCAGGGCTCGGCGGTGCGGCGATGGACCTGCTTTTCGTTATAGGCCATGTCGAAGGTGACGTCCGACATATGCAGGAAGTAATTCGCAAAATACTCCTTGATGACGTAGCCTTTGTATCCGCAGCAGATGATGAACTCGTTCACGCCGTGGGCGGAATAGAGTTTCATGATGTGCCAGAGGATCGGCCGTCCGCCGATCTCGATCATCGGCTTCGGCTTGAGATGCGTCTCCTCGGAGATACGGGTTCCCAATCCACCGGCGAGAATTACAGCTTTCAATTCCGTCTCTCCGTAACTGACGCGCTATCCATTGAAACGACGACCGTCAGCAAGCCATGCAAGGGAGGCTTTCAAGCGATCGGGCTAAACGCCTTCGTCCGTTAGAGCAAAATGGTCTTGATCAGATCGTCCTGGCTGAACACGAGGTTCGGCAGGTAGCCCATTTCCACGAAACGGTCGCGCTCTTCCGGCAGGTGCACGAGGACTGCCGTATTATCAAGTTGCCGCGGCGTGGGGGCGGCCGGCTCGTCGATCATCTGCAGCCGCAAGGGGAAATCGACCCTGAAAAGCCGTTCCTTGATGGTGTCGATGTCATGAAACCCATGAATGACGAGATTTTCGATGCCGGCAGTGACACTCACCTGCCACACGAGGATCTGCAGCGCCGTTGCCAGCAATCCGCCATCCTTGAAGGACTGAACTTCCGGATGCTCGTCGAAGCCTCCGAAGACCATCCTGGTATAGACTTCGTACGCCTTCACGAATTCGCGCATGCCAACGAGCAGTCGCATCGAGACGGCCATTCGCTGCAGCGTGAAGTTTCTGCAAAGATGCTCCTGGGTTGCGCGCTCGTCGGGCGAAGTGCCGACCTTGCCGCGTTTGGATGCGAAATAGAGGAAATATTCCAGGCCGCCGCGGTACTGGTCCCATCCGGTTGCCGCGATCTGAGCGCCTCCCTGAACGCGATCCCGTTCGACGCCGGATACGATGACCTGGCGATAGAAGGGCGTCTTGCGGAAAGCGATGTCGCCCTGGTCCAGGAAGTGGGCAAGCATGGGGAACGGGTAGAAGCAGATATCTCTCGGAACCCACGCGGCCCGGAAAGCGCTGCTGCGATAGATGCCGATTTCAGGGAAGATGTGGCCCCTGAACATATAGTTGAAGACTTCGGCGAAGCTTTTCTGCGGGAAGACCTTGTCCTCGTTGACCGTGTAGAACAGCCCGCCCTCTACCTCGTTGATGCCGTCATACATCGCCCATGGTGCATGGCAGACCGTGATGTTCGGGTTTTCGTCGAGATAGGCAACGATATTGGCGACTTCCTGCGGGATCAGGCGATCGTCGTCCGCGAGATAGAGCATGTATTCGCCACGCCCCAGCCTGAGCGCGCTGTTCATGTTGGGGATCATCCCGACATTCTGCGCACCCCTGACGTAGCGGATCGGCATCCCCCGCTCGATGAACTCCTTGGCAACCGCACCCGTATTGTCTGTGGAGGCGTTGTCGGAAATGACGATTTCATAGGGGAAATCGAAGCGGAAATCGCGATGGCACCGTTCCAGGCAATCGTGCAGGTGTTTTTCACGGTTGTAGGTCGGAATGCAGATGCTGAGTTTAATGGAAGACACCGAATTTCCTCGATCTGATTTACTCGAACAAGCCCTTCCGGCTCGCCGCAGACGATTGACGTTCCGAAGCACCGGTGACTTGCCGAAGTGAGAAGCCCTCACATTGCTGTTGGGCCTCTTTGCGGCTTTGAGCCATTCATAAGCTCACGCTATTCAACCAGACTTGCGCCAAGCTGAATGAAGGCCTCGTTCGGAAACCCAGGCCTTGTCGTTTGGTCAGGCTGATGCGGCTTTCTGTGCACGAGCTTCGGGATGCGGCCTTGAGGTGTTGACCTGCGTTGGTCGGGATGACTATCGAAGGTGACGCAAAGGACCTTCGTGATCGCATGATTCGGCTGATCTTCCTGTTCGTCGCTCTGATCGCGGCACCCGGGCTCGCGCTCGCCCAGCAATCGCCCGCGGATCTTCTCAATCTGCCGGTCGATGGTTCCGCAGCCGCGTGGATCATCCGAACCTTCGGGTTGTTGACGGTTCTTTCCGTCGCCCCCGGCATTCTGATCATGGTCACGAGCTTTCCGCGGTTCGTGATCGCCTTTTCGATCCTGCGCTCCGGCATGGGTCTGTCGACCGCGCCGTCGAACATGATATTGGTCTCGATGGCGCTGTTCATGACGTTTTATGTGATGTCGCCCACCTTCGACAGGGCCTGGAACGAGGGCGTCCAGCCGCTTCTTCAGAACAGGGTCACGGAGGCTGAGGCGGTTCAGCGGATCGCGGAACCGTTCCGGGTTTTCATGTCGGCCAATACGCGCGACAAGGATCTGCAGCTTTTCGTCGAAATCGCCCGGGAACGAAACCAGTCGGTCGGCACGCCGCAGGCGATCGACTACCGCGTCCTCGTCCCCGCCTTCATGCTCTCGGAAATCAGGCGCGGTTTCGAGATCGGCTTCCTGATCATCCTGCCGTTTCTGGTCATCGACATGATCGTCGCGGCAATCACCATGGCGATGGGCATGATGATGCTGCCGCCGACGTCGATCTCACTGCCCTTCAAGATCCTTTTCTTTGTCCTGATCGACGGCTGGAATCTGCTGGTCGGCAGTTTGGTTCGTTCCTTCAATTAACTGGCAGCAGGGCTGCGGAAATGGAAACGGCGGGGGATCCCCGCCGTTTCCATTCGCATATCAATTCTTGCGTGAGCTGAAGGGGCCTTCCCGCGGCGGGAGGGCCGGAACGCTGAAGTGGTCGGGCTTGATCTTGGCCTTCGCCTTCTCGGCCATCATCGTGTAGGCGGTTTCAAGATGCCGGCAATACCGTTCGGCGTCGAACAGCGGGTGCGTGAAGCGGTTTGCCTCGAGCCGTTTCCGGACCTCTTTGAGCTCCTCGCGGTTGTTGTAGTAATGGACCGCGCGGCGAACGAAATCATCCTGATCCTCGGCGACCATTTCCGGCAGGCCGAGCGCATTCAGCAGGCTTTCGCTGACCCGGGATGCAAAATTCTTGCCCTTGTGGGTCAGCATCGGAAGTCCGGCCCACAGCTTTTCGGAGGTCGTCGTGTGGCCGTTATACGGATAGGTGTCGAGACCGAGATCCGTCAGGCCGATACGGTTGATATAGGCCGCATAGTTGTTGACGCGATCGCCGAACATCAGGCGGCTCTCGGGGATTCCCGCTTCCGCAAAGGCCTTGATCAGGTTCTTTCGAGCACCGAACCGTTCGCGGCAGATCAGGAATAGATAGCTCTCCGGCGTTTCCTTGAGGACGCGGACCCAGAGGTCGATGGTTGCTGGCGTGAATTTCCAGTGGCTGTGGAAACACGAGAAGATGAAGGCGTCCTGTGGCATGTCGCAGAGTGCCCGATCGATCGGCTGCGGCATCGGGCGGTGGACCGCTTCGTTCGGGAAGAACGTCTCGGGCATCCAGCAGATCTTCTCGTAATAATGCGGGAAGGAGCTTTCCGGCACCACCGTGCTGTCTGCAATGAGATAGTCGATATCGACGTTGACGACAGTGCCCGGATAGCCGAGCCATGTCGCATGTACGGGCGCAGCTGGCCGGTTCATCACGAATACCCTGTTTTCTGCAGTGTGTCCCTGCAGGTCGACCAGGATGTCGATGTTTTCGGCCTTGATAGCCTCGGCGGCTTCGTCGTCCGTCATGTTGCGAACCCTGACGACCCTGCCCCATTCCTCGCGGATGGCGTTGTTGTCGTTACGCAGGCGTTCGGGAGGGGCGTTGCAGAAGAGGGTGATTTCGAAACGGCTTCTGTCGTGCGATTCCAGTATGCCGCGCAGCGCCTTCATGACGGCGTGTTCCGTCCAAAGGTCGGCCGAGAGATAGCCTATGCGCAGTTTGCTGCCCCAGCGATGCGGCATGTTGTGCCTTTTCGAGGCGGCGTTTTTGGGCTTTCTCTCGCCCATTCTGGAGCCCGCGATGGCGTTCGTCTTTTCATCGTCGCACCAGCGCAGATTGAAGAGAGATACTTCGTCTGCGATCGCTTCGAATTCGCCCCGGGCAATTTCCTCTAGCTGGATCGGCTCGTATTTCCGCAGCACATCGTAGTCGAGGCTGTCCCGCATCGCCGAAAGGTAGAAATTGCGCACGATGCGGTCTTCGGGATCTCTTTCAAAGATCTCGAGAATGCACTTGTTCTCTTCGTCGCTGCGTTCCTGAAGCTTGATCGAGCGGGCAGCAAGGTGCCGGTGTGTCGGTTCGTCGCTTCTTGCAAGTGTATTGCGAAATGCTTGGGCGCCGTCCAGTTCCTGGCGCATGAGAGCGCCGGACATCAGAACTGCCATATCGGGATCAGCGATCGCCTCTTTGAGAATGCGTGCGCCGAGGCGAAGGACGCTGATGTCGTCGTTATTGGAAAAATGAAGCCGCATGGCTTCGCGCAGATATTTGAGCTTATGGGGGGATTCCATGCCCCCGGCAAGTTGGAACGCCTGGGCTGCCTCGGTCTTCATCTTGAGCTTCAACAGAGTTGCGCCCAGAAGTGCGTAGTGCCTCGGATCCTTGTGAACATCCAGCAGCTTGTTCAGGATGCCCAATACATCGTGATATTCTTTTTTGTCGAAGTGATTTTGCGCTGCGACGTATTGCCGTTGTATCTTCAGGGGTTTCAAGGCTTCCCGCTCCAGTAAAGTTGTGCCGGCGTCCCGGCAAATCGGCTTCACCGCGCATCGTGGCAAGCCAAGCTTGCATGAAGCCGACCTCGCAGAAGCGGAATTTTTGTCAATCTTTTGTTAATCATATCGGTCGAACGCCTTTTAGCTCCCCTCGTTGTTTAAAGAACTTAGAAAGGAAATGCTGCGAGATTTGCCTCACACGACGGGTTTGGTGTTCCTTCAGATTGAAGAGACCGAGTTGGCATGATGCCGGACCGAAGTGCCGGTAAAATATACAGTCCGGTATGTCCCCCTCCAGGTATTTCGTTCAAAGGGACAATCAACTATGGCTAGCATTCTCACCAACGTGTCGGCGATGGCCGCGCTTCAGACGCTGCGCGGCATCAGCAACGACATGGAATCCACGCAGAGCCGAGTTTCCTCGGGCCTGCGCGTCGGCTCTGCTTCCGACAACGCTGCCTACTGGTCGATCGCGACCACCATGCGGTCCGACAAGGGCTCGCTCTCCACGGTCCAGGACGCCCTCGGCCTCGGCGCTGCCAAGGTCGACACTGCCTATTCCGCCATGGAATCGGCAATCGACGTCGTCAAGGAAATCAAGAACAAGCTGGTTGCCGCCGCTGAACCGGGCGTCGACAAGTCGAAGGTCCAGGAAGAAATCACCCAGCTGCAGAGCCAGCTGAAGAGCATCGCTTCCTCCGCGTCGTTCTCCGGCGAAAACTGGCTGCAGGCCGAAATCGGCGGTTCGCAGAGCGCCACCACGGGCGTCCTCTACGCTTCGAGCGAAATCACCAAGCAGCTGGTCGGCTCGTTCGTTCGCGACAGCGACGGCAACGTCTCGGTCAAGACCGTCAACGTTGTTCTCGACGAGCAGAACGTCCTGTTCGACTTGAGCGGCGGCCGCGGCGGTCTTCTCGACGCCAACGCTCTCAACGGTTTCCGCGCCATCAACTTCGATGACGGCACGACCAACCACAAGGAATATTTCGGCAAGATCAACACGTCTTCCTACTACGCAACCAACGCTGTCTGGAAGGACATCGGCGGCGGCGTCTTCATGAAGGGCGATACCAACGGCGTCTATTCGTCGGGTTCCAACGGTACCTACCTGATGAAGGTCGGCGGTGCTTACATCGATGCCGTCTACACCACCAAGGGCTACGACTTCTCGGCCGGTGCGACTGCAACGAGCGGCATCAAGTATGGAGCGGACGTCTCGGTTTCCGACCTCGACATCACCAAGCTCAAGGACTATCGCGACTCCAACGGGGCGAGCTACCTCGGTCTCGGTACAAAGGCCAGCGATGAAGACCTCATGGCTGCACTGACCTCGTTCGTCGACGGTCAGCTGGAATCGATGAGCAGCGCGGCTGCCAAGCTCGGTGCGGTATCGAAGCGTATCGATATGCAGTCCGACTTCGTCTCGAAGCTGACGGACTCGATCGACAAGGGTATCGGCCGACTGGTGGATGCCGACATGAACGAAGAGTCGACCAAGCTCAAGGCACTGCAGACCCAGCAGCAGCTGGCGATCCAGTCGCTTTCGATCGCCAACTCCGACTCGCAGAATATCCTGTCGCTCTTCCGTTAATCGGAACTGGAAATATGGCGCGGAGGCTAACCGCGCCATTGACCTCAGAAAAAGGGCCGCGTCCGAATTCGGACGCGGCCCTTTTGTTTTTCCGGTTCGCTTCAATGTTCCTTAATCATATTGCGGTTATCTTGAGCCATCGAAACGGTGAGTTAACCAAGAAAATTAAATGGTTAACAAGCATGACGCTGTCCGCTGTTCCCGGTGAATTCCGGAATGTCCCTTCCTGCAAGTAGCCATTCAAGGGGCAATCAATATGACTAGCATTCTTACCAACATTGCGGCGATGGCCGCGCTTCAGACTCTGCGTGGTATCGGTTCCGACATGGAATCCACGCAGAGCCGAGTTTCCTCGGGCCTGCGCGTCGGCTCTGCTTCCGACAACGCTGCCTACTGGTCGATCGCGACCACCATGCGTTCCGACAAGGGCGCCCTTTCGACGGTCCAGGACGCCCTCGGCCTCGGCGCTGCCAAGGTCGACACTGCCTATTCCGCCATGGAATCGGCAATCGACGTCGTCAAGGAAATCAAGAACAAGCTGGTTGCAGCTTCCGAACCGGGCGTCGACAAGTCCAAGGTCCAGGAAGAAATCACCCAGCTGCAGAGCCAGCTGAAGAGCATCGCTTCCTCCGCTTCGTTCTCCGGCGAAAACTGGCTGCAGGCCGAAATCGGCGGTTCGCAGAGCGCCACCACGGGCGTCATCTACGCCTCGAGCGAAATCACCAAGCAGCTGGTCGGTTCGTTCGTTCGTGACGGCGACGGCAACGTCTCGGTCAAGACCATCAACGTTGTTCTCGACGAGCAGAACGTCCTGTTCGACCTGAGCGGCGGCCACGGCGGTCTTCTCGACGCCAACGCCCTCAACGGTTTCCGCGCCATCAACTTCGACGACGGCACGACCAACCACAAGGAATACTTCGGCAAGATCAACACGTCTTCCTACTACGCAACCAACGCTGTCTGGAAGGACATCGGCGGCGGCGTCTTCATGAAGGGCGATACCAACGGCGTCTATTCGTCGGGTTCCAACGGCACCTACCTGATGAAGGTCGGCGGTGCTTACATCGATGCCGTCTACACCACCAAGGGCTACGACTTCTCGGCTGGTGCGACTGCAACGGCCGGCATCAAGTACGGAACTGACATCTCGGTTTCCGACCTCGACATCACCAAGCTCAAGGACTATCGCGACTCCAGCGGCGTCAGCTACCTTGGCCTCGGTACCAGAGCCAGTGATGAAGACCTCATGGCTGCACTGACCTCGTTCGTCGACGGTCAGCTGGAAGCAATGAACAGCGCGACTGCCAAGCTCGGTGCTGTTTCGAAGCGTCTTGATCTGCAGACGGACTTCGTCTCGAAGCTGACGGACTCCATCGACAAGGGCGTCGGCCGACTGGTGGATGCCGACATGAACGAAGAGTCGACCAAGCTCAAGGCACTGCAGACCCAGCAGCAGCTGGCGATCCAGTCGCTTTCGATCGCCAACTCCGACTCGCAGAACATCCTGTCGCTCTTCCGTTAATCCGAACTGGAAATATGGCGCGGAGGCTGACCGCGCCATGGATCCAAAAAGAAGCCGCGTCCGAATTCGGACGCGGCTTTTTCATTTTCTTAATTCGCTTCAATCTTCATTAACCATATTGGGTTTACCTAGGATCATCGAAACAGTGAGTTAACCAAGAAAATTAAATGGTTAACAAGCATGACGCTGTGCGCTGTTCCCGGTGAAATCCGGGATGTCCCTTTTCGTAATCAGCCACTCAAGGGGCACCTAAAATGACTAGTATTCTTACCAACATCGCAGCTATGTCTGCTCTCCAAACTTTGCGCGGCATCGCGTCCGACATGGAATCCACGCAGAGCCGGGTTTCCTCGGGCCTGCGCGTCGGAACCGCCTCCGACAACGCCGCCTACTGGTCGATCGCGACCACCATGCGTTCCGACAATGGTGCGCTCTCGGCAGTTCAAGACGCCCTCGGCCTCGGCGCTGCCAAGGTCGACACTGCCTATTCCGCCATGGAATCGGCAATCGACGTCGTCAAGGAAATCAAGAACAAGCTGGTTGCAGCTTCCGAACCGGGCGTCGACAAGTCGAAGGTCCAGGAAGAAATCACCCAGCTGCAGAGCCAGCTGAAGAGCATCGCTTCCTCCGCGTCGTTCTCCGGCGAAAACTGGCTGCAGGCCGAAATCGGCGGTTCGCAGAGCGCCACCACGGGCGTCATCTACGCCTCGAGCGAAATCACCAAGCAGCTGGTCGGTTCGTTCGTTCGTGACGGCGACGGCAACGTCTCGGTCAAGACCGTCAACGTTGTTCTCGACGAGCAGAACGTTCTGTTCGACCTGAGCGGCGGTCGCGGCGGTCTTCTCGACGCCAACGCCCTCAACGGTTTCCGCGCCATCAACTTCGACGACGGCACGACAAACCACAAGGAATACTTCGGCAAGATCAACACGTCTTCCTACTACGCGACCAACGCTGTCTGGAAGGACATCGGCGGCGGCGTCTTCATGAAGGGCGATACCAACGGCGTCTATTCGTCGGGTTCCAACGGCACCTACCTGATCAAGGTCGGCGGTGCTTACATCGATGCCGTCTACACCACCAAGGGTTACGACTTCTCGGCTGGTGCGACTGCTACCGGCGGCATCAAGTACGGAACTGACGTCTCGGTTTCCGACCTCGACATCACCAAGCTCAAGGATTATCGCGACTCCAGCGGCGTCAGCTACCTTGGTCTCGGTACGAAGGCGACTGACGAAGACCTCATGGCTGCACTGACCTCGTTCGTCGACGGTCAGCTGGAATCGATGGCGAGTGCGGCTGCCAAGCTCGGGGCTGTTTCGAAGCGCCTCGAGATGCAGACGGACTTCGTCTCGAAGCTGACGGACTCGATCGACAAGGGTGTCGGCCGACTGGTGGATGCCGACATGAACGAAGAGTCGACCAGGCTCAAGGCACTGCAGACCCAGCAGCAGCTGGCGATCCAGTCGCTTTCGATCGCCAACTCCGACTCGCAGAACATCCTGTCGCTCTTCCGTCAGTAAGACGCGCAGATATCGCATCAAGGAGCCGCGCCCTTCCCAGGCGCGGCTTTTTTTATGCCCCGGTAGTTTTTGTTAACTTTCGTAAATACCGTTTAACCTTTGTTAACCATTTCCACCTTAACTGAGCTCATCGAAACGATGGGTTAACCAAGACGAAGAAGAGGTTAACAGGCATCAGGCCAAGCCAACGTTCACCGGTGTGATCCCGGAAATGTCCCTTCCATCTAGCCAATCAAGGGGCAATCAAATGACCAGCATTCTTACCAATGTAGCAGCCATGGCTGCACTCCAGACTCTGCGCAATCTCGATGGTCAGATGCAGACCACCCAGAGCCGGGTTTCCTCCGGCCTGCGCGTCGGTACCGCGTCCGACAACGCTGCCTACTGGTCGATCGCGACCACCATGCGTTCCGACAACGGTGCGCTTTCCGCTGTGCAGGACGCACTCGGTCTCGGCGCTGCCAAGGTCGATACGGCCTATTCCGCAATGGAAAGCGTTGTCGACGTCGTCAAGGAAATCAAGAACAAGCTCGTTACCGCCTCTGAAGCAGGCGTCGACAAGTCGAAGATCCAGGCAGAAATCTCGCAGCTCCAGGATCAGCTGAAAAGCATCACATCCTCCGCCTCGTTCTCCGGTGAAAACTGGCTGCAGGCAGAAGTCGGTGGCGCCACGAACGCCACTACAGGCCTCATTTATGCGGCCAACCCGGTCGTCAAGCAGGTTGTCAGCTCGTTCATCCGTGATCCGGACGGCAATGTTGCGGTCAAATCGGTGGATGTCGTCCTGAACGAAACGAATGTTCTGTTCGACTTGAGCGGCGGCCATGCCGGTCTGCTCGACGGCAATTCCTACAGCGGCTTCCGCTCGATCAACTACGACGACGGCACGACCAATCACAAGGAATACTTCGGCAAGATCAATACAGCCGCGATATACGCAACGGACGCGATCTGGAAGGATGTTGGCGGCGGCGTCTACATGAAGGGCGATACCAACGGCGTCTATACCTCGGGTTCCAGCGGCACCTACCTCATCAAGATCGGTGGCGCCTATATCGATGCCATCTACACCACCAAGGGCTACGACTACTCGGCCGGTGCGACCGCAACGGGCGGTATCAAATACGCCGCCAACGTTTCGATCTCCGAACTGAATATCACCAAGCTGGACGATTACCGCAATTCCAACGGTGTCAGTTACCTCGGCATGGGGACCAAGGCCACCGACGCGGACCTCATGGGGGCCCTCAACTCCTTCGTCGACGGCCAGCTCGAAGCGCTTATCAGCGCTACCGCAAAACTCGGGTCGATCTCCAAGCGTATTGATATGCAGTCCGACTTCGTCTCCAAGCTGACCGACTCCATCGACAAGGGTATCGGCCGATTGGTGGATGCGGACATGAGCGAAGAGTCGACCAAGCTCAAGGCACTGCAGACCCAGCAGCAGCTGGCGATCCAGTCGCTTTCGATCGCCAACTCCAGTTCCGAGAATATTCTGTCGCTGTTTCGTCAGTAAGCGGCGCTCTAGGCTAGGAGCGGTTCGTCCCGCTCTGACGTGGCAGCAAATATTCCGGAAAAGAAGACCGCGTCTCGAAAGGGACGCGGTTTTTCCGCATTTTGGCGCGTGGCTTGCGCGAAACCTGCACGGTTGTCGGATACCGCCGTTAAGACTTCATTAACATCTTGCCAATCCACAATTGCCTTTGCTAACTGTCGACTTAACGATTTGTTAAGAACGACAGACCGCCCGCATTCTGTGATGCTGAGTGGCGGTACGCATGATGCCTCTCGTCGTTTCCGGTGAAAATACCCCGGATTTCCAGAATATTTGACCGAGGCACGGCCTATGACCAGTATCCTGACCAATCCCGCCGCTATGGCTGCCCTGCAGACGCTGCGCTCGATCGACCGCAGTATGGAAGTGACCCAGGCGCGGGTTTCCTCGGGCATGCGTGTCCAGACGGCAGCCGACAATGCCGCCTATTGGTCGATCGCAACGACGATGCGGTCGGACAATCACGCGCTTTCGACGATCCAGGACGCGCTTGGTCTCGGGGCCGCCAAGGTCGATACGGCCTACACGGCGATGGAAAGTGCGATCGACACCGTCGTCGAAATCAAGTCCAAGATCGTTGCTGCCTATGGCGTCGGCGCCAATCGCGGCAAGATCCAGGAAGAAATCGCCCAGCTCCAGGAACAGCTGAAGAGCATCTCGGACTCAGCGACCTTCTCCGGCGAGAACTGGCTTCAGGATTATATCAGCGACGGCGGTACCAACGCCCAGGAACGGCCGGTCATCAAACAGGTCGTCGCGTCGTTCACCCGCACCGCTTCCGGCGATGTCGCGGTCAAGACCGTCGATTATACGCTCGATTCCAAAACCGTCCTTTTCGACCTCAATGGCGGCAATCTCGGGATTCTCGATTCGTCCGTCAAGTTCGTTGCCGAGAGCGAGACGCCCGTCGATATTGCCACGAGCAACGGCACGATGGGCGCGACCAACGCATCCTACGCCGTCTCGTTCCTGACCGAAAGCCAGCTGACGGCACTCGGTGCCGACACGAATACAATCGATACGAGCATCTATGCCGTCGGCGGTAATTTCTATCTGAAGGTCGCCGAAGGCAAATGGGCACAAGTCACGACGACCGATCCGGCGACGGCGCCCGCGGTAACGACGCCGGCGCATGATGACGGCACCACAAAATATTACTTCGTCGTCACTGCCGCGAACAATCTCAACAATCGAAAACTTGGGATGTCCGTGACCAATCTCGACATCAACAAGCTGAATGATCTCGTGGTGAAGATGAACACGATGGTCCCTGGCTCGGCGCCGAACACGGATGCCGTGCTCGATATGATGGAGCGGTTCCTCGACAAACAGCTTTTGGCCATGACCAGTGCTGCTTCGAGCCTTGGTTCGATCCAGAAGCGCATCGATCTGCAGGAGAGCTTTGTGGCCTCGCTGACGGACGTGATCGACAAGGGTGTCGGCCGGTTGGTCGATGCGGACATGAACGAAGAGTCGACCCGTCTGAAGGCGCTCCAGACCCAGCAGCAACTCGGCATTCAGTCGCTTCAGATCGCCAACAGCAACGCCGAAAACATCCTGCAGTTGTTCCGGCAGGGGTAAGATTGAGCGGCGCCGGTCACTCCGTCGCCCGATAATACTCGGCCGGACCTGTCCGCGAGGTTCGAGGCGATACGGCATCTTCATCCTCGCGCAAGTTTAACTTCCTACCGTTCCGTTAAAGTCCGGCGAAGTGTCTTGTGTCGCCGAGGACAGATGAATGGCAACCTTGTCGGGATGATACGATGATTGCAGCGGTGACGATTTGCGCTTTCGGGAGGCTCATGACGAGCCCCGCACGAAAGGCGACGGCAGGGCGGGGGGGCTCACGATGAGTGCTTCGATCGCCCGCTATCTGAAGGATTTCAGCGAGCCGCAGACCCTGCCTTTATCCCTGTCGGCCGATGGTTTCGGCGATGGTCTCGAAGACGATCTGGCATTTCCCGCCATGGTCGAAGAACCAATCGATATCGAAGCCGAGCGCACCGAGGCTTATGCGAAGGGTCACGAGGCAGCGTCGGAGGAACTTCAGCAGCGTTTTGACGAGGAGCGGCAAGCGCTTTTGGCCGCACATGCGCAGGAAATCGCAGCGCTGCACGAAAAATATGAGACCGAAGTGGCTACGACGATCTCGATGGGCCTTCAGGACATTGCCGGGCTGACGGCGCAGGCCGTCAGCGACCAGACGGCACGGATCCTGTCGCCCCTCCTCGACGAAGCGCTGGTCGCCAAGGCGATCTCCGACATGGCCGACATCATCCGCAGCGCCATGCTCGAGGGCGACGTCGGCACATTGACGGTTCGCGGTCCGGTGCATCTGTTCGAAAAACTGAAAACTGCGCTTGGAGCGCCCACCCAACTCCTGCGCCATATCGAAGCGCCTGACCTCGATATTGCGGTCGACATCGGCGAAACCGCCCTTGTGACCCGCATGTCTGCGTGGTTGGCGGGTCTGAAGAAGGTATTGGGATGAGCGAAGGCGAAAACCATCACCACGGCAAGAACGAGGTCGTCATCGTCAAGCGACATGGCGGCGCACACGACGAAGGCGTCCATGGTGGCGCCTGGAAGATCGCCTATGCCGACTTCATGACTGCGATGATGGCGTTTTTCCTCGTCATGTGGCTGGTCAACGCCGCCAACGAGGAGACGAAGGCCTCGATGGCGAGCTATTTCAACCCGATCAAGCTTTCCGACGAGACCCCGGCCTCGAAGGGATTGGAAAAGCCGGTCGATGCGGCCGAGGGTCAGGAGAAGGGCGAGAAGTCGAAGGTCAAGGCGGAGGGTGACGTTCAGGGCTCCGCGGCAGCGACCGGCGAGGACATGACCTCGACGTCCGGCGACGAACCCAATTATTCCGAAGCGGATTTCTTCGAAAATCCCTATTCCGTTCTTGCCGAAATTGCCCAGCAGGTTGGCCAGCAGGCCAATGTCAGCGCCAAGGGCGAGGGCGGCGCCAGTGACTCGGGCCCCGCGACCGGTGCCGACGGCGGTCAGGCCTATCGCGATCCGTTCGATCCGGACTTTTGGACCAAACAGATGCAGGTGACCCGCGCCGACGGACCTGAAAAAGCCGTCAAGACCACGGCGAGCGACGATCCATTGGCCCAGATGGGGCAGGCGCCGCAATATCAGCAGGCCCCGCAGTCCACGGAAGCCAAGACACAGCTGCAACAGACCCAGATGGCTGTCGCCATCCCGACTCCGCGCCCGGATCCGACCCAGCTGGACAAGCCTCAGACGCCGTCGGGCGCCGAGGCCGTGAAACCGGCCAATCTCAAGGGCCAGAAGCCGGAGGATGGCGCGAAGGCGGAACAAGTGGCCGAGCTGAAGGCTGCCGACGAGCTGAAGAAGGAAATCCAGCAGCAGATTTCCGGCATTGCCGGCAAGCTGGCGGAAGGTCTCGTCGTAACGCCTGCAGAAGGCGGTCTGCTCGTCTCGATTTCGGACCAGACCGACGACCCGATGTTTAATATCGGTTCGGCCGTACCGCGTCGCGAAATGGTGCTGGCAATGGAGAAGATCGGCCAAATCCTCAAGGACCGCAAGGGCAGTATCGTCCTGCGCGGACACACCGACGGCCGTCAGTTCAAGGGCACCGAGAACGACAACTGGCGTCTTTCCATGTCCCGCGCTCACAGCGCCTACTACATGCTGGTGCATGGCGGCCTGGCGGAGGATCGTATCAAGCAGGTTTCCGGCTTCGCCGACAGGCGCCTGCAGGTCCCGGCGGATCCGCTCGCCGCTGGCAATCGACGTATCGAAATCCTGATCGGGTCGGACGAGGGATAGTGATGGCTGTGGGCATAAAGTCCTTAGTTGCAGCTGGCCTCGTGCTCGGGGTTGCACTCGCGCCTGCGGCATCGGCTCAGGATCGTGCGGACCTTGCGCCCTATGCGATGCTCAGGTCCCTGCAGTTCGTGCAGGATTCCGTCGTGCTCGGCGACCATTCGGCCGCCGAAATGCAACGTTTCATGCTGGAAACGATCGATCAGCGCCTGCGGACTGCCGAACCGTCGGTCTTCGAGGATCCGCGCAATGTCGACGCTGCATTGGTCTATGCCATGAGCGGCGGCAATCCCGCGACGCTCGAATATCTCGCCTCGCGCGACGTTGCAGGCAATTTCGACAATCGCGTTGCCGATGGGCTGAGAAAGTATCTCGGCGGCCGCGGGACGCTGATCGAAAAAAGTCTGAGCGAAATGGCCAAGGAATATCGCGACGAGAAGATCGGCCCCTACCTTTCGCTCGTCAGCGGAAACGTGATGGTCGCCAAGGATCCGAAGGGCGCTTTGGTCTTTTATGACTGGGCGCGCTTGACCGCGCCGGGCACAATCATCGAGGAAGCCGCTTTGCGCCGATCGGTCGCGATCACCGTCGATGCCAACATGGTGGCCCAGGCGCTCTCCTATTCACGCAAATACGCGCGGCGTTTCATCCATTCGCCCTACGCCAGCCAATTCGCCGATTTCTTCGTGCAGCTGGTCGTCGGCCACTTCGGTGAGATCACGCAGGACGATATCGACGGAGCGGTGGAATTCATGGACGCCGACCGGCGTCGTGAGATTTTCCTGCGCATCGCTCGCTCGGCGGCAATCGCCGGCAAGAACGATCTTGCGCGCCTCGCCTCCGCAAAGGCCGAAACACTCGCCAAAAGTCCGACGCCCGAGGCGCTCGCGAAGCTTTACGGCGGATTTGCCAATATCCCTACCAAGGACATCGGGCAGGCCATCCAGGCGATAGCCGACGTTCCCGAGGAAACTCTTTCGCCGCGTGACCGCGCATTGAGGCAGGCGGCAAAAACAGTGGCAGAGCAGGTCGTTAGCCGGCCCGTCGCCGACAGCCTCGCACAAGATAAAGCTATCAAACTGACTAATACAGAAGACGCGAAATCTCCAGTCGCGTTGCCCAGGAATGAGATCGCTGGGCCTGCCTCCGCCACGGAACGTCCGATGGCCGGCACCGCTGCCAAATTCGATCCGGCCTTCCAGACATTCGTCGATAGCGGTCGTTCGAAATTGAGTGCTATCGACGCAATGCTGAAGGAGGAGAACGCTTCCAAATGATTACAGACATTCTTGGTGGTGGTAAGACTGGCGCGGCCGATGCGGCTTCGTCCACGAAGCAGGGTGTTGCCGGTCGCAAAGGCGCCGATGGTTCCTCTGGGTTCTCCGACGCTCTTTCCGGTTTTGACCGCGATGCATCTCCGAACAATAAGGACGTACCGGAGGAGGGCGCTCGCGCGTCTTCTGCGGAAGAGCGCATGGCCGGCGACGTGAAGCACGGCAAGCCAAAGCCGATCATCGACATCAAACCGGAATCACTCCGCCGCCCGATCGAGGAGACGGAAGAAACCGCAGGCGCTCTGAAGCAGGCCGCTGCGAACGGGCCCAAGGAAAAGCAGGTGACCCCTGCCGAGAAAAAGCTTCGCGAGGCCCTGGAGGCCGCGAAAGCCGTCGCGCGGAAGTCGGACGAGGTTCAGGGCAAGCGCGCCGCCAGATCCGAAAAGGCTGCGGCGACGGAGACGGACGGCAGCGAAGATCTCGACCTCTCCATGCTGGTCGCAGACGATGCCAAGATCACCGACATGCTCTCGCTTTTGACGAGCGGCGAAACGAGCGTCGGCGAGATCAGCGCGATGATATCGAAGAATGCGCCCGGGCAGCAGCCGAACAAGCGGGCAAAAGGTCAGGACGGTAGCGGGCACGAAGGCGATGCTCTTGCCGTCAAGGATGCCAAGCACGCCGGCGTGCGGAGTGAGGCGGACGGTGATCCGCTTTCGACGCCGGTGGATACCGACACGAGCGCTCCCGGCACCCGTGTCTTCCGTTTCAGCAATGCACGTGGCGACCAGCATGTCGATATGACTGTCGGTGGTCGAGGCGAACGCGGCGCCATGGAGCCCAGAGTGCCGTCGAACGGGGTCGCGGAAAACGTTACCGTGCTCGACGCGCGCCGGTTCCTCGGGCTCGCAGCGAATTCGAACGGCGCCAATCTCGCGGCGATGTTGTCGGGTGACCCGGAATGGGCCGGCGCCATGAGCCCCAGTTCGGCTCTTTCGAATGCCGCTGCGCAAAGCAGCACCGGCACTGTCGTGAATACTCTGAAGCTGCAGATGAACCCGCACGATCTCGGCGCGGTGACGGCCATGCTGCGGCTTCACGGCGAGGAGCTGAATGTTCATCTCACCGTCGAGACGCGGGCGGCCTACAGGCAGCTCAGCGAGGACAGCGGCGGTATTCTCGATGCGCTGCGTGCGCAGGGCTTTGCCGTCGATCAGGTGACCATCAGCATCGCGCCGACGGCAGATTCCGACGGTGCCAGCAGCCAGCAGGGGCAGCCCGGCCAGACGGGCCAGCAGGCCATGGCCGAAGGTGGGCGCCAAGGCCAGGCTGCCGGTCGTGGCCAGCAGCAGAATGGGGAGCGCCAGGCCGCCGATCAGGGGACGAGGAATGCAAATGACGCGGCATCGGACAATGTGGCGGGGACCGCTCCTGGCGGCGCTCGTCCTGGTCAGCTCTACCTTTGACGTCGACGCCGGGTCGCTCTTCAGTTCTGGAGGTTGGGGAACGCAGCAAGGCGCTGCGCCCGCCGCACCTCCGAGCCGAGCTGCCATCACGCGCCGCGCGCCCGTCAGAACGCCGGCCAGCAGCGCGCCGGCCACAGGTTCATCGGTCAATTCCGGCGTCTGCGAACGGGAAATACAGGCAGCCGCGGCAAAATACGGCGTACCGGAAGGTATTCTCTATTCGGTCGGTCTGACCGAGACCGGCCGCAAGGGCAGCCTCAGCGCCTATGCCATGAATGTCGAGGGAAAGGCCTTTTTTCCACCCTCGCAGCAGGCGGCGATGACGACCTTTTACGACGCCAAGCGGCAGGGCATGAAGCTCATCGACATCGGCTGCATGCAGATCAACCACTACTTCCACGGCGAAAATTTTTCGTCCCCGGAAGAGATGTTCGACCCGAAACGCAATGTTGAATACGCGGCAAAGTTCCTCCGGAACCTGCACGACAAACACGAAACTTGGACGATGGCGGTGGCGCGATACCACGCCGGACCGAATAACAATCCCGCTCAGAAGCAATATGTCTGCCGGGTGATCAGCAATCTCGTCGCCACAGGCTACGGAGAGTGGACCTCCAACGCTTCCCGGTTCTGCGCCAGCTAAGCAATCTGTAGTTGAATCGTTAAAATAAAGAATCGCAAAATTGCAGCGGTTTGCATTTATGGCAAAAATGGCCATGCAAGCCTTCTTTTACGATGCGTTAATTTTTCCACCGGAAACTTGTGTTCAAAATCGATACACCCACTACATCTAGTGCAAATCGCGGTGCAGTTATTAATCAACTATTAATTTGTTTGGTTAACTTCACACAGCTTGTCTCGGATTCCGCCGATTCGTACCCATAGACATATTGAAGCACCACAAGTGATTCGGAGGCGGACGAATGATCGTAGTGGTTGATGAGCGTGAGCTCGTGAAAGACGGATACACATCTCTTTTTGGACGCGAAGGAATTCCGTCCCAGGGGTTCGATCCAAAAGAATTCGGCGAATGGGTGAGCACGGCGGCTGATTCGGACATCGCCGCGGTCGAGGCGTTCCTGATCGGTCAGGGCGAGCGTACGCTCGAACTGCCGCGGGCCATCCGGGACCGGTCCATGGCACCGGTGATCGCAGTCAGCGATCAGCCCTCTCTGGAGGCGACCCTTGCCTTCTTCGACAGCGGCGTGGACGACGTGGTGCGCAAGCCCATCCATCCCCGCGAGATCCTGGCGCGTGCCGCGGCGATCCGTCGTCGGCTGAAGGCAATCTCGAATTTCACCGATATCGGTTCGATCCGGGTGTTCTCCGACGGTCGTGATCCGGAAATCGACGGCGATGTCTTCGCCCTGCCGCGCCGCGAGCGCCGCATCCTCGAATACCTGGTCTCCAACCGCGGTCGTCGCGTTTCCAAGACCCAGATCTTCAATGCCATCTACGGCATCTTCGACGAAGAAGTCGAAGAGAACGTCGTCGAAAGCCACATCAGCAAGCTGCGCAAGAAGCTGCGCAAGAAGCTCGGCTTCGATCCGGTCGATTCCAAGCGTTTCCTTGGTTATTGCATCGACTGGAGCTGATTTTCCAAAAGGGCCTTGCCGCATATTTTCGGCGGGAACCGTAAGCAGACAGCTTCACGCAAGGCCCGCCACTTACTCTCTCCATCAGACAAAAAGGAGATTTCCTATGAGTATTTTCGGCACGATGAAAACGGCCGTCTCGGGCATGAACGCTCAGGCAAACCGTCTCGGTACTGTTGGCGATAACATCGCGAATTCGAGCACCGTCGGTTACAAGCGTTCTTCCACGGCGTTCTCAACGCTGGTCCTGCCCTCGACTCAGGGTTCGTATTCTTCCGGCGGTGTCGAAACCAACGTTCGCTACAGCATCGCAGACCAGGGTGGCATCCAGTACACCACCTCCTCGACCGATCTTGCCATCCAGGGCGAAGGCTTCTTCATCGTCAGCGATCCGAACGGTACTCCTTACCTGACCCGCGCCGGTGCCTTCGTGAAGGATGCGACGGGCTTCCTCAAGAACACTGCCGGCTTCAACCTGATGGGTTATCCCTACGGCTCGAACCCGCCGGCAGCCGTCGTCAACGGCTTCAACGGTCTCGAAGAAATCAACATCAACGACTTCGGGATGGTCTCTTCGCCGTCCAGCACGGGCAGCTTCCCTGCCAACCTGGACAAGGGAGCGGCCGTTGTGCCTGCCGGCACTCGTCCGAGCGACAACGTCGCAGGCAGTGTCATCACCAACAAGAGCTCGCTGACGGCCTACGACCATGCCGGTAGCAAAGTGCTCTACGACTTCTACTACACCAAGACCGGTACCGGTCCCGATACATGGGAAGTGTCGGTCTATCGCCAGGATCAGTCGACCAACGGCGGTTTCCCCTACGTGGCGGTTCCGGCTGCAAACCTCGTCAAGCAGACGGCAAATCTCGTGTTCGACCCGAACACGAACAAGCTGCAGACGGCCGCTTATTCCGCTGGTCCTCCGCCGACAGGTTCCGACAAGTCCATCACCTTCGTCGACCCGACCGACGGCGCAACTCCCTCGCAGGCGATCAAGATCGACCTTTCGGAAATGACGCAGTTCGCAGCCGCCTTCACGCCGGGCAAGGGTATCATTGACGGCAATGCGCCGAGCCCGATCACCGATGTCGAAATCGGCGGCGACGGTCTGGTCACGGCGGTCTACCAGGATGGTGGCCGTCGCCCTATCTACCAGGTCGCGCTCGCAACAGTTCCGAGCATCGACAAGCTACTTCCGCAGAACGGCAACGTCTTCCTGCCGACCAATGACTCGGGCGTCGTCACCATCGGCTTCCCGCAATCCGGCGCCTTCGGCCAGGTCTATTCCGGCGCGCTTGAAAGCTCCAACGTCGATATCGCCAGCGAGCTCACTGAAATGATCGAATCGCAGCGTGTCTACACCGCGAATTCAAAGGTCTTCCAGACCGGTTCGGACCTGATGGACGTCCTGATCAATCTGAAGAGATAATCGGACCGACGATCGAGAGAATAAGTCTCAAGAGGTTAGTAAAAAATGTCGCTCGCATCAGCATTGTCTACGGCACAATCGATCTTCACCAACTCCGGCACTCAGTCGGCGGTATCGGCGAAGAACATCGCTAATGCACAAAACCCCGATTACAGCCGCCGATCCGCGATGGTCGTGACCGGCGGCAACGGGGCCATGATCGGCGACATTACACGGTCCCAGAACGAGCCGCTCCTGCGCCAGACGATCGCAAGCTCGTCGATCGCAAGCGGCCAGCGGACGGTGCTGGACGGCCTCCAGGAGATCAAGAACCTGATGGGGGGGAACGACAACGAGCTCTCCCCCGCCAAGCTGATCGCGGCATTCCGCAACAACCTCGATGCCTTCGCCGGAAAGGCGAACGATACCGGCATCGGCATCTCCTTCATTTCGAGCGCGCGGGACGTGGCGGCCGGCCTCAATATCGCTTCCGACAAGCTTCAGCAGATCCGCAAGGACGCGGACGATCAGATCAAGCAGAACGTCATCGATCTGAACGCGCTGCTTGCGAAATTCGAGACCGTCAACAACCAGGTCAAGAACGCGGTCTCCAGCGGCGCCGACCCGAACGACTCTCTCGACGAGCGCGATGGCCTCGTCAAGAAGATCTCGGAAATCGTCGGCGTCACGTCTTATACGCGCGGCGGCAACGACATGGTGCTCTACACCACGGACGGCACGACGCTGTTCGAGGCGGTACCGCGCAAGGTGACATTCCAGCAGACAGCCGCTTTCGACGCATCGACCTCCGGCAACGGTGTTTATATCGACGGCGTGGCGCTCAAGCCCGGAGATTCGGGCAACACCACCGCCAAGGGCTCCATTCAGGCCCATATGCAGATCCGCGACAAGATCGCACCGACCTTCCAGAGCCAGCTCGACGAAATCGCCCGCGGTCTGATCACCTCGTTTGCGGAAACCGGGCCGACCGGCGCTTTGACGCCGATGACGGGTCTCTTCACATACAAGGATGGCGCCGGCGTCCAGCACAGACGGCCATTCCCGCTGCCGGCACGATCGTTCCGGGCCTCGCCTCCAAGATCTTCGTCAATCCGGTGGTCGTCCCCCCGGCCGGCACCCCGGACAAGGTGCGCGACGGCGGCATCAACGGCGCAACCTACGTCGTCAACACGGGCGGCAGCAGCTACGGGGACCTCCTCGACAAGTACAACCAAAACCTGACCAGCCCGATGGCCTTCGATACGGACACGGAAATCGCCGATGCGCCGGACGTCCTCTCTTTTGCGGCCGATTCCATGGGCTGGCTCGAGCAGCTTCGCAGCACGGCGACCGCCGCAGACGAGACGAAGACGGCCATGCTGTCGCGCAGTCTTGAAGCATTTTCCAGCAACACGGGCGTCAGCCTCGACGAAGAACTGTCGCTGCTTCTCGATATCGAGCAGTCCTACAAGGCGGGAGCCAAGCTCATGTCGACGGTCGACGATATGATGAAAGCCCTCTTGGATATTGCGAGCTGATCATGAAGACCTCTTTCATTTCCACATTGTCGATCCAGACCACGATGCGAAACTCCATCTCGAACGTTCAGCGCGAGATGGTAAAGGCGAACCAGGAGGCGGTGAGCCAGAAACACGCCGATCTCGGCGTCGCCCTCGGAGCCAATACGTCGCGCGCTCTCGATCTTTCCCGCGACATCAGCCGCACCGACTCGCTGCTGACGACCGCAGCACTCGCGACACAGCGTCTCCAAACCGCTGAACTTTCGCTCAAGAGCATGAACGAACAGGGCTTGAAGATTCAGAGCGCGATCCTGACGCTTGGAAGCTCGGCCGACGAAACAAGCCTGGCGACGGCGCGCATGGCGATGTCCGACGCGCTTGATGCATTCACGAACTTTGCCAATACCGCAGTCCAGGGCGAGTATATCTTCTCCGGCATCAATTCCGATGTGAAGCCGATGGAGGATTATTTCGCACCGGGATCACCGGCCAAGGCCGCCGTTGCCGCCGAGCTCACCCAATATCTCTCCGCCAATGCGATTCCGAGCAAGGAGCAGATGACGAAGGCCCAGATGGACGGCTTTCTAGATAATCTGCAAGCCAAGTTCGACGGCTCCGCGCCGTTGACAAGCCCGCCCCATCCGGCGGCCGTCGCCGGCCAGGACTTCTGGAAGACCTTCTTCTCGGATGCCAGCGACGAAAACATGAAGAGCCGCATCAGCCCGACAGAAGTGGTCGAAAGCTCGACCAATGCCAACAGTCAGGGCATGCGCAATTTTGCTTTCGCGTCGATCATCTCGATGGAATACCTGCAGACCGGGATGGACAAGGATGCCCGGGCCGCGGTCGCCACTCGCACCACAAGCCTCATCAACAAGGCGATGAACAGCGACGGCAGCATCAACCAGCAGCGGACGTCGATCGGTATCTATACCGAACGCGTCTCCAAGGCTGAGGAAAGGTTGCAGGCGCAGAAAGATATTCTGACGACCAGTCTCGGATCGATGGAGAACGTCGATCCGGAGGAGGCCGCGACCCGTCTCAATACGATGAAGACGCTTCTCGAAACCGCTTATACAGTAACGGCAAAGATACAGCAGCTGAGCCTGGCCAACTTCCTTTGATGAATAAAGGAAGGCTCGTGACGAAGGATACATGAATGTACCAATTTTCATATGCCGAGATCATGGAGGACGGCGTTGCCAACGCCAAGGATCGCGAGCGGCAGGCCCTGGATCGCTCTATCGAGCTTCTGATCGCCGCGCGCGATGAGAAAGCCTATACGCGCACCACGGTTGAGGCGTTGTTCTATACCCGGCGTGTCTGGATCCGTTTTGTCGAGGATCTGAAACATCCGGACAACGAGTTAGCCAACGAACTTCGAGCGGATCTGATCTCGATCGCAATCTGGATACTGAAGGAATGCGAGAAGATCAGAAACCGTGAATCGACCAATTTCCAGGGCATAATTGAAGTGACCACCATCATCAGGGATGGACTTAAATGAAAAGTACGCTTCGCATCTCTTTGAAATCCGGCGAGCGGATATTCATCAACGGCGCGGTTCTGCGCGTTGATCGCAAGGTCGCGCTGGAATTTCTCAATGACGTCACGTTCCTGCTGGAGAACCACGTTCTTCAGCCGGAAGATGCGACAACGCCGCTTCGGCAGCTCTATTTCATCGCCCAGATGATGCTCATCAATCCGGATGGCAAGGAACAGTCGAACGCGCTGTTCCGCAAGTCGGTCGCCATGCTGCTGACCTGCTTTACCGATGATGAGATGCTGGCCGAACTGAAGCGCATCGACGGTATGGTTGCATCGGGTCGCGCCTTCGACGCTCTGAAGGCGATCCGCGCGCTCTATTCCATCGAAGACCGTATCCTCAACAATCGGGAAATCGCGCCGGCGACAGTCGAGCGGATTCGCAAGGAGATCGCACCGTGGCGGTAGACTCGATCAATACCAAGAACCCCTACGCCGCCGGCGACGGCAAGGCGGCATCGTCCGACAAGTCGGCCGCAGGCCTGAACTACGACAACTTCCTGAAGCTGCTTATCGCGCAGATGAAGTATCAGGATCCGACCGATCCGATGGATGCGAGCCAGCAGATTTCCCAGCTCGCAACCTTCTCGCAAGTCGAGCAGTCGGTGAAGATGAACTCGAACCTGCAGTCGCTGATCCAGGCGTCCTCGTTCTCGCAGGCTGCCGACATGATCGGCAAGACGATCACCAGCGCCGACGACAAGACCACCGGTGTCATCAAACAGGTGGAAATCTATTCCGACGGTCTGGTGGCGATCACCGAGAAGGGTGATAAGGTTCTCATCCAGCCGGGGATCGTTCTTTCGAATCAGCCTGCAGCGAGTAGCTAAGAGCGGGAATACCTCGGCATGACGCCGAAACTTTAAAGCAGACGGAGCCGGCGCAATGAATGAGGCCGATGCCCTTGATATCATGCAGGCGGCGATCTGGACGATCCTGATCGCCTCCGGTCCCGCGGTCCTTGTGGCGATGGTCGTGGGTGTCGTTATTGCATTTCTCCAGGCTCTGACTCAGATCCAGGAAATGACGCTGACGTTCGTGCCGAAAATCGTCGCCATCATGATCACGATCGGCATTACTGCGCCTTTTATCGGCGGCCAGATCAATCTTTTTGCTCATCTGGTATTTTCGCGGGTGCAATCGGGGTTCTGACCCGGTTGTGGCCCGCCTGATCTTTTTCGCTTACCCACCTTCGCGCAAGCTTCGCCCTTTAGGCAGGACATGAACTGGCAGGAGTACTTCCTGCCGCCATCTCATGAAGAGACGGGAAAGTCATGGCGCAACCACCTTCACTATCCATTCCGAAAGTAGCCCCGAGCGGTCGCGATCTCGGATTTGCGGGCGGCATCGTCGCCATCCTCTGCATCCTCTTCCTGCCGATCCCGCCGTTTCTGATCGACCTTGGCCTTGCCTTCTCGATCGCGTTCTCGGTGTTGATCCTGATGGTGGCGCTCTGGATCCAGAGGCCGCTGGACTTCTCGTCCTTCCCGACCATCCTGCTGATTGCCACCATGATACGGTTGTCGCTCAACATCGCGACGACGCGCGTGATCCTGTCGCACGGCAACGAGGGCCATGGCGCGGCCGGCAACGTGATCCAGGGCTTCGCGGGCCTCGTCATGTCCGGCGACTTCGTGATCGGTGTGATCGTCTTCATGATCCTCGTCACGGTGAACTTCATCGTCATCACCAAGGGTGCCACCCGTATCGCGGAAGTCGGCGCCCGCTTCACTCTCGATGCCATCCCCGGCAAACAGATGTCGATCGATGCGGACCTTTCGGCCGGCATCATCGACGAGAAGGAAGCGCAACGCCGCCGCTCCGAGCTCGAAGAAGAAAGCTCCTTCTTCGGGGCCATGGATGGTGCATCGAAATTCGTGCGCGGCGACGCGATCGCCGGTCTCATCATCACCGCCATCAACATCTTCGGCGGCATCATCATCGGTTACTTCCGCCACGGCATGCAGATCGGCGAAGCCGCCGATGTCTTCGTGAAGCTGTCCGTCGGTGACGGTATCGTCACGCAGATCCCGGCTCTCATCGTTTCTCTCGCCGCCGGCCTCCTGGTCACCCGCGGCGGCACCGCCGGCTCCACCGACAAGGCCGTCATCGACCAGCTGAGCGGCTATCCGCGCGCTCTTTCGATGTCGGCTGGTCTGATGGCTCTTCTGGCGATCATCCCTGGACTGCCGTTCCTGCCCTTTATGACACTCGGCGGCCTGATGGGTTTCGGCGCCTGGCTCGTTCCGCGCCGTATCGAGGCGGAGAACAAGGCGCGTCGCGAAGACGAAGAGCAGAAGGTCGTCCAGACCAAGGAAGCGGAAAAGGACTCGGTCAAATCGGTCCTCAAGACCTCCGAAATCGAGCTCGCTCTCGGCAAGCAGGTCTCCACCCGGTTGCTTGGTGCCCATCAGGAACTTGCCTTCCGTGTCGGCAAGATGCGCAAGAAGTTCGCGACGCAATACGGTTTCGTGGTGCCGGAAATCAAGGTTACCGACGACATCTCGATCCAGGAAAAGTCCTACCAGATCCGCATCCACGGCACGACGATCGCTTCGAACGCTCTGCGGGTCGGCGACGTCCTCGTGGTGACCGGATCCGGTCGCAAGCCGAGCATCCCGGGCGACGAGATCCGCGAACCCGCCTTCGGCATGCCGGCGGTGTCGATCCTCGAAACCTTTGCCGAAGACTTGAAGCGTGAGGGTTTCCATCCGATCGACAACGTCTCGGTCGTGCTGACCCACCTGTCGGAAGTCATCCGCAACAACCTTCCGCAGCTTCTGTCCTATAAGGACGTCAAGATCCTGATCGAGCGTCTCGATCCGGAGTACAAGAAGCTCGCCGACGAAATCTGCTCGTCGCATATGTCCTATTCCGGCCTGCAGGCGGTGCTGAAGCTTCTGCTTGCCGAGCGCGTGTCGATCCGCAACCTGCATCTCATCCTGGAAGCGGTAGCCGAGCTTGCTCCGCATGTCCGCAAGACGGAGCAGATCGTCGAACATGTGCGCGTGCGCATGTCGCAGCAGCTCTGTGGCGACCTGGCCGACAACGGCGTGCTGCGTGTGCTCCGTCTCGGCAACAAATGGGACATGCTGTTCCATCAGGCGCTGAAGCGGGACGGCAAGGGCGAAGTGGTCGAATTCGACATCGATCCGCGCACGCTCGAAGAGTTCAGCGAACAGGCGACAAAGGTCATCCGTGAATTCATGGACCGCGGCCTGCCTTTCGTGCTCGTCACCTCGCCGGAAACGCGCTCCTACGTCCGCATGATCATCGAGCGGCTGTTCGCGACCCTGCCCGTTCTTTCCCATGTAGAACTCGCCAAGGGTCTCGAAATCAAAATACTCGGCGCCATTTCGTGATAGGCTGTCCGCAAAGGACGATTCTCGCATGATTACCGACCCGCAGGGGACCATTCTCGCACTTTTCCTTGCGTTCTGCCGTATGGGGACGTGCGTGATGGTTCTCCCGGGGCTGGGAAGCGGTCGCGTTCCGGTGCAGGTGCGGTTGTTTGTGGCCGTCGCCCTGTCGATGGCCGTGCTGCCGGTTCTCTGGGATCAGATCTACCCGAAAGCGTCGGAACCGACGGCCACCTATCTTGGCCTGATCTTCACCGAAGCCGCGATCGGCACCGTTTATGGATTGATCGCCCGGCTTTATACACTCGGCATGCAGTTTGCCGGCACGGTCCTGACCCTCTCGATCGGTTTCACGGCGCCTGGCGGCCACGACGTTTTCGAAGACTCGCAGGAAAACTCGCTGACTATCCTGCTGACGCTGAGCGGACTGCTGCTCCTGTTCATGATGGATTTCCATCACATCGTGTTCCGCGCGCTGGTCGATTCTTACACGGCAACGCCGGTCGGTGCGGTGATCGATCCGCAGAAGATACTGATCACCCTGACGGATACCCTGAGAGCGTCGACCGTGATCATGCTGCGGCTTGCAAGCCCATTCCTGATCTTTGGCCTGATGTTCAACGTGGCGATCGGCCTCATCAATAAGATGGCGCCGCAGATCCCGATCTTCTTCATCTCGACGCCCTTCATATTGATGGGCGGGCTTTTCCTTCTCTATCTGTCGATCGCCGCCTTCATTCGCCAGTATGCGGATGGGTTCGCGCCGATCTTCAGGTCCTTCTAGGAGGCGGCAATGGCAGGCCCAGTCAAGCGGTCGGACAAGCTCAAGCGTCTCGTTGCGGTCCAGCGGCATCTCGAGACGATGGCCGAACACGAGCTTGCGGCCACCACCCGCTATCGCGCGGAGGTCAATCAGTCGATGGAGGAAGTCATAGATGCGATCGGCTCGATGAACCCGGTCCATCGACAGTTCTCGCAGCATTATTCCGAACGGTTCGGTCGCTTGACGACGAAGGAACGCCAGCTTGCCGGCGTTCAGCAGATCCAGGAGATGAAGGTTCTCAAGGAGCGCACCAAGGCCGACCGTCTGGAAGAGAACATGAAGGACGCTCGTGATCATGAAGACCGCGAAGCCGCGGACGACTCGATCTATGAGCTCATCGATATCACGCTTGCCCTCGATCGGGTCAAATAGACTGGCCAGCCTCCAGCAAGCTTCGAACGTCATAGTCTCGTCATTGCACTGATTGCCGGCTCGAATCGAGATCGGCGGGATCACGTGCCATTTCAAACTGTTGCTGCGCTCGGGCACCTTTAGGGATGCGGTCCGCGGCAGTCATGAAGGGAGCTGACGTGGCGATTTCACCTCCGAGCGATCTGGTCATGGACGTCGTCCGCGCTGCGGACCCGACTGCCGTTCAGGAAGCGCAGGCCAAGCTGAAGGCGAACAAGGCGGCCTTTGCCGCGACTAGCCTTGCCGAAGTTGGCAAGGGTTTTGGTGCAGCCATGAAATTCATCGACACACCCGGCACGGCGGCGGGTCTCGGCAATCCGGAGGCGCCGAACAAGGTTGCCGAAATGCCGGAGGAATATCGCAAGTTCGAAGCCTCGGTGCTTTCGACCTTCGTGAATTCCATGCTCCCCAAGGAGACCGAGGACGTTTACGGCAAGGGCTCTGCCGGGGAATTCTGGAAGAGCATGATGGCTGAGAAGATTGCCGACGAGATGTCGAAAAAGGGCGGCGTCGGTATTGCCGAGCAGATGTATTCGCAGGCGGTCGCCCGTGCGGAACGTCAGGCCACGGTCAATCCGACCACCAATGAAACTGATCGTAGCCGCGCAATAAGCATGATCACCGATTTCGAGCGGCAGGTTCTCGGCGTCGGCAAGAAGAGTGAGGCCTGATATGCATCAGACTGGGGCAGAAAATATGGAAGTCGTTTCGAATGATTATCGCATCAAGACCGTGCTTGGCCGGTTGGAGCTGATAATCGACAACGAAAATCAGCGGATCGGCCGCGATCCGGAATTCGACCTGAAAGTGTCGAACGCGCACAAAAGCCGCTGCCTATACGAATTGACCATGCTGTTCCGCGGCACCGACCCGAAGCAGCTCGCCACCGGCCATATCGATCAGATGCACGGATTGAAGAGCAAGCTGGCCCTCAATGCCCGCCGGGTCGAGGCGCATCTCCACGCCGTCCGCGCCGTCGCGGATCTTCTGAAGAACGCTGCCCGTGACGCGGACGACGACGGTACCTACACCCAAGAACAGTTCACCTACGGCGAGGCCTGATGGTCAAGCTCCTTCTCACCGGTCTATGGGTCTGCATCGTCACGCTTGCGGCGGTGTATTTCTCCGTGCAGATGTCCGCAGCGCCGGCGCCGGTCGATGAAGCGGCCAGGCGCAAGGAGCTTCAGACGCTGGTGCGCGGGGAATCCATCACCATTCCGATGATCGCGGACGGCGCGATCACCGGTTATTTCCTGGGCCGCGTCTCGTTCATGATGGACAAGGAAAAGATCAAGAACACCAAGCTTCCGATCACCGAACTGACGACCGACGAGCTTTTCACGCTGCTGATCGGCAACCAGATGGTCGATCTCAGCAAGCCCGGCGCTTTCAATATCGAGAAGTTCCGCACGGCCATCAAGGATGACTTCAACAAGAAGCTCGGCGACGGGCTGGTGGCAGAGGTCCTGGTCGAGCAGCTCGACTATCTCTCGAAGGAAGACATCCGTAACAATGCCTCGCGCGGCAACAAGAACCCGAACCCGGGCAAGAAGATTGTCGAGGGTGTGAAGATCGACGATCCGAAAGCCGCGCCCGCGGGTCACTGACGCGCCCCGAGGCATCGCGGCGGCGCTCACCATGGAGTATAACGGCCGGCCGCGATGGCCGGCCTTTTTGTTGTGAAGCCCCGAAAATACGGGCATCGCTTGCATTTTACCGATCGATTTAAAGGCGATTTCAGAGCGCGCTGTTAGACCTTGGGGGAGAATTGGTCTTGCCCCATGGGGAGCGCATTGATGAACGCATCCGGAGACTTCCTGGCATCCGCGTCACCCCGGACCCTGTTCGGTTTGCGTGTCTGCGATCTCGGATGGAACGCCACGCTCGGCCTCGTGGAAAGCCTGATCGCCTTGCGCGGCAACCGCTCCACCCTCGGCTTCCTGGATGAACGGACTACTCTCCGCCAGATGGTCGATCCTGCCTACCGCAGTCAGCTGGGCCGCAGGGTGCTTCTGCCGGGCGGCGGCCGTGCTTTCAGCCTCCTCACCAAGGCGCGGCATGAGAAGCCCGCACCGGTGCGTTTTTCGGCCAGGACCTTCGTGCCAGCCCTGCTGAGCTTCATGGAAAAGAGCCACTGCATCGGCATAGCCGGCGAGGATACGGGACGTGTCGAAGCGCTCCGCGAGCATTTCGCCCGCCATGCGCCCTGGCATGACGTGGCGGTGGTCGCGCTGGACCAGGAGATCTCGCAGCGCTTCGATCTCGTCCTCGTCGATGCGGCAAGCCTTGCACAGGAACGGCGCATCGAGCGCCGGCTCGCTTTGGTCCGCGCCGGATTGGTGGTCATGGCCGGGGCCGGACTGTCCACCTTCATTGAAGGCAAACCTGTGCGCGCGGTGCCAAAGGCGGATGTTCCTTCGCCGCAACCGTCTTTCGCCTGACAAGTTAACCCTTTCTTTGCCATGAAATTTTAAACTGCCTTAATCAGAGGGCTGCCTGCGGGATGTCGGCAGCACCAGATCAGCGCGGTCATCCCATGTATCAGTCGGCGAAAATCGAAGACGACCGAAACCCCAAACCGGCAGCATCGCTCGCCGGCGCCGGTTCCGTGTCGACCGGATTGCGATCCGCCGTCCTCAAGGTCGGCGCCCTCACGCTGGTTGGCGCCTTCTTGCCGCTGCTGTTCATTGATACGTTTCCGCATAAATTCAACGTTGAAACCAGGCTGAAGATCGAAACGGCGAGCGAGGCGGCGGTCAATACAGCTGCCGCCGCATTGCGCTCGAAGGCCAGCCTCGACAATGTCATCCGTGCCCTGAACCTTGGCCGCGACAGTGAATTCTCTGCCGACCGTCCGAGTGTCGTCAGGATCGTGTCCGATATCGTCTCCGGCGACACGATGACGGTATCGGAGGCTGAAAACAGGTTACGCGCGCGACTTTCCCAGGCGATTGCCACGAGCTACGACCGCCGCACCGGGCGGCTTGTGATTTCCGTTACGGCGGAAGAGCCGGGCGAGGCGGCGCGCATCGCGAACATGCTCGGCAACACTTTCCACGACGAGATCGCCTTCTCCGGCACAGCGTCGTCCGCGCCGGTGGCGGAGAAGCTGCGCCAGACGCTCGAGCATGCAGAAGCAGCCCTTGCCGGTTTCATCGCCGAAACGGATGCGCAGAAGCTTGCCGAACTGCGCCGGACCGAGGACAACGGGCAGCAGCTTGTCGCAGAGATAAACGAGGCGACGGCGCAGCTGGGCGACCTGAGACAAAAGGCGGCACAGGCCTCCGCCATGAAGCTCTCGGACGTGCTGAACAAGCCTCTGCCGGACAGTCTCGAATATACCGGCCTCGATTATCAGCGACAGCGGCATGTCGAGGCAAAGCTTGCCGTCGACCAGCTTTCGAGTGATCTCGGCCCGCGCCACCCGCGGCTTGCCGCGGCTCAGGCAGCTCTGGCGGATGTCAAAAACGACATTCAGGACGCGCTGAAACAGCTTGGCGCCTCGCTTCGCCAGCAGGAGGCGGCAGCCGCCAGACATTTGGCCGATCTAAAGGCGAAGCAGGTAAAGAAGCCTGACGACAAGGAAATTACCGAATCCGCGGCGCGGCTGACGGCGCTCGAGGCTGCGGTCGACGAGGCGCGGCGGAATTATCTCGACGCGCTTCACGGCACCGAGACGAAGGCATCAACGGCCAAGGTGACCGTGCTGGTTCCGGCTGAGGCAGCAGCGGCGGCAGCCCTTGGCCCCTCATTGGCCGAGGTTGCGGGCATCGGTGCGCTGATCGGTTTCTCCCTCGGCATCGGGCTCGCCTTCATGACCCGGGGCAGGAGCTTCTCCACGCCTTCGGCAATCTCGACGGAGGAACTGGATCTCACCGACGAGCCCGCGCTGATGATCGATCGGCACCTGCTGGCGGAGCATCTGGACGAGCAGGACTTTTTTTCCGAGGAAGACGACCCGGCCAACGATCAGCCTGGCTACGATTGGCCAGCTTATGAGCCGCAGCGGCCCTGGCGCCCGCGCCATCCGGCGCCGGCCAATGACAGCCCGCTTGCTGATCATATCCGCGGGATGCTGATGGCCAATCGTCGCCCCGCAGCGGAGGCTGAGCTTCCGCCGCTGGTCGCGGCCGTCATGGCCGGCCGTCTTGCCGATGCCCCGTCCTATGGCGCAGCCCATCGTCCGGCTCCCTCGCCGGAAGAGGTCCGCAAGGCCGAAGAACTTCGCGAGCTTCGCCGCGACATGGCGGAATTGCGCGAACGAGTGCAGGTCTATTCTGCGCGCCGGAAAACCTCCCGGGGATAAGACCTGCGACATCGAATCCGCTTGCATTTGCTGCCTGCGACCAGCATAGGGCGTTGGCGGGCAAATTCAGAACATGCTCCATGTATACATTGGTGGCGGTTTCAAGCGGGAGGTGCGCATGGCTGTGGTAATCGATGGTAAAGAAGCGGCGGCATCCGTCATCGCTGCCGTGACCCAGGCGTCGGGCTCTCTCGAACACGAAACCGGCGTGAAGCCGGGCCTTGCGGTCGTCATCGTCGGCGACGATCCGGCCAGCCATGCCTATGTCAATTCCAAGAGCAAGATGGCCAAGCAGTGTGGGTTCAACTCGATCCAGCACAGCCTGCCTGAAGACACCACCCAGGAGACGCTGGAAAAGCTGGTGGCGGAGCTCAACGCCGATCCGGCCATCAACGGCATCCTCGTCCAGCTGCCGCTGCCGAAACACCTGAACGCAGAGCCTGTCATCTTGTCGATCTCGCCGGAAAAAGACGTCGATGGCCTGCACGTCGTCAACGCCGGCAAGATCGCCACAGGCGACCTGGAGACCGGCTTGATCTCCTGCACCCCTGCCGGCGCCATGCTGCTGGTCAACCGTATACATGGCCGTGATCTGTCGGGCCTCAACGCCGTCGTCATCGGTCGTTCCAACCTGTTCGGCAAGCCGATGGGCCTGCTGCTCCTTGCAGCCAACGCGACCGTTACCATGGCGCATTCGAAAACGAAGGATCTCGCGGGCGTCTGCCGCAATGCCGATATCCTGGTCGCCGCTGTCGGCCGCCCGCAGATGGTCAAGGCCGACTGGGTGAAGCCCGGGGCAACCGTCATTGACGTTGGCATCAACCGCGTTGCCGCTCCCGACAAGGGCGAGGGCAAGTCCCGGCTGGTCGGCGACGTGGCCTATGCTGAAGCCGCTGAAGTCGCTGGCGCGATCACCCCGGTTCCCGGCGGCGTCGGCCCGATGACCATCGCCATGCTGATGGCCAACACGGTCATCGCCGCCTATCGTACGGCCGGCAAAACCGCACCCAGATTCTGATCCTGCGGGGACGGATTTTTTCATTTGTTCCACGCGGCCTGCGCAGGGGTTGACTCCTCCGCGAGAGCGTTAAATCTCTCCCATGTTGTAAACTCCCGGCAAGGTAGCAGAAGTCGGGACAACGGGAGGATTATTTCATGAAGGCATCATTTTGGATCGGCACGGCGCTGGCAGCGCTCGTGGCCGGCGGCGCAGTCGCTCAGGAGCTGAAATTCGCGCCTGGCCAGGATTCTAAATTTACCTGGAAGAGCTATGAGGATTTCAAGGCTGCCCACGCCAACCTCAAAGGGCAGAGCCTGACGCTTTTCGGCCCCTGGCGCGGCGAGGACGAGGTGCTGTTCAACAGCGTTCTGGCCTATTTCAACGCTGCGACCGGCATCAACGGCCGCTATTCCTCCTCGGAAAACTACGAGCAGCAGATCGTCATCGACACGCAGGCCGGTTCTCCGCCGAACATCGCCATCATTCCGCAGCCCGGCCTTCTGGCCGATCTTGCCGCCAAGGGGTTCCTGACCTCGCTCGGCCAGGAGAACTCCGACTGGGTCAAGACCAACTACGGCTCTGGCGGGGACTGGATCCGTTATGGCACCTACAAGGGCAAGGACGGCAAGGAGGCCTATTTCGGCTTCCCCTTCAAGGCCGATTTCAAATCCATGGTCTGGTATGTGCCCGAAAACTTCGAGGAGGCCGGCTACGAAGTTCCGAAGACCATGGAAGACCTGATCAAGCTCAGCGACCAGATCGTCAAGGACGGCGGGGTTCCGTGGTGCATCGGTCTCGGCTCCGGCGGCGCGACGGGCTGGCCGGCGACCGACTGGGTCGAAGACATGATGTTGCGCACCCAGAAGCCGGAAGTCTACGACAAGTGGGTGAGCAATGAAGTCAAGTTCAATGATCCGGCTGTTATCGGTGCGATCGAGGAATTCGGCAAGTTCGCCAAGAATCCCAAATATGTCAGCGGCGGCGTCGCGGCCGTTGCCTCCACCGATTTCCGCGACAGCCCGAAGGGCCTCTTCGGCATTCCGCCGAAATGCTACCTGCATCACCAGGCATCCTTCGTGCCGTCCTTTTTCCCGCCGGATACCAAGCTCGGCACCGATGCCGACTTCTTCTACCTGCCGACCTATGCTTCGAAGCCGGAGCTCGGAACGCCGGTCCTCGGCGCCGGCACGATGTTTGCCATCACCAAGGATTCGCCTGCCGCCAAGGCGTTCATCGAATTCCTGAAAACGCCGATTGCCCACGAGGTCTGGATGGCGCAGTCATCGTTCCTGACGCCGTTCAAGGGCGCCAATCCGAATGCCTATGCCAATGATGTCCTGAAGAAGCAGGGCGAACTTCTGACCACCGCCACGACCTTCCGCTTCGACGCCTCCGACCAGATGCCCGGCAAGATCGGCGCCGGCGCGTTCTGGACCGGCATGGTCGACTATGTCGGCGGCAAGGACGCAAAGACCGTGGCGACCGACATCCAGAAGGCATGGGACGGTCTGAAATAAGCCTCCCCCAGTAGGCTCTCAATACGACCGCGCCGGACGCCGGCGCGGTACAGTCAAAAGCTACGCATAAAACGGTGAAAAGGGGAGAGCCATGATATCGCAGATCGTTTCAGCCGTCGGCGTCGTGATCGCCGGCGTTTTCGTCTGTGCCTTATATTACTGGCTCTCCGATAAGATCCTGCAGATCGTCTTTCCCGTGCCGGTGGACAATGTCCGCGCCGCTTCCGTCAACCTCAACCGCCGCGCCATGGTGCGTCCCTGGTTGTTTCTCGGCCCGGCGCTGCTCCTACTGGTCGTTTATCTCGTCTATCCGGTCGTCGCGACCTTCTTCCTTTCCTTCTACGATCGGTCGGGCGGCAATTTCGTCGGCCTTGCGAACTATCGCTGGGCCATCCAGGACGCGCAATTCCGCCAGTCGATCTTCAACAACATCCTCTGGCTCGCTGTCGTGCCGGCGGCGTGTACCTTCTTCGGCCTCGTCATCGCGGTGCTGACCGACCGCATCTGGTGGGGCAATCTCGCCAAAAGCCTGATCTTCATGCCGATGGCGATTTCCTTCGTCGGCGCTTCGGTCATCTGGAAGTTCATTTACGAATATCGTGGTGGTAGCGAAACGCAGATTGGCCTGCTTAACGCCATCGTGCAGGCCATTGGCGGCTCTCCGCAGGTGTGGATCTCGCTGCCGTTCTGGAACAACTTTTTCCTGATGGCGATCCTCATCTGGATCCAGACGGGCTTTGCCATGGTCATCCTCTCGGCCGCGCTTCGTGGCATCCCCGAGGAGACGATCGAGGCGGCAGTGATCGACGGCGCCAACGGCTGGCAGATCTTCTGGAAGATCATGGTGCCGCAGATCTGGGGCACGATCGCCGTCGTCTGGACCACCATCACCATCCTCGTTCTGAAGGTCTTCGACATCGTGCTGACCATGACCAACGGCCAGTGGAACACCATGGTTCTGGCAAACCTGATGTTCGACTGGATGTTCCGCGGCGGGGGCGACAGTGGCCGAAGTGCGGTCATAGCGCTGGTCATCATGGCCGCCGTCACCCCGATCATGATCTGGAACATCCGCCAGGCGAACAAGGAAATGGGAGGCCATTGAGATGAGCGCAGTTGTAAGCCTTCGCCGTATCGGCCTTCCACGCCTCATCGTCCACGCCTCCGTCCTCGTCATCTGCTTCATCTGGCTGATCCCGACGCTCGGCATCCTCGTCACCTCCTTCCGCGAAGCGGGCCAGATCACCGCATCGGGCTGGTGGACGGCCTTCACGGGCGCTGCCGAGACGAGTGCTGCACGCCTCGGCGAACCTTCGACAGCCAAGCAGAATGGCGCGACTTATGTTATTTCGGGTTCGGTCTTCGAAGGCGGGAAGGGGGGCAGCGTGCGCGCCTTCGGCACCCGCGTCGCCGCTCCAACCGAGTTTGCAGCAGGAAAGCCCGCTGATATCGGCGACGGCGAGACGCTGACCATCAATGAAGACGGCAGTTATACCTATTCCAAGAATGCGCCGTTCGAAAGCGGGCGTGGCAAACGCGTCTACCTCTCCGTCGCGACGCCGCCATCCTTCACCACCGAAAATTACCGCACGGTGCTGACCTCTCAAGGGATAGGCCAGTCCTTCGTCAACTCCCTGACGGTCGCGGTTCCCGCAACCATTATTCCGATCCTGATCGCAGCCTTTGCCGCCTACGCTCTGTCCTGGATGGAATTTCCCGGGCGCGCCCTCATCATCGCCCTGGTGGTCGGGCTGATCGTCGTGCCTTTGCAGATGTCGCTCATTCCGCTTTTGAAGATGTACAACGAGATCGGCAATTTCTTCGGCGTGCCGTCTCGCAGTTATGCGGGCATCTGGCTTGCGCACTCCGCCTTCGGCATGCCGCTCGCGATCTATCTCCTGCGCAACTACATCTCCGGTCTGCCGCGGGAAATCATCGAATCCGCCCGCGTCGACGGCGCCAGCGATTTCGAAATCTTCGTCAAGATCATCCTGCCGCTGTCATTTCCGGCGCTCGCGTCCTTCTCGATCTTCCAGTTCCTGTGGACCTGGAACGACCTCCTCGTCGCCATGGTCTTCCTCGGCACAGGCAAGGATCAGTTGGTCCTCACCGGCGCTCTGAACGCACTTCTGGGCTCAATGGGTGGAAAGTGGGAAATCCTGACGGCTTCGGCCTTCATAACAATCGTCGTGCCGATTATCGTCTTTTTCGCCCTTCAGAGATATCTCGTCCGCGGACTGCTTGCCGGCTCCGTCAAGGGCGGCTGATCAACATCGAACGACAACAGGACATTGAATGAGCGTTTCAGCAGAAGCCCCCGCAACACCGGACAAGGACTGGTGGCGTGGGGCCGTTATTTATCAGATTTATCCGCGCTCCTATCAGGACTCGAACGGTGACGGCATCGGCGATCTGAAGGGCATTACCGCCCGCCTGCCACATGTGGCAGCGCTTGGCGCCGACGCCATCTGGATCTCGCCCTTCTTTCCGTCGCCGATGCGGGATTTCGGCTACGACGTCTCGAACTACACGGATGTCGATCCGATGTTCGGCTCGCTGTCGGATTTCGACGGTCTGATTTCCGAGGCACACCGGCTCGGCATCAAGGTGATGATCGATCTCGTGATGTCGCACAGCTCGGACCAGCACCACTGGTTCATCGAGAGCCGGTCGAGCCGCGTCAATCCCAAGTCGGACTGGTATGTTTGGGCCGACGCCAAGCCGGACGGCACGCCACCCAACAACTGGCTATCGATCTTCGGCGGGTCGGCCTGGCATTGGGACCCGACGCGCATGCAATATTACATGCACAACTTCCTGACCTCGCAGCCGGATCTCAATCTGCACAATGCCGAAGTCCAGGATGCGCTGCTCGACATGACCCGCTTCTGGCTGAAGCGCGGCGTCGACGGGTTCCGGCTCGACACGATCAACTTCTATTTCCACGACAAGGACCTGCGCGATAACCCGGCGCTCGATCCCTCGCGCCGTAACGCCTCCACCGCGCCGGCCGTGAACCCCTATAATTTCCAGGAGCATCTCTACGACAAGAACCGCCCGGAGAACCTGGAATTCCTCAGGCGCTTTCGCGCCGTGCTCGACGAGTTCCCGGCGATCGCCGCCGTCGGCGAGGTTGGTGACAGCCAACGGGGCCTGGAGATCGTCGGCGAGTATACGTCCGGCAACGACAAGATGCAGATGTGCTACGCGTTCGAATTCCTGGCGCCTGATCCGCTGACGCCGGCGCGTGTCTCCGAAGTGCAAAAGGCATTCTCTATCGCTGCACCGGATGGCTGGGCCTGCTGGGCCTTTTCCAACCACGATGTGGTGCGCCATGTCAGCAGATGGGGCCACGACGTTCTCGATCGCGACAGTTACGCCAAGATGGCGTCCGCCATCCTGATGTCTCAGCGCGGCTCGGTCTGCATCTATCAGGGCGAGGAACTCGGATTGACCGAGGCCGACATTGCCTATGCCGACCTTCAGGATCCCTACGGCATTCAGTTCTGGCCGGAATTCAAGGGCCGCGACGGTTGCCGCACGCCGATGGTCTGGGACAGCCAGGCACTGCAGGCTGGCTTCTCCACGGCGGAGAAAACCTGGCTGCCTATCCCGGTCGAGCATCAGCTTCGGGCCGTCGGCGCTCAGTACGGCGATCCAGCATCTGTTCTGGAACAGTACCGACGGTTCCTCGCCTTCCGCAAGCAGCACCCGGCTTTTGCCAAGGGCGAGATCGAATTCCTGGCCGAGGACGGCGCCGTTCTCGGCTACAAGCGCCAATACGGCAACGAGACGGTGCTCTGCCTGTTCAACATGAGCGCGGCGGAAACGGCAACCGAGCTGCCGGCCGGCGATTGGGAAGTGCTGACCGGCCACGGCTTCGAAAGCCGGCTTGAAGGCAGGCATGTCGAACTACCGGCTTGGGGGGCGTTCTTCGCCCATCACGCGTAACGAGAACAAAGGGGAGGAAAAAATGGCTGGTGTCGTTCTGAAGGATATCCGCAAGGCCTATGGCCAGGTGAAGGTGCTGCATGGCATCGACCTGGAGATCACCCAGGGCGAGTTCGTGGTCTTCGTCGGCCCGTCCGGCTGTGGCAAGTCCACGCTGCTGCGGATGATCTCCGGCCTCGAAAGCATCACCAGCGGCGAGATGTTCATCGACGGCCAGGTCGTCAATGACGTGCCGCCGTCGAGGCGCGGCATCGCCATGGTCTTCCAATCCTACGCGCTTTATCCGCATATGACGGTCTATGACAACATGGCCTTCGGCATGCGGATCGCCAAGGAAAGCCGTGACGAGATCGACCGCCGGGTGCGCGCGGCGGCCGATATCCTCCAGCTCACGCCCTATCTCGACCGCCTTCCGAAGGCGCTGTCCGGCGGCCAGCGCCAGCGCGTCGCCATCGGTCGCGCCATCTGCCGCGATCCGAAGGTGTTTCTGTTCGACGAACCGCTTTCCAATCTCGACGCCGCACTGCGCGTCGCCACCCGCATCGAGATCGCCAAGCTGAAGGATTCAATGCCGGATACGACGATGGTTTACGTGACGCACGACCAGGTGGAGGCGATGACGCTCGCCGATCGCATCGTCGTGCTCTCGGCCGGCCGCATCGAACAGGTCGGCGCCCCGCTCGAACTCTACGAGCGGCCGCAGAACCTCTTCGTCGCCCGCTTCATCGGCTCGCCGGCGATGAATATCATCCCGGCCACCATTGCCGAAACCGGCGAGATGACCGCGGTTGCGCTGAAGGGTGGAAAATCAGTGCGCATGCCGGTGCCGACGGCGGCTTCGGAAAAGGGCAAGACGGCCAGTTTCGGGGTGCGGCCGGAAGATTTGTCGATTGCCTCGGGCGAGGACTACCTCTTCGAAGGTCAGATCGGGATCATCGAGGCGCTGGGCGAGGTGACGCTGCTTTACATCGAAGGATTGGCTGATCAAGAGCCGATCATCGCCAAGATTCCCGGCATTCTGCAGGTGAAGAAGGGCGAGACGATGCGCTTCTCAGCAGACCTCAAGAAACTGCACCTTTTCGATGCAGAAGGTAAGGCCTACCGCATCTAGGAGTAACCATCCGTTTACCGTGATCTTGCGATATGCAATTGGAGTTGTTCTGATTTGGGACTTCAAAACTCTCTGTTAAATTTCGCCGGCTAGGCTTCTCCTGTAAAGCAATGGAGGGATGTCGTGAGCGCGGCTCCAAGTAACAAAAATCACTTTTTGAACAAGGAAGAGTCTTTCATGTACGACCGGGAAGCCCGGTTCAAAATGGAAGACACGATGAATGCGGCGCGGATCGAATATACCGAAAATGGCGTGATGAACATGGCGCAGCGTCGCTGCGACGTCATCCGGATCTCGATGAGCGGCGCCGTTCTCGGCATCCTGACCCAATATAATCTGCCGAAGCAGTTTTATCTCGACATTCCCGACGCGCGCATTTCCAAGGTCGGTTGCCTGCTGATGCGCACCAATGCCAACAACACGATCGAGGTTCGTTTCCTGTCTCTTCTCACCAAGAAGGAGCTTGATCGCATCTTCATATTCTCGACGCATCCGAACCATCGCGACCGGACGATGGATATCCGCTCCTGGTAACGCGGCTCGTGGCTTGACATGGAAGCGGCGGCTCCAGGGCCGCCGTTTTCGTTTCTGCCGGCAATCGGCCTGTTTACGCAAACACGCTGGCACCCATGTCCGCGGTGCCGACATGGCGGCGGAAGGGGGCGAAGAGTTCGCGGCCCATGCCGAATTCATTGTCGGAAAGATCGACGACGACAGGCGTGCGGCCTGCAAATTCCGTAGCGTCCACCAGCACTTCCAGCGTTCCGGCGACAGCATCGAGGCGGATCATGTCGCCGTCCTTGATCTTGGCGATCGGGCCGCCATCGCAGGCTTCCGGGGTGATGTGGATTGCCGCCGGCACCTTGCCGGAGGCGCCGGACATGCGCCCGTCGGTCACTAACGCCACCTTGAACCCACGGTCCTGCAGCACGCCGAGCGGCGGGGTGAGGCGGTGCAGTTCCGGCATGCCGTTCGCCTTCGGTCCCTGGAAGCGGACGACGGCGATGAAATCCTTGTTGAGCTCGCCGCGCTTGAACGCTTCCTGCAGCCCATGTTGGTCGTGGAAGACGATCGCCGGCGCTTCGACGATGTGGCGTTCCGGCTTGACGGCGGAGATCTTGATGACAGCCTTGCCGAGATTGCCCTTCAGCATCTTGAGGCCGCCATTCGACTGGAAGGGGGTCTCGATCGGCGCCAGGACCTTCAGATCGCCGCTCTGATCCGGGATCGCTTCGCGGGTGACCTGGCCGTTGGCGTCCAGCTTCGCCTCGACCGTATAGGCTTCCAGCCCATGGCCGAAGACGGTGCGCACGTCGTCATGCACCATGCCGGTCTTTAGCAGCTGCTTGATCAGGAAACCCATACCGCCGGCGGCGTGGAAATGGTTCACGTCGGCAAGCCCGTTCGGATAGACGCGGGCAAGCAGCGGCACCACGTCGGAAAGCTCGGAAATATCCTGCCAGGTGAGCAGGATGCCCGCCGCGCGGGCCATGGCGACGAGGTGGAGCGTGTGATTGGTTGATCCGCCGGTGGCATGCAGGCCGACGACGCCGTTGACCACGGAGCGCTCGTCGATCATCTCGCCGGCCGGCGTGAACTCGTTGCCGAGGGCGGTGATCGCCAGCGCCCGCTTGGCGGCCTCGCGGGTCAGCGCCTCGCGCAGCGGCGTGCCCGGATTGACGAAGGAGGCGCCGGGCATGTGGAAGCCCATGATCTCCATCAGCATCTGGTTGGAATTGGCGGTGCCATAGAAGGTGCAGGTGCCGGGGCCGTGATAGGATTTGGATTCCGCCTCGAGCAGTTCCGCGCGGCCGACCTTGCCCTCCGCATAGAGCTGGCGGATGCGCGACTTCTCGTCGTTCGGAAGCCCGGTGGTCATCGGGCCGGCCGGAATGAAGACCGAGGGCAGGTGCCCGAAGCTAAGCGCCGCGATGACCAGGCCCGGCACGATCTTGTCGCAGATGCCGAGGAAGACGGCTGCGTCGAACATGTTGTGCGACAGGCCGATGCCGGCCGCCATGGCGATCGCATCGCGCGAGAACAGCGATAGTTCCATGCCCGGTTGCCCTTGGGTGACGCCGTCGCACATGGCCGGCACGCCACCGGCGACCTGGGCGATGCCACCGGCTTCCCGTGCCGCCTCGCGAATGATCGGCGGGAACGTCTCATAGGGCTGGTGCGCCGAGAGCATGTCGTTATAGGCGGTTATGATGCCGAGGTTCGGGATGACGTCTCCTGCAAGCGCGTCCTTCTCGGCGGGGGAACAGACCGCAAAGCCATGGGCGAGATTGCCGCAGGAGAGCGTCGATCTGTGTGGGCCCTGCGTAGCCGCCCGCCGCACACGGTCGAGATAAGCCTCGCGATGGGGTTTCGAGCGTTCGACGATACGGGCGGTGATTGCCTCGATGCTGGAATGAGCGGCCATGGTCTTGTCCTCTTGTGCTCAACCCCGGCTTGGGAGGGACAGGACCTTCGGGAGGGCCCTAAGCCACCGGGATTGCTCGCGTTGAAAAGTCGGCGCTTTAGGGCGCCCAGAAAATCTGCAGCGGCGATGCGGCGCGGTTGAGCACGGCGCGGATCGGCATGTCCGTTTCGTCGGAGCCGGCCTTTGCCGCTTCGAGCACGTCCTTCTTGCCCTGGCCTTCGATATGCAGCGCCAGGAACCGAGCGTCCGAAAGGCTGGCGAACGAGAAGGTCAGTCGCTCTTCGCCGGCACCTTCCGCCTGCATCGTCAGAACGCCGCGCGGCCCGGAAAGATCGAGTGCCCGGGCAAGATTATTCCCATGCGGGAAAAAGGATGCCGTGTGGCCGTCGCCGCCCATGCCGAGGATCGCCACGTCGAAAGGATGGCCGATACCGGCGGTCTTTTCGGTCGCGATCACGGCCGCTTCATCGATCGACGGCGCCTCGTAGTAGAGCGGGATGAAATGCGCCGCCGCCGCCTTGTCCTTCAGAAGATGCGTTGACACCAGGAGGTGGTTGGAACGCGGGCTGTCCGCTGGCACGAACCGTTCGTCGACCAGCGTCACCGAAACCTTGCCCCAGTCGATATCACGGGTCGCCAGTGCCTCGAAGAACTTCTTCGGCGTCGAACCGCCCGAAACCGCGATCGAGGCGGTGCCGCGGTCGCGGATAGCGGTTTCAAGCTGTGCCGCAACCTCGTCCGCCAGGCTGGCGGCGAGGGCTGCGGCATCCGCAAATTCATGCATCTTCGCGGTCATGACCCTCAACCCTCATGCCATGTCCGGCCGTCGCGCTCGATGAGGGCGATGGCCTGGCTCGGACCCCAGGTGCCGGCGGTGTAACCCTGCACCTGCTGGCCGGCCGCTTCCCAGCCTTTGAGGATCGGATCCACCCAGCGCCATGCGGCTTCCACCTCGTCGCGGCGCATGAACAGCGTCTGGTTGGAGCGGATCGTGTCGGTGAGCAGGCGCTCGTAGGCATCCGGATTGCGCACCGAGAAGGCTTCCGCAAAGCTCATGTCGAGCGACACATTGCGCAGCCGCATCCCGCCAGGGCCCGGATCCTTAATCATCAGCGACTGCTTGACGCCTTCGTCCGGCTGCAGGCGGATGATCAGTTGGTTGGCCGAAATGCGACCGGCAGCCGCGTCGAAGATATTGTGCGGGATCGGCTTGAAGGTGATGACGATCTCGGACATGCGCGCTGCAAGCCGCTTGCCGGTGCGGATGTAGAAGGGAACGCCGGCCCAACGCCAGTTGCCGATCTCGGCCTTGATGGCGACGAAGGTCTCGGTGTTGGAAACGCCGCCTTCGAGTTCATCGAGATAACCCTTGACCGGACCGCCCGCGGATGCGCCGGCGCGGTACTGGCCTCGCACCGTCATCTGCTCGACATTGGCCTCGGTGATCGGCTTCAGGGCGCGCAGCACCTTGAGCTTTTCGTCGCGCACCGATTCCGAATTCATCGAGGAGGGCACTTCCATGGCGACAAGGCAGAGGAGCTGCAGAATGTGGTTCTGCACCATGTCGCGGAGCGCACCCGCCGTGTCGTAATAACCGGCGCGGCCTTCGAGGCCGACGGCTTCGGCGACCGTGATCTGCACGTGGTCGATATGGTCGGCGTTCCACAGCGGCTCATAAAGCGCGTTGGCGAAGCGCAGCGCCATCAGGTTCTGCACCGTCTCCTTGCCGAGATAGTGGTCGATGCGGAAGATCTGGTCTTCGTGGAAGGCCTTGCCGATCATGTCGTTGAGCTGCAGCGCCGATGCGAGGTCGCGGCCGATCGGCTTTTCGACGACGATGCGGGTCGACCTGGTGATCAGCTTGTGGTCACGGATCTTTTCGGAAATCGGGCCGAAAATACCCGGCGCCACGGCCAGATAGAAGACGCGGATACGCTCCTTGCCATCGTCGAGCAGTTTCTTCAGTTCCGCCCAGCCTCCTTCGGCCTTTGCATCGACCGAGATGTAATAGATCCGCTGGAGGAATTTCTGGACTTCCGCTTCGTCGTATTCGCCCTGCTTCAGATGCTCTTTCAGGGCATCCTGGGCGAACTTGCGGTAATCCTCGTGCGAAAGCGCGCTGCGCGAGGCGCCGATGATGCGGGTTGGCTCGGTGAACTGCCCCTCGATCTGCCGGTGGTAGAGGGCCGGAAGGAGCTTGCGTTCCGCAAGGTCGCCGGTACCGCCGAACACGATACAATCAAAGGGTTCAACTGGGATGATCTGGCTGCTCATCGCTGTTCTTTCGTCCTGCATGGTTGGGTGCATACTTATTCTAATCGATTTAAAAACGCTAGCCCGAATTGGCTTCCGAAGTGTGTTGCGGACCCCGCTTGTCAGAGCCTGTCGCGCAGCGCAAACCACGTGAGGGCGAGGAAAAGCAGTGGGGTCCGCATGTGACGCCCGCCTGGGAAGGCGGGAATTTTGAGTGCGGCGAGGTGGTCGAGATCCGTCGCCTTGCCGCCGACCATATCAGCATAAAGTTTGCCACAATAGTTTGACAGCATCACACCATGGCCTGAATAACCGCCGATCGAGGTGACGCCGGGCATGACTTCGCGCACGAAAGGCTGGCGCGGCATGGTGATCCCGACATTTCCGCCCCAGGCATGGGTGATTTCAACGCCTTTCAGCGCCGGATAGGTATCGACGATCTGCTTGCGGATGGCATTGGCCGTGTCCGCCGGATTGCTCGAGGTATAGACCTCGCGACCGCCGAACAGCAGTCGGTTGTCGCGGCTCTTGCGGAAATACCGCACCACGAACCGCGAATCAGCAACGGCCTCGCCACCGGGAAGGACGCCCGGAAAATCGTCGAGCGGCGCGGTCGCGGCGATGAAGGAGCCGATCGGCATGATATGCGCGGATGTAACCGGTTCGAGATCGCCAATATAGGCATTGGTGGCGATCAGCACCCGATCTGCAGTCAGCGTGCCCTTGGGCGTCCGGACCAGGATCTTGCCGCCGGGTCCGTTTCTCGTTTTCTCGATGCCCGTCGCTCGGGTCATCTCGAAAATCTGCGCACCGGCCGCCTGCGCCACCCGCGGCAAGTCCGACCAGCAGCTTCAGCGGATGGATATGGCCGGTGCCGGTATCGCGCACCCCGCAATAATAATCTTTCGTGCCGAGCCGCTCGGCAGTCTCCTGGCCATCCATGAAGGAGATGTGCGGATAACCGTAACGCTCCGCGGCGATCTCGGCGGTCGCCCGATAATCCTTCTCGTGGCCCCGTTTGTGGGAAACGTTCATCTGTCCCGGCATGTACTCCATGTCGATGCCGTGGATCTCGGCAAAGTCGAGGAGATGCCGCTTGGCGTTTTCGGCCATGTCGAACAGTGCTCTGGAGCGCTCGTAGCCGATCTCCTTTTCAAGATCCTCCGGCCACCAGCGCTGCCCGGTACCCATCTGTCCGCCATTGCGGCCGGAGGCGCCGTCGCCGAACCGGTTGGCCTCGATCAGTGCGACGGAGATGCCGGCTTCTGCCAGATTATAGGCTGCCTGCAGGCCGGTATAGCCGCCGCCGATGACCGCCACGTCGACCGTCTTCGATCCGTCGAGCGCCGGATAGATCGGCCGCTCGCCGACTGTTGCCTGATACCAGGAAATCCCCGGTGCGATCGGGCTCTGCCATTCATCCAAGGAGCAGCCCTCACACGTTGAGAAGCAGGAATTCCCGCTCCCAGGGGCTGATAACCTGCATGAAGGTCTCGAATTCGCCGCGCTTGACGCCCGCATAGAGGCCGATGAATTCCGAGCTGAAGACGCTGGCAAGCGCCGGATCGGATTCGAGCAGCGACACGGCTTCGAGCAGGCCGCGCGGCAGTTCGATCGACCCCTCGTTGGCTGTATCCTCGGTCGGCGGTCCCGGCTCGATCGCGTTCATGATGCCGAGCAGGCCGCAGCCGAGTGAGGCCGCAAGCGCCAGATAGGGATTGGCGTCCGAGCTTGGCAGGCGGTTTTCCACGCGGCGGGCATTCGCATCCGAGACCGGCACGCGGAAGGCGGTGGTCCGGTTGTCGTAACCCCAGGCATTGTTGACCGGCGCCGACATGTCGGGCGTCAGGCGGCGGTAGGAGTTCACATAGGGGGCCATCATGGCGAGCGTCTTCGGCACATAGGTCTGCATGCCGCCGATGAAGTGGAAAAATTCCTTGGAAGCCGAACCGTCCGGGTTCGAGAAGACGTTCTTGCCGGTCTTGATGTCGACCACCGACTGGTGGATGTGCATTGCCGAACCCGCCTGGCCCTGCATGGGCTTGGCCATGAACGTGGCGTAGATGCCGTGTTTCATGGCCGCCTCGCGGATGGTGCGCTTGAACATGAACACCTGGTCGGCGAGTTCGATAGGATCGCCATGGCGCAGGTTGATTTCGAGCTGCGCCGGGCCTTCCTCGTGGATCAGCGTATCGATCTCGAGGCCCTGCTTTTCCGAGAAATGGTAGATGTCGTCGATCAGCTCGTCGAATTCGTTGATGCCGGCGATCGAATAACCCTGGCCGCCGAGGATGGAGCGGCCGGACCGGCCTTTCGGCGGATGCAGCGGATAGTCCGGGTCGTCGTTCTTGGCGACAAGATAAAATTCGATTTCCGGCGCCACGACCGGTTTCCAGCCCCGCTCCTCATAGAGTTTGAGGATGTTCTTCAGCACGTTGCGCGGCGTATAGGGAACCGCCTTGCCTTCGGTATCGACGATGTCGCAGATCACCTGTGCGGTCGGGTCGGTTTCCCAGGGTACAACCGAAAGCGTCGAAAGATCCGGCACCAGCTTCAAATCGCTGTCGCGCGGCTCGTAGCGGAAGGTGCCGGTCTCTTCCGGGTATTCGCCGGAAATGGTGTGCCGGTAGAGGGCCGACGGCAGCGCGAGCGAGGTATTCGAGGTGAACTTCGAAGACGGCATCATCTTGCCGCGCGGCACGCCGGCGAGATCGGGCGTGATGCACTCGATATCCTCTATCCCTCGAGCCCGAAGCCACGCGGCGGCCTCCCGCCAGTCCCCGACCCCTCTGAGCGAAGTGAGCGTCGGCTGGGCGGTCGCGGCTTTCGCCACGGTGCCGGTTGCGAGGGCGGGAGCGTTTTTTTTGCGCGGCATGACACATCGGGGTGAGGTTGATCGGATGTTCCATCATAACCACGGATTGACGAATGGCGAGGGGGAGACGCCATTGACTTTGAGTTGCCGATCGAAAACAGCAGATATCGAAACAGGGAGCATGCGGTGACGCGGAAATTCGATGTGGTGGTTTTGGGCGCCGGCGGGGCTGGCATGATGTGCGCCGTCCGCGCAGGCGGGCGCGGCCGTTCGGTGCTCGTGCTAGACCACGCCAAGGCGCCGGGCGAAAAGATCCGCATTTCCGGCGGCGGACGCTGCAACTTCACCAATATCCACGCGACCGCCAAGAACTACCTCTCCGCCAACCCGCATTTCGCCAAGTCGGCGCTCGCCCGGTACACGCCGCGCGATTTTCTGGACATGGTCGAACGCCACGGCATTCCTTGGCACGAAAAGACGCTCGGCCAGCTCTTCTGCGACGACAGCGCCAAGGACATTATCCGCATGCTGCTGTCCGAGATGAAGGCGGCGAATGTGGTGCTTGAACTGCAGAAGCAGGTCACGTCGATCGAGAAGACGCCAGAAGGTTTCCGCATCGGCACCTCCGATGGACCGGTGGAGGCGGCATCCCTGGTGGTTGCGACCGGCGGCAAGTCGATCCCCAAGATGGGCGCCACCGGTTTTGCCTACGATATCGCCCGGCAGTTTGGCCTGAAGATCGTCGAGACGCGGCCGGCGCTCGTGCCCCTGACGCTCGACCCGAACCTGCTCGAAAAGCTCTCGCCGCTTTCCGGCATCTCGGTACCGGCGGAGGTCCGCCACGGCAGGACTGCCTTCCGCGAGGCGCTGCTCTTTACGCATCGTGGCCTGAGTGGTCCGTCGATCCTGCAGATCTCGTCCTATTGGCGCGAAGGGGATGACGTGACGCTGATCATCGAACCCGACCTCGATATCGCAGCGATCCTCAAGACCGCCCGCAAGGTCAACGGTCGCCAGGCGGCGCAGACGGTGCTGGCGGAGGTGCTGCCGAAACGGCTGGCGCAATTCTTCGTCGAGGCGCGCGGCCTGACAGCCCACCTCGCCGATCTGCCCGACAAGGCGATCGAGGGCCTGGCCGCCTCGATCCAGACCTGGCCCATCCGGCCCGCCGGCTCCGAAGGTTACCGGACGGCCGAGGTGACGCTCGGCGGCATCGATACGTCCGAACTGGACTCGAAGACAATGCAGGCAAAGGCAATGCCTGGCCTTTATTTCATCGGCGAATGCGTGGATGTGACCGGCTGGCTCGGCGGCTACAATTTCCAATGGGCCTGGGCTTCGGGCCATGTTTGTGGGGACGCATTGTAGTATAAGTTGATTCAGCAGTTGTTAATGTGAGCGCCCCATCCTGCCTTAATGCCAGCCAATTCCTGTGGTTTAAGGCAGGCATGCGCTTCCTGCCGGTGGCGGCTGGAGCGCCAGAGCAACTTGCCTTGGAGTGCCGTTTCCATGCAGAGACCCAGCCGTGCCCGCGCAATCGCAATCGCTAAGGTTCAGGATAACCAGAAGCTCATTCGCCTGCGTTTTCTCGCGATCGCCGTCGGTGCAACGGCCGCGCTCCTCGCGCTTCCGACGCTTTTCTTCTAAGAGCTTCCGCTCTTCGATCTTATCGCGCGCCTGAATGGCGGCGGTCTTAAGCCACGCTCGCGAGCGCTGGCGGTTTATTCCGCGCATTTCCGACCTACGGTTTGCGTCAGCTCCGCACCTCGGCGGCCTCTTTAATTCAATACATTCAAATTTAGTAATTTTTCACTTCCGCCAGCGATATTCGGTCAGTTCATAGTTTTGTGGGGAAGCTGGCCTTTTATGATCAAAATCCTGCCGTCATCCGTGGTATCGCGGATCGTTCTTCTCTGCCTCTTGATGATCTTCCTCGCGGTGATGGCCGTTGGCGGTCTCACCTATGCCTACTTGCGCGGCGATATCATGGACACGGCGAGAGGAGATGCGCGCAAGGCGATACGCACCATGAGCCTGCTTTACGATCTTGAACTGGATGGCGCCAAAAGCGAGATCCGCGACGGCGCGGTCATCCGTGTCAGCCAAGGCGAGGGGACGGTGAAAGATCATGACATGGTCGATCGTACGGCAACTGCCATCGGCGGCGTCGCAACCCTGTTCGAAAAGAAGGGTACTGACTATGTCCGGATATCGACCAATGTGAAGACGGAAAAGGGCGAGCGGGCGGTCGGTACCAAGCTTGCCGCGGAGCACCCAGCGCAGCCGTTTCTGGCGCGCGGAGAGGCTTATTTCGGTCCCGCAGTGTTGTTCGGCAAGGATTTCATGACGGGTTATTTCCCGATCACCAATGCTTCGAACGGCGTCACCGGTCTGCTTTTCATAGGCATTCCGATGGAAGTCTATTTCGCCCATATCGCTACCGCGGGCTACGTCGTCATCGGCACGTCGCTCGCCGCTCTCCTCGTCGTCGGCATCGCAAGCCTGTTCGCCCTTCGTATGCTGCTCCGGCCGCTCGGCGTGCTGACCGGCACTGTACATGCGCTTGCCCAAGGCAATGACGCCACCGAAATACCCTATGCTGAACGCCGCAACGAATTCGGCAATATCGCCCGCGCCTTGGAAGTCTTCCGGGAAGCGGCGCGTGAGAAGCAACAGATGGAAAGCCGCAGTGCCGAGGATCGCGCCGAAGCGGAGGCCGAACGCCTTCGCAACGATGCCGAAAAACAACGTGTCGACCGTCAGATCGATACGGCCGTCAGCGAATTGGGTGCGGCTTTGGCCCGCCTAGCTGATGGCGATCTGTCGAGCACGATCGAGACGCAGTTCTCCGGTCGGCTGGAACAACTTCGCACCGACTTCAATGGCTCTATCATCCGGCTGCGCGATACGCTTTCTCACATCCGCCAAAGCACGCTCTCCATCCAGAAGAGCAGTGCCGATCTCAGCCATTCCTCGGAAGAGCTTTCGCGACGCACCGAAACCCAGGCAGCTTCCCTCGAAGAGACGGCCGCCGCCGTTGATGAGATCACCGCAACGGTCCGTTCTTCGGCCGAACGCGCCCACGAGGCCAACCGCGCCGTTTCGCTCACCAAGAAAAGTGCCGACAGTTCCGGCACGGTGGTGAGCAATGCGGTCGGCGCCATGGGACGCATCGAGGAGGCTTCGGGAAAGATCGAGTTGATCATCGAGGTGATCGACGACATCGCTTTCCAGACCAACCTGTTGGCGCTCAACGCCGGCATCGAGGCGGCCCGTGCCGGCGAGGCCGGCAAGGGTTTTGCCGTCGTGGCGCAGGAAGTTCGCGAACTGGCGCAACGTTCCGCCAGTGCCGCCAAGGAAATCAAGGACCTGATCACCCAGTCGAGCCGGGAGGTCGGCTCTGGTGCCGGCCTGGTGCAGGAGGCGGGCGAAGTGCTGGCGGCGATCAGCCAGCAGATCACCGGCGTCAGCCAGCACGTGGAAATGATCGCGACCGCCAGCCAGGATCAGTCGGCCGCATTGCAGGACATCAACAACTCCGTCAACCGCATGGACCAGATGACCCAGCAGAACGGCGCGATGGTCGGCGAAACCACGGAAGCGAGCCGACGCCTTGCAAGCGAAGCGGATGCCCTGCTTGAACTGGTAGAGCAGTTCCGCATCGATACGAGCAGTCGTTCCCGTTATTCTCGCGCTGCGTAATATTTGCGGGTGTCAAAGTAGGGGTGACGCCGCCTTTACGTCTGCTCCTGAGCCGTAGCAGGTCAGCGAACCAGCTCGGATAGGGCTGGGCGTAACGTTCATAGAAATCGTTTTCCGCGGCAATATCGCGACGGACGGACTTTGTTCCAAAGGGATAGGAAAAGGCAGCTGCGACGATGTTCTCATACATCGGAGTTCCTCCGTTTGTGGAAATCGTCTCCTTTATTAAACCTCAAAAACTGCTTCTTGTACCGTCAGATTCCGGCTATGCTTTTCACTGATGAAAAACGCCAACTGGGATGCCTACGAGCTTTTTATGCAGGTCTCGCGCCTCGGCGGACTGTCCGGGGCCTCGGGCGTCACCGGTCTCAGCCCTGCGACGGTCGGTCGGCGGATGCTCGATCTCGAGGAGGCGATCGGGCGCGCCCTGTTCCTGCGCAGCCGTACCGGCTATCAGCTGACCGCCGATGGATCTGCCTTGTTTGCCCAGATCCTGGAGATGGAAGGCGCTGCCCGGCGCATCGAAAGCTGGAAACGGGAAGGCGCCGGTTCCACGCTGGTAAGGGTTGCCTGCGGCACTTGGCTCGCCTGGATGTTCACGCGTAATCTATCGCTCATCCGCACCGAACGGGACGGTTTCCGCCTCGATTTCTATGTTGCCGAGCGACGAGCGAGCCTTGCGCATCGGGAAAGTGACATCGGCATCCGCGCGTTCGAACCGGACGAGCCGAACCTTGCGGCGACCAGGCTCGGCGAGGTCGCCTATGCGGCCTATCGGGCCCGCAACGCCCATCCCTCGGCTGCCGAACGCTGGCTTGCGGTCTCGGAGGAGGACGCGATTTCCGCCTATTTGCGCTGGCCGCATCAGGAACGGGGAGGTCAGGTGGTCGTCACCGTCAACCGCCCGCGTTCTCTGCGCGATCTGGCACTTGGCGGCGCAGGGACCGCAGTCCTGCCCTGTTTCGTCGGCGATCAGGACATGCGGCTGGAGCGTGTCGGAGGAGAGATCGAAAGCCTGCGCCACAATCAGTGGATCGTCATGAACAACGACGATCGCCACCGCCGGGATATCCGCGCGGTGGTCGATCGGATGGTGAAGTTCGTCCGCGGCCACGGCCCGCTTTTCGCAGGCCGCCAGCCTTAAACCTGTCTTTCGATCACTGCATCCGGTTGGTGACGACGACCGGGATCATCAGGTCGCCCCAATGACCGCCGCCGCCGTGGTGCCGGGCGGAACGGACGAGCTCCACCGAAACCCCGGCCTCGACCGCCTTCATGATTGCATGGTTGAGGCGGTGCAGATCGTTGGCAAGCGTGCGGATCGCTGCCTGCTGGTCGGGCGTCATCGCCGTCGACTGCTCTTCTGCGCGTTCCTTGACGTGGGTCTGGATGTTCATGTCGGTTCTCCTCCTTGTGATGGGGTTCAGGCTTATTCCGCAGCCGGCCGGAATTGGTCGTGCTCCGTGGATTCCTTCATTGCGGTGGTGGACGAAAGTCCGCCGGTAATTGCCACGGAGACAGCGTCGAAATAGCCGGTGCCGACCTCGCGCTGATGTTTGGTGGCGGTATAACCGTTGATCTCGGCGGCGAATTCCGCCTCCTGCAGCTCCGAATAGGCCGCCATCTGGCGGTCCTTGTAGCCACGGGCGAGCTCGAACATGCCAAAATTCAGCTGGTGGAAACCGGCGAGCGTGATGAACTGGAACTTGTAGCCCATCGCACCCAGTTCCCGCTGGAACTTGGCGATCGTCGCGTCGTCGAGGTTCTTTTTCCAGTTGAACGACGGCGAGCAGTTATAGGCGAGCATCTTGCCGGGATGCGCCTTGTGGACCCCTTCCGCAAACCGACGGGCCTGTTCGAGATCCGGCTTCGAGGTTTCGCACCAGATGAGATCGCAATAGGGCGCATAGGCGACGGCGCGGGCGATGCAGGGTTCGAGCCCGTTCGTGACCTGGTAGAAGCCCTCCACTGTCCGGCCGGCATCGTAGTCGACGAAGGGCTGGTCGCGCTCGTCGATATCCGAGGTGAGCAGCTTGGCCGCTTCTGCATCGGTGCGGGCAATCACCAGCGTCGGCGTGCCCATGACGTCGGCGGCAAGCCGCGCGGCCGTCAGGTTGCGAATATGTGCGGCGGTCGGGATCAGCACCTTGCCGCCGAGATGGCCGCACTTCTTTTCCGATGCGAGCTGGTCTTCGTAATGGACGCCGGCGGCGCCCGCCTCGATGAATGCCTTCATGATCTCGAAGGCGTTGAGCGGCCCGCCGAACCCGGCTTCCGCATCCGCAACGATCGGCGCGAACCAGGTCTCGACCGAAAGACCCTTGCCTTCGGCGGTCTCAATCTGGTCGGCACGCTGCAGGGTGCGGTTGATGCGCCGCGCCAGTTCCGGTGCCGCATTGGCCGGATAGAGCGACTGGTCCGGATACATGGCGGATGCGGTATTGGCGTCGGCCGCGACCTGCCACCCGGAGAGGTAGATTGCCTTCAGCCCGGCGCGGACCTGCTGCATGGCCTGGTTGCCGGTCATCGCGCCGAGCGCGTTGACGAAGTCTTCGCGGTGCAGCAGCGACCACAGCCGGTTGGCGCCCATCTCGGCAAGCGAATAACGGATCTCGGCCGAACCGCGCAGCCGCTTCACGTCCTCGGTGGAGTAAGGGCGTTCGACACCCTCGAAACGCCCTTTTTGAGCGCCTGGAACCAGCGTGTAAAACTCTGTCATTGCTTTCCTCCTATGTAAATCGGCGAGCCAAGATATGGCGCTTTTGATGTGACTGAATTTACAGAAAAGAATGCTGCACTGCCAGAAAAGATACAGAATTGAGGGTATGAAAGGGGTTAGGTTGTCTTGTCTTTCACAAAGGGTTCTGTGAAGATGTCACAATGGTAAATGCGGCGAGCTGGCCGATTTTGTAAAAGCGGTGACAAAAGTGGCGGAGCGAAAGATTTTTGCCGGCCCGCGGGTACGGCGGGTGCGATTGGGGCTTGGGCTCACCCAGACGGCCATGGCCGAAGCGCTCGGCATTTCGCCCTCCTATCTCAACCTCATCGAGCGCAACCAGCGGCCGCTCACGGTCCAGCTCCTCTTGAAGCTTGCCTCGGTCTACAAGGTCGATCTCGATACGCTGCAGGGGGAAGGTGGCGGCCTTGCGGGGCGGCTGCGCGAGGTGTTCGCCGATCCGCTGCTGGCGGGCGAGATCCCGGGGGATCAGGAAATCATCGAGGTGGCGGAAGCCGCCCCCAACGCGGCGCTGGGGCTGATGAAGCTCTATCGCGCTTATCGCGAGCAAGCGGCCCGGCTTTCCGATCTTTCCGATCTGCTGGCCCGCGAGGGTCACGAGACCTCGATCGCCGGCACGCGCCTGCCGATCGACGAGGTGCGCGAGACGCTGCAGCGCCGCCCCAACTTTTTCGCGCGCATCGAGGACGCGGCCGAAACCTTCGTCGCTAGGCTAGGGACCGGCGACGAACTGCCTAGTGCCTTGAAGGCCTGGGCGAAGAACGAGCACGGCATCGTGGTGCGTACGCTGCCGGTTCATACCATGCCGAACCTGCGCCGGCGGTACGACCGCCATTCCATGCGGCTGTTTCTGTCAGAACGGCTCTCGCCCTTCGACCGGACGCGCGAGCTTGCCATGGAAGTGGCGCTGCTTGCATTGGGCCAGGAGATCGCCGCCGAACTCGATGATCTAAAACTTTCCACCAACGAGGCGCGTCGCATCGGCCGCTTCGAGCTCGCCCGTTATGCCGCCCATGCGCTGATGATGCCTTATGGGGCTTTTCTCACGGCGGCCCAGCGTGCCCGATACGACCTCGACGTATTGCGCTCCCGTTTCGACGTGTCGTTCGAGCAGGCCGCCAACCGGCTGACATCGCTTGCCCGGACCGGCACGCCGGGCATTCCGTTTTTCCTGATGGAAGTCGATCACGCCGGTAACGCCATCCGCCGTGCCGGTGCGCAAGGGTTCCCGCAAGCACGTTTCGGCGGGCTCTGTCCGAAGCTCGGCCTTCATGCCGCCTTCCTTCAGCCGGGGCAGGTTCTCGTCGATCGGGTCGAGATGCCGGATGGCGCCGCATTCCTGACGCTGTCGCGCACGCTCGAAGGTCCGCAATCGGGATTCGGCGAGCGTATCCGCCGTACGGCAATTCTTCTCGGCTGCGATCTGTCGAGTGGCGGCGACACCGTCTATGGCGAGGCACTGCCGGGGGCCGTCGGAACGGTGCTTGCCGGCACCGCCTGCCGGCTCTGCGAAAGGCAGGGTTGCCTCTCTCGCGCCGAGCCTCCAGTCACGAGACCGCTCGGTCTGGATGAGATGGTGACCGGTCTCAGTGCCTTCGATTTCCAATGAGTTTTGCGGCGGCGCACATTCCCCCTTGTGGGGTGTAAAATTACTTTTTACTCTCGCCGAAAAATATAAGGGAATTAGGCGCGATTTGACGATTGCGCAGACAAAACTGGAACAGGAGAGATCATGAAAAGTCATTTGCTCAGCCTTGCCGCCGCAGTTGCCGCGGCGGCTTTCGCCGCGACGGCTGCTCTGGCCCAGGAGCGTGAAGTCCGTGTCTACAACTGGTCGGACTATATCGATGAATCGATCCTGGGGGATTTCACCAAGGAGACCGGCATCAAGGTCATCTACGACGTGTTCGACAACAACGAGATGCTGGAGACCAAGCTTCTGGCTGGCGGCTCCGGTTACGATGTCGTCGTGCCGACCGGCCCGTTCCTGGCCCGCCAGATCCAGGCCAAGGTGTTCCAGAAGCTCGACAAGTCGAAACTGCCCAACCTTTCCAACATGTGGCCGGTGGTTACCGAGCGGCTGGCGAAATACGATCCCGGCAATCTGTATGCCGTCAACTACATGTGGGGCACCACCGGCATCGGCTATAACGTCGACAAGGTGAAGGCCGCACTCGGCGACGTGCCGATCGACAGCTGGAATGTTCTCTTCAAGCCGGAAAACGCCGCAAAACTGAAGTCCTGCGGCATCAACATTCTCGACGCATCCGACGAGACTTTTGCGATCGCGCTGAACTATCTCGGCAAGAATCCCGACAGCAAGGACACCAAGGACCTCGAAGCCGGCGGCGCCGTCTACTCGAAAATTCGCAAGTCGGTGAAGACCTTCAATTCGTCGGCCTATATCGATGAACTCGCCAATGGCGACAGCTGCATCACGATCGGCTGGTCGGGCGACGTGTTGCAGGCCAAGACCCGCGCCGAGGAAGCCAAGAACGGCGTCAAGATCCGGTTCGTCATTCCCAAGGAAGGCACGTATATGTGGTTCGACAACCTCGCGATCCCGGCGGACGCGAAGCATGTCGACGAGGCGCATGCCTTCATCAATTACCTGATGAAGCCGGAAGTCATCGCCAAGGCTTCCAACTTCGTTCAATACGCCAACGGCAACCTGGCTTCGCAGAAGTTCATCGACAAGGAAGTCTTGGAAAATCCCTCCGCCTATCCACCAGAAGACGTCGTCAAGAAGCTCTTCACCATTTCGCCATACGGGCCGCGCGAGCAGCGGGTCCTGAACCGGGTCTGGACGCAGATCAAGACCGGTAGCTGATCAAGGGCGGGGCAGGCGGAAACGTCTGCCCCGATTACTTTCGGGCGGCCATCGGGGCGAAATGGGGTAAGGCATGGCGAAATCTCTTGGGCCGGTTAAACGCAAATTTTCTCCCTGGGCTGATCCTTCAGCGGTTCCGTTCATCCGTTTCGAAAACATCACCAAGCGGTTCGGCACCTTCACCGCCGTGGATAACCTGACGCTCGATATCTACGAGCGGGAGTTCTTCTCGCTGCTCGGGCCGTCCGGTTGCGGCAAGACGACGCTGATGCGCATGCTCGCCGGCTTCGAGGAGCCGACCGAAGGCCGCATTCTGCTGCAGGGCAAGGATATTTCCGGCGTGCCACCCTATCGCCGGCCGACCAACATGATGTTCCAGTCCTACGCGCTCTTCCCGCATATGACGGTCGAAAAGAATGTCGCCTTCGGCTTGGAGCAGGACAATCTTCCGAAGGGTGAGGTCGCCGCCCGTGTCGAGGAGATGCTGAAGCTCGTCAAGCTGGAGCAGTTCGCCAAACGCAAGCCGAACCAGCTTTCCGGCGGTCAGCGCCAGCGCGTCGCGCTCGCCCGGTCTCTCGCCAAGCGCCCCAAGGTGCTGCTGCTCGACGAACCGCTCGGTGCGCTCGACAAGAAGCTGCGCGAAGAGACGCAGTTCGAGCTGATGGACCTGCAGACCAAGCTTGGCCTCACCTTCCTGATCGTCACCCACGACCAGGAAGAGGCGATGACCGTGTCCGATCGTATCGCGGTCATGGACAAGGGCCTGATCATGCAGGTGGCAACGCCAGCCGAGATCTACGAAGCGCCGAACAGCCGCTACGTTGCGGATTTCATCGGCGACATCAATATCCTCGAAGGCACCGTCACCTCGACGGACAGCGCGCTCGGCGCACCGGGCTCGGTCAGGATCGACTGCGACGGCATCGCCGTCTCCGTCGAGCAGGAATGCCAGGCGGTGAAGGGTGACAAGGTCGCTTTCGCGGTGCGGCCGGAAAAGGTGCGTATCTCGCCCGATCAGCCGGCCGATATCTCGGCCAATGCGGTTTACGGCGAAGTCTGGGACATCGGTTATCTCGGCGACTTCTCGGTTTTCCTCGTCAAGCTCGCGGATGGCCGGGTGGTGCGTGCGGCGCAGGCCAACGTCTCCCGCCTCGTCGACCGGCCGATCACATTCGGCGACATGGTGTGGCTCACCTGGCCGCTCGATGCCGGCCTCGTGTTGACGCGCTGAGTGGGGGACAAGGAGATGGCAAGCGTTTCCGAAACCCACCCCGCCAACAAACCCAATCCCGCCCGCTGGCTGGTGGTCGCGGTTCCCTATCTCTGGCTGCTGCTGTTTTTCGCAGCGCCCTTCCTGATCATCTTCAAGATCTCGTTGTCGGAGACGACGATCGCCATGCCGCCCTATACACCGCTCTTTGAAGGGTTCGGCGCATTCGGCGACTTCGTCTCGCAACTCGACTTCGACAACTACCTCTTCCTGACCGGCGATCCGCTTTATATCGAAGCCTACCTGTCTTCGCTGCGCATCGCGGTGATCTCCACCTTCCTGCTGCTGCTGATCGGTTATCCGATGGCGCTCGCCATGGCTCGTGCGCCGACGATGCTGCGGCCAACGCTGGTCATGCTGGTCATCCTGCCGTTCTGGACGTCGTTCCTGATCCGCGTCTATGCCTGGATCGGCATCCTGAAGCCCGACGGACTGCTGACGCTGCTGTTCCGGTCGGTCGGCCTTCTTGGCGTAGACGATCAGGTGCAGATCTTGCGCACCGATTATGCGGTCTTCATCGGCATCGTTTATTCCTACCTGCCCTTCATGGTCCTGCCACTCTATTCGGCACTGGAGAAGATGGACAATGCGCTTTTGGAGGCCGCAAGCGATCTCGGCTGCCCGCCCTGGAAGGCGTTCTGGAAGATCACCTTCCCGCTGTCGCTGCCTGGCGTTATTGCCGGTTCGATGATCTGCTTCATTCCGATCACCGGCGAGTTCGTCATTCCGGATCTGCTCGGCGGTGCCGATACGCTGATGATCGGAAAGACGCTGTGGACGGAGTTCTTCGGCAACCGCGACTGGCCGCTGGCATCGGCCGTGGCGGTCATCCTGCTGATCATGCTGGTCGTGCCAATCATGATTTTCCAGAACCAGCAGAAGAAGGTGGCTTGAGATGAAATCATCCCGCTTCGACGCCACCGTCCTCACCCTCGGTTTCGCATTCCTCTACATCCCTATCATCATCCTGGTGGTCTATTCCTTCAATGCCTCCAAGCTCGTCACAGTATGGGGCGGGTTTTCGCTGCAATGGTATCGCACCATGTGGTCGAACCAGGGCCTCATGGACGCCGCCTGGGTGACCGCGCGCGTTGGCGTCATCAGCGCCACGATCGGCACGGTGCTGGGCACGCTTGCGGCGCTTGCCCTGGTGCGGTTCACGCGCTTTCACGGCCGGATGCTGTTTTCTGGGATGATCTATGCGCCGCTCGTCATGCCGGAAGTGATTACCGGCCTGTCGCTGCTGTTGCTGTTCGTTGCCGTCGGTATCGATCGCGGTTTCTGGACGGTCGTTATCGCGCATACGACATTCACCATGTGCTACGTGGCGATCGTCGTGCAGTCGCGGCTGCTGACCTTCGACCTCAGCCTCGAGGAGGCGGCGCTCGATCTCGGCTGTCCGCCAGTCAAGACTTTCTTCAAGATCACCCTGCCGCTGATCTTCCCCGCCGTGATCGCCGGCTGGATGCTGGCTTTCACCCTGTCGCTGGACGACCTCGTCATCGCGAGCTTCACGACCGGTCCGGGTGCCACGACGCTGCCGATCAAGATCTACAGTCAGGTGCGCCTGGGCGTCACACCGGAAATCAATGCGATCTGCACCATCCTGATCGGACTGGTGACGATCGGCGTCATCATCGCCTCGATCAGCACCAAACAGACGGAAATGCGCCGCATCCGCGACGAGCATGTCGCCGCTCGCGGCACGACCTGACGATCATTCGCCCCGCGGCGGCAGGAAGATATAGATGAGCAGCCACGCCGGCAGCACGATCACGGCGCCGAGCACGATGCGTGGCACCGACCAGATATAGGCGTTTTCGAGCCCGACCCTGATATCGTCCGGCGTCAGATGCAGGAGCGCCAGTAGCGTCGGCATGGTGATGCCGAAGAAGCTGAGCACTGCGCCCATGATGAGGCAGGCGAGCAGCGCCTTGCATAGACTGATCAGGAATCTCGACACCAGATAACCCCCATCCGGTTGATTCGGTTCATTGTAGGGGCTTCGCCGGAGTTTGCGAAACAGGCCAGATGACGGGGTTCGGCCAGGAGCCGCCGATGAAGACCATCAGCGGTGCCGCCTTGGTGCCCTGCGCAATCGGCTCGATGGTTGCGGAGAGCGCGAGGCTGCTGTTGATGTAGGGAACAACGCCGGAAAGCGTCAGGTTCTCGGAGGGGCCGGTGATCTTTCCTTCGCGGATATCCGCCGAACCATCCGCGAGATTGGCAGAGATGTCGATATGGTCGAATTCCAGGCTGCCGCTGCCGGCATCGCTCAAGGGAAAATAGGGTTTTTGAGCTGCAAGCTGCCGGACACCGGCAAGGTTGACGCCGGAAAGCGAGCCGCGGTCCGTCCGAAAGCGTAGGGTGCCTTTCGCATTGCGCCAGGCTTCCGGTTCCAGCGGCCGATCGACGTCGAGCGCCAGATCCAGCGACCCGCGCGCCGCCGGAAGCGGGCCGGCGAGGCCAAGTTCCTTGACGATATTGCCGAAATCCGCGTCCTGGATGGCAAGGCGCAGCGCCACGGCTCCGGCCGCACCGCCCTTCACCGTGGCGATCCGGCCGGTCAGTCGGCCGGTCTCGAAATCGCTGTCGGCGATGTCGATGCGCGATTGCTCGCCGACGTTCATGATGCTTACGGCGGCTTCCGAAAGCTGGAAAGGCCCGAGCGTCGCCTGCTGGGCGGAAAGCCTCAGGTCGAGTTCCAGGCCTGCGAGATGGCTATTGCCCCGACTGGTATCACCCATGGCGCGCGGCGCGATGGCGGCAAGCGCTGCGGAAAGGTCCATCCGGTCGAAGGCGAGCGTACCGGTGAGCCTCGCCGGCCGCTCAGGCGGCAGCACGAGATCGAGTATGCCGGTCGCCTTGGCGTCGTTCAGCCCGAGGGACAGGTTGTCCAAACGCAGGATGTCTTCGTTGGTGACGAGCCGGGTATTCAACGAGAAGCTCTTCAGGCGTTCGACACCGGCAAAGTTCAGCCCGGCCCAGCGCATCGCCGTCGAAAGGTCGGGAACTGTCAGTTCGGCATCGCCGGAAAGAAACGCATGCGCCGCCAGATTGGCGACGCCGCGGAACTGGCCATGAAAGAGAGCGGATGCCATCGTACCGGAGATATTGCCGCTTTTGCCCGAGAGCAGCAGCAGCGGCTGCGTCGAACTCATATCCAGCGTCAGCGCCTGGCCGTTGAGATTGGCATCCGCCTTCAGTTCCAGGCCCCGGGACAGCCAGGGCCAGTCGAGCGTGCCGTTGATCGACTGGAACCGCGTGATCCGGCCGCTGGCGACGTCGGAGATCTCGAATGTCCCGTTGCTGATGCGGACATCGCCCATCCGCGCATCGTCATCCGTCGCCAGTGCCTGACTGCTGCCGTCCGGCCGTGCATCGCGCACGGCGCGGCTGAGCAGCCCGTCATTCGCCCAGTCGAGCCTGCCGTCGGCCTCCCTGAGGACATAGATCTCCGGGTTCGTCAGGCGAAAATCCTTGAACTCCGGCCGTCCGAGCAGAGCCTGCAGAAGATCGAAGGAGGCCGAAAGCCGCGAGACCCGGCCGAGCACCCGCTCGCCACCCTCCGCCTGCTTGCGGATGGTGATCTCCCTGAGCGTGATCCTGGGCTCCGGCCAGAAGCGGATATCCGGCGTCCCCTCAATCGTCACATCGTGGCCGGTCCATTCGGCGACCGCCCGCTCCATGCTTTCGCGCACCACGGTCGATGAAACCAGGAACGGCGCGATGAGCTGGAAAAGCGAAAAGAGGCACACTGCGATGATGGCGCCGATCAGAACGCGGCGCGACCGCCGGCCCAGCGGGCGGCTCAGGTTCTTCCGCAGATGTCCGAACGGGTTGGTGAGCATGATCACACGCGCATTATAGGAAATGCTGGGTTCGCGCAAATCCGGGAAACTTCCCTGGCGGTCTCCTTTATAATGCGGTGCAACATGCTATAAAAACCGATACGCTGCGACCTCGCAGGATCTGGCGTGGATGGAGATGGGGCAGAACCCTGGTTCCGATGTCGGGGTGGGGTTCTCCGAGGGTGGAGGAATGGGAATGGGCAATGAACAGCCGCTCTGGAGCCCCTCGGCGGAAGTACAGCAGAAAACCCCGCTTTATCATTTCATCAGCTGGTGCGCCGAGCGCTTTGGCAAAGTCTTCCTCGACTATGATGCGTTCTACGCGTGGTCGATCGGCGAGCGCGCCGATTTCTGGTCCGCGGTCTGGGAATTCTGCGGCGTCAAGGGCGAGCGCGGCGACCGAGTGCTGATCAACGGCGAAGACATGCTTGCCGCCCGCTTTTTCCCCGATGCCACGCTGAATTTCGCAGAAAATCTACTTTCCGGAACAGGCGCCGGAGACGCGCTGATCTTCCGCGGCGAGGACAAGGTGAACTATCGCTGGTCCTGGGATAGGCTTCGCGCCGAAGTCTCCCGCCTGCAGCAGGCCTTCAGGGGGCTTGGCATCGAGAAGGGCGACCGCATTGCCGCGATGATGCCCAATATGCCGGAAACGATTGCCTGCATGCTGGCCGCCGCCTCGATCGGTGCCATCTGGTCTTCCTGTTCACCTGATTTTGGCGAACAGGGCGTGCTCGACCGTTTCAGCCAGATCGACCCAAAACTGTTCATCACCTGCGACGGTTACTGGTACAATGGCAAGCTCCAGGACGTCGCCGCCAAGGTGAGGGCAGTTTCCTCGGTGCTGAAGACGCCGGTTCTGGTGGTGCCCTATGCGGGAGATGCTCCCGCGCTCGCCGCATCGCTTGCCGACGGCCGTACACTCGCCGATTTCACGGTGCCTTATGAAGCAAGGGCCGTCGAGTTCGAGCCCCTGCCGTTCTCCCACCCGCTCTACATTCTCTTTTCGTCCGGCACGACAGGGGTGCCGAAATGCATCGTCCATTCGGCCGGCGGCACGCTGCTGCAGCATCTCAAGGAGCTTCGCTTCCACTGCAGCCTGGAGCCCCGCGAAAAGCTGTTTTATTTCACCACCTGCGGCTGGATGATGTGGAATTGGCTGGTGTCAGGCCTCGCAGTCGGCGCCACGCTCTGCCTGTTCGACGGTTCGCCGTTTGCGCCGGATGGCAATGCCCTGTTCGACTATGCCGAAGCTGAAAAGTTCGCGGTGTTCGGCACCTCGGCAAAATACATCGACGCGGTCCGCAAGGGCGGCATCGCACCGAAGCAGAGCCACGATCTGGCCGCGCTCAGGCTCGTCATCTCCACCGGTTCGCCGCTCTCGCCGGAAGGTTTTTCCTTTGTCTACGAAGGCATCAAATCCGACGTGCATCTGGCCTCGATTTCGGGCGGCACCGACATCGTTTCCACCTTCGTGCTCGGCAATCCCCTGAAGCCGGTCTGGCGTGGCGAGATCCAGGGGCCGGGCCTGGGGCTTGCCGTCGACGTCTGGAACGACGACGGCAAGCCGGTGCGCCGGGAAAAGGGCGAGCTCGTCTGCACCAAGGCCTTCCCGTGCATGCCGCTCATGTTCTGGAACGATCCCGGAGGCCAGAAATATCGCGCCGCCTATTTCGAGCGCTTCGAGAATGTCTGGTGCCACGGCGATTTCGCCGAATGGACCGAACATAACGGCATCGTCATCCACGGCCGTTCGGACGCGACGCTCAATCCGGGCGGCGTGCGGATCGGCACCGCCGAGATCTACAATCAGGTGGAGCAAATGGAGGAGGTCGTGGAAGCCATCTGCATCGGCCAGGACTGGGACGACGACGTCCGCGTCATCCTGTTCGTCCGCCTCGCGAACGGCCTGGCGCTGAGTGACGATCTCGCCAAGGCGATCAAGGCCCGCATCCGCACCGGCGCATCGCCGCGCCACGTGCCGGCCAAGGTCATTCAGGTCGCCGATATCCCCCGCACCAAGTCCGGTAAGATTGTCGAACTCGCAGTCCGCGACGTCGTGCACGGCCGGGCGGTCAGGAATAAGGAGACGCTCGCCAACCCGGAAGCGCTTGATCTGTTCGACGGCCTTGCCGAGTTGAAAAGCTGAATGGCCGGGTATCCCCGACGAGGCGAGATGTATCGATACGGTACATCTCCAGCATAAATTCCAGAAATGGAGCGCCGTTAACGCGCTATTAAGCCGCTTTGATCAAAAGTGGAGCAACATGGTTTCGTCTCGTGTATGAAATACGCCTAGCCGCGAGCTTTCATAGACATGACGTCTCCACCGACCCTCGTTGGACAGCATTAAACTTCAAAGGCAGCTTCGGCTGCCTTTCTTTTCACGTTATTATCAACTCTGAGATGCTGATAGGTGCGATTGCAACCGTATCCCGTTGGCGAGAAACAGGGTATTACCTGCGGCAGTGACGATGCCAAACCCGATTACAATCTCCTGATCAATTCGCAAGCACCCGCGGCGAAGGGAAGGTGATCTCCACCAGCGTGCCCTCGTTCGGCGCCGAAGTGATCGCGAAGGCGGCGCGATTTGCGTCGACCATCGCCTTTGTTAAAGGCAGGCCAAGACCGGTACCGTCGCCGCGCTTGTGCGAGGCGCTCGACACCTGGCGGAACGGCTTCATGGCAAGCTCCAGCTCCGAGCGGGTCATGCCGATGCCGGTATCGCGGACACGAAGTACCACGTTTCCATTGGTCTCGTAGGCGGTGGAGACGACGATCTGGCCGCCCGAGGGCGTGAAGCGGATGGCGTTCGACAGGATGTTCAGCACGATCTGCTTGATCGAGCGCGGATCGGCGACCACCTGCGGCACGGCATGCGAGAGCGCCGTGCGGATGATGACGCGCTGGCCGTTTGCCTGCGGCTGCACCAGCGAGACGGCTTCCGACACCGCCTCGTTGAGGCCGACGGCGACGAAGTCGAGCTCCATCTCGCCCGCCTCGATCTTGGAAATGTCGAGGAGGTCGTTGACGATATCGAGCACATGCCGGCCGGAGCGGCTGATGTCGTTGGCATATTCGACATAACGCGCATGGCCGATCTGGCCGAAGCGCTCGCTCGCCATCATGTCGGCAAAGCCGATGATCGCGTTGAGCGGCGTGCGGATTTCATGGCTCACATGGGCGAGGAATTCGCTCTTATGGGCATTTGCGGTCTCGGCGGCGCGCTTGGCGGTACGCAGCTCGTCTTCGGTGCGCTTCCACTGGGTGATGTCGCGGATGACGGCGCAATACCCGTTAGAGGAGGTCAGCTTGCCGATCGTCATGAACAGCGGCAGGAATCCGCCGGAAGCTTCGCGGCCGATCACTTCGCGGCCGTCGTTGAGGACGCTGGCGACGCCGTGGCCGGCAAGGCCTGCGAGATAATCGAGGATCGCCCGCTGGCTCTCGTGCGCAAACAGCGTGACGAAGGGTTTGCCGCTGATCTCTTCATTATCGTAGTTGAAGAGCGCGCTCGCCGCCCGGTTCACCGAGCGGATGTCGCCTTCCGCACCGATGATGACCACGCCGTCGGTGGCGGTTTCCAGGATCGCGCGCAGTTCCGTCACCTCGACCTGCAGCTTTGCCAGCTGGTCGGCGGCGCGCGGTGCGCGCAACGGAATGACTTCTGCCGCTTGGCCGTCCTCGGTGGAGGCCTGTACCTCGGCCACGACCGGCATCAGCGCCAGCATGAGGACAGTCGAATTGTCCCAGCGGACGGATTGAAGGCGTGCCGTCACCGGCACCAGTTCATCGTCGGCGCGCACCACGACCATGCCGCCGGCCTCAGCCGTCTTGCCTTCGAGATCCTGGCGCTGCAGCAGCGCATCGAGACCGCCGACTTCTGCCAGTTCGCCGATCGAAGCATAACCGGTCAGCCGCAGGAATTCCGGATTTCCGTGGATCAAAAGGTCGCCGCTGTGCACGAGAAGCGCCACCGGCATCTGGTCGACGATCTCCGCGGAAAGGCCGATCCGCTCGCGGACCGGGATCATCTGGCTCAACAGTTCACGGTCGGACAGTTCCGGATGCGGGTCGGCAGGCGCCTCTGCGGCATCTTCCGCCTCTTCAGTGGGCTCGATCGGCGCGTCGGCAAAAGCCTCGTTCGCTCCTTCGGCGAATGCGACCGCCTCTTCCTCGGAAATCTCTTCTGAAACGGGGGCGACAGGTTCCTCGCGCACAGTCTCCTGTTCGAGCTGGGTGGGCTCTATCGCGGTCGGCTCGTTCTGTTCGACAACGGATACGTCCGCCTCGGCCGGGGTATCCGGCTTCTTTTCCTCGTTGCGGCGCCCGACGAAATTGTCGAGCTGGCGGGCGATCTCGCGGAAGGCCGCTTGTTCGACGGGGGTCAGCCCGTCGCGGCGGTTGGAGCGACGCTCCTCGAGCTGGATGACCTTATCGGATTGGCGGCGGCCGGCGTTTTCGACGATCCGGAGCGCCGGGCGTTCGCCTGCCGGCCAGTCGAGCAGCGAAGGGATCTGTCGGCCGGACATCGACGGCTGCGGCCTGTCCTCCGGGGCAGGCTCCAACGGCAGGTCTTTCGCAAGCAAGTCTTCGGATGGTGTCGCATCGGCGGATATGTCTTCGGCGACCGCAGGCTGCTCGGCATCTTCCGCGAGTTCCGGCTCTTCGAACGCGGCATGCTCCTCGGCCGCAGAAGCCTGTGCAGCCGGTTCTTCGCTCGCGGAGCTTTCAGCGTTTGCGTCATCGGCCGAGCCGATCCCAGCTGGCGCATCGACGGCTTCGTCCCGCCCAACGGCCAGACTGTCTTTTGCCGTCAAGTCCGCCGTATCGACGGGCATCTCATAGGCTTCGGAAACAGTCTCGGCTTCTGGTTCTACCACATCCTCCGGCACGGCGCGGGTCAGCGTCAGGCCGACGGCATTCGGATCCTCGGCTGCATCGCCGATGCGCACGATGCCGAAACCGCGAAAGCCGTCGAACTCGCGGGTACGGGTATAGGTCGGCAGCGCGGCGAGATCGACCGGCACCATCAAAGACGTGCCCTCGACCGGCCACCAGATCGTCTTGCCGGACCAGGTATCGCGCTTGTTGAGCAGTTCGGTGATCTTGCCCTCGGGGTCAAGATAGAAGAGGGCGGCCAGATCGGTAAAGGCCATGCCGTTGATATCGGCGGCATGCGGGCCGACAGCGTCGGCAAATTCGCTCGAAACTTCCCTGAACCGGCCCTCGGCATCGATCTTCCAGACGAAACGGGTCGCGCGCCCATCGCGGCGGAAAACGAAACCATCCGGTTCCCGTGCGGCAATTTCGGCGGCTGCGGGTTCGGCTGCAGGCGCCGCCTCCACCATCTCAGCCTCGCCAGCCACGGTTTCCTCGGTGGCGGTTTCGGAAACGACCTCTTCCGCCGCCCCGATCGTTGCTGCCGAGGAAACGGCATCGATTTCCGCGTTCGGCGCGGCCTCTTCAGGCGCGACCTGTTCAATCGGTTCCTCGAAAGCAACAGCGTGGACGGGAGCAAAATTTTCGCTGGGCTCCAGCAAAATCTCTTCTTCCGGCTCTTCCGTGTCGACGATCTCCGACACGGCGGCAATCACATCGGCAAACCCGTCGGCAGGCGCGGGCTCGGCCGCGAAGTCCGCGGTGTCATCACTTGCGGCAAGTTCGGCCACGGCTTCTTCGACGGCTTCGGCATTCGCCGGCGCATCATCGCGCGGCTCGTAGCCGTTCGCGGCGGTGGCCCGGCCCTGTTCGGTCTCGACCGTGAATAGGAGATGCAGGGCCGGTTCGTTGGAAAGCTTGCCGATCGCAGCCGGCAGGTAGCCCTTGGAGGTGGGGATGGGGCGCTTGACGAGGCGGCTCGGATCGGCGCCCGCCATGGTCGTCATCATCTTGGCGGTGTGGGTGGAAACGCCGAGCCCCGCGAACTCGGCCGAGGCGGCGAGCACCTCGCCGTTTTCGTCGATCACCGCCATATGCGTATCGGGATCGTCGAAGCCTTCGATCATCCGGGCCGCAGAGGCTGAGGGCGAGAGCCTGCCCCGTTCCACCGGCGCGCTGAACAACACGGCCGTTTCGCCCTGAACCTGAACAAGTTCGCAGACCGCCTGTACGGGAATGCGCTGGAAACCGGAAGCGACGCGGATCGTCAGATTGCGGATGTCGCCGACTTCGCCGAGCTGGCGCGCAGCCGCTTCGATCTGGCGGAAGGCGATATCGACGCGGTTCGGACCCTGGTCGAGGAAATCGTAGATGGAGCCGAAGCCGAAAAGATCGGCGCCGCGCCCGTTCGCCCAGAGGGGGCTTTGCATGTCCGGAGAAAACAGCACGATCGCTTCGCCCGCCGCAAAACGATCGCGGACGCGCTCGTGCACGGCAATATCGATGAACGGGTATTGGACTGCGGACATAGGCAAAACCTACAGGACGTTTGTGACCGGATTTCTACGTAGTTTAACGGATTGTTAATAACCTTCCCCTGCCTTCGGGTCGAGAGCGGCGCTATCCAAACCTCCGACAGGGTTAATTCCGGGATTCATTTTATTGTGCACCGCACAATGATATTGCAATGCACAACGAGATGGTCTATATAAGAGGCATGACATCTTCGGTTCTGCCGAAGAAATCGCCAACGAGGACCTGAAACGATGGCATACAAGACCGACGATATCTTTTCCTTCTCCGCTTTCGATCCGTCCAAGATGACCGAAGGCTTCCGCGACTTCGCTGAAAAGGGTGCCACCCAGTCTCGCGAAGCTTATGCTAAGATGAAATCCGCTGCCGAGGAAGCCACCAAGACGGTGGAATCCACAATGCAGTCGGCGCAGGCTGGCTCTGTCGAACTCGGCCTCAAGGCGATCGACGCGCTGCGTACCAATGCTGAAAACTCGCTGACCCATATGGAATCCTTGCTCGGCGTGAAGTCCTTTGCCGAACTGATCGAACTGCAGACTGGTTTCATCCGCAAGCAGGCCGAAATCACGGTTGAGCAGGCCAAGTCCATGCAGGACACCGCCCGCAAGATCGTCGAAGACGTGACGAAGCCCGGCAAGGAAGCCGCTGAAAAGGTCATGACGACCTTCAAGGCTGCCTAATTTTTAGAGCCTGATTTGAAGGAGAAGGCCGGAGCATGCTCCGGCCTCTTCTATTTGCGGGAAAGGACTTTCTATTTGCGGATAGGACTTGCAAAAAAAGTCCGATCGCCGTATGTGACCCCCCAACGGCGCCCAAGGGCGCTTGTGCGGTTGTAGCTCAGTTGGTTAGAGCGCAGGTTTGTGGCACCTGAGGTCGGAGGTTCGAGACCCCCCAACCGTACCATTTTTCCAAAATCCCAATTTTTTTGATATCCAGCCGAGCAGATTTGCGGCTGGATTCCCGTATTTGAATTGTGGCGGAACAAAACGGCGGGCCGATGAAAATATCGGATGTGAGGCGTTCCCGCCCGCTCACCAGCGCAGCAGGCGCGGTCCCAGAAGCGAGCCGGCAATGCCGGTCAGCAGGATGCCGAGCGAATACCAGATGAGCACGAAGGGCATGCCGTTCTCTGTGCAGAACCAGGAATAGACCCAGGCGCCGGCAGCACCCGCCGCGATGCCGGCGATGAAGCCGGTCAGCTTCAGATCAGTTGGTGCGCCATGGCGCAGCACCCAGACGTTGCCGGCAAATACCGGAAGCGCGAAGAGGAAGATCAGCAGCGGGCAATGCAGCGCCGACGATCCGATGATCATTTTGGAATAGTTTTCGGCCGGCGACATCATCAGTTGGATCACGGCGACCACAGCCATGATCGCAACGATCGCCGCCGCGGTCTGGAAGAACCGTCCCCTGGAACCGTCAGGCCGTGCCAGATGATAGGCGGCGAGGAAAGCGGCGATCGCCAGCAGCGCATTGTAGGCGGATTTGATCCAGAACACGGGCAGCATCAGCGCTTGCGCCATGTCGATGCGCAGACCGAGGATCGCCAGCATCAGTACCAGCGACACGACGAGCGCCGGCAGGACGCCGAGCACGAAGCGGCGCGCCAGCGCATGCCGCGGCACCGGCTTCAGGTCGCCTACCAGGCTGTCGATGATGTCGTCCGTCTTTCTCACTTTCCGCCTCGCAGTTTCTCCGCCAGTGCCTTGAGCCCTCGGTGAATGCCGACCTTGACCGCCGATTCCGACTGACCGGTCCGGCTCGCCGTGTCGGCCACCGACTGGCCTTCGAGCTTCACCTGACGGATCAATTCCCGCTGTTTCGCCGGCAGGCTTTCCAGAAGCCGCTCGACATCCATCCGCGCGGAGATCGCTTCCTCATGGTCGTCGCTCTCGAAATCCTCGCCGAGCTCCGTTTCCGCCATCATCCGGCCGCCGCGGCCGCGATGGTGGTCGATCAGCTTGTAGCGGGCGATCGAGAAGAACCATGCCGTGAACGGTCGCTCGCGATCGTAGGTCTCCCGGCGCGAATGCAATGCCAGCAATGTCTCCTGGACAAGATCTTCCATGTCCGCTTTCGTTGCAGCAGCCATCCGGCGGCTGTAATATCCGACTAGCAGGACACGCACCGCGTTGAGCAAACGCCGATAGGCTGCCTCGTCCCCATCGAGGGACAGAAGCATCATAGCCTTCAGGGCTTCTTCCGAATGGGCGCTCGTCATGCTGTTTCAATGATCATTCGGAAAAGCACGTAAACGGTTACAGGTGGAATGGAAAATATTTCGAATGCTTTCGGCCTATCACATAACCGTGAAGCTGTAACGACTTTCTGCGTGGGTCGAATTGATGGTTGTGAGCCCTCGGCAGGCAGCCGGCGGACACATCGATTGATCCAGGAGGACATCCCATGACCAAGCTTCTTTCCAGCCTTGCAGCCTGCACCTTCGTCGTCGGCCTTTCGCTTGCCGGCGCGGCGAACGCCCAGAGCAGCACGAGCACCGACACGATGAAGAAGGACACCATGAAAACCGACACCATGAAGCAGAATTCGATGAAGAAGGATTCCATGGCGACCGGCACCAAGACCGACTGCATGCACAAGGCCGGCATGGAAAAGAACACGATGAAGAAGTCCGAGATGATGAAGGCCTGCGACGCAATGAAATAATGCCGTGAAATGATCTGACCGCGGCCGCTGAAACTTTTTGTCCGGCGGCCGCGTCTATCTGCTGGAGCCCACTTCCCGCATTCGGAGGAAATACCATGGCCACGATCGATGCCGGCGTTGCGACCGGCCGGACGGTCATTTACCGCCACAGCCTGCTAGTGCGCCTCTCGCACTGGGTGAATGTGCTCTGCATGACCGTGCTGCTGTTCAGCGGCCTGCAGATATTCAATGCCCATCCGGCGCTCTATTGGGGCCAGTATGGTGCCGATAACGATCCGTCCTTCATTTCCATGGAGGCGGTCGAGGATGGCGACAAGGCCAAGGGCGTGACCCGCGTCGGTTCGCTGTCCTTCAACACGACCGGGGTTCTCGGCCTCTCGCAGGTCGACGGCGAGGCGACCGCGCGAGGATTTCCCGACTGGTTGACGATCCCGAGCTATCAGGACCTCGCGACCGGCCGGCGCTGGCATTTCTTCTTTGCGTGGCTGTTCGTGATCAACGGTTTCATCTATCTCGCCTACGGGCTGCTGAGCCGGCATTTCCGCCGCGATCTCTTACCCGCGGGAAATGAACTGACGCCCGCCCACATCGGCCATGAAATCGTCAATCACGCCCGGCTGCGGTTTCCGAAAGGGCCGGAGGCGCGGCATTACAACACGCTGCAGAAGCTAACCTATGTTGCGGTTATCTTCCTGCTCCTGCCGTTGATGATCCTCACGGGGCTCACCATGTCGCCCGGCTTCGACGCTGTGGCACCCTGGCTGCTCGATATATTCGGCGGCAGGCAGTCAGCCCGCACGATCCACTTCCTGACGGCCTTTTCCCTCACCGCCTTCGTGGTCGTCCACGTCGCGATGGTGATCCTGTCGGGCGTCTTCAACAATCTGCGTTCGATGATCACCGGTTACTACGCCATAGACCATGGGGACATAAAGGGAGACAAGCTATGAGCCGCATCATCACCCGCCGCCGCTTCCTGATCGGCGCGACCATGACGGCTTCGGCGCTCGGCCTGAGCGGCTGCGACGCGATTGTCGAAAGCGACCGGACGAAATCCGTCCTCAAGATCGCCGAAGGGTTCTCGATGAAGACCCAGCGCTTCCTGCTCGGCGATGATGCGCTGGCGCGCGAGTTCACTGAGGCGGATCTCTCGCCGGTGTTTCGCGCCAACGGCACCAGCATGCCGGACAATCCGCAATATCTCGACTGGATGAACCAGCAGTTCTCGACCTGGAAGCTGGATATTGGCGGTCTGGTCGACAAGCCGATGCAGCTGTCGCTGGCTGAACTCAAGGCGCTGCCGGCCCGCACCCAGATCACCCGGCACGACTGCGTCGAAGGCTGGAGCGCCATCGGCAAATGGACCGGCGTGCCGCTGGGTGCGCTGCTCAAGACGGTCGGCCTGAAGCCGGAAGCTCGCTACATCGTCTTCCATTGTGCCGACGAATACGAAAAGACGCTCGATGGCACCGGCTGGTACTACGAGAGCATCGATCTGGTGGATGCCTTCCATCCGCAGACCATCCTTGCCCACACGATGAACGGCCGCGACCTTGAAGTTGACCATGGCGCGCCGCTGCGGCTGCGTGTCGAGCGCCAGCTTGGCTATAAACAGGCGAAATATCTGACACGCATCGAAGCGGTTGCCGATCTCGGCCGTCTTTACGGAGGCAGCGGCGGTTTCTGGGAGGATCGCGGTTACGAATGGTATGCCGGGATCTGAGGAGGTGCTCAGGTTTCCGCCCGTGCCGGAGCAACTCTCGGAAGCCGGATGATGAACCGGGTGCCGCGGGCCCCACCGGCCGGCGGGCTCTCGACGGTGATCGATCCGCCGAGTACTTCGTTGACGATCTGGTGGACGATATGCAGCCCGAGGCCCGTGCCGCCGCTGTGACGGGCCGTGGAAAAGAACGGTTCGAATATCTTCTGGATGTCCGTCTCGTTGATCCCGCGGCCGTTGTCAGTAAACTCGATGAGGACCTGCTCCCCCATTCTCCGGACATCGATGATGATCATGCCGGGTTTGCCCGCATCGAAGGCATGCAGCAGCGAGTTGTTGAGGAGGTTCGACAGGACCTGGGCAAACGGTCCCGGATAGGTGGTGATCGCCAGATCATCAGGCACGTTCACCGTCAGGCTGATGCCGGCGCTGGCGTCCCATTTGCGCAGGCGTGGATCGGCATCGGGAATGAATGCGGCAAGATCGATATCCCGTCTCTCCAGCGTCGCGCGGTCGACCGCAACCTGTTTGAACCGTTGAACCAGCGCGGTGCATCGATGAATGGCGTCGCGCACCAGATCGAGGCTGACGTCGCTGTCTGCGATATAGAGGTCGAGATCGGAGCGGCGCAGCCCCGCCACGATCCGTTCCTTGAACAGCCTGAGATCCTTGGCGGCCTTGCTGAGCACGAGTGCAGCACTTCCAAGCGGCGTGTTCATCTCATGGGCGACGCCGGCAACCATCAGGCCCAGCGACGATAGCCGTTCGGCCCTAGCAAGTTCCCGTTGGGTTACGCTCAGTTTTTCATTGGTCTCGCGCAGCGTTTTGTTCGTGTCCTCCATTTGCCGCGCCCATTCCGCTTCGGCCTCCATGCCGTTGGCCAGACGTCCCGTTACCGCCAGCGCCACGGCGGCAAGGATTGCCGCCACCACGCCGAGAATGAGTTTTCCCCTCGTTTCCTGGTCGTTGATCGCGGCCGCCGAGTCACGGGCGAGCAGATAGAGGTCGGCATCCGCGGCACGTCTTTCCGCGACTTCGCCTGTTGCCAGCAAGCCAGCACCGGGTTGGAAGCGACGGTAGTTCCAATCTCCGTCCCTACTGCCGAAAAGCCCCCTGTCCCCCTTGCCGATCGCCCGCAACATCTCTGCCTCAGCCGGGCCGGGCGTTGAGGCCCCGAGCTGCCAGCCCCAGTTCGCATCCGCATTTGGGCCCTGGAGCCAGTATCCGGCCTGGTTCATCAGATAGAGCTCGACGCTCCTGTCGAGGCGCTTCAGGCGTTCGAGCAACCGCGTGGCGCGGTAGTTGATAACGATGATGCCCTGCTTGATCCCGTTGCGGAAGACAGGACTTGCAACGCGCAATGTCGGCAGATGGGGGACCTCGACCACGCCGTTGTCGATATTCAGATCGAGGGCAGAGAAATAGAGGCCGTTCAGCGGCAATTGAATCGTATCGCGAAAATAGGGCCGGTTCGCCTTGTTCTGCAGCTGCTCGCTGCTCACGACGACCGGTTCAGCGCCGCTGCGGCGGTTGACGCGCAGCCGTTCATTGCCGTCATTATCCAGCCACCGTACCTGATCGTAATCCGGCGAGCTGGCGGCGAAACTCTGGAAGATTTCAGCGCTCAACGGAGCAAGCCGAGTGGTCGTTTCGCCGAAGCGCGATTGCAGGTCGGCCAGAAACAGGGCGTCGCGGCCCAGCCGGTCCAGGGCCCGACCGAGAATGTCATAGCCTTGCGACAGGGTCTCCTCCCTGTTGCGCACCTGAGGTTCTCGCGCATTCACGCCGATCTGATGCCAGAGCAATGGAACGCCGATGCCAAGTCCCACGACCCAGGGTACCACGAAGATGGCAAGCCGCCTGCGATGGCGATAAACGGCCCGGAGCGACGGAAATATGCGAGTTGCGGACGAGCGGATCATAGGCAATTACGCAGTCTTGACAGACGAATTTTGCAGCCTGGCCAGGAACTGCTCGAACGGCTCAGGACGGGCGTAGAGAAAGCCCTGCGCCAGGATGCATCGCCTCGACTGCAGCCATTCCGCCTGCTGCTCTGTTTCGACACCCTCGGCGAGGACACGCATGTTCATGCGCTCGCCAAGCCGAATGATCATCTCAACGATCGTCTCGTTCTGGCCGGCACCGCCGAGACCGGCAATGAAGGACCGGTCGATCTTGAGTGTGGCGGCCTCCAGGGAGCGGAGCTTCGCCAAGGAAGAATAACCCGTGCCGAAATCATCGATGGCGATCGCAAATCCTTTGCGTCTGAGAATGGAGAGGACGTCGTCAGCATGTTGCTGCTCTTCCATGGCGACGGTCTCGGTAATTTCCAATTCCAGCCGATCCGGCGATAAGCCATGGCGGCGGATGGTCGCGATCAGTTCGTCGATGAACTCCTTTCGTCCAAGCTGCACCGGCGAGACATTGACGCCGAGGGTGATCCCCGGAAATCCCGCTTCGTCGATGGAGCGGAGCGCGCTGCAGGCCTGTTCCAGGATCTGCTGACCCAGGGGTACGATCAGCCCGTTCGCCTCCGCGAGCGGAATGAAATCCGCCGGAAAGATCGTCGATCCATCCGGGCGCGTCCACCGCGCCAGGATCTCCGCGCCAACAATCCGATTGTCGGTCAGGTCGATCTGCGGCTGGAAAACGACAGTGATTTCCCGGTTTAGCACAGCCTTGTAAAGCTGCTGCGAAAGAGCGAACCGGCGGCGCGTTTCCTCTTCGACATTCGGATCGTATTCGATGAGTTGGCCGCTCGTCCCCTTCAGTCCGGCCTTCTTCAGGAGTAGAAGTCCTGTCGCGATGACGGTTTGAGCCGACGTGAAGTGATTGAGATCAAGAGACGCCGCCTCCGCGCCGAAAAACAGCGCTTCCGGGGTTTGGGCTCCCGCTTCGAGGCGGTTTACATAGTCGATCCGCACCAGATATTCCGGGCCGAGCACGGCAAATACGTCTTCATGCAAACGGGCGATCATGCAGGGCGGCGGAAAGGCCGCCGCCAGGCGCTTCACGAAGGCGCGCAGCAGATGATCGCCCTGTTCGACGCCGAGGGAGACGCAGCTTCTCGCATATTGGTTGAGTTCGATGAACAGGACCTTCCGCCTGCGGGGCGGAGGAATCTCGAGTGCTGCCTGAATGCCACGCTTCAGGGCGTTGCCGTTCGCGATCTCGAGCAGGCTGTCTTCGTAGGCGATCCGATCGAGCTGGCTCGTCAGCGCGACATTGATCAGGCCGGTGCCGATATTGGTCGCGAAGACCCGCAGCAATTCCCGCTCGGTTTCGTCGATGAGCCTGTTTGTCGCTATGTAGGCTGCCGCAGCAGGCGCGACCGCCTGGCCCGGAAAAAACAGAACCTGCGCCTTCTCCGTCTCGATGTTCGCCTGTTCGTCCAGCGAGCGTTGGATCAATTCTCGAATCGATTGGTCGTTGATGGTGTCGAGGGTCTGGTTGATGGCCGAAGCGAACCGCCCCGCCGAGCCGATGATCCTCGGCGGATGTTCGTGGTCACTCCCGCGGACGCAGACGATGCCGTCCTCGCTGACGCCGAGAAGTGCTGCCAGTTCGTGGATCATCCGGCGGGAGAAATCCTCAAATCCCGAGGATTTCGCCAGGCTGTTGCTCGCCTCGACAATGCTCTGAAGGCCTCGGCGGGCACGGTTCAGCACATCGATCTGCTCGAAGGTCCTGAGGTTCGCGGTAAGAATGCTGTGAAGCCGCTCGTTGGTCAGGTCGGTCTTCAGCCAATAATCGGCGATATCGTAGGTCTCGAGCGACGATTGCATCGGCGCGATACCCGGCTGTCCCGTGAGAAGCACGATACGCAGCTGCGAGTTGCCGAGAACTTCGCGAATCGTGCGGACCAGTCGGAGCCCCGCATCGTCCGTCTCCATCACCACATCGAGCAGCAGGACCGCGATTGAAGGCGTTTCGAGCAGAAGCTTGGCCGCCTCGTTGGCAGAACTGGCAGTCAGTATACGCGGGGCGACGCCGCGATAGGTGTAGCCCGAAAGCGAGAGCTTGAGGGAGTTCTGGAACATCGCGTCGTCATCGACGCTCAAGATGGTGAAATCACGCATCTCCGCCTCGAATTGGTCGGGCGAGGCCCCCGTCCCGGTGGCGGGTTCCGGGTGAAATTCGAAAAGATCCTGAGATTGCGTTTCTTGTTCGATATCGCCCACGGACACATCCCCCGATTGTCGCGCAAGAGCAGAACCCTTGCATTTCCGCGAATCCATTAATCATCCTAAAACCTGGCATGTCTCGCAAAAAATGAGCGTGGGGCGAGATTTTGGTCTCAACTGCGGATCGAGGCCCGTTGCGGGGTGGGAATGGTCGCCGTAAAAGGCGGGATCTCTCAAGCTTCGCTTGACCTGCGGCCGGGCGAAAGGCCGGCATCGAAACTTTTATCCTTTCTGCCATGCGGCTGCTTGAGGAAGCCTGTCGCTTCGGCGAAAAGGTGTTGCCGCGTCTCGATGTTGCCCGCGAGGTCTCGGCATCGCGTCATTTCACCGGATCGACGCTCTTCGATCGTGATCTTTCACGGTCAAGGCCGCCTGATCCTCCTGCAAAGGTAAGAACCCGTGGCAGCCAGCCCATCCGATTTTCTCGAGCAGACGGCTATCCCCGGCGACGGTATCGCAGCGAGGGTGCTGAAGGGCGTCGAGACTGTTCTCGGTGTCATCGCGGCACTGATCCTCGCCGTTTTGCTGACGGTGGTGCTGGTCAGCGTCTGCCTGCGCTATTTCTTCAACACTGGTTTCATCGGCGCCGAGGATCTCGGCATCTGGCTGCATGTGGCGCTGATCTCGATCGGCGCCCCGCTCAGCCTCAACAGCGCGCTGGCGATGCGGCTCGACGTTTTCGTGCGTTTGGCTCCCGCCCGGCTGCTGCCGGTAACCCAGGTGCTGGCGGACGTGTTCACGGTGCTTGCGGCGCTGATCCTGCTGTTTGGCGGTTCCGAAATCATGGCCATGCTCGGCGGTATTTCTCCGACGCTTGGCGTTCCGGAGTGGATCCGCTTCGGTTTTCTCGGCGCGGGCGGCGTGCTGATCCTCGTTGTGCTCCTCCTGCAAAGACTTGCCGAGGGCAGGGCGCTGCCGGTACTGATATCGCTTAGCCTCGGCGCAGCGCTCTATTTCGGCATCCCAGAAATCTTCATCGACAGCGACCTTCCGCCGAGCCTTTTCCTGGCATTGGTCGCAGCACTTGGCTTGGTGCTGGCGGCACCGCTGGCGCATGCGTTCCTGACCGCCGCCTATGTGGCGATTGCCTTCGGCAGCAGCCTGCCGGAGCCAGCGATCGTCTCCTCGACGGTGACGGGCATGTCGAAATTCCTGCTGCTCGCCATTCCCTTCTTCCTGCTCGCCGGCGGGCTGCTGACTTCTTCGGGTGTCGCCAATCAGCTTGTCCGGTTCGCCGCCTCGATGGTCGGCCATCGCCGGGCGGGGCTGGCGCAGACGACGCTGCTGACAAGCGTGTTGTTTTCCGGCGCATCAGGCTCTTCCGTTGCCAATGCCGCCTTCGGGGCTTCGACCTTCCAGCCGGAGCTGGTGAAGCACGGTTATCCTCCGGCCCAGGCGGGTGCGATCATTGCCGCGACATCGGTACTCGACAACGTCATTCCGCCGTCGATCGCCTTCCTGATCCTGGCGACTGCCACCAATCTGTCGGTCGGTTCGCTGCTGGTCGGCGGCTTTTTCGCCGGCGGCCTGATGGCGATCTGCCTCGCGGTGGCAATCCATCTGTCCGTCCGCGAGCAGGTCGCCCTGCCGCGCGCCTCGGGTCGCGAACGCCGGCAGGCGGCGATCTCCGCCATTCCTGCCTTCGGTCTCGGCATCATCGTCGTGGTCGGCATCCGCATAGGCATCGTCACCACCACCGAGGCGGCGGCACTGGCAGCGCTCTATACGATTATCCTCGCCGTCTGGGGCAAGGTCGGAGCCGGTTCGCTGCTCGCCTCGTTCCGACAGGCGGCGACGGAGTCCGCGGCGATCGGCCTCTTGATCGGCACGGCCGGACCCTTCGCCTTCCTGCTTGCGGTCGACAATGTCTCCGGCCTCGTCTCGGAGTTCGTGACGATGCTCGGCGGCAGCGCGCTGGCGGTGATCGTCCTCTCCAACGTCATCCTTCTGGTCGTCGGACTGGTGCTCGATATCGGCGCGGCGATCCTGCTGTTCGGCCCGATCCTGCTGCCGGCCGCCGTCGCCGCGGGCATCGATCCGATCCATTTCGGCGTCATCATCGTCGTCAACCTGATGATCCACGGCCTGACCCCGCCGCTCGGCATGCTGATCTTCGTCGTCAGCGGCGTCACCCGCATTCCCGCGGCCGCACTGTTCAAGGCGGTCGTGCCCTATCTGCTCGCACTTCTGGTTTCCCTGGCGATCCTTTGCGCCTGGGCGATCATCTTTTAACCGCTTCACATCTCTAGGGACCTTGAGACATGGACAATATCAACCGCCGAACCCTTCTGAAGACTGCCGCAGCAACCGGCGCGGCGCTTGCCGCGCCCGTCTTCGTGCGCAGCGCCGCCGCCCGCACCACGACGATCACCACCGCCTCGCTGCTTGGCGACGACAAGCCGGAATCGAAGATCTGGGTGAAGATCGGCGAGCTGGTGGAAGCCAAGCTGCCGGGCCAGTTCAAGTTCAACGTCGTCAAGAACGGTGCGCTCGGCGGCGAGAAGGAAGTGGCAGAAGGGGCCCGTCTCGGTTCCGTGCAGGCGAGCCTTTCGACCGTCTCGTCACTGTCCGGCTGGGTGCCGGAACTGCAGGTCCTCGATTTGCCGTTCCTCTTCCGTGACGCAGCCCATGTCCGCAAGACGGTCGATGGCAGCGTCGGCGCCGACCTCAAGCAGAAGCTCGCTACCCAGAATTTCGTGATCGGCGATTTCATCAACTACGGCGCCCGCCATCTGCTCACGAAGGAGCCGGTCACCCGTCCGGAACAGCTGAAGGGCAAGAAGATCCGTGTGATCCAGAGCCCGCTGCACACCAAGCTGTGGGCCGCCTTCGGCACCGCCCCGGTCGGCATTCCGATCACCGAGACCTACAATGCGCTGGCGACCGGCGTTGCCGACGCCATGGACCTCACCAAATCCGCTTATGCCGGCTTCAAGCTCTATGAAGTCGTGCCCTACATGACCGAAACAGGCCATATCTGGGCGTCCGGCGTCATCTATTATTCCGCCAGCTTCTGGAACCAGTTGAACCCCGAGCAAAAGACAGTCTTCCAGGACGCCTCGAGGCAAGGGGCTGCCTATTTCAATCAGCTGATCGTCGATGACGAGGCGGCATCCATTGCCGTGTCGCTCAAGAATGGCGGCAAATTGCTGAAGCCGGAAGCCTTCGAGGAGTGGCAGAAAGGTGCACAAGGCGTCTGGCAGGATTTCGCCGCGATCGTCGGCGGCATCGACAGGATCAAGTCGATTCAGTCCGCCTGATAGCCTTTTCTAAAGGTTAAGAAAATTTAATGTGGCACCGCAAACGCGGTGCCATTTCTGTTTTTTCAGCTCGATTTAAGGCAAAAATGCCCGATTCCAGCCGTTTTAAGCGAGCTGGGTAAATGGATGCCGCCTTCTTTCGACCTGAAAGCGAACACATTTTTGTGCACTGCAGTAACCGCCCTTGTCTCGGTCGTCAGCATGCCTATGTTTGCGGCAGCCGGTGCCTAATTTTTTAGACTCCTGCGTCTCGGGCATTCGTCCCCCTTCACCTGACCGGTTTTCGGCAGGCCATTCTAGAAGGAGCATACAATGACAATTTCGATCAATAATTTCGCATCCGCCAATGGAGCGAAGCTTTCTCCGCAGCACATTGCCTCAGCCGTCGCCGAAACGCGTCGTTCTGTCGGCTACAGCATTGAAGAGCTTGCCATCACGACCGGCCTCGTCAACGACGAGATCGTTCGCATTGAAAACGGCACCGATGCCGATCCGGCCAAGCTGAAGCGCATTGCCGCGGCACTCAAGGTTCCGGTTACGACCTTCCTGCCTTCTTGATACAAGGTTTTCCGGCCGCTTCGGCGGCCGGACCCTGTTTGGGTCTTCTTCTTTTCCCCATGAAGACCGTCCTATCCGTCACACAAAAATGTGGCTTTCCCCATCGACCAGTTCCTTCAGAAACTCCACCACCGTCCTCAGCCGCATCAGGTCGCGGGTCGTTTCGTGGTAGGTGGTCCAGTAGGACCGCCGAATAACGGTCCCGGGCAGCACCCGCACCAGTTCCGGATATTGTCGCGCGACATAGTCGTGAAGGATGCCGATGCCGGCGCCGGAACGGACCGCCTCGGTCTGGCCGATCGCGCTTGAAATCTCGAAGCTGGCATCCCAGTCCCGCATCACCTCGCCGGTGAAATTCAAGGACGGCGAAAAAATCAGGTCCTCCACATAACCGATGCGCGGATGGCTCTTCAGCGCCTCCACCGTCTGCGGCGTTCCTGCCTGATCGAGATAGGTCTTCGAGGCATAGAGGCCGAGCGTATAATCGGTCAGTTTCGAAGAGATGAGCCGGCCCTGTTCCGGGCGTTCGATGGTGATGGCGATATCCGCCTCCCGCTGGGACAGCGAGAAGGATCGCGGCACGGGCACCAGCTGCAGCTTAAGTTCCGGATGGCGGCGCGTCAGCCGCCCGAGCCGTGAGGCAAGAAAGGAAACGCCAAAACCGTCGGGCGCCCCGATCCTGACCGTACCGGCGATCGCCGCGTCGATCCGCCCGGTGCTCGCCTGCGCCGCCAGCATCTCCGTTTCCATCCGCTCGGCCGCCCGAAAGAACACCTCGCCTTCGGCGGTCAGTTCGCAGCCGTTGGTGCGGCGGATGAGGAGGCGGGTGCGCAAATCCTCTTCCAGCGCCGTCACCCTCCGCCCGAGCGTCGCATGGTTGACGCCGAGCCGCCGCGAAGCAGCCAGAATCTGGCCGGCGCGGGCTACCGCCAGAAACATGCGGACATCGTCCCAGTTCATCGTTGGTTGTCTTTCAATGCCTGCTGCTTATTTTGCCCGCATCATCACCGGATCGACGTCGATCAGCCTGAGAGACTTCACCATGTCCGCCGTATGTTCCTTATATTTCAGGAAATGCGGCGTCCGGAGATGCGCCTCGTAGGCCTTCTGGTCAGCATATACCTCCAGGATACGGATTTGCTCAGGCCGTTCCTTTTCAGCGACGGCATGCAACATCAGCACGCCCGGCTCATTGTCCACCGATGCCTCGATTTCCTCGGCAAGGAGGGCTCGATAGGGGTCGATTTGTGCGGGATGAATTTCCAGTTCCGCGATCCTGACGATCTTGCCAGACATGACAGCCTCGGTCTTGCTTCAATTTCTGCACAACGGATGCTTATTCCACTCCATTGCTTTGTGCAAATCGAAGTGTAGACTCCCGTCACGTACCAAAAATGGAGGAGCATACCCATGCGTGAGATCGGGCATTTCATCGGCGGCAAGCATGTCGCCGGCACCAGCGGCCGCACGGCTGACGTCTTCAATCCGGCAACCGGCGAAGTCCAGGCGAAGGTTTCGCTTGCCAGCGTTTCGGAAATCCGGGCTGCCGTCGAAAGCGCCAAGCAGGCCCAGCCGAAATGGGCTGCCACCAATCCGCAGCGCCGCGCCCGCGTCTTCATGAAGTTCGTCGACCTGCTCAACCAGAACATGGATGAACTCGCCGAGATGCTGTCGAAGGAACACGGCAAGACGGTCGAGGATTCCAAGGGCGACGTCATCCGCGGCCTGGAAGTCTGCGAATTCGTGATCGGCATCCCGCATCTGTCGAAGGGCGAGTTTACCGAAGGCGCCGGCCCGCAGATCGATATGTATTCGATGCGCCAGCCGGTCGGCATCGGCGCCGGCATCACCCCGTTCAATTTCCCGGGCATGATCCCGATGTGGATGTTCGCCCCGGCGATTGCTTGCGGCAATGCCTTTATCCTGAAGCCGTCGGAGCGTGACCCGTCCCTGCCGATCCGCCTCGCCGAGCTGATGATCGAAGCGGGCCTGCCTGCCGGCATCCTGAACGTCGTCAACGGCGACAAGGCGGCCGTCGATGCGATCCTCACCGATCCGGATATCGGCGCCATCTCCTTCGTCGGCTCGACCCCGATCGCCCGTTACGTCTATGGCACGGCTGCGATGAACGGCAAGCGCGCGCAGTGCTTCGGCGGCGCCAAGAACCACATGATCATCATGCCGGACGCGGATCTCGACCAGGCCGTCAACGCGCTGATGGGGGCCGGCTACGGTTCCGCCGGCGAGCGCTGCATGGCGGTTTCGGTCGCGGTCCCGGTCGGCGAGGAAACCGCCAACCGCCTCGTCGAAAAGCTGATCCCGAAGATCGAGTCGCTGCGTATCGGTCCCTATACGGACGACAAGGCCGACATGGGCCCGGTCGTCACCAAGGAAGCCCATGCCCGCATCAACGGGCTGATCAACCGAGGCGTCGAGGAAGGCGCCAAGCTTCTGGTCGATGGCCGCGGCTTCAAGCTGCAGGGTTACGAGAACGGCTATTTCGTCGGCGGCACGCTGTTCGACAATGTCACGCCCGAGATGGACATCTACAAGCAGGAAATCTTCGGTCCTGTCCTCTCGGTCGTCCGCGCCCATAACTATGAAGAAGCGCTCGATCTGCCGATGAAGCACGAATACGGCAACGGCGTTGCGATCTACACCCGCGACGGCGATGCCGCCCGTGACTTCGCCAGCCGCATCAATATCGGCATGATCGGCATCAATGTTCCGATCCCCGTTCCGCTCGCCTATCACTCGTTCGGTGGCTGGAAGGCTTCGAGCTTCGGCGATCTCAACCAGCACGGCACGGATTCGATCAAGTTCTGGACCAAGACCAAGACGATCACCGCCCGCTGGCCGTCCGGCATCAAGGATGGTGCCGAATTCGTCATGCCGACGATGAAGTAAGCAGAAACTCGGTCGACATTATCAGGCGGGCCTCTTCGGGGGCCCGTTTTTTGCTGGTGTCATATCCGGTTTACCAAGCAATTTAATCCCGCTTTATCCGTGAATACTGGCCAAATCGTCAGTGGTTCTCGTTTATACGAATGACGGTAAAGTAACAAAAAGGGGACGGGCATGGCCAAAAAGGTAATGATGAAGAACGACAGCATCGGTCTGACCAAGAAGGGTTTCCACGGTTTTTCGTGGACCTACCTTTTCTTCGGCTGGCTGGTTCCGGTTGTACGCGGTGAAATCTCCATCGGTGCCCTGCATCTGGTGATCTCGGTGTTCACCGCGGGCATCTCGCAGCTCATTTTCTCCTTTCTCTACAACAAGCAGTATACGCATCGGCTGATCGAAAAAGGTTATCGGTTCGCCGACACGCCGGAGAACAACGCGGCTGCGGCCCAAGCGCTCGGCGCCGATCTCCCTGTCGGGACGCCGGCACACGCCTGAGGGCCCAATCGAGAAATGAACAAAACGGGTCTCGCAGGAGGCCCGTTTTTGTTTTGACGACCCAGAATCTGATTACGTGTCGCGCGAACAATTGAAATGACATATCCAGGCCCTACAATCATGCGGGGAATCGGGCAGGCAGCCGTCTCGACGGTATTCGGCAAGGGGATATGACATCATGGCAATGGCGGAGACGACGCCTCGGGCGGCGGCGGGGCAGTATTTTGAGCGCGCATCCTTCACCGGCAGCGCCAGCGAATATTTCGGTATCTGGATCGTCAACGTTCTGCTGACGATCGTCACCCTCGGCATCTATTCGGCCTGGGCCAAGGTGCGGCGCATGCGATACTTCTACGGCAACACGGTCATTCTCGACCGCGCCTTCGAATATCACGCGACCGGCAAGCAGATCTTCATCGGCCGGCTGATCGTCATTGCGTTCCTGATCGTCATCAACATCGGCACGGCGATCTTTCCGCCGATCGGCATCCTTACTCCGATCGTGATCCTGGTCGCTCTGCCGTGGCTCATCAAGCGCAGCCTGCGCTTCAACGCCCGGGTGACGAGCTACCGCAACGTGCGTTTCGATTTCGTCGGCACCGCGGGCGGCGCTTTCGTTGCGATTCTGCTCGGCAGTTTTGTCGCCTTCATTTCCTTCGGCATCCTGGCGCCACTCGCGAGCCGCTGGACCTGGCGATACCTCTTCAACAACCTGCGGTACGGCGATCGGCCGTTTTCCAGCGATCCGCAGCTCAGCCGGCTTTATGGCGTCTGGATCCTGCCGGCATTGATCGTGTTCCTGGGCAGCATCGTCTTCGGTTTCATTGCCTTCGTCGTGATCATCGGTGCTGCGACCGTCATGCGCGAGAGCGCCGAATTGACGAGCACGCAGATGACCGTGCTGAGCATCGCCGGTCTCTACGCCGGGGTCTTCATCTATTTCATCCTCTATGGTGTTGCTGGTCTCTTCTATCGGGCGGGTGTGCGCAACGTCGCCTGGTCGGCGGCGGAACTTGACGGTCGCCATCAGCTGGTCAGCGATATCTCCCGGCTGCGTTATGCCTGGATAGCAATCAGCAACGTGATCGTCACCGTGCTGACGCTCGGACTGATGCGCCCCTGGGCGGCGGTCCGGATGGCGCGGTATGTGAACGAGCATTCCGGCATCCGCATTAACGGCGATCCGGGCGAAATCCTCTCCTCGATCGAGGCGACCGGTGCTGCAATCAGTGCCGAATACATGGATATGGAAGGGTTCGACTTTGGCTTCTGACGGAGCGGTCATCGCTAAAGGCGAATGGCATCCGGCCAATTCCAGCCGCGCAATCCCGGCCGTTCTGCGCGAGGATGGCAGTCTCCTCGTCGCAGCGGAAGAGGGGCGGGTCCTCGCCTCTGCCGTGCCGGAGCGGATCGAGGTCAGTGCGCGCGTCGGCTCTATTCCGCGGCGAGTGAGTTTCCCCGACGGTTCCGTGTTCGAAACGCGCGACAACGAGGGCATCGACACCTATCTCCGCGCCAAGCGAGGCGCTCGCAGCGGCCTGATCCATCGGCTGGAGCGGTTCCATCCGCGGCTGATCGTCATGACGATCGCCGTCATCCTGCTTGCGGCTTCGATCTATCGGTTTGCGGTACCCGTGCTGGTGGAGGTTGCCGTCCTGGTAACGCCGCCGTTCGTGCCGGAACTGATCGGCTCCGGCACGCTCGCCTCGCTCGATCGGACGATCCTGAAACCCTCCGAATTGCCGGAAGGCGAACGGCAGGCGATCTCCGAGGGCTTCTCGAAACTGGCCGAACATTCGAAGGGCGGACAGAAGGCCTATCGGCTTTATTTCCGGGATGGCGGCGTGATTGGCCCGAATGCCTTCGCACTCCCCGACGGCAGCCTGATCCTCACCGACGATCTGGTGAAGCTCGCCAACAGCGACCGGGAAATGATCCTCGGCGTGCTCGGCCACGAGATTGCCCATGTCGAGGGCAAGCACAGCCTGCGGCAGCTCTATCGCGCAGCCGGCGTTGCCGCGCTGGTCATGCTGATTGCCGGCGATGTCGGCTCGGGCGTCGAGGATATCCTCACCCAGGGCGGTGCACTGGTGGCATTGTCCTATTCACGGGCCGCGGAAGCGGAGGCGGATCGCCGTTCGGTCGAGCTGATGCGGGCTGCCGGTTACGATCCCGCCGCACTTGCCCGCTTCTTCGTGGTCCTCGAAGAAAAGCTCGGAGACCATGGCGACGCGAGCATCCTGTCGAGCCATCCGGGCACCCCGCAACGTCAGCAGGACATCCGCAATTATGCCGCCGAGCTGGAAGGTCGGCCTCAGGCAAGGTAGCCATGATCGATAGCCACCATTGACGTATCCGCAGACTATCCTAATTTAGCTTGCGGAGTAGGAGTGGGGATGTATGTCCATGGTGTACGAGTGGGATGCGAAGCGTGCCCGCCGCGCGTATCTGGCGAGGATCGGCCTTAGCCTGCTGGCAGCAATGGTGGTGGTCGCTGTCCCCACCTGGGTGGCGATCTCGATGACCGGTTGACGCCGGCCGGAACTTTTCTGGCGAGCCGCCGCCGGTCCTGAACCGGCTTCGCACAGGACCATCAAAACTTCATGCAGGTCGCGGGATATCGTTGGCAATCCCTGCGCGGCCTGTTCGGCGCGGCTAGACGTTGTCCTTCGGCAGAGGGCCGAAGGTTTGCCTGGCAGAGCCCGCGCCTGTCTGCCCAGCCCGCCGCTCCGGCTTGCCCCAGCCTTCCGGGCGTCGTCTGTGCGGACGAGCAATTCATAGCTTGAATTCCGCTCCGATGCAGGCAAGCTGCCTCACGTCGGAAACTTGATGACGATTTTCTTATTTTGGAATTGTTCAAAACTAGGGAAGCCATTATATAGGGCGGGTACGAGTCTCGGGAGACCAGCATGCGCTTGACCAAACAGACGAATTACGCAGTACGGATGCTGATGTATTGCGCCGCCAACGAAGGCCACCTGAGCCGCATTCCCGAGATTGCCAGGGCCTATGGCGTTTCCGAACTCTTCCTTTTCAAGATCCTCCAGCCGCTCACGAAGGCCGGTCTGGTGGAAACCGTACGTGGTCGCAACGGTGGCGTAAGGCTCGGCCGAGCTGCTGAGCGCATCACCCTTTTCGACGTCATTAAGGTCACCGAAGATAGTTTCGCCATGGCGGAATGCTTCGAAGAGGGAGTTGCGGAATGCCCGCTTGTTGACAGCTGCGGCCTGAACGCTGCGCTTCGCAAGGCGCTCAACGCTTTCTTCGATGTGCTCGCCGAATACACGATCGACGATCTCGTCAAGGCGCGCCCGCAGATCAATTTCCTGCTGGGCATCGATATGCTGCATCTGCCGAAGGCCATCCCGAAGGTCGTCGCGCCGGCCGCTTGATCTTGCCCGTTGACGTTTCTTGAAGGCGCCGCCGTTGAGGTTGGCGCCTTTTGCTATCCCCCGTATGCTGTAGAAGAGGTTGACCTCGCGCGCATTTGCAATAGAAGGGGACGAGGCGTTTTGCTGGCTTTTGTCAGTTTTCCTTCCTGTGGCGCCTTCAGGATCAAGCCATGCCCCTTTCGGAATTGCGCGTATTCGCGCTGACTGCGCTGATCGGCACTGCCGGTGCGCTGATCGCAATTCTCATTGCTTTTCCAGCTCCTTACCTCATCGGTCCGGCAATCGCGATCACCATTGCGGGGCTTGCCGGGCTGAACTTGGCGGTGCCGGCGCAGGTCCGCAACGTCTGTTTCATCATCGTCGGCGTGTCGATGGGGGCGACTGTCACGCCGGAGGTGATCGTCGCGGCGCGCACCTGGCCTCTGAGTTTCGTCATGGTGCTCGTGGCGGTCGTCATCCTGCTCTATGTGAGTTCGTGGGTGCTGCAACGGTTCTTCCACTATGACCGGATCACTGCGCTGCTCGCCTCCTCCCCCGGGCACCTGAGCTATGTGCTGAGCCTCGCCGCCGAAACCCGCTGCGACCTGCGCGCCGTCAGCGTCGGCCAGAGCGTGCGCGTGCTGGCGCTGACGATTACGGTCCCGCTGATCGTGGAAATCTTCGATCTCGTGGGCACCGACCCGGTTCTGGTGCCTTTGGTGATGAGCGCGCCTGTCCTCATCGCCATGCTTATCGTCTCGGCGCTGTTCGGCGTGGTGTTCATGCGCTGGAATTTTCCGGCGGCGCTGCTGCTCGGCGGCGTCGTGGTATCGATCGCCACGCATGTGACCGGCTTCATCAACGGCGGAGTTCCGAACTGGCTGCTGGTTCCGACCTATGTCATCCTCGGTTCAGTCATCGGCACGCGCTTCTGCGGCGTATCGATCCGCGAATTGCGCACCGCCTTTGTGGCCGGCGGCGTGGTGACCGTGGTCGTCATCGCGCTTGCGGCAGCGATTGCCGGCGGCGTTTCCTGCCTGACCGGCGTGCCGCTCGACGCCGCCCTGATCGCCTTTGCGCCGGGCGGGCTCGAAACCATGTCGGCGATGGCGGTGATGCTGCATGCCGACCCCACCTATGTCGGCGCTCATCACGTGCTTCGGCTGATGTTCCTGTCGGTGCTGATGCCCGTCGTGCTCGGCAAGGAAGCCCGGCAGCGTTGAGCGTCAGTTGACGAGGCGCACCGATGTAATTTCGGAACCTGTCCCGCTGTCAGCCCCGGTGTAGGGTTCGATCTGCCAGTTCGCGGAGTTCATGATCATCGTATTGACCACCAGCGTAATCAGGTTCGACTGATTGGTGGTCGAATTGTAGACGACGTCACGGTTCGGAAGATGGATGACTCCCTTGAGCGTCTCGCCATTGGAGCCGTTGAAGATATACTGTTGCTTGCGGCCGTTGTTGGCGACATCGCTGGTCTTTTCGAACATCAGGATGCCTTTGTAGGTGCCGCTGGTCGGCGCCGATGCGGTGAAGCTCAGGGCGCCATTGGCGCGGATTTCGCTGTCGGTATCGGGGAAATAGAAGGTCACCCCGTCCGCGACGACCGTCGAACCGGAGTTGATGATCATCCGGCCCTTGATGATATGGAGGCCGGGTTTGAACGTGATCTTCGGTGATCCGTTGAAGGTGGTGCCGCAATGGACGCCTGGGACCATGTCCTGCACTGCTCCGTCCCTTGTGCCGCTGGTGGTGCAGGTCGAGGAGACGGTCGGCTCGGCGATGCCGACGGCATAGGGATCGCCAGATACCTTGCAGCCGGGTTTTAGGTTGCTGAGCGTCCCGCCGTTCTTGATATACTGGGTGCCCGCGACGCAGAAGCTGGGCGTATCGATCGTCGCGCCGCTGTTCATGATGAAGGTCGGGTTCTGGGTAGAACTGACCTCCACGCCGCATTTCTCCGAATGCACGTTGGCGCCCGAATTGATCAGGACGGCCTGCGTCGTGTTGCCGAGCACGTAGATGCACGCGCCTGAAGGCTTCGGGTTCCTGTTCGCGATCGCGGTGGATTGGACTTTGACGTCGATGGTGTGAATGCCGAGCAGACCGAGGAAATTGGTCGGCACGCCTTGGGCATAGGTACCCGTCAGGCTGCCATCCGCATTTCCGGCGACGATGAGCGCGGTGTCGAGGTCGGTGTCTTCCGGTACCGTATCGGTCAGAAAGCGCAGCGCTTCCCGGCGCTGACTTGCAATATCGGGTTTCGCAACGGCGCTGAGCAAGGCCGCATCAAGGGCGCCCTGCAGCCGGCCGCGCTCGAACGAGGCCTGGGCAAAATCGATCGCGCCACCGGCGGTCGTGACGAGGAGCGGCATCGCCAGGGCGGTGGCTATCGCAAAATTGCCGCCTGTATCGCGTAGGGTATGATAAAGGCGTAACGCAATATTGTCGATGAGTCGCCGCATGATCGTGGGTTCCCGGTTGAGCTCGGTGAGTGCAGAATGCGCTTCAAGGTCAGCCCTTTTATCGCAGCCCCTCTAAAGTTCCCGTAAGAGAATTGGAAAACCTGAAGTTAACCTCGGCTCCTGTATTTCGGTTTTCCCGCCCCTGAACATGGTCCCAATGGAAGTTAATCATGCCCTCGATCGAACCCTCGTTTCCTCTCGCAATCGTCGTCATGGGTGTCAGCGGATCGGGGAAGACATCGGTGGGCGAACATCTCGCCGCGCGTCTCGGCTGCGCGTTCGTGGAGGGTGATCGCTTGCATCCGGAGGCGAATGTCGCCAAGATGGCGAAGGGCATTCCGCTGACCGACGACGACCGCTGGCCCTGGCTCGATCTTGTCGGCAACGAACTGGCCACGGCAAGGGGACGCGGCGAAAGCGTGGTCGTCTCGTGTTCGGCGCTCAAACAAACCTATCGAGATCGTTTGCGGCGGGAGGCCGGCGGCACGCTCTATTTCGTCTTTCTCACGGGCGACCCCAAGGTTCTTGAACAACGGATGGGCGCGCGTACCGGCCATTTCATGCCGACATCATTGCTTCAGAGCCAGCTCGCAACCCTTGAAAGCCCCGAGCATGAGGCCGGGGTGATAACGGTCGACGTCGACGCAAGTGTCGATACCATCGTCAGCAAGGCTTTCGATGGTATTACCAGGCTCATTTGAGGATAGATAATAGGATTTAGCCTCTCGTTTTCTCCGATGTTCTGTCTTGTGCATCGCCGTGGAAAGTATTCTAAAAATTACCAGTCATTGTGATCCGATGCTCTTCGGGCGCCGTATAAGTAACAGTTTTGCGTTCAAGCAATTCCGCCTGACTTGCCGGGAATTTTCCCGGCGACGGCAGGGAGCAGTTGACAGGTGTTTGAGGAGACGGTTTGCGGATGCCAGATTCGACGAAAGGATCCGGGCGGGGTTCCCTTCGCCGGGTGCCGAAACAGGAGCGGAGCCGCGAGCGTATCGATGAGATCCTGAAAGTGTCGATGCAGCTGATCGGCCAGAAGGGCATAGACGCAGTGACCATGAAGGAGATAGCTGCCCTTTCCGGGGGGCCTATCGCATCGGTCTATCAGTATTTCCCGAACAAGTCCGCCATCATCGCAACGCTCTACGAGCGTTACGTCGAAGAGGTTCGTTCCTTTGTCGCAGAGCAGATCGGAAAGATCGCCACGGCCGAAGACGCTTTGCAGGCCCCGGCCGCACTTTTCGATTTATACTACTATAACATGCGGGAAAGGCCATCGCTCCAGGATCTCCTGAATGCCATCCAGGCGGACAAAGCGCTTGCTGATCTGGATATTGCCGAGACCCGCTTTCAGGCTGATGTATTCTACAAGGCCACCGAGCCTTTCGTGGAAGAACCGCTTCGCGAAAACTATGCACGGGCGCTTCTGGTGATGTTTCACCTGTCGGGCGCTACTATGCGGCTTGCCCTCATGGTTCCGGAAGACGAAGCCGCTGCGACCGTGGCGCAGTTCAAGTCGATCATTCGCGCCCAGGCGACCTATTATTTCACCGGCAGCTTCCCGATTTCTCTTTGATCCCTTGATCAGAGGCCCAATCGGTCGCGCAACCCATACCACCAGGCACCGAGCACCGTGAGCGGCACCCGGAACGTCTGCCCGCCCGGAAAGGGAAGGTTGGGCAGCGACGACCAGATATCGAAGCGTTCCGCATGGCCGGCGACCGCCTCGCCGAGGATCTTGCCGAGCAGATGCGTGGTGGTCACCCCGTGGCCGCTGTCGCCGTGCGAGAAATAGACCTTGTCCGACAGTTTTCCCACATGCGGGATACGCGTCAGGGTAAGCGCAAAATTGCCGCTCCAGGCATAGTCGATCTTGACGCCCTTCAACTGCGGAAACGTCTTCAGCATATTGGGGCGGATGACGCCCGTGAGATCGCTCGGGTCGTTTCCGCCGTAACCAATGCCGCCGCCATAGAGCAGCCGGTTGTCGGCAGTCCGCCGGTAATAGTCGAGAATGTAATTGGCGTCTTCGACGCAGTAATTCGCCGGCAGCAGGCTTTCGATCAGGCTCGCGTCGAGCGGTTCCGTCGCCATCACCTGACTGGAAACCGGCATCATCCGGCCGCTGATCTCTGGAAACTGCGGGGAGAGATAGGCATTGCCGCAGACGAGCACATACGAGGCCTTCACCGAGCCCTTTTCGGTTCGCGCCACCGGCTTTTCGCCCGTGTCGAGGCCGATCACGCGCGAACCTTCGAAGATGCGTCCACCAAGGTTTTCGAACGCTGCCGCCTCGCCGATCACGAGATTGAGCGGATGGATGTGGCCGCCGAGCCTGTCGATCATGCCGCCGGCATACCTGTCGGTCTTTACATACCGTCCGACCTCGGCTTTCGAAACCATTTCCAGCCCGCCATGGCCGTATCTTTCCCAATCGGCTTTGTGATGCGCCATCTCGCGGATCTGCTTGTCCGTGAAGGCCGCGAAGAAGCCGCCATCCACCAGGTCGCAGTCGATCCCGTATTTCGCCACCCGGCTGCGGATGATCTCGCCGCCTTCGAGCGACATCGCCCCGAGCTGCACCGCCTTGTCGCGGCCATACCGTCCGGCGATGGTATCGAGGTCGCGGCTGTAGCCGTTGACGATCTGGCCGCCATTGCGGCCGGACGCGCCGAAGCCGATGCGCTCTGCCTCCAGCACCACGACGGAATATCCGCGCTCTGCAAGTTCCAGCGCCCCGGAAATACCCGTGAAGCCCGCGCCGACGACGCAGACATCCGTCTCTATCTCTCCGTCAAGGGCAGGGCGGACACGCTTGTCCTTTGCCGAAGCCGCGTACCAGGAATTCGTGTGTCGGGGATTGTCTGCGGGTCTAAAGGCCATGTTACACCGTCCGAATATAGGCGCCGCATTCGACATCGGTCCCGCACAGGGCAGGCTCCGACAGTCCGTGCCCCTTCAAGACCAATCGAACAGAGCTAGGCGTTGAAGCGCTCTGGCCTATAAGCCGAGATGTCGATCAATGTCTTCTGCCCCGTGATCGCCTCCGCAATCACCTGACCGGTCACCGGACCCAGCGTCAGGCCGTGATGCGCATGACCGAAGGCGAACCACAGGCCGTCGTGCCGGGGCGCCTTGCCGATGACGGGCATCATGTCCGGCGTGCAGGGGCGGGCGCCCATCCACGGCTCTTGGTCGAGCCGCTCCGCGAGCGGGAAGATGCTGCGCGCCACGGCTTCGGCGCGTTCCAGCTGAACAGGTGTCTTCGGCGCGTCGCGGCGGGCAAATTCCGCGCCCGTCGTCAGGCGGATGCCCTGGTTCATCGGGGCCAGGAAATAACCGCGCTCCGCATCCATGGTCCAGCCGTTGAGCTTGGCATTGCCCTTGGCCGAATAGTGCATGTGGTAGCCGCGCTTGACGCCGACCAGGAAATTGTAGCCGAGCGGCTTTGTGACCGTGTCGGACCAGGGCCCAAGCGCCACCACCACGTCCTTGGCTTCCACCGTGCCTTCGCCGGCGACGATCCGCCAGCCCGTCTTGGTCTGCGACAGGCTCTTTGCATCGCCCTTCAGCACCCGGCCGCCGAGGCTTTCGAACAGTTTTACATAGGCTCGCGTCAGCGCCAGCGGATCCTTGACCGACCATGGGTCTTCCCAGCGCAGGCCACCGACGAAATCGGTGGAAAGATTGGGTTCCTGCTCGGCGATATCGGCCGGCGAAAGTTCCTTGAAGGCGACGCCATACTCCTTGCGAAGCCGCTCGGCCTCGCCGATCTCGCCGTCATGCTTGCCGCGGGTGCGGAACACCTCCGTCCAGCCGTTCTTGGCGATCAGCTCCTGGGCTCCGGCTTCCTCGATCAGCTCGTTATGGGTCGCGATCGAGTGCTCGATCAGCGGCGCATAGGCGCGGGCGATCAGCTGGTGGCGGGTCATGTTCGAATGCCACCAGTATTTCGCCAGGAACGACGTGACCGACGGAATGGCCTTCCAGTGGAAATGCGCGTCGATGCGGTTGTTCATGGCATAGCGCAGGATCAGGCCGAACTGCTGGGGAAAGCCATAGGGCACGACGCCCTCGCGCTGGATCAGGCCGGCATTGCCGTAGGATGTCTCCATGCCGGGTTCTTTCCGGTCGACGAGCACCACCGATTTGCCGCGCCGGGCGAGCTGCAATGCCGTCGAAACGCCGACAATGCCGGCTCCCAGCACGATCGCATCTGCTGTCATGATCTGAATTCCATTTCCCAAGTCTTTTATCGTTCGAAGATTTCAACATGCCGCCCGGAATGCTGCGGCGCAAACGAAAAATCACGGTTGCTTATATGGATTCCCTATTTCTTCGTCTGCCGCATCCAATCGAAAGCCTATGCGGCCGTCGCTACCTTTCGGGTCGTCGTGCATCGGTTTCGATGCGGGCTCCGCGCGAACAATGCCGCGGGCCGATCCCAACAAGGAGTGACTGAAATGTTTGGTCGTTTGGGGAGCGTCTACTTCCTGCATCTTGCTGAAGCCAAAGCCCGGCAGCGCCGGCTGTCGAAGCCAAACCGCCCGGTTGACGCGAACCTTGGCGTTTTCCTGAGGCTCCTCGGCGTCATCGGCCTCGGCCTTTGCGCCGCGGGCCTTGTTTCCATGATGGCTGCGTGAGGGGATCGTCATGGGTAAGGCAATGCCGAAAGTCGAGCCTCCCTCGCGAGGCGTGCGTTTCATGGTGGGCCGCGATGTCGGCGGCCGTTGGGTCGTCTCCGACCGCGATGGGCTCGTCGGCGGATTGTTCACCAATCGGGCGTCGGCGGTGCATTTCGCCATGTTCGAAAGTGATCGCACGCCGGGTGCCGTCTGCTGCCTCCCGGAAGGCGTCACCTTGAGCCTGGGGCCGATTTTCGAGGCCCCGGTGAAGGCCCCCGAGGCGATCGATCCCCGCATGAAGATCGTCGGACGGGGATGAGGAGAACGCCGATGTCCAAGGTCGTTCACCACATGCGCCAACACGTATATCCGCGCTCCCGTAATTTCGGGAATCCGGACCATCTGCGTACATCGAGCATCATTCTCGGCATGCTCGCGGTGATGCTGATGGCGCTCGTTTTCGCCTATGCCATAACCTTTACGGCCGCTTCCTGAGGGCAGTCGCCGCCGGAAAGAACGAAATTCCTATAGGATTTTTATTTCTTTCCCCTGAGCCCCGTCTCGAACCCCTATGCGGTCGCGCCGCATATTAGGGTCCGAGAGATCGCTAAAGATCATCTCCAAAGCCGCAAAGCATCAAAGTGCCGTCTTTCGGGGACGGCATCCCTTGCCTTGTCCGGCCTCGCCTTAACAACAGGAGTCCAGATCGATGTTGGACGTCATTCTACTCGGCACCGCAGTCGTCTTCTTCGGTCTCTGCCTTGCCTATACCCGCGCCTGCGACAGGCTTTGAAGGGAGAAGCTCCGATGATCCTCGATTATGTCTTGAGCGGCGGCGTGACCGTGTTCCTCACCGTCTACCTCACCTACGCTCTCATTCGCCCAGAACGCTTCTGAAAAGAACGCTTTTAAAGAGAACCGGCGCCGTTCGTCAGCTGCCAGGTATTGAAAGTTAAGCCCAAATGACCCTCAACGGATGGCTTCAGATCCTGCTTTATTGCGGGATCATCATCGCGCTCGTCAAACCGCTCGGCGGTTACATGACGCGTGTCTTCTCAGGCGAGCGCACTCTTCTGTCACCTGTCCTCGTTCCGATCGAACGGGGACTTTATGCCGTGGCCGGCACCAGCGAACGCGAGGACCAGCGTTGGACCTCCTATGCTTTCTCGCTGCTGATGTTCAACCTGTTCGGCGTCGTCGTGCTCTATGCGATGATGCGACTGCAGGCCGGCTTGCCCTATAATCCGGCCGGCATGGCTTCCGTTCCGCCCGAGCTTTCCTTCAACACCGCCGTCAGTTTCGTCAGCAATACCAACTGGCAGAACTACGGCGGCGAAAGCACCATGTCCTATCTGACCCAGATGATGGGTCTCAACGTGCAGAATTTCGCCTCCGCCGCGACCGGCATGGCAATCGCCGTCGGCCTGATTCGCGCCTTTTCGCGCGCTTCCGGCAAGGCGATCGGCAATTTCTGGGTCGATATGACCCGCGCCACGCTCTATATCCTGCTGCCGATCTGCATCGTGCTGACGCTGGTCTACGTCTGGCTCGGCGTGCCGCAGACGCTCGGACCTTATGCCGAAGCGACGACGCTGGAAGGCGCCAAGCAGACCATCGCGCTCGGCCCGGTCGCCTCGCAGCTTGCCATCAAGATGCTCGGCACCAATGGCGGCGGTTTCTTCAACGCCAACTCGGCACATCCGTTCGAAAATCCGGATGCGATATCCAATCTCATCCAGATGGTGTCGATCTTTGCGATCGGTGCCGCCCTGACCAACGTTTTCGGCCGTATGGTCGGCAACCAGCGCCAGGGCTGGGCGATCCTTGCATCGATGGGCATCCTGTTCATCGTCGGCGTCGGCATCACCTACTGGGCGGAAGCGGCCGGCAATCCGCTGATGCACCAGTTCGGCCTTGCCGGTGGCAACATGGAAGGCAAGGAAGTCCGCTTCGGCGTGACCCTGTCGTCGCTGTTTGCGGTCATCACCACGGCGGCCTCCTGCGGCGCGGTCAATGCCATGCATGGCTCGTTCACGGCACTCGGCGGCCTGATCCCGCTCATCAACATGCAACTCGGCGAAGTCATCGTCGGCGGCGTCGGCGCGGGTTTCTACGGCATCATCCTCTTCATCATCGTCGCAGTCTTCGTGGCCGGGCTTATGGTCGGCCGCACGCCGGAATATCTCGGCAAAAAGATCGAGGCGAAGGAGATGAAGATGGCCGTGCTCGCCGTTCTCTGCCTGCCGCTCGCCATGCTGGTCTTTACGGCGATCGCCACGGTGCTGCCGTCCGCGGTCGCCTCGATCGGCACCGCCGGCCCGCACGGCTTCTCCGAAATCCTCTACGCCTATACGTCGGCTGCGGCCAACAACGGCTCGGCTTTCGGCGGGCTTTCGGGCAATACGCCCTGGTACAACGTGACGCTTGGGCTCGGCATGCTGATGGGCCGCTTCCTGGTCATCATTCCGGCGCTCGCCATCGCAGGCTCGCTGGTCGCCAAGAAGACGGTTCCGGCCTCGGCAGGCACCTTCCCGACAGATGGTCCGTTGTTCGTCGGCCTGCTCGTCGGCACGATCCTGATCGTCGGCGGCCTCACCTTCATGCCCGCCCTGGCGCTCGGGCCCGTCGTCGAACACCTGGTCATGATCGCCGGCCAGACCTTCTGAGGGACCAAGGGGAGCAATGCCATGAGCATCCGCAAAGCTCTCCGCAGACAGTCCACTCTTGCCTCGCGAAAGCAAGGCAAGAGTGGACAGAGCCCCTACGGATCCTATGCAATTTTTATCATGACGGCGGTCATTCTTGCCATTGTCCTCGTGATCGAAGTCTTGCGCGGCTGATCGACCCTTCGTCGCCTCGATTGACAAGCCAACTCATTTTCAAAGCTGGAGTCTCTTATGAGCCAGGCAAAATCCGCGAGCATCATCGATACTCGCATCCTCATTCCGGCCGCAGGCGATGCTTTCAAGAAGCTCAACCCGCGGACCCTTGCCCGGAACCCCGTCATGTTCGTCGTGGCCACGGTCTCGGTCCTCACCACCGTGCTTTTCCTCCGCGACCTCGCGGCCGGCAACGGCAATCTCGGTTTCTCCTTCCAGATCAACATCTGGCTCTGGTTCACCGTCTTGTTCGCCAATTTCGCCGAAGCGGTCGCCGAAGGCCGCGGCAAGGCGCAGGCGGATTCGCTGCGCAAGGCCCGCACCGAAACCCAGGCCAAGCTGCTCTCGGGCAGCGACCGCACCCACTACAAGATGGTCGCCGGCACGAGCCTGAAAGTCGGTGACGTGGTGCTCGTCGAACCGGGCGACATCATTCCGTCGGATGGCGAAGTCATCGAGGGTGTCGCCTCTGTGAACGAAGCGGCGATCACCGGTGAATCCGCGCCCGTCATCCGCGAATCCGGCGGCGACCGCTCGGCCGTGACAGGCGGGACGCAAGTCCTGTCGGACTGGATCCGCGTCCGTATCACGGCCGCTGCCGGCTCGACCTTCCTCGACCGGATGATCTCGCTCGTCGAGGGCGCCGAGCGCCAGAAGACGCCTAACGAGATCGCGCTCAACATCCTGCTCGCCGGCATGACGCTGATCTTCGTGCTCGCGACCGCAACGATCCCGAGCTTTGCGATCTATGCTGGCGGCTCGATCCCGATCATCGTTCTCGTCGCGCTGTTCGTGACGCTGATCCCGACCACGATCGGCGCGCTGCTGTCGGCGATCGGCATTGCGGGCATGGACCGCCTCGTCCGCTTCAACGTGCTCGCGATGTCCGGTCGCGCCGTCGAAGCTGCCGGCGACGTCGATACGCTGCTGCTCGACAAGACCGGCACGATCACGCTCGGCAACCGCCAGGCCACCTCGTTCCGCCCGGTCCGCGGCGTCTCCGAACAAGATCTCGCCGATGCCGCCCAGCTCGCCTCGCTTGCCGACGAAACGCCGGAAGGCCGCTCGATCGTCGTGCTTGCCAAGGAAAAGTACGCCATCCGCGGCCGCGACATGGCGAGCCTGAAGGCGAGTTTCGTCCCCTTTACCGCCCAGACCCGCATGAGCGGCGTCGATCTCGAAGGCTCCCAGATCCGCAAGGGCGCGGTCGATGCGGTGCTCGCCTATGTCGGCTCGGGGACGATGCCGGTCTCCGGCAACGCGGCAATCGCCGCCAGCCCGCAATCCGATATCGTGCGCGAGCTGCAGGCGATCGCCGACGAAATCGCCAAGGCCGGCGGTACGCCGCTTGCCGTTGCCCGTGACGGCAGGCTGCTTGGCGTCGTCCAGTTGAAGGACATCGTCAAGGGCGGTATCCGCGAACGTTTTGCGGAACTGCGCCGCATGGGCATCCGCACCGTGATGATCACTGGCGACAACCCGATGACCGCGGCGGCGATTGCCGCCGAAGCCGGCGTCGACGACTTCCTTGCCCAGGCGACGCCTGAGAACAAGCTGACGCTGATCCGCGAGGAACAGGCCAAGGGCAAGCTCGTCGCCATGTGCGGCGACGGTACCAACGATGCGCCTGCACTCGCCCAGGCCGATGTCGGCGTCGCCATGAACACCGGCACGGTCGCCGCCCGCGAGGCCGGCAACATGGTCGACCTCGACTCGGACCCGACGAAACTCATCGAGATCGTCGAGATCGGCAAGCAGCTCCTGATGACCCGCGGCGCGCTGACCACCTTTTCGATCGCCAACGATATCGCCAAGTATTTCGCCATCATCCCGGCGATGTTCCTGACCTTCTACCCGCAGCTCGGCGTGCTGAACATCATGGGGCTCGCCACGCCGCAAAGCGCCATCCTGTCGGCGATCATCTTCAATGCGCTGATCATCATCGCGTTGATCCCGCTGTCGCTGAAGGGCGTCAAATACCGGGCTATCGGCGCCGGCGCGCTGCTTTCCCGCAATCTGCTCGTCTATGGTCTCGGCGGCATCCTCGTTCCCTTCATCGGCATCAAAGCGATCGACATGATCATCACCGCGATCGGTCTCGCTTAAATTTTACGCGGTTTCTTCACGCGAACCGGCATCCACTTCGCTTGAAAACGCTTTTCGGAGAAATGACAATGTTCAAGCAACTTCGCCCTGCGATCGTCATGATCGTCGCTACCACGGCCATTACCGGCCTGATCTACCCCTTCGCCATGACCGGCATCGCCCAGGCCGTCTTCCCCGTCCAGGCAAATGGCAGCCTGATCGAGAAGGACGGAACCGTTGTCGGCTCGGCCCTTATCGGCCAGGCCTTCACCGCCGACCAGTACTTCCACGGTCGTCCGTCTGCTGCCGGCGACGGTTACAACGCCGCCTCGTCCTCCGGCTCCAACCTCGGCCCCACCAGCGCCAAGCTGATCGATCGGGTGAAGACGGACTACGAAGCCGCCAAGGCGACCAACCCGAACGCGGAGGTGCCGATCGACCTCGTCACGGCCTCCGGCAGCGGCCTCGACCCACATATCTCGCCGGAAGCCGCGCTCTTCCAGGTGCCGCGCGTCGCCAAGGCCCGCAACATGGATGAGGCAGCGGTCCGCGCGCTCGTCGAAGCTCATGTCGAAAGCCGCGAACTCGGTTTTCTAGGCGAACCTGTGGTCAATGTGCTTGCGTTGAATATGGCGATTGATGCTCCTATGACTCGATGAAGTAGCAAGTTGCGTCGCCCCCTCATCCGACCCTTCGGGCCACCTTCTCCCCGCCGGGGAGAAGAAAGTTATGCCGCGGCGTTTCCGGTCCTCCTCTCCCCTCGGGGAGAGGGTGGCCGAGCGTAGCGGAGGCCGGGTGAGGGGGTGTCACCCACCGACACGAAAGACCAAACCGCATGCCCGACGACAGTCGCGAGAGTGAGAACAGGCCTTCGCCGGATGCGCTTCTGGAGCATGCCGAGCGTGAGGCGCGCGGGCGGCTGAAGATTTTCCTGGGCGCTGCGCCCGGCGTCGGCAAGACCTACGAGATGCTGATGTCCGGCCGCGCCCGCAGGGCGGACGGTCTCGACGTGGTGATCGGCGTGGTCGAAACCCATGGCCGCCAGGAGACCGAGGCGCTGGTCGAGGGCTTCGAGATCGTGCCCCGCAAGGCGATCGATTATCGCGGCCAGCAGCTCGATGAAATGGACCTCGACGCTATTCTCGCGCGCCGTCCGGCGCTCGTTCTGGTCGACGAACTTGCTCATACCAACGCCGCCGGCAGCCGCCATCCGAAGCGCTACATGGATGTGCAGGAAATCCTCAGCCAAGGTATCGACGTCTATTCGACGCTCAACATCCAGCATGTCGAGAGCCTGAACGACGTGGTGGCACAGATCACCCGTGTCCGGGTGCGTGAGACGGTGCCGGACAGCATCATCGACCGGGCCGACGACGTCGAGATCATCGATATTACCCCCGACGACCTCATCAAGCGGCTGAACGACGGCAAGGTCTATGTGCCGCAGACGGCGCGGCGCGCGATCGAGAACTACTTTTCACCTGGAAACCTGACGGCGCTGCGCGAACTGGCGCTCCGCCGCACCGCCCAACGGGTTGACGAGCAGCTTTTGAACCATATGCAGGCGCATGCGATTTCCGGCCCCTGGGCGGCCGGCGATCGGGTGCTCGTCTGCCTCGACCACGGCAGGAACGGCGCGAGCCTGGTGCGGTACGCCCGCCGCCAGGCCGATCGCCTGCGCGCGCCCTGGGCGGCGCTGCATCTGGAAACGCCGCAGTCGGTCAATCTGCCCGAACAGGACAAGGACCGGCTGGCGGCCAACATGCGGCTGGCCGAACAGCTCGGCGGCGAGACCGTGACGCTACCGGCGCTGCAGCCGTCGCGCGAGATCATTGCTTATGGGAATGCCAACAACTTCACCCATATCGTCGTCGGACGCCCGGCCAGACCGCGCTGGCGGCAGATCTTGCAGGGGTCGGTTACCTATGACCTGATCCGCTACGCGGGCGATATCAGCGTCCATGTCATCTCCGGCGACACCAAGGAAGGCGAACCGAAACGAGGCCTGAAGGCGGCGCAGCTGCCCAAGGCCTTCCGCTTCAAGCCCTATGTCAAAAGTACGATTTTCGTGGCTCTCGCGATCATCGCCGGTGCTGCGCTCGACCAGACGCTCGACGTCCGCAACCTTGCCCTCGTTTTCCTCATGGCGGTGTTGGCGGCCGCGGTGCGCGGCGGGCTGGGGCCGGGCTTGTTCGCTTCGGTGGCCGGGGCGCTCTCCTTCAACTTCTTTTTTCTCGAACCGCGCTACACGTTTACGGTCCGGGATCCGGAAAGCCTGGTGGCGCTGTTCTTCTATCTTGGCGTCGCGGTCGTTGCTTCAAACCTGACGGCGGCCGTGCAGCGCCAGGCGGCGGCGGCCCGCCAGCGGGCGCGCACCACCGAAGACCTCTATCTCTTCTCGAAGAAACTCGCCGGTACCGGCACGCTGGACGATGTGCTCTGGGCGACCGCCTTCCAGATAGCCTCGATGCTGAAGGTCCGGGTGGTCATCCTGCTGCCGGAAAACGGCTCGATCGCCGTCAAGGCCGGTTACCCGCCGGACGACACGCTGGTGGATGCGGATATCGCCGCCGCCAAATGGGCCTGGGAGCATAATCGCCCGGCCGGCCGCGCCGCCGACACGTTGCCGGGGGCCAAACGTCTTTACCTGCCGATGCGCACCGGCCGCGAAGCGGTCGGCGTCATCGGTCTCGACAACGATAAGCAGGGACCATTGCTCACCCCTGAACAGCAGCGGCTGTTCGATGCGCTGACAGATCAGGCAGCGCTGGCGATCGAGCGCATCCAGCTTGTCTCCGATGTCGACAAGGCCAAGCTCGCCGCCGAGACCGACCGCCTGCGCACCGCGCTGCTCACCTCGATCTCGCATGACCTGAAGACGCCGCTTGCCGCGATCATGGGGTCGGCGGGCACGCTCAAGGATTTTGGCGCCGACATTCCGGAAGAGGCGCGTGCCGAACTGCTGACCAGCGTCGTCGACGAGTCGGAGCGGTTGAACCGTTTCATCTCCAACCTGCTCGATATGACCCGCATCGGCTCCGGTGCCATGGAGCCGAACTACGCCTTTCATTTCGCCGGCGATATCGTTGGCACGGCCTTGAGCCGGACCGCGAAGATTGTCTCCGCCCACAAGCTCAATGTCCGCATTCCCGCCGACATGCCGATGCTGAAGGTCGATCCGGTCCTGTTCGAGCAGGTCCTGTTCAACCTCATCGACAATGCCGCCAAGTACGCGCCGGAAGACACAGTCATCGATATCCGTGGCTGGCAGGATGGCGGTTCAATCCTTATCTCGGTGATGGACGAGGGACCTGGCATCCCGCCCGACGATCTGGAGCGGATCTTCGACAGTTTCTACAGGGTGCGGAAGGGTGACCATGTGCGGGCAGGCACGGGGCTCGGCCTTTCCATCTGCCGCGGCTTCATCGAGGCCATGGGCGGTACAATCCGGGCGTCCAACCGGTCCGATCGCCCGGGTGCGATCTTCACGATCCGGATGCCGGTGCCGACTGAAATGCCCATTATGGGAGAACAGGAATGACCAATACCGCGGTGCGCGTCCTGATCGTCGATGACGAGCCGCCGATCCGCAAGCTCTTGCGCGTGGGCCTCTCCACCCAGGGCTATGCCGTCAGCGAGGCGATGAACGCCAAGGTCGCGATCGATCTCGTAAGATCAGAAAAGCCGGACCTGATCATCCTCGATCTAGGCCTGCCGGATATGCCGGGTCACGATCTGCTGGCCAGATGGCGGGGCGAGGGGCTGGATTTGCCGATTGTCATCCTCTCCAGTCGCACCGACGAGGCCGGCATCGTCAAGGCGCTCGAACTCGGCGCCGACGACTATGTGGCGAAACCCTTCGGCATGAACGAACTCGTCGCCCGCATCCGGGTGGCACTGCGCCATCGGCTGCAGACACAGGGCGAAAAACCCGTCTTCCAGACCGGTGAGCTTTCGGTCGACCTCGTCAAGCGCATCGTCAAGGTTGCCGACAAGGAGATCAAGCTGTCGCCGAAGGAATACGACATCCTGCGTATCCTGGTGCAGCATGCGGGCAAGGTCCTGACCCACCGGTTCCTCCTCGAACATGTCTGGGATGGCCTGACCGACGTGCAATACCTGCGCGTCTATGTGCGCCAGCTTCGCCAGAAGATCGAGAAAGCGCCCGATCAGCCGCAATATATCCTGACCGAAACCGGCGTCGGTTATCGGCTGCAGGAAGGCCAATAGGCGCTGCTATTTTCATCAATGGACATGACCCCCATGAAACTTCGGGATTATCTCCCGCCGGAGAATATCGTGCTGGATCTGGCGCCGCCGTCGAAGGCGATCCTGATCCGGCAACTCGCCGCGCTGGCCGCCGAAAGGCTGGCGCTCGATGCCGGCGAGATCGTCCGGGTGCTGACCAACCGCGAAGCCCTGGGTTCGACAGGGATCGGTGCCGGCATTGCCATTCCGCATGCAAACGTGCAGGGCCTCGATCGGCATTTCTGCCTTTTTCGCGCGGCTGGCGAAGCCAGTCGATTTCGAGGCGGTGGACGACGAGCCGGTCGATCTCGTATTCCTGCTTCTCAATCCGCAGAACCGTTCGGACCACTTGAATATTCTGTCCTGCATCGCGCGGCGCGTGCGTGAGGAGGAGGTGGCTGCAGCCATTCGGCGAGCTACCGGCGTCCAGGACGTTCATTCGCGTCTTTGCCCAGCAAATCTATGATTAAAATGCGGGTAAGTTGGATTAGGCGAACGTAAACGACTTCTTCCTAATGTCCTTGACCGGCGGATCGCAACTCCTGGGGCGCCCTGTTGCGTCGGTTTGGGAGAGAGAGATGATAGGTGCAATCAAATTCCTGCCCGCCAGGACGTTTGCTGCCGTTGCATTTGCCGTCTCCGGCTTCGTCGGCCTGATCGCCTGGGGAGAATATTCCAGCTGGAGGTCCCAGGTCGCCGGCATCGAGGCGGGCCTGGCCCAGACGGCCAAGGCGCTGGTGCAGCATGCCGACGACACGGTCGACATGGCGAGGTTTCCGCTGGCGGCCCTGATCACCCGCATCGAGCAGGAACGCGACGTGGTGGACATGCCGGCAAAGATCACCCAGGTGATGAAACGACAGGTCGAGACCACCCCTTGGCTCGACGCCCTCGCCGTCATCGATGCCGATGGCAGAATGGTCGCGACATCGTCTTCGATCGACGCCAGCGGCATGAATTTTTCGGATAGGGAGTATTTTGTATTCCACCAATCCTCAGACACGCGCGAGCCCGTATTGGGCAGGCCGTTGAAGAACAAGTTGAACGGTCAGTGGATATTGCCGGTCACGCAGAGGATCAGCAATCCGGACGGAAGTTTCGGCGGCGTTGCGCTGGCGGCATTCATCCTCACCGAATTGACCAACTTCTTTCAGGGCTTCAGCCTGGGCAGCGAGGGCTCGTTCCTGTTGGTTCGCCGCGACGGCGTCGTGCTGGCGCGTGCGCCATTCCTCCAGACGCTGCTTGGATCGAGCATCTCGTCCTACGATCTGTTCACGGACCATCTCCGCCAACGGCATTCCGGCTCCTATCACTACGTCTCCCCGATTGATGGCCTGCAACGCATAGGCGGCTTTTATCAGAGCGAGCGCAGCGGCCTGGTCGGACTTGCTGCGGTATCCCAGTCCGAAGCGCTGGCGACCTGGATGAAGGGCGCGCGGATACGATGGGTCGCGTGCCTTATCCTGGTGGCGATCACCGGCTTCCTGGTTTGGCGCTGGCGGCGCCAGGTGATGTTGCGGCGGGCGAGCGAAGCACTGCTGGTGGCGCGCGAAGCGGAATTCCGGCTGCTTGCGGAAGGTTCGGGCGACCTGATTCAACGCTTCAACGGCCATGGGATCAGGGAATATCTCTCGCCATCGGTCAGGGAGATACTCGGTGTCGACGCCGAGGCGATGCTTGGCACTCATATTCTCGAGAACCTGCATGAGGACGATCACGGTGCCGTCACCGAGGTCATGGCCCGGCTGCGGGAAGGGTCGACCAGGGAAAATATGATCGTCCGGCGCAAACGGGCCGACGGCAAGCAGATCTGGCTCGAGACCACTTTGAACAGGCTGCCGGGCGGCACCGGCGGTACCGATATTCGCATTGTTGCCGTCACACGCGACGTCACGCGTCAGAAGAGCCTCCAGGAAGAGCTGGATGCGCTCGCCAATACCGACGAACTTACCCAACTCGCCAATCGCCGCTCCTTCAATATCCATTTCGAGGACATGGTGTTGCAGGCGGCACAGCAATACGCGCCGCTCTCTCTTCTGATGATCGACGCGGACCACTTCAAGCTGTTCAACGATACCTATGGCCACGCCTCCGGCGACGACTGTCTGCGAGCGATTGCCACTGTCGTGCGCGGTTCGATCCGTCGGTCGAAGGATCTTGCCGCCCGTTATGGCGGCGAGGAACTTGCGGTCCTGTTGCCGGATACGAATGGCGCCGGTGCGTTGAAGGCGGCGGAAAACATCCGCCAGCGCGTCGCCGGCCTTCAATTGCCGCATGAGAAGAACCTTCCCTGGGGGCACGTGACGATCAGCATAGGCACCGCGACCTTCTATCCCGCAGCAGGCGCCAAGCTGACGACCGCGGAACTGTTCGAGCGCGCCGACCATGCGCTCTACCGGGCGAAAAACAACGGTCGCAATCAGGTCGCGGCTGGCGGGGATGAGGCGGCCAGGACCACCGTTCGGCCGGAAATCAAGTCCGTCTGACCGCCTGCCACGCTCATTGGCCCGTTATATCCTTGATAAATGCCAGATTTCGCGCTTGACGTCGGCCCGGAGGGGAATACTAAGAAACATCCCCCACCGACGGCCGTTTGACCGCCGAACATCCATCCCTATCGTGTTCGCCCCGCGGCGTTCCCAGGTGAACCCATGACCAATCCAAGCTCCAACCGGGCGCTCGTCATTGCGGCCGTCATGGCAAGCATGGCGATGATCGCAATCGAGGCGACGATCGTCTCGACGGCCATGCCGCAGATCGCCGCCCAGCTCGGTCAATTAAACCTCTATAGCTGGGTCTTCTCCTCCTTCCTGCTGGCACAGACCGCGATGACCGTGGTGTTCGGCAAGCTTTCCGACATCTACGGCCGCAAGCCGATCATCCTGTTCGGTACGGCGATTTTCCTGATCGCCTCGGTTCTGGCAGGTTTCGCCTGGTCGATGCCGTCGATGATCGCCTTCCGGCTGTTGCAGGGCATCGGCGCCGGTGCGATCCAGCCGGTCATCATGACGGTCGTCGGCGATCTGTATCCGGGCGCGGAACGTGGCAAGGTCCAGGGATATCTCGCCAGCGTCTGGGCGCTTTCTGCGGTCGTCGGGCCGTTGCTCGGCAGCATTATCGTCCACAGCCTGCCTTGGGCCTGGGTGTTCTGGATCAACGTGCCGATCGGCATCATGTCGGCGATTGGCTTCATCGTGTACCTGCACGAAGAAAAGCAGACCCGGACGGCATCAATCGACTTTCTGGGGGCAGGCCTCTTCGCCGTGGCCATTTCCGCGCTGATGATCGCGCTCACCGAAACCGAAGGTGCCACCGGCTATCTGTTCGTTTCGTTGGCGATCTTCCTCGTCAGCTTCCTGCTGTTCATCTGGCAGGAGCGGCGCGCCTCGGCTCCGATGGTTTCGTTGGAACTCTGGCTGAAGCGGCCGATCGCTTTTGCCAATACGGCGGTCTTTCTCTCCAGCATGGCGATCATGGGGCTGACGACCTTCCTGCCGATGTACGTGCAGACGGTGCTCAACCGCTCGCCGCTGGTGGCCGGGTTCACGCTGACCATGCTGCTGGTCGGCTGGCCGAGCGGCGGGACCTTCGCCTCGCGGATGTTCCCGCGCTTCGGACTGCGGCCGCTGATGATCGCCGGCAGCCTCTTCGTTCCGGTCGGGGCGTTTCTCCTGGTGCTGCTGACGCCGGAAAGCTCACCCGTCCAGGCAGGCGCCGGCTCGCTGCTGATGGGCTTCGGCATGGGCCTGCTCAATATCTCCGGCCTGGTGATCATCCAGGACAATGTCGGCTGGTCCGAACGCGGCAGCGCGACGGCCTCCAACGTCTTTTCCCGCAATCTCGGCAGCACGCTCGGTGCAGCGCTTCTCGGCGCCGTCCTGACCTACGGGCTTGCCAATTCCATTACGGGGCCGATCACGTCCGATCAGTTGCGCGATCTGCTGCAGGGCGTCGGCGGCGGACTTGCGGCCGGTTCGCCCATCAGGTCCGCGCTTCAGCACGCGCTGCACATGACCTTCATCACGATGTTCCTGATCACTGCGCTCATCATCGTCGCCTGCCTCTGCGTTCCGGGTGTTGCACGGCGCACCGAGGCGGCGCAGGAAGGCTGAGGCCTTCGAGACGGCCGATATCGCCGGACGGGCGGCGATATCGTTTGGGCTAAAGCAGTACGGGAGCCGTATGTTACGGGTTTCCTGAAATGCGTTCAGTTGCCGATACCGGCCTGCGCGACCAGGACCGGTTTGTCGCGGTAGTCGCTCGGGAACAGCTTCTTCAGGTTCTCGATCTTCGGCAGGTCGTTATAGACGATATAGGGATAGGTCAGGTTCTGGGTCAGGAAGTCCTGATGGTAGGCTTCCGCCGGATAGAAGGCCTTGCCCGGCTCGATGGTCGTGGCAATCGCCGCATGGAAGATTTTGGCCTTGTTGAGCTGGTCGATATAGGCCTTGGCGACGCGGGCCTGATCCTCGCTGGTCGGGAAGACCGTCGAGCGATACTGCGTTCCGGTATCCGGCCCCTGGCGGTTGAGCTGGGTCGGATCATGCGCGACCGAGAAATAGATCTGCAGCAGGTGCCCGTAGGTGACCTTTTTCGGGTCGAAGGTTACCCGGACCGATTCCGCATGGCCCGTCTTGCCGTAACCGACCGTCTCGTAGGCGGCGGTATCCTTGGCGCCGCCGGCATATCCGGAGACGGCGTTCTTGACGCCTTCGACATGCTGGAACACGCCCTGGACACCCCAGAAACAGCCGCCGGCAAAGATGGCGGTTTCGGTCGCAGCCGTGCTCCCCGCCTGGTCGATCGCGGGAGCGGGGATGGCAATTCCTTCCTCGGCCGTAGCGCTGCTGGTCGCGCCAAACATCAGGCCTGCCAAAACCAGCGCAGTGCCGGCAAAGGCGGTGAGGGTATAGGGTGTTTTCGTTCTGTTTTTCATGGCGGTCTCCTCAACCGAAGTGAATGAAGGATAGGGCGGCGGATCAGGCCGATACGGCACGGAATTTCATGACTGCGCCATTCATGCAGTAGCGCAGACCGGTCGGCTTCGGTCCGTCGTCGAAGACATGGCCGAGATGGCCACCACAACGGGCGCAATGAACCGCGACGCGGACCATGCCGAGCGTCGTGTCGCTCACCGTGCCGACGGCGTCCTTAAGGGGCGCCCAGAAGCTCGGCCAGCCGGTGCCGCTTTCGAATTTCGTTTCCGACGAGAAAAGCGCCTGGTCGCAGCCGACACAGGCGAACGTGCCCTTGCGATGCTCATTGAGGAGCGCGCTGCTGCCGGGATATTCGGTGCCTTCCTCGCGCAGGATATTGTACTGCTCCGGCGTCAAAAGCTTGCGCCATTCGTCCGCCGTATGGGTCACGGGGAAACTGTTTCCGGCCGCCGCGAACGTCGAGCGGATGCTCGCGGCCAGAGGGACTACGGCGAGTGCCAGCGCGCTGCCGGCCAGGAATATACGTCTGTTCATCATGGCGGAACCTCCCGGTCCATAATCTGCTTTCCTGCATGATTACGGAAGAGGCGTGCGCTTGGTTACAAACATCGCCGGGAAACACCGAAACGTGATCTCGCGTCGAAAGCCAAGTTTCCCGAACCGGGTGAAGGCCCCGACCGAAAGCCAGGACCTTCATGGATACCGCGTCAGCGCGCCGACCATTTCCAGTTCTGGATTTCCGGCATGTCTTCACCATGTTCGCGGACATAACGCGTGTGCTCGCCAAGCTTGCTCTTCAGCATGTCGACCACATCAGCCGCCTTTTCCTTCAGTCCGGGAACGCGCGCGATTGCCTCGATAGCGAGGTGGAACCGGTCGAGTTCGTTCAGCACCGTCATGTCGAAGGGCGTTGTCGTCGTGCCTTCCTCGATGAAGCCGCGCACATGGATGTTCTGGTGATTGGTGCGTTTGTAGGTCAGCCGGTGAATGAGGTAGGGATAGCCGTGATAGGCAAAGATCACCGGCCGGTCGGGGGTGAACAATCGGTCGAATTCCGCGTCCGGCAGTCCGTGCGGATGCTGGTCCTGAGATTGCAGGGCGAGCAGGTCGACGACATTGACGACGCGGATCCTCAAGTCGGGGATCGCTTCGCGCAACAGGGAGACTGCCGCAAGCGTCTCGAGCGTCGGCACGTCGCCGGCGCAGGCCATCACCACGTCCGGCTCGACCGCGCCGCTCTCGTTGCCTGCCCAGTCCCAGATGCCGATGCCGGCCTCGCAGTGCCGGATCGCCTCGTCCATCGTCAGCCATTGCGGTTCCGGCTGCTTGCCTGCGACGATGACGTTGACGCGGTCCCAGGTCTTCAGGCAGTGGTCGCCGATCCATAGAAGCGTATTGGCATCCGGCGGCAGGTAGATACGCACGATATCCGCCTTCTTGTTGGCGACGAGGTCGACGAAGCCGGGGTCCTGGTGGGAAAAGCCATTATGGTCCTGCCGCCAGACATGCGAGGTCAGCAGATAGTTGAGGGAGGAAACGGGCTTGCGCCACGGCAGCTCGCGCGACACTTTCAGCCACTTGGCGTGCTGGTTGAACATCGAGTCGACGATGTGGATGAAGGCCTCGTAGCACGAGAAGAAGCCGTGCCGGCCGGTCAGCAGATAACCTTCCAGCCAGCCCTGGCAGAGATGCTCGGAAAGCACCTCCATCACCCGGCCGTCGCGCGACAGGTGCACGTCATAGGGCTCGATCCGTTCCATCCAGACACGGGAGGTGGCCTCGAAGATATTGCCGAGCCGGTTCGATTCCGTTTCGTCAGGGCCGAAGATCCGGAAGTTGGAATTAATGTCGTTGAGCTTCATCACGTCGCGCAGATATTTGCCGAGGATTTCCGTCGTCTGGACCATCTCGGCACCCGGCGTGTTGACGGGCACCGCATAGTTGCGGATGTCGGGCACGACGAGTTCCTTGCGAATGAGGCCGCCATTGGCACGCGGGTTAGCCCCCATGCGGCGTTCTCCCCGGGGCGAGAGCGCGCGCAATTCCTCCTTCAGGCGCCCATTGCCGTCGAAAAGGTCTTCCGGGTCGTAGCTCCGCATCCAGTCCTCGAGGATCTTGCGGTGACCGTCATCCTCGCGGCAGCCGGAGACCGGCACCTGATGGGCACGCCAGAAACCTTCGACCATCTTGCCGTCGACTTCCTTCGGCCCCGTCCAGCCTTTCGGGCTGCGCAGCACGATCATCGGCCAGCGCGGGCAGGTTTCAGGCGCCTTGCCTTCGCGCGCTTGAGCCTGGATCGCGCGGATGCGATCGAAGACGGCGTCGAAGGTCGAAGCCATCTGCCGGTGCATCTTTTCCGGCTCGTGGCCCTCCACGAAGAACGGTTCGTAGCCGTAGCCGCGGAAAAGATGGTCGATATCCTCGTCAGCCATGCGGCCGAGCAGCGTCGGGTTGGCGATCTTGTAGCCGTTGAGATGCAGGATCGGCAGCACGGCACCGTCGCGGACAGGGTTCAGGAATTTGTTCGAATGCCAGCTCGCGGCGAGCGGCCCGGTTTCGGCCTCGCCGTCGCCGACGACGCAGGCGACGACGAGGTCCGGATTGTCGAAGGCCGCGCCGAAGGCGTGCACCAGCGCGTAGCCGAGTTCGCCGCCTTCATGGATGGAGCCGGGCGTTTCCGGCGCCGCATGGCTCGGAATGCCGCCCGGGAACGAGAACTGCCGGAACAGCTTTCGCATGCCGGCCGCATCCTCGCCGATCTCGGGATAGATCTCGCTATAGGTGCCTTCGAGATAGGTGCTGGCGACCATGCCCCGGCCCGCCATGGCCGGGACCGCAGACATAGATCATGCTGAGATCGCGGTTGCGGATGATCCGGTTGAGATGCGCATAGATGAAGTTGAGGCCGGGGGTGGTGCCCCAGTGGCCGAGCAGCCGCGGCTTGATATGCTCCGGCTTCAGCGGCTCCTTGAGGAGCGAATTGTCGAGCAGATAGATCTGCCCGACGGAGAGATAGTTCACCGCCCGCCAGTAGCGGTCGATGAGCGCCAGTTCCTCCGCCGTCGTCTCATGGTTTTCCGGCACAGTGGTCTTGAGCTGCATCTCATTCTCCTTCGATAGGTCGACCACATCTACCGCGGGTTTCCACCCGGGCTCATGACATGGATCAAGGCTGCGAATTGAGGACGGCGAGGCATTCCTCGGCGATCATCCGCTCCTCGTCGGTCGGGATGACATAAACCGCGACGCGGGCCGCGGGCGTGCTGATCTTCAGGGCGTTGCTGTGGTTTGCCGCCGTATCCAGCTCGACGCCGAGCCAGAGCAGGCGTTCGGCGATGCGCTTCCGGACCTCCGGCTGGTTCTCCCCGATGCCGGCGGTGAAGACCAGCGCATCGAGACCGCCGACCGTCGAGGCAAGCCTTCCGACCTCGCCGGCGATCCTGAGCGCGAAAAGATCGATTGCCTCCTGGCCCCGGCTGCCGCCGTCCGCGATCAGTTCGCGGGTATCGCCGCTGAGACCCGAGACGCCGAGCAGGCCGGACTTGTGGTAGAGCATGTCCTCCACCTCCTCGACCGATTTCCGGAGCGGACCCAGGAAATGCAGCACCACGCCGGGATCGAGCCAGCCCGGCCTCGTCGCCATCGGAATGCCGTCGAGCGTCGAAAATCCCATGCTGGAATCGCGGCTCTCTCCGTTCTCGATGGCGCAGAGGCTGGCGCCGCTGCCGAGATGGGCGATGACGACTTTGCCGTTCGCGATGTCCGGGGCCTCCCGGACGAGTGCACCAGCCACATACCGGTAGGAAAGTCCGTGGAAGCCGTACCGCTTGATACCCTGGTCGTGATAGGCGCGGGGGATGGCGAGACGCCGCACGAGGTCTGCCTGCGTCGCATGGAAGGTGGTGTCGAAGGAGCCGGTCTGGAAAAGCGCGGGCCGCAGGTGCCTGATGGCCCTGATCATCCGTAGCGCCTGCGGCTGGTGAAGCGGCGCCAGTTCCGTCAACGACTGGACCTTGGCGATCGTCTCGGCCGCCAGTTCCACCGGGCCACCGAACACGTCGCCGCCATGGACGATCCGGTGGCCGGCGGACGTGACGGCGTCGAGGTCGAAATGTTTGCCGAGTTCCCCGAACACCTCGTCCATCAACTCGGCGAGATCGTCGCCGGCCTCGCCCTTCAGCGGCAGCTCGAACTGTTCCGGGCCTTCCTTTAGATGCAGCGTCAGCGGGTAGGTCCCGAAATCGACGACGGCCTTGCCGATCCGTTCCGGCCTGTCGCCGTCCACCTTGAAGATGCCGATCTTCACCGTCGAAGAGCCGGCATTGAACGTCAGGAGAAGGTTGTCCGTCATAGAGGCATCCTTGCTTCAAGTCGTTTCGCAGCAGTGAGCCTCGCAAGAGCGGCCGACGCGGTTCGAACCTTGGCCGGGTCTGCACGACTTGTCAGTATGATAGGAACCCGGGCGCCGAGGACCAGTCCTGCGGCGTCTGCACCGGCGAAATAAATGAGCTGCTTGGCGAGCATATTGCCGGCTTCGAGATCGGGAACCAGCAGGATATCCGCCCGGCCGGCGACCGGAGAGGCGATACATTTTGCCTGCGCGGCCTCGACGCTGATTGCATTGTCGAAGGCGAGCGGACCGTCGACGACCGCCCCTTCGATCTGCCCGCGCGCCGCCATGACGGTCAAAGCCGCCGCGTCCAGCGTCGAGGGCATTTTGCTGTTGACGGTCTCGACGGCGGCCAGCACCGCCACAAGCGGCTTTGCGACGCCGAGAAGGTGCATGAGATCGACAGCATTCTGGCAGATGTCGCGCTTCTGATCGAGGTCCGGCTGGATGTTGATTGCCGCGTCGGTGACGATCAGTAGCTTGTCATAGGCCGGAATGTCCATGACGTAGACATGGCTCATGCGCCGCCCGGTCTTCAGTTTCGAGGCCGGCGCGACCACTGCCGAAAGCAATTCTTCGCTGTGCAGGCTGCCTTTCATCAGGGCAGCGACCTTGGCCGTCGAGGCAAGTTCGACGCTGCGGTCGGCCGCCGCATGGCTGTGCTCGACGGGCTCGATGTCGATGCCGGCAAGCGAAAGTTCGGCGGCGTCCGCTATCGCCCTGATCTTGTGCTCCGGGCCGACCAGGACCGGATCGAGAAGGCCCTGTTCCTTGAGTTCCACGGCAGAGCGCAAGGTCTCGGTCGAATATGGATGCACGACCGCCGTCCGCATCGCCGGCAGCGAAATCGCTTGGCGGATGATGGCCTCGTATCGGCCGTGATGTCTGAGCATGATGTCCACGGGAATCGACCTGTTCCTCTCGCTGAGAGCGCATGAGGGGGCGCCTACGGTGACCTGTGTCGCCCGGAACGGAGCCGCTTTCCTTGACACAGCTCAATGTGCCGGCGCCGCGATCCGTGGACTGTCGAGCCGGTGCCGTTCAGCATAAGGTGCAGCCATGATGACAGAAGATCAGAGCAAGACGGCAGCCTTTCTGGCCAACCCGGCATCCTATGGGATCGCAGTCCCCGTCGAGCGGATGGAGACGCATATCTCGTTGATTTTCCTCGTCGGCGACCGGGTCTACAAGCTGAAGAAAGCGCTCAAACTTCCCTATCTCGATTTCTCGACTGCCGCGATCCGTGAGGATGCCTGCCGCAAGGAGGTCGCGCTGAACAGCGAGACTGCTCCCGGTCTCTATATCGGCGCGCGGCGGATCACCCGTTCGGACGCCGGCACTTTGGAGTTCGACGGCGACGGGCCGCTCGTCGATGCCGTCGTCGAAATGACCCGGTTCGAACAGGGCCAGCTCTTCGACCGGATGGCGATCGCTGGCCATCTGACGCAGGAGCTGATGACGCAGACCGCTCGGATGATAGCGTTCTATCATCGCCGTGCACCGGCTGTTTCGAAAGGAGGCGGGGCGGCCAATATCGAGGCTGTCCTCGACATCAACGATGCCGGGTTTGCGACCAGCCATGTCTTCGGTGCGGGAGAGGTGGCGAAACTCAGCGAGATCTTCAGGTCCCGGCTCGTGCAACACAACGAACTTCTCGACCAGCGCGCACTGGCAGGCAAGGTCCGCCGTTGCCATGGCGATCTTCACTTGCGCAACATCTGCCTGCTGGGCGGCAAGCCTTGCCTGTTCGACTGCATCGAATTCAATCTCGGGATCGCCACCGTCGATGTCCTCTATGACCTTGCCTTTCTGCTGATGGATCTCTGGCACCGCGGTTTCCCCGATCTCGCCAATCTGGTGATGAACCGCTATCTCGATGAAACAGACGACGACGGTGGGTTCTGCCTCCTGCCGTTCCTGATGGCGATCAGGGCCGCGGTCCGCGCGCATGTGACGGCGACCCAGGCCGAAGAGCCAGGCCAGGATGCCGCCAGACTGGGACAGGAAGCGAAGTCCTATTTCGATCTCGCCCATGGTCTTCTGAGGGAAACGTCGCCGCGCCTGATCGCGATCGGCGGCCTCAGCGGTTCCGGCAAGACGACGGTCGCGGATTGCTTGGCCGCCAAGGTCGGCGCGCCGCCGGGAGCGAGGATCGTCGAAAGCGATCGTATCCGGAAAGCCCTGCATGGCGTCTCGGCCGAGACGAGACTTCCCATCTCCGCCTACCAACCCGATGTATCGAGAAAGGTCTATCACGAGATGGCGAGGCATGCGGAACTGATCCTCACCCAGGGCGGATCCGTCGTCGCCGACGCAGTCTTCGAGGACCCGGACAATCGGCACCTCATGGAGGCTGCGGCCGCAAAGACCGATGCCAGCTTTCAGGGTATCTGGCTCGAGGCAGATCCGGAACTGCTCTGGCAGCGGGTCCACGAACGGACAGGAGGCCCCTCGGATGCCACCACCGACGTGCTGTCCGGGCAATTGGCCCGCAAGCCCGCGGATATAACCTGGCGGCATCTCGATGCGTCGAAAGAGCCCGATGCCATTGCCGCAGCGATCCTGCACGAATGATTTCAGCGCCGGGCGTGTGTCGCCCGACGCTGAATGATCACAAGGGTGTTCACGAAAAATCCAGCACCATGCGTCCGTCAATCTTGCCGTCCTTCAGGCGCGCGAAGATGTCGTTGATCTCTTCGAGCGGCGCCTTGTGGATCTCCGCCTTGACCTTGCCTTCCGTGGCAAAGGCGATCGCCTCGTCGAGATCGCGTCGTGTCCCGACGATCGAGCCGCGAACGGTGATGCGTTTCAGCACGACATCGAAGATCGGCGTCGGGAACTCGCCGGGCGGCAAGCCGACCAGGCTGACAGTTCCCTTGCGTCTCACCATTCGGATCGCCTGCGAGAAAGCCGGCGGCGAGACGGCGGTGACCAGAACGCCATGCGCGCCGCCGCCGGTCGCACTGATAACCTCTTCGACAGCGGTAAGCCTGCGGGCATCCACCATCAGGTCGGCGCCGAGGCTGCGGGCAAGTTCCAGCTTATCGGCACTGACGTCGAGTGCTACCACATGAAAACCCATCGCCTTGGCATATTGAATTGCGACGTGGCCGAGCCCGCCGATGCCGGAAATCGCCACCCATTCGCCGGGCCTCGCTTCGGTCTCCTTGAGGCCTTTGTAGGTTGTCACGCCGGCGCAGAGGATCGGCGAGATTGCCGCAAAGTCAACATTCTGCGGCAGTCTTGCGGCGAAGGCGGCGGATGCGATGACATATTCGGCAAATCCGCCATTGCAGCTATAGCCGGTATTGTGCTGGTGCTCGCAAAGCGTCTCCCAGCCGGTCTCGCAATATTCACAGGCAAGGCATGCGTCGTGCAGCCAGGCAACGCCGACGGCGTCGCCTTCTTTCAATCCTGTCACGCCCGGACCGAGCTCGACGACGATGCCGGCCGCCTCGTGTCCGGGGATGAACGGCGGGTTGGGCTTGACGGGCCAGTCGCCATCGGCGGCGTGAAGGTCGGTGTGGCAGACGCCGCAGGCCATGACCTTGACGAGGATTTCGCCTGGACCCGGCACGGGCACCGGGACGCATTCGATCGCAAGTGGCTTGCCGAATTGGTGCACGACAGCGGCTTTCATCGTTCGCGTCATGTTCGTCTCCTTGTTGTGGGAAGCATGAATGCCGCAACGATTATCTCGGACGCGGGCCGCTTCATTGACCCAGCGCAAGCGCGGGGCCGACGGTTCAGCCCTGCGCCCGTTGATGCGCGTCAATGTTCATGGCGCCGATAGCACTCAGAAATAGAGTTTGGAGAGCCGGCCCGGCGATCTGCATGGGCCTTCCTGGAGCGAGGATATGGAGATGGATTACGACGTGGGTGTCCTCAACGCTGCGGATGTCTATCGTGCTTACGCGGTCGTCCAACTGGTCATGTCAGGGCTGGATCTGCAGCGATGGAAGCGGCTGACCGCTTCGGCCTCATTGCGCCGTGATTGGCTGGCGGTGACGGATGCGCAAGGGTATGTTCGCGGCCTTTGCTACGTCTTCGCCCGCGAGCACCCGGTCTACGGGCGCCAGCTCGAAATCCCTCTCTTTGCATCCGTCAGTCTTCTCGATGACCAGCGCGTTGCAAGACATCTTTTCGAGTTCGCCAAGCTAAGGGCAAAACTGGACGGGTGTGAGAAGGTCCACTTCTGGTCCTCCGCATCGAGAGACTGGGGCAGCCTCGATACACTCAGGGACGCGGGACCTTGGGACGATGGATTGGTCTATGATATGGGCACTGACCGGGCCACGGTTCATTGACCGCGTTGAGCGCCCGGAGCCTCGAAGGCAGCGGGCCGCCTCTCGGTAGGCGATCAGATTTCCACCCGGATTAGCCGAGATCGGCCGCCGTCAGCGTATAGGTCGTACCGCGATTGGGGCGATATGCCCTCATTGCAGCATCCTGGATGCTGGATCTGGCCGCATCAAAGGCCTGGAGGTAATCGTTCTCCGACATGCCCGTCGCCGTTCTGCTGGCGAGCGCTTCGGCTTCCACGAAAAACCTGACTTCGAACATGCCGTCATAGCCCAGGAAGCGAACGACCTTGCGCGCTTCGTCGAAACTGCGGCTTCTGTTCGGAAATATCAGGGTCATGACGGTTTCAATTCGAGATGGAACGCGTTCTCTGGGGGCGGCGTTCCGGGTTTCTGATGATGCGCATTGCCAGGTCAGAATAGGTCGCGAAGCAGGATGAAGAGAATGAATGCCATGCAAACAGCCGGCACCGCGATGCGGAACAGGTGTGCATAGCCCGCCCGGTGTAATTGCGGGCCTGTCTGGGAAGAAGGTTGGATTCGCCTGATGGAAGACATGCCGTCCTCCTCCTTGGGGCCAGGGCTCGCGCCCTTGATCGCAGCGCCCGTTCTGAATCTGCTACCTGCGGCTAATATGGGTCGAAAACGGACAAATACAAGGGTATTTCTCTCTGCTCCTCAAGAGAAGAGAGATCTGCTGCAGCCGTATTTCACATGATCCGGCTGCTGCATATCGCACGGTATAACCGCATATCGGTTATTTGTTCTTCAGAAGCCATATCTTGCCGGCCATGGTGATTCCATGCGCCGATTCTTCCACCGAGACGTCCTCGTTGAGGACACGCAGAAGGCCGTGTTCCCGCAGTTCGTTCAGCGTCGTCGTCGTCAGGAACTTGATCTTCTGCGGCCGTTCCTTGAACCGGTCGTTCCGCGCGTAAGTCACGACCGCGTTCAGATGCGTCCACTTCTTGGCTTCCTGCGGGAACAGGTCACCATCCTTCGCCAGCTTGAGGCCCCTGACCTGGGTCGGCGTCAGCTCGACAGTCAGCGCATGCGCCGCCGGCGTCGGGGCGGTGGTCGTTTTGGTGTTCTCGGTCGTGTTCAATGTACAGTCCTTGATCGGTAGGGAGGTAGTCTTTGTGCATCGGTGCTCAGGCAGTGGTTTCAGCCTCGCCGATTGCAGCGGTTAAGAAGTCTTCGCCGCCTTGGCGGCATCGCGAAACGACAGGAGCTTTCGGCTCTTTTCGTCCCAGAGCACGAGTTTGACGCATTGGATGCTCTGCCAAAGCGTTATGCGGCCGATGCCGGCCAGTTCGGGATGATCGCGCAACACCTCGGGCAGCCGGTAGTAGGGTATCCTGCTCGAAAGGTGATGGACGTGGTGGATGCCGATATTGCCGGTCAGCCAGCGAAGCACCAGCGGCAGGTCGTAATGGGAGGCGCCGTGAAGGGCGGCCTCCGGAAACTGCCAGTCCTCGGTCTTCGACCAATGGGTCTCCTCGAACTGGTGCTGAACGTAGAAAAGCCAGACGCCGGCGGCCCCTGCGATCAGCACGATCGGCAGGTGGACCAGCAGAAAGGGCACGAGCCCGATCGCCCATATCATCAAGGCCGCAAGAACAGCGATCGCGAGATTGGTCGCCATCGTGGAAATCCAGGGCAGGGCGCCGGACCCCATCATTCCAAAGGGCAGGCGCTGCTTGAAGAGGAAAAGCCAGGCGGGTCCGATGCCGAACATTACCAGCGGATGGCGGTAAAGGCGATAGGCCAGCCGGCGCGACCAGGGAAGAGCCTGATATTCGGCGATCGTCAGCGTGGTGATATCGCCGACGCCGCGTTCATCGAGGTTGCCGGCCGAGGCATGGTGGGCGGCATGTGCCCGGCGCCAGTAGTCATAAGGCGTCAAGGTCAGGACACCCAGTACGCGTCCGGTCCAATTGTCCAGGCGCCGACGTGCGAAGAACGAGCCGTGCCCGCAATCGTGCTGGATCATGAACAGCCGCAGCAGAAAAGCGGCGGCGGGAAGGACGAGGATCAGCCCGATCGGGAAACCCAGGAATACGGAAATATAGGCGCCGGCCCAGAGGACGGCGAACGGCAGCACCGTGACAAGCAGTTCGAAGCTGCTGCGTCCGAAACGCGGCTGCCGATATTTAGAAAGAATCTTCAGCCACGCGCCGATATCGTCTTCGGTATCGGGCGCTGGCGCATAGGCTCTGGCGTTCATGGAAATCGATCCACCTTTTTTGCCTCGGCATGCGGCGGGCCCGAAGCGGGATGTGCCTGCATGGTTTCAGGCACATGCCTCGAATATCAGCCCTGACGGGCCTTGCGTGCCGCGTAACGACGATCGCGCTCCGCCTTGCGGGCGGCTTCATCGGCAACGACCCGGGCAACCCGGGCGTTGGTTTCCGCTTGCTGGGCCTCGGCTGCGGCCTTTTCATGGGCTTCCGCGGCTGCGGCCAATGCGGCAGCTTCCTGCAGCTGGCGTTCGTTCTCCGCCGCCTTCAGCGCTTCGCGCTCGGCACGGCGGGCTTCTCTCGCGGCGGCAAGGGCCTCGCGTTCGGCGCGTCGTTCCTGCACGGCGGGATCGGTCGGTTTGGGGGCGGACGCAAACTTCGCCAAAAGCTCTCGCTTGGCATCCGCCGCTGTCTTGCGGCGCTCGGCAAAGCTGTTGTCGCTCGGGTGTCTCAATGTATCTTCCTTGTCAGATCTTGAATGTGGCGGTTGAAAACGAATATCGCGCTTAACGGGAAGTTATGCGGATGTTCGCGTCAGCCAAATGCCTCAACGGAAAAAGGCCAGACATATGCCTGGCCTTCACATATCTTTTGCCGCCATGCCGGTACATCCGTGGTCATGGGAGGCTAAAGTTTTAGGCAGCCTGAAGCTGGCCTGCGGACATCTTGCCCGACTTGCGGTCACGCTCAAGTTCAAAGCCGAGCTTCTGACCTTCAACGATCGAGCTCATGCCAGCGCGTTCGACGGCCGAGATGTGAACGAAGACGTCGGCGCTGCCGTCGTCAGGCTGAATGAAGCCGAAGCCCTTGGTGGCATTGAACCATTTAACTGTGCCAGTGGCCATAACGAACCCTTTCATAGCAACATTGATAATCCGCCGGGCGACGCACGGCGGGTGTTTCGACTTTTGAGAGGGAAAGTTCGTCAAGAAGCGCGATGCGCAGCAAAAACAAATATCGGCAAACAAAGTATCGATGTCCCCTACCTAATGCATCATGACCGAAGTGTCAACTTTTTGTTTTGAAAATCATGCAGAGCGCAACCATGAGTAGCTTTTGTTGATGGCCGAAGAATATCAACGGTACCCCCTTTCGGGCTTGAGCGCCGAAGGGCCGGCAGTTTGAAGATTTAGGCGGAGGCCGGTATTTCTTCGGTCGTCACCTGGAAAGAAGCCAGGATCGCCGGGCCGAAGGCGGTCGAAAGCGCCACGTCCGTCGCGTCTCGCCCGGTCGCCATCAGAATGCGCCCGATGCGGGGTTTGTTATGACGGGCATCGACGGTATTCCAGCGCCCGCCGAGATAGACCTGGAACCAGGCGCTGAAATCCATCGGGTTGATATCCACCGGGACACCGATATCGCCGAGATAGCCGGTGCAGTAACGCGCCGGAATGTTCATGCAGCGGCAAAGCGTGATGGCGAGATGCGCGAAATCGCGGCAGACGCCTGTGCGATCGGTAAAGCCTCCAAAGGCTGTCCGCAGCGGATCCGCGTTCTGGTAGTTGAAAGTGATGTGGTTGTGGGCGAAGTCGAGGATCGCCTGCACCCGCGGCCAGCCGAGAGGCGTCGCGGAAAATGTCTTCCAGGCAAAATCCGCCAGGCGGTCGGTGTCGCAGTAGCGGCTGCCGAGCAGGAAGACCAGCACGTCGTCCGGCAGATCCTTGATGTCGTGCTGGAAGGCATTTTGCGGCACCGGGTCAGGCATGCCGTCGTCGTAGATCTCGAATTCGGTCGAGATCGTCGTCAGCCCCGGCGGGGCCACGATCCGGCTGCAGGCGTTTCCGAAGCTGTCGAGATAGCTCCAGGCCTCGATCGGGCGGTCGAAGCTCAGCACTTGGTCGCTCAAAAGGTCCGCGCGACGCGAGGGATGGATATTCAGAACCAGTAGCATCGCCGTATCGTGCTGGCATTCATACCCTATGCGAAACCCTGCGCGTATCTTCATGATCGTATCCCTATGGAGAAACTCTGGCCGAAATGGCAGTTCAGCGGCAACGCTCGAATAATCCGGGTGTTCCGGTTACCCGTGGAGTTTCACGCTTTGGTCATCGGTCGTCACGTTAACCTGCACGGACATGCTGTCGAAATCGGTATCGTCGCCATCGTAACTTCCCGATAGCGGGATCGCCTGTCGCGGATCGCGAGCGACACCCACGCGTATCAGGTCGCGATTGCCGACGATACCGTTGGTGGGATCGAATTCCACCCACCCGGCGCCGGGAAGATAGACCTGACACCAGGCGTGGGTCGATCCGCCGCCGAGCGTTATCGAGCCGTCGCGGTCGGGCACGTAGATATAGCCGGTCACGAAACGCGCCGCCAAACCGAGCGACCGCGCCGCTTCCATCATCAGCAGTGCGAAATCGCGGCAGGTGCCGCGGCGCAGCTGCAGGGTTTCGAGCGGCGGTTGCGTCCCGTGTTCGGAGCGCCTGGCGTAGATGAAACCCTCGTGGAGCGCGAAGCACATGGTCATCAGCAGATGGCCGGTTTCGGTGGCATGGCCGACCCTGACGAATTGCCGTGCCCATTTGCCAACCCGGTCCTCGGGATCGGGATAGTGGCGCTGGATCGTCCTCTCCAGATCGAAGGCTTCTTCCGGATCGTATACGAACGGATAGGTGAGTGCCTCTTCGTCGATCTGGAAGTCCATCGCCACCTGCGGCGTGTGGTCGAGGCGGATATTGGTTTCGAACCGCAGTTCGGAAGACGCCTTCGATATCCCGACCAGCGCGACGCAATTGCCGAAGACATCATGGATCCACCGGACATAGTCCGGCTTTGGATAAACGTTGAGCTGGGAACTCAGTAAAGTCTGGTCGAAGCTATCCCGCGGCCTGAACATCAGCCTGTGTTCGCCGAACTCCACCGGCCTCGTATACCGATAGGAGGTGACATGCCGGACGGAAAATATCGTCATCCAATTCACCCCAAGAGCAGTAAGGTCGGCACGCGCTGGCGCGGGGGCTTTCATCGAACCCTGCTTGATTACCGCTATAACAGCCGCCATGCCAAGGCGATAGGAAAAACCAGCCGCACCCGGTAAATTACGGTAATCCCGAACGCTGCATAGGAACCCCGAGAGGGGTTACTTCACTGGTCCCGACGCTGCAGCGGATATTCACCGGCGTCGTAGAGTTTCTGTATCTGCGTGCTGTCGAACCGGGCTTCTTCGACCTCGAGAATCGACCCGCGCAGCAGCGATGCAGGCATGACCTCGATTGCAAAACGCAAGGCCTCGGCCACGGTTTCGAACCTCTTGTAGCCAAGCCTGCTCGTTCTCTTCCAGTTCTTGCACGGGTAGAGTCCCGCGCCGGCATTGTAGTTGAAGGCGGCCATGCTGGTGTCCTTGTGGTCGAGGAGATGTGCGAGGGGATGATCCGAACGAATAACTTCGTCGGAACAATCCGTGTCAGGCCGGCTGCAATTGCGATGCGCGCCTCTGGAGGCGCTCCTGCTTTTGCGCGAGCTTGAGTTCCCGGCTTCTCAGCGCCTGTCTCTGGCGAAATTCCTGCAGCTTGGCTGCATTGGAGCCTTCTTCTGCATCGGGTTTGCGAAACAGATTCTGGGCGGCGTTACGGACGGTATCGATCATTGATGTAACCTTAAAGGATAGACTGCGGGACGCGACAACGGCCAACGCAAGAATTCTCCAGCCGACGGGGCGGAGTTCGACGTTCGCAAAATCAAGGGTGTCGCCAAGCAACCGGCGGAGCCGGGAGGATCAGGTAGCCGAAAAGGCTGAAAACGTGAATCATATATGGCGAAATAATGCGTCAGTTTCAAGTCTTGTCTCAAAACGGATAGGCGGTGCTTGCCATGGGCGGGAATGAGGCCCATCGTGGCTGGTCGGCTGCAACTGGCAAGGGCGCAGCCGCCTGAGGGACCCGATGCGAGCCCTAGCCCCGACGACCAAGGAGGGGCACGATGTCCTCACGATCCTCGCATTCGAATTTCCAGCTTTATTTCGAGAAAATGCTGACGAACAACCAGCCGCAGGCTGAACAATCCGCAGAAAGCTGCCCCGACGCATCGAGCCTGCATGCCATCTTCCGGGGTATGCCGATCCAGGGACCGCCGCTGACGGGTTCGGAGATTTGGCTTGGTGGCATCCGCGCCACCCGCGTTTCGAAGAAGCCTCCCGGATTGCGCTAGCCGGCAACGCTTTCCGCCGACGCAGGGATTGGAAATAGGATCACATCTCCGCGCCCGATGGGAGCGAATGGTTGAAGAACACATTTCCCGAGAAGGCGAAACGCAAACGATCCAGCAGCGACCGGATGGCAATCATCCCTGTCGCCTGCTTGAGCCTGCGAATTTCGAAGGGGGCCGGCGTCGGAGGCGCCGTGGTACGGCGCCTCCTGCCCGAAACATTATTTCGGCTTTTTGCCCAAGGTGAGACCGCTGCCGGCGAGCTTGACCTGTGCGCCTGCGGGCGCGGCCGTCACGGCTGCAGTCTTGTCTTTTTTCGGTTTGCGAGTTTCGCGGTTACTTCGTACCTGGCCTTTAGCCATTTTGTCCTCCTTGGGCGGCGATGGATAGTGGAGAGTGAAACCGTTGTTCGGCAGACAGGCATGCAAAGCGTGAAATGACGGATCTGCGAAATCCTGCCTTTGCCAGCCGAACTATCAAAGCTGCGGTGTTACGGTATCTCTGTGTTTGCTCAAAGAAGCCGATATTGCGGCCCCAAAGCTCTTTTCGGGATGATCGCCAAAACGGGCAAGCATCATGGCTGCTCCCGTCGTGTCTGCCCGACCGCCGACAAGCATTCCGCTTGGCTGCGTACGCTCACTGAATTGGTGAAGTTCGATATTTTCCCGGTATCCGGGGCCGCTGACGCGGACCAGGTTGCGGGAGGTGGTCTGAGAGAATTCGGAAGACATGACGTCCTCCTTTCATTGGGGCCAGGGCGTGAAAATCCTGAAGCAGCAGCGCCCTTTATATAGCTGCTGAAGTCGTCATCATGCGCCGGACTTGCGCCAAAGGCAATGTGCGGGGTTGCGAGAAATGCCTTGCTCAAGACATAGTTGACCGATAGGGGTTACCATCGAAATTGGTTGTCGAGCTTCGTTTTCACGCCTTTTGCGTTCGAGCTGATCTTTCCTTTCAAAATCGATCTCTTTTGTCGCCGGCATTTTGCCGGACGGCGACCTGTGTTCGATCGGAAGGATCATCTTCATGAGCAGCGGAATCGTAAAATTTTTCAACACCTCCAAGGGCTTCGGCTTTATCCAGCCCGCCGACGGATCGACGGACGTGTTCGTCCACATCTCGGCCGTCGAACGTTCGGGAATGACCTATCTGGCTGAAGGCCAGAAGGTGAGCTTCGATGTCGTGCGGGACAACCGCACCGGCAAGAATGCAGCTGAAAACCTGCAGATCGCCTAAAGCAAAACCAACTCCGGTCCCAAAACCAACTCCGGTATTTGACCACGGATGTACAGGCACGGACCGTTGAAGCGGTCGGGTGGCTAGCCCCGCTCGGCCTTTCTCTTCGAATAACGAAAGAATTTCCATGAAAAAGACAGATGCAGAACAGCAGATAAAGCGGGCCCAGCGCCAGGTCGTCAATACCAGCGGCGGCGGCCATCTCGGCGGCACCAACCACGGCCAGGGCTATGACGCCAAGACCTCTTCCGCAAAGGGCAAGGCCGACAAAGGCCGCAAGGCCGGCGGCAAGAACTAAGCATCACATTATGCGGGCCGAGGAGCACTTCGGCCCGTTTTTACTTGCGCTTGGGAGCAACCGGCTGTTTCTCCGGCTTTCGGGGATGGCCCGGTGCGATGGGATCGCTTGCCGGAAAAGTCTCTTCGAGCGACTCTTCCAGGTAATCGTCCTGCTCCTTGGCGATATCTTTGGCGGACGTTCCGGGTGAAGGCCTCTCTTTTCCCATTTTAGAGCTTCCTCATTGATCGACCCCGTAATTCTACTCCCGTTTCTTCGCCGGCAGAAGCAGGAATAAGCACCGGCATGTTCAGGTAGGCCTTATCGCAACGACCTGCGGAAGCCGCGCAGCGAGAAGGCAAACAACACCGTTGCGATGACGAACAGCCACGCAAATTGCGGCCAGACCACAGAAAACCCGGCGCCGCGGTAAAGGATCGCCTGGGCGAGCAGGATGAAATGTGTGTTCGGCGCGGCGAGCATGATCGTCTGGATCACTTCCGGCATGCTTTCGCGGGGCGTGGTCGCGCCTGAGAGGATCTGCAGCGGCAGCAGCACCAGCATCAGTAGCAGGCCGAACTGCGGCATCGAGCCCGCAAGCGTCGCGAGCGCGATCCCCATCGCGGTTGCAGCGAGAAGATGGAGCGCCGCCCCCGCCATGAACAGCATGATCGATCCCTCGACCGGAACCTTCAGCAATCCCTGCACCACGAAGATCAGCGAAAGCAGGGTGGCGACGAACACCACCAGCCCCATCGACCACACTTTTGCAGCCATGATTTCGAACGGCGTCAGCGGCATCACCAGAAGATGCTCGACCGTGCCGTGTTCCCGCTCGCGGATGAGGGCGGTGCCTGTCAGGATGATCGCCAGCATGGTGACGTTGTTGATGACGTTCATCACCGAGGCGAACCACATCTGGTTGAGTTCGGGATTGAACCGCGCGCGCAATGCGAGGTTCACGGTCGGCGTTCGACCGTCGATATCCGCGGCGGCAAAACCGGCGACTTCGGTCGAGACGATATTCTGCACATAGCCCGATCCGGAAAATGCCTGGGTCATGCGGGTCGCATCGACATTGAGTTGGACGACGGGGGATTTGCCGGCGATCAGGTCGCTCTGGAAGTTCGGCGGAATATCGAGTGCGAACGTGTCGGTGCCGGCATCCATGCGAGCATCCATCTCGCCAGCCGTGATCATCGCCGGCGGTTTGAAATAGGGCTGCAGGAAAGAGTCGGCGATCTGGCGCGAGAGCGGCGAATTGTCCTCGTCGACGATCGCGATCGGCGCATTGTTCAATGTTTCGGGAACGGCTTTTGCTTCCGTATAAACGGCGATCGTGAAGGAATAGACGATCAGTCCGAGCAATATCGGATCGCGCATCAGCCCGCGCAATTCCTTGATCCCGAGGTGGACGATATTGGCGAGCCGCATCCGTCACCGTGCCTGTTTCTTGAGAAATACGGCGCTCGCCGCAATCAGCAGCGGCCCGGCAACAATGAGCGGCAGGAAAGCTTCGAAGAGGTTTTCGAAGCCGAGGCCCTTCGAGAAGGTGCCGCGCGAGATGATGTTGAAATAGGTCGTCGGATAGATCTGGCCGATGACCGCCCCGATGCCCTGAAGCGAGGAGACCGGATCGATCATGCCGGCAAACTGCACCGCCGGTATGATCGTCATTAGCGTCGTCCCGAAGATTGCGGCGATCTGGCTCGACATGAAAGTCGAGACGAGCAGGCCGAAGGCGGTCGCGAAAGCGACATAGAGAAGTGCTGCCGCGGTGAAGGCAGCTAAGCTGCCGGTGAACGGCACCTGGAACACCAGGATCGCAAACAGCCACAGGAGCACGGCGTTCATCATGCCGAGCGCCAGATAGGGAAGCTGCTTGCCGATGAGGAATTCCAGCCGCGTCACCGGCGTCACGTAGAAATTGACGATCGAGCCGAGCTCCTTCTCCCGCACCACCGACAGCGCCGCGAGCATCGCCGGGATCAGCAGAAGCAGCAGCGGAATGACGGCCGGGACCATCGCCACCAGGCTTTCGATGCCAGGATTGTAGCGGAAGCGGGTCTCGATCGAGAATTGCCCCTTGGCTGCATCGCCGAAGATTTCGCGCGCCTTTTGCGCCAGCCAGTGGGCGTGCATGCCCTGCACATAACCGCGCGTCGTTTCGGCCCGTTGCGGCATGGCGCCGTCGATCCAGGCGCCGATTTCCACGTCTTGGCCGCGTGCGACATGTTCGGCAAAACCGGCCGGGATCTCGATCGCCAGCTTCAGCGAGCCGTCGCGCATGCGCCGGTCGAGGTCGGCATAATCGCCGAGCGGCGGCTGCTCGACGAAATAGCGGGAACCGGCGATGTCGGCGATATAGTCGCGGCTGGCGACCGTGTCGTCCCGGTCGAGAACCGCGAATGTCAGGTCCTTGACGTCCATGTTGATGCCGTAGCCGATCACGAACATCAGGATCACGCTGCCGATCAGCGCCAGGGTGGCCCGAATGGGGTCGCGGCGGATCTCCAGGGTCTCTCGAAGACTATAGCTCCAGATGCGAAGCGGGTCGAAGGAGCGGTGCGGCCGTGCTCCGGCGAACTTGCGCCCGTCGTCTGCCGTCGAGGGCGTCGATGCGGATGAGACGGCCGTCTCGCCAATCGCATCTTCGAGATAGGCGATGAACGCCTCCTCCAGCGTCGTGGCATAGCGGCTTTTGCGGATCGCATCGGGCGTATCGCTCACCAGCACCTTGCCGGCATGCATCAGCGAGATGCGGTCGCAGCGCTCCGCTTCGTTCATGAAATGGGTGGAGATGAATATGGTGACATGGTCTTTGCGGGAGAGCTCGATCAGCGCCGCCCACAGCTGGTCGCGGGCGATCGGGTCGACGCCCGAAGTCGGTTCGTCGAGGATCAGCACTTCTGGCGAATGGATCAGCGCCACCGCTAGCGAAAGCCGCTGCCGGACACCGAGAGGCAAACCGTCCGGCAGTGCGTCCATGACGTCCATAAGCTCGAAACGCCGGCCCATTTCCTCGATCCGTGCCGAGATCGTGTCGGCCGGCAGCTGAAACAGCCGCGCATGCAGGTCGAGGTTCTGCCGGACCGTCAGTTCCGTATAGAGCGAGAAAGCCTGGCTCATGTAGCCGACGCGCCTGCGGACATCCATGTCCTTCGGGTCGACCGTCTTGCCGAACAACTTCGCCGTGCCTTCGCTGGCCGGCAACAGGCCGGTCAGCATCTTCATCGTCGTGGACTTGCCGCAGCCGTTCGAGCCGAGGAAACCAAAGATCTCGCCGCGGCGGATGCGGAAGCTGACATTGTCCACCGCCGTGAAATCGCCGAAGCGCATGGTGAGGCCTTCCGCCTCGATGGCAAATTCGGCCTCGTCGAAATCTGCCGGCGGGTGAATCGGAATGGCTTTGTGCGTGGCGCGCCTCTCCTCCGGCATCAGCGTAATGAAGGCATCGTCGAGCGTGGCGCCGCCGGTATGGGTAAGGATTTCGCGCGGTGTGCCGGTCGCCAGCACCTTGCCGGCATCCATGGCCGCCAGCCAGTCGAAGCGCGCCGCTTCCTCCATATAGGCAGTCGCAACGATCACGCTCATCTTCGGCCGCTCCCTCCGGATATCGTCGACGAGGCTCCAGAACTGCCGGCGCGACAGCGGATCGACGCCGGTCGTCGGCTCGTCGAGGATCAAAAGGTCCGGATCGTGAATGAGGGCGCAGCAAAGGCCGAGCTTCTGTTTCATGCCGCCCGAAAGCTTGCCGGCGGGGCGATCCTCGAAGCCCGACAGGCCGGTGCGTTTCAGAAGGTTAGCGATGCGGTATTCCCGCTCCTCGCGGCCCTGGCCGAACAGGCGGGCAAAGAAATCGGCATTCTCGAACACCGATAACGTCGGATAGAGGTTTTTGCCGAGTCCCTGCGGCATATAGGCGATGGCCGGGCAGGTGCGATCGCGGTGGCGGGCGCTGCGCATGTCGCCGCCAAGCACTTCGACCTCGCCCGTCTGGATCTGGCGTGCGCCGGAGATCAGCGAAAGCAGCGAGGATTTGCCCACCCCGTCCGGGCCGATCAGACCGACCATACGTCCGGACGGCACGTCGAGACTTATGCCGTCGATGGCGCGCGTCTTGCCGTAGGAATGGTTGACATCCGTCAACCGCGCCACATAGGCAGGTTCTGCCTCGGTGCCCTTCGCCTGCTGCTCCGGGCTCATGGGGCGATCGGCCGTGACAGCGCCGCCGGCCATTCTGCGGCGGGATCGAGCTTCACATAGGTCCGGCCAGGCAGCCCGGTCTTGACCTGCGCAATATATTTCTGGAGCAGTTCCGGAGAGACGCGTGCCCGCAGGCGGAACATCAGTTTCTGTCGTTCCTCCTCTGTCTCCACCGTCTTCGGCGTGAATTGCGCGACATCGGACACGAAGGATATCCGGGCCGGAATGACATATTGGGGAGCGGCATCGAGAACGATCCGGGCCTCGCCGCCGATCGGGGTGCGCCCCGCTTCCCCGGTCGGCAGGAAGAACGTCATGTAGACATCGCCGACATCGAGGATGTTGAGCACGCGGCCGCCGGCGGCGACCACTTCGCCCGGCTGCGCCACGAGATATTGCACCCGTCCGTCGCGCGGCGCCTTGAGCTCGGAATCGCGCAGATCGGCGTCGATCCGCGCGACGGTCGCCTGCACCGCCTCGACCGCGGCCCCGGCATCCACGACCTGCGACTGCGCCGCGCCGATCGCCGCATCGGTCGCCGCGAGATTGGCTTTGGCGGCCGAGACGGTTGCAACGCTTCCCTCGACCCTGGCGCGGTCGTCATCCAGCAACTGTTCGGACACCGATCCGCTGCGGCTCATCTGCTCGCTGCGGGCCAGCCGCTTGCGGGCCGATTGCAGCTGGACCTCGTTCTGAGAGACCGTTGCGGCCGCGGCTTCTTTCTCCGCCTGACGCTGGACGACGAGGCTTTTCGCGGTTTCGATGGCGATCTTCGCCCTTGCAAGCTGGGCCTCCGCTTCCCGTTTCTGGGCGGCGAGCTGTTCGATATCCATGCGGGCGACGACCGCGCCGGCTTTGACAAAGTCGCCTTCTCTGACCAGGATGTTGGAAAGCCGCCCTGCAGTTCTCGCCGCGACGTCGATTTCGACCGCCTCGATGCGGCCGTTTCCACTGGCAATTCCCTGCATGGCTCGCTCGGCCCGAAGGTCCTGCTGATAACGCCAGCCGAAATAACCGGCGGCCCCTACGACTGCGACAATGATGGCGGCTTTTGCGATACGGTTCAAAGGGAGGCTCCATGAACGCTGATGTCAGGCAGTTCTCGTATCTGTCCATCACGGGCTTTGCGGTGATCTAAGTCAAGCCGTGGAGGGGTTTCGCCGGCGCCCGGCACTTCGACATGCAAAGCCGGATTTGGCTCCTCGCTTCATGGCCGCTGTCGAGCCGCAAAATCGACGAGGATCGGCTGCTGCCCCTTCAAGATCTTGCGCTCCGCCTCGTCGAGGCTGAACCAGCCGGCCCTGTCGACCTCCGGAAACTCCCTGATCAGTCCCGATTTCGGCGGCCACTCGATCCGGAACGTGTTGCTGGCGATCTTTTCGACATCGATATCGGCCTCGATCGACCAGGCGAGCACCCGCTTGCCGCCCGGCTGGCGGTATTCGCCGAGCCATTCGAAGTTGCCGTTAATTCTCGCTCCTACCTCCTCGAAAACCTCTCGTTTCGCGGCCACCAGTTCGTCTTCTCCTTCATCGACAAGGCCCTTGGGAATGGACCAGGCTCCTTCGTCCTTGCGTGCCCAGAACGGTCCGCCGGGATGAACCAGAAACACTTGCCGATCTCCGGCGGCGTGGCGGAATATCAAAAGACCTGCGCTGCGTTTCGGCATGGCGAGTGCTTTCATCGTGGAGGCAGAAGCGGGGTTTATGATCCTAGTTGATCCTCAGATAGTGCGCAGCAATCTGAAATTCCGCTTTCGATTGACGAAGATCATGGCTCGGGCCGGTGCCGGTTCTAGGCTTTCCTTCCATAGGCCAATCAAGGCGTTATGCAGAGGAGACAGACAATGTCATTCAAGACAGTGCTCGCGATGATCGGCAATACGGATCCAACTGCTGATCTCGCCCGTGCCATGGAGACCGCGATCGAACTCGAAGCGCATCTTTCCGTCGTGGTCATCGGCCTCGCGGTTCCGGCAACCATGGGTGATTTTCCGGCCGGCACGGTGTGGCTCGACCAGCGGGACGAGGACTTGAGATTGCTCGACGGCATCCGGAAACAGGCGGCAGCCGCCTGCACGACGAATGGTCTGTCGTTCGATATCGACGTCATCTACTCCGAAGGCGTTTTCGTCGGCGAGGAAATTCATCGCCGCGCACTTTATGCCGATGTGCTGGTGATCGGAGACGGCGTGCGCAGCGATAGCGTTCTCACCCGGAAAATCGTCGACGGCGGCGTGTTCGAAGCGGGCCGCCCCCTTCTTCTGGCGCCGAAGAACCTCAGGACGACCCTGAAGCCACGGCGGGTTCTGCTCGCCTGGAATTCCCGCACCGAGGCGGCTCGGGCCGCACGCGAGGCCCTGGAGATGATGACCTGGGCCGAGGAGGTGCATGTCGTGCTGGTCGATCCGGACAGCTCCTACTGGGTCAGCGGCGGCGAACCCGGCGCCGACGTCGCTGCCTATCTCGCCCGACACGGGATAAATGTCGTCGTCGAACAACTGGCAAGCGGCGGCCGGCCAGTGGAGGATGTGCTCGAACGGCACGCGCTGGAGATCAATGCAGACCTCATCGTCATGGGCGCCTACGGACATTCCCGCCTGCGGGAGCGGGTGTTCGGCGGTGTGACCGCTTCGATCCTGGAGAAAAGCAAGCTGCCGGTGCTGATTGCCCGGTAGGCCCGGGACGCGATTTGCCTGCCTCCCACCCATCGGCGGGGGCAGGATTATTTAGATCTGCATCTTGCGGGAAACGAGAAAGCGGACAGGCCCTGAGCGCGCCGACCGATACCAATCGCCGCCGGCGCCAGAAAAGCTATGGGAATTTTAAAGAGAAAATTGGTTGTATAGCCTGAATTCTCACATGATTTCAAATGATTAGTTGAAGAGCCGCGAAATTCCCTCTGTTTTCCTGTCGCGAGCGACCGTGGATACCACCTTTGCGCCCTGGCTATGGGCATCAGTCAACAGGACGGGAGAGCGGCAATAATTTCCGCTCGGACGGGTGTTGACGTCACCCGATTTAGGAAAAGTTCTCCAGCACAGCCATGAACGTATGCCGGTCACCCTGGCCCTCAGTGAGCCGCACACGGCCTTCGATGTCAGCAAGATGATGGTCCATCAACTGCTGCGCCTTCATTAGGTCCTTGGCTTTCAGCGCGGTCACGATCAGACGATGATGATCGGCGCCGCAGTCGTCCTGCTTCTCTTCCTCGTAGAGGGCCATAACGAGCGAGAGGCGGGCAACGATCTTCGACAGCATTTCGGTCATGACCGCGTTGCCGCCGAGTTCGGCAAGTACGATGTGAAACTTACCGGAAAGGACGGTCTTCGATTTCTCGTCGCCGTGATGATGGATCTGCTCTTCCTCGTCCGCCAGCTTTTCGAGAGCGTCCAGCTGCTCCGCTTCGGCGCGGTTCATGACCAGTTCGAGGATGACGTGCTCCAGCTTCCGGCGTGATTCGAAAAGAGCCCTGGCTTCTTCGATCCCAGGTTCTGCAACGAAAGTGCCGCGATTTTTCTTTCGCTCCAGAAGATGGTCGCTCTCCAGCACGCCGAGGGCTCCTCGGACGACCGTCCTGCTGACACCGAAATGTTCGGCGATCGCATCCTCCAGAATCTTGGTTCCCGGCTTCAGCGCGCCTTCACCGATTGCGGTGCCAAGCGTTGTCCGGATGCGCTCTGAAACATCGTCGTTGTTGGTCTCAGTGGTTTCCGCTGCGCTATGCGCTTTCGGTACTGCCTTGGCGCTTTGACGGCGCGTCCTTTTCATTTCCTGCTCCAAATGCCCTTACGGCCGCATTATTTTTTCCATGAGAATATTCCTGCGTATATGCCGATCTCGACAAAAAGCCAGACTTTCCCATGATTTTAAAGGGCATCGGCAGCGCATGCCGCCGATGCTGACGGACCGGTCGTTCAGGCCGCCTGGCGCTTTGTCGCCGGCGAAGAAAGGGAGATGCTGTTTTCGGTGCAAATCCTTTCGACATAGCGAGCCGAGTCCTTGATGAAGATCACAGCTTCCTTGTAGCCGTAGGACTGCTTCTCATAGGTGGGGTAGCCGTACTGGTTGGCTTCGTACGCTTCCCAATCGGGAATTTCACCAGAGGTGACGCACTTCTCATAGGCGTCCACCATGGCGATATAAGCATCCAGCTCTTCGGCGTTGAGATCCGGGTGGCCGGCGCGCCAGATCGGATCGTCGATCTGGATGCACTGGCGCGGATTGGCTTTCCGGGGCTTGTCTTCGACGGATGCGGCAACTTCCAGCGAAAAATTCAGATCTGGGTTCGCCTTCGAGAGGATGGGAAGGATCGAACCGAAATCGACGATGCCGCCGCCAACGGGCCGGGTCTGGAAATCGAAGCCACCGGGTGCCCGCCCGACATAGGCGTCCTTGATGTGGGTCTGGCGGACATAGGGCGCGACGCGTTTTGCGGCAAAGATCGGATATTCTGCGCGCTGCAGACCGTTGGCCGTGTCGAAGACCACGCCCATGCAATCCTCGCCGACCTTTTCGATCAGCCGAAGAATTTCGAAGGAGGTGATCTCGTCATGGGTCTCCATGTTGAGGTGAACGCCGTTGGCGCAGGCGACGGGCGCGAGCTTCAGCAGAACCTTTTCGATGGCGAGCAACTGCTCTTCCCAGGTGACGTCGGTGCGGAACCGGTCATTCGCCAACCTGCCACGATATTCGGATTTGAAATTGCCGGGCGATACCCAGAGTTCACGGCATCCGATAGCGGCGCCCGCTTCGATCATCCGGGTGAAGCCAAGAATGATGTCGCCGTCGCCGATTGCCCGGAACTCCGGCGCCTCGGCGCTGCAATAGGGATTGATCTTGCCGACGCCGCTTTCGAGATAAAGGCCGAGTTCATCGGCCTTCGCCCTGATGTCGCGCAGTTCGACTTTGTCCAGCGTCGGGCTCATATCGAGAACCGTGGTGAAGAAAAGACCGCCGAGACCGAGTTCCCTGACATGGTCGAGGCTTGCAAGCGGCCCGCGCTTTACAGCTTCGGGAAGTTTCTGTGCATCAATGCCGAGTTTCATGGTTTGCTCCTTGGGATTTCCTGATCGGATACGCTGCGCTGGCGATCCTTGCTTGGTTGGGTTGAACGATGCCGGCGACCTGTCAGGCCCGTTGCCGGGTCTCCTTTTGCGAGCCGCCAGACGGGCCTTTGGGCACGAGTTGCTGTTCCAGGAAATGCTGGCCGATCGAGGCGACTGTGGTGATCGCGAGATACCAGAGCGATGCAACGCACAGCAGTTCGATGACCAGAAAGTTGCGCGCATAGATCGCCTGCGCCTGGGTCAGCAGGTCCTGCATGCCGATGACGGAGACGATGGCACTGGCCTTCAGCATGCCGATGGCCTGGTTGCCGGTCGGTGGAACGACGAGGCGGACCGCCTGCGGCAGAACGACTGTCCGCAAGGTTTGCAGTGGCCTCAAGCCCAGAGACGATGCCGCTTCACGCTGTCCACGATCCACCGCCGTCAGGCCGCCGCGAATGATCTCGCTCATATTGGCGGCCTCGTGCAGACCGAGCGCCAGGAACCCGGCGACCGCGGGAGTGACCAGATCGTTGATCGATATCGTATAGGCGCCAAGACCAACCTCGGGGATAAAAAGTCCGATGTTGAACCAGAAGAAGATCTGGACGATCAGCGGCACGCCCCGAAACCACCAGACGAAGCCGACGGCCATCGTTTTCAGCACGATATTCTGGCTGGTGGCCATGATGGCCACGATGCAGCCGACGGCAATCCCGGCCACCATTGCTCCTGCCGTCAGTTGGAGCGTCAGGACGACGCCGCCCAGGATCATCGGATCGATCATGAAGCGAGGGATTTCGCTCCATTGAACGCTCTGGCTACGGCCGATGATCATCATAAGGAGGGCCAGCGCGAGGATCGCGCTGGTACCGGTTGTGATTTGCCCCCACCGTATCGGCTTGCCGACGGGAGGTGCCATGGCGATGCTGACGGCTTGAGCAAAAAGGGACATGGGCTCAATCCACCGGCATGCTGGCGGCGTCGTTGACCTTGACCGTCTTCACGGCGAGCGGACCAAGGCTCCATTTTTTCATGATGGCTTCATAGGCGCCGCTATCGACCATATGCTGAAGGCTTGCCACGACCGTGTTGCGAAGCTGTGGGTTGTCCTTCGATACCAGCATGCCGAGATATCCCACCGCGAGGCGGACATCCGGAAGAGCCTGCAGGCCGACGCCTCTGCCGGTCTGGTTTGTCGTGGTGTAGACGCTCGTGGCATAACCGTTGACGGTCGCATCGGCGCGGCCGGTGCGCACTGCCTGCAATACGTCAGGCATTTTCGGGATGGACATGATGTTGATCGGCGTGGCGCACTTGGCAGACGCGGCCTCCACCATGCGCCCCTGGAAAGTGCCGACCGGCACGGCGACCTTCTTGCCGCAGAGATCCGCCATGCTCTTGATGCCGAGCGGGTTGTCCTTGATGGTCATGATCGTGGTCGCGTCATACATGTAGTCGATGACATCGACCTGCTTTTCCAGTTCCGGATCATCGTTGATGCCGGAGACGGTCATGTCGAAACGCTTCGACAGGATAGCAGGAACGATCGCGGCCCCGGCACCAACGTCGGTCATCTGCACGTCGATGCCGAGAACAACGCCGAGGGCGGCGGCGATATCGGCATCGATGCCGATCAGCTTTCCATCCTCTGCGCGGAAGCTGATCGGCGGGGTGAGGTCGGTTGCGACCTTGAGGACCTTCGACGCCTTGATGGCAGGCGGCAGGCCGTCTGCCAGTTTTTGGTTGAAGGCCACGCCCGGCAACTTCGCCACGTCCGCCTCCGGCACCATCTTGACTGCCGGACCTTCGGCTGCCTGTGCCGACAGGGAGAGCAAGGCTGCGAATGTGCCGGCAAGTCCGCTTCTCAGAATTCCGTTGATGCTGTTCATGGGATCCCCTTTCGTTGTTTTGCCGTGTTTGAATTCTCGGGGATTTTGAAGCAATCGCCGTGCCAAGTTGACGGACCGATTCCTAAGTTATTGAGAATGAAGCCAGATATTTCTATCATCAATATTCGTATGTTTTTTCGAAACTAGCTTAGAAAGTTAATACGAATCTAAATGCATAAAATTTCATCGGCTCAACGTTGCTGTCATGGGAAAATGCCGCCTCAAGTCTAATTTAGCTCCAACTATAGGGATATTTTCCTAATATTGAAGACGAAAGCTCTGCGATGGGCGCGTTTCCGGTAAAAAGCGGCGTGAATTCTCCCCGTCGGCTACCAGGTCTCTGCTCAAGAACTAAACTATCGAGGCCAAATTATATGCAGCTGTACTGATTTATTCATATGCAAAAATCTGTGATAATAAACTTGCGAATTTAATCTCGTGAAAAATAACGTATTTAAAACATTACCTTGCTTCGATTCTTCAGGTGACAGTTTGGAACTGGCACGGTGCTTGCAATTCGATGGGCATGAACCAGACCCTGACCAGATTTTTTAGCCAACGACATATCCGCTTAGCTCCCGGTCGCTACTCGCGTCCCATCGTTGCGGCAGATCATGGGGGAATTTGCATGCCTCATATTGCGAACTCGATTGAAGGAAAGCAGCTCAGTGTCAAAGGCCTCACGCACAGTTATGGCGGACAGAATGCCGTCAGCGATGTGTCCTTTGAGGTCAACGCTGGAGAAATCGTCGCACTCCTCGGGCCAAGCGGCTGCGGCAAATCTACGGTGCTCCGGGCTATTGCAGGCTTGATCCACCCAAAGTCTGGCCGAATGGTGCTCGGTGGGGCGGACCTCGCCAACATATCTGCCCGAGCTCGCGGCATCGGCATGGTCTTCCAGAATTATGCGCTGTTCCCGCATCTGACCGTGGCCGAGAACATCGCCTATCCACTCGCCTGCCAGCAGGTTCCGCGCACCGAACGAAAGGCGCGCGTCGAGGAAATGTTGTCCCTCGTTCGTCTCAACGGTTACGGCAATCGGCTTCCACGCGAACTGTCGGGCGGCCAGCAGCAGCGTGTCGCGGTTGCCCGCGCCATAGCAGGACGCCCTTCGCTGCTTCTGCTCGACGAGCCGTTCGGCGCACTGGACCGGGCGCTTCGCTTCGACCTGCAGGTCGAACTTCTGCATCTTCAGAAAACGCTCGGGATCACAACGCTGATCGTCACCCACGACCAGGAAGAGGCCCAGAGCCTGGCAAACCGTCTTGTCTTGATGAGCAAGGGTAATGTCGAGCAGATCGATACGCCAATGGCCGTCTATGACCGGCCCAACACGCTGTTCGTCAACACCTTCATCGGGCAGGCCAATATTCTCCACGGAACGGTCGTGCGTCTGGATCCTGAAGCCACGTTGATCGGCTTGCCCGGCGACAAGGCTCTTCGCCTGCCGCGCCGCCTGAACTTTACCGTCGGATCGAAGGTCACCGTCACCTTCCGGCCCGAGGAGGTTCGGTTGATAGGCCAGCCCAGCGAAAATTCGCTTGCAGCACGCGTGACCGTATCCGTGCCGCTCGGTCCGACGCTGGTCCACGACCTCGTTCTCGACGACGGCACTAATCTGCGTGCGTCCGAGGTGCGCGGCCCTTCGACCTTCGTTCCCGAAACCGGGACGCAGATTTTTGCCGAGATCGACACCGCACGAGCCCATGTCTTTCCGGGCGAACCGGAAGTCTCCCAGTGAATGAAGCCAGTGAATGAAAGCCGTCAATCAACAACCAACAGAGGTGATAGCATGACCAACTTCAATATGACTCGTCGTAATTTTGGCCTGCTCGCTGCCGGTGCGACCGCAGCCGCAACCATGCCGTTTTCCGCCCGCGCCGCCGGCGGCAGTGTCGTCGCCGCAACCTTCCCCGGCAACTGGGAAGATGGCTACCGCACGGTCCTGACGCCGCTCGTCAGGCAAGCCGGTTTCGATCTGACGGTCGCCCCGGCACTGGCGCAGGACCAACTCGCCAAGGTGATGGCGAGCCCCGGCAACCCGCCTTACGACACGCTGCTGATGTCGCCCGGCCAGATGGCGACCGCCATCGACAACGACCTGATCCAGAAGATCGATCCGAGCAAGCTCAAGAACTGGAGCATGCTCGACCCGGCCTTCCAGGGCGAGTATGGCCCGACCGTGACAATCGAAGTCAACGGCATCGCCTACAATCCTGATCTCGTGCCTGCCCCTAAGGGCTATCGCGACCTGTTCGAAAACCCGGCCTACAAGGGCAAGGTATCCTGGACCGGCTTCGGCTCGAACACCGGCGTCATGGCCTACAGCCAGATCGCCAAGATCTTCGGGACCAGCACCACGGACATGGATGCCGTCTTCAAGCTGTTCAAGGACAATCCGGAGCAGATCAAGGGCGTCGTCGCCAGCACCAACCACCAGATGACGCTCTTCCAGCAGGGCGAGATCGCGGTCTTCATGTGCTCCACCGGCAATGTCGCCCGCCTGAAGAGCCTTGGCCTCAAGGCCGAGTTCGTCCAGCCGGAAACCGGCTCTCCCGCAGCCCCGGTCAACATCCACCTGACCAAGGGTTCGAAAAACGTCGAGGCCGCCTATGCCTACATGGATGCAGCCATCTCCAAGGCGGCACAGGACAAGCTGAAGATGCCGCCGCAGGAGATGTTCCCGACCAACAAGAACGTCTCCCTCACGCCGGGCATTGAGGCCTTCGTCAAGCGCGACCAGCTTGCCAACATGGTCTATCCGGACTGGGCTTCGATCAACAAGAACCGTGCGGAATGGATACGCAAGTTCGACGCCCTCGTTGCTGGTTGAGGTGAGATGATGAAGGCGAGCGGCTTCCCATACGTTATCCCGATGCTCCTGTTGTCGGTGGCGTTCTTTGCGACGCCGCTCGCCGTTCTCGTTGGGTTCAGTTTCATCGGCCCGGACGGACTGACACTCAACAATTACGGACGCTTCCTCGGCGATGCGTTCAATTATCGCGTGCTGATGAATACCGCAAAACTCGGTCTGCAAACCGTGGCGAGCACGACTCTTCTCGGGATTCCGATCGCGCTCCTGTACTGGCACAGCGGCAAGACGGCGCGTCAGGTCATTATCTTTCTGACGCTGATTCCCATGCTGACCAGCAACGTGGTGCGAACCTTTGCCTGGATCGTCATTCTCGGGCGGCAGGGGCCGATCAGCGAGACCTTCGTGGCTCTCGGTCTTGCAGGACAACCGTTCTCGCTGATGTCCACCGAACTCGGGCTGGTGCTGGCCATGTGCCAGATCGATCTGCCCCTTATCATCCTGCCGCTGATCGCGATCCTGTCGCGGACCCCCGTCCAATTCACGGAGGCCGCGCAGGTCTCCGGGGCCGGACCCTGGCGAATTTTCGTGACCGTACTTCTGCCGATGATGCTGCCGGGCCTGCTGGCCGGGTGGATACTCGTCTTCGCGAGTACCAGCAGTTCCTTCGTGACGCAGGCAGTCATCGGCGGTGCCCGCAATGTATATGTCCCACAATTGATCTATCGCGAGGTCGGCACGCTGTTCGACTGGTCCATGGCATCGGCTATTGCTGTCGTCTTGCTGCTCTCGACCGGAATTCTGCTGGTCGCAATGACCATGATTTCCCGTCACAGGAGGCTCGTTGGCCATGCATAACAAGCGTGAAAATCCTATCCCCGCTTTCCTCTATAAGGCATTTGTCTTCGGCTTCGGTGGCCTCAGCCTGATCTATCTGGTCGCCCCGATCATCATCGCGATCACCATGTCGTTTACGTCAGGACAGAGCCTGAAATACCCGCCGCAGGGCTTCTCGATCCGCTGGTACGAGGCCTTGTTCGACCCGATCCGTTCAGGAACCGAGCACATTGCGGCCGGAAACTCGTTGAAGATTGCCGCTCTCGCGGTTCTAGGATCCCTGCTGTTTGCGGTTCCCGCCACCATCGGCATGGCGCGGATGAAACGCAGCACCGTGAGTTCCATCGAACCTCTTCTGCTCGCGCCTCTCGTCCTGCCGAGCCTGGTCTACGGTCTCGCGGCACTGATCGTCGCCAACTTCGTCGGCTTCCAGCCTTCGCTCTGGCTGACAGTGACCGGCCATGTGGTCGTCTTCGGACCGCTGATGTACAGAGCCGCATCCGTCGTTGCCCAGGGCATCAATCCATCGCTGGCGGAGGCTTCGACGGTGATGGGGGCGAGGTGGTTCACGACGCTGCGACGGGTAATCTTGCCGCTCCTGTTGCCGGGCATTCTTGCCGGTGCGTTTCTCGTCTTCATCCAGTCGCTCGACAACGTGTCCGTCTCGCTCTTCCTCGCCGATGCCCGCACGACGGTGCTGCCGCTCAGAATGTTCGCTCTCATCGAAGAGTCGCTCGACGTCCGCGTTGCCGCGATGTCGGGAGTTCTGATCGCTCTCACGCTCGTGGTGCTGCTTGTCGCAAGACGGGTGCTGGCACCGCAGAAGCAGGCCTGACCTATTTTTTAGAATTCTGGAAGGAATACCCAATGAATATGCGTGCAACCAAGGCGGGCTCCTATCGTGTCGGATCGCTGCTCGCCGATTTCCAGCCGGACTTCGATTTTGCAGCACACTTGCCGCTGCCGGTCGAGGAATTCGAGGATCGCCTGCGCCGCATCCGCCGTCAGGCGGTCGAAGCGGGGCATGACGCGCTGATCGTCCACACCGGCGGTGTCGGCTGGTTTCACACGTCGAACCACTATCTCCGCTATATCTGCGACTGGATGCGCGAAGGCGTTCTGGTCATCCCGACAGACACCGACAAGCCGCTGACCCTTCTCTCCTTCTTCACCCAGTCCGTGCTCCTGCCGCCGGGGGGTGAACCGGTATTGGTCGAGGATATCTGGCAGATCGGCCCGATCGGCCGCGAATACGCCGACCGCCCGGGCGACTCGGTGGTCAAGACTGCCGAGAAATGCGCCGAACTGCTGGCCAGCCTCGGGCTGGCAAAGGCCCAGATCGGCCGGATCGGCGACCGTACCTCGCTGACATTCTGGGCGGCGCTCGACGAATTCATGCCAAAGAGCAAGTTCATCGCCGACAACGCCATTCTCGACCGGATGCAGAAGCTGCGTTCACCGCGCGAGATCGAGATGTTCCGGGCTGCCGCCCAACTGGTCAGCATCGCGACCCAGGCAGCCTATCACGTCGCCAGACCTGGCGTCACCGACCACGAGATCTATGCCGCCTTCACGCAGGCCCAGCTATCCTTCGGCGGTGAGACCGGCGACGGCTACCAGATCGGTGTCAACGAATTCGGCACCCATTGCGGCAAACCCTATGGCCATGTCGTGCGTCCGGGCGACCTGATCAATCTCTATGTCTCCAACATCACCTACCGCGGCTACACGGCCCAGACCGCCCGCATGATCGCAATCGGTGAGATTACCAAGCGGCAGGAGGAGGTGCTCGCCGCTTGCACGGAGGGCGTCAAGCGCGCCGAAAAACTGATCCGGCCGGGTGCGCTGATGCGCGACGTCAACAATGCCGCCTTCGAGCCGATGATCGAGCGTGGCATGTTGACCTCCCCGGAAGCCCGCACCATGCCCTATAACTGGGCGCCGATGGATGACGGCAGCGCGCGCCTTATCCCGCGTCAGTACGTCAAGAACATCGACTGGGAGGCCCAGGGCCGCAAGCTCATGCATGTCTATCCGGCGACGGAAGGCCCGCATAACCCCAATCTCGGCCATTCCGTCGGCATGGCTGGCAGCCAAAACAGTTTCAACATCTCCTCCCACAACTACGACCGGATGGAAGAAGGCATGGTGTTCGTGATGCACACACAGTGGCTGGAACCGCTCTCCGCCGGCTGCAATGTCGGCAACATGTACGTCGTCACCAAAGACGGGTTCGAGAACCTTTCCCGTCACACCCCGCTTGAAACCCATCGTATCGCTGCCGAGGCCTGACACATGACCGACCATACCCATTTCGATTTCGCCAAGCTCAATGAGCGGGAACGCTACAAGCTTCTGATCGGCACCGTGATCCCGCGCCCCATCGCCCTGGTGACGACGGTCAGCAAGGAGGGACGACCCAATGCGGGTCCGTTCAGCTTCTTCAACGTGCTGACCCATGATCCTGCCATCGTCGCCATCGGCGTCGAAAACTATTCGGACATGCGCTTCAAGGACACAGCGCGAAACATCCGCGAGACCGGAGAGTTCACAGTCCACATCTGCGACAACACGCTGGTCGACCAGATGGAGGTCTGCGCGATCAAGTTCGGCCCAGAGGTCGACGAGATGGAGGAGGCAGGCCTTGCGACCGTCCCCGGCCAGATGGTGCGCAGCCCGCGCATTCTTGCGGCACCGGCAGCGCTGGAATGCCGTCGCCACACGACCCTGCAGGTCGGCCCGGCGCGGGAAATCATCTTAGGCGAGGTGCTCGGCGTCTATGTACGCAGCGACGCTGTCAACCCGTCGAACCTGCATATCGACCAGCAGCTCATGGACGCGGTGGGTCGCATGGGTGGGCACACCTATGCCCGGACCCGCGACCAATTCGACATCAAGACACTGACCCCGCAGGAATGGGAAAGCAAGAAGGAGGGCTCGAAAGCGGCGGCGGAATAAGCGCGTTTATCCGCTTCCTCCGCGTGATCTGTGCCTTCTTATGGTCCGAACAATAAGGGCTGAGTAGAAGCCGGCGGCCGGGAGCGACGCCGCCGCGCGATTTCGCGCGTGGACATCACCTGTGGGCACCAGTTCTGGGCATCAGGTCGCCGATGACGCCAAACCGATATCCGGCACGACTGGAAAATCAAGGAATTAAGGGCTTTTAGGGAGAATTGGCTGGGGAACCTGGATTCGAACCAAGATTAACGGAGTCAGAGTCCGTCGTTCTACCGTTGAACTATTCCCCAGCAGGGCGCGCCGGTGAATGCCCGGGCCGGTGTGCGGCGCTTATAAACAAAAGCGGGCAGATTGCAAATACCGATTTCGAAAAAAATCGATGCCGTCGAAGCTTTCTCGCCGCCGCTGCGGAAAAGCTGGAAAGCTGCCCGCTGACACGTCCCTGACGTGAGCGGCAAAAAGCCGTTGGCGAAAACGTCGCTGCCTGTTATCTTCGCGCCAACGAAACAATCAGACGCCAGCGGCATACCTTCAAGAGGCTTTGCGCGGCGAGATGGACATAAAAGTGATGGACCCCGATAGCGGCGCAAAGCCGCCGGAAGGCGGGGCGTCGGCGGTACCGCGCGGAGAGGGTAAATCCTCAAGGCGTCGGAAGGCGAAGCGGAACGGCAAACGTCGTGACGCGGCGCCTGCAAGCCATTCGGATGCGGTCGATACGGCTGCTCCTGCCGGACGTCCCCATAACCAGGAACCCAACCCACAGGCGCGCAAGCGCAAGCGGCGGCGCGCGAAATCCGGCGGCGCTCAGCAGCCGGCACAGGGCGCGGGTGCGGCGCCCGTGACAGAGCAGGGTCAGGTCCGTGTCGAGGGCGGGCAACAGCCGCATTCGGCAAAATCGCCGCCGCGCAATCGGCGCAAGAAGAACAGAGGCGGCCGCGGCCTTCAGGGCCGGCCGCTGACGCCCGCAAAGGCGGTGCCGGGTGTGGCCAAGACCCCTGCGCCCGCCGGTTCGGGTCAGGGTTCATCCAAGGATGCCCGCGGCAGGGCCGGAAATGAAAGCCAGGGCACGGATTCCCGCGGCGAAAAATTCTCCTATGTCAACGATCTCTATGCGGCGCTCGACCTCGGCACCAACAATTGCCGCCTGCTGATCGCCCAGCCGACAAGGCCGGGCCAGTTCCGCGTCGTCGATGCGTTTTCGCGGATCGTTCGCCTGGGCGAGGGGCTCGGCACCAGCCGCCGGCTGTCGCAGGATGCCATGGACCGTGCCGTCGAAGCCCTGCGCATCTGCGCCACAAAGCTTGCCAACCGGCCGATCCGCCGCATGCGGCTGATCGCCACCGAGGCCTGCCGGGCCGCCGAAAACGGCGAGGAGTTTCTGGCGCGTGTGATCTCGGAAACTGGGCTGGAACTCGAAATCATCGATCGGGAGACCGAGGCACGGCTTGCAGTCTCGGGCTGCTCGTCCCTGGTCGGCCGCGAAGCGCGCTCCGTCGTTCTCTTCGATATCGGCGGGGGTTCGTCGGAAATAGCCGTCATCCGCATCGATGACAGCCGTTCGAGCCGGCTTGCCAATCATATCACCCACTGGACCTCGCTTCCGGTCGGCGTCGTGACGCTGTCGGAACGGCATGGCGGGCGCGACGTGACGCCGGAGGTTTTTGACGCCATGGTGACGGAAGTCGAAGGCATGCTGGCCGGTTTCGATTGCCCGCCGCTTGCCGCCTTCCGCCGCCAGGGCGCCGAGGATTTCCACCTGATCGGCACCTCGGGCACGGTCACCACGCTTGCCGGCGTGCATCTCGACCTGCCGCGCTACGACCGCCGCAAGGTCGACGGCCTGTGGCTGTCGGATGCGGAAGTCTCCGCCATGCAGGCAAAACTGCTCTCCTGGGATTTTGCCGGCCGTGCTGCCAATCCCTGCATCGGTCCTGACCGGGCCGATCTGGTGCTGGCCGGTTGCGCCATTCTGGAAGCGATCCGCCGCCGCTGGCCGAGCCAGCGCATGCGGGTGGCCGACCGAGGCCTGCGCGAGGGCCTGTTGACGGACATGATGGCCGATGACGGCGTGTGGCGCCGAGTGCGGCCGCGCCGCCCAGGGGGTAACCAGGCGGGCAATCCGGGTGCCGGCGGACAGGATGAGGCTGGAGCAAGGCGATGACGAAACCACCCTCCAAATCCCCCGGTAGCGGCAATCGCACCGGCCGCAAGCTCGGCCAGAAGGTCAAGAAGGGCAAGCTCAAGGCGTCGTCGCGGCGCTGGCTCGAGCGTCATATCAACGACCCTTATGTCCAGCGCGCCAAGCTCGAAGGATATCGCGCCCGCGCGGCCTTCAAGCTTCTGGAGATCGACGAGAAGCACCAGATCCTCAAAGGCGCCCGCCGGATTATCGATCTGGGTGCTGCGCCGGGAAGCTGGTCGCAGATCGCCGCCAATGTCACCGGTTCGACCGATGATGATATCCGCGTCGCAGCGATCGATTTTCTGGAAATGGCGCCGCTCGCCGGCGTCAAGATCCTGCAGCTCGACTTTCTCGATCCGGAAGCGCCGCGCCTGTTGATGGAAGCGATCGGCGGCACACCGGACCTGGTCATTTCGGACATGGCGGCGCCGACCACCGGCCACCAGAAGACCGATCACCTGCGCACCATGCATCTGTGCGAGGTGGCGGCGCATTTCGCCGTCGAGGTGCTCGGCGAGGGTGGCCATTTCCTCGCCAAGACCTTCCAGGGCGGCACCGAACGCGACCTGCTCAACATGCTGAAGCAGAATTTCAAGCAGGTCATCCACGTGAAGCCGGGTGCGTCGCGCCAGGAATCGGTCGAGATGTTCCTGCTCGCCAAGCATTTCAAGGGCCGCAAGGCCGGCGAGACTGTCCCGGAGTCCGAGATGGAGGAGACCGGGATGGAGGATGCGGACATCGAATACGCCGAGGCCGAAGACGCCGACCTGGACGATCGGGCCTGATTATTCGCCGGCTTCCGGCTGGATCCTGCCGGCCCGGTGGCCGGAGACGGCGGAGCCCGTCGCCGGGTCCAGCCTCAGCAGCGGCAGGACGGCGAGCAGCGAAAGAGCCGCCACCAGGAAGAATGCCAGGTGGAAGTCCGAGAGCTGCAGATGCGTGCCGGTGACCGCCGCCGACGCTTCTAGGATGAAGGCCGCAAAGGCGACGCCGAGCGCCATGCTGATCTGCTGCAGGACGGAGGCGATCGAGGTCGCCTGGCTCGCCTGCTCGTCTCTGATCTCGGAATAGCTGAGTGCGTTCGAGCCGGTGAAGAAGAACGAACGGCAGACGCCCGACATCAGCAGGAAGGCGATGATCAGCGCGTGCGACGTCTCCGGCGTGAAAAAACCGTTTGCCGCCGTGGTCGCCGCCCCGAGTAGGCCCGAAACGATCAGCGTCATCTTGAAGCCGGTCATTGCAAAGACGCGGCGGGCTGCGAACTTCACGATCAGCGCGCCGAGCGCGCCCGCAAATGTGATGAGGCCTGACTGGAACGGGTTGAGGCCGAAACCGAGCTGCAGCATCAGCGGCATCAGGAATGGAATGGCGCCGGTCGAGATGCGGAACAGCGTGCCGCTGCTGCTCGCGGCCCGAAACGCGTCGTCCTTGAAGAGCCTGAGGTTGAGGATCGGGGCGGGGTGGCTGCGCGCATGGACGACATAGGCGACGCCGGCCGCAAGCCCGAGCGCCGTCGCGGTGATGCCGATGGCCGGCGGCAATGCCGGAAGGCCGATGACCGAAAGCCCGAAGACCGTGCCGGCGGCGGTAACCGAAGTGAGAAAAAATCCTCGCCAGTCGATCGAAGGCGGATTGGTGGCCTCTATTTCCGGCAGGAAGATCGTCGAGAGATAGATGCCGAGCACACCGACCGGCACGTTGATCAGGAAGATCCAGTGCCAGGTGAAATAGGTGGTGATGAAACCGCCGATCGGCGGCCCGGTGAGGGGCCCGACCAGCGCCGGAATGGTGAGCAGCGCCATGGCCGAGACGAGCTCGCTGCGCTTCGTGGTGCGCAGGAGAACCAGGCGTGCAACCGGCGTCATCATCGCCCCGCCCATGCCCTGCAGGAAGCGCGACAGCACGAACTGGAAGAGATCGGACGAGAACGCGCAGCAGATCGAGCCGACGACAAAAACCATGATCGCGACACGGAAGATCCGCTTGGCGCCGAAGCGGTCCGCCATCCAGCCGCTGATCGGGATGAACATGGCGAGCGCCACCATGTAGGAAGTCAGAGCCAGTTTGAGCGTGATCGGGCCGACATTCAGGTCCGCGGCAATCGCCGGAAGTGCCGTTGCAATGACGGTGGAGTCCATCTGCTCCATGAAAAGGGCGACGGCGAGAATGAGGGGAACGATGCGGTTCATGAGGGGGCCTGCGACGGGCGGGGATTAAGGGCAGTCCATAGACCTGTTGATCCGGTCTGCCAATTGGAGAATCTCACCATTTCACGTTTTGGGTCACGTCTGCGTGAGATCGGATTTTCTCATCCCGAGCCGCGGTTATGTTCCCTGCGTATCGGACCCAGGGGTCTGGCGGCAATTCCAGGAGGCAGTTAAATCATGGCGAATTCAGGTATCGGACGGCGCACCCTCATCGGCACGGCCGGTCTGGGCATCCTCGCCGCTCCGGCAATCATCAATGCTGAGGTTTTTGCCCAGGAGAAGCAGCAGTTGGCAATCGATCGCGTCATCCCGCCGGACATTCATAAATTCAAGCTCGGCGGATTTCAGGTTCTGGTGGTGAAGGACGGCGCTCGTCCTTCCGGCGCTCCCGGTGAAACCTTCGGCCTCAATCAGCCAGCCGAAGCGCTTGCAACGCTGCTGAGCCAGAATTTTCTGCCCACGGACCAGTTCGTCAACAGCTTCTCCCCGACGCTCATTGATACCGGCAGCGACGTCATCCTGTTCGATACGGGTCTCGGCAAGGCGGCTCATGCCCAGGGGGCTGGACGCCTGGTCGAGGGGCTTGCCGCCGCCGGCTACATGCCGGAGGATATCTCGATCATCGTCATCACCCACATGCATGGCGACCACATCGGCGGCATCATGGAAGACGGCAGGCCTGCCTTCCCGAAGGCGCGTTATGTCGCAGGCCAGGTGGAATACGACTTCTGGACCGATAGCGCCCGCGCCGGCACGCCGGCAGAGGGCAATCAGAAGAGCGTGCTCGCCAACGTAAAGCCACTTGCCGAAAGGATGGCCTTCCTGAAAGACGGCGGAGAGGTGACGTCCGGCATTACCGCGATGCTCGCGCCGGGCCATACGCCGGGTATGCTGATCTTCAATATCGAGTCGCAGGGCAAGCGTCTGGTTTTGACCGCCGATACGGCCAACCACTACGTCCTGTCGCTGCAGCGGCCCGAATGGGAAGTGCGTTTCGACATGGACAAGGCGCAGGGAGCGGCCACCCGCAAGAAAGTCTTCGACATGATCGCCACGGAAAAGGTCGCCTTCCTTGGTTATCACATGCCGTTCCCGGCGGTCGGTTTCGTCGAAAAGCAGGGGACCGGCTACCGTTTCGTGCCGAAGAGTTACCAGTTCGACATCTGATTGTGCTGGAAAGCGATCAAAACCCGGGAGAAACACCTCTCGGGTTTTTGCTATTCCCTTCTTGTCATGAACGTGTTACCAGCCCTCGCCAACTTCCAAGCAATTGTTGCCGGAGCGTCGGGACGTATAGAGTCGTTCCTGAGCGCATCCCGCATTTTCTAGATCGAAGGAATTTGGCAATGGCACGCATCATTGAAACCGCAACCGGCGCAGATGCGCTTACCTTCGACGACGTGCTCCTGCAGCCCGGCCATTCCGAAGTCATGCCGGGCCAGACCAATATCGCCACCACCATCGCCCAGGACATCGAACTCAACCTGCCGATCATCTCCTCGGCCATGGATACGGTGACGGAAAGCCGGCTGGCTATCGCCATGGCGCAGGCCGGCGGCATCGGCGTCATCCACCGCAATCTGACCCCGATCGAACAGGCCGAGCAGGTCCGCCAGGTCAAGAAGTTCGAAAGCGGCATGGTCGTCAATCCGGTGACGATAGGCCCGGACGCGACGCTGGCCGACGCGCTGTCGCTGATGAAGTCCTACAGCATTTCCGGCATTCCGGTGGTCGAAAACGGCGGCGGCCACGTTCCGGGCCGGCTGGTCGGCATTCTCACCAACCGCGACGTGCGGTTCGCCTCCGATCCGGCTCAGAAGATCTACGAGCTGATGACCCGTGAGAACCTGATCACGGTCAAGGAAAGCAGCGTCGACCAGACCGAGGCCAAGCGTCTGCTGCACAAGCACCGCATCGAGAAGCTGCTTGTGGTGGATGGCGAAGGCCGTTGCGTCGGTCTCATCACCGTCAAGGACATCGAAAAGTCGCAGCTCAACCCAAATGCCTCCAAGGATGCGCAAGGGCGCCTTCGGGCCGCAGCCGCGATCAGCGTCGGCGACGATGGTTTCGAGCGCGCCGAACGTCTCATCGAGGCCGGCGTCGATCTTCTGGTCGTCGATACGGCCCATGGCCATTCGCAGCGCGTGCTTGACGCCGTTACCAACGTCAAGCGCATCTCCAACCACGTACGCGTCATGGCCGGCAATGTCGCGACCTCCGACGGCACCAAGGCGCTGATCGATGCCGGCGCGGATGCCGTCAAGGTCGGCATCGGCCCGGGCTCGATCTGCACCACCCGTATCGTCGCCGGCGTCGGCGTTCCGCAGCTCGCGGCGATCATGTCGGCCGTCGAAGCGGCACGGGCGCAGAACATCCCGGTCATCGCCGATGGCGGCATCAAGTTCTCGGGCGACCTTGCCAAGGCGATCGCCGCCGGTGCGTCCGCCGTGATGATCGGCTCGCTGCTGGCCGGCACCGACGAAAGCCCGGGCGAAGTTTATCTCTACCAGGGCCGCTCGTTCAAAGCCTATCGCGGCATGGGCTCGGTGGGTGCCATGGCCCGCGGTTCCGCCGACCGTTACTTCCAGGCGGAAGTGCGCGACACGCTGAAACTCGTTCCCGAAGGCATCGAAGGCCAGGTCCCCTACAAGGGCCCGGTCTCGGGCGTGCTGCACCAGCTCGGCGGCGGCCTGAAGGCGGCCATGGGTTATGTCGGCGGCGCCAATCTCAAGGAATTCCAGGAGCGCGCCACTTTCGTGCGTATCTCCGGCGCGGGCCTGCGCGAAAGCCATGCGCATGACGTGACGATCACCCGCGAGAGCCCCAACTATCCGGGCTCCGGGGCCTGACATCCGTCGGGGGAAAGGGGTTATTGCCCCTTCCCCCCGGTGTTTCAAGAAAGTCAGTTGGATGCCGGTCGCGATGCCCTGTCGCGATGGCCCGGGCGCTTATTTCTTTCGTGATTCCCTGCTAGATAACGAACGTTGGTGATTGTGCCGACGGGAGAATTTTTCGGGGGTAAACATGAAGAAGTTTCTGGCTTGCGCGCTCCTCTTGGGCGCAGCATTCGTGACGCCTGCGCAGGCGCAAACCGTTCGCGCAGGTACGTATAAGGTCGAGGGCACGAACCTCGATGGCTCCGCCTACAAGGGAACCGCAAAAATCGCGCTGACCAGCGAAACGACCTGCTCGATCGAGTGGAAGACCGGTTCCTCCACGTCCAGCGGGATCTGCATGCTCTATGGCGATTCCTTCGCCGCCGGTTACGTGCTCGGCAAGGCGGTCGGCCTCGTCGTCTACAAGGTCAATGACGACGGATCGCTGGAAGGCGCCTGGACCATTTCCGGCAAGGATGGTTCCGGCACCGAGAACCTGACCCCGCAATGACCCGCAGCTATGGATGAGATTACATGGCGCCGGTCAACCGGCGCCATTTGCGTACAGGAGAGCCCGCGTTATCTGGTTCCCCCGATGAAAATGAGGAGAACCGATGCTTTCCACTGATGCGACGCTTTGGCCAATGATCGCGCATGCCGCGCTGGTCTTCTTTCTCTACTGGCTGCTGTCGAGGAAGCGGTATCTGGCCGTCAAGGCAGGCAGTGTCGAAGCCGGTGAATTCCGTGAGAACCATAGGGAGCCACCGGAAAGCCTGGCCGTCCACAACAACCTCAAGAATCAGTTCGAACTGCCGGTCCTGTTCTACGCCGCCTGCCTCGTGCTGTACGTCTCGACCGCAGACAATGGCGGCACGGTCGCGCTCGCCTGGATCTTCGTCCTGTCCCGATATGCGCATTCCTACGTCCACCTCACCAGCAACCGGCTGCGTTATCGCCGCCCGATCTTCATGGCCGGCTTTTTTGCGGTGATGGCGATGTGGGTCTGGCTCGCGGTCTGGCTGGCTCTGAACTAGGACGCTTTAGCCTGGCTAGCGTTCGCCATGTTTATCGAGACAGGCGGGCGAGGCGAGAATGAACGGCCGCATCGCTGCGATCTGCCGAGCCAGCGGATGAGCCCGTCACAATCCCGGCTGGCTCATCCGCTCAAAACGAGCTCACGAACAAGTGTAATATCCAACACTTGGATCACTCAGTGTTTCATCTGCAAGTGAAAGCTCCTCGTTGTAGATTTCTTCGTCATACAGTCCGCTACGGAGGAAGAGGCATGGACAACGAGACCCCGAAGATCACCCAGGCGATGATCGACGCCTATGACGAATACACGCACCTGACTTTGGACCGCCGTCGCTTCATGGAGAAGCTGACTCAGCTTGCGGGCTCCGGTGCAGCTGCCGCGGCGATTGCGCCCCTGATCGGCGCCAGTTCTGCCAAGGCCGATATCATTGCCGCCAATGACGACCGGCTGACCACGGAGGATGTTACATATCCGGGCGCCAGCGGCGCGACGATGAAGGGTTATCTCGTAAAACCCAAGAATGCCTCCGGCACGCGCGGCGGCGTCCTCGTCATCCACGAGAACCGCGGGCTCAACGCCCATATCAAGGACGTTGCCCGCCGCATGGCGTTGGAGGGTTTCAATGCGCTCGCAGTCGACTTCCTGGCGCCCCAGGGCGGTACGCCGGCGGATGAAGAACAGGCCCGGCAGATGTTCTCCTCGCTGAAGCCCGACGACGTTTCGGCCAACGGCGAGGCAAGCCGCGCCTATCTCGCCGGCATCAGCGGTGCGAACGGCAAGGTCGGTGCGATCGGCTTCTGCTGGGGTGGCGGTGCGGTCAACAATCTGGCCGTGAAGTCACCCAGCCTCAGCGCCGGCGTCGCCTATTACGGTGCCCAACCGAAGGCTGAGGACGTGCCCGCCATCAAGGCGCCGCTGATGCTGCATTACGGCGGGCTCGACGAGCGCATCAATGCCGGCATCCCGGCCTTCAGGGCAGCGCTCGAAAAGAACGGCAAGACCTTCGAGATCTTCGTCTATGACGGCGCCAACCACGCCTTCAACAACGATACGTCGTCCGCCCGCTACGACAAGGCGGCCGCCGATCTTGCCTGGAGCCGCTCGGTGGCGTTCTTCAAGAAGAATCTGGCCTGATCCGGTCGCAGGTCCGCAAGCCGGCGGTGCTCGCGCCTGGGCGTTGCAATAAACGTTGCAATAAATAGGGAAGCCGGGGTCCAGCCCCGGCTTTTGTTTTTGGCGCCTATGCGTCAGGCGGCGATGCGTTGCCGCGTATCGACGATCATCTGGGCCGCCTGAGCGGCCTCGCGTCCCTTCTCGACGAAATGCGCGCTGAATATCGATTTGTGGTGCGCGGTTTCCTGGAAATGATGTGGCGTCAGCGACACCGACAGGACCGGTACTCCCGTATCGAGGCCGGCGCGCATCAATCCATCGACCACCGCCGAAGCCACGAAATCGTGCCGATAGATGCCGCCGTCGACGACCAGCGCTGCGGCCACGACCGCGGCATATCTTCCGGTCGCCGCCAGATCGCGCGACATGAGCGGTAGCTCGAAGGCGCCGGGCACGTCGAAGATATCGACGTTTTCGCTCGGCATGAGCTCGAGGAAGCCTTCGAGAGCCTTATCGACAATCTCGGAATGCCAGTTTGCTTTGACGAAAGCGAAGCGGGTGTGTGTCATGGAATCTCCTTCAGGTTACGACACGGCACCCAAGGCGATCACGCACGTCCGTAGCACCCGCGGGATGCGGGTGCTGCACGTCCGTTCTCTTTCATCCGGACTGTGACCGTCGGCTCAGGCATCGCACCTGATCTGCTGACCCTTCCATCGGAAGGCGCTCGCGGGCTCACGGCTCGCGCCGCCTACCGCCGGTGGGGAGTTTCGCCCCGCCCTGAGAACAGGGCGATTTAGCGCGACCGGTGAGGGGAAGGCAAGGCCGAACTCGTGACCCTTACCACCCCGGCATCACCTGTACGGCCCGGGCCCGCGGCATGCGCTGGAACGTTTTGGCCTCTCCGTCGAGATCGTCCGGAATGACCGCCGGCGAGATGTTGTCGAGACAGGCGGTGATGTGGTCGGTGATGGCATTCATCAGCGATGGCGAAAGCCCCGGCCGTTTCATGATGCCGATCTGCACCGGCGGCAGCGGCGGGAAGCCGTCGGCTGCGGCCAGCACCTTCATGCCGGTCCTGAGCGCCGATTCAGGCAGCACCGAGACAGCCATGCCGGCAAGCACCGCGGCTGCGACGACGGTCGAAGACCAGCTCGTGAACAGGACCTGGTATTCGCGTCCGTCCGCATCGAGCGCCGAACAGGCGAGTTGCCGCCACAGGCAATCGCGGCGACCGACCGCGAGCGGCACCGGCGCGTCATCCTTCAGCGGATGGTTGGCTGATCCGACCCAGCAGAGCGGCTCGGTGCGGACCACGTCGGAAATCCGCTGGCGCGGATTATGGGTGACGAGCGCAATGTCGAGTTCACCACGCGCCATCTTTTCGGCAAGGCTGACCGAGGGCTCACAGACGATATAGAGTTCGACATTCGGATGCGTCTTGGCAAAACGGCCGATGATCTCGGGCATGTAGCGGTCGGCATAGTCGTCCGGTGTGCCGATGCGGAGCGTGCCTTCGAGACGGTTGTCGTCGAAGGCAGCGATCGCCTCGTTATTGAGGCGAATGATGCGCCGCGCATAGTTCAGGAGCTTCTCACCCTCGGCCGTCAGCCGGTTGCCGCGGCCGTCCTTGGCAAACAGCTGCTTGCCGATCCGTTCCTCGAGCCGACGCATCTGCATCGAAACTGCAGACTGGGTCTTGAACACTCGATCGGCAGCCTTGGTGAAACTGCCGGTGTCGACGATGGAAATAAAGGTATGCAGCTGGTCGATATCAAGCGGAGCGGACATGAGAGTGACCCATCAGAGAGGTTGATGCTAATCATTAGAAACATTCGTTGGACTGATCAATAGGTTTTCCGCGATAAGGGGATCGCAAATCAAAATCGAAGGGTGCTTCTTCCCTGAGCGCCCAACCTGGACAGCCCTTCCGTCGGACCTCCACGGAAGGGATGGCCTTTCTCGTGCCTGCGAAAGGATAGACCAATGAGCACGACCGACTGCGGAACTGAACTCGATCTGGTTCACGAGGAGCGCGGCACGCAAGGCCGTCTGGCTGTCGTGATGCTGCGAACGAAATCCGTGTGGCGTGCCTTTCGCAATCGTTTGGCGAGCAATCGCCTTCATGATCTCGACGACCGCCAGCTCAACGATATCGGCATCACACGGCATGATGTGGTGATGGCGCTCAATCAGTCCGGCGTGCTGGACGATCCGTCTCTGCTCCTGTCGCGCTCCGCTCGTGAGCGTGCGCGGCATCGCTTTGCAAGACCGGCCAATCGCTGATCTTGCCTGACCTTTTCCCCGCAGGGTGATAGCCAATAGCCCTGCTGCTTGCCCGGCCGGTCGATCCGTGCCGGGCTTTTTTTATTTGGAAGGCTTTGGAGCGACAGGCGTCGCCGCCGGCTCGGCATTGGCGCCTGTGCCATTGCGCAGATAGGTGTCGAAGATCGCTTCCATGTTCTTCTGGTAGCTCTTCTGCACTTCAAGCCCGCTGTCGAACATGTTGTTCAGCACGTCGCGATAGGGATTGGCCTCGGCCGCGGGTGCGTCCTTGGGCTTTTCCGGTGTAGGTGCGGCCGTGCTGCTCGGGCTCGCGAAGGCGCCGCCCATCATGTCCTGGAAAGCCTTGGCAAACGGATTGTCAGCAAACGGGTTGCCGGTTGAAGGCTGCGGCTGCTCCGGCTTGTCGAGCCCCCACATGGAACGCATCGCCTGGGCGAAGGGATTATCGAAGGGATTGGCGGCTGGCTGCGGCTTCGCCTTGGGCTGCAGGCCCATGCTCTCCAGCCACTGCTGCTGCATCTGTCCCATCGGGGAGGCGGCGAACGCTTCGTTGGCGCCGGTCAACTGCCCGCTCATCTGCTTGAACAGCCCACCCATCAGCGTGTCGGCCATGGCCGGCATCATCTTCTTGAAGACTTCCTGGCCGATCCCTGTGAGCTGCTCGGCCTGGGCCGCGATCGCGCGGGAGACTTCCTTGGAGCCGAACAGCTTTTCGAGTACGGCATTGCCGTCCATCGTGCCCTGCGGCGTGAAGGCCTTGGTCAGGTCCTCGAAATATTTCGCATAGGCGCCGGACACCATGCTGCTCATCAGCGAGGTGAGGTCGTAAGGATTGGCGCTGGTGCGCTTGAACCCGGAGGAAAAGGCGGGCATCAGCGCCGCCATTGCCTGGGTAGCCTGTTCCTGAGCCAGGTTGAACTGCTTGGCGATCGCCTCCATGCCTGCGCCGTCCTGAGCTCTGAGCATCATGTCGAACAGTGGCAGCATGGAGAGAATCCTTTCCGGTTCGGGTGATGCACCACTATATCCGGAAAGTGCTGAACGGAAACCGGTTTTTAGAACCGATCTCAATCTCGCATCAGTATTGGTATTCCTCGAACACCGGCTCGACCGAACCGTTCCAGCGGCCGTGGTAGAGAGACAGCATGTCGTCTGCCATGGTCGTCTTCTTGGCAAGCACTTCGTCAAGCGGTTGCAGGAAGATGCTTTCGTCCTGGCCTTCGCCGTTCAGCCGCGCCCGCGCCTTCAAACCCGCCTTGGAGATCGCCACCGCCTCGCGGGCGACGTCGAGCACCGACTTGCCCTTGATTTCAGCCCTCAGGCCCTTCGCCGGCACGGCATCGCGCATGGCGATGACGTCCTCGACCGTCCAGTCGGCCGTCAGCGTCTCGGCATCGGCAAGGGCGGTGTCGTCATAAAGCAGACCGACCCAGAAGGCCGGCAGAGCACAGATCCGCCGCCACGGGCCGCCGTCGGCGCCGCGCATTTCGAGGAAGCGCTTTAGGCGGACATCGGGGAAGAGGGTGGAAAGGTGGTTGGTCCAGTCGCCCATGGTGGGTTCCCAGTCCTTGACCTCTTGCCTCAGGGCGCCGTTCATGAACTGGCGGAAGGTGACATGCGTGCAGTCGTGGTATTTTCCGTCGCGGACGATAAAATACATCGGCGCGTCTAGCGCCCATTCTACATAGTCGGCAAAGCCGAAATCTGGCCTGAACACGAAGGGCAGCACGCCGGAGCGCCGGTTGTCGGTATCGCGCCAGATATCGCCGCGCCAGGAGACCAGTCCGTTCGGCTTGCCTTCGGTGAACGGGGAGGACGCAAACAGCGCGGTGGCGATCGACTGCAGCTTCATCGACACGCGCATCTTGGCGGCCATGTCCTCTTCCGAGGAGAAGTCGAGGTTCACCTGGATCGTGCAGGTGCGGTACATCATGTCGAGGCCCTTGGAACCGACCTTCGGCATGTAGCGCGTCATGATGTCGTAGCGGGATTTCGGCATGCGCGGGGTTTCCGCGAGCGTCCATTTCGGGCTGCCGCCGATGCCGAGAAAACGGATGCCCATCGGTTCGGCGATCTCGCGCAGAACCGCGAGATGCTGGTTGGATTCCCGACAGGTCTGGTGGATGCTCTCGACCGGTGCGCCGGAAAGCTCGAACTGGCCGCCGGGCTCGATGGAAATCGCCCCCATGCCGGACTGCTCGCCGAGCCCGATGATGTTCTCGCCGTCCATGATCGGCTCCCAGCCGAGCTTCTTTTCCATGCCTTTCAGCAGCGCGGAAATGCTGGCGTCGCCGAAATAGGGAACCGGGCTGTTGTCCGCCCGGAAAAAGGCGAATTTTTCATGCTCCGTGCCGATGCGGAAATCTTGCTTCGGCCGAGCTCCCTTCGCCAGGTAGGCGGAAAGCTCGGACACCGAGGTCAGCGGTGTCTGGTCGGTCGTATCGCGGGCCATGAAAATTACCTTGCTCGGAATGCCTGATCTAGACGGATAGCCGGCTGATTGGACCGGATTGATGTGCGCTGCAAGTGAATTTCTTTCAAGATAGATTCAGAATTTCAAGGCCGTCATGTCAAGCGGGTCACCGCCAGTCGCCGACCGCTGCCTGGATGACTGCGAGCGCCGCGACCGCGGCCGTATCCGCCCTTAATATCCGGGGCCCGAGCGGTATCGCGGTGACGAAGGAAAGCGAACGCAGCCTTTCCCTTTCCTCGTCCGAAAATCCGCCTTCCGGCCCGACCAGCAGCGCCAGCTTTGTCTCTTTGATTGCCGTAAGGATCGGCAGCGGGTTCTGGCCCTCGTCGCCTTCGTCGCAGAAGATGATGCGCCGATCGTGGCGCCAGCTGTCGAGCAGGTCGCCGAGCTTCTTTGGCGGCGCGACCTCCGGCACCGACAAAATGCCGCACTGCTCGGCGGCCTCCACCACATTCGCCTGAAGCCGGTCCATGCTGGTGATCTTGCCCTGCACATGCTGGGTCATCACCGGCTGGATGAACCCCGCACCCATCTCGACCGCCTTCTGCACCAGATAGTCGAGGCGGCCGACTTTGAGCGGCGCAAAAAGATAATGCAGGTCGGAGGCCGGCGGCTGCGGCCGGGTTTCCTCGATTGCTTCCAGCACGATCTTCTTTCGGGTCGGATAGGTGATCCTGGCCTTCCATTCGCCGTCGCGGCCGTTGAAGAGCAGGATCGCTGTCCCTTCCTCCATCCTCAGCACGTTGGCGAGATAATTGAACTGCTCCGAGGACACCTCATGACGGGCACCGGTCCCGAGCGGCGCCTCGATGAACAGCCTCTGCATCCGGAAATTGGCGCGCATGGAAACCTCGAAGCCTAGACGAACAGCGCGAACATAGCGGTGGCGATCAGCGCCGCAAGGGCGGCGGCCGCCGGAAGCGTGATCGTCCAGGCGGCTATGATGCTGAGAAAATGCGAGCGCCGCACCAGGTAACGCCGTTTCAGCTCGTCGTCATTGCGCTCGAAGGGCTCGGTGGTATCGAGGTCCTTGCCGGCCCGCACCCGCATGTATTCGAAGCGGCGGCGCGAATGCCGGGTGTACCATTCGCGGAAGAAACCGACGCCGAACACCGCACCGACAGCAATGTGGGTAGAGGAGACCGGCAGCCCGATCCAGGATGCGACGATCACGGTCAATGCCGTCGACAGCGAGACGCAATAGGCGCGCATCGGATTGAGCTTGGTGATTTCGGCGCCGACCAGCCGAACCAGCTTCGGGCCGTAAAGCAACAGGCCGAGCGAGATGCCGAGGCCGCCGATGATCAGTTCCCAGAGCGGAATGTGCACGCCGGCCGAAATGCCCCTTTGCGCTGCCGAAACGATGGCGGCAAGCGGACCGATGGCGTTCGAAACGTCGTTGGCACCGTGCGCGAACGAGAGCAGCGCCGCAGAAAGGATGAGCGGAATGCGAAAGAGCGTGCGAAGCGACTGGTTGCGGTTTTCGAGCCCTTCGGCCTGCCGGGCGATCACCGGGATCAGCAGGCGCCAGGCGGTGAGGCCCGTCAACAGGGCGATCAGCGTCGCGACCGGCGTCGAGACGTCCACCAGTTCTCCCAGCCCGAGCAGCGCCAGATAGCCTGCAAAGGCGCCGGTCATCACGCCGATCAGCACCGGCACCCATTTCTTCGCCGCGGCGATCTTGTCCTCGCGGTAGATGATGGTTTCCTTGACGAAGAACAGGAAGGTGGCGGCGATGACAGCGCCGAGAAGCGGGGAAAAGACCCAGCTTGCGGTGATGCCAGCGATCGTTCCCCAGTTCACTGCGGAAACTCCGGCGGCCGCGATCCCGGCCCCCATGACGCCGCCGACGATCGAATGGGTGGTGGAAATCGGCGCGCCGAGCCATGTCGCGACGTTGATCAGCACCGCTGCCGAGAGGAGTGCCGCCATCATCGCCCATATCAGCACGTCGGGGCTGGTGATCATGCCGCCCTGCATGATGCCGTTGGCGATCGTGTTGGCGACGCCCCGGCCGGCGATCACGGCACCTGCCACTTCGAAGACGGCCGCAAGTCCGAGACCGAAGGCCATGGTCATGGCACGGGCGCCGACGGCCGCGCCGATATTGTTGGTGACGTCGTTGGCGCCGATGTTCATCGCCATATAGGCGGCAAGGCCGGAGGCGGCGATGACGACGACGGCGCCGGGTTTGCCCGTCACGTAGGCGGCTGCAAAGATGGCGACGAGGATGATGAACAGCAGCGCCGTTCCCGGTGCGGCAAGCCCGCGCGACATCTGTCGGGCGGCTTCCTCCACGGAGGAGAATTTCTCCAAATCCTTGTCGAGCGTCGGCTTCGCCAGGCGCGGCCTTCTTTGGCCCATATCTCCATCCTTGGGTGAAAAGTGAGGCGCGAGAACGGAACTTGCCTGCCGTCTCCGCCTCGGGGAAGAAATCAATACCTATCGCTTAATAGCGAGCGCAGGCGAAGGCAATATTGCCGAATTGGGAAGATGCTTCAAAGCACCTAACTTGCAGCCTTGATTGCAAGCTGCGGAACGCGCGGCTGCATTCGTTCGGCGAACTGCAGGAAGAGAATCTTCAGTTCCGGTTCATTGACGCGCATCGCCGCCTCTTCACAGGAAACCCATTCCAGCGTTCGAGAGCCTTTTTCCGGATAGCTTTTCAGGCATTCTTCCACTTCGAGCGCGTGGACCTGCACCCGCACAGGGATCTTCAGGCCGTTATCGAGGGTCTTGCGATAGTGATAGAAACCGAGCGGTTCCTTTTCCACCTTGCCCTTGACGCCAACCTCTTCGAACGCTTCGCGTTCGGCGACCTGGTGAGCCTTCTTGTCGGTCATCGGCCAGCCCTTGGGCACGACCCAGCGACCGGTATCGCGGCTTGTCGCAACAAGAACCTCGAGTTGTCCCGGCTTCTTTTTTATCCGGTAGCAAAGCGCAGCATATTGCTGCCGCGGCGGCCGCTGCAGCATCAACCTGAGATTGCTCGTAACCCGATCCATCAAGCCCAATTTCTGTTTCGTCCTCCAGAGGATGATATTTTACTAATATAATGCTTGCGCGAGGATTAACGACCCCTGGCAGCTTTTTTGAGAAGAATCACGGTGGATAACAACCATGGACGCGATAACCATTGTGAGGCCACTTGGTTTCACGTCAATAGAAATTTGCACAGGTGTTCAATTGTAACTGTGCATGACGTCCGGCAATCCGCAGCAGCCGCCTCAAATTTTGGTCTGCATCATCCTGAGTTGTGCGACCCGGCTCCATTCGCCGGTACGTTCGGCCTCGTTGGTGACCTTGGAGATGAAGTCGATATGGTCTTCCGCAGCCCTTCGGGCTTTGGCAGGATCACCGTCCAGTATCGCCTGGCCGATCGCCTCATGCTGCGTCATCACCGCATCATGGGCGCTGCCGACATTGAAGATGATGCGGCGGTTGTAAAAGATCCCGTCGCTGAGCAGCCGGTAGCAGGCGCGGAGGGTATGCATGAGAATGATGTTATGCGCCGCATCGCCGATGGCATTGTGGAATTCGACGTCGGATGTCAGCTCGTCCTCGAAACGCCCGTCCCGATGCGCACTGCGCATCGTCTCCAGGATGCGCTCGATGAGTTGCTTGTCGGTGTCCGTCGCGCGTTCGGCAGCAAGTTCCGCCGTCATGCCTTCGAGCTGGCGACGATATTCCAGATAGTCGTGAACCGCGCGCTGATGCCGGCGGATCAGGGCGACCAGCGGCGGCGAGAAAATCTGGCCGACGATATCGGCCACGTAAGTGCCGCCGCCATGCTGGCTGGTGAGCAGCCCGCGCGCCTCAAGCTCCTTCAGCGCCTCCCGCAGGATCGGTCGGGAAACGTCGAACCTCTGCGCCAGTTCGCGTTCGCCCGGCAGGCGGTCGCCGTCGCGCAGCACACCGTTGAGGATCAGGCTCTCGATCTGCAGGATGACCTCGTCCGCAGTTCGACCATGCGGCACCGGCGCGAAAAGCTCATGCGTCAACTTTACCGTCTCCAAATCGGGTGATGCCAGCCGGGCGTTCGGGCTTCTTGTATCACTGGTAAAAAAAGTATACCAGTTGAATGTCTTTAGGAGGAGCCCGTGGCCGATACGATCAGTTTTCTGAAGCCTCGCGAGGCGGTGCTGTCGCGCCGGGCGGCGATCATTGCCGACCTGACCGAGCTTCTGCCCCCCGAGTGCCTGGTCCATGAGGCACGCGAACTGGTGCCGTTCGAGACCGACGCCTTCGTCTCCTACCGCCGCCTGCCGCTTGCCGTCGCCCTGCCGAAGACCACGGCGCAGGTGGCCGCGGTGATGAAATACTGTCATCGTTATGGCATTCCGGTCGTGCCGCGCGGGGCCGGCACCTCGCTTTCCGGCGGCGCCATCCCGCAGGAGGATGCAGTCGTGCTCGGCCTGTCCAAGATGGCTCGTATCCTGGAAGTCGACTACGCCAACCGCACCGCCACCGTGCAGGCCGGGGTCACCAACCTCAACATTTCAGAAGCGGTCGGCATCGACGGGTTTTTCTATGCGCCGGACCCGAGCTCGCAGCTCGCCTGCACCATCGGCGGCAATATCGGCATGAATTCCGGCGGCGCCCACTGTCTGAAATACGGCGTCACCACCAATAATCTGCTCGGCGTGAAGATGGTGCTGGTCGACGGCACGGTGATCGAACTCGGTGGCAAACATCTGGATGCCGCGGGTTACGACCTGCTCGGCCTCGTCTGCGGTTCGGAAGGCCAGCTCGGCATCGTCACCGAGGCGGTAGTGCGGCTGATCGCCAAGCCGGAAGGCGCCCGTCCGGTCCTGTTCGGCTTCGATACGTCCGAACACGCAGGTGCCTGCGTTGCCGATATCATCGGTTCCGGCATCATTCCGGTCGCCATCGAATTCATGGACAAGCCGGCGATCGAGATCTGCGAAGCCTTCGCCCATGCCGGTTATCCGCTCGACGTGGAAGCGCTGCTGATCGTCGAAGTCGAAGGTTCGGAAGCCGAAATGGATGCGATGCTGAAGGCGATCGTCGAGATCGCTGGACGCCACGGCGTCAAGACGGTGCGCGAAAGCCAGTCGGCAACCGAGGCGGCGCTGATCTGGAAAGGCCGCAAGTCTGCCTTCGGCGCCACCGGCCGCATCGCCGATTACATATGCATGGACGGCACGGTGCCGCTCGGCAAGCTCTCCTATGTGCTCAACAAGACCTCCGAAATCGTCGACCGCTTTGGGCTCAGGGTCGCCAACGTTTTCCATGCCGGCGACGGCAATATGCATCCGCTGATCCTGTTCAATGCCAACGACCCCGAGGATGCGGCCAAGGCCGAGGAGGCCGGCAACGAAATCCTGAAGCTCTGCGTCGATGCCGGCGGCTGCCTCACCGGCGAACACGGCGTCGGCATCGAGAAACGCGACCTGATGCGCCATCAGTATTCGGAGGCTGATCTCAACCAGCAGATGGCGGTGCGCTACGCGTTCGACGAAGGCTGGATACTCAACCCGTCGAAGGTCTTTCCGCTGGATGGACGGCCCGCAGCATGACGCTGATCCCGAATTCCGAGGCGGACGCCGCCTATATCATCCGCAATGCCGCCGGCGACGGCAAGAAGCTCGCCCTTTGCGGCGGCAATACCCGCGCCGGTTTCGGCAACGCCGCCGAGCCTGCCGAAATGATGAACTCGACCGGCCTTTCCGGCATCGTCGACTATGAGCCGGCGGAAATGGTGATGACGGTCAAGACAGGTACGCCGGTCGCCGAGATCGAGGCGGTGCTTGCCGCCAACCGGCAGATGATGGCCTTCGAGCCGATGGACCACCGCGGCATCATGGGCACGCTCGGCGAACCGACGATCGGCGGCGTATTTGCGGCCAATGTCTCCGGCCCGCGCCGTTTCGTCTCGGGTGCTGCCCGCGACAGCCTGCTTGGCATCCGTTTCATCAATGGCCGGGGCGAAGCGATCCGCGCCGGCGGACGGGTGATGAAGAACGTCACCGGCCTCGATCTCGTCAAACTGCTCGCCGGCTCGCACGGCACGCTCGGTTTTCTGACCGAGGTGACTTTTCGGGTGTTGCCGGTGCCGCAGACGGTGGAGACCATCGTCATCTCCGGCCTCGACGACGCGGCCGCCGCAAAGGCGATGGCGGCGGCGATGGCGCTGCCGGTCGAAGTATCGGGCGCCGCCCACCTGCCTCAGACCGTCCGGTTCCGTTTCCTCGGCGGTGGATTGCCGGAAGGCGAAGCGACTGTCCTGCGGCTTGAAGGCCTTGGCGCGTCGGTTTCCGTGCGTGCCGAAAAACTCGCTGCCGTCATGGAGGCCTTCGGTCCGGTCTCGCGGCTCGGCCTGGAGCAGAGCCAAACGCTCTGGCGCCAGATCCGCGATGTCTATCCCTATTCGGATGGAACCCTGAAACCCGTCTGGCACGTCTCGATCGCCCCATCTGCGGGCCACCAGCTCGTCGCCGCCCTCCGGCTAGAAACCGGCGTCGATGCCTTTTACGACTGGCAGGGCGGGTTGGTCTGGATGCGCATGGAAGCCGATCCGGAAGCCGAACTGGTGCGCCGCTATATCCGTGCTCTCGGCGGCGGGCATGCGACGCTGCTGCGGGCGTCGGATGCGGCGCGCGCGGGGACGCAGGCTTTTGAGCCACAGCCGGACGCGGTGGCGGCACTTTCTGCCCGCGTCAAACAGAAACTCGACCCGGCGGGCATTTTTTGCCCGGGGAAGATGGGGTGATGAATATGTCTTCGGTCGTGCCCAGGCGCCCCCCTCCGGCCTGCCGGCCATCTCCCCCACAAGGGGGGAGATCGACTCGGAGGAACGTTGCGCCCATCTCGACGGTAGCCGATAAAGTGATGTCCGCGCGTCTTGCCGATCTCCCCCCTTGTGGGGGAGATGGCCGGCAGGCCAGAGGGGGGCTGGCAGAACGCGGAGCGATCGGCGGAAATGCGAGGGATATCCATTAAATGCAAACCAACTTCACCCTCGCTCAGCTTGCCGATCCGCATGTGGCCGAATCCGAGCAGATCCTTCGCCGTTGTGTGCATTGCGGTTTCTGCACTGCCACCTGTCCCACCTATGTGACACTCGGCAACGAACTCGACAGCCCGCGCGGCCGTATCTACCTGATCAAGGACATGCTGGAAAACGGCAGGCCGGCGGATGAGGAAGTGGTTACCCATATCGACCGTTGTCTCTCCTGCCTTGCCTGCGTCACCACCTGTCCGTCCGGCGTCGACTACATGCATCTGGTCGATCATGCGCGCATCCATATCGAGAACACCTACCGGCGCCCGCTGGTCGACCGGTTGATCCGCAACCTGCTTGCCGCGGTGCTGCCCTATCCCGCCCGCTTCCGCACGGCGCTCGGCCTTGCAAGGCTCGGCCGACCCTTCGCCCCGCTCCTGAAGCGGGTTCCGGCGCTAAGGCCGTTGGGAGCAATGCTGGATCTCGCGCCGAAATCCGCCGCCAAGGTTTCCGATTCCGCAAACCCCGGCACTCGTGCGCCTGAGGCAGAAAGGCGCGGCCGCGTAGCGATCCTGTCAGGTTGCGCCCAGCCTGTACTTGATCCGGGTATCAACGACGCCACGCTGCGGCTTCTCGCCCGGTTCGGTGTCGAAGTCGTGGTGCCGGAGGGCGAGGGCTGCTGTGGCGCGCTCGTTCACCACATGGGCCGTGAAGAGCAGGCGCTCGATTTTGCCCGCCGCAATGTCGATGTCTGGACGCGCGAAATCGACAAAGGCGGGCTCGACGCGATCATCATCACCGCGTCCGGCTGCGGCACGACGATCAAGGACTACGGCCACATGCTTCGCCTTGATCCGGCCTATGCGGACAAGGCGGCAAAGGTTTCGAGCCTTGCCAGGGACATTACCGAATATCTGTCGACGCTCGACCTGCCAAGGCTGGAGCCGAAGCGGCTCAATGTCGCCTATCACTCCGCCTGTTCGATGCAGCATGGCCAGAAGATCACCATGGCGCCCAAGGCCCTCCTGAAGGCGGCGGGCTTTACCGTCCGCGACCCGGGGGAGGGGCATCTCTGCTGCGGTTCGGCCGGCACCTACAATATCCTGCAGCCGGAAATCTCGGAGCAGTTGAAGGCCCGCAAGGTCAGGAATATCGAGGCCACCAAGGCGGACGTGATCGCCACCGGCAATATCGGCTGCATCACCCAGATCGCCTCCGGCACCACGATCCCGATCCTGCACACGGTGGAGCTTCTGGACTGGGCCTATGGCGGACCGAAGCCGGAAGAGATCCCGGCCAGATAAAAAGGCCCAACAAAAAAGCCGGCGAAATCGCCGGCTTTTTTCGTCAAAGGCCCGAAGCCTTAGAACTTGTAGGAGACGCCAAGGTTGATGGCGTGCGTCAGGATGTTGGTCTTCAGCGAAGCGCCGCTGTCGATATCCACATCCACGAACGAGTAGTTGCCCTTGTATTCGGCAAACATCGACCACTTTTCGGTCAGCTGGTACTTCACGCCGGCCTGGGCCTGGATCGTCGCGCCGCCGAACTGATATTCGAACGTGCGGCCGGAAGCGCGGGTCACTTCGACGTGCGGCACGTTGATACCGACACCGGCGCCGACATAAGGCGTCCACCGGCTGCCCTCGATCGGGAACTTGTAGAGCGCGTTGACCGTCAGGAGGTTGAGGCCGTCGGTAAATTCGAAGACGCTCCAGCCGCCGGCCTTGGCCATCGTTTCGTCGTCGGCATAAACCTTGGCGTGGGTGTAATCGAGCGAAACGCCCCAGTTCGAGAGGGCACCGCCGTCGAACCAGTAGGTGCCGCGGACACCCCAGTAGGGGGGCATCTGGAAGGGATTGGTATCCCAGCCGGCTGCGAAATCCGGTCCGTCGGACACGTCCACATGGGAATGCGGCGCGAATTCGTAGCCGCCGTAAACGGAGACTTCAAATCCTCCGGTGCTGACGGGGGCGACATAGGCGGGATTGGCCGGGGTCAGGTCGGCCGCTTGAGCCGGAGCAATATAAGCAAGACCAGCGGTGAGAAGCGTGGATGCGAAGGCGAGAGAAAGAATTTTGCGCATGAATCAGCCTGCAGGGAGGGACGTTGGCTCTTTGATGACTCAATGTTTAGCGGCGGATGCATCGCCGGTCTGTGCTTTTTTTGCACCAGTCGCCGACGAAGCTAAGCCAGTTATGGTTAACGAAACCTAAACCCATGAAAAAGAGCGGCTTTCGCCGCTCTCCGGATCTTTGCTTGGTGGTTCAACCGCCGAAAATAGTGGCGAAAATGTCGATCCCGCGATCTTCGAAATCGACTTTCCCCTGCCGGTTGCCGGGGCCGATGACGATCACCTTGGTGCCGATGTCGGCGCGCGAATAAAGATGCTCGACATCCTTGTTCATCATGCGGATGCAGCCGGACGACATGTTGAGGCCGATCGTCCAGGGCTGGTTGGTGCCGTGGATGCGGAAGATCGTGTCGCGGCCGCCCTTGTAGAGATACATGGCGCGGGCGCCGAGCGGGTTGTCGATCCCGCCTTCCTGCACGGCCGGCAGAATACGGCCGGCGCGACGTTCACGAACGCGCATCTCGGCCGGCGGTGTCCAGGAGGGCCACTCTGCCTTGCGGCCGACATTGACGACGCCCGACCAGCCGAACCCTTCGCGCCCGACGCCGATGCCGTAGCGGGTCGCCCGGTTGGGGCCTTCGATATAATAGAGGAACTTGTTGTTGGTATCGATGATGATCGTGCCGGGCTTTTCGGTCGAAGAGAAGCGCACCATGCGGCGCTTGAATTCTTCCGGCACTTCCCGCGGCATTGCGACCAGCGTCACGTCGCTTGCCGGGCGTTCGGTAAACGGCACTGCCGGGCTGATTGCGCTCGCATGCCCGGCGGTAAAGAAGATCACGCCAGCCATCCCCATGGCCATAGCAAGGGTCTTGCCTGTCCTCATTCCCAAATCCTCTCCGATGTGTTTGAGCGGCAAAAACTAGCCGACTCGGGCACCAAAGCAAGCAGGGACAGGTCTAATAAAGAACATGTGATGGCAAAAAGGCGGCGGGACTGTGTCTCCGCCGCCTCACCTTCGGCAATTGCCGGCATTACATGACGATGACCTTGGTGCCGATATTCACCCGTTCGTAAAGATCCGTCACATCTTCGTTGCGCATGCGGATGCAGCCGGAAGAGACCGCGCTGCCGATCGTCCAGGGGGCGTTGGTGCCGTGGATGCGGTAGAGCGTCGAGCCGAGATACATGGCGCGGGCGCCGAGCGGGTTTTCCGGGCCGCCGTCCATGCGGGCCGGCAGATAGTGACCCTTGACGGCTTCGCGCTGGATCATTTCGGATGGCGGCGTCCAGTCCGGCCATTCGGACTTGCGGGTCACCCGGTGCTCGCCGGCCCATTCGAAGCCCGGTTTGCCGACGCCGACGCCGTAACGGCGAGCCTGGCCATTGCCCGTGACCAGGTAGAGGAAGCGGTTATTGGTATCGATGACGATCGTGCCGGCCTTTTCCTTGCTGTCGTAGGCGACCGTCTGCGGCAGGAACTGCGGTTCGATCTGACCGCGGATCGGCTGCGGCCGCATCGCCACCGGCTGGGCCGGCGAGCGGTCGAAGATGCCGCGGCGAACCATCGGCTGCTGCTCGCGCTGCTGGTAGGCTTCACGTTGTTGGTAGACCGGGCGCGGCTGGGCAGCCTGGCGCGGATAGACGACCGGGCGGCCGTTCGGGCCTGCAAGCTGCATCACCCATGGGGCGGCGAGATCGGGGCTGACGACCACGGGCGGGCGCTCGCGATAGCGGTCCTGGGCAAGCGTGGCGGAACTGGAAAAGGCGGCGGCAAGGCCGAAGGCCAGGAAAAGGATTTTCTTCATGATCGGATCCACACGTTACAAATCACCGACCGGACGCCCCTCAAACACTGGATAATTTGGCGTCGGTGTTGACGAACATGGTGACCGCGAGGTGAAAGCGAATGGTAAACGGGTGGAACATTCAAAGCCGGCCGGCCTATAAACCTTTTGGCAGGGTTACCGCCCGGTTTTGAAACATGGTTGACCAATGTTAAAGCCGGCACAAAACCGGTTAACCAAAAGGTTTGCAGCAAGGGAGCAGGAATGGAAAAGGCGGGAATCATCGTCGGCGAAGACGGCAAGGGGCGTTGCGCCTGGCATGGCGGTCTCGAAGACTACCGGCACTATCACGACGAGGAATGGGGCCGGCCGGTGACGGACGATATCCGCCTGTTCGAGAAGATCTGCCTCGAAGGGTTCCAGTCCGGCCTGTCCTGGCTGACGATCTTGAGGAAACGCGAGAATTTCCGCGCCGCCTTTGCCGGTTTCGATTTCGAAAAAATCGCCCAGTTCGGCGAGGAAGACATCGCCCGTTGCCTCGCCGATGCCGGCATCATCCGCCATCGCGGCAAGATCGTCTCGACCATCAACAATGCCGCCCGCGCCATCGAACTGAAGCGCGAGTTCGGTTCGCTCGCCAAATTCTTCTGGAGCTTCGAGCCTGGCCCGCATCTGCGTCCGGCGGTGATGGACCTCGCCACGCTCCGGGCCAATCCCACCACGCCGGTTTCCGTGCAACTGTCGAAGGCCCTGAAGAAGCGCGGCTGGACCTTCGTCGGTCCGACCACCGTCTACGCCTTCATGCAGGCCATGGGCATGGTCAACGACCATCTCGAAGGCTGTTTCTGCCAGCGCGAGGTCGATGAACTGAGATTGAAATTCAGGCGGCCGTGATTTTCTGGAGGATCGAGGGCAGCTCGCCGAGATGTTCGATCTGGTGGAAGCGCGGCGCTGTGGTCGGCGCGTCCACGTGCTCCAGGATCCAGGTCAGCGCATGCGGCACGAACACGCCGTAGCTTCCCGCCGCAATCGCCGGCACGATATCGGATTTGAGCGAATTGCCGACCATCATCGCCCGTTCCGGCCCGTCCGCCACTTTCGAAAAGATGCGGCGATAGGTGGTGGCGTTTTTCTCGCTGACGATCTCGACCGCATCGAAGAAATCGCCGAGGCCGGATTGCGCGAGCTTGCGCTCCTGGTCGAACAGGTCCCCCTTGGTGATCAGCACCAGCAGATATTCGCCGTTCAAGGTCTCCAGCGTCTCTTCCACATGCGGCAGGGTTTCGACCGGATGGCGCAAAAGGTCGCGGCCGATATCGAGGATCTCGCTGATCGTCCTGGTCGGCACCTTGCCGTTGGTAATTTCGATCGCCGTCTCGATCATCGACAGGGTGAACCCTTTGATGCCGAAGCCGTAATGGGAAAGATTGCGCTTTTCCGCTTCGAGCAACCGCTCGGCAATCTGCGCACCTTCGGCGAACTCGCCGAGCAGCCGGGCGAAGTGTTCCTCCGTCAGCCGGTAATACTGTTCGTTCTGCCAGAGCGTGTCGTCGGCATCGAAGCCGATGGCGGTAATCGGGCGCATGGATCTGCCTCCACCCGCTGATATGGCGAAAAAGAAAGCGCCGGGCAAGACGAAAGCCTGCCCGGCGCCGATCTGCATGAGGACTTGTTACTTGCCGTGCGCCTTCAACCAGGATTGCATATCGGCGATTTCAGCCTCCTGCGCCTTGATGACGGCTTGCGCCAGCTTGCGGATTTCCGGATCCTTGCCGTGTGCAAGTTCGACCTTGGCCATGTCGATTGCGCCCCGGTGATGTGGGATCATGCTGCGCACGAAATCCGCATCCGTATCGCCGGAATACCGGATCGCCATATCCTTGTGCATCCTGGCATTCGCATCTTGGAATGCCTTGGTGGAGGGGCTGCCGCCGGTCGGCGTGCCCATCTTGGAGTGGTCCATTCCCTTCATCTCCTGCGCGGCGAGCGAGCCGGTCATGAGAGTGGAGAGGACAGCGGTCATGAGAATGATTTTCGCAGACATAGGGTTTCCTTTTCCGTGTCCGACAGAATTTTGATGATGAGGTGAACCGACATTCCGTCAGCCTCGGGGAGGCGGCGTCAGCGGCGCCGTTGCCGGAGAGGCGAGCGCCTGTTCGATGGCCGGCGAAGGGTAGGCATGGGCGAACCGGCCATCGCCGCCGATCGCCAGTTCCGGCAGCAGCGTCAGGCAGGCGGCGCATAACGGCGTCACGCAGGTCTTGCCGCCATGCGGGCAGGGTGGCTGCGATGACCCATGGGAATGCCCGGCCTTCGCCGTCTCGGTCGCCTTGCCATGGTCGTGATGTTGCGAATGATCCTGCACGGCCGCTGGGCTCGCCACGGGCATGTAAGGCATGCCGACGGCCGGCATGGCCCCGTAAAGGAGCCAGGCAAAGAACATCAAAATGGCGGCGGAACGTGACATGGTTCGGAATCTACGGTCATCCTTGCGGAAATCAACCGCGCGGACATCACAAGGCGATGACATCGTGCACCGCCTGATACACCTTGCTGAGTTCGCCATAAGGCGCGACCGGCCAGGTCCAGGCCCGTTTCGCAGCCGGCGCCGGCACGCCGCAGAACAGGTCGGCCTCTTCCAGCACCTGGCCTGCCCGATCGGCGACGCGATAGGCGGTGTCGGTGATCAGAGCCGTTTTGCAGGGCAGTGCGGCAAGGCCATCGAGATGCGCCCGGACCAGTCGCTGCAAGATTTCCTCACGCGCGGGAGTGTTTTCGGCCTCCAGCCGGCGTTTCGATCCCACCCCGATCTGCGACAGGATATTGGCCGAGACGACGAGATCGAGATACGGCACCTGCCGCAGGAACGACAGCGGCTCCGGAATTTTGGCTGTGACCGCATCGTCGAAGCCGGAGAGGTCGCGCGAAATCAGCCGGACATTCCGAAACCGCTTCCCCTTCAGCCGCATCCGCACGCTCGCCAGATGCACGAGGTCGACCAGCACCACCGTATCGAACTTTGCCGCCAGATCGTCGATCGGCACGTCGCGCAGCAGGCCCGAACCCAGCACGACGCAGGTCCGCCGCTGCTTCATCCCGGCCATCGTTTCGCGAATAAAGGCTTTGCAGTTTTCCTCATGCGCCGCCCAATCCTTCGCACACCGTCCGGCCCGCGACCACAGGCTGACGGACGACCGGATGAAGGGACGGAATTGCTTCGGCGTGACCAGGGAGGTCGCGGCGTATTGGAGAGCTTCGGTGAGCATGAATTAGCGATAGACCTTGCTGCGGTGGCCGGCTTTCAATTCTCTAATCCAAGCTCGCGTTCAAGCTGTTCCATCGTTTAGGTACTGGAATTACCATTTCGAATTTCTTCCATCGCACGATCTGCTGCAGCAATGTCATGCAGATCTTCCAGATGACGATGCAGGACTTGCGCGACATAGGCATCGGTATCGAAGCCATGGATATCCGCATAGCGGCTGAGCAAACCATACATTGCCTCGGGGATTTCAATGGCGACGCGTTTGCTCATGACCTTTGCCCCTTCAGTGGTATAATATATAACATCGCGCCCGCGTCTTCACCAGCCGCCGCCCTTGCCGCTCCGGCCTCTATCCTCTAAGAAACCGCACACAAATCCGGCCTCTCCGGGGCCTTTGGCAATGGAATTCCGATCATGAACGACAAGAGCAAAAAACCGCAGAAACTGAAAGCCCGCCTGCCGCGCGGCTTCGTCGATCGTTCCGCTGCCGATATCCACGCCACCAACGAGATGACCGCGAAGATCCGCGAGGTCTACGAGCGCTACGGTTTCGACCCGGTCGAGACGCCGCTGTTCGAATACACAGATGCGCTTGGAAAATTCCTGCCCGACAGCGACCGCCCGAACGAGGGCGTATTCTCGCTGCAGGACGACGACGACCAGTGGATGAGCCTGCGCTACGACCTGACCGCGCCGCTCGCCCGCCATGTCGCGGAGAATTTCAACGAGATCCAGCTGCCGTTCCGCACCTATCGCGCCGGTTATGTCTTCCGCAACGAGAAGCCGGGCCCGGGCCGTTTCCGCCAGTTCATGCAGTTCGACGCCGATACGGTCGGCGCGCCGGGCGTCCAGGCGGATGCCGAAATGTGCATGATGATGGCCGATACGATGGAAGCGCTCGGATTGAATGGCCAGTATGCGATCCGCGTCAACAATCGCAAGCTTCTAGATGGGGTGCTTGAAATCATTGGGCTAGGTGGCGAAGAGAACGCTGAAAAGCGGCTTATTGTGCTGCGAGCGATGGATAAGCTCGATAAATTTGGGATCGACGGCGTTCGTCTTCTCTTGGGCGGGGGCCGTAAAGACGAAAGCGGCGATTTCACAAAAGGCGCTGGTCTAAACAAGCCGCAGATTGACCGCGTCGTGGAGCTTCTTGAGGCTACCAAACTGTCTGCCGAAGAAACTCTGGATGCCATTGCTGCCGTCGTGGGCGAGAATGAAACAGCCAAACAGGGTTTCGAAGAGTTGCGGACTATCGCTCATTTAGTCATCGCAGCCGGATATACTGATCGGGTGTTTATCTCGCCCTCCGTCGTCCGCGGCCTCGAATATTACACCGGGCCGGTCTTCGAAGCCGAACTCACCTTCGACGTCACCAACGAAAAAGGCGAAAAAGTCGTCTTCGGTTCCGTCGGCGGCGGGGGACGATACGATGGCCTCGTGTCGCGCTTCATGGGCCAGCCCGTTCCGGCGACCGGTTTCTCGATCGGCGTCTCGCGCCTGATGACGGCGCTGAAGAACCTCGGCAAGCTTGGTCAGGACGAGGTGATCGCCCCGGTTCTGGTGACCGTCATGGATGGCGACGTCGAGAGCATGGGCCGGTACCAGCGCTTCACCCAGGCGCTGCGCAACGAAGGCATCCGCGCCGAAATGTACCAGGGCAACTGGAAGAAGTTCGGCAACCAGCTGAAATATGCCGACCGCCGCGGCTGCCCGATCGCGATCATCCAGGGCGGCGACGAGCGGGCGCAGGGCGTCGTGCAGTTGAAGGACCTGATCGAGGGCAAGCGCCTGTCCGGCGAGATCGAGGACAATGCCACCTGGCGCGAGGCGCGCGTGGCACAGGAAACCGTTCCCGAGGCGGATCTGGTCGCCAAGGTGAAGGAGATTCTCGCCGCTCAGGCGGAGGATCGGAAAAGGGCGGGCAATGCGTGAGCTCTACCCCCCTCTGTCCTGCCGGACATCTCCCCCACAAGGGGGGAGATCGGCTGGGCTACTGCTCACCACTTCCTATCTAACGTCGCGTCCTTCGCAGCGCTCCTTCGGGGGCGTCGGTCATGCCGCTTGTGATCTCCCCCCTTGTGGGGGAGATGCCCGGCAGGGCAGAGGGGGGTATTCCTGGGGAGCGACCCCATGCCCCTGATCGACATGCCCGATTTCTCCGCCGACCTCCTCGCCGAATTCGCCGCACGCCGCACCGAGCGGGTCAACACGCCGGTCATTCAGCCGGCCGAACCCTTCCTCGACATGGCCGGCGAGGATCTGCGCCGTCGGATTTTCCTCACCGAAAGCGAGACCGGCGCCAATCTCTGCCTGCGGCCGGAATTCACCATTCCGGTCTGCCTGCGCCACATCGAAACCGCAACCGGCACCCCGAAACGCTATTCCTATCTTGGCGAGGTTTTCCGCCAGCGCCGCGAGGGTTCCCACGAATTTTATCAGGCCGGCATCGAGGATCTCGGGAATAAGGATATCGCCAGTTCCGACGCCCGCGCGATTGGCGATGCGACCGGCATCCTGAAAGCGCTGCTGCCCGGCAGCAAGCTCGCGCTCACACTCGGCGACCAGGCGGTGTTCGAGGCGGTGGTCAAGGCGCTCGGCCTGCCGTTCGGCTGGCAGCGGCGACTGATCCACGCGTTCGGCGACATGGCCCATCTCGAAGCGCTGCTGGAGCGGCTCGCCAAGCCCCAGCCGGTCACCGGCCTTGATCCGCAGATCGCCGAACTGATCGCTTCGGACAACGAGGCGGATCTCGTCGCCCGCATCGACCGCACCATGCAGGAAACCGGTTATTCCACCAATGCCAGCCGTTCGCCGACCGAGATCGCAAAAAGGCTCAAGGAAAAGCTGGAACTGGCGGAAACCCGGCTGGACGGCACCGCGCTGCTGCTGCTGCGCGAGTTCCTGACGCTGCAATTGCCGCTCGCCGAAGCGCCCGCCGCCTTGGCCGGCTTTGCCGATGCCGCCGGGCTGAAGCTCGGCGCGGCGGTTTCCCGCTTCGACGCCCGGCTGGCGGCGCTCGCCAATGCCGGTGCCGATCTCTCGGCCATGACCTACCGCGCCGCCTTCGGCCGGCCGCTCGATTATTATACCGGGCTCGTCTTCGAGGTGACCGAGGCGGGGTCGTCGGCGGTGCTCGCAGGCGGCGGCCGTTTCGATCGGCTGCTGACCCTGCTCGGCGCCAGGGAACATATCCCGGCGGTCGGTTTCTCGCTTTGGCTGGACCGGATTGAAGCTGCGAGGGCACTGAGATGAGCGCGATCACCATCGCTCTGCCCTCCAAGGGCCGTATCAAGGAAGAGACCGCCGAGGTCTTCGAGCGCGCCGGGCTTGCCATTTCCGCGGTGGGCAACGACCGTTCCTATCGCGGCCGCATCGAGGGCATGGAAGGCGTCGAGGTCGCCTATCTCTCGGCCTCCGAGATTGCCCGCGAGCTTGCAAGCGGCGCCGTCGATTTCGGCGTCACCGGCGAAGACCTGGTGCGCGAAGGCATGGCCGGTGCTGACGGTCGCGTCGAATTCTGCGCCCGCCTCGGCTTCGGCCACGCCGATGTGGTGGTCGCGGTGCCGGAAATCTGGCTCGACGTCGAAACCATGGCCGACCTCGGCGACGTGGCAGCGGATTTTCGCGCCCGCCATGGCCGGCGGCTGGCCATTGCCACCAAATATTGGCGGCTCACCCAGCAGTTCTTTTCGAGCCAGCACGGCATCCAGCTCTACCGCATCGTCGAAAGCCTCGGCGCCACCGAAGGCGCGCCGGCCGCCGGCCAGGCGGACATCATCGTCGATATCACCTCGACGGGATCGACGCTCAGGGCCAATCACCTGAAGATCCTGTCGGATGGCGTGATCCTGAAGTCGGAAGCCTGCCTGGTCAGGGCCCGCAAGCCGGCTCACGAAGAGGATCCGAGGATAGCCAGGATCGTCGAGGCAGTCCGCGCCGTGCTCTGAGTTTTTGAAGGGGAGGAAGGACGATGCATGTAACCGGTCGATGCCATTGCGGCTATGTCACCTATGAGGCGGAACTCGATCCGAAGCGGGTCGGTATCTGCCATTGCACCGATTGCCAGCTGCTCAGCGGCTCGCCGTTTCGTGTCACCGCCGTCGTCCCGGAAAGCGATCTGAAACTCACCGGGCACGAGCCAAAACTCTACCGCAAGGTGGCCGAGAGCGGCCGCGTCCGCCAGCAGTATTTCTGCCCCGAATGCGGCTCGCCCCTTTTCGTCAATGGCGAAGGTGAGGCGGCCAGGATCTGGGGCATTCGCTGGGGCAGCATCGATCAGCGGGCGGAGTTGAAGCCGCAACGGCAGATGTGGTGCCGCTCTGCCGTTTCCTGGCTGCCCGAAATGAGCGAACTGCCAGCCGTCCAGACCGATTGAGCTCAAAAAAATACCCGCCGGACTTCTCATCCGGCGGGCAGTCTTGGGCAGGGAATTTCGAAAGCTTAGGCAGCGATTGCGACAGAACCACGGCGGGCGTCGACAGAAAATGCACCGGCGCCAATGGCGGCGAGAGCCAGGAACCCACCGGCAATCGTCAGGTTCTTCATCATCATCAGGCTGTTAAACACCGTCAGCAGGCCGTTGGCGGCCTCCGGGAAACCCGGGACGTTGATGGCGCCCGAATGGAAGACGAATGCGGTGAAAGCCGAAAAGAGCGCAAGCAGGATTGCTGCGATACGGGTCTGGAAGCCGGTCAGAACGGCAAGCGCCGGTGATCAGTTCGAAGAGGCCTGCGACATAGGCGAGCAGCGTGGCGGCGGGAAGGCCGGCGCCGGTGATCATGCCGGCGGTGCCGGCGGGATCGACGAGCTTCTGGAAACCGGACATGACGAACATGCCGGCCAGAAGAACGCGGCCGACGAGAAGCAGGGAATTGGTGGCTGTGGTGGACATTTTGTGATCTCCGGATCGGTGTCTCTGGTTGGACACGCGGGTTGAATTCTCTGGGACCGTATGTGCCCCATCCCGCCCATATCCGGAAGATGAACAATGATTGACAGTTCGTTCGATAAAAGGAGACGATATTGACTGGCGGGTGGATCAGCTTTCCTCGATCCGGCGCGCATCTTCCGGCAGGACCGAAAGCTCGCGCCAGTCGATCTCTTCGAGCAGCAGATTGTATTCGTCGACATTGACCTTGTGCACGGAGCGAAGCTTTTCCAGCTCTTCCCGCTGTGCGGCAATCGCCTTCAAGGCCAGCCGCCGGTAGGTCTCGAGAGAGTTGGCGTCCTCGATCCGGGAGGCGGCCAGCTGCTCGATGCGGAATTTGGAGCGCAGCAATTCGGCTTCCGTTTCGGTCGCACCGTCGAGCCTGGAAAGGCCGGCGAGCGCGATCTTGCCGCGGATGACGGCGAGTTCGCCATGCCCCTCGGCGCGTCGGTCGAGGCCGAGCCAGCGGATGATCGGGGTAAGCGTCAATCCCTGGACGACGAGGGTCGCAAGCACCACCGAAAAAGCGGTCAGCACCACCACGTCGCGCTGCGGAAAGTCCACCGGCAGGGCGAAGGCGGTCGCAAGCGTCACGAGGCCGCGCATGCCGCACCAGCCGGCCAGCAGTGCCTGGGTCGTCGTCGCGGGTTCCGGCCTGCCGCGGCTGCGCTCATGCCAGGCGGTGAGCCGATTGTAGCCGACGCAGACCGCAAACCGCACGACGATGACGATCATGATCGTCAGCAGCGAAAAGCGGGCCGCATCCCAGAGGTGATCCGCCGGCATTCCGCCGACGATGTCGCGAACCTGCATGCCCATCAGCAGGAAGGCCATGACGTTGAGAACGAACACGACGGCGGTCCAGACCGCGTAGGATTGCACCCGCATGCGCGCCGAGGAGCGGGCTTCGCTGCTTCTCGCGAGCGTCATTGCGAAGGCGACGATGGCAAGCACCGCCGACAGGCCGAGCCGTTCGGCGAGGATCCACAGAAGGAAGGTCTGGACGAACTGCAGGAGGATGCCGCCGAGCGTACCGGCGACGAACCGCATGAGATGCCGGACCACCCAGGCGGCCAGGACCCCGAGCAGCAGGCCGCCGGGCACCGCGACGGCAAGATGCAGCGCCACGCCCGCATCGAGACTGCCGGCCGATTGCACGGAGAGCGCCGCGTCGAAGATCAGCAGCGCAGCCGCATCGTTGAACAGGCTTTCGCCGCGAAGGACCGTATCGGTGGTGCGCGGGATCGACATCGACGACAGCACCGCCGTCGCGGCGGCGGCATCGGGCGGGGCGACAATCGCGCCGAGCACCAGCGCCGCTGCGATCGGCAATCCAGCCACCGTCCAGCCGACGAAGGCGACGGCAACCGCGGTGACGCATACGCCGCCGATCGCAAACACCAGCAGCGGCAGCCAGAACCGGCGGGCAATCCCGATCGGAAAATCGAACGCCGCATCGAGCAGCGCCGGCGCGATGAACAGCGCGAGCGCCGTTTCCGGGTCGAGCGAGATATACGGCGTGCCCGGCACCAGCGCGACCGCGGCGCCCGCCAGCGCCAGCATGGACGGGTAGGGCACGGAAAGCCGGCGCGAAATCTGCAGAAGCACGATCGCGACAAGCAGCAGGACGAGCAGGCTCTCGAAGAAGTTCATGCGGCGATCTTAGAGACCGTCGAAGCCTTTGTCAGCGGCAGGCTTGCGCAATTTGTTCCAGACACCCGCGCGACACCGGCCTTGTGCCGGAAACGGAAGGGGCCCGGTCCAGCCAGGCCCCGGATTGTTCCGCATCAGGTTGTTCAGGCCGCCTTTTTGGCGCCGACGAATGCGATGGCCGCCAGGATGACGCTGGCAATCACGTTCCAGCCGGCAAACGAGAGGCCGAGCACGCGAAGGGCTGCCTGCGTGCAGGACGGCCCGTGAACCGTGTTCAGGTCCGACAGCAGGCTGCCGGCATTGGTGGTGACGCCGGCCCCGCCGCCGCAGCTTGCCGGACCGTCCCAGAAGGCCCATTCGACGCCGGAATGATAGACGCCCATGCCGGCGCCGACCAGCATCATCACGCCGATGACGACCAGCAGCGCGCGGGTGACCCAGGCGGGCAGGCCGATCATCGAGACGACGATCGCCAGAATGCTGACCGGAATACCGTAATAATAGGGATTGCGCTGCAGCAGGCAGAGCGCGCAAGGGATATAGCCGCCGATATACTGGAAAGCCAGCGCCCCGCCGACCGTCGCCGCCATGCCGAGCGTCAGGACGATGGCGTAGCCGATGCCGACGCGGGAACGGGGTGTGGAAGCTGTCAGCGCCATGCGCCTCTCCTAAAATGGTTTCGACCGGCGGGGGTGCCATGGCTTCACTTAGAGCAGATGCGGCGGCGCGGTAAGACAAATTATCTTGAATTGAAGACCGGGCTTTCCGGGGACAAGGCAACGGCCAGTGCCGGGACCATGGGATAAGGCTCGCCGGAAGCCGCGGGTGCCACAAATAGAACGCCGCCACCAGATGATTTGCATCCGCCGCAAATTGGCGATTGATGCCGGCAACATCCTGAGTTAAGAACCACCATCGGACGGAGACGAGTCATCGTCTTTCAGGTTAGCACCCGTAGCTCAGCTGGATAGAGTGTTGGATTCCGATTCCAAAGGTCACAGGTTCGAATCCTGTCGGGTGCGCCATCTTCCCCACAAGTGAGCCCAGTTCAATCGCTACCCAGAGTGATTGCGCTCTTTAGGTTAATCCCTGCGAGCGCTGATGTGGGCCATCTGTTCCGGTACTTTTTTCCAAGCAACCAACGCGTTGTTTTGGGCCCCATTTGGTGCTGCCCATAAGGTCGTCCCTACGGCACGTTGCTGTGGTGGAAGCGCCGTAGGGATTGTCCCTGTCTTAACAGTAGCCGTATCGCAACGATTGAAAGGCCTGGCAACATGTTGGAGTCGCACAAGGTATCGGTCCGTTTGCATGCTGGGGCGACCGATGGGACGCAGCCGACATAAGAATCTTGCAAACGGCATGAAAGTGCGATAGATACATGTTATGGCATTGCCACGGGGTTAGGCTATACGCCGACCGCCATAGGGGACCTTCGGGTCCCTTATGTGTTTTTGGGCGGCACCCACTCTTGATACGATCCATCATAGCAAGAATATTTGACGGCTATAGTCGGATCGTCGCTTTTGAAATCAATGATCTGTTCTGACGCCAAAAGCCTTTCATAGGCTCTGTCGGGTCGTTTTGTTGGCTGATTGCACAAAGGATGCAGTACCAGATCGGCCAGTTGCAGCATCGGATTGTTTTTTCCATCAGGCCAGATGGTCATAAGCGTTTCTGCAAGCTCACTTTGCGGGAGAGGTGCGTGCACCGCTGATGTTTGGGAATCAAACTCGGTCCCCGTTGCAAGCAGCCCTTGGAAATAGCTCTCGATCAGCCGATCTTCAGCTTTACCAGTACGTTCATAGACCAATGACATCCGGTGGCCGATCAATCTTGCGTATTTTGCTGCCCGCTCGACAGAAATGTCGAATGCAGTACGGGACATCTGCCACCTGGAGGCTACCGGGTGCTTTTCTAGATAGCGGTCGCGATAACCAAGCCTGCAGATGACGCAGCCATGGGCCGTAATTCGGGGATCCGAGATAAGACCGTCCAGTTCCGAGAAAAACCGTTCTCTGGCGGCATCATCAGTTTTCAGAAAACCGAATTTCCCTTTACGACCCCTGATTTTATTCCCATGCAACTCCGGAACATCCCATCGCTCACAGAAGGCCAACACTGTTTCCGACAGCTCTCCAACGCTCTCGGACGGAACAATGATACCGCCCAGACCGAAACTGAATTCATTGAGCGGAAGAGGCTGCTCTACACCTGGCTTGCACATAGTCCGTGTGCCGAAGTCGTCCATAAAAAAGATCAGGTGATCCACTTGTCGTCCCGAGACTATTTCATCCAACCAATAGTGACACTGTTTACACTTCAGCTATTTCCACAACCTTACGAACTAGCGCGGACGACTGCCTTAAGAGATGCATAACCTGGCGAACGGGAAAGCAGTTGACCAAAGAACCTGTCTCACCGAGTCGGTGTGCTTCCTGGAAAATTAGGCCTTGTACCGCTTAAATTTAAAACGAACCCACGCACGCAATCACTGCGCCGGAAACCCGCAATCACATTAGAGCTTCCAGGAGATGTGGTGCCCCGTGCCGGAATCGAACCAGCACTCCTTTCGGAACCTGATTTTGAGTCAGGCGCGTCTACCAATTCCGCCAACGGGGCACTTGGGTAGCGGTATGCGCTCTATCACGGGCCCGCACCGGCATGCAAGGGTGAAGTGAGGTTGCAATCCCGCATGCCTCGCAGCTGCGAAATTGTCCCGGATCAAGGCCGCTCGATGTCGTTTTTCCCGATCCTCGGCGGCAGATCGCCGTCTTTGGCGCCTCCCGGAACATGCGTGCCGCCTGGGCCTCCGGAGGCCGCCATGTCAGGTCCCCTCCCGTGTCCCCCTTGTATTTTAAGCATCCCGGATGTTAGCTGGTGCAGCAAAAATAGAAGCGCTGCCCATGAAACTGCCTGCCCGAACGTCCTATGAAGACCTTTTTGACGATTTCGCCTGGGAGATCCCCCAGCGATTCAACATGGGGGAGGTGGTCAGCGATGCCTGGGCGAAAGAATTTCCGGAGCGCATCTGTCTCCAGCATTTCAGCCCGGATGGCGCTCATCGGGCTCTGACCTATGGCGAGCTGTCGGGGCGATCCGCCTCGCTTGCGAACGCCTTTGTCGCGCTCGGCCTCAAGCCCGGCGACCGCGTCGCACTTCTTCTGCCGCAGAGTTTCGAGACGGTGATCGCGCATGTGGCGATCTACAAGATGGGCGGCATCGCCCTGCCGCTGGCGCTTCTGTTCGGGGCCGAGGCTCTGGAATATCGGCTGAAGGCATCGGGTGCTGCGGCGATCGTCACCAATCCCTTCGGCCTGTCGCGGCTGGCAGCCTTAAGCGAAAAGCTGTCGGAGCTGCGGCATGTGATCGTCACCGGCGAGCCGCCGGCCGGCGAAGGCCTGCTGGCGCTCGACGCGCTGATCGCCGCCCATCCCCCGCTGTTTAAGGTCGTCGACAGCGGGCCGAACGATCCTGCGCTGATGATCTTCACCTCCGGCACGACCGGCCCGCCGAAGGCGGCGCTGCACGGCCATCGGGTGCTGGCCGGCCATATTCCGGGTTTCCAGCTGGCGCATGAATTTGCGCCGCAGCAAGGGGACCGGATCTGGACGCCGTCGGACTGGGCCTGGGCGGGCGGCCTGCTCAACGTGCTGATGCCGGCGCTGATGCTCGGCATTCCGGTCGTCTCCTCGCCGGCCCAGAAATTTGATGCCGACATGGCTTTTCGCATCATGGCCGAGATGGATGTGCGCAACGCCTTCATTCCGCCGACGGCGCTGCGGCTCCTGAAATCCGTCGAAAAGCCGCTCGAAAAATACGATCTCAAGCTGCGGACGATCGCGTCGGCCGGCGAGGCGCTCGGACGCGAGACCTATGACTGGGCGAAGGCGGCGCTGGGGCTGACGGTCAACGAGTTCTATGGCCAGACCGAATGTAATTTCGTGTTGTCCTCAGCTGCCAATCTCGGCGTTTCGCGCGGCGGAGCGATCGGGCGGCCGGTGCCCGGCCATCATGTGGCGGTGGTCGACGGCAGGGGCATCGAGCTTCCGGCCGGCAAGATGGGGCAGATCGCCATCCGCCGTCCGGATCCGGTGATGTTTCTCGGTTACTGGAACGACGAGGCGGCGACGGAAGCGAAGTTCGTCGGCGACTGGCTGATTACCGGCGATCTCGGCCGGAAGGACCGCGACGGTTATGTGGAATTCGTCGGGCGGGACGACGACGTCATCACCTCCTCCGGTTACCGCATCGGGCCGAGCGAGATCGAGGACTGTCTGACAGGCCATCCGGCGGTGCGGCTGGCGGCCGTGGTCGGCAAGCCGGACCCGATCCGCACCGAGATCGTCAAGGCCTATATAGCGCTGGCACCCGGCTATCGCCCGAGCGACGAACTGGCTCTGGAGATCCGTGACTGGGTGAAGACGCGGCTGTCGATGCATGAATATCCGCGCGAGGTCGCCTTCGTCGACGACATCCCGCTGACGACCAGCGGCAAGGTCATCCGCCGGCTGCTGCGCGACAAGGCGGCCGCCGAGTGATCGCTACGGGCTGATCATTCCGAACGGCCGGCGAGCGACATGATCTTCTCGCGCAACATGCGGGCCATGTTGCGGGTGTTGCGGTAGAGGTGAAGCTGGGCTGCCACCTGGCGCACGTCGCGGTCGCCGTTCTGGCGCAGGCCGATCACCAGCGTGCCCATTTCCTCGCGCTCTTCCCAGAAACGGCTCATGATCGGATGGTCCGGAACCGCGCAACTGTCGGTGCGCATGATGTTGGCGTCGTCGAGATGCCATTCGGTCAGCTTCACCATCAGGAGCTTACCGGGCGAGAAATGGGAGAAACTCTCGTCATACGCGGTTTTCCACGTATAGGCCTCGCCGGCCATGATGAAGACGATGAGCGAAGCGATCGCGCGGCCGTCGAAATCGATGGTGTGGATGCGGACGGCGTCGATTTCCGCCAGGTTGGTGATCGCCTCGCGGGCGAAGGCGGCGCGGTAGCGGTCGTTGATCAGGGCCGAGCGCTTGCGGCCCTTCCAGCCCTTGGCTTCGAGCGCCAGGAATTCCTCCATCCGCAACCGGATCTCTTCCGGCTGGCGGGCGACCGAATAGCTGAGCGAGCCCTTGTTGCCGAGATTGCGCCAGAGGCGGCGCATTTCGCGGTAGTGGTGCGACGAGATCGAGTGCTTGAGATAGGCCTCGCCATCGAGCAGGCTTTCGAGCATCGGTCGGAGATGAGGATCGGTAACGGCAACCGGCAGGTTGCGGCCGATCGCGACCGCCTTGGCGAGCTGCGCGAACGGCCCGGAAAGCCTGACGTCCGGCATCACCAGCACGGAGGGCAGGCGGGCTTCGCGCATGCTCAGCGCCTCGAAAAGGTTGTCGATCGTCTCGGCTGAATCTTCCGCGTCGACGAGCGGTGTGCCGACCGGCCCGAAGGGATTGGCCCAGGCGCGGATGATCGAGGCGCCGACGGAAAAGCCCGGCTTTTCGACCGTGAACGGCATCAGCAGCCGCATCCGACTGCGCGCACCGATCTCGTCGCGGATCAACGCCAGGCGCACCTGCTTGTCCTCGACCCGCGGCATGGCGGGGGCCAGCAGCCGGGCCGAAAAGAAGATGTTCGGCTCCAGCGCGCGGTTGGAGAGGAATTCGAGCTCTTCCTGCAGGTCGTAACCGAAGGCGGCGGGATAGAGGCAGAGTTCGCGGCCGGGCCGGCCGACCTGGAGATGGGTATCGGCATCCGGCCGCTCGGCGCGGAACGCCTGGACCATGCTCATCCGGCCGCCGCCATTGCCTTCGAATTCGCTGCTGAACGGAGGTTGCGCCATGATCAGGAAGCCTTTGAAGGAGCAGAGGGCGTCGGATCGGCAAAGGCGAAGAGCACGATGCCGAGCGTGCGCCGGACTGCGATATGCAACAGGATCGCCTCGATCATCATCGCCGACGCCGTGGCCATGGCCGCACCCGTCAGGCCGAAGCGGGGGATCAGCGCGATATTGAGGCCGATGCTCGCCAAAAGCGTCACGCCGTAGAGCAACACGCAGAGTTTCTGGCGGCCGGCCATGCTGAGCAGGACCTCGCCGGGCCCCACCATCGACTTGGCAAGGATACCGCAAAACAGGATCGCCATCAGCCAGTAACCGGCCGTAAACGCGCTGCCGAACAGCGACAGAAGCAGCTCGCCGGAAGCGAGCGCCATAAGCCCGACGGCAAGCGACGGCCAGAAACTCCAGCGCGCGGTCTGGCCGGCAAAGGCGGCCAGCGCCGTCATGTCCTCCTCCGCCATGATCGCGGAAAAGCGGGGGCCGGCGGCAGCCTTGATCGAGAAATAGACGAATTGCACCAGTACGATCGTCTTCGCGGCGGCATAATAGATGCCGACCTGGTCTGGCGGCAGGTAAAGGCCGACAACGACGACGTCCGCATTGGTCAGCAGGAAGCCGATGCCGTCGACCAGGAAGAGCGGCAGCGAATATCGGAACCAGGCGCCCATCTCGAACCGTATCGGACCGGTCCCGTAGAGCCGGCGCAGGCGCAGCGTCAGGCGCAGCAGCTGCGAGAGCGTCGTGACATAGGTTGCCGCAAGGGCTGCCTGCATGGCGGTGACGGCCGTGTGGTCAGCGCCGAACCAGAGTGCGGCCAGCATGAACACGAGGATCAGGGTTGGGCGGATCAGGTAGGTGGGGCTCAGCGCCGTCACCGTCCAGCCGTTCGAGCGCGCGGTGCCGTCGAGCACGTCGCCGAGCGCGATCATCGGTATGGTGAAGAAGGCGAGCGATACCGGCACGAGGTAATAGGCCTCGACCGTGTGGCCGTAGACATGCAGGAACAGGAAGCCGAGGCCGGCCACCGCACTTGCCGAGATCAGCGCCACCAGGCGGACGGCAAGATTGAGCCCCCGCACCGTCGCCACCTCGTCGCGTGCCTTGTGCTGGTGCAGGAAGCGGATGACGGACGTGTGGAAACCGAGGCAGGAGAGATTGCCGGCGAGCACGACCAGAACCCAGACGAAAGCGAAGATGCCGTATTCGAACTCTCCCATCAGCCGGGCGAGCACGATTTGCGACACGAAGGCGATGGCGGCGCTGAAGACGCGGATCACGAAGGCAATCAGGGCACGGCGCTGGGCGCGGGCCGTCTCGTCGTCATCGGTGAGGATCGATTCGAGCTTGCGGGTCAGCGGAGCGAGCCGGGTCCTCAGACCAGGCGGAAGCAATCTTTCCGCTGTTTCGATAACCGCCATGATGGGCACGCAATACTCGTAACGACGACGGGAACAATGGGCAAAAGTGTTGCCACAGCAGGGTTAAGAAAGGGTTCGCCCGGGCGTCAAAGGATTGACGATTGCGCGGGCCCTACCGCGGAAACGACAACGCCGCCCGGCAGGGGGCGGCGTTGAAAGGATGGGGTTTTCGCAGAAGCTTCAGGCCTGTTCGAAGGCACCGTGGCAATGCTTGTATTTCTTGCCGGATCCGCAGGGGCAGGCCTCGTTGCGGCCGATCTTGCCCCAGGTGGAGGGATCTTCCGGACGGCGGTCGGCCGGTGCGGCGATGAAGTTCTCGCTGTCGAAGCCGGTGACCTGGTTGAGGCCGGTCGTCGGATCGACATGCTGTTCGTCATAGATCGCCGGCGGCTGTGGGGGCTCGGGGTTCTGCACCAGCTCGACGCGCATCAGCTGGGCGGTGACCGCCTCGCGCAGGTTGGCAAGCAGCGCCTGGAACAGCTCGAAGGCTTCCGCCTTGTATTCCTGCAGCGGATCACGCTGGGCGTAGCCGCGGAAGCCGATGACCGAGCGCAGGTGGTCGAGATTGACGATATGCTCGCGCCACAGGTGGTCGAGCGTCTGGAGCAGCACGGAACGCTCCACGTAGGTCATGATATCCGCGCCGAAACGCTCCTTGCGCTCGGCCGCTGCCTTGTCGGCAGCCTCGGTGATGCGTTCGCGGATATCGGTCTCGCCGATGCCGTCTTCCTTGACCCAGTCTTCGATCGGCAGGTCGAGGTTCAGCATCCGGCCGACGTCTTCGCGAAGGCCCGCGGCATTCCACTGTTCGGCATAGGCGCGTTCGGGAATGTGCTTGGCGACCAGAACCTCGATCACCTCGCTGCGCATGTCCTCGACGGTCTCGGATACGTCTTCCGAATCCATCATCTCGATGCGCTGTTCGAAGATCACCTTGCGCTGGTCGTTGGTGACGTCGTCGTATTTCAGAAGGTTCTTGCGGATGTCGAAGTTGCGGGCTTCGACCTTCTTCTGGGCGCGTTCGAGCGCCTTGTTGATCCACGGATGGACGATTGCTTCGCCTTCCTTGAGGCCGAGCTTCTGCAGCATGCTGTCCATGCGGTCGGAACCGAAGATGCGCATCAGGTCGTCCTGGAGGGACAGGTAGAACTTCGAACGGCCCGGGTCGCCCTGACGGCCGGAGCGGCCGCGCAGCTGGTTGTCGATGCGGCGGCTTTCGTGGCGCTCGGTGGCGATCACGTAGAGGCCGCCGGCAGCAAGCGCCTTTTCCTTGAGCTGCTTGACCTCTTCGCGGCTTGCCGCTTCCAGTGCATCGCGCTCCGGACCCGGCTCCATGCCTTCGAGCTCGCGTTCGAGGCGCATGTCGATATTGCCGCCGAGCTGAATATCGGTACCGCGGCCGGCCATGTTGGTGGCGATCGTGACGGCGCCCGGCACACCGGCCTGCGACACGATATAGGCTTCCTGCTCGTGGTAACGGGCGTTCAGGACCTGGAAATTGTTGAAGCCCGACTGGCGCAGCATGGTCGCCAGCAGTTCGGACTTTTCGATCGACGTGGTGCCGACCAGGACCGGCTGGCCGCGTTCATGGGCTTGTTTGATCTCTTCGATGATCGCCTTGAACTTTTCGTCGAAGGTCCGGTAGACCTCGTCGTCCTCGTCGATACGCTGGATCGGCAGGTTGGTCGGCACTTCGACCACTTCGAGCTTGTAGATGTTGCCGAACTCTTCCGCTTCCGTCTGGGCCGTACCGGTCATGCCGGCGAGCTTTCCGTACATGCGGAAATAGTTCTGGAAGGTGATCGAAGAGAGCGTCTGGTTCTCCGGCTGGATCTGCACCTTTTCCTTGGCTTCGAGCGCCTGGTGCTGGCCTTCCGAATAACGGCGGCCGGGCATCATGCGGCCCGTGAATTCGTCGATGATGACGATCTCGTCGTTGCGGACGATATAGTCCTTGTCGCGGGTGAAGAGCTTGTGGGCCTTCAGCGCGTTGTTGATGTGGTGGACGATCGCGACGTTCTCGACGTCGTAGAGGGATTCGCCCTTCAGCAGGCCCGCCTGACGCAGCAGGTTCTCGAGCTTTTCGGTGCCGACCTCGGAGAAGTTGGCGGAGCGCTGCTTTTCGTCGATCTCGTAGTCATCAGGCGTCAGTGCGGGGATGAAGGCGTCGATCGTGTTGTAGAGTTCCGAACGGTCGTCGAGCGGGCCGGAGATGATCAGCGGCGTGCGCGCCTCGTCGACCAGGATCGAGTCCACTTCGTCGACGATCGCGTAATTGTGGCCGCGCTGGACCATCTGGCTACGCTCGTACTTCATGTTATCGCGCAGATAATCGAAGCCCAGTTCGTTATTGGTGGCGTAGGTGATGTCGCAGGCATAAATTGGCGTGGCGCTCTTCGTCGCTGAGGCCATGGACGATGACGCCCGTGGTCAAGCCCAGGAAGCCGTAGAGCTTGCCCATCGTATGGGCGTCGCGCTGGGCGAGGTAGTCGTTGACGGTGACCACATGGACGCCCTTGCCGGCAAGCGCGTTCAGGTAGACCGCCAGCGTCGCCACCAGCGTCTTGCCTTCGCCGGTCTTCATCTCGGCAATCGCGCCGTCGTGAAGGATCATGCCACCGGTCAGCTGCACGTCGAACGGGCGCATGCCGAGCACCCGGCGGGAAGCCTCGCGCACGACCGCAAAGGCCGGAACCAGGATGTCGTCGAGCGTCTTGCCCTCGGAGAGCAGTTTCCTGAACTCGACCGTCTGGGCCGCAAGCTGTTCATCGGAGAGAGCCTTGGTCTTCTCCTCGATAGCATTGATGGCGTCGACAGTCGGCTGGTAGCCGCGCACGCGACGATCGTTTGCCGAACCGAACAATTTGCGGGCGATGCCGCCAAGGCTGACCATACGAATGGTCCTTTCTGAAATCTGTCCCATGGGGGCGCGGGACCGGTCGAACCATCGGTTTCTGATACCGATAAAATGACCTGTCACGCCCGGAAACTCTGCTGGACGCGAAGTTGCGTGACAGATAAGAGGGGGGTCGAATGATGTCAACGGTGGCGGCCGATACAGAATGGCCACAATCCGGTGTTTGTGAAGGTTTTCTGGCCGGAATCAGACGTTCTGAAACCGGTATCCTTAATCGAAAGGTCTTTATCGATGTTGCGCCACAAGTTTCTCATGACGGCCGCGCTGGCCGCCGCGATCCTCTGCCAGGCTCCCGCCTTTGCGGCGGAGGATCCGGTCGTTGCCAAGGTCGGCGACCTCGAAATTCATCAGTCGGAACTGGAGATTGCGGTCCAGAACCTGGATCCGCAGCTCGCCCAGCTTCCGGACGAACAGAAGAAGGTCGCAGCCCTTTCCGGCGCCATCGACGTCAAGCTGCTCGCCAAGGGCGCTCTCGCCGAAGGCATCAAGGACACCCCGGACTTCAAGAAGCGGATGGATTATATCGCCGACCGCGAGCTGCATAACGCCTATTTCCGCAAGCATGTGATCGACGCCACCACCCCGGCGGAGGTCAAGGCCCGTTACGACAAGGAAATCGCTTCCCTGCCGAAGCAGGAAGAGGTGCATGCCCGCCACATCCTCGTAAAGACAGAGGACGAGGCCAAGGCGATCATCGCCGATCTCGACAAGGGCAAGGATTTCGCCGCGATCGCCAAGGAAAAGTCCCAGGATTCCAACAAGGATGAAGGCGGCGATCTCGGCTGGTTCGGCCGCGGCCGCATGGTTCCGGAATTCGAGGAAGTCGCTTTCGCGCTGAAGAAGGGCGAATATTCCAAGACGCCGGTCAAGTCGCAGTTCGGCTATCACGTCATCAAGCTGGAAGACACGCGCGATGCTCCGGCACCGGCTTTCGACCAGGTCGAGGACCAGGTCAAGCAGCTGGTGATGCGCGACAAGTATGTGGCTCTGATCACCAAGGCCAAGAGCGAGCAGAAGATCGACATCAAGGATGCGGCCCTCAAGAAGGGTTATGAAGACGTCAGCAAGATGCAGGACGGCGACGTCCCGGTGCAGCAGTAATCATTTGACGACGGGCCCGGATCTTCCGGGCCCTTTTCCTATTTGAGCCAGGTAATTATCCGATGTCCGATTCCGTTTCGCCGCTCGCTCCGAAATCCTATCCCGACATGCCGGCGATCCGCGGCGTGCGGATGGCGACTGCCGCCGCCGGGATCAAGTACAAGAACCGCACCGACGTGCTGCTGATGGTGTTCGACAAGCCCGCGACCGTCGCCGGCGTCTTCACCCGCTCCAAGTGCCCCTCGGCACCGGTCGATTTCTGCCGCGCCAATCTGTCGCACGGGGTGGCGCGCGCCGTGGTCGTCAATTCCGGCAATGCCAACGCCTTTACCGGCGTCAGGGGCAAGGCTGCGACTGAACTCACCGCCAAGTCGGCCTCCGAAGCGGTCGGCTGCGGCAAGAACGAGGTCTATCTCGCTTCGACCGGCGTGATCGGCGAACCGCTCGACGCAACGAAATTCGCAGGCGTGCTCGGCGACATGAACAGCGGCGCCACCGGCGACTTCTGGCTCGAAGCTGCCAAGGCGATCATGACCACCGACACCTATCCGAAGGTCGCGACCCGCACCGCCGAGATCGGCGGCGTCAAGGTGACGATCAATGGCATCTCCAAGGGCGCCGGCATGATCGCCCCCGACATGGCGACCATGCTGTCCTTCGTGGCGACCGATGCCGACATCGCGTCGCCGGCACTGCAGAGCCTGCTGTCCGCCGGCGTCGGCCCAAGCTTCAACTCGGTCACCGTCGACAGCGATACTTCGACCTCCGATACGCTGATGCTGTTTGCCACCGGTGCCGCCGCCGAAGATGGCCAGGTCCGTGTCGAGACCGCCGACGATCCGCGTCTCGCAAGCTTCCGCGCCGCGCTCAATGACCTGCTCAAGGATCTGGCCCTGCAGGTCGTCCGCGACGGCGAAGGTGCGCGCAAGATGGTCGAGATCACCGTCACCGGCGCCGAAAGCGATGCCGCGGCAAAGGTGATCGCGCTGTCGATCGCCAACTCGCCGCTGGTCAAGACCGCGATCGCCGGCGAAGACGCCAATTGGGGCCGTATCGTCATGGCCGTCGGCAAGTCGGGCGAAATGGCCGACCGCGACCGGCTGGCGATCTGGTTCGGCGACGTGCGCGTCGCCGTCGACGGCGAGCGCGATCCGGCCTATTCCGAAGCAGCGACCACCGCCGTCATGAAGGAACAGGACATTCCGGTGAAGGTCGATATCGGTCTCGGCAGCGGCCGTGCGACCGTCTGGACCTGCGACCTCACCAAGGAATATGTTGCCATCAACGGCGACTACCGGAGCTGACAGGAATTGAACGAAGCATCATCTCCTCAGAACGATCTGCCATTGGTCCGGCGGCTCGAAGCCGTCGGCTTTCGAGCCTGGCCGGCGGCGTCCGTCATTTATGACGGCAGCTGGCAGGTGCGGCTGACCGGCGGTCATCCTTCCAAGCGCTTGAACTGCATCGTGCCGCTCGACCCGTCCGATCACCGCGACATGGCGATGCGGCTCGAGAAGGCGCGCAAGCGGTTCGAGGACTATGGCCGGCAGCTGGTCGTCAGGGAGACGCCGCTTGCTCCACCGAAACTCATCGACCACCTCAATGCCGCCGGCTGGCGGGCGTTCGAGACCGTCGACGTCCTGACCGTCAACCTCACCGAACTGGAACTGCCGGACACGCTCGATCATTTGCCGAGCCACGATATCGGCCGGTTCTGCGATGCGAGCCTTGCCATTGACGGCGAGGATGCGGCGCTGAAGCCGGCGCTTGCGGAGATCCTGAGCTCGATCAAGCCGACATCCGGCTTCTTCATCAAGGAGAACCCGCAGGAAGGCGCCGCGGCCGTGGCGCTCTGCGTCCAGGACAACGACCTGGCCGGCATCATCTCTTTTGCCGTCGCCAAGGCACATCGGCGCGAGGGTCTCGGCACCGAGATCCTGTCCTCGGCGCTGCGCTGGGCCCGCATCAGCGGTGCACGGTCGGCCTGGCTGCAGGTCGTCTCGACTAACGAACCGGCGCTGGCGCTCTATCGCAAGTTCGGCTTCCGCAAGGCCTACGAATACCGCTATTGGCGGCAGGAAAGCCGGGCATGAGCGACACCCCCCGCAAGATCCTGCTCGTCGCCGCCTGCGCGCTGATCGATACGGACGGTCGCATCCTTCTGGCGCAACGGCCGGAAGGCAAGTCGCTGGCCGGCCTCTGGGAGTTTCCGGGCGGCAAGGTCGAGCCGGGTGAAACACCGGAGGAGACGCTGGTGCGCGAGCTCGAGGAAGAGCTCGGCATCCAGACCAAAATCCCCTGCCTTGCGCCGCTCACCTTCGCCAGCCACAGCTACGAGACCTTCCACCTGCTGATGCCGCTCTACATCTGCCGTCGCTTCGAAGGCATTCCGACGGGGCGGGAAGGGCAGGCGATCAAATGGGTCCGGTCGAACGCGCTGCGGGACTACCCAATGCCGCCGGCTGACGAGCCGTTGATCCCGATCCTGCAGGATCTCCTCTGATCGATAAAATTAGAGCCGCCGAATTCATACGGCGTTAAGGGATCGTTTAGCCGATTGTGGCACCTTCAAGGCTTATCCGGTAACGCGTTGATGAGGCTTTAGAAGGCATGGACGAGGAATTCTGGAAAACTGTGCGGGTCCGTCAACGGACGACGCATGGCTCCGGCAAAACCGGCGCGCTGAATATCGCACTCCTGTTCGGGACGGCCGCGATCGCTCTTTCGCTGATCGTGACGCCGATGCTCGCCAGCCGCAATGACGAGCGCCGTCTGGCGCATGTCCAGGAGGATTTCGACCTGATCAGCACGGGCTCCATCAAGCCCGGCGAAAAGGGAGCAAGACATTATACGATCCGGCGCAGCGTATTGCAGGAAACGCCCGGTTCGGTCTGCATCGTACAAGGCTATGGCGTCGGCAGCGACTGCTGACGCCGGGACTTTGAGGCCGGACTCCCATTTGATCCAAAGGTCAGTTCATGCGCCTTTTCAGGTTCTTTCTGAATAATAACAGCGGCGCGACGGCCGTGGAATACGGCCTCATCATCGGGATCATCTCGCTGTCGATGATCGCCGGGTTCACCACCTTTACCGACGCATTGACGAATACGTTCAAAACCATCTCTAACAGCATTGACGACCCTGTTCCCTGAATTTGGGTCGGGTCCGTTCAGCGCGGGCTGCGACTGTTGAGGGCGTCGGCAAGCCGCATCTTGGCGGAGCCCGGCTTCAACGGCTTCTGCTGGCTTTCATGCGGCGCCCAGCCGGATGCGTAGATGATCGAGAATGTCGCGCGGATGCGGCCGTCCGGATCGGAATAACGCTCGGCATAAAGTTCTGCAGCTCTCACGAAGAAACGCCTCGTCACCGGCACGCGACTGCGTCCCGCGAGCGGATTGGTCATGCCCATGGCCCGCAGATCCCGCATCAGCGGGAACAGCGAGTCGTAACGCACCGTGTAGGTCTCGGCATCGACGACCGGCAGCGAAAAGCCCGCCCGCTGCAGCAGCGCACCGACATCGCGCACATCGGCAAACGGAATGACGCGCGGGCTTGCCCCGCCGGTCAGTTCGGCCTCGGCGGACAGAAGGACGTCCCGCATTTCCTGCAACGTGCCCGAGCCTGGGATCGCCGCCAGGAAAAGCCCGTCCGGCTTCAGTGCCCGGCGAATGCGGATCAGCGTGCCGGGCGTATCATTGACCAGATGCAGCGACAGCGGCGACAGGACCAGGTTGACGGAATCCGGTTCGAGCGGCACGTCCTCCAATGGAGCGGCCGTGAAGGCATCTCCGGGCTTTGCAAAGGTCTCGTCGGTTTCGATCCGGCGGATGGTGCCGATCTTGCCGGTGGCAAGCGCTTCGCGGGCGGCGATGCCGGTTCCGCCATGGAGTTCGACCGCCGTCTCGAAGCGGCGCTCGACGACCGCCAACCGGTCTGCAAGCTCGCGGCCGGCGATATCCAGAAGAAAGGCGGCGTTGTTGTCCTGAGTGGTTATCGCGCGTCTGCGGCGGGCACTCACCAGCTGTTCGTCGAAGAGAATTTCCATGGTTGTCCACTCGTATTCTGCCGTCGCAAAGGCGCGTTCCATCCGCTATTGTCAAGTCATGTCCGCCGAGCCGAACGTCAATGCCCTGCGACTTTTAACATCGTTCGCCGCGGGGTGGACGAGATGGATCGGCGATTTCGTCTATCCGCCGATCTGTCCCGGCTGCGGGGTGCGGACCGGCGCGCATCAGGGCTTCTGCCCCTCCTGCTGGCGGGAAATCCGTTTCATCGAACGGCCCTATTGCGAGAAGCTCGGCCTGCCGTTTTCCTATGATCCGGGGCCAGGCATTCTGTCGGCGCAGGCGATTGCGGAACCACCCGTCTTCGACCGTTTGCGCTCGGCGGCAATCTTCGAGGGCGCCGCCCGCGACCTCGTCCATTCGCTGAAATACCGCGACCGCACCGACCTTGCGGGGATGATGGCCGGCTGGATGCTGCGCGCCTCCGATGGTTACGTGGAAAACTGTGACGCCATCCTGCCGGTGCCGCTGCATCGGTCGCGGTTCGCCTCGCGCAAGTTCAACCAGGCGGCGGAGCTCGCCCGGCATCTGTCGCAGAAATCCGGTCGGCCGTTCCTGCCGTCTACCCTCATTCGCGTCAAACGCACCAACCGACAGGTGGGGCTTACGGCGCGGGCCCGCGAGGATAATGTACGGGCGGCCTTTGCAGTCGCGCCGCGCCATGAGGACCGCGTTTTCGGCAAGCGGCTGGTGCTGGTCGACGACGTCTACACCACCGGTGCGACGGTTTCTTCGGCCACGCGTGCCTTGCGGAAAGCCGGCGCTGCGGAGGTCACTGTTTTGACCTTTGCAATGGCTGTCGGCGGGCCTATATGACAGAAGAAAACACTATTGCGCGCGGCCTTTTCCCCGCCTGGTCGCGCCCGGAGACGATCATGGCAGAGGTCACTATCTATACCCGCGAATATTGCGGTTACTGCGCGCGCGCAAAAGCTTTGCTGGATACAAAGGGCGTCGCCTATACCGAGCATGACGCCACCTATTCGCAGGAACTGCGCCAGGAAATGATTGGCAAGGCGAACGGCCGCTCGACCTTCCCGCAGATCTTCATCGACGGCACACATGTCGGCGGCTGCGACGATCTGCACGCACTCGACCGGGCCGGCAAGCTGGACCCGATTCTGGCGAACTGAGAGGTTTCTTCCATGGCTTTCAAAGCTGCCGCCATCCAGATGTGCTCCGGCGTCGATCCGGAAAAGAACGCCGCCGACATGGCGCGGCTGGTGCGTGAAGCGGCGGCGCACGGGGCGACCTATATCCAGACCCCGGAGATGACCGGTTTCCTGCAGCGGGACCGCAAGGCTATGCGTGCCGTGTTGCGCGACGAGGCGGGCGACATCATCGTTTCGACCGCCCGCAGCCTTGCGAGCGAGCTCGGCATCCATCTGCATATCGGCTCGACGGCGATCGCCGTCGACGGCGGCAAGATCGCCAACCGCGCCTTCCTGTTTGCGCCGAGCGGCCGGCAGATCTGCACCTATGACAAGATCCATATGTTCGATGTCGATCTGGACAATGGCGAGAGCTGGCGCGAAAGCTCGGCCTATGAGCCGGGAAGCGAAGCGCGGGTCGCCGGCCTGCCGTTCGCCAAGCTCGGTTTCGCGATCTGCTACGACGTGCGCTTCCCGCAGCTTTTCCGCACCGAAGCCTTGGCCGGCGCCGAGATCCTGACCGTGCCGGCCGCCTTCACCCGCCAGACCGGCGAAGCCCATTGGGAAATCCTGCTGCGCGCCCGGGCGATCGAGAACGGTGCCTTCGTGATCGCCGCCGCTCAAGGTGGCGTGCATGAAGACGGCCGCGAGACATTTGGCCACTCGATGATCGTCGACCCCTGGGGCAAGGTGCTGGCGTCTGCCGGCGGCACCGGCGAAGGCGTCGTGCTCGCCGACATCGATATTGCCGCCGTTGCCGCAGCCCGGGGAAAGATCCCCAACCTCAAGAACGCCCGCGAGTTCTCGCTCGATGCGGTTCCCGACGCGGCGGGAGAGGTGGCCGCTTGATCAAGTATTCCCTCTCCTGCGACAATGCCCACGCGTTCGAAGGCTGGTTTTCGGAAAGCGCCGATTTCGACCGGCAGGTGGCGAGCGGCTTCCTGACCTGTCCGGTCTGCAATTCCGCCGCGATCTCCAAGACACTGATGGCGCCCTCCGTTTCGACCGCCCGCAGGCAAGAAGAGAAGCAGGCGATGGTGATGGACCTGGCACGCCGCGAGGCGATCGCCAAGCTCAAGGAAGCGGTGGCGGCGATCAAGGCCAATGCCGAGGACGTCGGCGAGAAGTTTCCCGAGGAAGCCCGCAAGATCCACTACGGCGAGGCCGATGCCCGCGGCATCATCGGCCAGGCGAGCCTCGGCGAGGTGCGCGACCTGCTCGACGAAGGCATCGAGATCGCACCTTTGCCGGTCATTCCCGAAGACGCGAACTGAATGAACGGGGCGGCTGGCCATCTACAATTTCGGCCTGTTCGGCGCTCTTCATAAAGGCGCTGAGGTCGAAGGAGTTCGATTTCGCGAGCCTCCAGTCTTCAGGCCTGCGAACCCGAAAGGTTTCCATTTCAAAGAACCCTACGGACCGAACGGCGAAAGGATCGTCATCGACCGAGCCCGAGAACTTTCCGCGCGCAATACGGAGAATTAGACCGACCTGCTTGCGCATGTGCTGTCAGCGAGAGTGTAGCCGAGCGGGAGGCGGCGGGGATGATCAATCGTCGGGAAAGAGGATGCTTTCGTAGTCCTGGGCGCCGTGAAGAATCCTCAAGACGACCAACTCCGCATCCAAAATCTCGTAAAAGATGAGGTAACTCCCATGCGGCCGACGGCGGATATGGGCGGCGCTGCTATGCGGCACCTTGGAGAAAGCGAGCGGCATTTTCGCCAGCTGGAGGCACTTGCTCTCCAGTTCCGTGACGAAGGTATCGGCGCGAACGGGATTTGACGGAAAGATATAGTCGCCGATCCTGACGAGATCCTCGATGGCTTCCCGCGACAGGGTGACTTTCGTCACCGCCCGCTTTTGGTGATGCCCAACCTTCTACGGACTTCCGCGAATGCTTCGTCGATCGGCACCACTCGGCCGGCCCGCACATCGTCGAGCCCCTTCTGCAATTCCGCGTCAAGCTGCTGGCGTGCGCGTTCGCGCTCTTGGCGCTGGCGCAAGACCGTCTCGATATACTCGCTGGTCGACGCAAACGATCCGCGTTCGACCTCGTTGCGAACGAAATCCTGGATGTCCGGCTCCAGCGTCACGGTGATTTTCACGGCCTCGCCCATCGGTCTCTCCAAAAGGAAGCTTTGCGAAGCTTATCACAGCAACGGCAGGCCTTGGAAGTTGTCTCACGCCGGCCGCTTGGCCAGCATCATGTAGTTGACGTCCATATCCGGCGACAGGTTCCAGCGGTCCTGCAGCGGATTGAAGAAGACGCCGGTGCGGTGGATGATATCCATGCCGGCTGAGGAGATCGGCCTTTCGAGCTCTTCCGGGCGGACCAGCTTTTCGTATTGATGGGTGCCGCGGGGCAGCCAGCGCAGGATGTTTTCGGCAGCGAAGATCGCAAGCGCGCCGGCCTTGAAGGTGCGGTTGATGGTGGCGACGAACATCAGGCCGCCGGGGCGGACCATGTTGGCGCAAGTCGTCATGAAGAAATTGACGTCCGCGACATGCTCGACCACTTCCATGTTCAGCACGACGTCGAACGTCTCGCCGGCTTCGGCGAGCTGCTCGGCGGTGACGGCGCGGTAGTCGACCGAGGTGCCGGTCTCGGCGGCATGGGTGGAGGCGATGCCGATATTCTTTTCCGACGGATCGGCGCCGACCACGGTTGCGCCCATGCGGGCGATCGGCTCGGAGAGCAGGCCGCCGCCGCAGCCGATATCGAGGATGCGCAGGCCGGAAAGCGGAAGGTGGCTCTTGCCGTCGCGGCCGAAGTTTTCACAGATGCGGTCGCGCAGATAGGCAAGCCGCACGGGGTTGAACTTGTGGAGGGGCTTGAACTTGCCGGTCGGGTCCCACCACTCGGCGGCCATCGCGGAAAACCGGTCGACTTCGCTCTGGTCGATCGTCGTGCGGGCGGCTTCGGTCATGGCTCTACTCCTTGTTCCGCTGTTGAAGTCGGATGCAGCGGATGAGAAGTCAAGAGATGTTTCTTGGCGCGCCGCCTTGCCGCAACCAAGATGCAGGCGCGGAGCACGTCGAGATTCGGTTCATCGATCGCTATCTGCTGAAGCTTCTGCAAGGTCTGTTTGAAGAGTTCATAATGTTGCGGTTCGCGATTGGCGATGCAAAGCGGAAGGTCGGCGCAGGCCTTGCCGCTCAGGCCGATTTCCTGCTGGGCACGGACTTTCCAGATCTGATGCGCCGATGGCAGCATCGGGCCGCTGCAGACACGCCGGCGGCCGCAGGCCCGCAAATGGCAGAAGCCGTTGCCCAGAAAGCCGATCGACGCCGTGGCGCGGCATAATTCCTCGTGCTGTTCGGCGCGAAGCTTTTCGTAATCGCTAAGATCTGGCTTATCCATGTTCTTCCTTGCCCAATCTCAAGGCGTACTCATCCCTTGGTGCTTTTGCGGTTTTCAGGTCGGCCGGGACACGTCGGGTGCCTCGAATGGAAATTTTAATAATGACACGCGACGTGTCCCGTTCGGTGTATTTTTCCGCGCAACTCCGGTCCCTCTGCGGCGGTATGGACCTCCTTGCGGAGCCATGCCGGGTTGTGTGCGACACACGCACGCCCCGCCAGAAGGCGAGAGGAGGACCATTTTCTGCGCAGCCCCTGGCAACCCGCCTGCATGACGGCGGATCATCAAGGCACCGGTCCCATCTCGCCGGTCATGCGGGCCGGTGTAGCCGAAACGGGACGGGCAGATTGTAGGCATAAGACCACAAGGCGGGGATGCGAGGGGATGAGATTTCGTCTATGTCATTGAAGATCTGGCAGGCACAGATCGCGGTTATCCTCTCTGGAGGGGAGGGATGGCGCACCGGGAGGAGGGCAAGATGGCGATCACGGTTGAGCGATTGAAGGAACTGCTTGCCTTCGAAGAGGTCTCCCTGACGCTGGCGGACAGTTCCGCGGAAAACCGCGACGGCTATATTCTCGAAAGGTTGCGGTTTCGGTTGAACGACGGCACGGAAGTGCGTGGCTTCCTGACCCGGCCGAGCGAAGGCTTCCTCACCCGCGGCCCGGCGATCCTCTATGCCCATGCACACGGCGCTCGCTGGGATATCGGCGCATCGGAACTGGTCGACGGCCGGCCGGCTCTACTCGACGCCCCGGGGCCGGTTCTGGCGCGCGAAGGTTATGTGGCGCTTTGCATCGACATGCCGACGTTTGGCGAGCGGGCCGGGGTGACGGAGGATGCCGCGACCAAGGCGGCGCTCTGGCACGGCAAAACATTGTTCGGACAGATGCTGTCCGAACAAGCGGCGGCGCTGACCTGGCTCGTCGGCCGCCCGGAGGTCGATCCGCAAAGGATCGGCATCTCGGGGCTGTCGATGGGGGCGACGCTCGCCTATTTCCTGGCGGCGATCGATCCGAGGGTGAAGGCGACGGCGCATCTGTGTTGTTATGCGGATTTCGCGACGCTGGTCAAAATCGGCGCCCATGATCTGCACGGTCATTACCTGACCGTGCCGGGGCTGCTCAACGAGACCTCGATCGGCGAAATTGCCGGGCTGGTGGCGCCGCGGCCGCAGCTGATCTGCGTCGGCTGGGACGATCCGCTGACACCGCCTGACGCGGTGGAACGCGCCTTTGCCGAGACGGAGGCCGCCTATTTGAGAGCGCAGGCGCTCGGGGCGCTGGTGTTTCTGCCGCAAGCGGGCGTCGGTCACCGCGAGACGGCGGAGATGCGGCGGGCAACGTTGGCCTTTTTCAGCGGCTATCTCTAGAGGGAGACGCGCAGGTCAAAAGCGGTCGTAGAGGCTGCGTCTTGCTCGATCTACCTTGATCGCTCGCATCTGCCGGTCGAGCGTATTGTACGCTGCCTGCATGATGTCGAGATCCTTCATGGCGCCGATCGCGGCAATCTCCTTCATCAGCTCGCCAATTGCGGTATCGATGGCGGGGGCAGGCCTGGCGGCAGCAGTGGCCGCGGCAGTTGCAAGCCCTTCGGCAGAACCGCCAAGAACGTAAAAAAGTTCTATCGCGGCCACGAGACAGGCCTGGCTGCGTTGCTCCCGGTCGAAGCTGAAATTTTCACCCGCGCTTGCCGTTACCAGTGCGACAGCTCTGTTCTGATACTCGCCCATGATCTTTCCCAATGATGACGCTTTGCCCCTGGGGCATATTAGCGCTCAACTTCTTATCATCGGGTTATCAGCTTGTCCTAATGAACCGCCGCAAGGCGCGGTTCACGTCCCCTTCACCCTCAACCCATTCCTGTCGAACAGGTGCAGCGGGGCGCCGGCGACGGAGAAATAGGCTTCGTCGCCCGGCGAAATCGGCTTCTGGCCGGACACGACCGCGAGCAGCTTTTCGCCGTTCAGATCCGCATGGATGACCGTCTCGGAGCCGAGCGCCTCGACGAGGCGCACCTTGACCGTGAGACTGCCGGGGTCGCCGGCGAGCGTGATGTGCTGCGGGCGGATGCCGATCGTCAGCTTGTCGCCGACGGAAAGCGAATGGCCCGAGAACGGCACGAGAAGGCGGTGGCCGCCGGATGTCGTAAGCGTTGCGGTGCCGGTCTGCAGCTCGGTGACTTCGCCGGCCAAGAAATTCATGTGCGGCGCGCCGATGAAGCCGGCGACGAAGCGGTTGGCGGGCGTGTTGTAGAGGTCGAGCGGCGTGCCGACCTGTTCGATCTTGCCGGCGCGCATGACGACGATGCGGTGGGCAAGGGTCATCGCCTCCACCTGGTCGTGGGTGACGTAGATCATCGTTGAACCGAGGCGGGCATGCAGGGCCGCGAGTTCGGCGCGCGTCGAGACGCGCAACTCGGCATCGAGGTTCGACAGCGGCTCGTCGAGCAGGAAGGCGGTCGGGCGGCGCACGATGGCACGGCCGATCGCGACGCGCTGGCGCTGGCCGCCGGAAAGCTGGCCGGGCCGGCGTTCCAGATAGGGCTCGATCTCCAGCATGCGGGCGGCTTCGGTGATGCGTTCGGCCACTTCGGCCTTCGGCATGTTGGAATTTTCAAGGCCGAAGGCGAGGTTCTGGCGCACGCTCATATGCGGATAGAGCGCATAGGACTGGAAGACCATGGCAAGGCCGCGGTCGGCGGCGGACACTTCGTTGACGCGCTTGCCGTCGATCTCGATCTCGCCGCCGGTGACCTTTTCAAGGCCGGCGATGGTACGCAGCAAGGTCGATTTTCCGCAGCCGGACGGGCCGACGAAAACGATGAACTCGCCGTCCTTGATCTCGAGGTCGATGTCCTTCAGGACGTCGACCGCGCCGAAGGATTTCTTGATTTTGGTGAGTGTGATCTCGCCCATCGGGGATCCTTACTTCAGGCCGGTGCCGGCAATGCCGGTGGTGATGAAACGCTGCAGGAAGATGAAGACCAGCACGACGGGAATCATCGTCACGACCGTCATCGCCAGGATGAAGTGCCACTGGACGTTCAACTCGCCGGAATAGATGCTCAAGCCCACCTGCAGGGTGTAGAGTTCGCGCCGTGACAGGACGATCAGTGGCCACAGGAAGTCGTTCCAGCGCCAGACCACCGAGAAGATCGCGAGCACCGCAAGCGCCGGTGCCGTCAGCGGCAGGACGATGCGCCAGTAGATCTGCCATTCGGACGCCTTGTCCATGCGCGCCGCGTCGATCAGTTCGTCCGGGATGGTCAGCATGTACTGGCGCAGGATGAACACGCCGGTCGGTGTGGCGACCGTCGGCAGGATGACGCCCCAGAGACTGTTGAACAGCCCGAGCGACGAGATGATCGAATAGAGCGGCACCATGATCACCGAAAGCGGCACCATCAGCGTCGCAAGGATGATCAGCATCGCCAGGCTGCGGCCCTTGAACTCATATTTCGACAGCGCGAAGGCGGCCATGGAATTGACGATCAGGGTGATCAGCGTCGCCGTCACCGTCACGAAGACGGAGTTCCACAGGTAGCGCAGGAAATCGAACTGCGTGAAGGGCGTCGTGTAGTTTTCCGTAGCGAACGAGACCGAGCGGACCGGCGTGCGGTCGCCGATGTTGACGCGGACGATTTCTCCGGGCGCCTTCGGATCGACCATCTGGGCGACGAGGCCGATACGGCGCACTTCGGCCAGCACCTTGGTCGAACCGTCCGGCATCTTGGCGTCGAAGAGCTGCAGCGGCTTGTCGTAACCCTGGACCGTCGCCTGGCTGGTGATATAGGGCAGGATCGACGGCGGGAATTCGGCAAGGGCCGCCGGCGTCTTGAACGATGAGAAGGTGAGCCAGACGGCCGGGCCGAACATGATGATCAGTCCGCCGATCAGCCAGACCCAGGTGACGATGTCCGTCCAGTGCCAGCTCTTGCCGCCGCGGCGGCGCAGAATGAAGCGAGAGGCTACACCCATCAGCGTTTCCCCTTCTTTTCGCCACGCTGGCCTATGCCGAGCTGGATCAGTGTCAGGACGACGAGCACGAGGCCCATCAGGATAGAGGCGGCAGCGGCAAGGCCCGGATTGCGGAGCGCCGAGGCAAAGCCGGTCTCGTAGATATACTGGGTCAGATAGAGCGTGCTGGTGCCGGGACCACCGCCGGTCAGGACGTAGACCTCGTCGAAGATCTGCACGGCCTTGATCAGCGCCAGGACGACGACGACCAGAAGGTTCGGGGCGAGAAGCGGCAGCGTGATGCGCCGGAAGACGCGCGCCGGCTTGGTGCCGTCCATTTCGGCGGCTTCATAGAGATCCTTCGGGATCGCCTGCAGACCGGCGAGCAGGATCAGCGTGTAGAGGCCCATATGCGCCCAGATCGATACGCCGATCGTGGCGATGAAGGTCCAGTTGCGGTCGGTGAGCCAGGTATAGGGCTCGATGCCGAACTGGTAGAGGCCGAAATTCAAGAGGCCCTGGCGTTGCAGGATCCACTTCCAGATCAGGCCGACGACGACCGGCGACAGGAGGACCGGGAAGAAGAATACGGCGCGCCAGAAGGAGCGGGCGGCGAGATCACGGTTGAGGATCAGTGCGGTGATCAGCGACACGCAGATCATCAGCGCCACCTGCAGGATGACGAACCAGAACGTGTTGCCGACGGCGGCCCAGAAGGCATCCTCCTGGCAGGACATCGGATCGAGGTAGTTCGTGCAGGTGAAAAGGCGCTGATACTGCTCGGCGCCGACGAAATTGCGCTCGGAAAGGAAGAAGGCGGTGCCGCCGGTCATCGAGTAGACGAAGTTGATGACGAGGGGCAGGAGCACGAAAATGCCGAAGATCAGCATGTTCGGGGCGAGGAAAACGGTCGCCATGCCGCCGATGCCGGTCGCTTTCTGGACGGCGCGCAGCGGTATGTCGATGATGCGCATCAAGAGATGCACGGGCGCCATGAGGAGGCTGCCGAGGCGGTCTGTAAGGGACGTCGTGCTCATTTCAATGACTTCCTCCCCTTGGCCTGGTTCTGTTCGTTCGGCTGTATCGATTCAATGCATATGGAAAAAAGGCGTTGCGGCTGGCCGATCTCCCCCCTTGAGGGGGAGATGCCCGGCAGGGCAGAGGGGGGTGTCGCATAGGCACCTCATAGATCCTCGCACCCGCTGCACCGCTGCCACCCCCCTCTGTCACCTTCGGTGACATCTCCCCCTCAAGGGGGGAGATCAGAGGGAGCTTGCCGCGCCGCCTCGTATCCTCATGCCGAATTTCTCTCCCCGGTGCGGGGAGAGAAGAATGTCCCGCCCGACGGGCGGAGCAATTTCGCCAATTGGGCATCAAAGGCCGCTGTCCTTGACCTTCTGGGCGATATCGGCGTCGATGCGCGTAAAGGCATCGTCGAGCTTCAGTTCGCCGGCAAGGGTCTGACCGACGCGGGTGACGATCGCGGCATAGACCGTGTCGGACCAGCGCCAGCCGGGCAGCTTCAGGGCTGTGTCGGACGTGGTCTTGGATGCCTCGACATATTTGGTCAGGGCCGCCTTGGCGAAGGCGTTGTCGGTCTTGAAGTCAAGGCCGCCCTTGTCGACGACGCCCTTGTGGCCGGGCAGGAACAGGGTGCGCTCGGAGAATTCCTTGACGATCTTCTCCTGGGCGAACCAGTCCATGACGGCTGCGACGTCCTTCGGGTTCTTCGTGTATTTCACAGCGACGAGTGCCGCGCCGCCGGGCATGCCGGTGCAGGCTGCCGGGCCGCAGGGGCTGCCGGTGGCGACCCAGTCGAAGCTGTTGCCGATCTTGGTGGCGAGGTTGGCCACCTGCCAGGAACCGGAATAATAGAAGGCGAGCTGGCCGTTGATGAAGTCTTCGGCCGCGGCGCGGTAGGTCGAGCCGCCGGCGGAGACCCAGACGTCCTTCGCAAACGAACCTTCGGCGACCCAACCGACGAACTTGGTCAGGAAATCCTTGGCGCCCTTGTCGAGCGGGGCCGGCTTGCCGTCCGGGCCGACATAGTTGGCGCCGTAGGACAGCAGCGGAGCGGTGAGGCGGTGGCCGGAGCGGTCGATCGCCATGGCGAACGGAAGCTTCTGGCTATCCTTCACCTTCTTTGAAGCTGCGGCCCATTCTTCCCAGGTAGCCTTCGGGCCCGGCATCGGAACGCCGGCCTGATCGAACAGGGTCTTGTTGGCAAAACCGCCGGTCAGGGTGATCTGCGTCATGAAGCCGGAGATCTGCTTGGAGCCGTCCGGACGCATCCAGTCGGCCTGGGCGCCGAAATTATCGTCCCAGTACTTGGCGTCCTTGACCAGCGGGCGCAGGTCCAGCCAATGCCTGGAAAGGTCCTTGATCGCCGTGACGCGGGCGATATCCGGACCGTTGCCGGCTTCGAGCTGCACGGGCAGCTGATCCTTGATGACGCTGTAGGCAACGTTGTCGAGCGTGACGTTGATGCCCGGGTTTTCCTTCATGAAACGGCCGACGAGGTCCTTCATGACGTCGCCTTCGACGCCGTCCGAATACCACATGATCCGCACGTCGCCGGCATGTGCTGCCGTCGACATGAGAAGGGCGAGCGCAGCGCCCGCCAGAAGCGATTTGGTTTTCATGCTCATTTCCTCCTCTGAATGGACGGGGCCTCCTCCCGTCCGGTTTCCTTAAGGCGCACATCTGTGCGCCTTAACCTGAAAATCCTTTTTATATCATGCGGGGCTCAGCATCGTCGCTTCGCCCTTTACGGTGTAATCCGCCCGCGCGATCACGCGGCCTTCGGCCTCCACGGAGCCGTCCTTCCTGAAGCGGACGGTACCATATTCCGGGTCCTCGACAACGATAGTGCCGTCGGATTCCTGTCTCGGGGCGAGCCCGCTGAAGCGGTACTCGACGGCCGTCAGATTGTCCGCCTCGCAGACGCGGACGATCCAGCGGGTCTTCTGGCCGTACTGGCGCAGTTCAGCCCCCGCCGACGGTCCGTCGGTCACGACCTCCAGCTTCGAGGGCGCGCGCAGCATCACGGCACCCTTGCCGGAGCGGGCGAGCGCCACGCCGCCGGAAACATGGGTTTCATCGAACTCGGCTTTCGGGAACCAGGCGTGGGTGAAATCCGGCTGTTCCTCGTAGGTGGTGAACTCGAGGACGGCGAGGCCGCGATACTGCTGGGCACGCGGAATGGTACCGCAGCCGCCCCAATAGGATGGGCGGCCATAGCCGAACTGGATGGTTTCGCCCGGATGGTTGATCCAGATCGCAGCTTCCGGCTTGTCGCCGAGACGCAGGTGCAGGATGGTTTCCTGGTAACCCCATTCGTCCCAGCGGTAATGCACCGTCGAGCCCATCGCGAAATGCTCGCCCTTGTAGTGATAGAGCGCGGCAAACGAGTTTTCGCCCTGGGCGAAACGCCATTCCTGGTGCTGGCTGCCGCGGTGATCGGCGATCGCGGCAAGCTCGGCGGGGATTTCGAGACCGTGGTCGCGCAGGCAGACGGCCATCTGCGGCAGGCAGTGGACGCGGCGGCCGTACCAGCCCGTGCCCCAGAGCAGGCGGGCGACGCCGGAGAGTTCCAGCGAGCGACCGGCGCAGAGCGTGTGCTCGTAGGAGCGGCCTTGCGCCGCGGTGACCATGCCGTGATGGGCCGAGCGGGCGATGATTTCGCAGAGGCGGACGATGCCGGCCTTGGCGCGGTCGGCGATATCCTTGTCGGGCGACAAGGCAGCCAGCGCGGTCAGGCCCTTGAGGTCGATCGGGAAGTAGGGGGCCGAGTTGAACTCGGCCATTTCCCAATGTTCGAAATGGTCGAGCCAGGCGCGGACGCGGGCAGCGCCGACCTTCGCCTGCTCCGAACCTTTGCGGCCGGAGCGGGCGAAGGTGGCGTCTGGGAGGAGACTGCCGCCGAGATAGGCTGACGTGTGGAAGAGCAGCGCGTGGTTTTCGGAGAAATACCACTGCACGTCGTTGCCCGGCTCATCCATCCAGTAACGGTAGTTGAGGATGGCGCCGTCGATGCGCGCACGGGTCTTTTCGTTGATGTCCTTGCCCCAGACGGTGCGCGACCAGATGAGCGGCACCAGCGAGAAGTCGGCGCAGTCGTGGCAGTCTTCGATCGAAGGCAGGATTTCCTCGATCATCGCGTCCGTATCGGGCCCGGAGCGGCCGCTCGCGAGGCGGGCGAAGGCACGCACCGTATCCCGTTCGGAATGTTCCGAAATCTGCGTCAGGGTCTCGGTGATACGATCGCTCAGCGATGCAGGAGCCTGGCCCTGGCTTTCGGCATGGCAGATCTCGACGCCGAGCGAACGGGAGACGACAAAGCCATCGGCGTTCAGCGTGATGCGGAAATGGCGGAAATCGGCGGGCGCCTTTTCGGACGGGCCGACATTGAGGCTGGTGGCGCCGGCGGGAAGGGTAAAGTCGAAATCGAAACGCTCGCGCGACATGAAGTCGCCTTCGACCGCGACATTGACCTTTACCTCGACCGGCAGGGGCTCGGAAAGAAGCAGGGTGATGTCGCCACCGAAATAATGCTGGCGATCGAAATACATGGTGTCGAGGGCCTGTTCGAGGCTGGCTGCGACGGCGCTTGCGACCGGAACGGGCAGGGCGACGCTGGCAGTCGGGCCGGAGAGATAGTCGAACTGGTAGAAATAACGGGCGTCACGTTCGGCGAGGTCGTCGAAGAACAGCGTGATCTCGTTGAGGCCGGCGACCAGCGGCAGCTCGAATTCCTGCTTGGCTTCGAGATTGCGGCTGTAGGGCGCCATCCAGCCGGCTTCCGTGCCGTTGACCCAGATGACGGCGCCGCCGCAGGTGCCGAGGCGGATCTTTGCCGTGCCGGCGGTTTCCGCGTCGATATAGGTGCGGGTCCAGCTGGCGAGCCGGGTCGGGCGGAACCAGAAGCCGGAAAGATCGAGCCGCGGCGAGCCGAAAGGCAGCCACCAGCGGGTGGCATCGAAGGCGCCGCGGACATCCGGGCGCTTGCCGCGATAGGTCTCGGCAAAGATGGTGCGGCAGGGATATTCGTGCGGAATGAAGTTCTTGACCTTGGTCAGGAAGAAGAACGGGTCCATCTCGCCCTTCATCGGGGCGTCGGGCACGTCGAACCGTTCCTCGGTGATGCGGCCGAGCTGCCAGTACCGGACGGCTTCGCCCGGCTTCAAGGTTTTCCGCATCCAGTTTGCTTCGGGATTCATCATCGGTTCCGCACTTATCTAAGTTCGCTGAGAGCCACGGGGGCCACGTCGTTATATTCCTGGTTCTCGCCGGTCATGCCCCAGACGAAGGCATAAGGCCCGGTGCCGGCACCCATATGGATCGACCAGGCGGGCGAAAGCACCGCGTCGAGGTTCTTGACCACGAGGTGGCGCGTCTCTTCCGGGCGGCCCATCAGGTGGATGACCCGTTCCTCTTCAGGCAGGTCGAAATAGCAATAGGCTTCCATCCGGCGCTCGTGCAGATGCGGCGGCATGGTGTTCCAGACGCTGCCCTCGGCCAGATCGGTAATGCCCAGCAGAAGCAGGCAGGACGGCGTGACTTCCGGGTGGATGTACATGCGCAGGTTCCGCAGATTGGCGCGTTTGGGATCGCCAAACGTCAGCATCTTCGATTCCGCCCGCTTGATCAGGCGGTGCGGAATGTCGGCACCGGCGGGAACGGAGTTCATGTAGAACCGGGCCGGTTTGTCGGCCGAGGCACTGGCGACCGAAATTTCCTGGGCGCCGCGGCCGACATAAAGCACGTCGCGGTTTTCCAGGGTGAAGCTCTTGCCGTCGACCGAGACGACGCCGGTGCCGCCGAGATTGGCGATGCCCATTTCACGGGCCGACAGCAGGAAGGGCGTGCCGATCTCTTCGCCCGAACCGAAGCTCAGGGTGGACGATGTCGGAACCGCGCCGCCGAGGATCAGCCGGTCGACATGGGTATAGGTGAAGCTGACCTTGTTCGCCTGGAACAGGTCTTCCATCAGGAACTCGGCGCGCAGACGCGCGGTGTCGTAGGTCTTGATGTCGTTGGGGCCGGCCCCGTAGAGAACCTTCATCGTCATGCCGCCTCGTTTCCCGGTTCCACATGCCGGATGGCTTCGGAAAGGCAGAGGATCGAAAGCGCCTGTCCGTAGCCGGTCGGCTGGATCGGGATATCCCGATAGAATTGCAGATCATGGCCCATGCGCGTTCCATAGGAGACGTTGAGCACGGTGCCGGTTTCGTCGATATTGGCAAGCACGGCTTCCACGGCCTTGAGGCCGGCCACGCGCCATTCATGCGTGCCGAGGCCAAGGCGGTAACCCTTGAGCAGCCCGTAACCGAAACCCGCGGTCGCCGAAATTTCCTCGTAGGACGACGGATCGTCGAGCAGGGTGCGCCAGGCACCGGAGGCAGCCTGCAGCGGCAGCAGCGCGTTGACCTGCGCCGTCAGCACGCCGAGCAGGAAATCCTTTACCGGCTTTGAAATCTCGGCGAGATCGAAAAGGTCGAGCATGCCGGCGGTGATCCAGGCATTGCCGCGCGCCCAGCGGGCTTGCGCAAAATTATGGCGGCCCTGGAACGTCCAGCCGTGGAACCAGAGGCCGGTCTTGGTATCGGCAAGGTAACGGGAATGGACGAGGAACTGCTTTGACGCCTCGTCGACCAGTTCGCGGCGGCCGCTTGCCTCGCCATAGGAGGCGAGGAACAGGGCGACCATATAAAGCGTGTCGTCCCAGAGTTCGTCGTCATTGACCTTGTCGGAGACGTGATGTTCGAAGGCGCCTTCCTCGGTGCGGCCCATCTCGCTCATGACGCGGTCTGCCCAGGCGTCGAGAACCGGCTGCCAGCGCGGGTCGCGGGTTTCGCGCCAGAGGACGGACAGGCCGAGCATCGGTGCCGTGGTGTTGACGTTGAGCGTCGGAAGACCCGTTTCGATGCGGGACGCATACCAGTTCTCGATCAGCGCCTTCAGGTCGTCGCGGCCGGTGAACAGCCAGAGACGGATCAGGCCGTAAAGACCGACGCCCTGCGGCCATTCCCAGCTTTCGAAAGAGATATAGTCGCCGGCGGTCCCGTCGAGATTGGGTTCGTGGAAACGACCGTCGTCGCGAAGCCCGGTTATGCCGGCCACGAGGCGATCAAGCTTTTCACGGATATCCCGGGCTGAAAGGCCCATGTCTCAATTCCTCCCTTTGCTGCAGCTCTTGCCGCGCAGCATTTCACTCCGCTTCTCCCGAGCGATGCCTTCATGAAAACATTTGAAAATTGATTGCGCAATCTGAAAATTTTTTGCAGTGTGCGCATCTGTGATGGGAGGATGTGATGGCAGCGACGATCGTGCCGGGCAAACGCGGCAAGAAAAGCCGACGGGTGCGGCTGGAGGATATTGCGGAAAAAGTGGGCGTGTCGCTCAGCACCGTCTCGCGGGCACTGGCCGGCGAGAAGGGGGTGCGCGCGGATATCCGCCAGCGGATCATGGAGGCGGCGAAGGACGCCAATTACGCCATGCCGACGCCGGTCGCCGGCAAGAAGGTGATCCTGGCAGCTTCGAGCGCGGCGATGATCGACTATGTGCGCAACCAGTTCACGCTCTATGTGCTGGAAGGATTGCGGGACCGCGCCCAGGCTCTCGGGCTCGACATCGTCACCCGTGCCGTCGCCGATCAGTCGGAGGAAAAGGTGGTGCTGGAGGAGGCGCGGGTCGATCCGGACGTCGCGGGTTTGCTGTTCCTGACCGTCGACGACGAGGGCATGCTCGACGCCACCCGCAGTTTCGCCAAACCGGTCGTGCTGATCAACGGCGACGATCCGATGATGCGGCTGTCGAGCGTGACGCCCTGCAATCGCTCGGCGGCGCATCTGGCGACGGATTATCTGATCCGGCTCGGGCATAAGCGCATCCTGTTCCTGATGCGTCCCGGTCGGCGGACGATCGACCGCCGCCGCGAAGGCTGGCAGGATGCCTTCCAGCAGCACGGATTGCCGTGTCCCCCGGATCTCGTCGTGCCGGTCGACGACTGGCTGCCCGAGCTTGCCGCCCAGGCGGTGAGCGACCGGCTGCGGAAAAACGGGCTCGATTTCACCGCCGTGCTGACGGCGGGCGACAGTCTCGCGGTCGGCGCGATGATGGGCGTGCAGCAGGTGGGTTATACCGTGCCGGGCGACGTTTCGGTGATGGGCATGGACGACCTGCCGCAGGCGGCCTTCCTCAATCCGCCGCTGACCACGGTGCATGTACCGATGCGCGAGCTCGGCGCCGTGGCGCTCGATCTTTTGAGGGACGGCATGACGGGATTTGCAAACCCGGCGCGGCGGGTGGAGCTCGCCTGTTACATCGCCGAGCGGCAATCGACCGGGCCGGCCAGAGGTTAACGCCTGCCAAACGGGGTATTCATGCGCCATTCAGCGGCTTGCTGGAACAATGCGGCTGTCTCGAACATTGATCTGTCGGCGAAATCCGTCCGGCAGATGTCAGCCCGGTTCGAACGCCATTTGGTTTCTCAGGAGGAAGCCCGTGAAGAAAATACTGATGTCCGTTGCGGCACTTTGCGCCCTGTTCGTGGCGCCGTCGATTGCGGATGCGGCCGTGCGCGGGGTTGCCACCGCCGATGTCAACATGCGGTCAGGGCCAAGCACCGGCTATCCGGCCGTCGACGTCATTCCGGCCGGTGCGGCGGTAACGATCTACGGCTGCATGAGCAGCGTCAACTGGTGCGACGTCGCCTTCGTCGGCGGACGCGGCTGGGTGTCGGGCAACTACGTGCAGGCGACCTATCGTTCCAACCGCGTCTATGTCGCCCCCGACTATTACGAGGGCCTCGGCATTCCGATGGTCACGTTCGACGTCGGCAACTATTGGGGCCGCTACTATCGCAACCGCGACTTCTACCGCGATCGCGATCGCTGGGACCGCTACGACTGGAGACGTGAATCGCGTCTTGCGCCGCCTCCGCCCCCGCCGCCGCGCTGGGATCGTGACGGAGCTCCGCGCTGGGACCGTGATCGCAGCTGGAGCCCCGGCGACGCGCAGCCGCCTCGTCCGCCAGTCTGGCAGAGATATCCCGACCGTTTCTTCAGAGATCGGGATTGACTGCAACCGGCCCCTCAGCGGTTCGGCCGTGACGATGACCGGCAACCCGGACCGCTGATCCCGCCCAAAAATTCAAGGAGGCCGCCTATGGGTGGCTTTTTTGCGCTCGGCATTAAGGCAAGCTCATGCCGAAGCGTACCGCTCGGCCATGTTCTGACCATTGCGCCTTTTCAGCCTTTTCGATAAGAGACCCCGCAACTTGATGATCCTGTCATAAACGCCGGGATTTCGAGGCGGTTTGAAAGCAGACGCCCAAGGCTCCCGATCCTTGAGGCGAAACAGTGGTTTTGGTCGGTATGGCTCGCATCGTCATGAAGTTCGGCGGCACTTCGGTCGCCAATCTCGAACGCATTCACAACGTCGCGCGCCATGTGAAACGTGAGGTTGAGGCCGGGCACGAGGTCGCGGTCGTCGTCTCCGCCATGTCCGGCAAGACCAACGAGCTGGTCGGCTGGGTCCAGGACATGCCGAAGGTCTCCGGCGCCAACTCGCCTTTTTACGATGCGCGCGAATATGACGCTGTCGTTGCATCCGGCGAGCAGGTGACGTCCGGCATTCTGGCGATCGCCCTGCAGTCGATGGGCATCAACGCCCGGTCCTGGCAGGGCTGGCAGATCCCGATCCGCACCGACAGCGCCCATGGCGCAGCGCGGATCATGGAAATCGACGGGTCCGAGATCGTCAAGCGGATGGGCGAGGGCCAGGTGGCCGTCGTCGCCGGTTTCCAGGGACTCGGCCCCGACAACCGGATCGCCACGCTCGGCCGCGGCGGTTCCGATACGTCGGCGGTGGCGATCGCGGCAGCGGTCAAGGCCGACCGCTGCGACATCTATACGGATGTCGACGGGGTCTACACGACCGACCCGCGTATCGTGCCCCAGGCACGGCGCATGAAGAAGGTCTCCTTCGAGGAAATGCTCGAAATGGCCTCGCTCGGGTCGAAGGTTCTGCAGGTGCGCTCGGTCGAGCTCGCCATGGTATTCAAGGTACGTACCTTCGTGCGTTCCTCATTCGATGATCCAGATGCTCCGGGGATGGGTGATTTCGACAATCCGCCCGGAACGCTGATTTGTGCAGAGGAAGAAATCGTGGAACAGGAAGTCGTCACCGGCATCGCCTATGCCAAGGATGAAGCGCAGATTTCGCTCCGGCGCCTGGCCGACCGGCCGGGCGTGTCGGCGGCGATCTTCGGCCCGCTCGCCGAGGCTCATATCAATGTCGACATGATCGTGCAGAACACGTCGGAAGACGGTTCGCGCACCGACATGACCTTCACGGTGCCTTCAGGCGACGTGCAGAAGGCCATGAAGGTGCTCGACGACAACAAGGAAAAGATCGGCTTCGACGTCGTCCAGACCGAATCAGGCCTGGCGAAAGTGTCGGTCATCGGCATCGGCATGCGCAGCCATGCGGGCGTTGCCGCGCATGCTTTCAAGGCACTTGCCGAAAAATCCATCAACATCAAGGCCATCACCACCTCGGAAATCAAGATTTCGATCCTGATCGACGGTGCTTATTCGGAACTCGCTGTTCGGACTTTGCATTCCGCTTACGGTCTCGATAAGAGTTGAGAATGAACCGTTTGGACGCGCCGGCAGTGGCGGGCGCCGTCCTGCGGTTGGGGTGACCTCGTTTCGGGAGAGCATATGCCGATGAGAGACCTGTCGGCAGGTCCGCGCGTTCTGTTGAGGCGGCTACGCGAGTTGATGGCGGAGCCGCTCGAGCCACAGGAGCGCCTTGACCGGATCGTTCGCCAGATCGCCAGCAACATGGTGGCCGAGGTCTGCTCGGTCTATGTGCTCCGCTCCGACGGCGTTCTCGAACTTTATGCGACCGAAGGCCTCAACAAGGAAGCGGTCCACACCTCGCAGCTGAAGATGGGCCAGGGTCTTGTCGGCACGATCGCCGCGTCCGCCCAGCCGCTCAACCTTTCCGACGCGCAGGCGCATCCGGCGTTCCGCTACCTTCCGGAAACCGGCGAAGAAATCTACCATTCCTTCCTCGGCGTGCCGATCCTGCGGGCCGGCCGCACCCTTGGCGTTCTCGTCGTCCAGAACAAGGCGAGCCGCAACTATCGTGAGGACGAGGTCGAGGCGCTCGAAACCACGGCGATGGTGATCGCCGAGATGATCGCCACCGGCGAGCTCAAGAAGATCACCAGGCCGGGCCTCGAGCTCGACCTCACCCGCGCCATCACGATCGACGCCGACGCCTATAACGAAGGTATCGGCCTGGGTCATGTGGTGCTGCACGAGCCGCGCATCGTCGTCACCAATCTCCTCAACGAGGACGCGGAGAAGGAAGTCACGCGGCTGGCGGAAGCGCTCGGCTCATTGCGCATCTCCATCGACGACATGCTGTCGCGCCGCGAAGTCTCCCAGGAAGGCGAGCATCGCGAGGTGCTCGAAACCTACCGGATGTTTGCCCACGACCAGGGCTGGGTCCGCCGCATGGAAGAGGCGATCCACAACGGGCTGACGGCGGAAGCGGCGGTCGAGAAGGTCCAGAGCGATACCAAGGCGCGGATGATGCGCCTGACCGACTCCTATCTGCGCGAGCGGATGCATGATTTCGACGATCTGGCCAACCGGCTTCTGCGCCAGCTGACGGGTTTTTCCGGCCGCGCCTTCGACGAAGGTTTCCCGGTGGACGCGATCATTCTCGCCCGCGCCATGGGTGCGGCCGAATTGCTCGACTATCCCCGCGCCAGCCTGCGCGGCCTCGTGCTGGAAGACGGAGCGGTGACCAGCCATGTGGTGATCGTCGCACGCGCCATGGGCATTCCGGTCGTCGGCCAGGCGGCAGGTGTCGTGGCGCTTGCCGAAAACGGCGATCCGATCATCATCGACGGCGACGACGGCCAGATTCATCTGCGGCCGGTTCTCGACCTGCAGAAGGCCTATGAGGAAAAGGTGCGCCTGCGGGCTCGCCGGCAGGAGCAGTTCAGAGCGCTGAGGGACGTCGAGCCGGTCACCAAGGACGGCAAGCGCATCAGCCTGCAGATGAACGCCGGCCTGCTTGTCGATCTGCCGCAGCTTGCCGAGTCCGGCGCCGACGGCATCGGCCTGTTCCGCACCGAGCTGCAGTTCATGATCGCCTCGACCATGCCGAAGCTCGAGGAGCAGGAGAGCTTCTACCGCAACGTCATCAAGCAGGCGGCCGGGCGGCCCGTGACGTTCCGGACCCTCGATATCGGCGGCGACAAGGTCGTCTCCTATTTCCGCGCCCAGGAAGAGGAAAACCCGGCGCTCGGCTGGCGGGCGATCCGCCTGTCGCTGGACCGACCCGGACTTCTGCGCACGCAGCTTCGGGCGCTGCTCCGGGCTTCCGCCGGCGCCGAGCTCAAGATGATGCTGCCGATGGTGACCGAGGTCTCGGAAATCCACGCGGTGCGCGAACTGATGCAGAAGGAAGTGCAGCATCTTTCGAAGTTTGGCCACAGCCTGCCGCGCAAGCTGCAGTTCGGGGCGATGCTCGAAGTGCCGGCGCTGATGTGGCAGCTCGACGAACTGATGGCGGAAGTGGACTTCGTCTCGGTCGGCTCCAACGACCTGTTCCAGTTCACCATGGCAGCCGACCGCGGCAATGCCCGGGTTTCCGATCGTTTCGACAATCTCGGCAAGCCGTTCCTGCGCATTCTGCGCGATATCGCGCGGGCTGGCGAACGCAACAAGACGGTGGTGACGCTGTGCGGCGAGATGGCGGGCAAGCCGCTCTCCGCCATGGCTCTTTTGGGTGTCGGTTTCCGCTCGGTTTCCATGTCCCCGACCTCGATCGGACCGGTCAAGGCGATGCTGCTCGGGCTTGACATCGACAAGTTGTCCGCTGAATTGAACGCAGCGCTCGACGATATAAGGTCGCCGGAGCCGATCCGCGCGCTGCTTCTGCGGTTCGCCGAGGCCAACAATATCCCCGTCTAGCGGATAAAAAGAATAAACGGAGTTAGTGGGTGGCGAAGCTTCCTGTCGAAAAGATGCGCGAGCTGGAACGCCGGTTCGGCGAGATCGAGGCGCGCATGTCGGAAGGTCCGGCGGCCGACGTCTATGTGAAGCTGGCGTCCGAATATTCCGAACTGCAGCCGGTGGTGCGCAAGATCCGCGAATACGAGAAGTCGATCGCCGAGGTGGCCGATCTGCGCGCGATGCTGACCGACAAGGGCACCGACCGCGAGATGCACGAGCTTGCGGAAATGGAGCTGCCGGAGGCCGAGGAGCGGCTCGAGACGCTGGAAAAGGACATGCAGGTCCTGCTTCTGCCCAAGGATGCGGCCGACGAGAGGAGTGCCATCCTCGAAATCCGGGCCGGCACCGGCGGTAACGAGGCGGCACTTTTCGCCGGCGACCTGTTCCGCATGTACGAGCGTTATGCCGCCACCAAGGGCTGGAAGGTCGAGGTCCTGTCGGCAAGCGAAGGCGAGGCGGGCGGCTACAAGGAAATCATCGCGACCGTGACCGGACGCGGCGTGTTCTCGAAGCTGAAGTTCGAATCCGGCGTGCACCGGGTGCAGCGCGTACCCGATACGGAAGCGAGCGGCCGCATCCACACCTCGGCCGCGACCGTGGCGGTGATGCCGGAGGCCGAGGAGATCGACATCGAGATCCGGCCGGAGGACATCCGCATCGATACGATGCGCTCGTCGGGCGCCGGCGGCCAGCACGTCAACACGACCGACTCCGCCGTGCGGATCACCCACATGCCGAGCGGCATCGTGGTGACCAGTTCGGAAAAATCGCAACACCAGAACCGCGCCAAGGCGATGCAGGTGCTGCGCACCCGTCTCTACGACATGGAGCGCCAGAAGGCGGACAGTGAACGCTCCGCCGACCGCAAGAGCCAGGTCGGCTCGGGCGACCGCTCCGAGCGCATCCGTACCTACAATTTCCCCCAGGGGCGGGTGACCGACCACCGCATCAACCTGACGCTCTACAAACTCGACCGGATGATGGAAGGCGATATCGACGAAGTGGTCGATGCGCTGATTGCCGACTACCAGGCCGGCCAGCTGGCGCAGCTCGGCGAGCAACACGGATGACGACGCTCGGAGCGGCTGTCGCGGATGCCAGATCGCGGTTTTCGGCGGCGGGCCTGTCGGATGCGGCGATCGAGGCGCGGCTGCTGATCGGCGGTCTGCTCGGCCTTTCGTCGACGGAAGTTTTTAGCGGCGGCGACCGTATCCTGACGGACCAGGAATTGTCCGTCATCGAGAAAGCAGTCGAGCGGCGCTTGAAACGGGAGCCGGTGCACCGCATATTAGGGTTACGTGAATTCCACGGCATGGAGCTCCTGATTTCGAAGGAAACGCTGGAGCCGCGCCCGGACACCGAAATCCTGGTAGATTCGATGCTCGCCCATGTGAGGCAGATTGTCGCAGGAAAGGGTTTGGCACGTATTCTCGATCTTGGAACCGGAACCGGCGCAATCGTTTTGGCACTGCTGAAAGAAAGCCCGCAAGCTCAAGGGATCGGCAGCGATATTTCGGAGGACGCCCTGCAAACGGCGTCGCGGAATGCGGCGCGGCTGGGAATGTCCGAAAGATTTCAAGCGATCCGCAGCGATTGGTTCGACGCAATTTCTGGCCGGTTCGACATAATCGTGTCAAATCCGCCTTATATATGTAGCGATGTTATCCCCGCATTGGACCCGGAAGTCCGGGATTTCGATCCGCTGACAGCGCTAGATGGAGGTCCGGATGGGCTCGAAGCCTATCGCGCGATTGCAGCGAGTGCAGGAGATTTCCTCGAAAAGGACGGCGTTATCGGCGTCGAGATCGGGTTCGATCAAAAGGAAACCGTGACCGCGATTTTCCGCGTCGCCGGCTTTACGCTGGTGGAGGCGCTACGCGACTACGGCGACAATGATCGAGTTCTCGTATTTACCGTGAATCATCCTTGATTTTGCAGGCAAAAGAAAAGGCTTGGATTCCCGGAGGAAGCGGGATAGCTTGCAAATACGCACTGGGACGGCTGGGAATGAACAGCGATTCGTTCGGGTTACAGGGCAACCCTTTGATCCTTCTCTTTTCGAAGAGTTGCGAAGGTTGAACAATTCCCGGTGCGTGAATCAGTTAATTTGACTTTCACAAGCGGCAGGACGCTTTGATCGGCCTGTGCGCGGCACGCGAAGTCTTGTTCGGCTCTGTCCGACAGACCGCGTGGCCCCTTATCAGCGAAGACAGAGAATTGGTGAACGATAGATGAGGCCAGGACAGCAGAACAAACGCGGTCGAGGTCGCGGCAGTAACAACAATAACAATAATGGCGGCGGCGGCGGTGGTGGAAATAACAACTTCAACCGCAAGGGCGGCAATCCTCTCAGCCGTACCTACGATAGCTCCGGCCCGGACGTGAAGATCCGCGGGACCGCCCAGCATATCGCCGAAAAATATAGCCAGCTCGGCCGCGACGCCCAAAGTTCAGGTGATCGTGTGATTGCGGAGAACTATCTCCAGCACGCCGAACACTATAACCGCATCATTGCCGCCGCACAGGCGCAGATGCAGGATCGGTTCCAGCACGACAATCGCGGTGAGTATCAGGATCGGGACGGCAACGTTCAGGATCAGGACGACATGGACAATAGCGACGGCGAGGACAATGGTTACTCGCAGCAGCCGTCCATGGACGAAGCGCCGCAGCCGCACGTCCAGCAACAGCAGCCGCGCCGGGAGCAGCGTGAACAGCGCGAGCCCCGTGAACAACGCGAACCTCGCGACCAACAGCGCGAACCTCGCGACCAGCGGGAACCCCGCGAACAGCGTGACCAGCAGCGCGAACGGCCCCGCCGCGAGAACCGTCAGGAACAGGCAGCTGCCGCAACGCCGGTCCCGGCCGCGGTCGCAGCACCTCAGCCGGTTGCTCCGGTCATGGATGGTTCCGGCCCGCAGCCGGTAATCGAAGGCACGCCTGCCGAAGTGGCGGTCGAGGAAGAGGCACAGGCAGAAGCCACGCCGCGCCGTCGTCGCGCTGCCGGCAGCCGTCCGCGTCGTCCGCGTCGTGGCGAAGGCGCCGGTGAAGAGGGTGGTTCCGAAGGCGAAGCCTCGGGCGACGGCTCTCAGCCGGCCCTGGCGGATGCTGCTTCGGAATAAGCCTCACGGGCTGGAATAACGAAATCAAGAAGGCCGCTCGGGAAACCGGGCGGCCTTTTTCCGTGAGCAAAGCCCTTCTGCTTCAGGCGCGGGCCTGGCGCCGATCGCGGGCGGAGCGGGCAAGGTCTTCGAGCACAGAGACGGACGTTTCCCAGTCGATGCAGCCGTCGGTGATGCTCTGGCCGTAGACGAGAGGTCTGCCGGGTACGAGGTCCTGGCGGCCGCCGACGATATTGCTCTCGATCATCATGCCCTTGATGGCCATGTTGCCGGCAGCGATCTGCGTCGCGACGTTTTTGACGACCAGTGGCTGGTTCATCGGATCCTTGCCGCTATTGGCATGGCTGGCATCGATGAGGATGCGCGGCTCCAAGCCGCGTTTCGCCGCGTCCCTGGAAGCGGCCTCGACATCGGCCGCCTCATAATTCGGCAGCTTGCCGCCGCGCAGGATGACGTGGCAATCCTCGTTGCCGGTCGTCGTGGCGATCGCAGCCCGGCCGTCCTTGGTCACCGCCGGAAAATGGTGCGTCTGCGATGCGGCCAGTATGGCATCGAGCGCGACGGCGACGCCGCCATCGGTGCCGTTCTTGAAGCCGATCGGGCAGGACAGACCGGATGCCAGCTGGCGATGTACCTGGCTTTCGGTCGTCCGCGCGCCGATCGCGCCCCAGCTGACGAGGTCGGCGATATATTGCGGGGTGATCGTATCGAGGAATTCGCAGCCGGCCGGAAGGCCCGTCGCATTGATGTCCAGAAGAAGCTGTCGGGCGATCCTCAAGCCCTCTTCGATGCGGTAGCTGCCGTCGAGATGCGGATCGTTCATCAGGCCCTTCCAGCCGACGGTGGTGCGCGGTTTTTCGAAATAGACGCGCATGATGATTTCGAGATCACCGCTGAAACGCCGTCGCTGTTCTTCCAGCCGGGCCGCATAGTCCCGCGCGGCAACCGGGTCGTGGATGGAGCAGGGGCCGATGACCACGATCAGCCGGTCGTCCTCGCCATGCAGGATGTGGTGGACGGTGTCGCGCGTCCGGGTCACGGTCTCGGTAACCGCCTCGTTGCGCGGGATTTCCGCGATAATGTCGGCGGGTATGGTCAGCGGGGTGATCTCGACGATGCGGCGATCGTCGATCGTATCTATCGAGGCATCTGCAGGTTTGGCATTCGGCACGGGTATGGCTCCTGTTTGGCGCTACCGTGCGGAATTGAAAAAGCCGCCAGGTAGACTAGCGGCTTGAGGGAATGTCGTTGCGTCGAAATCAGCTACGCACGGACCCGCATCCGCTGGGGAAAGCGGTAGCTATAAAATCGCGAGGCGTAGGCGGACGTGAAAGACATGCGGCTTCTCTATTCGCTCGATTGTGGATTGTCACGCGGAAAATTCGTGACGTTTCCGCTCGCGGATTTTGACGTTCTGAACACTTTAAACACGAGAATCCGCTTACCATATCTCCAGCAACGCCGAGACTTCGGCAGGGCTCGCCTTTGAGGGAGCTCAATCTCAATCATCGGTCCGTGCCTTATAATGGGCGGGTCGATCACTGGAGGTACCGTAATGAACATTGAAAAATACTCCGAGCGCGTCCGCGGTTTCCTGCAGTCGGCTCAGACTCAGGCTTTGGCCTCGGGTCACCAGCAATTCACGCCTGAACATGTGCTGAAGGTGCTGCTCGACGACGACCAGGGCATGGCGTCCTCGCTCATCGACCGCGCCGGCGGCAGTTCCAAGGAAGCGCGCATCGCCAATGACGCCGCGCTCGCGAAACTTCCCAAGGTTTCCGGCGGCAATGGCGAAATCTATCTCTCCCAGCCGCTCGCCAAGGTTTTCTCGACCGCGGAAGAGGCGGCCAAGAAGGCCGGCGACAGTTTCGTCACCGTCGAACGCCTGCTTCTGGCGCTTGTCATCGAGACCTCGGCTTCGACCTCTGCGACCTTGAAAAAGGCCGGCGTGACCGCGCAGGGGCTCAACCAGGTCATCAACGACATCCGCAAGGGCCGCACCGCCGATGGCGCCAATGCCGAGGCCGGTTTCGAAGCGCTGAAGAAATATGCGCGGGACCTGACGGCGGAAGCCCGCGACGGCAGGCTTGATCCGGTGATCGGCCGCGACGACGAAATCCGCCGCACGATCCAGGTCCTCTCCCGCCGCACCAAGAACAATCCGGTCCTGATAGGTGAGCCCGGCGTCGGCAAGACGGCGATCGCCGAAGGCCTGGCACTGCGTATCATCAACGGCGACGTGCCGGAAAGCCTGAAAGACAAGAAGCTGATGGCGCTCGACATGGGTGCCCTGATCGCTGGCGCAAAATACCGCGGCGAGTTCGAGGAGAGGCTGAAGAGCGTCTTGAACGAGGTGCAGTCTGAAAACGGCGAGATCATCCTGTTCATCGACGAGATGCACACGCTGGTGGGTGCAGGCAAGTCCGACGGCGCGATGGATGCCTCCAACCTCCTGAAGCCGGCGCTTGCCCGCGGCGAACTGCATTGCGTCGGCGCCACCACGCTCGACGAATACCGCAAGCATGTGGAAAAGGACCCGGCGCTTGCCCGTCGTTTCCAGCCGGTCATGGTCGAGGAGCCGACGGTCGAGGACACGATCTCGATCCTGCGCGGGCTGAAGGAAAAATACGAACAGCACCACAAGGTCCGCATTTCGGATTCGGCCCTGGTTGCGGCTGCGACGCTTTCCAACCGCTACATCACCGACCGGTTCCTGCCCGACAAGGCGATCGACCTGATGGACGAAGCCGCATCGCGGCTGCGCATGCAGGTGGATTCCAAGCCCGAGGAACTCGACGAACTCGACCGCCGCATCATGCAGCTGAAGATCGAGCGCGAAGCCTTGAAGAAGGAAACCGACAGCGCCTCGGCCGACCGGCTGCAGCGTCTCGAAGGCGAAGTGACCTCGCTCGAAGAACAGGCGGATGCGCTGACGGCCCGCTGGCAGGCAGAAAAGCAGAAGCTCGGCCTTGCCGCTGACCTGAAGCGGCAGCTCGACGAAGCCCGCAACGAACTGGCGACCGCCCAGCGCAAGGGCGAGTTCCAGCGTGCCGGCGAACTGACCTATGGCGTGATCCCGGAACTGGAAAAGCGCCTCGTGGACGCCGAAGCCCAGGATACTTCGACCAATGCCATGGTGCAGGAAGTCGTGAACCCGGATGCGATCGCCCATGTGGTGTCGCGCTGGACCGGCATTCCGGTCGACAAGATGCTGGAAGGCGAGCGCGACAAGCTGCTGCGCATGGAAGACGAACTGGCGAAATCCGTCATCGGCCAGGGTGATGCGGTCCAGGCTGTCTCGCGTGCGGTTCGCCGTTCGCGTGCCGGGCTGCAGGATCCGAACCGGCCGATCGGCTCGTTCATCTTCCTTGGCCCGACCGGTGTCGGCAAGACGGAGCTGACGAAGTCGCTGGCCCGCTTCCTGTTCGACGACGAGTCCGCGATGGTTCGCCTCGACATGTCGGAATACATGGAGAAGCATTCGGTCGCACGGCTGATCGGTGCACCTCCGGGTTATGTCGGTTATGAGGAAGGCGGCGCGCTGACCGAGGCGGTGCGGCGCAAACCCTACCAGATCGTGCTGTTCGACGAGATCGAGAAGGCGCATCCGGACGTGTTCAACGTTCTCCTGCAGGTGCTCGACGACGGTCGCCTGACGGACGGGCAGGGCCGCACGGTCGACTTCAAGAACACGATGATCATCATGACCTCCAATCTCGGAGCGGAATACCTGACCGCTCTTCGCGAGGGCGAGGATTCCGAAAGCGTGCGCGAACAGGTGATGGACGTCGTGAAAGCCTCGTTCCGGCCTGAATTTTTGAACCGCGTCGATGAGATCATCCTGTTCCATCGCCTGAAGCGCAACGAGATGGGCGCGATCGTCGATATCCAGATGAAGCGGCTGCTGTCGCTTCTGGCGGAGCGCAAGATCAGCATCGATCTCGGTTCGGACGCCCGCGAATGGCTGGCCGACAAGGGCTACGATCCGGTCTATGGCGCGCGTCCGCTGAAGCGGGTGATCCAGAAGTTCATGCAGGATCCGCTCGCCGAACAGATTCTCGGCGGCCAGATTCCGGACGGCTCGGCCGTTGCGGTCAGCGCTGGTTCCGACCGGTTGCTCTTCCGCGTCAAGCGGGCGGTCAGCGAAGCCGCATAACCTGCCAAAACGGCGGCTCCGCAAGCCCAGCGTGAGGCGTCGAACAGCTCAGTCAAAGAATGGCCGCACCGGAAACAGTGCGGCCATTTTCATTGGGGGACGGTTTGGAACGGGTCGGGGCCAGGTCTGTTTCGCGAAGTGCGCTCGCGGAGCCTCAAACAGAAAGGGCCCCGGTCAAACCGGAGCCCTTAATCGTTTTCAACTAGGCTGCTTCTTGCCGCCGGTTCAGCACGCTTGACGCGCTGAACCACGTGAGGTGAGAGGCGGCTTCGGCGATAGGCTTGCGCCTATCACATCATGTCCATGCCGCCCATGCCGCCCATGCCGCCAGGCATGCCGCCGCCAGCCGATTCCTTCTTCGGAAGTTCGGCAATCATGGCTTCGGTGGTGATCAGCAGCGAAGCAACCGAAGCTGCGTTCTGCAGAGCCGTGCGAACGACCTTGAGCGGATCGACGATGCCCATGGTGATCATGTCGCCATATTCAGACGTCTGGGCGTTGTAGCCGTAGTTGTCTTCGTTCTTTTCGAGGATCTTGCCGACCACGATCGAAGCTTCGTCACCAGCGTTTTCAGCGATCTGGCGAACCAGCGACTGAAGAGCGCGGCGAACGATATTGATGCCGGCTTCCTGGTCGTCGTTTGCACCCTTTGCGGTGATCTTGACGGAGGAACGCAGCAGGGCAACGCCGCCGCCCGGTACGATGCCTTCCTGAACGGCAGCGCGCGTCGCGTTGAGAGCGTCGTCGATGCGGTCCTTCTTTTCCTTGACTTCGACTTCCGTCGAGCCGCCGACGCGGATCACGGCAACGCCGCCAGCCAGCTTGGCCAGACGTTCCTGCAGCTTTTCGCGGTCGTAGTCCGAGGTGGTTTCTTCGATCTGAGCCTTGATCTGACCAACGCGGCCTTCGATGTCGGCCTTGGAGCCGGCGCCGTCGACGATCGTGGTGTTTTCCTTGGAGATCGAGACCTTCTTGGTACGGCCGAGCATGTCGAGCGTGACATTTTCGAGCTTGATGCCGAGGTCTTCGGAGATGACAGTGCCGCCCGTCAGGATGGCGATGTCTTCGAGCATGGCCTTGCGGCGATCACCGAAGCCCGGAGCCTTGACGGCAGCGATCTTGAGACCACCGCGCAGCTTGTTGACGACGAGCGTTGCAAGAGCTTCGCCTTCGACGTCTTCAGCGATGATCAGCAGCGGCTTGCCAGTCTGAACGACAGCTTCGAGAACCGGGAGCATCGCCTGCAGGTTCGAGAGCTTCTTCTCGTGGAGGAGAATGAAAGCGTCGTCGAGATCGGCAACCATCTTTTCCGGGTTGGTGACGAAGTAGGGCGACAGGTAGCCGCGGTCGAACTGCATGCCTTCGACGACTTCGAGTTCGGTTTCGGCAGTCTTGGCTTCTTCGACGGTGATCACACCCTCGTTGCCGACCTTCTGCATGGCTTCAGCAATGTCGAGACCGACCTGCTTGTCGCCGTTTGCGGAGATCGTGCCGACCTGTGCGACTTCTTCCGAGGTCGAGATCTTCTTGGCCTTGGCCTGGAGATCCTTGACGACGTCAGCAACGGCGAGGTCGATGCCGCGCTTCAGATCCATCGGGTTCATGCCGGCTGCAACGGCCTTGTTGCCTTCGCGAACGATCGCCTGGGCAAGAACGGTAGCAGTCGTGGTGCCGTCGCCGGCGATGTCGTTGGTCTTCGAAGCAACTTCGCGGACCATCTGAGCGCCCATGTTCTCGAACTTGTCGTCAAGTTCGATTTCCTTGGCGACCGATACGCCGTCCTTGGTGATGCGCGGTGCGCCGAAGGACTTGTCGATGATGACGTTGCGGCCCTTCGGGCCGAGCGTTACCTTGACTGCGTCAGCGAGAATGTCGACGCCGCGCAGCATCTTTTCGCGCGCGGTGCGGCCGAACTTGATTTCTTTGGCTGCCATTTTGATAACTCCTGAAAAGGGGTGTCAGCGATTTAGAATGAAGAGTAACCGGCCTGAAATCAGCCGATGATGCCCATGATGTCGGATTCCTTCATGATCAGAAGGTCTTCGCCATCGAGCTTGACTTCGGTGCCCGACCACTTGCCGAACAGGACGCGATCGCCAGCCTTGACGTCGAGAGCAGTGATGTTGCCCTTGTCGTCGCGGGTGCCGGTGCCGACGGCGACGATTTCGCCTTCCTGCGGCTTTTCCTTGGCGGTATCAGGAATGATGATGCCGCCCTTGGTCTTGGCTTCGGATTCGACGCGACGAACAACGACGCGGTCATGAAGGGGGCGGAAATTGGTGCTTGCCATTGTCTAATCCCTCGATCAAATGACATGGACGGGTGGAAACCCGTATCTCGGTGCTGTTAGCACTCCCGTTTGGAGAGTGCCAGCCGCGTCGAGATAAGGGTGCCCGGCGGATGAGTCAAGAACGGCCGTAAAATTTTCGAGACGGCTCGGAACTTCATACGAAATACGCTTAACGATACGGATGCTGGCTGAACGCCTGTTGTCTCGCGGAACTGCCGACCGTCTGCGGTCACATCGGGGTCTCTCGTTTCGGCCACCCCTTCGGGCAGGTCGGCATGTTGCACGGGACTTTGGTGGAAGAATGGCGCCGACGCGGCGGCGATCCGGGCACCGGTGCGAAGAGTTATCCTCGCTGACGTCGGCGATATCGCCGCGGTTTTTCTCCCGATTATCTCTTGTAATCCTCAACCGGGTTTGTCATGTGACCCGGGACTTGCGAGATGGGAATATTACATGGCAAAGCGCATCGGCAATCTGAGCGAAGTGATCGGCGACTACGACGTTGTCCTCTCGGACGTCTGGGGTGTGGTTCACAACGGTGTCGAGGCTTTCCAGCATTCCTGCAAGGCGCTCGCCGCAGCCCGCGAAGCCGGCGCCACCGTCGTGCTGATCACCAATTCGCCGCGCACGGCACCCGGCGTCATCGAGCAGATGCGCGCGCTCGGCGTGCCAGACGGCACCTATGACCGGATCGTCACGTCGGGCGACGTCACCCAGCACCTGATCGTCGACGGTCCGAAAAAGGTTTTTCTGATCGGTCCCGAACGCGACCTCAACCTGTTCGACGGGCTCGGCGTCGAGGTGGTCCCGGCCGACGAAGCCGAATGCATCGTCTGCACCGGCTTTTTCGACGACGAGAAGGAAGTACCGGAAGACTATACCGACATGCTGATGGCGTTTGCCAAGCGCGACGTGCCTTTCATCTGCGCCAACCCGGATCTCGTCGTCGAGCGCGGCCATAAGATCATCCCCTGCGCCGGCGCGGTCGCGGCCTATTACGAAGAGTTCGGCGGCAAGACCCGCGTCGCCGGCAAGCCTCACCGTCCGATCTACGAGGCGACCATCGAAGCCGCCCGAGAAGTGCGCGGCGATTTCCCGATGAACCGGGTGCTGGCGATCGGCGACGGCATGCCGACCGACGTGCGCGGCGCGCTCGCATACGGCCTCGACCTGCTTTATATCAGCGCGGGCATCCATGTTTCGGAATATACCGTCAACGGCCAGACCGACGAAGCGATCCTCAACGCCTGGCTGAAGCGGGAAAATGCCGCGCCGAAATACTGGATGCCGCGCCTCGCATAGCCCCCTGGGCCTGAATTGGGCCTGAACCGGAATCCGCGCATGACTGTCTTCCACCGCAACGAGAAGAAGGAACCGCTGCCCGAGGAGTTGAAGGGCGGCGTCATCGCCATCGGCAATTTCGACGGCGTGCATCGCGGCCATCGCAGCGTATTGGAGCGCGCGCTGGCACTTGCCGAACAGCGCGGCGTGCCAGCCCTGGTGCTGACCTTCGAGCCGCATCCGCGCACCGTTTTCCGCCCGGAAGAGCCGGTCTTCCGCCTGACCCCGGCGCCGCTCAAGGCCCGCCTGCTCGAGGCCATGGGTTTCCGTTCGGTGATCGAATATCCCTTCACCCGCGAGTTCGCGACCCGCTCGGCAGAAGAGTTCATCCAGACCATTCTCGTGGATTGGCTGGCAGCCAGCGCCGTCGTCACCGGCTTCGACTTTCATTTCGGCAAGGACAGGAAAGGTGGTCCGGCCTTCCTGATGGCATCGGGCGCCAAGCACGGTTTCAACGTGCAGCTGGTCGATGCCTTCCGTGACGAGAATGCCGAGGTGATCTCGTCCAGCCGCATCCGCGACCTGCTAGCGGAAGGCGATGTCTCCGCCGCGGCCGGCCTGCTCGGGTATCGCTACACGCTTGAGGCGGAAGTGATCGGCGGTGAAAAGCTTGGCCGCCAGCTCGGTTTCCCGACCGCCAACATGCAGCTGCCGCCGGAGGCCGTACTCAAGGCCGGCATCTACGCCGTCCGCTTCCGCCGCCCCGACGGCACGCTTTTCGACGGCGTCGCCAGCTACGGCCGCCGCCCGACGGTGACCGAAAACGGTGCGCCCCTGCTCGAGACCTACCTTTTCGATTTCTCCGGCAGCCTTTACGGCGAAACCTGTTCCGTCTCCTTCTTCGGCCACCTGCGCGACGAACTGAAGTTCGACGGGCTGGATGCCCTGGTCGCCCAGATCAAGCGGGATGAGGAAGAGGCGCGGGGGTTGCTTTCCGGCGTGAGGCCGCTTGGCGAAGTGGACGCCAAGATCGCGTTTTGAGGCGTTAGCGGCGGCTCAGCGGAAACCGCTCGGGGTCGTCCTGCCAAGGATCGAAGATTGCAGCACCCGACGCGCGGGTGTCTTTCACGTTGCGGGTGGCGAGATAGAGATTGTGCTCGATCGCCGTCGCGGCAAACAGCGTGTCGATCACCGGCGGCGCATGGCTGGTCGCCTGCTTCACTCTTCCGGATATAGCACCCCATCGCCTGACGATCGCGTCGCTGAGGGAAAGGGTCCGGCCGGCAAACCTGTCTTCGAGCGCATCACGGGCTGCGGCATAACGATAGCGGTTTTCGTCATCAGGCGGCAGGTTTTCGATGCCCTTGTCATATTCCGCCAACGTCAGGATGCTGATGAGGAAACGGTTTTCATCTTGACCGGCGGCCCACCGTTTGACGGAAGGAGCTCCGTTCGGATTGATCAGCGCGGCGACGACATTGGTATCCAGCAGCCAGCCGATCACAGCTCGATATCCCGACCGCGATCCGCTTCCCGTTCCAGCTCTAGCGTGTCCAGCCCCAGGCCTTCCATGAATTCCACGAAGGATTTCTCAGGTTCGGCTCTGGTCAGCTTCTCCAGCTCCTCTGTGCTGATCACGACGACGCTGTCGCGGCCCCGCACGGTCACGCGCTGGGGGCCTTCGCTATGCGCGCGCCTCACCACTTCGCTGAAGCGTGCCTTGGCATCCTCCAGTTTCCAGCTATTGTCGTGAGCGGTGGGCTTGCCCGGCATGAAAACCTCCAACTGGTCAGATAGTCAGATATAGTCTCCGCGCGTTTGAAAGTCTAGGACGACATCTTGGTTTTGCCCCTTCCTTTCCGGCGCAAAAACCCTTAAGAACCGCCACCATGAAAAAATTCCGGCTGGCCCAGATCATTCGAATTATAGGCCCGGCCTTCCGCGCGCTGTAAGAGCGGCCGGAGGGTCCGGGTTTTTGGCGCTTCATGAGCGCCTTCCGCCAGTGAATTTTCATCGAGATGCGCCCCGTCGCGGCGCCAGGACGATTGCTTCCATGACCGATACCGCCGAAAAGCTCGACTATTCGAAAACCCTCTATCTGCCCGAAACCGATTTCCCGATGCGCGCCGGCCTGCCGCAGAAGGAACCGGAACTGGTTGCCCGCTGGCAGCAGATGGACCTCTACAAGCAGCTGCGCGCCTCCGCCGCGGGCCGGACAAAATTCGTGCTGCATGACGGCCCGCCCTATGCCAACGGCAATATCCATATCGGCCACGCGCTGAACAAGATCCTGAAGGACGTCATCACCCGCTCGTTCCAGATGCGCGGATATGACTCGAACTACGTTCCGGGCTGGGATTGCCACGGCCTGCCGATCGAATGGAAGATCGAGGAAGCTTACCGCGCCAAGGGCAAGAACAAGGACGAGGTTCCGATCAACGAATTCCGCCAGGAATGCCGCGAATTCGCCGCCGGCTGGATCAAGGTCCAGGGGGAAGAATTCAAGCGCCTCGGCATCGTCGGCGATTTCGAAAACCCGTACCTGACGATGAATTTCCACGCCGAGAGCCGCATCGCCGGCGAACTGCTGAAGATCGCCAAGAGCGGCCAGCTTTATCGCGGCTCGAAGCCGATCATGTGGTCGGTCGTCGAGCGCACCGCGCTGGCCGAAGCTGAGGTCGAGTACCACGATTACGAGAGCGACACGATCTGGGTGAAGTTTCCGGTCGTGAGAAGGCACGGTACCACGGGACTGCATGGAGTTGATCCAGCAGTAGGTTCCGGACATATCGCGGCTACGGCAATCGAATTTGCAAAGCAGTTTGATGAATTGCTAGGCGCCCACGTGGTCATCTGGACCACCACGCCCTGGACCATCCCCGGCAACCGGGCGATCTCCTATTCGCCAAAGATCTCCTATGGCCTCTACGAGGTGACCGAAGCCGCCAACGATTTCGGCCCGCGCCCCGGCGAAAAGCTGATCTTTGCTGACAAGCTGGCGGAAGAGAGCTTCGCCAAGGCCAAGCTCCAGTTCAAGCGCCTGCGCGATATCTCCGCCGATGAGCTTGGCGCCATCGTTGCTGCCCATCCCTTCAAGGGCCTCGGCGGCGGTTACGACTTTGCCGTCCCGCTCCTCGCCGGCGATCACGTTACTGATGATGCCGGCACCGGTTTCGTCCATACCGCCCCCGGCCACGGCCGCGAGGACTTTGACGCCTGGACATCCGTTGCCCGCGAACTCGAAGCCCGCGGCATCTCGTCGAAGATCCCCTTCACGGTCGACGACGGCGGTTTCTACACCGCCGACGCCCCCGGTTTCGAGGGCGCCCGCGTCATGGACGACAACGGCAAGAAGGGCGATGCCAACGACCGCGTCATCAAGGCGCTGATCGAGCGCAACGCGCTGTTCGCCCGCGGCCGGATGAAGCATCAGTATCCGCATTCCTGGCGGTCGAAGAAGCCGATCATCTTCCGCAATACGCCGCAGTGGTTCGTCTACATGGACAAGGATCTTGCCGACGGCACCACGCTACGCTCACGCGCGCTGAAGGCGATCGACGACACCCGTTTTGTGCCATCAGCCGGCCAGAACCGCCTGCGCGCCATGATCGAACAGCGCCCGGACTGGGTACTTTCGCGTCAGCGCGCCTGGGGCGTCCCGATCTGCGTCTTTGTCGACGAGCAGGGCGAAATCCTCCAGGACGAAGCCGTCAACCAGCGCATCCTCGAAGCCTTCGATCTCGAAGGTGCCGACGCCTGGTTCGCCGAAGGTGCTCGCGAGCGCTTCCTCGGCTCCCGCGCCAACGAAGGCTGGACCCAGGTCAGGGATATCCTCGATGTCTGGTTCGACTCGGGCTCGACGCACACGTTCACGCTGGAAGACCGACCGGACCTGAAGTGGCCGGCCGACGTCTATCTGGAAGGATCGGACCAGCATCGCGGCTGGTTCCATTCCTCGCTTCTGGAATCCGCCGCCACCCGCGGCCGCGCACCTTATGACACGGTCGTCACCCATGGCTTCACCATGGATGAGAAGGGCCAGAAGATGTCGAAGTCGCTCGGCAATGTCGTGGCCCCGCAGGACGTCATGAAGGATGCCGGCGCCGATATCCTGCGCCTCTGGGTGATGACGACGGACTATTGGGAAGACCAGCGCCTCGGCAAGACGATCATCCAGACCAATGTCGACGCGTATCGCAAGCTGCGCAACACGATCCGCTGGATGCTCGGCACGCTCGCCCATGACGAGGGCGAGGAGATCGCCTATGCCGATCTGCCGGAACTCGAAAAGCTGATGCTGCATCGCCTCGCCGAACTCGATAAGCTCGTGCGCGAAGGTTATGACGCTTTCGAGTTCAAGAAGATCGCCCGTGCGCTGATCGACTTTTCCAATATCGAACTGTCGGCCTTCTACTTCGACATCCGCAAGGATGCGCTTTATTGCGACGCCCCGTCGTCGCTGCGCCGCCGTGCGGCTCTCGCCGTCATCCGCAAGATCTTCGACTGCACGGTGACCTGGCTTGCGCCCATGCTGCCGTTCACCACCGAAGAATCGTGGCTGTCGCGCAACCCGAGCGCCGTCTCGATCCATCTCGAGCAATTCCCGACGGTTCCGGCCGAGTGGAAGAACGAAGCGGTCGCCGAAACGTGGGCGCGGATCCGCAAGGTGCGCTCGGTTGTCACAGGCGCACTCGAAATCGAACGCAAGGACAAGCGGATCGGCTCTTCGCTGGAGGCCGCACCGGTCGTTTATGTCAACGATCCGGAGCTGATGAAGGCCTTGGAGGGCCAGGACTTCGAAGAGACCTGCATCACGTCGGGCATCGCGATTGTTGCAGGCGAGGGGCCGGAGAGCGCCTTCCGCCTGCCGGAAGTGCAGGGCGTCGCGGTCGATCCGAAACTTGCCGAAGGCACCAAGTGCGCACGCTCGTGGCGGGTGACGACCGATGTCGGCTCCGATCCTGCCTATCCGGATGTATCGGCGCGCGACGCTGTCGCATTGCGCGAACTCGCTGCACTTGGCCGGCTTTGACGGCTTGAAATCACCGGATGATTGCGCTTTGGGCAATCATCCGGTAAAACCGCCTGAAATTGGCCGGATTTTCCGGCCATCAGGCGTTTGATTGTGTCTGAGGCGTCAGGACGGGCGCCGCTGGAAGGGTTTTGATGAAAGCGACATATGCGTTTCGTGTCGGCATGGGCTTGGCCGGTATCCTCGCCTCGACATTGACCCTTTCGGGCTGCATCGGCGGCCCGACCTACGGCACTGACAAGACCGCCATGGAACAGCTGACCGACGATCTCGGTCAGTCCGTCTCGCTGGGTGGCAAGAATACCGAAGCGAAAGCCGGCCTGAAATACAACCCGCGTCCTTCGCTGGTTGTCGCCAAGGGACAGGAGCAGGCACTGCCGGCGCCGCAGCAGTCGCTGGCGAACCGCGAGAGCAACCCCAATTGGGTCGAATCTCCGGAAGAAACCCGCAAGCGTCTGCGTGCCGAGGCGGCGGCGCACGAGAATGATCCCAACTATCGCTCACCACTGTTGGCGGGCAATGGCCAGGCCGGCCAGATGACCGAGACGGAAAAGTGGGAAGCCTTCCGCAAGGCCAAGGAAAACGCCGAGACCGTCAGCGTCACCGGACGCCGCCGTTCGCTTGCCGAGCCGCCGGCGGAATTCCGCTCGGCGGACGCAGCAGCACTGTCGGATGTCGGCGAGCCCGAAAGCCAGAAGGAAAAGCGCCGCAAGGCGCAAGCGGCGGACGCCAAGAAGTCCAGCGATTGGTGGAAGCTCTTCTAAGCCCGCTTTAGCTCTCTCTTTTCGATCTGAAGAAGCCGGTGAGCAGGATCGCTGCCTCGCTTTCGCCGAGGCCGGAATAGACCTCCGGCGCGTGATGGCAGGTCGGCTGGGCGAAGAAGCGCACGCCGTTGTCCACCGCTCCGCCTTTCGGGTCTTCCGCGCCGTAATAGAGCCGCCGGATGCGCGCAAACGAGATCGCCGCCGCGCACATGGTGCAGGGTTCGAGCGTCACGTAGAGGTCGGCACCTGATAGCCGCTCCTGTCCAAGGGCGGCCGCGGCATCCCGGATGACGGCGATTTCGGCATGGGCGGTAACGTCGTTTTCGGCGCGGGTCCGGTTTCCGGAGCGGGCGACGATGACGCCGTCGATGACCAGAACGGCGCCGATCGGAACCTCGCCGCGGGCGGCCGCGTCTTTGGCTTCCGCAAGGGCAGCATTCATGAACCCATCGGTATTAGGCATTTCGGCGATTTCCTCTTAACCCGGATCGCGCGAACTGGTAGGAAGCATCCAACTGGACGCCCGGCTGCGGGCACGAATCCATCTCAGTCAACACGAACAAGAATGTCCGGATCGCTCCGTAGACATCACGCTTCAGGCAAACAACAAATGAATTCCAAAGACAAGCCGAAGCGCGGCGAAGGCAAGACTTTCGTTCGCGAAACCAAACCGAGAGCTGCTCCGAAGGCCGGCGCTGGCGGCAAGGCGGGTTTCTCCGCCAAGGAAGGCCTCGGCCCCAGGAAGAGTTCCGCGGCCAAGAGCGGCGCTGAAAAGGCGGCAAAGCCCGTCCGCAAGCTGCCGCCGGCACCGGAAACCATGGAGGCCGAGGGCAAGCCCGAGCGCATCTCCAAGATCCTCGCCCGTGTCGGCGTCGCGTCGCGCCGCGATATCGAGCGGATGATCATGGAAGGTCGCGTCAGCCTGAACGGCAAGGTTCTCGATACGCCGGTCGTCAACGTGACGCTCGCCGACAGAATAGAAGTGGATGGCATGCCGATCCGCGGCATCGAGCGCACCCGCCTCTGGCTTTACCACAAGCCTGCCGGCCTGGTGACCACCAATTCCGATCCGGAAGGCCGCGCGACCGTCTTCGACAACCTGCCCGAAGGCCTGCCGCGGGTGCTCTCCATCGGCCGCCTCGACATCAATACCGAAGGCCTGCTGCTGCTGACCAACGATGGCGGCCTGTCACGCGTGCTGGAACTGCCGACCACCGGCTGGCTGCGCCGCTACCGCGTGCGTGCCCATGGCGAGATCAAGCAGGAGGAGTTGGACAAGCTGAAGGAGGGCATCGCCGTCGAAGGCGTGCTCTACGGCTCGATCGACGCAACGCTCGACCGCAGCCAGGGCAGCAATGTCTGGATCACCATGGGCCTTCGCGAAGGCAAGAACCGCGAGATCAAGAACGTGCTCGGCGCGCTCGGCCTCGAAGTCAACCGCCTGATCCGCATTTCCTACGGACCTTTCCAGCTCGGAGACCTGCCGGAAGGCGAGGTGGTGGAAGTGCGCGGCCGCATGCTGCGCGACCAGCTTGGGCCCCGCCTGATCGAGGAATCGAAGGCGAATTTCGACGCGCCGATCTATACCGAGACCGCCGGCGACGACGAAGAGAAACCCGTCCGCGCCGAACGTTCGGAATGGACTGCAAGGCCCGAGAGGACGGAACGTCCGCGCGCCGGCAAGCCGGAGGACCGGCGCGAAAAGGCGCTCGGCCGCCCCGACACCCAGCGCGACGACCGCAAGTTTGCCGACAAGCCGCGTGGTGCCAAGCCGTTTGGCAATCGCACTGAAGACGAGGACGACCGTCCGAAGAAGCGTCCGCCGATGGGCACCAGCCGCACCGCCAATGTCTGGATGGCGCCGGGTGCCCGCCCGACCACCGAAAGCAAGACGCGCAAATCCTCCGCCCGTGCCGAGGCCGAGCAGCTTTTCAAGAAGCCCACGCCGCAGAACGACCGGCCGGTCATCGTCAATCGCGCTGAAGAAGACCACGACTGGATCCGCGCCGACGGGCCTGACAAGCCGGAAAAGGCCGATTTCGGCCGCAAGAAGTCCTTTGGCGATCGGCCGGATCGTGGCGAGCGTTCTTTCGGTGACAAGCCGAGGGGCGAACGTTCCTTCGGCGACAAACCCCGTGGCGACCGCAAACCGCGCGAAGGCGGCGACCGTCCGCGCACCAAATCCTTCTCGGGCGACGCCCGCTCGGAACGTCCCCGCGGCGAGCGGGCCTTTGGTGACCGCCCGCCCCGCGGCGACCGCCCGTTCGGCGACAAGCCGAGAGGCGACCGCCCGTTTTCTGACCGCAAGCCACGCGCAGATGGTGATCGCCCTGCACGCTCCTTTGGCGAAGGCCGCTCCGAGCGCCCGCGCGGCGATCGTCCTTCCGGTGACCGTCCGCCCCGTGGTGACCGCTCGTTCAGCGACAAGCCGAGGGGCGAACGCTCTTTCGGTGACAAGCCCAGAGGCGAACGTTCGTTCGGCGACCGCAAGCCGCGCGAGGATGGAGAGCGTCCCGCACGGTCCTTCTCCGCAGGCGAGGGCCGCTCCGAGCGTCCGCGCAGCGACCGGCCGTTCTCGGATCGGCCTCCGCGCGGAGATCGTCCCGCAGGTGATCGTCCCGCCGGTGACCGGCCGCGTGGTGGAAAGCCAGGCGGCAAGCCATTCGGCGCAAAGCCGGGCGGCGGCAAGAGCTTTGGCGGAAAACCTTCCGGCGGTCGCGGAAAACCGGCGGGTGCTGGTGGCAAGCCCGTGGGCAAGCCTGGTGGCCGGCCCGCGTCGGGCGGACGCCCGGCCGGCGGCAAGCCGCGCACGCCGAGAGGGTAACGCGCAGTGCGGATCGTCGGTGGTGAATTTCGCGGCCGGTCTCTGGCCACGCCCAAAACGAGCGATATCCGGCCGACCATCGACCGGACGCGCGAAAGCCTGTTCAACATCATCGGCCACGTCTATCCGCAGGCGCTGGACGGCGGCCGGGTGATCGACCTCTTCGCAGGTACCGGCGCCGTCGGGCTGGAGGCACTGTCGCGCGGCTGCAAGAGTGCGCTCTTCGTCGAGAACGGTGTCGAGGGCAGGGGTCTGTTGTGGGAGAATATCGACAGCCTCGGCCTGCACGGCCGGGCGCGCATCCTGCGCCGTGATGCCACCAAGCTCGGCACGGCCAACAATATCGAGCCGTTTCATTTCCTGTTCGCCGACCCGCCCTATGGCCAGGGCCTCGGCGAAGGCGCCATGCTTTCGGCCCATGTGGGCGGCTGGCTCGCACCCGGAGCCCTTGCCATTCTGGAGGAGCGGGCCGACATCAATCCTGCCGTCGATGCCGCGTTCAAGCTCCTGGAGAGCCGCACATTCGGTGATACCCGCATGGATTTTTTCCGCTACCAGCCGACCTGAGGTCAGAGGAATGAATACGAGGCTTGCAGTTCCCGATCTCGAAGCCGTTGGAGCCAAGGGTGGCCTGACGTTTGCCATCGCTCTCGGCGGCGGCGGGGCGCGGGGCATCTCGCATATCCAGGTCATCGAGGCGCTCGACGAACTCGGCATACGGCCGGTGGCGATTTCCGGCTCGTCGATCGGCGCGATCATCGGCGCCGGCATGGCGTCGGGCATGACCGGCCGCGAAATCCGCCAATACGCGCTGGAAACGGTCGGCCACCGCGGCACCCTTTTGAACAAGCTCTGGGGTCTCGGCCCGGCGACCATGCGCGACAAGCTCGGCGGTTTCCGTTTCGGCCAGTTCAATCTCGAACTGATCCTCGATGCCTTCCTGCCGCCGCAGGTGCCGGAGGATTTCGCCGATCTCGAAATCCCGATGAAGATCTCCGCCACGGACTATTACGGTCAGGCCGAGGTGATCCTCGAACAGGGCGAACTGCGTACCGCGATCGCCGCCTCGGCCGCCATTCCGGGTCTGTTCATGCCGGTCCGGGTCAACGGCCGGGTGATGATCGATGGTGGCGTCTTCAATCCCGTCCCCTATGAACAGCTTATGGACGTCGCCGACGTGGTGATCGGCGTCGATGTGGTCGGTGCGCCGGAAGGTGACGGCACCCATGCGCCCAGTCGCATCGACAGCCTGTTCGGCGCCAGCCAGCTGACGATGCAGGCAAGCATCGCGCTCAAGCTGAAGCTCAATCCGCCGCACATCTTCCTTCGGCCGTCGGTCAACCGTTTCCGGGTGCTGGATTTCCTGAAGGCCCGCGACATCCTCGACGAATCCGAACACGTCAAGGACGAGCTGAAGCGCGCCATCGACGCGCTTCATGCGGCAGCTGCCGAAGCCTGACGTTTGAGCCGGTTATGCGGCCTCGGTTTTCCGCGGCGCGCTGAAAACATTGCGGCCGATCCTGCGGGCGATCTCCGATGGGAAATCGGGTCTATCCAGCTCTTCTTCCAAGAGAAGCTCGGATGCCATGACCGGCGCGCCGCAATAATCGAATATCCCGTGATCGATCTGCGTTCTCATCGCGCCGAAATAACCGTGCCGCGCATAAGTCCGCATGTCGGCGCCGCCGATCGCGACCAGATGGATGGGAAGGTGGCGAAGTTTCTTCACCACTTTGGCGCCTTGTCCGTCGTCATAGGCCCAGCCGTTTGCGAAGACGCGATCGATCCATCCTTTCATGAGCCCCGGCATCGACCACCAGTAGACGGGATAGACGAGCACCAGCGCATCGGCACGATCGATCCTCGCCTGTTCGGCCACGACATCCGCCGATGGTGGTGCCTCCCTGCGATGAGCGGCGAGATCCGCCTGCGTAAATCTCGGATCGAAGCCCTCCGCCGCAAGGTCGGCAATCTCGAAAGAACCGCCGGACATGGTGACGCCCTCGGCCAGATGGGCGGCGACGTTATGGGTGAGCGATCCGGGTTCGGGATGCGAAACGACGATCAGCGCGTGCATGGCGATAACTCCTGCTGGCAGATTGAAACTGACGGGCAATGGCTATATACTTTTAGTAAGTTACTTTTGGTATATAGCGATGTCAAGCAGTGAAATGAAAGAGCCGGTACGTCTCCGGCAGCGCCTCTCGCGGCAGGGAAGGCGCCAGCAGCTGATGGAGGTTGCGTGGCGCATCGTCCGGGAAGAAGGCACCGATGCCCTGACGCTTCCCCGGCTGGCGCAGCAGGCGGGCGTCGCAAAGCCCGTCGTCTACGATCATTTCAGCACCCGGCCCGCTCTCCTGGCGGCACTTTACGAGGATTTCGACAGCCGCCAGACGGCCATCATGGACGCGGCCCTGCAGTCGAGCGGGCCGACGCTCGCCGACCGGGCCGCGGTCATCGCCTCCTCCTATGTGGATTGTGTTCTGTTGCAGGGCCGGGAGATACCGGGCGTCATCGCCGCCCTGGCGAGCTCCCCCGAGCTTGAACGGATCAAGCGCGACTACGAGGCTATTTTCATGGAAAAATGCCGGCTTGCGCTTCTCCCGTTCGCGGAAGCCCGCCACATAGCGCTGCCCGGTCTTTGGGCCATGCTCGGTGCAGCCGAAGCGCTGTCCAACGCCGCCGCGAGCGGGGACATCACGGCGACAGAGGCCAAGGACGAGCTTTCCGAGACGATCGTCGCAATGGTCGCAAGAGCAAGCGCCCGCCGGCCCTAACCATTCTCCGCCGTCGCCGGCTCCGGGCTCAGTTCGTCGTCGACCACCATCGACCGCTTCGGCTTGATCAGCGGCTCCGGCCGGACCGGGCTGTTGAACAGCATTTCGCGGCCGGCGCCGAGCCCCTGGACGGCCTGGATCTGCAACCTTTCCTCGTCGCGCTGACGGATATCGTCGCCGATCTCTTCGGCGTCGATTTCGCCCATGCCGAGCGCTTCCAGCGTCTTTCTTCCGAACAGCAGGCCGGATTCCAATGTCTCGCGCAGCTCGTATTCGACGTTCCGGTCCCGCAGCGACAGGGAATGGATGCGGTCGTAAGAGCGCACATAGAGGCGCACGTCGGGGAATTCCGAACGGATCAGATCGACGATCTGGTCGGTCGTCTCGCGTTTCTGGGTGGTGACCGCAACGATCTTCGCCTTTTCGATGCCGGATGCGATCAGAACGTCCCGGCGCGTTCCGTCGCCGAAATAGATGCGGAAACCGAAGGAGGCGGCCTGGCGGATACGGTCGGCGGAGTCGTCGATGACGGTCACCTCGCGGCCGCCGGCCAGCAGGATCTGCGCGGCGATCTGGCCGAAACGCGAAAACCCGATCATCAGCACGTCCGCCCCGGCACCGTCGAAATCCTCCTCCAGTTCCTCGCGGCTCTCGCCATTGAGAAGACGCTTGGAAAGTGCCGCACCGAACGGCGTGAGCGCCATCGACAGCGTCACGCCGGCAATCAGCAGCGAGGCGGTGGCCGACGAGAACAGGCCGCTGGCGGTAGCGGTGGTGAACAGCACGAAGCCGAATTCGCCGCCCTGCGGCAGCAGGAAGGCGATCCGCACCGCATCGTTGTGCGGCGAACCCCACAGCCGGGAGAGCCCGTAGACGATCAGCGCCTTGAGCGCCATGAAGATCGGCACCGCCGGCAGGATGAAGAAGATGTTGTCGAGGATGACGTGCACTTCCAGCGACAGGCCGACAGCCATGAAGAACAGCGCCAGAAGCAGGCCGCGGAACGGTTCGATATCCGCCTCCAGCTCATGCCGGTAGGAGGATTCGGCCAGCATCACGCCGGACAAGAAGGCGCCCATGGCCATCGACAGGCCGACCGCCTGCATCGCCGCCGCCGACCCCAGCACCACCAGCAGAGCTGCGGCGATCATCACCTCGCGCGCACCGGTGCGGGCGATGATCTGGAACATCGGTGTCAGGAGATAGCGGCCGGCAATCACCATGGCGCCCACGGCTCCGACCGCGATTGCGAAATCCAGAAGTGGCGACGCTTCCGTCTCCGTGGTCCCTGGCGCCAGGATGGTGATCAGCGCCAGCAGCGGCACGATGGCGAGATCCTGAAACAGCAGTACCGAAAACGACCGCTGGCCGTGCCGGCTGTTCATCTCGCCGTCGTCGTTGAGGATCTGCAGGGCAAACGCCGTCGATGACAATGCAAGGCCGAAGCCGACGATCAAGCTGCCGCGCCAGTCCGCCATGTTGCTGAGATAGGCCAGCCCGGTGAGCGCGAGCCCCGAGATTGCCACCTGTGCCGGACCAAGGCCGAACACGTCGCCGCGCATCTGCCAGAGACGCGAAGGTTTCAGTTCGAGCCCGATGATGAACAGCAGGAACACGACGCCGAATTCGGCGAAATGCAGCACTTCTTCCGTTTCGATGATCTGCTGCATGATTGGTCCGATGACCACGCCGGCGGCGAGATAACCGAGCACCGTGCCGAGCCCCAGCTTTCTGAACACCGGGGCGGCGATCACCGCGCCGGCAAGCAGGAGAAGCATTTGGGAAAATAGCGAGCCGGGAGCGGTCATGCGGGATACTTTCAGTCTAAGGTGGGATATCAAGAATCGGCGAGCCGCCCTTGATGCTTCTGACAGTGCACAATAAATGGGACGAGAATGAAAGGCTTGCAATCATGACCTCTGAAATCGATTCCGCCGACCTGCTTTCCCGCGCCAGCCAATTGATCGATCTAGCCAAGGCCGCGGGAGCGGATCAGGCGGACGCGGTCGTGGTTCGCTCCCGCTCCCGCTCCGTCAGCGTCCGCCTCGGCAAGGTCGAGGGCACGGAATCGTCCGAGAGCGACGATTTCTCGCTCCGCGTCTTCGTCGGCCGGCAGGTCGCCAGTGTCTCGGCCAATCCCGGCTTCGACATAAAGGTGCTTGCCGAACGCGCCGTCGCCATGGCCAGGGTGTCTCCCGAAGATCCCTTCGCCTGCCTTGCGGACGAAGCCGATCTCGCCAGATCCTATCCGGACCTCGAGCTTTACGATCCCACCGACATCTCGACCGACGCGCTCCGTGAAGCATCGCTCGAAATGGAACAGGCCGCGCTCGACGTTCAGGGCGTCACCAATTCCTCCGGCGCCGGCGCATCGTCGGGCATGGGCGGCCTCGTGCTCGTCACCTCCCACGGCTTTTCCGGCAGCTATATGGCTTCCCGTTTCGGCCGCTCCGTCAGCGTCATTGCCGGCGAGGGCACCAAGATGGAGCGCGACTACGATTTCGACAGCCGCCTTTATGCTGCCGATCTCGACGATCCGAAGCTGATCGGCCGCCGCGCCGGCGAGCGCACCGTCAAGCGCGTCAATCCCCGCCAGGTCGATACCGGCAGCAATGTCACCGTCGTCTTCGATCCGCGCATCGCCCGCGGTTTCGTCGGCCATATCGCCGGCGCCATCAACGGCGCGTCGGTCGCCCGCAAGACCAGCTTCCTGCGCGACAAGATGGGCCAGCAGGTGCTCAAAGCCGGGCTCAGCATCACCGACGATCCGCTGATCGTCCGCGGCTCCTCTTCGCGTCCTTTCGATGGCGAGGGGGTGTCTGGTGAACGCATGGTGATGATCGAGGACGGTGTCCTGAACCACTGGTTCCTGTCGACCTCGACGGCGCGCGAGCTCGGGCTTGTCACCAACGGCCGCGGCGTCCGCGGCGGCACGGCGGTCTCGCCCGCCTCCACCAATCTGGCGCTGGAGCCCGGCGACATCTCGCCCGAGGACCTGATCAAGTCGATCGGCAACGGCTTCTACATCACCGAACTGATCGGCCAGGGCGTCAACATGATCACCGGCGAATACTCGCGCGGCGCGACCGGCTTCTGGATCGAGAATGGCGAACTCGCCTATCCCGTTTCGGAAGTGACGGTCGCCTCCAACCTCAAGGACATGTTCATGCGCCTGACGCCGGCCAACGACATCGACCGAAAGTTCGGCGTCGCCTCCCCGACCATCGCCATCGAGGGCATGACGCTGGCGGGACGCTGATCCCGATGGCGGAAGTGCAGGACTGGGGCCAGGACCTCGAACTCATTCTCGACGCGGCGCGCCAGGCCGGCGAGATCGCCCACGGGTTTTTCGGCCGCTCGCCGGAAGTCTGGTGGAAGAACGAGGGCCGGTCTCCGGTCAGCGCCGCCGATTTTGCCGCCAACGACCGGCTGCTGAACCTGCTCCTGGCGGCCCGGCCGAACTACGGCTGGCTCTCCGAGGAGACCGACGACGATGTCGCCCGGCTTAGCTGCGAAACCCTCTTCGTCGTCGATCCGATCGACGGCACCCGCGCCTTCATCAATGGCGAGAAGACCTGGTGCGTCTCGGTTGCCGTCGTGCATCGCGGCCAGCCGGTCGCCGGCGTCCTGGTCGCGCCGGCGCTCGACGAAGAATTCTGTGCGGTGAAGGATGGCCCGGCGCTGAAGAACGGCCAGCCGATTACCGTCACCGGTGAGCGCGCCAACGGCGAACTGGTTATCGCGGCCGACGAAAACCTCGTCAAGAAATTCGAGCCGGATTTTCGCGACGAAGTCCGCCGGGTGCGGCATGTGCCGTCGCTCGCCTACAGGCTCGCCATGATCGCCGACGGCAGCATCGACGGCACGGTCGTCAAGCGCGCCTCCCACGACTGGGATCTGGCCGCCGCCGACCTTATCCTCGAACGGGCAGGCGGGCGCCTCATCGATCTTGCCGGCAACCGGCTCGTCTATAACCGTGAGAGTGTTGTCCACGAAATGCTGGCTGCCGGCGCCGAACATGCGCTCCGCAGCCTTTTGCCCCAGCTTGCCGGCCTTGCTCCGGGTTGACCTTTCCTTTGGAATGCAGCACAGGAAGAGCCGGGGGAGCTGGAACGGACGGATACGGACAATGACGGAAACGGGCGAAAAGAAACAACTTCTGCATCTGGTCTTCGGCGGCGAATTGCAGAGCTTGGAAGGTCTTCAATTCAAGGATCTTTCGGCGCTTGATATCGTCGGCATCTATCCCGATTACGCAAGCGCGCTCGTCGCCTGGCGGGGCAAGGCGCAGCAGACGGTCGACAACGCTCATATGCGTTATTTCATCGTCCATATGCACCGCCTGCTCGATCCTGATACTAAGTCGGCTTGAGATAAGCCTCGCGTTTTACAATGTGCTCGCAATGCTGGTCCCTCGCCTGGTATCGATCCCGGGGACCCTTTTTTGACGCATTTGTAAAACACAAAAAACTGGGCTACGGATGAGCAATCGGAGGGTCTATCACATTGATGGCGGCCATCACGCATCGGGGGCAAACACGGTGAGCAAGATTTCTGCGCGCCTCGCTCTCGCTGGCTACCGGGCGGCCGGTATTACGCTTTATCCGTTAGTCGGACCTTACCTTGCCTATCGGGCGATGAAGGGCAAGGAAGACAGGACCCGCAAGCTGGAACGGCTCGGTTATGCAAGCCTTGCCAGGCCCCGCGGGCCGCTGATCTGGGTGCACGCGGCAAGCGTCGGGGAAACCATCGCCATCATGCCGATGATCCGCGAGCTGCGGCGCCGCGAAGTCCATATCCTTCTGACGACGGGCACCGTGACGTCGGCAAATCTCGTCCGGTCACGGCTGGCCGACGAGGTGATCCATCAATATGTGCCGCTCGACCTGAAATTCCCGATCAAGCGCTTCATCGCCTATTGGAAGCCTGACGCCTGCATCACGGCGGAGTCGGAGATCTGGCCGACGACGATCGCCGAACTCGCCCGCCGCCGCATTCCGCAGATCCGCGTCAATGCCCGCATCTCCGACCGGTCCTTCGATCGCTGGCGCAACCGCAGCTCGATCGCCGAGGCCATTTTCGGCAGGATGGCGCTGGTCATCGCCCAGTCGGATCTGGATGCTGAACGCTTCCGCGATCTCGGCGCCTGGCCTGTCATCACATCCGGCAACCTGAAGAGCGACACCGACCCGCCGCCCTGCGACGAGGCGCTGCTTGCAAGTTATCGCAAGCAAATCGGCAACCGCCGGACCTGGGCGGCGATCTCGACCTTCGACGGAGAGGAAAAGGCGGCGGCGACCGTGCACAAGGCGCTGAAGCCGAAAAACGGCCAGCTGACCATTCTCGTGCCGCGCCACCCGGATCGCGCTGACGCGGTCGAGGAGATGCTGAAGGAAGCGGGCCTCACGGTGGCGCGCCGCTCGCGCAACGACGTGGTGACGCCGGAGACCGACGTGTTTCTCGGCGACTCCATCGGCGAAATGGGACTTTACCTGCGCTTGACCGAAATCGCCTTCGTCGGCAGGTCGCTGACCAACGAAGGCGGGCAGAACCCGCTGGAGCCGGCCATGCTTGGCTGCGCCGTGCTTTCCGGCCCGCACGTCCAGAATTTCCGCGACGCCTATCAGCATCTGGTGCGCAAGGGTGCTGCCCGCATCGTCAAGGATGTCGAGATGCTGGCAAAGGCCGTCCATTACCTGATGATCAACGACCTCGCCCGCGTCAAGATGATCGATTCCGGCCATGACGCGATGGAGGAGATGCGCGGGGCGCTGTCGAAGACGATCAAAGCGCTGGAGCCCTATGTCAATCCGCTGACGGTCAGCGCCAGGCTGCAGCCGAAAGCCGCCGCCGTTCGATGACCGCGGAAAAGCTCGCACATATCGCCGGCATCCTGTTCGATAAGGACGGCACGTTGTTGCTCTATAACGAGAGCTGGGGACCGGTGAACCGCGAGGCGGCCCGCATCGCTTCCGCCGGTGATACCGAACTCGAACCGCAGCTTCTGTTTTCCGGCGGCATGGACCCGGTTTCCGGCCACACCCGCCCGGACAGCCTGCTGGCCGCCGGCAACGCCGCCGAGATCGCTGCCGGCTTCGTCGCCGCCGGCTCGCCGATTGACGTTGCCGAACTCACCCGGCTGCTCGACGACCTTTTCATCCGTTCGGCTGAATTTTCCGTGGCCGTCACCGATCTGGCGGCACTGTTTGGCAAGCTCAAGGCGCGGGGCTTCAAGCTCGGCATCGCCTCCAGCGACAACGAACAGGCGATCCGCCAGACCGCCATCCGCTTCGGCATCTTCGATCATGTGGATTTCATCGCCGGCTACGACAGCGGTCATGGCGTGAAGCCGGGGCCCGGCATGGTGCTCGGCTTCTGCCGCGCCACCGGGCTCGATCCCGCCGAGGTGGCCATGGTCGGCGACAACAATCACGACATGCATATGGGCGCGAGCGCTGGCGTCGGCCTGAAGGTCGCGGTGCTGACCGGCACCGGCTCCCGCGAGACGCTGTCGGCCTCGGCGGATATCTGCCTTGCCGACATCACCGCGCTCATGGACCTTCTGCCGGAAAAGCTTCACGCCTGAAGCGGGCTTTGGTTTCAAGGACTTGCCTTTTTTCAAAAAGTGCCATTTTGTTCGCGGGCTGTTTCAGGATGGATCAGCCGGAGTTTGGGTATGGTATCGGAAGCACCGCCATTCTGGTGGACGAAAGCGGATTGGCGTGCCTGGGGCCTTGCCCCCGTTTCTTTTCTTTATGGCCGGATCGCCGGCCGGCGCATGGCCAAAGCCAAGCGCGCCAGCATTCCCGTGCCGGTTATCTGTGTCGGCAATTTTACGGTCGGCGGCGCCGGCAAGACCCCGACCGCCATCACCCTTGCCCGAGCGGCAAAAGAAAAGGGCCTGAAGCCCGGTTTCCTCAGCCGCGGTTACGGCGGTTCGCTTGACGTCACGACCGTGGTCGATCCCGAACACCACCGGGCCGAGGCGGTGGGCGACGAGGCGCTGCTGCTCTGCCGCGAGACGCTGACGGTGATTTCCCGCACCCGCGTCGAGGGCGCTCATCGACTGGTCGCCGAGGGCGCCGACCTGATCATCATGGACGATGGTTTTCAGAGCGCCCGCCTGGCGCTGGATTTCGCCCTCGTCGTCATCGACACGGTGCGCGGCATCGGCAACGGCCATCTGGTGCCGGGCGGGCCGGTGAGGGCGCCGATATCCGAACAGATGCGCCAGCTCTCGGCCATTCTCAAGGTCGGCAACGGCGAGGCTGCCGACAAGCTGGTGCGCCAGGCGGCTCGCGCCGGCAAGCAGGTCTATGTCGCGGCGCTGAAGCCGCGCGAAAATCGCGAGATCGCCGGCAAGTCGCTGTTCGCCTTCGCCGGCATCGCCGATCCGGAAAAGTTCTACCGCACCGTCAGAGAAGTCGGCGGATTGGTCGTGGAAAAACGCGCCTTCCCGGACCACCATTATTTCAGCGAGGACGAAATCTCGGACCTGCTGGACGATGCCGCGAAAGACAATCTGACGCTCGTCACCACAGCCAAGGATGCGGTGCGGCTGCAGGGCCATCACGGACGCATGGAGCAACTGGCGAAAAAGGTAAGTGTCGTCGAGGTGGACATGGCGTTCGACGATCCACAGGCGCCGGGCAAGATCATCGATACGGCGATCGCCAATTTCCGAGAGCGGCGCATCCGGGAAGGAAATGCGGTGAAAGCCTAGCCGCGGCTCTGGTTCGGCAGCATGCCGGCGCGTTTGTCGGCTTCCAGCGAGGAGGCGCAATCGACATAGGGCTCCTGCCGCGCGACGCTCCAGTAACGCAACTCGTCGATCGGGATCTGCGCGCCGGTCATGGCGCATATCACATAGGAGCCAGCGGTCAGGATCTGGTAGTCGCCGTCGAGATAGCGGATCTTCGCTTCGCGGAATCCGCTTCCCTCGAACCGGTTCATCTGTCGTCTCCTGCGGAAAAACATGGCGCCTGCTCTATCCCGATTGTCGCTGAATTGCCAGCTTTTTCAGCTTCGGCCGAAGAGCCGCTCGATGTCGGAAAGCTTGAGTTCGATATAGGTCGGACGTCCGTGGTTACAGGTGCCGGAGCCGGGCGTCGCTTCCATCTCCCGCAAAAGCGCGTTCATCTCCTCCGGCCTCAGCCGTCGGCCGGAACGCACCGAGCCGTGGCAGGCCATGGTGGCGGCGACATATTCGAGCTTGCCGCGCAGGCCCCCGGCGGTGTTCCATTCGGCGATCTCGTCGGCAAGATCGCGGACCATCGAGGCCGCATCGACTTCGCCGAGCATGGCGGGCGTCTCGCGCACCGCGACAGCGCCGGGACCGAAACGTTCGATCGCCAGGCCCAGCCGGTCGAGTTCCGTCGCGTTCGCCATCAGCCGGTCGCAATCCTCTTCCGGCAGGTCGATGATCTCCGGGATCAGGAGGACCTGGCTCGCCAGCCGCTTGTTATCGAGCGCCTTGCGCATCGCCTCGAACACCAGCCGTTCATGGGCGGCATGCTGGTCGACGATGACCAGCCCGTCTTCGGTCTGCGCCACGATATAGTTTTCGTGGACCTGCGCGCGGGCGGCCCCCAGGCGATAGCGCGGCGCGTCTTCGGCAGCGGTCCTTGGAGCGGCTTCCGCGATCACCGTATCGGCACGCGCGGCCGGCATGGTCAGCACGTCGAAGCCGGATTGCGCCTGTTCGGCAAAGTCGTTGGCCGGTTGTGGATAGAGCGGCCTGAACGGCGAGGCCGCAGCCGCCCAAGGGGTGCGCGGGGCGACATGAGCCGGCTGGAAGCCGGGGCGGAAGGCGCGCATCATGCCCGACGTACCGGTCGTCGCCGCCCGGTCGCCCTCGCGATGCAGCGCCTCGCGGATCGCCCCGACGATGAGGCCTCGCACCAGGCCGGGATCGCGAAAGCGCACGTCCGACTTCGCCGGATGCACGTTGACGTCCACCAGCGCCGGATCGATCCTGATCGACAGGACCGCCACCGGATAACGGCCGGAGGGCACGCTTTCCGCATAGGCGCCGCGCAGGGCCGACAGGATCAGCTTGTCCTGCACCGGCCGCCCGTTGACGAAGGCATATTGATGCGCCGAGTTCCCACGATGGAAGGTCGGCACGCCGACGAAACCGGAAAGTCCGACATCTTCCCGCATCGCATCGATCTCGATCGCGTTGTCGCGGAAATCGGCGCCGAGGATCTGCGCCATGCGGGAAAGATGGTCGTCGCCGGTCGCCGGGAATTCCAGCGTCGTGCGGTCTGAGCCCGACAGCACGAAGCGGATATGCGGGAAGGCGATCGCCATGCGCTTGACCACTTCGGTGATCGCGCCGGCCTCGGCCTTTTCGGTTTTTAAAAATTTCAGCCGCGCCGGCGTCGCGAAGAAGATGTCGCGCACCTCGACCACCGTGCCGGTATTGGCGGGCGCCGGCTTTACGCCGGACATCTTGCCGCCGATCACTGCCACCTGTGATCCTTCAGAATGACCGTTGCGGCGGCTGGTAATGGTGAGCTTCGCCACCGAACCGATCGAGGGCAGGGCCTCGCCGCGGAAGCCGAGCGTGCGAATGTCGTCGAGCGTCTCGGAAATCTTCGAGGTGCAGTGCCGCCGCACCGCAAGATCGAGATCGGCCGCGTCCATGCCGGAACCGTTGTCGGTAATGCGGATCAGGCTCTTGCCGCCGCCGGCGGTGGCGATCTCGATGCGGGTCGCGCCGGCATCGATGGCGTTTTCGATCAGTTCTTTGGCGGCGCTGGCAGGCCTTTCGATGACCTCGCCGGCAGCGATCTGGTTGATCAGGGTCTCGGGTAGCTGTTTGACGGACATGCGCCATTTTCCCGGATTCGGCGCCGGAAGGAAAGCCCGGATCACGCCTTTCCTAACCGATTGAAATGAACTTTAAGGTTGATGCACGGCCGTTCATTAATCCGGCTTTAAGATAAAGGCGATAATTTGTTCCGTATTAAACTTGGATGAAACCGGGGAGGCGCCAGCTTCCCGCGAGTGACCGGGATGGCGGCCAGCTGGGCACCGTCATGCGAGCCCCGATTACCCGTTGAGGACTTGGAGCCAGCATGTTCCCACGCCGACAAGACGAAAACTAGAAGGAATAACGCCGAGAGGCGAATATCGGCATTACGGTCCGATTTTTCATTCGGTCCGAAAAAGCATACGGGGAGTTTCATCCTATGAATGATTTGGCGTCGGCGGACGCAAACATTCAAGCTGTCATGCTCGAAGTGATTTCCGAGGGCATTTCGGGCGGCGTATTTGTCTATGACAAGAATGACCTGATCGTCTTTGCGAGCCAGCAATTGCTGACCCTCCTGCCGGTTCCGAAGAGCTTTCTGACGCCCGGCACACGCCTTCGGGATTTCCTCGGGGCCGTCTATGATGGCGGCGGACGCTTCTTGACCGACGCTTCCGGTCCGCGCCGAATGCTGAGCCGCGAGGACTGGGTTGCCGAACAGATCGCCACTCTCTGGAAGGAACGGGCCGAGTCGCAGGAGCGCCGCGGCACCGACCGCTGGGTGAGCTTTACCAAGCGCCGCCTGTCGTCCGGTTACGGCGTCTGCGTCGTCAGGGATATCTCGGATCATAAGAAGCGCGAGGAACAGTGGCGCGCCGACATGGAGCGGGTACAGATCACCGAAGAGGTGCTCGACAACCTGCCGTTTCCGGTCACCGTCAAGGACAGCAACCTGACCTTCGTCGCCGTCAACAAGATGGCCGCAAGTTTCCTCGACCTGCCGCCCGAAGCGATTCTCGGTCGCAAGGGGTCCGATATCCATCCGCCGCAGGTGGAACAACGCCTCGACCGCGTCAATCGCGGGGTTCTCGATCTCGGCGAGCCCCAGCAGATGTCCGAACTGGTAACGCGGCCGGACGGTTCGCAGGTCGTCATCATCGCCAATAAATACCGTATCGGAAAACCCGGCCGTTATTACCTGGTCACCGCCATGGAAGACATTACCGGGCTGGTCGCAACCGAGGACGGGCAGATCACGCCGCGCATGAGCCGGGGCGGATTGATCGCCACCTCGCTGACCCGGCATGAACGTGACCGGCCGGTGCAGGCCGCGGTTGAGCCCGAAAGGCCCGCTCTCTCCCACCGCAAGGTCCTGGTCGCGTCCTCCGACCCGAGGACGAGCGCCGAGGCGCTGGAAATTCTCGATGACTTGGGGTTCGATACCTCTTCGGTTTCAGACGGTGAGGAACTGGAACTCTTCCTGCAGCTGGCGAAGGAAGCCAGCATCGCGATCGATCTCGTCGTCGTCGACACGCTGGCGGACAAGGCTTGCCTCGAAATCGTCCAGCGACACCGCATTCCCGCCTTGGCGATCAACGGTGTCCGGGTGAAGCGGGATCTGGCCGCCGGCGTCGCTCGCCAGTTCAGCCAGCCTGCCGTAACTGAAGCCGGGCGCGAAGAGGACTGGCAGATTGCCTCGCGAGCCGGCGAAAACGCAGCCATCGACGTCCTGGTCGCCGAAGACAACGGAGTGAACCAGATCGTCTTTTCGCAGATACTCGAGGGCCTGGGTTATCGTTATGCGATCGCAGCCGATGGCGAAGAAGCGGTCAAGCTCTGGCAGGAGCGGTCGCCGCGGCTGATCCTGATGGACATCACCCTTCCAAAGCTCAGCGGCTTCGACGCGAGCGTGCGCATCCGCAATCTGGAGACGATCGACAACTCCATTCCGATCATCGGCGTCCTCCCCCAGGCCTTCGAACGTGACCGCGACCAGTGTTTCGCCTCGGGAATGAACGAGGTGATCCTCAAACCGATCAGCCCCGAGGCGCTGGAAGCTGTCTTCCAGACGTATCTCGGCATACCCGCAAAGCATTCGTATGCTTAACCGATTAATCAATCCGTTCATGTAAGTTAAGCCCGGGCCATCATTTTTTAATCTTTTTCCCGCATCCTTCGCCGGTCTGTGAAGCGCAACGGGATAATTCATGAAGTCGGCGGGAAACCCATTGCCGCAGGTCAGCCAGAATGAACTTCAGGCTATGGCCTACAGCGACGCCCTGACGGGGCTGGGAAATAGATATCGTTTGCGCGACAAGGTGCGCCTGCTGGCCGCCGAGCGAGCCCAGGATCCCGCACCCTTTACCATCTGCATTGCCAATCTCGACGGTTTCAAGCCGATCAACGATCTGTTCGGCGCCGAAGCGGGCGACGAGATCCTCTGCCAGGTCGCCCATCGGCTGAAAGCCTGCATTCCGGACGGCGCGACCGTGACCCGCCATGATGGCGACGAGTTCGCCTTCATCCTGCCTCTGGTCTTCGAGCGCATCGGCGCTGAGCGCATCGGCCAGATGATCAAGGACGTCCTGTCCGCGCCTTACGATCTCGGCGACCGCAACGTTCGCCTTTCGGCCTCCTTCGGCTTTGCGATTTATCCCTTTGCCGGCGAGGATTTCGAGGAACTGCTGAAAAGCGCCGAAACCGCGCTTTACCGCTCCAAACGCCGCGGCCGCGGGCAGATCACTGTCTATTCCCGCGAGATCGCCCAGGAAATGAAGCGGGCGACACAGCTGGAGCAGGCGCTTCGCAACGCCATCATTGCCGATGCCGTGGACGTCCACTTCCAGCCGATCGTGCGCATCAGCGATGGCGGTGTGGTCGGTTTCGAGGCGCTCGCCCGCTGGATCGACGCCGATCTCGGCTTCGTCTCACCTGCGGTTTTTGTGCCCCTTGCCGAAGAGCGCGGTTTTATTGACGCACTTTCTGAAACGTTACTGCGCAAGGCAGCGGAGGCCGCACTCTCCTGGCCGCGAGAACTTTTCCTCTCGTTCAATCTCTCTTCAGCACAGCTGATGGACCCCGGCACGACCGAGACCATCCTCGCGACGCTCGCACGCGTCGGGCTTGATCCCTATCGTCTGGAGTTGGAGATTACCGAAACAGCGGTGATGACATCCGCCGATACGGCGCAGCGCATCATCACCGACCTGCGCCAGCAGGGCGTACGTATCTCGCTCGACGATTTCGGCACGGGCCAGTCGAGCCTCGGGCGGCTGCGGGACTTCACCTTCGACAAGGTGAAGATCGACCGCGCGTTCGTCTCGCGCATCACCACCGATCGGGCGTCGGAACATATCGTCAAGGCGATCATCGCCATGTGTGACGGCCTTAACCTGGCCGTGGTAGCGGAAGGCATCGAGGAAAAGGCCGACGCGGACAAGCTCAACGAACTCGGCTGCGCGATGGGGCAGGGCTACTATTACGGCAGACCCGCCGACAGCGCCGCCACCCTGCGCTATCTCCAGGAACACTACCGCGATTTTATGACCATCGAACGGGCTTAACCCCCGAGATTTGGCTTTCGCGATCTGCGTCTGCAAAGAAGGGCGGCACCTGCGGTACCGCCCCGTTTCGTGGTGACGACGTGTCACCCGTTCCGGACCCTTAACCGACCGAGCGGTTACTTGCTCGGGGCAGCCGGGGTCGTCGACGGGTTGGTGGCGCCGCCTGCAGGCATCGAGGTGCCGGTGGAGGACGTGGTCGTCCGGTCGGTTTCCGCCTGCTTGTCTGCCAGGGTCTTGAATTCCGGAGCAGCCTGAAGAGCTTCTGCCGTTTCCGTCGTGGTCAGGCGCATCTCGTTGTTGTTGTTCACATCACGCGTCATGGTGATCTTGTTCATCGGCAGCCCGACTTCCTTTTCGCCGATGCCGAGGAAGCCGCCGACGCCGATCACAGCTGCAACGATGCCGCCGTTTTCTTCGAGAATGAGGTCGTTGACGTCGCCGATGCTCTTGTTTTGTGCGTTATAGACCGACTTGCCGATATAGTCGTTGGCGCTGATCTGGTTTTCGGCCTGTTCGGTCAGATAGCCGCCGGACGCGCTCGCCGTGTCGGTGCCAGTCTTCGGAGCTGGCGTTGCGGCGCTGCCAGCCGGTTTTGCAGCCGGAGCCGTCGGAGCGGCAGGAGCTGCCGGAGCCGGGGAGGCCGGCGGCGGAGGCTGGGTCTGCGCAAGCGCCGGTGCAATGGCGGTGGACGCCAAAAGAACTGCGGCTGCCATCATGCTGAGGGTCTTCTTCATAACGAACCTACCTTCCTCTGCTCAATTTATCTCTTCGAACACACGGCGCTGGGTTGCGGAGTTCTCCGCCGCGCCAGTTCGAGAGGAAAATGTTATGAAAGGCGATTAGTTCCGGGCAAGATTGCCGAAATTTTAGGCGATTGAGCGGGAACTTTTTTGCGTTTTGCTAGTTTGGTATGCCCTCTGCATTCTTTATAGGCGATAGACGGGCTCCGGATCGCATTCGATCGAGACCGCGATCTCGAAGAGCGAGCCGGCGAGGGGGTCCGCGGCGCGGGCAGCCTCGTCCAGCCCCTCCCAGGCGGACGTCACGGCCAGCCGATCCTTGCCGATGAAGACCGGGCAGGTGGTGCGCCGCGCCGGCACCAGGTAACGCGACAGATGCCGGCCGTCGGCCGAATAATGATCCAAGGCCCCCTGGCCCCATCGGGCGTTCCAGAGGGTTCCGTCGCTGGCGCAGATCGAGCCGTCGATGCCGCCCGGCTTGCCGTTCTCGTCGACCAGGACTTCGGCCTTGCCATTTGGCAGGCCTGTCGCGGGGTCGAGGGAGATCCGCATCAGCCGGTTGGCGCGGGTATCGGCATAATAACCGATCGCACCGTCAGGCGAAAAACAGATCGAATTGGGAATGCTGATGTGGTCGACGAGTTTCGTCACCTCGCCCTGTCGGACATGGTAGATCGCGCCGACGCCGTCCTCGCCCTTCCGGCCCATCGTTCCGATCCAGAAGCTGCCGGAAGGGTGCACCCTTCCGTCGTTCGAGCGGTTGCCCGGCTTTTCCGGCTCCAGTTCGCGATAGGGAGAAAGCTCGCCAGTGGCGCGGTCGCGGATGAAAAGCCCCTTGTCGCTCGCGATCAGCTGTCGGGCGGCATCGATCGACGCAAGCGCGCTGCCCATCACCGGCAATGCATGAACGATCTCCCGCCCGGTCGGCAGATGCAATTCATGCAGTCCCTTGCCGAGAATGTCGAACCACCAGAGCGTTTCCGTCTCCGATTCGAAGGACGGGCCTTCTCCAAGTTCGCAGAGGGAGGAGGAAAGGACACGGCCTTCGAAAGTGTATGTGGTCACCAAGTGAAATCTCCAATTGCATGCCGAGGTGATCAATTAGTATCATCGACGCGAGAGAGTCGGCAAACGCCCCGCATAAGTGATTTGATCCCCAATAAATATCTCCTGACAAGCATCTGGAGGCATGCAAGGGTTTGCAAATGCGAGCAGATGTCATCATTATCCGAAGTTGAGGACGTATGTCATCATTATCCGGAATTAATAATAGCTACGAATTCAGCAGCAAATTGAAATTTGAAATGGCAGTCCTCCGCCACGCGGACACGTTCAGCGGGATATGTCCGGGCAAATCCGGAGAGCCTCTTGTGTTCCAAGCGTCAGAGACGGGAACTGCGAATACGAAAGGCCGATTGGGCGGATGTATGGGAAATACCAGGGATCGTTCGACGCCACCGGGCGAGCAGAGAAGCAAGTGATGGCCAATACCGAGAAAGCAGAAGTCCCTCGGGTCTTTGACGGAAACGTCGAAGAAATCGCCGATCTCAAGACCCAGTTCGACGTCTTCCGGTTCATGAAGCGGATGGCGGAACACTACGGTTGCCGCACGTTCATGGTTCTCAACCTGCCCCACGCCACGTCGCTCGAACTGTCCAACAATACGGTGATCACCAACTGGCCGGCGGAACTGATGTCCCTTTTCGATCGGGAAGGCATGATGCAGACGAGCCCCGTACTCCGGCGGCTGCGCACCTCGACCATCCCGTTCACCTTCGATCTGGACACGGTGCCACCCGAGCGCCAAGGACCGGCCATCCGAGGCATTTTTGGAAAATTCGGTGTCGTTCGGGGGGCTTATTTTCCGGTCCATGACATGTCCGGCAGCCGTGGCGCCGTTTCCTTCGCAGGCGACGGCCTGACATTCACGCACCAGCAGATGATGGAGCTGATGTATATCTCCATCCATGTCTTCGAGCGGCTGGCGGAAATCCGCAACCTCGATGTGCGCCCGACCGATACGCTGACTGACCGCGAGATCGACTGCCTCAACTGGACCGCTGCCGGCAAGACAAGCGCCGAGATCGCCGAAATTCTCGGCCTGTCGGAACATACGGTCAATCATTACCTCAATCGCGCGGCAAAGAAGCTCGACACGGTCAACCGCACCCAGGCGGTCGCCAAGGCGCTGAGAATCGGTTTGATCAAATAACTAAAACGGATGCTGCGATGCACAAAATTTCATCGCTGCTCAAGCCGTGATCGGCGCCGAACACGGCTTCCGCCAAGGAATATTGCGACGCAGCAGGCGTTTTTGCCGGAAGTGGCTGAAAAAGCTCATCAATAGGAAGTATCTTCCCGTCTGGCATGTTTCGTGCTTCTGTAGCGCCAGGTCCAGAGGGGACTGCAAGCGCCCCAAGAGGCGTGACAAGAAAGGCTGCCGTTCGATCAGTGCGCCACATGGCTGCCGATCGAACGGCGGTTTATCTTGCTTGCTCCCGGCAATGCCCAACTCCTATATATCTGCGAACGCGGCATCCCGTCTTGAGGGAGGGGACCGTATAGGCATTCGGGAGTTTTGACATCATGGCTGAAGTGACGAAAGAGGAAGTTCTGGCGGTTCTTGCGAAAGTGCGCGGACCGGACCTCGAAGGCGATATCGTCTCGCGCGGCATGGTCTCGGACGTCTTTATCTCTGACAGCAAGGTTTATTTCTCGATCACCGTGCCGGCGGCGCGGGCGAATGAGCTGGAACCGCTGCGCATGGCGGCCGAGCGCACGGTCAAGGCGATGCCGGGCGTAAAGGGCGCCCTGGTGACGTTGACGGCGGACCGCAAGGCCGGCTCGGCCCCGCCGCCGCGTCCACAACCCGCCGCTCCGGCAGCCCATTCGCATTCCGGTCACGGCCATGACCACGGGCATTCCCATCCGCCCCAGGGCCAGCAGCCGGGCCAGCCGCCGCAGCGGGAAAAGCCCGGCGTGCCGGGCGTCGGCGCCATCATCGCCGTGGCATCCGGCAAGGGCGGCGTCGGCAAGTCGACGACGGCGGTCAATCTCGCGCTCGGGCTTCAGGCGAATGGCCTGCGCGTCGGCATTCTCGATGCCGATATCTATGGTCCTTCCGTGCCGCGCCTCCTGAAGATCACCGGTCGGCCGCAGCAGATCGAAAACCGCATCATCAAGCCGATGGAGAATTACGGGTTGAAGGCCATGTCGATGGGCTTCCTCGTCGACGAGGAGACGGCGATGATCTGGCGAGGGCCAATGGTCCAGTCGGCGCTGCTGCAGATGCTGCGCGAAGTCGCCTGGGGCGACCTCGACGTGCTCGTCGTCGACATGCCGCCGGGCACCGGCGACGTGCAGCTCACCATGGCCCAGCAGGTGCCGCTGGCCGGCGCGGTGATCGTTTCGACGCCGCAGGATCTGGCGCTCCTCGACGCACGCAAGGGCATCGCCATGTTCCGCAAGGTCGAGGTGCCGCTGCTCGGCATCGTCGAGAACATGAGTTATTTCCTCGCTCCCGATACCGGCAAGCGTTACGACATCTTCGGTCACGGCGGGGCCAGGGCCGAGGCAGAGCGGATCGGCGTGCCATTCCTTGGCGAGGTTCCGCTGACGATCGACATCCGGGAACGCTCCGACGCCGGCACTCCGGTCGTGGCCTCCGATCCGCAAGGCGCCTCGGCCAAGATCTACCGGGAGATCGCCGCCAGGGTCTGGGCCGAACTCGGCGGCCTCACCCCCCGACAGGCGCCGGCAATCGTTTTCGAATAAATATGCCGCGGCATTTTGGAATACCTCCCTGCCGCTGGTGGGGAGGCACTTTCGTGGGTATTTCCGGTCAAGGCTTTGATGTAGGCCGCGAATCGTCTTGTTACTGAAGGCCCCTTGAACATATTCGGCCGGAGAGTCATGTTGCGGCGCCCACTGCGGGATTTGTACGGCTCTTGATTTTGACGGCGGCTGTCTCTATAGGCCCGTCCCGCCGGGGGCCGGCTGGCGGTCCCGGAACCAGGGAACCGGCAAGCCCGCTTCTCGTTCAAGGCCGACGAACTTCGGCCGGAGACCACGATTGATCAATGCCTATAGCGCCACTGGCTCGATGAAGACGCTTGCACCGGCCGAGGCGTTGCGACAGCTTGCCGACGATATCGTCTGGATCGATCTGATCGAACCGACACCGCAGGAAGACGCCTATGTCGAAAGTCTCCTCGGAATTCAGGTTCCGACCCGCGACGACCTGAAGGACATCGAACCCTCGAGCCGCCTTTATATCGAGAAGGATTCCGTGTTCATGACCGCGTCGCTCGTCTGGCGCGCCGACGGCAAGGATCCGCAGCTCACCGACATCGCCTTCATCCTGTCCGGCAACCGGCTGATCACCGTGCGTTATGCCGAGCCGAAAAGCTTCCAGCTGTTCATCGCCGGCCTCAGCCGCCTCCCGGAGGCCGGGCGCGATGGTGCCACGCTTTTGGCAAAACTTCTCGAAACCATTGCCGATCGCACCGCGGAAATTCTCGAGCAGACCGTCGATCGCGTCGATGCACTGTCGACGGATATCTTCCGCGACCGCGGCAAGCGCCGGCCGCCGCAATTCCTGGAGCGTAAGCTTGCCGACATCGCCGAATACCATCGGCTGATCAGCAAGGTGCGCGACAGCCTCGGCTCGCTTGCCAGGCTATTGACCTTCCTGATGAACGTGCCATTGATCAGCCAGGACAAGAGCGACGACAACCTCTGTCGCACGGTGGCGCGGGATGTCGATTCGCTTTCGGAACATGCCTCTTATATCGCCGGCAACATCGCCTTTCTGCTGGATGCCTCGCTCGGCCTCATCAATGTCGAGCAGAACTCCATCATCAAGATATTCTCCATCGCGTCGGTCGTGTTCTTGCCGCCGACACTCGTTGCCTCCATCTACGGCATGAACTTTCATTTCATGCCGGAACTCGACTGGCATCTCGGATATCCGCTCGCGATCCTTGCGATGCTCATGTCCGCCATCATCCCCTTTTTCTTCTTTCGCTGGAAAGGCTGGCTTTAGGCCGGATATCCCATGGGTCACCCCGCTGAACATCACGCTGCCGAGAAAACCAAGGTCCAGGGCCTTTTTGCGCTCGCACTCGGCTCCGTCGGCGTCGTCTACGGCGACATCGGCACGAGCCCGCTTTATGCCTTTCGCGAAGCTCTGAAGCCGATTGCCCAAGACGGCGTTACCGAGCTTGAGGTCATCGGCCTCATCTCGCTGATGATCTGGACGCTGACGATCATCGTCACGTTCAAATACGTGCTCTTCCTGCTGCGCGCCGACAACGACGGCGAAGGCGGCACGCTTTCGCTGCTGGCACTTCTGACCAAGTCCGCCAACGGTCACAGGGCGCTGCTGATGCTGCTCGGCCTGATCGGCGCAGCACTCTTCCTCGGCGACGCGATGATCACCCCGGCGCTGTCGGTTCTGTCGGCGGTCGAAGGCCTGAAGCTGGTGGCACCGTCGATGAGCCGTGCCGTGCTGCCGATCTCGGTCGGCATCCTGATCGGGCTTTTCGCCATCCAGTCGAAGGGGACAGGTCTGGTCTCCCGTTTCTTCGGGCCGATCACCGCCGTCTGGTTCATCGTCATCGGTGCCGGCGGCATCGCCCATATTTCGGATGACTACAGCATTCTGGCGGCTTTCAATCCGATATATGCGGTCGAATTCATGCTCAACGAGAACTTCGTCGGCATCGTCGTTCTCGGCGCCGTCTTCCTGACGGTGACGGGCGCCGAAGCGCTTTATGCCGATCTTGGCCATTTCGGCCGCCGGCCGATCCAGTGGGCCTGGTTCACGCTTGTCTTCCCGGCGCTGACCTTGAACTACCTGGGGCAGGGCGCTCTGGTGCTGAAGCATCCGGAGGCGATGTCCGACCCGTTCTACCTGATGTTCCCGCAATGGGCGCTGCTGCCGGTCGTCATTCTGGCGACCGCCGCAACCATCATCGCCAGCCAGGCGGTGATCACCGGCGCCTTTTCGCTGGTGCGCCAGGGTATCCATCTCGGTTACCTGCCACGCATGCAGATCCAGTTTACCTCCGAGACCAATACAGGGCAGATCTTCCTGCCGTCGGTCAACACCCTGCTTCTGGTCGGTGTCATCGCGCTGGTTCTGGGTTTCGAAAGCTCGGATTCGCTCGCCACCGCCTACGGTATCTCCGTGACCGGCGCCATGGTCGTCACCACCCTGATGGCGTTCGAGTTCGTCCGGATAAAGTGGAAATGGCCGCAGACCTTCGCGATCTGTATTCTGGCCCCGCTTCTTGCCCTGGAACTGGTCTTCCTCGGCGCCAACCTGTTGAAGATCCACGACGGCGGCTGGGTGCCGGTGATGATGGCGATCATCTTCACGATCGTCATGTGGACCTGGAAGCGCGGCACCGCGATTCTGTTCGAAAAGACCCGTCGCATCGACGTGCCGCTCGAGACCTTCATTCCGATGGTCGAGAAGAAGAGCGATCATGCGCCGGTCTCCGTGCCCGGCATCGCGATCTTCCTGACCAGCGACCCGGAAACCGCGCCCGCGGCGCTGCTGCACAACATCAAGCACAACCACGTCCTGCATGAAAAGAACGTGGTGCTCACGATCATCACGGTCAACAAGCCGCGTGTTTCGCTCGAAGAGCGGTTCAAGATCGAAAAGCTGTCGGACCGCTTCACGCTGATCGAACTGCGCTTCGGCTTCATGCAGTCCCATAATGTCTCGCAGGCGCTTGCCTATCTGCGCAAGACCGGCTTCAAGTTCGACATCATGTCGACCTCCTTCTATCTCGGCCGCCGCAAGCTGGTGCCGGATGCCGCTTCCGGCATGCCCATGTGGCAGGACCGGTTGTTCATCGCCATGGCCAATACCGCGACCGACCCGTCCGACTATTTCCATCTGCCCGCCAACCGCGTCGTCGAACTCGGCTCGCATGTGATCATCTGAGGCGCGGCATTTGGCGTGCCCTTCGCTGACATTGATGTGAATGTGCTAATTCAGGCCGGGTACCGGGCTTTTCGGCTGCCGGCGTTAACCGCTCATCAAGGTTAATGATTGATCTTCATCGGGTTCTTGTTGCCCTGTGGAGTTTAAGGTTTTGCGTTCGAAGAGCGTTTTGCGTCGCAGGTCCTCATCCGGACTGAGTGGATGGACTTCCCCGGCCGTCTTCGGCCTTGCCTGCTGGCTGATCTTTCCGTCCGCCCCGGCTCACGGCGATCTCGCCGATCTTCTGACCGGTTTCGATGGCGCCGAACAATGGCGCATGGTGCTGACCGATTCGCCGGCGGGCTCCATCCATCAGGCCTCACTCGCTTTTCCCGGCGTCAAGAATGCCGTCTCCGGCAATGCCGGCCTTGAACTTCCCGATGGCCGCAAGATAGCTCTTGTTGACGAAAAGCAGTCCTCCGATCCGCGCCCGGATGAAGACCGCGTCAACCGTGCCGCCAAGAAGGGCCGCATCGTCAGCGTCGAGCCCATGCAGCCGCCTAGGGCCTTTTCGGCCGGCTCCGTGCTGCAGCGTTCGAGTGCGCTCACTTCGCCCATCGAAGAGAAAGATGCGATGACAGCCTTCTTGAAGGCCGGCAAGAATGACGCTCCGGTAGAGCTCGCGTCCTTCTATTTCCGCAAGGATGAACCGAGGCGGGCAGAAGACGAGCTCATGCCGATGATCGCCAGCCTCATCAACAATCCGAATGCTGACGTGCTGGCCGCCGCCTATGCGCCGGCGGAACCCGATTTCGCCAAACAGTCACCGTTCGACGCCATTCTGACTGACAAGAAAAAGCCCGGCCGGTTCATCCCGCCGATCGGTGCCGATGACCATGCCTGGGCCGCAACCCCGCTGCCGCCCGATTCCTTCTCGGCCAAGCAGCAGCAATGCCTCTCATCCGGTATCTATTTCGAGTCGCGCGGCGAATCCGCCCGCGGCCAGGCCGCCGTCGCGCAGGTCATCCTCAACCGGGTGCGCAATCCGGCCTATCCGAAGACGATCTGCGACGTCGTCTACCAGAACGAGGACTGGCGCAACCGCTGCCAGTTCTCCTTTGCCTGCGACAATATCAAGGACCGTATTCGCTCCGAATATCATTGGACGATGGCCCGTGAGGTGGCGATGGCCGTGACCGCCGGCAAGATCTGGCTGCCGGAAGTCGGTTCCGCCACCCATTATCATGCGGTCTATGTCCACCCGGACTGGGCGCGCACGATGAAGAAGGTCGGCCGCATCGGCCTGCACGTCTTCTATCGTACCTATGGCGGCGGCTGGAGCTGAGCCGCTCCCCATCGCCGCAACAGGCAGCGATTCCCGCGGCAGTTTTACCCGACTTCGGTTGTATCTGGTTTAACAGATTGAATTTGCTCGGTTAATTTACCTAAAACGAAGAACCTTGGACGCCTTGACTATAGGGGCGGGCAAAACTATGTTGCGCGCGACTTGAAAACGGGCCGGATGGCGCGAAATCCCTCGCTAACTGCAGTTTTTTGCGGTTGGAAAGCATAAAACCGGTTGTGCCGGAAGCAGAAATAGGGGAGGACGCACATGACGGATCACCGCGACGATGGTCTGGAAGAGCGCCGGAAGCGCTTGTCCGCGGAACTTGCGGACAGGAAGGCCGACGACGTGGCAGAGGCGAAGAGGGACGCGCAATCCGAGGAGAGCCGAAAAGGCATGGCCTTGGGCTTCAAGCTTTCCTCCGAGTTCATCTCCGCAGTCGCGGTGGGGGCTATTCTGGGCTTTATGCTCGACCGTTTTGCCGGCACTGCGCCGTGGGGGATGATTGTTCTTCTTCTCCTCGGGTTCTGTGCCGGTGTGCTGAATGTGCTTCGCTCCGTGGGAAAGGTGGCTCCGTCGCCGCTTATCACCGGGCAAAGCGGCAAGGATGAGAAGGGAAACGGTGGCCGCTGAGGCTCTGCTTCCTGAATGAAAATTGGGCCGACCTGGCGCGGCTAAGGACAAGAGGTAGACGGTGGCAAACGATCCGATCCATCAGTTCCAGATCAGCAAGATCGTTCCGATCCAGATCGGCGGCATCGATTTCTCCTTTACCAATGCATCTCTGTTCATGGTCGCCACCGTCGCCTGCGCCGCCGGCTTCCTGTATTTCGCCACCTCGCAGCGCGGCCTGATCCCCGGCCGGGCGCAGTCGGTCGCGGAAATGTCCTACGAATTCATCGCCGGCATGCTGCGCGAAGGCGCCGGCAGCAGCGGCATGAAGTTCTTCCCGCTGGTCTTCTCGCTGTTCATGTTCGTGCTGACCGCCAACCTGCTCGGCATGTTCCCGTATTTCTATACGATCACCAGCCAGATCATCGTCACCTTCGCTCTGGCGCTGCTGGTCATCGGCACCGTCATCGTCTACGGCTTCTACAAGCACGGACTGCACTTCCTGCAGCTCTTCGTGCCGAGCGGCATTCCCGGCCTGCTGATCCCCCTGGTCGTCGCCATCGAAGTCATTTCGTTCCTGTCCCGTCCGATCTCGCTGTCCGTTCGTCTGTTTGCGAACATGCTGGCCGGCCATATTACGCTCAAAGTGTTCGCAGGCTTCGTCGCCTCGCTCGGAACCATGGGCGCACTCGGCGTCGGCGGCGCAGTTCTGCCTCTCATCATGACGGTCGCCCTGACCGGTCTCGAATTCCTCGTCGCCTTCCTCCAGGCTTACGTCTTTGCGGTGCTGACTTGCATGTACCTCAACGATGCGATCCATCCCGGCGGGCACTAAGGATAACCGACATTGGCGTCCTGAGGCGTCAGTCATCAGCCGCAACAACCATTTCGAAGGAGTTTCTCATGGAAGCGGAAGCAGCAAAGTTCATCGGTGCAGGCCTGGCTTGCTTTGGCATGGCCGGCACGGCTCTTGGCCTTGGCAACATCTTCGGCAGCTACCTGTCGGGCGCTCTGCGCAACCCGTCCGCCGCTGACAGCCAGTTCGGCCGTCTGGTATTCGGCTTCGCCGTTACGGAAGCTCTGGGCATCTTCTCGCTGCTCATCGCTCTCCTGCTCCTGTACGCAGTCTAAGATCTGTCCAGGAAATATCGGATCGCGGCCGCTTCTCAAACAGCGCGCCGTGATCCTTCGCATTTGGAATACACCTGGAGGTGATGATGTTCGTGACCTCGGCATATGCGCAAACCGCGCCGGCCGCTACTGATCCGCATGCCGCGCCTGCTGGCGAAGCGCATACCGAAACCGGCGCTGCCCATGGCGGCGGCGTCTTTCCGCCGTTCGACGCGACCCATTTTTCGTCGCAGCTGCTCTGGCTCGTCATCACCTTCGGCCTCTTCTATCTTTTGATGAAGAAGGTCATCGTTCCCCGCGTCGGCGGCATTCTCGAACACCGCCACGACCGGATCGCTCAGGACCTCGACGAGGCCGCCCGCCTGAAGGCGGAAGCGGACGCTGCCGTCGAGACCTATGAAAAGGAACTGGCAGCTGCCCGTTCCAAGGGACACAAGATTGCCGAAACCGCTCGCGAGGCCGCCAAGACCAAGGCAGCCGCCGATCGCACCGCAATCGAAGCAGAACTTGCCGGCAAGCTCGCTGCTGCCGAAACCCGCATCGGCGAAATCAAGGCAAAAGCTTTTGCCGAAGTCGGCCAGATTGCCGAAGACACCGCCACCGCCATCGTCGATCAGCTGATCGGCGCCAAGGCGAGCGGCGACGACATCAAGGCTGCAGTCGCAGCCGCGAAGACGGAGGCCTGATCCTATGGCATTCGATGCAACATTTTTCGCCCTGGTCGGCCTCGTTCTCTTCCTGGCCCTGGTCGTTTACCTGAAAGTGCCGGGCATGATGGCGAAGTCGCTCGACGAGCGCGCCGCCAACATCAGCAAGGAACTCGACGAAGCCAAGCGTCTGCGCGAGGAAGCGCAGACCCTGCTCGCCGAATACCAGCGCAAGCGCAAGGAAGCCGAAGCGGAAGCCGCACAGATCGTGGCTGTCGCCGAGCGTGAAGCAGCGGCCCTGACCGAGGAAGCTCGCCAGAAGACCGACGAATTCGTCACTCGCCGCAACGCGCTTTCCGAACAGAAGATCAAGCAGGCGGAAGCCGAAGCGATCGGCGCCGTACGCGCTGCCGCAGTCGACCTCGCCATCGCCGCTGCCCAGAGCGTCATCGCCCGCAAGGCCGACGCCTCCACCCAGGACACGCTCTTCAAGGACGCCGTTGGCAAGGTGCAGTCGCGATTGAACTGATTTCAGTCACATAAGATTTCCAAAAGGCCGGGCGAAAAACCCGGCCTTTTTTTTGTTTTTGGAGAATGAACGAAGGGCCTGCCGCGCATCAAGTCTCCGGCAGCTCATCCTTCTTCAGCGGCCGAAAGCTCATCCGGTGCAGCGAGCAGGGGCCGTGCACCTCTATGCCGGCGCGGTGCTGTGCCGTCCCGTAACCGACGTGATTGGCAAACCCGTAAGCCGGGAAAACCAGGTGGGCGCGGGTCATCATCCGGTCGCGGGTGACTTTTGCGATGATCGAGGCAGCGGCAATCGACACGGAGCGGGCATCACCCTTGATGACCGCCTTGCCGGGGCAGCAGAGGCCCTGCGGCACGTCGCGGCCATCGGCGAGCACATAGGCCGGGGTGACGGCAAGGCCGGCCACAGCGCGGCGCATGGCATCGAGGCTAGCGCGCAGGATGTTGCGTTCGTCGATATGGCGTGGGCTGGAGGCGGCGATCGAAACTTCGGCGGTCGCCATGATCGCCTCGAACAGGATTTCCCGCTGGCTGGCGGTCAATTGCTTGGAATCGTTGAGGCCGTCCGGGATATTGTCGGGGTCGAGGATGACTGCGGCGGCAACGACCGGGCCTGCCAGCGGACCGCGCCCCGCCTCGTCGGTGCCAGCGACCGGCCAATGGCCGGCCTGGCGTGCCACAAGTTCTAGACTGAAATCCGGAACCAGCGGGATGTCTTCGAAAAGCATCGGAGAATCGGGCGACGTGCGAGGTAACATGGCGGCAACCTCGCACGTCGTCCCGACCTCCTGCAACCCCCGGCCAAGCGATTGCGGCGTCGCTATCCACCGAGGGGCGGCGGTGGAACCCGGGGTATTTTTCCGACGCGGGGACAGGGCGGGTCGCGTCGGAAATCGGAATCTGCAATCGAACCGGAATAAGGTCCGGTCAGAGCAGCGAGAGCTGGATGCCGCCGCCGTCTGGGCGCAGGAAGATGTCGTCGCGCAGCGGCAGACCGCGCCGGACCATGCCGAGCCGTTTGGTCGCCATCTCGAAACGGCGGCCGATCTGCCAGGCATAGGGACCGGCGCCCTTCATCCGCTTGCCCCATTCGGCGTCGTAATCCTTGCCGCCGCGCATCGAGCGGACGAGCGACATCACATGCCGGTAGCGGTCCGGATAGTTCTGCAGCAGCCAGTCGCGGAAGAGGGGGCTCACTTCCAGCGGCAACCGCAGCAGCACATAGCTTGCCTCCGTCGCCCCGGCCGCATGGCCGGCGTCGAGGATCCGCTCGATCTCATGGTCGTTGAGCGCCGGGATGACGGGTGCCACCATGACCGCGGTCGGAATGCCGGCATCGGTCAACGCCTTGATGGCAGTGAGGCGCTTGGGAGGGGTCGAGGCGCGCGGCTCCATGGTGCGGGCAAGCTTGCGGTCGAGTGTGGTCACCGAAATCCCGACCTTCGCGAGCCCCTTGGATGCCATGTCGGCAAGAATGTCGATGTCGCGGGTGATCAGCGCCGACTTGGTGACGATCGCGACGGGATGATTGGCCTTCTGCAGCACTTCGAGGATCTGCCGCATGATCCGCCATTCCCGCTCGATCGGCTGATAGGGATCCGTATTGGTGCCGATCGCGATCGCCCGCACCTTGTAGTCCGGGCGGCTCAGCTCCCGTTCGAGCAGTTTTGGCACGTCAGGCTTGGCGAACAGCTTCGATTCGAAATCAAGGCCCGGGGAAAGCCCCATGAAACTGTGCGTCGGCCGGGCAAAGCAGTAGATGCAGCCATGCTCGCAGCCGCGATAGGGATTGATCGAGCGGTCGAACGAAAGGTCCGGCGATTCGTTGCGGGTGATCGCGGTGCGCGGCTTTTCCACCTGCACCTCGGTCTTGAACGGTTCGAGATCCTCCAGCGTCTGCCAGCCGTCGTCGAAGGCCTCGCGGCGCTCCTCCTCGAAGCGGCCGCTCGGATTGAGCCCCGCGCCGCGTCCGCGACGCCGGTCGATCTCCACCCGAAGACCGGAGGATTGGACCAACGCATCGGCAATATCGGCCGTATGAGCAGGCGCGAAAGCGTCCTGCCGCAATTGATGCAGCTCGTTCATGGGTTAGCTCCTGAAGGGGAAATCCCCGTTCCTGATGATTAAATTCCTAGCGCTGAAATGAGAACATTGCAAGAACAAAATTCGCGGCCCGCGTTTCTGGCGTTCCGTGTTGCGATGCGTTACATGTCAGGAATGCTGACTGTCATCATGGAATGCCGCGATCAGGAATCCGAGCTGGCGCAGACGCTCTCGGTGCTCGTTCCCGCTGCGGTAGAGGGGCTTGTGAGCGATGTCGTGGTGCTCGATCACGGTTCTCGGGATGGTTCCTCCCGCGTCGCCGATGCGGCCGGCTGCCGTTTTTATGGCCATTGGGATATCAAGGATATTTTGCGCGGCGCCCGGGGAGAATGGTTGTTGCTGGTCGAGCCCGGCTCCCGGCCGCAGGGCGGCTGGATCGATGAGGTGATGGAATATATCGCGCTCAACAAGCAGCCGGCCCGCTTCGCGCCGGCCCGCAATTACCGGCGGCCGTTCTTCAAACGCATCGGTCGTGCCGTACCGCCGCTGGAATACGGCATGCTGCTGCCGAAGCGGCAGGCGATCGCGCTGGCAAAATCGGGAATGAACCTGGAAACGCTGGCGCGCGGCCAGAAGGTGTCGAAGCTTTCGAGCGAGATGATCCCGGCCTGGGTGGCGGCTGCGGTCAGGTAGTGCCTATTTGCCGCCGCGCTTCAGGTGCTCGTCGAGCCGCGGCATGATCTCGATAAAATTGCAGGGCATGTGGCGGTAGTCGAGCTGCGCCTTCAGAATACCGTCCCAGGCGTCCTTGCAGGCGCCGGGCGAGCCCGGCAGCACGAAGATGAAGGTGGCGTTCGCCACCCCGCCGGTCGCCCGCGACTGGATCGTCGACGTGCCGATCTTGTCGTAGGAAATCCGGTGGAACACTTCCGAAAAACCGTCCATGCGCTTTTCGAACAGCGGCTCCAGCGCCTCCGGCGTCACGTCCCGGCCGGTAAAGCCCGTGCCGCCTGTGGTGATCACCACGTCGATATCGGGATCGAGCGTCCATTCCCGCACCTGGCCGGCAATCCGGTCCTTGTCGTCGGGCACGATCGCGCGCGCCTTCAGTTCATGGCCGGCTTCCGTAATCCGCGCTACCAGCGTGTCGCCGGACTTGTCGTCGGCAGCGGTCCGCGTGTCGGAGACGGTCAGCACGGCGATGCCGACGGGGATGAAGGAACGGCTGTCGTCGATCCGGTTCATGGGGTTTTCTCAGGGCTGTGGCCAACGGTTCTCACCGCCTGAAAATACCATTCCGGCTTCTGGCCGTTAAGGTTCTCCATCGCCTTTTCCGCCGCTTCGAAGGAAGGAAATATCCCGAAACAGGTGGCGCCCGAACCGGACATCCGCGTCAGCATGGTGCCTTCCGCGCCGATCAGGCTGGAAATCTGGTCGATTTCGCGCACCAGCGAGCGCGCCGGCGGCTCAAGGTCGTTGCGCAGCATCTTCAGAAAGCTGATCCAGTCGCCGTCGAGCGCGCCGATCGGCGAATTGTCCTTCTGGGTCAGGCGGCGGAAGATACCCGGCGTCGAGACCCCGACCAGCGGATTGCCGAGCACCAGCGACAACGAGGGCATGTCGGGAAGGGTAGTTAGCTCTTCGCCTATCCCCCTGGCCATCAGCGGCTCGCCCTTCAGGCACATCGGCACGTCGGCGCCGAGCGAAAGACCAAGCACTGCCAGTTCTTCGGCCGGCAGCCGGGCGTTCCAGAAGCGCATCAGGCCGCGCAGCGTTGCCGCCGCATCCGCCGAACCGCCACCGATACCGGCTGCGACCGGCAGGTTCTTTTCAAGATGAATGGCAACCGGCGGCGCCGAAACGCCTTTATTCTGCAGCGCCTTGCGCAAGAGATCGCGGGCTTTCAGCACGAGATTGCCATGCTTGCCCTCGACGGATGTCGGCAGCAGCGAAGCGAACCGACCGGAAAAGGAAAGACCGTCTGCGTCAGCATCGCTGAAACCGAGCCGATCCCCCGTGTCGGCAAAGGTCACGATACTTTCGAGCAGGTGATAACCGTCGGCCCGCTGGCCGGTCACGTGCAGGGCAAGATTGATCTTGGCGGGCGCGAGTTCGAAAAGGTTCGCCTCGTCGGCGAACCGGCTGTCGGATGACAAATTGCCCAGAAACATGGGCGTCAGGATTTCTTGTCAGGATTGGCCGGCGCCGGCGGAGCGGGCGCTACGGGTTCGGACGGGCTGCGGTCGGCAGTCGTCGCGTTCGGATCGAGCGGGGGCAGGCCCTTCTCGATCTTCTCCTTGATCTGCTCGCGGTTGATATCCTCGCCTTCCGAGATCAGCGCCCGGTTCCACTGATAGACGGCTTCGAGCTTGCGCCCGACACGCCAGTAGGAATCGCCCAGATGATCGTTGATCGTCGAATCGCCGGCGCGCAGCTGCACGGCACGTTCGAGCTCGGTCACGGCATCGTCGAACTTGCCCATGCGGAAATAGGCCCAGCCGAGCGAGTCGACGATATAGCCGTCATCCGGCCGCGCATCGACGGCACGCTTGATCATGCCGAGACCCTCGTCGAGGTTCTTGTTCATGTCGACCAGCGAATATCCGAGATAGTTGAGCACCTGCGGCTGTTCAGGGTTGAGTTCCAGCGATTTGCGGAAACTCGGCTCGGCCTTCTCCCAGTTCTTCAGCCGCTCGTAGGCGATGCCGCGCTGGAAGAAGATGGTCCAGTCGCCCGGCTTCGGCACCGGCCCGATGACCTCGGCCGCCTTGTCGTAGGTCTCGGCCATGGTCTTGTAGTCCTTGGCGTCGGAAAGCACGCTGCCATAGGCGATGTAGCTGCGGATGTCCGACGGATCGGATTCGATCAGCGATTTCAGGTGCTGCTTGGCCTCGTTCACCTTGCCGGTGTCGGAAAGCGTCACGCCGAGCTGCAGTTCGGAAATGCGGCGCATCGGCGAATCGGCCGGAACGCTCGCATAGAACTTGATGGCGCGATCGGGCTGCTTGAGCTTTTCGGCGATGCCGCCGAGCAGGATCAGCGTGTCGGCACTCTTGACGTCGAGCGCGTGGGAAATCTGCAGGTAGAGGGAGACCATGTCCTCGGCGCCCTGGCGGTTCAGCGCGCCACCGATCGAAAACAGCACGCCGGCCGCACCTTCGGCGGCGTTGCTCACCTGCTGCTGGGGCTTCTCGCCCTTTTCGATGCTCTGGCGGAGCGCTTTCAGCGGCGCATAATTGGAGACCATGCCGTCACCGACGGAGATCGCATCGAGCGCCTTCTGCTTGTTGCCGGCAGCCGCTTCAAGACGCGCAAGCGCCATGACGGCGCGCATAAACGTGTCCGGCGCGGTGGCGACTGCTTCCTTGTTGGTGACGGCGGTGTTGAGATGCTGCCGTGCGGTGCCGATATCCCCGGTCACCAGCGCCATGGCGCCGAGATGGTAGTCGGTGAATACCTTGTACCAGGGCGGTCCCTTGAGGTTGTTGATGCTGGCCATCGCCTGCTTGCCCTTGCCAGCGCCGACATCCGCCCAGGCGGAGAGGAGCTGGTGGGTCAGCCGGTCGAGATCGTTCGGCCCCTCATAGGCAAGCACTTTCTTGGCGGTGTCGAACTTCTTGTCGCGCAAGGCATCGAGCCCGCGGACGATCTTGGTGATCCGTTCGACGGCGTTGTCATCCTTCAGCGCATTGGCCTCGGCGAGACCCTGGTCGAAATCGCCGTTGAGCAGCAGCGAGATCATCAGCCTCTCGCGGATTTCCAGGTTGGCGGGATCGAAAGCCAGCGCCTTGCGGTAAAGCGCGATCGCGGTGTCGTAGTCGTGGTCGACGTCGGCAGTGCGGGCCGCCAGGAAGGCGCCGGAAAACGTCTTCACATTGCCGGGACCGAACGTCACCGTGTCTTTCACCGCTGGCTTCGCTTCCGCCGTCGCCGCACTGGCCGCCGTTCCGAACATGAGGACGGTTGCGAGCGCCGCGCTGGAGAGCAGAAGAAGGCTGGATTTCCGCCGCATAAAGATGCCTTTCGTAAGAGCATGGCGATTCGGTGAGATACCGCCGCCAATTCCGCCCTATTGATTCACGATAGAATGGCTTTTTTGAAGCAGGTCCGCAAGGAAATCCCCAGCGCCGCATAGGCGCAGCGCCGGTCACACCTTCGTCAACGGACGCCGTATGTCAGTTGACGCGCTGGATCGAGAAGTCGATGACTTCGAGAAGAGCGGCCTTGAGCGGCGAGGCGGGAAGCGGCGCCAGCGCATCGCGGGCGATCGTGCCGTAATGCAGGGCGCGGCCAATCGTGTCGTTCAGGGCCCCGTATTTGTTGATCAATCCGAGCGCCTTTTCGAGGTTCTCGTCGCTGCTTTCGCCCTTCTCGATCGCCTGGCGCCAGAAGGCGCGCTCGGCTTCGGTGCCGCGGCGATAGGAGAGGATGACGGGCAGCGTGATCTTGCCCTCGCGGAAATCGTCGCCGACATTCTTGCCGAGATCGGCCGCCTTGCCGCCGTAATCCAGCGCGTCGTCGACGAGCTGGAAGGCAAGGCCGAGGTTCATGCCGTAGGATTTCAGCGCGCCACGGCCGGCCTTGTCGGCATTGGCGATGATCGGCCCGACTTCCGCGGCGGCGGCAAACAGGGCCGCCGTCTTGGCGCGGATGACCGAAAGATAATCGTCCTCGGTCGTCTCCATGTTCTTGGCGACGGACAGCTGCAGCACTTCGCCCTCGGCGATCACAGAGGCTGCGGCAGACAGCACGTCGAGCGCTTCGAGCGAGCCGACATCCACCATCATCCGGAACGCCTGGCCGAGCAGGAAGTCGCCGACGAGCACGCTGGCCTGGTTTCCCCAGATCATCCGGGCGGTCGAGCGCCCGCGGCGCAGATCGCTTTCGTCCACCACGTCGTCGTGGAGCAGCGTTGCGGTGTGCATGAACTCGACGCTGGTCGCGAGCTTCACATGGCCTTCACCCTGGTAGCCGAACAGCGCCGCAGAGGCGAGCGTCAGCATCGGCCGCAGCCGCTTGCCGCCCGACGAGATCAGGTGATTGGCGACTTCCGGGATCATCTGCACGTCGGAGCCGGCCCTGGACAGGATCAAATGATTGACCCGATCCATGTCCGCCTTGGTCAGATCCACCAGCGGTTTGACGGATGCCAGTTTGTTTTTGCCTTCTTCAAGCGGTATGACGACGCCCAATGTCAGGCCTCCCTATCGAAATCTTTCAAACGACAATAGAAAGAGGCTGATAGTGCGGCAAGCGCAAATCGCATCCCGCCGGATATAATGGGGTAACAAACAAGCCATGCTGGAGATCATCCGCACCAACGACATCGTGATCCTGTCGCTGGCCCAGAGCCTGATGAAGGATGCGGGCATCCATTTCATGGTCGCCGACCAGTCGATGAGCGTGCTCGAAGGCTCGCTCGGGCTTTTGGCACGCCGGCTGATGGTGGATAGCGAACGGGTCGACGAGGCGCGGCGGATTTTGAAGGATGCGGGGCTGGAAGCGGAGCTGCGGCCTTGATGCTTGTGGATCCTCGGTCTTCAGTTTTTCCGGAGCTCTAGCATTGAGCGTTCTCGCGGATCGCCCCCCTCTGCCCTGCCGGGCATCTCCCCCACGGGTGGGGAGATCGGCTGGGCGCACGCTCGCCGCTTCAAATTTGACGTCTCATTCTGCGCACCAACGTGCGGCGTATCTTCTCGCGCATTTTTATCTGGCCTCTCTTCCGGCACGCCGTATTTGGAAGGGCGATGATCACGCCGCTTGTGATCTCCCCACCTGTGGGGGAGATGCCCGGCAGGGCAGAGGGGGGCTACCGGCTACCAGCGCTCAATGGTGTCGCGAAGGATGACCACTCCAACCCATACCATCGACGCCTTCCATCGCGGCCGTTTCCACGTCATGCAGCCGAAGGGGGGCGGGCATCGGTCCGGCGTCGATGCGATGCTGCTTGCCTCGCTGGTCGCCGCCGACAAGCCGGTTAATGTTGCCGATCTCGGCTCCGGCGCCGGCGCTGCGGGCCTTGCGGTCGCCTCGCGGCTGGAACGGGCAAATGTTCTGCTGATCGAGAAATCGCCGCTGATGGCCGATTACGCTCGCAAGACCCTGGAGCTTCCGGAGAATGCCTTCCTTGCCGATCGCGTCGAGGTCCTGGAGGCGGACGTGACGCTCACCGGCAAGCCCCGTCTTGCCGCAGGTCTGGTGGACGAGATCCACGACCACGTCATCATGAACCCGCCCTTCAACGATGCCAGCGACCGCAAGACGCCGGATGCCCTGAAGGCCGAGGCGCATGCGATGACGGAAGACCTGTTCGAAGCCTGGATCCGCACCGCCGGCGCGATCATGAAGCCCGGCGGGCAGTTGTCGCTGATCGCCCGGCCGCAATCGATCGCCGAGATCATCGAAGCCTGCGGCAGGCGTTTCGGCGGGCTGGAAATCACCGCCCTTCATCCCCGGCCCGACGAAAGCGCCACGCGCATCCTCGTCACCGCCGTCAAGGGATCGCGCGCCCGGCTGACATTCCGGGCGCCGCTTTTCGTGCATGGCCCGGATGGCCATGCTTTCTCGGCTTTTGTGGACGACCTGAATAATGGCCGGGCCGCCTATGCCCGCCTCAGCCCGAAACGAAATCCACGAGCAGCTTGACGTTGAGGACGGCGATGACGACGGCGATCAACCAGGCAAGGCCGGAGAGCCAGATCGGCGCCACGAGTTCGCCCATCTTGGCCTTGCTGGCGGTGAACATGACGAGCGGGAAGACCGCGAAGGAAAGCTGCAGGCTGAGCACGACCTGGGTCAGGATCAGTAGCTCGGCCGTGCCCGCATCGCCATACCAGATGGTCACGAACGCGGCCGGGATGATGGCTATCCCCCGCGTGATCAGCCGGCGGATCCATGGCTGCAGCTTCATCTTGAGGAAGCCTTCCATGACGATCTGACCGGCAAGCGTCGCCGTCACCGTCGAATTCAGTCCGCAGCAGAGAAGCGCGATGCCGAACAGCGTCGGCGCGATGGCAAGGCCGAGCAGCGGAGCCAGCAGCGAATGGGCTTCGCCGAGCTCGGCTACCTCCGTCCGGCCGGTGCTGTTGAAGGCGGCTGCCGCGAGGATCAGGATCGAGGCATTGATCAAGAGGGCGAAGCAGAGTGCGACGGTGGAGTCGATCGTCGCAAAGGTCAGCGCCTCCTTCTTTTCCGGCAGGGTGTGGCCATAGTTGCGGGTCTGCACGATGCCGGAATGCAGGTAGAGGTTATGCGGCATGACGGTCGCGCCGAGAATGCCGAGCGCCAGATAGAGCATTTCCGGATTGGTGACGATCTCAGTGGTCGGGAAGAAGCCGCGGATGACGCCGCCCCACTGCGGATCGGCGAGGAAGATCTGGACCGCGAAGCACACGGCGATGACGCCGAGCAGGGTGATGATGAAGGCCTCGACCCAGCGGAAACCCATCTTCTGCAGGTAAAGGATGATGAAGACGTCGAGCGCCGTGATCAGTACGCCGAGCTCCAGTGGGATTCCGAAGATCAGGTTGAGACCGATCGCGGTGCCGATCACCTCGGCGATGTCGGTGGCGATGATGGCGATTTCGGCCAGCGCCCAGAGCGGAATGGAAACCCATTTCGGAAACGCGTCGCGGCAGGCTTGCGCCAGATCTCGGCCCGAAGCGATGGCAAGACGGGCACAGAGCGACTGCAGCACGATCGCCATCACGTTGGACAGCAGCGCGACCGCCAGCAGCGCATAACCGAATTTCGAACCGCCGGCGAGCGAGGTCGCCCAGTTGCCGGGGTCCATGTAGCCGACTGCAACCAGGTAACCCGGGCCGGCGAAGGCAGCCATCCGTCGCCACCGAGATCCGGAGCGCGAGATGTTGACGCTTCGATAGACGTCGGAAAGCGATGCTTCCCCCCGTTTGTTCCGCCAGCCGCTGTCCTGCTTTGAACTTAAGACGTCCATCTTCACCCTATCTCCGTTCGTGGGGGAGATAATGCCTTATTGGAATGATAATGCAAGTCATTCGCAACTAGAAAATCAAAATCCTGCTTTCGGGGGCGCAGCCATTGTGTTTGAAATTCCGTCACATACATGCTCTGGCAGAGCCGAACGCGACAGAAGGAAAAGAAATGGCCGGGTTTTTGAAGAGGTTGATGCCGAAACGGTTCCGTAAGAAGGGGCTGACGATTCCCGTCGTCCGGCTTCACGGAGCGATCATGGCCGGCGGCGGCCAGTTCAAGCAGAGCCTCAACCTGGCCGGCGTGGCGCCAATGCTCGACAAGGCTTTCGCCAAGAAGGATGCCCCGGTCGTCGCGATCTCGATCAATTCGCCGGGCGGCTCACCCGTCCAGTCACGGCTGATCTTCCAGCGCATCCGTTCGCTGGCGGAAGAGAAGGACAAGAAGGTGCTGGTCTTCGTCGAGGATGTCGCGGCCTCGGGCGGCTATATGATCGCGCTTGCTGGCGACGAGATCTTTGCCGATCCGACCTCCATCGTCGGCTCGATCGGTGTCGTTTCCGGCGGGTTCGGCTTTCCGGAACTGCTGCGCAAGATCGGCATCGAGCGCCGCGTCTATACCGCCGGCGAGAACAAGGTGATCCTCGATCCCTTCCAGCCGGAAAAGGAAGGCGACATCGAATACCTGAAGGCGCTGCAGCTCGAAATCCACAAGGTCTTCATCGAGATGGTCAAGATGCGCCGTGGAGAGCGGCTGGCGGACGATGCGACGATCTTTTCCGGCCTGTTCTGGAGCGGGTTGCGTGGCCTCGAGCTCGGCCTGATCGACAGCCTCGGCGACATGCGCGAAGTCCTCAAGCGCCGTTACGGCAAAGATACCAGGCTGGAACTGATCGGCAGCGCCCGCACCCTGTTTGGCCGACGCGTGCCCGGCGTCGTTTTCGGGGAGGGTAAGGCCGGAGAAATCGCCGCGGGCGCAGTCACGGGACTTGCGGCGAGCCTGGAAGAAAAGGCAATGTGGAGCCGCTACGGCCTTTGAGGTCGTCAGGATAGCGCGAGAGGGGAAATGGCGCAGCTTTTATTTCTGATCATCGTCATCGGCGGCGGCTGGATGCTCTACAAGAAGTTCATCAAGGACGCCGAAAAACTGTCATCGCGCACCCGCCGCGAAGAAAAGGAACGCCAGACCGGCGCGATCGGCACCCTGGAACGGGACCCGACGACGGGAGAGTATAGGGTGAAGCGGGATGAGGAATAGGCCTCATGCCCGAGGAGAAGAAGTCTGCCGTGGCAGAGACTGATGCCGACAAAAGACGCGTGGCACTGGAAAAGATTCGTGCTTTCAAGTGGAAGCTTCCGGACGGCTGGAAATTCGATCGCGAGGAAGCCAACAGCCGTGATCCGAATAAGGATTAAAGTCGTTCCTTCACCCGTGAAGTCCAGTCGGACCCTGCATAACTCACACAGAGGATGAAGACCGTTCGAGTCTCGTCATCGACGGTGAAGCATATGACAGCCTTTTCCGCCGCAGGAATTGCCCGTAATCCTGGCAACAAGTCATCTCGAATCGAGCCCATTTTGGGTAAATCGGCCAGCCGGTAGGTCGCCGTTTCGATTTCCGCCAGCTTGCGGTCCGCGGTGATATGCCCGGCATATTCTTCGATGAAACTATAAATATCGATGAGGTCTTGTACGGCTGCGAAGTGGTATTCCAGCCGGTAGATCGACATCACTTAAGCCTTGTACTTTTCGTCAAGCCGTGCGCGGACGCGATCGAACATATTGTCCTTGTCCATGGACACCCACTGATCCCGCGGTAGTTCCGCGCGGCGGCGGATTTCGTCCTTCATGCCGATCAATGGATCGTCGTTGGCGGTACTTTCCTCGTCCCTCAGCAGGCTGTCGATGCCGGCCTCGAGGACTTTTTCGACGGACGGAAACTGACCATCCTCAACGAGTTTTTCAGCAAGCCGCAGGGAGCGTTCGGACAAGGTGAAGCTGTTCTTGACGTTCATGGTCTTTCTCCGGAAGAACGGGCGGACCTTAACATGGATCGTGCCGTTTCGGCATCCCCGCATACCCCTCAAACGCATAAATCCTTGACCCGCGCCCCTGATGCGTGGCACTCGTCCGCATCCTCGAACCGACACAGATATGGCCATGACCGAGCTGCCCGACCACATGTCTCCGACCCGCTCCTTTCAGGGGCTGATCCTCGCGCTCCAGAATTACTGGGCGGACAAGGGCTGCGCGATCCTGCAGCCCTACGACATGGAAGTCGGTGCCGGCACCTTCCATCCGGCCACAACGCTGCGTGCGCTGGGACCGAAGCCGTGGAAGGCCGCCTATGTGCAGCCGTCGCGTCGTCCGTCGGACGGCCGTTACGGCGAAAACCCCAACCGCCTTCAGCACTATTACCAGTTCCAGGTCATCCTGAAGCCGAACCCGCCGAACCTGCAGGAACTCTATCTCGGCTCGCTTGCGGCAATTGGCCTCGATCCGCTGCTGCATGACGTGCGTTTCGTCGAGGACGACTGGGAAAGCCCGACGCTCGGTGCCTGGGGCCTCGGCTGGGAATGCTGGTGCGACGGCATGGAAGTCTCGCAGTTCACCTACTTCCAGCAGGTCTGCGGCATCGAATGCGCGCCGGTTGCGGGTGAGCTGACCTATGGTCTCGAACGTCTCGCCACCTATCTGCAGGGCGTCGACAGCATCTACGAGCTCAATTTCAACGGCCGCGAGGGCGAGGAAAAGATCTCCTATGGCGACGTCTTCCTGCAGGCCGAGCAGGAATATTCCCGCCATAACTTCGAATTCGCCGATACCGCCATGCTGCACCGGCACTTCGTCGATGCCGAGAAGGAATGCCAGGCGCTGCTCGCGGCCGGCGCTCCGGGAGCGAACGCCAACCAGATGCTGCACAAATGCGTCTTCCCGGCCTATGACCAATGCATCAAGGCGTCTCACGTCTTCAATTTGCTGGATGCCCGCGGCGTGATCTCGGTCACCGAACGCCAGAGCTATATCCTGCGCGTCCGCACGCTGGCGAAAGCCTGCGGCGAGGCCTTCCTGATGACCGATGCCGGCGGTGTGAATTTCGGCAAGGCTGCCTGAGTTTGGGTCTGGCCGCGTGTGGCGAACCGTTCAAACGGTCCCAGCCCATTGCGTGCCCAGCTGCCAGACGGGTTTGATGGTCGGATAGGCGCCGGTCGGAAGCTGCCCGGCATAGATCTGCAGAAACCGGCGTGTGCCGGCCGGTGCCGGGGGCTTCATCATGACCCCGTACTGAAAAAACAGCACGGCAAACGCCAGCACATTGGCGGTTCGCACAAGGCACGCCATGGCAATTCCATCCAGATTGTTTTGAGGTGGGGCCGAATCTTTGGAATCGCCCGTTTTCTGTAAGAGAATCTAGGGCATCCGGGCGATCGGAACTTTGCGGTAAGTCAAAAAATTGACCGCGAAAAATAATCGATGACTTCAACCACTTTTTTATACCACGCCTCTACTGTCCCATCGCAAGGCCAAGTCGGGAGACTCAGATGTACATTTTGATCGGCATAATTGTTCTCGTCGCACTCTACGTTGTTATGATCTACAACGGCCTCGTCAAAGCCCGCCAGATGGCGGAGGAGGCGTGGTCCGGCATCGACGTTCAGTTGAAGCGCCGCGCCGACCTGATCCCGAACCTGATAGAGACGGTCAAAGGATACGCGGCCCACGAAAAGGGTACGTTCGAGGAAGTCGTCAAGCTGCGCAACCAGGCGCAGGCGGTGCCGGCAGGCGATGTCGCCGGCCGCGCCCAGGCGGAAGGCTTGCTCGGCCAGGCGCTCGGCAAGATCATCGCGCTTGCCGAAGCCTATCCGGACCTGAAAGCAAACCAGAACTTCTCCGAACTGCAGGCCTCGCTCGAAACCATCGAGAGCGAGATCCAGATGTCGCGGCGATATTACAACGGCGCTGCCCGCGACCTGAACGTCAAGGTCGAGAGCTTCCCCAACAACCTGGTCGCCGGCCAGTTCGGTTTCTCGAAGCGCGAATATTTCGAGATCGAGAACGCGGCCGACCGGGCGGTCCCGACCGTCAAGTTCTGAAATCCGTCATTGGACCTTCGTGCCGCAACGGTTTAAGAGCGCGGTCGGCCGCTCGTTGCGGCATTCCATTGGCGTTAAGAGACGAATATCATGGGTAGAGCCAAACTCACCATCCTGCCGCCGGGCAAGCCGCTTTCCGGGCGTGCCATGCCGCCGGGTTCCAAGTCGATCACCAACCGCGCGCTGCTTCTGGCGGGCCTTGCCAGCGGCACCAGCCGGTTGACCGGTGCGCTACGGAGTGACGATACGCGCTACATGGCCGACGCTTTGCGGGCCATGGGTGTTTCGGTCGACGAACCGGACGAGACCACCTTCGTTGTGACGGGCAGTGGCAAGCTCCTGCCGCCGTCCGCCCCGCTGTTCCTCGGCAATGCCGGCACCGCGACCCGTTTCCTGACCGCAGCCGTCGCTTCGGTCGATGGCACCGTCGTCGTTGATGGCGACGAACACATGCGCAAGCGGCCGATCGGCCCGCTGGTCGCCGCCCTGAAGTCGCTCGGCATCGATGCCGAGGCGCCGACCGGCTGCCCGCCGGTGACGGTGCGCGGCAACGGTCATTTCGCCTCCGGCCGCGTCGAGATCGACGCCGGTCTCTCCAGCCAATACGTCTCGGCGCTGCTGATGGCGGGGCCGCTTGTCAGCCAGGGCGCCAACGCCCCGTTGACGGTTGCACTGGCCGGCGCGGAAATCGGTGCAAGGGGCTATGTGGACCTGACGCTCGCCGCCATGCAGGCCTTCGGCGCCAAGGTCGATCAGATCGATGCGGCGACCTGGAAGGTCGAACCGACCGGATATCGCGCGGCGGATTTCGTGATTGAACCGGACGCGTCGGCCGCCACTTATCTCTGGGCTGCGGAAGTCTTGACCGGCGGTGCCATCGACCTTGGCGTGGCGGCCACCGCCTTCACCCAACCGGATGCCAAGGCTTATGAGGTGATCGCGCAATTCCCGCACCTGCCGGCCGAAATCGACGGTTCGCAGATGCAGGATGCAGTGCCGACGCTCGCGGTGCTCGCCGCCTTCAACGAAACGCCGGTGCGTTTCACCGGTATTGCCAACCTGCGCGTCAAGGAATGCGACCGGGTGAGGGCGCTCTCGCTCGGCCTCAACGCCATTCGCGACGGCCTTGCGACGGAAGAGGGCGACGACCTGATCGTCGCCTCCGACCCGTTGCTTGCCGGCCAGACCTTATCCGCCGAGATCAATACCTTTGCCGACCACCGCATCGCCATGAGCTTTGCGCTGGCCGGGCTGATGATCGGCGGCGTCACCATTCTCGATCCCGATTGCGTCGCCAAGACCTTCCCCAGCTATTGGGACGTGCTGGCCTCGCTCGGCGTCGAATATACGGACATAGTTTAAGCGGAAAACCCGCCGAAGAGGAGGAATGTCGTGATGCGGTGGTTCTCCGGCTTTTGCCTGGCTCTGCTTTTCTCGCTGTCGGCGGCGCTGCCCGCCGCGGCGGAAGAATATATCCGCTCCTATCATTCCGACATCCAGGTCGCCGACAATGGCGACCTGACGGTGACCGAAACCATCATCGCCAATTCCGAAGGCGACAGGATCAAGCGCGGTCTGTTTCGCGACTTCCCGCTAACCATGACGGACGCCAACGGCCGCACCGTGCGGGTCGGCTTCGAGGTCGTTTCCGTCACCCGCGACGGCCAGGCCGAACCTTTCCATACGGAAAGTGTCACCGGCGGCATCCGCATCTATTCCGGCGACAAGGACGTGTTCCTCCGCGATGGCGAGCACACTTTCGTCTTCACCTACAAGACCGACCGGCAGATCCGTTATTTCGACGATCACGACGAACTTTACTGGAACGCCACCGGCAATGGCTGGGAATTCCGCATCGCCCAGGCCTCGGCGCGGGTAACCCTGCCTGCCGCCGCGCGGATCACCCAGACCGCCGCCTATGCCGGCCCGCTCGGCTCCACCGCTCGCAATGCCCGCATGCAGGCGAATGGCAATCAGGCGGTGTTCTCGACCACGAGGCCGCTCGGCGCGCAGGAGGGCCTGACGATCGTCGCGAGCTTTCCCAAGGGGGTTGTAGCCCCTCCGTCCAGGGATCAGCAAAGCGAATGGTGGTGGCGCGACAATATCGGGACGATCATCTCGATCGTCGGCCTCGTCCTCGTCGTCGGATATTATGCGCTTTTCTGGGGCCGCGTCGGTCGCGACCCGGATCGCGGCGTTGTGGTACCCCGCTGGGATGCACCTGATGGACTGTCGCCGGCTCTGGTCAACTACATCGACAACAAGGGTTTTTCCGGTGGCGGCTGGACCGCGTTTGCAGCAAGCGCGCTTGATCTGGCGGTCAAGGGTTACGTGACGCTGGAGGATCTCGCGGAAAAGATCGTCATCCGGCGTACCGGCAAGGCCGCGCCGAGGGAGGTGCCGATCGGCCAGGCCTCCATCCTCGGCTCCATCGACGCCAAGGGGCAGGAACTGATCATCGACGAGGCGCACGGCACCTCCGTCCAGTCGATCGGCGCAAGCTTCCGCCAGGCAATCGAGAAGGAACACCGCGGCAGATATTACAACGGCAACAAGGGTTATGTGATCGGCGGCGTCGTGCTGAGCGTGCTTTCCATCGTCTCTCTGGTCGTTTTCGGCAATCTCGAACCGGACATGATCGCGACGCTGATCATCCCGGTCTTTTTTGCCGTGGTCTTCGGCGTGCTCGCCGCCGCCTTCGGCAAGGGCCTGCGCCGCGGTTCGTCGTTGATTTCGAAAATCGTCTCGGTCGTTATCCTCGGTTTTATCGGCTTGGTGGCCCTGTCGATCGGGTCGGCGGTCGTGGTGGGGATCATGTCGGAAATGACCGGCGACGAGCATTGGCCGATCATGGTCTCGGTCGGCGGCATCGTGCTCGCCAACGTCATCTTCTTCTTCCTGATGGGCGCCCCGACGCCGCTCGGCCGCAAGCTGATGGACGGTATCGAGGGCCTGCGCATCTACCTGACGCTCGCCGAAAAGGACCGCATGAACACCGCCGGCGCACCCACGATGTCGCCGCAGCATTTCGAAAAGCTGCTGCCCTATGCGGTGGCCCTCGGCGTCGAAAAACCTTGGAGCAACACCTTCGAGGTCTGGCTTGCGAGCGCCGCCGCGGGCGCTGCCGTCGGCGCCTATGCGCCCGGCTGGTATAGCGGCAACTACGGCTCCAATTTCGGCGACCGCATCGGCGGCTTCTCCTCCTCGATGGCCTCCACCATCGCCTCGACCATCCCAGCGCCAAAATCCTCCTCGTCCTCCTCCGGCTTTTCCAGCGGTTCGTCCGGCGGTGGCGGAGGCGGTGGCGGCGGAGGCGGCTGGTAAACACTTTCGCCAATCCGGCTGGTGACTTTTGGCGGCGGGCTTGCTAAGGCCACGCCCTGTTGAACAATCATCAAAAAGTTGATTATCGATGCCCGATCTGCTTCTCGAACTCCGCTCGGAGGAAATTCCCGCCCGCATGCAGCGCAAGGCGGCGGGAGACCTGAAAAAGCTCGTCACCGACGCGCTGGTGGAAGCGGGACTGACCTATGAGGGTGCGCGCGAGTACTGGACGCCGCGCCGCCTGACGCTCGATATCCGTGGCCTGACGGCCCGATCCGCAGATCAGCGCGAGGAGCGCAAGGGTCCGCGCACCGACGCGCCGGAAGGCGCCATCGCCGGCTTTTTGCGCGGTGCGGGTCTTTCATCTATCTCCGAGGCCCAGGTCGTCAACGACCCGAAGAAGGGCGATTTCTATGTCGCGGTCATCTCCAAGCCCGGCCGTCCGGCGGAAGAAATCATCGCCGAGGTGATGCCCGGCATCATCCGCAATTTCCCCTGGCCGAAATCGATGCGCTGGGGCGCCGCCTCGATGCCGAAGGGTGCACGCTTTGCCGGCATCGACGGCAAGGGTCCGGAGAGTCTCCGCTGGGTGCGCCCGCTGCAGTCGATCGTCTGCGTCTTCGGTCCGGAACATGACGAGACCCAGGTCATTCCCTTCGAGATCGACGGGTTGGCCGCCAGCAACATCACTTACGGCCATCGGTTCCACGCGCCTGACGCCATCACCGTGCGCCGTTTTGACGACTACGTGACGAGCCTCGAAAAGGCGAAGGTCATGCTCGATGCGGACCGCCGCAAGGACGTCATCCTGCACGATGCCCGCGACCTCGCCTTCGCCAACGGCCTCGAACTGGTCGAGGACGAAGGCCTGCTGGAAGAAGTCTCCGGCCTCGTCGAATGGCCGCATGTGCTGATGGGCGAGTTCGAAGAGGATTATCTCGAAATCCCGGCCGAAATCATCCGCCTGACCATCAAGACCAATCAGAAGTGCTTCGTCACTCGCCCGCAGACCGGTGGGGAAGGGCTCTCCAACCGCTTCATCCTGATCTCGAACATCGAGGCGAAGGATGGCGGCAAGGAGATCATGCACGGCAACGGCAAGGTCGTGCGCGCCCGCCTCTCCGACGCCAAGCATTTCTGGACCCGTGACCAGGGCGACATGCCGGACTTGGACACGCTGGAAGCATCAGCCGCGAAGTTCGGTCTGGACCTCAAGAAGCCACTCGACCAGCGGATGGCAAAGCTCGACGCGCTGAACGTGACCTTCCACGCCAAACTCGGGACACAGGGCGAACGCGTGGAACGTATCCGAGCTTTGGCGAAGAAACTGGCGGAGGTCACCGGTGCCGATCCGACACTCGTCGATCGTGCCGCGGTGCTGGCGAAGGCCGATCTGCGCACCGAAGCCGTTGGCGAATTTCCCGAACTGCAGGGCCTGATGGGCCGCAAATACGCGATGCTTCAGGGTGAGGACGCCTCGGTTGCTGCCGCCATCGAAGACCACTGGAAGCCGAATGGCCCTTCAGATCGTCTGCCGGAGGACAAGGTCGGGTTGACAGTCGCACTGGCTGATAAGCTTGATACATTGGTTGGTTTCTGGGCGATTGACGAAAAGCCGACTGGCTCTAAGGACCCCTTCGCGCTGCGGCGTGCGGCACTCGGAGTGGTGCGCATCCTATTGGAGCGGAAGGTCAGGCTGCCGCTAATTTCGCAGTTAGTTCATCCCACTCGTTTCGCTTGGATACATGCGAATATCGCTGAACAGCGCCGATTGAATGAAGGCGCCGCAAAAAACAATAGGCAGGCAACTGTTCAGTTTCAGCAGTTGGCAGCACAGGCTACGGAGATCGGTAATAGGCTTCGCTTCCAAGCTGCTATTCAGCCAGATGAGGCGAGGCAAATATCCGACCTCCTCTCCTTCTTCCACGACCGCCTCAAAGTCTACCTCCGCGACCAGGGCGCCCGCCACGACCTCATCGACGCCGTCCTGACGCCCGACTCCGACGACCTCCTGATGGTGGCCCGCCGCGTCGAGGCGCTGACGGCGTTCATCACTTCGGAAGACGGCAAGAACCTGCTCGCCGGCACCAAACGCGCCGTGCAGCTGCTCGCCGCGGAAGAGAAGAAGGGCACCGTCGTCGCCGATGGCGTTTCGGAAGAACTGCTGAGGCTCGATGCCGAAAAGGCGCTCTGGGCGGCGATCGTCGTCGCCTCGAAGGAAGCGGCCGAGGCTGTCGCCAAGGAAGACTTCCGCTCGGCCATGGAAGCCCTGTCGAAACTCCGTGTCCCGGTCGACAAGTTCTTCGAGGACGTGCTCGTCAACGACGAGGACGCCGCCATCCGCGCCAACCGCCTGGCCCTCCTGAAGGCCATCCGCGAAGCGACCGCGACCGTCGCGGACTTTTCCAAGATCAGCGGCTGAACATCCGACGCTATTGGATGATGGTGACGCATATGTTACCATCATCCAATGAAAATCACTGAATATCTTGAGCCAGATGGATCGAGCCCGTTCGGGCGGTGGTTTTCGAAGATCGAGTCCCGCGCGGCCTCGAAGGTGACGATTGCGCTGGAGCGGATCGGACAAGGCAACCTCTCGAACGTGAAGTCGGTCGGCGCCGGAGTGCTGGAATACCGGATCGACTATGGGCCGGGCTACCGGATTTATTTCGGTCGGGACGGCGAGCAACTGGTGATCCTGCTGGTCGGCGGAACCAAAAAGCGCCAGCAAAATGATATCGAGACCGCACTTGGCTATTGGCAGAACTACAAATCCAGGAAGGGAAGCTGAGATGGCCCTGACACGCGAATTCAAGGAAACGGTGATGGCCCGGCTGGATCAGGATCCGGCGTTTCGCGCCGCGTTGCTTTCGGATGCGGTCGAACTTCTTCTGGAAGGCGATCTCGAAACCGGTAAGAGCGTGCTGCGCGATTTCATCAACGCCACGATCGGTTTCGAGACATTGGCCGAAAAAGTCGATATGCCGGCCAAGAGCCTGATGCGAATGTTCGGGCCAAAAGGCAATCCGCGTGCCGATAATCTGTTCAATGTCATACGACAATTGCAGGAAAGCTCGGGCATCCACCTGGCAGTGGCCGCCGCCTGACCTTAACCCCCCAAACAAAAAACCGCCGGCTCTTTCGACCCGGCGGTTCCTCCGTCCCCTGTATGGACCCATCTGTTGGATTGGCGTCAGCTGGCGCGGCGCATCTTCTGGGCGACGCGGTTGAGGCTGCCGGCGCCGGCATTGTAGCCGGTGTCCTGGTTGGCACTGATGCGGAAGCTGCTGATCAGGTTCAAGAGTTCGTCGGTATCGGCCGCAAGCGCCTCGGCCGAGGCGGTGGTTTCTTCCGCCATCGCCGCATTGTGCTGGGTGGCCGCGTCGAGCTGGTTCAGCGACGACGAGATCGAGCGCAGCGTGGTGTCCTGTTCGGAGGCCGAATGGGCGATCTTGCCGACGATGTCGCTCGCCGCCTTCACCTGGTTGGAGATCCGCTTCAGCGCTTCGCCGGCCTCGCCGACGAGGCGCACGCCGTTCTGCACCTGGCCGGAAGAACGCGAGATCTGGTCCTTGATCTCTTTTGCCGCAGCGGCGGAGCGCTGCGCGAGTTCGCGCACTTCCTGGGCGACGACCGCAAAACCCTTGCCGGATTCCCCGGCGCGGGCCGCTTCCACGCCGGCATTCAAGGCCAGCAGGTTGGTCTGGAAGGCGATGTCGTCGATCACCCCGATGATCTTGGAGATCTCTTCCGACGAATGTTCGATACCGCCCATCGCGTCGATCGCCTGGGCGACGATCTGGTCGGAGCGGTTGGCCTCGGCGCTGACCGAGGTGACCCGCTGGGCGGCCTCATGCGCACCTTCCGCCGTCTGGCGGACGGCGACGGCGAGTTCGTCGAGGGCGGCCGACGTCTCTTCGAGATTGGCGGCCTGGCGTTCGGTGCGCTGCGACAGCTCGTTCGAGGCGCGGCGGATTTCCTCCTTGGAACCGCCGATATCGATGCCCTTGGCATTGACCTTGCTCATCGCCGCTTCGAGGTGGACGAGCGCCTCGTTGAAGTTGTGGCGCAGCGTTTCGTAGCGGGCCCCGAGATCGGCGCAGCGAACCGTGAGGTCGCCATGGGCCAGCGCTTCGAGCGCTTCGCCGATGGTGGAGACGACGCGGGTCTGCAGCGCTGCTTCCTGCTGCTGCATGTCGAGGTTCTGCTGGCGCTCGCGGTCGAGCTCGGTCTTCTGCTTTTCCTCGCGGGCGGCCATCGCATGCCGTTCGCGGATCTTTTCCTGCAGCGCCTGCGTCGCCTTCGCCATCATCCCCACTTCGTTCGACATGTCCGTATGCGGGATCGTCGCGGTGACATTTTCGTCGGCGACGGCCTGCAATGCGCCATGCACGGCGGCCAGAGGCCTGGTAATATTGCGGATGACGATCAGGGCGACACCGAGTGCAAGCAGGAAGGCGAGGAAACCGACGCCGACCACTTCCAGGATCGTCTTGTTGATCTTGACGTCGAGGTCGTCGGTGTAGACGCCCGTGCCGACAATGATCTGCCAGGGTTCAAAGGCGCGGGAGTAGGCAGCCTTCTGGAAAACCTGGTCGGCCGGCATGCCTGGCTTTTCCCAATAATAGGTGGTAACGCCGCCGCCGGCACGGCCCTTGGCGACCATCTCTTCGCGGAACAGGTTGCCCATCTTGTCCGGCTGACCCTTCTGGTTCACGCCGACCAGCTTGGGATTGTAGTGGAACTGCGTGACCGTGTCGTAGTTCAGGCCGAAGATGTAGCCGGCCGGCTCGTATTTGATCCCTGCTACGGTTGCGTAAGCCAGTTTCTGCGCATCCTCGTGCTTCAGTTCGCCCGATTTTTCCCGGTCGTAATAGGATTGCAGGATGGAAATGCCGGACTCCACCTGGGTGCGCAGCATGTCGTAGCGCTCGGAATAGATCGAGGCGATCGAGGCGCGGATCTGATAGTAGGTGACAGCCGTGAAAGCCACCATAAGCGCTGCCACCATGGCCAATAACTGGTGGGAGATCTTGAGATTCTTCATGTTTCGACTCACTTTCAGGCAGCCGAACTCTCCCGGAGGAGCCGGAGCGGGACGAAGTTTTTGGGGGAAGGCGCGTTCTGCACCGGTCACGTGCTACACCGCACTATGACGGGAGAGTGATCCCGAATATTTGAATAAAAATTTAATTATCCGGGCCTTGACAGCCGCAAATGCGAATATTTTGGGCAGGTCGGATTTGATGATGCGCAATTTACGCGCATACCGGGAAAGGCTGTTCTCGGAGCACTTTCTGCTATGTAAATATAATGATATTCTAAACTTAGAAGCGATCGGTGCGCAGTTCGAACGTGTCGAGCGCCAGCGGCTTCGGTGTAAGGGATGCTTCGACGATCCCGACCTCAGCCTTGCCGATGGTCTTCACCGCGCTGGTCAGGGCGTCGGCGTCGATGCCGTCACTTTTGGCTTCTGCGGTCGCGATCTGCGTTTCGGTGGAGCCGTTGGTGGTCGGGTGAAGCTCGGCGATGGCGTTTTCCTCGGCCATCCATTTGGGAAGCTTGCTGACATGGATCACCGGTGAGCCGCCAAGCCAGGCCTCGGTACGGGCCAGCTTCTTTTCACCGTTGATCTCGATGATCTCAGTCTTCTGGATCCCTGCCGGCAGATCGGGAACCTTGTAGGTTGCCTCGTCCGATTTGGGCGCTACGGCGCTCGGGCAGCTTGCGCAGCTCTTGGTGAGGATGCTGACGCCCGCCTTGTGCGTGTTGTCGATCACCGTGATCGACGACGCGAAAGCCGAACTGCTTGCAAACACCAGAACTGTAGCCAGAACGAGACGCATAACCGGGAATCCTTCTTGAGGTCTCCCATGATTATCGCGGCTTCGTTTCGATCCCGTCTGGATAATCGGTAAATTTTAAATGAAACGACCGTTCCGGCACTCAGTTCTTTTCGCGCGTCACCGCCTGCCAGCCGATATCGCGGCGGCAAAAGCCGTTTTCCCATTCGACCTGGTCCACGAGCCTGTAGGCGCGAGCTTGCGCATCTGCGGCGGTCTTGGCGGTCGCCGTAACGTTCAGCACACGGCCGCCGGTTGCGACGAGAGTGCCATCCTTGAGCGCCGTTCCGGCATGAAAGACTTTCTCGCCGGCAGCGCCCTCGGGCAGATGGGCGATCGGTGTATTCTTGTCATAGGCGCCCGGATAACCCTTGGAAGCCATCACCACGGTCAGCGCCACGTCGTCGTTCCATTCGGCGGAAACCTTGTCGAGCGTTCCGATCGCCGCCGCATGGAGCAGGTCGAGCAGGTCGCTCTTCAGCCGCATCATCAGCACCTGGCATTCGGGATCGCCGAAGCGGACATTGTATTCGATCAGTTCCGGGCCCTTGGCCGTGATCATCAACCCGGCGAAGAACACGCCGGTGAACGGATATCCACTTTCCGCCATGCCGCGGATGGTCGGCTCGATGATCTCCTTCATGGTGCGCGCAACCATGTCCGGCGTCATCACCGGGGCAGGCGAATAGGCGCCCATGCCGCCGGTGTTCGGGCCGGTATCGCCGTCGCCGACCCGTTTGTGGTCCTGGGCCGTGGCAAGCGCCAGTGCGGTCTTGCCGTCGGAAAGGCAGAAGAAGCTTGCCTCCTCGCCATCGAGATAGGCTTCGACCACCACTTCCGCACCGGCCGCCCCGAAGGCGCCGTCGAAACAGTCGTCGATCGCCGCAAGCGCCTCGTCGATCGCCATGGCGACGGTGACGCCCTTGCCGGCGGCAAGCCCGTCTGCCTTGACGACGATCGGTACGCCCTGTTCGCGCACATAGGCCTTCGCCTCGGCCGCATCGGTGAAGCGGCGATAGGCGCCGGTCGGGATATCATAGCGGGCGCAGAGATCCTTGGTGAAACCCTTCGAGCCTTCGAGCTGGGCGGCGGTAGCAGACGGGCCGAAGGTCGCGATGCCCTTGGCGCGCAGCACATCGGCGAGCCCGGCCACCAGAGGCGCTTCCGGCCCGATCACGACGAGCTCGATCGCATTGTCGAGGCAGAAGGACGCCACGCAGGCATGATCGTCGATGTCGAGGGACAAGAGTTCGGCATGATCGGCGATGCCGGGATTGCCGGGTGCGGCATAGAGTTTGCCGAGTTTCGGAGACTGCGCGAGTTTCCAGGCGAGCGCATGCTCGCGTCCACCCGAACCGATCAAGAGAACCTTCATGTCTCGCCCTCGTCTGCGCTGAAAACCTTGGCCTTGCGCGGCGGTTAAGGGGAGGGGAGGCAAAGGTCAAGGGCCAAGGCTTAGGTGGCCTCCCATCTTCTGTCCGTCATGGCGTTTCGATGGGAGGCCGTCGCGTTCGATAAAGGTCAGAATTCACCGCGCCGGTTTTTCGCGCCGCGGCGGATATCCAGCGTCGTCTGGAAGATCACCTTGTTCCGATAGGCGAGGAAAGGCACCGGTTCGTTCCGAAAGGACGCATCGTCCAGCTTCTGTTCGAGATAGGAAATGGCAGCCTCTAGCTCTTCATTGGCGACCGCCGTGTCAAATGCCAGTGTCCTGGCGGCTTTTTTGGGCATTCGTATCTCCATTCGGCCACATCATGCGGCGGAATGGTTTTAATGGCCTCTTGCCGGAGGTGAGAGTGCATTGGTTCTTTTCCACAGGGCCTTGGTTAGCGGCCGGTCAACCCGTGTTTCGTTTCGGCACGGTTGGTTGAAAGCAAATTGTGGAACCGGCATTCGCCACGTTGCCTTGCCACAAACTTCGACTATGGTCGCGCCTCCCATTTGAACGAGGACGCCCATGGCCGCCGATCTCCGTTTCCTTGCCGCCGCGATTGCTGCGGAAATCAATGCCCGTCCCGAACAGGCTGCCGCCGCGATCGGGCTGATCGACGACGGTGCCACCGTGCCGTTCATCGCCCGCTACCGCAAGGAAGTGACGGGTGGGCTGGACGATACGCAGCTGCGCAACCTGGCAGAACGGCTGGTCTACTTGCGCGAACTCGAAGCGCGCCGCTCCACCATCGTCGACCAGATCAATTCGCAGGGCAAGATGACCGACGAGCTTGCCGTAAAGATCGGCAAGGCGACGACCAAGGCCGAGCTCGAAGACCTTTATCTCCCTTACAAGCCGAAGCGCCGCACCCGCGCTGAGATTGCCCGCGAGCGTGGCCTCGGCCCGCTTGCCGAGGCGATCTGGGCCGACCGCAGCGTCGATCCGGCAAAGCTTGCCGAAGCTTATGTCAAGGACGAGGTCGCCGACGTGAAGGGTGCGCTCGAAGGCGCCCGCGATATCGTCGCCGAGACGTTCTCCGAAAATGCCGACCTGCTCGGAAAGCTGCGCCAGCATATGCGGGCCGGAGCGACGCTGAAGGCCAAAGTGGTCGACGGCAAGCAGGAGGCCGGCGCAAAATTCTCCGACTATTTCGACCATTCCGAACGCTGGGCGACGGCGCCCGGCCACCGGGCGCTCGCCATGCTGCGCGGCTGGAACGAGGAGTTCCTGACCCTGACGATCGAGGTCGACCAGGACGATCCGTCGCCGGTCAAGCCCGCCCAGCGCATCATCGCGCTTGCCTTCGACATCCGGGACCGGGGTGCCGCCGACCGCTGGCTGATGGAAGCCGCCGGCTGGACCTGGCGCGTCAAGCTCTCGGTGTCGTTGTCGCTCGACCTGATGCGCGAACTGCGCGAGCGCGCCGAGGAGGAGGCGATCCACGTCTTCGCCCGCAACCTCAAGGATCTGCTGCTCGCCGCACCCGCCGGCTCGCGCACCACGATGGGCCTCGATCCGGGCATCCGCACCGGCGTCAAGGTGGCAATCGTCGATGCCACCGGCAAGCTGCTGGAAACCACGACCGTCTATCCGTTCCCGCCGAAGAACGACATCCGCGGCACCCAGGCCGAACTCGCCGCGCTCATCCGCAAGCACAATGTCGAGTTGATCGCCATCGGCAACGGCACCGGCAGCCGCGAGACGGAAAAGCTGGTCGCCGACATGCTGTTGAACCTGCCTGGGCAGAAGCCCACCAAAGTCATCGTCTCGGAAGCCGGCGCCTCGGTCTATTCGGCGTCGGAAACCGCCGCCCTCGAATTCCCCGGCCTCGACGTGTCGCTGCGTGGCGCCGTTTCCATCGCCCGCCGCCTGCAGGATCCGCTGGCGGAACTCGTCAAGATCGAACCGAAATCGATCGGCGTCGGCCAGTACCAGCACGATGTCGACCAGGGGAAACTCTCTCGCTCGCTGGATGCCGTGGTCGAAGATGCAGTGAACGCCGTCGGCGTTGATTTGAACATGGCGTCCGCACCGCTGCTTTCGCGTGTTTCCGGCCTCAGCCGCACGATTGCCGAGGCGATCGTCGCCCATCGCGACCAGAACGGCGCGTTTTCGAGCCGTAAGGACCTGCTGAAGGTCGCCCGTCTCGGAAACCGTACGTTTGAACAGGCGGCAGGCTTCCTGCGCATTCCGAACGGCAAGGAGCCGCTGGATTCGTCCGCCGTCCATCCGGAAGCCTATGGCGTCGCCAAGAAGATCGTCGCCGCCTGCGGCCGCGACCTGCGCTCGCTGATGGGTGACAGTGCGGCGCTCAAGGCACTCGACCCGAAGCGGTTCATCGACGAAACCTTCGGCCTGCCGACTGTCAAGGACATCATCGCCGAGCTGGAAAAGCCCGGCCGCGACCCGCGCCCGAGCTTCAAGACCGCCACCTTTGCCGAAGGCGTGGACGAGATCACCGACCTGAAGCCGGGCATGATGCTCGAAGGCACGGTCACCAACGTGGCCGCCTTCGGCGCTTTCGTCGATATCGGCGTGCACCAGGACGGCCTTGTCCACGTTTCGCAGCTGGCCGACCGTTTCGTTAAGGATCCGCATGAGGTGGTAAAGGCCGGCGACGTCGTCAAAGTGCGCGTTGTCGAGGTCGATGTGAAGCGCAAGAGAATTGCGCTGACCATGCGCAAGGACGGCGGCGAAGCGGCACCCGCTCCGCGCGGCGACCGCGACGTCCGGCCGGTTAACCCGAAAATGATGAAAACTGAAAAACCTTCATCTCAGGGCGCTTTCGGCGCAGCACTCGCGGAAGCTTTAAAACGCAAGTGATTTTGGCCGGCTTCGGCAGAATTTCAATTATAGGATGCGGGTCGTCAGGCGGGGGTTTGACGGCCTGCTTTTTTATGTCATTTTGATGGCTGCAATGTGCTTGAAAGTCGCAGGGAAACGATTAGATTTTGGATTAGTAAGGCACCCTTAGTATTATTATTGGAGGTGGGTCCGTGGCCTCGTCCCTTCACAATCTTCTCAGCAAAATCATCAAGACTGGAACTTTGATCGTACGCGGCTCGGGAGGTGAGCAACGTTACGGGAGCGGCGGCGGGCGGTCCGTTTCGATACGGTTTATCGACGAAGCCGCCGAACGCGAACTGGTGGCGGATCCTCCCTTGAAGCTCGGCGAGCTCTACATGGACGGCCGTCTCGTCATCGATGACGGCGACATCTATGAGTTCCTTGCGCTGATCAAGGACAATACCCTCAGCGAAGGACTGACCTTCGGCATGATCTGGCGCGGCATCGCCCGCGTGCTGGTTTCCCAGTTCCGCAATCGCGTGCCGATCAACCATAACCGACGCAACGTCGCCCATCATTACGACCTCGACGAAAAGCTGTTCTCGCTCTTCCTCGACGAGGACTGGCAATATTCCTGCGCCTATTTCAACCCGCCGGGCATTTCGCTCGACGAGGCGCAGATCGCCAAGAAGCGCCATATCGTTGCCAAGCTGCTTGCCGAGCCCGGGCAGAAGGCGCTGGAAATCGGTTCCGGCTGGGGTGGCATGGCCATGTATCTGTCGGAATCCTCCGGCGTCGACGTGACCGGCATCACGCTCTCGACCGCGCAGCTCAAGATTTCGAACCAACGCGCCGCCAAGCGCGGTCTTGCCAACAGCGTCCGCTTCGAGCTGCAGGACTATTATTATCTGCCGCCGGATAAGCGCTACGACCGCATCGTTTCCGTCGGCATGTTCGAGCATGTCGGCCGGCTGAACTATCCCAAGTTCTTCGGCAAGGTGAACGACGTGCTCGCCGATGACGGCGTCATGGTGCTGCATTCGATCGGCCAGCCCTATCCGGCCCTCATCAACAATCCCTGGATCGAGAAATACATCTTCCCGGGCGGTTATATACCGGCGCTTTCGGAAGTGATGCCGTCGATCGAGAAGGCGGGCCTGCTCGTCTCCGACATCGAAATCCTGCCGATGCATTATGCGCACACGCTGCGCCACTGGCGCGAGCGGTTCATGGCCAACAAGGAGAAGGCTGCGGCACTTTACGACGAACGGTTCGTGCGGATGTGGGAGTTCTATCTCGCCGGTTCGGAAATGGCCTTCACCCACGAAAGCTTCTTCATCTTCCAGATGCAGATCGTCAAGAAGCGCACCGCCGTTCCGGACAACCGCGACTACATCTACGAGCGCGAGGCGGAACTGAAAGCCTTCGAAGAGAGCCGCATCCCGCTCGACAAGGTAGCGGTGTGAACTGGGTTAACCCCTATGCAAGTATAAATTAACCTTTGGTTCCGGTACCTATCTTGGAAAACGGTATGGCGCCCTCTATGGTTCAGCATCTGGTCCGCAACTTGCCAAGGTTGTGGAGCCGATGCTGGGCAATGGGGGCATTCGCGTGGTTAAACAAGTCTTTTCTATCGTCGTTAGAAATTGGATTTATTATTTCGTATGGATAATAATTTCCGTTCTGCTATCGGTATTCGAAGAAATTTCTGGGAGTTCTTCGTCGAATATTGCTTCTTTTTTTCCAACAATTTACCTGGCGATGTGGGTGCAAATCTCAATAATACGGGAAACGACATTTGAGTTCAGCGCGAAGCCGGAGTTTTACAAAGGATTTTTCGGTTATTCTCTGAAATTTATTACACTAGCGATAATTGCAGCCGGACTTTCTCTGCCGGCCTTTCTATGGTTTGCAGCGGTGTTCAACGGCCGTACAGTTGGCTGGCTGATGGTGTCGACCACGGCACTGGTCGTAATTTATGCGGCCTCGATGTCGTTGGTCGGTACTTGGCCGACATCCAACATTACGGGGATCAGAACATCGCTTAAGGCGGCTTGGGCTCGGGGTGCTCCGAATTTCCTGACGACTTTCGGGCACCTCGCCGTCTCTTTGGTAGCCATGTCCGCTATGTCGCTGGTTATCGGTGCTATAGGCACGGCAGCATTTGGGACGATGCTGGTGCCGGCCGGAGTGCCAAATATACCTCTGATATTGGTCGTAATGGTTGCGCTTTCCATTAATGCTATAGGCATCACGTACGGAGCTGCTGTCCTGGCGAATGTCTATATGCGGCACGAGGTAGATGAGCCACCGCTTGCGGTCTCACCCGTAAATGCTTGAGCGGTTCCTCGGGTGGGCAGTAGAACCAGTCATGACGAACGCCTCTTCCGGATGCAGATCGTCAAGAAACGCACGGCCGTTCCGGACAACCGCGACTACATCTACGAGCGCGAGGCGGAACTGAAAGCCTTCGAAGAGAGCCGCATCCCGCTCGACAAGGTAGCGGTGTGATTTTTCGCTTGGTTAACAAGCTGGCAATGCAAATGCGATAATAGAACAGAAATCCCCAGTGGGATCTCTGTTCTGTTTTGCGTTTTCAGGATCCGTTGCCATGTCCATGCCTGTCCGGGCTGCCCTTTTTCTTTCCATTTTTTCGATTGTTTCCTCGGGGAGCGCCGAGGCTCAGGAAGGCTTCTGGTCCGGTGACTGGTACCTGACGCTCGGCGGCGCCGGTTTCGTGGCGCCGAAATTCGAGGGTGACAACGGCCGCAGCCTGCAGTTCTCGCCGATCATCTCGCTCGGCCGCCAGAACGCCAAACAGGCGCGGTTCTCTTCCCGCAATGACAACATCTCCTTCGCGCTGATCGACCAGGGTTCGATCCGCGCCGGCGTGGCGGCGAAGCTGATCATGCCGCGCGATGATGACACGTCCGACGATCTCAAGGGTCTGAAAAAGGTGAAGCTCGGCGGCGAGGTCGGTGGCTTCATCGATATCTATCCGACCGATTGGATCCGCGCCCGCGCCGAAGTCCGCCAGGGCATCCGCAGCCATGACGGCGTCGTCGCCGATGTCTCGGTCGACGCTTTCACCGATCTTCAGCCGGATCTCAGGCTTTCCGGTGGTCCGCGCGCGACCTGGGCAAGCAACGGCTACAACGACGCCTATTACAAGGTGACCCCGAGCCAGTCGGCGGCATCGGGTCTCTCCGCCTACGATCCGGGCGGCGGCCTGCATTCGGTCGGCGTCGGTGCGGCGCTGACCTGGAAGGCGACCGAGAAACTCGAGCTCACCTCGTTTGCCGAATACAAGCGGCTGACCGGCGATGTCGCCGACAGCAGTCTCGTGCGCGAACGCGGTTCGAAAAATCAGCTGATGTTCGGCGTTTCGGCAAGTTACAAATTCGGCTTCTCGCTTCCCTAAGTCGTGAGCGTGCTCACGACGGAAGGCGCGGACGCGTCCGCGCCCTAATGCGTGGGCTTTCCGCCTCCGAAGAGCGACAAAGCGCCGGCTTGACCGTGGCGTTCGGCCGGCGCTAGAACCGGCCATGACGAACGCCGACGATTTCAGCGGCCGCGTGGCCGACGCTCCATCCGACAACTGGGTCTATCGCGTTCTGCCGCGGCCGGCCTGGCCCTATGCGCAGCTTGCGAGATGGGACCGGCCGATCGGCTGGCAGCTTCTGATGTGGCCGTGTTTCTGGTCGGCGGCGCTGGCGGCGAACGCCGCCAAGGGCGAGGGCGCGTTTTCCCTCGGCCTCCTGTTTTTCCACCTCGTGCTGTTCTTCTTAGGCGCGGTCGCGATGCGCGGTGCCGGCTGCACCTATAACGATCTGGTCGACCATGACATCGACATGGAGGTGGCGCGCACCCGCTCGCGGCCGCTGCCCTCCGGCCGGGTGTCGCGTTTCGAAGCCAAGGTCTTCATTGGCGTGCAGGCGCTGATCGGCCTGCTCGTCCTCATCCAGTTCAACGGTTTCACCATCCTGCTCGGCATCCTGTCGCTGGCGGTGGTGGCGATCTATCCCTTCGCCAAGCGGTTTACCGACTGGCCGCAATTTTTCCTCGGCCTTGCCTTCTCCTGGGGCGCGCTGATGGGCTGGGCGGGCGTGTTCGGCAGCCTCTCCGCCGCCGCCCTCTGGCTTTACCTGGCCGCCATCGCCTGGACGATCGGATACGACACGATCTATGCCCATCAGGACAAGGAGGATGACGAGCTGATCGGAGTGCGCTCGACAGCACGTCTCTTCGGCGACAATACCAAGCCATGGCTGATCGGCCTTTACGGCCTGACGCTGATCTTCCTGCTGCTTGCGTTCGCAGCGGCCGGCGTCGGTTTCCTCGCCTATCTCGGGCTTCTCGCCGCAGCCCTAATGTTCGGCTGGCAGGTGCTGATCCTCGATATCGACGATGCCGACCAGTGCTTGAGGCTTTTCAAGTCGAACACCCGCGTCGGCGCGATCCTATTTGCCGGCCTCGTCCTGTCGCTTGCCCTCTAACGGAAAAAGCCCGACCGCTCAAGGATCGGGCTCCCTCCCATGTTATCGCGAGAGGCGGTGGACAAAGGGACAAGCAAAGCCCTAGCGTCGCGCGATAATTTCCTTGCCTTCGATCTTCATCGTCACGCCCAGGCTGCCGGTGGTGCGGCGGACCAGGAAGCGCGGACGACGGGCCGCGAAATAGGAATGGCGGCGGCGCTGCCTGACGCCGTTGGTTCGCACGTCGCCGATATGGTTTTCCAGCGGCCGGGCGATGCCGTCGGCTTCCACCATCAGCATCGGAATGCGATAGGCGTCCGACCAGCTCCGCCAGTCGGCGGCGATGTCGCAGAGGTCGTGGGCGACGAGCAGCGGAATGCAGAGATCCGGATCGTCGTGATGCAGTTCGAGCGTGACCGTCACTTCGCCGTCGCCGTGGTCTATGGCGCGGGCCGCAACCCCTTTGAAGGCGCGGGCGGGCAAGGCGAAGGAGAGCGGCAGGCCGCTTGCGGGGAGGATCTTACGCAGCACTGCGCCGCGTTCGTCGATGGTGATGGAGACATCTCCTGAGGTCTCGCGCAGCGCATAGGTAACCTGCTGCGGGAAACGAGACGGATCGAGCCTGAATGTCGACCCTGCCCAGACGGGCTTCAGAACAGTGTTGGTCATCGATATGCTACCCTTGTTTTACCTGAGAGCCGTTGCCGGTTTCTCTACGGGACTTTTGTCCTCTGATACCCAAAGCATAGGGCGGGCCATGTTCGAGACTGCTTAAAAATAGCGGTTAAAGAAGCCTTGCCTGCCTGGATGGTTAGCAAAAGGGGTCGGATTTGGGTTTCCGGAAGATGAATCGCAGCATTGCTGTGCAGGCCTGGGACATTCCGGACGGGATGTCGAAACCCTTTCGAAAAGCCACAGGCAAGGCTAGACTGCAATGATTGCGGCAGCATAATTCCGAGTCGTGAGGCCCTTCCATGGTATCGACCTATCTCACCTTTGATCTTGTCAATCGCGACATGCAGAAGAGCCTGAAAAACATTGCCGGGCAGACGACGGTCGTCAACGATACGAAGTACTATCAGGACAATATCGGCAAGGTGAAAACCGTCGACGAGTTCCTCGGCAATTATCGCCTCTATTCCTATGCGATGCAGGCCCACGGCCTGGACGACATGATCTATGCCAAGGCGTTCATGAAGCAGGTGCTGGAAAGCGATCTCAGCGACGACAATAGCTTTGCAAACCGCCTGACCGACGACCGTTACAAGAATATCGCCGCAGCGTTCAATTTCGGCGTTTCCAACGGAGAGGGGGCAGCCGCCCAGTCCAACGGCCAGATGGACGAACTCTTCGATACCTACGACCAGACGATCGCAGCCCAGAACGATACGATCGAGGAAGATACCCGTTATTTCAAGGTCATGCTGGGCGAAACCGGCAATATCACCAATGTCGATCAGCTGCTGGCCAACCCGAGGCTCCGCGACTACCTGTTCACGGCCTATGGCATCGATACCAAATATTACAACTACAATGCCATCCGCGGCGTGCTGACCAGCGACCCGGCCGATCCGACCAGCTTTTACAATACCGCCTATGGCAACAATCTCGACCAGTACAATGCGGCGAAAACCGAAGACACGGAGCTTGCCGAGCGGCTGAGCCTCAGCACCGGCATTCCCACGCTGCAGGATTCGATCGCGCTCGGCCAGCAGAAGAAAACCGATCTCGAAACCCAGATCGCCGCCAAGCAGGACGAACTGAACAATGGCGGTGATCCGGCGGTGATCCAGCCGCTGATCGACGCGATGCAGACGGAGCTGACCAATACGGTGCAGGCAATCCAGACGGACCAGGATAACCTGACGACGTCGCAGACGCGTTATACCGAACTGGATGGCAGGCTGGTGCCGATCGCCCAGACGGACTCGCGGCGCGCCGAACTCGCGACCATCATCAGCGCTGGGGCGTCCGATGCGCCTTATCTCGCATTGATGAAATCGCTCGCCGAGGATTTCAGCTTCAACGCGGACGGCTCTGTGCCGGCAGGCGGTGCGGTCACGCCGGAAAAATTGCTGGAGATTGTCGGAGGCTTCTTCAACAAGCAGACCCGGATCACGCATGCCGAGGCGATGTTCAATCAGGAGCTCTTCGAGCAGAAGCTCAAGACGGCTACCAACGTCAGCGATTTCATCAATGATCCCCGGCTTCTCAAATATATCAAGGTCGCCTTCGATCTCGACAAGGTGACGGTCGTCAAGTCCACGATCGAACAGATATTGACGAGCGATCTCTCCGACCCAGACAGCTATGCGAACCGCTTTGGCGTTACCAATCCGGAATATCTGGATCTCGCGAAGGCTTTCAACTTCGCCACCGACGGTACCGTCGCTGCCGGCCAGGCCCAGGACGAATTACAGACCAGTACCACCCGCAGCGATTATATGAGCCGCTGGGACGACAAACAGGAAGCGGATCTCGACAAGACCATCAAGTTCTACAAGCTCGACCTTTCGGAAGTGAGGACGCTGGACGACTTTCTGAGCGCGGATGCCGACAAATCCTACGATTTTGCTCTTCAAGCGGTTGGCCTCGACCCCGCCACCGTTTCGAAGCTGACGATCAAGAGTGCCTTGAAAAGCGACCTTTCCGACCCGAACAGCTATATCTACAAGCTGAAGGACGAACGTTTCGTCTCGCTTGCCAAGCTCTTCAACTTCGACCCCAAGGGGGCAGTCACCCGCCAGGTGCTGCTCCAGTCCAATGCGGCAATCACCAACGTTGCCAAGGATTATATCCTGCGCAAAAGCCGGTTCATGGAAGGCGATGAACTCAAAGCGGCTAGGGCGAAAGCCCAGACGGAGGCCAAATATTATACCGACGCAATGCAGCGCATCGGCAGCCGCGACGAACTGCTCGCCGATCGCAAGACGCTCGACATCCTGCTGATATCGAAGGGGATCGACCCTTCCAAGGTCACCAACGATTTCCTGAAGAAGGCCTTCAATTCGGATCCCGCCGACCCCAAGAGCTTCGTGAATACCCAGACGGACAAGCGGTTCGCGCAGCTCGTCGGTACCTTCAATTTCGACTCCAAGGGTGAGATCGACCGAAGCTCGGCAGGCGAGGCCCAGAACGGCGGCGAAGTCGTCGCGACCCAGGACCTTTACGTCCGCCAGCTTCTCGAAAACCAGCAGGGCGAGGAAAATCCGGGCGTCCGCCTGGCGCTTTATTTCGAGCGCATGTCGGACAGCATCACCGACCCATACGTGATCCTCGGCGACGAGGCGCTGAAGGAGTTCTTCCGCGTCACTTTCAGCCTGCCCGCGGAAATCGCCAACATGGACGTCGACCAGCAGGCCAAGATCGTCAAGAACAAGCTCAACCTCGAGGATCTGAGCGATCCGGAGAAGGTCAAGAAACTGGTCCAGCGCTTCACGATCATGTACGACCTGGAAAACAGCCAGAATACGGCATCGGCAGTGAGCATTCTAAGCAGCGACGGCAGTTCGGTCGGCATCAGCTCGGACACCCTATGGGCATTGTCCCAGATCCGGATGGGCTGAGGGCGGGCGGTTATCAGGCGTCGGTGGTCTTTGCCGTCGTCTCGAAGTGCGGATCTGCATTCGATTCGAGCCAGTCGAGGTCGGCGCGCATCGCGTCGCGGCTTGCTTTCTCCATCCGCCGATAGCGCGACAGCAGTTCCTGGCCGAATTCCGTCAAACCCGCACCGCCGCCGCTTTTGCCGCCGTGGCGGGTAAAGATCGACGGCTCCTTGAACATCCGGTTGATCTCGTCGCCGAGCAGCCATGCCCGCCGGTAGGACATGCCGATCGAGGCGCCCGCCGCCCGGATCGAGCCGTGTTCGGCGATCAGTTCCAGAAGCTGCGCCTTGCCCGGACCGAGCCGCACGCCGTTGTCGAGGTCGATCCGGATCGTGGTCTTCGAGGGCCGGCTCATGGAATGGTCACCACCTTGCCGGGGTTCATGATGCCGGCCGGATCGAACGCCTGCTTGATGCGCCGCATCAGGTCCATCTCGATCGGCGAACGGATATGGGCGAGTTCGTCGCGCTTCAACTGACCGATGCCGTGTTCGGCTGAGATCGACCCACCGGCGGCGAGCACGATGCTGTGGACGATCGCGTTGATCTCCCGCCAGCGGCCGATGAATGCCGCCTTGTCGCCCGCCATGTCGGCGCTGATGGGCTGCGAGATGTTGTAATGGATATTGCCGTCGCCGAGATGGCCGAAGGCGCAGACCCGCGCACCCGGCATGGCCGCCAGCACCGCCTGTTCTGCCTCCGCCATGAAGGTCGGGATTTTCGAGACCGGCACCGACACGTCGTGCTTGATCGAGCCGCCTTCGGGTTTCTGCGCATCCGACATGCTTTCGCGCATGTGCCAGAGCGCCTTCTGCTGCGCGACGGAGGAGGCGATCACGGCGTCGCGGATGAGGCCTGCCTCGAAACCCTGTTCGAGCAGCGATTGTACCATGGAACTAGCCGTCTCGGCGGAATCCGAGGTCGAGATGTCGATCAGCGCGTACCATGGATGCGGCTCGGAGAGCGGATCGCGCACGCCCTCTATATGCCGGACCACGAATTCGATGCCGATGCGCGGCATCAGCTCGAAACCGGTCAGCGCCGTGCCGCAGAGGTTCGAGGCCCGCTCGAAGAGTTTTAACGCGTCTGCCGGCGAATTGAGGCCGGCAAGTGCGACCTGGTGCCCGACCGGCTGCGGAAAAAGTTTCAGCACCGCGCCGGTAATGATGCCGAGCGTGCCTTCCGCGCCGATGAACAGGTCGCGCAGATCGTAGCCGGTATTGTCCTTCTTGAGCCGGCGCAGGCCGTCCCAGATCTCGCCGGTCGGCAGCACCACTTCGAGCCCGAGGCAGAGTTGGCGGGTATTGCCATAGGCGAGCACGGCAGTACCGCCGGCATTGGTGGAGAGGTTGCCGCCGATGCGGCAGGAGCCCTCTGAGCCGAGCGACAGGGGAAATAGCCGGTCGACGGCTTCCGCCGCCTTCTGCACGTCGGCAAGAATGGCGCCGCCGTCGGCGACCAGCACGTTTGCGACCGGATCGACGTCACGGATGCGGTTCATGCGTTCGAGCGAGACGATCAGGTCGCTGCCGCCGGTGCGCGGCGTCTGGCCTCCCACAAGGCCGGTATTGCCGGTCTGCGGCACGATCGGCGTGCCGGTCTCGCTCGCAAGCTTCAGGATCGCGGACACTTCCTCGACCGAGCCCGGTTTCAGCAGCATCGGCGAAGAACCCTTGTAGAGCCCGCGGCCCTCGACCAGATGCGGCGCAAGATCATTGGCATCGCGCAGCACGTGATTTTCGCCGACGATCGCGGCGAAGCGGTCGAGAAGTTCTGGTTTCAGCCCGGAAATATCCATCAGCGTCTCCTCCTCCTTTGCCCGGCTTATTCCCGTGGGGCAGCCGCCCTCGCCAGCCGGTCGTTGATCGCTTCGCCGAGCCCATGGTCGGGAATGGGCGTGACGGCGATACTGGCGGCGCCGGTGGCGTCGGCCCGCTTCAGGTAATCGAACAGGTTTGCCGCCGCCTGTGCAAGATCACTGGACCGGCTCAGGTCAAAAACCGCTGCGGCGAGTTCCATTCCCTTCACGGGAGCAGAACCGAACCGGATCAATGCCTCGCCGGTCTCGACATGGTCGGCATTGAGCCTGACCGCCGCTCCTGGCGCGTAATGGGAAGCGAGCATGCCGGGAGCCTCGATGATCGCCGCCGGTCCCTCAGGCCGGATCACCGCAAGACCGGTTGCCTTCTCGATCTCTTCCACGGCCACCCCACCCGGCCGCAGCAGCCGGATCACGCCATCCTCGACACGAACGATGGTCGATTCGACACCGACCGGAGCCGCGCCGCCGTCGATGATCAAAGCCAGCTTGTCGCCCAGGTCGTCGGCCACATGGGCGGCGCTGGTTGGGCTCACCTTGCCGGACGTGTTGGCGCTCGGCGCCGCAAGCGGCTTGCCGAAGGCGCGGATCAGATCGGAAGCGAAGCCCTTGGGAAGCCGGATGCCGACCGTGTCGAGCCCGGCCGTCGCCAGCGCGTGGATGCCGCTTTCGGGCTTCAGGGCCAGGATCAGGGTGAGGGGGCCCGGCCAGAAGGCTTGGCCAAGCTTTTTCGAAATCGGATCGAAGTCGGCATAACGCTCGGCCATGGCAAGATCCGACATATGGCAGATCAGCGGATTGAAGCGCGGCCGGCCCTTGGTCTCGTAGATGCGGGTGATGGCGGCGGGATTGGTGGCATCGGCCGCAAGCCCGTAGACCGTCTCGGTCGGGATCGCCACGGGAAGGCCGTCGCCGAGCACGGCGCAGGCCTGGGCAAGCGCGCCGTCATGGTCCCGGGTGATGTCGATGATTTGAGCCGTCATATCCGCCCGTCAATAACGCGGACCCGGGCGTCTTCATAGCTTTTTGATGATCTCGCGGAGCATTTCGTTGGAGGTGCCGAGCATCAGCACGTTCTTGATCGCTTCCATCGGATCGTTGGTCCGGAACAGAAGGCCGTTCTTGCGGATCGAGCGGTTGATCTGCAGCGGCTGGCCGGCCTCTCGTTCGACAGCAACGGCGAAATACATGCGCGAATAGGCCGTGCTGATACGCTCGAAGAACGTTTCCTCCCCGCCCATCTCCGAGACGAAATTGGCAATGTAGAAGGACCAGCTGACCGGCACGCCGTGGGCAAGTTGCGTTTTTGCCGCCGTGACATGGCAATAGCCGAGATGCGGCCGCTCATCGAGCGTGTGGTGAAAGATGATCTTCGGAAACTTGATCGAGCGATGGAAGGAGTTGATCCGGTTGTGGCTTGTCTCGCCGGCCGCCTCCAGCCTTTTGCCTGTGCGCTCGGCGACCTCGTCATGGGTGAGATAACGGCGCTCTTCCGGCAGCCAGATCGGATTGTAGCGGGCGATGCGCCCCGTCCGAAGGAATTCGGAATGGGCAGCGGTCTTCACTGCCACCGGCGCCGGAGGCTTTGGTGGAGGAGCTTTATAGTAACGGATTTTCCCCTTGGCCTGCACGGTGGCATCGCTCCCATTCGAGCCGGGATTTTATGGCTTATCCCTTAATGACAGGTTTCGCTTTCGCGGGGCTGGAGTGTTGCATTCCGGGCCGTTTCGCCGCTGTCGCCAACGCGGTTGCCGATGTCGCAATGTCGCCTATGCGACACGCCCGCTCGATGATTATATCCGCCTCGATCTTGAGGTGCCGCCTGTCTAGGGAAGGCGGAGAATTGGGAAGCCGGCAGGGGTCTTCGAAACCTTGATCCGGCGCTGCCCCCGCAACGGTGGTGGAGCAAGAAAGCTTGGTACAGGCCACTGGGAAAGAGCCGAAAAGGCCGCCCGGGAAGGCGCCGAGCCCGTCCCGCAACGGACAGCTCCTGAGCCCGGAAACCAGCCTCGGGACAAAAGATGACGACCGGACGCGGCGGGCGTTCGGGACAGGGTTTGGGGCGGGCCTGGGGGCCGGCCGGCATTTCCATGTCCTTCCGCTGTCCACATTGACGAGGAAGGGAAGTATATGGAAATTCGCAATCAGGCCCTGCGGCAGCTCAAGAACCGCCGCGAGGGGTTCAGCCTCGAACAGCCCTTCTATACCGATCCCGCCTATTTCAAGCTCGATCTGGAAATGATCTGGTACCGCGACTGGCTGTTCGTCGGGCATGATTGCGAGCTGCCCAAGGCCGGCGCCTATTTCACCCTGCAGATCGGCGATTATCCGGTCGTTATCGTGCGCGGCCGCGACAACCAGATCCGGGCGCTGCACAATACCTGCCGCCATCGTGGCAGCCGTGTCTGCACCAAGGAACATGGCTCGGCGGTGCGGCTCGTTTGTCCCTACCATCAATGGACCTACGAGCTGGACGGCTCGCTTCTGGTCGGTCGCCAGATGGGCCAGGACTTCGACAAGACCCAATTCAGCATGAAGAAGGTCCATTGCGAGAGCGTCGCCGGCTTTATCTTCATCTGTCTTGCCAACGAGGCGCCGGATTTCGCGCCGGTTCGCGCCGCCATCGAGCCTTATATGGCCCCGCACCGCCTGTCGGAAGCCAAGGTCGCGCACCAGTCGACGATCATCGAAAAGGGCAACTGGAAGCTCGTCTGGGAAAACAACCGCGAGTGTTACCACTGCGCCGCCAACCACCCGGAACTCTGCCGCACCTATCCGGAATCGCCGACCGCGACCGGTGTCCAGGGCGCCAAGGACGATCCGGTCATCGCCGCCCATTGGCAGCGCTGTGAGACGGCCGGGTTGCCGAGCGAGTTCCGGATGGACGAGACCGGCCAGTTCCGCGTCGCGCGCATGCCGCTGATCGAGGATGCCGAGAGCTATACGATGAGCGGCCGCAACGCCGTACAGCGCAAACTCTCCGACGACGTGACGATCAATTCGATCGGCACCATGCTGCTGTTCCACTATCCAAGCAGCTGGAACCACATTCTCGGTGACCACGCGATCTCGTTCCGCGTCACCCCGCTCGGGCCGGAAGAAACGGCGGTTACCACCAAATGGCTGGTCCACAAGGACGCGGTCGAGGGCGTCGACTACAATCTCGAAGAACTGACCCATGTCTGGAACATGACCAACGACCAGGACCGTCAGATCGTGGAGGAAAACGCTTTCGGCATCCGCTCGCCCGCCTACGAGCCCGGTCCTTACTCGCCACTCCACGAAGGCGGCGTCATGCAGTTCGTCGAATGGTACTCGAACTTCATGGTCAATCGGCTGCAGGGCGACCAGGCGAAACTTTCGATCGTCGCCTGATCGCCAATTCGTGATCGGCGTTGATCGGCACGGGGCGTGGCTCCAGGAACGGAATCCCGCGTGTGGCGTTGTTTTCTGATTGAAAATCAGAATGAGGAAGCACCCCGCATGAACGCCTTTCGCCTACGCCTGACCGCAGCGGCAGTCGCGGTGGTCACGACATTTGCTGGCCTTGTACCCGCGCAGGCTGTCCAAATGCCGGCTCCGCCATCCGGCATTTCGGCCGCCAGCGATGTCACCAATGTCCAGTACCGTCGCGACTTCCGGCGTGACCGATACGGTTGGTATCGCGGCCATCGCGGTTACCGCGACCGCCGCCCCGGTTATCGTTATCACAACGGTTTCTGGTTCCCGCTGGCCGCCTTCGGTGCCGGTGCCATTATCGGCGGCGCTATCCAGGCGGATCGGGGTTATGGCAGCCGCCACGTCGCCTGGTGTGAAAGCCGTTATCGCAGCTATCGGGCCTGGGACGATACCTATGCACCGCGCGCCGGCGTGCGGGCACGCTGCATCTCGCCTTACAGGTAAGCAGTATTGGCCATCCCAAGGCAAGCCCGGTTGCACACATGCCGCGACCGGGCTTGCATCGTCGCGGCCCGCGTTAATCACGCGTTCAGGATGAACTTCCCAAGGGTTGCAACGAAATAGAATTCCGCTGCATATTGAAATAACTGGCTGGCAAAATAGAACATGGACAAGGGATCTGGGGGCTTAACATGACGCTTTTCAAGAAGATTGCGGCTGCGGGCATCTCCGCTGCCGTTCTCGCCGGCTCGCTGATGCCGGCTCAGGCGATGCCGGTGCCGACCGCTCCGGCCGGGATCGCAACGAACGCCAATACCGACGTGACCCTCGTGCAATACGGTCGCCACGGCGGCGGCTGGTATGGCGGGCATCGCGGTTATCGCGACTACCGGCCGGGCTATCGACGCCATAACGGCTACTGGTTCCCGCTGGCCGCCTTCGGTGCCGGTGCGCTGATCGGCGGTGCCATTGCCTCCCAGCCGCGTTACGTCGAGCCGGCGCCGGTCTATCGCGGCGGGGACGACATCAATCCGCGCCACTACGAATGGTGCGCCGAGCGTTATCGCTCCTACGACGCCTATTCGAACTCGTTCCAACCGAACTACGGCCCGCGTCAGACCTGCTATTCGCCCTATTTCTAAGAGCGGCCGATAGGCAAAGTTCAACCCGTCCGACATCAAGCCGGGCGGGGTTTTCGGTTTGTCCGCGGTCAAAGAATGCCGGTGCGTTTCAACAGCCACCAGGCGGCAAGCACTGAAATAACGATCAGGCCGAAGGCATAGGCCGTCCCCGAGCCATTCCCCTCGAAGGGCAGCGACGCAGTGTTCATGCCGAAAAAGCCGGTGACCAAGGTCGGCGGCAGCAGGAAGGCGGTCATCAGCGACAGGATGTAGAGGTGCCTGTTGGTCTCGGAGGAGAGTTTCGAGTCGATTTCCTCATGCAGCAGCCGGGCGCGCTCCTGCAGCGCGTAGACGTCGTGATCGGCCGCCTCCAGCCTGCCGATCAGCCGCGAAGCGGCGTCGTCGAAACCGGGCGGCATCTCGTCATCGTCGGTCGCCGCCGCGCGCCTGAGCAGCGTCAGCACGGTTCTCAAGTGCCGGTGCAGCCTGACCACCGTCCGCCGGATCGGCGCGAGGCGCCGCCGCTCGTCGCGCGGCGTGTTGTCGTAAACGAAGTCCTCGATGATGTTCATTTCCTCGGTCAGCTCCATCACCAGCGCGATCAGCGTGCGCTGGAATTCGGCGACCAATGTCTCGAACACGTCGATCGGCTTCTTGTAACGCGAGGCGTTCTTTTCGATCGCCGCCCGCACCCGGTCGATCGATCTCAGGGGCTGCAGGCGGGTGGTGATGATCACCCTGTCGGAGACGAAAAAATGCAGCCAGCCGATATCGCGGGTCTCGCTGTCGAACTCGCGCTGGAAATCGACCAGTGTGCCATAGACCAGCTGCTCGTCGAGCGTCACCGCCGCGTGCGTGTCGTGGGTGGTGAGTGCGGCGATGGCCGGTGGCGTCAGGCCCGGGAAGTTCTCCAGGAAGGCGTTGACCCGACTGTCGACGAGGTTGAGATGCAGCCACAGAAAACCGTCGCCGACATCGAGATCGCTGCGCGCCGCATCGAGCGGCAACCTGGTGCAGGGCGCCGCTCCCGGATGGAAGTGATAGGCCCAGACGAGGCCGGGGATAGCGGGGTTCATGAGGGACATGGCCGAGGAATCCGAAAGCATAGGCATCACTCCATAGACCTCTTGTGTAACGCCTGTTTCAACAACGTTCTCTAAAAATTCCTTGAACGCTCCAGCGCCGTTTGTTACATGTAACAAATCAAGGAGTATTTCATATGGCCAGTTCCGTGAATGAGCGTGTCAGAAAACGTCGTGAAAATCTCCGGGCGTCCGGGTTGCGTCCAGTGCAAATTTGGGTTCCCGATACGCGGCGCCCTGGTTTTGCAGAGGAATGCCATCGGCAGTCGCGTTTGGTCGCGGCGGCGGATGCAGCAGATCCCGATCTTATGAAATTTCTGGATGATGCCCTGGCTGATCTCGGGGAGCAATGATGCGCAGGGGCGATCTTGTGACGGTTGCTCTGGCTGGTGATTTCGGAAAACCGCGCCCCGCCCTTGTGATCCAATCCGACCTTTTCGACACCGACACGCTAACGGTTCTGCTGCTGTCCAGTACCATTGTTAATACGCCGCTCATCCGCATCATGGTCCAGCCCACGCCCAGGAACGCGCTCAACAGCCCCTCCCAGATCATGATCGACAAGGCGATGACCCTCAAGCGGGAAAAGATAGGGAGGGTTTTCGGCTCGATCGAAGATGACATTCTCGTAGCCGTGAATCGGTCGCTTGCCGTGTTCTTTGGCTTGGCCTGAACATTGACAACCGCATTTACGTTTACGTAAAAAGCAAAGTGAGGATGGTGGCTGAGTAGAATCGGCCAGTTAAGGCGGTCACAACCGCGCCCACGAGGAGGAGCATCATGTACAAAGCACCGGTCGAGGAGATCGCCTTCACCCTGAACCACGTGGCCGGTCTCGCGGACGCCCTGGAGATCGGCAGGTTCGGTGACCTGAGTGCCGATCTGGTCGAGGCGATCCTGGAGGAAGCGGGGCGGTTTGCGGGTAACGAGATGGCGCCGCTCGGCGAGATCGGCGACAAACAAGGCGCCCGCCTCACCGATGGCAAGGTGAAGACGCCCGACGGCTGGCCGGAACTCTATCGTCATTGGCGGGAAGGCGGCTGGAACGGCCTGACCGCGCCGGAAGCCTATGGCGGCCAAAACCTGCCGCATATGCTGAACGTCGCAGCGCTCGAAATGTGGAATTCCGCCTCCATGGCCTTCGCGCTCGCCCCGACGCTGACCATGGGAGCAATCGAGGCGCTGGTGGCGCACGGCAGCGATGCGCTGAAGGAAAAGTATCTGGCCAAATTGGTCTCCGGCGAATGGACCGGCACCATGAACCTCACCGAGCCGCATGCCGGCTCCGACCTCGGCGTTCTGAAGACCCGCGCCGAGCGCAGCGACGACGGCAGCTACCGCATTTTCGGCCAGAAGATCTTCATCACCTGGGGCGAGCACGACGCTGCCGACAACATCATCCATCTGGTATTGGCACGGCTTCCCGACGCGCCTGCCGGCACCCGCGGCATCTCGCTTTTCCTGGTGCCGAAATTTCTCGTGGGCGACGATGGATCGCTGGAGGCGCGCAACGACGTGTTCTGCCATTCGATCGAACACAAGCTCGGCATCCACGGCTCGCCGACCTGCACGATGATCTATGGCGACGGCAAATATTCTCTTGGCAACGAAGAGGACAAGGGCGCGATCGGCTGGCTGATCGGCGAGGAAAACAAGGGTCTCGCCTGCATGTTCACGATGATGAACAATGCGCGCCTGGCGGTCGGCATGCAGGGCGTGGCGATCGCCGAAGCCGCGACGCAGAAGGCCGTCGCCTTTGCCAAGGAACGCACTCAGGGCAAGGCGCCCGGCTGGTCGGGGGAGGGCATGAGCCCGATCATCGACCATCCGGACATCGCCCGCACGCTGATCACCATGAAGGCACTGACCCGAGGCGCTCGCGCCATCTGCTACGCCTGCGCCCACGCGATCGACATGTCGCATCACATCGAGGGCGACGAGGCCCGCCACTGGACCGAACGGGCAGCCCTTCTGACACCGATCGCAAAATCCTTCGCGACCGATGCCGGCGTCGACGTCGCATCGCTCGGCATCCAGGTGCATGGCGGCATGGGCTTTATCGAGGAGACGGGCGCTGCCCGTTACCTGCGCGACGCCCGTATCGCGCCAATCTACGAGGGCACCAACGGCATCCAGGCGATCGACCTCGTGACCCGCAAGCTGCCGCTTTCCTCCGGCGATCAGGTGCGCGGCTTCATCGGTGAGCTGAAGGAGATTGCCGATAGGATTTCAGCCTCCAACGATACGGCGTTCGGCGAAACCGGTGACCGCCTGCGCGCCGCCATCGCCGCACTCGAAACCGCCACCGGCTGGCTCCTCGACACTCAGGCGGCCGGCAAGACCGCCGAGGCGCTCGCCGGTGCGACGCCCTATCAGCGCCTGTTCGGCCTGGTGCTGACAGGCTGTTATCTTGCCAAGGGCGCGCTCGTCGCTGTCGATAACGGCGGTCCGGAAAAGCGCGTCGCGCTCTGCCGCTTCATGGCCGAAAACCTGCTGGCCGAAACCTCGGCCCTGAAGGACCGCGTCGTTTCAGGCGCCGCGAGCCTTCAAGCCGCGCGCGCTATCCTCGCCTGAAGGAGATCTCCGTGAGCGGCAACCATATTCTCGTCGAGCGCCCCGAGGCCCAGCCGGGCGTCATGGTGATCCGCTTCAATCGGCCGGAAAAGAAGAACGCCATCACCTCGGCCATGTACAACCGCATGACCGCTGCGCTCGAAGAGGCGAACAGGGACGACGCCGTTCGCGCCGTCGCCTTCCTCGGCACCGATGGCTGCTTCTCCGCCGGCAACGACATGGGGGATTTTCTTACCTACGCCATGTCCGGATCGAAGGAGGCGCCTGCCGCTTCCATATTCATCAAGGCACTGGCGCTTGCCGAAAAACCGCTGGTGTCGGGCGTCGATGGCCTGGCGATCGGCATCGGCACCACGTTGAACATGCATTGCGACCTGACGGTCGCCTCCGCCCGCAGCGTCTTCAAGACGCCCTTTGTCGATCTGGCGCTGGTGCCGGAGGCAGCCTCCAGCCTGCTGGCGCCGAAGGCCATCGGCCATCAGCGCGCCTTTGCCATGCTGGTGGCGGGCGAGGGGTTTTCGGCGCAAGCTGCACTCGACGCCGGTCTGATCTGGAAGATCGCAGAGCCGCTAGCGGTCGAAGCCGAGACGCTGGCGCTAGCCGCAAGCCTTGCAAGAAAACCACCGCAGGCCCTGAAGATCGCCCGTGACCTGGTGCGCGGACCGCGCGAGGCGGTACTTGCGCGTATCGACGAGGAGCTGGTGCATTTCTCCGCCCAGCTTAAAAGCGCCGAGGCGCGCGCCGCCTTCGAGGCCTTCATGCGGCGTTAACGGTGTCGCACGGGAAATTTCTGTTCCCGTCTTCTTTTGACGCAACTTCAGCGCTAGATTGCCTCCAATCGATCGGGAGGAAATGATGGCGCATCGTATTTCGTCGGGCTTGCTCGTACTGCTTCTTGGAATAGCGCCGGCGCAGGCCGAGACGCTGGTGTTCCCCTCGCAGAGCCAGCCGCTGCAGCTCGCCCAGAGCCCTTCCGTCACCATCGGCCCGAACGGCCTGATCATCCGCCGTGACGACGACCGTGATCGTGACAGGGACCGCGACAGGGACAGGGACAGGGACAGAGATCGCGACCGTGACCGTGACCGCGATAGAAATCGTCCCCGTCCGCAACGTTATGTCTGCGTCGTCTCTCCGCCGCCGAGCATGGACCGCCGCCGCCCCTATGTCTGCAATGCCGATCCCGGCCGCGTCGGCAGCCGCTGCCGCTGCTCCGGCGTGGTTGGCACCGGTACGCTTGATCTGGATCGGTAGGAAGCCAGGCGGTCCGCCCGCCCGAGCTTATTTCTGCAGCAGCGCCACCGCTTCCACATGCGGCGACCAGAGAAACTGGTCGATCGGCGTGACCGTCTTGATCTGGTATCCGGCATCGACGAGAATCCGAAGGTCGCGGGCAAGCGTCAGCGGGTTGCAGCTCACCGCCACGACCGTCTTCACGGTCGAGCGGGCAAGCTCCTTCATCTGGACTTCGGCACCGGCGCGCGGCGGATCGAAGACGACTGCGTCGTAGTTTTTCAGTTCCGAAACCATCATCGGCCGGCGGTAGAGATCGCGCTTCTCAACCGAGACCGGCTTCAGCCCCTGAGTATTGCGGGCCGCAAGGTCGAGCGCCCTGACCGATTTCTCGTCGCCTTCGACGGCATGCACCTTGGCGATGCGGGCAAGCCGGAGCGAGAAGGTACCGGAGCCGGCAAACAGGTCGATAATCCGCTTGGCCTTGCCGACATGCGACAGCACCAGTTCTGCCATCGCGTCTTCCGCCGGTTTCGTCGCCTGGGTAAAGGCGCCGGGCGGCGGGGAGACCTTGACGCCGCCGAAATCCACCAGCGGCTTCTGCAATTCGATAATGATTTCGCCATTGACCGAAACCCGCGCGATGCTTTTCAGCGCCAGCACCGTCTCGGTGACCGTGCGCCGCTGCTTGTCGTCGAGCGGCTTCAACCCTTCTGCGGCAAGATCGAGGCCGGCAAGCGTTTCGAGAACGGCGATACGGAACGTCTCCGAACCGGTCGCCAGCGCCTTGCCCACCGCGCGGATCGCCTCGAGCCGGGCAACGATGCCGGGCGAGGCGATCGGACATTCGACGATCGAGACGATGTGGTTGGTCTCGGCGCGGTTGAAGCCGAGCAGCAATTCCTTCTCGGTCTTGCGGGCGGAAAATACCACCCGACGACGCTCGCCGGGATGCGCTATGACCAGCTCGCCCACTTCCGGCGTCAAGCCCTTGGATTTCAGGGCCTCGACGACGAGGTTGCGCTTGAAGGCGTGGTAGGGGACATCCGCCAGATGCTGCAGCGAACAGCCGCCGCAGGCGTCGCTGTCCGGTCCGAAGTGGCGACAGGGCGGCGTGACCCGGTCCGGCGACGGATTGGAGGTCGACATGACCGTGCCGTGATCGCCGTTGCGGGCGATCGCCAGCGTTTCGCCCGGAAGAGCGTAGGGCACATAGACCGGGCCGTCTTCGCCATTGGCGATGCCGTGGCCCTGGGCGCCGAGCCGGCTGATCGTGACGGTGACCGTGCTCATGAAGGTTCACCGGGCTTCCTGCCTGCGAGCAGGTATTCCTGGTTGCCGTCGCCGCCGGCGATCGGGGAGGGGATGAGCCCGAGGCTCGACCAGCCCATCTCTTCGACCAGCCAGCGTTCGAGTTCGGCCGCGACCTGGGGCGCCGTCTCCGGCTCCTTCAGCAGCCCGGCCTTGCTGATCGCATCGCGGCCCGCCTCGAATTGCGGCTTGACCAGCAGCACGCAATGCGCGCCGGGCTCGGCAAGATCCAAGGCCGGCGCCAGCGCCAGCTTCAGCGAGATGAACGAGACGTCGGAGACGATGAAGGTGATCTCGCGGTCGTCGTAATCCTCGGCGGTCAGATAGCGGGCGTTGAGGCCCTCGATATTGGTGACCCGCGGCTCGGCGAGCAGCCGCGGATGCATCTGTCCGTGGCCGACGTCGATCGAGGTCACATGCTCTGCGCCGCGCATGATCAGCACTTCGGTAAAGCCGCCGGTCGAGGCGCCGATATCGAGACAGTCATGGCCGGCCGGATCGAGCTTGAAGTGATCGAGCGCCGCGACGAGCTTCAACGCGGCGCGGGAGACGTAATCCTGCGCCGGGTCGTCGATCGTGAGTTTCGCGTCGAGCGGGAAGGTGAGGCTCGGTTTGGTGACGACGCGGCCGTTGACGGTGACAGTGCCGCGGGCGATCGCGTCGCGCGCACGAGCTCTGCTCGCCACGAGATTGAGCGAGACGAGAAGCTGGTCGAGGCGTTGGTTTTCAGGGCTTGAGGACATGGTCGCAGTCAATGCCTGCCTATCGCCTGGCTTGCAAGGGCCTTGTTTCATGAAAACCCGCGCCGGGTTCAATCAAATTTTAATCATGTTGGGATTCTCTCGCGGCCGGAGGAGCAAGCAGTTTCATTTCACCTGAGAGCGGAAGCCCCTCATGTCGCTTAAAAACCTATCCCTGAACAAGAAGCTGATCATCACCTTCGCGGCGTTGATGTCGGTTTGTCTGCTGGCCTCGGCCGGCGTTTATTGGCAGGCCTTGAAATCGAGCCGCTCTTCCGCGCAGCAGGTCGTTTCCCAGACGATCATGATGAATGTCGACGCGGCACTCGAAGCCATGCTGGAACAGGCCGTCAATCAGCGCGGTTTCCTGCTCTTCAAGAGCGACAGCACCTATGCCGACGTCTTCAACAACCGCGAGAAGATGATCGCGGCGATCGACGCCGCCAAGAAGGCGGCCGCCGGCGTGCCGGATATGGTCGCTTCGCTTGATGCGATGCGTGCCGCAGCCGATGTGTTCCACACCCAGCTTACCGTTCCGCAGCTCGACGCCCGCAAGAACACCGGCAAGCCGATCGAGGAAGTCATCGAGATCGGCCGCAACCAATCGAAGGGCCAGCTCGACGTGTTCCGCGAGGCTGCCGCCAAGATCAAGAAGCAGGCTTTCGACCTGTCGACCACCATGGTCAGCGCCCAGACCCAGGCCCATACCGATCTGCTGCTGACGCTCCTCATCGGCGGCGGTATTGCCGGCCTGATCGCGGTCGCCCTCGTGCTTGCCCTGTCGCGTGCCATCGTCCAACCGATCGTCGGCATGACGGAGGCCATGACCAGCCTTGCCGGCGGCAATCATGATATCGGAATTCCGGCTCTCGAACGCGGCGACGAAGTCGGCCGCATGGCCAAGGCCGTCACGGTCTTCAAGGATGCGGCGATCGAAAAGCAGCGTCTGGCCCGCGATGCGGATGTCCTGCGCGACACCCGCGAGCGTGAACGCCTCGACAACGACACCCAGAAGGCACGCGAAGCCGCCAATATCGAATTTGCGATCGACGCGCTTGCAACCGGGCTTGCAAGCCTTGCCGATGGCGATGTCGCCTACCGCATCGAAAAGCCGTTCTCCGGCAATCTCGATCGGCTGCGCACCGATTTCAACCAGGCGCTCGGCCGGCTGCAGTCAGCCCTCCAGGCGGTCGGCGAGAACGCCTCGGCTATCAGTTCCGGCGCCGGTGAAATCCGCTCTGCGGCCGACGATCTCGGTCGTCGCACCGAACAGCAGGCCGCAGCCGTCGAAGAGACAGCCGCCGCACTCGAACAGGTGACGACGACGGTGAAGGAATCTGCTCGCCGAGCTGAAGACGTCGGCCAGCGCGTCGAGCGCACCCGCATCGGCGCCGAAAAATCGGGCGAAGTGGTTCGCCGGGCTGTCTCCGCCATGGAGCAAATCTCGAAGTCCTCGGGCGAGATCGGCAACATCATCAGCGTCATCGACGACATCGCCTTCCAGACTAACCTTCTGGCGCTCAATGCGGGCGTCGAGGCGGCTCGCGCCGGCGAGGCGGGCAAGGGCTTTGCGGTCGTCGCACAGGAAGTCCGCGAACTCGCCCAGCGTTCCGCCAATGCGGCAAAGGAGATCAAGGCGCTGATCACCACCTCCAGCCAGCAGGTGGATGCGGGCGTCGCGCTGGTCGGCGAGACTGGCCAGGCGCTGGAAGCGATCGTCGGCGACGTGCAGCAGATCAACCAGCACCTCTCCGCCATCGTCATCTCCACACGCGAACAGTCGACAGGCCTCCAGGAGATCAACACGTCGGTCAACGCAATGGACCAGGGCACGCAGCAGAACGCCGCCATGGTCGAAGAGCAGAACGCGGCAAGCCACAAGCTCGCCCAGGAAGCCCAGGCGCTCGATGCCCTGCTGAGGCAGTTCAACTTCGGGGGCACGCCATCGGTTCGGACTTCGCGTCCGGTCGCGGCCCCGTCGGCAGCCCGTCCGGTGGCATCGCCGGCAAACGCCCTGCGCTCCACCGTCGCCCGCGCCTTTTCCGGCAGGGCGGCGAGTGCCGCCGCCGTGAAGGAAGAGTGGTCGGAATTCTGATCCGCCCATATGGCTCGATCTCAAAGGCAGGCCGGAAGACCCTCCGGCCTGCCTTCTCTGTTTCAGCATTTGCGTCTATCTTCCGGCGGCCGAAAACCGGCGAGGAAATGGGAGGGACGGATATGCGATGCACCTTGCTGATCGGCGGACTTTTGTTCGTCGCGAACCCGGCACTTGCCAACGATTCCATGGCGGAACTGAAGACGGGCGGGCTGATCTACGTCCAGACCTCCGACGTCGCCATGGCCGAGGAGCAGCTCTACATTTCCCGCGAGGAAGTGCTGGTCGATTACGTCTTCAAGAACGCCAGCGACAAGGATGTCGAAAGCGTCATCGCCTTCCCGATGCCGGACATCACCGGCAGCATGGACAGCGATATCGCGCTCGAGAACACCGACAGCGACAATTTCCTCGGTTTTTCGGTCGTGCAGGACAGCCGGCAGATCAAGCCGGAGCTGCAGCAAAGGGTGCTGGCCGCCGGCATCGACCGCACAGACGAACTCGTGGCGCGCAACATTCCGCTTCTGCCCCATAGCGACAGGACGCTTGCCGCACTCAAGGCCCTGCCCGAAGACGTGAAGGCCGCCTGGATCGCCGAGGGGCTGGTGTTCGTCAACCGCTACGACGCCGGCAAGGGCTGGCAGGAGGACCTGACGCCGGCCTGGACGCTGCGCTCGGTCTATTGGTGGAAGACGAAATTTCCGGCCGGCAAGCCCGTCCGTGTCAGCCACCGCTATAAGCCGAGCGTCGGGGGCACTGTCGCCATGACCTTCATCGATCAGGGTAAGCCGGCGACGAATTACAAGGATTATGCCGACCGCTACTGCATCGACGCCGCATTCATGAAGACCGCGGCAAAACTCGAAGCTGCGGCCGGAAAAGGCGGCCCGAACTATACCGAGCAATGGGTGTCCTACATCCTCACTACCGGCGCCAACTGGGGCGGTTCGATCGGTAAGTTCAAGCTGACGATCGACAAGGGGAAGGAGAAGGATTACGTCAGCTTCTGCGGCAACGGCGTGAAGAAGATCGGCCCCACGACTTTCGAGATGACGGCGGACGATTTCTATCCGGAAAAGGATCTGAATATCCTGTTCCTGACGGCCGCCGATCAGTGACGGTGGCGGCAAAGATCCGAATTCAGTAATATTGAATGAAAGTGATCGTGCTGGCGCTTGCCGGCCGGATCGGAAAGCACGATGTTTCCGATCGTAAGTTAGCCCAAGAGTTCCGGGAACATCCCATGCCGCGTCGCCCTGCCGATGGTTATGATCCCATCGCGATCGTTCTGCACTGGCTGATCGCGTTGTTGATCGTCGGCCTGCTGGCGCTCGGTTTCGTCATGGCCCTCCAATCGATCGATCCAGCCCTGCAGTTCTCGCTTTTCCAGTGGCACAAGTCCTTCGGCATGCTGGCGCTGCTTCTGGCGGCCGTGAGGCTCGTCCATTCGCTGACGGTCGTGCGGGTGAAACCGGTCAAAGGTCTAAGCGCCCTGGAATATCGCTCGGCAGACGCGATGCACTATCTGCTGCTGACCTTGGCGGTGGCTGTGCCGGTGGCCGGCTGGATGATCGCCTCCGTATCGCCGCTCGAAATTCCGACCTTCGCGTTCAACCTCGTCGTCATTCCGCATCTTCCAGTGCCGAAGTCCGATGCCGCCGAGGCCTGGTGGACGACCGTCCATGCGGTTCTCGCCTATTCGATGCTGGCCCTCGTCCTCCTGCATTCGGGCGCCGCACTCTACCACCACTATGTCAGGCATGATGAGGTGCTCACCCGCATGCTCGGCAGCCGGCACCGCACCGCAAAAACATCCATCGAGGAGCCGGGACCATGACCCGCAAGACAACCATCATCGCAGCCATGCTGCTCGCCATGTCGCTCCCCGGAGCCGGCTTCTCGGCCGTGAACGTTCCGAGCCTCACCGAGGCGGCGGGGCGTTATGCCATCACATCCGGTTCCCGCATCGCGTTTGCCGTGGATCAGGTCGGCGGCGGCGGCATCAAGGGCAAGTTCGGTAAGTTTTCAGGCACGTTCAACCTGAAAGCCGGCGATCTTACGCATTCCATGGTCAATTTCGATCTGAAGCCGGAAAGCGTCAGCACCGGCCAGGATCGCATCGACGCCTTCCTGCGTTCCGGTGCCGTCTTCGATTCCGGTCATTTCGAAACGATCTCGTTCCGCTCGGAACGCGTCGAGCAGACCGGCCCGGACAGCGCCCGCATCACCGGCACGCTGACCGCCAAGGGTCATAGCTCGTCCGAAGTCTTCGATGTAAAGCTCACCTCCTGGAGTGGTCGCAGGATAGGTTTCAATGTCAGCGGCAAGATCTTCCGCTCCCGCTACGCCATGGACGTCGGCACGCCGATCTATTCCAATGTCGTGCAGTTCGACATGGTGATCGAAGGCGAGCGGAACTAGGAACCGTCCCTTCAATAGGATGCGTTACTTCATTCGACGTAGGAGGATACTGCTTCGGAGCCTCCGTGCGGGGTGCGGTCGAGGCGTGGAAAGGCACTTCCAAATGAAGTATTTGATTTCAAAGCCGTAATTGAGGGGTGGGATCTGGTTTCGAATTTATCTAACGACTAACGCTTTCGAAGTATGAGCTTTTGTCATACTTGCGCCATCTAAAAATTATGACACTCTGGCCAAAGTATAATTTGGGGGAGTGTAATGGCGCAGTTAGTATATCCCATTGATGCGGATACTCTTCTGGCAGATGTTGATGCCGCTCGCTCGATGGCCAAGAACTATGCCGGGGCTTACCAATCGGCTTCGCCCTATCCGCATATCTGCATCGACAATTTCCTGCCCGAGCAGGTTTTGGAGAACGTCCTGACCGACCTCCGGAACCGTCCGGAAAAGGAGACGACTTTTGCGAGGGCGCAGGAGAACAAGAAGGTCTCCTATGTGCCGGAACGGCTTCCGACCTACACCAAGAACCTGTTTTATGCGCTGAATTCGCGCCCCTTCATTCTGTTTCTGGAGGAGATGACTGGGATTGAAGGATTGATCCCCGATCCGTTCTTTTTCGGCGCCGGCGTTCATGAGACCGCCAACGGCGGGCATCTCGATATCCATGCCGACTTCAACCTCCATTCCAAGATGAAGGTCGAGCGCCGGCTCAACACGCTGATCTATCTCAACAAGGACTGGCGGGAAGAGTGGGGCGGCTCGTTCGAGATCTGGGACAAGGAGATGAAGGGCAAGGTGCACAGCTTCACGCCCCTGTTCAATCGCATGGTCACCTTCTCGACCACATCGGATTCCTTCCACGGTAATCCCTCGGTCGTGAACCATCCGGAAGACAAATCGAGAGATTCGATCGCGCTCTATTATTACACGGCAACGTGGGACGATTCCCGCAAGTCGCATTCGACGCTCTTCAAGCCGCGGCCGAATTCCACCGACAAGAAGGATTACGCCGAAATACGCCGCGATGTGCTTCGGGACTTCACACCACCGATGCTCTATCGCAAGATCATCGGGCCGCTGAGCCGCCTCGGTTTCTAATCCGGGAGGACCTGACGACCGGGCTCAGCCGGCAAAGCCGACGCCGATCTGGGGCTGGCCGAGCGTCCTGAACACGGTCGAGACGATGCCGGCGCGGTCGAGGCCGGCCTTGGCATACATCGCGTCCGGGCTTGCCTGCTGCATCCAGATATCCGGCAGCACCAGCGAGCGGATTTTCAGGCCGTTGTCGAGCAGGCCCTCGGTCGCGAGGAACTGCAGCACATGACTGCCGAAGCCGCCGACCGCGCCTTCCTCGATGGTGATCAGCACTTCGTGGTGGCGGGCGAGCTGGCGGATCAGGTCATGGTCCAGCGGCTTGGCGAAGCGCGCATCCGCAACCGTAGTCGAAAGACCGGCGGCGTCGAGATCCTCGGCTGCAAGCACACATTCCTTAAGGCGCGTGCCGAAGGAAAGCAGCGCTACCTTGGCACCTTGTTTGACCACCCGGCCCTTGCCGATTTCAAGGATCTGGCCGCGTTCCGGCAACTCGACCCCGACGCCTTCGCCGCGCGGATAACGGAAGGAGATCGGACCTTCGTCATAGGCGGCCGCCGTGCGCACCATGTGTTTCAGCTCCGCCTCGTCGGCGGCAGCCATCACCACCATGCCCGGCAGGGTGGCGAGGAAGGTCGTATCGAACGATCCCGCATGGGTCGGCCCGTCGGCGCCGACGAAGCCCGCGCGGTCGATCGGGAAACGCACCGGCAGTCCCTGGATCGCCACGTCGTGGACGACCTGGTCGTAACCGCGCTGCAGGAAGGTCGAATAAAGGGCGCAGAACGGCTTGTAGCCTTCCGCGGCAAGGCCCGCCGCAAACGTCACCGCATGCTGTTCGGCAATGCCGACATCGAAGGTCCGGGCCGGGAAGACATCCGCCAGCTTGTCGATGCCGGTGCCGTTCGGCATGGCCGCGGTGACGCCGACGATCTTCTCGTCGAGCGCTGCTTCCTGGACCAGCGCCTCGCCGAAGACGCTCGTATAGCTCGGTGCGTTCGGCTTCGATTTCGCCTGCGCACCGGTGATGACGTCGAACTTGTTGACGCCGTGATATTTGTCGGCGGCGGCTTCCGCGGGTGCATAACCCTTGCCCTTCTGCGTCACCACATGGATCAGCACCGGGCCGCGGGCATTGTCGCGCACATTGCGCAGTACCGGCAGGAGGTGGTCGAAGGAATGACCGTCGATCGGGCCGATATGGTAGAAGCCCATTTCCTCGAACATCGTGCCGCCGGTGACGTAACCGCGGGCATGTTCGACGGCGCGGGTGATCGCCCGGTCGACATTCTTGCCGAGATAGGCGGTCAGCTTCTTGCCGAGGTCGCGAAAGCCCATATAGGTGCGGCCGGAGGCGAGCCGCGCCAGATAAGCGCTCATCGCGCCGGTCGGCGGGGCGATCGACATGTCGTTGTCGTTCAAGATGACGATCAGCCGGGCATCGAGCGCACCGGCATTGTTGAGCGCCTCATAGGCCATGCCGGCGGACATCGCGCCGTCGCCGATGACAGCGATGACGTTGCGCTTCGAGCCGGAAAGATCGGCTGCGACCGCCATGCCGAGGCCGGCCGAGATCGACGTGGAGGAATGCGCAGCGCCGAACGGATCATATTCGCTCTCGGCCCGGCGGGTGAAGCCGGAAAGCCCGTCCTCCTGTCGCAGCGTGCGGATGCGGTCGCGCCGGCCGGTGAGGATCTTGTGCGGATAACACTGGTGGCCGACATCGAAGATCAGCCTGTCATCCGGCGTGTTGAATACCTTGTGGATGGCGATCGTCAGTTCCACGACGCCGAGGCCGGCGCCGAGATGGCCGCCGGTGCGCGACACCGCATCGATCATCTCGTCGCGCAATTCGCGGGCAAGCTGCGTCAGGTCGCGATCTTCGATGGCGCGAAGATCGGAGGGAAGCTTGACCTTGTCGAGCAATGGCGTGGCGGGGATTGATGTCACGGACGATGGCCTTTTCTGCTCTTTCCGGAAGCGTGTTCTCCCCCAAGATGAGAAGAAAGCAGGCTTTTTCAAGTTGCATGACCTGCGGTTCTAACCGATTTCAGGCGGTGGGCAAGGGGACAAACTCCTCCTCGTCCCCGGGCACGATGTCGAAACGGCCGGTGCGCCATTCCTCTTTCGCCTTTTCGATACGCTCCTTGGAGGAGGAAACGAAGTTCCACCAGATATAGCGTTTGGAATTCAGCGCCGCCCCGCCGAACAGCATCACATGACAGCCCGGAGCGCCAGCTTCGAGGGTGATATCGTCGCCCGGCCGGAAGACGAGAAGCTGGTCGGCCGCGAAACGGTCGCCCGAAATGACGAGTTCGCCGGAGAGGATGTAGATTGCCCGCTCCTCGTGCGCCGCCGCAAACGGGAAACGCTTGCCCGCCTCGAGGCGGAGATCGACATAGAGCGTGTCGGTGAAGGTCGAGACGGGTGAGCCGAGGCCTTCGAAAGCGCCGATCACCACCCGGCCGCTCGCGCCGTCGGCATCGATGACCGGCATCTTTTCCTTATCCGTGTGCGAGAACGTCGGATCGATTTCCTCCTTGTTATCAGGCAGCGCCAGCCACGTCTGCAGCCCGGAGACCGACATCGGATGGCCGCGCAGGTTTTCCGGCGTGCGCTCCGAATGCACGATGCCGCGGCCGGCGGTCATCAGGTTGATATCGCCCGGCCGGATGGTGAGTTCGGTGCCGAGGCTGTCACGATGCTTGATCTCGCCATCGAAGAGATAGGTGACGGTGGAAAGCCCGATATGCGGATGCGGCTTGACGTCCAGCGCCTCGTCGGCCCGCAGCAGCGCCGGTCCCATCCGGTCAAAGAAGATGAACGGCCCCACCAGCCTTCTCTGCCGGCTCGGCAACGCGCGCCGCACGGAAAACCCGCCGATATCGCTGGTGCGTGGAATGATCAGGTTCTCGATCGCATCACAGGCAAAGGCGTCGCCGGCGACCGGGTCGTTTCCGGGGAAGAAGGACATGGTTCAGACCTCAGATATGTCGCGATTGGCAAGCGCGATTTCGATGTCGCGAATGAGCGGCGGCAGGTTTATCGTGATGACGTCCCAGATATTGACCGTTTCCACCTGATCATATTCGTGCCTCAGGATGTTGCCGATATCGCGGATGCCTCTCCAACCATGCTGTGGAAACGCCTCTTCCGCAAATGGACCCAATTTGACGGCAGCCTCCGAAATACGCGAGAGGCAGCGTTCACAGGCATCTCTTGTCTTGCGGTCGGAGAGATAGTCGGCGAGTTCCATGCCCTGCGTGTATTCCAGGATGGCAAGCGCGTTTTCGAGAATATCCTCGACCCTGACCCATGGACGGCTAGAAGGCAAGTTGGCGGTCCCTTGCGACTTCCTTTGCCAGTCTGGGCTTCAGGATCGGCTCGGAGACGATGTCCACCGGCTTGCCGACAATGTCTTGCAGCTTCTCCTTCAAGTCTGAGAGCGAGCTGAAATAGCTGAATCCGCGGCCCGTCACGTCGAGATCCAGCTGCACAACCACGTCCACGTCGGATCCCTCAGTCGCCTCGCCACGCGCGACCGAACCGAACAGCGACAGGGTCTGCACGCCCGCGGCGCGCAACTCGTCCTCGTGCTCCCTCAGTTTGGCGATGACCAGATCCTTGTCCATGCAGACAATATAGTGGAGCCCTCGGATTTGGTCGAGAGCGTTAGCGACAACCGCTCAAGCTCACCTCATCCCCGGCCGTCGCCCCAAGCTCCATACATCCACCCGCATGACACAGCCTCCACCCACTCGGCGTCATGCCGGAAGCCGCCAGCGAAACATGCTCCTGCGCCGGCAGCGTCGGGTGCCAAACCCACCAGCCGTCCTTCAGCACCGCGTCCGCCCCGGGCTCCATGCCGGCGCCGGACCCCTTCACTTCCGCCTGGCGAAGCTCCAACCCGGCCGGTGCCACGGCCCAGGTCTCGCGCCATTCCGTCTTCTGCACCGAATGGGTCCAGGAGAGCGTGAACATCGAGACGGCAAGGGCGGTCAGCTTGCCGCCGGCCAGGATGCAGAGGCTCATCGCCCCTTGCTCATGTCAGCGCCGGTGCGGCCGGCGCGCTGCGGTTCCGCCACCAGTGTTGCGCGACGATGATGACGCCGAGTACCCAGCCGAGTTCGTCGGTCCAGGGAAATGCGACCACCAGACTTGCACCGGCGATGAAGGCGAGCAGGCGCTCCCACGCCGCCATGCGGGCAAAGAGGAAGCCGACCACTGCCGTGCCCCACAGCGCGATGCCGAAGCACGCCTTCAGGAAGACATAGGCGACCTCGACCGGATAACTCCAAGCCGCTGCAATCGCACCCGGATCCTGCAGCATCAGGGCCGGGCGTGTAGACGGCCATGAACGGCACCACGAAACCGGCGGTTGCGAGCTTGGTCGCCTCCACGCCGATCTTCAGCCCCGAGGTCTTCGCCATCGGTGCCGCCGCGAAGGCGGCGAGCGCCACCGGCGGCGTCAGGTCCGCCATGATGCCGAAATAGAAGACGAACATGTGGCTGACGATCAGCGGCACGCCGAGTTCGAGCAGCGCAGGTCCGGCAAGCGACGAGGTGATGATGTAGTTCGGGATCGTCGGAATGCCCATGCCGAGGATCAGGCAGGTAATCATCGTCAGCACCAGCGACAGGAACAGGTTGTGCTCGCCGACCCGGATGATCGCGCCGACAAAGGTCGAGGCGATGCCGGTCAGCGTCAGCGTGCCGATGACGATGCCGACGATGGCGCAGGCGATGCCGACCGGCAGCGCGTTCTTGGCTCCCTCGGCCATCGCGTCGCGGCAGATCGCCAAGGTCTCGCGACCGCCCTTGACGAAGATGCAGCCGACGATCAGGGCGAGGATGACGATCGCCAGGAAGTTGACCCCATAGCGCAGGAAGGAGGCGGCGGCGATGCCGAGCATGAGCCAGAAGACGAGGCGGAAGGCAAGCGGGCCGATGCTTGCGGCAAGCGGCATGCCGAGGATCAGCACGATGACCAGCGCCAGCCCCATCGTCCCGGCGAAGATCGGGGTATAACCGGCAAACAGCAGGTAGACGAGGGCGGCGAGCGGCAGGATCAGCGGCCAGTGTTCCCGGACGGCAGCCCAGGGGTTCGGCAGGTCGGCCTTGCTCATGCCCTTGAGGCCCGCTTTGCCGGCTTCCAGGAACACCATCCAGAAGCAGACGCCGAAATAAAGCACGGCCGGGATGATCGCGGCCTTGACGATCTCCGCATAGGAGACGTTGAGCGTTTCCGCCATGATGAAGGCGACGGCACCCATGACCGGCGGCATGATCTGCCCGCCCATCGACGAGGTCGCCTCGACGCCGCCAGCAAAGGCCGAGCGGAAACCGAAGCGCTTCATCAGCGGAATGGTGAACTGTCCGGAGGCGACGACATTGGCGACGCCCGAGCCGGAAATCGTACCCATCAGCGCCGAGGACATCACGCAGACCTGCGCCGGCCCGCCGCGCCAGGTGCCGACGAGGCCGAGTGCGAAATCGTTGAACAGCGCCAGCATGCCGGCGCGCTCCAGAAACGCGGCAAAGACCACGAAGATGAAGATATACGCCGCCGAGACGTAGATCGGCGTTCCGTAAATGCCCTCGGTCCCATAGGCGAAATTCTCGATGATCTGCTCGAAATCATAGCCGCGATGGACGAACGGCCCGGGGGCGTATTGCCCGAAAAAGCAATAGGCGAGGAATATGGCGGCGATGATCGTCAACGGCAGGCCCATCAGCCGTCGTGCCGCTTCGAAGACGAGCACGATCAGCACGGTTCCGACGATGAGGTCCGGCGTTGTCAGGAACCCGCTCCTGACGATCAGGTCGTGGTAGAAGACCCAATTGTAGAGGCCGGTCAGGAAGCCGACAATGCCGAGCCCCCAGAACCAGATCTTGCCGGCTTTCGTCCTGGCGACGAGGTTGCCGATCAGCACGAAACCGAGCAGCAGCAGGAAGCCAACATGCATGGCGCGGACGATCTGGCTCGCAAGCGTGCCATAGGCGGCGGTCCAGAGCTGGAAAAGGGTAAAGGCAAAGGCGATCCAGAAGGCAATCCGCCCGGTCAAACCCTCGCCGAACCCGGCCGGCAGGCCCTCGATCGGCTCTTCGGCGCTTTGCGAATTCATCGAGTTTTGCATTGGGGTTTCGGACATTGGTTCTCCGAGGTTTCCGTTGCCCCTCACCTTAATCCTCTCGCCGTTTGGGGGAAAAGGATAGGTGGCCCAAACGACGTTAGAGGGGGACAGATACAGTTGCGGCATAGATCCTTCTCCCCGTGAAGACGGGGAGAAGGTGGCGGCAGCCGGATGAGGGGCAGATTGCCCTCATCCTCGCTCGTTCACTTCATCAATCCAACTTCCTTGTAATACCGTTCGGCGCCCGGATGCAGCGGTACGGGCATGCCTTCCAGCGCCTTCTTCACGTCGATCGCCTTGGCGGCGGCATGCGCTGCGGAAAGCTTCGGCAGGTTGGAGAACAAGAGCTTGGTCATCTGGTAGACGGTTTCGTCGGAAACGCCCGAATGGGTGATCAGGAAGTTGCCGACGGCGGCGGTCTCGACATCGGCGGTCTGCCCCTCATAGGTGCCGGCCGGGATTTTCACCGAGACATAGGGAGCGCCGATCTTGGCGACTTCGGCCGCTGGGATCGCTACGACATTGATCTTCAGCGAGGTTGCAAGGTCGCGGATCGAGGCGACGCCGAGGCCTGCCGACTGCAGCGTCGCATCGAGTTGGCGGTTCTTGATCAGTTCGACGGATTCCGCGAACGGCAGGTATTCGGTCTTGCCGAGGTCCTTGTAGGACATGCCGGCCGCCGTGAAGATGGCGCGGGCATTGAGTTCCGTGCCTGAGGCAGGTGCGCCGACCGACAGGCTCTTGCCCTTGAGATCGGCAAGCGTCTTCACGCCGGATTCGGCGCTGGCGACCACCTGGATATAGTTCGGATAGATGGCGGCGATGCCGCGCAGCTTGTCGAGCTTGGCGGGAAAGCCCGCTTCCTTGTTGCCCTTCCAGGCTTCCTGGACAGAATCGCCGAGCGAGAAGGCAATCTCGCCGCGTCCTGCCTGCAGCAGGTTGAGGTTTTCGACGGATGCCTTGGTGGCCTGCACCTGGGTGCGCGCGTCCTTGATCCCCTGTCCGTAGATTTCGGCAAGCGCCACGCCGAGCGGATAATACACGCCGGACGTGCCACCGGTCAGTACGTTGATGAATTCCGCAGCCTTCGCGCCGGCGGCGGAAAATGCCGTCGAAACGGCAAGCGTCGCCACGAACATGAGATTGATTTTACTGGACTTCACGCCGAAGTTCATAATGGCCTCCTCCCAAAGCAACCACGCAGATGGGGCCATCATGGGGAGGCGTTTCCGGTGCGTCAATCGGTTTATGACGCATTCCATGCGAAGGTTGTAAGACTTTGGTTTAGCCGTCCGGCTTATTCGCCGTCGAGCGGCTCGACGCCCTGCGGCTTGCCGGCGCGGTCGAGCCGGATCTTCTCGATGCGGTTTTCAGCGGCTGTCAGCAGCTTTTCGCAGTGTTTCTTCAGCGCTTCGCCGCGCTCGTAGATGGCGATCGATTCGTCGAGCGCCACGTCGCCCCGTTCCAGCCGCGCCACGATGCTTTCGAGTTCGGCGACGGCCTTCTCGAAGGAATAGCCGCTCACATCGAGGCTCTCGGTGTTTTCGGTCATCGTCTATCCCTTCATCAGTCTGCAGATGTGCATGCCCGCCGATTCGGCGAGCCCTTCGAGATCATATCCGCCCTCGAGCAGGCTGACGATACGGTTGCCGGCATATTTGCCGGCGATCTCCATCAGCCGTCCGGTGGCCCAGTCGAAATCGTCGCCGACGAGATTGATCTGCGCCAGCGGATCGCGGTGATGCGCGTCGAAGCCGGCCGAGATGATGATGAAATCCGGTCGAAAATTGTCGAGCGCCGGCAGCACGCGCGATTTGAACGCCTCGCGGAAATATTCGCTGCCGGTATCGGGTGAAAGCGGCGCGTTGACCACGTTGTTCCTGGTGCCGGTCTCGTCCTTGGCGCCGGTGCCGGGATAAAGCGGCATCTGGTGCGTCGAGCAGAACAGCACTGACGGATCGTCCCAGAAGATGTCCTGCGTGCCGTTGCCGTGATGCACGTCCCAATCGACGATCGCGACGCGTTCCATGCCGTATTTCCGCTGCGCGTGGCGCGCGGCGATCGCGGCGTTGTTGAACAGGCAAAAACCCATCGCCTTGTCTTTTTCCGCGTGATGGCCGGGCGGACGTGCCGCGACAAAGGCGTTGTCGACCTTGCCGGTTGCCACGTCGTCGACGGCGGCCATCGCGCCGCCGATGCCGGTCAGCGCGGCCTGAAAGCTTTTCGGCCCCACATAGGTGTCCGCCTCGATCTGGCGGATCGTATCCTCCTCGGGGATTTCCCGCATGACGGCGCGCAGATGCTCCTCCGGATGCGCGAGCAGAACCGCGTCTTCGTTCGCCTGGGGAGCGTCCTTGCGGTCGAGCCTGGCGAAATTCGGATGTTCCAGCGCGATCGCCAGCGAGCGCAGCCGGTCCGCCCGTTCGGGATGTCCTTCGGGCGTGCTGTGTTCGAGGAAGATCTTGTGTTCGTAAAGGCGCGTGGTCATGCGGCGGCCTCGTCAGGGGTCAGTCCGGTCTGGACCTTTCCGACATGGCGCAGAAAGCTGACTTTTTCAAGCCGCAACCCCTTGCTCTTGCGCTTGTTTAGCTTGAAAGAATGGTCTTACATGAATGGGTGCAACCCAGAGGGTATCGTGGCCAAAGAGTCAGTCAAGTCTCAGGAATTCCGGGTTCCTTTCCGCGATGTCGACATGCACGGGGAGATGTTCCGGTCGTCCTATGTCGTGCGGGCGGAAGAAGCCGTCACGGAATTCTGGCACCGCCGCAAGCCGCAGAAGGACGATCCGTTCTTCAGGATCGGCAAGATCACCTGCACGTTTCACTCAGCCTTGAAGCTGGGTGACGTCGTCCACACGCATATCGGCGTCAGCAAGATCGGCGGAAAATCGGCGGGGTTCCTGGTGCATATGCTGCGCGGCAACGAGGCGGTCGCGGAAGCCGAAATCGTCTGGATGACTTGTGACCCCGAAAGCAGGGAACCGGTGCCGCTCCCCGAAGACTTGCGCGACTGGCTTTATCAGTTCCTGGATTGACGGGGCGCGGCCGATCAGGCCCGTTGCGGTAGCAGCGGATAACCGACCATTACTGCGCGGCCGGCGAGTGCCGCGATCATCGCCTTCAGCACGTCGCCGGGAACGAAGGACAGGTCACCGATGAAGGCGGTCGAAAGCCCGGTGCCCGTGACATAGGCGAGGTAGATGACCCCGAGCGCGTGGTCGACCACCACGCCGCCGAGCAGGGCTGCGAGGAAAAAGCCGGTGATCTGTACGATGCCGCTCTGCGAACGCTCGACGAACCGCTCGGAACAATAACCGGTGATGACGGCTGCGAAGAACCAGCCGACGAGATAACCGGCGGTCGGCGATACAAAGGTGGCAAGGCCGCCGCGTCCGCCCGACAGAACCGGCAGGCCGATCGCGACCAGCAGCAGGACCAGAAACACCGCAAAACCGCCGCGCCTGGCGCCGAGGATGACGCCCGCAAGCATAACGCCGAGCGACTGGGCGGTGATCGGTACCGGAATGAAGCCGAGCATGATCGGCGGCACGAGACCGAGCGCTACGATAATGGCGGCGAAAAGGGCGGCCAGAACGAGATCACGGGTGGTCATGCTATGCGAATCCCCAGTTTTATATGAGGTTATTTCTGCGCCCGGATGCCGCGTGCGTCAATGGCGGCGGCAATCTCGTCGGCATTTTTGAGCGTCAGGATGATCAGTGGCACCGCCAGCGTCAGCGGCCGGACCTTCAGCCCGCGGGCGCGATGGGCGTCGCGGATAGCCTGGTAACGGCTGAGGATCTCCGGCACGAAACGGATGACGAGACCGATCGAAAGCCCGATATCCGCGGCCCTGACGAGCCCCAGGCGCTCCAGCGGCATGGCAAGGCGGGTGATCTCGTCGATGAAATCGCCGGTGCTGGTGGTCGCCGTCACGGCCGCGGCGAAGAGGGCAAGCGCCGTCAGCCGCGTGACGACGACCAGCGTGTCATGTCGGCCGTTGAAGACAAGTGTGAAGAGCGCCACGACCGCAATGGTCAGCAGGACCGGCCGCAGCCGCAGCCAGGATTGGCGCCACCCGAGCCGGAGCGACGAATAGACGATGCCGCCGAGCAAGGCCGCGACCGACAGAATGGCCGGCGAACGGACAAGGAAAAAGACAAGGCTGAGCGCGGCGAGGCCGAGAAGCTTTGCCCGCGGCGAAAGCCGGTGCAGAAACGTGTCGCCTTCCACGTAGAGCGTCTTCATGCCACAAGCTCGCGGTAGCGGGCGATGACTTCCGCAGGCGCGCCATCATCGGTGAGGCGGCCTTCATGGAAGAACAGAACCCGGTCGAAATCGGCAATCAGGCCGAGGTCATGGCTGATGACGACGACATTTTCATCGAGCCCGTGGATCGTCCGCTCCACGAGATCGCGGTTGCGGAGATCCAGCTGGTTGGTCGGTTCGTCCATGATCAGGATATCCGGCCGGGTCACCAGAACCGAGGCAAGCGCCGCCAGCTGCAGTTCTCCGCCCGAAAGTTCATGCACCCGCCGGTCGGCCAGATGGGCGATGCCGAACCGGGCAAGCACGGCCTCGACCGCCGCCTCCGTGTCGGCCTTCGAGAGTTTTTGGCTTTTCAGCCCGAGCGCGATATCTTCTTTCAGGATCGGCAGGATGATCTGGTTCTGCGGGTTCTGGAAAATGAAGCCGGCCTGGCCACGAACCTTGTCGCCATCCTTCACCGTATCGAGCCCGTTGACGGTCACGTGACCCTCGGCAGGCAGCACCAGCCCGTTGATCATCCGCGCAAACGTCGTCTTGCCCGAGCCGTTGAGGCCAATCACGCCGATCCGCCGTTCGCTCAAGCGAAGCGTCAGCGGATAAACGACGGTGCGTCCCTCGAAACGCGCTTCTGCCTGTTCGAAACGGATATCCAAGCCAGTCCCTCGGTGTTCAGCGGTCTATAGACCGGAAGACGGGGAAGGGGAATGCGGAACCGAACGTGAACATTGAATCCGGCGCGGCGGTATCCTAGTCTAGATGCCATGGCGATTCTCATTCCAAACGATCAGGCCCGCAGGATCTTCCTCGAACGGCAGCGGCTCTGCGAACCGCCGGGCCGGGCGTTGACCAAAGCCGGCCTGCTGCAGCTCATCGACGATCTCGGTTTCGTCCAGGTGGACAGTATCGCCACCGTCGAGCGCGCCCATCACATGATCCTGTTCTCGCGCAACCAGACCTACCGCCGCGAGCACCTGACCGCGCTTCTGGAAAAGGACGGCGAGCTGTTCGAGCACTGGACGCATGACGCCTCGATCATCCCGACGAGCTTCTTCCGCTACTGGAAACATCGTTTTCGCCGCCGCGAGCCGATCCTTGCCGAACGCTGGCGGAAATGGCACGGCGAGGGGTTCGACGCCGCCTTCGAGGAGACCTTCCAGCACATCGCCGAGAACGGCGCGATCATGTCCCGCGACATGAAGCAGGAGGATCACAAGTCCGGCGGCTGGTGGAACTGGCATCCGAACAAGACGGCGCTCGAATATTACTGGCACACTGGCAAGCTGGCGATCGCCGGCCGCGTCAACTTCCAGAAGATCTACGACCTGATGGAACGGGTCATCCCGCGGCAGCATCACGAGCCGGAAGTGAGCCACGAGGAATTCATCGACTGGGCCTGCCGCGGCGCCATGACCCGCCTCGGCTTTGCGACTTCGGGCGAAATCGCCGCCTTCTTCGATCTGGTCACGCCGGACGAAGCGAAGGACTGGGTGAAGACGCATCGCGACGAACTGGTGGAAGTGCTGATCGAGACCGCCGACGGCAGCAAGCCGCGCCCATCCTTCGCCTTCCTCGGCTTTCCCGATAACCTCGGGGACATTCCCGAACCACCGGCACGCGTGCGCGTGCTCAGCCCCTTCGATCCGCTGCTCCGCAACCGCGACCGCGCCGAGCGGCTGTTCAACTTCTTCTACCGCATCGAGGTTTTCGTGCCGGAACCGAAGCGCCAATACGGCTACTACGTTTTCCCGCTCTTGGAAGGCGACCGCATGATCGGCCGCATCGACATGAAAGCCGACCGCAAATCCGGCACGCTGGATGTGAAGCGGTTATGGCTGGAAAAGGGCGTGCGGGCTTCGGCGGGGCGGCTGGAGAAGCTGGACGCGGAGTTGCTTCGGGTCGGGCGGTTCGCGGGGGTGGATAAGGTGGTTTATCAGAATGGTTGGCGGGGCGAATAAGCGCGGCCGCGCCGTTTGCCGTGGCACCCCCCTCTGCCCTGCCGGGCATCTCCCCCTCAAGGGGGGAGATCGGATGGAGTTGCCCTCTCGGCTCGATCATGATCGTGGAGATGAAACTAAATATCTTCCATTGCCGCTGAAACTTCGCCCTTCAATGGGAGGCGATGAGCCCGCCTCTGGCCGATCTCCCTCCTTGAGGGGGAGATGCCCGGCAGGGCAGAGGGGGGTGTCTCGCGGCAAACTCCCACCTCAGTTTAGGCTGAAACCTACCCCCGCCACCGCAGGAACACAGTCGCCAGCGGCGGCAATACCGCGGAGATGGAAAATTCCTTCCCGTGCGCCGCCTGGCGCTCCGTCCAAGCTTCCGTCTGTCCCAGATTGGACCCGCCGTAAAGCGCCGCATCGGTGTTCAGCACCACCTCCCAGCGGCCCTCTGCCGGAACTCCGATGCGATACCCGTGCCGCGGCATCGGCGTCAGATTCGAGGCGACCAGGATATGCGACGAGCGATCCGGCGACGAGCGCATCATGCCGTAGACGGAATTTTCCGCATCATCCGTCACCGCCCACTCGAACCCCTCGTGATGCAGGTCGCCGAACTGCAGCGCCGGTTCCCGGGCGTAAAGCGTGTTCAGGTCGCGAACGAGCCGCTGCACGCCCGCATGGTCGGGGCTGTCGAGCAGGTCCCAGACCACCGAGCCGTCATGGTTCCATTCGCTCTCCTGCGCCAGTTCGCCGCCCATGAACAGGAGCTTCTTGCCGGGATGGCCCCACATGAAGCCGTAATAGGCGCGAAGGTTCGCAAGTTTCTGCCAGCGATCGCCCGGCATCTTGGCCATCAGCGAGCCCTTGCCGTGCACCACTTCGTCATGGGAGAGCGGCAGGATGAAGCGCTCGGAATAAGCATAGATCATCCCGAAGCTCATGGCGCCATGGTGGTATTTCCGGTAGACTGGGTCGTCCTGCATGTAATGCAGCGTGTCGTGCATCCAGCCCATGTTCCATTTGAAATCGAAGCCGAGGCCGCCTTCCTCGATCTTCCTGGTAACCCCCGGCCAGGCGGTCGATTCCTCCGCCGCGGTAAAGGCATGCGGGCAGCGGTTGTGGACGATGCTGTTCAGGTGCTTGAAGAACTCGACCGCCTCAAGGTTTTCGCGCCCGCCATACTGGTTCGGAATCCATTCGCCTTCGTTGCGGCTGTAGTCCCGGTAGAGCATCGAGGCGACAGCATCGACGCGCAAAGCATCGACATGGTAATGCTCCAGCCATTCGAGTGCCGAGGCGATCAGGAACCCTTTCACCTCGTTGCGGCCGAGATTGTAGATCAGCGTGTTCCAGTCCCCGTGGAAACCTTCGCGCGGATCGGCATGCTCGTAGAGCGGCGTCCCATCGAATTTGGCGAGCCCCCAGACGTCGGTCGGGAAATGCGCCGGCACCCAGTCGAGGATGACGCCGATACCCGCCGCATGGCAGCGATCGATAAAATAGGCGAAATCTTCCGGCGTGCCGTGACGCCCGGTCGGGGCGAACAGCCCGAGCGGCTGGTAGCCCCAGGAACCGCCGAACGGATGCTCCATGATCGGCAGCATCTCGATATGGGTGAAGCCGAGGTTCTGCACGTAGGGGATCAGCCGCTGACTGAGTTCGACCCAGTCGAGCATCCGGCTGCCTTCCTCGGCGATCCTGAGCCACGAGCCGAGATGCACCTCGTAGATCGACATCGCACCTTCGCGGGTGCGATCGGCACGCTGCCGACGCATCCAGTCCTCGTCGCTCCAGCGGAACGGTTTCGAGGAGGCGACGATCGAGGCCGTCGACGGGGCAGCCTCGCTGGCGCGGGCAACCGGATCCGCCTTTTGCGGCAGCAGATTGCCGTTGCCGTCGAGCAGTTCGAATTTGTAGCGCTCCCCGTGGGTCAGGCGCGGGATGAACAGTTCCCAGATGCCCGCCTGCGGACGCAGCCGCATCGGATAACGTCGCCCATCCCAGGAATTGAAATCGCCGACGACCGAGACGCGCCGGGCATTCGGCGCCCAGACGGAAAAGCGCACGCCCTCGACCCCCTCGACCTCCATTGGAATGGCGCCGAGCGTCCGGCCGAGATCGTAGTGTGTCCCTTGACCGATCAGGTGCAGATCGAGATCGCCGAGCAGCAGCGGGAAGGAGTAGGGGTCCTCCATCTCCTGGATGGCGTCCGGCCAATGGATCCGGAAGAAATATGGCGCGTTGCTGCCGGTCACCCCGGCAAACAGCCCGCCTTCACGGATGGTTTCGAGTTCGGCCAGCATCTTGCCGGTATCGGCCTCCACCACTTCGACCGACAGCGCACCCGGCAGCAGCGCCCGGACCACGGTGAGATTGCCGTATTGATGGCGTCCGAGGATCGAGAACGGGTCCCCGTGCCGCCCTTCGACCAGGGCCTGCAGACCCTCCTGGACGGTGCCGATCATCAAATCGGTGCGCTCGTATCTCATGAAACGTTCTCCAGAAGTCGGGATGCGATCGCCGAGAAGCCGGCAAGCGGGAGGGGAAGCCAATGAGGGCGGCTGCGCACTTCGTAGGCGATCTCGTAGGCAGCCTTTTCGAGCAGGAAGAGATCGAGAATGCGGCCACGGGCCTCCGGCGAGATGCGCAATTCCTCGGAATTCCCGGTCACTTCGAAATAGGTATCGAGGAAGGCTGGCTCCGCCATCTCCATGAAACGTGTGACCAGCTCTTTATGGCGGGTGTCTTCAACCTCGCTGACGATTTCCCGGTCGAGGTCGGCCGAGGCTGCGAGATAGCTGAGCGACCGCAGCAGCCCGGCGGCGTCGCGCAAGGGATTGGTCTTGGCGCGGCGTTCGGAAAGGTCGCGGGTCGGTTCGCCTTCGAAATCGATGATATAGGCGTCGCCCTCCGAGACCAGGATCTGGCCGAGATGGAAATCGCCGTGGTTGCGGGTCATCAGCGTGCCTTCCACCGCGCTCGCAAGATGCGCGGCGAGGCCGAGAAGATCGTCACGGCGGCCTAGTAGTATTTTTGCCTCGCGGGCAATATCCGAATCCAGGTCCTCGACGGTCTTTTCGAGGATCGAGAGGCTGCGGGAGATTTGGCCCGTGACAGCCTCGCGCCATTTTTCGGCATCGGCCGCCTTTGCCCGGACCGGCTGGAAGTCCGGATCGTCGGTCGGCTGGGCGAGGGCCAGATGCAGTTCGCCGAGCCGCTTGCCGATTGTCGCGACAAAATTGACGAGCGGCTTGAAATGCTCGTCCACCACCTCGCCCTCAAGGCCAGTCACCACGATTTCGTCGATGGCGCGGCGCAGGTTGCTGAGCATCCAATTCCAGGCATCGCCCTGGTTGCGGATCGCGCTCTGCACGATGATCAGCGTGTAGCGACTACCATCCGGCGCCGTACGGGCGACCTCGCCGAGCAATTGCGCGGTGTTCTGATAGCCGACATTGGTCAAGTACCGGGTCATCTCGACCTCGGGATGCATGCCGGGGAAGACGTGGCGGATGAGCTTCACCATCGCCATGTCGCCCAGAATAAGCGAACTGTTGGATTGTTCGGCCGACAGCCAGCGGACGGCCATGTCGTCGTTGATGGTCAGGCAGTCGAGCTTGTCGGTGCCGATAAATTCCAGCGTACCGGCGCGGCCTGATATCACCGACCGCTCGCAGAGGCCGCGGATCACCCCGCGCGCCAGTCCTTCCATCGCGAACCCGTCGGTCAGGAAGCCGACGCGGCGGCCCTGGCGGATGCGGGCGAGGGCCAGTTGCTGGGCGAGCGCCGTTGGCTGGGCGTCGTCCCAGGAGACGGCGAGCGGCAGCAGGTATGTATCTTTGCGGCCGTCCACCTCGGCTTCGAGTTCGCCAAGCAGGATGTTGTTGGCAAACGCGATCGGCGTTGCGGCAACCAGCGAAGCACCGGTCAGGATTTCTCCCTTCAAACCGAACCAGCGGCGCTTGCCGAGGTAGGCGGGCAGGACCTCGTTCGACAGCGTAGTCGCAAGCCTCGGCTGATCGACCAGTTCCTGCAGGTCGCGGCGAGTGACCATGGTCACCATGTCCTGCATCTGCTCCGGCGGCTCCTTGCGCCAGACCGGACCGTCCGCTTCCGCTACTAGATTGAACCAGAAGAAACCGTAGGGCTGCAGGGTGAGCAGATAGGTCAGCTGCCCGATCGGCGGAAAGGGCGACATGCCGGAAAGTTCGATCGGCACACGGCCGGCGAACTGGGCCAGGTCGAGCTCTACCGCCTGCGGCAGGCGTGAGAGATTGGCGACGCAGAGAATCGTGTCGCCATTGTATTCACGTAGATAGGCAAGGATCTTGCGGTTGCCCGGCGACAGAAACTTCAGCGAACCACGGCCGAAGGCGAAATGTTTGTTGCGCAATGCCAGCATCCGCCGCGTCCAGTTGAGCAGCGAATGGGCGTCGGCCCCCTGCGCCTCCACATTGAGCGCTTCATATCCATAGAGCGGATCCATTATCGGCGGCAGCACCAGCCGCGCCGGGTCGGCCTTGGAGAACCCGCCGTTTCGGTCCGGCGACCATTGCATCGGCGTGCGCACCCCGTCGCGGTCGCCGAGATAGATGTTGTCGCCCATGCCGATCTCGTCGCCGTAATAGAGAACCGGCGTTCCGGGCATGGAGAGAAGCAGTGCGTTCATCAGCTCGATGCGGCGGCGGTCGCGCTCCATCAGGGGTGCGAGGCGGCGGCGGATGCCGAGGTTGATGCGGGCGCGGCGGTCGGCGGCATAGATGTTCCAGAGGTAATCGCGTTCCTCGTCGGTCACCATTTCGAGCGTCAGCTCGTCATGATTGCGAAGGAAGATCGCCCATTGACAGTTTTCCGGGATTTCCGGCGTCTGCCGCATGATGTCGGTGATCGGGAAACGGTCTTCCTTGGCGATCGCCATGTACATGCGCGGCATCAGCGGGAAATGAAATGCCATGTTGCATTCGTCGCCATTGCCGAAATATTCACTCGTGTCTTCCGGCCATTGATTGGCCTCGGCGAGCAGCATCTTGCCGGGATGGGTGGAATCGAGCGAAGCGCGGATCTTCTTCAGGACGTCGTGCGTCTCGGGCAGGTTCTCGTTGTTCGTCCCCTCGCGCTCGACGAGATAAGGGATTGCATCCAGCCGAAACCCGTCGATGCCGGTATCGGCCCAGAAGCGCATCACGCCGAGCAGTTCTTCCAACACCTGCGGATTATCGAAGTTGAGGTCCGGCTGATGGGAATAGAAACGATGCCAGTAATAGGCGCCGGCGCCGGGGTCCCAGGTCCAGTTCGATTTTTCCGTGTCGAGGAAGATGATCCGGGTTTCCGGGAATTTTTGGTCCGTATCCGACCAGACGTAGAAGTCCCGTTCGGGAGAGCCGGCCGGCGCATGGCGCGCCCGCTGGAACCAGGGATGCTGGTCGGACGTGTGGTTGATGACGAGCTCGATGATGACCCGGATGCCGCGCTGGTGCGCCGCTTCGACAAAAGCCTTGAACTCGTCGACCGTGCCGTAGTCGGGGCTGACGCTGCCGTAATCGGCAATGTCGTAGCCGTCGTCCCGGCGCGGCGAGGGGAAGAAGGGCAGCAGCCAGATCGCGTTGGCGCCAAGCGAGGCGATGTGGTCGAGTTTTTCGTGCAGGCCCTGAAAGTCGCCGATACCGTCGCCATTCGCGTCGAAGAACGACTTGATGTGGAGCTGATAGATGATCGCGTCCTTATACCATAGCGGATCGTCCTCATTCATCTGAGCGTGGTTCTGCCCCTGGCTCCGGTTCGCGCTCGTCATGTCCATTTTGCTTTCCTCCCTATCGCACGCGCCAGATCCCGAAAGGCAGGCCCCAATGGGGATCGAGACGCAGCCTCTGCACCTTGCCGGCCCAGGTGAATTTGTGGCCGGTGATCAGGTCTTCGACGTCAAGTGCGCCATGGTCCGGGAGGTTCCATGACCAGAGCGGAATTTCGACATCCGCCTCATGGGCGTTGTACGGATCGAGATTGATTGCGATCAGCAGCACGTTCTCGCGACCGGCGCTGGCCTTCTCGAAGAACATGATGTTGTCGTTCCAGGCGGTGAGAAGCTGCAGGCCGAGATGCGAATGCAGAGCGGGGTTCTCCCGGCGGAGCCGGTTGAGGAGGGTGATCTCGCCCTTGATGTTGCCGGGGCGGTCGTAGTCCCAGGCGCGGATCTCGTATTTCTCCGAATCCGCATATTCCTTGCGCTTGGCGTCCGGCCGTCCTTCGCAGAGTTCGAAGCCGTTATAGACGCCCCAGAGGCCGGACAGGGTTGCCGCAAGTGCTGCGCGGATCAGATAGGCGGGACGCGGCGCGTTCTGCAGGAAATCCGGGTTGATGTCATGGGTGTTGACGAAGAAATGCGGCCGGAAGAACTCCTTCGGCTCTTCGGTGGTGATCTCGCGCATATACTGCTCGAGCTCCCACTTGGCATTGCGCCAGGTGAAATAGGTATAGGACTGCGAGAAACCGACCTTAGCGAGCCGGTACATGACTTTCGGCTTGGTGAAGGCCTCCGACAGGAAGACGACGTCCGGATGCCGCGCGCGGATGTCGGCGATCAGCCACTCCCAGAATGGGAAAGGTTTCGTGTGCGGGTTGTCGACGCGGAACAGTTTTACGCCGTTGTCGACCCACTTCTGCACGATGTCGCGGAGCTCGACCCAGAGCGACGGGATCGCGTCATGGGCGTAGAAATCGACGTTGACGATGTCCTCGTATTTCTTCGGCGGGTTTTCCGCATAACGGATCGTCCCGTCTGGCCGCCAGTCGAACCAGCCTGGATGTGATTTCAGCCACGGATGGTCGGGCGAGGCCTGGATCGCCAGGTCGAGCGCGATTTCGAGGCCCTCGTCCTTGGCGGCATCCACCAGTCGGCGGAAGTCCTCGAACGTGCCGAGTTCGGGATGAAGCGCGTCATGACCACCTTCTTCCGAGCCGATCGCATAGGGGCTGCCCGGATCCTCCGGTGCGGGGTTCAGGGTATTGTTCTTGCCCTTGCGGTTGGTCTTGCCGATCGGGTGGATGGGCGGGAAATAGAGAACGTCGAAACCCATGTCGCGGATGGCGGGCAGCCGCTTGATGACGTCGTCGAATGTGCCGTGCCGGTTCGGATCGCCACTCTGCGAGCGGGGAAAGATCTGGTACCAGCTGGCGAAACCGGCAGCGATACGCTCCGCATCGACCGGGATCGCCTGCGAGCGGGCCTTGAACGGCCGACGGTCGGCCTCCGCCATCAGATCCGCGGTCTCCGGCGCCAGCAGGATTTCCGTGCGCTGCGGGTCCTGCACCTCCGTCAGCTTGTCGAACAGGGTTTTGAGCCGGGTCTTGATCCTGCCGGATGAATTGTCCAGCGCATCGAGAACGAGGTTGATGCCCTCCTGGATTTCCAGCCGCAGATCGAGCCGCGCCTCGTGCTTCTTGACGAATTCGTAGCGGAAGATCGCAAACGGATTGCGCCAGGCTTCGATCAGGAACTCGTGACGTCCCATCCGCTTCAGCGTGAATTCCGCGTTCCAGCGATCGTTCAGAACGAGCTGCATGCGCTCCTCGGTCCATTCCGTCTCGTCGGCCGCGCGCCAGAGCAGCGCGGCCGCCAACGGATCATGGCCATCGCCGAAAATGTCCGCCTCGACCTTCACCGTCTCGCCGACCACCCGCTTGACCACGAAACGGCCGCCGTCGACCGAGGGCGTGATCTTTTCGATCGCCAGCCGAGGCGAAGCGGTGGCCTTGTCCACCGAGGGCACCGGCGCGGCATCGACGACCGGGACCGACGACCGGCCTTCGAATATCCTGATCTCGCCGGGTTTCAGCTTGAGCTGTGCGGCAAAGGCTTCGCCATCCGCCTCCGGCGCTTCGAGCGGCAGGAACGGCGAGGCAGCCTCGCGGAGCGCGTTGAAGGGCGCGGCGACTGCACGGCGCAGATCGCGGTTCAAAACCACGACCCGCACCTTCTGCGCCGAACGCAGGTCTTCCCGGTCGCTCTGCATCAGCCCCACGGCGGGCGTCTGGCTGGTGGAGATGAGGCGGAGCGGCTGGCGGGCGAAGCCGGCAGCGGTCTTGTTGGTACCGGCATTGACGCTGCGTATATCGACCGACAGGTCGAACGAGCCCTGTTCGCGCAGGCCCCTGAGCCCCATCCCATCGCCGTGCAGTGGGTCGAGCGGCGTGGACGCGCCAAATTCGAAACCCATCGGGATCATCAGCCCGCTCGCGAAGGTCGATGCGAGCTTCAGCGACCGGACCGCCTTCCTTTGCAGCACTTCGCAACTGTCAGTGCCGTGGGCGATGCGCTTGCCGAAAGGCGCTTCCGGAAACGTGACCTGATATCCCAGCTGCCGCTGGATCTGGTATTCGTCGAGGATCCAGCGCTCCTCCAGGTTCCACCAGGCAAGCGACGAGAAGCTGCCGTCGAAACCGGCGCCCTCGAGCGCCCGCCGGTCCTCGAAGGAAGTGCCGGGCGTCCATGCCAGAAAGGTGGTTTCCGGCGTCGTCTTGCGGGTCGAGACGATCAGGTCGTACCAGGCCTCCGGCGCTAGGCGGCCGATGCCGAGGCAGCGGAAACCGGCAACCCCAAGGCCGGCAAGCTGCGCCATGCGGTTGCGCCAGTCCTCGACATGACGGGCTTCGTTCATGAAATCGATGTCGCGGCTGCAGCTATCGCGCGGCGCGACACGCGGATCGGCAAGGATCGGCCCTGCATGTTCCGCATCCACCGCGACCCGGTCGACCACGAGGTCGAGCATCAGCTTGATCTTGTTTTCGCCCGCCGCCTGGATCAGCGCCTTGATGCCGTCTTCGACGGAGGAGCCGAGCTGAAGCTCCGGGTCGAGCCGATCGAAATTCTTCGTCACGAAGACGCTGGCATTGCTGCCCCGTTCGAAAAGCGGCGCCGTCAGCACCGTGTCGAAACCGAGATCCCTAGCATGCGCGAAAACCTCGCGCCAGGCGTCCAGCCCCCTCAGCATCAGGGGATGAACGTAATAAATCTGTGGGGGGAGTTGTGCGAGGGATGTCCCGGCGATGAATTGGGGGCGCGTGTTCATCGGTTTTGCCTCGCCGCAGATTAGAGCCGTCGAATTTGCGGTCTAACTGTCGGGCGGCGGCGGTTGTTCCGATAAAAGTCCTGAGGCCAGCCGGTTTTCACGCTCTCCGGACATGCATCTTGACGGAAGTCATTGAAGCAGATGATCAATCCGCAGTTGTCCCCGAGGGCGCCTCGTAGGCCTATTTCCCGATAGGCTCAATCAGAAAAGGCCGGAGATCGCTCCGGCCTTGCTGGTGCGGTTACGTTTCCGGAAGCTTACTGCTTTTCGATCTTGCCGATCTTGGCCCACTCTTCCCAGCGCTTGGTGTCCATCGTCGCATAGTCGAGGGTCGCCTTCGGGCTGTCGAGCGTCATCGGCTCGCCGCCATTGATGCCGACGAACTTGCGGGCTTCCTCGCTGGTGGTGACCTGCGTCATCACCTTGTGCATCTTGTCGACAATATCCTTCGGCGTGCCCTTGGGCGCAGCGAGAACCCACCAGATGCGCACGTCGACATTCGGCACGCCTTCTTCGGCGAAGGTCGGGATATCCGGGACCGAGGAAATGCGTTTTGCCGTGCTGACGGCCAGCACCCGCAGCGTTCCGTCACGCGAGCGGGCAAGGCCGAAGACCGGGTCGCCGACCATGTAGTCGATGGCGCCGCTTGCAAAGTCGTTGAGCGAGTCGGCACTCGTCTTGTAACGCACCTGAAGCGTGTCCGGCACGCCGGTATTGGCCTTGTACATTTCAGCCAGGATCACCGACGGGAAGTTCGAGGTCGCGTAGGAGCCCTTGGCGCCCTTTTCCTTCATCGCCTTGGTCAGGTCGGAAATCTTCTGGTAGGGCGACTTGGCATTGACCAGCATCATGAATGCCTGGCTGAACACCGGCGCGACATAGTCGAAATCCTTGAGCGGATCATAAGGGGGCGCGTTGAAGACGTAGGGCGCCGCGGTGAACTGGTCTGCCGAGCCGATCAGCATCGTGTAACCGTCCGGTTTGGCGTTCTTCAGCGCCACCACCGAAAGGCTTCCGAGGCCGCCCGGCTTGTTGTCGACGATGACCGTCTGCTTCAGCTGTTCTTCGAGCTTCTTGGCAAAGAAGCGGGCATAGACGTCTGCGCCGCTGCCGGCCGGGAAGCCGGCGATCAGCGTGATCTGCCGGCTTGGGTAATTGTCATCGGCGGCGGTGGCCGTACCTCCCGGAATGTATGCGGAAAACACCAGCGCCAGGGCGCCTGCTAAAAATTTCTTCACTGCACTCTCCTCCTAGAGTCAGTCCGGAACATCGTAGGCGAGGCCGGAATGTGATAACGCGAACAGTCTCCTCCCGCTCGCGCTAAAATATAAGGTAGCCATACATTTTGGGGACCGTCAAATGCCCTGCCGGTGTGAAAGTGGCTTCCGGCTAAAATCTAATGGGCGCGATGGCCGCGCTTATGCCGCGGCCGCACGAGACCCGATTTTTGGGCGATTTCGAGGCTCAAAACACGAGACTCGCCACTCCAGAAGCCGAGCTGAAGACCGTCATTCCACCCGACACCCGGAGTGTGAGGAGGCTTTAGGATCGGCGTGGCGGCCAGGCGCGGAGAAGGGCGCCGGCGGCGCCTCCGACAGGATCGGTCTTTGGAAGCGGCAGGTTGGCGATCCTGGCGAACTGCGCCTCACTCGCCGGCCCTGTCTGGATATCCGCCTCCTGCCCTGGCGGATAGGCGCCGACGACCAGGAAGTCCCGGCTGGCGTCGATCCGCATATGGCCGGTGCCGGCGGGCAGGATCAGGCAGTCGCCGGCATGGACGCTGAGCTCAGTGCCGTCGGGTCCGCCGATCAGCAGCCGTGCCCGGCCGCCGGCGATGCCCAGCACTTCGTGGGCGCCGGTGTGATAATGCTGATAGTCGAAGACGCCATTGCGCCAGATCCCCTCCCACCCATTCTCCCTGAACCGGCTTTCGAACGTCGGCGCCATCTCGCCTTCCGCCGGAATGACGTTACAATAGACCAGCACCGGCAGTTCGGGATTGTTCGGCACCCAGGCGCTGGGTTCGAAGACAATGGTTTCGAGGGTGGTATCGGCAGTGGAGGTCATGGCGTCGAGGCTCGGCGGGGTGATCTTAATGCTTCGGTTCACGGCCGAAATCCTTGCGAAGCTCATCCTTGGCCTTCTCCAGCGTCGCGCGGCGCGATTTCGAAAGTTGGCCACCGGCGCGGTTGATGTAGAAATTCAGCATCGACATCGCCGATTGGAACGGGCTCGACTTGCGGCGATGGCTTTCCTCGGCTGAATGCTGGAGGGAGTCGGCGATCTTTTTCGGGCTGCGCGATTTGAACACGCCGTCCTTCAGGTCCATCGCATTGCTATGTTCGGTCACGTCCTGCGACCATTTCTTCTTGTTCTTTTTAGGCATGGAAATCTCCCATGGGAAAGGTTGGGTCCTCATCCAACCTGCCGCCGGCGGCAAGGTTCCCGCCTATCGTACCGCAGCCGTCGTATTGCGCACCACGAGATGGGTTTCCAGCACGTAGCGCACGTCACGGATGGCACGCGACTGCAGCATGTCGAGGAGCAGCGAGACGGCCACCCGGCCGGCTTCCGTCGATCGGTTGGAGACGGATGTCAGCGCCGGGTAGGTGACGGCGCCAAGCACGTCGTCGCAGCCGATCAGACTGAAATCGCCGGGCACCGAGACCCGCTTTTCGGAAAGCCCGGCCAGCACGCCCTGCGCCGTCAGGTCGTCGAAGGCGACAGCCGCCGTGGCGCCGGTGGCCAGGATGGCGCTGACGGCGTTGCGGCCGGAATTGTAGCTCGCCAGCACCGCCGGCACGGTTTCGACCACGATATCAAGCTTCGATGCCGCGGCCTTGATGGCGGTGCGGCGCTGCTTGTTCGACCAGGAGTTCGAGGGGCCGCTGACATAGACGATCCGGCGGTGACCGAGCTTGGCGAGATGTTCGACCGCCTCGCGGACACCCGACCCGCTGTCGATCAGCACCCGTGGAATACCGTCGATATCGCGGTTTATCAGCACCAGCGGCAGCAGGTTTGCATGGGCGCGGATGCGCTCGTCCGAAAGGCGGGAGGAGGCGAGCACCAAGCCTTCCACCTGGCCGGCGAACCGGCCGACCAGCTTGTCCTCCTGCTTCGGGTTCTCTTCCGTATTGCCGAGGAAGATGCAGAAATCGGAACGGTCCGCCTCCAGTTGAGCCGCCTGGATCAGCGGCGGAAAGAACGGGTTGGCGATATCCGGCACGATCAGCCCGACATTGCCGTGCCGCCCGGTGCTGAGCGCCCGCGCCGTGTGGTTCGGCACATAACCGAGCGCTTCTGCGGCCTTCATGATGCGGGTCACTGTTTCCGGGGAGAGCATGTCCGGCCGCGTGAAGGCGCGCGAGACGCTCGAACGCGCGACGCCTGCCGCATCCGCGACCTGGCTGATGGTGACGCCCTTGGTCCGCTTGATCATGAAAGTTGAGAACTCGCCCGTTTGGCCTGGCACTTAGCATGAAGTCCGCGGCGCTATCAATTCTGCCCGCAATTCGACTTGCAGACTGACATTCCTCCACTTGACATGCAACCGGTTGCATGGAAGTCTTTCACCACAGATAAGGGACCTGCAACGGATGCGGCGAGGCGAAGCCCGCCAGCCGGTGCGACCCTGCAGACATGGAGACCGCGTTGACCATCGCCACCGCCCATCGTCCTTCGCCGCAAACGCGGCGGACTTTCGATCGCCTCTCGGTCGAAAGCTTTGCAACGCGGGCCGAGATGGGCGCCGCTGCGGCCGCCGACATTGCCGCCGCCTTGACCGAGCGCCTCGCAAGTCAGGCCGGTGTCAGAATGATCTTTGCTGCAGCCCCCAGCCAGGCCGACATGCTGAAGGCGCTCTGTGCCGTGCCGGGCATCGACTGGGGCCGCGTCACCGCCTTCCACATGGATGAATATATCGGCCTGTCGCCATCCTCACCGGCGCGGTTCGTGAACTGGCTGGACGAGCATGTGTTCGCCAAGCTGCCGTTCGCCGCCGTGCACCGCATCACCCCGGAGCCAGATGCGGGCGCCGAAGTGCACCGCTACGCCGACCTGCTGAACGAGGCGCCGATCGATTTCGTCTGCCTCGGCATCGGCGTCAACGGCCATATCGCCTTCAACGACCCGCCGGTCGCCGATTTCAACGACCCGCTGGACGTCAAGATCGTCGAACTCGACGATATCTGCCGCCAGCAGCAGGTCGATGACGACTGTTTTTCGGATCTCGCGTCCGTCCCCAATGAGGCGATCACGCTGACGGTGCCGCGCCTGCTCAGAGCCGACCGGATGTTCTGCGTCGTGCCGGGCGCCGTCAAGCGCGACGCCGTTTCGAAGACGCTTTACGGCCCGCTGACCACCGAATGCCCGGCAAGCGTCCTGCGCTTCCACGCCGCCTGCACCCTTTATATCGACAAGGATTCCGACCCCGATGCCTGATCACCCCGTCATCGATGCGGATGCGCTCTGCGAAGGTTATTTTGCCTCGACCCAAGCCCTGATGCGGCGGGTGCTGGAAGAGGAAAAAACGCCGCTCGATCAGGCCGCAGCAAAACTCGCCGACCAGATCGCCGCCGACCGGCTGGTGCATATCTACGGCCCCGGCGGCCATTCCAACCTCGCCTCGCAGGAGGTCTTCTTCCGTGCCGGCGGGCTGATGCATATCAGCGCCATTCTCGACGAGGGTACGCTGCTATCGAACGGCGCGCTCCGCTCCATGGCGATCGAACGCACGCCCGGTTACGGCAAGGTGGTCATCGCAAACCAGCGGCTCGGCGACACCGACCTGCTGATCCTCGTCAACGCCTATGGCATCAATGCCGCGCTGATCGATGCGGCGCTGGAAGCCAAACGCCGCGGCGCCTTCCTGATCGGCGTCAGCTCGCGCGAACATGCCTCGAAAACCTCGCCCGATCATCCGGCTCGCCATCCGACCCGGCAGAACCTCCATGACGTCGTCGACATCGCCATCGACTGCAAGGTGCCGATCGGCGATGCGGTGGTGAAGGTCCCCGGCATGGGCGAAAACATCGCGGCGATCTCCACCTTCGCCAACGCATTCACGCTGAACTGCCTGGTGATCCGCACGGTGGCGAAACTCGTCGAACGCGGCATCGAGCCGCCGGTCTGGCGCAGCGGCAATGCGCCGGGCGGCGACGAGGCGAACGGCCGTTTCATCGCCAATTTCCAAGGCCGGGTGAGGGCGCTCTGACCATGGTCGTCGACGGTATCGATCCCCGCACCGGCAAAGGTTTTGCGATCGAAATCGCCGACGGCAGGATTGCCGCCATCCGCCCGGCGGAAAATACCAGTCCATTTTATCTCTCCGCCGGGTTGATCGACCTGCAGGTCAACGGTTATTGCGGCTTCGACCTGAACAATGGCGAAATCACTCCCAACATCCTCCTCTCGCTCTGCGAGGAACTGCTGAGCGTCGGCGTCACCACCTTTTTGCCGACCATCATTACCGCCTCCGAGGCCTCCATTCTTCAGGCGCTCGCCGATATCGCAAAAATCCGTGCCGGCCATCGGTTGATCGCCGAAATGGTGCCGGGCATACATGTCGAAGGCCCATCGATCTCCGACAAGGATGGCCCGCGCGGCGCCCATCCGCTGGCGCATGTCCGCCCGCCGTCGATCGAAGAGTTCGACCGCTGGCAGCGCGCATCCGGCAATCTGGTCTCGATGGTGACGCTTGCGCCGGAACATGAGGGCAGCGTCGATTACGTCCGCGCTCTTACGGCCCGCGGCGTTCACGTGGCGCTCGGTCACACCGCCGCGACGCCGGAGCAGATCCATGCGGCGGTGGAGGCGGGTGCGGTCCTCTCCACCCATCTCGGCAACGGCGCCGCCGCCATGCTGCCGCGCCATCCGAATTTCATCTGGGCGCAGCTTGCCGACGACCGCCTGACGGCAAGCTTCATTGCCGATGGCTGGCATCTGCCTGCCGATACGTTCAAGGCCATGCTGCGCGCCAAGGGCCTGGATCGGGCGATCCTCGTGTCCGACATGGTGGCGCTCGCCGGCATGCCCGCCGGCATTTACGACCAGCCGGTCGGCGGCCGCGTCGAGGTATCTGCCGAAGGCCGGATCAGCGTTGCCGGCACGCCCTATCTCGCCGGCGCCAGCTTGCCGCTGTCGGCCAATGTCGCGATCGCATCTGAGATGGCCGGTCTTCCGCTCGCCGATACGCTTCTGCTTGCAACGGCAAATCCGGGTCGCTTCGTCGGTGGACGAGGACGGCTGGAAGTCGGCGCGCGGGCCGATCTCGTCCGTTTCGAATGGTCGGAAGGCGAGCGGGAATTATATATTCGCGAAACCTGGGTCGGCGGTGAGAAGGCTTATTGCGCATGATCCAGGCCGGAGCCGCCATCGTCGATATCACCCCGCCACCCGGTCTTGCGATGTCCGGCTTTGCGGCACGCACCCTGCCGGCCGAGGGCACTCATGATGCCTTGACGGCGCGCGCCGTGGTGGTTGGCGATACGGCAGTCGTCGTCGCCGATGTCATCGGCATCGATGCCGCGACGAGCGCCCGGATCCGCAAGCGCTGCATCCTGCCGGCGGATAACGTGGTGGTCGCAGCACTCCATAATCACGGCGGTCCGGTTTCCATGGCCGGCCGGCTGAGCATCGCCGCCGATCCGGCCTATCTGGAGCGGCTGGAAGACGCCTGTATCGCCGCCATCGACAAGGCCGCCGCCGCGCGTCGGCCGGCAACCATCACTGTGGGGCAGGGAAGTGATCCGGGGATTGCGCGCAATCGGCGCCATCCCGGCGGACCCGTGGACACTTCCCTGTCACTCCTTCGCATCCGCGCTGCGGATGGCAGCATGATCGCCCTCGTCACCGCCTATGCCTGCCACCCGGTGGTGCTGGCGGCCGACAATCTTCTCTGGACGGCCGATTATCCGCATTTCGTGCGGCAGGCGCTGGAAGAAGCCTATCCGGACGCGGTTGTCCTGTTCATGACCGGCTGCGTCGGGGACGCCAATACCGGCCATTCGGCGCATGCCTCGATCTCGCTTGCCGCAAACCCGGATCGCAGCTTTGCTTCTGCCGAACGGATCGGCCGCAAGATCGCCGAGGCGGCGCTTGGCGCTGAGGAACAGCCGGTCTCGGAGACATTAAACGCCCGCAACGGCACTGTCAGTCTCGTCTTCGCGCGCCGCGAGACCGAAGCCCCCGACTTTCTCGAAAACCGCTGGCGGGAAGAGGCTCTGAGCGCCGAACCCGCCCGCAAAAGCTTGCTTGGCTATTGGGCCGATTGGGCGCGCGACATTGCGCCTCGAAAGCCCGAGCCGCTTGCAGCCCGCGTGACCGTGCTCGATTGGGGCGGCGTGCCGATCGTGGCGCTGCCGGGCGAGATCTTTGCGGAAACGGCGCTGACCATCCGAGCCGCACTTGGCCTGGGCAAGCCAGCCTTCGTCATCGGCTTTGCTGACGACAATCCAGGCTACATCCCGCCGGCCAGCGAATTCCAGTTCGGCGGCTACGAAGTCGACGAGGCGCATCGCTATTACGGCCTCGCCGCGACCTTCGCGCCGGGCTCGGCGGAAGCGCTGGCGGCCCGCGCCATCGAACTCGCGAAAGCCACCTCCAGTGGAAGCGGGGCAGCATGAGCCGATGGGCTGCGAGAAACGATCCGATGCTTGACACGCAACCGGTTGCATGAGAGCTTTTTGTCAACAACAACAAAGGGAACAGGGACATGAAAAACAGATCAGCAAAGACCAGGATTTCGACCCGCGCGCTGCTTGTGAGCGCGGCATTCGGCGCAGCCCTTCTCTCGGGCGTTTCGGCCGTTTCGGCTGAAACGCTGACGGTCTGGAGCGGTTATCCGGAAATGACGCCTTTCTACGAACATGTCGTGCAGGGCATGAAAGCCGCCTATCCGAAACTCGACGTGAAGGTCGAGGCGATCGCCCTTCGCGAACATGAAAAGCGCGTCGCGCTCGGCCTCACCGGCGGCCAGGACGGCACGACGGTGATCGAGCTTTCCGGTTCGACCGCCACCCGTTACCTCGAAAACGATCTTCTGCCGGAAGCGCCGGCCGATATCTCGACCTTCGTGAAGGACCCGAAGAACTTCGACAAGTTCTTCAGCGATACCGCAGGCCAGGGCGGCAAGATCTATGGCGTGCCGCTCTTCCGCGGCCAGGGTGCGCTTTATTATAACACCGACATGTTCAAGGCTGCGGGGCTGACTGCCGCGCCAAAGACCATGGAGGAATATTCGGCCTATGCCGAGAAGCTGACCAAGCGCGATGCCTCCGGCAAAGCGACGGTGTCGGGCTGGAGCATGCGTCTCTCGGGCGGTGGCCAGGGCATTGCCGAGAAATTCTGGATCAACATGCATCAATATGGTGGCGCCATCCTGGTTCCCGCAGGCGACGGCAAGTGGAAGCCCAATTTCGCCAATGAAGCTGGCCGCAAGGCGCTGAAACAGTATCTCACCAACATCTTCACCACCAAGACGGTCACGCCGGAAATGCCGGCCGATGCTGACGCCTTCGAGCGTGGCCAGACGGCCATGTTCATCCGTGAATCCTGGGTGATCGGCGACATCGCCAAGAAGGCGCCGGATCTGAAATACGCCACCGCGCCGCTGCCGAAGGGTTCGATCGCGCTGCCGACCAACCTCTATGTTGCCGGCAAAGGCGCCGATGCCAAGGTCGGCTGGGAATTCGCCAAGGCGGCCAATTCGCCGGACAACCTCGTCTGGCTGCTCCAGAACGTCGGCTGGCTGCCGAACCGTTCGGGTGTCGATTATTCGGCCGTCACCTCCAAGCAGCCGGCCTTCGCCGCCTTCGTCGATTATCCGAAGGGCTACGAGTTCTTCACGCTGCCGTCGATCGGCCCGATCGAGGAAATCCTGACCCGCGTTGCCGCCCAGCTCGTCGTTGCCTTCGGTGACGCGTCCATGGCCGGCGACGACGCCAAGATCGATGCTTTCCTGAAGAAGGCCAGCGACGAAGTGAACACCATCCTCGCCCGCGAAGGCTTGGCTGCGAAATAATCGCCGCCGCCACTCGCCAATCGCATGGGCCCGGGGCATCATTGCTCCGGGCACTTAAACGGGGATCCAGGGTCCGACCCGCGCCGCGGCCGAACCCTGCTGTCTACAGGCCAAATTTATGCTGAAGCGCAAAAGATGGATTTTTGCGATCCTTGCGATTTTGCCGACCCTGGCAGTCTTTGCCTATGTCCGGCTTTATCCGATCGCCGACACGCTGAGGCTCAGCCTTTTCAAGTGGGACATCCTGTCGAAGAACAAGCCCTTCGTCGGCCTCGCGAATTTCCGCGAGCTGACGGGCGACCACCTGTTCATCGATGCGCTGGTCAATACCACGATCATCGCCTTCGGCGTCTTGATCCTGACCATCCCGATGGCGCTGATCATCGCCGCGCTGATCTTCCACCGCACCCGCTCTCGGATGGCCGGTTTCTACGAGACCGCGGTCTTCATTCCGCATGTCGTGTCGCTGGTTCCCGCCGCCATGGCGTGGAAATGGATCTTTGATGCCCGCCTCGGGCCGCTGAATGCGCTGCTGACCTTTTTCGGCATCCCGGCACAATCCTGGCTGTTCGATCCGGTCCTGTCGGTCATCTGCATCATCGTGCTCTGCTCCTGGCAGGCGCTGGGATATGCGGTGCTGATCTATATCGTCGGTTTCAAGAACCTGCCGGTCTCGCTTTATGAAGCCGCCAAGCTCGACGGCGCCTCCGGCCCGCAGAGCTTCTGGTACCTGTCGATCCCGATGCTGAAGCCGATCACCCTCTACGTCTCGGTCGTCACGCTGGTCTCCGGTTTCAACGTCTATGCCCAGGCCTTCGTACTGGCCTCCGATGCGCAAGGGGCGCCCGGACGGCAGGTGCGGGTGCTGGTTCTCGACATGCTGGAAAACAGCTTTCGCAATTATCGCGTCGGTTATGCGGCGTCCGAAGCCGTCGTGCTTCTGGTCATCGTTCTCGCGCTGACGCTCATCCAGTTCTCGATGCTGCGGGAAAGGGGCAAGGCATGACCACCAACACCGTGAACTATGTCGAGCCGACCACCGAAGAGCTTGCCGAAGGCCTGCGCCTGCGCCGCAAGAAGCGCGTAGTCAACTTCGCGATCGACGTCTTCCTCATCGTCGTCTCGATCCTGATGCTGCTGCCGCTGGTCTTCCTGGTGGCGAACGCCTTCAAGACGCCGGCGGAAATGCTCAGCTGGCCGCCGACCATCATCCCGCGCGACCCGACGATCGCCAATTTCTCCGCCGTGCTCGGCGAAACGCCGCTCCTTCGCTGGATCGGCAACAGCATCGCCTTTGCGGTGATGTCGACGATCGCCATCGTCGCGACGTCCGCGATCGCCGGTTATGTCTTCGGAAAATTCCGCTTTCGGACGCTGAACATCCTCTTCGCGCTGTTCCTCGCAACTGCCATCGTGCCGTTCGAGGTCTACATGATCCCGCTCTATTTCCAGGCAAAAAGCCTCGGCATCCTCAATTCCGTCTGGGGCCTGCTGCTCGGTTATCTGGTGATGAGCTTCGGCATCTTCCTGATCCGCCAGAACGTCATCCACACGATCCCCGACGAACTGCTGGAAGCCGCCCGCATCGACGGCGCCGGCGAGTTCTGGATTTTCCTGCACATCGTCCTGCCGCTCTTGCGCGGCGCACTCGGCGCACTCGCCGTCCTCGCCTTCTTCCAGGCCTGGACCGCCTTCGCCTGGCCGATGATCGTCACCACGACCCGCACCAGCTATACGATCGAGGTCGGGCTAGCGCTGTTCCAGACCGGCTTCACCGTCGATCTCGGTCGCCTCAGCGCCGCCTCCGCCACGGTCCTCATTCCATCCATCCTGCTCTTCGTCGTCCTGCGCCGCAATTTCGTGCAGGGCGTCGCCAGCACCGGCCTCAAGGAGTGACGATGGCGATGGATTTCTTTGACGAAGCCCGCACCACCTATGCCGCCGCCAACGCCGGCACGCTCTACTGGATGCTGCAGCGGCCGATGCTCGGCGGTGGATTTCTGAACACCAAGCAGAACAGCCTGACGCTGAAGGATTACAGTTCGGGAGATGGCATCCGTGGTCCGGACTACACCTATGGCTGGATCCAGGGCCGCGGGCTGGAGGCCTTGGTCGGACATGCGGAGTTCTTTGAAGACGAGCTGCCGCCGCTCGCCAAAAAGCTCGATGCCGCCGGCCGCCGTCTCTACGACCTACTGGCCGCCTTGCAGAAGCCGGATGGCCACGCCTATTTCTGCTACGACCGCGACATGCAGGCCGTTTATACGGATCAGTCCAACGTTCTCCATGTTCAGGAAAAACCGGCGCTGATCTACACCTATTCCGACGCCTTCGTGGCCAAGGGGCTGGTCGCCGCCGCCAGCCGTTACGGTCTGCCGGAAATCGCCGACCACCTCGTTTATTTCGACAGGGTGATCACTGCCATCGAAACCGGCCGTTTCCAGATGGACGAACGCCGGCCGCTGTCGCTCGACAGCCTCGCCGCGCAATCCGACGATTTCGGCCCGCGGATGATCCTGCTCGGTGCAGCCGGCATGCTGAAACGCGCCGGCCACACGGCGCATCTCGCCTTTGCCGACCGCTTCATCGCCCATGTCATCGACAGGCACTATGACGCCGCAACCGGTCTGCTGCGCAACGTACCAGGCGAGGACAACTGCAATGTCGGACACGGAATCGAGTTCGTCGGCTTCGCGCTCGACTATCTCGACGACACCGCCGACCCGGCCCTGATCGACAAACTGGAGCGCATCCACGTTTCATCCTTCAAGAAAGGCTTTGTCGGTCCCGGTATCACCCTTACCGTGTCGATCAAGACCGGCAACGCGCAGAGCCCCTATTGCCCCTGGTGGTCGCTGCCGGAAACGATCCGCTCGGCGGCTCTCGCCCACGAGCGCACCGGCAGTGCCGAAAGCCTGGACGTCTGGAAGGCGGCACATGCCGCCTTCTTCGAGCACTACTGGCGCGGCACACCGCCGATCGCCTACCAGACGATGACCAGGGACGGCCCCGTCGATTTCGTGCCCGCCACGCCGGATCTCGATCCCGGCTACCACACCGGCCTCAGCCTGCTCGCAGCCATTCACGCCGCAGATCGGCTGAAGCCCCAAACCCGAACAGTTTCAGGATAAATACATGGCTTCCGTTGAAATCCAGAACGTCCGCAAGGCCTATGGCGACGTCGAGACCATCAAGGGCGTGTCGGTCGACGTGCCGGATGGCGCCTTCGTCGTCCTCGTCGGCCCCTCCGGCTGCGGCAAGTCCACGCTGCTGCGCATGATCGCCGGCCTCGAAGATATCTCCGGCGGCACGATCCGCATCGGTGGCCGCGTCATCAACGAGGTCGAGCCGAAGAACCGCGACATCGCCATGGTCTTTCAGAATTATGCGCTCTACCCGCATATGACGATTGCCGAGAACATGGGCTTCTCGCTGCGGCTGGCGAAGAAATCCAAGGAGGAGATCGCTGAGCGGGTCAACGATGCCGCGCGTATCCTCGGGCTGACCGATTACCTCGAGCGTTACCCGAAACAGCTCTCCGGCGGCCAGCGCCAGCGCGTCGCCATGGGCCGGGCCATCGTCCGTAACCCCAAGGTCTTCCTGTTCGACGAACCGCTCTCCAACCTCGACGCCAAGCTGCGCGTGCAGATGCGTGCAGAACTCAAGGACATCCACGCCCGCATCAAGACCACCACCGTCTACGTCACCCACGACCAGATCGAGGCGATGACCATGGCGGACCGGATCGTGGTGATGAGGGACGGCATCGTCGAGCAGGTCGGCGCGCCGCTGGAACTCTACGACAAGCCGGTCAACACCTTCGTTGCCAGCTTCATCGGCTCGCCCTCGATGAATTTCCTCTCCGGCACGGTGGCTGAGGATCGTAGGTCCCTGCTGACTGAAAACGGCGTCCGCCTGCCGCTTGGCCCGGAGGCTTCCACGCCCCCCGGCACCGCTGTCAGCTACGGCATCCGCCCCGAACATCTCGCCATCGCCTCCGGGAACGAGGGCATTCCGATGACCGTGACGAATATCGAGCCGACCGGTTCGGAAACCCTCGTGCAGGGCACCGTCGACGGCCAGAAATTTTCGGCGCAGCTGCGCGAGCGGCTTTTCATCAAGACCGGCGAAGTGCTCAACCTGGCGCTCGCGCCCACCAACAGCCACGTCTTCGATGCCGCCACCGGCATGCGGCTCGGCTGACAAGCATAAGGTAGCAATAGGATGGAACAGACTTGGCGCTGGTTCGGACCAGACGATACGGTCAGGCTTTCGCATGTGAAACAGGCCGGTGCGACGGGAATCGTCAGCGCGCTGCATCACCTGAACGACGGCCGCATCTGGCCCGATGACGAGATCGCCAAGCGCAAGGCGATCATCGAGGAGGCGGGGCTCACCTGGTCGGTGGTGGAAAGCATCATCGTCCACGAGGATATCAAGACCCGCACCGGCCGTTACCGCGAGCTGATCGACAACTACAAGGCCTCGATCCGCGCGGTCGCCAAGGCCGGCATCAAGACGGTCTGCTATAATTTCATGGCGATCACCGACTGGACGCGCACAGATCTCGAATACGAGATGCCGCATGGCGGCACTGCGCTGCGCTTCGATGTGGTCGAGTTCTGCGCCTACGACGTCTTCATGCTGAAGCGTCCCGGCGCCGAAGCCGATCATCCGGCCGACCGGGTCGCCAAGGCTCAAGCCTGGCTGAAGACGGCGAGCGAGGGCGATCTCGCCCGGCTGGAACGCAACCTGATCGAATGGGTGCCGGCCCGCGAATTCGTCTACGACCGGCAGAGCCTCAACCGCATGCTGGATATCTACAAGGAACTGCAGGAAGGCGGATTCCGCGAAAACCTCTTCATGTTCTTAGATGAGATCATCCCCGTCGCCGAAGAGGCCGGCGTCAGGATGGCGATCCATCCGGACGATCCGCCGTTCCCGCTGTTCGGCCTGCCGCGCGTCGTCTGCAAGGCTTCCGACGCACGTGCACTGCTCGCCGCGGTTAAGTCGCCATCGAACGGCATCACGCTCTGCACCGGCTCCTACGGCGCCAATCCGGAGAACGATCTGGTGGCGATGGCCGGGGAATTTGGTCCCGACATCCATTTCGCCCACCTGCGCAACGTCACCAAGGAAGGCGACGGCTCCTTCCACGAGGCAGAGCATCTGGACGGGGATACGGACATGGTGCGGGTCACCATGGCGCTGATGGCTGAAGAGAAGCGCCGCAAGGCCGAAGGCAGGGCGGACTGGCAGATCCCGATGCGACCCGACCACGGCCATGCGATCGTCGACGACATAGGCAGACGCGTCAATCCCGGTTATTCCTGCATCGGGCGACTGAAAGGACTGGCGGAGCTGCGCGGCATCATGCGCACGCTCGAAGTTCTCGGCTGAAACGGATCTCGAGGGGAGTGGACGATGACCAAACTGAAAGTAGCAATCATCGGGCTCGGCATGGCGGCAGGGCACCATGCCCGAGCCCTGCTCGATTTGTCCGACAGGATCGAATGCGTTGCGGCATTCAGCCAGACGGCAGCCCGGCGTGAGGCATTTGCCGCCCAGTACCCGATCCCCACGACCGGCGATCTCGATGCGATCTTTGCGGACAAGGCGATCGAGGCCGTGTTGATCCTCACCCCGCCGAGCAGCCATCTGGAACTCGTAGAGCGCTGTGCGGCGGCGAAAAAGCATATCCTGCTGGAAAAGCCGCTTGATATCTCGTTCGAGCGCTCGGAAGCGATCGTCCGCGCTGCGAGGCAAGCGGGTGTGCTGCTGGCCATGGTGCTGCAGAACCGTTTTCGCGCAGCGGCGCTGAAACTCGACGAGATCGTCAAGTCCGAGCGGTTGGGGCAACTGATCGAGGCCTCCGTTGCGATCCGCAATTGGCGACCCCAGAGCTATTACGACGTCGAGGGCCGTGGCACGATGGCACGCGATGGCGGCGGCGTGCTGCTAACCCAGGGCATTCACACGATCGACTTGCTGCTGAGTTATGCCGGTACCCCGAAAGACGTCTCGTCCTTCGTCCGCACCAGCCCGATCCATTCGATGGAGACCGAAGACCTGGTGACGGCGACCTTCGCATTCGAAAACGGGGCGATAGGAACGCTCAACGCCACCACCTGCGCCTATCCCGGGCTGCCGGAGCGCATCGAACTGCTCGGCACCCGCGGTACGGCAGTCTTGACCGGCGATACGCTGAAGGCCGCCTTCATGGACGGCACGAGCATCACTGAAGGCGGTGAGAAAACCGGCAGCGGGGCAGGGGCCAACCCGATGGCCTTCGGCCATGAAATGCACCGGGCGCTGATCGCGAATTTCATCGATGCCATCCGCAACGGCGCCCCCCTGCGGGTCACCGGCGAGGATGCGCTCAAGGCTCACCGTTTCATCGCGGAAATCCTGGCTGCCGGCCGGTAGATCGTCTCAGAGGCCGGCTGCCTTGCGCAGTTCCTCGGCCATTTTGGCTCGCCAGTCTTTGCCTGACGCCTTGTATTTTTCGAGCACGTCCGGGTCGAGCCTCAGCGTGACGGCCACCTTCGGCGCCTCGACCTTCGGCCGGCCGCGAGCGGCGATCGCCTGTTCCATTTTTGCGGCCATTTCGGGAAACACTTCCCGGAACGGGCGCATGCTCGCCATCTCTTCAGCAGTCAGTGGTGGACTGTCGACCGCGTCCCAGTCCTCTTTGGTGTATCCGCGACCAGGGCGAAATTCTTTCTGTTTTTCGTGCTTGATATTCATTCGACCATGCTCCTCTCATCTTTTCGGGCAGGGCGCATCGAAATGACCGAGATTGCTTCCGAGCCAAGCGTCAGGAATATTACGACAATCGTTCCATCCTTCAGGCGACCGACAGCTTTCGACCTCGCCTTTCTGGCGGGCGTGGTCACCGCCGTCGCGAAGAATTCGAAATAAAGATCAGCGAAATCGAGACCATGCTTCTCGAGGTTCACAATTCGCTTCGTCTCGTCCCAAATGATCTTCAACTATTATCCGTACACGAAAAATCGCCGCCCGACAACGAGCGACGATGGAACGGGACGAAACCTTTTGCAACCCTAAGGATTGGGGGCGGTCAGCAGATCACCGTTTCGGCGATCTTGATGCCGAAACCTTCGAGGCCGACATAGTGGCGCTCGCTGCGGGTCAAGAGCTTGATCGAGGTGACGCCGAGATCCTTCAATATCTGTGCGCCGAGGCCGATTTCCAGCCATTCGCTCTCGCGGGCCTGGGCTTCGGCATGGCCCTCCTGGTCCTGGCGCAGCTTGCGGCCATGGTCCTTCTGGCCGACCCCGACCGAACCTTCGCGCAGGTAGATGATCACGCCGCGACCCTCTTCCTCGATTTTCGCCATGTAACGATCGACCGAGCGCTGAGTGCCGAATACGTCTCGGGTGACGTTTTCGAGATGCAGGCGGACGGGAATATCGACGCCGTCACGGATGTCGCCGAAGATTACCGCCACATGCTGCATCGGGTCCCACGGCAGCGAATAGGCATGTGCCTTCGCCTTGCCATGCGGTGTCTCGACGTCGAACGACGTCTGCAGCTCGATCAACGTTTCCTTGCGCTGGCGGTAGGCGATCAGGTCGGCGACGGAAACCTGTTTCAAGCCGTGCTTGGCGGCAAAATCGGTAACCTGCTGGCCGCGCGTCACGGTGCCGTCGTCATTGACGAGTTCGCAGATGACCCCGATCGGCGGAAGGCCGGCAAGCCTGCAGAGGTCGACGGCCGCCTCCGTATGACCGGAGCGCATCAGCACGCCGCCTTCGCGGGCGATCAGCGGGAAGATATGACCGGGCCGCACGAAATCGCTCGCGCCGACATTCGGATTGGCGAGATTGCGGACGGTCAGCGTCCGGTCCTCGGCGGAAATGCCGGTCGTCGTGCCGTGCTTGAAGTCGACGGTAACGGTGAAGGCGGTCGTATGGGCGCTGTCGTTTTCCGCCACCATGGCATTGAGGTTGAGCCGCTTGGCCTCCTCGCGCGGCATCGGCGCGCAGACGATGCCGGACGTGTGGCGCACGATGAAGGCCATCTTGTCCGGCGTGCAGTGGACTGCGGCGACGATAAGGTCGCCTTCGTTCTCGCGGTCGTCGTCATCGGTGACGACGACGATTTCGCCGGCTTCGAAGGCGCGGAGGGCGTCGACGACGCGCTTCTGATCATAGGCCATGGATGTTGTTTCCTAGAGATTTCGCCCGGTAATACTGGAGCCAATCTGGGCCCGGTCGCGGAGATAGTGATCGGCAATCGCGCATGCAACCATCGCCTCGCCGATCGGCACGGCGCGGATGCCGACGCAGGGGTCGTGGCGGCCCTTGGTGCGGACTTCGACATTGTTGCCGTCGACGTCGATCGAGCGCTGCTCGGTGAGAATGGAGGAAGTGGGCTTGATCGCGAAGCGGGCGACCACCGCCTCGCCGGTCGAGATGCCGCCGAGAATGCCGCCTGCATGGTTGGAGAGGAAAATGCGCTTGCCGTCATTGCCCATGCGCATCTCGTCGGCGTCTTCCTCGCCGGAGAGTTCTGCGACACCGAAACCGTCGCCGATCTCGACGCCCTTGACGGCGTTGATCGACATCAGAAGGCTGGCGATATCCTGATCGAGCTTGCCATAGACCGGTGCACCGAGACCGGCGGGCACGCCTTCGGCGATCACCTCCACCACGGCGCCGATCGAGGAGCCGGCTTTGCGGATGCCGTCGAGATAGTCTTCCCAGACGGGCACCATCGCCGCGTCCGGGCAGAAGAACGGGTTCTGGCCGATCTGATCCCAGTCCCAGTTGGCGCGGTTTATTCTGTGCTTGCCGATCTGGATCAGCGCGGCGCGGACTTGGACGCCCGGCACGATCCTGCGGGCGAGCGCCCCGGCGGCAACGCGGGCTGCCGTCTCGCGGGCCGAAGAGCGGCCGCCGCCGCGATAGTCGCGGATGCCGTATTTGACGTCATAGGTATAGTCCGCATGGCCGGGACGATAGCGGCGGGCGATCTCGCCGTAATCCTTGGAGCGCTGGTCGGTATTCTCGATCAGCATCGAGATCGGCGTGCCGGTCGAGATCATCGTCTCGCCGTCGGCATCCATCATCACGCCGGAGAGCACCTTGACGATATCGTCCTCGCGCCGCTGCGTCACGAAGCGCGACTGTCCGGGCTTGCGCTTGTCCATCCAGGCCTGGATTTCCGCCAGCGTGAAGCGGATGCCGGGCGGGCAGCCGTCGACCACGCAGCCGAGCGCCGGGCCATGGCTTTCGCCCCAGGTGGTGACACGGAAAAGGTGACCGAAAGTGTTGTGCGACATGGCGTTACAGGACCAGCTGTGGCGGAGCTGGCCTTTCGCCAACTTCTGACGCGGTTGTCATATGGAAAAGGTTGCCGGGCGACAAGTCTTTCTTGGCAGAACTGTCGCGCCGGAAATGGTGAACAATGATGGTTCTAGGCGGCGGCCCTGCGCCAGCCCGCATGCGCGGCTGCGGTGAAATCGTCGAAGGAAAGCGGCCGGGCGAAGGCATAACCCTGCAGCAGGTCGCAGCCGAGTTCGCGCAGAAGGCTCGCATGCTGCATGGTCTCGACGCCTTCCGCCACCGTTTCGACGCCGAGCGAACGGGCAATGTCGATGATCGAGCGCACCAGCGCGCGTTCCTGCGGCGAGGTCAGGATCGGCATGACGAGCTGCCGGTCGATCTTCAGCCGTTTCGGCTTCAGTTTCAAAAGGCTGACGATCGAGGTATGGCCGGTGCCGAAATCGTCGATCTCGATGTCGATGCCGAGTTCCTTGATGCGTTCGAGATTGCTGGTCGCGGCCGCTTCGCTCTCGTCGAGGAAGATCGATTCCACCAGTTCGAAGGAAATCTCGCCGGGCACGATCGCCAGCGTCTGCAGCGTGTCGATCAGCGCTTCGTCATTGAGGCGTTTTGAGGAGACGTTCACGGAAACCTTCGGCACCCGGACGCCGAGTGCAGCCCAGCGCATCTTGTCCTTCAGCACCGTCTGGAGCACGATATGGTCGAGTGCTGCCGAGACGTTCAAATCCTCTGCAATCTTGAGGAACCGGTCGGGCGCAAGAATTCCGTGATGCGGATGGTTCCAGCGGATCAGCGCCTCGACGCCGGTCAGTTGGTTGGTGCGGGCATCGAACTGCGGCTGGTAGAAGGTGATGAATTCGTCATTGTCGATACCGGTAAGGACCTCGTCGGCGGTGCGCTTGTGGCTGACGATCTCGGCCTGCAAGTTCTGCGTAAAGAATTCGTAGCGGTTGCGGCCCATGCCCTTCGCCCGGTAGAGCGCGATATCGGCATTGACGAGCGTGCGGCGTGCATCGACATTCATGCCGCTTGCCTGGGCGATGCCGATGGATACGCCGCAGCGGCAGGCGAAACCTTCAAAGTCGATCGGCTGGTGGAATTCGGCGATGATGCGCTGAGCGAGCTGGCTTATCTCCTCGGTGCTCGAATTGTCGGTGGCGAGGATGACGAATTCGTCGCCGCCGATGCGTGCGACGATATCGCCACTGCGGACGTTGCGCGACAGGATGCGTGAGGCGTGCACGAGCATCGCGTCGCCCGCCGCATGTCCGAGCGTGTCGTTGATCTGCTTGAAGCGGTCGAGATCGAGATGCAGGATCGAGAACTTCTGGCGCTCGTTGTGGCTGGAGCGCGACAGCCGGTCGAGCTCCATGTCGAGCTTGCGGCGGTTGGCGAGCAGGGTCAGCGGGTCATGCAGCGAATTGTGCTCGATGCGGCTCTTGGCGAGTTCGAGTTCGGCGTTCTTGGCGTCGGCCTCGTCCTTGGCGGCTTTCAGTTCCCGGGTCAGGATCGCGTCCTGGGTGACGTCGAAGGCAATGCCCACCACCTTCTGGGATCCGTCGCGCATCGTATGCACCTTGCCGATGGAGCGGATATAGCGGATCGAACCATCCGGTTGGGGCACGCGCACGACCAGCGGACCCGCCAGGAAGTTCTCGGTGAAATTGTAGGAGCTGCGCTTGGCGTGCTCCCGGTCGTCGGGATGGATGAGCTCGATCCAGGTATCGACCCGGATGAAGCCGTCGGTAAAGGGGATGCCGTGCAACTGGCACATCCGGGCGTCCCAGGTTTCGATATGCGTGACCGGATTGGATTCCCATATGCCGCAATTGTAGGAATCAAGCGCCAGATCGAGGCGGCTCGACAGCTCTTCCAGGTCCTGCTCGCGGTTCGACAGTTCATCGAGCGCCAGTTCCAGTTCGGCATTCTTGATGTCGGTATTTTCCTTGGCGTTGCGCAGCGTCTGCGTCATCACCACGTCGCCGGTGACGTCCCAGACAATGCCGGTGGTGCGCAGGGTGCCGTCGGCATTGCGATAGTTCGCACCTGCCGATTTCAGGTATCGCAGCGTGCCGTCCGGCAACTGCACCCGGTAGGTTTCGCTACAGGGCGTGTTGCAGGAGGCGCAGTCGGCGAAATGTGTCTCCGCTGCAGTCCGGTCCGGCGGATAGATCGACCCGAGCCAGTCGTAGAGACGGTTGCCCTCGCTGGCTGCCGGCTTGTCGTGCAGCCCCGCGGCCCGCTTGTCCCAGAACAGACTGTTGCCGTTGCCCGTCACCTCCCAGATGCCGATATTGGAGGCTTCCATGGCAAGGTTGAAGCGCTGCGACAGCTCGATGAGATTAAGCTCGCGGGCCTTCAGTGCCTCGATATTGCGGTTGCGTTCGGAAATCAGCGAGGTGGCGATGAAGATCGGCACGATCACCCCGAGTGCGGCAAGCATGATGGCGAGGCGGAACCCGAGCTGGTTGGGCGGCACGATGTCCCAACCGGAACGGGGAGCGGCAAGCAGCGTCCAGTTGGCGCCGTTGATGGGCACCGTCCATTTCATCGGAGACTGGTTTTCGATGGAGTCATTGCCGAAGAAGGCGAAATATTGCGGCCTGTCGTCGTCCCGCAGAACCACGTTCAGCCAGTCGAGATTGATCAGGTTCGGTTTCCTTGCCGCGGCAGGGGAGAAGGTGACGCCGGATGCCTCCATCAGGCCCTGCTTATCGATCAGCACGGCGATCGCGCCCCAAAGGTCCCCACCGTCCTCTTCCTTCGATACCGGTACGACGAGCGTCAGATCTCCTTCCTGGGTGCCGCTCAGCAGAGATACGCGGTTGCGGCCGTTCACGGATTTCAGGTCGTTTGCAAGGCGCAGCAGATCGATTTTGCCGATCTTGCCCGCCCCGCCGCCGACAATGCCGTCGCGCGTGATGACCTGGGCAAGCTCGAAATTGGGTGCGACCGCGACACCCGAAAAATGCGTGACTTCGCCAAGTTGCTTTTCGACATGGCGCTTGAATGTATCCGCCGATCCGCTGAAATCGTCCCTCAGCACGTGAACCAGATGATCGGTGGCGGCGATGTCGGTCTCTACGCGTACGATGAGGCGCCGCGCCAACAGGCCGCCGACTTTTTCCGTCGTTGCCCGCAGGTCGCTGCGAAAGCCTTCGGTGTAACGTTGGTCGATGATGACGCCGATCGAGATGACAGCAAGGGTGATAACGAACGCGATTGTCGTCGGGGTCTTGGTGCTGCGTGCGAAGCGCAGTGATTTGGAACCGGACGACGGCCAGAATTTCACGTGCGCGAACCTTCTCATTAACCCCTGTGGCAGACGGTCGAGCCTATGGGGCGGGGGTTAATTTACGCTTTCACGGCACCCTACAAACTTTGGTCCGATTTATTGTAAGGGAATACTTGGGATTGGTTTCGCAAATGCCGCCGGGTCCCCCCGCAGGGCGGCATCCCGCCCTTGAAAAGCGTTAACAATCAGGTCATTACTTATACGCAAAATGTCACGGTAACGGGCGATTTTTGCCACAATCGGGAGGCTATCTGTGCGTCGGAACAAGACATCATCGACCTCATCAAGGCTTCCGACCATGCGCATCCTGATTGCTGCTCTGCTTGCCACTGCCAGCATCTTTTCGCCCCTCAACAGCTGGGCTCAAAGTGCCGACGTCGAAGCCACGATCAAGGCCGTGGATGCGAAGGCGCTCAACTTAACGCTCGACGACGGAAAGACCTATAAAGTGCCCGAGGAATTCAATTTCGAGGGCTTGAAGGCCGGCGTGAAGGTGTTGGTCTTTTACACGGTCGTCGATGGCAACCGTGTCGTCGACGATCTCCAGATCGTCCAGTAATACCGTAGAATTAGCGAAGTATAATTTAGAATATCCGCTGCGCTGCGGATATTCCGATCAGAGCCATGCCATCCGACTGAGGTCGGTATCGATCATCAGGATGCGGTCCTGCGGAGTCGGAACGGTGGCCGCCTCGTCTTCGTCGAGATTGCCGATCAGCCGGAAGAGCGAGCGGATCACCCCGCCATGGCTGATGCACACGGTCGGACCGTCAATGGACTGCAGCCAGGCGCCGATCCGCCAGCAGAGAATCTCATAGCTTTCGGCAGATATGCCCGGCGGAATGAAGCTCCACTTCTGCTCGGCCCGGGCGGCGAGTCGGTCCGGAGAAATCCGGCTGATCTCCTCGAGCGTATGGCCTTCCCAGTCGCCGAAGGAGACTTCGACCAGCCGCTCGTCGATCCGGTAGGCGAGGGGATCCAGCCCCATGGCGGTGCGCAGCCGTTCCATTGTTTCGCGGGTCCGCGACAGCGGGCTGGCAACGAAGGAGAAACCTTCGGCCGCGCCGATCATCTCGCGCAGCCGCTCGCCGTTCCGCGTTGCCTGAGAACGGCCGAGAGTATTGAGCGGAATGTCCTGCTGGCCCTGCAGCCGGCCTTCGGCATTCCAGTCCGTCTGCCCGTGGCGGATCATGTAGATGAGCACGGCAGACGTCCCTGGAAGAGCATCAGTCCTTGATGACCGAAATGTCCGGCGCATCGACGGCCTTCATGCCGACGACATGGTAGCCGCTGTCTGCGTGATGGGTTTCGCCGGTGACGGACCGCGACAGGTCGGACAGCATGTAGAGGCCGACATCGCCCACTTCCTCGATGGTGACGGTACGGCGCAGCGGCGCATTGTACTCGTTCCACTTGAGGATGTAGCGGAAGTCGCCGATGCCGGAAGCGGCAAGCGTCTTGATCGGCCCGGCCGAGATCGCGTTGACGCGGATGTTCTTCGGGCCGAGATCGACGGCGAGATATTTGACGCTGGCTTCGAGCGCGGCCTTTGCAACGCCCATGACGTTGTAGTTCGGCATGACCTTTTCCGCACCATAATAGGTGAGCGTCAGCATCGAACCGCCGTCGGTCATCAGCTTTTCCGCCCGCCTTGCGACCGACGTAAAGGAATAGACCGAGATCTGCATCGTCTTGGCGAAGTTGTCAGCCGAGGTGTCGACGTAACGGCCGGTCAGCTCGTCCTTGTCGGAAAAGCCGATCGCATGCACGAGGAAGTCGATCTTGCCCCAGTGCTTTTCGAGATTGGCGAAGACCTCGTCGATGGTCGATTCGTCGCCGACGTCGCAATGGCCGGCCATGTAGGCGCCCAGTTCTGCAGCCAGCGGCTCAACCCGCTTCTTGAGTGCATCGCCCTGGTAGGTGAATGCAACTTCCCCGCCTTGGCTGTGGATGGCCTTGGCAATGCCCCACGCGATCGAACGATTATTGGCAACGCCCATGATGAGACCGCGTTTGCCTGCCATGAGGCCGGAAGCCTGAACCATTCATAGTCCCCTGATACCTTAGATGAACGCTGCCTATGACATAGGCGGCTCAAGGGTTCAAGCTGAGTTGGATCATCTCGTGTTAGTAGCCGTAACAAAGGGTGCGCAGCGGTGAATACCGACGCAAAACTGTCATACTGGGCAAGGCCCGTCAGACATACAGTCCGTGGCGCATGTGCCGCATCAGGTCGGTGACCTTTTCGTTCGGCTTTTCCCACAGGACGACGCGCAGCTCGACGACGAGATCGCCGCGGCCGCCCGCATCATCATGGAGGCCGAGGCCCTCCAGCCGGATCGTCTGGTCGGAACCGGACCAGGCCGGAATGCTGAGGCTGCGATTGCCGTCCGGCGTCTCGACCGATGCGTCGCCGCCGAGCACCGCATCCTCGAGCGAGATCGACAAGGTCGTGTGGAGATCGAAGCCTTCGACCCGGAAACGGCTGTCGCGGGCAATCTTGATCGAGGCGAGCAGGTCGCCGGATTTCATGCCGGTGAGCTTGAGGCCCTGGCCCTTGAGGCGCGCCACATGGCCTTCGGTCATGCCTCTTTCCAGGGCAAGGCGCACTTCGCGGTCGTCGGCCATTTTCAGCGTGATCGTGTTGAGCTTCAGGAGATCCTCGACGGTCACCGTGGCTTCGACGGAGATATCCGGCGCCTTTTCCGGAGCCGGCGTCGTGCCGCGGAAACGGCGCACGATGGAGGCGATCAGGTCGATGGCAAGGGCCGGAAGCGGCGGTCGTTCGCCCCCCGATGGATCTGCCTTTGCCGTTTCGACCGAATCGCCGCTCGCCTGCGCTGAGCCGCCCCCCTGCGCCGTGCCGCCCGCCTGAGCTTTTGCCTGCTCGGCCGCCGCGGCGCCGAAGATACGCTCGATCATGTCCTCCGGCGTTTCGCCTGCAGGGCCGGACTGATTCTGGGGATGGGCCTGAGATTGGGCCTGAGATTGGGAATGTGATTGGGTTTGCGATTGGCCGCGAGCCTGTGCTTGCGGTTGCGCCTGGGACTTGGCGTTTTGCGCATTGGTCTTGGCGAGTTCTTCCATGACCTTTTCGGCGTTGGCCTTTGCGACCTTGGCGCGTTCGGCGGCTTCGCGGGCGGCATTGCGCTGCTGCATGATGGTTTGGTGCATCTCGGCGGCCCTGTCGTATCGCTTGCGGCGCTCGGGATCCTTCAGGACCTCGTAGGCCTGGCCGATCTCTGCGAAACGGCTCGTCGCAGACGGATCGTCCTGGTTCTGGTCTGGATGAACGGTCTTGGCCTTGGCGCGCCAGGCTGCCTTGATTTCGTCGGGCTCGGCATTGCGCTTCACGCCGAGAAGAGAATAGGGATCACGCATCGTGGGACCACCGGTTACCTGAAACGGCGGGTCCCCGCTTGATCCTTGGACCCCCCCATTATTCGTCACAACTCCGACAGCCGTCCGCCGGTTCCTCATGTCCCGGACAGATTACTGCTTACGTTCGGAGAGCCTATGTTAGGACTTGTGAATCAGTGGTTACACCGCCGCCGGCAGCACTCGTTAAGGTAAACGAATCGTTTCCAGCACGAATTACGCAAACGCCCAAAAACCGTTTCCTTGCAGCCGCATCGGGTGTGGGGCAGGGATGACGGCGACTACTGGCGGTCGAAGGCCGTCAGCATCCAGTCGCCGCTGCCGGTGAGGCAGGTCTGGCCGGAGAACATCGCAATACCCTCGTAGGAATGCCGCGTGGTGGTGAAGGCGCGGCAGATCTGCTCGCCGTTGCGGGCCTCGCGGATCTGCGACACGACGCCGGCGCTGCCGGTGGCGGTATTCGCCCACGGAACCGAGGCTGCGCCGACCTTTGCAAGATCGGCCGAGGAGACCGCATTGCGCACCGTCGCCTCGTCGGAAAGCGTAGCGCCGGTGTGCGGCTGTGTGCCCGGCACCGTGCCGGTCGCGATCGAGCGGTCGACTTTCGGGGAACTTCCGAAGAGATCGAGGCTGCTGGTACAACCGCCAAGCGAAAACCCGGCAAGGCAGAGGGCGGCTGCCCGTCTGCCGAGGAGAAACGACCTCTTTGTGCGGCTCTTCGACTTTGCTATCACTACCACCGTGCGTCCTGTCCGACTGAAAAACTCGGGCATTTTTCATGAGATTGGGAGTATTTTAGTCAATATGTCTGAGAGCGGGTTAACAACTGGTGACTTCACCGCCGAGAACGAGCCTTTCGCGCTTTTCGGTGCCTGGCTGAAGGATGCCGAGGCCTCCGAACCCAACGATCCGAATGCCGTTGCGGTTGCGACCGTCGACGAAAACGGCATGCCGAACGTTCGCATGGTCCTGTTGAAGGGGTATGACGAGAACGGTTTCGTCTTCTATACCAATTTCGAAAGCCAGAAGGGCCGCGAGATTCTCGGCCAGAAGAAGGCGGCCATGTGTTTCCACTGGAAATCGCTGCGCCGACAGGTTCGCCTGCGGGGCGAGGTGGAAGTGGTGAGCGATGCGGAGGCGGATGCCTATTACGCCTCTCGCGCCCGCGGCAGCCGCATCGGCGCCTGGGCGTCGAAACAGTCCCGCCCGCTCGAAACCCGTTTCGCGCTCGAAAAATCGGTTGCCGAATACACCGCAAGATACGCGATCGGCGACATTCCGCGCCCGCCCTACTGGTCCGGTTTCCGCATCAAGCCGGTATCGATCGAGTTCTGGCACGACCGCCAGTTCCGGCTGCACGACCGCATCGAATTCCGCCGCCCCGTCGCCGACGGCCCGTGGGAAAAGGTGCGGATGTATCCGTGAGCTATCATTGACCAGGCATGTATTTATATCTAGATTATACGGAAATCCGTATATCGAGGACGAAGATGGAACGCCTGGTCTTTGAAAATATCTTTGACGTCGTCACGGAGGATCCGATCGAGGCTGCCGATCTGCGGTTTCGCTCGGATCTGCTCACCACCCTGGTTGCCATCTTCGAAGACAGGAAATGGAAGCAGGCGGATATCGCCGAGGCTCTCGATGTTTCCCAACCCCGCGTCAGCGAATTGATGCGCGGCAAGATTCAGCTTTTCTCGGCCGACAAGCTGATTGGTTATCTCGCAAAGCTCGGTGTGCGCCTGAAGCCATCGTTCAGCGCCGAGCATAAGGTAATCTGTGAAGTGGTCGCGGCGGCCTGATCTATTTGCGGTTTTTGACGATCTGAAGCATCGTCTTGTGACGATCCTGGACGGTCTCCATTGCCTTGCGGTCGACGCCGTTGGTCGTTTTGGTGAAGGCATGGAGAATGAAAACCGTATCGAGGTATTTAGCACAATAGACGGTGCGATAGGCCGGGCTACCGTTCTCTATGAGCTCGATAATGCCGTTACCGATGCCCCTCAGGTGCTTGAAGTCCGAGAGAGGCTGTAGTCCTTCCTGGACGCGCTGAAGGTCGTTGGCGAATTGGATCTGGATATCTTTTGGAAGTTCCTGGAAGGCCTTTTTTCGCGGAAGAATTCACGAATTCAAAGGACTTCGCCATGCTCTCACCGCCCGATCGCGAACGGGATGCCTGAGGCGAGGGCCGAGACGTAGCGCGGCTGCTGGTAATAGCCGTTGAGCGAGATGCGCGGCAGGCCGGTGAGCCTGTTGACATATTTGGCGCAGAGCGTGCCCGGCTGGGTCGTGACCGCGACCGAAAAGCCGAGTTCCTTGGCAATCGCATAGTCGCGCTCGGAAACCGCGGCGCGGCTGCCATAGGGATAGGCGATCGTTTGCGGCCGTTCGCCGGTCAAAGCCTCGATCCAGTCGGCTGACTGCTTCATCTCCGCACGGGCGTCTTCCGCCGAAAGCCGGGCGACGGCCCGGTGGCTTGTTGTATGGGCACCGAGTGAAGCCAGCGGATGGGTGGCGACCGAGCGCAGTTCCTCGGCATTCATGGTGAGATCGGCAGTGATCTTCAGCGGGTCGATGCCGTGTTTTCTCGCCAGCGCATCGATCCGCGAGACGGCGGTCGATTCCTCGACTTCGAGGACATAGCTGGAGAACCGGTCGAAGGCATCGAATTTTCGGGCCTCGGAGGTGAGGTCGAGGACCTCGGACCCGCCGCCGAAGTCGAACGTCACCTCGCGTTCGCGTCCGAGCAGTTCGGCAACCGTCTCCCACCAGAGCGAATGGGTCCGCTCGGCAAATCCGCGGGTGACGAAAATGGTGAACGGCACGCCGTAGCGGGCAAAAACGGGCAGGGCGTATTCGGCGTTGTTTCGGTAGCCGTCATCGAGCGTGAAGGCGGCGAACGGCTGCTTGGTCGGCGCGGCAAGCCGTGTGGGCACATCGCTCAAGGGGATGAACTCGTAACCCTCCGCCGAAAGCCGTTCGATCGCTTCGCCGAGGAAATCCGGCGTCACTTCGAGATGGCCGCTCGGTTTCAGCGGACGGCTCTGTTTCGGCCGCACGTGATGGAGCGTGAAGACGGCGCCATGGCCGCGGGCATTGGGCATCATTCCGGCACGCGCAAGTGCGGCCGCCATGTCGAGGCCACCGGCGACAAGCCGGCGTTTGACATCCCGGCGCCAAAGCGCCTGAAATCTCTCCTTCGTGTTCCCCACCGCGATCACGCCCACGTTACTTCGGTGAGGCCGACCCTACTCTTGGACGGGTTAAGTCTTGCTGAATAATCCGTGCTGAATCCTGCTCAGGGCCGCAGCGCATCGAAAAGCGGCAGGCTGACGATCGCCGCCATGGCGATCAGCAGAAAGCAGATGCGCCGAAAGGTGCCTTCGGAGGCAAATCCGAACAGTTTCGAACCGGCGGTCACCCCGAGGCCGTAACCCGGGCCGGCGATCAGTGCGAGGGCAAGGACGTCGAGCGTCAAAAGGTGCCCGATGATATAGGCGGTGGCCGAGATCACCGTCGAAAGCGCGAAATAAAGGATGAGATTGGCGCGCACGGTAAGCGGCGGAATGGCGCCGCCGAGCCAGTAGGCGACGACCGGAGGGCCGGAAAGCTGCGCCGCACCGCCGAACAGGCCGGCCAGCGCTCCGACGCCGATGGTCAGCGGCGTCTTCGGCTTGCCGTGGTAACGCCAGCCGGAAATCAGGAAGATCAGCAGGCAGAGCACGACGACCGAAATCAGCCAGCGCAACGCCGTCGGATCGATCAGGGCCAGCAGCGTCGTACCCGCCGGCACGCCGACCAGCGTACCGATCAGCATCGTGCCCACTTCTCGCCGGTTCGCCCGCCTCCAGCCATCCGGCAGCATGCCGAGCGTCGTCACCCCGTCGATGACGAGCAGCAGGGCCGGGGCGCTCTTCGGGCCGACGGCAGCACCTGCAAGCGGAACGAAGATCAGCGCTCCCCCGAACCCGGAAAACCCGCGCGCCAGCCCGGCGATCAGCGCCGAGAGGAAAAGAAAGACGAGCTGCGCCGCCCCGTGGCCCGGAACCCATGCGTCCAGCAAGGCAGAAATCGGATTGGCGGAGTCCATGGAATGCCGTGATGCGGATGAGATCGGATGGCCCGCACCTGCCGGGATTTGGGTGAGGGTGTCAAGCAAACCCTCTGGACACGGCGCTGGAATCGGCATTCTCCTGTGGATACAAAAGGAGAACGTTATGCTGGGCAAACTTACCGAACAATTCGAGGCCGCATCCGCAACTTATGCCGAAACCCACGGAATGATCCGCGATCCCGACTGGTTTCTCCTGAAGCTGCAGGAGGAGATGGGCGAGCTGACCCAGGCCTGGAACCGCGCCACCGGCCGCGGACGGAAAAAGGGCAGGAGCGACGCGGATCTCAGCCGCGACCTTGCCGACGAGACGGCCGATCTTCTCGGCCACGTCCTGCTGTTTGCCCACAACAACCGGATCGATCTTGTATCGGCGATCGAGCGGAAATGGCTGTTCAGGCCGGATGAGGGGTGAGTTTGAGGCTCATACGCCGGCATTGGGATTTGGCGATAGAAACCTCAGCGTTTCTATCGCCAGGCAAATTGCTCCGCCTTACGCCTTCGTCCCACCCACCGTCACCTGGTCCATCCGCAGATGCGGCTGGCCGACGCCGACGGGGACCCATTGGCCGCCCTTGCCGCAATTGCCGATGCCGGTGTCGAGTTTCATGTCGTTGCCGACCATCGAGACGCGGCGCATCGCATCCGGGCCGTTGCCGATCAGCATGGCTCCCTTGATGGCCGGGCCGATTTTACCGTCCTCGATCATGTAGGCCTCGGTGCAGCCGAACACGAACTTGCCGGAGGTGATGTCCACCTGGCCGCCGCCGAAGGAGACGGCGTAGATGCCCTTCTTCACCGAGGCGATGATTTCTTCGGGCGATTTGTCGCCGCCGAGCATGTAGGTATTGGTCATCCGCGGCATCGGCGTATAGGCATAACCCTGCCGGCGGCCATTGCCGGTCGGGCTGACGCCCATCAGCCGGGCGTTCTGGCGATCCTGCATGTAACCGACCAGCTTGCCGTTTTCGATCAGCACGTTGTAGGCCGATGGCGTGCCTTCGTCGTCTATGGTGATCGAGCCGCGGCGGTTGTCGATCGTGCCGTCGTCGACGACGGTGACGCCTGGCGCCGCGACCATTTCCCCCAAAAGACCGGCAAAGGCCGAGGTCTTCTTGCGGTTGAAATCGCCTTCCAGCCCGTGGCCGACCGCCTCGTGCAGCATCACGCCCGGCCAGCCGGAGCCGAGCACGACGTCCATCGTGCCGGCCGGCGCGTCGATGGCGGTGAGGTTGACGAGCGCCTGGCGCAGCGCCTCGTCGGCGCCGGTCTGCCAATTGCCTTCCGTGACGAAATCGCCGAAGCCGATGCGGCCGCCGGTGCCGAACGAACCCGATTCTTGCCGGTCGCCGTCACCGACGACGACGGAAATGTTGATGCGGGTCATCGGGCGGATGTCGTGTACCCGGTGGCCATCGGCGCGCAGGATGTCGACCACCTGCCAGCTTGCCGAAACGGTCGCCGTCACCTGCCGCACCTTGTCGTCCTTGGAGCGTAGGTACGCGTCGATCTCGGTGAGCAGCTTGACCTTCTCTTCGAAACTGGGGCTGCCGATCGGGTTCTCGTCGCCGTAATATTTCTTGTTGGTGCGCTGTGGGGCGGCCGCGTAGGAGCCGGAATAACCGGAGGTCACTGCCCGCACCGCATCCGAGGCACGGGACAGCGCTGCGGCGGAAAGCTCGCCCGCATGCGCGTAACCGACCGCTTCGCCGGCGACCGAGCGCAGGCCAAAACCCTGGTCTGTGTTGAACGAACCGCCCTTCAGGCGACCATTGTCGAAGGTCAGCGATTCCGCCTGGGCATGTTCCACGAAAAGCTCGCCGTCATCGGCGCCGGTAAGCGCCTCGGAGAGGATCGAGCGCAGCTTTGTCTCGTCGCAGTCGAAAAGGTTGAGAAGGTCGGTATTCATGGGATGCTCCTTCTGCGCTGCCACTGGAAGACGCGCTCTGTTCCAACCGATGTAGGTCCGGGGAGGGACCGAAGCAAGCCTGTCTTCAGATGGCTTTTGCGCTGAGGAAGGCCTGCACCTCCTGCGGCATGGCCTTTCGCGGCAGGATATTGAAGGCCGATGTGCCGCTGAACAGCATGAACGAAAGCGGCCTTTCCCAGATCTCGGTGACATTGGGCCAGTTGAGCCGGCCGTCGCCGAGGTTGGAGGCGATGCCGAACCCTTCCGGGTCGATGGTCACTTCGGCGCTGCGATCGGTCATGCGCCTGTAGCGGCCAAAGGCGCTGGCGGAATGCGCGCGCCAGACCACGGCGCTGAAAATCGCCGGGAAACAGGCGACGAGGAACGCCAGCAGCGCGAGGGTGAAGTTGCCCTGGAACAGGAGCACGACGCCGGCGACGACCACAAGCCCCGCCGCAGCCCACTTCCCCTTCTGCTCGCGCATCGTGCGCTCTATGACGAACACGCGCACCGCATCGCGCACGACCTCGTCGTCGAAGCGAATGGGAAAGGTATGGCTGCCGCGAAACTCCATGAACGACCGTTTCTTATTATGACGTGATCACGGAAGTGCGTCGTAACCTTCGCCGAAGCCGGTCAGCTCGATCGGAATGCCCACCCGGTCCTGATCGGCGGATTCGCGCAGTGCAAAGACGGCAGCCTTGCCGGCCCGCAGGATGCGCATCAGTTCCTCGTCGATCTCCACTTCCACATAGCAGCCCTCGGAGAAGCAGCGGGTGAAATAGGCGCGGCCAATATTGTTGTTGTCGACATAGAGTTCCATGCCATCCTTCAGGAGCACGCCGAGCGGCGCGAGGATGCGCAGGATGCGCGCCTTGCGGTCGGCGGTCTTCAGTACCACCACCGACAGGCCGACTTCCGGCCGGTCCTCGGCAATGACGTTCTGCATCAGCGCGCATTGGTCGGCGGAAGCGCCGGCCGGGCGGTCGCAGATGATCGACCATGCGCCGTGGTTTTCACGCACATTGCCGGGCGGCTGCGGCTGCGGCCCCGGGGCCTGCCCACCGTTCGGCGCCGGCCGGGGCGGCTGCGGCCCCGGTTTGGTGCCCTGAGCCGGCAGGGGGGCCGGCTGGGGCGCGGCGGGGCGCGGGGCGGGCTGCGGCTGCTGCGCGAACGCGGGAAGCGAAACGGCGGCTGCAAGCATCACGGCTAGACCGGCGCAGATCAGGGAGGGACGACCCATGGAAACCTCTGGAAGACGAATCAGTGCGGCTATTCTTGGCGTTCGCCGGGCGAAATGAAAAGCCCTGACCTCTTTCCAGTGGAGTACGGCGAAAATGGGACTCGGCCCGGGCCAGTGGCGCCACCGACATTATTATAAAGAAATCGCCGGATTTTGGTCGGCGCAGGGGCTATAGTAAGGCCGCCGAAAGTGCGGAAGGCCTATGGAATACGGGCCGAACGCCCCAAAAAAGGGCCTCCATAGCCTATCATTATGGCACGATTTCGGGCTTCTCCGGGAGGCGCAAAAATGCCGCACGGGCTTTTCCCGCCAGATATTGCGGCGGCAGGCAAACTGTGATTGAAGCAGACCATATAGCTTGGATTCTGCGTTCGGTTTGATCGAGATCAGACGCATGGGGAGATATGTAGTGATGAACAGGGCTTTTGCAGTGATGACGGCGCTCATCTGTCTGCTCTTTGCTTCCGCAGGTTTTGCGGACCAGCCGCATCCGTGGCAGATTGATTTCCAGGCGGCTGCAACGCCGATCATGCACCAGATCCGCTGGTTCAACCATTATACCCTGTGGTTCATCGTGCCGGTGACGCTGCTGGTCCTGGCGCTGCTGGTCGTCGTCGCGGTGAAGTTCCGTGCGAGCGCCAATCCGGTGCCGTCGCGCGTCAGCCACAATACGGCGATCGAGATCATCTGGACGCTTGGCCCCGTTCTCATTCTCTTCTTCCTCGCCATTCCCTCCTTCAACCTGTTGAATGCCCAGCTCGAAATTCCGGACTCGGACATGACCGTCAAGGCCACTGCCACCCAGTGGCAGTGGAACTATGAATATGAAGGCATGCAGACCCCGGTCGCCTTCGATTCGTACCTGCTGAAGGATCCCGATCGCGCGAGCGCCGGCAAGACCGATCTCGCCGTCTATCCGAAGCTGCTGGCCGTCGATAACGAACTGATCATCCCGGTCAACAAGACCGTGCGCATGCTGGTGACGGCCGCTCCGTCCGACGTTATCCATGCCTTCGCCATGCCGGCTTTCGGCATCAAGATCGACGCCGTTCCGGGTCGCCTCAACGAAACCTGGTTCAAGGCCGAGAACGAAGGCCTCTATTATGGCCAGTGCTCCGAGCTTTGCGGCAAGGACCATGCCTTCATGCCGATCGCCATCCGCGTCGTGTCTGAAGACAAGTACAAGGCTTGGCTCGCTGCTGCTGCGACCGACCTGCCGGGCGCCTACAAGGGCCTGATGGCAGCCGTCGACAAGCCGGCCGGCAACTTCGCCGTCGCCGCAAACGAATCCAAGTAATCAAGAGGAGTGAGGACAATGGCTGGACATTCCGCTCACGACGATCACGCTCAGGCTCGCACCTCTCACGATGCGCATGCTCACGACGATCATCATGATCATTCGCATAAGCCGGGCTTTGCCGCCCGCTGGCTGTTTTCGACCAACCACAAGGACATCGGCACGCTCTACCTGATCTTCGCGATCATCGCGGGCATCATTGGCGGCCTTCTTTCTGTTGCCATGCGCATGGAGTTGCAGGAGCCTGGCATCCAGATCTTCCACGGCCTGGCCGCGATAGTCTACGGCTACGAAGGCGACGCCGCGATCGATGGCGGCAAGCAGATGTTCAACATGTTCACCACCGCTCACGCACTGATCATGATCTTCTTCATGGTCATGCCGGCGATGATCGGCGGTTTCGCCAACTGGATGGTGCCGATCATGATCGGCGCGCCGGACATGGCTTTCCCGCGCCTGAACAACATCTCCTTCTGGCTGATCGTTCCGGCCTTCCTGCTGCTGCTGCTGTCGATGTTCGTCGAAGGCCCGGCAGGCGCCTATGGCGTCGGTGGCGGCTGGACCATGTATCCGCCGCTCTCGACTGCAGGCAATCCGGGACCGGCAGTCGACCTGGCGATCTTCGCGCTGCATGTCGCCGGCGCGTCCTCGATCCTCGGTGCGATCAACTTCATCACCACGATCCTCAACATGCGCGCTCCGGGCATGACGCTGCACAAGATGCCGCTCTTCGCCTGGTCGGTTCTGGTTACCGCCTTCCTGCTGCTGCTTTCGCTGCCGGTCCTGGCGGGCGCCATCACCATGCTTCTGACCGACCGCAACTTCGGCACCACCTTCTTCTCTCCGGAAGGCGGCGGCGACCCGATCCTGTTCCAGCACCTGTTCTGGTTCTTCGGTCACCCGGAAGTCTACATCCTGATCCTGCCCGGCTTCGGCATCATCAGCCATATCGTTTCGACCTTCTCGAAGAAGCCCGTCTTCGGTTACCTCGGCATGGCCTACGCCATGGTCGCGATCGGCGCCGTCGGCTTCATCGTCTGGGCCCACCACATGTACACGGTCGGCATGTCGCTCGACACGCAGCGTTACTTCGTCTTCGCGACGATGGTCATTGCCGTCCCGACCGGCATCAAGATTTTCTCCTGGATCGCGACGATGTGGGGCGGCTCCTTGACCTTCTCCACCCCGATGATCTGGGCAATCGGCTTCATCTTCCTGTTCACCGTCGGCGGCGTCACGGGCGTCCAGCTCGCCAACGCCGGCCTCGACCGGTCGCTGCATGATACCTATTACGTCGTGGCCCACTTCCACTACGTTCTGTCGCTCGGCGCGGTCTTCGCCATCTTCGCGGCCTGGTATTACTGGTTCCCGAAGATGTTCGGCTACATGTACAACGAGTTCATCGGCAAGCTGCACTTCTGGGTCATGTTCATCGGTGTGAACCTGGTGTTCTTCCCGCAGCATTTCCTCGGCCTCGCCGGCATGCCGCGCCGCTACATCGACTATCCGGATGCATTTGCCGGTTGGAACTACGTTTCCTCCGTCGGCTCCTACATCTCCTTCGTCGGCGTGCTGATCTTCCTCTTCGGCGTCTGGGAAGCCTTCGCAAAGAAGCGCGTTGCCGGCGACAATCCGTGGGGCGAAGGCGCGACGACGCTGGAATGGCAGCTTTCTTCGCCGCCGCCGTACCACCAGTGGGAACAGCTGCCGCGCGTCAAGTAAGCGGTTCATCTTTGAAGAAAGGCATCGCGGCAGCGCGATGCCTTGAAATACCAAACAGGACGGTTCAATGACGGTTATGGACAATCACGACGCTCTCGGCACCGATGGAGGCTCGCGCCTCTCGGAAGCGAGCGCGCGCGATTTCTTCGAGCTCCTGAAGCCCCGGGTGATGTCGCTCGTGGTCTTCACCGCATTCGCCGGCCTCATTCTCGCGCCCGGTCAGATCAATCCGGTCCTCGGCGTGATTTCCATTCTCTGCATCGCGGTCGGCGCCGGCGCCTCCGGGGCGCTCAACATGTGGTATGACGCCGATATCGACGCGGTCATGACCCGCACCGCCAAGCGCCCGATCCCGGCCGGTCGCATCCTGCCCGAGGAAGCGCTCGCTTTCGGCCTGACTCTTTCGGTCTTTTCGGTGGTCATCCTTGGCCTCGCGGTCAACTGGTTTGCCGCAGGCCTGCTCGCCTTCACGATCTTCTTTTACGCCGTCGTCTACACGATGTGGCTGAAACGTTCGACGCCGCAAAACATCGTCATCGGCGGCGCTTCCGGCGCTTTCCCGCCGATGATCGGCTGGGCCTGCGTGACGGGCGGCGTGTCGCTCGACAGCATTCTTCTGTTCCTGATCATCTTCCTGTGGACGCCGGCGCATTTCTGGGCGCTCGCGCTCTTCAAGATGCGCGACTACGGCTCGGTCGGCGTGCCAATGATGCCGAATGTTGCAGGCGAAGCCTCCACCAAGAACCAGATGATCGTCTATGCTGTGCTGACCGCTGTCATTGCGGTCGCTCCCACCTTCACCGGTCTTGCCGGCCTCGGTTACGGCATCTTCGCCGCCGTGCTTGGCGCGATCTTCGTCATCTGTTCCATCGCCGTCCGGCGCATGCCAGACGGCGACGAAAAGATGATGCCGGCGAAGAAGATGTTCGCCTATTCGATCATCTATCTCTTTGCGATCTTCTCGGGCCTGCTGGCCGACCGGCTGCTGGCGGGGGTGCCGCACCTCCTGGGAGGTTTGCTGTGATCGAGACAGTCAAGCTCAGCGAAGTCCAGAAGAAGTCGCGCCGCAACCGCAATATCGCGCTCGGCCTGGTTTTGGCCGGGCTTGTGGTCCTCTTCTACATCATGACGCTGGTGAAAATCGGCGGGGTCGGGAACTAGGGTGGAACCGATGGCGGACGGAATTCAGAACGGTCAGGCAAAACGGGTGAGCAACGCCGCGATCTTCGCCGGCTGCGCTGTTTTCGTGGCAGGCATGGTCGGCGCCGCCTATGCGTCCGTGCCGCTCTACCGGCTGTTCTGCCAGGTCACCGGCTATAACGGCACCACCCAGCGCGTCGAGCAGTATTCCGACAAGATCTTGAACAAGTCGATCCAGGTGACGTTCGACGCCAACATTTCGCCGGGCCTGAACTGGGAGTTCAAGCCCGCCAAGGCAGTCAGCCCGAAGATCGGCGAGACCGTGCAGATCGAATATAGCGCCACCAATCGATCGTCGAAGCCGACGACGGGCAGCGCCGTCTTCAACGTCACGCCGATGGAAGCCGGCGCCTATTTCAACAAGGTCGAGTGCTTCTGCTTCACGGAGCAGACGCTGCAGCCCGGCCAGTCGGTCCAGATGCCGGTGGTGTTCTTCGTTGACCCGGAGTTCGCCACGGCCCAAGAGACCAAGAACATCAAGACGATCACTCTGTCCTACACCTTCTATCCGAGCGAGCCGAGCAAACCGGTCGCCGCTCTGCCGGAAGGCCAGAAGGCGGGTGCCCAGAAGACGGGCACCCAGAACACAGGCGTGGGGAAACTTTAAGAGGGTTCGCCGGTTTTCCGGCGAAGCAGGCATTCATCCGGGGATTCTGACATGGCCGACGCGCATCAGAAAAATCACGACTACCACATCATCGATCCGAGCCCGTGGCCGATCCTGGCTTCGATCGGCGCCTTCATCATCACCTTTGGTGGCGTCGGTTACATGCGTTATCTGCATGGCGGCCAGTTCCATATCTTCGGCCTGAACCTTGCCACGCCATGGCTCTTCTTCATCGGTCTTGCGATCATCCTCTACACGATGATCGGCTGGTGGTCGGACACGATCAAGGAAGGCGACGCAGGTGCCCATACTCGCGTCGTTTCGCTGCACCTGCGCTACGGCATGATCATGTTCATCGCTTCCGAAGTGATGTTCTTCGTCGCCTGGTTCTGGGCCTTTTTCGATGCGAGCCTCTATGCCAACGAGGCGATCCAGGCGACCCGTGTCGAGTTCCTCGGCGGTCAGTGGCCGCCAAAGGGTGTCGAGGTCCTCGATCCTTGGCACCTGCCGATCTACAACACCGTCATCCTGCTTTTGTCGGGCACCTGCGTCACCTGGGCTCACCATGCGCTGCTGCACGGTGACCGTAAGGGCCTGGTCACCGGCCTGGCGCTCACCGTTGCGCTCGGCATCCTGTTCTCCAGCGTCCAGGCTTACGAGTACATGCACGCTCCGTTCGCGTTCTCGAACTCGATCTACGGTGCGACTTTCTTCATGGCGACTGGCTTCCACGGGTTCCACGTGCTGATCGGCACGATCTTCCTGCTGGTCTGCCTGCTGCGCGCGGTTGCCGGAGGCTTTACGCCTACCAAGCATTTCGGCTTTGAGGCCGCCGCCTGGTACTGGCATTTCGTCGACGTGGTCTGGCTCTTCCTGTTCTTCGCCATCTACGTCTGGGGTGGCTGGGGCGCCCCGCTGGCCCATTGATCGGGTCGATATGAATTTCGGGGAGGGCGGCGATAAGCCGCCCTTTTTCTTTTGCGGAATGTCCCAAATTTGTTACATTGATGTTGGATGGTTGGGGTGCTGAAGAAGATTGTCGGGCGGTTTTATGCGACCGGAAGCGGCCGTAAGCCCGTCCGCGATTGGCTGATGGAGCTTTCCCGCGAAGACCGGCGGCAGATCGGTATCGATATCCAGCGTGTCGAATTCGGATGGCCGCTCGGAATGCCCTATTGCCGGTCGCTCGGTCATGCTCTGTGGGAAGTTCGAAGCAACCTGTCTTCGGGCCGCATCGCAAGAGTGATCTTCTTCATTCAGGAGGAAGAAATGATCCTGCTGCACGGGTTCGAAAAGAAAACGCAAAAGACGCCGGCGCAGGACATCGATCTGGCCTTGAAACGAAAAAGAGAGATAGAAGCATGAACGACGCGAAAGGTTATGTCGACAGAACCGAAAGCTTCGATGACTTCCTGGACGCCGACGGTCTCTTGGAGGAAACCGAGGCGGTTGCCCTGAAACAGGTGATCGCCGATCAGGTTCGGGCGGCGATGGCTGAGAAGGGGCTGACGAAGAAGGCCATGGCGGAACGCATGCATTCCAGCCGCCAGCAACTCGATCGGCTGCTCGATCCGCATTATCCGTCCGTCACGTTGCTCACGCTTCGCCGCGCCGCCGCGGCTGTCGGAAGAACGCTTCGCATCGAACTGGTTTGATCCATGAACATTCAGACGAAGACTAGGCCTGACACGCCCGCCCGCGCCCGCGGCCGGATGATTGCGACTGTGGTCGCGGTGCTGGTGGCGCTGGTCATCCTCTTGTCGCTCGGCACCTGGCAGGTGGAGCGGCTGCATTGGAAGGAAGGGCTGCTTGCCGATATCGCCGAGCGGCGGGCGGCCGCACCCGTCCAGCTCGCCGACATCGAAGCAGTGCAAAAATCCGGCGGCGATATCGAATATCGCCGCGTCTCGGTCACCGGCACGTTCGATCACCCGAAGGAACGGCACTTCTTCGCGACCTTCAACGGCCAGACCGGGTTCTACGTCTATACGCCGATGACGCTTGCCGATGGCCGCGTCCTGTTCGTCAACCGCGGTTTCGTGCCCTACGAGATGAAGGACCCGAAGACCCGCGCCGCCGGAGAGGTTGCCGGCCAGCAGACCGTCACCGGTTACGCCCGCGTGCGGCTCGGCGAAAAGCCGTCCTCGATCGTGCCCGACAACGATCTGGCGAAGAACATCTTCTACTGGAAGGACCTCGATGCGATGGCGTCGACCACCGGCATCGACGCTTCCAAGGTGGTGCAGTTCTTCGTGGATGCCGATGCTTCGGTCATCAATCCGGGCGGCTGGCCGAAGGGCGGCGTCACTCAGTTCGACTTGCCGAACAGCCACCTGCAATATGCCGTCACCTGGTACGGTCTGGCAGCCGCCCTGGTCGCAGTCGTTATCGGCATGGTTTTTCGCCGCAAGCGCGCCTGAGCCCGCATGGTCTGAAATCCGCAATTGCGATAGCCTTGTCGAAGGGTCAAGGGAATCGGGGCGACGTTATGACACTTCTGGCGAATATTTTTGTAGCGCTGACCGCGCTTCTGCATGTCGGGTTTCTCGTCCTCGAAATGTTCCTCTGGGCCGGCCCGACCGGCCGGAAAGTGTTCCGCATGTCGCCGGAACAGGCCGCGACGACGAAGGTTCTCGCCGCCAATCAGGGGCTCTACAACGGCTTCCTGGCGGCCGGCCTGTTCTGGTCGCTGCTGCAGGCCGATCCCGTCTTCGCCTTCCAACTGAAGCTCTTCTTTCTTGTGTGCGTCATCATTGCCGCTATATATGGCGCGTGGTCGGTCAAGCCGCGCATCCTGCTCATCCAGGGCGGTCCGGCCATTCTCGCTCTCGTGTTGACAGTCCTGGCGTCCTGATTTGATGGCATCATCCATTCTAGAAAAAAGCCCGCTCAAGATCCGCCTCTGCGGCCCGCGCGGTTTCTGCGCCGGCGTCGACCGGGCGATCCAGATCGTCGTGCTGGCGCTGAAGGAGTATGGCGCCCCGGTCTATGTCCGCCACGAGATCGTCCACAACCGTTATGTGGTCGAGGGGTTGGAAGCCAAGGGCGCCATCTTCGTCGAGGAACTGGACGAGATCCCGGCCGAACACCGCAAGCAGCCGGTCGTCTTCTCCGCCCATGGCGTGCCCAAGTCGGTGCCGGAAGATGCTGAGGCCCGCAATCTCTTTTATCTCGATGCCACCTGCCCATTGGTTTCGAAAGTTCACAAGCAGGCGATGCGCCACCAGCGCCTCGGTCGCCACGTAGTGCTGATCGGCCATGCCGGTCATCCGGAAGTGATCGGCACGATGGGCCAGCTGCCGCCGGGCACGGTGTCGCTGATTGATACGATCGCCGATGCGGAAGCCTACATTCCCGAGGATCCCGACAATCTTGGCTATGTTACCCAGACGACGCTCTCGGTGGACGACACCGCAGGCGTCATCGCCAAGCTGCAGGAACGTTTCCCGAACCTCACTGCGCCTTCCGCCGACAGCATCTGCTACGCCACCACCAACCGCCAGGAAGCGGTGAAGGAAGCAGCTCCCGGCTGCGACCTCTTCATCGTCGTCGGTGCTCCCAATTCGTCGAATTCCAAGCGGCTGGTCGAAGTGGCGTTGAGGGCTGGGGCCAAGCGCTCCCTCCTGGTGCAGCGCGCCTCCGAGTTGAACTGGGACGAGATCGGCCGCATCGGCACACTCGGCCTTTCCGCCGGCGCATCGGCCCCGGAAGTCATCGTCGACGAGATTATCGCCGCCTTCAAGGACCGTTTCGACGCCGAGATCGAACTGGCGATCACCGCGGAAGAAACCGAAAACTTCCTCGTCAACCGCGAGCTGCGCAACGTGCCTTTGACGGTCGACGATATGGCCTGGGTGAATGGAGCGCGAGCGTGAGCGAGTGTGGCCTGGAGCACCCCCCTCTGCCCTGCCGGGCATCTCCCCCTCAAGGGGGGAGATCGGCAAGGAGCCGGGGCGGCATCCTCCCAATGATCTCCCTCCTTGAGGGGGAGATGTCACGAAGTGACAGAGGGGGGTGTGCCCTTGAACTGAATACTCCGTTTTCCCACGCACCGTGAGACCACCTTGGCCGTTTATACCGATATCACCGAAGACGACCTGAAGCAGTTCCTGACTGAATACGATGTCGGGGAACTGACCTCCTACAAGGGGATTGCAGAGGGCGTCGAGAATTCGAATTTCCTGCTGCACACCACCCGTGACCCGCTGATCCTGACGCTTTACGAAAAGCGGACGGACGAGCGTGATCTGCCGTTTTTCCTCGGCCTGATGCAGCATCTGGCGGCCGGCGGCCTGTCCTGCCCGCTGCCCCTGCCGCGCAACGACGGAAATCTCTACGGCACCCTGTCCGGCCGGCCGGCGGCGCTGATCTCCTTCCTCGAAGGCATGTGGCTGAGGAAGCCGGAGGCGAAACATTGCCGCGAGGTCGGAAAGGCGCTTGCCCGGATGCACCTCTCTGGCCAGGATTTCGAGCTGATACGCCCGAACTCGCTTTCCGTCGAGGGCTGGAAGACGCTTTGGGAAAAGTCCGCCGCGCGCGCCGACGAGGTCGAAACCGGCCTGCAGGATGAAATCTCCTCGGAACTCGATCACCTGGACCGGAACTGGCCGAAGGACTTGGCCGCTGGCGTCATCCATGCGGATCTCTTCCAGGACAATGTCTTCTTCCTGGGCGACGAACTGTCCGGCCTGATCGACTTCTATTTCGCCTGCAACGACCTGCTCGCCTATGACGTCTCGATCTGCCTGAATGCCTGGTGTTTCGAAAAGGACGGCGCCTACAATCTCACCAAGGGCCAGGCGCTGCTCGAAGGTTACCAGAGTGTCCGTCCGCTTGATAAAGCCGAGATCGAGGCCCTGCCGATCCTCGCCCGCGGTTCGGCGCTGCGGTTCTTCCTGACGAGGCTCTACGACTGGCTGACGACGCCGGCCGGCGCGCTGGTGGTCAAGAAGGATCCGCTCGAATATCTGCGCAAGCTGCGATTCCACCGCCAAATCACATCGGCCAGCGAATACGGGCTGACCGAGGAAAGACAGTCCGCATCATGAAGCAGGTAGAGATTTTCACCGACGGCGCCTGCTCTGGCAATCCCGGCCCCGGCGGCTGGGGCGCCATCCTGCGTCACGGCGAGACGCAAAAGGAACTGTTCGGCGGCGAAGCCGATACGACCAACAACCGCATGGAACTGATGGCGGCCATCACCGCCCTCAACGCGCTGAAAACCCCGTGCGAGGTCAACCTTCACACCGACAGCAAATATGTGATGGACGGCATATCGAAGTGGATCTTCGGCTGGAAGAAGAACGGCTGGAAGACCGCCGACAAGAAGCCGGTGAAGAATGCCGAACTCTGGCAGCAGCTCGAGGAAGCACGCAACAAGCACAAGGTGACGCTGCACTGGGTGAAGGGCCATGCCGGCCATCCGGAAAACGAGCGCGCCGACGAGCTTGCCCGCCTCGGTATGGCACCGTTCAAGAAGAAGTAGTCGCCCAAGCCGGGAGAGGATCGATGGCCCAGAACGTCTATGACACGCCGGAATTCTTCGAAGGCTACAGCCAGCTCGCGCGCTCGGTCCATGGGCTGGCCGGCGCCGCCGAATGGCCGGTAATCAGGACGCTGCTGCCCGAGATGACCGGCCGGCGCGTCGTCGATCTCGGCTGCGGTTTCGGCTGGTTCTCGCGTTTTGCGGCGGCGGAGGGCGCCGCCTCCGTGCTCGGCCTCGACCTCTCGGAAAACATGATCGCCAAGGCTCGGACGGAAAACGTCCACTCTGCCATCACTTATGAAATCGCCGATCTGGAGCGGGTCGAACTGCCCACGGCAGCCTTCGATCTCGCCTACAGCTCGCTCGCCTTCCATTACCTGGAAGATTTCGGTCGGCTGGTGGCCGAGGTTCATTCCGCCCTCGTGCCGGGCGGAAAATTTGTTTTCACCATCGAGCACCCGATCTACATGGCCTCCAGGAATCCCGGCTGGCGGACGGATGAGGCGGGCAAAAAATTCTGGCCGGTGGATGGTTATTCGGTCGAGGGCCGGCGCGCGACCGACTGGCTCGCCAAGGGCGTCGTCAAGTATCACCGCACCATCGGCACGACGCTTAATACGCTGATCGATGGCGGTTTTGCCATTCGCCGGGTCATCGAATGGCATCCCTCGCCGGATCAGATTGCCGGCAATCCCGCACTTGCCGAGGAGATGGACCGCCCGATGATCCTCATGGTCTCCGCGGAGCGCTGAGCGATGACCCTGCGCCTGATCTCCCTCAACGCCTGGGGCGGCCGCGTGCATGCGCCGCTGATGCAGTATCTGAGAGATGCGGCTCCGGACGTGCTCTGCCTCCAGGAAGTCACCCATGTCGCGTCATATGACGGCGGTTGGCTGACCTTTCGCGAAGGCAATTTCGAGTTGCCCCAGCGTGCCAGCCTGCTGGAGGACGTGACGGAGATCATGCCCGGGCACCGCGCGTTTTTTGCCCCTGCCGCGCGTGGCCCGCTCTACGATGGCGATCGCCAGGTGATGTCCGAATGGGGGCTGGCCACCTTTGTCGGACAGGACTTGTCGGTGATCGGCCAGGTGCAGGGTTTCATCCACGGCGACTTTCCGCTTTCCGGCTTCGGCGAACATCCGCGTCCCCGCAACGCCCATGCCGTCCGCATCCACCGCTACGATACCGGCTCGGCGGTGACGATCGTGCAGATGCACGGGCTGCGAGACCTTGCCGGCAAGGGCGATACGCCGGCCCGATTGGCCCAGGCGCATGCCCTCGTCGCACTGATCGAGAAGGTCCGGCAGCCGGGTGAACCGCTTGTCGTCTGTGGTGATTTCAACCTGCTGCCCGGCAGCGAGACCTTCGCCATTCTCGGAAAACTCGGCCTCACCGATCTCGTCACCGCCGGCGGTTTCACCGACACCCGCACCTCCTGGTATCCGAAGGACGGCCGTTATGCCGACTATCTGCTGGTGACGCCGGATGTGAAGGTCGAGAATTTCGACGTGGTCGCGGAGCCGGAAGTTTCCGACCATCGTGCCCTTCTTCTGGAAATCGTCTGAGCCGCTGTTGCGCTCGAAGCATCAGCCACTATTCTGCCGCAGACAACTCGGGGAGGCCGGTTCATGATCCTGCATTGCGTATTCATCCGCTTCAAGGCGGCCATCCAGCAGGCCGAAAAACAGTCGATCTATGACGCTGTTGCCGCGCTCAAGAACGTCACGCCCGGCATCCTCGATGTTAAATTCGGCCAGAACGTTTCGCCGGAAGGCCTGAACGGCGGCTTTCTCGACGGTTTCATCGTGACTTTCGAGAACCCGGAGGCCCGCGACGCCTATCTCGTCCATCCGGACCACATAGCTGTCGGCGACCGGATCATCGGCTCTGCGGACGGCGGGCTGTCGGGGCTTCTGGTTTTCGATATGGCGGTTTGAGACAGATAGCTCGCGGCGTTCTGCCTGCTAACGTTAGATGTTGAACGGTGCCGCCGTCCCGTACTCCCCTCATTCCTGTGCTCGTCACAGGAATCCAGTCAGCCCAAGTCCTTGGGCTGGAGAGAATCAACCGCGCCGCAGACGCGGCGCTGCTGGATCCCTGTGACGAGCACAGGGATGAGGGTTGAGATGGGGACATGCCGCTGGACAAACGGCCCGCTCAGCCAGGCGCGTCAGCTCGACTTCGCCATCGCCGCGGCGATCTGGTCGACATTGTAGCGGAACATCTTTTCATAGGTCGGCGCCGGCCCCTTGGCATCCGAGAGCGATTCGACATAAAGCTCGCCGCCCGGCTGGGCAGCCGTCGCCTTGGCGATCTGCTTGACCAGCCGCGGATCGTTGGAGTTTTCGAGGAAGTAGGTTTTTACCCCCTCGGCCTTGATCTGCTCGATCAGCTTGGCGACGTCGGCGGCCGAGGCTTCCGTTTCGGTCGAGAGGCCGAGCGGCGCCAAAAAACTCACATTGTATTCGCGGCCGAAATAACCGAAGGCGTCGTGGCTGGTCAGCACTTTGCGGCGGTCGGCCGGTACCGCGTCGAACTTGGAATGCGCGTAGGCATTCATCGCGTCGAGCTTCTGGAGATAGGCCTCGGCATTCGCCTTGAAGGCGCCGGCATCGGCCGGATCTGCCTCCGACAGCGCCTTTTCGATATTGGCGACCCAGACCTTCACGTTGACCGGGCTGTTCCAGACGTGCGGATCGGTGACCGTCTTGCCGTCTTCGTCCATGGTGCGTGTATTGACGCCTTGCGAGACCACGACCGGCTTGCCCTTGTAGCCCGACGCGGTGATCAGCCGGTCCATCCAGCCTTCCAGGCCTTCGCCGCTGACAAAGGCCACCTGCGCCGCCTTGAGGTTCTTGGCATCCGCCGGCGACGGCTCGAATTCATGGGGATCGCCGTTCGGGCCGACGAGGTTCGTCACCTTCACGTGTTTGCCCCCCACCTGGGAGACGACATCACCGAGCACCGTGAAGGAGGCGACGACTTTCAGCGTATCGGCGAAGGCAGGCACCGCGGAAAAGGCCATGAGAGCGGGAACGGCGGCGGAGAGAAGCAGTCTGCGGGATATCATCGAAGTCTCCTTGAAGTCAGCCTGCGAGATGCGGGCGGGGAAAGAGCCGCCGGGCAAGGCCGGACGGTGCGAAGAGGATGGAAAAGCCGTAGATCACCGCTGCCGTCATGATGATCGTCGGGCCGGAGGCGAGTTCGAGATGGTAGGATACGATCAATCCGACATAACCGGAGACAGCGGCCGCGGCGGCGGCGAGCGCCATCATCGCGCTCAGGCTGCGGGCCCAAAGCTGCGCGATCGCCGCCGGCAGCATCATCAGCCCGACCGCCATCAGCGTGCCGAGCGCCTGAAAGCTCGCGACCATGTTGAGCACGACGAGCAGCAGGAACAGCGCGTGATAGACCGGGCCGCGGCCGCCAACGGTTCGCAGGAAGCCCGGATCGAAACATTCCGCCACCAGCGGCCGGTAGACCAGGGCAAGGACGACCAGCGTCACCGATGTGATCGAGCCGATGAGGACGAGCGCGGGGCTGTCGATGGCGAGAATGGTGCCGAACAGCACGTGCAGAAGATCGACGTTGGAGCCGCGCAGCGAGACGATCAGCACGCCCAGGGCCAACGAAGTCAGGTAAAAGCTCGCAAAGCTGGCGTCTTCCTGCAGCACGGTGGCGCGGCTGACCACGCCGGAAAGCAGCGCCACGGAAAGCCCCGCTACAAGTCCGCCGATCCCCATCGCGGTCAGCGAGAGCGATCCTGCGACCAGGTAGCCGATTGCCGCACCCGGCAGCACCGCATGGCTCATTGCATCGCCCATCAGGCTCATGCGCCGCAGCATCAGGAAAACGCCGATCGGTCCGGAGCCGAGCGCCAGGCAGAGGCAGGCGACCAGCGCCCGGCGCATGAATCCGTAATCGGCAAATGGCGCGATCAGCAGATCGTAGGTGCTCATGCGACAACCCCGTTGGTCGGAGCGCCGCCGGTCGGCGGCTCACAGATCCCGGCGCCGTCGTCCCAACGCTCGGCCATCATCCGCGCCTTCAGAAGATTGCCGGCCGACATCACCTCCGCCGTCGGCCCCCAGGCGATGCATTCGCGCGCCAGCAGCAGGGTCTCGGGAAAATGGGTCCGCACCTGTTCGAGGTCATGCAGCACGGCGATCACCGTGCGGCCTTCGCCATGCCAGTGCGCAACGATCTCGAGCAGGTCCTGAGTGGTGCGCGCGTCGATCGCCGTAAAAGGTTCGTCGAGCAGGATGACTTTGGCATCCTGAAGCAGGAGGCGCGCAAACAGCACCCGCTGGAACTGCCCGGCCGAGAGCGAGCCGATCGGCCGCCGGTCAAAACCGCTAAGGCCGACGGCCGCGAGTGCCTCCGCCGCTTGGGTGTATTCTTTCGGTCCGTTCGCCTTGAACGCCCCGGTATGCCGCCAGGCGCCGAGCAGCACTGTATCGAGGACGGAGATCGGGAAACGCCGGTTGATATCCGCGGCCTGCGGCAGATAGCCGAAATCGCTGCGCGCAAGCTGATGTCGCAGCCGCCCTTCCGCCGGCCTCAACTCGCCCATGATCGCCTTCATCAGCGTCGATTTGCCGGCGCCGTTCGGCCCGGCAATCGCAGTCAGGCTGCCGACCCGGAAGAAACCCGATACGTGATGAACGGCGGGATGACGGTCGTAGGTGACCGTGAGATTATCGAGCGTAAGGAGGGCGCTCACGGCAGCATCACCGCCCACTCGATCGCCAGCCAGAGCAGGCCGAGGAGCAGCGCGACATAAACGAGGCGGCCGAGACTAGAACTACCGATAAGGCTGAAGGAGGGAGAAAATCGTGCCATTGCAGCTGCCATTTATGTAATAACATTACAGTTATGTTATAACAAATATGGCAGAAAGATGGCGGAGGAGGAAGTGCGTCCCGCGGACATGGCCCATCCTCGCACTCTCGAAAACAAAAAGGACGCCTGCAGGCGCCCTCCTCAAACGAAATACAAATCCGTGCTTAGAGCTGTTCCAGCATCGCCGCGGCGCCGGAGACGGTGGCCTGGCCGGGGCTTTCCTCGACGTTGAGAGACTTCACGACGCCGTTTTCGACCAGCATCGAATAACGCTTGGAGCGCACGCCGAGGCCGCCGGCGGAAAGGTCGGCGTCGAGGCCGAGCGCCTTGGTGAAGGCGCCGTCCCAGTCGGCCAGGAAGTGGATCTTGCCGAGACCGCCCGTCTGGGTCGCCCAGGCGCCCATCACATGCCAGTCGTTGACCGAGAGAACGGCGATATCGTCCACGCCCTTGGAGAGGATCGTGTCGCGGTTTTCCAGATAACCCGGCAGGTGGTTCAGCGTGCAGGTGGGCGTGAAGGCGCCGGGCACGGCGAAAAGCACGACCTTCTTGCCGTCGAAAAGCTGTTCGGTGGTGATCTCCACCGGGCCGTCCGCGGTCTTTTCCTTGAACTTGGCTGTGGGAAGTTTGTCGCCGATGGCAATCGTCATGGGGCTCTCCTCGGTTGGGCGAGCGCCTGTTTCAGGCCCGCCATTCGCGGCGCACTATAGAGCGGACTTGGCACAAGACAAGGGAGAGGGCCGCACGCAACAGGGTCTCCAGCGGCAGGTCCGATCAACAGGAAGTGACGTCACTCGAAGGCGAGCGAGGTTTCCATGGCCCGGTTGCCGGCGATCACGAGAATGCCCCAGTGTTTGCCCCTGATGTCGTAATTCTTCGGCAGCTTGCCGACCGGCATGTCGAGCGCGTAGGCGTCGCCGTCGCGCCGGCCGTTGACGCCGTCGAAGAGCACGTGGCCCTGCGGACCGGTGACGATCACCTGCGGCGGCACCACACTGCCGGGCGGCAGCTTCAGCTTCAGGCTCAAATTGTCGCGCCCCTGCGTCATCGCATAATGGGTGACGGCGAAATCGTCCGATGGTGCTTCCGGGAGCTTTGAAGTCGCGGCATTGAGGATCATCGCCTCTTCGACCGGCGTGCCTTTGACGGCCCCGAGTTGCAGCGAGAATTCCGCCTGGAAGGGAATACAGATATTGCGGCAAAGACCGACGAAGGCGGAGGCGCCGAGGCTCAGGGGCTTGCCGGGATCTTCCATCTTCAGCTCGAAGGGCAGGGCGACCGCATGGTCGTAGCCGATGTCGCGCAGTTTGCCATTATCGATCCGCTTCGGCACGGGATAACTCATGCTGCTCAGCGTCACGCCGCTTGCCTTGGAAAACACCATCTGCGGCGGAATGCCGGCATCGCCCGGCTCCTTCCAATAGGTGATCCAGCCGGCTTTCGGTTCGATCTGCAGCGCGCCGCGCACCGTGCCGTCGGGCTCCGGCGGCATCGCCACGATCCGCATGCGGCCGCCCTCGTTGCTCGCCCACGGCGTGGTCTCGGCGCAGCTTATCGAGGCAATGCCCAGGACAGCGCCCACGGTGATGCAGGCGGCGACCAAGGTCGGCGCGCGGGACGGCATGCTGCTCGGCGAAATTCTCTTCATCGACCAAGCGTTTAACCGATTGGCCTTGTTTGAACCAGTCACGACGCCACGCAAGTCGATCATTTTCAGTTGATTGATCGGTCGGACTGCCCCATCTTGATGGAATTGCAATCGACGCTTTCCTGTCCGTTGGCCGGGCCGGAAGGCAGGCTGGAGGCATCATGTCTTTCTCGACCCTCGGGGACAAGAGCGAACGGGGCTTCCTGGACGGACAGTTCCTGATTGCCATGCCAAGCATGCAGGACAGCAATTTCACCCGTGCCGTCGTTTATATATGTGCCCATTCGCAGGCCGGCGCGATGGGTTTCATTATCAATCGCGCCCAGCAGATTTCGTTCACGGACGTTCTCCTCCACCTGAAGATCATGGATCAGGCCGACGCGATCATGCTGCCGGTGCAGACCCGCGATTTCCCGATCCTCTCGGGTGGTCCGGTCGAGAGCGGTCGCGGCTTCGTGCTGCATTCCGACGACTTCGTCAGCGAATCCTCCATTCCCGTCAGTGACGACATCTCGCTGACCGCCACGCTCGATATCATCCGCGCCATCTGCGACGGGCGGGGACCGGCGCGCGCCACGATGCTGCTCGGTTATGCCGGCTGGGGCGCCGGCCAGCTGGAACTCGAAATTGCCAATAACGGCTGGCTGAATTGCCCTGCCAGCGACGAACTGATCTTCGACCGGGCGCTGGAAGGCAAATACGAACGTGCCCTGGCGCTGCTCGGCGTCAGCCCGGAAATGCTCTCCAGCGAAGCCGGCCACGCTTGACTTTAGCCGGCCGGTTGCCTGTGGATCGCATAGATCACCTGTTCTGCACCGAACCGCTCCAGGGTCTTTTCAGACTTCATTCCAAGACGTTCCAAGAGACGGCGCGAGGCAAGATTGGCAGCCTGGGTTTCTGAAACCAGACGGGTATGGCCGAGGCTGTCGAATGCATGGGTGAGTACTGCCTGGAGTGCTTCCATCGCTATCCCCTTTCCCCAAACCGTGGGGGAAAATTCATAGGACAATTCAGGATCCGGCTCATCGTGATGAGGACCGATATGGACGAGCCCGATGCAGTTCGGGGCCACCGCCTTCAGATGAACCGCCCAGACCGCATGAGATCCGCTTTCGGAAATGACCAATGTCGCTCGCGCCTCCGACTGTTCCGTCGAGACTGGGCCCCCGAGATAGCGGCGTACATGCGGGTCGGTTCTTAAAGCTACAAGCTGCGCGAGGTCACGTTCCTGCGGCGAACACAAAAGGCATCTCTGCGACGAGAAAGCTGCAACCATCGATCCGTCCTTGATTTTCCCGCGACAGATTGAAATTCTTAAATTTGAAATGCGCCGGAACGAAGCCCCCAGCCCGGAGTTGTTTTCCCCGCAGGACGATGGACGTCCTCGTGAAGGAGAAGCATGATGGGCAGCACCAGTGACAAGATGGCCGGCAAGGCCAATGAAATGGCAGGCAAGGCCAAGCAGGCGGCCGGCGACATGACCGACAATCCGAAGCTCAAGGCGAAGGGTGCCGGCCAGGAAGCCAAGGGCCGTGCGCAGCAGGCCAAGGGCAAGGTCAAGGATGCCGCAAAGGGCGTTGTCGACCGCATGTAACGGTTACGCTACAAGCTTAGAATGCGAACCTGTTCCGGCTCCGGCCGGAGCAGGTTTTCTGTATCCGCTCCTTTGAAACCGACGGACATTCCATGCGCCTCTACGACTGCGATCATTGCGGCCAGACCATCCATTTCGACAACCGCTCCTGCGTCAACTGCGGCCATCGGCTGGCTTTCGTCCCGGAGCATCTGGCCATGCATGCGCTGGTGCAGGATGAGGGGGAGGAAACATGGCATCTTGTCGCCCGGCCGGACTACAAGGTTCGACACTGCGCCAATGCGGCGATGGACATCTGCAACTGGACGGTCAGCGCCGACGATCCGCATCCGTTCTGCCCCGCATGCCGGCATAACCGACTGGTTCCGGATGCCTCGACCGAGGTCGGCCTCAGCCAATGGCGGCGTATCAGCCAGGCGCAGCGGCATCTCTTCTATTCGCTTTTGCGCTGGAACCTGCCGCACACCAATCGCGACGAGGATCCCCAGGGCGGCCTCGTCTTCGATTTCCTGATCGACGCGGTGCAGCCTGACGGCACCGTCGTGCCGGCCATGACCGGTCACGAAGACGGGCTGATCGCGATCCGCGCCGCCGAGGCCGACGATGCGACCCGCGAGCAGGTGCGCGTCTCGATGAACGAGCCCTATCGCACCATGCTCGGACATTTTCGCCATGAGACCGGCCATTATGTCTGGGACAAGCTGGTGCGCGACGGCGGCAGGCTGGAGGAATTCCGCGCCATCTTCGGTGACGAGACCGTCGATTATGGCGCGGCGCTGCAGAGAAATTATGAACAGGGCCCGCCGCCCGGCTGGCAGGATTTCTACATCAGCACCTATGCCAGCACCCACCCCTGGGAGGATTTCGCCGAGTGTTTCGCCCACTATCTGCATATCGTAGACACGCTGGAGACCGCCCGTGCCTATGGCATGGTGATCGAGCCTCGCGGCCACGCGGAAATGGCGGCAGAAGTGGCCTTCAACCCCTATGCGGCGCGTGATGCGGAGCAGCTTGTCTCCGCCTGGGTGCCGTTCAGCATGGCGCTCAACAGCATCCACCGCTCGATGGGCCAGCCGGATCTCTACCCATTCGTGCTGTCGCAGGCCGTCATGGTGAAATTGGAATATATTCACCGGCTGATCCGTTCCCGGAGGGGATAAGGAACTCCGCCGGAAAAAGAAAACCCGCCTTTCGGTGGATCGAAAGGCGGGGTGTAGTTTGTGGGGCGCATTCAGAGACCCCTGGGAATTAGGGGGCAAGATCACGATTTCGTCAACTTGAAATATGCATTTTCATATTTTGAGGGAGGCTGCACCGTATTGAAACAGCGCTTTTCGCCTCTCATTCCTGACAAATGACGGCGTATCTTATTTGTTACCCGTTATTATTACTAGTTTTTGTCCCTCGATAGATCCCGAGGGTGTCGTCCCGATAGAAGGCTGCGCCGCTGCGGCGTGGGAAATGATCGGGGCCGGTCTAACAGTTAAACCCCTGATCAGGCGCTCTTCGGCTTCTTTTGGGGCCGGGCGGCATTCAATGCCGCGGCGGCGCGAATAAGTGCCTTCAGCGCCTCTTCATCGATCTTGTCGCCCTCGTGGAAATCGATGGCGCGCCGGGTATTGCCATCGAGGCTGGAGTTGAAGAGGCCCGACGGATCCTCCAGCGAAGCCCCTTTGGCAAAGGTCAGTTTCACTGCATTCTTGTAGGTCTCACCAGTGCAGATGATCCCGCCGAGTTCCCAGACCGGAACCCCTCGCCACTTCCACTCCTCGACCACGCCGGGTTCTGCCTGCTTGATCAGAGACCGGACACGAGCGAGCGTCTCGCCCCGCCAATCGCCAAGCTCGCTGATCCGCGCGTCGATCAGCTGCGCCGGAGAGGCTTGGCTGTCCGTCGAACTGCTTTTCATCGTTTCCATGGTTGCCGTCGCTCCCTTCATGCTGTTGCGTTTCGCCCGTTGCTACATTCGTTCGCCGGGCAACTGACTGGCCTGCTTCACCCAATCGGCAAGCTGCGCTTCGTCAAGTTCGTCTCCCTCATGGATATGGACGTAGCGCGTCTGCGGCGTCTTGGATGCGCCGGGAGGGATTGGACTGAGCGAGGCGCCGCGGAAAAAGGCCAGCTTGATGTATTTCGCGAAGCAATGGACGCCGAGGAACCAGCCGTCGCCCTCGATGCCGTAGAGCGGCGAGTTCCATTTGACCGCTTTGTAGACGTTGGGGACGGTGCTGGTGACAAGCGCGTCGAGGCGGCGCCCGACTTCGCTTTTCCAGCCCGGCATGGCGGCGATATAGGCCTGTACCGGGGCGTCGCCATAACCCTTGGCGATCTGCGGATTGCCGCCCGAGAGGAGCACCGGCCCCGCACCGGCATCACCGGCGGACGCCTTGGCAATGTTCACGGACGGTTTCGACGCTTTGCCGGCCATTCGCTTCACTCCTAGCCACGAATACCTTGCCCGCCGCGGCGGGCATAAGGCAGCGCGAATAGATATAGGCCGCTGAACAATAGCAGGAAGAGCGGGAGCAGGGGAGAATAGACCACCCACAAGGGCGGTTCCCCAAAGCCCATGGCGACGAAATTGGCGACGACGGTGATCGTGAAGACGATCGACAGCCAGCGGTGGACCTGTCGGGTTAACGAATTCCAGTTCAACGGTAATACCTCCTCTGAAAACGAGCGTCCCTGCCGCCCTGTAAAAAAATCCAGGCCTTGTCGCCAGACCTCAATCGATCCCCGCCAAAACCGTCTCCAGCGCTCCGAGGAATCCCTGCCATCCGTGGCAGGCACCGTTATAGGCGAGCTTTTGCTCGGGCCGGAAGCCGGACTGCTCCATGCGCAGATGGGTTCCGGCGCGGGTCGGGGTGAGCGTCAGGGTCACCACGCTTTTGAGATTATGGGCAGCATCGTCATGCGCATGGTCCCAGGTGTAGGAAAGCTTTTTATGAAGCTCTACGGCCAGCACCTCGCAGTCCAGCACGCCGCCCCATTCGCCGCGAAGCTTGAAGCGGTGCCCGACGGCCGGCTGGAAATCGTTCTTCATCAGCCATTCCTCGATCAGGTGCTGCTGCGTCAGCGCGCGCCAGACCTTTTCCGCCGGGTGAGGAATATCGCGTTCGACGACGACGGTGCGTGTTTCGGTCGAGGTCTCGTTCATTGGTCCATCCTTTTGAGCAGGTCTTCGAGCTTGTCGAAGCGGTTTTGCCAGAACCCGGCCATCTCGCTTGTCCAGTCTACCAGCGGGGCAAGTGCGCCGAGCTGCGCGCTGTAATGCGTCTGGCGGCCTTCATGACGATCGCGCACCAGCCCGGCGCGCTTCAGCAACCCGAGATGTTTCGAGACGACCGGCTGCGAAACCCCGGCCTGCGCCGTGAGCACCCCGACCGTCTTCTCGCCTTCCCGGCACAGCCGTTCGAAGATCGCCCGGCGCGTGGGGTCGGCGAGCGTTCTGAAGAGCACATCCTGAGCGTCCGACACTGAATCCATACCTCGTTGGCTATGGATTAATGTATAGCCAGAGAGCTATGAATGAGTCAAGCGGGAACGGAAGGCCTCGAAGCGGTTTCGCTGGACCCGGAGTAGCCGTGTGTGGATTTCTCATGCCCTGGGGGCTATGCATCCTGTGATGCCGTTACCGGTCCGCGACAGGCGGCGGATCCAGGGTCGGACGCTTCAGGCCCGCTTGGTCAGCGGAAAGCGCTCTTTCAGAAGCCGCAGCACGGCATCTGCCGGGGCAGGCGGGCCGAACAGATAGCTCTGGCCGAAATGGCAGCCCATCTTGGCGAGTTCCGCCGCATCCTCGTCGGTCTCCACGCCTTCCGCCACCACCGTCATCTCCAGCGCGCGGGCCATGGCGATCACGGAGCGCAGCAGCACGGCCCGCTTTTCCGTCGCATTGCGGACCAGCGCCTTGTCGAGCTTGATCGTGTCGAACGGGAATTGGGTGAGGTAGGCGAGCGACGAATAGCCGGTGCCGAAATCGTCGAGCGCCAGGCTGAGGCCGGTCTCCTTGAGCTTGCCGAGCACCAGCCGCGCCTGTTCCGGGTTCTCCATCATCAGCGATTCGGTGAGCTCGAGCTTCAATTGGCCCGGATTGACCTGGGTCTTCTGCAGCAGCGCCCGCACGTCGTTATAAAGGTCTGCGTTGAGCAACTGCGCGCTCGACAGGTTGACCGATACGAACACCGGCAGGTCGCCCGTCTGCTGCTGCCAGACCATCAGGTCCGAGGCGGCACGGTCGATGGCGAACAGGCCGAGTGGGCCGATCAGGTCCGACATTTCGGCAATCGGAATGAATTCCGACGGCGGAATGCTGCCGCGCTTGGGATGATCCCAGCGCATCAGTGCCTCGAACCCGGCAATCTCGCCGTCCTTCAGACGGATGATCGGTTGATAGGCAAGAAACAGCTCCTTGCGTTCGATGGCGCGGCGAAGGTCGGTCTCGATCTGCAGCTTGTCGGCGCCGGCGGCACGGAATGCCGGGCGGAAGGGCTCGACGCGGTTGCCGCCGGCGCGTTTCGCCCGGTACATGGCAAGTTCCGCGTCGGCCAGCATGCCGGTAGCACTTTCCTGCTGGTCGACCCAGGAGGAGAGGCCGATCGAGGCGGTGAGGATGATCTCGCGGTTGGCGAAGTTGATCGGCACCATGATCGCCTTGGAAACCGCATCGGCAAAATCCGCCACCTTGGCGGGATCGCGCTCCGAAACCAGGATCAGTCCGAACTGGTCGCCGGCAAGCCGCGCCAGCGTATCCTGCGGCTTCAGCAGGCGGCGCAGGCGCCGGGTCAGCGCGATCAGGATATTGTCGCCGGCCGCAATCCCGAGTGAGTCGTTGACCTGCTTGTAACGGTCGATATCGATCGCCATCACCGTCGGACGCACGGTATCGCCGCCGGGCGCCAGCGTCAGCACCGATTGCAGCCGGTCGAGGAAGACCTGGCGGTTCGGCAGGCCGGTCAGGTTGTCGTGCATCGCATCCTGCAGCAGCCGCTCGACGGAGTTCTTCTGCTCGGTGACGTCGATGATCGTGCCGACGCAGCGGATGATTTCGCCGTTGGAGCCGAGCACCGGCCGGGCGCGGATCTGCAGCCAGTGGAAATGCCCGTCCTCGGCGCGGATGCGGAATTCGTGGTTCAGCCGGCCGCGGCGGTGTTCCAGCAGCACGTCCAGCGTCGCGCGAAAACGGTCGCGGTCATCGGGATGCAGCCGCGGCACCCAGTTGCGCACCGGCCCGTGCATGGCGCCGGAATCGAGCCCGAGGCGGGTCGAGATGTCGGGCGTGGTGACGACCCGGTCGCGGGCCACGTCCCAGTCCCAGACGGTGTCGCCGCTGCCCGTCAGCGCCAGCGATTGCCGTTCGAGGTCGGAGAACAGGCCCTGCTGATAGGCACCGCCGGCAAAGGCATGCTGCATGACGGTGAAGCCGATCAGGAGAACGATGAGGACCAGGCCGCCGCCGAGCGCCGGCTGGATGATGTCGTTGTCGAGCCTGCCGGTCACCGTCAGCCAGCCGCCGAACAGCCAGACGAGGATCAGCGCCCAGGTCGGCACCAGCAGGATCGCCCGGTCGTAGCGGCTGAAGCCGAGATAGATGATCAAAAGGATGCCGACCGTGCCGGTCAGCGCGAACGAAAGGCGGGCAATGCCCGACGCGACTGACGGATCGTAGATCGCGACGCCACCGAGCAGCACCAGGCCGACCACCCAGGCAAGCGTCGCGTAGCCGAGATGCACATGCCAGCGGTTGAGGTTGAGATAGGTGAACAGGAAGATCACAAGCGAGGAGGCGAGCGCCACTTCCGCCGCCGCGCGCCATATGCGCTGGTCGCCCGACGTGACGGTGATCAACTTGTCGAGAAAACCGAAGTCGACGCAGATATAGGCAAGCACCGCCCAGGCAAGTGCCGCCGCCGCCGGCAGCATCGAGGTGCCCTTGACGACGAAAAGAATGGTCAGGAACACCGCCAGAAGGCCGGCAATGCCGAGCACGATGCCGCGATAGAGCGTGAACGAGTTGACCGTGTCCTTGTAGGCATCCGGCTGCCAGAGATAGATCTGCGGCAGCGAGGGCGTCGCCAGTTCCGCAACGAAGGTGATGGTCGAACCGGGGTTCAGCGTGATCCGGAAGACGTCGGCGTCCGGGCTCGGTATCCGGTCGAGCGCAAAACCTTCCGAAGGCGTGATCGAGATGATGCGCTGCGAGCCGAGGTCCGGCCAGAACATTTTCGAATTGGCGAGCCGGAAATGCGGCGCGACGATCACCCGTTCGAGCTGTTCTTCGGAGACGTTGGAAAGTGCGAAAACAGCCCAGTCGCCCTGGTGGCCGGGGGAGCTTGCGCGCACCTCGATGCGGCGGCGGATGCCGTCCGAGCCGGCGGCCGTCGACACCTGGAAGGCTTCGCCCTGGTTGACGTAGATATCCGTGGTTCTCGTGAGGTCGAGCGCCGTGTCGTCTCGCGAAATCTTGACCGGCTCCGCGGCGCGCGCAGCCGGCACCGCCGTCAAAAACATGGCGGCAGCAAGGAGGGCGATGATCGCCGGCATAAATCGGGTCAACGGCGCAAGACGCAAGAACGAGGCGCTCATGGCTTCAGCATCTTCCCGAACTCACCGTCTTCCGGCAGCCGGGAAAACATCAGGTGGTCGCGCCATTCGCCATTGATTTTGAGATACTTGCGCAAAAGACCTTCCTGCTCGAAACCGGCCTTTTCGAGAAGCCGTACACTCTTCCAGTTCTCCGGAATACAGGCTGCCTCGATCCGGTGCAACTGAAGTCCGCCGTAGATATACGGGATAGCCACCTTCAATGCGGCCAACATATGGCCTTGGCCGGAATGTTTCTCGCCCATCCAGTAGCCGACCATGCAGCTCTGCGCCGCACCGCGGCGGATATAGCCGATGGTCAGGCCGCCGAGCAGCACCTGGTCGTCGCGGCGGAAGAGGAGCAGCGGCACGGCAAGGCCAGAGGCATATTCCTGGCCGCTTCTGACGACCCGCAGGCGGAACGATCCTTCGGTCAGTTCGTCCGGCCGCCAGACCGGCTCCCAGGGTTGCAAAAAGGGACGGCTTTCCGAGCGCAGCCGCTGCCACTGCTTGTAGTCGGAATAACGGGGGAGCCGGAGCAGGTGGTTTTCGCCATAAAGCTCTGGTGTGTCCGGCTGTCGCGACAGGAACCGAAACACCGACTTGGTCATGCTAGTGCTGCTCCGGGCAGGGCGGCCGGTTTAACCGGCAGCCTTCTTGGTCTGGATCCCCGGCGTGGCAAGTGCCGTGGTGATGTCGCTCAACGGTGCAAGCTGTTCGATTGGGCCGACCGCCGACAATGTCGGAACTGTATCGAAAAACAGCCGCCCGGCAAGATCGGTGAGCCGCTCCGTCGTGATCCCTTCCAGCCGTTCCATCATTTCCGGGTTCGGGATCGGGCGTCCGTAGAGCATCATCTGGCGAGCGATCTGGCCGGCGCGCGCCGCCGGGCTTTCCTGGCCCATCAGCAACTGGGCGCGGATCTGGGCGCGGGCGCGGTCGATTTCTTGGCTGTGAATGGTTTCCGAAGACTTGCGCAGCTCGTCGATGATGACGGGCACCAGCGTCGGCAGCTCGTTGCCGCCGGTCGCCGCGTGGATGCCGAAGATGCCGGTATCGGAAAAACCCCAGTGGAATGCATAGACCGAGTAGCAGAGGCCGCGGTGTTCGCGCACTTCCTGGAACAGGCGCGACGACATGCCGCCCCCAAGGATGTTGGCGAGGATCTGCGAACAGTAGAAGTCGCGCATGTGATAGGCCTTGCCCTCGAAGCCGAGCAGAACCTGTGCGTCCATCAGGTCGCGCGTTTCGCGCACGTCGCCGCCGATATAACGGGCGGTTTCGAGCACGGGCGGCGAACTCGGGGTCATCGGCAAGCTGGCGAAACGCTCTTCCACCTGCTTGGTGAACGTCGCATGATCGACGGCGCCGGCGGCGACCACGAACATCCGGTCCGTCGTGTAATTGCGCGAAAGATAGTTGCGGATCTGTCCAGGGGTGAACCCCTTGACCGTATCCGGCGTGCCGAGGATCGGCCGGCCGATCGTCTGGCCGCGATAGGCGACCTCGGAAAACTTGTCGAACACCACGTCGTCCGGCGTGTCGTTGGCAGCGCCGATCTCCTGCAGGATGACGTGCTTTTCGCGACGCAGTTCTTCCTCGTCGAAGGCTGATTCCGTCAGGATGTCGGCAAGGATATCGACCGCCAGCGGGACATGGTCCCTGAGCACGCGGGCGTAATAGGAGGTGGTTTCGGTGGATGTCGCGGCGTTGAGCTCGCCGCCGACATTCTCGATTTCCTCGGCGATGTCGCGGGCGCTGCGGCGGGCGGTGCCCTTGAAGGCCATGTGCTCGAGGAGATGGGCGATGCCGTGTTCGTCCTCGGTCTCGTTACGCGATCCGGACTTGATCCAGACACCCAGCGCGACGCTCTCCAGATGCGGCATAGTTTCGGTGACGACCGTCAACCCGGAGGCGAGCCGGGTGATTTCTACATTCATGTTTACGTCTTTCCGGCGCCGCCGATACCTTACTTACTTAGCGCGGGCATGCTCGCCGATGAAAGTTTCGACGGACTTAAGCTCAGGCTCCAAGATATCGAAGCGCTCCTCCCTTTGCATAAGATCAGCAAGCCATGATGGAAGCGCCGGATCAATTCCGCAAGCGGATTTTACCGAGGCCGGGAATTTGGCCGGGTGGGCGGTCGCAAGCGTCACCATCGGGCTCGCCGGCTTTGCGTTCTTTTTTGCGACGAAAACGCCGGTCGCCGTGTGCGGGTCAAGCAGGTAACCGGTCTCGGCAAGCGTCTCGCGGATCGTCGCAGCAACCTGCCGCTCCGTCGCCCGTCCGGCGCGGAATTCGCGGCGGATCGCCTTCAGCGCCTCCGGTTTGATCTCGAAGCTGCCGGATTGCTTGAGGCCAGCCATGGCGGCGCGCACCGAGGCGGCGTCGCGACCATAGGCCTCGAACAGCAGCCGCTCGAAATTGGACGAGATCTGGATGTCCATCGAAGGCGAGGTCGTCGCCTTGACGTCGCGCATCTCGTAGCGACCAGTCTTCAGCGTCCGGGCGAGGATGTCGTTGTCATTGGTGGCGATCACCAGCCGGTCGATCGGCAGGCCCATCTTCTTGGCCACGTAACCGGCGAAGATATCGCCGAAATTGCCGGTCGGCACGGTGAAGGAGATTTTCCGGTCCGGCCCGCCGAGCGAAACGGCGGCGGTGAAATAATAGACCACCTGCGCCATGATCCGCGCCCAGTTGATCGAATTGACGCCCGAAAGCCTGACCCGGTCGCGGAAGGCGACGTCGTTGAACATCTCCTTGACGATGTTCTGGCAGTCGTCGAAATTGCCCTTCAACGCCAGCGCATGCACATTGGCGGCTTTCGACGTGGTCATCTGTCGCTGCTGTACGGCAGAAACCTTGCCATGCGGGAAGAGGATGAAGATGTCGGTGCGCTCGCGGCCAGCGAATGCGTCGATCGCCGCCCCGCCGGTATCGCCCGACGTCGCGCCGACGATCGTCGCCCGCTCGCCGCGCTCGGCGAGCACGTAATCCATCAGCCGGGCGAGCAGCTGCATCGCCACGTCCTTGAAGGCGAGCGTCGTGCCGTGAAAGAGTTCGAGCACGAAATCGTTCGGTCCCGTCTGCACCAGCGGCACGACGGCCGGATGCCGGAACGTGGCATAAGCCTCGTCGATCATGCCTTTCAGCTTTTCGGCGGGGATTTCGTCGCCGACGAAGTGCTTGAGGATCTCGAAGGCGACCTCCTGATAGGTCTTGCCGCGCAGGCCGCGGATCTCTTTTTTGGAAAGCGAAGGCCATTGGCGTGGCACGTAAAGGCCGCCGTCGCGGGCAAGTCCCGCCATCAGCGCATCGCGGAATCCGAGAGGGGCAGCTTCGCCCCGGGTAGAAATGTAGTCCACGACCTTCAATCCCCAATCGATTTTTATTCGCGCCGCTGATATAGACCAGGAAAATGGGCGGTGAAAGACCGGAAAGTGAAGCTCCGGTTCGCTTCGATGTTGCCCGGATATTGGGATGGAAGAGGGTTGAGTACGGTGTTTGCAAAGATTTCGCGTGGTCTTCTGGCGGTGTCGCTCGTAGCGGTTCTCGCAAGCTGCAATTCCTCGGCGCCGACCGAAGGGCTAGCCCCTACCGCTACCGCCGCCCCCGCAGGCCAGGCCGCGACCGCCGTCGTGCAGGCGTTCTGCCCGCCGGTCGTCATGCTGGAACAGACCGCCATTCACCGCGCCTATGCGCGCGGCGGCGAAAACAAGCCGGAAAAACTGCTCTACCAGGCGTCGCTTGCCGACGCGACGCGCCAATGCACCGCCAATGAGACGACGCTGACCATCAACGTCGTCGCGCAAGGGCGCCTCGTGCAGGGCCCGGTCGGCGTTCCCGGCAAGGTCACCCTGCCGATCCTCGTCGAAGTCGTGGACGGCGACAGCGTCATTTATTCGCAGAAGGTGGCTTTCCCGGTCGACATGCCGGCCGGCGGCACCCAGTTCATCTTCAACAAGGCGGACGTACAGATCCCGAACGCGCAAGGCGGCGCCTCGCGTTTCACCCGCGTCCGCCTCGGCTTCGACACCGGCCCGGCAAAGAAGCCGGTCCGCCAGAAATAATCGCGGCCGGAACTAATCTGGAAAGTACCGATCGGGGCGCTCAGAGCGCCCCGGCCCATTCGCCGAGCGCGGCGATGACCGCCGGCAGATCCATCATTCGCGAGATCACCGTTTCGGCACCCGCATCGGTCAGCCGGTCGGCATGGCTCGGATAGGTGTGCGATGCACCGGTAAAGCCGACGACGCGCATGCCGGCGGCCTTGGCGCCATGGACGCCATGGGTGGAATCCTCGATCACCAGGCACTTCTCCGGCGAGACTTTGAACTGCTCGGCGGCGTGCAGGAAGATATCCGGCTTCGGCTTGACCCGATCCGGCCCGAGATCCTTCGCCGAATAGATATGCGGCGCGAAATAAGGCTTCAGGCCGACCTTTTCGAGCATCACGTCGAGCCGATGGGTGCTCGAATTGGAGCAGATGCAGCGTTGCGTCGTCAGCCTTGCCAGCGCGAACTTCACGCCGTCGATGATCTTCACGTCGCGGGCAAGCCGCGCATCGAGCAGCGTCTCGGACTTGTCGAGCAGCGAGGCCGACAGCGGAATATCGGCTTCCTTCTCCACTGTCAGGAGAATGTTCTTCCAGGTCATGCCGGCGAAGCGCTCGCCCATTTCCTCGACGCTGATCGGATAACCCGCTTCGGTCAGCAGCCTGGATTCCACCTGCGCCGCGATGATTTCTGAATCGACGAGCACGCCGTCGCAATCGAAGATGATGAGGTCGAAGCTGCTCATGGGGGAATGCCTTTTATGGGCCTTGCATGGAGGGTGAGGCGGCCTTTTATACGATGGCAGGAAAAACCTCAACCAACCGTCACGCATGGCTGGGACAAGCGGAGCGGGCGGCTCTCGACAAGCGGAAAACGGCGCTCTAAGGAACGCTGATGGGCAAGGAACCGGAAGACACAATCGCCAGCCGCATCAGCCGCGTGCTTGCCGATCGCATCGTGCGCGGCGAACTCGCCCCTGGTGCCCGTCTCCGCCAGGATCACATCGCCGAGGAATTCGAGACCAGCCACGTACCGGTGCGCGAGGCATTCCGCCGGCTGGAGGCGCAGGGCCTGGCGATCAGCGAGCCGCGCCGCGGCGTGCGCGTCGCCTCCTTTGATCTCGCCGAAGTCCGCGAAGTGGCGGAAATGCGCGCCGTGCTGGAAGTGCTGGCGCTCCGCCACGCCGCCCGTCACCTGACCCCTGCCATTTTGGACGCGGCGGAGGAGGCGGCGAGGCAAGGCGATGCCGCCGCCGACGTGCATGCCTGGGAAGAGGCGAACCGCCGCTTCCATCGGCTGATTCTCACCCCCTGCGGCATGAAGCGCCTGCTCGCCTCTATAGACGACCTGCATGCAGCAAGCGCCAGGTTCCTGTTTTCCGCCTGGCAGTCCGGCTGGGAAAAGCGCACCGACCACGACCATCGCGCCATCCTCGCCGCGCTTAGGCAGGGCAAGATCGACGAGGCCGCTGCCATCCTGCAGAAGCACGTGCAATGGATCGGCCGTGGCCCACAACCGGCCAAGACTGGTGCCGCGCGCGAGACTTTCGCCATCGTCGGCTGATCATTTCCAAAAATTATAGATAATTTATTTCCGCGGAAACCGGCTTTATAGGCCTGTTTTTGCCGAGATGTGCCATCGTTTCCTCTGCGCCCGCTGTGTACTCGACACCATGCCCCTTGCCTCCGTCAAAAATTCATCTCATAAAATAGATGGGAATCAAAATTATCTATAATTTGAAGGAGAGCCCGATGTCCCTGATTAATTCCCCCCAGACGCTTGTTTTCGATCCCTTTCGGCTTGTCGAGCGGTCCTTGCCCGCCAAAATCCTGTTCGTGCTTGCGGGCACGCTGGCGCTGGCAATCGCGTCCCGGATCGCCGTGCCGATGGTTCCCGTGCCGATCACCATGCAGACCTTCGCCGTGACCATGATCGGCGCGCTTTACGGCTGGCGGCTCGGCGCCTTGACGGTGCTTGCGTGGCTGGGAGAAGCAGCACTTGGAGCGCCGGTGCTCGCGGGTGGGGCGGGCAGCATTGCCGTGTTCGCAGGGCCGACCGCCGGTTATCTCTTTTCCTTTCCGGTGATTGCGGCCGTTGCCGGCTGGCTTGCCGAACGTGGCTGGAGCGGGCGCCGCATCCTCGCCAGCTTCTCGGCGCATCTGATCGCAAACCTGCTATGCCTTGCGCTCGGCTGGGCCTGGCTCGCGGCACTGATCGGCGCTGAAAAGGCGTTCTGGGCCGGTGTTAGTCCGTTCATCGTCGGCGCTGCGCTGAAATCGGGCCTGGCGGCAGCCGTCCTTGCCGCCGTCGCCTCCCGCAATCGCGCCGCGGCAGAGTGACGGTGAGGCTGCGGCCGCATCATCTTCTCTGCATGCTGACCTTTGTCGGCGAGGGCTACAGCCCGGCCTTCGTCGCCAATTATCGTCGTCTCGCCGGCCGGCTTTCCGCCGGCGAGACGATCGAGATCGTCTCCGGCCCCGACGATATCTGCGCCCCGCTTCTCTCGGATGAAGATGCGCATTGTTTCGGTGCTTCGGTTGCCGGTCGCGATGCGGCGGCGCTGGCGGATATCGCCAATCTGCTTGGGCGGGAGCTTGAGACCGGGGCGGTGATCGCCTCCAATCCGGCGCTGGTCGAGAAACTGCGCCGCGCCTTCTCTGCCGGCGTGACCCGCCGCGCTTGCACGGGCTGTGAATGGAGCAGCCTTTGCGATCGCATCGCGGCAGAAGATTATGCAGGCGCGCTGGTCATGACGTTCAGCCCGCCGGAAACAGCGAAAGAAACTTCCGTTCCCCATCCGGCGTGAACAGCACCGCGCGGCTCTCGTCACTGCGCCGTGCCCAGCCGTTTTCGAGGAAATGGGCAAGCAGCGCCTTGCCGAGCGTTCCGGCCAGATGCGAACGCCGCTCGCTCCAGTCGAGGCAGGATTTGCAGAGCGGCCGGCGATTGGATGTGAGCGATGCCACATCGATGCCGAGCGTGCCGAGTTCCGCGCGACCATCCTCGGTCATCGTCAGGTTGTCGCCATCGCTCTCGATTGCGCCACGGGCGACGAAGCTGTCGAGCATCCTCACCCCGTAATCTCCGGCAAGATGATCGTAGCAGACACGCGCCTTGCGCAGTGCCGGATCTTTCGGTCCCGGCTGGTGGCGCAGGTGGCCCCGGCTTGCCGCAAACCCCATGATGTTTTCGAGCAGCGTGCCGGCGGCGGCATCTGCAAGCGTGAAATAGCGATGCCGGCCCTGCTTGCGCTGGGCGAGGATGCCGCCTTCCTCGAGCTTGGAGAGATGCGAACTCGCCGTCTGCACCGTCACGCCGGCAGCTTGCGCAAGCTCGGTCGCCGTCAGCGCCTGGCCGCCCATCAGGGCGGTCAGCATGTTGGCGCGGGCGGGATCGCCGAACAGCATCCCGATGCGGGCAATGTCTGGACCTTCTTTCATACTTCGACCGTAACCGAAGCATCTTCGTCTGGCAATATGGCAAAACACCTCCACAACAGAAGGAGACGAAGCCATGATCACCTGTTTCATCCGCTACGAGATCGACCCGTTCAAGAAGGATCAGTTCACTGAATATGCCCGCAACTGGGGCCAGGCGATCCCACGCTGCGGCGCCGGCCTGATCGGTTATTTCGGCCCGCACGAGGGCTCGGCAACAACGGCCTACGGCGTCTACAACATCGACAGCCTCGCCGCCTACGAGACCTACCGGTCCCGGCTGATGGCCGATCCGCTTGGCCGGGAGAACTACGCGTTTTCCAAGCGCGAACGTTTCATCCTGAAGGAGGATCGCATCTTCCTCAAGAACGTCTCCATGCCCCACGGAGCTTTGGTAAAGCCATGATCGCCGTCATCTTCGAAGTCATTCCCTATATGGGCGAGCGCCACAAATATCTCGACCTTGCCGGCGAACTGCGGTCCGAACTGGAAACCATCGACGGGTTCATCTCGATCGAGCGGTTCGAAAGTCTCACCCTGCGCGGAAAAATCCTGTCCCTGTCTTTCTGGCGGGACGAGGAGGCGGTCAAGGCATGGCGCAACCTCGAAAGCCACCGCGCCGCCCAGAAAACCGGCCGCGGCGGCATCTTTGCCGACTACCGCCTGCGCATCGGCCATGTCGTCAGGGATTGCGGCATGTTCGAGAGGGACGAAGCGCCGAAGGACAGCCGCGAGGTGCATGCGGCTTAGATGTTTATTCGCTGCGTTTGATGGCGGCGAGCTTGCCGAGCTGCCGGCTTTCTCCAAGATGCATCTTGAGCGACTCGAACCAGTCGCTCGGCAAATGGCCAATCAAACAGCTGTCGTCGGTGTGCGGTCGGCTCGACAGCCATGAAGCGGGACGTAAATCGGGACCCGGCCAGATGAAGACATTCAACTGGTCGGTATAAGCCCAGGACGGCTCCTCCGAGAGGCCGAGATACCTCAGCAGCTTTGTTGGCAGAGGTAATGCGCGTTGGTGAGATTTCGGTTCGCTATGCGAGATGCCGAGGCAATAGACGATCTCTTTGCTTCCATCGCGGACGGCGGACAAGACGATAACCGCAGGGCGCGTTTTCTCACCGTCGTCCCTTGTTCCGGATTGGGAATGCCAGAGATATTCGTAGGCGACAATGCTACCGACTGGCGCCGAAAGAGGGATTTTCAACGCGCCCGATCCGAGGGTTTCCGGGAGACAAGATTGCCTTCGTCGTCGAGGTCGTCGAGATTATAGGGCACGTCCGCCTTGACCTGCGCGGCGCGGATCGCTGCCATTTCCGCATCGCTGAGCTCTCGAGCAAGAAGCACTCTTCTTCTTGTCGGCTGCTCGCCTCGCTTTGCGGATGCCTTTGTGGTGGGCATGATTGCACTCCATCATTGTTCTCCAAAGATACGGCATGTGTCGGAATGATCAAGCCGGCACCATCTTTCCACGCCTCAAAATTTTTCCCGAAACCGCACGCCGCTTCAGGCTTTAGTAACCAAAATGGGTAACCATAACAGGCAGTAAAAATTCGTATCGAGTAGAGCGTAGCGAGTAGCAAATGGCAGCAGTTCTTCCGTTGGCCGACCTGAACCGTCAGGTCCGTCCGGACACTTGGCTAAACTCCATCATCAAGGGTGATTGCGTCGCTGCTCTGGAGGCTCTGCCGGATCATTCCGTCGATGCGATCTTTGCCGATCCTCCGTACAATCTCCAGCTCGGCGGCACGCTGCACCGTCCCGACCAGTCGCTGGTCGATGCCGTCGACGACGAATGGGACCAGTTCGCCTCCTTCGAGATCTACGACGCCTTCACCCGCGCCTGGCTGCTTGCCTGCCGCCGCGTCCTGAAGCCGAACGGCACGATCTGGGTCATCGGCTCCTACCATAACATCTTCCGTGTCGGCGCGATCATGCAGGACCTGAACTTCTGGCTGCTGAACGACATCGTCTGGCGCAAGGTGAACCCGATGCCGAATTTCAAGGGTCGCCGGTTCCAGAACGCCCATGAAACGATGATCTGGGCGAGCCGCGACGCCAAGTCGAAGGGTTATACCTTCAATTACGATGCGCTGAAGGCCTCCAACGACGACGTGCAGATGCGCTCCGACTGGCTCTTCCCGATCTGCTCCGGCGGCGAACGCCTGAAGGGCGACGACGGCAAGAAGGTCCATCCGACCCAAAAGCCGGAAGCGCTGCTTGCCCGTGTGATCATGGCCTCGACCAAGCCGGGCGATGTCATCCTCGATCCCTTCTTCGGGACCGGCACGACCGGCGCCGTCGCAAAACGCCTCGGCCGCAATTTCGTCGGCATCGAGCGCGAGCAGGATTATATCGATGCGGCTTCCGAGCGCATCGCCTCCGTCGAACCGCTCGGCAAGGCGGAACTGACGGTCATGACCGGCAAGAAGGCCGAACCCCGTGTCGCCTTCAACACCCTGGTCGAAAGCGGTCTCGTCAAGCCCGGTCAGGTCCTGACCGATGCGAAGCGCCGCCACAGCGCGATCATCCGCGCCGACGGCACGCTCTCGGCAAATGGCGACGCCGGTTCCATTCATCGCCTCGGCGCGAAAGTGCAGGGCCTTGATGCATGCAACGGATGGACTTTCTGGCATTTCGACGATGGCAAATCCCTCAAGCCCATCGACGAACTGCGATCCGTGATCCGAAACGATATGGCGAAAATGGATTGATCCACCGGTCCCGCCACATCGACCGAATGCCTCGTCCGGTTTCGTACCTCTAGTCCCGGACGAGGATAATTGGCGCCCGGGAAGGCTGATCCCGGGCGCCATTTCTTTTTTGGCGTCGCGCTGACGGTCACTGCCGCCCGGCCAAACTCGACTTTGCGAAATTTCAGGTATTCCCGCCGTCACCTGCGCTTGATATCGTAGGTTGTATCAGGTTGAACGAATTTCCAGGTTAGCGTTTTTTAGAATGTCCATGCCTGTCAATGGCGAGCTGCGCCACCGGATCGAGCGTGCGTTGGCGCGGTTCTCTCCAAGCTGGGAGGGCAGGGATGCCGCGCGCCAGGCCGTGGCGCTGAAGATGCTGATCCTCTGCGAGCTTGCCGGCGGCCGGCTGAGGGTGGTGGGTGCGCTGGGCCTCAACGACAACACCCTCGACAACTACCGGCACGGCAAGACCGAGCCGCGCCACAGCACGCTCAACATGATGGCGGAACTGGCCGACGTGCCGATCGAATATCTCGGCAACGACTGGTGGGTGGAAGAAGGCATCATCCATTTCGCGGCGCCGGAAATCCAGCCGGCCGGATTTTCCGAGCCGAGCCCGGTCTGGGATCTCGCCGATCGTATCGTCATCCCGGCTTATGAAAACGAGGCGACCGGACAGCCCCCGCTCGAACCGCACGACACCACATGGGCGGCCATCCCCCAGGGTTTTTGGGCCAGACTTTCGGTCGAGCCGGAAAACATGCGGGTCGTGCCCGCCAAGGGCGACAGCATGTCGCCGACGATCGTCGACGGAGCCCCGATGTTCGTCGATACCAGCGACCGCAAATTGGAGGACGGTCGGGTCTACCTGTTCGATACCGGCGCGGAACTGATCGCACGGCGGGTGCAGAGGTTCGCCAATGGAAGCGTCGAACTCCTGCCGGACAATCTGGAACGTTATAGCCCGCAGCATGTCCTCAAGGACAGTTTGTCCGATCTGAAGGTCGTCGGCCGCGTCTGCACCGTAAGCCGGGTCCTGTAGATCCGGCCCATGAGACAAAGCCTTAAAGTTCGATGCCGTGGGCGATCAGGTCCTGGCGCAGCGTTTCCGGATCCTTGAAATGCACCGCCTGCCAGCCGGCCGCGCGCGCACCCTCGACATTCGCCTGGCTGTCGTCGATGAAGATCGAGGCTTCCGGCGTCAGACCAAAATCGCGGGCGTGCTTTTCGTAGATCTCCACGTCCGGTTTGATCAGGCCGATCTCGCCAGACACGGTGACGCCCCGCGGTCTGTTGAGAAAGGGGAAGATCTGCCTAGCCTCGGCGAACGTGTCGGCGGCGAAATTGGTCAGCATCGTCACGTCGCGGCCCTTGTCGATCAGGCCTTCCATGATCGCGACCGAGCCGTCATAGGCATGCGGCACCATTTCGTGCCAGCATTTGCGGAAGGCGCGGATCTGTTCCTCGCGCTCCGGATATTGTTCGACCAGCAGCGCCTCGGCATCTTCCCACTTGCGGCCGCGATCCTGTTCCAGGTTCCATTCATGGGTGCAGACGTTCTCAAAAAACCATCTGCGTTCCTCCTCGTCCGGGATGACGCGGGCATAGGGAAGGTTCGGATCGTAATGGATCAGCACCTTGCCGATGTCGAAGACGATGTGGTCGATCTTGGCTGCCATGAACATGTCCTGGGAATATCAGTTCGGAGATTTTTCGAAGGCCAGTGGAATAGCCTGGGTGATGGCTTTTTTCATCACCGTCGGCAAGGCCTGGGCCTCGAGATTTGTGACCGGTTCCCACCATCCGTCGGCGGTGGCGACCCTCTCGGTCTTCGCCCGGAAGACCGAGAGCCTCAGTTCGAAATGGGTGAAGACATGGGTGACGGTGCCGGACGCTTCCCATGCGGCCGGGAAGGGGGCGTGCTCCGTCGTCGTCCCGCCGTCGATGCGCGACGTCCAGGCTGTGGTCGGCACTTCGGTCATGCCGCCGAGGAGGCCGCTGTCGATCCGTCGCCTGAGCAGCACTTCGCCCTCCGGCGTCACCGCGACGAAGACGGCGCCAAGCCGCACCGGCTTTTCCTTTTTTGCCGCCTTGACAGGAAACCGCTCAGGGTCGTGTTCTGCAAAGGCGAGACAATCGTCGCGGAAGGGACAGAGCGCACAGGCCGGCCGTTTCGGGGTGCAGATCGTCGCGCCGAGATCCATCATCGCCTGCGCGAAATCGCCGGGCCGCTCAGTGGGCGTCAGTTCAGCCACCCTTGTCTTCATCGCCGGCTTCGAGCCCGGAAGCGGCGCGTCGATGGCATAGAGCCGCGAAATCACTCGCTCGACATTGCCGTCCATGACGGCGGACTGGCGGTTGAAGGCGATGGCCGAAACGGCGGCTGACGTATAGTCGCCGATGCCGGGAAGCGCTCGCAGGCCTTCCTCCGTGTCGGGAAACACACCACCATGCTCGGCCGCAACCGCTTCGGCGCATTTTTTCAGGTTGCGGGCGCGTGCGTAATAACCAAGCCCCGCCCAGGCTGCCATTACGTCCTCGACCGGTGCGGCCGCAAGGTCCGTCACTTTGGGCCAGAGCGTCAGGAATTTGGCGAAATAGGGTTTCACCGCCTGCACGGTGGTCTGCTGCAACATCACTTCCGAAAGCCAGACGTGGTAGGGATCGGCCTGCCTTCCGGCCTTTGCCGCAGCCGGGCTTACCCGCCATGGAAGCTCGCGGTGATGCCGGTCGTACCAGGTCAGCAGCTTCTGCGCATGGGTGATGTTGATCGTCTGGAGCATCGTTTGCCGTAGTGGGAAGAGATGGCGTATAGTTGTGGGAATAGTGCGCCGGCATCAAGGCCTGCCGGTGCCGCAATGGCGGGCGTCATGAGTTATCCCAAGAAACGCGAGCTGCAGATATCGGAAATCGCCAACGGCATCATCGATCCGGTGCTTGCCCGCCGCGCCGGCATATCGACGGCACTGCTCGGCTCCTGGGACGAGATCGCCGGCGAGGACTTTGCCGATTGCACGCGGCCGGAAAAGATCGCCTGGCCGCGACGCGACGAGGGCACCGGTTCGGGCGGCGGTCATCAGGCTGGTGTTCTGACGATTGCCTGCGAAGGGGCGCGCGCTCTTTTCCTCACCCATGCCCAGGGTGAACTGATCGCCCGCATCAACGGCTTTTTCGGTTTTCCGGCTGTGCGCCAGATCCGCATCGTCCAGAAACCGGTGTCCCAGACCTTCAAGCATCCCCGCAAGCCGCCGCCGTTGAAGGGCGAGGCCGCCAGGCGGCTGGAAACCATGATGGAAGGGATCGAAAGCGAGGCGCTGAAGAAGGCGGTAGCAAGGCTTGGCACCGCCGTTCTGCAGCAGAAACGCAAAGTCTGAGAGATAAACCTGCCGATCCTCTTGATAGACCTCCGATTTGTCACAATTCTTTGAAGAGATTTGCTTATCGACAGCTTGTTCGCGCTGGGGCGCCGCGATACGGAATGTCACCTTTATTGAAGATTTCTCGCACACGGGTGTTCCATGCAGATGAACGAAATGACCATGACCAGGCGCACGCTTCTCGGCGGAGTGGCTGTAACCGCCCTTTGCCTGGCGCTGCCGCTCGGCGCTTCCGAAGCCTTTGCGCAGGAAATGCCGGAATCCCAGGGCGACGTGGACATGGCCGCTGCACTGAAGCCGGGCCCGCTGCCGGAAATGGCGCTGGGCGACGAAAAGGCCAAGGTCACGATCATCGAATACATGTCGATGACCTGCCCGCATTGCGCCAACTTCCACAACAAGACCTTCGACACGATCAAGACCAAGTATATCGACAGCGGCAAGGCGCGCTTCATCATCCGCGAATTCCCGTTCGATCCGGTTGCGACCGCCGCTTTCATGCTCGCCCGCTGCAGCCCGCAGAACGCCGCCGAGCTTTCGACGCCTGCCCAGTATTTCCCGATGGTCTCGATGCTCTTCAAGCAGCAGCGCGGCTGGGCGTCGCCGGCGGACGGAAATGTGCGCAATGCGCTGCTCCAGACGGTCAAACTGGCAGGTTACTCACAGCAGACTTTCGAGGCCTGCTTGACGAACCAGAAGCTTCTCGATGAAGTGAATGCTGTCGTGAAGAGGGCTGCGGACGAATTTGGCGTCAATTCCACGCCGACCTTCCTGATCAACGGCAAGAAGTATTCGGGAGATATGTCGGTTGAATCCATGTCCAAGCTCATCGACAGCCTATCGTGAGCACACCTTCCCCGACGGGAAGGTGAGGGGCGCGGCATGAAGTTCAACAAGCTGCGCGTTCTCGGATTCAAGTCTTTCGTCGAACCGACGGAATTTATCATCGAGCGCGGGCTGACCGGCGTGGTCGGCCCGAACGGCTGCGGCAAGTCGAACCTTGTCGAGGCGTTGCGCTGGGTGATGGGGGAAAACTCCTACAAGAACATGCGCGCGTCCGGCATGGACGACGTGATCTTCTCGGGCTCCGGCAACCGGCCGGCCCGCAATACGGCCGAAGTTGGCCTCTATCTCGACAATTCAGACCGTACGGCGCCTGCTGCCTTCAACGATTCCGACGAGATCCAGGTGACCCGCCGCATCGAGCGCGAATCCGGATCCGTCTACCGCATCAACGGCAAGGAAGCCCGCGCCAAGGACGTGCAGCTGCTGTTTGCCGATGCCTCGACCGGCGCCCGCTCGCCGTCCATGGTCGGGCAGGGCCGCATAGGCGAACTGATCCAGGCCAAACCCCAGGCACGCCGCCAGCTCCTCGAAGAGGCCGCCGGCATTTCCGGCCTGCATTCGCGCCGCCACGAGGCGGAACTGCGGCTGCGGGCCGCCGAAGGGAATCTCGAACGACTGGACGACGTGCTCTCGCAGATCGAAAGCCAGATCGAGAGCCTCAAGCGTCAGGCCCGCCAGGCTAACCGTTTCAAGACCCTGTCGGCCGATATCCGTGCCCGCGAGGCGATGCTGCTGCATATCCGCTGGGTTCAGGCCAGGGAGGCGGAAGGCGAGGCGGAAAGCGCGCTCAACCAGGTGACCAGCGTCGTTGCCGAAAAGGCTCAAAGTCAGATGGAGGCCGCCAAGAACCAGGCGATCGCCAGCCTCAAGCTGCCGGAACTGCGCGAGGAGGAAGCGAAGGCAGGTGCAGCCTTGCAGCGCCTGCAGATCGCCCGCGGCCAGCTGGAGGAAGAGGCGAACCGCCTCCTGAAGCGCCGCGACGAACTGACCCGCCGGCTTGTTCAGCTCAGCGAGGATATCAGCCGCGAGGAGCGGCTTGCCGCCGACAACACCTCCTTCCTCGAAAAGCTTAGCGAGGAAGAGGCCGAGCTCAACGACATGCTCGCCGATACCGGCGCCGAAGCCGAAGAGATGCGCGAGACCTTCGAGGCTGCAGCCGCGTCGCTTGCGGCAAGCGAAGCGCTGTTTTCGGCGATCACCGCCGAGCGCGCCGAGGCCGCCGCCGGTCGTAACCAGCTCGAACGGCTGATCCGCGATCTGACCGAACGCCGCCAGCGCCTCGACCGGCAGCTTGGCGATGCGACGAACGAACTCGATGCCATCAACGAGCGTCTCTCCGGCCTCGACGACCCGGCCGAAAGGCGCGAGGCGGTCGAAGCGGCGGAAATCGCCGTCGAGGATGCGACGATCGCTGCCGAGGATGTGGAAGCTGCACTTTCTGCCGCGCGCTCGGCCGAGTTGATGGCCCGCGGCCCGGTGGAAGCGGCCCGCTCGGCGCTCAACGCGCTGGAGACCGAGGCCCGCACCATTTCGAAAATGCTGGCGGCAGGCGCCACGGCGGGGGATTTCGTCGCGGTTGCCGACATGATCCGCGTCGACCGCGGTTTCGAGGCAGCCCTCGGTGCCGCACTGGGGGAAGATCTCGACAGCCCGGTCGATGCCGCGGCTCCGACCTATTGGTCGGTGAATGGCGACGGGTCCGGTGATCCCGGCCTGCCCCAGGGTGCCCAGCCGCTGATCGCCCATGTTACCGCGCCGCCGGAGCTGTCCCGCAGCCTTGGCCAGATCGGCGTCGTCGCGGCCGCGGACGCCCAGCGGATGATGCGCCTGCTGCGGCCCGGCCAGCGGCTGGTGACCCGCGAAGGCGCCGTCTATCGTTGGGACGGCCACGTTACCGGTTCCGAAGCTCCGGGTGCCGCCGCCTTGCGGCTCTCCCAGAAGAACCGTCTCTCGGAACTGGAAGCCGAGATCGACGAAGCGCGGATCGTGCTCTCCGAAACCGAAGTGGCGCTCGCTGTCGCCGCCTCGGAAATCTCCGCTGCGGAACGGCGCCTTACGGATGCCCGCGACCGCGCCCGCATCGCCGCCCGCCAGCTGTCCGAAGCCCGCGATGCGCTGGCCGCTGCAGAACGCGCCGCCGGCGACCTGATGCGTCGCCGCGACGTGGCAGGCGAGGCGGTCAGCCAGGTAACTGCCCAGATCGAGGATCTCGGCATCCAGGAAGAAAACGCCCGCATCGAACTCGAGGATGCGCCCGATATTTCCGATCTCGATAACCGGCTGCGTGATCAGCAGGCGGTTGTCGCGATCGATCGCGGCCTGCTCGCCGAAGCGCGCGCCCGTTACGAGGGCTTGAGCCGCGAGACCGAGGCCCGCAAGCGTCGCCTTGCCGCGATAGCCCAGGAGCGCGCCTCCTGGACCGCCCGGGCGGCAAGCGCCGCCGACCATATCGAGAGCCTCAGAGAACGTGAGGAAGAGGCCCGCGAAGAGATCGCCGATCTCGAAGCCGCGCCCGAGGAATTCGACGACAAACGCCGTGCGCTGCTGACCGAACTCCAGAAGGCGGAGGAGGCCCGCCGCGCTGCCGCCGACCGGCTGGCCGAGGCGGAAACCTATCAGCGCGAAACCGACCGGATCGCGGTCGTTGCCTTGTCCGAACTCGCCGAATCGCGGGAGAAGCGCGGCCGTGCCGAGGAGCGCCTGGTCTCGGCGGCGGAAAAACGTCACGAGAGCGAGGTGCGGATCCGCGAAACGCTCAACGTCCCGCCGCACGAGGTCCTGCGGCTGGCGGGCCTGAAGCCCGACGGGGCGCTTCCCGACGTCCGCGAGATCGAGCGCGAGGTCGATCGCCTGCGCATGGAGCGGGAACGGCTTGGGGCCGTCAACCTGCGCGCCGACGAAGAGCAGAAGGAGCTTTCCGACAAGCTCGACAACCTGATGCGCGAGCGCGCCGATGTGATCGACGCCATTCGCAAGCTGCGCGGCGCGATCCAGAGCCTCAACCGCGAAGGCCGCGAACGGCTACTCGCCGCCTTCGACGTGGTCAACGAGCAGTTCCAGCGGCTTTTCACTCATCTCTTCGGCGGCGGCACGGCGGAACTGCAGTTGATCGAATCGGACGATCCGCTCGAGGCGGGCCTTGAAATCCTCGCTCGCCCGCCCGGCAAAAAGCCGCAGACCATGACGCTCCTGTCTGGCGGCGAGCAGGCGCTGACAGCGATGGCGCTGATCTTCGCCGTCTTCCTCACCAATCCGGCCCCCATCTGCGTGCTGGACGAGGTGGATGCGCCGCTGGACGACCACAATGTGGAACGCTATTGCAATCTGATGGACGAGATGGCGGCCTCCACCGAAACTCGCTTCATCATCATTACCCACAATCCCATCACCATGGCCCGCATGAACCGTCTTTTCGGCGTGACAATGGCTGAACAGGGCGTTTCCCAGCTCGTTTCCGTCGATCTGCAGACCGCGGAACTGCTGCGCGAGGCGAGCTGAGCGGGTCCGGTTGAGGCGGGTTGATCGTTCCGTCGCACATGATTTTTGCCATTCATTGACGAGGATCAATTTTCAACTTTATGTCTCCGGTATAAATTTACCTGCATCTACGTAGAATCACCCATATGGGGGATGTAATTTTCGGATTATTGTTGTTTTGTTGACTGTGGAATTGGAACGCGCCTGAGCGTCCATACGCTTCGCAGTCCGACTTGAAAGTTTCCCACCCCCCGTCCGGGTTTCCTGTCCCGGGCGGAAAGCTTTGCGGGGCCGCCTGTGATCCGGCCCCGCAAAGCTTTGTTTTTAAAGCCCTCCCAAGCTTATTTTGAAACCGCATGTGACCGCTTTTGTTGCGGCGCAACATAATCCTGCCCATATCCGTTTCCAAACCGTCATAAAACTTGTAGTTATGCGTAAAAGACTGCGACGGGTGGAGAGCAGCAATGTCGAAATGGGTCTATCGCTTCGGCGGCGGCGAGGCGGAGGGCCGCGCCGCGGATGTCGAGCGGCTGGGCGGCAAGGGCGCCAATCTCGCCGAGATGGCAAGCCTTGGCCTGCCCGTTCCTCCGGGACTGACCATTGTCGCCGATGCCTGCGTTTTCTATTTCAACAACAACAGAACCATTCCCGATGACCTGAAGACGCAGGTCCTCGAAGGGATAACCGTCATCGAAGGCCAGACCGGACGCGTCTTCGGCGGCAAGGTCAAGCCTCTGCTGCTGTCGGTGCGCTCCGGCGCCCGCGCCTCGATGCCGGGCATGATGGACACCGTCCTCAACCTCGGCCTCAACGACGAGACCGTGCAGGCGCTCGGGCACGATGCCGGCGATGCGCGCTTTGCCTGGGACAGTTACCGCCGCTTCATCCAGATGTATGCGGATGTGGTCATGGGCCTCGACCACGAGATCTTCGAAGAGATCCTGGAAGACGAAAAAGCCCGCCTCGGCCACGACTACGACACCGATCTTTCGGCGGTCGAGTGGCAGCATATCGTCAGCCTCTACAAGAGGATGATCGAGGACGAGCTGGACACCAGCTTTCCGCAGGATCCGCATGTGCAGCTCTGGGGCGCCATCCGCGCCGTCTTTTCGAGCTGGATGAACCCGCGCGCCGTGACCTACCGCATGCTTCACCGCATTCCGGAGGAATGGGGCACGGCGGTCAACGTCCAGACCATGGTGTTCGGCAATCTCGGCTCGTCGTCTGCGACCGGCGTCGCCTTCACCCGCAACCCCTCGACCGGCGAACGGGAGCTCTACGGCGAATTTCTGGTCAATGCCCAAGGCGAGGATGTCGTCGCCGGCATCCGCACGCCGCAATCGATCACCGAAGAGGGGCGTATCGCCTCCGGCTCGGAAAAGCCGTCGATGGAAAAGCTGATGCCGGAGGCGTTTGCCGCATTCAAGGCGATTTGCGACCGGCTGGAAATCCATTACCGCGACATGCAAGACCTCGAATTCACCATCGAGCGCGGCAAGCTGTGGATGTTGCAGACACGTTCCGGCAAGCGCACCACCCGCGCGGCGATGAAGATCGCCGTCGACATGGTGGAGGAGGGCGTCATCACCGAGGAAGAGGCCGTCTGCCGCATCGAGCCGCCCTCGCTCGACCAGCTTCTCCACCCGACCATCGATCCGCGCGTCGAGCGCCACGTGGTCGGGTCCGGCCTGCCGGCTTCCCCCGGCGCTGCGACCGGCGAGATCGTCTTTACCGCCGAGGAGGCGGTCGAGGCGGAGCACGAAGGCCGCAAGGTCATCCTGGTGCGCATCGAAACGAGCCCGGAAGACATCCACGGCATGCACGCCGCCGAAGGCATTTTGACCACCCGCGGCGGCATGACCAGCCATGCGGCAGTCGTCGCCCGCGGCATGGGTATTCCCTGCGTCGTCGGTGCCGGCTCGATGCGCGTCGACATGCGCAACGAACTCCTGATCGGAAGCGGCGGGATGACGCTGAAGCGCGGCGACACGGTGACGATAGACGGTTCGTCCGGCCAGGTGCTGAAGGGTGCGGTGCCGATGATCCAGCCGGCGCTGTCGGGCGATTTCGGCAAGCTTATGGCCTGGGCCGACAAGACCCGCCGCATGACCGTGCGCACCAATGCCGACACCCCACAGGACGCCCGCGCCGCCCGTTCCTTCGGGGCCGAAGGCATTGGCCTCTGCCGCACCGAGCACATGTTCTTCGAAGGCGACCGCATCCACGTCATGCGCGAGATGATCCTCGCTGAGGACGAGAAGGGCCGTCGCGAGGCGCTCGGAAAACTCCTGCCGATGCAACGCTCGGATTTCATCGAGCTCTTCTCGATCATGCACGGCCTGCCGGTGACGATCCGCCTGCTCGATCCGCCGCTGCACGAATTCCTGCCGAAGACGGAAGCAGAGATCGCCGAGGTCGCCAAGGCGATGGCGATGCCGCCCGCTTTCCTCGCCCGCCGCATCGACGCCATCCACGAATTCAACCCGATGCTCGGCCATCGCGGTTGCCGGCTGGCGATCTCCTATCCTGAAATTGCCGAAATGCAGGCGCGCGCCATTTTCGAGGCGGCGGTCGAGGCCGGAAAACTCACAGGCGAACCGGTCGAGCTGGAAATCATGGTGCCGCTCGTCAGCCTGCGCAAGGAACTGGATTACGTGAAGGGCGTCATCGACCGCGTCGCCGAGGATGTCGCTAAGGAGACCGGCGTGCCGATCGCTTATCTCGCCGGCACGATGATCGAGCTGCCGCGCGCCGCCATCCGCGCTCATGTCATCGCCGAGACGGCCGAATTCTTCTCCTTCGGCACCAACGACCTGACCCAGACGACCTTCGGCATGTCGCGCGACGATGCGGCGGCCTTCATCCCCACCTATCAGAGGAAGGGTATCATCGAGCACGACCCGTTCATCTCGCTCGATTTCGACGGCGTCGGCGAACTCATCCAGATGGCCGCCGAGCGCGGCCGCCGGACCCGCAACGACCTGAAGCTCGGTATCTGCGGCGAACACGGCGGCGATCCCGCCTCGATCCGCTTCTGCGAGAATGCCGATCTCGACTACGTCTCCTGCTCGCCCTTCCGCGTACCGATCGCCCGCCTTGCGGCAGCCCAGGCGGCGATCGAAAGGAGGAGGGGATGAGTGCCCGTACCTATTTCAGATGGTCCGGCCATTTTCGGGACGTGTGAAATATGGCCAGTATCTCCGCCCGTTCGCGAAGACGATAAAACGCGATATAAGGGGTGCTGGCAATGGTGAGGCGCCGTGTATCTCCATCCGAAGTCAGTCGGCCGACTTTCGGGCCACGCCAGCATGGAAACAGCTTCCACGATGCGGCGAACCACGTTTTCGGCAGCCTGTGGATTGTCGAGTGCGATATAAGAGCCGATCTCATCGAGATCTTGCAGCGCCTCGTCCAGCCAGACGAGTTCATCCATTGGGGATGAATTTGCGGATCACCGCGCGCACCGTCTCGGCGGAAGCAAATCGTCCCTCATCAGCCGACTTTTTTCGCTCTGCCAGTTTTTTGACCTGCCACGCGTGCAGGTCGTCGGCTGCCTCCGTCGGCGCCGGCGAAATAGCATCTTCAATCGAGATTGGCTTCTGCGGTTCGCTCATGGAAGGATCATGGCAGATCGAACCGGCTTTTAAAAGCCGATTGGGGATGTTTATGTCATGCCGGCCGTCGCCGAAAAAACAAATAGGCGTTCGGAAATGCAGCCGAGGAGACCATCATGAACCAAGTCACCGTTCTCGCCGTGCCCGTCTTCAGCACGCTCTGCAACGAAGGTTTCCGCCTTCGCCGCGAAGTTTTCATCGTCGAGCAGAACGTGCCGGCCGACATGGAATTCGATGCCGACGACCTGACCGCCTTCCACTTCGTGGCCGTCGTTTCCGGCGAGGTCTGCGGCACGCTGCGGGTCATCTATGCGGAAGATTATGCCAAGATCGGCCGGGTCGCCGTCACCAGCCCGTGGCGCGGCAAGGGTGTGGCCAGCGCCATGATCCGCGCTGCCATGGAAGCGCATGGGCAAGCCCGCGGCAACCGCTTTCATCTGGCGGCCCAGAGCGACAAGATTTCCATGTACGAACGTTTCGGCTTCAAGGCCTATGGCGAAGAATTCTTCGATGTCGGCATTCCCCATTACGACATGAAGAATTTCTGAGGTCCGCCGTTTCCCGTTTCTGCCCGTGGGGGTTTGGGACGACGACCTTCCCGTGTTAGCTTATCCGCCGGGAGCGACAGGGAGGAAACATGCCGCGCTTGGACCATGTCAATATTCATACGCGCGATGCCGACGCGATGATCGCGTTCCTGGGCAAGGTGCTCGGGGCCGAGGAAGGCTACCGGCCGCCCTTTTCCGACCCCGGCCGCTGGCTTTATCTCGACGGCCATCCCTTCATTCATCTGAGCATCGTCAATCGTGACGACGATTTTCCGCCCGGCATGTTCAACCACGTGGCTTTCGGCTTTTACGATCACGACGCCGCCATCGAGCGGATCACGGCGACAGGTTACCGCTTCGAACACGACGCCATACCCGAAACCGATATCGGCCAGATCTTCGTCTATGGTCCGGAAGGCCTGAAGATCGAGCTGCAATACCGCCGGTGATCGTCATTTCACCGCTGCCGTCTGCTGCGCACCGGTGACACGCCAGACCGTATTGCCGGCGTCGTCGGCAACCAGCAGCGCGCCAGCCTTGTCGACCGCGACGCCGACCGGCCGGCCGCGGGCCGCCTCGTCCTTGTTGAGGAAGCCGGTGACCACGTCTTCCGCCTTGCCGTTCGGCTTGCCGTCCTTGAAGGGCACGAACACGACCTTGTAGCCGTTGAACTTGTCGCGGTCCCAGCTGCCGTGTTCGCCGACGAACGCACCGCCCTTGTATTTGGCCGGCAGAGCATCGGCGGTGTAGAAAGTCATGCCCAGCGGCGCCACGTGCGAGCTCAGCGCATAATCCGGCGGGATCGCCTTGGCGACCAGATCCTGCCGCTGCGGCTGCACCCGCGGGTCGACATGCTGGCCGTAATAGCTGTAGGGCCAGCCATAAAAGGCACCGTCCTTCACCGAGGTCATATAGTCCGGCACCAGGTCCGGCCCGAGTTCGTCACGTTCGTTGATGACAGCCCAGAGCGCGTGGGTGGTCGGCTCGAACATCAGCCCGTTCGGATTGCGAAGGCCGGTCGCGAAGATCCGCGAACGGCCGCTCGCCCGGTCCACCTCCCAGATCGCCGCCCGGTCCTTCTCCGCCTGCATGCCGTTCTCGGCAATGTTGCTGTTCGAGCCGACGCCGACATAAAGCAGAGAGCCATCTGGGCTTGCCACCAGGCTCTTGGTCCAGTGGTGATCGATCGGACCGCCCGGAAGTTCGGCCAGCCGCGTGCCGGGGTCGGTGATCCTGGTGTCGCCGGTATTGTAGTGATAGCGCATGATCGCATCGGTATTGGCGACATAGAGGTCGCTGCCGACCAGTGCCACGCCGAACGGCGAGTTGAGGTGATCGAGAAACACGCTCTTCGTTTCCGGCTTGCCGTCGCCATCGGCATCGCGCAACAGGGTGATGCGGTTGCTTTCGCCGCCTTCACCGCCGCCGCCCGTCGTGATCGACTCGATCCAGCCCATCACAAGGTCCTTCGGCCGTTTGACAGGTTCGAGCCCGGGCGCCTTCGATTCCACCACCAGGATATCCCCGTTCGGCAGCGTATAGAGCGAGCGCGGATGCTGAAGCCCGGTCGCCATCGCTTCGATCTTCAGCCCGGCCGCCACTGTCGGCGTTTGGCCGGGCTTCCAGCCGACCACCTTGGCGAGGTGCATCGGCGGAAACAGATATTGCTGCGGTTCTGGAAGCACGGGGTTGGGGCCGACCTGGCTCATCGGATCGAAGCCGTCGGCGGCCTGTGCCGCCACGAGGAAGGTCGAGGAGAAAAGAAGCGCGACAGCGGCGGCGCGGCCGGCGCCTCTGGAGGAAATCATGGACATCATTCGGTAACTCCTACGCCATGGCGATAGACCATCGACCAGCCGAGCCAGCCGGTGACGATCAGGATCACGACCGTGACCGCCGAGAGCGTCAGCCCCCAGGGCACGACCGAGGTCCAGGCATCGCGTGTGTGGATGAACATGTTGATCGTGGCGATGACGAGCACGATCAGGTTGCCGATCACATGCGGCCAGGCGGGGCGTTGGCTGCGGATCGCCCGGTCGCCGATGAAATCGACAAGCCCGGCGATCGCCGCGATCAAGCCAAGGACAACGCCGGCGCTGATCAGCCAGGCGGAAAAATTCGCCCACATCATCTCCGCACTTCGCCAATAGGCGATATCGGTCAGAAGCGTGCCGACGAAACACGCGATCGGGAAGGGCACCAGCATCGGATGGATCGGATGTCGGGCAATGCGGGCCGTCGATTGGGGGGAATGGGAGGTCGTGGAATAATGGGTGGGCGAATGGGCCATGGGAAACGTCCTTCAAGCCGTCGACTTATTGGGAGACCCAAACAATTCGACAGGGGAAGAAGTTCCCGGCGGGCGATCGCGCCCTTTGTTTCCGCCTAGCGCCGCTCCACGATTACCCGGCGTTCGACCACCATCGGCCGCCACATCATCGCATCGGCGCGGGACTGCATCGAGCGCCCTTCGGCGCGGCGGTCGAGTTCGATATCGAGCATGCAGCGCGCCATCGCGTCCGTGCCGCGCTTGAAGCCGTAGCTGGCGCAGGTGGTCTCATCCGCCGCACGGCGTTCCTCCGGCGTCATCGTCTGGCAGCCGGCCAGCGGGACGCAAAGCGGGGCGATAAGCGAGGTGATGAGGAGAAGGCTGTGAGGGCGCATGAAATGAACTCCTTTTCATTCGGCCGGGCTGCAACCTTGGGATTCCATTCCGGGCGAAGCTGTTTTACACATGAGCGAGCGCTTTTGCCATGGAGCCTTTGCCGATCCCATGCCCGTCCGTTTTGTCCGGCCCGTTTCCCATTCGGCCTATACGGCCCGCAGGCTGGCCTTCTCGGCTCTGGCGCTGTTCGTGATCGCCGCGCTGGCACATCGTTTCGGTCCCCTGGCGACCCCGGATTTCCTGGCTCTGCTCTTTCTTTCAGCCGCGATCGCCGCCGTTTCCGTGCCTCTGTCGCTGATCGGCCTGATGCGGCTCTGGCATGTCGGCGCGAGCGGCGGCGTTGCGGCGACGAAAGGGCTGATCTATGCGGCGGTTCCGCTCGCCGTAGTGGCGACCGGCGCCTTCTATTATTTCACCCTGCCGCCGCTCTACGACATTTCCACCGATATTGCCGACCCGCCGCCATGGGTCGCTGAGCCGAAGGCCAGCCAGAAATGGCTGCCGCGCGCGACGGTGATCACGCCTGCCGATCGGCGGGTCCAGTTCGCCGCCTATCCCGGCCTCACCGGCAGGCGTTACGAGGGCGCGCTCGACCGCGTCTATCAGGGTGTGCAGAAGGCGGTGCTTTCCGCCCGCATCGCGATCACGAAGAAGGAAGGCGTCGAGCTGATCGCGCCGGATATCTCCCAGCGCCCCGCGCCGCAGGACGAACAGGCGCCGGTGCCGGACGTGGCGCCGATCCCGCTGTCGCGCCCGGAACCCTCGCTCGCACCGGTTTTCGTCAATTCCGGCGATGTCCTGCTGCAGGGCGAGGCCCGCACCCTGATCCTCGGCCTGCGTTTCGACCTCGTCATCCGGCTGCGGGAAGAGGCCGAGACGACCTCGGTCGATATCCGGGTCGCCTCGCGCTACGGCCCGCACGATCTGGGAATGAGCCAGGCGATCGCCGAGGATTTTCTTGACCGGCTCGATACCGAACTTCTGGGGATAGCCGGGAACTAAAACATGTCGCGCAAAAGTGTGCAGCGGTTTTGCGATAACGACATGCGGAGAAACTAAGGATTTGAAGCGGGTCATGCTAAATCCGAAGGATTGCGGCACGCTTCAAGCCGGCCAGTAAGTACCCGCAAGCGACGGCGGGCCTTCGGTCAGCACGCGGCCTTTCTCGACCAAGTCTTCCAGATGCGCAAGCACCGAAAGGGCCGCCGCTCCATGCAGGCGCGGATCGGTGCTGGCATAGATCACCTTGACCATGTCGGGGATCAGCCGGTCACCGGCCTTGATGCGCTCCAGCACGGCGCGTTCGCGCATGCGCCGATGGGTGCGAAGCCCCCGCAGGAACGAGCCCGGTTCCTTCACCGGTCCGCCATGGCCCGGAAAGAAGATGCGGTCCTCGCGCGGCAGCAGTTTTTCGATCGAGGCCATGAAATCCGCCATCGAACCGTCCGGCGGCGCGACGATCGTCGTCGCCCAGGCCATCACGTGGTCGGCGGAAAACAAGACGCCGGTTCCTTCCAATGCGAAGGCGGAATGGTTGGCTGTGTGGCCCGGCGTATGCACGGCCGACAGCGCCCAGCCGTCGCCTTCGATCACCTGGCCATCCGCGACCATGATATCCGGCACGAAGCCGGTGTCGGCGCTTTCGGCGAACGGGTTGACTTCGCCCGCATGCAGCGGCCGCGAGGCCCGGTGCGGGCCTTCGGCAACGGTCGGCGCCCCGGTCTCCTGGCCCAGCCGACGGGCAAGCGGGGAATGGTCGCGGTGGGTGTGGCTGATGAAGATATGGGTGACCTCGCGGCCCTTCAGCGCTGCCATCAACGCTTCGAAATGCGCCTCGTTTTCCGGGCCCGGATCGATGACCGCCACCGACGAGCCGCCGACAATATAGCTATTGGTGCCGTGAAAGGTGAAGGGCGAAGGATTGTTGACGGTCAGCCGCTGCACGCCTTCGGCCACGCTGACCGGCACGCCGTAGGAAGGAGTGAATTCCATATCGAAGGTAACGTCTTCCGCCATGCCGGGCCTCCGTGCCTGATGCGATATCGATGATGGCCACAACGGCGTTGCCGGTTTGCGCCAGGTCTCGGATCGCATCGATTGCGCCGTTCAAGGCGCTGGAGAGGTCTAGCACCGCTTTTGCTGCGGCGCATTCAAAAATAGCCACCGGCCGTCACCCCGTTGGGCGACGGCCGGTGGCTTTCATGACGTGGATCCGCTATCGCGGGCTCGCTCGCCTCAGCTGGCGGCCAGCAGTTCCGTGCAGTAGCTCGGGCCGTTGGCGCCCGGACGATCGGAAATGATGGTGATGTCGCGGATCACGTAGCTGGAGGAGACGGTGATCTTCGCCGTGCAGCTGACGCTGGTGCTGCGACCGCCCTGCTGCTTGATGCGATTATAGCCGCCACGCCAGGTATAGACGGTCGTGGAACCGTCGCTGGTGTCGCTGATCGGCGGGCTGAACTTCGCGAAGAACTCGCCGGCCGAGTGGCCCACCCAGCGGCTCTCGATCGGATTGCTGGCAACGCTGACGGTGGTGCAGGCCGAAAGGGCGAGCGCGAAAAGGGCGGTCGATGCGAGGACGCGGCGGCTCATGATCGTGAAAAATCCTTCATGTCTTCTGTTGTGCCCGGGAGGCAAGGCTTTTGAGGCTTTTTGAGGCAAGTCTTTCGAGACTGCACGTAACAGATTTTTGTCAGGCTTCGCGAGGCGATGAACGCCGCTCGACATCAAATTTCTCCTGCGCCGCTTTTTTGCAACGCCCCGGTTTTCCGCCTTTCCGGAGCGAGGGCGTGCGCGATCGCGAAGCTGTCGCATATTTTTCATGAGCGGCGCTTGTACAATGAAAAATGCTGGTCTATAGAGGCGCCGCTGGTCACGGAGTGTAGCGCAGTCTGGTAGCGCACCACGTTCGGGACGTGGGGGTCGAGTGTTCGAATCACTCCACTCCGACCAGCCGATCCTTGGTTTCCCAAGAGATCTCGCTCTCCCGATTGCCTTTCCTGTAAAAACCATAGTTTCAGCTCGCGCGCGGCACGGCCGATTGCGTCGGGCTTGGCGCTTTGGATCGGTCTTATCCACAACCCGCACTTTGGCAGGGCGAAATTATACTAGGGATCGCCATCTCGCTAAGGCATCATGGCGGCGGGAACGTGTAACTTGTTGAAAGACCTTCCGGCTCAGGAACCGCTTCGGCGGTACTGCCTGCAACTGGCAGGGGAGAGGGCCGCAAAGCGCATGCCGCCTAGACGCGCCAGATCGGAACGGGTGACCCTGCTCGATGTCGCCAATGTTCTCGGAATCAGCTCGATCACCGTGTCCCGCGCCCTGCGAGAACCGGAAAAGGTGTCCGAGCCGCTTCGGCAGAAAATCCTCCGCCAGGTGGAGCAGATGGGTTACGTACCCGATCTTGCAGCCCGGGCGCTCGCAAGCCGCCACAACGGCATTATCGGGGTTCTGGCGCCGGCGCTGACCAACCATGCCTATCTCGGCATCATGAGCGGCATTGAGGAACGGGTGCGCGATACGGATTTCCGCATCCAATATGCCAATACCAACCACGATGCGGACCAGGAATACCGCCAGGTCAAGCTTTTCCTGTCGCAGCATCCGGCCGGCATCCTGCTGACGGGATTGCAGGACCAGCGGGTCAGCGATCTGCTTGAGCTCGCGCCGTGCCCGGTGGTGCAGATCGTCGATCTCAACCTGCTGCCCTCGGGTATCGCGGTCGGCATCAATCATCGCGAGGCGGCGGAGACTGCGACGCGCCATCTGCTTGCCTGCGGATATCGCCGCATCGGCCTGATCGGCGGCAGCCGCGATCTTCGCGCCCAGCGGCGTCATGACGGCTATGCGCTGGCAATGCAGGAGGCGGGGCTCTACGATCCGGGCCTCGTCATGACCGAGCACAAGCAAACGAGCATGCAGCTCGGCTGCGACCTCTTCAAGCGGCTGCTGGAAACGGCGCCCGATGTCGACGCGGTATTCTGCCAGAACGACGATCTTGCGCTCGGCGCGCTGTTCGAGGCGCAACGGGCGGGACTGCGCGTGCCGGATGATTTCGGGATCTGCGGTTATAACGACCTGGATTTTGCGCTCTGCGCCGAACCGAGGCTGACGACCATCCGCGTGCCGCGTTTCCAGATGGGCTATCGTGCCACGGATCTCATCATTCGCGCCATCAACGACGAATGCCTGCCGAGCCGGGTGATCCAGCTGCCGTTCGATCTCATCCAGCGCGGTTCGACGCGGCCGCTTGCCTGACGGGGACCTTGCAACAAAAAAGGGACCTTCCGGCCCCTTTTCCATTTCCTGCCGATCGAAACGATCAAATGTCTCCGCCGGCGTTGGAGAACAGCTCTGCCGCCTGCTTGGCGGTCATCCGTTTGACCTCGGTCTCGTCGCGGCGGCTGGCGAAGAGTTCGCTGGCCATCAACTGTTCGGCGAGATCGGCCGGCAGCGACAGCACGACGCGCTGGCCGCCTGGGGTATCAGCGCGGTGGATGCCGCCGATTTCGGCGCGCTTGGCGGTGATCATGCCGCCTGCGACCGTGTTCATCGTATCTGGATCGATCAGGATGAAGGCGCCGGTCGAGCGGTTCTGCTCGTAAGCGTCGAAGACCGCCAGTTCCTCGAAGGAGAGGCGCACCTTGCCGATCGCATTCATGGCGAGCGTCGAGGCATGCGGTTGCCACTTGCCGGTCGCAAGCTCGAGCTGGCTGATCGGTTCGACCGCGACGCGCTGGCGGCGCGAACCGCTCTTCAGCCAGTAGCGTTTGCCGGGCTCGATGCCGCCCGGCTGCAGCGAGACGAGCTGGGCGTCGAAATGGTGGCCGGTCATCGGCTGGCCGTCGAGCGAAACGATGACGTCGCCGCGCGCCACGTCCACCTGCCGGTCGAGGACCAGCGTGATGGCGTCGCCCGCGACCGCCGCGTTGCGCACCAGGTCGAAGGTGACGATACGGCTGACATTGGCGACCGTGCCGGAAGGCAGGATGACGACGGAGTCGCCCGGCTTCACCGAGCCGCCCGCGACAGTTCCCTGATATCCGCGGAAACTTTCTCCGGGACGGACGACACGCTGCACCGGCAGGCGGAAACCGCCGGCCTGGGTGGAACGCACGGTCGCCAGTTCCAGCGTCTCGACCAGGGTCGGGCCGTCATACCAGGGCATCGAGGCATCGGCCGGATAAACGACGTTTTCGCCCTTCAGCGCCGACATCGGGATGGCGGTGATCTGGCGCACGCCGAGCGACAGGGCGAATTCCCGGAAATCGTGCGAGATCCTGTCGAAGACAGCCTTGTCGTAGTGGACGAGGTCGATCTTGTTGACCGCGAGCACGAACTGGCGGATGCCCATCAGGGCGGCGATCGTCGCATGCCGGCGGGTCTGTTCGAGAAGCCCGGCGCGGGCGTCGGCAAGCAGGATGGCGAGATCGGCGGTCGAGGCGCCGGTCGCCATGTTGCGGGTATATTGCTCATGGCCGGGCGTATCGGCGACGATGAACGAACGCCTGTCGGTCGAGAAATAACGATAGGCGACGTCGATCGTGATACCCTGTTCGCGTTCGGCCTGCAGGCCGTCGAGCAGCAGGGCGAAGTCCGGCAGGCCGAGGTCGTTCTGGCCGCCCGAGTCGCGGGCAAGCGTCGCGGCCTGGTCTTCCTTGACCGCCTTGGTGTCCCAGAGCAGCCGGCCGATCAGCGTCGACTTGCCGTCGTCGACGGAGCCGCAGGTGATGAGGCGCAGCGGACGCGTGTCGCGCACCGCCTTCAGGGGTTCTGCGAAGGGCAGGATGGTCGCGGAGGGCGAAGTTGCTGTTGCGGTCATCTCAAAAATATCCTTCGCGCTTCTTCTTTTCCATCGAGCCGGATTGGTCGCGGTCGATGGCGCGGCCCTGGCGTTCGGAAACGGTGGCGATTTCGAGTTCGGCGATCACCTCTTCGAGGTTGGAGGCGGTCGAGCGGATGGCGCCGGTCAGCGGGAAGCAGCCGAGCGTGCGGAAGCGGATCATGCCCTGCTGCACGGTTTCGCCGGGCAGCAGTTCAAGCCGCGGATCCTCGGCAAGGATCATCATCCCGTCGCGCTCCACATAGGGGCGTTCGGCGGCGTAATAGAGCGGCACGAGTGGGATGTCCTCCGCCTGGATGTAACGCCAGATGTCGACCTCGGTCCAGTTGGAGAGCGGGAAGGCGCGCACGCTTTCCCCTTTCCGAACCATGCCGTTATAGACGTTCCACAGTTCCGGGCGCTGGTTGCGCGGGTCCCATTTGTGGTCCGGGGTGCGGAACGAATAGATGCGTTCCTTGGCGCGGGAGGCCTCCTCGTCGCGTCGGGCGCCACCGAAGGCCGCGTCATAGCCGCCGGCATCCAGCGCCTGGCGGAGCGCCTCGGTCTTCATGATGTCGGTGTAGAGCGCCGAACCGTGGCTGAACGGCGTGATGCCTTCCTCGGCGCCGCGCGGATTGGTGTGGACCACAAGGTCGAGATCGTATTTCTCGGCGATCTGGTCGCGGAACTCGATCATCTCCTTGAACTTCCACGTCGTGTCCACGTGCAAGAGCGGGAAGGGGACGCGGCCGGGATAAAAGGCCTTGCGGGCGAGATGGAGCAGGACGGAGGAGTCCTTGCCGATCGAATAGAGCATGACGGGTTTTTCGAATTCCGCCGCCACTTCGCGAAAGATGTGGATCGCTTCGTTTTCGAGGGCCTTCAGATGCGGATCGAGCGGCGGTCTGGAAACGGGCGGGTTCTTCACTTCCGTTTCCTGTACTGACAAGGGCATTTCGGTCTCCGGGTAGTCTCTAGAAACAAACAAAAAAGGCTTCAGTTCGCTTGGGGGCCAGGTTCTGCGATCGGTTGAGCGGCGTTCTCCGGCACATGCAGGCCGCATTCGCGCTTCTCGTCGTTTTCCCACCACCAGCGGCCGGCGCGCTCGGGCTCGCCGGGCTTGATGGCGCGGGTACAGGGTTCGCAGCCGATCGAAGGATAACCGCGCTTGTGGAGTGGATTGACCGGGATCGCCTCCGACGCCACATGGGCGTTGATCGTCTCGATGTCCCAGTCGGCCAGCGGGTTGATCTTGATCAGGTTGCGCTCGGCATCGTATTCCGCAAACGGCGTCGTGGCGCGATTGCCCGACTGGCCGCGGCGAAGGCCGGTGATCCAGACGTCGGCGCCGGCTAAGGCCTTGGCCAGAGGCTTCAGCTTGCGCACATGACAGCAGGCGTGGCGGGCTTCGACGCTGTCGTAGAAGCCGTTGAGGCCATATTTCGCGGCGTATTCGTCGACGTCGTCCTGTTCCGGCCGAAAACGGTGGATCTCGATGCCGTAGCGTTCTTCGGTCTCGCCGATCAGGTCGACGGTTTCCTTGAACAGCCGCCCGGTTTCGAGCGTCGAGACCTCGACCGGCAGGCGGTGCGTGCCGATCGCTGCTGTAATCACCTGATCCTCGATGCCGAGCGAGGTGGTGAAGACGGCGCGGCCGAGCTCGGCGGCAAGCGCCAGGCGGCCGGCAAGGTCGAGGCTTTCGAGCTTTGCGTCGAGGATGGCGGCCAATCCTAAGCGATCCTGGCCGGCGGCGTCGTGCAGTGTCATGGGTCTTCTTCCGTGAGCAATTGCTGGATTATCCAGATTCCACGCGCGTAAAGACAGGAAAACCCGTTTCTTCCCATGGTGATGCGGAGCAAATATCTCTCCAAAGCGACGCTCACACAGAAAACCTGCCGCCTTAACCAAAAGTGACCGAATTTATCCCGGAAACCCCTGCATTGGTTTGTATTTTCTCGTGATTTGAGCTATTGCGGGAACATGTCTCCGGGGCTTTGTTTCCCCTGGCGGATATGCAGCCCCTGAGCGCCCTTCCGGCGCCCCCGTGGATGCCCCGAACGAAGCTGAACTGAGCGGCGCCGTAAGGTCTATTTACCTTGCGGCGGCGCTATTGTCGATGGTTGCGTGATGATATCCCAGAAAGCGAAATACGCTCTGCGGGCCCTGGCCGCCCTGGCCCAGGCCGATCCCGAAGAGCCGATGCTGATTTCCGAGATTGCCCTCCAGCAGAGCATTCCGAAGAAATTCCTGGAACAGATTCTGCTCGACCTGAAACGCTCCGGCATCGTCGTTTCCCGCCGCGGCAAGCAGGGCGGATATCTTCTCCTGAAACCCGCGGACGCCATCACCTTCGGCGAAGTTCTGCGCCTGGTCGACGGCCCGATCGCCCCGCTCCCCTGCCTCTCGCAGACCGCCTACCGCAAATGCGAGGATTGCGACGGCGAACACCTCTGCGAAATCCGCCACGTCTTCGCCCGCGTCGCCGATGCGACCCGCGACGTGCTGTTCAACACCACGATCGCCGATGCCGTCGAAGGCGCCGGCGACACCAAGGCGCCGGTCAGGGAATTGCTGACGGCTTGAGAATTGCTTCCGGCTTGGCGATGTACCAAAATTTGGTATAATGGCGAGGCAGGAGGCAGCATGGCTCGAAATACATCCATCTCACTTGGCGATCATTTCGCCAGCTTCATCGACACGCAGGTCGAAAGCGGCCGTTATGGTTCGGCAAGCGATGTCGTCAGGGCAGGCCTGCGTCTGCTTGAAGAACATGAGGCCCGGGTCAAAGCTTTACAGGACGCTCTGATTGCCGGTGAAGAGTCTGGCCCGCCACAACCCTTTGATAATCAGGCATTTCTGAAACGGATGCGAGCGCGTCATGGCCGCTAAGGGCCGGGACTATAAGCTTTCACCGCTCGCGGAAGAGGATCTTGAGGATATTTGGGGTTACACGGTCGAAACGTGGTCTTGGGAACAGGCCGAGCGCTACCACGATGAACTGATCTCAACTCTGGAAGGATTGGCGGCAGGGCGGAAACTCGGTCGGCCGGTTGATATTCGGCAAGGATATTTCAAATATTCCGTCGGTGCGCATTGTGTTTTCTATCGGTTTTCCGAAAGCGCGATCGATATTATCCGCATCCTCCATCAGAAGATGGACGTCAGCCGACACCTCTAGTATCTCGCAAATCGCCCGTAAAATTCTCCTCCCGCACCCCCAAAGCCCCGAATATGGCCGGATTGTGATTTTGCAAACCACCTGTTTGCCAATGCTGGCATTCTGTCCATGTAGTGAGGGTTAATGGTTTCTTTGTCGTGGCGGGCCCCCAAAGGGAAACAGTTTTGCCTTCTTCCCGGCCTCGATTGACTAAGACGACCCAACCGATAGAGTTTTGGCAGAACCACAGGAGGGACCTCATGTTCAAATTTGCCCCGGGATTGGGCTGGCGGCTAGGTGCGCGTTTGGGCGCCGTCGCTCTCGGTCTGTCCTTGACGGCCGGCATCGTGGCGCCGGCCTTTGCCGATAGCCAGCTTCTCAACGTCTCGTACGATCCGACCCGCGAGCTCTACAAGGATTTCAACGTCGCCTTCGCCAAATACTGGAAGGCGCAAGGCGGCGAGGATGTGACGATTCGCCAGTCGCATGGCGGTTCCGGCGCGCAGGCCCGTTCCGTCATCGACGGCCTTGAGGCCGACGTCGTGACGCTGGCGCTCGAAAGCGACATCAACGCGATCGAGAAGTCCGGCAAGATCAAGGCCGGCTGGCGCGACCGTCTGCCAAACCATGCATCGCCCTACACGTCGACGATCGTCTTCCTCGTCCGCAAGGGCAATCCGAAAGGGATCAAGAACTGGGGCGACCTGGTGAAGGGCGACGTTGCGATCGTCACGCCGAACCCCAAGACCTCGGGCGGTGCCCGCTGGAACTACCTTGCCGCCTGGGCCTGGGCCAACGAGGAGTACAAAGGCGATCAGGCCAAGATCAAGGCCTATGTCGGCGAGCTTTACAAGCGCGCCCCGGTTCTCGACACCGGCGCCCGCGGCTCGACGGTCACCTTCGCGCAGCGCCAGATCGGCGACGTTCTGCTTGCCTGGGAAAACGAGGCTTATCTCGCCGGCGAGGAATTCGGCAAGGATGCCTTTGAAATCGTCGTTCCGCCGATCTCGATCCTTGCAGAGCCGCCGGTTGCCGTCGTTGACGCCACCGTCGATTCCAAGGGTACCCGCAAGCAGGCGGAGGCCTATCTGCAGTATCTCTACTCCGACGAGGGCCAGAACATCGCGGCGAAGCACTTCTATCGTCCTTCGAAGCCCGATGTGGTAAAGCCGGAATTGTTGAAGGCGCTGCCGAACATCAAGCTCGTCACCATTGACGATCCGATCTTCGGCGGTTGGAAGAAGGCGCAGCCCGAACATTTCGGTGACGGCGGCATTTTCGACCAGATCTACAAGCCCGGTAAGTAAGTCGGAATATTAAATGATCCATAACGCCACTGCCTCACCGGCAAAGTGGCGACTGAAACGGCCGAGCATCATCCCGGGTTTCGGGTTGACGCTCGGCTTTTCGCTCGCCTACCTGTCGCTGATCATTCTCATCCCCGTTGCTGGCCTGCTCTGGCGTACCGCCGGGCTTGGCTGGAGCGGGTTTTTCGCTGTTCTGACCGACCGGCGCACGCTGGACGCACTTTATATATCCTTCGGCACGGCCTTCGTGGCCGCGCTGCTCAACGTCGTCTTCGGCACCGTCGTCGCCTGGGTGCTGACCCGTTACAATTTCCCCGGTCGCCGGCTGATCGATGCGATCGTCGACCTGCCGTTCGCACTGCCGACGGCGGTCGCCGGTATTGCGCTTGCGGCGCTCTATGCACCGAACGGCTGGGTGGGATCGCTGTTCATGCCGTTCCGCATCGCTTTCACGCCGCTCGGCATCATCGTGGCACTGGTCTTCATCGGGCTTCCCTTCGTGGTACGCACCGTGCAGCCGGTCATGGAAGAGCTGGACCGCGAGGTGGAGGAAGCCGCCGCCACCCTCGGCGCCAATCGCTTCCAGACGATTTCGAAGGTGATCCTGCCGGGGCTGACGCCGGCGATCCTGACCGGTTTTGCGCTCGCCTTCGCCAGAGGCGTCGGCGAATATGGTTCGGTCATCTTCATTGCCGGCAACATCCCTTACGTCTCGGAGATCGCGCCGCTGCTGATCGTCATCAGGCTGGAGGAGTTCAACTATGCGGGTGCGACGGCGATCGCCACCATCATGCTGACCATCTCCTTCGTGATGCTCTTCGTCATCAACCTCATCCAGGCCTGGAACCGCAGGAGATACGGCAATGTCTGAAGTCTCCCGCGCAGCGCTCGGCAACCCGCCGCGATTCCGGAGCCCCGCCGACGAGCGGCCGCTCGCAAAGTTCCTGCTGATCGGGCTGGCGCTGGTTTTCCTCGCCTTCTTCCTGCTCCTGCCGCTGGTATCCGTCTTCGTCGAAGCCTTCCGCAAGGGTTGGTTGGAATATTATGAGGCCCTGATAGAGCCCGATGCCGCCGCGGCGATCCGCCTGACGCTTCTGGTGGCGGTGATTTCCGTTCCGCTCAACCTCGTCTTCGGGCTCTGCGCTGCCTGGGCGATCGCCAAGTTCGAGTTCAAGGGCAAGTCCTTCCTGATCACCCTGATCGATCTGCCGTTCTCGATCTCGCCGGTCATCTCCGGCCTGGTCTACGTGCTGCTCTTCGGCTCCAACAGTCTGCTCGGCCCGATCCTCAAGAGCCACGGCATCACCATCCTGTTTGCCGTGCCGGGCATCGTGCTCGCCACGGTCTTCGTCACCTTTCCTTTCGTCGCGCGCGAACTGATCCCGCTGATGGAGGACCAGGGCACAGGCGACGAGGAGGCGGCCCTGTCGCTCGGCGCGTCCGGCTGGCAGACCTTCTGGTATGTGACGCTGCCGAACATCAAATGGGGCCTGCTTTACGGCGTGCTCCTCTGCAACGCCCGCGCCATGGGCGAGTTCGGCGCCGTCTCTGTCGTCTCGGGTCATATCCGCGGCCTCACCAACACCATGCCGCTGCATGTGGAGATACTCTATAATGAGTATAACTTCGTTGCGGCCTTCGCGGTGGCCTCGCTGCTGGCATTGCTGGCGCTCGTCACCCTTGCATTGAAAACCCTTCTCGAACTTCGGTTCGGTGCCGGCGCTGCCGGCGGCAGGCATTGAAAGGTCTGAGGCTAGATGGAAGTCACCATCAACAATATCCGCAAGGAATTCGATCGTTTCCCGGCGCTGAACGACGTGTCGCTGAAGATCGCCTCCGGCGAACTGATCGCGCTGCTCGGCCCGTCGGGTTCCGGCAAGACGACGCTGTTGCGGCTGATCGCCGGCCTCGATTTCCCGACATCGGGCAAGATCTTCTTTGGTGATCAGGACGCCTCGCACCATTCGGTGCAGGAGCGCAATGTCGGGTTCGTCTTTCAGCATTATGCGCTGTTCCGGCATATGACGGTCGCCGAGAATATCGGCTTCGGCCTCAAGGTCCGCCCGTCCGCCAGCCGCCCGCCGAAGACGGAAATCCGCCGCCGGGTCTCCGAACTCCTGGAGATGGTCCAGCTCGGCGGGCTCGAGAAGCGGTATCCGAACCAGCTGTCCGGCGGCCAGCGCCAGCGCGTCGCGCTTGCCCGCGCCATGGCGATCGAGCCGCGCATCCTGCTGCTCGACGAACCGTTTGGCGCACTCGACGCCAAAGTCAGGAAGGAACTCCGCCGCTGGCTGCGGGAATTCCACGACCGCACCGGCCACACCACCGTCTTCGTCACCCATGACCAGGAAGAGGCGCTGGAACTCGCCGACCGCGTCGTGGTCATGAGCCAGGGCAAGATCGAGCAGGTCGGCTCGGCCGACGACGTTTATGATCGGCCCGGCTCGCCCTTCGTCTTTTCCTTCATCGGCGAGTCCTCGCAGCTCCCGGTCGAGGTCAGGGATGGCACCATGCTTTTCCAGGGCCAGCCGATCGGCATTGCGGAAACCGGCAGCGGGGCAGGGGAACTGTTCTTCCGGCCGGAAGACGTGACGCTTGTCGACGCGCCGGATGCGCTGTTCGGCAAGGTCACCGCCTGTCGCCGCCTTGCCGGCACCCGGATTGCCGAAATCGACATCGCCAATGACGGCCACGCGCCTTATCACGTCGAGGTCGAAGTGCCGCTGCATGCGCCGATCGAGCTCGGCAGCGAAACGCGTTTTCGCCCGACCCGCTGGAAGGTTTTCCGCAAATAAGGTCTAAGGTCTAGCTTGCCGTGCGCTCCTCCGCGCGTCTCGCGCGGATGCTGGCGGCGATGAAGGCGCGCGACAGGCCGTGATAAAGTGGTTCCGGCGAAAGCATGCGCGAGGTGATGTAGCCGAGCATCGACGCCGCCATGATCGGGATGACGGCCTGATGGTTGCCGGTCATCTCGATGATGATCACGAAGGCCGTCATCGGCGCCTGCACAACGCCGGCGAAGTAACCCGCCATGCCGAGCAGGGCCGAAAGGGCGACACTGGCCCCGAGGAGCGTTCCGAGTGTTGCGCCCAACCCGACTCCGACCGATAACGATGGCGCGAAAATACCGCCCGGAATGCCTGAAATCATCGATAGGAAGGTCGCCGCGAGCTTCTCGATGAAAAACACCGGCGAGATCGTCTGGCCCTCCAGCATCGATTTTGCCTGATCGTAGCCGGTTCCGAAAGTCTGCCCGCCGGAGACGAGACCGATCGCGGCGACGGCCAGCCCGCACGCGGCGGCGAGGCCGACAAGCCGCTTTAACGGATCGGGGTGCGCCCAGCGGCGGATGCGGCGCGACGCACGGATCGCAGCGGCGCTGAAGCCGGCCCCGAGCGCTCCACCGCAGACGCCGCAGACGATCACCATCGCCCAGTCGAGGCGTGACGCCGCCATGACCGAGGTCTCGCCGAAATAGGTATAACTGCCGACCAGCCCGAGCGCCGCGAGGCCCGATACGATAACCGCGGTCAGGACCAGGCCGTTCGAGCGCGATTCATAGGTGCGGCTCATCTCCTCGATCGCAAAGACGATGCCAGCGAGCGGCGTGTTGAAGGCCGCGGCGATACCGGCGGCCGAACCGGCGAGAATAAGGCCTCGGGCCTGCGCCATTCCGCCGAAACGGGCGGCGGCGAGCATGATCGAGGCACCCACCTGAACCGTCGGCCCTTCGCGCCCTATCGAAGCACCGGACAGCAGCCCAACGACGGTCAGCACGATCTTGCCGACGCCAAGCTTCAGCGATAGCAGTCCGAGCCTGTCCGCATCGTCATGGAGATGCCGCGCGGCGATTGCCTGCGGGATACCGCTTCCCTGAGAGTTCGGAAACACGCGGATCGCCAGCCAGGCGCAGAGGGTAAAGCCGGCGGGTGTCAGAACAATTGGCAGCAGCAAACCGTAGGTCCCGGTTCCGGTCAGGACATCGAAAAGCCGATGGGCTTCGTCCGCGGCCCGGGCGAAGCCGACGCTGACGACACCGATCGCGATCGCGCCGATCCAGAAAACGATCCGGGGCTTCCAGACGCGCCAGGAGCCGCGCATGACGCGGGAGCGGCGGAACATCCTGGACCTTCGATTGGGGGTAGTCATGGAGGGAAGACCTATATTCGCATTCGCTTATTCGCTTTGGCGGCGATAATTTCAAACCCGTTACACCGAATACGATGTAATCTTTCAACTAAACACCGTCCGGATTGCATTTATTGCGTGACGTTTTTACCTTAATCACGAAAAGTTTTTCAAAATTGATATGCGTCAATTTTTGATTTGCAATGAACGGGTATGAACCTCACGGGCGCAGGCCCTGACGAACGCTGGCGTAAAGTTCTTTCTGTGACGGGTAACCTATGGCAGATTTTGCCCAACTCGACGACACCTCCGAGCCGGTTTCCGGTTCGCCGGCAAAGCATTCTGCTCAAACTGCTGTGTCGATGGGAAGGGTACTGATTGACCGCCTTACCCCCGATACCGGCGTTCTCCTGGCATTCGGTCTGGCCCTGCTTGTGGTTTCGCTGGGCGTCAATCTTTTCCTGGAGGAAAGCCTGGCGAGGCTCGGCTGGAGCCTGCTTCTGTCGAACAGCGATATTCATGCGCCGACCGGTCTGGCGCTGACGCTGCTGATCGGCACATTCGCCACCAACCGGCTGCGGCGCCCGCGACGCTGCCGCAAGCCGCCGGCGAACGACGATATGGACCGCGCCATCGAAATCCTCGCCACCCAGCCGAATGCCAGTGCCGGCCTGGTGCGCCTCGGCGACAAGAAGATCCTGTTTTCCGAGTGCGGCAAGGCTTTCATCATGTACGCCCAGCAGGGCCGTTCCTGGGTGGCCTTGTTCGATCCTGTCGGCTGTCGCAAGGCCTGGTCCGGCCTGACGCTGAAATTCATGGAACATGCCCGCCAGGCGGGCTGCCGCGCTGTTTTCTACCAGGTCTCCCCGGATTTCCTGCCGGTCACCGTCGAAGCCGGGTTGAGGCCCTACAAACTCGGCGAACAGGCGGTCGTCGATCTGACGAAATTCGATCTCAAGGGCGGCGCCTGGCTGAAGCTGCGCCGGTCCATCAACCGTGCCGAACGCGACGGCCTGCAATTCTCCATGCTGCAGCCGCAGGAGGTGCCGGCTGTCCTCGATGAGTTGCTTGCCGTTTCCAGTACCTGGCTCGAAGCCCAGAACGCTGCCGAAAAAGGATTTTCGCTCGGCACGTTCCAGCCGCGATATGTCGCGGCCGGGCCGGTCGCGGTCATCCGCCTCGAAGGCCGCATCGTCGCCTTCGCCAATATCCTTTCGGTCGCGTCCGACGGCGATGCCTTCATCGACCTGATGCGGCATATTCCCGATACCCATCGCGGCATGATGGACCTGCTCTTCGTGCGCATCATGGAGCACATGAAGGCGCAAGGGTTCCGTACGCTCAATCTCGGCATGGCGCCGCTTGCCGGTCTCTCGACCCACAACAAGGCGCCGCTCTGGAACCATGTGGGCGAACGGATATTCAGGAGCGGCGAGCGTTTCTATAATTTTCAGGGCGTGCTGGCATTCAAGGCCAAGTTCGATCCGGAATGGCAGCCGCGGTATCTGGTCGTCTCCGGCCGCGGCATGCCGGTCGTTTCGATGCTCGACATTACCATGTTGATCGGTGGCGGGCTGAAGGGCATCCTTCGCAAATGAGGCTTCTGCCGATTGTTTTTGCCGGTATCACGCTGGCCGCTGCCATCTTCAATATCGTCTCCGAGCCGGCCCTGAAGACCAAGAGCCTTCCGACGGACCGGATCTCCTTCCCCGAAGGCAAGGCGACCGGCGTCGTGGTGCTGCTTTCGGATGGCGAGGGCTGGACGGATCGCGAAGAGCAGGTTTCCGAGGTGCTGACCGCGCATGGTGCGCTGGTGGTCGGCGTGGATATTCGCAGATATTATGCGGCGCTCGAAGAAGAGCGGGACGACTGCCTGTACCTGGTCTCCGATATCGAGACCCTGTCGCATCAGCTGCACCGTTCGGCCGACATTGCCAACTATCACCCGCCGGTCGTGGCGGGGATCGGTGCCGGCGCGACGCTGGCGCTCGCGATCGCCGCCCAGACACCGGATTCGACGATCGCCGAGACCCTCGCCATCGATCCCCAGACCACCATCCCGCTATCGACCATTCTCTGCACGCCGGCCCCCAAGACGCCCGTTCCCGGTGGCACGGTCTACGGCCTGACCGAAGGCGACCTCCCCAATCCGATCCGTGTCGTCTTCAGTCCGTCAGCCGACGCGGCAGGTCGCATCCATGCCGAAGAACTAAAGGAGATCCATCCCGCGATCGAGTTCCGCGAAACGGCTGAGGGCGCGGATGTCGCCTTGCTGGAGAACATATCGGCCATCGCCCGGCGGCTCGCCCATTCCGCTTCGCCGCTCAATCTGCCGATCGTACCGATCCACGCGACGCCGAAGCACAACACGATGGCGATCATCTATTCCGGCGACGGCGGCTGGCGCGATATCGACCAGCAGCTCGGCGCCTACCTGAAGGAAGAGGGCATCCCGGTCGTCGGCGTCGATGCGCTGCGTTATTTCTGGAGCGAACGGACGCCGGAACAGACCGCCGCCGATCTTTCGCGGATCATGACCTCCTACCGAAAGCGGTGGAACGTCGATAATGTCCTGCTGATCGGATATTCCTTCGGTGCCAATGTCCTGCCGGCCACCTATCGGCTTCTGCCGGAGGCCGACAAGCGGGTGATTACGCTTGTTTCGCTTCTGGCGCTGTCGCATCACGCGGATTTCGAGATCGACGTGGGCGGCTGGCTCGGTATGCGCGGCACCGGCCACGGTGATCCTGTCGACGACCTGCGCAAGGTCGAGCCCTCCAAGATCCAGTGCATCTATGGGCTGAAGGAAAAGGACAGCGGCTGCCCTGCCGTCAGGGAAATCCCAGGCGCCCAGGTGCTCGCCCGCGAAGGAGGCCACCATTTCGACGGCGACTACCGCGCCCTCAACCGCCTGATCGTCGACAGGGCCGTGGCGCTGATGGCCGTCAACTGACGTTAGGTTGCGGGGCTGATGTTCAAGAAACGGCTGTAGCTGGCGGCAGGTGGATCCGGTTCTTGTAGGCTGGTTTCGTCGCATCATTTTTAGTATTATCGATCAATCATGGCTGTGGAGGCTGACTTGCAGACCGTTGTTGAGTTGCCAGAAGCTGAAGTCGAGGCACTGGACCGTTTGGCGCAGAAGGAAAACATATCTCGGTCTGTTCTGATCGAGCGTGCTGTGCGCGATTTTCTGCAAAAAAGTGACAAGCAAAAGAGAGCTGAAGCTTTTGGCCTGTGGGGTGATCGCGCCGTGGACGGCTTGGATTTTCAACGAAAAGTCCGCGGTGAATGGTGAGCGATAGCGCCCTTCTCGATACGAATATTATTGTCGATTATCTGAACTCCGTACCCGAAGGGCGTGAGGAATTTGAACGATACGGAAATCCATGCATCAGCATTGTGACGTGGATGGAGGTGCTCGTCGGCGTGCCTCCACATCTTGCTGCGGCAACACGAGAATTCCTGAATGCTCTGAATATCGTCGCGCTCGACGATGCGGTTGCCGAGCGGGCTGTGGCTCTTCGCCAGAGGCATAAGATGAAGCTACCCGAGTGATCATCTGGGCGAGCGCGGATATTCACTCAATGCTGCTCGTCACAAGGAACACGAAGGACTTTCCTGCAAATCTGCCAGGAATTCGCGTACCTTACGTTCTGCGCCACTAATCACCGATCACTCACCATCGCTCGCGGATTGACCCAGGGTTCCTGATTGCTGCGGGGCAGGGGCGTCTTGCCGAGGATATGATCGGCTGCCTTCTCTCCGGTCATGATCGAGGGGCCGTTGAGATTGCCATAGGTCACATGCGGGAAGATCGACGAGTCCGCGACCCTTAAGCTCTCGATGCCGATCACCCGGCATTCCGGGTCGACCACCGCAAGCGGATCGTCGGCGCGGCCCATGCGGCAGGTGCCGCAGGGATGATAAGCGCTTTCCAGGTGCTCGCGCAGGAAGGCGTCGATCTGGTCGTCCGTCTCGACCTGTTCGCCCGGCTGGATTTCCGGCCCGCGATACTGGTCGAATGCCTTCTGTGAAAAAATCTCTCGGGTCCAGCCGCACGCAGTGGCGGAACTTCTCCCAGTCTTCCGCATGGCTCATATAGTTGAAGCGGATCACCGGATCGGTCTTGGGATCGGGCGATCGCAACGTCACGCTTCCGCGCGATTTCGACAGATTATAGCCAACATGCACCTGGAAGCCGTGGCTTTTCGCCGCCGCGCGGCCGTCATAGGAGATCGCCACCGGCAGGAAGTGATATTGAATATCAGGCTGCTTGAGCCCGGCGGTGGAGCGCAGGAAGGCGCAGGCCTCGAACTGGTTCGACGCGCCGAGACCGCCCTTCGACAGCAGCCATTGTGCGCCGACCACGCCCTGCCAGAACCAGGGCAGCCAGGAATAGAGCGATACCGGTTTGGTCGAAACCTGCTGGAAATAGAATTCCATATGGTCCTGCAGGTTGGCGCCGACGCCCGGCCGGTCGGCCGTGACTTCTATGCCCATCTCCTTCAGATGGTCCGCCGGCCCGATGCCGGAGAGCATCAGCAGTTTCGGCGAGTTGAAGGAGGAGGCCGAGACGATCACCTCGCGGTTGGCGCGGATCACCTCGCTGATCCCGCGGCGAAAAATCTCGACGCCAACGGCCCGGCCGTTCTCGATGACCACCTTCTGCGCTAGCCCAAAGATCAATTCGACATTCTTGCGCTTCAGCGCCGGCCGCAGATAGGCGTTGGCGGCGGACCAGCGCCGGCCGTTATGGATCGTCTGCTCCATCAGCCCGAAACCTTCCTGCTTCGAGCCGTTATAGTCCTGCGTCATCTCGAAACCGGCCTGGGAGCCCGCCTGGATGAAGGCATGGAAGAGCGGATTGGTCACCGGCCCACGCTTTACATGCAGTGGCCCGTCCGTGCCGCGCCAGCCTTCCTCGCCGCCATGAGAATGCTCCATGCGCTTGAAATAGGGCAGCACGTCCGCATAGGCCCAGCCGGTCGCTCCCAGCTCCTCCCAGCGGTTATAGTCTTCCGCGTGCCCCCGGACATAGACAAGCCCGTTGATCGACGACGACCCGCCGATCACTTTCCCGCGCGGGGCGGTGATGCGGCGGTTGTTGAGGTTCGGTTCGGGCTCGGAAAGATAACCCCAGTTGTAGCGCTTCATGCTCATCGGCCAGGCCAGAGCGCCCGGCATCTGGATGAACGGCCCGAAATCGGATCCGCCGGCCTCGATGACGATCACCGAATTTTTGCCGTCCTCCGACAGGCGGTAGGCCATGGCGGAGCCTGCGGAACCGGAACCGATGATGACGAAATCTGCCTGCATTATCTGCAACTCTCGATTGATTTTTCTATAGCTATGAGCTATATTGATCTAATGAAGGCTGTACTCTATTCTAAGGTCGCGCAAAAAAGCCTGAGCCGGATGCAGCCCAAACGCCAGGCCGCCATCAGGGCGAAGGTCGATGCGTTCGCCCGTGGCGACAGAGTGGATCTCAAAAGGCTGGAGGGTAGCGCGCTCGTTCGCATCCGTGTCGGCAATGACAGGATCATCATCGATGAGGAGACGAACCTCGTCGTTGTTATCGATGTCGGGCCCAGAGGCGGTATCTATAAGGAGTGAACAATGGGTGTTTTTGACAAGACCGTCATCGACGGCAAGTCGTATGTCCTGGTTCCCGAAGACGACTTCGAGGATATGATGGACACCATCAAAGCCAATGAAATCCTGGCGCGCATCGCCGCCGGTGAGGAAACATGGCCTGCCGAGCTGGTGTACGAACTGCTTGAAACCGAAAGCCGCATCCGTACTTTCCGCAACTACCGCAAGATGACGGTCTCGGAGCTTGCGGAAGCAGCCGGCATTTCTCAACCCTACCTGTCCGAGATCGAGACCGGCAAGAAGACAGGCTCGGTCGATGTGCTGAAGCGCATCGCCGCCGTCCTGAAAGTCGATCTCGACGATCTCGTGCTGGACTGACGCCATCCTCAATACGGCGCCTCGACCTTGCCCATGCCCACATAGACCGTCTTCAGCTCGGAATAATGCTCCAGCGCCGCGAGCGAGTTCTCCCGCCCGAAGCCGGATTGTTTCGAGCCGCCGAAGGGAATTTCCACCGGGCAGAGATTGTAGGTATTGATCCAAAGCGTGCCGGCTTCCAACTGATCCGCCACTCGATGCCCACGCGTGAGATCGCTGGTGAACACGCCGCCGGACAAGCCAAATTCCGTGCCGTTGGCGCGGGCGATCACCTCGGCCTCGTCGTCGAAATCGAGCACGCACATCACAGGCCCGAAAATCTCCTCGCGGGCGATCGTCATCTCGTCGGTGACGTCGGCGAAAACGGTCGGCTGCACGTAATAACCTTCGCCGGTGACGTGGTTCGGAATGCCGCCGCCGGTGATGAGCGTTGCACCCTCAGCCTTGCCCTTTTCGATATAGCTCATCACCTTCTGGCGCTGGTCGAAGGAGACCATCGGGCCGATCTGGGTCGTCTCGTCCATAGGATCGCCGATCACCATGTTTTCCGTGCGTGCTTTGAGGCGCGACAGGAATGTCTCCTTGATGCTCCGCTGCACGAAGACGCGGGTGCCGTTGGAGCAGACCTGGCCGGTCGAATAGAAATTGCCGAGCATCGCTCCGCCGATCGCACTGTCGATATCGGCGTCGTCGAAGACGATCAGCGGCGACTTGCCGCCGAGTTCCATCGTCACATGCTTGAGGCTCCCGGCCGCCGCTGCCGCCACCTTGCGGCCGGTCGGCACCGAGCCGGTCAGCGACACCTTGGCGACATCAGGATGGTTGACCAGCAGCGGCCCGGTCGTCCGGTCGCCCTGGATGACGTTGTAGAGCCCCTTCGGCAACCCGGCTTCCATGAGAATTTCGGCAATCTTTAGCGCCCCGAGCGGTGTGTTTTCCGAGGGCTTGAACACCATGGCATTGCCGCAGATCAGCGCCGGCGCACCTTTCCAGCAGGCGATCTGCTGCGGATAGTTCCAGGCGCCGATGCCGACGCAAACGCCCAGAGGCACCCGTTTCGTATAGGCAAAGTCCTGCCCCAGGGGGATGTAGCTTCCGTTGAGTCCTGCCGCTGCGATACCCCCGAAAAATTCGAAGCTGTCGGCGCCCGAAGTCGGGTCGGCGACGATGGTTTCCTGGATCGGCTTGCCCGTATCGAGCGTCTCCAGTTCGGAAAGCTCACGGTTGCGCTCCCGCATGATGTCGGCGGCGCGCTTGAGGATGCGGCCGCGGGCGGTCGGGCTCATCGCCGCCCATTCCGGCTGGGCGCGCTTGGCGGCGGCAATCGCCCTCTCGACGACCGCGGGCGTTGCCGCATGCAGCCGCGCGATCACCTCTCCGGTCGCCGGATAGAGGCTTTCGATGACGGTGCCGTCGGTATCCTCGACATATTCGCCGTCGATGAAATGGCTGGCGATCGGTTGGGCTTTCATCTCATTCTCCGCGCGGATAGCGTTTGGACTCTTCGAGATTGTCGAGGTTCATGTGGTTGCGCATGTAGCGCTCCGATGCTTTCTGCAAGGGCTGGTGGTCCCAGGGATAATAGGCGCCGTTGCGCAGCGCCTCGTAGACCACCCAGCGCCGGGCCTGGCTTTCGCGCACCGCCGCATCGAAGGCGCCCATGTCCCACCGCTCCTCGCGCTGGCGCCGGAACAGAGCGACGACCTCGGCAAAGTCGGGATCGTCGGCGAGGTTGTTGAGCTCCTGGGGATCGCTTTCCAGGTCGAACAGCTGGTCCGGGTCGAGCAGGCAATGGACATATTTCCACTTGCCCTCGCGGATGGCGACGAGCGGCGCATGGGAACCTTCGGCGGCGTATTCCATCAGCACCGGGCTCGTGCGCGGAACACCCTCCATCATCGGCTTCAGGCTCTCGCCGTCCGTCCAGGGCTTGATCTCGTCCATCGAAATGCCGGCGAGGTCGCAGAGCGTCGGCGTCACGTCGAGGTTGGAAACCGGCGCCAGATGCTGGGCAGGGGGCACGCCGGGACCGGCGATCATCAGCGGCACGCGGGCCGAGCCCTCAAAGAAGTTCATCTTGAACCACAGCCCGCGCTCGCCGAGCATGTCGCCATGGTCGGAGCAGAACAGGATCAGCGTATCGTCCAGCATCCGTGTCCGCGTCAGCGTGTCGACCAGTTCGCCGACCTTCTCGTCGATATAGGAGATGTTGGCGAAATAGGCTCTTCGCGAACGGCGGACATTCTCCTCCGTCACGTCGAAATTCTTGTAGTCGCAGGAAAAGATGATCCGCTTGGAATGGGGGTCCTGGTCTTCGAGCGGGATCGGCCCGACTTCCGGCAGCAGGTGCTCGCAATCCTCGTAGAGATCCCAGAACTTCTTCCGCGCCACATAGGGGTCGTGCGGATGGGTGAAGGAGACGGTAAGCGCCCAGGGGCGCCGCTTCGCATCGTCCCGCTCGCGGGCGAGGTGATAGAGCTTCTGGTTGGCGAGAAAGGCGACCTCGTCGTCATATTCCATCTGGTTGGTGATCTCGGCCACGCCCGCGCCGGTCACCGAACCGAGATTGTGGTACCACCAGTCGATACGCTCGCCCGGCTTGCGATAATCCGGCGTCCAGCCGAAATCGGCCGGATAGATATCGGTCGTCAGCCGCTCCTCGAACCCGTGCAGCTGGTCCGGCCCGACGAAATGCATCTTGCCCGAAAGCGCCGTGTAATAACCGGCGCGGCGCAGGTGATGCGCAAAGGTCGGGATCGACGAGACATATTCGGCGGCATTGTCATAGACCCGCGTCCGGCTCGGCAATTGCCCGGCCATGAACGAGGCACGCGCCGGCGCACAGAGCGGCGAGGACGTGTAATTGTTGACAAACCGGGCACCCCGCGCGGCGAGCGCCTTGAGGTTCGGCGCATGCAGGAACGAAGCCGGCCCATCGGGAAACAGCGTCCCGTTCAGCTGGTCGACCATGACGATGAGGATATTGGGTTTGGTCATGCTGTCCTCAAAAGTCGACATGGGCGCCCAAGGCGCGGATTGTCACGCATAGCATGCCGCTTGGTGGGGCGTGGATCCTCGGGTCAAGCCCGAGGATGACGGAGCGTATGGGATCGATCGGCGAAATAGGAAACGTTGCAATTCGCTCAGAGGTCTCTTTGGGCATCTGTCGCACTTCCCTCTCCGTAGTCATCCCGGGGCCTCTCCGTCGTCATCTTGGGCCTCTCTGTCGTCATCCTCGGGCTTGACCCGAGGATCCAGCCGCGCGCTCTGCTGCGGATGGGCCGCGATACGTCATCACCTGCAATGCCGCCTTCGGGGAGGGTGCTCGTTACGCTTCGTCTCTTGGCTGTCACCATTTCGATCGTGCCTTAGATTCCCTCAGTGAAATGAGTTATTTTTGATCCTCTCGCCAATCAAGAAGCGATTGCGAACCTTCCTGTCGCAAAAGCGCGCCGTTGACCCGGATCAAGCCTACTCCACATCTTATCCCTTAATGTTCGGGTGAGGTTCTTGCAAAAGGGGGTTGGCCATGACGTTTGGTCTGGATACGCCGTCGGTCGCGACGGTCCGTGATAAGTGGGCTGGTTTCTGGCCCTCGGCATTCTGTTGCTGATCCTCGGTTTTCTCGCCCTCGCCAACCTCTTGGTGGCGACCGTCGCGTCGGTCTTTTACATCGGCATGATGATGCTGACGGGTGGCATCGCCTATCTCGTCCATGCTTTCCAGGTGAAAGGCTGGGATCATATCCTGTTCTGGGCGGCAAGCGGCATCCTCTATACCATTGCCGGTCTGCTCGCCTTCTGGAATCCGGCGCTGACCGCCGCCATCGTTACTTTCTTCATAGCGATGGCGCTGATCGTCGCGGGCATTTTTCGCCTCTGGATCGGGCTCAAGATGCGGCCGATGCGAGGTTCCGGATGGTTCATTTTCGGCGGCGTCATAACAGGGCTTGCGGGTCTCGTCATCGCCTTCGGCTGGCCGGTCAACAGCCTCTGGATCCTCGGCCTGTTCCTGGCGATCGATCTCACGATACAGGGCTGGGCACTGATTGCGCTGGCGCTTGCGGTCAAGGCCTGAAGCACGTTCAGGTTGCGGTTAAGTCTTTCAAATACCGCATAAAAATGCCTTTTATCGTCACAAAACTTTCATCCAAGCTTCATGTTCGGGAAAGGTATTTTTGACCAATTTCCGGGAACCTGACATTCGTGTTTTAGGCATGTTTTAGGCCATTGCGCAGTGGAGTAATGAGTAATGTCGTCTGCGGCCATCTTGGAACCGGGCGTTTTCCGCCGGTATGCGAGCGATCAGCTTGTCACCCTGGCAAAATTGGTTCTGGAAAATGCCTTCCAGCCGATCGTCGAAGTCGGCACCGGTTCCGTCTTCGGTTATGAATCGCTGCTGCGCGGCCAGGAACGGATCGGTTTCTCCTCACCGCTCGAACTGCTCGATGAGGCCCAGGAGACCAGCCAGCTTCTGGCACTCGAACAGATGATGGCAACCCGGGCGCTGGCGAAATTCGCCAGCTTGCCGGATTTCTCGTCCCAGACGCTGTTCCTCAATCTCGACGTCCGGCTGATCCGCCACGGCAAACATTTCCTCGAAAAGGTCGTGCAGCACCTGCGCAAGGCGAATATCGCCCCGTCCTCCGTCTGCTTCGAGTTCTCCGAGCGTTTCGACAATACCAGCGTGCCGGAATTCGCCGATCTGGTCACCCAGATGCGGAAGGAAGGCTTCAAGCTGGCGATCGACGACTTCGGCGTCGGCCATGGCGAAATGAAACTGCTCTGCGACTATCCGGTCGATTATCTGAAGATCGACCGCCATTTCGTCGCCGGCATCGACAAGAACCCGCGCAAGCGCCACCTCGTCAAGAACATCGTCAGCATCGCCCACGTGCTCGGCATCCGCGTCATTGCCGAGGGCATCGAGACGGAAGCGGAATTTCTCGTCTGCCGCGAATACGGCGTCGATCTCGTCCAGGGCTGGTTCATTGCCCGGCCGACGACCTTCGTGTCCGAACTGCAGCCGTCCTTCCCCTATCTCGCCGATATCGGCCGTACCCGTCGCTCCAGTCAGTCGCTCGACGAAATCCTCATCCGCAAGCAGATCGAACACCTGCCGACCGTCTATGAGAACCAGAGCATCGACAGCGTCTTCGACCTGTTCCGCCGCAATCCGCGCCAGGCCTTTTTCCCGGTGTTGAATGCCAATGGCGAGCCGCGCGGCGTCATCAACGAATACCACCTCAAGGAATATATCTATCAGCCCTTCGGTCGCGATCTCCTGAAGAACAAGGTCTACGAGCGCTCGATCTCGCATTTCGTCGACCGCGCCCCGATCGTCGGGCTGGATGCGGAAGCCGAGGAACTGATGACCCTGTTTGCCAATATGGAAAACAGCGCCTGCGTCATCCTCACCGAAAACATGCGCTATGCGGGCGTCGTCTCGGCCGCCTCGCTGATCAAGGTCATCAACGAAAAGCAGTTGAAGATCGCCCAGGACCAGAACCCGCTGACCGGCCTGCCGGGCAACCGCGCCATCCGCGATTTCATGCAGGAAACCGGCCGCGACGACGACGAGACCCGCTTCTTCTGTTACTGCGACTTCGACAACTTCAAGCCGTTCAACGATCATTACGGCTTCCAGATGGGCGACCATGCGATCTCGCTGTTTGCCGCCCTGGTGAAGCGTTATTTCTTCTCCGACGGCGATTTCCTCGGTCATGTCGGCGGCGACGACTTCTTCATCGGTGTTTGCGACTGGACCCGCGACGAACTCAATGAAATCCTCGGCCGCTTGCTCTCCGATTTCCACGACGACGTCGTCCAACTCTATTCCCCGGAAGAGCGTGCTGCCGGCAAGATCCGCGGCCACGACCGCTCCGGCGCCGAGCGGGATTTCCCGCTGCTGCGCTGCTCGATCGGCGTGCTTGAACTGCCCCAGGGCCTGTTGCTCGACGATGTCGGCCGCATCGGCGCGGAAATCGCCACCGTCAAGGCGCAGGCCAAGGAAAACGAAGCCGGTCTGTTTTTCGCGAGTTTCGGCGAGACAAAATGACCTAGGCGGCGGAACGCCGCCTTCCTATCAGCCGGGGACTGTCCTAAGTCAGTGCCCGACGCCGGCGGTAAGTCGTTGGCTGTTCTGAGAGGAGTCCTTCCATGCCGCTTCCCACCGAAATGCGTTTCGTCGATCTGCCATCCTTCGGAGAGCCGGAGGTGATGACCATCGCGAACGGTCCGCTGCCGGCGGTGCGGCCGGGCGAAATCCTGGTCAGGGTCGAGGCGGCGGGCATCAACCGGCCTGACGTGCAGCAACGCAAGGGCGCCTATCCGCCGCCGAAGGATGCAAGCCCGATCCTCGGCCTGGAAATATCCGGCGAAGTGGTAGCGCTTGGCGACGGCGTCAGCGAATTCAAGCTTGGCGACAAGGTCTGCGGGCTCGCAAACGGCGGCGGTTATGCGGAATATTGCGCCGTGCCGGCGGGCCAGGCTCTGCCATGGCCGAAGGGTTTTGACGCGGTCAAGGCGGCGGCGCTGCCGGAAACCTTTTTCACCGTCTGGGCCAATCTGTTCCAGATGGCGGGCCTGACCGAAGGCGAGAGCGTGCTGATCCACGGCGGCACCAGCGGTATCGGCACGACGGCTATCCAGCTCGCCAAGGCGTTTGGCGCGACGGTCTACGCGACAGCGGGCTCCAGGGAAAAATGCGAGGCCTGCGAAAAGCTCGGCGCCGTGAAAGGCATCGACTACAAGACCGAGGACTTTGCCGAGGTCATCAAGGCGGAAACCGCTGGCCGGGGCGTCGATGTCGTGCTCGACATGATCGGCGCTGCCTATCTCGAAAAGAACCTCTCGGTTCTCGCCAAGGACGGCTGCCTCTCGATCATCGCTTTTCTCGGCGGCAACATCGCCGAGAAGGTCAACCTCTCGCCGATCATGGTCAAGCGCCTGACGGTCACCGGCTCGACCATGCGCCCGCGCACCGCGGACGAAAAACGCGCTATCCGCGACGATCTCCTGGCCCAGGTTTGGCCGCTCCTGGAAGACGGAACGGTCGCGCCGGTCATCCACTCCGTCTTGCCGTTCGCAGAGGTCGTTGAGGCCCACAAACTGATGGAAACCAGCAGCCATATCGGCAAGATCGTGGTGACGCTTTGACAAATTTGTCAAATTATATCAGCTTTGGTATAAGTGATGAAGCCGGTCGTTTTTCTCGGTGATGCGCTGGAGCAGCTGCGGGACTTTCCGGAGGTCGCCCGTAAGGAAGCGGGCGTCCAGTTGCACAAAATTCAACTCGGCCTTGAGCCGAGCGACTGGAAGCCCATGACGACGATCGGAGCGGGCGTGCGGGAAATCCGCATCCGCGACGAGGCGGGCGCTTTTCGCATCATCTACGTGACCAAAATAGAGGACGCCGTCTACGTCCTGCATGCATTTCAGAAGAAGACGCAGCAGACGGCAAAGCGGGATCTGGATATCGCCACCGCGCGTCTGCGGCAGATCTGATTGGATTGGACCTATGGAACGTCAGAGCTTTTCAAATGTCTGGGACGCGCTGGAAGACACCCCGGCGGAAGCGGCCAATATGTCCATGCGTTCGGCCCTGCTGATTGCGATCGAGCAGAAGGTCCGGAACTGGAATGTGACCCAGAAGGATGCCGCGGCTCGCCTCGGCATCACTCAGCCGCGCCTGAACGACTTGCTGCGGGGCAGGATTGCAAATTTCAGTCTGGACGCACTCGTTGAATTGGCTGGGAAAGTTGGGCTTTCCGTCCGGCTGGATATCGCGGACGCAGCCTGATTTCCGATCCCACAAGCTGACGGAAATCGGCAAGATCGTTGTGACGTTGAGCTGAAGGGGAGAATCTGCCTCGATCAAAGCTGGCGAATTCTAGGGGCGGATGGTCGCTTCCGCAACTCAATTAAATTCGCGATCGTTTATATAACGTGGCTTGCAGACTCAGGCTTTGGCCCCTACCTTTTAATCATCATCAACGTAGTGAAAGGAAGGTGGTCCAATGTCTAGTGAGATTTCGGTCTGTGTAACGGGCAATGGAAAGGTGGCGGTCTTGACGGGGCAACCCTCGGCCTGAACCTCATCTTCCTTCGGGGAGCTCACGAAGCGCCCCGGGTTCGTTGAACCGGACCAAACTCATGGAAGGGTCGCCTCGAGCGGCCCTTTTCCATTTTATGGCCTTTTCATTTCCGCGGCTCTTTCTTCAGCGCTGGCGGTTCTTCATTTTTCATTATTTCTAATATGAAAACACCCATGCGCTCCTCGCATAGGTGGCCTGCTAAGTGGGCGCTTTCAGTGCACGGTTGATGAGCTTATATATGCGTCATCGAAGCAAACGAGAGCGCCAAGGACTGGCGCTCAAGCTTCGAAAATCCCAGGAAAGGGGAACCATCATGAACGTCGCACGCACTCTCAACAATTGGCGCAAGTATCGTCAGACGGTTGCCGAACTGGGCCGTATGACACCGCGCGAACTCAGCGATCTCGGCATCGCCCAGGGCGACATCCGCCGGGTTGCGCGTCAGGCCGTCGGCTTCTGATCGCCATCTGACATGAAGTTATGTCGAACGCCCGCATCCGCGGGCGTTTTGCATTTCATGCATAGCTGCCATCTTAAATCCCGATCCGTCCAAGCGCCGGCACCTTGATGCCGGGATTGGCGATATCGAGGCCTGCGACCAGGCCGAGGAAGTGCACCTCGAAACCGCTGCGCAGGCCGGCAGACAGGCCGATAAGGCCGCGCACGGTCAGGTGTATGTCGCGCCAGTCGTCGTCCACATGAATGAATTCGCCGTCCGGCAGATAGTCGCGCCCGACTGCATGCGGTGGGAGCACGGCATCGAGTTCCGGCACGCTGCGCAGCACATGGGCGACGAAGGTGTTGGAGTTGGGCCCCGGCCAGATCGTGTAGCCGCCCGGCTCGGCATAGGGGTAGGCGGCGATCGCGCCCTCGATCTTGGGGATCAGCAGTTCCGCCTTCGAGCCGGTCACCGAGGTGACGAGCTGAGGCGTGTTGGAATACCAGTAGGCGTCAGGCGAATAGCCGTTGCGGCGGATCGGACTGCCCCAGCCCACCTTGTCGTAACGCGTATAGGTTTTCGCGCCCTTTTCCTTGAAGACGATCCAGGCATGGCTCGCGACCGCGCCCTTCAGGCCTCCCGTCGTCGCCGAGAAGACGTAGATTGCCGCTTCGTTGCTTGTCTCAGGCTTCGGCAGGATGCCCGCCGACGACCAGCGGGCCTCGCTCCAGCGCGACGGCCGGTCCCTGATCGCCCACAACCCCGCCGACGCGAAGGTCGGAACCAGGTAAACGATGAAGATGACCAGAAACAACCGCTTAACCGATTTCATACGGTCCCCCATGAAAATCCCGCCGGACTCGTTTAAGAGCCTGTGATATCGCCAGACGATAGGCACATTGAAACCGGCAATTTCAGGACAGACCATGCAAAACCCCGTTACCGTCGAAGTCACTAGAGGCAACCTGGTCGAAAGCCGCCATCGCGGGCTCGGCGCGGTCGTCGATGGTGACGGCAAGGTGCTGTTTTCGTTCGGGGAGGCGGACGCGCATGTTTTCCCCCGTTCCGCCAGCAAGGCCATGCAGGCGCTGCCGCTCATCGAAAGCGGTGCGGCGGATGCTTACGGTTTCGGCAACCGGGAACTGGCGTTTGCCTGCGCCTCCCATTCCGGCGAGGACGCGCATGTGGCGATGGCCGCCTCGATGCTGAGCAAGGCCGGCCGCGACGACAGCGCACTCGAATGCGGCGCCCATTGGTCCTCGGAACAGGCGGTGCTGATCCATCAGGCCTGCACCATCGAGGCGCCGACGGCACTTCACAACAACTGCTCCGGCAAACATTCCGGCTTCGTCTGCACCTGCGTGCACACCGGCATGGATGTGAAGGGTTACGTCGGTTACGACCATCCGCTGCAGGCCGAAATCCGCGGCACGATGGAGACGCTTACCGGCGCCATCATCGGCCACCAGAATTGCGGCACCGACGGCTGCTCGATCCCGACTTATGCGGTGCCGCTGAAGGGCCTTGCCCACGGTTTTGCAAAAATGGCGACCGGCAACACTCTGTCGGCCGAACGTGCCAAAGCCTCGCGCCGGCTGATGGATGCCTGCATGGCCGAACCTTTTTACGTCGCCGGCACCAACCGCGCCTGCACCAGGCTGATGGAAGTTGCGCCGGGTAGGATCTTTGCCAAGACCGGCGCCGAAGGCGTCTTCGTCGCCGCCTTGCCTGACCAGGGCATCGCCATGGCGGTGAAATGCGAGGACGGCACCACCCGCGCCGCCGAAGCGATGATCTTCGCCCTCATCGCCCGTTATTTCGAAAAGGGCGGCGAGGTGCGCGGCAAGCTGATGGCGATGGCCAACAAGCCGATGAAGAACTGGAACGGCATCCATGTGGGTGACGTGAGGGTGACCGACGCGCTGTTTGCGTGAGATCGGCTAGACTGTTTTCGGCGGAAGGCAATTGGAGTGGCCAGCTTCCCCGCACTCCGTCATCCTCGGGTCAAGCCCACTGCTGTCCGGTTTAAATTGCGGCCCATGTAAAGACCATTTGGTTTTGGTCTGTTGGCGTGTCGGGAGGCGGCTTGAGGAATTGGTCTGTTCTTTTTGCGGTGCATGATGTTTGCGCGCACGAGGCGTGCGAAGGCGAGCGGGCTTTGGACGGTGGTTTGGTCGTCCTTGGCCATGCGCAGGAGCAGGAAGGCGATGAGGGCGACGGCGATCTGGATGCGTACGGCGTTCTCGGAGGTGCCGAGGACCGGACAGCAGTGGCTCAAGGCCCGGGATGACAAAGATTGGAACCGCATTTCCACCAACCTCCGATTGACTTTACCAATATTCCGCCTCTAGTGCTCGCGGGGATTGATCAATTGGATGGGGACAATGAAATTTCGCTTTATTGGCGCTGCCGCGCTTTCTTTCGCCGTTGCAAGCTGCACTCCAACTGGCATTACCGCTGACGGTCGACCGCTTATTCAACACTTCTTTCGGGATCTTGTGATGAGGGGATGTAATTTCCAGATGACATGGGAATCGGCGAGAGAAGCCACAGATACTTTCAAGCCAATTATACCCACTGACAGAGAACGCGTGACTGACAGAGGCCTCATGAGGGCTGCGATCGCGATTTGTGACAAGGCGAAACCCGGAAATAAGAGCAAAGCTATCGAAGTCCAGGTTCCTGACAGTCGCGGTGTCCTGCGGAAACTCGTTGTTGAAAGAGAATAGAAAAGCGTAGGAGCTTACCCACGCTCCATCATCCTCGGGTCAAGTCCACTGCTGTCCGGTTTAAATTGCGGCCCATGTAAAGACCATTTGGTTTTGGTCTGTCGGCGTGTCGGGAGGTGGCTTGAGGAGTTGGTCTGTTCTTTTGCGGTGCATGATGTTTGCGCGCACGAGGCGTGCGAAGGCGAGCGGGCTTTGGACGGTGTTGGTCGTCCTTGGCCATGCGCAGGAGCAGGAAGGCGATGAGGGCGACGGCGATCTGGATGCGTACGGCGTTCTCGGAGGTGCCGAGGAAATGGCGGATTTTCAGGGTCTGCTTGACCCAGCGGAAGAACAGTTCGATCGCCCAGCGTCGCTTGTGAGGACGAGGATAACGGCGGGGATGGTGGCCCCCTGCGCATACGGCGGTGAAAAGACGTTGCTTGTGCCCGGCTACGTCCGATTTCGCGCTCCGAACTAAACTTCGACCACACGAACCCCCATCGCCCGATAAGGCGCCAGCCGCTCCTCGTCTATCCGCTCCTGCACGATCATCCCCGACAATGCCGAAACCGGCATGATCACATGCGGCGAGACCGCGTCCAGTTTCTCCCCAGTGACCAGCGTGATCGTTTCGGCCGAACACGTAGCAATATGGCGCTTGATCGCCGCCTCCTCGAAATCGCCGGTCGAAAGTCCGCGGGCCGGATGCACGGCGGTGACGCCGAGGAAGAAGATGTCCGGCCGCATCAGCGCGATCTGGCTCATCGCCGCCGCACCCGTCGCGACCATCGAATGTTTGTAGAGCCGCCCGCCGATCAGGATCACGTCGGCTGTCGGATGGTGTTCGAGTTCCGCCGCGATCGTCGGGCTGTGAGTGACGACCGTGAAGGCAAAGTCGCGGGGCAGGGCGCGGGCGATCTCGGCCGTCGACGTGCCGCCGTCCAGAAAGATCGTCTGGCCCGGCTTCACCATGTCAGCCGCAGCCCTGCCGAGCCGCTGCTTCACGTCTGACGACACCGCCCGCCGGGCGGACAAATCCGGCAGGTCGGGCGAGACAGGCATCGCTCCGCCATGCACCCGCCGCAGCAGCCCTTCCGCCGCCATTTCCCGAAGGTCCCGCCGGATCGTGTCCTCGGAAAGCGAAAATTCTTCCGCCGCCCGTTTGGCGACGACCTGCCCCTCCCGGCGCAGCATGTCGAGGATGAGGCTCTTGCGTTGGCTTGTCAGCATGGCTCTTGACTCTGCACGAAATTGCATGAATAAGAACGAATGTGCCTGAAAATGCGAACGATGTAAAGCATTTCCGGCATGTTCGTGCGATTCCGCGATGATTGCGGACAAGTTTGGAGAAACGAAGATGTTGATTTTGATCGCTGGTCCCTACCGCTCCGGCACCGGAGACGACCCTCAGAAGATGGCCGAGAACCTGAAGCGGCTCGAAGCGCCGTCGCATGCGCTGTTCAAGGCCGGCCATGTGCCCATGATCGGCGAATGGGTGGCGCTGCCGGTCTGGCATGCGGCCGGCGGAAAGCATGTGGGCGACGACCTCTACGAGGAGATCTTTCACCCGGTCGCGGGACGTCTGCTGCAGCTCTGCGAAGGCGTCCTGCGCCTGCCGGGTGCCTCCAAGGGCGCCGACAACGACGTGCGGATCGCCAACGAGCGCGGGATTCCGGTTTGGCATCGGCTGGAGGATGTGCCGGGCGTCAGTTGATCGCTGGTTTGAGACTTCTAACCTGAAAAAACCGTGCTAGAACGGCGCGGTCCAAAGGAGGATTTTCATGTACACGCTGTTCTTTTCGCCCAACGCCTGTTCACTGGCCAGCCACATCGCGCTTGCCGAATCCGGTCTTCCCTACGAGATCAAATGGGTGAAATTCGCCGACAAGGAACAGCAGTCGGAAGCCTACCTGAAGATCAATCCCAAGGGCCGCGTTCCGGCACTCGCAACCGACCGGGGCGTCATCACCGAGTCCGTCGCGATCCTCGCCTTCATCGCCCAGGCCGCACCCGAGGCGAAGCTGGCGCCGCTCGACGACCCGTTCCTGTTCGGCAAGATGCAGGCGTTCAACGCCTATATCGCCTCGACGGTGCATGTCGCCTATGCCCATTGGCGCCGCGGTTATCGCTGGGCGGACAACCAGTCCTCCTTCGACGACATGGCCGCCAAGGCACCAAAAGTCTTTCACGATTGTTTTCAGGTGATCGAGGACTCGTTGCTCGAAGGTCCCTATGTGCTCGGCGAAACCTATTCGGTCGCCGACGCCTATCTCTACCTGATGACCGACTGGCTCGCCAACATGAAGCTCGACCGTGCGGATTTTCCGAAGGTCAATGCGCACTACGAGCGGATGAAACAGCGTCCCGCCGTTCAGCGCGCCCTGGCCGAACAGGCTGCCGCGACCGCGGCTTAAATACGGGTTCACGTCAGCCACATGATCCGCCCCTCGGGGTCGTGGATCATGTGAGCATCAGGCGCATTTCGCGAGAGGCGCGTTGTTACGATTCGTGTCAGCGTGAAGCGGGCGCGGGAAGGGCAGGTCGGCGAGTTGCCGCAGGTCCATCGCGCGGATCTCGGGATGACGGAAGGGGTCGTTCGACTGCAGGTCCGTCAACGTTTCGGGCGTTTCCAACCAAGCCTTCAGGTTCAAGAAAATCTTCAGCGGTACCATGACCGTTACCTCGCAAATCGTTACCATTTGCAGCGGCAATATCGGCTCTGTTGCTCCCATTTTCAATTGAGTTCTTGAGAGGAAGACTATAGAAAATCTATATGAACAATCTCAACCTCGTGCATCTCAACGGCTTGCGGGCGTTGGAGGCGGTCGGGCGCCTGGGCTCGCTGCAGGCGGCTGCCGACGAACTCGGCGTGTCGGTCGGTGCCGTCAGCCAACAGGTCATCAAGGCCGAAGCCCAGCTCGGCCAGCCGGTCTTTCAACGCCTTCCGAAGGGCATGATGCCGGTCGATGCGGCCCGCCCCATGCTGGCGCGATTGAGCGAAGGTTTCCATGCGCTTTCCGAAGCGGTGGCGATCGGCCGGCGCCAGGACGATGCGCTGCTGACCATTTCTGTCGCGCCGGTCTTTGCAGCGCGGTTCCTCGTCCACCGGCTTGACCGGTTCTCGAGCCTGCACCCGGAAATCCGGCTGCGCATGGATGCCACGACCAGGCTCGCGGACCTTGGCGTCGACGATATCGATCTCGGCATCCGCGTCGGGCCGGGGACCTGGCCGGGCGTCGATGCCGAACTGCTGATCGAGCAGACGGTGTTTCCGGTCTGCTCCCCGGCACTCGCTGAAAAGCTGAAGGAGCCGAAGGATATCCTGAAACTGCCGGCGATCATCGACGGTCCCTCGATGTTTTCCTGGGAGATATGGCTGAACGAGGCGGGTCTGTCAGGCGCCGGCATGGCGACGCGCCATGTGTTCAACGATGCCTCGCTCTGCCTCGATGCAACGATTGCGGGGCAGGGCGTGATGCTCGCCTGGCATACGCTCGCCACCTATGCGCTGGAACAGGGGCGGCTGGTCGAACCGTTTGCGATACGGGCACATACCGGCATGGGGCATTATCTCGTCACCCGCGCCGGCGCTAGGATACCGGCGAAGGTGAGGGCTTTCCGGGAGTGGCTGAAGACGGAGCTGCCGCCGCTCACGAAAAGCCGGGATTAAAGCGTTACGCCGGTTCGGCGGTGCGCTTGTCCCACATTGCCTTGAAACCGGAGCGAGCCTGGGCAGCCTCGATCCACGCCTTCAACGCCGGGCGGCTGTCGAACAGCGGCGCATATCCTTGTGCATAACGCACGACTTCTCCGACATTGATGTCCGCCACGGTAAAGCGGCCGCCGACCATGTGGCCGTTCTTGGACAGGTGCTTTTCGAGCACGTCGAACGGCCGCTTCAGGGTGCGGGCCGCCACTTCGATATCCGCCTTGCCTTCCTCGGTCTCGGCGCGGCCACCGGCGATCGTGGCGGAGATCTTCAGCGCCGGGGTCTCGATGCTGGTCGCACCGAACAGCGACCACTGCACCATCTGGCCTTCCTCGGCGATATCCTTCGGGCCGAGCTCGCCGCCGTATTTGCGGGCGAGGTAGAGCGTGATGGCGAGCGATTCGTGCAGCACGAAACCGTCGTCGTCCATCGACGGGATCGAGCCCATCGGGTTGACGCTCAGGAATTCCGGCGACAGCGTGTTGACCGGTGCGCCCGGTGCCATCGGCTCAGGCAGGCGATAACCCTGGATGATCGGAATATGTTCGAAAGGAATACCCAGCTCTTCGATAAGCCAGAGCGGCCGCGTGGCGCGCGAGCGGTAAACACCATAGATTTTCAGCATTCAATGTCCCTCCTGAAATGCAGGCCGCAAGCTATGGGCAGGGCGCGCAAAACGGAAGACCAATCCGCATTGGACTGCTATGAAAGTTTTCGATAGGATTTAATCGTGTCCGATTTCCTGGAAAGTAGCCGATCATGCGCACCACCCAGTCGCTCAGCATCACCCTGCCGCTCGAAATGGCGCAGATGGTCAAGTCCAAGGTCGCCTCCGGCGAATACGCCACCGAAAGCGAAGTCATTCGTGACGGCCTGCGCACGCTGCTCGCCCGCGATGCGGCAATCGAGAAGTGGCTGGTTGAGGAAGTGGTGCCGACGCTGGATGAGATCGAAGCGGATCCCTCCAAGGTCATGCCGCTTGAGGAGGCACGTAGAAGGCTGCATGCCCGCGTCGACAAACTGGTCGATCCAGAGGCATGAAGTATACGGTCTTGTTCTCGGATGATGCCGAAGAGGACGTCGCGGAGCTCTTGGAGTACTTGGTACCTGCCGCGGGGGAGAAAGTTGCCAAGCGATACGTCGATCGGTTGATCGACTACTGTTACTCCTTTGAAACCTTTCCCGAACGCGGCGTTTTCTCCAACAAGAGGCCGGGCCTGCGCCTCGTCGGATACCGGCGCAAAGCGACCATCGCGTTTCAGGTTAAAGGCGATGTCGTCGTTATCGCCCGCATCTTCCATCGCGGCCGCAATATTGATTTCGGCGACGCTTCCAGCGATCTCGACTAAACAATCCGGTTGTTCTCGATCGTCAGATGCTTGAACCCCTGGGCCTGACCGTCTCCGCGAGCCAGCTCTGCCGTGGAAGGTGTCTTCCAGCGGTGGCCGATCACCGCGCCGTCCTTCACCGCCTCGAACAGGTTGCCGGAAATCAGCGCGCTTCCGGCGCCTTCGACCACGGTCACCGCACAGCCGACCTTTGCCTGCCGGACGATGTTGTTGCTCACGAGCACGTTGCGCAGGTACGGCCCGAAACCGAGCGCCATGCCCCAGAGCGGTACATTCTCGATGACATTGCCGGTCACTGCCGTATCCGCCTCGACGCTGATGCCGACGCCGAAGATCGCTTCGTCGAGCACATAGGGGCCAGTGGGCTTCAGGTTGCGGACGATGTTGTTGGCGACGGTCGCCAGCCGGCCGCCCTCGTTGAAATTGACGACCGAAATGCCGTTCGCCGCGCCGTCGACGATATTGCTCGAGACCAGCGCGCCCTCGAAGGCGAATTCCGCATAGATCGCGGTCTCGCCGGAGGCGAGGCAGGTGTTGTTGGCGATCTGGGCGTTCGAGGCGCTGTTGGCGCGGATCGCCGAAAAGGCCGATTGCGAGATCTGGTTGCCGATGACCATCACGTTGTCGGCCCGAAACAGGTTGATCGCATTGCCATACTGACCGGTGCCGCCATTGGTGGCGCCGATCCGGGAGATACGATTGCCGGAAACGATCGTGCCGTCGGCGCCCTTGGTCCACCGATGGATCAGGATGCCGCCATTGCCGCAGTCGGAGACCGTATTGCCGGTGACCGAAAGTCCAGTGCCCTCGACCGCATAGAGGCCATATTCTGCGGCGCCGGAAATCCGGCTCCGCTCGATCCGCCCGCCACAGCGCTCGAATTGCACGGCGGTCTTGCGGGCACCGATGATCTCGCAATTGTCGATGACGATCTCACCGATGCCACGCATATGGACGAGCGCCGGGCTCTGGTCGTCGAGCCGGCGGTTCGCTCCGTCGATGACGATGTTGGAAAGCTCGATGCGGCGTGCGCCGTCGGCCCTGAGCATCCGCCCGTCACCGGAATAGACGAGCCGCGACGCGCCCGGTACGCCGGTGATGCGCGTACCTTCGGGCAGGTCGAGATTGGACACCGGGTAGTTTCCGGGCGGCAGGAAGACCGGCATGTTCTGGCGCGCCGCCTTGGCGATAATCTCTGCGAGTTTGCGGTTCTGCTTGTCTCCACCGTCAGGGGTGACGCCATGCGCACCGGCATCGATCGAGCCGCGCAGATCGACCGACGGAAAGCCTTGTGGGGCGGAGAAAACGCGGGGAGGCAAGGTTCCGGCAGCCGCCGCACCCGCGATCATCGTCAACACCGCCCGTCTCGAAATCATCCAGCGCCTCCTCCTGGCGTCAATAAAGCATTTTCTATGCCAGTCCTTTATATTGTTATTACGCTAAAAGTCTTGGACAGCTCAGTAAAAAGACTTCTGCCCAAGCTTCAATCATGGCAATTTCACGATGATTTTAAGCAACGATAAGGAATTCTCCGTCATGCTATAGGGCAATTGGCGCGAGTTCCCGCGTATTTTCTGTTGAAAATGAAAAGGAGGCACTCGGATGGCGGGACCCATGTCGCATAGCATGCCCTTGACGTTTGCCCCCGATCCGCTCGACGAGCTCTGCAGCCGTCTCCTGCGCGTTTCCACCGACAGCGATATCGACCTCGACGTTGCCCTGGTCACGCTCGAACTGGAAACCCGTACCCTTCTCGATCAGCTCCCGGACTTCATTTACGTAAAGGACCGTCGCGGCCGCTTCGTCTTTGCCAATGCCGCAGCCGGCCGCAGCAGCAAGCTGCATGAAGGCAACGACCTGATCGGCAAGACGGATTTCGATATTCTCGATCATGAAACCGCACGCGAACTGTTTCTGGTCGAACAGGAGATCATGTCGACCGGCGTGGCGATCGACGGTCGCGAGGAGCGCGTCAAGCTGGGCGATGGCCGTGTGCTCTGGCTTACCACTTCCAAAATGCCGCTGCGTGATGTTCACGGCCAGGTCGTCGGCCTGGTTGGCATTTCCCGCAACATTACCGAGCGCAAGCGCCAGGACGACCGCCGGCACGGCCATGCGCGTCTTCTCGAGATGATCGCTCGCGGCCAGCCTTTGACGGCGGTCCTCGATGCGCTGGTCAAAACGGTGGAGGATGAGCTGGACGACGTCACGGCCTCGGTCCTGTTTCTCGAAGAAGGTACGGACCGGCTGCGTCACGGCTCGGCGTCCAGCCTTCCGCCGGCCTATGTGAAACTGATCGATGGCATCGAGATCGGCCCGAAGGTCGGCTCCTGCGGCACCGCCGCCTGGCGACGCGAACCTGTCTTCGTCAAGGACGTGCTGACCGATCCGCTCTGGGACAATTATCGCGAACTGGCGCTGAGATTCGGTTTTCGCTCCTGCTGGTCGACGCCGATCATGGGCGCTGACGGGCGGGTGCTTGGCACGTTCGGGCTCTATTCCGATGCGCCGCGCGAACCGACCGAGCTCGAACTCGAGCTGACCGCGATGGCGACCGATATTGCCGGCATCGCCATCGAGCGCGCCCGCTCGGAGGAGCGCATCCACCACATGGCCCATCACGATCCGCTGACCGGCCTGCCGAACCGGACGCTGTTCTGGGCGCAGTTCAGCCGCGCCCTGCATGAGGCCCGCCGCGAGAAACGCAAGGTCACGGTCGCTTATCTCGACCTCGACAATTTCAAGCAGATCAACGATACGCTGGGTCACGCGGCCGGCGACGAGGTGTTGAAAACGCTGTCGTGGCGCATGGTCAACTGCGTCCGCGTCACCGATCTTCTGGTTCGCCTTGGTGGCGACGAGTTCGCGATCGTCTTCAGCAATGTCAGTCAGGACGAGCTCGGCCTGGTACGCCGGCTTCAGGAATTGCGGACCGCGATCTCGAAACCCATCGTCATCGACAGCAAGAGCGTCACCGCCACCTGCAGCATGGGCGTCGCCTTCTTCCCGCAGGACGGCGATACGCCGGAAGAACTGCTCGCCCGCGCCGACCGCGCCATGTACGAAGCCAAGGATCTCGGCCGAGATCGCCTGCGTGTTTCGCAAGTCCCGGGCGATGGTCTCGGCATTTAGGACGTAGACCCAAAAACGGCCCCGTGTCGGACATTCACGAGTGCGGCTTTGATCTTGCCAGGAGTGGCTACAGCAAGAACCCGGTCACCCATTCTGCGCTGTAGAACCCTGCGGTAAGAATGATAGCGATGGCAACCAGTCCGGTCCAAATACCCCGCATTGCGAACGGCGACAAAATAGCCAGTGCGAGGATTGCCACCATGACCAATTCTGACCTGAGGTAGATTTCCTTGTTCGCATAGACCCAGGAAAGGCCCTCCGTTCCTCCCCAAGGGTAACATCCCTGCGTATTGGGGTCTGGCCAGCATCCAGCTGCCTTCGAGGCTACGAAGTAATCGACGACGAGCATCAGGAGGTAAGCACAAAGAAATGCTTGGACGATCATTTCGATGAGGCTGGGCTTGCGGAACGTCATACTTGCCTCGCAAAGCCACGTCCCGTGGCTGGGTTGCCGTTTTCTCGCGTAATATAGGCTTGGATCTGTGCGAAATCTAAGCGAGCGCTGCCGAGATGGCGAAGCTGGCGCAATCAAAAGCCTTCCTTGGCAAGCTTTTCGAATTCGGCTTCTAGAAAAACATCGAGTTCCTCCTCGCTGACGTCTCCGCCGGCCTCGATTGACCGCCGCAGGGTTTCCCTCAGTGCCGAAAGCTTCGATTCGCGCTCCTGTACCAGTCGCAGGCCTTCGCGCACCACGTCGCTGGCCGAGCCGTAGCGGCCGTCCTGTACGGCGTCCTCGATGAATTTTTCCCAGCGGGGACCTATCGAAACATTCATGCGCGTGCCTCCAGTCTCTACCCGAAATTATACTGGAGTACAATTTATGCGCAATCTACGCCATTGGCGGAGACGCCTCGGAGAGCGCGTCGTCCGGCGATTTTTCCGGCGTCACGAAGACCTCTTCGTAACTCGATACAAATTTTTCGAACAGCAGCGAGAATGTGTGAAGTTCGTCTTCCGGCCAGTCCTCCAGGACACGTGCCAGCAGGGAGCGTTTGACGGAACGGATCTCGGCCAGCAGGCCGTCGCCCAGTTCGGTGCGCACGACCAGCGAACGGCGGCCGTCCGCCTGGGAGGCGTCGCGGCGCAGGATGCCGCGGGCGACGAGATCGGCCACCAGCCGGCTGCCGCGCGAGGGGTCGATGCGCATCGCCTCGGCGATCGCCCCCACCGTCACCTCGCCTTCGATGCGGCGCATCACATCCAGCACGTCGAGATGCGAAATTTCCAGGCCCGGCGCGATATTGGCAATCGCCGTGCGGCCGATGATCCGCCGGCCGATCAGAATTCGCATCCGCCCGAGCATTTCGCTCACGCGGGCCACGTCCTCAGAGGAGGGGGAAGCGGATTTCCGGTTCAAAAGGCTCTTGCTCGTCATGTTGCCGAACATATCAAAGCCCATGAGGCTTTCCAACCGTTCTTTGCCCTGCGCATCAAAGTGCCGTTGACAATTATATGCTCAAGGCACATAAATTTGAGACACTTTGGATTGACCCATGGATATGACCCGTCCGGCCCATGTGCCGCTTGTCGCCAACCACCGCCAGCGGTTGGTGATTTTCTGCTTTTTGCTGACGGCGCTGTTCATGGCGACGCTGGACAACCAGATCGTCTCGACGGCGTTGCCGACGATTGTCGGCGAGTTCGGCGAACTGGAGCGTTTTGGCTGGATCGGGTCGGCCTATCTCCTCGCCAGCAGCACGTCGATGCCGATCTACGGCAAGCTTGGCGATCTGTTCGGCCGCAAATACGTGATGCTGGCGGCGATCGTCATCTTCACCGTCGGTTCGCTCACCTGCGGGCTTGCCTGGTCGATGGATTCGCTGATCGCCTCGCGCGTGCTGCAGGGGTTCGGCGGTGGCGGCATCATGGTGTCGATCTTCTCGATCAATGCCGACCTGTTCGAGCCGCGCGAACGGGCGAAATACCAGAGTTATTCGAGCCTGGTGATCATGGCCTCCGGCAGCCTTGGCCCGCTGCTCGGCGGCACGATGAGCGAGCTGTTCGGCTGGCGGTCGATCTTCCTGATCAACCTGCCGATCGGTATCATCGCGGTCACCGGCATATCGCTTCTGCTTCCCTATCGCCGCCCGATCCGCAAGCCGAAGATCGACTATCTCGGCGCCGTCCTGCTGGCGGGAACCGTTGCGAGTCGCGTCGTCGTCTGGGCCGACAGCGTCACGCTGTTCGGTTCGCTGGTCGCCTGGCAGTCGATGGTGGTCGTGGCGGCGGGCGCGCTCTGCGCCGTGCTGTGGGTCTTCGTCGAAGGGAAGGTGCCGGAGCCGATCGTGCCACTGAAACTGTTCCGCGATTCCACCTTTTCCCTGTTCCTGATCGTCTCCTTCTGTACCGGCGCGGTGGCGATCGGCATGGCTAATTATTTCGCGCTCTTCCTGCAGACGACCACCGGTCTGTCGCCGACGACCGCGAGCTTCTGCTTTGTCGCCACGACCCTCGGCATCGTCATCGGCTCGCTGTCGACAGGCCGGCTGATCTCGATCACCGGCCGCTACAAGCCGTTCACGCTGATCGGCCTGTCGCTGAATATCGTTGCCCTCCTCATCTTCTCGCAGCTTCCGGTCGGTACCCCGATCTATATCATCCTCGGCTTCATGCTGATGCAGGGCCTGGCGATCGGCTTCGGCCAGCAGGCGCCGGTCATCGGCGTGCAGAATTCAGCCCCCCGCGAGGATGTCGGTGCCGCCACCGGCGCCGTGACGCTGATGCGCATGGCCGGCGCCTCGATTGCCATCTCGGTCTATGGCGCGATCGTCGCCGCCGGCATCCGGGGTGTCGGCACCAGCATCCCCGGCGTCGAGGATATCGGCTCGCTGACGCCGCTGATGATGCTCGCATTGCCCGAACCGTCGCGGATCGCGGTCCACACGCTCTACACCGAGGCCTTCACGCCCGTGTTCCTGGCCGGCAGCGCCATGGCGCTGATCGGCCTCATCGCCGCCCTGATGCTGAAACCGGTCCGCCTGCCGCAGGCGGTGATCGCCGAAAAGAAGCCGGCCACCGCCTCGGAGTGATCTGGCGTCCGACCGTTTTTGCCCTATCTTCAAGGACATGAAACCAGAGGCGCTGCTTCATCCCACCCCGGCCGGGCTGTTCTGCCCCATCGGCCGTTTCCATGTCGATCCGGTCCGTCCCGTCGAGCGGGCACTGATCACCCACGGCCATTCCGACCACGCCCGCGCCGGCCATGCCAAGGTTCTGGCGACCCGCCAGACGCTCGATATCATGCGGCTTCGCTACGGTGAGGATTTCTGCGGCGAGGAGCAGGCAGCCGCCTTCGGTGAGGAGATCGATGTCGAAGGCGTGCGGGTGAGTTTTCATCCCGCCGGCCATGTGCTGGGCTCGGCCCAGATTGCCATCGAGAGGCAAGGTCTGCGCATCGTCGTTTCGGGCGACTACAAGCGCGGCGTCGATCCCACCTGCGCACCTTTCGTGCCGGTCGCCTGCGACGTCTTCATCACCGAGGCGACCTTCGGCCTGCCGGTCTTTCACCACCCGGATCCCAGGGATGAAATCGACAAGCTGCTCACCTCGCTGAAACAGTTTCCCGAACGCGGCCACCTGGTCGGCGCCTATGCGCTCGGCAAGGCGCAGCGGGTGATCCGGCTGATCCGCGATTGCGGCTATTCCGAACCGATCTACATCCACGGCGCGCTCGCAAAACTCTGCGATTATTACGTCGGCCAGGGCATCGATCTCGGCGATATAAGACCTGCGACCGTCGAGAAGAGCAGCCCCGACGCTTTCAGGGGCGCCGTGATCGTCGGCCCGCCCTCGGCCTTTCAGGATCGCTGGGCGCGCCGCTTCAACGAACCGCTGATCGCCTTTGCCTCCGGCTGGATGATGGTGCGCCAGCGCGCCAAACAGGGCGGCGTCGAACTGCCGCTGGTCATCTCCGATCACTGCGACTGGCCGGAACTGCTGTCGACCATCGAGGAGATCGGCCCATCCGAAGTCTGGGTGACACACGGCCGCGAGGAGGCGCTGGTGCGCTGGTGCGAGCTGAAGAACATCCCGGCAAGGCCGCTGCATCTGGTTGGTTATGAGGACGAGGGGGATTGATGGGGATGGGTCTTTCGCTTGACGCCGCGGCCACCCCCCTCTGCCCTGCCGGGCATCTCCCCCTCAAGGGGGGAGATCGGCAAGTGGTATGGCCATTGCCATTCTTCAAAGACAAAACCCCTCCCCAACCCCTCCCTACAAGGGGGAGGGGCTTCGCTGCCACGCGTTGCCGCCGAGATAGGGGCGAGACATTGCCACGAGTCTTCTCCCCCCTTGTGGGGGAGATGGCCGGCAGGCCAGAAGGGGTCTTTCTTCGGGAGGCTGGCTCATGAAACCCTTCGCCACTCTCCTGGACCGCCTCGTCCTTACTCCATCCCGCAACGGCAAGCTCACCCTTCTCGCCGACTATTTTCGCCATACGCCCGATCCCGACCGCGGTTACGGCCTCGCCGCACTTGCAGGCGGCCTGGATCTGAAAAGCGTCAAGCCGGCCATGCTGCGCGATCTCGTGCTGGAACGTATGGACCCCGTCCTGTTCCAGTATTCCTACGATTATGTCGGCGATCTCGCCGAGACCATCTCGCTGGTCTGGGACGGCACCCGCAAGGACGAAATCGATGATGATCACCAGCCGCGCCTCGGCGAAGTCGTCACCAGAATGAACTCGCTCGGCCGCACCGAGGTGCGCTCCGCCGTCCGCGACCTGCTCGACAAGCTCGATACGTCGAGCCGTTTTGCTTTCCTGAAGCTCGTCACCGGTGCGCTGCGCATCGGCGTTTCGGCCCGCCTCGCCAAGCAGGCGCTGTCGGACATGAGCGGAAAGGACGTCACCGAAATCGAGACGCTCTGGCACGGGCTGACCCCGCCCTATGAACCGCTTTTTGCCTGGCTGGAGGGCAGGGCCGACAAGCCGGTTCTCGCAACGCCGGCGATCTTCCATTCGGTCATGCTGGCCAATCCGGTGGAGACGGGCGATCTCGAGAAGCTGGATCCCGCCGATTACGCCGCGGAATGGAAATGGGACGGCATTCGGGTGCAGATGTCGAGCTACGGCGGCACGAAAAAGCTCTATTCCCGCTCCGGCGACGACATCACCGGCGCCTTTCCGGATGTCGTCGGGTCGATCAATTTCGAAGGCGTCATCGACGGCGAACTGCTGGTCGGCGGCACCGCCCGTTCCAACAATCCCACCCGCACGTTCTCCGATCTGCAGCAGCGCCTGAACCGCAAGACGGTGACGGTCAAGATGCTCGATGACTACCCCGCCTTCGTGCGCGCCTATGACTTGCTGTTCGAAAGCGACCTCGATATCCGCGCCGAGACATTTTTCGAACGTCGCAGGCGGCTCGGCGACGTGATCGAACGGGCGCCGCACGACCGTTTCGATCTCTCCGAACTCGTGCCGTTCACCACCTGGGACGAGCTCGACCGCATTCGCATCGCGCCACCCGATCCGGTCATCGAAGGGGTGATGATCAAGCGTAAGGACAGCCCTTATCAGGCCGGCCGCCTCAAGGGGCCATGGTTCAAATGGAAGCGTGATCCCTACAATATCGACGCGGTGATGCTCTACGCCCAGCGCGGCCACGGCAAGCGGTCGAGCTATTATTCCGACTTCACCTTCGGCGTCTGGGCCGAAACGCCGGATGGCGAGGAGCTGGTGCCGGTCGGCAAGGCCTATTTCGGCTTTACCGATGCGGAACTCGAGGTGCTCGACAAGTTCGTGCGCGACAACACGGTCGACCGCTTCGGGCCGGTGCGGGCGGTGCGCGCGGACCCGGATTTCGGCTTCGTGCTGGAAGTCGCCTTTGAGGGCATCAACCGCTCGACCCGCCACAAGTCGGGCGTCGCCATGCGCTTTCCACGCATCGCCCGCCTGCGCCAGGACAAGCTGCCGCGCGACGCCGACCGGCTGTCGACGCTGACGGCAATGGTGGACGCCAAGGCGAATTAGGCGGTGCCGTTCCCGAATCGTTGAATGGACAGCGCCTTTGGCGAGTGATGAAATCAGAATCGCGCGCAACGGAAGAAATGGATTCCGCAGACATGGCATCAAAAGACATGGCATCAGACCGCATCATTGCCCCGAATTCCCGCTCGATACGCGACGGCGTCACACGCCGGACGCTTTTGGCGGCCGCCGCCGGCGTTTCGGCCGCTGCCATGTTGCCGGCCGGGGCGCGCGCGGAATTCCCCATTCCGGACGTTCCTCCGCTTGAGAAGGAAGACTATGGCGAAGCCCGCAAGCGGTTCCATACCAATCTCTTGAGGAAGGGGCCTTCTCCTGAACAGTCTGCCCCGCTCGGCACGCCCGCAGGCGCCAGGAGGGTGATGTATCGCGGCGGCCCGGACGGTTCGATCGAACTGATCGCCTGGATCTCGCCCTATGAGCCTTCCGCGAAGCTGAAGCCCGCGGTTCTTTTCCTGCACGGCGGCAACGCCACGGGTGACGGCCATTGGGAGCTGATGAAGGCCTATTGGGAAGCCGGCTACGTCGTCATGCTGCCCTCGTTCCGCGGCGAGAACGGCCAGGCCGGCAATTATTCGGGCTTCTACGACGAGACATCGGATGCGCTGGCTGCCGCAAGCTACCTGGAGGACCTGCCGGGGATCGACAAGAACCGCTTCTTCCTCGCCGGCCATTCGAATGGCGGCACACTGGCGCTGCTCGCCTCGATGACCCGAAAATTCCGCGCCTCGGCGCCGATCTCGGCAGGTGTCAATTCCTGGCGTTATTTCGGCCGCTTCGAGCGCGAAGTCCGCTTCGACGAAAACGACCAGCAGGAATTCGTCATGCGCTCCTCGGTCTGTTTCGGCCACAGCCTCAAATGCCCGACGCTGCTGCTGCGCGGCACCGAGGAGCGCCCCTTCGATGCCGACCACCAGCTGTTGATGGATAGGGCAAAATCGACAGGCGTTTCCATCGAGGCAAAGCTCTTGCCCGGCAACCACAACGGCGTCGTGCCGGGCGCGGTCGCCGAGAGCATCCGCTTCTTCAACCAGGTCATAGGGTAGGGCTTAGCCGACCTCATTGTGCATCGTCAGAATTACCCGAACATCAGCGACCGGTGCGTTCCCGCGCCTGCCATGGCGCCGTCGCCGACTGAAATTGCCACCGAGCCCGCAGCGCGGGCTGCATCGCCGCACGCGAAAACACCGGGAACGCTGGTCTGCTGGGTCATGTCGGTGCGGATGAATTTGCCCACCGGGCCGTCTTCCAGGGCGCACCCGAGCTGTTCGGCAATCGGGCTTGCCAATTCCGTTTGCGACAGGACGAAAAGTCCGGCGAAACTCAAGGCCCGGCCATCCTGCAGCAGGATTTCGGCATGGCCGCCGATCGACGAGATCGGCATTTCTTCGATGGTGACGCCGCGCGCCGCCAGCTGGCCAGCCTGTTCCGTCTCAGGTCGGAACGCATCGTTGAGCAGCAAGGTCGTCGGCCCCCAATCGGGCAGCATCAGCGCGTGATGCATTGACAGCCTGGAGACGGCGATCACGCCTATCTGCCCGCGGTTCAGTTCGTAGCCGTGGCAATAGGGGCAATGAAAGACGCTTTTGCCCCACCGGTCGAGCAGGCCGGGGACTTCAGGCAGATGATCCTTGACGCCCATGGCGAGCACCAGCCGTTTCGCCGCAAGCTCTTGGCCGTCTGCTGTCACCGAGAAGCCGTCATCGCTTTTCCGGGCATCGTCGGCCCTCGCGTCGAGCCAATCGACGGTCGGATAGGCCATCAGTTGCGAACGGGCTTCACCAGCAATGATCTCGGGCCTTTCCCCATCGCGGGTGAGGAACCCGTGAGAAGTCTCGGCAAAACGGTTCCTGCGATGGCCGTCGTCGATCACCAGAATGCGGCGGCGGGCGCGGGCGAGCTGCAGGGCGGCGGAGAGGCCGGCATAGCTGCCGCCGATGACGATCGCTTCATAATCCATGCGAAATCCTCCTCATGAGTCTCGAAACAACATAAGTTACATGAATACGCGCGGTCAATAGCTTCGTAACTTATGTTGTTGCGAATGATTGCCCGTGTTAGGAATGGATGGCCGATAACGCGCAAGGAACGCCACGATGAGACATGACAGCCGCCTCTCGCGCATGCTGCACGTGTTGATCCACATGGACCGGCACGAAGGCGCGGCCACGTCGGAAACCATTGCCGCGATGCTCAACACCAATCCGGTCGTGGTCCGCCGCACCATGGCCGGGCTTCGGGAAAAGGGCTATGTGCGCTCGGAAAAGGGCCATGGCGGCGGCTGGAGACTGGGTCGCCCCTTGTCGGAAATGACATTGCTCGACATCTACGAAGCGGTCGGCGAGCCCGCGGTCTTTGCGGTCGGCCCCGCCTGCGACCAGCCGGCATGCCTGGTGGAACAGGCCGTCAATGCAGCCCTTTCCGAAGCTTTCGAGGAAGCCGAAAAGCTGCTTCTGAGCCGCTTCGGCAAGGTGACGCTGGCAGATATCGCCCGCGACTTCGATGCCCGCATGGCACGCCATCCGGCATTGGCGGCCGATGCCGGGACGGGTTGGCACGCGTAAGCGGTTCCACCAGCCTCGCGCCAGCCGCATCTGCGATGGTCGGCTCAGACGTCATCTGCTGGAAGCGGGTTCCCATGCCATTCTCCTTTCGATCTCTTCGCCGAACCCTTGGGCTTTCCGTCACGCTCGCCGCGACCGCTGCGGTCAGCGGCTGTCAGATCCCCTTGGTCACCGATACCAGCCGCATGAACCCGGACGTCTTCGTCCAGGAGACATCGCCGGTCTTCAACGTCGCGCCCTATGCGGATCCGCCGTCGAACCAGCCGCCTCCGATGCCGGGCGCCATTCCGCACAAGCGCCAGCTCTATCCGTCGACTTTCCACCAGACCTACGGGTTGCCGATTTCCAACCCGGTCCACCGGGCGATGTATGGCGTGATCCGCGACGACGGCCACACGCTTCCGGCAATCCCTTATTCGCGCATCGATGCCCGTTATCTGCGCCAGGACGTTGATTACCGAACCAGCGAGGCGCCGGGCACCATCGTCGTCGATACCAGGGAGCGCTTCCTCTATCTCGTGCAGCCGGGCGGCAAGGCGATCCGTTACGGCGTCGGCCTCGGCAAGGCCGGTTTTGCCTGGCAGGGCCGCGGCGTGATCCAGCGCAAGGCGGAATGGCCGCGCTGGACGCCGCCGGACGAGATGGTCGCCCGCCAGCCGGATCTGCGCAAATTTTCGGCCGCCGAAGGCGGTGCCAATCCCGGGCTCAACAATCCGCTCGGCGCCCGCGCGCTCTACATCTTCAAGGATGGCCAGGACACGCTCTACCGGGTGCACGGCACGCCGGATTGGCAGTCCGTCGGCAAACAGACCTCGTCCGGCTGCGTGCGCATGTTCAACCAGGATGTCATCGACCTCTTCGACCGCGTGCCCTCCGGCACCCCGATCGTGGTCCTCTGAGCGCAGCAACTGGCTTGGCAATAGACGGAAAGGGCGGCGGTGCCGCTCTTTTTCGTTTGATTCATCTCATGGGTTTGAACCGCCGTGTAGGTCTCGTGAATAGTTGATTAACGACCGCGGACCTATCTTTCTCGCGGAAGGAGCGAGTCGGAACTTTTCGGCCGCCCTGCCGTTAAAGAGCGATTTTGCTGTTCCCTGCGTTTCCTATCGGACGGTCCTGCCTCAGATGATCCTGACCCCTTCGTTTTCCCGCCGGAGTTTTTTGTCTCTCCTCGGTGCGGGCGCGGCCTCCACGCTTGCCGGCTGCGCCTCATCGGTGCCGCGTCCGCTGGCGACCACGGTTGCCTTCCGACCGGAGCCTATTGAAGGTCCGTCGTCGGAACTGGATGTGATGTACGGTTCCATGGTCGACGGCGGTTTCGTCATTCCGGCGATACCCTATCGGCAGATCAACCCACGCTATTACCGCCAGCAGGTCGTCGATCCGACCGGTGAGCGTCCAGGCACCGTCGTCGTCGATACCGCCTCGCGTTTCCTCTACCTCATCGAGCCGGGCGGCACCGCGATGCGTTACGGCGTCGGCATCGGCCGCGAAGGGTTCGCCTGGCAGGGCGAGGGCGTCATCCAGTGGCGGCAGAGATGGCCGAAATGGACGCCGCCGGACGAAATGGTCGCCCGCCAGCCGGAACTCACCAAATATTCGGCCAAGAACGGCGGCATGCCGCCCGGCCTTCTGAACCCGCTCGGTGCCCGCGCGCTCTACATCTTCAAGAACGGCCAGGACACGCTCTACCGCCTGCACGGCTCGCCGGAATGGAACTCGATCGGCAAGGCCGTCTCGTCGGGCTGCGTGCGGCTGATGAACCAGGATATCATCGACCTCTACGACCGCGTGCCGGAAAAGGCGCGTATCGTGGTGTGGCAGTAATCTCTGTCACAGACACTTGCTAATCATCCCCGGCGCAACCTAGATTTGCGCCGAAAGGGATTTGCGCATGGTCGAGATCGACGCCGCTCTCGTGAAGAACCTGATAGCCGCCCAATTCCCCGATTGGGCGGATTTGTCCGTGCGCCCGGTCGCGAACGGCGGCTGGGACAACCGCACCTTCCATCTCGGCGAGACCATGCTGGTGCGCCTGCCGAGTGCCGAGCGTTACGTTGCGCAGGTGGAAAAGGAGCATCGCTTCCTGCCGGCGCTTGGCCCCCGATTGCCGCTTCCCATTCCGGCTCCCCTCGGGCTCGGAAAACCGGGCGAAGGTTACCCCTGGCCCTGGTCGATCTATACCTGGATCGCCGGTGACCGATCCAGCCCCCGGACGATCGCCGACCTGGCCGCTTTTGCCGAGGATCTAGCCGATTTCCTGCTGGCGCTCTGGAAAATCGACGCATCCGACGGCCCGCCTGCCGGCACGCACAATTTTTTCCGCGGCGGCGCATTGGAAGTCTATGACAACGAGACACGTCGTTCGATCAGAGTCCTTGCCGATCAGATCAATGTGCCCCTGATCACCGAAATCTGGGAAACGGCGCTCGCCTCCACCTGGAAGAACGGCCCCGTGTGGATGCACGGCGATGTCAGCGAGGGCAACCTGCTCGTCCGCGACGGACGGCTCGCCGCCGTGATCGATTTCGGCAGTTCCGGCACCGGCGATCCGGCCTGCGACCTCGTCATCGCCTGGACCCTGTTCGACGAACCGGCAGCCCATGCTTTCCGCAATCGGGTGAGGCTCGACGCCGAGACCTGGGAAAGGGCGCGCGGCTGGTGCCTGTGGAAAGCGCTGATCACGGTTGCCGGCGAACCCGGCACAAATCCGCTGGTCAAGGATGAGCATCGCCGCTGGATCGACAGGATCGTTGCGGATCACCTCGGCCAGGCTTGATCTCTGCGGGAACTACGCTGGAACTTTTCCGTTGAATTGCGTGGAATGTTCTGGAGGAAGCCGTGCAGCAGAATTCACTATGGCGAGCCTATAGCTACGCCTGGATCACCCTGGCATTTTTTGTTTTCAGTCTTGTCGGGCATTGGTTGTTCGGCTGGTTCGCCTTTGTCCAGGAACAGGCCGAGCACGGACAGCCGGTGGAATTTTCTCCTTATCTGGTGGAAATGCTGCGGGACACCTTCGAAAACTGGCAGTCGGAATTCCTGCAGCTGCTCTGGCAGGTCGGCGGGCTTGCCTTCTTCCTGTTTCTGGGCTCGCCGCAATCGAAGGAAGGTTCCGATCGGCTGGAGGCGAAGATCGACGTCATCCTGCGCAGAGTGGACCCCGCCGATGGCGAAGGCGTGATCCGGGAACTGGACGAACGTTATTCAGGCCGCCATACGGACGAACCGGAAGCCCACAAGACGTGAGCAGCGCAGGTTCTGCCGCCTCGCGTTTGACCGGTCTCGACCGGCGATGGAACCTATCAAACAGATGACAGCATCTCTTTTTCGCTTCCCGCTTTCGTCAGCCTTTCCTTGAGCGCAACCAGTTCGTCGCGCAGCGCCACAGCTTCCTCGAAGCTGCAGCCGGTGGCCTTGCCGATTGCTGCGGTGACCCCGGCCGCCTGGCCTTTCAGTTCTCTGCCCTTTTTCGTCAGCAAAATCTTCACCTGCCGCTCGTCGTCGCGGTCGCGTTTGCGGGCGACGAGGCCAGATTGTTCGAGCCGCTTGAGGAGAGGGGAGAGTGTGCCGGAATCGAGGCCGAGCCGGTCGCCGATCGCCTTCACCGGCTGGTCGTCCTCTTCCCAGAGCGCGATCATCACCAGGTATTGCGGATAGGTGAGGCCGAGCGGTTCCAGCAGCGGCTTATAGGTGCGGGTAAAGGCATGCGCCGCGCCGTAGATCGCAAAACACAGCTGCGCATCGAGCTCGATCTCGAAATTATCCGCGTTGCCCGCCTTTTTCTGCATGGCCGGTCCTGTCTTCACGTGTCTGTGCTCTATCTTTTTTCAGAATCGTATTTTCGCAGGCTTGACGGCAAATTGCAATGCGCGTAATTAGATTGTGCGCAATTGAATTGCGGACAATTTTTTAATCTTGAACCATCGTCAAAGACCAAGGGAGTTAGACCCATGCCTATTCTCTACACCACCAAGGCTTCTGCCACCGGCGGCCGCGCCGGCCATGGCGCCTCCGAAGACGGCGTTCTCGACGTCACGCTGACCGTTCCGAAGGAACTTGGCGGCGACGGCGCCCGCGGCACCAATCCGGAACAGCTCTTCGCCACCGGTTATTCCGCCTGTTTCCTCGGCGCGCTGAAGAATGTTGCCGGCAAGGAAAAGGTCAAGATCCCGGATGACGCCAAGGTGACGGCGACCGTCGGCATCGGCCCGCGCGACGACGGCAAGGGTTTCGGCATCGAAGTATCTCTCCTGGTGGACATTCCTGGCATGGACAAGGCCCAGGCCGAAGACCTCGTCGCCAAGGCCCATATCGTCTGCCCCTATAGCCACGCGATGCGCACTTCGACCGAAGTGCCGGTCTCGGTCGCCTGATCGTTCTGAAGATTTCCGAAATGGAAAGCCGGCCGCTCGCGCCGGCTTTTTCTATTTGATCCCGCCCAGCGTCGCCCGCAGTTCTGCCGGTCCGCCCTCGCCAAGCTCGGCGTCGATCTCCGCATGCACCCGCTTCCAGATCGGCAGGGCGGCCGACAGCATGGTCATGCCGTCATCTGTGAGGCGCAGCAGCCGGCCGCGCCGGTCCTTCGGATCGACGGTGGTTTCCACCAGGCCGCGTCGTTCCAGCACTTTCAGCGCCGCCGTCAGCGTTGTGCGGTCCATCGCGAGCAGGGTGGCGACCTGGCTCATCGGCGCCGGCTGCGGCCGGTTCAGCGACATCATCAGCGAGAATTGCCCGTTGGTAAGCCCGATCGGCTTCATCGCATTGTCGAAACGTCGGGCAAGCGCCCGCGCCGCCCGCTGCACATGCAGGCACAGGCACGTGTCGCGTACCAGCAGCGTCGTCGAAAAGGGAATCACTTCGATGGTCTGAATGTTTGACAGCATCTGAAGAGTATGTTGATATCAACTTATTCTGTCAAGCATAGGAGGAGCCTGTCATGGATGTCACCATGTCCCCGAAAAACCCTGTCGTCAGCCGCGAGGAGTGGCTCGAAGCCCGGCGCAAGCTGCTGGCTCTGGAAAAAGAAGAGACCCATCTGCGCGACAAGGTGCGCGCCGAGCGTCAGGCGATGCCCTGGGTAAAGGTCGACAAGGACTACGTGTTCGACACTCCGAAGGGCAAAAAGTCGCTCGCCGAACTGTTCGACGACCGCAGCCAGCTGCTCGTCTACCATTTCATGCTCGGCCCGGACTGGGATGCCGGCTGCCTCGGCTGTTCATTTCTCTCGGACCATATCGATGGCGCTCTGCCGCATCTCAACAACCACGACGTCACCTATGTCGCGGTCGCCCGCGCGCCGCTCGACAAGATCGAGGCCTACAAGAAGCGCATGGGCTGGAAGTTCCCCTGGGTCTCGTCCTTCGGCAGCGATTTCAACTTCGATTATCACGTCTCCTTTACCAAGGAAGACCTCGCCAAGGAGAAGGTGTATTATAATTTCCGCGAGGTCCCGCCGTCAGAGGCGCATGACGAGCTGCCGGGTCTTTCCGCCTTCTACAGAAACGAGGCGGGCGAGATCTTTCATACCTATTCCAGCTATGCCCGCGGCGGCGAAGAGCTGATCGGCACGTTGATGATCCTCGACCGGGCACCACTTGGCCGCAACGAGGATTCGACGATGAATTTCGTCAAGCGCCACGACGAATACGAACAGAAGCCACAGGAGACGGCTTCATCCTGCTGCCATTGAACGGGTTCATTCTGGCGCTTCGAAAAGAGGAGGAGGAAAAGATGAGCACGATGGAAATGCCCAAGCCGCAGGTCGAACACGGCTTTCTGGAAAGGATGGTCGGCCTCTGGGAGGTGACGTCCACCAGCATGGGCCACGACGAAAAATGGGTCGAGGTCTGCCGGTCGCTGAACGGCATCTGGTTCGTCGCTGAAGGCAGCGGCGAGATGCCGGGCGGCGGTGGCCCCGCCACCACCATTCTCACTCTCGGCTACGATCCGGCCAAGGGCAAATATGTCGGCACCTGGCTCGGCACGATGATGAACCATCTTTGGGTCTATGAGGGGGAAGTGTCGGACGACGGATCGACGCTCAATCTCTATACGACCGGCCCGGATTTCGCCAATCCCGGCAAGACCGGCGACTACCGCGAGCAGATCATCTTCACCGACGACGATCATCGCGTCTTCAATTCCAGCGCAAAACAGCCGGACGGCTCCTGGAAGCAGTTCATGGAGGCGAACTACGCCCGCAAGCGCTGAGCCTTGCGTGTGTCTAATTCAACGCGTCGGTCGACGCAGTCATTCGTAGAGGAGACGACCATGTTGCAGACCGTTACCGGGTCTCGATCCGAGACCCATGGCAAATTCATCTGGGTCGAGCTGATGACGCCTGATACCGATGCCGGCGGAACATTCTATTCGTCGGTGGTCGGCTGGAAGGTCAAGGAAATGTCGATGCCCGACATGCCCGCCTATTTCCTGTTCGAAATGGGAGAGGGCGACAATCGGCCGGGCGTCGGCGGCATGATGAACTTTCCGCCGGAACTCGAAGGCAAGATCCCGCCGAACTGGACCGGTTATGTCGCAGTCGACGACGTCGATCAGATGACCAAGGACTATGTCGCCAATGGCGGCCGCGTCCAGCGTGAGCCGGAGGATATTCCGGGCATCGGCCGTTTCGCGGTCGTCGCCGATCCGCATGGTGCGGTCATCTGCATCATGACGCCGATCCCGCCGGAGAACCCGCCGCAGGCACTGGCGCCCGATGCCGTCGGCAATGTCGGCTGGCGGGAACTTTATGCCGGCAACGGCAAGGAAGCCATGGACTTCTACGGCAAGATGTTCGGCTGGACGCTCGACCACGATTTCGACATGGGGCCGATGGGCACCTACCACATCTTCTCCCATAACGGCCGGCAGATCGGCGGCATGATGACAAAGCCGGCGGAAGTGCCGATGGCCTGCTGGTGCTACTATTTCATTGTCGACTCGATCGACGCCGCAATCGCCCGGTTGACGGCGGGCGGCGGCAAGGTCGTCCACGGCCCGATGGAAGTTCCCGGCGGCTCCTGGATCGTCCAGGCGCTCGATCCGCAGGGCGCTTTCTTCGCGCTGACTTCCGCGAAGAAGTAAGCGGCATAGTCTGTTTGGCAGGTGTTGGCCCTCATTCTGAAGTGCATGTGGAGGCGTTGAAAAGACGCCGGCATGTCGCCAAAGGGTGAGGGCCTTCCCCTTTTTTTGCTTCGAAAAACTGATTGCAAAGTGGAACTAGTTTGGTAGGTTGGAGCCAATTGCAGATCGCAACTGGTTCAAGGGGAAAGTTATGTCCGATTCCAAACTGACATTCCTGATCGCCCACGGCGCCTGGACCGGCGGCTGGTCGTGGGAGCGGGTGCTGACCCGCCTGCATGCCAGGGGCCACCGCGCCTACGCGCCGACGCTGACCGGGCTTTGCGAGCGCAAGCACCTGGCGAGCCCCTCCGTCAACCTCGACACCCATATCGACGACCTGGTCAATGAGGCGATCTACAAGGATCTGACGGATATCGTGCTCGTCGGCCATTCCTATGGCGGCATCGTCGCCACCGGCGTCGTCGAGCGCATGCCCGAGCGGATCCGCTCGATCGTCTATGTCGAGGCCTTCATCCCCGAGGACGGCATGAGCTTCACCGACTACGATCCGGAGGGAGATTATTCCGCGCCGATGATCCCGGTGCCGGAAGGCCCCGGCGGCCATATGCGCGAAGAGGACGAGCTGTGGGCCGCACCGAAGGCGACGCCCCAGCCTTCCGGCACCCTGCGGCAGAAGTTGAAAGTCACCGGCGCCTATCAGCGTGTCCCGAAAAAGACCTTCATCGTCGCGACCGGCTGGGACGGGCCGTTTGGCCGGATGTCGGAGAAATATCGCGGCGCTCCCGGCTGGGCCGTGCATGAGCTTGCCTGCGGCCACGATATCCCGATCGACATGCCGGACGAACTGACCGCGCTGCTGATCGAGGCGGCCTGACGAGGAACGGTTAAGGAGCGGCCGATGGCAAAACTGGTGTTCGAGATGATGATCTCGCTCGACGGCTATATCAACGACGCCCGAGGCGATTTCGACTGGGGACATATCGACGCCGAGGTGCATGGTCACGCCAACGGGGAGGGCCGCCGCTGCGGCCTCGTCGTCTACGGCCGGCGCATGTACGAGACCATGGCGTTCTGGCAGACCTATCGGGGCGACACGCTGTTCGAGGCGGAATATGCCGAAATCTGGCGGCAGACCGACAAGATCGTCGTCTCGAAGACCTTGACCGAGCCGAAGACGCCACGCACGAAACTGGTGACCTCTCTCGATGTCGACGCGATGCGCGATCTGAAGGTGCAAACCGGGCGGAATATTTTCGTCTCCGGCCCGACGCTTGCCGCCGACTATCTGGATGCCGGCCTGGTCGACGAGATCGGCATCTATTACGTCCCCGTCGCGGTCGGCGACGGTACGCCGATGTTCCAGACCCGGAACAAGGTGAAACTCGCGCGCACCGAAGAGGTGCCCTTCACCAACGGCACCGTCTTTATCCGCTACGACGTCCTGAATGGCAGCTGACGGATAGAATCTGGGGCCTGGCATCCGAGCGGATGCCGCCTCAAACTATTCCGAATACCCTGGGTGGAGATTTTGCGACATGGCGAAACTCGTTTTTGGAATGAACCAGTCGCTCGACGGTTATGTCGACCATCAGGAAATGGCGACCGGGCCTAAGCTCTTTCGTCACTGGATAGACCATGTGCGCGATCTGGCGGGCAGCGTTTATGGTCGCCGCATGTACGAGACGATGCGGTATTGGGACGAAGACCGTCCCGAGTGGAGCGCGGAGCACCGAGAGTTCGCCGCAGCCTGGCGGCGCCTGCCGAAATGGGTCGTATCGCGCTCGTTGAAGTCGGTCGGCCCCAACGCCACGCTTGTTGATGATGATGTCGAGGCGATGGTCCGTGGCCTGAAGGCTAGGCTCGTCGGGGAGATTTCAGTGTCCGGACCGGACCTGGCAGGAAGCCTGACGAACCTTGGCCTTATCGATGAGTACCGGCTCTACCTCCACCCCGTCGTGCTTGGCCGCGGCAAGCCATTCTTCACCGGCCCGCGACCACTGCTCCACCTTGTTTCCACCGATCGCGTTGGCGAGGACGTGATCAGGCTGACATACGTGCCCGCCTGATCGCGCGTCTCACCAGACGGATTACGTCGCCGCGTCGGTATCAGTGGCTCATCGAATTGATGCCGTTGAACATCGCGTCGAAATTGCCGTTCTCGACGGCATGACGCAGCGGCTTGCAGCGTTCGACGACGACTTCCTTGACGTCCGGCTGCCGTGTCAGGATATTCATGACCTCGGAGATGAAATCGACAAGCGGCATGGCGTTCGGGTCGCTCGCCTGGCGCTCGCTCATCAGCGATGTCTGCACATAGGGCGGCACGATCTCGATCACCTGCGGCCCCGCGTCCTTGAGCTGCTCGCGGATCGCCATCGAATAGGAATGGATGGCGGCCTTGGTGGCGGAATAGGTGGGCGTCAGCGCCATCGGCACGAAGGCAAGGCCCGAGGAGACGGTCAGGATTGCGGCATCGTTCTGGGTGCTCAACTGCGGCAGCAGCGCCGCGATCAGCCGGATAGGGCCGAGCAGGTTGGCGGTGATCGTCTGCTCGGCGGTCGCGAGATAATCCGAGCCGGCGCCGATATGCTCCGGCACCATGATGCCGGCATTGTTGATGACGGCGTTCAGCGACGGATAGGCCGCCGCGAGCTCAGCGGAGAATGACTTGATTGCTTCGGCATCGGAAAGATCGAGCACCATGCCTTTCATGCCGGGATTGGCGGCGGTCACCGCGTCGAGCGTTTCCCGCCGCCGCCCGGTGATGATCACCTGGTTGCCGAGCGCATGGAACGCCTCGGCGAGAGCCCGGCCGATGCCCGAATTGCCGCCGGTGATGAGGATCGTATTGCCGTTCATTTTCATGGTCTTCGCCTTTCCGTGTTGCGTGGCCGGAAAATACGGCTATCAATCTCTTCTCGGAAGAAGGCACCCGAAAGATTTATACGCACCAAAAGGAGAGTGACTGTGGATCAAGGAATTCGCCCGTCGATGCGGTCACCCTCAGGCCGTGAAATCCCCGACGAGATCGATCCGGTATTGGAAGAACTGGTGCGCGGCATCATCGGCCAGGTGGCCGACAAATGGACCATGCTGATCCTCGAGGTCCTGGAAGAACACGGCACGCTGCGCTTCACCCAGATCGGTAAGCTGACCGGCGGCATCAGCCAGAAGATGCTGACCCAGACGCTGCGGCAGATGGAACGCGACGGTTTCGTGTCGCGCAAGGTCTATCCGGTCATCCCGCCGAAAGTCGAATACAACCTCACGGAACTCGGCCGAAGCCTCAGCGCCGCCTTCTGCAGCGTCTGGGAATGGGCAGCGGCGCGCCACGCCGATATCGAGGCGGCGCGAAAAGCCTTCGAGGAGCGCAACGGGAAAGCCTGAGTTTCTCTCCTTATGGAGGGGAGGAAGGTATGTCCCTATCAGGCTGCCACCACCGCTTCCCCGTTTTGACGGCCGGACGATCGCATATGGGACGTGAGACGGTGCGGCGTCCCTAACCCTCCCCCTTGTGGGGAGGGTGGCCGGCAGGCGGGAGGGGTTTTTATACTGGTTGAAGGCCCCTCCCCAACCCCTCCCCACAAGGGGGAGGGGCTCCACGCACCGTCGTCCCCTCACATGCTATCGCCCTACCGCGAGCGGGAAAAGGGTGAGGAGCAATTTCTATCGAGTCAGCCACGGCTCGCCGTAAAGAAGCTCTCCGGCCCCTCCACCTCGATCAGCTGCCGGCCTTCCACCTGCCAGAAACGGGTGCCAACCACCCGCACGAAACTGCGGTCGTGGGAGACCAGCAGGCCGCTTGCCTGATGCGCCATCAGCTCGCCTTCGAGTGCCTCCTGCCCATCGATGTCGAGGTGGTTGGTCGGTTCGTCGAGCAGGTAGAAATTCGGCTCCCGCAGCCGCAGCACCAAGAGGCCGAGCCGCGCCTTCTGCCCGCCCGAGAGTTCTCCGACCGGCCTTGCCTGCATCTCCACCGTGATGCCGATGCCGGCGAGCAGTGAGCGGGCCTTCTGGTCGCCGATGTCGAACCGGTGGATGATCGTTTCGTGCGGCGTCTGCCGGTCGTCGAGGTCGGCGAGCGACTGGTCACCGTAACCGAGGATCAGCGTCGGCGTCGCCTTGATGCCGGCGATTGTCACGGCGGGCTCGGCGATCGCCCGACGCAGCATCGTCACCAGCCGCGTCTTGCCGGTGCCGTTGCGGCCGAGCAGCACGATCCGGTCGCCCTGGCAGATGAACTGCTTGCCGGTTTTGAACAGAACCGTGCCGTCCGGCGTCGTCACCGCCGCATCCTCCAGCGTCACCAGCACCTTGGCACGGGTACCCCGATTGGCGAGGCGGATGGCGCCGGCGGAGCGTTCCAGATGCGCCGGCCTTGCCGCGTCCTCCAGCTTCTCGGCCCGTTCTTTCAGCTGCTTGGTCTTGACCACCAGCAGGTCGCTGCCCGAATTGATGCCGATATTCTTCAGCTTCGCCGCCTGCCGGCGCAGCTGGTCGGCCGTCTTGATGTCGCGTTCGTAGCGCTTCGCATCCGCCGCATCCGCCTCGTCGAGCGCTGCCCGCGCCCGGGAATAGGGCAGGGAGAACGCCTGGGAGTTTTCCGGCCGCAGGAAAAGCGTGCGGTTGGTCACACTGTCGAGGAAGGCGCGGTCGTGGCTCGACAGGATCACCGGCATGTCGCGGGGGAGCGCGTTCAGCCAGTCTTCAAGAAGCGCGATCTTGGCAAGATCGAGATGGTTGGTCGGCTCGTCGAGCAGCAGCGCGTCCGGTTCGGTCACCCAGGCCCGCGCGATCAGCGCCAGCCTTTGCCAGCCGCCGCTCAGCGCGGAAAGGGGCCGTTCGCGCAACTCCTCCGGCACCTCCATCCCTTCAAGCGCTACATCGGCACGCCAGCTTTCGCTGTCGATCTGATCCGCCGGCAGCGCCTGGAGCACGGCCTCGCGAAAACTCGCCTGCATCAGGGCAGGCGGCACATTCTGCTCCACCATGCCGATCGTCAGTCCCCGGCTTCTGGTGATCTCGCCCTCGCTCGCATCGAGCGTGCCGGCGATGCATTTCAAGAGCGTGGACTTACCGCGCCCGTTGGCCGCGACGATACCGATCCGGTCGCCGGCATTGATGCTGAGGTTGAGCCCGGAAAACAGCGGGCTGGACAGGGTGATTCCAAGGTTGCGGATGTTGATGAGGCTCATTGACGTTCTCTGGTCTTGGCTTGCAGACACAGGACATCGCGGGCACTCGCGGCCATCGTCGATGTCATGCACATTTTGCAGCGTGTTCGGAAATCGCAGCTATGCACGAGCGGGCGCTCGGCGCTGCGGGCCACGAAGGGCAGACCAGGAAGGTGTATTTTAAGAGAAACGGCCTCTGGTCAGCCCTGCAAACGCATTTGCAGGGCGTCGACGGGACCACGCGTCCGGTAGTACCGGAAATAGAAATTGTGCACGTGACCCTCCTTTCTCTTGAAAAGCACATTGGCGAAATACCATCGCACTCAGGCGAATGCAACCGGACCATACCAGGCCGGCATATTGCCGCGGAGCTTGCTCAGGGCGGTTCGGCTGTTATAAGCGGCCATCGCCGACTGGCGAATTGTTGATTTTGAGGAGCGACGCCGATGGCTGGCGATGATGACGAATACGTCTATGACGAAGCGACCGGCGAATGGCGCCCGGCCTCCGAACTGGCTGCGGCCGCAGGTGCCGGTGCCGCCGAGGTTCGCGACGCCTCCGGCACCGTCCTCAAGGATGGCGATTCCGTCACCCTGATCAAGGACCTCAAGGTCAAGGGCGCCGGCCAGACCCTGAAGCAGGGCACGGTCATCAAGTCGATCAAGCTGACCGACAACCCCGAAGAAATCGACTGCCGGCATGAGGCGATCAAGGGCCTGGTGTTGCGGACGGAGTTCGTGCGTAAGCGGTGATGATTGAGGTCGATGCCGGCCGCGGTAGGCTTCGTTGCGCTCCGGGGCACCCCCCTCTGCCCTGCCGGGCATCTCCCCCTCAAGGGGGGAGATCGGCCAGAGGCGGGCTCCGAATTCTCTCTTGGGCGACAGCGCATCAGCCCGGACCAAGGCGTATTAGCTTCGGCCCGAGCGCATCAGCCTAGGGCGACAGTGTGTCGGCTCCCGCTCTCGACCTTGATTGGGGCACGGTGCAAGCCCCATCCGATCTCCCCCCTTGAGGGGGAGATGCCCGGCAGGGCAGAGGGGGGTATCACGGGCGCGACAGCCAACTAGCAACCGAAATCCGACAAGCCTCCCCGCGAATTAGCCCGGCGAACCCTACCGCTTCAAGCTCCCCAAGATCCCGCGCACGATTGCCCGGCCAACTTGCGTCGCAACCGTCCGTGTCACGCTCTTCATCGCCGCTTCGATGATCGTTTCGCGCTGATAACCGGAGCGGCGCGGCTGGGCGCGGTTCTGGTCGTTGTCGTCGTCCTTGCCGCCGAAGCCCGGCAGGGTCCAGCCGGTCGTCTCGCCGGAACCGGCGGGCGGTGCGGCCTGCAGCTCGTCCTGCGCCTTCCTGGCGGCGGCGGTATCGGCGGCCTGCTTGGCGCGGGCGGCGAGGATTTCGAAGGCGGATTCGCGGTCGAGGTCCTCGTCATAGAGGCCGAGCACCGGGCTCTTGTCCATCACCGCCTGCCGTTCCTGGTCGGAAAGCGGGCCGATGCGGCCGGATGGCGGACGCACCAGCGTGCGTTCCACGATCGAAGGCGCACCCTTGCCTTCGAGCGTCGAGACCAGCGCCTCGCCGGTGCCGAGATTGGTGATCGCCGTGGCGCAGTCGAAATCGGGGTTGGGGCGGAACGTATCGGCCGCCGTCTTTACCGCCTTCTGTTCGCGCGGCGTATAGGCGCGCAGCGCGTGCTGCACCCGGTTGCCGAGCTGGGCGAGCACGGTTTCCGGCACGTCGAGCGGGTTCTGGGTGACGAAATAGACGCCGACGCCCTTGGAGCGGATCAGGCGCACGACCTGTTCGACGCGCTCGGTCAGCACCTTTGGCGCGTCGTTGAAGAGCAGATGCGCCTCGTCGAAGAAGAATACCAGCTTGGGCTGTTCCGGATCGCCCACTTCCGGCAGTTCCTCGAACAGTTCGGAGAGCAGCCACAGAAGGAAGGTCGCGTAAAGCCTCGGGTTCATCATCAGCTTGTCGGCGGCAAGCACCGAAATCTGCCCGTAGCCGGTGTTCGGGTTGGTGCGCATGATGTCTGAAATCTTCAGCGCCGGTTCGCCGAAGAAGTGCTCGGCACCCTGCTGTTCCAGCACCAGCAGCCCGCGCTGGATCGATGCGACCGAGGTTTTCGAGATCAGCCCGAACTGGGAAGACAGCTCTCCCGCATTGTCCGCCATATAGTTCAGCAGCGAGGCGAAATCCTTGAGGTCGAGCAGCGGCAGGTTCGCCTTGTCGGCGATCTTGAAGGCGATGTTGATGACGCCTTCCTGCGGCTCGGACGCATCCATCAGCCGCGACAGCAGCAGCGGCCCCATCTCGGCGATGGTGGTGCGCACCCGATGGCCCTTTTCACCGAATAGATCCCAGAAAATCACCGGAAACTGTTCGAACTCGTAATCCTGGAAACCGATCTGCTCGGCGCGCTTCAGGAGAAAATCCTTGGCCTCGCCCTTCATGGCGATTCCGGAAAGGTCGCCCTTGATGTCGGCGGCGAAGACGGGCACGCCGGCCTTCGAAAAACCTTCGGCGAGCACCTGCAGGGTCACCGTCTTGCCGGTGCCGGTGGCGCCGGTGACGAGACCGTGGCGGTTGCCGAACTTCAGTTCCAGATATTCAGCCTTGTTGAGCGAATCGTCCGGCTTGCGGCTGCCGCCGATGAAGAGCTTTCCCGTATCGTCCATTCGGTTCCATTCCCTGCAAATTCGTGCGGCTATCCGTCCTTAATAGCAATTCCAGGAAAAGTGTGAAGCGGTTTCCCGCCCGGCATCGCATGAAAACAAAAGGATAGAGCCGTTCAGGTCGGCAAGCGTTTTGCGGGCCTGCGATGCGTTTCATTCGCCCATCGCAATGCTCTCACAAAGCTTTTATAAGCTCGCAGCGGACTGGCAACAACGCTTGAGCGTCGAATCCGCCGTGAAAATTGCAAAGCCCCCGTGGCTTGAGTTTATTGGATGGTTGTTTTACGTTGACGTGAACGTCAAAACCTTCAGGAGAGATTGATGAACGAACTGGTTTCCCGCGTCGCCGAGAATGTCGGCATTGCCCCTGACGTCGCCGAAAAGGCGATCGGCATGATGCTCGGTTTCCTGCAGCGCGAGGCCGATGACGGCGCGGTTGCCAAGATGATCGAGGCGATCCCAGGCGCTTCCGATCTGGTCGCCAAGTTCAACGGCGAAGGTGCGGGCGGCGGCGGTCTTCTCGGCGGCCTGATGGCAAGCTTCGGCGGCGGCGTCATGGCGCTCGGCCAGCAGCTGATGAGCCAAGGTCTCGGCATGGGCGAGATCACCGGCCTTGCCAAGGAAACCATGGCGGTCGCCCGCGAACACGCCGGCGACGAAGTGGTCGATACGGTCATCGCTTCGGTTCCGGGCCTGTCGCAGTTCGTCTGATCTGCCTCCTTCGACTTTTTTAAGCCGTCGGCCGCGAGGTCGGCGGCTTTTTTGTCTTATCCGAAGCAATGAGGCCGGCGAGCGGCCAAGCGGATGCCGTCGGCGCCCCTGCAGGCTTGTCCTCGGCTTAGCACTCTCCATGTCAATGAGAGTAACCCAGGATGGGAGGTTGCCATGTCCGATCACGACGAGGCCGCCATGGTGCGGATAACGGGAAGGGTGCAAGGCGTCGGTTTCCGTGCCTGGACCCGTGAGGAGGCGGAACAGCTGGGTTTGACGGGCTGGGTCCGCAATGAGCCGGATGGTTCCGTCCTTGCTTTGCTCGCGGGATCGCCCGCCAGCATATCGCAAATGCTCGAGCGTTTCCGGCACGGTCCGCCCGGCGCGTCGATCTCCGGTGCGGAGCGGCAACCGGCGACGCTCGCGGAAAAACCGGTCGGTTTCCGGATCACCAGATGACCCGGCCGATCGCCCGGTTTTCCGGTTCTCGGTGGCCGATCTTCCGCGGTTATCCGTCCCAACGGGGCGGCAGTTGTTTCGGCAGCGGCTGCGACAGAAAAGCCATTGACTTTTCATCCTTTAAGGCACATTTCCAAAAGCGAAGTGACGCCCGACCGGGCGCCACTCTTTCAAAGGACAATTGAGATGAACCCCGACAGTCGAAGTTCGACGTCATCATACCGACCCGTTCCTCCGGGGCTCTAGTCCTTCTCGATAAGGATGCGCGCTCCGAAGGGACCGATGGTCCAAAAAGGAGCCGTCATGCTGCGCATCCATGCCTACGACCTTGATCGCCTTGTTTCCGTCGCGTCCGATGTGCCGGCTGTTGCCGCAGCGCCGGAGGCATCCGACGTGTCGGCACCCGTAACGTCCGACCTTGCAACGTCCGGCCTTGCAACGCCCGCTCCCGCAAAGCCTCCCATCGTCTGGTACGACCTTGTCAGCCCCACGTCCGAGGAAGAACGCGCCGTCGGCGAGTATCTCGGCATCACCGTGCCGACCATGGACGAGATGGAGGACATCGAGCTTTCCGCCCGCCTCTATCAGGAGGACGGCGCCGAGTTCATGACCATGACGGTGCTGACCAGGCCCGATGCCGGCACGCCGCGAAAGGTTCCCGTCACCTTCATCGTCAAGGGCCAGGTCCTGGTCACTGTCCGTTATGCCGAGCCGCGCCCCTTCGATGCCTTCATGGCGCGCGCCCGCAAGCCGAACGGAACGGGCCTGCATTGCAGCTACGGCGAACTGATCATGACGGGGCTGATCGAGGCGATCATCGACCGCATGGCCGATACGCTGGAACGGCTCGGCACCGAGATCGACCAGATTTCCCAGGAGGTCTTCTCGACCAAGGCCGCCAAGGCCAACGCGAAGACGCGCGACCTGCAGGACCTCATCCGCGAGGTCGGTCAGAAGGGTGAGTTCATCACCGTCGTGCGCGAAAGCCTTGTCAGCGTCAGCCGAGTCGTGGCTTATTATGCGGCGCTCGACGGCGTCGATCGCAAGCTGACCAAGGAACTGCGCCAGCGGCTGAAACTGCTGCAGCGGGACGCCACGTCGCTTGGCGATCATTCCGCCTTCCTGTCCGGCAAGATCAATTTCCTGCTGGATGCGACGCTCGGGCTGATCAATCTCGAACAGAACCAGATCATCAAGATTTTCTCGGTCGCCTCCGTCGTTTTCCTGCCGCCGACCCTGGTCGCTTCGATCTACGGCATGAACTTCGCCAACCAGCCGGAACTGCAATGGACCTACGGCTACCATATGGCGATTGCCATGATGATCGTCTCGATGGTCCTGCCGTATCTGTATTTCAAGCGGAAGGGGTGGCTGTGACCAGGGAAGGCCTCCGGATGTTTCCGGGGGCCTTTCTCATCTCCTGGCGAGCCATGCCTTCAGGACGTCGTTGATACGGGACTGCCAGCCCGGTCCACCGGCTCTGAAACCTTCCAACACATCTGCGTCCAGCCTGATCGTCGTCGACACCTTGGTCTGCTCGCTTTTGGGACGGCCACGGACGACCGGTGCCGACGTCAGCTTTTCGGCCCACGGGCTTTCCGTCAAATCCGGCGCGTCATCCTCAATGGCCAGCGAGTCGTGGGCCATAAGCTTTTTGCTCTCGGTCATTGGCTTTCCTCATGCTGATAATGCGCTGGTCGTCTCCCCGCGGTGTCCAGACAAAAACCACCATGCGTTCGTCCAGAAAGCCGACGGTGAAATAGCGCGCTTCTCCATAATCGATCCGGTCGTCTTCGATCGTCAGATGAGAGCCGTCGAAGACTTTGCCCGCGTCGGCAAAATCGAGCCCCCGCTGTTCAACGGTGAGAAGACGTTTTGCCGGATCAAATATGATAGCCATTTATTGTTACTACAAAAATAGGGGTTCTTCAATCCTCATCGGCTTTATTGCAATAAAAATGTGCCGGAGATTTCCGGCGCATTTTGTCAGCTTGTCAGCGAAGATCAATTATCCCATTCCGGGGCCAGATGCCCCGGGTTGACGATACGGCCAGTCGGCTTGGCAAGCGCGTGGATCGCCTGCATCTCGTCTTCCGCCAGCGCGAAATCGAACACGTCGAAGTTTTCCGGCAGGCGGGAAACGGTCGCGGTCTTGGAAAGCGCGATCACGTCCTTCTGCTGGATGGCCCAGCGCAGCGTCACCTGCGCGGCCGTCTTGCCGTGCTTGGCGCCGATATCCTTCAAGACTGCGTCGCCCGGCACCGCGCCGTTCGCCATCAGGTAATAGGCGGTCAGCGACATGCCGTGCTCGGCGACTTCGGCCAGAACCTTCGTCTGGTCGAGATAGGGATGGTATTCCACCTGGTTGGTGGCAAGCGGTGCATCCGAGAGCTTCACCGCTTCGGCGATCAGCGCGACGGAAAAATTGGAGACGCCGATATTCTTCACCTTGCCAGCCTTTTTAAGCGCGTTCAACGCACCCATGCGGTCGGCGAGCGGCATTTCGCTCTGCGGCCAGTGGAGGAGAAGCAGGTCGACATAGTCGGTCTTCAGCTTGGCCAGGCTCTCGTCCACCGAGGCGATGAAGGCGTCATGGCCGACGCGGTCGACCCAGACCTTGGTGGTGAGAAAGATGTCGGCGCGCGGGATGCCGGACTTGGAAAGCACATCGCCGACGGCTGCCTCGTTCTTGTAGATCTGCGCGGTATCGACATGGCGGAAACCGAGCTTCAGGGCCTCCGGCAGCACGCGGGCGACGTCTTCGTCGGGCATGCGGAAGGTGCCGAAACCGAGGGCGGGAATGTTGGCGCCATTGGCGCTGACTGTGAACATATTGAACTCCTGAAGGGAAAGCCCGGCAAACGGCCGGGCCAAATGAGGCCCGTATTACATGGACCGATTCTGTGACGGATCAACCACCCGAGTTTTCGGGTAGCGTCAGCCGGCGATGGGCGGGTTAAGGCGGGCAAAGCCTTCCTGGCGCCGATAGGGGAAATGCGGGTAGGGGGCGGTGACAGTGCTTGCCGCATCGAGCCTGGCGATCTGCTCCGGTGTCAGCGACCAGCCGACGGCCCCGAGATTCTGGCGAAGCTGTTCCTCGTTGCGGGCGCCTATGATCACCGAGGAGACGGTCGGGCGGCTGACAAGCCAGTTGATCGCCACCTGCGGCACCGTCTTGCCCGTCTCGTCCGCCACCACCTGCAGCGCATCGACCACCCGGTAGAGCAGCTCGTCTTCGACAGGCGGGCCGAAATCCGCTGTCTCATGCAGGCGGCTGCCTTCCGGAAGCGGCTTGCCGCGGCTGATCTTGCCGGTGAGGCGTCCCCAGCCGAGCGGGCTCCAGACCAGCGCACCAAGCCCCTGGTCCTGCCCAAGCGGCATCAGGTCCCATTCGTAGTCGCGGCCGACCAGCGAATAATAGACCTGGTTCACGACATAGCGCGTCCAGCCATGTTTCTCGGCGGCGGCGAGCGATTTCATGATCTGCCAGCCGGAGAAGTTCGAGACGCCGATATAGCGCAGCTTGCCATCCTTCACGAGTTGGTCGAGCGTCGAGACGACCTCTTCGACCGGCGTCGAGGCATCGAAGGCGTGCAGCTGGAAGATGTCGATATGGTCGGTGCCGAGCCGTTTCAGGGCGGCATCCACCGCGCCGATCAGCCGGGAGCGGGAGGAGCCCCAGTCGTTCGGCCCGTCGCCGGTCGGCAAGCTGGCCTTGGTGGAGATCAGCACTTGGTCGCGCCGATCCTTGATCGCCTGGCCGAGCACTTCTTCCGAAGCACCGGCCGAATAGACGTCGGCGGTGTCGAACAGGTTGACGCCGGCCTCGAGGCAGATGTCGACGAGGCGGCGGGCTTCCTCGACATCGGTCGTGCCCCAGTGGCTGAACAGCGGGCCGGAGCCGCCGAACGTGCCGGCTCCAAAGCTCAAGACCGGCACTCTGAGGCCGGATTGTCCGAGATTGCGGTATTCCATGGTCGTGATCCTTCGGTGTGTCGGTTATTCGGCCGGGCAGGAGAGGGCGGGTGCGCCGCTGATGGCGGTCTCGCGCTTGTCCAGCCGGATGGCGAAGAGGGCGACGGCAAGCGCTGCAAGCGGCACCAGGCCGGCGATCAGGGTGACCGAGCCGAGACCTGGGCCGTGGTCGATGACCACGCCGCCGAGCCAGGCGCCGATCGCATTGCCGAGGTTGAAGGCGGCGATGTTGAACGACGAGGCAAGCCCCTGGCCGGCGCCTTCGGCCTTCTGCAGCACCCACATCTGCAGCGGCGAGACGGTGGCGAACGCAGCCGCGCCGAACAGGCCGATGGCGATGACGGCGAGCACTGGCTGATGGATCGCGGCGGTCAGTGCCAGCAGCACGGCGGAGAGCGCGATGAGGCTGGCGACGATGGTCGGCACCAGATGACGGTCGGCAAGCCACCCGCCGGCCAGATTGCCGATCACCAGGCCGCCGCCGAAGACAAGCAGGATCGGCGAAACGGCGGCTTCCGAAAAGCCGGTGATCTCCGTGAGGATCGGGGCGATATAGGTGAAGCCTGCAAACACGCCGACCCAGCTCAGCACGGTGATCAGAAGCCCGAGCAGAACCGAGCGGCGGCCGAGCACGGCAAGCGCGCCCTGCGCGCTCTCTTCGTGGTTGTCCGCAGCCTTGTCCTTCGGGACGAACAGCGCGATCACGGCGAGCGCCACGAGACCGATCAGGGTGACGGCAAAGAAGGTCGAGCGCCAGCCATAGGCTTGGCCGAGCCACGTACCGAAGGGGACGCCGAGAATATTGGCGACCGTCAGGCCGGTGAACATGATGGCGATGGCCGAAGCCTTCTTGTTCGGGGCAACCAGGCTGGTGGCGACCACCGAGCCGACGCCGAAGAACGAGGCATGCGCGAACGCGGTCAGCACCCGGGCGGCCATCAGCGTCCAGTAGTCGGGCGCCAGCGCACAGGCGAGGTTGCCGACGGTGAACACCACCATCAGACTCATCAGCAGGGTCTTGCGCGACCATTTGCCTGTCAGCATGCCGAGGATGGGCGCACCGACGACGACGCCGAGCGCGTAACCGGAGATCAAGAGGCCGGCGGCCGAGATCGATACGCCGAGATCTTTGCTGACGTCGATCAGCAGGCCCATGATGACGAATTCGGTGACCCCGATGCCAAAGGCACCGGCCGTCAGCGCGTAGAGAGCGAGAGGCATTGGCTTGGATCCTTGTCCTTGGGAGGAAGGAATTGCATTTGATGCAGCGCAATATCGTCGCCTCGGACTTGCCTGTGTAGCCGCATAAGCGGATAATCATTTGTGAATTGAAATCACAGGTGACATTGATGGTGGAGCAAGACCGCCCCCCTCTGGCCTGCCGGCCATCTCCCCCTCGGGTGGGGAGATTGGCTGGGCGCCTGCTCACCGCCGTACATTCAGCGTCTCATCCTGCGCGCTTCCGGCTGAAGTGCACGACGCTCGTCTGGAAGCGGCGATCGCGCCACTTGTGATCTCCCCACCCGTGGGGGAGATGGCCGGCAGGCCAGAGGGGGGCGCCGCGGCACAACCGAAATGATCGAAATCTGAAAGCGAGCCCCAAATGGACAACCGCGCCGGTGAAATGGAAGTGTTTGCCCTGGCGGCCGAGCTGAAGAGCTTCTCGGCCGCCGGTCGCAAGCTAAAGCTCTCCCCCTCCGCCGTCAGTAAACTCGTGACCCGGCTGGAGGACCGGCTCGGCACCCGCCTCGTGGTCCGCTCCACCCGCATGTTGCAGTTGACGCCGGAGGGGGAGACCTATCTGGCGCGGGCACAGCGCATCCTGGCCGAGATCGCCGATACGGAGGAAATGGTCTCCGGCGGCGGGCGGACGCTGCCGCGCGGGCCGCTGTCGATTAACGCTTCGGTCGGCTTCGGAGAACGTTATGTCCTGCCGCTCACCTGCGAGTTCCAGCAGCTTTTCCCCGATATTCAGCTCGATATCACGCTGACCGACGACATCGTCGATTTGATCCGCGAGCGGGTCGATATCGCCATCCGCCATGGGCCGATGCGCAATTCGTCGCTGATGGCGCGAAAGCTCGGCGAGAGCCGCCAGGTGGTGATCGCCTCGCCCGGCTATCTGGAGCGTCACGGTGTCCCGAAAATGCCGGCCGAGCTCATCCATCACAACTGCATCAATTTTAATTTCCGGCGGGCGGTCGAAGGCTGGCCTTTTCGTGATCCGAAAACCGGCAGCCGGGAGCTGTTGCCGGTTTCCGGAAACCTGAAGGCGAGCAACGGCTCGATCATCCGGCAGTTCTGCCTGGATCATCTCGGCATCGGCCGGGTCGGGCGGTTCCATGTGGAACCGGATATCGAGGCCGGCCGGCTCGTGCCGGTTCTGGAGGATTTCAATCCCGAAGATATCGAGGAAATCCATGCCGTTTACGCCGGCCATGAGCACCTCGCCCTGCGCATTCGCACCTATATCGACTTTATCGCGGCACGACTTTAAGAGACCGCCCCGGTCACGTTGATCGGCAAACGTGTCTTTCAGGCCACAGTTTCGCCTTGCATTGGTCAATTTTGCCACCCACATCGGCTGGATTAGGAGAATCTAATCCCATGAATGACCAGCTGAATGAAATCATCGCCCGGATACGGGCGGAGGTGGCTGCCGGTTCGGCCGATCGCTCGCATGTCGCCATGTCGATGGAGGACCTGCTGCTGCTTGTTCAGAACTTTGAAAGCCTGCGTTCCGAGCGGGAGGAGCTGCGCCGCAGGGCGGAGCTGCATGCCGACGTGATCGAGGCGGTGAGGGTTTTTATGGAAGCCTATCGCGACAAATACAAGAACTACGGCAGCGGCGGCGTGCGCCCAAGTGCAGTCCTGCGCCACGAGGTGTGGCGAGTCTATGCTGCGATGCGCGGTCTGCCGATCGCCAATGACAGCATGTTCTGAAGCCCGCTACTGCCGGTGACCCATCCTAGTCCCGATCCGGTGCGCCGAGCGGGAAGAACGAGCGGTAAGGCCGGGCCTCGTCCACCGCGCGCGCAAAAGACGGTCGGGCGAGCAGCCGCTTGCGATAGGCCCGCACATGGGCGAACTGCTCGCCGATCCGGTGCGTCCAGTCCGCATAGAAGAGGGCGGGCGCCGCGGCGCAGTCGGCGAGGCTGAACGCCTCTCCAGCCGCCCATTCCCGGTCCGCCATGCGCTGGTCCAGCCAGCCATAGGCGGCGTCCAGCATGTCGCGGGCTTCCTGCACGCCATAGGGATCGCGGCTCTCTTCCGGGCGGATGGCGTTGAAGACGACCTTCTGCTGCGGCGTGGAAATGTAGTTGTCGAAGAAGCGGTCCATCGTCCGCACGTCGAGCGCCGCGTCCGCGTCGTCCGGGATTAGTTTTACCGGGCCGGGATAATGCTGGTCGAGATATTCGATGACGATCGACGATTCGAAGACCCGTTTCTCCCCGTCGATCAGGATCGGAAAACGCTTCACCGGCCACATGCTGCAGAGATCCTGATAAGCTGAAGGATCCTCCGGCCCGAGCATGCGGGTGTCGAAGTCGGTGCCGTTCTCATAGAGCGCGGTCAGCACCTTCTGGCAGTAGGACGAGAATGGATGTGAATACAGAACCGGACGCATGACGGCCTCCCATAACCGATTGCGAATTGAAACTGGTTTAGGAATAACTCAGCTGATTGCTTTTTGCAACTGGTTTATGCTGACATGATTTCCTGCCGAGCAAGATCGCCCCCCTCTGCCCTGCCGGGCATCTCCCCCACAGGTGGGGAGATCACAAGCGGCTTGCTCATCCGGCCAAATTGCCGTGCGCCGGGTCGCCGCGCTTGTTGTTTGGGGAAGCCGGCGCGCCCAGCCAATCTCCCCACCCGTGGGGGAGATGCCCGGCAGGGCAGAGGGGGGCTGACACGGCCCGACCTCTCCCATTTCCCGCCTCACGCCCCGACCACAACCGCCTCCCGCACATGCATCGCCCGGATCTCCTTCGCCACCATCTCCTGCAACCGCCAGAGATTGCGGTCGCGGATGCCGAATTCGGCGAGATGCACGACGGTATTGTAGAGATATTCGGCACACGAGCCGCGATGCCCGCAGGCGCGCGCCAGAACCTTTGCGACCTCGTCGAGCGGCAGCAGCGGACGGACGATGCGCTTGCTGGTGCCGCCGACCCAGAAGGTCAGCGCCCGCACGGTCTCTCCGGCCTGGGTGTGGACCGGCAGCCAGCGGAACGAGGTGAGGCTGTCGCGATGGCTGACCTCGCGGCGCAGTGCTTTTTCGATCTGGACGCGCTTGTCGTCGTCGGCCACCCGGTAGATCACCCCGTCGCAGCGGCCGCCGCGCGACAGCATCATCATCAGCCCCGGCTGTGCCGGCGAGCCGCGACCGCGCTCGATTCTCAGCGAAAAGGAGCGATGCCAGCCGAACGCGGCGGCCCGCTGGCAGGCGATGCTATCGAAGCCCGGCTTCCAGATCAGCGAGCCATAGGCAAACACCCAAAGTGGATCCTCGCCGATTTCCGCGGCCAGCCGATCGGCGATCTCGATGAAATCGTCGTCGGTCAGCGGCTCCCATGTGGCCGGCTGCCCGGGATCGATCTCCTCGCGAAAGCAAAGGTCGACCAGGTCCTGCGTCAGCGACAATGTGGATGGTTTCGGCATGGCTTCGAACGGCTTTTCGGGCAGGACGACGAAAACGGGAAGGGTCGAGAGTGCAAGCCGAACCGGCCCGAGTCAACCATTTTGCTGCGTTGCGGCTGCAGGCCGGGTGCGTCAAGCTGGAGAACCACCGACGTCACCGCAATGCGAAAAGTCGGCCTGGTGCCACGAAATGGTCACGGAACATTTCCAGCATGAACCTTTCTTGAAGGGCTGGCAGCCAAGGAGCGATGATCATGGACATGACCACCGAAGCCCCCCGGGAGAGGATGCGGGTAAAACACAAGTGGCTCGACCTCAACGGCATCAAGGTGTTTTACCGGGAGGCGGGCAGGGCCGGTGCACCCGTGCTTCTGCTGCCGCATGGCTATCCGTGCTCGTCCTATGAATTCCGCGAATTGATGCCCCGGCTTGCCGATCGCTGGCATCTGGTCGCGCCGGATTTTCCGGGCTCGGGCTATACCGACACGCCCTCCGGCTTTGCCTATGATTTCGATGGTTTCACCGGCTTCCTGGACGAGTTCACGCAAACGCTCGGTCTCGACCGGTTCGCGCTCTACCTCCATGATTTCGGGTCGCAGATCGGTCTGCGCCTGGCGATCCGGCACCCGGAGAAGATCGCCGCGCTGATCATCCAGAACGGCGATATCTATGAGGACGCGCTTGGTCCCAAATATGCCGCCCTGCAGGAATTCTGGCGCAACCCGACAGAGGAAGGCCGCCGCAAGATCGCCGGCGCCGTCACCGAGGAGGGTTTCAGGGAGGAGTTTCTCAACGAAGTGCGGCCGGAGATCGCCGAACGCATCCCGCCCGACCTTTGGAAACTGCATTGGGCCTTGATGGACGAGCAGCGGCGGCAGATCGCGGTCGATGTCATCGCCGGGCTGCGCGAGAACGTCGCCTGGTTTCCGCGTTATCAGCAATATCTGCGCGATCGCCAGCCGCCGACCCTGATCGTCTGGGGTCCCCAGGACGGCTATATGCCGGAAAAATCCGCCCGCGCCTTCCTGCGCGACCTGCCCCGGGCGGAACTTCATCTTCTCGATGGTGGTCATTGGCTGCTGGAAACCAATCTCGACGAGGTCGCCCCGCTCATCCGCGACTTCCTTGGCCGGGTACATTCCGGTTGAGGGCCGGGGGAGAGTTTTTGATGCGTTGGCTTTTTATCGCGGTGCTGATGATCCTGGTCGGTTGTGTCCTCAGCATCATCTGGATGAATGATTCTGGTCTCGGCCGGATCGAAGTCACGCAGCCCCAGGCGCAAAACCCGCTGGCCCCGCCACCGGGCACGCCTTGAAGCTGCCGGGCACCCCTTGAAACCGCCCTTCAGGCTTTCACTGCGACGATGAAGAACCGCGGGAAGCGCAACAGCACCCGCCCGTCGACCATCGGCGGGTAGGCCTTGGCGATGCGGGCGGTATAGTCGGCCGCAAAGGCTTCGGCATGAGCAGGGCCGGCGGCGTCGAGATAGGGGCGGAGCCCGGTCGCCTTGACCCATTCGACGATCGCGGGCGCATCGCCAAGCGGGTGGTAATAGACCGTGTGCCAGACGTCGACGCGAACGGCTTTCGGCATCAGCCGGTCGAAATAGGCGGCCGGAGGCGGCAGGACCGGGCGGCGCACCCTGCCGCCTTCGAAAGCGGCCTTCCACGGGCCGGCGGCACCGGTCTCTTCCATCAGCGTATGGCTCGGCTCGGAGAGGTTGTCCGGCATCTGCACGGCCAGCACGCCGCCGGGCGCCAGGTGGTCCATCAGCCGGGCGAGCACGGAAATATGGTCCGGCACCCATTGGAAGACGGCATTGGCGTAAAGCAGGTCGGCCGGCTCCTCCGGGATCCAGGTCTTCAGATCGGCCTTGGTGAACCGCGTGCCGGGCAGGCGCTTGCGCGCCGCCGTCAGCATGTTGTCGTCACTGTCGAGGCCGGTGACATTGGCGGCCCCGAACCGTGCCGCGATCAGCTCCGTAGAATTGCCCGGACCGCAGCCGAGGTCATAGGCGCGAGCCACTGAGGCAAGCGGCACCTGCGCCAGAAGATCGCGCGCCGGCCGCGTCCGCTCGTCCTCGAATTTCACATATTGCTCCGCAGACCATGCCATTTCCAGCTTCCTTCGATCTTGTCTCGCTGAAACATGCCACTCCGGCACCCCGGTCTCCATGGTCAAAAATATCAATTTTTGTGATGATCCATCTCATATTATCGCTTGACCTCGGTGGCGGCCCCGGACTTCACTCACCCTCAATTTTGAAGCGCCTCACGCGAATGACCCCGGAATGACCAAGGAGATCGCCATGCCCGTCAACACAGCCCCGCGTACCACCACCTGGACGTTCGTGGACGGCGAATGGCTGGAGGGCAATCCGAAGCTGATCGGACCGACCTCGCATGCCATGTGGCTCGGCTCCACCGTGTTCGATGGCGCCCGCTGGTTCGATGGCATCGCGCCGGACATCGACCAGCATTGCCAGCGCGTCAACCGCTCGGCCAGGAACATGGGCATGCAGCCGGTGATGCAGCCCGAGGAGATCGAGGCGCTCGCCTGGGAAGGCGTCAAGAAGTTCGACGGCAAGACGGCGATCTACATCAAGCCGATGTACTGGTCGGAACACGGCATGCCCTACAGCGTCGTCACCGCCGATCCGGAATCGACCCGTTTCGCGCTCTGCCTGTTCGAGGCGCCGATGCAGACCGCCAAACCCTCGTCGCTCACCGTCTCGCCCTATCGCCGCCCGAACCCGGAAGTGGCGATGACCGGCGCCAAGACCGGCAGCCTTTATCCCAATAGCGGCCGTATGATCATGGAAGCGCGCAACCGCGGCTTCGACAATGCGCTCGCCCGCGACATGAACGGCAACGTCGCCGAAACCGCGTCCTCGAACATCTTCATGGTCAAGGACGGGGTGATCATGACGCCGGTCGCCAACGGCACGTTCCTTGCCGGCATCACCCGCTCGCGCGTCATCAACCTCCTGCGCCTCGGCGGTTTCGACGTGCGCGAGATGACGCTGACGGTCGAGGATTTCATGGATGCCGACGAGATCTTCACCTCCGGCAACTATTCCAAGATCGTGCCGGTCAACCGTTTCGAGGAACGCCAGCTCCAGGAAGGCCCGGTCGCCCGCAAGGCGCTGGAACTCTACATGGACTGGGCCCGCTCCCCCGGCGACGAGGCCTGAAACCTCCAGGCGGCGGCGTGTGAGGCAGGCGATAAGTTAGAATTCGTCGTCTTCGACGTCGTCCGCGCCGGTAAGGCTTTTGCCACCATAAAGAATACGAGCAATCGTGACGGTATTCTCATCCACGCGGAAGGCGATGGTTGCCTTTCGGCGATACCCCACGAGCCTCAAGCCCGGCTCTACGTCGTTGCGGAGGGTTCCCCGTTTGGGGAAAGTGCTGAAGCCATTGCAATGGTCAATGATCCTGCGGATATAAGCACGCGCGAAATCATCTCCGGTCTTGCCTGACAGGTAATCGAACAGATCGGCCAGATCCAGACGCGCTTCGAGGGAGAGGATGACTGAATATTTCATGCACCGATCGATCTTCGATCCCTGGTCTGCATGTATTCTTCAAGTTCTTTTCTCGTCTCTTCAATCGTGCGCCCCCTGCTGGGATCGGCATCATGCGCTCTCAGCGCCGGCACGACCTCGTCCCGCAGCCAGCTCTCTATGCCCGCATCATGGTCCGCCAGATACCGCAATCCTTCGGCGACCACCTCGCTTTCGTCAGCAAATTCGCCGGACGCGACTTTCTTCTGGACGAGTTCGGCCATGTCTTCCGGCAGGGAGATGGTAATCGATCGGTTCGGGCGCATCTGTCGGTTCCTGTTCGCGGGCAAGCCTATCACAATCGGGCAAGGGGCGCTATTTCGCCGCCGGGTTTATTAGACCGTTGGGAGCACGGTGATGCAGGCAAGCCCGCGTCCAGTGTCCTCCCATGCCTCCCCTCACACAAGCCGGACCGCGGCCGTGCCGATGATGATCATCGAGACGGCGATCATCAGGGGTTTGACCGGCAGGTAGCGGACGATGAAGGCGCCGATCGGGGCGGCCAGGATGCCGCCGAGGATGAGGCCGAGGGCAGAAGAGAGTTCCGACCAGCCGAGCGCCATGATGAAGGTTGCGGAAATCAGGATGGTGACGGCGAATTCGGTGAGGTTGGTGGAGCCGATCACCTTCTTCGCGTCGTGGCCGCGGCCGAGCAGCGAACTGGTGACGATCGGCCCCCATCCGCCGCCGCCCATCGCATCGAGCAGTCCGCCAGCGCCGCCGACATAAGGCACGATCCAGTCGCGCACGTCGCGCGGAAACTTCGGCTGAAAGGCCTTGTAGAGGATGAACAGGCCGATGGCGATCAGGTAGACCGAGACGAAGGGCTCGATCGCCTTGCCGTCGATATTCGACAGAACATAGGCGCCGATCGCCCCGCCGATCATACCTGCCGGCGCAAGCCTTGCCACCAGCCGCCAATCGACATTGCGGTTATAGAGATGCGACAGTCCCGAGGCGGCGGTGGTGAAACACTCCGTCACGTGGGTCATGGCGCTTGCGGCCGCGGGCGCGACGCCGATGGCAAGCAGACTGGTGGTCGTCAGCACCCCGAAGGCCATGCCGAGCGCCCCGTCGACGACCTGTGCGAAAAAGCCTATGGCAACGAAGATCAGAAAATCAGACGTCAGGAAGTCGAGCGACATGCAGCCTCCTCTTTGCCACGGGCGTTCGCTTTCAATCCGCAGGCGTGAAGAAAGGTTCCCGTTTTACCCGCGCGGGAAGGTCGTCAGACGAGCGGAAAAATTGTCGGCCCATCGTCGTGGTCGCGCATCTGCGCCGCCTGATCCGGTGAGACTATTTCACCGTCAGCTTGTCTGCGGAGATCTGGCCGCCGATCTCGGCTTTGCGGGTCTTCTTGTCGAAGGCGCAGATCGTGCTGATCGCCACGTTGGCGCCGACCGCCTTGCCGGAGACGATGGCGAGCCCGTAGCTCTGGCTGCCGAAGGGATCGACCAGTGCCTTGCCGTTCTCGATCAGCCCTTTGGCGGCGGTCACGCAGGCCTTGGCCACCTCCGAGCGGAAGTTGGACCAGGCGTCGTCCGAGGCGGCGTGCGTAACGGTGACGCCGGATGCGAGGAGGACGGCGGCAAGAGCAAAAGTGGTCTTCATCAAACGGGCTCCGAATCGTGATCTGGCCCGTTTCTTGTATCTCGAAATTTCAGCAAGTTCTTGACCCGATTGGCTTGATTTTTGGCAAAGTTACCGTTGCCTCTTGGGCCTTGCGCTCCTATGTTCCCGCACGACGCTTTACCCAGGTATCTGCCGAACCCAGGTAGCTATCGAACAAGGAGTAGACCAATGGCTTTCGAACTTCCCGAACTCCCCTACGACTACGAAGCCCTTTCGCCCTTCATGTCGAAAGAGACGCTCGAATTCCACCACGACAAGCATCACAAGGCTTATGTCGACAACGGCAACAAGCTCGCTGCCGAAGCCGGCATGGCTGATCTGTCGCTCGAGGAGGTCGTCAAGAAGTCCTTCGGCACCAACCAGGGGCTCTTCAACAACGCTGCCCAGCACTACAACCACGTCCATTTCTGGAAGTGGATGAAGAAGGGCGGCGGCGGCACCAAGCTGCCGGGCAAGCTCGAGGCGGCGGTCGCCTCCGATCTTGGCGGCTACGACAAGTTCAAGGCCGACCTGATCGCCGCCGGCACGACGCAGTTCGGCTCCGGCTGGGCCTGGCTTTCCGTAAAAGACGGCAAGCTCGTCATCTCCAAGACCCCGAACGGCGAGAACCCGCTGGTTCACGGCGCAGAGCCGATCCTCGGCGTCGACGTCTGGGAACATTCCTATTACATCGACTACCGCAACGCCCGCCCGAAATACCTCGAAGCCTTCGTCGACAGCCTGATCAATTGGGATTACGTGCTCGAACGCTACGAAGCCGCCACGAAGTAATCGCGCGGCTTAATCGTCGGTCTTTTCGAGAACACCCGGTGTCGCAAGGCGCCGGGTGTTTTTTGTTTTTGAACTCCGTCATCGGGACGGAAAGCAGCAGGGGAGCAGGTTATGGATGAGCAATCGATAGAGATGGTCCTTGCGGAACTCGCCGCCCGCGAGCCGATCTTCGATGACCGTAAATTCGGCACCAGCCGGGAGGCACTGGAGGCGATGACCGAAGAGACGTTCTGGGAGATAGGCGCGAGCGGCAGGGTCTACGGCCGGGATTTCGTCATCGCTACTCTTCTTGAGCGATACCGCACACAGGAACAGCATAACTGGCCTTGCCGGGATTTCACCATCAGCCGCTTCGCCGACGATCTCTATCATCTGTCGTATACCCTGGAGGAGCCCGACCGCCTCAGCCGGCGCTCCACGTTCTGGAGGAACACTGCGACCGGCTGGAAGATCGTCTTTCACCAGGGAACGGTGATCGCTTGAAGGACGGGTTTCCGGATGGCGATGACTTTGGTCTGCTCCCACTTGGATTTTTTATTGGAAAGACCCAGAATGGCTTCTTGCAACAATTTTGGAGGCTGAATTGCCGGATGTCAGCTTGAAGAATGTCAAGGCGGGCCTTTCCGGCTTTGCCGATCAGGCGGATGCTGGCGAATTCGTAACAATGACCCAGCATGAAAAGCCGGCGGCGGTGATCGTCAGCCTCGAAGCCGCTGAGGTCGCCGGGAAAGCCGTGCCGGAGGATGGCTCCAATCTCGTCCGGTATCTCCGGAATTTTCACCTTGATGCCGACATCGATGACGATGTCTTTACCAGAAATTCCTCCCCGAGCCGTGAGGCCGATCTTTAACGGGTTTCCTTGTTGATACGAATGCCAGGGCGTCACACGCCTGTCACAGCCACCTATTACCTCCGCGAAAATGCCCCACGAAAAACCGCTTCTCCGCTTCGGCGTGATCGCCGATCCGCAATATGCCGACCTGCCGCCATGGCTGGAGATGGACCGTTATTACGCCAACAGCCTCGACAAGCTGCGCCAGGCGATCGGCGTGCTGAACGGCGAGGATCTCTCCTTCGTGGTGACGCTCGGCGATCTCATCGACCGGGGCTGGGAGAGCTACGACCCAGTGCTTGCCGTCTATCAGGGCCTGCGCCACGAGAGTTTTCTGATGCCGGGCAACCACGATTTCTTCGTCGCGCCGGCGCAGCTCGGCGATGTTCACAAACGGCTCGGCATGCCGGCCGCCTGGCACGATTTTGCCCGCGACGGCGTTCGCTTCGTAGTGATCGACGGCAACGAGATCAGCTTGTTTTCAACACCGGGAGACCAGCCGCGCCACGCTTTGGCGCAGCGGCGGCTGGAAACACTGCTTACCGAAGGCGCGATCAACGCCAAGGAATGGAACGGCGGCATCGGCGACGAGCAGTTCGGCTGGCTGGAGGCGGTGCTTGCGCGGGCAAGTGCTGCGGACGAGAAGGTCGTGGTCATGGGCCACTATCCGCTCTACCCCGAAAACGAGCACAATCTCTGGGGTGCCGAGCGGCTGACCGATCTCTTCGCCCGCTCCGGCAACGTGATCGCCTATCTGAACGGCCATAACCATGTGGGCAATCTCGGCCGTACCGGAAACACTTGGTACGTCAACTTCAAGGGCATGGTCGATACGCAGGCGGAAAATACCTTTGCCGTCGTCGAGATCTTTGCCGACCGCATCGAGATCATCGGCCATGGCCGCGAGGAAAGCCGCACCCTCGCTCTCTAGGCTCAGCCGCGCGCCGCCCAGGAAAGCCCGCGCCGCAGGATGCCGCGCATCTGCGGATGTTCGAATTCCGCCGCTACATGGCCGAGCGCCGAATAGAAGATCCGTCCCTTGCCGAAATGGCGCTTGAACACGACCGGCATCGTCACGTTGCGCACCGCCTCGTCATATTCGCCGGTAAAGGTCGTCGTCGCGAGGATTTCGACCGACGGGTCGTAATGCAGGTAATACTGCTCCGACCGGTAGTCGAAATCCGCAATGCCCTGCATCACCGGATCGTTGGGGCGAGTGACGTTGACGCGATAGTCGATGATATTGCCGGGATGCGCCACCCAGGTGACCCCGGCAAGGTAACGGAAGGCAGCACTCTCCTTGAAGGAGGTTGCAAGCGCCCCGTGGTGGCCGCCAAGCCCAAGCCCGCCGCGCACCGCCTCGACAAGCGCATTGGCATCCACCCTTTCCAGCTTTTCGCCGGTAATGATCGGCACCAGCAGGTCGGCAGCGGCGATGGTCTGGGAACCGAAGATGCCGAGATCGCCCGTTATCTCGACCGAAAAACCGTCCTCGCGAAGGATGTCGCCGGTAATGCCTGCGCATTCCTCCGGCTCATGGATCTTCAATCCGCCCCAGACGATGATGGCCTTGCGCATTCGATGTCTCCCATGCCCTGCTGATTCCTGACGAAGCGGGCGCACCATAGGGACAAAGCCGCCGGCTGTCAGGGGAGGGCGAAGGTCACGGGGCGGTCACATCGGCGGACTGCTCCAGCCCTGAACCCACAGCGACCGCAGTTTTTCGCCTTCGCCACGGAAGAAATCTTCCGCCAGTTCGCAATGCTCCACCCGGTCGGCGCGAAAATTGCGGATCGCCTGCCTCAGTTCGCACCAGGCGACGATATTGGCTGTCTGTGAATAATAGATCAGTGCCACCGGCCGGATCGTCCGTTCCGTGGCACGGCCATATTCGTCGCGGTAGTCGAGCGCCAGCTTCTGTTCGTCGCGGATCGCCCGGCGCACCATCGCCAGGTCAAGCGCGTCCGGCACCGGTGCGACCGAGCCCCAGGCATGCAGCGCATTGGCGGAAAACGTGCCGGCAAGCGGCGCCGGCACTACGGCGGCGATCTTGCGGTTCACCTGCTTGGCCGCCTGCCGCAGCTCCGTGTCGCCGGTCCGTTCCAGCAGCGCGAGCGCCAGCACGATCGCCTCCGTCTCCTCGATCGACAGCATCAGCGGCGGCAGCGTGAAACCGGGGCGCAGGATATAACCGATGCCGCGCCCGCCTTCGATCGGCACCCGCATCGCCTGAAGCGCCGCGATATCCCGGTAGATGGAGCGCACGGTGACTTCCAGCTGCAAGGCGATCTCCGCCGCCGTCACCGGCTTGCTGGCAAGCCGGAGGATCTGGATGATCTCGAACAGGCGCGAGGCCTTGCGCATGTCGGGTTTCCTTGTGGGCAGACGATCGCTACTGACAACACGTTGTCAGTTGGGCTGCCGTATAGGAGCGCATATCCGATTGAAAAACAAGGCTTCGGCATTCGAAGCCGATGATCCAAGGCTCTGGAAACTGACATGACTTACACCGAAAACCTCTGGCTCTTTTTCACGCTTCTGTTCGGCATCATCGTCGTGCCGGGCATGGACATGATCTTCGTGCTCGCCAATTCGCTGACCCGCGGACGCACCGCGGGCATGGCTGCCACCGCCGGCATCATCGCCGGCGGGCTGGTGCACTCGCTTTATGGCGCGGTCGGCGTCGGCCTGCTCGCAAGCCTGATGCCGGTCCTGTTCAAGCCGCTTTTGATCGTCGGCGCGCTCTACATGGCCTGGATCGGCGTCAGCCTGATCCGCAGTTCGATCACCGTCGACCATGTCGGTCCGGCGGACACGCGGTCGAACTGGGAAGCGTTCCGGCGCGGCGCGGTGACCTGCCTCATCAATCCCAAAGCCTATCTGTTTATGCTCGCCGTCTACCCGCAGTTCCTGCGGCCGGATTTCGGCCCGCTTGCCCCGCAGGCGACAATCATGGCGGCGATGACGGCCACGACCCAGTTCGCGATCTATGGCGGCCTTGCCGCCGCCGCCGGCCACGCGCGGCAATTCCTGGTCGGCAACGGCAATGCGACGATCTGGGTGGGACGGATCGCCGGCCTGCTGCTGCTTGCCGTGTCCATGCTGACGCTCTGGGAAGGGTTGATGGCCTGAAGGGCAGGCGACGGCCGTCGGCCAACAGACACAGTTCCTTCATATTCCGTGCCCGACGGGCAACAGGCAGGCCGCTCGCGGCGTCATGACAGGAACGTTACTTTTTTCAAACGCATAAGCCGGCAATCATGATCCTCGCAAAACTGCGCCGGCGTGACCGGCTCGATGAGGAGAAGAATGGATGAAGTTTAAACTGATTGCCGCCGCCGCGGCCGTACTCTGTCTTGGATTTACGGCCGCGACCGCGCAGGAAACCCCAATTGCCAAGCGCCAGGCGCTGATGAAGGGTATTGGCGGCGCAGCCGGCGCTCTGGGTGGTATCGCCAAGGGCGAAAAACCCTATGACCAGGCTGCGGTCCGCACGGCGCTGACCACGATCAGCACCAATATCAAGGCTTTCCCCGATCAGTTCCCGGCAGGTTCAGAGACGGGCGACAAGACCAAGGCGGCACCGGCCATCTGGGAAAAGAACGCCGAATTCCGTGGGAACGCACAGAAGCTCGGTTCCGATGCGGAGGCTGTTCTGGCGTCCATGCCGGCAGATCAGGCCGCTGTCGGCAAGGCCCTGCAGACGCTCGGCGGCAACTGCAACACCTGCCATCAGAACTTTCGCCTGAAGTGATCGCTGCCCTGTCTTAGCATCGGGACGGCCGCAGTTTTCTGCGGCCGTCCTTGCATTGCAAAGTAACGCCGGAGGATGAAGGCAATGGCATCGATATGGTCAAGAATCCTGGCGGCTGGCGTCGTGGTGATCGCCGCCGGCACAGCCATGGCCTTGGCGCCGACCAAGCCCGATCCCTATCCGGATTCCCATTGGGCAGGTCTCGGCGCCCCCGATCTTGCCAAGGGGGAGCAGCTTTTCTGGGCCGGCGGCTGCGCGAGCTGTCATGCAGCGACCGGTGCCACCGGCGATGCACTCAAGGTTCTCTCCGGGGGCAGGGCGCTGCCGAGCCCGTTCGGCACGTTCCATATTCCCAATATCTCGCCCGACCCGAAAGCCGGCATCGGCAACTGGACGCTGGCGCAGTTCGGCAATGCCACCACCCGCGGCGTTGGGCCTGACGGCGAACACCTTTTTCCGTCTTTCCCCTACGGTTCCTATTCCAGGCTTTCGGCCAAGGATGTCAACGATCTCTTCGGGTACCTGAAGACCCTGCCGGCGAGCCCCAATGTCGCCCCGCCGCACGAGCTGCCGTTCCCCTACAATATCCGCCTGGCGGTCGGCGGCTGGAAATTGCTCTATTTCAACGACCAGCCGCGGGTTGAGCTCGCGTTGGCCGACGACAAGGTCAAGCGCGGCCAGTTCCTGGTCGAAGGGCCCGGCCATTGCGGCGAATGTCATACGCCGCGCGACGCGACGGGCGGTTTTCTCCCCGACCGCTGGCTTGCCGGCGGTCCCAATCCGGAAGGCAAGGGAACCATCCCCAACATCACGCCGGGCTCGAAGAATATCGGTTCCTGGAGCCAGAGCGACATCGCCGGTTATCTCGAAACCGGTTTTACCCCCGATTTCGACACCGTCGGCGGCTCGATGGTCGAGGTACAGCAGAACATCGCCCATCTGCCAAAAAGCGATCTGGAAGCGATCGCGGCCTACCTGAAGGCGGTGCCGGCGAGGTAGGTGGATTGCTTGCAAAATCTGCTAGCATGCATTAAAGTGCTAGCATGAACAGCAAGCAGCGCAAGACGCTTGTCGCCATATTTCAGGATCCGGTGTCGCCGTCCATCGATTGGAGCGACGTCGAAAATCTTTTGATCGCGGTTGGATGCCATCTGCTCGAGGGCAGCGGATCGCGAGTTCGTTTTGAAAAAGACGGATTGGTCGTGTTTTTCCATCGACCCCACCCGGATAAGGAAGCGAAGCGATATCAGATCAAGGATGCGCGGCTTTTTCTGTCTCAGTTAGGAATAGAGCCATGAATGTCTTGGAATATAAGGGATACTCGGCCCGCATCGAATTCGATGCCGAAGACGAGATTTTTGTCGGGCACATTGCCGGCATTGCCGATGTCGTCGGCTTTCACGCCGATTCCGTCGTCGATCTCAAGACCGCCTTCCACGAGGCGGTCGACGATTATCTGGAAACCTGTGAACGACTTGGAAGATCTCCGCACAAGCCCTATTCCGGCCGGGTGATGTTTCGCATCGACCCCGACGTTCACGCCCGTGCCGCAAAAGCAGCGGAGCTGGCTGGAAAAAGCCTCAACGAATGGGCAGGCGAAATCCTGGCCAAGGCCGCCGGATAGGCCTCGGCCGCAGATTTCACGCCAGCGCCTGCGTGTAGCGCATGCCGGTGACCGGGCGCGGCTTGAAATCCATCTGTTCGTAGAAGCGGTGGGCGGCGAAATTGCCGGTGGCGGCGCTGACCGAAAGATAGTCGCAGCCGGCATTCTTGGCGATTTCGCGGGCGCGTGACACGAGATGCTGGCCGATGCCGTGGCCGCGATGGCCGTCTCGCACGAAGAGATGGTGCAGGTCCATGCCGCGGGTGCCTTCCTGCGCCCGGTAGAGCGGCACGAGGATGGCGTAGCCGATCAGATCCGAGCCGGTATCGGCAACAAGCGCGCTGATCCAGGGCATGGCGCCGAACAGGTCACGCTCGAGTTTTTCGGGGGTGATGGCGGCGGGGTCGTTGTGATGCGCGGCAAGCAGCGCGATCATTTCGTTGAGTTCCGGCAGGTCGCGCGATTTCGCGTTGCGGATCGTCACGACCGGCGGGCGGGGCAGGGTGATATCGGTATCTTCCGTCATTTCCGGCATCCTTTTTCGGTCTTCTTGCCGTCAGGTGCCGTTTGAAACAACAAAGCCGCCTGACGGCGGCTTGTTGACATGGTGATCTGTCGAGCCGCCCTTTAAAGGAAGGCCCAAAAATACGAGCAGGCGGTGGTCGTGCGCGTGTTGATCATGGCGTCTAGATGCTCCCGATCTCAAATCTTGTCAAGCGCCATCCGCGAAACGGCTGGCGGCCGCCACGATCGCCTCCGCCATGCCCTGATCGGCGGTAGAATGGCCGGCATTCTCGATCATCACCAGCTCGCTTCCCGGCCAGGCTTTTGCCAGATTGAAGGCAGTCGCCGGCGGCCCCTGCAGGTCGAGCCGGCCCTGGATCAGCACGCCCGCTATCCCGGCAAGCCGATAAGCCTCGCGCAATAGCTGGCCATCCTCCAGCCAGGCACGGTTCTCGAAATAATGGACGCAGAGCCGCGCCCGGGCGAGCACGAAAGCCGGATCCTGCCAGCGGGCCGGCAGTCCGGCCTGCGGTTCCGCCGAGATCGAGCCTGCCTCCCAATGATGCCAATCGAAAGCGGCCTTCTGGCGGATAGCCGGGTCCGGGTCGTTGAGAAGCGCATGGTAGGAGGAAACAGGATGGCGGTCGCGCAAGGGCTCCGGAATGGCCGCGACGAACTTTTCCCAGGCCTCCGGCAGGAAGATCGACAGCCCGTCATAGAGCCAGCCGATCTCGGTAAAGCGCGTTGTTGTGACGCCGGCGAGGATGATCGCGCGGACGTGTTCGGGAAACGCCTGCGCATAGGCCAACGCCAGCGTCGCGCCCCAGGAGGAGCCGAATACCAGCCAGCATCCCACCTGCAGGTGCTTCCGCAAAGCCTCGATATCGCCGATCAGATGCTGTGTCGTGTTGTCGGCGAGATCGTTTCTGAAATCCCCGGCATTCGGCGTGCTTTTCCCGCAGCCGCGCTGATCGAACTGGATGATGCGCCACACCGCCTGATCGAAATGCCGCCTGGCGCTTTCCGACATGCCAGACCCCGGCCCACCATGCAGCAACAGCACCGGCTTGCCGGCTGGATTGCCGGAAAGGGCAAAGAAGATCCGGTTGCCGTCGGGCCTGTCGAGGAAGCCGGTCTGGTATGGGGCGAGGGCGGGGAAGAGGGTGGGCGGCGTGGTTGGCATCTGTTCGGTCATCTGCATTCCTTCCCGTTGCGTCTCCACCCCGCCCGTCCAATGCGCGGTTCCGATAGGCGCCTTCCTGCTTGCCGATTGCTCGTGATGGAGTATATTACATCAGGCATCACGAGGCCTCGAATGGCGAAAGCGACATTGGTTCAGAGGACGCGTAGCTATCTGCGGGAAGGCGTGTTCGTTGAAGTCGTGATCTGGCAGGTGCCGGCTTCGCTACGCGGAAGCGCTCATGAATTCAAGTACAGCATGGCGCTGGTGGCCGGAGGCGAGTGCGTGTTGCGATATGACAATGAAGCTGGAAAAGGCGATCACAGGCATTTCGGTACGCTGGAAACAGCCTATTTTTTCAAGGATATCGACCAGCTTCTGGCCGATTTCACTGCCGACGTGAGAGGATGGCTGCGTGACAACCCTTAAGGTGAAGATCGAAACGCTCGAACAGTCCATGGCGTCGGTTTCTGAAGCCGTAAAGGCGTCCAAAGTCGGTGAGCGCAGGCCCGCGACGAGTGTATTGTCATTTCCTTCCTGGGAGATGCTCCATCGTGTTCTGGCGCCGAAACGGCTGGAAATCGTGCAGGCGATGACGGGCCAGGGGCCTTTGAGCATTCGGGAGGTGGCCCGCAGGGTCGACCGGGATTTCAAGGGTGTGCACAGCGACGTGGACATGTTGCTGGTCAGTGGCGTGATCGATAAGGCCGAGGGCGGGGGGATCGTCTTTCCCTATGATCGTATCCACCTGGAATTCGACATCGAGGCTGCCGCTTAAGGCAAGCCGTCGCCGCCCTTCAATGCTCCCCCTCGCACAGCCCGTGGTCGGATAGCGCCCGGATCACATAACAGTCCTCGATCGAATGGCCGTCGCAGTGCGAGATGATCCGTTCGAGTTCGTGCTCCAGCTTCTTCAGCTTTTCGATCTTTTCGCGCACGGCGACCAGATGATCGGCGGCGATCCTGTCGGCGTTGACGCAAGGGAGGTCGGGGTGCTGGCTGAGCGCGATCAGTTCGCGGATCGCCGGGATGTCGAGCCCGAGGTCGCGGGCGTGTCGGATGAAGGCGAGCCGTTCGAGGTCGTTTCGCTCATAACGTCGCTGGTTGCCCTCCGAACGTTCCGCCGCTTCGATAAGACCCATCTGCTCGTAATAGCGGATGGTCGGCACCTTGACGCCGGTGCGTTTCGAAAGATCGCCGATCGACAGCATGGCTGAAAATTCCTCTTGTAGCTCTAGTCACTAGAGGAATTATCTAGTCAGTCATCGGCATGAAGGCAAGCGGGGGACATGGCGCCGGTCGCCCAACGTAAAACGGCCACAGCCCTGGCTGACAAGGCTGCGGCCGCTGAAGGCTTTGTAACCTTACATGGAGAGCAGCGGATCGTCCTCGGTGCCGTTCTGCTGCTGCTGTTGTTGTTTCTGCGCGTTGCCCTGCGCCAGGGCCGCTGGATTGCCGCCCAAGTCCATCGTCGCTTCCTGTTTCTGGCCGTTGACGCCCATGGCTTCGAGGATTGCCTTGCGGATATCCGCCTCGACCGCCTCGCGGTCTTTCGCCGACATGATCTTGAGATCGTGTTCAGTAATATCCTTGTCCTTGAGATATTGTTCGCGGATGCGCTCGGCGAAGGTCTTCTTGGCGAGACCCAGGAATTCGTCCTCGTCTTTCGTCGAGGGCGCTTCGCCAAGCCAGGTATCGCCGGCGTTCTGGTCGATGTCGACACCCTGGCTTTCCATCGTCCAGAGGCTGTCGGCCAGTTTCGCGCCGAACACCGTGTCGCTGCCGGTCATGCCGCCCGATACGGACTGCCGCGGCGCCGCGTAGTCATTGGCGCTGCCGCCCGAAGCATTCTTGTCGCCGCCGTTCTTGCCAAGGATACCGTAAAGAGATGCGTAATATGGGTTGGTGCTGCCAATCGTCGTCATCGCGACTCTCCTTGTGTGAGACCACTAGCGGCTTAGGTCCCGAAACCTGCACGGAGCTTTCGGATTGGGCTTGTGTCGGCCGCGCATGGGGATATAGGGTACCCCCCTATATTACGTGGAGACATTCGTGGCGCATACCATTCGGGAACAGGCAAAGCTTCTGGCGCGGGTGCGCCGGTTGAAGGGGCAGATGGAGGCAGTCGAGCGGGCGCTCGAGGCCGAAGCGCCTTGCGGCGAGGTGCTGCAACTGCTCGCCTCGATCCGCGGCGCGCTCGCCGGGCTGACCGGCGAGGTCATGGAAGATCACCTCCATGAGCATGTGCTGCATGCCGACAATGAAAAACAGAGGGCGCAGGCGGTGGACGAACTCGCCGAGGCGCTCCGCACCTATATCCGCTGATCGAAACGAAGGAGAAGACAATGGCCCATTCCATCGAGGAGCTGGAGCACGAGCACGTGTTTCTGGGCGCCGACCATGAGCGCAACGAGCGCAAGGTCTGGCTGGTGATCGCACTGACCGCGACGATGATGGTGGCGGAAATCGTCGCGGGCTCGGTCTTCGGCTCGATGGCGCTGACAGCCGACGGCTGGCACATGTCCACTCATGCCGGCGCCATGCTGATTGCGGCGCTCGCTTATCTCTATGCCCGCCGCCAGGCCCGCAATCCGCGCTACACGTTCGGCACCGGCAAGCTTGGCGATCTCGCCGGCTTCGCCAGCGCCATCGTGCTCGCCCTGATCGCGCTGTTGATCGCCTGGGAGAGTTTTGCCCGCCTCGCCAATCCGGTTGCGATCGATTTCGACCAGGCGATCTTCGTGGCCGTAGCCGGGCTGGCGGTCAACCTGCTCAGCGCCTGGCTGCTGCGGGAGGATCATCATCCCCATGACGGCGGCCATGCCCATGACGGCGGTCATCATCATGGCGGCCATCACGGACACCACGGTCATCATGGCGCCCATGCGCACGGGGCTGCCAAGGATCACAATCTGCGCGCCGCCTACCTGCATGTTCTTGCCGATGCGCTGACCTCGGTGCTGGCGATCGTCGCGCTCGCTCTCGGCCGGTCCTACGGCTGGTCCTGGCTGGACCCGGTCATGGGTGTGGTCGGCGGCCTGGTGATCGCTCGCTGGTCCTGGGGGCTGATCCGGGTGACCGCGACGATATTGCTGGATGCGCAGCCGGATGACCAGGAACTGGCAGGCAAGATCCGCCGGAGCGTCGAGACGGAGGAGGACAGGATTTCCGACCTGCATGTCTGGCAGGTAGGGCCGGGGCACCATGCGGCAATCGTCGCGCTGGTCACGCCAAATCCCCGGGCGCCGTCCTTCTACAAGGATAAGCTCCGGAGCATCCGGGATTTGTCGCATGTGACGGTGGAGGTCACGCCGGCTCAAGCAGCGTAGAAGAGCATTTTAGAACTCGGCGAATTCCTGGTAACGGCCTTCGACCCAGTCCTGCTGGGCGGCCCGCACCTGCATGTCGACGTTTGCGGAACCCGCATCGTCGATTTCCATGACCCAGAGCGCGTTGGCAAGCGAAGGCGACAGCAACGTGCTGCTTCCCGTTAGGGCATTCGGAGAACGCTGGGCGGCGACAGTCTCGCGCTGGGGCGCTTCTTCGACTTTCCGGTCCATCTCTTGTGCCCGGTTGGGATAATAATAGCCGTTGAGGCCGCTATCGATCTTCATGGCGAAACGCCCGTGTTCAGAATGGTTAACAAATAGTTAACGCACGAAGCTTGCGCGAGGCTTGCGTCTGATGTTTCGGTTTGACGGCAGGGGCTTGACAAAAAAATGACAATGAACGGCTGTTCGGCGCGTTCCGCATCCGTTCCGGTTGCTGATAAACCTGTCGGATATCGCTCTGCGGGTCCCTAGCCGCTCAAGGTAAAGCCGCTCTGGCGGGCGAAATCCGAGCCACGCCCGGGACGTGAAAGATGACAGCATGGCAGACGATCGGAATGACGATGCCTGCCATCGGACGTTCAGCCTTCCATGACGCGGGCCATTTCGGCGAGCTTGCGCACGGTGTTGAGATTGCGCGACGTACCTGGTTTCAGCGCCGGCAGCTTCAGCTTCGATTTGCCCGAGCCGATCGGATAATGGACATAAATCTCGCGCCCGGCGACGACCGCCTCTTCGCCGTCCGGCGCGACCATCTTGTCGAGTGCATCCTTGGCGGCCCTTTCAGCGAGGAAATGCACCAGCAGGAAATTCGGCTTGGCCTCGGGGAAGGGCGCGTTTTCGACGATCGCCTCTAGCTCCTGCGTCGAACGAACCATGACGCCCGGCTTCTTGCCGAACTTCCGACCCAGCGCCTCGTCGAGCTTGTCGGCCACCTTTGCCTCCGCCTCATCTGACCGGAACAGCACATTGCCGCTCTGGATATAGGTCTTGACGTCGGCGAAGCCGAGGGTTTCGCAGATGGACTTCAGTTCGGTCATCGGGAGTGTTGTGCCGGCGACGTTCACCGCGCGAAGCAGGGCAATGTAGACGGTCATTTTCTCCCCTCCCGAAGGGCAACCCGTTAGCGCGTTCCGGTGTCGCCGGACTTGCATTGAAGGGCATCGCGCATCCGCCCCCCTCTGGCCTGCCGGCCATCTCCCCCACGGGTGGGGAGATCACAAGCGGCGCGACCATCGCTTCCAAACAAGCGTCGTGCAGCGCGCAGAATAAGACGCTGAGTGTAGAGCGGTGAGCTAGCGCCCAGCCGATCTCCCCACCCGTGGGGGAGATGGCCGGCAGGCCAGAGGGGGGCGGACACGGCATACCCTCTCCGTGAGAATCGCCCTTACATCTTCCCCGCCACCTTGATCGCAAACGCATATTCGAACGCTATCTCCTCCAGCCGCTGGAAGCGACCCGACTTGCCGCCATGGCCGGCCGCCATGTTAGTCTTCAAAAGGATCGGCGCGGTTCCGGTCGAGAACTCGCGGACCTTGGCGACCCATTTGGTCGGCTCCCAGTAGGTGACGCGCGGGTCGGTCAGGCCGGAAATGGCGAGGATCGGCGGATAGGGTTTCGCCTCGACATTGTCGTAAGGCGAGTAGGCGGCGATCCACTGGTATTCTTCGAGGCTGTCGATCGGGTTGCCCCATTCCGGCCATTCCGGTGGAGTGAGCGGCAGCGTATCGTCGAGCATGGTGTTGAGCACATCGACGAAGGGAACGGCGGCGATGATGCCGGCGAATTTTTCCGGTGCCATGTTGGCGATGCCGCCCATCAGCATGCCGCCGGCCGAACCGCCTTCAGCGATGATGTTCGCGTAAGACGTGAACTTCTCCTGATTCAGATAGTCAGCGGCGGCGATGAAGTCTTTGAACGTATTGTGCTTATGCTCCATCTTGCCGTTCTCGTACCAGGCGAACCCCTTGTCCTTGCCGCCGCGAATATGGGCGATGGCATAAACGAAGCCGCGATCGGCGAGCGACAGGTTGTTGGTCGAGAATCCGGCCGGAATGGTGATGCCGTAGGCGCCGTAGCCGTAAAGCAGGCAGGGCGCCGAACCGTCGAGCGGCGTATCCTTGCGGTAAAGCAGCGAGACCGGCACCAGTTCGCCGTCATGCGCCGGCGCCATCACCCGGCGGGTGACGTAGTCGTCCGGATTGTGGCCCGACGGCACTTCCTGGGTCTTCAGGAGAACCCGCTCGCGGGTGGTCATGTCGTAGTCGTAGAGTTGGCTCGGCGTCGTCATCGACGAATAGGAAAAGCGGATGACGTCGCTGTCGTATTCGGCGGCACCCTGCAGGCCGAGCGAATAGGCCTCTTCGGCAAAGGCGATCGCATGTTCCTCGCCGGTCGTCCGGTCGCGGATGATGATCTGCGGCAGCCCGTCCTTGCGCTGCAGCCAGAGCAGATAGCGGGCGAACGCCATGTGGCTGATGATCAGCCGGCCGGGCTCGTGCGGCACGACCTCGGTCCAGTTCTGCTTGCCCGGCGCGGTAACCGGCGTTTGGCAGATCTTGAAGTCTTTTGCGTCGCCGTCATTGGTAAGAATGTAGAAGACGTCGCCGCCTTCGGTCATCGAATATTCGATGCCTTCCTCGCGCTCGGCGACCAGCATCGGCTCGGCCGTCAGGTCCTTGGTTGAGAGCAGCCGGTATTCCGACGTCTCGTGATCGTGGATGTCGATATAGATAAAGTCGTCGAGCAGCGAACCGCCGACGCCCATGAAGAAACCCGGGTCCTCCTCCTCATAGACCAGCCGGTCTTCCGATTGCGGTTGGCCGACGACGTGGTGGAAGACTTTCGAGGGGCGGTGGTTCTCGTCCTGTAGCGTATAGAAGAAGCTTTTGCCGTCAGGCGCCCAGACCCCGCCGCCGCCGGTATTCTCGACCACGTCGGCCAGATCCTCGCCGGTCGCAAGATCGCGGATGCGCAGGGTGAAATATTCCGACCCCTTGTCGTCATAACCCCAGATGCCGTGCGAATGATCTGTCGTGTGGTCGATGCCTGAGAGGCGGAAATAATCCTTGCCCACCGCTTCCTTGTCGCCGTCGAGCAGGAGCTGCTTGTCGCCCCCGTCGCGCGGGGTGCGGAAGTAATGCGGCTGCTCGCCGCCGGTGACGAACAGCGTGCCATAGGCGAACGGCCCGTCCTTCATCGGCACGGATGAATCGTCTTCCTTGATGCGGCCGCGCATCTCGGCAAACAGCGTCTTCTGCAGCTCGGCCGTGTCGCCCATGGCCGCTTCCATATAGGCGTTTTCGGCCTCCAGGTGCTTGCGGATTTCCGGATCGAGGAGCGACGGATCCTTGAACATCGCCTGCCAGTTGTCGGCCCGGAACCAGGCATAGTCGTCGGTGCGGGTAATGCCGTGGCGGGTATCGGAAACCGGCTTCCTGGGCACAACGGGAGCGGCGGGAAGATCGGTGAAGGGCGATATGCGGGAGGTGGCCAAGGAAGCACTCCGATTGTGATGCGAGGAGTGCCAGAGATAGGGGGCGCTTGGGCGCTAGGCAAGCGGGGTAAGGGTGGCGTGCTTACTTCTTCTTGGGCTTCTGGTTCGGCAGAACACCATCTCGCCAGCTTTGCCAGAAGACGAAAGCAACGACGAGTGCCAAACCAACCGCTGGCATCAGAAGCAGGATGAGTTGCTCGCGTGTCATTTGCTGAGTCCTCTTAAGATCCAACTAATCCGAGAGCGGCAGCGGCGGGAAATCCTCGATCACTGGCAATTACCCAAATGCCGCTTGCCGTGAAGGCTCGGGGATATCCCGCCCCATGTCCTGCGCCGCCTCGATCCAGCTTTCGATCGCATCCTGCACGTTGGAAAGGGCCTCCTGCGGTGTCTCGCCATCGCTCATGCAGCCGGGAAGATCCGGCACCGTTGCCAGAAAACCACCGCCATCTTCGGCAGAAAGCGGGGAGACCAGAACGGGATATCGCAATGGACTCATGAGAAAGCCCTCACAGCGTCGATAAATTGCACAAGCTTTCGAATATATACTGGCTTGATCGGTCGTTTGAAAGGCACGGTCAGGATTTCGCGCATCATCGGATGGCTAACCTTATAGTGAGAGCTTCCGGATCGCGGCGCTGAACAGGAAATACCGAACTCCTCGCAGATTGCCGTAATCTCTTCAATTCGCCAGTCCGCTCGCGGGTTGGCGCGCATTCGTTCCAGACGCTTGCTCACCTCTCCGCCCCATTACCCCAACCCGATCACATCATCCTATTTCCCGTTCTGGTAGGTGGTCAATTGCGTGACCGTCTCATAGTTTCCGGCCGTCCGAGTCATATTGGATAGGAAATGACATGATAAAAACCTGGTCAGTCGCAGCATTGGCTCTTCTTTCCGCCCTGCCGGCGCATGCTCTCGATGCCCATATCGTCCGGCAGCTCGATGCGCTCGCCCCGGATGAACGGCGCGAACAGCGCTGCGATATCGAGGCGATGGATCGCATCAAAAAGGACAACAAGGGCGAGTTCAAACCGGATAAGGTGATCGCCTATACCTTTTCCCAGCCGGTCGAAGATGGCAACGCCATCCGGGCGCCGGGTGCTGTCTTCCGCAGTGCCGGCGACTGGTATCGGCTCAAATACAAGTGCGAGACCGGCGACAAGGGTCTGGAAGTGATGTCCTTCGACTACAAGATCGGTTCGAAAGTCCCGCGCGAAGAGTGGGAAAAGTATTACCTCTACGAGTGACATCATCCCGGCAGGTGCGGCACCGTCTTCCGGTCGGGGAAAAGCTCGTTCAGCACCGTCATCATGATGAGGGAAAGCGGCAGGGCGAGCATCGCCCCGACCGCACCCCACATCCAGGTCCAGAACAGGATGGCGATGAAGACGATGAAAGGGTTGATTTCCCACTGCCGGCCCATGATCGCCGGGAAGAGCAGGTTCTCCATCGCCAGGTGGACGGTGAAGAAGATTGCCGCCGGGATCAGGCCGAGGAAAAAAGCGTCATGGGTGAGAATGCCGGCGATCGCCACCGAAACAGTCATCAGCGTGATGCCGACGAACGGGATGAAGCTTGAGACGAAGGCGAACAGGCCCCACAGCACAGGCATCGAAAGCCCGCCGAAATAGGCGATCAGCGCCATCACCACCCCGAGCCCCAGATAGAGGAGGCTGGCGGTCGCGAAATAATAACCAAGCACCTCGTCGATCGAATTGAGCACCCGGATCGCCATCAGCCGCTGCCGGCGTGTCGGAAAGGCGAGAATGATGGTGCGCCGCAGCCGCACCCGGCCGTAGAGGAAGAGCAGCAGGGCCGCAAAGAAGATCATTCCCTGGATGATTGCCGGGGTCAGGTTGGCGGTGACGATGCCGAGGATGTTTCCGGAATTCTCGATCAGCGACTGCATCGACATCGGCCCGGTCTCGAATGTCGCGGGCGAAACGTTGATCCAATGCTGGCTTTCGAGGAACGGCTTGACGCGGTTGATGGTCCGCTCGATGAAATTAGGACCTTCCTGGATCAGCTTCGCGACCGGTTCGGCAAGCGAATTGATGATCAGGAACAGGGCCGCGAAGACCAGCGTCGAGAGGATGAAGGCAATGCCGAAACGGGGCACGCCGGCCTTGCCGAGGCGATCCGCGACAAGACCCAGGATCAGGCCGACGACGACAGCGAGCGTGACGGGGATCAGGATCAGCGACATGTAATGGACGAGCGAGAAGAATACGATCGCGAAAATGCCGATCACCGCCCAGGCCATCGCGACGTCGAGCGCCTCGCGCCCAAGCGGCAGGTTCTCCACCACGTCGATCTCTTCCGGGTGCAGGAGCGCTTCCTTGCGCTGGGCCGGCATCTCCGTCAGGTGTTTCTTCAGCTTGCCATTGCCGCGCGCGCTCATGTTTTTCGTGTCCAGAGGTCCCCGTGATCGCTCTCAACGCGAAAGCGGCGCTCCGGTTCCGGAGCGCCGCTTGTCGGCAAAACGGGTGACGGCGCTCAGGCGGCGAGCGTCAGGCCGATGCCCCACGGGTCCTTCAGCGACCAGCCTTCGGCGGTCTTGGTCGCGGCGATCTCCTGGGCATCGAGCGCCGCAAGCGCCCTGTCGAGCGCCGCCTTGTCGTTGAACCGGACCGTGTAGTCCGAAAGCCCGGTCATGTTGTTTTCGCGCGCCTTTGCGCCGCGGCTGTTCCAGATATTGGCGGCGATATGGTGGTGGTAGTCGCCGGTTGCAAAGAAGCTCGCGCCCGGATACCGCGCCATCACCTTCAGGCCCAGCACGTCGCGATAGAAGGCGTCTGCCTGCGGAATATCGCCGACCTGCAGATGGATGTGACCAACGGCCGTGCCATCCGCCATGCCGTCGAAAGACTGCTTCGGAGCGCTGTTGTAGAGCTCTTGCAGGTTCAGGCGTTCGGTCGCCATGGCAATCGTGCCGTCCGGCTGATAGGTCCATTCCTGCGGGGTTCGGTCGCGGTAGATCTCGATACCATTGCCCTCTGGGTCGGACAGATAGATCGCCTCGCTGACAAGGTGGTCGGAGGCACCCTCCAGCCGGATATTGTTGTCGGCGGAATGTGCCAGCCAGTGGGCTAGCTCCTGCCGGTTTGGCACCAGGAAAGCAGTGTGGAACAGGCCGGCGGCGTTGCGCGGCGCACGGGCGACGTTTTTGCCGGTCGAAAGCGTCAGGAGCGGTTGGCCGCTGACGCCCAGCACTTCGCCGCTCGGGTTCTTTTCGATGACCTGCAGGCCGATAATGTTCTGGTAGAAGCCGGAAACCAGGGCCAGGTCGCTGACGACCAGATGCGCGCCGCGGACATGGGCCGGGCGGGTCAGGGCGAAGGGTTGCATGACGTCGGGCATATCGAAATCCTTTCGGGCATGGGGCGGGTGAACGCCTCGTTGCAATCTATATGGCCCATGCCCATCGTTCACGATAGAGCGCAAACTGGCGATGGATCGTCTCCAAATTATGGACAATGGGCGAGTTTGACCTCGGTCAAGGCGGTTTGGACCGTATGAAGCTACAATGGGCGAAAAACATGAAGGAGATCGCATGTACAAGAAGATCGTCGTTGCGGTGGATGTTTCCGCTCTGGAAAAGGGCGAGCGCATTCTGCGCACGGCAACGAACTTGCTCGACACGGGCGGCATGATCCTGATCGTCAACGTGGTCGAGGATATGCCCGCTTATCTTGTCTCCGAGCTGACCGTCGATCTGACAGTTGCGGCCCGTCAGGATGCCGAACGGCTGCTCGTCGAGCTTCGCGAAAAAGCCGGCATCGAGGCCGATATCGAAATCCGCCAGGGCGCGCCGGCGCGCGAAATCCTGGCCGCTTCGGAAGAGCAGGGCGCAGACCTGATCATCGTCGCCTCGCATATCCCCGACCTGTCGAACTACCTGATCGGTGCCACGGCCGACCGCGTCGTGCGCCATGCCACATGCTCGGTCCTCGTCGACCGCTGAGAAGGAACGGATCCATGGATACGTCAAGATATGGCAGCGTTCTAAGGGCGAGGAAGGCGGAGCTCGAAGGCCGCCTGAGCCGCATCGAACAGGATTTCGTCACACCCCGCAATCCTGACGACGACGACCGTGCCGTCGAGCGCAACAATGACGAGGTGCTGGAAGAACTCGGCGAAACCGGCGAACGGGAGCTTGCGGCAATCGATGCGGCACTTCACCGCATCGCCGCCGGCACGTTCGGCATCTGCGCCAGATGCGGCCAGCCGATCGCCGAGCAGCGACTGGATGCCGTGCCGCACACGTCCCTTTGCCAGGCCTGCGCCGCCGAGGTGTCGGAGGAAGTTTAACGCGGGAAACGGAATGTGAATCCACCCTCTCTTGCCTTCCGCCGCGGTCATGCTCATTCTTAAGATCGAGGCAGGCGGAAGGTCGGATGAACGAGTTTTTCAATTTCGGGCGGAAATACGATTTCCACGAGATCGTCGCGGATGGCATCATCCACGGCGTCGGTATCGTGTTCGCGCTGGTCGGCGCCACCGCCCTGATCTTCTATGCGACCGTCTGGTCGAGCCATGGCGAAATCGCCGCCGCCTGGATTTACGGCCTTGGCCTGATCATCTGCCTGTCGATCTCGTTCACCTACAATATCTGGCCTCGCTCGCGCACCAAATGGGTGCTGCGGCGGCTCGATCATTCGGCGATCTTCATCCTGATCGCGGCGACCTATACACCTTTCCTGCAGCGCGGTGCGCACGACTCCTGGATATTCGCCATGCTTCTGGCGATCTGGGCGACCGCGATCTTCGGAATCACCCTGAAATGCCTGTTTCCCGGCCGTTTCGACAAGCTGACGATCCTGCTCTATCTCGCCATGGGCTGGAGTGGCGTGATGGTGGCGGGGCCGATCTCGCAATATCTCCCGGCCGTCACCGTCTGGCTGATCGTCATCGGCGGCTTCATCTATTCGCTCGGCGTGATCTTCCATGTCTGGGAACGGCTGCGGTTCCAGAACGCCATCTGGCACGGGTTCGTTGTCGCTGCCGCCGCCGTCCACTACGGCGCGGTGATGACCTGCTTCAGCCTCTCCGGCGGTTTTTGATCCGAGGTTCGGTTTGTCGCGGGCAACCGATTAGCTTCAGGCTCGCCCCTCCCTCATCAATTCCAATGAAGTTATCAAAGGAGTAGGCCAGCCAATCTGGACTCGTCATTCCATCGTCTGATATAGTGGACAAACGAGTATCATGATGGACTAAATATGATGACTGAACCACTTGTCCGCGACGCCGCCGAAGCCGATCTCCGGACCGTCATGGAGATCTACAACGACGCGGTCGCCAACACGACGGCGATCTGGAACGAGGTCCTCGTCGACCTCCAGAACCGCAAGGAATGGTTCGCCGCCCGCAAGGCGCGCGGCTTTCCGGTGCTCGTGGCGGATGTCGGCGGCAAGGTCGCCGGTTACGCTTCCTATGGCGACTGGCGCGCCTTCGACGGGTTCCGCCACACGGTCGAGCATTCCGTCTACGTCCACCGCGATTTCCGTGGCGCCGGCATCGGCCGGCTGCTGATGCAAGAGCTGATCGCCCGCGCCTCCGAGAACGGCATCCACGTCATGGTCGCCTGTATCGAGGCTGGAAACACCGCCTCTATCGGCCTTCACGAGAAACTGGGCTTCCGCACCGCCGGCACGTTCTCCGAAGTCGGCACCAAGTTCGGCCGCTGGCTGGATCTGACCTGCATGGAGCTGAAGGTCACGGGGTGAGATGGTGCGGCGTTGCTCTCTATGGTAGTTTTGGCATCGGGAGATCAGCCCATGGATGATGACGATCCGTTAGAAGCCTGGCTCGACCGTTCCGAGTCACCGGAAGAGAGAGCGAAGCGTTTGGCAGCGCTGGACGCCGCGCTTGCTCGCGGCATTGCCGATGCTGAGGCAGGTCGGGGTAAGCCGGCTGAAGAAGTTCTCGCCTATTTCGAAGCCAAATATCGGAAGTTGTCGGAAGAACGCGCCAAGAGCGGCCGGTCGGAAATGGACTGACTAGCTCCGCTGCAGCGCCAGATGTGCGCCGAGCCCGACAAGCAGCGCGCCTCCGGCCCGCTGCATCAGCCTTTGCGCTCCGCTCGAGCGCTTCAGCCGGGTGATGACAGCGCCGGCCAGGAAGACGCAGACGATATCGGCAGACGAGAACATCAGGTTGACGATCGTCCCGAGGATCACGAACTGCAGCCAGATGGGGAAGGCGGCCGAGGCGTCGATGAACTGCGGCAGGAAGGCGAGGAAGAAGATCGCCGTCTTCGGGTTCAGCACTTCCACCGTGATGCTTTCGAAAAACGCCCGCCGGCCGGATTTCTCCGCGATCTCCGGAAGTTCCGCATCGCCCGCCGCCTTGGCGCGGAACAGCGAGATGCCGAGCCAGACGAGATAGGCCGCCCCGCCGAGCTTCACCACCATGTACAGGATCGGAACGGCATGAAAGAGCACCGAAAGCCCCGCGGCGGCGGTGAACACATGCGCGTAACCGCCGATATGGATGCCGAGCGAGGCCATCAGGCCCGACCACCGCCCGCGCGCCAGCGTCTGGGCAGCGGCATAGAGCATGGCCGGCCCGGGAATATAAGCGAACACCGCCGTTGTGGCGAGGAAGGCGAGAAACAGCTCGGTCGAGGGCATATCGTGTTCCTTGAATGAACCCGCATCATTGCAACAGGCGGCGCGCGCCCGCAAGTGCAGCCGACCGGGCAGCGCAGCGTCGAAACAGTTCGATCGGCACCGAAGCATCCGCTCGCCGTCTTGACCTAGAACACCCGCATCGAAAATGCGAACGGGCCAGCGAAATCATGCCGAACACACCGAATATGACCAGGGAACTGGCGCTGCTTCTGGCGCTCTCGACGCTCTGGGGCGCCTCCTATACGTTCATCAAGATCGGTGTCGGGACCATCCCACCGTTCACCCTGATCGCGCTGCGGACGCTGATTGCCGGAACCGTGCTGCTCGGCGTGATCCGCTGGCGCGGCCTGAAGCTGCCGCGCGATGGAGCGACATGGGCGCGCTTCCTGTTCCAGGCTTGCCTGAACAGCGCCATTCCCTTCACGCTGATTGCCTGGGCGGAACAATCAACCGATGCCGGGCTTGCCGCGATCCTCAATTCCACCACGCCGATCTTCGCTTTCCTGATCACGGCATTGATCACCCGCCACGAGCCGGTGACGGTGCGAAAGCTGTTCGGCGTCGGCGCGGGACTGGTCGGCATCTGCATGGTGATCGGTGTCGAGGCGCTGTCGGGGCTCGGGGAGAGACTGGTGCCGCAGCTGGCGATCGTGCTGGCGACGGTGTGTTATGCCGGCGCGGCGATCTTCGGCAAGAACTTCAAGGGTCTCGACCCGATCATGCCGGCGGCGGGCTCGCTCGTCTGCGGCGCCGCGCTGCTGGTCCCGGCAAGCCTGATCGTCGACAAGCCGTGGACGCTTGCCCCTTCGCTGGAATCGATCCTCGCTCTGGTGGCGCTCTCGGTGTTTTCGACGGCGCTCGCCTTCGTCATCTATTTCCGGCTGATGCAGACGCTCGGCTCGGTCGGCGCGACGTCTCAGGCCTATCTGCGGGTGCCCGTCGGGGTGGCGATCGGCGTCGTTTTCCTCAGCGAAAGCCTGCATCCGGGCGCATGGGCCGGCCTCGTCTGCGTCGTCGCAGGAGTTGCCGCCATGACCTTGCCGGCACGTCGAAAGCTCGCTTCCGTCTGATCTTCGCTGGCGGTCAATCCTCCGTTGGCTCTGCCGGTCCCTGTCGTGAAAGATGGGCCTCGACGGCGAGGTTCAGTTCCCGCAGCAGGCCTGCAAGCTGTGCCTTCTTCTCCGGATCGAAACCCGCGATCGCCTCCGCCTCGCTCGCCATGTCCTGCCGGAACGCGGCCTCCGCCCTGCCGATGCCCTCGTCGGTCAGCTGCACCGCAAGGCTGCGGCCGTCTCTGTCGGACGGAACGCGCTTGATCAGGCCGGCTTTTTCCAGCCGGCCGAGCCGGTGGGTGAGGCTGCCGGAGGCGATCATCAGCGACCGGTAGAGCTCCGTCGGCGTCAGCCGATGGGGTGGCCCGGAGCGCAGCAGCGTTCCGATGACATCGAACTCTCCGCGGTCCAGCTGGAATGATGCGAATGTCGCCTCGATCGACGGCGTGACCAGCCGCGACAGGCGGTAGGCGCGGCCGAGAATCTCCATCGGGCCCGTGTCGAGATCCGGCAATTGTTTGGCCCACTGGGCCCGCGCCCGGTCGATGTGATCCTGCGTTTTTTGCGTCTGCGCCATTCCGATTCTCCGTCTCGATAAACTATCTTGACATGAAGATAAATTGGGAGCAAATATCTTCACATGAAGATAAATAGGTGAGGAACCGACCATGCCTTCGATCGCCGCAAGGAAGTCCTTTGAAATCCCGCTGATCGTGCAGATGCTTGCCTGTTCGTTTCTGTGGGGAGGCGCTTTCATTCTCCTGAAGCTGGCGGGCACCGCGCTCTCTCCGCTCGCCCTGACGGCGGTGAGGGGGCTGATGGGCGGCAGCCTGATTGCCGTCTGGATGATCGTCTCCGGCCACAACATTCTCCCGCGCGGACGGGAAATGCGCGACTGGGTTGTCCTCGGTTTCCTGCAGGGCGTCGTCCCGAATAGCCTGACGGCCTATGCACTGACGGAAATTTCGGCGGGCCTGACATCGATGATCCAGGCCTCGACGCCGCTCGTCGTCGCGGTTCTGGCGCAGGCGCTGTTTGCGAGCGAGCGGCTGACGCCGAAAGTGGCGCTCGGCCTTGCAACCGGCTTCGGCGGCATGGTCCTGCTGATCGGCCCGGCAGCCCTCGGCGCCGACAATGTCAGCCTTCGCGGCGTCGGCGCCGTGGCCATCGTCGCGGTCAGCTATGCGCTCGGCAATCTTTATGTGCGCGGTATCCCCGGTGCTCAACCGGTCCGGCTGGCGCTGGGACAGCAGCTGTTCTCCGGCCTGCCGACCTTCGCGGTGATGATCTATCTCGGCGGTCTTTCGGCCTTCTCTCCGGCACTCGACAACCTGCCGCTGCTTCTCGTCCTCGGCGTGTTCGGAACGGCCCTGCCGATCGTTCTCTACATGAACATCCTGAAGAAGGCGGGTCCGACCATCGGTTCGATGAACGGCTATTTCCTGCCGCCCTGGACGATTATCCTCGGTTTTGTCCTGCTGGGCGAACCCGTCAGCCTGAGAGAGATCATCGCCACCGCGATCGTGCTTGCCGGTGTCGCGATCGTGTCGCTGAAGACGGAAATTCTGGTGATTGCCTCCCGCCGGCTGGCTGCCATTCTTCACCCGCGGCGCACCGGCAGGATCGCCTGAACCAGAACGTTGACGAAAGGCCCGGCAGTCCGGGCCGTTTCTATTGTCCGGGCAGCACCGCGGCGACAAACGCTTCCAGGCTCCGGCGCACATGCGCGTCGACCGGCCCCGCTGGATCGAACCCCCACCAGAGAAGACAACCCTGCCACTGCGAGGCCATCAGCATGCCGATATTGTCCGGCGTGCCCGGCGTCGCCGCAAAACAGGCGGTGATCGCGGCGGACAGAGCCTCGCCCCAGGCGCTGCCGCGGGCGCGCAGGCGCGGATCGCGAAAATCCTCCCGCAGCATCAGCAGGCCCTCGGCGTAAGCCTCGATGCCGCCATAGTCTCCGGAAAGCGCGACGAGAATGTCCACGGCACCTTGAGGCGTCTTCGGCGCGGCGGCGATCGCCGCTTCCGTCTTGGCATCCAGATCGTCCCAGGCAAACAGCAGCGCGGCGCGGGCAAGCTCTTCCTTGTTCCTGAAGCGCTGCACCAACGTCGAGCCGGAAAGGCCGCAAGCCGCCGCGAGAGAGGCGAAGGTCAGCGCCTCCGGGCCTTTGTCGTGCATCACCTTCAGCGCCGCCGCCAGCACGTCGCTGTCCGGCATGGTTTTTGGTCGCGCCATCTTGCCTCTCGAATTATAAACGAATAAACGTTTATATATTGTCTCGATTTGGAAAGCCAGTTCTAACCGTACCGAACCGGAAGGGAAGGAGCCGTCATGTCGCACGTGTACAAAAAGCCGCTGGAGGGGAAAATCGCGCTGGTGGCAGGCGCCACGCGGGGTGCCGGGCGGGGTATCGCGGTCGAGCTCGGGGCGGCTGGCGCAACCGTTTATGTCACCGGCCGGACCACCCGGGAGAAGCAGTCGGAATACGGGCGGCCGGAGACGATCGAGGATACCGCCGAGCTGGTAACGCAGGCCGGAGGCACGGGCATCGCGGTGCCGCTCGATCACCTCGTCCCGGAGGATGTCGCAGCGCTCGTCGAGCGCATCCGCCGGGAGCAGGGGAGGCTCGATATCCTTGTCAACGACATCTGGGGCGGAGAACATCTGTTCGAATGGGACAAGCCGGTCTGGGAGCACGACCTCGAAAAGGGCCTGCGCATGCTGCGGCTGGCGATCGACACGCACCTGATCACCGCCCATCATGCGCTGAAGCTGATGGTCGAAAAGCCGGGCGGTCTGCTGGTCGAGGTCACCGATGGCACGGCGGAATACAATGCCGAGCATTATCGCCTCTCGCCCTTTTACGACCTCGCCAAAACCGCAGTGACGCGCATGGCCTGGGCGCACGGCAAGGATCTCGAAAAGGTCGGCAGCACCTCGGTGTCGATCACGCCCGGCTGGATGCGCTCCGAGATGATGCTGGATATCTACCAGGTGACCGAGGAAAACTGGCGGGATGCTCTGGTCGCCCAGCCGCATTTCTGCATTTCCGAAACGCCGCGCTTCATCGGCCGCGCGGTGGCAGCGCTTGCCGCCGATCCGGACCGGGCACGCTGGAACGGCCAGTCGCTGTCGAGCGCCGGCCTTGCCAGGGTCTATGAGTTCAACGATGTCGATGGCTCGCGGCCGGATTGCTGGCGCTACATGAAAGAGGTCCAGGAGCCCGGCAAGCCGGCCGACGCCACCGGTTATCGCTGATCAACCGCCCATCGCCGCCTTGCCCACCGCCATTCGCTCGGCCTCGTCGCGCAGGTCGAGCGTGATCAGGGTGCCGTCGCGGATGCCGCGTTTCAGCGCGTCCTTTCGCTCCGGCCCGATCCGGATCTCCTGCCTGTCGAAAAGCGCCTGCAGCCGGCTGCGCGACAGCGGCAGTTCCGCCGCCAGCAGCCGGTCGAGCCGCAGGCCGGTCGGATAGGGCAGGGCGAGCGTGATTGTGATCTGCCGCCAGTCCGCATCGTGGCGAAGCACCGCCTTGCGCATGTCGATGTCGTCGCTTTCCTCGATGCGGCTCGCCCGGACTTTGAGCGCCAGCGCGTCGAATTCGATGCGGGCGACGAAGTCCGGCGTGCTCGCCTGCATCGCGTCGAGCATGGCAGGATCGATCGCCCGGATGCTCTGCCGCTCGAAGATCGGCCGGTTCCAGGTGCCGTCGCAGGCGATGCATCGGTAGATGAGCCAGGCATCGAGCCTTTTGCCGTTGGCATTGAGGCGGATGCGGCCGCTGGAGCGGAATGGTCTCGATAGCCCGCAGCCGCTGCAGGCAAGGATTGGCCGGGGTGGAGTTTTAGGGGTTGCAGTCCATTCGAGATGGAGGATGTCGCACATGCCGTTTTGATCTTCCGGTCAGGAAGTTCATGCGGGAAACGGCACTCAAGAAGCCCTTTTCGGGCGCGCACGGTGTGGCGAAGGTCCGGACTGTGGGGAGATAAGCGTCGGAGGTCTTAGTCGGACGGTTCAGGGCAGCACGAGGCCGCACTGGCACGATCAATGCCAAACCGGTCTCAAGCCGCCACCCCGATGAACAGTGTTCCCACGCGAGCAAGCGTCATCGCTCTTCCACGCATGGGAGGGTGAACCTGTCGAGACCGGGGATTACTTAGGCAAACTGAACCTCAAAGGCCGACGCTCTTCGACCGAAAGGCATAACCGTGCAAAAACCGAAGTCAAGAATTTTTGGACGTCGCGCCGCGCCCGTTGTGACCTATATGACCTGACCATATGAAGTGTAACCAGTCGTTCAGCGAGGATCGAACCATGGACATCAAGCGCAGCGGATCGCAGCCTTCGAAGGCGCCGCCACAATATTTCACCGGCACCGTCAGGCTCGATCCGATCGTCGAGGCGCCGGAGCCGGCCCGGGTGCGCGCCCTTTCGGTCACCTTCGAACCGGGTGCCCGCACCGACTGGCACACGCACCCGCTCGGACAGACGCTGTTCGTCACGGCCGGCGCCGGCCTCGCCCAGGTCTGGGGCGAGCCGGTCCGGGCCATAAGGCCCGGCGACGTGATCTGGTTCCCGCCCGGCGAAAAACACTGGCACGGCGCATCCCCGACCACCGCAATGACCCATATCGCCATCCAGGAAGCGCTGAACGGCAGCACGGCGGAATGGCTGGGCACGGTGACGGGCGATCAATATGCGGGCGAGGTCGCGAAAGACTGAGCCGAACTGGCTTGGCGCCGTTTGACGCTCGAAAAGACCCCACGCGTCATTGAACCGAAACCTCTGGCGCGCAAAGATGGGCCATGATTCCGAACCGGAACCTGAAGGAGCCGCCATGTCAGACGTCACCCGCATTTCCAACCCGTACCTGACCGTCGACATCTCCTCGCTCGGTTCCGAGATGCAGACGCTGACGGCCGCGGATGGCCGCTCGTTTCTCTGGAATGGCGATGCCGCCTTCTGGAACGGCCGCTCGCCGGTTCTGTTTCCAATGGTCGGCAAGGCGCCGGAAAACCGGATCAGCGTCGAGGGCAAGCCTTACGAGATGGGCCAGCACGGTTTTGCCCGCCGCAGCGAGTTTACGCTTGCCTCGTCGAGCGAGACCATGTGCCGTTACGAACTCGCCGCCTCCGACGCGACACGCGCCGTCTATCCATTCGAATTTTTGTTGGCGGTCGAGCATTCGCTGGATGGCCGGACGCTGACGGTCGCGGCCGAAGTCGAGAACCGCGATCAAAAACCGATGCCCTTCGGCCTCGGTTTCCACCCGGCCTTCGTCTGGCCGATCCCCGGCGCGGCGGGCAGGGCCCACACAATCACCCTCGACAACGGCGCAGAACCGGCTTTGACGCGGCTGGAAGGCGGGCTGGTCAAGCCGGAAAAGCTGCCGTCGCCGTTTACGGCCGGCAGCCTGACGCTCGACCATGCGATGTTCGAGACGGATGCGATGATCTTTCCGGAAGGGGCGGGCGAGGGGCTGACCTATGCCGCCGAGGGCGGTCCCGCGTTGAAATTTTCCTTCGAGAACCTGCCGAACCTGGCGCTCTGGCAAAAACCCGGCGCCCCCTTCATCTGCATCGAACCCTGGCACGGCACCGCGGCCGAGCTCGGCGGTTCGGACGACCTGGCGAAACGTCCCTACGGCGTGGTTCTCCAGCCGGGCGAAAAGGCCCGCTTCGCCTTCACGGTGGAACTGCCGGTCTAGCGCACAGGGGATCCGGCTTCCCGAGGCCCCGCATTCGGTTTATGATTGCCGCCGGCATTCCCGGGTGCAACTGCCGCCCGGGATCGTCGTCCACGACAAGGACCCGACCTGATGTCAGGCGGTCCCGCGAGTGCTGTTGGAGGAGAGCATGACCGCGTCGCTTCGCATAAACCACCTGTCCATCATGGTTCGCGATCTCACCCGCAGCGCCGAGTTCTATCACCGGGTCCTGCGCCTGCCGGAAATCGAGTGCAAGGCTCGCAAGCCGAACATCCGCTGGTTCGGCATCGGCGACGACCAGTCGATCCACCTGATCGAAGGCGATTTCGGCCAAACCTATGTCACCATGTCGACCCATCTCTGCATCGCCGTGACCGACCTCGACGCCACCGTCGCCCACGTCGCCGCAACCGGAACGAAATACGGCGATCTGGCCAGAAACGAGGGTAGGATCTACACCCGTGCTGACGGCGTTCGATCGATCTACCTGCAGGACCCGGACGGCTATTGGCTCGAGATCAGCGAAGATTACTGAGAATTAAAAAAAGCGCCGGCGGATCGCCGGCGCTCAGACTGCTGACAAACCCCTGGCGTGGTCCGGGGGTTTGTGATTCAGTGGGACATGTTGAAGAAACCTGCCTCTTGCCAGACGGCTCTTGAGATGGTGACGCTCGAGGGTCTGGTGCCGAAGGATCACCTGCTTCGCAAGATTGATGCGGTGATCGACTTCTCGTCCATCCATGATCGCGTTGCCGGGCTTTATTGCGCCGACAACGGCCGGCCGCCGCTCGATCCGACCTTGATGTTCAAGGCGCTGTTCATCGGTTACCTGTTCGGCATCCGCTCGGAGCGCCAATTGGTGCGCGAGATCGAGGTCAACGTCGCCTATCGCTGGTTTCTGCGGATGAAGCTGACGGATGGGGTGTTTGACGCCTCGACGCTGTCGCAGAACCGCCGCCGGCGCTTCAACGACACCTCGGTTTCCCAGGACATCTTTGATCATATCGTTGAGCAGGCGATCGGTCATGGCCTGGTCGACGGTACGGTGCTCTATACGGATTCGACGCATCTGAAGGCGAACGCCAACAAGGGCAGATACGACCTTGCGATGATCGAGAAGTCGCGCGCCGATTATTGGGCCGACCTCGACCGGGCAATCGAGGTCGAGCGGGCGCTGCATGGCCAGAAGCCGTTGAAGGAGAAAGAGCGTCAGCCGGAGGTGAAGGAAACCAAGGTGTCGCGCACCGACCCCGAGAGCGGCTATATGGTGCGCGACGGCAAACCGAAAGGCTTCTTCTACCTCGACCACCGCACGGTGGACGGCCGCCATGCGATCATCACCGACACCCATGTGACACCTGCCAATGTGCATGACAGCATCGTCTATCTCGAGCGGCTGGACCGTCAGCGTGAGCGGTTCGGCTTCGAGGTCGGCGCGGTTGGCCTGGATGCCGGCTATGCGACCTCCGGCATCGCCAAGGGGCTTGAAGACCGCACCATCCTCGGTGTCACCGGCTACCGCAATCCGACACCGCCCAAAGCCGGCATGATGCGCAAATCGAAGTTCGTCCACGAGCCTCAGACAGACGGCTATCGCTGCCCCGAAGGACAGTTGCTCGCCTATGCCACCACCGACCGCAACGGCTATAAACATTACGCATCCGATCCGGCCATCTGCCGCACCTGCCCGTTGCTGGCCTCCTGCACCCATAACGCCACCGCGACACGCACCATCACCCGCCATGTCTGGGCCGATGCCCGCGAGCGCACCGATGCCAACCGCCTGACCGCTTGGGGCAAGGCGATCTACAAACGCCGCAAGGAAACGGTCGAGCGCTCCTTTGCCGATGCCAAGCAGCTGCATGGCCACCGCTATGCCCGCTTCCGAAGTCTCACCCGTGTCGCCTGCCAATGCCTGCTGGCTGCAGCCGCCCAGAACATCAAGAAGATCGCAATGGCGCTCATCAAAACACCAAAACCAGCCGCGGCATGAGCCAGCCCATCCTTCTGCCCCTCCCGCCAAGACCTCCCGGCGGAAAACAAATCCACAAAAACAAAACCCGCCGAAAATATCGACGGGTTTGTCAGCGGTCTGAGCCGGCGGATCGCCGGCGCTTCGGGTGTTTTGCTTCACTTCATCGCCTCGAAATTCATTGCATGGCCGTTGATGCAGTAGCGCAGGCCGGTCGGCGGCGGGCCGTCGGGAAAAACGTGACCGAGATGGCCGCCGCAATTGCTGCAGCGGACTTCGGTGCGCACCATGCCGTGCGACACGTCGCGGATTTCGGTGATCGCCTCCGGATTCACCGCCTCGAAATAGCTCGGCCAGCCGCAGCCGGAATCGAACTTGGTGTCGGAGACGAACAACGGTTCGTGGCAGGCGGCGCAGCTGTAGAGACCCTTTTCATGGCTGTTCCAGAAGGGCCCGGTAAAGGCACGTTCGGTGCCGGCCTGGCGCAGGATGCGGTACTGCTCGGGCGTCAAGAGTTCGCGCCACTCCGCATCGGTCTTCTGGACTTTCGGGGTGATGACATCGGACATCGCAAGGTTCCTTTCGTTTTCCCCATAGATAGGCATCGAGGCGGCGAAGGAAAAGTCCGCGATTGGAGAGCGGATGTCGGTGTGGCTGTTTCTGGCCCAAACCGGTCATTTGGGACCAATCACTCCATGCCTGAGATGGGGTGGTTTTCGGACAGTCTGGTTTGAAGGATCGTCAACCGATAAGCTGCCGTCCGTCTCACCCTCGAAGCTCGTCGCAGGCATATCGGTACGTCTTTAGACGCCACCTTGCCGATATCTCGGCGGGAGTTCTGCGATGGGCAGATCGTCGGCCTTGAACGGCTTACCGCTGGACCAGGGAAGCATGTTCAGCACTACACCAAAACTCGTGCTGATTGCCCCAAACACGAGTTTGCCAAGCGGCTTTTTCCAACCAGCAGCAAGAGCACCGAGCGGTTTGAAGATCAAAAGTGGGATAAAGACGAACGGTAGGATCAAGAAGGTCAGCACCATCGGGGCCGCCGCCTCCATCATAGGGTCACCGCCGTATCGAAGGCGGAGACGCGGGTTACGGGCGACTGCAAACGGAATCAGTTCTTCCATGAACCGAACGTAGTCGGCGGATCGATCGAGGCCTGTCTCTCCCTGCCAATCCAGCGAGGATAGCTCCCTTGATGCGAAGAGCGTCCGCAATCGCGCGCTGTGGACTGGAAACCCAGTGGTGCCGACCCCACTCGTAACGTGAAGGTGCAGGAAACGAAACGAAGTCCATGGGACGAGTCTGACGGACCGTCCTTGCGTCACCGAAAGGCCTTGGGCGTCGATGACGTAGGCCATCGTGATCCCTGGCGAGCTTTTATGATGAATATGGACTTTCGCGGTAAAGCGGTAGGTCGGAGGGTCGTCCGTCTGCAATTGAGTTCTCCAATACGGTCCGCCAATGGAAGTGCCGCTTGTCCCGCGGATGACTGCTTACGGGAGACTATAGATCAGCCGCTACCGTCTTCTACGGGTCGAAACATGACCATAATCGACGGGTGGCGCCATGTCTCCTATTGGCGCATTGTTGCCCTAGCATCTCGACCGTAATGCTGGTTTCCGCTGGTCTGCTTCTGGAGTCACATCTTCGAAAGCGGACGCGATGTTCTCAATCTAGCGTCGCACATTGACGAAGGCATTTTTCACCACAATAAGGTCAAGCCGAAAAAAGATGATAAGCGCCAGCCAGGCAACAGCAGGAGTGAAATAGTGAGCGAACCGACCGTAGCAGATGCAACAGGCCGCATTTATGAATCGCTCCAGGCGAACAACGCCGACATCGACGTGCATATCGCGGCTCTCAAGGCAGCGTTGACCCGGGCGGGATTGAAAGAGGCCGTATTCGACCCGGCCAAGCTCGTGCAGAACAATCGTTCCGGCAGGAAGCTGATGCAGGCCTATTTTCGGCAGCGCGGCGTGACGGTGAAATTCTCGGCTGAGTGACGCTTCTTACGATGCATGATGCCGAACCGTTGCCTAAGCATAGGCCAAGCACCAGCCGGGAGCGCGAACCCAACATAGCTCGGCCGGCCGCAGAATAAGCAGTTTTGCGACGCCAGCAATGACGATCATGCCGCAAAGCCGCCGCCGCCAAGCATCGCCGGCCCTTGCTCAAATTCCCGAAAACTCGCGTTTCTGTGTGTTTCGTCCGGTTCTGCTTGAGGCGGGGACATGTTTCCCATAGAAAATCTCCTGCCTCCGAACGGTCGGGGATATGGGATTTCTGAAGCGTGGAGATGACATGGCTGCCAATGCGCCGGCGTTGACGTTCTTCGCACTCTTCCTTCCCTTCCTCGCTTCGGTTCTGGCGCCTGTCCTCACCCGCCTCCTGGGCGATAGGGCCGCCTGGGTTCTGGCGGCGGCCCCGGCGCTCGCGTTTGCGCATTTCTGCACCTTCCTGCCTGAAATCGCCGCCGGCGAAGTGGTGACCGGCGGGTATGCCTGGGCGCCGAGCTTCAACCTCTCCTTCTCCTGGTTCCTCGATGGCCTGTCGCTCACCTTCGCGCTTCTCATCACCGGCATCGGCACCCTGATTGTCCTTTATTCCGGCGGCTACATGAAGGGGCATGAGGGGCGGGGGCGCTTCATGGCCTTCATCCTCGCTTTCATGGGCGCCATGCTCGGCCTCGTCGTCTCCGACAGCTTTCTGATGCTGTTCGTCTATTGGGAACTGACCTCGATCACCTCCTTCCTGCTGATCGGCTTCGATCACGAGCGGGAGGCGGCGCGGCGTGCAGCACTTCAGGCGCTGGTGGTCACCGGCGGCGGCGGGCTCTGCCTGCTCGCCGGCCTGGTCTTCCTCTGGAACATCACCGGCGTCACCCAGCTTTCGCTGCTCGTGCATCTGGGCGACGGGCTGCGCCAGAGCCCGTTCTATCTCGCCACCCTGCTGCTGGTGCTTGCCGGCGCCTTCACCAAATCGGCGCAGTTTCCGTTCCATTTCTGGCTGCCCAACGCCATGGAAGCGCCGACGCCGGTCTCGGCCTATCTGCATTCGGCAACCATGGTGAAGGCCGGCGTCTACCTGCTGATGCGGCTGAACCCGGTCATGGGCAATACGCCCGCCTGGATGATCCTGCTGCCCTTCTTCGGCGGCATCACGCTGATTGCCGGCACGTTTCTCGCCGTCCGCCAGACGGATCTGAAGCTGATGCTTGCCTATACGACCATGGCTTCGCTCGGTCTCTTGGTCATGCTGACCGGTTTCGGTTCGGCCCATGCGGTCGAGGCGGCGGTGCTTTATCTCGTCGCCCATTCGCTGTTCAAGGGCGCGCTGTTCATGGTCGCCGGCACGGTGGATCATGAGGCCGGCACCCGCGACGTCACCAAGCTCGGGGGCCTGCGCGCCGCCATGCCGGTCACCTTCGGCGCGGCGCTTTTGGCGGCGCTCTCGATGGGCGGCCTGCCGCTGTTCTTCGGTTTCCTCGCCAAGGAGGAGATCTATGCGGCACTCGCCACCGGCAATCCGCGCGCCGTGTTTTTCACGGGCCTCGCCGTCATCGGCAATGCGCTGATGTTCGCGATTGCCTTCGCCGTGGCGCTGAAACCCTTTCTCGGTCCCCATGTCGAGACGCCGAAACATGCCCACGAAGGGCCGGTGACGCTCTGGCTCGGCCCGGTGGTTCTGTCCGTGCTCGGCCTGGCAGCCGCACTCTTTTCCGGCCTGGCGCATCGATACGTCTCCTCGCCGATGGCAAGCGCGATCACCACCCAGAAGATCGTCATCGACATTTCGACCATGCCGCATCTCGGCGTGCCCCTGCTTCTGTCGGTGGTCACCGTATTGCTCGGCGCGCTCGCCTTCTGGCGGCTGACGGACCTTCGGGCCTTCATGGTGCGGGCGGTGGAAAGCCTTGGCCCCGGGCCGGACCGCGGCTTTGATCATTTCGTCTCCGGCCTGGTGCGGCTTTCGGGTGCCGTCACCCGTCTCGTCCAGCCGGGCCGGCTGGAAATCTATATCACCGCGACCTTCATCCTGCTGGCCGTGACGCTGCTCGTCCCGCCCTTCCTGTTCGGCGAACTGCCGGCAATGCCCATGTGGCCGAAACAATTGTTGGTCCAGGAGGCGGCGTTTTTCGCAATCGCGGTGATCGGCCTCGTCGCCGTGCTGCGCGCAAAGGATCGGCTGACGGCGATCGTTTCGCTCGGCATCCAGGGTTTTGCCGTCGCCGTCATCTTCCTGCTGTTCGGCGCGCCGGACCTGTCGTTCACCCAGTTCATGGTCGAGACGCTGTCGGTGGTCATCCTGGCGCTGGTGATGACGCGGCTGCGGCTCTCGCCCCGCGACCACCGGCCCCTGGGACAAACGCTCTTCGACGGGACGATCGCGGTCGCCTGCGGCCTCGGCTTCACGCTGCTCCTCTTGAAATCGACGCAGGCGCCGTTCGACACCCTGCTCACCGATTTCTTCAATACCTATTCCAAGACCGTCGCCCACGGCGCCAACGTCGTCAACGTCATCATCGTCGACTTCCGCGGCACCGATACATTGGGCGAGATCGCGGTGGTGATGGTGACGGCGCTCGCGGTGCTGGCGCTGATCCGGGTGAGGGCGGGCAAAAAGGTTGCGGACGACAAAATGGAGACGCGGCGTTGACGGGTGTGGTTTACCCCCCTCTGCCCTGCCGGGCATCTCCCCCTCAAGGGGGGAGATCGAATCGCGGTGAGATCCCGGCCATCTCAAACGTTCCGGTGAGAGCGATGCTGGTGCGCCCAGCCGATCTCCCCACCCGAGGGGGAGATGCCCGGCAGGGCAGAGGGGGGCTGGCAGGGTTCGACCTGCAAGGGGAACGGAGCTTGTTCAACCTCCAAGAGGTGGTGGCAACCAACGTGCAAGGTGCTCATCCATGAACACCCTCATCCTGCGCACCGTCGCGCCCTTCCTCACCGCCCTGATGCTGCTGTTCTCCGTCTTCGTCCTGCTGCGCGGCCATAACGAGCCCGGCGGCGGGTTCATCGGCGGGTTGATTGCGGCTTCGGCTTTGGCGATCTATGGCATCGCCTTCGGCGTGCCTGCGGTGCGCCGCGCGATCCGGTTCCACCCGATGGCGATCGCCGGCGCCGGACTGCTGCTTGCGACGCTTTCCGGCCTGGTCTCGATCGTGTCCGGCGTGCCGTTCATGACCGGGCTCTGGGTCTATCCCGTCGTCTTCGAGGTCGAGGTGCCGCTCGCCACCGTCATGTCCTTCGATATCGGCGTCTATCTGGTGGTGGTTGGGGCGATCACCTCGATTGCGCTGGCGCTCGAACAGGAGCCGGGCTCGGACGCGGAGGGAGGGGACTGATGGAAGCGCTGTTTTCGATCCTGATCGGCCTGTTCTTTGCCGCCGCGATCTACCTTCTGCTGTCGAAGCACACCGTGCGCATCCTGCTCGGCGTGGTGCTGCTCGGCAATGCGGTCAACCTCACGCTCTTCACCACCGGCAGGCTCACCCGTGAAGTGCCGCCGATCATCCCGGCCGGCATGGACACGCTGTCGCCTGGCGCCGCCAATCCGCTGCCGCAGGCGCTGATCCTGACGGCGATCGTCATCTCGTTCTCCTTCTTCGCCTTCCTGCTGGTGCTGACCTATCGCGCCTACCAGGAACTCGGCACCGACGACACCGACGAGATGCGGCTGGCCGAACCGCGGGACGAGCAGCTTCCGCCGCTGGGGTATTGAGGGGATGGTTTTGCAGGTTGTCATGTCCTTTCCCGCCACCGGCTTTGGATCCCGCGGCACCCCCCTCTGCCCTGCCGGGCATCTCCCCCTCAAGGGGGGAGATCGAATCGTGGCGGCGCCCTGCCCAGATCATGACAAGCGGTTGAGTGAGACACAGCGCATATCTTTTGACAGAGGCTTGCGTATGCCCCGGTCCAACAGGGAGCGGGGAGCCGGCCTCTGGCCGATCTCCCCCCTTGAGGGGGGGATGCCCGGCAGGGCAGAGGGGGGTATAACGGCTTCGACGATAACCGTCCGGGGTCAACTGACAGCGGCGGTATTCGCTGACACCCCAGCGGGAGGCATCCACTGATGGCCTCTCCTTCCGTCGACCTCTCCGCAGCCCTCGTCCTCGCCGCCCCGCCGCTCGCCGACTGGCTGGTCGTTCTCCCGGTCGCCCTGATGATCGGCTTCGGCGCTGTCTTGATGATGGTGCGCAAGTCCGTCCGCCTGCATGGCGGCATCGCGATTGCCGGCCTGGCGCTCCTCGTCATCCTCGACGCCGGCCTGCTCTGGCGCGTCTGGACCCATGGCCCGGTCACCATGGTGATGGGCCGCTGGCTGCCGCCTTTCGGCATTGCGTTCACCGCCGACCTTTTTGGCGCGGTCATGGCGCTCGCCGCGGCGATCGTTGCCCTTGCCGGCGGCATATTCGCCCTCGCCGATATCGACGCGAGCGGCCGGCGCTACGGTTTTTACCCGTTCCTGATGCTGCTGATGGCCGGCGTCACGGGCGCGTTCCTGACCGGCGACATCTTCAACCTCTATGTCTGGTTCGAGGTGCTGCTGATCTCGTCCTTCGGCCTTTTGATCCTCGGCTCCGAGCCGGAGCAGATCGACGGGGCGCTGAAATACGCCATCCTCAACCTGATCGGCACGACCCTGTTCCTGATCGCGGTCGGATATCTCTATGCGGTCTTCGGCACGCTCAACATGGCCGATATCGCCCGCAAGGCGGCTAGCCTGCGTGGCACCGCGCCGCTGACGACGCTGACGGCGCTGTTCATCCTCGCCTTCGCCATGAAGGCCGCCGCCTTTCCGGTCAATTTCTGGCTGCCGGCCTCCTATCATACGCCCCGGGTGGTGGTGTCGGCGCTGTTCGGCGGGCTGCTCACCAAGATCGGCATCTATTCGCTGATCCGCGTCACCATCATGCTCTTTCCGGTCGAGCGCGAGGAATTGAGCCTCGTCGTTGCGATATCGGCGGCGCTCACCATGCTGGTCGGTGCGCTCGGCGCGCTGGCGCAGAACGATATCCGCAGGCTCGTGGGTTACGTGGTCATTGCCGGCATCGGCAACATGATGGCGGGCGTGGCGATCGGCACGCCGTCGGCCGTCAGCGGCGCCATCCTCTATGCGCTGCATTCGGTGGTGACGATGACCGCGCTTTATCTGGTATCGGGAGAAACCGGGCGGCTCGGCGGCACCTGGGCGCTCTCCGGCCTCGGCGGGCTTTACCGGAAGGCGCCGTGGTTTTCGGGCGCCGCCTTCCTGCTGTTTCTGGCCGCTTCCGGCCTGCCGCCGCTGTCGGGCCTGTGGCCCAAGGTGGCGCTGTTGAAAGCCTCGCTCGATATCGGCGCCTGGTGGCTGGCCGCGGCGATCCTCGTCTCCGCTTTCCTGGTCACGCTGGCGCTCGCCCGCGTCTTCCTGCTTGCCTTCTGGCGGCCGCAGCCCGACCCTGCTCCGGAGGCCGCCGCCCCGGCGGATTGGCGCATCGCCCTGCCGCTCGGCTGCCTCACGGCGCTCGTCGTCCTTTTCGGCCTGCTGCCGGAGCCGCTGCTCGATCTGGCCCAGACGGCGGCGGAGGGGCTCGGCGAACCGGCGGCCTATATCCATTCGGTCTTCCCGGGAGGGACCGCGCGATGATCACCTATATCCTCTCTCTGGTATTTGCCGTCGTCTGGGTCACTGTAACCGGCAGCGCGACGCTGCAAAACCTGATCTTCGGTTTTGTGCTGTCGACGCTGGCGCTCTGGATCGTTCGCGACGAGATGGGTGCCCGCGGCTATTGGCGGCGGCTCGGCCGCATCCTGTCGCTGCTCGCCCTGTTCCTGAAGGAACTGGCGCTGTCTGCCTGGAAAGTGGCGGTGCTGGTGATGAGCCCGCGCATGGACCTCAAGCCCGGCATCTTCGCCTTTCCGCTGACCGTCACCCGCGATTTCGAGATCACCCTGCTTGCCAACCTCATCACGCTGACGCCGGGCACGCTGTCGGTCGATGTCTCCGAGGACCGCAAGACGCTGTTCGTCCACGCGATCGACTGTTCCGATATCGAGGCCACGAAACGGGATATCGCCAACGGCTTCGAGCGCAAGATCATGGAGGCGTTCCGATGACGACGGCTGAAATGATCCTCTCCTATGCGGTCTGGCTGGCGCTCGTGGTGCTCTGCGTCTCCTTCCTGCTCACCGTCTGGCGGGTGATCAGGGGGCCGACGCTTCCAGACCGGGTCGTGGCGCTCGACATGCTGACCGGCATCGTCATCGGCTTCATCGCCCTGATCGCCATCCGCACTGGCTTCACGCTCTATATCGATATCGCCATCTCGCTTGGCCTCGTCGGGTTCCTGGCGACCGTCGCCTTCGCGCGCTTTATCCTGTCGCGCGGTGGTCGGGAAACGCCGAAGCCGGACATGATGAAGACATTCACGGCATCGGTGCCCGAACCGCGCCGTAAATCTGCAACAAGGCGCCCGCCCGGCACCGGACCGGCCGTCAGGCGGAAGGCAAAGAAATGATGGATATCCTGCTGGCCACGATAACCGCCCTTCTGATGCTTGGCGGCGCCGGGTTCGCACTGGTGGCGGCGATTGGGCTCAACCGGTTGCCGGATCTCTATACCCGCATGCACGCGGCATCGAAGGCCGGCACGGTTGGCTCCGGGCTGCTGCTGCTGGCGGTCGGCGTCCATGCGGGCGATCTGCCGACATTTGCAAGAGCCCTTGCAGGCTTCTTCTTCTTCGTGCTGACCGCGCCGATTTCGGCGCATCTACTCGCTATGGCAGCACATAAGATCGGATATCCACTTTACGCTGAGTCGGTCCGGGATGAAATGAAGGATTACGATAAGCGAATATAATCCCGTCGAGGACGAGTTATAACCCTGTCTTGACTGAGCAAATGCTCATCTATTCATCAGTAAAGCTGACGTGGGAGCGATATAGGCCGCAGAAAGGCTGGTAACTCGCGAAAATCGCACTTGGAGATAAAGCGAAGCAGTGGTACTTCGTTACAAGTAGAGTGCAGATGTTGTTTCAAATTAGGCGTTCCCTCGTCAATTCGGTGAAGTCGACAAGTTCTTTGGATTGAGGAACGATAAACGTCGATCACGGACCTGGGCAAGCTTTAATCGAACGCAATATCCGGTGCGAACCGTTTTCTTTTCCGCATGGAGCTTAGGGGTAGGCTTCGGTCGCAAGACGGCGGTCGGGCAATGGTTTCGCTCCGAGAAGCTCTACGAACGGGCAGGTGTCGCGGAGGTCGCGGGGCCAGCCAGTCACTTAAACAGGAGACAGGAAATGACAGACATCGCATTGGGCAAAAGCCCCGATCTGCTGGTGGAGTTGACCGCAGATATTGTGGCGGCCTATGTGAGCAACCATGTGGTGCCCGTCAGCGATCTTTCGAACTTGATCGCAGACGTGCATACGGCGTTGAGCAACACCTCTTCGCCGGCACCGGTTGTAGCGGCCATTGAAAAGCCGAAGCCTCCGGTTCCGATCAAGAAATCGATCGAAGACGACTATCTCATCTGCTTGGAGGACGGGCAGAAGTTCAAGTCGCTGAAGCGGCATCTGATGACCCATTACAACATGACGCCGGAAGAATATCGCGAGAAGTGGGGCCTGCCGGCCGACTATCCGATGGTAGCGCCCGCCTATGCGGAAGCTCGTTCCAGGCTCGCCAAGGAAATGGGTCTCGGCCAGCGCCGCAAGCGCGGCAAGGTCTGAGCCGGGCCAACGCCCGGCAAAGACACCGGGAGGATTTGAAACCATCCCGATGAGGACCGATCGCGCCAGCGACCGGCGGGTGATTTCGGCATCAAACACAGATGCGGATAAAGAGCCGGGCGACCGTACGCCCGGTTTTTCCTTTTTTAGCGACCTGGTCACGGGCAAGGTGTGAGGAAAAAAATCCCATTATCTTTCCATGACTTGCGGAAATCATCAACGATTTCAGCTGATAATTGCGGAGAGGCGGTTTTCAGCGTCCCCGCTTTTGCTCTAGGGTGTATGAATTAATTCCTATTTATTGAGGAGTTGTCATGCCTTTCGAGCGATATTCCGAGCCTTCCGCCCCGCCGTCCTCGGCGCGATTTTCCCCGCCAGTGCCAATGGATGCGACTGCCGGTACGCCGCGGCTTCCCGCCAGCCTGCCGCTCAGGAGCGTCTGCCGCATCGTCCGTCAGATGGTCTGCGAACTGGTCCAGCTCTTCGGCGACCGGGTGATGCTGCGCCGCGACCGGCGCCGGCTATCCTGCCATGTGCGCCAGATCGCCATGTATGTTTGCCATGTGGCGCTCCAGATTTCGATGAGCGACATCGGCGAAGCGTTCGGCCGCGACCGCACCACCGTCGGCCATGCCTGCCACGTGGTGGAGGATCGCCGCGACGACCTGGCCTTCGACGAGTTCATCTCGGCGGTCGAACGCATCGTCACCGCCGTTTTCGGCCTCTCGGAGGTGGTAGCCCATGACTGATGCGATCGGAAAGCCCATGACCGGCAAGGCAGATATTCCAGACCTCAAACGGCATCTCCTGCGCCTGATCCGCCAGCTTGCCCGCGGCGAATGCACGATCGAGACCGGGGAGGGTGCCGAAGTCCGCCTCACCGGAGCCGAGGAGCGGCTTTATCCGCAGGCGGTAATCGCCAGAGCCCGTTCGCTCGGGCTGGTGCAGCTTTCCGAAAGCGGGCGTATCGCCGCAAGTGTCGAGGCGCCCAGCTTCCTGCGCCGGGCGCTGGTGATGGGCGAGGAGGCCTTTGTCGAGCAGCATGGCGAGATCGTCGTGACCTCCGCCGAGATCGACGGCGCCCGCCAGCCGGTGCGCCGCAACCTGGCCGAATCGCCGCTCGGCACGATCGCCCGGATGAAGGATCGCGACGGAAAACCCTTCCTGCCAGCCGAAGCGTTGGAGGCGGGAGAACGACTGCTCGCCGATTTCACCCGCGGGCAGCTCCAGCCGCGCGTCACCGCCTCCTGGGAGCCGCGGCTCGCCACCCGCGCCAAGGGCTCCGCCGGTGGCCAGGCCGACATCGCCGACAGCGCGATATCCGCCCGAAACCGTTTTTCGAGAGCGGTGGACGCGATGGGACCGGAACTTTCCGGCGTCGCGATGGATGTCTGCTGCTTTGCCAAGGGGCTGGAGACGGTGGAACGCGAACGCCAATGGCCGGCGCGCTCGGCCAAACTCATGCTGCGCACCGCGCTGCTGGCGCTTGCCCGCCATTATGCCCCGCCGGCTCTGCCAAAACGCCGCCAGAGCCATCATTGGGGCGCGGAAGATTTCCGGCCGGCCTTATGACGGAGAAGACTTGTGAGGCTGACGCTGCATGCCGCTTGTGAGCGGCTCCAGAAGCGCCGGCCTAACGCGCTGCCCGGTTCGCTGCATAAGCGGCGCGGGCGGCGTCGATCCTCGGGGAATTCGCATGGGTCCAATCGGCCAGTGCCTGCACCGGCTCCCAAAAGTCCCGGCCGAGGTCCGTCAGGGCATACTCCACCTGCGGAGGCGTCGTCGGGGTGACTGTCCGCGTCACGAAACCATTCTCCTCAAGATCGCGAAGAGTGGAAGCCAGCATCTTCTGGCTAATCTCGCCGATCTCCCGCTTCAGTGCATTGAAGCGAAGAGGGCCGTTACCCAGAACGCGCACGACCAGAAGCGTCCACTTGTCGCTGATCCGGGCCAGCATGCGGCTGATCGGCCCGCAAGACCTGGTATCCTCGCGGTTACCTGGTATCCGAAAAGTGCTGTCTTGATGAGGCATTCGATCCTCGGATAGATGGTTACGGACAGAAACCAACATACATGAGGATACTATGGTTCTGAAGCCCAAAATCGCGGTCATTATCGGCTCTACCCGCCCCACCCGCTTTGCCGACAGGCCGGCACAGTGGATGTTGAAGCAGGCGCAGGCGCGTGACGACATCGAGGTCGAACTGGTCGATCTGCGCGACCATCCGCTGCCGTTCTTCGACGAGATGGCCTCGAACATGTGGATGCCGAGCCAAAACCCGCAAGCTGTGCGCTGGCAGGAAACCGTCGGCCGCTTCGACGGCTACATCTTCGTGGTCGCGGAGTACAATCATTCGCTCACCGGCGTGCTCAAGAACGCCCTCGATCAGGCTTACAAGGAATGGAACCGGAAACCCTTTACCGCCATCGGTTACGGCGGCACGGGTGCGTCGCGCGCGGTGGAACACCTGCGCGGCATCGGGGTCGAGCTGCAGATGGTATCGACCCACGCCGCCGTCCATATCGGTGGCGGAGACTTCATGGCTGTCGCCCCGAGGGGCGGCAACAAGCCGATCGAGGAGATCGAGGCAAATCTGCTGCCTTCGGCCAAAACGGCGCTCGACGAACTGGTCTGGTGGGCAAAGGCCACGATGGCCGCCAAGGCAGCGGAAGCCTGACCCCTTGATGCGAGCGTCCCTGAGCTTCGTTCGAAGCTCAGGGGCTTTTCGCTGGTGATATGATCCGGATTGGATGTCGAAGCTCCGAGCTTCGTCACTCAGATTCCGAGGCCGCCGGCTACATTCACGGTCTCTCCGTTGATGTAGCCCGCATGCGGTCCGGCCAGGAAGCAGATGGTTTCGGCCACTTCCTCGAGCGTTGCGATGCGACGGATCGGATGCATGTCCAGGATGGCGTCACGGTTCGGAAGCTCGCCGGCAACGTCTGCGGCCATGTCGGTCGGCATGATTCCCGGCTGGACCACGTTGACGGTGATATTGCGCCGGCCAAGGTCGCGCGCAATGCCCTTCGCGTATCCCGCAAGCGCCCACTTGGTTCCGGTATAGTCGGCGACACCGGGGAAGGGGACGTAGGAGCCGAGGAGCGAGCCGACGAAGATGATCCGGCCACCGTCGGTCAGCTTTTGCGCCGCCGCACGGGTATTGGCGATCGTGCCCAGCACGTTGACCTGCCACTGGCGATTATAGTTGTCCCCGTCGAGTTCCGGATCGTCGACCATCTGACCCTGGATGGCGATGCCGGCATTGTTGACGAGGATATCGAGCCTGCCGAATTCCGCCATCACCCGGTCGATCAGGGGTTTTGCGGAAGAAAGGTCGGCCTGGTCGCTCTGGACCGCGATCGCGCGAACCCCCTTTGCCCTGAGTTTCTCCACGACGGCTTTCGCCTTGTCGGCCGAAGCCGCGTAGCTGATCGCAACGTCCGCTCCGTGATCGGCGAACGCTTCCGCCGTCGCCGCACCGAGGCCGCGCGAACCGCCGGTGATGAGGACGACCTTCCCCTTGAATATGTTGGACATGAGTATCCTTTCCCTATTCGACGAAGAGCTCCACTCGATCTTGTCGAGCGGCCCCAATTTCATAACGTATGTTACGATAACGATCGGTATGAAATTTGACAATGATGGTCAAGGGGCTTTAATAACGGTCATTATGAAAAAGGCCGAGCAGAACTGATGGGACGCCATCGCGAATTCGATGTGGAGAAGGTGCTCGACGCCGCGATATGCGTCTTCTGGCGCAAGGGCTATGAGGGCGCCTCCTATGCCGACCTGACCGAGGCGGCGGGTGTCGAAAGACCGGCCCTCTATTCCGCATTCGGCAATAAGGAAGCGCTCTTCCGCAAGGCCCTGGTGCGCTACTACGAGCGGTATGTGGACTATGTTCCCACTGCACTTCAGTTGCCCACGGCGCGCGAGGTTGCGGCGCATCTTCTCCAGGGTGCAATCGACCTCACCACCCGTTATCCCGACCATACGGGATGCCTTGGCATCCAGGGTGTCCTGGCGGGGTCGGATGAAGCGGAGCCTGTCCGCCAGGCCTTGATCGAGGCGCGCGCCGAAGCCGAGGCGCAGCTTCGCCAACGCTTCGAGCGGGCAAAGACCGAGGGCGACCTACCGGAGACGGCGAGGCCTGATACGCTTGCGGCATTCCTGATGGCCGTTCTTCACGGCATGGCGGTGCAGGCCAAGGCCGGCTTCAGTCGCGACACGCTGGAGGCCGTTGCCGAGCAAGCGCTCTCCACGTGGCCAACGGATGCGCGTGAGGAGTCCTTGCGCCCTAAGCCGCAGCCCTGATCCTTGCTTCTTCCCGGATCCGCTTGACCATCGAGCGCAGCCCGTTGGCGCGCTGGGACGACAGGTGTTCGACAAGCCCGATACGGTCGAAGATCTCGATCGCATCTGTGGCGGCGATCTGAGAGGCGGTCTTGCCGGAATAGACGGCGAGCACGATGGCGACGAGGCCCCGCACGATATGGGCGTCCGAATCACCCTCGAAGGTCATCACCGGATCGGCGCTGCCGTCCCCGAGATGGCTGACCAGCCAGACCTGGCTCGCGCAGCCCTGCACCTTGTTCTCCGCGGTCTTCTGGTCGTCGGGAAGGTCCGGCAGCGCCTTGCCGAGTTCGATCACGTAACGATAGCGGTCTTCCCACTCGTCGAGGTATTCGAAATCTTCGATGATCTGCTCGAGGCTGGCCATAAGCGCTCCGGTTCTTCTATCCGCTCCATATAGGCACTGCAGGCCGGGATAAAAGCAAAAAAAACGCCGTGAGGGGTAATCCTCACGGCGTCAGCAAATGCTGAATGACAGGGCAGGCAGTCCGGCGCCGGGAACCATGGCTATCAGAGCCCGGCGCAAGTTTTGAAATTCGAATTCGAAAGAGACATCCGCAACGCTGTTTGTCAGCGCGTCAACCTAACGAATGGGCCGTTTCTGCGGGACCGGCACGGTGCCGGTGAAGATAGTGTCGGCAACAGCAGCGGCTGCCGTTTCGGCCTGTCTGGCCGGGAATGGGGTCGGTTCCGGATCGGCGAGCACCGCGGTCCGGGTGCCCTTGTCGCCGAACTGCTTGTCGAGCAGCTCGAAGGCGACCTGGGCGCCTTGCCTGGCCCTCGTGCCGAGCGCCGAGAAGGTCTCGGCACCCTTTTCGCAGACCTCAGGCTTTTCGGTGCAGATGGCGCTCACATATTGATAGGCTTCGGTCGCAGCCGAAAAGGCATTGCTGACCTGCAGAGGCGAAAGCCCGTCGGTCTCGGTTGCCGGCTTGCTGCTGAAGTAGGAAAGCACCACCAGCACCGCCGCGAACCACATACTTCCCTTGATGAGAAACCACATCGCTCTGTCCACCTGTTTTTTCCCGCTTCTGTCTTCAAGCGGGCCGCCGGATCTGTGCCGGTCTTGAACATGGTTGTACCGCCGGGAAGCGAATATGGCTTTGACGGGACCGTTCGGTTTTTCGGCAAATTTGCCTAAAATGCGAAATATCTGCATTTGCAGCGCCTTTGTCGCGAACTTGAATCGAATTTTAGCGATCGATGTTAAGCATAATTGCGGCAGCCCACCCGAACCCGTTGGCTTTCCTGGCCGCTGGCTCGCCACAAAGGTTAACGTCTTGGGAAAAATTGAAGCAAATCCGTTGCTTACGTTGCGTTAACCACAAGCTCAGAAGGCTTGGTCCTTCTGTCCCAAAGCCGGATTTTGGGTCATTGCAGGGCTTCCCGCACCCCCTGGTTTTATCCTTTCCTTAAGCCACGGAGGCCTATTGTCGGCTTCAACAACCGAGTCTGTGCAGGGTTTTGCGTGCGCGTATTGAGTAACATTGCCGGAAAGGCGGTCATGCTGGTCGATGAGACCGCCACCCGCTGGCTCACGCGCCTCGGCGAGGGCGAGACCGCGCGCGCCGGTGAAATTGCCCAGTTCCGCCGCCTCGTCTTCTGTGGCCTTGGCGCACTGCTGACCGTGCCGCCGGCGCTGTCGCTGCTGTTGCCGCCGGCGCTCGCTCTGCCCGTCGGCGTCGCGCTGGTGCTGTCGCTCTTCCTTCTGGCCGTTGCCGCCTCCTTTGCCTTTCCGCGCCATGCCGTGGCTTCTATTGCCGCGCCGCAGCCGGAAGAGGTTGCCTTCGATGCGATGCCGGGCCTGTCGCTCATTCTCGATCCGCATGGCCTGCTGGTGAAGACCGGCGGTCGCGACCAGCATCTGTTTCCGCCAAGCCTGCGTGAAGCGGCCGGCGAGCCATTTGCCGAGCGCGTCCACGTGTCCGACCGGATCGGCCTCGTCCAGGCTTTCGACATGCTGCGCCAGGGTGCGCCGAGCGCGCTTGCGGATATCCGCATCGAGCGGCCGTTCTCGGCGGCCGGCCGCCAGTTTCTGTCGGTCCGTCTCGACATGACCGCCATTCGCGACGGCGAAGGGGAGCTTCTCTACGTCCTGGCGCAGGCACGCGACATGTCGGAAGAAGAGCAGCTCCGCCTGGAAGCCGCGGCCAATGTCGCCGAGGCGCGCTCCGCCCATGAGGCGAAGTCGAGGTTCCTCGCCGCCGTCAGCCACGAGCTGCGCACCCCGCTCAACGCCATTCTCGGTTTTTCCGACGTGCTCATCGGCGAATATTTCGGCCGGCTCGAAAACGACCGCCAGCGCGAATATGTCGGGCTGATCCGCCAGTCCGGCGGCCATCTGCTCTCCGTCGTCAACACCATGCTCGACATGTCGAAGATCGAGGCCGGCCGTTACGAACTGCTCGCCGAGCCTTTCGCGATCGCGGAAGCCGTGGAAACCTGCCGCGCCATGCTCGACCTGACCGCCCGCGAAAAAGGCGTGACGCTGACGAGCCGTGCCCCGCGCGGGCTTGGCGAAGTGATCGCCGACCGTCGCGCCGTACAGCAGATCCTCATCAATCTCGCCGGCAATGCGATCAAGTTCACCGGTCCCGGCGGCGTGGTGTCGATCGACGCCATTCTTGAGGGCGATGACGTCAAGATTTCCGTCAGCGATACCGGCATCGGCATCGCGGCCGAAAAGCTGCAATATATCGGCCAGCCGTTCATGCAGGTGGAAAACGCCTATACCCGCACCTACGAAGGTACCGGTCTCGGACTTTCTCTGGTAAAAGGCCTGGTGGCGCTGCACGGCGGTCGTTTTGCGATCGCCAGCCGTCCGGGCGAGGGGACCGTGGTGACGATCTCGCTGCCATCGGACGGCTCCGGCGTCGAAGCAAAACGGGATGATTCCCGGGAGGAGAAAGTCGAATTCCCGCCGCGGCTGAGGGCAGCCCGGCATGCGGCCATGATGGACGAACAGGATTTTATCGATGACCGCGCGGAAGCGAAAATCGCCTGACAGGAAAAAAACTGTCAAGCAGCCTGGCATTCTGTCGAGCTTGGCTCTGGCGGGAGCGCGGGCTGCTGCGCGCCGGCCGAAGGCCCTGTTCGGCAGCGCCGCCTTCGGCGTCGTGTTCTCCTTCGTCGCCGCCAATGCGCTCTGGTATCAGCCGGGCGGCCATCCATCCCCGTTCCTCGCGACCCGCGATTCCAAGAACCCGAATCAGATTGCCGGTTATCGTCCGGCAAGGCGCACCGCACCCGCCGATGTCACGACCTTCCGCATCGAGCGCGCCGATCCCAATGTCGTAGCGCCGGCTCCAGCCGCTGTGCCGACCGCAGCGCCGGCCCAGACGGAGGTGCCCGCGCCGACCGTTGTCGCGCCGATGCCGCGCCCGCAGCCGCCGCAGCAGGCGGCCTCTCAGCCGGCCGCACCCCATGACACGCAGCCCGCGGCGCCAAAACCCGCCGAGACAGCACGGGCCACGCCGGCTGCGCCGACGAGGCCTGCGCCATCATCGGTCCAGCCGCCACGGCCCGTTTCGCCGGCCCGCCCGGTCGAGAGCGCCAATGCGCACGGCGAAGATCCGGTTGCCGCGGCAATCCGCGCCTCCGAGCGCAAGCCGACGATGACGCCGCCCGCCAATATCCCGAACGCAGCGTCGAATTCCGGCAGGCCGGTGGCCACGCCGGTTTCCCAGAAGCCGAACGCCCCCGTTCAGCCCACGGACCTGGTGCTGCAGATCCAGCGCGGCCTGTCGAACATCGCCTATGCGGATGTCGGGGTCGACGGCGTTGCCGGCGCCCAGACCAAGGCCGCCATCCGCCGCTTCCAGCGCCACTACCGCCTGCCCGAGACCGGCGAGCCCGACGAAATGGTGCTGAAGAAGCTGAAGTCGATCGGCGCGCTGTAGGGGCGCCGTCGCTCTCAATCTCCCGAATTTTGTTATTGGGGCGAAGCCAATAGCCAATGGTGACGCCCGTTGCGGACAGGCATGATGACATTTTCGCCGGTTCACTCCCTCAGACTTTGCCGGAAGAATGCGATCACTTCGGCATTAAACTCCCTGTGGAAGGCGGCACGGTCGAAGCCGGGAGCGTCGATACATACCTCCGAAAACTGACGGTTCTTGGGGCACGGTGTCAAAAACGACAGATGGACGGCATTAGACACTATCCGAAAGTCAGGCTTTTCGGGCAATACACGTGCAAGTGTCGCGACATCTTCCGGCGATGCTCCGCCACCCCCTCCCAGCTCCGATCCCCATAGCTGAAGCGGAATCGTGACGTTCTTCACACTGTCCGTGGTCTGAAGGACAACGCTGAGAGGGTCAGCGACTACCATTGCCCTGATGCGGGGATCATGAGTTAGCGACTGAGGTAGCGGCCTTTGTTGTGAACGTCGGACTTGATTGGTTTGCGGGCAGCCGGTTGCTTTCGGGTCCGCGCAACGCGGCGGCAATTTGCTGAAATCCGGATTGGCCCCGGCGATGACAAGACCCGTATAGCCGCCTTGAGAGAACCCATAGAAGCCGACACGCTGCGGATCTATCTTAGCGGCATCAGGTGAGGCCATAAGCATGAAATCAACGGTTCTCTTGATATCGACAGGACGTCCGATCAACGCGCCCAAACCGTCAGCGCGGCTCATATCGGCATAATTCGCGTGCGGATGATTGACGGCAACGACGACAAAGCCGGCGTCCGCCAAGGCTTCGGCCGTGTCATGGTGGCCAAGGTACCAGCCACCATAGCCGTGCGAGATGATAACGAGCGGCAGCTTCTCTCCGGCAATCGGACAATCCAGGACTGCCGGCACCGTCAGCCCTTCGATCCGCACATCTGCAGGCACCTCGGCACAGGGTGACCACATCGCCGCATGGATTGCCGGATCCTCCCCTTGCCCGCCAGGGATATGAAGGAACTTCAGTCCCGCGGCATGGGCAGAGGACACAGCGAGACAAAAGGCGGCCGCCAGGGCCAGGCGTAGGTACGTCATAGTCGTTGCTCCAATTTACCAAGGAAGTCCGCCGGCCCGTCCTTGTCGACCGGCGGCTCGCCGTATTGCGATTGTGCAGGGTGCAATATTCAGCAGTCTGTCTTGCTACCTTGCATTAACAGGTAGCGTGTTATAGATAGTATGTAAATATGAGGAACGGGATGACTGACTCAATCCAAATTCAACTGCGAAAGGGCGCGCTCGATCTCTGCGTCCTGGCGGTGCTGTCGCGGGGGGAAAGTTATGGCTACGAGATTGCCAGCACCCTCGTCACCGCTGTCGGCATGGGCGAAGGCACGATCTACCCCTTGATGCGTCGCATGCAGAATGAAGGCCTGGTTGCGACACGCATCGTGGAATCAAGCAGCGGGCCGCCCCGCAAATATTACCGGCTGACACCGCTTGGCCGGACGGTTTTCGAGGCCCATCGCAATGACTGGCGATCCTTCGCTGCCGCTGTCGATAAACTTGTTGAGGATATATGATGACCAGGGATGCCTTTCTGAGCAGGCTGAAACAGGGGCTTGCCGGTCTTCCGCCCGAGGAGGTCGAAGAGATCGTCGCCGACTATGCGGCCCATTTCGCCGAATCCAACACCCATGGACGCAGTGAAGCGGAGGTCGCTGCCGCACTGGGCGACCCGGCGAGAATCGCCCGGGAACTGCGCGCCGATATCGGGCTGCGGCGTTTTGAAACCCATTGGAGCCTGTCCAATCTCATGGGCGCCATGATGGCATTGGCCGGCCTCGCCATCGTCGACCTGCTTCTGCTGCTGCCATTGCTGATCGTGGCGATCGTGCTGGCGATGGCCTTTGCCATCGTGCTGGTGGCGATTGGCGCGGTCGGGTTGAAGATCGTCTTCACAGCTTTGCTCGTCGATCCGGGCGGAGCCCTGACACATCTGTTGGCGCGCCTGTTCATCGGCGTCGGACTTGTGAGCGGCTTCCTTGGCGGCGGCGCTTTGCTTTTGATGGGAATAAGTGCCGGCACCCGCATGCTTGGCCACTATGCCCGATTGCATTTCCGTCTGGCCCAACCGGACCGGCACGGCGTTTGAAACTTTCGATATATTTCACGGAGGGAGCCTCGATATGACTCGGACATTGGCATTTGTCGCAACGACGGGCCTCATTGGCGCCGCTGCTTTTTTGACGATCGGAATCGCGCTTGCAGGCCCGAGCTGGACCGATACGGCGGGTTTGTGGGGCATAGGGAAATCGACCTGCGGGCCGGCGACCTCGGCACGACGGCAGGTTACGCTCCCTTTTGCGACAAGCGACAGTCTGGCGATCCATATGCCGGCTTCCGTCCATTATCAACCAGGCGATAGAGCAGAGGCCGTCATCAGCGGCGACCCCGCTTTGCTCGACAATGTGCGGTTCGAAGCTGGCGTGCTGGGCCTTGATTGCGATCCCGGTTGGTTTGCCTCGCGGCTTGAGGTTGAACTGTCAGGCCCGTCGATCTTCATATGGGAGCTGCGTGGCAGTGGTGATCTGACCTTGTCGCAAATCAGCCAGCCGAAGCTCCAGGTGAGCATCGAAGGCAGCGGCGATGTTACCGCCACTGGAACCGCCGACGCGGTCGATCTGAGTATTTCCGGGTCGGGCGAGGCGCAGTTCGAGGATCTGACTGCAAAGTCGGTAAAGGTGGACATTCGTGGCAGCGGCGATGCCAGGCTGACTGCGCAGGTCGATGCGGACGTTTCGATTTCCGGGAGTGGCGACATTGAACTTTTCGGGCGCCCGACCATGCGCCGCTCGGAGATCAGAGGCAGTGGCAGCATCCAGCAGATGCCTTAACACGCTCGTCGAGATCTAGTAGTGCCGCCATGTCACATGGCGCAGATAGACCAGGAAGGTGATCAGAATGCTGATCAATGCGGAAGGAGCGAAGCCCCAAACTCCTTTTAATGACGCCGGTTCCAGCGCCACTACCGCCTGCCCGAGACCGGCGAACCCGATGAACTGGTGCTGAAGAAGCTGAAGTCGCTCGGCGCGCTGTAGGGGCGCCGTCGCTCTCAATCGCCCGAATGTTCGATGTTTCCAGCGGCCAGGGCTGGCGCACGCGGCACCTTGGCCGACCGCTCAGCGGTCAAGCCAGGCCGCGAGGCCTTCCAGCGTCTGCAGCCCGTATTCGACCGCGCCGAAGCCGATGACCACCTGACGCCGTTTGGCGCTGGGGTGGAGCTGGCGCATGGTCAGCACCGTCTTGCCATCCGTTTGCTCGTCGAAGGTCACCGTGGCGCGGAAGCGGTCGGGGTCGTCAGGGTCGGGCGTGCCGTAATCCATCACGATCCGCTCGTTCGGCACGATCTCTATAAAGCGCATCAGGTTTGGGAAACGCTGTTCCCGGCCCTCGAACACGCCCACCATGTCGAACCGCCAGATCCCGCCCTCGCGGATATCGGCTTCGTGGGTCTCGATGCTGAGACCGGCCGGGCCGTACCATTCGGCCAATGCCTTGGGATTCATCCAGGCGGCAAAGACCTTCTCGCGGCGGTGGTTCAGCAGCTTCACCAGCACGATTTCGCGGTCCAGCGACCATGTCTCAAACAGCTTTGCCATGTCCTTCATCGTCCTCTTCGGTTTTATCCAGGTAGACTTCGAGCCGATCCAACCGCTCGGTCCAGCGCCGGCGCTCCGATACCATCCAGTCCGCCGCCTCGTCGAAGCGCGCGTGCACCAGACGGCACCAGCGGCTGCGCCCGCGCTTCTGGCTGACGATCAGCCCGCAATCTTCCAGCACCTTGAGATGCTGGGCGAAGGAGGGCAGCGCCATGTCGAAAGGCTCGGCCAAAGCGCTGACCGGTAACTCGCCCTCGACCAGCCGCGACACTACGGCGCGGCGGGTCGGGTCGCTGAGAGCATGAAAGGCGAGGTCGAGCGGAGTCGAATGATAAGGCATGTGCGTCGGTCAAATCGGCGGGTGCGCCGGCCAAGGATAAAAAGGTACTTGCCTTAGTATCAGGCTTTGGATACAAAGGCAAATACCTTAGTATTCGGTTCCGAATATGAGGCGGTCAAGGTGCAACCACACGCAAGGAGGATCCGGTGGTAGTTCGTGTCGATCTCATGATCTCGCTCGATGGTTTCGCGACAACGACGGACCAGACGCCCGAAACCCCGTTCGGCGAGGACTGGTCGCGTCTCGTCGGCGCATATGCTGCGACGCGAACATTCCGGGAGCGCGTGTTGAAGGATACCTCGGGAGCGGGAACCACAGGTATCGATGACGCATACGCGAAGGCGTACTTCGCCGATGTGGGTGCCGAGATTATGGGCGCCGGCATGTTCGGGCTGCACAACTTTCCCGACGATCCGAACTGGCGTGGCTGGTGGGGCGACGAGCCACCGTTCCGCTGCCCGGTCTTCGTCTTGACACACAAGCCGCGGCCCTCCCTGGAGATGGCCGGTGGCACCACGTTCCACTTCCTCAGTACCACTCCGGTTGATGCGCTCCAGCAGGCTATGAGCGCCGCAAACGGCAAGGATGTCAGGATAGGCGGTGGCCCTACCGTCGTTCGCGAATATCTCAAGGCTGGCCTTGTCGACCGCCTCCATGTTGCTATCGCGCCCATTTTGCTCGGGCGCGGCATCCGCCTGTGGGACGATCTGCGCGGCTTCGAAACGGGTTATACGGTCAAGGCGGAAACGGCCGAGAGCGGCACCGTCCACCTTACGTTTCAACGATAGCCATTAGCCTGTCACTTGGGGCAGTCATCGGCCGTCCATCGGACAGCAAGGTGATCAGCGGCGAGAGCTCGCCGCTCAACGCATCGCCACCGCCTCCAGCACCAGCCGCTTCAGCTCTTCGGCAGGCGGTGCGAGGCGGGTTTCGGCGACGTGCAGCGCAAGCTCGATCGCGCCGAGATCGGGCAGGCCCGCTTCTTTCGCATCAAGCGCGGCAAGCTGCGGCGGTTTGCCCTCGACGATCCGGGGGGTGACGCCGAGCCCGGCGGTCACAGCGGCCCAAAGGCCGGCAAGGCTCGGGCTGGCAAAAGCGTGCCGCCAGGCGATGCCGCCGCGGTCGAGCGCGTCGATGGCGGCCTTGCGGAAGGCGCAGGGCGGATCGAAAGCGACGATCGCAAGCGTCCCTCCGGGCATATGCCGGAAGCCGTCCGGGCCGATCCAGGCGATTTCCCGCCTTGCGACGATCTCCGCCCGCGGACTGGCGAGCGTGCCCCAGGTCAGCGCCACGTCGAGTTCGCCCTTGTCGATCGCCTGCACCATCGCGACACCCCGGTCCACCCGGGCCTCGACCCGCACCTTCGGATGGATCTTCGAAAAGCGGCCGAGCAGGTCCGGCAGCCAGGTTTCGGCGAAATCCTGCGGCACGCCGATCTTCACCCAGCCTTCGAGCTTGCCGACGCCGCGCACCGCCGCCCGCGCCTCGTCGTTGAGCTCCAGGATGCGCTTGGCATAGCTAAGCAGGATCTCGCCTGCTTCGGTCAGCACAAGTCCACGCCCCTGCTTCTGCAGCAGGGTTTCTCCCACCTGTTCCTCGAGCTTCTTCAGCTGCAGGCTGATCGCCGAAGGCGAACGGCCGAGCCGGTCGGCAGCCTTGGCGAAACTGCCGAGTTCCAGGCCGAGCGCGAAACTTCTCAGAGTGTCGATGTCGAGATTGATGGGTAGCATGATCGTTGAGTTTTGTAAAAGTATAGGTTTGAAACTTCGTGATTTTCAGAATGATTGTGTGGAGAGAAGATAGCGGCGTCAACAGAAATCCGAAAAGGAGAACGTCATGCCCTTCGTTCACGTCATCATCGCCGGCAAAAGCATCGAGCCGGAATCAAGGCGCCTGCTGCAGCAGGAAACCACTGTGCTGATGAACACGATCATGCGCAAACGCCGCGAGGTCACCGCGGTCCTGGTGGAGGAGGTCGATCTTTCCGGCTGGACCGTCGGCGGTCAGCCGCTGGAAGTGGCCGCGCATGTGGAGGCGAATGTCACGCTCGGCACCAATACGCCCGAAGAGAAGCAGCGTTTCATCGAGGCGATGGACGCGCTTTTGAAAAAGAGCCTCGGCGGGATACCGCCCGCCACCTATGTTATTGTCCGCGAGGTCGAGGCGGACGCCTGGGGTTTTGGCGGGGTGACGCAGGAATACCGGCGGACAAATGCGATGACGGCGTGATCCCGAGCCGCCGGTTGGATGGCGCCCGGCATGGCCGGGCGCATCTCTGCCTTAGAAAACGGCGAGATATTTCAGCAGCGAAATGATGCCGATGATGATGATGATGATCTGCGCGATCTGTTTTGCGCGGCCATCGATCGGCAGGCGCGCGACAAGATAGAGAACCAGGACGATCACCAGGAAGGTGATCAGAATGCTGATCAATGCGGAAGTAGCCAAGCCCCAAACTCCTTTTCATGACAGTGCCGTGCGGCACCGATGTGTAAGATATGGTGCATTCGGCGAAAGGAAAGGCCGCGGCACCGCGATTTCCCGTTTCTTCTCAGGGACTTCCGCCGGATGATCTTACACCGTTTCGGCGCCCAGTTCGAAAGCCCAGTGCAGATGTCGGTCCTTCAGCGTCCGGTCGCGCAGGTAGCCGGTCAGCTCCTCGTCGATCTCTTCCAGCCGCTCGATCGCGAAATCCTCCGGCCGGTTCGAATTCCAGGCCGCCTGCAGGCTCTTGCTCATATGGCTGCCGTGCCGGAGCGTGAACCAGATGCGGTTCTGGATCTTGTCGAGGTCTCCGGAGCGGCCGACCCATCGCTGCCCCATGGGTGCAAAACGGATGGCATAGATGCCGGCCGGGGCCTTGCGTTCCTTGTAGGCGGAGATCGCCGCTTTCCTGTCGATGGTGTTCATGTCCCGTGCCTTCCTTGATGGAGGTGTAGCCAATATCATCCGGGTAATATTATGGCAATAGTTATATCCGGGTAAAATTTGGGGAGGGCGAGTTTGCGCCCGGTGACGAAGCGCCGTATGAGGAACCATGCGCCTGAAATCCGAAATCGTCGTCTCCGCCATGATCCGCCGCGTCTTCGGGCTCGGCGGTTTTGCCGCTGTCGAAAAGAAGGGTGCGGAAGCCGCGGGTGCGATCTTCATCCGCCAGCGCTTCCGCGACGGGCTGGAAACGCTCTACGCGCCGGCTCCGCAGAACTTCTTCGGCGAGGACGATGGCGGTCGCAAATTCGAGATGAGGGCGGAACGGGCCGAGCCGGAAGCCATCCGCGAGGTGCTGTCGCGCGAACTGCGCTTCGATCCGGATCTCTGGCTGCTGGAACTGGAGATCGACGACGTCGCCGATCTGTTCGAAGTGGTGAAGCCGGCTTGAGCGGCCGCGCTATGACCGGTCAGCGCACCCGGTAGAGGCCATTGAGCGGCTTGCGGGCGCTGGCAGTGGTGCGGATCACCCGCGGTTCGCGGCTGTCCTCTGCGCGATTGTCGGCAAACATCGGCTGATGCTGCGGTTCCGGATAGGTATAGCTGTCGGCGCGGCGCCAGGCCTCGACGCGTTTGCCGCATTCGTCCTCGTCGAGCGCATCCCAGAGAGAGGCGCTCCGCGTCACGCCGTCCTGCTCGGCTGCCAGATGGTCGTAAAGCCGCTGGAGGATGAAGAGCGCATCGTCCTTCTCCATCGCCAGGCCCTTCAGCGTCGCCGCGAGCTGCTGGCCGGAAATGTCGAGCAGGATCCGTTCCGAAAGCCAACGGCTGGCCGAAAGCGTATCGGCAAGCACGGTCGCAAACAGCCCGGTCTCGCGATTGCGGGCGAACCGCACCAGCAGCGCCTCCTGGATCGGCGACAGATTGCGCAAGCCCAGCCGGTCGGCGGCGGGCCGGTCGACATGGCCGGCAAGCGCCTTGATCCGGTTGCGCAGGAGTTCCTCGCGCGCGTTGCGTTCGGCCTCGTCGACCATTTCCGGCGTCGGCCGGCGCGGCACGAGCGGGTCGAGGTTTTCAGGCGCATCGCGGCGGGTGTTGCGGTCGTAGCGCAAGCCCACCAGCGCGTCGATCACCGTCGGCGACAGCGCTTCGCGGCGCACGATGGTACGGGCATGCGCTTCCCCTTGGGTGCGGGCGATGGCGATCAGCGCATCGTCGGAAAGGCAGGTCGAGGAGGTCAGGAACGGGGCCGCTACGGCGATCGGCTGGCTGGCGATGAAGAAGGCGACGGCCGGCGGCACGGTCTTGCATTGGGAGAGGGCCGCGACCGCATCACGGCGGGCCTCTTCGGACGATGCGGAAAACAGGGGGGCGAAGAGCTCGGCGAACTGTCGAAGCTCCGACCGCGAAGGGTACGGAAGGCTTTCGAAGCTCGTCACCGTGGCCATCAGCACCACATCCTTCTTACGCATGGCCTGGGGCCTTTCAAGGTCTCGAAACTCATTCGTCACTGGCAAACTCGCAATCAACGCAAAACAAATCCGGAGTGCCGAACGCCGATCAGGTGTGCCGGAAAAGCCGCCTGGCGCTCTCATCGTACCTTGCCTGGGAAACTCCCGGTGGCGCGCGCCCGCTCACGCAGCTGTGAGAGCATCTGCAGAATGGTGTCGCCTTGGTTTAACCGGATGCTAACTCTTGGAGGGTTAACGGTCTGTGAAAATGGATCGTTTTGATACGTCCATGATTTCTTGCAGTTTCTCTGTTTCGGCCAGGAAATTGCGGCTGCGATCGGCGCCTGCGGAGGCGGTGAACCAAACCGACGCTCCTGCGTTTTGGCTGCGGACAACAGACATCCACCGGTAGCAACTGCTATATTAGCAGTAAGGAATTGTTAACGGTGGTCTGGCTGAATCATGGGGTAACCGGCGTGTGTTTTGCCGGGTTTCAAGTACCGGATGGCCCCGCGTCCCTGGGACCTTCTCCATAACGGCCGGTTCAGGCGGAACCGGCCGTCCATGTCGAAATGTCGTTGCGCTTTCGAACAAGGCGCACAGGCGAGAAAGGCGCGGATGCCCGAACTTCTACCTCGGGATGCGTCAGGCCCTTGGAGAGGGCAGGGTGAGATCGGTCCGTCTTCATCCGTCTCGAATTCCTTAAACGGAGACGAGCATGGCAGAGATCGTAGTATTGAACAGATGGCGCAGCGAGCATCAGCGCCGGCCGCAGATCAAGATCGGCGAAAGCGACAATGCCGGACAGCTCCTGCTGTTCACCGGCGTGCGGTACGAGCGTTTCGAAGACCTGGGCGACCGCAAGGCCGAAAACCACGCGGTGCGCGCCGAATAGCCGGCAAGACAGACATCAGAACCGGCTTCGGGAGCGCCATTCGAACGGTGCGCAGGTTGCCTGGTTCAGGAATTGCGACACGATACCCGCAAAGCTCGGTTGCGGGACGAGACTTCTCAGGACGGCATATCCCGCCGCCTCTTTGGCTTCCACCAGGATCGACTGTGAGACTGCCTGCGGCAGCGCCTTGCGCAATGCGGTCGTCTGCGCTGGGGACGCAATCACCACATCCAGCACGCCGCCGGCCGATGTCCGGTCATTGATGCTGAACACCTCGTTCGACGACTGGTCGTAGACACCGAGCGACCAGAAGGGCACGCCGCCATTGGCGGCCGTCAGCCGGACCGGCCCGTCGGAGATATCGAAGGCGCAGACCGTCGCATCGACGAACGGATCGTCCTTGGCAAGCCCGGCGCGATCCGGCTTTTCTCCCAGCCGGTAGAAGCGGAAGATCTCCCCTTCCGCCAGCACCCGCGTATAGGCGTCGCGCTCACTGAAACTCGGCAGCGCCAGCACGATGATCAGGTGCAGCAGCGCCGCGCCGATCAAGCCGGTGATCACCGCCAGCAGCGCCTTCAGCGCGAACCCCCGGGATACCGGCTCCGCAGCTCTCGAACTCACCGACCTCAAACGTCTAAATCCAAGCCTTCTAGACATTGCCGCACCCGGTCTTCTCGATACGCGGCATGGTGAGGTCGATCAGGCCGGAGCTGCCGGCCGTCGGCGTGTCGAACAGCGTTAGCGTCAGCCGGAACGCGCCAGGCGCTGCGACGGCCAGCCAGTTGCCTGGCTTGGCGGTTGCGGAAATCGCGATGTCGAAACCGCCGTCGCTGTCGCCGTCGCGCAGCACGATGCGGGAATTGAGCGCAGTCGGCAGGTCCGATTGCGCCAAGGGCGGGGCGGCACCGGGGGCCGCGGCAAACAGCGTCCAGAAACGCGCCGGCGGCGTGCGGCCGGTGAGGCGGTAGGAGCAGTTTCCGGTCAGGCGATCGCCCTTTTCGTCGACCGAGGCAATGAAGGTGAGGCCCTCGGCGCTCGCGTAGATGAGCTTGCCGGCATTGGCCCGGTGCGACTTCGCATAAGGGTCCGCCTGCGCTGTCTGCGCCTGCGGAAAGGCTTCCCATGAGCCGAGCTTGATCGCACCGAAACCGATCGTGGCATCCAGCGCGACGAGGGTGGACCATATCCCGCCGCCGAAGGCGATGGTGAGCGCGATCGCTATGAGGAAGGGAACACGGAACACGGGTTTGCTTTGGTCCTCGGACAGCTATGTCAGAGGGTTAGCATTGATTCTATTGGGAAGGAATGGGTGGGTTGTGTCTTTCCGGTACAGGCGTCCGCCTGACCCGAATCAGTCTTGCCGGACCGACCGAATTACGGGCTGGGCAACCGGTCTCCATTCCGCGCCCGACCGAGATGAGCACCGCCGCCTGTGCCAAAGTTATCCAGCCTACGCGCCTTTCGTTCTATTCCCGCACAACCGGCGCCATCCGCTAACCGTTTGATAACGTTATTTTAAGCGGTTCCTGTGACTAGAATCCGCGCGCACTACGCCAAGCCTGTTCCTTGGCTACCGTCGCCCCGAGACAACGTTCCGGGGCAAAGACGATGAGATTATGGATGATGGCGACCGGCGCCTTGGTGGCCGTGGCGGCTGGGTTTTCGGGTGCCTATTACCACCTGAAGCAGGAAACGGGGCCGGCGAGCCCGAAGACCATTTCCGCCGACTTCATGACGCTGACCGAAAGCCAGCCGACCGAGGCGCGCCGCGCGGTCGTCGAGGCGATCGACACCTGCTTGCCGCAGGCGGCGAGGCCAGGCTGGACGAGCCCGCCGGTCAAGGACTTCGCGGTCGATACCTATGTCCGCTTTTTCGACCTGATGGGTCAGGATATCGATCAGGGCGAACGCACAGCGTTATTCCGCAGCTGGGTTTCGCGAGCCGACGACGGATTGGCTGAAAGGGACCGCATCGCTTTCGAAAAGCTGATGCAGGGCGGCCTGCACGAGGGCGTGACGGCGCTCTGCGTCGCCGCGACCGTGCGCGGCAGGCTCGGAAGCCAGGGGCTCAGGGGCTTTTGGAACTGACGGGCAGCGCCTCGGTGACCGATCCCGTCGTGGTCTTGTCGGCCACCTTGGCGGTGGCAGGTCCGAGCCGGCCGGCTTCTTTCAGCTTTCCGGCAATCTGCCGCAGCAGCCGGGTGGATTCGGCCGATAGCGAGCGGGGCCGGACGAGCGCCTGCAACCCGGTATCGGGGGTGCCGTCCTTCTTCTTGGCGACCGCATTGCCCTTGTGGTCGCCGGTCGGCAGCGGATTGTCGATGCCGGGAATGGCGCGCAGTTCGATGCCCTGATGGGCATAATCCATCACCGTCTTGAAGGTCGCGGCCGGCAGCGAACCGCCGGTCATGTTGTTCATCGAGGTGAAGTCGTCGTTTCCGAACCAGATGGCGGTCGTGTAATTGCCGGTAAACCCGATGAACCAGGCGTCGCGATAACTCTGCGAGGTGCCGGTCTTGCCGCCGGTGACGATGCCGCCGTCGAGCGCCGCCTTGCGGGCCGTGCCGATCACCGGGATCTGCGTCAGGATGCGGTTCATCGACGACATCGCCTGTTCGGAGAGCACGCGTTTGGCCGGCGGTTCGTCGCGGTTGAAATCGTAGAGCACATCGCCGCCATATCCGAGAACCTGCTCGATGCCGTGGCGGCGCGACTGCATGCCGCCGGCCGGCATCACGGCGTAACCGGTCGCCTGGTCGAGCACGGTCATTTCCGAAGTACCAAGCGGGATGGTCTTGTCTTTCCTGAGCGGCGTTTCAACGCCGAAAGCCTTGGCGGTCTTCACGATCACGTCAGTGCCGAGATATTCCTTGGCGAGCCTGACCGGAACGGTATTGAGCGACTGGGCCATGGCTGAAAGCAGCGTCACCTTGCCCTTGTAGGCGCGGCCGTAATTCTGCGGCGACCAGCCGTTCCAGGTGATCGGCGCATCCGAAATCGTCGATTCCGGCTTGAAGCCGTTCTCCATCGCCGCCGAATAGGTATAGAGCTTGAAGGACGAACCCGGCTGGCGCAGCGCTCTGGCGGCGCGGTTGAACTGGCTCTCGCCATAGTCTCGGCCGCCGACCATGGCGCGCACGGCCCCGCCGTTCTCGATCATCACGAGCGCGCCCTGCTTGGCCTTGTAGCTCTCGCCGTATTCGCGAAGGCTCGATTCCATCGCCGATTCCGAGGCCTGCTGCAGGCCCATGTCGATCGTCGTGCGCACCACAACCGAATGTTCGTGGAACTTGCCGGCCTGCGCCAGCCGCTGCACTTCATCGAAGGCCCAGTCGAGGAAATAGTCGGGCGCCTTGGCGTCGGCGCGGTCGACGACGGTCGCCGGGTTGCGGCGGGCGGCGATCACCTGGCCCTCGGTCATCAGCCCGCTCTGCACGAGGTTGGAAAGCACTTCGTTGGCGCGGGCGCGGGCGGCAGGCAGGTTGACATGCGGCGCGTATTTGGCCGGCGCCTTGAACAGGCCGGCGAGCATCGCGCTCTCGGCAAGGTTCACCTCCGTGATGTTCTTGCCAAAATAGAACTGTGCGGCCGCCGCCGCCCCGAACGTGCCGCCGCCCATATAGGCGCGGTCGAGATAGAGCGACAGGATCTCCTTCTTGGAGAGGTTGGCTTCCAGCCACAGCGACAGGAAGGCTTCCTTGATCTTGCGTTCGATCGACCGTTCGTTGGTGAGGAACAGGTTCTTGGCGAGCTGCTGGGTGAGGGTCGACCCCCCTTGCACGACGCCGCCGGCCTTGGCGTTTTCGCTCATGGCGCGGGCAAGGCCGAAGAAGTCGATGCCGAAATGGTCGAAGAAGCGGCGGTCCTCGGTCGCCAGCACCGCCTTGATCAGGTGGTCCGGCAATTCGTCGATCGGCACCGAATCCTCATGGATGATGCCGCGATGACCGATGATATTGCCGTAGCGGTCGAGGAAGGTGACGGCGAAATCGCCGCGATTGCGCCAGTCCTCGTGGGTCTCCTCGAAGGCCGGCTGGGCGAGCGCCAGGAGCAGCACGAAACCGGCGGTGCCAAGTGTCATCGCCTCGCCGGCAAGCTCGAAGCCGATGCGCTTCCAGCCGCGCACGCGGAAACGGCGGAAGAAGATGGTGATCTCCTCCCAGATTTCGGCAAGCCGGAAACCGAGATTCCAGACGGTGGAATCGATCCAGGAATCGATGCGCAGCAGCAGGTGGCGCTTGCCGCGCGGCCGGTCGTCGGATGACTTTGGCTCGTCCTGCACCTTCGGAATTCCCTGCCCTTTCGATGAGATGTGCTTGACGTGGTCCCTGCAAGGGATCAAGAGCTCTAGCCTCTCACCGTTAATCAGCTTTAGCTGACAAATGGTTGATGCGCGATATCAAAATCGCAACAGGTAAAATGCAGATATCGGGATTTGTTCCGAACTGCCGCAAATGTGATATCCACGATGACCGACGAACCTTTCTGGAAAACCAAGCGGCTCGACCAGCTGACCCAAAATGAATGGGAAAGCCTGTGCGACGGTTGCGGCCTCTGTTGTCTCAACAAGCTCGAGGACTGGGATTCCGGCGACGTCGTCTTCACCTCCGTCGCCTGCCGCCTGCTCGACGGGGAAAGCTGTCGCTGCAAAGACTATCAGCACCGCCAGGCGACCGTGCCGGACTGCATCCAGCTCACCCCGACGACGGTCAACGAGATCACATGGCTGCCGCCGACCTGCGGTTACCGCCTCATCCGCGACGGCGAGGATCTGTACTGGTGGCATCCGCTAGTCTCGGGCGATCCGGACACCGTGCACCAGGCCGGCATCTCCGCCCGCGGTCGCACGGTCAGCGAAAACGAGGTCGATGTGGAAGATTTCGAAGACTACGTGGTCGACTGGCCGCTGACGGTGGGCGAGGAACGCTAGAGGACGCGGCGTCACTTCACGGCGATGACGACCTTCCCCTTCGCGCGACCCTTTTCGACGTAATCCAGCGCCTCGTTGGTCTTCTCGAACGGGAAGACCCGGTCCATCACCGGGCGGATATGACCGGCCTCGATCAGCGAGGTGATCTGTGCGAGTTGCCCGCCGTTCGCCGTCATGAAGAGGAACGAATAGCCGATCTTCCGGCGTCCCGCTTTTCGCCTGATGCCGAAGCTCAGCAGGCGCATGGCCTGTTGAAGCAGCCAGCCGGAGCCGTTCTGCCGGGCGAAGTCGGGATCGGGCGGCCCGGAAATCGAGATCAGCTTGCCGCCCGGCTTCAATACATTCAAGGATTTTTCCAGCGTATCCTTGCCGAGGCTGTTCAGCACGACGTCATAGCCCTGCAGCACTTTCTCGAAGTCGTCTTTCTTGTAGTCGACCGCGATGTCCGCCCCGAGACTTTTCACGAGAGCGACATTGGCCGTGCTTGTGGTCGTGGCCACATGAGCTCCGAGATGCTTGGCGAGTTGGATTGCGATGGTGCCGACGCCGCCCGACCCGGCATGGATCAGGACCTTCTGCCCCTTCCGCAGGTTGGCCCGCTCGACAAGGACCTGCCATGCCGTCAGCGCGACAAGCGGAATGGATGCGGCCTCCACCATGGTAAGGTTGCCGGGCTTGATTGCCACATCGGCCTCGTCCATGGCGATATACTCGGCAAATGTCCCGATGCGGTCCTGGGCCGGACGGGCATAGACCTCGTCTCCCGGCTTGAACTTCCGGACCTTGGGTCCTACCCGGACGACGACGCCCGCCACGTCGTTGCCCAGCACCAGCGGAAGGCGATAGGGCAGGATAAGCTTGAATTCGCCGTCCCTGATCTTGTTGTCCAGGGCGTTCACGCTGGCGGCATGAACCTCGACCATGACATCGTTGTCGCGCAATGACGGTTCGGGTATTTCGCCGAGCCGCAGGGTGCCGCCTTTGCGATAGCGATCGATCAGGAATGATTTCATCGGACTGACTTTCGTTTCCGTGGTGGCCGGCATCGCCGGCGGGCCTGCGATGAATGCTCAGGCGGGAAGCCCGTTGAACTTCCGAAGGTTCTTGTCGACAATGGTTTCGGGCAGGAAGCGACGTATGAAGCGGACCTGTCCTGCCATTTTTCCGGCAGTGTAGCGCCGTTTGGGCAATGTCGCATTGGCAGCCTTTAGGACGGCTTCGGCGACCACTTCCGGTGCATCTCCCTTCGCGACGGCCTCGTGCATCAGCCGCTCCGCGCCGGCGCGAACCGCATCATAGACGGAAAGCGGGCGGTCCGCGCGCGTCAGGTTTTCCTCGAAGGCGGTGCGGGTTAAACCGGGTTCGACAAGCACGACGCGGATGCCCTGGGTCCGCACTTCATGGTCGAGGGACTCCGAATAGCCTTCGACGGCGTGCTTGGTCGACGCATAGAGGCCGTTGAAAGGAGCCGGGATCAGCCCGAGTATCGAACTGAGGTTGACAATGCGGCCCTTCTGCTGGCCCCTCATCACGGGCAGGACGGCGTTCGTCATCCGGATGATGCCGAACACGTTGACGTCGAAGAGAGCCTTCGCCTGTTCCGTGGTGGATTCCTCGGCGCCGCCAAGCAGACCGACCCCGGCATTGTTGACGAGAAGATCGATCCGCCCTGCGCGGCGCAGAACCTCGTCAACCGCATTTTTGACGGATGCGTCGTCGGTCACGTCGCAGATCAGCATCGTCACCCCGTCCACCGTGTCGGCCATTGGCTTCCGGCTGGTGCCGAAGACAAGATAGCCATCCCGCCGCAGCGCCTGCGCCGTCACCAGTCCTATTCCTGAGGAGGCACCCGTAACCAGGGCAACGCCACGTTTTTTCTTGCTCATCGGCTCCGCTTTCATTTTGTGATGGAACATCATGGAGCGATCAGTTACTATCAAATCCGTATGAAGTCACTACTAAAAAGATATCGACATGAAGAATCTTTCCGACCAGCCCTGCCTGATCGCCCGGAGCCTGGCGCTTGTGGGGGATGCGTGGAGCATGCTGATCATGCGCGACGCCCATGCGGGGCTGACCCGTTTCGATGAGTTTCGCAAAAGCCTCGGCATCGCGCCGACCATGCTGACGGGACGGCTTTCAGGCCTGACCGAGGAGGGGCTCCTGGAGAAACGCCGTTATTCCGATCGTCCGCCACGGGACGAATATGTGCTGACGGAAGCCGGCCGCGACTTTCTGCCGGTTCTGTTTGCGATCGGCGCGTGGGGACGCAAGCATCGCGGCGGGGGCAAGGTGACCCGGTTCTTCGACGCCGAAACCGGAACGGAAATCGATCCCGTCACCATCGACCGCGCGACCGGCGCTCCGGTCGGAACACGTCCTATCCGGATCGCCGCACCCGAATAAGCCCCCTTCAAGGCAGAGGGAGCGGCGCCCGGCAACTCTGGTTGAAAGCTCGCGTCCCGCGCCGGATTGCTCGCCTCGCGAGCGAGGAGCACACGGGAAGCTGTTCGAAACACAGCTTTATTACTTGTCATTCAAGTAAGTTAAGGGGGACAATCGGAGCTTCACGCAATTCTTCCGGTATACCGAGGCTTGCAGAAACGTTAAAGATTACCGCAACAGTCCAGTTTCATCCCGAATTCATTCCGATGGCACCCCGATGAATGCAGAAGGCACGCTGGCAGACCGCCTCTACGAGGCAGCCCTGGTTCCGGAGCTTTGGACGGAGACTTGCGAGAGGATTGCCCTGGAGGCCGGGTCCAGCACCGCCTCGATCTTCACCGTCGACGGCAGCGGTAATCATCGCTACGTCACCACTCCGAATATTGCCGAAGCCTTCGCCCAGTTCGTGCAGAGCGACGCCCGGCTCGACAATGTTCGCCCCCTTCGGGCCATGCAACGTTCGCCCTTTTCGTTTGTCCGCGTGACCGATCTCCTGAGCGCGGAGGAATTTGCCAATGATGCGATCCAGCGCGACATCATCGAGCCGCACGGCATGCAATGGGAGGCGGGTTGGGCCTTCCAGGAGCCGACCGGGCACGTCATCGTCATCACGCTGATGCGCGCCAAGGGCCTGACGCATTTTTCCGACGAACAGCTGGCGCGCCTCGATCTCTTGAAGCCGGATATCGCCCGGGCTGCCTATATGTCGTCGCGGCTCGCCTTCAACGAGGCGCGATCGATGACCGAAACGCTGTCCATGCTCGGACTGCCGGCGGCGGTGATCGGCGACGCCGGTCGGGCGATCGCCATGAACCCCGAGATGGAGACACTGAGCCCGCGCATCCGCACCGGCGCCGGCGATCGGCTGATATTGGAAGGGGTGGGCGCCAATGCCCTGCTGGAGGAGGCGATCGAGCACTACAAGGCACAGGCTGCGCCGGCCGTGCAGTCCCTGCCGATGGCGGGACGCGCCGGCGCGCCACCGCTGATCCTGCATCTGCTGCCGGTCCGCCGCGCGGCGCGCGACATCTTCTCCCGTTCGATGGCGGTGCTGGCCGTCACCCAGGTCGGGCAGGTCGGCCCGCCGGACATGCGGGTGCTCTGTGGCCTCTTCGACCTCACTCCTGCCGAAGCCCGTGTGGCGCGCGCCATCGCCATGGCACAGACGCCGGAAATGATCGCCGCCTCGCTCGGCATCTCGCTCGAAACCGCCCGCTCGCATTTGAAGAAGATCATGCTGAAAACCGGCACCACCCGCCAGGCGGAACTGGTTCTGCTGCTTTCAGGGCTGAATGCACCGAACTTCAGCGGTGGCGGTCGCCCGGAACCGTGAACGCCCCGAAAAGCGCGCCCGGGTTAAATCGGCCACATTCCTTTGTTGAATAACCCGCACGCACGTGGAGGGTTGCAATTATTGGCTCAGGTATGGGAAGGGTGCAGCCTGTTGTTGCATAGCCTATAGTCAATTGATTTCGCACTGGATTGTAGAATGAAATACAGACCGGAAATCGACGGCCTGCGGGCCGTCGCTGTGGTTCCTGTCCTTATATTCCACGCTGGTCTGGGTTTCCGCGGCGGATTTGTTGGCGTCGACGTCTTCTTCGTCATCAGCGGTTATCTGATAACGTCGATCATGTATCGCGAAGTCGAAGAGCGGAAATTCAGTCTCCTCTGCTTCTACGAGCGTCGCCTGCGACGCATCGCTCCAGCGCTTCTTTGCATCTGCCTGGCTTGTCTGCCTTTTGCATGGGCCTGGATGCTTCCCTATGAGCTGCGCGACTTTGGCCGCAGCCTATACCAGGTAAATCTATTCGTTTCGAACTTCTATTTCTGGAGTAAAACCGGCTATTTCGATTCAAGCAACGACCTGAAACCGCTTTTGCATACGTGGTCTCTCGGCGTCGAAGAACAGTTCTACATCATATTCCCGGTTGTTCTGATGGCCTTGCGCCGGTTTCGCCGCCAGGTTGTTCTGGCGGCCATTCTCCTGTTGAGCACGGCGAGTTTCCTTGCCACGCAGGTTGTGCCGCTGTTCGATCCTGCGGCGAATTTCTACCTTCTGCCCACGCGCTTCTGGGAGCTTGGCGTCGGCGCCAGCATCAGCCTGGCGAATTTCGATGGAGAAAAAGCCCGCTACGGCGGTCTGGCGGCGGCTTGCGGTCTCGCGATGATCGTCCTCTCCTGCTTCTTCGTTGAAGGCGGGCCGTATTATCCCGGCTGGCAGACGCTGCCCGTCGTGGTCGGAACCGCGCTGGTTCTTCTATTTTCGTCTTCAGAGAATCTGACTGGACGGCTTCTTTCCGCAAGAGCCTTGGTGTTTGTCGGTTTGATCAGCTACAGCCTCTATCTCTGGCATCAGCCTGTCCTGGCCTTCGCGCGCTTGCGGCTGTTCACCAATGACTTGAGCGCTTCAACGTCCGCTCTTCTGCTTTGCGTCGCGGCGTTGCTTGCGGTCGCCAGCTACTATCTTGTCGAGCGGCCGTTTCGCGACAGGAACCGCGTTCCGACGAAGGGTTTCCTTGCCCTCGCCGGCGTTGCGGTAGCCGCCAGCATCGCCTCCGGGATCATGTTTGAAACGACCGACGGTGCCGCGTTCAGGGCGCCGGGTCTATACGAGATGACGGAGGTGAGCACAGGGCTGAGCAAAAACTGTAACGGCAAGATGGCGCCCGAATGCTCCACGTCCGATAGTCCCGAGATCGCGGTGTGGGGGGATTCCTTCGGCGCCCATCTCGTGGAAGGTATCCTGGCGTCGGCCCCCGATGTCAAACTCGTGCAGTTCACCAAAAGCCTTTGCGGACCGTTCACCGACATTACCTACCCGGTCGCCAGCGACGGTCGCAGGTCGCCCGAAGGCTGCCTGTCCCGGAATAGGGACGTCCTCGACGCCATGGCGACAACCAGGACGCTTCGATACGTCGCGATAGGCGTCAATCTCGACATCTATACCGGGTCCGAAACGTTCGTTCGGAAGGACGGGCAGAGTGTACCGGCAAGCCGGGCGCTGCTTCTGGACAGTTTCCTGGGATCCTTGTCCCACTTGCGGCAAATGGGATTGAGCCCGGTGGTTTTCGCGCCGCCTCCGCAGACGGGAACCGATGTCGGCGGTTGTGTTGCCCGGTCAAGATTGCTGGAGATCGCGGCCGACCGCTGTGATCTGTCTGCTGACGACGTGAACCGGCGAGGCCGCGTCGCGATGGACATCATGAATATCGTTGCGCGGGACTATCCGGTGATCGATCTGGGCACCGGCCGGTGCAACGGCATGACCTGCCGGGTTTCCGAGGATGGCGTCTCCCTTTATGCGGATGCGGGGCACTATTCCCAGGGCGGAATACGGCTGCTCGGAAAGAAATACCATCTGTACGATCTTATCGTGAAAGCGGCGACTGAGGGCTGCGGTGATGGCCCTGTCCCCGCTGCCCGGCCCGCCGGTATCTGCCGCCCTTGAGAATATCCGCCGGCACCCCTTGACCTTCCCATGATGGGAAGCTCCACATAGCGTGGGACAGTGAGACATCCCAACAAAAAAGGGGAGATTGCGCCCATGAACGAGACCGTCAAGCCGATCCACAAGGCCGAGCCTTTTACCGTTCCCGTCGAGGGCATGACCTGCGCCTCCTGCGTGCGCCGTGTCGAGAACGCCGCGGCCAAAGTGGCGGGCATCGACAGGAGCGCCGTCAACTTCGCGACCAAGAAACTGACGGTGGAATCGGCCGAGGGCTTTTCGCCGGAGGAGCTGACGAAGGCGATCCGGAAGATCGGTTACGAAATCCAGCCAGGCGCCATGGACCATGCGATGCGTGAGGCGGGCATGATGCCGCTCGTGCCGCCGACGGCGCATGCCGGCCACGAGCACCACCACGGACATCATCCCGACCATCCCGCGCCAGAAGCCCACATGGACCATGCCGCCATGGGGCACGACCAGGCGGGCCATGCCGGCGGGCATGACCACATGCATATGCACCAGGGCGAGGAGGGCGTGCTGAAGCGCGACCTGGCGATCGCCTTCGTGCTGACCCTGCCGCTGTTCGTGCTGGAAATGGCAGGCCACGTCTACGATCCGTTCCACCACTGGCTGATGGGCGTGATCGAGACGCAGAACCTTTATTATCTCTATTTCGCACTGGCGACGGTGGTCGTTTTCGGCCCAGGCTTCCGGTTCCTGAAGCTCGGCCTGCCGGCGCTGCTGCGCGGCGTGCCGGAGATGAATTCGCTGGTCGCGGTCGGCGTGCTGGCGGCCTACGGTTATTCGCTGGTGACGACGTTTGCCCCGGACCTGCTGCCGGAGAGCGCCCGCTTCGTCTACTACGAGGCCGCGACCGTGATCGTCACGCTGATCCTGTTCGGCCGGCTGCTGGAGGCCCGCGCCACGGGCCGCACCGGCGAGGCGATCGAGAAGCTGAGCCGGCTGCAGGCGAAGACCGCCTGCGTCGAGCGCGATGGCAAGCTGCTGGATATCCCGACCGAACAGGTGGTTGCCGGCGACGTGCTGGTGATCCGGCCGGGCGAGCGTATTCCGGTCGACGGCACGGTCATCGACGGCTCCTCGAATGTCGATGAATCGATGATTTCGGGCGAGCCGCTCCCGGTCGCAAAGGCGGCCGGCGCGATCGTGGTCGGCGGCACGATCAACAAGACCGGCGCCTTCCGTTTCCGGGCCGACAAGGTCGGCCGCGACACGATGCTGGCGCAGATCATCCGTATGGTAGAGCAGGCGCAGGGCTCCAAACTGCCGATCCAGACGCTGGTCGACCGGGTGACCGCCTGGTTCGTGCCGGCGGTGATTGCGCTTGCGGTCCTGACCTTCGCCGTCTGGTTCTTCGTCGGCCCCGAACCGGCGCTCACCCACGCGCTGGTCAATGCGGTCGCCGTGCTGATCATCGCCTGCCCCTGCGCCATGGGGCTTGCCGTGCCCACCTCGATCGTCGTTGGCGGCGGCCGCGCGGCCGAACTCGGCGTGCTGTTCCGCAAGGGCGAGGCGCTGCAGGAGTTGCGCAATGTCCAGCTCGTCGTAGTCGACAAGACCGGCACCGTCACCAAGGGCCGGCCGGAACTGACCGACCTTGTGACGGCGCAAGGTTTCGCCGGGGATGACGTGTTGACGCTGGTCGCAAGCGTCGAGGCGCAGTCCGAACACCCGATCGCCGAGGCGATCGTCAAGGCGGCCGAAGCCAAGGGCCTGACCGTGCCGAAGGCGGAGCACTTCTCGTCGGTGACCGGTTACGGTATCGAGGCGGAAGCAAACGGCCGCAAGATCTCGGTCGGCGCCGACCGGTTCATGGAAAAGCTGGGGCTTTCGGTCAAGGTGTTTGCGGAAGCAGCCGCCAGGCTGGGCGACGAGGGCAAGACGCCGCTTTATGCCGCTGTCGACGGCAAGCTGGCAGCGGTGATCGCGGTTGCCGATCCGCTGAAACCCTCAAGCCGCGCCGCGATCAGGGCGCTGCAGGCGATGGGCGTCGAAGTAGCCATGGTGACCGGCGACAACCGCCGCACCGCGGAGGCGATCGCAAGACAGGTCGGCATAGACAAGGTCGTCGCCGAGGTCCTGCCGGAAGGCAAGGTGAAGGCGATCCACGAGATGCGCGTCGACGGGAAAAAGCTCGCCTTCGTCGGCGACGGCATCAACGATGCGCCGGCGCTCGCCGAGGCCGATATCGGCATCGCCATCGGTACCGGCACGGACGTGGCGATCGAAAGCGCTGACGTGGTTCTGGTCGGCGGCGATCTGTCGGGCGCGGTTTCGGCCATCGCCATGAGCCGGGCGACCATGACCAATATCAAGCAGAACCTGTTCTGGGCCTTCGGTTACAACGTGGCGCTGGTGCCGGTCGCAGCCGGCGTGCTTTACCCGGCCTTCGGCTGGCTGCTGTCGCCGATGATCGCCGCCGGCGCCATGGCGCTGTCGAGCGTCTTCGTGCTCGGCAATGCGCTGCGGCTGAAGACCGTGAAAGTGGGAGAAACGAAATGAATATCGGCGAAGCCTCCAGCGCGTCCGGCGTTTCGGCCAAGATGATCCGCTATTACGAGGAGATCGGCCTGATCCGCCCGATGGGCCGCAGCGGCAACAATTATCGGGTCTACGGCGAGGAGGAGGTGCATATCCTCCGCTTCATCAAGCGGGCGCGCAATCTCGGCTTTTCGCTCGAAGAGACCGAGACGCTGCTGAAACTCTGGCAGGACAAGAGCCGCGAAAGTGCTGCCGTCAAGGAGGTGGCGACTGCCCATATCGGCGACCTCGAACGACGCATCGCCGAGATGCAGGGCATGCTGAAGACGCTGAAACACCTCGCCCACTGCTGCGGCGGCGACAACCGCCCCAACTGCCCGATTCTTGATGATCTGGCGGGGGATGGTACGCCAGTGCCGGCGGCGAGGAAAAAGATGAGACAGACTGCTTGATACCTCCCACCAGGATGAGGCAGGACCGCGCCACATCCAATCTCCCCCCTTGAGGGGGAGATGCCCGGCAGGGCAGAGGGGGGTGACCTCTCCGCATATTCTTCGGCCACTGCACTTTCGCACCGTCGCCACCCCCCTCTGTCATCTTCGATGACATCTCCCCCTCAAGGGGGGAGATCACTGGGAGAATGCCGCACCGGCTTCATTCCTCAAATGCACTTGACCTTCCCTCCATGGGAAGCTGCACAACACATCTATCGAACAAGGAGATTCGGATGACTGCGATTTTCACCGTGCCGGACATGACCTGTGGCCATTGCGAAAAGACCGTGCGTGGCGCCCTGGCGGAAGCCCTGCCAGGCGCGGCGGTGGCGATCGATCTGACGGCCAAGACGGTGGCGATCGAAGGCGACGCGGCGAAGGCCGAAGAGGCGATCCGCGAGGCGGGGTATTCACCCGAACGGGCCGCGGTCTGAGGTCTCCCACACCACCCGTCATGAAAATTTCAAGATTCTGACGGCCGGCCGTTATACGTCCGCAAAACTCGCGTGGCAGAGGAAGAGCAACTGCGGGACCGGCTTTCATTCGTGAGGCGGGTCGCCGTTTTTCACCCGCCTCGAATTGCCGGACACCGATCATGCTCAAAGCGCTGTTTTCAACCGTTGCCCTCGCCATCCTCTTCGCACCCGTTGCCCATGCCGCCGAGCCCGGTGTGACGGTCGCAACTCCTTGCCCGTTCGGCGATTGCAAGGCGGCGATCGGGCTTTCCTTCGTGGGCGAATTTAGCATTACGACCGGCACGCTGTTCGATGGCGTCGAGTTCGGTGGCCTGTCCGGTCTTGATTACGACCCGGCAAGCAATCGCTATATCGCCATTTCCGACGACCGTTCGGAGCGGGCCCCGGCCCGGTTCTACGAGCTTTCGATCGAGGCGAGCGCTGCCGGCATCAGCGATGTGAAGGTGGTCAAGACCGTGACCCTGAAGGACAAAAACGGCGAGGCTTTTGCGGCCAAGAGCGTCGATCCGGAATCGATCCGGCTTGGCAAGGACGGCATCTACTGGTCGAGCGAAGGCGACGTGAAGCAGCTTCTGCCGCCCTTCGTGCGTGTCGCCAGCCCGGACGGCGCCTTCCTGCGCGAATTCGAGCTTCCCAAGGCTTTTATGCCGACCGCCGACAAGTCCGCCGGCATCCGCGACAACCTCGCCTTCGAAGGGCTCGCGACGCTGCCCGGCGGCGACCTGATGGTGGAGGTCGAATCGGCGCTGTTCCAGGACGGCCCGATCTCCGGGCTCACCCGCGGCACGCTCGCCCGCATGATCCGCTACGACGCGGCAACCGGCAAGCCTAAGGCCGAATATGTCTATCCGATCGCGCCGATCCCCCAGGCGCCGACCGTCGACAAGGGCTATCACGACAACGGCGCTTCGGAGATCCTAAGCCTGGATGACCACCGCCTGCTGGTGGTCGAGCGCGGTTTTGCGCAAGGGTTCGGCAGTTCGATCAAGGTCTTCATGGTCGATACCGAGGGCGCCACCGATGTCTCGGCCATCCCTTCACTCGCCAATACCGACGCGGCCATCGTGCCGGTGCGCAAGGCCCAAGTGCTCGACATGCGGGCGATCGGCCTGCAGCCGGACAATATCGAGGCCGTCACCTTCGCCAAGGGCACCGATGGCAGCGACCTGCTGATCTTTGTTTCCGACAACAATTTCTCGAAGGAACAGAAGACGCAGTTCATCGCCTTCAAGGTGCTGGCACGCCCCTGATGAAGCAGGCGACCATCAAAAATCTTGCTCCACCTTGTCGCAAGGTGGAGCATTGAACGTATCCCGAAGCCGCGGCTTAGAACTTCACGCCGATGCCGACGTTGATCACGTGCTGGCTGAAGTCGAAATCGGCGCCGCCGAGGCTGCCGTTTCCGAAGTCGTTGTAGCGGTATTCGAGGCGGCCGAAGATATTGTCGGTGAAGGCGTAATCGACGCCCGCGCCGACTGTCCAGCCGTTGAGCATGTCGTCGTCGTCAAAGCCGCCGCCGTCGATATGGGCGGTGGTGGCCGTCCAGCCGGCTGCCGCGAAGATCAGCGCCCGGTCCATGGCGTAACCGACACGGCCGCGAACCGAACCGGAGAACCCGGTGTCGACGTCGATGCCGCCGGCATAGCTGTTCTTGTTCCAGTCGTAGTTGACGTCACCTTCGATACCGGCGACGAAACCGCTGGAGAACTGCCAGTTATAACCGACGAAGCCGCCAAGCCTCCAGCTGTCGAAATCGTCCGAACCGCCGCCTGGGGCATCGCCGCTGCCCCAGGCATATCCCGTGTGGGCACCGATGTAGGGGCCGTTCCAGGAGAATACGACGGGCGTTTCGACGGCTTGCGGCGCTTGCGGGATCTGTTCGACGGCGTCGGCTGCGTAAGCAACGGAAGAGGCGGTCATGGCGGCCGACGCTGCAAGGATGAAAAGAGCCTTCATGGATATTCCCTCCGATTGGTTGGCAAAAACGCAAATAGAGCGGTTTGCTTGGAAAGCTGTAGCTAAAATACAACATCGGAGAGAATCTGCAATTACGCCTTAAGATACTGAAAACGCGAAGGTTTAATTTTGGGCTTCCCCCTTGACCTCAATCAGACTTGAGGTTGTAGCGTGCCCGGGACTGAAAAACCGGATAAGGGGCAGGGCGTGTTGCAGGACATTAATGTGGGCTGGTCGAGGCTTCTCGGAGGCCGCGAAGGGGCGATGCTGGGGCTGATCTCGGCGGGGATCGGGCTGCATGCCTTCAACCAGTTCGCGATCGTTGCGGCGCTGCCGCCGGCAGCGAGAGAAATCGGCGGCACGGGTTATTTCAGCTGGGCCTATACGCTGTATTTCCTCGGCTCGATCGCCGGCGGCACCGGGGCTGCGGCGATGCGCGACCGGTTCGGCGCGCGCTTCATTCTCGTCCTTTCGGCGCTGATCTTTGCGGCCGGCGGGCTGCTGGCACTGTCGGCGCCGGCCTTTTCCTGGATCATGGCCGGGCGCCTGCTGCAGGGCATTGCCGACGGGCTGATCGTAGCGATCTGTTACAGTCTCATCCCCGCCAACTTTCCCTCCGCGCTGATCGCCAAGGTGTTTGCGGTGGAGGCGATCGTCTGGGCGGTGGCGGCGATTGCCGGACCATTGGCGGGCGGGCTTCTGACCGAGGCCTATTCCTGGCGAGCGTCTTTCCTGGCCGTCTCGCCTTTCATGGTTCTGCTGGCCGTCTTTGCGCTGACCGCGAAGGTGAGGGTGACGGAGGCGGCGCCGGTGCCGCTCTCCGCCGCCACCATTTCGCTCTGCCTTGCGGCCTCCTTCGTCCTGTCGCTCTCCTCGGTGGTGACCGGAGGGGCGATGCAGGCGGCGGCGGTGGTGGCAGGCGCGGGCCTGTTCCTGCCGGCGCTGAAGCTCGATGGGCGGATCGGGCCGAGGCTGTTTCCGGAAGGCGCCTTCCGGCTCGGTTCGGTTCTCGGGCACGGGTTCTGGGTGCTGTTCCTGATGTCGGCGAGCCACTCGGTCGGCAGCGTTTACCTGGCGCTGATGATCGACGCCGTCTTCGGTTTCCGGCCGGCGGTGGTCGGTTATCTGGTGGTGACCATGGCGCTCTCCTGGAGTGCCGTCGCCGTGGTCGCGAGCAGGATTACGGCGCTTGCTCCGCGGCATCGGTGGATGCGCGCAGGCGCATTGTTTCAATTGGCCGGTTTCCTCTGCCTCGCGGCCGCGTTCGCGAGCGGCTCGCTGGTGCTGCTGCTGGCGGGCCAGGTGGCGATCGGTACGGGCTTCGGCGTCGCCTGGGCAAGCGTCAACCAGGCGGCGATGGAAGCGGCAGCAAGGCAGGAGCGCGATCTCGCAAGTGCCTTGCTGCCGACGATTTCGACCGCCGGTTACGCGATCGGCGCGGGGATCGCCGGCATGATCGCCAGTGCGACCGGCCTGGTTTCGGCGCTGGAGAACGGCAATACCGGGGGGCCGGCCCTGTGGCTCTACGGGACTGCGGCGGCCGGTGCGCTGCTGACATTTCTCCTTGGCTTCGGCGTGCGGCTTACCAAGGCTTGAGGGCGCAACAAAAGCGCATTTCGCTTGTTCGGCGGGACAGATTTCCCATATTTGAAGAAAAGGTCGCCGCATCCCGGCGGCCAAAGGAGACCTTCCCGTGTTCCAGTTCGACAATTCCTATGCACGCCTGCCGGACAGGTTTTTCGCCTCCGTCTATCCTGAACCAGTGGAGGGGCCGAAGCTCCTGAAATTCAACGCGGAACTGGCAGAGGAACTGGGCGTCGAAGCCGATTTTTCCGATCCCGCCCGGCTGGCGGCGATCCTTGCCGGCAATGTCATGCCGCCCGGCGCCATGCCGATCGCCATGGCTTATGCCGGCCACCAGTTCGGCAATTTCGTGCCGCAGCTGGGCGACGGGCGGGCGATATTGCTGGGCGAGGTCGTCGACCGCAACGGCAAACGCCGCGACATCCAGCTGAAAGGCGCCGGACCGACGCCCTATTCCCGCAGAGGCGACGGACGTGCGGCTTTGGGACCGGTGCTGCGCGAATATATCGTCTCCGAGGCGATGAATGCGCTCGGCGTGCCGGCAACGCGGGCCTTGGCGGCTGTCGCGACCGGCGAGCAGGTCTATCGCGAGACGGTGGAACAGGGCGCTGTGTTCGTGCGCGTCGCGGCCAGCCACGTGCGGATCGGCACCTTCCAGTTCTTTGCCGCCCGCGGTGACAATGACGGGATCAAATTGCTCGCCGACTACGTCATCGAGCGGCACTATCCGGAGCTGAAAACGGCGAAAAACCCCTATCTGGCGCTGCTGCAGGGCGTAGCGGCGCGGCAGGCGGATCTGATCGCCCGCTGGATGGGTATCGGCTTCATCCATGGGGTGATGAACACCGACAACATGACGATTTCGGGCGAGACGATCGATTTCGGCCCTTGCGCCTTCCTCGACGAATACGACCCGATGAAGGTGTTTTCCTCGATCGACCAGGGCGGCCGTTACGCCTATCGCAACCAGCCGGGCATCGGCCGGTGGAACATTGCGCGGCTGGCGGAATGCCTGCTGCCGCTGCTGGACGAGGACGAGGAAAAGGCCGTGGAAGCGGCGAACGCCGTGCTGAAGGCCTTTGGCGAGCGATTCCGGAAAGAGTGGATCGGGGTTTTTCGGGCAAAGATCGGCCTTGCGACCGAGACTGACAGCGATGGCGAGCTGATCCAGGCGCTACTGGCGGCCATGCACGAGGGGCAGGCGGATTTTACGCTGGCCTTCCGGCGGCTTGCCGATGCAGCGGAGGGCGGGCAAGAGGCGTTCCTCAAGTGTTTTGCCGATCCCGACAAGGCGCAGACCTGGCTCGCCGGCTGGCGCGAGCGGTTGACCGCGGAGGCGCGGCCGGTCGGCGAACTGGCGGCAGGACTGCGCGCCGTCAACCCGGCGGTTATCCCCCGCAATCACAAGGTCCAGGAAGCCCTTTCGGCCGCCAATTACGGCGACTTCAGCTTCTTCGAACGGTTGCTGGAGGCCTTGGAAAAACCTTTCGAAGAGCGGCCGGAATTCGTGAGCTACATGCAGCCGCCGAAGCCTGAGGAGCGGGTGACGCAGACGTTCTGCGGGACGTGACACCTGTAAATTAATTTTTGCTAATTAGGAAAATAGTCCTTGACGGCGTGACGGTTGTTTGGTAGGTTCTAGGCACAGTCGAAGAATTGCGCCGGCAAGTGGCCTTCGGGCGGCCGGTGGCAAGACTTCCAGTCAAATTGGCCCGGTCCCAAAGCCGGGCCTTCTTTTTATCTCGACAATCGGCAGTGGGGACGCGCGGTGACCGGAAACGGGGGCGGCGGGATTTTCTGCGCCGAAATTTTGGCTCCTATTTCGGCCCCGGGGATATCCCAGATGGATGAATTCGAGACGTTCGATCCGGCGCTTTTCGGGCTCTGGACGGAGGCGCCCGTCTATGGCGACGCGGTCGTCATGGACGATTCCGTGCTTTCGGACGCCGTGCGCGGCGTGCTGCTGGAGATCAAGTCGGCCGAGGGCGCATTCTCTCCGGGCGAGGAGCTGCGGCGGCTGTTGAACGAGATGACCGTCGAAATGCGCGACCAGTTTTCGACCTTCCGGCGGATGCGGACCGCGGCGGAGGCGGCGCTCACAGATGGCGACGACGCCGCCCAGAAACTGGCGCGTGCCGACGTGAAGGCCGCGACCGACGCCATGTCTCTGATCGTCCGCACGCTCGAAAAGGTCGACAGCCTGCAACGCCAGCTCGCCCGCGACCGCGACGAGGCCGCCGAGCGCGATGCGGACGAGGGTGGGTATGAGGAGGCCAAGGTCCGCTTCCTGAAAATGATCGAGGATCGCGCCAATGAAAACGCCTATCGGCTTTTCGAAGCATGGAAGCGGGATGGACCGCCGCCCCTCGTTTTGGAGAGGTTTGGACACGCGTCCTCCGAGCCAACGGACCTTGCTGCGAGCGCAGGAGAAGATCGCGGTCAAAGCCTCAAAGGGGGCGTCGGGGTTGAACCGGGGTCTGCGGACGATCACGGCTGCGCGGGAGGAATATTGCGAAGCCGTTGTGAAAAGCACGGCCTTGAGAAGCGTGATTGAGCAAGGAAACGCCGGGCGCGGCAAACGCCCTCCGATCTCCCCCCTTGAGGGGGAGATGTCACCGAAGGTGACAGAGGGGGGTGGCGCCGCGAACTCAACTGTCGAAGAATGTGCCGCAGCACCCCCCTCTGCCCTGCCGGGCATCTCCCCCTCAAGGGGGGAGATCGGTCTGCCGCACGGGTCTGCTCCTGGAAGCGAGCACGCTCTGGAGCGGAATGACGAGCCCGACACGTCTCTATCTGGCTTCATGCCCGCTCATGAACGCGACTGGGATATAAAGGGCCGTCCCGACCAAAAGCCGCCGGCCGGCGACTGGCGGACGTGGTTGATCATGGGTGGGCGCGGTTCGGGCAAGACGCGGGCAGGCGCGGAATGGATCCATGGGCTGGCCTCGGTCGGCAGCAGGTCGGATCTCAGGATAGCGCTGGTGGCGGAAACGCTGGGCGATGCCCGCGAGGTGATGATCGACGGGGTGTCCGGCATCTGCCGGATTGCCCGAAAGAACCGGCCGGATTTCGAGATTTCGCGCCGGAGGCTGGTCTGGCCGAACGGGGCGATCGCGCAGATCTTTTCCTCGGAAGATCCGGAAAGCCTGCGCGGCCCGCAGTTTCATTTCGCCTGGTGCGACGAGCTCGCCAAGTGGCGGCATGCGGAGGAAACCTTCGACATGCTGCAGTTCGGGCTTAGGCTCGGGGCCGATCCGCGCCAGCTGGTGACGACCACGCCGCGGCCGGTGCCGATCCTGAAACGGCTGATCGCCGATCCCGGGACGCAGCTCGTGAGGATCTCGACCCAGGCCAATGCCGGCAACCTTTCACCGGGCTTCATTTCGGCACTGGATGCGCGGTATGGGGGAACGAGGCTCGGACGGCAGGAACTCGCCGGCGAGCTGATCGAGGACCGCGAGGACGCGCTGTGGAAACGGGCCGACCTCGAGGCCTTCACGATCCGGTTTACCGGGGCGCTGCGGCGCATTGTGGTTGCCGTCGACCCGCCTTCGGGTTCGGGGGAACATTCCTGCTGCGGCATCGTCGTCGCCGGATTGGAGGCGAGCGGCCGGGCGGTGGTGCTGGCCGATTGTTCGGTCGAAGGCAAAACCCCGGCGGGCTGGGCGAACGCGGTGGCGCGCGCTTATGCGCGCTTCCAGGCGGACCGGGTGGTGGCCGAGGTGAACCAGGGCGGCGAGATGGTGACGGCGATGCTGAAAAGCGTCGATGCGGCGCTGCCGGTGACTATGGTCAGGGCGACGCGCGGAAAATTCCTGCGCGCCGAACCTGTTGCTGCCCTCTACGAACAGGGGCGGGTGGCGCATGCCGGGCGGTTTGCCGAGCTTGAAGATCAGATGTGTGACTTCGGCCCGGACGGTCTGTCTTCAGGCCGTTCGCCCGACCGGCTCGATGCGCTGGTCTGGGCGCTGACGGCGCTGATGCTGGAAGGTCATGGGGAGCCGCGCGTGCGCGGTGTTTGAGCGCGGCTCGCCGCTCAGGTGATGATGATCAGCGCGGGGTGACCGGCTTTGGCTGGGCGCTTTCGCGCATCTGCTTCCACTCGGATTCGATCCGCTCGACGACATGCTGCGGGATCGGCTTGGAAGGGGCGGCCGGTGCGGGCTGCTGCATCATCATGATCTCCTGTTGTTTAGAAAGCCGACAAGAACGTCGTGTGACGCCGTTGGTTCCATACCGTTAGAAAAAAGTAAACTGCCGCCTAAAAGCTTAAAACGATTTAGTTTTTCTAAACCGATTGAAACCCTGCGACGCGGTATGGGAGTAGGCACCAGATGGCTCACAACCGGTATGCCTTCTTTGATTTCGTGCGGACAAAGCTCTTCAAAGGCCGGCTCGCTGCCGGTCAGGTGGAGGGGCTGACGGCGATTCTCGATGGCTGGCAGGCAAGGGTCGGCCAGGATGAGGCGCAGCCGCTCGCCTATGTGCTGGCGACCGCCTTTCACGAGACGGCCGCCACGATGCAGCCCGTCCGCGAGACCCTGGCGGCCAGCGACAGGTCGGCGATCGCACGGCTGGACGAAGCTTTTGCGGCGGGCCGGCTCGGGTCGGTGAAGACGCCTTACTGGCGTCCGGACGCGGACGGAAAAAGCTGGCTCGGCCGCGGGCTGGTGCAGCTCACCCACAGGCGGAACTACGCGGCGATGTCGGCTGTGACCGGGATCGACCTGGTGGCGGATCCGGGCCGGGCGATGGAGATGCCGGTGTCGGTCGCGATCCTGATCGAGGGCATGTGGTGTGGCAGCTTCACCGGCTGCAAGCTCGGCGATTATTTCGGGCGGGGCAGGGCGGATTGGCTGGGCGCCAGAAAAATCATCAACGGCAACGACCGGGCGGACCTGGTGGCGCGGCATGCGCAAATGTTCGCCGAGGCGCTGGACACCAAGCCGCATTGAAGCCCACTGCAGGCCATGATAGCAGGCCTCCGCATTGCTGGAGGTTCCATGATACGCCACATCGTATTTTTCACGGCGCAGGCAGGCGAGATCGACCGGGTCCGGGCAGGTCTTTCGCTTCTGACCGGCAACCCGCATGCGCTGACCCTGGAGATCGGCGCCAATGTGAAGAGCGACCAGCTCGGCAACGAAGTCGATCTGGTCGTCTACGGCGAATTCGAGGATGCGGCGGCGCTGGCAGCCTACAAGGCGCATCCGGTCTACCAGGCATCGATCGATATCGTCCGCCCGATCCGCGAAATGCGCATTGCGGCCGATTTCGACAGTGAAAACGCGGTGAAATCGCCCCTGCCGCTTCCCTGAAGTGGGCCTTGGCGCCCGCGAGCGAAAAGGACAAGTCACGATGAAATCTCCATTCCGGCGCCCCTGGTTTTCCGCGGGTGGGCGACAGGCCGTGCCCGAAATCCAGGGGACCGACACCCAAAAAACCGAAACCAAGACGGCCTCCGGTTTTGCGATCGTCTCGGGCGAGGGAGCGGCGCAGTGGTCGGGGCGGTCCTATGCGGCGCTGGCGCGGGCGGGCTTCATGAGGAACCCGGTCGCCTATCGGGCGGTGCGGATGATCGCCGAAGCCGCCGCAGCCGTGCCGTGGCTTGCCTATGACGGGGCGACGGAGCTTGCCGAACATCCGGCGCTGGCGCTCTTGGCGCGGCCGAACGGCCGGCAGGGCGGGCCTGACTTTTTCGAGGCGCTCTACGGGCACCTGGCGCTTTCCGGCAATGCCTATGTCGAGCCGTTGTCGATCGACGGGAGCTTACGCGAACTGCATCTGCTCCGGCCCGACCGGGTGAGCGTGGTCGAGGGCCGCGACGGCTGGGTGGCGGGTTACGATTACCGCGCCGGCGGCACCACGCGGCGGCTGCCGGCCGAGAGCGATGGCATCGCCCTGCTGCACCTCAAGCTGTTTCATCCGCTCGACGACCATTGCGGTTTTCCGCCGCTCGGAGCGGCGGGTGCGGCACTCGACCTGCATAATGCGGCGGCGAGCTGGAACAAGGCGCTGCTCGACAATTCCGCTAGACCTTCCGGCGCGCTGGTCTACCAGCCGAAGGACGGCGGCAACCTCTCCGTCGACCAGTACGAGCGGCTGAAGGACGAGTTGGAGGCGGGTTATTCCGGCGCCGTCAATGCCGGCCGGCCGCTGCTGCTCGAAGGCGGGCTCGACTGGAAGGCGATGGGCCTGTCGCCGAAGGACATGGATTTCATCGAGGCCAAGAACGGGGCCGCCCGCGACATCGCACTCGCCTTCGGCGTGCCGCCGATGCTGATCGGCATTCCGGGCGACAATACCTATGCCAACTACCAGGAGGCCAACCGCGCCTTCTACCGCCTCACCGTGCTGCCGCTGATCTCCCGTACCGCCGCGAGCTTTTCCGCCTGGCTGTCGGAGGCCTATGGCGATCGGCTGCGGCTGGAGCCGGATCTCGACCGGATCGCCGGCCTTTCCGCCGAGCGTGAGGCGCTGTGGGCAAGGGTCGGGGCGGCGGCGTTCCTGAGCGACGAGGAGAAGCGCCAGGCGGTGGGGTATTAATCCGTAAGCAAGGGGTGTAGATTGTAATACGTCGTATTACAAATGGAGGCCCAGATGGCCAAGCCTGTTCTTTCAGACCCGATCACGCTGCGCCTGCCGCTCGACATCCTTGAGGACATCGAGAAGATCGCTGAGACAGCGGACAGAAGCCGATCCTGGGTGATCGTCCGGGCGCTGAAATATTACCTGATGGCGGAGGGAAGCGAAATCCTGAGCATCCAGCGTGGCAGGGAGGATATCGAGGCCGGGCGCTTCGTGGAGGCGGAGGAGTTTTTCACTGAGCTTGACCGTCTCAACCGCGAGGACGCCGCCTGATGAAGGTGTTCCTGTCGGAAGAAGCGATACGCTACGTCCAACGGGAAAGGGCGTATCTTGCCCAATTCAGCCGACGGTCTCCATTGCCTTTTCGGAACAGGTCAAGAGGGCGGCACGGTTGATTGCGGATCATCCTCGTGTCGGGACCGCTGTGGCGCCGGTCGAAGGAATTCGCCGTTTCGTATCTGCGCCCTATCATCTGGACTATGTCATCGAGGCGGATCGGATACTGATTGTCTCCATCATGCATGCGCGGCAGGGGCCAGCGGATCTCGAAAAGGACGAAGACGACGACTTCGAATGAAATCCTTGAGGAGGCACACTTTCTGCAGGTCTGCTGAATCGGTCTCCGAACTCACTCAACTTGCGAAGTGCCGGACTCAACGTCGCAGCAAGTAGCCCCAAGCGATTCTGAATATTCATGGAAATTGGATCCGCCGACCCTGTGTCGAGCGCGGAACGGCTGGTTGCATGGCAGCGGCGCCGTTCGGTCCGTATGCGTGCATCATAAACAAGAGAGATTAAAAATGGCTGATCTCGGAAACGATCCGGGCGCCCTGGCCGGCATCTGGGCCGCCAAGGCGGTGGGCGCCACGGCGGGAGCCGGCGTGTCGCTGATCTATCTGCTGCCGAAGAGCCGTCGCGAGGCGGCGAGCCGGTTTCTGACGGGCCTGAGTTGCGGGATGATCTTCGGCGGGCCGACCGGGCTTTGGCTGGTGGAGCGGCTGGGGATCGGCGGGGAGCTTTCCGGCGTGGAAGTGATGCTGACGGGGTCGGCAGCGGCCAGTCTTTGTGCCTGGTGGGTGCTGGGCGCGCTGGCGCGGATCGCCGTCAGATATGGGGGACGGGGCGGCGGGGCATAACTTCGGCCGTCGTCCGGGCCAGCACCAATTCAATCGTTAGGAGAATACCAATGCACGCTTATCGCGGGCCGCGTCCGACTGCGCGCAAATTTGCCAATCTGGAACTCGCTGGGCTTACCGGCGACGGGGTTTTCTCCGGTTACGCCAGCGTCTTCGGCGAAGTCGACCTCGGCAAGGATACGATCGAGCGCGGCGCCTTTCGCAATTGCCTCGTCGAGCGTGGGGCGCCTGGGGTGCGGATGCTCTATCAGCACGACCCTTCCGAGCCGATCGGCGCCTGGCGGACGATCCGGGAGGATGCCCGCGGGCTTTACGTCGAGGGCATGCTGTCGCCGGGCGTCGCCCGCTCCCGCGAGGTGCTGGCGCTGATGAAATCCGGCGCGCTCGACGGGCTGTCGATCGGGTTCCGCACGGTCAAGGCCCGCACCGACGCCAAGACGGGCGTGCGCAAAATCCTCGAGGCCGATCTGTGGGAAATTTCGGTGGTGACCTTTCCGATGTTGCCATCGGCGCGGGTCTCCAACGTCAAGCATGCGCGGTTCTTCCGCGACAGGGAAACCGAACTCGTCCGCCAGATGCGGCGGGCGGCGAAGATGATGATGAAATCAACCTTCAAAGGAAAAGTGATATGACCGAGCAGGCGAGAACGATGGCAAGCGTGGCGCCCGAAGTGAAAGCCCCCGAAGTCAAGGGAGTGCCGGAAACGGTGACGGCGGCCTTCGACGAATTTATGGAGGCGTTCGAGGCCTTCAAGGAGGTCAACGACCGGCGCCTCGGCGAGATCGAGCAGAAGCTGACCGCCGACGTCGTGACCCGCGACAAGATGGACCGCATCAACCGCGCCGTCGACGACCAGAAGAAGGTGCTCGACCAGCTGGTGCTGAAGAAGGCCAGGCCGCAGCTTGGCCGCGGCGGCTCGGAGCTTTCGGCAGAGGTCGTGGAGCATAAGGCGGCCTTCGACGCCTATGTCCGCCGCGGCGAGGAAAACGGTCTGCGCGAACTGGAGGCCAAGGCGTTTTCTTCCGGGACCGGTGCCGATGGCGGTTATCTCGTGCCGCCGGAAACCGACACGGAAATCGGCCGGCGGATTTCGGCGGTCTCGCCGATGCGGGCGCTCTCGACCGTGCGTACCGTATCCTCCGCCGTGCTGAAGAAGCCGTTCGCGGCGGCCGGGCTTTCCACCGGCTGGGTGGCGGAGACCACGGCGCGGCCGCAGACCAATACGCCGCAGCTCACGGAGCTCACCTTCCCGACCATGGAGCTCTACGCCATGCCGGCCGCGACGCAGTCGCTGCTGGACGACTCGGCGGTCGACATCGAGGCCTGGATCGCCGGCGAGGTGGACATCGTGTTTGCCGAGCAGGAGGGCGACGCCTTCATCCGCGGCGACGGCACCAACAAGCCGAAAGGATTTCTGTCCTATCCGACGGTGGCGGAAGGCTCCTGGAGCTGGGGCAATATCGGCCATATCGCCACCGGCGTTGCGGGCGGTTGGAAAACGACCGGTCCTTCGGACACGCTGATCGAGGTCATTTATGCGCTGAAGGCCGGCCATCGCCAGAACGGCACGTTCATGATGAACCGCAAGGCGCAGGGCGACATCCGCAAGTTCAAGGACGGCGACGGCAACTATCTCTGGCACCCGCCGGTATCAGCCGGCCAACCGGCCTCGCTGATGGGCTTTCCGATCGCCGAAGCCGAAGAGATGCCCGACGTGGCGGAGAACTCGCTCTCGATCGCGTTCGGCGATTTCCGCTCCGGTTATCTCGTCGTCGACCGGGCGGGCGTGCGTATCCTGCGCGATCCCTATTCGGCGAAACCCTATGTGCTTTTCTACACCACCAAGCGCGTCGGCGGCGGGGTGCAGAATTTCGAGGCGATCAAGGTGGTGAAGTTTGCGGCGGCATGAGCCGCCGCAAAGTGAGTAGTGGGTAGTGATTAGTGAGTAGGGGCGGCCAATCAGTTGGCCGCCTTTTCCACGTCACGCCCTCTGCTTGCGCCTTACTACTCACTACCGGCTAACCACTACTCACCCCCGGGATCCCCATGACCTATGCCCAAACCACTCCGCCTTCCGCGGAGCCGCTGACGCTTGCCGAGGTGAAGGCGCATCTGCGTCTTGACGGAAGCGACGAGGATGCGTTGCTGGCCTCGCTGATCAGCACCGCCCGCGAGCACCTTGAGCGGGAGACGGGGCTTTGCCTGATCTCTCAAACCTGGCGGTTCTATCTCGACCGCTGGCCGGCGGACGGGGTGATCCGGATTTCGAGATCGCCGGTGCAAGAGATTCAGAACGTTACGGTTTACGACGCTGACGGCACTGCGCTTGAAGTTCCACTGGAAGATCATCTGCTCGACGGCAAGGGCCGTCCGGCGCGGCTTTGGCTGCGGCACCCACCGGCGCCGGGCAGGTCGATCAACGGCATCGAGATCGACTTTTCGGCCGGTTTCGGCGAGGCGGGCACCGATGTGCCGGATACGCTGAAACGGGCGATGTCGATCCATATCGGCCACATGTTCGCCTTCCGCGGCGTCGTTTCGCCGGAGAACCAGCCGGCCGGCATCCCCGACGGCTATGAGCGGCTGATCGCGCCTTTCCGGATGCGGAGGCTCTAATGGTCGTGTTCTTCGATCCGGGGTTGATGACGGCAAGGCTCGACCTCGAGGCGCCGCAGGCGATGCCGGACCGGCAAGGCGGCGCGACGGTCGCCTGGGAGGTGACGGCGACGCTCTGGGCGCGGATCGAGCCTCTCTCGGTCGTGGTAGCCGAACAGGCGGCCGCAGAGGCCGGCACCATCAGCCACCGCATCTGGACACGGTTCCGCGACGGCATTTCAGCCGGCCAGCGGTTTCGAAAGGGCGGCCGGATATTCCTGGTCAAGCTGGTGCGCGATCCGGACGAGACGCGGCGTTATCTCGTCTGCCAATGCGAGGAGGAAGCCCGATGACGGCGGGAAATGCGCTTCTGCAGGCGATCCACCAGACGCTTGCCAGTGATGCGGCGCTGACCGCGATCATCGGCACGGACGGCATCCGAGACCGGCTTCTGCCGCGGCCAAAACTGCCCTGCATTGTGTTCGGCGAGATGGAGACACGGGATTTTTCGACAGCCAGCGAGGCCGGCGAGGAACATCTTCTGGTTCTGGAAATCTGGTCGGACGGCGAGGGACGGCGGCAGGCACAGGAGATCGCCGGCCTGGTGCATGGCCTGCTCCACGATGCGGCATTGCCGCTCGACGGTGCGGTGCTGGTGAACCTGCTGCAGGTCGGCACAAGGACGCGGCGGGAGCCGAAGACGAAGTTCTATCTGGCGGAGATGCGGTTTCGGGCGGTGACGGAATAATGAAAGCCTGATCATTGAATATTTCACCGGAGATGTATATACAATGTATGTGCATTGGGGTGATGGCAATGGTAGCTCTTCGAAAAAGCGAAACGATCAATTTGCGGATCGATGCCGGCACGCGGGACGTGATTGCCCGCGCGGCGGAGATTTCCGGTAAGTCGCTGACAGCATTCATGACGGAAGCGGCCTTTGCAGTGGCCCAGAAGGAGCTTTTGGACCAGCGGTTCATTGGTGTCGACGCGACTGTCTTCGATGCCGTCGAGGATCTGCTTGGCGAGCCTGCTCAGGTCAATGAGAAACTCTCGGCTCTGCTGAAGTCGAACCGCGAATGGCTCGACTGAGACCATGTATCGCAAACCGGCCCCGCTGAGTGAACAGCATCATCTTGGGGAGTTCGACAGCGGCAAGCCGGTGCTCGATGTCTTCCTGAAGGAGATGGCGCTTCACAATCAGGTGCAGGGTTACACACGGACCTTCGTGATTGCCGACGCCGATTTTCGGGTGGTCGGTTACCACTCGCTTTGCGCCGGCATGATTTCGCGTGAAAAAGCGCCCCGTCATGTCAAGGGCCATCAGGCGCCGGGCGAGATCCCTGTGGCCCTGCTGGCTCGGCTTGCGGTGGACCGGAGGCATCATGGACAAGGGCTGGGCGGCGAACTGCTGAAGAATGCTCTGTTGGCCGTGGTTGCGACCTCTGAAGTGGTGGCGTTCCGGGCAGTGATGGTTCATGCGCTCGACGATGAGGCAACAAGGTTTTACCTCAGATACGGTTTCCGCCAGGCCAAGGGACTGGACCGGACCTTGCTATTACCGGTCAAGGATATCCTGGCTTCGATCAGCAGCTAGGCGGCTCCGCCCATTCGCGCTGCGCACCAGCCCCACCAGCATCAGCACCAATACCAGCGAGATTGCCGAGAGCACGGCGCCGGTCACAAGCGCCGCCGTGGCGCCGACGCGGTCGAGGAGGGCGGTGAAGATGACCGGTGCGGCGGCATTGGCAAGGTTCTGCGGCATCGACAGGCGGGCCGATTGCAGGCCGAATTCGCGGGGCGAAAACAGCGACAGCGGCAGGAGCGCGCGGGCGACCGCGAGCACGCCGGTGCCGAAGCCATAGAGCACCATGAACACCACCAGGACTGGGGGCGAGGACGTGACGGTCGCGGCGAGCAGGAAACTGAAGAGAACCAGTCCGGTGCCGACAAGCGACGTGAGAAGCGCATTGCCGCGTCGGCCAAGCGCCATGTCGACGAAGCGGGCGGAAACGCCGATCGCGCCGCGGGCCGAGCCGAGCTGCAGGGCAAGTGCTGGCGAGGCGCCGGCCTGTTGCAGCAGGGCCAGCAGCGAGGGTGACAGGCCGAAGCTGATAAACGAGCTGATCGCCGTTGCCGCCGCCACCAGGAAGAAGGCGCGACGGCGTTCCGGCGGCGTGAAATCGACAGGAACCGTATCCGTGGCCTGTGTTTGCTCGTTGCGGTCGATCGGTTTGGGAAGGCCGAACAGATAGAGCGGCAGGCAGATGAAGAGCTGCAGCATGGCTGAGAATACGAACGTCATCCGCCAGCCGACGAGATCGTTCATCAGCGCCAGGAGCGGCCAGAAAATAGTCGCCGAAAGGCCGGTGAACAGCATCAGGATGGCGATGATGCGCTTGCCGCCCAGCCCCTCGCGCTCGACGACCGCCGTGTAGGCCGGCGCCGACAGGCCGAGCGCGCCGCCGATGCCGATCACGATCCACGCGAGCCCGTAAACCAGGATTTCGTGAGCGCTCGCGAGCAGCGTGAGGCCGATCGCGAAGATGACGGACGCGCTCGCCATGACCTTTGCAGCGCCATGGCGACCGAGCAGCCGCCCGGTCGCGGGACCGGCAAGCGCACTGACCAGCATCATGATCGACAGGCCGAAGAACACGACCTCGTTCGGAAGATTAAGTTCCGGCGCGACGATGCGGCCCATGACCCCGAGCATATCGAAGGTCGTGCCCCAGGAAATGATCTGGGTGACGGCGAGCACGGCGATCGTCTGCGCCGAGCGCAGCGGGAGGATTTTGGGCATGGCGGCGGGAGGCATTCGCGAAAGGGATGGTTGAGCGCCCGATGCTCTAGCACCGCTTTTTACGGTGCGGAAGCGACAAACGGACAACAGCGGAAAGGACTTCCACATGGTGGCGCAGAAGGGCAAGGACCTGCTCTTGAAGATCGACAATGACGGCGCGTTCTTGACGGTGGCGGGGCTGCGCTCGAAGCGCCTCGCCTTCAATGCCGAGACCGTCGACATCACCGATGCCGAAAGCGCCGGGCGTTGGCGCGAGCTTCTGGGTGGCGCCGGCGTGCAGCGCGCTTCGCTGACCGGCGCCGGCATTTTCAAGGACCAGGAAAGCGATGCGCTGGTGCGGGCTGCATTCTTTGCCGGCAGTATTCTGGCCTGGCAGATCCTGATCCCGGCCTTCGGCACGTTGACCGGACCGTTCCAGGTGACGGCGCTCGAATATTCCGGCGAGCACAATGGCGAGATCCGCTTTGAACTGGCGCTGGAATCGGCCGGCAGCCTGACCTTCGAAGTGCTGTGATGGCGGGCGGACACGCAAACCGCAGGCGCGGCGAGGTGGAGGCGGTGATCGACGGCGACCGCCGCATTCTCTGCCTGACGCTCGGCGCATTGGCGGAACTGGAAACCGCGTTTTCCGTCAGCGACCTCAACGGGCTGGCGGAACGGTTTTCCTCCGGGCGGCTGAAGGCGGCGGACATGATCCGGCTGATCGGTGCCGGCCTGAGAGGCGGCGGCAATCTCTTCTCCGACGATGAGGTGGCGGCAATGAGCATCGAGGGCGGAATTTTAGCCTATGCGCAGATTGTCGGGGATCTGCTGGCCGCGACGTTTGCGGAGCCGGGCGGCAAAGCCACGGCAAACCCTTGAGAGCCGCAGCGGGCATCGGAGCGATCGCAGGAGGAACTTCGAGTGGGTTCTCGGCCTCAATCGCGATCGACGAGGCGAGGTTACCGTTTCCGTGGGATGTGGTGATGCATGCCGGCCTCTGCCTGCTGCGGCTTCCGCCGAGGGATTTCTGGGCGCTGACGCCCGTCGAGTTTTTTGCCATGACCGGCGGGCTGAAGGGACGTGGCGCTGGAATCGAGAGAGCGGGGCTGGACGCGCTGATGCAGGCGTTTCCGGATGAGTGAGTCTGCCGCTCGTCTTGTTTCTGTCAGTTGGCGTTGCGTCCAAAATTGCCCCTCACCCTAACCCTCTCCCCGTTTTGACGGGGAGAGGGGACGTGCCTTGCGTGTTGCCCGTGATTGGGCAAGGTCGGCGCGACTTGCGCCCTTCTCCCCGTGAAAACGGGGAGAAGGTGGCGGCAGCCGGATGAGGGGCGGATCTTGCAAGATTTCCTATGAAGGACCGCGGCGACGAAACGGGAGTCCACAATGGAAGACGACAATAGTTTGGCCGGCACGCTCTCCGGTGCGGAGGCGCTGACCGGCGTGATGGCGGATCTCGAAGTCCGCTCGCAGCGCTTCGGGGCCGCACTGACCGGGGCCCTCAGATCCGCGACGACGGGCGGGCGCGGGCTCGAGGACGTACTCAAGGGGCTCGGCAACCGGCTTTCGGATATCGCGCTGGCGGCCGGGTTGAAGCCGCTCGAAAACATGCTGGGCAATGCGATCGGCGGACTGGTGGGGTCTGTGACGCCGTTTGCCGACGGCGGTGTCGTGCGTTCCCCGAGCTTCTTCCCGATGGGCGGCGATATGGGCCTGATGGGCGAGGCCGGCGCGGAAGCGATCCTGCCGCTCAGACGCGGGCCGGACGGCGCACTCGGCGTTGCGTCGGCGGGCGAGGCCACGCCGCAGATCGTCTTCAACGTGACGGCGAGCGATGCCGCGAGCTTTCGCAAAAGCGAAGGGCAGATTTCCGCCATGCTGGCGCGTAGCGTCTCGCGCGGGCGGCGTGGTTTGTGACGATGATGTTGCGAGGATGAGATGAGCGGTTTTCACGAGGTTCGGTTCCCGCTGCGCCTGGCGCTCGGGGCAACCGGGGGGCCGGTGCGGCGCACCGATATCGTCAATCTTTCCAACGGGCGCGAGCAGCGCAACCAGCGCTGGCGGGATTCAAGGCGCAGCTATGATGCCGGTTCGGGGGTGAAATCGCTCACCGATCTTTATGCGGTGCTGGAATTTTTCGAGGCGCGGGGCGGGCAGCTTTACGGCTTTCGGTTCCGCGATCCCGTCGACTGGAAATCCTGCGCGCCGGGCGAGGCGTTATCGGCGACCGACCAGGCAATCGGCACGGGCGACGGGGAGACCGCGGCATTCCAGCTCGTCAAAACCTACGCGGATGGCGGCGGCAGCTGGACGAGGCGGATCGTCAAGCCGGTCACTGGCTCGGTCACCTTGTCGGTGGACGGCGTCGCAGTACCTGCGGAAGCCTGGTCCGTCGATGCGGCAACGGGAATCGTCACCTTTACCGCCGGGCATGCTCCACCGGCCGGGGCGGCGGTGCGGGCGGGTTACGAATTCGACGTGCCGGTGCGGTTCGATACCGACCGGATCGACGTCAACCTCGCGCATTTTGATGCCGGGCGCATCCCGACCATTCCGCTGACGGAGGTTTTGGCATGAGAACCATACCGGCTGATCTGGCCGAGCATCTGGCGCAGGAGGCAACGACCACCTGTCACGCATGGCGGGTGACGCGGCGCGACGGCGTGATCCTGGGTTTCACCGAACACGACCATGACCTGACATTCAGCGGCACGACCTTCCTGGCGGCAAGCGGGTTTTCGGCAAGCGAGGCGGAGGCGGCAACGGGACTTTCCGCCAGCGCCGACGAGGTCGTCGGTGGCTTTTCAAATGCGGCGATTGGCGAGCAGGATCTGGCGACCGGCAGATACGACGGTGCGCGGGTGGAACTGTTTCTCGTCAATTGGGCGGCACCGGACCAGCACGTGCTTTTGAACGTGCGGGAGATCGGCGAGGTTTCCCGCACCGGCGGTCAGTTTCGCGCAGAGCTGCGCAGTCTGGCGCATCGGCTGAGCCAGCCGCAGGGGCGCGTCTACAACCGACGCTGCGACGCGAGCCTCGGGGATACGCGCTGCGGCGTAGACCTGGCCCTGTGGCGCGGCGAAGGGGCGGTGGTCGCGGTAAAGGACGCGAGCCGGATTGTGGTCTCGGGGCTCGGTGGTTTCGCGAGCGGGTTTTTCCGCCACGGCGTGCTGACGTTTTCGGACGGCGTGGCGGTCGATGTCGACGCGCACGAGAAGAGGTCGGACGGTTCGGTGGAGCTGACTTTCTGGCTGCCACTGGAGGAGCCGGTTGCGGCGGGCCACACGTTTACGCTGACCGCGGGATGCGACAAGTCGTTTGCAACCTGCAAGGCGCGCTTTGCGAACCATCTGAATTTCCGCGGTTTTCCGCATGTTCCCGGCGCCGATTTTGCCTATTCCTATGTCGATGGGGAGCGGGTCCATGACGGCGGCCCGATCTTCGAATGAGCGGGCAAAGCGAGCGGGTCGTGGCACTGGCCGAGGGATGGATAGGCACGCCCTATCGACATCAGGGCGCTACGAGGGGCGTCGGCTGCGATTGCATCGGGCTCATCCGCGGGATCTGGCGCGAGCTTTACGGCGAGGAGCCGGAGACGGTGCCCGCCTATGCGCCCGATTGGGCGGAGCGGAGCGGTGAAGACCGGCTTGCGGACGCGGCCGCGCGGCTCTTCGGGCCGGCGGTGCCGTTGGCGGAGGCGGAGCCTGGCGACGTCCTGCTGTTTCGCTGGCGGCCGGATTGCGCGGCCAAACATGCCGGGGTGTTGGCCGGGCCGCAGCATTTCATCCATGCCTATGAGCAATCGGCGGTGACGCGTTCGGCGCTGGTACCATCGTGGCGGCGACGGATTGCGGGGGTGCACCGGTTTCCGATGCGATCCTTGATCATGCGCAGCACAACCTGGAAAACTTAAAAGTTGTAATTTATGCAACTAAGGATTACTTGTTGGTTGCCAAGAGATTGTTATCTTTTTTGGAGTGATGAGCGAGGTTGCAGCCTCGCCCATCGTTTTACTTAGCTAGCGAATATGACCCGGACGGCGATAGACCAGCCCGTCCGGGTTTTCTTCACCATCAGCGTGACGCTAAAAGGCCTTCGCCTCATAACATCCCCTCCATGATTGAGAGCAGGGCCTCTGCCAAGGTCGATGTGACCCCTACACCATCGACGCGCCGGCTGGTGCGGCGCACGCTGCTTTTGCGCTCAACCTATCACCTCATATCACGCAATCGAAACGAGCTTCCAGTGGTTTGCTCGCCTTTTAGAATATGCGGAGTTGTTGATGGCCACTATCCTTTTCCAGGCGGCGGGTGCGGCGCTCGGCAGCGTGTTCGGTCCGGTCGGTGCGATCATTGGGCGGGCGGCAGGGGCGCTGGCCGGCAGCATGGTCGATCGGGCGCTGATCGGCGGCAGCGGCACGACCATCTCCGGGCCGCGTCTTGCGACTGCACGCATTCCGGGTGCTGATGAAGGAACGGCGATCAACCGCATCTACGGGACGGCGCGGATCGGCGGCACGCTGATCTGGGCGACGCGTTTCGAGGAAGAGGTGACGCGCGAGCGCTCCGGCGGCAAGGCGACGAGCGGGCCGCGGGTGGAGACGTTCCGCTATTTCGCAAACCTCGCGGTCGGGCTCTGCGAGGGACCGATCGCCGGCGTGCGGCGGGTCTGGGCCGATGGACGTGAGCTCGACCTGACGGCAATCGAGATGCGGGTCTATCGTGGCGACGGGGAGCAATTGCCCGATCCGCTGATCGAGGCGAAGCAGGGCGAGGGCAATGCGCCGGCCTATCGCGGGCTGGCGTATGTCGTGTTCGATCGGCTGCCGCTCGACAGTTTCGGCAATCGCATTCCGCTGCTGCAGTTCGAGGTGCTGCGGCCGGTCGGCAGGCTCGAACATCAGATACGCGCCGTGACGGTCACGCCGGGCGCGACGGAGCATGGTTATGCAACTGTGCCGGTGACGGAGAAGACCGGCGAGGGCAGCGGGCGCATTCTCAATCGCCATACGCTGGCGGCCGGCACCGACTGGCAGGCGTCGCTCGATGAGTTGCAGGCGCTCTGCCCCAACCTCGAACGGGTGGCGCTGGTGGTCTCCTGGTTCGGAACGGACCTCAGGGCAGGGCATTGCCGCATCGTGCCGGGCGTCGAGGTGCCCGAGCGACGGGAGGAAAGCGCGGAGTGGTCGGTGGCCGGCATGTCGCGCGGCGATGCGCATCTGGTGAGCCAGGACGGCGGGCCGGCTTTCGGCGGCACGCCGAGCGACGCGAGCGTGGCGCAGGCGATCACCGACCTCAGGGCGCGTGGGCTGAAGGTCTATCTCTATCCGTTCGTGATGATGGATATCCCGCCCGGCAACGGCCTGCCGGATCCCTACCGTGGCGTGGAGCAGGCGGCCTTTCCCTGGCGCGGGCGGATCACCTGTTTTCCGGCGTCGGCGGATAAGACGGAGGAAGCGCGGGCTCAGGCGCAGGCTTTCAGCGCCGGTTCCGAAGGATACCGGCGCATGGTGCTGCATTATGCCGGCCTGGCGGCAGCCACGGGCGGGGTCGATGGTTTCATCCTCGGCTCGGAACTACGCGGGCTGACGCAATTGCGCGACGAGACGGGGGCCTTTCCTTTCGTGCAGCAACTGGTTGGGCTTGCGGCGGATGTGCGGGCGATCGTCGGGCCGGAGACGAAGCTCACCTACGGCGCCGACTGGAGCGAATATTTCGGCTATCACCCGCAGGACGGTTCGGACGAGGTGCATTTCCATCTCGATCCGCTCTGGGCTTCGGCGGATATCGATGCGGTCGGCATCGATAACTACATGCCGCTCGGCGATTGGCGCGACGAAGATCTTGTCGCAGACAATCCGGATGGTTTTCGGCTTGTGGATGACGTCCGAGCGATGGCGGCGCAGATCGCTGCCGGCGAGGGTTTCGACTGGTATTATGCGAGCGATGCGGACCGGCGAAACCGGGTGCGATCGCTGATTTCGGATGGACTGGCGGGCAAGCCGTGGGTCTATCGTTACAAGGACCTCCTGGGCTGGTGGTCGAACAAGCATCATGACCGTGTGGGCGGTGCCGAGAATATAACGCCGACGGCCTGGGTGCCCGGCATGAAGCCGATCTGGTTTACCGAACTCGGGTGCCCGGCGGTCGACAAGGGCGCCAATCAGCCGAACGTCTTCATCGATCCGAAATCGGCCGAAAGCGCGCTGCCGTATTTTTCGAGCGGCGGACGGTCCGACAGCATGCAGCGGCGGTTCCTGGAAGCGCATCATGGCTGGTGGCAGGGTGACGCGACGCCGGCCGGCGTGGTCGACCGGGACCACGTGTTTGTCTGGACCTGGGATGCCAGGCCTGTTCCGGCCTTTCCCGGCGATCTTTCGGCCTGGAGCGATGGCGGTAACTGGCGCGCCGGCCATTGGCTGAACGGCAGGCTGGGTGCAACGACGCTCGCCGATGCGATCGCCGCGATCCTGACAGAGCACGGTTTTGAGGATTTCGACGTTTCCGAAGTGAGTGGCGACCTGACCGGTTATGTGCAGGGCGAGGTGACCTCTGCGCGGGCTCTTCTGGAACCGCTGCTCGAGGTGTTTCAGGTGGATGTGGGGGAAGACAGCGGCAGGCTGCGTTTCCGGTCGCGGCTGAAGGTCAGCCTGGCGGCAAAGGAGATTACCGTCGTCGCGGATACCGAGGATGAGGCCCTCTGGTCTGAAAACCGTGGGCACGACAGCGATTTTGCGGCGGAGGCGGTGCTGACCTCCTACAATCCACGGCTCGATTACGAGCAGTCGGGCGTGCGGTCGCGGCGGGCACGGGCGGAAAGCCAGCGTATCCTGAGCTACGATCTGCCCGCCGTGCTGCCGGAGGAGACGTCGCTCGATGCCGTCGAGACGCTGCTGCGTACCCACAGGATTGCGAAACGGTCGCTGAGTTTCGGGCTCTCGCCGGCCGATGTCGCGGTCGAGCCCGGGGATGCGGTGCGGCTGGTTTTGCCGGATGGGGCCGGGCCAGATGGGACCTTTATCGTCGAGCGGATCGAGGAGGGGGCGGTGCGGCGGATCGACGCACGGCACCACGCGCCGCTCGCGCCATCGAACTACGCCGCTGACGAGGGGCACAGGAATGGCGGCCGCGCTGTCTCCGACGCATTTGCGCCGATCCTGCATTTTCTCGATCTGCCACGATTCGCGCCCGGCGAGGCGGCGAGCTTTGCCCGGGCCGCAGGTTTCTGCCGGCCATGGCGGCGGATGGCACTGTCCTCCTCCGTGACGATGGAAGGATATCGCGCGCGGGCCGCGCTCGATCGGCCGGCGAGGTTGGGCGTTCTGGCCGCGTCGCTGACCGGCGGCATTGCCGGGCGCTTCGATCGTGGCCGGACGATCGAGATCGAACTGTTTTTCGGCGGGCTGTCGTCGGCGGACGAGCAGGCCGTACTGAACGGCGAAAACCGGATCGCGGTGAAGGCGGATAGCGGCGTCTGGGAGGTGATCGGCTTTGCCGATGCCGAGGAGATCAGCCCTAACCGCTGGCGTCTGTCGAACCTGTTGCGCGGGCTGGCGGGGACCGAGGACGCCATGCGGGCCGGCGCGGCTTCAGGGAATGCCGTCGTCGTGCTCGATGAGGCGGTGGTGCCGCTGGGGCTTGCGGCGGACGAACGCGGCCTTGCCCTGAATTGGCTGGCGGAAAGCTTAGGGCAGGCTGGCGGACGATCCGGCCCGCATGTCTTTCCGGGCGGCGTGCGTGCCGAGACGCCGTTATCGCCGGTGCATGTCCGCGGCGAGCGGCAGGCGACCGGCGATGTCCGGCTGACCTGGGTGAGGCGCGGGAGGATCGAGGCGGACGGCTGGGACAGCGCGGAAATCCCGCTGGACGAGCCGGTCGAAGGTTACCGGCTGGAGCTTCTCGACGGCGTTTCCATCAAGCGCGCGATCGAGGTCGCCGGGCCGGTTTTCATCTACCCGGCAGCCGACGAGATCGCCGATTTCGGCGGACCTCTGGCAAGTCTTTCGCTGCGGATACGACAGATGGGCCGGGCGGTTCCGCTCGGCGTTCCGTTTGAAAAAGTCGTTATGTTCTAAACTGAAACAAGGAGATAAGCATGGACGGCATGAAGGCATGGTACCAGTCGAAGACTGTCTGGGGTGGATTGATCGCGGTCGCCGCCGCGCTCCTGCAGGTCATGGGAATTACGCTCGGAGCGGATATGCAGGCCGATCTCGCAGACATCGCGGTGACGCTTGCGGGTGCCGCCGGCGGACTTTTTGCGATTTATGGGCGTGTCTCGGCCCAGAGCGGAATCAGGGGAAAATAGCCTCCTGAAGGAAAGCGTTACGGACCATTCATTTGCCATTCAGCCGCCTTTAGCTACATAATCCATCACATGCTTTGGACATGAATCCTGTTTGTCTTGTGAGTGGAAATTGTAACCATGGCGCGACTGCCAATCATCGCGATATTGACCGCCGGCCTGGCCGGTTTCTCCGGCTTCGTGCCGGAGAAGGTCTCCGCGCGTGATTATCTCGTCCTCGTCGCAGGCGATTGCGGGTCGGCTGCGTCTCGCGTGGTGCGGGAAACCGGCGGCGAGCTTCTTTCCGCTCAGCCCTCCTCCGATGGCCAGACCTGCGTCGTGACGGTGCTCGTCCAGGGCGATGGCAATCAAAGACCGCGCAAGGTGACCGTCAGGGTTCCGATGTAAGGCGGGGTCGGCGGCATCAGTCGCCGGCATATCATTCGAGGGGCGGTGCATGCGCATTCTGGTGGTCGAAGACGACGTCAATCTCAATCGGCAGCTCTCCGACGCCCTGAAGGAGTCGGGTTATGTGGTCGATCAGGCCTTCGATGGCGAGGAAGGCCATTATCTGGGCGAAACCGAGCCTTATGACGCGGTGATCCTCGATATCGGCCTGCCGGTCATGGACGGCATCACCGTCGTCGAGAAATGGCGTGCCGGAGGCAAGGGCATGCCGGTTCTGATGCTGACCGCCCGTGACCGCTGGAGCGACAAGGTGGCGGGCATCGATGCCGGGGCCGACGACTATGTCGCAAAGCCCTTTCATGTGGAGGAAGTGCTGGCCCGTGTTCGGGCGCTGATCCGCCGGGCGGCGGGGCATTCATCCTCCGAAATCGTCTGCGGGCCCGTGCGGCTCGATACCAAGGCTTCCAAGGCGAGCGTCGAAGGCGTCGCCCTGAAGCTCACCTCGCACGAATTCAGGCTGCTGTCCTACCTGATGCATCACATGGGGCAGGTCGTTTCCCGCACCGAGCTTGTGGAGCATATGTATGACCAGGATTTCGACCGCGATTCCAATACGATCGAAGTTTTCGTGGGCCGGCTTCGCAAGAAGCTCGGGGTCGACCTCATCGAAACGGTCCGCGGACTCGGTTACAGGATGCAAGCGCCAAACGATGCGCGTTAAATTCCGAATGATCGGACCAAGATCGCTGACTGCCCGCGTGCTGCTTCTGGCCACGTTGTGGTCAGCGCTGGCCCTGGTGGTCATTTCGATCGTCATCTCGCAGCTCTACCGGCAATCGGCGGAACGCGCCTTCACCGACCTCCTGCGCGCCCAGCTCTATAACGTCATCAACTCGATCACGATCGGCGACGACAACAAGCTCGCCGGCAGCCCGCAACTCGGCGACCTGCGCTTCTCGCAGCCCGAGACCGGCTGGTACTGGATCATCGAGCCGCTCGGCACGTTTGCGGCGACGCCGCTTTCCTCCTCCTCGCTCGGCACGTCGAACATCAGCGTGCCGTCGATCCTGGCGGTGCCCTTCAACAATCGCTACGAGCGCTTTTACCCGGCCATCGACGCCTACAAGAACCATGTTCTGGTCGCCGAGACGGAGGTGGTGCTCGATGGCGAAGGCCGCGCCGCGCGCTTCCGCGTCTCGGGCAACCTCGCGGTCGTCGAGGAGGATATCCAGGCCTTTACCCGCAGTCTCTACATTGCGCTTGCCGTTTTCGGTTTCGGCAGCCTGGTCGTCAACGGCCTGGCGATCCTTTACGGATTGCAGCCCCTCGACGGCGCGCGGCGCTCGCTCGAAAGGGTCCGGCGCGGCGAGGCGGAGCGGCTGGAAGGCGAGTTTCCACGCGAGATCATGCCGCTTGCCAGCGACATCAACGCGCTGATCGAAAGCAACCGCCGCATCGTCGAGCGGGCGCGCATGCAGGTTGGTAACCTCGCCCATTCGCTGAAGACGCCGATCGCGGTTCTGCTCAATGAATCGCGTGCCGTGGAAAAGGTGCAGTCGGACATGGTGCGATCGCAGGCGGAGGGGATGCAGGCGCAGGTGCAATCCTATCTGAACCGGGCGCGCATCGCCGCCCAGCGCGAATCCCTGCTCGCCCGGACCGAGCTCGAGCCTGTGCTGGAACGGCTGGTCAGGGTGATGCGCCGGCTCAATCCGGAAAAGGAATTCCACCTCTCGGTTTTTCCGCCGGGCGTAGCGCTTGCCATGGAACAGCAGGACGTCGAGGAGACTATCGGCAACCTGCTCGAAAACGCCGCGCGCTTCTGCGAGACCGGGGTGTGGATCACCGCCACGCCGACATCCGGCCCTCAATCCGGCGAGGGCGAAACTGCGCGGCGCTCCTGGGTCGAGGTCTCTGTCGAGGACGACGGCCCGGGACTGGAGCCGGATCAGATCCGCGAGGCGATGAAACGCGGCAGGCGGCTCGACGAGAGCAAGCCGGGCGCCGGGCTCGGACTTTCGATCGTGCGCGAGATCACCGGCGAGTATCAGGGTTCGGTCGAGCTGACGCGCGGGACGCGCGGTGGCCTCAGAGCGCAACTTCTGCTTCCGGGTGTCGCCAAGGAAGCTCCCTGATTGTCGCAGGTCTCGTACTCAGCCCTTCGGGACTGTTGCCGATCGGCAACGCTGGCCTATTCCCTGCCTTTGGTTATGGACGGATGGATCGCCTGCTATATCTTTGCCCGAACGGACCTTCCTATGATCGTCTGCTAATGTGCGGGAGACTGAACGATCGCCGGATTTGTATGTTTTCCCAGTGACGCCATAATGATGCCATGCCGGGACCGGACCAGTCTCGGCACGATTTCCGAAGAAAGCGAGCCGCGACCGGTTTCCGACACGATGCGATTATTGAACCTCCGAAATACCGTTTCATCGCTTATGGTTGCTGGCCTGCTGGCCGGCTGCGGCACGACTTCGGCGACCGGCCCCGGAGGTGCACGCGGCCTGCTTTCGCCGCGGCCTTCGCCTTCGACCTCCTATATTTCCGCTCTTCAGGGGGGCATCGTCGGACGGAGCGGGGCGACGCTTTCGGCAAGCGACCGGTCACGCGCCCTCGAGGCGGAATATCGCGCCCTGGAAGGGGCAACCGGCGGCGAAGCGGTCACCTGGAAGGGTGACGACGCGAACGGCCAGGTGGTCGCCAACGCTCCCTATCAGGTCGGCACCCAGAACTGCCGCCAGTATCGCCATACGGTGACCATGAATGGCCGCGACATGACGGCGCGGGGCGCTGCCTGCCGCAATTCGAACGGCACGTGGACGCCGCTCACCTGATTTCCTCTGCTGCTGTTTGACATGGGTCATGGCCGCCGGATCGGATTGGGTCCATATGAGGCTTGAACTTGCGGCCAAACGCCTCAAATTCGCGTCAACGCCGGCTGCGCTGTTGGAAAGCACGGGCCGTTGCAGTAATGGGCCACTATGGTTTTATGGATTATCCTCGCAGCTCTGACGGCGGCCGTTGCGGCAATCCTCATCCTGCCCTTCGCCCGAGCCACCAAAACAGCGTCCGCTGACCGTGCCGGAGAGGTCGCCGTCTATCGTGACCAACTGGCCGAACTGGACCGGGACCGAGCCCAGGGCCTGATCGAGCCGCAAGAGGCCGAATACGCCCGCGCGGAGATCGGCCGCCGGCTGCTGGCTGCGGCCGGTGCCGGGCAAGCCGACGGGATTGCCGCTCCGAAGACGCGCAAACATCGGCTCGCCACCGCCGTCGTCACGCTGGTTCCGCCCGTCGTCGGGCTCTGTCTTTACCTGGCGCTCGGTAATCCAGGACTGCCGGACCAGCCGCTCGAAGCGCGGCTTGCCAATCCCGGCAACAATGTCGCCCTGCTGGTCGCCAAGGCCGAGCGGCACCTCGCCGAAAACCCCGGTGACGGTGCCGGCTGGGACCTGCTCGCGCCGATCTATTTGCGCTCCATGCGGCTCGGCGATGCCGAAATGGCCTATCGCAACGCGATCCGCATCCTCGGGGCCAGTCCGGTGAGGCTCTCCGGGCTCGGCGAAACGCTGGTCGCGTCGAATGACGGGATCGTCACGGAGGACGCGCGTTCCGCCTTCGAGCAGGCGGTGAAGCTCGATCCGGACAATCCACGTTCCCGCTTTTATGTCGGCCTCGGCTTGGAGCAGGCGGGCAGGGCGGCAGAAGCAAGGGCGCAGTTCGAGACGATCGCAAAAGCCTCGCCGGCCGACGCGCCGTGGATGCAGCTCGTCAACCAGCATATCGCCAAGAACGGCGGCACCATCGTGCCTGGGCGCGACACGGCGCAGGCGCCGGGAAATCCGAACCAGGCGGATGTGGCGGCAGCCGAAACCATGTCGCAGGGCGATCGTCAGGCGATGATCCGCGGCATGGTCGATAGCCTTGCGGAACGGCTGAAGCAGGATCCGAACAATCTCGAGGGCTGGGTGAGGCTGGTGCGCTCCTATTCCGTGCTCGGAGACAAACCCAAGGCAGAAGCGGCGTTGAAGAGCGGCCTCAAGCAGTTCCCGTCATCAGGAGAATTGGTGGCGCTCGCCAACGAGATGGGGCTTGCCGTCGAAGGAGTGGCGCAATGACGCGCAAACAGAAACGGCTGGCGGTGATCGCGGGCGGCATGAGCTTCATCCTCGTCGCGGTGCTGCTCGTCATGTTCGCCTTCAGCCAGTCGGTCGCCTATTTCTTCATGCCGGCCGACCTTGCCAAGGCGGACGTCAAGCCCGGTACGCGCATCAGGCTTGGCGGGCTGGTGGCCGAAGGCTCGGTGAAGCGCGGCCAGGGCTCGACCGTGAGCTTTACTGTGACGGACGGCACCGGCAATGTGCCGGTCACCTATACGGGCATTCTGCCGGACCTGTTTCGCGAAGGCCAGGGCGTGGTGACCGAAGGCGCGTTCGATGCGGCATCCCATGGTTTCGTGGCCGACAGCGTGCTCGCCAAGCATGACGAAAACTACATGCCAAAGGAAGTCGCCGACCGGCTGAAGGCGCAGGGCGTCTGGAACGAAGGCCAGGGGAAGCAGGGTCAGGCCAATCAGGGAAAATCCGGCGGTGCCAAGGGAGCGGTCACGCAATGATCATCGAGATCGGCCATTACGCGCTTGTGCTGGCACTTGCGACTTCCCTTCTCGTCTCCGTCCTGCCGGTGATCGGCGCAAGGCGCGGCGACGTGGCGATGATGGCGCTGGCGCCGACCGGAGCGCTGGTGCTGTTCGGCCTCGTCGCCTTTTCCTTCGGCGTGCTGACCTGGGCCTATGTGGTCTCGGACTTCTCGGTGATGAACGTCTGGGAGAATTCCCATTCTCTGATGCCGCTGATCTATAAATTCTCCGGCGTCTGGGGCAATCACGAAGGTTCGATGTTGCTCTGGCTGCTGATCCTCGTTTTCTTCAGCGCGCTGGTGGCGGTGTTCGGGCGGAATCTGCCGGATACGCTGCGGGCCAATGTTCTCGCCGTTCAGGCCTGGATCTCGACGGCATTCCTGTTCTTCATCCTCCTGACCTCAAATCCGTTCCTTCGCCTCAACCCGGCGCCGGCCGAAGGGCAGGACCTCAATCCGGTGCTGCAGGATTTCGGCCTGGCGGTTCATCCGCCGCTTCTTTACCTCGGTTATGTCGGCTTCTCGGTCTGTTTCTCGTTCGCCGTCGCGGCGCTGATGGAAGGCCGCATCGATGCCGCCTGGGCCCGCTGGGTGCGGCCGTGGACGCTGGCCGCCTGGACCTTCCTCACCGCCGGCATCGCCATGGGCTCCTACTGGGCCTATTACGAACTCGGTTGGGGCGGCTGGTGGTTCTGGGATCCGGTTGAGAACGCCTCCTTCATGCCCTGGCTCGCGGGCACGGCGCTCCTTCATTCCGCGTTGGTCATGGAAAAGCGCGAAGCCCTGAAGATCTGGACCGTGCTTCTGGCGATCATGACCTTTTCACTGTCGCTGCTCGGCACCTTCCTGGTACGGTCGGGCGTGCTGACCTCGGTGCATTCGTTTGCGACCGATCCGACCCGCGGCATCTTTATCCTCTGCATTCTCGGCATCTTCATCGGCGGCGCCTTCGCGCTGTTTGCCTGGCGGGCGCCGATGCTGAAGGCGGGCGGCATCTTCGCGCCGATCTCGCGCGAGGGCGCGCTGGTGCTCAACAACCTGATCCTGACGGTGGCGACTGCAACGGTGCTGACCGGCACGCTCTATCCGCTGATCCTCGAAACGCTGACCGGCGAAAAGATCTCGGTCGGGGCGCCGTTCTTCAACATGACCTTCGGCCTGCTGATGCTGCCGCTGCTGGTCGCCGTGCCGTTCGGGCCGGTGCTCGCCTGGAAGCGCGGCGATCTCCTGGGCGCCCTGCAGCGGCTCTATGCCTTCGCCGGCCTGGCGCTGGCAGCAGGCCTTGCCTTCTTCTATATCCAGAATGGCGGGCCGGTTCTGGCGATCTTCGGCCTGGCGCTCGGCTTCTGGGGTATGATCGGTGCGTTTGCCGATCTCTGGTATCGCGGCAATTTTGCCAAGGTCGGGCTGTCGGTCGGGCTGAAGCGGCTGGCCGGCCTGCCGCGTTCGGTGTTCGGCACGGCGATCGCCCATTTCGGGCTCGGCGTCACGGTGCTTGGAATTTTCGCGGCGACGACTTTCGGCACTGAAACGGTGGTCGAGATGAAGCAGGGCGCTTCCGTCGATATCGGCGGTTATTCGTTGACCTATGACGGGCTGCGCGATGCGGTCGGGCCGAACTATACAGAACAGCGCGGCCATTTCGCCGTCAGCCGCGGCGGCGTCCAGGTGGCGGATGTCTGGTCGTCGAAGCGGCTCTATACGGCGCGGCGCATGCCGACGACGGAGGCCGGCATCCTCACCTTCAGGCTCAGCCAGCTCTATGTCTCGCTCGGCGACGCGATGGACAGCGGCGGCATGGTGGTGCGCATCTGGTGGAAGCCGTTCATCCTCTGCATCTGGGGCGGCGCCCTGGTGATGATGTTCGGCGGGTTTGTTTCGCTGACTGATCGGAGACTGCGCGTGGGCGCGCCGAGCCGGAAGGCGAAGCCGGTCAAGGCGCGGCTGGAGGCAGCAGCGGAGTGAAGAGGAGTTCAAGCATGTCACCCCCCTCTGCCCTGCCGGGCATCTCCCCCTCAAGGGGGGAGATCGACTCGTTGCAACGTCTTGCCCATAGCGAACGTAGAGATCGGAGCGATGCCGACGCGTCTTGCCAATCTCCCCCCTTGAGGGGGAGATGCCCGGCAGGGCAGAGGGGGGTATTCTGGGTCGCTCTTGCAATGATTTTGGCTCTCCTAGCCCCCCTCCCGGCCTTCGCCGTCAACCCCGACGAAGTGCTCTCCAACCCCGTACTCGAACAGCGCGCCCGAAATCTTTCGGCCCAATTGCGCTGCATGGTGTGCCAGAACCAGTCGATCGACGACTCCAATGCGGAGCTTGCCCGCGACCTGCGCGTGCTGGTGCGGGAGCGATTGACGAACGGCGACACGGACGATCAGGTGATCGACTACGTCGTGTCTCGCTACGGCGAATTCGTGCTCCTGAAACCGCGCCTCGGTGCCAAGACGATCATTCTCTGGGCAACACCCATCCTGCTACTGCTGGTCGGTGCAATCGCGATACTGGTCTTCGTCCGCACCCGTCCAAGCCAACGCGCAGTTGCGGTGCTTTCGGCCGAGGAGCAGGCGCGTATTGAAGAGCTTCTGAAAAAGTAGCTGTCTGAAACAGGCACGCTCGAACATTACGAATATTTCATTCGTCCGCCACCTGCAGTTAACCTCAGAGCGCCTATATCTTTGTCATCCACCGCTTGGCCAACCTCCGGCCATCATGACTGAAGAGAAGAAGGTAGCTTAAAACATGCGCAATATCGGACGTCCCTCTCTGAAGACCGTCTTGAAGACCACCACGGTTGCTGGTCTTGCCGCGGTCATGCTCTCGAGCGGCATCCCGGCTCAGATCACGCAGTCCTTTGCTGCTCCGGTCAGCGTCACCGCACCCCAGGCCCCGAGCTTTGCCGATGTCGTTTCGGCTGTTTCTCCCGCCGTCGTTTCCGTCCGTGTCCAGTCCGATGCCCAAGCCGTTTCCGATGACAGCAGTTCGTTCAGTTTCGGCGGACGCGGCTTCGATCAGCTTCCCGACGACCATCCGCTGAAGCGGTTCTTCCGTGAATTCGGCGGCCAGATGCCGGGCGCTCCGGGCGCTCCGGGCGACCGCAACAACCGCAACCAGGATCGCGCCGATCGCAACGGTCCGCGGGGCCAGGACAGCAATCGTCCGCACCGCCTGCGCCCGACCGCCCAGGGCTCCGGGTTCTTCATCTCCGAAGACGGCTACGTCGTCACCAACAACCACGTCGTTTCCGACGGCTCGGCCTACACGGTCGTTTTGAACGACGGCACGGAACTCGAAGCCAAGCTGGTCGGCAAGGACAGCCGCACCGATCTCGCAGTCCTCAAGGTCGACGCCACCAGCCGCAAGTTCACCTATGTCAATTTCGCAGACGATTCGAAGGTCCGGGTCGGCGACTGGGTGGTTGCCGTCGGCAATCCGTTCGGCCTTGGCGGCACGGTCACCGCCGGCATCGTTTCGGCCCGCGGCCGCGACATCGGCTCTGGCCCCTATGACGATTACATCCAGGTGGACGCGGCCGTGAACCGCGGCAATTCCGGCGGCCCGACCTTCAACCTCTCGGGCGAAGTGGTCGGCATCAACACCGCGATCTTCTCGCCGTCGGGCGGCAACGTCGGGATCGCCTTCGCAATTCCGTCTTCGACCGCCAAGGATGTCGTTGCCAACCTGATGAAGGACGGCAAGGTTGATCGCGGCTGGCTCGGCGTGCAGATCCAGCCGGTCAACCAGGATATCGCCGACTCGCTCGGCCTGAAGGAAGCGTCGGGCGCTCTCGTCGTCGCTCCGCAGGAAGGCTCTCCGGGCCAGAAGGCCGGCATCAAGGAAGGCGACGTGATCACTGCCGTCAATGGCCAGCCGATCAAGGATGCCCGTGATCTCGCCAAGCGGGTTGCCGCGTTCGGCCCGAATACCAAGGTCGAGGTCGATCTGTGGCGTGACGGCAAGGCGCAGAAGATCCCGGTCACGCTCGGCAACCTCCAGAGCGACGAAGCCGCCAAGGCCGAGCCGAAGCAACCCGATGCTCCGGCACCCTCCAGCGACAAGGCGCTTGCCAGCCTTGGCATCACCGTCGCTCCGGCCGAGGACGGTTCCGGTCTCTCGGTCACCGATGTCGACCCGGACAGTGAAGCCGCTGCCCGCGGCCTGAAGACCGGGGAAAAGATCGTCTCGGTCAACAACCGCAAGGTCACCAGCGCCGCCGACGTCGGCAAGGTTCTCGACCAGGCCCGCAAGGACGGCCGCACCCGCGCGCTGTTCCAGGTGGCCGGCGAAGGCAATAGCAGCCGTTTCGTTGCCCTGCCGATCAATGAAGGCTGATTTCTAGAAAGTAGGTCGCAAGATCGAGGGCGCCGCCGGCAACGGTCGGCGCCCTCTTTCTTTCCATGGAGCGTGTGATGGAAACGGATACCCGATATTCTGCCGGTACCGCAGATTCCCGTAGTGCAAAGGCGGGCGCGGACGCTATTGTTCCGCACATGAAGATTCTGGTGATCGAAGACGATTTGGAGGCCGCGGCCTATATGACCAAGGCCTTTCGCGAGGCCGGGATCGTGGTCGACCACGCAAGCGACGGCGAGAGCGGCCTGTTCATGGGAACCGAAAATTCCTACGACGTGATGGTCATCGACCGCATGCTGCCGCGCCGAGACGGGCTGTCCGTCATCAGCGAATTGCGCAAGCGCAGCATCAATACGCCCGTGCTGATCCTCTCGGCGCTCGGCCAGGTGGACGACCGGGTGACCGGCCTGCGCGCCGGCGGCGACGATTACCTGCCGAAGCCCTATGCCTTTTCCGAGCTGCTCGCCCGCGTCGAAGTGCTCGGCCGCCGCAAGGGCACGCCTGAACAGGACATGGTCTATCGGGTCGGTGATCTGGAACTCGACCGGCTGTCGCACGAGGTGAAGCGCGCCGGCAAGGAAGTGCTTCTGCAGCCGCGTGAATTCCGCCTGCTCGAATATCTGATGAAGAATGCCGGCCAGGTGGTCACCCGTACCATGCTGCTCGAAAACGTCTGGGACTATCACTTCGATCCCCAGACCAATGTGATCGACGTGCATGTCTCGCGGCTGAGATCGAAGATCGAGAAGGACTTCGAAAAGCCGCTTCTGAAGACCATTCGCGGCGCCGGCTACATGATCAAGGACGAGGGGTAAGCCGACTTGCTGGCACGTGCCCGCCTGATGTTCCGCTCGACGGCCGTGCGGCTGTCGGCGCTCTATATCCTGCTCTTCGCCTTGTGTGCGGCATTCCTGGTCATTTACGTGACGGCGATGTCCGAACGGTTGCTGGCGCAGCAGACGCGCCAGTCGCTGCAAGAGGAAGTGCAGGAGATACAGCGCGCCTATGAACGAGGCGGCGTCAGCCTTCTCCTGCGGATGATGGAGCGCCGGGCCCGCCAGCCGGGCGCCAACCTCTATGTGATCGCGGGGCCAAACGGCGAAATGCTCGCCGGAAACGTCGCCGCGGTGCAGCCCGGCGTGCTCGACGAGCAGGGCTGGACGGAAATTCCCTTCACCTACGAACCCTATACCGAATCGGATCGACCTGGCCGGCATCTCGCCACGGCGAACGTGCTCCGCCTCGACAACGGCCTGCGGCTGCTGGTCGGTCGCGATCTCGGCGACCCGAGCCGCTTCCGCGGTATCGTACGCCGGGCGCTGATGGTGGCGCTGGCCATCATGGGCGTCGGAGCGCTGGTGATCTGGTTCGGCATCGGCCGCAATGCGCTGAAACGCATCGACCGGATGTCGGCGGCGAGCCAGAAGATCATGGCCGGCGACCTGTCGCAGCGCCTGCCGGTCGGCAAGTCCGGCGACGAATTCGACCGGCTGTCGGATTCGCTGAATGCCATGCTCGGTCGTATCGAGAAGCTGAACGAAGGCCTGCGGCAGGTTTCCGACAACATCGCGCATGACCTGAAGACGCCGCTGACGAGATTGCGCAACAAGGCGGCCGATGCGCTGGGCGAAGATCGTGCGGACGTGCGCCGGACAGCCCTCGAAGGCATCATCGCCGAGTCCGACCAGCTCATCCGCACCTTCAACGCGCTTCTGATGATCTCCCGTGTCGAGGCCGGATCGATCGCGGCGGAAATGTCGGATGTCGATCTGTCGGCGATCTCCGCCGACAGCGCCGAGCTTTATGAACCCGCGGCTGAGGAAGCGGGCCTGTCGCTGACCACCGAGCTCGAACCGGGGCTCGTGGTCCACGGCAACCGCGAACTCATCGGCCAGGCGATCTTCAACCTCCTCGACAACGCCATCAAATACGCCTCCGAGGCAAAGGACGCGGCGCATATCCGCGTTCGCCTCGCGCGAAGCGACGGCACGCTCAGGCTCTCCGTCTGCGACAACGGTCCCGGCATTCCGGCCGACAAGCGCGGCGAGGTGACCAAGCGGTTCTTCCGGCTGGACGAAAGCCGCTCCAAGCCCGGCACCGGCCTTGGCCTCTCGCTGGTCGAGGCGGTGATGGAATTGCATGGCGGCTCGCTGGAACTCTCCGCCACCGATGAGGCGAACACCGCGGCGCCCGGCCTGACGGTCACCATGGTCTTTCCTGCGCCGAAGCCCTAAGTTTGGCCAGGGAAGAATCACGGGAGGTGCCAGTGTCGGAGACCGGAAACCGGCTCGATGCGGTAAAAGCGGAGGTGATCCGCCCGCTGAACCAGGCGGAAGCCAAGGCAGCGATGGCGGCCTTGAAGGATATCGGCAAGTCCGAACCTTCCGTCGCGGAACTGCTTGGTAAGGATAGCGCGCTCAAGGATTTCATCACCGCTGCCTTCACCCTCTCACCTTACCTGCGGGATACCGCGGTCATTACGCCAAAGCTTTTGACGATCGCAATCATCGAGGCGCTGGAGCCGACGCTGGAGCGTTTGGTGGATACGGCCCGCCGGGCCTGGCAGAAGAAGGATGGCAAGTCGCCATCCGAAAACGAGGTGATGTCGGCTCTGCGTGCTGGCAAGCGTGCCTTGAGCTTCCTCGTTGCGCTCGCCGATCTCGCCCGCATCTTTTCCGCCAGGGACACGACGCGCTGGCTGAGCCTGTTTGCCGAAGCCTCCGTCGCCGCGGCGATCGATCACCTACTGGTCGCCGGTCACGAGAGCGGCAAACTGAAGCTCGCCGACCTCGAAGAGCCGAGCAAGGGCTCGGGCCTGATCGTGCTCGGCATGGGCAAGCTCGGCGGCCGCGAGCTCAACTATTCCTCCGACATCGATATCGTCGTCTTCTTCGACCCCGAAACGGGCATCCTTGCCGACCCGCTCGACGGGTCGGAAGTCTATGGCCGGATGATGCGCCGCCTGATCCGCATCCTGCAGGAACGCACGGCCGACGGCTATGTGTTCCGCACCGACCTGCGCCTGCGCCCGGATCCCGGTTCGACGCCGCTCGCCGTCTCGCTCGACGCAGCACTGATCTATTACGAGGGCCGCGGTCAGAACTGGGAGCGGGCGGCCTTTATCAAGGCGCGGCCGATCGCCGGCGACATTGCCGCTGGTGAAAATTTCATGCGGCTGCTCACCCCCTTCGTGTTCCGCAAATATCTCGACTACGCGGCGATCGCCGACATCCATTCGATCAAGCGGCAGATCCACGTGCACAAGGGCTACGGCGCGATCGCGGTAAAAGGCCATGACGTCAAGCTCGGTCGCGGCGGTATCCGCGAGATCGAGTTCTTCGCCCAGACCCAGCAGCTGATCGCCGGCGGCCGCATGCCGCCCTTGCGGGCGCGCGAAACGGAGGTGGCACTGAAGGCGCTCGCCGAGGCGCGGTGGATCGCGCCTGACATCGCCGCCGAATTGACCGAGGCCTACTGGTTCCTGCGCGATGTCGAACACCGCATCCAGATGGTCCGTGACGAGCAGACCCATAACCTGCCGGAAACCGAGCCCGAACTGAAGCGCATCGCCTTGATGCTCGGTTTCGCCGATACCGCCGGTTTTTCCGCAAGGCTCGAATATGTGCTGAAGACCGTCGAGAAACGTTATTCGCGGCTGTTCGAGCAGGAGGCAAAGCTGTCCGGTGGCGACGGCAATCTCGTCTTTACCGGGCAGCAGGACGATCCGGGCACGCTGAAGACGCTTGCCTCTCTCGGCTTCGAACGGCCGGCCGACATTTCCCGCGTTATCCGCACCTGGCATTACGGCCGCTATCGCGCCACCCAATCCGCCGAGGCACGCGAGCGGCTGACCGAGCTGATGCCGGCACTGCTGATGGCGTTCGGCGAGAGCAAACGTGCCGACGAGGCGTTGCTGCGGTTCGACAGCTTCCTGAAGGGCTTGCCTGCCGGCATCCAGCTCTTCTCGCTGATCGGCAACAATCCGCCGCTGCTTGCGCTGATCGTCACGATCATGTCCTCGGCGCCGCGGCTTGCCGATATCATCGCCTCCAAGCCGCATGTGTTCGACGGCATGCTGGACCCCGGCCTGATGTCCGAACTGCCGACCCGAGATTATCTCTCCTATCGCCTGACCGCATTCCTCACCGCCGGCCGGCATTACGAGGAAAAGCTCGACCGGCTGCGCATCTTTGCGGCCGAGCAGCGGTTCCTGATCGGCATCCGGCTGCTGACGGGGGCGATCTCAGGTGTCCAGGCGGCCCGCGCCTTCACCCATCTCGCCGACCTGCTGATCGACGCCGCCCTGAAGGCGGTGACCGCAGAAATCCGCAGTGCCCACGGCCTCTATCCGGGCGGCCGCGTCGCCGTCATGGGCATGGGCAAGCTCGGAAGTTTCGAGCTGACCGCCGGTTCCGACGTCGATCTCATCCTGCTCTACGACTATGACAATGAAGCCACGGAAAGCGAGGGCGACAAGCCGCTCGATTCCAGCCGTTATTTTACCCGCCTGACCCAACGGCTGATCGCGGCACTTTCAGCGCCAATGGCCGAGGGCGTGATCTTCGAAGTCGATCTGCGCTTGAGGCCGTCGGGCAATAAGGGGCCGGTCGCCACCCGCATCAACGCCTTCGGCAAATACCAGCGCGAAGAGGCCTGGACCTGGGAACACATGGCGCTCACCCGCGCCCGGCTGATCTGCGGCGAAGAAAGCCTCGCCGACGAAGCGAAGGGCATGATCGGCGAGGTGCTGTCGACCAAGCCCGATATCGCCAGGATCGCCAAGGACGTGGCCGAGATGCGCGCGCTGATCGACAAGGAAAAGCCGCCGCGTGACATCTGGGATTTCAAGCTCATTCCAGGCGGCCTGATCGATATCGAGTTCATCGCCCAGTATCTGCGCCTGATTGCGCCAGCCAAAGGCGTAGCGCCCGATACCTACGGGTTCAGCACCGAGGAAGCCCTGAAGGCGCTCGGCGAAAAACTGATGAAGCCCGGCGATCTCGATACCTGCATCGAGGCGCTACGGCTACTTACCGAACTGTCGCAGATCGTCCGGCTCTGCGTCGATGGACCTTTTGATCCAGGTGATGCACCCGCCGGGCTTGTCGAGCGCGTCTGCCGGGCAGGGGATTGCCCGGATATCAGGACGCTGGAGGGCGAGGTGAAGCGTCTGTCGAAGGCGGTGCGGGCGGTGTTCGGGGCGGTCGTCCGGAAATGACGATTTGTGCGATTCCGCACCGACCGCTACGCTATTGTCACCCCCAATGATCGACGCGCGAGACGCGGAAGCAAGTGGTTATGGATGACGATGCGGTGATAATCCCCATCGAAGCTCAGCAAGCGCTCCGTATTGCCCGGGAATGTTTCGGAGGCGCGCTCGTTGCCGCCTATCTGCACGGCTCGGCGGTCGCCGGCGGATTGCGACCGGATAGCGACGTGGACATCATGGTGATTGTCGATCGACCGACGACGCATATCGAGCGCGAACGTCTGATGACCTCGCTCATGAAGATTTCAGGGCATCCGGCGGATGGTAGCGGTCGGCGCCCCATCGAGCTGATCGTTTTCCATCGGGACGATCTTGCCGTGTCCGACTATCCGCCGCGGAGCGAATTCGTCTATGGCGAATGGCTGCGCGAGGCGTTCGAGGCGGGCCACGTCCCCCAACCGGTCAGGGATCCGGAACTGACCGTACTGCTGGCCCAGGCGAGGCTGAAGGCAAAGACATTGGCCGGTCCGGACGCTCCTGAACTACTGCGGGTCATCCCGGAGGCCGACCTGCGGCGGGCGATCGGAGATGCGCTTCCTGCCTTGCTCGGGTCGCTCCATGGCGACGAGCGCAACGTCCTGCTGGCACTCGTACGCATGTGGCGTACGCTCACAACGGGAGAGATCGTTCCAAAGGATGCCGCAGCCGATTGGGCGATATCTCGGTTGCCGAGAGAGGCTGCGGCACTGGTCATCTGCGCGCGCGATGGCTATCTGGGGACGGAGAAGGACGATTGGTCTCACCGTCGACAACAAGTCCATCGGGTAGCCGAGGACCTGAGCGGACGCATCGTGGCACTGCTGTAGTCATATGGTTGCGTAGCTGTCGGGGAATTGACCTACGCTACCCGCTTGCGACTAACCAGCATGGGCTGGTCAGGGATCAGCAGCGAGACGACGGTGCCTTCGCCGACCCGTGAACGGATCCGCATCTTGCCGCCGTGCAGGCCGATCAGCGAGCGGGAAATGGCAAGCCCCAATCCCGAACCGCCCTTGCTCTTGGCATATTGGCTCTGCACCTGCTCAAACGGCTGGCCGATCTTGTTGAGCGCGTCCATCGGAATGCCGATGCCGGTGTCGGCGATGGTCAGCAGCACCCCTTTTTCCAGTTTGCGGGCTCGCAACTCGATCCTGCCGCCATGGTTGGTGAATTTCACCGCGTTGGAGAGAATGTTGAGCATCACCTGTTTCAGCGCGCGGCGGTCGGCCACCATGTGGAGGCTGTCGCACAGGCGCTGATGGATGGCGATCTCCTTGTCCTGGGCGGAAATCGTGGTCAGCCGCAGGCTTTCCTCGATCAGCGGCTTCAGGTCAACCGCCTCGCACTGAATGCGCATATGGCCGGCCTCGATCTTCGACATGTCGAGGATGTCGTTGATGACATTGAGCAGATGTTTGCCGCTGTCGTGGATGTCCTTGGAATATTCCGAATATTTCGGCGAACCGAGCGGCCCGAACATGCCGTTGGCAAGGATTTCCGAGAAGCCTAGGATCGCGTTGAGCGGCGTTCTGAGCTCGTGCGACATGTTGGCGAGGAATTCCGACTTGGCCTTGTTGGCGGCCTCGGCGCGCTCCTTCTCCGCCTGATAGTTGGCATTGGCGACCGAGAGCTCGGATTTCTGGCGCTCCAGCTTCTTCTGCGAGGAGGAAAGGTCGCCGATCGTCGCCATCAGCCGGCGCTCGCTGTCGCGCAACCGCTCCTGGTGGCGTTTCAGCAGCGTGATGTCGGTGCCGACCGAGACCAGGCCACCGTCGCGGGTGCGGCGCTCGTTGATCTGCAGCCAGCGCTCGTCGGCGAGCTGCACTTCGGTGGTCCGCGAAAGGCCGCTGCCGTCCGGATCGGCGACGCGGCGTTCGATCACCGGGCGGGCGGCAGCCGAATTGACCGCGTGCCGCTCGGTGCCGGGCACCAGCACGCTGTCCGGCAGGCCGTAAGCCTGCTGGAAATGAGTATTACACATCACCAGCCGGTCGTTCTTGTCCCAGAGCACGAAGGCTTCCGACGTGCATTCGATCGCATCCGCAAGGCGCTGATCGGCTTCCGCATAACGCTGGGCGAGGCGATGCTGTTCGGTCACGTCCATGGCGATGCCGATGACATGGGTGCGGCCCTGGCTGGTCTTCACCAGCTGGGCGCGGGCGCGCATCCACACGTAATGGCCGGCCGCATGGCGCATGCGAAAAACCTGGTCGACCTGCTTGGCATTGCCGCGGCTGATGGCGCGGGCGAGCGCATAGATGTTGCCGTCGGTCGGGTGCATCATCCGCGCCGCGTCGGTAAACGAGATCACGTTGCCGGCAGGCGGCAGGCCGAGCATCTCGTACATCGATCCCGACCAGAACAGGCGCCGGTTGCTGACGTCGAAATCCCAAAGCCCGCAACGGCCGCGCGACAATGCGGTCTCGATACGCAGATTGGATTCGACGAAGGTCTCGTCGGCCTCGCGGGCGCGTTTCACCTGCATGTAATAGGCGTAGAGGATGATCAGCAGGATCGCCGAGATGCCGGTGAAAAGCGTGACGTTGAGCGAGACGTCGTGCCGCCATGCAAGATTGATGCTCTCCAGCGAATAGGCCGCCACGATCAGCACACCTTCGGTGCCGACCGCCTCGATGGCCGCGTAATGCGGAATTTCGCCGAAATAGGTCTCGATCACGCCGCTCTCGTCGCCGAACCGCCTGAGCGCGGCGGTCTCCGGCAGGACGGAGGTCAGGCGCCTGCCGATATAGCTGGTCGCCTGCTTGGTGCCGCCGAAGATACGGCCGGTTTCGTCGACGAAAAGAAAGAACGCGTCCGCCCCCAGCCGCTCCTGCGGCAGGAAGGCGGCGAGGCGTTTTTCCGCTGCAGCGCGGTCGCGGCCGATGAGCGCCGTCGCATCACCGGCAAAGGCAGCACTTGCGGTGGCTGCCATCAGAGCGGTCGATTGCCGAGCGGCGTTTTCCATCCGCGTGTATTCGGAGACGATGCCGAGGACGCGGGAGGCAGCGACAACGGTGAGGAATGCGATGATGAGAAGAGGGATCGAACGCTTGAGAACCAGCTCCACCCGCGGCAGCTGCCGTGCGATGGGCTTGACGGAAAGCCGCGCCTCGTCAGGAATGACCCGCCGCAAATTTCCAAGGCTCGGAAATTTAAGACGCAGCCGCCCCTCGGCCGCGGTTGCCCGCTGCACGTCCGACATGGTTTTCATGGTGTCCCTCATGGTGATTCGGCGCGCCGCTCGCCCGAATCTGCCTTAATGAATCATTAGTGATTCTTCGTGTCCAGAGGCTTGCTAAGATTTTTTTAACGTTTTGATTCAATTGCGAATCGGAAGAGTCCCGCAGGGCGGCAAACCGGCCGTCTCAGGAGACGGCCGGGCTTTCGGAAAGGCTGGTGCGGGTGGCCGCGATCGAAATCACCGCCAGCGTGATGATTGCACTGCCATAGACATACGCGGTATTGGAGAGGCCGAGCGTAGGCGCGATCAGTCCTGCGGCGATCGCGGGGATCGAGAAAGCGAGGTAGCTCTCGACCAGGAAGGCCGCGAACAGGCCGGCTCGCTCGTGGCTTTCGGCAAGCGGCAGGACGATCTTCAGAATGTTCGAGAAGATCGATCCGAAGCCGAGGCCGGCGGCCGCCGTGCCGAGGAAGAGGAGCCCGACGGCCTCAAGGTATACCCCGGAGAGCGTGATCAGGACGCCGATGATCAGCGTGGTCGCGCCGGTGAAGAGAACCCGCTGGGGCGCCCATGTGCGGAAGATGAAGACCGAGGCGGTGGCGCTGAGCATCAGCGCGGCGACGACTGTGCCGCCGACGAACGGTGAGGTAATGCCGGTCACAACGGCGACCAGCGTCGGCATCAGCGACAGATAGAAGCCCCCGAGCGCCCAGCCGGCGATATTGACCGGCGTGACCTTCAGAAGCGTCGCGCGGGCCCGTTGCGGTACGCTGATATGCGGGCGCATGGCAGCGAGCGCTCCTGGCCGTCCGGTGATCGTCTCCGGCATGAAGGCAAGCGCGATGATGCCGGCGACCGTCACGATAAAAAGAAGCGCGTAGATGAGATGCGTCGGCGCGGGGGCGAAAGCAACGAGCGTGCCAGCGGCGAGCGTGCCGACCATCAGGCCGAGGAAGGCGGTGATGCTGTTGAGTGTCGAGCCTCTGCGCTTGTCGGTATCGAGGATCGTCGCCCCGAAGGTCGGGAAGGCGATGCCGGTTGCGAAACCCTGGACGATACGGCCGACGAGCAGCGTCGTGCCCGACTCAGCCAGCATGAAGACGATCAGCGCCGCGGCGTTGAAGATCAGCGCCAGCAGGATCAGCGGCCGGCGGCCGAGATAGTCCGAAAGCCCGCCGACCGTCAGAAGCGCCGCGAGCAGCGCGAAAGAATAGGAACCGAAGATCAGGGTGATCATCGCCGGGGAGAGATGAAAGAGTTGCTGGTAGAGATGGTAGAGCGGCGTCGGTGCGCTGCTGGTCGCGGAGATCAGCACCGCGAAGATGAAACTGTAGACCGTCATCCGGAAAGCGGCTGGGGAATTGGGCGAGGGGAGGATACTGCTCATGGCGGTTCACCTTAACGCAATTTTTTAGCGTTAGCCGGATATAGTTGCATTGCCGGATTAATGCAATATCTTTGCATTAAGGAATTTCATATTCCGGCATGTGCCGGCAAGGAGAACAAAATGGCCAGGGAAATGGTGCGCCAGGGTGGGCGCAGTGCGCGCATCCAGTCGGAGGTGCATCGCACGGTACGGGATATGCTGAAGACCATGGATCGCGGCGCGATCACTGTGCCGATGATCGCCGAAAAATCCGGTGTGACGCCGTCGACCATCTATCGCCGCTGGGGTGATCTGTCCGAACTGTTGGCGGATGTCGCGGTTGCGCGCATGCGGCCGGTTGCCGACCCGGAAGACACCGGCGCGATGGGGTCCGACCTCGAAACCTTCATTCTCCAATATGCCGAGGAAATGTCATCCAAGGTTGGCCGCTCGATGCTGGCGGACGTGCTGGGTAGCATGGAAGGCGCCGCGGCGGGCCGTTGCTGCCAGTTCACCTATGATCACCTGGAGACCTTGCGCGAGCGCGCCCTGACGCGCGGCGAGAAAGCCTTCGACGTGAGCGCAGCGATCGACGCCGTCATCGCGCCGATCATCTACCACATCCTGTTCCGCGACCGCGAACTGACGATCGACTATTGCCGCTCGCTGGTCTCCCGCTTCCTTGGAAAAATGCGCCGGCGCTTGAAGCCGGCGCTTCAGGCTCAACCTTTCAGCATTCGCTCGACGATGTCGCGCACGTCGGTCGAAAGCGTTGCTGCCTGTTCGATCGTGGTCAGCGCTGCGCGCGCATGATCGGCGCGCTGCGGTTCCAGCGACCGCCAGGAGCGCATCGAGGTCAGGATGCGGGCGGCGAGCTGGGGATTGCGCGGATCGATCGAAAGGATCTGCTCGGCGAGGAACCGGTAACCTTCGCCGTCGGCCCGGTTGAAGCCGGTCGGGTTGCCGAAGGCGAACGTGCCGATCAGCGACCGCACCCGGTTCGGATTGGTGGCGATGAAACGCGGATTCTCCATCAGCGCCCTGACGCGGGCAAGCGCACCCGCACCGGGAATGGTCGCCTGCGTCGAGAACCACTTGTCGACGACAAGAGCGTTGCCGTCGAAGCGTGCGAGGAACGTGGCGAGCGCGTTTGTCGTTTCCGGCGCGTCCGGGAAACGATGGGCAAGCACCGCCAGCGCCTGGGCGAGATCGGTCATGTTGTCGGCGGATGCGAAGGCTGCGGCCGCGCGGGCCGGCGTTCCTTCCGCATAGGTGAGGTAGGACAGCGCGGTGTTGCGCAGCGAGCGCTTGCCGGCACTTGCCGCATCCGGCGTGAAGGCGCCGTCGACCTTCATGTCCTCGAACAGGCGCAGGAAAGTCTTGGTTCCGGCCTTGGCAATCTCCGAAAGAATGGCGTTGCGGCCCGCATGGATCGCATCGGGGTCGTTGTTGCCGCCGAGTTCGCGGGCAATGTCGGCCTCGCTCGCCAGCGCCAGCGCCTGGGCGCGGAAGGCGGGTTCGAGCGTCTCATCGCCGGCGGCTTCCAGAAGGGCCGCGACAAAAGACGGATCGCAGGCGATTTCCTTGCCGTCACGCGCGTCGCGCGCCGCCTGCATCAGATTGGGCAGGGCAAGGTCGGTCAGCGCCTGCCAGCGGGCGAAGAGATCGGTGTCGTGGCGGGCGATATGGGCAAGATCGGCCGGCGTCTGGTCGAGATGCAGGTTGATCGGCGCCGAGAACGAACGGTTGAGCGACAGGACCGGACGGGAGGAGATGCCTGAGAAGGTGAAGGCCTGCCGGCGTTCGGTCAGATGCAGCACGTCGCCGGTGACTTCGCCGCCGGCGACCTTGGTCGGCACTGCCGCCGAGCCGTTGTCGAGGATGAGCGCGAAGGAGAGCGGGATGTGCATCGGTTCCTTGGCCGTCTGGCCAGGGGTTGCCGGGATCATCTGCTCGAGCGACAGTTTGAAGGTGCCGCTTGCTTGGTCGTAGTCGCTCGACACCGTGACCAAAGGCGTGCCGGCCTGGTGGTACCAGAGCGAGAACTGCGTAAGGTCGCGGCCGCTCGCATCCTCGAACGACTTGACGAAATCCTCGACCGTCACGGCCTGGCCGTCATGGCGTTCGAAATAGAGGTCCATGCCAGCCTTGAAATCGTCACGGCCAAGCACCGTGGCGATCATCCGGGTGACTTCCGAACCCTTTTCGTAGACGGTGGTCGTGTAGAAATTGTTGATTTCACGGTATTTGGTCGGGCGGACCGGATGCGCGAGCGGGCCTGCGTCTTCCGGGAACTGTTCCGACTTCAGGTGCCGCACCTCGGCGATGCGCTTGACGGCACGCGAGCGCTGGTCGGCGGAAAACTCGTGGTCGCGATAGACCGTCAGGCCTTCCTTGAGGCAGAGTTGGAACCAGTCGCGGCAGGTGATGCGGTTGCCGGTCCAGTTGTGGAAATATTCGTGGGCGATGATCGCCTCGATATTCGCGTAATCCTGGTCGGTTGCGATTTCCGGGTCGGCGAGCACGTATTTGTCGTTGAAGACGTTGAGACCCTTGTTCTCCATGGCCCCCATGTTGAAGTCGGACACGGCGACGATCATGAAGATGTCGAGGTCGTATTCGCGGCCGAACCGCTCCTCGTCCCATTTCATCGAGCGCTTCAGCGCGTCCATGGCATAGGCTGCACGGGCTTCCTTGCCGTGCTCCACATAGATCTTCAGCGTCACTTCACGCTCGGACATGGTGACGAACGTGTCCTCGACCACGCCGAGATCACCGGCGACCAGCGCGAAGAGGTAGGACGGCTTCGGATGCGGGTCGAACCAGGCGGCGAATGCGCGGCCTTCGTCGTAACCGGCACCGCCCAGGAAATTGCCGTTCGACAGCATGACAGGATTGGCGGCCTTGTCGCCAATAATGGTGATCGTATAGGGCGCCAGCACGTCCGGCCGGTCCGGGAAATAGCTGATACGGCGGAAACCTTCCGCCTCGCACTGGGTGCAGTAGATCCCGTTGGTGCGGTAGAGGCCCATCAGCTGGCTGTTGGCTTCCGGATTGATATAGGTGGTGACGGTGATTTCGAACGGAGATTCGGCCGGCAGGTCACGGATCGTCAGGCTTTCCTGCGTCACATCGTATTGCGCCGCAGGCACTTCGTTCTGGTCGAGCAGCAGTCCAGACAGCGTCAGTTCGTCGCCATCCAGCACCAGCGGCGCCGAAAGGTCGACACCTTCGCGCCGGTGGAAGATCAACCGCGCATCAACCTTGGTGTTGGTGGGGTCGAGTTCGAAGGTCAGATCGACGCGTTCCAGGACGAAGTCGGTGGGGCGGTAATCTGCCAGATGAACGATCTGGCCCGTATCTGTTCGCATGTTGCTTCCTGAACCGGCTCTTCAAATTGGTGTCGGGAGCGTCGCAGCACTCCCGTCGAACTGGCACACACCCGTCGCCGCGCGGATAATTGCACGCAATGCTAAACGATTGTTGAAACTTTGGCTAAAATAAAGCGTCATTTCGATCCAGTATATGTCGCGCAACCTTTCACAAGGTCACGGATATTGATCGACCTATCATCAGATTTGATCCCCCTCACGGCACTTTTCCGTTACTTTGCCGCCAAACTGAATCTCCCCGGATTGCCTCTCCAACACGTCCTGTCAGCGCGGATCGGATTTCCGCCAAAATTCCCCCAGAAATCTCCATGAGTTGTTGATGTCCGCCGATGCCCTGAATCCCCTGCGCGGGATCATGTTCAAAGTCACCTCCGTGGTGATCTTCGTGATGATGCAGACCTGCATCAAATCGGCAGGTCCCGATATCCCGGCCGGACAGATCACCTTCTACCGCTCCGCCTTCGCGCTCGTGCCGATCATGGTCTATCTCGCCTTCCAGGGCGAGTTGCGCGGCGCCTTCCACACGAACAGCCTGACCGGCCATGTGAAACGCGGCTTTCTCGGCATCCTGTCGATGGTTTTCGGCTTTTACGGCCTGGTCCATCTGCCGATGCCGGATGCGATAGCGATCGGTTACTCCTCGCCGCTCCTGGCCGTGGTCTTCGCGGCGATCTTCCTGAAGGAGACGGTGCGCATCTACCGCTGGAGCGCGGTCATGGTCGGCATGGTCGGGGTGGTGATCATCTCCTGGCCGAAACTCACCATGTTCGAACAGGGCGGAATGGGATCGGAGCAGGCGGTCGGCGCCGCCTCCGTCATCCTCTCGGCAGTGCTGGCCGGCTTTGCGATGATCCAGACCCGCCAGCTCGTGCGCACCGAAAAGACGGCGACGATCGTGCTCTATTTCTCGCTGTCGGGGGCGCTGTTTTCTCTTGCGAGCCTGCCTTTCGGCTGGGCGGCGCTGACGATGCCGGAAAAGCTTTTTCTGATCGGCGCGGGCTTTTGCGGCGGCATCGGCCAGATCCTGCTGACCGAAAGTTACCGCAATGCCGATGTCTCGACGGTGGCGCCGTTCGAATACACCTCGATCCTGCTCGGGATCGGCATCGCCTATGTTCTGTTCGGAGATGTGCCGACGGCGGCCATGCTGGTCGGAACGGCGATCACTGTGTCGGCGGGGATTTTCATCATCTACCGCGAGCACCAGCTGGGGCTCGAGCGGAAGGCGGCGCGCAAGGCATCGCCGCCCGGGGCTTGATCAAGCCGGAGGTTTAGAGCGGGATCGCCGCGGTAACCGGATTGGTCTCGGCGCAGGCGCGGGCAGCACCCGCGCGGCTATATTCGCGCGAGGCGTTCACGGCAGCGCCGATGTGAGAAAAGTTCTCACGCAGGGTGCGGATCGGATGGAAAATGGCCGTCATGGCTGATGCTTCCTTGAGGCCGCGCGATCAACGTTCGCGGAAATCGGCGAAGATCGAAGCGGGACGGGTGATGCCGACCGGGCGCGCCATGGCGCAGGAGGTCAGCTGTTCGTTCGTCGCAGAGCCGAAATGGTGATAACCCTTCGTCGAGCGCGGCGACAGGCCGGCGATGCGAAGAGTTTCGAAGCCCGAATGGATCGGGCGGAAGCGGGTCGTCATTGGCCTTGGTTCCTTAAACCTAGAATTCCTCCCAAGACACACCGCTTATATTGCAGCGCAGCATCGATTCTGCAATGCAGCGAAACGCCGCACTGCCATGCGTGGCTTGCATGGCATTCTTCATATTTCCGTAACTTTGCATCAATTGCCGGGAAATTTGCCTGAAATGCGGGCAGTCAGTGCCCGTGAGAACGCATTTTGAACATCAAAAGGTCCTGCCAGGCGAGGGCCTTGTTGGCGGGGGCTGCCAGCAGTTCCTGCGGATGCAGGGTAGCGATCGCCGAGCAACTGATTCCACCGAAAGCAATTTCCCGCCATTCGCCGCGCATCGAGTGGATCGTGCCATTGCCGCCGAAGAAGAAGCGGGCGGGAAAATTGCCGAGCAGCAACAACAGTTTCGGTTCGGCGAGCGCCACCTGGCGCTCCAGGAACGGCCGGCAGATATCCATCTCGGCCTGCGACGGCATGCGGTTGCCCGGCGGCCGCCACGGGATGACATTGGTAAGCAGAACGCCATCGCGAGAAAGCCCGATCGCGCCGAGCATGCGGTCCAGCAACTGCCCTTGCCGCCCGGAGAAGGGAATGCCGTCCCGGTCGTCGTCCGCATTCGGCATCGGGCCGATCACCATGATGCCGGATGCGGGATTGCCGCTCATGAATACTGTGTTGCGCGCGCCGTTCTTCAGGTTGCAGCCGTTGAAGGCTTCGAGCGCGGTCTTGAGTTCGTCGAGCGAGCGGGCGCTTTCGGCGGCAAACCGTGCAGAGGCGACCGCCTGTTCATCCGGTACCGATACGGGCGCGGAGGCGGGTGGAGGTGCTGATGCGCGCGCCGCCGGAGCTGTGCGTTTCGGCGCTGCCGCGGCTGCCTGGGAGGTCGGCGCCTGCTCATAGTTCGTCGGCTGCTGCCGGGCAGACGCGGGCGCTCTCGCCTCGGCCTGGGCCGCCTTCTGGGCTGCAAACTGCGCGAACCGATCGACCGGCTCGTCCTCGACAAGCCACTCCACACCCGCATCCGCATAGAAATGCAGAAGGGCGGCAAGCTCGGGGGCGTCCATGTCTTTCGCGATGTTCATCACGTTCACACTACAGCATGTGGCGTGGGAGAGGGAACCGGTTTTGGCTCGAATGGGCGACGGCCTGTGGACGGAGACGGAGCGGCTGGCCGATCTCCCCCCTTGAGGGGGAGATGCCCGGCAGGGCAGAGGGGGTAACCTCTCGGCATATTCATTGGCCGAATGTTTTGCGCACCGTCGCCACCCCCCTCTGTCACCTTCGGTGACATCTCCCCCTCAAGGGGGGAGATCAGTGGGAGTATGCCGCCCTCAAGCCGCCCATTGTCCGATATCGTCGCTCTCACCGATCAGCGCCAGACCGTGGGCAATCGACAGCAGTTCGCCGCCGGTCTCGATCTTGCTCGCATCGAATCGCCGCGTGAAGATGCTGCGCACGGCCGGCACGAAGGAGGTGCCGCCGGTCAGGAACACCTTGTCGATCTCGGAAGGCGCAGTTCCGGTCTTTTCCAGCACCTCGTCGAGCGCGCCTTCGATGCGGCCGAGGTCCTCGGCAATCCAGCCTTCGAAATCGGTGCGCTTCACCATTTTCCGGCCGGCACGCCCAAGCGGCGCGAAGTTGAATTCCGCTTCCTCGGCTCCCGACAGCGCCATCTTGGTCGCCGAAATCGCCTGGTAGAGCGGGTAACCTTCGTCATGGTCGACGAGATCGACGAACAGTTCGAGCTTTTCCGGCTCCAGCGCCGAGCGCACCAGCGATTTCAGGTCGGTGAATTCGCGCGTGGTCTTGAAGATCGACAGCTGGTTCCAGCGGCCGAAATTGACATAATAGCCGGCCGGCACGTCCAGCACCTTGTCAAAACTCTTGAACTTGCTGCCCTTGCCGATTTCCGGGGACACCAGGTTGTCGATCATCCGGTAGTCGAAATGGTCGCCCGCAACCCCGACGCCGGAATGGCCGATCGGGGTGGCGGTCAGCTTGCCAGCCTTGGTTTCGAAGCGGATCAGCGAATAGTCGGTCGTGCCGCCGCCGAAATCGGCGACGAGAACAGTCGCGTCGCTCTTCAGCGTCTGGGCGAAATAATAAGCGGCCGCGACCGGTTCGTAGACATAGTGGATTTCCGGAAAGCCGAGCCGCGTCAGCGCCTCGTTGTAGCGTTCGGTCGCAAGCTTCGGATCCGGATTGGCGCCGGCGAAATGCACCGGCCGGCCGGCGATCACCCGCGACACGTCGGTCGGCCAGTTGTCCTCGGCATAGATCTTCAGGCGCTTCAGGAAGATTTCCATCAGGTCCTCGAAGACGTGCCGGCGGGCAAACACAAGCGTGCCCTGGAAGAGCGCGCTGGCCGCAAACGTCTTGATCGACTGCAGGAAACGACAGTCGCCGGGATTGTCGATGAACTGGCGGATCGCCGCCTGTCCGGCCTCGACCTTCAGCGCCTGCGCCCCCATCACCGGATCCTTCATGAAGGAGAGCGCCGTGCGCATCGAATCGCTCTCGCCGGCGCTGCTGGTGAAGCGCATCGAATGCGTGGTGCTGCCGCCATCCGCCAGTGCCAGAACCGTATTGGTCGTGCCGAAATCAAGCCCGAGCGCCCGTGCCATCGCCGTGCTCCTTTTATCCATCGAAAATCATTGAACCGGAACCCCCGGCAATGCGCCGGCAGGTTCCGAATGCGAAAAGGGCGCTTCTGGCGCCCCGGAATTTTTGAGAGGGCGGGTGATCGCACAAGGCAGGCGGGATGGCAACCCCGGAAGCCCTAGATTTCCAGCTGCCGCCGCGTCTCTGCGGCCATCTCCGTCAGCCAATTCCTGAACATCTCCATGGCCGGCGTCACGCTGCGGGATTTGAGCCGGGTCAGCCAGTAGCTGCCCTTCGAAATATAGACTGGGAACGGCTGTTCGATCATGCCGGCGGCGAGCTGGCGGGAAAACATCAGGGGAGGGGCGAGCGCCACGCCGGCCCCTTGTATCGCCGCCTCGACCATCAGCACGGAACTGTCGAACACCAGCCCGCGGATCTGCGGTGGGAGGACATGCGCCGCCTCGAACCAGCACGGCCATTCGTCGGCGCGGTAGGAGCGCAGCAGCACCTGGTGCGCCACGTCCTCCGGTGCCTTGAGTTGGCGGGCAATCGCCGGAATGCAGAGAACGGACAGCGGCGCCTCGAACAGCGGTTCCGCCTCGATATCGTGCCAGGCGCCGTTGCCGAACTTGATCGTGTAGTCGAGACCCTCGGCGGCGATATCGACGCGGTTGTTGTTGGTGGAAAGCCTCAGATCGATGAACGGGTATTTTTCCCGGAAGTCGGAAAGCCGCGGCAGCAGCCAGCCGACCGCCAGCGTCCCGACCGCCCCGAGCTTCAGCACCTCGCGCACATGCCCGTCTTCGAAGCGCTCCAGCATGGCGGCCATGCGGTCGAAACTCTCCTGCAGCGCCGGCAGCAGCGCCAGGCCTTCCTCGGTGATCATCAGCCCGCGCGGCAGGCGGCGGAATAGGGTGACGCCGAGCCGCTCTTCGAGCAGCTTTACCTGATGGCTGACGGCGGCCTGGGTGACGCAGAGCTCGATCGATGCACGGGTGAAAGAGAGATGCCGCGCGGCCGCCTCGAAGGCCCGCAGCGCGTTCAGCGGCAAATATGGTCGAACCATGGCCATGCCCTAATTTGATTCATGCCTGACCGCAGATATCATCGTTTGATTAGGGCTTACAAGCCGACCTAGAAAAGCCGTGTCACCCCATTTGGAGCACCACGATGGCTTTCAGAAATTCTTTTCTTCTGGCATTTTCTCTCGGAATTACCGTGACTTTTCTCGATTGTACCTCCGCTGGTGCCGCCGACCCGATCCGCTGCACCGTCATCATCGACGAGGACAGCGGCGATGCGCTTTACCGCCAGGGTACCTGCGATCAGGGCTTTTATCCCCAGTCGACCTTCAAACTGCCTTTGGCCATGATGGGCTATGATGCCGGCATTTTGACCGACGCCCAGAACCCCCGCTGGAAATACCAGGCGAAGTTCGGTGGCCCGGAACGGGTGAAGAAGGATGTCGATCCGGTGATCTGGGAAAAGGACTCGATCGTCTGGTATTCGCAGGAAGTCGCCCGCAAGCTCGGCAAGCCCAAGTTTGCGGACTACATCCAGCGCTTCGGTTACGGCAACCGCGATGTCTCCGGCGGCCTAGGCAATACCGACGGATTGACCGAATCCTGGCTGATGTCGTCGTTGAAGATTTCGGCGGACGAGCAGGTGCGGTTCCTGCGCCGGTTCCTAAATGGCGGCCTGCCGATCTCCGAACACGCCGTCGACATGACGCTGGCGATCGTGCCGCATTTCGAGGCCGGCGACGGCTGGGACATCCAGGGCAAGACCGGTTCCGGCTGGCTGCGCGACAAGGCCGGCAAGGTGGATTACGACCGCCCGCTCGGCTGGTTCGTCGGCTGGGCAATGAAGGACGAACGGCGCGTCATCTTCGCAAGGCTGCTGGTCGATACCAAGCGCTATCCGAACGAGCCGATCAGCTTCGTGGTGCGGGATGGGCTGATCAGGGATTTCCCGAAACTGGCGGAAGGGTTCTAGGCTCTCGGCCTGAAGCTGAAAGCGGCCGGGCGACCCCCAAGCCCGACCGCCCAGCGCGTACGCAACACTGCGCTGCGCCACCTATAAGAAGCTTTAGCAGTGGCTAATGCAAACAGAGTCGTCCGTTCAGGTTATCGGTTAAGGTTACCTGCGCTGGCGCCCGCCCGCCGTCCCTTTTCGGGCGGCGGGCAGGGGCGTCACTCTGCGGCGATCTGCGTCGGCGCGTCGTCGTTTGCCTCGTGCAGATCCTTGTCCGTCTTCGTCCAGAGCCTTCCGAGGAAGCGGCCGAACCGGTCCATCTCCACGAAGATGACGGGCGTGATGAACAGCGTCAGCGCCTGGGAAACGATCAGGCCGCCGACCACCGCGACCCCGAGCGGCTGGCGCAGTTCCGACGAGGCGCCGGTGCCGAGCGCGATCGGCAGCGCCCCGAGCAGGGCGCAGAAGGTCGTCATCATGATCGGCCGGAAACGCCGCACGCAGGCCTCGTGGATCGCGACGGTCGCGGTCTCTCCTTTCGAGCGCATCGTCTCGACCGCCACGTCGATCATCATGATCGCGTTTTTCTTGACGATGCCGATCAGCATCAGCAGCCCGATCAGCGCGATGATCGACAGGTCGAAGCCGAACAGTTTCAGTGCCAGCAACGCTCCGAAGGCTGCAGCCGGCAGGCCCGACAGGATGGTCAGCGGGTGGATGAAGCTCTCGTAGAGCACGCCGAGGACCACATAGATGGTCAGCACCGCAGCGAGAATCAGCAGCGGCGTATTGCCCTGGCTCTGCTGAAAGATTTGCGCCGTGCCGCCATAGGAGGTGAACACGTCATTCGGCATCTGCAGCTGTGTCTTGATCTGGTCGATCGCCGCCGTCGCGTCCGAGAGCGACACGCCGGCCGGCAGGTTGAACGATACGGTCGTCGAGACCAGCTGGCCGGTCTGGTTGATGGTGACCGGCGCCGTCTGGCGCACGACCGTCGCAAAGTTCGAGAGCGGCACCAGCGAGCCGTTCGAGGACATCACCCTGACGCCCTGCAGCATCTGGTCGTTCCACTGCTGGGTATTGTCGAACTCGGTGATGACGTCGTAGCTGTCGCCGGTCGACTGGATTTCGGCCGCCGTATAACCGCCGAACGCCATCTGCAGCGTCTTGCGCAGTTCGTCGTCGGTAATCCCGAACGACGCCGCCTTTTCCGGGTCGACCTTGATATTGGCTTCGATCGCGTTGTTCTGGGCGTCGGAGGTGACGTCGGTGAAATGCGTCCGGTCGGCGCGCATCGCGGTCTGGATCTTGTCCGACCATTCGCTGGTCTGCGAGGCATTCAGCGCCTGCACGACGAGCTGGTATTGGCTGGCCGTCGCCCGCCCGCCAAAGCGCAGGCTCTGCTGCGGCGTGATGAAGGTCTTCATGCCGGCGAACCTGGATGTCGCCTGCCTGAGTTCGCGCAGCGTCTGGTCGAGCGGTGGGCGCTGGTCGCGGTCCTTCAGTTCCACCCAGATCGTGCCGTTGTTGAGCGAGCTGCGGCCATTGCTGCCGACGATCGAGGTGACGTGGTTGACTGCCGGGTTTTTCTGCACGGCGGCCGCGACCTCTGCCTGCAGGTCGCGCATCGCCGGATAGGAAATGTCCTCGCGGGCGCGGGTCGAGATCGTCAGGCGGCCGATATCTTCCTGCGGGAAGAAGCTCGTCGGCAGCGTCGTGAACAGGTAGACCGAGGCGCCGACCGAGGCGAGGAAGACGAGGAGGATGCCCCCCCGGTTCCTGAGGCACCAGCCGACCGACCGGTCATATCCCTTGAGCGTGCGGCTGAAGCCCGCGTCGAAGATGCGCACCATAAGGCCCGGGTGATGTTCGGCACCGGACAGACGCGAGCCGAGCATCGGCGTCACCGTCAGCGAGACGACCGCCGAGGCGACGATGGCGAGCGCCACCACCATGCCGAACTCGTTGAACAGCCGCCCGACCACCCCGCCCATCAACAGGATCGGGATGAACACGGCGATCAGCGAGACCGACATGGAAATGATCGTCGAACTGACTTCGCCGGCCCCCTGCAGGGCCGCCTGCATCGGCGGCATGCCGTCCTCGACATGCCGCATGATGTTTTCCAGCATGACGATCGCATCGTCGACCACGAGGCCGACCGAGAGCGTCAGCCCGAGCAGCGAGATATTGTCGATGCTGTATCCGAGCACATACATGGCGCCGAAGGTGGTGATCAGCGACAGCGGCACGGCAAGCCCCGGAACGAGGGTGGCGGTGATCCGGCCGAGGAAGAGATAGATGACCAGCACGACGAGGCCGATCGTCAGCATCAGCGTGAACTGCACGTCCGATATCGAGGAGCGGATCGCCGTCGAGGAATCGTTCATGACGCTGATCGACACCGACGCCGGCAGCTCGGCAGAAAGTCCGGGCAGTTTTGCGCGCACCGAATCGACGACATCGACGGTGTTGGCGTCCGGCTGGCGCTGGATGGCGAGGATGATCGACTGGTTGCCGTCATACCAGCTTCCCGCGTCGAGGTTGGCAACGCTGTCCTGAACGTTGGCGACATCGCCGAGATGGACGGGCGCACCGTTCGGACTGGCGATTACCAGCGAACGGAACTGGTCTGCATTGGTGCGCTGTGTGTCGGCATTGATGGTCAGCCGCTGGCTGTTGTTCTGCAGCGAACCGACCGGCGCCTGGCTGTTGGCGTTGGAGATCGCTTTGGTGACGTTGTCGACGCCGAGATTGCGCGCCTGCAGCTTGTTGGGATCGACCTCGACGCGCACCGCATAGGTCTGGGCGCCGAAGATCGATACTTCCGCGACGCCTGGAAGCGTCGAGAGGGAAGGGGAGAGCACGTCCTCGGCGATCTCGTCGATCTTGCTGCGTGGCATCGTATCGCTGCGGATCGACAGCAGCAGGACCGGCGCGTCGGCCGGGTTCGTCTTGCGGTAGCTCGGCGGCGTCGTCATGTTGTCGGGCAGTTGCCGGGTCGCATGCGAGATCGCCGCCTGCACGTCGGCGGCCGCCGCGTCGATATTGCGGTTGAGGTCGAACTGCAGCACGATCGAGGTATTGCCGAGCGAGTTGGTGGCGCTGATCTCGCTGATGCCGGGGATCGTCTCGAACTGCTTGATCAGCGGCGTCGAGACCGCCGTCGCCATCGTCTGCGGAGAGGCGCCGGTCAGCTGCGCGGAGACGTTGATGGTCGGGAAATCGACCTGCGGCAGGGCGGCGACCGGCAGCAGCTGATAACCGGCAAGGCCGGCGAGCACGGCGCCGATGGCCAGCAGCGTGGTCGCGACCGGGCGGCGGATGCAGAATTGAGGGATCATTGCGCGGCCCCCACTTCGATCGGCTGGTCATTGCCCTTGGCGCCGGCCGTCTTCTGGCCGTTGCCGAATTGCTCGACGACGGTCGCTCCATCGACGAGCTGCACCTGGCCCTCGACCACCACATGCGCACCTTCGGTGAGCCCGCTGGCAATCGCCGTGTTCGGGCCGTTGGAACGCGCTACCCTGACCGGTGTCACATGTACTTTCTTGTCGTCGCCGACCGCGTAGACGAACGGGCTGTCGACGCCCGGATTGACCGCCACCGTCGGTACCACGATGTCCTTGTCGCCGCTCTCGAAATGCACGGTGACGTTCAGCGATTGCCCCGGCCAGAGCGTTCCGGACGGATTGTCGAACCGCGCCTTGGCAAGGATCGTGCCCGAAGCGGGGTCGACGCTGTTGTCGAAGAAGCTCAACGTTCCCTTTGAGGAGGTACCGCCGCCTTGCGGCACGGCATCGACCGTTACCGCATTTGCCGAAGCGCCCTGCTTGAGCTGGCCGAGATAGGCCTCGGGAAGGTGGAATTTCACATAGATCGGATCGTATTTGGCGATCGTCACCACCGCCGAGCCGGCGTTGAGATAGGCGCCGGTGCTGATGTCGATATCGCCCAGCCTTCCGTCGAAAGGCGCCCGGATGTCCGTGTGGTCGATTGCGATCTGATCGGAGGCAATCGCCGCGTTGTCGCTCTGCACGGTGGCGGCCGCTGTATCCTGTGCCGCCTTCGCCTGGTCGACGGTCTGCTGCGTGCCGGCATTGCCGCGCAGCAGGTCGTTGGCGCGGGAGAGCGCCGTCTGAGCCTGGGTCAGCGTCGCCTGGTCGCGAACGAGCAGCGCCTTGTCCTTGTCGAGCGCGGCCTTGGCGGTGCGGTCGTCGAGCTTGGCGATCAGGTCGCCCGCCTTGACGAAGGCGCCGTCAGTCGCGGTGATGCTGACGACGATGCCCGGCTGCTGTGCGGCGATCGTGGTATTCTGATCGGCATTGGCCGCGCCCGAGGCGGTCACGTCCATTGGCAGGGCGGTGCGGGTGGCGGCGACGGTCTTCACCGCCGGCGGCGGACCGCCTGCTCCGCGACGCCGCTGCGTGCCCGTCGACTGGCCGTCCCCGGCATCGGCGGATGCCTGCTGGATGAAGGGTGAAAGAAAGGGAAGCCGATCGCGGAACTCCCAGCCCGCAACGCCGGCAGCGACAAGAATGCCAGCAAAAATCCAGATCTTCTTCATGAGGTGACCGCTCGCCTATGGTTGTGCCAATGGTATCGCTCCATCGAACTGCCCATATTGCGGCGCAAAAAAGACAAGTTTTGGCTGATCGCCTCACTAACCGGTGAAGGTGGATTAAAGGTTTGTAATGAAGGGCTTAGAATGAACTGGAGTTAATCTTTCTCGCCTTCTGGATGCGCCGCTGAACTGCGCTCGCCGCAGCTAGCGCAGAAACCGCCGGGCGCCCCAGATGACCACGACGCCGATGATCGCGACGATGGCGCCCCTGATGATCCAGGGCGTCTGGTTGATCATGAAACTGCTGGCGGGATAGGGGAAGGCGCCGCTGCCCTGGCCGATCCAGATGAGGCCGAGCACGACCAGCAGGGCACCGATGATCGAAAGCGCAAGTCGAGTGAATTTCATGGAAAAATCTCCAAAGACAAGGTCCGGAGATCATAGGCTTGGGCGAAGGCTCCCGCGAGACGAATTTGCGTGATGTCACATCGTCCTGAACCGTGTCCGGTCAGACGTCTTCGTAATAAGTGGCGATCAGCGAGCGTGGCGCTGGTTCCTCGCCGTCGGCCAGGAAGAAACTGCCGGCGATGCGGCTCGATGGAGACAGGCTGTCGAGGAGGTTGCGGACCACAACATCGTCCACGGCCTCAAGGCTTCGCGCATGCATCATGCCCGGCCGGCTGGAGATCGCCGAAGTCTCGGCTGCGTGCCGGGTTGCTGCTTCCCAGGTGCCTGCATAGGTCGCGACCTGTCCGGCCGCAAGCGTCGCCGAGATCGACGCAGCCGAGGAGGCTGCCGAAGGCGCCGCGACGTGAGGCACGGCGGAGGGGATACTGGGCGATGCAGCTTCGGTCGCCCCCGAAACACTTTCGATCATGCCGGCGATCCTTTAATTTGGGGGCCGGCTTGCCTCTTAGCTGAGGCGAATTGAGATACCGCCAACGGCGGCAGCTCAATTCGATTTAATGTTTAACGACCTCAGTTTAACGGTCGCTCGGAAGATCAGATCGAACGCGACGCGCCGCCGTCGACCCGGAGCATCGTGCCGGTGACATAGCTTGCCGGGACCGAGCAGAGGAACGCGCCGGCGGCTGCAAATTCCTCGACCCTGCCGAGCCGGCCGGCGGGAATGGTCTTCAGCGAGGCGGAGCGGATTTCTTCCACCGACTTGCCGGTGCGCTTGGCATTGGCGCCGTCGAGTTCGTCAATACGGTCGGTATGGATGCGGCCGGGAAGCAGCATGTTGCAGGTAATGCCGAACCCCGCCACTTCGGTGGCGATCGTCTTGTTCCAGCCGACCAGCGCAGAGCGCAGGGTGTTGGACAGCGCAAGGTTGGCGATCGGCTCGTAGACGCCCGACGAGGCGCAGGTGAGAATGCGGCCCCAGCCCTGTTCCTTCATCTGCGGCAGGAAGGCGTTGGTGAGCGTGATGACGCGCAGAACCATGGACTGGAAGAAGATGTCGAGCTTGTCGGCGGTCATGTCTTCCGCGGTGCCGGGCGTCGGGCCGCCGGTATTGTTGACCAGAATGTCGATGCCGCCGAGCTTCTCCTTGACGGCGGTCTTCATCGCCTCGACGAAATTTTCCTCGGAAAGGTCGCCCCAGACCCAGTCTGCTTTTCCCCCATTGGCCTTTACCTGGCCTTCGGCATTGATCGCCTTGCAATTGTCCGCCAGCCGTTCGCCGGAGCGGCCGACGAGGAGAACATGGGCGCCTTCGCTCGCCAGAGCCTTGGCGATGCCGAGGCCAAGCCCGCGCGACGAGGCGAGCACGAGAGCGCGTTTGCCGTTGAGACCGAGATCCATGGTTCTGTTCCTTCCCCAATTCCTGTAATCGGTTGTCGGGCCTTTATAGCAGCGACAGAAGGCTGCGAAAGGCCGATCTTGCTTTCTGCAGTTCGGTGCCTATAATTGACGTGCACGTAAAAGTAATATGAGAAAACCGAAACGCGATTTGCGCGAATGACAAGGCGGAGGACGTTTTCCCGCCTCGACAAGCCGGGGCGGTTTTGTCAAACAGGTTGCCTGAATAAAGCCGGAAGGGGCCGGCGAGCGGAGTTGGATATGAACGAGCAAGAACTGCCAGAACGCGAGAGCATGGAATTCGACGTGGTGATCGTCGGCGCGGGTCCTGCGGGGCTTTCAGCCGCGATCCGCCTGAAGCAGGTCAATCCGGACCTGACCGTCGTCGTGCTTGAAAAAGGTTCGGAAGTCGGCGCCCATATCCTGTCTGGCGCGGTGGTGGATCCTTCGGGCATCGACGCGCTGCTGCCCGGTTGGCGCGAGGAGGCGGATCATCCGTTCAAAACCCCGGTCACCGCCGACCATTTCCTGTTCTTAGGCCCCGCCGGTTCGATCCGCCTGCCGAATTTCATGATGCCGCCACTGATGAACAATCACGGCAACTACATAGTCTCGCTCGGCAACGTCTGTCGCTGGCTCGCCGAAAAGGCGGAAGCGCTCGGCGTCGAGATCTATCCGGGCTTTGCCGCCACCGAAGTGCTCTATGACGAAAACGGCGCGGTCAAGGGCGTGGCCACCGGCGACATGGGTGTCGAGCGCAACGGCGAGCCCGGCCCGGCCTTTACCCGCGGCATGGAACTGATCGGCAAATATACGCTGATCGGCGAAGGAGTGCGCGGATCGCTCGCCAAGCAGTTGATCATGCGGTTCGACCTGCAGAAGGATCGCGAGCCCCAGAAATACGGTATCGGCCTCAAGGAACTCTGGCAGGTGAAGCCGGAAAATCATCGTCCGGGCCTGGTGCAGCATTCCTTCGGCTGGCCGCTCGGCATGAAAACCGGCGGCGGTTCGTTCCTCTACCACCTGGAGGACAACCTCGTCGCCGTCGGCTTCGTGGTGCACTTGAACTACAAGAACCCGTATCTCTATCCGTTCGAGGAATTCCAGCGTTTCAAGACGCATGATGCGATCCGCGGAACCTTCGAGGGCGCCAAGCGCCTCTCCTACGGCGCCCGCGCCATCACCGAGGGCGGATATCAGTCGGTGCCGAAACTGACCTTCCCCGGCGGCGCGCTGATCGGCTGTTCCGCAGGCCTCGTCAACGTGCCGCGCATTAAGGGCAGCCACAACGCGGTCCTGTCCGGCATTCTCGCCGCCGACAACATCGCCAGGGCAATCGAAGCCGGCCGTGCCAATGACGAGGTGGTCGAGATCGAGACCGAATGGCGTTCGACGCCGATCGGCACGGACCTGAAGCGGGTGCGCAACGTCAAGCCGCTTTGGTCGAAACTCGGCACCGGCCTCGGCATCGCGCTCGGCGGCCTCGACATGTGGACCAACCAGTTGTTCGGCCTGTCGATCTTCGGCACGCTGAAACACGGCAAGACCGACGCAGCCTCGCTGGAACCGGCAGCCAAGCATAAAAAGATCGTCTATCCGAAGCCGGACGGCGTGCTTACCTTCGACCGGCTGTCCTCGGTGTTCCTGTCGAACACCAACCACGAGGAAGACCAGCCGGTCCATCTACAGGTCAAGGACATGGACCTGCAGAAGCGCTCGGAGCTGGACGTCTATGGCGGTCCCTCGACGCGCTACTGTCCGGCCGGCGTCTACGAATGGGTCGAGAAGAATGGCGAAGAAGTCTACGCCATCAACGCCCAGAACTGCGTCCACTGCAAGACCTGCGACATCAAGGACCCCAACCAGAACATAAACTGGGTTCCACCGCAGGGCGGCGAGGGGCCGGTCTATCCGAATATGTGAGGCTGGTTAAGGTTCGTATCCGATGCCGAGTGCTGTCGCGATCCGCGCGAGGCGCTTGTCGCGGGTCAACAGTCGGGTACCTTCGTGCAACCTGGTTGACGCCAGTAGATGCGCGTCGACATAGCCGATGCCGCTTCCCATGAGCGAGTGCTGTCTGATGAGCAAGAGAACCTCAGGGTCGCTTGCCACTAAGGCTTGAGGCAACTCTGAGAGGGACTGTAGAACAAGATCATAGCGTGGCATCGGGCCAAGGGCCACTTCCCCGATGACGAAGGGATGCACGAGAACCTGCTTTCGTTTCAGAAGAAATTCGACAGCCTCCTCGCGCTTTCGGAGATGATCAATCCAGATCGAGGTGTCGAGCAGGATCACTCCGATTTATCCCAATCTGATCCTCCCCACGTCCCGTCAAGGTTCCACCGCCGCCGGGGCGGGGCTTCCAAATCGGGTGCGCTTCCACCCAGCGCGATAAGGCGACGCGCAGCTTCTTCCTGAATCAACCGCGTCAAGGCCTCCTTCAAAAGGAGGGATCGCTCCTTGATGCCAGTAACTTCTTGAGCTCTTGCGAGCAATTTATCATCGATCGTGACCGTCGTGCGCATGGCCTATCTCCTGCTGCATCAAAGGTAGCATCAAATGATGCGCATCTCAATGCGGGCCTCGTGCGTGGCATCTCTACATCAGCACCCTTCTGACGCGTTCGTGATGACTGCAATAACCGCCCGTTTAGCACTTCATTAACCATAATATTCTTAAATTCAGCGTCATCTTCTCGACGCATCAAGGACACATTCATGACGATTTCCCGTCGCGGCTTTCTTGCGGGCCTGCCGCTTCTGCTTGCCGGTTGCGCTTCCACCATCAATGATCAGACGAATTACGCAGCGCTGCCCAACGAACAGTTCCCGCTGAAGACCGTACCGGTCGAGAACATAAAGCCGGAGCTGCGCCGCACGGAAGTCGCCTATGTCACCCCGCATGCAGCCGGCACCGTGGTCGTCGATACGCCGGCCCGCCGCGCCTATTATATCCTCGGCAATGGCCGCGCGATCCGGTATGGCGTCGGAGTCGGCCGTGCCGGACTGGCGCTTGCCGGCAATGCCTATGTCGGCCGCAAGGCCGAATGGCCGACCTGGACGCCCACCGAAAACATGCAGCGCCGCGAGGAGCGATACCGGAAACTCGCAGGCGGCATGCCTGGCGGCCCGAACAATCCGCTTGGTGCCCGCGCCATGTATCTCTATCGCGGCGGCAACGACACGCATTTCCGCATCCACGGCACCAACCAGCCGCAATCGATCGGGCTTGCCATGTCGAGCGGCTGCATCCGCATGATGAACCATGACGTCGTCGATCTCTACAGCCGCGTCAATGTCGGCGCCAAGGTCGTCGTCATCCAGGCCTGATCCACCGCCAGGCCGCTAAGAAAGCCCGCCGTTTCAGCCATGGCGGGCTTTCTTTGTTTCTTGTCACAGGCCTCGTCAGAAGCCCGAAAGCACGAGCTTGCCCTTGGTGCGGTTGCTTTCGACCATCGCATGCGCCTTCTTCAGGTTCGCTGCGTTGATCGGCCCCAAGGTTTCGGCAAGCGTTGTGCGGATCTTTTTGGCATCGACCAGTTCGGCGACGTGGTTCAAAAGCTTGTGCTGCTCGATCATGTCCGCGGTCTGGAAGACGGCACGCGCGAACATCATCTCCCAATGCACCGACAGCGCCTTGCTCTTGAAGGCGCGCAGGTCCATCGGCTCCTTCGGATCGTCGATCAGCGCCAGCCGGCCCTGCGGTGCGATCAGCTCCAGGATGTCCTGGAGATGGTTTTCCGTATGGGTCGTGGAGAAGACGAAGGCGGGTGCGCCGATCGCCATCTGGGCAAGTTGCGGCGCCATCGGCTTCGAATGGTCGAGCACGTGGTGGGCGCCGAGTTCCTTGATCCAGGCTTGCGTTTCCGGCCGCGAACCGGTGCCGATCACCGTCACGTCGGAGAGCTCGCGCAGGAGCTGGATGGCGATCGAGCCGACCCCGCCGGCGCCACCGATGACCAGCACCGCGTTCCAGGCACCTGCCACCTTGTCCTGCACCTTCATGCGATGGAACAGCGTCTCGTAGGCAGTGATCGCCGTCAGCGGCAGGGCGGCGGCTTCCTCGAAGCTCAGGGTCTTCGGCTTGAAGCCGACGATGCGCTCGTCGACCAGATGGAATTCCGCATTGGTGCCCGGCCGGTTGATCACGCCGGCATAATAGACCTCATCGCCCGGCTTGAAAAGTTTGATGCCCGGGCCGACCGCCTTCACCACGCCGGCAGCGTCATAACCGAGGATCCGGTGCTGGCCGGGTTCGACCGCGGCCGAGCGGCGCACCTTGGTGTCGACCGGATTGACCGAGACCGCCCTGATCTCGACGAGCAGATCGCGGCCCGTCGCCTCCGGCATGGGCAGCTCGATGTCGATCAGCGAGGTTTCGGCGGTAATGGGCTGGGGCGTGTTGAAGCCGACGGCGCGCATGGAACGTCTCCTTGGTTTGTGTCCTGTTGTCCGGAGACTAGATGGCGCCTATGTTCAAGGAGCGCAAGAATGCACATTTTTGGTCTATAGTACCGAAAAGTATACCGTGAAAGGACGCTGACCATGTCGAAACCCCGTGCAAAGCTGACCGACAATTTCCCAGGCTGCCCGGTGGAGTCGACCCTGAGTTTCCTCGATGGGAAATGGAAAGGCGTCATCCTTTATCACCTGTTGCAAGACGGCACGCTGCGCTTCAACGAACTGCGCCGCCGCATTCCGGCGGTCACCCAGCGCATGCTGACCAAGCAGCTGCGGGAACTGGAAGAGGCAGGCTTGCTGTCCCGCACCGTATTCCCGGTCGTGCCGCCGCGCGTCGATTATGCGCTGACGCCGATCGGCCGCAGCCTGGAACCGGTCATCGCCGCACTCCGTCTCTGGGGCAAGGAACACGTCATCTGCGAGAATGGCCGGAAATATATGGTGATGCCGGAGGAAGAGGCAGCGTCGAAAGCGGCTTAGTCATTGAAGCGCTGCGTGCTCATACGGAATCTAACTGAGACAGCAGCGCGAGCCACCCCCTCATCCGACCCTTCGGGCCACCTTCTCCCCGCTGGGGAGAAGAGGGAATGTGCCGCGACCTATCGATCATCCTCTCCCCTCGGGGAGAGGTCCGCCGAGCGACAGCGGAGGCGGGGTGAGGGGGAGACTTGCTCTCAGGCCGCCGCGGTCTTCCGGTCGAGCGCCGCAGATACCGCAAACACCCCAAAGCCGAGCAGCGACAGCACTGCCCCCACATAACCGGTCGCGGCAAAACCCCAGCCCCAGGCGATCACCAGCCCGCCGAGCCAGGCGCCGAGTGCATTGGCGATGTTGAAGGCTGAATGGTTGGAGGCGGCAGCAAGCGTCTGCGCGTCGGCTGCGACATCCATCAGCCGCGTCTGCAGCGCAGGGCCAGCAGCGAAGCCGCAGCCGATCAGGAACACGCAAAGGCAGAGCACGACCGGATATTGCGCCCACAGCCCGAAGGCACCCATGACGACGATGTTGAACAGCATCACGCCGCCGATCGTGCCTTTCAGCGACACGTCGGCCAGCCGCGAGCCGACGATATTGCCGACATTCATGCCGATGCCGAACAGCGTGAGCACGATCGCCACCATGCTGGCCGACATTCCGGCCGTCACCGTCGTGGTCGAGGCGATGTAGCTGAACACCGAGAACATGCCGCCGAAACCGACCGCGGCAATGCCGAGCGTCAGCCATACCTGCGCGCGGCCGAAGGCACTCAGCTCGCGCCAGATGCTGGCGCCTTCATGCACCTTGTCGCGCGGCTGGAAATACCAGAGCAGTGCCACCGTCACCACGCCGATGCCGCCGACCAGAAAGAAGGCGGCGCGCCAGTTGAGCATTTGTCCCATGAAGGTGGCGATCGGCGTGCCGACCAGGGTCGCGACGGTGAGGCCGAGCATCACCCGGCCGACGGCGCGGGCGCGTTTGTTGGGCGGCACCATCGAGGCAGCCACGAGAGCTGCGACCCCGAAATAGGCGCCATGCGGCAGGCCGGTGATGAAGCGCAGCGCCGTGAAGCTCCAGAAATCCGGGGCGGCGGCGCTCAGGATATTGCCGAGTGCAAACACCGTCATCAGGATCAGCAGCAGCGAGCGCCGCGTCATCCGCGCGGCCGCGACCGCGATGATCGGCGCGCCGATGACGACGCCGAGGGCATAGGCGCTGATCACGTAGCCCGCCATCGGAATACTGACCTGATAGGTGGAGGCGACATCCGGCAGCAAGCCCCATGATGGCGAATTCGCCGGTGCCGATTCCGAAACCTCCAACCGCCAGCGCGATCTCGATCAGGATGACGGCGAGCCGCGAAAGCTCTGGTGCATTATCAAAATCTTTGGCTTCCGAACGGTCCCGTGCGGATTGAAAATCGGCGGCAGTATCGGTCATAACGTTGAATCTGCTGGAAAAAGACGCGGGTAGGATGTGGGAGGCATCCACCCGCTCTGGAGGTGAGTGGGTCATCGAATGACCGGACTTAAGGCTAACACGGCATGGTGCGTTGCGGTAGTATCCGCCATTTATTCAGGCGTGCTCTCACGGGATTGTGAGTTTTTTCCTGAAGCGACGGCGGGCTTGTTGATAAAACTCCCGGTCGCAACCATTTCTCTGATGGGCCGTTGTCCCGCGCCAAATCCGCTCCTCTGCAAGCGAGAGCAAATGAACCTCTTTGCCGTCTTCAACCGCGATGGCGGTACCTTCCGAACCACAGACATGGACGCCTATTGCGCTCGAGCAGCCGAGACGTTCAAGGCGGCCGGCCACGAGATCGAATGCCATGTGGTATCCGGCAAGGACGTGGTCTCGACCATGGAAAAGGCGGCCTCGACGCCAGGCGTCGAGGGGCTGATCGCTGGCGGCGGCGACGGCACGATCTCGGCCGCCGCCGGCATCGCGTGGAAAAGCGGCATCGCGCTCGGCGTCGTGCCGGCAGGCACCATGAACCTGTTCGCCCGCTCGCTGAAACTGCCGCTCGATATCTGGCAGGTGCTGGATGCGTTGGCGCAGGCGCGGCCGGAAAACATCGATATCGCCAGCGCCAACGGCAAGAGTTTCGTGCATCAGTTTTCTGCCGGCATGCATGCGCGCATGGTGCGCTACCGCAATTCGATGACCTTCGCCTCACGGCTTGGCAAGATACGCGCGAGCACGAGGGCGGCGATCGGCGTCATGTTCAATCCGCCGGAATTCGAGGTGGAATACAATGCGGGCGGCAAGGTCGGGCACCGCAGGGTCTCGGCCATCTCCGTCTCCAACAATGAATTCGGCCGCGATCCGCTGATGTTCGCCGACAGCCTGACCGGCGGCCATCTCGGCTTTTATGTCGCCGATCCGCTAACGCCGGCGGGCGTGGTGCGGCTGACTTTCGACATCCTGCGCGGCCGGCTGAAGGAAAACGCCGCGGTCACCGCGATGACGGTGACCGAACTGGAACTGCATTTCCCCCGCGAGCGCCACGATATCCGCTGCGTCATCGACGGCGAGCTGCTCCCCATGGACCGCGACGTGCTGTTGAAGATCCATGCGGGCGAGCTGACCGTGCTGGTCAACCAGCCGCAGGAACGCGTGACGCAGGAACGGGACGGCAGCGGCATCTGAGCGGGCTCGCGGCGATATCCGAGCAGTTCGGCCGCCTCTTCAGATGGATGAAACCACTCGATTTCGCCCGAGCGATTTTGCCTCGTACAGATTTACATCGGCGGCTCTGAGACTTTCAGAAGGGTCAAAGCCCGAAGCGCACTGGATAGCTCCGATGCTGGCCGACACCGGGACGCTCGATCGCGAGGCGGAGCGCATGTCCATGCCTTCGATGAGTCCTCGGATATCTTCGCACCACCTCAACATCTCGTCGACGCTCAGGCCGCCTTGAAAGAGAGCGAATTCTTCGCCTCCGAGGCGGCCCGCTATGTTGAATTGCCCGTCATACGTGGCGAGTATCTGCCCGGTGCGGCGAAGGACCTCGTCACCGGCTGCATGGCCGTGGCGATCGTTGATCGATTTGAAGTGGTCGAGATCCAGAAAAATAAGGGCTCCGGTTACACCCTCCCGGCTGAGGGTCTGCAGTTCTTCCATAAAGGCGCTGCGGTTCAACAGCCCGGTCAATCCGTCGTGGCGGGACTGCCGGTGAAGCTCCTCGTAGGCGGCTGCCAGTTTGGCGAGTGCGTCAGAGGCCTTGGCTTCCGCACGCCGGATTCGTTCCGACTGGCTGTAAAGCACGGCCGAGGCAGGGATAGAGATGGCAAGCGGGCAAACAATCGTCATCACCAGGCCGGCACCGGCGACTTCCCCGCCCAACATCGGAACGAAAGTAAACGATATAGCCAGAGATGCGAGCAGGGACAGGAGGCCGGTAAGGAGTGACTTGGCGATAACAATACGCATCGGATGTGCCGCAAGACTTCAAATATCGAGCTTCCTTAGGCCTTATGAATTTAAGATAGGTTGAAACATTCGCTTAAACATCGATCGTGTGCAGCCGATGGATCGTCCCTGTTTGCGGTGGGGCGATGCTGCCGGTCCGTGCGGGCGAGCCGACGGTGCTAATCAACCGGACGCAGGAACGGGACGTCAGCAGGATTTGAGCGAGTCCGAAGCCTGCGATACAACCTCTTGCATCCGTTTGTTCATATCCCGTTAACTCGGGAACACTAGATTTTCAACCAATGATAGAATCATTGGTTGGTCTGGCCATGAAGCGCCCGACAAATCGCGGCAATGCCCATCAAGGGGAGGTGCGCCGCGGGCGAGGGCCGGCATGACTTCCATCTCCGTTGTTCAACCTGCGGCTTTGCTGATCCTTCAGCAGGCGAATGCGCAGCCTGCCGAAAATGAAGAAGACAAGAAAACCGATCTCGTCCAGGTGGCGAATGGCATTACCGGCGAACCGGCCGAAGAGACGCTGAAGGCCGCCTTTGCGGTCAGCGTCGCTTTCATGGAGCTGGATGCCAAGGGCGAGTTGGCGGCCGAGGCGATGAAGTTTATCGACTCGGATCAGTTCAAGGTCACCGATCCCACCGTCAAGCAGACGCTGAAGCAGGTGATCTCCGAGAAGGGATGGGAATTCATGCAGCTGGTGAAGCAGCAGCAGGAGGCCCATGACGGTGCTATTTCGCGCGAAAACCTCTTCGCGATCGTGCTTCCCCAGATGATCGTCAAGAACCGCGAGCGTTTCACTGAAGACGAGATCGAGCTTTCGGTGAAGTTCGAGGACAAGAGCGGCATCATCGTCTTCATTCCCGACAGCGAAGGGAACAGCACCTATAGCGACCTCATGAAAGCGATGAAGGAAGAAGAGATCAACGCTGCCAAGACCGGCGATGAGACGGCCTTGCGTGAACTCGGCATGGAACTCGGTTCATATATCGCCGCCTGGAGCGATGCATTCGACTTCAAACCGGGCGATGTATTTATGTTCGTGGATGTGAAGGATATTCTCTACGCGGCATGGATGAAAGATGAATAGGCCTAGATCCTAAATCCGCGGCAGATAGGTCTGGTAGTCGAAATCCGAGACCGTGCGCAGGTAGGTGATCGCCTCCTTGCGCTTCGTGTCGCCATAGAGCTTCTGATAGCGCGCCCCAAAAACGTCGGCGATGAAGGGGGAGGCGGAAAACTCCTCGACGGCGGTCAGGAAGTCGTGCGTCAGCTTTTTCGTACCGGCCGGCGGCTCCTTGCCCGGTTCGGTCGCAGGACCCGGATCCAGCGTTTCATCCAATCCTAAAAGCATGCCGCCGAGGATGGCGGTCAGCAGCAGATACGGATTGACGTCGGCGCCGGCGACGCGGTGTTCGATGCGGGCGGCAGGCCCTTGGGCGTCAGGAATGCGCACCGCAGTCCCCCGATGACCGTAGCCCCAGTCGATGTCGACCGGCGCGAAGGATCCCGGCTGGAAGCGGCGGTAGGAATTGGCGAACGGTGCGAAGATCAGCTGAGCATCGCGCATCGTGTCTAGCATTCCGGCGCAGACGGATTTGAGCCGCACCGGGTCGCCGCCCTTCGCGTCCAGCACATTGTTGCCGTCGCGGTCGATGATGCTCGCATGCACATGCAGGCCGGAGCCTGCATGGTCCGCATAAGGCTTTGCCATGCAGGTGGATTTGAGGCCGTGCTTCTTTGCCGCCTGTTCGGCGATCCGCTTGAGATAGATGCAATCGTCGGCCGCCGCCAGCGCGTCGGCGCGGTGCAGGAGGTTTATCTCGAATTGGCCGGGGCCGAATTCCGCGGTCGTCGCATCCGCCGGCAGTCCTTGAGCCTTGGCCCAGGTCCGCACCGTCTGCAGGTAGTCGTCGAGTGCATCGACAGCGCTCATGTCGTAGAGCTGGAAGCCGTTCGGCTCACCGCGATAGGTCAGCTTTGCCGGCGGTCGCGGCCTGCCGGTCTCGCGCCAGTCGTCCTCGATCACGTAGAATTCGAGCTCGGTCGCCACGACCGGCGTCAGGCCGCGCTCCTCGAAGCGCTTGAGAAGGGCCGCGAGAATGGCGCGCGGATCCATGAAGGAAGGCGTGCCGTCGAATTCGTGCATGGTTGAAAGCACCTGCTTCGACCCTTCCGGCGCCCACGGCATTGGCGCAAGGCTACGCTTGTCGGGAATGCACACCCCGTCCGGGTCGCCGACCGACAGCGATAGGCCGGTAATGTCGTCATTGTCGTCGCCCCAGATATCCAGCGACTGGGTGGAGGAAGGCAGGCGCACCGTACCGTCCCAGACCTTCTTTTCCGCCTCGAGCGGAATCTGCTTGCCGCGCAGGTCGCCGTTCATGCCGACGAGCAGGATTTCGATGCGAGGCGGTGCGGAATCGGAAGCCATGAGGAATGTCTTTTGACGGGTGTTGCGGAACTCTGTTCGTAACCGATAAGAATTAACGGCACAATCTAAGGCAGAGAGACAGTCATGACCGATATGCCGCCGCTTTCCAATCTCGCCGCCATCGATGCCGCCCATCACCTGCATCCGTTCTCGGACATGAAGCAGCTCAACGCCAAGGGTGCGCGGGTCATCCAGCGCGCCGAGGGCGTCCATATCTACGATTCGACGGGCAAGAAATATCTCGATGCCTTTGCCGGCCTCTGGTGCGTCAATGTCGGTTACGGCCGCAGGTCGATCGCCGATGCCGCCTACAGGCAGATGCAGGAACTGCCCTATTACAACACCTTCTTCGGCACCACGACGGAGCCGGCCGCATTGCTCGCCCAGAAGATTGCCTCGCACACGGCCGAAAACCTGAAACGCGTCTTCTTCACCAATTCCGGCTCGGAGGCGACCGACACCTGGTTCCGCATGGCGCGGGTCTACTGGAAGGCTTTGGGTAAGCCGGAAAAGACCTTGGTCATCGCCCGCAAGAACGCGTATCACGGCTCGACGGTCGCCGGCGCCTCGCTCGGTGGCATGAAGCTGATGCACGAACAGGGCAACCTGCCGATCGAAGGCGTCCACCACATCAACCAGCCTTACTGGTACGCCGAGGGCGGCGATCTGACACCTGCCAAATTCGGCCTGAAGGTCGCCCGAGAGCTGGAGGCGAAGATCGACGAACTTAGCGAGGACCGCGTCGCTGCCTTCGTTGCCGAGCCGATCCAGGGGGCAGGGGGCGTTATCATTCCGCCGGAGACCTATTGGCCGGAAATCGCCCGCATCTGCAAGGCGCGCAACATCCTGCTCGTTTCCGACGAGGTGATCTGCGGCTTTGGCCGCCTGGGTACGTGGTTCGGCCACCAGCATTTCGGCTTCGAGCCGGATCTGGCGCCGATCGCCAAGGGCCTCTCCTCCGGTTACCTGCCGATCGGCGGCGTGCTGGTCAGCGACCGCGTCGCCGACGTGATGGTCGAGGAGCTGGGCGATTTCTACCATGGTTTCACCTATTCCGGTCACCCGGTCTGCGCCGCCGCCGCGCTGGAAAACATCCGCATCATTGAGGAGGAGGGACTGGTCGAGCGCGTCCGCGACGATATCGGCCCCTATTTTGCCGCCGCCTGGAAAAGCCTTGAGGATCACGCGGTGGTCGGCCAGGCCGAAAGCACCGGCCTGATCGGCGGTCTGCAGCTTGCGGCGGATAAATCCACCCGCCGCCGTTATGCAAAGCCCGACGATATCGGCTCGCTGGTGCGCAACCACTGCGTCGAGAACGGTCTTATCCTGCGCGCCACCGCCGACCGCATGCTCGCCTCGCCGGCGCTGACCATCAGCCGTTCGGAAGTGGATGAGGTAATCGAGAAGCTCCGGGCGGCGCTCGATCATCTGAAAGATAGCGTTAGGGAGTGAGCCGGTGCGGCACCCTTAACCCTCCCCCTTGTGGGGAGGGTGGCCGGCAGGCGGGAGGGGTTTTGATGCGGAGCGAAGACCCCTCCCCAACCCCTCCCCACAAGGGGGAGGGGCTACACGCCCCGCCGTACGCGGTTACTTTACCGGCTCCACCCAGGCATATCCAAACGTGACGCTGTTCCGCCCACCCGAGAAGAGATAAGGCACGGTTTTGGTCGCCGGCGCCAAGCCTTCCGCTGCGACCCCGTTCGCCTGCAGATATGGCTTGAGAGAGTCGAGCGTATCACCGCTTTCCTGCCAGAGGATCAGCCCCGGCTGGCGTCTCTCCGCCTCGCCGAGCGGCGGCGTCTGGCCGAAACTCGGTAGCAGCACGCGGGCCTGCGGCAGTTCCAGCCGAGCGCTTCCGGCAAGATAGGGATCGGCGGTGATCACATAGGCGGGCTTTGCTCCGGCATGCTCCGCCACCACCTGTTCGATGAACCGTCCGGACGGCAGGTTTTCCTTGGTATAGTTGCCGAACCTCGCGCCGATGACATTGCCGAGCGCGATATAAACGACGAAGCCGAGCGCCAGCGCCGCCACCGGAAACAGCAGCCGCGGGATGCTGCGGCTCGTCTCCGCATTGGCGGCCTCGAGCTTCAGGCAGAGGTAAAGCGGCAGCAGAACCAGGAAGGGCGACAGCCATTTTTCGCTGATGCTGGTGGCCCCGAAACCGAGCCCGATCAGCCCGACGGCGATCAGGCAGAGAACGACCGTCCGACCGATCACCCGCGTCCACTGGTTCGTCGCCGGCCAGGCATCGATCAGCGGCCGCCGGAAGGCGATCAGGAAAAAGGCGAGCACCGGCAGTCCGCCGGTCAGTATTGCAACGAAAAGCGTGCCGATGCCGGACAGCCGGTCGAGGATGGGGTTGCCCGACGCGTCCTGGCGCATGGCCTTGATCGTCCCGGCCGTCGCTTCGCCCAGGTTTCCGAGCACCCAAAGGCCGTGCGGCAGGCAGATCACCGCTGTGACGGCAAGCGCCGGGATCAGCCGCCAGTCGAGAATGCGCTTGCGCAGGTCCGGTTCCGGCAGGATCGCGAGGATTGCCGCGACGGGCACGATGACGAAATTATACTTGGCGATCAGACCGAACCCGACCGCGATGCCGGTCAGGAGATAGGTCCACAGGCTCGGCCGCGTCAGCGTCTTGAGGAAACCGTAGAAAAACAACGCGACGGCAAACAGTGTGGCGATCGCATGCGTCAGGTCCCGCTGCGCCATGACGCTGACCGCCGGCATGGCGATCACGCCGATCATGGCGATGGCAACGAGCCGTGGGTCCTTCAGCAACACCCGCGCCGCCAGTCCATAGACCGCACAGGTGAGGAATAGCAGCAGATTCTTGACCAGGGCGATCGCCAGGATCGACGGGCCGATCAGGTGGACGATCCCGTATTGCAGCCAGTTGTAGAACGGCGGCTGACGGCCGTAGCCCATCAGCAGGAACTGCGACTGGTAGAGCTGTTCTGCCTCGTCGCTTTCGAGCGCCTCCGAGCGCAGCATCCGAAGGATGACCGCGAGCACATAATAGGCAGCGATCAGCCAGAGGATGAGGCCGGGACGGCGGGCAAGCGCGTCACTGATGCGCCGCATCGCCCTCATAGACTTCCCTGACGATGTAGCTGAGCGAGTTGTCATCGCGGTAATAGGTGCGGGCGATCATTTCCGCGATAATGCCGGTGGTGATCATCTGTACCGCCGAGAGGAACAGCATGACGCCGATGAGGAACAGCGGTCGCGTGCCGATGTCGTTGCCCATGACGAACTTGTCGATGAACAGGTAGAAGAGGATGATCGCAGACAGCGCCCCGAGCCCAAGGCCGAGCGAGCCGAAGAAATGTCCCGGCCGCGCCTTGAAACGCATGAAGAACATTACCGACAGAAGGTCGAGGATAACCCGGAAGGTGCGGGAAATGCCGTATTTGGAAACGCCGTGCTGGCGCGCATGGTGGGTCACCGGCATCTCGCCGATCCGCGAGCTCGGCACCACGCCGGCAACCCAGGCCGGAATGAAGCGGTGCATTTCGCCCATCAGCTTGACCTGCTTGATCACCGATCCGCGATAGATCTTCAGGGAACAGCCGTAATCATGCAGCCGCACGCCAGTGATCCGCCCGATCAGCCGGTTGGCGATGAAGGAGGGCACCTTGCGCAACAGCAGCCCATCCTGGCGGTTCTTGCGCCAGCCGACGAGAAGGTCGAGTTCGCGCCGTTCCAGCTCGGCCACCATGCCGGGAATGTCCTTCGGGTCGTTCTGCAGGTCGCCGTCGAGCGTGGCGATCAGCCGTCCTTCGGCCTGGTTGATGCCGGCCTGCATGGCAGCCGTCTGGCCGAAATTGCGCTGCAGCGCGACGATCTTCAGGTCGAGGCCGGGGCGGTTCAGCGCTTCGCGGGCATTGGCGATCGTCGCATCGGTGCTGCCGTCATCGACGAGAATAAGTTCCCATGTCGCAGCATAATTCGCCATCGCCGCGCAGATCCTCTCGATCAGCGGACGCACGCTTTCTTCTTCGTTGAAGAGGGGCACGACGAGGGACAGTTCGATCGGCTCGGCCGTCTCGATGCGGTCCGTCACCGACTCTGCTGTTGTACGCACCTTGCGTTTCTCCTAAACCACGGGCTGGAAAGGCCGCTCAGATAGTGGCCGAAACCGAAATTTCACATGGGGCATCCTACTATATGAAGAATTCTCCGGTTGCCAGTCGCCGGGCGTGGATAATTCGCCACGCGATGACGCTCGGAACGGTGGCGATCATCCTCGTCTACGCCGCTTTCATCCAGTGGGTCTGGGGCTGGCAGAGCGTCGTGTCGCTGTGGAGCAGCGCCGGCTGGGGTTCGGCGGCAATAGCGCTCGTGCTGCTGCTCGGCACCTATGTCCTGCGCACCTGGCGTATCTACGACTATTTCCCGGCCGAAACCGGCGGCCATTTCGGCACGCTGCTGAGGCTCGTCCAGGTCCATAACCTCCTCAACATCATGCTGCCCTTCCGCACCGGCGAGGCGAGCTTTCCGCTGCTGATGAAGCGCGAATTCGGGCTCGGCGTCGCGCGTGGAACCGCGGCGCTGTTCGTCATGCGCCTCTTCGACCTGCATGCGCTGCTCGCCGCTGCCGGCACGGGGCTGGCGCTGCAGACCGGAAAGCTCTGGGCCTGGGCGCTTTGGCTCGCCTTCCTCATCCTGCCGGCCATCGCCTTCGCGCTGCGCAAACACGCCTTCCGTCTTGCGGGTAAGGTTCTGCCGGACAAGGCGAAAAAACTGCTCGACGAAGTCGAAGCCGGCCTGCCGCTCGATGCCAATGCCTTTGCCCGGGCCTGGGGCGCGACGCTGATCAACTGGTTCACCAAGATCGCCGTGCTTGCCTGGGTCCTCGGCCTTTTGGGTGACCTCTCGATCGCCGCAAGCTTCGGCGGCGCCCTCGGCGGCGAGCTCTCTTCGGTGCTTCCGGTCCACGCCCCCGCCGGCGTCGGCACCTATCCCGCCGGCATCACCGCCGGCGCCATCGCCTTCGGTGCCGGCACGGCCGGGCTGCCCTTGGCGGAACTCGGCCAGGCGGCGGTCAACACCCATCTTCTGGTGATCATTTCGTCGCTGGTGGGGACCGCACTGTCCTTGCTGGTGGCGCGGCCGACGCGTGATCGCAGTTAAGCCAATTCGCTCAGCGATATCGCCGCGTCCCGAAATCTCTTGTCGGCGCTTTGCCGCAGCTTTCGAACGAGGCTTTCATCTGCAGTGACGAAGCGAAGATTCTCCTTCAGCGCAAGGGCCAGATAGATGCAGTCATAAGCCGGATGATCAAGTTCGATCGCGAGTTCGAGACTGGCGTTCAAGAGCGGTAGCATTTCTCGCAATTGCAAGTCCGAGCCCTCGATCAGCCGGGCGCCGAAATGTGCCTCTACGGCGGAAAGCTCTTTCCGCCGTACCTTCTTCCAGAGGATGTTGGCGCATTCGACAAGGATCAGATCGGGGGCAATCAGTGCATTGCCGTCGAGTAGGGACAGCGCCTCGGAAGTCCCTGTCTCCTGGATGACCCATTTGATAACGACGCTTGCGTCGACGACGAAGGTCGTCACCGTTCTTGGCGTCCTTCGCGCATCAGCATTTCGGAAGGCGTATGGTCGCGATTGGCGGTCAGGGCTCGAAATTCGGATGCCAGGGTCTCGAAGGTCGGCCGGCTGTGATGAGGGCCATCCCAGCCCATGCCTTCAAGCTCCTTGAAAGCGCGGCGTCGGCGTTCGTTCGTGACCAGATGTTGAAGGATCTCCTCCACGGTTGCCGTGGTCGGCAACCCGGCGATTTCCTTCGCCTCGTTTAAGAGGTCGTCGTCGATATTTAAGGACATTCGCATCGGGAACCCTCCTGAGAGTCCAGAACATAGTCCTAAATTATGGCGCTGTCACTGAAACGCCGTCTCGTAAAAGCTTCTCAGCTTGCGCGAATGCAGCGTCTCGGTCGGCATTGCCGCAAGCTTTTGAACGGCGCGGATGCCGATCTGCAGGTGCTGGCTGACTTGGGTGCGGTAGAAGGCGGTTGCCATGCCGGGCAGTTTCAGTTCGCCGTGCAGCGGCCGGTCGGATACGCAGAGCAGCGTCCCATAGGGCACGCGGAAGCGGAAACCGTTGGCGGCGATCGTCGCTGATTCCATGTCCAGCGCGATGGCGCGCGACTGGGAGAGCCGCTTCACCGGCCCGCGCTGGTCGCGCAGTTCCCAGTTGCGGTTGTCGATCGTCGCGACTGTACCAGTGCGCATGATCCGCTTGAGCTCGAAGCCCTGGTAGCCGGTGACTTCTTCAACCGCGCTCTCCAGCGCCTGCTGCACCTCGGCAAGCGCCGGGATCGGGATCCACACCGGCAGGTCGTCGTCGAGCACATGGTCTTCGCGCACATAGGCATGCGCCAGCACATAGTCACCCAAGCGCTGGCTGTTGCGCAGGCCGGCGCAGTGGCCAACCATCAGCCAGGCATGCGGGCGCAGCACGGCGATATGGTCGGTGATCGTCTTGGCGTTCGAAGGTCCGACACCGATATTGACGAGCGTGATGCCCGCATGGCCCTTCTTCTTCAGGTGATAGGCAGGCATCTGGGGCAGGCGGACGACCGCATCGGTTTCCGGCTTGTCGCTGCCGGCAAGCGTGACGATATTGCCGGGCTCCACGAAGGCCGTGTAGCCATCGCCGCCCTTTGCCATCATCTCCCGGGCCCAGGCCGCGAATTCGTCGATGTAGAACTGGTAGTTGGTGAACAGCACGAAGTTCTGGAAATGATCGGCGCTGGTCGCCGTGTAGTGGCTGAGCCGCGCCAGCGAATAGTCGATGCGCTGGGCGGTGAACGGCGCAAGCGGCGCCGGCTCGCCAGCCACCTGGTCGTATTCCCCATTGGCGATCAGGTCGTCGGTATTGTTGAGATCCGGCGTGTCGAAGAGATCGCGCAGCGAAATGTCGGCGAGCGAACTGGTCGCCGACGCTTCCACATGCGCACCTTCGCCGAAAGCGAAATGCAGCGGGATCGGCGTGGTCGATTCGGAAATCGTCACCGGAACGCTGTGGTTGCGCATCAGCAGGCCGAGCTGTTCCTTGAGATAATGCCGGAACAGTTTTGGCCGGGTGATGGTCGTCGTATAGACGCCGGGGGACGACACATGGCCGTAGGAGAGGCGCGAGTCGGCGTGTCCGAACGAAGTCGTCTCGATGCTGACCTGCGGGTAGCAGGCGCGGTAGCGGCCGGTCACGGCGGCGCCGTCGGCAAGCGCTCCGAACGCCTCGATCAGGAACCGCGTGTTGCGCTCGTAGAGCTCGGTCAGGGCATCGACCGCCTCGACCGGATTGTCGAAGGCGCGCGGCTCGACCGGGCTCGGGCTGATGAAGGAAAGCGGGGATAGGGAAAAGATTCGTGTGTTCATGCGCTATTATAGTGGGAACTCAATAACAATCAAACGACGTCAGAAGGCTCGTGCCGATTGATTCATGAGTTTTAAAGCGCCGCGACGCAGTTTGGCGTCGCGGGATGGTAACAGGGCACGGTCGTGCCGAGATGCACGCGCAAATCGTTGCGCGCCGGAGCTGCGACAAGCGCGGCAAAGGCAAATGCGAAAATGGTCATGATCAGCGTTACGATTGTCAGGCGACGTGCGAGGGCGGTCATGGTTCTCTCCCCAAAGCCAATGGCGGCAGAATAAAGGCGCGGGGCTGAATGCGTGCTGAGAGAGGACTTCATCCTGGGTTCAGAATGGTTAACGCCGGCCGAACAGAACGGACGCTTGAAGAGCCGCACATGACTGCGTCCCTGCCGAAACATGGTCCGGCGCAGGCACGAGGTGATCGGATGTCGCCGTGCATCTTCGAAGCCATGCCGATCGCGAAAAAGCCGACCCCGGGGGCCGGCTTTAAAATTGGTTCTATCGGTGGAGAGGTCATTCCGTGCGCTGGCTGCGACCTGCGCGAGATGCGGTATCTTGAAGCAACTGCTTAGTTATGGGGACGCAATATACCGTCGTAGTAGTCGCCTTCGTCCTGTCCACCGTCCAGGTCGGCATTGCCGCTGGTGTTGTTGTTGTACATGTAGCCGGTACCCGGATAGATGCTGCCGGTCGACATGGTGTCGACGCCCTGGCCGCGATCCCGGCCGCGATCCTGCTGGATGGTCGGCGGCGATTGCGGCAGGCCATTCGGGTCAGGATAGACGGCATCCTGCGCCATGGCGGCACCAGTATAACCTGCCGTAATGATAAGAGCGGCAATACCGGAAGTCAGATAGGTTTTCATTGTCCTGTCCTTTCCATCTGTTCTTATGGTGCGAAGCGATAGTCGCATCGCTCCGCCGAAGATAGAAATCCCTGGAAGGACGGATCGTTCCAATGGAAATGGAGCGGACCTGCCACTAGCGGTTTTTTGTCTAGGGGGCGAAAAAGCCTGGAATACCGCAAAAAACGGGCGGTCCGCTGCCAAATGCAGGAATCTCACGAAGAAGAGCATCAACGTGATTGATTCGTGGAAAAGCTTCACTTAATCTTGAATACGGTGGCGGGTTTCAGAGTCCTGCCATCCACGCACCGGAAAGACGATTGCGACCCGTCTTTCCAATCGGTGTCTTGAATGAACTGCGAATACCAGCCGCGCAAGCGGCTGGTATTTCATTTTTCCGTATATTTTCTGTCTGTCCGATCCCGCACTGGCCGAGGCTCCGTGCGGCTATCGATCGCGAGCGAACTTAAGAATTAGTTCGGGCGATTTGCGCCGCTGTAGTAGTCGCCGCTGTCCAGATCGGAGATACGGTTATCCCGTCCGCCGCCATTGTTGAACGGAAGCTTGCCGTCCTGGCGATCGATGCTGCCGGTGTTGGTGCGATCGATGGAGGTGGAGACGGAAGGCGCAGTCTTCTGAACGCCCTGGTAATAGTCGCCTTCAGCAAGTGCTGCACCGGCGAACGAAACCGAAGCGATCAGGGCTGCGGCGAGTGCGGAAGTTATCTTGGTCATTGTCTTATGCCTTTCAGAGTTGCCCGCGGCAGTGAGTTTGCGACCCGGCCTGCGGACATATGTTCAGTATCTTGAATAACGGCGGTTAGTTCGGACGAACTGCGCCTTCGTAGTAGTCGCCACGGTTCAGGATCACCGTGCCGTCGAAGCCCTTGCCGGACTGATCGGAGCCAGTGGCGTGCGAGACCGAGCCCGTGTAGCCGTAGCTGACCCGCGGATGCTGGGCCTTGGGAGCGGCCTGATGGCTGGAGGCAACCGGCTGGCTGGGAGCCGGTTCGACGGCGCCTTCGTAATAGGTGCCGCCGCTGGCAAGGGCGGCCGTGGCGAAGGAAGCGGTAGCGATCAGCGTAGCAGCGATCGTCGAAGTGATCTTAGACATGATCCTATTCCTTTTCAGAGTGATCCGCGGCTTCAAAGTTTGCGACCTGGCCTGCGGATGTGTTGTTTCGGTTGATTGAGGGCGGTTAGTTCGGACGAACTGCGCCTTCATAATAATCGCCGTGGTTCAGGGTGACCGTGCCGTCGAAGGACTGGTTCGACTGGGCCGAAGCCTTGGCGCGACCGATAGAACCGGTGTAGCCGAAGTTGTCGACGCGAGCGCCCTGAACGGCCTGAGCCTGTTCTGTGGGCTGTGCGCCTTCGTAATAGTCGCCTTCATCGGCAAGAGCGGCGGAGGCGAAGGAAGCCGAAGCGATCAGGGCTGCGGCAATTGCGGAAGTGATCTTGGTCATGATGGTAGTCCTTTCAGAGTGTTCCGCGGCTGATGAGTTTGCGACCTGGCCTGCGGAAATTGTTTCTGTGTCTTGAACGTCTGCGGTTAGTTCGGGCGGTTCGCGCCGTCGAAATAGTCGCCGCTGTTGACGTCTGCCTTCTGGGCTTCGGCCTTCTGACCGATACTGCCGGTCTGGACCTGGTCGGTCGTGGCGGAAACCTTGGAAGCGCCTTCGTAATAATCGCCTTCAGCGAGGGCGACGGAGGCGAAGGAAGCCGAAGCGATAAGGGCTGCGGCGATAGCGGAAGTGATCTTGGTCATGATGTTAGTCCCTTCAGAGTGTTCCGCGGCTCATGAGTTTGCGACCTGGCCTGCGGATTGTTGTTTCTGTGTCTTGAACGTCTGCGGTTAGTTCGGGCGGTTTGCGCCGTCGAAATAGTCGCCGCTGTTGACGTCTGCCTTCTGGGCTTCGGCCTTCTGACCGATGCTGCCGGTCTGGACCTGGTCGGTCGTGGCGGAAGCCTTGGAGGCGCCTTCGTAATAATCGCCTTCAGCGAGGGCGACGGAGGCGAAGGAAGCCGAAGCGATGAGGGCTGCGGCAATTGCGGAAGTGACCTTGGTCATTGTGATAGTCCCTTCAGAGTGTTCCGCGGCTCATGAGTTTGCGACCTGGCCTGCGGATTGTTGTTTCGGTGTTTTGAATGAGCTGCGGTTAGTTCGGGCGGTTTGCGCCTTCATAATAGTCGCCGCGGCCGATCGGAGCCTGGATCTGGTTGGCAGCCTGTTGATCCTTCGCAATGCTGCCGGTCTGAACATGGTCGACAGTCGCGGAGGCCTTGGAGGCGCCTTCATAATAGTCGCCTTCAGCGAGGGCGACGGAAGCGAAAGAAGCCGAAGCGATAAGGGCTGCGGCGAATGCGGAAGTGATCTTGGTCATTGTCTTTATCCTTGGAGTATGTTCGGTTCGGTCTTGGGTCGAACCAGAGTGAATTTCTGTTTGCGATGCTGATATCGGACCGATCGGTTCGATCCGAAAGCCCCACTTTTGGCGACTGTTGTCAACGAAACGTTGACAGCCAAAATCGGCTTTTAAAAATGCACGTTAAAAGTGCTAAGCAAGCTAATTTTTTTGAGATTGCCGTAAATAAACCGATTAAGTTACAATTTGGTAAGATAATTATCGATTAATATCAATGCCATAGATAGGTCGGACAGAATTTGCATCGCCTGCGTGTGTGTTTTGGCAGAATAAGGCTTTTTTGGGACTTTTGTGCGGCGTAAATTGCGTTCAAGGCCTATTCAAGCTTTTCACAAAACTGTGACATCCAAAAATCCGCCGGACTTGGTGGTCAAATCCGATGCCGTTTCCGTGATCATGCTGCCTTTTGTTGGTGCGGCGCAGCAAAAAAATCAGGCAGTCCTTGACGTCGCGAGACGAAAAATGGCCGCGGCCTTTGTCGGCGCGACCATTTCTGCACTTCTTATATAAGGAATATGGGCGGGCCGACCTTAGAGGCGTGTCCAGGTTTGCGATTTGCAAAAGATCGCGAGGACGCACCCCCTCATCTTCAGCGAATTGCCGCTGACCGAGCCGGAACCGCTATAGGTCTTATCGTCCGCCGGGTCGGTGATCTCGCCGCTATATTCGCCGTCCTTGCCGGAGAGCTTGCCGATCTGCTTGCCGGAATGTTTGCCGGTCTTCAGCGTCACGCAATAGGCGGTGTCGCATTTGCCGATCGCTGCGGTCTCGCCGCTGGCGGTTTTCCAATTGCCTTCGATCGGCTCGGCGGCCTGGGCCCCAGCTGCGGCAAGTGTCAGCGCGGCAGCAAGCATCAGTCTGCGCATCATGATTGTTTCCTCCTTTGCTTCCGCCGTCAGACCTTCTCAAGCGATAGACGGCGCGGTTTCCTCCAATTCGCACCCTTTGCGCGAACCCGGTTCGAAATTTATCTTACCCGTACGTAAAGATAAATATCGGATTGGCTTGGAAAACGGGGGATTTACAGCCTCGGGGAGGCCCGGGTTTTCCACAGGTCCATCGATGCGACCCGGATTCGTAGTTAGCAATCAGTTTAAATCGTTTTCTAAATTTTTCGTAAAAATCTCTGCAAATTCCTTAAAATGCAAGGCATCCCATGTTTAACAAAAAGCCAAGTTTACCAAGCGTTTGTACTTTGTTTTCGTTGAATTAATCATGCTTTTTAGGCGTCTTTTGGAAGGTTGGGCGCATAGTGAAGTCATCAAACGAGCGGGAAAAACCGCCGGCCGGAAGGATCGAAACAGCCGCTTTAAGACGGCGATCCGGACGGAGCCCGAAAGGGCAAAAACAGGGCAGACGACGAACAACAGGCTTTAACAGGGATCAAACCGATGGCACGCTTTGAAATGAACAATTCCGGAATGGCCACCATGGGTGGCGAAACCCGCGCCGACACTTTCTGCGAAATGGGTCTGATGTATGCGACCGGCCGTGGTTGCGACGTCGATCTCGTTTCCGCTCACAAATGGCTTAACATCGCCGCGATCAAGGGCTCCGACCGCGCCGCCGAACTGCGCGCCGACCTGGCCCAGACGATGAGCAAGATGCAGCTGGCCGCAGCCCTTCGCGCCGCTCGCGAATGGATGACCATGCACTGAGCTCCTCGAGGGAGCGCTGTGGTCGAAGAATTTGACCGGCCCCGCAAGAGGGCCGGCGGGAGAACAATCCAAAAGACATCAACCCAAAAGGGGATCGGGAGACAGGGCGGTCGGGTCTGGACGGGGACGACGCCTGAAATTGAGACCGCGACCGGCAGGAACAAGGCCGGCGCGGTCATTTTCTTTTGGCCTATAAGCTCTTCAGCACCTTCGGCAGCGCTTCTTCAAGCAACGCCATATCCGGCTCCGGTCCCGTGCTCACGCGGATGCAGCGGTTGAGCGGTGCGACACCCGGCATGCGGATGAAAACCCCGTGCTCCATCAGCCCATCGACGATCGAGCGCGCATAGGCGCCGTCGCGACCGCAGTCGATCGCCACGAAATTGGTGGCAGACGCCAGCGGCTTCAGGCCATTGGTTTCAGCGATGGCGGCGATCCGTTCCCGCGAGGCCTTGATCTGTCCGATCACTTGGGAGAGGTAGGCCTGGTCTTTCAGCGCCGCGAGCGCCGAGGCGACGCCGATCCTGTTCATGCCGAAATGATTGCAGATCTTGTCGAAGGCCTCAGCCGTGCCGGGCGTTGAGATCGCATAACCCACCCGCGAGCCGGCCATGCCATAGGCCTTCGAGAAGGTTCGAGTGCGGATGATGTTCGGCCGGTCGATCAGGGCGGCGATATCGGGCGTCGCGCCGGCTGGCCCCGTCTCGCAATAGGCCTCGTCGAGAATCATCAGACAGGTTTCCGGCAGCGCCTTGGCAAACGCGACGATGCTGTCGGCATCCCACCAGCTTCCCATCGGATTGTCGGGATTGGCGAAATAGACGAGTGGCGCGTTTTCGCGGCGAACGGCTTCCATCAGCCCATCGAGATGCTCGCGGTCGCCGACATAAGGCACCGTCACCAGCCGGCCGCCGTGGCCTGCGACATGGAAGTTGAAGGTCGGATAGGCACCGAAGGAGGTGACGACCGGCATGCCTGGCTCGATCACCATCCGGACGATCAGCCCGAGCAGGCTATCAATGCCTTCGCCGACCGCAATATTGTTGACCTGACAGCCCAGATGCGCCGCAAGCGCCTGCTTGAGCTCGAAATTTTCCGGATCCGCATATTTCCAGGTGCTTGCGGCCGCTGCGCCGATCGCCTCGATGACGGAAGGCGCCGGTCCGAAACCGTTTTCATTGGCGCCGATGCGGGCCTTGACCATGAGGCCGCGATTGCGCTCGATGGCTTCGGGGCCGACGAAGGGGACGCTGGCGGGAAGGGCGCTGATCAGCGGTGTGAAGCGCGAGAATGCAGGCATGGATTTCAGTTCCGGTTCTCTAAAACCGGCACACAATAAGATCGATTCATCGGTAAGCAAGTCTGCTTGCTGCCGATTGCGCCCTCTCGCCGATGAATCTTCTCTCGTGGCCTTTGAAAAGCGCTCCAAGGCCTTCGATCACCTGGCGCACCTCCGGCCGGTGCCGGTCGTCGTCATTGGCGACGATCCACATCGTATAGGTGAGTTCTTCGATGATGCCGCCCTCGCGCACCAGGCCAGGGACCTCATCGCCGATGAAGCATGGCAGCACGCCGCGCCCGTTGCCGCCGGCAATCAGCCGCAGCAGCAGTTCCGGCGAATTAGTCCAGGTGCGGATATCGCCCTCGTGATGCTGAAACACCCATTTGTCGGCCAGCGAATGGGAGCTTTCGGTGCCGATCGAAACCCAAGGCGTGGTCTCGTCTTCGGCAAGGCTATACGCTCTATATATACAGTGTGCGACAGTGACCGATCGGCGGATCGCCACATTGCCGGATTCGGGCCTTCGGCCGACAATCCCGACATCCGCCTCGCGATAGGTGAAATCGAGCCCCTTGTGCAGCGACTTGCAGCAGAGCCGGAACCGGTCCTCCTTGCCCCTGATCTCGGACGTATGATCGCTGACGAAACCGGAAAGCCAGGCGTCGGCGCCAATCGAGACGATCGGCAGCGCGAAGGCCTGCGCCTTCCAGTCGGCGATGCTGTCGGCCGTCTTCTGCATGGCACGGACATGTTCGAGCAGCGTCTCTCCGTCGGGCGCCAGCCGATAACCCTGCTGGCTGCGCACGAAAAGGGTCCGGCCCGTCGTCCGTTCCAGCGCCAGCATCCGCCGGCCGATCGTCGGCGCGCTGAGGCCCGTGCGGGCGGCGGCGCCACTCAAGGCACCTTCGCTTGCCACATGCAGGAACAGTTTGAGATCATCCCAGCCCGCGTCTGTCATGCGAGACACCTTAATTGTTTCACCGGCGATCGTCCCATCGTTCATGGATGAAAAACGGCGTTCGCCGGCGCGTCTACAAGCCGTGCCGCAAACCACTAGCTCGATGGCATCACATCATAGATGGAGTGACTGCCATGTTTCTCAACCGGGTGAGGTTTTGGAGACAACTGAACAAGGAGAAGAACGGGCGCTGCCGGAACGGGCCGCGGGATCCGCTCGCCGATCCTCTGGAGGGCGCCGAGTGGCACGGGCTGTTGTGGGCGGTGCCGCTTTTGTCACGGCTGACGAACGGCAACCACAAGCGACAGGAGAGGAACGCCCTCCGGTCGCGAGACTATCAGCCGGTCAGTGGCTGGTCTCGAAGTTCAGCCGGATCACGTGATGCAGAAATTCGGCATCGATCAGCATGTTGAAGCCGACGGTGACTTTCTCTTCCTCGCGGCGGATCACCGTGCAGCCGATGTCGTCATGGATGCCGAGGATCTCGAGGAAGAAGTTGTTGGGCACCGGTAGGTGTGGGCTGACCTCGAGTTCCGCGCCGTGAAGCGAAATGCTGCGGATCAGGCAGCGGAAACTCGTCTTGGTGCTGAGATGATGCCCGACGAAGATGATCTTGCCGGGCCGATCGATCGAGAACTTCTCGAAAGCGTGCTCGCGTGAGCCGTCTGTTTTTGGGTCGTGGTCCATGTTCAAGGGCATGACACCCTCCTGTTGCGCTCCTAGGATGTGACTATATTCCTCGTCCGCTGACACATTCTGAAACGGAATGGTAAAATGCGACGGATAGCGGGAATATCGTCAAAAATCCGGCGTTTAAGTGCCGCGGAGGCGGTTTTTCCCTTTCGTGTGGGACAGCTGTGAACTCAAAGCCTGTAATCGGCCATGTCGCGTTGTTGACGGGCCGGTGTCGCGGGGATACCCCTTGCGGTCGGATGAGTGGTGCTATCAACGAAACCATGATCGGCGTGGGGAGCGAGACGTGACGGGCAGGTTGGTGATTATTGGCGCGGGCCAGGCGGGTTTCGCGCTCGCCGCAAAACTCCGGGCACTGAAGGATGCACGGCCGATCACGATCATCGGTTCGGAAAACGTGATTCCCTACCAGCGCCCGCCGCTCTCCAAGAAATATCTGCTCGGTGAAATGGAATTCGAGCGGCTGACCTTCCGGCCTGAAAGCTGGTTTGCCGAGAACGACGTCGAGCTTCTGCTCTCGACTTATGTCGAAGAGATCGACCGCAAGGCAAAGTCCGTCCGCATGCAGGATGGCGCGGTCATCGAATACGACACCCTGGCGCTCGCCACCGGCTCGACGCCGCGCACGCTGCCGGCAAGTGTCGGCGGCGATCTCGACGGCGTCTTCACCGTTCGCGACAAGCGTGATGCAGACCTGCTCGCAGGCGAGATGAAGCCGGGCCGCCGGCTCCTTATTATAGGCGGCGGTTATATCGGCCTCGAAGCCGCCGCCGTCGCCCGCCATCTCGGCCTTGAAGTGACGCTGATCGAAATGGCCGACCGCATCCTCCAGCGCGTCGCTGCAAAAGAGACCGCCGACGTGATGCGCACCATCCACGACAGCCACGGCGTGGTCATCCGCGAAAAGACCGGCCTGCATCGGCTGATCGGCGGAGGCGGTCCGGAAGGGAATCACGTGCGCGCCGCCGAGCTTTCCGACGGCAGCACGATCGAGGTCGATTTCGTCATAGTCGGCATCGGCGTCAAGCCGAACGACGAACTGGCGCAGGAATGCGGCCTCGAAGTCGGCAACGGCGTGATTGTCGACGAATTCGCCCGCACCTCCGATCCCTCGATTTTCGCCATGGGCGACTGCGCCATGCTGCCCTGGAAGGGCAAGCGCATCCGTCTCGAATCGGTGCAGAACGCCGTCGACCAGGCGGAAGCCGCCGCAGCGATCCTTGCCGGCGGCTCCGCGCCCTACGACGCAAAGCCCTGGTTCTGGTCCGACCAATACGACGTCAAGCTGCAGATCGCCGGTTTCAACCTCGGTTACGACGAGACGCTGGTGCGCAAGGGCGTCCGCGAGGGCAGCCTGTCGATCTGGTATTTCCGCGAGAGGCGGTTCATTGCCGTCGACGCGATCAACGATGCCAAGGCTTATGTGAGCGGCAAGAAGCTGCTCGACGCCGGCATCGAACCGAGCCGCGCCATCCTCGCCGATCCCACCGCCGACCTGAAACAGCTCCTCGCCTGAAGGGAAACGCCATGCCGTCTCCGAAGAATCACTTCAAGGCGGCGTTGAAGGCCCGCCTGCCGCAGATCGGCCTCTGGCTGAACATGGGCGAGGCGCTGACCGCCGAGATCGCCGGCCATGCCGGTTTCGACTGGCTGGTGATCGACGGCGAACACGGTCCCAACGACCTGCGCAGCATTCTGGCGCAATTACAGGCGCTTGCCACCTCGCCCTCGGAAGTGGTCGTGCGGCCGCCGATCGGCGAGACCTGGGTCATCAAGCAGATGCTCGACATCGGCGCCCGCACGCTGCTGGTGCCGATGGTTGATTCGGCCGAGCAGGCGAGGGAACTGGTGCGCGCCGTGCGTTATCCGCCGCGCGGTGTGCGCGGCGTTGGTGCCGCCGTCGCCCGCGCCTCCGCCTTCAACTCCATTCCCGATTATGCCGAGACGGCCGCCGACGAAATCTGCCTGATTGTCCAGGCCGAAACCATGGCCTCGATCCGCGACCTCGAAAACATTGCAGCCGTGGACGGTGTTGACGGCGTGTTCATCGGCCCGGCCGACCTTTCCGCCGACATGGGCTATCTCGGCCGCATGGAGGCGCCGGAAGTCCAGGAAGTGATCGAGAAGGCGATCGGCACGATCGTGAAGTCCGGCAAGGCGGCCGGCATCCTCACCTTCAGCGAATCCCTGAACCGCCATTATCTCGATCTGGGCGCAAGCTTCGTGGCGGTTGGCGCCGACGTCACCGAGTTTTCCGGCGCGTTGCGATCGCTTGCGGGCCGCTACGGTCGCGGTGGCGGGATCGGCAAGCAGCGTTCGGGCTACTGAGAATCACCGAAGCGGCAAGAATGGAATCACTTGTTGCGATTCGTGTGTCGTGACCGGTGGGAATCGCATGACATTTCCATAAAAGACCTTGCCATCGATATCGTTTCCCAATAATCAGGCCCGACCGGAGAGGTGGCCGAGTGGTCGAAGGCGCTCCCCTGCTAAGGGAGTATACCCGAGAGGGTATCGTGGGTTCGAATCCCATCTTCTCCGCCATTCCAGGCTCCAAGCGCCCGCCCAACTCCGAATCCAAATCCCATTCTGATCGACCGCTGCCAGCCGCTCGCACGGCCGTGCACTTGCGCCGCCTGATCGGGTGAGGTGATTCCCTTCCGAGGCCTCTCCGCGGCGCTAAGTGGCTGCCGGATAAGCCCTTTCTTAACAAAGCGTAAAATACCACCTAAGGCAGTCCCCGGCTTTGTGTCCTTTCGGCAACAGACTTCTGGGAAGCGGGTACCGGAATGGCGTCCGGTTGAAGTTCCAGATTGCATGACCCTCCCCGTCTTGTATTTTCAAATCCGGAAGCGAGGCGGTGGATCGTCCTTCTTCTAGCAATCGACGGGGATGGGGCAGGGAACGCTGTCCTTCAGCCAAAAGAACCCAGACCCATACGAAACTTTGACTGGAGGTCAAAAATGAACATCAAGAGCCTTCTTCTCGGCTCCGCTGCTGCCCTCGCAGCAGTCTCCGGCGCTCAGGCAGCTGACGCCATCGTAGCTGCTGAACCGGAGCCCATGGAATACGTTCGCGTTTGCGACGCTTTCGGCACCGGCTACTTCTACATCCCGGGCACGGAAACCTGCCTCAAGATCGGCGGTTATGTCCGTTTCCAGGTTGATGCTGGTCAGGACACGAACTCCTTCAACGACTCGGACTGGGATTCTTTCAGCCGCGTCCAGCTCGACTTCACCGCGAAGTCTGACACCGAACTTGGTACGCTGACCTCGGTTGCTTCGGTTCGTTTCGAAGCTAACCAGGACGTTGGTTACACGTCCAACGGCAGCGCCGGTGGCACCTACATCAATGAAGCCTACATCCAGCTCGGCGGCTTCAAGGTTGGTCGTTACTACAACCCTTGGGATAAGGGCATCAACGGCGAATCCGATTGGAACTCTGCTGGCCAGACCCGTATGCAGTCTGTCGGTTACTTCTACACGGGCAGCGCTTTCACCGCCGGTGTTCAGGTTGACGAACTGTCGCGTCTCAAGGGCCTTGGTAGCCAGGACGTCGGTATCGAAGCTATCGTCACTGCCAAGTTCGGCGCTGTAGCGTTCGACCTTCTCGGTGCTTATGACTTCGCCGCTGAAAATGGCGCAGTCCGCGCTCTCATCTCGGCTCCAGTCGGTCCGGGCACCTTCCAGGCTCTCGCCATCTGGTCGAGCGGTGTGGGTGATGCGAACTTCGATAACGCTTACTACGCACGTGGTGAATGGGCTCTCGCTGCTTCGTACGCCTTCAAGGTCTCCGACAAGCTGACGATCACCCCCGGTGGTACGTATGTCTGGAACTCCCAGGTTGATTCCAGTGGCGATTTCGGTGGCGACGAAGCCTACCGCGTTGGTCTGACGGTCGACTACACGATCGTTCCGGGCTTCACTGCAAAGCTCACTGCGAACTACAATCAGACGCAGGCTGACGGTGCGACGGTGCGTGAAAACAAGTTCTGGGATGGCTTCGTCCGTCTCGATCGCACGTTCTAATCATAATGGAACTCCCCCGGTTCGCCGGGGGAGTTTTTTATAAATGGCTGGCCTCTATGCAGGGCCTCCATATGGGGAGTTGATACCGGGGGATGGGGCTGCTTATGCGGCCTTTACGCGTTTGATCAATTTTCGATCGGGCGCGAACTAGCATTCAGAGAAATTGACTGGAGGTCAAAAGAATGAACATTAAGAGCCTTCTTCTCGGTTCTGCAGCGGCTCTCGCGGCAGTTTCCGGTGCTCAGGCTGCCGACGCCATCGTCGCTGCCGAACCGGAGCCTATGGAATACGTTCGCGTCTGCGACGCGTTTGGCACTGGTTACTTCTACATCCCGGGCACGGAAACCTGCCTCAAGGTCGGCGGTTATGTCCGTTTCGAAGTCGGCTTTAGCAATGGCGAGAACGCCTTTAACGGCGCTGACTGGGATTCGTACAGCCGCGCTCAGCTTGACTTCACGGCCAAGAGCGACACGGAACTCGGTACGCTGACCTCGGTCGCTTCGGTTCGTTTCGAAGCCAACCAGGATGTTGGCTACACGTCCAACGGCAGCGCCGGTGGCACCTACATCAATGAAGCCTACATCCAGCTCGGCGGTTTCCGCGTCGGCCGTTGGCTGAACTGGTGGGATGCCAACGACCTTCCGGGCGAAGCGGACAACCTCGGTTCGAACCGTCTGCAGTCGATCTCCTACACCTATACCGGCTCTGCCTTCACGGCTGGCGTTCAGGTTGACGAACTGTCGCGCCCTGCTGGCCTTGGCGGTCAGAACGTCGGTGTCGAAGCTGTCATCCAGGCTGCAATCGGCCCGGCCAAGCTCGAACTGCTTGGTTCTTATGACTTCGGTGCCGAAGAAGGCGCTATCCGTGCGATCGGCTCGGTGGCCGTTGGTCCGGGCACCTTCTACCTCTCCGGTGTCTGGTCTTCGGGTGACAATGCCTACTACGGCGTAACCGATACCGCCGCTGGTGAAGCAGCTGTGGCCGTTGCCTACTCCTTCAAGGCGACCGACAAGCTCGAAATCATTCCGGAAGCCCAGTACACCTGGAACACGGAGCTGACGGCTGATGGCGAGTTCACCGGTGCCGACACCTGGACCGCCGGTGCAACCATCAACTACCAAATCGTCGAAGGCTTCGCAGCCAAGGTTGCCGTCAACTACTTCAAGGTCGAAGACGGCGCCGACCAGGTTCGCGGTATCGTCCGCCTGCAGCGCGACTTCTAATCTGACTTGATCAGGTTGAATTTGAAAGCCCGGCCTCGTGCCGGGCTTTTTGCATTGAGGAACTTCTGGATCTAACAGCATGGCCGGCCGCAATGAGCCCCAGTGTCGCCTGGAAGACGCGATCGTCTGTTGTTCAAAGGAAGAGAAGAGTGATCTCGGCCAAGCCGCAGCCTTCTACTGCCGCCCGAATCGCAGATCCGCATCGATATCCGCCTTCTGCCCGAGCCTCGTCTTGTAAACCTGATAGTTCTCCATCACCCGCTGCACGTAGTTTCGGGTTTCGGGGAAGGGGATGCGCTCGATCCAGTCGACCACCTCATCGAGGGACTTGCCGCGCGGGTCGCCATAGCGGGTGATCCATTCGGGCACCCGTTTCGGCCCGGCATTATAGGCGATGAAGGTCAGGATGTAGGAGCCGCCGAACGTATCGATCTGTTCGCCGAGATAATGGGCGCCGAGTGTCGCGTTGTAGCCCGCATCCGTGGTCAGCCGCGCGGCCGCGTAGGTGAGGCCGTGGCGCTTGGCGACGCCCTGCGCCGTGCCGGGCAGGATCTGTAAGAGGCCGCGGGCATTGGCGGGCGAAACCGCACCCGGGTTGAAGGCGCTTTCCTGCCGGGCGATCGCATAGGCGAGCGCCTTGCCGGAACCTTCGATATCGGCGCCGGCAGGGATGACGCCGACCGGGAAGGCGAGTGCGGCCACATCGATGCCACGGCCGAAGGCTGTCTTGCCGATCTGCAGCGACAGGGCGTGATTGTCTTCCGATTCTGCCCTGGCGGCGAGGATCGCCAGTTCCCCGGGACTGGTCATTTCTTCCGCCAGCGCGCGATAGAGCACCGCGGCGCGCTTGCCGTGGCCGGCATCTTCGAGCCTTGCGATCGCCCGGACGGCTTCGCGGCTTTCGAAATTCCGGCGGTCAGCCCCGCTCGGGTTCGGATAGGTGACGTCGAGCGACTTGAGGTCCAGCCGCGCGGCGGCCAGCTGGCCGTAGAACGTGCTGGAGAAATGCGCCGCCTTGGAGAAGAACTCCTTGGTACTGCCCGGACCTCCGTCTTCGGCGGCGCGGCCGAGCCAGTAGAGGGCGCGCGAAGCGGACAACGGCTTGTTCGAAGTGTCGAGGATCTTGCGGAAGTGCTTTTCGGCAGTTTCCGGTTCATGCAGCGCCCGCAGCGCATACCAGCCCGCGTGGAATTCCGCATCGACGATATCGGTGGAGGAGGCGGCGACATAATTGGCCGCGGTCCGGTAGGCGAGCTTGAACTCGCCCTGGTCGGCAAGACCGCGCGCCACGATACGCCGCTCGTTCCACCATTCCGTCGTATTGACCAGTTTTGCCGCGTCGCGCGGTGCCTTTTCGAGCAGGTCCGCCGCATCCTGGTATTTGTCCTGGCGGCGAAGATATTCGACACGGGCGAAGAGATAACCCGCATCGTCCTTCAGCGAGCTGTCGACGCCGGTGAGCAGCGCCTCTGCATTCTTGGCATTGCCGATGACCGCAGCCCAGGCCTTGTAGAGCGATTGCGCCTTGCCGAGATCGCCAAATCGCTTGGCCTGCGCTGCGCGCCCCTTGTACATCAGGAAGTCCATGCGCGCCTTATGGTCGGCGGCGGTGAAAAGCGCCGAGAACTCGGCGAGGATCTTGTCCTCGGTCGGCTTGTCGAGTGTGTCGGTGAGCCAGATCTGCTGCAGCGGACGGGCAGCCTCCGCCTGTTTGCCGGAGGCGACGAGCGCGCGGGCGAGGATGATCGTGCCCTCGGTGGTTTCCGGCCGGGTCGCGCCGAAGGCCGCGAGGACGGTCGGGGCAGGCGGGTTTTCACGATAAAGCGCGCGTTCGGAGTTGGCGCGCAGGCCCTTCAGCCCCGGCCAGCCCTTCAACTCCGTCTGGGCCGCCGCGATCTCGCCCGACGGCACGCCCGGCGCGCCGGATGTGGCGATAGCCCAGGTAAGGATATGCCGGTCGAGCGAACCTTCGGCGAGACCATTCCGCGTGGCAAGGGCGGCGGCGATGTCGTTGCCTGCAAGTGCGTCGAGCCCGGCTTTCAACTGCGGGGCAACGACCAGCGGATCGGTTCTCGGGATCGTGCCGGTGACGTCAGGCACGGGAGTTGTAACAGGCGCAGGCATCGCGGCGGGCATGGTGATCGCGACCGGGTTTTCGGGCTTCACATAGGGCAGCGGTGCCATGCTCTCGGGAAGCGATGCGGCAAATGCATGCATGCCCACAGCGCCGAGCCCCAGTGCTGCGAGGATCAGAACAGGCCTGTACATCCGGTAACTCGCGAAAATATGTCGTCCCCTTATTAGCCGCCAGCCACATTAACGAAAGCTTACCACGTTTATGAAAATGCGCGGTTTCTTATATGAGATTCCATATGAAATCCCTGGCACTTGCGCTTGTCGTCGCTTTCCCGCCGCTTTATGGTGCGCGACCTGAGAGGCTTTCGGGAAAAGATCGGCTGCGTCGCTGCCCGTCCAAGTGTCCTGAACGTCCCTCATAGTCATGGATTGCGGCAGCAGAATGAACGTTGCCGGCTGGGAGTATTGCATGTTCAAGGGATCGATGCCCGCCCTGGTTACCCCGTTCACGGCCGATGGCGCAGTGGACGAGCAGGCTTTTGCCGCGCATGTGGATTGGCAGATCGTCGAAGGCAGCAGCGGAGTGGTGCCGGTCGGCACCACCGGTGAATCGCCGACGCTCAGCCATGACGAGCACAAGCGCGTCGTGGAACTCTGTATCGAAGTTGCCAAAAAGCGGGTTCCCGTGATCGCCGGCGCCGGCTCCAACAACACGCGTGAAGCCGTCGAGCTGGCCGTGCATGCCGAAAAGGCAGGCGCCGACGCCGTCCTCGTCGTGACGCCCTATTACAACAAGCCGACCCAGAAGGGCCTGATCGCGCATTTCTCGGCGATCGCGCAAGCGACAAAGCTGCCGATCATCATCTACAACATCCCGCCGCGTTCGGTCATCGACATGTCGCCGGAAACGATGGGCGCACTCGCGAAGGCGCACCGGAATATCGTCGGCGTCAAGGATGCGACCGGCAAGATCGAGCGTGTCTCGGAACAGCGCATCACCTGCGGCAATGATTTCGTGCAGCTCTCGGGGGAGGACGCGACAGCGCTCGGCTTCAACGCCCATGGCGGCGTCGGCTGCATCTCGGTGACGGCCAATGTCGCGCCGCGCCTCTGTGCGGAATTCCAGGCGGCGACGCTTGCCGGCGATTACGCCAAGGCGCTCGAATACCAGGACCGCCTGATGCCGCTGCACAAGGCGATCTTCCTGGAACCCGGCCTCTGCGGCGCCAAATACGGCCTCCACAGGACCCGCGGCATGAACCGCACGGTCCGCTCGCCGCTGGTCTCGACGCTGGAGCCGGCGACCGAGGCGGCGATCGACTCCGCGCTACGCCATGCCGGGCTGCTGAACTGAGAGACGTCAGCGCTCGCCGCTTCACTTTCGGCATCCGCCGCATTACATAGTTCTAGGAACCCCGCTCATCGCCCATGGGCGGGGATTTGTTTTCGAATAAGAAGGGCGGAACGGAAGTTAGTCCCATGGCCCCCAAAGGCAGCCAGCGCACGGTCAACAAGATTGTCGCGGAGAACCGCAAGGCCCGCTACAACTATGAAATCCTGGATACCTATGAGGCCGGCCTGGTCCTGACCGGAACCGAGGTCAAGGCGTTGCGCGAAGGCAAGGCCAACATTGCCGAATCCTACGCATCGGACGAGGGCAACGAAATTTGGCTGATCAACTCGCATCTGCCGGAATACCTGCAGGCCAACCGTTTCAATCACGAACCGCGCCGCCGCCGCAAGCTTCTCCTGTCGAAGCGCGAGATCAACCGCCTGCGCGTCGGCATCAATCGTGAGGGCATGACGCTGGTGCCGCTGAAGATCTATTTCAACGAAAAGGGCCGCGCCAAGCTCGAACTCGCGCTCGCCAAGGGCAAAAAGCTGCACGACAAGCGCGAGACCGAGAAGGAACGCGACTGGAACCGCCAGAAGTCGCGGCTTCTGAAGTCGAACTGATCAACCGCGCAGCTCCCGCCGAAGCCATTTTCGCCGTATATCGATCGTGAACTTCCCTGCCTCCCGGCCGTTAAGGGAGACACCAGGGAGTTCTCGTGCGGAAGACAAATTATCCGGATATCATCATCGATGCGATCGAGCGGCGGCGGATCATCGAACTCCGCTACAAGGACGTAAAGCGCAGGGTGCGGCCGCATATCCTCGGTTATGTCGGCGAGGGCGCTCTTGCCCTCAGCGCCTGGCAGATTGCCGGAACGGGTACCGGGTGGCGTCTGTTTCATGTCGACGATATCAGCGATCTGACCGAAACCGATGCGGGCTTTCGCAGCCCTGCGCGCGGATATAATCCCAACGATCCCGCCTTTTCGCGGATCATCGAGCGACTGTAAAAATCCCGCCCTAGGAACAAAATCCACCTTCGCCCGTTCGTTTTTCATCTCTGAGCGCGAGCGGGCAATGGGCAACGGGGCAATGACGCGAAAGAAAATCCTCACCTATGGCATGCTGGTGATCGGCGTCAGTGCCGCCGGTTATCTCCTGTATCACACCTTTCGCGAATACTCGGTCTCCGACATCGTCGAATCCGTCCGCGCCATCCCCACCTTCAACCTCCTGATGGCACTCCTTTTTGCCTTCGGTTCCTATCTCTGCCTCTCGGGCTTCGATTGGGCCGGCGTGCGTTATGTGAAGAACGACCTCGCCTATCCAAAGATCGGGCTTGCCTCGTTCATCGCGCTGTCGATCGGCCAGAGCGTCGGTCTTGCGGGCTTGAGCAGCGGCGCGCTACGCTACCGCTATTATGCGCATTGGGGCATGAGCGCCGAGGACGTGGCGAAGATCGTTCTGCTGTCGGGCGTTACCGTCGGTATCGGCATGGCCGTGCTGTCGGGCATCGTTATGGTCATCAATCCGAAGGATGCCGCTTCGGTGTTGGGCCTGAGCGAAACCGTGATCATCGCGATCGGTTTTGCCTGCCTTGCCGCCACAGCCGGTTACCTGGCGCTCGCCGCCTTCGTCCGCACGCCGCTCAAAATCCGCGCATGGACCTTCGAGATGCCGACGCTGAAGATCGCTATAGCCCAAGTGGTGATCGGCACGATCAATTTCGCAATGGTCTCCGCCTGCCTGCGCGAGGTCATGGGCGCCACGGCGGATGTCAGCTATCTCAAGGCGGCGACCGCCTTCGTGCTCGCCAACCTGGCGATATTGATCACCCACGCCCCGGGCGGTCTTGGCGTGCTGGAAGCGACTGTTCGCCACGTCATGGGGGACCAGGCCTCGATCGGCTCGCTGGTCGCCTTCCGGGTCATCTATTTCTTTATCCCGTTCTTCATCGGCCTGCCGCTGTCCTTGATCATCGAGGCGATCTTCCGCGCCAACAAGATAAAGCGCCAGTCGCAATCGGGGCTTCAGCTGTCCGAGCCGGCATCGACGTGAGATTGGTGGGCGCCGCCACCCCCCTCTGCCCTGCCGGGCATCTCCCCCTCAAGGGGGGAGGTCGGCTGGCGGCGTGCTCACGGCTCTCTCTGAGGTCTCACCCTCTGCCACGAAACTTTGGGAGCGGCGGTCATCCCACTTGTAATCTCCCTCCTTGTGGGGGAGATGCCCGGCAGGGCAGAGGGGGGTCGCATCCGCAATACCGCGAACGTAGCTAGCTGTTCCTCACCGTCATCCGCCGCTCATGCTCCAGCAGCCAGCGCTTGCGCCACAGTCCGCCGCCATAACCGGTGAGGCTGCCGTCGGCGCCGATCAGCCGGTGGCAGGGAATGACGATGGCGATCTGGTTGGCGCCGTTGGCGCCCGCCACCGCGCGGGTGGAGGAGGGGAGGTTGAGTTCGGCGGCGACCGCCCCATAGGTCGTGGACACCCCGGCCGGGATTGCCCGCAATGCCTCCCAGACCTGCCGCTGGAACGGCGATCCGTGCCCGGCAATCCGCGTCTTGAATCCCCGGTCCTCGCCGGCGAAATAGGCCTTCAGTTCCGCCTCGATCTGATCGATCGGCGGATGGCGCCCCATGACGATGCCACTACCGGTAAATTTTTGCAGCTTCGTGATTTCCGCCGGCAGCGCCTTGCGCTCGGCGAATTCGAGGAGATGCAGGCAGTGCTGGTCGGCGATCGCCATCATCGGTCCGATCGGCGTCTCGATCCAATCGGCCCTGAGCAGCACCTTGTTACGCAGGTTGGCGGGGGCCGCACCGAACAGCTTCGTCACGGCGCTACGAAAGCCGCTGCCGGATTCGTAACCGGCATCGAGCTGCGCATCGAGAACGCTTGCGCCGTCCTTCAGTGTTTCTGCCGCCTTGCCCATACGCCTGAGCCTGGCGATCTCGAGAAAACTCATGCCGAACTGCCGCTTGAAGGCACGCCGTGCGGTGGACGGATCGATGCCGAGGGAAACGACATCATCCTCGCTCCAGCGGCGAAAAGGTTCGGTATCGAGCGCCGTCAGCAAGCGCGTCACCATCGGATCCGCCTCGCCGAGTTTCAGCATCGGCCGGCAGCGGCTGCAGGGTCTGAAGCCGGCCTCAAGGCATTCGGCGATCGTCTCAAAGAAACTGGTGTTTTCGCGCTTCGGCTTGCGGGCCGGGCAGGTCAGGCGGCAGAAAATGCCGGTCGTCTTCACCGCAGCCCAAGCAAAGCCTTCATAGGAGGCGTCGCGGGCGACCAGTGCATCGTAGAGAAGATCGTCGGAAGGGCGTTCGAAAAGCATGAAGCCTTTCTAGCCCAGAACGAAAAACGGCGCCGCCGAAAAACGGGCGCCTATTCTTCTTTTGATATGCCGGATGGCGATCCGGGCAAAGGGCCGGATCAGAGATCGGCGGCTTCGGCCGATTCCGCCGGACGGGCCGGGCGTTCGGACGGATCGCGACCGACTTCGGCCTTCAGCGACACCAGGTCGATGAAGTGGTCGGCCTGACGGCGCAGGTCGTCTGCGATCATCGGCGGTTGGGTGGCCATGGTCGAAACCACGGAAACCTTGCGGCCCTTGCGCTGCAACGCCTCGACGAGTGTGGTGAAGTCGCCGTCTCCGGAAAACAGCACCAGATGGTCGACGGTTTCCGACTGCTCCATGGCATCGATTGCAAGTTCGATGTCCATGTTACCCTTGATCTTGCGGCGGCCCATGCTGTCGGTAAATTCCTTAGCCGGCTTGGTGACGACCTTGTATCCGTTGTAGTCGAGCCAGTCGATCAGCGGGCGGATGGAGGAATATTCCTGGTCCTCGATCAGGGCGGTGTAATAATAGGCGCGAAGAAGATAACCGCGCTTTTGAAAGGCCTTCAGCAATTTCCGGTAATCGATGTCGAAACCGAGGCTTTTCGAAGCAGCGTAAAGATTTGCGCCGTCTATGAAGAGAGCAATCTTCTCCCTTGGGTCAAACATATGGTCTCCATCCCCTTTTCTTATGAACCTGCTTGGCAGGTGGAGGCCTGGTCAATATAAGCCGAGCCAAATCTCCGGAATAATCCACTACATTACGAACTATTCATATAACTGTCATTTATGGCACGATTCGCAATAATCCAAGCAGCTTGGGGTTGAATTTCGCCGGCACCCCCAGAAGGCGTGGCCTCACTTGCCGAAAGTCAATTATCAGGAAAAACTTGAATTTGCCGCGCAATGCCTGTATCGGGCGTATCAATTCCGAAAATCACTGATCAAAGGACAGGCAATGGCCCGTGTCACAGTAGAAGATTGCATTGACAAAGTCGACAACCGGTTCGAACTGGTCCTGCTCGCGAGCCACCGCGCCCGCCAGATTTCGCAGGGTGCTTCGATCACCATCGACCGCGACAATGACAAGAATCCTGTCGTCGCTCTTCGCGAAATCGCCGATGAGACGCTTTCGCCAGACGACCTCAAGGAAGACCTTATCCATTCGCTGCAGAAGCATGTCGAAGTCGACGAGCCCGAGCCCGATCCGGCTTCCCTGATCGCTGCCGGCGGCGTTGCCGTCGCCTCCGATCGCGACGAGGAAGACGACGCTCCGGAGACCGTCACCTTCGACCAGATGTCGGAAGAGGAACTGCTCGCCGGCATCGAAGGCCTCGTGCCGCCGGAAAAGAGCGACGATTACTAAGCGAAACACCCGCTTAGCAAGTTTTCGTTCATTCTCTCGCCCTAATCTGCTTGAATGTTTTATGATGGCTGCGCCAACCTTTCCGGTTGGCGCGCCATTTTCTTTTCGTCCGGTGCCCATTCGCAGGCACTGAAGCGGTATCGAGGACATTTTTCAGGATGATGCGGCAATACGAGCTCGTGGAGCGGGTTCAGAAATACAAACCCGAAGCCAACGAAGCTCTGCTCAACAAAGCCTATGTCTATGCCATGCAGAAGCATGGTCAGCAGAAGCGCGCCAGCGGCGACCCCTATATTTCCCACCCGCTCGAAGTCGCCGCCATCCTCACCGACATGCATCTCGACGAATCGACGATCGCGGTTGCCCTGCTGCACGACACGATCGAGGATACCACCGCCACCCGCGCCGAGATCGACGAACTGTTCGGCGAGGATATCGGCCGGCTGGTCGAGGGCCTCACCAAGCTGAAACGCCTCGACCTCGTCTCCAAGAAAGCCAAGCAGGCGGAAAACCTGCGCAAGCTGCTGCTTGCCATTTCCGACGACGTGCGCGTCCTTCTCGTCAAGCTCGCCGACCGGCTGCACAACATGCGCACGCTCGAGCACATGAAGGCCGAGCAGAAGGCGCGCATTTCCGAAGAGACCATGGACATCTATGCGCCGCTTGCCGGCCGCATGGGCATGCAGGACATGCGCGACGAGCTGGAGGAACTGTCCTTCCGCTACATGAATCCGGAGGCCTACGACACCGTTACCCAGAGGCTGGCCGATCTCGAAGCCCGCAACGAGGGCCTGATCAAGAAGATCGAGGACGAACTGCGTGAGTTGCTGATCGCCAACGGCCTCAAGGACGCCTTCGTCAAGGGCCGCCAGAAGAAGCCTTATTCGGTGTTTCGCAAGATGCAGTCGAAGTCGCTCTCCTTTGAGCAGCTTTCGGACGTCTACGGTTTCCGCATCGTCGTCGGCGACATCCCATCCTGCTACCGCGCGCTTGGCATCGTCCATACGCGCTGGCGCGTCGTGCCCGGTCGTTTCAAGGATTATATCTCCAACCCGAAGCAGAACGACTACCGCTCGATCCACACCACCATCGTCGGTCCGTCCCGCCAGCGCATCGAGCTGCAGATCCGCACCCAGCTGATGCAGGAAATCGCCGAATACGGGATCGCCGCGCATGCGCTCTACAAGGACGGCAGGGGCGGGGAGCTGCTGCCGAAGGAATCCAACGCCTATTCCTGGCTGCGGCACACGATCGAGTCGCTGGCCGAGGGCGACAATCCGGAAGAATTCCTGGAACATACCAAGCTCGAGCTGTTCCAGGACCAGGTCTTCTGTTTCACGCCGAAGGGCAAGCTGATCGCGCTGCCGCGCGGCGCCACGCCGATCGACTTCGCCTACGCGGTCCACACCAATATCGGCAACACCACGGTCGGCGCCAAGATCAACGGTCGCATCATGCCGCTGGTGACGAGGCTCAACAATGGCGACGAGGTGGAGATCATCCGCTCCGGCGTGCAGGTTCCCCCCGCTGCCTGGGAGGAGATCGTCGTCACCGGCAAGGCGCGTTCGGCAATCCGCCGCGCCACGCGGATGGCGATCCGCAAGCAATATGCCGGCCTCGGTCACCGCATCCTGGAGCGCACCTTCGAGCGCGCCGGCAAGGTCTTCACCCGCGAAACGCTCAAGCCGGCGCTGCATCGACTGGCCCACAAGGATGTCGAGGATGCGATCGCCGCGGTCGGACGGGGCGAACTCTCGTCGCTCGACGTGCTGCGCGCCGTCTTCCCGGATTACAAGGACGAGCGTGTGACAGTGAAGCCAGCCGCCGACGACGGCTGGTTCAACATGCGCAGCGCCTCGGGCATGATCTTCAAACTGCCGAACCAGCGGCGCGTCTCGCCGGAGGAAGTCGAAGCCGGCCCGGATCCGCTGCCGATCCGCGGTCTTTCGGGCAATCTCCAGGTACGCTTCGCGCCGAGCGGCGCAGTACCGGGCGACCGCATCGTCGGCATCATGGAAAAGGATACGGGCATCACCATCTACCCGATCCAGGCGTCTGCCCTGCAGCGGTTCGACGATCAGCCCGAACGCTGGATCGACGTGCGCTGGGATCTGGACGAGGCCAACAAGTCCCGCTTCCTTGCCCGCATCGAGGTCAACACGCTGAACGAGCCGGGCACGCTTGCAACCGTCACCCAGACGATCGCCCATCTCGACATCAACATCCGCACGCTGACCATGGGCAGCAACCGCGCGGCCGATTTTTCCGAGATCACCATGGAAGTCGAGGTCTGGGACCTGCGGCAGCTGAACCAGCTGTTGAGCCAGCTGAAGGATCTCGACTGCGTGGCGAACGTCAAACGGGTGTATGACTGAGAGACCGTTTGAAAAGGGGCCGTAGGTTCGAGGTTGCCCTCATTCAAGCTTCTGATGTGGAAACGGCCGATTCAGCGCGGATGGCTGTCGGTATTGGTGTGCCCCGAACGTCTTTTGTTAGACGAGGCGAACACCTTGTAGAGTGAATCGACCCATCGGAGATTGGAAACATGGCGCTCAAGCGGATGGACAATGTAGGAATCGTCGTCGAGGATCTCGACGTGACGATTGATTTCTTTCGCGAACTCGGCCTTGAGCTCGAAGGGCGGGCGACGATCGAAGGAGAATGGGCCGGGCGCGTCACCGGGTTGGGCAATCAGCATGTCGAGATTGCCATGATGCGCACACCGGACGGCCACAGCCGGCTCGAGCTCTCCCGCTTCCTCACGCCGCCGGTCGTCGCAGATCACCGGAACGCCCCGGTCAACGCGCTCGGCTACCTTCGCGTCATGTTCACCGTGGACGACATCGGCGAGACGCTTGAAAGGCTCCGCGCGCGCGGCGCTGAGCTCGTAGGCGAGGTCGTCGACTATCAGGACGTGTATCGGCTTTGCTATATCCGTGGGCCCGGAGGGCTTCTCATCGGGCTGGCCCAGGAGCTCACCTGAGATCAGCCCTGCACCGTCTCTGCCTGGCTCGCCGCCGCCTCGCTCGCATCCCGCACGAATGCGCCTTGAGCCCGCAAGGTCGACTGCAGCTCGGCAATATCCACATTCCGCGGCGCCACGCCACGGTTGGCCGCAATGCCCGCCGCGGCACCCGCTGCCTGTCCGGTCAGCCAGCACTGCGGAATCTCGCGCATGAAACCGTGGCTATTGGCATCGCAGGAGATATGCCGCCCGGCGGCCAATAGTCCGTCCAGCCTTGCCGGCACCAGCGCTCCGTAGGGTACCGAGATCACCGGAAACTTTGGCGAGACCGAGGGACTGACGCCGATTTCATCCGGCAGAACGGCGCCGATCGGCCACTGGCTGCGCTCGACCCGGCCGGCGCCGGCCAGGCGCCGCGTGTGCCGGACGCCGAGCTGCGGCGCGCTGAGCAGCATATAAGCGTCCTTGAAACCCGGCGCATGTTTCCTGAAGAATTCGCAATGCGACAGCATGAACCGGTGCGAGCGGATTTCGACCTCGGTCATGTCGTCGACATTGAGCGCCGAAAGCCCCGATTGCCGCGGCCCGAGGAACAGCGCGATGTCGTTGCGCCAGGAAACATAGGGCGTCTGGAAGAAGCCGAGCTCGTCGCGCCCGAGCGTGTTGAAGTCGGCAAAGGCCTGTTCCTGGGTGGCACGGAATGTCAGCCATGTTTCCATGTCCACGCCGCCGAGCATGAAGCCGGTATTCATCGAGTGATGCACGTCGCCTTCCTCGATATCGGCCTCGAAACTCGCTCCTGCGCGCGCAAAAACATCGCCGTCGCCGGTGCAGTCCACCACGACCTTGGCCATGATCCCCTGGCGGCCTTCCTTGCTTTCGAAGATGACGCCCTTTACCGCGCCGTCCTCGACCACCGGTGTCGCTGCCCAGGAATGGAAGACGATCCGCACGCCCGCCTCGATCAGCATTTCCTGCGAGATCAGCTTCAGTCTTTCAGGGTCGATCGTGGGCGCCCAGGTGACGACCCCATGAAAGGCGGAGGTGCGCAGCCGCCAGTATTTTGCGAGATCCGCGTCCCGCTGCCCCCAGAGGCTCCTGTCCGGCCCGGCGACGGCTTCAGGGGGAAGACGGCCCAGAACCTCCTCGGCAAAACCGCGAATGACCTGCCGCCCCTCCCAGTCGGTCATCCGGTCGATCCAGATCACCACGCCTCCGGTGGAAAGCCCGCCGAGATGGTTATAGCGCTCCAGCACCACGACCTCCGCGCCGGTTCGCGCAGCGGCGAGCGCTGCGGCGGTTCCGGATGGCCCGCCGCCGACGACCAGTACGTCGCAGCGATGATAGACCGGAATGTCGCGCGCCTCCTCCCGGAGAACGCCTCCGCCGTTGCGGCGCGGGAAGACATAGTGCCCGGATTCGAAGATGTCGGAGCTCAGGAAGCGGTTTTCGTTCTGGCGTATCTCCTTCACCGAAACCTTCTGATCAGTCATGGCATCCTCCCTGATTTCTGCGGGCCGTCACGCCCGACGATCCCGAAGGTGATTTAGCCAAGGAAAAGCAGCCTCGAAAAGACACCAATACGCCGATAGAGCTTTCTCGATTCACGCTAGATGATGAAGCCCGGCTTCCGGCGGCTTCTTCCAGACGCCTATTTCCTGCGCATCCGGATTAACCCGCCATGCTTCCCACGCAGGGCTGACCAGCAGTTGCGGCGTTGGTAAAGTGCGATGCCGCGTCATATATTGGTGCAGTGCAATATAAGAGAGAAAGAAAACATCATGTTTGACTCAGTACGCAAGTTCGCCCGCGCTTTCCGCGTACCCTCCACCCAGGACCGTGAAGTCGCCTATCTGAACGAATCCAAGGACCGGATCGACCTTGAATTCCGCATGCGCCAGGTCGACCGCGGCATGTTCCGCAAGTCGTCCTTCTAAGCGACACGTTCCGATCAGCCACCCGTTCGCGCGGAATATCGCCGCGCGGCAGATGTAGGTCTTCCCGTGCCGCCTCGATGCGGCCGAAGGCCTGATCACCTCCGCGAAAACCTTGTCTCATGCGAGACGGGCAAATTTTCGCCATCATCTTCGGCTTGGGCTAAAGCCTGTTCGATCGAAGATTCCCGCAGCTGACGGATGAATATCCCGCTGCCGAACCAGATGCGCCCCTATGCCGTTTCGCCGCCGTACACCGCTTGCATTTCGTGAAAGACTGCGCCGTGCCGTCCTGCCTCCCAAGGGCTTTCGCCGCGTCCTCGATTATTATCGCCTGAAGGTCATGCGCATCGGCGGCTCGCCGCACGCGGTCGCGGCAGGTCTTGCGATCGGCGTGGTCAGCGCCTGGACGCCGTTCCTTGGCCTCCACATCCTGTTTGCCATCCCGCTCGCCTATCTCTTCGGCGGCAGCATGATCGCCGCAGCCCTCGGCACCACGTTTGCCAATCCCGTCACCTGTCCGATCATCTGGCCGCTCACCTGGAAGATCGGCGAGACCCTGCTCGGCAACGAGGCCTCCGGCCATGACCATCTCGATCTCGGCCGGCTGTTCCACCACCTCGATTTCTCGCAGCTCTGGCGGCCGATCCTCGAGCCGATGCTGATCGGCTCCCTGCCGCCGGGCATCCTGTGCGGCCTGGTTTTCTACGCCATCACCTATCTGGGCGTGCGCAGTTTCCGCAACCGGCGGCTGGAACGCTTGACGGCACGGGCCGGAGCCCTCAAGTCAGTATAAAGACTGACGAGAACCGGCCTGGCGCCGTGAGGAAGATTTCATGATCATCGGCATGGGCAGTGACCTCATCGATATAAGACGCGTGGAAAAATCCATCGAGAGGTTTGGCGAGCGTTTCACCCATCGCTGTTTCACCGAGATCGAGCGGGCGAAATCCGATCGCCGCCAGAACCGCGCCGCCTCCTATGCCAAACGTTTCGCGGCCAAGGAAGCCTGCTCCAAGGCGCTCGGCACCGGCATTGCCCACGGCGTGTTCTGGAAGGACATGGGCGTCGTCAACCTGCCCGGCGGACGGCCGACCATGGTGCTCACCAATGGCGCCGCCGAACGTCTCGCGAGCATGATGCCGGCGGGTTACGAAGCGGTTATTCACATCACGATCACCGACGAATACCCTTATGCGCAAGCCTTTGTGGTGATCGAAGCCCGCCTCGCGGCCTAATCGACCATTGCCGCCGCTTTGCGAAGGGTTTAGAGAACGCAAAACCGCTGGCAACAGCCGCGCCGAACAGAAAGACGTCAAACGTGTCCGACAAAGCCGAGACGAAGTCGCAGAACAGCCTCTGGGAAAACATCAAGGTCATCATCCAGGCTCTGCTGCTGGCGATGGTGATCCGCACCGTACTCTTCCAGCCTTTCACCATCCCGTCCGGCTCGATGATGCCGACCCTGCTCGTCGGCGACTATATCTTCGTCAACAAGTTCGCCTACGGTTATTCGAAATATTCGCTGCCGTTCTCGCCTGACCTGTTCTCCGGCCGTATCCTGGAATTCAACCAGCCGAAGCGTGGCGACGTCATCGTTTTCCGCCTGCCGAGCCATCCGGATGTCGACTATATCAAGCGCCTGATCGGCCTGCCGGGCGACCGCGTCCAGGTCACCAACGGCGTGCTGTTCGTCAACGGCAAGCCGGTCCCCAAACAGGGCGACGGCGCCTTTACCTCCGATTACAGCCTCGATCCGGGCACCGACGTGCCGGTTTTCCGCGAAACGCTCGACAACGGTGTCACCTATGACACGCTCGACCATTCGCCGGTTTCGCGCGGCGACAACACCCAGGAATTCGTGGTTCCGGCGGATCATTATTTCTTCATGGGCGACAACCGCGACAACTCGCTCGATAGCCGTTTCGACGTTGGTTACGTGCCCGCCGAAAATCTGGTCGGCCGTGCAAGCGTCATCTTCTTCTCGCTCGGCAACGACACCTCGTTCCGCGAAATCTGGAAGTGGCCGACGAACATGCGTTGGGATCGGATTTTCAAGGTCGTCCGGTGATGAAGTCAAAGACGCTTTCGGCGGAGGAACGCGGCCAGCTTGAAAAAGCCATCGGTCATGAATTCGCCGACAAGCAATGGCTGGACCGGGCGCTCACCCATGCGAGCACCGGGTCCGCCAAGAGTGCCAATTACGAGCGGCTGGAATTCCTGGGCGACCGGGTGCTCGGCCTCTGCGTCGCCGAACTGCTGTTCAAGACGTTCCGCACTGCCGCCGAGGGCGAGCTTTCGGTGCGTCTGAACCAGCTTGTCAGCGCCGATAGCTGCGCCGTTGTTGCCGACGAACTGGAACTGCACCGGTTCATCCGCACCGGCGCCGATGTGAAGAAGCTGACCGGCAAGCGGATGATGAACGTGCGCGCCGACGTGGTCGAAAGCCTGATCGCCGCGCTCTATCTGGATGGCGGGCTGGAAGCTGCCCGCGGCTTCATCATCAGGTATTGGGAAGCCCGCGCCACCCGCGCCGACGGCGCGCGGCGCGATGCCAAGACGGAGCTGCAGGAATGGGCGCATGCGAAATTCGGCCTGACGCCCGCCTACAGGGTCGACGAACGCTCCGGACCGGATCATGATCCCCGTTTCACGGTAACCGTCGAGGTAACCGGCGTGGCGCCGGAAACCGGCGTGGACCGTTCCAAGCGCGCCGCCGAACAGGTGGCCGCGACAAAGATGCTCGAGCGCGAAGGCGTGTGGCAGAAACCCGCTGCCGAACAATGAATTGGACACTATGACCGAAAACGACAACATTCCCGGTGAAGAGAACGAAGCCGGCCAAACCCAGGCTGGTGGCCCGACCCATTCCGGCTTCGTGGCGCTGATCGGCCCCACCAATGCCGGCAAATCGACGCTTCTCAACCGGCTCGTCGGCGCGAAGGTCTCGATCGTCAGCCACAAGGTGCAGACGACGCGCGCCATCGTGCGCGGCATCGCCATCCACGACAACGCCCAGATCGTCTTCATGGACACGCCCGGCATCTTCAAGCCGCGCCGTAGGCTCGACCGCGCCATGGTGACCTCGGCCTGGGGCGGGGCCAAGGATGCCGACCTGATCCTGCTCCTGATCGACAGCGAACGCGGCATCCGCGGCGACGCCGAGGCGATCCTCGAAGGTTTGAAGGAAGTCCATCAGCCGAAGATTCTGGTCTTGAACAAGATCGACCGCGTCCGCCACGAGGACCTGCTGAAGCTCGCCGCCGCCGCCAACGAAGCCGTGCCATTCGAGCGCACCTTCATGGTCTCGGCAACGACCGGCTCCGGCTGCGACGACCTGATGGACTACCTTGCCAAAACCTTGCCGGAAGGCCCTTGGTATTACCCTGAAGACCAGATCTCCGACCTGCCGATGCGCCAGCTGGCCGCCGAGATCACCCGAGAAAAGCTCTTCCTGCGCCTCCACCAGGAACTCCCTTACGCCAGCCATGTCGAGACGGAGAAATGGGAGGAGCGCAAGGACGGTTCGGTGCGCATCGAACAGGTGATCTACGTGGAGCGCGACAGCCAGAAGAAGATCGCGCTCGGCAAGAACGGCGACGCCATCAAGGCAATCTCCACCGCGTCCCGCAAGGAACTCTCCGAAATCCTCGAACAGCCGGTCCACCTCTTCCTGTTCGTCAAGGTCCGCGAGAACTGGGGCGACGATCCCGAGCGTTTTCGCGAGATGGGCCTGGAATTCCCGAAGTCCTGAACCAACGCTGCCACATCCGCCAGCGCCGCCACGTGGCGGCGTCAACCGCCGCGAGCGATACCCACGGACGGAGTATCTCGTTAGCGATTTTTATCCATCATTATAATGACTTGCTAACGTTGAGCCGAAGATCCAATTTATCGGCAAAATGGCGCGGAGAGTCATGAATGTCGGATGGCGGATCAGCAGATGAAGGCACGGGCTCGGATGATCCGAATTCCGTCGGCTTCTACAGTTGGATCGTGCCGGAAAACAAGGTGTATGGCGATCAGGTGATTGCCTCCATATTCGGCGTTTCGGATCAGGAACTGGCTGCCGGCGCCCCGATCGAGAGGGTCATCCGCTACATCAACGAGGGCGATAGGCAGCGGGTCGCAAAGGCGATCCACGATGCGATCGTCACAGGGTTCGCATACCAGGAAAACTACCGCGTCACCCATCCGGACGGGCGCCGGATCGACGTCGCAGCGAACGGTCGGTGTCTGCGCGATGCCGAGGGTGTCCCGTATATCTATTCAGGCACCGTGATGATCCAGCCCACGGTGGCTGCGGCGACCGATCCGCTGGAGCACCATTGCCGCGCCGCTCTCTGGCTTGCCACCAAACGCCGCCAGATGCTCGCCGCGCGCTATCTCACGTCGGCGCTCAACGTGCTCGGCAAATAGGTTCCCCGCCTCACTTCTGCCGGTCCATCAGCGCCCTGACCTCCAGGTAACGGCGGCGACGGTCCTGGTCCTGTTCGTTGGGGCCGTAGCAGGTGTCGGAAATGCAGAAGCGCTGCAAGCGGAAGGGCGGCTGCCCCTTGTCGAACTCGCATTCGATCTCGTTGCTGAAATCGGTCGGCTTGGGCTCCTCGCGGGTGGAATAGGTCAGCCGCGCGCCCGGCGGGTCCAGTTCCGGAAAGGACTGGACGATACCCGTCTTCAGCGAGGGCACCAGCAGGAAATTCTTGGCGACCGAGATGCAGGCCTGTTCGAGCTGCGGCGATTGCGCCGCAGCGGGCGAGGGAGCGACAAGGGCGACAGGCGAGGCGGCCAGGAGGGCGGCAAAAAGGGCGTGTTTCATGGAGACTCCCAAGGGTCGTATTTGACGTGCGAATTTCGCACAGGAATCCAAATGGAGGCCGATTTGTTCCAGGCAAGCCCATGGACACCTGCATCTTTGCTGCAGACCGGGGAAAGCAGAAACCGATTCAGTCCGAAGGACTTATGCTCTATTGTTGAATCGGCTCGGAAGGATCTTGAACAGATACATGCAGTGGCAGGACGAAGCGATCATCATAGGCGTCAAGCGCCACGGCGAGACGAGCGTCATCGCCGAGCTGATGACCCGTGACCGCGGCCGGCATCTCGGCCTCGTCCGCTCCGGCCGCTCGCGGGCGATGCAGCCGGTGCTGCAGGCCGGAAATCGGGTGGAAGCGGTCTGGCGCGCGCGGCTCGACGAACATCTCGGCGAGTTCAAGCTGGAGCCGATCCGCCTGCGCGCTGCCAAGCTGATGGAAACGGCGACCGCGGTCTACGGCGTCCAGGCGATGGGCGCGCTGCTGCGCCTGCTGCCGGAGCGCGATCCGCATCCGCATCTCTTCGAAGCGCTGGACATCATCCTCGATGCCTTCGACGACCCCTCCGATGCCGGTGAGCTTTTCGTGCGTTTCGAGCTCGCTGTACTGAACGACCTCGGTTTCGGCCTCGACCTCACCGAATGCGCCGCGACCGGCGGGCGGAAAGACCTCGTCTACGTCTCGCCGAAAACCGGCCGCGCCGTTTCCCGCGAGGCGGGCATGCCCTATGCCGACCGGATGCTGGCACTGCCGGGGTTCTTGAGCGAAGGCGCCGCTTCGGCCGCCGATCGCGACAGCATGGCGGAGGCGTTCCGGCTCACCGGCTATTTCCTGCACCGCCACGTCTACGAACCCCGCGGCCTGACGGAAAACGCCGCCCGTGACGGTTTCGTCCAGGCGGCGCTGAAGGCGCTTTCGAAGGATACGGAACGCCAGGCCGGTTGAACGAGAAATCCAGCTGAAGGAGGAACCCATGGAGCGGATAGCCACCTGCGCCTGCGGCAAATTGCGGGCCATCTGTAAAGGAGAGCCGGTCAAGGTCTCGCTCTGCCATTGCCTCGAATGCCAGAAACGGACCGGCAGCACCTATGGCATCGGCGCCTTCTTCGACCGCGCCCAGGTGCGCATCGAGGGGGGAAGCGCCGCCTATGCCCGCCTGGGGGACAGCGGCTTTGCGGTCAACCTGCATTTCTGTCCGGATTGCGGATCGACGGTGTTCTGGGAGCCGCAGCGCAGGCCGGATATGATCGCGGTCGGTGTTGGCTCGTTCGCCGATCCGGGCTTCCCGGCACCCTCGCAGGCCGTCTACGACCAGCACCGGCATCCTTGGGTGCCGGCGCTCGAGTGACCGTCTGCAAGAAGCCGCATTACTCCGCCGGCTGAGGCCGCAACAAGCCGCGGTCGACCGGCTTTTCCTGGATCGGCCAATGCACGACGGCCGCAAAGATGCCGAGTGCCACGCCCAGCCACCAGACCGGATCGTACGAGCCGAACCGGTCGTAGAGATAACCGCCCATCCACACGCCGAGGAACGAGCCGACCTGGTGCGACAGGAAAACGATGCCGCCCAAGAGCCCGAGATGGCGCGTGCCGAACATGATGGCGACGAGCCCGTTGGTCGGTGGCACGGTGGAAAGCCACAAAAGCCCCATGACGATCGCAAACACGATCACCGAGACGGGCGTCTGCGGCAGAATGAGGAAGGCGGTGACCGCGATCGACCGGGCAATATAGATATAGGCGAGGAAATAGGGTTTTGAATAACGCTGGCCGATCATGCCCGCGCCGAACGAGCCGATGATGTTGAAGAAGCCGATCAGCGCCATGGCGATCACCGCGTAAGCGGGCGCGATGCCAATATCGCCGAGATAGGCCGGGAAATGCGCGGTGATGAAGGCCACCTGGAAACCGCAGACGAAAAAGCCGGAGGTCAGGAGAAGATAGCTCTGGTGGCCGAAGGCTTCGCGCAGCGCCTCTCCGACGGTCTGCTTGACCTCGGACTGCGACTGGGTGCCGGAGCTGGAATTGCCGCGCAAGGGATAGGCGAGCACCGGCACCAGCAGCATCAGCAAGGCGATGTAGACGAGGCTGTCCGACCAGCCGTAGGTGCTGATCAGCGCCTGGCTCAATGGCGCAAACAGGAACATGCCGGCCGAACCCGCAGCCGTGCCGATGCCGAAGGCGACCGAGCGCTGTTCGGGCGTCACGTTGCGGGCAAAGGCCGACAGGATGGTGCCGAACGAGCCGGCACCGACCGCAAGCCCGACCATCACGCCGCCGCTGAGATAGAGCACCGGGACCGAATGGGCAGTCGACATCAGGATCAGGCCGCAGGCGTAGAGCAGGCCGGAAAGGGTCAGCACCCGCCCGGTGCCGTATTTGTCGGCAAGCGCCCCGAACAATGGCTGGCCGAGCCCCCAGGCAAGGTTCTGGATCGCCATGGCGAGCGCGAAGGTGGAGCGGTCCCAGCCGGTATCGTGGAGCATCGGCAGCTGGAAGAAACCCATGGCCGAGCGCGGGCCGAAGGTCAGCATGGCGATCAGGGCACCGGCGACGATGATCAGCCAGGGCATGGAAGCCGGCCTCTGCCCCGAGGGGCGCACGGATGGCGATGCGGACGTGGGCATGCGGACCTCCTCGAACTCAAGGGGCAAAACATACCGCGTGCGCTTGCGGTGTTAAAACAACTTTTGCTCAATCAATCCATCACCGGGATTGATGGTACGCCCCTTACGGCGTGCCCGGCGGATCGATCGCCGGTGGGCTCATGCGCCCGAGCCGGGCCTCGCGCCAGATGGTAAAAATGCCGGCGCCGATGACGATTGCGACGCCGAGGATCATGTTGGCGGTCATCACCTCGCCGAACACGAAGACGCCGATCAGGCAGACCAGCACCGACTGGATATAGGTCATCGGCTGCACGACCACCGCATCGAGCAGGTTGAAGGCGCGGATGAGAAGGTAATGCCCGCTCATGCCGGTGATGCAGAGCACCACCATCCACAGCCAGTCGGCAGGCGTGACCTGGGTCCAGTAGAACGGACCGACAAAGGTGATCGTCACCGCGCCGACGACGCCGGTATAGAAAAACGCCGTTTCGGACGTGTCGGTGCGGCTGGCAAGCCGGGTCATGACGGAATAGAGCCCGAACATCAGCGTCGCGACCATCGGAATGACGATCCTGGCGTCGAACGTGGCGTTGAGCGGGTTGACGATCAGAAGGATGCCGATAAAGCCGACCCCGATCGCCGTCCACCGCCGCCAGCCGACCTTTTCGCCGAGAAACGGCACCGAAAGACAAGCGACCACCAGCGGCGTCGCCGCAAACATCGTGTGGCTGGCTGCCAGCCCGACATGCGAAAAGGAGAAGATCGAGATGACGATCTGCACCGCCAGAAGCGCGCCGCGGGCAATCTGCAGCCAGGGCCGGCCGGCTTTCGCCGCAACCTTCACGCCGCCCGACGACCGGCTCGCCAGCGCAAACGCAAAGGCCGCGAATGCCCAATAGCGGATCATGGTGATGAAGATCGGCGGATAGGCGCTGCCCAGATGTTTGGAAATCCCGTCCTGCAGCGAAAAGATCGTCACCGCCGCGATGGCGCAGATGAGGCCGGTGGACCGAGGGGTCATGAAGGCAGTCTCTTTCGGGGAAACCGCCCGAAAACCCGGCCGGCGCATGAGCAGCATATGGTGATGACCCCGTTGTGACCGTTCGGCAAGGGGCCGGACAACCTGCTTTTGCGAATAGCTGCCATGCGTGTGGCGGGGGAGTGGGACGCGTCCACCCTTCATCAAATGGAGGCGCAGAAGATGGGCCAAAAGCGGACTTACGCATCGGAAACATCTTTGGCCAATGATAGGTATCCCCATAGTATGTGGAAATCGAACCTCAGCTCTTGCAAAGTGCAAAACTTTGTGTGCTAAATCCGCATAATGCAAAATTGGCACTAGGGCAGCGAGGAAGCCTCTATGATCACCGATGAGCGTAAATTCGAGTTCGAACATGCGATCCGGCGGGCTATCCCTCGCGATCTTTTTGTAGACGTCAAGGCGCAGTTTCCATTGGCAGCAGAGCAGGCGGACGCGGCGGTTCGTCACTCGCATAAGGCTGTCACGAATGGGGTGCCGCTGTCGCGTGTGCGTGAGAGCAAAGCTGTTGGACTGGTGCGGCATCAGTTGCTTGATGAAGTGTTTGAGCAGGCGCTCCTCCGGCATGGCGGGCAAGCTATCAAGTCTGTTCTAGTTGAATTGAACCCGGATGAGATGAAAGCAGCTCCTATTCACCTCACCACCGGCCTTTTTGGAGACACATTGATCGGCTTTGCATCTCATCGGGAGTTGGAAGACACCCCCGTCAAAAATGCAACCCGTAGGGCGCTCTGCCATCAAAACCGGGGCCTTGCTCCGGATTTGTTTCATGGCCTGGAAATGTTCAATGATCGGCAACGATTTGTGCTGATTATGGTGAGGCGTGATCCTGCCATTCTCGGCAAAATCGCTTCGATGACCGTTAGCATCGCGGATAGCCGTGGCGAAGTGTTTCTGTATCAGGCCGGAATCGAGGACTTTCTTGCTGGCTATGGAGCCACGTCTTCCGCAGCTCCCATGGGGAAACGTCCGCCGAAACTTCGTACCGTCTCTGGGACCTTCAAAAAAGGCAAGACGGAGAAAGCAGATGCAGACGAAAAGTGAATTGGAAATGAAAAGTGCGTAGTGGGGTTCAAGGCTTTCTGGGCGCAAAGCTTGCAGAAGCGCGGCAGGCGAGGGGAATTACCTCTCGCAAGGCATTGGCTGATCTCATGCAGAGAGCGGCCAGTACGGTTATTCGATGGGAGGAGGGCGAGACCTCTCCGGAGCCCGCCGCACTCGCGGAACTCTCAGCTGTGCTTGCTGTTCCCGAAGACTATTTTCTCACCGAGCGGGAGGGACAAGCGGGCCCTGCGTTTTTCCGGTCCTTTGCAGGTGCTCTTCGTGGCGAGCGGCTTGTTCAGCAAATTCGCATTGTTTGGCTTGAGGATGTTGCAGCCGTTGCAGAGCACTACGCATTTCTTCCAGAGGTGAGTGTCCCCGATTTGCTGGGCGCTCGTAGCTTCAAGACGTTGAGAGATGATGACATTGAGGCATTGGCTGGCGAACTTCGAGAGCAGTGGGGGCTAGGCCTAAGGCCCATCCCAGATATGGTAGTACTGCTGGAAAACAACGGCGTTGTCGTGGGCAGCGAACCGATGGAAACAACGCAGCTAGACGGCCTCAGCCGTTGGGGCAGGGACGGGAGACCCTACGTCCTTCTTGCCAGCGACAAGCAGTCTTTTGCGCGCAGACAATTCGATGCCGCTCATGAACTAGCACATCTCGTGCTTCATCGCGCTGTGTCTGAAGTTGAGTTTGAGGAAAACTTCAGACTGATTGAGGATCAAGCCCATCGTTTCGCATCTGCTTTTCTCCTGCCCGCAAGCCAGTTCGGTGTTGAGATCGACAGCATCACTATGTGGGAGCTTGAAAGGCTCAAATTGCGCTGGCGAGTGTCGATCAAGGCTCAAATCATGCGGCTTCAGAGGCTCAATATAATCGACCGGGGCCTATCAACGAGGCTTTATAAGGCATACAGCGCTAAAGGATATCAATCTGGAGGCGAGCCATATGATGATGTTTGGCTTCTTCAGCAGCCTTCGACTTTGGCTGATGTGTTCAAAGCGTTGATTGACGCGGGCCAAGTCACCAAGGAAACGCTCTGCTTGGACTTACCCCTCTTTCCCCATGATGTGGAAAGTTTAGCCAATCTGCCATCTGGCTGGCTGACCATGGAGACAGCTCGTGTTGTCAGCCTGAAACCCGAAGCTCGGCCAAGGCGCTCAGAAGACCGTGAGCAAACCAGTAAGGTATTTCAGTTCCCCAATCGACGTGACGGGAAGTGACTACTTCGCAATCCGAGGGATCTATCTCACCGTCTCGCGACACGCTCCAAAGCGCTGCACCCGAATCACTCACCTCTCCACCAACAACCCCGAAACCAGCGTCAGAAACGCCTCCACCGCCTTCTTCGACACCGCCTCCGGGTCCTCCGCGCTGGCGATCCATAGCGCGGCGCTCAAGGTCGCGCCGTTGACGAGGCGGGCGGTGGCTTCGGCGTCGACGGGACGGATCGTGCCTTCGTCGATCAGTTTCTGGATGCTTGCGGTGGTGGTGCGGATGCAGGCGCTCTGGCTTGGCCATTGCGACGGATCGCCGAGCACCGCCGGGCCGTCGAGCAGCATGATCCGTTGGATTTCGGGCTCCAGCGACATTTCGATATAGGCGACGCATTCGTCGACGAAGCCGCGCCAGGTATTGTCGGCCCGGCTCGAGATCTCGCAGAGACGGTTTGATATTTCCGCGTCGATCTGCATGACGACCGCCATCAGCAGGCCCTTCTTGTCGCCGAAATGGTGGTAGAGGGCCCCGCGCGTCAGCCCGGCGCCGGCGGTGAAATCGTCCATCGAGGCCTCGGCATAACCCTGGCGCGCAAAGGCGTGCCGTGCGGCGGCGATCAGCTTGGCCTTCGTTTCGGCGATCATTTCCTTGCGCGGCCTGGCGGCGCTCCTAGGGGCCGTGCCGGGAGCCATATCGGTGACGATCTTGTCTGCCATCTTCTCAGCCATGCGGACTCCGAATTATTCGCATACGTGCCGTATGTGAATTGACATACGAAACGTATGCGGTTATTTACCTCACATACGCGGCGTATGTAAGTCCTCATTCAAAATAACCCAAGGAGCAGGTTATGCCCAATCCCTATCGCGAAATATTCGCAAGGCCGGGTACGAAAGGTTTTTCCGCCGCCGCTTTCGTGGCGCGGCTGCCGCTGCCGATGACGACGATCGGCCTGGTTGCCATGCTATCCCAGACGCATGGCGAATATTGGCTGGCCGGCGCGGTCTCGGCCACGTTTGCGCTCGCCAACGCCTTCATCTCCCCGCAAGTGTCGCGCTGGGTGGATGCGAAAGGGCAGTCGGCCGTGCTGGTGCCGACGACGTTCGTCACCTTTTTCGCGCTGATCGGTCTTGCGGCCGCCGCCTGGATGCGCTGGCCGATCTGGACGCTGTTTGCCTTCGCCCTCGTCGCCGGGCTGATGCCGAGCATGATGGCGCTGGTGCGCGCCCGCTGGTCGGAGATCTATCGCGAGCGGCCTGAACTGCACACCGCCTTCGCCTTCGAATCTGTCATCGACGAGCTCGTTTATATTTGCGGCCCGGTCTTCGGCATCGGCCTCAGCGTCGCGCTCTTCCCGGAAGCCGGCGTGCTCGCTTCAGCCGCTTTCCTCGCCGTCGGCACGACACTGTTTGTGGTTCAGAAATCGACCGAACCGAAGGTCGACCCGCAGCGGATGAAAGGCGGCGGTTCGGTCATGCGGCTGCCTGCCATGTGGTTCCTGGTGGTACTTTGCGCCGGCATGGGCGTCATTTTCGGGACGGCGGAAGTCTCGGTCGTCGCCTTCTCGGAAGCGATGGGAAACAAGGGCGCCGCCAGCTATATCCTGTCGGCCTATGCTGCCGGCTCCTTCGTGGTCGGCATCGTCTTCGGCGCCATCAAGTTCAAGTCGTCGCTGGCCCGCCGGCTGCTCCTCGCAAGCCTCGTTGCCGCCGTCACCACGCTGCCCATGCCCTTCGTCGGCAGCCTCTGGGGGCTGACAGCGGTGATCTTCCTTGCCGGCGCTGCGATCTCGCCGACCTTTATCAGCGCCATGACCCTGATCGAACGCATCGTTCCCTCGTCGCAGGTCACCGAAGGCATCACCTATGCCATGACCGGCATGAGCATCGGCTTTGCCACCGGCTCGTCGCTTGCCGGCTGGACGATCGACGCCTACGGCGCCTCCAACGGCTTCTGGGTCGCGGTCGCCGGCGGCGCGCTGGCGCTCACCACGATGCTCGCCGGTTATGGATTGCTGAGCCGGCCGGATCGGCAGGCGGTGCCGGGGGCAGGGGCGCTCAATCCTGCTGAGTGATCTGTGATCTCTTTGATGATTTTCCGCAGGGAGCGGCCCCTCACCCCGCCTCCGCTGCGCTCGGCGACCAACGGGGTCGAGCCACGGGTCTCGACCCGTCCTCCGGACCCCCGCACGCGGGGCGAGGGGGACCGGAGAGGTCGCGGCAAAAGTCCTTCTCCCCGCGCGCGGGGAGAAGGTGCCGGCAGGCGGATGAGGGGCTACCCCGGCAATCATCTCCAGAGCCTTCGCCGCGACCAGTTTCCGTCAGCCCCTCAAGCCCGCCGCTTGATCGCCCAGGCCTCCGCCCGTTCGCCAACCACCGTCGCCACGTCGCCGATCCTGATCCGCCCGGTGCCGCGCGGCACGGCGTTCCAGCCGAACAGCGGGCCGGGCACGCGCCGGTCGGCGGACATGCGGATGCGGCCCATGGCGGGGATCGGGTCCGGCACGTCGCGCGAACCCGTCCGCTGGTCCTGGGTGGTCATGATGCAGCGGGCGCAGGGTTTGACGAAATCGAAACGGATGCCGGCGATCTCGATGCCGGTCCAGCCGTCCTCGGCCCAGGGTTCGTCGTGGTCGAGCACGATATTCGGCCGAAACCGTTCCATGCCGACCGCGCCTTCGCCTCTCGTCGCCATGTCCGCATTGAGCGCGGCAAGCGATCCGGTCGTGGTCACCAGCACCTGGTAGCCGTCGGCAAAGGTCACCGGCGAATTGTCGCCGGCCCATTCCGGGCTTGCAACGCGCCGGGCCTGCTCGTCGAAGAACACCAGCCGAATGTCCCGGCCGAGCCATTCCGACAGCACCGCATTGGCCGCATCGTCGGCGAGCGCCGCGTTGACGCTGGATTTCCACACCACGGTCTCCATGCGCCGCTCAGTCGGCGGCCGGGCGACGCGGATCTCGCCCTGACCTTCCATTGCGAAGCGTACGGAATCGGTTCCCGGATAGACCTGAAGCCGGGCAAGCGACTGCAGTTCCCGCTGGGTGATGAACATGCCTGTCGGATCGACGACCATCATCTCCCGGTCGCCGGGAATGCCCGCGGCCGTGATCTCCGCTTCGTCAAGCACAATGCCGCGGCCGCTCTTCAGGGGATAGACGTTGAGTTCGCTGATCCGCATGGGAAGTCTCCTTCAGATCTCGTCGATGAAGAGGTCGAGCACCTGGCGCAGGCGCTCATGCCGCTCCGTGGCAAAAGCCCGCCCTGCCGCCGTCTGGAAGCCGTCGGCGAGCTTGAACAGTTTCACCTCGAAATGATCGATCGCAAACGCCTTGTCGTCGAGCGGCCGATGTCTGGCGAGCGGATCGGCCGGGTCGTAGAGGCCGGACCCCATCCGCCCGGCGATATAGAAACAGCGCGCCGCGCCCACCATGCCGATCGCATCCAGCCGGTCCGCATCCTGCAATATCCTGGCCTCCAGCGTCTCGGGCACGATGTTGGCCGAAAAGCTGTGCGTCGTCACCGCATGCGCGACGGTCGCGATATCCGTCTTGTCCCAGCCGAGATCGGCAAGGATCATTGACGCCTTCTCCGCCGCCAGCCGCGAGGCCTGCGCCCGCAGCGGCGAGTTCTTCTCCACCGAAACGCAGTCATGCAGCAGCACGGCAGCGGCAAGCACCCGCCCGTCGCCGCCTTCCTTGGCATGGATGCGCATCGCGTTGCGGAACACGCGGAGAATATGGGCGATGTCGTGCGAGCCGTCGTCGCCTTCGGTCGCATACGGGATCAGGGTTTCGGCAAGCGCCTCGAAAGGCGAAAAGGCGGCGGCTAGCGAAGTGGTCACGAAACGGGTTCCTGGGAATCAACGGCGGCCGGTTCACCGCTCTTGTTCACCAGAATGCGCTGGTAGAAAAGCCCGATCCCGATCAGCACCGCACCGAGCCCGATGAACGACAGCGCCCGAAGAATCCCTTCGAGGTTCGACATGTCGACCAAGAACACCTTTACCACGGCGACGAGCACGAGACCAGCGGAGGCAAGCCGCAGGCTCTTGGCGTCGAGCTTGGAGCCGATCGCCAGCAGCGCCACGCCAATCAGCAGCCAGACCACCGAATAGGTATAGGTCTCGGCGGCCATGAACCCCTTCCAGTCGGCGATGTTCTGGCCCTGCCAGAAGCGCCGCACCGAAAGTGTCGCCCACAGGAAGCCGAGCACTGCGCCGGCCAGCGCCAGCATGATCACGTAAGGCATCGGTCGCCGCCCGCGGGCGTAATAGGCGACCAGCGCATAGGCGAGGCCTGGCAGGAGATAACCGAGCAGCAGCAGGTTGAAGAAAGGCCAGGCGCCGGTGTTTTCACCGCTGAAATAGGGGTTGAGGCCAAACACGTGCAGCGACAGCGCATTGGCGGTGGCGAGCACCCCGGCGATCATCGAACCCCAGCGGAAGACAGGGCTTGGGCGTTTGAAATCGAGCGTCATCAAGATCCCTGAGAAACCGACCGTCAGCAGCGTGTAGATCGACTGCTCGCCGAGCGTCGGCACCCGGTCGTCGAGTACGCCGCCGTTCATCGCATGGCGCACCAGAACCGCGACCGTCATCAGCGAGGCGAGCGACGCAAGCGCCTGCATCAGGTTGCGGATGCGGAAATCCGAAGAGTCCTTCAACAGATAGGCGGTCACGATCGCCAGCAGCGTCGGAATGCCGTAGCCCGGCAGAAGCGCGTTGAAGAACGGCGTGGTGCCAAGGCTGTTCTGGCCGATCAGCGTCGGTTCCCAGGCGATCCGGCCGAACACGATCAGGATCGCCGCTGCCATCATCCACGGCAGCGCCGGCCACGGCCGAACCCGCATGCCGAGCACATAGGCAAAACCCAGCACCGACACGAGAATGGTGGTGACGATGCCGTTGGTCAAAGCATGCAGCGCCAAGGTGAAGCCCGCAAACGATCCGGCGACGACCAGGTTGGCCGCCCAGTCGATGCGTCCGTCGCTCGCCTCGTCATGGTCGCGGAACAGCCATTCGGCGCCTGCCAGCAGCACGAGGCCGAGCCCGAGCCCGTAAAGCCCATGGGTCCAGTCGTGCCCGAGATTGCCGAAATTGAGGAAGCTGATGGTCGCCAGCGCCACCGGCACGCCGGACATCAACACGCTCCAGACCATCGAAAATTCCGGTTCGGTCTTGCGGAAGCGCTTCAGGAACGCAAAGCCGAGCAGGGTGAAGACCGCCCCGAGCAGCAGGCTGACGCCGACTTCCGTCGCGTAGGTCACGACCGGCAGCGGTTCGTTGCCGACCGGTTGCGGCACATAGGTATCGAGGAGCAAAAGCGCCACGACGAAGAGGTTCAGCACCGCCCCGCCGGCGGCGATCATCGCCGGCCAAACCGTATAGGCGCGGCTGGCGCCGAGTGCTGCGAGTGCCGCGATCACGGCAGCGGAGGCGAAATACGGAGCGATGCCGGTGACCGAATCCGCCACCAGCATGGCGAGCGCCGGCAGAACCGACATGATCGCGACCGAGAGCGTGATGGTCAGCGGCTGGCGGCCCAGCAGCCCGCTCCAGCCGCTCTTTGCCACGCGGTCGGCGCCATAGACGGCACCTGGCCAGAAGAAGCCGGTGCCGGCGATCATCACGATCAGCGTCAGCGTCGGGGGCATCGGGTCGAAATCATTAGCGCCGAACGTGTAGGCGATAGCCCACAGCCCGATGCCGATATTGGCGAGCATTGGCACGATGGTCCAGCGACGGAAGCGCGAGGCCGCGTTGACCGCGACCCAGGTGAGACCGAGGAAGATGAACAACGCGTTGGCGTTTGGTTGTTCGCTGGCGACGAGGGCCGGCGTCAGCAGCGAAGCGAGCAGGCCGAGCCCGGCGAGCGCCTGTCCGTGCAACAGCGACAGCCCGATGGTTGCGAAGGAGACGAGCGCGAGCAGGATGAAGGCCGGCGTCGCACCGATGAATTCGTAGACGCCGTAGGCCGCATAGATCGCGCCCAGCAGCGTCACTGCACCCGCCGCCGTCAGCGCGCCGGGGATCATTGCATTGCCGAACCGGTCGGATACCTGCGGCATCGCCCGGCGCCGGACGATCTCGCCGCCGGCCATCAGCACGAGGCCGAACAGGCAGGCAAGCACGAGGCGCGCGCCCGGTCCGAGCAGCCCGGCCTCGATCGAAGCGCGCACCAGAAAGATACCGCCGAAGGCAAGCGCTACGCCGCCGACCCAGACCGGCCAGCGGGCGCCGAGATAGCTTTCGAGGTTTTCGCGGTTTTTCGGTTTTGCGGGCGTTGGTGTCCGTGTCGTCGTCGCGACCGGTGCGGGAGCCTCCTCGCGGGCCGCAACGTCCTCGGCGGCCACGCTTGCCGCAATCGTCTCTTCCGGCACGGCCTCTGCCGCAACCGGTTCTGCCTGGGGGACCGGTTCTGCCCGAACTGCCGGTTCTTCGGTCACCGCTTCGGTGGCGATAACAGCCGCCGCAGCGGGAACCGTCGCCGGGGCAGCCACGGGTGCCGCCGTGGAAACCGGCTGCGTGGAAAGCAGTCCGACCTTGATCGCCTCCAGCTCCTTTTCGAGCGCTGCCACTCGGGTCGATGTCTTGCGATAAAGACCCACCATCAAGATCACCAGCAGCAGGAGGAGGATTTCGATCATCGGCACGCTCGCGGGTGAAGGGTTCAATCAACCGGTTATACAATTACCGGCCGAGGGAAGGGAAGAGCCGTGTTCCACGACCAATCGGGCGCCGGTCGAGTGTCGGTCACGGTCCCGTGCCGCAATGGCCGTGTCCCATCCGCGCCGGTCATCCGGCCTGGAAAACACCCCGCAAGTGCTCGACGACCTCGGCAACGCTCGGCCCCTGGATCGGCGGCTGGAGGAATGCGCATCTCGACCGACCTTCTGCAGACAGTTCCCCCAAGCGATAGCAATAGTGGCAATCCGCGGTAATGTATCAAAAAGGGTCATTTGACCTTTACATCGAGTGCAAATGAACTAAATTTGCTCTCGACGCAAAGGAGCTTCCATGGAAGTCGCAGCCAGAAAAGAAAAAGCGGAACAGCTGACGGCCGTCGCGCTGAAGGCCTTTGGCAATGTCGTCGCCGAGTGGGGCGTGCCGGTGAACGAGGCGGCGGCCCTTGCGGATATGTCGGAAAGCACGTGGAAACGTGCCCGAAAACCTGGCTATTCGGGAGGCTTGACCAAGGACCAGATGCTGCGCCTCAGCGCCGTCATCGGCATCTACAAGGCCCTGAAACTCTATTTCAACAATCCGATCGCCACGAAGTGGATGACCTTGCCGAACGAGGGGCCGCTGTTTCGCGGCACCCGACCCATCGATACGCTGATCGACGAGGGATTGCCGCAATTCCTCGCGGTGCGCAATTACCTGGATGCCCTGCGGGGCGGTGCGTGATCGTGACCTCGGTCAGCGACCGGGCGCTGGTGCGGCTGATCCCGGCGACCTACCACAAGCCGCCGAGCCTGCGCAGCTTGGTGGATAACGACGAGGAACTGGCGATCCTTGCCGAGATCGAGGGCATGACCAGTGCCCGGCTGACCGCCGAGCGGGGATTGAACCTCTATCTCGACCGCCGCGAGCTCGCCTGGAAACGCCGCAAGCACGACCTGCAGGTCTACGGCAACACCCATATCAACGCCGCCTTCACCTACACACGAAAAGGTGGAAACCGCTTCAACGACGAAAACCGCGGGGCCTGGTACTGCAGCTGGGACACAATGACGTCGATTGCCGAGGTCGCCTTCCACAAGACGCGGGAACTGCGGTTCATCGGCGTCTTTGAGGAAACGGCGCGTTATGTGGAACTGCTGGCGGATTTCATCGGCGAGTATCCGAATATCACCGACGAGAGAAACCACCCGGCGCTCGATCCGGATCCCGCGATCGGCTACCCCCAGGGGCAGGCGCTTGCCGAAAGATTGAGGCGCGACGGGCATGATGGACTGATCTATCCGTCGGTACGGCACGATCAGGGCCGCTGTCTCGTCGCCTTCGAACCGACGGCCATCCGCAACGTACGCCCGGGAGCGTCCTGGGACATCGTCTGGTCGGGCAGTGAGGAATACGACCTCAAGGCGGTGTGACGGTGATCGCCGATTCGATTCTCGTAAAATTTTGGGCATCGGGGCCGGCTTCCTCGTGAAAAGCCGGCCCCGATGCATCCTTTCCTTCAGGTCCGCGACGTCACCGGTTCGTCCGCACCGTGAGGAGCCGGAGGTCCGCTCTCACCGGTGACGTCACGGGTTTCTACCTGAGGGTCTGGAATCTGTTCCGGCTGTCTGTCGCCGGGGAATTTGTCGCCAGGGAACTTGTCAAAAGCGAGCTTGACGTCCCTGGTCAGGTCGCGACCGGTTTCCCACCAGTCGCTGCTCTTCGTCCAGTAGCGCAGCGTCAGCTTGGCGCTGCCGGCATCGAATTCGGCCACGTAGACGGTCGGCGCCGGGTCCTTCAGCACCCGCCTGTCGCCGCTGGCGATCGCCATCAGTTTCGCCTGGGTCCGGCCGATATCGCGATCGGTGCCGATACTGACCGAAATCTCGTTGCGGCGCGTCTTCAGCCGGCTGTAATTGGTGATCGGCACGTTCCACAACGTCGAGTTCGGCGCCAGCCGATAGACGCCGTCGGCGGTCCGTAGTTCGGTCGCAAACAGTCCGACATCGACGATCGTGCCGGTGACGCTGCCGGTCTCGATGCTCTCCCCCACCCGGAACGGCCGCAGGACCAGGAGCATGATGCCCGCCGCGATGTTCTGCAGCGTACCCTGCAGCGCCAGGCCGACCGCAAGGCCGATCGCGCCGAGAGCCGCGAGCACCGATGCCGTCTGCACCCCGAACTGGCCGAGCACCATGACGACGACGAGAACCAGGATCGCATAACGGATGATATTGGAGAAGAATTGCGACAGCGTCGCGTCGATGCCGTGGATGCGCGACAGGCCGCGATGGGCCCAGCGGCTGATCAGGCCGGCGGCCATCCAGCCGAGAATGAGGAGGACGATCGCACCGACGGCGGAGAAGGAATATTGCACCGCCAGCGCGCTCAACTGAGCGAGCGCCGCCCTGGTAGCCACAACAAATTCCGACGCCTGGTCCATCCGGCGGTCTGCTCCTGATTTTAGTTTCGCCGTTAATTGGCGCAGCAGGCCGCGAGGTCAAGATAAAAGTGGAGCTTTTTTGCTCCGAGCTAAACAATTAAGAAAATTCAACTTTCAGGTTCAAGGCGAGGTTTTTAGCGGCAAGATGAAGGAGGCCCGGCCATCAGTCTCGGTACCGCGGCCTATCCCCTTGATGGCAGCGATCAGCCGGCCGTTGCGGCCGAGCAACCGGTCGCCGATCTCGATCAGCCGCGTATTCGGCGTCGCATGCGGCGCGACGCTGCGAAGCCTCGCAGCCAGCGCGAAATCGTCCTCTTCCGGGTACAGCGAGAGCGCGGTGATCACCGCTGCGGCAGGCGAACGGGAGACGCCCATCCAGCAATGGATGACGATCGGCGCCGACTGGTCCCAATCGCGCACGAAGCCGATCAGGCTTTCCACATGCGCCTCGCTCGGGGCGATCAGGCCTCCCGTGCCGGCAAAACCGATATCGTTCATCGCCAGCTTCAAGTGACGCTCGGCTGAAATCACGCCGGGCCGGTGAAAATCCTGGCCCTCGGCGATCAGGCTCACCATTTCGCGCGCCTTGTGCCGGACAGCTGTCTCAGCGATGGAGCCGAGCGGGCAGACGACGATCGTGGTCATGGCGTCTTGCCCACGGCGTTGCGCTCGGCCTCGATCTGATGGAACCGGTCGAGGAAAAGCTGTTGCGCCGTCAGCGCCGGCATCGGTTGGATCGTCAGCATGTCGGGGGTGATGCCACGCGGCTGGCCGAAGAATTTCCGCGCCTCGGTGACCGAGAAGCCGGCAAGTTCCGTGGCCTCGAAAAAGGCAGCGATCGTGTCGGCCTTCTTGATCAGCGCCTTGAGTTCGCGGCTCGGATGCGGCGGCAGGCCGAAACGCAGGTGGATCGCCGCCTCCAGCCGCTGCTCGACCGCCTTGTAGCCGCCGCCGACCACCGATTTGAACGGCGAGATCATGTCGCCGATCACATATTCCGGCGCATCGTGCAGCATCGTCATCTGCAGCGCGTCGGCCGTGCAGGCCTCGTTGCAGCGGCGAAAGATTTCCTCGACGACAAGGCAATGCTGGGCGACGGAAAAGGCATGGTCGCCGCGCGTCTGGCCATTCCAGCGGGCGACGCGGGCAAGCCCATGGGCGATATCGGAGATTTCGATGTCGAGCGGCGAGGGATCGAGCAGGTCGAGCCGGCGTCCCGACAGCATTCGTTGCCAGGCACGTGGTGCCGTCACCACTGGGCTCACGTCTCGGCCTCTTCAGCCTCGGCGGGGAAGGAGAGCCCGCTCCAGGCCGGAAGCGTCAAGCTCACAGTCACATCGCCTGCCGAAAGCGGCACGCCGCGTGCCAGGGCGTCGCCGACGCGGTCGATGCGCACGATCGCCAGCCCCTTGTTTCCGAAAACAGATCCGAGCGCGCCGACCGGCTTGCCGCCGGCTACGATCTCGGTGCCGGAGGCGGGCAGGGCGGCTTCGCCCGAAACGATCACCACCCGCCGCCGCGCCGTGCCGCGATGCTGCATGCGGGAGACGACTTCCTGGCCGACATAGCAGCCCTTGCGGAAGGAAAGTCCGTCCGTCTGGGCGAGCAGCACGTCGTGCGGAAAGGCGTCCTGCAGCGCATAGTCGTGACCGGAGATCGAGATGCCGGCTTCGATTCGCAGCGCGTGATAAGCCTCTTCCGGCCCGTCGTCCAGTTTGCCGGGAGCGCGGGCAAGGGGGATTCCGGCCTTGGCGAAGGCCGCATCCTTCACCGAGCCCTTGCCCGAATCATCACCCCAGAACACGGTGATTCCGTCTTCCGGACCGGCCGTGATATCCACGGCTGCGCGCAGCTTGTACATGGTCAGCCGCCGCATCAGCGCCTCGCGCTGAGCCGTCTCGGTCTCGATGACGAACCCGTCGCCCTCGCGCCAGACCAGGAAATCGAACAGGATCTTGCCCTGCGGCGTCAAGAGCGCACCCGGCCGAGCCTCGCCTTCCGGCAGTGAATCGATGTCGGTGGTGATCAGCCCCTGCAGGAAATCCTGCGCATCCTTGCCGGTGAGGCGGATCAGGCTTCGCGAAGGAAGAAAGGCGGCGGGCATGGCGCAGAAATCCGGTTGTTCTGAGACTGAGAGTTAAGTCTTCGCAGGGACGGCGGCAAGGCATGCCGGGGAGATTGCCAACAAAGTTCGTCGAGGCGAGCCGGCGCGGCAAACTCCCGATGATCTCCCCCCTTGAGGGGGAGATGTCACCGAAGGTGACAGAGGGGGGTAGCAACGGTGCGGTAAATGCAGTGGCGGAGAGTGTGCTGGGAGGGTTACCCCCCCCCCTCTACCCTGCCGGGCATCTCCCCCTCAAGGGGGGAGATCAGCTGGGCGCGCTCCTCTGCACCCATCAACACAGCCGCCACGAGGCAGCTGCAAACACCATCGGAAATATTCCCGCCCGCTCAGTCGCCGCCGGAGAAGAACTTCCATTTGCCGTCCGGGCTGATGCCGGCGCGGAAGAAGTTGTAGTTGCCGTTCTCTTCCATGCCGGCGAGGTCGCCGGCGGTCACGATGCGCAAAAGATCGACCCGTTCGGGCGGCGTCAGCTTCGAAAGCTGCTTGCCGGCGAAATAGGGCCAGACATAGGCTTCTTCCGGCGTGCCGATGTCGAAATGCGCGGCACCGGTGGAAAGGATATCGAGCAGGATGGCGAGGATTTCCTGGCCGTCCGCATCGCCCGAAAAACTCTTCAGCGTTTCGATCGGATCCTCGAATTCGCCGTTCATCACCTGCGTCTGAGTAGCCCCTGTTCCCATCAGGTCGCGCAGGCGGGTGACATCGCCCGAGGCCGCGGCCTCGACGAGCTTTTCACGCATCTGCTTGACCGGCGCCGGCAGCTTTGTCATGTCGCGGATGATTTCCGCCGGCTTGTCGTCGCTCGGCGCGGGCTTGGCGGCGTTCGGGTTTGCCGGGGGAGCGGTCGTCTTGGTGCTGTCGCCGGCCTGTGCCGATCGATTGATTGCGGGTCCCGGCTGCGGCAGAGTCGTGCCTTCGAAAGCCTGAACGATGGCGCGGCTCTGGCCACGCTCCGGTTCTTGTGGCTCGACGCTCGGGCGCAGCTCCGACAGCGCCAGGGCCTGGCCGCCGACCGCCATTGTCATGGCGGCACCAAGCACGATTGCCGCCGAGAGGCGGATGGAGAGTCTGGGCATCGTCGTTTCCGCCGCGTTTCGCACGGGAAACCTCTATCGTTTATTGAACAGTGCGCTCGGGGGAGAATTCGCCGGCGAGCATGCGGCTCTTGAGCGAATCAAGCATGGCTTCGGCGCCCATTTCTCCATGAATGCGGATGGTTTCCCGCATGGCAAGTACCAGAGCTGCGTCGGCAATGATTTCCGGCTCGATACCGTCGGCACGGCCGTCTGCCCATGCCTCGCTCTGATATTCCAAGGCAGCCTGCATCTTCTCATGCACAATCATGTCGTCGATGTCGTTGCGGCCTGTCTGCATTCTGTCGTCCTCGGTGCCCGTTTAATTACTAGCCCGTTAAAAACTTTATCAGCCTTTTATCAAAACGACACGGCCTCCCGCCAAAAGAGGTAAATAATCCTCTAATTTCCGAAGCGCGCCGCGATTTCTGTCGCAAGTGTTGCGCCTTCGATACGATAACGCTCCTCGGCGGTTCTTGCCGCATCCGTGCAGGACGTATGCACGGCTGCAAACGACCGATACCCCCGGTTGAAGGCCGCGGTCAACCTCTCGCGGCGCTTCGGCTCGGTGCCGCTATCGGCATCCAGCAACTGCTGCATTGAGGCCCGCCATTCGGATGTCGACGCGCCGCAGAGCGCGCGCAGATACTGGATGGAGCCGAGCACTTCCGCCAGCCGCGTCAGTTGCCCGTCATAGGGTGCCGGCTTTTCCTCGGCCGCCGGAGGAGGCGGTAGCGGTGCGGACGGCTGCTGTTTCGCCGACTGGGCGGCAAGCGGGGTCGCCGCAAGGATTGCCAGCAGGGTCAGGCAGCCAAGTCGCTGAATGAGCTTCATGAACGGGTCCCGATGCGGCGCGATTGCGCCGGTCTTAGCGAGCCTTCTTAGCGGGCATTGATCTCCGCCGCCAGCCTCTCGGCGCATTCGAGCACGCTCGCCGGCACCGGCAGGCCGCGGATCTCTTCAAGCGTATACCAGCCGGCATCGGCCGCATCGTCGGCGGCGATCGCCTGGCTATCGGGGTCGGCCTCCACGCGAAAGACTGACAGAAAGAAATGCTGCCCACCTTGCTTCTCGCTCTTCAGGTCGTAGGTGGCGAAGAGGACGGGATTGCGCACCGCAATGCCGGTCTCCTCCAAAAATTCCCGTACCGCCGTCTGCTCCGGCGTCTCGCCGGGCTCGGCCCGGCCGCCCGGAAACGCGAACAGATCCATCGACGGCGGGTTCATACGCCGAATCAGCAGAAACCGGCCGTCGCGTTCGAGAATGGCGGAGGACGCGGCCTGGGGGGATTGAGGCATATTACGGTCTTTGCGTCTTGTCTTATTAGGCGGCACTCAATGTCGGAATCTTGCTGACGTCCACCTCGCGTTCCGCATGCCAGGCGTCATAGGCGGCCTGCATGCGCAGCCAGATCGCGGCACCGTCGCCGAACATCTTGCCGAGTCGGGCCGCGACATTTGGGGAGATGGGCTTGCGCTCGCGCAGGATGTCATAGAGCTGCTGGCGGGAAATGCCTAAAAGCTCAGCGATCTCGACCTTCGTCTTGCCGGTCGCCGGGATGATTTCCTCAAGCAGTGCGCCGGGATGGGACGGGCAACGCTGGATCGGCCTTTTTATTTCATATTCCGCCATCGATCTCGTCCCTAAACCGCCGCCTCAATGATATTGCTCGAAGTCGACACGGGCGGCGTCCTTGCCGTCGAATTCGAATGTGATGCACCACGGCCCGTTGACGTGAACGGTATAGCGGGTCGGATCAAGGCCATGCAGGGCATGAAAATCAAACCCCGGGAGGTTCATGTCCTCCGGGCGCTCGGCCGCTTCAAGACGGTCCAGCCGCACAAGGATGCGCTTGTGCATCTTCGCGTCGATTTTGCTCGTCTTGCCGCTCTGGAATAGGGCAGCCAGCGCCTTGTTCCTGAAGGAATTGATCATGCAGCATGTAAGTATATTGCTTACACGAGGTCAAGGCCGTAAGCAAATAATTTACATGTGGCCGTGCATGCCCGCGTTATGATGGGATCGCGCAGATTTCGGTTTCCATCGTTTCGATCATATGAAAACGTGCCCCAGATGCCATCTCCTTCAAGCCCACGTCTCCCATGAAAACTTACATCCTCTACTCCATCGCCGCGCTTGCCGAGATTGCCGGTTGTTTCGCCTTCTGGGCGTGGTTCAGGCTGGAAAAGCCGGTCTGGTGGCTGGTGCCGGGCGTTGTGTCGCTCATCGTCTTTGCCTGGCTGCTGGCGCTGGTGCCGAGCGAGGCGGCGGGGCGGACCTATGCGGCTTATGGCGCCATCTATATCCTCGCCTCGATCCTCTGGCTCTGGGCTATCGAGGCCCGGGTGCCGGACCGATGGGATGTTCTCGGCGTCATGGTGTGCCTCGTCGGCGGCGCGATCATCCTCTTCGGCCCCAGAAGTGCATGACGTCAGCGCCTGAGCATCAGCGCTTGACCCTTCCAAGGCCCGATGCCACATAGTCTGCATGTGCGGACGCTACGCCCTGACGGCGACTCCCAAGGATATTTCGGAATTCTTCAGCCTGGCGGATATCGACGATTTCCCGGCCCGCTACAATATCGCCCCGACCCAGCCGATCCTCGTCGTCATGTCATCGGAAAAGCGTGAGCCGGGCAGCAACCTGCCGGAGCGCCGCGCCTTCCTCGCCCGCTGGGGCCTGATCCCCGGCTGGGTGAAGGACATGAAGGAGTTTCCGCTGCTGATCAACGCGCGCTCCGAGACGGCGATCGGCAAGGCCTCCTTCCGCGCCGCCATGCGCCATCGCCGCATCCTGATCCCTGCCACCGGCTTTTACGAATGGCGCCGGCCGCCGAAGGAAAGCGGCGTCAAGCCGCAGGCCTATTGGATCCGCCCGAAGCGCGGCGGCGTCATCGCCTTTGCCGGTCTGATGGAGACCTGGTCTTCTGCCGATGGTTCCGAGGTGGATACCGCCGCGATCATGACGACGGCCGCGAATGGCGGCATTCGCCATATCCACGACCGCATGCCCGTCGTCATCGAGCCGGAGGACTTTTCCCGCTGGCTCGACTGCAAGACCCAGGAACCGCGCGAAGTGGCCGACTTGATGCGGCCGGTGCAGGAAGATTTCTTCGAGGCGCTGCCGGTTTCCGATCTCGTCAACAAGGTCGCCAACATGGGGCCGGACCTGCAGAAACCGGTTGCGGTCGCCCAGCCGGAAGAGGAACCGCCGAAAAAGCCGAAACCCGACTCGACCCAGATGTCGCTTTTCTGACCCCTCGGCTCTCTTCCTTCACACGGACAATTTCATGAACCTGTTTTCCGCCGGCCTTTCCGGCCTCGCACTCGGTGCTTCGCTAATCATCGCCATCGGCGCCCAGAACGCCTTCATCCTGCGCCAGGGGCTGATCCGCTCCCATGTCTTCATCCTCTGCCTGATCTGCGCGCTGTCGGATGCGACGCTGATCGCCGCCGGCGTCGGTGGGCTCGGCACCGTCGTTTCTCGGTCGCCGATGCTGATCTCGGTCGTAACGCTGGGCGGGGCAGTGTTTCTCGGAACCTACGCCTTCATGGCCTTCCGCCGGGCAGTGAAGCCGGCCGCGATGGTGGCAGGCGCGCCGGAGCCGATGGGGCTGAAGGCGGCGGTCTTGACCTGCCTGGCCTTCACCTTCCTCAACCCGCATGTCTATCTGGATACGGTGGTGCTGCTTGGCAGCCTGTCTGCGGCCTTCGAAGGAGCGGAACGGGTGGCCTATGGCGCCGGTGCGGCGATTGCCTCGTTCGTCTGGTTCTTCGGGCTCGGTTACGGCGCGCGTTTCCTGGCGCCGTTGTTTGCCAGACCCGCCGCCTGGCGGGTTCTGGACGTCATCATCGGCGTCGTCATGGGCCTTCTCGCGCTGGGGCTCCTGTGGAGTTTTATCAGCGGCGAATGAAGCCGATCAGCCGACTGATCAGCCAGCTGGGGTAAGCTTCGGCTTGCGGTTCAGCATCAGGGCTGCGGCAACCACGGCCTTCAGGCCGAGCGGTCGGTAGGGCGTGGTCATTTCCGGTTTTGATTCGATTTTCTTCTCGGTGCTCATGGCTGTCTCCTCAACACGCGAATCTCTTGTTTGCATTTTGCGATCGCGGCTTTTCCCATAAAAGCGGGCGGAATCGTGGCCGGCAAGCTGGCACTGCCGCCCGGTATTCGTAGAACTGTCATCTTGTGGGAAACTGTTGCGCGGAAGTTGCAGCTTACCGAGTTCGAGCAGACTCAGACATGCGTACTGTCATCCTCGATTGTAATCGTGCCGTAGCGACGGTGCCAGGCGCGGGCGCTGAACGGCAGGACGAGGAGATAGGCAACGACGGTGGTCGACAGCACTTGCCAGGTATAGCTCATCAGCAGCGCTACATAGAGCACCACGGCAAGCATGATCGGCAGCATCAGGTCGCGGCGGATGCGGCTCGACTTGCCGGACCAGACCGGCAGGCGGGAGACGAGCAAGTAGCCGATCAGCACCGTATAGGCAACGCTTGCATAAACGAAGATCGGTGTCGCCTCGAGGCCGAGGAAGCCGAGATAGACCGGCAGCAATACCAGCATGGCGCCCATCGGAGCTGGCACGCCGACGAAGAATTCCGATTGCCAGTCCGCCTTGATGTTGCGGTCTTCCATGACGTTGAACCGGGCAAGGCGCAGGCCGGCGGCGATCGCATAGAGCAGGGCGGCGATCCAGCCGATCGAATGCGCCTGGTCGAGCAGGAAGGCGTAGGAGACCAGCGCCGGCGCGACGCCGAAATTGATGATGTCGGCAAGCGAATCCATCTGCACGCCGAATTTCGACGTGGCTTTCAGGAGCCGTGCCACGCGCCCGTCGATGCCATCCAGGAAGGCGGCCAGCAGCACCATGGCGACCGCCAGCTCGTAGCGCCCCTCGAAGGCGAGCCTGATGCCCGTCAGGCCGGCGCAGATGGCAAGCACCGTGATCAGGTTCGGCACCAGCAGCCGGAGCGGAATTTCGCGCAGGCGCGGCCCGCGGGCCTCTTCGTTCGGGCTGTTGTGTTCCGCGTGCGAATGAGGGGGCGAGGGCGGCGAGGCGGGCGTCTCCATCAGGCTCTAGCTCCCTTTACGTGCGGCGGCTGATGATCGGGCCCTTGGCGGAGCCGAATTCCGCAAGCACGGTTTCGCCGCCGATGGCGCGCTGGCCGACCGACACGCGCGGCTGGCCGCCGGCCGGCACGAACACGTCGAGCCGCGAGCCGAAGCGGATCAGGCCGAACCGTTCGCCGGCATTGACCGGTTCGGTCGGCTTCACCCAGCAGACGATGCGCCGTGCCACCAGGCCGGCGATCTGCACCACGCCGACCTTGCCGTGGCGGGTGTCGATCACCAGGCCGTTACGCTCGTTGTCGTCGCTCGCCTTGTCCAGTTCGGCATTGACGAACTGGCCGGGGCGATACTCGATGCGGGACACCTGGCCGCGCACCGGCGAGCGGTTGATATGGCAATCGAACACGTTCATGAACACCGAGATGCGCAGCATCGGCTCGGAGCCCAGCTGCAGCTCGGTGGGCGGCACGACCATGGCGACATGGCTGACGCGTCCGTCGGCGGGGCTGAGGATCAGGTCGTCATCCTGGGGCACGGCCCGTTCCGGATCGCGGAAGAAATAGGCGCACCACAAAGTCAGCACCAGGCCGACCCAGAACAGCGGCTCGGCGATATAACCGAGGATCAACGAGGCGATGAAGAAGGCGGCGACGAAGATGTAACCTTCCTTATGGATCGGCACGAGCGTGTTGCGGATGGTGTCGAAGAGGTTGATCAACGTTTTCTCCCGTATGGTCAGGGTCACCTGACTACAGCGAAACCGTTTTTGCGGCAATGCGGTTCCAAGACCCAACTGACGGGTTCGGTCGCAATCGCTTTCGCGGTGATCGCGATTGTGTCGTTCCGCACGGCCGCCGGTGCCGGTTGTGGTGCGAAGCGAGCACACGAAATCGAGCTTCTTCCGAGAATACGACCTTAGAGAAGTTTCGCGCCTGATATCAATCTGTGGTTAAATGGCGAGCTCGTTCTTTTGATGATTCAATCTCAAGATGGTCTTTCAGCTGTCATGTCCTTTTCAGATTTCGTTTATCGTCCCTTCGAAACCCTGATCCGGCCCCTCGAAATCCCCCATGAGCGCCTGCCCTCCCGCGGCCCCTTCGTGCTGCTCCTGCACTTCATTAGAATGTTCCGGGGGGTTCTGATTTCCATCTCCGTGTTTGCCATGCTGGTGGAATGCATCAACCTTTTCCTGATCTGGAGCCTGTCGATCATCGTTGACGGCGTCGCGGCAAACGGAGCCGCAGCCTTTCTCCACGATCGGTGGCGCCTGCTTGTGGCCATGGGAATGCTGCTATTCCCGGTTCTGCCTGTCTTCGCATTTTTCGCCAATACGCTTGCCTCGCAAGCGGTCGCGGTCTGCATGCCGGTGGCAATTCAATGGCAGGGGCATAAAGCCGTGGAAAGGCAGGACCTCGGGTTCTTCCATGATCTTTTTGCCGGCCAGGTGGCCTCGCGCCTGTCTCAGGTTGCATCCGCGGTCCAGCAGCAGGTCGTCGTAGCCTTTCAGGCGATCCCGCATTTCCTCGTGCAGTTTATCGGGTCGCTGTTCCTGCTCGGGACCGTGGCCTGGCCGCTCGCGCTGCCGGTCCTTATCTGGATTACCGCCAGCGTTGTCATTGCCGTGATCGCGGTTCCGCATTTCACCGAGCGCTCCCGCCGTTCGGCCCGCCAGCGCAGCCTGGTCGTGGGTTCGATGACCGATCTCTACAGCAATATTCAGATGGTGAAGCAGTTCGCCGCGGAAGACAGCGAAGCAGGCGCCTTGCGCAACGTTTTCGCAAAGGTCGTGGAAACCCAGCAGAAAGAACGGCGTATCTACCTGACGACCGACACCGGCATCACAACGCTCAATGTGCTCCTGTGGTTTGCCATGCTCACCGTCGGTTTCTGGGGCATGATTGCCGGGTTTGTCAGCACCGGCCAGTTCGTGGCCTCGCTTTATATCACCCAGCGCCTGTCGGGAAATGCCCGCGCATTTCTGCAGATGGGCCAGCAGATTTTCCAGGCCGTCGGCACCATTCGTGATGCCATGCCGGTGATGACAACGCCGCCAACCATCAACGATGCACCGGAGGCGTCGCCGCTGGTCGTTTCGCGCGGCGAGATCCGCTTCGAGAATGTCGGCTTTGCATATCGCGCCGACCGAAAGGTTCTCGATAGCCTGACCTTGAACGTTCGGGCAGGCGAGAAGGTGGGATTGGTTGGGGTTTCCGGGGCGGGCAAGACGACGCTGGTGAGCCTGCTTCTGCGGTTTTATGATCTGACGAGCGGTTCGATCCTGATCGACGGCCAGGACATTCGATCGGTCACACAGGCAAGTCTCAGGGAAAAGATCGGCGTCATTTCACAGGATGTCGCCCTGCTGCATCGCTCGGTCGGAGACAACATCCGCTACGGAAGGCCGCCTGCGTCGCAGGAGGAAATAGAACAGGCGGCCAGGGCCGCCCAGGCGGACGGTTTCATCGCCGAACTGACCGACGGCGAAGGGCGCAAGGGATATGATGCCTTCGTCGGTGATCGCGGTGTCAAATTGTCCGGCGGCCAGCGGCAGCGCGTCGCCATCGCCAGGGTCCTTCTCAAGGACGCACCGATCCTCGTGCTCGACGAGGCGACCTCCGCGCTCGACAGCGAATCGGAGGCAGCCATTCAGGATAAGTTGGCCGTGCTGATGAACGGCAAGACGGTGATTGCTATCGCTCATCGGCTGTCGACGATCGCCAAGATGGATCGGATCATCGTTCTCGACAAAGGCTGTATCGTCGAGGAGGGTACGCCCGATGAACTGCTGAGCCGCGACGGCCTTTATGCCCGGCTCTGGAAACGGCAGACCGGTGGTTATATCGCCGATGCTGATGGCAGCTAGCGCATATGGGTACCTTGCGACGACGGCTTGGCAAGGCAAGCCGTCGTCAGGTACCATCCAGGTTTAGTTGCGGTTGCGCTACCGCCACCCCAGCCCCGGCGCCACATGCTTCAGAATGCTCTCCAGCACATGCGCATTGTACTCGACACCAAGCTGGTTCGGCACGGTGAGCAGCAGCGTATCGGCCTCGGCGATCGCCTCGTCGGCCTTCAGCTGTTCGATCAACCTGTCCGGCTCGGCGGCATAGGAGCGGCCGAAGATCGCCTGGGTCTGCGGGTCGATATTGCCGATCTGGTCCTGGCTTTCGCCGCTGCCGCCGAAATAGGCGCGGTCCGTGTCGTTCATCAGCGCGAAGATGCTGCGGCTGACGGAGACGCGCGGCTCGTGGGCGTGGCCGGCTTCCTTCCAGGCCTCCCGGTAGATGCGGATCTGCTCGGCCTGCTGGATGTGGAACGGCTTGCCGCTCTCGTCGGTCTTGAGCGTCGAGCTCTGCAGGTTCATGCCGAGCTTGGCGGCCCAGACGGCGGTCGCGTTGGAGCTCGAACCCCACCAGATGCGGTCGCGCAGGCCCGCCGAATGCGGCTCCAGGCGCAGCATGCCGGGCGGGTTGGGGAACATCGGCCGCGGATTGGGCTTGGCGAAACCTTCACCGCGCAGCACGTCGAAGAACACTTCCGCATGGCGCCGGCCAAGATCCGCGTCGGTCTCGCCTTCCGCCGGCTGGTAGCCGAAATAGCGGAAACCGTCGATCACCTGTTCCGGCGAGCCGCGGCTGATGCCGAGCTGCAGGCGTCCGCCGGAAATCAGGTCTGCGGCGCCTGCGTCTTCCACCATGTAGAGCGGGTTTTCATACCGCATGTCGATGACGGCGGTGCCGATCTCGATGCGCTTCGTGCGTGCACCGACGGCGGCAAGCAGCGGGAAGGGCGAGGCGAGCTGCCGCGCAAAATGGTGGACGCGGAAATAGGCGCCGTCGGCACCAAGTTCCTCGGCCGCTACCGCGAGGTCTATGGATTGCAGGAGGACATCGGATGCCGACCGCGCCTGCGACTGCGGCGAGGGGGTCCAGTGTCCGAAGGAGAGAAAGCCGATCTTTTTCATTGCGTTACCACCGTGAATTTGCTGTGTCTGAAGTTACACGTTAGATGGCATCTCGACCGCGACATGAACAGTCGCCGCCCTGTGAACAGTGCGTCCGCTTACCGCGCCGCCTGCGGATCGACCCAGCCCATCCAGGTGGTGAAGGCAAGCAGCGGCGAGCCGAAGAAGATCAGCACCAGCATATAGGCGACAGCGACGCTGCCGAGGACGAGCATGCGGGGAGTGAGGTATCGTTTCATCGTTGAGTTCTTCCTGCTTTGGAGTTCGTGCCCGCCACCGGCCTATTCCGCCGCCGGGACGCCGCGCAGGACGACGCCGAGGTCGTCGCTCTCGCGCACCTTGCGCAGCTGTTCTTCGGCCTGCACCGCTTCGCGCTGGCGGTTCCACATCGAGGCGTAGAGCCCGTTCTGTTCGAGCAGTGAACTGTGCGTGCCGCGCTCGGCGATCAGCCCGCCGCGCAGGACGATGATCTCGTCGGCGCCGATGACGGTGGAAAGCCGGTGGGCGATCACCAGCGTCGTGCGGTTCCTGGAGACCACGTCGAGTGCCGACTGGATCTCGTGCTCGGTCGTGGTGTCGAGCGCCGAGGTCGCCTCGTCGAGGATCAGGATCGGCGGGGCTTTCAGCACCGTGCGGGCGATCGCCACGCGCTGCTTCTCGCCGCCGGACAGTTTCAAGCCTCGCTCGCCGACCTTGGTCTCGAAACCGTCCGGCAGAGCGCTGATGAAGTGGCCGATCTGCGCCACGTCGGCGGCGGCCAGCACCTCTTCCTCGCTGGCCGTTGGCCGGCCGTAGCGAATGTTGTAGGCGATCGTGTCGTTGAACAGCACGGTATCCTGCGGCACCATGCCGATCGCCGCGCGCAGCGAATGCTGCGTCAGGTCGCGCACGTCCTGCCCGTCGATGGTAATCGAGCCGTCCTGGATGTCGTAGAACCGGTAGAGCAGGCGCGAAATGGTGGACTTGCCGGCGCCGGAGGGGCCGACGATCGCCACCGTCTTGCCGGCCGGCACGTCGAAGGAGACGCCCTTCAGGATCGGCCGGGCCGCATCATAGGAAAAATGCACGTCCTTGAAGGAGATCGATCCTTGCGCGATGTCGAGCGGCTTGGCATCCGGCCGGTCGACGACCTCGGGCTGCACTTCGAGCAGCTCGAACATCTGCTCGATATCGGTCAGCCCCTGGCGGATTTCGCGATAGACGAAGCCGATGAAGTTGAGCGGCACGGAAAGCTGCAGGAGCAGTGCGTTGACGAACACGAAATCGCCGATCGTCTGCTCGCCGCGCTGCACGGCAAGCGCCGACATCACCATCATGACAGTCGTGCCGAGGCCGAAGATGACGCCTTGGCCGAAGTTGAGCCAGCCGAGAGAAGTCCAGACGTCGGTCGCCGCCTTTTCATAACGGGCCATCGAACTGTCGAAGCGCTTGGCTTCCATCTCCTCGTTGCCGAAATATTTGACCGTCTCGAAATTGAGGAGCGAATCGATCGCCTTGGTATTGGCGTCCGTGTCGCTGTCGTTCATCGAGCGGCGGATGGCGATGCGCCAGTCGCTGGCCTTCACCGTGAACCAGATGTAGAGCGCCACCGTGATCGCCGTCACCGCGACATACCAGAAGCCGTAGCTGACCCAGAAGATCACCGCCGTCAGCAGGAATTCGAGCAGTGTCGGCACGGTGTTGAGAATGGTGAAGCGGACGATCGTTTCGATGCCCTTGGTGCCGCGCTCGATGATCCGCGACAGGCCGCCGGTCTTGCGCTCCAGATGAAAACGCAGCGACAGCTGATGCATGTGCACGAAGGTGCGGTAGGCGAGTTGGCGCACGGCATATTGCCCGACCGAAGCAAACAGCGCGTCGCGCAGCTGGTTGAGGCCGACTTGCAGGATGCGGGTGAAATTGAGCGCGATGACCAGCACCACGGCGCCGAGCAGGAAGGCGGGCAGCACGCCCGCCATGTCCAGCTTGCCGTTCAGCGCATCCGTCGCCCATTTGAAGAAATAGGGTACCGTCAGAAGCACGAACTTGGCGAGGAACAGATAGAAGGTCGCCCAGATGACCCGGGCCTTCAGATCGGCGCGGCCCTCGGGCCACATATAGGGCCACAGGTTGACGAGCGTGCCGAGCGGATTGCTGGCATCCGCCGAAATGGTCTTCTTGGTATTCGCCATCGATGTCTCCGGAGCGGGCGCGGGTCAGCCGCATATGGAATTGCCTCTCGCTCCGACCTTCGGCAGGAGAAGCCGCTGGCCTCAAGCCGTCCCGCACCATCGCTGGGGGAAGCAGAAAGCCGGCAGCTTGCGTCCTTCTTCCCGTTCAAACGGCAGAGGGGTCCGCAGGACGCAGGCGGATGAGGGGCGTTCCCAAATACGACTGTCCCGATAACGGGCGCGTCAAAACGCCTCCCGCACATAAGGTCCGGCGGCGGATGTTGCAATGACGGTTTCGTGAAAGTTCTGAGGACGGCAGGGAGGCGGGGGCGGGATTTTCGCCCGCCCTCGGCCTGTCGTGTCACTTGGTGCTGGTAGAGGCGGCGGGCGTCGTCCCGGCCGCAGGCTTTGTCGGTGCCGGCGTCGGCCAGGAAATGTAATAGTAGGCCTCGCCGACCATGCCGAAATAGGAGCTGGCCCCGGTTGCCTTCTCGATATAGCTGCCATCGGCGTTGCGCACGAACTTGCCGCCGTCGTCCCGCGTCAGGCGGTCCTTCAGAAATTGGGTCCAGTCGGATTTATCGACCGAGGTGACGCTGGTCGAGGTCTGCTTGCCGTCGGTCATGTCCCAGGCGGTGATCTGGTCGCCGGCAACCGCGTCGGTCATCTTCAGTGTGCCGGCGTCGAGCGCCTTCTGCATCGCCTCGGCCATCGCCTTGCTGTCGGGGTTCGCCTTCAGCGCGTCCAGCTTCTCCTGCAACGCCTTCATGAATGCCTTGCTGGACATGTCGCCGACCGATCCGTCGCCGGCCGTCTCGTCTGGCGCGGTGCCGTTCATCGTCCGCTGCAGCGAGGCGATCAGCGCCGCGATCTTGTCGTCCTCATAGTCGTCTCCGCCGTTGCTGCCCGGGAACAGCATGTCGGCAAGCGACGAGGAGGACGAGCCGGACGTCGAGCTGCCCGGCGTCCGGTTGTCGGAGACATCCTTGAATGCGTTGAGAGCTGCCTGAGAGGACCAAATCCGAATGGAATTAATGCTGGAAACCATTTTATTCTCCTGTCCGCGCGGCATGGATCAGAGCCGGAGATAATACGCGAGCACGCCGCCTGACCACCGCGGTATTCCCTCTAACCTGCGCGAGGCTGGCTGAAACGGAGCAGGCGGGCGCTTTGCCGCCCAAGGGCCTTTTGGGGAGGCTGGGATGGACGGGGACGTGAATGTGGCTAAGGGGCTGGGTCGTTTTCACGGGGCAGGGGAATCGCCCCCGGTTTCTTGGCAGGGAAGATGCGCTGGAAGAGTCTTTCGCTCCGCCGACGCGGCGCGGCTGGATTCCTGTGACGAGCACAGGAATGAGGGAGATAGGGGAGCTGTCCGCGATTATCTGCAACGCCTCAGACCTGGGTTCCTCTTTGCAAAAGCAACCTCGAAACCAGCTTCCGAAGACACATCGGATTTGGAGTGAAGGCTTGGGCCTAAACCACCCTCATTCCTGTGCTTGTCACAGGAATCCAGCGGCCGCGCGTCTGCGCGGCGGGGACTCTGTCCCAACGACTTCATAACGAATGCAGATGCGAGGCGATGTCCTCCCAATCCGGATTGCGTTCCTCGATCAGATTGAGTTTCCATTTCCGCGGCCATTTCTTCATCGTCTTCTCGCGGGTGATCGCGTCGACAAGGAGGTCGTATTCCTCGAACCAGACGAGCGTCTTGACCCCGTATTTCGACGTGAAGCCGGGTGTGAGTTCGTTCTGGTGTTCGTAAAGGCGGCCGGGGAGATCGCGCGTCACGCCGATATACAGCGTACCATTGCGTTTAGAGGCGAGAATGTAGACGTAACCCTTCATGGTTGAAGTGTGGCGCCGGCGATTATCGTGCGCAAGTGGTCTTTCGCACCGCCGACGCGGTGCTGCTGGATTCCTGTGACGAGCACAGGAATGAGGGAATTTGGAGAACCGCCGCAGTCCCAAGCAACGTCTCCGAAGGGCCGAAAGTGTTGCCCGCAAGGGCTTATCCGCCCCGCCCACTTAACCAGAGAAAGCGCCTTCCGCCCCTTACGACCGGCGATGCATCATCCGCTGGCGGTGGAGTTCTTCCGAGTCGGGCAGGGCCTCGTCCGGCACGCCAAAGATCTGGCCGGGCTGGATGACGTCGGGGTTGCGGATCTGGGCCTCGTTGGCGAGGTAGATCGTCGTGTAGCGCACGCCCTGGCCGTAGACGCGGCGGGAGATCTGCCAGAGCGTGTCGCCGCGGCGGATGATGACCGAGCTGCGTTCGCTCTGCGTCAGCGCCTCCTGCTGGATGGTGCGGGCGCCGCTGGCATCGGTTGCGGTCATCGGGGCGGCGGTGGCCACTTCGACGCCGTGCAGTTCGCGGGCAATGATCGGGCCGACGGCGCGGGCGATCATGTCGCCGATCCGCTTCAGGCCGGCGCCGACGCTTGCGACATCCTTGGGAAGCGCGTCGAGGGCAGCAGCCGCTGCCGCAGCGTTCTGGGCGGTGGTTTCGGCAAGCACGCGGGCGGAGGCCGCAGCGTCGGCCTGCAGCCGGTATTCGGAAAGCGACTTCAGCGCGATCGAGGTGGCGGACCGGGCGGCGACCATCTGTTCCGCCGAAGGAACGCGACCGTTGTCGTAGAGCCCGCGCAGCAGGTTGAAGGCGCGTACGGTTTCGTTGCGCAGCTTGTCGAAGGCGCCGCTGTCGGCCGCTGACATGCCGTTATTGGGGGCCTGCGGCGCCGCTACGGCGGCAACCTGATCGCCGGCCGGGCGGTTGAAGGGCACTTCGACCCGTACCAGAACCTGGCCGCCGGCTCCGAGCGCTTCGACGCCGATCCGGTGGTCGCCGACCGCAAGGTCGATCGCCCCTTCGATGACGAAACTGCCGTCCTGGCCCGCCTGGGCGGTGCCGATCGGCCGGCCGTCTGCCTGGCCGCGCAGCGACGTGCCAGCCTTCGCGCTGCCGGCGACGAAGATCTTGTTGCCCTCGATCTCGACGGCGGTGACGCGTAGTTCAGGCGCCGCCGCCCCCGGGGAGACGGGCGCCGAGACCGGGATGTTCGGCGCGGAAGACGCGAGAGTGGATGAGCCGGAGGGCGGTGCCGGCAGCGTCGCAACCGAGGTGGACGGCGCGGCCGAGGGTGCGGCAAGCGCTGGAGCGGAGCCGGCAGGGGGCGGGTTGGCCGCGGCCGAAGTCGCGCCCTGGGGAGCCGGAACGGCCGGCTGCGCTGCGGCCATGGAAGGAAGACCTGCAGCATCCGGGGTCGGCGTGGCGATCAGTCGGCTTGCCTTGCCGGGTTTGGTGACCATGGCAAGCAGCTTGCCGTTCTTGTCGGCAGGCACAGAAACCGTCGCGGTTTCTTCCGAAACGGTGGCCTTGCCGTCCTTGCCGGTGGCCTTCAGCACCAGTTGGTGGTCGCCGGGCGGTAGCGGTTTGTCGAGAATGGCGGCAAAATCGCCGCTCGGGCCGACATCGACCTTGGCGACGACCGTGGCGCCATCGGTGACCTCGAGCTTGGAATGGGGCGCGGCGCGGCCGGCGATCACTGTCGAACCGTCCGGCTCGACCCGCAGCACGTCGAAGGAGGGCGGCGCCATCGCCGCGGCAGCCTGAGTGGGGGGCGTCTGGTTTGAGGCCGCCTGGGAGCCCGCAGCGGGCGGGGCCGTCTGCGGCGCTGCAGCAGGGTCTGCCTGCTTTGCGGCATCAGGCGCCTTGGCTGCCTGCTGCGGTTCCGTCACCGCGTCCTTGACGGCATTGCCTGCGGCATTGATCGCGTCGCCGATCGGCTTTGAATCCTTGTTTATCGCAGGCATCACGAAGAACACCATCAGCAGCGATGCGATAGCCAATACGATCAGAGCCAGCCAGCCGGCGCGGTTTTTCATCATCAATGCCTCTCCCGACAGCTATAGCCATCGCATATTCGGATTAACCTTTTCCTCCCGCGTTCACAAGCTTTTCACACGATAAACCCTTGCTCTTCCGGGCATTTCCCGTCAATTTTGACGACCGGGGCTCGCTTTGGCCCTCCACTTGAAATGCCTTATGGAGAAAACTGTGCCGATTCGATCCATCTGCGTTTACTGCGGTTCGCAGCCGGGACGCGATCCCGCCTATATCGAGGCCGGCCGTGCGCTCGGAAAATCCATCGCCGCCCATGGGCTTCGGCTTGTCTATGGCGGAGGCACCAAGGGCATCATGGGTGCGGTCGCGGCCGGCGTTCTGTCGAACGGCGGTCAGGTCACCGGCATCATTCCCGAGTTCCTGGTCGACATGGAGGCCACGCGCCATTCGCTCGGCCAGCTCGACGAGCTGATTGTGACGGAGGACATGCATGCGCGCAAGCACAAGATGTTCGAGCGCGCTGACGCTTTCGTGACCCTGCCGGGCGGCATAGGCACGCTGGAGGAGATCGTCGAGATCATGACATGGGCGCAGCTCGGACGGCATCAGAAACCGATGGCATTTGCCAATATCGGCGGTTTCTGGGATCCGATGCTCGACCTCATCACCCACATGCGCGAACAGGGTTTCATCCACCGCGCGCATCTGGTCCAGCCGCTTGTCATCGCCAATGTCGAGGAGATCGTTCCGGCGATCCTCGAACAGGGCGAGGACCGCCCGCCGTCCGGCGGCGAGGAGGCTGTCATTTCAAGGCTTTGAGCGCCGGTGCTTAAGCTCTAGTCGACGATGAAGAGTTTTGCACCGACCGCTGTCGAGGAGCGGTGGGGCTCGGCATCGTCAGCCACCTGGTAACTCATGCCGGGCTTCAGCACGAAGACCCGGCCGTCGGCGAGTTCGGTCGTCAGCGCGCCTTCGAGGCAGAGCAGGACATGGCCTTTGACGCACCAGTGGTCGGCGAGATAGCCCGGGGTATATTCCACCATCCGCACCCGGATCTTCCCAAAATGGCATGTCTGCCAGGTCGCGAGCCCGGTGTCGCCCTTGTGTTCGGTCTTGGGCACCGTGCTCCAGTCGGTCGTGCCGAACGGAATGTCGCTGATCTGCATTCTTATGCTCCGGAAAGGGATTATCGGCCGCGCGTCTGTTTCAGCATCGACCAGGTGTAGACGGCGAGCGCCACCCAGATCAGCGCAAAGGCCCCGAGCTTCACCAGGCTGAGCGGCTCGTGGAAAGCGAAAACCGCGATCAGGAAGATCATCGTCGGCGCGATGTATTGCATGATGCCGATGGTCGAGAGTTTCAGGAGTTTTGCGCCATTGGCATAGATCATCAGCGGTGCGGCGGTGATGATTCCGGCGGCCATCAGGATGAACGTGTCCCACCCGGTCGAATTGAGGAGATGGCCCTGGCCGGTCGATTCCAGCCAGATCACATAGGGCAGACAAGGGATGCTGATCAGCAGCACTTCCAGGAAGAAACCCTGGTTTGGGCCGATCGGCAGGGTTTTCCGGAACAGCGCATAGAACCCCCAGGTGACGGTGAGCGCCAGCGAAACCCACGGCAATCCGCCCGCGTCATAGGTGAGGATCGCCACCGCCACCACCACGAGGCCGATCGCGGCAAGCTGCACCGGCGCCAGTCTTTCCTTGAGCAGGACGGCTGCGAGAAAGATGCTGAACAGCGGATTGATGAAATAACCGAGCGCCGCATCGAGCGCCCGGCCGGCGGCGACCGCCCATACATAGATGCCCCAGTTCGCCATGATGATCAGGGCGGTCAGGCATGCCATGGCAAGCATGCGCGGGTTCTGCACCGCCACCTTGAGATCGCCGGTGCGACGCAGGATGAGGAGAACGATTCCGGCAACCGGCACCGACCAGATGGCCCGGTGCGCCAGCACTTCGAGCGAAGGAATATGGGCAACAGCCTTTAGATAGAACGGCAGAAAGCCCCAAAGGAAATAGGCCGTCAGCCCGAAGGCGAAACCGCGTGGGGTATCCTCGTTCTTCGCTATTGTCGCCGGGGCGATGTCGGTGGTCATGCGGGTGTTTCCGGTATGTTTGTTCTGGTTATCCCCCGTTTAAACGAATAGGTTGAGCCGGACCAATTCATTTCATTGAAGAACCTATCGTTTGTCGCGATTCTGTCGGCTTGGCTTGCGATAGTGATCGCTTGTCAGAACGGAGGAATTGGATGGATTTCGAAAACCCGCCGCTGCACCGGCAGATCTACGCCCGTCAGATCCTGGCGAAGGCCGGCGTGAGGGCAGACGCCCGGCTCCTCGCCGCCTTCGCCAAGGTGCCGCGCGAACAATTCGTCGGCCCGCCGCCCTGGGTCTATAACGACTTTCGCAATTACCGCGAACTCGCCTCGACTGATCCGTTGGTTCTCTACCAGGATCTGCTGGTCGGCCTGGACACGGCGCGCGGCGTCAACAACGGCATGCCGTCGCTGCATGCCGGGGCCCTTCACGCGCTCGGCATCCGCGATGGCGAGACCGTCGCTCATCTCGGCGCCGGGACCGGATATTACACGGCGATCATTGCCGAGCTGGTGGGGCCGTCGGGCCGGGTGGTCGCCGTCGAATACGACGAAGCCCTCGCGGACAAGGCGCGGCAGAACCTGGCGGGTTACGCAAATATCGAACTCGTCTGCGGCGACGGGACCGAATGGCCGAAGGAGGATGCGGACGTGATCTACGCCAATTTCGCGCTCGACCACCCGCCGGCCGCCTGGATCGATAATCTGGCGGTCTCGGGGCGCACGCTCTTTCCGCTCGGCTTTCCGGCGATCGACAATGGCCGGCGGAGCGGCTTTACCCGTTCTGCGGGTTTCCTGATGATCGACCGGCGTGCGTCGGGTTTCGGCGCCAAATTTCTGCAGCCGGTCTCCTTCGTTTGGGCGGAAGGCCAGCAGCCACCTCCGCCAGGCCGTCACGACGGGCTGGCGGAAGCCTTCCGTTCCCGCCGCGGTTATCAGGTGCGCAGCCTGCGCTGGCGGGAGCCGCCCCAGGAGGGCGAGTGGTACGGCGAGGGGGATTGGGGGCTGAGTTTCGAGGAGGTGTGAGGGCCAAAGTTCCTGATCCTAGGCGCCCGAAACGAACATAGCAATGGATTGAAAATTTCAGGCTCAGGGACTTGATCATTTTAGGTCGACTGTCCTAGAAGAGGATTAGGACAATTGCCCTAATCCGTGAAGCCATCGCTTTGCACCCGGGCAACAGCAAACAGGGTTGCCACGTTGAAGGGTATGGACACACGCAATCAGATCGTAGACGCCGCTGATCGGCTCTTCTACGAGCGCGGGTACGACGTAACGTCGTTTGCCGATATTGCCGAATGCGTGGGCCTGTCGCGCGGCAATTTTTACTACCACTTCAAGACGAAGGACGAAATTCTCAACGCGGTGATCGCCCTTCGTATCGCCAACACGCAGAGAATGCTGGAGGCATGGGAGGCTGAAGGCGGGACAGCTGCCGACAGAATCCGAAGCTTTATCAATATCCTCATCGTCAACCGAACGAAGATCATGGCGTATGGCTGCCCGGTCGGATCGCTCTGCAACGAACTCGCCAAGCTCGATCATGTCGCCCAAACCGACGCCGCATCACTTTTCACCCTGTTCCGCGAGTGGCTCGCTCGCCAGTTCCGCGCTCTGGGCCGGGAAATCGATGCCGACGCGCTCTCCCTACATCTCCTGATGCGAAGCCAAGGTGTATCGGCGCTCGCCACGGCGTTCCGCGACGAAACCTTCATCCGCCGCGAAGTAGATGCCATGCAGACGTGGTTGGAGGCGCATATCTCGGAGCGGCCGCTCGCTACCCAATCCGTTTCATCACGAACCGTCTGAAGGAAAACCGGCATGTTCATCGTCACCCTGAAGTTCGCCGACAAGGCAAGGGCTCCGCAATTCATGGAAGGGCACAATGCCTGGATCAGAAAAGGCTTTGATGACGGTGTTTTTCTGCTGGTCGGCAGCCTCCAACCGAATGCAGGCGGATCCGTGTTGGTCCACAATACCACACGGGCCGACCTCGAAATGCGTGTGACGGACGATCCTTTCGTTGCCGAAGGCGTTGTCAGCGCTGACATTCAGGAAATCGTACCTGGCCGTGTCGATGACCGGCTTGCATTCCTGAAAGCCTAGACACCAGGGGCGCCATCATCTCGTATGCGCGGCCGATTGTCTCCAACCCGAATCTCTGATCAATCAGGCGAACGGATGTCGGCGGAGGCGAAGGTCATGGCGGAGCAGGATCCCATCGAGGTTTCCGAACAGCGGATCGGACGCGCGGAGGCGCTTGGCTTTACGGCCGCCGGAGGCCCGGTGATCCTGAACGGCTGCATTCTGGAGGAAGCGGACCTGTCGGGGCTGGATCTCCAGCGCTGGGAATTCAGAAACTGCAGGATGACCACCGTCAATCTGCGGGCCGCCGACCTCGAAGGGGCAAAATTCGAGGGATGCCGGGGACCGTTCGCCAATTTTACGGGCGCCAACCTTGCGGAGGTGGAGTTCCGGAATTGCGACTTCAACAACGCCGCTTTCCTGGAAGCCAAAATGAACGACACCCGGTTCGTCGGCTGCAAGCTGACCGGTGCCAACCTGACGCGGATCGCCTCGCTCGGCCTGTCGTTCAAGGAGACCATCCTCGCCCAGGCGAGGCTTCCCGCATTGTCGTTCCGGAAGTCCCGGATCGAGCGGGTCGATTTCGGCATGGCCGATCTGTCGAAATGCGATTTTCGCGACGTCGTGTTCGACGGCTGCAGCCTGCGTGACACGGGGCTCGTCGATGCCAGGTTCGAAGGGGCCGATCTGCGCGGCGCGGACCTCGGCGGCCTGAAGCTGATCGACGCCAGGAAGTTCAAGGGAGCGACGATCTCGCGGCAGCAGGCCGGAGATATCCTGGCGGAACTGGGACTGAAGGTTCAATAGCCGGGTGCGGCATCCTCAGTCTCCGGTTCTTCCAGTCGTCTTGCAGGCGAGAAGGATTAGACGGCTACGCGCCGTGCTTCCTTGTCGGCCGACTTCCGGTCTGCGCCGTGCTTTTCGATGATCGCCTTCGCATCCTCAACCGAAATGCGATGCTTCTTGGCGAAGGGGATAGGCTGGTAAGGCTGGTCCGCGGTGTTTGCTTTTTTATCAGACATGAACGTCTCCGATCTCGATGCTCCGGCAGGATGCCGAAGCCTCTTTGGATTAATGAAACGGTGAGGGGGTTCGTTGCCAGGCGCTGCTGCGTCATTACCGCGAGCGGCTGCCTCAATGTACCGTCTATATGGTACGAAAGCCCCTGAAACACAATGGCCCGGATCGGGCCACAGGATTCGGGGCCGCCTGCCAACTCCTGCAGGGACGGTTTTTGCGCGAAACCTTCAGTATTTCTTCTTGCGGACGATCTTGTTGCCCTTTGGCCCGCTCAGCACGGGCGTTCTGTCGCGGTTTTCCGCAAGCAGGCTGCGCCAGCGTTCCAGGCGATCGGCGGAAAGTTCGCCTTTGGCAACAGCTGCCTGCACCGCGCAGCCCGGTTCGTGGGCGTGGGTGCAATCGCGAAACCGGCAATTCGGTGCCAGATCGGTGATCTCGGCAAACAGCGTATCGATGCCGTCGGTAACGTCGCTGACATAAAGCGTCCGAATACCCGGCGTATCGATCACCCAGCCGCCACCGGCAATCGCGTGCAGCGACCGTGCCGTGGTGGTGTGACGACCCTTTGCATCCCGTTCGCGAATGCTGCCGGTCTTCTGCATCGTGTCGGACGCATGCCCGGCGAGCGTGTTGACCAGTGTCGACTTGCCGACGCCGGAGGAGCCCACCAGTGCCACCGTTTTCCCTACGCCGCACCAGGACTTCAGCAAGGCAACGGCATCCGCAGTGCGCGCATTGAGGATGACCACCGGCAGGTCGCGCTGCAGCGCCTTTGCCTGCTGTTCGAAAGGGCCGGCATCTTCGATTGTGTCGGCCTTGGTCAGCACGATCACCGGATCGGTCCCGGCTTGGTTGGCCATGATCAGGTAGCGTTCCAGCCGTCCCGGGTTGAAATCGGCATTGCACGAGGTGACGATGAACAGCGTATCGACATTGGCTGCGGCAAGCTGCTGGCCATGCCCGCCTTCCGCACGCCGTTGAAACACGGTCTTCCGGTCGAGACGGCGCACGAGCATGCCCGTCAGCGGGTCGGCAAGAACCCAGTCGCCCACCGCAAAATCCGCGGTATTGCTATTGGGCGGAAGTTCGATCCCGACCGGTCCGCTGACACCGATCGCGTCGATGCGTGCCCGATGAACAGAGGCAATGCGCCGGACCAGGAGTTCGGTCTCGTCCGGCTCGACCTGAGCCGCAAAGAAATCGGACCAGCCAAGCAGTTCAAGCGATGAGGGCGGGTTGGAGCCGGTCAAGGTTCGGTACGAAAATTCGGGGACGCCGTCATGGGTGAGCTTTCCGAAGAGTGAGCGCGAGTGCCTCCGGAGAGGGTCCGCAGATATGTTGCGAAAGTGTCGGCTCTTGGCTGAGCCCGGACTGCCGTCCGTTCGTCATCGAGCCAGAGCATTAACCCAGCCTACCGCCGAAGTCGAGGAAGCGATCGGCATCGCATTGCATATGAGGCCCGACGGGACGCGATCCGGCGTTTGTGTTCTTCAACCTCACTCCGCCGCGATCTTGCCTGCCAGATGCCGGTTCTTCATCAGCTTGTAGATGACCGAATCCATCAGCGCCTGGAACGAGGCGTCGATGATGTTTTCCGAGACGCCGACCGTCCACCAGCGCACGCCGTCGCCGTCGGTGGATTCGATCAGCACCCGGGTGATCGCCTCGGTGCCGCCGTTGAGGATACGCACCTTGAAGTCCGCGAGCACCAGGTCATCGATCTCGTGCTGGTATTTGCCGAAATCCTTGCGCAGCGCCCGGTCGAGCGCGTTGACCGGGCCGTCGCCCTCGGCGACCGACATCAGCGTCTGGCCGTCGACGACGAGTTTCACCACCGCTTCGGAGACGATCTTGATCTTGCCATGCGAGTCGAACCGGCGCTCGACCATCACCCGAAAACCTTCGACCGAGAAGAATTCCGGAATGGTGCCGAGCGTGCGGCGGGCGAGCAGTTCGAAACTCGCATCGGCGCCCTCATAGGCATAACCGGTCGCCTCGCGTTCCTTGACGATCGAGATCAGTTGGTCGAGCTTCGGATCATCCTTGCCGACCTCGATGCCGCGGCGCTTCAGCGCGTTGATGAAGTTCGACTTGCCGCCCTGGTCGGAGACCATGACCTTGCGCAGGTTGCCGACGCTTTCCGGCGTCACGTGTTCGTAGGTGCGCGGATCTTTCAGCAGCGCCGAGGCATGGATGCCGGCCTTGGTGGCGAAGGCAGAAGCGCCGACATAGGGGGCCTGGTGGTTCGGTGAGCGGTTCAAGAGCTCGTCGAAGGCGTGGCTGAGGCGGGTGAGGCCGGTCAACCGCTCGGCATCGATCGCCGTCTCGAACCGTGTGGCGTAAGCGTCCTTCAGGGCAAGCGTCGCGATGATCGTCACCAGATTGGCATTGCCGCAGCGCTCGCCGATGCCGTTCAGCGTCCCCTGGATCTGCCGACAGCCCGCCTCGATCGCGGCGAGCGAATTGGCCACCGCCTGGCCGGTATCGTCATGGGCGTGGATGCCGAGCGAGGTGCCGGGAATGCCCGACGCGATCACCGCCTCGACGATGGCGCGGATTTCGCCCGGCTGGGTGCCGCCATTGGTGTCGCAGAGCACCACCCAGCGCGCACCGGCTTCATAAGCCGTCCTGGCGCAGGCAAGGGCATATTCCGGATTGGCCTTGTAGCCATCGAAGAAATGTTCGCAATCGACCAGCGCTTCCTTGGCAGCGCCGCGGGCGGCCTCGACGCTGTCGCGGATCGCCTCGAGGTTTTCCTCGTTCGAACAGCCGAGCGCCACGCGCACGTGATAATCCCAGCTCTTGGCGACGAAACAGGTGGCGTCGCTTTTCGCCTGCAGCAGCACGGCCAGCCCCGGATCGTTGGAGGCGGAAATGCCGGCCCGCTTGGTCATACCGAAGGCGACGAATTTCGACTTCGCCGTGCGTTTCTCCGAGAAAAAAGCGGTATCGGTCGGGTTGGCGCCGGGATAACCACCCTCGACATAATCGATGCCGAACTCGTCCAGCAGGTTGGAAATGGCGATCTTGTCCTCGACGGAAAAATCGACGCCGGGGGTCTGTTGCCCGTCGCGCAGCGTTGTGTCGAAGAGATAGATGCGTTCGCGTGTCATGGGTGCTCCTCCTGGAGCAAGATTATGCTGTTGGCGGCATCACCCCCCTCTGCCCTGCTGGGCATCTCCCCCTCAAGGGGGGAGATCGGCCAGGAGCGATGCCTCGCTCCCAAGACAGATTTAGGATTGCAGCAGCCGGCTCGAATGCGGCCATCTCTTGCGGTCATTGTTTGGGGAAGGCCGTGCATCCTTCGATCTCCCCCCTTGAGGGGGAGATGGCCGGCAGGCCAGAGGGGGGTAGCCACGAATTCCACGGTCAAACCTTCCTCGCAAACCGGTCCGTCGCGCGGATCAGCTGGTCGGTAATGCCGGGTTCCGAGACCGCATGCCCCGCACCTTCGATGATGTGGAAATCCGCGTCCGTCCAGACTTTCGAAAGCTGCCAGGCATATTTCAGCGGGCAAGGCATGTCGTAGCGGCCGTGCACGATGACGCCCGGAATGCCCTTTAGCTTTGTCGCGTCGCGCAACAACTGCCCGTCTTCCAGCCAGCCGGCATTCATGAAGAAGTGGTTTTCGATGCGCGAGAAGGCGAGGGCGAAATGGTCGTCATCGTGATCCGACGCCAGTTCGGGGCTCGGCAGAAGCGTGATGGTCGAGCCCTCCCAGACGCTCCAGGCCTTGGCGCAGCGGATCTGCTCGGCCTTGTCGGTGCCGGTGAGGCGGCGGTGGTAGGCGGCCATCATCTCGTGGCGCTCGTTTTCCGGAATGGGGGCGACGAAGGCCTCCCACTTGTCCGGGAACATTTCCGATACGCCGAACTGGTAGTACCAGTCGAGTTCCGGCCTGGTCAGCGTATAGATGCCGCGCACCAGAAGTTCGGTGACCCGCTCGGGATGAGTTTCAGCATAGGCAAGCGCCAGCGTCGAACCCCAGGAGCCGCCGAACACCTGCCATTTTTCGACGCCGACCATCTGCCTGAGCCGCTCGATGTCGGCGACCAGATGCCAGGTGGTGTTGGCGTCCAGGCTTGCATGCGGCGTGGACTTGCCACAGCCGCGCTGGTCGAACAGCAGCACGTCGTAGAGGTCGGGGTTGAAGAGCCGCCGCTGGTTCGGATTGCAGCCGCCGCCCGGGCCGCCATGCAGGAAGACGGTCGGCTTGGCGCCCGGCTTGCCGACCCGCTCCCAATAGATCACATGGCCGTCGCCGACATCCAGTTGCCCTGTCGCGTAGGGTTCGATCTCGGGATAGAGCGTGCGCAGGATTTCGGTCATAGATGCAGGCCCTTTGCCGGCCAGTTTTCGGTATCGTGATCGGGATGCTGGAAGGAGATGATCTGCTCCTGCTTGACGGCGTCTTCGCCGCTGTCGCGCACCGGCTGGTCGAAGATCGTCGTCACCCACGGTATATGCGAGGCATAGTTCACCTGGATCTTCGGGGCGAGGTCGCCGCGGTCGTCGAAGGCGCCGATCGCCAGTTCCAGCCCGCCGGGGTAACGGTAGGTGAGCGGCGTGCCGCAATTCTCGCAGAAGCCGCGGTCGATATTCACCGATGACTGGAAATATTTCGGCTCGCCGCGGGTCCATTCGATGCCGTCCTTCGGCGCTGTCACCAACGGCCCGAAAAACCCACCGAAGGCCTTCTGGCACATGCGGCAATGGCAGATCGAGGCGCGGCCGAGCTCGCCGTGGATGCGGAAGCGCACGGCGCCGCACTGGCAACCGCCTGTTCTCAAAGTTTCGGTCACTGTCTGTCCTCCTTGGGAGCGATTTCGGGGGGAGCGGTTTCGGGCGGCCATGTTTCGGTGTCGTGATCGGGATGCTGGTAGGAGACGATGTCGTCGAGGAACGGCGCCGAGGCGACGTCGTCCATGGTATCCCGCTCGGGAAGTTCATGCAGGTGGTCGACAAAGCCGATCTTGCCTTCCACGCCGAACTGCACGACCGGAGGAAGCTGGCCTGGCTCATCGAAACTGCCGGCGGAAATAGCGATGCCGTCGGCCGCCTCATAGGTCATCGGCGTGCCGCAGTTTTCGCAAAACCCGCGCCGCACATGGTTCGACGAGTGGAAATATTTGAGCTGGCCGCGCGTCCAGGTCAGCTCCGCCTCGCCGGCCGCCACCAACGGCGCGTAATAGGCGCCGAACGCCTTCTGGCACATGCGGCAATGGCAGATCGAGGCATCCGGCGCATCGCCCACCAGCCGGAAGCGGATCGCGCCGCACTGGCAGCCGCCGGTCCGAACGGCATCGCTCATGAGCGGCCCTCCGCATGCCCGTTCCTGCGCGGCCAGACCTCGGTATCGTGGTCGGGGTGCTGGTTGCTGCTCGCCGAGATCGTCTCTTCTTCCTGCGGCGTCATGTCCATCTTTGCATCGTGATGCAGGCTGTCGAGGGTCCCGAACCAGGGCATCTTGTGGGCAAGATTGGTCTGCACCTCCGGCTTCACCGATTGCGGATCGTCGAGGGAACCGAGCGTGATGCTGATATGATCGCTCGATCCGTCATAAAAGAGCGGCGTGCCGCATTTTTCGCAGAAGCCGCGCCGTACCGTTTCCGATGACTGGAACCAGGCCGGCTCGCCGCGTGTCAGCTTGAAATTTTCGTACATCACCCCGCCAAGCGGCATGAAATAATTCCCCGCCGCCTTCTGGCACATGCGGCAGTGGCACAGATGCGGAAACCCGAGCTCCCCTTCCGCCCGGTATCTCACAGCGCCGCACTGGCAGCCGCCGGTGTGGATCTGGGTCATTGACTGTCCTCCCCGACGATTTTCACGATATGGAGACAAACATTGTCGATGTCTTTCAGAACGTCGTCGTTCCAGAAGCGCAGGACTGTCCAGCCATCCTGTTCCAGGCGCTGGGTTCGCTCCGCGTCGTACCGAAGATCCTCGTCGTTGCCGTGCTGCGAGCCATCGACCTCAACGATGAGGTGGTGCGTCGGGCAGGCGAAATCCACGATGTAACCCGCAATCGGCAGTTGGTGTCGAAAGCTCAGACCCATCAGGCGGTGGGCGCGCAATTCGTTCCAGAGCTTCAGTTCGGCATCGGTCAGCGCCTTGCGCATGCGCCGGGCATTGGCGCGGCGCTGCGGCGGGATGGGGGCATGCGGCATATCATGCTCCTTATCGGCTCGGAGCGCGTGGTTACCCCCCTCTGCCCTGCCGGGCATCTCCCCCACAAGGGGGGAGATCGGAGTGTGGCGAACACACTCGCCTACATTGGATGTCGCAATCTGGGATAGGTGTTCTCGCAAGGCAAGCCGAGTTTTCAAATTCCGAAGGTTGAAAGGCTGCTGCGAATTAGTGTGTGGGGATCTCAGGGCGTGAGCGCGGCGAAGAAGGCGATCAATGTCCGGGCAAGCGGGCGCGCCCAGCCGATCTCCCCCCTTGTGGGGGAGATGCCCGGCAGGGCAGAGGGGGGTATGCCGCGCCCGCATCGCCATCCTATTGCCTGAGCTCCAGCACCATCACACGCCTTCCGGTGCGTGACACACCGCCTCGATATTGTTGCCGTCGGGGTCAAACACGAAGGCGCCGTAGTAGTTCGGGTGGTAATGCACGCGCAGGCCGGGCGGGCCGTTGTCACTGCCGCCGGCTGATATCGCCGCGGCATAGAAGGAGTCCACCTCGGCCCGGCTCCTGGCGGTAAACGCAACGTGCTGGGAATGGCCGGGGACTGGTTTGTCCTCGTGCAGCCAGTAGATCGGCCGCTCGCGTCCGTAGCCGCCGACCTTGACGCCGCCCGTATATTCGGCCGGCACCATGTAAAGCAGCGAGGCGCCGAGCGGCGCGAAGGCTGCATCGTAGAATGCTCGGGCCCGGTCGAAATCCGCGACCTTGATGCCCATGTGATCGATCATCGCCTTGCTCCTCGCGCGTTGTTCCAGGAGGTGAAGCTTACCGCTTCACCTCCCAGGTCGTCACCCTCTCGCCCGTTGCCGGGTCCTTGCCGTCCTTCAGCTGGATGCCCTTGTCCGACAACTCGTTGCGGATCCTGTCGGCCTCGGCGAAATTTTTCGCCTTCAGCATTTCGAGCCGCAGGGCGACCAGCGCGTCGACGGCGGATGCCAGCGCCTCGTCGACCTCGGTTTTTTCAGGCAGCACGCCAAGAAACGCGGCACTGGCGGCAAACACCGCAAGTGCGTCCGGATCGCCGTGAGCTTCCTGCGCCAACGCGTGAAGTGCCTGCACGGCTGCGACCGTGTTGAGGTCGTCGGCAAGCGCGTTCACCACCGTGTCGCAAGGGGTGGCACCGGAAACCTCCGCCGCCGGCCACTTTGCCAGAAGGCGCTCGGCCTCTTCCAGCCGCTTCACCGAAAAATCGATCGGCTCGCGGTAGTGCGTCATCAGCATGGCAAGCCGCAGCACTTCGCCCGGCCATTGGCGGCCGCCGAATTTTTCGGTGTGCAGCAGGTCATAGATAGTGATGAAATTGCCCTCCGACTTCGACATCTTGCGGCCTTCGACCTGCACGAAGCCGTTATGCATCCAGACATTCGCCATCACCTCCGTGCCGTGGGCGCAACGCGACTGGGCGATCTCGTTTTCATGGTGTGGGAAGATCAGGTCGAGCCCGCCGCCATGGATGTCAAACACCTCGCCGAGATAACGCCGGCTCATCGCTGAGCACTCGATATGCCAGCCCGGACGGCCGCGGCCCCAGGGACTTTCCCAGCCGGGCTCGTTATGGGAGGAGAGCTTCCACAGCACGAAATCGCCGGGGTTTTTCTTGTGCGCATCGACGGCAACGCGGGCACCAGCCTGCTGTTCGTCGAGCGGACGCTTGGAAAGCTGGCCGTAATCGGCCATCGACTTGGTGTCGAACAGCACTTCGCCTTTTGCGACATAGGCATGGCCGTTGCCGATCAGCTTCTCGATGATCTCGATCATCTCGGCAATGGTGTCGGTGGCACGCGGCTCGACGGTCGGCTTCAGATTGCCGAGCAGGGCGACGTCCTCGTGGTACTGCGTCTCGGTCTTTTCCGTGACGAGGCGGATCGCCTCGTTGAGCGGCAGGCCGGGATGGTCGCGCAGCGCCCGCGCGTTGATCTTGTCGTCGACGTCGGTGATATTGCGGGCATAGATGACGTGGGCCTCGCCATAGACATGGCGGAGCAGCCGGAAGAGCACGTCGAAGACGATCGCCGGTCGGGCATTGCCGATATGGGCATAGTCGTAGACCGTCGGGCCGCAGACATACATGCGTACGTTCTGGGGGTCGATCGGCGTGAACGCCGTCTTTTCACGGGTCAGCGTATTGTAGAATCTGAGCGGAATGCTCATCGAAAAATCTCCCCAACAGTCTCGCACGGCGAGCATCCGGTCGAGCGGGATGCCGAAAAGTGTACGCGGTTTTCGGACGACATCCCGCTCTCATTATCAACTAGCAGGCGGATGCTTTCGCGTTCGGGAAAACACGAAAACATCCGGCTCCGGCCGGGTCGTTTGTCTTCAAGGCTTTTCGAGAGACGAAAACGGCCGGGCCAGCGCGAACGCTAGCGGATAATGATCCCACAAATGGAAATCGCCGTTTTCATGGAAGGCGTTATGGCGCGGGCAAGCCATTTGGTCAAGTGGGCGTCGCCCGCGCCGGACGGTTGAAGCCGTCTTACGCCGTCTTGCGGCCGATGCCGTTCCGGGCGACAGTAAACAGGAAGATCAGCATTGAGATGACGGTAATGATCGAACCGATCGCGGCAAGCGCTTCGCCGCCCGTCGACACCGCCATCGCGATACCTGGCACGAGACAGAGCACGCCAAGGACTGCAAAGCCAAGATGCACCTTCGCCAGCAGGGTCTCGGCAGCCGCCGGCGTCACCGTGTAGTAGAGGCCGAAAATCGCCATGGTCGTCCAGCCGACCAGGTTCAGATGCGCATGCGCCGGCGCCATCAGATGGTCGCCTGAGATCGCCATGTGAATGCCCCAGAACATGCCGACGGTGACGCAGAGCACGGCTGCGCCGAAGAAGCAGAAAGCGATGTTTCTCATCAGATTCCCCCGAAATTTAAAGTTCCTGCGCCCTATCGCAGGACCCGCAGCATAACAGAAATCGGATTTTATACATGGGGGTACCAAAGAGGTCGGCCATTGATCTGCCGCAGGGATCAAAACATGGGCTTCGCACGTTGATGGGCGGAAAATCGTGCCCCATCGGATGGATGCCAAATGGCCAGACAGGATAGACACCGCAACATTTTCGACATCTTCTCGAGCGCCGTCGCGTTCTGGTCGGGTAAACCCGTCACCTTCGTCGCCGCCGTCGTCCTGATCGTCGTCTGGGGCGTCACCGGACCGTTTTTCGGATTTTCGGAAACCTGGCAGCTGGTGGTCAACACCGGAACGACGATCATCACCTTCCTGATGGTCTTCGTGCTGCAAAATTCCCAGAACAGGGACGGTGAGGCGGTCCAGGCGAAACTCGACGAACTGATCCTGTCGAGCCAAGCCGCCAACGAGTTCATCGGAATTGAAAAGCTGGACGAGGAACAGCTTCGCAAGCTCAGCGAAAGTCTGCAACGCCGCGCCAAGACGCTGGATCAGGAGGCGGAGAACGTCTAGGGCGCGTCACCGGCCTTTGTCGGTCGGCGGATTGCTGTTGTCGAGCAGGGCCTGAGCGATGGATCTGCGCCGCGCGTCGTCGGTCATCGCGGAGCTGATCAGCCGCATCGCTTCCATGACACGGTCCCCAAGTGTTCCTTGTCGACGCGGACAATCGACCACTGCCAAACGTGGATAACCCGTGACGGAGGGGGCTTTATTCCGGCGCGCGGAAATCCACGAACCTGTTGTCGCGCACGACGAACAGGCGGCCGGTATCCTGAAGGTCGGGGGAGGCGAGGAAGAGGATCTTTTCGGCCACTTCCGAGGGATGCGGCAGGGTTTCCGGGTCTTCGCCGGGCACGGCCTGGGCGCGCATCGCGGTGCGGGTGGCGCCGGGATTGACGATGTTGACCTTGAGCGGCGTGTGATCGGTCTCGGCCGCCCAGATGCGGGCCATGTTCTCGACCGCAGCCTTGGAGACCGAATAGGCGCCCCAGAAGGCCGGCGCCTTGGAGGCGACGCCGGACGACATGATCAGCGCGCGGCCGGCATCGGATTTGGTCAAGAGCGGCTCGACCGAGCGGATCAGCCGCCAGGTGGCGGTAACATTGGTCAGCATCACCTTTTCGAACACCTTCGCTTCGATATGGCCGAGCGGTGAGATGACGCCGAGGATGCCGGCATTGGCAACGAGGATGTCGAGCTTGCCCCAGCGCTCGAAGATCGAGGCACCGAGCTTGTCGATCGCCGCCATGTCGGTAATGTCGAAGGGAACGAGGGTCGCGGTGCCGCCGGCCGCCTTGATCGCGTCGTCGAGATCCTCGAGGCCGCCGACCGTGCGGGCGGTGGCAATCACATGCGCGCCTGCTTTCGCGAGTGCCAACGCCGTGAAATAGCCGATGCCCCGCGACGCGCCGGTCACCAGCGCGATCCTGCCCTTCAGATCGATAGTCATGATTTTCCGCCCTTAGCAATACGTGCAACGGGTTACCGTTGCCGGTGGATATCTCGTGGAGGAGGCGGCCTCTTTCGCACAGGTTCGGCCTCAGACTCCCTCATCCCTGTGCTTGTCACAGCGATCCAGCCTACGCAAGTCCTTGCGCGTTGGAGAGGCGTCGTCGTCGTTGGAGACCCTGTTCATTGAGCGCCGAACCAGCCAGCCCCCCTCTGTCCTGCCGGACATCTCCCCCACGGGTGGGGAGATCGGATGGGCGCACCGCCCTCCCCAAACAACAAACGTTGCTGTCAATCGCATCAGGAGTTTGGCGGGAAGAGCATGCCGCTTGTAATCTCCCCACCTGTGGGGGAGATGCCCGGCAGGGCAGAGGGGGGCGATCTGGCTCGACGTTGATTTCAGCTTCGGGAGACGCTCACCTCACCCGTTGCTGGCCAGAACCGAAACCTTGCGGCCCATCGTCTCGCCGTCCTTGTCGAGCAGGCGGGTGGGATAGTCGCCGGTAAAGTAGTGGTCGGTGAACTGCGGCCGCGCATTGTTGCGGTCTTCGCCGCCGACGGCGCGGTAGAGGCCGTTGATCGACAGGAACTCCAGCGAGTCCGCGCCGATATACCGGCACATGGCTTCCAGGCTGTCGTACTGGTTGGCGAGCAGCTTGTCGCGGTCCGGCGTGTCGATGCCGTAGAAGTCCGGGTAATAGATCATCGGGCTGGCGACGCGCAGATGCACTTCCTTGGCGCCGGCATCGCGGATCATCCGGACGATCTTCAGCGACGTCGTGCCGCGCACCACCGAATCGTCGACGAGCACGACGCGCTTGCCCTCGATCATCGCCCGGTTGGCGGAATGCTTGAGCTTGACGCCGAAAGCGCGGATCTGCTGGGTCGGCTCGATGAAGGTGCGGCCGACATAGTGGTTGCGGATGATCCCGTATTCGAAGGGGATGCCGCTTTCCTGGGCGTAACCGAGAGCAGCCGGCGTGCCGCCATCCGGCACAGGCACGACGACATCGGCTTCGACTGGGGCTTCTTTCGCGAGGTTGATGCCCATGTTCTTGCGGGCGACATAGACGCTGCGGCCGCCAACGACGGAATCGGGGCGGGCGAAATAGACGTATTCGAACAGGCAGAGCCGCTCCGGCTGACCGTTGCCGGCCTTGCGGGCGTCGATCGAGATCGAACCGTCCGGCTGGATCTCGCAGATGATGACTTCGCCATTCTCCACGTCGCGAACGAACTTGGCGCCGATGATATCGAGCGCGCAGGTTTCCGAGGCGAAGATCGGCTTGCCGTCGAGTTCGCCCATCACCAGCGGGCGAATGCCGGTGGGATCGCGCGCGGCGATCAGCTTGGTGCGGGTGACGGCGAGCATCGAATAGCCGCCTTCCATCTGCCGGATCGCATCGATGAACCGGTCGGCGGTCGACGAATAGCGGGAACGGGCGATGAGATGCAGGACGACTTCGGTATCGGAGGTCGACTGACAGATGGCGCCGCCGGCGATCAATTGCCGGCGCAGCGTCAGGCCGTTGGTGAAATTGCCGTTATGGGCAACCGCGATGCCGCCGACTTCGAGTTCGGCAAACAGCGGCTGGACATTGCGCAGCGCGACTTCGCCGGTGGTCGAGTAACGGTTGTGGCCAATCGCGATATTGCCGGGGAGGCGGGCAAGGGTGACAGGGTCGGTGTAATGGTCGCCGACGAGGCCCATGCGGCGCTCCGAATGGAAGCGCAATCCGTCGAAGGAGACGATGCCGGCGGCTTCCTGGCCACGGTGCTGCAGGGCGTGCAGCCCGAGCGCCGTCAGCGTCGCGGCCTCAGGATGGCCGAGGATGCCGAACACGCCGCATTCCTCATGCAGCGTATCGCCATCCCATTCGTTGACGCTGTCCTCGGCGAATGTCTCGGAAACCGGCTGTTTCATCTTGGCCCCTTATCCCTGTGGACAACCTGTCCCTGTCGGAAAAATGGAAAGGCCGGCCGGGGGAGAAGCTCCCCGGAAACCAGCCTGTTTTCACTTAGATGCGAATGATACCACAAATGGTGACGTTTTGCGCTGCATCAAGCGCAAGATCACGTCAATTATTTGTCGCAGGCGCGTCATCTGCCGCCGGCTGATCCTGAGCCGGAGCGCCATCGGCAGGCGCTGCTTCCTTGCCGAGGATGCGCGCGCGGATCTGCGGCTCAATATCGGCGGGCAGTACGGCTTCGAGGCGGGCGACCAGCGTATCGAGGAACGGCTTCGATTTCGCCTGCGTCACCCAGGTCGGCTGGGCATTGGCGGCCACCAGCCAGTTCCAGAATGCGACAGCGACGACGAGCAGCAGGATGCCGCGAGCGGCGCCGAACAGGAAACCAAGCGTCCGGTCGAGCGCGCCGATGCGGCTGTCGATGATGAAATCGGCGATCCGCGTGGTGATGAACGAGATGACGATCAGCGCGATCAGGAAGATGGCGCCCGCGGACGCGGCGATCGCGATGCGCTCGTCACTCAGGTGAGGTTTCACATAGGGCAGAACCAGGGGGTAGAGGTAATAGGCGGCGGCGATTGAGCCGGCCCAGCTCGCGATCGACAGCACCTCTCGCGAAAAGCCGCGAACCATGGCGAGAACGGCGGAAAACAGCGTCACAGCGATGACGATACCATCGAAAATCGTGATGGGCATATATGATCTACTCCAGACTTGCCGACTTCAAGACTTGCCGGCTTTTAGCCCGGCGCCCCGCCTTACCGCAGCCGTCATACATCAGCGGGCTTGTTAACGGAAGATCAATCATCTTCCGGCGTTTGTCTCAGCTTGGCGGCGGAACCGGCAATGCGCGATACCAGATCCGGCAGGTCCTCGATCGTCACCCAGCGTCCGTTGGCACCCTTCGGCACCTCGGCGGAGGTGGCCGGCAGCATCGCCCCTGAAAAACCAAGTTTCTCAGCTTCCTTAAGGCGTTGAGCGGTCTGAGACACAGGTCGCACAGCGCCCGAGAGGCTGATTTCGCCGAAATAGACGCAATCGGCCGGCAGGGCAAGGCCGGCAAGCGACGAGACCAGTGCGGAAGCGACCGCAAGATCGGCCGCCGGTTCGGTGATGCGGTAGCCGCCCGCGACGTTCAGATAGACGTCGTGCTGGCCGAGCTTGACGCCGCAATGGGCCTCCAGCACCGCGAGAATCATCGACAGGCGTGACGAATCCCAGCCGACCACGGCGCGCCTGGGCGTGCCGAGCGAGGTCGGCGCGACCAGCGCCTGCACCTCGACCAGGACCGGCCGCGTGCCCTCCATGCCGGCGAAGACCGCAGCACCTGGTGATTTCGAGTTGCGCTCGCCGAGGAAAAGTTCGGACGGGTTGGTGACCTCGCGCAGGCCCTTGTCGGACATTTCGAAGACGCCGATCTCGTCGGTCGGCCCGAATCGGTTCTTGACGGTGCGCAGGATGCGGTAGTGGTGGCCGCGGTCGCCCTCGAAATAGAGGACCGCATCGACCATGTGCTCGACGACGCGTGGGCCGGCGATCTGGCCTTCCTTGGTGACGTGGCCGACGAGAACCATGGCCGCCCCCGTCTGCTTGGCAAACCGGATCATCGCCTGGACGCCGGTGCGCACCTGGGTGACGGTGCCAGGCGCCGAGTCGGCCGTGTCGCTCCACAGCGTCTGGATCGAATCGATGATGACAAGGTCGGGACGCTTGCCTTCGCCGATGGTGGCGAGGATGTCTTCGACATTGGTTTCGGCGGCCAGCAACACCTCGGTATCGGCGGCATCCAGGCGCTGGGCGCGCAGGCGCACCTGCGCCACCGCCTCTTCGCCCGAGACATAGATGATCCGGTGGCCGCGGCGGGAGAGGGCGGCGGCCGCCTGCATCAGAAGCGTCGATTTGCCGATGCCCGGATCGCCGCCGACCAGCACCGCCGAGCCGCGCACGAAGCCACCGCCGGTCGCCCGGTCGAGCTCGGAAATGCCCGTGAAGATGCGCGGCGCTTCCTCGGTCTCGCCCGACAGGGTGGTGAGCGCCACCGCGCGGCCCTTCTTCGGCACCTTGCCTGGCCCACTACCGATGCCGCCCATCTGGTCGTCTTCGATAATCGTGTTCCACTCGCCGCAGCCGTCACACTTGCCGGCCCAGCGGTTATGCACCGTGCCGCAGTTCTGGCACACGAATTGGTTTTTTGCTTTTGCCATGGGATCAGTTGCCGCCTTCGATATTCACAAAATTCCACCGTGAACAAAAGCGGAACTTTTCTTGTCTAATCCGAAAATGCAGATGATGGCAAGGAGGAAGGGAGTTATTCGGCCTCGATGTACCGCCGCTCATAGCGCAGGCCGAGGCTGGTCAGCAGTTCGTAGCCGATCGTGCCGGCGGCGCGGGCGACGTCGTCGAGGGCGACGTTGGGGCCGAACAGTTCGACATAGTCGCCGGCCTGGATGTCCGATGCCGGGATATCGGTGACGTCGAAGATCGTCAGGTCCATGGTGATGCGGCCGATGACCGGAACCTCGCGGCCGGCGATGAAGCCGAAGCCGCCCTGACCGATGGTCTGGCGCAGCGGCACGCCGGAGCCGGAGAGTGCGCGTTTGTAGCCGTCCGCGTAACCCGCAGAGACGATCGCCAGCCGGCTGTCGCGGGAGAGCTGATAAGTGCCGCCGTAGCTCACCGTCTCGCCCTTTTTGCCGTCGCGGATCTGGATGATGCGGGCTTCCGCCTTGGCGACCGGCTTCATCGGGTTCGGCACTCCGACCACCGCTTCGCCGCCATAAAGCGCGATGCCGGGGCGGGTGAGATCGAAATGATAGTCGGGGCCGAGGAAGATGCCGGCAGATGCCGAAAGACTCGTCTCGATGCCTTCGAAAGCCTCCGCGACCTTCTGGAAGGCCGAAAGCTGTTTCTGGTTGAGCGGCGAGGAGGGGGTATCGCCGCTGTGGAGATGCGAGAGCACCAGGACCGGCGAGAAGCTTGCCGGACGCGACACGTCGTCGGAGAAGGCGATGGCGTCCTCGAGCGGCAGGCCGAGCCGGTTGAAGCCGGTGTCCACCTGCAGCGCGCAGGGGTGGTCGCCATATTCCGCCGTCACCGACATCCAGAAGGCCAGCTGTTCCTCGGAGGCCAGAACGGGCACCAGATCGTGTTCGAAGAACATCCGCTCCTGGCCGGGCCAGATGCCGGAGAGTACGTAGATCCGGGCGTCGGGCGCATAGGTGCGCAGCGTCACGCCTTCCTGCACCACTGCCACGAAGAAATCCCGGGCGCCGGCCTCGTAAAGCGTGATGCCGCAATCCTCCAGCCCGAGCCCGTAGGCATCGGCCTTGACGACGGCCGCCGTCCGCGCCGTTCCCGAACGCCGCGCCATCTCCCGCCAATTGTCGCCAAGCGCACCCAGATCGACCGTCAGCCGCACGGGCGCGATGTCGAAATCGTCGGGATAGGAAAGCTCGCTGTCGAAATCGGTCATGTCGGCTCGTAGGGCGTGAGGATTGGGGGCATGAGGACGTTGCAGCGATCCTACCGGTTTCGAAGGCAGGAAAAAGACCGCGCCCGCAAAATCTTTCGCGCTGCACAATCTTTTAGGCCGTGGATGCCGCAGACCTGTCACAAGCGCTGGAATATGCCCGCCCCCCTCTGGCCTGCCGGCCATCTCCCCCTCAGGTGGGGAGATTACCCGCGGCACGACCTTCGCTTCCCAATAAACCTCAGGCGGGACAGCGCTCGGATCGGAGAAGCCTGACGTGAGACTGTGGGCAGGCGCCCAGCGGATCTCCCCACCTGAGGGGGAGATGGCCGGCAGGCCAGAGGGGGGCGGGCGGGCTCAAATATTGACGATGAAAACCCCAATCCCGCTGAGACGATCCGAAACTTGCCATCGGCCGAAAAATGATATCGGCGACCGCCCTGATCAATGCTCTTCGTACTGAGTGAAGCTCGGGTCGGCCAGATCGGCGAAGCGGGTGTATTCGGACTGGAAGGCGAGCTTGACGGTGCCGGTCGGTCCGTGGCGCTGCTTGGCGATGATCACGTCCGCGGTGCCCTTGACCTTGTCCATCAGCACTTCCCATTCGGGATATTTCGGGTCGGCGATGTCGCGTGGTTCCATGTTCTTCACGTAATATTCCTCGCGGAACACGAACAGCACGACGTCGGCGTCCTGTTCGATCGAGCCCGATTCGCGAAGATCGGAGAGCTGCGGGCGTTTGTCGTCGCGGCTTTCCACCTGGCGCGAGAGCTGCGACAGTGCGATGATCGGCACGTTCAACTCCTTGCCGAGCGCTTTCAGGCCGGTGGTGATCTGGGTGATTTCCTGAACGCGGTTCTCGCCGGATTTACCCGAGCCGGTCATCAGCTGGATATAGTCGACCACCAGGCAATCGAGGCCGCGCTGGCGCTTCAGGCGGCGGGCGCGGGCGGAAAGCTGGGCGATCGAGATACCGCCGGTCTGGTCGATGAACAGCGGCACCTTCTGCATCATTTGGCTGCAGGCGACGAGCTTTTCGAAATCCGCCTCGGTGATGTCGCCGCGGCGGATCTTTGACGAGGAGACTTCCGTTTGCTCGGAGATGATACGGGTGGCGAGCTGTTCGGCCGACATTTCGAGCGAATAGAAGCCGACGACGCCGCCGTTCTTGGCCTTGTACGAACCGTCCGGCTGGACTTCCGGCTCGTAGGAGGCGGCAATGTTATAGGCGATGTTGGTGGCAAGCGAGGTCTTGCCCATGCCGGGGCGTCCCGCAAGCACGATCAAGTCGGAGCGCTGAAGCCCGCCCATCTTGCTGTCGAGCGACATGATGCCGGTCGAGACACCGGAAAGATGGCCGTCTCGCTCGAAGGCCTGGCCGGCCATGTCGATCGCAAGCGCCACCGCATCGTTGAACGACTGGAAACCGCCGTCGTAACGGCCGTTTTCGGCGAGCTCGAACAGCCGGCGTTCGGTATCCTCGATCTGCGTCTGCGGCGGCATGTCGAGCGGCGCGTCGAAGGCGATGTTGACCATGTCCTCGCCGATGGTGATCAGCGCGCGGCGTAGCGCCAGGTCGTAGATCGCCCTTCCGTAGTCCTCCGCATTGATGATCGACACGGCTTCGGAGGCGAGGCGGGCGAGATATTGCGCCACCGTCAGGTCACCGACCTTGTCGTCGGCGGGCAGGAAGGTCTTGATCGTCACCGGGTTGGCGGTCTTGCCCATCCGGATGATGTCGCCGGCGACCTCGAAGATCTTGCGGTGCAGGGGCTCGTAAAGATGGACGGGCTTCAGGAAATCGGAGACGCGGTAATAGGCGTCGTTATTGACCAGGATCGCGCCGAGAAGCGCCTGTTCGGCCTCGATATTGTTCGGGGCTTCGCGGTAATGCGGCTCTGCCGGCTGGATGTTGGCGAGCTTGCGTACTGCGTCGTTCATGGTCTTCTGTCCGTTCTGTCCTGCTGCCAAGCCGTCGGTTCTAACGGGTTGCGAGGCGTCCTGAAATGATTCAGTTCGCTACACACAGTGATTCACAGGCCAACCATAAAATTGCGGAGGACGGCACGAATCCGGTTGACTGTGGCAATCGGCGAATCGCTGGTGCGACGCTTCATTCTACACGTTGAAAAGAGACAAAAAAACGCCCGGACCTTCCGGGCCGGGCGTTCTTTGAAATGCTTTGGAAAAGACGATTATTCGTCTTCGCCGGCGCCGTCGGCTTCCGGATCGAAGAAGTCTTCCGGACGCAGCGCATCTTCGTCGACGCCGTAGATGGCGTCGGCCGAGGTGAGGCTTTCGCCCTGGGACTGGCGTTCAGCTTCTTCCGTCGAGCGGGCGACGTTCAGCTGGACCGAAACTTCGACTTCCGCATGCAGGTGCAGGGAGACCTTGTGCAGGCCGATTTCCTTGATCGGCGTGTTGAGGTCGACCTGGTTGCGGCCGATGGTGAAGCCTTCGGCAGCGAGCGCTTCGACGATGTCGCGGGCAGCAACCGAGCCGTAGAGCTGGCCGGTTTCGCCGGCGGCGCGCACGACGACGAAGGACTTGCCGTCGAGAACTTCGGCGACCTTCAGGGCTTCGCCCTTGCGCTCGAGGTTGCGGGCTTCGAGCGTGGCGCGCTCGGATTCGAAGCGCTTCTTGTTGGCTTCGTTGGAGCGGAGAGCCTTGCCGAGCGGCAGGAGGTAGTTACGGGCAAAGCCGTCGCGAACCTTGACGGTTTCGCCCATCTGGCCAAGCTTCGGTACGCGTTCAAGCAGGATGACTTGCATGGTTTAGGTTTCCTTTCGATCAGTCGGTTCTTGTTTTTCAGTTCTTGTTTTCGGTGGTCTTGTTGTCGGGGCTCGCGCCGGTCTTGAGCGGAGTGAGCGCGATCGTCCGTCTCGTATCGGAAAGCCCCAGGATGAGGATCGCGATCGCCGGCAGGACGAGCATGGAAGAGAGGTAACAGAGGACGAGGACCGGGATGCGCCAGTCCTTGCCGAGGCTGCGGAAATGCAGGGAAGCGAAACCGGCCATCAGGAAGCCGGCGCCGAACGTGCCACAGATCGTCGCGCCGATCATCGCCGGGACGCCGCCGAGGAAGCAAAGCACGATGCCGCCGAGGAAGATGAAGATCGCATGCCGGTTCATCCGGAGCGCCGACGGCATGTCCTCGCGCGGACGCAAGGCACGGCCTGAGCGCGACACGATACGCACGGCGATGTAGAAGGCGGCAAACAGCAGCGTCACCCAAACGCCGCCCTGGACGAGCGGCAACATCAGCACCAGCAGCGACTTGGTCTGCGCCATGCCCGCCGGTTCCGGCGTAAAGGCCGGCTCCTGGGCCTTGAGGGCCGCAGTCATCGCATCGACCATCTGGTCGGTAAGTTCCGGGCCATAGCCGATCGCGACCCCAAGCGCGATGACGGCGATCGTCACCAGGCCGCAGAGATGCAGAAGGATATCCGAGATCGGGTACCAGGCCATCAGGTTGTCCGGGCCGCCGAGTTCGGAGGCGGGACGCGCGAGATTGGCGAGATGCGAAAGCCAGCCCGCCGGGATCAGCGTGAACACCGCCATGGCGACCGCAAACATAGGCGAGACGAGGATGGCGCCGAGAATGCCGGCGGTCGCGATGCCGATGACGGCGGCGCGATTGCCCCAGCCGAGGCCGGCGATGAAGATCGGAAGCGAGGAGGCGGCGTAAAGCAAGGACGCAAACGACAGTTGCGCATTCGCACCCAGCACGAGCAGGGTGGCGGCAATGCCGGCAAGAATGCCGGTGGGCAGCACTGTCTGTATCTTGTTCGTCACGGTCTCGCTGTCCTGCTTTTTGAAGCAGTTAGGGGATCACACCTGAATCACTGTCTCAGGTACTTCATCCCCAACATGGGATTTGGAAAGTTCCGATCCGCGCCCATCGCGGAAGGGATAGACCCGCTGACTCTTAATCAGCGGGTCCGGTATTCGTAATTACGCTACGACGTAGGGCAGCAGGCCGAGGAAGCGGGCGCGCTTGATCGCCTGGGCGAGTTCGCGCTGCTTCTTCTGGGAAACGGCCGTGATGCGCGACGGAACGATCTTGCCACGCTCGGAAATGTAGCGCTGCAGGAGGCGTACGTCCTTGTAGTCGATCTTCGGCGCATTGGCACCCGAGAACGGGCAGGTCTTGCGGCGGCGATGGAACGGACGGCGTGCCTGGGAGGAGGATGATGATACGTCAGCCATGGTCTTTTCTCCTTAGCCTCTATTACGCACGGTCTTCGCGGGGACGGCGCTCGAAGCCGCCTTCACGCGGACCACGGTCCGGACGGTCGCCGAAGCCGCCTTCGCGGCGCGGAGGACGGTCGCCGAATTCGCGGCGCGGGCCACGGTCGTCGCCATCGCGGCGCGGGCGGTCGTCACGGTCGCGCTTCTGCATCATCGCCGACGGACCTTCTTCATGCTTCTCGACGGCGATCGTCATGTAGCGAAGAACGTCTTCGTTGATGCGCATCTGGCGTTCCATCTCGTGCACGGCCGGAGCCGGTGCGTCGATGTCCATCAGGGCGTAATGAGCCTTGCGGTTCTTGTTGATGCGGTAGGTGAGGGACTTGAGGCCCCAGTTTTCAATGCGCCCGACTTTGCCGCCGTTAGCTTCGATGACGCCCTTGTACTGTTCGACGAGGGCATCAACCTGCTGAGCGGACATATCCTGCCGGGCAAGGAATACGTGTTCATAAAGAGCCATGTAAGCTTTGCCTTTTCTTGCGGTTGTCTACCCGGACCTCGGCGGCTAAGCCTCAACGACTGCTCCTGAACGGGAAAACCCCAGGCAAGAAAAGTGTTGTTATCGAGACGGTCGAGAGCGGAGACACGGGAGGCTTGGACCCTATGGTCCCTGCGGCTTGCCTTGCGGCGAACCTGCCCTCCGTTCAGCCACCAGCCAGAAGACCGGGTGTTGCGAACAGTGCGCTTATACGGATTTTTGGCGAGATGGCAAGGCCGTTCCTCGAACTTCCGCCCGTCATCCGCCTTGTACGCTTGCTGATCGATGTAGCGCCGCTCTCGCCCGGAGGCTTCGTTCGAAAATCACGCGTGCTCAGCCTGGCATGGTGGCAAGCGTCAGCACGAAGAATTCGCGGTAGCAGAAGCCGGGATCGTCAAGCAGCCTCTCAGGATTGGCGGCAACGCCCTGCCAGGTGGCGAAATCCTCGGACGGCAGCGGGTATTGCGGCGCGACCGTCGCGAAATAGGAAAGCAGGTTGCGGACATAGGCCTTGGTGTCCGCACCGCAATCGGCCCAGCGCTCCACCAGGAAACCGCGTGCGGTGATGTCCGTCAGCCCGGTTGCGCGAAGGCGCGAGGCGATGCCGGTTCCCGAGCCGGTGCCGAGTACGCCTTTGGTGGCGAAGGTCGCCAGCCGGATATTCATGAAGCGCGAAAAGGCGCCGCTATCCATCGGCAGGACCTGGAGGATATGCGAGTCGAATTCCTTGATCGCCAGCAGGCCGCCGGGTTTGAGGACGCGCCGCGCTTCGGCGACGGCGGTCTCGAATTCGGCCGGCGTCAGGTATTGCGCGACATTGGCGATCCAGACGCAGTCGAACGCCGCGTCCGGAAAGGGAAGATCGAGGAGGCTGCCGACCTTGGTGACGATACCGGAGGGGAGGCGGCCTTCCCGGGCAAGCGTTTCCACCCTGGCGATGTTTTCGGGTGCCAGGTCAAGGGCGGTGATCGCCCCCTCCGTTCCCACGAACTCGGCAAGCAGCGGAAGGAAGTCGCCCCCGCCGCAGCCGGCGTCGAGCACCGACCATCCGGTTTTTATTCCGACGCTCGAGAGCGCGTGCTCGTATTCCGCCCGCGACGAACGGTAATGAAGATCGAGCCAGGAAGCGTCGCTCGCCTCGTGGCCCGTCGATGTTGTCCTGGCTCGTGACATGGCTTTGCTCCCCCCGAATGCATGCCCTATCTTACAGCGGCATCGGATATTGACGATGGACCTTGGCGATGTCCGCGAACACCTCGTCAGACAGTGTCACGTCGGCCGCCGCCATGTCATGCTTCAGCTGGGCGACGGACGTTGCGCCGACGATGATCGACGTCATGAAGGCGCGCGATAGGCAGAAGGCGAGCGCCATCTGGGCGAGGTCGAGGCCGTGTTTGGCCGCGACCTCGATATAGGCCTTCACTGCCGGCTCCTGATAGGGCGTCAGGCGGCCGCCGAGATCCTTGTTGATCGTGGCGCGCGAGCTTTCCGGCCTTGCGCCGTTCTGATACTTGCCGGTGAGGATGCCGGCGGCGAGCGGCGAATAGGCCATCAGCCCGACGCCCTCGTGGTGCGCGACCTCGGCGAGGTCGAGATCGAAGTGCCGGTAGAGGAGATTATATTCGTTCTGCAGCGAGGCGATGCGCGGCAGGGCCTTTTTCTCCGACAGCCGCAGGTACTTCATCGCGCCCCAGGCGCTTTCGTTGGAAAGGCCGACGGCGCGGAGCTTGCCTTCCTTCACCAGATCGCCGAGCGTCTCGAGAATCTCGGCGATTTCGGCCGCCGCCTTGTCGCGGTCCTGCTGCGTGACGTCGAAGGTCCAGGAATTGCGGAAATGGAACGTGCCGCGGTTCGGCCAGTGGATCTGGTAGAGGTCTAGATAATCGGTCTGCAGGCGGGTCAGGCTGGCGTCGACCGCCTCGCGGATGGTGGCGGATTCGATGTCACGCCCATCGCGGATATGCGGACGGCCGCTGCCGGCGATCTTCGTGGCGAGGACGAGGTCCTTGCGCTTGCCGCTCTTTTTCAGCCAGGTGCCGATATATTCCTCGGTGCGGCCATAGGTGGCGGCGCTGACCGGCGTGGTCGGATAGAGTTCGGCAGTATCGAAGAAGTTGACGCCGTTCTCGAAAGCGTGGTCCATCTGCTCATGGGCTTCGGCTTCCGAATTCTGGGTGCCCCAGGTCATGGTGCCAAGGCAGATTTCCGACACGGACAAGTCCGTGCGGCCGAGTTTTTTATACTTCATGGAAATGAGATCCCGTTCTCAAAAAGTCGGCGGCACTCTAAGCCGGATTTGATGAAGCGCAAGGGGACAACAGGTTGTAAAAGGGCTCGAAAACCGCGCTGCCCTTGACTCTCCGGGCCGGAATGTGAATGGAGAGGCAAAACATAAGGGAAGGAAATCATCCCCATGAGCACGATCGCATTCACGTTCCCCGGCCAGGGCAGCCAGGCCGTCGGCATGGGCAAGGATCTGGCGGAGGCTTTTCCCGAAGCCCGCGCCGTCTTCGATGAAGTCGACGAGGCGCTCGGCCAGAAGCTTTCCGACATCATGTGGAATGGTCCGGAAGAAACGTTGACGCTGACCGCCAATGCGCAGCCGGCGCTGATGGCGGTCTCTGTCGCAGCGATCCGGGTGATGGAAGCGCGCGGCCTGAAGCTCGCCGACAAGGTTGCCTTCGTTGCCGGCCATTCGCTCGGAGAATACTCGGCGCTGTGCGCTGCCGGCACTTTTTCGCTGGCCGATACCGCACGCCTGCTGCGCATCCGCGGCGACGCCATGCAGTCGGCGGTTCCGGTCGGGCAGGGCGCCATGGCGGCGATCATCGGCCTTGAACACGGCGACGTCGACGCGATCTGCGCTGCGGCCCGCGATGCCGGCGTCTGCCAGATTGCCAACGACAATGGTGGCGGCCAGCTCGTCATCTCCGGCTCCAAGGCAGCTGTCGAGAAGGCAGCCGGGCTTGCGACCGAAAAGGGCGCCAAGCGCGCCATCATGCTGCCGGTCTCCGCACCTTTCCACAGCGACCTGATGGCGCCGGCCGCCGACGCCATGCGTCACGCGCTCGACAAGGTGGAGAAGCATAATCCGGTCGTGCCGGTAATCGCCAACGTGCGTGCCGTGCCGGTCTACGATGCCGACGAGGTCGCCACGCTGCTGGTCACCCAGGTGACGGGCCAGGTCCGCTGGCGCGAGACGGTGGAATGGTTCGGCGCCAACGGCGTGACCACTCTTTATGAGATCGGCTCGGGAAAAGTGCTGACCGGCCTTGCCCGCCGCATCGACAAGAATATCTCCGGCATTGCCGTCAACACGCCGGCCGATATCGAAGCCGCGCTCACAGCCATCATGGGCTGAAACCAGAGACACGCGAAGGAACACGATCATGTTTGATTTGACCGGCCGCAAGGCATTGGTGACGGGCGCAACCGGCGGGCTCGGCGAGGAGATCGCCCGGATGCTGCATAGCCGAGGCGCCACCGTCGGCCTGCATGGCACCCGCGTCGAAAAGCTCGAAGCTCTGGCCGGCGAACTCGGCGAGCGCGTCAAGATCTTCCCGGCAAATCTCACCGACCGCGCCGAAGTGAAGGCGCTCGGTGAGAAGGCCGAGGCCGAGCTCGAAGGCGTCGACATCCTCGTCAACAATGCCGGCATCACCAAGGACGGCCTGTTCGTGCGCATGAGCGACGACGACTGGGACAAGGTCCTGGAAGTCAACCTGACGGCGGTCTTCCGCCTGACCCGCGAACTCACCCATCCGATGATGCGCCGCCGTTATGGCCGCATCATCAACATCACCTCCGTGGTCGGCATCACCGGCAATCCGGGCCAGACCAATTACTGCGCCTCCAAGGCTGGCATGATCGGCTTCTCCAAGTCGCTCGCCCAGGAAATCGCCACCCGCAATGTGACGGTCAATTGCGTCGCACCGGGCTTCATCGACAGCGCGATGACCGGCAAGCTCAACGATAAGCAGAAAGAGGCGATCCTCGGCGCCATTCCGATGAAGCGCATGGGCGCCGGTTCGGACATCGCGTCTGCGGTTCTTTATCTCGCCTCCAACGAGGCGGGTTACGTCACCGGCCAGACCCTGCATGTCAACGGCGGCATGGCGATGATCTGATTGAGTGCCGCCTTCAAGAAAACACGTTGCAAACGGTTGTTGGCGGCTGTGCAATGGAACAAATTCTGGCTTTGCTGAACACGGAAACCATGTTAAGCGGGCCATGACTGTGAATGGTCACCCTGATATGCAGGCCGTCATATTGCGTGAGCGCGATAGGATTGGAACCTGAAAAGGGGAGAACGGGTTTGCCCGCATCGGCGCTGAACAAGCGGCGGTCGCAGGTTTTTAACAGGGTGCGGATGCCAATCGGGCATTCGATAAAGACAAAGGTCGAGGAAACCGACATGAGCGATATCGCAGAACGCGTGAAGAAAATTGTTATTGACCACCTCGGCGTCGACGCCGACAAAGTCGTCGAAGGCGCAAGCTTCATCGACGATCTTGGTGCGGACTCGCTCGACACCGTCGAACTGGTCATGGCTTTCGAGGAAGAATTCGGCGTTGAAATCCCCGACGATGCCGCCGATTCCATCCTGACCGTCGGCGACGCTGTGAAGTTCATCGAGAAGGCTCAGGCCTGATCGACCCGACATAGAGGGGATGGCGCCGCAAGGCAGATCCCGCAAACGGCCCGCTTGTTCGGGCCGTTTCAGCAATTGGGGCTTGGGCCCTGAAAAATCGAGAAAAATTATAGGGTAGGGCACTGGCGATGAGACGGGTCGTTATCACCGGTACCGGCATGGTATCTCCTCTCGGATGCGGAACGGAAGTCAGCTGGTCGCGGCTGCTTGCCGGCGGCAATGCCGCCCGCGTCGTCACTGAATTCGAGGTCGAAGACCTTCCCGCAAAAATCGCCTGCCGCATTCCTGTCGGCGACGGCTCCGATGGCACGTTCAACGTTGACCAGTGGATGGAGCCGAAGGAACAGCGCAAGGTCGATCCCTTCATCATCTACGGCGTGGCCGCTGCCGAGATGGCGCTTGAAGATGCCGGCTGGCATCCGAAGACCGACGAGGACCAGATCGCCACCGGCGTGCTGATCGGCTCGGGCATCGGCGGCCTCGAAGGCATTGTAGAGGCAGGCTATACGCTGCGCGACAAGGGTCCGCGCCGCATCTCGCCCTTCTTCATTCCCGGCCGGCTGATCAATCTGGTCTCCGGCCAGGTGTCTATCCGCCACAAGCTGCGCGGTCCGAACCACGCCGTCGTCACTGCCTGTTCCACCGGCGCGCACGCCATCGGCGATGCGGCCCGGATGATTGCCTTCGGCGATGCCGAGGTGATGGTCGCCGGCGGCGCGGAATCGCCTATCTGCCGCATTTCGCTGGCCGGGTTTGCCGCCTGCAAGGCGCTTTCGACCCAACACAACGACGATCCGCAGAAGGCTTCGCGCCCCTATGACCGCGATCGCGATGGTTTCGTCATGGGCGAGGGTGCCGGCATCGTGGTTCTGGAAGAGCTGGAACATGCCAAGGCCCGCGGCGCCAAGATCTACGCGGAAGTGGTCGGCTACGGAATGTCCGGGGACGCCTTCCACATCACCGCGCCGTCGGAAGACGGCGACGGCGCGTTCCGCTGCATGACTGCGGCGCTGAAGCGTGCGGGTATTTCGGCGTCGGACGTTGACTACATCAACGCCCATGGCACCTCGACCATGGCCGACACGATCGAGCTTGGCGCGGTCGAGCGTCTGGTCGGCAATGCGGCCTCGAAGATCTCGATGTCGTCGACCAAGTCGGCGATCGGCCATCTTCTCGGTGCTGCCGGTGCGGTCGAGGCGATTTTCTCGGCGCTCGCCATCCGCGACAATATCGCGCCGCCGACGCTCAACCTCGACAATCCCGATGTCGAGACGGCGATCGACCTGGTGCCGCACAAGGCCCGCAAGCGCGAGATCAATGTGGCGCTGTCGAACTCCTTCGGTTTCGGCGGCACCAACGCATCTCTCGTGCTGCGCCGCTACGAGGCCTGATCTTTCGGGCCTGATCTCTGGCGCCTCGATCTTTGGGCCGAACTTTTCGGGCATGGATCGTTTCGGCCCCTGAAACATATGCCGGCTGGACTCGCGAGCCGGCTCGTATCATCTTCTGGACCTGTTTTTCGCCGCATTGGTTGGCCAAACAGCGGGTTGCAAGTCTTTGAGTCTGTAGGGGGCGTTAACCCCGGGGGGCGCGGTTGAACGATACGAATCATGTCAGTGAACTGCCGCCCGGCAATGGCAGGGGGCCGATTATTCCGAAATCGCCGAACGAGGCCCTGAAGCCCGAACGTGTTCCGGAACCGCCCCGCCGTTCCAAGAAGGCGCGCAGCCAGGTCGTCATCTTCCTGAATTTCGTGATGACCATGGTCGTCGTTCTCTGCGTGATCGGGATTGCCGGCTTCTACTACATGATCTCGGCGTTCCAGCAGCCGGGCCCGCTCGAAGCCAACACTCATTTCATGGTCCGCCCCGGCAACAGCAACTCTGAAATTGCCAGCAATCTGGAGCGCAACGGCATCATTTCCGATGCGCGCATCTTCCGCTACATGACTGCCACCTATCTCCGCAACGGCGAGACGCTGAAGGCCGGCGAATACGAGATCAAGGCACGCGCCTCCATGAAGGACGTCATGGGCGTGCTGGAAGGTGGCAAGTCGATCCTCTATTCCGTTGTTTTTCCTGAAGGCCTGACCGTCAGGCAGATGATGCTGCGGCTTGCCGAGGACCCGGCTCTCGAAGGCGACCTGCCGGCCGAACTGCCGCAGGAAGGCAGCCTGCGCCCCGACACGTACAAGTTCACGCGCGGCAATAAGCGGGCCGACATCATCCAGCAGATGCGCGTCGCACAGCAGAAGCTGGTCGATCAGATCTGGGAGCGCCGCGATCCCGGCCTGCCGATCAAGACCAAGGAAGAATTCGTCGTGCTCGCTTCGATCGTCGAGAAGGAGACCGGCAAGGAAGACGAGCGCGCTCATGTGGCCTCCGTCTTCATCAACCGGCTGCAGCGCGGCATGCGCCTGCAATCGGATCCGACGATCGTCTACGGCATCTTCGGCGGCGAGGGAAAACCTTCCGACCGGCCGATCTTCAAGTCGGACCTCGCCAGGCAGACGCCCTACAACACCTACCAGATCAAGGGCCTGCCGCCGACGCCGATCTCCAATCCCGGGCGCGCCGCGCTGCAGGCCGTGGCCAATCCCTGGCGGACCAAGGACCTCTATTTCGTGGCCGACGGCACCGGCGGTCATGTGTTCGCCGCGACGCTCGAGGAACACAATGCCAACGTCCGCCGTTGGCGTAGAATGGAATCCGAGCGCGCCGCAAACCCGGAAGTGGTGGACGGCCAGCCGGATGGCGACGAAGCGGAAAAGCCGCCGAAGAGCAACTGACCGCTTCCTTTAAAGCATGATCTGGAGACACCGATGACATTGCAGTCCATGACCGGTTTTGCCCGCAGCGAAGGCACGAGCGGGCGCAACCGTTACGCATGGGAACTGCGCTCGGTGAACGGCAAGGGCCTCGATATAAGGCTGCGTCTGCCGCCCGGCCTCGAACGCCTGGAGCCGGACGTCCGCCGGCTGATCACGGAGAAGTTTTCACGCGGCAATCTGCAGGCGACCCTCACCCTCACCGTTGCCGAGACCAAGGTGGAAGCGGTGCTGAACCGCGATGCGCTGGCGGCCGTGCTGGCGCTGCGTGCCGAACTCGGAAATCTCGTTGATCCGTCGCCGCTCAGGCTCGACACGCTGATGGGCATTCGCGGCCTGGTCGACATCCGCGAGGCAGAAGAAGACGAGGAGACGGTCGCGGCACGCGATACTGCAATCCTCACGAGTCTCGACGAGGCGATCGGCCATCTGCAGCGGATGCGCGAAGGCGAGGGCACGGCGCTTGCAGCCGTGCTGAAGAGCCAGGTCGCCCGCATCGCCGAGCTCGCCCAAGTCGTCGAGGCAGATCCTTCCCGCACGCCGGAAGAGATCGCCCGCAAGCTCTCCTTCCAGCTCGCAGCGCTTCTCCAGGAGGCGCCGACGCTCGACCGCGACCGGCTGCATGCGGAGGCGGCGCTGCTTGCTACCAAGGCCGATCTGCGCGAAGAGATCGACCGGCTGAAGGCCCATGTGGCGGCTGCCAACGAACTTATAGACAAGGGCGGCCCGGTCGGCCGGCGGCTTGATTTCCTTGCACAGGAATTTAACCGGGAATCGAATACTATCTGTTCGAAGTCCAATTCGGCCGCGGTCACCTCCGCCGGCATAGAGTTGAAAGTCGTCATCGACCAGTTCCGCGAACAGGTCCAGAATCTGGAGTAAGACATGAGCCCGGCCCCATCGTCCCAGGGCAAGCCGTCCTCGCCCGTGAAGATCGCCCGGCGCGGGCTGATGCTGGTTCTTTCCTCGCCGTCGGGCGCCGGCAAGTCGACGATCGCCCGCAATCTCCTGGATGCGGATCGCAGCCTCGAAATCTCGATCAGCGTCACAACGCGGGCCAAGCGGCCGAGCGAGATCGCCGACAAGCACTATCATTTCATCACCGTGCAGCAATTCGAGAAGATGCGCGACGCCGGGGACCTGCTCGAATGGGCCGAGGTGCACGGCAATTTCTACGGTACTCCGCGCGAGCCGGTGGAACTGGCGATGAGCGAAGGCCGCGACATGCTGTTCGACATCGACTGGCAGGGCGCCCGCCAGCTGCAGGAAAAGATGGCGGCCGACGTCGTCTCCATCTTCGTGCTGCCGCCGACCATGACCGAACTGCAGTCGCGCCTGCACCGCCGCGCCGAGGACTCCGAAGAGGTGATCCGCACGCGGCTCCTGAATTCCCGCGCCGAGATCGAGCATTGGCGGGAATACGACTACGTCATCGTCAATGACGATCTCGACGAGGCTTTCGGGCATGTCAGCTGCATCGTCAACGCCGAACGCATCCGCCGCGACCGCCGCCACGGCCTGTTCGATTTCGTCAGCGAACTGCTGACGGAAGAGCCGAAGCTTTAAGCTATTCGAAGGTCACGTTGCGGAGGAGTTCTCAGTAGGACGGCTTCCAGCAAAGCGTGGACAATGTAACAAAGCAGACGGCCAGGAAGGCGATCACCGTGTTCGCCGCATGGGAGTATTCCCATTGCTGTCTCAGCGCTTGCCAATTTGCAGGAGCAACGATCCAATTCTGCGTCGCCTGATTGGCCGGAAACGTCCAATGATAAAAGATGATGATCATCGCGGAAAAACAAGCGACGGCGGCCACGGAAAATCCGAGGGACCGCGCCTGCGAGCGGACAAGAAATGCGAGCGCGATGTTCAGGATCAACGCAAGTGCCCATAACGCCCCGAGAGCGGCCCATCCTCGGTAGATTCCCTGCACGGTGAAATACTCGGCCTGCGGCAAGTCAATCTTGTTGGGCAGAGCGGCAAGATGCGCTCCCGCCGGAATCAGCGTGAGCGCAGAGACGATGATTGTCAGAAACTGAACAGTTCTAATTGCCATGCCAGGCGTCCTCAGCTCTTAAATTCGAACGAGACGGAACACCAAAGGTTCCCGGCAGGCTGAAACGCGGCTGCCCATTCTAGATCCAAAGCGGAGAAAGATGCGGTGGTGGCCAGCCCGGGGGACTTCAAAGACGGCCGTTGATGGAAGTAGTGGCAAAAAAAGAGCCTTGTCGAATTTAGTTGTCGGGTGTAACTGGCAAATATCGCGAAAAGCGACTGCTTCCCTTGATCCGCTCAGTGGCGGAGTAAACAGGTGGACGAATTGTCGTCCAGGTGGTCAAGCACACGCCATCCATGCCCTTTCGAGCGTGGATCGGCCAGCGTTCCCCAGAAAAGAACGCCTGACGTCCGTCAGGCCTAATCGCGAGCGATGGCGCCTGGCGGCGCTTGCATGCTCGCGTCCACCGGAGCGTGCCATGAACAGATCCCTCATCGTTATTTTCACTGCCATCGTCCTTGATGCCGTTGGCATTGGCCTCATCTTTCCGATCCTGCCCTCGCTGCTGCAGGACGTCACCCACACTGAAAACGTGGCTCCCTATATCGGCATCATGACTGCCCTCTACGCAGTCATGCAGTTCATCTTCGCACCGGTGCTCGGTTCGCTGAGCGACCGGCTTGGGCGACGCCCGGTGCTTCTGATCTCGCTTGCCGGCGCGGCCATCAACTACCTGTTCCTCGCCTTTGCGCCCAGCCTCTGGATGTTGCTGCTCGGTCGCGCCATTGCCGGGTTGACCAGTGCCAACACCTCGGTGGCGGCCGCTTACATCACCGACATTTCCCCCGAGGATAAGCGCGCCCGCCGATTTGGCCTGTTCAACGCCATGTTCGGCATCGGTTTCATCGTCGGCCCCATTCTTGGCGGCGCCCTTGGTGATTACTGGCTGCGGCTGCCCTTCATGGCGGCGGCCATGCTCAATGCCTGCAATCTTCTGCTGGCATTCTTCATCCTGCCGGAGTCGCGCGCACCCAAACGGGAGAAAATCGACCTCGGAGCACTTAACCCGCTGTCGCCGCTGCGTTGGGTGTTCTCGGTGAAGAGCCTGCTGCCGCTCATCTTCATCTTTTTCGTCTTCAGCGCCACCGGCGAGGCCTATGGCACCTCCTGGGCCCTCTGGGGGAGCGACGCTTTCCGGTGGAACGGGCTTTGGATCGGTCTTTCGCTCGGCACATTCGGTGTCTGCCAGACGCTCGCCCAGGCGTTCCTTCCGGGACCGGCCGTGAAGCTGCTCGGCGAGCGAACTGCCATTCTGACGGGTGTTGCCGGCGCCTGCATTGCATTGACCGTCATGGCCTTTGCGACCGAGAGCTGGATGATCTTCGCGATCATGCCGGTTTTCGCCCTCGGCGGCATCGGCGTGCCGGCCCTGCAGTCTCTGGCGACCCGGCAGGTCGACGAGAGCCAGCAAGGCCAGTTCCAGGGCGTGCTGGCCTCGGCCGTGAGCCTGGCCTCGATCGTGGGACCGTTGGCTTTTTCCAGCTTCTATTTCGTCGTGCGGGAGCAATGGCCAGGTGCGATCTGGCTATCGGTGGTCGCTGTCTACGCCGCCAGCGTCCCGCTGGTTCTCGGTTTACGTCTCAAGAAACCGGCAACGGCCCTGGTGGCGTAGAGGACTGCTCAAAGACAGTTCGCCAGCCTAGCGAATTCTTCGACCCCGCTCGCATCAGGGCCATTCGCCGATTTCTTGGCTAGCTGACTGATGGGTTTGCCGGTCAGGCGGCACGCTCTAGTGCAGCCCGGATCTGGGCTTCGGTGGAGGCGATCGCAGCCTTGGCAGCGTCCGGGCTGACGAGTGTCCCTTCCACGCGGACCACTTCGATATCCGTCAGTCCGATAAAACCGAGAAGATGCACGAGATAGGTGGTCTGGAAGTCTAACGGGGCGTTCCTGCCTTCCGAAAAGACGCCGCCAGTTGCCGTCACGAGATAGACTTTCTTGGCGGGCAACAATCCCATCACGCCGGTTGCATCGTAGCGAAAGGTGACGCCAGGCCAAGTGATGTAGTCAAACCAAGCCTTGAGCTGCGTCGGCGGGCCGAAGTTGATCATGCCCGAGCCAACGACAATTACGTCGGCAGCCTGAACCTCATCAACGAGGCTTTGAGCGAGATCGACGGCTTCGACCTGTTCGGGTGTACGTGTCTCGGGCGGCGCAACGCGGCCGTCGATATAGGCTGCCGCGATATGCGGCAGCGGTGCCGCCCCAAGATCACGTTCGACAATTGTGCCGGCAGAACGGGCGCTGAGGCTTTCAGCGATGTCACGGGAAAATCGGGTGGAAAGGCTCTGAGGACCGCGTGGGCTGGAGGTAACGAGGAGGATGTTGGTCATTGGTGGCTCCTGGGGGAATGAGTAGTATCAAATTGTGACCAACCCTATTAAGATAACTATTTGACCGTTCGCAAGAAGGCACATTCATGACACTCGGTGACATAGAGTTTCCTACCCCAAGCGAAGACGCCGACTGCCGTCCCGTTCGGGAAATCCTCGATCGCATCGCCGATAAATGGAGTCTTTACATCTTCGTGGCCCTGAAGGATGGGCCGGTCCGCTTCAATGCATTGCGACGGCAGATCGACGGGATCTCGCAGCGGATGCTCACGATTACGCTTCGGCAATTGGAACGCGACGGTTTGATCAGTCGCACCCACTTTCCGACGATCCCACCGCGCGTGGATTACGAACTGACTGCGGTCGGCAGGTCGCTTCTCGCCCCAGTCATGGCCTTGATGACCTGGGCAGATTCAAATCGGGATGTGATCGAGCAGGCGCGCTGGCAATATGACCAAACTAGATGAACCTGAGCGGAGCTGGCGCTTGTCGCTCATCTGTCGCTAAAAGACTGCGAATCCGCCGCAATGCGGAAGGGCAAAGCCGCTCGTCTACGCCAAGATCGCCAACTGCAGATTCGGGCCGAAAGCGGTCTTGGCCGGAGCTCAGAGACAGTTCGCCAACCGAACGAACTCTTCGACCGACAGCGTTTCCGCCCGCCGTGCTGGGTCGATGCCGGCTTTCACCAATAGCGCCTCGCCACCGAGTGATTTGACGCTCTGGCGCAGCATCTTGCGGCGCTGGCCGAAGGCGGCGTGGGTGACGCGTTCGAGTTTGGTGACGTCGCAGGGCAGGGGATTTGTCCGGGGCGTCAGGTGCACCACCGTTGAGGTGACCTTTGGCGGCGGCGTGAAGGCCTGCGGCGGCACGTCGAAGACCATGTGCGCATCGGTGCGCCAACCGGCGAGCACGCCGAGGCGGCCATAATGGTCATCGTCCTCGTCGGCGACGATCCGCTGGCCGACTTCCTTCTGAAACATCAGCGTCAGGCTTTCCCAGAAGGGCGGCCATCGGTCGGGCGAAGGCAGCAGCCAGTTGATGAGTAGCTGGGTGCCGACGTTGTAGGGCAGGTTGGCGATGATCTTCACCGGGCCTTCAGGCGCGAGCGCCGCAAAATCCGTCTTCAGCGCATCGCCCTCGATCACTTCGAGCCGGCCGGGATAATGCTCGCCGATTTCCGCGAGAGCAGGAAGACAGCGGCTGTCCCGTTCGACGGCGATCACCTTTTTGGCGCCGAGCGACAGGATTGCGCGGGTCAGGCCGCCAGGCCCGGGGCCGACCTCGAAGACGGTTGCATCGCCGAGCGGCCCGGCGCTGCGGGCGATCTTCTGGGTGAGGTTGAGGTCGAGAAGGAAATTCTGTCCGAGCGCTTTCCTGGCGTCGAGCCCGTGACGCTGGATCACGTCCCGCAGCGGCGGCAAGCCATCCAGAGTGGCCATCAGCCGGCTTTCGACGTCAGAGCGAGATTGCCGGCAAGCTTGATCGCTTCGACGAGGCTCGTCTCGCGTGCGACACCCTGGCCGGCAATGCCGAACGCCGTGCCGTGATCGGGCGAGGTGCGGATGAACGGCAGGCCGAGCGTGACGTTGACAGAGGTGTCGAACCCGAGCGCCTTGGCGGGGATCAGCGCTTGGTCGTGATACATGCAGATTGCCACGTCGTAGCGAGCGCGCGCCTCGTCGTGGAACATCGTATCGGCCGGCAGCGGCCCGAAGACGTGCAGGCCTTCGGCCCGCAGCTTGAAGATCGCCGGATGGATGATGTCCTGGTCCTCACGGCCGATCGCGCCATCCTCACCCGCATGCGGGTTGAGACCAGTTACCGCAAGCCGCGGCTTGTCGATACCGAAACGGGTCTTGAGATCGTGATGGGCGATGCGGCAGGTCTCGGCGATGAGATCCGTGCTGAGCGCGGCGGGCACGTCCTTCAGCGGGATATGGATGGTGACGGGGATCGCCCTAAGCTTCGGCCCCGCCAGCATCATCACCGGCAGGATCTTCTTGCCCGTGGCGCGCTCGGCAAGGTCGGCGAGAAATTCCGTGTGGCCGGGGAAACCGAAGCCGGCCTGGTAGAGAATGGACTTGGCGATCGGATTGGTGACCGTGCCGGCGGCCTTGCCTTCGAGCGAGAGCGAAACGGCGGTCTGGATTGCCTGGATCGTCCCCTTGGCGGTTGCCACATGCGGTTCGCCGGCGGCGATTTCTGCGCCGGCGGCAATTGGCAGAACGGGCAGGGCATCCTGAAAGATCGACATCGCGCTGTCGCTACCCGCTTCCCGGATCGGCACGTCGAGGCCGAGCATCACGGCGCGGGCCCTGAGCACGGCCGGATCGCCGAGGAAGAGGAAAGGCGGCAGGTCGTATTTCTGACGCGAGGCCCAGGCGACAAGCGTGATATCGGGGCCGATGCCGGCAGGATCGCCCTGGGTCAATGCAAGCGGACGGTCGAGAGGCATTACGGCTCCGGGAATGGCTTAAGTGTCGAGGTCAGCGATACTCGATCTGTGCCTTGCTGCGCAGGTCGTCGAGATATTTCTTGTCGTTGGGGTCGGGAGCGCCCTTCTTCTCCTTGCCGAGGTCCTCGGCGCGGAACACGACTTCCGCCGCGAGATCGTCCGACACCTGGCGCTGCTTGCAGATGGCCAGAAACTCGACGCCGCGTTCGGTGACGCGGGTGCCCGTCGTGCCGCCGTCGGCTGTCTTCTCGATCAGCGGCTTCCAGTCGGCCGGCAGTTCGGGGGCGAGAACGCGGCCGAGGTCGCGGATCGACACGTCCAGCATGGTCGCGGCGAAATCTTTCGACTGCTCGCAGCCCGGGAATTTGGAGCGTGCGGCGTTCGCTTCCTTCTGGCGCTTGGCGAGAATGGCGTTGCGTTTGGCCGGGGGCACGACGAAGATTACCTGTTGCAGGAAATATTCGGTGGTGACCGGCTTTTCCTTGTTCTCCATCATGCGCTTGACGAGTTCCTGGCTCGACATGCGGCCGCGCGAGCCGCCGTAACGGGCGTTGACCAGCCGCGGCCAGCTCATCTGCACGGCGATGTAACTCTTGAAATGCTCGACGCCGACGCCGGCTTTCTCGAGAATCTGGCTCATCTGCGCCACGCTCAGCTTGTTGCCGGCGGCAAACCGCTCGAAGGCCTTGTCGACGTCCTCGGTGCTGACCGACATTTTCACGCGGGAGATTTCCTGGCGCTTCAGCGCCTCATCCACCAGTACCTCGCGCGCCGTCTTGGCATCGGCCTTCTGACGCTGAAGGCGCAGGAAGGCGACGCGCTTGGCGACATCGCTGCTGGTGATCGCCGTCCTGTTGACGACGGCTGAGACTTCGCTTGCGGCCTGCGCCTGCTGGACGCCGGGCTGGATGACGACCGAGGCGGCCAAAGCGGCCGCGGCCAGCATCAGCTTGCGCGTTGCGGTCATTGCGAACATGATACCAATCCCTTTTCCCGCCCCGGTGGGTACTTGAACCCGCCCAGCCTCGCCTTTCATACTCTATCCGCGACCGCTTGCACAATTCTTGCGGCGAAACGATGACGCTTCACCGAGCGGACGAACCGCCACATCAGTTGCGGTAGTCCTGGTCGAATCCTGTGGTAGAGCCGACGCTGATATCGCCAAGTGTGCGGAAACTCAAGCGTGCGCTGACGGTCCAGTCGTTGGCAGCCGTGTCCGACGGCTTGTCCGTGTAGGCGAGCGTAAAGATCGTGCACTCGTCCGCATAGCTGATGCCAATGCCGCGCCGGATCAATTGCTTGTCCACAAGGTCCCAGGTCGCGGTGCCGGCAAGCGCCCAGTTTTCGTTGATCCGGAAGCTCATCGAGTGCTTCAGCACGTCCCTCGCGTCGTCCGAACCGTATTCCGGCTGAGCATCGACCTGCGTGTAGACCAGCGTGCCGCTTACCCGCGGCGTCGTGTAGCCGAGCGAGGCATCGGTGCGCTTGATCGCAAACGTCTTTTCGTCGAAGCGGGCATTTGCCCCGATCGTGAAGCCCTGTGGCAGATCGATGGCTGCCATCGCGACATAATCGGACCGCCGCGTTTCGAGACCAGAATCGGCGCCTGCATGAACCAGGTCCTCGGTGGCGAACGAGTTCTGGCCGGCAATCTGATAGGACTGGCCGACAACGCTGCGCACGCCGATGCCGTTTGCGAACGTACCGGTATAACGAAGGCCGACATTGGCGCGCGTGCCGCCTTCGACACGGTCGAAGCCCGAAAACTTGTCACGCTCGAAAAGGCTGGTAGCGTCGAAGACGAAGCTCTGCGCATCCTCGTTCGGCAACCCGCCCGCCATCTGCTCGTCGGGACGCGCGAAGATCTGCGCAATCGGCTCGATGATATGGCTGCTGTTTTCGGTGGTCAGCAGGATCGGATAACGCGCCTCGAGACCGGCCGTGAGCATGTAACGGCCGTTGGCGCCTTCAGTCTCCATATCGCCGAAATAGGCACCCGGAGTGCCGGAACCGGTATGGCGGATGCCGTCGCCGCGGGCGGCGAGGATCGGCGTCAGCAGCAGGCCGTCGAGCGTGTTGAAGGTGCGCTTCCATTCGGCTTCCACGGTCAAGCGGCTGTAGCTGCCTTCAAGACCCGGGAAACGATTAGTCGTGCCTTCCCTGTACCAGTCGTCTTCGCGACGGGACAGGTTGGTAACGTTGGAGGTGACCGAAAGCTCGCCGCCGAGGATCGGTTCCGGCGCATAGTAGGTGTAGTCGAGCGAAGGATAGACGATCGCCTGCTTCTGTTCGGCCGTGTTGCTATAGGTGTCGTCCTGGATGTTGAAATAATAGTTGTGCAGGTCGAAATAGTTCCGCGTCCCCAACCCGGTGAGATAGATGTCGTTGGTGAACGTGCTGCTCCCGACGCCGGTCAACTTGTAGGTCCGTGAAAAATTGTTGTCGCTCTGGGTCATGACATTCCAGCCGAACGTCCAGCGCGGATTGATCCTGAATTCACCCTTGGAGGCGGCCATGAAGCGGTTGTCCGCGGCACTGTCGCTGGTATTCGGTTTGAAGGCCCCCGGATCGTTCTGGTGGATGCCGGCGAAGCGGAACGTGTGCTCGCCTGTCTCGAACTTGTTGCGGATCTCGCCCTGGAGCAGCAGCCCCTGATTGGAAAAATAGGTGGGGCTGAGCGTCGCATCCATGCTCGGCGAGAACACGTGATAGTAGGGCACGGTCACGCCGAAGCCGAGATTGTCGCTCGCGCTGTATTGCGGGAAGAGAAGGCCTGACTTGCGCTCGACCGTTTCGTCCGGAACCTCGATCGCAAACGGCAGACGGCCGATCGGCAGGCCGAACAGTTCGAACTGGGCGTTTTCCAGGCGAATCGTATGGGTCTGGCCGTTGCGGACGATACGCTGCGCCTTGACCTGCCAGAGCGGAGCTTTGCCGGGCGTCTGGGTGCACGGAAGACAGGCGGTGTAGACGCTGTTGTTGAGCACCATCAGGTCGCCGGGCTGGCGCTCGGCGCTCTCGGCGGCAAGGCGGGTATTGTCGGTGGTCTCGACGCGAAGCGCGTTGATGAAACCTTCGCTGAAACTGTCGGTGACATCAAGCTGCTCGGCGTAGACGCGGCTGCCGCCCGGCTCGATCAGCTCGATATTGCCGGTCGCCATGACGCGGCCGCTCTTCTGATCGTACTGAACGCGCTGCGCCACCATCTTGTAGCGATTGTAATAGATCTGCACGCCACCGGTTGCGGTGACCAGCTTGGCATCCTGATTATAGACGAGCTCATTGGCGCGCAGCAGCATCTTGGCGCCGTCCGCTGCCTGAGGCACCAGACCTTGCGCCTGCACAACCGTTGCGGATACGCCGAATACGCATACAGACACACCTGTCAGCAGGGCGGCGGCGAGCCGTCTTATATGTTTGCGGTCACTTACCGCCACTAGCCATCCTCCTGATGAAGCAGAATTGTCGTCCCCAGCGCCGTCGCAACGATCACTGGAATCCAGACCGCCACGAAGGGAGGAATTGCCCCACTGCTCCCGAATGCTTTCACAAGCACAGTGACGACATAAAGCACGAAGCCAGAAACTATTCCACCCAGAATCACGGAGCGGGACTGGGCGAACCGACTGAATTTTAATGAAACTGTCGCTGCAATGAGAGTCATTGCCACGAGCAGGATCGGCAGGGAGAGCAGCGAGTGGTACTGCGTCTCGAGCGCCTTTGTGGGAATGCCGAACGATTTGCTGACCTCAATTTTTCTGGAAAGATCAAAAAACGCAACAGTATCAGGCTGCGCCAGACTCTCTTGAATGTATTCCTGCTTCAACTTGGTGCGAACCTGTGCTGTCTCGCGACGCACCGGAATTTCGCCCGGCCGGTTTTCCAGAACCTCTTTAAGCAGCCAGTAACCATTTTCCAATTTTGCGGTCTTGGCATCCTGCCGCAAGGCCACGCGGCCGTCCTTGTCGAACTGGAAAACCACCACGTCGACGAGCAGCGTTCCCTTCTCCTGATAGCTCTTGGCGCCGATGATCGTATCGTCGTCGCCGCTGATCTGCCGGATCCAGGGGATGAAGGCGGACGCTCGCGACCGGTTGCTCGCCTCGCGCCAGCTAGCCTCCATGGAAGCTGATTCGCGCTGGCCCCACGCGGCGAGCGGATTGACCACGAACAAGGTGGCGAGCCCGATCAGAAACGCTCCGATGACGAAGGGCGAGACGAACTGCCAGACCGAAATGCCGGCCGCACGCGTCACCACCAGTTCATAGCGGCGGTTCAGCGCGATCAGCACCGTCATGCCGATGAAGAGGCTGAGCGTCGGGATGATCTGCTGCAGGATGAGCGGCAAGCGCATGGCGGTCATCAGCAGCCCGGCCGAAACCGTATAGCCGGTAAAGCCCGACATGCGGCGGCTGGTTTCGCTGAAGTCGGCAAGAAAGATGATGGCGCTGACGCCGAGCAGGAACCACAGCGCGGTGACGATATAGCGGCGGAAGAAATACCGGCCGAGCGTCGTGAAGATCATGCCGCACCTCCGCCCGAAGTCCGCGAGGCGGGCATCCGGCGCTGCAGGCTGCTGGCCAGGCGCGACATACCGCGGGTGATGAAGCGCGGCGCCGAGAACTGTCGGTTGGTGGCAAGCATGAAGATTGCGATCAGCGAGAAGACGACCGGCACGACGTAGGGAAGCGGAGTGTAGAGCGAATGGCGTTCGACCATGTTGGTGGCCGAGAAACCGAGCCAGCGCACGCCGAACGCAAGGAACAGCGCAAATACCATCGGATGGACCCGGGTCTGCCGGTGCGAGCGGGTGCTGCCGGCGATGACCAGCGAGATCAGCGCGAAGCAGATCGGGAAAAGCCAGTCGGACAAGCGTCTGTGCAGTTCCGACCGATAGGCATTCGGCGACTTCTGATAGAGCGGATCGTTCGGATCCGGGTTCAGGAGAAAGGCCAGGCTGCGGTCGGACGAATATTGCGGCAGCCCGCCTTCCGCCTTCGCCATCGCCGACAGGTCGAAGGCGTAGGAGACGAACTTGATGATCGAGATGCGACCGTCGGCGGCTTTGCGATGGACCTCGCCGTCGCGCATGGTGAGCGAGGTGCCGCTTTCGTCGATCGATCCCTCACGGGCATAATAGATGAGGTCGAAATTCGGGTCGCGATAATCGACGACGAACAGGCCCTTGAGCACGCGGCCGGAATGACGCTCCGAGATCTGCACGTAGAGACCCGGCTCGATGCTGCGGAAGGTCTTCTCCTCGATGACCGAGGAGAGCAGGTCCGCATAGGCCGCAGCGACCATCTGGCGAGCTGCGACGCGCGAAGGCGGCTCGACGAAATTCGTCACCAGGAAGGAGAACATGCTGAGCGCGATCCCGAGCATCAGCACCGGCCGGTAGATGATGTTGCGCGATGCTCCGGCCGCGTCGATGACCGGCAACTCCGAATCGTTGTTCATCGCCGTCAGCGTCTGGGTGATGCCGATGACGAGCGCGAAAGGCAGCACGACGGGGATGATGGTGGGCAGGATGAAGGTGGCAAGAGTCGCGAACGAGCCCATCGACTGGCCGGTATCGGTGACCAGGTTGATGCGTCCCAGCACCTGGATGGTCCAGATGATGGTGAGCACCGGCAGGAGCGTCACCAGGAACATCTGAAAAATCCGGCGCAATATGTAGACTTCGAGAAGCTTCATTCCAGCCTGGATACCCTGCACAACGTCACCCGGGGAATGGTGACAGCTTGTTGCCCCGAGATGACGGTCGCGCCTATCTAAGCGATTGATATCAGCATTGCGACAGGGGTCGCGTCACAAATTTGTTTGCGAATTCCGTTTTCTTGCTCGCTGTGACATTTCGAAACACGCGGCCACCCCCGCATAGACCACCAGCGACGACAGCCAGCCGAGCGTCACGTCGGAAAAGTAGTGGCCCCCGAAGGAAGTCCTCAGCGCCGGCGAGATCAGCGAGATGGCGATCAGCGGCGGGCCGAGCACCGGACGCAGCGGTTTAGGCAGCAAAACGATGAGGCAGGCCAGCCACCCGGCGCCGGCCGCCTCGCCGGAAATGAAGGAACAGTTGCCGACGCAGGCGCCGCCGAAATCGCCGGCCGGCGTGAACACGTCCCTGCCGCCGAAAAAGTCGGTCTCGTAGGGGCGGGGACGGTTGGAGACCTGCTTCAGGATCAGGTTGACCAGCACGTAGGGGCCGATCAGGAAGGAAATCAGGGCAATGGAATAATTCCGCGTCTTGCGCGGGCTGTAGGTCGTGCCATGGTGCTGCAGGTTGGCGATCAGCCGGTAGATGATCCAGATCGCGACCAGCGCCGGCAGGTAGAAGAGAATGCGCCGGATCAGTATGAAGAGCGTTTCGGCGCCATAGGGGAAACTGCCGCAGACGCGGCCATGTTCGATAGCCTCGCCGCAGGCGGCTTGTTCGAAGAAGGCGCGCGCCACCGCAAGATCGATCTGCGGCACCAGATAGAAGACCGCCAGCAGCACCCACCAGAGCGCCATCAGCACGATGAACAATCCCCTCGGCGTGGCAAGGAATCGCCGCATGGCGGCCAGCCATTCGGGGACGGTTTGGGAGGGCGAGGTCATGCGAACTTATCCATTGGTCGTCGGGCGGCGCGACCCTAGAGCAAGACGCGCCGGATTTGAACAGGGCCGGCGACCGATAGAAGGGCAGCGGACCGATAGAAGGGAATGCCCGCTCCCGAAATCGGGCTTTTTGACGCGTCGGAGAGCGAACCGGCCTGCGGGCTGAGACGGTAGCGACATCTCGCCCTTGCGCTCGCGGCCGAAACGGCGATGATCGCCGCTTTCTTTCGAAAGCCTCCTGGAGTCGCAATGTCCGTGAAATTCGATATCTCCTTCGCCAAGTCCGCCAAGATCGACGGCGGCCTTGCCATCCAGCTTAAGCTTGCCGGCGAAGGGCCAGCGGCGGGTGCCGCCGATGCCGATCCTGCCGGCATCGTGAGCCGAGCGGCCGAGATCGCGAAGTTTTCCGGCAAGCCGATGTCGACGCTGGACCTCATTGCGCCGCAGGGGTCGCCGGCTGATCGGTTGGTCGTATTGGGTCTCGGCAAGGCCGAGACGCTGACCGCCTACGACTGGCTGAAGGCGGGCGGCGTCGCGGCTTCGACGGTCAAGTCGATGACCAAGGTTGCAATCTTCGCCGACGCGCCGGGCATTGCCGTCGGTGCTGCCGAACTGGCCGGGTTCGCGCTCGGCATGCTGCTGCGCGCCTACAGCTTCGACACCTACAAGACCAAGAAGGGCGAAGACGACGACAAGGCGCCGAAGACCGTCAAAGTGACGATCGTCACCGCCGCGCATGCCGCCGCCAAGAAGGCCTTTTCCGATTCCGAAGCGATCGCGGGCGGCGTGCTTCTTGCCCGCGAACTCGTCAACCTGCCGCCGAACGTGCTCGGGCCGGTCGAATTCGCCGACAAGGCCAAGGAACTGGAGAAGCTCGGCGTCGAGGTGGAAATCCTCACCGAGAAGGAGATGAAGAAGCTCGGCATGGGTGCGCTGCTCGGCGTGGCGCAAGGTTCGGTCCGCCCGCCGCGGCTCGCCGTCATGCAATGGAAGGGCGGCAAGCCGAAGGAGGCGCCGGTCGCCTTCATCGGCAAGGGCGTCGTTTTCGATACCGGCGGCATTTCCATCAAGCCGGGTGCCGGCATGGAAGACATGAAGGGCGACATGGGCGGCGCCGCAGCGGTGATCGGCCTCATGCATACGCTTGGCGCCCGCAAGGCCAAGGTCAACGCGATCGGCATTCTAGGCCTCGTCGAGAACATGCCTGACGGCAACGCCCAGCGGCCGGGCGATATCGTCACCACCATGTCGGGCCAGACGATCGAGATCATCAATACCGATGCGGAAGGCCGGCTGGTGCTTGCCGATGCGCTTCACTATTGCAACGACCGTTTTAAACCGAGGTTCATGATCAATCTCGCCACCCTCACCGGCGCAATCCTGGTGGCACTTGGAAACCTGCAGGCGGGCCTCTTCTCCAACGACGACACGCTGGCCAGCCAGTTGACCGGTGTCGGCGATGTGACCGGGGAGCGCCTGTGGCGCATGCCGCTCGGCAAGGAATACGACAAACTCATCGATTCGAAATTCGCAGACATGAAGAATACCGGCGGGCGCAACGCAGGGTCGATTACCGCGGCGCAACTCTTGAAGCGCTTCGTCGGCGAAACGCCCTGGGCACATCTCGACATCGCCGGCACCGCGATGAATTCACCGTCGAGCGAGATCAACCAGTCCTGGGGATCCGGCTACGGCGTCCGGCTGCTGGACGAACTCGTGCGGGCGCATTACGAGAGCTAATGACTGAAGTCCTGTTCTATCATCTGACCGAATCGAAGCTCGAGGATGCGCTGCCGGCGCTTCTCGAAAAGAGCGTCGAGCGCGGCTGGAAGGTGGCGGTGCAGACGAGCGGCGATGTGCGGCGGGATTTTCTCGACGCGCATCTCTGGACATTTCGCGAGGACAGTTTTCTGCCGCATGGCACCGACGCCTCGCCGATGGCCGAGGCGCAGCCGGTGCTTCTGACATCCGCTGCCGAAAACGGCAACGGCGCGACGGTCCGCTTTCTGGTGGATGGTGCCGAGCCGCCGCCGATCGCAGACTACGACCGTATCGTCTTCATGTTCGACGGCTACGATGCCGTCCAGCTCGACAATGCCCGCGCCCAGTGGAAAAAGTTGAAGGGCGAGGGGCATGCGCTGACCTATTGGCAGCAATCGGAAGAGGGGCGCTGGGTCAAGAAGGCCTGACCCGAAGTCCTCGGGCGGATGCCTCTCAGTCGAAGAGCGAAGCCAGCATCATCGATGAGTTGCTGTGGCGCAGCCTGACCACCTTGTAGCCTTCCGCCTGCAACTGCGTCAGCAGCGCCGGCAGCATGGCGGCGGTGCGGGCATGGATGTCGTGCAGCAGGATGATACCCTTGCCGTTTGCCCTCAGCGAATTCATCGTCCGGGTCGCGACGGCGGCGGGAGAGACGCCGAAATAATCCTTGGAGTCGATCTGCACGTCCAGCACGACCATGCCGTTCGAGGCCACCCATTGGCGCAGGCGCCTGGTATCTGCAAGGTAGGGGAAGCGGAAGAAGCCGGCATCCTCGTGGGTGACGCTGATCACCGCATCGCGCCCCTTTTCGATCTCGGCAATGGCCGCATCGAAGGAAAGGTGCTGCAGATCGGCATGGCGATAGGTATGGCTGCCAATCGCGTGCCCGGCATCGACGACCTTGCGGGCGATTTCCGGATGGGCCTTGGCCATCTGCCCGACCATCAGGAAAGTCGCCTTGACGTTGTATTCGTCGAGGATGGAGAGGATCTTCTCCGTCTTCTTCGGCATCGGACCATCGTCGAAAGTCAGAATGACCTCCTTGTTGGCGAGCTTGATGTCGGAAAGCGACGAGACGGTGAGGGTGCGGCCGGAAAGGCTGCCCGGATTGTTGAAACGCCCCCAGGCGACCGGCGTCAGCGCCACCGGCGAATCCGCTTCGGCCTTCCTGACCGGGCTGGTCGAGGAAATCGCCTTGGCGGGCGCAAACGAGGTGGCAAGCGAGCCGCTCTCGGTTTGGCTGCGACCGGCGCAGGAAGAAAGAAGGCACGCGGCGGCAGCGGCGACGCAAAGGACGCGGACAAACATGGGAGCGACTCGGCTAAAAAGTGACTAAGGAGTTGAAGTGAAGTCACATTCGCCGATTATGGTTAACGACTGGTTAGCTGTCTACGAACGCAGATCCCGAAAGCCGATCGTCTTCATGACCAGCCGATGTTGTTTGCGGAGCAGGGTGAAGGCTGGTGCTCAATACGACCATGGCTTCATAGATAACGCCGGGCCTAATTACCGCTGCGATGCAGCGTCGATCTGCCGAAGGAGATCGTCGCCAATTCCGCATCGAGAATGATCTTAGCGACAGCCAAGCTCTCGGTGAACATCATTCTCTCCCCGCTTGTCGTCCAGGCGGCCTTTCGTTCAAGGGAGGAAGGGGCGAAGTCACCCCGCCATCGCCTCTTCGTATTCCGACGACAGCATCAGCCATTCCTCTTCGGCGGCCGAGAGTTTGGCGGCGGCTTCGCCGCGTTCCTTTGCCTTCTGGGCCGCCTTGGCGGGAGCTTTTTCGTAGAGCGCGGGATCCGCAAGCTCTTTATCAAGAACCTTGATCAGTTTCTCGAGCTTGGCTGTCACGGCCTCGATTTCGTTGATCTTTTTCTTGAGCGGCGCGAGCGAGGCGCGTTTTTCAGCATTCGCCTTGCGCTGGTCCGCCTTCGAGGACAGATCTTCGGTCAGTTCAATTTTTTCTTCTTTTTTTTTACCGGAGCTGACGATCAGGTTGCGGTATTCCTCCATGTCGCCTTCGAAATTCGACACGGTGCCGTTGTTGACCAGCCACAGGCGGTCGACGGTGGCCTCGATCAGATGACGGTCGTGGCTGATCAGGATGACGGCGCCTTCGTAGTCGTTGAGCGCCTCGATCAGCGCCCGGCGGCTGTCGATGTCGAGATGGTTGGTCGGTTCGTCGAGGATCAGCAGGTTCGGCGCATGGAAGGCGGCAAGGCCCATCAGCAGGCGCGCCTTTTCGCCGCCGGACAGGTCTTTGGCGGCCGTAGCCATCTTTTCCGTCGCAAGCCCCATCTGCGCCACGCGGGCGCGGACCTTGGCCTCGGGCGCATCCGGCATCAGCCGGCGCACATGGGCAACTGGCGAATCCGCCGGCACGAGGTCGTCGAGCTGATGCTGGGCGAAGAAGCCGATCTTCAGGTTCGGCGCCAGGCGAATATCGCCGCTTTCCGCCTTGAGGCGGCTGGCGATGAACTTGGCGAAGGTCGACTTGCCGTTGCCGTTCGAACCGAGCAGGGCGATGCGGTCGTCATTGTCGATGCGCAGCGTGATGTTCTTGAGGATCGGCTTGCCGGGTTCATAGCCGACGGCGCCGTTCTGAATCGCAACGATCGGCGAGGCGGGCTGTTTTTCTGGCTCGGGAAAGGTGATTGGCTGCACGTGGTCCTCGATCACCGCGGCGACCGTACCCATGCGCTCCAGCGCCTTGACGCGGCTCTGTGCCTGCCGGGCCTTGGTTGCTTTCGCCTTGAAGCGGTCGATGAAGCTCTGCAGGTGCTTGCGGGCGGCCTCGTTCTTGGCCTTCGCCTTGGTCTGCAATTCGTCGGCCTCGGCCTTCTGCCGCTCGAACTGGTCGTAGCCGCCGCGGTAGAAGGTCAGTTTCTTCTGGTCGAGATGCACGATGGCGTTGACCGCGTTGTTGAGGAGGTCGCGGTCATGGCTGATGATGATGACCGTGTGCGGATAACGCCGGATATAGTCTTCCAGCCATAACGTGCCTTCGAGATCGAGATAGTTGGTCGGTTCGTCGAGCAGCAGCAGGTCGGGCTCCGCAAACAGGACGGAGGCAAGTGCCACCCGCATCCGCCAGCCGCCCGAAAACGACGAGGCGGGACGGGACTGGGCTTCCTGGGAGAAACCGAGACCGGCGAGAATGCTGGCGGCGCGCGCCTCTGCCGAATGCGCGTCGATGTCGACGAGCCGCATCTGGATGTCGGCGATGCGGTGCGGATCGGTGGCGGTTTCCGCTTCAGCCAGAAGTGCAGCGCGCTCCTTGTCGGCGGAAAGCACGATTTCGATCAGCGAATCCTCGGTGCCCGGCGCTTCCTGCGCCACCTGGCCAAGCCGGGCGCTCTTTGGATAGGAGACCGAACCGGTCTCCGAGCCCAGCTCACCGGTGATGACCTTGAACAGCGTGGATTTGCCGGCGCCGTTGCGGCCGACGAGCCCGGCCTTGGTGCCCGCCGGAAGCGTCACGCTGGCGTTGTCGAGAAGGAGACGTCCGGCAACGCGGGCGGAAAGTTCGGTAATCGTGATCATGGCGGGGGTTTTGGCCGAAACCCTGTTTGTTGGCAAGGGCACCGATGGACCGGTATTTCGCTGTGCCGAGGGAAACAGAAGAGAATTGCACGCTCTGGTAGATCGTTGAGGCGGCGCCGCCGCCGGTCGCGATGATGCGACCGAACTTCGATCGGGAGAGCGAATGTCATGAGAGTAACGAGATTGACTTGGTCGATGCTGCTGTCGGCATCCGCGCTGATGATGCCACTCAGCGCCGGGGCGGTGGAGTTTACCTGCTGGAGCCCTGGCGGTGCCCTGTTGGCGAGCGCCGCCGGCGGCTACTGGACTGCGGAACGAATCGCCAACGCGATTCCGTTCGGGGAGACGATTGGCCGGGGCGAGGGTGGTCTCTCCGAACAACGTCGCGGCCTCAAGGATACCGAGGCGGAGCGAGCGCCGATCAATGACGCGCCCTATAAGTTCGGAGGCAAGCTGCTGTTTACGCTCGGCGGCGCGGATTACACGGCCAGCGCTCAGTTTGTCGCGGATGATCGGATCGTCATGAGTGCCGCCCATGCCGCCTGGGGCAACGGCAACCAGGCCACCAATATCCGCTTTTATCAAGGCTATGCGGGCGGTGGCGGAACTCTCTACCAAATCGACCGGGTGGCGGTGCTGTTGCGCTGGACCGAGGTGTCCGGGAACCCACCGAGCATGGCGCGGTCGCAGTTCGACTATTCGGTGATGCGCACCACCGCGGCATCCGCGGTCGGCAAATATGAACTCGGCATTGACGGCGCCCATGTCGATGACAATGTGACGATCACCGGCTACCCCGGGCGGCTTGATGGCGGCGAATACATGTATCGGGAAACGGCCCGCATCACCGTGCAGGCCGGCACCGCCTATGACGCCGGCCCACATCCCATGTATGGCGGCGGCGCAAGCGGCGGGGCGTGGTTCGTGACCGCCAACAACGTCCACAAGGCGGTCAGCGTCGTCTCCAGCGGCGCGCCGGACGGCGTCTACGGGCCGAGTTTCACCCAGGAAACCGCCGATCTAATCGCCATCGTCAAGAACGGTTGCCCATGAATAGCAGCATACGGGCCAGCGGTCTCGCCGCATCGGCCTGGCGTCCGCAGAGGCATCCGCGCTGTTCAGGCGGCAGGGTCTGAATGGCGCGAGATGATCTGCAGCGATCTCTTGTTGAAAATGACGATGCGGTGCTGCCGCACGCCGATCAGCCGCTCGCTCTTCCAGGCCTGGAGCTGCGCATTGATGCGTGGCCGGCTGGCATTGATGAGCTGGCCCATGCGGCTCTGGGAGATCGATTTTTCGATGAGGATGCCGTCGCTGGTCGACCGTCCGTGCGAGGCGCCGAGATTGAGCAGGAGACGCGCAAGGCGAGTCTCCAGCGGGTAAAGCGCCATCCCTTCCGCGAACATAATGGTGCGGTGGAGCTTCCGGGCGATCGTCCGCATCAGATACGAAGACACCTGCGGGATCGCCGAGAGTTCGTTGAAGGTTTTTCGGTCGATTTCGAGCAGCCGCGTCGTTCCGCAGATCGCCGCGTTCGAGGAATGCCGGTAGTTGAGAGCGAACTCGATCTCGCCGACTGCGTCCCCCGGTTGAAGGTCGGAGAAAATCACCTCATTGCCTTCCTCGGATATAAAATAAAGATAGATGCCTCCGGAGAGTATAATATAAAGTGTATCGCAAGAATCGCCGCTCAGAAACAGGGTCTGTTGATCTTTGTATACATTTATATTTGTCTTTTTTGCAAACGTAGAAATAACGGCGTCATCCGCGGCGCTAAATAATTCCATCTTTCTTATTTCGTCCGAAATCGTCGGATTCTTCATCGTTTTCATCTGCTCGTGACCACCCTGAAGTCGGAAACATGGCTGCCGTGTGTAGGGGCGATATTTAGCAAAAATGCAAATCAGGGTTGTTACATGTGTGACATATTTTCAGATTTAAATATCCTAGGTTGTGCTTGTGCAAATGATGCTCCGAGGAAGCCGGTGCCGTGAGCACAGATGCCGTCACCGCATGGTGTGGTGGCGGCAACCCAAATGAGGAGATGTATTATGACCATTTATATGGGGCAGAAGGCGATCAAAGCCTTCAGCGCACAGGCGGCGGCGGGCCAGCCCTACAGCATCACGGTTCTCAACGAAAACGCGAAATGGCAGCAGTTTGCCCTGTTCCAGACGATCCCACAGGTTATCGGGCCGTCGGTCGACCCCCTGTCGCTGGCATGGATGGTCGGCGGCGCCGCCGCCGGTACCCCTGACCAGCCGAGCACGTCTTCCTTCAACTGGACGATCGATTATTCCGTGACGGTTGGCTACATTCAGCAGCAGGGTACGCCCGGCTCGCCGCGTTCCTTCCAGACAGCGAGCTCGGTCGGCGTCATGATCGACAACCAGAATCAGGTGCCGGTGACCTATCAGGGGCCGTTCCCCTATGGCGCTCCCGGTTTTCCGGCGGGGCCGTCCGACGCGACCAAAGGCCTCATCCTCGCCAAGGCCGACGACACCATTCCGACCGTCCTGGTGCAGGCCAGCAAGAACGTCTATCTGAATGTCGGCATCGCCATGGCCACCAAGCCGACGATCGCGGTCCAGCTCGAACCCAGCCTCTTGTACCAGTTCACCCCGAAGCCGAAATATTACATCCTCGCCGGCTCTTTCGTCCAGGGACAGGTGATCGACACCGCCACGTCTTCGGCGGCCTACGAGGTGAGCTTTGCCGGTGTCACGGATGTCTCCGTTCGGTTCACGCAGAAGAACCAGTTCGTGCCGGCATAATTCCGCCGGCCTGCTGGTAGGACAAGAGGGCGGCCGTCGGACGTATTGCTATCAGTCGCCGATCTTCGTTCGCAAAACAGAAAGGCCGTGGGAAACCGCGGCCTTTCTGTTTTGGAAACCCTACCCCTCGGAGGATGATCGTTTAGGCGCTCCGCCGTGAAGCGCGACGATCATTCGCGGATTGGCCTTGGCCGTTTCAAGCGCCGTCCCGGCCTGCAGGCGCAGTTCTTGCGGTGAAAAGGCGTCTGCGGTCAGCGCCGCACCGACCGAAAGACCGATCCCGCTCGTACCATCGGAGGCGGCGAAGACGAGATTGTCGGTGATCGAGGCGATCAGCCGTTCGGCGATCGGCTGCACGCTGTCGCGGCCGACGTCGCGGAAGACGAAAGCGAAATCGCCCTTGCCGATACGCGCCAGGAAATCGTTTTTCTTGATCGCCTTGCGGAAGATCGAGGCGGCCTTCTTGACGATCCGGTTGACGGTGGGATCGCCGTAGGTACGGGCGAAATGCGGCAGGTCGGTAATCGTCACCAGGAAAAGGGCAGTATCGCGGCTGTCGGCATCGACGCCGTAGAGGGCCTCCAGCCGTTCGGCAAGCGCGGCATGATTCGGCAGGGAGGTCAGCCGGTCGCGCAGGGTCACCGAGCGGGCAATCGACGCTTCGCGTTCAGCCTTGACGAGACGATCGGCACCCGAGCGAAGAATGGCTTCCAGTTCGGTTTCGGCGACCACGGCATCGGAGAGCGAAACGCTTAAGTATTCGATTTCGGCCAGAATATCCTCAGGTCCCGCGGTGCTGTCCTGGCGCAAGCTGCGGGCGACGGTTTCCAGCACCCGGCTGAAACCCTTTTTCTGGGCAACGCCGCTTGCCATCTTGTCCCGGAGTTCCAGCAGCAGCTTTATTTCCTGATCGCGACCTCTGACCGGCATGAGTGCCACGAAGGCCGGAAGCTGATGACGCAGCCCCATCTCGTCGAGCACCGTCTGCGAAGGACCGGCCGTGAGCGCCAGCACTTCGCGCGAAAGGGCGGGGTCGCCGCCCAGGAGTGCCTCGTGGAAGAGTTCGTAATTGCGCGGCAGGCCGCTCACGTCCAGCTTCGCCATCAGCTGGACGACAGCCTGCAGGCTGCGATCCTGTGCCATTCTGCTCACTTCGCCGGCCATCTCTCGTCTCCACAGGTGTTCTATAGTGCGACAAGGAATGTGGGACCGGTTTTAACATTTGCTGAAAAGGGCCGGATCGTCGGGAGTTACGGTTAAGGGACCGTCGAAACGGTCGATCGAATGCGATCCATGAAATTTCCTGATTGGATTCAAAAGGCAATTTGCTTTCAATATCGCCAGCCGAATGTTCAGATCAGGAGCCTGCCGTGACCCGTATTCTCTATTCGCTCTGCGGCGCCGACGAGAGCCGCCCGTTTTCGCCGCATTGCTGGAAAGTCGTGCAGGCGCTTGCTCACAAGGGCCTCGATTTCATCGAGAAGCCGACGCCGTTTACCGAGATACCCAGCCTCGAAGGCGGGTTTTCGAAGACGGTACCGATCCTGAGGGACGGCAACGAACTGATCCGCGACAGTTTCGAGATCGCGCTCTATCTGGAAGAGGCCTACCCGGACCGGCCGACGCTGTTCGGCGGCCCGGCCGGCAAGGCGCTTGCCCGGTTCGTCGAGGGTTTTTCCCAGATGGTGGTGCATACGGCGATCACCAAGATCGCGGTCAAGAATATTCATGACATGCTCGGAGAGACGGACCAGGTCTATTTCCGCACCAGCCGCGAGGCCCGGCTCGGCAGGACGCTGGAGGAGATGGACGCGAGCCGCCAATCTGAGATCGACGGTTTCGCGCCAAAACTGGAGCCGATCCGCCACGCCCTGAAATATCACGACTTCATCGGCGGCGACGGCCCGCTTTTCGTCGACTACATCCTGTTCGGCGCGTTGCAATGGATGCGCATCACCGCCGGCGCCAAGGTGTTTTCCGATGACGACCCCGTCGGCTTGTGGTTCGAGCGCTGCCTCGACCTGCATAATGGCGTCGGGCGCAGTGTGACAGTGGCGTGAAATTGCCCGAACCCCCTTGTTTCCAGTGAAAGGGGCGGGTAAAGACCGCCCACTTTCCCCCTTAGTCACGGGGCCACAGGAAACGAAGGATAGAACGATGGCGATTGAACGCACGTTTTCGATGATCAAGCCGGATGCCACCAAGCGTAACCTCACGGGCGCCATCACCAAGGTGTTTGAAGACAATGGCCTGCGCGTCATCGCTTCCAAGCGCGTCTGGATGAGCAAGCGCGAAGCAGAAGGCTTCTACGCCGTTCATAAGGAACGTCCGTTCTTCGGCGAACTGGTCGAAGGCATGATCTCCGGTCCGACCATCGTTCAGGTTCTGGAAGGCGAAAACGCCATCCTGAAGAACCGCGAGATCATGGGCGCCACCAACCCGGCCAATGCCGACGAAGGCACCATCCGCAAGACCTTCGCGCTGTCGATCGGCGAGAACTCGGTTCACGGTTCCGACGCTCCGGAAACCGCCGCCCAGGAAATCGCCTACTGGTTCTCCGAAACCGAGATTGTCGGCTGATCTAAGCCCGTCTCGACGGACGATTTTGATGAAACCGGGGCTCTGGCCCCGGTTTTTTCGTTCTGGGATATTCGGCTTCCGTCTGTCACGTCACGCCGGGCAGTCGTCGGGCTGGGCGTAGTCGAGCGTCCCATCCGGCTTGAAGACTTCCGGGTTCCGCTCATAACCGGCTCCGAGCACCAGCGGCTTGCTGGGAAGCACCGACTGGTCGACGTCCGAGACGAGCTGGGTCTTCAATTCCTGCAATGTCCGGCCGCCCGCATCCACCAGCCGGATATCCACGGAATAGGGTTTGTCCTTGCGCACGCAGCGGACATTGGGGCTCTGCAGGGTGATCTTGTTCCATGCGGGGAAGATCTTTTCGTTGATGACGATCGGATCGCCGCCGGCGGGGTCGTCGAATTTGGCGATTGCCACGGTTCCGTCCGGGATCGGCCCGGTCTTGTTGAGCGTCACGAGATAGGTGGCGCTGGCGACCCGGTAATTGAACACGAAGATATGCCCGCTCACCTCCACCAGCTTTTCGGTTTCCCGCTGGCATGCGGAAAGGGCAAGGGCTGCAAGGCTGAGAACCATAAACCGGCGCATCATGACGCGGCCTCCTTCTTCCTGCGATGATAATGGCGGCTGGCTTTGACGCGGTTGCCGCACACCGCCATGTCGCACCAGGTGCGGCTGCGGTTGCGGCTTCGGTCGAGGAACAGCCAGCCGCAACTGCCGCAGATCTTCATCCGCGAAATCTCTTCGTCGGCAAGCAGCCTGAGCGCCGAATGGGCGGTCGCCGCCTCCAGCGAATTCCTCTCCGCACGGCGAAGGATCGCCGCCGTCGCTTCGAGGAAATCGGCAAGCAATGTCTGCCCATCGTCGCCGAGAACCCGGGCGCGAAAATAGCGGTCGATCGCTTCGCGTAGCGTGAGAAACGGCGTGTGGTTCTCAGCTCGGACGGGCGCAAGATCGCCGAACAGCGTCCGTTCGGCCGAGAACTTTTCGGCGGCTTCCGGAAAGGCGTGCATCTGCTGCGGTTCCGCAAACCGGTCGATGCTACGTGTCGGATCGGAGCGCAGGATGACGCTGTTGGCAACATCCAGCGCCAGCGCGCCGCCGGCAAAACGATGCGGGGTCCAGGAAAAGTTCATGCAATATTATAACTGGTAAAATGAGATTGACCAGTTATATTCGTCATCGCTATCGGAGTGCCCATGGCCTATCTCTTGCAGCAACTGGCGAACGCGGTTCCGCTGGCGGCGCTCTATGCGACGCTCGCCTTCGGGTATGCGATCGCCTTTGCCGTGACGAAGCGGGCCGACATCACCTATGGCGCGATCTTCGCCTTTTCCGGCCATCTCTATCTGCTCTTCGCCCATTTCAGCTGGAACCGGCTGTGGCTGATCCTGCCGGCCGCATTGGGGCTCGGTGCTGCGGCCGGGATCGCCGGCGGCATAGGGGCAGGGGTAACGATCGGGCAATTCGTCATGCGCCCGCTTGCAAAAATCTCGCCGAATGCCGTGATCGTCGCCTCGCTCGGCGTGCTGATGGTGCTGATGGAGGGCGCTCGCATCGCCGCCGATACCCGCGAACTCTGGCTGCCGCCCTTCCTCAACGACGCGGTCGTCTTCTGGCATGCAGACGGCTTTCCGGTGACCCTGACGCTGATCCAGCTCGCCAACGTTGCCATCATGCTGGCGACCGTCGGCGCGGGCTATATGGTCCTGACACGCACCCATTGGGGCCGCATGTGGCGGGCGGTTTCCGACGACCCGTTGGCGGCCGAACTGTCCGGCGCCAATTCTTCACGGGTCTTCGTCGTGGCTTATGCGGCGGCAGCGCTTTATGCCTCGATCTGCGGGCGTGCTCGCGACCTCCCACTTCGGCACGATGGATTTTGGTGCCGGCCTGCTGTTCGGCCTGAAAGTGGTGCTGATCGCTGCGGCCGGCGGCCATTCCAACCCGCTGCGTGCCGCCGTCGGCGCCGCCGTCATCGGTTTTGCCGAAACGCTCTGGAGCGGCTACGGCCCGATCGTCTGGCGCGACCTTTTTGTGGTCGCGGCGCTGGTCATGGTGCTGGTGATGAGCCGGCGGGAACGAGTGGTGCCGTAGATCACCGCCACTTGTCGCGGGCAGTGTCGTCGGTATCTTTCGCGGCGACCCAGTCGCCTTGACGGCCGTCGGCGGCGTGTTCCTTCTTCCAGAACGGGGCCGAGGTCTTCAAAAAATCCATGACGAAATTGGCGCCGTCAAAGGCAGCCTGCCGGTGTGGGGCGGCGGCGATGACCAGCACGATGTTTTCGCCGGGCATGATCTTGCCGAAACGGTGGATGGCGGTGAGACCGAGCAGCGAAAAGCGATCGATCGCCAGTTCGCCGATGCGAAACATCTCCGCTTCCGCCATGCCTGGATAGTGTTCGAGTTCGAGTGCCGACAATGCACCCTGTTCGTCGCGGCAGAGGCCGGTGAAGGTGACGACGGCGCCGACGTTCTTGCGGCCGGCGGTCAATGCTGAGATTTCGGCTTGCAGGTCGAAGTCGGTCGACTGGACGCGGATGGTGGGAGCGGTCATCGGTAACCCCTTCCTCTCCGCGCTGGGGAGAAGTGGGATGTTCCGCAACTGGCGCCGGCCCCAGCCATTATCACCCGCCCGTCATCGGTGGAAAAATGCCGATCTCCCGCGCGCCGGCGATCGGTTCGTCGTGTTCGGCATGTTCCTGGTTGATGGCCACCCGGATGACGTCCGGGAACTGCAGCGCGTTTTCATATTCCTCGCCGAGCGTCGTCAGATGGGCGAGCAAATCACGCACGGTGACGACGCTTGCCGGCAGGTCGAGGTCTTCCTCTTGCCTGCCGATCCGTTCGCGCACCCAGGCGAAATAGACGAGTTTGACGGTCATTCTTCGTCCACCAGATGTTTGACGCCGGCCTTGAAGTAATCATAGCCGGTATAGAAGGTCAGGAATGCGGCGATCCACAGAAGCGCGATGCCCATCTGGGTCGTGTAGGGCACGATCTTGTCGCCGGCAGGCCCGGCGAGCAGGAAGGCGATCGCCACCATCTGGATCGTCGTCTTCCACTTGGCGATGCGCGTCACCGGCACGGAGACCTTCAGAGCGGCAAGATATTCGCGCAGGCCCGAGACGAGGATTTCGCGGCAGAGAATGGTGATTGCCGCCCAGAGCGACCATCCGGCGATCGTCTGGTCGGCGGCGAGCAGCAGCAGCACCGCGGCGACCAGCAACTTGTCGGCGATCGGGTCGAGCATGCGGCCGATATTTGACGTCTGGTTCCAGATGCGGGCGAGATACCCGTCGAGATAATCGGTGATCGAGGCGACGGCAAACAGAACCAGCGCCGTCCAGCGCGCCACATCGGAGCTTTCAAGCTGTCCTTCGATGAAGAAGCAGCCGACGATGATCGGCACGGCCACGATGCGCGCATAGGTCAGAAGATTGGGGATATTGTATGCGCGCGACGCCATGGGGAGCCTTCCGGATGTTTGCTCCTAGTTGATGTGTTGAGGCCAAGGCGTCAACAGGGTTTCGCGGCTTTTTTGCAGCCGATGGCGTCATGCCGATTTAGCCAGCCCGGTTCTCGTGGAAATGGTTGTAGATCTGTTTGGCGACAGCCTCGGAAATGCCCTCGACCGCCATGAGGTCGGTCAGGCCCGCGCGCGACACCGCCTTCGCCGTGCCGAAGTGCTGCAAAAGCTTGCGCTTGCGGCCGGGTCCGATCCCTGAAATCTCGTCGAGCGGGTTCTTGACCATCTCCTTCTTGCGCCTTGCCCGGTGCGAGCCGATCGCAAACCGATGCGCTTCGTCGCGCATGCGCTGGATGAAATAGAGGACCGGATCGCGCGGCGGCAGCGAGAAATCGGATCGGCCGTCGGCGAAGAACCGCTCGCGGCCGGCGTCCCGGTCGACGCCCTTGGCGACGCCGATCGCGGTCACCACGTCGCGGATGCCGAGTTCGTCGAGAATGGCACGTACCGCGCTCATCTGCCCCTGGCCGCCGTCGATGAGGATCACGTCCGGCCAGGCGGGGAAGGCGGCATCGGCCGCATCCTCGGCGCTGGCGCCAGCAACGGCGGTGCGGTCGGGAATGCCCTCTTCCTTGAGGAGGCGCGAGAAGCGGCGGGTCATCACTTCCCGCATCATGCCAAAATCGTCGCCGGGAGTGATGTCGGTCGATTTGATGTTGAACTTGCGGTACTGGCTCTTCACGAAGCCTTCCGGCCCCGCCACCACCATGCCGCCGACCGCATTGGTGCCCATGATATGTGAGTTGTCGTAGATCTCGATGCGGCGCGGCACGGAGGACAGGCCGAAGGTCTCGGCGAGCCCCTGCAGCAGGCGGGCCTGCGACGAGGTTTCGGCAAGCCGGCGGCCATGCGCCTCGCGGGCATTGGCCAGCACGTGGTCGGTCAGGTCCTTCTTCTCGCCGCGCTGGGGCACGGAAATCGTCACCTTATGGCGGGCCTTTTCAGAAAAGGCCTGGGCGAGCAGATCCTGTTCCTCAACGGTTTCCGAGAGCAGAATCTGCTTCGGCACCGGCTTGTCGTCATAGAACTGGGCGAGGAAGGCGTTGAGCACTTCCGGGCCGGAAAGCTGCGGGTCGGCCTTGGGGAAATAGGCGCGATTGCCCCAGTTCTGGCCGGTCCTGAAGAAGAACACCTGGATGCAAGACATGCCGCCCTCGTTGTAGATGGCGAAGACATCCGCCTCCTCGACGCCGGCCGGGTTGATGCCCTGGTGGCTCTGGACGTGGCTGAGCGCCGCCAACCGGTCGCGATAGATCGCGGCGCGCTCGAAATCCAGGTCCTCGGAGGCTTCCGCCATCTGGTGGGCGATCGCCGACTTGACGTTCTGGCTCTTGCCGGAAAGGAAATCCTTGGCTTCCTCGACCAGCGCCGCATAACCCTCGTCGCTGATCTCGCGGGTGCAGGGGCCCGAACAGCGCTTGATCTGGAACAGCAGGCACGGGCGGGTACGGGTCTCGAAGACGCTGTCGGTGCAGGTGCGAAGCAGGAAGGCGCGCTGCAGGGAATTGATGGTGCGACCGACGGCGGCCGCCGACGCGAAGGGGCCGAAATAATCGCCTTTGCGCGCCCGCGCGCCGCGATGCTTGAAGATCGCCGGAGCCCGGTGGTCGCCGGTGATCATGATATAGGGGAAGGACTTGTCGTCGCGCAGAAGAACGTTGAAGCGTGGCCGCAGGCGCTTGATGAGATTGGCCTCGAGCAGCAGCGCCTCGGTTTCCGTCCGCGTCGTGACGAATTCCATATGGGTGGTTTCGCGCACCATCTTGGCGATGCGGTTGGAATGGACGCGGCCCTGCGCATAATTGCCAACGCGTTTCTTGAGGCTGCGCGCCTTGCCGACGTAAAGCACGTCCTGCGCATCGTTGAACATCCGGTAGACGCCCGGCGCGTTCGGCAGGTGCTTGACGAATTCGGCGATCAGGTCGGCGCCCTTCAGGCCGCTGTCGTTCTTCCAGCCTTCGTTCCAGTCGATCGACGCGGCAGGACCCTGGGCCGGCTCGGTGACCAGCACATCGTCGTCGTCTTCTTCCGTCTCGTCGTAGAGAACGCCGCCGTCGGGCAGCTTCGTTCCGTTCATTCCTAGTCTCCGCCGGATGTCGGCATCCGGCCATCACCGATTCGAACCATGCGTCCATGACATGTGCCGGCGACGGCAGCTTGTCAAAATATTGCGCTGAAGCGGCCCGATTCCCTGCGCAAAGGCCGCTGCCGGAGAAATAGTGTCTCGGGGCAGATTTTGAAAGCGCTGGCAAAAATTCCGCCCATGCTCTTGACGAAGGCCGAAATGGCCGTTCCCGCGGTGGAATATTTAAGGCAGAAATCCGGCGGCCCGCGCCGGCCGTCCGCCTGCGGAGAGGCGAAATACGTCCGTGTTTCTGCTCAAGTTTTGATTTCTACAGGCGGCCGATCCGGTTTTGCTGCGAATACAAGTCGAACTTGGCGAGTGGCGCCCGCGCCGGTTCGCGCTGACAAGTGTATTGACTGAGTTGTGCTTTGGATTTAAGAAGTAATTTATAAATGTAAAAATATTTATATTTAAGGTAAGCATTGCTTAAGGTTAATCAAATGTGTGTTGCGATACAGCAACATCAAATTTTGGCCTTCTGTGTGCCACAATCAATTCACATTTCGGCTCTTTCTATTCCTCAATTGCCCTCCACATTCCGTTTCAGCGGGCAGGGAACAAATGTGTCGCCAACCATGTTGTCGCGGCGAATTCCCGGCGCAGCAGTAAAAGGAGAAAATGTATGCGTACTCTCATCGCAACTCTGATGGCCTCGGCAGTCAGCTTCATCGCCATTTCCGCGGCCAATGCCGCTGATGCCGTCGAACAAATTCCGCAGGCCCCGGTTGCAACCGAAGAGCCGGCCCCGGCTGCCAGCTGGCAGGGTTTCTATCTCGGTGGTTATGGTCAGTATGACTGGGGTCGCTTCGGTAGCGGCGACCGCGACGGCCAGTTCGGCGGCGGTGCTTATACGGGCTACAACTTCCAGAGCGGTTCGATCGTTTACGGTGTCGAAGCAGACGTCGGTTACAACGGCACGAAGAGCACCACGGACGATGGCTTTGAAGGCAAGGCTGGCTGGAACGGCTCGGTTCGTGGCCGCGTCGGCTACGACCTCAACCCCTTCCTGATCTACGGTACGGCCGGTGTCGCTCTGCAGGACAACGAACTGCGCGACGCGACGTCGTCCGACAGCAAGACCGGCGTGGGTTACACGGTCGGTGCCGGTGCTGAAGCCTTCATCACCAACAACGTCACCGCTCGTGTCGAATACCGCTATACGGACTACGGTTCGGACAGCTACTCGCTCGATTCCGGTTCGGTCTCGAAGGGCTTCGACGACCACAGCGTCAAGGTCGGTATCGGCGTGAAGTTCTAAGTTCGATAGCCTTAACAGGCTGGGGAAAGCCCGGGCTTCGGTCCGGGCTTTTTTTTGTTTCAGGCCGCCGATTTCATGGCGGTATAGGAGGCGAAGCGCTTGGTGAAGACGTCTGGCCAGGAGGCAAGTTCCGGCCGGCCCGCGGCCCATTGCCCGTTGAAGCGCAGATCGAGGTAACCGATCAACGCAGCCAGCGCGAAATGGCCGCCATGCAGTTTCTTGCCGGTTTTCGGCAGGTTATTCTCGAGGTGATCGAGCCCGCGCACGACCTTGGCCCACTGTTTGTCGATCCATGGCTGGTGGACCTTGTCCTCGTCGCGCGAGCGGCGCTCGTAGACGATTGCCAGAAGGCAATCCGTGATGCCGTCGCAGAGCGCTTCCAGCACTTCCGCCTCGGTGCGCTTTGCATCCTTCTTCGGATAGAGCTTGCCGCCCGACTGACGATCGAGCCAGTGCATGATCGCGATGCTGTCGTAGATCGGCGGCTCGCCATCACGGAGCAGGACAGGGATCTTGCCGAGCGGGTTGTTGCTCACCAGTTCTGGCGGAGCCGCGTTGGTGTCGGTCTTCACCTCGGTGATCCCGATGCCGAGATGGCGCGCCGCCATGCGCACCTTGGCGGAATAGGGCGAGGCCGGGGAATAAAGCAGCTTCATGATCTTTCCTTCTCGACGAACTTCAGCGCGCCGTCATTTCGCGGGCGGCAGGGTGATCTGGCTGACCTTGCAGCTGTCGCGGTCGACCTCAGCGCAATCACGGAATTGCAGATCCTTGGTGAAACAGATGCGCACCTCTTCCAGCTGACGGCCCTCGCAGCTCGTCGAGATGCCGCGGTGGCTCATGCCCGGATTGGCGGCAACGAATTTCTCTTCGATCTGGTCGGCCGACAGCGTCATGGCCGAGTCGCCGCGGGACAGGTCGGCGGGCAGCTTGATCCGCGAAAAGGCCTCGCGGACCCTCTCGAAATAATCAGCCTGGCTGAGCCCGGTGCAGCTTCCATGCTTGCGCCACTGATGTCCGATCAGACCCATCGACGGCATGATGTCGAAGAGTGGTTTGCCGAGCGACTGCGGCACGCGGCTAGGCTCCTTCGTCTCGCAAAAATCCGGATAGCCTTTTTCGTATTGCGGCCACAGCCCATGGACGATGAAGCGGAAGTCCTTGTCCGTGCTGCATTGCTGGTCGTTCTTGCCGCCGCTCTGCGAAGCGCAGAAGGTTGGCGACCAGGAAAGCGACAGGACGTAGAAATCGAACTGTCCCGCGTGATCCTGCCGATTGTCCGATCGACGCTCCTGGGCGGAGGCGGTGGATGCGAAAAGCGCGAGAAAAAGGAAAGCGATAAATCGGTTGGTCATCGGCCGGCCCCCTGCAATGCGCGGCACCATGGGCGGGAAGCCGCGCCTGGTCAAGACTCCGAATCGAGGTCGTTGTCGCCGGTCTCGCCGGTCAGCCAGAAGGCGCGCTGTGAGGCGAACCGATCCTGCGCCAGGGTGGTTTTCAGTGTCGGCAGAAACGTGTGCAGCTCGTCCTTCAGTGTGAAGGGCGGGTTGACGATGATGAGGCCGGAGCCGGACAACCCGGTCGTCTCGCGGTCGCTTTGAACGGTCAACTCGGCGCACAGCATTTTCGGGATGTCCAGCGCCTTCAGCTCATCGTGAAAGGCCCTGAGCGGCGCGCCCTTCTTGATCGGATACCAGAGGCAGAAGGTGCCGCCTTGAAAGCGGCGCCAGCCGGTCGACAGGCCTTTCACCAGGCGCCTGTATTCGCCTTCTTCCTCGAAAGGCGGATCGACGAGCACAATTCCGCGCTTTTCCTTCGGCGGCAGATGCGCGCCGAGCGCCAGCCAGCCGTCGAGTTCGGTGGCGCGTACCTGGAAATCGCCCTCGAACAGATTGTGCAGGCGATTGAAGTCTTCCGGATGCAGTTCCATTGCCGACAACCGGTCCTGCGGGCGGAACAGCATGCGGGCAAGTTTCGGCGAGCCGGGATAAAGTTTCAGCGCGCCGGTCGGGTTCAATTCCCTGACCGCCGTCAGATAAGGCTCCAGCAGGTCCGCGACCTTTGCCGGCAGTTCCGCTTCCATCAGCCGGCCGATGCCGTCGCGCCATTCGCCGGTCTTCTGCGCCTCGTCCGAGGAAAGGTCGTAAAGCCCGATGCCGGCATGGGTATCCAGCAGGCGAAAAGCCTTGTCCTTGTTCTGCGCATAGCGGATCAACCGCGCCAAAACCGCGTGTTTGAGGACATCGGCAAAATTGCCCGCGTGATAGATGTGCCGGTAGTTCATCGTTGCTGGTGTCTCGCTTGAATTAAATTGATGCGCTGCAAATCACGCTTTTTGCGGACGTCAGCTTGCAATATAGAAAAGCCATGAACGTTGCGACCCCGATTACCGCGAAAACCCCAATCGCCCCAGAAAAGTCCGGCCACAATTCCGTCGGACACACCGTCTGTCCGCACGACTGTCCGTCGGCCTGCGCACTGGACATAGATCTCACCGCCGACGGCCGCATCGGCCGCGTGCGGGGTGCTGCCGACAACACCTATACGGCCGGTGTCATCTGCGCCAAGGTCGCCCGCTATTCCGAGCGGCTCCACCATCCCGGCCGGCTGATGCATCCCAAGCGCCGTGTAGGCGCCAAGGGCGAGGGGAACTGGCAGGAGGTTTCCTGGGAGGCCGCACTCGACGAGATCGCCGACGCCTTCGTCAAGGCCGAGGCGAGATACGGGTCGGAGGCGATCTGGCCCTATTTTTATGCCGGCACGATGGGCCAGGTGCAGCGCGACTCGATCGAGCGCCTGCGGCATGCCAAAAAATACTCCGGCTTCTTCGGCACGATCTGCACCAACATGGCCTGGACCGGTTATGTGATGGGAACCGGCGCTCTGCGCGGTCCCGATCCGCGCGAGATGGCGAAGTCCGATTGCGTGGTGATCTGGGGCACCAATGCCGTCTCCACCCAGGTCAACGTCATGACCCACGCGGTGAAGGCGCGCAAGGAACGCGGCGCCAAGATCGTCGTCATCGACATCTACGACAACCCGACGATGAAGCAGGCCGACATGGCGCTGACCGTGCGCCCCGGAACCGATGCAGCACTCGCCTGCGCCGTCATGCACGTCGCCTTCCGCGACGGATATGCCGACCGCGCCTACATGGCGCAATATGCCGACGATCCGGTCGGTCTCGAAGTCCATCTGAAGGCGAAGACGCCGGAATGGGCCTCCGCCATCACCGGCCTGTCGGTCGAAGAGATCGAGACCTTCGCCCGCCTCGTCGGCACGACCCAAAAGACCTTCTTCCGGCTGGGCTACGGTTTTGCCCGCCAGCGCAACGGCACCGTCGCCATGCATGCGGCGCTGTCGATCGCGACCGTGCTCGGCTGCTGGCAACACGAGGGCGGCGGCGCCTTCCACAACAACGGCGAGATTTTTCGGCTCAACAAGTCCGAGCTGATGGGAACTGCCTATGCCGATCCGGAGATTCGCCAGCTCGACCAGTCGCAGATCGGCCGGGTGCTGACCGGCGATGCGGAGGCTCTGCGGCATGGCGGGCCGGTGACGGCGCTGCTGATCCAGAACACCAATCCGATGAACGTCGCGCCGGAACAGCGCCTCGTCCGCCAGGGATTCTTGCGCGACGACCTGTTCGTCGCGGTGCACGAACAGTTCATGACCGATACGGCCGACGTCGCAGATATTGTCCTGCCGGCAACCATGTTCGTCGAGCATGACGACCTCTACCGCGCCGGTGGCCAGCAGCATATCCTGCTCGGGCCGCAGCTGGTCGAGCCGCCGTCCACGGTGCGCACCAACCTCTTCGTCATCGAAGAACTGGCCAAGCGCCTCGGCGTCGATCATTTTCCCGGTTTCGGCCTCGACGAGCGCCAGCATATCGACCGCATCCTGAAGGCCAGCCACTGGGGCGCCTACGAGGATCTGGCGCGGACCAAATGGATCGACGCGCAGCCGGATTTCGAAACCGCCCATTACATCAAGGGGTTCGGTTATCCCGACGGCAAATTCCGCTTCCGGCCGGACTGGGCGAACGGCCCGTCGCCGGACAAGCCGCCGAAAAATGTCGGGCCGCTGGGACCGATCGGCGAGCTGCCGGTCTTCCCCGACCAGGTCGACGTCATCGAGGTGGCGGACGAGGCGCATCCCTTCCGGCTGGCGACATCGCCGGCCCGCAGTTTCCTCAACTCTTCCTTCTCCGAGACGAAAAGCTCCTATGAGCGGGAAGGGCGGCCCGAAGTGATGATCGAGCCAACCGATGCGGAGCGCCTCGGCATCATCGACGGCGATATCGTCCGGCTCGGCAACGCCCGCGGTGAAATCCGCCTGCATGCGAGGCTCGTGGCCGGTGCAAGGCCGGGCGTGCTGATCGCCGAGGGGCTTTGGCCGAACCGCAAACATCTCGACGGCGAGGGCATCAACGTGCTGACCGGCGCCGACGCCGTGGCGCCCTATGGCGGCGCGGCCTTCCACGACAACAAGGTATGGCTTCGCAAGGACGCAGCATGACCGGGCCGAATGATCGGGTGAAGCTCGTCAGCGAGAAGACATTGTCGGACGGCTGGACGCGGCTTTCGAGCTACGAACTCGACTACGCCGATCGCAGCGGCGAGACGCACCGCCTGCATCGCGAAATCTACCATAAGTCCGAGGCCGCCTGCATCCTTCTCTACGATGCGAAGCGCGACATGGTCGTGCTGGTGAAGCAGTTCCGATTGCCCGCCTATCTGACCGGCAAGCCGGCATGGATGGTCGAAGTGCCGGCCGGGCTGCTCGACGAGGATCACCCGGAGGATGCGATCCGGCGCGAAGCGATGGAGGAAACCGGCTACCGCCTGCGGGATGTGCGGTTTGTCTTCAAGGCGTTCATGTCGCCCGGCGCGATCACCGAACTCGTGCATTTCTTCCATGCGCCGATCGATCTCTCCGACCGGGTGAACGGTGGCGGCGGGCTCGCCGATGAGCACGAGGATATCGAGGTTCTCGAACTGCCGCTGGACGAAGCGGTGGCGATGATCGGCAATGGCGACATCATCGATGCGAAGACGATCATGATGCTGCAATGGGCGGTGATAAACCGGGCGTCATTCACCGTCTGATGTCTGGACGATGCCGCCGCGCAGGCTTGAACGCCGCTCGGTGCGTTCGCTTGTTGTTTCAGACGCCGCGTGATTGTGATTTGACCTTGAGTCTCGCCGATTTCACATGAATGTCACGAATGGCGGCTAAGCGCTGCCTCTTGATAATCATCCTTATATGGTCAGGAGAAAGCCATGTGGCTCGGTAATTTCACCCTCGTTCTGCCGAACGAGGTGGTGAACTCAGGTTCTGTGCGGATTGAAGATGGCGTGATCGCCGAGATTCGCCCCGAACCGGTCGCCGGCGTCGTGATCGACGGCGGCGGGCGACTGCTGATGCCGGGCTTCGTCGATCTGCACGGCGACATGATCGAGCGCGAGATCGCGCCGCGGCCGAACGCCCAGATGCCGATCGATTTCGGCATCCACGAACTGGACAAGAAGCTTGCCGCCGCCGGCGTCACCACGGCCTATGCGGCGGTTTCCTTCGCCACCGAAAGCGTCTACGGCCATGTCCGCTCGCTGGAGACGACCTCGGCCATCATCGAAGGCATCAACCGCCTGCGCGACAACCTGCTGATCGACCACCGCGTTCACGCGCGTTACGAGATCACCAATGTCGGCGCTGCGCCGGCTCTGGAACGGCTGCTGAATGCCGACGAGATCGACATGGTCTCGCTCACCGACCACACGCCGGGCCAGGGCCAGTACAACAACATCGCCGCCTATGTCGCCAGCATTTCCGAACGCCGGGCGATTTCCGAGGAAATGGCCGCGGAGATTGTGCAAAAGCGCATTGCCATGCGCAACGATCCGCAGATCGACGTGAAGCTGAAGGAAATCGTTTCGCTCTCCTTGCAACACGGCCTGTCGCTCGCTTCCCATGACGACGACAGCATCGAGAAGGTGGCCGAGATGTTCGATCTCGGCGTCACGATCAGCGAGTTCCCGGTGACGCTGCCGGCCGCCGAAGAGGCCCGCCGCCGCGGGCTTTGGACGCTGATGGGCGCCCCGAATGCGCTGCGTGGCAAGTCCATGTCAGGCAATCTGAGCGCCCTCGACGCCGCCAAGGCCGGTCTGCTGACGGTGATTGCCGCCGATTACCATCCGGCCGCCTTCGTGCCGGGCATCTTCAAACTGGCGGAGGCATCGGCAGGTGGCCTGCCGGCAGCCGTCGCCATGGCGACCGGCAATGCTGCCCGTTCCGCCGGCCTGACCGATCGCGGCGAGATCGCCATTGGCCAGCGGGCCGATCTGGTCGTGGTGGAAAAGGGCGACGTGCACCGCATCCGAGCCACCTTCCGCGCCGGCCGCTTCGTCTACAGCGACGGCACGCTGCACCCGCTCCGGGCACTGGCGGCGTAAGGCTCGGAGGCTATTCCTCCCAGGACTTCTGGTTCTTCGGCAACCTGCCTGTCGGATCGATGACGTGGACGCGATGCGGCAGGTCGGCTCCCCAGTCCCACAGCACGAGATTGCTGACCGAGGTTGCGGCCCGGTGGGCGAAGGAGGGGACGAGGATGCCGGCATAAGTGCTGGAAAGAATGTCGTAAATTGCCCAGGAGTCCGGTCTCCTGCTGTCCGAGAGCGCGGACGCCCAGGCGGAGGCCATGACATCAAGCGATATGCCAAGCGCATTTTGCGAAACCTCGTCCGTAAGGTCGGCGATATCGTCGCAATCGATATCGTAGGAGCAGATCGTCAACGGATGGATCTTGTGTCCAAACCCTTGGCTTGCTTCGGTGATCGCACCTTCGATCGAAGTAGAGAGATAGAGTGCCGGTATGCCCTTGGGATTGAAGCGGGCACCGCGAATGGCCACACCTTCGCCGGAGATCGGACTGATCGCCCAGCGCGGATCATGGGCGCGGTAGCAGACGCCCTGGAACCTCAAGCAAAGCCGCCAATCGCCAGATGATCGAGATAGTCGCGCAAGGCGGCTGCCTTGCCGTTCTTGACGATGCTCTCTGCTGTCCGGCCGCCAAAGGCCGGAATGGGCTCGGCACGATACCAGGCCAGGGCCTGCCGTTCGCTTCCTGCCCACTCGCTGACGCGGTGGATGATCTCCGCCATTTCACCGATCCGGGTGGTCGCTGCAGGAGACTGCGCTCGCTCCTTGCGCTGGAGCGTGTTGGCGGAAAGCCCGGCCGTCTCAGCCAGTTCGCGTTTTGAGATCCCAAGGCGGATAGAGACGGCTTCGGCTTCCATCGACGGCATCCCTAAATCGAGAATTCGCTGAGTTTTACCAACCATGTCCGGTCTCCTGTACGAAGATTACGTACAGAATGTAGGACGTTTGGCGCTCCATGTCGAGTCCCGGCTCTATCTGCCCGCCGAGAAGATCCGCTGATCCGCGATATCGGTCGTTGTGCCGGGGGAGGTGATCGTCCGGCCACCCTCCATCCGCACCCTGCCTTCCGCGAGCAGTTTCAGCGCCAGCGGATAGAGCTTGTGCTCGACGGTCAGCACGCGGCCGGCCAAGGTCTCGGGGGTGTCGTCGGCAAGCAACGGGACGGCGCCCTGGGCGACGATCGGGCCTTCGTCCATGCCTTCGGTGACGAAATGCACGGTGCAGCCGGCGATCTTCACGCCGGCCTGGATGGCGCGTTCATGGGTATGGAGGCCCGGGAAGAGCGGCAGAAGGGCAGGATGGATGTTGAGGATGCGGCCCTCGTAGCGGCTGATGAATTCGGCGGAGAATAGCCGCATGTAGCCGGCGAGGCAGAGGATGTCTGGCTGGACCTCGTCGAGGGCCGCGAGGATCGCCGCCTCGTGTTCGGCCTTGCCGGCAAAACCCTTGCGTTCGAAGACGAAGGTTTTGATGCCGCGCGCCTGCGCCTTCTCGATGCCGCCCGCCGAGGGTTTGTCGGAGAAGACTGCGACGATTTCGGCCGGGAAATCCGGCGCGGCGCAGGCATCGGCGAGCGCCAGCATGTTGGAGCCGCCACCGGATATGAACACGGCGACGCGCTTTCTGCGCGCCGTTTCTGCCGCCGGTGCGCTCATAGTCCGAGCGTGCCCTGGTAGATCACGCCGGGGCCGCCTTCGGCGCGCTCGACCATGCGGCCGAGCGGCACGACGATCTCGCCCTCACCGGTCAGGATATCGGCGACCGCCTGGGCGTTCTCGGGCGCGACCACGGCGATCATGCCGACACCGCAGTTGAAGGTGCGCAGCATTTCCTTCGGTTCGACGCCGCCGGTTTTGGCGAGCCACGAGAAGACGGGCGGGACGGGAATGGAGTCGAGATCGATTTCGGCCGCCAGGTTCTTCGGCAGCACGCGCGGAATGTTTTCCGGAAAACCGCCGCCCGTAATGTGGGCGAGCGCCTTCAGGGCGCCGGTCTCGCGGATCGCCTTCAGCAGCGGCTTCACGTAGATGCGGGTCGGCGTCAGGAGCGCCTCACCCAGAGTCATGCCCTCACGGAAGGGGGCGGGTGCGTCCCATTCGAGGCCGGAAAGCGTGACGATCTTGCGGACGAGAGAGAAGCCGTTCGAATGGACGCCGGAGGAAGTAAGTCCGAGGATGACGTCGCCGGAAGCGATATCGCCGACCGGCAGCAATTGGCCGCGCTCGGCGGCACCGACTGCAAAACCGGCGAGGTCGTAGTCGCCGTCGGAATACATGCCGGGCATTTCGGCGGTCTCGCCGCCGATCAGCGCGCAGCCCGCCTCGCGGCAGCCGGCGGCGATGCCGGAGACGATTGCCGCACCCTGGTCCGGGTCGAGCTTGCCGGTGGCGAAATAGTCGAGAAAGAGCAGCGGCTCGGCGCCCTGGACGACGAGATCGTTGACGCACATGGCGACAAGGTCGATCCCGACAGTGTCGTGGAAATTGGCGTCGATGGCGATCTTCAGCTTGGTGCCGACGCCGTCATTGGCGGCAACCAGGATCGGATCGGTGAAGCCCGCGGCCCTGAGGTCGAAGAGGCCGCCGAAGCCGCCGATCTCGCCGTCTGCGCCGGGCCGGCGGGTCGAGCGCACGGCCGGCTTGATCTTCTCGACCATGAGGTTGCCCGCGTCGATATCGACGCCGGCATCGCTATAGGTGAGACCGTTCTTGCCCGCCTCGCTCATCGTTCATCTCCAATGATCGTTGTAGCGGCCCGCAATTGCACGACATCGCGCCGGATGCAAGCGTTGGACGCGGTTTTGAAGGCTTTTCACAGGTCTTGCTGCACCGCTTCCAAACCCTTGACCTGGGTTACGGGCTTCCCTATCCCTTTTTTTTGCCCGGGCAATTCAGAGGAAGCGGCGATGGCATATCATATCAGCGGCGCAAGCCTGAAGCGCTACATCTTCTTCTGGGTCGGCGTTCTCATCGTCTTCGTGGTGTTTTTGTGGTTCTTCCGTTCGATCCTGCTGCCTTTCGTGGCCGGCATGGCGCTCGCCTACTTCCTCGATCCGGTGGCCGACTGGCTGGAAAGACGGGGCTTGAGCCGACTAATGGCGACGGTGGTGATCCTCGTCTGTTTCGTGCTGGTCTTCGCGCTGTCGCTGATGCTGGTGATCCCGATCATCATCAACCAGTTCACCGAGTTCGCCGCCGCCCTGCCGGGCTATATCTCCCAGCTGCAGCAGATCATATCGAGCCCGGAAAGCTCGTTCCTGCCGCATTGGATCAGCGCCCAGATCGAGACGGTCAAGCAGAATTTCTCCGAAGTGCTGAGCCAGGGTGCCGGTTTCGTCGGCTCGCTGCTCGCCCAGATCTGGAATTCCGGCAAGGCGATCATCGACGTCGTGTCGCTCTTGATTGTCACGCCCGTCGTCGCCTTCTACATCCTGCTCGATTGGGACCGGATGGTCGCCAAGGTGGATAGCTGGGTGCCGCGCGACCAGGTGGCGACGGTGCGCGAGATCGCCCGGGAAATGGATGAATCGGTCGCCGGTTTCATTCGCGGCCAAGGCTCGCTCTGCCTCATCCTCGGCATCTTTTATGCGGTTGGCCTGTCGGTCGTCGGGCTCAATTTCGGGCTCCTGATCGGCTTCGTCGCCGGCATGATCAGCTTCATTCCCTATATCGGCTCGCTGATTGGCCTGGTTCTCTCGGTCGGCGTGGCGCTGGTGCAGTTCTGGCCGGATTATCCGTGGATACTGGCCGTCGCCGGCGTTTTCTTCGTCGGCCAGTTCATCGAGGGCAACATCCTGCAGCCGAAGCTGGTCGGAGAAAGCGTCGGCCTGCATCCGGTCTGGCTGATGTTCGCGCTGTTTGCCTTCGGCGCCATATTCGGCTTCGTCGGCCTGCTGATCGCGGTGCCCGCTGCGGCCGTTGTCGGTGTCCTTGTCCGTTTCGTGCTGTCGCGGTATCTTGACAGCGACATCTATTACGGCCGAGCGGCCGCTCTTCCCTGGGAAGAGGCCGAACCACCGCATGTGCTGGAACATGCCGAAAACGGCGCAGAGATAACCGCCCCGAATGATCCTCACGCGCCGGATGATCCTCAAACGAATGACTCTCAGAAGAGCATTTGAAAGACCAATGACCGAGACGAGCGAGCGCGAGCGGCGCAGACAAGAGCAACTGCCGCTGCAATTCACCCACGATGCGGCGAGAACCCGGGACGACCTCCTGGTGTCCGAACGCCTGGCTGCGGCCGTGGCGATCGTCGACGAATGGCCGGCCTGGCCGTCGCCGGTCGTCGTGCTGGCCGGCCCGGTAGGTTCGGGAAAATCCCACCTGGCGCATATCTGGCGGGAAAAGGCGGGAGCCGCCGAGATCCATCCCGTCGCCGGTTCGAATGCCGCGGCGATTGCCGCAGCGGGTCCAGTCCTGTTCGAGGATGCCGAACGCCGCGGTTTCGACGAAACCGAACTCTTCCACGTCATCAACAGCGTGCGCGAGAACGGCCATAACCTGCTGATGACCTCGCGCCTGTGGCCGGTCTCCTGGGGCGTCACTCTGCCGGACCTCAAATCCCGGCTGAAGGCGGCGACCGTTGTGGAAATCGGCGAACCGGACGAGGACCTGCTGGCCCAGGTGATCGTCAAGCTCTTCGCCGATCGCCAGCTCTATATCGATGACAAGCTCGTGGGCTACATCGTCAACCGGATGGAACGATCGCTCGGTGCGGCGCAGACGATCGTCGAGCGGCTGGACCGCCTGGCGCTGGCGCGCGGTACCAGGATAACCCGTCCGCTGGCGGCGGAAGTGCTGAACGATTTTGGGAATTCCGGGACCGCTGCTGGCGCTGACGATTGACTGTGACAGTTCCCTCGTCAAACTGTATTCGGCCCTAAGGGGTAGCATGGGATGGATGAGATGGATTCGATCACGACTGAAACGCGCGAGCCTGGTCTGGAAGCGGCCAATACCGATTTCGACCTGATGAGCAGTCCGGACCGGTTCATCAATCGTGAATTCTCCTGGCTGCAGTTCAACCGCCGCGTTCTCGAGGAAACGCTGAATACCGCCCATCCGCTTCTGGAGCGGGTCCGCTTCCTGTCGATCTCGGCGGCCAATCTCGACGAGTTCTTCATGGTGCGCGTCGCAGGCCTCGAAGGGCAGGTGCGGCAGGGCATTGTCATCCGCTCGCCGGACGGCAAGACGCCGGCCGAACAGCTCGACAATATCCTGCAGGAGATCGACAACCTGCAGATGGAGCAGCAGGCCTCGCTTGCCGTGCTGCAGCAGTATCTCGCCAAGGAAGACATTCTGATCGTCAGGCCCGCGGCGCTGTCCGCCGAGGATCGCAACTGGCTGGCGAACTCCTTCGACGACGAGCTTTTCCCGGTCTTGACGCCGCTGTCGATCGACCCGGCCCATCCGTTCCCGTTCATCCCGAATCTCGGCTTCTCGATGGGCCTGCAGCTGCACAGCAAGCACGGCAAGGAGCCGATGACCGGGCCTGTTGCGCCTGCCGACCACGCTCGACCGCTTCATCCGCCTGCCGGACCTCAATTCGGCGATCCGCTACATCACCCTGGAAGATGTGGTCGGCATGTTCACTGACCGGCTCTTCCCCGGTTACGAGGTGAAGGGCGCCGGCACGTTCCGCATCATTCGAGACAGCGATATCGAAGTCGAGGAAGAGGCCGAAGACCTGGTGCGCTTCTTCGAGACGGCGCTGAAGCGCCGCCGCCGCGGCAAGGTCATCCGCATCGAGACCGATTCGGAAATGCCGGCGTCGCTGCGTCAGTTCGTGGTGCAGGAACTCGGCGTGCCGGAAAACCGCGTCGCGGTTCTGCCGGGCCTTCTGGCGCTCAACACCATGTCCGAGATCACCAAGGCGCCGCGCGACGACCTGCGCTTCGAGACCCACAATGCCCGATTTCCCGAGCGGGTTCGCGAACACGCTGGCGACTGCCTTGCAGCCATCCGCGAAAAGGACATGGTGGTCCATCATCCTTACGAATCCTTTGACGTGGTTGTGCAGTTCCTTCTGCAGGCGGCGCGTGATCCGGACGTGCTCGCCATCAAGCAGACGCTCTACCGCACCTCGAACGACAGTCCGATCGTCCGGGCGCTGATCGACGCGGCCGAAATGGGCAAGTCGGTGACGGCACTGGTCGAGCTCAAGGCCCGGTTCGACGAAGAGGCAAACATCCGCTGGGCCCGCGACCTGGAGCGCGCCGGCGTGCAGGTGGTCTTCGGTTTCATCGAATTGAAGACCCATGCCAAGATGTCGATGGTTGTGCGCCGCGAGGACGGCAAGCTCAGGACCTACTGCCATCTCGGCACCGGCAACTACCACCCGATCACCGCCAAGATCTATACGGACCTGTCCTTCTTCACCTGCAACCCGAAGATCGCCCACGACATGGCGAACATCTTCAACTTCATCACCGGTTACGGCGAGCCGGCGGAAAGCATGAAGCTGGCGGTTTCGCCCTATACGCTCCGGCCGCGCATCCTGCGCCATATCGAGGAGGAGATCTGCCACGCCCAGGAAGGCAAGCCGGCGGCAATCTGGATGAAGATGAATTCGCTGGTCGACCCGGAGATCATCGACGCGCTCTATCGCGCCAGCCGCGCCGGCGTCGAGATCGATCTCGTCGTGCGCGGCATCTGCTGCCTGCGCCCGCGGGTGACCGGCCTCTCCGACAATATCCGCGTCAAGTCGATCGTCGGCCGTTTCCTGGAACACAGCCGGATCTTCTGCTTCGGCAACGGTTTCGGCCTGCCGTCCGACAAGGCGCTGGTCTATATCGGCTCCGCCGACATGATGCCGCGCAACCTCGACCGCCGGGTCGAGACGCTGGTGCCACTCCTCAATCCGACTGTGCACGAGCAGGTTTTATCCCAGATCATGCTCGGCAACCTGATTGACAACCAGCAGAGCTACGAGATATTGGCCGACGGCACGTCGCGGCGCATGGAAGTGCGCAAGGGCGAGGAACCTTTTAACGCGCAGCACTATTTCATGACCAATCCGAGCCTCTCGGGGCGCGGTGAAGCCCTGAAGTCCAGCGCTCCGAAACTTATCGCCGGCCTTGTGTCGGGACGCAAGAAATAGGCAATATGGTACGATCAGAAGCCCAGGGGCGCCTTCCGGGGATCGCTCCTGTCTCCGTCATCGACATCGGCTCGAACTCCGTCCGCGTCGTTATCTACGAAGGCCTATCCCGCGCGCCAACCGTCCTCTTCAACGAGAAGGTGCTGTGCGGCCTCGGCAAGGGATTGGGTTCGAACGGCCGCATGGACGACGAGGGTGTCGCGCGCGCCCTGTTGTCGCTGAAGCGGTTTCGCGCGCTTTCCACCCAGGCCCGCGCCACCGAAGTCTATGTGCTGGCGACCGCCGCTGCCCGCGAAGCGTCCAACGGGCCGGATTTCATCCGCCAGGCGGAAGAGATCCTCGGCCAGCAGGTGCAGCTTCTCTCCGGCGAGGAGGAGGCGCGGTATTCGGCGCTCGGCGTCATCAGCGGCTTCCATGATCCCGACGGCATCGCCGGCGACCTCGGCGGCGGTTCACTGGAACTGATCGACATCAAGGGCAAGGAGTTCGGCAAGGGCATCACCCTGCCGCTCGGGGGGCTGCGGCTGTCGGAATCCTCCGGCAATTCGCTTTCCAAGGCGCGCACCTTCGCCCGCAAGCAGGTGAACACCGCGCGGTTCCTGGAAAACGGCGCGGGCCGCACCTTCTATGCCGTCGGCGGCACCTGGCGCAACATCGCCAAGCTGCACATGGAAATGAGCAAGTATCCGCTGCACATGATGCAGGGCTACGAACTGTCTCTCGAGGACATGCAGAAATTCCTCGACGAGGTGATTGCGGCCAAGGACAGCAAGGACCCCGCCTGGCAGGCCGTCTCGAAGAGCCGCCGTTCGCTGCTGCCCTTCGGCGCGATCGCCATGCAGGAAGTGCTGGCGGTGATGAAGCCCGCCAGGGTGAGCTTTTCGGCGCAGGGCGTTCGCGAAGGCTATCTCTATTCGTTGCTTTCCGACGAAGAGAAGGCAAGTGATCCGCTGCTGGTTGCCGCCGACCAGCTCGCAATCCTGCGCGCCCGATCGCCCGAACACGCCCGCGAGCTTGCCGACTGGACCGGCCGCATGGTGCCGGCCTTCGGGATCGTCGAGACGGAAGAGGAAAGCCGCTATCGCCAGGCCGCCTGCCTGCTCGCCGATATCAGCTGGCGCGCCCATCCGGATTATCGTGGCCTGCAGGCGCTGAATCTGATCGCCCACTCCTCCTTCGTCGGCATCACCCATGCCGGCCGGGCCTATCTGGCGCTCGCAAACTACTACCGTTTCGAAGGCCTGCACGACGACGGCGCCACCGGCCCGCTGGCGACGATCGCGACGCCCCGCCTGCTCGATCTCGCAAAGCTGCTCGGCGGGCTGCTTCGCGTCGTCTACCTCTTCTCGGCATCGATGCCAGGCCTGGTCAACCACCTGACCTTCCGCCCGTCCTTCGAACCGGATCTTGATCTCGAATTCGTCGTGCCCTCCGCCTACCGCGATTTCGCCGGCGAGCGTCTGGACGGCCGCCTGCAGCAGCTGGCGAGGCTGACGGGCAAGCGGCTGGCGTTCCGGTTCGAGTAGGCCGGGCAGGGACGCATGGAACTGGGCCAGGCAAGTGCCGTCACCACGCCGGCCGCCTTCAGCACCCTCATTCGACCTGAGGGCATACTCCGATTGGACGACTTCCCTGGCGACGCCGTTGATTTATTTTACGGCGCGTCAAAAGGGAGGAGATGGATGTCATACCTGCATATCTGGATTTGGGCCACGCTCGCGTTCGTCGTCTGCGCAACGCTGATGACGCTGGGTTACTTCAATATCGAAGGAAAGCTGCTCGCGCCGCCGCCCTTCTATCTGGAAACCTGGGCGGGACTGATGGCCTTCGTGACGATATCGGCCGCATTCATCAAATGGCTGTTCAATTATCGCGGGTGAGGGGGCCGCAGCCGTGCGTCAGGCCCTGGTCACGGGGAGTTTCGGGACCGGTCTGGCGAAAACAGCTGTAATGGTCCGTTTCGAACCATTCCCGAGATCAACGACCATGAACATCATCAGTTGCTCGTCACGAACGGCGAAAAGAACATCGAAAACTTTGTTGCTGTAGGTCGCGCCGGGCCGCATTTTCCACCGCCCCCGGCCGGTGGCGAAGTGTGCAGGGCCGTTTCGATCCGCTTGTACTGTTGCAGACCAACCGTTGTTTGCGCTGACAATAAGAACTGTGCCCTGCCTCACGATCCCAACAAAACAAGCTGCGCATGATCCCGCGTCGGAGGAAATCTGCTGCCATCGGCCGGAGAGTTGGACTTCCTGCGACCTCACTTCTTGCGAAGATAATAAAGCAAAGAAAGCGAACGAAATCAGTTTAAAAGCGAGGCGCACGTCTCTCTCCGCACAACCAAAAACATCTGTACTTGTCCACCTCGGCGATGAGGGCCGAGCCATCAGTCAGTCGCGCACGTTTCCATATACAATTCAAGGTCACATTGTTGGGCAAGGAGATGTCCTGCGTCCTTCGCATCGAGCAAATTAGCGGATCGCCGGAGGCTCGCGCCTGCCTACGGCCGAACCTCGAAGTAGGTTTCCTACCCGCCATAGACAATCGCTCGCGATTGCAACGACAGTGGAATTTTTCCGGTTGCGTCCGCCGGCATTTTCATGTGCATGCTCGCGAAACCGATATTATCCGCCAACTGGCTGAGCAAGCTTGGATGTCTGTGAGCGCACCCCCTCGTGAGATCGGCTTTGTCCTGTTTGCCGGGCTGACCCAGCTTGATTTGACCGGGCCTTGGGAAGTTCTGACGCGGCTGCCGAATACGCGTTGCCATCTGCTGGCCGAGGGACGCGCTCCCGTTCGAAGTGCGAGCGGACTGAGTATCGTCCCAAGCATGTTGCTTGAAGAATGCGGTCAACTCGACATTGTGGTTGTCCCGGGCGGGCCCGGTCATCTGGATGCGATGCAGGACGAACGTCTTCTCTCGTTTCTACAGCGCCAGGAGCCCGGCTGCCAGTTCCTGATGGCCGCCTGCACAGGCACGCTGGTGCTTGCCGCCGCCGGTCTGCTTCAGGGTTACGAGTGCACCACCCACTGGACGGCGCTGCATAGGCTTTCAGCTTTCGGAGCAATGCCGGTAAATCGGCGGGTCGTGTTTGACCGGACGCGAGCCACCGGCGGCGGCGTGACGGCGGGTATCGACCTTGGCTTGCTCATGGCCGCCAAACTGGCAGGTGAAGATGTCGCGCGGAAAATCCAGCTGATGATGGAATATGCGCCTGAACCTCCATTCGCCGGATCGCCCATGACCGCCCATCCCTCGACAGTGAAGGCGTTGGAAGCACCATCGGATATCGCAGATCAGATAAGGGCCATCGATGCCGACGCGATATCCAGACTTCGGCGAGACGCTCGGCTCGTCTAGCGATTGCGACCTGCGACAGGGCCAGGTTGATCGGAGACCTCGACCACGGTCTCGAACGTGGTGCAAAGGGGGCGCTCCGTAATTCCGTTTAGGCCCAGCAAGGACGTTTTTTACTTCTCGGGCTGAAAGCAGCCTCGCCGCTCACGACACCCGGATCCCCGTCTCCCAAACAAAAAGAGCGCCCGGCTTTCACCGGACGCTCTTCGTTTTTGGCACGTCCGCTGCTTACTTGGCAGACAGGAATTCGCCGACTTCGAGTACGCTGAACTCGTTGTTGTCGGCCTTGTCGACGGCGCGGCCTGCCGAGAAGGGCAGGTTATTGTCGTTGCCGATGATGATGTGGGTGGCGTCGATCACGTCGACGTTCTCGATCGTCACGAACGGCATGTCGTAGACGCTGGCGACGTTGCCGGCCTTCTTCTTGTTGTCCGGGTCCTGGATGTTCATCAGGTCGATATAACCGATCTTGCGGACGGCCTTGCCGACATTGGCGTCGTTGAACTCGATCTTGTAGACGCGCTTCAATTCGGCCGGAGCGTCGAAGCAATCCGGCTTCGGCTGTTTCGGATCGGCGCAGGCCTTGTCCTTGGTGCCGGCGCCGTTGTCGCGCTCGATCACGAGGGCGGTCGAGGCGTCGATCATGTTGAAATCGCCGATCGCGGCGCCCTTGTCGGCGAACGGATACAGCCACGAACGGCCGGTCCACTTCTTGGAGGCGACGTCGAATTCGATGACGCGGATGGCGGTCTTGCCGTCGGCCTGCTCGACCTGGCCGTCGTCCTTGTAGAGCGGGCCTTCGAGCAGGCCGTAGAGCTTGGAGCCATCCTTCGCCATGGCGAGGCCTTCGAAGCCCCCGGAACGCTTCAAGTTGAAGACCGGCATCTTGGCAGCGGGGTTGCCCGGTAGCTGGATGAGCGGGTTGTCCGGCGAAAGCACCGGCTTGCCGTCGACTGTGGTGGCGATGACGTCGGTCAGGCGGCCCTGGATATCGAACTTGAGCAGATAGGGGCCGAATTCATCGCCGAGCCAGAAGCCGTCGGCGACCGGCTGTACGGATTCGATGTCGAAATCGGCGCCGGTCAGGTAACGAGTTTCGGTGGCTTCGGTGACGATCGGAAACGGAGCGATCTTGTTCGGATCGGAGAGGAAGACGTTCTTGACGACTTCAGCCTTGTTGGTGGCCCAGTCGAACTTCATCTGGTGCAGGAAGAGCATCGAGTCGGACGAGTTGAACTTTGAGCCGAAACCATTGTCCGACAGCGTCCAGAAGGTGCCGTCAGCCATGGTCTTGATGCCGGAAAAGCCCTGGATCGGCTGGCCGTCGAGCGGCAGCTTGACGTCGGTGATGCGGGCGCCGTCCTTGCCCGGCAGGGTGCCGAGGGCGTCGGTGCGCTTGCGGTCGGCGGTGGTGAACTTGCCGGAGGTCTTGAGGAACGCCGGCGCATCGGCCGGAGCCGGAACGACCGTGTTGGCGGGCAGGATCGCCTGGCCGGTGAGCTTAGCCGGGAAAACCTTGTCGTCGGCGGAAGCGGAGCTGCCGATCAGCGCGGCAAGCGCTACGGTGGCGAAGAGAATTTTGGTCATGGGATCACCTGTTGGTTGGCGTGTCAAAGACGCCAACCGGTTAAGGTGAGTGCATGACGGTGAGGTGATGGAAGATTGACGCTTCGATGAAGCTTTGATGACTGAAATTTCACAAAAGCCGGCGGCCTCATGCGCTCCTGCGAAGCGCCATCCAGCGGCCTGGCGTCATGCCGAACGTCTTCTTGAAATGACGGGTGAAATGCGCCTGGTCGGCAAAGCCCGTATCGGCCGCGATATCCGCCAGGCTGCCGCCTTGCGACAGCAGGACCTTCGCTCGGTCGAGCCGGCGCATGACGAGATAGCGGTGCGGACTGGTGCCGAGAAGCTTTCGGAACTGCCTTGCGGTCGTGTAGCGATCGAAACCGCTGACTTCCTCCAGTTCCTCCGAAGAAACCGTCCGGTCGGCGTTCGCCTGCAGGTAATCGCGGCAGCGCAGAACCGCCTGTTGCGCGCGCGGCGTGCCCGGCGCTCCACCCTTGCCGTCCGCGTGGCGCCAGAGGCTTGTTGTCATGCGGCCGATCAGGTCGTCGAGCAGCAGGTCCTGCGGCTCGGCCGCGAGATCGTCCAGGGCTTCGACAAGACACTGCCGGAATTCCGCATCCGCTATGATGGGATCCGGCACGAAGGGCAGGCCACGCGAACCGCCTGCCGCCTCGATCAGCCGTTCCGGCGGCAGGTAGAGCATGCGATAGCGCAGCCCGGCATCGGTGCCGGCCGCCCCGTCATGCACTTCGTCCGGATGCAGCACGATGACGTTGCCGGGCAGGCTGGCGCGGGCGGCACCGCGATACTGGAAGGTCTGCACGCCGGAAAGTGTCATCCCGATCGCATAGGTGTCGTGGCGATGCGGCTCGAAACCGAGCCCATGGAAGCGGGCCTCGATCCGCTCGATGCCGCGCGAGGAGGGCGCCTGGACGATGCCGTCAGGAGCGCCGCTTGCGCTGCCGTCGGGCGCGCATCTTGCGCTGCCGTCGGCTGTGGCTCCCGAGTTGCACGAACGTTCAAGACCGGCCGCATCCGCTGCCGCTATCTCGTCGGTCCTTGCATGGCCTTTGGCATAACCTTCGACGGAGTTGTTCTTCATGTTCGATACCAAGATCGCGATCGTGCTTCGCGATGACCTCGCCCCCTGGCAGGAGCTCAACGTGACCGCGTTTCTGACGAGCGGCATCATCGCGCAAAATCCCGCGATCATTGGTGAAGCATATCGGGATGCGGCAGGTCATGTCTACAATCCGATGAGCATCCAGCCGATCGTGGTGCTGACCGCCGACCAGGAGACGCTGCGCACCATCCACCGGCGCTCGCTGGAACGGGAGGTGACGACGTCGGCCTATATCGAGGAAATGTTCTCGACGGGCCATGACGCGGCCAACCGCGAGGTATTCGCGCAGTTTGCGCCGGAGGATGCGAAACTGGTGGGCATTGCACTCCGGGCCGAGAAAAAGATCGTCGACAAGATCACCAAAGGCTCGAAAATGCATACCTGACGGCGAAGAACATGGTCCTCGGAATAACCCATAGCGCCGCGATCGGCGTGGTCGACGCCACCACATAGGCGGTGATGCTGAGGAGCAGGTAGTTCAGCCAGCCGACGTGCTTCGGCGTCATCAGGCCCGGCAGGGCGACGAGCAGGTTAGCGGCGCAGATCACCCGGATGATCGGGCGGATCCAGAGCGGCGAAAAGGCTCCAAGGCCCGGCGCTTCCATGAGGAGGACGAGCAATAGCGAGAGCAGGACGACGACTGCGATGAGGACATTCGATGTCGGATAGCGCATCAGTCGCTCAGGCCCCCAGCGTCGCGAAGATTGGGGCAAGCGATCGTCGCATACCCTTAAAGCTCCACCGCCTCGACCTTTTTGTTGACGAAGCGCAGGGCCACGCCGCCGTTGATGAGTTTGAGCGCTGTTTCGCCGAAGAGATCGCGGCGCCAGCCGGAAAGGGCTCCGACATTGGCGGCCTCGCCCTCGGCGGCGATCCTTTCGAGATCGTCGGTATTGGCGATGATTTTTGCGGCGACGCCCTGCTTGTCGGAGATCAGCTTCAGAAGAACCTTGAGCAGCTCGACGGCGGCGGCGGTGCCTTCCGGGACATGCACATGTTTCGGCGCATGCGGCATCTCGGTCTTCGGCAAGGCGAGCGCGGCGTTGACCGCTTCGATGATGGCGGCGCCGGAGGCGGAACGCTCCCAGCCCTTCGGAATGGTGCGGAGCCGCGACATGGCTTCCACGTCCTTCGGCTGCTGCTGGGCGATCTCGTAGATCGCATCGTCCTTCAGCACGCGAGAACGCGGCACGTTGCGGCTGCGCGCTTCGCGCTCGCGCCAGGCGGCGACGAATTTCAGGACAGCGAGTTCGGTCGGCTTGCGCAGGCGCGACTTGAGGCGCGCCCAGGCGTCGTCCGGATGCAGGTCATAGGTGCCGGGCGATTCCAGCACGGCCATTTCCTCGGTCAACCACAGAGCGCGGCCTTCCCGTTCGAGCTGAGCCTTGAGGAAGAGGTAGACGTCACGCAGGTGGGTGACGTCGGCCAGAGCATATTCGAGCTGCTTGTCGGAAAGCGGCCGGCGGCTCCAGTCGGTGAAGCGCGACGACTTGTCGATATGGACGTCCTTGATGCGGCTGACGAGCTGATCGTAGGAGACTGAATCCCCGAAGCCGCAGACCATGGCGGCGACCTGGGTATCGAAGATCGGATGCGGCACCAGATTGCCGAGATGGTAGACGATTTCGATATCCTGGCGGGCGGCGTGAAACACCTTGGTGACGGTGGGATTGGCCATCAGCTCGAAGAAGGGCTTCAGGTTCAAGCCCTTGGCGAGCGGATCGACAAGGACTTCGACAGTCGGGCTCGCCATCTGGATGAGGCACAGCTCAGGCCAGAAGGTCGTTTCCCTGAGGAACTCGGTGTCGATGGTGATGAAGTCCGATTGGGCCAGCTGGATGCAGGCTTCTTCGAGTGCGGCGGTCGTTTGGATCATCGTTTCATTCACGTGAGGGTGATCAACCTTCCTTCTCCTTCCGGCCGCATATGTCAATACGGAACGGTGCTTAACCTTTACTGGCGCTCGTCTTTCTCGGGCGGGCCGGCAAGCCTGTTGAAATAGGCAGACGTCCGAAGCAGCGAGCGGAAACGCCAGGAACGCTCCGATGGCGGCACCGAGGCGCGCGCCCGCATCCGCCTCAGCGTGAAGATCATGAAGCCCAGGAAAATGAACGAGGTGTAGGCGAAAAAGGCGCGGGGTCCGTAATATTGCAGCAGGATCGAGGCGAGCAGCGGCCCGATCGTCGCACCGACCGACCAATAAAACAGCAGGCCGGCCGAAACCAGCGCATGCTCTCCCGGTTTGGCGTAATCGTTGCCATGCGCCGAGCACAGCGAATAGAGCGGCATCGAAAAGGCGCCGAACAGGAAGACACTGACGATATTGGCGGTCTCGCTGGTGCCCGCCCCAAAGGAGAGGTAGGCGCCGGTTATGATCGAGCCGATCGTGGTCCACAGGATGACGCGGCGCCGGTCGAGCCGGTCGGAATAGATGCCGAGCGGATATTGCAGCACGACGCCACCGATGATGCCGGCGCTCATGAAGGTGGCGATCGAGGTGATGCTCATGCCGATCTCTGCTGCATAGATCGGCCCGATATTGCGGAAGGCGGCCATCGACAGGCCGACCGAGATGACGCCCACCACCGCGAGCGGCGAAATCCGCCAGACGGCCTTGAGGTCGAAGGCGATTGCCTGCGGCGGCGCGGGGCTGGATTTGTCGGCGATCGAGATCGGTACCAGCGACAGGATCAGCGCGATCGTAATGATGTTGAAGATGAACGGGCCTTCGATGCCGACGGTCGGGATGATGTATTGCGCCACCGTCACCGAGCCGAGATCGACGAAACGGTAGATGGAGAGCGTGCGGGCCCGGTTGGCGTTGGTGACCTTGGCGTTGATCCAGCTCTCGACCGTCGCAAACAGGCTGGCGACCGCGATGCCGGTCACGAAGCGCATCGCGAACCAGAAGGTCGGGTCGACGATCATCGACATGCCGATCGAAGCGGACGCCGTCACCGCGGCCATCGCCGAGAAGGTGCGGATATGGCCGATCTGCCTGAGCAGCCGCGTCACGTACATGCAGCCGAAGGCAAACCCGATGCTGTAGCCCGCGCCGATCATGCCGATCGTCGAGGGCGAAAAGCCCTCAGCCGAGCCGCGCAGCGCGATATAGGTGCCCTGCAACCCGTTGCCGCCGATCAAAATGCCTGCGGTGACGAGGAGGGGGATCAACGGACGGATATGGCTCATCGGGGAGGGCTTTGCGCGGGAATCGGGAACGGTTTTGGGCGGTTCTACCCGTTCTATATCCCGAACGGCCGGTGGGGCACAGCGATAAGCGACACCTACGAATTTTATAGAGGGCAGGCCGCAAAATGCGGTGCCTTCTGCAATTTTCTCGTCGGCGACTGTCGGAACGGTGCAGCCTCAAACGTCAATTTCGTGCCACCGTTGTTCGTCTGACCTGAAAGGATGCCCATGCTGCCCGATACGCTCGAAGTCATTACCCTTTTCGTCGACGATATCGACGAGGCGAGGACCTTCTATCGAAAGGTCTTTTCGCCGAGGATCGTCTATGAGGACGCGGTTTCCTCCGTTCTTGAATTTTCGAACCTGATGATCAATCTGCTGCAGGTGACGCAAGCGCCCGAGTTGGTCGAGCCGATGCCGGTTGCATCGCTCCGTACCGGCGCGAGCTTCCTCCTCACCATACGGGTAGACGATGCCGACGAGGTCTGCGCAAGGCTGGGGGACCTTGGCGTCTCCCTGCTGAATGGGCCGACAGATCGGCCCTGGGGGCGCCGGACCGCCGCCTTTGCCGATCCTTCGGGGCATGTCTGGGAGGTCGCGCAGGTATTGAAGCCTGCCGACTAGCTCACCGGCTCTGGCCTTGCCGCTGTTGTTACCCTAATCCGAGGGAAACGGAGGCGCCAGAACATGAGTCCCATCCTCATCGTCATCTTTCTCGCGGCAGCGGCGGCTCGAATCGCGAGCGTCGTCGTCTCGAAACGCCACGAGCGGATTTTGCGCGATGAGGGCGCCGTCGAGCATGGTGCGTTGAACACCCGGCTGCTGGCACTTGCCCACGGCCTGTTCTATCTCGCGGCATTCGGCGAAGGCTGGGTAAGGCACGCCGAATTCGACGGCCTGTCCGCGATCGGCCTCGCGATCTTTGTTGCCGCCTTGGCGATGCTTGTCTGGATCGTCCGGCTGCTCGGCCCTGTCTGGACGGTGAAGATCATGATCGCCAGGAACCATCCGGTCAGCCGGCACTGGCTTTTCCGTAACCTTCGGCATCCGAACTATTTTCTGAACATCCTGCCGGAACTCGTCGGTTACTCGCTGATCTTCCATGCCTGGCTCACGCTTATGACCGGGCTACCGGTCTATCTGGTGATCCTGATCGTCCGCATCGTCCAGGAGGAGAGGGCGATGCGCGGCCTGTTCGGAACCGCCTCGGCGTCCTGACCTGCCGCCCGGAAACCCGCCGATCCTTCACGGCGTTTTGGGGCCAAGGTCGGTTCTACCTTGACAAAGCATGTCCATCATGCGCTTTTCCCGCCGATTTTCCATAAAGCCGGCAGGCCGTGCCATGCACGCCAAAAGACCGCAAAACCTACCAGTCCAGGATACTGAAATGCACCGTTACCGCAGCCATACCTGTGCCGCCCTCAAGAAGTCCGACGTCGGATCGACCGTCCGCCTGTCCGGCTGGGTGCATCGCGTGCGAGATCACGGCGGCGTGCTGTTCATCGACCTTCGCGACCATTACGGCATGACCCAGGTCGTCGCCGATCCGGACAGCCCCGCCTTCAAGACCGCCGAGATCGTCCGCGGCGAGTGGGTGATCCGCATCGACGGCCTCGTCAAGGCGCGCTCGGAAGACACCGTCAACAAGGGCATGGCGACCGGCGAGATCGAACTCTACGCCCAGGAGATCGAAGTGCTCTCCGCCGCCAAGGAACTGCCGCTGCCGGTGTTCGGTGAGCCGGACTATCCGGAAGACGTGCGCCTCAAGTACCGCTTCCTCGACCTGCGCCGCGAAACCCTGCACCGGAACATCGTCAAGCGCACCCAGATCATCTCCGACATGCGCCGCCGCATGGGCGAGATCGGTTTTGCCGAATATTCGACGCCGATCCTGACCGCATCCTCGCCGGAAGGCGCACGCGACTTCCTGGTGCCGAGCCGCATCCATGAGGGCAAGTTCTTCGCCCTGCCGCAGGCGCCGCAGCAGTACAAGCAGCTGTTGATGGTTGCCGGTTTCGACCGTTATTTCCAGATCGCCCCCTGCTTCCGCGACGAAGATCCGCGCGCCGACCGCCTGCCGGGCGAATTCTACCAGCTCGACCTGGAAATGAGCTTCGTCACCCAGGAAGACGTCTGGAACACGATGGGTCCTGTGATGACCGGCGTGTTCGAACAGTTCGCCGAAGGCAAGCCGGTCACCAAGGACTGGCCGCGCATTCCCTATGACGTGGCGATCCGCAAATACGGCTCCGATAAGCCTGACCTGCGCAACCCGATCGAGATGCAGGCCGTCACCGACCATTTCGCCGGCTCCGGCTTCAAGGTGTTCGCAGGAATGATCGCTGCCAACCCCAAGGTCGAAGTCTGGGCCATCCCGGCCAAGACCGGCGGTTCCAGAGCCTTCTGCGACCGCATGAACGCCTGGGCGCAGTCGACCGGCCAGCCGGGCCTCGGCTACATCTTCTGGCGCAAGGAAGGCGACAAGCTCGAAGGCGCCGGCCCGCTCGCCAAGAACATCGGCGAGGAGCGTACCGAAGCGATCCGCACTCAGCTCGGCCTCGAGGATGGCGACGCCTGCTTCTTCGTCGCCGGCGACCCGGCCAAGTTCTACAAGTTCGCAGGCGAAGCCCGCACCCGCGCCGGCGAGGAACTGAACCTCGTCGACCGCGACCGTTTCGACATGTGCTGGATCGTCGACTTCCCGTTCTACGAATGGAGCGAAGAGGAAAAGAAGCTCGATTTCGCCCATAACCCTTTCTCCATGCCGCAGGGCGGCATCGAGGCGCTGGAAAACCAGGATCCGCTGACGATCAAGGCATTCCAGTATGACGCGGTATGCAACGGCTTCGAAATCGCCTCCGGTTCGATCCGCAACCAGTCGCCGGAACTGATGGTCAAGGCCTTCGAAAAGGTCGGCCTCAGCCAGGCGGATGTCGAGGATCGCTTCGGTGGCATGTATCGTGCTTTCCAGTACGGCGCGCCTCCGCATGGCGGCGCTGCCTTCGGCATCGACCGAATCGTCATGCTGCTTGTCGGTGCCAAGAACCTGCGCGAAGTGACGCTGTTCCCGATGAACCAGCAGGCGCAGGACCTCTTGATGGGCGCCCCGTCGCCGGCCACCCCGCAGCAGCTGCGCGAACTCGCCATCCGCGTCATGCCGACGCCGAAGAAGGACTGAGTTCTCTGAACAACAGAAAAGCCCGGCCAAGCGCCGGGCTTTTTGATTCAATCTCTGAGGATGACCGGCCTAAAGGTCGGCAGCGACGGCTTTTTTCAGGTCCAGCGTGAACTGGCCCCACATGCCTTCGAGTGTGGTATTGGTCAGCCCCACCAGCGTGATCTTCTTCGCAAGGTCCATGAACCAATGGTGGCCGTAGACGCCGCCCCATTGCAGCGAGCCGGGGGAAACCGGCAATCCGGCCTTTGCTGGATCGAGTATGATCGCCCAGCCGAAGCCGAACCCGAAACCGGGCCGCGTCGGCTCCAGCAGATCGCCGATCTGGTTGGTCGTCATCTGCCGAACCGTCTTTTCCGACAGTAGCGGTGCGCCGCCCTTGGCGATGGTCTCGAGCACGGTCAGCACGTCGGAGGCGGTCCCGGCCATGCCTCCGCCGCCGGAATGGAAGGAGGCGGGGTTGAAGATCCGGTCCGGCACGAATGTCACCGATCCGTCGAGCGCCCGGACCTTTTCCGTCTCGCCCATGCGTTTCGGCTCGGGCGAACCGTCGACGTAAGGCGCCGCGAGCCGGCTGCGGTCGACAACGGTGAAGCCGGTATCGGAAAGGCCGAGCGGCCGCATCACCAGTTCAGTGACCGCCTCGCCGAGGCGTTTGCCGGTCTCCTTTTCGATGACGCCACCGAGCACGTCCATCGACACCGAATATTGCCAGCCAGTGCCGGGGGCGAAGAGCAGCGGCACAGAGGCGATGCGGCGCAGGTTCTCGTCGAGCGAAAGGCCCGGCCGGTCGACGCCGTCGGAGACGCCGGCGCGGACGTAAGGTCCTTCTTCCAGGTGGAAACAATAGCTGAGGCCGGACGTGTGGGTGAGAAGATGCCGGATGAGGATCACCGGTTCTGAGCCGTCCTCAAGGCGCGGCCGGAAGTCCGGCAGCCATTTCGTCACCGGATCGTCGAGGCCGATGCGGCCCTGTTCGATCAGCCGCATGGCGGCGATGGTGACGATCGGCTTGGTTATCGAGGCAAGCCGGAAGATCGTGTTCTCTTGGGTCATGAGGCCCGCTTCCCGGTCCGCCAATCCGGCGGCGCGGCGGTAGACGATCTCGCCGTCCCTGGCGATCATCACCACAGCACCGACGAGACGCCTGGAGGCGAGCGCGCTGTCGATCGCGGCCTCGATCGTGGGGAAGGGTATCTGGGCCGATGGATGGATTGGCAAATTCATGGGACAAAACCTTCGCTAAAGACGCTTTTATCTAGGGTCGCCTCGGCGAGGGGGCGATCCGGTCGGCCACAAAAAACATTGGGCGACATGCTGCAGACGATCGCAGACGACGGAACTGTTCAGTTTCATATTCTCGATCAGCCGCCAGCCGGGAGCCGATCAAATGGACCTAGGCAGCAAGTCGGGCTGTCCCTGTCTCATCACCGCAATCTTGTCGCTTGCGCCCACCCGTGGCGTCAAGACGCCGCCCCCTGGCTTTCCCGAGCGTCGGGCGAATAGGGGAACCATATCCGTGCGCTTTTGTTGTTAGGGCAGGCAGAAGCATAGGAGTTACGACATGCACAAGACCCTATTGGCCGCGTCGGCGGTCCTGATCGCACTCTCCGGTGCAGCTTACGCCCAGACGACGATCATCACCCAGGATCCGGTCACCACCAATTCGGCGGTCGTTCTGCCGGGCGAAGTTCGCACCTATGTCATGGAGCAGAGCGTTCCGTCGGTTTCCTATCAGGGCGACATCACCGTCGGGACCGCCCTTCCGGATACCGTCGAGGTGCATCCGGTCGATGGCTACGACAACTACGCCTATACGGTCGTCAATGACCGCCGCGTCATCGTCAATCCACAGACCAGGACCGTCATCCAGGTTCTGGAATAATTTCATCCGGCTCTTTTCGAGCAACAAAAAACCCGGCGAGCGATCGCCGGGTTGTTTTTTTGTTGGCGGACGCATGGTCCTCAGTCGTTGGCGGTGACCTTGACGCCGAGGACGTTCGGAAGCGTGTTCGGCGCGCCCATTGCGGCACCCATGATCATCGGGAAGGGGACGGCATCGGCCGGTTCCGCGGTGATCGTGAAGCTGCCGGGCTTGTCGAGATAGGTGTTGACCGCAGCGCTCACCATGTTCTGCAGTTCCGGCACGTTGTACTGCGCCAGCATCATCGGCGTCATGCCCTTCAGCATCTGCGCCATGGCTTCGCCTGTGGTGCCCTGGCTCTTGCCGGCGTAGTCGAGCGCCTTCTTGGTAATGCCGGCATCCTCGAAGCGGATTTCGGCGCTGTTGAAGGTGAGGCGCTGCATCAGGCCGAGCATCGCAAGGCCCGCGGCCTGCTGTGCTTCTTCCTTGTTCGGATTGGCTTCCATCGCCTTGGCCGTTTCGTTCGCGGACTTGATGAAGTCGAGCGTGTAGCCGGATACGCTGAAGGCGAGGTTGAGCTTGCCGACCTTGGCGAAATCGATCGCGTATTCGTCGATCTCCAGATTTCCGTCCGCCAGTGTCCAGCTTCCCGTCATGTTCACCTTGCCGTCGATCGAAGTGACGCCGAGCTGCTGCAGCGTGTCCTTCGCCTGGGCGTCGTCGACGAGGCTAAGGTCGCTCTTGACCCCGTTGATCTGAAGGTCGAAGCCGACGGAGGAGCTGTCGTCGGCGACCTCGGTGGTGAGGTTCATCCCATCGACCGAAAAGGCCTGCTTGCCGTCGACGGCGGCGGTCATCTTGCCGATATGCGCTTCGTCATAGAGCATGATCGCATCGAGGCCGTCGCCGCTTGGATTGCCGGGGACGGTAAGGCCGCTGATCGCGATGTCCGAGGCGGTGAAGACCGTCTTGTCCTGGCTGGTGTTGACGTTGTCGAAAGTGACCTTCTCGACCGTGTAGCCGCCGTTATTCTCTTCGACGCCTTCGAACTTGACCGTGCCGAGCGGCAGGTTTTGCTTGCCGGCCTGGACCAGCAACTTGGCGTTGGCGAGCGTCACGTTCGACCCGCTGACGGTGGCCTTTTCAGCCGAGAAGCCGGCGCCGCCCTGGATCGAGAGCGCGCCGTTGATCTTGGCGACGAGATCGTTGCCGTCGAGCGCGAATGCCGGGCCGGCGAAAGTCGAAAGCGCTGCACCGGCGAGCAGAAGCCGGGCCTTGGTGGAGTATTGCATCGGAGTTCCTCCTGGCGGGCGATGGTCCGGCCCGCGTTCCGTTAGGGTTTTGTCGATAGTTCGGTCTGCTTGTTCGCGGCACCTTATAGGCAAGCCGGGTAAAAGGTTTATGGCTTTGTTCCACATTCCTTTCGTCAAAATTGCGGCTGACGATTCAGGGTAAATCAAACACTGATTTTAGTCCGGGAAAAGCCTTCATCCACAGGCTGTCGCCGGTACTTTCTTGCCGAGAATCGGGCTTTCCGCTAGTCAAGGCCCATGGGAAAAAATCTGACACCACCCGGCGGCGACGGCGGCGACAACATCTTGCCTGTCGATCTGAAAGCGGCGCTCGAAGAGCGTTACCTCGCCTATGCGCTTTCGACCATCATGCACCGCGCGCTGCCGGACGTGCGCGACGGCCTGAAACCCGTCCACCGCCGCATCGTCTATGCGATGAGCGAGATGGGCCTGCGCCCCAACGCCGCCTTCCGCAAGTGCGCCAAGATCGTCGGCGAGGTGATGGGTAATTTCCATCCGCACGGCGACCAGTCGATTTATGACGCATTGGCGCGCCTGGCGCAGGATTTCTCGCAGCGTTATCCGCTCGTCAACGGCCAGGGCAATTTCGGCAATATCGACGGCGATAGCCCCGCCGCGATGCGTTATACCGAGAGCAAGATGACGGCGGTCTCCGAACTGCTGCTCGAAGGCATCGACCAGGACGCGGTGGATTTCCGCGACACCTACGACGAATCGAATTCCGAACCGGTCGTATTGCCCGGCGCCTTCCCGAACCTGCTGGCCAACGGCACGTCCGGCATCGCGGTCGGCATGGCGACGTCGATCCCGCCGCACAATGTCCATGAGCTTTGCGACGCCGCGCTGCACCTGATCAAGAACCCGTCGGCGACCATCGAAGACCTGATGGCGGATCCGGCCGAGCCTGCCAAGGGCGGCATCGAAGGCCCGGACCTGCCGACCGGCGGCATCATCATCGACAGCCGAGAGTCGATCGTCGAGGCCTACAAGACCGGTCGCGGCGGTTTCCGCGTCCGCGCCCGCTGGGTGATCGAGGATCTCGGCCGTGGCGGTTATCAGATCGTCGTCACCGAAATTCCGTTCCAGGTGCAGAAGTCGCGCCTGATCGAAAAGATCGCCGAACTGCTGCTCGCCCGCAAGCTGCCGCTGCTGGAAGACGTGCGCGACGAATCGGCCGAAGACGTGCGCGTCGTGCTGGTGCCGAAGAGCCGCACGGTGGATGCGACCCTGCTGATGGAATCGCTGTTCAAGCTGTCCGAGCTGGAAACCCGCCTGCCGCTCAACATGAACGTGCTCTCCATGGGCCGGGTGCCCAAGGTGATGGCGCTCAACGAAGTGCTGCTGGAGTGGCTGGCGCATCGCCGCGACGTGCTGGTGCGCCGCTCGCGCTTCCGGCTGGCGGCGATCGACCGGCGCCTGGAAATCCTCGGCGGCCTGCTGATCGCCTACCTCAACATCGACGAGGTAATCCGCATCATCCGCGAGGAAGACGAACCGAAGCCTGTCATGATGGAGCGCTGGTCGCTCTCCGACATCCAGGTCGAGGCGATCCTCAACATGCGGCTGCGCGCGTTGCGCAAGCTCGAAGAGTTCGAGATCCGCACCGAGCACGAGAACCTCACCAAGGAGAAGGCGGATATCGAATCGCTGCTCGCCTCCGAGGACAAGCAGTGGCGGGTCATCGAGCACGAGATCCAGGACGTCCGCAAGAATTTCGCCAAGGGCCGGGGCAAGCCTTATGCACGCCTGACGACCTTTGCCGATGCGCCGGATGCCGATATCGACGCGATCAACCAGGCGATGATCGAGAAGGAACCGATCACCGTCGTGGTCTCGCAGAAAGGCTGGATCCGCGCGCTGAAGGGACATATCTCGGATACCTCGACGCTGACCTTCAAGGAAGGCGACGGGCCGAAGATCGCGTTTACCGCCCAGACGACCGACAAGCTGTTGCTCGTCACCACCGGCGGCAAGGTCTATACGCTCGGTGCCGACAAGCTGCCGGGCGGTCGCGGCCACGGCGAGCCGATCCGCATCATCGTCGACATGGAGAACGACCAGGACATCCTGACCGCCTTCGTCCATGATCCGCAGCGCAAGCTGATCGTCGCTTCCACCGCCGGCAACGGTTTTATCGTCGCCGAGAGCGAGATGATCGCCAATACCCGCAAGGGCAAGCAGATCATGAACGTAGCCATGCCCGACGAGACCAAACTGGTCGTGCATGTTTCGGGCGATCACGTCGCCGTCGTCGGCGAGAACCGCAAGCTGCTGGTCTTCCCGCTGACCCAGCTGCCGGAAATGACCCGTGGCAAGGGCGTGCGCCTGCAGCGCTACAAGGACGGCGGCATTTCCGACATCCGCTGCTTCACCATGGCCGACGGCCTTTCCTGGGAAGACAGCGCCGGCCGCTCGTTCACCCGCAACAAGGACGAACTGCTGGAATGGATCGCCGACCGCGCCACCGCCGGCCGCGCCGTTCCGAAGGGCTTTCCGCGGAGCGGGAAGTTCGCCGGGTGATCAGCTTTTGGCGAGTGCGCTGAGGGCTACGTGATACTTCCTCATCGCCATCTTGGCGGCGAGGAGCTGACGCTGGAAATCCTCATCCGATATCGTCTTGGGATCGAAAAGCTCGATCCCAGTATCGTCGATATGAAGCTCCAATACTTGGCCTTCCTTCCAGCCAAGACGGTGAAGGATATCCTGGGGCAAGGCGATGCCGTGGTCTTCGCCGATCTTCTGAATAGTGATCTTCTGAACAGTGCTTTTCGGGTTCATCGTCAGCCACCTATAGTAGTGTGGAGACGCTACCACATATAAGGGCGCTCGCGAATATCAAATCGCTTGCGAGGCTACCGCCCTGGCCCGCAACCTCTCCACCCGCCGCATCTGCCAGGCCGAATAACCGATTAGCGCCAGCACGAGGATCGAGCCGCCCAAGAGCGTGCGGGAGGATGGGATCTCGGAAAAGATCAGCCAGACCCAGATCGGTGCGAGGATGGTTTCGAGCAGGTAGAACATCCCGACTTCGGGGCCGGAGAGATATTTCGGGCCGGTTGCAAGACACCAGAAGGCGAGCGGCATCATGATCGCGCCGTCGAACATCACCCAGATGGGGTCCGCAACCGAAAAGTCGCCCGTGCCGGCAAGCGAAGACGCGCCGACGAAGGAGAGCCCGATCGTTGCCGGTATGATGGTCGCGACGAGCGGCACGAAGCCCATGTCGATGCGGGCCGCCCGGCTGAGCGTGATCGCCAGAGCCAGCAGGAACGAAGCGGTCGCCGCGAGGATGTCGCCAAAAATATGCCCGCCGGCAAGCCCGCCCGAGACGATCAGGCCGACGCCGAAAAACATCACCAGCATGGTGACGAGTGTCGAAGGCGAGGGGCGCTCCTTGAGGACCAGCCAGCCGAGAACGGCGGCATACATGGGCGTGAAGGCGACGATGAAGACAACGTTGGCGGTCGCCGTGTTGAACACGGCGCCGAGGAAGGCGATCGTCGAAATACCGTAGCAGAAGCCGGCGGCAAGACCCGCCTTTCCGGGGATCAGCACCGGACGGGTCGAGCCGAAGCGCCGGACGAGCAGCCACAGGATGATGGCGGCGGCGAAGGTCGCGGTGCTGCGCAGCACGACAGTCGACCACATTTCGCCAAGCCCGAGCCGCACCAGCGGCACGTCGAAGGAGAGCGCAAGGCCGCCGATTGCGGTGAGCACGAGGCCCTTTTTATGATCGTTCATGGGATGATTTCAGATGTCCGTGGCGGGATCGAAGATTTCCCAGCCGCGCGGGGTCAGGTGTTCCTGGGGCTGGAACCGGGTCTTGTAGCCCATCTTCGCCGAACCCTTCACCCAATAGCCGAGATAGACATGCGGCAGGCCGAGCGTCCTGGTGCGGGCGATATGGTCGAGGATCATGAACGTACCGAGCGAGCGCTTTTCATACTCGGGATTGAAGAAGGAATAGACCATCGACAGGCCGTCGCTCATCATGTCGGTAAGCGCGACGGCAAGCAATTCCCCCTTCGGCTCGACGCTGATGCCGGAGCCCGGCTCGCGGCGCCGGTACTCGATGATGCGGGTGTTGACATGCGTGTCCTCGACCATGATCGCATAGTCGAGCGCCGACATGTCGGACATGCCGCCCCGCTGATGGCGGTCGTCGAGATAACGGCGGAAGAGCGAGAACTGTTCGGTGGAGGGTTGCGCGGGGTAGACCGTCGCGATCACGTCGCGATTGGTGGCAAGGACCCGTTTCATCGAGCGCACGGGCTCGAACTCGTGAGCGAGGATGCGCACGGAAATGCACGCGCGGCATGATTCGCAGGCCGGCCGATAGGCGATGTTCTGCGAACGGCGGAAACCGCCCTGGGTCAGTAGGTCGTTCATCTCGGCGGCGCGAGCGCCTACTAGGTGAGTGAAGACCTTTCGCTCCATTTCACCCGGGAGATAGGGACAAACTGCCGGGGCCGTCAGGTAGAACTGCGGTGAGGGCGTTGCCTGGGTATTCATTGCGTCGTGGCAGTCCGGTCTTTAGGGTCGTAATGTCATACCATGGCGCATAAAAGTAAAACGTCAACCATATGCTGCGGCAGGCGGCAGGCTAGTGCCATAAACTTTCGGCCAGTAGCGTAATCGTTACGACGTACGCACCACGACAGTGCCGAGCAGCAGGTCGTGCACGAGGCGCGAACGCTCGATGAACAGGCCCGCGAGCAGAATGAGCGGGGTCAGCACCGAATTGATGATCCAGAAGATCACGGTGTGGGCCATAGCGGTGAGGAAATCCATCCGCCGGCCGTCGAGCCGCACCATGGCGAGCCCCATGGCGCGCATGCCGGGCGAAGCTTGAGCCGAGCCGCCGAGCGTCATCCCGAAATAGAGAAGCGCGACGATCACGAACAACACCGGATAGAGCATGAAGCCGAGGCCGAGCGTGATGATGCCGAGGAAAAACACCACGACGGCAGCCGGAATGCACAGCAAGAGCACGATCACATAGTCCATGATGAAGGCGAACACCCGGCGAGAAAGAACGCCGCTATAGGCGCGCCAGTCGTCCGGTGCGGCATAGGCCGGGTTCGGGTCGAGGCTCATCGTTTCAACATCTCCTGTTTGTCCCCGATGATATGGGAAGAGACCGCCGCGGCAACAAGGCTTATCCGTTTTTCGCCAGCTTCCTGGCCACGTCCATCGCAAAATACGAAAGAATCCCGTCGCAGCCGGCGCGTTTGAAGCAGAGCAGCGTCTCCATCATGATCCGGTCGCCGTCGATCCAGCCGTTCATCGCGGCGGCCTTGATCTGCGTGTATTCGCCGGAGACCTGGTAGGCGAAGACGGGAAGGCCGAACGCTTCCTTGATGCGCCAGCAGATGTCGAGATAGGCGATGCCGGGCTTGACCATCAGCATATCGGCGCCTTCCTCGACGTCGAGGGCGGCGTCCCGCACCGCTTCGGTGCCGTTAGCCGGCGAGATGTAATAACTGTTCTTGTCGCCCTTCAGGAGACCGCTGGTGTTGATCGCCTCGCGATAGGGGCCGTAGAAGCCGGACGAAAATTTCGTCGCGTAGGACATGATGCCGACATCCTGGTGACCGCTTGCATCCAGCCCGCGGCGGATGGCGCCGATGCGGCCATCCATCATTTCCGACGGCGCGATGATATCGGCGCCGGCATCCGCCTGCATGACGGCGGCGCGGACGATCTGGTCGACCGTCTCGTCGTTGACGATGATGCCGTCCCGGAGGATACCGTCATGGCCGTGGCTGGTGAACGGATCGAGCGCCACGTCGGTGATGACGCCGATATTCGGCACGGCTTTCTTGAAAGCGGCGGTCGCCTGGTTGATCAGGTTGTTGGCGACCAGGCTGTTGGAACCGGTCTCGTCGCGCAGTTCCATCTCGATATCGGGGAAAGTGGCGATCGCCGGAATACCGAGATCGGCCGCTTCCTTCACCGCCTCGACCGCCTTGTCGACGCTCATGCGGCTGACGCCCGGCATGGCGGCGATCGGATCGACGATGCCGGTGCCGGGAACGATGAAGATCGGCCAGATCAGATCGTCGACCGTCAGCCGGTTCTCCTGCACCAGCCGACGCGTCCAGTCGGCCTTGCGGTTGCGCCGCATGCGGCGGTGGCCGGTGATCTCGTCGACCAGATGCGTCTTGTCCATGGCAAAGTCTCCAACTTCTCTTCCCGTGCGCGCGTCATTATCATGCAGCACGCCGTTTGCGAATGGGAACGATCGCCGCAGTCGAGATCCTGCTAGATCCAGAGATCGTTTTGAGCCGTACGTTCGCCACCCTCGTTGCCGGTGTTCAAAACGCCGCGCGGCTCGATAACCATCATCTTCACTTCCTTTTCGGCGAACGGCTTGTGCTGCACGCCCTTCGGCACCACGAACATTTCGCCCGGGCCGATGTGAACACTGCCGTCGCGGAAGTCGATCCGCAAATGGCCTTCGATAACCATGAAGGCTTCATCCGTCTCCGGGTGATCGTGCCATATGAAATCGCCTTCGATGCGGACGAGCTTGAACTGGTAATCGTTCATTTCGGCGACGACGCGCTGCTGCCAGAGATCGGGTATCCGTGCCAGCTTCTCGGCGAAGTTTATCGGCTTATGTGAAAAGTTCCGCTCGGTCATGTCTTCTCCTTTGATTGGCGGAAAACCTATCAGGTCAGGGCGCAGGGCTCTTGAACGATCGTGCGGACGACGGGCTGGTACTGGCGGGCGGCGACCGTGGCGGCTAATGTAGTCCCATGGAACCCGATTCACTCACGGTGCCGAAGCGCACGCTGACCGAAATTCTCTATGTCGCCTTCCTCAGGCTGATCGCGATCGCCTGTTTCTGGTTCGGCCTGCAATATTGGGCGATGCTGGTCGGTTATTCGCTGAAGGGCATGGCCCGCTTCGATCTGCTGACGCTTCCCTGGAAGGTGGCGGCGTCTTCGCTTGCCGTGCTGTTTCCAGTCGCCTCGCTCGGCCTCTGGCTCACCGTGTCCTGGGGTCCCGTGCTCTGGACGATCGCTGCGGTCTCTCAGGTGTCGATGTATATCGTCTGGCCGGAGATCTTCGGACACAACCGCCTCGTGCCTCTCATGCACGGCCTCGTCGCAGCGCTCTATGTCGTATTCCGGCTCTCGCTATGGGTCGAAGCACGCCGCAAGGCGGAGCGGGTAAGAATTGATTCACCTTGAAATTAAAGCTTTGACGGCCTGAATTGACCAGAAATTCGCCGCTAAGTGATTGATTTATTTTAAATCTGAATGACAGCATCCTGGGCCGGCGAGGGCGGGCCGGAATTCGAACGAACGCGTTAAGCGCTTGTTAAGCCTATGTTTTAAGTCGAATTTTATGCGTATTGGATAGTGTCTGTCTCAAGGCGGGAAGAAACAAACACCGCCAAACAAAACAGGATGAGGCAGTCATGATGAACACGAAACTGAAGCCGCAGGCGGCACCGGCAGTAGCAGATCCGCATGAAGACACCATTCGCGCCCTCTACATGGAATCGCTGCATCTGGTCGAGCGCCTGCATCGCCGCCTTCTCGATGTGATCAAGGACGAGTTCGACCGCCAGGGTCGCGACGACGTCAACGCCGTCCAGGCGCTCCTGCTTTTCAACATCGGCAATTCGGAACTGACAGCCGGCGAACTGCGCTCCCGCGGTTATTATCTCGGCTCGAACGTCTCCTATAACGTCAAGAAGCTGGTCGACCTCGGCTTCATCAACCACCAGCGCTCGCGCATCGACCGCCGCTCGGTCCGCATCAGCCTGACGCCGGAAGGCCAGGCGATCGCAGAAACCGTCGGCAAGCTCTACGAGCGCCATATCGGCTCGATCGAAAAGGTCGGCGGCATCGGCGAGGGCGAATTCTCTCAGATGAACAAGCTGCTCCAGCGCCTCGACCGCTTCTGGAACGACCAGATTTTGTATCGCCTTTAATCCACCGGGGGCTTGCGAAACACTCCATTACCTCCAGTCATGCGGTGCTACGCAAAAGCGTAACGGGGTGTCGGAAGACGCGCCGTTACGCTTGTTTGCGTGCTAGCCAAGCCGCCTTCTGGCAGATGCAGCCTATCGCTGGGCCAGCAGGGCTCGGCCGGCGTTTCGGATGGTGAGGGCCGAATCCGCCATCTGGGCAATCAAGCCGGCAGTCATCGCTGAGGCGAGGGTCTCGGTATAGTCTTCGCCCTGGAGACCGTGCTTTTTGCAATAATTCTGGACGGCCCCGCGTGTGGAGGTCGGCGAGACGCCAAACTTGTTGTTCTGGAAAGCATTGACAATAATTTGGTATTTTTCGTCCAGGGTCACGGTAGCTCTCCAATGGGTGATGTATGGGGTGCCTACCAGTATGGGGGCCGGGTTGATAGCCGTATTCTGCCGTGGGCGTCGGAATACATGCCGTTACGTCCGTTTGCGGCGTAATGTCTGCTTACAACGTGGCCGCCGGGGCCCGGCGTATTTCGGTTGTCATGCCCGCAAACAGTGAGGAAAGGTCGAGCCACCCGTCCGGCCTGCGGCCCGTCACCTTTTCGGGCCATCCGCAGACGCCGTCCTGTCCGACATAGCCGACGCATTGCGGCGCGGTTTCGTCGCGAAAATGCAGGACGGCCAGCTTTCCAGGCTCAAGGGCTTCGATCGGGTACCAGTTCAATTCTCATATTCCTTACTTTGACGGGCAACTTTTAGCCAAGTCGCTTGTCCGAGGCTTACGGCTTTTACGTTTTCAAACGAGGGCTTTGTGTCCGGAATGCTTGGCCGGTTTCTTAAAAAAGCAGGTCCCGGATCGACGGTCCGGGAGAACTTCCGGGGTCGCTGGCGCTTGCGGGGTGTGGCGCATATGCCGCTTGAAAAAATCACGTGCCAACACGGCTTTGTGACGCGCAAGTACCTGACACGAATTGGCCATATTGCTATGGGACCGGCTGGATGCAACGGGCTGGCGGGAATTCGCGCTTTCATAACATTGCGATGACGACGAAGCCCTTTGCGGCTGCGCTAATTTTTTGCGCGTTCTTAACCATATCCCTGTAGGCGTCTTTGATGCTGCTCGGGACCAGATGGGTACTATGATGTCGAAAAAGATCGGATCTGAAGCTCTTTCCCGCCGTGCCTTGCTTCGCACGGCCGTCTCTGCCGGTGTTGCCGCACTTGCAGCGCCTGCATTCGCCCAGACGGCGATGGATGATCTGATCAATGCGCCTCGCCGCGGCACCTGGGACGACCAGTTCGACGCCAAGGCCGCATCCAGAACCGCCGTCAATGTCGTCTCCAACAATCCGGTGCTCGGCGCCGGCGGACCGGCGAACATCCAGCAGGCGATGGTTGACTACCAGCAGATCGTTGCAAACGGCGGCTGGCCCGAGGTCAATCCCGGCCAGCAGCGCCTGCGCCTAGGCGTCGTTGATCCTTCCGTGCAGCAGTTGCGCCAGCGCCTGATGATTTCGGGCGACCTGCCGCGCGAGGCAGGCATGTCTTCCTCGTTCGACAGCTATGTCGATGGCGCGGTCAAGCGTTTTCAGGCCCGCCACGGCCTGCCCGCCGACGGCGTGATGGGCGAATTTACCGTCAAGGCGATGAACATATCGGCCGACGTGCGCCTGCGCCAACTCGGGACCAATCTGGTGCGCCTGCAGTCCATGTCGGGCGATCTCGGCCCCCGCTACGTCATGGTCAACATTCCGGCCGCCTATATCGAGGCGGTGGAGAACGACCGTGTGGCGCTGCGAACCAATGCCGTCGTCGGGCGCATCGACCGTCCGACGCACGCCATCAACTCGAAGATCTACGAGGTCATCCTCAACCCCTATTGGACTGCGCCGCGCTCGATCGTCGAGAAGGACATCGTGCCGTTGATGCGCAAGGACCCGACCTATCTCACCCGCAACAACATCCGCCTGATCGATGGCAAGGGTAACGAAGTGGCGCCGGAAACGGTCGACTGGTTCGCGCCGAAGGCGCCGAACCTGATGTTCCGGCAGGATCCCGGCAAGATCAACGCCATGGCCTCGACGAAGATCAACTTCCACAACCCGAACAACGAATACATGCACGACACGCCCCAGCAGGGCCTGTTCAACAAGCTGATGCGCTTTGAGTCCTCCGGCTGCATGCGTGTTCAGAACGTCCGCGACCTCATCACCTGGTTGCTGCGCGACACAACCGGCTGGTCGCGCCAGGAGATCGAGCGGGTGATCTCGACGCGCCAGAACAACCCGATCAAGCTTGCCGTCGAAGTGCCGGTCTATATCGTCTACATCACCGCCTGGTCTGCGAAGGACCGTGTCGTGCAGTTCCGCGACGATATCTACGAGCGTGACGGCAACCAGGAACTGGCGCTGCAGACGACCACCGGCATCGAAAAGCCGGCCGGCGCTGCCGACGACGATCTGCTGCCGCAATAAGATCTGCCCCTTTTTCCGTCCATGAGAAGCCGCATCTGCCAAGGGTGCGGCTTTTTCGTTTTCTAAGAACATCTCCGCGTCTTCCGGCGAGCAAATGTCGTTCCCCGTATTGCTCTGCGCAAGGCGTAAGGCTAAGACGCGACATTGCAATGCCCACCCCTTTGAGGAGCCTCGCACATGTCGAACACCGACGTCTTCTTCTCCCGCCCGCTCGCAGAATCCGATCCGGAAATCTTTGGCGCGATCGAGAAGGAACTGGGTCGCCAGCGCCACGAAATCGAGCTGATCGCTTCGGAGAACATCGTTTCCCGCGCTGTGCTTGAGGCGCAGGGTTCGATCATGACCAACAAGTATGCGGAAGGTTATCCGGGCAAGCGTTATTACGGCGGTTGCCAGTTCGTCGATATCGCCGAGGAACTCGCCATCGAGCGCGCCAAGAAGCTGTTCGGCGTCAATTTCGTCAACGTTCAGCCGAATTCCGGTTCCCAAATGAACCAGGCCGTGTTCCTGGCGCTGCTGCAGCCGGGCGATACGTTCATGGGCCTCGACCTGAATTCGGGGGGGCATCTCACCCACGGTTCGCCGGTCAACATGTCGGGCAAATGGTTCAACGTCGTCTCCTACGGCGTGCGCGAAGGGGACAACCTGCTCGACATGGACGAGGTGCAGCGCAAGGCCGAAGAAACCAAGCCGAAGCTGATCATCGCCGGTGGCACCGCCTATTCCCGCATCTGGGACTGGAAGCGTTTCCGCGAGATCGCCGATTCGGTCGGCGCCTATCTGATGGTCGACATGGCCCATATCGCCGGTCTAGTTGCCGGCGGCCAGCATCCGTCACCGTTCCCGCATTGCCATGTCGCCACGACCACCACCCACAAGTCGCTCCGTGGGCCGCGCGGCGGCGTCATCCTGACGAATGACGAAGAATTGGCCAAGAAGTTCAACTCGGCCGTTTTCCCGGGCCTCCAGGGCGGACCGCTGATGCACATCATCGCCGCCAAGGCGGTCGCCTTCGGTGAAGCGCTGCAGCCGGACTTCAAGGATTATGCAGCTCAGATCGTCAAGAACGCCAAGGCGCTGTCCGAAACGCTGATGGCCGGCGGCCTCGACATCGTCTCCGGCGGCACCGACAACCACCTGATGCTGGTCGACCTGCGCAAGAAGAACGCCACCGGCAAGCGCGCCGAGGCGGCTCTCGGCCGCGGCTACATCACCACCAACAAGAACGGAATTCCCTTCGACCCGGAAAAGCCCTTCGTCACCTCCGGTATCCGCCTCGGGACGCCGGCCGGCACGACGCGCGGTTTCAAGGAAGCGGAATTCAAGGAAATCGGCAATCTCATCATCGAGGTTCTCGACGGCCTGAAGGTCGCCAATTCCGACGAAGGCAATGCCGGCGTCGAAGCCGCCGTGCGCGACAAGGTCGTGGCGCTCACCGGCCGCTTCCCCATGTATCCCTACATGTGATCCCAACTGGTACCAATGGGGGCCGCATCTCGCGGTCCCTCTTGCAAGCCTAAGGAGAGGCGATGCGCTGCCCCTATTGCGGTTCGGAAGACACGCAGGTCAAGGATAGTCGTCCGGCGGAGGATTACACCTCCATCCGCCGGCGGCGTATCTGCCCGGATTGCGGCGGTCGCTTCACGACGTTCGAGCGCGTGCAGCTTCGCGAATTGATGGTCACCAAGAAGACCGGCCGCAAGGTGCCGTTCGACCGCAACAAGCTGGTACGGTCCTTCCAGATCGCGCTGCGCAAGCGCCCGGTCGACAATGACCGCATCGAGCGGGCGGTTTCCGGCATCGTGCGCCGGCTCGAAAGCTCGGGCGAGAACGAGATTTCGTCGGAAGAGATCGGGCTGCAGGTGCTGGAAGCATTGAAAAGCCTCGATGACGTCGCCTTCGTGCGCTACGCCTCTGTCTATCGCGATTTCTCCCATGCAGAGGATTTCGAAAAGGTGATCCAGGAGATCAACGCCAAGATCGCCCGCGATCCCGGCATCGAGCCGTAGCCATGACGAGCGCTGCCGAAGACCGGTGGTTCATGGCGTCGGCGCTGCGCCTGTCGCGGCTTCATACCGGCCAGACGGGCACCAATCCTTCGGTCGGCTGCGTGATCGTCAAGGACGGCGAGGTGGTCGGCTCTGCGGTCACGGCGCCAGGCGGGCGGCCGCATGCGGAAACCCAGGCGCTCGATATTGCCGGAGAGAAGGCGAGGGGAGCGACCGTCTATGTCACGCTCGAACCCTGCTCGCATTACGGCCGCACCCCACCTTGCGCCAACGCGCTGGTCGAGGCGGACGTCGCTCGCGTCGTCATCTCGCTGACCGATCCCGATCCGCGCGTCTCCGGCCGGGGGATCGCCATCCTGCGCGAGGCCGGGATTGTCGTAGAGACGGGCCTGATGGAGGAAGAGGGGCGCCGGGCGCTCGCCGCCTACCTCACCCGCCAGACGAAGGGCCGCCCGCATGTGACTCTGAAGCTTGCCGTTTCCGCCGACGGCATGCTCGGCCGCCGCGGCGAGGAAGTGTCGATCACCGGACCCGAGGCGCGGGCGCAAGTGCACCGGCTGCGGGCCGAAGCCGACGCGATTCTGGTCGGCATTGGCACGGTGCTGTCGGATGATCCGGAGTTGACGGTGCGTATTTCGGGATTGGAGAAACGCTCTCCGGTGCGCGTCGTGCTCGACCGGCGGCTCGAACTGCCGCTGGATTCCAAGCTGGTGAAGAGTGCGCGGGACGTGCCGGTGATTGTCGTGGCGGCGCCTTCTTCCTTGGAGACTGGGGCGACACCCCCCTCTGCCCTGCCGGGCATCTCCCCCTCAGGGGGGGAGATCGATCAGCGGCAGGCTCATCCGTCCCATTCAAGCTCCGATATCGCGGCGGCAGAGGAGCCGCCTGGAATTGCGCAGGGTGCGGGCTCCTTGCCGATCTCCCCCCCTGAGGGGGAGATGCCCGGCAGGGCAGAGGGGGGTGCTGCTCCGCGCTCCATCGCCAAAGGTGATCTGACCTCGAAGGCCGCGGCCCTCCAATCCGCCGGCGTCGAGATCATGGAGAGCACCGAACTCGACATCCTCCTGGCGATCCTTGCGGTTCGGGGCATGTCCTCGCTGCTGGTCGAAGGCGGCGCGGCCGTCGCCAAAGCATTCCTCGACGCCGGCCTCGTCGACCGCGTCCTCCTGTTCCAGGGGCCCGGCATTGTCGGCGAGGGCGGGCTTGAATCGCCGCTGACGCCATCCGATATGCCGGCAGGATTTAAGCTCGTGCGCGAGGAAAGCTTCGGGCCGGATCGCTGCTTCGAATACGAAAGAGGTTTCTGATGTTCACCGGAATTGTCACCGATGTCGGCACGGTCGCGGCAACGACGCCCATGGATGAAGGCGTCAAGCTCAGGATCGCCACCAATTACGACCCGAGAACCATCGACATGGGCGCCTCGATTTCCCATGGCGGCGTCTGCCTCACGGTAACAAACCTGCCGGACGAAGGCAGCAACGAGCGCTGGTTCGAGGTCGAGGCCTGGGAAGAAGCGCTGCGGCTGACGACGATCGCCGCCTGGACCGAGGGCACGCGCGTCAATCTCGAGCGTGCTCTGAAGATCGGCGACGAACTCGGCGGCCATATCGTCTCCGGTCATGTGGACGGCAAGGCGGAAATTCTCGGCATCGAACATGAAGGCGAGGCGGTCCGCATCCGTCTTCGGGCACCCGAAGCGCTTGCCCGATTTGTGGCTCCGAAGGGCTCGGTCGCGCTGGACGGCACCTCGCTGACCGTCAACGCCGTCGAGGGCACCGATTTCGACGTTCTGTTGATCCGCCACACGCTCGCCGTCACCACCTGGGGTGATCGCAAGGCGGGTGATTTCGTCAATTTCGAAGTCGACACGATGGCGCGTTACGCAGCACGGCTTGCGGAATTCCCGGCGAAAAGCTGACGGCTTGCCGGCCGATCAGTTTTCGCACGCCATCACCACGATCGGGCCATGGTAGTCGGCACGGGCGAACTCGCGAAAGCCGAGCTTCGCAGCGACCCTCAGCGACGCGCCGTTTTCAGGGCTGATGATGCAGGTCATCCTGCGATCGGGGAAATGTGCTTCGCCCCAGGAGATCATCGCGCCCACCGCCTCGGTCGCGTAACCGCGGCCGTGGACGGACGGGATGAGTGCCCAGCCCGTCTCGAGCGTCCCCTCGATGGAGGGTTGAAATTCGCGGCGCATGTCCTGGAAACCGGCTTCGCCGAGAAAGCGCCCGGTTGCCTTCTCTTCGATCGCCAGGAAACCGAAACCCATCAGATGCCACATGCCGTTGACACGCAGCATACGGCTCCAACTGTTTTCGCGGGACGAGGGGATGCCGGAAATATAGCGGACCACGTCCGGCTCGGCCCAGAATTCCGCATAGGTCTCGAACTCCTCCAGTCGATGAGGACGCAGGATCAGCCGTTCGGTTTCGAGGGTCGGGATGGTGGTCATGGCGGGCTCCATGGTGCGGGGTGGCACTGATCTTTATCGCGCCTCGCTCAGGTATTCCCGATTCGCATCGCTGCGTTCAGCGAAAATTGCTTGCCATTCCCCTCAGAGCGTGTTTTGACCGCCACCTGCCCGAGACCCATATGAATATCGGCCCGCTTTGAAGGCGATATCGATCTCATGCTGGGCCGATTTGAACAAAGGTGAATCATGTCACGCGAAACCGCTCCACACCTCCTCGTCGTCGAGGCGCGTTTCTACGACGATATGTCCGATGCGCTGCTCGACGGCGCGACCCATGCGCTGAAGGCGGCCGGGGCGACCTATGACGTGGTCACCGTTCCCGGTGCTCTCGAAATCCCGCCGGCAATCGCCATGGCGCTCGACGCATCGGAAGAAGGTGGCACCGATTACGACGGTTTCGTCGCGCTCGGTATGGTCATTCGCGGCGAGACCTATCATTTCGACATTGTCTCGAACGAATCCTCCCGTGCACTGATGGACCTCGCAGTGTCGGAATCGCTGGCGATCGGCAACGGCATCCTCACCTGCGAGAACGACGAACAGGCATGGGCACGTGCCCGCCGTTCGGACAAGGACAAGGGCGGCTTTGCCGCCCGTGCGGCGCTGACCATGATCGCGCTGCGTGACAAGCTGAACGGTGGTTGATTGATGGCAAAGGAAGGCGAACACCCGGTGAAACCGGCCAATCAGCGCGGCGCCGCCCGCCTGGCGGCTGTGCAGGCGCTCTACCAGATGGATGTCGGTGGGACCGGCGTGCTGGAGGTCGTTGCTGAATATGAGGCGCATCGCCTCGGCCAGGAACTCGACGGCGACACCTATCTGAAGGCCGACGCCTCCTGGTTCCGCTCGATCGTTGCCGGCGTCGTGCGCGACCAGGTGAAGATCGATCCGCTGATCCGCGCCTCGCTGCAGGAAGACTGGCCGCTGTCGCGTCTCGATTCGACGCTGCGCGCCATCCTGCGTGCGGGTACGTTCGAAATCCTCGAGCGCAAGGACGTGCCGGTGGCCGTCATCGTCACCGAATATGTCGAGATCGCCCACGCCTTCTTCGGCGAAGAAGAACCGCGCATCGTCAACGCCGTCCTCGACCGCATTGCCAAGCAGGTACGCGGCGAAGCCAAGAAATAAAAAGCCAAAGACAACTCGGGGTGGGACAGGCATGGACGGTGCGGTGAACGGTCTTCAGACACAGATGAGCACCGCCCGGCGCAGTGTCGCCCTGCTGGCCGGTGCCCAGGCAGTCCTCGGTTCGGCCCCGCCTCTGGTCTTCGCACTCGGCGGTCTCGTCGGGTACCAGTTGCTCGGCGACGACAAGTCGCTGGCGACCGCGCCGCTGACCGGCTTCAACATCGGCATGGCGGCGGGCGCCATCGCTGTTGCCATCGCTTCGCGGTTCCTCGGCCGCAAGACGAGCTTCATGCTGGGCGCGATCCTTGGAGCGCTTGGTGCCGCGACCGCGGCGATCGCGCTCTTCCAAGCGAACTTCTGGCTCTTTGCGACCGGTCTGCTTCTGATCGGCCTCTGCAACGGCTTCAGTCAGAAGATCCGCTTTGCCGCGGCCGATGCTTCGCCATCGTTCTACAAGCCGAAGGCGATCTCCTGGATTCTCGCGGCCGGCATCGTCTCGGCGGTTCTCGGACCACAGCTTGCGATCTGGACCAAGGACCTGCTGTCGCCGGTGCTGTTTGCCGGCGCCTTCGTGGCCGTCATTCCGCTCTATCTGATCGCGCTGGTGATGCTGTCGCCGCTGAGATTGCCGCAGATGAGCGGTGGTCAGACTGCTTCGGTGCCTGCACGCCCGCTCGGCGAGATCGTCGTCACCCAGCGGTTCCTGACCGGCATGATCTGCGGCATCTCCTCCTACGCGCTGATGACCTTCATGATGACCGGCGCGCCGCTTGCCATGGTGATCGGCTGCGGTTTCCCGTCGGAAATGGCCACCCTCGGCATCCAGTGGCATGTGCTCGCCATGTTCGCGCCGAGCTTTTTCACCGGCATGCTGATTTCCCGCTTCGGCGTCGAAAAGATCGTCGCCGCCGGGCTGGTGATCCTGATGGGGTGCGCCGTGATCGCCCATATGGGCATCGAGCTCTGGAACTTCTGGGGCGCTCTGGTGCTGCTCGGCATCGGCTGGAATTTCGCCTTCATCGGCTCGACTGCGATCGTCGCCTCCAGCTACCGTCCGCACGAGGCCGACAAGGTGCAGGGTTTTCACGATATCATCCTGTTCACCACCGTCGCGCTATCCTCCTTCTCCTCGGGCAAGATCTTTACCGCCTATGGCTGGTCGTTCATGAATCTGATCATCTGGCCGGTCACGATCGTCTGCCTCGGTCTGGTGCTGGCGCTGATGTTCAAACGCTCTTCCGTGAAATCCGCCTAGAGTCTTGTCCCTTCGGGGCTTGACGCCAATTCATCTCCACCGCAATCTCCCGTCCGCGCAGGCGATCCCGGATTCCTTGGGAGGGGAGCGGTCGGCTGCGCGGGAATGCGCACTATGGAGTATTGCGGCGGTCTTTGCTCATCCCGTGGATGTGCGCCGCTGCAGGGGTGCACGGCCGGAGGGTATGGACCACCCGGCGCTAAGGGAGAGGAAAAGCGAATGACTGTAATTCTGGGTGTGATCGTGTGCGGGTTGCTATCGATCATTTATGCCGTCTGGGCGACGCGTTCCGTGCTTGCTGCCGATCAGGGCAGTATCCGCATGCAGGAGATCGCCGGATATATCCGTGAAGGCGCACAGGCCTATCTGATGCGTCAATACATGACCATTGCCATTGTCGGCGTCGTCGTGACGATCCTTGCCTGGGTTCTGTTGTCCGGCACCGCTGCGGTCGGCTTCGTCATCGGCGCCGTGCTTTCGGGCGCTGCCGGCTTCATCGGCATGCACGTCTCGGTCCGCGCCAACGTGCGCACGGCGCAAGCTTCTTCCCAAAGCCTTGCGGCCGGTCTCGACATCGCTTTCAAATCCGGCGCCATCACCGGCATGCTGGTGGCAGGCCTCGCTCTCCTCGGCGTCTCGATTTATTACTGGATTCTGACTGCCGGCCTCGGCCATCCGACCGGCTCGCGTGAAGTCATCGACGCGCTCGTCTCGCTCGGCTTCGGCGCTTCGCTGATCTCGATCTTCGCCCGTCTCGGCGGCGGCATTTTCACCAAGGGGGCGGACGTCGGCGGCGACCTCGTCGGCAAGGTGGAAGCCGGCATTCCGGAAGACGATCCACGCAATCCGGCGACGATTGCCGATAACGTCGGCGATAACGTCGGCGACTGCGCCGGCATGGCCGCCGACCTCTTCGAAACCTATGCGGTCTCCGTCGTCGCCACCATGGTGCTTGCGGCGATCTTCTTCGCCGGCGCGCCGATCCTCGCAACCGTCATGGTCTACCCGCTGGCGATCTGCGGCGCCTGCATCATCACCTCGATCATCGGCACCTTCTTCGTCAAGCTCGGCTCCAACGGCTCGATCATGGGCGCTCTCTACAAGGGCCTCATCGTCACCGGCCTGCTGTCAATCGTCGGCCTCGCCATCGCCACCTCTCTGACCATCGGCTGGGGCACGATCGGCACCGTTGCTGGCAAGCCGATCACCGGCACGAACCTGTTCATCTGCGGGCTGCTCGGCCTCGTGGTGACGGCGCTGATCGTCGTCATCACCGAATACTACACCGGCACCAACAAGCGCCCCGTGAACTCGATCGCCCAGGCCTCGGTGACGGGCCACGGCACCAACGTCATCCAGGGCCTCGCGGTCTCGCTGGAATCGACCGCGCTTCCGGCGATCGTCATCGTCGGTGGTATCATCGCCACCTACCAGTTCGCAGGCCTGTTTGGCACCGGCATCGCCGTCACCACCATGCTCGGCCTGGCCGGCATGATCGTGGCGCTCGACGCTTTCGGTCCGGTTACCGACAATGCCGGCGGCATTGCCGAAATGGCGCACCTGCCGCCGGAAGTGCGCAAGTCGACCGACGCGCTCGATGCGGTCGGCAATACGACCAAGGCTGTCACCAAGGGTTACGCGATCGGTTCCGCGGGCCTTGGTGCTCTGGTTCTGTTTGCCGCCTATTCCAATGACCTGCAATATTTCGCCGCCAACCCCGCCCAGTATCCATATTTCCAGGGCATCGGCGAAATCTCCTTCAGCCTCTCCAACCCTTACGTCGTCGCCGGCCTGATCTTCGGCGGCCTGATCCCCTACCTGTTCGGCGGCATCGCGATGACCGCCGTCGGCCGCGCCGCGGGCTCGATCGTTGAGGAAGTGCGCAAGCAGTTCCGCGAAAAGCCGGGCATCATGGCGGGGACTGAAAAGCCGGATTATGGCCGCGCCGTCGACATCCTGACCCGGGCTGCGATTCGCGAGATGATCATTCCGTCTCTGTTGCCGGTTCTGGCGCCGATTGTCGTCTATTTCGGCGTTCTGCTGATCTCCGGCGGCGACAAGGCTTCTGCCTTTGCTGCCCTCGGGGCATCGCTGCTCGGCGTCATCGTCAACGGCCTGTTCGTGGCGATCTCCATGACCTCGGGCGGCGGCGCCTGGGACAACGCCAAGAAGAGCTTCGAGGACGGTTTCGTCGACAAGGACGGCGTCCGCCACATGAAGGGTTCGGAAGCCCACAAGGCATCCGTTACTGGCGATACCGTCGGCGATCCCTACAAGGATACGGCGGGCCCGGCCGTCAACCCGGCGATCAAGATCACCAATATCGTGGCACTTCTGCTACTGGCAGTGCTTGCCGGCTGATCTCCGAACCAAGCCAGACAAAAAAGCCCGCGAGGAGTGATCCTCGCGGGCTTTTTGGATTTTTATATCCGTTTTCCGGTGCTTACTTGCCGAAGCCGGACAGGATGCTGCGGGCTGCTGCTCCACCAGCGCTGGAACCGCCGGAAAGCAGCTGCTGCAGGAAGGTGAGGTCGCGGCCGCCGGTCGGTGTCGTGCGCGAAATCGTGTCGAACACCTTGCCGTCCTGCATCGCATAGTTGGCGCGACGGGCGACGACGCCGTCCTTGTCGAAATAGATGGCGAGCACCGTCTGGTCGACGATCTTCGGCTTCATGAAGGCCGCGGCGCGCTCGCGTTTCTGCGAGATGTAGTAGAACACCTCGGTATCGAAGGTGGCCGTCGTCGAGGGTGTGCCCATCGTCAGCAGCACCTGCTCGCGGCTCGACCCGACCGGAATGAGTTCCAGCGATTTCTGGTCGACCACGTAGCCGTTATACATGGTGTCGCCGATATGCATGGACGTGCAACCCGAGACGGTGATGGATGCGACGACCATCGCCATCGCGGTTTTACTCAAGAATGTCATCTCGTATCCGAAAACCCGCTTGTTCAACGGCATCCCCCAAACTCAACCTGCCCCTGCTGACCCTACCATTGTGGCTATTCAGGGACATAAGACCGATCCCGACCTGGATGTTAAGGCCGCGAAGATCCCACCCCGTTCGCTGATCCGGCGGAACGGCATTGCAATTCGTGCATGCTTCGGTAAACCAGCTTTCGTTTCCATGCAACATGGCCGGCGGCAGGCTGGCCCATTCCTGGAGGCAAATAACGGGAATTCAGATGATCTTCGGCCTTTTCAAGAAGAAAAACCAAAACCACGCGATTGTTGACCGCCAATACTCGACCTTGACGTCGATGGCGCGTGTACCGTTCTTTTATAGCGATCTGGACGTACCGGACACGGTCATGGGCCGTTTCGAGATGCTCTCGATCGTGATGATCCTGTTCTTCCGGCGCACCGCGAAGTCGGATTCGAGCGGGCAGGAGCTGGCCCAGGAGATCGTCGACGCTTTTTTCCAGGATATCGACCACTCCATCCGCGAGCTCGGCATCGGCGACCAGAGCGTGCCGAAGCGCATGAAAAAGCTGGCCGGGATGTTCTATGGCCGGGTGGAGACCTATGCCGCCGCTCTTGAAGGCAAGGACAGCGGGGCGCTTGCCGCGGCCCTCAGCCGGAATATCTATCCCAAGACGGAGGATGCGCCTGGGATGCGAGGGCTGGCGGACTGGATGATCGTTGCGGAGAGGGCGCTCGCCGGCATTTCCGAAGATGAGATTTCCCGCGGGCACGCGGTTTTGCCCCTGCCGGGCCCGCTGCCGCGAGAAGAGTGAGGTTTGATGAAGAACGACCATGGCGCAGGCGAAAAGCCTCCCTTTTCCTATCCCGTCAAAGTCGGGAATATTTCCGCCAATGCGGTGACCGTGAAGCTCGAGGCTGATGCGCGCGAGCTCGTGGGTCTCGCAAAGCTGTGGCAGGTCGTTTCGGTCGGTTCGTTGAAGGCCGAGCTGCAGATCGCCCGCTGGAAGAAGGACGGGGTGCGTCTCAAGGGACGCGTCCAGGCCGATATCGTCCAGTCCTCGGTCGTCACGCTCGAGCCGGTGGCATCGAAGATAGACGAGCCGTTCGAGCAGATCTTCGTGCCTGAAGGGTCGAAGCTCGCGCGGGTCGTGACCAGCGATACGGCGGAGATGGTGATCGATCCCGATGGTCCCGATCTTCCCGAAATGTTTGTCGGCGACACGATCGATGTCGGCGAAGTGGTGGCCGAATTCGCAGCACTTGCGATCGATCCTTATCCCCGCGAACCCGGCGTCGAGTTCGCCGATCACCTGGAAGGCGATCCGGATGAAAAGTCCGGACGCCCCAATCCCTTTGCCGTCCTTAAGGACTGGAAAAAGGATTGAGGACGGGTTGTAAGCGACAGCAAAAACTATATTTTGGCCACGAATTCGCCGACACGGCCCCGCATGAGGAGCGAAGGGCCGTTGGAGACGTGAGAACTGGCGCATGGTCCCCGATTGGGGCGTGCGTTCGGCGAAGATAAGGATCAGGGACGCGTGATCAGAATTTCTATCGATGCCATGGGCGGCGATTTTGGTCCCGAGGTCGTCATTGCCGGTGCCGCCAAGGCACTGGAACGCCACCCGGATGTGACCTTCCTCATCTATGGGCTGAAGGTCCAATGCGAGCCGGTCTTGGCGAAATATCCAAAACTGCGGGATAAATCCGTCTTCCACGAATGCGAACTGGCCGTCAGCATGGAGGAGAAGCCGAGCGCGGCCTTGCGCCGCGGCCGTTATGTCTCGACAATGTGGCGGTCGATCGAGGCGGTGAAACTCGGCGAGGCTGAGGTTGTGGTTTCCGCCGGCAATACCGGCGCCCTGATGGCGATGGCGAAGTTCTGCCTGCGCACCATGGCCAATATCGAGCGCCCGGCGATCGCCGGCATCTGGCCGACCCTCAAGGGCGAGAGCATCGTCCTCGATATCGGCGCGACGATCGGTGCCGACGCTCAGCAACTTTTCGATTTTGCGATCATGGGCGGGGCCATGGCGCGCTCCCTCTTCGAAGTGGACCGACCGACCGTCGGGCTTCTGAACGTCGGTGTCGAAGAGGTGAAGGGCCAGGAAGAGGTCAAGGAGGCCGGGCGGCTGATCCGCGAGGCCAACCTGCCGACGATCGCCTATCACGGTTTCGTCGAAGGTGACGACATCGGCAAGGGCACCGTCGATGTGGTGGTGACCGAAGGCTTTACCGGCAATATCGCGCTGAAGGCGGCGGAGGGCACGGCCCGGCAGATCGCCACGCTTCTGCGCGAATCGATGTCGCGCACGCTGCTGGCCAGGATCGGCTACCTTCTGGCCAAGCCCGCCTTCGACAGGCTGCGCGAGAAGATGGATCCGAACAAGGTCAACGGCGGCGTGTTCCTCGGCTTGAACGGCATCGTCATCAAGAGCCACGGCAGTGCCAATGCCGACGGTTTTGCTGCCGCGATCGATGTCGGCTATGACATGGCACGCAACGATCTCAACGCGAAGATCCGGCAGGATCTGGCAATTTACCATGCCCGTCGCCAGCCCCCGGCTGGCCCCGAAGCGGCATGACGACAGGATGTGAGTTAAGAATGATCCGTTCAGTGGTTCGCGGTTACGGGGCAGCGCTCCCGAAGCGGGTAGTGACCAATCGCGAGTTGGAAGACATCGTCGAGACCTCCGACGAATGGATCGTGCAGCGCACGGGCATTCGTCAGCGCTATCTTGCCGGCGAGGGCGAGACGACCGCCTCTCTCGGCGAGCAGGCGGCGCGTGCGGCGCTCGACAATGCCGGATTGACGCCGGATGACATCGATCTCGTGCTGGTCGCCACCTCGACGCCCGACAACACCTTTCCGGCGACCGCCGTCAATATCCAGAATCGGCTGGGCATGACCCACGGCTACGCCTTCGATCTGCAGGCGGTCTGCACCGGCTTCGTCTACGCGATGGCGACCGCCGATCTGCATATCCGTGGTGGAATGGCAAAGCGTGTGCTGGTGATCGGCGCCGAGACCTTTTCCCGCATCCTCGACTGGAAGGATCGTACCACCTGCGTGCTTTTCGGCGATGGCGCCGGTGCGCTGGTGCTGGAGGCGGCGGAAGGCGAGGGGACCATTGCCGATCGAGGCGTGCTCACCGCTCATCTGCGCTCCGACGGCTCGCATAAGGACAAGCTCTATGTCGATGGCGGCCCGTCCTCGACGGGCACGGTCGGGCATCTGCGCATGGAGGGCCGCGAGGTCTTCAAGCATGCGGTCGGCATGATCACCGACGTGATCGACAGCGCGTTTTCGGCGACAGGCACGACGGCGGACGATCTCGACTGGCTGGTGCCGCACCAGGCCAACCGCCGCATCATCGACGGGTCGGCGAAGAAACTCGGCATTCCTTTGGAAAAGGTCGTCGTGACCGTCGATCTGCATGGTAATACCTCGGCTGCATCGATTCCTTTGGCACTTTCGGTTGCCGCCTCCGACGGGCGCATCAAGAAGGGCGATCTGGTGATGCTCGAAGCCATGGGCGGCGGTTTTACGTGGGGCGCATTGCTGGTCCGCTGGTAGGGCTGCAATGATTGGCCGAAACGTAAATAAGCGATTGAGCACAGGTGCTTGACCCTCGCGCTCAAGCAAAATACTCTCTATCGGCTTTGATAAGATCAATTTCGAAAATTGGGCGGGGATCATGGCCGGCAAGACAGTAACACGCGCGGATCTGGCGGAATCGGTTTTCCGCAAGGTCGGACTTTCGCGGACGGAATCGGCCGAGCTCGTCGAGACGGTCATAGACGAAATCTGTAACGCGATCGTGCGGGGCGAGGTGGTCAAGCTTTCCTCCTTCGCGACCTTCCAGGTGCGTTCCAAGAACGAGCGGATCGGCCGCAATCCGAAGACCGGCGAGGAAGTGCCGATTTCTCCGCGTCGGGTGATGACGTTCAAGGCCTCCAATGTACTGAAGAGCCGTATCCTCAAGGCGCACACGGCGCGCAAGGCGAAACTGAAGCCGGCAAGCCCTGTCGCCTGAACCCCGGCGCCCTTTCCGCAATCCTGTGAACATGCTTGAATCTCCCGGCTTAAGCCGTTGAGATATGTCCGATTCGGCGCATAATCCGCGCATGAATTGGAGGCTATGAGTCTGCCCTTGGGGCATGGGCAGCCTGCCGTTTGGAGTGTGACCTTTGGAGAAGAGCCCGGACGCCTTTCGTACGATCAGCGAGGTCGCCGACGACCTCGACCTGCCGCAGCATGTGCTGCGCTTCTGGGAAACGCGTTTCCCGCAGATCCGGCCGATGAAGCGCGGCGGCGGGCGGCGTTATTATCGTCCCGAGGACGTCGATCTCCTGAAGGGTATCCGTCACCTGCTCTACGATCACGGTTACACCATAAAAGGCGTGCAGAAGCTTCTGAAGATGAACGGCAACAAGTTCGTCTCGGCGATCGCGTCCGGCGATCTCGCCACGATGGAAGCGATCATGGCGGCAAACAGCGAAAAGCAGGTCGAGCCGAAGATCAGCACCGCCGAAGAGGATCAGATCGTCGGCCGCCCCAAGGTGAAGCCGAGCGGCCGCTTTTTCGGCTTCGGCGGCACCCACGAGGACGACGTGGAAGTGTCGATCGGCAAGTCCAGCATCGGCAAGGAAGACCGCGCCCTGTTGCAGGAGGCGCTGTTCGATCTTCTGGAATGCAAACGCCTCCTGGATCAGGTTCGCTAATCCAACTCGCGGCAAAGTTAAGAAAAATTTACCATTCACCTCTGGTTCAGGAGAAATGAAGGATCATTTCTTCACAAGGAGAATCAGAGGAGGTGAATTATGAAGAAAAAGCTCGCCGTCGCCGTTTTATCCCTGATTACGGCCTTTAGCGGTGTCGTTCCGGCCCAGGCTTTCCCGTCGATCGCCGCCCCGAGGATCGAAGCGTCCCAGGATATCCAGCAGGTGCAGTACTGGCGCGATCGTGACGGCTGGGAAGGCCGCCGCTACTACCGCGACCGCTACGATGGCGACCGCTATTACCGCCGCCATCGCCGTGGCCCGGATGCCGGTGCGATCATCGGAGGGCTTGCCCTTGGCGCGATCATCGGCGGCGCGCTGGCCCAGCCGCGTTATGCACCGAGATACGCTCCGCGTTACTACCGACCGCGCTACTACGCCCCCCGGCGTTATGTCGGTGGCAATGCACATGTAAACTGGTGCTATGCCCGCTACCGGTCCTACAGGGCCTACGATAACACGTTCCAGCCCTATTACGGCCCGCGCCAGCAGTGCTATTCGCCCTACTGACATCCGTTGAACCGGATAACAACGTCAGCCTGCCCTGCCAATCCGGTGGGGCGGGTAAATCACGTGAGGAAGTCCCGGTTCTCGGAAAAGGTTTTTGATCTGACTGAGATTTCAAGGGGATTTAATTGGTCGGGGCGGCCGGATTTGAACCGACGACCCCTTGACCCCCAGTCAAGTGCGCTACCGGGCTGCGCTACGCCCCGACCTGCTCAATGAGCATGTTTTCCCTAGTCGCTCCGCTTTGCCGGCGCAAGCTCAAAATCCCTTGATTGGAAGAAAAAGAGGATGGTTGGCACAAGAACGCGCCGATGAACATAAAAGCCGGGTCCGAACTCGGGCATCGCGAAAGCCTTCGTCGCGGGCAGCGGCACGGGCTTCACCGAGGCTGCAGCCGCGGTTAACCGCTCGGAAGACCAACTATAAGGGGATTGCAGAGATTTCTGCGGAAGATAATCTTAGATATAAAACGAAGTTGCGCATGCTGGAAACTTCGGCATGAAGGCGGGCTAAAAGATTAGCTGCGGTATCTATGTAATGCTTAACGAAAACGCGGCGCCCGGCTTGCATTCATCAAGAGTTCTTGCTGAGACGCAAAAGGTCCGAGAAGTTTCAGAAGGCGGATTTCTTCCTCTTGATCGATACGATAGCGCTTTGCGAACTCCGCAACGCTCCAGACTTTCTTCAAGCCTTTACTATCGATATCGTCGAGATTCATATGCGTCGACATAAGTATCCCCTTTTCTTGCTTGTTCGAACCTAAACTCGCGTGGCAAATTTTGTTCCGGACAACTCTGAGCTTCTATCGTTAATAATGTATCCTCTAACGAACCCTCACTTTTCTTGGACTTTAATACCATTCTGGCCGATGCTGAGCTCGACGCCTCTGGGCTTGGTTTCTTCGCGATAGACGTAAAAACCGAGGCCGACGACGGCGACAAGCAAGGCGCCGATAATGAGATAAAGGTTATTGATGCGTGTCATGCGTACCCCCTGCACGTTGTCTGGCGGCGGGGAAACGCGTGAGATCTCAAAGAGTTCCCGCGCTGCAGCGATTTCAGTCGTCGTTTGCGGCGTTGAGGTTCTGGGGGCGGATTCCCTCGTCGTGAAACTGCTGGCGCAGCCTGAGCCCCGGCCCGGCGCCCGCATCGTCCTCACCCGCGCCGAGGAAAAGCACGCCCTTCGACTCGAAGATTGAACGCAACCGATCGGTGACGCCGGCGTTTGCGAAGACTTGCGAGGCCTCGGCTTCTTCGATCGCAGATTTGGAAAGCCCTGACGCGGCGGCCAACTCCTCCACCGTCATTCCTGTCATCGCGCGTGCGGCGCGGAGTTGAGAAACCGTCAGCATGATAGGGAATCTGGAGCGCTGGGCGCCGAAGTCAAGCGGCGTTGTCGGCCGCAGAGCGGGATCGTCGCTGCGATCGGATGAAACGATGTTCCAGCGCCACGCAGCCCCAGACGATGCCGAGCAGGAGGTAGAAATGCCGCCAGTGGTCGGTGTCGATGACGTTGCCGATGATCGCATGGCCCAATATCATCACCCAGGCGATCATCAGATAGGCCTGCCACGGGCGTTCGCGCAGCATGTAGCGGAAGCCGAACCACAGCGTCGACCAGATCATGATCTGATAGGTGATCGCGCCGAGCCAGCCATAGGTGGTCAGCGTCTTCAGCCAGATATTGTGTTCGTCCTCGCCGAAGATCTTGCCGAAGGCCATCGGCCCCAGCCCGAGCGGCCGTTCCATGGCCATCAGGAAGCCGATCTTGTGGCGCTCGAAACGGCCAAGGCGGGCGCCGTCATAGTCCTGCACCAGCTTGGCGCGGTTCGTGAACAGGTCGGAAACCTGCGGGAACTGCAGCGCGATCGCCAGCGCCAGGACGAGGAAGATCGCAGCACCCCCGGCGATCGCCAGGATCTTGAACCGGAAGGCGGTGGTGCGCTCCTTGAGGAGCATGACGATCACCAGAGCGATACCGGCGAACACCAAGAGGCCCCAGGCCGCGCGCGAGAAGGACAGGAAGATGCCGAGCGCCAGGATGAGGATGCCGGCGATCAGCAGCGGCGCCTTTATCAGCGGTCCGGTCAGCAACCGGTAGAGGAGGTAGAGGAGGGGGGCGACGAGATAGGGGCCGAAGACGTTCGGGTCCTGGAAGGCACCCATGGCGCGATTGTAGCGGGTGAACACATGCGAGCCCGGAAAGGCGTTGAAATAGCCGAGAACGCCGAGCAGCGAGGTGATGATTGCAGCGATGACCCAGGCCTTGAAGATCAGGTTCAGGCGCCGGTGGTCGTTCTCGATGATCGCCGCATAAAAGACCGAACTCAGCGCCAGGAAGGTGGAGACGGCGAAATACATCGGCGCCTCGCTCATGTCCTTCATGACGAACATGGAGAACAGGCCGCTCATGTTGAACGTCAGCATCATTACCAGAAGCGGTGCGACGGTACGCGATATCTTCAGGCCGAGCAGGAACCAGATGCCGATCTGGATTACCATGATCAGCTCGTAAGGCGCAGGCTCGGAAATGACGAAGCCGGAAAGGAAGACGCCAAAAGCGATCAGGCCGGAACCGGCCAGCTTTACGGCCGCCAGCCGGCTGTCGAAACCCACCGGGTGGCCGCCTGCGCGGTTATAGTCGAGCGTGCTCAATAGGCATTGTCCGTGTTGAGCAGCCGGATCGGCGTCAGGAACAGGATCTTGAGGTCGAAGAGCAGCGACCAGTTCTCGATATAATCGAGGTCGTAGGCCGTGCGGGCACGGATCTTCTCGTCGCTGTCGAGTTCGCCACGCAAGCCGTTGATCTGCGCCCAGCCGGTGACGCCCGGCTTGACGCGGTGGCGGGCGAAATAGCTCTCGACTACGTCGACATATTTGCGCGTGCCCGTCTGGGCGAGCACCGCATGTGGGCGCGGTCCGACGAGCGAAAGCTGGCCGCGCAGCACGTTGAACAGCTGCGGCAGTTCATCGATCGAGGATTTGCGCAGGAAGCGACCGACCGGGGTGACGCGCGGGTCGCCCTTGGTGACCGCCTTGATTGCGGTCTGGTCGCCGAGGTCGGTGTACATTGAACGGAACTTCAGGACGTCGATGATCTCGTTGTTGAAGCCGTGGCGCTTCTGGCGGAACAGGATCGGCCCCTTTGAGGTCGCCTTCACGGCGATTGCCGCAGCCAGCATGATCGGCCATGTGAGAAGGAGGCCGACAACCGAGAAGACGATGTCGAAGACGCGCTTGGCGACGGAGTCCCAATCGCGGATCGGCTTGTCGAAAATGTCGAACATCGGCACCGCGCCCACATGCGAATAGGAGCGGGGGCGGAAACGCAGGCGATTGGCGTGGGCTGCAAGGCGGATATCGACCGGCAGCACCCAGAGCTTGCGAAGCAGCTGCAGGATGCGGGCCTCGGCCGTCGCCGGCAGCGCGATGATCAGCATGTCGATGCGGGCAAGGCGAGCGAATTCGATGAGTTCCGCAAAGGTGCCGAGCTTCGGATAGCCGGCGACGACGGTCGGCGAGCGTTCGCTGTTGCGGTCGTCGAAAATGCCGCAGATGCGGATGTCGTTGTCGGGTTGCTGTTCGAGCTGGCGGACGAGCTGCTTGGCCGGTTCACCGCCGCCGACGATGATGGCGCGGCGCTCCATCACGCCGTTACGCCCCCAGTGACGGATGGCAAAGGCGGTGAGCTGCCGTTCGAGGAACAGGAAAGCGGCGCTGGTGACGAACCAGACGATAAAGCCGGCAAGCGGATAGGGCTCGCGTTCGACAAGGTAAAGGGTGGACGCCGTCAGCAGAAAACCGATCGTCCAGCAGACGAAAACACGTTTGGCGGTGCGCGAGGCGCCACGTAGCGAGGGGATCTGATAGGTATCGGCCACCTGCAGAAGCAGGACCGTGAGTGTCGAGCCCCAAGCGACGAGGGCGAAGCGGGCGAAAAAGCCGGTGAGATCAATCGGTGCGAAAAGCGCCCCGACGCCAAGGCCGATCCCGAGCATGGCCAGCAGCTCGAACAACCGGAACTGGCCGATCAGCATCGTCGGCGAATAGCTGTCGTTGCGGAACTGCTCTGCGATCTGGCGCGCAAACGGATTGAGCACCGTGGCGTTCACCGGATCATGCTTTTCGTCGGCAGCTCGGAGTTCCGAAACCTTCTTGCGAAGGCTTTCGACATCGAACTGCTCGGACTTGTTCGGCTGGTTCATGGACCGATCCCTTTGGCCTTCCAGGTCCGGCGGCGCTGGAAGCCCCGGTAACGCTGGAAGCAATGGGAAACGCATACCAAAAAGAGGTGAAGGAAGCCTTTAGCCGCGCCCCGAATCCGGTCTCGAACCTGTCAGATCTTGATACAGGCCGAGCATTTCGCGGGCCATGACCGAGGCGGAAAAGACCGCCTTGAAGGCCTCCGGTTTCGGCATCACCGCATCCTGCCAGCCGGGCGTCGTAACCGCCTCGGTCATGACGCGGGCGAGATCATCGGCATCGCCGGGGATGGCAAGGGCAACACTCGCCTCGCCGAGCACTTCCGGAATGCCGCCGACCCGGGAGGCGATCACCGGCTTGCCGGCCGCCAGCGCCTCGAGCACGATATAGGGCATCGCTTCGGCACGGGATGGGACGACGACGATCTTCGCCATGGCGAACGCGTCGCGCGCCGGCATGGCCGGCTTCATCTGGATGCGCCGGCCAAGCCCGCGCTCGGCCATCATCGCCTCATAGCGGTCGCGATCAGGGCCGTCGCCGACCATCAGCGCCGAAAGCGGATGACCGACTGCCCTTTCGGTGCGGGCGAAGGCGTCGATGAACACATCCGGCCCCTTGAGGTCGCGCAGCATACCGATATAGAGGAAATGCGGTGCCCCGTGGTCGGTGCCGATGGTTTCGAACTCGGCGTCCTTGATACCGTTGTAGATCACCCGGGAGACTTTTCGCGGCTTGCCGACCTTGGCCTCGTAGGTGCGCCGTTCGTAGTCGCAGACGAACACCAGCGCGTCCCCGAAATGCTCCTGGAAGCGTTCCAGCCGCAGCACGGCCTGGCCGGAAAGGCTGGACCGGCTGAAATGCAGGCTGCCGCCATGCGGCGAATAGAGGCGGGCTACGCGATACTTGTTGACCCGCAGGGCTGAGCCGATCAGCCGGGCAATGGCGCCACCCTTGGCGCCGTGCCCGTGCAAAATGTCCGGCTGCAAGCTCTTGATATGTCTGTAACTCTTGTAGATCGCCACGAAATCAGAGGGCGCAATTGCGCGGCGCATCGGAATGCGGGTGAGGCCGAGCGAAAGATGCGGCCTGATACTGTCGAAGAGGCGGTCCTCATGCGCGCCACCGGTCGAGCTGTCGCACAGGATGCCGACCTCGTGGCCGGCCGCCCGGTGCTCCTCGACCAGATCGCGCACATGGCGGAAGATCCCGCCGACGGGCGACCTGAAGCAGTGGAGTATCCGCAAGGGAGCGCTATCCGCCATGGACCGGTCAGAACAGCCGCTCGCGGACGTAGATCGTGTCGCCGGCAAGCACCGTGGAAGAGATGACGGTGCGGCCGGTGATGACCTGGCCGTTGATCTTGCGGGTGACGTCGACGTCGCGCTGGTTGCCGCGCGAGGTGAAACCGCCGGCAATCGCGATTGCGTTCTGGGCAGTCATCCCCGGCACGTAGGAATATTGCCCCGGCCGGCCGACTTCGCCCATGACGAAGACGGGACGGTAGCGATCGATCTCGGCGGTGACATCCGGATCGCGCAGATAGCCCTGCTTGAGACGGGAAGCGATCGAGCCTTCGAGCGCCGGCAGCGTCTGGCCGCGTGCGACCACCTGACCGATCAGCGGGAAGGCGATGTAACCGGCCTGGTCGACCGTATAGGTATTGGTGAGGCCTGGTTGCTCGAAGACGCTGACGCGCAGCCGGTCGCCGCTATCCAGCCTGTAGGGCTGGACGGTTGCCTGCTGGAAACTTTTCGGGGCGGGCGCGTAGCTCGTGCAGCCGGCAAGCGCCGTCGCAGCGAGCGCTAACGCCAGCACATGTTTGGCCATCACGCGATTGAAGGGGGCGAAGGACATTTCCGCGTTCGAGGCTCCGGCTGTTCATACCATCTGCCCCCGTTATCGATCCGTTAGGGTTAATGCCCGGTAAAGAGGCCGGTAATTTGGGGATTTTCTTGGAACCCCGACGCTGTACTTGGCCATTAACCCTCGCGTTACCATGATCCTTTACTCTTCGCCGAAACCGATCAGTTGGAGCGTATCATGTCAGGCGTAAACGGTGGCAATCAGGACGTGGATATCGACCTCGGGCGGGTCATCTCGGCGGTCTGGGAACGCAAGGCCAGGATATTGGCCGCAACGATCGTTGCGGCGGCGGTCGCACTGGTCGGCACCAGCCTGATGAAGCCCAGCTACAAGAGCGAGACGCGGATGCTGATCGAATCCCGCTCGCCCAACCTTTCGGGAGGGGATGCCGCGGCGCAGGCCAACGACCCGCTGCTCGACTCGCTCAACATCACCAGCCAGGCGCAGCTTCTGCAGTCGACCGATCTCATCAAGCGGGTCGCCCGCGACCTCAACCTCGCCAAGCTCAAGGAATTCGATCCGGCCGCCCAGTCCTTCCTTCCCGATCCGCTGGTCCTGATCGGCCTGAAGCAGGATCCGATGAAACTCGACCCGGAAGACAGGGTGATCAAGGAATTCCGCGATAAGCTGAATGTCTATGCCGTCGAGAATTCGCGCGTCATTGCCATCGAGTTTTCCTCACGCGATCCGAAGCTTGCAGCCGAGATCCCGAACCGGATGGCGCAGGCCTACCTTCAGATCCAGAGCGGTGCCAAGCTCGACACCCATTCCGAGACCGCCAAATGGCTGGAGCCGGAAATCGCCAGCCTGACCAGCAAGGTCAAGGAGGCGGAGAAGAAGGTTGCCAACTACCGCTCTTCCAACGGCCTGTTCCAGACCACCGAAACCAACAGCTTCTCGACCCAGCAGCTCAACGACATTTCGACCGAACTTGCCCGTATCCGCGGCGAACGGGCGAATGCCGAGGCGCGCGCTGAAAACGTCCGAACGGCCCTGAAGGCCGGCCGCGCTTCCGATACGCTGAGCGACGTCGTCGGTTCGCAGGTCATCCAGCGGCTGAAGGAAGCGGAAGCCAACCTGCAGGCGCAGATTGCCGACTCCTCGACCTCGCTGCTCGAAGGCCATCCGCGGCTGAAGGGACTGCGCGGCCAGCTTTCCGGCATTCGCCAGCAGATCGAGAGCGAGACAAAGAAGATTCTCGCGAGCCTCGACAACGAAGCCGAAATGTCGCGCATCCGCGAACGCCAGTTGATGGGCCAGCTCAACGGTTTGAAGGCCGATTCCGCCAAGGCGGGCGAAGAGGAAGTGGGCTTGCGCGCCCTTGAACGCGAGGCCGCCGCCCAGCGCCAGCTTCTCGAAACCTATCTTGCCCGCTACCGCGAGGCGAGTTCCCGCCTTGAGGGCAATTCGAGCCCCGCTGACGCCCGTGTCGTCTCGAAGGCCGTGGAACCGTCGGAACCCTATTTCCCGAAGATCATCCCGATCGTCATCGTCGTCTCGCTCGCCACCTTGATCTTCGGCTGCCTGATCGTGATCGTCACCGAGCTCTTCTCCGGCCGCGCGTTGCGCCCCTCCGGCGTTCGTAACGCCGACAATGACATCATGCTGGAACCCGCCGCATCCGCCCCTGCTGCTGCCGCTCCACTGCCGGTCCACCAGATGCAGGCAGAGGCGGTACGCTTCGACCGGCCGGAACCGGCCCAGGAAAACGCGAGAAATGCGGCAGCGCTCGCCTATGCCAAGATCGCCGAACAATCGCTCTCCGAGAAGGAGGGCGGGGAAGAGGATGCCGTAGCGGAAGTCGACGATCGCGGCTTCACGATCGGCTCCGTCGCGCATTACCTGCAGCGCCACGATGTGCCTGTGGCGATCGGCATTTCACCGGGTGGCGACGAGGGCTCGACTGCGACCGTCATGCTCGCCCGCGAACTCGCCGAGCGCGGCCGCACCGTCGTGCTGGTCGACATGACCGGTTCCGCCGCCCCGACGCAGATGATGGTGGAAAATCCGAAACTGCCCGGCATTACCGACCTTCTGTGCGGCGAAACCGCCTTCGGTGACGCGATCCATCCGGACCGGCTTTCCGACGCGCACATCATCCCGCACGGCGCTTCGGATCCGGCGCGTGCCATGCGCGGCGTCGATCGCCTGTCGATGATCATAGATGCGCTGGCGGATGCCTATGACCTGGTGCTGATCGAATGCGGTCCCGCCGAGATTGCCGGCATCTCGCGTCTGAACCCGCAATGCGATGGCCGAGATCGTCCTGTCGGTTCCGGGTTTCAAGGATGAGGAAGTCGCCGAACTGGTGACGGATTTCGAAGCGGCCGGCTATGGCAATCTACTGGTCATGGCGCAGACCGCCGACCGGCATTCGCCACGTCCCGGAAAACGCCGCGCCGCCTGATTATTCGGCTGCTGGTTCCGTGTCGGAGGCGGGAGCTTCCGGCACGTTCGGGCACCGGCGGGACCGCCACCGCTGCACCAACGCATAGAGATGCGGATTGCGCTTGATCGCAGCCTTCGCCTTGGTCACTCCGATCAAAAGCGGCCGCATCAGCGAACCCTTCCAAGTGAGCGGCAGCAGGATATCGTACTGCACCGTTTCCTGGGTGCACCAGTTGCGCTTGTAGGGCTGGTCGCCGACGCCGAAATCGAACACCGAAGCACCCTCCCGGCAGGATTGCTCGATCATCAGCCAGAACAGCAATTCGCCGGGGCTTGCCTCCGGGCAGATCGTCTCGTCGATCGAGCTGAACTGGCAGATGACATGGTCGCCCTTGCGCGACAGGCCGGCAATCGCCGCGATGTGCCCTTCGTGCTCGCCGCGCAGCCGAATGGCATGCAGCATGAGCGGCGTATCTGTCCCCTTGACCGGAACGTCCATCAGGTGGTGGAAGAAGTCCTGGATACCGGGAAATTGAAAGACGTCCGGCAGGCCGAACAATCGCAGCCGCTCGCCTTTCTGGCGAAAGAAGATATCGAGCAGAACATGCTTTTCGGCCGGATCGGTCGGGACGATGTGATCATAACCGCCGATCGCCTCGATCTTGCGGCTCTGCGAGCGGAATTTCTTGCGGCGGCTTTTCGCATTGAGTTGCGCCAGCGTCGCCTCGAAATTCTGAAAGAGCGGCAACTGGAAGGAATGGTTCTGGTTTTCGATCGAAGCAAGCGCGGACAGCGGATGCTGTATGCCCCGCCAGACAAGCGGGATATTGTCGAGAACGACCAGGTCCGCCTTGTCGGAGAGTGCGAGCCTTATGCCATAGGCGAAGTTCTGCAGTTCTTCCGCATCGGGTGCGGCGAGTTCCGCATCGAAGAGGCCGGTATTGACGTTGTTGAAGCGGTGGCCGAGCAGACGGGCGATCCGGGCGCGGCGTTCCGGTATGACTTCGAGCGGCAGGATGAAAAGCGTGCGGCCATCGACAACGCCCTGGATGATCGCAAGTTCGCTATGATGCGCCTGGACCCAGGCAAGACACCAGTCGAAACTCTGATGCAGGGAGTTCTTGGAAAGCCGTTCGAGGCGCCGCCACTCGGCTTCAACGGACCGGAGATCGTTGGTCGAAACGAGGGTGAGCTCGGACAATCGTATCGTCCGGTCATCGGTTCCGAGAGAATCCGCATCCGTGATCTGCTCTTCGTGTTGGATCTTCCGCTGCTGCATGGCCTCGCCCGCTGATGCCGTTTTGCCGGCAACATAAGGGGAGGGCGCCAAGAATCAGTTTACCGATGAGCGAAAGCCGCGCGAAACCGCTGCCGCTGGTTAACCGGGGGTAAAGCCGCCTATTCCTTGGGCTTCGGCCCGGCCATCCATTTGATGATCAGCATGGCCGGCAGGATCCAAAGGAGGCCGCTGATCAGGAAGTAGAGGAAATGCACCCACCAGGGTGAAGTGGCGAGCAGCAGCATGGCGAAAGTCGTGGCGGCAAGCGCATAAACGATCACCAGGATGATGATCAGGATCGTACCGATGAAACTTCTCAAACGCGGGACCAAGACGTCTTCTCCTATCCGCGACCGCATGCCGCAAAGCGCCGGGGCTTGTTTTGCATGGGTTGATGGGGCAAAGCAACGCGAAATGCTTGATGGATGCTTGGCCCGCACCCGCGTCCTTTTGGCTTGAGCGACAGGAGCACACCCATGTCGGCAACCGATGCTGTGATCATCGATGTCCTGAACCACACCAAGCGCCGCGAGCGTGACCGCAAGGCCGTGCGCATATGGCTTGGCGTCGTCGTCTTCACGCTGTTCTGTCTGGTTCTGGTGGGCGGCGCGACACGGCTCACCGATTCCGGATTGTCGATTACTGAATGGAAGCCGATCCACGGCGTCATCCCGCCGCTGTCGGCTGCGGAATGGGACGAGGAATTCCGCCTTTACCAGCGCATTCCGCAATATCAGGAGATCAACCGGGACATGACGGTCGACGAGTTCAAGTCGATCTTCTGGTGGGAGTGGGCGCACCGGTTCCTGGCCCGCTCGATCGGCATGGTCTTCGCCCTGCCGTTGATCTTCTTCTGGCTCACCGGCCGTATCGAAAAGCGCTTGCGCGGTCCGTTGGTCGGCCTTCTGGCGCTTGGCGGTTTCCAGGGGTTCGTAGGCTGGTGGATGGTGTCTTCCGGCCTCACCAAGCTGGTCAGCGTTTCGCAATACCGGCTCGCGACGCACCTCGTCATCGCCTGTCTGATCTTCGCCGCCTGTATCTGGATCATGCGTGGGCTTTCGCCGCATAGCCGTGATCTTCCGCCGACGGCAAGGTCCAAATGGGCAGCCGGCGGCATCGCCTTCCTGGTCCTCTTCCAGATCTATCTTGGCGCGCTGGTGGCGGGGCTCGATGCTGGCCTTTCTTACAATACCTGGCCGCTAATGGATGATGCGCTGATCCCGAGCGATCTCTTTGTCCAACAGCCCTGGTGGATCAATCTGTTCGAGAACCCGAAGACGGTACAGTTCGCGCACCGCTGCGGCGCCTACCTTTTGTGGGCTGCCACCCTCGTGCACATGATCATCTCGCTTCGCCTGGCTCCCGGCTCGACCCATGCCCGTCGTTCCGTTCTGCTGTTCGGGCTGGTGACGCTACAAGCCGTCATCGGCATTTCGACGCTCGTCATGCAGGTGCCGCTCGATCTGGCGCTGACGCACCAGGCCGTCGCCCTGATCGTACTCGGCTTTGCTGTCGCCCATTGGCGCGGTTTCGCCGGCGAATATCCCCCGGAGACCGCGATCGTTACGCGGACCTGATCTGCGATCTATCGAATGGAAACCTTGCCTAGGCAGGTGGATCGACTTCCGCCTGTCGTTTCTCAGAGAAAAATTTTCGGCCTCGTGTCGGAAGCGGTGACCGTCGCCCGTCCTTGGAGCATAGTTCAATCGGCTTCGGCCAAGGAGAGGGTAGGGTTATGGCAAAGACAATCGCAATTCTCGTCGCAAGGCTGATCTTCGGCAGCGTGTTCGTCATGGCGACGACGTTCAAGTTTCTCGATATGCAGGCGACCGCCGGGTTCATTTCGGGCGCCGGGTTTCCGTTCCCGCTGTTCCTCGCCTGGATCGCGGCGATCTTCGAGGTGGGGCTGGCTCTCGCATTCCTGACCGGCGCCTTTTTCTCCGAAGCGGCGCTGCTTGCCGGCGCCTACGTCATCTTCCTGGCCTTCGCTTTCCATGGCCCGAGCCATTGGCAAGCCAACCAGGCGGAGTTCGGCTTCTTCGTCGACCACTTCACCTTCCTGGCCGGCCTGCTCTTCGCAGCCGTGCATGGCCCCGGCGAGAAGCTCGCCGTCCATCTGGGTTTGAAGCGGACGCTCGCTTAAGCCTGTTGCAGCACACTGTGGACCGCGGCGGCGACGGCAAGCTCGGCGTCGCGGTCTTTCGCATTGCCGTCTTCTTCATGCCATGCGGCCGAGAGATAGCCATAGGCGAAGGCATAACGCAGAATAGTGCGAACATCGCGGCTGAGCGTCTCAGCGAAGACGGCAGCCATGGAGGCAATGCGTTCTTCGCTGCGGGTGAGGTCGAAGCGGTCGAGCGGATTGGAAAACATGTTGGCGACGTCCATCGCGGCATCACCAATCAATCCGGCCGGATCGATGATCAACCAACCGCGCGGGCCAAGCATGATGTTTTCGTGATGCAGGTCGCCATGCAGCGGCTTGATGTCCCGCTGATCGGCGATCAGCGTCTCCGCCATTTCCGCCGCCTCGATAAAGGGGCCGGCAATGCCGTCACGCCGGTCCGTTTCGGCCTTCTCGAACAGGCTTTTGAAATAGCGGGAAAGCGGCATCAGGGTTGGGGGCGGAGCGATGTCGGACGGCCGGTGATACTCCATGAGGACTTCGGCCGCGATGCGGGTGGCTTCCGCGTCGCCATGGGCTTCCAGATGGTCGCGCAGCGTCACCTTGCCCGCATGCTCCATCAGCAGGAGATCGTCCGAACGCGCGATCAGCCGAATACAGCCGACGCCATCCCGCCAGGCCATGAAATCGGCACCGCGAAGACTGTCTTCCAGCGCCCCGGGTTTCAGGATCTTGACGATATCGATTTCGCCGCCGGCGCGCGTCACTTCAAGGACGGTGCCGACGACGGTATCGGCTATCTGTCTGGCGGTTTCGATCCGCCATTCGACAGGAAAGGAAAAAGGGAAGGGAATGCCTTCGGTCATCAGGCCGAAAGCATCAGGTCCATGTTCTGGACGGCGGCACCCGAGGCACCCTTGCCGAGATTGTCGAGCAAGGCCACGAGATTGACATGCGCACCGCCCGGCGTGCCGAACACGAAAAGCTTCATCGTGTCGGTGTCGACCAGCTCTTCCGCGTCGACGCGGGCAAGCGCCTTGCTCTCTTCGAGCGGCACGACGGTGACGATGTCCTGGCCGACATAATGCTCGACCAGCACCTTGTGGATGCTCTCCATCGTCGCGCCGTCGTTGAGGTCTTCGAGGAAGAGCGGCACCTGCACGATCATGCCCTGCGGGAAGCGGCCGACCGACGGCGAGAAGATCGGCGCACGGTCGAGCTGGCCGTGGATCTTCATCTCCGGCACGTGCTTGTGCTTGAGTGGCAGGCCATAAAGAAAATTGTTGGCCGAGATCGCATCTTCGCGCGACGGGTCTTCCATCTGCGCGATCATCTGCTTACCGCCGCCGGTATAACCGGAGACCGCGTTGACCGTGACCGGATAAGCATCGGGCAGGATGCCGGCGGCGCGCAGCGGCCGGATCAGGCCGATCGCCCCGGTGGGATAGCAGCCCGGATTGGCCACATGCCGGGAGGCCTTGATCTTGTCCGCCTGCGCCTTGTCCATTTCCGCAAAGCCATAGGCCCAGGAGGGATCGACGCGGAAGGCGGTCGAGGTGTCGATCACCCGCACCTTGTTGTTGCCGGCAAGCATGGTCACGGCTTCCCGCGAGGCATCGTCCGGCAGGCAGAGGATGGCGACGTCGGCGCTGTTCAGGAGATTCTCGCGCATGGCGGCGTTGCGCCGTTCCGCTTCCGGGATCGACAGCAGTTCGACGTCGCGGCGGCCGGCCATGCGGGTGCGGATCTGCAGTCCCGTGGTGCCGTGTTCGCCATCGATGAAGATTTTCGCTGTCATGGTCTTATCCTGTTAGATCAGTGCCTTGGATTGGATGCCGGATTCAGTTTACCAGCAAGTTGATTCAGAAATTTAACGCGCTCGCGCGGCGTTCCGCACGAAGCCCGAGCATATACATCGCAACCGTCGCCCCCGCAATGGCGGTGATGTCCGCATGGTCGTAGGCCGGTGCCACCTCGACGACATCGGCGCCGCGGATATCGAGGCCTCCAAGCTGGCGCAGGACCGAGAGGATTTTGGCGCTGGAAGGCCCACCGGCGACCGGCGTGCCCGTGCCCGGCGCAAAAGCCGGATCGAGGCAGTCGATGTCGAAAGTGAGGTAGGTCGGCGTTTCGCCGACGTGATCGAGGATCATCCCGGCGATCTCGGCTGCCATCATCTCCTCGACCTCATGGCCGTAGACGAGGCGGATCCCGAAATCTTCCGGCGCGTGGGTGCGGATGCCTACCTGGATCGATCGGGCAGGGTCTATGATGCCGGCCCGCACCGCCCGCGCCACGAAGGAGCCGTGATCGATACGACCTTCGTCGTCGAGCCATGTATCCTGGTGCGCGTCGAACTGCACCAGCGCCATCGGTCCGTGTTTGGCGGCATGCGCCTTGAGCAGCGGCCAGGTGACATAATGGTCGCCGCCGAGCGTCAGCAGGAAGGCACCGCTGTCGAGGATGACATTCGCCTGGGCCTCGATCGCAGCCGGGGTCTTCTGATGGTTGCCGTAGTCGAGCAGGCAGTCGCCGTAATCGACGACGGCCATCTCGGCGAAAAGGTCGCGCTGGAACGGATATTGCGGATCGTTGTCGAAGATCGCCGACGCCCGCCGGATCGCCTGCGGCCCGAACCGCGCGCCCGGCCGATTGGAGGTCGCGGCATCGAAGGGAATGCCCCAGACGACGGTATCGGCACCCGCCAGATCCTTGCTGAAGCGGCGGCGCATGAACGACAGCGCGCCGGCAAAGGTCGGGTCGGATGCGGCCGAAGTCAGGTTCTTTGCCGTGAAGGCATGGTCGATCGACTTGTTGGCCATGGTGTCCCTCCATCTTTGGGTGGCGGGACGTTGGACAATAAGGCCAGCCAAGGCAAGCCTGGACGCAACAGATTTTCCGCCGTTCAGGAAGCCTTGGCTTCGAAAACCGGCGGAAAATCCCCCAGCGCCTTGGCCTCGCTGATACGCGCTCCGATATCCTCCTCGATGATCGATTCCAGCTGCGCAAAGCTGTCGATGACATAGTAGATCGGCTGGACGATATCGATGCGGTAAGGGGTCCTCAGCACCGTCATCAGATCGAAGGGCCGGAATTCGGCTTCCCTGCCTTCCATCGCCGCCCGCGTCTCGTTGGGGGAGGAGACGATGCCGGCGCCGAAGCAGCGGCGTCCCTGCGGCGTGTCGATCAGGCCGAACTCGACGGTGAACCAGAAGATCCGGAACAGGTGCCAGGAATATTCCTTGCCAAGTCCGACGGCTTTTTCGCCGAAGCGGCGAACGAAATTGGCATAACTCCGGTTGGTGAGGAGCGGGCAGTGGCCGAAGACTTCGTGGAAGATATCCGGTTCCTCGATATAATCGATGTGCTCGCGGCGGCGGATGAACGTTGCCAGCGGAAACTTGCCCTGCGACAGCAATTCGTAGAAACGCGATGGCGGAATAAGGGCGGGTACGCCCTCGACGCCGAATCCGGTGGTCTCGTTGAGGCGCCGGTCGACATCGCGAAGCTGGGGAACCTTGTCCGCCTTCAACCCGAGTGCCTGAACGCCGTCCAGATATTCCCGGCAGGCCTTGTCGGCCAACAGCCTCATCTGGCGTTCGTACAGTTCGCTCCAGATCCGGTCTTCTTCGTGTGTGTAGTGGTAGATGCCGTCTGCATCCGGCAGGTTTGCCGTGTAGGTGCTTTGCTTGGTCATCAGCGCCTCCCGTTGCGTGATGGAATGGCCAGGTGCTCCAGCCGCCGGCCGTCAGATCACCATTATATCTCCGAAAGCGCGGGTAATCATTTCAGCTTTGCCGAATTGAGCGTAAATAATGGGAGGATATTTCGGGAGGAGAGGACATCATGAAAGAAAACCTGCAGGCGGCCCGCAAGCTTCTGCAACTCGTGCAGACGGGCGATGGTTCGTCGCTTGCCGAACTGGCGGAGAAGGCCGGCATGTCGCAAAGCACCGCATGGCGCAAGATCCAGGAACTGGAGGCCGAGGGCGTCATTCGAAAGCGGGTGGCGCTTCTCGATCCGGCAAAGCTCGACCTCAAGCTCTGCATCGTCGCCCATGTGACGCTGGAGGACCATCACGAGGAGGCAATCGAAGCCTTTGCCACGGTCGTGCGCGACCGGCCGGAGATCATGGAGTGTTATGCGCTGTCTGGAACCTTCGACTACATGCTGAAGATCCGTGCGCGCGACGTCGAAGCCTATGAGGCCTTCATGACCCGCCACCTGATGCGCAATCCGCATGTGCGCAACGTGGTCTCCAGCTTTGTCCTGCGCGAACTGAAATCGACCACCGAGCTGCCGATATGAGAAAGCCCATAAAACGAAAAGGCGGAGCCGAAGCCCCGCCTTTTGCAAGTCTGAAACCAGAAGCGATTAACGCTTGGAGAACTGGAAGGAGCGGCGGGCCTTTGCCTTACCGTACTTCTTGCGCTCGACCACGCGGCTGTCGCGGGTCAGGAAGCCACCCTTCTTGAGCACGCCGCGAAGGCCCGGCTCGAAGTAGGTGAGTGCCTTGGAGACGCCGTGACGAACAGCGCCGGCCTGGCCGGAGAGACCGCCACCGGTAACCGTCGCGACGATGTCGAACTGGCCGGTGCGGGCAGCGGCGATAACCGGCTGCTGCAGGATCATCTGCAGGACGGGACGGGCGAAATAGGTCGAGAAGTCGCGGCCGTTGACCGTGATCTTGCCGGTGCCGGCCTTGACCCAGACGCGGGCGACGGCGTTCTTGCGCTTGCCGGTCGCATAGGAGCGGCCGAGGCTGTCGACTTTGCGGACATAGACCGGAGCGGCAGCTTCGGAAGCCGGCGCGAGGTCCTTCAGGGAGGAAAGATCGGCCATTATCAGGCGCTCCTTACGTTCTTGCTGTTCAGCGATGCCACGTCGAGGGCGACCGGCTGCTGTGCTTCATGGGGATGGTTGGAACCGGCGTAGACGCGCAGGTTCTTCATCTGGCGACGGCCGAGCGGACCACGGGGAACCATGCGCTCAACAGCCTTCTCGATAACGCGCTCCGGAAAGCGGCCTTCGATGATCTGGCGCGCGGTGCGCTCCTTGATGCCACCCGGGTAACCGGTGTGCCAGTAGTAGGTCTTGTCGGAATATTTCTTGCCGGTGAGGACGCACTTTTCCGCATTGATGATGATGACGTTGTCGCCATCATCGACGTGCGGAGTGAAGGTGGCCTTGTGCTTGCCGCGGAGCCGGTTGGCGACGATGGTGGCGAGGCGACCGACAACGAGGCCTTCGGCATCGATGATCACCCACTTCTTCACCACCTCTGCAGGCTTCTGAACGAAGGTTGACATGTTTTTAACTCTTTCTTCTAGGACCCATGACATCCGAAACCTTCGAATGCAGGGCGTTTCTTGTTGCTTGGATTGCCATGGCTGACGCCGGCAAAAAAGAAAGCGAGCCGAAACGGTCCGCGATCTGGGGCGGCTTATACCGAGGGAGGCCGAAAGCGTCAAGGTGATGGTTTTGCGCTGCCGAAAAATAGAATAAGCAAAATCAATGACTTATCGATGTGGTTGTATGATACCACAGTTTTCTGGGTGAAATTCGCACGCCGTTGACGCCGGAATGCTGGTTCTGCTCATCGTAACCGTTGAGCGGGGCTCGATTGCTGTCCGGAATGGGCTGCTGGTCTTATGTGCCGATGGGAAAGAAAACCCATCCTCATACCGGGAGTTCCATCCAGGAGCCGCCCTGTCGGAAGCTCGCAAAGACCCGCTGACATGAAAGCGATCTGCGCCATTTTTCCCGCGTATCGCTTGTCCGGTCTACACCCTGGAATTGTGTTTAACGAAAGATGGCGGGCGGGCACAAATGGCAGAATAGACGCTTTCTTGAAGGTTTTACGACGGATTTCACACATGAATAGCTGTCAATCACTCACGTTTTAAGAGGATCCGCCGCGGAAGAAGAAAACTGACAAATGTTCAGAAAAATAAATTTGCCTAGCAAAATCTAGTAGCACTTCCTAATTCAACCATAAGATGGTGCTAATATGTACAAGTACAAAAGAGGGGTATTCCACGAACCTGTGCAGAACATCGCGTGCTGAGCATTCTCGATTTTTTGAGTCAGGAAGCCGACTAAAATCTCAGGCAACCTGCCTGTAGAGGAAAACAATCTTCTGGATCGGGTCTTCTTTTGCAGGCACGAACGGGACAGCTCGGTGTGTCGGCCGTCGGCACCGTCGCCCGGTCGGCGAATTCATGGCCGTCGCAGTAGCCGCTGTCGATGACATAGCGGTCATAGAGTGTCATCCGCGCCTTGTTGCGGGACGGGTAACGCAGGATCACCGCGCCCTCCCGGCCGATCGCCCGCTGCACGGCGGCGCAGGACATGCCGGTGGAATTGTAGCGCGAGATCGCGGCGGCTGGCTCGCCTGAGAGGAGGGTGCCGCAGGCAATAACCGCAAGACAGCCGAGAAATTTTTTCATGATCCTCATCCCTTTTGACGAGACGCGGACTTACATAGCGCAGAAGCACCGCGCCGCCAGAGGCGCACTATTGCGGGAGCCGCCGTCATGAACCATGACCATTACGACAATGCCTATATCGCCGATATCCTGAAGAGCACAAGGACCATTGCGCTGCTCGGCGCATCTCCAAATCCCGACAGGCCGAGCAACCGGGTCATGGGGTTCTTGCTTTCCAAGGGCTATACGGTGTTTCCGGTCAATCCCGGCCAGGCAGGCAAGCAGATCCTCGGCCAGACAGTCTACAGGACGCTGGCGGACGTGCCGCAGCCGGTCGATATGGTCGATGTCTTTCGGGCCGCCGAGTATCTGGACGGCGTGATCAACGAGGCGATCGGGCTTGAAACCAGGCCGAAGGTGATCTGGGGCCAACTCAGCGTGCGCGACGATAAGGCCGCCGAAAAGGCGGAAGCCGCCGGCATCAAGGTTGTCATGGATCGTTGCCCGGCGATCGAGTATCCCCGCCTGGTTGCCTGAGGCGACCGCTTGGGTTCGCCGCCGGGCGTCCGGCTATTTGGCGAGCAGTTCCGGTCGGCTTCGCATGTCGTCGAGCAGGTCGGCGTTGCCGCAATAGCTTGCGAAGTCGGCGGCGGCGCTGCCGTCGGCCAGTTCGCGCCGGCAGCGGGTCTTCTCGCCGCAGTGGACACAGGTCACGTGCATTTCGCGGAATTCCACCGGCTCCTCCAGCCTGGCTTCTTCCGGATCAATGTTGAGCAGCTTCATCAGCGCCAGCATTTCGTCGGCGGCATGCGGGCCTTTGGCGATCAGTTCGCGCAGTTCCTGTTCCGACAAGGCGTTGTCCTGCGCCAGCAGCTTGACGGTTTCGTCGTCGAGGCTGGCGAGAAGCTTGGCTTCGTTGATCGCAGCCCACGTGGCGGAACACCAGCGCTTCAGCCTGTCGGTGAGATTTTCCGGGGCGGGGTCAAGGGTGGGAATTGTGTTGTCCATTGCAAACTCCTCTCTATTTCCCCGGAGGATAGGTTCCGGAGAACGATATACCTTGATCGTGATCAACCGCCGGGGTCTGTTGGAGCGCTAACGATCAGGCGCCATTTCAAGGGGAGGGACTAACATGCCGACACTCAATCCGGGGTTTTCGACGCTGGCCGTGCATGCGGGCGCGCAACCCGACCCGACGACTGGGGCGCGGGTGACGCCGATCTACCAGACGACCGCTTTCGTCTTCAACGACGCGGACCACGCCGCCGCCCTGTTCGGCCTGCAGCAGTTCGGCAATATCTACACCCGCATCATGAACCCGACCCAGGCGGTGCTGGAGGAGCGGGTGGCGGCACTCGAGGGCGGCACCGCGGCGCTCGCCGTCGCCTCCGGCCATGCGGCGCAGATGCTGACCTTCCACACGATCATGCAGCCGGGCGACAATTTCATCGCAGCGCGAAAACTCTATGGCGGCTCGATCAACCAGTTCGGCAATGCGTTCAGGAATTTCGACTGGCAGGTGCGCTGGGCCGATACCGACGATCCGGCAAGCTTCGAGGCCGGCATCGACGAGCGCACTCGCGCGATCTTTATCGAGAGCCTGGCCAATCCCGCCGGCACGTTCGTGGATATCGCGGCGATCGCCGAGGTGGCGCATCGGCGGGGCATCCCGCTGATCGTCGACAACACCATGGCAACCCCCTACCTCGTCCGGCCGCTCGAGCACGGCGCCGATATCGTCATCCACTCGCTGACCAAGTTCATGGGCGGCCATGGCAATTCCATGGGCGGCGTCATCGTTGACGGAGGCACCTTCAACTGGTCGAAATCGGGCAATTATCCGATGCTCTCGGAGCCCCGTGCCGAATATGGCGGCATCGTCCTGTACCAGGCTTTCGGCAATATCGGCTTTGCCATCGCCTGCCGCGTGCTGGGCCTGCGCGATATGGGACCGGCGATTTCGCCCTTTAACGCATTCATGATCCTGACCGGCATCGAAACGCTGCCGCTCAGGATGCAGAAACACTGCGACAATGCCGTTGCCGTCGCCAAATGGCTGAAGGCGCATCCGAAGGTCGCCTGGGTCAGTTATTCCGGCCTCGAGGAAGATCCGAACCACGCCCTGCAGAGGCGGTATTCGCCGAAGGGCGCCGGCTCGGTGTTCACCTTCGGCGTCACCGGCGGCTACGAGGCGGGCAAGACGCTGGTCGAAGGCCTGCAGCTGTTCTCCCACCTCGCCAATATCGGCGACACCCGTTCGCTGGTCATTCACCCGGCCTCGACGACGCACCGGCAACTGAGCGAAGAACAGCTGATCGCCGCCGGCGCCGGGCCGGACGTGGTGCGCCTGTCGATCGGCATCGAGGATGCCGCCGACATCATCGCGGACCTCGACCAGGCCTTGTCGAAGATCTGAGGGAAGGTCTTGGCGTCAGGCGCCGAAACCGCCGTCGATCGTCTGCAGGGAGCCGGTGATGAAGCCGGCTTCCGGACCGGCGAGATAGGCGGCAAGACCGGCGATCTCTTCCGCACGGCCGTGGCGCTTGATGGCCATGAAACCGTGCATGAAGTCACTCATCGGGCCGTCTTCCGGGTTCATGTCGGTGGAGGTCGGGCCGGGCTGGATGACGTTGACGGTGATGTTGCGGTCGCCGAAATCGCGGGCGAGACCGCGCGCCATGCCCTGCATTGCCGACTTGGTGAGCGCATAAGCGGCTCCGCCGGCAAACGGCATGCGGTCGCCATTGACCGAACCGATGACGATGATTCGGCTGCCGTCCGGCATGCTGCGGGCGGCTTCCACGGCCGCATGGTAGGGGGCGCGGACATTGACGTCGATCATCCGGTCGACCGCGTCGGCGTCTATCTCCAGCGGATTGCCGAGCGCCAGCGTGCCGGCGCTGATGACCAGAATGTCCAGCGGGCCGGCCTCGCGCACCGTGCTGATCACGGCCGCGCGGTCTGCCGCATCCGACCGGACAGCCTTGGCGCCGGTCTCGACGGCAAGAGCTTCGGCGGCATCCTTCGAACCGGCATAGGTGAATGTCACGTCGGCGCCGTCACCGGCAAAGCGGCGGACGATTGCTGCCCCTATGCCGCGGCTGCCGCCCAGAACCAGCGCTTTCTTTCCATGGAAGTCAGTCATTGTCGTGTCTCCTTCAAAGAGGCTTGAGGTTTAATGTAATGAACGCTACATAAATCGAGTGGTCAGCGCAGTCAAGGATTTTGTAATGAATACTACAAAAAAGGTTTTATCACGCGGTCGGCCGCGCGCTTTCGACAAGGAGGAGGCACTGGCAAAGGCCCAGGCGCTTTTCCATGCGAAGGGATACGATGCCTTGAGCGTCGCCGATCTCACCGAGGCGATCGGCATCAATCCGCCGAGCTTTTATGCCGCTTTCGGCAGCAAGGCGGAGCTCTACTCAGCCGCCTTGAAGCGTTACGAAGAGAGGGAAGGTCTGGATGTTCCAGGCGCCCTGGCAGCGGACAGACCGCTCGACGAAGGCGTGGCCGGACTGCTGAGGCAGGCTGCCGACAACTACGGCAGCGGAGACGCACCCGGCTGCATGGTGATCGAGGGAGCAAGAGGCACGGTTGACCCGCAGGCCTCCGACGAGGCCCGGCGCATGCTGGACATGAGCCGCAAGGTCATCCACGCCGCAATCGCAGGCCGTGAACCGCAGCGTGCCGAACTCATCACCGATTACATCATGATGGCGATGTCCGGCCTCTCGGCGAGTGCCCGCAACGGCATGGCCACGGACCGCCTGCGCGCAGTGGCCGCAATCGCCTCCAACCAGCTTTCCCATCATCTGAAGGAAATCGGACAATGAGCGCCTGGATCAAATTCGACCTTTCCTCCATCGCGCCGGAAGAGGGCGCCCCGGCACCGGACCGGCTGATCTGCGGCACCCCGACATTCCGGACCTGGAATTTCGAGGAAGCGGAGGGCGGGCTTTATGCCGGCGTCTGGGAGGCGACTCCCGGCAAATGGCGGATCGTTTATGAGGAGTGGGAATATTTCCACATCCTCTCCGGCCACTCGATCGTCACCGAGGAGGGCGGCGCGGCGGTCCAATTGAAGCCGGGCGACAGCATGATCCTCAGACCCGGGTTCAGGGGAACCTGGGAAGTCGTTGAAACGACTCGCAAGGATTACGTGATCAGGGTTTGATCAGGCTTCTTCACCCCGCTTGAAGGCCTTCGCGAATTCGCCCGACGAAATGAACGCCAGCGCCCGCCGCAATTCCCCCGACTTTTCCTTGCCGAATGCCTTGTCGAAACGGTCCTGGGCAATCTGCCAGCGGGCGGTGAGGTCGCGCTGTGTGGCTGCGCCTGTCTCCGTCAGGCGGACACGTTTGGCGCGGCGGTCTTGGGGATCAGGCACCAGTTCCACTAGGCCATCGCGGATCAGCGGCTTCAACGTGTGGCCGAGCGCCGAGAGGTCCATGACCATCGCATCCGCGAGATTTTTCAAGGTCGGCTGGTTGGATCCGGCGATCTGGGATATCAGGGAGAACTGCGTTCCCTTGAGGCCTGTATCGCCCATCGCATCCTCATAGAGCTGGCCAAGATGCCGTGAGGCGCGGCGCACTGCGGTATTGCTGCAATGAAGCCAGACGCCGTCTTCGTTCTGCGCTTGGCTGTCGTGTTTGTTTTTGTCTGTCATGCCTCGTTCCGATCTTGTCGCGGGACAATGCCCGCTTTTGGCTGGCCCTTCCACTCCGATAAAAATTTATGGTCGCCCCTTGCGGGCTCCAATCTTCCTTTTCATATATGGTGGCATATACCAGTAAATTCCAGATGCCGAAACACCGGCCGCGACACCACCTGAAAAACCTCTGCCCAAAAAAACCTCTGAAGGAGATGGACCATGACCAACACCTCAAAACTCGGAACCGCACTCGTGACCGGCGCATCATCGGGCATCGGCGCGACCTATGCGGAAAAGCTCGCCCAGCGCGGCTATGATCTCGTTCTCGTCGCCCGCGACGCGGATCGCCTGAAGACGCTTGCCGGCCGTTTGACGAGCGAACATGGCATCAAGGCGGACGTGCTGCGGGCCGACCTCAGCCAACGTACCGATGTGCTCGCCGTCGACAAGCGCCTGCGCGAGGACGGCTCGATCACGCTCTTCGTCAACAATGCCGGCATCGGCCCGAAGGGGCCGCTGCTGAAGGCCGATCCGGAATACCTTGACCAGATGGTCGACCTCAACGTCACCGCCGCCAATCGCCTCGCAATCGCAGCCGCGCAGGCTTTCGTTGCCCGGGGTGAGGGCGCCATCGTCAATATCGCCTCCGCCGTGGCGCTCGCCGCGGAGTTCTTCAGCGGCACTTATGCCGCCAGCAAGGCCTTTGTTCTGGCCCTGACGGAAGCCCTCGCTGCCGAATTGAAGGACACCGGCGTCAGGATCCAGGCCGTTCTGCCCGGTTATACCCGCACCGAAATCTTCGATCGCGTCGGCGGCTCGATGGATAGTCTCGACCCGAACTCGGTTATGGAAGTCGGCGACCTTGTCGATGCGGCGCTTGTAGGTCTCGACCGCGGAGAACTCGTCACCATGCCGTCGCTTGCCGATACCCAGCTTTATGAGACCTACACGACCGCCCGCGGCGGGCTGCGCCCCTATCTGTCGCTCAACAAGCCGGCAACCCGGTATGGGGTTGCCGCCCAGGCTTGATCAGAACAATCGACGGGCAGCCGCAGCAGGTGTCTGCAGTTGCTCATCGAAGGCACCTTCGCGCTTGGCTACACCACGTCACCATCTCGCTCACGGAGCCAGCAACTCTATCGCCACCGCCGGGGGCAGAAACGCCTCCCGCGGTCCATTTTTTGGCGTTTCACCAGCGGGTTATCACACCGAGTGGTGCCATCTTTTCATCAATTGAGATCAAGGCCATGTCTTCAATGATGGCTTGGGCCGCAAGAATCCGATCAAACGGATCCTGATGTATCCCTGGTAGCAGAACGCTCCTCACCATATGAGCGCTTGTAATGGGAAGGTCGGCAAAGCCGTTCTCCTGAACAACTTCGGAGAAGTTGGGCAAGACGCTGATTGCCGTAGGCAGTTTGCCCTTCTTATGTTTTGTGGCGATTTCCCAGGCGGACGCTGCGCTAACATAGATATCGTTCTTTTCATCTATGATCAGTTCGCGGGCTGCGGATGAAAGATCAGGATGATCGTTGAGCCACCAAAGGAGCGCATGCGTGTCGAGCAGATATCTCATTCGCCGGTCAGTTCTCTGATTTCAGCCTCGCTCAAAGGTTCAAAGAACTCGGGGCCTACCACGAGCTTGCCTTTCAAGCGCCCTGGCTTTCTTTTAGCCGATACGGATCTGTGAGACGTTTTTTCTCGCGTTTCAAACAATGTTGTGAGAGCCGCGTCTACGTCCCCAGCTTCAAGAGCGCTTACCAGTTTTTCCATTTGTTCCTTGCTAGGAAAATTGGAAAGCTCGAAGAGCGACAACGTACCGGGGTGATTTTCCTTAGATTCATTGTCCAAAACCGGGGTCCTCAGAGTCAATTTTGAGCAGCCAATATACGCGTTATTTGCGACGTCGAAAACTCCCACTCACCAGGCCAGGTCCAGCCGCTCAAGCCCGTGGAAATGATAGACGTCCTTGACCACCGGCGTCCTCGTGATCCGCATGCCGGGCAGTCGCCGAAACAGGATCGGCAGCACGGTATTGAGTTCCAGCCTTGCAAGCGGCGCGCCGATGCAGAAATGGATGCCGGCTCCGAAGGAGAGGTTTGCGGCTTCCTGCCGGTCGGACTTGAAAACCAGCGGATCGGAGAACTTCTTCGGATCGAGATTGGCGGCGGCGAGGATGAGGCTCACCTTGTCGCCGCGCTTGAAGGATAGTCCGTCGATTTCGACATCCTCGAGCGCCCAGCGCTGGAAGATGTGCACGGGTGCGCAAATGCGCAGCGTTTCCTCGACCGTTCGCTCGGTTGCCGCCTCGTCGCGGAAAAGGTCTGCCGGCGACAGGCCGCTCTCCAGGATCACCCGCACCGAATTGCCGATCTGGTGCACCGTCGCCTCGTGGCCGGCATTGAGCAGCACGATGGTGGTCGAGACAAGTTCGTCGTCGGTGAGATACTGGCCCTTGTGCTCCGTGTGGATCATGTGGGTGAGGAGATCTTCGCGCGGCTCCCGGCGGCGCTCAGAGATCAGGCCTTTGACATAGTCGGAAAATTCCTCGGCCGCGCGGTCGGCAGCATGTTCGTCGTCCGCGCTCCGCTTGAACATGTACATGCCGACATAGGCGTGTGACCATTTGAGAAGCTGTGGTCCCATCGCGTCCGGGATGCCGATCATCCTTGCGATCATCGTGACCGGAATGATGTCGGCGAAGGCGGAGAGCAGCTCCGTCTCCCCTTGGCCTTCGAACCCGTCGATCAGCCCTTCGGCCAGTTCCGCGATCTCCGGCCGAAGCCTTTCGATATGCCGCGACACGAAGGCGCGGTTGACGAGCGCGCGAAGCCGGGTGTGCTCGGGCGGCTCGAGCTCCAGCAGCGAATACCGCTCGGCGAGATCGAAGTTTTCGAGATGCGGCAAGGGTTCGGGCAGGCCGAGTTCTTCGCGATTGGCGATATGCAGAATCTGCCGCCCGAACCGCCGGTCGCGCAACAGCCCGTTCACGTGGTCGTAGCCAGTGAAGAACCATTGCCGCTGTTCTTCCCAGTAAAAGGTCGGACAATGTTCGTGGAGGAGGGCGTAGACGCGGTTCGGGTCGCTATAGAAAGCCGGGTTGCGGCCGTCGAGCGAGACGCGGCGGGTGTCGGGATCGATGCGCAGGAAATCGGGCAGGGCGGTCATCCGAAAGACCTAGCGGATTTCCCAGGCGCGGGAAAGGTTGAGTGATTGACGCAATTCAGGATTGCGATCATGTTTGGATGCAAGGGCGGCTGTCGAGCGGGGAGGGAAGTCTGTGTGCCTGTCATCGCGCGAATATAAGGTCATGCTGCATGCGAAGGAGTTTGCCGGCGATGAAGCTGCCCGCGATAGAGCGGTGGCGCTCTTCTGGGAGCGTCTGCGCGCGGAACTGCAAGGCGCCGACATCGATACGCAGGACAGGCTTGATGTCCAGAAGGACAGCAAGCAACGTGACGTCTTCTTTCTGGATACCGAGAAACGGGATCTCTACCACCGTTCCGACCTCGTTTTCCGCATGCGTCGCAAGCTCGATTCCAGCAAGGACTGGAAGGCGACGCTGAAGTTCCGCCACGGCGACCGCCTGCTTGCCGAAGCGCAGGATTTTGAACTGCGGAAGAAGAGCGACGAAGAGCCCAAGTTCGAGGAGGACGTGAAGGCGATGCCGCCTGCCGACACGCCCCGTTTCTGGGCGCTGTTCAGCCGTTCGGTGGAAGCGGAATTCAATCCGAAGCACATGCCCGTAACCGTCGGCGAGTGCCTTGGGCCTTACACGGATATTCGCAAAGCCCCGCTGCCGGCGCTCGACACACCGGTTCAGACCGTCGCCGACTTGCATGTCGTCGAACATGTCTACGAGGAAGGGTGGATCAGGCTTTCGAATGAGATCGACGCGGAATGCGCCCTGATCCTCTGGCGGGAGGAGGAAAAGCTTCGGACGCCGATCGCCGCCGAGTTCAGCTTCCGCTTTCCTCTCCAAGAAGGCCAGGCGGATATCAAGGTCGTGCGCAAGGCCTGGACGGTGATGAAGACGCTTCTCAAGTCGCCGCTGGTCGATCCGAAGGGGCCGACCAAGACGGCTCTGGCCTATGGCGACGCCGATTGATCATTCCCCGACCGCTACGCCCTCGCGGCGCGGGTCGGCGCTGCCCACGAGACCGCTCTCGGTGATCTCGATCGCGTGCAGTCCGGAATTCATCTCGCCCGGTTTTACCTCGTAACCGAGCGCCTTCAACGGTTCGGCGAACTTTTCGGCCCCGGTGCCTGCCTCGATCTCGTAAGGCCCGAAACGATTGATGAAATGCGGCTGGGCGACGATCTGCTCCACCGGCATGCCCCAGTCGATATAGGCGATCAGCGCCTGGGCGACGTAACCGATGATCTGGCTGCCGCCCGGCGAACCGACCGCCAGCAGCGGTTTGCCGTCCTTCATCACGATCGTCGGCGCCATGGAGGAACGCGGCCGCTTGCCCGGCTCGACACGGTTGGCGACGGGCAGACTGCCGTCATGGGTCTTGAAGGAGAAATCGGTGAGCTCGTTGTTGAGCAGGAAGCCGTTCGTCATCAGCCGCGAGCCGAACCCGCTTTCGATCGTCGTGGTCATCGACACGACGTTACCCTCTCTGTCGACGATGACGAGATGGCTGGTGGAGGGCAGCTCGATCGCGGCATCGCGGCCGAACAGCAGCGCATGGTCCCATTCCGGCTCGCCGGCCTTCACCTGGTCGGCGCTAAGAGCCTTGGTGCCGTCAAGCAGCGAGGCGCGCTTGCCGAGATAGTCCTTCTTCAGCAGGCCCTTGATCGGCAAGGGCTGGAAATCCGGATCGGCCAGATACCGTTCGCGGTCGGCAAAGGCGAGGCGCTGCGCATCGCCGATGATCCGCCAGCTTTCGGCATTCTGGGCCCCGAGTGCCTTGATGTCGAAATTTTCGATCAGCCCGAGCATCTGACCGATGGCGACCGCACCGGAGGAGGGGGGGCCCATGCCGCAGATGTCGAGCGCCCGGTAGGTGGCGCAGACCGGCTCGCGTTCCTTGACACGGTAATTGGCGAGATCGGCGAGCGACAGGACGCCGGGATTGCCCGGTGCTTCGCGTACCGTCTTGACGATCGCCTCGGCGATCGGCCCTTCGTAGAAGGCATCCGCGCCGCCGGCCGCGATCGCCTTCAGCGTCTCGGCATAGGCTGGGTTCTTGAGCACCGTGCCGGCCTTCAGTGGCGCGCCTGAAGCGTCGTAGAAGTAGCCGCGGGGACCGTCGTATTTCTTCAGCCGGTCGCCTTCGGCGGCGATCAGCGAAGCCATGCGGGGCGAGACCTGGAAACCGCTTGCGGCGAGCTTCTCCGCCCGTTCGAACAGGCTCGCCCAGTCGGCCTTGCCGTAGCGCTTATGGACTTCGGAAAGCAGGCGCACCGTGCCGGGCGTGCCGACCGATCGGCCGCCAACCACCGCGTCCATGAATTTCAACGGCTGGCCCTGGGCATCGAGGAAGAGTTTCGGCGTAGCCTCCATCGGTGCCGTCTCGCGGCCGTCGAACGTGGTGAGCCTGTTGGCGGCCGCATCGTAATAGACGAGGAACGAGCCGCCGCCGAGGCCGGAACTCTGCGGCTCGACAAGGCCGAGCACGGTTTGGACCGCGACCAGAGCGTCGATCGCATTGCCACCCTTGGCAATTACGTCGCGCCCAGCCTCCGCTGCCAGCGGATTGGCGGCGGCGACCATGAAGTTCTTGGTCTCGACACGCTTGGCCGAGGTGAACCCGGTCGCCCGCTCCGGCGCAACCGTATCGGACGCCTGCTGCGCCAGCGTTGTTCCGGCCGAAAGCATCAAGGCGGAAAGCGCCGAGGAAAGAAGGATGCCGGTGAAGAAACTTGTCCCGAAAAATCTCGCCCGCATGGCGCGCCCTCCGCGTTTGAATCCCTGCGGAGGAATGTGGGTTTCAGGATGACGAGAACAAGAGGATGTCAGCGCTTGCCGAGCGAAGCGAGGCGTTTCAGAGCTGCGACTTGCCGGCTCGCGCGCACATCCGTCGGGGCCTCGTCCTCACCCTGCCGGTCGACGGCCGGAACGATCGAGGCGTCGGTGCCGGTATCGATCGCGGTGCGGTCGCGGCCGCTGTCCTTGGCTGTGTAAAGTGCCCGGTCCGCGGCGCTGAGCAGAAGATCGAGGTCGGCGGTTCCGGCGCCCGCAAGCGCGATGCCGGCGCTGACGGTGACGGTGATATTGTGCTCGCCGGCGACGATGGTCTGGCGTTTGAGCGTCAGGCGGATCGCCTCGGCGATGCTGGCGGCCTCGATCATGTCGCCGACGCGCAGGATGGAGGCGAATTCCTCGCCGCCCATGCGGCCGAAAAAACCGCGGCCGCGCATCGACGTCTGGCCGACTTGTGAAAAGGCGACCAGCACCGAATCGCCCGCCTGATGGCCGCAACGGTCGTTGATCTGCTTGAAGTTGTCGAGGTCGAAATGCAGGAGCGCGATCAGCGGTTTCTCATCGTCCTCGAGTTTTCTCAGGGCATGGAACTGGTCGATCAGGCCGCGCCGGTTGAGAACCCCGGTCAAGGGGTCGGTGACGGCAAGTGTCTTGAGTTTCTCTTCCGAGCGCTCGGTCAGCAGTTTCGTGCCGGTCATGATGATGGCAATTAAACAGACTGCCGCCGGGAAGAGCAGCCAGGCGGAGTGCGGCGACATGCCAATGGATTTCGCCTCACCGGCGATCACCAGAACCGCTACCACGCCGTTCGCGCAAAGTTGTACGGCAAGGAAGGCCGCAAGCACCCGCCGCGTCATCTTCGACGCGCCGTTGTTCCTGAGCAGGATATAGATCATGATCGCATGACCGACCATGGTCGCGACGTTGTGGAGAGCCACCCGGTTAGCGAAGTTCTCGCGCACCGGATAGAGGAACATTCCAGCCACCCACAGAAGCGCCGGGATGGCGATATAGGCTCCCACGGGCTTTCGGTCGAACTGCAGGAAACCGGCAATCCACAGGCCGACGCCGGAGAGCACCAGCGTATTGGCGATCTGGATGGAGATGAAATCGGGGATGTCGCCGCGCAATGCCACCAGGATGACGCCGATCCCGTGCAGCGCAAACCCGCCGCCCCAACTCAGGTAGAAGCGGTCCCGCTCGTAGTACCAGCGTGAGCACAGGAGGGCTGCAAGCGTCAGCGCCTCCGCCGCCCAGATCATCAGGCCCGTTAAAATGTCCACCCCAAACTCCAATGCTCGATGTCGAGCGCGCCCAACATGACACGCAGTCTTTAAGACGAAGTTGCACGGATTCTGGAAAACCCTGGGCTCAAACCCGGTTGCGGCGAGATTTCGAGACGAAATTCACGCCCGCTTTACCCTGATCGCGCAAAAACCTGTGCCATCGGGCGAAATGGGGCGTCCGCAGGCTGTCGCCCGGCAGGAATCGTAATAGCGGTCAGCCTCGCGCATCCCCGGGCAGTTAAGGATATCGGATGCTCCGTCTTGAAGTACCGGGCGTTGACACTCTATGTAGGGATGACCCATTCCATTTGATTCCGGAGCGCCTTTTTGCCTTCGGCCAGGGATCAAGAGAAGCTTGACAAAGGACGGACATGAGAAATCCAGTTGATACCGCAATGGCCTTGGTGCCGATGGTCGTCGAACAGACCAATCGCGGTGAGCGCTCTTACGACATCTATTCGCGTCTTCTGAAAGAGCGCATCATCTTCCTGACGGGTCCCGTCGAAGACTATATGGCGTCGCTGATCTGCGCCCAGCTTCTCTTCCTCGAAGCGGAAAACCCGAAGAAGGAAATCGCCCTCTACATCAATTCGCCCGGCGGCGTCGTGACCGCCGGCATGGCGATCTACGACACGATGCAGTTCATCAAGCCGGCGGTTTCGACGCTCTGCATCGGCCAGGCCGCCTCCATGGGCTCGTTGCTCCTGTGCGCCGGCGAGAAGGGGATGCGCTTTGCAACTCCGAACTCGCGCATCATGGTGCACCAGCCCTCCGGCGGCTTCCAGGGCCAGGCGTCCGATATCGAGCGCCATGCCCGTGACATATTGAAGATGAAAAGACGTCTTAACGAGGTCTACGTGAAGCATACGGGCCGCACGTTGGAGGAAGTCGAAAAGACCCTCGACCGCGACCATTTCATGACGGCCGACGAAGCCCAGGATTGGGGCGTCATCGACAAGATCCTGACATCGCGTCAGGAAATGGAAGGTGGCTCCGGAGACTGAGTCTGATGGCGCGACCCGTGCACCTCACCCCGATGTGAGCAAAAAGGGGTTTCAAGTCGCACGGAAAGCGCTATTAGTACTTATTAATGCTGTGTTGAACTTTTATGACATAGCATTCGTTTCTTAGGGGTTTCGTTGCCGCTGATCCGGCATGATGTACGCAGGATCGGTAGAGTACCCTTAAGGCAAGGCAGGCGCGCAAGGCCCGTCGGGCGCGCGCCGGCAAGCGGTAGAGTGGACCGCGCCCGTTTTGACGTGAGTGCGGAGTGCTGGAAGGAAAGTGATATGAGCAAAGTCAGCGGCAGCAACGGCGGCGACTCCAAGAATACCCTATATTGCTCTTTCTGCGGAAAGAGCCAGCACGAAGTCCGGAAGCTGATCGCCGGACCGACCGTATTCATCTGCGATGAATGCGTCGAACTGTGCATGGACATCATCCGCGAAGAGAACAAGACCTCGATGGTCAAGTCCCGCGACGGCGTGCCCACGCCTCAGGACATCATCAAGGTCCTCGACGAATATGTCATCGGCCAGAAGCAGGCCAAGCGTATCCTGTCGGTCGCGGTGCATAACCATTACAAGCGCCTCGCGCATGCCTCCAAGGGCGGCGATGTCGAGCTTGCGAAGTCGAACATCATGCTGGTCGGCCCGACCGGCTGCGGCAAGACCTATCTTGCCCAGACCCTCGCCCGCATCATCGACGTTCCCTTCACGATGGCGGACGCCACGACGCTGACCGAAGCCGGCTATGTCGGCGAGGACGTCGAAAACATCATCCTGAAGCTCCTGCAGTCTGCGGACTACAATGTCGAACGCGCCCAGCGCGGCATCGTCTATATCGACGAAGTCGACAAGATCTCCCGCAAGTCCGACAACCCGTCGATCACCCGCGATGTGTCGGGCGAGGGCGTGCAGCAGGCGCTTCTGAAGATCATGGAAGGCACGGTTGCCTCGGTACCGCCGCAGGGCGGCCGCAAGCACCCGCAGCAGGAATTCCTGCAGGTCGACACGACGAACATACTGTTCATCTGCGGCGGCGCCTTCGCGGGTCTCGACAAGATCATCTCGGCTCGCGGCGAAAAGACCTCGATCGGCTTCGGTGCCTCCGTCAAGTCGGCGGATGACCGTCGCGTCGGCGAAGTGCTGCGCGAACTGGAGCCGGAAGATCTGGTGAAGTTCGGCCTCATTCCGGAATTCATCGGCCGTCTGCCGGTTCTGGCAACCCTCGAAGACCTCGACGAAGATGCGCTGATCCAGATCCTGTCGGAACCGAAGAACGCGCTGATCAAGCAGTACCAGCGCCTGTTCGAGATGGAAGACGTCGATCTGACCTTCCACGAGGATGCGCTGCGCGAGATTGCCAAGCGGGCGATCACCCGCAAGACCGGCGCCCGCGGCCTGCGCTCGATCATGGAGAAGATCCTTCTCGACACCATGTTCGAACTGCCGACGCTCGAAGGCGTGCGCGAAGTGGTCATCTCGGACGACGTCGTGCGTGGAAACGCCCGGCCGCTCTACATCTATGCCGACCGGCAGGATGAAAAGGCGAACGTTTCGGCTTGAAGTGGGCCGTTCCGTTCCTGAGCTTGAAGAGGCCCTATCGGGGCCTCTTTTTTATGTCGGCGAACAGCCTTGCTTTTTTTGATTTTTCCACCATTTTTGCCTCGCGAAGAATTGCACCATATTCGCCTTGCATTAGAGACTGTGCGGGAAGATCATCGACGCTCCGGTTGCTTCGTTTGGATGTGATCTCAGGTTGGCAGGTCCGGTGGTCGCGTCCCGTGTCCTTTGGCGTTCCGCGTGGCGTTTATGTGTACACGCTTTGTAATGCCCCTGTCACATTCGTTAAGCGACGGCGGCCTGCAAGGCTTGAAATCAAATTTCTAAAACTCCACTTTGGGCGAGAGTGAAATGCCCGGGTGATTTGCCCCGGGACGTATCCCGGAAACGGGACGATGGAAAGGAAATGAAATGACGAATTCAACGTCTGCGACTGGTAGCGAAACCTATCCGGTGCTGCCGCTGCGCGACATTGTGGTCTTTCCGCATATGATCGTGCCTTTGTTCGTCGGACGGGAGAAGTCTATTCGCGCGCTCGAAGAGGTGATGGGTTCCGACAAGCAGATCATGCTGGTCACCCAGATCAATGCCGGCGACGACGATCCCGAACCCTCGGCAATCTACAAGGTCGGCACCGTCGCCAACGTGCTGCAGCTCCTGAAGCTGCCCGACGGCACCGTCAAGGTTCTGGTCGAAGGCCGTTCGCGCGCCAAGATCGACGGCTATACCGACCGTGAAGAATTCTACGAAGCGACGGCGAGCGTTCTTGCCGAACCCGACGAGGATGCGGTCGAGGTCGAAGCCCTGTCGCGCTCCGTGGTTTCCGAGTTCGAAAACTACGTGAAGCTCAACAAGAAGATCTCGCCGGAAGTGGTGGGTGCCGCAAGTCAGATCGAAGACTATTCGAAGCTGGCCGATACGGTTGCCTCGCATCTGTCGATCAAGATCACCGAAAAGCAGGAAATGCTGGAAACGGTTTCCGTCAAGCTGCGCCTCGAAAAGGCGCTCGGCTTCATGGAAGGCGAGATCTCCGTCCTGCAGGTGGAAAAGCGCATCCGCTCGCGTGTCAAACGCCAGATGGAGAAGACCCAGCGCGAATACTACCTCAACGAACAGATGAAGGCGATCCAGAAGGAGCTCGGCGACGGCGAAGAAGGCCGTGACGAGATGGCCGAACTGGAAGAGCGCATCGCCAAGACCAAGCTGTCCAAGGAAGCCAAGGAAAAGGCCGATGCCGAGCTGAAGAAGCTCAAGCAGATGAGCCCGATGTCGGCGGAAGCCACCGTCGTGCGCAACTATCTCGACTGGCTGCTCGGCATTCCGTGGGCCAAGAAATCGAAGGTCAAGGTCGACCTCAACAATGCCGAGAAGATCCTCGAAGCCGATCACTTCGGCCTCGACAAGGTCAAGGAACGCATCATCGAATATCTCGCCGTGCAGGCCCGCGCCACCAAGCTCAAGGGTCCGATCCTGTGCCTTGTCGGGCCTCCGGGCGTCGGCAAGACCTCGCTCGCCCAGTCGATCGCCAAGGCGACCGGCCGCGAATACGTGCGCATGGCTCTCGGCGGCGTCCGTGACGAAGCCGAAATCCGCGGTCACCGCCGCACCTATATCGGCTCGATGCCCGGCAAGGTCATCCAGTCGATGAAGAAGGCAAAGAAGTCCAATCCGCTCTTCCTGCTCGACGAAATCGACAAGATGGGCATGGATTTCCGCGGCGACCCGTCTTCGGCCCTGCTCGAAGTGCTGGATCCGGCGCAGAACTCGACCTTCATGGACCATTACCTGGAAGTCGAATACGACCTGTCCGACGTGATGTTCATCACCACGGCGAACACGCTGAACATCCCGGCACCGCTGATGGACCGTATGGAAATCATCCGGATCGCCGGTTACACCGAGGATGAAAAGCGCGAGATCGCCAAGCGTCACCTTCTGCCGAAGGCGATCAAGGAACATGCCCTGCAGCCGAACGAATTCTCGATCACCGACGATGCCCTGATGGCGATCAGCCAGCAGTACACGCGGGAAGCCGGCGTTCGTAGCTATGAGCGTGAACTGATGAAACTCGCCCGCAAGGCGGTCACCGAGATTATCAAGGGCAAGACCAAGTCGGTTGCGATCACCGCGGCCAACATCTCCGACTACCTCGGCGTTCCGCGGTTCCGCCACGGCGAAGCCGAGGGCGAGGATCAGGTTGGCGTGGTCACGGGTCTCGCATGGACGGAAGTCGGCGGCGAACTGCTGACGATCGAAGGCGTGATGATGCCGGGCAAGGGCCGCATGACGGTCACCGGCAACCTCAAGGAAGTGATGAAGGAATCGATCTCGGCGGCGGCTTCTTATGTCCGTTCGCGTGCAATCGATTTCGGCATCGAACCGCCGCGCTTCGACAAGTCGGACATCCACGTTCACGTGCCGGAAGGGGCAACCCCGAAGGACGGACCGTCGGCCGGCGTCGGCATGGCGACCGCAATCGTCTCGATCATGACCGGCATCCCGGTCCGCAAGGACGTGGCGATGACGGGTGAGATCACCCTTCGCGGCCGTGTGCTGCCGATCGGTGGCCTCAAGGAAAAGCTGCTTGCCGCCCTTCGCGGCAACATCAAGACCGTTCTGATCCCGGAAGAGAACGCCAAGGATCTGGCCGAGATTCCGGACAATGTGAAGAACAACATGGAGATCATTCCGGTTTCCCGCATGGGCGAGGTAATCCGTCACGCGCTCGTCCGTCAACCGGAAGCGATCGAATGGGATGGCACGGTGGAAACGCCGCTGATCACCACGGTCGAAGGTGTGGACGACGCAGGCGTAACCATAGCGCACTGATCGATAGTCTTTTGGTTATGCCAAATTGGCACCAGCAATGAAAAAAGCCGGCACAACGCCGGCTTTTTTTGTGAAAAATAACGCGCACCCCTTGTTTTTCAGGCGATTGCGGAGCTTTTGGGTTGCCACGGGCGGGCGCCTGACTATTGTCTGCCCCGATTACATGAGTCGTTCCAAAACCGTTTGAAAGGGGTGGAAACATGAATAAGAATGAGTTGGTATCCGCAGTGGCCGAGAAGGCCGGCCTCTCTAAGGCTGATGCCGCATCCGCTGTAGACGCCGTTTTTGAGACCGTACAGGCTGAACTGAAGAAGGGCGGCGATATCCGTCTTGCCGGTTTCGGCAGCTTCTCCGTTTCCCGTCGCGAAGCGTCCAAGGGTCGTAATCCGTCGACCGGCGCCGAAGTCGACATCCCGGCACGTAACGTGCCGAAGTTCTCGGCCGGTAAGGGCCTGAAGGACGCAGTCAACAGCTAACGCGCTGCCTTCGAGGCATCCTGTTACAGTCTCATATTTTGAAAAGGCCCGGGTTTTTCCCGGGCCTTTTTTACGAGTCGCAAATCGCTGCCAATCACAACGCTGGATGCGAAAACTGTCATCCGTTGTCACGGGGCTGCATGCTGCGTGACGGCAAGCTCGGCGTCCCTACCAGCGCTGATGCACGTGCGGAGCAACCAGCCGCGCATAGATTTCCTTGGTCGCCGTCATCACGTCGGCCGAAAGTGCGGCAAGCTCGGCCGCTGCCGCATTGCCCCTGGCCTGCGCCTCGTTGCGGGCGCCGGGAATGACGACGGTGACAGCCTCGTTCATCAGGATCCATTTCAGCGCGAAAGCCGCCATCGACGCTCCCCGTGGCACCAGCTTGCGGACTTCCTCGACCGCCTGGAGACCAACTTCGAACGGTACGCCGGCAAAAGTCTCGCCGACATCGAAGGCGTCGCCATGCCGGTTGAAATTGCGATGGTCGTCCTTGGCGAACGCCGTATCGCGGGTGATCTTGCCCGACAGCAGCCCGCTTGCGAGCGGCACGCGGACGATGACCGCGACGTTCTTCTGCTTGGCCTCCCTGAAGAACAGGTCGGCCGGGCGCTGGCGAAAGATGTTGTAGATGATCTGGATGCTGGTGACGTCCGGATATTCGATCGCCTTCAGCGCTTCCTCGACCTTCTCGACGCTGACGCCGTAATTCCTGATCTTGCCGGCACGGCGCAGATCGTCGAGCGCGCCAAAAACCTCCGGGCGATAGAGGACTTCGGTCGGTGGGCAGTGGAGCTGCACGAGGTCGAGGCTGTCGATTTCGAGATTCTTGAGGCTGCGGTCGATGAAGCCTTCGAGATTGGCCTTGGTATAGCCGTTGGCCACATGCGGGCTGAGACGACGGCCGGCCTTGGTGGCGACCATCGGCCGATTGCCGCCGCGCGATTTCAGGACGCCGGCAATGATTTTTTCCGAACGGCCATCGCCATAAACGTCGGCGGTGTCGACGAAGGTGACGCCGGCATCGAGCGCCGCTTCCAGCGCCTTGGCCCCGTCCGTTTCGCTGACGTCGCCCCAGGAGCCGCCGATCTGCCAGGCGCCGAAACCGATCTCGCTGACGGTGAAGGATGTGCGTCCGAACGCGTGGTTTCTCATGATGTCCTCCGAATAAGATTGGGCTATCCACAGGCTGCGGAACCCTGAGCTTCCTTCGTGCCCGGCATTTGCCTAAAACACCTGATCAGCTCCGGCAATCAAAACAAGCGATTCGATGACCTCCTTCCGATTCATTCACGCGGCCGACTTGCATCTCGGCAGTCCCTTCCAGGGGCTGGCGCTGAAGGACGCTGCCATCGCCGAACTGTTCATCGAGGCGAGCCGCAGGGCGTTTTCAGGCCTGGTCGACCAGGCGGTCGAACGCAAGGTGGACTTCTTCATCGTTGCCGGCGACGTCTATGACGGTGACTGGAAGGACAACAAGATTGGCCTGTTCTTCAACCGCGAAGTGGCGCGGCTGGAACGCGCCGGTATCCCCGTCTTCCTGCTGAAGGGCAATCACGACGCCGAAAGCGTCATCACCAAGACGATTACCCTGCCGAAGAATGTCAGCGAGTTCCCGGTCAACAAGCCGGGTAGCTTCAAGCTCGATCATTTGAAGGTTGCGCTGCACGGCCAGGGTTTTGCCGAGCGCTCGGCGGTCGATAACCTGTCGCTCGCCTATCCGAAGCCGGAAGCGGGCTGGTTCAATATCGGCGTGCTGCATACCTCGCTCACCGGCCGCGAGCCGCACGCGCCCTATGCGCCGTGTTCGGTCGAGGATCTGCGCTCGCGCGGTTACGACTACTGGGCGCTCGGCCATGTTCATGATTTCGAGATCGTCGCCGAAGACCCGCTGGTTGTCTTCCCCGGCAATCTCCAGGGTCGCTCGATCCGCGAGCAGGGGGCGAAAGGCGCGGTATTGGTGACCGTCGAGGACGGTCGTATCACCCATGAGCGGATCATCACCGACAGTGCCCGCTTTGCCGAACTCGTGGTTGCGGTCGAACCGGACGACAACATCCCGGCGATCCTGCGCCGCATCGAGAGTGCACTGGAAGATGTCGTCGAGCGGATGGAAGGTCGGCCGCTGGCGCTGCGCATCCGTCTCACGGGCAAAAACCGCTTCCGCAACGAAGTGATGGCCCGCGCCGAGGATTTTCGCGATGAGGTGCAGGCCGCCTGCCATCGCTCCCACCAGGATATCTGGCTCGAAAAGCTGGAAGTGCGGCTGGAACCGGAAACCAACGGGGCGCGCGTCGCGACCGACATGCTCGGTCTCGAAGGCCTCATCCCGATGGACGGCTTCGCCCCTGAACTGGTCGCCGATGCCAACGCCAAGATCGCCGAGATCACCGCCCGCCTGCCGGGCGGCATCGGAGCGGGCGACCTGGCGCTTGGCGACGATGCCGAAGCGCTGCTGGCCGAGGCCCGCGATCTCCTGCTCTCGCGTGCGGCGAGGGCTGGCTGATCCATGCGTTTTAATCGCCTCGATATTCTGCGCTACGGCGCGCTGACCGACCGGACACTGACCTTCCGCCCGGATGCCAGATTGCATGTGATCTACGGACCGAACGAGGCCGGAAAATCCTCCGCCCTGTCGGCAATCTCCGACCTGCTGTTCGGTTTCCCGACGACCGCTGAATACAGTTTTTTGCATGATGCCACCGCGCTCCGCGTCGGTGCCGCGATCACCGCGCGCGATGGCCAGGCGCGCGAATTCCGCCGCCGCCGAGGCCGCAAGAATACGCTGCTCGCCGCCAATGAGACGGAAGAGGCCCTGGCCGAGGATGCCCTGGCGCCGTTCCTCGGCACCCTGTCCCGCGACGTGTTCGAACGCGCCTTCGGGCTCGATTCCGCGTCGCTCAGGGCCGGTGGCGAGACGATGCTGAAAAGCGGCGGTGAGATCGGCAGCCTGCTGTTTTCCGCGGCCTCCGGCCTGACCGGACTTTCGGACCTGCGCAAGTCGTTGGATGCGGAAGCCGACGGCATCTATGCGCCGCGTCGCTCCAAGGATCGCTCGTTCTATCAGGTGCTCGACAGCCATGACGAAGCCCGCAAGGCCGAACGCGACAACGAGCTGAAATCCGGCGACTGGAAAAAGCTGCTCGCCGAACAGGCCGAGATCGAAACCGATCTCGCCGCCGTGCAGGCCGAGCGGCAGGAAACCAAGCGCGCCCTCGATCGCTTGCGGACACTGCTGCGGCTGGAACCGGTGCTGCGGGAGATCGACCGCGAGCGGGAACTGCTCACGCAATACGAAGCGCTGGCTGTGCTGCCGGCTGGCTTCGAGGAACGCCTGGCCGCGGCTCTGGAGACGGAGCATAAGAACGCCGAAGCGCTCAAGGCTGCGGAGGCCGAGGTATCGCGTCTGCGCGACGAGATCAGCGCCGTGCATGTCGATGAGGCACTGATTGCCGCGGCGCCCAAGATCCTGGCCGCCCATGCGGACAAGGGCGCCTATATCAAGGCGCGGGAAGATATCGCCCGGGTGCGCGGCGAGGTCGACGATTTCGACCAGCGTATCGTCCAGTCGGCCCGCCGGCTTGGTTTTGGCAAATTCGAAGAGCTTCAGCGCGCCCAGCCGGCCGATGCCGATCTCGTGCGCCTCCGCAAGCTTGTCGAGGAGGGCAACGAGCTCGACCGCAGCCTGAAGCAGCTGCGCCAGCAGATCGAGGACGCGCAGGATGTTCTGCGGCGGTTGGGGGACCACGGACCGGACGGCCGGTTGATCGACCCGAAACCGTGGGCGGAACAGCTCGCAGCGCTGCGTCCCGACGTCAGCGAACTCTCCAGCGTCGAAACGCTGCAGGTGCGCGTCGCCCGTGCCGAAAGCGATCTTGCCGCCGCGGCCGCGCGCCTCGACCCGCCGGTCAGGGATATCGACCGTCTTCTCTCGGTGCCGCTGCCGGATATCGCGACGCTCACCCATCATCGCCGGCTGATCGACGCGGCCAAAGCGGAGAGCGCCCAGGCGGCCCAGAAGCTCGCCGGTATCCGCGACGAAGCCAAGGCGATCGCCGGGCAGCTTACCGCGCTGGAAGAGCAGGGGCGGATCGTCTCCCGCGAGGATATCGTAGCGGCAAGAGCCGGCCGCGACGAAAAGATCGATGCGCTTGGAGCAAAACCATCTGCCGAAAAACTGAGCGAACTGAAGATCGCCGTGGAGGACGCAGACCGGCTCGCCGACGCGGCGCTTGCCGATGCCGAGCGTGTGTCGCGCCACGCCCAGCTCACCCTGCGCCAGCGCGAACTGCAACAGGCGATCGGCGCTGCCGAGATCACTGCCAAGGAAAGCGACATTGCCGCCGCCGACGCGGTCACCGAGTTCGAAGACCTTTTCCATGCAGCACCCGTCGCACCGTCGACGCCGGAGCGGATGATCGAGTGGCGGCGTGCTGTCGATGGCCTTTCCCTGCTGTCGGGTGCGCTGAACGATGCGCGCGACGAGCTGGAGACGCTGCGTCTCAGGGAGGAAAAACTCAAGCCGGCACTGCTGGGGCTGGCCGAAGCGATCGGTCTGGCCGCAGCGGCACTTCCTCCTCCCGCTCTCGCCCGCGGGCTTGAACGCCGGATTGGTGAGCTCAACGAGCGCTGGACCGAAAGCCGATCGCTGGAAGGCAAGCGCCATTCCGCCGAAGAGGCTTTGGAAAAGCTGGCAGAGCGCGAGACCGGTTTGCGCCGCGATATCGAACGCTGGCGTTCCACGTTCTCAAACGCGGCAGTCCTGGCGGGCCTTCCGGACGATGCGACGGTCGACATGGCGCTTGCGGCGCTGGATGTCTGGCGCACCATACCGGATCTGCTTTCAGAGCGGGAAAACCGCGACCGCCGGGTGCGCGGCATGGCCCGGGACATGGAGGATTTCGAAACGGAGGTGCGTAGGATCGCCGCCGAGGTATCGCCGGATCTTGCCTTGCTTCCCGCCGATGTCGCCGCCGGCAGGCTCAACGACCGCGCCATGGGCGCCCGGACCGCCGCCAACCAGCAGGCCACGCTCTCCACGGCGTTGGAGCGCGCGGAGCTTGCCGTTGCCCGGCACGCGGCCGACGCGGAAAGACTGGTAGCGGACCTGCGCGGGCTTGCCACCGCCGCATCCAAGGATATCGAAGAGGCCGATGGCCTTCTCCGTGACCTTCGCGAACGCAACCGGCTGGAAGCGAGCCTCGCGCAATGCCGCAGCCGCTTTGCCGAACAGGCGGATGGTGCAAGCGAAGACGAGGCTCGTGCGGCCCTCGCCGGTTTCGACAGGATCGCCGCCGGCCTGGAAATCGAGCGGCTGGATGCCGAGGATGCCCGGCAGGTCGAGCGGATGAAGGTGCTCGGCATTGCCCAGGCCGATAGCGAGCGCCGCCGCCGGGAGTTGGAAACCGGCATCGGCGCCGAGCGCGCCGTCTTCCAGAAGCTCGCCGCCGAAGCGGAAGCCAAGGAGTTGGCGCGGCGCTGGGTGGTGCTGAAGCTCGCCGCCGGCCTTCTGGCGAGCTCCATGGAAGCCTATCGCGAACGCCAGGCCGATCCGGTCATGCAGCGGGCAGGGCGGGTCTTCGCCGATCTCACCGGCGGCCGTTTTTCGCGCCTTGTCCAAGTCTATGACGAGCGCGACGAGCTGCAGCTCGCGGTCGAACGCAGTACCGGCGAGCAGGTGAGGCTTCCCGGCCTGAGCGAAGGTACTGGCGATCAGCTCTATCTGGCGCTGCGGCTCGCCTTCCTGGAGGACTATTGCAGCCGCAACGAGCCGGCGCCGCTGATCCTCGACGACATCTTCCAGACCTTTGACGACGAACGAACTGCGGCCGGCATTCGGACCCTGGCCGCCGCCGGCGAAAGATTTCAGACCGTGCTCTTTACCCACCAGATGAGCCTGGTCGAGACGGCGCGCCGCGAGCTGGGGGGCGGGCTCGACCTCATCCAGTTGGAGCGAGCCTAAAACACCTAAGAGGCGGATTGCGGCTGAGATAGGCTGCGCAACGCCAGGCAGCCGACCGGCATGCGATAGGTCGGCGTGGCCCATCTGTCCGGCGGGGCCGACGGGCGTTCGCCGCAGCCGGCCGTCTGTCGGCGCGGCAGGATCAGCAGATTATAGCGCCGTGCATCGGTGATCTCCCGGCTGAACGTCATTCGGTAGTTTTCGACGATCGAGCTGAACTCAGTGCGTCCCGCAAGTTTCTCGATCAGATAACTTCGGGTTTCGGGCGTCATCGGCAGGCCGAACCGCTCGGTGGCACGAATGGCTTCACTGAGCACCGCAAGCTCCATGGTCAGGTCCGTCAGGCTTACCTTGATGCGAAAGCTGGTGACCATGTCGGGCTCCGTGCCGCGGACCTGGATGAACATCGCGGCCGGTTCCGGCGCATTTCCGAATTCCTCGAAAAACAGGCATTCCCAATCGTGACCCGAACGGGTGAAGGTAGGTGCCGTGCCCCTGTCGTCTCGTAGCAGATCGCAGCGTTCGTCGGCGGAAAGCACCTCGGTCTTCTCGAACACCGCCATCCGCTCGAGGCCCGCCTTGAGGAGCCAGGGTGGATAGTGTTCCGCCGGTGGCAGCGATCTATGCCTGTCGATCCGCAAGGGTGGCGCCGGTGGCGCGGGGAGAAGGTATTGCTCCAGCGCGAATTGCCGGACGAGCCGCTTGTAGTTCCGGCCATTGTTGACCGTGAGCACGATCGTCACGAGGGCGGCCAGCACGACTGCAAGGAAAAAGCCGAAAACCAGAACAGCCGAACGCTGCCCGCGGCGCCGATCGGCTGGTGTCAGTCTGTCTGCCTTACCCTCCTCCGGCATGGCTCCGCTTCCGATCGGGGATGGCCCGGCATTCGGCCCCCGCCGCCGACATAACACGCTTCTCTGGCTCGATGATCAAGCCTCTGCTGTTTGGAGGTGTCGGCTCGCCCGATATCCGGACCTTTAGAGGAACGAGAAGCGGCCGCCGTCGATCTTGAGGACCGTCAGCCTGCCGGAGTAGTAGGCGCCCGTATCGACGCCGATCCGGCCGGGTCCGAAATCCGGTTCCGGCTGTGGCGTATGTCCGTGGATGACGAGGAGCGGCAGCCGCGGTCCGGTCGCAAGAAAGGCGTCCCGGATCCAGAGCATGTCTTCCTCGGTCTGCTGTTTGAGCGGTATCCCAGGCCTCAGGCCTGCATGGACGAAGACGAGTTTGCCGATCGTCAGGCTGACCGGGAGATTGGCGAGGAACTTCCTGTGCGGCACCGGCACGGCTTCCATCAGCAGGTCGCCGAACCTGGTGCCGCGCTTCTTGCCGCGCGCGCCGAACTGGTATGGGTCCAAACCGTAGGATAGCAGCGTCTGTTCGCCGCCCATTCCCAGCCATTCGGAATAACGTTCCGGATCGTCCACGAACCTCATGAAGGTATCGTCATGGTTTCCGCAGAGCGCAATCCGCCTCAGGCCGTGTTCGCTGGGCCTGATCAGGTGTTCGAGGACGTGGCTCGACGCGGGTCCACGATCGACATAGTCACCGAGCAGAATGACCATTCCGGGACGGCGGTGCTCCGACATGTCATGGGCAATGCGGGCCTCGGCGTCCCGAAGTTCGTCGATACAGCCATGCACGTCGCCGATCGCATAGATCGGATAGGAGGGCGGGTTGATACCGAGATCGATCCGGCGGCGGCGGGGCCTGATCGATCTGGCCGGCCGGCGTCTTGAAAACCAATCCGTCAATTTTAGCATGCTTACTGCCATCCGCCCGATATGGAAGATCCTGCCGACAATGAGAAGTGGATGCCCGAAGGAGTGTTAACAATGTCCGAAGCTCGACCCTTGGATGCGTATATCGGCAATGTCACCGTCATCTGCGAGACAATTCCGAACCTGACAAGGCTGCTCGGCGGCGCTCATGGCAAGGGGAGTGTATTTTGTGGATAACCGACGATTAACCGACCATGTGGTTGATTCGCCACAGTGCGCGGATTTTTAATTCGCCGCCTGCTTACCCCCTAGAATCACCGGGTTCGCTCATCGGCTAAACCGATACCATACTTTGGGTTGTATGGCGGGGCGTATGTTTAGTTCCTTGGGTGCTGTTTTAACGCTTGCTACTGTTGCGTTTCTGTCCGGCTGCACGGGGCTCCCGAGGTCCGGTCCGGATCCCTCCGCCGTTGAAGCCAATGCAACCGTGAAGGCATTTTCTGCCACCGGCAACAGGATCGGCATCGACTACGCGCTCGTCGATATCAATCAGTCCGTCCTCGCCCGCCTACCCAAACCGGCAGGCTCTGACCTGAGCGCCGGTTTTGGCGTGAGTAGCGGACCGCCGCCACTCACGCTCGGGATCGGCGATGTCGTTCAGGTCTCTGTCTTCGAGGCGCAGAGCGGCGGCCTGTTCATTCCCGCCGATGCCGGCGCCCGTCCGGGCAATTACATCACCTTGCCGAACCAGACGATCGGTCGTGACGGCACATTGAGCGTCCCATACGCGAATAAGGTGAAGGCCGCTGGCCGTCCGGTCGATGCCGTGCAGCTCGATATTGCCGAGCGACTGGCCAATCGCGCCATCGAGCCCCAGGTGGTCATCTCGACGGTGGCGAGCCGTTCGATGGGGGCGTCGGTCCTTGGCGACGTCAAGCAGGCGAGGAAGATCGAGCTCAGCCCGGCCGGCGAACGCATCATCGACGTGATTTCCGAGGCAGGCGGTTTGAGCGTCCCGAAGGAAGAGGCGACCGTCACGCTCCAGCGCCGCGGCCGCAGCGTCACCGTCGCCTATCGAACGCTGAGCGAGCGTCCGCAGGCGAATATCTATGTGCAGCCGGGCGACACGATCTTCGTCGATCGCAACCGCCGGACCTTCCTGGCCTTCGGCCTGACAGGCGAAAGCGGACGCTTTGATTTCGACGATTCCAATCTCTCCCTCGGCGAGGCTTTGGCGAAGGCCGGCGGATTGCTCGACGACAAGGCCGAACCGCAATCGGTCCTGCTCTACCGCCTCGTGGAGCGTGATCTTCTGCGCAATATCGGCCTCGACGTCAGCCGGTTCAGAGCGCGGGACGTGCCGGTGATCTTCCGCGCCAATCTGCGCGATCCGGCCGCGTTCTTCGCCGTCCAGCAATTTCCCATGCAGGACAAGGACGTCCTCTACGTGTCAACTGCCGATGCGGTCGAGCTGGTCAAATTCCTCAGCATCCTCAATTCGGTCACCGCATCGACCCGGGATATTGCGAGCAGCCATGATGCCTGGCGCGACTGACATTCAGGCCGCTTGCGGCCGCTCCGGGTCGGTTTGGTGGCCTGCGCACATCGATCGGGTGATGCGATGAACCAGCGGCCCGTTTTTCTCACTCGCCTCCTGCAGGAGCCCCGCGAGGAAGAGGTTTCGGAGCTGGACATGGATGGCCTGATCGCCATCGTCCGGCGGCAATGGCGAGTGGTCGGCCTCTGCATCGCGGTGTTCCTGGCGCTCGGGATCGGGCACCTTCTCACTGCCGTACCCCGATATACCGCCAGGACGAGCGTGCTGATCGACCGCGGCAACCGACAGGTCGTCGAGCAATTGTCGACGATCGGCGGGGTTCTTGACGATGAGGCGTCGGTCCTCAGCCAGGTCGAGCTGCTGCGTTCCGAGACGATAGGCCTGTCGGCGGTCGACAAGCTGAAACTGGCGGATGATCCGGAATTCATGACCGGCCGCCAAAACCCGCTGCTCGCGGCAGTCTCCGATATACGGTCGATGCTGGATATCCGGCGATGGCTGCGCGGTGGCGAGGTTCGGCCCGATCAGATCGAGGCGCAACGCCGCTGGGCGCTCGCCAACCTCCTCGGCAATATGAAGGTTTCGCGCGTCGGGCGTTCCTATGTCCTCGAAATCACGTTCACGGCCACATCGCCGTGCCTTGCCGCAGCGGTCGCCGGCGCGATTGCGGATGCCTATCTGACCGACAAGTTGGATGCCAAATACGATGCCACACGGCGGGCGGGCAACTGGCTGCAGGAGCGCATCGAGGAACTGCGGCGGCGCTCGCTGGAATCGGATCTCGCGGTCCAGCGGTTTCGCGCCGAAAACGGCCTGGTCACCGCCAATGACAGGCTCGTCTCCGACCAGCAGCTTACCGAGCTGAACAGCGCCCTGATCGTGGCACGGGCGGATACAGCCAGAGCACAGGCACGCTCCGACCGCATCGAGGCGATCATCGCGCGGGGTCAAAGTGAGGCGATCGTCACCGACGCGCTGGACAGTTCGGTGATCAGCTCTCTGCGCGAAAAATACCTGGAATCGTCGAAGCGGGAAGCCGAGATATCGAGGCGGCTGGGGCAGGGCCATGCCCAGGCCACCCGCCTTCGCCAGGAGATGGCGGAATACGACCGGCAGATGTTCGACGAGCTCAGGCGGATCGCCGGGAGCTATCAAAGCGAGCTTGAAGTCGCGCAATCCCGCGAGCGCCAGATCACCCTCGGCGTTAGCAACGCCACCGATATCAGCGTCACCGCCGGTGAAACGCAGGTGCAGTTGCGGGAGCTCGAACGGGCCGCCGAAACCTATCGGAACCTTTACCAGACTTTTCTGCAGCGATATCAGGAGGCCGTGCAGCAGCAGTCGTTCCCCGTCACGGAAGCGCGTATCATTTCCCGTGCCGTGCCGCCGACTACCGCCAGCGAGCCGCGGCTATCGCTGGTGCTGGCGCTCTGCCTGGCGCTCGGTAGCGGCGTCGGCGGAGTTCTCGGGGCATTCCGTGAGTTCCGGGATCGGTTCTTCCGCACCGGTGAACAGGTGAGGGATATTCTCGGCCTCGAATATCTGGGCTCGGTACCGCTGGTGCAGCCGCAGACCGGCTTGAGACCGTCGATCGAGCCGGTGAAGGGAGAAATCTACAGGAAAAACGAGCTGTCCGGTTTCGCGACCGAGCATCCGTCCTCTGCCTTTGCCGAAACGTTGCGCAGCGCCCGGATCGCGGCGGACGTCCATATCGACAGGCCCCACAAGATCATCGGCATCGTTTCGATGCTGCCGGGCGAGGGCAAATCGACGATCGCCACAAATTTTGCCCAGGCGCTGGCCGGGAGTGCGAGGACGCTGCTGATCGATGCGGATCTTCGCAATCCGGGTGCCACCAGGGCGCTGGGCTCGCATGCGGAAGAGGGGCTGCTCGAAGTGCTGCTGGAAGGCCATGCGCCGGCCTCCGCGATGTTGGCCGATCCGGTCACCGGCCTCAGATTTCTCCCGGCGGTTGTCCGGCGGCGGATACCCCATTCGTCCGAGCTGCTGGCATCGGCTGCGATGACCAGGCTGCTGGCACAGGTCGCCGGAGAGTTCGACTATATCGTTCTCGACCTGCCGCCACTCGGCCCCGTCGTCGATGCGAGGGCCATCGCCCCGCGTGTCGACGGCCTCATCATGGTCGTCGAATGGGGCGAGACATCGCGAAAAGCCGTCAAGGAAACGTTGAATGCCGAACCGCAGATCGCCGGCCGTTGCCTCGGCGTGATCCTCAATAAGGTCGATGCCGCCAGGATGAAGCTTTATGAGGGATACGGTTCGTCGGACTATTATGCATCGCGTTACACGCAGTACTACCATGAAACGCATCCTGACCCGACGCCGGTTTCCATCGGCACCCCAACCAGGATCAAAACGACAAGGGAGAAGCCTGACGACAGCCGATGATCTTTTCTGAAGCGTTTCACTGCAATGTTTGGCATAAGCCCAGGATGCTACGAATCACTGTATGTCTCGGATTCGCCGCATTCCGGGGGACATCACAATGGTGTTCCCAGTGCTTGCGACTGGCACATTGCGCGCATCGACGCGCACGTTTCACTTAAAGACTGACGGGTTCCGTTAGGGGGATATGATGACTGGAATTGTGAAGAGCAACGGCAAGGTAGCATTGATCACCGGGGTAACGGGCCAGGACGGCGCTTACCTTGCGGAACTGCTGCTATCCAAGGGCTATACGGTGCACGGCATCAAGCGGCGCTCTTCCTCGTTCAACACCAACCGGATAGAGCATCTTTACGAAGATCCGCATGTGGCCGACCCGCGCTTCATCCTGCATTTCGGCGACATGACGGATTCGACCAACCTCATCCGCGTCGTGCAGGAAGCCCAGCCGGACGAAATCTACAATCTGGCCGCCCAGAGCCACGTGCAGGTCTCCTTCGAGACGCCGGAATATACCGCCAATGCCGACGGCACCGGCACGCTGCGCCTGCTCGAAGCGATCCGTCTCCTCGGCCTCTCCAAGAAGACCCGCTTCTACCAGGCCTCGACCTCGGAACTGTATGGCAAGGTGCAGGAAGTGCCGCAGAGCGAGACGACGCCTTTCTACCCGCGTTCGCCCTATGCGGTTGCCAAGCTCTATGCCTACTGGATCGTCGTCAACTATCGCGAGGCCTATGGCCTGCATGCCTCGAACGGCATCCTGTTCAACCATGAAAGCCCGATCCGCGGCGAGACCTTCGTCACCCGCAAGATCACCCGTGCGGCGGCCGCCATCCATCTCGGCCTTCAGGAACGCCTCTTTCTCGGCAATCTCGACGCCAAGCGCGACTGGGGTCATGCCCGTGAATATGTGCGCGGCATGTGGCTGATGACGCAGCAGGACGAGCCGGACGACTACGTTCTGGCAACCGGCGAGACCCATACGGTGCGGTCCTTTGTCGAAAAATCCTTCGCCAAGGTCGGCATGCCGATCGAGTGGCGCGGCGAGGGCGTCGAGGAGAAGGGTTACGACACGACATCCGGCGAATGCGTCGTGGCGATCGACCCGCGCTATTTCCGCCCGACGGAGGTCGACCTTCTGATCGGTGACCCCACCAAGGCCCACCAGAAGCTCGGCTGGAAGCACGAGACCAACCTTGACCAGCTGATCGCCGAAATGGTCCGCGAAGACCTGAAAGTGATGGCGCGCAACGTGCCGACCGCGGGTGGCAACAAGGGTCTCTCCCATGCCTGAGACGATCTACAGCCTTGCGGGGAAGAAGGTCTACGTCGCGGGACATCGCGGCATGGTCGGCTCGGCGATCGTTCGCCGTCTGGCCTCGGAAGGTTGCGAGATCCTGACGGCGGCGCGCGGCGATGCCGACCTGACGCGGCAGGCGGAAGTCGAGGCCTGGATGGAGAAGAACCGTCCGGACGCGGTGTTCCTGGCAGCCGCAAAGGTCGGCGGCATCCTAGCCAACGACACCTATCCGGCCGATTTCCTCTACGACAACCTCATCCTGGAAGCGAATATCATTGAGGCCGCCCACAAGGTCGGCGTCGAAAAGCTGATGTTCCTCGGCTCCTCCTGCATCTATCCGAAATTCGCCGATCAGCCGATCGTCGAGGAGTCGCTGCTGACGGGTTCGCTGGAGCCGACCAACGAATGGTATGCGATCGCCAAGATCGCCGGCATCAAGCTCTGCCAGGCCTATCGCAAGCAGCATGGCAGCGACTTCATCTCGGCGATGCCCACCAACCTTTACGGCCCCGGCGATAATTTCGACCTGAAATCCAGCCATGTCATGCCGGCGCTGATCCGCAAGGCGCACGAGGCGAAGACCGGCCGCCTTCCGGACATCACCGTGTGGGGCACCGGCACGCCGCGCCGCGAATTCCTGCATGTCGACGATTGCGCCGACGCCTGCGTTCATCTGATGAAGACCTATTCGGCCGAGACCCATGTCAATGTCGGCTCCGGCGAGGACGTAACCATCCTGGAGCTCGCCGAACTGGTGTCCAAGGTCGTCGGTTTCCAGGGGAGTATTTCTCATGATCTCACCAAACCCGACGGCACGCCGCGCAAGCTGATGAGCGCCGCCAAGCTGCGGGCGCTCGGCTGGTCGCCGAGGATCGGCCTGGAGCAAGGCATAACCGATGCCTACCAGGCCTTCCTCAAGGGCGAATATCTTGAGCGCAAACGCGGAGATGCTGCCTGATGACAGCCGCCGCCCAGCCCCTCAGCGACGAATGCGAACGATCGTTCGACGCCGCACCGGGGCTGGCCACGGCAGCTGCCACATCGCCACGCAAAAGCGTGGTCGTCTATGCGATGAACTACGCGCCGGAAACGGCCGGCGTCGGCAAATATACCGGTGAAATCGCCGAATATCTCGCCGCCGAGGGCATGGACGTCACGGTGGTGACCACCCCGCCGCATTATCCCGGCTGGTCGGTCCAGGCCGGATATCGGAACCGCTATTCTTCAGGCATCGAAGGACGCATCAAGGTGCTGCGGTCGCCATTGCTGCTGCGACGAAAGATGAGAGGTATCTGGCGGCTTCTGGCGCCGCTCTCCTTCGCGCTCACCTCGGCGCCTTTGGTCTTCTGGCAGATCTTGCGGCATCGTCCGGTCACGGTATTTTGCGTCGAGCCGACGCTGTTTGCCGCGCCCGCAGCCCAGCTTGCCGCCAAATTGGTCGGCGCCCGCACGGTGCTCCACGTCCATGACATGGAAGTGGATGCGGCATTCGCCGTCGGGCATCTGAGTTCCAGGACCTGGCTGAAGAGGCTTGGCCATGCCTTCGAGCGCAGCGTGCTCGGCCGGTTCGATCAGCTGATCACCATTTCCAACCGCATGGCCGAAGGCCTTGCCCTGAAGCACGTCCCGGCCGCCAAAATATCCGTTGTCCGCAACTGGGTGGATCTCGCGCAATTCCATCCGATGGAAGACGTCAGCCCCTATCGGGCTGAGCTCGGTTTCGGCCACGAGGATTTCGTCATTCTTTATTCCGGCAGTATCGGCGCCAAACAGGGCCTGAACGTACTGCTTGATGCAGCCGAGCGTCTGAAGGACGAGCGGCGCATTCATTTCGTGATCTCCGGTGAGGGACCGCAGAAGCCGGAACTCGAAGCCCGTTACGGCCATCTTGAGAATCTCCGTTTCCTGGCCTTCCAACCCTATTCCCGGCTGAACGCGTTCCTCAACATGCCGGATCTGCATGTGCTGCCGCAGGACAGGAACGCCGCCGACCTGACGCTGCCCTCCAAACTCGGCGGCATGCTTGCCTCCGGAAAGCCCGTCCTCGTGACCGCCGACCCAGGAACGGAACTGGCGCAATTCGTCGAGGAAACGGTCTATCTGACCCCGCCGAACGATCCGGAGAAGCTGGCGGCCAACATCGTCCGTGCCATGTCGGAGCGGGACGAATGGCAGCCGCATTCCCAGACGGCTCTCGTGCAGAGCCTGTCGAAACGGCCTGCCATCATCGCCATCAAGCAGTTGATCGACGGCGGCAGTCCATGAGGGTCGCCGGCCACGTCCTCGCCTACAACGTCGATCGTTTTCTGCCGCACGTTGTCGAGAACTGTGGCCGTTTCGTCGACAAGATCTTCATCGTCCGGCCCGAGCGTCCGTGGGCCTATCTGCCCGGCTCGCGCGCCACGAGGACAAACCCCACGACCAGGGAAAAGGTGGACGAGGCGATCGCCTTCGCCCGCGCAAAGGGCGTGAGTTGCGAGATCGAGGTGATCTGCAGCGACTTCGAAACCGAGGAAGAAACCCGCAACGACTGCCTCGACCGGGCAATCCGCGAAGGTTTCGATTGGCTGGTCATCCAGGATGCCGACGAGTTCTATCCGGATAGCGGCTGGGAAACGCTGCTCAAATTCATGGCGGCGGACCACAGGCATGACCGCATCCTGACGCCATGGCACAATTTCTGGAAAACGCCCGAACTGGTGCTGACCACCCGCGATGGCTCGATCAGGGATGTCAACGCGGGGTTCGCGATCCGCTGCAAAAGCGGCGTTCGCTTCGATACGGCCCGAAAGACCACCCCTGCTGCTGCCATCGTCATCGATGCGCCCTGCTACCACTATGGCTACGTCATGAGCGATGCCGAGATGTGGGAAAAGATCACCAGCTGGGGACATGCGCATCAAGTGAATGCGCAAAAATGGTTCCGGCTGAAATGGCTCGGATGGACGCCCGCCCATTCCTACCTCCATCCGGTCACGCCGCTATTCTGGCCAAAGGCGATCCGCTTTCCCGGCAGGCAACCCGCCTTCGCCTCCCATTTCATGAACCCGGACCAGGAAACCGCGCCGCTTGGTTTCATCGATTTCCTGGAAAACATGCTTGCCGACCATGCGACGGACGTTCGCATCGTCGCGCGAAAATTATTGAGAAGGTCAACCGTGTAGCCGTAGGTCGCGTTTTCGATGAGTGTGTCAGTACGGCTAATCTCGGGCTCGATCGCCAATGGGGCGTTGCTTGCCGCCAATATCCTGATCCAGACGATCAGCGTGCCGATCATGCTCGGCTGGTGGTCGGCACAGCAATTCGGGCTCTGGGTCCTGCTGCAGACGCTTTATTCCCTCTCCGTCGTCTTCGACCTCGGCCATCAGAACTACCTCGGTTACGAGTTCCAACGGCTCGGCACCAGGGATGCCGTAAGACGGGACTTCGCCTCGTCCATCCCGGCCGCCATTCTGCTGGGAACGATACTCCTGTGCTTCTGGACGGCTGTCCCGGCCTTCGGATGGGCCGACGCGCTGTTCGGAGATTTTGTTCCTGCGGAGCTGATGGACGACCTTTCAGGCTCGATGACCGTCTATGCGCTCACCTGGCTCGTCACCAGCTCCGTCGGCGGTATCCTCGGGCGGGCGCTCATCCCTTTCGGCTATTACGCGAGAATGGCGTGGTGGCGGTTTGCATTGCTGGTCGGCATCAACCTCGCGGCCCTCGCGGCAGTCCTTTCCGGCGGTGACGTCCTCGACGCTGTCATCGCCTCGTCGGTTGCCAACGTGGCCGTCAACATCGCCATTCATGTCGACTGCTTCCGTCTCTGGCGGCGCGAAGAAATCGGCTTCGCCGTCCCCGATCTGCGCAGGGGCTGGTCCAACCTCACGAGGGGCCTGTTCCTGTCGCTTCGCGAACTGCTCGCCGTCGGAAACCAGCAGGGCATCCGGCTGCTGATCGCGCCGCTCGCCGGCGTCAGCCTTCTCGGTGCGTTCACCGCGACCCGGACGCTATCCAACATCGCGACGCAGGGCATCAATGCGCTGGCAGGTCCGGTCGAGCCCGAGCTCCTGCGTTATCTGAGGGAAGGGAAGAGCGAGCCGGCGGAAGCTGCGGTCACCCTCAGCTGGATTTTCGTGCTGGGCGTCATCGGTCCGGGGTGCATTCTGCTCCAGTGGATATCGCCCGGCCTTTTCCTGTGGTGGACCCGTGGCAATTTTCACCTCGACCCACTGCTGTTCGGTTCGCTCTGCGCCTGCATCATCGTCTACGGTTTCGCCCAGCCGATGGTTTCGATTGTCCGGGGGAGCAACATCCTGCTGCCGCAGATCGTCGCGAACGGCACCTCTCTGCTGATCACGGCGATCGGTTGTTATCTGACGTTGACCTCATGGGGGTTGCCGGGCGCCGGCTTTTCGCTCCTGGCGGCCGAGAGCGCCAGTTTCCTGATCTATGCCGGAGCCGCCTGCGCCGTGCTCCGAAAGCTGCGGTTGACCTTCCCAATCCATGCCTTTGCCATATCCGCTTGCGGCTGCATCTCGGCCATCGCCGGACTATTCGCCATGGCGATCTGGCCGCAGTCGGTCGGCTTGTCATCCGTTCCCGCCGTGATCGGCTCGCTGCTGGCGGCGTGGATGGCCTACCGGTCCCTGCCGGCCCACATGAGGGCGATCCTTCAAAGGCATTTTCCAAACCTCTCCCGCAAGCGGGCGGTTCTGACAGGTGATCGGCCATGACGGGGAGCGGGAGTTTGGCGGACGGCAATGCGATATTGGGCATGCGTATGATGCCCCGGCCGGGCCGCGGCAATTCCCGCTTCGTCGCCAAAGCCCGCTGGGGCGCCGCCTTTCTGATCCTGCTTTGCACGATGCTCCAGTTCGCCATATCGCCTGATATGACCAACGCGTTCTGCGCGGGGACGGTCGGTTTGATCGGCACCTGGGCATTCACCTACTGCACCAACCCAAGACGGATCGAACGGTTTACGATCTCGACGCTGATGGTGCTCGGCTTTCAGGTCCATTCGAGCCTGGCCGCCCTGATCGTCCAGACATTTGCCTGGAAACCGATCACCTTCAACCTCGAGGCGCCGGTAGCCACGTTTTCCGTTTTGGCACTTCTGCAGCTATGGGCGATGGCGCTGCACTGGTTTTATGCGCAGTCGCGGGTGATGCGGATCGCGACGACGGCGATCCGCCAAAGGATGTTTGCGCCGCTAGGCTTCTATCTTTCGCCGACAAACCGGCAATTGTGGTGGATGGGACTGCTTGGGTCGTTCGCCTCCTGGTACACGAATGCCGACCGCTGGGGCGAGGACAATTTCGGCGATATCGCCTTCAAACTGCTCGCCGGCCTGTCGCAATTTTCCGTCGCGCCCTTCCTGATTCCGATCGCCAGCTACCTCATCGATCCGCCGGACCAAAAGCGCTCGGTCAACTGGCTCGCGCTGACCGCCTACTGCGCCCTGACGCTCTATATCGCGCTGGCGCGCAACAGCCGCGGCGTGTTCGCGGTCAACGTCCTGACCGTGCTGATCTGCCTCGCCATCACGGTGATGATAGGACGTTTCATCCTGACGAGGCGGCGGGTGATCTGGCTCGCGGTCGCCATCCTGCTCAGCCCCGTTCCGGCCGGCATCCTCTCGGATCTGGCAACCGCCATGGTCATTGCCCGCGACGACCGCTCCGACATCTCGTCGCAGGACCTCGTCTTCTCGACCATCGGCACGTATTTCGATCGGGAAGCACTACAGTCCCGGCAGGAGACGGACCAGATCCTGGCCGAAGGCAGCTATAACGAGATCTATGTCGACAACCCGCTTCTGGCCCGCTTCGTCTCCACCAAATACATCGACCACAACGTCGCTCTTGGCATTTCGCTGTCGCAGACCGGTGAGGGGCTGGCGCGTGAAAGCGCTCTCAATCAGCTGCTATTGCTGCTTCCGACGCCGGTCTTGAATTTTTTCGCACCCGAACTCGATAAATCCGGCAACGCCTTTTCGTCCGGCGATTATTACAACTTTCTGGTGACCGGCGATGAGCTGGGGGGATACCGCACCGGCTCGTCGATCGCCGACGGCTTCGTCGTGCTCGGCGCGTTTTACGTGGTGGTGTTCGCCATCTTCGCGTTGGCGAATTTCATTGTCGGCGACGCGCTGACGATCCGGATGCGGGACGGACATGTGCTGCTTTCGGCTCTGGCCGGCATCTGCATCGTCCGCTTCTTCATGAACGGCCTCATGGACGAATCCGTCGCGGTCCAGGCCGGCAACCTTGTCCGGGCGGTGCCGCAGACGGTGCTGCTCTACGCGCTGATGTTCTGGCTGACGAGGGGCGTGAAGCTGAGATGAGGCTCCTCTTTATCGGCGCAGAATCAGGCACCAGCCTGCAGCGGGCAGCGGCATTCGGGCGTATCGGCTTCGATGTTCTGCACCTGTCGCCCTATGCCCTTCTGCCTTCCCATTGGGCGCCGTGGCTGAACAGGGCAGGCGGCCCCGGCATCGATCGCCTCGTGGCAAAGGGGCTCGGCAGGCGGATCGGCGGGCAGCGTTTCGATTTTGCCCTGGTGGATTGCGGCGACGTGGTCGGGCGAGCCGCCATGAACGTCATCCGCACGGCGGCGCCGATCGTCGTCAACTACAACGCCGACAATCCCTATCTGAACCCGTCTTCGGAACGCCTTCGCTGGAGCATTTTTCACCGCACCCTCCCGCACTACGATCTGGTCGTCGCGGTGCGCCGTAACGGCATCGAGGAGATGATGGCGAGGAGAGGTGCAAGACGGATCGAGACGATCTGGCAGTGTGCGGACGAGGTCGTGCATCGCCTTTTGTCGCCGACGCTGGAGGAAAAAAGCCGATGGTCGTCCGAGGTCGCTTTCGTCGGCACATGGATGCCCGGCCGCGGCGCCTTCATGGCGCGGCTGGTCGAAAGGGGCGTGCCGCTCGCGATCCACGGGTCCCGATGGAAAAGAGCGCCGGAATACCGGCTGCTCCGCCCGTTTATCCGCTCCGATCACCTTGAAGGTTCCGACTACACACGAGCGATCGCCGAAGCGAAAATTGCTCTGGTTCTGCTGAACGGCCAGAATGCCGACCTGCATACGACGCGCTCCGCCGAAATTCCCGCCATCGGCACCGCCATGTGCGCGCCCCGCACTCCGCATCATCAACAGCTCTATAAGGGGGGCGAGGAAGCGGTCTTTTTCGACGGAGCGGAGGACTGCGCGGAGGCTTGCAGACGTCTGCTGGCGGATGACGGTAGGCGCCAAACGATCGCCGATGCCGGGCACCGGCGCACGTTCGCGAACGGGACCTATAACGAGGTCCTGGCCCGCCGGATTGTCGATCGGGTCGCGGACATAAAACATGGCGGCGTGCGATGAGGAGGGCGGAGGCGCAGAATGACGGCACTCTGTTTCTGGCCCTGGACACCTACGGCCGGATGGGCGGTATCCAGCGCTTCAACCAACGGGTCATCGCTGCCCTGGCCGAGATCTCTGGTGACAACGGCTGGAAGCCGCCGGCCGTCCACGTCATGCGCGATAGCAAGGCCGACATCCCCGAAACCACATCGGCCGCAATCCGCGCCTTTGGTCCTCGGCGTCTGGATTTCGTCGTTCACTCGGCTGTCACCGCTCAAAGCTGCAAAATCCTGTTCCTCGGGCATATCAACCTTCTGCCCGTTGGGCTCATCTGCAAGCTGCTGTCTCCGAGAATCAAACTCGTGCTCTTCGTCCACGGCGACGAGGTTTGGAACGATCCGGCCTATCGCCGCATGCGGTTTTACGAACCGCTTATCGCAAGAGCCCTCAGCCGGATCGCCTCCGTCAGCACCTTCACTGCAAGCCGGATGCAGAAGGCGTTCAACCTTCCCGCCGAGACGTTTAGGCTGTTTCCGAACGCCGTCGACGACATCGACCGGCAGCCAAAAAAGAGCAGCCGGAACATCCTGACGGTCGCCCGGCTGGATCGGCATGACCGCGGCAAGAATATCGACGCATTGATCAAGGCGATGGTGCTGCTCAAGCGCCGCAACGTCGAATGCGTCCTCCAGGTCGTCGGCGAGGGGCCGCTCAAATCGGAACTGGCGTCGTTGGCCCGGGAGCTTGCGGTCGAGGACAGGGTCGAATTCCTTGGCCGTGTCTCGGATGCGAGGCTGGCCGGGATTTATGCGCAAGCCTGCCTGTTCGCGATGCCCTCGTCCAAGGAAGGGTTCGGGATCGTTTTCCTGGAGGCCTGGCTGCACGGCCTGCCGGTGATCTGCGGTACGCAGGATGCGGCCGTGGAGATCATCACCGATGGGGTCGATGGGTTTGCCGTGAATCCCTCGGATATCGAAACACTCGCCGAGAGAATGGCGATGCTTCTCGCCGATCCGGGCATGGCAGCGGCAATGGGAGAGGCGGGAGTCGAAAAGGTCCGCTCTTGCTATCTCATGAGACACTTCAAAGGAAATCTCGAAAAAATCATCGCGGAGCTGTCATGAGAATCCTCAACATCATCGCCAGCGCCGATCCCGAAACCGGAGGCCCGATCGAGGCGTTGCTGCTGACTGGACTGCAGATGGCGCGTCTGGGCCATGCGGTGGAAGTCGTCACGCTGGACAAACCATCGGCGCCCTACGTGAAAGAGTTTCCCTTACCCGTTCATGCCTGCGGGCGATGGACCCGGAGATATGGCTATACGCCGGAACTGGCACGCTGGATCGCCGCGAACGCCGATCGTTTCGATGCCGCGGTCATCCATGGCCTCTGGAACCATGCCTCTGTCGGCGGCTGGTCGGCCCTGCGGCGGGCAGGCCTGCCCTATGTCGTCTTCGCCCACGGCATGATGGATCCATGGTTCCGCGAAACCCATCCGCTCAAGCACATCGCCAAGCAGGCGTTCTGGTCTGCCTGGCAGGGCAGGGTTCTCCGCGATGCAGCGGCGGTCCTCTTCACCTGCGAAGAAGAGCGCCGCCGGGCACGCGGCGTCTTCCGGGGCTATGGTTACGCGGAGCGTATCGTCGCCTTCGGCACCGCCGACCCGCCGACAGGGGCGGAGAGCCAGCTTGCCGCATTCCGCCGGCTTTTGCCGGAATTGAAGGATAGGCGCTTCCTGCTGTTCCTCAGCCGTTTCCACGCAAAGAAGGGCTGTGACCTGCTCGTCGAAGCCTTTTCGAAGATCGCCGCGTCCGATCCCGATCTCCACCTGGTGATGGCGGGGCCGGATCAGTCCGGGCTGAAATCGAAACTGATTGCCCAAGCCGCCAAGGCAGGCATCGTCGATCGCGTCCATTGGCCGGGCATGCTGGCCGGCGATGCCAAATGGGGCGCCTTCCGCGCTGCCGAGGCCTTTGTCCTGCCGTCGCACCAGGAGAATTTCGGCATCGTCGTCGCGGAAGCCATGGCCTGCGCAACACCGGTCCTGCTGACCGACAAGGTCAATATCTGGCGTGAAGTGCAAATGAGCGGCGGCGGCCTTATCGGGACCGACACATCGGAGGGCATCGAAAGCCTGCTCCGATCCTGGCTCTCGCTCTCCGACGACGGCAAAAGCGCCATGCGCGCCCATGCCCGCGCGGGCTTCGAACGGCATTTCCGCATCGAGGCGGCGGCCCGCGATCTCATTACCGTTCTGCACTCCATCTCTCCACGAGGCCTTCATGAAGCCGCTTGACGCCAAGACCTCAAATCCCCGGCTGGGTGCCCCGAGTTTCCCGCTGGGGCATCGGCTGTTCCGGCTTGCGTGGACCCTCGTCTGGAGCCTTTTCGGTCGCTGGACTCCGGTGCCGCTGTTTGCATGGCGACGGTTCCTGCTGCTGCGCTTCGGCGCCCGGATTGACCGGACGGCGCGGATCTATCCCGGCGTCGAGGTCTGGTATCCGCCGAACCTCGCCATGGCCGCGTATTCCTGCCTCGGAAGGGGCGTCAACTGTTACTGCATGGATCGTATCGAGCTCGGCGCCCACGCAATCGTCTCCCAGGGCGCCCATCTCTGCACCGGCACGCATGATGTCGACGATGCCGATTTCCAGCTGGTTAGGAGACCCATCGTCGTCGGTGCGGATGCCTGGATCGCGGCGGAAGCGTTTGTCGGGCCGGGTGTCACTGTCGGGGAGGGCGCGGTGCTCGGCGCCCGCGCTGTCGCCTTCCGCAGCCTCGATCCCTGGACGATCTATGCCGGCAATCCGGCCAGGAGACTACGGCGGCGCTTCGAGCAGGACAGGCCCGGCATCTTTCCTGTTCGGTCGAACTTCTGATCGGGACACGTCGTCGAATGGCCAGCCTCGCCGTCCTCATCCTCACCTATAACGAAGAGCGCCACATCGCCCGCGCCTTGAAAAGCGTCGCGCCCTTCGCGTCCGAGGTCTTCGTCATCGATTGTTTCTCGACCGACGGCACGGTCGAGATTGCCCGGTCGCTCGGCGCAACCGTCCTCAGTAACCCCTGGATCAATTATTCCAGGCAGTTCCAGTGGGGGCTCGACAATGCGCCGATCACGGCCGACTGGATCATGCGGCTCGACGCGGATGAGGTGATCGAACCTGAACTGGCGGTAGAGATCGCTGAGAAGCTTCCCACTCTCGCTGCCAATGTCGCAGGCGTGAATCTCAAGAGAAGACACATCTTCCTCGGACGCTGGATCCGCCATGGCGGACGGTATCCGCTCATCCTCACCCGCATCTGGCGGCGGGGGCAGGGACATGTCGAAGACCGCTGGATGGACGAGCACATCGTCGTGAAGGGCGGCAGCATAGCCCTTTTCGACGCGCCGTTCTCTGATCACAATCTCAACGATCTCAGCTTCTTCACGGGCAAACATAACCGATATGCAACCCTTGAAGCCGCCGACGTACTTGGCCGGCGATATGGCCTGTTTTACGAACGACCGGCCCTTTCGCAGGCGGCCTCGTCACGTCAGGCTTCCATAAAACGGCTTATCAAGGAGCGCATCTATAATCGGCTTCCGTTCCCTGTCGCTGCGCTTGGCTATTTCCTGTTCCGCTATATCGGCCAGTTCGGCTTCCTCGATGGCCGCGAAGGGCTGATCTACCATGTCCTGCAAGGCTGCTGGTACCGTTTCCTCGTCGGCGCCAAGGTCATGGAATTCGACCGATCGCTCCGTTCGCTGACAACGCTTGAGGAAAAGCGCGCGGCGCTGGCGCGATTGACGGGGCTGCCGCTCTGAAGCGACAGCCTGTAAAGCGCAGCGGTTCAGGCAACGCCGACACTCGGGAAGGTGGCCCAGAAGAGCGTCGAGCCGGCTCCTTCGGCGGCGACCACCAGCAGGCTTTCGCCGGCATTCAACGTATAGCCGGTCTTGCCCGAGATCTTGTTGAAGAGCTGCGTGCCGTTGGTATTGACCGTCAGATCCGCCGATCCGGCATTGACGATATGAAACGGCAGCCCCACCAGCGAGGTCGCATCCGACGAATTGGTGATCGCGGGCAGCGTGCAGACGAGGGCCGACGCGGCGTCGAAGGTGACGAGCCCGGCATCCAGTGGATGGAGCACGGTGTTCGCGGTCTTGAGCGTCGACTTAATTCCCATCCCGAATCGGGGATAGATGAAGCTGTTACCACCCCGGACTTCCAGATCGCCCTGGTTCTCCCAGGCATCGCCACGAATGTTGAAGACCGCCAATCCGCCGCGGGTTTGGTCTGTCCATAGGCCCGACAACATTGCTTGACGACCAACTCCACGCGCGCCGTGAAACTGGCTGGTGGCCGAGACCGTGTCGAAATCCGTCACCGCGGTGTTGCTGCTATAGAAGCGGCTGAAGCCCGCGCGCCGCCCGACAATATCGGCATTTCTGTCACCAGCGACCTCGGAGATGTTGAGGTCGCAGCCCTGTGCGTTCTCTACATAAATCCCCGCGCCGGAGGCGCCTTCCGCATCCACGCCGAAGAAACGTGAGTTGGAGACGAACGCCCCTTCGTTGCGGGCGCTCAATTCGAAACAGGGCATGCCCCAGGACGAGAGCATGAGCGAGCCGCTGCCGGACGCGATTATGGCCGGGGAGGTGAAGGCGTTGCCGATCTGGATCGTGTTGCCGCTCACCGATTTGACGACATGGACCCGCCCGGCGGTGATCCCGTAATTGCTGCTCGTGAACGCGACCGGCATGCGCGCCCGGAATTTGCCGCCGTCGGCAACGGCGATATTCGCCGAGCCGTTCGAGAAGGTCGCGCTGGCCACAAGTTCGGCCCGGTTGAAGGCGTTGTTCTGGATGCGGTCGACATACATTTCGTTCAGACGAGCGCCGTCTCCGCCGGCTTCGAATACGATACCCCGGCAGAGCCGATTGTCCCGTCCATCGGCCGGAATGATGTTGAAGAGCGAATCGAAGCGGCTGTTTCCAGGCATCAACGTCGAGCCCGACAGCAATGACGCATAATACTGGCCGTTTTCGCAGAGATGCGTCCAGACCCGGCAAACGTCCGTGTGCATGAAATTGGCAAGGAATATGCCCCAGTCGCTGCAGTCGCGAATGAAGAGATCGTGGATGGCGGAAAACTGCAGGCCGATATTGTTCACCGCGCCGATGCTGATGGCGCGCGTGAAGCCGGTAAAGCCGATATGCTCGCATCGCCAGCCGGTAATGCAGTCGGCAGTGATCGTCGCAGACGGCGAGCCAAGGTCTGCGTCATTGGCGGCAAAAGCCGGAAACGACCCGTCGCCGGCAAGCACCGTGCCGCCCGCGAAATCCCATCCGCTGTCCGGGAGTGTGTCGTTGAGATAGTTCAGCACCGGCTGCACGCCCTGGTAACCGACGCCGGAAGCGACCGGTAGCGGCTCCGTGAGCGTGATCACCGCATCCGGCAGCAGGATGGTGCCGCCGCCGGCCGCCGCGACCGCTGCCGCATGTACGGCCCGGATTGCCGCTTCGGTGGCATCGGAGGGAATGTAGAGTTTCGGAATTTGGCGCGATGGCATCGTGTCAGTCCTCCAGGCCGATGAATCGGCGGATCGTGAGTTGGCTGATGGTGAGCTGATTGTTTTCTGTGTCGGCAAGCGCGTTGCCTTCGGCATCCATCAGGATGAACCCGCCCTCCTCGGGCGGCTCACCGACGCCGGGAAACGTGCCGGGACCAGTCAGGGAAAGTCCAAGATCCAGCATCATCCCCTCCCGCCGCGAACGTTCGCCGTCCGGCACCGAGCGCATCCGCCGGCGCCTCCCATGTCGATGCCGTGTCTGAGATGATGTTTTCCCATTCCTGTCTCCTCGTGCTCCAGGCTGCGCCCGAGCGTCTATCCGCAGACGGGCAGTTCGGAACCGATTTTAGGAACGGGTTGAGGAGCGGGGACGAAGTGGCGGAAAAGATTCGCTGAATGATTGCTGGCACCCGGAAGCGTTCGACGGTGAAATGCCTGATATGCCTCGCGGATCGGAGACTATAGGGGCGGCCGGAATGGAGCGAGCTGTCGCGCTCACGGCGGATGTTCTTCCCCGCGTCAGGGGCCGGTGTCAATCGTAGATGAAGACAGACCTCTCTAGCAGGCTGAGAACTAAAAGTGGCACTCTAGTCAGCGCAGAGTCGACCAGTTCGTCAACTAAGGCGGTTGCAATCGAATTGATCTGGAGTTCTTTGATCCAATAGGTAGGGTGATATCGCGTAATCATTCCTGCTATGTATAGTCCAATATGGTAATATCCAAATTCGTTTAAGAAATCTCCATCTCCTATAAAATAACAAAGGTTTCTGTCACCGCTAAATGTTTCTGGAGAAGAGCCGTGTTTCTCCGAGGGTCGAATGGTATCTATATTTAATATAATGCCGTTCGGTGGAGATATGATATTGAAGTCTTCAAAATACTGAGCTGGAAATAAAAATTTCTCCATAACTCCGAGCCTAATTTCTTCGTCCGAAGGATGTAGTGTATAGGTTCGAGTTCCCCGCGTCCGATTCTCGTTGGTATCGAACGAGTTTTGAAGCTGAATACGGCCTCGGACCAAATTCGGTTTTATCCCATAGGCCGATAAACTTTGCTGAAGCGCTGGGATGTGCCTAAGGCATTCGAGTAGGGTTAAGTGATTACTGGGGAAAGTAATTTCAGAAAGGCGGGTTACAGATGATACAGCGCGCAACGCTGAACTGTTGCTTTCATATCCATGTTGGTCGATGCTTTCTGCGTATTGCGGGATATGAGTTGCATATTTGTGCCACAGGCCGAAAAGGCCAGACAATGACCTATCCAAATATCGTTTAGGCTCCGCTCCAAAGTTGAGCACTTGATCGCCAAGTTTCAGCTCCAACCCATGGGCGTTGTAACGACCATTGCGACGCTCAAAGCAGTCGTCGCCAGTTCCTTCCCAGAGAATTTTGACGTTCGCAAGAGCCGTTAGTCCGTAATAGGTTTGCAATGCGCGGGTAGTCGGGCCGCTGGCTTCAGCCGATTTAAAAAATTCCTTCGCCTGCGTCAAAGAGAACGAGAGCTGGTGAATTTGTTTCTTAACGTTACTTCTCTGCCCTGGCGGAATGTCAGGGCGCTGGCGCATCAACCTTTCAGCAGATCGGTCAATATCCTGAAATTGGGTAAGTCGTCGCCAAACTATTTCGCGCGACCGACTTTCGTTGATGGTTGTTACCGAGTGGTAGTGAAAAGGAGCGGGCACGGTGGATCCGAAGTCGAGTGATGAAGATCCAACCTAATTGCTACTCACGAATAAGCGCAATCGTTTAATAGGTGCTTTCCCGAGCCCTTCGATACTAGGCTCTCCGCTGGAAGTTCGGTCTCCAAACCGCACGAGACTGGAGCTTGTGAGGCGGGATGTCGCTTCAAGCCGGTCATGAAGATAAAGAGGCATTGGCAATAATAGCGGAGAACGGCGAGCACATGCGAGACCCATTCGTGACGTCGATATGGGCAAAAAGCCTTATAGCGCAATGGGTTCGAACGATACTGAGGAAATAGAATGGTGGGCGATGACGGACTCGAACCGCCGACATCCTCGGTGTAAACGAGGCGCTCTACCAACTGAGCTAATCGCCCGTTCGCGATTGCGGAGCAACAAGGCCCGCCGCGTCGGTGGCCGTGATCTATGCGGATCGCGGAAAAATCGCAAGGGCTTTCATGATGTTTTTTTGAAAATTTTGGGGAAGAGCCGACTGGACAGGGGCGCATATGGGGCAGGAGAGGGCAAAGCGACGGGACGTCATCCTTTTGTCTTGAAACGCGCTTGACACCCGATCGCGAACCTCTTAGTTAGCCGCTCAACCGAGCGATTGAGGTCGCCCGGCTCCGAGGTTTCGGCCTCAAGAGAAATGCGCGGGTGTAGCTCAGTTGGTTAGAGTGCCGGCCTGTCACGCCGGAGGTCGCGGGTTCGAGCCCCGTCACTCGCGCCATTCTCTTATTCGAACTTTCCGCCGATTGCGCGTCTTGCGCATAAGGCGGCTGCCGCTGGTCGGCATTATGCGCGGGTGTAGCTCAGTCGGTTAGAGTGCCGGCCTGTCACGCCGGAGGTCGCGGGTTCGAGCCCCGTCACTCGCGCCATTCGCCACCCAGAAGAACATGCTTCCCGATACGATCCGGCCGCCACCGGTTCCTCATGGTCACGGTCTGAGGTTGTCGCTATGATACAGCCGCTGATAATCGTTTGAACTGCTCCATTTTGGCGCAGGATGCGACATTCAAAAAGCTTGCGCCGGGGCTTCGGCTGCGCTAACCACGGCTTGTTGCAATGCACGTTCGCTTTGCCTGTGCATTGATATTCAGGCGTCGTCTCCCGACGCTTCAGGCAAGCTGGGATCGAATACAATGAGTGAACTCCTCACTTCCTATATCCCGATCGCGATTTTCATCGGCATTTCCCTGGTGATCGGCATCGCGCTTCTGGTTGCGCCGTTCGCCGTCGCCTACAAGGCGCCCGATTCGGAAAAGCTTTCGGCTTACGAATGCGGCTTCAATGCCTTCGACGATGCGCGCATGAAGTTCGACATTCGTTTCTACCTGGTCTCGATCCTCTTCATCATCTTCGATCTCGAAGTGGCCTTCCTGTTTCCCTGGGCCGTGTCTTTCGGCGCGGTCGGCTGGTTCGGCTTCTGGTCGATGATGGTATTCCTCGCCGTTCTGACGATCGGCTTTATATATGAATGGAAGAAAGGAGCGCTGGAATGGGAGTAGTCGACAACGGCAGCACTCTCGTCGCGCCGCAGCCCAAGGGCATTATCGATCCGAATACGGGCAAGCCCATCGGCAGCGACGACGCGTTCTTCGGCGAGATCAACAATGAACTCGCCGACAAGGGTTTTCTCGTCACCTCCACGGATGAGCTGATCACCTGGGCCCGCACGGGCTCGCTGATGTGGATGACCTTCGGCCTCGCCTGCTGCGCGGTCGAGATGATGCAGCTTTCGATGCCGCGTTATGACGTCGAGCGCTTCGGTTTTGCGCCGCGTGCCTCGCCGCGCCAGTCGGACGTGATGATCGTCGCCGGCACGCTGACCAACAAGATGGCGCCCGCGCTCCGCAAGGTCTACGACCAGATGCCAGAGCCGCGTTACGTCATTTCGATGGGCTCCTGCGCCAATGGCGGCGGCTATTACCACTATTCCTACGCGGTGGTGCGTGGCTGCGATCGCGTCGTGCCGATCGACATCTATGTTCCGGGCTGTCCCCCCACGGCGGAGGCACTGCTCTACGGCGTGCTTCTGCTGCAGAAGAAGATCCGGCGGACCGGCACGATCGAGCGCTGAGGGCCAGAGGCTAAGGGTAATTGGACAAGATCATGAGTGAAGCCCTGAACGAGCTTTCGACCTATATTCGCGAAGCGCGTGCGTCCCTCGTGGCGGACGCGCAGATCGCCTATGGCGAACTGACGCTGACGGCGACCGCGGAAAACCTGCTGCCGCTGCTGACCTTCCTGCGCGACGACGTGCAATGCGGGTTCATCAGCTTCATCGACATCTGCGGAGTGGACTATCCGGCACGCGAAAAGCGTTTCGACGTCGTCTACCACCTTCTGTCGCCGCGCCAGAACCAGCGTATCCGCGTCAAGGTCGCGACCGCCGAGGACGAGCCGGTTCCGTCTGCCTGCCCGGTCTATCCGGGCGCCGACTGGTTCGAGCGCGAAGCCTGGGACATGTACGGCATCCTGTTCACCGGCCATCCGGACCTGCGCCGCATCCTGACGGACTACGGTTTCGAAGGCCACCCGCTGCGCAAGGATTTCCCGACCACCGGTTTCGTCGAGGTCCGTTATGACGACAACGCCAAGCGCGTCGTCTACGAACCCGTCGAACTGCGCCAGGAGTTCCGCAATTTCGATTTCTTGAGCCCCTGGGAAGGCACCGACTACGTGCTCCCCGGCGACGAAAAGGCGAAAGCTTAGGGATCGGCGCAGCCGCGCCGCCCGTCCGCACTTCTTTCCCGCTCGGTGCGATTGTTCGCCCGGCATGGAGCAAGCAGAATGACCGAACACAACGTCCGCAATTTCAATATCAATTTCGGACCGCAGCATCCGGCGGCGCATGGCGTGTTGCGCCTTGTGCTGGAGCTCGACGGCGAAATCGTGGAGCGCGTCGATCCGCATATCGGCCTGCTTCACCGCGGCACCGAAAAGCTGATCGAGACCAAGACCTATCTGCAGGCGATCCCTTATTTCGACCGCCTCGACTACGTCGCGCCGATGAACCAGGAACATGCTTTCGCGCTCGCCGTCGAAAAGCTCCTGGATATCCAGATCCCGATCCGCGGCCAGCTGATCCGCGTTCTCTATTCGGAAATCGGCCGCATCCTTTCGCATCTTCTCAACGTCACCACGCAGGCGATGGACGTCGGCGCGCTGACGCCGCCGCTCTGGGGTTTCGAAGAGCGCGAGAAGCTGATGGTGTTCTATGAGCGCGCCTCGGGCTCGCGCATGCATGCGGCCTATTTCCGTCCGGGCGGCGTCCATCAGGACCTGCCGCCGGAACTGGTCGAGGATATCGGCAAGTGGTGCGATGAATTCCCGGCAAAGCTGGACGACATCGACGAATTGCTCACCGGCAACCGCATCTTCAAGCAGCGCAATGTCGATATCGGCGTCGTCAAGCTCGAAGACGCCTGGGCCTGGGGCTTTTCCGGCGTCATGGTCCGCGGTTCGGGAGCTGCCTGGGACTTGCGCCGCTCGCAGCCTTACGAGTGCTATTCCGACCTCGAATTCGACATCCCGATCGGCAAGAACGGCGACTGCTACGATCGTTACCTGATCCGCATGATCGAGATGCGCGAGTCGGTGAAGATCATGAAGCAGTGCGTCAACCGTCTGCTCGGCGACGCCAGGACTGGCCCGTTCTCGTCTGCGGACGGCAAGGTGGTGCCGCCGAAGCGCGGCGAGATGAAGCGGTCAATGGAAGCGCTGATCCATCACTTCAAGCTCTATACCGAAGGTTATCACGTGCCGGCCGGCGAGGTTTATGCGGCGGTCGAGGCCCCGAAGGGCGAGTTCGGCGTCTTCCTGGTCGCCGACGGCACCAACAAGCCCTATCGCTGCAAGATCCGCGCGCCGGGTTATGCCCATCTCCAGGCGATGGATTTCATCTGTCGGGGTCACCAGCTGGCCGACGTCTCGGCGGTGCTCGGCTCGATCGACATCGTCTTCGGCGAGGTGGACCGCTGATGCTGCGCGCCGTCGTTTTCGCTGCCGTTATCTCTGCCGCCCCGGTTGCGTTCGCGCAGCAGGCGCAGACGGATGGCGCGATTTCGACGCAAGCCGGCGGATCGAAATCGATGCGCGATCTCCTGTCCGAAGGATATGAGATCAAGACCTCCGTTCCCAGTGGAACAAAGTTCATAGTGTTCATGCAGAAAGACAAGTCTGCCTATGCCTGCGAATTCGTGTCGCTCACGAAATCGCGGTGTGGATCCATAAACTGATAAGGCGTGGAAAAGAATGTCCGTTCGTCGATTAGCCGAAGACCAGGTGCAGCCGGCAATATTCGCCTTCAATGACGAAAATGCCGTCTGGGCCGAGGCAACGATCAGGAAATATCCGGCAGGCCGGCAGCAATCGGCTGTCATCCCGCTCCTGATGCGTGCGCAGGAACAGGATGGCTGGGTGACCCGCGCGGCGATCGAGTTCGTCGCCAACAAGCTCGATATGCCCTATATCCGGGTCCTCGAAGTCGCGACTTTCTACACCCAGTTCCAGCTGAAGCCGGTCGGCACCCGCGCCCATATCCAGGTCTGCGGCACCACGCCCTGCATGCTGCGCGGCGCGGAAGACCTGATGAAAGTCTGTCAGCACAAGATCCATCACGATCCGTTCGCGCTGAATGCAGAGGGCACTTTGTCGTGGGAAGAGGTCGAGTGCCAAGGCGCATGCGTCAACGCGCCGATGGTCATCATCTTCAAGGATGCCTATGAGGACCTGACGCCGCAGCGTCTCGAGGAGATCATCGACGCTTTCGAGGCAGGCAAGGGCCATGAGATCAAGCCCGGCCCCCAGATCGACCGCATCTTCTCGGCGCCCGAGGGCGGCCCGCAGACGTTGAACGACGAGATCAAGCCGGTCCGCACCAACCTCGACCCGCATCCGAGCGCCGAAGAGGCCGCGGCGGCTGCAAGCGTTCCTCCGGCCGACGCAGGTCGTCCCAAGGACACGGCGGCGGAGACGGACCCGAAGTTGAAGACCCCTGCCACCGCCCCGGCGGCTGCCGCAGCGAATGCCAAGGCCGCGGAGAAGCAGCCGCCTTCGGCGACTGCGAAGAGCAAACCGGCTGCGAAGACGCCCGGCAGTGCCGCGGAAGGCGCGCCGCCGGAACCGGGTGCAGTCTCCGGCGACTTGAAGCCGAAGCGCACACGGCGCAAAACCACGACTGAAGGTGAGTCGTGACATTTGAGAATTTGTGTGCGGCCTTTGAAAAAGGCTGCAATATATCGACTGACAACCGGCTTAATCGCGACGGACTTGTGGAATAGATCATGTTGAAAGATCAGGATCGCATCTTTACCAATATCTACGGCCTCAAGGACAAGTCCCTGAAGGGCGCGATGAGCCGCGGCCATTGGGATGGCACCAAGGAGATCATCGAGAAGGGCCGGGACTGGATCATCAACGAGATGAAGGCTTCGGGCCTTCGCGGCCGCGGCGGCGCAGGCTTCCCGACCGGTCTCAAATGGTCCTTCATGCCGAAGGAATCGGATGGCCGTCCGCATTACCTGGTGGTCAATGCCGACGAATCCGAGCCCGGCACCTGCAAGGACCGCGAGATCATGCGCCACGATCCGCATACGCTGATCGAAGGCTGCGTCATCGCCGGTTTCGCCATGGGCGCCAACACGGCCTACATCTATGTGCGCGGCGAATACATGCGCGAGCGCGAAGCGCTGCAGGCGGCGATCGACGAGTGCTATGATTTCGGCCTGCTCGGTGGCAACAACAAGCTTGGCTGGGATTTCGACATCTACGTCCACCACGGCGCCGGCGCCTATATCTGCGGCGAAGAAACAGCGCTGCTCGAAAGCCTGGAAGGCAAGAAGGGCCAGCCGCGCCTTAAACCCCCGTTCCCGGCCAACATGGGCCTCTACGGCTGCCCGACCACGGTCAACAACGTCGAATCGATCGCTGTTGCTCCGACCATCCTGCGCCGCGGCGCCGGCTGGTTCTCGTCCATGGGCCGTCCGAACAATGTCGGCACCAAGCTGTTCATGCTCTCCGGCCACGTCAACAAGCCGTGCACCGTCGAAGAAGTAATGGGCATCACCTTCCGCGAGCTGGTCGACAAGCATGCCGGCGGCATTCGCGGCGGCTGGGACAATCTGCTGGCGGTCATCCCCGGCGGTGCATCTTGCCCGATCGTGCCGGCCAAGGACATCATGGATTGCCAGATGGATTTCGACGGCCTGCGCGCCGTCGGCTCCTCCTTCGGCACCGCCGGCGCCATCGTCATGGACAAGTCGACGGACGTCATCAAGGCGATCGCCCGCATCTCGGCCTTCTTCAAGCACGAGAGCTGCGGCCAGTGCACGCCGTGCCGCGAAGGCACCGGCTGGATGTGGCGGGTGCTGGAGCGCATGGTCAAGGGCAATGCCCAGAAGCGCGAAATCGACATGCTGTTCCAGGTGACCAAGCAGATCGAAGGTCACACCATCTGCGCGCTCGGCGATGCGGCGGCTTGGCCTGTTCAAGGCCTGATCCGGCATTTCCGTCCGGAGATCGAAGCACGTATCGACCAGTATACCCGAAACGCGACGGCGCATGGCGCCGTCCTGGAAGCTGCGGAGTAGTCACGTGACGAAGTCGGGCAAAGAGCATGAACGGGAGACGACGGATCGTCCGGCGCTCGATCCAGCGCGCATGCCCGATTTTTCCGAGGCAATGAAGCTCAATCCGCTGATGGCGAACATGGCTGCCGCAACCGCGATCGGTTTCGGTATTGCCACGCAGATGGCCGGGGTGTTCTTCGGCGCGTTGCAGGGCGCGATGGAAGCAGGTAGCCGCCAGAAGGCGACCGAGGAAAAACCGACCGCCGCGACACCCGCCAAAGCTCCGGCGCCTGTGGAAACACCATTGGTCGTGGAGCCGGTTGTTGCTGCCGTTGCCGCAAAGCCCGCGCCGCTCGCCGAAAAGCCGAAGGCGCCGCGCAAGGCAGCTGCTCCGGTTCTCAAGGCGGCACCCGTTGCCGAACCGGTCAAGAAGCCGGCCGCCAAGGCTGCGCCGGCAAAAGCTGCGCCCAAGGCTGCTCCGAAGGTTTCGGCCAGGCAGCCGGCACCGGTAAAGCCGGCGAAGGCGAAGACGGCCAAGGCACCTGCGGGCGGCGACTTGAAGCAGATTTCGGGCATCGGTCCGAAGCTGGCGGAAGTGTTGAACGGCCTGGGCGTAACGAGCCTTGCACAGGTTGCTGCCTGGAACGAGACCGATATCGCCCGCTTCGACAAGCAATTGGGTTTCGAGGGACGCATCAGCCGCGACGACTGGGTCGGCCAGGCGAAAGCTCTGTTGAAATAAAAGAACATGTCCCCGAGTCGCCTGACCCCCAGGAGACCCAAAGGATGGAACTAAGGACGTAAGTGAGACGATGGTTAAGCTGAAGGTTGACGGCAAAGAGGTCGAAGTTCCGGATCATTTCACGCTGCTTCAGGCATGCGAGGAAGCCGGCGCCGAGGTCCCGCGCTTTTGTTTCCACGAACGTCTTTCGGTCGCCGGCAATTGCCGCATGTGCTTGATCGAAGTGAAGGGCGGCCCGCCGAAGCCGGCAGCCTCCTGCGCCATGGGTGTGCGCGATGTCCGCGGCGGCCCGAACGGCGAGTTGCCGGAAATCTTCACCAATACGCCGATGGTCAAGAAGGCCCGCGAAGGCGTGATGGAATTCCTGCTGATCAACCATCCGCTGGATTGCCCGATCTGCGACCAGGGCGGTGAATGCGATCTGCAGGACCAGGCGATGGCCTTTGGCATCGACAGCTCCCGCTACACGGAAAACAAGCGCGCCGTCGAAGACAAGTATATCGGCCCGCTGGTCAAGACCGTGATGAACCGCTGCATCCACTGCACGCGCTGCGTCCGCTTCACCACCGAAGTCGGCGGCATTTCCGAGCTCGGCCTGATCGGCCGCGGCGAGGATGCCGAGATCACCACCTATCTCGAAAGCGCCATGACCTCGGAACTGCAGGGCAATGTCATCGACCTTTGCCCGGTCGGCGCGCTCACCTCGCGTCCCTTCGCCTTCACCGCCCGTCCGTGGGAGCTCAACAAGACCGAATCGATCGACGTGATGGATGCCGTCGGCTCGGCGATCCGCGTCGATACCCGTGGCCGCGAAGTGATGCGCATCATGCCGCGCGTCAACGAGCAGGTGAACGAGGAGTGGATCTCCGACAAGACCCGTTTCATCTGGGACGGCCTGAAGACCCAGCGCCTCGACCGGCCCTACGTCCGCAAGGACGGCCGCCTTCAGGCTGCATCCTGGGGCGAAGCCTTCGGCGCCATCAAGGCTGCGGTTTCCGCAACGTCCGTTGCAAAGATCGGCGCGATCGCCGGCGATCTGGCTTCGGTCGAAGAAATGTATGCCCTAAAGGAGCTGATCCGGTCGCTCGGATCGGAAAATCTCGACTGTCGCCAGGACGGGACGGCGCTTGATCCGTCGCTCGGCCGCGCAAGCTATATCTTCAACCCGACGATCGAAGGCATCGAACAGGCCGGCGCACTGCTCCTGATCGGCGCCAATCCGCGTCTCGAGGCAGCCGTCCTCAACGCTCGCATCCGCAAGCGCTTCCGCCGCGGCAACTTCCCGATCGGCGTGATCGGCGAAGTCAGCGAACTGCGTTACGTCTACGACTATCTCGGTGCAGGCGCCGAAACGCTCTCCGACCTCGCTTCCGGCGCAAACAGCTTCGCCGATAAGCTGCGGGCTGCAAAGAATCCGATGATCATCATAGGGCAGGGGGCTCTCTCCCGTCCGGATGGCGCGGCGATTCTGGCCGCGGCCGCCCAGCTTGCCGGCTCGGTCGGCGCGCTGACCGACGAGTGGAACGGCTTTGCCGTGCTTCACACCGCCGCTGCCCGCGTCGGCGGCCTCGACCTCGGCTTCGTTCCGGGTGCGAACGGCGCCAATGCCAGCGCCCAGCTGACCGGCATGGACGTTCTCTTCCTGCTCGGTGCCGACGAACTCGACTTCTCGAAGAAGGGCGCCAAGTTCACCGTCTATATCGGCAGCCACGGCGATGCCGGCGCGCACAATGCCGACGTCATCCTGCCGGGGGCGGCCTATACCGAAAAGTCCGGCACCTGGGTCAATACCGAAGGCCGCGTCCAGATGGGCAACCGCGCCGGCTTCGCGCCGGGCGAGGCTCGCGAAGACTGGGCGATCATCCGCGCGCTCTCCGATGTGCTCGGAAACAAACTGCCATTTGATTCGCTGAGCGCCCTACGTGCAAAACTCTATGCCGACTACCCGCATTTCGCCGCCGTCGACGAGATTGCAGCGGGCTCGGTGAACGAAATTGCCGCACTTGGCCAAAAAGCCGGTGGTATGACCAAGTCCGGGTTTGCGTCGCCGATCAAAGACTTCTATTTGACGAACCCGATCGCTCGCGCTTCGGCCGTCATGGCTGAATGCTCGGCATTGGCCCGCAACAATTTCCAGGCTGCGGCGGAGTAATTTTGAACATGGACTCGTTCTTTTCCATCTACGTCTGGCCGGGCATCGTCATGGTCGCGCAGTCGCTGCTGCTGCTGGTCTGCCTGCTCGTCTTCATCGCCTATGTTCTGCTTGCCGACCGCAAGATCTGGGCGGCCGTCCAGCTGCGCCGCGGCCCGAACGTCGTCGGCCCCTTCGGCCTGTTCCAGTCCTTCGCCGACCTTTTGAAGTTCGTCTTCAAGGAGCCGGTCATTCCGGCTGGCGCCAACAAGGCCGTCTTCCTGCTCGCACCGCTGGTTGCCGTGCTCCTGGCCCTGTCGACCTGGGCGGTGGTGCCGCTCGCGGACGGATGGGTGATTGCCAACATCAATGTCGGCATCCTCTATATCTTTGCGATCTCCTCGCTCGAAGTCTACGGCATCATCATGGGTGGCTGGGCTTCGAACTCGAAATATCCGTTCCTCGGCGCGCTCCGCTCGGCGGCGCAGATGGTCTCCTATGAAGTCTCGATCGGCTTCGTCATCGTCACCGTTCTGCTCTGCGTCGGCTCGCTGAACCTCACCGATATCGTCAATGCCCAGCATGACGGCCTCGGCACGAGGATGGGCCTGCCTGCTTCCTTCCTGGATTGGCACTGGCTGGCGCTGTTCCCGATGTTCGTGGTGTTCTTCATCTCGGCGCTTGCCGAAACGAACCGCCCGCCCTTCGATCTTCCCGAAGCGGAATCGGAGCTGGTCGCCGGCTTTATGGTCGAGTACGGCTCCTCGCCATACATGATGTTCATGCTCGGCGAATACGCAGCCGTCTGCCTGATGTGCGCGCTGACGACAATCCTGTTCCTCGGGGGCTGGCTGCCGCCGGTCGATATCTGGCTCCTCAACTGGGTACCGGGCATCGTCTGGTTCATGCTGAAGTCGATGCTCGTCTTCTTCATGTTCGCCATGGTGAAGGCCTTCGTACCGCGTTACCGCTACGACCAGCTCATGCGCCTCGGCTGGAAGATCTTCCTGCCGCTGTCGCTCGCCATGGTCGTCATTACCGCATTCGTGCTGAAGCTGACGGGATGGGCATGATCATGACCGTGAACATGTCCGCCCAAGCTTTTAGCATCATTGGAGAATAAAGATGGCAAGTCTCGGCCAAGCCGTGAATTCGCTGTTCCTGAAGGAGTTCGTCGGCGCGTTCTTCCTGTCGATGCGCTACTTCTTCAAGCAGAAGGCGACGATCAACTATCCGTTCGAAAAGGGCCCCGTCTCCCCGCGTTTCCGTGGCGAGCATGCGCTGCGCCGTTATCCGAACGGCGAGGAACGCTGCATCGCCTGCAAGCTCTGCGAGGCGATCTGTCCTGCCCAGGCGATCACCATCGAGGCCGGCCCGCGCCGCAACGACGGCACCCGCCGCACGGTGCGTTACGATATCGACATGGTGAAGTGCATCTATTGCGGCTTTTGCCAGGAAGCCTGCCCGGTTGATGCGATCGTCGAGGGTCCGAACTTCGAATTCTCGACCGAGACGCGCGAAGAACTCTATTTCGACAAGGCGCGTCTCCTGGAAAACGGCGACCGCTGGGAGCGCGAAATCGCTCGCAACATGGCAATCGATGCGCCCTACCGCTAAGGCGGGGTGATTTGTCCGGCGCCCCCAATCAGCGGGCGGTGCCGGTGACATCTGGATGAAATACCCGGCGCATATCAAAAGGCCGGGTTTCGACGGGTAGGGGCATTCGTCCCGATCCCGGTGAGGGACGAAAAGGCACCACGATGGGTCTGCAGGCAATCTTCTTCTATCTCTTCGCGTTCATCGCGGTGGCGTCGGCGTTCATGGTCATTTCGGCCAAGAACCCGGTGCACTCGGTGCTGTTCCTCATCCTGGTCTTCTTCAACGCCGCCGGTCTCTTCCTGCTGACGGGCGCCGAATTCCTGGCGATGATCCTGCTGGTCGTCTATATCGGCGCAGTCGCGGTCCTCTTCCTCTTCGTCGTCATGATGCTCGACATCGACTTTGCGGAACTGCGCTCCGGCGTGCTGCAATATGCGCCGATCGGCATATTGATCGGCCTTATCGTGGCTGCGGAACTGGTGGTCGTTGTCGGTGGCAGCGTGCTCACCCCGGAAGCGGCGAAATCGATCACCATGCCGATCCCGAACCCGGCGACCCGCACCAACACGGCGGCGCTCGGCGACGTGCTCTATACGAATTACGTCTACTTCTTCCAGATCGCCGGCCTGGTGCTTCTGGTGGCGATGATCGGCGCGATCGTGCTGACCCTGCGACACCGCACCAACATCAAGCGTCAGGACATATCACAGCAGGTGGCCCGCACGCCCGCGACCGCTGTCGAAGTGGTCAAGGTCAAGCCGGGCCAGGGCGTCTGAGGCGGGAACAAGGAACAAGAAAAATGGAAATCGGACTTTCCCATTACCTCACGGTCAGCGCCATCCTCTTCACGCTCGGCGTCTTCGGCATCTTCCTGAACCGCAAGAACGTCATCATCATCCTGATGTCGGTGGAGCTCATCCTGCTCTCGGTCAACCTGAACATGGTGGCCTTCTCCTCCTTCCTGAACGACATCGTCGGCCAGGTCTTCGCATTGTTCATTCTGACCGTGGCGGCCGCCGAAGCGGCCATCGGTCTTGCAATTCTCGTCGTCTTCTACCGCAATCGCGGTTCGATCGCCGTCGAAGACGTCAATATGATGAAGGGCTGATCGGGTCATGATCTACAAGGCAATCGTCTTTCTTCCCCTGATCGGCTTCCTGATCGCCGGCCTGTTCGGCCGTTCGATCGGTGCAAAGGCGTCCGAATACGTCACCAGCGGCCTGATGATCATAGCGGCCGTGCTCTCCTGGATCGTCTTCTTCAACGTCGCGCTCGCCCATGGCGAAGCAGGCGAAGTGATCAAGGTCCCGGTGATGCGCTGGATCCAGTCCGGCGGCATCGACGTCGAATGGGCCTTCCGCGTCGATACGCTGACGGCGGTGATGTTCGTCGTCGTCAACACCGTCTCGACGCTCGTGCATGTCTATTCGATCGGCTACATGCACCACGACCCGCATCGGCCGCGCTTCTTCGCCTATCTGTCGCTGTTCACCTTCGCGATGCTGATGCTGGTTACGGCCGACAACCTTGCCCAGATGTTCTTCGGCTGGGAAGGCGTCGGTCTGGCGTCCTACCTGCTCATCGGTTTCTGGTTCAAGAAGCCGTCGGCATCCGCCGCCGCCATGAAGGCCTTCATCGTCAACCGCGTCGGCGACTTCGGTTTCGTGCTCGGCATTGCCGGTGTCTTCGTGCTGTTCGGCTCGATCAGCTTCGAGACGATCTTTGCGGCTGCCGCCACCTATCTGCCGGCCGCAGGCGCTCCGGAGGCGTCTCAGGTCATCGCCAACATCTTCGGCATGGAGGTGACCAAGAGCGGTGCGATCACCATCGTCTGCCTGCTGTTGTTCATGGGCGCGATGGGCAAGTCGGCGCAGTTCCTGCTGCACACCTGGCTGCCGGACGCCATGGAAGGCCCGACCCCGGTCTCGGCGCTCATCCATGCCGCGACCATGGTGACGGCCGGTGTCTTCCTCGTCGCCCGCATGTCGCCGATCTTCGAACTGTCGCCCAATGCTCTGCTTGTCGTCACCGTCATCGGCGCGATCACCGCTTTCTTCGCGGCGACCGTCGGCCTCGTCCAGAACGACATCAAGCGCGTCATCGCCTATTCGACCTGCTCGCAGCTCGGCTACATGTTCGTGGCGCTCGGCCTCGGCGCTTATGGCGCGGCGATCTTCCACCTGTTCACGCATGCCTTCTTCAAGGCGCTGCTGTTCCTTGGCGCCGGCTCGGTCATTCATGCCGTCGATGGCGAACAGGACATGCGCTACATGGGCGGCCTTCGTAAGCACATTCCGGTCACCTTCTGGATGATGACGATCGGCACGTTGGCGCTGACCGGCGTCGGTATCCCCGGAACGATGCTCGGTTTCGCCGGCTTCTTCTCCAAGGACGTGATCATCGAAAGCGCCTATTCGTCGCATTCGCCGGTGGCGGGCTTCGCCTTCACGCTTCTGGTCATCGCCGCGCTGTTCACCAGCTTCTATTCCTGGCGCCTCGCGTTCATGACCTTCTTCGGCAAGCCGCGCGCGTCGGCCGACGTCATGCATCATGTGCATGAATCGCCGATGGTCATGCTGGCGCCGCTCTATATCCTTGCTGCTGGTGCGGTTGTCGCCGGCGTGCTGTTCGAAGGTTATTTCTTCGGCCACGAATATCCGGAGTTCTGGAAGGGCGCGCTGTTCACGCTTCCGGACAATAAGATCCTCGAAGAGTTTCATCACGTGCCGGTCCTGGTCGCCTGGAGCCCGTTCATCGCCATGGCGGTCGGCTTCGTCACTGCCTGGTATTTCTACATCAAGTCGCCGTCGACCCCCCGTCGTCTCGCCGCTTCACAGAAGGTCCTCTACGAGTTCCTGCTCAACAAGTGGTATTTCGACGAACTCTACGACTTCCTCTTCGTCCGTTCCGCCAAGGCGCTCGGCCGGTTCCTGTGGAAGAAGGGTGACATCGGCGTCATCGATACCTACGGCCCGAACGGCGTTGCCGCCCGCGTGGTCGACGTCACCAACCGGGTGGTCAAGCTGCAGTCCGGTTACCTTTATCACTATGCGTTCGCGATGCTGATCGGCATCGCCGCCCTCGTCACCTGGATGATGCTCGGGAGCTCGATCTAATGACCGACTGGCCAATTCTCTCGACGGTCACCTTCCTGCCGCTGGTCGGCGTACTGTTGCTGCTTCTGACACGGGAAGACGGCCCCTTCGGGCGCCGCAATATCCTCAACGTCTCGCTGTTCACGACGGTCTTCACCTTCATCGTCTCGCTGTTCATCTGGATCGGTTTCGACAATTCGAATTCCGGCTTCCAGATGGTCGAGAAGCACAACTGGCTCGGCACCGGCATCTCCTATCATCTCGGCGTCGACGGCATCTCCATGCTGTTCGTCATCCTGACGACCTTCCTGATGCCGTTCTGCGTGCTCGCCAGCTGGAATACGATCGAAAAGCGCCTCAAGGAGTACATGATCGCCTTCCTGCTTCTGGAAGTGGTCATGACCGGCGTCTTCGTTTCGCTCGACGTCGTGCTCTTCTACGTCTTCTTCGAAGCGACCCTCATTCCGATGTTCGTCATCATCGGCGTCTGGGGCGGCAAGGACCGCGTCTACGCGTCCTACAAGTTCTTCCTCTATACGCTGCTCGGCTCTGTCCTGATGATGCTCGCCATCATGGCGATGTACTGGCAGGCCGGCACCACCGACATTACCGAACTCTTGAAATACGGTTTCCCGGCCGGCATGCAGACCTGGCTCTGGCTTGCCTGTTTTGCGGCCTTCTCGGTCAAGATGCCGATGTGGCCGGTGCATACCTGGCTTCCGGATGCGCACGTCCAGGCGCCGACCGCGGGCTCGGTGATCCTTGCCGGCGTCATGCTGAAGCTCGGCGGTTACGGGATGATCCGTTTTTCGCTCGCCATGTTGCCGATCGCGTCGGAACATTTCGCGCCGCTGGTCTTCTCGCTGTCGGTGATCGCCATCATCTACACCTCGCTGGTGGCGATGATGCAGGACGACATCAAGAAGCTGATCGCCTATTCCTCGGTCGCCCACATGGGCTACGTGACCATGGGCATCTTTGCGGCGAACGTCCAGGGCGTGCAAGGCGCGCTCTTCCAGATGCTGTCGCACGGCGTCGTCTCGGGGGCGCTTTTCCTCTGCGTCGGCGTTGTCTATGACCGGCTCCACACTCGCGAGATCTCCGCCTATGGCGGCCTCGTCAACAACATGCCGAAATATGCCGTCGCCTTCATGATTTTCACGATGGCAAACGTCGGCCTGCCGGGCACGTCCGGCTTCATCGGCGAATTCCTGACGATCATCGGTGTCTTCCGGGTCAACACCTGGGTGGCGCTGTTCGCGGCGACCGGCGTCATTCTCTCGGCCTCCTACGCGCTCTGGCTCTATCGCCGGGTCATCTTCGGGGCGCTCGAGAAGGAAAGCCTCAAGGCATTGCTCGACCTTTCTGGCCGCGAAAAGCTCATCCTCTATCCGCTGATCGCCGTCACCATCTTCTACGGCTTCTATCCGGCGCCGATCTTCGATGCGACGGCAGCATCGGTGGACATGCTGGTGAACAATTATTCCGCAGCCCTGGCAGCGGCGAAAGACCTTGCACTCAACGTGCACTGAGACGGGACAAGACTGGACATGACCGCTGAAATTCTCTCCCTAAGCTTGCAGCTCTCGATGCCGGAGATCATCCTGGCCGTGGGCGCGCTCGCTCTTCTGATGATCGGCGTCTTCTCCGGCGACAAGTCCGCGCCGACGGTGACGGGGCTGGCGGTGGCGCTGCTGGCGGTTGCCGGCCTGTGGCTGATCTTCATGCCAGGCGAGGGCGTTGCCTACGGCGGCGCCTTCAAGCTGGATGCCTTCGGCCGCTTCATGAAGGTCCTGGCGCTCATCGGCTCGATCACCGCCATGGTCATGTCCGTCGGCCATGCGAAGTCGGATCAGCTCAACCGCTTCGAGTTCCCGGTGCTTCTGGTTCTGTCGACGCTCGGCATGCTGCTGCTGATCTCGGCGAACGACCTGATCGCATTCTATCTTGCCCTCGAACTGATGTCGCTGGCGCTCTACGTCATCGCCGCCTTCAACCGGGACAGCCTGCGCTCGACCGAAGCCGGTCTGAAATACTTCGTCCTCGGCGCGCTCTCCTCCGGCATGATGCTTTACGGCATGTCGCTGGTCTACGGTTTCACCGGCAATACCGGTTTCGAAGGCATCGCCAAGGTTCTCTCAGCCGAGACCCGCGGCCTGGGCTTGATCTTCGGCATGGTCTTCGTGCTCGCCGGCGCCTGCTTCAAGATCTCCGCCGTGCCGTTCCACATGTGGACGCCGGACGTTTATGAAGGCGCACCGACCCCGGTCACGGCCTTCTTCGCTGCCGGTCCGAAGGTTGCCGCCATGGCGATCCTCGTCCGCATCGCTTCGGATGCCTTCCTGCCGATCATCGCCGACTGGCGCCAGATCATCGTTTTCGTCTCGATCGCTTCGATGCTGCTCGGCTCGTTTGCCGCGATCGGCCAGCGCAACATCAAGCGACTGATGGCCTATTCCTCGATCGGCCACATGGGCTACGCGCTTGTCGGCCTTGCCGCCGGCTCCGAGACGGGTGTCTCGGGCGTCGTCCTTTACATGACCATCTACATGGTCATGACCTTGGGCACCTTCGCCTGCATCATGGCGATGCGCCGCAAGGAAGGCGGCAATGTCGAGAATGTCGACGATCTCGCCGGCCTATCGGCCACCAAGCCGTTCATGGCGGTGGTGCTGACCGCGCTGATGTTCTCGATGGCCGGCATTCCGCCGCTCGCAGGCTTCTTCGCCAAGTATTTCGTGTTCGTCGCGGCGATCGAAGCCAAGCTTTATGCCCTGGCGGTCATCGGCGTGCTCTCCTCGGTCGTCGGCGCCTATTATTACCTGCGCATCGTCAAGCTGATGTGGTTTGATGAAGCCAAGGGTGAGTTTGCCCGCATCTCCGGCGAACTGCGCCTGGTCTTCGGTCTCTCCGGTCTCTTCGTGACGGCCTATGTGCTGATCGGCGGACCGATCGGCACGGCGGCAAGTGCCGCCGCGAAGTCTTTCTTCTGAGAATGCCGGGAGCAAGGGGCCGCTTCTCGCTCGATGCGTTCCGCCACGAGGCGCTCGACGAAGTCGGATCCACCAATAGCGAATGTCTCGCCCGCGCTCGCGCGGGCGATTCCGGTTTGTTGTGGCTGACCGCGACGCGCCAGCTCGCCGGCCGTGGTCGCCGTGGCCGGGCCTGGACATCGGAACCCGGCAATCTCTATGCCTCGCTGCTGCTGATCGATCCCGCGCCGCCGGAGAGGATCGGCTCTTTGCCGCTCGCGGTCGCCGTCGCGGTCCATGCCGCGGTCAGGTCGGTTCTGCCGCCGGGCGGCGAGCCGCTCGACGTCAAATGGCCGAACGATATTCTCATCGGCCGCAAGAAGACCTGTGGTATTCTGCTGGAGGGCGAAGGGCTGCCGGATGGCCGCCGCGCGCTCGTCATCGGCATCGGCATCAATATCCGCCATATGCCCGACAGTGCGGCCTACGCGGTGACACGGCTTGCCGATCACGGCGCCAACATTTCGCCTGAAGAGCTCTTCGCCCATCTCTTCAGGGAGATGGCGCAGGTTCTGGGTGTTTGGGATGAGGGCCGGGGCACGCCCGAAATCAGCCGGCGCTGGCGCGAGGTCGCCTGCGGCATCGGCGAAAAAATCACCGTGAACCTGCCGGATCGCTCGCTTGTTGGCACATTCGCAGGTATCGATGACAAAGGATTTTTGCTGCTCGACACCGGATTGGGCTTGGCTGTGTCGATCGCCGCCGGTGATGTATTTTTTCAAGGAATGGAATAGACAAAGAAAATGGCAAACCAAGAAGAACTGGTGTTTCTGCCGCTTGGCGGCGTCGGCGAGATCGGCATGAACCTCGCCCTCTACGGCTATGGAACGCCGGAGAAGCGCCAGTGGATCATGGTCGATTGCGGCGTGACCTTTCCGGGACCGGATCTGCCGGGCGTTGATCTCGTGCTGCCGGATATCCGCTTCCTCGCCAGCCAGCGCAGCCATCTCAAGGCGATGATCATCACCCATGCGCACGAGGACCACTACGGCGCGATGAACGATCTGTGGCCGGGCCTCAACGTGCCCGTCTATGCCTCGCCGTTTACCGCCGGCATGCTGGAGGCGAAACGCAACTACGAAGGTTCGCGCGCTGAAATCCCGGTGACGATCTTCAAGGCCGGCGACCGCATCAATATCGGCCCGTTCGAGATCGAGGCCGTTGGCGTCAACCATTCGATCCCCGAGCCGATGTCGCTGGTCATCCGCACCCCGCTCGGCAATGTCGTCCATACCGGCGACTGGAAGATCGATCACGCGCCGTCGCTCGGACCGTTCACCGACGAGGCGCGCTTCCGCAAGATCGGTGACGAAGGCGTGCTGGCGCTGATGTGCGACAGTACCAACTCCATGCGCGAGGGCGTTTCGCCATCGGAAGAGGAAGTCTCCGAAGGCCTGCGCCAGATCATCGAGGCGGCCGAGGGCAGGGTAGCGATCACCACCTTCTCGTCGAATGTCGGCCGCATCCGCTCGATCGCCCAGGCTGCGGACGCCGCCGGCCGCGAAGTCCTTTTACTCGGCTCCTCGCTGAAACGCGTCGTCGGCGTCGCCCGCGATATCGGCATCATGGAAGGCCTGAAGCCCTTCATCGCCGAGGACGAATACGGCTATATCCCGCGTGACAAGATCGTGGTGATCCTGACCGGCAGCCAGGGCGAACCGCGCGCGGCCCTTGCCAAGATCGCCCGCGACGAGATGCGCCATGTGGCGCTGACGTCAGGCGATACGGTGGTCTTTTCCTCGCGCACCATTCCCGGCAACGAAAAGGCGATCATCGAGATCAAGAACGGCCTGATCGAGCAGGGGATCAAGATCGTCACCGACAGCGACGCGCTCGTCCACGTCTCCGGCCACCCGCGCCGCAGCGAACTGGTGCAGATGTACCAATGGACCCGTCCGCAGATCCTCGTGCCCGTTCACGGCGAGGCCGCGCATCTGACGGCCCAGGCCGAGCTCGGCGCATCCGCCGGCATCAAGACCATTCCGCGGGTCCGCAACGGCAATATCCTGCGCCTTGCGCCTGGCCCGGCCGAGGTCATCGGCGATGCGCCGCATGGCCGCATCTTCAAGGACGGCAAGCTGATCGGCGATTTCGAGGAAATGGGCATCGGCGACCGCCGAAAGCTCTCTTTCGTCGGCCATGTCTCCGTCAACGTCCTGCTCGACACCCGTTATGACTTCGTAACCGATCCCGATCTCATCGCCTTCGGTCTGCCGGAATTCGACGACGAGGGTGAGGACATGGAGGATACGCTTTATGACGCCGTGCTCGGCGCCGTCGAAAGCATCCCGCGCGCGCGCCGCAAGGATCTCGACATGGTCCGCGAGGCGATCCGCCGCGCCGTCCGCTCCACCGCCAACGAGGCCTGGGGCAAGAAGCCGATCGTGACGGTGTTCGTTACGCGTCTCTGAGGGGACGGAGAGGTCGCGGCGACTTTGGAATAGCGACAGGGCCGCGGGTCGATCTCCCCCCTTGAGGGGGAGATGCCCGGCAGGGCAGAGGGGGGTATTGCCGGGGTCGGCAGCCTTTTCCCTTTGCTGCAGCCCACACTCGGGAGGACGGAAACATGCTCGGACGCGTCAATCACATCGCCATCGCCGTGCCGGATCTTGGCATCGCGACCACGATGTATCGCGATACGCTCGGCGCCCGCGTCTCGCAGGCCCAGGCCTTGCCGGAGCATGGCGTCACTGTGGTCTTCGTCGAGCTCCCCAACACCAAGGTGGAACTGCTCGAACCGCTCGGCCCCGAGTCGCCGATTGCGGCTTTTCTGGAGAAAAATCCCTCCGGCGGCATGCACCATATCTGCTACGAGGTGGACGATATCGTCGCTGCGCGTGACACGTTGAAGGCAGCCGGCGCGCGGGTGCTTGGAGACGGCAATCCGAAGACCGGAGCTCATGGAAAACCTGTGCTTTTCCTGCATCCGAAGGACTTCAACGGCACCTTGATCGAGCTCGAACAGGTATGATTCCCACAGCTGTGACATCACGCCGGGGTCTCTCGGTTTGAGCTTGCCTGCCTTTCAGCCTATAAGGGCGCCAATTCTTCGAACCGGAATCGAGTCGAAATCATGCCTCTTTTGACGGTCGCGGCCATCTATTTCATCATCTGGTGGACCGTGCTCTTCATCGTCCTTCCGCTTGGTTATCGCACCCAGCAGGAAGACGGTGAGGTGACCATAGGGACTGTGGAAAGCGCTCCCGCCCGGTTTCGCGGCGGCCGCGTCGTGCTGCTGACGACGGTGATCTCGACACTGCTCTATGTGGGCTACTACGTCGCATCCGCTTATTTCGGCGTCGGCATCAGCGACATTCCGGTGATCGTCCCGACCTTCGAATAGGTGGACGAGTAGGCGGCAGAATAAGGCGGATCGTCGGGAGCCCGTCATTTCCCTGTCATGATTTGCAGGCATAGGAAGCGGCGACGAAGGCATTCGCGCTTTATTCGTTCCGGGTGACGAGAAAGCAAAAAAAAACAAGGCGGTTAAGCCTTGTTTTCAAGTTTCGCGTGATCCTTAACCGTTACCGGGGCTGCGACAAGCGCGCCTAAGATCTGATCCTCCCAAGACTTGACCGCGAAATGACAAGAATTTGAACTCCTTGCCTCTTTTGTGAGCTGAACCTAGCTCAAAGGATGTGCTTTGTCATCCGCTTTTTTGTATTTTTGCTACACTTCGATAAAATTTTTTAGTTGACAAAAATGTCGCGCGCTTGCCACGAAATTTCCGCTTTTGCCGGGTCTGGAAGTGTCGGCGCAGATTCCTGAACAACGTGCGATTCATGCTGGGGCGGGTTCCCTTGGAGCCTCGGAACGGCTATGTACCCTCCCAATATTGTTGAAGAAAACGGCCGATTCCTCGCGTGATGAGGATAGGCCGGCAACCTCGGAAATCGCGATGCGCCTGTCCCGCTATTTTATGCCCATCCTGAAGGAAAACCCCAAGGAAGCGGAAATCGCGTCCCACCGGCTGATGCTGCGTGCCGGCATGATCCGCCAGCAGAGCCAGGGCATCTATTCCTGGCTGCCGCTCGGCAAGCGCGTGCTCGACAAGGTCAATGCCATCATCCGCGAGGAGCAGAATCGCGCCGGCGCCATCGAGGTGCTGATGCCGACGCTGCAATCCGCCGAACTCTGGCAGGAAAGCGGCCGCTACGACGCCTATGGCAAGGAAATGCTGCGCATCAAGGACCGCCAGGATCGGCCGATGCTCTACGGCCCCACCAACGAGGAAATGATCACGGATATCTTCCGGTCCTACGTCAAATCCTACAAGAACCTGCCGCTCAACCTTTATCACATCCAGCTGAAGTTCCGTGACGAGATCCGTCCGCGCTTCGGCACCATGCGCTCGCGCGAATTCCTGATGAAGGACGCCTATTCCTTCGATCTGACCAAGGAAGACGCCGAGCATTCCTATCGCAAGATGTTCACCGCCTATCTGCGCACCTTCTCGAGGCTGGGCCTGCGTGCCATTCCGATGCGCGCCGATACCGGCCCGATCGGCGGCAACCTGTCCCACGAATTCATCATCCTTGCCGATACCGGCGAGTCGGAAGTGTTTTCGCACAAGGATTTCGTCAATTTCGACATCCCCGGCACCGACACCAATTTCGACAATGTCGAGGCCATGCAGGCGGTCTTCGACAAGTGGACCTCGGTTTACGCCGCGACCTCGGAAATGCACGACGAGGAGGCGTTCAATGCCATCCCCGAGACCGACCGTCTTTCCGCCCGCGGCATCGAGGTCGGCCATATCTTCTATTTCGGCACCAAATATTCCGAGCCGATGGGCGCCAAGGTGCAGGGACCGGACGGCAAGGAACACCCTGTCCACATGGGTTCCTACGGCATCGGCCCGACACGCCTTGTTCCCGCCATCATCGAAGCATCGCATGACGACAACGGAATCATTTGGCCGGCATCGGTCGCGCCGTTCGACGTCGTGGTCATCAACATGAAGCCCGGCGACGAGGCCTGCGACCGGATCTGCGAAACGCTCTATGGCGGTCTCGCAACGGTCGGCAAGGACGTGCTCTACGACGATACGGACGAGCGCGCCGGCACCAAGTTCGCGACCGCCGACCTGATCGGCGTGCCGGTCCAGGTGATTGTCGGACCCCGCTCCGCCGCGTCAGGCGAAGTGGAGGTCAAGGACCGCAAGACCGGTGAGCGCGAAACGCTGACCGTCGAAGCGGCCATGAACAGGCTCGCCGGCCGATAAGCCGGCAGGCTGCCGGAGCAATTCCAGGAAAAGTGTGAAGCGGTTTTCCGTCCGGAATTGCGACCACCAGATTGAGGAAATGGCATGGCGAGTGTCGCGGCGAATGGTGAAGCGGTAAAGGCGGGTGGTTCGCCCGCGGCCGGTCCTTTCTCGGCCTTCGAGCGGATGGTCGCCTGGCGTTACCTGCGCTCGCGCCGCCGCGAGGCCTTCATCTCGGTGATCGCCGGCTTCTCCTTCATCGGCATCATGCTCGGCGTCGCGACGCTGATCATCGTCATGGCTGTCATGAACGGGTTCCGCACCGAGCTCATCTCGCGCATCCTCGGCATCAACGGTCACATGATCGTCCAGCCGATCGACGGACCGCTTACCGACTACGCCGAGCTCACCCAGAAATTTGCGGCCGTGCCGGGCGTCCGCATGGCGCTGCCGCTGGTCGAGGGCCAGACGCTGGCATCGGGCCGCGGTGGTGCGGGTTCCGGGGCGCTGGTGCGCGGCGTTCGCCCGGAAGATCTCGAAAAACTGTCCGAAGTCGCCGGCAACGTCAAATCGGGCAATATGGTCGGCTTTGCTTCGGGGCAGGGGGTCTTGGTCGGCTCCCGGCTCGCCGCCCAGCTCGGCCTTTCCGCCGGTGACCAGATCACGCTGATCTCGCCGGAAGGCGACGTGACGCCGATGGGCGTCAATCCGCGCGTCAAATCCTATCCGGTCTCCGGCATTTTCGAGATCGGCATGTCGGAATACGACGCGACGATCATCTATATGCCGCTCGAGGAATCGCAGCTCTATTTCAATGCCGAAGGCCTCGTCCAGTCGATCGAGCTGTTCGTCGACAATCCGGATAATATCGACGACCTGCGCCCGAAGATTGAGGCGGCGGCGGGCCGCCAGATCTTCATCACCGACTGGCGCCAGCGCAACCAGACCTTCTTCTCCGCGCTTCAGGTGGAGCGCAACGTCATGTTCATGATCCTGACCCTGATCGTGCTGGTGGCGGCGCTCAACATCATCTCCGGCCTGATCATGCTGGTGAAGGACAAGGGCAGCGATATCGCCATCCTGCGCACCATGGGTGCGGGTGCGGGGGCGATCATGCGCATCTTCTTCATGACCGGGGCGGCGATCGGCATCGTCGGAACGTTTGCCGGCGTCCTGCTCGGCGTGCTCGTCTGTCTCAACGTCGAATCCATCCGCCAGTTCTTCTCCTGGGTCTCGGGCACCATCCTCTTCGATCCGCAACTCTATTTCCTCAGCCAGCTGCCGGCGGAGATGAGCTTTGGCGAGACCTTCTCGGTGGTCATGATGGCGCTCGTCCTCTCCTTCATCGCGACCATCCTTCCGGCCTGGCGAGCCTCCCGGCTCGATCCTGTCCAGGCCCTCCGATACGAATAGGACCCACATCCTTCATGGCACCCAAAACCGTCTTGCAGCTCTCGGGCGTCGAACGTCACTATGGCCAGGGCGAGACCACGCTTTCGATCCTGAAGGGGGCTGATTTCGACCTGAAGACCGGCGAGATCGTCGCGCTGGTCGCCCCGTCCGGCACCGGAAAGTCGACGCTTCTGCATCTCGCCGGCCTGCTCGAACATCCCGACGCCGGCGAGGTCTTTCTCGCCGGGCATGCCTGCAACGGACTTCCCGATGCGGAGCGCACTGCGATGCGCCGCAACCAGATCGGTTTCGTCTACCAGTTCCACCATCTCCTGCCGGAGTTTTCCGCGGTTGAGAACATCATGATGCCGCAGCTGATCGCCGGCCTCTCCAAGGCTGAGGCAAAGGAGCGGGCGGCTCAGCTTCTGGACTATATGCGCATCGGCCACCGCGCCGAGCATCGCCCCTCCGAACTGTCCGGCGGCGAACAGCAGCGCGTGGCGATCGCCCGCGCCGTCGCCAACGCCCCGCGCGTGCTTCTCGCCGACGAGCCGACCGGCAATCTCGACCCGAAGACCGCATCCTATGTCTTCGACGCGCTGGAGGCGCTGGTGCGCCAGTCGGGCCTCGCGGCCCTGATCGCCACCCACAACCACGACCTCGCCAGCCGCATGGACCGTCGCGTGACGATCGAGGGCGGCAAAGTCGTCGAGATGTGAAGAGGCGGACATGCGTGCGTCTGGATCCTCGGGTCGGGCCCGAGGATGACGCCGCTGGGTGGTGTGCTCCGCCCATTCCTCCGTCATCCTCGTCCTCGGGTTAAACCCGAGGATGACCCCAGGATACACCCTCCAGGCGCCAGTCTATCCGGGCATGCCTGACACTCCCTTGAGGCAGCTTTCAGCGCCCCGTCCGAAATTGTTCATGCCCGGATGGCCATCCAGTCCCGATGTATGCGCATGCCTGAAAGCCAAACGAAAATCCCGCCGTTAATCTCTCGTTTACCAGGTGAGGGAGGATATCGCGATATGTTTGTTTCCGGTCTGTTCTTTTATTGACTCTCAAACAAAATGAGAACAAAATAAAAACATAAGAGAACACGGGAGACGACGATGACTGACCTGCTTCGTGACATTGCCGCATTCGCTTCCATCGCCACCTTCGTGGCCAGCCTTTCCATGATCATGATGGCCATGTGATCGGAGATCCAGCCGGTCCCTCGGCCGAAAGGCGTTGAGGAGGGAAATCCGAACTAGACTCTCAAAGCCCTGCGCCAGACAATAGCCTGATTCATGAGATTGTTCCCGCTTCATCAAACGGGTAAGGCGCAGGCATGGCAGACACAACGGACGTAAAATCGGGATCGGTAGAGCTGGGAACCAGCCCTCAATTCGTTCACCTGCGCGTCCATTCCGCCTATTCGCTTCTCGAAGGCGCCTTGCCGCTCAAGAAGATCCTCTCGAAGGCGATCGCGGACAATCAGCCTGCGATCGCGATCACCGACACCAACAATCTGTTCGTCGCGCTGGAATTCGCCCAGAAGGCGATCGGCGACGGCCTGCAGCCGATCATCGGCTGCCAGCTGTCGATCGATATGGAAGACCAGTCCGACGAGCGTCGCAACAGCCACCAGCAGCTCGCCAAGCTGCCGGCGATCGTCGTGCTGGCGGCCAATGCCGTCGGTTACGAACGGCTTGTGGACCTGATCAGCCGCGCCTATCTCGGTGACGAGGGGCATCAGTCCATCCATATCAGCCGCTCCTGGCTGGAGGACGGCAGCACCGAAGGCCTGATCGCGCTGACCGGGGCAGGAAGCGGTCCGGTCGACGTGGCTCTGAAGGAAGGCAATGCTACGCTTGCCGAAGCGAGGTTGCTGAAGCTCAAGGAGATCTTCGGCGATCGGCTCTATGTCGAACTGCAGCGCCACGGCGCTTACGATCGGCGCCACGAGCACAAGATCGTCACGCTCGCCTACGACCACGACCTGCCGTTGGTTGCGACCAACGAGGCCTTCTTTCCTACCAAGGCCGATTACGATGCCCATGACGCGCTGATGGCGGTCGCCCACAACGCGATCGTCTCGGACGATACGCGATTCCGCCTGACGCCGGACCATTATCTGAAGAGCCGTGCGGAGATGGCAAAGCTGTTTGCCGACCTGCCGGAGGCGCTCGAAAACACCGTCGAGATCGCGCAGCGCTGCTCCTTCGTGCTGAAGACCCGCAATCCGATCCTGCCGCGCTTCACCGGCGCCACCGACGATCCGGCGGAAGCCGAGCGCGCCGAGGCGGAGGAGCTGCGCCGCCAGTCCGTCGAAGGCCTCGAAGAGCGCATCGCAACGCTCGGCATGACGCGCGGTTATACCGAACAGGATTATCGGGAGCGGCTGGATTTCGAGCTTAGCGTCATCGAGAAGATGAAGTTTCCGGGCTACTTCCTGATCGTTGCCGACTTCATCAAATGGGCGAAGCAGCAGGGCATCCCGGTCGGCCCGGGCCGTGGTTCGGGTGCGGGCTCGCTGGTCGCCTATGCGCTCACCATTACCGACGTCGATCCGCTGCGCTTCTCGCTGCTGTTCGAGCGCTTCCTCAATCCCGACCGCGTCTCGATGCCGGACTTCGACATCGACTTCTGCCAGGATCGCCGCGAAGAGGTGATCCGCTACGTGCAGCAGAAATACGGTCGCGAGCAGGTGGCGCAGATCATCACCTTCGGTTCGCTGCAGGCGCGCGCCGCGTTGCGCGACGTGGGCCGTGTGCTCGAAATGCCCTATGGCCAGGTCGACAAGATCTGCAAGCTGGTGCCAAACAACCCGGCCAACCCGACCCCGCTGTCGAAGGCGATCGAGGAGGATCCGAAATTCCAGGAGGAGGCCGACAAGGAACCGGTCGTCGCGCGTCTCCTCGATATCGCCCAGAAAATCGAAGGCCTCTACCGCCACGCCTCGACCCACGCCGCCGGGATCGTCATCGGCGACCGTCCGCTGTCGAAACTAGTGCCGATGTATCGGGACCCGCGCTCGGACATGCCGGTCACCCAGTTCAACATGAAATGGGTGGAGCAGGCGGGTCTGGTGAAGTTCGACTTCCTCGGCCTGAAGACGCTGACGGTCCTGAAGACCGCGGTCGATTTCTGCCGCAAGCGCGGCATTGAGGTCGATCTCGCCAAGATCCCGCTCGACGACGCCAAGACCTACGAGATGCTCTCGCGCGGCGAGACGGTCGGCGTGTTCCAGGTGGAAAGTGCGGGCATGCGCAAGGCGCTGATCGGCATGCGGCCGGACTGTATCGAGGACATTATCGCGCTCGTGGCGCTTTATCGTCCGGGCCCGATGGAGAACATTCCGACCTATAATGCCCGCAAGCACGGCGAGGAGGAGATCGAGTCGATCCACCCGACGATCGACCATCTGCTGAAGGAGACGCAAGGGGTTATCGTCTATCAGGAACAGGTGATGCAGATCGCCCAGGTGCTGTCGGGCTATTCGCTCGGCGAGGCCGACCTGCTGCGCCGCGCCATGGGCAAGAAGATCAAGGCGGAGATGGACCAGCAGAGCGAACGCTTTGTTGATGGCGCCATCAAGAACGGCGTCTCCAAGCCGCAGGCCAACAACATCTTCGAACTGCTGGCAAAATTCGCCAACTACGGCTTCAACAAGTCACACGCCGCGGCCTACGCCATCGTCTCCTACCAGACGGCCTTCATGAAGGCGCATTATCCGGTGGAGTTCCTCGCCGCCTCGATGACCTACGACATGTCGAACAGCGAGAAACTGAATGATTTCCGGCAGGATGCCGGCCGCCTCGGCATCTCAGTCATTCCGCCGTCGGTGCAGACCTCGTTCAGGCATTTCGAGACCGGCGACAACAGGATCTATTACGCGCTGGCCGCCATCAAGGGCGTCGGCGAGTCGGCGGTCGACCACATCACCGAAGTGCGCGGCGATGTGCCGTTTGCCAGCATCGAGGACTTCTGCCTGCGGATCGACCCGAAACAGGTCAACCGCCGCGTCATGGAAAGCCTGATCTCGGCGGGTGCCTTCGATTGTTTCGGCCGCGATCGAGCCGAGTTGAGCGGCGGCCTCGACCGCATCATCGGTTATGCCCAGCGCGCGCAAGGGGAGAAGGTGAGCGGCCAGCACGACATGTTCGGCTCGTCCTCCGCCTCCGGGCCGGAAACGCTGATTTTCCCGGCGTTCACGCCGTGGATGCCGTCCGAAAAGCTGATGCGCGAATATCAGGTGCTCGGCTTCTATCTCTCGGCCCATCCGCTCGATGCCTATGCCAACGTGCTCGCCAAGATGCGCGTCCAGAATTTCGCGGACTTTTCCGCCGCCGTGAAACAGGGCGCCACCGCCGGCCGGCTTGCCGGAACGGTGACCAGCAAGCAGGAGCGCAAGACCCGTACCGGCAACAAGATGGGCATCGTCACCTTCTCGGACGCGACCGGCCAGTTCGAGGCGGTGCTGTTCTCGGAGGGGCTGGCGCAATATCGAGACCTGCTCGAACCCGGCAAGTCGCTGGTCATCACCGTGCAGGCGGAAGAGCGGCCGGAAGGCATCGGCCTGCGCATCCAGACGGCGCAGTCGCTCGAGGAAAAGTCGGTGCAGATGCAGAAGGCGCTGCGCGTCTTCGTCCGCGACTCAGGCCCGATGCGCGCGGTTGCCCGGCACCTCAATGCCCGGGGCGACGGGCTGGTGTCCTTCGTCATCATCAAGGATGACGGCAAGCGGGAAATCGAGGTGGAGCTGACGGAAAAATACCGCATCTCGCCGGAAATCGCCGCGGCGCTGAGGACGGCGCCGGGCGTTCTCGATGTCGAGCTGGTCTAGGAGACTTTAATAGAGGCCGTAGGCGCGGGGCTTGGCGTCCGTCCGCCGCTGACTGACCGGCTGCGGTCTGGTGATCGACGACTGCATCTGCGCTTCGGCGACCCGCTGCGCCGGCTGGGTGATGGTGATGAAATCGGTGCCGTCGCCGGTGTCCGGGCCGATGCCCTGGTCGTTGATCGTCAGGGACGAACCGTCGCTGATCAGCGTTTCGATCCGGTCGCGAATGTCGGCCGGGATTTCGATGCGGCTGAGGGCCTGTGCGGCAGCACCGGGCGCGTAAGGGTTGTCGGCCACAGTGATCCCGAGCCGCTGCTTCACCGCGGCGCTGAGGCCATTCGGCACGGTGATGCTGTGCCATTCAGCCGTCTCTTCCTTGCGTTCGACCTTGTCGACGCTGAAGAAGTGTGTGCCGAGCGCGATTTCGGGATCCTTGATGCCGACCGGAGCCTCGAACACGGGCTGGAAATTCCGGCGCACCATGATCTGGCCCATCGGCGGCCGCGGCTTGCCGGCGGTCTCATAGAGCGAGGCCAGGAATTCCGGCGTCACCAGCGCGCCCTTGGGCGACAGGTTCTTCCAGCGCTTGAAGCCGGCAATCGCGCTGCGGGTCATCGGACCGGCGGAGCCGTCGCCGCCACCGGTGTCGAAACCGAGCTGTTGCAGCAGGATCTGGGCATCCATCAGCGTCTCGCGGTCGCCGCGGCGGGTGATCAGGATGCGAAGCGGTGCGACCTCCTCCGTTGCGGCCGTGGCCGGTTTGGTCGCCTGCGGCGACGCGCCGGTGGTCGGGTGGATGATCGAGAGATTGTTCGGAGCGACGTTCATCGCCACTTCGACAGGCTTGGCGCTGCTGCCGATCGACGAGGTCCTGAGCTCGACGTCGGAAAGCAGCGGCCCGGTCGGCAGCGGCTTGCGCGGCAGGAACAGGTTGGCGTTCTCGATCAGCTGCGGCACCACCGGCGCGTCGGTGATGATCACATGCGCACCGCGCTCGGTGATCTGGTAGAGCGATCTGGCGAAGGCGCCCGGCATGCGCACGCAACCATGCGAGGCGGGATAGTTCGGGACGCTGTTTGATTCGTGAAGCGCGACGCCCGACCAGGTCAGGCGCTGCATCCACGGCATGGGCGCATTCGAATAGAGATTGGATTCGTGATATTTCTGCTTTTCGAGGATCGAAAAGATGCCGCTCGGCGTCGAATGGCCTTCCTTGCCGGTCGACACTTTCGAGGTGGCGACCACCGTTTCGCCGTCATAGACGACCAGCGACTGCTTGTCCTTGGAAACGATGATCTGCAGCGTGCGGGCACCTTCCGCAAAAGCTGCATGCGACAGCATGGTCGCAGACAAAAGACCTAACCCGAACACCAGGCGACGCAACATGACCGACCCCATACGCAATACAAGACCGGCACATTAGCGCATGAGGTTTAAGGAAGGTTATCCGCGCCGCGAGTAGTTTTAACGTTATGGTTAATAACGGATCACATTTCATTGATCCCGGCGGCGGCTTCCGAAAGTATATCCGGTCTCGACCGCGGCCTTGCCGAACTTGTCGCGCAGCTTGTCCATCGCCGCTTCCGCAGCCGCGCGGCGGCCGGCCTGGCGGTCGACGAGGTCGGGGGGATCGGCAAGCGTCGGGTTGCCGAGATCGGTGACGCCGATGCCGAGCAGGCGGAATTTGGTGCCGTCGGTCTCCTTTTCCATCAGCGACAGGCCGGTCCTGAAAATACGGTCGGCGAGCTGGGTCGGGTCCTCAAGCCGCTTGTTGCGGGTGCGGCTCTTGAAATCGGCGGTCTTCATCTTGAGGACGACGGTCTGCCCGGCAATGCCGTGTTTCTTCAGCCGCATCGAAACCTTTTCGGAAAGCCGGCGCAGGATCGGCACGAGGTCGTCATAACCCGCGATGTCGTCAAAAAAAGTGGTCTCGGCCGAAACGCTCTTTGCCGCGTCGTTGACATGCACCTCGCGGTCGTCGATGCCGCGCGAGAGGCGATAGAGCCGTTGGCCCATCGTGCCGTAGCGGCGCATCAGGTCGGCTTCCTGCATGGTCTGGAGTTGGCCGATGGTGCGGATCCCGTCTGCCTCCAGTGTCGCGTTGAAAGCCTTGCCGACGCCCCAGATGGTGGTGACGGGGCGGGCCGCCAGGAATTCCAGCGCCTCTTGCCGGCCGATCACCGAAAAGCCGCGCGGCTTCTGAAGATCCGAGGCGACCTTTGCGAGGAATTTGCAGTAGGAGAGGCCGACCGAAATGCTGATGCCGATCTCGTCCTGCACCCGCTTGGCGAATTTCGCAAGGATGCGGGCCGGCGGGGCGTGATGCAGCCGTTCGGTGCCGGCGAGTTCGAGAAAGGCCTCGTCGATCGACAGCGGCTGAACCAGCGGCGTCAGATCGTGCATCATCGCGCGCACCTGCCGGCCGATGGTGACATATTTTTCCATATTGGGCGGGATCACGACGGCGTCCGGGCAGAGTTCCAGCGCCTTGAACATCGGCATCGCCGAGCGCACGCCGTTGATGCGGGCGATATAGCAGGCCGTCGAGACGACGCCGCGTTTGCCGCCGCCGATGATCACCGGCTTGTCGGCGAGTTCCGGGTTGTCGCGCTTTTCGATCGTCGCATAGAAGGCATCGCAATCGATATGCGCCAGCGTCAATGCGTAGAGTTCGTTGTGATAGACGAGACGCGGGCTGCCGCAGGCGCGGCAACGGCGCACCTCCGCCTTCTGCTCCGCAAGGCAGTCGCGACAGAAGCCGGGTGTCTTGTCAGGCGTAGGCGTCATGGCAGAGAACAAAGGTTGAACACCGCGACGTTAAGGCCTAAGCTCGTGAGTCACAAGGGAGAGCATAGAGGTTTGGCGTGGATATCGATCTTCGTTTCGAGCCCGTGACGGCAGAGCGCTGGGGGGATTTCGAAATGCTCTTCGGCCCGCAGGGTGCCTTCTACCACTGTTGGTGCGTCGCTCTGCGCCTGCCGCATGCGGTGCGCACCAAGATGCAGCCGCAGGAGCGGAAGGATCATATCCACGACCGTATAAATGCTGGTCCGCCGCCCGGCATTCTGGCTTACGCGGAGGGTGAACCGGTGGCCTGGGTGCAGGTCGGACCGCGCCATGATGTGCCGCAGTTCAATTCGCCGCGCACCGTTTCGCGCCCGCTGGAGGAGGCGGATGCAACCGATCCCTCCGTCTGGGCGGTCAGCTGTTTTTTCCTGACGCCGAAGCTCAGGGGCAAAGGACTGAGCCACCGCCTGCTGTCTGGCGCCGTCGACTATGCACGGCATATGGGAGCGCGGTTTGTCGAGGCCTGTCCGATCGATCATGTGAAGCAGTCGAAATCGGTGACGCTGTGCATAGGCTCGACGGCGATCTTCGACGCCGCCGGCTTCGAAGTGGTGGAGCGCCGCAAGGACGGACGACCGCTGATGCGGCTGGAACTTTAGATGTCAGGCGGCTTTGGACTGGATATGGGTATAGATCAGTTCGGCAGCATGACCCCAGTCCGTCGCCCGGATGATGCCGTCGTCCGGCTTCGGCGCCAGAAGGTGGAGCGGCGAGTCGGGCATCATATGGATGACGAGGCATTCTGCGACGTGATCCCGCACCGAGTACAGGTTATGCGCCATGTCATCGATGAAGACGCAGGGCAGGGGGCGTCCGTCGTGCAGGCGCTGCATGATCGGTCCCTTGGGTTCCTCGCTGGCGATCAGCGGGAAGGTGAGGCCGATCCGGTCGAGAAGCCGGCGGCGATGCTCCCGGTAGCGCGGCGGCATCGCAGTCAAGAACACGACGTCGGCATCCTTCGACAGCGCGTCGAGCGTCTGGACGACGAAGTCGAACGGGATCTGCCAGTTTTCCTGGGCTTCAAAAAAGGCCTCGATCAACCGACGCACGTCCGGATGTTCGAGCGCGATCTGGGTCTCTATGGAAACGATATTGCCGGTGAGACGAAAGGAACGCGGCAGCAGTTCATGGCCTTCGCCGCGCAGAAAGTCCTGGAAGGGAGCCACGAAATGCAGCACCACGTCGTCGATGTCGCAGACGACGAGCGGCCGGTCGCCGAGGCGCACATGGGAAAGGTCGAGGATCTCGCTCATCTCAATAGTCGCCGGAATCGAGCCCGGGCCCGGAATAGTGCTGCGAGGCGGCTGCCACGGTTTCAGGCTTCGTATCCGTCGCTTCGCAGAAGGCCAGCAGCGTCGGCTCATGCCCCATCAGGAAATCGATCATGCCGGCGAGAAAGCCCGGATCGTTCACCGCATTTCGCAGCTGATTGGGCTGGACGCCGGAAAGGGCGAGGAAACGGCCGAGCATATCGGGCTCGTTGGCGAGCCATCCGAGAATGGCGGCCGCGGTCTCTTCCGCCTGGGGTCTGCTGTTTCGAGTATTACCGGGGTCGCGCCGCATTGTCTGCCGAGTTACCTCTTTTTCAACTATATGGCTTTACCGTGCCTGATAGGCGCTCTGTGGAATCGGCCGTTCCGGGAGCTTATATACTGAAGGCACTCATGCAAGCCGGGATTTAAGGAACGGATCGCTATGCCCAAACGGGTCATGATCGTCGAGGACAACGAGCTGAACATGAAGCTCTTCCGCGACCTGATCGAAGCATCGGGATACGATACCATCCAGACCCGCAACGGTATGGAAGCGCTTGATCTGGCACGAAAATATCGCCCAGACCTGATTTTGATGGACATCCAGCTGCCCGAGGTTTCTGGCCTCGAAGTCACCAAGTGGCTGAAGGAAGACGATGAGTTGCATGTTATTCCGGTAATCGCGGTGACCGCCTTTGCGATGAAGGGTGACGAGGAGCGCATTCGCCAGGGTGGATGCGAAGCGTATGTTTCGAAACCCATTTCGGTGCCGAAATTCATCGAGACAATAAAGACATATCTCGGCGACGCATGAAAACGGGACGGACCTCATGACGGCGCGGATACTGGTAGTCGACGATATTCCGGCGAATGTGAAGCTGCTCGAAGCCAGGCTTCTGGCCGAATATTTCGATGTCCTGACCGCCGACGACGGTTACAAGGCGCTGGCGATCTGCGACAGCACCCATGTGGACCTGATCCTGCTCGACATCATGATGCCTGGTATCGACGGTTTCGAGGTCTGCGAACGGCTGAAGGCCAATCCGCGCACCGCCCATATTCCCGTCGTCATGGTCACGGCGCTTGACCAACCGTCCGACCGCGTGCGTGGCCTCAAAGCCGGTGCCGACGATTTCCTGACCAAACCGGTCAACGACCTGCAGCTCATTTCACGGGTAAAGAGCCTGGTGCGGTTGAAGACGCTCAGCGACGAGCTGCGCATCCGCGCCGACACCGCCAGCAATATCGGGCTGGAAGACATGCTGAAGGGCGCTGACGGTCGCGACGAGATGGCCCAGGTCCTTCTCGTCGATGGCCGCGCAAGCTCGCAGGAGCGCATCATCAAGGCGCTGAAGCCGGTCGCCGGCGTCATTGCCATGTCCGATCCGCAGGCTGCCCTTTTCGAAGCGGCGGAGAACCCGGTCGATCTGGTGATCGTCAACGCCAATTTCGACGAATACGATCCGCTGAGACTGTGCTCGCAGCTTCGCTCGCTGGAGCGAACCCGGTTCCTGCCGCTGCTCCTGGTGACAGAAATGGGTGCTGACGACCTGATCGTCCGGGCGCTCGACCTCGGCGTCAACGACTATATCGTCCGGCCGATCGACCCGAATGAGCTCGTGGCCCGCGTGCTCACCCAGATCAAGCGCAAGCGCTACAACGACCGCCTGCGCATGAGTATGCGCCAGACCATCGAGCTTGCCGTCACCGACGGGCTGACCGGCCTCAACAACCGGCGTTATCTCGATAATCACCTCAAGGTACTGTTCAATCGCGCTGCCGCGCGCTCACGGCCGCTGTCCGTCTGCATTACCGATATAGATCGCTTCAAGTCGGTCAACGACGCCTATGGCCACGATGCCGGCGACGAGGTGCTGAAGGAATTCGCAGCCCGCGTCCGCTCGACGGTAAGGGGAGCCGATCTTGCCTGCCGTTACGGCGGCGAGGAATTCGTGGTCGTCATGCCCGATACCGATTCTATGTCGGCCGCCGTGATTGCCGAACGGCTTCGCAGCATCATCGAAAGTCAGCCGTTTCATTTGAAGACAGCGGGCATCATGCTCAATATCACGGCATCGCTCGGGATTGCATGCAATGCACATGGGGCCGAGACGCCGGAGCAGCTCATGAAACAGGCCGACCGCGCGCTCTACGAAGCGAAGAATGGCGGGCGCAATCGCGTGGTTGCCGCCGCCGCTTAGAGAATCAGAAAACCCTAAATTGCATGTTGACCGCCTACAAGGCGGGAGTGCTGTGGAAAAGCCGAAGGTGTCCCCAGTTATTTCAAGCGGGAACCTGATTTTTTACAGGTACGAATTGATGGACCAATTTCATGAACAGTGATCGGTTAATTCTGCTGCTGCAGTGCATTCAAGAAATTCCGAATGTATCCATGGGGCGCTCCAGGCCCGCCAATCGAGAATAGCTGTGCGAATTGGCTTCTCCGAAATTGCAAGGCTGAGGAGATAACCAGTGTTCCTCAAGGATGTTCTTGAATTCAGGTCAAGGTTCCAAGAGTTTGATTGCCTTAAGCATATAAAGCCTCGGGGATGATCTTTAATTTTTTACAAGAAAAACAGGCAAAATATGAATAGCGGACGCGAATTTTAACCAACAACAGTGGCAGAACCGGTATCAGATTAAGAATCTGTTGATTTTCTTTTGGTTTTGCGCAATTTTGACGCTTAACGAAGATAACGTTCCCGAAAGGGACGCCGATACCCCATGATGCTCAGGTCCGCCGCATCTCCTGGGTCGTGGGGTCGGTCGACCGGCAGGCATACCAAAGCGGTTCCTCGTGCCGTGATTGCAGGCTGGTCGACCCCCATTTGAAAGCGCCGCTTCCAGCCTCTGGAGCGGCGCTTTTCCATTTCTACGCAGCCTGTCCCGCTCTGGATCATACCGCTCCCGCATCGGCCCGAAAACCGGTGCCGATTGTCGGAGAGCATGATGCGGCAATTTAAGGATCTGGAGCGCCTTGGTGGGGCCGAATGAACGGACGGCGCTAGAGTGATGACCAAAAGAAAAGGCGCCAAGCCTCTCGGCTGGCGCCCTTCGAGAACCCTCGGATCAAGGCTTACTTGATCTTGGTTTCCTTGAACTCGACGTGCTTCTTGGCGACCGGATCATACTTGGTCTTGGTCATCTTGTCGGTCATCGTGCGGCTGTTCTTCGTGGTGACGTAGAAGAAACCGGTGTCAGCCGTCGACAGCAGCTTGATCTTGATGGTCGTAGCTTTCGCCATGGTGTTCTGCCTCTAAGAAAAAATGAAGCCGCGGACGCGGGTTGGGTCCACGGCGAAATCTGGCGCGAAATTACAAATCGCGCTCGAAAAGTCAACTCCGTTTTGACCGGAAAAGCATTCGGCAGATGGAAACCAGCACATAGAAGCCGAAGAATCCCGCCAAGGCCCAGGCAAAACCGTCATTGCCAGCGATATCGATGGCAGCGCCGATACCCTGCGGACCGGCAACCGTACCGACCGCATAACAGAAGATGAAGGCCGCATTTGCGGCAGCAAGGTCGGCGCCGCTGAGCCGCGACCCGAGATGCGCCAGGCCCACCGTATAGAGGCCGGACACGCAACCGCCCCAGAAGAACAGGACCACGGCCATCATGATCCAGTTCTGGATCAGGAAGGGCAGGGCAAGCGATCCCGCGACGCCGAGCACCGCCATGGCGGTGAGGAGTGGCCGGCGGTCCCTCAGCTTGTCGGAATAGAGGCCGAGCGGGATCTGGAAGGCCATGTTGCCGATGCCCATCACCGTCAGCAGCAGCGCGGCCTGCGCTTCGGTCAGCGCCGAACGGATCGCATAGATCGGAAACAGTGACAGCCCGCCCGCCGACACCGCACCGAAGGCGAATACTGCCGCCGTCGCTGTCGGGACGAGGAAGATGTAGTGGAAGAAGTGCCGATCCGGCTTGGTATCCAGCACGGGACTTTCATGGCGGGCGATGAAGATCGGAATGATCGCCAGCATGATGATCGCCGCACCGACCAGGAAAGGCAGGACGCCGTCGCTGCCGAGCGCGGAGAAGAGCAGGGGACCGATCGCGAAGCCGATGGCGAGCACGGTGGCGTAAATGCCGAGAACGAGCCCACGGCGCCTTGGCGGGGCCGCCTCGTTGATCCAGAATTCCGACAGGATGAAAAGCGTCGTCGTTGCGCCGTGGAAGGTGAAGCGCAGCGGGAACCACATCCAGAAGGCATCCGCGTAGTAGAAGCCGATGGCGCTGATGGCAGCAATGAGCACCGCGAACATCATGGTGCGCGCCACGCCGCAGTCATGGGCGATTTTGGTGGTGATCGGCGCCGCGACCATCGAGGCGACGCCGGCCATGGCGGCGTTGAGGCCGATCAGGGTGGAGGAGATTCCGCGCTTTTCAAGAATGATGCTGAGGAGCGGCAGGCCGAGGCCGATGGCAATGCCCACGGCACTGATGGCGGATATGGCGGCGATCAGCGACGGCCAGTGAATCTTCTCGACATGGCCGTTGGCGTCTGTCGTCGGCTGAGCCATTCAATGTTCCTTACAGTCGGCTGCGGACGAATCGTCCATGACGCATGAAGTAGAAGGACACCGGGCTTCCAAACGGTAAAGACGGATCGAATGCCATCAGGTTTTTCACGTCCTCCAGAACCGCCTGCGTGATGCGCGGGAGTTTCAGACCCGAAAGCTCGGCAATGTCAAGCCAGCGCACGTCCTGAAGTTCGTTTGAGTCGCCAAGAAGCGCCATGTCGAAGCGGGTTTCGTCGGTAAAGGCGAGAAAGAAGCGCGTATCGTAGCGCCGGACATTGCCGGGCGGCGTGATGGCGCGGGCGACATAACGCAGGCGGGAGAGGTCGGCAGCGCTGTCGCCCGCAAGCCCGGTCTCCTCCTGAAGTTCTCTGAGGGCCGCGAGCGCCAGGGCCCGGGCGCGGGCCGAGGTCATGCGGGCGGTGGTGCCGGCAACCAGCTTTTCGACAACCAGCGGATCGAGATCGGCGCTGAAGGGAAGGGCATGGTCGCGGGCATCGCGCCTGCCGCCGGGAAACACGTAGACGTCAGGCATGAACACATGGCCGCTGCCGCGCCGGCCCATGAGAACCCGCGGGGTGCCGGCGGAACGATCGATCAGGATCAGCGACGCGGCGTCCTTGGGTGTCACGCCGGCCACGCGTGCATGCTTCGGCGCGTCCATTGCGAACGGAGCCTGTTCCTCGGTAGACGATATCATGCAATCGGTCCGCCCCGGCCGGGATCGACCGCCTTGTCGTCCGTTCCCCCGAAGCCGTGCATCTTCAGCGACCATTGGAAACCGATGACACCACCCTTGATCGGCTGGATGGTCACAAGTGCCGTGAGGATCGCCAGCGGCACCCAGATGGCGAGCTGGACCCAGGGGGAAGCCCTGAAAGTCATGTCGGTCAGCAGGTACCCGGTCATCAGCACGTGACCGACGACGACAATGACGAGATAGGCCGGCAGGTCGTCGGCGCGGTGATGATGGATTTCCTCGCCGCAGACGGCGCAGGTATCGACCGGTTTCAGGAACGCCCGGAACAGGCGACCGGTGCCGCAGGCGGGACAGGTTGAGAGCAAGCCCCGCTTGATGGAGCGGCCGAGCGGCCTTTCGACCTCCTGAGCTCCACCATATCGGACCGTCTGTTCGCCCTGTTCCTGCATTCCTATCTCCTTCGGCCGCTCCGCGGAGGCCGCGTGCCGGGTTGGGTCCGGCCGCGCCGCCCCGATTTATGGAAGGAGCGGGTCGCGGTCGGCAATTTCTTGCCCTCGCTCAGCATTTCGAACTGCAGCGCGCCGGCAAGCGGGATCGCCTGCTTCAGCCGCACGTCAACCGTATCGCCGATCTGGTAACCGAGACCGGTCTTCTCTCCGGACAGCGCCTGATGCGCCTCGTCATAGATGAAGTAGTCGTTGCCGAGCGTGGATATAGGTATGAATCCGTCCGCGCCATAGGTCGGAAGCGAGACAAATAGTCCCGCCTTGGTGACGCCGGAGACGCGGCCGACGAATTCCTCGCCAATGCGTTCGCTCAGATGGTGGGCGATCAGGCGGTTGATCGTGTCGCGCTCAGCGGCCATGGCGCGGCGCTCGAAGGTGGAGATCTCGGCGGCGATATCGTCCAGCTGCGCCTCTTCCTCCGGCTTGATCCCGCCTTCGCCCAAGCCCAACGACCCGACCAGCGCGCGATGCACGATGAGGTCGGCGTAACGGCGGATCGGCGAGGTGAAATGCGCGTATTTCATCAGGTTGAGGCCGAAATGGCCGATATTATCAGGGCTGTAGATCGCCTGGCTCTGGGAGCGCAGCACCATCTCGTTGACCATCACCTGGTGCGCGGTGCCCTCGGCCTTGGCGAGAATGCCGTTGAACGAGTTGGCCCGCATCTGGCCGCCCTTGGCCATCGGAATGCCCAATGTCGCGAGAAACTCGCGCAGCGTCTCCTGCTTGGCAAGCGAGGGCGTGTCGTGGATGCGGTAGATCAGCGCCTGCCGCTTCTTCTCCAGCGTCTCGGCGGCGGCGACATTCGCCTGGATCATCATCTCTTCGATGAGCTTGTGCGCGTCGAGCCGGTCCGGCACGAAGACCCGGTCGACCGTGCCGTCGGGCTTCAGCAGGATCTTGCGCTCCGGCATGTCGAGTTCAAGCGGCTGGCGGCGGTCACGACCGCGCTTCATCACCCCATAGGCACGCCACAGCGGCTTCAGGATCGGTTCGAGCAGCGGCCCGCTCTTGTCGTCCGGCTTGCCGTCGATCGCCGCCTGGGCCTGTTGATAGGAAAGCTTGGCGGCGCTCTTCATCATGATCCGGTGGAACGTGTGGCCGGCCTTGCGGCCTTCTTTCGAAAACACCATGCGCACGGCAAGTGCGGGCCGGTCTTCGCCTTCACGCAGCGAGCAGAGATCGTTGGAAATGCGCTCCGGCAGCATCGGCACGACGCGATCCGGGAAATAGACTGAATTGCCGCGCTTCAGCGCCTCGCGGTCGAGCGGAGAGCCGGTGCGGATATACCAGGAGACGTCGGCGATCGCCACGGTGACGATGACGCCGTCCGGATTGTCCGGCGAGGGGTCGAGCTCGGCATAGACCGCGTCGTCATGGTCCTTGGCGTCGGCGGGGTCGATGGTGATCAGCGGCAGCGAACGCCAGTCCTCGCGTTGCGCCATGGTGGCGGGCCTGGCCGCTTCGGCCTCGTCCATCACCTGTTTCGGGAAGATATGCGGGATGCCGTGCGAATAGACGGCGATCATCGAGATCGCCTTTTCCGAGCCGATCGTACCGACGATCGACAGAACCCGGGCGCGCGGAAGGCCGAAGCGGCCGGAACGGACGACCTCGCTCTCGACCAGGTCGCCGTCCTTGGCCTCGCCGATATCGGCGGGCTCGATCACCATTTCCTCGCCGCGCCGGTCGATCGGCAGCAGGCGCAATTCGCCATCGGCAAGCTTGTGGACGATGCCGAGCGAGGCCCCGCGGCGCTTGTCGATGATCTTGATGACGCGGGCGGTATAGGCGGGCCCGGTCCGGTCCTTGTTCGGGAAGATTTTTGCGAGCACCCGGTCGTTGAGCCCGGCAGCAGCCACTCTGCCCTTGCCGCGGCTGTCGGACGACTGACGGATGAGCACCGCAGGCGCCGCACCCAGGTCCTCCGGCCATTCGGCCGGACGGCCGATCAGCTCGCCGTCCTTGTCGCGGGTGGTGATGTCGAGAACGGTGACCGGCGGCAGCGCGTCGGGACGGGTGAGCGACTTGCGGCTCTTCTTGAGAAGGCCTTCTTCCTCCAGCGTCCGAAGCAGGTCCTTCAGCTCGACGCGGGTGTCGCCCTTCAGCCCGAAGGCCTTGGCGATCTCCCGCTTCGACCCCTTGTCCGGGTTTTCGGCGATGAACTCGAGCAGGACATCGCGCGGCGGCACCGCACCGTGGATGATCACCGGCTTTTCCGTTGTGGAAGCGGTGTGGCCGCGGATGGCTTTGTCGGGGCGTTTTCCCTGGTGTTTCGATCTGTCGCGCGGTTCTCTCACGTGCCCGTCTTCTTCGCCTTCGGTGCAGCTGCAGTCTTTTTCGCCGGAGCTTTAGCCTTCGCGGCCGTCTTGGCTTTCGGCGCCGCCTTCTTGGTCGCGGTGGTTGCCTTGGCGGCGGCTTTCTTCGGCTTTGCCTTGGACGACGGCGCCTTGCCGCCCTTTTCGATGATGAAGGCCATCGCCTGCTCCATCGTTACCGATTGCGGGTCCAGCCCCTTCGGCAACGTTGCGTTGACCTTGCCCCAGTTGACGTAAGGCCCGTATTTGCCGTCGCGCACGGTGATCGTGCCGCCGTCTGGATGGTCGCCGAGTTCCTTCAGTGCCGCAGGCGTGCCACGGCCGCGGCCACCACCGGCCGCCACCTTGCTCTGCTTTTCGGCAAGCACGGTCACGGCGCGGTTGAGGCCGATCGAGAACACGTCCTCGATGCTCTCCAGGTTGGCATAGCTGCCGTCATGCAGCAGGAACGGTCCGTAGCGGCCAAGCCCTGCCGAAATCATCTTGGCTGATTCCGGATGTTTGCCGACGTCGCGCGGCAGGTTGATCAGGGCGAGCGCCTTTTCGTGGTCGATGTCCTCGGGCTTCCAGCCCTTGGGCAGCGAAGAACGCTTGGCTTCCTTGCCTTCGCCGCGCTGGATATAGGGTCCGAACCGGCCCGAGCGCAGCGTCAGTTCCTCGCCCGTATGCGGATCGGCACCGAGTGCCTTGGGTTCGTTGAGGGCGTTCGCTTCCGCATCCGCGCCGCCTTCCGAGGAAAGCTGGCGGGTGTAGTTACAGTCCGGATAGTTCGAGCAGCCAACGAAGGCGCCGTATTTGCCGAGCTTCAGCGACAGGTTGCCGGTGCCGCACACCTGGCAGATGCGCGGATCACTGCCGTCCTCCCGCTTCGGGAAGACCAGCGGCGCCAGCGTCTCGTTGAGCGCATCGAGCACGTTGGTAACGCGCAGTTCCTTGGTGTCTTCGATCTGGGCGAAGAAATCCTGCCAGAATTCGCGGAGAACCTGCTTCCAGTCCAGTTCGCCGGCAGAGATCTTGTCGAGTTTTTCCTCAAGATCGGCGGTGAAGTCGTATTCCACGTATTTCGTGAAGAAGCTTTCGAGGAAGGCCGTCACCAGCCGGCCCTTCGAATGCGGGATCAGCTTGCGCTTGTCCATGGTCACATATTCGCGGTCGCTCAGCGTCTTCAGCGTCGCGGCATAGGTGGAGGGGCGGCCGATGCCGAGCTCTTCCATCTTCTTGATCAGCGAGGCTTCCGAATAACGCGGCGGCGGCTCGGTGAAGTGCTGGCTGGCGTTCACCTTGTTCTTGTCGAGCTTTTCGCGGGCATTGATCTCGGGCAGGCGGCCATCTTCATCGTCGTCCTCGCCCTTTTCGGCGTCCTCGCGGCTGTCCACATAGGCGCCGAGGAAGCCGTCGAACCGGATGACCGAGCCGACGGCGCGCAGGCCAGCCTTCTCGCCCTTGTTGTCGGCAAGGATCTCGACCGTGGTGCGCTCGATTTCGGCGGACGCCATCTGGCTGGCGATGCCGCGCTTCCAGACCAGCTCATAAAGACGGGCCTGGTCGGCATCGAGGTAGCGGCGCACCTGGTCCGGCGTGCGGTTGAAATCGGTCGGGCGGATCGCTTCGTGGGCTTCCTGGGCGTTTTTCGCTTTGGTGGAATAGAAGCGCGGCTTTTCCGGCAGGTAACGCTGTCCAAACTGGTCGACGATGGCGCTGCGGGCCGCGTCGATCGCTTCCGGCGCCATCTGCACGCCGTCGGTACGCATATAGGTAATGAGGCCGACCGTCTCGCCGCCGATATCGACGCCTTCATAAAGCTTCTGCGCCACCTGCATGGTACGCGAGGCGTTGAAGCCGATATTGGAGGAGGCGGCCTGCTGCAGCGTCGAGGTGGTGAAAGGCGGGCCGGGATTGCGCTTGACGGGCTTCGCCTCGACCGTATCGACCACATAGGCGGCGCCATCGAGCAGCGCCTTCAGGCGGTTGGCGTCCTCGCCGTTCTTGATCGAGCGGCCCTGCAGCCGCTTGCCGTCGGCAGACACGAGGCGCGCCTCGAACTCGTCACCGCGCGGCGTGCGCAGCAGAGCCGACAGGTTCCAGTATTCTTCGGAGATGAAACGCTCGATCTCCGATTCGCGGTCGCAGACGAGTCGCAGCGCAACCGACTGCACGCGGCCGGCCGAGCGTGCCCCCGGCAGCTTGCGCCACAGCACCGGCGACAGATTGAAGCCGACCAGATAATCGAGCGCGCGGCGGGCGAGATAGGCGTCGACCAGCGGCACGTCGATATCGCGCGGATTGGCCATCGCATCGAGCACGGCCTTCTTGGTGATGGCGTTGAAGACGACGCGCTTGACCGGCTTGTCGCCGATCACCTTCTTCTTCCTGAGAAGATCGAGCACGTGCCAGGAAATGGCTTCCCCTTCGCGATCCGGGTCGGTTGCGAGGAACAGGGCGTCCGAGCCTTTCACGGCGTCGGAAATGTCCTTCATCCGCTTCTGGGACGCCGGATCGACCTCCCACAGCATTTCGAAGTCCTGATCGGGAAGCACGGACCCGTCCTTGGCCGGAAGATCGCGCACATGGCCGAAAGAGGCGAGAACCTTGTAGCCGGAGCCGAGATACTTGTTGATTGTCTTGGCTTTGGCGGGAGATTCTACGACGACAACATTCATTTTGCTTCTCTGCAATAGAGGCTTGGCCCGGCACCGTTGCGGTCCAGGCGAAAATCTGACCTCCCGACATGGAGGGCGTTTGCCTCGCGGTCAAGGGGCGTATGCCAAATTATAGGGTACAACGAGATGCAACCTGAAGAAGATATACAATTGGTTGCAATCTTAAATAAATGCGATATGGTCCGCAGCATACCTCAAGGTGAATTTATTTGGACCGGCGGTCGGCTTTTTTTGACAGGACAGGATATGGTTTCTCGGGGTGAGGCAAACGGCCGGCGTGAGGACGATACCAGGGAGAATATTGCCTATATCAGGCAGATGCTGGGGGAACTCAGGCAGGTCGCCTTGGGAGAGGGCGCGGACATGCTCTGCTACCTCATCGAAATGGCCTATGTGGAGGCGGGAGACGTCCAGGCGGGGCGGCGGCCCCGCTCAGTCTTCCATCGCGAGTGACACCATTCCGCCGGCGTGGCGATGCAGCCGGGCAGCGAGATCGAGTTCCAGCAGCACGAGATAGACGGATGAGGCGGGCAGGCCGGTATGGCGGATGATGTCGTCGACATCGACCGGTGTCGGCCCGAGCGCCGAGACGATGACCGCCCGGTCGTCGTCATTGGGCGGCAGCATCTCGCCGCCCTCCTTCGGTTCTTCCACCATCGGTTGGTTGAAGAGATCGAGCTGTGAAAGCGGCGCCAGCGCCTCGATCACATCGGCCGATCCTGTGGTGACGATCGCGCCCTGTTTCAGGAGCCCGTTGGTCCCGTGGCAGCGCGGATCGAGCGGCGAACCGGGAACCGCAAAGACAAGCCGTCCGAAATCGGTCGCCAGCCTGGCGGTGATCAGCGAGCCCGAGCGCTCCGCCGCCTCAATCACCACGACCCCCAGCGAAATGCCGGATATCAGCCGGTTTCGGCGAGGGAAATCCCGCGCACGGGGCTCCCAGCCGAACGGCATTTCGCTGACTGCAAGGCCGGCGCCCTCGGTGATTTCCTCGAGCAAAGGGATGTTTTCCGGCGGATAGGGCTGGTCGAGCCCGCCGGCGAGCACCGCGATCGTTCCGGTTTCCAGGCTGGCGCGATGGGCGGCGGTATCGATGCCGCGGGCAAGGCCTGACGTCACCGTATAACCGGCGCGGCCGCAATCCCTTGCGATCATTGCCGCGAACTTGGCGCCCGAAATCGAGGCGTTGCGCGATCCGACGACGCCGACGGACGGGCGCGTTGCGGCTGAAAGGTCGCCCTTCATCGCCAGAAGCGGCGGGGCGCCTTCGATCTGACGCAGCGCCGGCGGATAGTCGGGTTCGCCGATGCCGACGAAGCGAGCGCCAAAGCGATGCGCCGCCTCAAGCTCGCGTTCGGCCTCCTGCACACCGGCAATCCGGATCGCCCTGGTCGCTCCGCCGCGGGCGGAAAGTTCCGGCAGCATGGCAAGCGCGTTTTCCGCCGAACCGCAATGATTGATGAGGTCTCTGAATGTGGCGGGGCCGACATTGTCGGAGCGGATCAGCCTCAGCCAGGCGATCCTCTGCCTCTCCGTCAGCGCAATTCCTGTTCGTTTCGCGCTGCCGTCCGGCATTGTTTCCCCCGGTCTATCCCTTTTGGCCGATCCTGCTTTCTGTGCCGGCGATCAACCGCTTGATGTTGGCTTCGTGCTTCCACCAGGAAATCACCGTCATGACGGCCATGACCAGCGCGATCTTCGGCTCGTTTAAGAACCACAGCACAACCGGAATGACAAGGGTTGCAACCAGAGCGGCCAGCGACGAATATTTGCTGATCCTGGCGACGCCGAGCCAGATCGCCGCAAACACCAGCACCATCCACGGTGCGACGCCAAGCAGCGTGCCGATATAGGTGGCGACGCCCTTGCCGCCTTTGAAGCCGAGCCAGACCGGGAAGAGATGGCCCATGAAGGCTGCAAAACCGGCCAGCAGCCCGGCTTCTTTTCCGAAGAGATACCAGGCGACCAGCGCCGCGACGGTCGCCTTCAGCGCGTCGAGCAGCAGGGTGGCGGCCGCGAGCTTCTTGTTGCCGGTGCGCAGCACGTTGGTGGCGCCGATATTGCCCGACCCGATCGACCGGATATCACCAAGTCCTGCCGCACGGGTGAGGATCAGGCCGAAGGGAATGGAGCCGAGCAGATAGCCGAACACCAGCGCGGCCAGCGCGATCGGCAGGGTGATCTGCCAGTTGAAGAGTTCACTCACGCCCTTGCTCCCCTTAAAGCGTGTAGACGCACTTGCCGGCCACATAGGTAGCGACGGCGCGGCCCGAGAATCGCGCGTCTTCGAACGGCGTATTCTTCGACCGCGACAAGATCATATCCTTCGAAACGATCCAAGGCTCGTCGAGGTCGATCAGCGTGATATCTGCCTTGGCGCCGGGCTTCAGCGTGCCGGCATCAAGCCCGAAGATCTGCGCCGGCCGGGTCGACATCGCATCGATCAGCCGCATCAGCGGCACGCGACCGTCATGGTGCAGGCGCAGCGCTGCGGCGAGCAGCGTCTCCAACCCGATCGCGCCGTCCTCGGCATCGGCAAACGGCAGGCGCTTGGTGTCGACGTCCTGCGGATCGTGCGAGGAGACGATGATATCGATCGTGCCGTCGGCGAGCGCATCGGCCATCGCCACGCGGTCGTCTTCGGAGCGCAGCGGCGGCGAGAGCTTGAAGAAGGTCCGGTATTCGCCGATGTCGTTCTCGTTGAGCGCCAGATGGTTGATCGACACGCCGCAGGTGGCGTTGGCACCGCGTGAACGGGCGACGCGCATCGCTTCGGCCGATTCCGCCACGGAAATCTTCGCCGCATGATATTTCGCCCGCGTCAGGCCGGCGATCCTCAAGTCCCGTTCGAGCGGGATGATCTCGGCTTCCTTCGGCACGCCGGAGAGGCCGAGCCAACTCGCGAACAGGCCTTCGTTCATCACGCCGTTGCCGAGATATTTTTCGCGCAGTTCCAGAGAGACGACCGCATCGAATTCGCGCGCATAGGTCATCACCCGGCGCAGGAGTAGCGTATCGGAAAGCCCATGCCGGCCGTTGGTGAAGGCGACGGCGCCCGACTGCTGCAGCAGGCCGATCTCGGTCATCTCCTTGCCAGCCAGCCCCTTGGTGAGGGCGGCGGCGGGATGGACGTTGACGACGGCCTTGTCGCGGGCCGCCTTCTGCACGAATTCGACCAGCGCGATATCGTCGATCACAGGGTCGGTGTCGGGCATCATGATGAAGGAGGTAATGCCGCCGGCCGCCGCCGCCCGGCTTGCCGATTCGATCGTCTCAGTGTGCTCGGCGCCCGGTTCGCCGACATAGACGCGGGCATCGACCAGGCCCGGCGTTGCCACGAGGCCCTTGCAGTCCCGGATATCAGCACCTTCCGGCGCGCCCTGGTTCTGGGCTTGCTTGCCGGCGGCAAGGATACGGCCGTCAGCGCCGATGATGATCGTGCCGGTCTCGTCGAGATTGCGCGACGGGTCGATGATGCGGAGGTTCTTGAGGACGGTCGGGGTCATGCGCGCTCTCCCTGGTTCTGGGAGACGAGCAGGGCCTCCATCACGGCCATGCGGACCGCGACCCCCATTTCCACCTGTTGCTCGATGACGCTCTGCGGGCCATCGGCGACTTCGGAGGCGATCTCGACGCCGCGGTTCATCGGGCCGGGATGCATGACGAGCGCATCCGGCTTGGCGGCCTTAAGCTTTTCGGCGTCGAGCCCGTAGAAGCGGAAATATTCGCGCACCGACGGCACGAAGGCGCCGGCCATGCGCTCGCGCTGCAGGCGCAGCATCATCACCACGTCGGCATCCTTGAGACCTTCTTCCATCGAGTGGAAGACCTCGACGCCCATGTCCCTGATGCCGGAGGGCAGCAGCGTCGAAGGCGCCACCACGCGAACGTGCGCGCCCATGGCGTTGAGCAGAAGAATGTTCGAGCGAGCGACGCGCGAATGCAGCACGTCGCCGCAAATAGCGACGATGATGCGCGACAGCTTGCCCCTGGCGCGGCGGATGGTCAGCGCGTCGAGCAGCGCCTGGGTCGGATGTTCGTGCTGACCGTCGCCGGCATTGATCACGGAGCAGGCGACCTTTTGCGCCAGAAGTGCGGCGGCACCGGCCGAGGAATGGCGCAGCACGAGCACGTCCGGGCGCATGGCATTGAGCGTCATCGCCGTATCGATCAGCGTCTCGCCCTTTTTGACCGAGGAATTGCCGACCGACATGTTCATCACGTCGGCGCCCAGGCGTTTGCCGGCGAGCTCGAAGGACGATTGCGTACGGGTGGATGCTTCGAAGAACAGATTGATCTGGGTCAGCCCGCGCAGCGTGGAGGTCTTTTTCTCCCGCTGCCTGGAAATCTTCACAGCCTCGTCGGCCTTGTCGAGAAGAAAGGTGATGTCTTGTTCGGTAAGGCCCTTGATGCCAATCAGATGGCGATGAGGGAAGAAGACCATGGACACGTCTCCGCTTGCGTTCGGCGGTCTATAATGACTGCCGACAACCGCTGCAAGCGGGCGCGGGACTTATCTCACTGCTTGTTTGTCCATTGTCGCTCACAGCGGTTTCTCGACGCGGGTGCGGCCTTTTGTTGAGAACGCCAGAAATCCTGAACGGGCGCCGTTCCCAGGCCCGGTAACTTCCGCTAGAACCCGTTTCATGAACCAGATGTCGCGCGCCGAAGAAAAATTTGCCGAACTGAACCAGCCAAAACCCTGGTCCGGCATCAATGCCTACCGATCCGATCCGCTGGTCGTCGACCTGACGAGCACGCTGAACCGGACCATCCGCGAGGAATACGACCAGCTCGGCCGTTACGTCACCTCGCCGGAGGCGCAGGAACTGGCGCGCATGGCGAACGAGAACCCGCCGAAGCTGAAGACCCATGGCCCGCGCGGCGAGCGGCTTGACGTCGTCGAGTTCCACCCGGCGTGGCATGCGCTGATGCGCCGTTCGATGCAGACCGGCCTGCATTCCTCCGTCTGGGAAAACATCCCGGAAGCCAAGGGCCACGAGCACAAGGCGCGGGCGACGCGATTCTATCTGTCGGCGCAGCTCGAATGCGGCCATTTGTGCCCGCTGACCATGACCAGCGCCTCGATTGCCGCGCTGATGGCCTCGCCGCGCGTCCAGAAGGAATGGGCGCCAAAAATCCTGTCGCGCAAATACGATTCGACGAATCGCCCTGCCTTGCAGAAGAGCGCGGTGACGCTCGGCATGGGCATGACCGAGAAGCAGGGCGGAACCGACGTGCGCGCCAACCGCTCGACCGCCGAACGCGTCGGCGAGGGCATCTACCGGCTCTCCGGCCACAAGTGGTTCATGTCGGCTCCGATGAGCGACGGTTTCGTGATGCTGGCCAAGACCGGCGATGGGATCGGCTGCTTCCTGGTGCCGCGGCTGCTCGAAGACGGGTCGGCGAACGGCCTGCAGTTCCAGCGCCTGAAGGACAAGCTCGGCAATCGCTCGAACGCGTCCTCCGAAGTCGAATTCACCGATGCCTTCGGTTATCTGCTTGGCGAACCGGGCGGCGGCATCCGCACCATTCTCGACATGGTGACGCTGACACGGCTCGATTGCGCGCTGGCATCCGCCGGCATCATGCGTGCGTCGCTTGCCGAAGCGGTCCACCACACCCGTGGCCGCAGTGTGTTCGGCAAGAAGCTCGTCGATCAGCCGCTGATGACGCGCGTGCTCGCCGACATGGCGCTCGACGTGGCTGCCGCGACAGCGCTCGCTTTCAGGCTCGCCGATTCCTTCGATCGCGCCGCCAGCAATCCGGCCGACGCGGCTTTTGCCCGGGTCATGACGCCGGTCATCAAATACTGGAACTGCAAGATTGCGCCGTCGCTGATCTACGAAGCGATGGAGTGCATCGGCGGCAACGGCTATATCGAGGAACGGCCGATCGCCCGGCACTACCGCGAGGCTCCGGTCAACGCGATCTGGGAAGGTTCCGGCAACGTGATGGCGCTCGACGTGCTCCGGGTCCTGTCGCGCGGGCGGGACCTGTTCAACAACGTGCTTGCCGGTTTCGAACGGGATCTTGGTCCTGCGGGCAAAAAGACGGTCGAAGTGCTGCGCGCCGCCATGGCGCTCTGCGAAACCGACGAGGGCGCTGCCCGGCTTCTGGTAGAACAGCTGGCACTTGCGGCTGCGGCAGCCGAACTGGTGCGGCTCGGCGCCGGCAAGATCGCCGATGCTTTCCTGGAAACGCGGCTCGCCGGCGGCTGGCGCTCGACTTATGGCATGCTCGATGCCCGGTTCGACGCCCGCTATATCGTCGACCTGCTTTATCCAGCCGCGACGTAGGCGACGACTGTCATCACGGCCGGAATGGTGAGGAACGAGGCGACGACCTGCAGGGTTGCCGCCGCCGCATACATGTCCGCATCGCCATTCAGCTGCTTTGCAAGCAGATAACCGTTCATCGCGGTCGGCACCGCGGCACTCAGTGCCAGGAGGACGAGGCCGTTGCCCTGGACCCCGCACAGCGCACCGACACCGACGGCAACGACTGGGAAACCGATCAGCTTCAGGAAGACGGCAAGCAACGTGATCGGTCTCGGCTTGAGCGCGTCCATGACCCGCAGGCCCGCGCCGACCGTGATCAGGCCGAGGCTGAGCGAGGCCTGCGACAAAAGGTCGACCGCCACCATCACTGGCTCATAGATCGGAATGCCGATGAGGTTGACGACAATGCCGAGCGCCGTCGAGAGGATCAGCGGATTGGTGCAGACTCTATAGAGAATGGCCTTGTAGTTCCGGTCGTGGCCGGAGAACCATAGCAGCACCGTCACGTTGATGAAGTTGAGCGGGATGATGATCGCCGCCATCACCAGGCCAACCATGGTCAGGCCCTGCTGGCCGTAGGTCTTTGCGGCGATCGCCAGCGCCATGAAGGCGTTCCAGCGCGTCGCGGTCTGGAACAGCGAGGTATAGGCCGGTCCGCCGACGCGCAGGTTCCGCAGCAGCGGCCACGCCAACAGCAAGCCGCCCGACATTACCAGGACAGAAACGATCGCCGCGAAACTGACCGTCAGGTTTTCGGTATTCGAAAAATCCGCCTTGGCCATGGTCGAGAACAACAGGGCCGGAAACAGCACCCAGTAACTGCACTGTTCGAGCCCGTCCCAAAAATCGGCATTGATGATGGGCGCGCGTTTTAATCCCATGCCGAGGAGAACCAGCAGGAAAATCGGCAGAACGCTTTGGAAGACGATGAGCATGGAGGAGGGCACGTCGGTGGGAGACTACGATCTCGTTAGCCCTCCCACGCCGATAGTGCAATGTAAGAGCCCGCGAATTCAAGTGCGGCGCGCGCAATCCTGTGCATGGCGACGGAGACAGCTTGCGGCAGCGGAAGCCACCGACTATCGCGGTGGGTCAAGACGAAACCGAAACAGGCGGAAAATGCTCCAGATCCCTGAAGTCACAGCGCAAGAAGGTTCGGTCGCGAAAGTGCGCAGCCGCGCCGGCACCGAGCGGGCGATCTTCCTGGCCGCCCGGGCGCTGCTCGCCGAACAGGGGTTCCAGGGTTTCGGCATCAACGCCGTGGCGCGCCGCGCCGGCTGCGACAAACAACTCATCTATCGATATTATGGCGGTCTCGACGGGCTGATCGAGGCGATCGGCGCCGATCTCGGCACCTGGGTCAAGGATCGCATCCCGGAAGATACCGGCGGCATGTTCCTGCTGACCTATGGCGACCTGATGGAGAAGCTCTCCATCTATTTCATGGAAGCGCTGCGCGACGATCCGCTGGTCTGCAAGATCGTCGCCTGGGAGGTCTCGCAGGACACGCCGCAGGTCCGCCGGCTGTCGGAGGCGCGCACCAAGGCGCTCGGCAAATGGCTCGAGAAGATGCGGGGCTCGCTGACGCCGCCGAAGGGCGTCGATGCCGCGACCACCAATGCGCTGCTGTTTGCGGCGATCCAGCACCTGGTGATATCGGCCGCCGTCAGCGGCCAGTTCGCCGGTCTGGCGCTGAAAACCGAGAAGGACTGGGACAAGGTCGGCAACGCGCTCCGCCGCCTGGTTCGCGCGATCTACGGCTGATCGGCGCCCAAGTCTTGAAGCCATGACGTCCGCCTCATATCTCTTCGGAAGACGAGGGAACGACCATGACCGTACCGACGCTATATGAATGGATCGGCGGCTTCGATGCGCTGCTGCGGCTAACGACGGAGTTCTATCGTCGCGTCCCGGCGGATGACCTGCTCGGGCCCGTCTTTGCCGGCATGGACAAGAACCATCCCGAGCATGTTGCAATGTTCATTGCCGAGGTCATTGGCGGACCGAAACTCTATTCGGAACAACGCGGCGGTCATCCGGCGATGGTACGCCATCATCTTGAAAGACATCTGACCGAGCCGATGCGCCGGCGATGGATCAATATTCTGCTCGACACCTATACGGATCTCGAACTTCCGGCAGATCCGGAGTTCACATCCGCACTGGTCGGCTATCTCGAATGGGGAACGCGGCTTGCGGTCGTCAATTCGCAGCCTGGAGCCAAGGTTTACGAGCATGCGCCGATGCCCGAATGGGGGTGGGGCGAAACCGGTGGTCCGTATATTCCGAAGAAGCCCAAATCGCCGGCAGCCTGACCTGCTCTATCCACAGGCACACTTGCGAAATTAACCATCTCCCCCGGTTTCCGTTGCGGCAAATCCCTGCGGGCTTAAGTTCCACGTTAACGCACTGTTAACTACAACGTTTGCCGAGTATCCGCGTATGGGAACCATAATCAGGGGCAGGGCATTGCTGCTTGTCATGACGACGATCTTCGCGGCGCTGGCACTTGATATTGCCGTTCCCGCACTGGTCCTGAGCCTTATGGCTCTATCGAGATGGCTGGTGTCCCTGGATGTTTATCCCGTCGAGCTAAGGGGGAGAACCGCATGAAGTGGTTCCTGATTTTGTGGGCCGGCCCGGTCCTGCTGCTGTCCAGCTGGTACGGGCTTTCCTACTACGACATGAGCTTTGGCTTCTTCATGCTAACCCGCCAGACCCATGACCTGGTCTTCCAGATCTACGGCAATATCCTCGGCATTCCGCCGGAAACCATTCCGCCTTTGGTGGCGCGTGCCATGGTTTTCGACAGCCTGGTCGTGTTCGCCATCGTCGCCTTCCGCAAGCGCCGCGAGATCGCCGCCTGGTGGCAGAAGCGTCAGCTTGCGAAATCGGTCTCCCTGCCAAGCGAAGAGAGCCTGTCGAGCGCTCCCTGAAGAATGAAGCTCGCCGCGGCGGAATCGATCCGCTCGGCACGCTTCGCCCGCGATACGTCCATTTCCAGAAGCGCCCGTTCGGCAGCGACCGTTGAGAGACGCTCGTCCCAGAAGACGAAGGGCAGGGCGGTCTTTTCCGACATCGAGCGAACGAAGGCGCGTGTCGCCTGAACCCTCGGACCGGCGGAGCCGTCCATGTTGGTCGGCAGGCCGATGACGAAGCCCGCCACCTTCTCCTTTTCGGCAAAAGCGAGCAGCACTTCGGCATCCTTGGTGAACTTCACCCGTTTGATGACCGGGCGTGGGGTGGCGAAGCGCCGGCCGAGATCCGACATGGCAAGCCCGATCGTCTTGGTGCCGAGGTCTAGGCCGGCAATCGCCTGTGCGGGCTGCAGGGCTTCGGCCAGTTCCTCGATCGTCATCACTGTCATGCGTTCTTCATCCTCGGGATCCAAACAGGGTCTCAAAAGCGGGTTTTGTCCCACCCTCTGTCCCACTTCCCTTTAGCCTCATATCGGCTATGTGTCGTTACTATCCCACACTATATTGAAGGAGAGTTTTCCATGAAGATCACCTGGCTCGGCCATGCCGCCTTCCGCATCGAGACCGCCAAGGCCAAGATCCTGGTCGACCCGTTCCTGACCTATAACCCCGCGTTTGCCGGCCAGGACATCAAGGACGCCGCCGAAGGGCTGACTCATATCCTGCTGACTCACGGCCATGGCGACCATGTCGGCGATACGGTCCAGATCGCTAAGGAAACCGGTGCCGTCGTTCTCGCCAACTATGACCTCGGCGTCTGGCTGGCAAAGAAGGGCGTCGAGAAGCTCGAAATGGGCAATACCGGCGGTACGGTCGGTTTCGAAGGGTTCACCGCCACCTTCACCAACGCGCTGCACTCGTCTGCCTCGCTGACCGAAGACGGCGTTTCGCACTGCCTCGGCAACGCAAACGGCCTGATGCTGCATTTCGACGACGAACTCTCCGTCCTCCACATGGGCGATACCGACATCTTCTCAGACATGGCCCTGATCAACGAACTGCACCAGCCGGATATCGGCATCGTGCCGATCGGCGACCGTTTCACCATGGGCGGTGCCGTCGCTGCGCTCGCCTGCCAGCGTTTCTTCGATTTCAAGCACGCGCTGCCTTGCCACTATGGCCTGCCGGGCGTCGACCAGACGCCGGAAAAGTTCGTCAAGGGCATGGAAGGTTCGCGCACCCGGGTCGAGACGCCGGTGCCGGGCGGCGGCCTGACCTTCTAAATCGCGTCCTTTAAGGCGGCGCGCCTTCGCAAATTGAAGCGCGCTCCCTGTTGCGAAGGGCGGACATGGCCATTATAGCGAAGGGGAAATTTCCCATCGGAGTTATGCCATGTCCGTCGATCTCGCCACCGTCAAGCGCGTCGCGCGCCTTGCCCGCATTGCGGTCACCGAGGAAGATGCCAATCGCATGGTCGGCGAGCTGAACGGCATCATCAATTTCGTCGAGCAGCTTTCCGAAGTCGATGTCACGGGTGTCGAGCCGATGACATCGGTGACCCCGATGAACATGCGCAAGCGCACCGACGCCGTCACCGACGGCGACAAGGCCGACGATATCGTCGCCAATGCGCCGTCTACCGACCACAATTTTTTCCTGGTGCCGAAGGTCGTCGAGTGAGCGCTGAATAGCGCCCCGCCGAACCTTCCCTCGTATTCGAACCGTTTGAAGAGCCCATGACCGAACTCACCAGCCTCACCATTGCCGAAGCCCGCGAAAAGCTCAAAGCCAGGGAATTCACCTCGGTGGAGCTGACTGAGGCCTATCTTTCCGCGATCGACGCCGCCAACTCGGTGTTCAATGCCTATGTCGCCGTGACGCCGGAAAAGGCGCTCGGCATGGCGAAGGCTTCCGACGCGCGCCGCGCCGCGGGCCAGGTCGGCGCGCTGGAAGGCATTCCGCTCGGCATCAAGGACCTGTTCGCCACCCGCGACGTCCACACCCAGGCCTGCAGCTATATCCTCGACGGTTTCCTGCCGAAATACGAATCGACCGTCACCCAGAACCTCTGGGATGATGGCGCGGTCATGCTCGGCAAGCTCAACATGGACGAGTTCGCGATGGGCTCCTCCAATGAGACCTCTCACTATGGCGCCGTAGTCAACCCGTGGAGGGCCAACGGTTCCAACCAGCAGCTCGTGCCGGGCGGTTCTTCCGGCGGTTCTGCCGCTGCGGTGTCCGCATTCCTCTGCGCCGGTGCGACCGCCACCGATACCGGTGGCTCGATCCGCCAGCCGGCCGCCTTCACCGGCACCGTCGGCATCAAGCCGACCTATGGACGCTGCTCGCGCTGGGGCACCGTCGCCTTCGCATCCTCGCTCGACCAGGCTGGCCCGATCGCCCGCGACGTGCGCGATGCGGCGATCATGCTGAGATCGATGGCGTCGGTCGATGCCAAGGACACCACCTCTGTCGACCTGCCGGTGCCGGATTACGAAGCCTCGCTCGGCCAGTCGCTCAAAGGCATGAAGATCGGCATTCCGAAGGAATACCGCGTCGAAGGCATGCCGGAAGAGATCGAGAAACTTTGGGCTCAGGGCATCGCCTGGCTGAAGGATGCTGGTGCCGAGATCGTCGACATCACCCTGCCGCACACCAAATACGCGCTGCCGGCCTATTACATCGTCGCTCCTGCCGAAGCCTCGTCGAACCTCGCCCGTTACGACGGCGTGCGCTATGGCCTGCGCGTCGACGGCAAGGACATAGTTGACATGTATGAAAAGACCCGCGCCGCCGGTTTCGGCACCGAGGTCAAGCGCCGCATCATGATCGGCACCTACGTTCTGTCGGCCGGTTATTACGACGCCTATTACCTGCAGGCGCAAAAAGTCCGCACGCTGATCAAGCGCGACTTCGAGATTGTCTTCGACGCCGGTGTCGATGCAATCCTGACGCCGGCCACGCCGTCGTCGGCCTTCGGCATCGCCGACGAGGACCTCGCGTCGGATCCGGTCAAGATGTACCTCAACGACATCTTCACGGTGACGGTCAACATGGCCGGCCTGCCGGGCATCGCCGTTCCTGCGGGCCTCGACGCCAAGGGCCTGCCGCTTGGCCTGCAGCTGATCGGCAAGCCGTTCGAGGAAGAAACCCTATTCCGCACCGCTCATGTCATCGAACAGGCCGCCGGCCGGTTCACGCCGACGAAGTGGTGGTAAGCGGACTGATCATCCGGAAAATGACGGCCGCCGATCATCGGGCGGTCGCCGGGGAGATGGCTCATGGCTAAGACGGATCTGGCAGGATTGATCGAGGCTTTTGATCGCCTCGCGGCCAATGGTTTCACCCTGGGTGCGGACTGGCAGGCGGTGCACGAGATTTGCCAGGCCCATGAGGGCGAACAGCCGTTCGACTGGGGCCACGCTCTCTGCCACCGCATCGAAGGCGACGACTCGAACGCCAACTACTGGTACCGCCGCGCCGGCAAGCGACGCATTGGCTCGGTCGGCGACGAATGGACGGCGATGCGCGCCGAGCTTTCCGCTTAGGCCTGAGGTGGGTTCAGTCTTCTTGGGGCGGATAGAGCTTGCGCTGGATGGAAAGCCGGCCTCCATCGAGAAGACTGGCCTTCGTTTTCATTACCGATTATCCTGCTCGGCCCTCACCAGCACCAGTCCCCTTTCGGTAATGCGGTAAGGCCTGCCGCCCTGGGATTTGATCGCCTTCTTCTGCTTGAGCTTTCGAAATGTAACGAGGTCGAGGCCTGAAAAGGCCCAGCCTTCGCGGGTAACGAGTTGCAGCTTTTCGATCTTGCCTTTGTCGTCGCGGGTGATCTCGATCCTGCCGCCCTGGGCGAGCAGGTGGAGGATGCGCTGTTCGGCGCGGGAAATATCCATTGTCTTGATGTCCGGAGAAGCGCTCGTGAACGAGCGCACAAAAACGTTGCCGGCGTCGCGTGACGTCGGGGTTCTCGTTTTTGTCTGGGCCGGCGCGGCTATAAGAGCGGGGCCGGCCCCTTACCGGGTCTCTACGGAAGAGAACATCAAAACTCCATCGATACGAAATCCGCACTAGGCGGGTTTTCCGTGGTCGTCAAGCACCTGACGGAAACGCCCTATATGTTGCACTGGTCAAAGCGCAGACTCAGTGGTCTACTGAGGCTGCAACAGGGGAAGTTATGGCCCATATTCGCAATGCGCGTGAGGACGAGGTGGATATCCTGGCGGAAATCGGCTTCCGCTCCTGGGAAAAGGCCATGATGTCGATCGGCGAGATGACCGACATGCGCTCCGGCGCCCGCACCGCCTTCCAGAATTTCACGCGCTCCTCCTGGCTGACCATTACCGTCATCGAGCAGGGCGGCAATGTCGCCGGCTGGGCGGCGCGTGAAAAACTCGACGAACTGATCTCCGATTTCTGGATCGATCCGTCCTTCAAGGGGCAGGGGCTCGGCCGCGCGCTACTCGTCGAGATCGAGGCCGAGATCGTCCACCAGGGTTTTGAAGTCGCCCGCGTCGAGACCCATGCCCGCAATACCGAAGCGATTGGCTTTTTCGAAAAGCAGGGCTATTCCATCAACTGGCTCTCCACAAGCTATTCCCCGAAGATCGACCGCGACGTGCAATCGGTCGGCCTCTCGAAGCGCCTCGTTCTCGAAGCGCCGGATACTTACGGGCCGAGCTTCTAGATCGCCCTGCCAGCTTCAAGACGTCGGTTAAGCTTGCACGTCCGCGCCATTTGCTCTACCTCCAGAAAACGCAATCGAGACCATTTCACGAGCATCAGATGACCCTTGTCGACGTCCGCACGCCCGATCCGAAACGCTTCATTCCCGGTGCCACCGGCGATTGGGAAGTCATCATCGGCATGGAGGTGCACGCTCAGGTCCTTTCCAATTCCAAGCTTTTCTCCGGCGCCTCGACCGAGTTCGGCAAGCCGGCGAATTCCAACGTCTCGCTCGTCGATGCGGCCATGCCCGGCATGCTTCCCGTGATCAACGAGGAGTGCATCAAGCAGGCGGTGCGCACCGGGCTTGGCCTGAAGGCTGCGATCAACAAGCGTTCGTTGTTCGACCGCAAGAACTATTTCTACCCGGACCTGCCGCAGGGCTATCAGATCTCCCAGTTCAAGGATCCGATCGTCGGCGAAGGCAAGATCGTCATCTCGCTCGGCCCGGACCGCCAGGGTCAGTTCGAGGATATCGAGATCGGCATTGAGCGACTGCATCTCGAACAGGATGCCGGCAAGTCGATGCACGACCAGCATCCGACCATGTCCTATGTGGACCTGAACCGCTCCGGCGTCGCTCTGATGGAGATCGTCTCCAAGCCCGATATGCGCTCTTCCGACGAAGCCAAGGCCTACATGACCAAGCTTCGCTCGATCGTGCGCTACCTCGGCACCTGCGACGGCAACATGGACGAAGGCTCGATGCGCGCCGACGTCAACGTCTCGGTGCGCAAGCCCGGCGGTGAATTCGGCACCCGTTGCGAGATCAAGAACGTCAACTCAATCCGCTTCATCGGCCAGGCGATCGAATACGAAGCCCGCCGCCAGATCGGCATTCTCGAAGACGGCGGCTCGATCGACCAGGAGACCCGCCTTTTCGACCCGAACAAGGGCGAAACCCGTTCGATGCGCTCGAAGGAAGACGCGCACGACTATCGTTATTTCCCCGATCCGGACCTGCTGCCGCTCGAATTCGATGACGCCTTCATCGCCGAGCTGGAAAAGCACCTGCCGGAACTGCCGGACGACAAGAAGGCCCGTTTCGTGCGCGAACTCGGCCTGTCGATCTACGATGCCTCGGTGCTGGTCTCCGAAAAGGCGATCGCCGATTATTTCGAGGCGGTTGCCGAAGGCCGCGACGGCAAGACGGCGGCCAACTGGGTCATCAACGACCTGCTCGGCGCCTTGAACAGAACCGGCAAAGACATTGAAGAGACTCCGGTTTCGCCCGCCCAGCTCGGCAGCATCATCGACCTCATCAAGGCCGAAACAATCTCCGGCAAGATCGCCAAGGACCTGTTCGAGATCGTGCTCAACGAAGGCGGTGACCCGGCCGAACTCGTCGAGAGCCGCGGCATGAAGCAGGTCACCGATACCGGCGCGATCGAGGCCGCTGTCGACGAGATCATCGCTGCCAATCCGGACCAGGTCGCCAAGGTCAAGGCCAAGCCCACGCTCGCCGGCTGGTTTGTCGGCCAGGTGATGAAGTCGACCGGCGGCAAGGCCAATCCGCAGGCCGTCCAGGCACTGGTCAAGGCGAAGCTCGGGATCGAAGAGGAGTAGGCCCCATGGTCTACTTCGTCCGCACCGCCGGTGAAGCTGACGTCGAGCAGATCCGCGCCCTGCTGGCGGCGACCTTTCACGATACCTACGATCCGTTCTACGGGGCCGACAAGGTCAGGAGGATGGTCGACGGCTGGCATTCTCCAGGCGCCGTCAAGGCGCGTATCCAGAAGCGCGGCGGCGAATTCCTGGTCGCCGACAACGGCAAGGATATCGGCGGCATCGGTTATGCTGCCATGTATCCGAAGATGGTGAAGACGGCGATGCTGCACCAGCTCTACGTCAAGCCGTCCTGCCAGAACGAGGGCATTGGCCGCGATATCTTCGCCGAACTCGAAACCTGTTTTCCGGATGCCGAGATCATGCGGGTCGAGGTGGCGCTGCCGAACGTCCGCGCGATGTCCTTCTACGAGAGGCTCGGGTTTTCCGAGGTCGACAGGATGGAGGAGTGGGGTGCCCCCAATTCCGGCCTGCCGGCGATCATCATGGAGAAGCGGCTGGAGTTGCGCTGACCCACCCGAGGAGGACTTTTTGCATGGCCGACATCGTCATCCGCAGAGCGCGGCAAGCCGATCTTCCCGAGCTCATCGACCTGTTTGCCGCAGATGATATCGGCGGCCATGGCGACACGACGGACGAGGGCGCCTTCGACGACTACCTGCGCGCCTTCAACGTCATCGATGCCTCGCAGAACGAGCAGCTTTTCGTTGCCGAACTGGAAGGCGAAGTGGTCGGCACGTTCCAGATCCTCTTCAATCGCACGCTGACGGGTCGGGGATCGCTGTCGATGATCATCGAGGCGGTGCAGACGCGCGGCGACATGCGCGGCAAGGGCATCGGCGGTCAGATGATCCATCATGCGATCGAGGAAGCCAGGCGCCGCGGTTGCCGCCAGGTCGCACTCACCTCCAACATGGCCCGCACCGACGCGCATCGCTTCTATGAGCGGCTCGGCTTCGCCAGAAGCCATTTCGGCTTCAAGATGAAGCTCAAATGACCGTGCGCGACATTTGGAATCACTGGACATCGAAGGCGTCAAGCGGCATAAGCGGATCAACCACTTTGATCGTCATCCTGTTTGCCAAGCCGACGGAACATCCATGAAAAACCTCCTGCTGCAGATCTTCACCTGGTGGAACGGACAGACCATGGGCACCCGGTTCTTCACCTGGCGCTTCGGCAAGAAGGTCGGCGAAGACGAGCTCGGCAACATCTATTACGAAGGCCCGATGACTTCCTGGGGCAAGCCGAAGCGTTGGGTGATCTATAAGAATTACGCAGAAGCTTCCGCAATCGGGCCGGGCTGGCATGGCTGGATGCATTATCGCACCGACGTTGCTCCGTCGCAGGAGGATTACAAGGCTCGGGAATGGGAAAAGGCGCACAAGCTGAATGCCACCGGCACGCCGCTTGCCTATCACCCGCAGGGCTCGCTTGCCGCCACCGGCGAACGCCCCCGCGTCACAGGCGATTACGATGCCTGGACGCCCGGCAACTGACACCTGTTTTGGCCACAATCGCACTCTAGGTCTCGACGCCGACGGGATCGCCGGGACGGGAAGCATAATGGGATTGATGACGGTTTTTCCACGCAAGCCAATGGTCGGCGCATTGATCGCGCTTGCATCCGTGCTTGCGGCGGATGGTGTGTCTGCAGCGCGGCTGAATAATCCGGTCGCGGTCTTTGCCGGCATCGACAAGATCACCGGCCGCATCACTACATTCGACGTCTATGTCAACGAGACCGTTCAATACGGCGCGCTGCAGGTGACGCCAAAAGTTTGTTATTCCCGCGACGAGACGGAAGCCCAGAAGATCGATGGTTTTGTGGAAGTCGATGAGATCACCCTTGACCGCAAGATCCGCCGGATCTTCACCGGCTGGATGTTCGCCGACAGCCCCGGCCTCAATGCCGTCGAGCATCCGATCTACGACGTCTGGCTGACCGGCTGCAAACAGAAGTCCGACGTGCCGCCGCCGAAGGCGACCAACTGATTCCCCTTCAGAATTTCAGATGCGGGGAATCGACCGCTTTTCTCAAAAGCTTGAGATAGTCGTCCTTGGGGATATCGATCGCGCCGAACGTTTTCAGATGTTCGGTGGTGAACTGGGTGTCGAGCAGCGTGAAGCCGTTTTTCCGAAGCCGCTCGACAAGATGTACGAGGCAGATCTTGGAAGCGTTCGTGCGCCTCGAAAACATGCTCTCCCCGAAGAAGGCGGAGCCGAGCGAAACGCCATAAAGGCCGCCGACCAGTTCATCGCCCTCGAAGGCCTCGACGCTATGCGCGTGGCCCATGCGGTGCAGCTCGATATAGAGCTTGCGGATGGTGGAGTTGATCCAGGTACTCGGCCGGTCGCCGGCGGGCTCGGCGCAGAAGGCGATCACCCGCTCGAATGCCGTGTCGAAGCGGATGTCGAGCGGCGTCTTGCGGGCCGCCTTGGCCAGGCTTTTCGAAACGTGGAAGCCGTCGAGCGGCAGGATGCCGCGCATTTCCGGTTCGACCCAGAAGATTTCTGGGTCGTCGGCGGATTCGGCCATCGGAAAGAGGCCGATGGAATAGGCGCGCAGCAGGATTTCCGGGGTTATCGCCGGGTAATATCTGCCACGCCGCCCTGCCATCGATCTCCCTAATGCGTCTTGTCGCCGGCGAGGTAGTTTTCCAGCCAGTGAATGTCGTAATCGCCATTGGCGATATCCGGATTGTCGACGAGGTCCTGAAACAGCGGCAGCGTCGTCTTGATGCCGTCCACGACGAATTCGTCCAGCACACGGCGCAGACGCATCATGCATTCGACGCGGGTGCGTCCATGCACGATCAGCTTGCCGATCAAGCTGTCGTAGTAGGGCGGGATCTTATAGCCCGCATAGGCGCCGGAATCGACACGCACGCCAAGCCCGCCGGGCGCATGGAAATGCGTGATCGTGCCGGGCGACGGCACGAAGGTGCGCGGATCCTCGGCATTGATGCGGCATTCGATGGCATGGCCGAAGAATACGATATCTTCCTGGCGGACGGACAGGCCGCCGCCAGAGGCGACACGGATCTGTTCGTGCACGAGGTCGATGCCGGTGATCGCTTCGGTGACCGGATGCTCGACCTGAAGACGGGTGTTCATTTCGATGAAATAGAACTCGCCATTTTCGTAGAGGAACTCGATCGTGCCGGCGCCGCGGTATTTCAGCTTGCGCATCGCGTCGGCGCAGACTTCGCCGATCTTCATGCGCTGCTCGACGTTGAGGGCAGGGGAATTAGCTTCTTCCCAGACCTTCTGGTGGCGGCGCTGCAGCGAGCAGTCGCGTTCACCGAGATGGATGGCGTTGCCTTCGCCGTCACCGACAACCTGGATTTCGATGTGGCGCGGCTTCTCGAGATATTTTTCCATGTAGACGGCATCGTTGCCGAAAGCGGCGAGCGCTTCGGAACGGGCAGTCGACACGGCCTCGTCGAGATCGGCCTCGGTCTTGGCGACCTTCATGCCGCGTCCGCCGCCGCCGGCGGTTGCCTTGATCAGCACAGGGAAGCCGATCTGGCGGGCGATTTCCATCGCATTCTCGGGCTTCACTTCGCCGTCGGAACCGGGAACGACGGGGATGCCGAGTTCCTGCGCGGTCTGCTTGGCGGTGATCTTGTCGCCCATGATACGGATATGGTCGGCGGTCGGGCCGATGAAGGTGATGCCGTGCGCGTCGAGGATATCCGCGAACTTGGCGTTTTCCGACAGGAAGCCGTAGCCCGGATGCACCGCGTCGGCGCCGGTGATTTCGCAGGCGGCGACGATCTGGTGAATGTTCAGATAGCTGTCGCGCGACGGCGGCGGGCCGATGCACACACTTTCGTCGGCAAGCCGCACATGCATGGCGTCGGCGTCGGCGGTGGAATGGACCGCGACGGTCGCGATGCCGAGTTCCTTGCAGGCGCGAAGCACGCGAAGCGCGATTTCACCGCGGTTGGCTATGAGGATCTTGGAAATCATGGATGCGCCTACTCGATGACGACGAGCGGCTGGCCATACTCGACGGGCTGAGCGTCGTTGACCAGGATTTCCGTGACCTTGCCGGAGCGCGGCGCCGGGATCTGGTTCATCGTCTTCATGGCTTCGATGATCAGCAGCGTCTGGCCTTCCTTGACGGTGGCGCCGACTTCAACGAAGGCGCGCGAACCCGGGGCCGGGGAGAGGTAGATGGTGCCGACCATCGGCGCGGTCACGGCGTTCTTGTTGTCCTGCACGGCGGGCGCTGCAGCAACGGGAGCGGCTGCAGCAGCCGGAGCATAGCCGGGCGCTGCGATCGGGGCCTGGACATACTGCATCGTGCCGGCGCGGGATACGCGGATACGCAGATCGTCCTGTTCGACTTCGATCTCGGTGAGGTCGGTCTCGTTGAGGATGTTCGCGAGGTCGCGGATCAGTCCCTTGTCGATACCGTTCTTCTTGTCAGACATGGCAAACCCTATTGTTCTGTTTATCTTGTCAAGCGGTAATGGATTTTAAGGCGTGCAGCGCCAGAATGTAGCTCGCGGTGCCAAAACCGCAGATCACGCCCTTTACCGCCGGTGCGATCATCGAATGATGGCGGAATTCCTCCCGCGCGTGGACATTCGAGATATGAAGCTCGATCACCGGCACGGAGATCGCCTTGATGGCGTCGTGCAATGCAATCGAGGTATGGGTATAGGCGCCCGCATTGATGGCGACGCCGACGGCCTTTTCGTTGGCCTCGTGCATCCAGTCGATCAGCACGCCCTCGTGATTGCTCTGGCGGAAATCGACGTCGAAACCAAGTTCCCTGCCGGCTGTAATACAGTCGTTCTCGACGTCCTTCAGCGTGGCAGCGCCGTAAATGCCCGGCTCGCGCTTGCCCAGCATGTTGAGATTGGGGCCGTTGAGGACGAAGACCGTCTTGCTCATCACTGATCTATTGGTTCCCTGCAGAAATTCAGGGGCCACCTATAGACCGGCGAGGCGGCAAGGGAAAGCCCCCGCCGCGCCGAAAGCCCGTGAGTCCACTGCGATGGAACATCTATTGGTTGGCATCTGCCCTGTCAGCAGGTCGCCTTGCCGCAGGCGCGCACATTGGCGACCTTCTGCTCGATCGTATCGAGGCCGACGGCGCCGAAGACGGCTTCGTCGGCGACCACATAGGTCGGCGTGCCGGTGATACCGATCGCGTTGGCGATCCGATAGGCGTCGCGCACCAGATCGTCGTTCGGCTCATCGGCCATGGACTTGCGGATCGCCGCTTCCTTGACGCCAAGCGCACCCGCGACCGCAATGGCCGTCGCTTCCGAGGCGTGCGGCTTGCCGCCAAGCAGTTCGCGGTGGAATTTTGCATATTTCTCAGGCGCCAGCAGACGCACGGCGTTGGCCACCCGATGGGCTGCAAGCGAGTCCGGCCCGAGGATCGGGAATTCCTTCAGGATGAAACGGACGTTCTTGTCCTTGGAAAGGATGTCGTCCATGTCGGAGAGCGCCCGCTTGCAGTAGCCGCAATTGTAATCGAAAAACTCGACGACGGTCACGTCGCCCTTCGGATTGCCGAGCGTGATGTCGGTCGGCGAGGAGAAAATCTCCTGCTTGTTGTCCGCGATCGCCTTGGTCGATTGTTCGACGCGCTGGGTCTGCTGCTTGGCTTCCAATGCGTTTTGAACCTCGACCAGCACTTCCGGGTTCTCGATCAGATATTGGCGGATGAACTCGCCCATCTCCTTCTTCTGCTGGTCGTCCAGGGCGGCAGCCGGAGCGGCGGCGGAAAGTGTCAAGGCCAGCATCGAGCTGGCGGCCAATGTCTTGAAAACGGGCGTCTTGAACAGGCGAGTCATCCATATCCTCTTGGATCGGGCACACGAATCCCGCGCACCATTGTTGTGGTTTGTGCCCAAAGTAAGCCAGTCGGGCTTTTCAAAAAACCTCAAAATCATGTCCAGGCCGTTTTCACCGGTTCACAACTGCGTATGACGCCTGGCCGGATGACGAAATGGAGTCGGATTCCAACACGTTGGCTGCCTTTCCGGAATCGTTTCGGCAGGCAGTTGATCCGGTTTCTAAGGTTCAAGGCAGAGCAAAAACAAAAACGGCCGCGTTTTGCGCGGCCGTTTCATCTGTTCTCGTCAGGCTCAGAAGAAGCCGCGGCGCTGCCACCAGCCGGCCTTCTTGGGCTTCGACGGATCGGCGTCGGTCTCGGGCGTTGCCGCCGGATCGGAACTCTTCACCACCGCCTCGGCGGAGGAGGAGATGTTCGAGGCGCGATTGGCACGAGCCGGTTTCGCGTCGCCGGCGTCAACCTGTTCAGCGGTCGGCGCTTCTTCGACTGGAGCTTCGGCAGCCGGAGCAACCTCAGCAGCCCGTGGCTCTTCGCCGAGTGCAGCTTCGACCTGCTCGACGACGGTTTCCACCGGAGCCGTATCTGCGGCAGCCACTGGGACCTCTTCCGCAGCCGGGGCGTCGGCGACGGTCGCCGCCTTGCCACGACGCGAACGGCGGGGCTTGGCTTCTGCCTTGCCGGCAGGTGCGGCTTCCGCCTCGACGGGAGCAGCGACTGCCTCGACGGCGATCGCTTCAGCGGTCTCGGCTGCGGCTGCTGCCGGCACTGCCTCGACGTCTTCGCTGGACGCATCTTCGTCGGCCGCTTCGCTGTCATCCGAAGCGTTCAGTTCCTGTCCGTCCTCGCCGTTGCGATTGCGGCGACCACCGCGCTTGCCGCGGCGGCGGCGCTTGCGGCGATTTTCTTCCGAGTCCGAATCGGCGGCAACCGTTGCGTCGGATGCTTCGCCGGCTTCGGAAACATCGTCCTCGCCTTCGTCGCCGTCCTCGTCGCCATCAGCCATGTCGTCGCTGCCGCCCTGCGCGGCCTGGGCATCTGCGCCCTTTTCGCCGCCACGGTTGCGCCGACGCCGGCGGCGCTTGCGCTTGCGGCCGTTCGGATCGTCGCCCTGCGACTGGGCGCGCTCCGCAACCGCAGCAGCTGCCGGCTGCGACGAAGCAACGATCTCTTCCTCTTCCTCCTCGTCGGCCTCGACGATGATGTCGTCATCGTCTTCTTCGACGGGAATGGCCGCGAACTGCATCAGGCTTTCGATCTTGACCGGATTTTCGACCGGCTCGCCGCGATCGATCGCGAAGTGGCTGGAGCCGATGCTGACATCCGATTCGATGAAGATCGAGACGCCGAAGCGGTTCTCGTAATCGACGATGCTGGCGCGCTTGTGGTTGAGGAGATAGAGCGCGATTTCCGGCGTGGTGCGCACGGTGATGTCATGCGTGGTGTTCTTGAGCAGGTATTCCTCGACGCCGCGCAGCACATGCAGGGCGACCGACGACTGCGAGCGCACATGACCGGTACCGCCGCAATGGGTGCAGATCTGAGTCGTCGATTCGAGAACCGAAGCACGAATACGCTGGCGCGACATTTCGAGCAGGCCGAAATGCGAGATACGGCCGACCTGGATGCGGGCGCGGTCGTTCTTCAGGCAATCCTTCAGCCGCTTCTCGACGGCGCGGTTGTTGCGCTTTTCTTCCATGTCGATGAAGTCGATGACGATCAGGCCGGCAAGGTCGCGCAGGCGAAGCTGGCGGGCGACTTCTTCCGCCGCTTCCAGATTGGTCTGGAGCGCCGTTTCCTCGATCGAATGTTCGCGGGTCGAACGGCCGGAGTTGACGTCGATGGCGACGAGCGCTTCCGTCTGGTTCATGATCAGGTAGCCGCCGGACTTCAGCGTCACCTGCGGCTGCAGCATGCGGTCGAGCTGCGCCTCGATGCCGGAACGGGCAAAGATCGGATGCAGGTCGCGATAGGGCTGGACCACCTTGGCATGGCTCGGCATCAGCATCTTCATGAAGTCTTTCGCTTCACGATAGCCTTCTTCGCCGGACACGATGATCTCGGAAATGTCCTTGTTGTAGAGGTCGCGGATCGAGCGCTTGATCAACGAGCCTTCTTCATAGACGAGGGTAGGGGCGGTCGAGCTCAGTGTCAGCGTGCGGACGTTCTCCCACAGGCGCATCAGGTATTCGAAGTCGCGCTTGACTTCGACGCGGGTGCGGTTGGCGCCGGCGGTGCGCAGGATCACGCCCATGCCCTGCGGCACGTCGAGTTCGCGGGCGATTTCCTTAAGACGCTTGCGGTCCTGCGGCTGGGTGATCTTGCGGGAGATACCGCCGCCGCGCGCCGTGTTCGGCATCAGGACCGAATAACGGCCGGCGAGCGAAAGGTAGGTGGTAAGAGCAGCGCCCTTGTTGCCGCGCTCTTCCTTGGCGACCTGCACGAGCAGGATCTGGCGGCGCTTGATGACTTCCTGGATGCGATACTGCTTGCGCGGCTTGCGCACGACGCGGTCCGGAACTTCTTCCATCGCGTCTTCGGCGCCGACCGATTCGATCACTTCCTTCTCGCCGTGGTCGTCATCGTCGTCGTCATCGAAATCGTCGTTGCGGCCGCCGCCCCGGCGGGCGTCGACGTCTTCCGAAATCGAATCGGTCTCGACCATCGCGGCCATTTCGCCGGGCGTCGAACCGTCGTCGTCATTGTTGTCGGAGGAGGGCGCGCTTTCGCCCTCGGATGCTGCGGCTTCTGCGGCGGGCGCTTCGTCTGCCGGCTTCTTGCGGGCGCGGCTGCGGCGCGGTTTGGCCTTCGGCTTTTCGGCCTCTTCAGCAGCGACGACCTCGGCCGGGCTTGCTTCCGTTGCTTGGCCACCGGCTTCGCTTTCGGGCTCGGCGGCGGGTGCCGGGATGGAGATGCCGATATCCGGCTGTTCCTGGTGGGCTGGATCGACCACCGGATCAGCGGCTTCCGCCTCGGCGATCTTGCGCTGATCCTCGGCTTCCTGCTGCATCAGCGCCTGGCGGTCGGCAAGCGGGATCTGATAATAGTCGGGATGGATTTCGGCGAAGGCGAGGAAGCCGTGACGGTTCCCGCCGTAGTCGACGAAAGCGGCCTGTAGTGAGGGTTCGACCCTCGTCACCTTCGCCAGATAGATATTGCCGCGTATCTGTTTCTTATGCTGCGATTCGAAATCGAATTCCTCGATCCGGTTACCGCGAACGACAACTACGCGCGTCTCCTCTTCGTGAGACGCGTCGATAAGCATTTTGTCTGCCATTGAAATTCTGCTCCTCGGCGCCGCCGGGGGAATGCAGAAAAGGCTGCCACAAGGACAGGCCCGTCATGCAATGCGGTCGTTGCGCCGGATAAAGATGTTCCCGTCGGGCGCGGTTGTGACGGCAACCGGAAAGATGACGGGGAGCGTTGCTCCCTCGGTCCCTCCAGGTTCTGAAAATTGTGCCGCGACATCAAAAACCAAACGAGAATGACGATACCATAGGCCCGCAGGGGCCCGATGAATGTGCTCCGTATGAGCGGTGGGTGGCATGCCACCCGGTATTATTCCGGCCACCGCCGGTTGGATCGTGTATCAGGAAAAAGTGTAGCGACGGCGGATGACTGTCGGTCTTCGGCGCCAGGTCCTGAAGAGGCTGGCCAGCCTATCGGCAGACTATCCCGTCAACACTTTAACCCTCGGGGGCGTTGTATGGTTTATCTGTCACAATAGCAAGGGAAAAGCCAAGTTTGCCATATTCTCGATGGAATTAGACCTCTTATGAATGGCAAGGAACGGGCGGATGATTCGCATCTTTTAACGGGCAAATGCCTTCTAAAATGGGCACTTTGATGCGGGTTGCCTGATAGGCGGCGGGGCTTTGAATGCGAGTGGCGTTTTGAGGGCGGATGTGAAGGCAGGCGCGGCGACGACCGGCGGCGGGCGGCGGCGACCGTTTTTCGCGCGAATCGGTTGCGCGATTCTCCTTTTGGTAGGCTTCGTCGCGACCCTCCCCTTGAGCTCCGCCTGTGCAACGCCGCAGCCGCCGCTTCTCGCCTTCAGCGCGCGGGTCGCCGGTGACGAGGCGCGCACCCGGATCGTCATCGATTTCGAGAAGAAACCGGAATTCTCCGTCCATTACGTCGCCGCGCCTGAACGGGTGATCGTCGACCTGCCGGCGACGGCCTTCGGCTTCCCTGCCGAGGATCTGTCCGCGCGCGGCCTCTTCAAGGATATCCGCTACGGCACGATGGGTGAGTCGAGCGCTCGGATCGTACTGACCGCCAAGCGGCCGGTGAAACTGTCGATCGCCGAGGTTCAATCGAACGACAACGGCAGCTACCGGTTGGTCCTGGATGCGGAAATGGCCTCAAAGGAGGTTTTTGCCGATCTGGTGAAAACCCAGAACTGGGCGACGTCGGCGGCAGCCACTCCGGACCCGCTGGCGATGGCCGAGAAGGATAATGTCTTCACCGTTGCCGTCGATGCCGGGCATGGCGGGATCGATGCCGGCGCCACCGGGGCGGGCACCAAGACCCCGGAAAAGACCATCACGCTGGCATTCGCCAAGACGCTTGCCGAACGATTGAGCAAGGTCGACGGTATCAAGGTTTTCCTCACCCGCGACGACGACACGTTCCTGTCGCTCTCCGAGCGCGTGACGCTCGCCCGCCAGGGCCATGCCGATCTCTTCGTATCCTTGCACGCCGACACGCTCGGCCAGAAGGATATCCGCGGCGCGACCGTCTATACGCTCTCTGACAAGGCCTCCGACCGCATGGCCGAAAACCTCGCCACGCGCGAAAACCTGTCCGACGAGCTTGCGGGCTATACCCTCCAGAGCGGGCCGCCCGAAGTCGCCGATATCCTGCTCGACCTCACCCGCCGCGAGACCCAGGCGTTTTCGATCGCGCTCGCCAGCAATGTCGTCGAATCCTTCGAGGGACAGATCGGGCTCATCAACAATCCCCACCGTTACGCGGGTTTCCAGGTGCTGCGCGCACCGGACATTCCGTCCGTGCTCCTCGAACTCGGCTTTCTGTCCAATGCCGAAGATGAAAAGCTGCTTCTGGATGAGTCGTGGCGCTCGAAGGTGATCGACCGCATGATCGACGCGATCAGGCGCTATCGTGACCGGGCGATGGCAAATGGTGGCTGATTTTCCCGGATGCGCGTGGCGCGGGTGCCACAGGCGCCGGCGAATATGATGCAAGGGGAGGCCAGTCACCGGAAATTGCAGCTAAGAGCCCTATTTTACTCACATTCGGGCGATTACTCGGTGGTTCCCGGACGCAATGGATGACGGACGATTGATCCTCTTCCGGCTTGCGCTGGTTCGATCACCGTGCAAAACGCCTCTAACCATGCGATGGTGTGTTTCACGCGCCGAATGAAAGCTGAACGGTAGCTCCAATATGGTAAGATTGATTGGTTATCTCTTTGGATTGGCCTGCGTCCTGTTTCTGGTCGTGGCCGCCGGCGTGGGTATCTACCTCACCGGGATGACCAAAGACCTGCCGAACTATGAAGTTCTTGCCTCCTACGAGCCGCCGGTCGCCACTCGCGTTCATGCCGGCAACGGCGCGCTGATGGCCGAATATGCCCGCGAACGGCGCCTCTTCCTGCCGATCCAGGCGGTGCCCGATCGCGTCAAGGCCGCTTTCTTGTCGGCTGAAGACAAGAACTTCTACAGCCATCCCGGCATCGACATCACGGGGCTTGGGCGCGCGGTCCTCTCGAACCTTCAGAACCTCGGTTCCGGCCGTCGCCCCGAAGGCGCCTCGACCATCACCCAGCAGGTCGCGAAGAACTTCCTTCTGACCGGCGACCAGACGATCGACCGCAAGGTCAAGGAAGCGATCCTTTCCTTCCGTATCGAGCAGACCTATTCCAAGGACAAGATCCTCGAACTCTACCTGAACGAGATCTTCTTCGGCCTCAATTCCTACGGCATTGCAGGTGCTGCGCTCACCTATTTCGACAAGTCGGTGACCGAGCTGACGACGGCCGAGGCCGCCTATCTTGCGGCCCTTCCCAAGGGTCCGGCCAATTATCATCCCTTCCGCCGCGAAAAGGCGGCACTCGAGCGCCGCAACTGGGTCATCGACCGCATGGCCGAGAACGGCTACATCACGCAAGGCGATGCCGACGACGCCAAGAAGCAGCCGCTCGGCGTCAAGCAGCGCCGCACCGGCGCCCATGTCTTCGCATCGGATTATTTCTCCGAGGAAGTCCGCCGTCAGATCATCGACCGCTACGGTGACAAGGCGCTTTACGAAGGCGGGCTTTCGGTCCGCACGTCGCTCGACCCCGATCTTCAGGTCATCGCCCGCCGCGCCCTTCAGAACGGCCTCGTGGAATATGACGAGCGCCGCGGCTTTCATGGCCCGGTAGCGCAGATTGCCACGACCGGCGCGCCTGGAAGCTGGGATTGGGGCCCGGAACTCGCCAAGCAGAAGTCGCTTGCGGACGTGCCGGAATGGAAGCTGGCGGTCGTGACCGAAGTATCGGCAAAGTCCGCCACGATCGGCCTGCAGCCCTCGGCTGACGCGGCCGGCAAGGTCGATGCGGCTCGCGAGACGGGCACGATCAACGGCGACGACATGAAATGGGCCTACCGGGACTCCACCAATACCCGCAAGCCTGCGAAATCGCCGGACGGCGTGCTGAAGCCCGGCGATGTCGTCTACGTGGAACCCATCAATCCGCAGGCCAAGACCTATCGGCTGCGCCAGCCACCGAAAGTCCAGGGCGGTTTCGTCGCCATGGACCCGAATACGGGACGCGTTCTCGCGATGGCAGGCGGCTTCTCCTATTCGCAGTCCGAATTCAACCGCGCCACCCAGGCGATGCGCCAGCCGGGTTCGTCGTTCAAGCCGTTCGTCTATTCGGCAGCGCTCGATAACGGCTATACGCCCGCTTCGGTTATCCTCGACGCCCCGATCGAGATCGTCTCCGGCGGCCAGGTCTGGAAGCCGGAGAACTACGGCGGCGAGGCCGGCGGCCCGTCGACGCTGCGCACCGGCATCGAAAAATCCCGCAACCAGATGACCGTGCGCCTGGCACAGGACATGGGCATGGAACTGGTTGCCGAATATGCCGAGCGTTTCGGCATCTACGACAAGATGCTGCCGGTGCTTGCCATGTCGCTCGGTTCCGGCGAGACGACGGTCATGCGCATGGTCTCGGCCTATGCCGTCATCGCCAACGGCGGCAAGCAGATCAAGCCGACCGTCATCGACCGCATCCAGGACCGCTACGGTAAGACGATCTTCCGCCATGAGGAGCGCGCCTGCGACGGCTGCAACTCCAACGACTGGGCCCATCAGGAAGAACCGAGTATCGTCGATAACCGCGAGCAGGTTCTCGACCCGATGACCGCTTATCAGATCACCTCGATGATGCAGGGCGTGGTGCTGCGCGGCACGGCCGCCGGCAAGATTCCGGTCAAGGACCGCGACGTCGCCGGCAAGACCGGCACCACCAATGATGAAAAGGATGCCTGGTTCGTCGGCTTCACGCCGAACCTGGTCGCCGGCCTTTATATCGGCTTCGATACGCCGACTCCGCTCGGCCGTGCCGGCACCGGCGGTGGTCTTGCCGCGCCTATTTTCGGCGAGTTCCTCGCCCAGGCCGCCAAGCTGACACCTGCCGAAAAGTTCCACGTGCCGGATGGGATGCAGCTCGTCGCCGTCAATCGCAAGACCGGCATGGCGGCGATGGAAGGCCAGCCGGATACGATCGTCGAAGCCTTCAAGCCCGGCACCGGCCCGGCCGACGTCTTCCAGGTCATCGGCGACGGCGAATACATGACCCAGGATCAGATCTTCACCAATTCGCCCCAGGCGCAGCAGGCTGTCACCTCGGGCATGCCGGGTCTGTTCTGATCGCCATCCGAAGCGGCAGCCTCGTCGGCAGGCCCGGGCTTTACATCCGGGCTCGCTGCAACTATGTCCACGGCACTTAAAACCCCAACACAAAGAGCGAAGAACAAACGCCATGCGTGCGGAAATCATCAATGTAGTCGACGAAATCAAGCAGGCCATAAGCCTGCTGAGGAGGCATCTTTGACTGGGATCAGGCGGTAAGACGACTGGACTGGTTGAACAACAAGTCAGAGGATCCGAACCTCTGGAACGATGCTGCGGAAGCGCAGAAGCTGATGCGCGAGCGCCAGCAGCTCGATGACGGCATCAATGGCGTCAAGGCCATGGAGCAACAGCTCAACGACAATATCGAGCTTATCGAACTCGGCGAGGAAGAAGGCGACGAAGCGATCGTCAAGGAAGCCGAGGAGGCGCTGAAGGCGCTGAAGGCGGAATCCGGCCGGCGCCAGGTCGAGGCCATGCTGTCGGGCGAAGCGGATGGCAACGACACTTATGTCGAAGTCCATTCCGGCGCCGGCGGCACGGAAAGCCAGGATTGGGCAAACATGCTTCTGCGCATGTACACCCGCTGGGCGGAACGCCAGCGTTTCAAGGTCGAGTTGCTGGAAGTGCATGACGGCGAAGAAGCGGGCATCAAGTCCGCGACCATCCTCGTCAAGGGCCACAATGCCTATGGTTGGCTGAAGACCGAATCGGGCGTCCACCGCCTGGTCCGCATTTCGCCTTATGACAGCAACGCCCGCCGCCACACCTCGTTCTCGTCCATCTGGGTCTATCCGGTCATCGACGACTCGATCAACATCGAGATCAATGAAAGCGACTGCCGCATCGACACCTATCGTTCGTCGGGCGCCGGCGGCCAGCACGTCAACACCACCGACTCGGCGGTGCGCATCACCCATATCCCGTCGGGCATCGTGGTGCAGTGCCAGCAGGAACGCTCGCAGCACAAGAACAAGGCCAAGGCCTGGGACATGCTCCGTGCGCGGCTCTACGAAGCGGAGTTGAAGAAGCGCGAGGACGCGGCGAATGCCGAGGCGGCTTCCAAGTCCGATATCGGCTGGGGCCACCAAATCCGCTCCTACGTTCTGCAGCCCTACCAGATGGTCAAGGACCTGCGCACAGGCGTGACAAGTACTGCGCCGGACGACGTGCTGGACGGAGATATCAATCCTTTCATGGAAGCGGCCTTGGCGCACCGCATCAGCGGCAAGCCGGATGTGGATGTCGCCGACGTCGACTGACGATCCATGCAACAATCACAAACGAAAGCGGCCGGACCTTGCAAGGTCCGGCCGCTTTTCTTTGGGCAAAGCGCGGTTTATTCCGCCGCAGCCGTCATGGCTCCCTGGCGGCTGCGCAGCACGACAAGCGACAGCAGGAGGACCACCACCGAGCATGTCGCGATGACCGTGACCATCGGCCGCGAGGTGCCGTCGACAAACATGCCGCCGAGGCCAACCACGACCGCTGACGTCACGAACTGGATCGTGCCCATCATCGCCGACGCCGTGCCGGCAATCCGGCCGTGATGTTCGAGCGCCAGCACCGCCGCCGTCGGGATGATCAGGCCGAGGAAGCCGTAGCCGCCGAACAGGAAGGCCGCCATCACATCGAGACGGTCGATGCCGAGCGAGGTGACGAGTGCCAGAAGGACCATCATCGTCGAATAACCGAACACCGCGCTGCGGATCACTTTGCGGAGCCCGACCTTGCGTGAAAGCCAGCCGTTCAGCTGCGACATGCCGATGAAGGCGACCGCATTGCACGAAAAGACGATGCTGTAGAAGGTCGGTGAGAGGCCGTAATGCTCGATCAGCACGAAGGACGAGTTTGCCACATAGATCATGTAGCTCGACATGCCGAAGGAGGCGATCAGCACAAGCCCGAGATAATAGGGGTCCCGGAGCAGCGTGCCATAGGAGTTGAGCGCGCCGGCGAGGCTGCTTTCGCTGCGCGCAGCCGGCAGGCGGGTTTCCTCAAGGAAAAACACGGCAACGACGGCGCCGACCGCGCCGGCACCGACCATCACCCAGAAGATCAGCCGCCAGTCGCCGAACACGGTGACGATGCTGCCGGCAAGCGGGGCGAGGATCGGCGAGACGCTGAACACCAGCATCAGCCGCGACATCAGCTCGGCTGCGGCCGGACCGGTATGGAGGTCGCGGACGATGGCGCGGGAGATGACGACGCCGGCGCAGGCGCCCATGCCCTGCAGGAACCGGAAGGCGATCAGCCATTCGATCGACGGCGACAGCGCGCAGCCGATCGCGCCGATGGCATAAAGCGCGAGGCCGACATAGAGCGGCCGCTTGCGGCCGAACATGTCGGAGAGCGGGCCGTAGGCGATCTGCGACACCGCCATGGCGGCGAAGAAGGAGATCAGGCTCGCCTGTACCTCATGGCTGTTGGCATTGAGGCTGGCGCGGATGGTCGGCAGCGCCGGGAGATACATGTCGAGGGCGAAAAGCCCGATAGCCGAGAGCAGCCCGAGCGACAGGGCATGCGAAGGAGCTCTGCTTTGCATTTGGAAAAAACCTTTCCCGTCACCACATCTGCCGTGGTAACGGCAGGCGAGGACGATTATGGGAGATGAATATGAGAGCCGGCCAGATACGGGAGAGTGGGCCTAAACAATCATGTAAATTATTTTGGACACAATTGTCCAATCCGTCAAGCCCCGCTATAGTGATGTCATGAAAAATTCGTCTGCCGAACTTCCGCGCGATTACGACACCTGGCCGCCGGCGCAGAACAAGCGCCAGGCGATCCTCAATGCTGCAGCCGATGTTTTCGCCCAAGAAGGCTTTGGCGGCGCCAGCATTGATGCGATCGCGGCGAGGGCAGGGGTGTCGCGCCAGACGATCTATAATCAGCTGGGCGACAAGGATAATCTTTTCAAGGTCGTGGTCGCCGAAATCACCGACCGCTCCAGCGCCGGTTTCTTTCGCGTGCTCGATACTTTCCCCGTGGCGCCGCAGGACATCGAGACGGAGCTGACGCAGTTTTCGGCTCAGCTCCTGCGCAAGGCGATCTGCGACCCGAACGGCCGCTGGCTGCGCAAGGTGGTCGAGACCGAAGGCGCTCGCTTCCCTGAGCTTTTCGAGACCTGGAAGGAATACGGGCCGGGCAAGAAATACCCGGCGATCGCAGCCCGCCTGGCGCAGCTCGCCCATGGCGGTTATCTCGAGGTCGACGATCCGGCGCTTGCCGCCCGCCAGTATATGGCGCTTCTGGCGACCGACCTGCGTTACGATCAGCAACTCGGCCGTCAGACGCCCGAATCGGAGATCGACCAGATGGCGGCAAACGCTACCCGCACTTTTTTGCGTGCCTTTTCCCCGAAGCGCTGAGCTTCACGCGAGGGCAATAGGTTTCATCCGCGTGAGCTGACGCTGAGTCAGTTGTTGAACTGTTCGGCGAGAATCCGGTCGGACCAGGAATGGTTCGGATCGGAGAGGATACGCGCGGTGATTTCGGTCGACTGCGCCACCCGCACCTTCAGCACCGACTTCACCTCGGTATTGTCGGCAACCGCGTTGACCGGCCGCTTGTCCGGTTCGAGGATATGGATGTCGACGCAGACGTGGTTCGGCAGCAGCGCCCCACGCCAGCGCCGCGGACGGAAGGCCGAGACCGGCGTCATGGCGAGCAACGGCGCTTCCAGCGGCAGGATCGGGCCATGCGCCGAGAGATTGTAGGCGGTCGAACCGGCGGGCGTCGCGATCATCAGGCCGTCGCAGATCAGTTCCTCCAGCCGCACATGGCCGTCGATCTCCACCCTGAGCTTGGCCGCCTGATAGGATTGCCGGAAAAGATAGACTTCATTGATGGCGAGTGCCACCGACGTCGAGCCATCCTCGTTTTCCGTCGTCATCTTCAGCGGGTGAAACTCATTTTCAACCGATTCGGCCACCCGCTCGTGGAGTTTCTGGGCGCGATAATCGTTCATCAGGAAGCCGACTGAGCCGCAGTTCATCCCATAGACGCTTTTACCCGTATTGATCGTGTCGTGGAGCGTCTGCAGCATGAAACCGTCGCCGCCGAGCGCGATGATCACGTCGGCTTCCTCGGTCGGCACATTGCCATAGAGCCGTACGAGTTCTTCCAGCGCGGATTGTGCTTCCGGGGCTGTCGAGGCGATGATGGAGAACTTGTTCGTCTCAGACGACATGAACGGGCCTTTGAGGGTGCCGCCGCCCGACGGGGCGCGCAAGGGACGCTGTAAACAGGTGAGCTAACACGATCCTGTGACAGGACCATGCCGGCGGGACGGCACTAAGTACAGTAAAAACAGGCTTTTGAACAAGCGCCTTGCGCCATCGCCCATGCGTGAAACAACGCAACTCGAATGCACGGTATGTGATGTTACGGCGATTTTCTCTTTACAGGAGGGGAAAATCTGGTAACTCCCCACTCGAAAGTGCCCTTGTAGCTCAGTTGGTAGAGCACCTGATTTGTAATCAGGGGGTCCCGGGTTCGAACCCTGGCGGGGGCACCATTAAAATCAATCACTTAATCAAGTAGGCGTTCCAACGCATTCCGACAGCGTTCCTACTCGCCTGTTCCCGCTCGGTTTTTGCTGGAACGGCTGGCGACTTGGAGATTCACAACATGGCCGCCTGACCCCGCCGCCGTTATTCGGTGGAAGCGATTGGAACGTCGGAAACCTTATGCGATCGGCAGGGTTAGGCGGCCGTAGGGCATATCTGGAAAATCCCACGAGAGGAAATCCAATGTTTGCAAAGATACTCACCGTTGGCGCATTGTCGCTCGGTCTCGCCACTGCCGCAGTTGCCCAGTCGGGTTCGGGATCCGGATCAGTATCCGGCGGCGTTTCGGGCTCAGGTTCTGCGGGAACCAGCGGATCCGCACCGGGATCGGGAACCACTGGCTCCGGCACGCTCAATGGCAATACGACCACCCCGCTGAATGGAGCAGGACGCGGCGCGCTTGATTCCAATTCGACAGGCAGCACGATCGGCAATTCCGGCGGCTCCAAATGCGCGCCCAACAACCTGCCGCAGGGTTCTGGATCCGCCACGACCAATAACCTGCCACAGGGTTCCGGCTCCGCCACGACCAACAATCTGCCGCAAGGTTCCGGCTCCGCGACGCCCAATGCGGACGGAACTCTCGCGCCTGGGCAGGCACAAAACTGCTGATCGAGACCTATGTGCGGCAAGCGGAAGGCCTTCTTCTGCTTACCGCTTCAGTTTCTGAAAACCGTGCAGGGCACGGCGTGTGCCCTGATCCTGGCACACAAGTCGATAGCTTCAGCTCTGGTGGCGCGGCCGATCCGCGCTGCATAGCGCGGGCGATAGCCGAAATTGCCGCGTTTCTGCCGCACGACGAGCGCCCGTTCCGAGTTGAGTGGCGCCGGCAGACGGCTGATCGTGGTGGCAAATAGCTGGCTGGCGATATTCGGATTGTAGTGCGCGGAAAGCTGCACGCCCCAGGGCGCCCAATCCGCCGATGCTATCAAGACGCTCTCCTTGAGCCGCCTCGTATTGGCGAGCCGCAGGCAGCCGTCGAGGAAGGGTTTTCCGGGATCGAGAGCCTGAGCCGCCGTCTTCGGCGGATCGCCCTTCCACGTTTCTGCGGAATGGCCGGTAATCGCAAACACGTAGTCGCGCGTCTCGATCGGCAGCCGCCCGGTCGTCAGGAATGTTTCGAGACCTGCTTCGCCCGCATTATAGGCTGCGGCGGCAAGGCCGAGATTGCCAAAACGGTCGCGCAGATCCCTGAGATAGAGAGCGGATGCCGCAAGCGCTTCGATGACATCGAAGCTGTTTCTCAGGCCGCGGATTCTTGCGGTTTCCGGCATGAACTGGGCGATGCCCTCGGCCCCTTTCGGGCTCACCGCATTGGCCCGGAACAGGCTTTCCCGCCAGACCAGCCTCGCGAAAAATTCCGGCGGCAGCCCGTTCTTCTCGGCCAGCCGTTGCATCACCTGGCAGAGATCCTGATTGTAGGTTTCGGCGCGGATGCACATTCGACCAATCTCGTCCGATGCCGCACGCTCGTATTGGCATTCGGGAGCGGCGGGGTCTTCGGCAGCACCGACGCTCCCACCGGAGGGCGGGACAGCCAAGGACAGGCCCAAGCCTATTTGCATGAGGCGGCGAAACATCATCGATAGGCAATATGCCCAACCGGAGCGCAGCTTTAAAGCCTTCGACGGCAGGATTGCTCCAAAAGCGACTGGCACGGATGGTCCAGCACCGGGTCACAGCCCAGGTGATTTTCGCTTGCCCGATCTGCGGGACAACTCCTGCAAAGAGCCCAAAAACTCCAGGCCCGCCGCCTTCGAGACTGCCCTAGTGCATTTTTCCGACGCCGGTATAGGCAAAGCCATGGGCTTCCACCTCCCGCGCGCGATAGACATTGCGCAGGTCGACGAGAACCGGGCTCTTCATGACGGATTTCAGGCGTTCGAGATCGAGTGCGCGAAATTCGTTCCATTCGGTGACGAGAACCGCGACATCGGCGCCTTCGGCGGCCTGATAGGGGCCGTCGGCGAATTCGATAGCCATCAACTGCCTGGCGTTTTCCATGCCTTCCGGATCGTAGCCGGAAACGATCGCGCCGGCATCCTGCAGCGTCTGGACGACGGCGATCGCCGGGCTGTCGCGCATGTCGTCGGTGTTCGGCTTGAAGGTCAGCCCAAAGACGGCAACTTTCTTGCCGCGCACGTCGCCGCCGGCAGCCGCGATCACCTTGCGGCCCATCGCCCGCTTGCGGGTGTCGTTGACGGCGATGGTGGTCTCGATCAGGCGCACCGGGCTTTCATAATCCTGGGCGGTCTTGGCGAGCGCCAGCGTGTCCTTCGGGAAGCAGGAGCCGCCGTAGCCGGGGCCGGCATGCAGGAATTTCGAGCCGATGCGGCCGTCGAGACCGATGCCGCGTGAAACGTCCTGGACGTCGGCGCCGACGCGCTCGCAGAGATCGGCCATTTCGTTGATGAAGGTGATCTTCATCGCCAGGAAGGCATTGGCGGCATATTTGATCAGCTCGGAGGTCCGGCGGCTGGTGAAGAGGAGCGGCGACTGGTTGAGATAGAGCGGGCGATAGACTTCCGTCATCACTCCGCGGGCGCGCTCGTCGGAAAGGCCGACGACGATGCGGTCAGGGCGCTTGAAGTCCTCGATCGCAGCGCCTTCACGCAGGAATTCGGGGTTGGAGACGACGGCGAAATCCGCGTCCGGATTGGTTTCGCGGATGATCCGCTCCACCTCGTCGCCGGTGCCGACCGGAACCGTCGACTTGGTGACGATGACGGTGAAGCCGGTCAACGCCTCGGCGATTTCGCGTGCTGCGGCATGGACATAGCCGAGATCGGCATGGCCGTCGCCGCGGCGCGACGGGGTGCCGACTGCGATGAAGACGACATCGGCATCGGCCACGGCGGGGCCGAGTTCCGTGGTGAAGGAAAGGCGACGGGATTTGACGTTCGATTCGACCAGCGCCTCGAGGCCCGGCTCGAAGATCGGGATGACGCCTTGTTTCAGCGCTTCGATCTTTTCGGCAGCCTTGTCGACGCAGATCACGTCATGTCCGAAATCCGCAAAGCAGGCACCCGACACGAGGCCGACATAACCCGATCCAACCATCACAATACGCATCAATGATCCTCATCTTTATCCGGCAATCTCACGCGCAGCGGTTTCCTAAGCGCATCCGAAAGGGAATGCAACGCGTCGGATTGGTTGCCTGCGGCGCTTTGGTCAGGCGTTACCCGAGCCGGCCTGAGTGGCCAACGTTACGGGGTAATGACAATAGGATTGCGGCTACGGCTTTCCAGGGCGCGATCCCCAGGCAATGAAATCGGGATTGGCGAAATCCATCATGTCCGCGCGGCCGGTCTTGCCATAGGTAAGCGGTGCCCCGTCGAGCGTGACCGTGCTGCCGCCAGCGGCACGGAGCACGGCGTCCCCGGCGGCCGTGTCCCATTCCATGGTTCGGCCGAAGCGGGGGTAGAGATCGGCGACACCCTCCGCCAGCAGGCAGAATTTCAGCGAGGAACCAATGCTGCGGATATCGGCGGCGCCTGATTTCTCGAGGAAGGCCTGGGTCTCGGCGGAATTATGCGAGCGGCTCGCAACGCAGATCGGCCGGGTCTCGACCGGCCTTGCAACGACCGGCGCCCGGCTCGTCACCGCGAATTCGTCGTCGATCACAAGTTTTTCCGCCCGACCACCGCCGCCGAGATAGGCGACCTTGAGGGCCGGCGCATAAACGACACCGAGTATCGGCATGCCGTTCTCGATCAGGGCGATGTTGACCGTGAAATCCTCGCGATCGTTGATGAACTCCTTGGTACCGTCGAGCGGATCGACCAGAATGAAGGAGCGTCCTTCGATCGACGGGATGCGTCCCATCGCAACCGATTCTTCCGCGACGACGGGGATGTCGGGAAAGGCTTGGGCAAGCTCGGCAAGAATGATCTCTTCGGCCCGTTCGTCCGCCTCCGTGACCGGGGATTTATCAGCCTTGTAGCTGGTGTTGGGTCCGGCCCTGTAGATGTCCAGGATGGCTTTGCCCGCAAGCAGCGCGGCTTTTTCGAATGTGGCGAGTATGAATTCCATGGCGGCTGGTCACGTCGGTTGGGTAGACTTCCAATGACACGTTTGCCCCGCGCATGGGAGTCTAAAACGGCTCGGCTCAACCGGCCTTGGCGAGATGCTGCTGTGTCGCGTAGAGCGCGATCGCGGCGGCGTTCGAGACGTTGAGCGATTTGATAGCGCCCGGCATGTCGAGACGGGCAAGCGCGTTGACCGTCTCGCGGGTCTTCTGACGCAGGCCCTTGCCCTCGGAACCAAGCACCAGGGCGATCCGGCCGCCGGCAAACGTGCCTTCGAGCGGGGCGGGGCCTTCCGAATCGAGCCCGATCGTCTGGAAGCCGAGCCGGTGCAGTTCCTCGATCGCGTCGGCGAGATTGGTAATCTGTATATAAGGTATCAGTTCCAGCGCGCCGGAGGCCGATTTTGCAAGTACGCCGGATTCGGTCGGGCTATGTCTCTGGGTGGTGATGACCGCGCCGGCGCCGAAAGCGACCGCTGAGCGCATGATCGCGCCGACATTGTGCGGGTCGGTCACCTGGTCGAGAACCAGCAGAAGCGGACTCGCCTTCAGCGCTTCCAGCCGGCGCATGGGGAGGGGCCGCGTTTCCAGCATCACGCCCTGATGAATGGCCTCGGGGCCGAGCACCTTGTCGATATCCTGGGGCGAAACGAATTCGATCGGAAAGGACAATGTCTCCGGCTCGCCGATATCGAGCCGCGCGAAGGCGTTCTGGGTCACCGACAGCTTGATGAGCTTGCGCTCGGGATTGTCGAGGGCGGCGCGCACCGTGTGCAGGCCATAAAGGAAGACCTGTTCCGGCTGAAGCTGCGGCGGCTTCCAGTCCTTGTTGGATTTCGGCCGCTTCAAGGGCGGCGTCGGAATTTCTCCGCGTTCGCGCTTGGAGTCGCGCACGGCGCGCCGAAGCGTCGCATAATGGGTGTCGCGGGTGGATTTGTCTTGTTTGTCGTCCTTGCTCATCAGGCCTTATAGCCATCCTCGCTCTCCGGGCAAAGCCCTCGACGGGGAGGCGGATCGAAAGAGCGGCTGATTTATTTTCGTCATTTTTGCTTCTTCCTCGTGTTGACAGACGAGAACGAGGCGGTCATATACGCGGCGCAGATCGAGGGGCGGCAAGCTTCAAGGTCTGACGAACTTGGTCTCACGATCCGGACGAAAAACTGGAGAGATGCCCGAGTGGTTAAAGGGGACGGACTGTAAATCCGTTGGCTCAGCCTACGTTGGTTCAAATCCAACTCTCTCCACCATTCGTCTCTGATCGGACACCACACCGCGGGTATAGCTCAATGGTAGAGCAGCAGCCTTCCAAGCTGAATACGCGGGTTCGATTCCCGCTACCCGCTCCATAATCTCAACCATTTACAATGACGGCGTGCCAGTTGGTGCAACGCTTTCCTGCGTCTCCGTCGAAGCGGGTCCGGCGATCGCGCGGCTTGCGCCATGCTGTGGGACACTAGACACTGCCTCAGCCGGAACGAGGCATGTTTCCCCGCATCGTTTTGAGCCGCGCATCCGGTGCCGAGGGGCCGCCGGTAGGTACGGCAGCTGACAAACGATCCCGGAACAAACTTCTGTGCTATACTAACATGATAAAGGCGGACCTAGAGCCCTGCGGCCTTACCCGGCCGCGGGGCTTTTTTGCGCTTCTGGCGCACGTCAATTCGCCGAAGCCCAAAGTCAGAGCCGGTCCGGATCTTGAACTGAGGGCGTGCTGAACCGACCGTCCCCGGGCATTTTCAAGCCGATTTGCCCGGCTCCCCTTGTCCGGGCGCGCGTCGTAATTATGTCTTGCGCATTCTAGTGGAAAGCCTTAAACGGCGACACCAAACCCGGTCGCCGGGTCCACCCTTATGTTCACAGGAAGCATTCAATGGCAAAGAGCAAGTTTGAGCGCAACAAGCCGCACGTCAACATTGGCACGATCGGTCACGTTGACCATGGCAAGACGTCGCTGACGGCCGCGATCACGAAGTACTTCGGCGAGTACAAGGCCTATGACCAGATCGACGCGGCTCCTGAAGAAAAGGCACGCGGCATCACCATTTCGACGGCGCACGTCGAATATGAGACGCCGGCCCGCCACTATGCGCACGTCGACTGCCCCGGCCACGCCGACTATGTGAAGAACATGATCACCGGTGCGGCGCAGATGGACGGCGCGATCTTGGTTTGCTCGGCTGCCGACGGCCCGATGCCGCAGACCCGCGAGCACATCCTGCTCGCCCGTCAGGTTGGCGTTCCGGCAATCGTGGTGTTCCTTAACAAGGTCGACCAGGTCGACGACGCCGAGCTTCTCGAGCTCGTCGAGCTGGAAGTGCGCGAACTTCTGTCGTCCTACGACTTCCCGGGCGACGACATTCCGATCATCAAGGGTTCGGCACTGGCCGCTCTTGAAGATTCGGACAAGAAGATCGGCGAAGATTCGATCCGCGAGCTGATGGCCGCTGTCGACGCCTACATCCCGACGCCGGAGCGTCCGATCAACCTGCCGTTCCTGCTGCCGATCGAAGACGTGTTCTCGATCTCGGGCCGCGGTACGGTCGTCACCGGCCGCGTCGAGCGTGGTATCGTCAAGGTTGGCGAAGAAGTCGAGATCGTCGGCATCCGCGCCACCACCAAGACGACGGTGACCGGCGTTGAAATGTTCCGCAAGCTGCTCGACCAGGGCCAGGCCGGCGACAACATCGGCGCGCTGATCCGTGGCGTCCAGCGTGACGGCGTCGAGCGTGGCCAGATCCTGTGCAAGCCGGGTTCGGTCAAGCCGCACAAGAAGTTCATGGCTGAAGCCTATATCCTGACGAAAGAAGAAGGCGGTCGTCATACGCCGTTCTTCACCAACTACCGTCCGCAGTTCTACTTCCGCACGACGGACGTGACGGGCATCGTTTCGCTGCCGGAAGGCACGGAAATGGTCATGCCGGGCGACAACGTGACCGTTGCCGTCGAGCTGATCGTTCCGATCGCGATGGAAGAAAAGCTGCGCTTCGCAATCCGCGAAGGCGGCCGTACCGTCGGCGCCGGCATCGTCGCCTCGATCATCGAGTAATCGATAGCGGCATTGGATAGATAAGGCCCTGCCGGCGACGGCGGGGCCTTTTGCATTCGGCCCTGACCCTCTGGCAATTGGGAGGTTCACCCGGAGTCAGCATGTCGAAAACAGGTCGTTCTCGTAACGGAAACGGCGTTCCGGCGCCCGACATATCACAGCTTGCCGAGCTCATGGGATGGCGGCCCGCCGGCCACGGACACGCGACCTGCGGCGCCACGGTGCTCAGGGGCTGGTGCGCTGCCGCCGTCGTGCTCTGTGGCCACTGTCAATCGCACGCACCCTTGAAGAGACATATTTTCTGGGGCGCATACGGAGTGGGGGGTGGGCGAGATCATCAGGCGCAGCAAGTCTCCGCTCGGTGACTGGCTGCGGAAGAGGTGCTTTCGGTGGCCCGGATGGCGGAGACATCCGAGGTTGGGCCGAAAGCTCAGGTGAACGGTTCGGATATTCAAAAATGCGCTTGCAAAGCGCAGCGCATCCCCTTAAAGGGAGCGCCTAGCCAGTTGGCGGCGAGCCGGAGTTTCCGGTTTACTTTCCGCGAAGGTTGAAGGGGTGTAGCTCAGTTGGTAGAGCGGCGGTCTCCAAAACCGCAGGTCGTCGGTTCAAGCCCGGCCGCCCCTGCCATTTTCAGATGATTGGCGCGAGATTATCCGCAGCGGAATTGTCGGGAAATGGCCGTCGTGCAAAACGGCGAAATTTCATCGAACACTGTTTTCCCTCTTGTGTAAAGGGGAAGGGGTGTTTATGTAGGTCAAAACAGACACGCGGTGCGTGGGGCTGAGAGAGTTCAGCTTTACGCGCCGTAATTGCGTGGGCAATCTATGGCATCCAAAACCAATCCCGTTACGTTTCTGCGCCAAGTGCGCTCCGAGACGACGAAAATCCATTGGCCGTCTCGTCGTGAGACCATGATTTCCACGGCCATGGTTCTGGTTATGGTTGTGTTCGCTGCGCTGTTTTTCTTCGCTGCAGACCAGCTTATGGGATGGTTGCTCCGTCTCGTACTGAACGTCAGCGTTTGATCCTGGAGAATAAAGATGGCGGCGCGTTGGTACATCGTCCACGCATATTCTAATTTTGAGAAGAAGGTGGCCGAGGACATCGAGAACAAGGCTCGCCAGAAGGGGCTTGAGCATCTGTTCGAAAAGATCCTCGTGCCGACCGAAAAGGTCGTCGAGGTGCGCCGCGGCCGAAAGGTCGATTCCGAGCGCAAGTTCTTTCCGGGCTACGTCATGGTTCGGGCCAACCTGACCGACGAAGCCTACCACCTGATCAAGAACACGCCGAAGGTTACCGGCTTCCTTGGTTCCGACAACAAGCCGGTGCCGATCCCGGACTTCGAAGCCGAGCGCATTCTCGGTCAGGTTCAGGAAGGTGTCGAGCGGCCGAAGTCCTCGATCACCTTCGAAATCGGCGAGCAGGTCCGCGTGTCGGACGGTCCGTTCGCGTCGTTCAACGGCACCGTACAGGATGTCGACGAAGAGCGTTCGCGCCTCAAGGTCGAGGTCTCGATCTTCGGTCGTGCGACCCCGGTCGAGCTGGAATACGCCCAGGTCGAAAAGGTCTGATGAATTTCGAAATGGGGCCTGCTGTTTGCGCAGCGGGTCTCGTGCGGCGTTTGCCGCAAGCGCGTGGGAGGAACGGTGCCTTAGCCGGGCATTTTGGCCGAACCACGCAACCGCAGCCGCCGGCGAAAGCCGGCATGTCGGACCGGGAAACCGGTCTCTAATGAGCCGGGTAACCGGTCTCTCGAAAGGCAGAGAGTTATGGCTAAGAAAGTTATGGGCCACCTCAAGCTGCAGGTAAAGGCAGGGTCGGCCAATCCGTCCCCGCCGATCGGTCCTGCACTTGGTCAGCGCGGCATCAACATCATGGAATTCTGCAAGGCGTTCAACGCCGCCACGCAGGAAATGGAAAAGGGCATGCCGATCCCAGTCGTCATCACCTATTTCCAGGACAAGTCCTTCACCTTCGCGATGAAGCAGCCTCCGGTCAGCTATTGGCTGAAGAAGGAAGCGAAGATCACCTCGGGTTCGAAGACCCCGGGCAAGGGCGCCAAGGCTGGCACCCTGACCAAGGCTCAGATCCAGACCATCGCCCAGGCGAAGATGAAGGATCTGAACGCGGCCGATCTCGAAGGCGCAATGGCCATGATCGAGGGCTCTGCCCGCGCCATGGGCCTGGAAGTGGTGGCTTAACATGGTAAAGCTTGCAAAGCGTATTCAGAAGATCCGCGAAGGCGTCGATCCGACCAAGCTGGTCGCCCTGACGGAAGCCATTTCGATGGTCAAGGTTCGCGCCACGGCGAAGTTCGACGAAACCGTCGAAATCTCCATGAACCTCGGCGTCGATCCGCGTCACGCAGACCAGATGGTCCGCGGCGTGGTCAACCTGCCGAACGGTACCGGCCGTGACGTTCGCGTCGCCGTTTTCGCACGTGGCGCCAAGGCTGACGAAGCCAAGGCTGCCGGCGCAGACATCGTCGGCGCCGAAGATCTGGTCGAAATCGTTCAGGGCGGCAAGATCGACTTCGATCGCTGCATCGCCACCCCGGACATGATGCCGCTCGTCGGTCGTCTCGGTAAGGTTCTCGGCCCGCGCGGCATGATGCCGAACCCGAAGGTCGGAACCGTCACCATGGACGTCACGGGCGCCGTCAAGGCTTCCAAGGGCGGCGCTGTCGAGTTCCGCGTCGAGAAGGCTGGCATCATCCACGCCGGCATCGGCAAGGCTTCCTTCGAAGCCAAGGCCCTCGAAGAGAACATCAAGGCTTTCGCCGATGCGGTCATTAAGGCCAAGCCGGCTGGTGCGAAGGGTAACTACGTCAAGCGCGTAGCGATTTCCTCGACCATGGGTCCGGGCGTCAAGATCGATCCGTCGACGGTGACGATCTAAAGTTCTGTCCAGCGCCTTTGGGTTCTGGACTGCATGAATTCCCGGTCCTTCGGGGCCGGGAATTTCCCAGGGAAACCTGGGAATTCCTGTCCGAGATTGCGGGTGGTTTCGACCTTAATCACTTGATGCCTGCATGAGACGGGTAAGACCCGAGATTTTTGAGGCGCTAGCGCGCTTTACGAATTCGGTTCGAGCCTAGTGTGCCTTGTGCCTGGAGCCCCAGTGGCGACAGTGCGAGGGGACAGGATCCTCAAGCGTCGCTTGGGGTCCTAATCAAGGGATCCCTTGAGGCAAAGGCAACCCGATGGGGCCTGCAGGATTGCGGTCCCGTCAACTGGAGACAGACAGTGGAAAGAGCGGAAAAGCGCGAATTTGTCACGGAGCTGAACGAAGTCTTCAAGGCTTCTGGTTCGGTTGTCGTGGCCCACTATGCTGGTGTCACAGTAGCGCAGATGAACGATTTTCGTTCGAAGATGCGCGCTGCTGGCGGCACCGTCAAAGTCGCGAAGAACCGTCTGGCCAAGATCGCTCTTCAGGGTACGGAGTCGGAAGGGATGTCAAATCTCTTCAAGGGTCAGACGCTGATCGCATTCAGCGAAGACCCGGTAACGGCTCCGAAGGTCGTCATGGATTTCGCCAAGACCAATGACAAGATCATTGTTCTGGGCGGTTCCATGGGTGCAACCACGCTCACTGCGGATGCGGTCAAGTCGCTTGCGACCCTGCCTTCGCTGGACGAGCTTCGCGGCAAGCTGCTGGGCCTCTTGAATGCCCCGGCATCGCGTATCGCGACGGTTGTTGCAGCACCGGCAAGCCAGCTTGCCCGCGTGTTCGCGGCCTACGCCAAGAAGGACGAGGAAGCCGCTTAAGGCGGTTTTTCGCTGTTCATACCCAAATCAAGTTCGAACCGAATATAAGGAACTATCAAAATGGCTGATCTCGCAAAGATCGTTGAAGACCTCTCTGCTCTGACCGTTCTGGAAGCCGCTGAGCTTTCCAAGCTGCTCGAAGAGAAGTGGGGCGTATCTGCAGCTGCTCCGGTAGCTGTCGCTGCTGCTGGCGGTGGCGCTGCTGCTGCTGTCGTTGAAGAAGAAAAGACCGAGTTCGACGTCATCCTCGCTGATGCCGGCGCCAACAAGATCAACGTCATCAAGGAAGTCCGCGCCATCACCGGCCTGGGCCTCAAGGAAGCCAAGGATCTCGTTGAAGCCGCTCCGAAGGCTGTCAAGGAAGGCGTCAACAAGGCTGAAGCCGCTGACCTCAAGAAGAAGCTTGAGGACGCCGGCGCCAAGGTCGACGTTAAGTAATATCGGAATGCGGCGGGAGGGGTCTCCTCTCCCGCCGGTTTCCTCCGAACATATTACCCAGGAACCGTCAAGACGGTTCCTGGGTAATGGGTTCTCAAGAGGATGGTCCCGAATCGAACAGAAAAGGCAATCCGGCCTGGCGTGTTCGAGAGGTGGGACGAGATTGGGAATACCCATTGATCGACGGGATCGACTGGCCAGCGAACCCCGTCCGTTGCAGGCCCGGATGCAAGTTTGAAGGAGCGACGATGGCTCAGACCCTTTCCTTTAATGGTCGCAGGCGCGTACGCAAGTTTTTTGGAAAAATCCCCGAAGTCACTGAGATGCCGAACCTCATCGAGGTTCAGAAGGCATCCTATGACCAGTTCCTGATGGTCGATGAACCGAAGGGCGGTCGTCCGGACGAAGGTCTGAACGCCGTCTTCCGGTCGGTCTTCCCGATCACCGATTTTTCCGGCGCCTCCATGCTCGAATTCGTATCCTACGAATTCGAACTGCCGAAGTTCGACGTGGAAGAATGCCGTCAGCGCGATCTGACCTATGCAGCGCCGCTTAAGGTGACACTGCGTCTCATCGTGTTCGATATCGACGAGGATACGGGCGCAAAGTCGATCAAGGACATCAAGGAGCAGTCGGTCTACATGGGCGACATGCCGCTCATGACCGATAACGGTACGTTCATCGTGAACGGCACCGAGCGCGTGATCGTGTCCCAGATGCACCGTTCGCCGGGCGTCTTCTTTGACCACGACAAGGGCAAGAGCCATTCTTCCGGCAAGCTGCTCTTCGCTGCCCGCGTCATCCCGTATCGCGGTTCCTGGCTCGACATCGAATTCGACGCCAAGGATATCGTCTACGCCCGCATCGACCGCCGCCGTAAGATCCCCGTGACCTCGCTGCTGATGGCGCTTGGCATGGACGGTGAAGAAATCCTGTCGACCTTCTATACGAAGTCGTCCTATCAGCGCGACGGCGATGGCTGGCGGATTCCGTTCCAGCCGGAAACCCTGAAGGGTGCCAAGACCCTTTCCGACATGATCGACGCCGATACCGGCGAAGTGGTTGTCGAATCCGGCAAGAAGCTCACGCCGCGCCTTCTCCGTCAGCTGACGGACAAGGGCCTGAAGGCGTTGAAGGCAACCAATGACGACATCTACGGCAACTATCTTGCCGAAGACATCGTCAACGCGGCAACCGGCGAGATCTACCTCGAAGCCGGCGACGAGATCGACGAAAAGACCCTGCCGGTCATCCTCAATGCAGGTTTCGACGAAGTTCCGGTTCTCGGCATCGACCATATCAATGTCGGCGCCTACATCCGCAACACGCTGTCGGCCGACAAGAACGAGAACCGTCAGGACGCTCTGTTCGACATCTACCGCGTCATGCGTCCGGGTGAACCGCCGACCATGGAATCGGCCGAAGCCATGTTCAACTCGCTGTTCTTCGATTCGGAGCGTTACGACCTCTCCGCCGTCGGCCGCGTCAAGATGAACATGCGCCTCGACCTCGAAGTCGCCGACACCGTCCGTACGCTGCGCAAGGACGACATTCTGGCCGTAGTCCGGATGCTGGTCGAACTGCGCGACGGCAAGGGCGAGATCGACGACATCGACAACCTCGGCAACCGCCGCGTCCGTTCCGTCGGCGAACTGATGGAAAATCAGTATCGCCTCGGCCTGCTCCGCATGGAGCGCGCCATCAAGGAACGCATGTCGTCGATCGAGATCGATACCGTCATGCCGCAGGACCTGATCAACGCCAAGCCGGCAGCCGCCGCGGTTCGCGAATTCTTCGGCTCCTCGCAGCTGTCGCAGTTCATGGACCAGGTGAACCCGCTTTCGGAAATCACCCACAAGCGCCGTCTTTCGGCACTTGGTCCGGGTGGTCTGACCCGCGAGCGCGCCGGCTTCGAAGTCCGCGACGTTCACCCGACCCATTACGGCCGTATTTGCCCGATCGAAACGCCGGAAGGCCCGAACATCGGTCTGATCAACTCGCTTGCAACTTTTGCCCGCGTCAACAAGTACGGCTTCATCGAAAGCCCGTATCGCAAGATCATCGACGGTGTGGTGACGAAGGAAGTGCTTTACCTCTCCGCTATGGAAGAGGCGAAGTATTACGTCGCACAGGCGAACGCCGAACTGGATAAGAACGGCTCTTTCGTGGAAGAGTTCGTCGTCTGCCGTCATGCCGGCGAAGTCATGCTGTCCCCGCGCGACACCATCAACCTGATGGACGTCTCGCCGAAGCAGCTCGTTTCGGTCGCGGCAGCTCTGATCCCGTTCCTGGAAAACGACGACGCCAACCGCGCTCTCATGGGCTCGAACATGCAGCGTCAGGCCGTGCCGCTGGTACGTGCTGAAGCTCCGTTCGTCGGCACCGGCATGGAACCGGTCGTCGCTCGCGACTCCGGCGCAGCCATCGCTGCCCGCCGTGGCGGCGTGGTCGACCAGGTCGACGCGACGCGTATCGTTATCCGCGCCACCGAAGACCTCGATCCGTCGAAGTCGGGCGTCGATATCTATCGTCTGCAGAAGTTCCAGCGTTCGAACCAGAACACCTGCGTCAACCAGCGTCCGCTGGTCGCCGTCGGCGACATCCTGAACAAGGGCGACATCATTGCCGACGGTCCGTCGACGGACCTTGGTGACTTGGCGCTCGGCCGCAACGCGCTCGTCGCGTTCATGCCCTGGAACGGCTACAACTACGAAGACTCGATCCTGCTCTCCGAGCGCATCGTGTCGGACGACGTGTTCACCTCCATCCACATCGAAGAATTCGAAGTGATGGCGCGTGACACCAAGCTTGGTCCGGAAGAAATCACCCGCGACATTCCGAACGTTTCGGAAGAAGCGCTGAAGAACCTCGACGAAGCCGGCATCGTCTACATTGGCGCCGAAGTCCAGCCGGGCGATATCCTCGTCGGCAAGATCACGCCGAAGGGCGAAAGCCCGATGACGCCGGAAGAAAAGCTTCTGCGCGCCATCTTCGGTGAAAAGGCCTCCGACGTTCGCGACACCTCCATGCGCATGCCTCCGGGCACGTTCGGCACGGTCGTCGAAGTCCGCGTCTTCAACCGTCACGGTGTGGAGAAGGACGAACGCGCCATGGCGATCGAGCGTGAGGAAATCGAACGCCTCGCCAAGGACCGCGACGACGAACAGGCAATTCTCGACCGCAACGTCTATGGCCGTCTGACGGACATGCTGCGCGGCCAGATGTCGGTTGCCGGTCCGAAGGGCTTCAAGAAGGGCATCGAACTCACCAACGCCGTCATCTCCGAATATCCCCGCTCGCAGTGGTGGATGTTCGCAGTCGAGGACGAAAAGGTGCAGGGCGAAGTCGAAGCTCTGCGTGGCCAGTACGACGAATCCAAGTCGCGCCTTGAACAGCGCTTCATGGACAAGGTCGAAAAGGTCCAGCGCGGCGACGAAATGCCTCCGGGCGTCATGAAGATGGTCAAGGTCTTCGTCGCTGTGAAGCGCAAGATCCAGCCGGGCGACAAGATGGCTGGCCGTCACGGCAACAAGGGTGTCGTGTCGCGCATCGTACCGGTCGAGGACATGCCGTTCCTCGAAGACGGCACGCATGTCGACATCGTTCTGAACCCGCTCGGCGTGCCTTCGCGCATGAACGTCGGTCAGATCCTCGAGACGCACCTGGCGTGGGCTTGCGCCGGCATGGGCAAGCGTATCGGCGCGATGCTTGAAGAGTACCGCAAGTCGAACGATATCACCGACTTGAAGAAAGAGCTGACGGAAGCCTATCAGAGTGAGGCAAACGCTGAAGTTGCCAGCTTCGACGACGACTCTCTCGTTCGTCTGGCCGAGCAGTCCAAGCGTGGTCTGTCGATCGCAACGCCGGTCTTCGACGGTGCGCATGAGCCGGACGTCGCAGCGATGCTGACCAAGGCGGGCCTCGATCCGTCCGGTCAGTCGGTCCTCTATGACGGCCGTACCGGTGAGCAGTTCGACCGCAAGGTGACTGTCGGCTACATGTACATGATCAAGCTGAACCACCTCGTGGACGACAAGATCCACGCGCGTTCGATCGGTCCGTACTCGCTGGTCACCCAGCAGCCGCTCGGTGGCAAGGCGCAGTTCGGCGGCCAGCGCTTCGGCGAAATGGAAGTCTGGGCGCTCGAAGCCTATGGCGCCGCCTACACGCTGCAGGAAATGCTGACCGTGAAGTCGGACGACGTGGCTGGCCGTACCAAGGTCTACGAAGCGATCGTTCGCGGCGACGACACGTTCGAGGCAGGCATTCCGGAGAGCTTCAACGTTCTCGTCAAGGAAATGCGCTCTCTCGGCCTGTCCGTCGAGCTCGAGAACTCGAAGATCGACGAGGCGAATGCCGGTCAGTTGCCCGACGCAGCCGAATAAAACGACAAGCCGGCGCGCGCCAGGAATGGGCGCGCGCCACTCCCACCTCCGGTATCCGCCGGAAGGACAGGGGATTTTTGCCGCATTTCGCGGCTAATACTGTTTTAGAGCATCGGGCGGTCCCTCCCGGGAATTCGGACCGTTTCGATCGCCAGCCGAGGGCTTCCGCCCCTAAAGGAGATAGGCATGAACCAAGAGGTCATGAATCTTTTCAATCCGCAGGTGCCTGCACAGCACTTCGATTCGATCCGTATCTCGATCGCGTCTCCGGAGAAGATTCTCTCCTGGTCCTACGGCGAGATCAAAAAGCCGGAGACCATCAACTACCGTACCTTCAAGCCGGAACGCGACGGCCTTTTCTGCGCGCGCATCTTCGGGCCGATCAAGGACTATGAGTGCCTGTGCGGCAAGTACAAGCGCATGAAGTACAAGGGCATCATCTGCGAAAAGTGCGGCGTCGAAGTCACGCTGTCGCGCGTTCGCCGTGAGCGCATGGGCCATATCGAGCTCGCCGCTCCCGTCGCCCATATCTGGTTCCTGAAGTCGCTTCCGTCGCGCATCTCGACCCTTCTCGACATGACGCTGAAGGATGTCGAGCGCGTTCTCTATTTTGAGAACTACATCGTCACTGAGCCGGGCCTCACCTCGCTCAAGGAAAACCAGCTTCTTTCCGAAGAAGAATACATGATCGCCGTCGACGAGTTCGGCGAAGATCAGTTCACGGCGATGATCGGCGCCGAGGCCATCTACGAGATGCTGGCCTCGATGAATCTCGAAAAGATCGCTGGCGACCTGCGTTCGGAACTTGCCGACACCACGTCGGACCTGAAGCAGAAGAAGCTGATGAAGCGCCTGAAGATCGTCGAGAACTTCATGGAATCGGGCAACCGTCCGGAATGGATGATCATGAAGGTCGTCCCGGTCATCCCGCCGGACCTGCGCCCGCTGGTTCCGCTCGATGGCGGCCGCTTTGCGACCTCGGACCTCAATGATCTCTATCGTCGCGTCATCAACCGTAACAACCGTCTGAAGCGCCTGATCGAACTGCGCGCTCCGGGCATCATCATCCGCAACGAAAAGCGCATGCTGCAGGAATCTGTGGACGCGCTGTTCGACAACGGCCGTCGTGGCCGCGTCATCACCGGCGCCAACAAGCGTCCGCTGAAGTCGCTGTCCGATATGCTCAAGGGCAAGCAGGGCCGCTTCCGCCAGAACCTTCTCGGCAAGCGCGTCGACTATTCCGGCCGTTCTGTCATCGTGACCGGTCCGGAACTGAAGCTGCACCAGTGCGGCCTGCCGAAGAAGATGGCGCTCGAACTGTTCAAGCCGTTCATCTACGCTCGCCTCGACGCCAAGGGTTACTCCTCGACCGTCAAGCAGGCCAAGAAGCTGGTTGAAAAGGAAAAGCCGGAAGTCTGGGATATCCTCGACGAGGTCATCCGCGAGCATCCGGTTCTCCTGAACCGTGCGCCGACGCTGCACCGCCTGGGCATCCAGGCCTTCGAACCGATCCTGGTCGAAGGCAAGGCGATCCAGCTGCATCCGCTCGTCTGCACGGCCTTCAACGCCGACTTCGACGGTGACCAGATGGCCGTTCACGTGCCGCTGTCGCTCGAAGCCCAGCTCGAAGCCCGCGTGCTGATGATGTCGACGAACAACATCCTGCACCCTGCAAACGGCGCACCGATCATCGTTCCGTCGCAGGACATGGTTCTCGGCCTCTACTATCTGGCGATCATGAACCAGAACGAGCCGGGCGAAGGCATGGCCTTCTCCGACATGGGCGAACTGCACCACGCTCTGGAAAACAAGGTCGTTACCCTGCATGCCAAGATCCGCGGTCGCTTCAAGACCCTGGATGCCGACGGCAAGCTGGTCTCGAAGATCTATGAAACGACCCCCGGCCGCATGATCATCGGCGAACTTCTGCCGAAGAACGTCAACGTGCCGTTCGAGACCTGCAACCAGGAAATGACCAAGAAGAACATCTCCAAGATGATCGACACGGTCTACCGTCACTGCGGTCAGAAGGACACGGTGATCTTCTGCGACCGCATCATGCAGCTCGGCTTCACGCACGCCTGCAAGGCCGGTATCTCCTTCGGCAAGGACGACATGATCATCCCGGAAACCAAGGCGAAGATCGTCGGTGATACCGAAACCCTGGTGAAGGAATACGAGCAGCAGTACAACGACGGCCTGATCACTCAGGGCGAGAAGTACAACAAGGTCGTCGACGCCTGGGGCAAGGCTACCGAAAAGGTTGCGGAAGACATGATGGCTCGCATTAAGGCTGTCGAGTTCGATCCGAAAACCGGTCGCCAGAAGCAGATGAACGCCATCTACATGATGTCCCACTCGGGTGCCCGTGGTTCTCCGAACCAGATGCGCCAGCTGGGCGGCATGCGCGGCCTGATGGCCAAGCCGTCGGGTGAGATCATCGAAACGCCGATCATCTCGAACTTCAAGGAAGGCCTGACCGTTAACGAGTACTTCAACTCGACCCACGGTGCCCGTAAGGGTCTCGCAGACACCGCCTTGAAGACCGCGAACTCCGGTTACCTGACCCGTCGTCTCGTCGACGTGGCGCAGGACTGCATCGTCAACCTGGTCGATTGCGGCACCGAGAGCGGCCTCACCATGACGGCGATCGTTGACGCCGGTCAGGTCGTGGCTTCCATCGGCGCTCGTGTTCTTGGCCGTACCGCACTCGACGACATCGATCATCCGGTCACGGGTGCGCGTATCGTCGATGCCGGCAAGATGATCCTCGAGCCGGATGTCATCGAGATCGAAAAGGCTGGTATCCAGTCGATCCGCATCCGTTCTGCACTGACCTGCGAAGTTCAGACGGGTGTCTGCTCGGTCTGCTACGGCCGAGATCTGGCCCGTGGTACTCCGGTCAACATGGGCGAAGCCGTCGGCGTCATCGCGGCTCAGTCGATCGGCGAGCCGGGAACCCAGCTCACCATGCGTACCTTCCACTTGGGTGGTACGGCAAACGTGGTCGACCAGTCGTTCCTGGAAGCGTCGTACGAAGGCACGATCCAGATCAAGAACCGCAACATGCTGCGGAACTCCGAAGGCGTTCTCGTCGCGATGGGCCGCAACATGGCGGTCACCATCCTTGACGAGCGCGGCGTCGAGCGTTCCTCGCAGCGCGTCGCCTACGGTTCGAAGCTGTTCGTGGATGATGGCGACAAGGTTCGTCGCGGTCAGCGTCTGGCAGAGTGGGATCCCTACACACGCCCGATGATGACGGAAGTCGAAGGTACGGTTCAGTTCGAAGACGTGGTCGACTCGATCTCGGTTTCGGAATCGACCGACGAATCCACCGGCATCACCAAGCGTCAGGTCATCGACTGGCGTTCGACGCCGCGCGGCATCGACCTGAAGCCGGCGATCGTCATCAAGGACGCTTCGGGCACAATCATGAAACTGGCCCGCGGTGGCGAAGCCCGCTTCAACCTGTCGGTCGACGCCATCCTGTCGGTCGAGCCGGGTCAGAAGGTCAGCCAGGGCGACGTTCTCGCCCGCGTTCCGCTGGAAAGCGCCAAGACCAAGGACATCACCGGTGGTCTGCCGCGTGTTGCCGAGCTCTTCGAAGCCCGTCGTCCGAAGGATCACGCCATCATCGCTGAGATCGATGGTACGATCCGCCTCGGCCGCGACTACAAGAACAAGCGTCGCGTCATGATCGAGCCGGCGGAAGACGGTGTCGAGCCGGTCGAATACCTGATCCCGAAGGGCAAGCCCTTCCATCTTCAGGAAGGCGACTACATCGAAAAGGGCGACTACATCCTCGACGGCAATCCGGCGCCGCACGACATCCTGGCGATCAAGGGCGTGGAAGCACTCGCTTCCTACCTCGTCAACGAAATCCAGGAAGTCTATCGTCTGCAGGGCGTTGTCATCAACGACAAGCATATCGAGGTGATTGTCCGTCAGATGCTGCAGAAGGTCGAGATCACCGATGCCGGCGACAGCCAGTACATCGTCGGTGACAATGTCGACCGGATCGAGCTGGACGAAGTCAACGAGCGTCTCGCCGAAGAAGGCAAGAAGCCCGCTTACGGCGAACCGGTTCTGCTCGGCATCACCAAGGCGTCGCTGCAGACCCCGTCCTTCATCTCAGCCGCTTCCTTCCAGGAAACGACCAAGGTGCTGACGGAAGCTGCGATCGCCGGCAAGACCGACACGCTGCAGGGCCTCAAGGAAAACGTCATCGTCGGTCGTCTCATCCCGGCCGGTACGGGCGGCACCATGACCCAGATCCGCCGTATCGCCACATCGCGCGACGAACTCATCCTGGAAGAACGCAAGAAGGGTTCGGGCGCTTCGTCCGCCACCCCGATGCTTCAGGACCTGAACACCGAGAACACGCCCGCGGAGTGATCGGTAACGGCCAATTGGAAATCAAAACCGCCCGGAGCGATCCGGGCGGTTTTTTCGTTTCGGGCCAAGGGACAGGGCATCAAAAAAGCCGCCGGAACTGTCCGGCGACTTGGTGCATGCTCTGGCGAAACGTGGACGTGTCGCCACTGGTGAGGGTAAGGAAAGACAACTTCCGCCAGCCGGAGGAGGCGAGGGCAGCCAGGCCTCTTTGGAGATCGGGGCTACTCGAACCGGATGATCGCCACTTCGCCTTCGAGGGCGCCCTGGTAGGCGGAGGCATGCGGCTCCTCGGTCGGTTCGTCGGTCAGGATGCCGATCTGGTCGAGGTCGGCCTCGATGAAGCCTTCTTCGGAGAGCGCGTTGAGCGCTTCGCGGACGGCGGAATCGTCGTCCGGCGCGCGCAGCATGATATGCAGCTCGATGCCCTCGGCGCCCTTCTTTTCGTAGCCCTTGCCGATGATGATGAAGACCATCGGCCCGTCGAGGTTGTTGTCATTGTCGGGTGTGGCGATCATGGTCATCTCCGCAAGCGAATCCCTGGTATCGTCCGAAGACGAGGCGGAACGGAAGGTTCCCGCACTCTTTAGTGCGATCGGCGATGATTCCCAAACATTATCCGCGAGGGCATGTCATATTTCACGAAACTTGTCTCGAAACCCTCCATTTGGCCCCGAAACCAAGGGTTTGGGGCAATAATTTAGGATTCGGTCTTGACGGGCAGGGGGGAAAACAGTAAACGCCCCGCATCGGAAGCGATGTGAGGCTTGCCCGTTCGGAACGACTCGTTCCGGAGTACGCCTCAGACACGGTTCCATACGCACGTTGAAGACACGAATGCTGCACGCACGACGCATGAGGAATGCGTCCTCTGCTTTCTGTGGTCCATCCGCGAAAAGCGGATCGGGCCACGTTTTGCGCATGAGGAAATGTGTGTGCCGCCGCCGGAAACGGCATCAGATCGGCCCGAAAGGGTACTGAGAAAAACGTAAGGGATGGTTGAATGCCTACCGTAAACCAGCTGATCCGCAAGCCTCGCCAGGCGAACGTAAAGCGTAACAAGGTTCCTGCTCTGCAGGAAAACCCCCAGAAGCGCGGCGTTTGCACCCGCGTTTACACGACGACCCCGAAGAAGCCGAACTCGGCTCTGCGTAAGGTTGCCAAGATTCGCCTGACCAACGGCTTCGAAGTCATCGGCTACATCCCGGGTGAAGGCCACAATCTGCAGGAACACTCTGTCGTGATGATCCGCGGCGGCCGCGTCAAGGACTTGCCGGGCGTTCGCTACCACATCATCCGCGGCGTTCTCGACACCCAGGGCGTCAAGAACCGCAAGCAGCGCCGTTCCAAGTACGGTGCGAAGCGTCCGAAGTAATTCGGAATTCTGATTATCCGGCGCTGCGCGAGGTTCTCCGCGTGGTAAAGCGCCCGTAACAATTGAGAGACGAGAAGTATGTCCCGACGCCATAGTGCAGAGAAGCGTGAGATCAATCCGGACCCGAAGTTCGGCGATCTGGTCGTCACGAAGTTCATGAATGCGATCATGCTCCACGGCAAGAAGTCCGTAGCTGAAAACATCGTTTACGGCGCGTTCGACGTCGTGCAGGGCAAGGCTAAGGCCGACCCGCTGGGTATCTTCCATTCGGCGCTCGACAATGTCGCGCCGCATGTCGAAGTTCGTTCGCGCCGCGTTGGTGGTGCGACCTACCAGGTTCCGGTCGACGTTCGTCCCGAGCGCCGTCAGGCTCTCGCGATCCGTTGGGTGATCGCTGCTGCCCGCAAGCGCAACGAAACGACGATGGTCGATCGCCTTTCCGGTGAACTCATGGATGCCGCAAACAATCGTGGCAGCGCCGTCAAGAAGCGTGAAGACACGCACAAGATGGCCGACGCCAACCGCGCATTCTCGCATTACCGTTGGTAATCTTCACTCGATCGAATTTCGAAAGGCAGTCCTATGGCTCGCGAATATAAAATCGAAGACTACCGCAATTTCGGTATCATGGCGCATATCGACGCCGGCAAGACCACGACCACCGAGCGTATCCTTTATTACACCGGCAAGTCGCACAAGATCGGTGAAGTTCACGACGGCGCAGCCACGATGGACTGGATGGAGCAGGAGCAGGAGCGTGGCATCACGATCACCTCCGCTGCGACCACGACCTTCTGGAAGGGCCGTGACGGCAAGATGCGCCGCTTCAACATCATCGACACCCCCGGCCACGTCGACTTCACCATCGAAGTCGAACGTTCGCTGCGCGTGCTCGACGGTGCTGTCGCCCTCCTCGACGCCAACGCCGGTGTTGAGCCGCAGACGGAAACCGTCTGGCGTCAGGCCGACAAGTACAAGGTTCCGCGCCTGATCTTCTGCAACAAGATGGACAAGACCGGCGCCGATTTCTATCGCTCGGTCGAGATGATCAAGACGCGCCTCGGCGCGACTGCGGTTGTCTGCCAGTTGCCGATCGGTGCTGAAACCGAATTCAAGGGCATCGTCGACCTGATCGAGATGAACGCTCTCGTCTGGCGCGATGAATCGCTCGGCGCCCAGTGGGACGTCGTCGAAATCCCGGAAGACCTGAAGGCTCGTGCCGAAGAATTCCGCGAAAAGATGATCGAGACGGTTGTCGACATCGACGAAGAAGCCATGGAAAACTATCTGAACGGCGTCATGCCGGACAACGATAAGATCCGTGCGCTCATCCGTCGCGGCACAATCGACGTCAAGTTCTTCCCGATGTTCTGCGGCTCTGCCTTCAAGAACAAGGGCGTTCAGCCTCTCCTCGACGCCGTCGTCGAATTCCTGCCGTCGCCGGCAGACATTCCGGCCATCAAGGGCATCGACGTCAAGACCGAAGCCGAAATCGAACGTCATCCCGATGACACCGAGCCGCTTTCGATGCTGGCGTTCAAGATCATGAACGACCCCTTCGTCGGTTCGCTGACCTTCTGCCGTATCTATTCGGGCAAGCTCGAAAAGGGCGCTGCTCTGTTGAACACGGTCAAGGAAAAGCGCGAGCGCGTCGGCCGCATGCTGCAGATGCACTCGAACTCCCGTGAAGACATCGAAGAAGCCTTCGCCGGCGACATCGTCGCTCTCGCAGGCCTCAAGGAAACCACCACGGGCGACACGCTCTGCGATCCGCTGAAGCCGGTCATCCTCGAGCGCATGGAATTCCCCGAGCCGGTCATCCAGATCGCCATCGAGCCGAAGTCCAAGGGCGACCAGGAAAAGATGGGCCTCGCGCTCAACCGCCTGGCTGCCGAAGACCCGTCCTTCCGCGTCAAGACCGACGAAGAGTCCGGCCAGACGATCATCGCCGGCATGGGCGAACTTCACCTCGACATCCTCGTCGACCGCATGCGTCGCGAGTTCAAGGTCGAAGCCACCGTCGGTGCTCCGCAGGTTGCTTACCGCGAAACCATCACGCGCAAGCACGAAGAAGATTACACGCACAAGAAGCAGTCCGGTGGTACCGGCCAGTTCGCGCGCGTCAAGATCGTCTTCGAACCGAACCCGGACGGCGACGACTTCAAGTTCGAGTCCAAGATCGTCGGCGGTTCTGTTCCGAAGGAATACATCCCGGGCGTCCAGAAGGGCATCGAAAGCGTTCTGTCTTCCGGTCCGCTGGCTGGCTTCCCGATGCTGGGCGTCAAGGCGACGCTCATCGACGGTGCCTACCATGACGTCGACTCCTCGGTTCTGGCATTCGAAATCGCGTCTCGCGCCTGCTTCCGTGAAGCAGCCAAGAAGGCCGGTGCTCAGCTCCTCGAGCCGATGATGAAGGTCGAAGTCGTCACTCCGGAAGATTACGTCGGTGACGTTATCGGCGACCTGAACTCCCGTCGTGGCCAGATCCAGGGCCAGGAATCGCGCGGCATCGCCGTCGTGATCAACGCCCATGTGCCGCTCGCGAACATGTTCAAGTACGTCGACAACCTGCGCTCCATGTCTCAGGGCCGCGCGCAGTATTCGATGACCTTCGATCACTACGCACCGGTTCCGACCAACGTCGCAAACGAAATCCAGGCCAAGTACTCCGGTCAGAAGTGACCGGGGTAACCCCGCCCAATCAAATTAGAGAATAACCCCTGACGGGGATAAGAACGGAGAAGCCGGAAATGGCAAAGAGCAAGTTTGAGCGCAACAAGCCGCACGTCAACATTGGCACGATCGGTCACGTTGACCATGGCAAGACGTCGCTGACGGCCGCGATCACGAAGTACTTCGGCGAGTACAAGGCCTATGACCAGATCGACGCGGCTCCTGAAGAAAAGGCACGCGGCATCACCATTTCGACGGCGCACGTCGAATATGAGACGCCGGCCCGCCACTATGCGCACGTCGACTGCCCCGGCCACGCCGACTATGTGAAGAACATGATCACTGGTGCGGCGCAAATGGACGGCGCGATCCTGGTTTGCTCGGCTGCCGACGGCCCGATGCCGCAGACCCGCGAGCACATCCTGCTCGCCCGTCAGGTTGGCGTTCCGGCAATCGTGGTGTTCTTGAACAAGGTCGACCAGGTCGACGACGCCGAGCTTCTCGAGCTCGTTGAGCTGGAAGTGCGCGAACTTCTGTCGTCCTACGACTTCCCGGGCGACGACATTCCGATCATCAAGGGTTCGGCACTGGCCGCTCTTGAAGATTCGGACAAGAAGATCGGCGAAGATTCGATCCGCGAGCTGATGGCCGCTGTCGACGCCTACATCCCGACGCCTGAGCGTCCGATCAACCTGCCGTTCCTGCTGCCGATCGAAGACGTGTTCTCGATCTCGGGCCGCGGTACGGTCGTCACCGGCCGCGTCGAGCGTGGTATCGTCAAGGTTGGCGAAGAAGTCGAGATCGTCGGCATCCGCGCCACCACCAAGACGACGGTGACCGGCGTTGAAATGTTCCGCAAGCTGCTCGACCAGGGCCAGGCCGGCGACAACATCGGCGCGCTGATCCGTGGCGTCCAGCGTGACGGCGTCGAGCGTGGCCAGATCCTGTGCAAGCCGGGTTCGGTCAAGCCGCACACGGTGTTCATGGCTGAAGCCTACATCCTGACGAAGGAAGAAGGCGGTCGTCATACGCCGTTCTTCACCAACTACCGTCCGCAGTTCTACTTCCGCACGACGGACGTGACGGGCATCGTCGAACTTCCGGAAGGCACGGAAATGGTCATGCCTGGCGACAACGTGACCGTTAAGGTGACGCTGATCAACCCGATCGCGATGGAAGAAAAGCTGCGCTTCGCAATCCGCGAAGGCGGCCGCACCGTAGGCGCCGGCATCGTCGCTTCGATCGTCGAGTAAGTTTTAACGCAGGCGGCCTTGGCCGCTTGCGTATGACACAAAAATGTAGCAAATGGCGCGCGAGCGTGATTTGCCCTCTGCTTCGGGTTCGAGGCAGGCAATGAACAGACAAGGTGGGCCGAAGGCCCGAAGACTGGAAAGGGACGCCGTATTTCGGTGTCCCCTTCGATCTTTGAAACCGGTGGTCCGCCTTAAGGTAAGAGAACAACCCGTGCCCTATTGGGTTGGCACGTGGATAAACAGACAACAAGGATAACGTCGAATGAACGGCCAAAATATCCGCATTCGCCTGAAGGCGTTCGATCACCGCATTCTCGACGCGTCGACGCGCGAGATCGTGTCGACGGCGAAGCGCACCGGCGCAAGCGTCCGGGGCCCCGTTCCGCTTCCGACCCGCATCGAGAAGTTTACGGTTAACAGGTCCCCCCACATCGACAAGAAGAGCCGCGAGCAGTTCGAGATGCGCACGCATAAGCGCCTTCTCGATATCGTTGACCCGACACCACAGACGGTGGACGCGCTGATGAAGCTCGACCTCGCCGCTGGTGTCGATGTTGAGATCAAGCTCTGAGACTTCTGTCTCGGGCTGAGTGAGAAGGATTGAACCGATGCGTTCAGGTGTAATTGCACAGAAGGTGGGAATGACGCGCGTCTACAACGACGCAGGCGAGCATGTCCCTGTAACCGTATTGCGGTTGGAAAACTGCCAGGTCGTGGCTCAGCGCACCGTAGACAAGAATGGCTACACTGCCGTTCAGCTGGGTGCCGGTACTGCCAAGGTAAAGAACACGACCAAGGCGCTGCGCGGCCATTTCGCCGTTGCCGAAGTCGAGCCGAAGGCGAAGCTCGTCGAGTTTCGCGTTTCCGAAGACAATCTGATCGACGTCGGCACCGAGCTGACGGCAGGTCACTTCACGGCGGGTCAGCTGGTGGACGTCACCGGTACCTCGATCGGTAAGGGTTTCGCCGGCGCCATGAAGCGCCATAACTTCGGTGGTCTCCGCGCCACGCACGGTGTGTCCGTTTCGCACCGTTCGCATGGTTCGACTGGTAACAACCAGGATCCGGGCAAGGTCTGGAAGGGCAAGCGCATGGCTGGTCACATGGGCCAGACGCGTATCACCACCCAGAACCTCGAAGTCGTTTCCACCGACGAGAACCGTGGCCTGATCCTCGTCAAGGGTGCCGTTCCCGGCTCCAAGGGCGCTTGGATCGTCGTTCGCGATGCCGTCAAGTCGGCCGCGAAGTAAGGGAGCCAAGCACATGGAATTTAACGTCAAGACCCTCGAGGGAAAAGACGCCGGCAAGGTAGCCCTGTCGGACGAGATTTTCGGCCTCGATCCCCGCGAAGACATTCTGGCCCGTATGGTTCGTTGGCAGCTCGCCAAGAAGCAGCAGGGCACGCACAAGACCAAGGGTCGTGCTGAAGTCTCCCGCACCGGTGCCAAGATGTACAAGCAGAAGGGTACGGGCCGCGCTCGTCACCATTCGGCTCGCGCTCCGCAGTTCCGCGGCGGCGGCAAGGCTCACGGCCCGGTCGTTCGCAGCCACGAGCATGACCTTCCGAAGAAGGTTCGTGCGCTGGCTCTCCGTCACGCCCTCTCTGCAAAGATGAAGGCTGAAGACATCATCATCGTCGACAACCTGGTTGCCGCCGAAGCAAAGACCAAGGCGCTTGCCGGTTCGTTCGCTTCGCTCGGCCTCACCAACGTGTTGTTCATCGGCGGTGTTGAGCTCGACAGCAACTTCAAGCTCGCAGCCCAGAACATCCCGAACGTCGATGTTCTGCCGGTTCAGGGCATCAATGTTTACGACATCCTGCGTCGCGGCAAGCTGGTGCTTTCCAAGGCCGCGGTGGAAGCTCTAGAGGAGCGTTTCAAGTGACCGACATCCGCCACTATGATGTGATCGTATCTCCCTCGATCACCGAAAAGTCGACGCTGGTATCCGAACAGAACCAGGTCGTCTTCAACGTTGCCAAGACTGCTTCCAAGCCGGAAATCAAGGCTGCCGTAGAGGCGCTTTTCGGTGTGAAGGTCACGGCCGTCAACACGCTTGTCCGTAAGGGCAAGGTGAAGCGGTTCCGCGGCTTCATCGGCAAGCAGAAGGACGTCAAGAAGGCTGTCGTCACCCTGGCCGAAGGTCAGACGATCGACGTCTCCACCGGTCTCTGAGGTATAAGATAATGGCATTGAAAAGCTACAACCCGACGACCCCGAGCCAGCGTCAGCTGGTCATCGTCGACCGGTCCGGCCTCTGGAAGGGTAAGCCCGTCAAGAAGCTCACCGAGGGTCTCTCCAAGAGCGGCGGTCGCAACAACTACGGCCGCATCACCGCCCGCTTCATCGGCGGCGGTCACAAGCGTACCTATCGCCTGGTCGACTTCAAGCGTCGCAAGTTCGACGTCGAAGGCATGGTCGAGCGTCTGGAATACGACCCGAACCGCACGGCCTTCATCGCTCTCGTCACCTATACCGACGGTGAGCAGGCCTACATCCTGGCTCCGCAGCGTCTTGCTGCCGGCGACAAGGTGATCGCGTCCGAAAAGGCCGTCGACGTAAAGCCCGGCAACACCATGCCGCTGCAGTACATCCCGGTCGGCTCGATCGTTCACAACGTCGAGATGAAGCCGGGCAAGGGTGGCCAGATGGCTCGTTCCGCCGGCACCTACGTTCAGCTCGTCGGCCGCGATGCCGGTATGGCGATCCTGCGCCTGAACTCCGGCGAACAGCGCCTCGTACCGGGCTCCTGCCTGGCTTCGATCGGTGCTGTATCCAACCCGGATCACGGCAACATCAACGACGGCAAGGCCGGTCGTACCGTCTGGCGCGGCAAGCGTCCGCATAACCGCGGCGTCGTCATGAACCCGGTCGACCATCCGCACGGCGGTGGTGAAGGCCGCACCTCGGGTGGCCGTCATCCGGTCAGCCCCTGGGGCAAGCCGACCAAGGGCAAGCGCACACGTTCGAACAAGTCCACGGACAAGTTCATCATGCGTTCGCGCCACCAGCGCAAGAAGTAAGAGAGGAAGTCACTAATGGCTCGTTCAGTATGGAAAGGTCCGTTTGTTGACGGCTATCTTCTCAAGAAGGCTGAGAAGGTGCGCGAAGGCGGACGGAGTGAAGTAATCAAGATGTGGACCCGTCGGTCCACCATCCTGCCGCAGTTCGTTGGTTTGACGTTTGGCGTCTACAACGGCAGCAAGCACATTCCGGTCAGCGTCAACGAAGACATGGTCGGACACAAGTTCGGTGAATTCGCTCCCACCCGTACCTATTACGGTCACGGCGCGGACAAGAAGGCGAAGAGGAAGTAATCATGGCGAAGGCTAAGACCGAACGCCGGCTGAAGGATAACGAGGCGCAGGCAGTTGCGCGTACGCTCCGCGTCAGCCCCCAGAAGCTGAACCTCGTTGCCGCCATGATCCGCGGCAAGAAGGTGGAACGCGCGCTTGCAGAACTCGAATTCTCGCGCAAGCGCATCGCCGGCACCGTGAAGAAGACCCTCGAGTCTGCAATCGCCAATGCCGAAAACAACCATGACCTCGACGTCGACGCGTTGATCGTTTCGGAAGCCTATGTAGGCAAGTCGATCGTGATGAAGCGCTTCCACGCTCGTGGCCGCGGCCGTGCATCGCGGATCGAGAAGCCTTTCTCGCATCTGACGATCGTCGTTCGCGAAGTCGAGGAAAAAGGGGAGGCTGCATAATGGGCCAGAAAATTAATCCGATCGGTTTCCGCCTCGGCATTAACCGCACCTGGGACAGCCGTTGGTTCGCCGACAACGCGGAATACGGTCAGCTCCTCCATGAGGACCTGAAGATCCGCGCCTACCTGATGTCGGAACTGAAGCAGGCCGGTATCGCCAAGGTGGTCATCGAGCGTCCGCACAAGAAGTGCCGCGTCACGATCCACTCGGCTCGCCCGGGCCTGATCATCGGCAAGAAGGGCGCTGACATCGAGAAGCTTCGCAAGAAGATCGCGACGATGACCAATTCGGAAACGCATCTCAACATCGTTGAAGTGCGCAAGCCGGAAATCGACTCGACGCTCGTCGCCCAGTCGATCGCCCAGCAGCTCGAGCGTCGCGTGGCCTTCCGCCGTGCGATGAAGCGTGCCGTTCAGTCGGCCATGCGTCTCGGCGCCGAAGGCATCAAGATCACCTGCGCCGGCCGTCTCGGTGGTGCAGAAATCGCCCGTACCGAATGGTACCGCGAAGGTCGCGTTCCGCTTCATACGCTGCGTGCAGACATCGACTACGGTACGGCTGAAGCCGAAACCGCATTCGGTATCTGCGGCATCAAGGTCTGGATCTTCAAGGGCGAAATCCTTGAGCACGATCCGATGGCTTCTGAACGTCGCGCCATGGAAGGCGATGCACAGGGTCCCGCAAGCCGCGAACGCGGCGATCGTGGTGACCGTGGTGATCGCCGCCGCGAAAACGCTTGATCAACGCTGGCGAAAGATAAGCTCGGAGAAGTAAGAAAATGTTGCAGCCAAAGCGTACCAAGTACCGCAAGCAGTTCAAGGGTCGCATCAAGGGTGTGGCCAAGGGCGGCTTCGACCTGGCCTTCGGTGAATTTGGTCTGAAGTCCCAGGAACCCAACCGCGTCAACGCCCGCGAGATCGAAGCGGCCCGCCGCGCGATCACCCGCGCGATGAAGCGCGCCGGCCGTGTCTGGATCCGCGTGTTCCCGGACGTTCCGGTCACCGCAAAGCCGACCGAAGTCCGCATGGGTAAGGGTAAGGGCGGCGTCGAATACTGGGCCTGCAAGGTCAAGCCCGGCCGCATGATGTTCGAGATCGACGGTGTTTCCGAGGAGCTCGCCCGCGAGGCGCTTCGTCTCGGTGCTGCCAAGCTCTCGGTCAAGACGCGCTTCGTACAGCGCATCGCAGAGTAAGGAGCAAGGCACATGAAAGCCGAAGACGTTCGCGGCCTCACGGCCGACCAGCTCAAGGACAAGCTCGCCGACCTGAAGAAGGAGCAGTTCAACCTGCGCTTCCAGAAGGCCACCGGCCAGCTCGAGAAGTCCTCGCGCATCACCGAAGTTCGCAAGGACATCGCCCGCGTGAAAACCATTGCCCGCCAGAAGGCGGCAGAAGCCAAGGCCTAAGGAAAAATAATATGCCGAAACGCATTCTGCAGGGCGTCGTAGTTTCCGACAAGAACGAGAAGACCGTTGTTGTCCGGGTCGAGCGCCGCTTCGCGCATCCGCTGCTTCAGAAGACGGTCCGCCGTTCCAAGAAGTACAAGGCGCATGACGAGAACAACCAGTACAAGGTAGGTGATGTCGTTTCCATCGAGGAATGCGCACCGATCTCCAAGGACAAGACCTGGACGGTCGTTTCCGCCCAGGCTTAATTTGCTTCGGACCTGCGTCTGGGCCTTGCGCCCGGCGTAGAATCCTGTAAGAAGCACCCCACTGGCGCAGGACGCTCGGAAACGAGCGTTCTTTTGCTTTGAGCGCAGGGAAGGTCCTTTTAAGGAAACCACCTTGGCAAGACCCACCCGCGCACAATGAGATTCTGTCCATAAGCCGAAACGGGGCGTCTTTGACGCCCGGTCGTTCCGGTCATTAGAAAAAGGCGACCTGACATGATTCAGATGCAAACAAACCTCGACGTGGCGGATAATTCCGGCGCACGTCGTGTCATGTGCATCAAGGTGCTGGGCGGCTCCAAGCGCAAGTACGCTTCCATCGGCGACATCATTGTCGTTTCGATCAAGGAAGCCATCCCGCGCGGCCGCGTCAAGAAGGGTGACGTGATGAAGGCGGTTGTTGTGCGTACCGCCAAGGACATCCGTCGTCCGGACGGCAGCGTCATCCGCTTCGACAACAACGCAGCGGTCCTCATCGACAACAAGAAAGAGCCGATCGGCACCCGTATCTTCGGACCGGTTCCGCGCGAACTTCGCGCCAAGAACCACATGAAGATCATCTCGCTGGCTCCGGAAGTACTGTAAGGAGCTCATGCGATGAACAAGATCAAGAAGGGCGACAGCGTCGTCGTACTCGCCGGCAAGGACAAGGGCCGTACCGGCGAAGTCCTTCAGGTTATGCCGAAGGAAGACCGCGCCGTCGTGCGTGGCATCAACATGGTGAAGCGCCACCAGCGTCAGTCTCAGACGCAGGAAGCCGGCATCATCAACAAGGAAGCGTCCATTCACCTGTCGAACATCGCGATCGCCGCGAAAGACGGCAAGCCGACCCGCGTTGGCTTCTCCGTCGTCGACGGCAAGAAGGTGCGTGTAGCCAAGCGTACGGGAGATGTGATCGATGGCTGAGGCAAAGTATGAGCCGCGGCTCAAGGCGGAATACAATTCCCGCATCCGCGCCGCGCTGAAGGAGCAGTTCTCCTTCGCAAACGACATGATGATCCCCAAGCTGGACAAGATCGTCATCAACATGGGTGTTGGCGAAGCGACGGCTGACTCGAAGAAGCCTTCCGTGGCTGCTGCCGACCTGGCTGCCATCGCTGGCCAGAAGCCGGTGATCACCAAGGCACGGAATTCCATCGCGGGCTTCAAGGTTCGCGAATTCATGCCGATCGGTGCCAAGGTCACGCTTCGCGGCGCCCGCATGTACGAATTCCTGGACCGTCTGATCAACATCGCGCTCCCGCGCGTTCGCGACTTTCGCGGCCTGAACCCGAAAAGCTTTGACGGCCGTGGCAACTTCGCCATGGGCATCAAGGAACACATTGTGTTCCCAGAGATCAACTACGACAAGGTTGATCAGATGTGGGGCATGGACATCATCGTTTGCACGACGGCTACCAAGGACGACGAAGCACGGGCTCTCTTGAAAGAGTTCAACTTCCCGTTCCGCCAGTAACCGTAACGACGAGCGTTTAGAAGGAACTCCCATATGGCGAAAACCAGCGCAGTTGAAAAGAACAAGCGCCGCCGCAAGACAGTTGCCAACCAGGCCGCCAAGCGTGCGACCCTGAAGGCAACCATCATGAACCAGGAACTTTCGATCGAAGAACGGTTCAAGGCAACTTTGAAGCTCGCTTCTCTGCCGCGCGATGGCTCGAAGACGCGTATCCGCAACCGTTGCGAAGTCACCGGTCGCCCGCGCGCTTTCTATCGCAAGCTCAGGATGTCGCGTATCGCGCTTCGTGAGCTCGGCAATCTCGGCAAGGTGCCGGGCATCGTCAAGTCGAGCTGGTAAGGAGATCGTTAGATGACCATGACTGATCCCTTGGGCGATATGCTCACCCGTATCCGCAACGGCGCAGCCCGCCGCAAGTCGACCGTTTCCACGCCTGCTTCCAAGCTGCGTGCACGCGTTCTCGACGTCCTGCAGGCTGAAGGCTATATCCGCGGTTATTCGGAAATCGACTTCGGTAACGGCAAGGCCGAGATCGAAATCGAACTCAAGTACTACGAAGGCGCGTCGGTGATCCGTGAGATCGGCCGCGTGTCCAAGCCGGGCCGCCGGGTCTATGTCTCGGTAAAGTCCATTCCGCAGGTCGCGAACGGCCTCGGCATCACCATCCTTTCGACTCCGAAGGGCGTGATGGCCGATCACCAGGCTCGCGAACAGAACGTTGGTGGCGAGGTTCTCTGCTCTGTCTTCTAAGGCAGGGTAGGGGAACTCCATAGCGAACAGACAGGATTGAAACATGTCTCGTATCGGTAAAAAGCCCGTTCAGGTTCCTGCAGGGATCACGGCCATTGTTGATGGCCAGAAAGTGACTGCCAAGGGCCCGAAGGGTGAGCTTTTCTTCGTCGCAAACGACGAAATCAAGCTGGAACTCGAAAACAATGCTGTCTCGGTGACCCCGGTCAACGACAGCAAGGATGCTCGTTCGAAGTGGGGCATGTCCCGCACGATGATCGAAAACATCTTCAAGGGTGTGAAGGACGGTTTCGAGCGCAAGCTTGAAATCAACGGCGTCGGTTACCGCGCATCGCTGCAGGGCAAGAACCTGCAGCTGGCACTCGGTTTTTCCCACGACGTGGTCTACCAGACCCCGGAAGGCATCACCATTGCCGTGCCGAAGCCGACGGAAATCGTCGTCACCGGCATCAATAAACAGCAGGTCGGTCAGGTTGCCGCGGAAATCCGCGAATACCGCGGTCCAGAGCCTTACAAGGGCAAAGGCGTCAAGTACGCTGAGGAACGGATCGTCCGCAAGGAAGGCAAGAAGAAGTAAGGACGACGGATCATGGCTACCAGAAAAGAAGCACTCACCAAGCGTGCGAGCCGTGTTCGCCGCCAGATCAAGAAGGTCGCAAATGGCCGTCCGCGTCTGTCGGTTCACCGTTCGTCCAAGAACATCTATGTCCAGGTCATCGATGACGTGGCCGGCCGCACGCTTGCTGCCGCCTCCACCCTCGATGCCGGTCTGCGCACGTCGCTGAAGACCGGTGCTGACGTTGCGGCTGCTGCAGCTGTCGGCAAGCTGGTTGCAGAACGGGCCACCAAGGCCGGCGTGACGGAAGTCGTGTTCGATCGCGGCGCCTTCATCTATCACGGCCGTATCAAGGCCCTGGCCGAAGCTGCCCGCGAAGGCGGCCTGAGCTTCTAAGAATTTTCGCCCGCATCCCTGAAATAGGGGAGGCGGGCGAAATGCGGTTCGCCGCACTCATAAGTCGTTCCATCCTAGTCCTTCGTGGGCAGGGGATGGTTGGCTCCCGGAAATTGCCCATTGCACCCGGAAAAGAAAAAGGAAAAGAACAATGGCACAAGAAAGAAGAGGCCAGCGCGAAGATCGCCAGAGCCGCGAAGAGCGCGATAGCGAGTTCGTCGACAAGCTGGTCGCGATCAACCGCGTCGCCAAGGTCGTCAAGGGCGGCCGTCGTTTTGGTTTTGCAGCCCTCGTCGTCGTCGGCGACCAGAAGGGCCGCGTCGGCTTCGGCCATGGCAAGGCACGCGAAGTGCCGGAAGCCATCCGCAAGGCGACCGAAAGCGCAAAGCGCGATCTGATCTTCGTTCCCCTGCGTGATGGCCGTACGCTGCATCACGATGTCAACGGCCGCCACGGCGCCGGCAAGGTTCTGCTGCGCTCGGCCAAGGCTGGTACCGGCATCATCGCCGGCGGCCCGATGCGCGCCGTATTCGAAACGCTCGGCGTCCATGACGTCGTCGCCAAGTCGACCGGTTCGTCGAACCCGTACAACATGGTTCGCGCAACGTTCGACGCCTTGAAGCATCAGGTGCATCCGAAGGACGTAGCAGCTCAGCGCGGCATCAAGTATGCAACGCTGCAGACTCGCCGCGCCGCTTCCGGCAATGCGCAGGAAGAATAAGGAGAGCGATAATGGCCAAGAAAGCCACTCAGGCAGAAGCCAAGAAGACGGTTACGGTCGAGCAGACCGGTAGCCCCATCCGCCGCCCGGCCGTCCAGCGTCAGACGCTGATCGGTCTCGGCCTCAACAAGATGCACCGGACCCGTACGCTGGAAGATACTCCTTCCGTTCGTGGCATGATCCGGGCTGTCCAGCATCTCGTTCGCGTCGTCGACGAGAAGTGAGACGGAGGAATTGACCATGAAACTGAATGAGATCAAGGACAACGAAGGCTCTTCCAAGGACCGTATCCGCGTAGGTCGCGGTATCGGTTCGGGCAAGGGCAAGACCGGCGGTCGCGGCGTGAAGGGTCAGAAGGCCCGTTCTGGCGTGGCGATCAAGGGCTTCGAAGGCGGCCAGATGCCGATCTATCGTCGCCTGCCGAAGCGCGGCTTCACCAACATCTTCAAGACTGACTACGCCGTCGTTTCGCTCGGCCGTATCCAGACCGCGATTGATGCCAAGAAGCTCGACCCGAAGGCAACGATCGATGCGGCTGCCCTCAAGGCCGCCGGCGTCATCCGTCGCCCCAAGGACGGCGTTCGCCTCCTCGCCGACGGCGAGCTGACGACCAAGGTTTCGATCGAAGTCGCCGGCGCCTCCAAGGCTGCCGTCGAAAAGATCGAGAAGGCCGGCGCTTCGATCAAGCTGCTCGTCGTAGCCGAAGCAGCAGCCGAATAAATCGTTTAGAAATCGCCCGGTTTGTGCTTCACACCGGGCGATTTTATCTCCATATGTGAGCCTCACGATCCCGAAGCGATCCTGTTGGTCGCCTGACCGGGATCATACGGAAAACAGGGTGAGGCATCCGATTGCATTGGCAATCTCGCGCGCCCGGTTTTTGTGAACCTGAATTTTTAGACTGCTTTCCGGACCTGGCATTTCCCCCGCCGCCGGAGAATTGGTCGGGCGGAGAATTGCATGGCTTCTGCAGCGGAACAACTTGCCTCCAATCTGAATTTTGCGACCTTCGCCAAGGCGGAGGATCTCAAGAAGCGGCTTTGGTTCACCCTTGCGGCACTTCTCGTGTATCGCCTCGGCACCCACATCCCGCTTCCGGGCTTGAACCCCGAAGCCTATGCGCAGGCCTTCCGCGGTCAGGCCGGTGGCATCCTCGGACTTTTCAACATGTTTTCGGGCGGTGCAGTGGAGCGCATGGCGATCTTCGCGCTCGGCATTATGCCCTATATTTCCGCATCGATCATCGTGCAGCTGATGACTTCGGTCGTCCCTTCGCTTGAAAACCTCAAGAAGGAAGGCGAAGCCGGCCGCAAGATCATCAACCAGTATACACGCTACGGAACGGTGCTGCTCGGCACGCTGCAGGCCTATGGCATCGCAGCCGGCCTCGAAAGTGGCCAGGGCCTGGTGGTCGATCCGGGCTGGTTCTTCAAGCTTTCGACGGTCGTCACGCTGCTCGGCGGCACCATGTTCCTGATGTGGCTCGGTGAGCAGATTACGTCGCGCGGCATCGGCAACGGCATTTCGCTGATCATTTTCTCCGGCATTGCCGCCGGCCTGCCGACGGCGCTTGCCGGCACGCTGGAACTCGGTCGCACCGGCGCTCTGCCGACCGCACTGATTCTCACCGTGCTGGTCGTCGCCATCGGCGTTATCGCGCTGATCGTCTTCGTCGAACGCGCCCAGCGCCGCCTTTTGATCCAGTATCCGAAGCGCCAGGTCGGCAACCGCATGTTCCAGGGCGATACGTCGCACCTGCCGCTGAAGCTCAACACTTCGGGCGTCATCCCGGCGATCTTCGCCTCGTCGCTGCTGCTTCTGCCGGCGACTGCCGCCGGCTTTGCCGGCAATTCCGGCCTGCCGGGCTGGGCGACGATGATCATCTCGGCGCTCGGCCACGGCCAGCCGCTGTTCATGCTGTTCTACGGCCTGCTGATCGCCTTCTTTGCCTTCTTCTACACGGCGATCGTCTTCAATCCGAAGGACACCGCCGATAATCTGAAAAAGCATGGCGGCTTCATTCCGGGCATCCGTCCTGGCGAGCGCACCGCCGAATACATCGATTACGTGCTGACCCGAATCACGGTCATCGGCGCGGTCTACCTTGTCTTCGTCTGCATCCTGCCTGAATTCCTGGTGGCCCGCACCGGCGTGCCATTAGCCCTTGGTGGGACTTCGCTTTTGATTGTTGTCAGTGTAACCCTCGATACGGTAGCACAGATTCAGGGGCACCTCATTGCGCAGCAGTATGAGGGTCTGATCAAGAAGTCGAAACTGCGCGGAGGAAAGAGGGGACGATGAGATTGATTCTTTTAGGGCCGCCGGGTGCGGGGAAGGGGACCCAGGCCCAGCGGATCGTGGAGAAGCACGGTATCCCGCAGCTCTCCACGGGCGATATGCTGCGTGCGGCGGTGGCCGCCGAGACGGAAGTCGGCAAGCGCGCCAAGGCCGTCATGGACGCCGGCAACCTTGTCTCCGACGAAATCGTCAATGCGATCGTCTCCGAGCGTATAGACCAGCCCGACTGCGCCAATGGCTTCATCCTGGATGGCTTCCCGCGCACGCTTGTGCAGGCGGATGCGACCGAGGCGATGCTGAAGGCCAAGGGTCTCGATCTTTCGGTCGTCATCGAACTGCGTGTCGACGACAAGGAACTCGTGCGTCGTGTTTCCGGTCGTTATTCCTGCGCCCAGTGTGGCACGGTCTACCACGATACGGACAAGAAGCCGTCCCAGGAAGGCGTCTGCGACAAATGCGGTTCGACGCATTTCAAGCGCCGTCCGGACGACAATGCCGAGACCATGACCAAGCGCCTCGAGGTCTACTACAAGGAAACCTCGCCGCTGATCGGTTATTACCATGCCAAGGGCAAGCTCAAGGCTGTCGACGGCATGGCGGACATGGACAAAGTCACGTCCGATATCGAAAATATCCTGGCGGCTCTTTGAGCCGTCATCGATCTGTTAAAGAATCTTGGGCGGAGCGGTTGCATTTCAGCACTGATTCCGTTAAACACCGCGCCAACTCGCGACAGCTTTAGCGATCGGCGCGGATTTCCCGCAAGGACATCCGAGACCGGTCGTTTTGACCTGTTCCGTATGGTGTTTGAACTGGCGGCCATAGATCTGGCTGCTTTCATGGAAGAAGTACCACTTGCCGGATGGCAACTGGAACAAGGAGAATAGGCGTGGCACGTATCGCTGGCGTCAACATCCCGACTGCGAAGCGCGTTGTCATCGCGCTGACCTACATTCACGGGATCGGCCCGAAATTCGCATCGGAAATCATGGAGAAGGTCGGTCTTCCGGCTGAAAAGCGCGTCCATCAGTTGACGGACTCGGAAATCCTTCAGATCCGCGAAACCATCGACCGCGACTATCAGGTCGAGGGTGACCTTCGTCGCGAAACCGCGATGAACATCAAGCGTCTGATGGACCTCGGCTGCTATCGCGGCCTGCGTCATCGCCGTGGCCTTCCGGTCCGCGGTCAGCGCACGCACACCAATGCCCGCACCCGCAAGGGTCCGGCAAAGGCGATCGCTGGTAAGAAGAAGTAATTTTCAAGTGAGCAGTGATTAGTGAGCGGTGATTAGTCCTGCTCACTAGCCACTAACGATTGCTCACCTGGGGTGGAGCCGCTGGAATTACGGCGGTGCAGAGATCAACGAAAGGGATAAAATGGCCAAGGAAGCCACCCGCGTCCGTAGACGCGAGCGTAAAAATATCACGTCGGGCGTTGCCCACGTCAATTCTACCTTCAACAACACGATGATCACCATCACCGACGCGCAGGGCAATGCAATTGCCTGGTCGTCTGCTGGTGCGAAGGGCTTCAAGGGTTCGCGCAAGTCGACCCCGTTCGCAGCTCAGATCGCTGCCGAAGACTGCGCCAAGAAGGCTCAGGAACATGGCATGAAGTCGCTGGAAGTCGAAGTCTGCGGTCCGGGTTCCGGCCGTGAATCGGCTCTACGCGCTCTGCAGGCTGCCGGCTTCATGATCACCTCGATCCGCGACGTGACCCCGATCCCGCACAACGGCTGCCGCCCGCGCAAGAAGCGCCGCGTCTGATCGTCGGAAAGCGAAGGGGCTACCGGCGGGTGGCCTCTGTCTGAACTCGGGAATAGCCGCCTGACCCTCCCTGGAGGTTCGGCGGCTTTACCCATATCGCCGATGGACATCGTTTCGATCGGTGCTCCTCATGCTCGGTTGCCACGATTGGATGGTGGCAACGAACGGAAGGTATTTAGTGATGATCCAGAAGAACTGGCAGGAACTGATCAAGCCGAACAAGGTGGAATTCTCCTCCTCCGGCCGTACCAAGGTAACCCTGGTTGCCGAACCTCTCGAGCGCGGCTTCGGTCTGACGCTCGGCAACGCGCTTCGTCGCGTGCTTCTGTCGTCTCTGCGCGGTGCGGCTGTAACCGCCGTGCAGATCGACGGCGTATTGCATGAGTTCTCCTCCATCCCGGGCGTCCGGGAAGATGTGACGGACATCGTGCTCAACATCAAGGAAATCGCCATCAAGATGGATGGCGACGACGCAAAGCGCATGGTCGTGCGCAAGCAGGGCCCGGGCTCGGTAACCGCCGGCGACATCCAGACGGTTGGCGATATCGAGATCCTCAACCCGCACCATGTCATCTGCACCCTCGACGAGGGCGCCGAGATCCGCATGGAATTCACGGTCAACAACGGCAAGGGCTACGTTCCTGCCGATCGCAACCGTGCCGAAGATGCTCCGATCGGCTTGATCCCGGTCGACAGCCTCTATTCGCCGGTCAAGAAAGTGTCCTACAAGGTGGAAAACACCCGCGAAGGTCAGGTTCTCGACTACGACAAGCTGACCATGACCATCGACACCGATGGCTCGGTCACGGGTGAAGACGCCGTTGCCTTCGCTGCTCGCATCCTTCAGGACCAGCTCTCGGTCTTCGTCAACTTCGACGAACCGCAGAAGGACGTCGAAGAAGAATCGGTTACCGAACTCGCGTTCAACCCGGCGCTTCTCAAGAAGGTGGACGAACTGGAACTTTCGGTCCGTTCGGCCAACTGCCTGAAGAACGACAACATCGTTTATATCGGCGACCTCATCCAGAAGACCGAGGCGGAAATGCTGCGCACTCCGAATTTTGGTCGCAAGTCGCTGAATGAGATCAAGGAAGTTCTGGCATCCATGGGCCTCCATCTGGGTATGGAAGTTCCCGCCTGGCCGCCGGAAAACATCGAAGATCTCGCCAAGCGTTACGAAGACCAGTACTGAAATCAACAAAGGCAGGTTTTGACTGCCTTTCCCCGTCAAACAGCGGGCCTCTGATCGAAAGAGATGAGTGCCCGTATGTGCCAGGAAACGGCAGGCCCGAAAATAGATGGGTACCTGCATTAAAGGAGAATAGCCATGCGCCACGGAGTAGCCGGCCGCAAGCTCAACCGTACCGCCAGCCACCGCAAGGCGATGTTCGCCAACATGGCGGCTTCGCTCATCACTCACGAGCAGATCGTCACGACCCTTCCGAAGGCGAAGGAAATCCGTCCGATCGTCGAAAAGCTCGTCACCCTCGGCAAGCGCGGCGACCTGCACGCTCGTCGTCAGGCGATCTCGCAGATCCAGGACCAGGACGCCGTCAAGAAGCTGTTCGACGCCATCGCTTCGCGTTACGCAACCCGCAACGGCGGTTACCTGCGTATCATGAAGGCCGGCTTCCGCCAGGGCGACAACGCTGCCATGGCCGTCATCGAGTTCGTTGAACGCGATGTCGACGCCAAGGGCGCAGCCGACAAGGCTCGTGTTGCTGCTGAAGCAGACGCTGCCGAAGCCGCATAATTTTCCGCATCGTCGGAATTGAAAAAGCCGGGTGGAGACGCCCGGCTTTTTCGCGTTTCCGGCCAACTATGGTGGCGACCTTGCCGATCGATCGAACGGCTTGACCTGCGTCAAGAGCTTACCCGGCCAAAGCGATAGGGTCTCGGCATTGAGACAAGATCGTGAGGTACGAAAATGGTTGAGCATGTAGTTTTTGAAAATGCGAAAGACGAACTCGTCATTCCCGCTTTGGCCCCTGTCTATGAGAAGCTGGCGCAGCCCATGGCCTGGAGCATATTCCGGCTGGCGGTCGGCGGTATGCTGGTGATCGAGGGGTGGCCGAAGATCATTGCGCCGCTGGCGCAGGTAGGCTTCGTCGAAAATATCGGCATGTATCCGGGCTGGTTCTGGTCGCCCTTCCTGGCCGCCCTGCAATTCTTCGGCGGCATGTTCATCGCAGCCGGCCTGTTCACCCGCCCCATTGCGCTCGCCAACGGCGTGATGCTGGCCATGACCCTCTGGTTCCACGTCACCCATCCCTATGGCGACGCTTTCCTGACCCCGGCCGGCATTGAGGCGCTGAAGGCCGGCGGCCAGCTGTTGTTCACGCCGCAGGCATTGGCGCGGCTGAAGGATGGCGGTCACATCTTCCTGGAACAGGTTCAGAGCAAGGCAGAACTGGCTTCGCTGTTCTGGACAGGCGGCGCCTTCCTTTACGCCGCCTTTGGAGGAGGATACCTGTCGCTCGACAGGCTGCTGTTCCGCAAGCATTTCTGAACGGGCCTCAAACACCTTGAACATGACAGGAGCCGGATCGATGGATCCGGCTCCTAGCGTTGAGGGGGCATCCGTTAAAATGCCGAGGCGCTCGATCCGCCCTTCGCGTCAGCTGTTCTGCCTTGCCCTCTGCGAGGCCACGGGTTTTACCGGTTTGTTATTGGTCCTTTTCCAATTCAGGACCGGCCGTCTGAAGGATCGATAGGCCAGCAGCAGGGCAATCAACCCGATATGGATGAACGGCACCAATGTCACGGATTTGACCGCCAGCGCATAGTGGAGCGCCCCGCCGGCGGCGATCAGGTAGATCAGCTTGTGCAGCTTGTTCCAGCCCTGGGCGAGCTTGCGGATCGACCAGTTGTTGGAGGTGACCGCGAGCGGGATCAGCATCAGCAGGCAGGCAAAGCCGATGGTGATATAGGGCCGTTTGGCGATATCGCCGCCGACTGCGCCTAGATCGAAGCGCAGGTCGAGCGACACGTAGACCGAAAAATGCAGGAGCACGTAATAGAAAGCGATCAGCCCGAGCGCTCGGCGATAACGGATCCAGTTGATGCCGGCGAGATCGCGCAGCGGCGTGATCGCAAGCGTCGCGATGATGAACCGCAGTGCCCAGATGCCGAGCTGATGTTCGAACTCCTTGGTCGGATTGAAGCCGAGGCCACCGGTCAACCCGAGGTAAAAGTACCAGGCAGCCGGAACGAGACCGATGACGTAGAGTGCCCAGACGCTTGCCTTGTGATAGCGGCGGGGCAGGGTAGGAAAGCTCGCCATCCTCAATAATTCGCCTTCAGGTCGAGACCGTCATAGAGGCTCGCCACCTGATCAGCGTAGCCGTTGAAGGGCAGCGTGGGGCGGCGGTTGGCACCGAAGAAGCCGCTTTCGCCGATCCGCTGTTCCGTCGCCTGGCTCCAGCGCGGGTGGTCGACTGCCGGATTGACGTTGGAATAGAAGCCGTATTCGCGGGCGTTGGCATTCTTCCAGGTGGTTTGCGGCTGCTTCTCGACCAGCGAAATCTTGACGATCGACTTGATGCTCTTGAAACCGTATTTCCACGGCACGACGAGCCGGATCGGCGCCCCGTTGGGGTTCGGCAGCGTCTCGCCGTAAAGGCCGACCGCGAGGATAGCCAGCGGGTGGCGCGCCTCGTCGAGCCGCAGGCCTTCGACATAGGGCCAGGGCAGCGCCTGGAAAAAGCCCTTCTGGCCCGGCATTTGCTCCGGCCGCACTACGGTTTCGAATGCGACGTATTTGGCGCTGCCGAGTGGTTCGACCTGGTCGAGAAGGGCAGATAGCGGGAAGCCGATCCACGGGATCACCATTGACCAGCCCTCGACGCAGCGCATCCGGTAGGTGCGGTCCTCGAGGGTCATCTTCATCAGTTCCTCAAGCCCGAATTCCTTCGGCTTGCCGACCATTCCCTCGACCTTCACCGACCAGGGCGTCGGTTTGAAGTCGCCGGAATTGGCGGCCGGATCTTCCTTGTTGACGCCGAACTCATAGAAATTGTTGTAGGTGGTGACCGCCTCCTTCGGCGTCGGCGTCTCGTCCACCTTGTAGGCGCTGGGGTTGGCCGTCAGCGGCGCGGCAAACGCGCTGTCGGCACCCGCAAAGGTTAGCCCGGCGACGGCCGCAGCGCCCATAAAATTCCGGCGCGACATGTAGATATCGCGGGGGGTGATTTCGGAAGCCGGAATATGCGGCGGACGATAGGCGGGCATGTCGAAAATCTCCTCTACGGCAACGAGTGCCTTCTTGCTCCTATACGTAACGCGGAACCGAAAGGTTTCACAGCGGCGGGAAGATTGGTTCGAACCACGTTTGCGTGAAAAACCGGAGGTTTGCGGATGGAAATGCCATGGATGGAACCCCATTTCGGGTTCTTCAGTTCTCATCGCAGGGCCGTTCGCCCGACAAGAGGAGATTGCAGATGACGGCACGCACATGGGATGCCGGAAGCAACGAGACCTTCGCCGACCGCACTGAGAGACTACGGCGCCTGCGCCGCCTTTCGGGCATTGCGCGGCTGATGGATACGGCAATCGGCATTCCCGGCACCCGCATCCGTTTCGGCGCCGATTCGGTCTTCGGCCTCATCCCGCTCGTCGGCGATGCGGGCGGCGCGCTGGTCGGCCTTTACATCGTCAACGAAGCCCGAAAGCTCGGCCTGCCGACCGCAAAGCTTACCCGGATGCTCGGCAACATTGCCGCGGACTCCTTGCTCGGCAGCGTACCGCTGGCGGGCGATGTCTTCGACCTTTTCTTCAAATCGCACCGCCGCAACGTCAAGATGATCCTCGACCACTTCGATATCCATCCGGATGAACTGCGGGTGAAGTGAACTAATGAAGCGGAGATGAGGTGCCGTTGAGCTCAATCAAGTCGGCGAGCGCGGCTTTCACCTTTGGTTCAAGCTCTTCCATGGTTTCGGCTTCAACGGCCAATCCCTCGATATCATTGCTCGTCGCGACCCACACGGAGGCTTCCTCGTCCCAGGTGGCGTGAACGATGATCGACATGATGGAGGTCATTGCTTTCTCCAGGCGGCTTTGAAAACAATATAGAGGTTCGAGGTCGGGAACACAATTTCGGTTTCTGCAGGTCTTCCAACCGTACCGCTTTGGCCTGTCATGATAGTGACACTCCGGGCGCTTTGCGTTAGGAAAGCCGCAAAACCACGGGTTTTTGCGCGCGTCTCCCGAAAGCGGTAGACTGTGCCGGCCCGCAAGAAGAGATCGAGGACAACACCATGCCAGCTTACCGCTCGAGAACCACGACCCATGGCCGCAATATGGCAGGCGCGCGCGGGCTTTGGCGCGCGACGGGCATGAAGGATTCGGACTTCGGCAAGCCGATCATTGCGGTGGTCAACTCCTTCACCCAGTTCGTGCCCGGTCACGTGCACCTGAAGGATTTGGGCCAGCTCGTCGCCCGCGAGATCGAAGCGGCCGGTGGCGTCGCCAAGGAATTCAACACGATCGCCGTCGACGACGGCATCGCCATGGGCCATGACGGCATGCTCTATTCGCTGCCGTCGCGCGAAATCATCGCCGACTCGGTCGAATACATGGTCAACGCCCACTGCGCCGACGCCATGGTCTGCATCTCCAACTGCGACAAGATCACCCCCGGCATGCTGAATGCAGCGATGCGCCTCAACATCCCGGCCGTCTTCGTCTCCGGCGGCCCGATGGAAGCCGGCAAGGTGGTGCTGAAGGGCAAAACCCATTCGCTCGACCTGATCGACGCCATGGTTGCCGCCGCCGACGACAAGATGAGCGACGAGGACGTCAAGGTCATCGAACGTTCGGCCTGTCCGACCTGCGGCTCGTGCTCGGGCATGTTCACCGCCAATTCGATGAACTGCCTGACCGAAGCGCTCGGTCTGTCGCTGCCCGGCAATGGCTCGGTGCTCGCGACCCATGCCGACCGCAAGCGCCTGTTCGTCGAGGCCGGTCATTTGATCGTCGATATCGCCCGCCGTCATTATGAGCAGGACGACTACTCCGTCCTGCCGCGCTCGATTGCCACCAAACAGGCTTTCGAGAACGCCATGACGCTCGACATTGCCATGGGCGGCTCCACCAACACCGTCCTACACATCCTTGCCGCTGCTTACGAAGGCGAGGTCGATTTCAACCTTGACGACATCGACCAGCTCTCGCGCCGCGTGCCGTGCCTCTCCAAGGTCGCGCCGGCCAAGGCCGACGTTCATATGGAAGACGTCCACCGCGCCGGCGGTATCATGTCGATCCTCGGCGAACTGGATAAGGGCGGTCTGCTCAACCGCGAGTGCTACACGGTGCATGCCGAAACGCTCGGCGATGCGATCGACCGCTGGGATATCACCCGCACCAGCAGCGAGACGGTCCGCAACTTCTTCCGCGCAGCACCTGGCGGCATCCCGACCCAGGTCGCTTTCAGCCAGGACGCCCGCTGGGACGAGCTCGACACCGACCGCGAGTCAGGCGTCATCCGCTCCGTCGAACACCCGTTCTCAAAGGACGGCGGGCTGGCGGTTCTCAAGGGCAATATCGCCATCGATGGCTGCATCGTGAAGACGGCTGGCGTCGACGACTCGATCCTGAAGTTCACCGGTCCGGCCCGCGTTTTTGAAAGCCAGGATGCCGCCGTCAAGGCGATCCTCTCCAACGAGATCGTCGCGGGCGACGTCGTGGTCATCATCTACGAAGGCCCGAAGGGCGGTCCGGGCATGCAGGAAATGCTCTATCCGACCAGCTACCTGAAGTCGAAGGGCCTTGGAAAGGCCTGCGCCCTCATCACCGACGGCCGTTTCTCCGGCGGCACCTCCGGCCTGTCGATCGGCCACGCTTCCCCGGAAGCGGCCAATGGCGGCACGATCGGCCTGGTGCGGGAAGGGGACAAGATCGAGATCGACATCCCGAACCGCACGATCAACCTCGCTGTTTCGGACGCCGAACTCGCCGAGCGCCGCAGAGAGCAGGACGCCTTCGGCTGGAAGCCGTCGCAGCCCCGCAAGCGCAACGTCACCACCGCGCTGAAGGCCTACGCTGCGTTTGCTGCGAGTGCTGACAAGGGCGCTGTGCGGATTCTGCCGGAGTAAGACGGGCAGATCTCCTCGGTCTCCAGCTTGTTTTGGTAAGGAAATTCCTTACAATAGGGACTGAAGGAGATGCGCCTATGATTACCAGCCGCCTCACCAGCAAATCGCAAACCACGATTCCGCAGCCCGTTCGCACTGCCCTCAAGTTGAGGGAGGGTGATGAGCTCGTTTACACGTTCGAACCAGATGGCCGTGTGCTCATCGCTCGCGCGTCCCAGCCGGTCGACGATCCGTTTGCCACGTTCGATGAGTGGGATAGCGAAGCCGATCGGAAGGCCTATGCCGATCTTTGAGCGGGGCGATATCGTCCGCGTTCCATTTCCATATACGGATCGGGATACGCGCCAGCGCCGTCCGGCGCTCGTTGTATCGTCCGCCATTGGCGAAGGGGCGGCACTTCTTTGGGTCGTCATGATAACCTCCGCCGAAAATCGCCGGTGGGCTGACGACATTCCCATTCTGGATCATGCAAGCGCAGGGCTTCCCGCCCCATCGGTTGTTCGTCCGGTCAAAATAGCTACCGTTGAGGCCCGCCATGTTGAGGCGATCGGCAAGTTGCCCGATGAGATCAGCCGGTCGGTCATTCGCCGCATCGCGGGAATCCTATCCACGGCGCTGAACGCCGAGATGTAAGACCCGTTCAAAGCGGCCGGTTCAAATTCTTATACGCCTCGTCCAGCTGCTTCAGCCTCTCGGCATAAGCTGACCGGATGCATTCGACATCCTCGCCGCAGGCCTGGCGTTTCTTCAGCCAGGCGCTCTGTTCGTCCTGTAGTTTGCCGCGGTTTCCCATTGCCATCAGGCCGGTGAGGATATCGAAACTCGTCACCATCTTCACGTCGGCGTCGTTGAGCGTGCGCGTGTCGCAGATCACCTTCTCGTCGGCGGCAAGATCGCCGCGCTCGCAGTCGAAGCTCGCTGCCGACGCGGTCCGAGGACTGGCTGCGACCGTCAGGCCGATAAGAAGGCCCATCGAGGCGATGGCGATGGTCAAATGTCTCATGGCTGCACTCCTGATCTCGATGCGCAACGCCTGGAGATCAGCTCAGTTCCCAGAGGCTCCAGAGAGCGAAGACGAGACAGCAGAACCAGATGGAAAGGATGAAGGCGAGGCCGGTGCGGCTCGTGGGTCTTTCGGCCCAACGTTCGGCCTGGCTGCGGAACTCGCTCATCAGCGGCGCGGGCACTAGCTTGATCGCAAGGAGAATGCCGAGCGGCACGATCAGCAGATCGTCCAGATAACCGAGAATGGGGATAAAGTCGGGAATGAGGTCGATCGGCGACAGCGCGTAGGCTGCGACCGCGCCGGCCACCAGCTTGGCGTGCCACGGCACGCGGCGGTCGCGCGAAGCGAGCCATAACGCCAGAATGTCGCGTTTCAGCCGTTTTGCCCACCCTTTCAAACCCGTCAGCCAGCTCATGTTTTTCTCCCGATTTTGACCCTATATAGGGAAAAAGGTTGACGGTTTTCGCCACAATCTCCGTTGTTCCGCCACCTTTCCTTTCTAGTTTTCCACGCTACAAATCGATCCGGATTTTCTCAAATGAGGACTTACATGCTGACCATGCCGAAATGCGTGACGACCGGCCTTCTCGCTCTCGCTCTCCTGATGCCAGTCGCGGCACTCGCCCAGGACAAGGTGGTGCCACAGAGCCGCCAGGAAATGCAGCTCTCCTTCTCGCCGCTGGTCAAGCAGACCGCCGGCGCCGTCGTCAACGTCTATGCCGAACGGGTCGTGCAGCGCCTCAATCCGTTTGCGGGGGACCCCTTCTTCGAGCAGTTCTTCGGCCAGCGAATGCCGAACCGTTCGGAAAAGCAGTCCTCGCTCGGCTCCGGCGTGATCCTTGCGGCAGATGGCCTCGTCGTTACCAACAACCACGTCATCGAAGGTGCCGACGACATCAAGATCGCGCTTGCGGATGGCCGCGAGTTCCCTTGCGATGTCGTGCTGAAGGACGAGAGCGTCGATCTTGCGGTACTTCGGATCAAGTCGAAGGAGCACTTCCCGGTGCTGCCGGTCGCCGATTCCGATCGCGTCGAGGTCGGCGACCTCGTGCTGGCGATCGGCAATCCGTTCGGCGTCGGCCAGACTGTGACGAGCGGCATCGTCTCCGCACTTGCCCGCAACCAGATCACTACGGGCGATTTCGGCTTCTTCATCCAGACTGACGCTTCGATCAATCCGGGCAATTCCGGCGGCGCCTTGATGAACATGAACGGCGAGCTGATCGGCATCAACACCGCGATCTTTTCGCGCGGCGGCGGTTCGAACGGCATCGGTTTTGCGATCCCCGCCAATCTCGTCAAAGTCTTTCTGGCGGCGGCTTCCGAGGGCAAGAAGAGCTTCGAACGCCCCTTCGTCGGCGCGAGCTTCGATGCGGTCAATTCGGATGTTGCCGAAGCGCTCGGCCTCAAGACCGCGCGCGGCGCTCTGGTGACCCGCGTTGTCGAGGGCGGACCGGCGGACAAGGCCGGCCTCAAGCCCGGCGAAGTGGTCATCGCCGTCAACGGCATTGCGGTCGAGCATCCCGATGCGCTCGGTTACCGGCTGACGACCGCCGGTCTCGGCAAGCAGGCGACGCTCACCGTCCAGACGGCGGACGGCCAGCGGCAGGTGAACCTCGCACTCAACACTGCGCCGGAAACCACGCCGCGCGACGAGCGGCTTGTCGAGGGCCGCAATCCCTTCGCCGGCCTGAGGATCGCCAACCTCTCGCCGAAGCTCGCGACCGAGCTGCACATTCCGGCCGAAAAGAGCGGCGTGATCGTGACCGACGTGACGCGCAACTCTCCCGCTGCGCGCCTGGGCTTCCAGCCGAAGGACATCCTGATCTCGCTCAACGGCACTGCCGTCACCAGCACGAAGGGCATGGAAGCCATGCTCAACGATGATCCAGGTTTCTGGCGGGTCGAGATCGAGCGCGACGGCCAGCGTATCAGGCAGTTCTTTCGATGAGCGGTGATCTTTTCGCGCCGAAGGTCCCGGAAGAGGTCGCCAACCGGCGGCCGCTTGCCGACCGCCTGCGGCCGAAGTCGCTTGCCGAAGTCACCGGCCAGCCGCACCTGACCGGCGAAGATGGCGCGCTGCGCCGAATGATCGACTCGGGTTCGCTCGGCTCGATGATTTTCTGGGGTCCGCCCGGTACCGGCAAGACCACCGTCGCACGGCTGCTATCGGGCGAGGCGGGGCTCGCCTTCGAGCAGATCTCGGCGATCTTTTCCGGCGTTGCGGATCTGAAGAAAGTGTTCGAGACCGCCCGCCTGCGCCGTATGGACGGTCGCCAGACGCTGCTGTTCGTCGATGAGATCCATCGCTTCAATCGTGCCCAGCAGGACAGTTTCCTACCCGTTATGGAGGACGGCACCGTCATCCTGGTCGGTGCGACCACCGAAAACCCGAGCTTCGAACTCAACGCCGCTCTTCTGTCGCGTGCCCGGGTGCTGACCTTCCGCAGCCATGACGAAGAGAGCCTGAGCGAGCTTCTCACCCGCGCCGAACAGGCCGAAGGCAAGCCGCTGCCGCTCGACGACGACGCCCGGGCCAGCCTGATCCGCATGGCGGATGGCGACGGCCGCGCCGTGCTGACGCTTGCCGAAGAGGTCTGGCGCGCCGCACGGGAAGGGGAGGTCTTCGATACGACGGGCCTCACCCAGATCGTCCAGCGCCGCGCGCCGGTCTACGACAAGGCGCAGGACGGCCACTACAATCTGATCTCCGCGCTCCACAAGTCGGTGCGCGGCTCCGATCCGGACGCGGCGCTTTATTATCTGGCGCGGATGTTCGATGCCGGCGAGGACCCGCTTTATCTCGGCCGCCGGCTTGTTCGCATGGCCATCGAGGATATCGGTCTTGCCGATCCGCAGGCATTGGTCGTCTGCAACGCCGCCAAGGATGCCTACGACTATCTCGGTTCGCCGGAAGGCGAGCTGGCATTTGCGCAGGCCTGCGTCTATCTGGCGACCGCGCCGAAATCCAATGCGGTCTATACCGCCTTCAAGGCGGCCACACGCGCCGCCAAGGAAAACGGCTCGCTCCTGCCGCCCAAGCACATCCTCAATGCCCCGACCAAGCTGATGAAGGGCGAGGGATATGGCGAGGGTTACCGCTACGATCACGACGAGCCGGACGCCTTTTCAGGCCAGGACTATTTTCCGGAAAAGATGGGCCGGCAGACGTTCTATGATCCGCCGGAACGCGGCTTCGAGCGCGACATCCGCAAACGGCTCGACTGGTGGGCCAAGCTTCGCAAGGAACGAAATCCGAAGTGAAACTCTTCTGGCAGCCGATCAAGAGGCGTGTTTTTGAGCCACGACGTTGGCCGGCGCTCCGATCAGCCTAACGGAGGATTCCGCCAGACCGTGATGGCCTTCCATGTCGACGATGACGTGCCAATGGCCCGCCTCCGGGATGACCAGGCGGATAGGGGATCGTTTGGCGACGCCGCCGACATATTTGAAATCGAGCAGTTCCGTGAAGCGCTGGAAATTGGCGGCATTCATCAGGCGCACGTTGTTGACCGCATTCAACGTCACCTCGATCGTCGTCCCCGCGCGCTGCGGCTTCAAGTCGTAGTGGGTAAAGCGGAAATTCGGTACGGCCATTCCTGCCTCATTGATGCCAGCATAGAAGTTCATCAATCTTAACAATACGTCGTTAACGAATAGTGGAACATTGCGGTTTCCCGTGTGTTTACTTCCGTGAAGACCAGCTTCGGCCGGCATATCCCTAGGCCGCGCCGAAGACAATCAGGCGGCTTTCGTCCCCTGCAGCCGCCGCACAAGAATAATACTTTGACCTCCAATCTACCTGTCCCGCCGTCTCCTCGCGGCGGGACTTTCTTTTGCGCGAAGAAATTTCGGCGTGGATTGTCGGCCCGGGCTTGTCCTCTTCGTCCTTGGGGCATCACCAACCAATCCATCGAGGAGGACATCATGTCGATCAGGATATTGGCCACCGCAATTGCAGCCGTCGTCGCATCGTTCGTTCCGGCTCCGGCCGAAGCGCAGGAACCGAAAGCGGCCACACCCCAGGCGATCGCCGCCGAGCCGTCGAAGAAGGGCTATGTCGAGGTCGGCGGCATCAACTATTATTACGAGATCCGCGGGGAGGGCGAACCGCTGCTGCTGCTTCATGGCGGTCTGGGCTCCGTCGATATGTTCGCGCCGATCATGCCGGCGCTGACGCAGCACCGCCAGGTCATCGGCGTCGACCTCCAGGGTCATGGCCGCACGTCGCTCGGCAAGCGGCCGTTCAGCCTGGAAGCCATGGGCGCCGACATGGGCAAGATCGTCTCCGAACTCGGCTACGGGCAGGTCGATGTGCTGGGTTATTCCATGGGCGGCGGCGTCGGCCTGCAGATGGCCGCACAGTCACCAGAAAAGGTACGGCGGCTCGTCATCGCCTCGGCACCCTTTGCCAAGAACGGCTTCTTCCCGGAAATGATCCCCCAGCAGGAAGCCGTTAGCGGTGCCATGGCCGAGATGATGAAGGAGACGCCGATGTTCATCTCCTACAAGGCGGTAGCGCCGGATGTCTCCGAATTCCCGCGGCTCCTCGACGCGATGGGCGACCTGATGCGTCGGGATTACGATTTCTCCGATGCGGTCGCCAGGTTGACCATGCCAGTCATGCTGGTCTTCGGCGACAGCGACATGATCCGCCCGGAGCACATCGTCGAATTCTATCACAAGCTCGGCGGCGGCCTGAAGGATGCCGGCTGGATGCGCGAGAACATGCCGAAGAACCGGCTGGCGATCCTGCCCGATCTTACCCATTACGAGGCCTTCGCGTCGCCGGCCCTGGTGCCGACCGTGCTGCCCTTCCTGGATGGCAAGAGCAATGCGCCGAACTGGGCGGAACAGGTCAAGAAGTGAAATCGCTAAACGCGATGCCGGTCGAAAGTCGGCATCGCCTCATCTTTTCAGGCGCTTGTGTGGGTTTGCGGATTCTGGTTCATAAAACCTTGAATCAGTTTCTGAGGTTTTCGCGGTCGAGTTGGAGGGTCAGCGCCAACACCGTTTCGCAGGTCGGCGTCGGCACGCCGGCGAGCTTTCCGAGCGCGACCACCATACCGGTCAGGGGCATGATCTCCAGGGCCTTGCCGGCAAGCAGGTCCTGCAGCATCGAGGTCCTGACGGGGCCGAAACCGCCCGACCGGCTGAGCTGCTCTTCGACGCTGCCGCTGAAGACCGCGCCAAGCGCCTCGCCGACAGCCCTGGTCTCCGTCATCACCTTGCCGACCTGTTCGACCAGCGCCGCGTTTTCCATGATGCTGTTCATTCGGCCGCGGGTGAGCGCGCTGATCGGGTTGTAGGCGGCATTACCCATCAGCTTGGTCCAGATCGCGTCCCGGATCCGCTCTGTCGGCAGGATGTTTAGGCCGGCGCGGCCGAGAAGCGCCGAGATCGACTGGAGGTCCTGCGAGAGTTCACCCGAGGGTTCGCCGAGGAAAAAACGGCCATCGCCGTTGAGACGGATAGTGCCGGGCTCGATTACCTCGGCACCCTGATAGGCGACGCACCCGATCACCCGTTCGGGCCCGACGAGCCGCCACAGCTTTCCCTCGGGATCGAGCTCCGAAAGCTGGCGTTCCGCATGCCCGCTTTCCGCGTCCCGATGGAAATACCACCACGGGATGCCGTTCAGGATCATGATGATCCGAGTGCCTTCCTTGAGAAGGCCGGCGAGGCCCTCGGCGGCATCGGCAAGCTGGTGTCCCTTGAGACCGGTGATGATCAGGTCCTGTTTCGGCAGATCCGACGGATCGCTGGTGGCGGTGACACGCGCACGGAGCGGCGCGGCATCGCCCCCCGGCTCGACGGTCAGGCCCTTGTCGCGGATGGCGGCGAGATGTGCGCCGCGCGCCACGACGGAGACGTCCGCCTCAGGGCCAAGCCCGTTGGCAATCTTCGTCGCAAACGTGCCCCCGAGAGCGCCCGCACCATAGATGCAGATATTCCTGATGGTCATGATATCCTCGCAACGCTTATATGCAGTGCGGTAGGTTTAGGACATCTTCGGGATTCAGGCGAACGAGTTTTTGTGATGGGTCAATGGGCCCAACTGGCGGATACGAGCTCTGTCCGGCGAAGCTCGTCGATCGCGGTGACGGCGTCTTCGACAGACCAGCCGGCCTTGACGGCGGCGGCGATCATCTTGATCTCCGCTTCCTCTTCGAGCGCAAGAAAGAGCGGTTCAAGGGCCTCCTGAACGGTGAGGATATGTTCATCCGGCGGGGCAATAGACGTACGTGCAGCGGACGTAGGCATGATACGCTCGGCTCCTCTCTCTTTTGTGATCGAATCCTCACAATTGCTGTGAGCGGGAAAAGTTCCACGCAACTTGTGGAAAATTTCATTCGGACGGTTTCTGCGGCTCAAAGCTTGTTCTTTCGCCAAGCCTCTGCCTTGTTGCCCAGCTAAAATACATGTGATTCGGGTGCCACGAGGCCGCCCGGCCGGCGGGTGCCGATGCCAAGGAGATTGCGATGACGGACGCCAAAAAACACCAGATTACCGAAATGCGGCCGAAGATCACCGTGATCGGCGTCGGCGGCGGCGGTGGCAACGCCATCAACAACATGATTGCCGAGGAGCTGGAAGGCGTCGATTTCATCGCCGCCAATACCGACGCACAGGTCCTGGCGACTTCCAAGGCATCCCGCCGCATCCAGCTCGGCGCCCACGTGACCGAAGGTCTCGGCGCCGGCTCGCTGCCGGAGATCGGCCGCGCTGCAGCAGAAGAATCGATCGACGAGATCATGGATCATCTGTCCGGCTCGCATATGTGCTTCGTGACGGCCGGCATGGGCGGCGGCACCGGTACCGGTGCGGCGCCGATCATCGCCCAGGCCGCCCGCAATGCCGGCATCCTGACCGTTGGCGTCGTCACCAAGCCCTTCACCTTCGAAGGCAATCGCCGCATGAAGACGGCCGATGCCGGCATCGAGGAACTGCGCCGCGCCGCCGATACGGTCATCGTCATTCCGAACCAGAATCTCTTCCGCATCGCCGACGCCAAGACCACGTTCGCCGACGCGTTCATGACCGCCGACAAGGTGCTGTTTGCTGGCGTCGGCTGCATCACCGACCTGATTGTCAAGGAAGGCCTCATCAACCTCGATTTCGCCGACGTGAAATCGGTGATGAAGGGCATGGGCAGGGCGATGATGGGCACGGGCGAAGCCTCCGGCGACGGTCGTGCGCTACTCGCCGCGGAAGCTGCGATCGCCAATCCGCTGCTCGACGATATCTCGATGAAGGGCGCCAAGGGCGTGCTGATCTCGATCTCCGGCGGTTCCGACATGACCCTGTTCGAGGTGGACGAAGCCGCAAGCCGCATCCGCGACGAGGTCATGGACGATGCCGATATCGTCGTCGGCGCAATCTTCGACCGCAGCCTCGACGGCAAGTTCCGTGTCTCCGTCGTCGCGACCGGCCTCGACGGCGGCGATGCGGGCATTGCTCCGGGATCTCCGGCAGACATGCAGACGTTCCAGCGCACGCTGCAGTAACCGCCCCGGCCTCCGGGCCAGGAGATCCGTTCCAACAGAAGCCTTCCGGCGGTTTTTGCTGCCGGAAGGCTTCTGCTTTCCGGGTTCCAACGTCTTTTCATTGTCATCCGTCGCGGATATAGCTCGCCGCCCATTCGACGATTGAGAGGAGGAAGAGCATGGATGCGACTGATGTCGGCTCCCATTGGGAGAGCAATGCCGAGACCTGGACGATCTATTCGCGGGCCGGTTACGACAAATACCGGGACGTGCTGAACACTCCGGCCTTTCTCGACATGCTGCCGCCGGTTGCCGGGTTGAAAGGCCTCGATCTCGGCTGCGGCGAGGGCACCAATACCCGCGCAGTCGCCCGGCTCGGCGCCGAGATGACCGGCCTCGACATCGCCCCGACCTTCATCCGCTACGCTCGCGAGACCGAGGCTGCCGATCCGCTCGGCATCGCCTATGCGCTCGGCGACGGGCAGGGGATCGACTTTCCGGACGAGAGTTTTGATTTCGTCACGGCCTTCATGTCGATGATGGACATGGCCGATCAGCGCCAAGTGCTGAAGGGCATTTACCGCATCCTGAAGCCGGGCGGTTTCCTGCAGTTCTCGATCCTGCATCCCTGTTTCGTGCCGCTGACGCGCAAGAATATCCGCGATGAGAGCGGAGAGGCGGTGGCGGTGCAGATCGCCGATTATTTCGACGAGACGGACGGGCGGATCGAACGCTGGCTGTTTTCTGAAATTCCGGCCGAGGAGCGGGCGAAGCTGACGCCGTTTTCGGTGCCGCGTTTCCACCGCACGCTGACCACCTGGGTGTCGATGGTCGTCGGCGCCGGACTGGTGATCGAGGCCTTCGGCGAGCCGATGGCATCCGAAGAGGTGGCGAAGGCCGAACCGGTTGTCGCCGACACTCGCGTGGCACCGATCTTCCTGCATATCCGCGCCGGTAAACCCTAGACGCGAAAAGAGCGGCCACGCAGTCCGAATGGTCACTAAAGCGTGAGCCTGTAACCGGGGTGCTGCCTGCCGCGAATGAGGCTGCAATGGCCATGCTGCAAGGAGCACCCCCGTGAACAACCAGAATTCCTTTCGTCTCGCATTCGCCGCACTGTCCCTGAGCCTCCTAGGTGCAGCACCTGCCCTGGCCGGCGCGCGAAATCCGGTCGTGGTCGAGCTATTCACCAGCCAGGGCTGCTCATCCTGCCCGCCCGCCAATGCCAATCTGGTCAAGCTGAGCCGCGATCCCGCCATCCTGGCGCTCAGCTTCGCCGTGACCTATTGGGACTACCTCGGCTGGAAGGACATTTTCGGCAGGGAGGAGTTCACGCGGCGCCAGGCGACCTACGAACCGGCGCTGGGTCAGTCGAGCCCGTTCACGCCGCAGATGGTTATTAACGGTCGCACCTCGACTGTCGGGCAGGATCTTGGTGAAGTTCGTAGCCTGATTGCGGCAGAAAAGCCGCTTGCCGGACCTGCGGTCAGCCTGAAAGGCGATACGGCCGCGATCGAGGGCGGCGGCAAACCGGCTTCGCCTGCCGATATCTGGCTGGTTCGTTATGATGCGGGCCTTGTCGAAGTTCCCGTGGCACGCGGCGAAAATGCCGGCGAGACATTGCCCCATGCGCATGTGGTGCGCGAACTGACGCATCTTGGGCTGTGGAACGGCAAGGCGCAAAGTCTGACGATGCCGGCGGCAAAGTCCAACCAGAAACGTGCTCTGCTCGTTCAGGAACGCAATGGTGGGCAAATTCTCGCGGCTGCGACGGATTGATGAGGCGCGGAGGGTGAAGTCTATTGATGTCTGCCCCCATCCGGATCGAGCGGTTCCGTGCGATGCCGCTTCATATCTCGCCGGCACCGAGGCCTGTTCCCGAGACTGTTACACTTGTTGATCGGCTGTCGAGCCCTCGTGGCCTGCGGATTAAGGAAGTGTTTATGAATTCATGAAAAATGAATGGAAACTTGCCGGCGGTCCGGGCCTCAAGGGCTTGGGTGGGATGAACGTGACCGTCGCGCGGTGTGTAACCTTTGAGTAACCGCCTGCTGATGTTTGAGATGCAGGCGCTGTACGGAGTAGACCAAGACCATGAACAACAGGCCATTCGCCCTGGCGATCCTCGCCGCATTCGCTGCCACGCCTCTCTGGGCCGCCGACCTGGCGCCTTATTCCGAGCCGCCGACCTATAACGAACCTGCCGGCGCGCCGAAGGCGGGCTGGGGTGGTGCCTATGTTGGTGCCGATCTCGGCATGGCATCCCGCAAGCTGAACCCGTTCGATGGCGACAAGGGCCTCGTTCTCGGCGGTCACGGCGGCTACAATATCGACCTCGATTCCGGCGTCGTTGGCGCGGAAATCGAAGCTTCGCATCTCGGCAACGTCGAAAGCCGCGTGCCCGGCGGCAAGATCACCGAAAAGGGCCGGGTCGCGGCCAAGGCCAAGGCCGGCGTCGGCTTCAATCAGACGCTTGTCTACGGCACCGCAGGCGCCGCGCTCACCAGCTTCGGTGGCAAGAACGGTACGTCCGGTCCGGACGGCTGGAAGCCGGGTTGGGTCCTGGGCGCCGGCGTCGAGCAGAAGCTCACCGACAACCTGTCGGCCCGGGTCGAATACAATTACACCATGACCAACGACGTCCGCAGCACCTCCGGCGGCGTCTCCTCCAGGACCGACGTGCGCGACCAGACGCTCAAGGCTGGCGTGAACTACAAGTTCTAGGACGCAAGCCCATCGGATCGATCGGATCCGGTGGCGGGATTTTACCGCTAGAGAAACTCAAAGCGCCGTGCGCCGAAAAGGCGCGCGGCGCTGCCGGTTTATAGCGGCAGTTCTCAGCGAGCCGCCTGGGTGTCGAGATGGTCACGGAGCTGATCGATCTTACCGACCGCCGGACCGACGCCAAGCTCGTCCTGCGCCCATCCGAAAGCTTCGTCGCTCACCGGGGCACCTGCGAAATCCTTCAGCGCATCGCGCAGCGCAGCTTCGCCGAGTTCGGGATCCGTGGCTGTCGGGGCCATGCCGTTCGTCTTCTCGTATTGCGCATAGGCCGTCATATAGGCCGAAAGCGAGGTCATCCGCGGATCGCTGGTGTTGAGATAGGCGTGGAAGTTGCGCCGCAGCGAGTTGAGGCCAGTTAGTTTAGAGGCTTGCGGCTTGGCTTTCTCGGCGGGCGTCACCTTCGAGACCTGTCGGCCGGCATCCTTCTTCGCCCGCTCCTTGCCGGAGCCGAGATTGGCTGAGGTCGACCGGCTCTTGCCGGAATGGCCATGGTTCGAGAGATTGTCGCGATCGGTGCCGCTGCCGCCGCCGTTTCCACCGCCGTGGCCACCACCGTTTCCACCACCGTTTCCGCCACCATTTCCGTCTTTGGCGAAAGCGAGGTCTGAAAATCCGGCTACGCCGCCGCCGACGGAGACTGCAGCAAGCGCCAGGACAACGATGCCGTTCTTGAGGACCTTGTTCATAATCACCGATCTCCTCGATATACCCTGCCCAAACCGGGAGACGCTCCGCGCTTCAGGGCCTTCAGATGCCGGGCATTCTGGAGCAGCGGCGAATATAAATCCATGGGATTAGGACCAATGATCCTGCCTTCGGGACCAAGGTCGGGTGGGGGCGGGGACCTTGGTCTCAAGGGGCCGTTCCCGAGCGGCGGCGGACGCGGTGTTCTGTCCTGTGTCTGCGGCAAATGGCGAGGTCCGTCCAGCTGACTTATCTAAGAACCTAGTCCATTATCGAGAAACGCCTCGACCAGCCCGTGAGGCGAGTTGCCGCCGAACAGTGTCCCGACGAGTTGGGTGGCTTCGGCAGCGGCCACGGCACTACGAGGAAAGAGATCCGTCTCGTAGGCCAGCAGTGCAGCCTCGACATCTGCGCCGTTGGCGGCAAGCACCTTGGCGAGCTGCGCCCCATCATACATCGCGAGGTTTGCCCCTTCGCCGGACGGTATCATCAGGTGCGCGGCGTCGCCGAGCAGCGTCACTCCCGGGACCCGATCCCATCGATGGTCTTGTGGAAGCTGATGGAGGACACGAGCCACGGGGGCTGTCTCGCTATCGGTGATGAGAGCCGTCAGTGCCGGATCCCAGTCGTGGAACTCGGCCGCGATCCGGGCCGTGGCAGACGCTGAGTCGGAGAAGTCGAGGCCGTCGATCCACGCCTTCGGTTTGTTCAGCGCCACATATGCATGAAGCGTCGCATTGGGCTCGCGATGCGCCATGATGCCCTGGCCCGGCGACAGCGCGAACAGCGAGCCGCCGCCGACCGCCTCGGCGCTCGCCTTGTGGCGCAGGTCGGCGTCGAACAGCCAGGTTTCCACAAACGTCGTTCCGACATAGGTCGGCTTCGCATCGGAGACGAGGGCGCGCACCTTCGACCAGGCGCCGTCTGCCCCGACGAGGATGTCGGTGGTGACCTTGAAGCCATCCGCGAACTCCAATTCGTGACGTCCGCCGCCAAATGGGTACGCAGCCACAAGCCTGCTTGCCCAGCGGACCGTGCCGCCGGGAAGCGACTCCAGCAGGAGCCCGCGCAACTCCCCGCGCGGCACCTCCGGGCGCCCGCCCGTGCCGTCGTCGGAATTGTCCATGAGGATGTTGCCGTGCTTGTCGAGGACGCGTGACTGCTGACCTCCGGGATGGATGAGCTTTACGAACTCCTCATGGAGCCCAGCGTCCTTCAGCGCGAGCTGGCCGGTGAACTCGTGGATGTCGAGCATGCCGCCTTGAGGACGCGCGTTCGCTGAAGAATCCGCCTCGTAGACAGTGGCGGAGATGCCGTGAACGTGGAGGACGCGGGCAAGCGTCAGGCCGCCGAGGCCGGCGCCGATGATGGCGACATGTGTACTCATGACGAGCCTTTCGCAGTTCAGAACGACAATGGAATGACATTCCATATTTGGAATGACGTTCCATATATGTCAAGGTGACGGCATGAAGAAAGCAGCTGGAACAAGACGGCAGGATTCCCTCTCGAGGGATCGTATCATCGACACGGCGATCAGGATCCTGGATAGCGATGGCGAGACGGGGCTGACATTCCAGGCGCTCGCGAGGACGCTCGCGACCGGCGCTGGGGCGATCTACTGGCACGTCGAGAACAAGAACGATCTGCTGACGGCGGCTTGCGACGCCGTCGTCGCTCGAACCTTGGACGCGGCTGAGGGCGGTGCCATGCCCGGGGCGACAATCCGCGCCCTGGCCGTCGGATTGTTCGATGCGATGGACGAACATCCCTGGATAGGCTCGGCGCTGGCACGGGCCGGCGGGAAGATGCCGATATTGCGCATCCTGGAGGGTGTGGGCCAGCAGGTGCGCGCCTTCGGGGTGCCACAGGAGGCCGAATGGACGACCGTCTCGGCTATTCTCAGCTACATCCTCGGCGTCGGCGGACAGAACGCGGCCAATGCTCAGTTTGCGGGGCAGCACGGTCTCGACAGATCGAAATTCCTGGAGGAGGTTGCCGACGAGTGGTCCAGGCTGGATCCGGACGAGTTCCCGTTCGCGCGAAGCATCGCCCTCTATCTGCCGCAGCATGACGACCGTGCCGACTTCGTCGCCGGGATCGACCTCATCCTCCGCGGCATCGGGATGCCGAGCTAGTCCCGCGCGGTGTCCGGGGTGCGGAGAAATCGTTAAGTCGGAAAAGCTTGCAGCTTTCCGCTGGCGTCATACTGAAGGCGGTTATCTTCGATCGTTCCCCGGTGCGTGACGGCCCACTCGGCGAGCTGCCGCACGGTTTCCGATAGGGAATGCCCAAGCGGGGTCAAAGTATATTGGACCTGAGGCGGTGTACTGTGATGGACGGTTCGATCGACCAGGCCGTCGCGTTCCAGCGTCTTGAGCGTCCGTGTCAGCATCTGCTGCGAAATACCGCCCACCTGCCGCTTCAGCTCGTTGAACCGTCGGGCACCCAGCCGAAGCGACACGACGACCTGGATCGTCCATTTGTCGCCGACGCGGCTCAGGATTTCACTCACCCCTCTGCAATCGGCTTCCGCGTGCGAAACAGTCACATCCATCTGACCAACTCCCAAAGATATGCTTTTGACGGGCATTTTTAGGTCACATAAGTGGTCGTGGTCAACATTGTAGACTTTGTCTCCGGAAAGAAAAGCCGAGACGGGTCCACCACAAGGAGACCACCATGAACCTCTTCTATTATCCCGCCGCCTGCAGTCTGGCCGATCACATAGCGCTCATCGAGACAGGGCTTGCCTATAAGCTCCTGAGCATCAACCATGAGAGAAAGACAGAGGACGGCCGGGATTTCCTGTCCATCAACCCGAAGGGCTATATCCCAACCCTTGAGCTGGAGGACGGAGTGTTTCTCACGGAGAACCCGGTCATTCTGAACTTCATCGCCGAAAAGAGCGGGAAGCTTCTTCCGAAGGACGGCATGATCCGGTGGCGGGCGCTCGAGTCTCTCGCTTTCATGGCGTCCGAAATCCATGCAAGTTACCAGCCCTTCTTCAGGGATTTCCCCGAGCCGGAGAAAGTGCGCGCCCGCGAAAAGCTTGCGAAAGCCTTCGCTATTCTCGCCGACCAGATGGGCGACAAGAAATTCCTCGTCAGCGACGAGATGACGATTGCAGATTGCTACCTGTTCTGGATCCTGATGGTCGCGCCCAAGAGCGGCGTCGACCTGCCGGAAAACCTCCGCAGGGCCTTCGACCGCATGCGGGCACTGCCCTCCGTGATCCAGGCGCTCGCCGAGGAAGGACTGGGCTGATCGGAGCGGCCGTCCCGAACTGAGCGCACAACGTTCCGAGCCAAGCGTACCGCGAGAGGCGGTCCGCTTGGCTCGGAAAACGCGCGAAAGGGCGACGGCTGCTGCGTTGAGATTTCGTCATGGGGCGGCGCATAGCCAGCCGATCAGCAGGTCCGCGTGCCCCCTGTATGGGCGCATTTCAACCGAGCCAATCGTCGGCCAGGCCTCCCCGCTCTCCACCTCCGCTTCCGCGGGACGACAATCTACCGTGTACCGACAATTACAGACGCGGTCGAACGAAGCTGCACCTGTCCGTCCCGAACGGATTGTCGTGCCAGAGCCAGGACCTCGTCGCGGATCCGCGTTTTCGTCTCCGGGTCGGCTTTCGCAAGTCCTGCCACTACGGGGGCGGCGATGTCTGTCATGAAGTCCCAGTACCTCTCCGGCGACTCGTGGGTCATGATGGACGACACTTCCTCCTCGTTTATGTCCTTCAGGCCGGCCCCCTCGAAGGCGCCGCGCATCAAACCAGACGGGGCGCAACGAAAGAGCCCCGGCGATCCGGGCGGTGGCGCAGGCATCTCCACATGGCGAGCGATCGTTGACATGATCGTCGTTGCCCAGGGGTTGCTGTCCGGCCCACTCCAGACGGCCGCGCAGATACGCGCCCCTGGCTTCGCCACCCGGGCAAATTCTCGAGCCGCAAGCGAGATATCGGGAAAGAACATGAACCCGAAGCGGCACAGAACGCTGTCGAAATGTGCATCGGGAAATGGCAGCGCTCCCGCATCGCAGGCTTTGGTTTCGAAATTCGACAGGCCCCGGCGCGCCGCATTCTCGGCGGCTACCGCCAGCATGCGCTCGGAGAGATCGGTTACCGTCACTCTTCCACGCGGCACCATCGCGGCCGCGGTAAGGCCAGGTTCGCCGGTGCCGGCGGCAACGTCAAGGACGTGCGAGTGCTCGTGCAAGTTCGCGAGCCGCAGCATCGCATCACCAAACGGCGCCAGCCAGCGGAGAACCGGCTCGTCCCATTTTTTCCAGCCTGCGGAAAAACGATCCCATGTGTCGCGCTGCTGGTCGCGGATATCATCGAGGTTTCCAGGCATGCCCGTCGCTCCTTCCATGATAGACCTCCCGGTCGGCCGGGTGACACACTATGAGCGCTCTGAACCAGCTTGCAATCAAATACATGCCGTAACGGGATGCACGCTATGTCGACACAAAGACCGGCGCGGGCGATGGTCGCTTACAGCGCAAAATTGCCATAGCGCTACACGGCTTAATGGTTTTTGATCTCAAGTGTCGGAATTAGCTGGCTCGGGTGTGCGGGCACGCCGGGCAAAGCTGGCTTCGCCCACCTCGGACGGCCGGGGATCGTTTCAATCCCATCTTCGACGTAGATGCCGAAGTTGATCGGCCTCACGTCCGCCTGCTGCGCAATCTCCCGCACCGGGTCTTGCAAAGGCATATAGTTTTTCAGGCACCGGAGTGCCTGAAAAATTCTCGATGAGGCTGATTCTGGACAAACCGATCGTTTCAATGATTCGATCAGCCATTTACATTCATCAGCTGCAGCCGCTCGTCGCACCGCAAGTGTCGCACTTCTCGCACGTGCCGTTGCGCACCATCGTGAAGTTCTGGCACTCGCCGCACATGTTGCCCGTATAGCCCTGGGCGATCGAGCGCATGCGGCGTTCGTTTTCGACCTTTTTGGCTTCCGTCTTGGCGGTTGCTGCCTCGTCGGCGGCCTTGTCGGAGAAGAGGGCCGTGGTGGCGGCCTGTTCTTCGGTCAGTTCCTCGACGATCTCTTCGGCGAGTTCCTTGGCGCGCTCCTCGTAGTCCCGCTTGAACGAGACGATTTCGGAGGTGGAGATGGCAACCGTCGGTTCCAGCTTGCGGGCGGCTGCACCGGCAAAGGCGGTGACGTTGGTGCCGGCCGAGGCGCGGGCAGGGGCGGCGGTCGCCGCACCCTTGATGTCGGCCGGGCGGTCGCCGCCGGTGCCGGAGACGAGCGTCGGCTTGTAACCGCGGGTCAGGCCCTTGGAGACCACGTCCGCCTTGCCTTCCGAGACGCCGCGGCCAAGCGCGGTGTTGGAGAAGTCCGATGTGTCGACATGCGCGAGGTCGTGGCGGCCGAGATAGGAGATCGCCAGTTCCCGGAACACGTAGTCGAGGATGGACGTGGCGTTCTTGATCGCGTCATTGCCCGTGACGATGCCGGCCGGCTCGAACTTGGTGAACGTGAAGGCATCGACATATTCCTCGAGCGGCACGCCATACTGCAGGCCGAGCGAGACGGAGATCGCGAAGTTGTTGATGAAGGCGCGCAGCGCCGAGCCTTCCTTGTTCATGTCGAGGAAGATTTCGCCGAGACGGCCGTCGTCGTATTCGCCGGTGCGCAGGAAGATCGTGTGTCCGCCGATCTTCGCCTTCTGGGTATAACCCTTGCGGCGGCCGGGCAGCTTTTCCTGGCTGCGGACGACCTTTTCGATGATCCGCTCGACGATCTTTTCGGTGATCGTCACCGCCTGGGCTGCCGCCGGCTGGGCCAGCAGTTCCTCGACGGCGTCTTCCGCATCGTCATCGGCAATCAGCGACGAGTTGAGCGGCTGGGAGAGCTTCGAGCCGTCGCGATAAAGCGCGTTCGCCTTTACGCCGAGCTTCCAGGACAGCATGTAGGCGGAGCCGCAGTCCTCGACGGTCGCATCGTTCGGCATGTTGATCGTCTTGGAGATCGCACCCGAGATGAACGGCTGGGCAGCCGCCATCATGCGGATATGGCTTTCGACCGAGAGATAACGCTTGCCGATCTTGCCGCAGGGATTGGCGCAATCGAAGACGGCCAAATGTTCGGCCTTCAGGAAGGGAGCGCCTTCGAGCGTCATCGCGCCGCAGACATGGATGTTGGCGGCTTCGATGTCCTTCTTGGAGAAGCCGATATGTTCGAGCAGGTTGAAGCTCACGTCGGCGAGCTGCTCGTCGGTGACTCCAAGCGTGCCCTTCAGGAAGTCTGCGCCAAGCGTCCACTGGTTGAAGACGAACTTGATGTCGAAGGCGGCCTTGGTGGCGCCGTTGATGGCTTCGATCTTCTCGTCGGTGAAGCCCTTGGCCTTCAGCGAGCCGGAGTTGATGCCGGGGGCCTGGTTGAGGTTGCCGTGGCCGACGGCATAGGCCTCGATCTCGGCGATCTGGCTTTCCGAATAACCGAGCGTGCGCAGGGCTTCCGGAACGGCGCGGTTGATGATCTTCCAGTAGCCGCCGCCGGCGAGCTTCTTGAACTTGACGAGCGCGAAATCGGGCTCGATGCCGGTCGTGTCGCAATCCATCACGAGGCCGATCGTGCCGGTCGGGGCGATAACCGAGACCTGCGCGTTGCGGTAGCCGTGCTGTTCGCCGAGGACAAGCGCCTTGTCCCAGGCAGCCTTGGCATGGGCGACCAGATCCTGGTCCGGGTTTTCCGAATGGATCAGCGCCACCGGGTTGACCGACAGCTGCTCATAGCCGGAGGTTTCGCCATGGGCGGCGCGGCGATGGTTGCGGATGACCCGCAGCATGCTGTCGCGGTTCGGAGCGAAGTTGGGGAAGGGACCGAGCTCGGAGGCGATTTCAGCCGAGGTGGCGTAGGAAATGCCGGTCATGATCGCGGTCAGCGAGCCGGCGATGGCGCGGCCTTCCGGAGAGTCGTAGGCGATGCCGGTCGACATCAGGAGGCCGCCGATATTGGCGTAGCCGAGGCCGAGCGTGCGGTACTGATAGGAAAGTTCGGCGATCTGGCGCGACGGGAACTGCGCCATCATCACCGAGATTTCGAGCACGACGGTCCAAAGGCGCGTGGCATGTTCGTAGTCGGCGATGTTGATGCGGGCAGTCGCCTTGTCCTTGAACTGCAGCAGGTTCATGGAAGCGAGGTTGCAGGCCGTGTCGTCGAGGAACATGTATTCCGAGCACGGGTTCGAGCCGCGGATCGGGCCGCCGGCCGGCGAGGTGTGCCAGTCGTTCATCGTCGTATTGAAGTGGATGCCCGGATCGGCGGACGCCCAGGCGGCGTAGGAGATCTGTTCCCAGAGATCCTTGGCCTTCAGCGTCTTCATCACCCGGCCGTCCTTGCGGGCGGTCAGGTTCCAGTCGCTATCCTGCTCGACAGCGCGCAAAAAGTCGTCTTTGAGCGAGACGGAGTTGTTGGAGTTCTGGCCGGAGACGGTGAGATAGGCTTCCGAATCCCAGTCCGTGTCATAGGTCTTGAATTCCAGGTCCTTGTAGCCCTGGCGGGCGAACTGGATGACGCGGCCGATATAGTTTTCCGGAACCTGATCCTTCTTGGCAGCCTTGATCTCGCGCTTCAGGGCCGGGTTCTTGAGCGGGTCGTAGCAATCGTCGCCAGATCCGCCTTCGCAGTTCAGGCAGGCCTTCATGATCGCCTTCAGGTGGCGGGAGACGATCTTAGAGCCGGTGACGAGGGCTGCCACCTTCTGCTCTTCCTTGACCTTCCAGTTGATGTATTCCTCGATATCCGGATGGTCGATGTCGACGACGACCATCTTGGCGGCGCGACGGGTGGTGCCGCCCGACTTGATGGCGCCCGCAGCGCGGTCGCCGATCTTGAGGAAGCTCATCAGGCCCGACGAACGGCCGCCGCCGGACAGTTTTTCGCCTGCGCCGCGCAGCATCGAGAAGTTGGAGCCGGTGCCGGAGCCGTATTTGAAGAGGCGCGCCTCGCGGACCCAAAGGTCCATGATGCCGCCCTCGTTGACGAGATCGTCCTCGACCGACTGGATGAAGCAGGCATGCGGCTGCGGATGCTCATAGGCCGACTTCGACTTGGTGAGCTTAGCCGTGAAGGGATCGACATAGAAATGGCCCTGGCCGGGGCCGTCGATGCCATAGGCCCAATGCAGGCCGGTGTTGAACCACTGCGGGGAATTCGGGGCGACGCGCTGGGTTGCGAGCATGTAGGCAAGCTCGTCCATGAAGGCGGCCGCGTCTTCTTCGGAGGTGAAATAACCGCCCTTCCAGCCCCAGTAGGTCCAGGTGCCGGCAAGGCGCGAAAAGACCTGGCGCGCGTCGGTTTCGGAACCGTACTGCTCTTCCTTAGGCAGTGCCTTCATCGCTTCCGTGTCAGCTACAGAGCGCCACAGGAAGGAGGGGACGTCATTCTCTTCGACCTTTTTCAGGATCTTAGGAACGCCGGCCTTGCGGAAATACTTCTGCGCCAGAACGTCCGTCGCAACCTGGGAGAACTGCGCCGGCACGTCGATATCGGCAAGCCGGAAGACGATCGAGCCGTCCGGATTGCGGATCTCGCTGATCCCCTTGCGGAATTCGATTTCCCCGTAAGCACCTGTCTCCGGCTTGGTGAAACGACGTTCGATGCGCATTGCCTTAAATCCTCGTCCGTTGGCGCCTGATGATAAGGCGCAGATGTGCCGCTCCAGCCCACACGTTCGACGCGCGCAGCCGGTTGAATGTTCCCGATCCCAGGTGAATCATCTTTCGATGCCAACCTGTATGTTGTGGTGATAACGGCTGCAACACTACTACATATAGTATTAACAGAATCTTTCCGCCAGTCCCAGCCGTTGTTTCGGAGCGGAAAATCGAGCACGCACGGAGACCCTGATAGCAGCCCGCCCCTCATAGCCGGACTGCGTGATCTTTTCCCGTCAAACTCGAAGAAGAACCGGCCTCGTAATTCCGGTCCAGTCGCCGCCGCAACGTAAGGAACACTGTCGAACGAGCCGAGAGATTCGTCAAGGCGTAGATTGCAACGCTTTTATAACCACAAGATATTGTGGTTCTTGGCTGTGGATAACGGGGATGAAGAAATAGCCGAGGATTCTCAGGCAGTTGCGGGGATGGCCTGAAACTTGTGTTACGAAGCCGAGAAATATTTCGTGAGCGGCGGCCGGTGCCAGAAGCCCGGTTCAGCAGGGTTTTGAAGGCTCGGCCGTACCATATTGAGACACATCAGGAATCTGCGGCCACTAGTAATAGACAAGCCCGCGCGGGTTTTTAACCGGGCGGGCTCGTGACAAGGACCGAGATTTTCGGAAAGAATCAGCCCTTGGCGCCCTTGGCGATCGGCTCCTGATAGGTGAAGCCCATGTCCCAAGGGAAATAGATCCAGGTGTCCTGGCTGACTTCGGTGACGAAAGTGTCGATGGTCGGCACACCGGAGGGTTTTGCATAGACGCAGGCGAAATGGGCCTTCGGCAGCATGGCGCGCACTTCCGACGCCGTCTTGCCGGTATCGGTCAGGTCGTCGATGACCAGGACGCCGGCGCCTTCGTCGACCGTCAGTTCGGGCGTGATTCCCTTCAGGAGGTTCATTTCGCCCTGGTTGACGTAGTCGCGGTAGGAGGCGATGCAGACCGTCTCGATCAGGCGGATATTGAGTTCGCGCGAAATGATCGCCGCCGGCACAAGGCCGCCGCGGGTGATGCAGACGATGGCACGGAATTCCCGGCCAAGGCCGGCGAGCCGCCAGGCAAGTGCCCGGGCATCACGGTGGAACTGGTCCCAGGAAACGGGGAAGGCTTTTTCGGGAAGAGACATAGGGCTGGCCACCATTTGCGAAAGCATATTGTTGGCTCTCGCTAATAGCGGCAATTCCCCGGTCGACGCAAGGATTTGTCAGCGGGAAAGCAAAGTCAACGCCGTCATCGAATCGAGCAGACTGCGGGTAACGCCGCCAAACAGCATTTCCCACCAGCGCGAATGGCCGTAGCCGCCCATCACCAGAAGATCGACGCTGCCTTCCGAGAGATGGTTCTCGATCGCCGCTGCGGCAGAGATGCCGCTCTTTCCCTGCGTCGACAGTGTTACGTTGACGCCGTGCCGGGCAAGGGTTGCGGCGATCTCGGCGCCCGCCATTTCCGGCGTCTGGCCGCCACGGTCGCTCGGATCGACGCAGAACACCTCGACGCTTTCGGCAGCTTTAAGGAACGGCATCGAATCGAAGGTCGCCCGCGCCGCCTCCCGCGAACCGTTCCAGGCGACCAGTACCCGTTTGATCGGCTGCGGCACCTTCATCGTGTAGGGGATGAGCAGCATCGGCCGGCCGCTGTCGAAGAGGAATGTTTCGATATCGGCGCGATGATCGGCATGGGCCGGGTCGCTCTGGCTCGCGACGATCAGGTCGACCGCATGGGCGGTATCCATCACCGAATGGGAGCCGTAACCAGCCGACGACGTGAAGCTGCGCCATTCGATGGAAAGACCATCGCGAGACGCCTGGTCCTTGAAAATCCGCTCGACCTCGGCGGTTTCCTTCTGCGCGGCGTCCTGAAGGATCTGCACGGCGGCGGGATCTGGAATTTCCATCGGCGCAATCAGCGGCACGGCGGCGAGCGTTTCGGCATGCACGCCGATCAGGTGGGCGGAAAACCGTTCGGCGAGCGCTATCGCGAAATCGGTGATCTGCCTGGCGTTTTGAGGGGTGTCGAGAACGGCTAGAATGGTCTTGTAGGCCATGGCTGTGTCTCCTCATCAACTGGTTCCACGGAATTGGAAACCAGTGTCTCATAAGTACGTGTGTCGCACCTTGATCCCGGTCAAGGAGCGTACCCCGGCAATGAAGAAACAGAGTGCCGCAGGTCAGGCGTCGGCTGTCGGATTGGTGGCGATCTTGGCGCGGTCGATGCCGGCGATCATCTCTGCCACGGCTTGCGCAGCCGCATCGAGAACCTGCGGGTCGCGGGCGCGCACCACGATCTCGGTCGAGAACCGCTGCCCGTCATATTTCGGATAGGAGCCGATGCTGGTCTCCGGATGCGCTTTCTGTACGGCCGACAGCAGCGTGCCGATATCGCCTTCGCCATAGGGGCAGGGGAGCGCCCGCGACAGCATCTTTGCGCCCGAGCGCAGCATCGGCAACACGTTGTCGACCATCGCCTGGAAGACCTGCGGCACGCCGGCCATCACGTAGACATTGCCGATGATGAAGCCCGGCGCGGTCGAGACCGGGTTTGCGATATGCCTGGAGCCCTCGGGCATGCGGGCCATGCGTTGGCGGGCTTCGGTGAATTCCATCTCCCGGCGTTTGTACATCTCGGCAAGCAGCCTCATCGCTTCGGGATCGTGGATGCAGGGCACGCCGAAGGCCTTCGAGATCGCATCGGCGGTGATGTCGTCATGAGTCGGGCCGATGCCGCCCGAGGTAAACACGTAGTCGTAATGGCCGCGCAGCGCGTTCAGCGCCTCGACGATCGCATCCTCCTCGTCGGCGACGATCCGCACTTCCTTGAGGTCGATGCCGGAAAGCGTCAGCAGATCGGCGAGATGGCCGATATTCTTGTCCTTCGTCCGGCCGGACAAAAGTTCGTCGCCGATGGCAAGCATGGCGGCGGTGACGATCAAGGACGGCTGGGGCGCTGCGGACATGGAAATTCCTCCGTAAATGCCACACTCCTAAGCCCAAATTTTTCAAGGCAGAAGCGATTTTGTCGTGATCAGCGCAGAAAGGAGGTCCGTTACGAATTTATGATCCGCAAGCGAAATATCGTCTCCAAAAGCTGAACAGTGCGTAGACCTCGCAAGGGCTGTCGCCGATCCGTGAAGCCGTTACATATGGGTCTGGTTCTGGCCGCAGACGGCCTTGTTCACACACCAGACATCGAATGGAGAAGATCATGGCAAAGGTTCTCGTGCTTTATTATTCCGCTTACGGCCACATCGAAAAGATGGCCTATGCCGTTGCGGAAGGCGCAAAGTCGGCAGGCGCCGACGTGACGGTCAAGCGCGTTCCGGAACTGGTTCCGGACGAGCTCGCAAAGGCTTCCTATTACAAGATGGACCAGCAGGCTCCGATCGCAACCGTCGACGAACTCACCGAATACGATGCGATCATCGTCGGTGCCGGCACCCGCTTCGGCACGGTCGCTTCGCAGATGCGCAATTTCTGGGATCAGACAGGCGGCCTCTGGGCACAGGGCAAGCTGGTCGGCAAGCTCGGCTCGATGTTTACCTCGTCGGCAACTCAGCACGGCGGCCAGGAATCCACCATCCTCGGCTTCATCCCCACCTTCCTGCACCAGGGCATGGCCGTCGTCGGCCTGCCCTACGCCTTTGCCGGCCAGATGGGCACGGAAGAAGTCAAGGGCGGCTCCCCCTACGGCGCCAGCACGATCACCAACGGCGACGGCTCGCGCCAGCCTTCGGAAATCGAACTCGAAGGCGCCAAGTACCAAGGCGCCCACGTCGCCAAGCTGGCTGCCAAGCTCGCCGGCTGATCGAATTGCGATAATCTCCGAAAGGGCGCGGCGAGAGATCTCCGCGCCCTTTTCTCATCCCGCCCATCCGACCGTCTTGCTTTTTTCGTGACCGCGAACCGCTTCCGCAATTTCGGTGCTTGACGGCGTCGCGCAAGTTCAAGAAACAGGACGCCCATGCGGACGTGGCGAAACTGGTAGACGCAAGAGACTTAAAATCTCTCGGCCTTTGGTCATGCGGGTTCGAACCCCGCCGTCCGCACCAAACCTGACCTTGCCTGCAACCGTTTTCCGTGAAGACCGTTTGATATCCACTTCGATGGAGGTGTGCTTTGAGCTTTACCTTTGCGATCGGCGATATTCATGGCTGTCTTGCGCAGTTGAAGGAACTGCTTGCGCAGGTGGAGGACCATGCGCCTAGCGGGCATGTGGTGTTCATCGGCGACTATATCGATCGCGGGCCGAAGAGCAGAGGCGTGCTCGACCTCGTCATGGCGGGCCCGCGCAAGGAGGGATGGCGGTGGACGGCGCTCAAGGGCAATCATGAGGACATGATGGTCCGCGCCCACCAGAACGGTGGGCACGACGAGATCCTCTGGATCGACAATGGCGGCCGCGAGACGATGGTTTCCTTCGACGGTTACGTGCCGCCCGAGGTGCTGTCATGGTGCGCGCATCGTCCGCTGATGCATGTCGACGAGCATCGCATCTTCGTGCACGCTGGCGTCGACGAGACGTTGCCGCTCGAGGGGCAGCGGGAGCGTGACCTGATCTGGAAGCGATTTGCGAGCGACGACGACGGCGAATTCTGGGGCCGGCATCTCTGCCACGGCCACACGGCGCTTCCCGGCAATCCGCGGACGGTCGGCAACCGCACCAATATCGACAGCGGCTGCGTGTTCGGCGGCGAGCTGACCTGCGCCGTTTTCGACGACGACGAGCCGGGCGGGCCGGTCGAATTCCTGCGCGTGCCGGGCTAGTGCCGCCAGAACACCGGCGTCAGCAGGACAAGCACGGTCAGGATTTCGAGACGCCCGAGCAGCATCATCAGCGACAGTAGATAGAGCGCTGGATCGCTGATCGTGGAAAAGTTGCCGACGGGGCCGACGATCGGACCGATGCCGGGACCGACATTCGACAGCGCGGTGATGACCGAGGACGTGGCGGTCAGGATATCGTAGCCGAACAGCGTCATGCCGATGCTGCCGACCACCCAGAGGAAAATGTAGAGGCTGACGAACAGGAAGACTGCACGCTGGGTCTCCGCATCCACCGTCAGGCTGCCGTAACGCACCGGATAGATCGCGTTCGGATAGATGAGCTTGTTGAGCCCGGCGCGGATGACGTTGACCATCACCACGAAACGGTAGGCCTTAATGCCGCCGGCAGTCGAACCGGAGCAGCCGCCCATGAAGGTGGCGAAGAAGGCGACGAGCACCGCGAATGGTCCCCAGAGCGTGTAGTCGTCGCTCGCAAAGCCGCCTGTCGACAGGATCGAGGTGATGTTGAAGAACGAATGGATCAGCGCGTCATCGAGTTCGATGCCATTCCTCAGGTGATGGTAGACCGCAACGGCGATCGAGATGACGCAGAGATAACCAAGGAAAACCAGGATTTGCGGATCGCGCAGCGTATCCAGCCGCCCGCGCACGGCAAGCAGGATCAGCACCGAAAACGGCAGGCTGCAGATCGCCAGGAAGACGGTGCCGAAGACCAGCAGCGCGTTGTTGTCGAAATAGGCAAACGACATGTCGTGCGTCGAGAAACCGGCCGTGGCGATCGTCGACATCGCATGGTTCAGCGCATCGAAATGGTCCATGCCGGCAAGATCGTATGCGACGGTGCAGGCAAGTGTCAGCAGCACGTAGACGATCAGGAAGGCGCGGGTGAAGCTCGCAAGCCGGGCGAACGGTTTGTCGTTGGTCTCCGACGATTCGAGCTTGAAGATCGAGGCGCCGCCGACCTTCAAGAACGGCAGCACGAAAAGGCCGAGGCCGACGATGCCGATGCCGCCGAGCCAGGAGAGCAGCGAGCGCCAGAGCAGGATACCGGGCGGCATAGTGTCCAGCCCGACGATCACCGTCGAGCCGGTAGTGGTGATGCCGGAAATCGATTCGAACAGCGCCTGTGCAAACGAGAGTTCGTGTTCGGCAAGAAAAAGCGGGATCGCGCCCACCACCGAAAACATCGCCCACAACACATTGACCAGCAGGAAACCCAGCCGCTTGTTGAAGACCGGCGGGGGGCCATTGGTCGCGAGCGCCGCTGCCGCCGCAAGCCCGCCGACCATGAAGCCGGACATGGCGAAGACCTGCCAGTCGCGGTGCCCGTAATAGAGGTCCACCATAGCCGGCAGGAACATTGCCAGCGACAGGTAGAGTGCGCAGAGCGCCGTCATGTAGATGACCGACCGGAAAAGATTGGCGTTCAAAAATGGTTGTCCCGAATTTCGCGGCAACTGAAAGAAGCTTTGTCTCAGCCGTAAGCCTATGGCATAGCGGGACCATTCTTGAAATTCAATGGATGGCCGATGTGACCGAGGCAGAGTTGACCAAGGCAGACGTGACCAAGGCGGGCGTGACGAAAGCGGGCGTGAACGACGCGAGAGTTGCGATGCGGGAGATTTTTCCCGAGACACCGCTGCAGATGAACGAGCACCTCAGCCGCCGTTATGGTGCCGAAATCTGGCTGAAGCGCGAGGACCTGTCTCCTGTCCGCTCCTACAAGATCCGCGGCGCCTTCAACTTCCTGCGCAAGGCGATCGCGTCGGGTGCCAAGGGCAAGACTTTCGTCTGCGCCTCGGCCGGCAATCACGCGCAAGGGTTCGCCTTCGTCTGCCGCCATTTCGAAGTGCCGGGCGTGGTCTTCATGCCGGTGACGACGCCGCAGCAGAAGATCGACAAGACCCGCATGTTCGGCGGCCCCTTCATCACCATCCGGCTGATCGGCGACATTTTCGACCAGTGCTATGCGGCAGCCCGCGCCCACGTGGAAGAGACCGGCGGCGTCATGGTGCCGCCTTTCGATGACGCCGACATCATCGAGGGCCAGGCAACGGTTGCGGCCGAACTGCTCGAACAACTGCCTGACAGCGTAACACCTGATCTGATCATCCTGCCGGTCGGCGGCGGCGGGCTTTCCTCCGGAACGACGGGTTATCTGAAGGACATCGTCAAGCGGGAAGACTTTCTCTTCACCGAGCCGGAGGGCGCGCCGAGCCTCAAGAAAAGCCTTGAAGCCGGCGAGCCGATCACGCTCGCCAAGCTCGACAATTTCGTCGACGGTGCTGCGGTGGCGCGGATCGGCGACCTGAATTTCGAAGCTTTGAAGGGCTTTTCGGCGGATCAGGTCCTGCTGGTGCCGGAAAACGCCATCTGCGTGACGATCACCGAAATGCTCAATGTCGAAGGTGTCGTGCTGGAACCGGCCGGCGCCCTGTCGATCACCGCGCTCGAAATGCTCGGACGCGAAAAGCTGGCCGGCAAGACGGTGGTCTGCGTCGTCTCGGGCGGCAATTTCGATTTCGAGCGCCTGCCCGACGTCAAGGAACGCGCCATGCGCTATTCCGGCGTCAAGAAATATTTCGTCCTGCGGCTTGCCCAGCGCCCTGGCGCGCTGCGCGACTTCCTCAACCTTCTGGGGCCGGAAGACGATATCGCCCGCTTCGAATATCTGAAGAAATCGGCGCGTAATTTCGGCTCGATCCTGATCGGCATCGAAACGGCAAGGCCGGAAAATTTCGCCGGCCTGCTCGAACGCTTCGAAGCCGCCGGCATGGGCTATCAGGACATTACCGAGAACGAGATCCTGGCGAACCTCGTCATCTGAGCACGGCCTGCAGCCAGGCCACGGTCCGCTCAGCAAGCGGTGCGGTGGTCGCCGGCGAGATGATGTCGCCGGCAATCACGTGATTGCCGGGATCGCCGGTCTTGCCGACGTCGAAAAGCTCATGAGGCCCGCCCCAGCGGCCGGCAACCTCGCGTACCTTGTCGGGACGGATGACCTGATCGAGCGACGAATAGAGAAACAGCGCCGGCGTCCTGACCTGCTCGACCGGGCTCTCGACCGAAAGTTTCACGAGCGCTGCCATCGGCAGCAGGGCTTTTGTCGGATAGCGGGTCGTCCAGTGGGCGGCATGGCGGTCGTTATAGGGCGTGAAGCCGCGGTTTTCTCCAAGCAACAGCCGTGAGAGCTGCGGCGCGACCGGTGTTGTCAGCAGAAATGCGGCAAAGCTGTTGATGCCGTAGTTCGGCGATACGAACACGGCCGCCGAGATGCGCGATGCGATCGTCGGATCGGCAAGTGCGAGCGTCGCGAGCGAGGCGCCGGTCGAGGTGCCGATGACGATGACGCGATTGCCGAGCGCTTCGCCGATGGCGAGACTTTCGGAAAAATCCGCCAGCCAGTCTTCGAGACGCGCTTCGCCCATGGCGTCGCCGCTGCGGCCGTGGCCGGCGAGCCGGGTGAAATAGAGATTGGCGCCGAACGCTGCCGCGACACGGTCGGGCAGTGGGCGTATCTCCTCGGCCGAAGCTGAGAAACCGTGCAGGTAGACGATGGCAACGGATGTCTTTGCCTTCGTCGCCGGATCGGCCCAGACGACGTGTTTAGCGGCGCCGGGCCTTATATCCGGAAAACGGCTTTCGCTTGCGCCGAGATACGCGTCGATATCGGCGCCGAGGCGGGCTTTGTCGAAAGTGGGAAAACCGTCAGCGGGCATGCGCGGGCCGGACATCAGCAGCACTCCGAAGGCGGCGATCAGGATCGCGCAGACATAAATGACCGTCCGCCATGACAACAATCTCCTCCGCATCCGGCGCTCCCTCCGAACCCAGGGTAGATGATAGGCGGGCTTGGTGACGGCGGGAAGTGTATCTGGCGCAGATTAGTGGCCTAACCGCAGATCTGCGGTCGGGAGGGTAGGGCGCAGAAGCCACGACGCTCCACCTCGGGCCGTGTCTTCTCGATCACGTTGGTCCAGACGAGGCCCGAAAAGCCTGAAGGCACCAGATCCCACGCATCCCGGTCGTCTATGCCGGAAGATCCGGCATCGCCAGCCTCGAACGGGCCGATCAGCACGACGTCCGACCCGGCCGCCTGCATCCGGTTGTAGAAACGCTCCGGCCAGCCCCAGAGCAGGAAGGCAAGATTGGCGGGGACCGGGACAAGGGTATTGCGGCAGGCTTCCGGCACATGACCGCTCCAGCCGAGCGCCAAGTAGTTGAGGAGGCAGGATTTGGCCGTGCGGTTGGAATAGCCGGGAAGGCCAGGGATGAGCGCCACCGCTTTTTCGGTCGGCTCGTTTCCGCCATAAACGCCGAACGCCGCTGCCCGCGCGCTGGGGTCGGTCTTGAGAAGCGTTGCCAGAGCCTCACCTTCTTCCCGGCGGCGGCTCTTGAAATTGATCAGGAAACGTCCATCCGGAAGGGCGGAGAAGACTTCCGTCAAAGTCGGCATCAGGCCCTTGCCCTGGCCCCGAAACGGAAAGGTCCGGCCGCCGTCGGCGGTGTAGCCGTAGCCGATGTCGAGTGTCTTCAGGACCGGCATCGGGGTCTGTTCGGTAACGCCCTTGCCCTCGGTGCGGCAATCGAGCGTCCAGTCGTGGAAGACGGCGAATTGTTTGTCCGGCGTCAGATGCACGTCGAGTTCGACCACGTCGGCGCCGGCATCGAAGGCGGCCTTCATGCCGGCAATGGTATTCTCCAGAAAAGCATGCGTCGGCGGCAGCATCAGGCTTGCGGTGCAGGTATCGTTCTCGACATGGGAGGCGTCGAAAAGTTGGTGCTGGCCGCGATGGGCAATGATCCTGAGCGGCTTGTCGCTCGGAAAGCGGGAGAACAGGGAGGTATTGCCGATCCAAAGCGCGGCGATGACCGCTAGGAGGAATGCTGTGGCGATCTTCCATTTCATGCGCACAGGCTCCTCAATCGTGCGGGTGGATCTAAGACGTTGGATTGTGACTTTTCCTTGGGTGCCCTGCTTCCGGGCGGCGCGGGAATATGCTAGGCAGCCGCCATGGCTTCGTTCCTGTCTAATATTTTCTCGATGTTTTCCGGCGGCGGCAAAGCTGCCGAAGCACCTGCTGCTTCCGCAAAGCCGGTCGAACATAGCGGCTGCATCATCCATCCGGCGCCGATCCGCGAGGGTTCGCAGTTCCGGCTGGCAGGGCGTATCGAGAAGGATGTGAACGGTGAGACGCTGGTGCGCACCTTCGTCCGCGCCGACGTGTTCACTTCCATGGACGACGCGGTTGAATATACTGTCCGCAAGGCTCAGCAGATCATCGACCAGAATGGTCCGGCGCTGTTTTCCGATGGGGAAAAGTCGCGCTCTGCGTGACATGCGTTCCGCATTGTGATCGCAAAAATTGTGAGTCACACTCAAAATTAAATCATTAGCGATAGCTTGAAGCATCTGTTCCGATGTCTTTTCTGCGGTCGACTTTTAATGCGATCTCGCTGGTCATATTTTATGCTCTTTATAGGCTCCGGGGTTTCCGGTGGCCTTATTCCAACTTTTGCCTTCGCGGATGATCTGCTTTCGCGCACTTCCCGGCTGGACATGACATGGGTGCTCGTCGCCGCCGGACTGGTGATGATGATGCAGGTCGGCTTCCTTCTGCTCGAAGCCGGCATGGTGCGCTCAAAGAACTCGATCAACGTCGCGCAGAAGAACCTTCTCGATTTCGTCTTCGGCGTCGTCGCGTTCGCCGCGGTCGGCTTCATGATCGCCTTCAGCCGTTCGAACGGTTTCCTGTTCGGGAAGCAGAGCGAGTTCTACTTCCTGCGGGATCTCGACAGCTGGCAGTCGGCGTTTTTCGTCTTTCAGGTGATGTTTTGCGGCACCGCCGCGACCATCGTCTCGGGCGCCGTCGCCGAGCGCATGAAGCTGTCGGCCTATGTGTTCGGCTCGCTGTTCATGTCGGGGCTGATCTACCCGGTCTTCGTCCACTGGGTCTGGGGCGCAGCGCTGTTTCCCAATGCATCCGCCTTCCTGTCGCAGATGGGTTTTGTCGATTTCGCCGGCTCCACGGTCGTCCATTCGACCGGCGGCTGGGTGGCGCTTGCGGCCTGCATGGTCATCGGCCCGCGCATCGGCAAGTTCAATGCCGACGGAACCCCGGTCAGGATCGCCGGCCATAGCCCGGTCCTGTCGACCACGGGCGCACTGCTTCTCTTCATAGGTTGGATCGGCTTCAACGGCGGCTCGACGCTCGGCGTTTCCGATCAGTTGGCGCCGATCATCATGAACACGGTGCTGGCCGGCGGCATGGGCACCTGCGTCGGTTATGTCATCGGATTCTACCAGGACGGCGTCATCCTTCCCGAAAAGTCGAACTCCGGCATGCTCGGCGGGCTGGTGGCGGTGACCGCCGGCTGCCATATCCTCGATCCGGCAAACGCGCTGATGGTCGGTGCCATCGGCGGCGCAGTGGCGATCTTCGGCAACGCCTTCGTCGAGAGAACGCTCAAGATCGACGACGCGGTCGGCGCCATCGGCGTGCATGCCTTTGCCGGTGTCGCCGGAACCCTGCTCCTGGCGCTTCTCGCGCCGGTCGATCAGCTTCCGGCTGGCGGCAGGCTGGCACAGCTGCACGTGCAGCTGGTCGGCGTTGGCGTCAATTTCTACTGGTCCTTCGGTCTCGGTTACGCCTTCTTCTGGGCGGCCGACCGGCTGATGCACATCCGCGTTTCGGCCAAGGACGAAGAGGACGGGCTGAACCTTGCCGAACACGCAACCCGCCTCGGCGTCGGCCATGTGGAGGATGCAATGGCCGATCTTCTCGGCGGCAATGCCGACCTGCGCAAGCGCCTTCCCATGGTCAAGGGCGACGAGGCGGAAAAGCTGACCGGCCTCTTCAACCGGCTGATGGATAATGTCGAGGAGGAGGAGCGCAGCCGCGGAGAACTGACCGAGCTCCGACGCGACAGCGAGGAATCCGAGCGCGTTGCAGCGCTGGCGAACGCCACGTTCGAGGCGATCCTGATCCACCGGGACGGTATCATCGTCGATGGCAACGAGCAGCTCGGCAAGATGATCGGCCTGCCGCTTCTCGAAATCATCGGCCGTTCCGTCTTCGACTTCCTGCATGATGGCGAGACGATCCCCGTCGTCGACATGATGAAACTCAACGACGACAACAGCCATGAGATTCTCGTGGCGCTGGCGAGCGGCGAGGAAATCCCCGTCGAGGCGCGCGGCCGCGACATCCTCTATCGCGGCGAAAAAGCCCGTATCGGTTGCCTCGTCGACCTCAGGGAGCGCAAGCTGGCGGAGAGCCGCATGCGCTACCTCGCTCTCCACGATCCGCTGACCGGGCTGCCGAACCGGGTGCTGTTTTCCGAGCGGCTGACCGAACTTGTGGATGAGGCCGGAAACGGCAGGGGTTGCGGCGTCCTGATGGTCGATCTCGATCGCTTCAAGGACGTCAACGACATCCATGGCCACCAGGCCGGTGACGCGGTGATCCGCGAAACCGCCGCGCGCCTTGCCGCCGAAGCCGGGCCGGACAATATCGTCGCCCGTCTCGGTGGAGACGAGTTCGCCGTCATCATCGCCCATACATCCGATACCGACGAGCTTGAGAGTTTCGGCGATCGGCTGCTGACCGCGATGGCCGATCCGATCGATATCGGCCACGGTGAACAGGTCAATATCAGCGTCAGCATCGGGGGTGCGCTCTGCCCCGAACATGCAAAAGACGTGGACGCGCTGATCGGCTGCGCCGACGTGGCACTCTATCATGCCAAGAACGCCGGCCGGAATGCCTGCCGCATGTTCAAGCGGGGCATGAACGAATTGATCGAGAAACGCCGGGAGCTGGAAGTCGATCTGGAAATCGCCTTGCAGCGGGGCGAATTCGAACTCTATCTGCAGCCTCGTGTCGAGGCGGAAAGCGGCCTCATCATCGGTTACGAGGCGCTGCTGCGCTGGTTCCATCCGAAGCGCGGCATGATCAGTCCGGGCGATTTCATTCCGGTCGCCGAAGCCTCCGGCAAGATCATCCGGCTCGGTGCCTGGGTGCTCGCCGAAGCCTGCAAAATCCTGGACAGTATCGATGGCCATATCAGCGTCAACGTCAGCCCGCTGCAGTTCCGCCATGCGGATTTCGTCACCGATCTCGCTGATCTGCTGAAGACCACCGGTGCCGATCCGCACCGGATCGAGCTCGAGATCACCGAAAGCGTGCTGATCGAGGACGACAAGCGCGCCGTGCAGATCCTCAACGATCTGAAGCGCATGGGCTTCCACATCGCGCTCGACGATTTCGGCACCGGTTATTCATCGCTGAGCTATCTCAGCCGCTACCCGTTCGACACGATCAAGATCGACCGTAGTTTCGTCAACAACCTGAACCTGGTCGACAACGCGCAGATCATCGTACGCACCATTATAGACCTCGGCACCGGCCTTGGTATGAAGGTCGTCGCGGAAGGTGTAGAGACGACCGAACAGGCGCTGTTCCTCGCTCATGCAGGCTGCGACGAGCTGCAGGGCTATCTTCTCGGCAAGCCCCGGAAACTAGGCGAGATCACGCGTGAGATCGATCCGGCAATCGCCACGCAGTTGCGCAACGTGCCGAAGAAGTTGCCGGAGATCCAGGATTACCCGACGTTCGAAGGGGAAACCTACCAGCCGTTATTGCATAGTCATGCATAATGGCCATAATCCCCATAGGGGTGGAGAGCTTGTAAAAAGATAGCGGTTACAGCGGCATAATGCCTGCGGGGGGTAAAGCAGATCGAAATGCAGGTGTTCAATCTCGCCCTCTTTCTTCTGGAAGCGGTGATCTATTTCGCCGTCATGACCGCCTTCCTGCATTTCCGCCGCCATCTTGGCCTTGGCATATTTCTGGCGGCGCTCGGCGTCATGCATTTCATGGAGACCTATCTGGCGGCGGTCTTCTACATCGAACTTCCATTCGGCACCGTGTCCCCCGGCTCATCGGTCTTTTTTGCCGGCAAGCTGATGATGATCCTGCTCCTATACCTGAAAGAGGATGCGGCAGTCGTCCGACAGCCGATCTACGGGCTTTTCCTCGGCAATCTCCTGACCGTCGGCATCGCCCAGATTCTACAGGCGCATGAGGTCGTGGCTCTGCCCGGCGGCCGGGCCGCAGACATGGCGTTTTTGAGCGAGATGGGCTGGCTGATGGTGTGGGGTACGGCGCTGCTCTACGTCGACGCGATCGGTATCATCCTGCTCTACGAGCGGCTGGGGCGGGTGCTGCGTAGCAATGTGGTTTTGCGTTTCGCGATCAGCGGCGCGGCTATCCTGACCTTCGACCAGATCGGCTTTTACTCGGCGCTGAACATCCTCTTCGGTGCGCCGCCTTCGGTCTTCTTCGGCGGATGGTACGCCAAGCTGCTGTCAGTGGTTCTCTATTCGCTGCTTTTTGCAGTCTATCTCAAGATCGAGCAGATTCCGCGGCTCGCCAGATCGACGCGCGAGATCACCGATATCTTCAACGACCTGACGTTTCGCGAGCGTTACCAGGCCCTGCTTGCCAAGAGCGGCGTCGACGGGTTGACCGGTCTTTTCGATCGCGGCCGGCTGGAGGCAGATGTTCCGAAACTCATTCACCGCTGCCTCGATCGCGGAACAGGGCTCAGCCTGATCATCGTCGACGCGGATCATTTCAAACAGGTCAACGACCTCTTCGGCCATCTGAAGGGTGACGAGGTGCTGAAGGAAATTGCGCTCTGTCTGCAGGCAGGCTCACGCCCGAGCGACCATCTTTCCCGTTTCGGGGGCGAGGAATTCGTGCTGATCCTGCCCGATACCGATCACGACGGCGCCCTGACGATCGCAGAACGTCTGCGCATTGCAATCTGCCGATCGGTCATCCGTCCTGACAGCCAATGCGTGACGGTCTCGATCGGCGTGGCGACGGCCCCGGAGGACGGACACGCGCTCGATACGCTGCTCGGGCGCGCCGATGAGCGGCTCTATCGCGCAAAAAATGACGGCCGGGACAATGTCCACGGCCGTCTTGGCAGGCTCGTCCCGTCAGGCGCAGGGACGGCTTAAGCGGCGAGAGCGAGCTGCCGATTACGCTGCTGGGCACTGGCGATAGCCTTTTCAGCAGCCTCTGGGCCGAAGGCAAGGCCTTCGACATAGATGACTTCCACATCCGTCATACCCAGGAAGCCGAGGATGGTCGTGAGGTACGGGACGGCATGGTTCATGCCGGTGGCCGGGCCTTCGGAATAGACGCCACCGGATGCAAGCACGATATAGATCTTCTTGCCCTTGGCGAGGCCTTCCGGGCCTTCGGCCGTGTAGCGGAACGTCTGGCCGGCGCGAGCGATGTTGTCGATCCAGCTCTTCAGCGTCGAGTAGATGTTGAAGTTGATGAGGCCGGTGGCGATGACCACGGTATCGGCAGCCATCAGTTCGGCAACCAGCTTGTCGGAATAGTCGGCGGCGGCAGCTTCTTCCGGGGTGCGGTCGGCTGCGGGCTTGCGGATGGCGGACGTGGTGACGCTGTCGAGATGCGGGATCGGATTGGCACCGAGATCACGATGGACGACCGACGTGCCGTTGTCGCGGGCGCTCAGTTCGTTGGCCAGGTCATGGGCGACCTTGCTGGACAGCGAGTCATCGCCGCGCGGGCTGGAAGTGACGAGGAGGATAGAGGACATGTTTTTTTCCTTATCTGGAGATCTCATCTGCAGTCTTGGGCCTGCAGAAGGATTGGGGGAGCGGGTGGATCCGCTGCGTTCGAGAAAATAGATAGGCGTGGACGCCCATCGATAAAACTGAGATAATATAGAAGCTATCTATCGAAAATTTGGATGACGACCATGGATGCCAATCCCACTCTCGATCAGTTGCAGGTGTTTCTGGCGGTTGCCGAAACGGGCAGCTTTTCTGCGGCCTCGCGCGCGCTGAACCGGGCGCAATCGGTGGTCAGCTATACGATCGGCAATCTTGAAGCCCAGCTGGAAATGGCGCTTTTCGAGCGCAGCGGCGCCCGCCAGCCGAAGCTGACCGAAGCGGGCAAGGCGCTGCTGACTGACGCCCGGCGCATCGTCGCCGACCTTCAGGTGATGCGCGCCCGGGCCAAGAGCATCAAGCAGGGGCTGGAGGCAGAACTGTCGGTGGCGTTGAGCGTGATGGTACCGTCGGATGCCGTTGTGACGGAGCTGCGTGAGTTCCGGGAGAGGTTTCCGAGCGTGGCGCTCAATCTCAATATTGGCGAACTCGGCATGGTCATGGAGATGGTCCTATCCGGAAAGGCCGATATCGGCATAGGCGGATCGATCCTTCGGCAGGAGGATTCGGTGGTGATGGAGAAGATCGGCTATTCCTTCATGATTCCGGTCGCTGCTGCCGAACATCCGCTTGCGAAGTTCCGTCGGCCCCTGACGCTCGCGGACGTCCGCGAGGAAGTCCAGCTGGTTGTCACGGACACGTCAGGCCTGACGAATGGCCGCGATTTCAATGTCCTGTCCTACAAGACATGGCGCGTCAGCGACATCGCCACCAAGCACCAGCTGATCAAGGGTGGTCTTGGCTGGGGTGGCCTGCCGGCGTCTGTCGCCGGAATGGACATCATGGACGGAACTCTCGTCGCGCTCGATCTCGAAGCCTACGAGCAGAGCCAATACCCGCTCTATGCCATGCGCAAGGCAGCAAACCCGCTGGGACCTGCGGGCCGGTGGCTGGTCGATGCCATGGAGCGTCGGCTGTCGACCTGCCCGAGCCATGACGACTTCAAGCAGATGCTCGGCATCGAGCCCCGGGAAGGAATGCCTCAAGCCGCTGAATAACCGAAGCGGTGCCGACCGGGGCGCATTAAAGCGGGGTCAAAGCCAGTCGATGCGCTTGAGGATCCACAGCGTGCCCGCAGAAATAACGACGACGAGCACAACGATGACTAGGAAAGCCCAGGTGTCGTTGACGCCGGGAATGCCACCAACATTCATGCCGAAGAGGCCCGCCACGACGCTCGGCGGCAGGAGAAGGGCAGCCAAGGCCGCAAGCCTGTTGGAATTGCGGGCGATCCGTTCGCCGATGACCGTCGAAAGGTCGTCATGAAGGATGCCGGTGCGGTCGCGGATCGCGTCGAGATACTCGATGAACCGCATCAGCTTATCGATCACCTCGCGAAAGCGGAGCTTGTCGCGTTCCTTGAGCCACGGCGCATCGTCGTGCTCGATCCTGTTGAGCGCGTCTCGTTGCGGTGCGAGATAGCGGCGTAGCTGTACTGCACGGCGGCGCAGCAACTTGAGCCTCAGCCGGACTTCGCTTGCTTCACCCTTGAAAATCAGCTCGTCAAGTTCGTCGACTTCTTCGTCCATGTCATCGAGCACCGGCTCCAGATCGCGGACGAGCTTGTCGCTGACGAGCGCCAGCAGTTCTCCCGCCTGCCGGGGACCCTTGCCGTTATCGAGGGCCCGCCGGATATCGCGCAGCGCGGTGATATAGTGGCCGCTGTCGCGCAATGTCACCAGCCGGTGCTCGTCTACCCAGATATGCAGCGGCACGAGATCGATCTCGTCGGAGTTTTTCTCTGCTTCTTCCGGCGGAGCGGCGCAGACACCCCGTAGGATGATCAGCAGTCCGTCGCCCACGGGTTCGACGCGCGGGCGGGAATCCTCCGCAAGAAGCGCCTCCGACACCAGCGGATCGAAGCCGCCTTTGGTATTTATCCATTCCGCGGTCGCCGGGTGATCGCGCTCGAAATGCATCCAGACGATACCGTCGCCCGGCTTCCAGCTGCAGGCCTCGGACATGTTCATCGTCCTGCAGCCGCCGTGGCCGTCGAGGACAAGGACGAAGCGCAGGCCTGGCTCGTCTCCGTAGCTTACTGCGGTCTTTGCCTTTTCGAGCATCCGTGTGCGTCCTCCCGCCGATTTCGGATCGATTCTACCAGCAAATACTGTGCCCGCGAAGGGTAAGCATTCCCTCAACAACGGCGGAACGATCGGCAGTCACCGGCTGCGAGTTGACGACGTTTTGACCTCTGCTATAACGGCACAACGGTCTGCAGTTCACCGAGGCGTTGCCGTCCCGAAAGGGAAGCTAAACCTGCTCATGACAAAGATGATCAGCACTTATCCCGTGCTAGAGTCGACAAGCCGGCGACCAGCGACACCCTGATTCTTAGGGAATGGCACGTTTAAGGATAAGACATGCCGAGATCCATCTTTCCCATGGAGATCGCCGACCTGTCGGCTTTCGCCAAATCTGTCCGCGACGGGATCGCCAGGTTCGATCACAAGCCGAGCCATCTGGAGATGCTCAATCTCCTGACGCGGGCAGCGGGCTTCCGCAACTACCAGCATTTTCGCGCCGTTGCCAAAACAGCCGATGTCATCGCCGAGTGGCGCCCGGTGCTGGAGGACACGCCGGCGCCCGACGAGGCGCGGGTGTTGAAGACAGCGCGCCATTTCGACGAGGAGGGCAGGCTGGTGCGCTGGCCCGGCAAGCGCGGGCTGCAGGAAATCTGCCTGTGGTTCCTGTGGTCGAAGATACCGGCGGACCGGGAGTTCACCGAACGGCAGATCAGTGAACTCTTGAACACGCTGCACCTCTTCGGCGATGCCGCGATGCTGCGCCGCGATCTCTTCGATTTCGGTCTCGTCCAGCGTACGCGGGACGGCCGGGAATACCGCCGCATCGAAAAGAAGCCGCCAGCCGAACTGAAGCTGCTGCTGTCGCGGCTCGGCCTCGCCAGGGCAACGGCGGCATAACCGTCAGTCGACCCATTCCGGGATCGGTCCAAATCACGATCGTGAGCCATCGGCTGGGACTTTCCCTGCCGATGGCATCTCCGACAGGATCAGAGTTCCAGCGTACCCTGAATACATGTGACCACGTCTCCGCCGATCCAGATATCGTCGCCGACTTTGTCGACATACACCCGGCCGGCGCGACCGAGCACGGTGCCCTGGGCCGCAACGTAGCTTTCCGGCGCGACACCGGATCCGATCAGCCATTGGGCAAGGCCGGCGTTGAGACTGCCGGTGACCGGATCTTCATAGCCGTTGCGGGTAAAGGCACGCACCTCGAATTGCGCGTCCTTACTGTCAAGATCGGGATTGAAGCGCCCGACGAGCCCGACGCGGGTGCCGGCGAGAGCGGAATAATCCGGCTTGACCGCCAGCACATCGGCGCGCGAGGGCAGGCGCACACCGATCCAGTCCGGGCCGTTCTCGCACCAGTTGGAATCCTCGATCAAGTTGGTGGGCAGGCTGAGCGCCTTGGCGATCCGCTCCACCAGCGCCGGATCCACCGGGCCGCTACGCGTCAGCGGCGGCGCCGCAAACGCAAGCCGGTTGCCGTCACGGCGGATGCGGACGAGGCCCGCGCCGCATTCCTGCACGATGTCGCCGGTTGGTGATGTCTGTTGCTGCGAGAGCCAGACATGCGCACTGCCAAGCGTCGGATGGCCGGCGAAAGGCAGTTCCTGCGACGGCGTGAAAATCCTCACTCGGTAGCTGGCCCTCGGATCGGTCGGCTCGAGCAGGAATGTCGTTTCGCTGAGATTGGTCCAGTTGGCGAAGGACTGCATCTGCGCGTCGCTCAGTCCATCGGCGCCGATCACCACGGCAAGCGGATTACCGCGCATCGGCTGGCTGGAGAAGACGTCGACTTGCTGGAAGGAGAATTTTGGCATTGCCTTGCCTCATGCAGTTGAAAAGAAAGACGGCAGCCAAGGCTGCCGTCCAAATATTGCCGAAAGGTGATATTGGCCGTTACAGCACGAGCCGGAACTTGGCAAAACCGTTCTCGCCGTCGCCGGCGTCCTCGATCTTGGCACCCTTGACCGCGGTAGCGAACTGGCGGGCCTTGGGGCCGGTCTCGAAGATCGCGCTTGTACCGGGCAGCGGCTTGAACGACCAGTTGGCGTCGGCCGACGGGTTGATCGTGCCCTGTTCGACGATATAGCGGACGATCACGTCGCGGTTGGTGTCGGGAGCCACGAAAATCACCTTGTCGCCGGCGATTTCCGGGAACTTGCCGCCGCCGCCGGCGCGGTAGTTGTTGGTCGCCACCACGAATTTCTGGGCCGGATCGATCGGCTTGCCGTTGTACTTGAGGTCGACGATGCGGTTGGAGTTGGCATTGACGAGCTTGCCGTCCTTGTCGAAGCGGGTCGGCTGCGACAAGTCGATCTGGTAGGTGACGCCGTCGATGACGTCGTAATTGTAGGACGGGAAATCGTTGTTGAGGAGAGGCGCGTCTTTCGCGCCTGACGCAACCTGATTGAACATCCCGGCCGACATTTCCAACCAGTTCTTGACCTGTGCCCCGGTGATCAGCACCGCCTGCACGGTATTCGGATAGAGATAGAGGTCGGCGACGTTCTTGATGGCGATGTCGCCTGCTGGGACATCCGTGAAATACTCGGCACCGCCGCGGCCGCCTGCCTTGAAGGGTGCCGCGGCCGAGAGCACGGGAATGTCCTTGTACTGGCCCTCTTTCAGCATGTCCTTGATGTACCAGGTCTGCGCATTGGCGACGATCTGCACCGACGGATCGTCGGCGACCAGCGCGAAATAGGAATAGAGCGGCGCCGAGCTCTTGCCGACCGCGCGGCGGATATAGGCGAGCGTCGCCTCATGCTCCTCCTTGGCAGCCGCGATGATTTCCGGCTTGTCCTTGACGTCGGCGACGATCTTCTTGGCGTCGTCGCGGTGGTAGATCGGCCGGGCTTCGGAGGTGAAGTCCACGACTTTCCAACCCTTGCCGTCCTTTTCTACGAGCAGGTCGATCAGGCCCATATGCGAGCCCCAGAAACCGCCCATGACGGCGGGCTTGCCCTGCAGCGTGCCCTTCTTGGTATCGGCACCCTTGACCCCGTCGAAATCCTTGCTGTTCGGGAAAACGAGATGCTGGTGGCCGGTGAAGATCGCGTCGATGCCGGGAACGCCGGCGAGATAGAGCGACGCGTTCTCCATACGGTCGCCCGGGTCGCCACCGTCGATACCCGAATGGGAAAGCGCGATGACGACGTCGGCGCCTTCTTCCTTCATGACCGGCACCCAGGCCTTGGCGGCCTCGACGATGTCGCGGGTCTGTGCCTTGCCTTCGAGGTTCTTCGCATCCCAGGTCATGATCTGCGGCGGCACGAAGCCGATGAAGCCGACCTTGATCGGGCTTTCAGCGCCCGAGCCGTCCTTGATCTTCTTCTCGACGATCACATAAGGCTTCAGGAAAAGCTCGTCCTTTTTAGGGTCGGAGGCGAGCATGCCTTTGGTGAGGTTGGCGCAGACGTAAGGGAAGCCGGAGCCCGCCAGCACCTTGAACAGAAAGTCGAGACCGTAGTTGAATTCGTGGTTGCCGAGCGTGCCTGCGTCATAGCCAAGCACGTTCATCGCCTTGATGACCGGATGCTTGTCGCCGTCCTTCATGCCGTGCTCATAGGCCATGTAGTCGCCCATGGGGTTGCCCTGCAGGAAGTCGCCATTGTCAATCAGCATGGAATTGCCCGCTTCGGCGCGGATTGCGTCAATGATCGAGGCGGTGCGGGCAAGGCCAAGCGTGTCGTTCGGCTTGTCGGCGTAATAATCATAAGGGAAGACGTGAACGTGGATGTCGGTCGTTTCCATGATGCGCAGATGCGCCTGATTGCCGGCGGCGCGCGCAGCGAACGGGTGCAGCATGACAAGCGCCGACGAGGCGGCAAAACCTCCGAGCAGCGAGCGGCGGGTGATCGGGTGAAGATCGTTAAGCGACGACATGGGCAGCCTCCTTGGAACGGACCGGTGAGCGACAATTCGGCGCCATATTGACGCGCGAGGATTGTATCTCCAAGCGGATTCTGAGGCGGTGGAGGAGATGGTGTGACGATCGCGGGCTCTGTCCTGAAGGCGATCAGGAAGAGGTGCGAACCCGATGCGTCAATAGGCCGCCATCCGCATCGCGTCGACCAGCTGGGCCATCTGAAAGGGTTTGGGAAGGACGGGAATATGGCGCATGTCGGCAGGCAGGCCGAGCGGTCCATATCCGGTCACGAAAATGAAGGGGATGTCCCGCGCGGTAAGGATCTCGGCAACTGGAAAGCTGGCTTCGCCGGCGAGGTTTACGTCCAGCAGGGCCATGTCCAGTGGAAGCGACCGAGCCTTGATGATCGCATCGTCGAGTCGCGAGGCCGTCCCCATCATCCTGCAGCCGATCTGCTCCAGGAACTCTTCGAGCATCATCGAAACAAGTGCCTCGTCCTCGATGATGAGGACGCGAATTCCGACAAAGATCTGGGCATCGTTCACCTTGCACCCGCTTGCAGGGCACCCGCTTGCAGGAAGGGCGTCACCTCGGCCGAGACGACGACGTCGCAGAGCGGCGCCTCGATCATCCCGACGATCCCGGCAGGCTGATCGAATATCACCGATGCCTTGCCGCCGAGATCCTGGGCAAGGCTGCGCTCGATCAGCCTGACGCCGAACCCTCGTCTCGACGGCACGGCGACAGGCGGTCCGCCGCTTTCGATCCATGTCAATCGCAGCAGAGGTTTGGCACCCTCGACAATCTGCCAGTTTATCGCGACCTGACCGTTAAGCGTCGAGAGCGCGCCGTATTTCAGGGCATTGGTCGTCAGTTCGTGCAGACCCATGGCAAGCGCGAGCGCCGCCCGCGGCAGCAATCGCAGCGATGGACCAGAGACCGCGAAGCGATGGTCGCCGCCCTCGCCAAACGGTGCCAGCGCACCGGTGACCACATCGTCGATATCAGCTCCCTCCCATTTTTCGCGGGTGAGCACGTCATGTGCGGCCGCCAGCGCCATGAGGCGCCGCTCCAGATTCTGGCGCACGATTGGGTCGCCGCCCCGCAGGGTCTGGGAGGCGATAGCCTGGACGGTCGCAAGCGTGTTTTTGACCCGGTGGTTCAACTCGTTGACCATGAGTTGCAGCCGCTCCTCGATCCGTTTCCTCTCGGTGATTTCGACAGAGACGCCGACCAGGCCGATGACTTTGCCATCGGCATCGCGCAACGGAGCTTTGGTCGACGACCAGACCCGTGGGTGGCGGCCCTCGCGGCTGATGACCTCTTCGAATTCTTCGGTCCTCGCCTGATCCATGATCCGACGGTCGTTGACCATCACCGCTTCGGCCTGGCCTTTGCTGTCCAGAAACTCCAGGTCCGTGCGGCCTTCGACTTCGGGCCAAGGCTTGCCGATCAGGTCGAGCGTCGAGACATTCGCCAGGATGATGCGGCCCTGCAGGTCCTTGGCGTAGATCAGCCCCGGCGCGGTCTCCAGGATGGCGCGGAGCAGGGCGTTGGTCTGATGGAGCTGCCTTTGGGCGAGCTTGATGGAGGTGATGTCGCTGCTGACTTCAATCGCAATTTCCGGCTCCCCGGCTTCGCCGCGGATCAGCGACCATTTGCCGATAATGTAGATCTCTCTGCCATCCTTGTGGCGACGCGTGAGTTCGCCCTGCCATTCGCCGTCGCGCGCGAGGATCGCATTGATTTCCTCGAACGGGATGGGGAAACGGGTGTGGAGAAGGTCGAACCCATTTTTCCCCAGGGCTTCTTCTTCGCAATAGCCGTAAAGCCGTTCTGCGCCGATCCCCCAGAGCACGATCCTGCCGTCGAGACCGCGCAAGGTGCCCTGCGTCTGTCCGAATGTCTGCATGAATCTTTCGAGCCGGCCGAGTTTGGCATCGATATCGCGCCGTATCCTTCGTTTGGCCCAGATGGACGCTGCGAAGGCGGCCGCAGCAAGCGCCAGAAGGATCGTCGCCGCACTCAAAGTATAGGTAGCAAGGAAGAAGCCGTTCGACACCGCCAGAAGGCCACCCAGCGCCAGGAGACCAGCTGCCAGCCATGTAACGAGGGTAGCCCGCATACGTGCAACCCGCGATGTCGTGGAGGGCGAGGCAAAAGGAACAGCAACCATCGAAGCATCCTTGGTTTTGCCTGCGCGCTGTGACTAGGCGCTCAATGCAGGCGGGAAAAAACTGGGACACTTGAACAGCCGCCTACTCTCAACGAGGGCGGGCTTTGGTTTTAATGCTCCGGATAAATTAGGACTTTATCATTTATCAACTCAACGGCAAGTAGTAAATATTTGGTAAATTCTCATTTCGGCTGGATATTTCCGGCATCCGTGGCCTTTACATTGTCGCTGTTTATGCGTGGTGATTCGAGGGATCGTGAATGTGTTGAAAATTGGATGGCGGCGGGGATGCACCGACCGATTCAGCGGGAGGCCGGCGCATCCTTATGGAAGAAGCGGAAATAGGACGAGACCTGCGCCACCGCATTGCTGTTGATGCTGAACTGCACGCCGAGCCGGCCGCTGCGGCGCCACTTGACAGTGCCTTCCAGGATGCCGAATTCCTGGCTTTCGACCCGGACCTGACTGCCATCCGCGGCATGAAAAACGCGACCTCCGAGATCAAGCGCCATGCCGGTTGCCGAGAGATCGGTAACACGCCCTTCTACGGCCTGGTTGAAATATTTGACGGTACCCAGGATACGGGTCTTCTTGCGCTCCGCGCTGCGGGTCTTCATTCGTCCGTTGATCATGGTCTCTTCCCTCGTTGTTCTTTAAGCACGGAAGATACACGTCCCGCCTTGAAATCCCTTTAGGACGATCCGTAAAAGTCGAGTGATCCCAATCATAGACCTACATTCGGCCGGTCGATGATTTCGCGCAGCGCAAAGCTCGAATTGATCTTCACCACATGCGGCAGCGCCGACAGCCAGTCTCGATGAATGCGCTCGTAATCCTCCAGATCCTTGGCGGCGACCCGCAGGATGTAGTCGTATTCGCCGGACATCAGGTAACAGACCAGAACGTTGGGGCAGAGTTTCACCGCCGCCTCGAATTCGGTGAGCGTCTTGGCGAATTGGCCGGACAGCGAGATGTGGACGATCACCATCATCTTGTAGTCGAGCGCCTTGTTGGAAAGGCGGGCGTGATAACCGCTGATCGTGCCGCTTTTCTCGAGGATGTCGAGCCGCCGCGAACAGGCGGACGGGGACAGCCCGACCCGCTCGGCAAGCTCGGCATTGGAGATGCGGCCGTCCTGCTGCAGGGTTCGCATGATCGCAAGATCAATGGCATCCATGGCGCTCATTGGTGGATCCTTCGAAATAATCCCGTTCAACGCAATTATCTGCGAAAATACGAGGTTTCGCAATTCGTCTTCGCAAGGACATTCGCACGATTCTCTGGTTAGGTTTCCGGCGGGAACATCAATCGGCGAAAGCCACAACTTGAGAGGAACGCTGCATGCGTGTCGGATGCCCGAAGGAAATCAAAAACCATGAATACCGCGTGGGGCTGACGCCCGGCGCGGTACGTGAATATGTGGCCCACGGGCACGAGGTGCTGATCGAAACGAAGGCCGGCGCCGGCATCGGCGCGGATGACGGCGCCTATGTGGCAGCCGGGGCCAGGATCGTCGGTTCGGCAAAGGAAATCTTCGAAAAGTCCGACATGGTCGTCAAGGTCAAGGAACCGCAGCCCTCCGAATGGGCGCAGCTCCGCGACGGCCAGCTTCTCTATACCTACCTTCATCTTGCGCCCGATCCGGAACAGACCAAGGGTCTGCTCGCGTCCGGCGTCACCGCCATCGCCTATGAGACCGTTACCGACGACCGCGGCGGGCTGCCGCTTTTGGCGCCGATGTCGGAAGTCGCCGGACGTCTGGCAATCCAGGCGGGCGCCACCGCACTGCAGAAGGCCCATGGCGGCCGTGGCATCCTGCTCGGCGGTGTGCCCGGCGTGCTGCCGGCCAAGGTCGCCGTCATCGGCGGCGGTGTCGTCGGGCTGCATGCGGCCCGGATGGCTGCGGGCCTCGGCGCCGACGTCTCGATCATCGACCGGTCGCTGCCGCGGCTTCGCCAGCTCGACGATATCTTCAACGGCCGCGTCCACACCCGTTATTCGACGATCGACGCGGTGGAAGAGGAGGTCTTCTCCGCGGACCTGATCATCGGTGCCGTCCTCATTCCGGGCGCTGCCGCGCCAAAACTGGTCAGCCGCGAAATGCTCTCGGGCATGAAGCAGGGCGCAGTCATGGTCGACGTCGCGATCGACCAGGGCGGCTGCTTCGAGACCTCCCATGCGACGACTCATTCCGAGCCGACCTACGAGGTTGACGGCATCGTCCATTATTGCGTAGCCAACATGCCGGGTGCCGTGCCTGTGACCTCGGCGCATGCGCTGAACAATGCGACGCTGCAGCACGGGCTGGCGCTGGCCGATCGCGGTCTGCGGGCAATCGCCGAAGACCGGCACCTGCGCAACGGTCTCAATGTTCACAGAGGCCGCGTCACCAACAAGCCGGTCGCGGAAGCGCTCGGCTATGAGGCGTTCGCGCCGGAAAGCCTGCTCAGCGTCGCGTAACCGGAAGAGCTGAGGGCGGCTGAGCCATCAGTTAGGGGCTGGAGAGACGCCGGGCGCTTCGCGTCCGGCGTTTTTCTATGTTCAAGATCAATACGATATGATTTAGATATATCTTAGTTGTTGACGAAATCTCCTGAGTGGCTATCTTTAGATATATCGAAAGACGGTCTGAGGAGACAAGAAATGTTCAAACACAGGTTCGATGGAAGACATGGCTGCGGTGAACGCGGCGAGCGCAAGGGTTTCGAGGAAATGTTCGCTGCGCGCGGCGGCCCGTTTGGCGGGGGATTTGGACGCGGCGGCCGGGGTGGTCCTGGTGGCGGCCGCGGTTTCGGCGATGACGGCGATGGCCGTATCGGCCGCTTCCTGATGCAGGGCGACCTGCGCCTCGTCGTCTTGGCGCTGATCGAGAAGGAGCCGCGCCACGGCTATGAGATCATCAAGCATATCGAGGATCTCACCTACGGCTTTTATGCGCCGAGCCCCGGCGTCATTTACCCGACGCTGACCTATCTCGAAGAGGCGGGTTACGTCGTCGCCGAGGCGGACGGCAACAAGAAGCGCTACGCGATCACCGATGAAGGCCGCAAATATCTCGACGAGAACCGCAGCTTTGCCGCGACGATCCTCGATCGGCTGTCGCAGCTCGCCGAGCGCATCAAGCAGCGGCAGGAACGCCACGAGCGCGGCCGCGACAGCGGTCCGTCATTGCCGCGCAGCGTCGATTCAGCCATGCTCAACCTTCGCGAGGTGATTGCCCGCAAGCTTGAGGGTGACGAAAAGAAGGGCGGCGAGATCGTCAGGCTGCTGCTCGATTTCGCCGAAAACCTTGAACGCGACGACGAGCAGGGCGACAATACCCAGAATTGAAGCCTAAGCGGGCTTCAGAACGAACATGATGGCGCGCCGCTTCGATGGAACGGCGCGCTTTCGCGTTTCAGATTGCGAGAGCCGCGTCCGCGAACGCCCGCACCTCGACCTTGTCGATCCGGCACTGGTAGCAATTGTTGCGGGCCGAGCGGACATGCACATAGGCGATGTCGTCGCGGGCCAGCAGTTCCTCGGCACGCGCGGTGATCCTCTCGGTCGGCGTCACGGCGCCGCTGCCATAGACGATGCGGTCGTCCCGTCCATAGCCGCGGACGATATAATCGGTGCTCGCCAGCATGGGCGGCAGGACCTCTTCTGCCGCGTAACGCCGGCAGGACTGCTTGTGCAGGAAGATCGGCCCGGTTTCCGCATAAGGCTGCAGTTCGGGGAAGGGGCGGTAGGCGAGAACCAGCAATTCCTCGCCGGCATCGATATTCTTGAGGCAATGGCGGCAGGGATAACCGGGGCCGTCGGAGGTCATCGTTTCGGGCTGGCGTCCGTAGGCGTCGGCGCCGCCGTTCCAGAGATGTTCGGCATCAGCGGCGGGCATGGCTTTGAAGGAAATGGTCATCGGGCTCTCCTGTGCGTGTTGCACAAGAGATGCGCCTGTCGAATGCCTCTCGCCACCCGATACTTGCCTCCGGTCAAGAATATGAATGCGTCAGCATCATCACCACCAAAGCGATCACCACCGCCTTGGGTGAAAATTTGAACATCAGCCGTCGAGCGCTCTCAGGAGCTCGGCATCCGTCATCGGCGGGACCAGCGCTTCGTAGGTCGAAACCGGCGAAAAACCCATCATCTGGTAGAGCTGCAGGGCGCGCGGATGGTCGAGTGTGTTGGTGGTGACGGTCACCTTCTGCGGATTGTCTTGCCAGGCGGCATAAAGCGCCTGGAGCAGGAACCACTTGCCGATGCCGAGCCCGATCGCCCGTTCGAACAGGCCGAAGTAGGAGAGTTCGATGACGTCGTCGCTTTCCTTGAACAGTTCGAAAAAGCCGGCCGGCGCGCCGTTGACGTAGAGCACCGTCACGGAGGTCCGCGGATTGTGGACGGCGGCCGCAAGTTCGTCGTCACCCATGCGAAGGCGCTTGTACCAGTGCCAGCGTTTTCCCACCTGCCGATAGAGATAGCGATAGTAGTGAAGCGGGATTTCGGGGGCACGGATGATCGCCGTCTGGATATTGACCGGCACCGCCAAGCTGGTCTTCGGCGGTGCGGTCATTTCCAGGCTGGTGACATGGGCTTTCAGCGGAGCTGGCTTCTTCGCCATGGCGATCACGCCGCTTTCGGCGAGGGCGGGCCGGTAACGACCGGCGTATCCTGGCGGCTGCCCCATTCGGTCCACGAGCCGTCGTAAAGCGAGTTGTCCTCATGGCCGAGGGATTCGAGCGCCAGCGTGATGATCGCGGCGGTGATGCCGGAGCCGCAGCTCGTCACCACCGGCCGGCCGAAATCGATGCCAGCATCCTCGATCGCCTTTTGCAGTTCGGGCAGCGAACGCAGCTTGCCGTTGACCGAGAACGTGCCGGACGGAAGGCTGGCCGCACCCGGCATATGACCGGAACGCATGCCGGCGCGCGGCTCTGGATCGGTGCCGGCAAAACGGCCGGCAGGCCGCGCATCGGCGATCTGGCGGGTGCCATCGCTGACGATCGACAGCATGGTCTGGAAGTCGATCACCTTGTCCACCCTGAAATTCGGGGTGAAGATGACGGGTTCGGGCGAAGGGACGGTCGTTTCGAGCGGCCGGCCTTCCGCCTTCCAGCCATCGATGCCGCCGTCGAGCACGAATACCTGTCTTGCGCCCATGATCCGGAACAGCCACCAGCCGCGCGGCGAGGAGAAGATGCCGGGACCGTCATAGATGACGATCCGGTCGTTCTCGCGGATGCCCATACGGCCGACCGCCTCGGCAAACACGTCCGGCGCCGGCACCATATGCGGCAAGTTGGTCGAGTGGTCGGCGACCTTGTCGTGGTCGAAGCGGATGGCGCCCGGAATATGTCCGGCCGCGTATTCGGCATCCGCGTCGCGGTTCTGCGCGGGAAGATAGAAGGAGGCATCAAGGATCTTGAGGTCGGGGCTGCCGAGCTCGTTGTGAAGCCACTCGGACGAAACGACGAAACGGCTGGTTTCACTCATGTCAAATCTCCTTTGGGCCTGATATCAGGCCTCTGCGCCGGGCTCGCCGAACCGGATGCGGAACCGGCGGTTTTCCTTGCCCTTCTTCTCGATCTTGGCGATATGAATCGCCCCGACCTCCTGCGTTTCGGAGACATGTGTTCCACCGCAGGGCTGGCTGTCAACGCTGGAATTTTCGCCTATGCAGACGAGGCTGACCCGCCCGAGGCCCATCGGCGGGCGGACATTCTTCGACTTGACGATACCCGGATTGGCGGCAAGCTCCTCGTCTGTGATCCACTGCACGTAGACGGGATGGTTCTGGCCGACCAGCTCCATCAGCCTGGCGGTTACCTCCTGCCGGTCGATCGTGTCGGTCATGTCGAAATCGACGCGCGACTCCTCTTCGCCGACGGCGGCCCCGGTGATCGGATACTGGCAGACGACGGAAAGAAGATGGCAGGCGGTGTGCATGCGCATCAGCTTGTAGCGGCGCTGCCAGTCGATATGCATGACCAGGTTTTCGCCGACCAGGGGCTGGGCTTCGCCTTCGAGCGGCACATGGATGACGATATCCTTGGAGGCGCCGTGCCTTGTCTGGCCAAGCTGGATTTTGGTGCCGTCGGCCCGTTCCAGAAAGCCGGTATCGCCCGGCTGGCCGCCCGACGTTGCATAAAAACAGGTACGATCGAGCTCGATGCCGCCGTCCTCGTGGATGGCCGTCACCACCGCTTCTGCTGTCGATAGATAAAAATCGTCGCGGTAGAGAGCTTCAGCGGGCATAAATCACTCGTTCTTCAAGGTATCAGACCGTCTGGAAGGGAATGTCGATCTGCCGCTTCTGCGTCAGCCAGGCAGGCACGGGCAGGCCCTTCGACTTCAGGAAATCCGGGTTGAAAAGCTTGGACTGATAGCGGTTGCCGTAGTCGCAAAGCACCGTCACGATCGTGTGGCCGGGGCCGAGATCCCTGGCGAGGCGAACGGCGCCGGCAATGTTGATGCCGGTCGAACCGCCGAGGCAGAGGCCTTCGTGCTCGACCAGGTCGAAGATATAAGGCAGCGCTTCCGCATCCGGGATCTGGTAGGCGAAATCCGGCTTGAAACCTTCGAGATTGGCAGTGATGCGGCCCTGGCCGATGCCCTCGGTGATCGAGTTGCCTTCCGACTTGAACTCGCCATGGGCATAGAATTCGTAGAGGGCAGCACCTTCCGGATCGGCGATGCCGATCTTGATTGCCGGGTTGCGGGCCTTGAGGCCAAGGGCGACGCCGGCAAGCGTGCCGCCCGAGCCGACCGCGCAGATAAAGCCGTCTACCTTGCCGCCGGTCTGCTCGAAGATTTCGGGCGCCGTGGTGTGGATATGGGCTTCCCGGTTGGCGACGTTGTCGAACTGGTTGGCCCAGATCGCACCGGCGGGCTCGGACTTCGCCAATTCTTCAGCAAGCCGTCCGGAGATTTTCACATAGTTGTTCGGGTTCTTGTAAGGGACGGCGGGAACCTCGACCAGTTCCGCACCGAGCAGTTTCAGCGCGTCCTTCTTTTCCTGGCTCTGAGTTTCCGGAATGACGATGACGGTGCGATAGCCGAGTGCCTTGGCGACCAGGGTCAGGCCGATGCCGGTATTGCCGGCCGTGCCTTCGACGATGACGCCGCCGGGGCGCAGGAGCCCCTTCTTTTCAGCGTCGCGGATGATGTAGAGCGCTGCCCTATCCTTGACCGATTGGCCGGGGTTCAGGAACTCCGCCTTGCCGAGGATTTCGCAGCCGGTCGCTTGGGAAGCGCCGTTCAGCCGGATGAGGGGCGTGTTGCCGATCACGTCAAGGACGGAGGAATGGGAGGTCATCGGGGGTGCCTTCTTGTTCATCGCACATGTAAACAGGGTCTTTTCGGCGGACAAGGACCCGGAGGCAAGAAATTCTGTTTCCGGAAAGGGTTTGCCCCCGTAAAATCCGTCTTTTCGTGGCTGGATCTATGGTTGCGACGGCGGCTAAAAGAGCGCTTCGAGCGCCACCCTCTAATGTATCGACGGGCCGTTAAAAAAAACGGCGCGATTATATTGGAAGTAGTAATCCAAATTTCTCTCCAGACGTATAGACGTAGAGTTGAAGCAGATACGGATCCGCGCTGCGCGATGAAGTGAGGGCGCTTTGACCCGATTTCCTGCATGAAACTGGCATTTGGACATGCTGCAGAACCTCGAACGGCTGGATCTTCTGATCGCGCATTACGTGTCTGGCTCTCTTCCTGAGCCGGCTCATGTTCTCGTCGGTTCGCATCTGGAAATGCACTCGCCGTCTGCGAAACTGGCCGGTGTCATGGAGGAGTATGCAGGCGATGCCCTGAATATCACTCCACCCCTGGCATTGTCCGACGCCAAGCGACGGTTGGCCGAAATCTTCGCGTCTGCGCCGCCGCCGGAGCATCGGCCCAGGATCTTCGGAAAATCGAAGCTCCCCGCACCGCTACGGGCTTATGTCGGCGCCGATCTCGCCGATATCAGATGGAAAACGAAATTGCCGGGTCTGCGGCATCACGTCATCGAAAAATCGAAGGAAGTCGAGACGAGTTTTTTATGGGTACGGCCGGGAAGGGCACTCCCGCAGCACGGCCATCACGGGCTTGAATTGACATTGGTGCTTGAGGGCGAGTTTCACGACCATCGCGGCAATTTCGGTGAGGGTGATGTCTCCGTCGCGGACGAAACACTAGACCATCGGCCGATCGCGGGTAAGCGCGGGCCGTGCTTGTGTTTCTCCGTGCTGTTCGCGCCGATCGCCCTTTCCGGCTCCACCCTCCGGCTTTTAGGCGATATCATCGGTCTCTGAACCATGAAGGCCGGCGATCGCCGGCCATCGTTCAGTTAAGATGCAGTTGCGCTTCGCTGACTGCTTCCTCAAATTGCTGGCGCGCTTCTTCCGGTGACCTGCGCCCATCGAGCGCTGCCCGGCAGACGCTGCGCGCCTTGACAAAGTGTGGTCCGCGCATGTCCGGCCACCGGTCCGTCAAAAGCGCAAGCGCCTCAAACGGTCCGTTGATGACCTCAGTACCGAGTTGCCCGAAGGCGACGCGCACCGGTTTTTGCCAACTTGCCTGCGGCATCTTTCGTGTCCTCCCTGGATACCAACCTTAAAAAACGATGCAGCCGGCATTTGGTTCCGCCGGATTCAAAAAATTTTTGATCGGGCAGGCCATGATCTAAAAAACAAGCCGCCGTACCTCTCGATACGACGGCTTTCGGTCAGCAATGCGGAAGCGATTACTCGACGACCTGAACCACGGTGTGGGTGCGCGGATCGACGATGACGCGCTGCTGGTTGACGACGGCATAGGCATAGGTCGGCGCTTCCGGGATCGGGGTGAGGACGACCTGTTGCGGGATCGGCTGGCCGACGACGACGCGCTCCTGCACCACGACGGACTGCTGTATCGGTTGCTGGCGCACGTAGGTGACGACGCGTTCCGGCGGCGGGTCGATCGCCGTGCCGGCGACCGCGCCGACTACGCCACCGACGGCAGCGCCAACCGGACCACCGACGATTGCACCGGTAACCGCACCGCCCACGGCGCCGTTGACCGTGCTCTGCTGGGCCATTGCGCCGGTCGCGAGGAGGCCGATCGCGGCGGAGAGAATGATGAGCTTTTTCATGGTCACTTCCTTATCGGTTGAAGTGGCCGGAGAACGTGGCGGCATCATCTTTCGTTCCGCCTTGATCGGCGCGTAGGACTTCAGTCCTAATAGGACAGCTTGGGATACCAGTGCGGCGCGCGGCCTTCCGGGGTAGAGTCGAGGATCGTCCAGATTGGCATCAGATCGGGTGCGCCGCGCGGGTCCTGGCCGGGGTCGGCAGTGGCACCGCCCATCTCGCCGCTCCAGAAATGCCGTATGGTTCCATCCCGGCGGGTGAACACGTTGAAGGCCGCGTCGTCGCTGCCGTCCTTGCCGATCGCGTGGTAATCCCGGCTGAACTCGCCGCTCGTATCCGAATAGAGCGGCAGATGGTGCCAGCCGCGCTCCCGTTTGAAATCGGTGAGCCGCTGCAGCGGCGAACGTGCGACGACGGCGAACGCGACGCGCTGCTGGATGTCGGGAACCTCGCCGTCCCAGGAGGAAAGCAGCGACGTGCACATCGGGCAGGGCCGCTCGCGCTGCGGACCGAACATATAGCTGTAGATGACCAGCGTTTCCTTGTCCGCAAACAGCTCTTCGAACGAAATCCTGCCGTTCACGCCCTCGAACGTATAGTTCTTCGGCACATGTCCGCCCGGCGGCAGATGGCGTCTCTGCTCGGCAACGCGCTCGATATGGCGACGGAGCTCGATTTCCTCGGCGAGAAGCGCATCCCGCGCCTCCCTGTATGCGGCGCTTTCGTTGGGAAAGTGCACGCCATTCTTTCTTGCAAGTTCGATTGCTGGTGTGAGGCTCTGCATATCCATGACATTCCTCCGTCTGTAATGGTAGGGCAGGAGACTTGGCCTTGCCCCCGCTGATATAGTCGCCAAATTGCGGGCGGACACGGGCTCGCCCACATAAAGGACGTGCGCCGGCGGTCTATTCCGACAGGCGCGCGGGAAAAGTGAACCGGAATTGAGGGAGCAAGATGTCAGGGCGATTTCTGATCGAGGGACCGCAAGACGCGCGTCTCACGATCCTGCTTGCGCACGGCGCCGGCGCGCCGATGGATTCGGCATCGATGACGGCTGCGGCGAAAGCCCTGTCGGCCACGGGTTTTCGTGTCGCGCGTTTCGAATTCGGCTACATGGCTGCCCGGCGTACCTCCGGCGATCGCAAGCCGCCTCCACGGGCAGAGACGCTCAATCCCGAATACAGGGCGGCGATCGCCGAACTCGGTGCGAAGGGACCGCTGATCATCGGTGGCAAGTCGATGGGCGGACGGGTGGCGAGCATGATTGCCGACGAGCTTTACGATGAGGGCAGGATCGCCGGCCTGTTGTGCCTCGGTTATCCGTTCCATCCTCCGGGAAAACCGGAGCAGCTTCGCACCCAGCATCTCAAAAGTCTCAAGGCGCCGGCGCTGATCTGCCAGGGAACCCGCGATGAATTCGGCAACCGCGAAGAAGTATCTGGCTACGAACTCTCGAAGGCCATCGAGATCCTCTGGCTGGAGGACGGCGATCATGACCTGAAGCCGCGCAAGACGATTTCCGGATTTTCCGCCACCGACCATCTCGCGACGATGGCTGAAACCGTATCGGCCTGGGCCGCAAAATTGAAGCTCTGAACGCGGTCCCGTGGCCAGACTCTCGCTGCCTCGGCAGCGCCCAATCCGATTCCCGATTTCGGGCTATCGGTACACCCCAAACTTCCCATTTGATGTTACGAACTATTTAGTACAAAATAGTCTCGCTGATGCCGGCTCGAAGCGGGAGGTCGCTCGCCGGTGCATCTGAGGAGCCTCTTCGGTCACATTCCGAGGAAACGGGAGGGAGCGCATGAAAACGTCGATAGCCACGGTTTCGATCAGCGGAGAGCTGCCCGAGAAGCTGGAAGCGATTGCCAAGGCCGGTTTCGATGGAGTGGAGATCTTCGAGAACGATTTCCTCGCCTTCGACGGCAGCCCCGCCGATGTTGGCAGGATAGTGCGCGATCACGGCCTGGAGATCACGCTGTTCCAGCCGTTCCGCGATTTCGAGGGCATGCCTGCCTCGCATCGGAGCCGCACCTTCGATCGTGCGGAGCGCAAGTTCGACGTGATGCAGGAACTCGGCACCGACCTCGTCCTCGTTTGCTCCAACGTCTCGCCGGTCTCGCTCGGCGGCATCGACCGGGCGGCGGCCGATTTTCACGAGCTCGGCGAACGGGCCGCCAGGCGTGGGTTGAGGGTAGGCTACGAGGCGCTTGCCTGGGGCCGGCATATCAACGACCACCGCGATGCCTGGGAGATCGTGCGGCGCGCTGACCATCCGAATATCGGCCTCATCCTCGACAGCTTTCACACCCTGTCGCGCAGAATAGACATCAATTCGATCCGCTCCATCCCGAAGGACAAGATCTTCATCGTCCAGCTTGCCGATGCGCCGCTGATCGACATGGACCTGCTCTACTGGTCGCGGCATTTCCGCAACATGCCGGGCGAGGGCGATCTGCCGGTGACCGCCTTTACCACCGCGATCGCCGAAACCGGCTACGACGGGTATTTCTCGCTGGAGATTTTCAACGACCAGTTCCGCGGCGGATCCAGCCGGGCGATTGCCGATGACGGCCACCGTTCGCTGATCTATCTCGGCGACCAAGTGCGGCGCAGCCCGAACGCATCGGGCCTGACGGTTCGCGACATGCCGGACCGCGCTTCGGTCAAGGGCGTCGGTTTCGTAGAGTTTTCCTCCGACGAAAAGGATGCGGCCGATCTGGCCGCCATTCTCCGGACGCTCGGTTTCCGCAACACGGCGATGCACAAGTCGAAGAAGGTCAGCCTTTACAGCCAGGGAGATATCCGTCTCCTCGTCAATACCGACGAAAAGGGATTTGCCAACGCCTCGTTTGCCGTCCACGGCACCTCGGCCTATGCGATGGCTCTTGTCGTCGAGGATGCCGGGCAGGCGTTCGAAAGGGCGGTGGCGCTGGGGGCAGAACCGTTCCGGCAGCAGGTGGCGGAGGGCGAAGTGGAGATACCGGCGATCCGCGGCGTCGGCGGCGGGCTTGTCTACCTGATCGACGACAAGAGCAATCTCGGCCGCTTTTCCGAGATCGACTTCCTGCCCGTCGGCGAAGAGGGTGAAGCCGAGGTGGCGCCGGCGCATCTCAGGCATGTCGATCATATCGCCCAGACGGTCGCCTACGAGGAAATGCTGACCTGGCTGCTCTTCTACACCTCGATCTTCGAGACGCAGAAGACGCCGATGGTCGACATCATCGATCCGGCCGGCGTGATACGCAGCCAGGTAGTCGAAAACGCCTCCGGCACGCTCCGCGTCACCTTGAATGGCGCCGAGAACCGTCGCACGCTGGCGGGTCATTTCATCGCCGAAAAATTCGGATCCGGCGTCCAGCATCTGGCCTTCCAGACCGACGACATCTTTGCGACGGCTGAGGCGCTGCGCAAGAACGGTTTCAAGCCGCTTGCCATCTCACTCAACTACTATGGCGACGTCGAAGCCCGCTTCGGCCTCGATGCCGAGCTTTCGGAGCGGCTGAAGGAAGAGAACATCCTCTACGACCGCGACGAGCACGGCGAATATTTCCAGCTCTACAGCATGACCTATGGCGAGGGTTTTTTCTTCGAGATCGTCGAACGGCGCGGTTATCGCGGTTACGGCGCCCCGAACGCCATCTTCCGCATCGCGGCGCTGAAGAGGGCGCTTCGGCCCGAAGGCATGCCGAGGGTTTAAACGGCGCCGGGAGCGGTTCGGTCGTCAACTGGTGATGCCGGGTCAGGGCCGCGCTCCGCTCGACCTACTGCGGTATCTGGACGGCTCTCGGACAGACGCCGAAATGGCCGCCTTCCATGTGGACGAAGGCGACGCCACCTTGCTCGAAGGCGAGGCGCAGCTGCGCCTCCGTCGCCCGGTGGAGGTCGTGCCGGCTGCCTTCGTAATCGCGGATGGTGCTGCGCGACACCCCCGACCGGTCGGCGAGATCCGTTTGCGTCCAATCCAGAAACCCACGGGCGGCGCGACACAAGGCCGGCGTCAAAATTGCGTTCTTTGCGGCTTGACCCATCTCACCAAACTGCCCATATTGGTCAATATATATCATATATGGCAATTTGGATTCGATTGCTAGATGGAGCATTCGCAGGCATTTTCGCAGCAGGCGCTTGGCGGATGCGCAGCACATAGGAAGGCCGGAGCATTGGGATAACGTCAGGACCATATCTTCTTCTTGCCCTTCTGGTCCTGCCTTTCCTCGGAAGCCTGGTCTCCGTATTTCTGCTGCGAACGCGCTCGCGCGTGCTGCCGTCCTGGGTCGCCGGCGCCACTGCCCTCCTGTCCCTGCTGATCGTCGCGTCCTTCTATCCGAGCGTCACCAATGGCGGCGTACTTCGCTTCGAGGGTACTTGGCTGCCGCAGCTTGGCCTCGACTTCACCCTCCGCATGGATGGTTTCGCCTGGCTCTTCTCCATGCTGATCGCCGGCATCGGCTTCCTGGTCGTCGTTTACGCCCGTTATTACATGTCGGAAGATGATCCGGTTCCGCGCTTCTTCTCCTTCCTGCTCGCCTTCATGGGCGCGATGCTCGGCATCGTCATTTCCGGCAATGTCATTCTCCTGTCGGTCTTCTGGGAACTGACCAGCATCTTTTCCTTCCTGCTGATCAGCTACTGGCACAACAATGCCGCCGCCCGTGACGGCGCCCGCATGGCCCTGACGATCACCGGGATCGGCGGTTTCTGCCTGCTGATCGGGCTGCTGCTGCTCGGCAACATCGTCGGCAGCTACGACCTCGACAAGATCCTGGCGGCCGGCGAAGTCATCCGCGGCCATTCCCTCTACGTGCCGGCACTGGTCTTCATCCTGCTCGGCGCATTGACCAAGAGCGCTCAGTTTCCATTCCATTTCTGGCTGCCCAATGCCATGTCGGCGCCGACCCCAGTCTCCGCGTTCCTGCATTCGGCGACCATGGTGAAGGCCGGCGTTTTCCTGCTGGTGCGGTTCTGGCCGGCTTTGTCCGGAACCTATGAATGGTTCTACCTGGTGGGCCTGGCCGGCATTATCACGCTGGTGCTCGGCGCCTATTTCGCCATGTTCCAGCAGGACCTGAAGGGCCTGCTCGCCTATTCGACGATCAGCCATCTCGGCCTCATCACCACGCTTCTGAGCCTCGGAAGTCCGCTCGCGACGGTCGCGGCGATCTTTCACATGGTCAACCACGCGACGTTCAAGGCATCGCTGTTCATGGCCGCCGGCATCATCGACCACGAGACCGGTACGCGCGACATGCGACGATTGAGCGGGCTTTTCCGGTATCTGCCCATCACAGGCACGCTGGCCATGGTGGCGAGTGCCGCCATGGCCGGTGTTCCTCTGCTCAACGGCTTCCTGTCGAAGGAAATGTTCTTCGCAGAGGCAGTCGAAACCCACGCGGATTCCATTTTAGACCGCATCCTGCCCTATGTGGCGACACTCGCCAGCGCCTTCAGCGTCGCCTATTCGCTACGTTTCATCCACACGGTCTTCTTCGGCCCGCCGCCGGTCGATCTGCCCAAACCTAAGCCGCATGAGCCGCCGCGCTGGATGCGCTTTCCCATCGACCTTCTTGTCGTCGCCTGCCTGATCGTCGGCATCATCCCGGCAATTTCGATCGAGCCTTTTCTCCACACCGCCGTCGTCAGCGTGCTCGGCCCCGAGACGCCGGAATACAGCCTGTCCATCTGGCATGGCGTCAACCTGCCGCTGATCATGAGCGCGATTGCGCTGGTCGGCGGCACGCTGCTCTATCTCTCGCTCCGGAAATATCTCGCCACCTGCGAAGACGGCCCGCCGATCCTGCGCAACCTCAAGGGCCAGCGCATCTTCGAGCGTATTCTCGTCGAGGTGTCCTGGCGCTGGGCGAGGACGCTGGAACGGCGCTTCGGCACCCGCAATCTCCAGCCGCAGCTTCGCTGGGTGGTGGCGACCGGTTTCTTCGCCGGTTTGCTGCCGCTTTATCTCTCCGGTTTCGAAACGCGCGACATCGCCTTTTCCGGCATCGATCCGGCCTTTGCGGCGATCTGGCTGCTCGGCATATGCCTTGCCTTCGGCACCGCCTATCTCGCCAAATACCATCGGCTGGCGGCGCTCGTCATGCTTGGCGGCGTCGGCCTGATCGTCTGCATCACCTTCGTCTGGCTTTCGGCGCCGGATCTTGCGATCACCCAGCTCCTCGTCGAAATCGTCACCACCGTCCTCATCCTTCTCGGCCTGCGCTGGCTGCCGAAACGGACGCAGGGGATGGCCGAGTCGATCACGCTGCGCGCCCGTTTCCGCCGCTTCCGGGACCTGGCGCTCGCCGTCGTCTGCGGCATCGGCATGACCTTCATCGCCTATGCCGTCATGACCATGCCGGTGCCGGATACGATCGCCAACTACTTCCTCGAAAACGCCTATTCGCAAGGCGGCGGGCGCAATGTCGTCAACGTCATCCTGGTGGATTTCCGCGGCTTCGATACGCTTGGGGAGATCGCGGTGCTTGGCGTCGTGGCGCTGACGGTCTTCGCACTGCTTCGCCGTTTCCGGCCTGCTGACGACAGCATGGACTTGCCGGAACAGCAGCGCATCCAGAACCGTTTCGACGAGGATCGTCCCGAGCGTTCGGCCGGCGATACGGTGCGTGACTACCTGCTCGTCCCCTCGGTCATCATGACCTGGCTGTTCCCGGTGATCATCACCTTCGCCGTCTATATCTTTATGCGCGGCCACGATATGCCGGGCGGCGGTTTTTCGGCCGGGCTGACGCTGTCGATCGCGTTCCTGCTGCAATATCTGGCCGGCGGCACGCGCTGGGCGGAAGATCGCCTGCGCATTCTGCCGCTGCGCTGGATGGGGGCGGGCCTACTGGCCGCGGTTTCGACGGGCATCGGCGCCTGGTTCTTCGGTTACCCGTTCCTGACCTCGCATTTCCAGTATGTCGAGCTGCCGCTGATCGGCAAGATGCCGGCCGCCACGGCGCTGCTCTTTGATCTCGGCGTGTTCTCGCTGGTGGTCGGATCCACGGTGCTCATTCTCGTGGCGCTGGCGCACCAGTCGATCCGCATCAACCGCCTGCGGGCGATCGATGCAGCGCGGACGGAGGAGGGCTGATGGAACTCGTTCTTGCCACCGCAATCGGCGTGATGACGGGCTGCGGCGTCTGGCTGATCCTGCGTCCGCGCACCTATCAGGTCATCGTCGGCCTCTCGCTTCTCTCCTATGCGGTCAACCTCTTCATCTTCGGCGTCGGCGGCGTGAAGACCAACGTTCCGCCGATCCTCGTCGACGGCGTTCCCACTTCGACGTTCGCCGATCCGGTACCGCAGGCGCTGGTGCTGACGGCTATCGTCATCGGGTTTGCGACGACCGCGCTGTTCCTCGTCGTGCTGCTCGCCTCCCGAGGCTTGACCGGCACCGACCATGTCGATGGGAGGAACGAGCCGAAATGAGTGGCTGGATCCATCACCTCATTATCGCGCCGATCCTTGTGCCGTTGGTCGCCGCCGCACTGCTGCTGTTCTTCGACGAGCGCCAGCGCGTCGTCAAGGCGATGATCAGCCTTGCTTCGACGCTGATCCTGGTCGCCGTCTCGCTCACGCTTCTGCGGATCGAAAGCGGTCCAAGCGAATTCGACGGCGTCTATCTGCTCGGAAACTGGGTGGCGCCTTTTGGCATCGTGCTCGTTCTCGACGCGCTGTCGGCGCTGATGCTGCTGCTAACGGCGCTGCTCTCGGTCGCGGCGCTGGTCTTCTCGCTTGCCCGCTGGCATGCGGTCGGCGCGCATTTCCACACCATGTTCCAGCTGCTGTTGGTCGGGCTGAACGGCGCCTTCCTGACCGGCGACCTTTTCAACCTCTTCGTCTTCTTCGAGGTGATGCTGGCGGCATCCTATGGATTGCTGCTGCACGGTTCCGGCCCGCTTCGCGTCAAGGCGGGCATGCATTATATCGCCGTCAACCTTGCCGCCGCACTTCTGTTCCTGATCGGCGTCAGTCTGATCTACGGGACCGCCGGCACGCTCAACATGGCCGATCTTGCAGCCCGCATTCCCGATATCGAGCCGGACCGGCGGATGCTGATGGAAGCGGGAGCGGGCGTGCTCGGCATCGCCTTCCTCATCAAGGCGGGCATGTGGCCGCTCTGCTTCTGGCTGCCGACCGCCTATAGCGCCGCCTCGGCCCCGGTCGCCGGCATATTCGCGATCATGAGCAAGCTCGGCATCTACATCATCCTGCGGCTGACCATGCTGCTCTTCGGCGAAGGACCATCCACCGGTTTCGGCGCCGATGTGCTTCTCTACGGCGGCATCGCGACCCTGATCTTCGGCACGGTCGGTGTACTGGCGTCGCAGGCGCTAGGACGGCTTGCAGGTTTCTCGGTCCTGGTCTCTTCCGGCACGCTGCTGATGGTGCTCGGCATCAATGACGGGGCGATCTCGTCCGGCGCGCTGCTCTATCTCGTCAGCTCGACGCTGACGATCAGCGCCTTCTTCATGCTCATCGAACTGGTCGAACGCGGCCAGGATGCCGGTGCGATCGTCCTTGCCGTCACCATGGAAGCCTATGGCGACGCGGATGACGACGAGCCGGAGGAGGGCGACGGCGTCACCATGCCAGGCACGATGGCGATCCTCGGCATCTGCTTTGCGGCCTGCGGCGTCCTTCTCTCCGGCCTGCCGCCGCTCTCCGGCTTCATCGCCAAGTTCGCGATGCTGTCGGCGATGATGGGAACGGGGGCGATCGGCGTGCCGCCGACGGCGACAGTCTGGGTTCTGGTCTTCCTCGTCATCCTCTCCGGCATTGCGGCGCTGATTTCGATGACGCGCGCCGGCATCCGCACCTTCTGGAGTTCGCTCGAAGGTACCGCGCCGCGCGTCCTCGTCATCGAGATCGTGCCGGTGATGTTCCTCCTGTTCCTGACGCTTGCGCTCACCGTCCAGGCCGGACCGGCGATGCAGTATATGGATACGACGATCCGCAGCCTCAGCAATCCGCGGATCTATATCGATGCGGTGCGCAAAGCGGCGCCTATCCCTGACTACGACGGCGCTGCGTCGACCGAAGCAGGGGGCAAATGATGCTGCCCTATCCGCTGCTCACATTGTCGCTGGTCCTGATGTGGCTGCTGCTCAACGGCTTCACGCCCGGCCATCTGGTGCTCGGCATCCTGGTTGCCGTGTTCGCGTCGTGGGCGATGGCATCGCTGCGCCCGGACAAGCCGCGGCTCGGCAAATGGTACCTGCTGCCGAAACTGTTCGGGATCGTACTCTACGATATCGTCAAATCGAACATCGCGGTTGCGCTGATCATCCTCAAGGCCGGCCGCCGCAGCCACAATCCCGGTTTCCTGACCGTCGAGCTGGATATCGAGAACCATACCGCAATCGCGGTTCTGGCCGTCGTGCTGACCAGCACGCCGGGATCAGCCTGGCTGGAGTATGATTCAAACGACAAGACGGTGTTGCTGCATATCCTCGATCTGGACAACGAGGCGGAATGGCGTGACACGATCAAGAACAGATATGAGAAGCTGCTGATGGAGATTTTCGCATGAGCGCCATCATTCTCTTCAGTGCCGTCTCGCTCGCCCAGCTGATGCTGGCGGCGGCGATGGCGATCGCCTCGGTGCGCATGTTCCGGGGCCCAAGGGCACAGGACCGGATCATCGGCCTCGATACGCTCTACATCAACGCCATGCTGCTGCTGGTGACCTTCGGCATCGGCACGGGCCGCGTGATCTATTTCGAGGCGGCGCTGGTCATGGGGATGCTGGGTTTCGTGGCGACCGTGGCACTCGCGAAATTCCTGATGCGCGGGGAGGTGATCGAATGATGCAGTCTGCTGCCGACATGCCCGTCTGGGCAGCGATTGCGGTCGCGTTTTTCCTGCTGATCGGTTCGGGTCTTGCGCTGATCGGTGCCATCGGCTTCCTGCGCCTGCCGACCTTCTACGAGCGCATCCATGCGCCGACGCTCGGCACCAGCTGGGGGATCGGCGGCGTCATGCTGGCTTCGATGATCTTCTTCACGGTTTCGTCGGGACGCCTCGTATTCCACGAGATCCTGATCGGCATCTTCGTGACCGTGACGACGCCGATCACCTTCATGCTTCTCGCCCGCGCTGCCCTCCATCGCGACCGGGCGGAGGGGAACGGCAATGTTCCCGACAAGCAGAACAAGAGCCAGATAGCCAAGGGTGTTTCGGACGAGAGCGAGTCCCGGAACTGATAGGTTCCGCCGAGCCTCCTGTCGGCAATCAAACCCGCAGAACGCATCCGCACCATCACCACCCAAGTCCTTGCCGACGACGCAAGCAGACCACCACCCGCGCATCCGATATTTGAGGTGGTCCGGGAGCCATCAATTATGCGATCAATTGTGCGATGCAGCGTTCAGACCGAATTTCGAGCGGAAGGGCGCCGGCAAAGACAGTCGACAATGTGCGGTTCGGAAATTTCGCCTGAAAGCACGGAGAAATTGCAGCTAGGATAACTAGCTACCGTAAATGGAATGCTGCAGATATCTCCGGTCCTCAAGTTGCGGCGCAATATCCGTTTTTCCTGATGACAGACTCACTGAGCAACAATATACCGTCAATCCAGGACTAACTATCGGACGTCATGGATGAAGACCTGGAAGCCTGACCTGACCCGCAGCCGCTCCCCGCGATACATGGCGATCGCCGATGTCATCGAGATGGACCTGAGGAGCGGCAACCTCGTCGTCGGCGACCGTTTGCCGCCGCAACGCGAGTTGGCAAAGGTGCTCGACGTCGATTTCACCACCGTGGCGCGCGGCTATCTGGAAGCCCAGAAGCGCGGGCTGGTCAGCTCGCATGTGGGACGCGGCACATTCGTGACCGGCGGCGCTGATAAGGAACGCCGGGGTTTCGTTTCCGAGGCCGCGCCGGATCCGCGCCGGGCCTCGATCGTCGATTTTTCGATGAACATGCCGCCGGAGCCGGATGATCCGGAACTGATCGCGCGAATGCGGGAAGGGCTCACCGCAGTCGCAACCAATCTCCTGCCTTTGCTGCGGTATCAGGGTTTCGGCGGTGCCGGCATGGACAAGGAAGCCGCCGCGGTTTGGCTCAGCCGGCGCGGCCTGGTTCCCTCGCAGGAGCGCATTTTCATCACTCCCGGGGCGCATCCGGCGCTGTTGGCGATCTTCGGTGTCTTGGCAAAACCGGGCGAGACGGTGCTGTCGGAAAACATCACCTATCCGGGCATGCGGTCGATAGCCGCCCAGCTGCGATTGAACCTCGTCGGCCTGCCGATGGACGAAGACGGCATTCTGCCGGCAGCCTTTGCGGAAGCCTGCGAGATGAACAAGCCGAAGGCGCTTTATCTCAATCCGATCCTGCAAAACCCGATGACGCTGACCATTCCGGAGCGGCGTCGGGAGGAAATTTGCGCAGTGGCACGCAAATACGGCGTGCCGATCGTCGAGGATGATGCCTATGGCTTTGTCCCTCTCCACGCTCCGGCGCCGCTCGCGGCGATGGCTCCGGACCTGACCTGGCATATTGGCGGGCTTTCGAAATGTATCGGCGCCGGCCTCAGGCTCGCTTATGTCGTCGCCCCGGATACCAAGGCGGCGTGGCCGTTCGTCAGTGCCATGCGTGCCAACAACGTCATGGCATCGCCGTTGTCGGCAGCGCTCGCCACCCGCTGGATCGAGGACGGCACGGCCGACAGCATGCTGCAGTTTATCCGGGCCGAAGCGGCGGCCCGCCAGGCGCTGGTCGCTGGCATATTGCCAAAGGGCAGCTATCGGGGCGACCCGCTCGGCTTCAACATCTGGCTGCCGTTGACCGAGGGCTGGACCCGCTCGACATTCGGCAGCCACATGCGCTCCGCCGGGATCGGTGTCGTGGCGAGCGATGCCTTCACCGTCGACGGGCCGGCTCCTGAAGCGGTGCGCGTATGCCTCGGCGGTCCCATCCAGCGGCCGGCGCTGAAGGCCGCTCTGGAATTCATGGGGCACGCGCTGGAGACCTCACCCGAAATGGCCGGCTCCTTCTTCTGATCTCTCCTCTTCCCGCGATCCGTGACCGGAATGCCCTGCGGCATTCTGGCCAATCGACGTATTGAATGCATCAATCTATATAAATGACTGCAATCAATAGTCGATTTGATAGCTTTGTTTCCAAGGACGATGATCATGGATCACGAATGGCCTCCTCTCCCTCCCATGCAGACCGGCATCCGTGGGCGTTGCCCGCGCTGCGGTCAGGGGCATCTGTTCGACGGCTTCCTAACGCTTGGCCGGAAGTGCGAGGCCTGCGGATTGGATTATTCCTTCGCCGACCCCGCCGACGGCCCCGCCTTTTTCGTGATCTGCTTCGCTTGCGTGCCGAGCGTGCTTCTCGGCGTCTGGCTGGAAGTGCAGTTCCAGCCAGCCTGGTGGGTTCACCTGCTGGTGACATTGCCCTTCATGCTGCTGACCTGTATTCCGCCGCTCCGGCCGCTCAAGGGCTGGTTGGTGGCGAGCCAGTATTTCTACAAGGCGGAGGAGGGCAAGCTGGTGCGGCGGGCAAGTTGAACACAGTCATCTTTAGGAATTGACTGGAGCGCTGAGGAAGCTTGTCAGTTCCCGCGCTGCGGCGCCACCTGCACGGTTCGCGCCGATCGTCGAAGCGGACGGGCCGTAACCGACGAGGTGAATGCGCGAGTCCTTGGCGACCTGCGTCGCCAGTCGACCGGTCATGACGATGCCGCCACCCGCCTCGCGCAGTTGTAGCGGGGCAAGATGATCGAGCGAACTGCGAAAGCCCGTGCACCAGAGGATCACATCAGCCCTTTGCTCGGAACCATCCGGCCAGCGGATTGCATGTTCGGTAATCTCGGAAAACATAGGCAGCCTTTTCAGCACGCCCCGTTCTCGCGCCGCCTCGATCGTCGGCGTGACGGGCAGGCCGGTCACCGAAACCACCGAACCCGGCGGAAGGCCTTGGCGGACACGATCTTCCACGAGCGCCACGGCGGCGCGTCCCACCTCCGGCGTGAACGGCTCGTCGCGGAATTTCGGTTCCCGTCGCGTCACCCAGGTGGTCGAGGTGACGCGCGAGATCTCGTCGAGCAACTGGGTCGCCGAAATCCCGCCGCCGACCACGACGACATGCAGGCCGGCAAATTCGTCCGCAGTGCGATAATCCCGCGTGTGGAGCTGCCGTCCATGGAAACGATCAGCACCGGGATAGTCGGGAATGTAAGGCGATTCCCATGTGCCGGTGGCATTGATCAGGCCTCGTGCCGAAAAGGCACCGCTGTCGGTTTCGACCCTCAACCGATCTCCCCTCGGGCAGACGACCGTTACCTTGACGGGACGATGAACGCGCAGATCGAAGGCGGCTTCGTAGGCCGCAAAATATTGCGGCACGGCGACCGACGCCTTAACCAGATTGGCTGACGTATCGACCACCTCCTCGAACCGCATTCCGGGGAGGTCATGGACGCGGTTGGCAGTGGCCAGGGTCAAAGAAGGCCAGCGAAACTGCCAGGCACCGCCAGGCTCCGGAGACTGGTCCAAAACCACGAAATCCTTGTCCGGCGCAAGGCCGAGCTTGCGCAGGTGATAGGCCGAGGACAGGCCCGCCTGACCCGCTCCGATCACGACGATATCCACCTTGATCGCCACGCGGGCATGATCGGGTTTGTCGTCGGCGGGTTGATCCAGTTCGGAGTCTGCGGCCATGCGGAATATCGATGCCAGTGACGGGTCAGGGAGCGGGTAGACGAGGCTTATACGTCCGCGAAAGACGCTTCAAGCAAAACGGGCTGCCGGTGCGTCGGGAATTGCCACGCCCAATTCATGTGGGGACGCCCACGGCCGAGCGCCGCCGGTGCTCGCTCTGGTCGCCGGACCTGTGCCATAGTGCGGTCCTTCCGACGAAAGCGATTCCATGCCACCGACCCCAGACCGCATCGATCCCCTGTTTGACAGACAAGGCACGAGAAACCCGCTCGACGTGCTGAAGCGCGTTTACGGCTATTCGTCATTCCGGGGCAAACAGGCTGCGGTCGTCGAACAGGTCGTATCGGGCGGCGATGCCGTGGTGTTGTTTCCGACCGGCGCGGGCAAATCGCTCTGCTTCCAGATCCCCGCCCTCTGCCGCGATGGCGTCGGCATCGTCGTTTCGCCGCTGATCGCGCTGATGCGCGACCAGGTGGAGGCGCTGAAGCAACTCGGCGTGCGGGCCGCCGCCCTCAATTCCTCGCTGACGCGCGAAGAATTCGTCGATGTTCGCCGGGCGATCATCAATGGCGATCTTGATCTCCTCTATGTGACACCCGAGCGCATCGTCACGCCGGCCTTCAAGGAGATGATCGGCAATGCGAGGATCGCATTGTTTGCGATCGACGAAGCGCACTGCGTCTCGCAATGGGGTCACGATTTCCGTCCCGAATATCGCGAACTCGGCCATCTGGCGGAATATTATCCGGGCGTGCCGCGCATGGCGCTGACGGCGACCGCCGATCCGCATACCCGCGAAGATATCATCGACAAGCTCGCTCTGCGCTCGGCCGAGGTGTTCACCACCTCCTTCGACCGACCGAACATCGCCTATGAAATCGTCGAGCGAGACCAGCCGCGCCAGCAGCTGCTGCGTTTCCTGTCCCGCCACAAGGGGTCGAGCGGCATCGTCTATTGCCTGTCGCGCGCCAAGGTCGAGGATACGGCAGAGTGGCTGAACGGGCAGGGTATTCGAGCACTCGCCTATCATGCCGGCATGGACCGGAGCATGCGCGATGCTAACCAGGACGCTTTCCTCAAGGAAGAGGACCTTTGCCTGGTCGCGACCGTCGCCTTCGGCATGGGCATCGACAAACCGAACGTGCGCTACGTCGCCCATCTCGATCTGCCCGGTTCGGTCGAGGCCTATTACCAGGAGACCGGCCGCGCCGGCCGCGACGGCCTGCCATCCGATGTCTGGATGGCCTATGGCATGGCCGATGTCATCCAGCGCGGCCGGATGATCGACGGCGGCACGTCGGGCGACGATATCAAGCGCGTCGAGCGCGCCAAGCTCAATGCGCTGCTCGGCATCTGCGAAACCCCCGGCTGCCGGAGACAGGCGATCCTGGCTCATTTCGGCGAGGCGCATGGCGGTGAGTGCGGCAACTGCGACACCTGCCTCAAGCCGGTCGAAACCTGGGATGGAACTGAAGCCGCCATCAAGGCATTGGCGGCGATCTACCGGACTGGCGAGCGTTTCGGCACCGGCCACCTGATCGACGTGCTGCTCGGAAACCGCAACGAGAAGACCACCCGCTTCGGCCATGCCGACATGCCTGTCTTCGGCGTCGGCAAGGATATTCCGTCGAAGACCTGGCAATCGGTCTATCGCCAGCTCCTCGCCGCCGGCTTCGTCAGTGTCGATCATGAGGCGTTCGGCGCGCTGAAACTGGAAGAGGGCGCGCGCGCCGTCTTCAAGCGCGAACGCGAGGTCCGTTTCCGCAAGGACCGCCCGACGACCGGCAAGGCATCGCGAAGCGCGTCGCCAAGTGCGGCAAACGCAAGATCCACGCTGGAAGGGGCCGAGGCAGAACTCTTCGAGGCACTGCGCGTCGCGCGCCTGGGGATCGCCAAGGAGCTTTCGGTGCCGCCCTATGTCGTCTTTCCGGACACGACACTGGTCGCCTTTGCGACCGCCCGCCCGACGAGCCGCGACGCGCTGCTCGGCATTTCCGGCGTCGGACAGTCGAAGCTCGAGCGGTACGGCGACGCCTTCCTGGCGGTGATCCGGGCGCACGACAGGTAAGCAGGCCGCCTGTGCGTCAGTAGAAAGTCGAGTGGAACGGTGTGATCGCAGCGCCCATCGCCGATGCGTCGCTGGCGATCTCCGAAATGATCAGTTTTGGACTGGGGCGCGGTACGCCATAACGAGGGCGTCCGAAAATCTCCGTCCGGTCGATCATCATCTGCGCCAGGTCCGGCGGTACCTGCCCGCCGAAGACGATCGCCTGCGGATCGAAGATCGCCGAGATGGCATTGACCAGGCGATTGTAGGCCGGCGTGATTTCGTTCACCCATTCGGCAACACCTGGCCATTGCGGGTCGAAATGCCGGCGCATGTAAGTGATGGAGGGCACATCGACGCCATTGCGAACAAGCCGCTCGATGAGCAGCTGTAGCGCTGGTCGCCGCTGGTTTTCCTCTTGGTTGTAGATGCCTGAAAACTCGCCGGCATTGCCATTGCCGCCCAGCAGCAATTCGCCGTCGCTGACCAGCCCGCCGCCGAAACCGTAGTTGAAGCTGAGATAAGCGAAATGCTTGACGTAGCGGCCGGCACCGAACATCGACTCGGCGATGGCACCGGTATTAGCGCCGTTGTGCACCCAAACCGGCTTGCCGAAAAACTCCGCCAGCAGCGGACCGAGTTCGATCAGCGACCATTCATGCAGCGGCAGGGGCGCGTTGTAGCGGGTTCCTCCGACATGATAGCCCGCTATTGCAAAGCCGATGCCGAAAAGAGCCTCCGGGGACAGGTCGTTGAGCTTCTGTGCCTCCACGAGCCGTGTCCTGACCAGATCGAGAGACTGCGCCATCGTGTGTTCGCGCAGCGTCACGCTGCTTTCGGAGAGGATATTGCCGGCAAGGTCCATCAGGCAGATGCCGATAACGTCGGTATTGACCGAGATGCCGCAGGAATAGGCGTAGCGGGCGTTGAGGCGGATCGTCGGGCTCGGCTGCCCGCGGCCGACGCCAGGTTTTGGAGAGCCGAGCAAGACGATGCCGCGTTCCGCCAGCTGGTCGATGATCCGATAGACCGATTGCTGGGTGAGGTCAGTATGATCGGTCACTTCGGAGCGGGAGAGACCGGGGTGACGCCAGATGAGTTTGAGCAAGCTGCGCTCGTTCGGCGAAACGACGCCACTTTCACCTGCGCGCAGGAATTGGGGCGGGATCAGAGCTTCGGGAAAATAGGCCACTGATCCACCTCCGTCGCCAACAATTACCATCGAGGTGTAATAATTGCGGTTGTATGTCGCCGTCTACCTCGCGTTTTCCTTTGCTTAGATGGAAATGCCTTGCACGGCAAGGGTTTCAGCTCGTCATTTAATTGTTACACGTAAAGTGTAGTAATGCCGCGTTCCGATGCCGATCCCACTCGGCCGATCATCCCAACAGGCGAGGGCAATGATGAAGATTTCCATTCTGGCGGCGGCTGCCGCCCTGATGGCGGGCGCGTGTTCCGCGCAGGCCGCCAATATCGAGTTCTGGTACGGCAATACGGGCCCGGTCGAAACCGCGATCAAGGCCCAGTGCGATGCTTTCAATGCCGCACAGACCCAGCACAAGGTCACCTGCGTCGGCCAGGGCAGCTACGAAGTGTCGATGCAGAAGGCGATTGCCGCTTATCGCGCCAAGAACCACCCGGTGCTGATCCAGTTCTTCGACGCCGGCACGCTCGACCTGATGCTGTCCAACGCCGTCGTGCCGGTCCAGGAAATCCTGCCCGACGTCAAATGGGACAATTACATCGCCGGCGCCCGCGCCTATTACGAAACGTCCGGCGGCAAGCTGTTCGCTCAGCCCTACAATGCCTCGACGCTGCTGTTCTACACCAACAAGACCGAGCTCGAGAAGGCCGGCATCACCCAGACCCCGGCCACCTGGGAAGAGGTGATCGATGCGGCCCGCAAGCTGAAGGCTGCCGGCCATGCATGCCCGTTCGTCACCGATGGCGATACCTGGCGCGTGCTGGAGCAGTTCTCGGCCCGCCACGGCCTGCCGATCGCTTCAAGGCATAACGGTTATGATGGCCTCGACGCCGAATACGTCTTCAACACCACCTTCGTCGCCAAGCATCTCCAGAACCTGGTGGATTGGCGCAAGGAAGGCCTCGTCAAGCTCAATGCTGATACCAAGGCCGGCAATTACACCGCCGCCTTCAACGCCGGCGAATGTGCGATGATGGAAGGCTCCTCGGGCTCCTACGCCGCCTCCACCAAGGCCTTCGACGGAAAATACCAGCTTACCGTCAACATGGCACCGATGTACAAGGGTTACGAGCGCCACAATACGCTGGTGGGCGGCGCTTCGATCTACGTGATGAAGGGCCATGACCAGGCTCAAGTCGATGGCGCCAAGGCCTTCCTCGACTTCCTGCGCAAGCCGGAACAGCAGATGGCGTTTACCGCCGCGACCGGCTACGTCCCCGTCACCAACGACGTGCTCGACGCGATCAACAAGAGCGGCGACGCCAAGGCTGCGAAATATGCAACCGCTGCCATTGGCATCGAGTCGATGAACCAGCCGCCGACTGCCGACAGCCGCGGTATTCGCCTCGGCTTCTACGTGCAGTTCCGCGAGATCTTCGTGGAAGAGACCCAGAAGGCCTATGGCGGTCAGCAGACCATGCAGGTCTCGCTCGACAACGCCAAGAAGCGTGGCGACGAATTGCTGCGCCGCTTCGAGCAGACCTACAAGGGCGTCAAGCTGCCTTGATCCAAGCTTGATCGGCGCGGGCGGGACACAAGTCCCGTCCGTGCCGGTCCCTCACTGCGGGCCTTTCCCATGACCTCCGAATCCACCCTCTTCAGCAACCGCTGGCTGCCGATCCTATTGGTCGCGCCGTTCATGCTGCTGATCGTCCTCTTCTTCTACGTGCCGATCTTCCAGGCCTTCTACTGGTCCTTCTTTCTCGAGCAGCCGTTCGGCGGTGGTTCGATATTCGTGGGCCTCGACAATTTTGCCCGCGTCCTCTCGGATCGGGAGTTCTGGCAGGCGGGCTGGCGCACCATCGTCTTCATGGTGACCGCATCCTCGCTCGCCGTGCTGATACCGCTGATCCTTGCGGTCGCCGCCGACCGGAAAATCCGCTTGTCGCTGCCGGCCCGCAACGTGCTGGTCTGGCCGAAGGGTGTGGCGGGCGCCTCAATCGGCGTCGTCTTCGCTTTTGTCTTCAATCCGTTCGTCGGCATCCTGGCGCCGCTCAACAAGGCCTTTCCGGGCATATGGGCACCGGGTATCGACGGCACGGATGCCTTCATCACCCTGATCGCCGCGCATGTCTGGGGCGGCATTCCGTTCAATTTCGTCATCCTTCTGGCCGGGCTGCAATCGATCCCCCGTACCATGCATCAGGCGGCGGCGATGGACGGGGCGGGGCCCTGGCGGCGGATCTTCGACGTGCAATTGCCGCTGATCATGCCGCAGCTCTTCCTGACGCTGGTGCTGGAATTCACCGAAAGCGTCACCTCGGCCTTCGCGCTGATCGACACCATCACCCATGGCGGTCCAGGCGGCGCGACCACGCTGCTCGTCTACAAGATCTACAAGGACGGCTTCAGCGGCTACGACCTGTCCGGCGCCTCTACCCAGACTGCGATCCTGATGGTCTTCGTCATCCTTCTCACCGCCGCCCAGTTCCTCTTTCTCGGCCGGCGCATCAACTACGAGCGCTGACCGATGATCGAGAACGCCCGCTCCCTCAACATCGTCGCGAGCCTCATCCTGCTCGTCGGCATGCTCTACATCCTCGGCCCGCTCTATCTGACGCTGACGACGGCATCGCAATCCTACGAATTCCTGCTGCGAAACGGGCTCGCCTGGTATCCCGGCGACCAGTTCCTGAACAATGTTGCGCGCATCTTCACTGAGACGCGCATCCCGATCCAGATGCTCAACAGCCTCGTGGTGGCGTTCAGCCTGGCGATCGCGACCTGCATCCTGTCCTTCCTCTCGGCCTATGCGATCGTCTATTTCCGCATCCGCTGGGCAGGTGTCGCGTTTGCCTTGATCCTCGCCACCATCATGCTGCCGGTCGATATCCGCGTCATCACCACCTATCAGGTGGCGTCGAACGTGTTTTCGCCGATCAATGCGCTGCTCGACGTCACCGGCCTCAACGGTCTGATTGCGCAGGTCTTCGGCGAACCGGTGCAGCTCGAACTGAGCGTTCTGAACACCCATTTCGGCCTGGTCGCGCCGCTTGTCGCGCATGGCACCGGCACGTTCCTGTTCCGCCAGTTCTTCCGCACCCTGCCGGGCGACCTGTTCAAGGCTGCCCGCATGGACGGCGCGGGACCGGTCCGCTTCATGTTCGATATCCTGCTGCCGCTGTCGCGCACCAGTTTTGCGGCGCTGTTCGTGCTGACCTTCCTGAGCGGCTGGACGCAGTATCTCTGGCCGCTCGTCGCCTCCTCGACGCCGGACATGCAGACCGCCGTCGTCGGCCTGGCGCGCCTGCTGCCGGATTCGGACGGCGAAGTGCCCGACTTTCCGATGATCATGGCGGGCGCCGTGATCGTTTCCCTCGTGCCCCTCCTGATGATCGCGCTCCTACAGCGGTATCTGGTGCAGGGCCTCGTGCTTTCGGAGAAATAGCGATGAACGCCATCGATACAGCCATCCGCGCCGCCGCCGCGAGCATCACGGTCAAGGGCCTGACCAAGGCCTATGACGCCCAGACGGTGGTCATCCCGCCGATGGATGTCGAGCTCAAGGCCGGCGAATTCACCGTCGTGCTTGGTCCGTCCGGCTGCGGCAAGTCCACCCTGTTGCAGATGATCGCCGGGCTCGAACGGGTGAGCGGCGGGAAGATTTTGATCGGCGCCCGCGAGGTTCAGGATCTCGAACCGAAACACCGCGGCTGCGCCATGGTGTTCCAGAATTATGCGCTCTATCCGCATATGAGCGTGTTCGAGAACATGGCCTACAGCCTCAAGGTTGCCGGTATGGCGAAGGCGGAGCGCGCCGAGCGGGTCACGGCGGTCGCCAAGATGCTCGGTCTTGCCGATTATCTGCATCGCAAGCCGGGACAGCTTTCCGGCGGCCAGCGCCAGCGCGTCGCGATCGGCCGCGCCATAGTGCGCGAACCGGGCGTGCTGCTGTTCGACGAACCGCTGTCCAACCTCGATGCGCAGCTTCGCCACGACATGCGCGTCGAGCTTGCCGATCTGCACCGCCGCATCGGCGCTACCACCGTGTTTGTCACCCATGACCAGGTGGAGGCGATGACGCTCGCCGACCGCATCCTGATCCTCAACAAGGGCCGGATCGAGCAGTTCGATACGCCGAAGGCGATCTATCACCATCCGGCCTCGGTCTTCGTCGCGAAATTCATCGGTGCCCCGCCGATGAATATCCTGCCCGTCACCGGAGACGGGTCGGTGCTGAGGCTCGCCGACGGGCAGGTCGTGGCGAACGCAGCGCTGACCGGCGCCTACCAGCTCGGCATCCGGCCCGAGGATATCGTCGTCGACGGCAAGGCGGACGGCCATGCGGTCAAGGCGGCGCTCCGGTTCCGCGAGGATCTCGGTTCCCATTCGGTGCTGGCCGCCGATCTCGGCGGCTCCGTCGTCCGCATCGCGACGCCCTTCGGCGCGGAGATTGCCGACCGGCTCGAACTTCTCCTGAACTTCCCGACCTCCCGACTGCATCTCTTCGATGCAACGACAGGCCGGGCCATGCCCGGTGCCTTTGGCGCCCAATGAAAGCCCGGCGTTAAAGGCGCCCTATGAAAGAAACCCTCATGAACTACAAAGACTTCATCGCCGATCCAACGCGTCGCTGCGCCGTCGTTGCTCATCGCGGCGCCTGGCACGGTGCGCCTGAAAACAGCCTGGCGGCCATCGAGAACGCCATTGCGCTCGGCTGCGACATCGTCGAACTGGACGTCCGCAAAAGCGCCGACGGCGAGCTTTTCCTGATGCACGACGATACGCTGGAACGTATGGCCGGCATCGACCGCGATGCGGAGACTTTCACCATGGCGGAGCTGCAGGCGATCATGCTGCGCGAGGACGACGGCGGCGAAGGCCGCGCAGCGAGCGATCAGCGCATCCCGACGCTGAGACAGGCGCTGGAGATCATCCGCGGCCGCATCTTCGCCGATCTCGATCTCAAGGATCGCGGGCTTTTCTCCGAGGTCGCCGCCTGCGCCCGCGAGATGGGTGCGGCCGCCGATGTCGACCTCAAGACGAAGGTTTACAGCCTGGCTGATGTGGAATGGGTGCGCGCCCAGAAGATCGACGGCGTGCCATTCATGGGCATGGCGCGTTTCACCGCCGAAAACACCGGCGACGCGCTGGCGGTGCTTGCCGAACTCTCGCCCTTCATGTGCGAAATCCGCTTCGACAGCCTCGAGACGATCGCGTGTCACCGCGAGGCCTTCGCAAAGGCCGGCATGGCGCTCTGGGTCAACACGCTCGACCAGCCCGGCAGCGGCGAATGGACGGACAGTGCGGCTCTCGCCGACCCCGATCAGATCTGGGGCCGGTTGATCGACGCGGGCATCAGCGTTATCCAGACGGACCAGCCCGCCGCATTGAAATCCTACATAAAGGCACGCCAAGCATGACGATCATTTCCGACGTCGTCCTCCTGTCCCTGATGGAGGATATGCGCCAGGCTGGCGAGGCAGAGGTTCTGCCCCGCTTCCTCGGCGTAACGGCAGATGGCATCCGCGCCAAGACCGCTCCGGACGACATCGTCACCGATGCCGATCTGGGTGCGGAACGGCGGCTTTCCGCAGCACTCTCTGCCCATTTTCCCGAAGCGCTGATCGTCGGCGAGGAGGCTGTCTCCGCCGATCCGGCGCTGCTCGACCGCCTGGCGGATGCCGAACTCGCGGCGATCATCGATCCCGTCGACGGCACCTGGAATTTCGCCCATGGCGTGCCGCTGTTCGGCATGATCGTGGCGATCGTGTCCGGCGGAGAAACCGTCGCGGGGCTGATCCACTATCCGCTGACCGGCGATTTTCTCGTGGCCCGGCCGGGCGACGGCGCTTGGCATATCGCTCATGACGGCGCGCGCACCCGCCTTAGCGTTGCGGTGCCGGCTCCGGTCGGCGAAATGAGCGGGTTCGTGCCGCTGCACATGTTCTCGACCGAAGAACAGAAAGCATTCGCGCCGCGGCTCCTGCGTTTCGGCCGCACCACCACATGGCGGTGCTCCGCCTTCGAATACCGGATGGTGGCGACCGGCGCGATGAGCTTCTCGCTGAATGCCGACATGAAACCCTGGGATCATGCGGCCGGCGAACTGATCCACCGCGAAGCCGGCGGCCATAGCGGCCTCCTGAGCGGCGAGACCTATCGGCCCGCGATGACGCAGGGGCGGCTGCTGCTCGCGCCCGATGCGACGAGCTGGGAGGCTATCCGCGCCAGCTTGAGCTGAAAGCCAGGTTTCCGGAGGACGGCAATTTTCAGTCTGGCTTTCGTCATCATCACATGTAATGTATACATGCCTAGGCTCTCGGGAGGAGTCTGCGTCACGTATCAGTATCCCTGATGGGGTTTCGCTGCGGTGATGGGAATGCACAGCCGCCGCCTGCATGTCGGATACTGATCTTGCGGGCAGCGGCCGATAGGGAGGATCGGAACCGGATGCAGCAGCTTGCCGAGACCACGGTGGCCAGCCAGGACGCGCTTCTGGATATCCAGAGCCTGACATTGTCGCTGCGTGACCAATCGGGTTGGGTTGAAGTCCTCAATAATGTTTCGCTTTCGGTGAAGCCGAAGGAAATTCTCGGTGTCGTCGGCGAGAGTGGCTGCGGCAAATCGATGACCGCTCTCTCCATTCTCCGGCTCCTGCCGCCGCGCGATTCCCGCCTTGGCGGCAAGATCATGTTCGGCGGCCAGAACCTCGCCTCCTGTTCCGAATCGCAGATGAATCGCATTCGCGGCCGGCACATCAGCATGATTTTCCAGGAGCCGATGAGCGCGCTCGATCCCGTATTCACCGTCGGTTACCAGATCGAAGAGACGCTCCAGCGGCATTTCAAGCTCAGCCGTCGGGAGGCAGCGGAGCGCGCCATCGCAGCGCTGGATTCGGTCGGCATCGCATCGCCACGCCACGTCGCCACGCTCTACCCGATGAACCTTTCGGGCGGCATGCGCCAGCGGGTGATGATCGCCATGGCGCTGGTCTGCGAACCGCGTCTGCTCATCGCCGACGAGCCGACCACGGCTCTCGATGTGACCATCCAGGCACAGATCATGGACCTGCTCCTAGGGCTCGCCGACCGTACCGGTACGGCCATCATGTTCATCACCCACAATCTCGGACTGGTCGCGCAAAGCTGCCACCGGATGGTCACGATGTATGCAGGGCAGGTCGTCGAGGGTGGTCCTGTCAGAGACGTCATCGCCGGTCCCCGCCACCCTTATACAGCCGGACTCCTGCATTCGATCCCCGATAGCAACCGCGCACGCGGCACACTGCCTTCGATCGCCGGCCGAGTTCCGTCGCTGCGTCACATGCCGAAGGGCTGTCGCTTCGGGCCGCGCTGTTCCTATTCCACGCAGCCCTGTGAACTGCCCCAGAGCATCGAGAACGAGGGCATAGAGGATATCGATCGCAGGGAAGTGCGCTGCAATCGCTGGGAAGAGCTCGCATTGAGAGGGGTCGGAGCATGAGTTTGGCCACGTCTTCCGAGCAGCCGGCGCTTGATGTCGACGATCTGCATGTCACCTTCGGCAATCCACGGCGAGGCTCGCTGATCCGTGCCGTCGACGGGGTCAGTTTCAGCGTCCGCAGGGGCGAGATTTTTGGCGTGATCGGCGAGTCCGGTTCCGGCAAATCGACGCTGGGGCGCTGTCTCGTCGGCCTGCTCAGCCCAAGCGGCGGCGGCGTTCTGCATGACGGTATCGATCCGTTCGAGTTTTCCCGCCGCGAACTCAACCGCCACCGGCGCAAATATCAGATCGTGTCGCAGGATCCGAATGCGGCCTTCGATCCGCGCATGACCATCCTTCAGAGCATCTGCGAGCCCTTGTACATAGCCGGCGAGGGGACGAAGGCCGAGCGGCGCGAAAAGGCGTTCGCGATGCTGGACCGGGTGTCGCTGTCGGCCGAAATGGCCAACCGATATCCGCATGAGATTTCCGGCGGCCAGAAGCAGCGTGCCAATATCGCCCGGGCGCTGATGCTGGATCCGAACGTGATCGTCTGCGACGAGGTGGTGGCGGCGCTCGACGTGTCGATCCAGGCCGACATGCTCAATCTTTTCGCCCGTCTGCAGGAACAGTTAGGCCTCACCTACGTCTTCATCAGCCATGATCTGAGGGTGGTCAGTCATATCAGCGACCGCGTGGCCGTCATGTATTTCGGCAAGATCGTCGAGGTCGGCCCGGCGCACGCCGTGATTGAAACGCCGCTGCATCCCTATACGGAGGCGCTGCGTTCGGCCGAACCGGAGATCGACCCGACGGCCGCCGATGCCCGGCAGAGGATCATCCTGCAGGGCGAGATACCGAGCGCGATCGCCCCGCCGAGCGGCTGCCGTTTCCACACGCGCTGCCCGCGGATGCGCGACATCTGTCGCACGCAGGAACCCCAGCAGCGCGAATTGCTGCCCGGGCGGCATGTCGCCTGCCATTTCGCCGAGGAGATGCTGGGCGAAAAGGAGAGGAGAAGTCTTGATCCTGCGGAAAGGAACGGCGCCCGCCAAGGCGCTGCCGCACAGGGCGCTGACATGATGTGACGCTGATATAGCGGCCGAAGACGGCCGGTCATGGATGATGGAGGAGAAGACGTGACCACAGATTTATTTGGAAAGATACCGGATATTAGCCGTCGCTCGCTGTTGGCTGGAACGGCCGCCGCCGGCGGTTTGGCCCTGCTGCCGGCAACGGTGCGGGCTCAGGCCCCGCAACCGAGATCCGGCGGCACTCTGAGAGCCGTGATGCCGTTCAACCCTGCCGCGCTCGATCCGCTGACAGGTCGCAACAATCCCGACTTCAACGCTCTTCTGCTGATGTTCGACGCGCTGATCGGCTTTGATCCGCAGACGCTCGAACTGCAGCCGATGCTGGCGACGTCATGGAAATTCGCCGACCCCACGACGCTGGTTCTCGAACTGCGCCAGGGCGTCGAGTTCCATGATGGCACGCCGTTCAATGCCGAGGCGGTGGTCTTCCACCTGCAGCGCTGCAGCACCTACGATCGCTCGAACGTGAAATCGGACCTTGCCGTCGTCGACAAGGTCGAGGCGACCGGCGCCTATCAGGTTTCGCTGAAGCTGAAATACCCGGACGCCACGCTGCCTGCGATCCTGACCGACCGCGCCGGCCTCATCGTGTCGCCCGCTTCGGTCAAGGCCGCTGCCGGCGGCAATGTCGACCGCGCGCCTGTTGGCACCGGGCCGTTCAAGTTCGTCGAATGGCAGGACAATACCCTGATCAAGGTCGTGAAAAACGCCAATTACTGGGGTGACAAGCCCTATCTCGACGGTGTCGACATGCGCATCGTCAACGAGTTCAATACGGCTGTCCGCACCGTGACGGCCGGCGAAGCCGATATCGTTCTCAACATGAGCGCGCAGCAGATGGCCGTAGCCAAGCGCGACCCGAAGCTGGTCGCCGAAGCGACGCCGTCGATGATCTACTACACGGCCTTCCTGAATTACGGTGAGGGGCCGTTGAAAGACGTTCGCGTTCGGCAGGCCATGAACTGGGCGCTCGACCGGCCGGTGCTCAACCAGGTCCTGTGGGGCGGCCTCGGTGGCGGTCATTGCAGCATGTTCCCGTCAGGCTTCTGGGCCAACGATCCTGCGACCGAAAATTACTACAAGCTGGACCTCGACCGCGCCAAGTCGCTGCTGAAGGCAGCCGGTTTCGCAAATGGCATCGAGATCGCCACCTTCACCTGGGCCGATCAGGCGGCAGTGCAGCGTCAGGAAGTCCTCGGCGCTCAGCTTGCCGAGGCCGGCATTCGGCTGAAGGTCACTCCGGCGCAACCGGCGCAGACGATGCAGTACTTCCTGACCGAGAAAAAGGGTCAGATGCTGATGACCCCGACCGGCGGTCTTCCGGATCCGGCAACGGCCTACGATCGCCAGTTCTCAGCGACTGCCTATCGCAACGCGGCCAAGATCGAACTGCCGGGTTATCGCGAACTGATGGATGCGTCGATGAACACGTTCGACAACGCCAAGCGCAAGGACGTGCTCTTCAAGATGCAGCGTTTCGTGCTGGAGAACGCGCTGCACCTGCCGCAGTTCTCGTCCGCCGGCATCATCATACGTACCCCGAAGGTACACGGCTTCAATTTCAGCCTGCTGCAACGCCCGCGCTTCCACAAGGTGTGGATGGAAGCCTGAGGCCCAGACGATGCGATTACCCGATGTGACCACCGCGTCGGGTGATCGCCCGGAAACCGGAGCGGGGCGGGTTCGCCAGTGCCGCTCCCCCGCATCGGATGGCAGTGGTTCTGCGTATCCGATGTTCCTTTCGCGGGCCATTGAAACGGCCGGCGTCAAATGCGGATTGACGGAGTATCAATGATGTACGGCGTCCCCGGGATGGTTGCGCAAAGGCTGATGCAGCTGGTGCCCGTGATGATCGTGGCCACCTTCGTGGTGTTTTCCCTCGTCTACATGATGCCCGGCGACCCGGCCATGATGATCGCGGGTGACTATGCGACGGCGGAACGCATCGCGGAAATCCGCCATATCTACGGTTTCGACCGGCCGATGCTGGTGCAATATTTCTTCTGGCTGGGAAATGCCCTGCAGGGCGATCTCGGTCATTCGCTGTTCTCGAACGAATCTGTTCTGCGGCTGATCCTTTCGCGCCTGCCGCATACGATCCTGCTGGTTCTTTATGCGCTGGTCCTGGGCGCGGCACTCGGCATTCCGCTTGGCATTCTTGCAGCCACGCGCCAAGGCACCACGCTCGACAAGATCATCACCAGCGTCGCCTCGCTCGGTGTCGCGGTGCCCAATTTCTGGCTCGGCATCATTCTGGTGACGCTGTTCTCGCTCGGTTATCGCTGGTTCCCGGCGACCGGTGCCGTATCCGTCTTCGAAAAACCGCTGGAGTCGCTCTATTACGCGACCCTTCCGGCGATTGCGCTCTCCACCGGCGTGGTCGCGGTTCTGGCAAGGCAGGTGCGTAGTGCGCTGCTCGAAGTGCTCGGCTCGCAATATATCCGCACGCTGCGCGCCAAGGGGCTCGGTTCGGGCGCCATCCTTTGGAAACACGGGCTGCGTAACGTGGCTGCGACGATGCTGACCATTGCTGGCCTGCAGGTGAACCGGCTGTTCTCCAGCGCTGTCATCATCGAGGCGGTCTTCGCCATCCCCGGTGTCGGCAACCTGATCAGCTATTCGGCGCTCAACAAGGATTTCCCAGTGGTGCAGGGCGTGGCGCTCGTGCTTGTGCTGGTGGTTATCCTCACCAATCTCCTGGTCGACGTGCTCAACGCGACTTTCGATCCCAGAGTGGCGGCCTCCACATGACCGATACGAACATGACCGCGATGACCCAAACCGCTGCCGCGCCGGCAGCCAGGACGACCCTTCCGCCTCCCGTCCGCTTCCGCTTCTGGGCCTGGCTGTGGGGCGACAAACGTGCGCTGATCAGCCTTGCCTATCTCTCCGTTCTAGTCCTGGCGGCGATCTTCGCGCCACTGATCGTGCCCTATGCGCCGAACAAGCAGAACCTGATGGACCTTCTGGCGCCGCCGAGTGGCGCGCACTGGCTCGGCACCGACGACCTTGGCCGCGATACGCTGAGCCGGCTGATATACGGTTCCTACAATGCGCTCTACGCTGCAAGCCTCGCCGTCGGCATCGGCGTGGCGATCGGCGTGCCGCTTGGCGTGTTCATCGGTTTTGTCGGAGGCTGGGTCGACCAGGTCGGCAGCCGGATCATCGACGGCGTGCTGGCCTTTCCGCCGCTCGTGCTGGCCGTCGCCGTGACAGGAGCGCTCGGCATCGGTCTCACCAATGCCATGATCGCCGTCGGTTTCGCCTTCGCGCCGGTGCTTGCCCGGACGATGCGGGCGCAGACGCTGGTGGTGAAGAACGCGCTTTATGTCGAGGCAGCGACCGGTTTCGGCGCATCGCGCCTGCACCTGATCCTGCGCCATATCCTGCCCAATGCGATACAGCCTGTGATCGTCGAGGTGACCCTGATGCTGGCCGTGGCGCTTCTGGCGGAAGCCGGATTGAGCTTCCTGTCGCTCGGCGTCCAGCCGCCCGAGTCGAGCTGGGGCGGCATGCTGGCGCGCGCCTACCACTATGTCGAGGTGGCGCCCGAGCAGATGTATGCGCCGGGTTTCGCCATCCTGTTCACGGCGCTCGCCTTCAACACGCTCGGCGAGTCGATCCGCGTGCTCCTCGACCCGACCATCAAACGCCGGTAATCCTGGTTTTAGCTGCGAAACAGCCTGGCCTCGCGGTCGGGCTGTTTCGTCGCGTCTATCGCATCTTGGCTGCGGATCACGCGGTTTGGTCGAGCCAGACGCGGTGGAAGCGCGGCGAGTGCAGCCGGTCGTATCGGAAGTCCTTGACCTTCTTGTTGCGGATCGACATGGCGGCCGAGGTGACCAGCGGCAGGTGCAGCGCCTGTTCCACGACGAAACGCTGGAGCGCGGCAAATGCCTTCTTGCGTTCGCCGGCATCAGCCGATGTGCCTGTCGCGGTGAGCAGCTTGCGGAACTGCGGATCTTCCACCTTGCCTGCGTTGAACTGACCCGTCGCGCCGAATAGCCGCTCGTAGGTTTGGCTGGGATCGAGCCAGCCGCCCTGCGGATTGAGGATCATCGCGCCTTTGCCTTCGATATAAAAGGCCTGGTTTACGACCTGAGGAGGCGAGGGGGTGACCTTGAGGCGAATGCCGACCTGCGAAAGCTGCTCGCCGACCACTTCGAGCCGCTGAACCGATGTCTGGTCCGGCCAGCTCCAGGTCTCGACTTCCAAGCCCTTCGGATACCCGGCCTCCGCCAGCAGGCTGCGCGCCTTGTTCGGATCATGCTTGTAAAGATGCGCCGTGTCGGCATCCACCGCCCAGAAATCCTTGGGAAACATGGTCGAGGTCGGCTCGCCGAGACCAAGCATCAGGACCTGGTTCAGTTCGTCACGATTGATGGCGTAGTTCATCGCCTGCCGAACCCGGAGGTCGTTGAGCGGCGGCTTGGCGAAATTCATCATCAGGGTGAAGAAGATCATCGAAGGATTGGCTTCAGCCGTCAGGTCCTGCACCCGGCGGGCGGTAGCGATCTGCTGCGCGGCCATGTTGAGCGCAAGATCGGTTTCGCCGGCGGTCACCGTGCGGGCCGCGGTGTTCAGCTCGTTGATGATGCGGAAGTTGATGCCGTCGAGATAGGGCAGGCCCGGCTGCCAGTAATTCGGGTTCTTCTCGACACGGATCAGGTCGTTGTCGCGCCACTCCGCGAACCTGAACGGCCCGGTGCCGACGGGATTGCGATCGACATTGCTGTCGGCGGCGGCCTTGATGGAGGCGGGCGAGACGATGCAGCCGACGCGGCCCGTCAGGATGGTCGGCAGCGAATAGTTCGGCTGCTTCAGCTTGAGCGTCACTTGGCTCGGGCCGGTGACCGCCACAGACGCGACCGAAACCAGGTCCGATTTCACATTGGAGCGCGGATCGTTGATGAAACGATCGAAATTGAACTTCACGGCCTCGGCGTTGAACGGGGTGCCGTCATGGAATTTCACGCCGTCGAGCAAGTTGAGCACCAGCGTCGTCGGATCGGCGAAGGTCCAGTCCTTGGCGAGCATCGGCTTGAGCTCGAGCGTCGCCGGATCGAAGGCGATCAGCGCGTCGAACAACGCATAAAGCGCGTTGAAATCCGGCACATTGCGCCCTGTCATCGGGTCGAGAGCCGCCGGATTGAACGGCATGGCAATGCGCAAGGTGCCGCCCGGTTTGGGCGGTGATACCTGAGCGAACATCTGCCCGGGCAGCAGCATCGCGCCTCCCAGCGCTACGCCAGACGCCAGAAGCGTTCTCCGGTTGATCCTGCTGTCATGGATGATCGACGGCACGCCGTCCTGCTGTTTTTTCATCTCTGGGCTCCTCCCCGATGAAACAGATTGACGAGATAAATTCGTGTTCACTCCGGCAGGCGTGCATACATCGATCCCGCTGTTCGGCTTCCTCTTTCCGAATTGCGGCAGCCTGCCGCGGGTAGATCTACAGCAGGAGCATTGCGATGTATACTTTTGCATTCGGTTTTGCCGCAATATGACTTCCTTCCAATCGGCTCGTATGCCATGATTGTACGGGAGGCTGCGATTGTGCGGCCGTTGTGTCCTTTGCTTTTCCGGTGCCGTCTCGGCACCGTAACCGCCGGGCGCGCGGCTAGCTCTTGCGGAAAGTGGAGGAGAGACCATGGGTGCGTTCGAGCATTCCCGTACCTACGATTACGTCATCGTGGGCGGTGGCACGGCAGGCTGCGTTCTGGCCAACCGGCTATCGGCGGACCCGGCGGTCGAGGTGCTGATGATCGAGGGCGGCGGCGAGGGGCGTGGCTTCTACGTCGACATGCCGCTCGGCCTCGCCTATCTCATCGGCAAGCCCCAATATGACTGGCTCTACAAGGGCGAACCCGAACCCTATCTCGATGGACGCCAGCTTGCGCTGCCGCGCGGAAAAATGCTCGGCGGCAGTTCCGCGATCAACGGCCTCATCTATGTGCGCGGCCATGCCTACGATTACGACCAATGGGCGCAGCTCGGCAATTGCGGCTGGTCCTGGGAAAGCGTGCTGCCCTATTTCAAGCGCTCCGAAGCGTTCCATCGCGCTGATTCCGAGGCGCACGGCACCGAGGGCGAATGGGCGGTTTCCGATCCCAATGTGCGCTGGGAGGCCTTGGAGGCCTATCGCCGTGCGGCGATCGAGCAGGGTATTCCCGCTGCGGGCGACTACAATTCCGGCGACAATGAAGGCGTGGCCTTCTTTGTTGCCACCATCAAGAACGGCGTGCGCCACTCCACCGCCCGCGCATTTCTGGAACCTGTCCGCAACCGCCGCAACCTGACAGTCGTCACCGGCGCTCTCGTTGACAGGATCATCTTCGAGGGCAGGCGAGCGAGCGGTGTCGTGTTCAGCCTCGATGGCCAGAATCACGAGGCGAAGGCGGGGAGGGAAGTCATTCTGTCGGCCGGAGCCTATAGCTCGCCGGCCATCCTCGAGCGCTCCGGCGTCGGCGCGCCGGACGTGCTTGCATCTACCGGAATAGAGGTGCTTCACGCCTTGCCGGGTGTCGGCGAAAACCTGCAGGATCACTGGCACATCAGGGTTCAACATCGTCTTCACAATACCCATACGCTGAATACCCGCGCCGGCACGCGGTTCGGCCGAATGCTGCTCGGCATGCAGTATTTTGCGACCAAACGCGGGCCGCTCGGCGGATCGCCGACCCTGCTCGGCGCTTTCATTAAGACCACGCCGGATGCGCCGGCGCCTGAAATCCAGATCCACGTCTCAGGCTCCACCTCGCCGAGTTTCGGCGGCGCCATGCATCCGTTCCCCGGCATCACCTCGTCGGCCTGTATCCTGCGGCCGGAAAGCCGCGGCCATTGCCATGTTGGGGGCAGGGACCCTTCCGCCCAGCCGCGCATCCTGCACAATTTTCTGAAAGAGGAGGCCGACCGCGACATCCTGATACGGTCGATCGACGCGGTCCGGCGCATCGCCGCAAGCCCCGCCATGGCGCGTTTCCAGCCCGAGGAGATTGCGCCGACTGCAGCCGTGCAGTCCCACGACGACATGCTCGATTATGCGCGCCGGACCCTCAACACCACCTTCCACCCCGTCGGCACCTGCAAGATGGGGCGCGACCGGATGGCGGTGGTGGATGATCGGTTGAGGGTGCACGGCCTTGCCGGCCTGCGCGTCGTCGATGCCTCGATCATGCCCACCATCGTCTCCGGCAATACCCAGGCCCCGACCGTGATGATCGCGGAAAAGGCGGCGGATTTCATCCGCGAGGAAAAGATGGGAGCGCAGGCGGCATGAGCCGGGCTCAGGAAAGCAGCACAGATGTCAACGATGAGCGAGACGTTTACGAAAATGGCCAGATTCGAAACCGCCGGGGCGATCGATTGCGACGTCCATCCACCCACACCGCGTCGCGCCGACCTCATTCCCTATCTCGACGACTACTGGCAGGAGATCGTGACGTCACGCGAAGTCGATGTGCTGGAGCTGATGGGGTACCCCGAGCGAACGCGTCCCTATATGCGGCCCGACTGGACGTGGAGCGGCGATCCGCTCGCGCAGATGCAGAAGAACCTGCTCGACCCGCTCGGCCTCGAAGGCGCCATCCTCAACGTGGTGTCCGGCGCTCACGCCCTGTTCGATCCCTACCTCGCAGCCGCGATATGCCGTGCCACCAATGACTGGCTTGCCGACAAGTGGCTCAGCCGCGACAGCCGGCTCAGGGCGTCGATTCTGGTGCCGTTCCAGAACGTCGAGGCCGCGGTCGAGGAGATCGAGCGCCGCGCCGATGACAAGCGTTTCGTGCAGGTCCTGACGCTCGCCATGACCGAGCTGCCGCTCGGCCGCCGCACTTACTGGCCGATCTATGAGGCGGCGGAGAAACACGGCCTGCCGATCGGCATTCATGCGGGATCGAATTTCCGCCATGCGCCGAGCCATAGCGGCTTCCATTCCTTCCTGATCGAGGACCATGTGGTTCAGCCGCAAGGCTTCGCAACCCAGGTCGCGAGCCTGATTTCCGAGGGCGTCTTCGTCAAATATCCGAAGCTGAAGGCCGTGATGATCGAGTCCGGCGTGACCTGGATGCCGGCGCTGATGTGGCGCATGAGCAAGGACTGGCGCGGCACCCGCATCGAGGTGCCGTGGGTCAAGGACGCACCGGCCGATATCATCCGCAGGCATATCCGCATGACGTCGCAGCCCTTCGATGGACCGGACGATGTCGAGGACGTCGCCAAAACGCTCGACCATCTGCTCAGCGATGATATGCTGCTGTTCTCCTCGGATTATCCGCATTGGCATTTCGAAGGGCTGGACGTGCTGCCCGAGGGCCTGCCGGAAGCCAAGGTGAACAAGATCCTTCGCGACAACGTTCTCGCCACCTATCCGAGATTTGGAGGCTGATCCCCATGGAAACTCCCGTACTCGAACGTAGCTCCGAAAAATCCCAGATGCAGGGCGTGGTGGATTGCGACGTGCATCCGGCTTTCTCCCGGCCGGACCAGTTGCTCGACTACCTGCCCGAACGCTGGAAAACGCATGTGCGGGATTTCGCGGTGCGCACGGCAAACCCGTTGCTTGGCACGCTGCCCTATCCGCGCATGACACCGGGCAACGGCATGCGCCGCGATTCCTGGCCGCCGAACGGCGGGCCGCCGGCATCAGACCTGGCCTTCCTGCAGGAGCAACTGCTCGACCAGTGCAATATCGACTACGGCATCCTTCAGCCGCTCGCCGCCGGCAGCGTCGCCTTCAACCAGGAGCTCGGGGCAGCGCTTTGTGCGGCCCTCAACGACTGGCAGGTCGACAAGTTTGCCGGACCCGAGCCGCGCCTGAAGGCGTCCATCTGCATCCCCCAGGAAGACGCGAGGGAAGCGGTTGCCGAGATCGACCGGCGCGTCACCGACCGCCGTTTCGTGCAGATCGCCATGCCGCCGCGCACGCTGGAACCCTGCGGCCGCCGCCGCTACTGGCCGATCTACGAGGCGGCCGAACACTACGGCCTGCCGATCGGGCTGCATACCAGCGCCTTCGGCTACCGCCCGAATACGCCGTCCGGCTGGAGTTCGTTTTATCTGGAGGAGCACTACGCAGCCTCCAACAGCCTGCAGACCGTGCTCTCCAGCATGATCCTCGAAGGCGTATTCGAACAATTCCCGAAGCTGAAGATAGTGCTCGTCGAAGGCGGGTTCTCCTGGCTGCCATCACTCGTCTGGCGGCTCGACCGGGAATGGAAGCGCATGCGCGACGAGGTTCCGCATGTGAAGCGCAAGCCGTCCGAATATGTGCGCGAGAATTTCTGGTACACCACGCAGCCGATCGAGGAGCCGGAGAACAACCGGCATCTCCTCGATATCCTGCGCTGGATCGGCACCGACCGGCTGATGTTCTCGACCGACTATCCGCACTGGGATTTCGACGATCCGCGTTTTGCCTTCAAGGTGCCACTGACACCGGCCGAGCGCTCCGCTATCTTCCGCAACAACGCGGTGGAGCTGTTTGGCCTGAAATGACCACGGCGCCGTCGCGGAACTGAGCGACCCTCCGGCCTGAAACCGTCAAAAGCGCGCCGCAGGACGCGCTTTTCGACCGTGAAGAGAGCCACGACGATGCTAGTCGGGGCGGGTTAGACGATCGACCGAACGACGCCGCCGTCGACGCGCAGACCGGCGCCACTTGTCGCCGAAGCTTGCTCCGAGCAGACATAGACGACCATGTTTGCCACTTCTTCGGTGGTCGACAATCGATTGATCAGCGTTGTCGGGCGCATCGTCCTCAGGAAGACTTGCTCCGCTTCTTCCTGGCTGATGCCCTGCGCACGGGCCAACTCGCTCATCATGTTGGACAGGATTTCGGATCTCGTCGGGCCGGGAAGGACCGCGTTGACCGTCACGCCGGTTCCGGCGACCGCTTCCGCAAGGCCCCTCGAAATGGCGAGTTGCGCGGTCTTGGTCGTGCCGTAGTCAATCATCTCTTTCGGGATGTTGAGGGCGGACTCGCTGCTGATGAATACGACCCGTCCCCAACCCCGCTCCATCATCTTCGGCAGATAGTGGCGCGCGGCGCGAACGCCGCTCATGACGTTGAGCTGGAAGAGGCTCAGCCAGTCGTCATCGGTAAGCTCGAAGAACGACTTCGGGCGCGCCGTACCCACATTGTTGACGAGGATATCGGCATCCGGCGCCTGCGCGAACAAGGCTCCGGCCCCTTCTGCCGTTTCCAGATCAGCGGCGACGCCCGTCAGATCGGAGTTTGGGAAAAGCACGCGAATCTCGCGAAGCGCCGCGGCGACACGTTCCTCGCCGCGGCCGTTGATCACGACCGAAGCGCCCGCGCGCGCCAGCCCTTCGGCAATGGCGCGACCAATGCCCGCCGTGGAGCCGGTTACAACGGCCTTACGGCCCTTAAGGTCAATATTCATGAGGTTATTCCTTCAATCAGGACTGAGATAGTGGCGGCTGGTTATCTGATGCGTGAGATGTTGCGTTCGGTTGCGACCTTGGCAAGATCCGCAAGGAGCTTCTCGTGGGTGCGCCAGAAAATGTCGGGTTCGTCCAGGGCCGACAAGCATCGCGCCCATTCGCAGTCAAATGGGATGGAGGGCAACCGAGCGGGATGGGCGATTCCTCGACAGCGGCTGTGCATCGGCGCACCACTTGCGCATGTTGGGAACGCTCTGGCTCCTCACGCATGGGGAAACGTACAAACCAGGCGAGTGCGGCTGGTCATGGAATTCATCGCCACGTAGGCGCCGCTACTCGCAGGGGCAGTCCAGATGCAGCGACCGACGGCAGCAGGCCCATCCGTGAATGGTGCGCCGAAGTAGCCAACGGCACGCGATATGTGAACTTGTCACATATGAGATCGGTATGGAGCCGCCACCTGGCTTATTGGCACGCCATGCGGGTCAATTCCGCGAGCAGGAAATGGTATACGGCGAGATGTACCTGAATTTGTGACGCAACACAGGCTTGCCCGCTAAGCGAACCGCCCAAAGGCTCAGGAAACACCTATCTGCTTGAAAGGTCGCATCAAAAAGGCCGTGATTTTCATCACGACCTTTATAAAATGGCTCCCCGGGCCGGATTCGAACCGGCGACCTGTCGATTAACAGTCGAATGCTCTACCGCTGAGCTACCAGGGATCATCCGCGAAGGGTCGCGGCGTGTGCGGCGGGTAATACAAATGCTTTGTCGTTTTGCCAAGCGGTTTTTGCAAAAAAAATGAACTTGGTTGTTTTATCCCCGGTAAAGCCCCATTTCCCGGGCAAAGCTGGGCCTTTAACCGGTGAGGATAATTGAGAGTGGCAGGCGAACGGAAACCGAGGCGATTTGGAATCGACCCGCAAAGCGGCAAACTGGCGCTGGGCAGCGTACAGATTCCCATGCCACGGTCGCGGATCGGCCGGGTCGTCGTCGGCGTCGTCCTGATTTTCGGCGGCGTGCTCGGCTTCCTGCCGATCCTTGGCTTCTGGATGCTGCCGCTCGGCTTTCTGGTGCTCTCGCACGATCTGCCCTTCGTGCGGCGTCAACGCCGCCGCATCGCACTCTGGTGGGCAAGGCGGCGGGGGCGTAAGGCCGAACAGCGATAAGGCTGCACGATCAGGCGAACATCGATGCGATACCCTGGCCGGCGCTGAACGCTACGTAGGCAAGCACGCCGAAATAGATCACCGTCACGACATTGAAGAGGTAGCCGCCAAGCACGATCAGCCCGTCGCGCTGGATCATGCCGGTCGACAGAAGCAGGATGGCGATTCCCGGCAGGGTGTTGGAGAAGGGGACCAGCCCCAGCGGAAACATCAACAGCACGCCGCCGGCCGCGATCGCCAGGCCGTTGATCCGGCTGACAAGCCGGCCGGTGGTCAACGCCGAAATGCGCGGCTTCAGGAACCGGTCGAGGCGCGAAACGATGCTGACGCCCTTTTCCAGCGCCGGCAGCAGTTTCTTCGTATCAAGTTCGCGGTCGAGGATTTTCTTCGGCAACCAGGGCAGCCGATTGGCGGTGATCGCCAGGCTGATCAGGATGATCGCCGCGCCGAACACGGTACTGACCCCGGGGATCGACACGGGAAGGAGGAAGGGCAGCGAGGCAATGGCACAGATGAGCAACAGGCCCTGTTCGCCGACCGCATCCATCAATTGCCGCAGCGTCACCGACTGACCCTTGATGCCGTCGATAAGCTGGCGCAGCGTACCGCTCAGCGAAGTTGAGGTGTCGTCGAATTCGATGCTTGCGCTCACTGTTCGTCTCTCCATTCCGCTTCAAACCGGCGGTATGGGTAACAACAAACCGTGTCCTCGCAAAGGCGCGAGCCACAACCTGCCGGAAACGTGAACGCCCGGCGTCTCATGGAAAATCAAAAGGCTACGCCATCCGTTATCGGGCCGTTATCGAGACTGCGCCCAATAGTCGTAGGCTCCGCAGGCCAGCACGATCACGAGGATCGCCAGAACCACGGGATTAAGGGTGGTGATGAATTCCAGATACTGCATGACGGTCTCCTCCTACCGCATGTTCGCCGCCCGGTGCTCCCCCACTCGACGACAACACCATTGTAGCACAGTCGCCGGGCCGCCACCACTTCAGTGTTGCCGCAGAGACTCTGGCGCATCCCTCCCCGAATCACTAGCATTGCTCCCGGGATTGAAGACGAGGGTGACCATGGGTCTGAGAGTGATCGAGGGTGGGCTTGCGGCCTGCGTGGCGAAGCCTGCCGATGTGGCTGACGGCCAAATGCCGAGCCGCGACGACGTGCTGCGCGAGGCCGAACGGCGGATCAGGTCGACCGGGTACGAGACCTGGCGCAATCGCGAAACAATGACCGGCATACCGGTGCCGCGCGAAATCCGTTATCTGGCCATGCAGATCGGTTTCGTCGCCGAAGCCATCGGCAGATTGTCAGACATCCCGGCTGACTTTCGTTCCGATTTCTATTGGCCAGCGTAAGCGCCGCACGCCGTCAGAGACACTGAGTTTCACACTGATCATCGGCCCCGCCCAAAGGGTGAAATCAGTTCAGCATCTTCGCTTCGATGCTGGCGAGAATGAAGGTTTCCCGCACCCTTTCCAGGGGAAGCCTGCGCTGCAGGCAGGCGGCGCACTCCTTCAGGGCCTTGATATAATAGGTACCTTCACGCACCGGCCAGCGCCAGTTGAGGTACTCCAGGGCTTCTTTTGGTCCGTGGATGGTTTCTGGGAAACCGTATCCAACGCGTACTCTGACGGGGGAACTCCACACGGAGTCATCTGCTTCAGTTACGTTACTCGTCATGTCCACACCTTGCATTGCGGCGTAGAGAACTCATCCGGAAGCGTTTGGTTCCGTAATTTTGGTGAATTTTTTATGAAGCCAATCCGGAGCGCCGGCCGGCATCCAATCGAGCCGTTTTTTTGACATTCCGGCCAGTTTTTTTCCGAACGTGGACCGCGGGCAGAGATGCGAACTGGCCCGCCCGCATCGGCGTCCGTCATCTTGTGCAGAAAAAAATGGCAATCGGGCCAAACCGCGCTTGCGCGGTTATTCGATTCGTTCTAAACGCCCGACACCACTCGCTCTTTATGCGTTCGGATGGCCTCGTGGCGGAGTGGTGACGCAGAGGACTGCAAATCCTTGCACCCCGGTTCGATTCCGGGCGAGGCCTCCAATTTTCCCTTCTTTCCGGACCAATCCCTCAAATCCAAACATGCTTTGATACCAAGCATTTACCACGCATTTTTGTGTGCGGTGCAACATGGTTAATTTTTTAACCTTCTCCTCCTAGGCTCGGAACAGAAAGGCCTGCTCAGCGATTATTGGGCGGAACGGAAGGAAGGCGTCATGATCACCAGGATTATCAATGTGCATCGCCAGGCGGCCAACGAGGTCGAAGGCACCGGAACGTTCGCCGACGGCATGTTCCCGCTGACCTCCGCCGAACAGTCCGCCTTCGACAAGGGCCATAGCCTGCGCTCCTCCTATGGCCGTGATTATGTGACCGTCCGCAAGCTTGAAGAAGCGCCGCCGGCCTACGCCTGAGCATCGGGATTGCAGGAGAGGGCCGTTCACCTCGGCTTTTTTGCTTCGAAACCGGCCGGCGTCTTGAAAGCGTGTCTCGCCGTCAGTAAGACGGACATGCGTGAGCCGGCGCATCGCCGGTGATTTGGGACGACTGAGATGATGGATTTCGAAGCAGCACGGACAAAGATGGTCGAAAATCAGATCCGCACCACCGATGTCACGTCGCATTCGGTTCTGCGGGCCTTCTATAATGTACCGCGCGAAGCTTTCGTGCCGGCCAAGGCAAAGTCGCTCGCCTATATCGACAAGGATATCGAGGTGGCGCCTGGGCGCTACCTGATGGAGGCTTCGCCGCTTGCCAAGCTTCTGCAGCTCGCGGCGATCACCAAGGATGATGTCGTGCTCGAAATCGGCACCGGCAGTGGTTATGCGACCGCCGTCCTCTCGCTGATTGCCGGCTCCGTGGTTTCGCTGGAAACGGATGAGGCGCTGGCCTCGCAGGCGACTGGAACGCTCTCCTCGCTTGGCTACGACAATGTCGCGGTCGTTACCGGCGAACTCGAAAAGGGTTATCCTGCCGAGGCCCCCTATGACCTGGTCTTCGTCAACGGTGCCGTCGAGGAAGTGCCTGCCGCTCTTCTGGAGCAGCTGCGCGACGGCGGCCGGCTGATCGCCGTCGTCGGTTACGGCAATGCCGCCCAGGCGAAGGTGCTGGTGAAGGAACAGGGCTCGATTTCCGAAAGCGCCTATTTCAATGCGTCGGTGAAGCCGCTGCCGGGCTTCCGCAAGGCTAAGGAATTCGTGTTCTGATTGCTCCGACACGATCGAATGCCATGAACGGAAGGGGCCTTGCGGCCCCTTTGTCGTTTCTGTCGACGCCATCCGGTTATTTCATCCAGCTGTCATCTGTTCCGGTAAGTGTGACTAACGGGATTCACAACGCCAACAAAACTGTGTATCCGTAGGAAGCCTGGGGCACTTGTCATTGTTTCCAGCCCCCCCAAGACCTTAGAGTAACGTCGATTCGGTTCACCCTCCACGGGGCCGAGTCGAGTGCCGGTAACAGCGGGGATGAAAATGGCTCAGCCAAATGTAGCGCGTGAACCCTCCATGGAAGAAATCTTGGCGTCCATTCGCCGGATCATTGAAAGCAATGAGCCGAACGCCGAGAACGCGCTCAACGGCCAGCTCCCTCCGGTCTATGGCGAGGATGAGATCGAAGACGGCGAAGAGCCGGGCTTCGTCCCGGACATGGCTGCCAATGACCGCGGCGCCCCCTCCCGCAACGAACCGATGAGCTACGCGCAAGGGTCGTCGGGCCAGCCGGCGCAGCAGGATCGTACCCTGTCACTCGCCGACGTCGCCGCAAGGGTTCGCGCCGCTTCGGTCCGCCAGCAGGAAACCGGCACGGTGCGCCTTTCCACCGCTTCGACTGCGCCGACGCTGTCAGCGACGATCTCTCCAGCGCAAACACCGTCTTCGCCCGCACCGGCGGCACGCCAGGAGGAGCCGGCTCCGCTTCGTCCCCAGATGCCGCGCATGCCCGAATTCCGCGAACCGGTCACCCAGGCCGCCGCCCCAGTCACGCAGGCAGCGCCGGCTTCGCAGCCGGAACCGGTCCAGCGCGTCATGATGCCGGTTTTCGATCCGCCGCTGTCGGCTTCCAGCAGAGCCGAGGCGCCGGTGCGGCCTGAACCAAAGGTCGAACCGAAGGCAGAACCGAAATTCGCCGCGGAACAGGCCCCGCGCAGCCTGCCGGCCAAGATCGAGGAGACGGCTAACCTCCTGTCAGCCGAAGCCGGCGCTCAGGTCGCAAAATCCTTCAGCGAGCTTGCCTCGGTGTTCAACGGCATGGAACGCCGCTCGCTCGAGGACATGGCCGGCGACATGCTGCGCCCGATGCTGCAGGAATGGCTGGACGACAACCTGCCGACGCTGGTCGAGCGCCTGGTGCGCGAGGAAATCGAACGCGTCTCCCGCGGCACGCGCCGCTGAGCCAGCGGCTGGCGTAGCCAACCCGCCCGCAAGGCTGATCGATACGGCCGCTCCGGTGACGGGGCGGCTTTTTTATTGACTTGGAACACCCCATCCTATTTACACCCCGATAGCTCTCAAAGAACAAAAACGGGTCAGGAAATGCTCGAAAAGACCTATGATTCCGCAGAAGTAGAACCGAGGATCGCCAAGGCCTGGGACGAGGCCGACGCTTTCCGCGCCGGCGTCAACGCCAAGCCGGGCGCGGAAACCTTCACGATCGTCATCCCGCCGCCGAACGTCACCGGTTCGCTGCATATGGGCCACGCGCTCAACAACACGCTGCAGGACATCATGATCCGCTTCGAGCGGATGCGCGGCAAGGACGTGCTGTGGCAGCCCGGCATGGACCATGCGGGCATCGCCACCCAGATGGTCGTCGAGCGCCAGTTGATGGAGCGCCAGCTTCCGGGCCGCCGCGAAATGGGCCGCGAGGCCTTCGTCGACAAAATCTGGGAGTGGAAGGAAGAATCGGGCGGTCTGATCTTCAACCAGCTGAAGCGTCTCGGTGCTTCCTGTGACTGGTCGCGCGAGCGTTTCACCATGGACGAGGGGCTTTCGGCCGCGGTCCTGGAAGTCTTCGTCACCCTCTATAAGCAGGGCCTGATCTACAAGGACAAGCGGCTCGTCAACTGGGACCCGAAGCTGCTGACCGCGATCTCCGACATGGAAGTCGAGCAGATCGAGGTCAACGGCAATCTGTGGCACCTGCGTTATCCGCTCGAAGACGGCGTCACCTATCAGTATCCCGTTGCCTTCGACGAAGACGGCAACGCCACCGAATTCGAGACGCGGGACTACATCGTCGTCGCGACGACACGTCCCGAAACCATGCTCGGCGATACCGGTATTGCGGTCAATCCGGATGACGAACGCTACAGGTCGATCGTCGGCAAACATGTCATCCTGCCGATCGTAGGGCGCAGGATCCCGATCGTCGCGGACGATTATGCTGATCCGACCGCCGGCAGCGGTGCGGTCAAGATCACGCCGGCCCACGACTTCAACGACTTCGAAGTCGGCAAGCGGGCAGGGCTGCGCCGGATCAATGTTCTCGATATCGACGGAACGGTGACCATCAAGGACAACGAGGATTTTCTGGAGGGCCTGGATAATCCAGCCGCCTTGCATGGCGCCTGGGACCGGCTGGAAGGCCAGGATCGGTTCACGGCCCGCAAGATCATCGTCGAGATATTCGAGGAAGCCGGGCTGCTCGACAAGATCGAGCCGCACAAGCACATGGTGCCGCATGGCGACCGCGGCGGTGTGCCGATCGAGCCGCGCCTGACCGAACAATGGTGGGTGGACAACAAGACGCTCGCCCAACCGGCGATCGCCTCGGTTCGCGAAGGCCGCACCAAGTTTGTTCCGAAGAACTGGGAAAACACCTATTTCCAGTGGATGGAGAACATCCAGCCCTGGTGCATTTCCCGCCAGCTCTGGTGGGGACACCAGATTCCGGCCTGGTACGGCCCGGACGGCCAGGTCTTCGTCGAAAAGACCGAGGAAGAGGCGCTGCAGGCGGCAATTCAGCACTATCTGTCGCATGAAGGGCCGATGAAGGCTCTCGTCGAGGACCTGCTGGAGAACTTCAAGCCCGGTGAAATCCTGACCCGCGACGAGGACGTGCTCGACACCTGGTTCTCGTCCGCGCTGTGGCCGTTCTCGACCTTGGGGTGGCCGGAACACACCCCGGAACTGAAGCGGTATTATCCGACCAACGTGCTCGTCACGGGTTTCGATATCATTCCGTTCTGGGTCGTTCGCATGATGCAGATGGGTCTGCACTTCATGAAGGACGAGGAGGGCAATCCGGTCGAGCCCTTCCACACCGTCTACATTCACGCCCTGGTGCGCGACAAGAACGGTCAGAAGATGTCGAAGTCGAAGGGCAACGTCATCGACCCGCTCGACCTGATCGACGAATACGGTGCCGACGCGCTGCGTTTCACGCTGGCGATCATGGCGGCGCAGGGGCGCGACGTGAAACTCGATCCGGCCCGCATCGCCGGTTACCGCAATTTCGGCACCAAGCTCTGGAACGCCACCCGCTTTGCCGAGATGAACGGCGTCAAGCGTGATCCGGCTTTCCTGCCGGAGGCAACGGCGCTGACCGTCAACCGCTGGATCCTGACCGAACTTTCCGCCACGATCCGCGACGTCACCGAGGCAATCGAGACCCAGCGTTTCAACGAAGCGTCGGCCTCTCTCTATCGTTTCGTGTGGAACCAGGTCTGCGACTGGTATCTTGAACTGCTGAAGCCGATCTTCATGAGCGAGGACGAGAGCGCCAAGGTCGAGGCGCAGGCCTGCGCGGCCTATGTGCTGGAAGAGACCTACAAGCTCCTCCATCCGTTCATGCCGTTCATGACGGAAGAGCTCTGGGCCCATACCGAAACGCGCAATGGCCTGCTTTGCCATGCTGATTGGCCGGCGCCGGAATTCGCCGATCAGGCGGCTGCGGAGGAGATCAACTGGCTGGTCGATCTCGTGACCGGCCTGCGCTCGGCCCGCGCCGAGATGAACGTACCGCCATCGGCCGTTGCGCCGCTGATCGTTGTCGGAGCCAACGAGTTGACCCAGGCGCGTCTGCGCCGTCATGAGGCGGCCGTCCGCCGCCTAGCACGTGTGGCAACCATCGAGCTTGCCGACGTGGCCCCGAAGGGTTCCGCCCAGATCGTCGTCGGCGAGGCGACCGCCTGCCTGCCGCTCGGCAACCTGATCGACCTGGTGGCGGAAAAGGCGCGCATCGAGAAGGCGGTCGGAAAGACCGAGGCCGAGATGGATCGTATCGGCAAGAAGCTGGCCAACGAGAAGTTCGTTGCCAATGCCGACCCAGAAGTGGTTGCTGCCGAGCGCGAGCGCTTTGCCGAACTGGAAGTTCAGATGGCGAACCTGAAGACCGCTCTTCTGCGTATCAGCGAAGCCGGCTGACCGTCTTCATCGTGAATCAGTTCGATAAGGGATGCCGCGCCGGAAACGACGCGGCATTTTCATTTTTCGCAACCGTTTGTTGGTCTGGTTCGGCATGTGTGCAACTGCTCACAAGCAGAAAGCCGTATTGTTGCCACATTGTCACAGGTAGCCGGCTTAAAATAATATAATTCCAATTTTAACGATCGCATTAGCGGAGAAAGAGTAATTTTGTGCCGAAATCGGCATCAAAGCCCCGGTTCCTGGTTTGCTTACGTAAATCTATAACGCGTTTGCGCCGCGAAGCGCCGGACAGCCGAAAGTTGTCAATCGGAGCGAACCATCTAGAGTGATTTCGGTCACTTACCAGGGAGTGGGAGATTTTATGGTAAGCAAACTAATTACGAGGGGCCTTCTAGCGCTCACCGCTGCTGGCGTGTGGCAGACGCAGGTTCATGCGGGCGGCTTCTCTTGGGGAGAGGCGAATACCGATATCCTGTACGAGCGGGGCAACGCTGCGGTACAGGCCGGTGTAACCTACGTTAACCCGCGTCGCGATTTCGACACGATCAACGGAGTGAGTTCGTCTGACGATCCGTTTTCGCAGGACTATGCCATTCCGAATGTCGCTGCGATGGGTCGCATCTCAGATGCGTTGGCCTGTGCATTTACCTATACCAAACCTTACGGTGGTGACTCGAAATACGGTCCTCAAGCTAGGGCCGCTGACGCGGCCGCCGGTCTGCCGACCAGTTCGAATTACTATTTTGGCAAGAAATTCCATGCCAACGAATACGGCGCCACCTGCGATGTTAGCTTCGAGATGGGGAAGGGACGGCTCCATTTCCTTGGTGGCGGCTTCATGCAGGATTTCACCTACAAGGCTGAGTCCATTTACGGAACGCTGAGGCTGGAAGACGATTCTGCATTCGGTTATCGGTTTGGTGTCGGCTACGATATCCCTGAATATGCGTTGCGCGCGCAACTGATGTATCGGTCTCAAATCGAACACAAGGCTGATGGCGATTTTACGCCACTCGCGTTGGCTCCTATCCTCGGCTCTGCTCCCGTAGCGGCCGATGGTCATGGGACCTTGCCGCAATCTTTAAAGCTCAGTTTGCAGAGCGGTGTCGCCCCCGGATGGCTGGTTTACGGTTCGGCGGAATGGACGGACTGGAGCGTACTCAAAACGCTCGACTACAATATTGCAGGCCTGCCTCCGCAACACGACCAGTACAACTGGAAGGACGGTTGGACACTTATTGGCGGCGTCGGCCATCAGTTTACCGATAAGATCGCGGGCACGCTCAATGTTCGCTGGGACAAGGGTGTGGGTAACGGAGCGGATATCATGACGGATACGTGGTCTGTCGGTGCTGGCGCAGCTATCGATTGTGGCCCGGGCCAGCTTCGTGTCGGCGGTGGTGTGAGCTATCTTACTTCGGGTAGCCAGTCGACTGCGAAGGGTGCAAACTTCAACGCCACGGCAAATGGTGACTGGGCTTATGCATTGACTGCCAGCTACAACATCAAGTTCTAAGAATTGAGTTTGGGACCGGCGCCGATGGATAGTGAGACTATCCATCGGCGCCGATATCTTGTTGGCCAGGCCTTGGCGGACTCCTTATTAATGGTACCGCTCCGAATTAGCCGCTTCTCTTGTGACGATTTAGCAACACTTTTTCGAGACTATTGTCAGGTCCCTTGAGAGGGGCGTTTCTGTCCACTTCCCGCCACAAACGGGGAGCAGCGATAGAGGAAGAACAGGCGCGGAACGCGGGGGCGGGGCGCGTAATTGGAGTATCATGGGCGGGTTTCTTCATGAAAAGCCGGGCTTTTTGCGCTCAGGCAGGCGGATTCTGATGCCGTCCTGTCTTGCCGCAATTGCCGCGGTTATGGGTCCTAGTCTTGCCGAAAACGGCAGCTACAGTTTCATTCGTCTCTCGGGAGGAGCAGGCGCGGGATATTCCCGGATAAATCTTGTTCCGGCAGCGAGCGATGCTCGGGCTGCGGCGGGTCGTCGCGCGCGGAGTGAAAGAAACTGAACCATGCCGAAGTGTGACATCGGATCCATGAGAGTATTGCTTCTTGGAGCGTCGCTCGCCTCGATTTTGGCGGGATCGGCTGCGGCCTTCGATATCAAGTCGGGCGTGACGAAGGAGTCCGGTCCCTTCGATCTCTTCAAGTTCGGCTTCAAGGCCTATAAGAACGGCCAGAAGGAAGATGCGGTCGAAGCCTATCGTTATGCCGCCGAGAAAGGCCATACCGGCTCGCGCTGGGCGCTTGCCAATATGTACGCCTTCGGCGACGGCGTCGCGAAGGACGATTTCGAGGCCTTCAAGATCTATAACGAGATCGCCGCGCAGGGCGTCGAGCCCGGTTCGGAAGATACCGGCTTCTTCGTCAACGCGCTTCTGTCGCTGGCCAACTATTATCGCCGCGGCATTCCCGGCAGCCCGATCAAGCCGGATCTTTCACAGGCACGGCAACTCTATTTCCAGGCGGCATCCACATTCGGCGTGGCGGAAGCCCAGTTCCAGCTCGCCCGGATGATTCTCGCAGGCGAGGGCGGTACCGCCAATATCCAGCAGGCGAAGAAATGGCTGAACCAGGCCCGCAAGAGCGGCCATGCGGGCGCCATGTCGGTTTTCGGCAACGTTCTCTTCCAGGAAGGCCAGACGGTGCGGGGGCTCGCCTTCATGACGGCGGCGCTCGACAAGTGCACCGCCAAGGAATGTGTCTGGATGCAGCAATTGCAGGAACAGGCATTTTCGGTCGTCGGCGAAGAAGATCGCCGCGGCGCGGTCGCCCTGTCGCAGGAATTTGCCAGAGGCGTCGAATAACCGACGCCTCGCCGATCTTTCGGACGATCAGCCGAAATCGAACATGCCGATGACGGGCACGTGGTCCGACGGCTTTTCCCAAGCCCGCACATGTTTCTCGATCGCCGTCGATTTCAGTCTGTCTGCGGCTTCCGCTGATAGCAGGAGATGGTCGATGCGGATGCCGTTGTTCTTTTGCCAGGCGCCCGCCTGATAATCCCAGAAAGAATAGAGCTTGGTGGCGTCGGTCGTGGCGCGCACCGCATCGACGAGGCCGAGATTTTCGAGCCTGCGGAAAGCGGCGCGGGTCTGTGGCAGGAAAAGAGCATCCGTCGCCCACGCGGCCGGATCGAAGCAGTCATGCGGCTCGGGAATGACGTTGTAGTCGCCGGCAAGGATCAGCGGCTCTTCGAGGAGAAGGCAGTTCTGCGCATGCAGGCGCAGCCGCTCCATCCAGGCCAGCTTGTAGGGGTATTTGACTGGGTCGTCGGCGGGATTGCCGTTCGGCAGATAGATGGAGGCGACGCGGATCGCGCCGCCCGGCACCGAAAAGACGCCTTCGATGTAACGCGATTGCTCGTCCGTCTGTCCGTCCGGGCCTTCGCCGCCAGGCAGACCCCGCATCACTTCGTCGGGCCTGGTCTTCGACAGCAGCGCAACGCCGTTAAACCCTTTCTGGCCGTGGGTCTCGACATGATAGCCGAGCGCCTCGATCTCCAGCCGCGGGAAGGTCTCATCGACGGACTTGATCTCCTGCAGGCAGACGATGTCCGGGGAGGAATCGGTTAGCCACTGACGCAGGTTGTCGATGCGCGCTTTGACGCCGTTGATGTTCCAGGTGGCGATCTTCATCGGCCCTTGCCTCCCACTGTTCGCTTCCTCTTTTAGCGAAAGAGGAAGCGTTGGGAAGGGCGAAGTGCGTAAGGGAGGATGTTATCAGATCGAGAAACTGGTGCCGCAGCCGCAGCTGGCAACCGCATTCGGGTTCTTGATCTGGAAGGATTGGCCGAGCAGGTTGTCGACGAAGTCGATCTCCGAGCCTGCCATATAGACGAGCGAGAGGCTGTCGATCAGCACCTTGGCATTGCCGTTGGCGATCACCACGTCGTCGTCCCCAGGCGCTTCGGCAAGATCGAACTTGTAGGAGAAGCCCGAACAGCCGCCGCCTTCGACCGAGACGCGCAGCGCCTGCTTGCCCGCTTCGTTGCCGACGATTTCGGCGATGCGCTTGGCCGCCGCATTTGAAAGAGTTACATTGGTTTCCATATTATCCGCCTCCTGCCGGGTTCAAGGCCCGGAGAGATTCCTGTCACCGGCATTGCGCACAGCTCCACTATAGGTATGAAGACGTGAAGGGCACGTCAATGGGCGGCAGGCGGCGGATGAACAAACAGGTGACGGCATGACGATCGATACCAGGGCGCTGGGTTTCGGCAGTGGCGAGCGCGCGGTCTACGCCGCCAACCCCTGGGCGTCGCGCGGGCGCCTGTTTCCCGAAGACGGCAGCCTGACGCGCTCGGAGTTCCAGCGCGACCGTGACCGCATCGTCCACACCACCGCATTCCGGCGGCTGAAGCACAAGACGCAGGTGTTCATCAGCCCTGACGGCGACCATTACCGCACCCGGCTGACCCATACGATCGAGGTGGCGCAGATCGCCCGTGCGCTTGCCCGCGCCCTGAAGCTCGACGAGGACCTCGCCGAAGGCGTGGCGCTGGTGCACGACTTCGGCCATACGCCATTCGGTCATACCGGCGAAGATGCGCTGGATGAGATGCTGAAGCCCTATGGCGGCTTCGACCATAACGCCCAGTCGCTGCGCATCGTCACCAAGCTCGAACGCCGTTATGCGGATTTCGACGGGCTCAATCTCACCTGGGAAAGCCTCGAAGGCCTCGTCAAGCACAATGGTCCGCTGCTCAGCGCCACCGGCGAGGGCACCCGCGGCCCCGTGCCGCAGCCGATCCGCGACTATTGCGAACTGCATGATCTGGAACTTGCGAGCTATGCCAGCCTGGAGGCGCAGGTCGCGGCAATCGCCGACGATATCGCCTACAACACCCATGACATCGACGACGGGCTGCGCTCCGGCCTGTTGACCTTCGAGATGCTCGATGATGTGCCCTTCCTCGCCAAGCTGATGGCGGAGGTGAGGGCACGTTATCCGCATCTCGAGCCGAGCCGTTTCGCCCATGAGATCATGCGCCGGCAGATCACGCACATGGTCGAGGACGTTATCGGCGTGGCGCAGCACAACCTCGATAAGGTGGATCCGCAGAGCGCCACCGACGTCCGCTCCGCTGGGCATGTCATCGCGACGTTCTCTGGGGAGATGGCCGAAACCGACCGCTGCATCAAGAAGCTGTTGTTCTCGCGCATCTACCGGCATCCGGACATCATGCGCATCCGCGCCGGCGCCTCCCAGATCGTCTCGGATCTGTTCGGCGCCTATATGAATGATCCGTCGCTGATGCGCAGCCACTATTGGGTCAATCACATTGCCGGTCTCGGCGAGACCGCAAGAGCCCGGCATGTGGGCGATTATCTCGCCGGGATGACCGATACCTTCGCCATCAAGGCGCATGGCGAGCTGTTTGACCAGACTCCGGATTTGCGCTAGGCACCGCCACCAATGACACTGGCCAGCAAGGGTCCTCGGGCATGTATCGGGGATAATTGAACATGAATCTTTTTGCCGACTTCGAAACAAGAATTAAGAACGCTTTGGAAAGCCTTGATATTATCAAGGAAAAGCGAAGCGAGCTTGATTTCGGCCGTATCGCAGTCGAGCCGCCGCGGGACCAGAGCCACGGCGATGTGGCTACCAATGCCGCCATGGTTCTGGCAAAACCGCTCGGCACCAATCCGCGTGCGCTCGCCGATATCATCGCCGAAGCACTGCGTTCGGATGCTGACATCAGCGAAGTTTCCGTGGCCGGTCCCGGCTTCATCAATATCCGGCTCGGTGCTCCCTACTGGCAGCGCCTGCTCGCCTCGATGATTGCCGAGGGCACGGATTACGGCCGCTCGACGATCGGCGCCGAGAAGAAGGCGAATGTCGAATACGTCTCGGCCAACCCGACGGGCCCGATGCATGTCGGCCATTGCCGTGGTGCTGTCGTTGGCGATGCGCTGGCGAACCTGATGGAATTTGCCGGCTACGACGTGGCCAAGGAATATTACATCAACGATGCCGGCAGCCAGATCGATGTTCTGGCCCGCTCGGTCTTCCTGCGTTACCGCGAGGCTCTTGGAGAGACGATCGGCGAGATCCCCTCGGGCCTTTATCCGGGCGACTACCTCGTGCCGGTCGGGCAGGCCCTGGCGGAGGAATACGGTTCGCGGCTGCACAACATGCCGGAAGATGCCTGGATGCCGATCGTCAAGGACAAGGCGATCGACTCGATGATGGCGCTGATCCGCGACGACCTCGAAGCGCTCAACGTCCATCACGATGTCTTTTATTCGGAACGGACCTTGCATGCCAATGGCGCGCAGCGCATCCGCCAGGCGATCAACGACCTCACGTTCAAGGGGCACGTCTACAAGGGCACGCTGCCGCCACCGAAGGGCCAGCTGCCGGAAGACTGGGAGGATCGCGAGCAGACGCTGTTCCGTTCCACCGAAGTGGGCGACGATATGGACCGGCCGCTGATCAAGTCGGACGGCAGCTATACTTACTTTGCGGCCGACGTTGCCTACTTCAAGGACAAGTTCGACCGTGGTTACGACGAGATGATCTATGTGCTCGGCGCCGACCACGGCGGCTATGTCAAGCGCCTGGAAGCCGTCGCGCGTGCCGTCTCCGGCGGCAAGGCGAAGCTCACCGTGCTCCTCTGCCAGCTCGTCAAGCTGTACCGCAATGGCGAGCCTGTGAAGATGTCGAAGCGTTCCGGCAACTTCGTGACCCTTCGCGAAGTGGTCGACGAGGTCGGCCGCGACGCGGTGCGTTTCATGATGCTCTACAGGAAGAGTTCCGAGCCGCTCGATTTCGACTTCGCCAAGGTGACCGAGCAGTCGAAGGACAATCCGGTGTTCTACGTGCAGTATGCCCATGCGCGCTGCTCGTCGGTGTTCCGGCAGGCAAAGGAAGCGTTCCCAGGGCTCGATTTTGCTTCGCTCGACCTCAAAGGTTCGAGCAGCCTGATCAACGATCCGAATGAGATGCAGCTGGTCGCCAAACTTGCGGAATACCCCAGAATCATTGAGGCTGCGGCCCAGGCTCAGGAGCCTCATCGGCTTGCTTTTTACCTCTATGATCTGGCAAGTTTCTTCCATGCGCATTGGAATAAGGGTAAAGAACAACCGGAATTACGCTTTGTTAACGATAAAAACCGAGAATTGAGTATTGCCAGGCTTGGGCTGGTGCATGCTGTCGCCTCTGTTTTGAAGTCAGGACTTGGGATCACGGGCACTGCGGCACCGGAAGAAATGCGGTAAAATATCGCCACCATTTCCCCACATTGCACTGGCATATGCGTTGTAATGTAGGTGAGTGGACGAGGTAATGGCCGATAACAACCTTGCGCGTAACCGGAATGATTTACCGGACTTCTTTGCCGATGATGATCCGCTGGCAGAACTCGCCCGCATCGTAGGCTACGACGATCTTCCCGTCGCTGCCAGGCCCGGATCGTCTTCCGCCGATACTTCAGCGTCTGGGCGGCGAGAGCCGGCATTCAATCTCGAAGACGAGCTCCTTCAGGAGTTCGAGCGCTATGATGCGCCGCGGCTCGATCCTATCCACGATATCGCGCTTGACGATGTGCCCCGGTCATTCGCCGAGCCTGCTTCCGATGCCGCAGTGGCTGCGCCGCCGGTGGAGCCGGAGGAACTGGAGTTCGTTCCGGCTGAGCCGGCCGCGATCGAACTGCCGCAGGCTTTTCTGCCGGCCGATAGTGCGATCAGCGAGCGCGGCGATCAGCTGTTCGGCGACGAAGAGCCGCCATTGGCGTTTGATGCCGTCGACGAGAGCGTGGCCTCCGATCCGATAGTCGAACCGGCTTTCGAAACCGCACGTGTGGAACCCGTCTTCGATCTGCCCGATTTTCCGACAGCTGGCGCGATGTCTCCCGCCACGTCGACAGAAGAGCCGGCGGAGGAATTCGATCTCGCGGCTGAGTTGGAAAACTCGATCGCGGCCGAACCGGTTGCTGCAGGCCAGCCCGAGGTGAGGTTCGAGCCCGAGGCGAAAATCGAGCCGGAGGTCCGGTTCGTGCCGCAAGCGACCTTCGAACCTGAAGCAGCCCCTGAACCTGAAGCAGCCCCGGAACCCGAGGCAGCTTTCGAGCCGGAGGCGAGATTTGAACCGGAGCCAAAGGCAGAGAGGGGCAAGGGCGCCTATATTCCTGGCTTCCGCATGCCGCTCACCAATTTCAGCGTGGCACGAGATGTCTCTGCGGCCTCTGCACAGGCGGCTGTAATCCCTTCTCAGGCGGCCGCACCTGCACCGAACGAGTATGCTGTCGAGCCTCCGGTTCTGGACGATCTCCCGAGCCCGAAGATCGAGCCGGCACCGGCTGCCGAACTGCAGATTTCTGCAAAGACCTCGGAGGCGCAGGAACTGCAGCCTGCGCCCGTCGCGGCCACGTCTGTTACATCGACCGGTCAGAGTGCCGGTGCGTCGCAAAAGGATCGGTTCTCCGCGCTCGATGAACTGATCTACGACGTCCAGCGTTATACGCTGCCGACATCCAACGGGCAGCCGCTCGCGACCACTGTGGCGAACGCGCCCGAGCTTGCCGCAACGCCTGCTGTCGCACCCGCTGCGCCCGTGATTGCCAATGCGACGGTTGCCACGCCTCCGGTTGCCGAGGTGCCGTCTCTAGACGACAAGGATCCCTTCTCTGATGAGGAATTCGAGTTGGCGCTCGATGGCCTGGAACTCGACCTTGCCGAGATCGTCGTCGAAGAGACGCAGAAACATCCGGTTCAGGCGACGCCTGCGGCGGCTGCTGTAAAGGCCGAACCTGCCGCCCCTTCGGCGACGCCGATCGCGCGCGTTGCGCCCGTCGCTGTGGCGGCACCGGTTGTAGAGACGCAGGTTGTCGAAGAGCCCGAATCCACGGCCGACCTGCCATTCGATCCGGCTCAGATTGCCGATTCCGAAGACCAGGTGGAGGCGATCGCCGAGCTCGACGTGCCGTCGCTGCCGGCAGAAGAGCCGGAACAGCCGCCGGCTTATCGTCCCGATTACGAACTCGACATCGATGCCGAACTTGCGACGCTGCTGGCAGCCCCCGGCAAGTCGGCCCCGGCGCCGGCGCGCAAGCCGGAGATCGATATCGCACAGAAAGGCCAGCAGGCTGCTGCCGAAGCGAGCCATTCGCCGGCCTATACCGATCTCGACGATTTCGAGCGTGCACTGGAAGAGGATTTTCGCCGCAGCCTGACGACGCCCCTGCCGGCGGCGGAGCATGAGGAGCTGCATTATTCCGACAGCGATTATATCGCGACCGTCGAGAACGCCCGCCGTTCCGTCCGCAGCTGGGCCATGCCGCTGGTTCTTGCCGGCGTCGTGATCCTTGGCGGTGCCGGCGCCTATGCGTTCTTCGGCAGCAGCGTTTCGAGTGTCGTTTCGGGCGGCGAACCGGTCATCATTGCCGCCGACAAAGAGCCGATCAAGATTGCGCCGGAAAATCCGGGCGGCAAGACTGTCCCCAACCAGGACAAGGCTGTCTACGATCGCGTCGCCGGCGTCTCGCCGAAGGATCCGAAGCAGCGCACGCTGATCTCCTCCAACGAGGAGCCGATCGACGTCGTCCAGAAGACCTTGATGCCCGATACGTTGCCGCTCGAAGGCGAGAACGATATCGAGCCGACCGATGTCGGCGAGACGGAGGATCCACGCCTCCTGCCGCAGGATCGGACTGCGCAAAACAATACCTCTGCTGAGCAGCAGCCGGTGACCGTCATGCCGCGCAAGGTCAAGACGATGATCGTCCGCCCGGACGGCAAGCTGGTCGAGCAGGAAATTGCAGCGCCGGCACTCGCCGCACCGGAAGCGCCGAAGCTGCCAGCCGCGGGCGCAAAGCCGGTCGAAACGGCGGCGGCGTTCCCCGCTAAGCTTCCGCCTTCCACGCCCGCCACACCGGCCCGTCCGCAACCCTCGTCGACCGCCTCGAATGCGGGTTCTTCCGGTGTCCTTCCGGTCTCCGCGCCAGCCAATCCGGCCGCTCCGGCAGAACACGTCAACGTGGTGAGAACGAACCCGATCACGCCGGCCGTCGCGGCGGCTCCCGCCCAGCCGACCCCGGCTGCCGCGGCTCCGTCTCCGGCCGCCGCACAGGCTCCGGCACCCGTCGCTCCGGTTCAGGCCTCTGCACCGACATCGAAGGCTCCGGTACCGATCGCACGCCCGGCTGAGCAGCCGGTCAACGTGGTCGCTGCCGTCACGGATCAGGGCAATGTCCGCGCTCCCGGCCAGCAGACAGCAGCCGCTCCGGCATCCGCATCGAACCAGGTCGCTTCGCTGGGACCGGGGGACTACGTGATCCAGATCGCCTCGCTGCCGTCGCAGGCGGAAGCCCAGAAGTCCTATCAGAGCCTGTCGGCCAAGTTCGGCAGCGTCATCGGTGGCCGGGGCGTCGATATCAAACCCGCCGAGATCGCCGGCAAGGGCACATTCTACCGCGTCCGTATTCTGGCCGGCGGCAAGAATGAGGCTGTGGCGCTCTGCGAACGGTATCGCGCAGCTGGCGGAACCTGCCTGGTCGGCCGGTAAGGATTGAAAGCGAAGAAATCGGACGGGGCGCCTGGCGCCCCGTTTTTCGTTGGTCCAGCAATGATCTAAGATCGAGCCATGAGCGAATCAAAAGCAATGATCCTGGGCTCCAGCGGCCCGACCCTCACCGCCGACGAAGTGGCGCTTTACCGGGATGAACGGCCCTGGGGCTTCATCTTGTTTGCGCGCAATTGCGTCGAACCGGCGCAGATCGCCGATCTCGTCGTATCCATGCGCGATGCCATCGGCCGGCCGAATGCGCCGGTGCTGATCGACCAGGAGGGAGGGCGCGTCCAGCGTATCCGTCCGCCGATGATTGAGCGTTATCCATCCGCTGCGGTGCTCGGCGAACTCTACAGGCAGGATCGCGGCAAGGGGCTGAGGGCAACCTGGCTGATGTCGCGCTTGCATGCCTTCGACCTGATGAAATTCGGCATCAACGTCGATTGCCTGCCGGTGCTCGACGTGCCGATCGAAGGGGCGAGCAACGTCATCGGCGATCGCGCCTATGGATTCGATCCGAAGACGGTCGCCGAAATGGGGCAGGCTGCTGCTGACGGCCTCAAGGCGGGCGGCATGCTGCCGGTGATGAAGCACATTCCGGGCCATGGCCGCGGCATGGCCGACAGCCATCACGAACTGCCGGTGGTCACCGTCTCGCGCGCCGAACTCGAAGCGCATGACTTCCTGCCCTTCGTTGCCATGAAGAACGAGTTGATGGCGATGAGCGCCCATATCGTCTTCACCGCCATCGACCCGGACGAGCCGGCGACCATTTCCCGCAAGGTGATCGACGAGATCATCCGCGGCCATATCGGCTTCGACGGGCTACTGATGTCCGATGATACATCGATGAACGCGCTGAAGGGCACGATCGGCGAGCGTGCGGCGAGAATCGTTGGGGGCGGATGCGATATTGTCTTGCATTGCAACGGCGTGATGGACGAAATGAAGGCCGTCGTGAAGGAAGCGATACCGCTTGGCGACGAAGCGCTACGGCGGGCAAGGGCGGTGGAGGCAGCCTTCGGCGTGGGCGACGGCTTGAGCGAGGAGGCGATCCGCGCGGAATTCCACAGTCTTCTCGCCGTCTCCTGACGGCTGTCGACAGGACAAGGTTTGGGAATGGCCATAAATACATCGCAGGACGCCATTCCGATGGACAAGCTCTGGCAGGATGCCGGCGCCAACCGCGCGACCGACGATCCGGCGCTGGTGATCGACGTCGGCGGCTTCGAGGGTCCGCTCGACCTGCTGCTTCACCTTGCCCGCACCCAAAAAGTCGATCTCGCCCGCATCTCTGTCCTGGCGCTCGCAGAGCAATACCTCCTGTTCATCGATAGCGCCCGTCGGGTTCGCATCGAGCTTGCAGCCGACTATCTGGTCATGGCCGCCTGGCTTGCCTACCTGAAGTCCAAACTTCTGATCCCGCAGCAGGTCAAGGGCGGCGACGGCCCGAGCGGTGAAGAACTCGCTGCGACGCTCGCCTTCCGCCTGAAGCGACTGGAGGCGATGCGGGAGGCCGCGACCCGGCTGGTCAACCGCAACCGGCTTGGCCGCGACGTGTTTGCCCGCGGCGCGCCGGAACATATCCCGCACAATGTCGAATCCGCCTATGATGCGACGCTTTATGACCTGCTTGCGGCCTATGCCAACCTGCGCCAGCGCACCGCCGTCACCCAGGTGACGATCGAGAGGCGCAAGGTCTGGTCGCTGGTCGATGCCCGCGAACTCCTGACCCGCATGCTTGGCGAGGTCGCTGACTGGACGGCGCTGCAGCACTATCTCTTGCCCTATCTCCCGCCGGAGGATCGCGTCACGGCGACCGCCAGCGCCTTTGCCGCTTCGCTGGAACTGGTGCGCGAAGGCAAGCTTGAAATCCGACAGGACGGCGCCTTCCAGCCGATCTATTTGCGCAAGGGGCCTGGGCCGCATCAGCCGGCCTCGCCGCAACCCGTCACGGGAGGCGTTGTTGACGCCGCAGGATGACGACGATCTGCCGATCGCTGACGAAGAGGAGGCCGAGCCCTCATCTTTTTCATTGGTGGAGGTCGAGCGGATCGCAGAAGCGCTGGTTTTCGCTTCGTCCGAGCCGGTCTCGGAAGCGTTTCTGGCCGAACGGCTGCCGCGCGGCACCAATGTGAATGCCGTCATGCGGCGGTTGGTGGAGGTCTATGCGCCGCGCGGCGTCAATCTGATCCGGACCGGCGACCGCTGGGCCTTCCGTACTGCTGCCGATCTCTCCTTCGTCATTCACAAGGACGATAACGAGACGAAGAAGCTGTCGCGTGCGGCGCTCGAGGTTCTGGCCATCATCGCTTATCACCAGCCGGTCACCCGTGCCGAGATCGAAGAGATCCGCGGCGTCCAGACCTCCAGGGGAACGCTCGACGTGCTGATGGAAGCGGGCTGGGTTCGCTTCCGCGGCCGTCGCCGCACTCCGGGGCGGCCGGTCACGCTCGCCACGACACCTGATTTCCTCGATCATTTCGGCCTCGAGGAACTGCGTGATTTGCCTGGTCTCGAAGAATTGAAGGGCGCCGGCCTGCTTTCCGGTCGCATCCCGCCGGGCTTTGCGATACCCATCCCGCTCAATGTCGATGATCTTTCCGAGGACGAGGACCCGATCACGCAACTCGACCTTGAGGAACTCGGCCTGTTGACGCCGGGCGGTGAAGCAGAGGAATGAACCCATCTTTCTCTGAAGGCTTGGCTCAGCGGGTGCAAGCTATCGGAGAGGGTTCGGCCCGGAGCGCGTCGGTCTGTCGCACCATACGCAGAAACACCCGCATGCGCTCTCCGGCGAAGTGCAGCAGCGTGTGCATTTGACCGGTGATTGCCCCGCCAAGCCCGGGCTGCGACCGTTCCTTGGCGGTATTGAGTACCTGGCGTGTGTGTTCCCGGAGCTTTGGAACCGGCCCATGCCGGCGGTTTGCCAGCCACGGTAAACGACGTGTCGATAGCGGTGCCGTCCGAGGACATTTTGGTGTTTGAAAAAGCATCATAAAAAGCTTACATCGATGAAACGGTACTAATGGAGTTGGACTTATGGGTTCTTTCAGTGTGTGGCATTGGCTGATCGTTCTGGTCATCGTGCTCGTTCTCTTCGGACGCGGCAAGATTCCGGAACTGATGGGCGATTTCGCCAAGGGCATCAAGAGCTTCAAGAAGGGCATGAGCGACGAGGACGCCCCTGAGGCGAACGGCGCGACGACCACGACGAAGACCGTTGATCTCAAGGCTGAAGAGGCCAAGGAAACCAACCGGTCGTAATGTCCGAGTGGCGGGTTCCAGGAGCCTCATTGAATGTTTGATATCGGCTGGACCGAGCTTCTTGTCATAGCGATCGTGCTGATCGTCGTGGTTGGTCCCAAGGATTTGCCGCCCATGCTCAGGGCTTTTGGCAAGATGACGACCAATCTGCGCAAGATGGCCGGCGATTTTCGCGCGCAATTCGATGAAGCGCTGAAGGAGTCGGAACTCGATGACGTGCGCAAGACGATTTCGGATGCGCAGCGGCTGAACCCGACGAATGCGCTGAGGGACGCGATCAACCCGCTCCGGCAGATGGGGCAGGAAATCCGCGCCGACCTGCAGAAGGCGACGCAGCTGCCGACGGCGGGGCTAAGCCAGACCGATGCCGAGGCTCAGCAGGCTGTCGAGGGCACGTCGCCCGTCGATGCGGCTCCCGAGATCCCGGCAAACTTCCCGACCGCGACGCCGACGTCGACAGTGCCGCCGGTTACCACCGCTCCGGCACAGTCCGTGCCGGCCGCGGCGGAGGCTGTGGCAGCTATTACCGAAAAGCCGAAACCGGTCCGCAAGACCGCCGCCAAGGCGAAGCCGGTTCCCGAGGCCACTGAAGCTCCTGCCGCCTCGGCCGCTATTGTCGAAAAACCGAAGCGCAGCCGCGCGGCGCCCAAGCCGGCGCCCGTGACCCAAGCTGTGGAAGAGGCGGTCGTCAAGGCTCCGGCCCGCAAGCGCACGCCGAAGAAGGCCGATACTCCGAAGGACGACGCATGAGCGGTGACATCGAAGACAAGCCGCAGCCGCTCATCGAGCATCTGATGGAGCTGCGCACGAGGCTGATCTGGTCGATCGGCGCGTTTTTCGTCGCCTTCGTCGTTTGCTTTTTCTTCGCCAAGCAGCTCTTCAACCTGCTCGTGGTCCCTTATAAGTGGGCGGTTCTCTGGGCCCATCTCGATCTTGCCAAGTCCGAACTGATCTATACCGCGCCGCAGGAATTCTTCTTCACGCAGGTGAAGGTGGCGATGTTCGGCGCGCTGGTGATTGCCTTCCCGGTGATCGCCTCGCAGATCTACAAGTTCGTGGCACCGGGTCTCTACAAGAACGAACGGGCGGCTTTCCTGCCGTTCCTGATCGCTTCGCCGATCCTCTTCCTGATGGGCGGCGCTCTGGTCTATTTCTTCTTCACTCCCATGGTCATGTGGTTCTTCCTTGCCATGCAGCAGGCGCCGACCGAAGGCGAAGTCGGCATTTCACTTCTGCCGCGGGTCTCGGAATATCTGAGCCTGATCATGACGTTGGTCCTGTCCTTTGGACTGGTGTTCCAGCTTCCGGTGATTACCACGCTGCTGGCCCGTGTCGGCATTCTGACCAGCGATTGGCTGCGGCAGAAACGCAAATATGCGATCGTGCTTGCCTTCATCGTTGCCGCCGTGCTGACGCCACCTGATCCGATGTCCCAGATCGGCCTTGCACTGCCGACCATCCTTCTCTACGAGATTTCCATCTACGCCGCACGACTCGTCGAGCGTAAACGTGCCGAGGAAAAGCTTTCGGAGCAGGAATCTTCGGATGTTGCGGAGACGGACAAGGCCTGAAGCCTTCCGGCCTGCCTTGCGAGTCCGCGGCGTTCCGCTCTAAAGGCAAGGCAAGATGCTCGATATCAAGTGGATCCGTGAAAACGAAGGGGCTTTGGATGCAGCGCTGAACAAGCGTGGCGCAGAGCCCATGGCGGCAACCCTCCTGGCGCTGGACGACACGCGTCGTTCCGTCATCCAGAAGCTTCAGGACATGCAGTCCCGCCGCAACGCCGCTTCCAAGGAGATCGGCATTGCGCTCGGGCAGAAGAATTCCGAGCTTGCCGAAAAGCTGAAGGCAGAGGTCGCCGTCATCAAGGACACGATGCCGGTTGCCGAGCAGGAAGAGCGCGAGGCCGTCGCGGCGCTCGAAGACGCACTGTCGCGTATCCCGAACATCCCGTTTGACGACGTACCGGTCGGCAAGGACGAGCACGATAACGTGGTCAAGCACGTCATCGGCGAAAAGCCGCGCTGGAACCATGCGGCCAAGGAGCACTACGAGATCGGCGAAGCGCTCGGAATGATGGATTTCGAACGCGCTACGAAGCTTTCCGGTTCGCGCTTCACGGTCCTGACCGGCCAGCTCGCCAGGCTCGAACGGGCTCTCGGCCAGTTCATGATCGACATGCACACGACCGAGCATGGTTATACGGAAGTCTCCTCGCCGCTGATGGTGAAGGGCGACGCCATGTATGGCACCGGCCAGCTGCCGAAGTTCGAGGAAGACCTCTTCAAGACGACGGATGGCCGCTACCTGATCCCGACGGCTGAAGTGACGCTCACCAACCTCGTTTCCGGGGAAATCCTGGAACAGGAAAAGCTGCCGCTGCGCTTCACGGCCTTGACGCCATCTTTCCGCTCGGAAGCCGGTTCCGCCGGCCGCGATACGCGCGGAATGCTGCGCCAGCACCAGTTCTGGAAGTGCGAACTGGTGTCGATTACCGATCAGGAATCGTCGATCGCCGAGCACGAGCGAATGACCGAATGCGCCGAGAATATGCTGAAGCGCCTCGGCCTGCATTTCCGCACCATGACGCTCTGCACCGGCGATATGGGTTTTGGCGCACGCAAGACTTATGACATCGAGGTCTGGCTGCCGGGCCAGGATACCTACCGCGAAATCTCGTCCTGCTCCGTCTGCGGCGATTTCCAGGGGCGTCGCATGAACGCGCGCTATCGGTCCAAGGACGACAAGGCGCTGAAGTTCGTTCACACGCTGAACGGCTCTGGTGTCGCGGTCGGCCGCTGCCTGATCGCGGTCATGGAAAATTACCTGAACGAGGACGGTTCGGTCACAATTCCGGACGCGCTCCTGCCGTATATGGGTGGCCTGACCAAGATCGAGCGGGCGGCCTGATGCGGATACTTCTGACCAACGATGATGGCATTCATGCCGAAGGCCTCGCCGTTCTCGAACGAATTGCCAGACAGCTTTCGGACGACGTCTGGATCGTGGCACCGGAAACCGACCAGAGCGGTCTTGCCCATTCGCTGACGCTTTCCGAACCGCTCCGTCTGCGCAAAGTCAGCGACAAGCACTTTGCGTTGCGCGGCACGCCGACCGACTGCGTCATCATGGGCATCCGCGAAATCCTGCCCGAGAAGCCGGATCTGGTACTGTCGGGTGTCAACGACGGCGCCAACATGGCCGATGACGTCACCTATTCCGGTACTATCGCCGGCGCTATCGAAGGCACGCTCCAGAGCGTGCGCTCGTTTTCGCTGAGCCAGGCAGTGCGTCGCGAGAACGGTCGTTATGCGCCTTGGGAAGTCGCCGAATCCTATGCACCGGACCTCATTCGCAAACTGATCGACGTGGACCTGCCCGACGGCACCTTCCTCAATCTCAACTTCCCGAACTGCGAGCCCAGCGAGGTGCAGGGCGTCGAGGTGACGTCGCAGGGCAAACTCGATTTCGGCCTGACGATCGACGCCCGCAACGACGGCCGCGGTCTGCCCTATTACTGGCTGCGATTCGGCGAACGGAAGGGGCATTTCCGCGAGGGCACCGATATTCAGGCGCTCAAGGAAAACAAGATTTCCGTGACGCCGCTGAAACTGGACCTGACCGATCATTCGGTTCAGGATCGTGTGGCGAAAGCACTGGGATTCGGAGCTGCCGATTGAAATCGGGCATGGTCGAAAAAGAAGGTTTTGCCGCGCTCGTGCTGCGCCTCAGGTCGGAAGGCATTTCCGACCTCGATCTGCTGACCGCTGTTGAACAGACGCAGCGGTCGCAGTTTGTGCCGCCGCCGCTTGCCGAAGATGCCTATTCCAGCCGCACGGTGCCGATCGATTGCGGATCCTTCATGGAAGGCGCCGATCTCGCCGTCCGGTTGCTGCATCGCCTCCAGGTCAAGCCTGGGCACAGGGTGCTCGAAATCGGCACGGGCAGCGGCTTCACCGCCGCCGTTATGGCCCGGATCGCCGAGCGGGTGCTGACCGTCGAGCGCTACCGCACCCTGGTTACCGCTGCCCAAGGCCGCATGGATGCGCTGGGGCTGCGCAATATCGTCGTGCGCCAGGCGGACGGCGGCAACGGCATGCCGGGCGAGGGCACGTTCGATCGCATTTTTGTCACGGCCGCCTTTCCGTCACTGCCGCGATTCTATGCCGAGCAACTCACGCACGGCGGTTCCATGCTCGCTCCGCTGGTGGATGGTGAGGTCTGCATGATGGTGCGCCTGACCAAAACCGGCAGCCGATTCGAGCGCGAAGACCTGTTCCCGGTACCTTTTCTGCCGATCGTTCCGCATATCGCTGCAGCGCTTTAGCCGGGTTGGTTCCATGCCATGCCGGCCTTTTGGCGGTCATGGTTATCAATTTCTCTAAAATTTTAAGACAATGCCTGCCCTTTAACAGTGCAGTAAGACTAACGCGCTTTAATGACTCTCACGATGGTGGCGTATCTGTAGGCGAGTCATGCGTATGAAGAGTTCTCCGAAATTCGGAAAATCCGTAATCAAATTTGCTGTCGCGGCACTGCTTGCCAGCGCAGCGACAGGGTGCAGTTCGGACGCGACGCGTTTCTCGGGGCTCTTTTCGAAATCCGACAACATAACGACGGCGTCCATTCCGCAGCGGCAGGGGGGCGGGGCCTATGGCCAAGCACCGACGCCGCAGGCCGATCTTGGATCCGGCCAAGCTCAGGCGTTGCCGCCAATTCCGCGGAACGACTACGGCTCGCGCAACACCGCCATGGCTCAACCGTATCCCGGTAATTCCGGCGGTTATACCTCGCCGGCGCGCACCGCATCCGCTCCCGTCGCCGTCCAGCGCTCCGAACTCGCGGCCCCGACAGGCGCCACGGCGCAGCGTAACGCCGCACCGATGGCCCGTGATCCGGCGAACCGCCAGGAAGCGCTCGCTCAGCCGTTCCCCGGCCGCCAATCGGCCGCCCACACGCTCGTCGCTCCGTCTTCATCGACGCTGAAGGCCGACAATGTCGTTACCGGCACGACCGCCAAGCCGATGTCCGGCTGGTCCACAGTCAACGCGCCGAAGGTGACGCTGAGGCCGGGTGAAACGGTCTCGACGCTTTCCAAGCGTTACGGCGTTCCGGAAAAGGAAATCCTGAAGGCCAATGGCGGCGCCGTCGCTCCCGGCCAGTCAGTCCTTATCCCGACCTTCGGCACCGCGCAGAATTCGGCGAAGAATGCCGCCGGCACGATCGACCTCCAGAACAAGGCTCCGACGCCAGCCCGCGAGCCCGAGCAGAAACTCGCGGTTCTGCCGACCCCGGCACGTGACAAGGCAATGGCCGAACCCGCCAAGCTGACGCCTCCGGGCGGCAAGCCGGGTGGTGGTACCTATGTGGTCAAGCCGGGCGACACGATCAACAAGATCGCCCGCGAGACCGGCACGCCGATCGATCAGCTGAAAGCGGCCAACAACCTGACCTCCGGCGGCGTCCGGATAGGGCAAACGCTCAAGGTCGCCAACGGCGTTGCGGCTCCTGTCGCCGATCCGGTCAAGACCGCGTCCATTCCGCAGAAGCCGGTCGAGAAGGCCGCAGCCGCGGCACCGAAGCCGGCTGCTCCTGCCACGGCCCAGGTCGCTCAGGTTGCTGTAGCGCCTGCCGCTGCCAAGGCCGCGGTCGATGGCGCCTCCGTCGCCGACGTCGAGAAGAAGTCGGACACCGCCTCCGTGGCGCCGCAGTCCACCGGCATCGGCAAGTATCGCTGGCCGGTCAACGGTGCGGTCATCGCGGGCTACGGCCAGAACGTCGACGGCAACCGCAATGACGGCATCGACATCTCGGTTCCGGAGGGTACCCCGATCAAGGCTGCCGAAAACGGCGTGGTCATCTATGCGGGCAACGGCCTGAAGCAGCTCGGCAACACGGTTCTCGTCCGTCATGACGACGGCAAGGTCACCGTTTACGGCCACGCCGGCAGCATCAACGTCACACGCGGGCAGAAGATCACCCGCGGCCAGACGGTCGCCGCCTCCGGCATGAGCGGCGACGCCAAGCGCCCGCAGGTCCATTTCGAAGTTCGCAAGGACGCGACCCCGGTCAACCCGATTACCTTCCTTGAATAAGTAGTGCGTTTCAGGGGACGGAGAAAAGCCCGGCAGTGCCGGGCTTTTTGCGTTCTCAGTGCTTTTTAGGTCTCAATCTCGGGAAAGCGGTTTCCGCAGCCGTCCGGCGAGATCCTGGATATATTGCCAGGCGACACGCCCCGAGCGCCCGCCGCGGGTGGTCGCCCATTCGAGGGCCTCGTGATGCAGGGTCTCCTGGCCGAGGCCGAGCTCGAAATGTTCGGCATAGCCGTCGATCATCTTCAGATAGTCGTCCTGGCTGCATTTGTGGAAACCGAGCCACAGGCCGAAACGATCCGACAGCGACACCTTTTCCTCGACTGCCTCGGACGGATTGATCGCCGTCGACTGCTCGTTCTCCATCATGTGGCGCGGCAGGAGATGGCGGCGGTTGGAGGTCGCATAGAACAGGACATTGTCGGGCCGGCCTTCGATGCCGCCGTCGAGTGCCGCCTTCAGCGACTTGTAGGCGGTATCGTCGTGGTCGAAGGAGAGGTCGTCGCAGAAGACGATGACGCGCTGGCCGGAAACCTTGAGGATATCGAGCAGGGCAGGGAGCGAGGCGATATCCTCGCGATGCACCTCGACGAGTTTCAGCGAGATCCCGGTCGCTGCGCGCACGTCCTCGTGCACGGCTTTGACCAGCGACGATTTGCCCATGCCGCGAGCGCCCCACAGCAGCACGTTGTTGGCGGCAAAACCTTCCGCAAATCGCAGGGTGTTTTCATGAAGAATGTCACGCACGTGGTCGACGCCGCGGATCAGCGTCAAGGCGACCCGGTTCGGACGCGGCACCGGCTGCAGGCGCTGGTTTACCGGTACCCAGACGAAGCAGTCGGCGGCGTTCCAGTCGTTGACGGCGGGCGGAGGGCCGGCAAGCCGTTCCAGCGCATCCGCAAGCCTGCGGATCTCGGTCAGGATCAGGGTGTTGAAGTCGCCGCTCATGGTGTTTCTCCGGTCGTATCGGCCAGTTTTTGAGCCTTTTCGCTGCGGTAACATGCTCGTTGGTGCATCAAAAGCCTGAGAGCCGCGAATTCGGTACGCCGGCCGGCGTGTTTCTGTTGCATTCCGGCCTATCGCAACTATATTCCGGCGGCTTGAAACGGGGGCCCGGGGCCTCCGGTAATCTTAGGAGTTTTCGATGTTCATTACCGAAGCATTCGCCCAGGCCCCAGCCGCAGCACCGGGAGCTTCCGCGTTCGGCTCCGGCCTTGAGATGCTCTTCCTCTTCGCGCCTCTGATGGTGGTGTGGTATTTCTTTCTGATCCGTCCGCAGCGCGCCACTGCCAAGAAGCGCCAGGAAACGCTGTCCAACGTCCGCCGCGGCGACCAGGTCGTTCTCGGCGGCGGCATCACCGGCAAGGTGACCAAGGTTATCGACGACGCCGAAGTGGAAGTCGAAATCGCCGAAGGCGTGAAGATCCGCGCCATGCGCGCCTATATTGCCGAAGTCCGCGTCAAGGGCGAGCCGGTCAAGACCGAACCGGCGAAGACCGGAACGGCTTCCTGAACGTTATCGCCGATGCAAAGGCCCTGTCTGCTGCAGGGCCTTGGATCCAAAGAGCCGGGCCCATCATCCGGCTCGTAACCTTTTCGAGAAAGCATGCGACCCATGGCGAAAGGCATCGAAATCCGCGACGCCCATTTTCCCGGTCGTGCTCCGATCGACGCTTACGGCAATGGCGGTTTCCGTTTTGCAGACATGTCGCATCGCGGCTCGCTGCTTTGCCTTCCCTCGGGTATCCACGGCTGGGAACTGCAGGAAGGTGAACCGCTGACGGTTGCTTCCCTGATGAAGGTGCTCGCCGAATCAAACGAGATCGAAGTGTTGCTTGTCGGCATGGGCGCCAACCTCAAGCCCATTCCGGCGGATGTGAAGGCAGCGTTGAAAGCCAAGGGCATCGCCTCCGATCCGATGAGCACCGGTGCCGCCGTGCGCACGTTCAACATCATGCTCGCCGAATCGCGCGCCGTCGCCGCGGCTTTGATTGCCGTCTGACAGATGGCCGATCCAGCCAGACAGAACGGCGACATCTGCCTCGCAACGCTCAGGGATACGGACCGCGACCGTTATCTCGCCTGCCTTCTGTCGCCGGAAGACAAGCGCGGCGCACTTGCAGCCCTTTATGCCTTCAACGCCGAGATCGCCCGCGTCCGCGACGTGGTGCGTGAACCGCTTCCCGGCGAAATCCGCCTGCAATGGTGGCGCGACCTCCTCGAAGGCAACGCTCAAGGCGACAGCACCGGCAACCCCATCGCCGCCGGTTTGCTTGAGGCGATCGAGACCTATCGCCTGCCGCGCCAGACGCTCGTCGACATGATCGAGGCGCGCATCTTCGACCTCTACGACGACGCGCTGACCGACCGGAATGCACTCGAAGGATATGCAGGCGAGACCGCTTCAGCGGTTATCCAGCTCGCGAGCCTGATTCTCTCTCCCACCGATGCGGCAAAATCTGCGGAGGCGGCAGGACACGCGGGTGTCGCCCAGTCGATCGCCGGTTTCCTGCTGCTGATGCCCATCCATCGACGCCGTCATCAACTTTATCTGCCGCTCGATATCCTCTCGGCGACCGGGCTCGACCGTGATACATTCCTGCGCGGCGAGGATAGGTCGCGCATTTCCGTCGCGATCGAGGCCTTTGCCGGCCTTGGATTGGAACATCTGGCCAAGGCCAGAAAGTCGGGAACCGTCCCGTCCGCCGTCTTTCCGGCCTATCTGCCGGTAGCGCTTGCCGAACCAGTGCTGCGCCGCGCGGCGCGCGCCGGTGCCTCGGTACTTGACACGGCGCTGCAACTTCCGCAGTGGCGGCGGCAATTGCGGCTCTTGAAGGCTTCGGTCACCAGGCGCTTTTGATGGACGTCAAATTCGCGCAAGGCTCGCGCGCTAAGGGACGAGACTAGAAATCCGGCGCCATCATAAGGAGAAGCGGTGTGAGCCCCGTTGTCGTCTGGTCCATCATCTTCGTGCTCCTCATGGCGCTCGCCTATTACATCACGCGGATGTCGGGCAAGGACCGGGACAAGGACGGCAACCTGCACGATACAGGCATGGCCATCCTCGAATTCGGCCGCGCCTTTCCTAATGAAGCGATCCGTAGCCTGCATGTGACGGCCAATGGCGAAGCGATCTTCGTACGCCTGCACGACAACAAGGCCGGTTTCATGCGCAGCCACCGCAACCATTACGCCTGCTTTTTGATCGAGCCGGGCAGGGTTCGCGTCACCCCATTGCCGAACGCCAAGGGCTTCACCGTCGAATTCCTGGACGCGTCGACACAGAATGGCACCTACCTGTTTTCCACGGAAAAGGAGGCGGCCGAAGTCGCCCTCTGGCTGCTCGACAACTATGTCAGCGTTGCCGATCGCGATCTGGAAGAAAAGCCGAAGCCCTCGACCGGGGATATCAGCCCCGATCAAGCCAACTAGCGCAATCCCGGAGCGCCCGGACGGCGAGCAGTTGCCGCTTCATCACCGTCTTGTCCTTACCGCGGAAGCGCTTGACGCCCTCCGGCTTGACGATCGATCCCGGCTCCAGTTCCGGGAACAGCCCGAAGTTGACGTTCATCGGCTGGAACGAGCGCTTGCCCGGCTCGTCGTCCGAAACCAGATGCCCACCGGTTATATGGCCGAGCAGCGAACCTAGAGCGGTCGTTGCAGGCGGTGCGGGGAGCGTTTCGCCCTTGCGTTCGGCAGCCGCGAAACGGCCGGCAAGAAGTCCGATCGCCGCACTTTCCACATACCCTTCGCAGCCGGTGATCTGGCCGGCGAATCGCAGGCCCGGCCGGCTTTTCAGCGTCAGGCTCCTGTCGAGAAGAACAGGCGAGTGGATGTAGGTGTTGCGGTGCAGGCCGCCAAGCCTTGCGAATTCGGCATTCTGCAGGCCGGGAATCATCCGGAAAATGTCCGCCTGGGCGCCGTATTTCAGCTTCGTCTGAAAGCCCACCATGTTGTAGAGCGTGCCGAGCGCATTGTCCTGCCGGAGCTGCACGACCGCATAGGCCTTGACCGTCGGATTATGGGCATTGGTGAGCCCCATCGGCTTCATCGGCCCGTGACGCAGCGTTTCGCGGCCGCGTTCGGCCATCACCTCGATCGGCAGGCAGCCGTCGAAATAGGGCGTGCCTTCCCATTCCTTGAAACCGATCGAGTCGCCGGCAATCAGCGCGTCGACGAAGGCATTGTACTGAGCCTCGTCCATCGGACAGTTGATATAGTCCTTGCCGGTACCGCCGGGACCGACCTTGTCGTAGCGCGACTGGTACCAGCAGATGTCCATGTCGATCGAATCACGGTGCACGATCGGTGCGATGGCGTCGAAGAAGGCGAGCTGGTCCTCGCCCGTCTCCGCCTGGATCGCGGCTGCCAGCGCCGGCGAGGTCAGGGGGCCGGTGGCAATGATCGCCAGATCCCATTCCTTTGGCGGCAGGCCTTGGATCTCCTCGCGCACGACGGTGATGAGCGGGTGTTTTTCGATCGCTTCGGTGACCGCGTCGGAAAATCCGTCGCGATCGACGGCAAGCGCCCCGCCGGCCGGTACCTGATGTCTGTCGGCACACGCCATGATCAATGAACCGGCAAGCCGCATCTCCGCATGGATGACGCCGACGGCATTCGCCGTCGCATCGTCGGAGCGGAAGGAATTCGAGCAGACAAGCTCGGCAAGTCCGTCGGTCTTGTGGGCATCGGTGCCGCGCACGCCGCGCATCTCGTGGAGAATCACCGGGACGCCGGCCGAGGCGATCTGCCAGGCGGCTTCGGAACCCGCGAGGCCGCCGCCGACGACATGGATGGCGGCAGGAGAGGTGGGGGAGGAAGAAATGTTGCTCATGGCCGGCTCATTATCACGCCATTTGCCGGACCGGAATCAAAAAGGCACCCGAAAAGGTGCCTTTGATACGTCCTTGGATGTCCTCTCGGACCGCTTGATCCTCGCCGCAAGGCCTCGAGCCGTGCAGGTCCGCCTGCGAGAAGCGGATTAGCGGAAAGAGCGAGCCGCGATGTGGCGGATGTCGTAGCGGGTCAGACCGATGTCGCTGAGGGCCTGGCTCGAAAGATTTCCAAGCTCATTCATCGTGCGGCGGTAGCTGATCCAGTTCTTGGCGATACGGATCGGGTTCATGGTTGTTTCCTCAAGATTTTTCCTGATGCTCTGTCGTCATCAGCGATGAGGGTCTTATACATCCGCATAATAAGAATGTGCAGTGCAAAAAATGTGCGACTGCCATGCAAATGTGCAGGGGATCGCCGAAGTTTGCGGCGGAGGCCAAAAATCAGGCAGATGCTTCAAGTGTGAAATTTCTATGAACAAAAAGAAAAGCGCCTCCGGGAGGAGGCGCTTTTGGATGGTGCAGCAATGTCTGCGCGAGGCTTAGAAGCCGACGGCGGTCCGTGCAACGCGGCGGATGTCGGCGCGGCCGATGCCGAGGTCGTTGAGCTCGCGGTCGCTCATGCGGCCGAGCTCGTTGACGGTTTCGCGGTACTTGCGCCAGGTGGTGAGCTTCTGTGCGATGTTCATGATCTTGTCCCTTTCTAGGCCCTTGCCAGCAGCCCGTTCGGCGCTGACTTCAATCTCATGAGCACCAATATATGTTGCGCTGCAAAAAGTAACAGCGCCTATTCGGAATGCCACCTATGCATCTGGCGCATTACGAGATCGTTTACCATGCACAAGTGAGGAAATGATGCGCGAGTTTTAGGCAGATCGCATGCTGCAGGACAAAAAATAACGCCCACCGGGGGAGGAGGTCCGGTGGGCGTCATTTGTAACGACTGGCGACTTGGGAGGAGGAGGATCGCCAGTCCCATCAAGCCAGCGCTGGGAGGAGGAGTGCGCGGCTCGAATTCCTGTCACGGGAACTTCCCGAGGGCATCTGCATCGTTCAAGGCGGGCGCCAAGCCGTCCAAACCAGAGAGACCGAAACCTTCAATCAATCTCTGTATTTGCATAATATGAGATTGCAGCGAAATTGTGCAGTGCAATATCCGTATGGATGACATGCGATTATTGCATGGCTCACATCGCCGTTGATTCCAATGTACACATTAGAATTTAATAGAAAGTTAAATATCCCGATAATCGCTGGTTCGACCGGGGTGCGGCGGGAGCAAATTCGCCCATCCACCGCGGTTTCTCGGAGCTGCCAAAAAAGCGTCATTTTCCCTTTGCGTGCGCCGAAACGGGTGATATAGAGACGCGCGCTCCGGAAGGCCTTGTGCGACGAGGATTTTCGACGCGGCTGGGGCGCGGGTATGGTGAAATTGGTAGACACGCCAGATTTAGGTTCTGGTGCCGCAAGGCGTGGGAGTTCAAGTCTCTCTACCCGCACCAGAACCGCCCCGCATCAAAACCGCCAGGAGTGCGGTCCGAGCCGGTTCTGGCTAAAGGATCGGCGCTCCTTGAAGCCGCGGCCGGTCTCTCAAAGTTCCGGCGATGTGCTCATTGAAACCAACGGCTGTCTGAGCACCGCCGCCACGATATGAAGGTATGAAAATGCAGGTTACCGAAACGCTCGCTGAAGGGCTGAAGCGCGAAATCAAGGTCGTAATCCCCAAGCGGGATATGGAAGCGCAGCTGAACGTGCGCCTCGCCGACGCCAAGGACAAGGTCCGCATCAACGGTTTCCGTCCGGGCAAGGTGCCGATCGCTCATCTGAAGAAGATGTACGGCAAGTCGATCATGGCGGATCTCGTCAACGAGATCGTCCGCGAACGCCCGACCGAGATTCTCACCGACCGCGGCGAGAAGTCGGCGACCCAGCCGTCGGTCGCCATGACCGAGGATGAGAACGAAGCCGAAAAGATCTTGAACGCCGAGGTCGATTTCGAATTCACGCTCTCCTACGAAGTCATCCCGGACATCGAGCTGCAGCCGACCGACGGCCTTTCCGTCGTTCGTGAAGTCGTCGAAGTCACCGAAGACGAAGTCAACGAGCAGATCGAGAAGATCGCCGAGAGCGCCCGTACCTTCGAAACCAAGAGTGGCAAGGCCGCCGATGGCGACCGCGTTACCATGAACTATCTCGGCAAGGTCGATGGCGTTGCCTTCGACGGCGGTACCGCCGAAGATGCCGAACTGGTTCTCGGCTCCGGCCGCTTTATCCCAGGCTTCGAAGACCAACTGGTCGGCGTCAAGGCCGGTGAAGACAAGACCATCACCGTGACCTTCCCGGCCGAATATCCGGCTGCGAACCTCGCTGGCAAGGAAGCCACCTTCGACGTCACCGTCAAGGAAGTCGCCGCTCCGGCCGCTCTCGAGATCAACGACGAACTCGCCTCCAAGCTCGGCATCGAATCCGTCGACCGCCTGAAGGAGATCGTCCGCGGCCAGATCGAAAGCCAGTACGGCAGCGTCACCCGCCAGAAGGTCAAGCGTCAGATCCTTGATCAGCTCGACGGCATGTACCAGTTCGACACCCCGCAGGGTCTCGTCGACGCCGAGTTCGAAAACATCTGGCGCCAGATCAACACCGACCTGCAGCAGTCCGGCAAGACCTTCGAAGACGAAGAGACGACCGAGGAAGACGCACGCGTCGAGTATCGCAAGCTGGCTGAGCGCCGCGTTCGTCTCGGCCTCGTTCTCTCCGAAATCGGCGAACAGGCCGGCGTCGAAGTGACCGAGGAGGAAATGCAGCGCGCCCTTTATGCGCAGCTCCAGCAGTTCCCGGGCCAGCAGAAGGAAATCCTCGACTTCTTCCGCAACACCCCCGGCGCTTCCGCCTCCTTGCGCGCGCCGATCTTCGAAGAGAAGGTCGTCGACAAGCTGCTCTCCGAGATCAAGGTCACCGACAAGGTCGTGACCAAGGAAGAGCTGATGGCTGAAGACGAGGAAGGCTCGGAAAGCGCTGAAAAGCCGGCCAAGAAGAAGGCCGCCCCGAAGAAGGCTGCTGCCAAGGCCGAGGCTGCTGATGAAGCCGCCGAAGGCGAAGAAGCCGCTCCGAAGAAGAAGGCTGCTCCGAAGAAGAAGGCCGCTGAAGACAGCGCCGAATAACCTTCGCATTGATTGATTAGAAAAGCCGGGTCGGCGACGACCCGGCTTTTTGTTGTGATGAAACCTCCCGAGTCCGCCATCCATGATCCGTATCGAAAACATCAGCAAATCGAACAGCCATCGCATCCTCTTCATCGAGGCCTCCGCGGCGCTGAACCGTGGCGAGAAGATCGGCCTCGTCGGCCCGAACGGCGCCGGCAAGACGACGCTCTTCCGGATGATCACCGGCTCTGAAATGCCGGACGAGGGGCAGGTCAGCGTCGAGAAGAACGTCACGATCGGTTATTTCAACCAGGATGTCGGCGAGATGGCCGGCCGTAGTGCCGTCACCGAGGTGATGGATGGCGCCGGTCTGGTGAGCGTCGTCGCCGCCGAACTGCACGAACTCGAATCGGCGATGGTCGATCCGGACCGCCTCGATGAGATGGATCAGATCATCGAGCGTTACGGCGAGGTGCAGGCGCGTTACGAGGAACTCGACGGCTACGGCCTCGAAGGTCGCGCCCGCGAGGTTCTCGCAGGCTTGAGCTTCACCCAGGAGATGATGGATGGCGATGTCGGCAAGCTGTCCGGTGGCTGGAAGATGCGCGTGGCGCTCGCCCGCATCCTGCTGATGCGCCCGGACGTCATGCTGCTCGACGAACCGAGCAACCATCTCGACCTCGAAAGCTTGATCTGGCTCGAACAGTTTCTCAAGGGGTACGACGGCGCGCTGCTGATGACCTCGCATGACCGCGAATTCATGAACCGAATCGTCACCAAGATCATCGAGATCGACGGCGGATCGCTCACTACCTATTCCGGCGACTACGGCTTCTACGAGCAGCAGCGGGCCCAGAACGAAAAGCAGCAGCAGGCCCAGTTCGAGCGCCAGCAGGCGATGCTTGCCAAGGAGATCAAGTTCATCGAGCGCTTCAAGGCGCGCGCCAGTCATGCAGCCCAGGTGCAGAGCCGGGTCAAGAAGCTCGACAAGATCGAGCGTGTCGAGCCGCCAAAACGCCGCCAGGCGGTCGCCTTCGAATTCCAGCCGGCGCCTCGTTCCGGTGAAGACGTGGTCAACATCAGGAATGTCGCCAAGCGATACGGTAGCCGCTCGATCTACGAAGGTCTCGACTTCATGGTGAAGCGGCGCGAGCGCTGGTGCATCATGGGCATCAACGGCGCCGGCAAGTCGACGCTGCTGAAGCTGGTGACGGGTTCGACCGAGCCGGACGAAGGCAGCGTCTCGATCGGCGCCAGCGTCAAGATGGGCTATTTCGCCCAGCACGCCATGGATCTCCTCGACGGCGACCTGACCGTCTTCGAATGGCTGGAAGAACAGTTTCCGCGCGCGGGGCAGGGGTCGCTGCGGGCACTTTCCGGCTGCTTCGGCTTTTCAGGCGACGATGTCGAGAAGAAATGCCGGGTGTTGTCCGGCGGAGAGAAGGCGCGCCTGGTGATGGCCGCCATGCTGTTCGACCCGCCGAACTTCCTCGTCCTCGACGAGCCGACCAACCACCTGGATCTCGACACCAAGGAAATGCTGATCAAGGCGCTGTCGGAATACGAGGGCACGATGCTTTTCGTCAGCCACGACCGGCATTTTCTGGCCGAACTGTCGAATCGCGTGCTCGAACTGACGCCCGAGGGCATCCACCGCTATGACGGCGGTTATACGGAATATGTAGAACGCACCGGTTACGAGGCGCCGGGGCTGCGGAGCTAGGGAAGCCGATAGAGGCGGAGCGGCGTCGGCCCCTATCGCTTCTGGCTTTGGATTCCAGCTCCGGACGCTTCTGGTTCCAGAACTGCTCTACGCCGAATCTCCGTGAACGGAAGGGTGGGAAGTCAACTTTCCATTAGGAAGACCGTCGTAAGACGTCGTTCCGGCACGTCTGGCAGGGCCTCGGTTCGAAGGGGCTTGCCGCTAGGCCGGCCTGCAACCGGAACGATTTTCCTCCCAGTTTTGATTGTCTCTTATGGCGTTTGATCTGAATCAATTTTTGAGGTATCCCTTTTCGCGCCGTAGCTATTTCTGGAATTATACCGCAGGGGGGATATTCAATGACGGCGAGCGATAAGGCCCTTCTCCGGCCGGCAGTAGGCCTGGTTGGAATGATGCTTCTATCGGCATGCACGTCGGCGCAGACGACGTCGTCCATCTCACCCGCGAGCACGACCGTGAAGCCTGCACCGGTCTCCAGGAAACAGGTCTATCACTACACGCCGGCCGATCGTGACTGCATGAAGCGGGCAATGTATTTCGAGTCGCAGCGGTCGAGCCGTGAAGGGTTGATGGCGGTCGGCACCGTGATCATGAACAGGCTGACTTCGGATGCCTATCCGCCCAGCATTTGCGGCATCGTTGCTCAGGAAAAGCAGTTTGCGCCGGGTGTCCTGACGCGACCGATCAACGACGAAACGGTTCCGGAACTCGATGCCGCGGTCGATGCGATCATTCGCGGCGAGCGGAACCCGGAAGTCAGGGACGCCATGTTTTTTCACACGGCCGGCTTACGCTTCCCCTATCAGAACATGCATTATGTGACGGTCGCTGGCGGCAACGCCTTCTACGAGAAGCGCGACAGGGACGGGGAGCTGCAGACGCCGCCGCCGAAACCAGCAGACGAATACGTGCTCGCACTCGTGCAGAGCAATCCCGACCCATTCAGCCTGATCCAGGCCAAGGAATTCGACGTTGCGTCCATTCCGTCGACCGGCACGGATCCGATGGTCGCGACGAACGTCCCGGTTCCGATCGAGCGGCCGGATCCCTTGGCTGTCCGTTCAGCCAGCATCCAGTCGACTGGCACGCAATCCGTAAAGCCGCCTGTCGGGCCGGTAATCCTTGCCAGCTCCATGAGCAATGAATGGATGCTGCGTTTCGACGCCGGCAATGCAAAGCCGATACCCACTCCGTCGCCCAAGCGATCGCCGGGCGGTGTCGACCGCTGATCCGTAAAGCTTATCCTGCGTTCTGCAGCTCGGCCGCCGCGGCATTGTCCTTATCGCTGGCCTGCTGATAAGCTTCGCGTAGCGCAAGCCGTCCGAAATACTGTTCGAATGCTGCGCGTTTTTCGATTGTGCCGAACCGCAGTCCATAGCCAAGCTGCGAGCCGACATAGACATCCGCGGCGCTGAACGTGTCGCCGGCGATATAGGCGTTCGCCCGAACGGCCGCTTCCAGCGTATCCATGACATCCTGATAGGTGCCGTAACCGACCATCCGCTCGCGTTCCTTGGGCACCTCGAAGCCGAGCACGTGGTTGCTGACGGCTGCTTCCAGTGGACCGGCCGCAAAGAACATCCAGCGGTAATAGTCGGCTCGCTTGGCGGGGGCGGGCGCAAGACCCGCCTGCGGAAAGACATCCGCCAGGTAGGCGCAGATCGCCGCGCATTCGGTGACGACAGTCTTGCCGTGCGCGATGCTCGGCACCTTGCCCATCGGGTTGACGCTCCTGTAGGTGTCGCCCTTCATCGTCGTGCCGAAATGCAGGATTTCGGTACGATAGGGTATGCCGACCTCCTCCAGCATCCACCGGGCAATCCGGCCGCGTGACATCGGATTTGTATAGAGCACAAGTTCATCTGACATGTGGTCCTCCGGGCAGTGACGTCTATGTTTTGGTGCAGCTTGCTTATCAATCAAGGCGCCAGGGCGAATTAGAGCGCCTTCCGGTACTGGATGAAGCCGGAGTTTTGGGCGATGCGGTCGTAGAGCCGCCGCGCGGCTGCATTGCTCTCCTGAGTCAGCCAGTAGAGCCGCCCGGCTCCGTTTGCGCGCGCCAGATCTGCCACCGCTTCAATCAGGGCTGCGCCGGTTCCGCGGCCGCGCAGGGTATTCTTGACATAGAGGTCCTGCAGATAACACGTCGATTCGGGCAGCCAGCAGGATCGGTGGAAGATGACATGCGCGATGGCGATCATCTTGCCGGTCTCGTCGAAGGCGCCGAGAGCATGCATCGGCTCGGCGGGATCGTGAAGCCGGCTCCAGGTGAGATCGTACATCTCTTTCGGCAACACGGTCTCGTAGAAGCGCAGATAGGCTTCCCAGAGCGGTTCCCAGGCGGTGCGGTCGGCTGGCTCGAGCGGACGGATGATCGCAGGTGTCGTCGTGGCGGTCATGGCAAACTTCCTCACAAAAGAAAACGGCGGAGATTGCTCCCCGCCGTCGAATGATTAGCCGATTTTTCGGACTTAGGCAGCCATGGCCACCTTGAGATTTTCGTCCACCTTGTCGAGGAAGGCGGTGGTCGAGAGCCACGGCTGATCCGGACCGATGAGCAGCGCCAGGTCCTTGGTCATGTAACCAGCTTCGACGGTGTCGACGCAGACGGTTTCGAGCGTGGCGGCGAACTTTGCAAGGGCAGCATTGTCGTCGAGCTTGGCGCGATGTGCGAGGCCACGGGTCCAGGCGAAGATCGAGGCGATCGAGTTTGTCGAGGTCTCCTGTCCCTTCTGGTGCTGGCGGTAATGACGGGTGACGGTGCCGTGGGCAGCTTCCGCTTCGACGGTGCGGCCATCGGGCGAAAGCAGAACCGAGGTCATCAGGCCGAGCGAGCCGAAGCCCTGGGCAACGATGTCGGACTGGACGTCGCCGTCATAGTTCTTGCAGGCCCAGACGTAGCCGCCGGACCATTTCAGCGCCGCTGCGACCATGTCGTCGATCAGGCGGTGTTCGTAGGTGATCTTCAGCGCGTCGAACTGTTCCTTGAATTCAGCGTTGAAGACTTCCTCGAAGATATCCTTGAAGCGGCCGTCATAGGCCTTGAGGATGGTGTTCTTGGTCGACAGATAGACCGGCCACTTGCGCATCAGGCCGTAGTTCAGCGAAGCGCGGGCGAAATCGCGGATCGATTCGTCGAGGTTGTACATCGCCATGGCTACGCCGGCGCCCGGAGCCTTGAACACTTCCTTCTCGATCACCTGGCCGTCTTCGCCGACGAACTTGATCGACAGCGTGCCCTTGCCCGGGAACTTGAAGTCGGTCGCCTTGTACTGGTCGCCGAAAGCGTGACGGCCGACGACGATCGGCTTGGTCCAGCCCGGAACCAGGCGCGGCACGTTCTTGCAGATGATCGGCTCGCGGAAGATGACGCCGCCGAGAATGTTGCGGATCGTGCCATTCGGGCTCTTCCACATTTCCTTGAGATTGAATTCCTTGACGCGGGCTTCGTCCGGCGTGATCGTCGCGCACTTGATGCCGACGCCGTGCTTCTTGATGGCGTTGGCGGCGTCGATGGTCACCTGGTCGTTGGTGGCGTCGCGGTTCTCGACCGAGAGGTCGTAATATTCGATGTCGAGATCGAGATAGGGAAGGACCAGCTTGTCCTTGATGAGCTGCCAGATGATGCGGGTCATCTCGTCGCCGTCGAGATCGACGACCGGGTTGGCTACCTTGATCTTTTGCATGGAATTCCTCTTGGACATAGAAGGGACCTCAAGGTCCCGACGGGTGGACACCAGTGGGTGCGCTATAACATCGCCGGGCCGGAACGCAAAGGCATTGAGGCCATCATATGCGGCTTTTCGCGCGAGAAATCGCGGTGCGTCCGGACCTGTGGACGATTGCCCTTGCCAAACCACAAAGCCTGATTAATGTCCGGCCAAATCGCTCTCCAACAGCCGGATTTGATCTTATGCGGACCTTGCCGCTTGCCCTTGCCTTTTCATTCATCTCGACCTTCGCTTCGGCGGCTGATGTTACCGATCCGGTGAAAGAGGTGATGAAGATCACCGAGGACAACTGGAACACCGTCGACAGCGAATGGAAATACATCTTCGATGCCGATCCGTTGTCGCGCCTGTTCAGCAAGAAATTCCAGAGCGCCTATGCGGAAGCCGCCAAACACCCGGCCTATGACACGGAGAACAACCAGCCGGGCGATCCCTTCGGCTACGATGTGGTCACCTCGTCGCAGGACGGCTGTCCGCTGAAGGAAATCAAGACCACCTCGGCGCCGGGCGCGAACGGCATGACCGACGTTACCGTGACCTTCAAAATGTGGACCTGCGTCGATGAGGCCGCGGTGAAGGACAGTGTCAACGAACTGCATTTCGACGTCATCCAGGAAGCCGGCAAGCCCGTCATCGACGACATCCACCGCGTCGCCGACGGCGAGCGGGATTCGGTGGTCGAAGAGATGCATTCGATCGCCAAGGGCGAGTAACCGTGCCGGTGATCGGGCAGCCCGCCGATCTGTCGATCGTGGCCCTCAGCCCCATGCACGGTATCGCCAAACTTTATCAACGCGATATATTCGCCGGCCAGGAGCGGGTGCCGGCACCCGCCTGGGGTGGTTGATGACGGTTGCCGCAAAGATCCGAGACTGGCTGCTCGCCAACGACCCGGCGCTGTCGCGCCTGCGCATGGCAGGACGGGTGACGCTGACCGTGATTGGAGCGGTGGCCTGCCTAGCGCTCATCCACATGGCTGGTCTGGCGCCGCCGACGATCGCCTACGGGCTTGCGATCATCCTCTCGATCGAAGGAGGTGTCGCTGTCCGCGACCGGCTGCCGTCGGACCAGTTGAAGACGCGGCTGATCGGCGGCGCCGTCAGCCTCGTCTGCGTCGGGCTGGCCGCGGTGCTCGAAGACTACCGCTACATTTCCGATCCGATGTTCCTGGTCGTCATTGCCGGCGCTACGGTTGGGCGCGTCTACGGGCCGCGCGGATTTGCAGTCGGCATGTTCGCGTTCACGTCCTATTTCATGGGCGCCTATCTCAAGCCGAACCTTTCCGATCTTCCTTTGGGGGCCATCGGTCCGGTGATCGCGGTCGTCATCGGCCATCTGGTCCGCACCTATCTCCTGTCGGACGATTGGCGGCGCGACCTTCTTCGGTCGCTGGTGGCGATCCAGGGCAGGGTGGGCGATATCCTGATGAAGCTCGCGGTTCTATCGAGCGGCGGGATCGTCTCGGATAGCGATCGGCGCGAACTGCGGCAGCTCGAGGAGCGGTTGAAGGACGTCGTGCTGATGGCCGAGGGTTTCCTTCCCCGCACGGCCGACGGCACGATCGATCCGGAAGACGAGCCGCTCACGTCTCTCACGATGAAGATCTTCGACGTGCATCTCGCCGCGGAAAGCGTGATCGTACTCTCCTTCGAAGCGCTGCCGCCTTTCCTGCTCGTTCATGCCCTGATCGAGGACGACCGGGATATGGCCGAGAAGATCGCAGCCAGCCCGGCGGTCGCCGGCGACGACCGGGTGGCGGAGAATGCCCGCGCTCTAATCTGGCTGCAGACGGCGAGGGCGGCCTTGACGGAAGCCGTCGGGGAAGGGCGGCGCGACCGTTTCCGGGTCATCGAGGATGCAACTGCCACGCCGGCCTCGGCAAAGATCGATTTCTCACTCAAGAACCCGGTGATGCGATCCGCGGTGCAGATCACCATCGCGTCGAGCCTGGCGATGGCTTTTGGCCTGATGCTGTCGCGCGACCGTTGGTTCTGGGCGGTACTGACCGCCTTCCTGATCTTCACAAACACCAAGTCGCGCGGCGATGCGGCGATCAGAGCCCTTCAGCGCTCGATCGGCACGCTGCTCGGCATCGCGGCCGGGCTCGTGTTGGCAACGCTGATCGGCGGTTATCCGCTGGTATCGGCGCCGATCGCAGTGCTCTGCATCTTCCTCGGCTTCTATTGCCTGCAGATCTCCTATGCGGCGATGACCTTCTTCATCTCGATCGTGCTCTGCCTGATCTATGGCATGACCGGCGTGCTGACCCTCGACCTCCTGCAGCTCAGGATCGAGGAAACGCTGATCGGCGCTCTAGCGGGAACGATCGTCGCCTTCCTCGTTTTCCCGGCTTCAACACGCTCGACCCTCGATCTCGCGTTGGGGCGCTGGTTCGATGGCCTTCGCGAGCTTCTTTCCGCAGTCAGGGAGGGCCGAAGCGGTTTTGAGATCATCGCGCTCTCTCACAAGCTCGACGCCTCATATCGCGAGGTCACGCTCGCCGCGCGTCCGCTTGGCACCACCTGGTCGGTTGTCAGTCGTCCGGGCCAGGTTCGCCAGACGCTCGGCATCTTCCTCGGCGCTACCTATTGGGCGCGGATCTTCGCCCGCAACGCGGTCCAGGCGGGACACAAGCCGGAAGGCCCTGTGCTGACGGCACTGGAGGATACGTTGGGCAATATCGACGCGCTCTCCGCGCGTGGATCGGAATGTTTCGTGGTGAAGCGTAAGCTGAGCCGCGGCGGCAGCCGCCACCTGCCGATCTTCAAGCACGGCAGTCGCGTTGGCGTCGAAATGATCGGCACCATGCTGGGCAGGCTTTATCCCGCAACGGCATAAGGCTTGCCGATTGCCCCGGTCACCGCTATTGCGGCCTCGGATTTGGATACGGAAACAGAAATGTCAGGCACGAACAGCGAGCGCGAACTTATAGCCGAAGGACCGGCGGTCATCCTGGTCGAGCCGCAGCTCGGCGAGAATATCGGCATGGTGGCGCGCGCCATGGCCAATTTCGGCCTCGCGGAACTACGCCTCGTCAAACCGCGCGACGGTTGGCCGAGCGAAAAGGCTCGCTCCGCCGCCTCCAAGGCCGACCACGTCATCGACGGCACCAAGGTGTTCGAAACGCTGGAAGAAGCGATTGCCGATCTCAATTTCGTTTATGCGACGACGGCGCGCGAGCGCTATGGCTTTAAGCCGGTGCGTTCTCCGGTGACTGCGGCCGAGACCCTGCGCGGTAAGTTCAAGGCAGGCGAGAAGACCGGCATTCTGTTCGGCCGCGAACGCTGGGGTCTCACCAACGAGGAAGTGGCGCTCGCCGACGAGATCGTCACCTTTCCGGTCAATCCCGCTTTCGCCTCGCTCAACATCGCTCAGGCCGTGCTGCTGATGTCCTATGAATGGATGAAATCGGGCATGGAAGATCTTGCCGAGACGGTCTTCCTGCCGATCGAGCAGCGCCCTTCCACCAAGGAACAGGTCATTGGCCTGTTCGAGCACCTGGAAGAGGCGTTGGACGCCCGCAATTATTTCCATCCGCCCGCGAAAAAGCCAAGAATGATCGACAACCTCCGGGCAGTCATCTCGCGGCGGGGTTTTACGGAACAGGAGATCAGCGTGTTCCGGGGCGTCATCAACTCGCTCGACCGTTTTCCCCGCGGATGGTCGAAAAAGGACGGGCCGAAGCCTGAAAAGGCGGATCTGCCCAAAGGGGCATCTGGGGAGAAGACGGGGAATGACGCAGAGGAATGAATCGAAGCCGGTGCTGATGTTCGATTCGGGCATCGGCGGGCTGACGGTGCTGCGCGAGGCGCGCGTGCTGATCCCGGAACGCGGTTTCATCTATGTCGCCGACGATGCCGGTTTTCCCTATGGCGACTGGGAAGAGCCGGCCCTGCGCGAGAGGGTGATCGCGCTCTTTACAAAACTCCTCGATGAATACGATCCCGAAGTCTGTGTCATTTCCTGCAATACCGCTTTCACCCTGGTCGGCGCCGACCTGCGCGAAACCTTTCCGAAGATGACCTTTGTCGGCACCGTTCCGGCGGTCAAGCCGGCGGCCGAACGCACCCGGTCAGGCCTCGTCTCGGTTCTCGCGACCCCCGGCACCGTCAAGCGCGCCTATACCCGCGACCTCATCCAGTCCTTCGCCACCCAGTGTCATGTGCGCCTCGTCGGTTCGCAGAACCTCGCCCGCATGGCGGAAGCGTATATTCGGGGCGAGACGATTTCCGACGAGGCGGTGCTGGCCGAGATCGCGCCGTGTTTCGTCGAGAAGGACGGTCGGAAAACCGATATCGTCGTGCTTGCCTGCACCCATTACCCGTTCATGGCCAATGTGTTCCGCAGGCTTGCCCCCTGGCCGGTGGATTGGCTCGACCCTGCCGAGGCAATCGCCAGGCAGGCACGCAGAAAAGTGCCGCTGGTCGAGGGCGCCGAGCATCCCGACAATTACGACTTTGCCGTCTTCACCTCCGGCAATCCCGACTTCGCCACCCGCCGGCTGATGCAGGGTTTTGGGCTGAGGGCCTGAGCGCCACCGAGCAATGTGGCTTATTTGCCACGGTTTTTTCGTGATGAATGCAATTCGCGATTGTGCGCTTGCTCATCGGGCGATCTCGTGTATTATTTATCCATTCCGCAAATCGAACACAGGAGGCGTGAAATGAAGTCCATTACCATGTATATGCGCCTTTCTGGCGGAACGGCCATTGTGGTCTCGGTGTCTCGCACATCGATGCCGGCCGGTATGTGCTTCCAGGCTGTGTAAGGCTGGATTTCCGCCGTTTTGGCACTTTTCCCATTGATCTGACGTGACCGGCTGACGACGCGATTTACCGCGTTTCCTCGTCCGCATCCGCACGTCTTTCTTCATCTCAGAGGACCTGATCGCGACATGCGCCGGGACGGAAAATCATGCGTGAATCACAATTTATAGTTGCTGATACCCTTTCGGCTGCGGTTCATGAACTCTGCCGCGAGCATGGCGTCTGGAAGACTGCTGGCGCACTGCTCCTGGCAGTCTGGAGGCGTCGTCAAGAACGGAACCAGATCTCTGATCTTTCCAACCGGATGCGCCGCGATGTCGGTTTCCCCGAACTCGAGGACGACCGCGGCAATGCCCGGTTCAACCTTTGGGACCTCCGGCTGTGAAAGGACTGAGATGGGTCCCCGGCGGGACTTGCCGCCGGGGCCTCTCGTGGAGGATTCTATGGCTGGAGCTGAAAGAATGACGGTCGTCTTCCGCAAGCTTTGCCGTGACGATATGGCGGCCGCTGCGAGCGTTCACCGTACTTCCTTCGACGAGCGGCTGCCCTGGTTGGCTCAGCTTTACACACCGGAAGAGGATCGCGGATACTGGAGAGGGCATCTCTTCCCGACATACGACTCCACCGCCGGACCGCATAGTCAAGCTTGTATCGCGTTGCGATACGCGATACGGTGAGCCATGATCGTCAGCTTCCGGCACAAGGGACTCGAGGCTTTTTACCGTTCCGGTACGACGAAAGGCATTCAGGCCGCTCATGCGGCTAAATTGGCGCGCATTCTGGGCCTGCTCGATGTCGCAGTCAGTCCGGAAGATTTGAACTTGCCTGGCTTCAAGCTGCATCCGCTCAAAGGAAACCTGAAAGGCCATTGGTCGATCTGGGTCAACGGCAACTGGCGGGTGACGTTTCGTTTTGTCAGCCCGGACGTCGAACTCGTCGATTATCAAGATTACCACTGAAAGGAGCCGTAACGATGATGAAATCTCCTCCGCACCCCGGTGAGCTTCTGCGCGAGGACGTGCTTGTCCCGCTCGGTCTGTCGGTGACGGAAGCGGCGACGCGTCTCGGCATGTCACGGGTTGCTCTGTCGCGCGTGCTGCATGGACGCGCAGGGATCAGCCCTGATCTGGCGGTCCGCCTGGAGCGAGCGGGCGTCAGTACTGCCCGCGCATGGTTGTCGATGCAGGCGAATTATGACCTGGCGCAGGCCATGGAACGCGAGCAGCCGCCGGTTCGCCCTCTGGATACCAAGGCGGCCTGATCGCGAAAGCAATGCCTGCCAAGAACCCACTTGCAAACTGAAAAAATCGGTGGCTTGCTCCCTCTATTCCATGGAGGAGCATTCGCATGTCGCTTGAACACTGGCTCGCTTTCGTCGCCGCTTCGTCGGTTCTCCTAGCCATTCCGGGGCCGACGATCCTGCTCGTCATTTCTTATGCGCTGAGCCATGGCCGCAAGGTGGCCTCCGCAACGGTTGCCGGCACGGCGCTGGGTGACTTCACGGCGATGACCGCGTCCATGCTCGGGCTGGGTGCTCTGCTTGCGACCTCTGCAGCGCTCTTTACGGTGCTGAAATGGGTGGGTGCTGCTTACCTCATCTATCTCGGTATCAAGCTCTGGCGCGCGCCGGTTTCCGAACGGGCCGCTGATCTCGGCGAAGCCGAAGTGACGTCGGTAAAGCCGTTCAAGATTTTCCTGCATACCTATGTGGTCACCGCACTGAACCCGAAGAGCATTGTCTTCTTCGTGGCCTTCCTGCCGCAGTTCCTGGACCTCAGCCAGCCCCTGTTCTTCCAGATGGTGGTCTTCGAAGTGACCTTCCTGGTGCTCGCGACCCTGAACGCCACGCTCTACGGCCTGCTGGCCTCGATGGCCCGCAACACGATCCGCAAGCCGAAGGTCCAGCGGATCGTCAACCGCACCGGCGGTTCGCTGATGATCGGCGCCGGGCTGCTGTCGGTCGGCTTCAAGCGGGCAGCCGTCTGAGCTTCGTCAAGGAGGAACAGTTGATGATCACCGGGCGTTGCCATTGCGGCGAGACCGTTTTCGAGATCAAGGGCGAACTGCCACAGGCACTCACCCGTTGCACCTGCACCTTCTGCTCCAGGCGCGGCGCGCTGCATGCCTATTACGAGCCGAAGCAGGTGAAGGTCACCGCCGATGCCGCCAATGACAAGGTCTATCGGTGGAACACCAAAACGGTGGCGCATCATTTCTGCGGCACATGCGGCTGCGCCACCTATAGCGACAGCCCGGATTTCCAGATGGACGGCACCTGGGACGGCAAGACCCGGCGTATCGCCGTGAACGCCCGGCTGTTCGACGACTTCGACGCCGAGGAATGGCCGCACACGGTCATCGATGGCCGGCACCTCTGGTAGGAGAAGAGCGATGAGTAACGTTACCCTGTTCGCCTTTGCGATCGTCGCGTTCATTGGCATCGCCACGCCCGGGCCGACCGTTCTCCTGGCGCTCACCAACGGCTCGCGTTATGGTCTGCGCCGTGCGCTGCCTGGCATGGCCGGTGCGATGATCTCCGATTTCGCGCTGATCGGCGCAGTGGCTCTCGGCCTCGGCGCTCTGCTGGCAGCCTCAGAATTCTGGTTCTCGGTCGTCAAATGGCTGGGTGCCGGTTATCTCGCGTTTCTCGGGTTCATGCTTCTGCGCTCGAAAGGCTCGCTTGACGTAACGGCAGGCGATGCCGCGGCCGGTTCGGGTTCCGCAACGTCAATCTTCCTGAAGAGCTTCCTTGTCGCGGTTACCAATCCCAAGGGATACCTGTTCTTCTCGGCTTTCCTGCCGCAGTTCATAGCGCCAGAGGCGCCGCAGTTTCCGCAATATGCGATCCTGGCGCTCGTTTTTGCGCTCATCGATTTCGCCGTTATGTTCGCCTATGCGTTGCTCGGCTCGCGGGCGGTGCATCTGTTGAAGAAGAAAGGCGCGCTCTGGCTTGACCGGCTCTGTGGTGGCGCGCTTCTGGCGCTCGCGGGGTCTCTGGCGCTCTACCGAAGGGCCGCTTCGTAAAGGAAGAACCCGATGTCTGGTCCAGTGAAATCCGTCCGGCCCTTCCTGATGTTCCAGGGCGGCACCTGCGAAGAGGCGATCACCGTTTATACCTCGGTGCTGCCGGCTGGCAGGATCGTCGACATCAGGCGTTACGGACCGGGCGAGGCGGGGCCGGAAGGCAGCGTGTTTCGCGCCACCTTCGAGGTCGCGGGCCAGCAGGTGGTCTGTATCGACAGCCCGGTAAAACATGTCTTCGATTTCACGCCGTCCTTTTCCTTTTTTGTGGAATGCGAGGCGGAAGAGGAGCTCACGCGGCTGGCCGGAGCCCTGAGCGAGGGCGGGATGTTCCTGATGCCCACCGACAATTACGGGTTCAGCCGGAAATTCTGCTGGCTTCAGGATCGTTTCGGCATCTCTTGGCAGCTCAATTTCGAGTAGCTCCCAAAGGCCTGTGCATTTTCGATCTTGCCCGGCGAAACGAATCCCGATCTCTGTTAGAGTTCCGGAGTCGCGGCTTCTAACGGTCACCGCGAAGAGACAGCATACGAGGTAAGTGCATTGCAGGTCGGCATCGATATGGGAATTGTGTCCGGGGGCGATCCGGCCAAGCTCGATATCGAGGAGCTTCTGGCGACCCGTCTGCTCGTGCAGGGAAATTCCGGCTCCGGCAAGTCACATCTCCTGCGCCGCCTTCTGGAACAGTCCGCGCCCTGGGTGCAGCAGGTGGTGATCGATCCGGAAGGCGATTTCGTCACGCTCTCTGAAAAATTCGGCCATGTCGTGGTCGATGGCGAGCGCAGCGAAGCCGAGCTTGCCGGCATCGCCAACCGCATCCGCAAGAATCGCGTCTCCTGCGTCCTGACGCTCGAAGGCCTCGATCTCGAAGAGCAGATGCGCGCCGCCGCCGCCTTCCTCAACGGCATGTTCGATGCCGATCGCGAATACTGGTATCCGGTTCTGGTCGTGGTCGACGAAGCGCAGATGTTTGCGCCATCGGTCGGCGGCGATGTGTCGGAAGACGCCAGAAAGCTTTCGCTCGGTGCAATGACCAACCTGATGTGCCGTGGCCGAAAACGTGGCCTTGCCGGCGTCATCGCGACCCAGCGGCTGGCAAAGCTCGCCAAGAACGTCGCGGCCGAAGCCTCGAACTTCCTGATGGGCCGCACCTTCCTCGATATCGACATGGCCCGCGCCGCCGATCTGCTCGGCATGGATCGCCGCCAGGCGGAAATGTTTCGCGATCTGAAACGTGGCAATTTCGTCGCCCTTGGCCCGGCTCTGTCGCGCCGGCCGTTGCCGATCGTCATCGGTACGGTCGAGACCTCGGCACGCTCTTCGAGCCCCAAGCTGATGCCGCTGCCGGATGCGCCGCAGGATGTTGAGGACCTGATCTTCACGCCGGATCCGGAAGAATTTTCCCGGCCGATGGTCCGCCGCGCCCCGCCGGCGCCGCGGCCGACGACGGATATCCTGGCCGAACTGTCGCGCTCGACGCCATCAGCGGTGGCGGCACCGCAGGAGCCGCGTGTCGCCCAGCCGGAATTGTCCGCCGAAGAGCGCGAAGAACGGTTGTCCGCCGTCCTGTCCGAAATTCTCGACGATCCGCAATCCGCCTACCGGACGGATTCCGTCCTATATCAGGATTTTCTGGTACGCGCCCGGATGCGGCGCCTGCCGGGTCCGCCGCTCTCGCTCGGTGAATTCCGCCGCCGCACGGCAATCACCCGTTCCGGCGTCGACGTGGAAACCGCTTCCGGCGAGGCCTGGGGGACAGCGCTGTCGCTGTCATCAGCCGTTTCGGATGACCTGCAGGGCGTTTTCCTGCTGATGGCGAAGGCGGCGATATCAGGCGAACCATGCCCGTCGGATGCACGGATCGCCCGGGCCTACGGCACCCACTCGGCGCGTCGCGCCCGTCGCTTGCTCGGTTATTTCGAGGAACAGGGGCTGATCGTCGTGCATGCTAACTTTTCGGGCAAACGCATCGTTGCCTTCCCGGATCTGCAGGCGGAGACCGCGCCCGGCAGCGCCGATGCGCCGGATGAGGGCGAGGCGAGGGCCGCTGCCGAATAAGCCGTCAGTGGATGTGAAAATGCGCTTCCACCGCTGCGGCGATAAAGGCGCGCCGGGCTTCCGAGGGCCTCGACTTTCCCTTCAGTGCTTCGTCGCAAACCTGTTCCGCCAGATGATGCTGACTGCCGTGATAGTCCGGCCAGAAGCGGTCGAGGACTGTTTTTGCCTCGCGTACCGTCTTGACGGTGCGGACCATGCCGGTTTCGGGATTCTCGATCCTGATCGGGCTGTTCCAGAGTTTCGATTTCATGACACGACACCTCCTTTCCTTAAGATGGTACGAACCCCCTGTTCCGTCAAAAAAGCCTGCGGACAGCCTTGCCGAAAGGTTAAGAGACCGGTGCAGTTGACATTCCTGTGACATCCGCCTAAACACCGCGCCAACGCCGGGCCGAAAGACCCGGTGTTTCACTGACATGTCCCGTGGTTTTCTCCGAACGCTTTCGTGAGAGACCTGTCAGAGCTCTTAAATCAGGGCTCAGAGGAGGGCGTGTTTCCTTGATCCGGCTTGGCAGCAAGTCGGTGTAACCGTTTGATAAGGAAATACGATGAGCAAGCGCGAATCGTCCAAATACAAGATCGACCGCCGTATGGGCGAAAACATCTGGGGTCGTCCGAAGTCCCCGGTGAACCGCCGCGAATACGGCCCGGGCCAGCACGGCCAGCGCCGCAAGGGCAAGCTTTCCGACTTCGGCGTGCAGCTGCGCGCCAAGCAGAAGCTCAAGGGCTATTACGGCGACCTGCGCGAAAAGCAGTTCCGCTCGATCTATGACGAAGCCAACCGCCGCAAGGGCGACACTTCGGAAAACCTGATCGGTCTGCTCGAATCGCGCCTCGACGCGATCGTCTACCGCGCCAAGTTCGTTCCGACGGTCTTTGCTGCCCGCCAGTTCGTCAACCATGGCCACGTCACCGTCAACGGCGTTCGCGTCAACATCGGTTCCTACCGTTGCAAGGCCGGCGACGTCATCGAAGTCCGCCAGAAGTCGAAGCAGATGGTTACGGTTCTCGAAGCCGTTTCGCTCGCTGAACGCGACGTTCCGGACTATATCGAAGCCGACCACAACAAGATGGTTGCCACCTTCGCCCGCGTTCCGGGCCTGAGCGACGTTCCTTACGCCGTTATCATGGAACCGCAGCTGGTCGTCGAATTCTACTCGCGTTGATGAATTGCCCTTCGGGGCGGTTCCGCGACACCAAAGAAAAAGCCGCCTTTCGGGGCGGCTTTTTTTCGTTTGATCGGACGGCTTGGCGAGAATTACCGCCTCACTTGGAGGCGGATTTTTTCTTCTCGCTGGCAGGTTCCGTGGTGGTCGCGGTCGTGTCCGTGGACTGGGAGGTTGCGACCGGTGCTTCCTTCGGGCCTTCGCCCATGCGGTTCCAGGCGTCGAGGCCGGCGATCTTGTAGGCTTCGGCGAGCGTCGGGTAGTTGAACGTGTTCTCGACGAAATATTCGACGGTGCCCTTGAGGTTCAGGACTGCCTGGCCGATGTGGACGAGTTCAGTCGCCCCTTCGCCGACGATGTGGACGCCGAGCAGGCGGCGGGTCTTCAGCGAGAAGATCAGCTTCAGGAGGCCGGTATCGAGGCCCATGATATGGCCGCGCGAGGTCTCGCGGAAGCGGGCGATGCCGCATTCGTAGGGAATGCCGCGCTCCTTCATTTCCTCTTCGGTGAGGCCGCAGGTGGAGATTTCCGGCACGGCATAGATGCCGTAGGGGAAATATTTCTGCGGTTCCTTGGCAATCGCGCCGACGGCGACGCGCGCCGCGACGCGGCCTTGTTCCATCGAGGTCGAGGCGAGGCTCGGAAAGCCGACGACATCGCCGGCGGCATAGATGTTGGGAACGGAGGTCTCGAAGGTCTCGGGATTGACCTTGAGGCGGCCGCGGCTGTCGGCCTCGAGGCCGGCTGCGGCGAGGTTCAGTGTGTCGGTGGCGCCCATGCGGCCGGCGGCGAACAGCACCATGTCGGTAATGATCTGGCGGCCGCTGTCCACGTGCACCATAACCTTGCCGTCCGGCAGCCGTTCCACCTTGTCCGCCTTCTGGCCGAGCAGCAGCTTCATGTTACGGTCGCGCAGCTGGTAGGTGAAGTCTTCGACGATTTCCTTGTCGATGAAGTCGAGCATGGTCGATTTCGGATCGATGACGGTGACGGCGGTATCCAGGGCACTGAAGATGGTCGCATATTCGATGCCGATAACGCCGGCGCCGATGACCACCATCGAACGGGGGAGTTGCTCGATTTCGAGCAGCTCGTCGCTGTCGAGAACCGTCTTGCCGTCGAAGGGCATGTAGTCGGGACGGAAGGGTTTGGTGCCCACCGCGAGCAGGATCGATTTGCCCATGACGTGCATGACGTCGCCGTCGTCCTTGGCGATTGCCATCGTGTCGGGCGTGACGAAAGTCGCCTTGCCACGGATGCTCTGGACGCGGTTTCGGGCGAACTGGTGTTCCAGCACCTCGACCTCGTGGTCGAGCGTGATCAGCAGGCGACGACGCAGGTCCTCCGCACTGATCTCCTGCTTGACCCGATAGGCCTTGCCGTAGAAGCCGCGCTCGCGCCAGCCGGACAGGTTGAGCGCCGTTTCGCGCAGCGTCTTCGACGGGATCGTGCCCGTATGGACAGAAACGCCTCCGACCCTCTTGCCCTGTTCGACGACCAGAACCTTCTTGTCGAGCTTGGCTGCCTGGATGGCCGCGCGGCGACCGGCCGGTCCGCTGCCGACGACGATGAGGTCGTATTGGTTCATGGGATGCTCCGCTCCGAATCTGACGGCTGCCGCAATGCGGCAGCACTCACGAATCCCTTTGTAGCCGCCTATTCTAAAGTTTTGATTGCGGCCCGTCCAAGCCTTGATTTCAATCTGCATGCATCAATTTTGTGCACTGCAAGAATTGCCGAAAAATTAACTTGACGGAGGTCAGGAAATGCCGTCCATTCGGACCAATCAGAAATTGGTACGATAAATGGTACAGGACAAAGCCGGCGAGGCTCATGACAATTCGAGCTATGCGCTGGATCGCCTGAGGGAGCTTTTAAGGGCGGGGGAATTCGGTTCTGAGGGCCGCCTGCCGACCGAACGGGCGTTGACCGATATGCTGGGCATTAGCCGGCGCGCGGTGCGACGTGCACTCGAGGTGCTCGAATCCGAAGGCCTAATCTGGCGTCGCCAGGGCTCAGGCACCTTTATCGGCGAAAGGCCGAGCGAGTGGAGCAACCATGTGGGCGCGATCGTCGCCGGCACGGACTTCATGGAGATCATGGAAGTCCGTCTGAGGATCGAACCGCAGCTCGCCCAGCTGGCGGCCATGCGTGCCAAGCCGGCGGATATCGTCAAGATGCAAGAGATCGCCTTGAAGATCATCGAGAGCAGCGATGCCGACGCCCGCGAACTGTGGGATGGAACGCTGCACCGGTTGATCGCCCAGAGCGCCGGCAACCAGCTTTTCCTGTCGATCTTCGACGTCATCAATCGTGTCCGCCAGGACGAGGCATGGCGGGCGATCCGCGAGCGCGCCCGTTCGAGCGGCGACGCGGTCAACATCTCGTTTGCGCAGCACAAGACCATCATCGAGGCGATCGCCGAACGTGATCCGGTACGGGCAGGGGAGGCGATGCGCGAACACCTGCTGATGCTTCAGGAGCGGCTCATCCGCGCGACGTCCCTTGGCTCCGTGGAACAGGGATCGCTCAGCGAAGCAAGCTGAATGGCCGCCATGCGGCCCACCACCGGAAGCCGGAAACCGGCCAAGACTAAAAACAGGAACCTAAAAACAAGAGAGGAATGTTCATCATGATGCGACTTACCAAGCTTACGACCGCGCTGCTGGCCGGCGCGCTTTTCGCCTTTCCGGCGCTTGCGGTCGATTTACGCATCGGGCTGCAGGACGATGCCGACGTTCTCGATCCGGCCCAGTCCCGCACCTTCGTCGGACGTATCGTCTATACTGCGCTGTGCGACAAGCTGGTCGACGTTTCGCCCGACCTGAAGATCGTTCCCCAACTCGCCACTGAGTGGAAATGGTCCGCCGACGGCAAGGAACTGACGATGAAGATCCGCGAGGGCGTCAAGTTCCATGACGACACCCCGCTCGATGCCGCCGCCGTGGTTGCCACCATCGAACGTAATATGACCCTGCCGGAATCTCGCCGCAAGAGCGAACTGACGTCCGTCGCCAAGGTCGAGGCATCTGGTCCGCTGGAAGTCAAGTTCACGCTGAAGGCTCCCGACGTGACGCTGCTCGCCCAACTCTCCGACCGCGCCGGCATGATCGTCTCGCCGACCGCCGCCAAGGCGCTCGGCGCCAATTTCGGCTCCAAGCCTGTCTGCGCCGGCCCGTTCAAGTTTGTCGAGCGCGTCCAGCAGGACCGCATCGTGCTCGAAAAATTCAAGGATTACTGGAACAAGGACAAGATCTTCGTCGACAAGGTCACATACCTGCCGATCCCGGATACGACCGTGCGCCTTGCCAACCTGCAGTCGGGTGACCTTGACTTCATCGAGCGTCTGGCTCCGACCGACGTTACCGCCGTCAAGGGCAATTCGGGCCTGAAATACGATGCGACCGTCAACATCGGATACATGGCGCTCTACGCCAATATCGCCAACGGCGCGCGTGCCGACAATCCGTTCGGCAAGGACAAGCGCCTGCGCCAGGCCTTCTCGCTGGCGATCGACCGCGACGCCATGAATCAGATCGTCTACGAAGGCACCGCCGTTGGCGGCAATCAGCCGTTCCCGCCGAATAGCCCGTGGTTCAACAAGGCAATCCCGGTTCCCGCCCGCGATGTCGCCAAGGCCAAGGCTCTGATCAAGGCCGCCGGTTTCGACCGTGTCCCGGTCGAGCTGCAGATTCCGAACAACCCGGTTGCCCAGCAGATGATGCAGATCCTGCAGTCGATGGTCGCCGAAGCCGGCTTCGACGTCAGCCTGAAGTCGACCGAGTTCGCGACGCTGCTCGAAGAGCAGACCCGCGGCAATTTTCAGCTTAGCCGCTCCGACTGGTCCGGCCGTGTCGATCCGGATGGCAATATCCATCAGTTCATCACCTGCAAGGGCGGTATCAACGACGTGAAATACTGCAACCCGGACGTCGACAAGCTGCTCAACGAAGCGCGCGCCTCGACCGACGACGCGGTCCGCAAGCAGAAATACGATGCTGCGGGAGTGATCCTCAACGAAGACATGCCGGTCATCTATCTCGGTCATCAGTCGTGGATCTGGGCTTACAAGAAGAACGTCACGGGTTTCGTGCCCAATCCTGACGGCATGATCCGCCTGCAAGGCGTCAAGAAGGGCTAAGCCTCCCGTGCCGCGTGGGGAGTGGACCCATGCGGCACTTTTCCGCATCACTTTGTAACAATGTTGCTCAACGGGGGACGGCGTCATGCCTGTCTACATCGGAAAGCGTCTGCTGGTCGCCATACCGACCTTGCTGATCATCTCCATTTTTGTCTTTTCACTGCAGAAATTGCTGCCCGGCGATCCCATTCTGGCGATGGCCGGCGAGGAGCGCGATCCGACGGTCATCGAATTCCTGCGCGACAAATACCGGCTGAACGATCCGGTCGTCTTCCAGTATTTCTACTGGCTCGGCGGTGTCCTGACCGGTGACTTCGGCATCTCGCTGCGCACCAACCAGCCGGTCCTGGAACTGATCCTCCAGAAGCTGCCGGTGACGATCCAGCTCGCCGTCATGGCGATGTTCTTCGCCATGCTGATCGGCATTCCGATCGGCATCCTGGCAGCGGTCAAGAAGAACACGTTTATCGATTACATCGCCAATGTGCTGGCGCTGACCGGCCTGTCCATCCCGAATTTCTGGCTCGGCATCATGCTCATCCTGCTGATCTCGGTGCAGCTTGGCTGGCTGCCGGCCTCGGGCTTTGAGTCGATCTTCGTCGATCCTGTCCGGTCCCTGCAGACCATGGTCATGCCGGCCTTCGTACTCGGCAATGCGCTGGCCGCGACCCTGATGCGTCATACCCGCTCGGCGATGATCGGCGTGCTCAGCGCCGACTATATCCGCACCGCCCGCGCCAAGGGGCTTTCTCCGCGGGAAGTCATTCTGAGCCACAGTTTCCGCAATGCGCTTCTGCCGGTGGTGACGCTGTCGGCGCTGCTGTTTGGCGAACTGCTGGCCGGCGCCGTCCTGACAGAACAGATCTTCACCATTCCGGGCTTCGGCAAGCTGATCGTCGATGCCGTCTTCAACCGCGACTACGCGGTGGTGCAGGGCGTCGTGCTGTGCACGGCAGTCGGCTTCATCTTGATGAACCTTTTCGCCGACGTTCTTTATGTCCTCCTCAATCCGCGTCTGAGGGCCACCCTATGACCACGATCGACCAAGCGCCGCCGGTTGCGGCAGCCAAGCGCGACAGGAGCCGCGCATGGCGAAAGATGAAGAAGAACCGGAGCGCGCTCGTCGGCGCAGTCTTCGTGCTGTTCTTCGCAATCCTCGCGGCCAGCGCGCCGATCCTGCCGATCATCGATCCCGTCGCGACAAGCTGGACGGCGATCCGCAAGGCGCCTTCGGCCATGCACTGGCTCGGCACCGACGATCTCGGCCGCGACATCCTGTCCCGCATGATCTGGGGGGCCCGGGCGTCGCTGATGGCCGGGGTGTTCTCCGTCGTCATCGCGGTCGGCATCGGCGTGCCCTTCGGCCTCGTCTCCGGTTATTTCGGCGGCTGGGTGGACATGGTGATCTCGCGCATCACCGAGGCGCTGCTCGCCATGCCCTTCCTGATCATGGCGATCGCGCTCGCCGCATTCCTGGGCCCGAGCCTGATGAATGCGATGATCGCCATCGGCCTGTCCGCCATGCCGATCTTCGTGCGGCTGACCCGCGGTCAGGTCCTGGCGGTCAAGACGGAGGATTATGTCGAAGGCGCACGTGCCGTTGGCCTGAACCACTTTGAAATCATGACCCGCTACATCCTGCCCAACGTCTTTGCCCCGATCATCGTCCAGGCGACGCTGACGATCGCAACCGCGATCATCGCCGAGGCGAGCCTTTCCTTCCTCGGCCTCGGCCAGCAGCCGCCATCCCCGTCCTGGGGCTCGATGCTGAACGTCGCCAAGAACTTCCTGAGCCAGGCGCCCTGGATGGCGATGTGGCCGGGTGCGGCGATCTTCCTCGTCGTTATTGGTTTCAATCTCCTGGGCGATGGCCTGCGCGATGCGCTGGATCCCCGCGAAGCATGATGACCGCGCGAAGCGTGATGTGAAAGGACCTATACCCATGACTGAATTCACCACACGGCCGGAAATCCTCGGCACGTTCGGGGTCGTCACCTCGACCCACTGGATCGCTTCGGCCGTCGGCATGGCGATCCTCGAAAAGGGCGGCAATGCCTTCGATGCGGCCGTTGCAACCGGCTTCGTGCTGCAGATCGTCGAGCCGCATCTCTGCGGCCCGGGCGGCGACATGCCAGCCGTCTTCTATTCGAAGAAAAAGGACAAGGTCGAAGTCATCTGCGCCCAGGGGCCGGCGCCGGCTGACGCCACCATCGAGCATTACGCGTCGGAAGGCCTGAAGCTGATCCCCGGCGACGGCCTGCTCGCGACCGTCATCCCCGGCGCCTTCGACGGCTGGATGCTGATGCTGCGCGACTACGGCACGATGAGCGTCCGCGACGTGCTCGAGCCGGCGATCTATTACGCCGAGCACGGCCACCCGATGCTTGCCCGCGTTTCCGCCACCATCAAGGGGCTGGCGAGCTTCTTCGAGACCGAGTGGCCGACATCCTACGCTACCTGGCTTCCGGGCGGCGTGGCTCCCGAAGCGCAGAGCAACTTCAAAAACCCGGTGCTTGCCGAGACCTGGAAGCGTCTCATCGCCGAGGCTGAAGCCAAGACCGGCCGCGAAAACCAGATCGAGGCCGCTCGGGACGCTTTCTATCGCGGCTTTGTCGCCGAGGCGATCGACCGTTATGTCTCGACGGCCGAAGTCATGGATGCGAGCGGCGCCCGCCACAAGGGCGTGCTGACCGCCGACGATATGGCCAACTGGCGGGCGACCGTCGAGGCGCCGCAGACCTATGACTATCACGACTGGACCGTCGCCAAGACGCCGGCCTGGGGGCAGGGGCCTGTGCTTCTGCAGTCGCTGGCGCTGCTGAAGGGCTTTGACCTCTCGGCGATGGATCCGGCCGGACCGGATTTCGTGCATATTGTCGTCGAGGCCATGAAGCTCGCCTTCGCCGACCGCGAAGTTTATTACGGCGACCCGGATTTCGCGCAGATCCCGACCGAATACCTGCTGTCGGAAGGCTACAATGCCGAGCGCCGCAAGCTGATCGGCAAGGAAGCCTCGCTGGAGCTGCGGCCAGGCCGCGTGCCCGGCTACGACCACCAGTTTGACCTCACCATGGGCATGCTGGCGGAAGTGAGCGGCAAGGGCGCGGTCTACGAGCCGACCATGTCGCATCTCACGGAGAAGCGCGGCGACACGGTCCATATCGACGTCATCGACCGCTGGGGCAACATGGTCTCGACCACGCCGTCGGGCGGCTGGCTGCAGTCCTCGCCGATCGTGCCGGGCCTCGGTTTTGCCCTGAACTCCCGCGCCCAGATGTTCTGGCTGAAACCCGGCCTGCCGACCTCGCTGGAACCGGGAAAACGTCCGCGCACGACGCTCACTCCGTCGCTGGCCCTGCATGAGGGCCGTCCGACTTTGGTGTTCGGCACGCCCGGAGGCGACCAGCAGGATCAATGGCAGTTGCCGTTCTTCCTGCGATACGTCCACCACAAGCCGAACCTGCAGGCGGCGATCGACATGCCGCTGTTCCACACCACGCATTTTCCCGGCTCCTTCTATCCGCGCACCAGCCAGCCGGGACACATCATGGTGGAGAGCAATATCGGTACCGACGTGCTCGCCGAGTTGCGCGGCCGCGGCCACCAGATCACCGTTGCCGATCCCTGGAGCGTCGGCCGGCTGACCGCCGCACGCCGCGACGCGGACGGATTGTTGCGGGCAGCTGCAACGCCGCGCTTGATGCAGGCTTACGCGGTCGGGAGATAAGCCATGACCTGGTCGATCGTCGCACGCGACCCCGCGACGGGTCATTTCGGCATCGCCGTCGCCAGCCGCTTCTTCGCGGTCGGCGCCGCAGTGCCGCATATCAAGGGCAGGGTAGGCGCCGTTGCCACCCAGGCCTTCGTCAGTCCGCTCTACGGCACGGACGGACTGAAGCTGCTGGAAGAAGGCAAGAGCCCGCAGGAGATCGTCGAGGTGCTGACGGCGCGCGATGACGGCCGGCGCCAGCGCCAGTTCCACCTGATTGACGCCAACGGCCGCAACGCCGCCTATACCGGCGAGATCTGCGTCGACTGGGCCGGCCATCTGGTCGACGACAACGTCTCCGTTGCCGGCAACATGCTGGCGGGGCCGCAGGTGATCGCCGAGACGCTTAGGGTCTACAGGCAAAAGGCGGACGGAGGCGCGCCGCTCGCCGAGCGCCTGCTGGCCGCCATGGATGCAGGCGAGGCCGCCGGCGGCGACAAGCGCGGCAAGCAGTCTGCCGCCATGGTTCTCTATCGCGACCAGGATTATCCCTGGCTGCGCATCAATGCCGACGATCACGCCGATCCGCTCGGCGAACTGCGCCGGCTCTATTCGGTGGCGCAGGAACGGTTCCTGCATGTCGCCGAAACCATGCCGACCCGCGAAAACCCGCACGGCATGATCGACCGCCGGGTCATCGACCAGAAGATCGCCGAGCTGGAAGCGGTCCGCGAGGCGGAAGGCCGCGCCTCGGCCTCCTTTGCCACCTCGTGGAAGCCCCAATGACGGAAGCCCTGAAGACGGAAGCCCCAATGACCGAGACACCTGTTCTTTCCGTCAGGAACCTGACGACATCCTTCCTCGTCGACGGCGAATGGAAAAGCGTCGTCCGCGACGTCTCCTTCGACGTGCATCCGGGCGAGACGGTCGCGATCGTCGGGGAAAGCGGCTCCGGCAAGAGCGTCACTTCGCTGTCGATCATGCGGCTGCTTGCGGCCAACACGAGCAGGATCGAGGGCAGCATCCTGCTCTCCGGCCGGGATCTCCTGTCGATCTCCGAAAAGGAGATGCGGGGCGTGCGCGGCAACGACGTCTCGATGATTTTCCAGGAGCCGATGACTTCGCTCAATCCGATCTTCACGATCGGGCGGCAGATCTCGGAAGTGCTGACGCGCCACAAGGGACTGTCGAAATCGCAGGCGCGCGCCGAAACCGTGCGGCTGCTCGAAAAGGTCCGCATTCCGAACGCCGGCGCCCGGTTCGACGATTATCCCCACCAGTTCTCCGGCGGCATGCGCCAGCGCGTGATGATCGCGATGGCACTGGCCTCGAAACCGAGGCTGCTGATCGCCGACGAACCGACTACCGCGCTCGATGTCACCATCCAGGGACAGATCCTCGATCTCATCAAGGTGCTGCAGGAGGAGGAGGGCATGTCGGTGCTCTTCATCACCCATGACATGGGTGTGGTCGCCGAGATCGCCGACCGCACCATCGTCATGTATCGCGGCGAGGCTGTCGAAAGCGGTCCGACCGAGGAGATTTTTCACCGCGGCAAGCACCCGTATACGCGGGCGCTGCTCTCCGCCGTGCCGCGGCTCGGCTCGATGCAGGACCGCAAATGGCCGACCCGCTTCCCGGTCGTCGACATCGCTACCGGCGAGACTGCCGAGCCCAAGGAAGTCGCCGGCACGGTCGATACCCGAAAAACCCCGGTATTGGCGGTGAAGAACCTCGTTACCCGCTTCGCCGTCCGCTCCGGCCTCTTTGCGACGCAGACGGGTTCCGTCCACGCGGTCGAGAACATTTCCTTCGATCTCTTCCAGGGCGAGACCTTGTCGCTGGTCGGTGAATCGGGCTGCGGCAAGTCGACGACCGGCCGCTCGATCATGCGGCTGATCGAGCCCACCAGCGGCGACGTGGCGCTCGACGGCTACGATGTCCTGCGCCTCGATCAGACGGGGCTGCGCGACATGCGCAAGACCATCCAGATGATCTTCCAGGATCCGTTCTCGTCGCTCAACCCGCGCATGACGGTCGGCGCTGCGATTTCCGAACCCTTCGTCAAGCATAAGCTCGGCAATACGAAGGACGCCAAGGAAAAGACCGCTGACCTGCTCCGCAAAGTGGGCCTTTCGCCGGACATGGCGGGGCGCTATCCGCACGAGTTTTCAGGTGGCCAGCGCCAGCGCATCGCCATTGCCCGTGCCCTGTCGCTCGATCCGAAGGTGATCGTCGCCGACGAAAGCGTCTCGGCGCTCGACGTCTCGATCAAGGCACAGGTCTGCAACCTGCTCCTCGACCTGCAGGAGAGCCTCAATCTCGCCTTCCTGTTCATCAGCCACGACATGGCGGTGGTCGAGCGTGTCAGCCATCGGGTGGCGGTCATGTATCTCGGCGAAATCGTCGAGATCGGCCCGCGCGCGGCGGTGTTCGACAATCCTCAGCATCCCTATACGAAAAAGCTGATGGCCGCCGTTCCGGTGCCGGACCCGGCCCGCCGCGGCATCCGTCGTGGCATTTCCAATGACGAATTGAAGAGCCCGGTCCGTCCGGTGGGTTTCCAGCCGCCGGCCCGCCAGTACCGCGAGGTTTCCGAAGGCCACATGGTGCAGGTGGGGTGATCAACTCGGCCGGATTGTAACTGCAGACGGGCGAGTTTAAGATTTATCTCGCCGTATCGTTAAGATTGTAGATAGATGGAAATCGACTTTTGGTTGCTTGCCTGTTTTAATACTCGAATAGCGCGGGGATGCTTAAATGGGCTTGTATGATCTGCTGCATATCGAACCTGAAGGCGGAATTACTAAAGTGAGCCAGGCCTTGGACCCTAAAGAGCCGGAACTGGCCTTGGCGTATGCCCAGAATTTTTGGGATTCTGGCAACCAAATCGTCGTTCTTGTTTTCGCCGTTGCTTTTGGTTTTTTTTTGGCGATAGCTCAATCGCTGGATCTGAGAGCGCTTGCGGCTACACATAAAACCAAGCTGGTATGGCTTGCAGTCTTTGGAAATGCTGCCTTGGCATTCCTCCTTTTCCGTCTTTACGTGCACGAGCATCGTATCGTTAGTACGTTGACTGGAAACCGGACGCTGATTGATGGGATAGATTCCGCCTTTGAAATGCGCCTGATACTATTACTTGTGAACTTGGGAATTTATCTTTGGATTATGCTCTTTGTCGTGAAAAGCAACGCCATCAATAGCTCTAAATAAGCCTCAGCCCCTTCAGGCTGACATGGCCGTCCTTGCCGATGATGATGTGGTCGTGCACCGTGATACCCAAGGGTTTCGCGGTGTCGACGATCGTCTTGGTCATGTCGATATCGGCACGGGAAGGAATGGGGTCGCCGCTCGGATGGTTGTGCACGAGAATGATCGCGGTGGCTGACAGTTCGAGCGCCCGGCGCACGACTTCGCGCGGATAGACCGGCGTATGGTCGACGGTGCCATGGCCCTGCACCTCGTCGGCGATCAGCGCATTCCGCTTGTCGAGAAAGAGGATGCGGAACTGTTCGCGGGGTTCGTAAGCCATGACCGCATGGCAATAGTCGATCACCGAAGACCAGGACGACAGGACCTGCTTGCCGCGCAGTTCGCTTTTCAGCATCCGCTGCCCGACGGTCGCAACGAGCTTCAGGTCGAGCGCCACCGCCTCGCCGACGCCCTTGATCTCCTGCAGCAATCCGAGCGGCGCGCCGAGAACTCCGGCAAGCGTTCCAAAGCGGGCGATCAGCGCCTTGGCAAGCGGTTTCGTATCGCGGCGCGGGATCGACCGGAACAGCAGCAGTTCGAGGATCTCGTAGTCCGCCAGCCCGGTATCGCCATGTTCGCGATACTTGGCTTTGAGACGTTCGCGGTGGCCATGGTAATGCGCCGCCGGCTCGTCGTCCTCCGCAAGTGCCGGCTTCTTGATGGCCTTTGGTTTTGTCAGCTGTTCGGCGAAAAAGCCGCGCTCGTCCTCGACGAAGGACGCCTGTTCGTCCGGCGGAGGAGCGGAGCGGTTGGCCATCCGTTACCTCGAAAGCGGCGGTAGGCCGGGCCGGTCGAAGCCCCCCGGCGAGAGGGTGAAAATCTCGCAGCCGGTGGCGGTGACGCCGATCGCGTGTTCGTATTGCGCCGACAGCGACCGGTCGCGGGTAACCGCAGTCCAGCCGTCGGAAAGCACCTTCACATGCGGCTTGCCGAGATTGATCATCGGCTCGATGGTGAAGATCATCCCTTCCTTCATTTCCGGACCTTCGTCGGCGCGGCCGTAATGGAGGATGTTCGGCGAGTCGTGGAAAAGCCGGCCGACGCCATGGCCGCAGAAATCGCGCACCACCGAGCAGCGTTCCGCTTCCGCATAGGTCTGGATCGCTTCTCCGATCGCCCCGGTGCGGGCGCCGGGACGGACTGCCTCGATGCCGCGCATCAGGCATTCGTAGGTGACTTCGAGCAGGCGCTCGGAGGCGCGCTTGATTTGGCCCACCGGATACATGCGGCTCGAATCCCCGTGCCAGCCGTCGAGGATATAGGTGACGTCGATATTGACGATATCGCCTTCCCGCAAAGGCTTGTCATCCGGAATGCCGTGGCAGACGACGTGATTGATCGAGGTGCAGGAGGATTTCGTGTAACCGCGATAATTCAGCGTCGCCGGCAACGCACCATGGTCCATGCCGAATTCGAAAACGAAGCGATCGATGGCATTGGTGGTGACGCCGGGCTGCACGATCGCCGCCAGCTCGTCGAGGCAGCGCGCCGTCAGCAGGCAGGCCTTGCGCATGCCGGCAAAGTCGTCCGCGGTATAGAGCCGGATCGCGCCCGTGTTTTTAAGGGGGGCGGAAACCGCCTCGATATAGTTGACCATGGTTCTTCTCTCGCAATCTCTCCGTTCATAAAGCAGCCGGCCCCGGTTCGTCCATGGCGATCGGAGATTTCAGCGCTTTTCTTCCCGACAATCCGAACGAGTAGATTTGAAACGAGCCTTTTAAAGTGCTTCTTATGGGTCTATACAAGGTGCGAATTGGAGCATTGGAGCCACCATGGTCAGCATCGTCCTCGCCGAAGTTACCGCCAGCGTTTCCGAGCTGAAGCGCAATCCCATGGGTACCGTCGCAGCAGGAGACGGAGCTCCTGTCGCCATCCTCAATCGCAATGAGCCCGCCTTCTACTGCGTGCCTGCAAAGGCTTATGAAGCGATGATGGACCGGTTGGAAGACCTTGAGCTCAATGCGCTTGCCGACAGCCGGGCAGGCGAGACCGTCATCAAGGTAACGCTGGATGAGCTGTGAGCTCGCGTTTCTGGATGTTGCGCTGAAGGAATGGCGCAAACTCGACTCGAATATCCGCGAGCAGTTCAAGAAGAAATTGGCCGAACGCCTCGAAAATCCGCGCGTCGCTGCCGCCCAGCTTCATGGATCCAAGAACCGTTACAAGATTAAGCTGCGGTCCATCGGCTATCGCCTCGTCTATGAAGTTCGCGATACGCAACTGATCGTCTTGGTAGTCGCCGTCGGCAGACGGGATCGAGATGCGGTCTACAAAGCGGCCGAAAAACGATAGCCGAGATCTTCGATCGGGATCAGCCCCGACGGCGCGATTTCCTCCGGCGAAACGTGGCAATCGACGGCATAGGCCTCAACGCCGCGGGACTTGGCGCGCTCGAAGGCGAGCGCATAGAATGGGTCGAGATCTCCGCAGATACGGAAACGCGAACAGTCGTGCCGCTGGATGAGATAAATCATCACCGCCCGGTGACCGGCCTCCGCCATGTCGCCCAGCTCTTCCAGGTGTTTGGCACCGCGCTTGGTAACGGTGTCGGGGAATTCCGCCAGCCCCGGCTCACGGCAGAAGTGGACGTTCTTGACCTCCACATAGGCATTCGGCAGATCGCTGCCCAGAAGCAGGAAGTCGATGCGCGAATTGCGGCCGTAGCGCTGTTCACGCAGGATCGTCTCGTAACTGGCAAGGCTCGGAATCAGCCCGGCGTGGATCGCTTCTTCGGTGAGCCGGTTTGGCAGGCCGGTATTGATGCCGACGCGCTCGCCGTCCACCTCGACCATCTCGAACATGTGCCGGTATTTGCGGGTGGGGCTGTCGTGCAGCGACACCCAGATCTTCGAGCCTGGCGTCGTCAGCCCTCGCATCGAGCCGGTATTGGGGCAGGAGCCGGTAAACGGCGTGCCGTCCTCCAGCGCGGCGTCGAACAGGAAGCGCTTGTAGCGTTGCAGGAGTGTCGCAGGCACGAGCGGCGGATCAAAACGCATCGGGATTAGGATCAGACGCGTTCGAGCACGTAGGTGCCGGGCGCATCGGCAATCGCATTGAGCGCCTTGCCGCCGGGCTTGCGGGCCGGCACGCGCTCGTCGTCCTTTGCCTCGACCCAGGCGTGCCAGTGCGGCCACCAGGAGCCCTTGTTTTCCTCGGCGCCCGTCAGCCAGTCTTCGTACTGGCCTTCGGCCTTGCCGCCGGTCCAGTACTGGTATTTCTGCTTGTCGGGCGGGTTGACGACGCCGGCGATATGGCCCGAACCAGTCAGCACGAAATCCACTGGTCCGCCGAACAGCGAGGAGCCGAGGAAGACCGATTTCGGCGGCGCGATATGGTCTTCCCGGGTGGCGAGATTGTAGACCGGGATCTTGATGTCCTTGAGCGAGATCGTCTTGCCGGCGAGCTTCATCTCGCCCTTGCTGAGCGTGTTGTCGAGATAGCAGTTGCGCAGGTAATAGGCGTGGTTGGCAGCCGCCATCCGTGTGCTGTCGGAATTCCAGTAGAGCAGGTCGAAGGGCATCGGTTCCTTGCCCTTGAGGTAGTTGCTGACGACGTAGGGCCAGATCAGTTCCGAGGCGCGCAGCATGTTGAAGGCGGTGGCCATCTTCGAACCGTCGAGATAGCCGACCGCATTCATCTGCTTTTCCATCGCCGCGATCTGTTCCTCGTCGACGAACACCTTGAGATCGCCCGCATGGGTGAAATCCACCTGGGTGGTGAGGAAGGTCGCCGATGCGATGCGGCTGTTCTTCTTCTGGGCGTGATAGGCAAGCGTTGCCGCGAGTAGCGTTCCGCCGACGCAATAACCGATCGCATTGACCTGGCGTTCGCCGGTAGCCTTCTCGACCGTGGTCAGCGCGAAGTCGATCCCTTCGCGCATGTAGGATTCCCAGTCCTTCTTCGCATGGCGTTCATCGGGATTGACCCAGGAGATCACGAATACCGTGTGGCCCTGGTCGACGCACCACTTGATGAAGCTCTTCTGCGGGTTGAGGTCGAGGATATAGAACTTGTTGATCCACGGCGGGCAGATGAGGAGAGGGCGCTTCAGCACCGTTTCCGTCGATGGTTCGTACTGGATGACCTCGCAGACTTCGCTCTGGGCGATCACCTTGCCCGGCGTCAGCGCCATGTTGCGGCCGATCGCGAATTTGGTCGCGTCGGTATGGCGCAGCCTGAGGTCCCCGCCGCCGGCCGCGATGTCCTCGGCGAACATCTTCATGCCCGCCACTAGGTTGGCGCCATTGCTGGCGACGGTCTCGCGATACACTTCCGGATTGGTGAGAGCGAAATTGGCCGGCGAAAGGGCGGCCGTCACCTGCTTCACATAGAAGGCGGCCTTGTGCCGGGTGTGCTCGTCAAGCCCTTCGGCTTCGTTGACCAGCTTGTCGGCCCAGGAAGCGGTGACGAGGTAAAGCTGCCGGAGGAGGGCGAAGAAAGGGTTCTTCATCCAGTCATCGTCGGCGAAACGTTTGTCTTTCGGCAGGGTGTCGGCTTCGGGGGCGACTGGCTGGCCGGAGAATTGGCCCGAAAACTGATTGAGAGTGCGTGTCCAGATGCCGATATAGCTGGAGAACAGCAGGGTCTGCGCCTCGAGCGTCCGCTTCGGATCCGAAATCCAGTATTCCGTGACCTTGGAAAGGGTCTTCACGAGGTCTGTCACCGGGTCCGCGACCGAATCGCCGACCTCGCCGCGTTCGCGGGGGCCGAGCCATTCCGATGCCGCCTTGCCCAGGTTTTCGAGCGCCCTGGCGAAGTTCATGGCGAGCGCCTGCGGGTCCTTGACCACATAGGCCTCGACCGATTTGGGGTCGAATCCCGGAAATTCCTGTCCGGCCCGCCCGTTATCCTCGGTCTTTTCCGCCACGCACGGCCTCCCCACAGTTTGTTAGTTGTTTTCGTTTGTACATTGTGCCTGAAAGCGAATACAAGTGCCAGCGATCGGCGCCTTCAGGTGCATTTGGCCGATGACGGAAACTGGGTTACGGAAATGGAAAAACTGAGGCATCGGGTCGGCAGCTTACCGCTTTTCATCGGTCTTGGCGCGCTCTCTCTGCTGGCCGGCTGCAACAGCAGCACTTTTGCTCTGGATGACGGTATTCCGAACACCGCACCGCCGGCCGTCGTCGTCCAAAGCAAGAACGCGCCGCCACCCGGTCCGGTCACCAAGCAGAACACCGGCGTCTATCCGAGCTTCGATCCGACGCTGCGCGCTGCGGCCGAGCAGATCGAGGACGAGGATTACAACAAGAGCGAGCCGCGCCTTGCATCGCTCGCCCGCCTGCGCAGATCCGGTTCGATCTCCGAAGCCGAATATCAGCGCCGGGTCGCCGAATACCGCAAGCTTGCCGCTGAGCACGGCAAGGACGCATTGGCGCATATCGCCAAGTAGCCCATATCGCCAAGTCGTCCGGGCAAACCAAGTCATCCGGGCCAGCCGATATCGGCAATTAGCACTTGCGTTTCGGCGCTTTTGGTCGCAAAGCAAAAAATCGCCAATCATGCGACACCGGCGCGTCGCGTCTGACGCTGCGCGCCTTCCACGGGGAGAAAGATGGAAGAGTTTCATAAAGTCCGACGCCTGCCGCCATACGTCTTCGAACAGGTTAACCGTTTGAAGGCCAGCGCGCGAGCGGGTGGCGCGGACATTATCGATCTCGGCATGGGCAATCCCGACCTTCCGACCCCGAAGGCGATCGTCGACAAGCTGTGCGAAGTGGTCCAGGACCCGCGCACCCACCGTTATTCGTCATCCAAGGGTATTCCCGGCCTTCGCCGTGCCCAGGCTGCCTATTATGCCCGCCGTTTCGGCGTGAAGCTCAACCCGGATACCCAGGTCGTTGCGACGCTTGGCTCCAAGGAAGGCTTCGCCAATATGGCGCAGGCGATCACAGCACCGGGCGACGTCATCCTCTGCCCCAACCCGACCTATCCGATCCACGCCTTCGGTTTCCTGATGGCCGGCGGCGTGATCCGCTCGATGTCGGTCGAGCCGGATGACAGCTTCTTTCCGCCGCTCGAACGCGCGGTAAAACATTCGATCCCGAAGCCGCTGGCGCTGATCCTCAACTATCCGTCCAATCCGACGGCGCATGTCGCTTCGCTGGACTTCTATAAGGAGGTGGTGAGCTTTGCGAAGAAGCACGACATCATCGTGCTGTCGGACCTTGCCTATTCGGAGATCTATTTCGACGGCGAACCGCCACCGTCCGTGCTGCAGGTGCCCGGCGCGATGGATATCGCCGTCGAGTTCACGTCGATGTCGAAGACCTTCTCCATGCCCGGCTGGCGCATCGGCTTTGCGGTCGGCAACGAGCGTCTGATCTCGGCGCTGACCCGCGTCAAATCGTATCTCGATTACGGCGCCTTCACGCCGATCCAGGTCGCGGCGACCCATGCCCTCAACGGCGACGGTTCCGACATCGCCGAAGTCCGCAATGTCTACAAGCGCCGCCGCGACGTGATGGTCGACTCTTTCGGCAAGGCCGGTTTCGAAGTGCCGCCGCCGGCAGCCACCATGTTCGCCTGGGCAAAGATCCCGGAAAAGTTCCGCCACCTCGGCAGCCTCGAATTCTCCAAGCTGCTGGTCGAGAAGGCGGACGTCGCGGTCGCGCCGGGCATCGGCTTCGGCGAGATGGGCGACGATTACGTTCGTCTGGCGCTGGTCGAGAACGAACACCGCATCCGTCAGGCGGCCCGCAACATCAAGAAGTTCCTGTCGACGGCCGACGAGACGATGCACAACGTCATCTCGCTCAACACACGCCGTTGATCGGACCAGCATTTCCGGCGGCCCGCGTGGGCCGCCACCTCCCAGGCAATCAGGAAGAATAGCATGGCAGATGCCCTCAAAGTCGGCATTGCGGGTCTCGGCACTGTGGGTGCCTCGCTCGTCCGGATCATCCAGACCCGCGCGAATGAATTGGCAACGACGTGCGGCCGTGCGATCGAGATCACGGCAGTGACGGCACGCGACAGGTCGCGCGACCGCGGCATCGATATTTCCGGCATTGCCTGGTTCGACACGCCGGAAAAAATGGCCAACGAGGCCGATATCGACGTCTTCGTGGAACTGATGGGTGGTGCTTCGGGTGCCGCCGCCGATTCCGTGCGGGCGGCGCTGACCCGTGGTCTCCATGTGGTGACGGCCAACAAAGCGCTGCTTGCCGCGTCCGGTGTCGAGCTTGCCAAGATCGCCGAAGAGAAAAGCGTCCTTCTCAATTTCGAAGCAGCCGTCGCCGGCGGCATTCCGGTCATCAAGGCGCTTCGCGAGTCCCTGACCGGCAATACCGTGTCGCGCGTCTACGGCATCATGAACGGCACCTGCAACTACATCCTGACCCGGATGGAGAAGGAAGGCTTGTCGTTTGCCGATTGCCTCAAGGAAGCGCAGCGCCTCGGTTACGCCGAGGCCGACCCGGCCTTCGATATCGAGGGCAACGATACGGCTCACAAGCTTGCTATCCTGACGACGCTCGCCTTCGGCACTCAGATCGCCGCCGACGAGATCTATCTCGAGGGCATCAGCAATATCTCGATCGAGGACATCCACGCGGCAGCCGATCTCGGCTACCGCATCAAGCTGCTCGGCGTTGCCCAATTGACCGACAGCGGTATCGAGCAGCGCGTTCATCCGACCATGGTGCCGCATGACTCGGTCATCGCCCAGGTCGACGGCGTGACGAATGCGGTGGCGATCGAATCCGATATTCTCGGCGAACTGCTGATGGTTGGCCCCGGCGCCGGTGGCAACGCGACCGCGTCCGCCGTCCTCGGCGATATCGCCGACATCGCCAAGAGCAGCCCCGGCGCCCAGCGCGTTCCGGTGCTCGGCACTCCGGCCGCCTCGCTTGCGCCCTACAAGCGCGCCCGCATGCAGAGCCATGAGGGCGGCTATTTCATCCGCCTGACGGTCGCCGACCGCACCGGCGTCTTTGCCAGTATCGCCGCCCGTATGGCGGAGAACGGCATCTCGCTGGAATCGATCATGCAGCGATCCAAGCCGGATGCGGCGACCGACACGCCGAAGACGATCATCCTCGTCACCCACGCGACCACCGAGGATTCGGTCCGCAAGGCGGTCGATGCCATCAAGGCCGAGAGCTATCTCGTCGGCGAGCCCCAGGTGATTCGCATCGAGCGGCCCAAGGCTTTTTAAGAAAGCGGATCGCTTCGAAAAGCCGGCGCTGCTGTTTCCTGTGGGTAACGCCGGAACTTTTCGAGAACATCTTCGAAAACAAGGGCCGCAAAGGCTCTCGGACTGGCCGCTCGGAGGCCTCTGGACGTAAATTGCCAATGGCAATCACCGTCGAGGAGGCACTTGCGCGATCGCCATGAATACGCGGGCCGTGAAGACGCGAAACTTGAACACGCGGAACAAGGGATACCGGCTGCGGCTCGGTGGAGCCTGCCCCAAGCCACATGGCTCGCCGCCCACCCATCGCATCCACGCCAACGATCAGCCGGGCGGAGACGAGTTTGCAGGACGGCGCAGTTTCGCTTTCCTGCTGGTGTTCTTCGCCGCCGCGGCCGGTATCAGCGGCTCGGCATTCATCTGGTCGATGCTGTGATCGGCCGGTTACCGAAAGATGGCCCGATCCGCCCGGTGATCCCGTCAAATCGATTCCTCTTGCTCTCGCGATACGTTAGAAGCGCTCCATGACCAGAATTTTCTCCGCGCTTTCGTCCACGGCGGAAACGGTTGATCCCGTCCCGCGCGCATTTCTCGGCGTCGAACGCTCCGCGGGCGACCAGCGCTGGGTGTCGCGCCTCGATCAGGCGGCCCAAAACCGGGCGCTGGCGATCGCCCAGATCCACGGCATACCCGATCTCGTCGCCCGGGTGCTCGCTGGCCGCGGCGTTACGCTCGACGATGCTCCCGCCTTCCTCGACCCGACCATCCGCTCGCTGATGCCTGATCCTTACACGCTCACCGATTGCGAAAAGGCGGTGCTGAGGCTCGCCGCCGCGATCGCCCGGCAGGAGAAGGTGGCGATCTTCGGCGATTACGACGTCGACGGCGCATCCTCTTCGGCCTTGCTTTATCGGTTCCTCCGCCATTTCGGCGTCGAGGCGGAAATCTATATTCCTGACCGCATCTTCGAAGGCTACGGCCCCAACCCGACGGCGATCCGCCAGTTGATCGCCAACGGCGCCAGCCTCATCGTTACCGTCGATTGTGGCTCCACCAGCCATGACGCGCTTGCCGCGGCGCGTGACGAGGGCTGCGACGTCGTGGTCATCGACCACCACCAGCTCGGCCACGAGCTGCCGCCATGCCTGGCGCTCGTCAACCCGAACCGCGAGGACGACCTCTCCGGCCAGGGCCATCTCTGCGCCGCCGGCGTTGTCTTCCTGGTACTGGTCGCCGCTGCGCGCCACATGCGGCAGATCGGCGATCCGCGCGCCGGATCGCTCGATCTGCTCGCCTGGCTCGACATCGTCGCGCTGGCGACCGTCTGCGACGTGGTGCCGCTGAAGGGCCTCAATCGCGCCTACGTGGTCAAGGGCCTGCTTGCGGCGCGCCACATGGGCAATGCCGGGCTTTCGGCGCTGTTCCGCAAGGCAGGCCTTGGCGGCCCGGTGACGCCCTATCATTTCGGCTTCCTGATCGGCCCGCGCATCAATGCCGGCGGACGCATCGGCGATGCGGCACTCGGCAGCCGACTGCTGACGCTGGAAGACCCGATCGAAGCCGAGGTGATCGCCGCTCGGCTGGACGAACTCAACCGTGAGCGCCAAGCCATGGAAGCCGCCATGCTTGCCGAGGCGGAAGCCGAAGTGCTGGCCGAATACGGCAACGGCGAGGGAGCAAACGTCATCGTCACGGCGCGTGACAAATGGCATCCCGGCATCGTCGGGCTGATCGCGGCGCGGCTGAAGGAGAAATTCAAGCGCCCGGCTTTTGCGATCGCTTTCGATCCGTCTGGCAGGGGCACCGGGTCCGGCCGTTCGATCAACGGCTTCGACATGGGCCGGATGGTCCGCGCTGCTGTGGACTCAGGTTTGCTCGTCAAGGGTGGCGGCCATGCCATGGCGGCGGGGTTGACGGTCGAGCGCAGCAATCTCGGCCGCCTGCGTGCCTTCTTCGAGGAAATGGCGGGCGAGGGCGTGCCGGCGTTGGTCGCCAATCACGTGCTGAAGATCGACGGCGCGCTTTCCGCCTCCGGCGCGACGCTCGAACTTTTCGACCAGCTCGAACAGGCCGGGCCCTATGGTTCCGGCCATTCGCAGCCCATTTTCGCGATCCCCGCCCACCGGCTGAAGGATGCCCGCCTCGTCGGGACCGCGCATATCAAGGTGACGCTGGAGGCGGCCGACGGTTCGCGCCTCGAAGGCATCGCCTTCCGGGCCGCCGAAACGCCGCTTGGCAATATGCTACTGAATTCCCGGGGCGCGCAGATCCATGCCGCCGGCTGCCTCAGCGCCGACCAATGGCAGGGCACGCGCCGCATGCAGCTCCGCCTGCTCGACGCCGTGAAGGCGCCGTAAGAGGCGGGTCTATTTGGGGAATGGATTCCGCTTTTGCGGAGAGAGGAAGTGGCACGCCCTAGGGGAGTCGAACCCCTCTTCCCAGAATGAAAATCTGGTGTCCTAACCGATAGACGAAGGGCGCGTGCGCTTCGTGGTGGCGCCCTTATAGTCAGGGCGTTTCTATCCCGCAAGCGCAAAATTGCGTTTTCAAGCACTTGCGAACGCAAAAAATAGCGCCGCCGCCAAACGACGTGCGACAGCTGGATATGGAAATGAAAACAAAAGCTTGGGGAGAAAGGAGTGGCACGCCCTAGGGGAGTCGAACCCCTCTTCCCAGAATGAAAATCTGGTGTCCTAACCGATAGACGAAGGGCGCCTGCGCTTCGTGGCGCTCTTATAGAGAGGGGATTTCTTTCCCGCAAGCGCCAAAGCCATCTTTTTTACAAAAAAATGACGGCCTTTTTGCTACGGCCTACTCACGCGAAAAATGCGCTGAATCAGCAGCTTAAAGGATTGCCCTGGGCGTCGGCCCCGCAGGCTGCGGCGCGCGTGGCCTGCGGCGTACTGTAGACACTGGCGGTGGTGGCGTTGAAATTCCGCCTCGGCAGGTTGGCCGGAACCGGACCATCGCCGGATGGTGCGGCAACGGCCAGCGGCGGGTTTGATGAAAAGATCGTGCCGCTATCGGCGCGCACGCCGGTCGGCTGCGTCGCAAGGCCGGCGATCGAGGTCTGCTGAGGCTGTGCAGGCGCCGGCGGGAACGTATTTTCCGCAGTGGGCACGGCAGACGCCGCCGGTGTCTGGGCCTGCTGCGCCGAGCCCTTGGCAATCGCCGGATCGACATAACGGCTAGCGGCGGTGGTGCCGCCCTTGGCAAGGATGCCCTTGGCGCTCGCCGGTACCGTGGTGCGCGGCGCGGGCGTCGTGGCGTCAGCCGTCTTTTTCGTGGTGGTGCAGCCGCCAAGCATCAACGCAGAAAGGCAGGCGATCGCCAGCGTCATGCGGACATTCGAACAAAGGAAAGGCGTTTTCGGCAAGATGTGCCCCGTCAGCTCGTCTCGCGCACGTCATGTCGCGAATCATCATCTTGAGAACATCTCGCGGAAGCGCGGCATGGGCAAGCCGGCCGGGGCAGGCGGGTCGTGACGAGGTTAGCCTGGGGCAAGGTTGGGGGAAGGAACGCGGCGGTTGCATAAAAAGAAGCCGCCGCGTTGAAAAATCCTACCAGCTGCCGATATTCGGTGCAGAAGCCCAGGGTTCGGCGACAGGCAGGTTGTCGCCTTTCTGAAGGAGTTCGATCGAAATGCCGTCCGGCGAGCGGATAAAAGCCATCCGGCCTTCGCGCGGCGGACGATTGATGATGATGCCGTTGTCCGAAAGATGCTGGCAGAAATCGTAGATGTTATCGACCTCATAGGCGAGGTGACCGAAGTTGCGACCGCCGGTATAATCCTCGGTGTCCCAATTGTAGGTCAGCTCGACGCAGGGAGCGAGAACGTCCTTGGCGTCGCTGAGATCGTCGGGGGCCGCAAGAAAGACCAGCGTGAAGCGGCCCTTCTCGTTGTCGCTGCGACGAACTTCCTTGAGGCCGAAGACCGTCGTGTAGAAATGAAGCGAGGCGTCCAGGTCTTTCACCCGGACCATGGTATGAAGATAACGCATTATGGTGTCTCCCTCCGACAAGGCCAATCGCCGATGAACCCCTTATGTGGGTGCGCGTTGGATATGGCGCAGACGCCAGCCTCGAGCAAGCCACTCTAGATAGAGATGAAGGTGGATAAAGCCAAGGCAGGGACTTGCGTTAAATGGTTAGCAAGATGTTAATCTATCCTCTGAGAATCAGTTGATCGTCACGTCGTAACGCGTAATCGAGGGGCCGACAGGATATGGCAGACAGAATGTCATCGAAAGACGTTGGCAGTTTCGAAGAGCTTCCGGGCGAGCCGGTCGAGCTGATCGAAATCACCGGCGTCGTCAAATGGTTCGATGTGGCGAAGGGGTTCGGCTTCATCGTTCCCGACAACGGCATGCAGGATGTGCTTCTGCACGTCACCTGCCTTCGTCGAGACGGATACCAGACCATTCTGGAAGGCACGCGCATCGTCGCGATGATCCAGAAGCGGGATCGCGGCTACCAGGCGTTCCGCATCCTCTCCATGGATCAGTCCACCGCCGTCCACCCGTCGGATCTTCCACCGGTGCGCACCCACGTGCAGGTGACTGCGACCAGCGGTCTGGAACGGGCTCTGGTGAAGTGGTTCAACCGCACCAAGGGTTTCGGCTTCCTGACGCGCGGCGAGGGGACGGAAGACATCTTCGTGCATATGGAAACGCTGCGCCGCTTCGGCCTCACCGAGCTGCGTCCGGGCCAGGTCGTGCTGGTCCGTTTCGGGCCGGGTGACAAGGGCCTGATGGCGGCGGAAATCCATCCCGACAATCCCAATCCCGTGAGCCGGTCGCACTGATGCGTATCTCGTTTCCAGCATTTCTCAAAAGCGCCCTTGCGGCGCTTTTTCTTATCTTGGCAGGCGGTGCGGTTGCGCAGGACGTGACCTTCCCGCGCGACGAGCTGTCGATCAAGACCGCGGCCGGCCAGACCTACAAGTTCACGATCGAGCTCGCTTTCACCGACGCGCAGCGCGAGCGCGGACTGATGTACCGCAAGGTGATGGCGCCGGATGCCGGCATGCTGTTCGATTTTGGCACGCCGCGGCCGGTCTCCATGTGGATGGAGAACACCATCCTTCCCCTCGACATGCTGTTCATCCAGGGCGATGGCACGATCTCGCATATCCGCGAGAACGCCGTGCCCTATGCGCGCGACATCATCGATTCGCACGGTCCGGTGAAATTCGTGCTGGAGCTCAATGCCGGCCGCTCGAAGGCGCTCGGGATCAAGGTGGGCGACAAGGTGATCAGCAAACGCATCGGCAATCAGTGGTAATTTTCAAACTCTTGGCTTCAGAATGGCCAAGGGTCCATTTTGCAGTTGCGACACAAGGGGGAACCGTGTATCTCGCAACCACCGTAGGAACGGAGTGTAGCGCAGCCTGGTAGCGCATCTGGTTTGGGACCAGAGGGTCGGGAGTTCGAATCTCTCCACTCCGACCATGCTTTTGGGTGAGGCTCCTTATCCGTTCCATTCCATGGAGCGTTACAGGAATGGCCGCCAAGATCTATCGTCCCGCAAAGACCGCCATGCAGTCCGGCAAGGCCAAGACCCATCTCTGGGTGCTGGAATTCGACCAGGAGCAGCCGCGCCGCATCGATCCGATCCTTGGCTACACCTCCTCCGGCGACATGAAACAGCAGCTTCGCCTGACCTTCGAAAGCCAGGAACAGGCCGAAGCCTATGCCAAGCGCGAAGGCATCGAATACCGCGTCATCCAGCCGAAGGATCCGAATCGCCAGATCGTTTCCTACACCGACAATTTCCGCTTCAGCCGCACCCAGCCCTGGACACATTGATTTTTTAGCCCGCTCGGGCTCTTCCCGAGCGCTGCTGCCGAGATCGGCCCCTTAGCTCAACTGGATAGAGCAGCTGCCTTCTAAGCAGCAGGTCGCAGGTTCGAGTCCTGCAGGGGTCGCCATTGGTATAGCCCGACTCATCCGTTGACTGAAACGACAATCCTTTGAGATTCGTCGACTCAACGGATGAGAATCGAACGGAAAGCGGCCTTCCTGATTGCGCGCTCACTTGGTTTGTCGCGATGGAGCGTCCAAGCCTGGGCCAAGCCCGCTTAACGCTGCCTCCCTAATCCGAGGGCCTACTTCTCCATCAATCTAAACCAGTCTCGGACCGTTAAGCGCAGCCTAAGCTCCTCGTCTTCAGCTAACGGGCAGCAGTGAGCAATTGGGTTTCGCAGCGCGTTGAGGCTGGCAAATACCTTCTCAACGGCTTTTTTGCTGTTGAATAGCGATCCAAACAGACCCCAATTCGAGGTGATAATGACCGACAGTTCGCCGAACGTAGTGTAGTCTAGCTCGTCCTGGGACCGGCGACTTACACCAGCGTCCAACTCCTTCTTCAGGCGGCTGGTTACCTCAAGTTGGATACTCTCAGGGACCTTTGTCTTCCACCAATTCAGGGACGTGTCTTCAGCCGTGAAAGTCTGGTCTACCAGCGTACGAATTGATCTCTCCAAGGAGTAGAAGACCTCATAATGGCGAGCCATCTTCGCACCCTCCGCCCGGACCGCAGCGTCCAACTGAGGATAGTATTCCTGTTCAACTATTTCAGTCTTCGCGGGGATGTGACCAAGTTGGATGTTGTAAGACCGCTCTATCTCAGCCAGGTCTTCCGCAATCATCTGGTTCGTCATTCCGAACGACTTTACCTGATTTAGCGCACTATTCACCATTTAGCAGATGCTCCCGAAGACTGCGGAAAATCGCATTAAAAACGGCCTGATCCGAAGTCGCAGGTAGATTTAGGTTAATGGTGTAAGAAAGATTTAGCCCGAGCTTTCCTTCAGACGTTGGTAGTGGATGATAGGCTGTTGGAAGCGCGGAGGCGTCCTCGCTGTATTCCTGAGCTTTCTGCTTGGCGTCGAAATCGGCGTAGGCCTTTAGGTGCTTGATTGTGGCAACGGTAAGCTTCGCCGTCGAGCTGTCCACTGCCGCGCCCGTTACTTGGCACACTAGCGACAGCAATTCTTTATCGGAGAGTTCATAACAATACTCATTCACCTCGAAAAGCTCGCGATAACCAACTCGTATCCCTTGAGCCACCGCTTCACCGGAGGTAGAGCCATTTCTGAAACGTTTGTAGAGTTCAGACGGTGTGCCGTCGGAGTTTACAAAACCGATCTTCTTTAGGAAGGCCGGTATACTGGCCCCTGGTCCGCCTTTGATCTGGAGCTTCGTCTGTACGAAATCCGCTGTGACACGTTCGGGCGTAGCGGCCGATTGAATGCGTTCCAACGCGGTCTTAATCGAACCAGGCGAGGCGAGATAAGGCAGATTTGCGGCCATAGGTAATTGTCCCCGTATAATACATCCCGCATGCTACATGAGTCGCTGTGGCTGGATAGGGGCTGTGATTATCAACCGTGGGTTAAACACGGGATTTACGTTGCTATCAGAGGCCTCTTCGGTCGCCGCTCTGCCTGATCCCGACATGTCATCACTCCGGTTAAGGGTAGTGAACTCCGGGAAAAACACTAGCACGGGGCAAGGTCAGCGGGGCCCATGTGTACTTGCCTTTCGCATACCGTGTTGTTTTTGTACCTAAGCTTGCGAACAGAAAATCTGCGGCCGACCTCGCCGTTGAATTCGTGAAGCCGGACTCAGAAGAAGCCGCTAGCGGCACCGGCCTACAGGAAATCGCGCCTGTGATCTCATTTCCGACCAAAGCCGATCAGGTTTTCAGCGCCGGGTAAATCACGTCTCCGGCGTAAACTTTCCCTGTGTAACCTGGAACCTTGATCGGGACCTCCGAGAACCAAGCGTTGACGACTGAATTGTCTGCTGGCTTGGCTGCTCTGAAACCGTTCCAGACAGTCTCCGTCATCATTATGGGTTTTGTTGCCGCTCGGGTGACGATGCTGCGTTCAGATACGAACATCATCTGGAAGTTCGAGTCAGAGTGTTGGATGCGGTTCCCGAGCAGTTCGGATGAAAGCTGGCGTACAAAGTCACTGGGATAAAAGTCTCTCCAGGTTCCTTCTCCACTCAACCCGGCGAAAATGCCAAGGGGTGACTTGAAGTGTGCGGACACGATAGGGATAGGAACGCTTTCCTCGGGCTTGTTGGCCAAGTCCGTCAGTTTGCTCGCAACGTTCGCAGGTCGTCCCAGCCACACGAGATTTCGGTAGGCAGCTTGATCAACGCCCCGGCGGCGCACGCCTGTTTTAGTCGCCAACATATTTCCAGCATCAATGCCAATGCCGCATTCAACCTCGCCCCGCTTGAAATGCAGATTGATCACATGCTGGGAGACTGTATTCATCGCAATCGCGCATTCCACGGCATTTACATACGCGTCTGCGGTATCAAATATGACCATGACACGGTCGCCGATAATGCCTCTGACGTGCCCTTTATGGTAACGAGCACAGCGTGTCATTGCCCTGACAAAAGCTGAGTAGAGCTTGGCTACAGTCTTCGGCTTGTGAGTTATATTCAGCTCGGTTGACCGGCGTATGTCGATGTAAAGCACGCAGGTCTCGATCAGCTTCGCGCCTTGTCGCTTAGCGTCCAAATTTGGAAACGTGATTGCTGGGTCGCCTGAATGTGGAACCGTCTTCGTCCCTGTCACATCGATCTGAAAATCTGCCGCCAAAATAGTGCTGACTTCTTCGACAATCTCGTCACGGAGGTCCTTCATTGTCATGGATTGCTCCCGAACGCCGCAGATAGAAATCGACAAAGACCGAGGATGCCGGGCACCGAGACAACAAGAATCGCCGAAAACACGATCAATGCGCCGGTGTTGAATATTGTAAGTTTTCGCTTCGTGATCTGACTGTTGACAGCGATTTGGATCGCCAGGTCGTCTAGATAGTTTTGGGTGGCGGATTCATTTTCTGGCGGAAGGTATCGCTCCAATACCCGCTGTTTATATGCAGCGGGAGCGAAGGACGCAGCATCACCAAAGTACAAGAGGGCCTTCGATTGCTCCGGGTCTTTGTGAAAGCGGTTCAACAGGGTTTTGGGGAGAAACGAATATAATGCCGTCAGCGCACTGAGAATGAACAATGGCAACGCGAAGGTAAAAGCCGTTCTCCACGCACCTCCGAGCGTCGCATTATTCAGGTTGCTTATCGAAGCCACTATCGAGGCAGAGGCGAATGTAAGTAGGGCGGCATTCTTGGTTTCCGCAAACTTCAGGAAATCCAGAACCCGAGCAAGTGACGAAGTAAGGACACGCTCATACGCTTCTTGTTGATCATTCTTCATTGACTGCCCCGATCCCCTAATGAAGTGATATTGACGGATATCGGGAGAGCTACGCAACGGAAACTTACTTCACTCGCAGGATTCCCCATGAAATTGCATCTGCGGCATCACCGCCCGTAGGTGGCGGACGTCTCGAACCGAGGCTCTTCCAGTTCCGCGATGGGGCCAATATTGCGGCCGACATGTTTGATCATCGGAAATCCCTGCTTTGTAAGCTTTTCGATAGCACCGAGATCGCCTTCGGAGGCCGCCACGACCAATGGTCTTGGGGCATCTTTGCTGTATCCGAACTCGATATCTCCGACGAATTCTGAGGCGATGTACGTCGCAGCCTTGATGACGGTGTTGATTGCTGCCGTTGCCGCCTTCCAATCGCCCCGTAGCTCTTCATTCGCGTTCGCGGAGGTATTCCAATACGGAAAGAATTGGTAAGCACCCTCAATCGTATTGTCTTCGCCAATGCGCATGTGAACATAGTTAGCCATACGTCCCAAGGTCGCCGCTGTCGTCCGCTCCGATTCGTCACGATCAAATTCAGGGTCGTTAATGACGAGATAGAAATCGAACCTGCTGCGTTCGTCGTCGGATTCCGTCATCTGAACGTACGCACCTTCGAAATACAGGTTCTTATCTTTATCGATGACCAGTGCTTCCTGGTGCCCGAGATCGAAATACGAAAATCCGCTACCGCCAGGTATGACGAGGTCGGACAGGTTCCAGTCAGAGATGTTTTGATCCGGCAGTTTGCCGATGAGGTCCGCGACGTCGTAAACATTGGGCACGTCTCCCGAACCAAAGACGCTTCCAACCAGCCCTTTCAGCTTCTCGACGCGAAGCAGGTAGAACTGCTGCTGCTCAGTAGACATGTTTTCGAGGTCGCGGTTGTCAGCCCAGGTGAGTGCGACATCATTCTCCTTACGTGAACGGCGTCCGGACAGGCCACGTCGTGAGGCCGCCGCCAATGCGCCGATTTTTTCCGGACGGTCTTCAAGAATACCAGGGAGGTCGAGGAAGCGGACGGGATGCGGATTGTGTTTCATGTGGTCTCTCACGGTGTCGATATCCGCCAGGATGTCGAGATGCAAAGCATGACACAAAGCCCGCTTGACACAAAGAACAATACGTGAACATATGGCGTCGGCCGGGACAGATGACGTGTCTCTGGAAAAATAGTTTCGGGTTGAATGGCCTGTGTCCAAAGGAGTTCTAAAAGAATTCCTTTGATCGGTTAAAATGCCCGTGAAAAATGCAATCTCTTGTTCGGAATTGCCGAGGTACCTTCTCCTCCGCGCCGAAAACCAAAGGAAAACGCTGTGACCTATAAGCTATGCATACGAAGCGAACGGGATGTCCGTTCGGCAATCGTCAGCTAGCAAAGCGTTTTGCTCGGCTGACTTGCTGAGCGCCATCCCACCGAGGTCAACCCAAATTAGGGAACGGTGGATAAAATGAACTTCCTCGAAAACTACCATCGCTGTGCACCCCGGTCGTCTCGTGACGAAGGGCATCTGCGTGCGATGACGCCTCATCCGAACTTTCTCCATCACCACGGTCTAGCGATAGGATTCTGACCCCTTCGAGGGTCAGCGACATCCATTCCTATCCGAGTTCCACCGCGCTTCCTTTTAGGAGCGCGAACGATGGAGGCTGTGATGAACGGCTCTTTCGATGGCGGACGCGTGGCTTGTAAGCCCGTTTCCGTCGAACAACTCCTTGTGCTGGGGGTGCCAGAGCACGTCGTAAAGTCGCTGCGCGCGATGTCGGCTGTGCCCAAGGCCACCTTCCGTGACGAGGGAGTACCGTTGCCGGACCGTGAGGTGCGTGATGCGCGCTAAATCTGTCTACACGGTGCTGAGTTCGCTGTTTTCGGCAGAGCATGAGCCGGTCTATGACCCGCCCAAGCGTGTCCGCCACAAGATGCTGCCCGTGGAGTTTCCCACGCGCAAATGCGTCAGCGGCGGCATTCGCTGCCGTTCTCCTCTCATGGCTGATGGCGTTCTTCACCTCGACACCGATCCTGATGTCGTGGCGATCTCTCCGTATCCGCTGATCGCTGATGCCTGGGTCGAAATCGAGCCAGGTGTCGAGGATCGTCTGCATCACTTCGCGGATGTGGCAGCCAAACGGCGTGACGGTTCGGTCGTATTCCTGAAGTATGAGAACTTCTACATGCAGGAAGAGCGGCCGTGGCAGGTCAGCGAAGCCAAGGCTCTCGTCGAGTATCATCTGGACGTGTTCGGTTGCGTCTTCCGGGTTCTGAACGAGGCGACGCTTCGTATCGAGCCCCGTCTGTCGAACCTGCGGCAGATGTGGCAGCACCGCGAGGTTCGCTCGCAACCGGTCAATCTGGATCGTGTTCGTGATGCCATTGCGGAGTTCAAACGCCCGGCGACCATCGAGCACCTTTGGCGACACCTGGGGTCACCCCAACACGCTGTCATCTGGGAGGGCGACCAACGTCCGACTGTCCTCCCTCAGTCCAACCCTGTCTTCACGGCTGTTATGCAACTGGCGATGCGCGGCGAAGTTCGCCTCGACCTTGGCAAACGGCTGACCATGAACTCCCTGATTATGAAAGTGTAACCATGTCTATTGCTTCTGAAAAGTTCGAAACTCTGCTGGCTAAGGCGACGGCTATCCTGTCGCCTCGCGACTTCGCTTTGCCGGAAACGCCGGTCGTCCAATACAACACTCAGCTCCCCGGTATCGCCATGGGCGAGCGCATTGCCCTGTACCTGGCCGACAAACGGACGTTCTCGGTCTACGAATTCAAAGGCTGGCAGAATTCCGGTCCCGGAATGCCGAAAACGATGCTGTTCCACGAGTTCCAGTACGCGACCCCGTTTCCCATGACGGCCCACCAATACTTCTGGCTGGTGGGCCAGGGCCGCGCATTGAATTTCAGCTTGAAGCCGGACGCGGGTCAGCCGCAGAATTCGCTGAACCTGACGATCAGTCAGCGAGAGCGCGCGCATCGCGCCTTGGAGTTCATCGACGAGTATTTCAAAATCGTCGATGAACTCTATAGGGGCAAGGAGACCACGGCTGCGTTGCGCGTAGCGAAGAAAACGGTTTCCGAGCGACGCCAGGAGGACCCGCCATCGGACGCGACGATGTATCGCTGGATCAAGAAGTCTCGTCGTCGAACTGATGACCGCATCGCCGCGATGGCCCCAAGGCGTAATCCGGGCAACACCTTGAAGCGCAAGAGCGCACGTTTTTATGAGGCTTTACGGGAAGCTTTGATCATCGCCCTCAGCGATCCGGAGGGAACCTACCTCACCATCAAGGCAGCGATGGAGAACCTGACCGCAGAAGGCGCTGAGTTTCATGACGTCGCTGCCGAGTGCCGTAAATGCTCGGATCGCCATTACCAGCGTATCCTGGCAGACGCCGATCCCTACAGCAAAATCTACCTGCGTCAGGGGCCGGATGCAGCGGCCCGCCTGACCTCCGCAAGGATGCGATTGGCGTTGCCCGATCATCCGCTCGATGTCGTTGACATCGACTACACGACGCTCGACGTGTTCGTCTTCGATCCGACATCGCGCTTTGCCTTTGGCCGTCCGAACATCCTGGTATTCCGTGATCGGCACTCGGGCATTGTCCTGGGCTTCTACATCACGTTTGGCGCACCATCGATTACCAGTTTCATCGCTGGCCTGAAGCACGCGGTTTTTCCCAAGGACCCAGCCACGCTGCCTGAAGGTGTGAGTTGGCCCTGGTTTGGTATCCCGTTCCGGATCGGTGTCGACAATGACATGCACCTGATTGGCAAAGATATCGCCAATGCAGCGCGAGAACTGGGATTCACCCTGATCGAGTACCGGCCCGGACACCCATGGGAAAAGGGGGCGACCGAGCGCCTGTTCTCGATCCTGAACAAGCAGCTCATCCATCGGCTGCCGGGTTCGACGGCCGGATCACCCGAAGAGCGCGATGAATTCGACGATGAGAAGGAAAAGGCTGTCCCTCAATTGCGTCTGGACGAACTGCACGGGTTTCTGGCGCACTATTTCGCCGAGGTGCACAATCGCAGCCTGCGAGCTGGCCTGGGACCGCTGATCACGCTCGAAGACTATCCCTGTGATCGTTGGGATCGGGGCATCATCGGCTCGCCCACGCGTCCCCCGATCAATCCGGACGTCTTCACCCGTATTGTCGGCTACACCGATGGCGTGACCGTCCAGCGCGACGGCATCCGCCTCGATTACCTGCATTACTGGTCGCCGGAACTGCATGCGCTCAAACAGCATCCGAAACATCGTGACGGCAAGGGCAAGCACAAGGGCACCATCTACCAAGTCACGCGCGATCCGAACGATGTGGGTTGGCTCTATGTCAATGACCCGTATCGGAATGTCGTAATCAAGCTGCCCGTGATTGACCGCGATGCCAAGTACGCTAGCGGGTTGACGCTCTTCGAACACCAGAAGGCCATCAAGCACCACAAGGCGACAATTGGCAAAGTGACGGACAGCAAGGGCTTGATGAAAGCCCGTCGCGACCTGGAGCTGCGCATGGCTGAATTCCACAAGCGCCATCGAAAATACGAGCCCGCAAAGGCATTGGCGAAATTCATCCGTTCGGATGCAGCAAAGGCGCGTCTGTCCAGGATCGTCGAACTGACACCGGATGAAGCGGTCGACACACACATTGACTACTTCAGCCCAGAGGTCGCGACGCCTGCAGCAAAGGTGAGCGACAACCGGCGCAGCCGCCTGCCTGAGCCGAAGGAGGTCCCCAGCATGTCTGCCACCGGTGACACCGCCACGGGCGGCGAAGAGCCGGTCGAGCGGGCACCGCCAGACATTGAACCTGATTTGGGGCAGGGCGACGACCGTGATCCAGATTTTGACGCAAACGGTTTCTGAGAGGGTTGCTTATGGAGTTCAGGCGTAACAGCAAGCCGATGACGGCAGAACAGCGGATCGAGGCGTCGAAGCAGTCGGCCAGCGTCCGGCAGACATTGATGGACACGATGTTGGTGCCGTATCCGCAGTTCCGCGACGGGATCACGTTCATCAGGAAGTTCCACGTGCCGGTAGAAGGGGGAAACCCTTCGACCGGACGGATCGGGGGGCTTCTTGGGGAATCCCGCGTGGGGAAGACGGAAATCTGCCGGTACTTCGTGTCGCAGAACCCGCCTTCTTACGATGATGAGGGCGAGTCTTACCCGGTCGTCTACGTCCAGGCGTCGGACGAAATGAAGTTGCCTTCACTGGCTGACCGAATTTGCATCGCGACCGGTGCCCGTTCCCTGACGGTTAAACATAAGCTGGTGGCCGATGCGACACTGCTGCGCCTGGCAGGGTCAAAGACGCAGCTTTTAATCATCGACGATGCGCATTTCATGTACGACGGGCGCAATCAGACAGACCGGCGAAACTTCATCAGCTTCGTGAAGATGGTGGCGGATCAGAAGCTCGCCAGCATCCTGCTGGTCGGGGAAGACAGCATTCTCGATACGATTGAGGCCACGCCGACGCTGTCGGGGAGGAGCTTCGTCTCTGAGACGCTGCACGCGTTCTCCAAGGACGACGAAAAGAAGAACTTCCGCAGCCTGCTGCTGGCGATTGAGGACCGTTTGCCGTTTTCCAAGTCGTCGAACCTCACCGAAAAGGGGATTTCGGACGATCTCCATCGCTTCAGCGGTGGTCTGATCGGTCGCCTTGTGAACCTCATTCGTCAGGCTTCCTATTCGGCCATCGACGACGGATCGGCACAGATCATGCGGGAGCATCTGCGAGATGCGTCCAGGGCGCTGGTGCCAATGCATCCGGATCGTTCATATCGTTATTTCGACGTCGGAGCCAAGAAATGAGTCTGGATTTCAAGCTTGCACGGCCTTTCTCCCGCTGGCGATTGAAGCCGGAAATTGGCGAACCGTCCTATGGCTACTTCGCTCGGGAAGTTTCTGACGAGGGCCATGACAGCCTTCGGGTATATGCAAACGAGATCGGCCTTGATGGGCGTGACATCAACCCGGAGCAACTCCTGCACTCACTGGAGCGGTTGCCGCTCGATCAGATGTTCAAGAATCGTTTGAGGAACGCCACGCCCATGCTGGGAGAGAGGTTCTATTCGCTGGGGCATGAACGCCTGCGCCAAAAACAGGTCTCGTTCCAAACCCGGCGATTCTGTCCAAAGTGCCTGGCGGAGAAGCGGTTTCACCGTGTGTGGTGGGACATCGTCAATCTCTACGCCTGTCCAGTCCATGAGGTTTACTTAGCGACCGAAGTTCAAGGCCAACGCTTGAACTGGAGCTGGCCGCACTTCGACCATTCGCCGAAGGGCTATCCGCTCGCGAAGGCAAGTGTGAGACCTACCGAGGGAATTTCTCTTCGCTTTCATTCCCTTGTTGTCGCTCGGCTGACCTCGGGCGAGCGGGAAAGTGGCTCACTCGCGAGTTATGACCTCTCTGACATTATTGATGCGGCGACCTTCTTCAGCCGTTGGATGCAAAGCGACAATCCCGCCAAGCTTCTTCCGCCATCGGCGGCAGACGTCGAATACGGTTTCTTGATACTGGAGCGTGATGAGGCCGACTTGCGCACACAAGTCCGGGAATGGCTTGTTGCCAATGTCTCTGATGAAGTGCGGCGACAGGGCTTTCACGCCTCGGTTCCGGGTTTTTCAAACTATTGGGCCAACCGACCGAATTGCCGCTTGCAGGCCAACATTGAGACCGTTCTGTTCGAGGTGTTTGCCCAGGTTGGCACCTTGAGTCGGAAGTTTGCGCGGCACCGGCCGTCAGAGCGAGGGGAGCGGACATTGTTGGAGGCATCACGCGCGCTGGGCTTACCACCGAAAGGTGTCAGCAAGTTTGTGCGGCAGCTTGATCTCCTGCCGGTTGCGAAATGGAATGGTGACGCCTTGTCGTTTGACGGCGAAACGTTCCGGAGGCTGAAGGAAGCCGTCGATGATTTGATTTCTTCGACCGACACCTGGGATATCGCCGGGCTTCCGGGCCATGAGTTCCGAGTGCTGATCAAGGCAGGCAAGGTCCAGGAGTTTCTCGGGCTTCCGGTCGATGGAAAACGCGGCGGCAGGGTCTCCGCCCGGGCCGTTACAAGCTTGATCCAGAAGGTGACTGGATCGGTTGAGCGAGAGCCGAGGCGCGGGATGATGACGTTCTTCTCCTATGCGAAGCACCTTGGGATCAGCCAGGGTGATCTGGCATTGCGCATCGTGGAGGGAAGCTTGGTTGCCGACGCCGTGGACCCAGCGCGGCCAGGGTTTAGATCAATGTACTTCAATGTGTCAGAAGAGGGTGAAGACGCTCAGCATGATGCCGAAATGGCTGATACCGGGCATGACAAAGCTGATCTCGCGACCCTTTGGGAGTGCTTCCGTTCGCGCTTGAACGCGGTATGTCCGGCATTCAAAGTTCCAGACGAACCTAGCCCCGAATTCCAGATTTTCACGAGCAACCGCAAGCTCGCGTTGAAGGTCACGACGGAAGCATCGGCTTTCAGCCTTGTCTTGACCTTGCATCCTGAACTTACCCGCCGCAGGTGGGAACGTTATCAAGGAGACAAGGAAGAACTGCACCGGATCGCGGTTGAGGGATGTTGGACGCCGACACAGGACAGCAAAGGTCTCGATATTACGTTGAATGTCACTGCACGGCATCAGGCCCGGGAGATGGTGACCGTGCTGAACGGCCTCCAACTCCTCCTGGCGTGACACATCTCACGCCAAATACCTGTATTTGTTAAAACCATGATGTGATACCAAGCCTATGAAACGACATCCGGTCCGTAATCGTGTAACACCAGTGGCATCGCCGGTATGAACAAGAAGAACTTGATAGCTGTCGGCGACATCCACGGGATGGCTCACGTCCTGAAACTCCTTTTGCAACACCTGGAGAAGAAGTTCTCCGCCGATGACACGCAGTTCGTTTTCCTCGGAGACATTATCGACCGGGGGCCGGATTCGCTTCCGGCGGTGAATCAGGTGTGTAGGGTCATCGATACGTTTCCCGGTTCGGTGATGGTACTCGGCAACCACGATTTCTTCCTGCGTCATATGGCCGACCTTTCGTTGGCAAAAGACGAAGAAGATAAATGGCTGGCCCAGGGCGGCATGAACACGCTGGAATCCTACGGTCTGGATGAAGGCGATCTGGTCGCTGCAGGAAAGGCACTGCGCCGCATCAGGCCAAGGCACGTCGCCTTGTTTGAAAACGCTGTTTCCCATTTCGAGACCGAGAAGCACTTCTTCGTTCACGCCGGTGTTGATCCAGAGGTGTCGTTATCGGACCAACTTGCTCACGATCTGATGTGGATCAGGAAAGGGTTCCTCGATCATACCGCGCCATTGGAAAAGATGATCGTCCACGGCCACTCGATAACGCCGTCGGAACTGCCGGAAGTTCATCCTAACCGGATCGCCATCGATACCGGTTCGTACCGGACAGGCCGAATCACGGCAGCTATCTTCTGTGACGACTTCCTGCACGGCTTTATATCTGCGGAGATCAACGGTGACGGTAAGCGTGTCCGTCGATTCGACGCTTCCGCGCAGGAAGTCGAGAACCTTCAAGCAGCATAAGCTTAGGCGCAGCAGGCGCTCTTCGCAGAAGAAGGCGCGCAACATGACGTCACAGACTTGGGCTGCTCCGCCAGCCACCGGTCGCGAGGCTTGCAGCTTGCGGCCCGTGGCTCCAGCGAAACACGTAAAGCGCCATTCTCAATGATAGGCGTCCCAGCGCAGAACAGCTGCATCGGCCCCACGCCATCACTGACTTCAAAGGTGAGCTTGGCCGACCCATCGAGGCGAACGTGTTCGGCCACCTTGCGAACGATGGCGGCGAACTTGCCCGCTGACATATGGGTTCGGTCGCCTTCTTCGATATCCCATAGCTGAACGAAAATCTCCGACCAGGTCTCTGGATTGGCTCCGCAATCCAAAGCGGAGAACTGGCCAGCCTTGACCTCTGTCACATGATACCCAGGCCGGATATCGGCTCCGCTGTACGAAAAGACCAACGGCAGTTCGGGATTGGCAGCGATCCGTTCGAGCATATCTCCCAGAGTGATATCTACAGTCTTGTGCATGATGTTCATCTGCGCTACTCCTGCCTTCAATCATTCAAGGAATATTGAAATGTGGATGAACGTCAAGCCCTATTGTCCTTTGCCGCGCTTTCTCAGGAAACGCGTCTGTCTATCGTCCGAACCCTAGTCGTTGCAGGACCGGAAGGTATGGCAGCCGGGATCATCGCCGAACGGATGAACCTGTCGCCGTCCAACGTTTCATTCCATCTAAAGGAGCTGGACCGCGCTGGTTTGATCAGCCAACGACGGGAATCTCGGTCCATCGTCTACACCGCTGGCTATGACACCCTAGCCGGTCTGGTGAAATTCCTCATGGAAGATTGCTGCGCAGGCCATCCGACCATCCGAAGCTCAGTCGAGCAACGGGACGGATGCTGCTCGTCTCTGGAAACTAGGGGTCAGGATGGCGCTCGTGCGTAGTGGTCATGCCGGTCTCGTGTCCGCGCTCGGCATCACCCAGGTCATCGGCTACGGCACGCTATACTACTCTTTCTCGATCCTGGCACCGCAGATAGCGTCAGACCTGTCGATCAGCCTCGAACAGGTATTTGGCGTCTTTTCCCTTTCGCTGTTTGTCGGTGGATTATCCGCAACGGTTATCGGCAGGCAGATGGACAAGATCGGTGCCGCGACCGTGCTCACGATTGGCTCGGTTCTGTCGGCTCTAACTCTCGTTCTGTGCGCGTGGTCGCCGTCAGTTGCGATATTCGCAGTCGGGATCGTCTTGCTGGAGGTGTCGTCCGGCATGGTGCAGTACCAGGCGGCCTTTGCAGCTCTGGTGGAAAACGATCCGAAGACGGCACCGCGCAATATCACCTACCTCACTTTGATCGGTGGCTTTGCTTCAACGATCTTTTGGCCGATTTCGGCATCTCTGCTCGACTTCATCACCTGGCGCGAAATCTTTCTCGTATTTGCGGCATTGAACCTGGCACTGTGCATGCCGCTGCACTTCTGGATCATGAGGCAGGGCAAGGCGATCAGGGCCAACGGCGTTCAGCGGGCGCGTGAGCATGTCGTGGGTGCGATTCCGCTTGAGAAAAGACGTAGGGCGATGCTGGTCGTATCGGCGGCATTTGCCATCCTCGGCTTCACACTAGCCTCCATCCTCGCTCACATGGTCCCGATGCTCGGCACGCTGGGACTTGGCACGGCAGCGGTTGTGGTGGGCGCATTGTTCGGCCCGGCACAGGTCGCGAGCCGACTGATCAACATGGTCTTCGGATCGCGTTTATCACCACCAACGTTGGCAGTGATATCAGCAGCATTGATGGTCGGCGGCATTGTGACCTTGGGAATCACCGGTAACTCCCTTGCCGGAGCCGTAGCGTTTGCTATCTGCCTCGGCCTCGGGTCGGGGATCAACTCCATCGCTCAGGGAAGCCTGCCGCTCTATCTTTTTGGTAGCGAGGGATACGGGGCGGTTACTGGCAAAATGGCAGCGGCCAGGCTGGCAGCCGGAGCCGCAGCCCCGTTCGCCTTTGCTGCGGCAATGGGTCAACTCGGCATCGAGATGTCACTCTTTGCCACTGCCGCTCTTGGTGTGATCGGCATGGGTGCATTTATCAGTGTCGCGATGTCGATCAAGCGGGGGACGGTCCCGGCCGAATAGCTTGGCTAACTGCAGCAGGAGCCCGGCTGAGGGTCGGCCAAGTCTTTGAAGATCACGCAATCACTGCCCGGGCCGCCAGCGCAAGCGTCGTTGCACCGCTTCACAAATCCGGCCAAACGCGTCTCCAGGGCCTTAAGCTCATCCAGCTTACGTCTGACCTCGTCCAGATGCGTTTGCGCGATGTCACGCGTCTCGACACAGTCACGTTCCGTGCTGATGGAAAGATCGAGAAGCACGCGGACCTGTTCAATGCTGAAGCCGAAATCCCGGCACTGCTTGATGAAAGTCAGCCGAGAGAGGTCTGGCTCCTCGTAGTAGCGTTGTCCTGCTATCGAGCGCCTGGCCTTCGGTATCAGTCCGATCTCCTCGTAAAACCGGACCGTCGGCGTAGTCACGCCCGACGCCTTGGCGATGGCTCCGATGGTGAGCGCAGATGTTTGAACGTTCATGGTTTGATTTGCTCCTTGCCCTTCAAGTTACTTGAAGGAGTAGAGTTGGACCAGTCACGATTCATGGAGGTCGAGAAAATGAACAACGGAGCTAGACTTGCGGGTGTCGGCTTAGTCGCCTGCGCTGCATGCTGCGCCACACCATTGATGTCGCTTGTCGGCGCGGGAGCAGCCGTGGGGGCAATCACCTGGGGGCCTTTGGCGCTCATGGCCACGCTTGCCTTGGGAAGCGTCTTTATCCTCACGCGTCGCAGGGTCGCCGTGGATGATCGCCTTGTTGCTCTGTCTGCCTCCAGCCAATGCGGGTGCGGATCGTGCTCCACGAGCGAAAAGACAGAAGCGCCCATCGTCTGCACGTTGGACGCTGGCGACTTCAAAACACGCACCGCGCAAATCGAGGCATTGGCCTTGCGCCACTTGAAGAATGTGTCTCGTGAGCCGCTATCGATCCAGCTAACATACGCCGTCGAAGCCTTGCCGGAACTGCGCGATCTCGTCGCCAAGGAGACAGAGTGCTGTGCATTCCTCGACTTCGATCTGAAGGAGGAACGTTACGGCGTGCGTCTGAGGATCACCGCGCCAGAAGCTGCTCGCGACGCCGCCGATGACCTCTTCGCTCACTTCGCACCGACGATCAAATCTCGAAACCAGGAGACCACACGATGAACCGCCGTCTGTTCCTTTCAACAGCTTCCGCCCTTATGCTAACTGCATTTGCAGCTCCGGCTGCTATTGCCGCAGGTGATATTGCTCCTGGTTTTGCCGAAGCATCGGCAGCTGGAATTCCTGTTCTGGTGCATGTCACCGCACCGTGGTGCGAGGTGTGCCAGGCACAGAAGCCTGTCGTTGCCAAACTTGTCGGCAAGGGCGATTTCGCGTCCATGAAGAAATTCGACATCGACTTCGACAGCCAGAAAGACGTCCTTCGAAAACTGAAGGTGCAGTCTCAGAGCACGATGATTCTTTTCAAGAACGGCAAGGAAATCGATAGAAGCGTGGGCGTTAGTGACCCGGCAAAGATCGAAGTGTTCCTGCGCGAAGCCCTCTAAATGGCGGCCCTTGCCTTCCTCGCAGGCATCCTGTCGATCCTGTCTCCTTGCGTGCTACCGCTGGTGCCCGTTGTCATGGCGGCCGCAGCAGCTGAGCATCGGGCAGCACCGTTTGCGCTGGCCGCTGGTGTCGCAGTTTCCTTCACGGCGATAGGCGTGTTCGTAGCGACGATTGGTTTTTCCATCGGGATCGACATGACGCTTTTCCGAACTGCCTCGGCGGTTCTGCTGATCGTGGTCGGCGCGGTGCTCGTCACTCCGCCGCTGCAGACACGCTTCGCGACGGCTGCGGGACCAATCAGCGATTGGACACAAAACCGGTTCCGAAGGATGTCGACGTCGGGTATCGGAGGCCAGTATGGCGTGGGGCTGTTGCTCGGCGCTGTATGGACACCGTGCGTCGGACCGACACTTGGTGCCGCGTCAGTGATGGCGGCACGGGGCGAGAACCTTGTGATGGTCAGCTTGACCATGCTGGCCTTCGGAGTCGGCGCTGCGTTGCCACTCCTCGTTGTCGGCTCACTGTCGCGCGAGGCTCTCCTTCGCTGGCGCGGCCAAATGGCGAAATCGGCCAAAAACCTGAAGATCGCTTTAGGCGTCTTGTTGATCTTGGCCGGTACAATGACGCTAACGGGGGTGGACAGGACGGTTCAGACATCTCTAGAGAGCGCCATGCCGAATTGGCTGTTGGGTTTGACGACGAAAATTTAAGCGTCACGGGATAGCCATTGTCTCTGATCCGTGGAAACCTCTTAACGTTTAGAATTAGCCGAAGCTGTTCAATTGACCCTCCGTGAAAACCTCGAAAGCAAACAAGTCGGCATTTACTTCGCTGCTGTTGTCCTTGGCGCTGTTATGGCGCTTATCGTTCCTGGCACAACAGCGCTGGAGCAGGGTATAAACCCCGCGCTCGCTTTCATGCTGTTTGTAACTTTCCTCCAGGTTCCGCTGGCAGAACTGCGACAAGCAGTCTACCGCTTCCGCTTTCTTGCTGCTCTGCTGCTGACGAACTTTGTCGTAGTTCCCATTATCGTAGCCGTGCTTGTTCAGTTTCTGCCACCTGATCCGATGATAAGACTGGGCGTGTTGCTGGTGCTTCTGGCACCCTGCATCGACTATGTGGTCACATTCTCGCAGCTCGGCCGAGCTGACGCCCGGCTGCTGCTGGCGGCAACGCCCGCGCTACTGATCGTCCAGATGTTGCTGCTGCCCGTCTACCTGAGCGCTTTCTTGGGTCCTGCTGCCGCATCCTTGATCAAGGCGGGTCCGTTCGTGCACGCATTCATCTGGCTGATCGCTATCCCGCTCATCCTTGCCGTTCTCGTCCAGGTTTGGGCGGGCAAAAGCGCCGTTGGCGCACGAGTGTCGTCAGTGCTCGGGCTGCTTCCCGTTCCCGCGACAGCTGTCGTTCTCTTTATCGTCGTTGCCGCCGTGGTTCCCCAACTCGGACAGGCTCTCGACGCGACATTCCAGGTCGTGCCAATTTACGTCGCATATGCGGTTATCGCACCCTTGGCGGGTTGGGGAATTGCCAGGCTTTTCCAGCTCGACGCACCAGCAGGCAGAGCAGTCGCATTCAGTGCGGCCACGCGCAACTCCCTCGTGGTCCTGCCTCTGGCTCTTGCTGTGCCGGGAGCTGTGCCACTTCTTCCCGCCATCATCGTTACGCAGACATTGATCGAACTCGTCAGCGAATTGATCTACGTGCGCTTGGCCCCGAAATTCGGCGTTACTTCCATCACGCCATTGATTTAACGCATAGTTGGTGCGGAGGAAGTAACGCTCGCCGGGTAAAACAACTCCTCAAACCCGCGAATAAGGAGCTGTCGTCCAACAGGTGAACTGGATTGGGAGGAAGTTTGCACGCGGATCAAGCGTGTCGCCAAACCTTTATTGCCGAGATTACGAGAATGACAGCAAGACCCGGCAGCAGAACCGCACTGGGGATGACGCCCAAAATCTGGCCACCAATGAATGCGCCGAGGATCGATCCAGCGGCCATCACGAGCAGGAACATTTTGTTCCGCGCGATGACAGTGAAGCTCTGGTCCCGGCTGTACCGGGTGAAGCCGACGATCATTGTCGGCAGGCTCACAGCCAGGGAGAGACTTCCAGCAAGTTTTATGTCCGCCCCAAACAGGAGAATGAGCGTCGGGATCAGCAGTTCGCCACCCGCCACGCCCAGGAGCGACGCCACGATGCCAATCACGAGGCCCGCGACGACGCCCGCAATAACCTGTGCCATCCCATGGACGAGCACCGCTCCCGCAGCAATGCCGTGACCGAAGATCAAAACGCATGCGATAGCGAGCAACAGGGCGGCAATCACTTTGTAGAGCGTTTCAGACTTAAGCCGGGTTGCCCAGCCCGCGCCGACCCAAGCACCCGCCAGGCTTCCAGCCAAAAGGTTGATGATGATCGGCCAGTGGCCCGCGATCTGATCGAAGGGAATCGTTGCAGCGCGGAAAGGAAGAGCGAACGCGACCACGACCAAACTCATGGCCTTGTTTAGGATCACGGCTTCCAGTGCGGCGAAACCGAAGGGACCGATCAGGAGGGGCAAGCGAAATTCTGCGCCCCCAAGTCCGATAAGGCCGCCAAGGGAGCCAATGGCTGCCCCGCCGATAAAGGCGGCTGGCCGACTGCTGGAAAGGTTCGCGGGAGCGGCCATGGCGTGAGACTCTGTTGATACGAGCGCGATGAGCTATGTCTTCAAAAGTCAGGAACAGCAAGACTAAAGCCAGGGATCACGCTAAGGCCTTGTGCTCCTCCCGCGCAGCCGACCAAACCTCCTTCGCCGCATCGAGATTCATCCAGGCAATGCCGAAGCCCACTATCAGGTCTGGCCACGGGGTAGGCCAAACGTAAAGTGTGACCGCCCCAGCCGCAATGATGCCAATATTGGCGATGGCATCGTTTCGCGCAGACAGAAATGCCGCCTTGGTCAGCGAGCCGTGCGCGTCGCGGAAAGCTGCGAGAAGATAGGCGCAAAAGAGGTTTACAGCGAGAGCGCCGAATCCTGTTAGGCTAAGGGCCAGCGGCTGCGGGGGGACCGGCATTTGAAACTTCTGCCAAGCAGTCCATAGGAAGGCTAGCGCCGGGGCGAGCAAGATGATGGACATGATCATTCCCGCGCGTGCGCGGCTCTTGGCGGTCCAAGTCATTGCGACAAAGATTAAAAGATTGACCGATGCGTCCTCGAAAAAGTCGGCACTGTCTGCAAGGAGAGATACCGATCCAATCCTCAGTGCGACGGCGAACTCGACTCCAAAGTACGCCAAGTTTGCCAGAGCGACGATCAGCACGACCCGTCGAATTGAGATATTCATCACCCGCCACCCTGCTAGTTGCTTAGTCCTACCGGAACTGATTACGCGAACCAACTTCCTCGGCCAACTAAATGTCACGCCCGCAGCTTCCCTCGTCCTGTTGACGGTTCGGAGATTTGTATACCAAGCCCCGTGGTAGGCACCGCAGCTGCGCTTGGAGTGGATTACAAAGACTCCAGCTGCATGCGCTGCTCCAGCTTCTCGGCATCTTCCTTCCGCTCGCTGTATCGATCAGTCAGATAGGAAGATGCATCACGCGTCAGCAGCGTGAATTTGACCAGCTCTTCGCAGACGTCGACGACGCGGTCGTAGTAGGACGACGGCTTCATCCGCCCATCCGCGTCGAATTCCTGAAACGCCTTCGCAACAGATGACTGGTTAGGGATCGTGATCATCCGCATCCACCGGCCAAGAATGCGAAGTTGACCGACAGCGTTGAACGATTGCGATCCACCCGACACCTGCATCACCGCCAAGGTTTTGCCCTGTGTCGGACGGACGGAGCCGACCGCCAACGGAATCCAATCGATCTGAGACTTCATGACGCCGGTCATCGAGCCATGCCGCTCAGGGGTGACCCAGACCTGGCCCTCCGACCACTGCGAAAGTTCGCGAAGTTCCTGCACCTTCGGATGGGAGGCCGGTTCCTCATCTGGAAGAGGCAAGCCTATTGGATCGAAAAGGCGCACCTCGCATCCGAAATGTTCCAGCAGACGCTGAGCCTCAAAAGCGAGAAGTCGGCTGTAGGAGACCTCGCGCAGTGACCCGTAGAGGATCAGGATGCGTGGCTTGTGCGTCGAGGCGACGGGTCGAAGCGAGCCAAGCTCAGGGACACGGAAATGTTCAGGAACTGCGGCAGGGAATAGATCAGACAATGCGCTTTCCTTCGTCGTCGAGTACGCGTTCGCCGTCTTCTTTGGTGAACGGCCCTTTGAAGGCATCGCTTGGCAGAATATCCAGCACCATCTCTGACGGCCGCGAAAGGCGCGTTCCCATCGGTGTGGCTACGAACGGCCGATTGATCAGGATCGGGTCCTTCAGCATGGCGTCGAGCAGCTGATCGTCAGTCAGGTTCGGGTTGTCGAGACCAAGCGTTGCGTAAGGCGTTCCCTTTTCCCGGATCGCCTGTCGCACCGTGAGCCCTGCGTCGGCAATCATCTTCGCGAGCTGATCACGGGTGGGCGGCGTCTTCAGGTACTCGATCACCGTTGGCTGGATGCCTGCATGCTGGATCAATTCGAGCGTGTTGAGGGAGGTCCCGCAGGCGGGGTTATGGTAGATCGTGACGTTCATGCTCAGGTCCTTTCGGAGACGGTGTTTCGGGAAACAGCTGGAGCGGCCTCGTACCAGCCCTTCGACCGGTTCACGATCCAGACAACGGACAGCATGACGGGCACCTCGATCAGGACGCCGACAACGGTTGCCAATGCTGCCCCCGACTGGAAGCCGAACAGGCTGATTGCAGCAGCGACCGCGAGTTCGAAGAAATTGCTGGCCCCGATCAGCGCCGATGGCCCGGCAACGCAGTGCTGCTCGCCTGAAATCCGGTTCAACAGATAGGCGAGCCCTGAGTTGAAATAGACCTGGATCAGGATCGGGACGGCCAGCAATGCGATGATGGTCGGCTGGGCGATAATCTGTTCACCCTGGAAACCAAAAAGCAGAACGAGCGTGGCCAACAAGGAAAGGAGGGAGATCGGCTGAAGCTTCTCCAACATCCTGTCCAGCCCGGCGGTGGTTCCGTCGGCGGTAAGTCTGCCACGCAGCACCTGGGCGATAACCACGGGCACGACGATGTAGAGACCGACGGAGATGACCAGCGTGTCCCACGGAACCGTTATTGCGGACAGGCCGAGCAAAAGGCCGACGAATGGTGCGAAAGCGACGATCATGATTGCGTCGTTCAGGGCAACCTGGGACAACGTGAAGAGCGGGTGTCCTTTGGTCAGGTTGGACCAGACGAACACCATCGCCGTGCATGGTGCCGCCGCCAAGATGATAAGGCCCGCAATATAGGAGTCGATCTGGTCGGCTGGCAGGTATGGCCGGAACAGGTATCCGATGAACAGCCATCCCAGCAGTGCCATTGAGAACGGCTTGACGGCCCAGTTGATGAAGAGCGTGACGCCGATGCCTCGCCAGAATGTGCTGACCTGGCTCAGGGAGCGGAAATCGATCTTGATGAGCATCGGGATGATCATCAGCCAGATGAGGATCGCGACGGGAATGTTGACCTTGGCGATCTCGGCAGTACCGATAGTCTGGAACACGCCAGGAATCAGGTGGCCGAGGGCGACGCCGACGACGATGCACAGGAAGACCCAAATCGTGAGGTAGCGCTCGAAAGTCGACATCAGGCGCTCCGATCCTGCGGCCGTGTTGCACCTTCCATCGTTCCGATCTGCCGGAGCTTGGCTTCCAACGCTAACCGGTCGATGGACTCCATTGGGAGGCTCAGAAAGGCGGCAATGCGGTTCTTCAGAAACCTCGCGGCTTGAGCGAAGGCACGTTGGACTTCGACCTCGGAACCGCTGACAGCGGCGGGGTCCTCGACGCCCCAGTGAGCTGTCATCGGATGCCCTATCCAGACGGGGCATGCTTCACCTGCCGCGCTGTCGCAGACTGTGAAGATAAAATCCATTTCGGGAGCGCCAGGTTCAGAAAAGACATCCCAGCTCTTCGACGAAAACCCTATCGCCGGATACCCCAGTGCCTGAAGCTCCTTCAATGCATGCAGATTGACGTCGCCCTTTGGATGGCTACCGGCCGAGAACGCCTTGAAACGTCCTTGTCCTTCCTTGTTTAGGATGGATTCGGCGAGAATAGAGCGAGCGGAATTGCCCGTGCACAAGAAGAGCACGTTGTAGATTTTCGCGGTCATGGTGACGTCCGTTGTTAGGTCGGAGGTTTGGTCAGTTTCATGATTGTTGCGGATGCCGGGCAGATGCCTGAAAGCTGACGGGTCCCAAGGATGGCGTCCGGCACGTCCGCGCGATGAACCGCCTCAAATCCAAGGTTAGAGAAGAACGGCGCAGCAGTGGTCGTAGCGAGATAAACGTTACCAGCTACCGGAGCTGCCCTCAGGGTCTCGGCCACGATCATCCTTCCGTAGGACTTACCCCGATGATCCGGGAGCACGACCACAGATCGTAGCAGAGCGTCCTCGCCGCATTGTTCGACGCCCGAGTAGCCGACCGTGTTGTTGTCTGGTGCGACAGCACGAAAAAACGTACGGCCGGGTTCGGGAACATCCTCTGTTGGTAAACCGGAAAGTGACAGCGCCTTTATCAGGTCACTGATGTCACCGGCGACACTTTCCAAGCGGACAGATGTCATGACGGCCTCCCCACTGATTCGCAGCACGGTGTCAATTCCGCAATCAACGGGGCACAAAGCTCCGTCGAGCCACCACAGCAATCCTTGAGGAGGAAGAGAGTGAGGTCCCGGAGCCCATCGAGATCGGCGCGGTAGATGATCGAGCGGCTTTGACGCTCGCTCTTCACCAATCCTGCTCGGGAAAGCGTGGCGAGATGTGCTGACATGGTGTTCTGGGGCACGTCGAGCAGCTTCGCCAGTTCACCAGCGGGAACACCGTCAGGCTCGTGCCGCACCAAAAGACGAAACGTCTCAAGCCGTGTGTTCTGGGCAAGCGCAGAGAGCGCTATGATCGCTGATGTGTTCTCCATATATCCAGAATAATGGATATGACGGTTTTGTCAACGCTTTTATCTGACACGCTAGAAGGGCCACGGCTTCGGGCGCTGTGAAGACGCTGTTACGCGCGTACCCGGTCTTCTCCGACAGAATTCCGGTATCGACCAGGTTCTTCGGGGCGGTAGAGGCCGATTGGAAAGAGACGTCAAGGAGCGAAGCCAGGCGACCGACGGTCAGGGAAGGGTATTCATGCAGAATGGCAATCGGCAAACGACAAGCGAGGCCTCGACATTCGGTTGACATTCACCTCCGTGTTCTTTATTTGTTCTCCGTATGACCTTACACGTGCTGCAACTACTACGAATAACGCTTTGATCGCCGCCTCCCGTTGGAGGCAGTTCCCATGCGTTTACGTGAGTAGTTCAGATGAGTGTTGAACCGTCGTCTTCTCAACCCTGGAAGCCAGTATCCCAGGGCCAGATTTTCTACCCTTCAGCTACAATTCGATGCGACGGCCCTGTGATCTTTCGCAGCCAGTTCGCCAGGGATGTGGCTTGCCTTCTCGACATTGATGACGCCGTCATGGAGTGGCGTTGCCAATCTTTGCCGTTCCGAAATGGTGCCGCGATTTACCGTCCTGACTTCGTTGCCAAAGTTGATCAGGATACCGTCGTTATCGACGCGGTCACCGAAGACACACCTTTATGGATGGTCGACGCCGTCCGTGAGGGTGGATACAAGTACGAAGCGGTGCAGCGACAGGAGCTGCCTTCGATCCGGCTGAAGAATGCAAAAGACCTTCTCCGCTATGGTAAATTCCAGGCAGGCCTGGAAGATCGCGTGCGACTGCTCGCTGCCCTTGACGAACATGGGACCCTCACTCTTGCCGAATGCCTATCGGTGTTTCGCGAGACCCGGCCAATAGCAGGCCTGGCGTCCATGGTCCTCAGCCGCTTCATCGACATTGATCTGGATGAAGCATTGATTGGACCCGAATCCACCGTCCGCCGCCGTCGCGGCTGACCTCAGGTTTCGAAGCAGCCGAAGGCTGCGAGGGTATATTCATGTTCAAGAAACAATCGAACAGCGTGAAATCCGCTGAAGACTGCGCTTTGCTGTGCTCGATGAAGCGCGCCCTGAAATGCCATACTGTGTTTGCAAAAGGCGGCGCAGGCATTCTGGTGCTGATTACGCCCGAGAACCAAGCGCCCGCGCGGTATGGAGCAGCCATTCTAGATGAACTGTTCCCAGATGACGACTACCGGCGCGATGATCGTGGCTTCATGTACGTCTTGAAGGGCGACAAGCTGTCGAAGACGCTAGACGCCTTTCGGGATGATTGCTTGAGGAAACGGAGAGCCATCGTCGTCGTCGAAAATGGCGCGACAATTCCGGCTGCAATCAAGGTCGGAGCGGACGTTGTTGCCAATATCCCTCCTGTCACTCCCCGAGATTTGCAGATCGCCTGCCGGGTTGTCTTGGGGATTAAAGTGACCCTCGACGAGGCGAAACAAGCGGCTTTGTATCCGGAGCACCTGTTATGGTCGGCCTTACGCCCAGGTCGCACGATGTCTTCGGTATTAGAACGGCTGGCATCAACCGGTCCTGATGAGGATACCGTATCAACGCGAAGACCAGCTCGTGAAATTCCTGCTCTGGAAACGATGTTCGGTTACGGAGACGCGAAAGTCTGGGGAATGCAGCTGGCGCAGGACCTGGAAAATTGGCGTAACGGCGTTATCGACTGGGATGACGTGGACCGGGGCATCGTCCTCAGTGGCGCTCCTGGTGTCGGTAAGACCATTTTCGCTCAGGCGGTGGCAAAGCAATGCGGAGCGACGCTGATCGCAACATCCCTCGGCCAGTGGCAATCCAAGGGACATCTCGGGGATTTGTTAAAGGCCATGAGAGCGGATTTCGTATCGGCAAGGGCGGCTGTGCCATCAATTCTGTTTGTGGACGAACTGGACTCAATCGGCGACCGGCAGAAGTTCAAACACGACAACGCCGACTACTCGATCCAGGTCGTCAATGCCTTCCTGGAGCAATTGGACGGCCTAGGAGGCAGAGAGGGCGTGATCTTCGTGGGCGCGACCAATCACTTCGACAGGATCGACCCCGCCGTTGTTCGGGCTGGCCGACTGGAGCGACATGTGGTCATCCCACTGCCAGATGCGGCAGACCGAGTAGGGATTCTCGCGCAGCATGTCGACTTCTGTATCCCGGTAGACGAGTTGCATAAGCTGGTCGTTCCGACACAAGGGATGTCCGGTGCCGACCTGGCCCAAGCTGCTCGTAACGCCCGACGCATTGCTCGTCGGGAGAAGCGAAGGATCACCATCGATGACTTGCTGGAAGGACTGCCTGAAGTCGTAAGGTTGAGCGATGAACACAGGTACGCCAACGCAGTTCATGAATCTGGCCACACTCTTGTCGGGATCAAGCTCGGCGTGGGCAAGTATGTTGGTACACGGCTGGTCGAGCAAATCTCTCTTGGGAAAGGTGCCAACAACCAAGCAGGAGCCGCATATTTCGAGATGCCGATCATCGAGCACCGGGGGCGGGCCAACTACGATAACCAGATCGCGATGACGCTAGCGGGTCTGGCGGCTGAAGAGTTGATCTTTGAGGAAACCTATGACGGAGCGGGTGCCGGTCCTTCGTCCGATCTTGCGAGAGCAACCAGGCTGGCCACGATGATGGAAACGGCGCTGGGTATGGGTGCATCGTACCGGCACTGTGCCGCGACCGATGACGACGCTCTAGAAGTTCTGAGACGCAGCGACCCAGACCTGCGGGGACGCATCGACGCGAAGCTCTCGAAGGAATTCTCCCGAGCCAAAGAAATTCTGGAGAATGACAGGGCCGCGCTTGTCGCGTTAGCAAAGGAGTTGTTTGAACAAACGATGCTCGACCCGCAACGGGTCACGGCGATCATGAATTCTGCGAGCGGGAAGAAGAACGCGGCTTAGCTTTCTACGCTGTAGTCGAGCGATCTAACCTCGTCATCGGTCTGATGGCGGGGTTTTTTGCATGCTTAAATCCTTGGCACCGGCAATCGGCACGGGCGGCTGACGTGAATCAACCACATAGTCCGGCTGCCCTTTCGCCAGCTTGGCGCAATACCAATCAGTCATTCTTTCCAGAGAACGTTGACGGTGGCTCCGGCTGCGACTAGCATCGGGTGTGTCGCTGAGCCATTGCCTTCGCAATGCTTGCGTCGAACATTCGCATTTGAATCGGCTTGATTTAGGAAAAAGCCAAGGTTTCCCAATGACCTTTATTCTCATGTGATGTGTCGGACTATAATTGGCTACTGAAACTGTTGGATTTTTCCAAGATGTTGCGCAGCCGAAACTGATCCGCGCGATTACCTGGCATAATAAACAGACACACCCACCGGGTAGGCATAGACGCCCCGGTAGAAGAATCCATTGCGATACAAACACCCTCGCAACCGCACGGCGGGCAGACTGACCTCGGCGATTGCTCCTGCCTCTGCCAGACCGGCTTCTGGAAGGCATCGCGCCAGCGCCCTGTTGTACGCCTGCATAAGTTGAGGGCTGCTTTCCACGGGCACTGCTCCGTAGAGCTGCAAATTCGACCGAGCTTCTGCCACCATCGGCGTGAAGATCAGGCTAAGCGCCACGCCCATTGCGAGCTTGAGGTTCATCTGTTCGCTCTCCGCTTGATACGATGCCGCGTTGAACGCGATGTCAGGCGATTTGTTCCTAAGCTCCTTGAAAGGCAGTCCGCAGCTGCCGCCAAAATGGCCGGGCTCACGAAATCCTATTCTTGCCGCATTGCGGATTCGGAATGGCCGCATTGTTTCGTATTATGGGTGATGTCAGTTCCGTAGCGTCAGGCGCGCGGAAGGCAGCCCGGCGATCTTGCGGCCACAGGCCTCGGCAAACGCCTTCAACACATTGAAATGGTTTTCATTCGGGCAGTTCCGACTGCCCGGACCCCTTGCATTGTTTTTGAGCCTTCGAGTGGGGATTTGATATGAACAGGATATTGTCTGCCGGCGCAGTTCTTGCGCTTGCGTCTTTTTTGACGGCTGGCCCGGGGTTTGCGGAGGATAAGCCGCTGATCTGGAAGCCGATCCGCAACTCCGATACCAGTTATTCCGTCAAGCTCGGCCTGAAGCTGCCGACCCGGCTCGAAACCGAGGCCGGCATCTCGATGGGTGTCGACACGACGACGAGTGGCACGCCGGTCGACACGCCGATCAAGTTCTGGAGCAATTTCACGGCGCAAAAGATCCAGACGCCCGCCTATCAGCTGAACCGCGGCATTGGCGTTGATCTCGACGGCAATACCGGCAGCGCCGGGATCACCATGAATTATTACGAAAAGGAGATCGCGACCCCGACGATCGATATCGAGAGGCGCAGCAGCTACGGCATGCGTTATGACGGGGCGTCGGGAGAATGGCGCGGCGTCGATGCCAGCCAGTCGGTTAGCCTGTTGCACAGCCCAAGCCGCACGGCGCTGGTCGGGCGGGCAAGCGGCAGTAACGGTTTTCGCGCGGTCGGGGCAGGCGTCGCCGTCGAAAAGACGCTCGGCCGATACATGACCCTCAGCGGCGCGCTGGACCGGACGTCGGACGCGCCCGATCCGGTCGCAAGCGTCAACGCCCGTTATTCCTTCCGCTGGTGAAACGAAAACGGGGCGCCGAAGCGCCCCATGATTGCATCCCCGACAAGTCGGATCAGTGCAGGATCTGGCTGAGGAAGAGTTTCGTGCGCTCGTGCTGCGGATTGTCGAAGAATTCGGCCGGCGAGTTCTGCTCGACGATCTGGCCCTGGTCCATAAAAATCACCCGATGGGCTACCTGGCGGGCAAAGCCCATTTCGTGGGTGACGCACAGCATGGTCATGCCCTCTTCGGCAAGGCTCACCATCGTATCCAGCACTTCCTTGACCATTTCCGGATCGAGTGCCGAGGTCGGCTCGTCGAACAGCATGATCTTCGGTTTCATGCACAGCGAGCGGGCGATCGCCACGCGCTGCTGCTGGCCACCAGAGAGCTGGCCCGGATATTTGTTGGCCTGTTCCGGGATCTTGACGCGGGCGAGATAATGCATGGCGATCTCTTCCGCCTGCTTCTTCGGCATCTTGCGGACCCAGATCGGCGCCAGCGTGCAGTTTTCCAGGATCGTCAGGTGCGGGAAGAGGTTGAAGTGCTGGAACACCATGCCGACTTCGCGGCGCACTTCGTCGATCTTCTTCAGGTCGTTGGTGAGCTCGATGCCGTCGACGATGATGTTGCCGGCCTGATGTTCTTCAAGGCGATTGATGCAGCGGATCATCGTCGACTTGCCGGAGCCGGACGGGCCAGCGATGACGATGCGCTCGCCCTTCATCACCTTCAGGTTGATGTCGCGCAGCACGTGGAAATCGCCGTACCACTTGTTCATGCCGATGATTTCGACGGCAACGTCGGTAGCCGAGACGGTCATTTTTTTGGGTTGGGCGTCTGCCATTTATATCCCCTTAGTTATCGTTTGTGGCTAGGCACAGCTTCAAGCCAGCTATCGCTTCAGGTTGGTGTCGAGGTGCCGCTCCATGAAGGCGGAGTAGCGCGACATGCCGAAGCAGAACAGCCAGAAGATGAAGCCCGCGAAGATGAGGCCGGTGATCGGTGTGACTGGGCTGATCCAGGTCGTGTCGGTGAAGTTCAGCTGCACGATCCCGAGAAGATCGAACATGCCGATGATCGATACCAGCGACGTATCCTTGAAGAGGCCGATGAAGGTGTTGACGATGCCCGGAATGACCAGTTTCAGCGCCTGTGGCATGATGATCAGCCGGATCTTTTGCCAATAGCTGAGGCCGAGCGAATCGGCGCCTTCGAACTGTCCTTTCGGGATCGCCTGCAGGCCGCCGCGAACGACTTCCGCCATGTAGGCGGAGGCGAATATCGCCACGCCGACCAATGCGCGCAGGAAGTTGTCGATCGTCCAGCCGGTCGGCAGGAAGAGCGGCAGCATCACGTTCGCCATGAACAGCACCGTGATCAGCGGCACGCCGCGGATGACCTCGATGAAGGTGACGCAGATGACCCGGATCACCGGCATCGTCGAGCGTCGTCCGAGCGCGAGCAGAATGCCGACGGGGAGGGAGACGGCGATGCCGACGAAGGACAGGATGAGCGTCACCATCAGGCCGCCCCACAGTGGGGTTTCGACCTTCTGGAGCCCGAACGTGCCGCCATGCAGCAGGAAAAATGCGACGATCGGCAGGCCGACGAAAAGCAGCAGCGCATTCAGGCCCTTGCGAGGCAGTTTCGGCATCAGGATCGGCACGAGAAGGGCGATGAACAGGATCGCCACCAGCATCGGCCGCCAGCGTTCGTCCAGCGGATAACGCCCGAACATGAATTGCTGGAAACGATCGCCGACAAACGCCCAGCAGGCGCCGCTCCAGCCGTTCGGCTTGATGCCGCCTTGCACGGCGGTGGTGCAGAACGAGCGGTCCGTCCCGAACCAGGCCGCCTGGACGAACAGCCAGTTGATCATGCCCGGCAGGAGCCAGACCAGAAGCGCAACCGCAAGGATCGTCAGTGCGGCGTCTTTCGGCGTGGCCAGGAGGTTGATGCGGATCCAGCCCGAGGCACTCCTGGTGCTGAGCGGAGCGGGTGCGGGGGCGATCATTTCCGGGCGGACATAGGCAAGATTTTTCGTGTTCATGATCTTACCTCTCCACCAGGGCCATTTTGGAGTTGAACCAGTTCATGAACAGCGAGGTCGTGATACTGATGCTGAGATAGACGGCGAGCCAGATCGACACGACTTCGATCGCCTGTCCGGTCTGGTTCATCGTGGTGCCGCCGGTTGCGACCAATTCCGGAAAGCCCACGGCAATGCCGAGCGACGAATTTTTCGTAAGGTTGAGATATTGGCTGGTCAGCGGCGGGATGATCACCCGCATTGCCTGCGGTACGACGACGAGGCGGGTCGTGGTGGCGGGCTGCAAGCCGAGTGCCGCGGCCGCTTCGCTCTGCCCTTTGGCCACGGCCCGGATGCCGGCGCGGATCGTCTCGGCGATGAACGAGGCCGTATAGAAGGACAGGGCCAGATAGAGGGCCACGAATTCCGGGGCGATCACCGATCCACCGGAGAGGTTGAAGCGGCCCGCGATCGGGAAATCGAAGGTCAGCGGAGCACCGGCGGCAAGGAAGACGAGGACCGGCAGGCCGACGATCAGCCCGACCGCCGTCCAGATCGTGTGGAACTGCTTGCCGGTGCGCATCTGCCGCTGTTTTGCCCAGCGCGCGACGAAGAAAGTCGCAACGACAGCGACCAGCAGCGCGATGGGGATGACCCATGCGGCGTCACCCCAGACGGGCCTCGGGAAGGCCAGCCCGCGGTTGTTGAGCACCATGCCGAGCGGCAGTTTGACCGAGTCCCGAACCTGCGGCAGGGACGAAAGCACGCCCTTGTACCAGAAGAAGATGATCAGCAGCACCGGAATGTTGCGGAAGACTTCCACATAGACGGTGCAGAGCTTTGCGATCAGCCAGTTCTTCGAAAGACGCCCGATACCGATGATGAAGCCGATGGTCGTGGCGGTGATGATACCGAAAAACGCCACCAAGATCGTATTGAGAAAACCGACGAGGATGGCGCGCCCGTAGGTCGAATCGCTCGAATAGTCGATAAGCGAAGCGCCGATATCGAAACCGGCGCGGCCTTTGAGGAACTGATATCCGGAAGCGGTACCGGAGCGCGCAAGGTTGGCGACGGTATTGTCGAAAATCGACCAGCCGACGCCGACGACGATGACGAGCGTGAGGATCTGGAAAAAAATAGCCCGGATCTTTGGATCGTAGATATAGGATCTGAGAGTTCGCGCTTCGGAAGGCGCAATTGCAGCGTGATCTGTCATGCTGGCCTTTTCCCCTGTGACCTCGTTTTTGAGGTCTTTTTCTTTTTATGCGTTTTTCTTTTTATGCCGGGGATAAGGCGGCTGAGCCGCCTTATCCCGTCTTGGTTTGGCCGATTAACGAACCGGCGGAGCGTATTGCAGGCCGCCCTTGGTCCAGAGCGCGTTCAGGCCGCGCTGGATCTTGAGGGGAGTGTTCTGGCCGATGTTGCGCTCGAACACTTCGCCGTAATTGCCGACGGCCTTGATGATGTTGTAGGCCCAGTCGTTGGTCAGGCCGAGGTCGGTACCGATCTTGGTATCCTTTTCGACGCCGAGGAAGCGGCGGACGTCCGGGTTGGTGGAGGACTTGCGGATGTCATCAACATTGGCCTTGGTGATGCCGAATTCTTCAGCCTGCACCAGTGCGTAATGCGTCCACGAAATGATGTCGAACCACTGGTCGTCGCCCTGGCGAACGGCCGGGCCAAGCGGCTCCTTGGAAATGATTTCCGGCAGAATGATGTGCTCATCCGGGTTCGAAAGCGACAGGCGCAGCGAATAGAGGCCGGACTGGTCGGTCGTGTAAACGTCGCAGCGGCCTTCCTGGTAGGCCTGGTTCACTTCCGGCAGCTTTTCGTAAACGACCGGCTTGTATTCGAGCTTATTGGCCTTGAAAAAGTCGGCGAGGTTAAGCTCGGTGGTGGTGCCGGACTGAACGCAAACGGCAGCGCCGGAGAGTTCCAGAGCCGACTTCACGTTGAGGCTCTTCGGTACCATGAAGCCCTGACCGTCGTAATAGTTGACGGTACGGAAGTTGAAGCCGAGCGCGGTATCGCGGTTGATCGTCCAGGTCGTGTTGCGGAACAGGACGTCGCCTTCGCCCGACTGCAGCGCCGTAAAGCGGGTCTGCGAGGTGGTCGGGGTGTATTTGGTCTTCGTTGCGTCATTAAAAATGGCAGCAGCAACGGCTTTGCAGTAGTCAACGTCGAAACCGGACCAGTTGCCCGATGCGTCCGGTGCGGCAAAGCCGGCGAGACCGGTGTTGACGACGCACTGAACGAAACCCTTGGACTTGACGGTATCCAGCGTGGCGGCCGATGCCGCCGATGCGAAGCCAAGGACCGCTGCGCCAATCGCGGCTGACAGAAGCGTCTTTTTCATTTTCCCAACCTTTATCTGTGGTTTTCTGTGACTTGATGGCACCAACCGCTCCCCTGTCTTTTCGAATACGGCCGGCCGCCCGCTAACCCTCCCGGTGCAGGCGTTGCTATCTCATTCGCAAAACAACGCAGGGTCAAGTGTCGCCATTTCGAATTGCGTCTGAAATGAGGTAAATTCGTTAACCCGGCTCAGAAAACGCTCAGTTACCTAAAGTTTAGGCAACGTATGATCAAAAGAGGTGCGTTTTCCGTGAGATGGAAGGTTGCCTGATGTGACTGATTTAAGCGCCTGTCGCGGGGTTGACCGGGCCCTGTTGCGGCGGCAAAACTTTGTGTCTCCATTGCCAAAGAAAGCTCTCCCCGACATGAAAAAGACGAACGAGTCTCTGTTCACCGGCGCTGGCCCCAATACGCGTCTCGCCCATATGGGCAACGATCCGTCCGACTACCACGGCTTTGTCAATCCGCCGGTCGTTCACGCTTCGACCGTGTTGTTTCCCGACGCTGCGACAATGGAGAAGCGGGCCCAGAAATATACCTACGGGACCCGCAGCACGCCGACGACAGATGCGCTCTGCGCGGCCTTTGACGAGCTGGAGGGCTCGGCCGGCACCATTCTTGTTCCCTCGGGGCTGGCAGCGATTTCGGTGCCGTTTCTCGCCTATCTCTCGGCCGGCGACCACGCCCTGATCGTCGATTCCGTCTACACGCCGTGCCGTAATTTCTGCAATACGATGCTGAAGCGCCTCGGCGTCTCGATCGAGTATTACGATCCGGAAATCGGCGCCGGCATCGAAACGCTGATCAAGCCGAACACCAGGCTGGTCCATACCGAAGCTCCGGGCTCCAACACCATGGAGATGCAGGATATCAGGGCGATCGCCGACGTGGCTCACCGACACGATTGCGTCGTCACCATGGACAATACCTGGGCAACGCCGCTTTATTTCCGGCCGCTCGATTTCGGCGTCGACGTTTCGATCCATGCGACGACGAAATACCCGTCGGGCCACTCGGACATCATCATGGGTTCGGTTTCGGCCAATGCCAAGCACTGGCCCAAGCTCGAGGAAGCCCGCATTGCGCTCGGGATCTGCGGCGCACCGGATGATTCCTACCAGATCCTGCGCGGCCTGCGCACCATGGGTGTGCGCCTCGAACATCATCAAAAGAGCGCGCTCGATATTGCCACATGGCTGGAGAGCCGCGAGGATGTCGCGCGCGTCCTGCACCCTGCGCTGCCGAGCTTTCCGGGCCACGCGATCTGGAAGCGCGATTTCAAGGGCGCCAGCGGCGTCTTCTCCTTCGTGCTGAAGGCGCAGGGCGACAGGGCGAAAGCCAAGGCGCATGCTTTCCTGGACGCGCTCTCCTTCTTTGGCCTCGGTTATTCCTGGGGCGGTTACGAGAGCCTCGCCGTGCCGGTCAATCTGTCGGACCGCACCATCCGCAAAGCGCCGCCGGAAGGTCCGGTCATTCGCCTGCAGATCGGCCTGGAAGACGTGGCCGACCTCAAGAAGGACCTGGAAATCGGCTTCGCGGCGGCGGCCGAGATCTGATCACCGCGCCTTGAAGCCGTAAAGCCAGTCGAAATCCGCCGCAAGCGATTGCGGCGGACGCAGCGACAGGACGATGTCTCGACCGAGCCGGATCGGGCCGCGCGCGTGATAGGCGAAACGGTTGAACAGGCCGCGGGCGCGAACCTTGGCGATTCGCCCCGTACGCTCGCTCTCGAACTCGGCGAGCGCTTGCGCAAGGGGCAGGGGACCGGTCATCCGGTTTGCGAGTACGAACGCGTCCTCGATCGCCATCGATGCGCCCTGGGCCGCAAACGGCATCATCGCATGCGCCGCATCGCCGATCAGCACCATGTCGCGACCGTTGTGCCAGCGCCCGGCACTCACCTCGTAAAGCGGCCAGAAGGTCGGCTGTTCGGCTCTTTCGATCAGTTGAACGATGCGTCGGTCCCAGCGATGGAACTGGCCGAGCAGCATGCGCCGCTGTGCATCGCCGGCTTGCGCATCCCACGTCTTGCCGGGGCTGATGCCGGAGGCGATGGCGACGATGTTGAACCCGTCGATCTCCTTGAGCGGGTAGGCAACCGCATGGGTCGAGGGCCCGAGAAAGGCGGTGACCTGGCCCGCCTCCAGCCAATCGGGTCTGGCGCTGCCGGGAATCGTGAAGCGCCAGGCGACATTGCGTGAAAAATCGGGCTCCGGGCTGTCCGGTATGTCGGCGCGCAGATTGGACCAGACGCCGTCGGCGCCGACGATCAGGGGATAGGTTCTGCCGGTGATTCCCGCCAGCGTCCCGTGCGGATCCTTGCGGACAGGCGTATCCAGGTGGATGCTACAGAGCGAGTTCTGTTCGACCGCGGCAAGCAATGCCTGTTGAAGCGTGGCGCGGTGCAGGACGCCGTAAGGCGCACCCCAGCGCTCGCGGGCAAAATGCCCGGTCGGCACATGCGCAAGCGGTCGGAGCGACGTCCCCGAAACCAGCGCAATGCGCTCCGGTTCGGTCCACACGGCTTCGAGCGCGGGCAAAACGCCGAGTTCGGAGAGTACGTGCGAAGCGTTCGGCGATATCTGCAGGCCGGCCCCGACCTCGATCAGGGCGGGCGCCTCCTCGAAAATGTCACAGGCTATACCATGGCGGGCGAAGGCGAGCGCGGCCGTCAGCCCGGCCATGCCGGCGCCGATGATCGCTACTCTTTCAATGGGCATGTCGGAATGCCGATCAGGCGGCCTTGACGTGGAAGACGCAGCCCGGGGGGTCGGTCTGTTCGGCCTTCAGCGACGGATTGTAGCGATAGAGGGTCGAGCAATAGGAGCAGACCTTCTCGTTGTCGTCGCCCATGTCGATGAAGATATGCGGATGGTCGAAGGGAACCGAAGCGCCGGTGCACATGAATTCCTTGACGCCGATCTGGATCAAGCGATGTCCGCCGTCGTTCTGGAAATGGGGAATGCTGTGTCCGGCCATGATGGTCTCCGATACTTGAATGCGGCGCGTCTGATTTGCGCCGGACATTAGCCGCCCGCTTGGTGATTGTGTAGTGGGAAAACCGCCGCAGGCGCGTCGATTTCGTGCCGGGCACGGGTTCAAACGCCGCGGCTCATCCCTTATGTTCCCGGCGTCAATGAGGAATGCCTTCGATGAATCTCAACGCGCCTGCCTTTTCCACGTTTTCCCATGAGGGTCTCGATCTTGCCTATTTCGACGAAGGCGATCCGTCGGGCGATCCGGTGCTGCTCATCCATGGGTTTGCCTCGAGCGCGCTGGTCAACTGGGTGCATCCGGGCTGGCTGAAGACGCTCGGCGACGCGGGTTACCGGGTAATCGCCATGGACAATCGCGGGCACGGAGCAAGCGACAAACCGCGCGATCCGGAAGCCTATCGGCCGTGGGTGATGGCGGAGGATGCGATGGCGCTCCTCGATCACTTGAGGGTCCCGGAAGCGCATGTCTTCGGTTATTCGATGGGCGCCCGCATCTCGGTCTTTTCGGCACTTGCGCATCCGCATCGGATACGTTCCCTGGTCCTCGGAGGCCTCGGCATCGGCATGACCGACGGGGTAGGGGATTGGGACCCGATCGCAGACGCCTTGCTCGCCCCCTCGCTCGATGACGTAAGCCATGCCCGCGGCCGCATGTTCCGCGCCTTTGCCGATCAGACGAAGAGCGACAGGGAAGCCCTGGCCGCCTGTATTCGCGGCTCGAGGGATTTGGTAACCCGCGCCGACATGGGCCGTATCGACGCGCCGACACTGATCGGGGTCGGAACCAAGGACGACATCGCCGGTTCCGCGCAGGAGCTCGCCGCTTTGATGCCGCATGCGATTTCCCTCGATATCCCCAGCCGCGACCATATGCTCGCAGTCGGCGACCGGGTGTTCAAGAAGGCGGTTCTGGACTTTTATGCGGAACTCTCCGCAAGGCCGTAGGTTTCTTCATTCTTACGATCAACGGAATGCGATTTTGCGCCCATTGGTCTCGGCGTAAACTTATTCTATATACTGGCCGTACGAAGCTCTGCCGTACGGCAAACGAGGAGACGGCGATGGCCGCGAGAACTGAAATCCGCCAGGAGCCGGTCGCGACGATGGATCCCATCTGGGATACGTTGCGCCAGGAGGCGCGCGCAGCGACCGAGCAGGACCCGCTGCTCGCCGCATTTCTGTATTCTGCCGTGCTCAACCATCGCTCGCTTGAGGAATGCGTCGTGCACCGCATCTGTGAGCGCCTCGCTCACGCGGATATTCCGGACGTCCTCCTGCGCCAGACCTTCATGGAAATGTTGGCCGACTGGCCGGAATGGGGCGCGATCCTGCGTGTCGATATCCAGGCCGTCTACGACCGCGATCCTGCCTGCCTGCGGTTCATGGAGCCGGTGCTCTATTTCAAGGGTTTCCACGCGATCCAGACCCACCGGCTGGCGCATTGGCTGTTCAACCGCGGCCGCCGCGATTTTGCGCTCTATCTGCAGAGCCGCTCCTCCAGCGTCTTCCAGACGGACATCAACCCGGCAGCCCGCATCGGCAAGGGCATTTTCCTCGATCACGCCACCGGCCTGGTGGTCGGGGAGACGGCCGTGATCGGCGATAACGTCTCGATCCTGCACGGCGTGACGCTCGGCGGCACCGGCAAGGAAGGCGCCGACCGCCATCCGAAGATTGCCAACGGCGTCCTCATCGGTGCCGGCGCCAAGATTCTCGGCAATATCGAGGTCGGGTCGTGCTCTCGCGTTGCCGCGGGCTCGGTGGTCTTGAAGGCCGTTCCGCCGAAGTCGACTGTCGCCGGCGTGCCGGCAAAGGTGGTTGGGAGTGCCGGGTGTTCGGAACCGTCGCGCCTGATGGACCAGATTCTCGGGGCTGACGATTGATTCGTCTGCGTTCGCCTTGCCGCTCGCCCGACATCGACGGCTCACGGAATATCGTGAGCCACTGAACATCGGGGAAAGAGCGGCAAAGGCTATTTCTGGCGGCTTTACTTTCGCCTTTGTCCCATGCCAAAAGCGCCGCAACCGAGAACCGCTGACGGAGAGAGACGTGAAACCGGACGAAATCAAGAAGCTCGACGCCTATTTCAAGCGCGTGATCAATCCGCAGGCGATCGTCAAGGCGCGTCCGCGCAAAGACGACTCGGCCGAAGTTTACCTCGGTGACGAGTTTCTCGGCGTCGTCTACATCGATGACGAGGATGGCGACCGCTCCTATAACTTTTCGATGGCGATCCTCGACGTCGATCTCTAATCGATCTCCCTGCGCTTTCGGCGCAAAAAGAGGGCTCAAAATCAGGTCCTTGGCCGCTCTTGCGGCGGCCTGAGCACCTAGATTCACATGGTGTTGCGTGGGTTGGGTTACACCCACCGACGGCCGCAAAGGCAATGCACCGAAAGCCGATGTCCTTTTCGAAAATCTTACCGCCAGGTCATCAGGGGCGATACCGCCTCTGAAAGTGATCGCCTGCGCACCGAAATCGCCCGGAAAGTCGCAGTCGCCGGCATTCCCGACAATCCTTCTTGCGCAAAAAATACACGCTGGACAAGCACCTCATGCTCAGCGCGCTCTGATCGGACGCTGCTTCTCAAAATTCTAGCGATTCTGCAGGCTCGCCTGACTTCGTAATGTTCGGGCAATTTTCGCCATATCACTGGATGAGCGCCGCCGCGGCAGAGGATCCGGAGACCTACATTGCGCATATTATTGCTTGAAGATGAGCCGGAAATGGCGGCGGCATTGATCACCGCACTTGGACGCCGTGACATCATCGTCGACCATGTGAGCACGCTTGCCGATGCAGAACTGATGGCTCGGATCGGGACTTACGACGTGCTCGTATTGGATCGCCGGCTGCCGGATGGCGAAGGCCTCGATCTCATCCCCGTGCTTCGCTTCCAAAAAAATACCACCCCGGTCCTGATGCTGACGGCACTTGCTGGTGTCGATCACCGCGTCGAAGGGCTCGATGGCGGGGCCGACGACTATCTCGGCAAACCTTTTGCGATCGAAGAGCTGCTGGCGCGATTGCGCGCGCTGCAGAGGCGCTCGCCGACGGTTTCCGCCGAGCGATTTTCCCTCGGCAATCTGACGGTCGATCCACGCAGCAACGAAGTTGCCGTTGCCGGAGGTTTCATCGATCTGGCGCGGCGAGAGTACCTGGTCGTCGAGGCGTTGATCCGGCGCGCGAACCGCATCGTCACACGATCGATGCTGGTGGACGCCGTCTATACGATCGACGACCAGATCGAGTCCAATGCCCTGGACGCGCATGTCTCGCGAATCCGGCGCAAACTCGGCATTGCCGGAGCGTCGGTGGAAATCCGTGCGGTCCGTAATATCGGATATCTGCTGCGGGTCAGCACATGAGACCGCGCACTGGCCGCTCGCTCAAATGGGTACTGACCCGGCGCCTGATCGGTCTTCAGGCATGCCTCTTGGTGTTCTTCTTCGCCTTGCTCGCCGGATGGGTCTGGATCATCGATCCTGAACTCGAAGACACCAATGAATCGGTCATCCGCGTACTCGCAAAACACGTGGTACGCCAAGCCGACGGCAGGCTCGATATGGCTGACGCGCCGGAGCTTGGCGAATTGACACGTCGGTATCCTGATCTGTGGTTCATCATCAGGGATGACAGGAACAATCTCTACCGGCGGGGCGTCTTTCCGAAAGAGCTGCTGACCGAAGTTTTCCCGATGTCAATCGAAGGGGCAACATTGAAGGGCGGCCCGAGTGCGCACGTGGCGGTCGGCAATCGCGACACGCCGATCGGTCGGCTTCAGTTCGTGGCATCGACAGACCGCATCGGTGCGAAAAACCAGGATGTCAATATCTGGATCAGTCTCGACATCGATGTTCCCGAGGGCGGCGGCGGCGCGGAAACGTTCTGGCTGACTGTGGTACCGGCGACCGGCGTTATTCTGGCCATTCTGGTGGTTCCGATCCTGCTCGTGACCGGCGCGGCAACGCTGATCGTCACACCTTATTCGATCGGACGGTCGTTGACCGGTCTGGTCGAGACAGCCAACCAGGCAAAGGCGATCGAATTCGAAACACGATCAGCCCGCCTCAAGGTTTCGAAAGTCCCAAGCGAGATCGTTCCGCTTGTCGATGCCTTCAATCACACACTTTCCAAGCTTGATCGCGGCTACAAGCAGCATAGCCGCTTTCTGGCCGATGCCGCACACGAACTGCGCACGCCGATCGCGATCGTGCGAACGCGGGCAGACCTTTTGCCGGAAAGTGCGGACAGTCGGCAACTGCTGCAGGATATCGATCGTCTTTCCAGGGTCGCGCACCAGCTGCTCGACATCCAGGCTATCGGCGCTGGTTCTCAGGCTGCACAGATGGTCGACTTGAACCAGCTGGTCGGACGGATCGCTGCCGATCTCGCACCTGGAATCATCGATGCCGGCTACGATTTCCTCTTCGAGCCGGCTCCTGCCGAGGCACCCTTCATGATCTATCCCTCGACGATAGAGCTTGCGGTGACCAACCTGATCCGCAATGCAGTCGATCATTCCGGGTACAAGGGCGCGATCGCGGTCTCGGTCGATGCGCAAGGCTTCATCGACGTCTGTGATGAGGGGCCCGGCATCCCTCCAGCGGAACGTGGCCGCGTGTTGGAGCCGTTCTACCGGCTGAATACGCACTCGTCCGGCGCAGGCTTGGGGCTCAATCTGGCGCGCAAGGCGGCGGAGCTTCATTTCGGGCGGTTGCTGTTTGCCGATACCGACAGCGGGTTTCGGGTGCGCCTTGAGATCGGTGGGTTGGACGGCAGCCGGGCCCCGACCGATAGCAACTCCCTTTGAGGGTGGGACTAGCTTGCCTGCGGTCGGTAGCCGTCATTCGCAGAGGCCTTCGACATCGGTAATGCACTCGCAATCTTCGCCACGTAGCGAGCGGTAGAGCCAACTGGAGCCGCCGCTATGCACAAGAAATTACTATGGAAAATACGTCGAACGCAGTCGTTCTTTGCTCTCGCAGCCGTTGCGCTGCTGGTAAGCTGTGCATCGCAGATCATGAAAAACTATGTCGGAGGGCCGCTGGAGGCGGTGATACTGGACTACGGGCCACCCGACAACGTCGTTGAAATCGGTGCCGGTCAAAGGGCCTATCAATGGCGGCGCGTCAACACGGAAGCGGTGGCGGGCACCACCAGTGGCGAAGTTCGCCAAACACGTCATGGCGAACGTTATGAGGTCTCCCAGTCGCCAGGCTACGTCAAGGAGACCGAATGCTTCTACACCTTCTACGCGCGGGCCTCCGGGACGCAATGGTTCGTCACGAATTTCCGTAGGCCGCAACTCGAATGTGAGTGACCGACCTACCGCAGCCGAAGATCGCCGCGGCGGATTTCATGGAATTATGAAAATCAAAGCCCTGCAGCGCCTCTCGAAAAGACGAGCGGCGCTGCAGGGCTTCAGGTGGTGCGCGAGAAATGCCATTCAGCCGAAGGGCGGGTGGTCTCAGATATAACCTGCTGCGTGCTGCAATAATCCAAACTTGTTCCCAAGCCCTCAGATCCGGATGATTTTAGGCCGGCTTGGCCTGAAATCTGATTCCGAAAACGGCTCATGCGGCTTCCGCCGCAAGAGACGCTGCAGCACTTTGAATGGCGGCATGATGCGGTCGCTAACACGATTCCGTTTCGAGGAATTATGCGCTAAGGCACGCGCTACCCTGAGTGACATGCCTTAGAAGCGCAGGTTTATGCCTGCCTTGATCACGTGGCTGTTGATATCCGCACGTGTGGTACCGGCATCTGTGGTCGTCTTGACGTCCGGGGTCACGATGTAATTGTACTCGACCTTTGCAGAAAGGCCGTTTCCGAAAGCCTGCTCGACGCCACCGCCGACCAAATAGCCACCTTCCCAGCCCGGGCCGCGCCGAATGTTGTTGCCGTTGTCGAATTTGGTCATCGCATAACCGGCAGTGCCGTAAAGGAGCGTCTTGTCGAGGCCCACCCCGACCTTGGCTTTGGCGGCCAGCCGCCACTGCTCTTCAAGTTTGCCTCCGTGCACATTCTGATCGGCGCCGCCCGAATAGGCGCCCTCGACTTCTGCACCCAGCACGGCGGAATTGAACTGGAGATTGTATCCGGCCTGTGCCCCGGCGGCGAGGCCCCTGCCATCGGAAAAAGGATTGAGATGGCTGGAGGCAACACCGGCATGTCCGCCGACATAAGCGCCGGTCCAATCGTACGTGGCTGGTTGGCCGTAGGGCGCCTGGACGTAGGAATTGTCCAGATCGGCTGCCATGGCAGCTTGGGAAAGCAACATGGCGAAAGCGGCTGACAAGCCGAAACGTGTTCTCATCGAAGGCATCTATGACTCCAAACAAAGCGCGGCGCCCTTCAGCGCGGCGTGAAGTGAACATGGGCGCGTGAAAGAAGGCTCCCGCGAACCCTTCGAGACATGTCCCGAAGGATGGGTGTCATTCTGCTTGCGAGGATTACCGGTGGATTACGCAAACCGGGGCGTTGGGCGGAGGGACGGCCAGGACATATTTTTTGTTGCTGAAACTTTTCGTCCTTGAACAGCTGCAAACGGACAAGCAGTCGATTTGAGCAGGATGATTTTAGCGGTGTCGCTTTTCTTTGATTCGTGTGGAGCGACCGACCGGAAAGAAAATAGCTGCGACGTTTTGCGCGGTGGTTGTGATTTGCTGATATATCTTCGCAAAATCAGAAACCTGACTCTGTCTATGCATTTGCATAGAGCCGATTGCAACCAAAGGTGATTTTGCGCCGCACAAATCAGCCTTGACTTTTATCCGTAGGCCGCTTTCAATCAGCAAATACGAATAGAACAAAGGGACAGGCGATGTTCAATTTCGATGAGGCCAACAAGAAGAGCAAGGAAGCGATGGACGGAATGCTGAAGAGCTATTCCGAGATCGCCAAGGGTTATCAGGCGATCGCTACCGAAGCGACCGATTATTCCAAGAAGTCCTTCCAGGATATGACGGGTTTCATGGAAGAGCTTGCCTCCACCCGCAGCGTCGAGGCGGCCTTCGAGCTCCAGACCAAATACGTGAAATCGGCTTATGAAAGCTTCATTGCCGAGTCGACCAAGATCACCGACATGTATGCCGATCTCGCAAAGACGGCCTACAAGCCCTACGAGGCGCCGGTCGCCAAGTCGACCGCCGTGGTGACCGCAAACGCCGCGTAACGCGCATAGCGGCCCCTTCAAACGACGCTTTCATCATAGAAGGCCGGCGGCGTTCAGCGCTGCCGGCCTTTTTGATTCATGCCAATGCGGAAATATCCGACTTTCGGCATGTTCCATCATCTCTTTAGCGGAATAGTGATTGCGTGGCCGCAAAGGGGGCTTAAAATCCGCGTTCAATGAACTAAGTTAGGAAGACTAAAGTCCGGCCGTTCGGCCATTCGGACGAACCCGCCGGATGACTGGGGAATGAATGAAGATGATCGCACTGCCGATCTTGATGCAAGCTGAAAAGGGTGGCGACGGAGACAACGCAAATCGCGGTACCTCGGTCATCACTCGTACGAAGCCGAAAACAAAGAAGCCAAATCTCTACCGCGTACTGCTGCTGAATGACGATTATACGCCGATGGAGTTCGTCATCCACATTCTGGAACGTTTCTTTCAGAAGGACAGGGAGGCAGCGACGCGTATCATGCTCCACGTCCACAATCACGGCGTGGGGGAATGCGGAATATTTACATACGAAGTAGCGGAAACCAAAGTGTCCCAGGTCATGGACTTCGCCCGGCAACACCAGCATCCGCTGCAATGTGTCATGGAAAAGAAGTGAGGAACCCGACGTGCCAACATTTTCGCCTAGTCTAGAAAAGGCGCTGCATCAGGCACTGACCTTTGCCAACGAGCGGCATCACGAATATGCCACGCTCGAGCACCTGCTTTTGGCGTTGATCGACGATGCCGATGCAGCCGCGGTCATGGGCGCTTGTAACGTCAATTTGGAAACCCTGCGCAAGACCGTCGCCGACTATGTCGATAATGAACTTGCCAACCTGATCACCGGTTATGACGAGGATTCCAAGCCGACCTCCGGCTTCCAGCGCGTCATCCAGCGCGCCGTCATCCACGTCCAGTCCTCCGGCCGCGAGGAAGTGACCGGCGCCAACGTTCTCGTCGCGATCTTCGCGGAACGGGAAAGCCATGCGGCCTTCTTCCTGCAGGAGCAGGAAATGACCCGCTATGACGCGGTCAACTATATTTCTCACGGCATCGGCAAGCGTGCTGGCACCTCCCAGACCCGCACGCCACGCGGCGCCGAGGACAGCGAGTCGGAAGCCAAGCCCTCCGCCCGCGATCAGGAGGAAGGTTCGGCCAAGAAACCGCAGGATGCCCTCAAGGCCTATTGCGTCAACCTGAACGAAAAGGCCCGCGACGGCCGCATCGACCCGCTGATCGGCCGCCATGCCGAAGTCAACCGGACGATCCAGGTCCTGTGCCGGCGTTCCAAGAATAACCCGCTCTACGTGGGTGATCCGGGCGTCGGCAAGACGGCTATCGCCGAAGGCCTCGCCAAGCGAATCATCGAAGGCAAGGTGCCGGAGGCTCTCGCCGACGCCACCATCTTCTCGCTTGACATGGGTACGCTGCTCGCCGGCACCCGTTATCGCGGCGACTTCGAAGAACGGCTGAAGCAGGTCGTCAAGGAACTTGAAGAGTATCCGGGCGCGGTCCTGTTCATCGACGAGATCCACACCGTCATCGGCGCCGGTGCCACTTCCGGCGGCGCGATGGATGCCTCGAACCTGTTGAAGCCGGCGCTGTCTTCGGGCGCGATCCGCTGCATCGGTTCGACCACCTATAAGGAATACCGCCAGTTCTTCGAAAAGGACCGGGCTCTGGTTCGCCGCTTCCAGAAGATCGACGTCAATGAACCGTCGATCGACGATGCGATCGAAATCATGAAGGGCCTGAAGCCCTATTTCGAGGAATACCACAAGCTGCGTTACACCAACGACGCGATCAAGGCGGCTGTCGAGCTTTCGGCGCGCTACATTTCCGACCGCAAGCTTCCGGACAAGGCGATCGACGTGATCGACGAGACCGGCGCGGCCCAGATGCTCTTGCCCGCTTCCAAGCGCCGCAAGCTGATCACCGAGAAGGAAATCGAGGTGACGATCGCCACGATGGCGCGGATCCCGGCAAAGACCGTCTCCAAGGATGACGAGATGGTTCTCGCCAACCTCGAAAAAGAGCTGCGTTCGGTTGTCTATGGCCAGGATGCGGCGATCGAAGCCCTGTCGACCGCGATCAAGCTTGCCCGTGCGGGCCTGCGCGAGCCGAACAAGCCGATTGGCTCCTACGTCTTTTCCGGCCCGACTGGCGTCGGCAAGACGGAGGTCGCCAAACAGCTTGCCGCCTCGCTCGGCGTCGAGATGCTGCGGTTCGACATGTCGGAATATATGGAGCGCCACACGGTCTCGCGGCTGCTCGGCGCACCTCCCGGTTATGTCGGCTTCGACCAGGGCGGTCTCCTGACCGATGGCGTCGACCAGCATCCGCACTCAGTGGTCCTGCTCGACGAAATCGAGAAGGCGCATCCGGATATCTACAATATCCTGCTGCAGGTCATGGACCATGGTTCATTGACCGACCACAACGGCAAGAAGATCGATTTCCGCAACGTCATCCTGATCATGACGACCAATGCGGGCGCGTCGGAAATGGCCAAGGCCGCCATCGGCTTCGGTTCGTCCAAGCGCACCGGCGAGGACGAAGAGGCGATCAACCGCCTGTTCACACCGGAATTCCGCAACCGCCTCGATGCGATCATCCAGTTCGCACCGCTGCCGACCGAGGTCATCCATCAGGTCGTTCAGAAGTTCGTCATGCAGCTCGAGACGCAGCTCTCGGAACGCAACGTCACCTTCGACCTGCATCAGGATGCAATCGCCTGGCTGGCGGAAAAGGGTTACGACGAGAAGATGGGTGCCCGCCCGCTCTCACGCGTCATCCAGGAATACATCAAGAAGCCGCTCGCCAACGAGATCCTGTTCGGCAAGCTGCGTAAGGGTGGTGTGGTCCGCGTCACTGTGGGCAAGGGCGAGGATGGCAAGGACAAGCTCATCCTCGACTCGATCTCCGAGGCGACCCCTGTGAAGCCGAAGCCGGAGGCCGAGGTGGAAGAGGCCGCCGAGGAAGCCGAAACCAAGGTCGTCAAGGCCAAGGCGCCGAAGAAGTCGGCGCAGAAGGACAAGGACGGCGGCCCGGCCAGGGCTCGCGCCATGGTCGATGCGGACGTGATCGCCTCGGATGACGCGCCCAAGACGCCGCCCCGCAAGGGCACCACGGTGCCGCGCGTGCCGAAGAGCAAATAACTCCTTCGGATGGAATTTTGGCGATGCCGGGCTTGTCCCGGCATCGCTGTTTTCATGACTGACCGTTTCCCATACCCGCCGGAATACTTATGTCTCCAGACAGTGACGATCGCAGCGCCCTATCCTGGTTTTTTACCGGCATGCGGGGCCTGCTTTCGCTTCCGGCCCTCATTCTTCTAACCTCGATCGTCGGCTTCAGCGCCTTTGCGCTGGAATCGGGCCTGACGCGTGGCGAGGCGGTGTTCATGTCGCTGGCGATCTGGGCGCTGCCGGCGCAGGTCATCCTGATCGGGACAATGGCGAGCGGCGCCAATATTGCCGCCTGCTTTCTCGCGGTGACGCTCTCCTCGATCCGCATGACGCCGATGGTCGCCTCGGTCGTCCCGGAGATGCGAACAAGGCGCACGCCGATCTGGCTGCTGCTGATCCTGTCGCATTTCATCGCCATCACGTCCTGGGTCTTCGCGATCACCACGCTTCGCAACGTGCCGCGCGAGCACCGGGCGATCTATTTCGCCGGTTTCGGCGTGACGCTGACGTTGACCGGCACACTGGTCGTCGCGGTCTTCTACGATATCGTTTCGGCCTTTCCGCCGGCCGTCGCGGGCGTACTCTTCTTCCTGACGCCCGTCTATTTCAACGCCTCCATCTGGGCGAGCGCGCGCCAGCCGGTGGTGCAGATAGCTTTCGTCATGGGGGTGATCCTCGGCCCGACGCTGGCGCTGGTGACCCCGCAATTCGACGTGCTGTGCGCTGGCCTTGGCGGCGGCACGGCCGCCTATCTGATCGACAGGGCACGCCGCAAGAAAAAGCGTGCCGGGCAGGAGACCAGGCGATGATTGCCGAATACTGGACCTTCATCGTCATCGCAGTCGCCGGTTTCCTGGCGACCGATATCTGGCGGTGGCTCGGGGTTTTTACCGGCAACCGGCTGAACGAAGACTCCGAAGCGCTTTATTGGGTGAGGGCGGTGGCGACCGCGCTGGTCATGGCCGTCACCGCAAAACTGATCGTTTTCCCGAACGGCACGCTCGCCGGTTCGCCGCTCTGGCTGCGGCTGGCGGCGGCCGGCATCGGTTTCGCCATCTTCCTGGCGACCGGTCGCAAGGTCTGGATCGGCGTTGCGGTGCCGATGACGCTGCTTGTCGCTGGTCTCTGGTGGGTTGGTTTCTGAAGCTTAATTGCCCAATTCGCCGATGATCTTCTCGGCATTCGCCGCGAGTACGTCGTTATTCTCCATCTGGCCCGAATGGGGTTTCAACGGCTGTCCCTCGTAGCGCGGGACGACGTGGAAATGCAGGTGGTAGACAGTCTGTCCGGCGGCCGGTTCGTTGAACTGGATGACCGTGATGCCGTCCGCCTCGAAAGCCTCCTTGGCAGCTCTGGCGAGCTTCTGCACCACCGGGATGACCTTCGAAAGCACGGCAGGATCGGCATCGAGAATGTTGCGCGATGGAGCTTTCGGGAGCACCAGCAGGTGACCGGGCGACTGCGGCATGACATCCATGAAGGCAAGGGTGTCGTCATCCTCGTAGACGCGGTGGCACGGGATCTCGCCGCGCAGGATTTTTCCGAAGATATTGTTGCTGTCGTAAGCCTGGCCGCTCATTGCGATGTCCTCTCCTTGTTTTGCCGGCCCGATCTTTCCGGCCCCTAATCCTGTTCTTGCTGGCGCTCGCCCTTGCGGAACGGGCTGTGCTCGGCAAGATATTCCGTCATCTGCTCCACGTCTTCGCGCTCGTGTTCCAGATAGTCGGCGATCGCGCGCCTCAGCCCCGCATGGGCGATATAGTGCATCGAATGGGTGGTGACAGGCAGGTAACCGCGCGCCAGCTTGTGTTCCCCTTGCGCGCCCGCTTCGACGCGCTTCAGGCCCTTGGCGAGCGCGAAATCGATCGCCTGGTGGTAACAGACCTCGAAATGCAGGAAGGGATGGTCCTCGACACAACCCCAGTGGCGGCCGTAGAGCGCGTCCCCGCCGATGAAATTGATCGCGCCGGCGACGTATTTTCCCTCGCGTTTGGCCATCACCAGCAGGATGTCCTCGGGCATACGCTCGCCGATCAGCGAATAGAATTTTCGCGTCAGGTAAGGCCGGCCCCATTTGCGACCGCCGGTGTCCATGTAGAATTCGAAGAACTGGTCCCAGATGTCCTCGGTGAGGTCCTTGCCGGTCAGCCAGTCGATCGAAATACCGTTTTCCAGGGCCGAGCGCCGTTCCTTCTTCAGGGCTTTGCGTTTGCGCGACGCGAGCGTTTCGAGGAAGGCGTCGTGGTTCTCGTAGCCTTCGTTGATGAAATGGAACTGCTTGTCGGTGCGGTGCAGGTAGTCCGCCTCTTCGAAAGCAGCGACCTGGTCTTCCGCGACGAAGGTCACATGTGCGGAAGAGATGCCGAGCTGGCGTGTCACCTCCTGGAGACCGGCCGCCAGCGTCAGTTCGGTCGAATCCCGGTCGTAACCTTCGCAGACGAGCAGGCGCGGCCCGCTCGCCGGCGTGAACGGCACGGTGCACTGCAGTTTCGGATAATAACGCCCGCCGGCGCGCTCGAACGCGTCGGCCCAGCCGTGGTCGAAGACGTATTCGCCCTGGCTATGGCTTTTCAGATAACCAGGAACCGCGCCGATCAGCGTGCCCTTGTCGTCTTCGAGGAGAAGATGATGGCCGAGCCAGCCGGTCTTGGCGGTAGCGGAGCCCGATTCCTCCAGCGCCGAGAGAAAGGCATGCGACAGGAACGGATTGTAGGGCGTTTCCGAAAAGGAGGACTTGGACGTGCCCGAAAGGCGCGACCAGCTTGGCGGGCTGATCGCGCAGAAGGATTTTTCGATGCGGATGGTGAGATTGCCGGTCATACTCTGCTTTACAGGGAGGGGGAGGAAACCTCCCGCGGATCAAAACCTTCGAAGGTCATCTGGTCAGCATATTTATAGGTATGTTCGCGGCCGTTTGCATCCCTTACGGTCCAGGTAATGACCGGAATTCCGGTCGCCCTCTGGGCTGTGATGAACGTGTTCGGCAGGTGGGGGTAGTGGTAGGAAATGAAGTCGAGGCCGAGCTGCATGGCCTCGTCGTGCTCGAAGAATTCCTCCGGCTTGTCGCCCATGGCGGTGAGGCCGAGTGGGTAGGGCGAACCGGCATTTTTTAGGTCGCGCAGGATGTGGTAGTCGAAGCTCATCAGCGCCACCTTGCCCTGATAACCTTCGAGGACCTCGAGCACCGCCTCGGCGAACCCGTCGTCGTCGCCGTCGCCTTTGCGTCCCTTGACCTCGATCACCAGAGGCACCTTGCCGGCGACGAGGGCAAGCATCTGCTTCAGCGTCGGCACCTTGTCCTTGGTCGCCCCGACCGAAAGCATGCCGAGTTCGACTGAGGTCTTTTCACGGATATCGCCCTTGATGCCGCAGAGCCGTTCGAGATCGTGATCGTGGAAGATCACCGGCACGCTGTCGGCGGCAAGCTGCACGTCGCATTCGATCGCAAAGCCGGCCTCGACAGCGCGGGAAAACGCCGACAGGGTGTTTTCCCAGACTTGGTGGTTCATATCGTGATAACCGCGATGGGCGACCGGAAGGTCCTTGATCCAGGTGGCGTCGGTCATGCTTCGATCTCGATAATGGCTTCGATTTCGACGGAGGCGTTGAACGGCAGCGCCGCCATGCCGACGGCAGCCCGCGCATGCTTGCCCGCGTCGCCGAGAACGTTGGCGATCAGGTTCGATGCGCCGTTGGTGACGATATGCTGTTCGAAGAAGCCGGGCGCCGAGGCGACGAAGCTCGAAAGCTTGACCACCCGCTTGATCCGGCCGAGATCGCCGCCCAATGCCGCTTTCGCCTGGGCGAGGATATTGATGGCGCAGAGTTCGGCCGCACGGCTCGCTGCCGGCACGTCGACACCCGCGCCGACAAGGCCGGTGACGGCCACCTTGCCGTTTTCATTCGGCAGCTGGCCGGAGATGAACAGCAGGTTGCCGGTAATCACGTAGGGCACGTAATTGGCGGCGGGTGCGGCCGCGACGGGGAGTTCGATCCCCAGTTCCTTCAGGCGGCCTTCGATGGCTTCGGTCATTTTCGACTCCCGTTTTGTTGTAAATTCTTCAAAAATCCTGCATCAAGGCCTTAGCTTGGTCAGATGGCGTTCTTATAACATCCCCGACTGAGTCCAACAGGAGAATGTGAATGTTGCGAATGAGCCTCGGGGTGATCCTTGCCGGCGGTCTGAGCCTTGCGGCTGCCACCTCCGCGGACGCGACGACCGACGGTGCCGCCCGGCTGCTCGTCCCGCATCGCGCCATTTACGACCTGAAGCTCAAGAATGCCTCTGAACGTTCGGGCATCGAAGGCATGTTCGGCCGCATGGTCTATGAGTTCACCGGCTCGGCCTGCACCGGTTTTTCCACCAATTTCCGGCTGGTCACCAAGATCGACACGGGCGAGGAGACGCGCCTCAGCGACCAGCAGACCACGACCTTCGAGGACATGGCCGCAAACCAGTTCCATTTCGAGACCAAGTCCTTCACCGACGAGCAGCTCGACAAGCAGCTGACCGGCGATGCGTCGATCGCCGACAAGGGCGTCAAGGTGGCAATTACCCAGCCCGACGGCCGCGAGATCGACCTGCCGGCGAGCGATTTCCCGACCAGCCATATGCTAGACGTCATCGCGAATGCCAAGCAGGGTAAGAACTTCTTCGAGGCGCGGGTCTTCGACGGTTCGGAAAACGGCGACCAGGCGCTCCTGACGACGACGGTGATCGGCAAGTCGCAGACGGTGCAGAAGGACGATGTGGATGCCGACAAGGCGGGCGAGTTCGCAAAGACGGCCTATTGGCCGGTGACGATCGCCTATTTCAACGAAAATGCCGCCGGCGATCCCACCCCGGTCTACAATATGTCGTTCAAGCTCTACGAAAACGGCATCACCCGTGATCTCACCATGGATTACGGCGACTTCGTGCTGTCCGGCAGCCTGGTCAAGCTGGAGCTCCTGAAGCCGCAGGATCCGTGCCCCGCGCCGACGAAATAGCCGTCCTCTGTCAATTGCGGTCACTGGCTGGCCCGCTGAGGCAATTTCCGGCAAAAGCACTTGCTTTTGCGGCAAATCGAATGTATGGCCAGCCGCATTCCACACGTAAGGCATGGGATTGTCCGGGAGAAATCCGGACTGTTCCGCCCGGTGGCATTCTCGAAGAGGGTGCTGTTCGCCTTGCGGAGGTTCAACCGGAAAAGGATAACAAGGCATGGCATTGCCCGATTTCTCTATGCGCCAGCTTCTCGAAGCAGGCGTTCACTTCGGCCACCAGACTCATCGCTGGAACCCGAAGATGAAGCCGTATATCTTCGGCGACCGTAACAACATCCACATCATCGACCTGGCCCAGACCGTCCCGATGCTGTCGCGCGCCCTTCAGGTCGTGTCCGACACCGTCGCCCGCGGCGGCCGCGTTCTGTTCGTCGGCACCAAGCGCCAGGCGTCTGAACTGATTGCCGACTCGGCCAAGCGTTCGGCCCAGTATTACGTCAACTCCCGCTGGCTCGGCGGCATGATGACCAACTGGAAGACCATTTCGAATTCGATCCAGCGCCTGCGCAAGCTCGATGAGATCCTGAATTCGGAACAGTCCGGCTATTCCAAGAAGGAACGCCTGAACCTCGAGCGCGAACGCGAAAAGCTGGACAAGGCTCTCGGCGGTATCCGCGACATGGGCGGCACTCCGGACCTGATGTTCATCATCGACACCAACAAGGAAAAGATCGCTATCGACGAAGCCAAGCGCCTGGGCATCCCGGTCGTTGCTATCATCGATTCGAACTGCGATCCGGACCTCATCGACTACCCGATCCCGGGCAATGACGACGCCTCGCGCGCCATCGCTCTCTACACCGACCTGATCGCCCGCGCTGCCATCGACGGCATCGCTCGCCAGCAGGGCGCTTCGGGCCGCGACATCGGTGCCTCTGCAGAAGCTCCGATCGAGCCGGCGCTCGAAGGCGAAGCAGAAGCAGAAGCTTAAAGCCCGGATGGAGCGGCCCGGCCGCTCCTCCTTTCTGAAATTCGATCGAGGCCAGAGATACCGATCCCTGGCCTTGGTCGTTTCAAGGCGAGCCGCCACCGCTTGGTCGTCGAGGCGATCGCTTTCGTGATGTCTTCATCACGCTGTCACACTTCCGGGTACATTCGTCCCAAAACTTTTGAGTCCGCCGACGTTTTTCCGGCGAGAAGCACTTGAACCGACAAGAGGCAAAACAATGGCTGAAATCACCGCTGCACTGGTAAAGGAACTGCGCGAAAAGTCCGGCGCAGGCATGATGGACTGCAAGAAGGCGCTGACCGAAACGAACGGCGACATCGAAGCGGCGATCGACTGGCTGCGTGCCAAGGGCATTTCCAAGGCCGACAAGAAGTCCGGCCGCACCGCGGCTGAAGGCCTGATCGGCATCGCGAGCGCCGGCCACAAGGCTGTCGTCATCGAGCTCAACTCGGAAACCGACTTCGTTGCCCGCAACGATGCCTTCCAGGACCTCGTCCGCGGCGTTGCAAGCGTCGCCCTGACGACCGACGGTTCCGTCGAAGCAATCTCGGCTGCCACCTATCCGGCTTCCGGCAAGCCGGTTGCCGACACCATCAAGGACGCGATCGCCACGATCGGCGAGAACATGACGCTGCGTCGCGCCGCCCTGCTGCAGGTCGAGCACGGCGTCGTTGCGACCTATGTCCATAACGCTGCCGGCGACGGCATCGGCAAGCTCGGCGTTCTGGTCGCCCTGAAGTCGGTCGGCGACAAGGAAGTCCTGAGTTCGATCGGCCGTCAGGTCGCCATGCACATTGCTGCCACCAACCCGCTCGCCATCCGCGCCGAAGAAGTCGATGCGGCTGTGGCTGAGCGCGAGCGCAACGTCTTCATCGAGCAGTCGCGCGCTTCCGGCAAGCCGGAAGCCATCATCGAAAAGATGGTCGACGGCCGCATGCGCAAGTTCTTCGAAGAAGTTGCCCTTCTGTCGCAGGCCTTCGTCGTCAACCCGGAAGTGACCGTCGGCCAGGCCGTCAAGGACGCTGAAAAGCTCGCCGGCGCTTCGATCGAAGTCGTCGGCATGGCCCGTCTTCTGCTTGGCGAAGGTGTCGAAAAGGAAGAAACGGATTTTGCCGCTGAAGTCGCGGCAGTCGCCAAAGGCTGATATTCGTTAGCTAAAGCTGTCGAAAGCGCAAGGGCACCGGTGACAAGCCGGTGCCCTTCGTGTATCCGCAACCCGTTTGACCCTCCGCATGCATTTCGATTTCAAGGAGCCTCCATGTCGCCTCAGCCCCTCTACAAGCGTGTCTTGCTCAAGGCCTCCGGTGAAGCTCTGATGGGCAGCCAGGGTTTCGGCATCGATGTCGCAGTTGCCGATCGAGTCGCCTCCGATATCGCCGAAGCGCGCGCCATGGGCGTCGATGTCGGCGTGGTCGTCGGCGGCGGTAATATCTTTCGCGGCGTCGCGGTCGCTTCCAAGGGTGGCGACCGGGTGACCGGCGACCATATGGGGATGCTCGGCACCGTGATCAACGCGCTGGCGCTCGCCACCTCGCTGCGCAAGCTGAACGTCGATACCGTGGTTCTGTCGGCGATCTCGATGCCGGAGATCTGCGAGAGCTTTTCGCAGCGCCAGGCGCTGCATCATATGGCGCAGGGCAGGGTGGTGATCTTCGCCGGCGGCACCGGCAATCCGTTCTTCACGACCGATTCGGCGGCAGCGCTACGCGCGGCCGAAATCGGTGCGGAGGCGATCTTCAAGGGCACCCAGGTGGACGGCATCTATTCGGCCGATCCCAAGAAGGACCCGACGGCGACCCGCTTCGAGACGCTGACGCACGGCGAAGTGCTCGAAAAGGGTCTGGCGGTGATGGACGTGGCGGCGGTGGCGCTCGCCCGCGAAAATTCCATCCCGATCATCGTTTTTTCGATCCATGAGAAGGGCGGCTTCGCTCAAATCTTGACCGGCGGCGGCCGCAAGACCATCGTAGCGGACAATTGAGGCGCGGCGTCGCGGGCCGCCCAGACAACATACGGGAGTAGACGGATGAGTGGAATCGACCTCAACGACATCAAGCGCCGCATGGAAGGCGCGATCAACGCCTTCAAAAGCGATATCGCCTCGCTGCGCACCGGCCGCGCCTCGGCCAATATTCTCGATCCGGTGATGGTCGAAGCCTATGGTTCGCGCGTGCCGCTCAACCAGGTGGCCAACATCACCGTGCCGGAAGCGCGCATGCTCGGCGTGTCCATCTGGGACAAGTCGATGGTCGGCGCCGTCGACCGGGCGATCCGCGAATCAAACCTCGGCCTCAACCCGATCGTCGATGGCCAGAGCCTGCGCATTCCGCTCCCCGAGCTCAATGAAGAGCGCCGCAAGTCGCTGGTCAAGGTCGCGCATGATTATGCGGAAAAGGCGAAGGTTGCTGTACGTCACGTCCGCCGCGATGGCATGGACGGCCTGAAAAAGGCCGAAAAGGACGGCGACATCGGCCAGGACGAAAGTCGCTCGCAGTCGGAAAAAGTGCAGAAGATGACGGATGATACGATTTCCGAAGTCGACCGCTTGCTTGGCGACAAGGAAAAGGAAATCATGCAGGTCTAATTTAGGCCTGGTTTGCCGCCATATTCCCGGCGGCCAAAGGAGCCGCATAGAATATGGTGAACCCCGAGCTTGCAATCATCCCTCAACACGTTGCCATCATCATGGATGGTAATGGACGCTGGGCCAACAAGCGCGGGCTTCCTCGTACGGTCGGACACAGCAAGGGCGTCGAAGCGGTTCGCGAAACGGTACGGGCTGCCGGCGATGCGGGCGTCAAATATCTGACGCTCTTTGCGTTTTCTTCGGAAAACTGGAGCAGGCCTGAAACCGAGGTGAGGGATCTCCTCGGTCTCCTCCGGCGCTTCATCCGCCAGGATCTGGCCGAACTGCACCGCGAGAACATCCGCATCCGGGTGATCGGCGAGCGCGAAAAACTGCGCAGCGACATCCTCCCGCTTCTTCTTGAAGCCGAGGAAACCACAAAGTTCAATACGTCGCTGACACTGATCATCGCCTTCAACTACGGTGCCCGCGATGAGATCGCCCGCGCCGTCGCGATGCTCGCGCGCGACGTCGAGGCCGGCATCCTCAAGGCATCCGAGATCGACCCGGACAAGATCAGCGCAAAGCTGGACACCGCCGGCATTCCCGATCCGGATCTCATCATCCGCACCAGCGGCGAGGAACGGCTTTCGAACTTTCTGCTGTGGCAGGCGGCCTATTCCGAACTTGTCTTCCTGCCGGACTACTGGCCGGATTTCGATCGGAAGCTCTTCCTCGACGCCCTGAAGATCTATGCCTCGCGCGACCGCCGCTTCGGTGGCCTATCGGACAAGACGATAGCGGTGGGCGGTTGATGAGCGCTGAACTGAAGCGCCGCATTGCATCCGCATTGGTTCTGGCGGTCGTGGTGCTGACGGCCACCTGGTATGGCGGCCTGACATTCCGCGTCGTGGCGGCCGTCATGGCGGTGCTGATCTATTACGAGTGGTCGACGATCACGCGGGCGGCCGAGCGCGATTTTCGTGCCAACGCCTTTGGCTGGCTCTCCATTGTTCTGATCGCCATTGATCTCGTCGCTGACGAAGGCGAGCTCTCTGTGCCGATTCTCGGCGGCGCGATGATCACCGCCATTCTTTTCGTGCTGCTGCGCAAGGGAAGCTGGTGGCTGCCGGGTGGCATCTTTTACGCAGGCTTGAGCGGTATCTCGCTCGCCGCTATCCGCGCCGAGGACCAGGCGGGGTTGGTCGCGACGCTTTTCATTTTCGCGGTCGTCTGGGCGACCGACATTCTCGCGTATTTCGTCGGCCGTGCCCTGCAGGGGCCAAAACTGGCGCCGCGGATTTCTCCCGGCAAGACCTGGTCGGGCGCGATCGGCGGCACCGTATCGGGCGTGATCGCAAGCTCGGCCCTGACGCTCGGCGTGTTTTCCCGGCTGTCGATCTGGACGGTGGCGATCGCATTTCTGCTCTCGGTCGCAAGCCAGATAGGCGACCTGTTCGAATCGTTCATCAAGCGCCGGTTTGGGGTGAAGGATTCCAGCCACCTCATCCCGGGGCATGGCGGCGTCATGGACCGCGTCGACGGCCTCGTTTTCGCCTGTTTCGCAGCGTTCCTGCTGACGCTTGTTTATGCGGCCACGACGGGCCATCTTGATATATCGGTTGCAGGCTTTCTCTTCGGCTTTTGAGGACTGGGCGACCGCTACAATGTTGAAACGGAAACTTTGATGGCCATCCTCAGCTTCTTCACCGGCTACATCATCCCCTTCGTGCTGGTCTTGTCCCTGCTCGTCTTCGTGCACGAGATGGGACACTATCTCGTCGGGCGCTGGTGCGGCATCCGGGTAACCGCCTTCTCGGTCGGCTTCGGCCCGGAACTCATAGGCTTCACCGATAGTCACGGCACCCGCTGGAAGATCTCGGCGATCCCGCTTGGCGGCTACGTCAAATTCTTTGGCGACGAGGATGCCGCGAGCATGCCTGATGCGAGCGGCCTTGCGGGCATGAGCGAGGAAGACAAAGCCAGGACTCTCGCAGGCGCCAAGCTTTGGAAGAGGGCCGCCACTGTTGCGGCCGGCCCGATCGCCAATTTCATTCTGGCAATCGCGATTTTCGCCGTCCTCTTCAGCGTCTATGGCAAGGTGGTCGCCGATCCGGTGGTTGCCGAGGTTCAGCCGAATAGCGCCGCCCTTGCCGCTGGCGTGCAGCCCGGCGATCGGCTCGTGGCTCTTGACGGGTCGCGCATCCGGACTTTCGACGACGTGCGGCGTTATGTCAGCATCAGACCGGAGACCCCGATCATCGTGACGGTCGAGCGCAACGGCCAGGATCTCGATCTGCCGATGGTGCCGAAGCGCTCCGAGGTGACCGACCAGTTCGGCAACAAGGTCGAGCTCGGCCTGATTGGCATCGTCACCAACGAACAGCGCGGCAATTTCCGCATCGAGACGTTCACGCCGCTGCAGGCCGTTGCCGAAGGCGTCACCGAGACCGGCCATATCGTCACCGGCACCTTCCGCTATATCGGAAATCTGGTGACCGGCCGGATGAAGGCCGACCAGCTCGGCGGGCCGGTCAGGGTCGCCCAGGCATCGGGGCAGATGGCGTCGCTCGGCTTTGCAGCAGTGGTCCAGCTGGCAGCCGTTCTTTCGGTCTCGATCGGGCTTTTGAACCTCATGCCTGTGCCAGTTCTGGACGGCGGCCATCTCGTCTTCTACGCAATCGAGGCCATCCGTGGCCGGCCGCTTGGCGCGGGAGCGCAGGAGATCGCCTTTCGTATCGGGCTTGCGATGGTTTTGAGCTTGATGGTGTTCGCGACCTTCAACGACATCAGCAATCTGATCGGCTGATGTCCTTCAAATCGTAAAAGAAACCGTTTATTCACCATGTTTCCAACAGTTGCGTGGCCATTGGGTCACGCAAGGGAAGTAAGTAAACAGAAATTAACGCGATGCCTTGCTTGTAGGTCAAAAGAAGGTAAAACGACACACGTGGCCGGAGTCGGGCACCACCCGCCGAGGGACAACGGGAAAAGGTAAGAATTGAAATGAAGGCTGGTTCAAAGTTTTTGAACGCAGTGTCGGCGTTTGCGCTGTCTGCTAGTGTTGTTGCATCGGGCGCAGGTGTACTGGTACTTGCTTCCGCACTTTCTGCCGAAGCGGCGGTTATCCGGAACGTTCAGGTCCGCGGCGCACAGCGCGCCGGCGAGGAGGCCGTCCGTTCCAACCTGACCATCCGTCCGGGTGTCAACTTCTCCAACAACGACATCGATGAATCGGTCCGCAAGCTCTATTCGACCGGCTATTTCTCGGATGTCAAAATCAGTGTTTCCGGCAGCACGCTCGTCGTGTCGGTGAGCGAAAATCAGCTCATCAATCAGGTCGTGTTCAACGGCAACCGCAAGATCACCGACGAGAAGCTTCAGGCCGTGGTGCAGACCCAGCCGCTCGGCCCGTATAATCAGGCCCTGATCGATGCGGATATCCAGCGTCTGCGCGAAGCCTATCGTGCGATCGGCCGCAGCGACGTCCAGATCACCACCCAGACCGCTGACGTCGGCCAGGGACGCGTCAATCTCGCCTTCGTCATCAACGAAGGCGACCGCACCAAGATCGCCGACATCAATTTCGTCGGCAATCAGGCTTATGGCGATGGCCGCCTGAAGTCGGTGATCGTCACCAAGGAATCCGGCCCGCTGTCCTTCCTGACCCGCAAGGACGTCTATAGCGAGGACAAGCTGCGCGCCGACGAAGAAGCGTTGCGCCAGTTCTATTACAATCACGGTTATCCGGACTTCCGCGTCATCTCGTCGGAAGCTGTGCTCGACGCATCGGGCAACAAGTACAATATCAGCTTCACGGTCGAGGAAGGCCAGCGTTACGAATACGGCAACGTCTCGGTCGAATCCACCGTCCAGGGGATCAGCAGCCAGGACCTCGAAGGTCTGGTTAAGACCCGTGCCGGCAACGTCTACGACGCCCGCGAAATCCAGAAGACCATGGAAGCGATCTCCAAGCGCGTCGCCGCGGCCGGTTATCCGTTCGCCCGCGTCACGCCGCGCGGCGACCGTAATATGCAAAACCACACGGTCGGTGTTTCCTACCTGGTCGACCAGGGCGAGCGCGCCTACGTCGAGCGTATCGAAATCCGTGGCAACACCCGCACGCGTGACTATGTCATCCGCCGCGAATTCGATTTCAGCGAAGGCGACGCCTTCAACCAGGAAATGATCTCGCGCGCCAAGCGTCGCCTTGAAGCGCTCGGTTACTTCACCTCAGTCAACATCTCGACTTCGCAGGGCTCGTCGCCCGATCGCGTCGTCATCGTTGTCGATGTCGAAGACCAGCCGACCGGTTCGTTCGGTATCGGTGCCGGTTACTCCGCTGGCGGCGACGGCTTCCTGCTCGAAGCTTCGATCGAAGAAAAGAACTTCCTCGGCCGTGGCCAGTTCATCCGCGTCGCAGTCGGCGGTGGTCTTGACGAAGCGCGCAGCTACAATCTTTCGTTCACCGAGCCCTACTTCCTCGGTTATCGTCTGGCGGCCGGTTTCGACCTCTTCAAGAGCAAGACCTCGTCGAACAGCTATTACGATTACAACGAGCAGGGCGTTACCCTGCGCGTTACGGCGCCGATCACCGAAGATCTGGCGACGACGTTCCGCTACACCTACAAGGAAATCGAGTACTCCAACGACGGTGCCTTCGGCGCTGACGGCGTTCCTGGCACCGTAGACGACAATCTTTCGTCGCCTTACATCTCGATGATCGACAACGGCAAGTTCGTTCAATCGTCGATTTCGCAGACGCTGACCTACAATACGCTCGACAGCCAGACGCTGCCGCGCGAAGGCATCTACGCGACGATCACGCATGAATATGCAGGTCTCGGTGGCGACTCCGACTTCTACAAGATTTCCGGTCGTGCCCGTTACTTCCAGCTCCTGTCGACCGAAGCTGACCTGATCGGCTCCATCGCAGTCGGCGCCGGCCATGTGGTTTCCACCGGCGACAATCTGCATGTCTTCGATCAGTTCACGATCGGCGGTCGTCAGGTCCGCGGCTTCGAGAACGACGGTATCGGTCCGCGTACGACTGATCACGGCGACGCGCTCGGTGGCACGACCTACTTTACGGCCTCTGCCGAAATGACGATGCCGATGCCGGCTGTTCCGGAAGACTTCGGTCTGCGTGCTGCTGTCTTTGCCGATGCCGGTACACTTTACGGCAACGATGTTCCGCTCGGCACCAGCACCGCGCAGGGCACCAGCATGAACTGGCGTGCTTCGGTCGGTGCGGGTATCATGTGGGCGTCGCCGTTCGGCAACATCCGCTTCGACTACGCGCATCCCGTCATGAAGGAAGACTTCGACGAAACCCAGGAATTCCGGTTCAGCATGGCGAACCAGTTCTGATCATCTCCGCTCGCGATTGCGGGCGGAAATCTGTTCTGGAGCTTTAGCTTTATGGACCACAATGAATTCTTTCCGCCCCATGATGGCGTGAGCCTGCGCGAGTTGGCCGCCCTTCTTGGGGCCGAATTGCTTGATGGCAGCGCCGGAGATCGGCTGATCCGTTCCGTTGCGCCGGTTGCGCGGGCCGGCGAAGGCGAGATCTGTTATATCCTGTCCCGGAAAAGCCGTCGCGAACTGGAAAGCTGCAAGGCTTCCGCGATTATTTGTGACACGGCGATCCGTTCCATCATCCCGGCCCATATCCCGGTTGTGCTGACCAAGACCCCGCACACGGCGTTTGCGCAGGCGGGTGCTATCCTGCATCCGATCGCGATGCGACCATCCCCGATCACCTCGTTTCCGCCCGGCATTTCGCCGGCCGCTTTCGTGGATCCAACCGCCAGGCTTGAACCCGGCGTCGAAGTCGAGCCCATGGCCGTGATCGGCGCGCGGGCGGAAATCGGCACCGGCACTCGTATCGGCGCCGGCAGCGTCATCGGCGCCGATGTCAAGATCGGCCGGGATTGCACGATCGCTGCGGGTGCGAGCGTGGTTGCAGCTCTCATCGGCAATGGCGTGATCATCCATAATGGCGTTCGCATCGGCCAGGATGGCTTCGGTTTTGCTCCGGGTCCGAGAGGCATGCTGAAAATCGTTCAGATCGGCCGCGTCATCATCCAGGACAATGTCGAGATCGGCGCCAACACGACCGTCGATCGCGGCGCCATGGATGATACGGTCATCGGCGAAGGCACTAAGATCGACAATCAGGTTCAGATCGCCCACAACGTCCGCATCGGCCGCCATTGCGGCATTGCGAGCGGCGCAGGTATTGCCGGTTCGACGCGGATCGGCGACGGAGTATTGATCGGTGGCGCATCCGGTATTAATGGACACATCTCGATTGGAGACGGCGTGCAGATCGCCGCGATGAGCGGTGTGGTGGGGGATATTCCCGCCGGGGCGCGTTATGGCGGCATTCCCGCCCGCCCGATGCCGGATTTCCTCCGCGATACCGCGGAAGTCTTGATGCGTTCGGACGAGCGGGCGAAACGCAGAGGAGAGAAGAAGAATGACTGATGAGACCAAGCCGGTGCTCGGCGCGGCCGATATTCAGGAAATCATGAAGCTGCTGCCGCACCGCTATCCTTTTCTCCTGGTCGATAAGATCGTCGAGATCGATGGCGATAATTCCGCGATCGGCATCAAGAACGTCACCGCCAACGAGCCGCATTTCACCGGGCATTTCCCGGAGCGGCCGATCATGCCGGGCGTGCTGCTGATTGAAGGCATGGCGCAGACCGCCGGCGCAATCTGCGCCAGGAAGGAAGGCGAGGGTGGCAATCTCGTCTACTTCATGACCATCGACAATGCCCGCTTCCGCAAGCCGGTCGTGCCGGGCGACCGGGTCGAGTTCCATGTCACCAAGCAGAAACAGCGCGGCAATATCTGGAAATTCCATTGTGACGCGAAGGTAGACGGCGTACTTGTTGCCGAAGCCGATATCGGCGCGATGATCCGGCGCAAGGAAGAAGAATGAAAAGCATTGCAGCTAGCGCACGCATCCATCCGTTAGCTTTGGTCGAGGACGGTGCCGTCATCGGCGAGAATGTCGTCGTCGGCCCGTTTTCGCATGTCGGTCCGCGTGTGGTGCTGAAGGATGGCGTCGAGCTGGTTTCGCATGCTGTGGTAAGCGGCCGTACCGAGATCGGCCGCAACTGCCGAATTTTCCCGATGGCGATCATCGGCGGCGTCTCCCAGAGCCTTCATGAGGCTGGCGAGGATTCGACGCTGACGGTTGGCGATAATTGTACCATGCGCGAAGGCGTGACGATGAATTGCGGCACGGTCGGCGGCGGTGGCAAGACCGTCGTTGGCAACAACTGCCTGTTCCTCGCCAATTCGCACGTGGCGCATGACTGTCAGCTCGGCAACGACATCATTATGTCGAACAATGTCATGCTCGCGGGTCATGTCCATGTGGCTGATCGGGCGATCCTCGGTGGCGGCTGCGCGGTGCATCAGTTCACCCGCATCGGCCGCCAGGCTTTCATCGGCGGGCTAACGGCCGTCAATTACGACGTCATCCCGTATGGCATGCTGAACGGCAATCCCGGCGTGCTCGGTGGTCTCAACGTGGTCGGCATGACCCGCGCCGGCATTGAACGGGCGACCATCCATGTCGTCCGCCGCGCCTTCAAGCAGATCTTCGAGGGCGAGAGCAACATCCGCGCCAACGCAGCGGCGATCCGTAACGACTACGCCGATTGCAAGGAAGCGATGGAAATCCTTGATTTTATCGCGGCCGATAGCGATCGCGCCATTTCCTCGACGTTCCGCGGCAAGGGCTGACCCGCGATGGCCGGCCTCCCGAGCCTTGCGCCGAAGGGCCGGCTGGCGATCATCGCCGGGAAGGGCTTTTTACCGCTCTATGTAGCAAAAGCCGCGCAGCAAGCCGGTGAAGCGCCGCTCATTCTCGCGCTCGCCAATGAATCCGATCACAGCTTTGATGGTTTCGAGGCGGTTTCCGTCGGCGTCGGCGATCTTGCCGCAATCGAGCGCCTGTTTCGCGACAAGGGCGTCACCCGCGTCATCCTCTCGGGAGGTGTGGCGCGAAGACCTGACTGGCGCGACATCCATCCAACCTTCCGCACCATCCTGAAAGTCCCCTCCGTGGTTCGCACGCTGCTGTCCGGCGGTGACGATTCAGTGCTCCAGATGGTCATCAAGCTCATCGAGGCGATGGGCTGCGAGGTGCTGGGCGCCCACGACATCGTCCCCGGCCTGCTCGCCAAGACCGGACCGCTCGGTGCTCATACGCCATCCGATGATGATCGCCGCGACATCGATCGTGCGTCCGAAGCCGCCAAGCGTCTCGGCGAACTCGATATCGGCCAGGGCGCCGTCAGCGTCGGTGGACGTGTTGTGGCGCTCGAGGGCGTCGAGGGCACGGACCGGATGCTCGAACGGGTGACGGCATTGCGCGCCGAGGGCCGCATTTCGGCCCGCCGCAAAGGCGTGCTCGTCAAGCTTTGCAAACCGCAACAGGATATGCGCGCCGACCTGCCGACGATCGGCCCGTCGACCGTCGAGAATGTCATCCGGGCCGGGCTCGCGGGCATCGCCGTGGAGGCGGGGCGCGCACTTGTGCTGGAAGAAGCGAAGATGATTGCCGCGGCCGATGCTGCCGGTATTTTCGTCTGCGGTATCGATCCCGGTCTGCCGCAAGGAGGATTGTGATGGTCAAGACCTTGAAGGTTGGCGTCATCGCCGGCGAAGTATCCGGCGATCTCCTCGGCGGCGATCTGATTACGGCCTTGAAGGCAGCTTGTGGCGGCGAGGTCGAACTCATCGGGGTCGGCGGCGAGGCGCTCGAAGCGCAGGGCCTCAATCCGCTCTTCGATTTTTCGGAGCTGTCGATCATGGGGTTTACCCAGGTGATCGCCCGCCTGCCGAACCTGGTCAAGCGGATCAATCAGACGGTGGCGGCCATCGTTGCTGCAAAGCCGGATGTGCTGATCATCATCGACAGTCCTGATTTCACCCATCGCGTCGCCAAGAAGGTAAGGGCCGCTCTGCCGGACCTGCCGATCGTCGATTATGTCTGCCCGAGCGTCTGGGCATGGAAGGAATACCGCGCCAAGGCGATGCTCGCCTATGTCGATCATGTCCTGGCTGTGCTGCCGTTCGAGCCCGAGGCCATGAAGCGTCTCGGCGGACCCGAAACAACATTCGTCGGTCACCGCCTGACCGCCGATCCGTCGCTCCTCAAGGTCCGCGGTATCCGTGCCGAACGCCCCGTAAAGGCGCAGGGCGAACAGAGGACGATCATGCTGTTGCCGGGCTCCCGGTCGGCGGAGATCAAGGCGCTACTGCCGATCTTCGGCGAGGCGGCCCGCGAGTTCGTCGCCCGCAACGGACCGACCCGCTTCGTGTTGCCGACGGTTGCCCGCCAGGAAAAGCTGGTGCGCGAGATCGTTGCCGGTTTCGAGGTCAAGCCGGAGATCACCGCTGATACGGACGGCAAATGGGCGGCATTCGCCGAAGCCGATGCGGCGCTTGCAGCCTCGGGCACGGTTATCTTGGAACTCGGTCTTGCCGGGATTCCACTGGTCTCGGCCTATAAGACCGACTGGCTGATCACCATGCTCGCAAAACGCATCAAGACCTGGTCCGGCGCCCTGCCGAACCTCATCGCCGACTATGTCGTCGTGCCGGAATACGTCAACGAGGTGGTGCGGCCGGCAAGCCTGTGCCGCTGGGCCGAGCGCTTGTCCTCCGACACGATGCAGCGTCGCGCCATGATCGAAGGTTTCGATCTTACGTGGGAGCGCCTGCAGGTGCCCGTGCCGCCGGGCGAGGCGGCCGCCGGCATCGTTCTCCAGGTTATGGACACCAAAAAACCCGGCCATTTCTGACCGGGTTTTTATTTGGTTGTGATTGCCGATTAACGCTTGGAAACCGGGATGTAGTCGCGCTGCGCTTCGCCGGTATAGAGCTGACGCGGGCGGCCGATGCGCTGCTGCGGATCTTCGATCATTTCGGCCCACTGGGCGATCCAGCCGACGGTGCGGGCGAGAGCGAAGAGCACGGTGAACATGGTGGTGGGGAAGCCCATCGCCTTCAGCGTGATGCCCGAATAGAAGTCGATATTCGGGTAGAGCTTCTTCTCGATGAAGTACTCGTCGGTGAGCGCGATGCGTTCCAGTTCCATCGCGACCTGCAGGAGCGGATCATCCTTGTGGCCAAGTTCGCCGAGCACTTCATGCGTGGTCTTCTGCATGATCTTGGCGCGCGGATCGTAGTTCTTGTAGACGCGGTGACCGAAGCCCATCAGGCGGAACGGATCGTTCTTGTCCTTGGCGCGGGCGATATATTCCGGGATCTTGTCGACCGTGCCGATTTCCGTCAGCATGTTGAGCGCAGCTTCGTTGGCGCCGCCGTGGGCCGGGCCCCAGAGGCAGGCAATGCCGGCCGCGATGCAGGCGAACGGGTTGGCGCCCGAGGAACCGGCGAGGCGGACCGTCGAGGTCGAAGCGTTCTGCTCGTGGTCAGCATGCAGGATGAAGATGCGGTCCATGGCGCGCGACAGCACCGGATTGACCACATACTCCTCGCACGGAACCGCAAAGCACATGCGCAGGAAGTTCGACGCATAGTCCAGGTTGTTCTGCGGATAAACAAAGGGCTGGCCGATATGGTACTTGTAGGCCATCGCGGCAAGCGTCGGCATCTTGGCGATCATGCGCAGCGAAGCGACCATGCGCTGATGCGGATCGGTGATGTCGGTGGAGTCGTGATAGAAGGCAGACAGCGCCCCGACACAGCCGCACATGACGGCCATCGGATGGGCGTCGCGGCGGAAGCCGGTGAAGAAGCGGCTCATCTGTTCATGGACCATCGTGTGGTGGGTCACGCGATAGTCGAAGTCCTTCTTCTGGGCAGCGGTCGGCAGTTCCCCGTAAAGCAGCAGGTAGCAGGTTTCCAGGAAGTCGCCGTGCTCGGCGAGCTGTTCGATCGGATAACCGCGATGCAGCAGGATGCCGGCGTCGCCATCGATATAGGTGATCTTGGATTCGCAAGACGCCGTCGAGGTGAAGCCGGGGTCGTAGGTGAAGGTGCCGGTGTGCTTGTAGAGAGCGCCGATATCGACCACATCGGGACCTATGGTCCCCGACTTGACCGGCAGATCGACTTGTCTGTCACCGATTACCAGATTTGCGCTTGTTTCCGTCATGCTGATCCTCCAACCTTTTGGCGGCATGGCGCCCTAAAAGCGCCACAAGAATTAAGCGTCCACCAGTTTAGCTATATGATCCTAAAGCTGATGCCAAGCTGTCGTGACGGCATTTTGTGCAGCGCGAAAAATTATTGAGCAACAGCTTTTGCTTGGATGTCCAACTTCCTGTTGCATGCCCTTTCGGCGGCTCGGAATTCCCGATATTTAACCGCCAGTTGACGACCGAAGAATAAGCGCGCAGGTTGTATTGCCGCATGTCTGGCGGTGGGGCGGACAGAGCGTTTCATGCCGGAGGAAAATGCATTTCCGACGCATGCCAAGGCAGGGAAACTGATATCCCGGCCGCCGGACCCCCGCATAAACACAAGCGCTCCCGACTCGGGCAAGCTCCGAAATCTGGCCGAGCTTTTCCCCGCGATCGAGCGCCGCCCGCCGGTCCATACGCTGGACGAGGGCTTTCGCCGCTCCGCGAGCCGGCGCCTCGATCGGTTGCTACGCCGTCTCCCGGTCATGCTGGAAGAGGAGACGGTCTATGGCCATGGCTTCCTTTTCCTGCCGGTCGTCGTCGGGGCAGGGGCCGTCTGCTGGTTCGCACTGCCCCATAACCCTGCGTTCTGGCCGTTTTTCCTCGTTTTTTGCGTATGTACGATCTTCGTCATCGTCTCGCGCCACCGCTCCGGCACGATCCATCTCTTGCCGCTCGGTGTCGCGCTCTTTCTGGGCGGCATGATGCTGGCACAGTTCGAGACGTGGCGGCGGTCCACCGTCGTTCTCGATACGCCGGTGACAACCGAACTTGCCGGCGTGGTCGAGCGCAGGGAGATCGATGCCCAGGGCCGTTGGCGCTATGTCGTCCTTATCGACCGGACATCCAATCCGGAAGTCAGGCGCCCGCCGGAGCGTGTATCGCTGCTTGCAAGGTCTCGACATGAGCCCGCCCAGATCGGCGAGACGATCAGCGGCCGCGCGCGCCTTTCACCACCCTCCGGACCTGCACTGCCTGGCCTCAACGACTTTGCCTTCTCCTCCTATTTCGACGGCATCGGCGCGGTCGGATTTTTCTATGGAGCGCCGAAAAAACAGGCTGCCGGTCCGTCGACCCGGAGCTGGATTGCCGACATCGAAAGCCGGCTTTTCGATCTCCGCAGCGCAATCGCCACCCGTATCCGCGAGACCGTGCCGGGAGATTCCGGCGCCTTTGCCGCGGCAATCGTGACGGACGAACGCCGGGCGATCTCCAAGGGAACGACCGAAGCTTTACGGCTTTCGGGATTAGCCCATATCGTCGCCATTTCCGGACTGAACATGGCGCTCGCCGCCGGTATCTTCTTCGTCGGCGTGCGGACCGTGCTCGCGGTCTTTATGGGCTTCGGCCACGCCTATCCGGTGAAGAAGATCGCCGCACTCGGCGCTCTGATAATGGTCACCGCCTATTACCTGATCTCCGGTTTCGGCGTTTCGGCCGAGCGGGCCTACATCATGATGGCAATCATGCTGGTTGCCGTCCTCTTCGACCGACCGTCGATCAGCCTGCACAATGTGGCGCTGTCCGCGCTCGTCATCATCGCCATGTCGCCCTCGGAAATGCTCGGGCCGAGCTTCCAGATGTCGTTTGCCGCCACCGTTGCCCTGGTCGCCGGTTACGCGCTCTGGAAACAGAGGGCCGAGGGCCGCGATCCTCAGCCTCTGCCGTTCCGTCACCGCATGGTGATGCCGATCCTGGCATCGTGGAATTTCGCAGCCGGCGTCTTCGTCACCTCGCTGATCGGCGGCGTTTCGACCGCGATGTTTTCGGTCGAGCATTTTCATCGCATCGCCACCTATGGCCTCGCCGCAAACCTCGCAGCCATGCCGATCATCTCCTTCGTGGTGATGCCGGCCGGTCTGGTCGGCATGCTGCTGATGCCCTTCGGCCTCGACGCTCCCTTCATGAAGCTCATGGGCCTTGGCCTGGAAGCGGTGATCGCCATTGCCGGGCACGTGGCTGCCTGGGGTGGCGATGTCGGGATAGGCCGCCAGCATCCATGGTTCCTGACGGTCTCAACGGCAGGCTTCCTGCTGCTGACCCTGCTCAGGACGAAGCTAAGGCTGATCGGTCCGCCGCTGATGGTGACCGCTCTGCTGCTTTCCTGGCATGAGCGATCGACGCCTCTGGCGGATATATTGGTCTCGGAAGACGGGACAATGGTGGCGCTCGTAAACGGGGAACGGGTTTCCACCAACCGCACCCGCCCGCCTGATTTCATCTACGACCAGTGGAAGAGGGCGCTTCTGCTCGGCGACCCGACCAAACCGGACATGTCGCCGGCCAGGGACAAGCCGCCCGACCGCAAACCAGCAGGCGCAAAAAACGATAAGCGCCGCGAGTTGACCTCGGCGGAACTCGAAACAGTGAGGTTGCGAATAAGCCAGGTGACTTCCGACCGCTTCACCTGCGAGCCTAAGGCCTGGTGCGCCGCAAGCACGGGCAATGCCATCATCGTGGCCGTAGAAGACGGCCGTTATGCTGGCGCTGCCTGCGACGCCGCCGATCTTGTCATCGCCCCGCGGGCACGCTTCGACCGATGCCGGTCCGGCGGACTGATGATCAATGGCACGACGCTCAGAAAGACCGGCGCGCTGGAGATTTCGCTGAACGACACGGGCGACATGCGACGCTGGCAGGTCCGTGCCGCAATGGCGGCCGAGGACCGGCCCTGGACTAGGCACCGCCACTACGATTGGCGAAGCCAGAGTTTCGACAACGCGTTGCCGGAACCGCTCCGGCAGCTGATCAGTGATAACGGCGGATGAGGCCGACGAGCTTGCCCTGGATCTTCACCCGGTCAGGCCCGAAAATGCGGGTCTCGTAGGCGGGGTTGGCGGCTTCGAGCGCGATCGAGGCGCCGCGGCGGCGAAAACGCTTCAGCGTCGCTTCCTCATCGTCCACCAGCGCCACGATGATGTCGCCGGGATTGGCCGTCGTGCCGTTGCGAATGATCACGGTGTCGCCATCGAGAATGCCTGCCTCGATCATCGAATCGCCCTTGACCTCCAGCGCGTAATGCTCGCCGGAGCCGAGCATCTCGGCCGGCACGGAGATGTCGTGCGTGTTGTTCTGGATCGCCGAGATCGGCACGCCGGCGGCGATGCGGCCCATGACGGGAACGGTCGTGGCGTTCGACGAGCCATCGTTGGCCGCGAGTTTCTGAGGTGCTGCGGCCGGCTGCGGTTTGCCGAGGCTGCCCTCGATGACGCTGGGCGAAAAACCGCGCCGCGGCTGAATGCTCGGCGAATAGGCTTCCGGGAGCTTGATGACTTCCAGCGCGCGGGCCCGGTTCGGCAGGCGGCGGATGAAGCCGCGCTCCTCGAGCGCCGTGATCAGACGATGGATTCCGGACTTGGACGCAAGGTCGAGCGCGTCCTTCATTTCGTCGAATGACGGCGGGATACCGGATTCTTTCATGCGTTCGTGAATGAACAGAAGCAATTCCTGTTGTTTGCGCGTGAGCATCTTTTGGCACCCTCAGAGTCGGAAACAAATCCAGAACGGACACTATATGTTCCATATGTGTTCCGCAAGTCCCTAAATTTCTGTGAAGTATGATGATTTTTTCTTCATAGATGCGTGCCAGATATCTGGTGTCACACCACTTGCGCGGCGCCAGCCCGCTGCCAAAGTAGCTTTGCGATTCCAATTCAGGGGGCCCTCGCGTGAACGCAAGACCGATCGATCATCTCGTGCTGCCGGTGGCGGGACTTACCGCTGCGCGTTCCCGGCTCACGGAGCTCGGTTTTACAGTTGCGCCGGATGCTTTTCATCCTTTCGGCACCGCCAATGCTTGCGTATTCTTCTCGGATGGGACCTACCTGGAGCCGCTGGCTCTTACCAACCGACGCCATGCGGGTGTCGCGGCAAAGCGCGGCAACGTTTTCACCGCCCGCGATCTCGCCTTCCGCAAGACGTCCAACCGGCAGGGCTTTTCCGCTCTCGTTGTCGCGACCCGCGATGCGATGGCCGATCATGCGCGTTTCAAGATGCGCGGCGTTTCGGCAGGCGACGTGCTGGAATTTTCCCGCGGCATGATCCTGGCCGACGGTTCCGAGACGCAGGCGAGCTTCCGGCTGGCATTCGCCGGCGATGACCGCGCGCCCGAGTTCTTCCTGTTTTCCTGCCAGCGCATCAACCCGCTGCCTGCCGACCGCGAGCTGGAGCGGCATGCCAATACCGTTATCGGCCTGAGCGAAATCATCCTGTCGGCCCCGACACCTGCCGATTTCGCTCCGCTGGTCGAACAGGTGCTGCTGACCAAGGCCGCGCCGGAGGCTGCACCGCTCCAGCTTGCCGCGGCCAATGCCCGCATCCGGATCCTGCAGGATCGGGAGCTCGAGGCGGAATTTGCGCTTCAGCCGACCCCGGGCGCCGAAGGACTGCGCGGCCGGGCGGTCATCTTCAAAACCGCCGATCTTGCCGTGACAGAGATCACCCTTGCTGCTAATGACGTCGCATTCGTCCGCCGGGAGGGCCGTGTTCTCGTCTCGGCGGCGCCCGGCCAGGGTGTTTTGTTCGGCTTCGAGGAATAGATCATGGAAGTTACCGCAAACTCCAGCGTCTCCGTCGGCGAAGGAGGCGGCAAGGTGGTTTTCGCGCAGAACGCAAAACTGTCGCTGATCGCCGGTCCCTGCCAGATGGAAAGCCGCGACCACGCCTTCATGATGGCAGGCGCGTTGAAGGAACTCTGCAGCAAGCTCGGCATCGGCCTCGTCTACAAGTCCTCCTACGACAAGGCCAACCGCACGTCGATTTCCGGCAAGCGCGGCATCGGGCTCGAAGAGTCGATGGAAATCTTCGCTGACCTGAAGCAGGAGTTCGGCTTTCCGGTTCTGACCGACATTCATACGGAAGAACAATGCGCTGTCGTCGCAAAGACGGTGGACATCCTGCAGATCCCGGCTTTCCTGTCACGCCAGACGGACTTGCTTGTCGCCGCTGCCAAGACCGGCCGCGTCGTCAACGTCAAGAAGGGTCAGTTCCTGGCACCCTGGGACATGAAGAACGTGCTCGGCAAAATCACCGCGAGCGGCAATCCCAACGTATTGCTGTGCGAACGCGGCGCCTCCTTCGGCTACAATACACTCGTTTCCGACATGCGTTCATTGCCGATCATGGCGTCCATGGGGGCTCCGGTGATCTTCGACGCGACGCATTCTGTGCAGCAGCCTGGCGGGCAGGGAGGCTCTACCGGAGGAGACCGCAGCATGGTGCCGGTCCTTGCACGGGCAGCGGTTGCCGTCGGCATTGCGGGCCTGTTCATCGAAACTCACGAGGATCCGGACAATGCTCCCTCGGACGGCCCGAACATGGTGCATCTGAAGGACATGCCGCAGCTCCTCGAAAAGCTGCTTGCCCTCGACGCCGTCGCCAAGGCGGCTTGAGCGCGTCCACAAAAAGCGCGCAAACTGCTTCGATTGTAATTTTCGTGTCATTGATTATGAGACATTTTCAGTGACCTCGTGACGTCAAGTCCAAACCCAGGGAGAGACCCTTGACCGCCATCACCGATATCATCGCCCGCGAAATTCTCGACAGCCGCGGCAATCCGACCGTCGAGGTGGATGTCTATCTGGAAGACGGTTCGATGGGCCGTGCGGCCGTTCCGTCGGGCGCCTCCACCGGCGCTCATGAAGCCGTCGAACTGCGCGACGGCGGCAAGCGCTACCACGGCAAGGGCGTCGAAAAGGCGGTCGAAGCCGTCAACACCGAGATCTTCGATGCGATCGGCGGTTTCGATGCCGAGAGCCAGATCCATATCGACAAGACGATGATCGCGCTCGACGGCACGCCGAACAAGTCCCGCCTCGGCGCCAATGCCATCCTCGGCGTCTCGCTCGCCGTTGCAAAAGCTGCCGCCGAAACATCCGGCCTGCCGCTCTACCGTTATGTCGGCGGCCCGAACGCGCATGTCCTGCCGGTTCCGATGATGAACATCATCAACGGCGGCGCTCATGCCGACAACCCGATCGACTTCCAGGAATTCATGATCATGCCGGTCGGCGCTGACACGCTGAAGGACGCCGTGCGCATGGGCTCGGAGATCTTCCACGTCCTGCGGAAGGAACTGGCGGCCCAGGGTCACAACACCAATGTCGGCGACGAAGGTGGTTTCGCACCGGGCCTGAAGAGCGCGCCGGAAGCCCTCGATTTCATCATGAAGTCGGTCGAGAAGGCCGGCTATACCCCAGGCGACGACGTCTGCCTGGCGCTCGACTGCGCCTCGACCGAATTCTTCAAGAACGGCAAATATGAAATGGAAGGCGAGGGCCGCACGCTCGAGCCGGAAGCCATGGCCGATTACCTCGCCGAGCTTGCAGCAAAATACCCAATCATTTCGATCGAAGACGGCATGGCCGAAGACGATTGGGCCGGCTGGAAGTACCTGACCGACAAGATCGGCGCCAAGTGCCAGCTCGTCGGCGACGATCTGTTCGTCACCAACTCGTCGCGCCTGCGCGATGGCATCAGGCAGGGCGTCGCCAATTCGATCCTGGTCAAGGTCAATCAGATCGGCTCGCTGTCGGAAACGCTCGATGCCGTCGAGACTGCCCACAAGGCGGCCTACACCGCCGTCATGTCGCACCGCTCGGGCGAAACCGAAGACTCGACGATCGCCGATCTCGCCGTCGCCACCAATTGCGGACAGATCAAGACCGGCTCGCTGTCGCGCTCCGACCGGCTTGCCAAGTACAACCAGCTTATCCGCATCGAGGAAATGCTCGGTCCGCAGGCCGTTTATGCCGGCCGCAGCGTCCTGAAGGCCTGACAGCCTCCCAGGTTCGACATTTTCATGGAAGCCCGCGCCGAAAGACGCGGGCTTTTTTCGGACTCGATTCTGGTCAACGATTGCTTAAGCAAGTTCTGCGAATTTGAAGCTCTGTTTCGGATCGATTTGAGATCCCGTAAGCGTGGCAAGGCGTTAGAGCGGTATGTGGACAAAGCATCATAAGAAAAGAAAATTCGGCCGTTTTGTTCTTCCCGCCATCACAGTCGCGTTTCTTTGCTACTTCGGCTATCATTCCATCCATGGCGATCTCGGGCTGATCGCCACGGAGGAATTCGAACGTCAGCGGCAGGCGCGTGCAGGCGAGCTCGCAAAGTTGACCGCTCGGCGCGAGACGCTGGAGCGGCAGGTTCAGCTGATGAGCGATGGTTCGCTCGACAAGGATATGCTTGACGAGATCGCCCGTTATCAGCTGAACGTCTCGCGCGGCGACGAAATCGTCATCTTCAACAACTACTTCTAAATTAACCGAAATCCAGTTAATTTCATATTTCTGTAACCTTTTCATAGTGTTGCACGGAATGTGAGCCATGCGTTTATGGCATTGCTGGGGCAGCTTTTCTTGCCTATGGTACGCCCCGAAACCAGAGTGGGAATCTGGCGATATACGTCAGAGCGTAATCTCGCTCTCAACGCAGAACTCAAAGGGAGGGATGAATGGCGCCGACAAAAACCGCGTCTGTATCCGGCCGCAAACCAGCGGCAAAGTCTGCAATCAAATCAGCCTCGAAATCCTCCGCCAAGGAGTTTACGGGCAAAAACACCCCGGATTTCGGCAAGGATCAGGATCTTCACGCCTATCGTGAGATGCTGATGATCCGCCGTTTCGAGGAAAAGGCCGGCCAGCTCTACGGCATGGGCTTCATCGGTGGTTTCTGTCACCTCTATATCGGCCAGGAAGCTGTCGTCGTCGGCATGCAGATGGCGCAGCAGGAGGGTGACCAGGTTATCACCGCCTATCGCGACCATGGGCATATGCTGGCAACCGGCATGAGCGCGCGTGGCGTCATGGCGGAGCTGACCGGACGCAAGGGCGGCTATTCCAGGGGGAAGGGCGGCTCGATGCACATGTTCTCCAAGGAAAAGCATTTCTACGGCGGCCACGGCATCGTCGGCGCCCAGGTTTCGCTCGGAACCGGTCTCGCCTTCGCCAACAGGTATCGTGGTAACGACAGCGTCTCGGTCGCCTATTTCGGCGATGGCGCGGCCAACCAGGGCCAGGTCTACGAGAGCTTCAACATGGCGGCCCTCTGGAAGCTGCCGATCGTCTATATCGTCGAGAACAACCGTTATGCGATGGGCACCTCGACGGCCCGTGCGACGGCGCAGTCGAACTACTCGCTGCGTGGTTCCGGCTTCGGCATCCCCGGCATCCAGGTCGACGGCATGGACGTTCGTGCCGTGAAGGCCGCCGGCGACGAGGCGCTCGAGCACTGCCGCTCCGGCAAGGGCCCGATCATTCTCGAAATGCTCACCTACCGTTATCGCGGCCACTCCATGTCCGACCCGGCGAAATATCGCTCCAAGGACGAAGTGCAGAAGATGCGCTCCGAGCACGACCCGATCGAGCAGGTGCGCCTGCGCCTCATCGAAAAAGGCTGGGCGACCGAAGACGAGCTGAAGGCGATCGACAAGGATATCCGCGACGTCGTTTCGGATAGCGCCGATTTCGCCCAGGCCGATCCGGAGCCGGATCCGTCCGAGCTCTACACCGACATTCTGCTCTGATCGCGGGGAGGGAACCCAATGCCAATCGATATCCTGATGCCCGCCCTTTCTCCGACCATGGAGGAAGGCACGCTCAGCAAGTGGCTGAAAAAAGAGGGTGACAAGGTCACCTCCGGCGACGTGATTGCCGAAATCGAGACCGACAAGGCGACCATGGAAGTGGAAGCCGTCGATGAAGGCGTGATCGGCAAGCTGCTGGTCGAGGCCGGCACCGAAAACGTCAAGGTCAACACCAAGATCGCCGTGCTCCTGCAGGACGGCGAGAGCGCTGATTCGATCGGCTCCGCGGCTCCTGCCAAGGAGGCGCCGAAGGCGGCTCCGCAGGTCGAACAGGAAGAAAAGCCGACCGCGACCGGTTCGGCATCCGCCCCGGTCCCGGCCCAGCCGAAGGTCGAGGCCGCTGCCGATCCGGATATCCCGGCCGGTACCGAAATGGTCATGACCACCGTTCGCGAAGCACTGCGCGACGCGATGGCCGAGGAAATGCGCCGCGACGAGAACGTCTTCGTCATGGGTGAGGAAGTCGCCGAATACCAGGGTGCCTACAAGATCACCCAAGGCCTGCTGCAGGAATTCGGGGCTCGCCGCGTGGTCGATACGCCCATCACCGAACACGGCTTTGCCGGCGTCGGCGTCGGTGCCGCCATGGCGGGCCTGAAGCCGATCGTCGAGTTCATGACCTTCAACTTCGCCATGCAGGCGATCGACCAGATCATCAATTCGGCCGCCAAGACGCTCTACATGTCCGGCGGCCAGATGGGGGCGCCGATCGTGTTCCGCGGCCCGAACGGTGCCGCCGCCCGCGTCGGCGCGCAGCACAGCCAGGACTATGCCTCCTGGTACAGTCAGATCCCGGGCCTCAAGGTCGTCATGCCGTACACGGCTGCCGACGCCAAGGGCCTGCTGAAAGCTGCCATCCGCGATCCGAACCCGGTCGTCTTCCTGGAAAACGAAATCCTCTACGGCCAGTCCTTCGAAGTGCCGAAGCTCGATGATTTCGTCCTGCCGATCGGTAAGGCGCGCATCCACCGCAAGGGCAAGGACGTCACCGTCGTCTCCTTCGGCATCGGCATGTCCTATGCCGTGAAGGCTGTCGCCGAACTGGAAAAGGAAGGCATCGACGTCGAGCTGATCGATCTGCGCACGCTGCGCCCGATGGACCTTCCGACGGTCATCGAGTCGGTCAAGAAGACCGGCCGTCTCGTCACGGTCGAGGAGGGTTATCCGCAGAACTCGATCGGTACTGAAATCGCCACCCGCGTCATGCAGCAGGCCTTCGATTATCTCGATGCGCCGATCCTGACGATCGCCGGCAAGGATGTTCCGATGCCTTATGCGGCCAATCTCGAAAAGCTGGCGCTGCCGAATGTCGGCGAAGTCGTCCAGGCGGTGAAAACCGTCTGCTACAAATAAGGGGAGGATGTTTCGATGCCGATCAACATCACCATGCCTGCCCTGTCTCCGACCATGGAAGAGGGCAATCTTTCCAAGTGGCTCGTCAAGGAAGGCGACAAGGTCAAGTCCGGCGACGTGCTCGCCGAGATCGAGACCGACAAGGCGACCATGGAAGTCGAATCCGTCGATGAGGGCACCGTTGCCAAGCTGGTCGTTGCGGCCGGCACCGAGGGCGTCAAGGTCAATGCGCTGATCGCGATCCTTGCCGCAGATGGCGAGGATGTCTCGGCCGCCGCTGCCGGCGGTGGTGCTTCTCCGGCTCCGAAGGCCGAGGCTGCGCCCGCCCCGAAGGCGGAAGCCGCTCCGGCTCAAAAGGCGTCCGAACCGGCGCCTGCTGTCGCGGCACCGGCTCTGGCGTCTTCGGGTGATGCAAGGCCCTTTTCTTCGCCGCTCGCCCGTCGCCTCGCCAAGGAAGCCGGCCTCGACCTTTCCGCCGTGTCGGGTTCCGGCCCGCACGGCCGTGTCGTCAAGGCCGATATCGAAAAGGCTGTCGCTTCCGGTGGTGCCAAGCCTGCACCGGCTGCCGCTCCACAGGCTGCTGCCGCACCGGCCATGGCCAAGGGTCCGGCGGACGATACCGTCCTGAAGCTTTTCCCCGAGGGTTCGTACGAGCTTCTGCCGCATGACGGCATGCGCAAGACGATCGCCTCGCGCCTCACCGAGTCGAGCCAGACGGTTCCGTCCTACTTCGTCTCGATGGATTGCGAGCTCGACGCACTGATGAAGCTGCGCGCCGAGATCAACAAGTCTTCGCCGATGAAGAAGACCGACAAGGGCGATGTTCCCGCCTTCAAGCTGTCGGTCAACGACTTCATCATCAAGGCGATGGCGCTCGCTCTGCGCGATGTCCCGATGGCCAATGCTTCCTGGACCTCGACGGCCCGCGTGCTGCACAAGCATGCAGACGTCGGCGTGGCCGTATCCATCCCGGACGGGCTGATCACCCCGATCGTCCGCAAGGCCGAAACGAAGACGCTGTCCGTCATCTCCAACGAGGTGAAGGATCTTGCGAGACGCGCCCGCGACAAGAAGCTGAAGCCGGAAGAATACCAGGGCGGCACGACATCCGTGTCCAACCTCGGCATGTTCGGCGTCTCCAATTTCACCTCGATCGTCAACCTGCCGCAGGCCTCGATCGTCTCGATCGGCGCAGGCGTCGAGAAGCCGATCGTGAAGAACGGCGAGATCAAGGTGGGCACGGTGATGACCGCAACCTTCGCCTTCGACCACCGCGTCATCGACGGCGCGCTCGGTGCGGAACTCGCGTCCGCCTTCAAGCGCTACATCGAAAACCCGATGGCGATGCTGGTGTAGTCCGGTATTTCCCTCCCCTTGCGGGGAGGGTGTCCGCAAGGGAGGGGTATCGGAGGTGCGTCCATGAAAACCGTTCTCTGCTATGGTGATTCATTGACCTGGGGTACGGATGTCGCAACCGGCGGCCGCCATGCCTTCGAAGATCGCTGGCCGAGCGTGCTGCAGGCAGCGCTCGGTCCCGCGGTCAATGTGGTGGCTGAGGGTCTTGGCGGCCGTACCACCGCCTATGACGACGGGCTTGCCGATTGCGATCGCAACGGTGCGCGGCTGCTGCCGACCGTCCTTCATAGCCATGGTCCGCTCGAGCTGGTGATCATCATGCTCGGCACCAACGACCTGAAGCCGATCATCCACGGCACGGCCATGGGCGCGCGCCAAGGCGTGAAGAAGCTGGTCAGCCTCGTGCGCTTCCACGACTGGGGCCGGGAATGCGACACGCCGGAAATCCTCATCGTGTCGCCGCCGACGCTCTGCGACACCGCAAACCCAATGACCGGAGCGCTGTTTCGGGGAGGCATCGAGCAGTCTTCGATGCTCGCATCGCTCTATCGGGACCTCGCGGACGAACTAGGCTGCGGTTTCTTCGATGCGGGATCGGTGGCGAAAACGACGCCGATCGACGGCGTGCATCTCGATGCAGAAAATACCCGCGCGATCGGACGCGGCCTTGAGCCGATCGTCCGGATGATGCTGGGTCTCTAGAAGAAGATTTCCCGAGGCGGGCCGCCTGGAGCTGGCTCCCCAATGAGAAGGCAGGAAAGCAATGGCTCAATCCTACGACGTCATCGTTATCGGTTCCGGTCCCGGCGGTTATATCGCCGCCATCCGGGCATCCCAGCTCGGGCTGAAGGTCGCCGTCGTCGAACGCGAGCACCTCGCCGGCATCTGCTCCAACTGGGGCTGCATTCCGACCAAGGCGCTTCTTCGCTCGGCCGACGTGATGCACACCGCGACCCACGCCAAGGACTACGGCCTGACGCTGGAAGGCACGATCAAGCCGGACGTCAAGGCGATCGTCGACCGCTCGCGGGGCATCGCCCACCGCATGAACAACGGCGTCGGCTTCCTGTTCAAGAAGAACAAGGTCGACATCATCTGGGGCGAGGCGAAGCTTTCGAAACCCGGCGAGATCGTCGTGTCGAAGACCACCAAGAAGCCGGTCGAGCCGATCGGTCCGATCCCCAAGAACACGCTCGGCGAGGGCACCTATACCGCCAAGCACATCATCATCGCGACAGGCGCCCGCCCGCGGGCGCTGCCGGGCATCGAGCCGGACGGCAAGCTGATCTGGACCTATTTCGAGGCGATGAAGCCGGAAGAGATGCCAAAGTCGCTGCTGGTCATGGGGTCAGGCGCCATCGGCATCGAGTTCGCCAGCTTCTACCGCACCATGGGCGTCGAGGTCACCGTCGTCGAGATCATGAGCCAGGTCATGCCGGTCGAGGATGCGGACATCTCGGCGCTTGCCAAGAAGCAGTTCGAGCGCCAGGGCATGAAGATCCTGCTCGAGGCCAAGGTTGCCAAGGTTGTGAAGGGCGCCAACTCGGTCACTGCGACGATCGAGCTCAAGGACGGCAAGACGCAGGAGATCACCGCCGACCGGATGATCTCGGCCGTCGGCGTCCAGGCCAATATCGAAGGCATCGGCCTTGAGGCAGTCGGCGTGAAGACCGACCGCGGCTTCATCGTGATCGACGGTTACGGCAAGACCAACGTGCCCGGCCTCTATGCGATCGGCGACGTCGCCGGTCCGCCGCTGCTCGCCCACAAGGCCGAGCATGAAGCGGTCATCTGCGTCGAAAAGATCGCCGGCCTGCCGAACGTCCATCCGATGGACAAGCTGAAGATCCCCGGCTGCACCTACTGCAACCCGCAGGTCGCCTCCGTCGGCCTCACCGAAGCCAAGGCTAAGGCCGAAGGCCGCGACATCCGCGTCGGCCGTTTTCCGTTCGTCGCCAACGGCAAGGCGATCGCGCTCGGCGAGGACCAGGGTCTGGTCAAGACCATCTTCGACAAAAAGACCGGCGAACTGATCGGCGCCCACATGGTCGGTGCCGAAGTCACCGAACTGATCCAGGGCTTCGTCGTCGCCATGAACCTGGAGACGACGGAAGAGGAACTGATGCACACGATCTTCCCGCATCCGACCATTTCCGAGACGATGAAGGAAAGCGTGCTTGACGCCTACGGCCGGGCGCTGAATGCCTGACGAGATCGCCCTGCCGGGGATTGTTCCACGGCCGGGCGGCGCCCATATGAGTGTCTCTGGAACGGGAGCGTAGCATGCAGGTAGGTTGGATTGCGGCGATCATCATCGGCGGCCTGGCGGGTTGGCTCGCCGGCAAGCTGATGGATGTCCGTTTCGGCATTTTCATGAACATCGTCATCGGCATTGTCGGCGCGGTGCTGGCCAACGGCATCTTCAACAGGTTCAACATCCATGTTGCAGACGGATGGCTGGGTTACCTGGTTGCAGGTTTCATCGGCTCCTGCATTTTGCTATTTCTTGCCAAACTCGTCAGGCGCTGACGAACCCCGCGATACAGGCGGTTGAAAGCAGGTTCTTATGGTCACCATCCTCGACACGATCGCATCCGGCGATGAAAAGCGCGTCCGTCATCCGGAAAAGGCCCACCGACCGGACCAGGAAGTCATGCGCAAGCCCGAATGGATCCGCGTCCGGGCGCCGGTCTCCAAGGGCTACCAAGAAACCCGCGCGATCGTGAAGGAAAACAAGCTGGTGACGGTCTGCGAGGAAGCGGGCTGCCCCAATATCGGCGAGTGCTGGGACAAGAAGCACGCCACCTTCATGATCATGGGCGAGATCTGCACCCGCGCCTGCGCCTTCTGCAATGTCGCGACCGGCAAGCCGAACGCGCTCGATATGGAAGAGCCCGAAAACGTCGCCAAGGCCGTCAAGCAGATGGGTCTTAGCCATGTGGTCATCACCTCCGTCGACCGCGACGACCTGGCCGACGGCGGCGCCGAGCATTTCGAGAAGGTGATCTGGGCGATCCGCGCCGCGTCGCCGGCAACCACCATCGAGATCCTGACGCCAGACTTCCTGAAGAAGCCCGGTGCGCTGGAGCGCGTCGTCGCCGCCAAGCCGGATGTGTTCAACCACAACATGGAAACCGTGCCGGGCAACTATCTGACGGTGCGCCCCGGAGCCCGTTATTTCCACTCCGTCCGGCTGCTGCAGCGGGTGAAGGAGCTGGATCCGACCATGTTCACCAAGTCGGGCATCATGGTGGGGCTCGGCGAGGAGCGCAACGAAGTGCTGCAGCTGATGGACGACCTGCGCACGGCCGACGTCGATTTCCTGACGATCGGCCAGTATCTGCAGCCGACCCGCAAGCACCACAAGGTAGAAAGCTTCGTCACGCCCGAGGAGTTCAAGTCCTACGAGACGGTGGCCTATGCCAAGGGTTTCCTGATGGTGTCTTCGAGCCCGCTGACCCGGTCTTCGCATCACGCCGGGGATGATTTCGCTCGCCTCAGGGCTGCACGCGAGAGGAAAGTCCTGGCCGCCGCCGAGTAGGGCGGCGAGCCGGTCGTAAGCCTTATTCGGCTGCCTGAACCTTTTCGTGCTTGTCTTGGCCGCGTCGGCGTTCGCGCAGCGTGAAACGATGTCCGCGTGCTTCGCTCTTCGCCATTTCAATAAGATAGACCAGCATGGGAAGCTGGTTCATGTCTGCAAGCTGCTTTGCGGATTCGAGCAGCTTTATCATCTGCGAGAAATCGTCCATGGATGCTTCTTTCGGGTGCGCCCGGTCTGCTATCGGTTGATTATGCCATTGTACGCTGGCTTGCGACTCTGGATCACTACAACCGGATGAATCCTACATTACATCTTATCAATCTGAATGCCATCTGACATCGACAAATGACCGATGGTTGAACCCGTCACTCTGACATCCGTGTCAAAGCTCCGTCACAATCGCATTCGGCGACCTCTATAGCGCCGTCTGCCCGACATTGAAATCCTCCTGTCATCATCGGCGTCTACCGCCAGTCACGATGCAGCGAGCCTGATTCACGGGAGATCATCATGGATATGGAATCTGGCGTGAATGCGATCCGTTACGTGGGAATTGCCGAAGCAGCAGACAAGGTCTCCAATGCCGACAGAATTCTGGTCATCGGCTGTTCCGGCGGTGGCAAATCGACGCTGGCCCAGAAGGTCGCCCGTCGTTTCGAGCTCACTTACATCTCGATCGACCGCGATGTGCTCTGGTTGCCGGGCTGGGTGCAGCGGGACAAGCCCGAACAGCACCGCCTCATCGTCGAGCTGGCCGCCGGCGAACGCTGATCATGGATGGCACCAATACCTCCACTTTCGACATTCGCGTACCGCGCAGCGATCTGGTCATCTGGGTGCGCATGCCGCGCTGGCTATGCGTCTGGGGAATTCTCAGCCGCCGGATCATGAACAGGGGAGGCACCCGTCCGGAAATGGCGCCCGGTTGCCCGGAGAAGATGGAATGGCAATTCTTCCGCTTCGTCTGGACCTGGGAGAAGGTCTATGGCCCGCGCGTGGCTGCCGGGTTGACGGCATACGCGGGCGACAGGCCGGTTCTGGTGTTGAAATCCCGTCGCGAAATGCGCGATCTTCTTGATCTTATCGGAGCGGGCGCTTAACTCGGGATCATGCCAAAGTTCGAAATCCGCCGTCCCGTGAAGCACAGCGCCGAAAAGATGTACGCGCTTGTCGCCGATGTCGAAAAATATCCGCAGTTCCTGCCGCTCTGCGAAGCGCTGGCCGTGCGTTCCTCCAAGGAGCGCGATGGCAAGACGCTGCTCGTGGCCGACATGACCGTCGGCTACAAGGCGATCCGCGAGACCTTCACCACCCAGGTCCTGCTCAATCCGGCCGAGCGGATCATCGATGTGAAATATATCGAGGGGCCGTTCAAGTATCTCGACAACCGCTGGAGCTTCGAGCCGGCGGCGGCCGGCTCGCCGAATGCAGGCCCAGAGGGGTGCGTCGTGCATTTCTACATCGATTACGAGTTCAAGAGCATGATCCTCGGCGCCCTGATGGGCTCGATGTTCGACCGCGCCTTCCGCATGTTCGCCGAAGCCTTCGAAAAGCGGGCCGACAAAATCTACGCCTGAGCGGCCACCTCGGCCAGCATTTCCAGCGCGGTTCTGACGGTCGCCAGCCTGACCTCGGCGCGGCCGATATCGCCGTAGCGCATTTCCCGATGCTGGACTTTGCCCGAACGGCTTTTCGCCGCCAGATGCACCAGCCCGACGGGTTTTTCCGCCGATCCGCCGCCGGGTCCCGCTATGCCGGTCACCGCAACCGCCACGGCGGCCTTTGAGCGATAGAGCGCCCCATGCACCATCTGCAGTGCCGTTTCCTTCGAGACCGCGCCATGCGTCGCGAGCGTGGCGTCTGTCACCCCGAGCATGTCCATCTTCGCCTGGTTCGTATAGGTGACGAAACCGCGGTCGACGACGGCGGACGAGCCGGAAATCTCCGTCAGCGCCCCGGCGATCAGCCCGCCCGTGCAGGATTCGGCGGTCGCGACCATTTTTCCGCGCGCGCTGAAATCCGTGATGATCCGCCTGGCCTGGTCCTCGATATCGGCGGGAAACAGGCTCATGCGGCGTCTCCGCGATAAATGACGGTCGCCGTGGCGATCGCCGCAATGCCCTCGCGGCGACCGATGAAGCCGATCTTCTCGTTGGTGGTTGCCTTGACCGAGCAGCGGTCGAGCGAAATGCCGAGAATCGCGGAGAGGGTTTCGCGCATCGCCTGGCGGTGCGGTGCGATCTTCGGCGCTTCCGCGATCAGCGAGATATCGGCGTTCATGATCGTGCCGCCATGCTCGCGGACGATCTTCGCCGCATGGTCGAGGAAGATCTTCGACGGCGCACCGCGCCACTGCATGTCGGAAGGAGGAAAGTGGTCGCCGATATCGCCGGCGCCGCAGGTGGCAAGCAGCGCATCGGTCAGCGCATGCAGCGCGACATCCGCATCCGAATGGCCGCTGAGCTTCTGGTCGTGGGGAATGAACACGCCGCAGAGCGTCACGCCGTCGCCAGGTTCCAGCTGGTGCACGTCGTAACCGTTGCCGGTGCGGACATCGGGGAGGGTGGCCGGGAACAGGCTCTGCGAGAGTTTTTCGTCGGCCATGGCGATATCCCGCTTGACGGTGAGTTTGATATTGTCGACCGATCCTTCGACCAGGGTCACCGGCAGGCCGGCCCATTCGGCGATCGAGGCGTCGTCAGTGAAATCCTCGCGGCGCAGTGCGGCCGCTTTTTCGTGGGCGGTGCGGATTTCGGAGAGAAGAAAGCTCTGCGGCGTCTGCGCGGCGTAGAGGCCGGAGCGTGGCACGGTCTCGTGCACCAGCCCGTCGGAACCGCTGCGCTTCAGCGTGTCGCTGACGGGAATGGCCGGCAGCACGCCGTCCTGCCCCTCGTCGAGCGCCTGCGCCACACGCTCGAGCACGCCGTGATCGACGAAGGGACGCGCCGCATCGTGGATCATCACATGGGTGGCCTCGGTGCCGGAGAGGGCGCGCAGGCCCTCATAAACCGAGCGCTGCCGGGTTTCGCCGCCGAACGTGGTGATCACCCCTGCCGCCCCCTGGACGTCGGCCGTTGCCGCCGCAAACAACGCCTCGTCGTCCGGGTGGATGACGACCACGATCGGGCCGCTTCGACGCCACGTCAGAAATCGTTCGAGCGTATGGGCGATGACCGGTCTGTCGCCGATCCGCCGGTACTGCTTGGGACCGTCCTGCAGAGAGCCTGCTCGTTCCCCGCGGCCTGCGGCGACGATGACGATACCGATTGTCATGGAACCGATTGTCATGGCTTTGTCGTCCTCGACCCGTAACTCGTTTTGGATTGACAGGCGCAGAACTATAGGACCAAAAGCCTGAATTCCAGCATGCCGCTCAAAAATAACGCAGTTCCGGAATTGCTCTTGGCAAACGCCCGAGACATGAATAAAAATAGTGCAACTATCTCATGTGCCCGAAAGATCATCATTTGAGTTTCCAAGATCTTGCTAAGCCTTTTCAGATCGGGCCTGTCGCCATTCGCAATCGCGTCGTCCTGGCGCCGATGTCCGGCGTCACCGATCTGCCGTTCAGGCAGCTTGCCTGGCGTTATGGCGCCGGGCTGGTCGTGACGGAAATGGTTGCCAGCGGTGAGCTCATTCTGAACCGCGGCGAATCGTGGGCGCGGCTGAAGGGCGCCGGCATCTCGCCGCATATGGTCCAGCTCGCCGGCCGCGAAGCGAAGCCGATGGCGGAAGCCGCGAAAATCGCTGCCGATAACGGCGCCGATATCATCGACATCAACATGGGGTGTCCGGCCAAGAAGGTGACGGGCGGTTATTCCGGCTCGGCGCTGATGCGCGATCCGGACCACGCCCTGTCCATGATCGAGGCGACGGTCAACGCCGTCACCGTGCCCGTGACACTGAAGATGCGGCTCGGCTGGGACGAAAATTCCATCAACGCGCCGGAGATCGCCCGCCGCGCCGAACAGGCCGGCGTCCGGCTGGTGACCATCCACGGCCGCACCCGCATGCAGTTCTACGAGGGCAGGGCGGACTGGGATGCGATCCGCGCGGTGCGCGACGCGATCTCCATTCCGCTGATCGCCAATGGCGATGTCGAATCGCCCGAGGACGCTCAAGCTATCCTGGCGCGCTCGGGCGCCGATGCGGTCATGGTCGGCCGCGGCGCGCAGGGGCGGCCCTGGCATGTCGGCTGGCTCGCCGGTCATGCGGGGCCTACAAGGTCGGAAATCCCCGGCCTGGTCGTCGAACACTACGAGGCGATGCTGGAGCTTTACGGCCGCGAGGCCGGCCTCCGGCATGCGCGAAAACAGCTCGGCTGGTATCTCGACCGTTATGCGGCCGGCCTGCCGGTCGAAGAAAAGGCCGCCATCATGATTTCGAAAGACCCGGCCGATGTCTCGCGCCGGATGACAGCAGCGCTCGGTGGGCAACCCGTCGACGCTCAGAAGGAGGCCGCATGAGCAAGTCCCAGGCGCAGGATGCCGCGATCGGCAATGCGCTCGCCATGGCGGTCCTCAATTCGGTGCAGAACCCCGTGATCCTGGTCGATGCGGCGGGCAAGGTCGCGTTCGCAAACTGGGAGGCGGAGGCCTTCTTCGGCGCCAGCGCCGCCCATCTCGCCAAGAACAGGATCTCCACCTTCATCCCCTTCGGCAGCCCGTTGCTTGCCCTGATCGACCAGGTGCGCGAGCGCAAGGCGCCGGTCAACGAGTACCGCGTCGACCTGTCGTCGCCCCGCCTCGGCCAGGATAAACTGGTCGACCTCTATGTCGCGCCTGTCGTCAGCGAGCCGGGCTCGGTGGTCGTCGTCTTCCAGGAACGCTCCATGGCCGACAAGATCGACCGCCAGCTCACTCATCGCGCCGCCGCTCGTTCGGTGACGGGTTTGGCCTCCATGCTGGCGCACGAGATCAAGAACCCGCTGTCGGGCATCCGCGGCGCCGCCCAGCTTCTGGAAAGCGTCGTCCCCGACGACGACCGCGCGCTGACCCAGCTGATCTGCGACGAGACCGACCGTATCGTCTCGCTGGTCGACCGCATGGAAGTCTTCTCCGACGAACGTCCGGTCGATCGCATAGCCCTCAACATTCATTCTGTCCTCGATCACGTGAAGGCGGTCGCCAAGGCCGGCTTTGCCCGCAAGATCAAGATTTCCGAAATGTACGATCCGTCGCTGCCGCCGGTCTTTGCCAACCGCGACCAGCTGGTGCAGGTTTTCCTCAACCTCATCAAGAACGCCGCCGAAGCCGTCGGTGACCAGCCGGACGGCGAAATCATGCTGACGACCGCCTATCGCCCGGGCATCAAGCTCTCGGTCGCCGGCACGCGGGACAAGATTTCCCTGCCGCTCGAATTCTGCGTCATCGACAACGGACCCGGCGTTCCGACCGATCTCGTGCCGCATCTCTTCGATCCCTTCATCACCACCAAGACGAACGGCTCCGGCTTGGGCTTGGCCCTGGTCGCCAAGATCATCGGTGGCCATGGCGGCATAGTCGAATGCGACAGCCAGGCGCGCCGGACGATATTCCGTGTTCTGATGCCCATGCACAAGGAAGAGGCCATGGACGGCCGCGCCTTGAACTCCACAGGAAACGTAAAATGACTGCCACGATCCTTGTCGCCGACGACGACGCGGCCATCCGCACCGTTCTGAACCAGGCCTTGACCAGGGCGGGCTACGAAGTGCGCATCACCTCCAATGCCGCCACCCTGTGGCGCTGGATCTCTGCCGGCGAGGGCGATCTCGTCGTCACCGACGTGATCATGCCCGATGAGAACGCCTTCGACCTGCTGCCGCGCATCAAGAAGGCGCGGCCCGATCTGCCGGTGCTGGTCATGAGTGCCCAGAACACCTTCATGACCGCCATCAAGGCCTCCGAAAAGGGTGCCTACGATTACCTGCCGAAACCGTTCGACCTGACCGAGCTGATCGCCATCATCGGCCGGGCACTTGCCGAACCGAAGCGCAAGCCCGCCCGCCTCGACGACGACATGCAGGACGGCATGCCGCTGGTCGGCCGCTCCGCTGCCATGCAGGAAATCTACCGCGTGCTGGCGCGGCTGATGCAGACCGACCTGACGCTGATGATCACCGGCGAGTCCGGCACCGGCAAGGAACTCGTCGCCCGCGCGCTCCACGATTACGGCAAGCGCCGCAACGGTCCGTTCGTGGCGATCAACATGGCCGCCATTCCGCGCGACCTGATCGAATCGGAACTCTTCGGGCATGAGAAAGGTGCTTTTACCGGCGCCCAGAACCGCTCCACCGGCCGCTTCGAGCAGGCCGAGGGCGGTACGCTTTTCCTCGACGAGATCGGCGACATGCCGATGGACGCCCAGACGCGCCTTTTGCGCGTCCTGCAGCAGGGCGAATACACCACCGTCGGCGGCCGCACGCCGATCCGTACCGACGTGCGCATCGTCGCGGCGACCAACAAGGACCTGAAGCACCTCATCAACCAGGGCCTGTTCCGCGAGGACCTCTATTACCGCTTGAACGTCGTGCCGCTGCGCCTGCCTCCCTTGCGCGACCGCGCCGAGGACATTCCCGATCTCGTTCGCCATTTCATGCAGATGGCCGAAAAGGAGGGGCTCGACGGCAAGCGTTTCGACACCGAGGCGCTGGATCTCATGAAGGCCTATGCCTGGCCGGGCAACGTGCGAGAGCTGGAAAACCTGGTCCGCCGCCTGATGGCGCTATATCCGCAGGAGGTCATGAGCCGCGAGATCATCGAATCGGAGCTGCGCTCGGATGTTCCCGACAGCCCGATCGATAAAATGGGCACGCGCAACGGTTCGCTCACCATCGCGCAAGCCGTCGAAGAAAACATGCGCACCTATTTCGCGAGCTTCGGCGACAACCTGCCGCCGCCAGGCCTCTACGATCGCGTCCTGACGGAGCTGGAATATCCGCTGATCCTGGCGGCACTGACGGCCACCCGCGGCAACCAGATCAAGGCGGCCGATCTCCTCGGCCTCAATCGCAACACCCTGCGAAAGAAGATCCGGGAACTGGGTGTCTCAGTCTATCGCAGCTCTCGTGGCGCCTGATGCGTTAGTTTGTTCCCAGCTGCTTGACACCTTCCGCTCATCGTTGCATTTTCGCCACATTGCGTTGCTTAAAGGTCACGCAGGGTTTGGTGAATGCTCGACGGAGTGGCGGCCGTCGAGGGGGTAGGCCGGCCCTTCTTCTGGAAAGTGGCTGTCGCTTCGCTCGGTCTGACCGGGTTGAAATGATCTCCCGCGAGGGTTTTGGGGATCGGAGTGGATTCGATGACGGAAGGCGTAACAGCGCCGATGGCCGAAGACGAGCCAGCGGTGTCAGTGCAGGATCGGCGCGCGTCCTTCGCGCTCCCCGGCCTTCTGCTCGCCGGCGGAGCCTTGATCTGTGCGTCGGTGACACTGTTCATCCTGCTCGGCCTGACCCCGATCGCCCCGACCACGAATGTGGTGATCGCGTCGGCTGCGCTGAATTCGCTTTTCATCCTCTGCCTGATGTATCTGATCGGCCGCGAGATCGTCCGGCTGGTGAAGGCGCGCAACCGCGGCCGCGCCGCGGCCCGCCTGCATGTCCGCATCGTCGTGCTCTTCTCGATCGTGGCGATCACCCCGGCGGTTCTGGTCGCGATCTTCGCCAGCCTCACGCTCAATGTCGGCCTCGACCGCTGGTTCTCGCTGCGCACCCAGTCGATCGTGCAGTCCTCCCAGGACGTTGCCCGTGCCTATATGCTCGAGAATGCCAGCTATCTTCAGGGCCAGACGGTTTCGATGTCGAACGACCTCGAGCGCAACCGGCCGATGTTCTATCTCGACCGTACCGGTTTCGTGGAGCTGATGACCCGCCAGGCGCGCGGCCGCGGCATGCTCGGCGCCTTCCTGGTGCGCGAGGACGGCCAGGCGATCGTTCAGGCCGATATCAAGACCGAAAAGCCGCTGCCGGCGATCCCGGCGGATGCGCTGAAGACCGCGGCGGCCGGCCAGCCGACCTTGATCCCGCCTGGTGTCACCAACCTTGTCGGCGCCGTCATCAAGCTCGATGCCATTCCGGGCTCCTATCTCTATACGATCCGCGCCGTTGATCCGAAGGTCATCTCGGCCATGCGGCTGATGGAGGAGAACACCGCCGAATACCAGGCTATGGAGGCCGGCCGCACATCGTTGCAGATCGCCTTTGCGGTGCTCTACCTCGGTTTCGCGCTGATCGTCCTGCTCGCGGCGATCTGGACGGCGATCGCGGTCGCCGACCGCATCGTCCGCCCGATCCGGCTGCTGATCAGCGCCGCCGACAGCGTGGCGACCGGCAATCTCAACGTCGTCGTGCCGGTGCGCGCCGCCGATGGCGACGTCGGCAGCCTGTCGCGTACCTTCAACAAGATGATTTCCGAAATACGCAGCCAGCGCGACGAGATCCTTGAAGCCAAGGACGAGGTCGACGACCGCCGCCGCTTCATCGAGGCGGTGCTGTCCGGCGTCACCGCTGCCGTTATCGGTGTCGAGGAAGACCGCCGTATCACCATCGTCAATCCGTCGGCGGAACATCTCCTGGACGTTCCCGCCGAAAAGCTGATGGGCGAGAAGCTGGAGGATGTCGCGCCCGAGATCGACCACGTCCTCACCGAGGCGCGCAGCAGAGCCCGCGGCGAATTCCGCAAACAGGTGAACCTGATGCGTGGCGGCAAGGAGCGGACGCTTTCGGTTCAGGTCACGCGCGAGGAACAGCGCGCCGCGCACGACAGCTATGTGGTGACGCTCGACGATATCACCGATCTCGTCATCGCCCAGCGCTCCACCGCCTGGGCGGATGTCGCCCGCCGCATCGCCCATGAAATCAAGAACCCGCTTACCCCGATCCAGCTTTCCGCCGAGCGCCTCAAGCGTCGCTACGGCAAGCAGATCGCCGAGGACGACCGCGCCGTCTTCGACCAGTGTACCGACACGATCGTGCGCCAGGTCGGCGATATCGGCCGCATGGTCGACGAATTCTCGTCCTTTGCCCGCATGCCGAAACCCGCCAAGGAAGAAGCCGATCTGCGCGATATCCTGCGCGACGCGATCTTCCTGCGCGAGATGGGCACCACCCATGTCGATTTCATCCGCGAGCTCGGCGAGGAGCCGCTGAAGGGCATGTTCGATACGCGCATGCTCGGCCAGGCTTTCGGCAATCTCATCAAGAATGCCGTCGAGGCGATCGAGGCGGTGCCGAGCGATCAGGAACGCGACGGTCGCAAGGTCAAGGTGCGCTCGGTCTACGATGCGGAGCGCGACACCTATGTGGTCGACATCATTGACAATGGCAGCGGCCTGCCGAGCGAAAATCGACACCGCATCCTCGAGCCATACATGACCATGCGCGACAAGGGCACGGGATTGGGGCTCGCGATCGTCAAGAAGATCATCGAAGAACACGGCGGGCAGCTCGAATTGCACGATGCCCCCGCCGATTTCGATCATGGCAAGGGCGCCATGATCAGGGTGCTGCTGCCGCATCTGGAGCAGGTGGCGGTGCCGGGAACGGATAATAACAAGGAATTGGCTTATGGCGTCTGATATTCTGGTCGTAGATGACGAGGCGGATATCCGCGATATCGTTTCAGGTATTTTGTCCGATGAGGGCCATGAAACCCGCACGGCCCACGACAGCGACAGCGCGCTGGCAGCGATATCCGATCGCGTGCCGCGGCTGATCTTCCTGGATATCTGGATGCAGGGCTCCAGGCTCGACGGCCTGGCGCTGCTCGACGAAGTCAAGAGCCGGCATCCCGAATTGCCCGTTGTGATGATCTCCGGCCACGGCAATGTCGAGACGGCTGTCTCTGCCATAAAGCGCGGCGCCTTCGACTTCATCGAAAAGCCGTTCAAGGCCGACCGTCTGATCCTGATCGCCGAGCGGGCACTCGAAAACTCCAAGCTGAAGCGCGAGGTGACCGAGCTCAAGAAGCGCACCGGCGATGCCGCCGAGCTGGTCGGTACCTCGGTTGCCGTCTCGCAGCTCCGCCAGACGATCGAGAAGGTCGCCCCCACCAACAGCCGCGTGATGATCCTCGGCCCTTCCGGCTCCGGCAAGGAACTGGTGGCGCGGATGATCCACAAGCGATCGTCGCGCGTCGCCGGTCCGTTTGTGGCGCTGAACGCGGCGACGATCACGCCCGATCGCATGGAGGTCGCTCTGTTCGGCACCGAAGGCGCTCCCGGCCAGGCGCGCAAGATCGGCGCTCTGGAAGAGGCCCATCGTGGCATCCTCTATCTCGACGAAGTCGGCGAAATGCCGCGCGAGACGCAGAACAAGATCCTTCGCGTATTGGTCGATCAGCAGTTCGAGCGCGTCGGCGGTTCCAAGCGCGTCAAGGTGGATGTCCGCATCATCTCCTCGACCTGCTACAATCTCGAAAGCCTGATCGCCGACGGCTCGTTCCGCGAAGATCTCTACCACCGGCTGGCCGTCGTGCCGGTCAAGGTGCCGGCGCTCGCCGAACGCCGCGAGGACATTCCTTTCCTGGTCGACATGTTCATGCGCCAGATTTCCGAGCAGGCTGGCATCCGCCCCCGCAAGATCGGCGAGGACGCCATGGCTGTCTTGCAGGCCCACGACTGGCCGGGCAATATCCGCCAGCTCCGCAACAATATCGAGCGGCTGATGATCCTTGCCCGCTCCGACGGCCCGGATTCGCCGATTTCCGCCGACATGCTGCCAACCGACCTCGGCGACATGTTGCCGAAGGTGTCGGCCAAGGGCGACTACCACATCATGACGCTGCCGCTGCGCGAAGCCCGCGAAATGTTCGAGCGCGATTATCTGATCGCCCAGATCAACCGGTTCGGCGGCAATATTTCGCGCACCGCGGAATTCGTCGGCATGGAACGCTCGGCACTGCACCGCAAGCTCAAGTCGCTCGGTGTGTAGCCGATGCCGGTATGTAACCCATGAAAGTGATCATATGCGGCGCGGGGCAGGTGGGCTACGGCATCGCCGAACGGCTGTCGCAGGAGGACAATGACGTCTCCGTCATCGATACCTCGGCGACCCTGATCACCGCGATCACCGAGACCCTCGACGTCAAGGGCTATGTCGGCCACGGCGCCCATCCGGACGTGCTGGAAAAGGCCGGCGCCAAAGACGCCGACATGATCATCGCGGTGACCCTCTACGACGAGGTCAACATCGTCGCCTGCGAGGTCGCGCAGGCGCTCTTCTCCGTGCCCACCAAGATCGCCCGCATCCGCGCCCAGAACTATCTGAAGCCGGAATATGCCGATCTGTTCAGCCGCCAGAACATGTCGATCGACGTGACGATCTCGCCGGAGATCGAGGTCGGCAAGATGGTGCTGCGGCGCATCTCCTTTCCCGGCGCCACCGATGTCGTCCGCTTCGCCGAGGATCACATCGCCATGGTGGCGATCGAGTGCATGGAGGATTGCCCGGTCGTCGCCACGCCCCTGCATCAGCTTTCCGACCTCTTCCCCGACCTGATGGCGACGGTAGTCGGCATCTTCAGGAACGGCGTTCTGACCGTCGCCCGCTCTGCCGATGAGCTCGAGGTCGGCGACCTTGCCTATGTCATCTGCCAGCGCGAACACATTCGTCGCACGCTCGGCCTGTTCGGACACGAGGAGCAGGAGGCACGCCGCATCATCATCGCCGGCGGCGGCAATATTGGCTATTACGTCGCCCGCACCATCGAGGAACACCAGCCGAGGACGCGGCTGAAGATCATCGAGAGCGACCGGGACAAGGCGATGGTGGTTTCCGAGCAGCTGCGCAATACGATCGTGCTGCACGGCTCGGCGCTCGACCAGAATATTCTCACCCAGGCGGATATCCAGGATACCGACCTGATCGTGATGCTGACCAACAACGACCAGATCAACATCCTCGGCGCGGTCATGGCGAAATCGCTCGGCTGCAAGTCGAACCTGGTGCTGATCAACTCCACGTCTTTCCATCAGGTCACCGACGCGCTCGGCATCGATGCGCAGATCAATCCGCGCGCCGTGACGATCTCCCGCGTCCTGCAGCATGTCCGCAAGGGCCGCATCCGCTCGGTCTATGCGGTGCAGAATGGTGCTGCCGAGATCATTGAGGCCGAGGCGCTCGAAACCTCGCCGCTGGTCGGCCGGGCTTTCCGCGAGCTCGACCTGCCGGACGGCGTCCGTATCGGCGCCATCTATCGCGGCGAGGCGGTGATCCGCCCGAACGGCGACACCAGGATCAAGGCGCGCGACCGGGTGGTGCTGTTTGCCGCCGCCGAAGCCGTGCGCCATGTGGAGCAGCTTTTCCGCGTTTCCATCCAGTATTTCTAACCAGCATTTGCGACAAGCGCAGGGGATATCGATGTCGAGAATTGCCTATGTGAACGGACAATATGTTCGCCATTCCGAAGCCGCGGTGCATGTGGAGGATCGCGGTTTCCAGTTCGCGGACGGCGTCTACGAGGTCTGCGAAGTGCGTCACGGCATGATCGTCGACTTGACTCGCCACCTGAACCGCCTCGACCGGTCGCTGAGCGAACTCAGGATGGCATCGCCAATGAGCCGCGCAGCGCTCACCTTCGTCATCCGTGAAGTGCTCCGCCGCAACCGGGTCAAGAACGGCATCTTCTACATGCAGGTGACCCGCGGTGCCGCCCGCCGCGACCATTACTTCCCGGCAGACGGCACGCCGCCGACCATCACCATCACCGCCAAGAGCACCGATCCCTCGGCCGCCGCCAAGAAATATGCAAACGGCATCAAGGTCATCACGCTGCCCGAGAACCGCTGGGACCGCGTCGACATCAAGACGGTCGGCCTGCTACCGAACGTGCTCGCCAAGCAGCAGGCGAAGGAAGCCGGTGCCCAGGACGCCATCTTCATCGACCGCAACGGCATCGTCATGGAAGGCGCGTCCTCCAATGTCTGGATCGTCACGCCGGATGGCGAGCTCGTCACCCGCCCGGCCGAACACGGCATCCTGAAGGGAATCACCCGCACGACGCTCATCGACGTCGCAAGGAAGCTCGATCTCAAGGTCGTCGAGCGCGAGTTCAGGACGGAAGAGATGCTGGCCGCCCGCGAGGTGTTTTTCACCTCCGCCACCGGGATCTGCGTGCCGATCGTCGAAATCGACGGAAAACCCGTCGCCAACGGCCATCCGGGCACTGTGTCGTCAAGTATTCGCGACACCTTTTTCGACGTTGCGGAAAAGACGGCGATTTGATAGTCAAACATCGGGGAAGGGAAGCACGGGGCGCTTTCCGGTCGCCTCTTATCAAGCTTGATCATGATCCCGGCTATTGGCCGGCAAAAAAGAAAGAAGCGGCGCTATGGCGGAACGTTCTCAGAACCTGCAGGATTTATTTCTCAATACCGTTCGCAAGCAGAAGATTTCCCTGACGATTTTCCTGATCAACGGGGTCAAGCTGACAGGTGTCGTGACCTCTTTCGACAACTTCTGCGTCCTGCTTCGCCGTGACGGCCATTCTCAGCTCGTGTATAAGCACGCGATCTCGACCATCATGCCGGGCCAGCCCATGCAGATGTTCGAAACCGAAGAGAACGCCGCCTAACAGGACAGAACAGATTTCAAATCGCGATACTTCCAACGAATCCATGGTCCCGGAGGCTGAAAAGCGCCGGGACGACATGCGTGCGCTCGTCATTGTGCCGGTCCTCAAGCAAGCACGGTCGAAGGCCGGGCAGGGCGACTCAAGTCAGGCACCTGCACCGCAGCGTTCTAACGAAGCCCGCCTCGAAGAGGCGATCGGCTTGGCACGAGCGATCGACCTGGAGATCGTTCAGGGCCTGATCGTGCCGATCAGCCAGCCGCGTCCGGGAACGCTGATGGGCAGCGGCAAGATCGAGGAAATCAAGGCGCTGCTCGACGAGCACGACGCCGGCCTCGTCATCGTCGACCATCCGCTGACCCCGGTGCAGCAGCGCAATCTCGAAAAGGAATGGCAGGCCAAGGTCATCGACCGGACGGGCCTGATCCTCGAAATCTTCGGCCGCCGCGCCTCCACCAAGGAAGGCACGCTGCAGGTCGACCTGGCGCACCTGAATTACCAGAAGGGCCGTCTGGTCCGCAGCTGGACCCACCTTGAACGCCAGCGCGGTGGCGCCGGTTTCATGGGCGGCCCCGGCGAAACCCAGATCGAAGCCGACCGCCGGCTGCTGCAGGAGCGCATCGTCAAGCTGGAGCGCGAGCTCGAACAGGTCGTGCGCACCCGCCAGCTTCACCGCGCCAAACGCCGCAAGGTGCCGCACCCGATCGTGGCGCTGGTCGGTTATACCAACGCCGGCAAGTCGACGCTGTTCAACCGCATCACCGGTGCCGGCGTGCTCGCCGAAGACATGCTGTTTGCCACCCTCGATCCGACGCTGCGCCGCATGAAGCTGCCGCATGGCCGCACGGTCATCCTCTCCGATACGGTCGGTTTCATCTCCAACCTGCCGACCCACCTGGTCGCTGCCTTCCGCGCCACGCTGGAAGAGGTGCTGGAAGCCGATCTCGTCCTGCATGTGCGCGACATGTCCGACCCGGACAATGCCGCGCAGGCCAGCGACGTGATGCGCATCCTTGCCGATCTCGGCATCGACGAGAAGGAAGCAGCCGCTCGCATCATCGAGGTCTGGAACAAGATCGACCGGCTTGATCCGGAGGCCCACGAGGCAATCGCCGAACGCGCCGTCGGCCGCGAGAACGTCATGGCGGTCTCGGCGATCACGGGCGAGGGCGTCGAGCCCCTGATGGACGAGATTTCGAAACGCCTTTCCGGCGTGCTCACCGAAACCTCGATCACCATCCCGCCTGAAAAGCTGGCCATCGTCTCCTGGGTCTACGGCAACGCCGTCGTCGACGGCCGCGAGGACAACGAGGACGGTTCGGTGACCCTGGATGTCCGCATGTCCGAAGCCGAGGCTGCCGAGTTCGAGCGCAAGCTCGGCAATGGTCCAAAAGCGGACAAGGAAGACTGGGAACGATAGGAAGCCCGGTTACGTGACTTGGCACCGGGCGGCAGCGCCATGATGTTGCCCGTTTTTTGCGGTGCAACATCAGCCGACGAGGACGGCCACGATTCCCGCAGTTCTCATTCACGGGCCGGCAACAAGGGTGGCGTAATGATACAGAGTCAGCCGCACGAAGAGACCGGAAAACATCTGGACTATCTCGACGGATGGCGAGGTATTGCGGTCATCTTCGTGATTGTCGGCCATTTCTGGCTGGATGATTTCAAGCCCGGGTTCAGTACATTCGGTGTAGACCTGTTCTTTGTCTTGTCCGGCCGGTTGATGTCCGAAATCCTGTTCGTCAAGCGGGCAGAATTGCCGACCTTCTTCTTCAGGCGTTTCTCACGCATCTATCCGGCTCTCTTCGCGTTCGTGGTCATCACCACGCTTGCTTTCCAGGGTAGCGAGATCTCGCACGGCCCTGTCGCCGCATTGCTGGCGCTGACGTTCACGATCAACTACGCCATGGTCTATACCCATCCGGTGGCGTTGCTTGATCACCTGTGGTCGCTGTGCGTCGAGGAACATGCCTATATCCTCCTGGCAGGCATCGCCTTCCTGTCCCGCCGCAGACTGTTTCCGGTCGCCGCTCTGGTCATCGCGCTCAGCATTGCGGCCATGCTGAACGGCATCATCCGCACCGAGCTCGGCGCAAGCGTCCTTTATACCCACTGGCGCAGCGACGTCTCTGTCGCGGGCATATTTATGGCCGGCGGTCTCTGGCTGTTCCTGCGCAACCGCCAGGCCCCCTGGTGGGTCTCGCCGCTGGCGCTGCTGATTGCGGTCGTGGCGAAGGGGATGCCCTTTCAGGTCGTCTCCTTTGGCCTGTCGACCGCCATGCTGGCACTGTCGATCACCACGATCGACAGCGCGGCGCCGGTCTTCCGCAAAATCCTGTCCGCCAAGGTGCTCACCTATGCGGGCCTGTGGTCCTTCTCGCTTTATCTGTGGCAGCAGCCTTTCTACAAACTCTATCGCGAGGGAGCGGCTCCAACTCCGTTGTTGCTGCTGGCTGCCGTGCTTGTCGCGCTCGTCAGCTTCTACCTCGTGGAAAAACCCTCCCGAACAGCGCTCAATCGCTTTTTCCAGAACCGCATGGAGAAAGTCGTCACCGCTGGCCGACCGGCATAGAGAGCATCCCCGGAAAACAGCGGCTCAATAGATCCTCGGAACCAGCCTGTATCTCACGCGCTCGCAATAAGCGGCATAGCCCTGCAATTCGGCCCGCAGATGTCTTTCCTCGTCGATCAGGCGGGCGACCAGCCCGCCGACGATAAACACCACGAGTACCAGTCCCCAGAGGGAACCGAGTGCAAGCGGGGCGCCTGCGAAAAGAAGGAGGGCGGAACTGTACATCGGATGTCTCACAAGACCGTAGAGGCCTTCGGAGACGACCCTTTGGCCCGGTTGAACATCCACGGTCGCAGAGGCATAGGAGTTCTGCCGGAAGACGGCGAGACAGCCCGCAAACCCAAGGGCGGTCAGGATGTTTCCGACGATGACGAGTGCAACCGGCATGGACGACCACGAGAAGCGGTAATCCAGAGCGGAGACCACATAGAGCGCCATGATCACCACGCTGTTATACGCCTGGATGCGCTTCTGCGCCGGCTGCGTCTCCGAACCCGGCCCGGCACTCAGCCGTTTCTCGGCAAGTTCGGGGCTGTGCGTCACCACATACCAGCCGGTCCCGATCGTCCAGGCGGTGAAGTTCGCCAGGTAGAGCCAAGCCTGCCAGTAATTCAATGTGCCCGCGCAAGCAAATATCAGGATTGCCAGGAAGGCGATGAAGATTGCGGTAACTTTGGTCGTTCTGACGCCGAGCCGATTGCTGTGCTCCTGCATGTCACTATCCAGATCTGATGAGCGAGATCTAAATAATCCTCTGCCCGTGACGATCAAGAGGTCGGCCCGGACTGTCAGTCGAGCTTCCGTTCGATCGCCTTGGAGGCCTGCCAGAGTTCTTCCATGCGTTCCAGCGTGGCAGCCTCCAGCGTCTCAGTCGATTGTTGAAGAGATGTTTCTATATAATTGAAGCGTCGCCTGAATTTCGTATTGGTGCCGCGTAAGGCCTCTTCCGGATCGGCCTTCACATGCCGGCCGATATTGACCAGCGCGAAGATCAGATCGCCGAATTCGTCGGTGACCTTGTCCTGGCGTCCGTCACGCAGAGCCTCGCGCAGTTCACCGATTTCCTCCTCGATCTTGTCGAGGATCGGTTCGGCCGCCGACCAGTCGAAGCCGACCTTTGCCGCCCGCTGCTGCAGCTTCAGCGCCTCCGTCAGCGCCGGCTGGGCGCGGTGAACGCTTCCAAGGTATCCGAGCTTGAAATCCTCGGTAATGCCGCGCCGCGCCCGCCGTTCGGCCCGCTCGCGCTTTTCTTCCGTCTTGATGTCGTCCCATTGCAGTTTCACCGCATCCGGCGTCGCCGCGTCGGAGACAGCGAAGACGTGCGGATGCCGGCGGATCATCTTTTTGGTGATCGCCTGGACGACGTCGCCGAAAGAGAATTCGCCGGCTTCCTCGGCCATGCGGGCGTGGAAGACGACCTGCAGCAGCAGGTCGCCCAGTTCCTCGCAGAGATCGTCCATGTCGTTGCGCTCGATCGCATCAGCGACCTCATAGGCTTCCTCGATCGTATAAGGCTTGATGGTCGAAAAATTCTGTTCGAGGTCCCAGGGGCAGCCGGTAACGGGTGTCCTGAGCGCCGCCATGATCTCGATCAGCCGCGAAATATCCTTCGATGCTTCCATCATCTTGTCCTTTAATGCCGGATGTCAGGCGAGCGGTATGGTGTTTGGGGCAGCCGGTAACGGGTGTCCTGAGCGCCGCCATGATCTCGATCAGCCGCGAAATATCCTTCGATGCTTCCATCATCTTGTCCTTTAATGCCGGATGTCAGGCGAGCGGTATGGTGTTTTTGTCCTTGCTGGACTGGTAGACGCCGGAAAGCCCGTCATATCGGGCTTTGATCCGGCTGGTCTGGGTCTTGAGGCCGGCACGGAGCGGCTCGCCTTCGCTCTCGACCAGGTCGGCAATTGCGTAGGAATGCCAGAAGGCGTTGCTGCGCCGATAACCGCCGGGCTCCAGGCCGAAAACCTCTTTGAGGATTTTCAGGTCATGCGGGATGGCGAAGGCGTCGCGCGAATCCTCATGGCTGAAAAAATAATAGAAATTGTCGAAACCGGCCCAAGTGATCGCCGACATGCACATCGTGCACGGTTCGTGAGTCGAGAGGAAAATCAGATCTTTGGTGGGAAGATCTCGTGTAGTTTCATAAAAACGCTTCAGCGTGTGCACTTCGCCATGCCAGAGCGGATTTTCGAGCTCGTTATTAGTCTCTGCAATCACCAGCGACAGGTCTGATTTCTTGAGGATCGCCGCGCCGAAAACCTTGTTGCCGGCTGCAACGCCCTTTTCAGTCAAGGGCAGGATATCGTTTTCGATGACGTCGAGAAGGCGGGCGGCAATTGTCATGGGAACTCTTTATCGCAAGGTGTCTAGGCAGTTTATGGCGCGCAACAAGCCGATCGGGGCAAAAAACACTTTAGTCTACAGAAATACTGGAGAAATATCGTTTGCGGTGGCTTTTGCTCAAGAACCGGTTGATCGTAAAACAGAAATACCGGCTCGCAATCCAGTTTGCATATCCATTCCTTCAATTCCGATGCGTTATTGTGGATATTGCTGACATATGATTCAGGATACCCGCATGTCACCAAGCCAACAACGCCTGTCGGTCTTCCCGGCTTTCTTCCGCGTCAGCGGACGGAGCGTTGTCGTGTTCGGCAATGGTGACGAAGCCTATGCCAAGGCCCGGCTGTTGCGCAACACCGACGCAGAGATCGTCGCTTATGTCTCCGCACCTGATGCGGACTATGCCGGCTGGCTGGCCGCTCAGGGTATCGACACCATTCATTCGGATTTTTCGCCGGATCAGCTCGCAGATCAGGTCAAGGGCGCGGTGATGGTGTTTGCCGCCACCGGCGACGCCGCACTGGATCGTGCGATCGTCATTGCCGCCCGCGCTGAAAAAATTCCCGCCAACGCGGTCGATCAGCCCGATTTCTGCGATTTCTACACGCCGGCCCTGGTCAACCGAGCGCCGGTCGCCATTGCCATCGGTACGGAAGGTGCCGGCCCGGTTCTCGCCCAGATGATCCGCGCCCGCATCGACCAGATGCTGTCGCCGTCGCTCGGTGCCCTGGCGCGGCTCGCCGCGGAATATCGCGATGCCGCCGAACGTCTGGTGCCGCGCGGGGTATCGCGCCGCATCTTCTGGCGCCGTTTCTTTTCCGCCGATGTCGCCAGCGCCGTCGATGCCAACGATATTGCCACCGCCCGCCGCTCGGCCAATGCGCTTCTGTCGAACACCGGTCGCGCCGCGGGCCATGTCTGGCTGGTCGGCGCCGGCCCGGGCGCCGAAGATCTTTTGACGCTGCGCGCCCAGCGCGTGCTGATGGAAGCCGATGCGATCGTCTTTGACGCGCTGGTGCCGCAGGCGATCGTCGACATGGGCCGCCGCGACGCCGAGCGCCTGTCGGTCGGCAAGCGCAAGAACTGCCATTCGAAATCCCAGGATGAGATCAACAAGCTGCTGGTCGGGCTCGGCCGTGAAGGCAAGCGCGTCGTCCGCCTCAAGTCCGGTGATCCGCTGGTCTATGGCCGCGCCGGCGAGGAAATGGCGGCACTTCGCGACGCGGGTGTCACTTACGAGATCGTACCGGGCATCACCTCGGCCTTTGCCGCTGCCGCCGATTTCGAGTTGCCGCTGACGCTGCGCGGCGTCGCCTCGTCGCTGATCTTCACCACAGGCCATGACCTCACCGGCGACGTCCTGCCCGACTGGGCAAGCCTTGCGATCTCGGGCGCGACGATCGCCGTCTACATGGGCCGCACGGTTGCCGCCTCCGTCGCCGAACGCCTGATGGGCGCCGGCCTTGCCCCGGAAACCACCGTGGCCGTGATCGAGAATGCCAGCCGCGCCGACCGCCGGCTTTTCCACGGGGTCCTGCGCGAACTGCCGGATCTGGAAGCGCGCGACGATCTTTCCGGTCCGGTCATGGTGATCATCGGCGAAGCCGTCGCCGGTGCGAATTTCGAAAAGTCCGAACCGCTTTCTCATGGTAAGATTCCGGTTCGCGAGGAAATGGAACAGACAAGATGACTGACAAGGTTCTGACCGCCAACCGCCTTTCCGACGGCATCGCCGTCTGGCTCGATGCGAGCGGCCAATGGGTGGAAAACCTGCAGGACGCGATCGTCGCGCGCCATCCCGAGGCCGTGGCCTCGCTGGAAGCGATCGGCAAGCGCGATTTTGCGCAGAACCTGGTTGTTGACGTCGCTGTCATCGACGTGCAGGAGCAGGACGGCAAGCTCTGGCCGCTGCGTCTTCGCGAACGTATTCGTGCCCAGGGCCCGACCATGGAATATGCTGCCGGCTACCGCCCCGCCGATCCGGCCTTCATCGCAGTTTGAGGAAGTCATGTACCGTTACGACGAATTCGACCACGCTTTTGTTTCGAGCCGCGTGGAGCAGTTCCGCGATCAGGTCGGCCGCCGCCTCGCCGGTGAGCTGGCCGAGGACGCGTTCAAGCCGCTGCGCCTGATGAACGGGGTCTACCTCCAGCTTCACGCCTATATGCTGCGCGTCGCGATCCCTTATGGGACGCTCAATGCCAGGCAGATGCGCATGCTCGCCCATATCGCCCGTAAATACGACCGCGGTTATGGCCATTTCACCACCCGCCAGAACATCCAGTATAACTGGCCGAAACTCTCCGACACGCCGGATATCCTGGCCGAGCTCGCAAGCGTCGAGATGCACGCTCTGCAGACGTCGGGGAACTGCATCCGCAATGTCACCGCCGACCATTTCGCCGGTGCCGCCGCTGATGAAGTCGCCGATCCCAGGCCTTACGCCGAGATCCTGCGCCAGTGGTCGTCGGTCCACCCGGAATTCTCGTATCTGCCGCGCAAATTCAAGATCGCCGTCACCGGCGCCGAACGCGATCGCGCCGCGATCCAGGTGCATGACATCGGCCTGCACCTGAAGAAGAACGAGGCCGGGGAAATCGGTTTTGCTGTATATGTCGGCGGCGGGCAGGGCCGTACCCCGATGATCGCCAAGAAGATCAAGGATTTCCTCCCCGAGGAAGACCTGCTCTCCTATACGACCGCGATCATGCGCGTGTATAATCTGCATGGCCGCCGCGACAACAAATACAAGGCGCGCATCAAGATCCTCGTCCATGAGACCGGAGCCGAGGAACTGGCCCGCCAGGTGGAGGAGGAATTCTCCCATCTGCAGGGCACCGAGCTGAAGCTGCCGGAGAAAGACATCCAGGCAATCGCCGCCTATTTCGCGCCGCCGGCCCTGGTCGATCGCGCCGAAGGCTGGCCGCAGCTCGCCGGCTGGAAAAAGACCGACGAGAATTTCGCCCGCTGGGTCGACCAGAACGTCAAACCGCACAAACATCCCGACTACGGCATGGTGACCATTTCGCTGAAGCCGATCGGCGGCATTCCGGGCGACGCTTCCGACGTGCAGATGGACGCGATCGCCGATCTGGCGGAAGAATTCGCCTTCGACGAAATCCGCATCAGCCACGAGCAGAACGTCATCCTGCCGCATGTGGCGCTGGCCGATCTCGAGCCGCTCTACCGGGCGCTGGTGGCCCACAATCTCGCGACCGCTAATGCAGGCTTGATCACCGACATCATCGCCTGTCCGGGCTTGGACTATTGCGCGCTGGCGAACGCCCGTTCGATCCCGCTGTCGCAGGAGATCTCCACCCGCTTCGGATCGCCGGAGCGCCAGGCCGAGATCGGCGAGCTGAAGATAAAAATCTCCGGCTGCATCAATGCCTGCGGCCATCACCATGTCGGCCATATCGGCCTTCTGGGTGTCGAGAAGAAGGGCGCCGAGCTTTACCAGATCACGCTTGGCGGTTCCGGCGACGAGAACACCTCGATCGGCGAGATCATCGGCCGAGGTTTCGAGCCGAACAAGGTCACCGACGCGGTGGAAACCATCGTCGACACCTATCTCGGCCTCCGTACCTCGAAGGAGGAGACCTTCCTCGAAGCCTATCGCCGTGTCGGGCCGCAGCCTTTCAAGGAAGCGCTCTATGGCGATGCCAAGGCGGAGGCTGCGTAAATGACCAGACTCTGGAGAGAAACCGGCTTCGTCGAAAACGACCCCTGGGTGATCGAGACCGAGGAGGTCAAGGCGACCGAGGACCAGAAGGTGCTGCTGCCGCTCGACGAGATGATCGCGCGGGCCGAGGAGAGCAACGATGTCGGCCTCGGCGTGCTGATCCGCCCGGCGGACGACGTGCGCAAGCTCGAACCCTATCTCTACCGCATCGAGATCGTCGCGGTGGATTTCCCGGCCTTCAACGACGGCCGCGCCTTTTCGCATGCCTCGCTGCTGCGCGACCGGCTCGGCTACAGGAACGAGTTGCGCGCGGTCGGCGACGTGCTGATCGATCAGGTGCCGCTGATGCTGCGCTGTGGCATAGACAGCTTTTCGGTGAAGAACGCCACGGCGCTGAAACGGCTCGAGGAGGGCCGGCTGCCGGGCATCGCCGAACACTACCAGCCAACGGCCCGCCACGCCGAAAAGGGCGAGGGCTACAGCTGGCGCCGCCGCACGGTGACGGCCTGAGGCCAGGGGACAATCGGCCGAAAGGTGAATTTCCCGCACACATTTTCTGAAAGGCCCGCGACAAAGGCACGCGGATGCCTTCAAATGCGGGACCAGATGGTATATTTCGCTTCTGCGAAGAACGACGAGACGAAGAGACCGATAGGCATGAACGCTCCAGCAAAGACGGAAGAATTCGCAGTGGCCCAGGTTCAGGCAAAGATCCCGGACGGCGTTTATGCCGAGACGGTGCTTGCCGTCGAGCATTATACCGACCGCCTGTTCCGCTTCCGCATGACCCGGCCGGCCGGTTTCCGCTTCCGTTCGGGCGAGTTCGCGATGATCGGGCTGATGGTCGGCGACAAGCCGGTCTACCGCGCCTATTCGATCGCCAGCCCGGCCTGGGACGAGGAGCTGGAATTCTTCTCGATCAAGGTGCCGGACGGTCCGCTGACCTCGCATCTCCAGGCGATCAAGCCGGGCGACACGGTGCTGATGCGCAAGAAGCCGACCGGCACGCTGGTGCTCGACGCGCTGACACCCGGCAAGCGGCTCTACATGTTCTCGACCGGCACCGGCATCGCGCCCTTCGCGAGCCTCATCCGCGACCCCGAGACCTACGAAAAGTTCGAGGAGGTCATCCTAACCCATACCTGCCGCGACGTCGCCGAGCTGAAATACGGTTTCGACCTGGTGCACGAGATCAACAACCACGAGTTCCTGCACGAGATCGTCGGGACCAAGCTCAAGCATTACCCGACCGTGACCCGCGAGGATTTCAAATATCGCGGCCGCATCACCGACCTGATCGAGAACGGCAAGCTGTTCGCCGACCTCGGCGTCCCCGCGCTCGACCCGCAAGTCGACCGCGGCATGATCTGCGGCTCGACCGCGATGCTGAAGGACACCAAGGACCTGCTCGAAAAGGCCGGCCTCGTCGAAGGCTCCAACAACAAGCCCGGCGAGTTCGTCATCGAACGGGCGTTTGTGGGGTGAGACGCGACGGCCTGCGGCCGGCAAAACGCTTCAGTGGAGCGTTTTGAGCGTCGAACGCCCTGAGCCGAAGCGAAGGGCCGGGAGGCGGTGCCGCATATGCGCCTCCTTGGACTCATCTCCCCGAGTCAAATCCGCCGCGATCCACTCCCTCTACTGCCCCCCATCGTCCTCCTCCGGCAGGAACTCGCCGAACCTCTCGAAGGCTCCGGCGATGCTGCGGGGAGGCGGGGAGGGTGGAGGAAGGCGGATGCGGCGCAGCCATCCCCGAACCGCGGGGCGGACCGCTTGGCTGTCGCAAAGCGCGGAGACGGCTGCGCAGGCGCCCTGCCGCAGCATGAAAGACTGCCCAGTGTCGACCACTCCCGGCAGACCCCGCCGCGCGGAGAAGCGCTCGGCACAGAGGGCGGCGATCCGTTTCTGGACGATAAACAATTCGCGATGACAATCCTGCAGGACGCCGATGCAGGCGGGTTCGCCCGCGGTGGAGACTTCGGCGGCGCAACGCCCGGTCCGTCGGCACGCGCGGCGCCGGCAGATCTGCGGCATGCCGAGAATATCGGCGAGGCGGCGGCTGATGCGGTCTTCGAGCGGTGCAGGCCGCTCACTGGATAGTGGTTGTTCGGGCAATTGTTCTCTAGCCATGGGCTCCTCGGCCTGTCTCGGCATATGGACGGGAAGGGCGGGATCCATCGGACACACTCCTCCCTTGGCGAGCTTGAGTTTCTTTTCGTCATTCCCGGGTGAGCAAAGCGAGACCCGAGGATCGGACGGGGCGCTGAAAGCTGCCTCGTAAGATAAGTAATAAGTGACACCTCTCAGCGCCCCGTTCGGCGGTTAATATCCGCGACTTCGGTCCCTCTGCGATGACGGGGGGTGTGGGAACGGTTGCGTGCCCCTCCGAAGAGGGCGTCATGCACGCTCGCAGACCAGGATGCCGCAGGCCATGACTGCCGCCCGGCATCGTCTTCCACCTGCACCGCACAATCCGGGTTTTTTGAAAAACCCTCGGACGCCGCGCGGCGCGGCCCCGATCACCCTGTGTGCCTCACAGGCACGCCCGGCGCACCATGACGGAAAACGAACGAGAAGTCGGTCCGACAGCTTCTCATCCGTCCCGCGTCGCCGGAGGGAGACCATTTTCCGCGAACCCGAACGCCAAGGTTTTGCGTCTTGCCCTTGACGTCCGCGCCGGTCCCGCCTCGCCAGCACGCCTGCCGGTGTATCCGCGACGGAACGGGGGGATTTTAGGCACGGGCCGGGAGGGCGGGGATGAGAGAGGATGTGGATGGAGTTAAAGTGCTGAAAAGGTTGGAGGAGATGTTCGGCAGCATCCCCGTATCGGACAAGGCGAAATGCCAGCTCTCCTCCTCATCCCTGTGCTTGTCACAGGGATCCAGCCGCCGTGCGTCTGCACGGCGAGAGGATATTTTTCGGGTCCGGGCGAGGGAAGTAGAGTCTTACGCGCCGCCGACGCGGCGCTGCTGGATTCCTGTGACAGGCACAGGAATGAGGAAGGAAAGGTACCGCCGAAAGGCCGCGGGGGAGAAGTCCGGGCCGGAAAAAGGAGAAGTGGTGCCCCCGCCGCGTAAAACCCGCCCCCTACTGCCCCAAAAGGTCGCGAAGGCTCCAGGGGTCGTCGCCGGACTGGTCGGCGATGTCGTCCACCTTCCAGCCGCCGTTTTCGCGCACCAGCGTATAGAAGAGCGTCGCCGAGCGCTTGCCGTTGCGGAAGGACACTTCCAGCTCGGCCCTGTTACCGAGGACGATCGGCGGGGAAAGCTGGACATTGCTGGCGACGCCATCTTGCCCGGCAAGGATCGGATCGAAATCCACCGCCTCGCCATTCGCCGTCAGGCTCTCGTTGAGCGCATCGGAAAAATAGGCGGAATAGGGCGAGGGCGCATCGTCCTCGGCCGGGTCGATCGTGTCGGCATACAGCGATTTGATCAGCGCCTGCGGCGACTTGTAGACCCGCGCCTCGGCGCCGGCCGCAGCCAGCAGGGAAAACAGCAGTCCGAAGACGATGGCCGGCATGCGCATGGATGAGTCGTTCCCCGTTTGATGTGAGGAGATGTTTAGGCGAGGGAGGGGTGGAAGGATAGTGGGTGGGTGGGTTGGTGGTTAGCGAGCGAGCACTGACTGACCTCTCCGCATTTTTCCAGAAATGAATACTCATCGGCGAGGGGAGCGTTTGCTTACGACGAACATAGTTGACACCGTTCTTTAAGTGCTCAATATGCAGTCTATAGTTGTAGGAGGGGTGATTTTGAAAGGGGACTACATCAATCTTAGGCAGGGCGATATATTGTCTAGCTTAGACGATAACTTGACGGGTTGGAGATATGCCTTTGTTTTGACCGCAGATTGCGATTTATGGAATGACAAATTCGGTAAGTTTCTAACTGTGGTTCCCATACTGTCTGTTAAAGAATACATCGAGGAAGTATATTTTCAGGAACAATGTCAAAAAGAAATCGAGAAATTGTGCCAGAGGTTTTGCGATCTGCCTAGCTACGAGATAGATGAGGAGTTCTTCCATTCCTATATTTTCGATACCCCCACAGATGTATTAGAGGGGCGTTATGAAGGGTTAGGAAGAATACCTTCCTTGAAAATTCTTCAACAATATGCGTCTGGGAAAATGAATGCCGTCCAGTCCTTCAGGAAAATTTGCGAATTAAGGAACACGAAATTTGACAGTAAAATCCGCCAGTCGTTAACAACAATGAAGCTAGAGCATTTCTTTCTAAATGATTTACCAGGTGCTCCGGGTTTAGGATTCGTGGCTATGCTTAGATTGCCTCAATCTTTCCCAGTAGATGCTGTCGCTCTCAGCCGAAATAAACTACCTGAAGACGGCCAGCATTACGTGGCCTTCAAAACTGGATCCTTGAGCGATGCTGTTCGATATGCCGTGGCGCAAGCATTCTCAAATGTGTTTTCCCGCATAGGTTTGGCGACAAATTTCGAGATTGATAGGTCTGAGATCATTTCTATGATTTGCGAAGCTTATGAAGTGGATGAAAACGATGCCTGATCTAAACATTGCCATAGAAGAAAATGCTGCTCGAATAATAGCTAGGTCACCGGTGTCTGAGAGCTTTTTCAAAAGCTTCACGCTCTGCGAACCGAATTCAGGCCTTGCGTCTGTTACGCTAGGAAATACGATATTCGTTCTTTGCAGAAATTCTAAACTGGAAGGAAGATTTATTGTCATAAATGGTGCCAGATGTGCTCTTTCGAATGCCAAGCCAAATAGCTACGACCCATTTGAACGTATAATCACCCTAGCTATAAGCAAATTTGAGAACGATGTATCGTTGCCCGTGAAATGGGGGCTGTATACCGATGGGGGTAAGCGTGGGTCATTTTTCGCTTATACGGCTGCAAAAGGTAGCGGAGCACGAATTTTTTATGAAGACCGCTTCAACGGTGGCCAACATATATATGTATACGCAATAAATAGCAAAAATATAGAATTTTCGAACGTAGTTATAGAGAAGGTTCCATACGACGAATTTAATAATAATATAGTTGACGCTTTTATTAAATATGAGTCGCTTGATTTTAAAAAGAAGGATTTTGATGGCTTGGTTGAAATAGAACCACCCAGTAATGTTATCGGGCACGGGTGGTCTTTGGAGGAGTGGGTCGATAGGAGGCTCACCAATGCCCAAAGAATATTTTTGAATAAAGATTACTCCCAATCTGTGAGGCTTCGGGGTGCGGCCGGAACAGGTAAAACGATTTCACTTATAGTAAAATTCCTTCGTGATTTTATATCGTTTGAAGCTGATCACAAAAATATTAGGATGCTTTTTCTTACGCACTCAAAAGTTACCGCAGATCTAGTCAAAGACCTTATACATCAATTAGACAAAGAGGATGCCAGGGGACGTGCGATGTTCGCGTCTGCAAAAGTAGCAACTATATTTGAAATAGCTTCTGACTTCGTGCAGAGAGAGCAGAGAGGCGTTAGTCCCATCGACATCGACGCGTATTCTGGGCGCATTATGCAGAGAGAATTGGTAGAATCCATTATCACATCTGCTCGGCTGACACTAGCCACGCAGTTTGCAGATGAATCCTCACCTGATTTCATCAATCGAATGCTGACAGATGAGCCGGCGGCGAAGGATAGGTTTCTATATGAAGTTATGAATGAAATAATGGCTGTTCTCGATGCCGAAGGAATTAGGTCAGGAAATAGTAAGGCAACTGACTACATAAACGCACCTCGCCCGGAATGGATGGTCTCACTTGAGAAGTCAGGTGAGCGAAAGATATTACTGGATATTCATCGCCGATATCGAGAGCAGCTTCGCGAAATGCGGGTTATAAGCGTTGACCAACTCGTGGCTGATTTCGTGTCATTCTTGAGTTCCAATGTTTGGGACAATTTGATGGAGAGAGAGGGATATGACGCTCTCTTCGTTGATGAACTTCACCTCTTTACTCCTCTTGAGCGCATGGCTCTAAAGCCTCTTATGAGGCAAACGGGTGTCTTTGGTGGCCGCCAACCGATGTTTATGGCGTACGATCTTAAACAGACGACACGCGACTACTTCTCCAGCTTAGTAACTGATGGCAAATCGACTTCCAGCTGGATAGGAAGGACAGCCGATGGAAGTGATCTTGTGGAACTAAACGAGGTGTTCAGATTTACTCCTCAAATTGCCCACTGCATCGCGGATATGGCTGTTTCGTTTGCTGAGGTGGAATTTCTGGACCAAATGGATCGGCACATTGGTGAGAGCTTGGTTGATGACGGAGATGTGCCCGAACTAAGAGAATTCAATACCAATCAAAAAATGTATGAGTGGGCCTTTGCGTATGCTCATGGCCGTGCATCCTCCCTCGGGAGCGGCCGGCGAGTATGTATAATTTGTATGAATGAGATTCTCTATGCTGTGTATAGGGATGCGGGTCGACACAGTGGCGAGTTTATTTCAATTGAGAGCAGAGAAGATCTCAATGGTATAAGATACGCCGGAAAACGTTTTATCTATAGCTCCCCGGAGTTTGTATCTGGCTTGCAATTTGATGACGTCATTGTGATTCATGCCGATCGTCGAACAGTGGATGAAAATGATCTCGGCCCTTTGCGGCGGAGACGAAATCTATCTCGGCTATATTTGGCTGCAAGTAGGGCGTCGAAGCGACTAACTTTCTGTGCTTCGCTTGAGCTAGGCGGTATCTCGCCTATTTTTACTACAGCTATCGCAAAGCACACGATCCATCTGGCTGGATAGCGGCGTACTCTAGTGCGAAGAGGCGTTGCACCTACCTTCCAGGCCGCCCCGTCTTCCCCTTGGTCCGGCTCTTCCGCTTCTGCTCGCCCGCATCCTCATAACTTCCCGCGCCGACCTTGCCGCGCACGAGGGGGCGGGGGTCGTCGGTGGATCCTCGGGTCGGGCCCGAGGATGACGGAGGTGAGGTTGAGGATGACGGTTTTGGTGGAAGCTTGCCGGTGACCGGTTTTTCGGTGCGGCCGACGGTCATTTCGTCGAGGTCGTTCTTGCGGAACAGTGATGGCTTGGCGGGTTCGGCGATGTCGCGGCCCATGTCGTCGAGGTTGGGTTTGGCGAAGAGGGAGGTCGAGGGTGCGGCTTCCCCCTCATCCGCCCTTCGGGCACCTTCTCCCCGCTGGGTAGAAGGGGACTCGCGGCGGGGTTTTGCTCCGCCTTTGCCGTTTCCAACCTTGCCGTTTGCCTTGCCACCGCTGCCTTCGATGGCGCGGGCTTCGTCGCGGGCGATCGGGTCGTCCATGACGGCGAGTTCGGCGGCCTTGAGGCGTTTGATCTCGTCGCGCAGGCGGGCGGCCTTTTCGAAGTCGAGGTCGGCGGCGGCGTCGCGCATCGATTTTTCGAGCGCGTTGAGATGGGCCTGCAGATTGTTGCCGACCAGGTGGCCGCCATCCGCAAAACCCTTGCCGGAGGTGCCGGAAATGTCGGCGCGGACGTGGTCGCGCTCGTAGACCGAGTCGAGGATGTCGGAAATCCTGGCCTTCACCGATTCCGGCGTGATGCCGTTGGCGGTATTGTATTCCATCTGCTTTTCGCGGCGGCGGGCGGTTTCGTCCATGGCGCGCTGCATCGAGCCGGTGATCTTGTCGGCATAAAGGATGACCTTGCCGTCGACGTTTCTGGCGGCACGTCCAATGGTCTGGATAAGGGACGTTTCCGAGCGCAAAAAACCTTCCTTGTCGGCGTCGAGGATGGCGACGAAGCCGCATTCGGGAATGTCGAGGCCTTCGCGCAGCAGGTTGATGCCGACCAGCACGTCGAAAGCACCGAGGCGAAGATCGCGGATGATCTCGATACGCTCCAGCGTGTCGATGTCCGAATGCATGTAGCGCACGCGAACACCCTGTTCATGCAGGTATTCGGTCAAATCTTCGGCCATGCGCTTGGTGAGCACCGTACACAGCGTCCGATACCCCTTGGCGGCGGTCTCGCGGATTTCGCCGAGCACGTCGTCGACCTGGGAGCGGGCGGAACGGACTTCCACCGGCGGGTCGATCAGGCCCGTGGGGCGGATCACCTGTTCGGCGAACACGCCGCCGGACTGTTCCATCTCCCAGTTGCCGGGCGTGGCCGAGACGGCGACGGTTAGCGGGCGCATCGCATCCCATTCCTCGAAGCGCAGCGGCCGGTTGTCCATGCAGGACGGCAGGCGGAAACCGTATTCGGCGAGCGTCGCTTTTCGTCTGAAGTCGCCCCGGTACATGCCGCCGATCTGGCTAACCGAGACATGGCTTTCGTCGATGAACAGCAGGGCGTTGTCGGGGATGTATTCGAACAGGGTCGGCGGCGGCTCGCCGGGATTGCGGCCGGTCAGGTAACGCGAATAGTTCTCGATGCCGGCGCAGGAGCCGGTCGCCTCCAGCATCTCGATATCGTAACGGGTACGCTGTTCCAGCCGCTGCGCCTCGAGCAGGCGGCCGCCCTTTTCGAGCTCGGCGAGCCGGTGCTTGAGCTCCTCCTTGATCGCCTTGATCGCGCCATTGAGGGTGGGGCGCGGGGTGACGTAATGCGAATTGGCGTAGATCTTGACCGATTTCAGGTCGCCGACCTTGTGGCCGGTCAGCGGATCGAACTCGGTGATCGCATCGATCTCGTCGCCGAACATCGAGATGCGCCAGGCGGCATCTTCCAAGTGGGCCGGGAAGATTTCGATCGTGTCGCCGCGCACGCGAAACGAGCCGCGCACGAAATTGATGTCCTGGCGCTTATATTGCTGGGCCACCAAGTCTGCCAACAATTGACGTTGATCCAATCGGTCGCCGACCGACATCTGGAAGGTCATGGCCGTATAGGTCTCGACCGAGCCGATACCGTAGATGCAGGAGACCGAGGCGACGATGATGCAGTCGTCGCGCTCCAGCAGCGAGCGGGTGGCGGAATGGCGCATCCGGTCGATCTGTTCGTTGATCGACGATTCCTTCTCGATGAACGTGTCGGAGCGCGGCACATAGGCTTCCGGCTGGTAATAGTCGTAATAGGAGACGAAATATTCGACCGCGTTGTCGGGGAAGAAGTTCTTGAACTCGGAATAGAGCTGGGCGGCCAGCGTCTTGTTGGGGGCGAGGATCACGGCCGGGCGCTGGGTCGCCTCGATCACCTTGGCCATGGTGAAGGTTTTGCCCGAGCCGGTGACGCCGAGCAGGACCTGGGAACGCTCGTTATCGTTGATGCCCGCCACGAGGTCGCGGATGGCGGTCGGCTGGTCGCCCGCCGGCTCGTAGTCGGAGGACATGCGGATGGTGACGCCGCCCTCGGATTTTTCCGGCCGGGCGGGGCGGTGCGGCGTCCACAGCTTGCCGTCCTTGAACAGCGGATTGCCGCTCTCGATCAGCGCCGACAGCGCCTCGACGGTGGCGGTGACCGCGCCGGAGGCAAGGTTCTCGGCCTCCTCCAGCGACGTATCCATGCCGGCGACCGGGTTGAGGCCGGCGCGGGCGCGCGTCTTCGGATCGGACGAGGCGCCGATCGATACGCCGCGGGCGGTCTTCGAGGCGGTGGTGTTCTTGGCAGTGGTCGGGGCCGACTTGGCGGCCTTGATGGCTTCCTCGCGCGCCGCGATCTCTATTCTCTTGCGATGCTTGCCGGCCTTGGAGGCAATCTCGCGCTGCGTCTCGACACCGGACGCTTCCGCTTCGGCCTCAAGCTGCCTCACCCAGTCGGAAACCGAACCGGAAAGCGGTGCGCCCTCGAACGACGATTGCGGGGCCTCCTCGAAACCGTCGTGATTTTTCAGGTTCGAGGTGGGCGATTTTTTCGGTGATCTGGCCATGCCGCGAATATGGAGAGACTCGTCGCGAAAGTGAAGAGGGGCAGGTCATAAAACGAGTACAAAAGGGAAACAGATTTTGGGGAGGCGGCGGGCTACGCCACCTGGCGCTCGGTGACGGCGCGGCGGCATTCGATCCAGCCGGGGATGCGTTCGGCCGGCATCGGGCGGCCGAAGAAATAGCCCTGGGCGAACTGGCAGCCGAGCGCTTTCAGGGCGTTGGCCTCTTCCTCGCTCTCGACCCCTTCGACCACCACTTCCATCGACAGCGCCCGTCCGAGGCCGGCCATGGCGCCGACGATTTCCTGGTTCTGGCGGCTTTGATGCACGTTGGTGATGAACCGTCGGTCGAGCTTCAGGCGGTCGACCTTGAGCGCCACGAGATAGGCGAGCGAGGAATGGCCGGCGCCGAAATCGTCGACCGCGAGCTTGTAGCCGGACCGTTCGATGCGCTTCAGCTGCTCGCCGGCAACCAGCGTGTCGAGGATTGCCTCCTCGGTGATCTCGATCTCGAACAGCGCCGGATCGATGCGGTGGGCGGCGGTGATGCGGTCGAGCACGTCGGTGACCGAATAGAGGTCGAATTCGCGCGGCGAGACGTTGATGGCGACGGTCGCCCGCGGCAGGCCGAGCGCGGGCAGGCGGGTGAGCAGCCGGCAGGCGGCTTCCGCGACCGTCGCGGTCAGCCGGTCGGCAAGATTGGCGGCCTGCGCGGCGGCGACGATTTCCGGCGGCGCGATCGGCCCGAGATAGGGGTGGTGCCAGCGCACCAGCGCCTCGAAACCGGTAATCTGCTGGGAGGAGAGGTCGACCTGCGGCTGAAACCACGCTTCGAGGTCGCCGGCATCGAGCGCATCGGCGAGTTCGTGCTCGATCTGGTTCTGGCGGTCGGCCTGGGAGCGGAAGGCGGGCTCGAATTCGCGCCACTGGCGGCGCCCGCCGTCCTTGGCCCTGTAGAGCGCCATGTCGGCGCTGATGAACAGATCCTCGGCCGTATCCGCATGCAGCGGGAAGAGCGCCAGGCCGATCGAGGTGCCGACCACGGTCGGCTGGCCCTCGAGCATGACCGGCTGCCGGCTGTGCTCGAGGATGCGCTTCGCCAGGCCCCGGGCGGTTTCGGCGGCATCCGAGCCGCCGAGGATGATCGCGAACTCGTCGCCGCCGAGCCGGGCGATGACGCCGTTGCCGTCGACCGCCGAACGCAGCCGGTCGCTGACCTCGACGAGCAGCGCGTCGCCGGCGCTGTGGCCGAGCGTGTCGTTGACCGTCTTGAAGCGGTCGAGATCGAGGATGAGAAGGGCGAGTTGTTCCTCCTCCAGCCTTGCGGCGGAAATTCCCGTATCGAGGGCGGTATTGAAGGCGGTACGATTGGCAAGCCCGGTCAGCGGATCGCAATTGGCGAGCACTTCCAGCCGGTAGTTGGCGCGCAGGATGTTCGAATTGGCGCTGGAGAGGGAATCGGCAAGCGCCGTCGCCTTCAGTTTGCCGAGCACGTTGCCGACGAAGGTCGCCTCGCTGGTACGGCTGCTGCGGATCAGCACCATCGTCAGCGCTACGACGTCGATGGTGAGGAGCCAGCCGCTGGCGCTGCCGGTGACGGCAAGCGACACCATCACGGAAATGTTGGGCGGTATGGCGAAGGCGAGCGAAACCGGGTTGTGCCCGACACCCATCAGGACCGCGCCGGTCGCCATGCCACACATGATCAAATAGAGGCCGCTGTCTCCGTCGAGCGCGTTGAAATCGGGCACGGTCAGCGGAAGGGCCGCCCAGGCGAGCCCGCTCAAGAGTGCCCCGACGGTCAGCACGTCCAGCGCCTGTTGCGGGGCATGTTCCACGGTTTCCCAACGCTTCAGGATCGACGCCATGACGACGCGCAGGGCCAGGCTTGCGATCACCGCCGTGAACCAGAGGCCGGCCGAAAGGGTCAGGCCACGATCGATCGTGGTGACGAAAAGCGCCGAGGCGGATATCGCGGCATTGGTGGCGAGCGTCGAGGTCAGGCGCTCGAGCATGGTCGAAGCCTGTGCTCGCTTCACGTCCAGTGCAAGGGCCGGGTCGATCTGACCTGTTCTGAATTCGGCTTCCATCGATCTGCTTGGGCTGGAGTTCCTATGCCGACACTATCCAACGGCAGCGATAAGAAAGTCTTGCATTCGAGGGATCTTCTTCAACCCAGCCGGGTTATCCTGAATGAAAAGGTAACCGGCCGTTCGGGGCGCCTCAATATTGGGCGGATGCCGTTCGATTGTACCGATAGCTGGTAGATCCCGCAGTCGATCCGATTTCTCCCGCACTGCTGGAACTTCCCGCGCGGTCACGAATTACAAATTGTCCATGTCACGAAATGGCCGCAATTCCTGTTGGTTTCCACCACATTTGTTCGGGACTCTAAGCGAGTCAAACGAGGAGTAATCCAATGGCTCTTCTCAACCCGACCCTGGCCGCTATCCGATACGGTTATGGCCTTCGTCCCGGCGAAGAGCCGCCCCGCGATGTCGAAGCACTGCTGGCGCAGATCGAGGAAGGGGCTTCCGAAAAGCCTCGCTTTCCGCGCGAGGGTGTGAGTGGCCGGCTGGACACTGCAACCCGTGTCGTCTCGTTGCTCGCCGCCGAGGCGAAAGCCCGTCAGGCCGGCAATCCGAACGAAGATGTCCGCAAGGCGACCCGGACCGAGGCGCGGCGCATCTATCGGCAGGATGCCATGGCGCGGCTTGCCCAGGCGATCCATTCGCCGCTCGGATTTTATGAGCGCCTCGCGAGTTTCTGGGTCGACCATTTTTCGACCAGCGTGATGAAGTCGCTGCCGATGCGGATGATCGTGCCGCTCTATGAGGCGCAGGCGATTCGCCCCAATATCGGCGGTTCCTTTACGAGATTGCTGTCCGATGCGATTCTGCATCCGGCCATGTTGATCTATCTCGACCAGAACCAGAGTGTCGGGCCCGATTCCGCCGCCGCCCGCAAGAACGGCCGGGGGCTCAACGAAAACCTCGGACGCGAACTGCTGGAGCTGCACACATTGGGCGCGGGCAGCGGCTATACGCAGGACGACGTGCGGGCCGCGGCACTGATCCTCACCGGCCTGTCGGTGGACAACCGCGCCATGCAGGTCGTCTATCAGCCGCGGCTCGCCGAGGCGGGACCGGTCAACCTGCTCGGCCGGACCTATCAGGACGACGAAGGCGATGGCCAGGACCACGTCCTGATGCTCGAGGACCTCGCCGCCAACCCCACGACCGCGCGGCATGTCTGCGGCAAGCTCGTCCGGCATTTCGTCGCCGACGAGGCGCCCGAAGACATGGTAGGCGTGATGGTCGCGGCATGGACGCAGAGCGAGGGCAATCTGACCGAGGTCTACCGCGCCATGCTCGCTCATCCGCGGGCCTGGTCGGATCCCGGCCAGAAGATCAAGCAGCCGTTCGAGTTCGTGGCGTCGGGTTTCCGCGCCCTCGATCTGCCGGAGAGGAATTTGGCCAACCTGCTGCGCGACATGGACGATGGCGACGAGGACGAGAGCCCGATGCAGAAGGCCATGGACCTGACTGGTATGGCGAAGAGGGAAGATATCAGGAAGAAGGCGGGGCGTGCCAATGCCCTGACGCTCGGCGCGCTGCAGCGCATGGGCCAGCCGATCTGGCAGCCGCCGAGCCCCGCGGGTTTCGCGGACGAAACGGACGTGTGGCTGACCCCGAGCCAGTTGAGCGAACGGATTTCCTGGTCGCGCATGGTCGGGCGCATCTTTGCACAGAGGCTGGAGCCGTCCGAATTCCTGCAGGCCGCACTTGCCGATGCCGCCCATCCGGAGACCCGCAGGGTGATCGCGCAGGCGCCCAACAAAGTGCACGGCATCACGATGGTGCTGGCATCCCCTGAATTCAACAGGAGATAAGAGATGAGCGTCCAGGACAGTTTCCCGTTGTCTCGCCGCGGTTTTCTGGCCGGCGCCTGCTGCGCGGCTGCGGCTCCCCTCCTGACGCCGGTGAGCTTTGCAGCGATGCCCGGCGACAACCGCTTCGTGACGATCATCCTGCGCGGCGCCATGGACGGGCTCGACTTCGTCCAGCCTTACGGCGATCCGGCCTATGCGGCGCTGCGCCCGAAACTGGGCTTGAGGCCGGATACCGGGCTCATCGATCTCGACGGGTTCTTCGGGCTCAATCCGGCAGCTTCCGCGCTGGTGCCGCTGTGGCAGGCGCGCGAGCTCTCCTTCGTGCATGCCGTCTCGACGCCCTATCGCGACCAGCGCAGCCATTTCGACGGCCAGGACATGCTGGAGACCGGCGGCAACGCCAAGGGCCAGCGCACCGGCTGGCTGAACCGCACGCTCGCGGTCATCCCGCGCTCGAACGGCCGCAAGGCGATCGATATCAATACGTCGATGGAACTGATCCTCAGTGGTCCGAACGAGGCGGATAGCTGGTCGTCGCAAAGCAATTTCGCGCTTGCCGAAGACGAGATCGCCTTTCTCGACCGCCTCTACGCCGGCGATCCGGCCTTTGCGAAAGCCATGGAGGAGGCGAAGAAGACCGACATGTCGGCGGACTCCCTTTACGCCGACAACCGGCGGGGCGCTGGTATTGCCGACATGGCGCGGCTTGCCGGCGGCATGCTGCGCGAGGACTACCGGATCGCCAGCTTCTCGATCAACGGCTGGGACACTCATGTGGGCCAGCAGGGGCAGTTCAGGAAAGCCGTCGGTGATCTCTCGACCGCGATAATCACGCTGAAGGATGCGCTCGGCGACGAGGCCTGGAAAAAGACCGTGGTGCTGGCAATGACCGAATTCGGCCGCACCGCCCGCGAGAACGGCACCAACGGCACCGACCACGGAACCGGCGGGCTTGCGGTGCTCGCCGGCGGGGCGATCCCGGGCGGCAGGGTCTTGGGCAAATGGCCAGGGCTTTCCGAAGACAAGCTGCTCGACCGCCGCGACCTGATGCCGACCGGCGACGTCCGCGAGGTCGCGGCCGCCATGCTTTACCGGCAGTTCGGGATCGAGCCCGACAATCTCACCACCAAGGTTTTCCCCGGCCTGAGTTTCGACAGGTCCTCGGCCTATCTGAGGGGGTGATCCGGCCGGTCGTGCCTATGTCAGGAGGTCGTAGACCCGGAATACCCAGTAGAACTGGTAGGCCAGCGCGAAGACGACGAAGGCCGCGTGATAACGCCGGTCGGTGGTGATCGCGGCGATGATGCTGAGCACGATATAGAACGCGGTGCGGGCCGGATATTCGTAGCCGAGCGACATGAAATAATCCCAACCCTTGAGAGCCGTATCGACGAGATCGGTGACGAGCATTCCCGCCAGGAAACCAAAGAACCAGGTTCGCCGCGACAGGAAATAATGTTCGTAACCGTCATAATCCTGCATCGAAGTCGGAAAGAGCAGGGCGCAGAGGAAGAAGAACAGCGCGCAGAAGGCGATCAGGAAAAGATAAGCCGCAAAACCGATCACCGGCAGGGCGTGCAGCCGGTATTCCCACCACCAGAAATGCGCCAGGAACAGAAACATGAACACCACCCAGCCGAGGTGGACGGGGTAGATGCGCGCCGCGCCGGGATGCTGAACGATGCCAGCGAGGCCGTTCAGCAACCGCGCCAGGCTGAGGCTCACCACCATGCCCATGACCACGCGGATATGCGTATAGGTTTCGGCGGCGGTGGCGACGTCCATGGCTGTTCCTCGATCTATTGCTCGGCGGGCACCGGCACGGGGCGGCCATCCTCGTCGAGCGCGACCATGATGAAAGTCCCTGCCGTGACCTTCTCGATCATCCGGTGACGCGCCCTCTGCGCCCAGGCTTCGACGGTCAGCGTGATCGACGAACGGCCGACGCGGGTGATTTCCGTATAGATGTTCAGCGTATCGCCGATCTTGACCGGCAGTTCGAAGGCCATTTCCTTGACCGCCGCCGTCACCACGCGGCCGCGGGCGCGTTCGGCGGCGCGGATGCCGCTCGCCAGGTCCATCTGCGCCATCACCCAGCCGCCGAAGATATCGCCAGCCGCGTTGGCATCCGCCGGCATGGCGAGCGTCCGGAGCGTCAGTTCGCCGGTCGGCTTGGGATTTTCGGTCATGTCGTCTCTCTTTCGAAGCGGTTTTCGGGCGACTCCTCCCGCCGCGAGACTAACCGCACATGAAGGAGAAGGAAACTCCGCCAAAAAGCGTTTCAACATCAATTATTTAGGCTGAACTAATTCGCGTTCGCCGCGATTTGTCAGGGCTTCACTACCTGGTAACCATCGACCATTAGAATTTAAGGCGAATTGCACATAAGGGGGGTCCCATGCAACGTCTCGCCATTTCCTGGCGCCTTTATAGTCTTGTGCTCCTGTCGCTCGTCATCCTCGGCGGCGCCATGGTCTTCAGCCTGTTCCAGAGTTACGCTTCGTCGGAACGGGAGCGGAAGGCGGGCCTTGCCCAGATGAACGATGTGGCGCTGACCGTGCTCAAGAAATACCAGGCCCTCGAAGCCTCCGGCGCGATGACCCGCGAGCAGGCCCAGACCGAGGCCAAGGCGGTCATCTCGGTGATGCGCTACGGCGATGGCAGCGGCTATTTCTGGCTCAACGACATGCTGCCGCGGATGATCATGCATCCGATCAAGGCGGAGCTGAACGGCAAGGACCTGTCGAACGACAAGGACCCGAATGGCAAGTTCCTGTTCGTCGAGTTCGTCAACGCCGTCAAGGCAAGCCCGACGGGCAAGGGCTTCGTCGACTACTACTGGCCGAAGCCGGGCGCCGAGCAGCCAGTCGAGAAATATTCGCATGTCGCCGGTTTCGCCCCCTGGGGCTGGATCGTCGGCACCGGCGTCTATGTCGATGACCTGCACGCCATGTTCCGGCGCGATGCGATCAACTTCGCCTCGATGTTCGGCATCGGCGCGCTGGTGCTGATCGCCGGCGCCACCTTCGTGGTCAAGACGGTGACCGGCCCGATCGGCAAGATCAGGCAGGCGCTGCAGTCGATCGCATCGGGCGAGGCGCGCGTCACCGTGCCCTGCACCGAACAGAAGAACGAGATCGGCGAGATGGCCCGCGCGCTTTCCGTGCTGCGCGATTCGGTCGACGAACGGGTCCAGCTGCAGGCCCGCGAGGCCGAACAGGCCCGCATGATCGCCAGCGAGCGCTCCGACAACGAGCGGACGATGACGGCCGCTGCCGAACGCCAGGGGCGCGCGATCAGCGAGCTTGGCCGGGCGCTCGAGGCTCTGGCCGGGGGCGACCTTTCCGTGGCACTTGTCGATATCGGCGAGGACTATGCCAAACTCCGCCACGATTTCAACGCGGCGGTCGGTTCGCTCCACCAGGCGATCGCGGCGATCTCCGAGACCAGCCTTGTGGTGCGCGACAGCGCCTCGGACATTTCCGGGGCGACGGGCCATCTGTCCAAGCGCACCGAACAGCAGGCGGCGGCGCTCGAAGAGACCGCGGCAGCACTCGACGAGATCACCGCAACCGTCCGCACCGCGTCGGAACGGGCCGTCGAGGCCCGCACCATGGTCAGCGAGACCAAGGACAGCGCCGGCCGTTCAGGCGAGATCGTCCGCAATGCGATCGACGCCATGGGCCGGATCGAGGAGAGCTCCAACCGCATCAACCAGATCATCTCGGTGATCGACGAGATCGCCTTCCAGACCAACCTCCTGGCGCTGAATGCCGGCGTCGAGGCGGCTCGGGCCGGCGAGGCGGGCCGCGGTTTTGCGGTCGTGGCGCAGGAAGTCCGCGAACTGGCGCAGCGCTCCGCCAATGCCGCCAAGGAGATCAAGACGCTGATCAGCAACTCCGCCCGCGAAGTGGAAGGCGGCGTGGCGCTGGTGCGCTCCACCGGCGATGCGCTGGTCGAGATCGCCACCCTGGTCGAGCGGGTCAACGCCCATGTGGACACGATTGCGACGGCCGCCCGCGAACAGGCGACCGGGCTTCAGGAGATCAACTCCTCCGTCAACCACATGGACCAGATGACCCAGCAGAACGCGGCGATGGTCGAGGAGACCACCGCGGCAAGCCAGACGCTCGCCGAACAGAGCCTGCACCTGCAGGGCCTCCTTTCGGCCTTCAGGCTCGGCAACGGAGGCCGCGCGGCGACCTCGGGTCAGGCATCCCGCGCTCGCGCCGCCTGATCGACCGATCTACCGCTGAAAAACACAAGGCCGCCGGCGCAAAAAGCCCGGCGGCCTTTTGCTGTCGGCCGCATTGATAAGTATCAAATACACCAAACTCAGTTGTCCTTAACGCTTCGTCATCTTCAACGGAGAATGACGATGGCGAGGATCGCGATCATCCAGGGACATCCGGACGCCTCAGAGCCGCATCTCTGCCATGCGCTGGCCGACGCCTATGCCAGGGGAGCCGAGGTTGGCGGACATTCGGTCGAGCGTATCGAGCTTGCCCGCATGGGCGTGCCGTTCCTGACCTCGCAGAAGGAACAGGAGCACGGAACGGTGAGCCCGCCGATCGTCGATGCGCAGGTGAAGATAGGGCGGTCCGATCACCTGGTGCTTATCTATCCGCTCTGGCTCGGCTCGATGCCGGCGTTGGTCAAGGCGTTCCTGGAACAGGTGGCGCGGCCGGGCTTTGCTTACGACACCGCCCGCCGACGCTTCGACAGCGGGCTTCTGAGGGGCAAGTCGGCGCGGGTGGTGATCACCATGGGCATGCCCGCCTGGTATTATCGGATCGGCTATGGCAGCCACAGCCTGAAGGCGCTGAAAGCAGGCATCCTGCATTTCGTCGGCATCCGGCCGGTGCGCGCGGCCTTGGTGGGGAGTGTTGCGGCCAGGAAATTCGGTGGCGCGAAATGGATCGCCAGAATGGAGGCAATGGGACAGCGGGCGTCCTGAAACGACCTCGAAATGCACCGAAAGGTCACGAAAGAGCCTTGATTTCTCAAAGGTTCATTTACCGACTTTGCCTAAACTCTCAGCGTGTGTCATTTCGGCACCGGAAGAGTGGCAAACTTGTATGGCGTATGCTTCCCTTTCTCGGCGGGTGATCGGCTCGCTGATGATCCCGACAATGCTGGCTGCCTGCTCCGCCGGGGATCTCGTTCCGCCGGCGTCGATCGATAACGGCCGCGTCGGGGCGATCCAGCCGATGCGCGACATACCGCGCGAGCCCGCCTCGCAGCAGGCCTATCCGACGAACCCCGCGCCGGTCTCCGGGGCCCGCGCCGTCGATTACGCAAATACGCCGAACCTTGCGGGCACCGGTTATCCGAATTCGAACTACCAGAATTCGGCCTATCCCGGCTCCGGGGCCAATGACGGCGGCCACTATCTGCGGGCGCCGGAGCCGGTGCAGTCGGCGCCGCTTGGCGCGCCGATGTCGCAGCAGGCACCCGGCGCGCGCCAGAGCCGCCTGCCGATGATCGACAGCGACGAGGCGATGCAGCAGCAGGCCTCCGCCCGACAGCGCAACACGACCCGCAATGCCGCGCCGACGACCATTCCGGAAGACGGCGTCAACATCGATGCCGAGCTCGGTTTCGGCCCCGACGAGAGCGACGTCACGGGGCTTGCCGCGGAAGAGGATTCCGATATCGCCGAAGGTGTCGGCGACCAGCCCGTCGTCGACGGCATCGGCACCGACAATCCCCGCGCGTTGCAGTCGCGCCGCCCGCCGATCTCCCAACCCATGAACGACGACCGCGTGCGGGTGCCGCCGAAGCGCCAGGGCGCTGGCCTGCAAGGCGATCTTTCGAGCGGCAACGCGGCCAATCGCGACATGGCTTGGGGTAATGAGCAGAGCATAGCACCTCCCGGCAGCAGATCGGCGGCCGGCACCCAGCAGGTGGCAATGCTGCGGCCCAACAATCCGATGATCGACAGCGGCCCGATGAGCCAGCGCGACATGCCCTGGCAGCGCGATGTGATGCCGCAGTCGGAGGTCAGCTGCCGCGCCGAACTGCGCCGCCTCGGCGTCGAATTCGACGACCGCCCGCCCATCGACGCAGGCCCGAGCTGCAGGGTGCCTTATCCGGTGAAACTCTCCGGCCTGTCCGGCAATATCGACGTCAAGCCGGCCGTCACGCTGAACTGCCAGACGACGCTCGCCTTTGCCAAATGGGTGAAGAACGAGCTCGCGCCTTCCGCCCGTTACCGCTATCTGACCGGCATCCAGAAGATCGTGCCGATGGGCGGTTACTCCTGCCGGCGGATGAACAACAGCAACCAGCTCAACAATCCGATGTCCGAGCATGCCAAGGGCAACGCCATCGACATCGGCCAGATCGTGCTGAAGGATGGCCACGAGATCGACGTGCGCAAGAAGGGCCTGTTCTCGATGCGCGAGGGCGGTCTCCTGAAGGCGGTGCGCAGCGACAGCTGCAAGTATTTCAGCACCGTGCTCGGCCCCGGCAGCAATGCGGAACACTGGAACCATTTTCACTTCGACCTGCGCTCCCGCAGGGGCGGCAAGCGCTATTGCGACTGAGGTCTGACGATGGCCGATGCCGACATGCTCCGCAACTTGGCCCTCTCGCTCGAAGGAACGTCCGAGGCGCCGCATTTCGACCGGTCGGCGTTCAAGGTCAGGCGCATCTACGCGACGCTTGCGGCCGATGGCCTGACCGCGAATTTCAGGTTCACGCCCGACGAGCAGCAGTTCAAATGCGAGATGCTGCCGAATGCTTTTTCGCCCGTTCAGAACGCCTGGGGCCGTCAAGGCTGGACGACGGCGGTTCTTTCCGAACTCGAAGAGGCGGACCTCCGCGACGCCCTGGAAACCGCATGGCGGCATGCGCTGCCCGGCAGACGCAGGACCTGAGCTTCCGCTTCGGATATGGCGATTGCGGCGAGCCTGTGGACATTAACGCTCCTTAAACCATATGCGGAAACCAAACTGGAACCATAAGCAGCGGCGACGCAAGAGTGGTGGTGCCGCAGTCCGCCCCCCAGGCTTTACCCCTACTGCGGCACGAGACCCGACGCGCAGACCATGCCCATCGCGCGTCGGGTCTCACCCGGCCTCCCGAACGGAATTGGCTTGAACCCACAAAAAAGAAAGCCGGCTCAGGGAGCCGGCGAGAGTGGAGGTCGGGCTCGCGGGGAGGAGCCGTGCTTCCGGTTACTGAAGAACTCATACTTGAAAACAGTACGCATGCGGCAAGCGGAAAACGAGAAAGACTAAAACACTATGGTCATGACGGTCGCGCGAGGGGTTACGTGCGGCGTAAAGGGCGGGACCGTTGCTTGCCTGGTGGGACAATGCTGTAGGAACGTCACGGAAAAATGACAGCGGCGGTTTCTTCGGTCGAGATATCGCGGTCGAGACCGGATCGTCATTCCGGAGCGGCTCTGCCCGTCGATTATCCTCTGAAACCGTCAGCAATATTCTTCCACAAGGGATGGTTTCGAAGGTTGGGGTGCCTATATTCGCGGCGCATCCCGCAAATAGAATCCTTGGGAAGAACCGTTCCGCATGGCCTCAGTCGTTTCCATAGATAAACTTACCAAGACCTACGAGAACGGGTTCCAGGCGCTGAAAGGCATCGACCTGGAAATCGAGGAAGGCGAGATCCTCGCGCTGCTCGGCCCGAACGGCGCCGGCAAGACGACGCTGATCTCGATCATCTGCGGCCTCGTCAATCCATCGACCGGCAAGGTGATGGTCGGCGGCCACGATGTCATCCGGGATTTCCGCCAGACGCGGTCGCTGATCGGCCTGGTGCCGCAGGAATTGACGACCGACATGTTCGAGACGGTGTGGAATACGGTCAGCTTTTCCCGCGGCGTCTATGGCAAGAAGCCTGATCCGGCGCTGGTCGAGAGGGTGCTGAAGGAATTGTCGCTCTGGAGCAAGAAGGACAACATGCTGCGCGAACTTTCGGGCGGCATGAAGCGGCGGGTGATGATCGCCAAGGCGCTCGCCCATGAACCGAAAATCCTGTTCCTCGACGAACCGACCGCCGGCGTCGACGTCAACCTGCGCCGCGAGATGTGGCAGCTGGTCGAGAAGCTGCGTGAAAGCGGCGTCACCATCATCCTCACCACCCACTATATCGAGGAGGCGGAAGAGATCGCCGACCGGGTGGGCGTCATCAACGGTGGCAAGCTGCTGCTGATCGAGGAAAAGGCGGCGCTGATGAAGAAGCTCGGCCGCAAGCAGCTCCGGCTCGAACTGTCCGAGCCGCTGAAGGTACTGCCGGAAAGCCTCGCTGCCTACAACCTGACGCTTTCCGAAGACGGCACGGCACTGATCCACGAATACCAGGGAGAGGAAGGGCAGGGCACGATTGCATCGCTGCTGTCGACGCTCGCCGCCCAGGACATTCATTTCCGCGATCTTTCCACGCGACAGAGCTCGCTTGAGGATATTTTCGTGGCACTGGTGGGAGAAGACGCATGAATTTCGAAGCGATCAAGTCGATCTATGTCTTCGAGATGGCCCGGCTGCGGCGCACGCTGCTGCAGAGCGTCATTTCGCCGGTCATCACCACCTCGCTCTATTTCATCGTCTTCGGCACCGCGATCGGTTCGCGCATTCAGACGGTCGAGGGCGTTTCCTACGGGTCGTTCATCACGCCCGGCCTGATCATGCTGACGTTGCTGACGCAATGCATCAGCAACGGCTCGATCGGCATCTATTTCCCGAAATTCACCGGCACGATCTACGAAATCCTGTCGGCGCCGGTGGCGATGACCGAGATCATCGTCGGTTATGTCGGTGCGGCGGCGACCAAGGGGCTGATCATCGGCCTGATCATCCTCGCCACCGCCTCGTTCTTCGTCGACATTCACATCGCCCATCCGTTCATGATGGTGCTTTTCCTGGTGCTGACGGCGGTCACCTTCAGCATGTTCGGTTTCATCATCGGCATCTGGGCGAAGAATTTCGAGCAGCTCAACGTCATTCCGATGCTGGTCGTGCCGCCTTTGACATTCCTCGGCGGCAGCTTCTATTCGATCAACATGCTGCCGCCCTTCTGGCAGACGGTCAGCCATTTCAATCCGGTCCTTTATCTCGTCTCCGGCTTCCGCTGGAGTTTCTACGAGATCGCCGACGTCAACCCGATGGTGAGCCTCGGGATGATCACCCTCTTCCTGGTCATCTGCCTGTCGATCCTCGGCTGGATCTTCAAGACGGGTTATCGGCTGCGCAACTGACCGCAGCCGATAGTCGTGTTCGGTTCAGCCCTGGCTGAGTTGGACCTGGCGTCCGCCGCGTGCGACCATCACCGACGCACCGAGAATGGCTGCGATGCCAAGGAAGGTCATGACGCCGAGCGGTCCCTGAGCGTCGATCAGCAGGCCGCCGAGTACGGCGCCGCTGGATATGGCGATCTGGAAGGTCGTCAGCAGCAGCGCGCCGGCGCTTTCCGCCTCGTCAGGGGCGGCCCGGGTGATGTAGCTCTGGATGCTGACCGGCAGCGCGCCGAAGGCAAAACCCCAGAGCGTGATGGCGACCGCCGCGGCCGTCGTCGAAGCCCCGAGGGAGACGAGGAGCACGGCGGAAACGGCGATCAGGCCGGAGGCGAAGACGACGCCGAGCGTCGAGCTGCGTTCGGTGATCATGCCGCCGACGATATTGCCGAAGAAGCCGCCGGCGCCATAGGCGAGCAGGAGGAGCGAGACCATCTCGACGTTAAGCCGCGGAACGTCTTCCAGATAGGGGCGGATATAGGTGAAGCCCGCAAAATGGCCGGCGACGATGAGAAGGGTGGCGATCAGGCCGATGCGGATCTTCGGCCGCTTGAGGACTTCCGCCAGCGTGCCGAGACCGGCATGTCCGGCAGGCGGCAGCGAGGGTACGGTGACGAGCTGCGCGATGAGCGCCAGCACGCCGACAGCGCCGGCGAGCACGAAGGCCGCCCGCCAGCCGAGCGTGGAGCCGATATAGGCGCCGAGCGGTGCCGCCATAACGGTCGCCACCGAGACGCCGGTGAAGATCATCGCCATGGCGCGCGGCAGGTGGTTCATGGGCACGAGTCGCATGGCAAGCGCCCCGGCCATGGCCCAGAAGCCGCCAAGCCCGACGCCGAGCAGGACGCGCGACACGAGGAGCAGGGTCAGGCCGTTGGCAAGGGCCGCCAGCGCGCAGGAGAGGATGAGCAGGGCGGTCAGCCCGAACAGCGTCCAGCGCCGGTTGAAGCTGCGGGTGCCGATGACGACGCCGGGGCCGGCAAAAGCTGCGACGACCGCCGTCACCGTCACGGTCTGGCCCGCAACGCCGGAACTGATGCCGAGATCAGCGGAGATCGGGGTGAGCAGGCTCGCCGGCAGGAACTCTGCCGTCACGAGGCCGAAGACGCCGAGGGTGAGCGCGATGACCGCGTCCCACCGGGCCTTGGCCGATGTGTTCGGGGACGACGTGTCGCGCACGACATCGTCCTCTTCAAAAATGCTGTTAGTCATAGTCATGTCCTGTCTTGGGAGGTGGCACGGAAGGCCGTGCCGGGAGGATGGATTAGACTTAGGCGTGACAGTCTGTAGTTTCCATGCTAGAAAATCCGATATGCTTGACCATTCGTCCAAAGAACCATCGATAGACCCCTCCGATCCTCTGACCGAGATGCTGCGGGGCCTGCGGCTCGACGGTGTCGAATACGGCCGCTGCCGGCTTCCCGAGCCCTGGGCGACATCGTTTCCGGCGCAGGAGGCGGCGCGGTTCCATTTCATTTCGTCCGGCTCCGCATGGCTGCAGACGCCCTCCGGCGAATGGCTGGAATTGCGGCCCGGAGATGCGGCGCTACTGCCGCGTGGCGATGGACATGTGCTGGCAAGCGCCCCCGGAATTCCGCCGCTGCCTTTCGGCCGGTTCGGCCGCAAGGAGGTCTGCCAGGGCGTGTTCGACGTGCAATGCGCCGATGCCTGCGGCGGCACCGTGGCGCTGACGGCCTCGATGCGCTTCAACATCGACAAGCTGCATCCGCTGCTGCAACTGATGCCCGAGGCGATGCTGACCAGCGATCTCGCCAGAAACGAGCCGTCGATCCCGCATCTTCTCGATGCGATGGCGCGCGAGGTGGACATGGACCGGGTCGGCGCCGGCGGCATTCTCGCAAGACTCGCCGACGTGCTGACCGCGACGCTGATCCGCACCTGGGTCGAACACGGTTGCGGCGATACGACCGGCTGGATTGCGGCCGTGCGCAATCCGGAGGTCGGCCGCGTGCTCGCCGCCATCCATCTCCAGCCCGACCGTGACTGGACCGTGGCGGCGCTGGCGAGGCTGATGGGGGCGTCGCGATCGGGTTTTGCCGAACGGTTTCTGCGCGTCGTCGGCGAAACTCCGGCCCGCTACGTCGCACGGGTGCGCATGCACCAGGCCCGTCAATGGCTGCGCGACGGCGAACGGGTGGCGACCGTCGCCGAACGGCTAGGCTACGATGCCGAAGCCTCCTTCAGCCGCGCCTTCAAGCGCATCATCGGCACGCCGCCGAGTCATTTCCGCAGCAAGGGCGATGGCGTAGCCATCCAGGATTTCGGCTGACCTCAGTCCCGCAGCCTCAGCTCGTCAGTCTGCATCTGCAGGGAGCCTAGGGTGGAGAGGAAGCTCATGCCGAGCAGGCTTTCGCCGAGCCTTCCGTCTTCCGCGACCATCGCCCGGACGTTTTTCCGCACGATCGGGCCGATGGCGATTTCGTCCAGCCGCACCCCCGCGGCCATTGCTCGGCCGTTGGCGGTCATCACCGAGACCGAATAATTGAGGCTCTGCGGATTGAGGCCGATCGCGCGGGCATCGTCATAGGAGAGAACCACGGTGCTGGCGCCGGTATCGACTAGCATCGGCAGGACCTTGCCCTGGACCCTGACATTGGTCTGGAAATGGCTGCCCTGGGTCTTGTGGATGATCACCTCGTTGCCGCCTTCGCTGGTCGTCACCACCACGGCGGTACCGGGCAGCAGGCCAGCAGTCACCCTTGCGGCGACATTGCTGGCGTCGTCACGATAGAGATAGGCGGTGACCAGCCCGAGGATGATCAGCAGCCAGATGGCGATATTGCGCAGCACCTCACCGGCATTGCCGCGCCGGCCGGCGAGAATCCCGGCGGCGAGCAGGCCGGCGATCGGCAGGAGGTAGATGATCTGGCCGAAATCGTCGTTGTCGATGCCGAAGGTCTGCCCGGCATCGTGGTTGAAGATCAGCAGCGCCAGGCCAATGCCGAGGACGATGAGAATGCCGGTGAGCGCGTTCATGCGGTGTCGCGTTCCCGGATTATGCGCTGCCGGCGGGTTTCCCGACGCGGCCGGCGCTCGACGGTTTCAAGCCGTGCGGGGAGTGTTTCCATCAGCACACGGCGCTCCGCATCGGTATAATCCGTCCAGGCGGCTATCTCTTCGCGCGTGCGTCCGCAGCCGAAACAATAGCCGGTCTTGAGGTCGATCGAACAGACGAGGGTGCAAGGCGAAATCATGCGTCAGTATATCGGGGTTTCAGGCGGCAAGAGCAAGAGTGGCGAGCATGGCGATCTCGCTCAATTGTTGAGTAGCGCCGATCGTATCGCCCGTGTGTCCGCCGAGTTTCTGGCGCACGAAACGGGTGAAACCGAAACCGGCGAGTGCCGCCAAGATCAGCGACAGCAGCACTTTCGGCAGGCCGAGAACCGGAACGAGAAGGACAAGCGCGATGGCGGCGCCGGAAAACAGCGCGATATTGCGGGCGCCGTCCTCCGGAAATCCGGCGCCTGCCGCGACACCGTTTTCCCGGGCTGATGGCAACGCGCGCCAATGGGCGACCAGGATCGCGCGGCTGACGGCTGCAACGGCAAGCACGGCGAGCGCCGCCGTGACGGCATCGTCGCGGAAAAGTGCGGAAAGCGCCGAGGCCCGCAGGCCGAAAGACAGGACCAGCGCCACGGCGCCATAGGCGCCGATGCGGCTATCCTTCATGATCAGGAGCGCGTGGTCCTTGTCCCGTCCCCCGCCGAGACCGTCCGCCGTGTCCGCAAGGCCGTCCTCGTGGAGCGCGCCGGTCACAAGCGTCAGCAACGCAAGCGCAATCAGGCTGACGAGCAGCGGATCACCGGACTGCAGGAGCAGAAGAACGAGGGCCGGCACGATCGCGATGATCAGCCCCGCGACGGGAAACGCCCGCACCGCCCGCGAAATCGTGCCGTTATGGCCGCGGAAAAAACGGTCCGGCACCGGCAGACGGCTGAGGAACCCGACCGAGCGGGCGAGGTCCGCGATGAATTCCGTTGCGTTTGGCAGTTGTTCCTCCGATCCGACCCGACTATGAGTTTGCGCACACAAGCGCGATTTACGGGAAAAGACAAGTTTTCCCGCCGCGAGACGAGACCGAGACACAAGAGAGACTTTCCATGAGCGTGAGCGGCCTGCCTTTCGACGATTTCCGTGTCCTGCTGCAGAACCTTCCCGGACCGGACCCGCGGGCGCTGGTGGCGGCGCGCGAGCGCGATGCGCAGCTGACCAAGCCGCCGGGTGCCCTGGGGCGGCTTGAGGAAATCGCCTTCTGGCTGGCCGCCTGGACGGGCCGAGCGCCGGCCGTCAACCGGCCGCTTGTGGCGATCTTTGCCGGCAATCATGGCGTTACCCGCCACGGCGTGACACCGTTCCCGTCATCCGTCACTCAGCAGATGGTCGAAAATTTCGCAGCCGGCGGTGCGGCGATCAACCAGATCTGCGTCACCCATGACCTCGGCCTGAAAATCTTCGACCTGGCGCTCGATTACCCGACCGGCGACATCACCAGCGAGGCGGCACTTTCGGAACGCGACTGCGCGGCGACCATGGCCTTCGGCATGGAGGCGATCGCCGGCGGCACCGATCTTCTCTGCATCGGCGAAATGGGCATCGGTAATACGACGATCGCGGCTGCCATCAACCTTGCGCTTTATGGTGGCGAGGCGGAGGACTGGGTCGGTCCCGGCACCGGTTCTCATGGCGAATTCATGGAGCGCAAGATCGCCGCGGTGAAGGCTGCCGTCGAATTCCACAAGGATCACCTGAGCGATCCGCTGGAAATCCTGCGCCGCCTCGGCGGCCGCGAGATCGCTGCGATCGCCGGCGCGATCCTGGCTGCGCGCGTCGAAAAAATCCCGGTCCTGCTCGACGGTTATGTGGTGACGGCCGCGGCCGCGATCCTCAAGGCCGCCAATCCGGCAGCGCTCGACCACTGCCTGATCGGCCACGTCTCCGGCGAACCGGGACATCTGCGTGCGATCGAGAAGCTCGGCAAGACGCCGCTTCTGGCCCTCGGCATGCGGCTCGGCGAGGGGACCGGTGCGGCACTTGCGGCTGGCATCGTCAAGGCGGCCGCCGCCTGCCATTCCGGCATGGCGACGTTCGAGCAGGCCGGCGTCAGCAACAAGAGCCACTGAGCCCCGGATGGAAAAGACGCCGCTCGACAGCAATATCGAAAGGGCGACCGGCATCCGCCGGGTAATTGCTGCCTTCCGTTATTCGATGCAGGGGCTGGTGCGCCTGTGGCAGGAAGAAGCCTTTCGCCACGAGGTGATCGCCTGTGCGGCGGCCGTCGTGATGTTTGCGATCGTCGGCGCTGGTGCTTTCGACTATTTCGTCTTGGCCATCCTGATGCTGGTGCTGTTTGCGGTGGAATCGCTGAACACCGCGATCGAGGAGCTGGTCGACCGCATCTCGCCGGAAATCTCCACCGTCGGCCGCCACGCCAAGGACCTCGGCTCGTTCGCGGTCTTTTGCCTGCTCTGCGCCAACTGGTTTTTCGTGCTTTATGTGGTGGTGCGGAGCGTTTGGAATTAGGCGCTTTTGCGTGCCGAGTGGAGGAAGCGGGTCACGACGACATTGTCGCCGGTAACCCGATACAGCATGACGTAAGGGTAAGGCGCTAGGGTAAGCCTTCGCGTGGACGGTTTGGTCGTCTTGCGGCCTGCACGCGGCTGGTGACCAAGCAGGTCAATGGCCTCGGAAATTCTTTGCGAGACGCTTTCTGCGCCGGATGGAGACCGCTCGCGGATATAGGATAGGGCTTTATCGATCTGTCGGGACGAAAGTGCGGTAAAGCGCACGCTCATCGAAGATATTTCGCGAGAATGGTACGGACTACTTCCTCGCCGACTACTTCCCCGCGTTCAATCTCCCGATCGGCCTCTTCCAGATCGGCTTCTTCCTCCGGCGTAAGCTGATAGACGTCTCCATCATCTTTGCCCATGAAGCTTAGAAGAATCTCGGCGATCTCGTCCTGCATTTCAGCAGGCAGTTCTTTGGCTGCTTCGATGGCGCGGTCGAGAAGTTTGGTCATGGCCACATTATGCACCGAAACAGTCCGGTGCAAAAGAGGTCGATCGCCTCAGGCGAAGCTCTTGCGACGGCGGGCGACCGTCTGGGCGTCGGCAACCGCCGGCACGCTCTGCAGCACGCGCGTCGCGGGAAGGATGGCAATCGCTTCGGTGCCCTCGCGCAGCTTGGAGCGCAGGATGAACTGGCCGTCGTGCTTGGCAAGGATCGCCTGGACGATCGGCAGACCGAGGCCGGTGCCCTGTTCGGCGCTCTTGATGGCGATCGAGCCCTGGCCGAAGGCCGACAGCACAACCGGGATTTCCTCTTCCGGAATGCCGGGTCCGTTGTCCTTGATCGCTACATACTGGCCACCACCGGCTGTCCAGCCGACCTTGACGGTCACCTCGCCGCCCTGGGGCGTGAACTTGACCGCATTCGACAACAGGTTCAGCAGGACCTGCCGCATCGATTTTTCATCGACCCAGACCTGCGGCAATTGCGGTTCGAACTGCTGGCTGATCGAGATGTTCTTGGCGCTGGCGCGCAGCTGCACCATGCCGATGCAATCCTCGGCGATCTCCAGCAGCGACAGCGATTCCTCGGCGAGGTCGTAGCGGCCGGCCTCGATGCGCGACAGGTCGAGGATTTCGTTGATCAGATTGAGGAGATGCTGGCCGGAACGGTGGATGTCGCCGGCATATTCCTTGTAGGTCGGGTTGGCGAGCGGACCGAGGACCTCGGAACTCATGACTTCGGAGAAACCGAGGATGGCGTTGAGCGGCGTGCGCAGCTCGTGCGACATCGAGGCGAGGAACCGGGATTTGGCAAGGTTGGCCTCTTCGGCGCGGCGGCGGGCTTCGTCCGACATGGATTTCGCCACTTCCAACTCGGCGATCAGGTCGTCCTTTTCCGACTGATAGGACATCAGCGTCAGGTTGGAGCGATAGAGCCGGTCGGCGATATAGTGGAAGAAGACGACCGCGATGGCGCAGATCGCGATCATGCCGATATCAAGCACATTCCGTGTCAGGATGGCCGTCGCAAGCAGCGCCAGGATCATCGGCAGGAAGCCGAACAACACGCCGAGCCGCAGCATGAAACTGCTCATAGCGGTGATCGAGATCGCGAAAAGGAGAACGGCACCCTTGTAGAAATAATAATTGTCGCCCGAACAGGCATTGCAGTTCTGCAGCGCAAAGAGCGCCCAGCCGGTGCCGACGATCAATTGTGCCGCGAGCAGCCTGCGGCGCCATTTCTGGACGTCGCCCGAGCCGATGTCCTTGCGGCTGGCGCGACGGGCGATCAGCACGTTGATTGCATGGACGCTGAACATCAGCAGCGCCCAGGCAAAAAGATTGGCGTTCGGATTGAGGTAGACTCCGATCGCCGTCACCACGACGATGAAGATCGGCATGACCGATGCGCCCTGCAGCACGGAATTGACGTGCATGGCGATCATGTCGCGGTCGAAGATCTGATTGCCCTGGGAGCTGGACTGCAGGCGTTCACGCGTGGCGCGCACGGCTTTAGAGACGGCCTTGTTACGGTGGCCGCGCGAGCGATCAACGATGTTCTTGTCGGTCGATGTGCTGACGCCGCTACTCATGGCCACTGAACTGATACCCCGGGTGTTGAGAGAGTATGTCCAAATCCTTAAGAGAGTACTGCCGGGAAAGGTTTTGTTTGCCATTTTCCTGAAGCTTCCGTTTTCCAATAAGGCTGGATTGTGGCTCGAACGTTCAGGGTTTTTCGCGATGGCGCGTTTCTCGTGGCCTTCTTCATCCTTCTGGTGCTGATTGCCGCCAAGCTGGACGAGGCAGCCGACAGCGTCCTCCGCGGCTCGTTCTACGTGATCGACGGCGATACGCTGGCGGTGGGCGGCGAGCGCCTGCGGCTGCAGGGTATGGATGCGCCGGAACTCGACCAGACCTGCGAAGACGGCCGCGGCAAACCATGGGCTTGCGGAGAAGAGGCGAGACGGCTGCTGATGCGCCTCGTTGCCGACGGTAAGACGGAATGTCTCGGCCGCGAGCGCGACAAATATCGTCGGCTTCTCGTCCGCTGCCATTCGGGCACGACGAGCATCAACGGCACGCTGGTGCGGCAGGGTCTCGCCGTCGCCTCGGGACGTTATGCGCAGGAACAGGTGGCGGCGCGGCACGAACGGCAGGGACTGTGGGCCGGCCGGTTCGAAAGCCCGCGTGACTGGCGCGCCAGCCGCGGCAGGATGGACGATGTCAGCCTGGTGGAGGCATTTTGGGATTGGATGAAACGGGTGACGGCCTGGCAATGAGCATGGATGACATCGCCGATGGCGGGGAAGATATCGGCGGGCTGGCCGGCGCGATCGCGGCCTGCCGCATCTGTCGCGACGCGCCGGCGAAAGGCGGCGGCGACCGTCTGCCGCATGAGCCGCGGCCGGTCGCCGTGCTATCGAAGACGGCGAGGGTGCTGATCGCCGGACAGGCGCCGGGGCTTCGAGTGCATGAAAGCGGGCTACCGTTCAACGATGCTTCGGGAAATCGGCTGCGCGACTGGATGGCCGTCACCCGCGACGAATTCTATGATCCGGAAAAGTTCGCGATCGTGCCGATGGGCTTCTGTTTTCCAGGCTACGATGCCAAGGGCAGCGATCTGCCGCCGCGGCTCGAATGTGCGCCGTTCTGGCGATCCCGGGTGATCGCAGCGATGCCGCAGATCGAACTGGTGATCGCCGTCGGCGGTTATGCGCAGGCCTGGCATCTGGGGAGCCGGCGACGCAAGGGCATGACGGAAACGGTAGAGAACTGGCGAGACTATGTTTTCGCCAACCAGGGGCCGAGAATCCTGCCGCTGCCGCATCCGAGTTGGCGCAACACCGGCTGGCTCAAAAAGAATCCATGGTTCGAGGCGGATCTGCTGCCGGTGCTGCGACAGCATGTGGATAGCTTGATACGGGAAACAAATTTCGGTTAACTGCCACGAATTCGGTGTATAACGAAAAATCATTTCGAAAGGACTCTGATGGACCGCCTCGACCGTAAGATACTGCGCATTCTGCAGGAAGATTCCACTCTGGCCGTCGCGGACCTTGCGAAGAAGGTCGGCCTGTCGACCACGCCGTGCTGGCGCCGTATCCAGAAGATGGAAGAGGACGGCGTCATCCGTCGCCGTGTGGCGCTGCTGGATCCGGTCAAGGTCAATACCAAGGTCACGGTATTCGTCTCCATCCGCACCGCCAGCCACTCGATCGAATGGCTGAAGCGGTTCTCGGAAGTCGTCGTCGATTTCCCGGAAGTCGTCGAATTCTACCGCATGAGCGGCGACGTCGATTACCTGCTGCGCGTCGTCGTGCCGGACATCGGCGCCTATGACGCCTTCTACAAGCGCCTGATCGCCAAGATCGAGATCCGCGACGTTTCGTCGGTGTTTGCGATGGAGCAGATCAAGTACACGACCGAACTGCCGCTCGACTACATGATGCTGGACAACCAGAAATCGGGCGAAGAATAATTCGCCGTTTGGCGGATCGGGATCATTTTCTGGCAGGACGGGCCGAGTTGAAACGGCCCGTTTGGTTTTATCTGGGTTTCATCGAAACAGATGGAGCTCGACATGCAGGACCAGGCCAAGGCCAATAAAGCGATCATCCGCGGATATATCGAAGAGATCTGGAACCGTGGTCTGATCGAGCGCTTCGAAAACTTTTTCGCAGCCGACTATCAAGAGGCCACCTATTCGCCGGCCAATTCCGAAGGACACTGCGCCATGGTGGCGGTGCAGAAGCGGATCATGCCGGATGCCGTCTGGTCGATCGAGCGGATGACTGCCGAAGACGATAGCGTCATCTGCGAGCTGACATTGCGCGGCACGCACCAGGCGGCTTTCAAGGGCGTCGAACCCTCCGGCAATCCCATCCGCGTGCGCGCCTACCGGAGCTTCGTCCTGAAGGACGGAAAGATTGTCCATCATTCCGCATTGCTCGACACCGCCGAACTGCTAAAGCAGATGCGGGGACAGCAGGCCGCATAGGGCAAATCCGGCAGCGATGGCGACAATTTCTCATGCCTATCATCGGGTGTTTGACGAGCCGTTCGAGATCGAACGGGCCTTCGATGCCGATTACCTGCTTTACGCGTCGACCGGCACCTTCGTTCTCGATATCGGCGACCGCCGCTGGATGCTGCCGCCGCAAAGGGCTGCGCTGATCGCACGGGGAACGGTGATTGCGGTGCGCAGCAATGGGGCGGCCACAGCGTCCTCGGTTCTGTTCGGCGATCGCGAATTCGAAGCGCCGCTACCGGCCTGCCGGGTCTTCGGTCTTTCCGATCTGGCGCGGCAAATGATCCTGCATGTCATGCGTTGGGATACGGGGCGCCCCTCATGCGACGAAACCGCGAATGCCTTCTTCAAGGCGCTCGCATCCGTTGCAGCGGGTCTGGCGGCGGACGAGGACGAGACATGGTTGCCGAAACCGCAGTCGCCGGGCATGGCGGTCGCCGTCGCGCGGATGCTGGAAGATCTCGACCGGGATCTTGATTTTGGCTCCCTTGCGGAGGCGTCACGTCTTTCGGAGCGGACGCTGTCACGGCGATTCGACGCAGAACTCGGCATGAGTTTTCGCGATTTCCGGCATCGGGCGCGGATGGTGAGGGCCAAGGAGATGCTGCTTGCCGGCCGGGAGCCGATCACGGAAATCGGCCTCGCCTGCGGGTTCGAAAGCACGAGTTCCTTCATCAAGGCGTTTCGGACCTTTGCGGGCGCGACGCCGCGGCAATACCGGGTGGGTAAAGCCGGCTAAGCCTTCAGTCGCGCCAGAAGCTTCTCGCCCGACAATTCCTTCACTGCATCCTTGCCGATCCAGCGGGCAGTCTTGTCCCGCGAGGCGGTAAGTTTTTCGGCAAGTGCCAAGGCCGGCGCGTGGCAGGAGCGGTTGCGTTTGCCGATATTGCGGAGCGCCCAGTTGACCGCCTTTTTGACGAAATTGCGCGGGTCGGCGGAATGCGCCTCGATCAGCGGCAGATAGCTGATGAAGGTATCGTCCGGCTCCTGTTTGCGGTGCACGGCGGCGCCGGCGATCATGGCAAACGCGGTGCGGCGGACGAATTCGCGGTCGTCCGCGGCGAAATCCGCAACCAGTTCCTGCCAGTAGGGCGTTTCGGTCAAAAGGTCGGCGGCGGTGTCGACGATTTCCCATGAGGCAAAATCCTCGGCCCATCCGCGCGCCTCGGACGGCGTCAGCGCGGCGGGATCGGCGGTATAGATCGCCAGCATGCGGGCTTCGCGGATGCCGGTGCGCCAGAGGTCCAGCGCCCGGCCGTGATCGCGTTTGACGGCCCGCGCGATCTTCTGCAGGTCGGGATTGGAAATGCCGATCGCCCGGTCGGTGACAATGCCGAAACGGGCCATGCCGGAAATGTTCTCCTCCGAGCGCAGCGTTTCGAGATGCGCGATGAACCCGGCGACGTCGGAGGAGGGGCCGATCATGGCCGGCTTATTTCTTTTCGAGCCGGGCGAGCAGCGAGGACGTATCCCAGCGCTTGCCGCCCATAGCCTGCACGTCGCCGTAGAATTGGTCGACGAGGGCCGTGACCGGCAGCTTGGCGCCGTTGCGGCGGGCTTCGGTCAGCACGATATCGAGATCCTTGCGCATCCAGTCGACCGCAAAACCGAAATCGTATTTGCCGGCATTCATGGTCTTGTAGCGGTTTTCCATCTGCCAGGAGCCGGCCGCACCCTTGGAGATCACCTCGATCACCTTCTCAATGTCGAGGCCGGCCTGCTTGCCGAAATGGATCGATTCCGCGAGCCCCTGGACGAGGCCGGCGATGCAGATCTGGTTCATCATCTTGGTGAGCTGGCCAGCGCCTGCCGGACCCATGAGGCCCACCATGCGGGCATAGGCGTCGATCACCGGCCTGGCCTTCTCGAAGGTCGCTTCGTCGCCGCCGCACATGACGGTGAGCACACCATTTTCGGCACCCGCCTGGCCACCGGAAACCGGTGCGTCGACGAAGCCGACGCCTTTTTCCCGGGCCGCGGCATCGAGCTCGCGGGCGACTTCGGCGCTGGCGGTGGTGTTGTCGATCAGGATGGCGCCCGGTTTCATGCCGGCGAGAACGCCGGTCTCGGTGGTTGTCACCGAGCGGAGATCGTCGTCGTTGCCGACGCAGACGAACACGAAATCGGCATCCCTGGCCGCTTCGGCCGGCGTAGCGGCAGCCTTGCCGCCGAATTTTTTCGCCCAATCCTCGGCCTTGGCAGCCGTGCGGTTATAGACGGTGACGTCATGGCCGCCCTTGACCTTGAGATGCCCGGCCATGGGATAACCCATCACCCCGAGACCGATGAATGCCACTTTCGCCATGCTGAACCTCCAGAATTTTGTTGGGCAGAGGATTAGAGCAAAGAGGACCTTCGGAAAAGCGCAGTTCGGTGAAAAGCGCAGATTTTGGTATCCGGCGCGGGTCGCTTATCCGTCTGCGGCGGCCAATGCGTAGCGGCACTGCCGGATGTTTTCTCCGCGCGGCCGCGAAAAGCGGTCGACGGTATCGATATAGTGAAAACCAAGTTTGACGAGGATGCGTCCGGAAGCCGGGTTGTCCTCAGCGTGCCCCGACTTCAGGATCGAAAGCCCGATCTCCTCGAAGGCGAAGCGGATTGCCGCGCGGGCCGCTTCCGACGCATAACCGAAACCCCAGGCGGACCGCTCGAACCAGTAGCCGAGTTCTCCTTCGCCATCGGCAATCTCATCGATATCGACAAGGCCCACCATGCGGTTTTCGACTTCCACGGCAAAACGGTAGGCTTCGCCGGCGAACCATTCCCGCTCGTGATCGGAAAACCACGCCTCCGTCGTCGGGAGGTCCGGCGGAAAGGCGGCCATGCGCAGCATGCGCGTGACCTCCCAGTCGGACTGGATTTCGAATGCGCGACCGGCATCGGTGCCCGTCGTCGGCCGAAGCAGAAGCCGTTCGGTCTTCAGCGGGCGACGCGGGGGGACCGGCATCGGTTTGCCGCCGCAGCTCAGAACGGCTTGATGACCGCAAGCGCGACGATAACGACGACCGAGCCGAGGATGATCGGCAGGCCTGCGCGCACGAAGGCCGGCGGGTCGAGATGCGGATCTGCTTCCATGCGGCGCATCCAGGCGCCCTGCATGCCGTGCAGAGCCGACAGCATGATGACGATCAGGAACTTGAAGCCGAACCAGCCGGACGTATAAAAACCGTAGCCGAAGGCGAGCCACAGGCCGAAAAGCCAGGCACCGCCGAGTGCGGCCGTGGTGACGGTGCGGTCGTATCTTCTGAGCGCCGAGATGACGCCGGTGCGGATCGTCGGCGGCACCATGCCGATGACGAAGGCGTTGATCAGCATGCCGCCGATCAGCAGGAAGTCGGACAGAATGTGCAGGGCCTTGATGATGAAATACAGCATGGTCAACTCCAGATCATGGCTTCGGTGAAGCCCAGTTCGGCAAAATCTTGTTGTCTCAATTGGTCTTCGCCCGTGCAGAAGAACTCGTCGAGCTGCGGCGGTTGAACGGTGGTTCCCGACAGCATGGCGTGAACCTGGCCGCGATGATGGATCTGGTGCTGGAAGAGATGCATCAGCAGCCGGTCGGCAGGCTCGACCTGCACGAAAGTGTTCCGGGGAATCCGGATCTCCTCGGCGACCGTTTTCTCATCCAAGCGTCGACAGTGATCGATGAGGCGGCGGTCGGCGGCGCGCTGTTCGCGATCGAGATCGGCAAAGAGCGGACAGGGAATCTCCGGCTCGAAGGCGGCGGGACCGAGGCAATTGCCTTCGAGCGCGCTGATATAGAGCCAGTCGACGGTCAGGATATGGTTGAGGGTATGGATGATAGACGGGAAGAAGCTGACCCGCGTCGCATCCAGCTCTTCGCGCGAAAGCTCTCCGCAGGCTTTCAGCAGCCGGTGGTTGGCCCATGCGTTGTTATAGGCCTGGGCAAGAAGATAGCGCTGCGCCGTCATCCGAATCCCTCCGTTGCGGAGGGCAAACTACCGATGAAGAGGGACGATGAGAAGATGGTTCGCGAACACTAGGATGATTTGGACGCTTGGTCGTGCTCGGCGCCTATCATCACCTGTGACGGCGCCGAGAACTGTCATTGCGTTCTCAACCTGAGGTTGTCATGACTTTACAATCAGCCGCGCGATCACCAGATGGCCCGGCGTCGGGTTGCCGTCCTGCATCCGCACATTGATGTCGGAGATTTCGAGAAGTTCGAAGCCGGTGGCCGTGAGGCGTTCGCGGATATAGGTTTCCGAATGGGCGAAACGCTGGTGGGGGCCGACGATGTAGGGCCGGCCGGCAAAAGCTTCCGGGGAGAGGGTCTCGGAAGAAAAGACGAACAAGCCGCCGCGCGCCATGTTTTCTGCCGCGCCGAAGAATAGCGGTTCCAGCGCGCCAAGATAAGGCAGCACGTCGGTGGCGGTCACCAGGTCAAAGGGCTCGTCGTCGTTGTCTTCGAGGAAATCCTCGACTTCGGCCACGTAAAGCGTCTCGTAGAGATCCTTTTCGTGCGCGATTTCAACCATGTTCTCGGAAATGTCGATGCCTGTAATATCGTCGACCATGTCGCGCAGCGTGCCGCCGGTAAGCCCGGTGCCGCAGCCGAGATCGAGCATGCGCTTGAACGGCCCGAGCTTCAGCTCCTGCAGGCGCTGGCGCACGATGACGGGCACCGCATAGCCCAGCTGCTCGACGAGAATGTCCTCGAAGCTTTCGGCATGCTGGTCGAACAGGGTTTCGACATAGGCGTCCGGCGCCTTGGGGGGCGTCTCGCCGCGGCCCATGGCCGCGATGCGGACGGCGGCACCGCCGTGGTCCTCGGGATCGAGCTCGAGCACCTGCTCGTAGGCCTTGACGGCTGCGTCGATATCGCCCGCCTTTTCCAGCGCCAGCGCGTGGTTATAGGCCTCTGCCAGGGCTTCCTCGTCGATCTTCTTCATGGCCAGCGTCCTTCTTTTCGCAGGCGGCTTTAAGCCGATAGCCGGCATTTGTCCATCAGGGGGAACGCGGCGGGTGCTCATTCGTTGAGAGGTCAAAGCAGAACGGCTTTTTGAGAAACACCTCCGGGAGAAGGTCATGCCAGCCGATGAGGGCAAAAGCGTGCTGGAGCAGAATGTCGAGCGGCGCGCGCCGTCGCTGCCGATGACCTCCGCCGAAAAGGCCAATGTGATCATCCACTATTACCGCGGCGAACTCGGGCGGATGACCAGCTGGCGCGACCGCATCGACCGCACCTCGAACTGGTCGATCACGGTAGTGGCGGCGCTGCTGTCGGTTTCGCTGTCGACGCCGACATCGCATCACGGCGTGGTTCTGTTTGCGATGCTGCTGATCTCGCTGCTTCTCCTGATCGAAGCGCGGCGCTACCGTTTCTTCGACGTCTACCGCGCCAGGGTTCGCAAGCTGGAACGCCATTATTTCGCGCAGGCGCTTTATCCGCAGGCGGACCTCAAGCCCGACTGGGCGCAGGCGATCGCCACGAGTCTGCGCAATCCCTGTTTCCTGATCAGTTATCGCGAGGCGCTGTTTCGCCGGGTGAGGCGCAACTACGTCTGGATGTACGCCATCCTGCTGATGGCGTGGCTTCTGAAGATCTCGACGCCCAAACTCCTGCCCAACGATACTGAGGCGGATGTCGTCTTTTCATGGTCGGAGGCGGTCAATAACGCCGCGCTCGGTCCGCTGCCGGGGTGGAGCGTGATTGCGCTCGTCGCGCTGCTTTATGCCGCCGTGATTGTCTCAGCCCTGCATCGCGAGCCGGACGACGGCGAATTCGCCCATGGCGAAGTGCACGTCTGAAACGCGAGGCTGCCGTTTTTAGTGCAGGATGATCTCGCCCTTGACGGCCCGCCATTCGCTGGCCGAGATCAGCTTGCGGTGGACATAGCGGACGGAATGCAGCGGTCCGTCGAGCTTTTCCTGCCAGAATTTGAGAAAGCCGTTCATCTCGGGGAAGTCCGGGGCGAGATCGTAGTTCTGCCAGACATAGCTTTGCAGCAGGGCCGGATGGTCCGGCAGGCGGTAGAAAATCTGGGCGGTCGTCAGCCCGTAGCCTTTCAGCATCATTTCCATTTCAGACATGCAAGCAGTTCCCGTTTGTTGTTTCGAGGTGACGTCGTTGCGTCACCCGATAGGAGAACATGCCATGTTTAACCGAAGCTTTACAATTCCACCTTAAGAGCACATTCGTGATAATTTACAGTATGTTAGCAGCCATTTCGCCTGAGTGCTGCTAACGCTTCAGATGGCGCGTCAGGCGCGCCTCGATGAAGGCCCAGAGATGCCGCAGCGCTTCGACGATGGCGAGGTAGAAAATCGCCGCCCAGAGATAGGTCTGATAATCGAACGTGCGTGAGAAGGCGTAGCGTGTCTCGCCCATGAGATCGAAGACGGTGACGATCGCGACGACGGCCGATCCCTTGATCAGAAGCACGATCTCGTTGCCATAAGGGCGCAATGCGACGATCAGCGCCTGGGGCAGGATGACCTTGCGGAAGGCGTTGCGTTTGGAAAGGCCGAGCGCGGCCGCACCTTCGTGCTGGCCGCGCGGTACGCTTTCGATCGCGCCGCGCAGGATTTCCGCCTGATAGGCGGCGGTGTTGAGCGTCAGCGAGAAAAGGCCGCAATACCAGGCTTCGCGAAAGAACCACCAGAGGTCGACGGATTCGAGTTGCGGCTTAAAGCTGCCGAGCCCGTAATAGATCATGAACAGCTGGGCGAGCAGCGGCGTGCTGCGAAACACGTAGACATAGGCATAGGCGAGGCCGTTCAACGCCTTGTTTCTCGACATCCGGGCGAAGGCGATCGGTGCCGACAGCACGGCACCCAGGATGACGGCGAGGCCGACCAGCGAAATGGTGGTCCAGAGGCCGTGGAGGTAGCGCGGGCCGTAGCGTAGGAATTTATCCTCGTTCCAGCCGCTGATCATCATGAAGACGAGTGCGATCGCAAGGGCTGCCCAGACAAGCAGGACCAGGATGCCGGCAATACGCGCCGGCGCCAGCTGCCTGCCGATCAGGGCCGGAGGTGCGCGTGGCGGGATCAGTTCCTTGACGTAACTCATCGACGGCCCTCCGAACGTTTCGCCCAGCGCTCGATGAAGCCGAGCCCGACGGACGAGACCATCGCGAGGATCAGATAGAGCAGACAGGCGATTCCGTAGAAGAAGAAGGCTTCCTTGCTGACACGCGCGGCAATGCCGGTCTGGCGCAGGATATCGGCGAGCCCGATGACCGAGACATAGGACGTGTCCTTCAAGAGGATCAGCCAGAGATTGGTGAGGCCGGGCAGGGCGATGCGGATGAGCTGCGGCAGGATGACGAGAAGCATGGTGCGCGAGCGGTGAAGACCGAGCGCATCGCCCGCCTCGTACTGGCCACGCGGGATCGCCCTGAAGGCCGACAGCAGGACCTCGGAGGAATAGGAGGAGAAGACGACGGCGAGCGCCGCCATGCCGGCGAAAAAGGCGTTGATTTCGACGCGCCCAGCGTACCCGAAGGAGGCGAGCACGGCCTGGATGAGGATCTGCAGGCCGTAATAGACGATGAACAGGGTCAGCAGTTCGGGCAGGCCGCGGAAGATCGTCGTGTAGATGCCGGCGGCAAGCCTCAGCAGCTTTTCCTCCGACTGTGCGGCGAGCGCGATCAGGAAGCCGATGACCAGCCCGACAGGCAACGTGGCGAGCGCGAGCGTGATCGTGACCTTGACGCCGAAGGCGATCTCGTCGCCCCAGCCGGCCTCGCCGCAGGCAACGATGCTACCGGAACCGAACAATGAAAAAAGCCCGACGGGCCCGCAAAGCGGATCCAGCGCCGAAAGGAGGGCGGAAAAGAATCCGCTCATAAGGTCGTTTTCCCCTGCGGCCTTTTTGTGTGCCGCTTTTGTCTTGTATTGACGCCATTAAAAAGAAAAACGGCGGAAGGGCAAGCCTCCCGCCGGGCGTTAACCGGGTTCTCCGGTCGATTACTTGCCGTAGGCGTCGAAATCGAAATACTTGTCGTTGATGGCCTTGTATTTGCCGTTGGCGCGGATCGCGAGGATCGCGGCCGAGAACTTGTCGGCCAGCGCGGTTTCGCCCTTGCGGACCGCAATGCCCGCACCTTCGCCATTGATGTCGACGTCGATCGGCAGCGGGCTGAGGATCTTGCAGCACTTGCCGGCGTCCGACTTGATCCACTGCGACAGCACGACGATATCGTCGATGACGGCATCGATGCGGCCGTTGGTGATGTCGAGCTTGTATTCGTCGGCAGTCGGATAAAGCTTCAGCTCCGAGTCGGGCATATGCTTTTCGGCATAGTTCGAATGGGTGGTGGAGCCCTGTGCGCCGATCGTCTTGCCCTTGAGGCCGGCGGCGGTCGCTTCCTTGATCGGCGAATCCTTCGGGACGGCGATGGCCGGTGGCGTGTTGTAATATTTCTTCGAGAAGGTGACCTGCTCCTTCCGCTCCGGTGTAATCGACATGGAAGCGATGATGGCATCGAATTTCTTCGACTGCAGCGCCGGGATGATGCCGTCCCAGTCATTGGTGACGAAGGTGCAGGTGACCTTCATTTCGTCGCAGAGCGCCTTGGCGATATCGATGTCGAAACCGGTGAGCTGGCCGTTGGCTTCCAGGTTGTTGAAAGGCGGGTAGGCGCCTTCGGTGCCGATCACGAGTTTCTCCTGGGCCATCGCCGAACCGGCGAAAAGCGACAGGGCGGCGATCGAGGCGGCAGCAAGGAATCGGGTGGAAATGTTCATGTTGATCCTCTCTGTTGGCAACCCTGCGGTGTTGGTCTTTTTCGGCCGCAGGAAGACGGGGCACGCATGCAGGCGCGCCCCGAATGGATTTTTAGATACCCGCTCGCAGAAAATTGCAACGGCATTTTACGTGCACGTCTGCCTGGGTTTTGCCGATGAACAATACATTCATGCGAGGTTCAGGCCGTCGGCAACAGGCTGCAACGGAACCATTTTGGTGCAATACAGTTGAGCCGCCGCGTAAGTCCGCCGAAAAAGGCAATAAAGGACGCGCATGAAAGGGATGACACCCCTAGAAGAGGAAATGTCCATGTCGAAAAAATTCAGACTGTTCGCCAGCGCCGCAGCACCTCTCATATCGCTGCCGCTGATGCTTCAGCCGGCCGGTGCCGCCCCCTTGAGACCCGCTTTGGAGATGAGACCCGCCATCGAGGCCGGCCGGATGCCGGGCGTCATCGAGGTGCAGCAACAGGTCATCATTCCTCCGGATGCGCAGGAAGGCGAGGGACAGCAGCGCCCACGCCGCAAGCCCCAGGAGGGGCAGCAGCAGGCTCCGGCCGAACGGCCGCAAGCGCCGCCCCAGGCTCAGCAGCAGGAACAGCCGCAGCGCCAGCGCAAGGCTGAGCCGGAAGCCGCCCCCCGTGAGGCTGCGCCTCGCGAAGCCGCTCCTCGGGAAGCCGCGCCGCGCGAAGCTGCCCCCCGCGAAGCAGCACCACGCCAGGCGCCGCAGGCCGAGCGTCCGGCAGCCGAGGCGCCCGCGCAGGAACGTCCGCGCCGCCAGCAGCAGGAGACCGGCCAGGGGCAGGGCGGAAACGATGCTCAGCCGCGCCGCCCGCGCGAGCAGCCGACCCCCCCGGCCGAGCCGCCGGCCGCAAGGGAAGCCCAGCAGCCGAAGGCAGCTCCCGCTGAAAAGCAGGCCGAAACGCCGAAGCCGGAACGGCCGGCAAGCAATCGCGCCGCGACGCCGGAAGCCGCACCCGAGGCTCCCGCTCGCCGCGATGCCCAACAGCCGAAGGAAGCGCCGGCCGGGAAGCAGGCAGAAACCCCGAAGCCGCAGCCACCTGCCACCAATCGTGCGGCGACGCCGGAAGCAACACCCGAAAAGCCGGCCAGCGGCAATGCCCAGCAGCCCAAGGCAGCTCCCGCTGAAAAGCAGGCCGAAACACCAAAGCCGACACAGCCGCCGGCTACCGATCGCGCCACGGCTCCGGGAGCAGCACCCGAAAATCCGGCTCGCGGCAACGCAACGGGCCAGGCGCCGGGTCAGGTCCCAGGACAGGCTCCGGGCACCGGAACCGCGCAGGACAGGCGCAACCAGCAGCCGCCGGCAAATGGCCAGGCCGCTCCGGGCCAGCCGCCTGCCGGCGAGACGCCGCGCCGTCAGACGACCGAAGGACAGCCGGTGGTGCCTCAGGGTCAGCAGGTGCCGGGCCAGCCGCAGGGCCAGCAGGCGACTGGCGCTCAGCCGGGCGCCCAGCCGACCGCGCCCCAGACGGCAACCACGCCTCAGCAGGTCGAGCGCGCCAAGGAGCTTGCCAAGGATCCGGCTGCGGCCAAGAGCGGTGAACAGGTCGTATTGCCCGTTCAGAATGGTGCCGCCGTGCTCGACAGCGCCAAGGAGGCGCCTTCCGCACGTCCGTCACGGGATGGAGAGCGTCCGCGCCGTCAGGCTCCGCAACAGGCCGACCAGCAGCAGCTTGCACCGCCGAAAACCGATGCAGAGGCTCAAGGCAGCACGCGTGCCACCCGCGAGCAGCTGCAGGAATTTCGTCAGCTGTCGGAAGAGCGCGGCCAGCGCCTCGACCAGCGTCCGCAGTTCGAACGGCCCCGCGGTTGGGATTTCCGCGACGCAGCCGGCCTCGGCGGCAGCCGTGACCGCAACGGCGATCGCGACCGCGATGGCGGCCGCGTGATCATCTCGATCGACAACCAGACCGTCGTTCGCCATGACGACAGCCGTCGTTTCTACAACGATCGCGATCGGGCGCCGCAATACGAGCAGCTCCGCGATGGCCGCGTGCGCGAAGTCATCGTGCGCGACGACGGGACGCGGATCGTCACCGTCCGCAACAGCTATGGCGAGATCGTCCAGCGCTCGCGAATCGTCAGGGGCGGCGAGGAATACGTGCTCTATTATTCGCCGGAGCTGATGGATAACCGCCGCGGCCGCGACTACGTCTGGCGCGATCCGGGCGACGACCTGCCGCCGATGCGGCTGAGCGTGCCGCTCGACGACTACATCATCGATACCTCGACCGAGCCGGACCGGGATTATTACGAGTTCCTGGAACAGCCGCCGGTCGAGCGGGTCGAGCGGGTCTATTCGCTGGACGAGGTGCGCTACTCCGCCCGCATCCGCGACAAGGTGCCGCGTATCGACCTGGATACGATCACCTTTGCAACCGGCAGTGCCGAAATCCCGATGAACCAGGCGAGCTCGCTGCGCAAGGTTGCCGACGCGATCAGCAAGGTTCTGAAGCGGGATCCTTCCGAAACCTTCCTGATCGAAGGTCATACGGATGCGGTCGGTACAGAGGACAGCAACCTCGTCCTCTCCGACGAGCGCGCCGAAAGCGTTGCCCGGGTGCTGACGGACGCATTCGGCATCCCGCCGGAAAACCTGGCGACCCAAGGTTACGGCGAACGTTACCTGAAGGTGCGCACCGACGGTCCCGAACAGGAAAACCGCCGCGTGACCGTGCGCCGCATCACCCCGCTGGTCAAACCGGTCGCTTCGAATCGGTAGCGATCTCGGACACCTCAAACCAAGCCGCCGGAGCGATCCGGCGGCTTTTTTGCACCTTGAAATAGTGCGCATAATGCACTATTTTTGATGGCGCCGCGGGGATGGGTGATGCCGACTATCGTAAAACTCGGAAATCTGAAGATCCAGATTTTTGCCGGCGATCACCATCCACCTCATTTTCATATCGTTACGCCGGATCACGAAGTCCTGGTCCGTCTATCCGACTTGGAAATTCTTGCGGGCTCCATCGATCGGCGAAGCCTGGAACGCGCATTGGTTTGGGTACGGGAAAACAGGAAGGTGTTGAATGAAGCCTGGGAGCGCCTCAATGAAAGGTGAAGAGATCGTCACCGTTGGTGGACCTTTGCCGAGGATAGCGGACGCCGATGCGCTCGACGGGCGTAAGGTGAGAATTGTCTGGGAAGATGGAGAGACGAAGGTCGTCGATCTGGCGCCCGCACTGGAAAACCGCCGCATCTACATTCCGCTTCGACACGACGATGATCTCTTTCGGCAGATGCAGGTCAGCGAATATCGCAACGCATTGGAATGGCCGGGGGAGGACCTTGAATTCTCGGCGGTATGGCTCGCCGCGTTACCGCCGGTCACATTCGACAACGATGATTTTCGCACCGCTATGGATAAGCTCGGCATGACATTGGACGGCATGGCGTCGGCCTTGGAGATCTCGCGCCGGCTCGTTGCCGACTACCGCAAGAACAAGCCTATTCCTCGCCATGTCGCGCTTGCGACACGCTATCTTGTAGAACACCAGGGCAAGGCTTAGGGGCTAAGCCCCGTCACCTGTGCGATGAAATCGGCAATCGCGTTCGTGTCGTCGAGATCGAAGACGGGGAGGGTGGCGTCGGTGACCGGATGGTCGGCGGCGATGGCGACGATGTGGGGATCGCTGGGCGCTAGCGGTTCGCGGTTGTTCGCCTCGAGGCGGCGGGCTTCGATCTTCGGGACAGGTTCGCGTTTGTAGCCCTCGATCAGCACCAGATCGCAGGGGGCCAGGCGGGAGAGGATTTCCTCGAAGCTCGGTTCCGGCGCGCCGCGCAACTCGTGCATGATCGCAAAACGCGTACCGGAAACGATCGCCACTTCGTGGGCGCCGGCGGCGCGGTGGCGGAAGGAATCGGCACCCACCTTGTCGATGTCGAAATCGTGGTGGGCGTGCTTGATCGTCGAGATCGCATAGCCGCGGCGGGTAAATTCCGCCACCAGCCGCACCGCCAGGCCTGTCTTGCCGGAATTTTTCCAGCCGGAAATGCCAAAGACGCGGGGAGAGGTCATGAAAGCTCCTCGGCGAAACGACGCGCCTCTTGAAGATCCTCGGGCGTGTTGATGTTGAAGAAGGGATCGAGCAGCCCCTGGCGCGTCTCGACCATCGGGAATTCGACGGTCGCCACGCGGTGACGTTCGAGGAAAGCCTTGATCCGCCGATTGTCGGGATCGGAGAGCCGGGTTTCCAGATCACTGGTGATGGAAACCGGCCAGAGCCCGAAGACCGGATGATCGCGGCGGTCCGAAGCGGCGATAACGATCGTGTTCGGATCGCCCGCCTCAGCTTCGAGCCGGGGCACGAGGTCGGCGGGTATAAAGGGACTGTCGGAAGGGACGGTGAGGAGATGCGTTGCTTCAACGCCGCGGGCCTGGATGTCGCGCAGGCCGGCGAGCACGCCGGCGAGCGGGCCGATCTGGCCGGGAACCGGGTCCGGCAGCAGGCGCAAACCGAGCGGATTGGGGAAACCCATCGGTGCGTTGAGGGTGATTTCCGAGATCTGGGGTGACAGCCGCCGCACCACATGGGCGAGGATCGTGTCGTTTCCGATGGTGAGAAAAGCCTTGGCGGTGCCCATGCGGCTCGATTTTCCGCCGGCAAGGATCAGGCCGGGAGGTTTGTCGGGGGGAGCGGCGGGTGCTGTCATCAGTCGTCGTCCTTGGTCGGGATCGCGCCTTCGCGGCGGTCGATCTGCCGGACATAGACGGTGGCGACGAGCGCAAGGATGGTCGTCACGCCCATGACGACGAGAAGCGGCATGGCGCCGCCTTCGTCCTTCAGCACCGTTGCGGCAAGGGTCGAAAGTGCGGCACCGCCACCGACGGTGATCGCGCCGCCGAGCCCGGAAGCCGAGCCCGCAAGATGCGGCCGGACGCTGACGATGCCGGCATTCGAGCTTGGAAGGGTGAGGCCGTTGCCAACGCCGGTGAGCGCCAGCGGTGCGAAAAAGGCAAGGGGCCAAGGCGCTTCTGCGGCGAGGAATACGGCGGTGATAAGGACGCCGACCAGGCTGACCACGCTGCCGGAGATCATCATCGTCATCGTGCCGAAATGGCGGGTGTAGCGACCGGAAATAAAGTTGCCAATCATGTAACCGGCGGCGATCAGGAAGAACTGCGCGCCGAGCATGGTCGGAGAGAGGTGATAGATCGCCGTGCCGACGAAGGGTGCGCCGCCGAGGAACGAGAAGAACACGCCTGACGAGAAGGTCGAGGTGAACGTATAGCCCCAGAACCGGCGCGAGCGGAAAAGGTCCGGCCAGCTGCGGAACTGGGCGATGAAGCTGGTGGCCGGCAGGTGGTTCGTTTCGCCGAGATCGGTGAAGACGAGCGTCAGGGTCAACAGGCCGAGGCCGAGCATCAAGGCGAAATTCGCTTCCCAGCCGAACATGTCGTTGAGCGCCCCGCCGATCGTCGGGCTGATCATCGGCACCAGCGACATGCCCATGGTGACGTAGGCGATCATCGAGGCGGCGCTCTCCATCGGCACCGTGTCGCGGATGATCGCCCGCGGCAGGACGAAACCTGCAACGACCGCGGTCTGCAGCAGCCTTCCGATCATGAACACGGTGACGTTTGCGGCTACCAGGCAGATTACGGTGCCGACCAGCATGATCAGGATGCTGCCGATCATCACGCGGCGGCGGCCGAAGAGGTCGGAAAGCGGACCAAGCACCAGCTGCAGCACGGCGGTGCCGGCGATATAACCGGATACGGCCAGCTGCATGACGGCATATTCGGTACCGAAATGGGTCGCCATAGCGGAAAGCGACGGCAGGAAGACGTTGAGCGAGAGGGCGGCAAGTCCGGCGCAGACGACGAGCGTCAGGATATGGGGCGGGGTTCGTCTGTCCAGAAATCGGCTTTGCTGCACGTCGTCTTGTCCTTTCACGCTGCCTTTCGGCTCTTTCATCCGGCCGGTCGTCAGGCAGGCGGGGCGGCGGCTGCCTTGCCGGTGGCGATGCCCTGCCGCTTACGTTCGCGATAGAAGGTATAGAGGCCGGAACCGATAATGACGGCCGCGCCCACCAGCATATAGGCGTTCGGACGTTCGCCGAAGGCGAAAATGCCGATGGCCAATGCCCAGAGCAGACCGGTATAGCGGAACGGCGCAATGAAGGAGATCTCGCCTGTCCGCATCGATTGGATGACGGCCTGATAGCCTGCGAACACCATCACCGAAGCAATCGCCAGATGCCCGAGCGCATAGGTGCTGACCGGCTGCCAGCCGCCCATCGGCACGACAAGGATCGCCCCGAGAATAGTGTTGGCGAGCGACGTGAAGAGCGTCACCGTCAGCGAAGGAATGTCGGCCTGGATGCGCTTGGTGGTGAGATCGCGGCATGCCGTGCAGCAGCAGGCGATGACGGCGAGCACCGCGGCCGGCGTGAAGCCTTCCGGACCCGGGCGGATGATGATCAGAACGCCGAGGAAGCCGATGCCGATCGCCGTCCAGCGCCGCCAGCCGACAGGCTCGCCGAGGAAGAGGGCAGCGCCTAACGTCACGGCAAGCGGCAGCGCCTGCATGATCGACGAAATGGCGGCGAATTCGATATGGGCAAGTGCCGAGAGGAAGGACAGGGTGGCGCCAAGCTCGAACAGGGTGCGCAGCAGCACCAGTGGATGCATGACCGCCTTGGCCGAAAGGGTCACGCCCATGTAGCGCGCCACACAGTAGATCAGCACCGTCGCCATGACGCCGCGCACGGCCATGATCTGGGGGATGCTGAGCTCCGAGGTGACCGACTTGACCAGCGCATCGTTGCAGGTGAAAGCCGCCATGGCGAGCGACATGAATAATGCGCCCCGCGAATTTTCAGACCATGCCATCTGCGAGATTCCTCCGGTATCCGGTCTCTTAAAGCAACGACTTACGCATCGCCAGCCTGATTGCCTCCCGGGCGGTACTCTTTTGGGTAGCGACGGGAAATTTCAATATCCGACACAGTGTAATAATATGATTTGTAAGGGTCCCGAATTAACCGTTGTTCAACCGAATTTGACGATTGTGAAAGCCATTCATTCCCGCATGACGCTGGGATCGTGCCGTTGCTGTTTCGCGAATGCGCTGACGCGAAGCCGCTTCTGGTTTGCAGTTGGGGGAAAAATGTCTTTCATCGATCGTCTTCTTCAGAGCCGTAGGATCGTCACCAAGGTCCTTCTTTTTGTCATCCCGCTGGTCCTTTTGATCGCCGGGGTAGGCCTTGCGGGTTATTATACGGCCAGCATGCTGAACGGTCATATGACGGTGACGCGTGCGACGATCGAGAACATCGGCGACTTCGAAAATCTCCAGGCGGTTCTCCAGGAATTCAACGGCAAGCCCGACAATGCATCGCTTGCAGCCCTGAAGGCGGCCATCGACAAACAGGAGAGCGGCGTCCGCGTGCTCGGCGGGCTGCTCGTGACAGCCGGGGACCGCGAGCGCATCGCCGTCGTGACCGGGCTTGCGCCCAGGATGCGCGCCGATACGGACATGCTCTGGAAGATAAAACAGAGGCGCGACGAAAACGCCGCAGCGCTCGACGACAGCATCGACAATGTCCGTACCGTCGCGACAGGGGTTTCCGATCAGGTCGCCAACGTCCGAAAGCAGTTCGAAGGCAAGGAAAAGTTCGCCAAGGGCATGGTGCTGGAAGCCTATGCCTACAAGGCGATCGCCGAACAGATCGGCGAGCTTCGCAATTCCGTCAAGGAGACCGGTACCGACGACGGCGCGATCAGCACCGCCGACATGTATCTCGGCATTCTGGACAAGACCTTCCAGGAAGTTCAGGCCTTCCTCACCCCGAACGGTATCAAACAGCTGAAGCCGATCAACGATGCGATCGCTGCTCTTGCTGCCACCATCAAGGGCAATCAGGACGTTGCGGAAAAGGCAAAGGCGGTGCGTGACACCGTTTCCGGCATGGAGACGTTCCAGGCCAAGATGGAAGCGGAAGTCACCAGCAAGGCCGGCAACGCGGCCAGCCGTTTCGCCAGCATCGAGGGCGAAGTCGCCAGCCTGCGCACGCTTCTCGACCGTAGTGCCGAATCGCTGCGCCTGATCGACGCCATGCAGCTCTACGTCGAGCGGCTGCGCGCCAACCAGACGGAGGACGCGCGCAAGGTCGTCCTCGACGTCATGGCAAAGCTGAAGGCCGCCAGCGCGGAAGTCTCCGAACTCGCCAGAAATCCTGCCATGCGCGAATTCTCGACCACGCTTCAGCCCCGCCTGAAGTCGATCGAGGAGGATACCGCCAAGCTTCTGTCCATTGCCGCCGAATGGAAAAAGGCCCGCGCCGCCGCCGCCGAAACTCTGACGGGCGGCATGGCCGGCCTCAAGAATTTCGTGGCCCAGGCCCAGGAAGTCGGCAAGGAGGACAGCGAGCGTTCCGCCCAGCTGTCGCTGATCGCCATGGTGGTCGGCACGCTGCTCGCCATTGCCGGCGGCCTGATGCTGGTGGAAACGCTGCGCGGCCCGCTGCGTCGCGTTACCGAAGTGATGAAGCGGCTCGCGGACGGCGATCTCGAGGTCAAGATCGAAGGCCGCGAACGTGGCGACGAGATCGGCGACATGGTTCGCTCGGTCACCGTCTTCCGCGATGCAGCCGTCGAAAATGTCCGCCTCGAGCAGGATGCCGCTGCAGCCCGCGAACTCTCGACCGCAGAGTCCGAGCGCCGCGCCTCCGAGCGTGCCCGCATTGCCGGTGAGCAGCGCCAGGCGCTGACGGCGCTCAACGACATGCTCGGCAAACTCGCCGAGGGCGACCTCGAGCGCAGCATGGATGAAAACCTGCCGGAAGACTTCATCGAGATGGCGCGCACCTACAACCAGGCCGTCGAGGCGCTCCGTGCCACGCTCGCCGACGTGCGCTCGACCGCTGAAGAAATCGACGGCGGCACCGGCAATCTGGCCGCTTCGGCGGACGATCTTGCCCGCCGCACGGAACAGCAGGCGGCAGCGCTCGAACAGAGCTCGCGTGCATTGCGCCATCTGAGCGAAATCGTCCGCTCGACGGCCGAAAGCGCCAAGCAGACATCCGTGTCGGTCAACGAGACGGAAGATTTCGCGGTTCGCTCCGGCGAGGTCGTATCCCGCGCGGTCGATGCCATGGGCGAGATCAGCCGTTCCTCCGAAAAGATCGCGACCATCATCGGGGTTATCGACGAGATCGCCTTCCAGACCAACCTTTTGGCGCTGAATGCCGGCGTCGAGGCGGCCCGTGCCGGCGAAGCAGGCCGCGGTTTTGCGGTCGTCGCCCAGGAAGTCCGCGAACTGGCACAGCGCTGCGCCGGTGCTGCCCGCGAAATCAAGGGCCTCATTTCGGCAAGCTCCACACAGGTCAGCAACGGCGTGCATCTGGTCGAGGAGACGGGTACGGCACTCACCGAGATCATCACGCACATCACCGATGTCCGCAAACTGGTGTCCCAGATTTCTGCGGCGACCGGCGAGCAGTCGACCGGCATCAACGAAGTCACCAAGGCGGTTCAGGAGGTCGAGCTGATCACCCAGCGCAACGCGGCGATGGTCGAGGAAAACAACGCCGAGATCCACGGCCTGCGCCAACGTGTGGAGACGCTGTCAGAGAAGATCGAGCGCTTCAAGACGCGCGATCCGAACATCAGCTTCCATGCCGGCGCCAACGAACGCCGCTCGGGCTTCCGCCGCAGCGACGCTGCCTGAAGTCCGGACAGTCAGGCAAGCGCCGAGACCGTTTCGAGGAAGCGCTGCCCGATTGCGGAAAGCTGCGGTTTCAACCAAGACGCCGCCATCGGCAACGATGGCGGCGTCGGTGTGACCGGCCGGAAAACGACGCCGGGACGCGGCAGGCGAGACAGGCCGCCTGTGACGAACCCCATTCCGACCCCCGCCGCCACCAGGCCTGCAAGTGTGGTCATGGGTGTAACCTCCTGCACGACGCGCGGGCTGATGCCCTGGTCCCGGAAGAGAGCGATGACCCTGTCGTAGATGCTCGGTCCGATGGAGCGGGGTGCGAGAAGAAAAGGTTCGCCCGCTAGGTCGGAGAGCCGGATCTCGGTTCGCACTGCAAGCGGGTGGCTTTCCGGCAATGCCAGGACGAGATGCTCGGCCGGCAGTTCATGGATCGCGAGTTCCGGATTGGCGAGCGGCGGATGCAGGACCGCCAGATCGATCGTTCCCGTCATCAATGCGGTTTCGAGTGATGGGGAATTGAGTTCGACAAGCTCTATCTCGACCTGCGGATAGCGCTTCCGGAATGCCTGCACCGCTTCCGGCAGAATGCCGTAGAAGGCGATGACCGTGAAACCCAGCCGCAGCCGGCCGACTTCGCCCCGAAACGCCCGTAGAGCCTGCTGCCGGGCAACGTCGGCATTTTCGATCGCCCGGCGGGCGGGTTCGAGGAACGCCTGGCCGGCCGGCGTCAGCGCGACGCTGCGGCGATCGCGCGCAAAGAGGTCCGTGCCGATCTCCAGCTCGAGGGCGCGGATGCGCTGGCTGAGCGAGGGCTGGGTGAGGTGCATCCTCTCGGCAGCCCGGCGGAAATGCAATTCTTCGGCGACCGCCACGAAGCAAGCCATGGAGCGAATATCCATCGACATTCCTGATGTATTTTGCCTATCACAGATAATGGAATTCCGATTGGAACTCTATCAGACTGGACCCTATCCTCCCTTCAGGCAATAGGCGGCAGATGACGCCGCTTCTCGGAAGGAGAATGGATCATGAAGGCTTTGGCTTTTCTCGCGGGCACGGCCCTTTCGTTGGTTACCGTGGCGTCCGGTACCGCAGCTGCGCAATCGGCCGATATCCTCGGCGCGATATCGGCCGGTCGCGTCGCCGTCATCTCCGACGGCGACTATCTGGCGCGCACCTATGCCGATTCCGTACTGGCTCCGAAGGAGGCCGGGCACAGGGACGTGCTCACCATTCTTTCGATAGCCAATGGCCGCGTGACGAGAGGTTCGCTCCCCGTCTCGAACTCGGTGACGGCGGCGCCCGAAATCCTGGAACTGACGCCGGACGGCAGCACGGCATTCGTGACCGAACGATTGGGCGAGCAGCCGGATGGCGGCCGAGCGGTCAGGGATCTGCCGCCCGGCAGGCGGCTGTTTGCCGTCGATCTCTCCGACCCATCGATGCCGAAGCTTGCCGATACGGTGGAGATCGGCATCAATCCGGAGGCGTTGGCCGTCAGCCCGGACGGGCAGCGGGTGGCGGTCATCTCCAACACCGCCGATGCGGCCCTGCTTCAGATCGTCGAATTTGCCGATGGCCAATTCGGTGAGGTCGCCCGCTTCGATCTGGCCGAACTCGGCATAACCGGATCGCTGGACGCTCCGCGGGGCGGCGTGACGGCGACCAATGTGCAATGGCATCCTTCCGGGCGGTTTCTGGCGGCCAATATCAACACGCAGAACCGTGTCGCGTTCTTCGAATTTGCCGATAGCGATCAGAAGCCTGCCTTGCAGCCCTGGGGAAATAGCGTGGAGGTGGGCAGGGATCCCTTTGTCGGCCGCTTCACGCCGGATGGCCGCCATTATCTGACATCGAACTGGGGGCGCGATTTCACTGCGACCAGCCTCGACGGTCGCATCCCGAATGCGTCCTCCACCATGACCGTCGTCCGGCTGGCGGATCCCGAGGCGTCCGAAGCCCGGCACGAGCGGTTGATGACGGTCGACACCGGCGTTTCGGCCGAGGGAATGGCGGTGAGCCCGGATGGCCGGCTTGTCGCGACGATCAACATGCGCGGCACGTCCTTCCCGCCCGGTTCTCCGCGTCATGGCCGCGAGGCGGCCGTATCGCTTCTGACGTTCGATCCGGGCGCGGGCAGGCTGCACAAGGTTGGCGACTATACGTTCGAGGGCGTATTGCCTGAAGGCGGAACCTTCGACCTGACAGGCGATCACCTTCTCGCAACCGTTTTCGAGGGACATGAAGGTGCAGGCCCCGAGGCCGGGGCAGGGCTTGAAGTCTTCAGGGTGATGAGGGGCACTACACCGTCGCTGCAGCGGATCGGGCGAGTGCCCTTGCCGCACGGAGTGCATCATGTCGATATTTCGCAATGATCCCGGCTGCGGCAGCCGCCGCGACGCTTGCCGCCGGCGCGGACATCACCCGCCGGTGACGCTCATGTGGCGGGCGACCGCGGGGCGTTTGTGGGTGCGGTCGATGATGAAATCGTGGCCCTTGGGCTTGCGGGTGATCGCCTCATCGATCGCGGCTGACAGGTAGTCGTCGTTCTCGGAAGCGCGCAGCGCGGTGCGGAGGTCAGCCGCGTCGTTCTGGCCGAGGCACATGTAGAGCGTGCCGGTGCAGGTGAGACGCACGCGGTTGCAGCTCTCGCAGAAATTATGGGTCATCGGCGTGATGAACCCTAAACGTCCGCCGGTTTCCTGGACTTCGACATAACGGGCAGGGCCGCCTGTCTTGTAGGGGATTTCGGTCAGTGTGAACTGTTCTTCGAGATCGGCGCGCAGTTTCGACAACGGCAGGTACTGGTCGGTGCGGTCCTCGTCGATCTCGCCCATCGGCATCGTCTCGATGACCGTCATGTCCATGCCGCGGCCATGCGCGAAACGCAGCATGTCGGCGATCTCGAATTCGTTGAAATCCTTTAGCGCCACGGCATTCAGCTTGATCTTCAGCCCGGCCTTCTGGGCGGCGTCGATGCCTTCCATGACCTTGTGGTAATCGCCCCAGCGGGTGATCGCCTTGAATTTTTCCGGGTTCAGCGTGTCGAGCGAAACATTGATGCGGCGCACGCCGCTGTCGTAAAGTTCGTCGGCGTATTTTGCCAGCTGCGACCCGTTCGTCGTCAGCGTCAGTTCGTCGAGAGCGCCGGCCTTGACGTGCTGGCCGAGCTCACGCACCAGGAACATGATGTTCTTGCGCACCAGCGGCTCGCCGCCAGTCAGGCGAATCTTGCGGACTCCCTTGGAAATGAAGGCGGAACAGAGCCGGTTGAGCTCTTCCAGCGTCAGCAGGTCCTTTTTCGGCAGGAAGGTCATGTTTTCCGCCATGCAATAGGTGCAGCGGAAGTCGCAGCGGTCGGTGACCGAGACACGCAGATAGGTGACCGCACGGCCGAACGGATCGATCATCGGTGCCTGGTCGGCGATGATCGGCGCTGCTCCTCCGACCGGTCCTGCGAAACTGTTCACGTGATAATCTCCCTTACCCGGAAAGTGGGGGTTTCGAGCCGTCGCGTCAAGTGTATGACATCGATCCAGATAGTACAGCGACGGACGCAAAACCGCTTGCGGCGAAACGCCGTAGCTCATAATCCTCCGCCAGGCATATGACAATCGGGAGCCTGAAAAGCATGAGCGACATCTGGCCGACGGAACTTAGGGTCTCCAAGGACCGCCACACGCTGAACGTCACCTTCAGCGACGGCGCGGCCTATCCCTTGTCGGCGGAAACGATGCGCGTACTGTCGCCTTCGGCGGAAGTGCAGGGTCATGGTCCCGGCCAGCAGGTGACCGTGCCAGGTAAGCGCAACGTCGGCATTGCGGCGATCACTCCGGCCGGCAATTACGCCGTGCGGATCCGTTTCGACGACGGCCACGACAGCGGCATCTTCACCTGGCCTTACCTGCGCGAACTCGGCGAGCGAGGCGCCGAGCTGTTTGCCGACTATGAGCGCAATCTGGCCGAAAAGGGTCTGTCGCGCGATCCGCCGCAACGGACGCGGTGATCACACTGGTTCGCGGCTGTCCTCACGGACCTCCGACTGCAGGGTGGCAATCAGCCGCTCCATCGATTCGGCCATCGCCATGCATTGATCCAGCGGCTCGGAGGAGAGCGTACGCTCGATCAGCGCCGTCTGGATGCCCATCGCTGCTTCCGTCACCGCACGGCCTTCCTGGGTCAGGTAGAGGCGCAAGACGCGCTTGTCCTTGCTATCGCCGCGTCGCTCGATCAGCCCGCGCTTTTCCATCTGCGGCAACGCCATGCTCATGTTGGAACGTCCCACCAGCAGCTTGCGGGCAAGCTCCTGCTGCGAAATCCCTTCGAAACGGTAGAGATTGATCAGGATGTCGAGATGCGGCGGCTTGATGTCGAGTTCGGCGAGCTCGCGGGTCAGCACGGTTTGCATCAACTGGCAGGCGCGGGCGACAGCAATCCAACTGCGAAAACGCGGATGATCCCAGGGGAGGGATTGATTTTTGTTCATGGTTGTACTTTATTGTTCAATATTGAACATTATCGGGTTTTCTCACTATGTCATCCTTTGCACTCAAGGTCACCCGTTTCGCATTTGCCGTCCCCGGACGGCTTTTTCCCGATACCGCGGCCAAGCTCGCCTTTCGGCTCTTCTGCCTGACACCCTCGCGCCGTCCTAGAGGCGGCAAGGCTCTGGCGATGGAGAACGAGGGACGCGAACGGCTCGCGGCCACCCAGAAAATCCCGCTCACTGTCGGAAAATCGACGGTGATGGCCTATCGCTTCAACGGCGACGGCAAGCCCGGCCGGCCCCGTTACCTGGTCGTGCACGGCTGGGGTTCCAATGCCGCCTATATCGCCGCCCTGCCTGCGGGCCTGGCCGAAAACGGCGCCGAGGTCGTGGTGCTCGATTTTCCTGGTCACGGGCTTTCCAGCGGCCGCAGCCTCAACATGCGACAGGCCGTCGAGGCGATCGTTGCGGCGGAGAACCGGTTTGGCCATTTCGACGCAGCAGTCGGTCATTCGTTCGGCGGTGCGAGCATGATGCTCGCTGCTGGCGGGGTGATGAAAGACGTCGGCATGATCTCGCCCTCGAAACTGGTGGTTATCGGCGCGCCGAGCCATATCCATTGGCTGTTCGACGACTTTTCGCGGATGGTCGGCCTGCCGCCGCGCGTCAAGGCGCTGCTGATTAGGCGGGCGGAAAAGGTAGCCGGTGCCTCGCTCGACGACTTCGATACGGTTGCGAGCGCCGCTCGGTTGGGGACGCCCCTGCTGGTGGTGCATGCCGAGGAGGACAAGGAGGTCGCCGCCGGCCACGCCCGCCGCTTCGAAGGGCTTGCCACGGCGCGGCTCGAATGGGCGAACGGGCTCGGACATCGCCGTATCGTCAGCGATCGCGGGGTGGTCGAGACCATCGCCGCCTTCCTGACGGGCGATGGCCGGCCGTTGCGCGAAACCTCCATCGTCGACAAGCCCGGCAACGACGCCGCTGCTTGATCCACAGGGGACGTCATCATAGTGTCGCCCGCGCGGGCTAAGGCCCGCCGATACCGGAAGGGGGCGAGCCATGACCATCATCACATCCGTCGAGGAACTGAAGGCGATCTATGACGGCGTCTCGGAAGCTTCGCTCGCCAAGGTGACGAAGACGCTGACCACGGAATACCGGCAGATGATCGAGGCTTCGCCCTTTGTCGCCTTCTCGACCGTGGGGCCGGAAGGGCTCGACTGCTCTCCGCGCGGCGATCTTGGCGGGGCGGTGCGTATCCAGGACGATGCAACCCTGCTTCTGCCCGACTGGCGCGGCAACAACCGCATCGATTCGCTGATCAACATCGTGCGCGACCCGCGCGTGGCGTTGATGTTTCTCGTCCCCGGTTCGAACACTGCGATGCGCGTCAACGGCCGCGCCGTGATCTCGGTGGAGCCTGCGCTGCTCGAAAGCTTCGAGATGGACGGCCGGCATCCGCGCAGCGTCACGGTCATCACCATAAACGAGGTCTATTTCCAGTGCGCCCGCGCTCTGATGCGCGCCGAGATCTGGAACCCGGAGCATTTCGTCGACCCGAAGAGCCTGCCGACGCCCGGAACGCTCCTGAAGGCGGCCAAGGCCGATTTCGACAAGGATACCTACGACCGCGAATGGCCGGAGCGTGCCGCCAAGACGATGTGGTAGATAGCGCGCCGGCGTTTTCTTCGTGAAGAAGACGTCCATCGTCGGGGGCCTCATGGACATTTTCAGCGCTCGAGGCAACAATCGAATCGACCCGCCACAGGGGACGGGGCACGGGGGACTTTATGAAGTTTGGAACCGGCTTTGCAGCGGTGATCCTGGCTGCGACGATGTTCGGCGCCCAAGCGGCGCGGGCCGACCAGTTGATCGAGGAATATACGGCCTTCATCGGCGAGGCCGACCTGTACAATTCCAACAATGTGCGCCTGCAGGAGCCGTGGCAGATCATCCGCCAGGACCGCGCAAATTTTCATCGCTTCGGCGTCTCGCAACGCGGTGACCAGAGCGACAGCTTCTTCGCCGACGCTGGCAATCGGGAACTCGTCGAGCGCATGATCAGCCGCGGCACCATCGACCGGGCCGCCCGCAACGCCGTCGTTCGCGGGAATGTCATGATCAATGTGCAGATCTTTCGAGGGCCCCGCGGCGATTACGTCAATGTCCTGGTCTACTGACAGGCAGTTCCTCCGGTCGGCGGCCGTGATGCTGTCGATCCTCGTCTGCGGCCCAGGCGAGGCGCGCGAATTGCGCCTGGAGGAGAAGATCGCGGCCCTCGTGAAGGCCTATCCCGACATGATCGAGGCCAGCCGCGACGGCAGGTTGATCATGAAGGAGGGCGCGCCGATTCCGATCGACGACGGGATCAGGCGCAGCCATGCGCAAATGCTGGCCGAGGGCGATGTCGAGGACAGCCTGTCTCAGGCATATCGGCCCGGCTCGTGCGAATACCGCCCGCCGGTCGATTCCGATCCGGGCCGCATCCGCAGCGACGACTTGATGAAGCGCCTTTATGGCGCGAGTGCCAATGCCGTGCAGTCGAGCCTTGTCCCGGTCGCATGGTTCGGAGAGACGTTGCGGGTCACCAGCCGTAACGGGGTCGACAAGGCGCTCGCCGCCGTCCGCGAAGAGCTTGCCGCCGACCCGGGCCTGAAAACCTACCTGACGCCGTCGGCCGGCGTCTTCAACTGGCGCAAGGTTGCGGGACAGACCAATCTCTCGGTCCACAGTTTTGGCGCGGCGCTCGATCTCAACACGAAACACGCCGATTACTGGCTGTGGTCGGGAGGCAAGCCCGGCAATGTCCCGAACTACAAAAACCGCTTTCCGATGAAGATCGTCGCGGCATTCGAGCGCCATGGCTTTATCTGGGGCGGTCGCTGGTATCACTACGACACCATGCATTTCGAATACCGTCCGGAGCTGCTGGCCATCGCCGGCGCCGCCGGCGTCTCGGCCTGCGACTGAGGGAAATCTACTTCCTGTAGATCAGCCAGCTCTTGCCGACATAGTCCTTCTTCATGCTGTCATCGAAGAAGACTGAGCGGTTCCGGCCGGCGTTCTTGGCATTGTAGAGCGCCGTATCGGCATTGGCGTAGAGCTCGCCGGGATCACTCGCCTGCGAACCCATTGCAAAGCCGAGCGAGATGGTGACCGGGCCGTAGTCGATGCCGGAGCGTGAATTGCGGAAGATCCGGGTTTCCAGCGCGCGGCGGACCCGCTCGCAGATGATCATCACTTCTTCCGGCGTGTTGCCTTCGACGATGATCGCGAATTCCTCGCCGCCGGAGCGGGCGACGAAGACATCCTTGCGGACATTCGAGCGGATCACGGAAGCAACCGTCGCGAGGATCTTGTCGCCGACCGGATGGCCGTAGCTGTCGTTGATCTTCTTGAAGTTGTCGATATCGGCCAGCACCAGTGCGGTGACCGGCAGCAGGGCCATATTGTCGTAAGTCGCCGCAAGGCGCTCGTCGAAGGCTCGGCGGTTGGCGATCCGGGTCAAAGAATCGGTGTTGGCGATCCGCTTGTATTCGTCGAGTTCCCGCCGGACCTGGTCCATTTCCTGCGAGCGCTGGACGACGCCGCCGACGGTCTTTTCACCATGCGCCATGGTGCTGCCCGTCGCTTCGCTCAGCAGCGCCAGCGCGCTGGTCAGCAGGTCGTTGGAAAAACTGCTCTTGGAGTTGATCCGCTGAGCGGTTTCACCAAGCAGCTTGCCGTAGCTTTCGAGCGAGCTCTGCTCCTGGCGCAACAGTTTCAGGAGGGCGTCCAGTTCGCCAAGAATCCTGGTATGGGCGTCTTCGATGACCGCCACCTGGCCCGTTCCAAGGTAGCGATGCGAAAGTGCGTCCAGCTCCTCCTGCGTGGCACGGCTTCCGAGCGCCGCCAGATCGCGGGTCAGGTCAGGATTGGAGCCGATATAGGCCTCGTAGAAAAGCTGATAGTTACGAGGGATCGGCGCGACGCCCATCGATCGCACCGCATAGATGATCTGGCCGATCAGATCGCTAGATTGCGCTCTCGGCGCTGTTGCCGTCGTCATCGACGATCCCCACTAGATCTCACCTGTATGCTATGAAACGAAGTAGTATGTGAAAAATGTTGGAAAAGAATTAAGGGGTGCGAGCTGAAGAGCTTATTCTTAAATTTATTTCGCATTTCTGAAATACCCGCTTTTACCCTCAAAACTAATGGGTTTACAGACTTCGAGCCCGAAGAAATATTCACCTTTAGAATGTTGATATATTGTCGGAATTAATCATTGTAGGCTGACCGAAAGAGAAAACCCGCCATTCGGGGGGCGGGCCTGCTCGTTATATTGTAAATCAGGTCGCCTTATTTGGGACCGATCATGTTCTCCGGGCGGACATACTGGTCGAATTCCTCGTTCGTCAGGTATCCGCCGCCGACCGCTTCTTCGCGAAGAGTCGTTCCGTTCTTGTGGGCGGTCTTGGCGATCTTGGCGCAGATGTCGTAGCCGAGCCGGGAGTTGAGAGCGGTGACCAGCATCAGCGAATTTTCCACGCCGCGTCTGATATTGTCTTCCCGGGCCTCGATGCCGACGACGCAATTGTCGGTGAAGGAGACCGCGGCGTCGCCGAGCAGCTGCACCGACTGCAGGAAATTATAGGCCATCATCGGATTGTAGACGTTGAGCTCGAAATGGCCCTGGCTGCCGGCGAAGGTGAGCGCCGCGTGGTTGCCGAAGATGTGGGCGCAGACCTGGGTCAATGCTTCCGACTGAGTCGGATTGACCTTGCCCGGCATGATCGACGACCCCGGTTCGTTTTCCGGCAGCGATAGTTCGCCAAGGCCCGCACGCGGACCGGAACCGAGGAAGCGGATGTCGTTGGCGATCTTGAAGAGAGCGGCGGCAGCGGCGTTGATCGCGCCGTGGGCGAAGACCATGGAATCATGCGACGCGAGCGCTTCGAACTTGTTCGGGGCGGTGACGAAGGGCAGGCCGGTGATCTTCGAGATCTCCTCGGCTACCTTTTCGGCAAAGCCGACCGGGGCGTTGAGGCCGGTACCGACCGCCGTGCCGCCCTGAGCGAGCTTGGAGAGCGCCGGCAGCGTCAGTTCGATATTGGCGATCGCCGAGCCGACCTGTGCCGCATAGCCGGAAAATTCCTGGCCGAGCGTCAGCGGGGTGGCGTCCTGCGTATGGGTGCGGCCGATCTTGATGATGTGGGAGAAGGCCTTGACCTTCACGTCCAGCGCTTCGTGCAGATGCTTCAGCGACGGGATCAGGTGGCGCACGATGGTTTCGACGCAGGCGATGTGCATGGCCGTCGGGTAGGTGTCGTTCGACGACTGGCTCATGTTGACGTGGTCGTTGGGATGGACGGGCTTCTTGGAGCCCATCACGCCGCCGAGCATTTCGATCGCGCGGTTGGAGATCACCTCATTGGCGTTCATGTTCGACTGGGTGCCGGAACCGGTCTGCCAGACGACCAGCGGGAAGTGGTCGTCGAGCTTGCCGTCGATGACTTCCTGCGCCGCTTCGACGATGACCTTGCCGATCGCGGCGTCGAGGCCGCCCAGTTCCATGTTGGCGCGGGCGGCGGCCTGCTTGACGATGCCGAGCGCCCGAACGACCGCGAGCGGCTGCTTTTCCCAGCCGATCTTGAAGTTGCCGAGCGAGCGCTGCGCCTGGGCGCCCCAATAACGGTCGCTTGCCACTTCGATCGGGCCAAACGTGTCGGTTTCGGTGCGGGTCGATGCCATCTTCGCTGCCTCTTTTTGCTCGTGGTCGCTGCCGGTGTCTTGAAAGATCAACAACGCGTTACCGCGTCGGAGCCGGCCGGCGGCATTACTATACGATTGCTGAACGTCCGCAAGCCGCCGAAACAGGCTTTTTGGTACGCTTTCGTCGTGCCTTTTATGACACGGACCGCGTAATTATGCAGCAGAATCCGCCCCCTGATGGGGTCCTTGTCGATGGCCGTCAGTAAAAATTTAACGAATAGTTTCTTAACCTTCCGACTGCGCACCGATGCTGTTTTTCGACGGAACTGAAACCCGCCGGACACTCGGGCGTTTCTTTCCATCCCTCGCGCGATCGGTTAGATGGCGTGATACATATTCGAGCCCGCGGATCAGGACGCGGATGCAGGTGACGGGGACGACATTGCAGCACAAACACAAAAAAACTTCGATCGCATTGGCGCTCGTGTCCGGCATCTCGATTTTTACCGGAGCCGCCGTTCCCGCACATGCCGTGACCCTTCTCGATCTCTTGCGTGGTGGTCCTGGGGCAGACCGCCCAAGGCACGCCGATAACGGCCTGCCGGGTGTCGGCGGCAATGCCAGCATGCCGAGCGAGCGCAGTCTCGCCGATCCCGAACCGCTGCCGAAGGTCTCGGGGCCGCGTTATTACACGTATAAGCCGGATGCCGAGCGGGTTGTGAAGACGAGCGCCTTCGCTGCGGCGTCCGCGACGGACGGTACGCGCCTTATCACAGAGGCCAGGGTTTCGGCCCCGCCGGAAATTGCCACCGCTCTCGAAGCCTTCTACGGCAAGGCCGCGGAGCCTCTCTGGGTCACCGCCGGCGACGTCAATGACAAGGCGAGGGGCGTTCTGTCGCTCTTCGAGCGTGCCGGCGAATACGGGTTGGAACCGGCCGACTACATCTTGCCGGCCCCGGCGCTGACCACCGCAAGCGTTGCCGCGCCCGCCGATGCGGCAACGCCCATCAATGTTTCGGCAACGACGTCGGCACCGGTTTCCGCCGCCGACAGCCACGACCGCGCCCTCATGCAGTTCGAACTGGCGCTGTCGGAAAAGGTGCTGATGTTTGCGCAGGACATGGTGCGCGGCCGTATCGATCCGAACAAGGTATCCGGCTACCACGACTTCAAGCGCAAGGACGTCAAGCTTTCCCTCGTCCTGCCTTTCGCGCAGACCGGAACCGATGTCGCAGCCTATCTCCAAGGCCTTGCGCCGCAGGGTCCCCAATTCCAGGCGCTGAAGGCAGAGCTCGCGACGCTGCGCGCCGCCGCCGCCAACGACAGTCCGCGCATTTCGCTGCCGGACGACATTCTCCTGAAGCCGGGCAAGAGCAGCCCGGATATGGCGAGCATCATCGCCGCCATCCAGCATACCGGTTCCGAAGCGCTGAAGACCAAGCATGCGGCGACGCTGACGGCCTACCAGCAGACCCCGGACTACACGCCCGAGCTCGTCGAGGTCGTCAAATCCTTCCAGGCCGAAGTCGGCCTCAAGGCGGACGGCGTCATCGGCAACGCGACGGTGCGCAAGATGGTCGGCCACACGTCGAAGGACAAGATCGAGAAGGTCGAAGTCGCCATGGAACAGGCGCGCTGGCTGCCGGACGATCTCGGCCAGCGTTACGTCTTCATCAACCAGCCGGCCTTCATGGTCTATTATCATGACCGCGGTGCTGAACAGTTTTCGATGCGCGTCGTGGTCGGCGGCAAGGCCAATCAGACCTATTTCTTCCAGGACGAGATCGAAACGGTCGAGTTCAACCCCTATTGGGGCGTTCCGCAGTCGATCATCATCAACGAGATGCTGCCGCACCTGCGCCAGGATCCGAGCTATCTCGACCGGATGGGTTACGAGGTGTCGATCGGCGGAAAGGCGGTGCCGTCGAGCAGCGTCAACTGGTTCGGCTCGACCGACAAGATTTCCGTGCGCCAGCCGCCGTCGGGCGACAACGCACTCGGCGATCTGAAGATCCTCTTCCCGAACAGCCATGCGATCTACATGCATGACACGCCGTCGAAGAGCTTCTTCCAGCGCGACATGCGGGCACTGAGCCACGGGTGCGTACGTCTTGCCGAACCGCGCAAGATGGCCGCCGCCGTGCTCGGCACGACGATCGACGACGTGAACGGCCGGATTGCCGCCGGCCAGAACGTCGCCACCAAGGTACCGGTAAAGATCCCGGTCTATGTCTCCTACTTCACCGCCTGGCCGAACAAGGACGGCAAGGTCGAATATTTCGACGACGTCTATGGTCGTGACGATGCGACGGTGAGAGCCTTTGCCGCGACAACCAAGGTTCGTGCGGCCCAGAGCTGAGCTTTCTGCCGGGATCGAGTTTGGCTTGCAGAAGAAGGCGGCCTCGTGCCGCCTTTTTACGTGGCTGCCGCCACCCGCTTCACATCGGCCGAAATCAGCGTTTCCACCATTTCCACGGTCAGCTCGTGATAACCGCCGATCACCCGGTCCGGGTTGAGCGTATCGACGGCGACGTCGGAATAACCGAAGCTCACGGCGATCGAGGCAATTCCGGCATTTTGCGCGGCGAGAATATCGTTGACGCTGTCGCCGATCATCACGCTCGTCGCGGGGTCGCCGCCGGCCCGTTCGATGGTGCCGAAAATATGCCGGGCATCCGGCTTGCGGACGGCAAAGGTGTCGCCGCAGGTCATCGCGACAAAGCGATCCAGAAGGCCGAGCTTTTCAAGAAGCGGGAAGGCGAGCCGTTCGGACTTGTTGGTGCAGACGGCGAGCCGCATGCCGGCGGCCGACAGGCGGCCGAGACATGCAACGACATCGTCGTAGGGGCGGCTTCGGCCCGGCATCTCCGCCTCATAATGCTCCATATAGCGGTTGAACAGCCTGGCCGCGGTCGGCTCGTCGAGCGGAACTCTGCGCAGTTCGAAGGCGCGGCGGATCATGACGCGTACGCCCTGGCCGACGAGATGCGTGAGGTCCTCGAACGTCACCGGCTGCAGGCCGACGTCCTCGATCGTATAATTGAGGCTGTCGATCAGATCCGGTGCGGTGTCGATCAGCGTGCCGTCGAGGTCGAAAATGACGAGTGGAGCGGTCAATGGAACCTCGTGAACGTCGTTCGGGGGATGTCCCGGATTACGCAATGCTGCCGTGAAATGCAAATATGCGAGATTCGCCCACCTTCGTAAAACCCAAGGCTTCGTAAAACCCGCCGTGAGGGGACTTTCGTTTGCCGGGAGACGCGTGTAAACAGCGGGTCGGCGAAACAGCGGGGAGCTTTTGGCGGATGGACGCCCGGGAAATGAAAGTCAAGGCGGCGCAAGCGGCACTGGCCTATGTCGAGGACGGCATGAGGCTTGGTATCGGCACCGGTTCGACGGCGGACGAATTCGTCAGGCTACTCGCCGAAAAGGTTCACGAGGGCTTCAAGGTCGAAGGCGTGCCGACGTCCGAGCGTACCGCGCGGCTCTGCGTCGAGCTCGGTGTCCCGCTGAAATCGCTCGACGAGCTTCCGGAGCTCGATCTGACGATTGACGGTGCCGACGAAGTCGATGCCAACCTGACCCTGATCAAGGGCGGCGGCGGTGCGTTGCTGCGCGAAAAGATCGTCGCCGCGGCGTCTGCCCGCATGATCGTGATCGCCGACGAAAGCAAGCTCGTCGGCATGCTCGGGGCCTATCCGCTGCCGATCGAAATCAATCCCTTCGGTCAGACGGCGACCCAGATCGCGATCGAAAAGGCCGCCTCCAGATTGGGGTTGAGCGGCGAGTTGAAGCTGCGTAAATCGGGGGCAGATGTCTTCACGACGGATGGTGGCCACTACATTTTCGACGCATCTTTTGGCCGCATTCCTGATGCAGACGCTCTGTCAGCGGAGCTGAATTTCATTCCCGGTGTCGTGGAACACGGGCTGTTCATCCATATGGCGTCCTTAGCGATCATTGCCGGTGAGGCTGGAGCGCGGACGCTCGAGGCGAAGTAAACTAGGAGCAACAAACTCATGATCAGATTCGCGGTTCTCGGCCGTGCCGCCGCTGTGGCTATCCTCTTCTCCGGCGCCTTCACGGTATCGGCTCGCGCACAGGAAGTTTCGGAAGCCCAGCTTGCCGCTGCACGCGATGCGATCGCGTCGCTCAACGTTACGGATCGCTACGACAACATCCTGCCCAACCTGGCGGAGCGTCTGAAGGCTCAGTTCATCCAGGCCTCTCCCAACTTCCAGGGGCAGATCTCCAACGTCGTCGACGAGCAGGCACTCGTGCTTGCGCCGCGCCGTGCCGATCTGGAGAAGGAAGCCGCGACCATCTACGCCAAGAGCTTCTCGGTCGACGAACTGAAGTCGATCTCCACCTTCTTCAACACGGAAACCGGCAAAAAGCTGCTGACCAACCAGCCGCTCGTCAGCCGCGAACTGACCAAGGCCGCTGAAATCTGGGCAAACGGGGTTTCCCGCGACCTGACGAACCAAAGTTCCGAAAAGCTGCGCGGCATCATCGATGCAAACCCGATCAAGCCGCCGGTCGTCGATCCGGCTCCTGCGGAAGCACAGGCCGCACCCGCGCCGGCAAAGCCTGCACCGGCCAAGCCCGCCGCTGCGCCTGCGGCCAAGCCCGCTGCTCCGGCCGCGACCGCTCCGGCCAAGCCCGCTGCTCCGGCTGCCAAGCCGGCTCCGGCTCCTGCACCCAAACCCTGATCGATCCCTCGATCCGCTGAATTTTATGGAAGCCCGGAACAATCCGGGCTTTTCCTTTTGGGGTTCCCGTCCCTATATGTGAGCCACATCCCGCCGCCTGCTCTCAAGGAGAATACCATGACCGCCTATGACTATGATCTCTTCGTGATTGGCGGCGGATCGGGCGGCGTGAGGGCCGGGCGCGTGGCCGCATCGCTCGGCAAGCGGGTGGCGATCGCCGAGGAATATCGTTTCGGCGGCACCTGCGTCATCCGCGGCTGCGTACCGAAGAAGCTCTTCGTCTATGCCTCCCAGTACCACGAGCATTTCGAGGATGCGGTTGGTTACGGCTGGGACGTCGGGGCGAGCACGTTCGACTGGAAGAAGCTGATCGCCGCCAAGGACAGGGAGATCGCCCGCCTTGAAGGCCTCTATCGCAAGGGCCTGGAAAACAACGGCGCCGAAATCCTCGAAACCCGCGCCGAACTGGTCGGCCCCCACACGATCCGGCTCGTGAAGACCGGCAAGACGGTGAGCGCCGAAAAGATCGTCATCGCGACCGGCGGGGCGCCCAACCCGCATGCGGCGCTGCCCGGCCACGAACTCTGCATCTCGTCCAACGAAGCCTTTGATCTGCCGGAACTGCCGCGCTCCATCCTGATCACCGGCGGCGGCTATATCGCTGTCGAATTCGCAAATATCTTCCACGGCCTCGGCGTCGATGTAACCCTGATCTATCGTGGCAAGGAAATCCTCTCGCGCTTCGACCACGACATGCGCCAGGGCCTGCACAAGGCGATGGTCGAGAAGGGTATCCGCATCGTTCTGACCGATGTGATCGAGGAGGTGACCAAGGCGGCAGCCGGTGGACTTGTCGCCAGGACGATGAACGGCGAGACGATCGCCGTCGACACCATCATGCTGGCGCTCGGCCGCGATCCGAACACCACGGGGCTCGGCCTCGAAGCCGCGGGCGTCGAGGTGAACGAGCGTGGCGCCATTGTCGTCGACAGATATTCCCGTACCAGCGTGCCGCATATTTATGCGCTCGGCGATGTCACTGACCGGGTACAGCTGACGCCGGTGGCGATCCACGAGGCGATGTGCTTCATCGAAACGGAGTACAAGGGCAATCCGACCGCTCCGGACCACGACCTGATTGCCACCGCCGTCTTCTCGCAGCCGGAGATCGGCACGGTCGGTCTGTCGGAAGAGGAGGCCGCCAAGCGTTATCCGGAGCTGGAAGTCTACCGCGCCGAGTTCCGGCCGATGAAGGCGACGCTTTCGGGACGGGCTGAAAAAATGATCATGAAGCTGGTCGTCGATGCGCAAAGCCGCAAGGTGGTCGGCGCCCACATCCTCGGCCACGATGCCGGCGAGATGGCGCAGCTTCTCGGCATCTCGCTGAAGGCCGGCGTCACCAAGGACGATTTCGACCGCACCATGGCGGTGCATCCGACGGCTTCGGAAGAACTCGTCACCATGTACAACCCGAGCTACCGGGTGAAGAACGGCGAGCGCGTCTGACGCGCTCCCGGGCTCTGGCGCGGCACTAGCTGGTGATGCGCGGCGTGGCGACGATCTTCAGGAAAAGCGTCTGCATGGCCTGGGTAATGCCCTGCGTCGGGCTGACCTCGAAGAAAAGGCCCGGCGTGGCGCATTCCTCCATCTTGGCGGCGATCGTGCCTTGGAAGGGTGCGACCCAAGCCTTGTAGAAGTCGTTATCGGGCAGTTCCAGATATGTCGTGTAGAGAACTGCGATGCGGATGCCGCGCAGCTTGAGCGCGTCGCAGGCGGTGATGTCGATCGGCTCGATGCAGCGGGTGCCGTTCCTGGCGCCCTTTGGACTGGTGCAGCCCTTCGGCTTGTAGCTGTCTCCAACACCATCGGCCACGAAGAAGACGATCTGTTGCCGGTCGGTATTGCTGGTCCCGTTGCCGGGCACACCTTTGATTTCAGTGTTGATACCCTTCAGCGCGTCGTCGAAACTGGTCTGCTGATCATTATTATAATTCTGGCGTGGAATGCTCATCAGGGTGATCTGGTTGGTCGCCTTGCTGACGTCGCCCAGATTGTAGTCGAGGTTTGCGACCTTGAAGAGCTTCGCATCCATGGCGGTCTTTCCGAAGGTATAGGCGGCCATGCGGAACTGGTTTGCGACCGTCTGGGTATCGGTGGCTTTCGCCATCAGCGCCTTAGTCGCGGCTGCCACCACGTCGATGCGGGTCGTGACGTTGTTGTTCTTGGCGACGTTGTAATAGCTGTTCGGGTCTTCGTCGCCGTTCTCATAGACGATGTGGCAGGCAAAGGCGCAGTCGGCGTTCTCACCTTTGCTGTCACCGAACCGCGTGGCGTATTGCATCTTGGTCACGTCTGCCGGCGTCGCCCCCACGCCCATCGACGGCGTGTTGTCGAGCAGCATGTAGAAGTCGATGAACGAGGGCGTCTGGTATTGCGCGGTCGCCTGGCCGGCAACGGTGATGTCATCCTTGCCGAGGATTGTCATGAAGGTGGTCGGCAAGGTGGCGCTGAATGATACGCGCGAGGTCAGGATACCGTTGGTCTTCACCAGGGCGATATCGACGCTGACGGGCAGGGTGGAAAGCTCACCGGACATCTGGCCGAGGAAGATGCTTCGGGCCTCGGCCGGATCGAGCGCCACGCTTCCATCGCCCTGCAACTGCATAGCCTGGGCGACCGCCTTCGATTTCTCGGCGACCGCGCCGACAGCAGCCGCATCGGCTGCCCCGACGAGCTGTTGCTTGATGGTAAGTGCGTGGCCGAAATCGAGCGCCATACCGGCGGTGCCGATCAGCGGAACCAGCAGCAGCGCGGTCATCACGCCGAAATTGCCGCGGCTATCTTTCCATAGACGTGTCATCGGATGCATCGCCTGCTCCCCAGCAAGAAACTTTCGGCGGAGCGTCGCGCAAATTCGTGAAGTTGTGGCTAAGAACGATATTAAAAACCCGCGCATGTCCCGATTTCACACTGCATGCGATCCGACCGGCTGCTCCGAATATGGCGCGGACGAGTGGCGATGAAAGCGGGCAAAACGGCTATGCAACGGTGCTGTTAAGGTTTATAAGCCGCCTCGATTTTAAAGACTTGCCCGGCGGAGGATGGCCGAGGCTGAAACAGGTGAGCGAGATGGCACAGAATTGGACCCCGAGCAGTTGGCGGCAGAAACCGATCCAGCAGGTCCCGGAATTTCCGGACAAGGCCGCGCTGGCAGCGATTGAAGCCCAGCTCGCCACCTTTCCGCCGCTCGTATTTGCCGGTGAGGCCCGCCGCCTGAAGAAGCAACTCGCCAGTGTCGCGGAAGGCAACGCCTTCCTGCTGCAGGGCGGCGACTGCGCCGAAAGCTTCGTCGAACACGGTGCCGACAATATCCGCGACTTCTTCCGTTCGTTCCTGCAGATGGCGGTCGTGCTGACCTATGGCGCCCAGCTTCCGGTCGTCAAGGTCGGCCGCATCGCCGGCCAGTTCGCCAAGCCGCGTTCGTCCAATGTCGAAATGCAAGGCGGCGTCGAACTGCCGTCCTACCGCGGCGATATCATCAACGGCATCGAGTTCTCGCCGGAGTCGCGCATTCCCGATCCGGAACGCCAGATGATGGCCTATCGCCAGTCGGCCGCGACGCTCAACCTGCTGCGCGCCTTCGCGATGGGCGGTTATGCCAATCTCGAAAACGTTCACAAATGGATGCTCGGTTTCGTCAAGGACAGCCCCCAGGGCGAACGTTACCGCAAGCTCGCCGACCGCATCAGCGAAACCATGGATTTCATGAAGGCGATCGGCATCACTGCGGAAAACCAGCCGAGCCTGCGCGAGACGGATTTCTTCACCAGCCATGAAGCGTTGCTGCTCGGCTACGAAGAGGCTTTCACCCGCGTCGACTCCACCTCGGGCGACTGGTACGCGACGTCCGGCCACATGCTGTGGATCGGCGACCGTACCCGCCAGCTCGACCATGCGCATGTCGAATATTTCCGCGGCATCAAGAACCCGATCGGCCTCAAATGCGGCCCGTCGCTGCAGGCCGACAACCTGATCGAACTGATCGACGCGCTCAACCCGACGAACGAAGCCGGTCGGCTGACGCTGATCTGCCGTTTCGGTTACGACAAGGTCGCTGACTCGCTGCCGAAGCTGATCCGTGCCGTCGAACGGGAAGGCAAAAAAGTCGTCTGGTCCTGCGATCCGATGCACGGCAACACGATCACGCTCAACAGTTACAAGACCCGGCCGTTCGACCGGATCCTGTCGGAAGTCGAAAGCTTCTTCCAGATCCACCGCGCCGAAGGCACCCATCCGGGCGGCATCCATATCGAGATGACCGGCAAGGACGTCACCGAATGCACCGGCGGCGCCCGGGCAGTAACGGCGAGCGACCTGCAGGACCGTTACCACACCCATTGCGACCCGCGCCTCAACGCTGACCAGGCACTGGAACTGGCCTTCCTGCTCGCCGAGCGGATGAAGAGTGGCCGCGACGAAAAGCGGATGGTCGTCAACGGCTGAACCGCCGCGCATGATCGTTGAAAATCGAAGAAGGCCGGCGGCGACGCCGGCCTTTCCGTATCTTGATATAGCTTCCGTTGATGATCATCATCAGCGGAATAGATTTGACCTCGCGGCCCACGCCCGCGACACTGGGCCGTCGCTTCGTCGAGGATGGTGCATGCAGCAGAAGAACAGCGGTCGTTGCCTGTGCGGTGCGATCCGGTTTGAGACGGTAGGTCCGCTGCGGACAGTCACGGCCTGCCATTGTTCGCAATGCCGCCGCCAGACCGGGCTTTATTATGCGGCGACCAGCGTTCGTGCCGAAAACATGACGCTCAAAGGCGAGGAGGCACTCAGCTGGTATCGCGCCACCGATGAAGCGCGGCGCGGCTTCTGCTCGCAATGCGGCTCTGCGCTGTTCTGGCAGGCGGAGGGCGCGGCAAGCATTTCGATCCTGGCGGGCGCTTTCGATCAGCCGAGTGGACTTGTCATGGGCGAGCATATCTACTGTGCCGACAAGGGAGATTTCTACGAACTGCCGGAGGACGGCGTGCCGCATTATCCGGGCGATCGTCCCGCATCTGCCTGAACCATAAAAAACTCTCGGAACAACGTTGCCGCGGTCTGCTGCGGACATTAAATCGGTACCATGACCCAGGATATCAGCCAGACATTTCGTATCGCCGTTGCCCAGCTCAACCCGACCGTCGGCGATATCGCCGGCAATATGGCGCTGGCCCGAGAAGCCCGAAGGGATGCCGCTCGCGAAGAGGCCGATCTCATCCTCTTCACCGAGCTCTTCCTGTCCGGTTATCCGCCGGAAGACCTCGTCCTGAAACCGGCTTTCCTCAACGCCTGCCTGAAGGCGGTGGAGGAGCTTGCCGCCGATACGGCAGACGGCGGCCCCGGCGTCATCATCGGCTTCCCACGTCAGGGAAAGGAAGGCCGGCACAATTCGATCGCCGTGCTCGACGGCGGCAAGGTGATCGCCGTGCGCGACAAGATTGACCTGCCGAATTACGGCGAATTCGACGAGAAGCGCGTCTTCATCGCCGGCGAGATGCCGGGCCCCGTCAATTTCCGCGGCGTGCGGCTCGGCATTCCGATCTGCGAGGACATCTGGGGCGATCTCGGCGTCTGCGAGACGCTCTCGGAAAGCGGGGCGGAAATCCTGCTGGTGCCGAACGGTTCGCCCTATTTTCGCGGCAAGGTGGATATTCGCCATCAGGTCGTTCTGAAGCAGGTGATCGAGACCGGCCTGCCGATGATCTACGCGGCCCAGCTCGGCGGTCAGGACGAACTGGTCTTCGACGGCGCAAGCTTCGCCTTCAACACCGACAAGTCGCTCGCCTTCCAGATGAGCCAGTTCGAGGCGGCCGTCGCCGTCACCGAATGGAGACGGATTGGCGAGACCTGGCATTGCGCCCGCGGACCGATGGCCCGCATTCCGGAAAAGGAGGAGGCGGATTACCGTGCCTGCCTTCTGGGCTTCCGCGACTACGTCAACAAGAACGGCTTCAAGTCGGTCGTTCTCGGCCTGTCCGGCGGCATCGACAGTGCCATCTGCGCGGCGATCGCTGTCGATGCGCTGGGCGAGGAGAGGGTGCGCACGGTGATGCTGCCCTATCGCTACACCTCCGAGGATTCGCTGAAGGACGCAGCCGATTGCGCCAGGGCGCTCGGCTGCCGGTACGACATCGTGCAGATCGCCGAGCCGGTGGACGGTTTTTCGTCAGCGCTGGCCGAGCTGTTCGAAGGAACCGACGAGGGGATTACCGAAGAGAACCTCCAGAGCCGCGCCCGCGGCACGATCCTGATGGCGATCTCCAACAAGTTCGGCTCGATGGTGGTGACGACCGGCAACAAGTCGGAAATGTCGGTCGGCTACGCAACGCTCTACGGCGACATGAACGGCGGCTTCAATCCGATCAAGGACCTCTACAAGATGCAGGTCTACGCGCTGGCCGCCTGGCGCAACGAACACCTGCCGCCGACGGCTCTTGGCCCAAGCGGCGAGGTGATCCCGAAGAACATCATCTCCAAGGCCCCGTCCGCGGAACTCAGACCCAACCAGACCGACCAGGATTCGCTGCCGCCCTATCCGGTGCTCGACGACATTCTCGAATGCCTCGTCGAGCTGGAAATGGGCACCGAGGAGATCGTCGCCCGCGGCCACGACATCGCGACTGTTCACCGGATCGAACACCTGCTCTATCTCGCCGAATACAAGCGGCGCCAATCGGCGCCGGGCGTCAAGATCACCAAGAAGAATTTTGGCCGCGACCGGCGCTATCCGATCACCAACCGTTTCCGCGACCGGTAGGAGAGGATCATGGCCCCGCGCAGCTCGGTCGAGATCTTCAATATCCGGACGAGGGCGATGCGAGTGGTCTGGCAGACGGAAGCCCTGTTCGAGGCGCCCAACTGGTCGCCGGACGGGCGTTACCTGATGCTCAACAGCGAGGGCCTGATCTATCGTCTGTCGCCGGACGGTGACGGCGAGCCTGAACCGGTCGATACCGGCTTTGCCCGCCAATGCAACAACGACCACGGCATTTCGCCGGACGGTTCGCTGATCGCCATTTCCGACAAGGTAGAGTTCGGCAAGTCGACGATCTATGTGCTTCCCGCCGGCGGCGGCGTGCCGCGGCTGGTGACCCGGAACCTGCCGTCCTACTGGCATGGCTGGTCGCCGGACGGAAAAAACTTCGCCTATTGCGGCATCCGCGGCGACGAGTTCGACATCTATACGATCGGCATCGAAGGTGGCGCAGAGAAGCGGCTGACATTCGGCGAGGGCCGCAATGACGGGCCGGACTATTCGCCGGATGGAAAATGGATCTATTTCAATTCCAGTCGCACCGGGCTGATGCAGATCTGGCGCGTCCCGGCCGCAGGCGGCGCCGCGGAGCGGATCACCGACGGCGGTTACGGCGACTGGTTTCCGCATCCGTCTCCGAAGGGTGACAAGATCGTTTTTGTTTCCTACGACGCCGATGTCTTCGACCACCCGCGCGATCTCGACGTCCGCGTCAGGCTGATGGACATGGACGGCGGCAATGTCGAAACGCTGTTCGAGCTTTTCGGCGGGCAAGGCACGATGAATTCGCCGAACTGGTCGCCTGATGGCGATGAGTTTGCCTATGTGCGCTATTTCCCTGTCGCATGAACGCCTTGCGCCGAAGATAGCGTGAGGGCATAAACGATCCTGTCAGGTGCCGGCGACAAGCCGGAGAATCGGGAATCCGGGGTGGAACCGGAACGTGCCCAACGCTGTGAGGTGGACGCTCGGCCGCAGGATATGAGAGCCACTGGGATTTTCTCGGGAAGGCGGCGGTGGAGGCGGACGAAGCCAAGTCAGAAGACCGGCCTGACGAGATAGACCAGCCCGCGCGGACGGCGGAACGGTTTCGGACCTCTTTTTGCCCAAAGGCTTCAAGCCGGGAAGGCGAGGGAGCGACGGCATTGTTGGGGACTTGACGATGCAGACTGATCCTTTCGCCCATGCCTTGCTGCCTGCCGGCGAGTTTTCCAAGGTCGAACGCGCCGCCGTCTACCGGGCGATCGAGACACGCCGCGACGTGCGCGACCAGTTCCTGCCCGATCCGCTGCCGGACGACCTGGTGATGCGGCTGCTTGGCGCCGCGCATTCGGCACCCTCGGTCGGCTTCATGCAGCCTTGGAATTTCATCCTCATCCGCGATCCGGCGGTACGCGAGGCGGCTCGTGCCGCCTTCTCGCGCGCCAATGACGAAGCCGTGGAGATGTTTGCCGACGAAAGCCGCGACCTCTACCGCAGTCTCAAGCTCGAAGGCATCGTCAAGGCGCCGCTGTCGATCTGCGTCACCTGCGATCCGGACCGCGCCGGTCCGGTCGTGCTCGGCCGCACTCACAATCCGCGCATGGATGCCTATTCGACCGTCTGCGCCGTGCAGAACCTCTGGCTCGCGGCAAGGGCCGAGGGCGTCGGTGTTGGCTGGGTCAGCATTTTCCGCGACGAGGACGTGCGCGGACTGCTCGGTATTCCCGACCGTGTCGAGATCGTCGCCTGGCTCTGCCTCGGTTATGTCGATCGGCTCTACGGCGAACCCGAACTGGCGCTCAAGGGCTGGCGCCAGCGTTTAGGCCTGGACGCGCTGATCTTTCAGGACCGATGGGACAGCCGCTGACTATTGCTGCGGCTGCGGTCCTGCCGATTTCGGATTGGTGAGATCAATACCCGCTTCGGGCAGGAAGGTCGGCCCGACGGTGCGCACCTTTTTGCTTGGGTCGTATGGCCGCTCCGGCGGCGGCGTGAGCACTGGCGGCGGGACTGCGGTTGCCTGCGGCTTTTGCGGTGGGTGGGTGCGCAGGTTGGTAATTCCGGAATAAGGCTCCTCTTGCCTGGGAAGCTCGATGCCCGGCACCTTTCGCTTGTCGTCGACTACAGGCGGCAGCGGCTCGAAAGAAGGGATGCAGCGCTGTTCGCGAATGGCGGCGAGAATGGCATTCCGCTCTTCCGAGGGCAGGATCATCTGCCGCGAACCGTTGCGCTCAGCTGTCAGCGTGTCGCGGCTCTGCTCCATTCTGTCCAGCGCATCCCGCATCTGGCCGCAGACCTCGGCATTGGGGCCGCCGAGAACCACGACGCTGCCGTTGCCGCAGCCGGCTCGGCGCATGTCGACCCGCAGTTCGCGGATATCGGCATTATATTCGCCGAGCTGCTGGGCATAGCTGCGCGCCGCGGACGTGTTGCCGATGATCTCCGGGCTGTTTCCAAGTTTCCGGTAGAGCGCTGCGCAAACGGCAGGGTCTCCCGCCAGCGCTGCAGCAGGCAAAAACAAGAGCGGTATGGTCAGCAGGCCGCGAAGCGGTATCGGCAATTCCGGCATCCTCTCCTTTAGTAGAAGATGCCATCATGGAACGTGCCGGTTGATAATCTCATAAGGCCGCGATCACCGCACGGTGAAATCTATCCAGGGGCCGGCTGAGCCCCGGACGGGCTCAAATCATCGCATCGAGAGAGTTATGCAACTAAGGATTGAAATTGCAGATTAGGTTGCGATGCTTCCACGACGGCGAGTGCCGCCATGTTCACCACGCCGCGCGACGTGACCGAGGACGACAGGATATGCGCCGGCTGGGCCGCCCCGAGAAGAATCGGGCCGACATGCAGGGCATCCGTGAGGTTGCGGACGAGACCGAGCGAGATGTTGGCCGCATCGAGGTTCGGGAAAACCAGCAGGTTGGCTTCGCCGGTCAGCGAACTGTCCGGCATGGCCCGCTTGCGCAGCGTTTCCGACAATGCCGAACCACCCTGCATTTCGCCGTCCACTTCCAGCTCCGGCGCCCGCTGGCGCACCAGCTTCAGAGCAGCCCGCATCTTCTGCGCACTCTCGGAATCGCGCGAGCCGAAATTCGAGTGGCAGATCAGCGCTGCCTTCGGGGTGATGCCGAACCGGCGGATTTCTTCCGCCGCCAAAATGGTGATCTCGGCAATTTCCTGTGCGGATGGGTTGTAATTGACGAACGTGTCGGTGAAGAACATCGCGCCTCGCTGGGAAATCACCAGGCTGAGGCCCGAGAAAGCGCAGACGCCCGGACGCTTGCCGATGATCTGGTTCACGTCGCTAAGGTGCTTGTCATAACGGCCCTCGACGCCGCAGATCAGCGCATCCGCATCGCCGCGCTTGACCGCCAGCGCGCCGATCACCGTATTGTTGGTGCGCACGATCGTGCGTGCCGCTTCCGGATTGATGCCTTCGCGGCCGACCAGTGCGAAATATTCGTCGACATAGTCGCGGTAGCGTGGATCGTCTTCCGGGTTGACCACGGCGAAATCGACATTCGGGCGGATGCGGATGCCGAAACGGGCAAGCCGCGCCTCGATGACGGAAGGACGGCCGATCAGGATCGGCGTCGCGGTCTTTTCCTCAAGCAGAACCTGGGCTGCGCGCAACACGCGCTCGTCCTCGCCTTCCGAAAAGATCACCCGGTTCTTTTCCGAAACCTTGGCGGCGCTGAAGATCGGCTTCATGACGAAACCGGAGCGCCAGACGAAGCGGTTCAGCTGATCCAGATACGCCTCGAAATCATGGATAGGCCGCGATGCGACGCCGGTCTCGGCGGCAGCCTTGGCAACCGCCGGCGCAATGCGCAGGATGAGGCGCGGATCGAAGGGCGAGGGGATCAGATAGTCTGCGCCAAAAATCGGCGACTCGCCGGAATAGGCGCGCGCCGCGACGTCGGAGACTTCCTCGCGGGCAAGTGCTGCGATGGCCTTGACCGCCGCCATCTTCATTTCCTCGTTAATCGTCCGGGCGCCGCAATCAAGCGCGCCGCGGAAGATATAGGGGAAGCACAGGACGTTGTTGACCTGGTTCGGGAAGTCCGACCGGCCAGTGCAGATCATCGCGTCGGGACGGGCGGCGCGGGCAAGCTCGGGCATGATTTCCGGCGTCGGATTGGCCAGCGCCATGATCAGCGGCTTGTCGGCCATCTGCTCCAGGAGTTCCGGCTTCAGCACGCCGGCGGCGGACAGGCCGAGAAACACGTCGGCGCCGCCGATGCTGTCGGCAAGCACGCGCTTGTCGGACTTCTGGGTGTAGATTTCCTTCCACTCGTCCATCAGCGTATTGCGGCCGTCATAGACGAGGCCTTCGATGTCGTGGACCCAGATATTCTCCTTCTTCGCACCGAGCGAAACGAGGAGATGCAGGCAGGCGAGTGCTGCGGCACCCGCGCCCGAGGTGACGATTTTCACGTCGGCGATGTTCTTGCCGGCGAGCTCAAGCCCGTTCAGGACCGCGGCGGCGACGATGATCGCGGTGCCGTGCTGGTCGTCGTGGAAGACCGGGATGTTCATCTTTTCGCGCAGCCGGCGTTCGACTTCGAAACACTCCGGAGACTTGATGTCTTCGAGGTTGATGCCGCCGAAGGTCGGCTCGAGCGCCGAAACGGTCGAGACCATCGCCTCGATACCGGGCGCGTCGATCTCGATGTCGAACACGTCGATCCCGGCGAATTTCTTGAAGAGGACGGCCTTGCCCTCCATGACCGGCTTTGAAGCCAGCGGGCCGATATTGCCGAGCCCAAGCACGGCGGAACCGTTCGAAACGACGGCGACGAGGTTGGCGCGGGCGGTATAGTCCGCGGCCAAATCCGGGTTGTCGCGGATCGCCAGACATGGGGCTGCAACGCCCGGAGAATAGGCAAGCGCAAGGTCGCGCTGGTTGCCGAGCGGCTTGGTCGCCTGGATCTCCAGCTTGCCGGGCCGCGGATAGCGGTGGAAGAACAGCGCCTGCTCGTCGAGATCGGCATTGGCTGGGGAAGTTACGGGCATATTCGATGTCATTGCGACCTCGGCGTCTTTCTCGGGAATGGGTCCCTCAATACAACAAATCGAACGGGGGTCCATCCCAGATATTTGCCTCGCCGAATAAAACAAAGCCCGGAGAGGCGCTTGGCCTCTCCGGGCTTTTCGTCGTCTGGGTCAAGGCTCTTATGTCACGCTCTTCGTATCAGCCGCCGCTTTTCGACAGCATGGTCCGCATTTCGGCGCCGAAGGTCTTCAGGGCCTGTGCTTCCGGCGTCTTGCCGAGCACGATCGCTTCCCAGACCGATGGTTCCTTGGCGCGGATCGCCGGCATTGCCGGCGGGCGCGAGCGGACAAAGGCCACGTCGAGCTGCTTGATGGCAACCGAATAACCGGGCTCTTCAGCGATCGCTTTCTTGGCGATGTCGACGTCGGCGGTCTTCTTCATGATCGGCAGGTAGCCGGTCTCGACGAAGGTGATCGCGTTGATTTCCGGGCGCGAGATGAATTTCAGGAACGCCCAGGCGCCCTTGCGATGGGCTTCGTCGGAGGCCGAATTGATGCCGATCGTCGCACCGCCGATCGGGGCAGCGCATTTGACGCCGCAAGGCAGCGAGGCAACGCCGAGATCGAATTTCACGGCACCGCGCAGTGCGCCGAAGCCGCCGGTCGAGTCGAAATTGATCGCAGCCTGGCCACTGGTGAAATATTGGCTGGCAAGGCTTTCGTTGATCGCCGCTGCTTCCGGCGAAACCTTGTCCTTGCGGATCAGGTCGGCCATGTAGGTATAGGCGCCAATCGAGGCATCACTATCCATCAGCACGGAATTGTCCTTGGGGCTGACCCATTCGCCGCCGGCCTGTGCAACGAAGGCCCAGCGCACGAACTGGCCGAGCCCGATGACACCCCACTGCTTGACGTCATTGCCCTGGCGAACCGTGAGCTTGGCGGACATCTGGCGCAGTTCATCCCAGGTCTTCGGCGGTGCATTCGGGTCAAGACCCGCAGCGCGGAAAGCGTCCCTGTTGTAGTACATGACCGGTGTCGAGACGTTGAACGGCAGCACATAGGATTTGCCGAGATATTTCGGGCCTTCAAGCGCGAACGACTGGTACTGGTCAAGGAATTCGGCGCCTTCCTTCTGAAGGTAGGGGTCGAGCTGCTCGAGCACGCCGGAATCGGCGAACAGGCCGTAGCGGGTGACTTCCAGCATCATGAGGTCCGGTGCCTGGCCAGCCGGGATGGCGGCCTGCAGCTTGGTGGTCGTGTCGTCGTAATTTCCGGTATATTCGGCCTTCAGCTTGTATTCGCTCTGTGAGGCGTTGAACTTGTCGACGATCTGGTTGACTGCGTCCGTGCCCTTTTTGGCGAGCGAATGCCAGAAGGTGATTTCGACGGGGGCGGCAAGAGCCGGCTGGCCCGCAAGCACCGCGACGGCGGCCGCGATAAGCAGTTTCCTCAACATCCCATTCTCTCCTTTTCGTTGAAACGCCGGTGAAATGCCGGTTCGACGGCCACAGCCGCTGTCGCGAAAGGGTAGGAAGGAGACGTTACAGGCGAATGACGCGGGGGAGTGGAAAATGTCACGAGACTTTCGCACTGGGCCGCTAAGTCAAAGCATGACCTTGGGAAAACGTTGGAACGCGATGCGGATATTGAGGCCCTATCTCTATCTTCTGCCCTGTGTCGGGCTGCTCGGCCTCTTCATCTATTGGCCAATCGTCTATTCTGCCTGGCTCAGCATCCACCAGACCAATATCCTCAACGGCCGCTCCAGATATGTGGGCTTCGACAACTATCTTGAGCTGTTCGGCTCGGACCAGTTTCATCATTCCCTCTGGGTGACCTTTCTCCTGATGCTGGTGAGCGTGCCGCCACGGCTGATCCTGGCGCTGGCGCTTGCCCATCTCCTGAGGGAAAGCCATGCCTTCGCACGGCTGCTGCGGGGTGTTTATTTCCTTCCCTATGTCACCAGTTCCGTGGCGATTTCGGTGATCTGGAGCTGGATGTTCAACACCGATATCGGCTTCATCAACCTGACGCTCGGCGCCATCGGCATCGGCAAGGTTCCTTGGCTGCAGGACGTCAACCTGGCGCTGGTCGCGGTCGGCATTGTGGCGATCTGGAAGCAGCTTGGTTACGATACGCTGCTGTTCATTGCCGGGCTCAACGCCATTCCCGACGATTATTACGAAGCGGCGCGCATCGACCGGGCAGGGCGCTGGCGCCGGTTCAGGGACATCACCTTTCCATTGGTCGCGCCAACCACGCTGTTCCTGCTCGTGGTCTCGGTGATCGACAGTTTTCAGATCTTCACGCTCGTCAACGTCATCACCCGCGGCGGGCCGGCCAACGGCACCGACGTCCTGATGAATTTCCTCTATTATTTGAGCTTTACCCTGTTCGACATCTCGACTGGATCGGCATTGGCCGTGCTCCTGTTCCTCGGGCTGGTCGCCATCACGCTCGCAAAGCTCGCCTTTGCCAGGGACAAAGTGAATTATGACCTTTCCTGATCGTCTCCTCCATTTCCTCGGCTGGGCGGGGGCGGCGCTGCTCGGCCTCGGTGTGGTCTTCCCCTTCCTGATCGGCATCGGCGCCTCGCTGCTCGCACCGTCCGACCTCCTCAATCCCAATGTCGCCGAATGGTCGCTGCATCCGGATAATTATCTGCGGGTGTTCACCGAGGCAGGGCTCGGCGCCTATTTCATGAATTCGATCATTATCGCGCTGTCGACCACCGTCGGTACAATGATCACCTCGATCCTTGCGGCCTATGCCTTTGCCCGCATGGAGTTCCGCGGCCGCAACATGCTGTTCTGGGTGGTGCTCGGCACGCTGACCATTCCGGAACTGATCTGCATCATTCCCAACTATCTGCTGATGGCCAAGATGAAGCTGGTGCCGAGCATCTGGGCGGCGGTGCTGCCCCAGCTTGCCTCCGGTTTCGTGACCTTCTTCCTGCGCCAGCATTTCATGGGCGTGCCAAAGGTCTACGAGGAGGCGGCACGCCTGGACGGCGCCAGCCATTTCAAGATCCTGATCGATGTCATCGTGCCGATCTGCTGGGCCGCGATCGCCTCGATGGCGCTGTTTGCCTTCATCGCCCAGTGGAACTCCTATCTCTGGCCGCTGATCGTGCTGCGCGGCGATACGCAGACCGTGCAGATCGCGCTCGCCAACCTGCAGGCGTCGGTGCGCGAACAGCCGTTTACCGACTGGCCCCTGATCCTTGCGGCGAGCTGCGTAGTCCTGTTGCCGAGCATCGTGTTTTTCTTATTTGCCGAACGCCAGCTGGTGCAGGGCGCGGGTCTCGGCGGCATCAAGTGAGGTTTCGAATGACCAAGATCGCATCCCATCGCGGCGGCACCCATCTGTGGCCGGAAAATTCCAGGCTCGCCTTCCGCCAGACCGCCGCGCTGCCGGTTGAACTCGTCGAATTCGACGTCCACCACACTGCCGACAAGGTTCTGGTCGTCCACCACGATGCAACGATCGACCGGATGACCGACGGCAAGGGCGAGATCGGCAGGCTCACCTACGAGCAACTGTCGAAGTACGTCATCGTCGGCGCGGCAGGTGAAACCATTCCGACCCTCGACGAGGTGATCGACATCTTCGCGCTGTCGCTGGTCGACCTGCGCCTCGAGATCAAGACACGGCCGGATGGGACCGCCTACGAGGGCATGGAGGAGGCGATTGTCGAGCGGCTGGTCGCCAGCGGCATGCTTTCCCGCTGCATGGTGACGAGTTTCTCGCTGGAGCGGCTCGACGCCTTCCGAAAGGCGCTTGAGGCGGCCGGCCACAATGTTTCGGAGCTTCTCGGCTTCGTATGGCTCTGCTCGCCGGCAGTCATCCGCCAGGTGGGCTGGGTCGGCGTTGACGCCGCCTTGGCCGCCTATGGAGTTTTCGAGATCGGCATTCGTGCCGAAATGATCTCCGCGCTCGCAATTGCCCCGTTGAGCGACCGCGGCGTGATCATCCACGGATGGGCCGCGCACGACATCGAAATGGCAACGCGGATGTTCGATCTCGGTATCGCGAGCTTCACCACCGATCGCCCGGATATCGCGATTGCGACTCGCGCCAAGCGGGAGATGAGGTAGTCATGCGGCATCCTGTCATCATCCTGAAACACGAGTCTGGTTTTGAAGCCATCAGAAGCGGCAGCGAAAGGACGACTTCGTGACCGGTGAGATGGATACAAGGCATTTCAGAACGCTCTTCATTTCGGACGTTCATCTGGGCTCCAAGGCCGCCCGAACGGACTTCCTCCTGGATTTCCTGCGCTATCATGAAGCGGATACCATTTTCCTGGTCGGCGACATCGTCGATGGCTGGCGGCTGAAGCGCAACTGGTATTGGCCGCAGGGCTGCAACGACGTGGTCCAGAAACTGCTGCGCAAGGCGCGCAAGGGCACCCGCATCGTCTACATTCCCGGCAACCACGACGAGTTCCTACGCTCCTTCCCGGGCACGCATTTCGGCGGCATCGAAGTCGCGGAGCGCGAAATCTACGAAATGGCCGACGGCAAGAAATACCTTGTCCTGCATGGCGACGAATTCGACGTCGTGGTCCGCAATGCACGCCTGCTCGCCTATCTCGGCGACTGGGCCTATGATGCCGCGATCGTCATCAACATCGGGCTTGCCGCCATTCGCCGCCGTCTCGGCATGCCCTACTGGTCCTTCTCCGCATGGGCCAAGCTGCAGGTCAAGCACGCCGTCAATTTCATCGGCGAGTTCCAGCGGGTCGTCGCCGACGAAGCCCGACGCAACAACGTCGACGGCGTCATCTGCGGCCATATCCATCACGCCGTGATGGAGGACATCGACGGCATCCACTACGTCAACACCGGCGACTGGGTGGAAAGCTGCACTGCGATCGCCGAGAATTTCGATGGCACGCTGGAAATGATTTCCTGGCAGGACATCGTCGCGACGGCCGAGATCAAGGCCTTGCCGGCGCCGCAATCCGTCGGGGACATGCGGGCCGCCTGAGTGGCCCGCGACAGACGGCGGGCCGGTCAGAGGGCCATTTCTTGCCATAGGCAGGCATGAGGGTGTGTGTTAGGTAAGCTGAAACTTCAGCAACCCACCCGTGAAATCGTGATTCCCTCAAATACGGCGCAGACAGCGCCCCGGTTCTTCCAGTTGCGCTGTGCGATCGCCTATGGGGCGCCGCTCGGGGTGAATGGCGTGATTCTACCCTATCTGCCCGTCTGGCTCGACGGGCTGGCCTTCACCGAATTCGAAATCGGCATCGCGCTTGCCTCGCAGCTTTTCCTGCGCGTGGCTGCCGCTCCGGTGGCGGGACTGCTTGCCGACCGTATGACGGAACGGACCCTGATGCTCGCCTGGTCCGGCGCCCTGTCGCTGCTGACGGCATTCGCGATGTTCTTCACCCGCGATTTCTGGCCGGTCTTGATCATCGTCGCCATTCAGGCTGCGGTCTTCGCACCCTATGCGCCAATCGTCGAATCGATTGCCGTGAGCGGTGTCCGGCGCTGGGGTTTCCAGTATGGCTCGATGCGCGTCTGGGGGTCCGTCGGGTTCGTCGCCGTGACGCTTCTTGTCGGCGAAATGCGCGGCTTCCTGGGTTTGCAGGCCATTCCATCGGCGATAGCGGTCGGCTTTCTGCTGACCGTCGCTGTGGCATTCGCGGCGCCTAGGCTTGGCCGGGCGGTTATCAGGCCGGACCCCGACAGGATGCCCCAGCCGAGTTCGCTGAAAAGGCTCGACCTGCACGTGCTGATGATCGGCGCGTCGGTGGCGCAGGCAGGGCATGGCATGTTCTATACGTTCGGCACGATTCACTGGCAGCAGGTCGGGTTTTCAAGCGGCTCGATCGGCGTGCTCTGGAGTGCTGCAGTCGTGTCGGAAATCCTGGTCTTTTTCGCCGCCGGCTGGATTGCGCGAAGGATTTCGCCATGGACGCTGATGCGAATCGGCTGTGCGGTCGCGGTGCTGCGCTGGACCCTGTTTCCGATGCCGCTCGATTTCTGGGGATATCTGGCGCTGCAGGCCACCCACGCCTTCACCTTCGCCTTCGTGCATATCGGCATCCAGCATCGGTTGGTCGAGGCGGTGCGAGAGGATCAGGAGGCCTCGATGCAGGGTGCCTATGTGTTCTACAATGGCGTCTTCCTGGGCCTGTCGACGGTGCTTTCCGGCGTGCTCTACCGCCAGTTCGGCCTGACCAGCTATGTTGCCATGTCCGTCCTGGCGCTTGTCGGCCTGTCGATCATTGCATTTGCAGCGAAACTTCAGCCCCAGAGGTCAGATTCCGGCGGATAGACGAGAGAGCCTTCATAGCGCAGCCCGCCCGGCCGGTCGCGAGCCAGCAGCAGCGGCCCGTCGAGATCCGCGTAGTCCGCATCCTGGGCAAGCAAAACGGCCGGCGCCATGGCAAGCGAGGAGCCGACCATGCACCCGATCATCACGGCAAATCCAAGCCGCTGCGCTTCCGCCTTCATCGCCAGTGCCTCGGTGAGGCCGCCGGTCTTGTCGAGCTTGATGTTGACCGCGTCGTAGCGGTCGCGAAGGTTTTCCAGGTCCTCGGTGGCATGCACGCTTTCATCGGCGCAGACGGAAACGAGGCGGCGGATACGGCCAAGTGCCGCATCCTGGCCGGCGGGCAATGGCTGTTCGATCAGCGACACATTCGTTTCGGCGGCAATCGCCATATGGCGGGCGAGGTTTTCCTCCGTCCAGCCTTCGTTGGCATCGACGATGATCCGCGCTGCCGGCGCGGCGTCGCGAACGGCCCTCAGTCGTGCTTCGTCATTATCGGTTCCGAGCTTGACCTTGAGAAGCGGCCGTTGCGCGTTCCTGCCCGCCTCGGCTGCCATAGCCTCGGGTTCGCCCAGCGACAAAGTGAAGGCCGTGACGAAGGGTTTGCGGCTGGTGGCGCCGATCATATCGGCAACGCGCCGTCCGCCGAGCTTCGCCTCGAGGTCCCAAAGGGCGCAGTCGACGGCGTTTCGCGCGGCTCCGGGCTTCATCCGCCTCTGCAATTCTTCGCGCGTCAGGCCGGCACGGATGGCATCGGCGACCGCTTCGATCTCCGCCATCACGCCGTCCAGGCTCTCGCCGTAGCGCCTGTAAGGCACACATTCGCCGCGGCCGGAAATGCCGTTCTCACTGACGACGCAGGTGATGACTTCCGCTTGGGTCTTGGAGCCGCGGGAAATCGTGAACGACCCGGAGATTGGAAACGTCTCTATTGTGGCTTCGAGGTGACGGCTCATGGTTTTACGCGTCCCGTTGTGGCAAATCCCTATGACGCAGCTATATTGCCGGTCTCGAAAGTGCGATCAACCGCATCGTGTTGAAACTCCTGACAAGCTTGAAGCGCGAAAGAAACACGTGACGTCCCAGCCAGCCGAAATCAAGGCCGAAGATATGCCCGGCGGCGACGGTGAACGGTACGTGCTGGCCGGCGAATGGCGCGGCCCGACGATTGCGCCTGTGCTCAAGGAGTTCGAGCGGTTTGAGCATGCCAAGAACCGCGGAAAGGTCGAGATCGATCTTTCGGGCATAACCGGCGTCGATACCGCCGGTGCCTGGCTCATCCGCAGGCTGATGACTGCCAAGGGCGGGCAGGACGGGGAACCGGCCCTGGTCGGCGGCGAAGGCCCCATCCGCGAACTGATCGACGTGCTGCCCGAACATACTCCCGCGCCGCCTGCAGACGGCGCAAACAAGGGAAACCTGTTCGAACGGCTGTTTGCGCCGGTCGGCGAGGTGATGGTTTCACTCGGCGGCGATTTCTACGCGGCCATGCACATCCTGGGATCGGCGGTCCGCGGCGCGCAAATGAAATTCGGCCGCGGCGCCGGCGTCTCGCCGGCCTCGGTCGTCACCCATATCGACCGCATGGGCGTGCGTGCCGTGCCGATCATCGTGCTGATGTCCTTCCTGATCGGCGCGATCATCGCCCAGCAGGGCGCCTTCCAGCTGCGTTACTTCGGCGCCGAAATCTTCGTCGTCGATCTGGTTGGTATCCTGCAGCTTCGCGAGATCGGCGTGCTTCTGACGGCGATCATGATCGCCGGCCGTTCGGGTAGTGCGATCACTGCCGAAATCGGTTCGATGAAGATGCGCGAGGAGATCGACGCCTTGACGGTGATCGGCCTCAATCCGGTCGGCGTGCTGATTTTTCCGCGCCTGGTGGCCCTGACGGTGGCCCTGCCGCTCTTGACGATCCTCGCCAATTTTTCGGCGTTGTTCGGGGCGGCCGTCGTCGCATTTGCCTATTCCGGCATTACCTTCGATACCTATCTGTCGCGCCTTCACGAGGCGATCGACCATACCTCCGTCGCTTCGGGCATGATCAAGGCGCCGTTCATGGCGCTGGCGATCGGCATCGTTGCCGCCGTCGAAGGCATGAAGGTGGGCGGCAGCGCCGAATCGCTCGGCCAGCACGTCACCACCTCGGTGGTGAAGTCGATCTTCGCCGTCATCTTCATAGATGCGATGTTCGCCCTTTTCTATTCCGCGATCGACTTCTGATGGAGAACGGTTTGGAAGAGGCGCCGCAGACCGCCATCAAGGACAAGTCGAACGGCCGGCAAGTGGTGCTGTCGGTGCGCGACCTGACGGTCGGCTTCGGCAATAAGCTGGTGCTCGACCACCTGAACCTTGACATCTACCGCGGCGAGATCCTGGGTTTCGTCGGCGCATCCGGCACCGGCAAATCGGTGCTGATGCGAACCGTGCTCAGTCTTCTGCCGCACCGTTCCGGCACGATCCACATTCTCGGTGCCGATTACGACACCGTCTCGGAAGACGAGCGCATGGCGCTCGATACGCGGCTCGGCGTGCTTTTCCAGCATGGAGCGCTGTTCTCGGCCCTGACGGTGAAGGAAAACATCCAGCTGCCGATGCGCGAATATCTCGATCTGCCGCAGTCGCTGATGGACGAACTTGCCTACCTGAAGATCGAGATGGTCGGTCTGCCGCCTGATGCGGCAGACAAATATCCATCCGAACTGTCGGGCGGCATGATCAAGCGCGCTGCGCTTGCACGTGCCCTGGCGCTCGATCCCGACCTCGTTTTCCTCGATGAGCCGACGTCCGGCCTCGATCCGATCGGCGCTGCCGATTTCGATGCGTTGATCGCCAGGCTGCGCGATACGCTGGGATTGACGGTCTACATGGTGACACACGACCTCGACAGCCTGTTCTCGGTTTGCGACAGAATTGCTGTGCTTGGCGAGAAACGGGTCTTGGTCGAGGGTACGCTTGAGGATATGTTTGCCTGTGACGATCCATGGGTACAGTCCTATTTCCGCGGCAAGCGGGCGCGATCAGTCGTGGTCCAAGAAAAGCAGCCTGCGGCAGAAGTAAAAGAGTGACGTAATCTATGGAAACCAGAGCCAACTACGCCCTTGTCGGTTTCTTCACCTTGCTGGTGATCGCTGCCGCTTTCGGCTTCGTCTATTGGATGGCGCAATCGGGCCGTGGCGGACCGACGGCCGAACTGGCGATCCGCATCCCCGGATCGGCGAACGGCTTGTCCGTCGGCTCTCCGGTCCGGTTCAACGGTATTCCGGTCGGTTCGGTTCGCAGCCTGACCATCGATCCGGACGATCCGCGTTATTCGATCGCGTTCACCGAAGTGCGGGCCGATGCTCCGGTCTATCAGTCCACCCAGGCGGCGCTCGAAGTGCAGGGCTTGACGGGTGCGGCCTATATCGAGCTTTCCGGCGGCGCCAAGGGGGAGGAGAACATCCTCCAGAAATCGATGGAGAACGGCCGGCCTGCGGTGCTGATCGCCGAACAGTCGAGCGTCACCAACCTGCTCGCCACCGCCGACAAGATCCTCGAACGCGCCGACAAAGCGATAGGCGACATCCAGGGATTTGTCGCCGACGCGCGCGGTCCATTGACCCAGACCATCCGCAACGTCGAGACTTTCACTTCGGCGCTTGCCCAGAATTCCGACAGCATCGACAAGTTCCTGAACAGCCTCTCGACGCTCTCGGCGACGATCGACCGGGTCTCTGGAACGCTCAACTCTACCCTTATCGCAGCGGAACGACTGGTGAAGGCGATCGACGCGGAAAAGATCAATGCCGTGGTCTCCAACACCGAGCGCGCCACCCGCAACATCGCCATGGCCTCGGATAAGTTCGACGACCTGGTAACCAATGTCAGGAACGCCGCCGCCAACTTCGAAAAGGCGGGTTCGGACGCCCAGACCCTTCTGAAACGTGCCGATGGCGTTCTGGGTGCCGTCAATACCGATCAGGTCGCCACCACGATCCGCAATATCACCGCCGCTTCCGAGGATGCCCGCCAGACCATCGGCTCGGCCCGCGGCGTGGTCGACAATTTCGCCCACCGGAAGGACGATATCGACCGCGCGATCGGCGATTTCACCGATCTGGCAAAGAAGCTCAACGACGCTTCGAGCCGCGTCGACGGTATCCTTGCCAAGGTGGACGGGCTTGTGTCGAGCGACGACTCGCAAGGCCTGTTTGCCGAGGCGCGCAAGACGCTCGAATCCTTCCGCACCATGGCCGACAATATCAATGGCCGAGTCGGCCCGATCGCCGACAACCTGTCGCGTTTTTCGGCGGGCGGCCTGCGGGACATCCAGACGCTGGTCAACGACGCGCGCCGCACGGTGCAGTCGCTCGACCAGACGATCAACAATTTCGACCAGAACCCGCAGCGGCTGATCTTCGGCGGTGAGACGGTGAAGCAGTATGACGGCAGAACGCGGCGGTAGGCGGGGCATTTTCAGTGTTGGAAAGAGTGGGGTTTTGATGACCGGTTCGGAGGTTCTGATGCGACGCGCGGCCCGTGCCCCGGTTCTGCTTGCGCTGCCGCTTGTCGCGGCACTGTTGGCTGGTTGCGGCAGCAAGGCCAACAACGACACGTTCGACCTGTCGATCACCCCCTCGGGCCAGGGCCCATCCGCCCGCAACCGGCAGATCCTGGTGCCCGAACCGACAGCGCTCAAGCTCTTGAATAGCGAACAGGTTGTTGTGCGCGTTTCAGCTTCCGAAATCCAGTATCTGGCCGACTCCCGCTGGGGTGACCGTCTGCCGGCGCTCGTCCAGTCGAAGCTCGTCGAAGCCTTCGAAAATTCCGGCCGTCTCGGCGGCGTCGGCAAGCCGGGGCAGGGCCTGGCGATCGATTACCAGATAGTCACCGATATCCGCGCCTTCGAGGTGACGGCTGGCAGCCCCCGTCTCGCCAACGTTGAAATCTCGGCCAAAATCCTCAACGACCGTAACGGCACGGTGCGCGCCCAGAGCGTGTTCAAGGCGACGGCCCCGGTCTCGGGTGCCGAGAACCGCAATTTCATCGAGGCGCTCGACCGCGCCTTCGCCAAGGTCGGCGCGGAGATCGTCGACTGGTCGCTGAAGTCGATGTGATGCTCGCAGGACCTATCGGTTTCGGCGGGTAAAATCGTTCGTATCCAATCAGATCGCTGCTGATGCCCATTGGGGCTTTTGCTTCGAAGCTGAACTGTCACGACCTCTCGCTTTCGACGAACATGAGAGCATCCATCGCAGTCGTGACGGTGAAACCGATCTGGAGTTTCGGTGGGTGCTGCCAACGCTTGACAACTTGAATGCGTTTGACCTGAAGCCTCGGCCTCTCCGTAGCCTTCTCAACACCAGTCCGGGAGAGATGAAGCACATCGTTCACCGCGATCGCTCGGCCGCCTGAAGCCCTTCCGGAGCGATAGCTCTTCCGGTTATTGGAGACGTTGCCCGTCTCAACCGGCCCCTCAAATTCTCGGAACCTGTATCGATTAGCCAACAAAAAAGCCGCCCCGAAAGGCGGCTTTTTAGGTATCGGTTGTTCCGATCCGGCTCTTAGTTGAACCGGCCGGCGGCGTGGGCCAGCATCGTGTAGACCTTGCCCGTATCCGAGGTGAGGTAGCTCTGGGTTACCGTCTTGTCGCGGTCGGTGCGGGCGACGTCGGCGAGCAGCTTTTCGAAATCGGCGATATAGCGGTCGACGGCGGTGCGGAATTCCGGTTCGCGGTCGTACTTGCGCTTGATCTCGTCGAAGGTCTGCTGACCCTTCAGCGTGTAGAGGCGACGGGTGAAGACGTCGCGTTCGCCGCGCTGGTAACGCCGCCACAGGTCGACCGATGCGTCATGATCGATGGCGCGGGCGATATCCACCGACAGCGAGTTCAGCGATTCCACCATATGGCGGGGATTGCGGTTGTCGCCGTTGCCGCGCGGAGCGGGGGCCGGCTCGGCCGCACGCGGTGCCGGAGGCTGTTGCTGACGCGGTGCAGCGGCAGGCGTCTCAGTGAACTCGTCACGCGATGCGCCGCGCAGCAGATCGCTGATCCAGCCGCCGTCGGTGCCGCCGCGCTGTGCCTGTTCGGGTGCGCGTGCGACGGGCGCCTGTGTCGGGCGGTCGAGCGGCAGCGTGCCGCGCAATGCGTTTCCAGCATAAGGGTCGTTGCGGGGTGCAGGCGGCGCCGGCTGCGGGATGGCTGCGGCAGCCGGCTGTGGCTGCGGACGGGCAGGAGCCGGCTGCGGAGCGGGAGCAGGCGCCTGGCGTGGTGCGGAAGCCTCGGAGATTTCGAAGTTCTGCGTCGAACGTCCGACCAGCGCCGAGATGTCCTGTAGTGCCTTGATCTGCTCGGCAACGGCACGCCGCATCGCGGCTGCACTTTCCTTGGCTTCTTCCGGAAGGTCGAAGGCGCCGCGCTTCAGTTCGGTGCGGGTCGTATCCAGCTCGCGGCGGATATCCTGCGCCGAGCGGCGGATTTCGTCGGTTGCGCCGGAGAAGCGGTTGATGGCTTCCTCGACCGATTCCCTCAGCGTATCGCGCAGCTGTTCGGCAGCGCTGCCGGAGCGGGTGGTAGCATCCGACAGCAGCTGTTCGACGTCGCCGAGCGACTGCGAGATGCTGCCGCGCATCCGCTCGGAGAGATCGCGGGTGCGCTTCTCGGCATCGGAGAGCGTCGTCTCGATGGCGTGGTTGGCGTCGCTGCCGGCGCTGATCAGCGCTTCGCGCATTGCATCAGCCGTGACTTCGGCACGATGCTGCGTTTCCCCAAGCGTCCGGCCGATATCGGCAAACGAAGCATGCAGGCTTTCGCGGAGCCGCGAGCCGACCTGCAGCGAACGTTCTTCCGCCCGCTCGAACGCGCTGTCGACGAGGCTCGTCATGCCGCGCATCGTCGTCTCGATTTCCTCGGACCGCTTGACGAGACCGGTCGACAGGTTGCGCAGCGCGTCCTGACGTTCGTCCAGTGTGCTGGCGAGGTTGGACTGTGCTGCACCGAGGAGTTCGGATGCTTCGACAAGCACGCGTGAATGGTCGTCGAAACGGCCGACAAGGCTGCTGACCTGATCGAGCGTGTTGCCGAAGACGTCCGACATACGACCGATATTGTCTTCGAGCATGCGGGTGGAGCCCGAAACGATATCGGCGGAGTTGGTCGCCGACTGCACGAAGCGGTTGGCCGTCACGCTCAGCTTGCGGTCGGCTTCCGAGAGGTGATGGGCGACGGCGTCGGCGGTACTGCCGAGTTCCTTTGCCGTCTCCTGGACCATCGCGGAAATGTTCGAATTGCTTTCCGCCAGCTTGTCGATAAGGCTGTTGACGCTGGCCGACAGGCCCTGTTCGACGTGACGCATGGTGCCGGCGGCACTTTCGGTCCGCTGCGTGATGGCGGCAAGCGTCTCGTTGGTCCGTGCGGCGATCGCATCGACCAGTGCCGAATTCTCGTTGCGGATACGCGCCGTCGACTCTTCCGTGGCGGAGGAAAGCCGCGAGGTCGTTTCTTCCGCGGCAGAGGAAAGCCGTGCCGACGTTTCCTGCGCCGCAGCCGAGAGCAGTTCTGCACCCTGCTGGGCAGCAGTCGTCATCTGTTCGATGGCGTTGCGGCCGGTCGCGGCATATTCCTCGACCATCGGCTTCGCCTTTTCGTCGAGAAGGCGCGTCAGTTCAGCCGAGCGACCGGCGAGCATGGAATTCAGGTCGCGGGCGCGGGCGTCGAGGGCCGAGTGGATGGCTTCGCCGCGGGCCGCGAGCGCCCGGTCGACGGCGTCCATGGCGCTGTCGAGGTGGCTTGCGGTATCGGCGAGCGTGGTGCGGATGCCGTCGCCGCGCGAGTCGAGAGCCTTCTGCGCATCGTCCAGCGCCTCGGAAATTGCCGTCACCTGGCGCTTCACCAGGCTGTCGGCCTCCGCGACCTTGTGGACGATCGCATTGCCGGCTTCGGAGAAAGCGAGCGCTACGGTTGCCGCCTGGCCGGCGAGCCGGTTCTGGGTTTCCGAAATCCGGCCGACGATCTGGGTCGAGCGTTCCTCGATTGCCTTGGTGAACTCGGCGTTGCGATTGCTGAGTTCCTCGGTGAATTCGGCGCCGGCACGGGCCAGCACTTCGGCGGAGCGGGTGGCTTCGCTGTCCATGCTCTGGGCTGCGGCGCCGACTGCTTCGCGCAGTGTCGAGGCGAGGCCGACAGCCTTGCTTTCGATGGTCTTGGTGACGTTGTCGAGGCCGATCGTCAGAGCGCGGTCGATCGTGCCGAGGCGTTCCTCGATACGGGCGGTGCGGCCGTCCATGGTGTCGGTGATACGATCCGAAGCCTCGGTGGCCACGCGTTCGAGGTCAGCCGTGCGGTTGGTGAGCGTGGCCGAAAGATTGGCGCCGGCCTCGTCGACGAGCTGGGCAGCCTCGAGAATTTCGCCGCGGATACGGCCTTCGAGTCCGCCGAACGTCGATTCGATGCGGCTGCCGGTTTCCTCGAGTGCGCCCTGAACCCCACCGACCGTCTGCCGGATGCGGTTGGAGAAGGCGTCGGCCGACCGGCCGATTTCGCCGGCAGCATCGGAGAGCCGGACGGCAAGCGTCCCGACATTGTCGCGCAGACGTTCTTCGAGAGACTGACCTGCCGTATCGATCGCATCGCGCAGAGCATTCTGCTGGGTTTCGAGCGACATTTCCAGCATTCCGGCACTTGCGGCAATCGAGGTGCCGAGCGACGTCGCCTGGTCCTGCATCAGGGTCCCGATCTGGCTCTGTGCATCGCCGAGCGTGGTCGCGATTGAGTTCGTGCGTTCTTCCAGAGTGTCGCGAATCTGTTCGTAGCCGGAGCCGAGTGTCGTTTCCAGCTGCTGGTGGCCAAGGCCGATGGTCGCGGCGATGCGATCCTGCGTCGAGCCGAGAACGGCTTCTACCCGTTCCAGTCCATCCGCCATGCCCGTTTCGAAACGCTGGGCGCCGCTTGTGAGCGCCGTTTCAATACGGCTGGTTGCGCCGCCGACCGTCTGTTCGAGGCGATCGCCGCCGCTTTCGAGAATGCGGGCAAGCTCCGCCGTCCGGTTATCGAGCGACTGGTCGAGATTGACCTGGCTGTCGGCATAGGCGTTGCGGATGGTCTCCGCGCGGGCCGCAAAGGACTGCTCGATGCGGACGTCGGCATCGATGAAGGTATTGGCGATGGCCGTCGACTTTTCGTCCAGCATGCCGGCGAGGCGGTCCTCGCCGAGTGCGAAGGAGGTGGCGATTTCCATCGACTTGTCGTCGAGGATTTCTGCAAGCCTGTCGCGGTTGATGCCGAGCGATTCGTTGATTTCAGAGGTACGGCGGGCGAGGTCGCCACTCATGCGCTGTTCGGTCTCCGAAAGCGCACGGGCGATCGATTCCGACTTGTCGTCCAGCATGCCGGCGAGGCGATCTTCACCGAGCGCGAAGGACGTCGCGATTTCCATCGACTTGTCTTCGAGGATTTCGGAAATCCGCTCGCGATTGGCATCGAGCGACGACTGCATCTCGGACGCACGCCGGCCGAGCTCGTCGCCGATCCGCTGTTCGCTTGTCGCGAGCGTGCGGGAGATGTGCTCCGACTTTTCGTCGAACATGCCGGCGAGCCGCTCCGGCGCACCGGACATCAGTGTTTCGATTGATGCAGACTTCTGGCTGAGCACCTCGGTCAGATGATCGTGGCTGCCGGAAAGTGCAGCGATGATGGCGCCCGAGCGGATTGCCAGGCTCTGTTCGAACTTGGCCTGGTTTTCGGAAAGCGTGCCGAGCAGGCTGCTGCTGCGCTCGGCAAGCGTTGTTTCGATATTCTGATGCGCGTTCGCAAAGCCTGCGTGAAGTTCGCTGGTGCCGGAGGCGAATACGCCCTTCAGTTCACCGGTGCGCGAGGCAAGCACATCCTGAAGCTCGCCGGTGCCCGAGGTGAGCACACTCTGGAGTTCGCTGGCGCGTGCGGTGAATGCGTTCTGAAGTTCGGTGGCGCGGCCGCCGATCACGTCGTGAAGTTCGCTGGTTCCGGAGGCGAGCACGCTCTGGAGCTCGGTTGTCCGAGTTCCAAGCACGTCCTGGAGTTCTCCGGTGCGCGAGACAAGCACGGATTGGAGTTCCCCGGTATGCGTCACGAGCGCATCCTGGATTTCGGTAGCGCGGGACGACAGCGTGTCCTGAATTTCGCTGCTGCGGGCCGACAATGCGTCGGACAGTTCGCGCGAGCGGCTTCCGAGCATGGAGTCCAGCATTTCCTGGCCGGTGCCAAGCGTCGTCTCGAGCGCAAGCGACTGATCGGTGAGCGAGGAACTGATGCGCTCGACGCTGGACGAGAGAATGTTCTCGATCGCGTCCGAACCGCTGGCCACCGTCTCGTTGATGCGGGCAAGGCTGTCCATCAGCTTGCTGTCGAGCGTGCCGGCGCGCTGGTCGAAGGCGGAGGTGAATTGCGAGATGCTGTCGTCGAAGGTCGTGCTGAGCAGGCCGACGGTCGTCTGCAGGCGCTCTTCGAAGAAGCCGGAGCGCATGTCGAGGTCGAGGACCACGTCTTCGACGGTGCTTTGCAGGCTCTGCCGGAAGGACGAGCTCTTTTCTTCGAGCGAACTGTTGAGTGCCGCAAGGATGCCGCCGAGCGAACCGGTGAGCGTCTGTTCGCTTTCGGCAAGTCCGTCGGTGATTTCCCGCGTGCGGGCAAGCAGGGTCTCGTTCAGCTGTCGAGTGCGGTCGGCAAGTGCCGCGTTGAGCTTTTCGGTATTGGCGTCGAGCGAGGAGGCGCGCGTCTGGAATTCGTTGAGAAGCGCCTGGCCGCGCTGCGAAAGCACGGTGTTGATCGCTTCCATCCGCTCGTCGAACTCGTGGGCGAGTGCGAAGCCGGAGGAATTGAGCGTCTGCAGCAGGTTTTCGGTCTTGGTGGTCAGCAGGCTGCCGAGCGCTTCGCCGGCGGCGTTGGACTTCTCCATCAGCGCCGCGCCGCGCGTCTCGATCATCGAGGCGAAGGCTTCGCCGGAGGTTGCCAGGCGAATGGAGATTTCTTCGGTCGCGAGCGACAGCTCTTCCTTGAGCTGGTCATGGGCGCCGGCAATCGACGAACGGATACGCTCGGCGTGGTTGACGATGGCGTCCCGTTCGGCGCCAAGTTCATGGACGAGGCCGCGAACGCGCAATTCGTTGTCGGTAAAGCTCCGCTCCAGCGCATTCACTTCCGAATGCACGAGTGTTTCGAGCTCGGCGGCGCGGGCGATGGTGCGCTCGATACCTTCGTTCATCGCCGATACTTCGCGGCGTACGGCCTGACCGACGCTCATGATCCGCTCGGAGGCAACGGTCTCCGGGTCCGAAAGGCGAAGCGCCACCTCGGCCATCGAGCGGGCGGCGGTCCTGAGGTCCTGAGCGCGAGCCATCATGATCGCGAAGGCGAAGAACAGCATGATCGGGACGAAGATGCAGACCGCGAGCGCGACGATGCCGGGCGCAGCCAGAACGCCCTCGACCGAGGTGATCTGCCAGAGTTGGTTGCCGTAGATCATCTGCCCGAGGGCGATACCGCCGATTGCCCAGAGGATCGAGACGATCACCGCATTGCGGATCGACGAGCGCATTGCGCCGCCTTCCAGCGTCCGCAGGATCGCCGTCGAACTGCGCTTCCCCGAATCGTTGGCAGGCTGGAATGTGGGGGATTTGGCAGCGGTTTCAGTAGCGGCCGACCTGTATGATTCGGCGGCATCATCCTGGTACTGGGTCTGACGCGGTTTGTTAGTGTCTGACACTCTTGCCTCCGAGGCATGGGGCACTGATCTTTGACGCGACTGATCATCGTTGAAGTTGATTTTTTAGGGCATCTTCCAACGCCTGGAACGCCGTCTCATCGATCGACTCGCTGCTAGGGTTCTTTGCCATGCGGTTACGCCTCGTTACATACTCGCCCGGCAAATCCCATCTGACGCGCTGCCGCCCGCAGACCGACAGATGGAACGCTGCCTGCCGGAAACTCTCCACCCACAAAGCGGATTTGCAGTTTCCTATTCATTTTCAAGTCGGATGGCCGTTCTTTCAAACGGATGATAATGAAAGCTTACCAACCTACCACCCGGGGCAAAAGGACGATATTCCTCGCCACCTTAGGCGTATTGTAGTGGCACATTCGGCCACCCTGCACAATTATGACGCCTGCCTTCGAATGATGCTGCGGAATGTTGTTAACAGAATTTAAACCATGCGAAGATGCAAAACTCCTAAAATCCCGGGAGCTTAGCAGAAATTAACCATATGGGAAGAAACCGGCCCAGATTGTGCCGGAATTTAACGGGATAGCTGCGATTGGCCCGCACAATTCGGGACATTATCAGAAGAACAACAGGGAAAACAGGTTCATGGCAATGGCAGCCGTCAGTATCGCGTTCGAAGCTCCGGAAACCCTCCGGGGCGCTTGCCCCTCGCAGTCCCGTCCGATCGACCTCGTTCATCTCGCGACCCAGACCATGGGCGACAAGACCCTTGAAGTCGAAGTGCTCCAGATGTTTGCACGCCAGGCACGCCGCGCACTGCACGATATATCAAGCGCCGATAGCGCCTACGTCGTCGCAGCCGCACACCGTCTGAAGGGTGCTGCCGGTGCGGTCGGCGCCTTCAAGGTTTCCGCCGCTGCCGAGCGCCTTGAAGACAATGCCTCCGACGCCTCCTTGCGGGCTGCGGTCGCCGCCGCAGTCATCGAGGCCGAAAACTTCATCAACAAACTCTGCCGCTGAGCGAATCGTTTGGGCGAGGCGCCGATTGAACAGCCGGCGGCGCCCCGAAATGTTGACTGCGCCGGGCTTTTATTGGAAGACAGCACGCTCAAATAGTGTGCCCTGACCCTTCAACATTCCGGATTTCCCTATCATGACGAAACTGACCATCGTTGCCTTCGACGGAACGCGCTTCGATATCGAAGCCGAGCCAGGCTCCACCGTTATGGAGAATGCGGTTCGCAATTCCGTCCCCGGCATCGAGGCCGAATGCGGCGGCGCCTGCGCCTGCGCGACCTGTCATGTCTATGTCGACGAGGCCTGGACCGAAAAGGTCGGCCCGCCGGCACCCATGGAGGAAGACATGCTCGACTTCGCCTTCGAGGTGAAGCCGAACTCGCGCCTTTCCTGTCAGATCAAGGTCAAGGCGGATCTCGACGGTCTCGTGGTCAACGTGCCCGAGCGCCAGGCCTGATCGTGGCCTGACCGTCATATCCCATCACCTTTCCGGGCAAAAAAAAGCCTCGCTCCGCAAAAGCGGCAAGCGAGGCAAGGCGGGCGCATCACCAGCAGGGGAGGGAGGAAACACCTGCGGCTTGAAGACACGCCAGGAGAACTAAAACGCTGGAAATCAAAAACTCAGGAACACCTGAAGCAACTGCGTTCGACACATCGGTCCGAAACCGGAGGGGCACGCTGATCTTGCGGCTATCTACCTCATCTGCTTCGTTTTTCGAAGCGTTGGTAGGTAAGCTATGTCTTAGGTTATATCCGAGATTCGTATTTTAGACTATCACCATAAATCACCCGTCATTGACAGGGGATGGTGCAAGCTCGGCAAAAGCCTCGCAGCGGTTGGCGGGGCTGATTCTTTAGAGAGCGGATTAATTTCCGGATCGTTTCATGCGGTACTGCAGCAACCGCATCATCCGGGCGTCGAAATTGGCCGCCTCGATCTGGTCGAATCGGAGCTGCTCCCGGTCATGCGCTTCGAGAAGCCGGCGGGTCGTTTCCGCAACTTGTTTTTCCAGCGCGTCGCAGGTTCTGTTGGCAGGTAGACCAAGCAGTTCCCGTTCGAGCTGACGCGCATGGTTGCGGGCGATTTCCGCGTGCCGCTCCTCATGGCGTTTGATGTCCTTCGAGAGCGTATCCCAGATGAAGCCCAGCTCGGCCGTGGCTCGGCCGCGATTGCCCCAGCGGGGCAGGATGATGTGGGTGCGAAGCGTCACCCGTGCACCGCCGACCGAACAGCGGCCACCGCTTTCCACATAGGTGACATCGCCCCCGAACTTGATTTCGGTGGCGCCCGGATGGCGATGGCCGGTCCCGCGAGTGAGAGGGCCGAGGTTTTCCAGTTCCTTGTCGAGATCCTCGGCCGTGCGGCCGCCGATCCGGAAATAGGAATAGGTCTTGTTGATGATCGGCTCTGCCATGGCCGTCGCCGGGATCGCGCAGAGAGGAAGAAAGACGCCGAAAAACCGGCGGACTCTGCGCATGGAGAACATTCTATGGCCTGCGACGTTGAACTTATGGGGACCTTGGGGCATAGCCAGCCTGAGCGCAACACAAAGGCATCAAATTTTGCGTTACCCTTCGACAGACGGCCGCGCCGGTGATATCGCAGCGCAACAGCACCTGGCGTGTCGGGCGCGGTCGTGCCCTTGAACTCGGCCGCCAAGGCCAGATTATGGCGATCATCAACATCACGCCTGATTCCTTTTCCGACGGCGGAAAATACGCAAACGTCGATGCCGCGGTGGCTCATGCCCTTTCCTGCGTCCGCGACGGCGCAGCTATTCTCGATATCGGCGGCGAATCGACGAGGCCCGGCGCGGCCGAGGTGTCGGCGGCCGAAGAGCAGGACCGCGCCCTGCCGGTGATCGAAAAACTCGTCGCGGAGACGGATGCGCTGATCTCGATCGATACCTATCGGGCCGAAACCGCCCATCTGGCGATGGCGGCAGGTGCCCATATCATCAACGACGTCCACGGCCTGCAGCGCGAGCGCGAGATCGCCACTGTTGCGGCTCAAACATCGGCTGGCGTCTGCATCATGCATACCGGCCGCGGGCGCGAGCAGGAAAAGCGGCCCGACAGAATCGCCGACCAGGAATTTTTCCTGCAGCAGTCGCTCGAGATCGCTCGTAGCGCCGGTATTTCCGAAGATGCGATCGTGCTGGATCCCGGCTTCGGCTTTGCCAAGGACCGTGACGACGACCTGGAATTGATGGCGCGGTTTGCCGAACTGCATAGGCTCGGCTTCCCGCTGCTCGCCGGCACCTCGCGGAAACGCTTCATCGGCGCCCTGACGGGCCGCGAGAAGGCGGGCGAACGCGACGTCGGTACCGCCGCGACGACGGCGATCCTGCGTCTTGCGGGCGCTTCGATCTTCCGTGTCCACAATGTCGCTGCCAACCGTGACGCGCTGGCAATAGCCGACGCGGTTCTCGCCGCGGCCTCCGCTCATGAAGAAAGAGAGGGCCTTTGATGGCGACCTACACGATCACGCTGAAGAACTGTGCATTCTACGCCAAGCACGGTGCCTTCGAGCAGGAGGCCACGCTGGGCCAGCGTTTCTTCATCGATGTCGTCATGGACGTAGAGGCGGACGAGGCGCTCGAAAACGATGATGTCGCAAGCACGGTGCATTACGGCATCGCCTACGAGATCGTCGAGAAGGTGGTGACCGGTCGCCGCCGCAACCTCATCGAGACGCTTGCCAAGGACATCGGCAAGGCGCTGTGCGCCTGGTCGCCGCAGATCCGCCGGGTGGAGATCACCGTGCGCAAGCCGAGCGTGCCGATCCCTGGCATCCTCGATTATGCGGAGGTGCGTGTTGAGCATTTCGCCTGAAAATACGTTCGAAGTCGCGGCTCTCGGGCTTGGCGGCAATATCGGCGATCCGCCGTCGTCCATGGCCGAGGCGCTCCGGCAGCTCGATGCGCGCGAAGACTGCCGGGTCGTGGCCGTGTCGAAACTCTATTCGACCCCGCCTTGGGGCAAGACCGACCAGGCGGATTTCTTCAACTGCTGCGTTCTGGTGGAGACTTCATTGGAGCCGGAGGACCTTCTGGACGTCTGTCTGTCGATCGAGCGCGGCATGAAGCGCGTCCGCCTGGAGCGCTGGGGACCACGCACCATCGATATCGACATCCTGACCTATGGGACGCGGGAGCAGAAGACCGAAAAACTGGAAGTGCCGCATCCGCGCATGACCGACCGCGGCTTCGTAATGATGCCGCTTGCCGACATCGCCCCGGATCTTCTGGTGAAGGGAAGGAAAGTGCGAGACTGGCTTGGTGGAACCGACATCGCCGGCATCAAGGTCGCGCGCGACAGCCAGAACTGGTGGCAGAGCGCCTGACGGCGCCCTAGCCAGCCTTATTCTTTAATCGAGCCGACGGCGATCGAATCCATGTCGCGGTCGAGGCTGAGCCCGATCACCGGTACCATCTGGTCTTCGACCTTGATCGAGATGGTGATGTTCATCTTGTTCTCGCCACGCAGGCTCGCGACCATCGCGCCGTTGAGCTGATTGCGGTTGATGCCCATGACGACCTTGTCGCCGCTGACCGAGCCGGAAATGATGTCCAGTCCCTTGCCCTCGGCGCCATCCAGGAACTTGCCGGTGTAACTGCGGCCGCTCTGGGCGATGGTGGCCGACATCGGTTGCTGAAACACGCCGACACGGCAGGTCCCATCGAGTTTGATGCCGACATCACCGTCCGGGATCGCTGCACCGGTCAAATTGCAGCTGAATTTCGTGCCCTTGTATTTGCCGGCGACGATTTCGCCGGGACCTTTCCAGACGCCGGCGACCGACTGGAAGAATGCCTTGTCGCGCGGAGCGGCTTCAGCCTGCGGCGCCATGGCGGAAGTGGTCGCGACTGTCAGAATGGCGAACCCGCCCAGAAGCGAAAAGAAGCGCGAATACATGAACTTTCCCCTGACGAGCAGCAACTTTAAGTGTCCCGTAATTTAGGTGGGAATGGTTAACGACTGGTGACCATGGCCGGATTTGGGCCATGGTCAACCCTTCTATTGTTCATCTTTTCGCCCGCCGACTGCCGCAATATCCGAGATGAAATCGCTGATTCCGGGCCTTTTCACCGCCCGGAAGGGCAGCGGCCGGCAAAGATCCATGGCGGCGATGCCGATTCGCGCGGTCAAGAGGCCGTTGATCACGCCTTCGCCCAACCGCTTCGAAAGTCTGGAAGCGAGCCCATGCCCGAGGACCTGTTGCGCAACGCCATCGCCGACGGCGATCGAGCCGGTTACGGCGAGATGGGCAATAACGTCCCGCATCAGTCGCAACAGGCCAAGCGTGCCCGGCCGGCCGCCGTAAAGGTCGGCCATGGCGCGGATCAGCCGCGTTACTTCGAAAAGCACGTAGGCGAGGTCGACAACGGCGCGTGGGCTGATGGCGGTGACGATCGAGACACGTTTGGACGATCCGAGAATGAGAGCGCGGGCCTTGCGGTCGAGCGGCGCCAGGAGCTCCCGTTCCGCAAGCTCGATAAGCTGGGGGCCATCGATGATCTCGTCCTTCGTGGCGTCGAGGTTGGCGCGACCCTTGGCGGTCTCCGCCCGGTGACTGAGAAGTTTCGCAAGCGTGGCAACGACGGCACGCGCGGCAGTCGGGCGAGGGGAAAGCGCCGCCTCTTCCGCTTGGACTTTTAGGGTCTGGACGGCGGAAAGCCGCATCATGCCGAAGATTTCGCGGCCGACGATCACGGCAACAGCGACGAGTCCGACGGCAAGCGCTGTGAGCGCTGCATATCCCAGCCAGTCGGCCCGGGTGAACAGGTCGCGGATGACGCTATCGGCCCACAGACCGAAAGCGAGCGACAGGAAGGTGCCGAAGGCCGCCGTCGCCAGATTGACGAACGAGAATTTCTTGCGCGTCCGGGGCTCGGCGACCGGGATAGCCTCCGCGGCGAGTTCGGGCGGCGTCACGAACGGATCCTGTTCGTCGGGCGTCACGACGACGCCGTCCTCGAAGCTGCGCGGGCTGCGGCGAGGGACAGGCAAGGTTTCGTTTCGGGCGGCACTTTCCTCTTCGACCGAGAAAGATGCGGGTCGGCGTTTGCCGTTCTGAGGTGATTCGGGCGGTCTCATGCGAGGCGATCTCCGAACAGGAATTGCATGGCGCGGTCGAGCCGGATATGCGGTACCGAGAGCTTCATGCCGCCATTCGCCTCTTCGAGCGCCGGTGGGCGAAAGCGCACCACGTTGATCTCCGGAAGCTCCGCATTGACCGAATCCAGCTGCTGAAAAAATGCTTCAGGATCTTCCGGCAAGTCGCCAGGAAATATCGCGGTTTTCTTGTTTCCGTCGAAGCGTTCGCCGTTGATCATCTCGCCCGCAATAGGCGTGCCTACGATGACCGGCAGGAGATGGGTGTCTTCCTTGACGGTCGCCTCGCGGGTAGCGCGCACCGATGCGATCGCCATAACCTCGATGCCGGCGCCGGCCATGCCGATCCGTTTGACGGCGCGATCGACCAGCCGACCGGTGAGCCGTTCCAGGCGATCATGGCTTTCGTGATGCAGGTGATCCGCCTTGGTGGCGGCGACCAGAACCTTGTCGATCCTGCGGCCGATCAGGGAAGAGAAGAAACTGTTGTGGCCGGGGCGAAAACAGGCGAGCACATCGGTCAGCGCCCGTTCCAGATCCTGCACCGCTTCGGGACCGCGATTGATCGCCTGCAGCGCGTCGATCAGCACGATCTGACGGTCGAGCCGGGCGAAATGCTCGCGGAAGAACGGCTTGACCACGACGTTCTTGTAGGCCTCGTAACGGCGCTCCATCATCGCCCGCAGCGAACCCTTCGGCGCTTTGGTCTCGGGCATGTTCGGTAGCGGCGCGAAGGTCAGAGCCGGCGAGCCTTCGAGATCGCCGGGCATCAGGAACCGGCCGGGCGGCAGGGTCGAAAGCGACCGTTCGTCCGCCTTGCAGGCCCTGAGATAAGCGGCAAAGGCTTCGAAGAGCCGCCTTGCGGTCATTTCGTCAGCCGGGGCGTCCGCATCTATGCCGTTTGCGAGAGCCAACCATTCCCTCGACAACTCCTCCCGGATGCCGGTCCCGGCAAGTGCTGCGGTATTATCGCTGAAGGTGCGAAAATCCTGCGCCAGCAGCGGCAGGTCGAGCAGCCACTCGCCGGGATAATCGACGATGTCGATCGACAGCCGACCGCGGGAAAACATCCGGCCCCAACCGCTGGCGCTCTGGTAATCGAGGGTGATCCGCAGCTCCGAGATGGCGCGGGTCGAATCCGGCCAGATGCGGTCGCGCACCAAGGCCTGGATATGGTCTTCGTATTGAAAGCGCGGGATGGCGTCGTCCGGCTGCGGCTCGAGCCGCACCGCCGACACCCGGCCCGACCGGAGCGCTTCGAAGAGCGGCAGCCGCCCGCCGTTCAGGAGATTGTGGACGAGCGACGAGATGAAAACGGTCTTGCCGGCTCGCGACAGGCCGGTCACGCCGAGCCTGATCGTCGGATGCACGAGGCCCGAGGCACGGTCGGCGAGATTGTCGAGCGCGATGCGCGCGTCATCCGAGAAGCTGGTAAGCGAAGGCGGCAAGGCGTCGTTCCGGGTCCAGAGTTTACGCCTATATAGGAAGCCGTTGCGAGGCCGCAAAGCCGTCGTTCGGGTCCTGGTCAGGCCGTCAGGAAGTCGGTCAGTGTCCAGGCGGCGTCCGAGCCGGCGACAAAACCGCGATAATCGAGTACCGCAAGGCCGGCAGGCGGATAGCCGCCCGGGACCGCCGCCACCATCTGGTCGGCGCCGATCAACCCTTCCAGGACCTCTTCCATGGTCGGGTTATGGCCGACGAGCATGACCGAGCTGCTGTCTCTTTGGCCTGCGAGAATGGCGAGATAGGTGCCGAGCGAGCCGTTATAAAGTTCGTCGATGAAGACAGGCTCGATTTCCTCACTGATCGCGCGGCGAATGGCTTCGGCGGTCTGGCGGCACCGCATGGCGGTGGAACTGATAAGGATATCAGGCCGATAGTTGCGATCTGCAGCCTTGTCGGCAACGATCTCGGCCTGTGCGAAGCCCTGATTGTCGAGAGGGCGATCGAAATCGTGCTGTCCCGGTTCCGCCCAGCCGGATTTGGCGTGGCGCAGGAGATAGATGCGGGAAGGAGGAGGAGTGATCATCGTCATGCCCGGCACCGCTAGTGAGAGGATGGAAGCGATGGGTACCCTTTCGGCATGAGACTCGTCAACTGCCGCAGATGTTCTGAAATAGCCCCGCCGGGCGCGTGCGCCTGTGGAGAAGAGTTTCGGACATTCAGAATAAAAGCTTAAAAAATAGCCGTTTAGCGGATTTTTATGACAGTTTTAAAAATGCCTTAATACTGAGCGCGAGGCTTGAATCCGGATGGGAGGATAGGATATAGAGCGCCGCATGAGATGTTCTTCAGGAGAATCGCGTTGAGTGAGAAGATCGATCTTAGCAATTATGTGCTCTCTGAAAACGACGAGTTCATGAATGCAAACCAGAAAGCGTATTTCCGGGCAAAACTGATCGCCTGGAAAAACGATATTCTGAGAGAAGCGCGCGAAACGCTCGGCCATCTGGCTGAAGAGAGCGCCAACCACCCCGATCTCGCCGACCGGGCTTCCTCCGAAACCGACAGAGCTATCGAGCTTCGAGCCCGTGACCGTCAGCGCAAGCTGATCTCCAAAATCGATGCCGCCTTGCAGCGCATCGAGGACGGCACCTATGGTTACTGCGAGGAAACGGGCGAACCGATCGGCCTCAAGCGTCTCGACGCTCGTCCGATCGCCACACTGTCGATCGAAGCGCAGGAACGCCACGAGCGTCGTGAAAAGGTCTATCGGGACGAATAATTCGCCTGATCAGCCATAACGAATTCAAGGCACGGTTTTTCCGTGCCTTTTTTCTTGGGCCCAAAATGGCGGGGGCCTGCTCACTTGTCGCGGGTGACCGACATCTCGCCGAAGATACGGGCGACTTCCGACTGCAGGCTCGGTTCCGGTGTCGCACCGGTGACCGGCGGCACGCCGGGGTTCCTCGGCTGTATCTGACGGCTCGGCTGGGGGATGATGGCCGACTCGCGGGCTGCGAGGTTGTTGGCCATTTCCTCTTCGAGAATACGCTCGAAATCGCTGCCGAGCTGTTTCGGCTTGTCGGCGGCCGATTGCAGGGCAGGCGGCACGATTGCCGCGCTGACCGGCACGACGCGGGGCTCGGGCGCTTCCTGGAAGACACGTTCGCGGGCGGCATCGAGCACATCGGCAGCGTCGTCGTAAGCCGGAACCTGGAGAGGAGCGGGGACAGGAGCTGGGCTAGGCGGCGGGGCTGCGGCTGCGAGGGCCGCGATCGGCCGCAACTGTTCGGACTTTACTTCCGGGGCTTGACGGGCGGGCGGTTCGATCCTGGGGGCGGCCACCGGCTCGGCAGCCGCTGCATTGTTGGCCATGACAGGCGGGGCTGGCCGCGGAGCAAGGGTGCCGCTCATCGGCATGGGCCCGGTGACGGGAGCTGCTGCCGCCGCCAAAGGCGCAGCGGCGCGCGGGGCCTCGCGCGGCGGCACGACGCTTTCCCGTGCCGGCTCGATGCGCGTTTCCGGAGCCGCGGGACGTGGGATCTGGGCAGGGCGGGGTTCGGCGACGGGAGCCGGCCGGGCTTCCATGGCGGGTGCGGCTTGAACGGGAGCCGTCATGTCCAGCGGCTGGAAGCGGTTTGCCGCGCTTGCTGGGACCGCCGGCACGGCGGGTGCCGCCGTGGAAATTCCGCTTTCGATGACGATATCGGTCGGCCCGCCGATCATGATCAGGTGCTCGACCCCGTCGCGGCGGATGAGGACCAGGCGACGGCGCGCGTCGACGGCCGCTGCATCCAGCACCTGAAGCCGCGGTTGGCGATTTTTGCCGCCGCGCACAAAGGGGGACGGGCCGGCGCGGCCGCGCATGAGCCAGAGCGCGCCGATGAGGACAAGAAGCCCAATGCCGACGCCGACGACTGCAATCACCAGGCGGCCTCCATAGGCGCCCATCAGGTCATCTAACATCTCTTGCCACTCCTCATATGAACGCTGCGGTAAAAACGACTTTTTTCCTACCGAAGCAAGCTGCTAACTGTCACTGTTGCGCGCTGAAAGACAGCGCAGAAGAGCAAAGATAGGTCACTCCGCCAAACTGTCCCGGGTTTTGTGGCGCAGCAGAGCTTTTTGCTTAACCAGCAACTTGCTAATAAGGAATCGCGGGATTCCTGATCCCTGAATGTTCATGGCCGCAGCGCCGGTCGAAATGCGAGGAATTGATGACGAAGTTGCAGCAGAGCGGCAACTACGATGCGCCCCTGGTGGAAAAAGGGACGCGTGGCGGCACCATCGTCCGGATAGTCCTTCTGGCGCTCGTTCTCTGTGGCGTGGCTGCCGGCTTCGTGATGTTCCAGCATGCGCTCGACAACGAGCTGGTGCTCGGCCTGCTCGGCATTCTCGCCATGGTCGGCATCTTCTTCCTGGTGTCGTCGATCATCGGCCTCGTCGAGGTCATGCCGCAGTCGCGTTCCGACGAATTGGCCCGTGGTTTCCTCGCCAACCATCCCGACGGCATTCTGATCACCGATGCCAAGGGCCGCATTCTCTACGCCAATGCCGCCTATGGCCGGATGACCGGCGCGACAAAGGCAAGCAACGTGCAGTCGCTCGAAGCGCTTCTGTCCAAGACCCGCGAATCGACCGAGGCGCTCTACAGGCTGACGACGGCTCTGCGCGAAGGCCGGGAAGGCCATGAGGAGTTCCGGCTTCTCCAGCCGATCGGACGGACGACCGGCAATGGTTCCGGTGCCCACTGGTACCGTCTCAAGGCACGGCTGCTGACGCCCGCCGACAGCCGCAAGGGCCAGCTCGACATCTGGCAGATCACCGACATCACCTCGGAACGCGACGATCAGGAACGGTTCTTCCGCGAACTGCAGAACGCGATCGACTATCTCGATCACGCACCCGCCGGTTTCTTCTCCGCCGGCAAGAAGGGTGAGATCTTCTATCTGAACGCCACGCTTGCCGAATGGCTCGGCATCGACCTGACCAAGTTCGTGCCGCGCTCGGTGACGATTGCCGATCTGGTGGCCGGCGAAGGCATGGCGCTGATCCAGTCAGTGCAGGCCGCACCCGGGCTGAAGCGCACCGAAACGCTCGACCTCGATCTGCGCCGTGCCAACGGCCAGAGCCTGCCCGTGCGGCTGGTGCACAATGTCAGCGCCACCCGCGACGGCGCACCGGGCGAAAGCCGCACCATCGTGCTGGCGCGACCGAAGGGCGGCGAGGGCGACCAGTCCGCCTCCGCGATGCGTTTCACGCGCTTCTTCAACAATACGCCGATGGCGATCGCCTCCGTCGATGGCGAAGGCCGGATCCTGCGCATCAATGCGCCGTTCCTCAAACTGTTTGCCGGCGTCGTTTCCCGCGACGACGTGGATGCCGGTATCGAACTCGACCGCATCGTGCACGACAATTCCCGCCAGCATCTGATGCATGCGATTGCCGCCGCCAAGGACGGCCAGGGCGATATAGCGCCGATCGATTCGCGCCATCCCGGCGACGAGAACCGCTATGTGCGCTTTTATGTGAACGCCGTGATCGACGAGAGCGACGAGGCGCCGGAAGAGGCCGCGATCGTCTATGCCGTCGAGACGACCGAGCAGAAGGCGCTCGAAACCCAGATGGCCCAGACCCAGAAGCTCAATGCCGTCGGCACGCTGGCGGGCGGCATCGCCCACGACTTCAACAACGTCCTGACCGCGATTCTTCTGTCCTCCGACCACCTCCTCCTGCAGGCGCGCCCATCCGACGCGAGCTTTGCCGACCTGATGGAGATCAAGCGCAACGCCAACCGTGCCGCCGTGCTGGTGCGCCAGCTGCTCGCCTTTTCGCGCAAGCAGACCATGCGTCCGGCGGTGCTGAACCTCACCGACGTGGTCGGCGACCTGCGCATGCTGGTCGACCGGCTGATTTCCGGTACCAATGTGAAGCTCGAAGTGGACTACGGCCGCGATCTCTGGCCGGTGCGCACCGACCTGTCGCAATTCGAGCAGGTGCTGATCAACCTCTGCGTCAATGCGCGCGACGCCATGCCCCAGGGCGGCACGATCCTGATCAAGACCCGCAATGTATCCGCCGAGGATGCGGGCGGTTTCAACCAGGCGGATCTGCCAGCCGAAGACTTCGTGATGGTCGAGGTTTCCGACACCGGCACGGGCATCTCGCCCGAAATCATGGACAAGATCTTCGAACCGTTTTTTACCACCAAGGAAGTCGGCAAGGGGACCGGCCTCGGCCTCTCGATGGTCTATGGCATCGTCAAACAGTCCGGCGGCTATATCTATCCCGAATCGGAAGTCGGACGCGGCACGAGTTTCCGCATGTTCCTCCCACGCCACATTCCCGAAACGCCCGTCGTCGTCCAGGACGCTACCGCAACCAGTACGCAGGCGCCGCCAGCCGCTCTCGCGCCTGTCGTGTCGACGCCTGCTTCCGACGATCTCGACCTCACCGGAAAGTCGGCGGTGGTCCTGCTCGTCGAGGACGAGGAGGCCGTCCGCCGAGGCGGCAAGCGCATGCTGGAAACCCGCGGCTACACCGTGCACGAAGCGGGTTCCGGCACCGAGGCGCTCGACATCATGGAAGAGCTCCAGGGCCAGGTGGATATCGTCGTCTCCGACGTCGTCATGCCTGAAATGGACGGGCCGACGCTTTTGACGGAACTGCGCAAGACCTATCCGGACATGAAGTTCATCTTCGTTTCCGGTTATGCGGAGGATGCGTTTGCCCGCAACCTGCCGGCCGACGCGAAATTCGGCTTCCTGCCAAAGCCCTTCTCGCTGAAGCAGCTTGCCGTCGCGGTCCGGGAAATGCTCGATTCGGAGTGAGAATCGGATCGTCCCTCATAAATTTCAAACGCCGCGATTCCCTCGTCAAATTGCGGCGCAGCCTTGATTTCAAACGGGAATTTTCCACACCCACAGCGGGCGTGAACATCATGAGAACGAAATCGAAATATCTATTTTGACTCAATCTCTTGAGCGACCCTTGTCAAATGAGAACAAAATAGGTACATCACCTTTATCGGCTGCTTCATTGCGTGCGCGGCGGCAATAACCTAAAGGTGGGACCAGATGGCACAGAATAGTTTGCGGCTCGTAGAGGATAAAGGCGTGGACAAGAGTAAGGCGCTGGAAGCGGCATTGTCGCAGATCGAACGATCCTTCGGTAAGGGATCGATCATGAAGCTCGGTGCAAACGAGAGCATTGTCGAGATCGAGACGGTTTCCACCGGCTCTCTCAGCCTCGATATCGCGCTTGGCATTGGCGGCCTGCCGAAGGGCCGCATCGTTGAAATCTACGGTCCGGAAAGCTCCGGCAAGACGACGCTTGCGTTGCAGACGATTGCCGAAGCCCAGAAGAAGGGCGGCATCTGCGCCTTCGTCGACGCCGAACACGCGCTCGACCCGGTCTATGCCCGCAAGCTTGGCGTCGATCTGCAGAACCTTCTGATCTCGCAGCCGGATACTGGCGAGCAGGCACTTGAAATCACCGACACGCTGGTCCGTTCCGGTGCCGTCGATGTCCTCGTTATCGACTCGGTTGCGGCTCTGACGCCACGTGCCGAAATCGAGGGCGAGATGGGCGACAGCCTGCCGGGCCTTCAGGCACGCCTGATGAGCCAGGCGCTGCGCAAGCTCACCGCTTCGATCTCCAAGTCGAATACGATGGTGATCTTCATCAACCAGATCCGCATGAAGATCGGCGTGATGTTCGGTTCCCCGGAAACCACCACCGGCGGCAATGCACTGAAATTCTACGCCTCTGTTCGTCTCGACATCCGCCGCATCGGCCAGGTCAAGGAACGCGAGGAAGTGGTCGGCAACCAGACCCGCGTCAAGGTCGTCAAGAACAAGATGGCGCCTCCCTTCAAGCAGGTCGAATTCGACATCATGTATGGCGAAGGCGTTTCCAAGACCGGCGAACTGGTGGATCTCGGCGTCAAGGCCGGCATCGTCGAGAAGTCAGGTGCCTGGTTCTCCTATAACAGCCAGCGCCTCGGCCAGGGCCGCGAGAACGCCAAGACCTTCCTGCGTGACAATCCGGAACTCGCCCGCGAGATCGAGACGTCGCTCCGCCAGAATGCCGGCCTTATTGCCGACCGCTTCCTGCAGAACGGCGGTCCCGACGCTGACGACGGCGACGCGGCCGCGGATATGTAAAGCGGTTCCGCCGCACTCGGAGATTTCTCCGGCGGATTATTTTGAACCGGCCGCGCATGGAAAGATGCGCGGCCGGTTTCTCGTTCGGTGAGGCGGCGGGGCGGCTGGACAGTTGGGGGTGTGGGCGATACAAGCCTCTGGTTTTCGAATAATAGGACCGCATCCGGCGGTAAAAAGGGCGTAGCATGAGCGGCGTGAATGAAATCCGGTCGACCTTCCTCGACTATTTCCGAAAGAACGGACACGAGGTCGTGTCCTCCAGTCCGCTGGTGCCGCGCAACGATCCGACACTGATGTTCACCAATGCCGGCATGGTTCAGTTCAAGAACGTGTTTACTGGTCTTGAGAAACGCCCCTATTCGACCGCGGCGACCGCCCAGAAATGCGTTCGTGCCGGCGGCAAGCATAACGACCTCGATAATGTCGGTTACACCGCCCGTCACCATACCTTCTTCGAAATGCTCGGCAATTTCTCCTTCGGCGACTATTTCAAGGCGAATGCCATCGAGCTTGCCTGGAACCTGATCACCAAGGAATTCGGCCTCGACGCCAAGCGGCTCCTGGTGACCGTCTACCACACCGATGATGAGGCTTTCGGCCTCTGGAAGAAGATCGCCGGTCTTTCGGACGACAAGATCATCCGCATTCCGACCAGCGACAATTTCTGGGCGATGGGCGATACCGGTCCTTGCGGCCCGTGCTCGGAAATCTTCTATGATCATGGCGACCATATCTGGGGCGGCCCTCCCGGTTCGCCGGAAGAGGATGGCGACCGGTTCATCGAGATCTGGAACCTCGTCTTCATGCAGTACGAGCAGGTGACGAAGGAAGAGCGGATCGACCTGCCGCGCCCGTCGATCGACAACCGGCATGGGCCTGGAGCGCGTTGCGGCCGTCCTGCAAGGCCGGCACGACAATTACGACATCGACCTGTTCCGGGCGCTGATCTCGGCCTCGGAAGAGGCGACCGGCGTCAAGGCGGAAGGCGAACATCGCGGCAGCCACCGCGTCATCGCCGACCATCTACGCTCCTCCGCATTTCTGATCGCGGACGGCGTGCTGCCCTCGAACGAAGGCCGCGGTTACGTGCTCCGCCGCATCATGCGCCGCGCCATGCGCCACGCGCAGCTGCTCGGTGCTCGCGATCCGCTGCTCTGGAAGCTGCTGCCGGCGCTCATCCAGCAGATGGGCCGCGCCTATCCGGAACTGGTCCGTGCCGAATCGCTGATTTCCGAAACGCTGAAGCTCGAGGAAAACCGTTTTCGCAAGACACTGGAGCGCGGCCTTTCGCTGCTGTCGGATGCGACGAACACGCTTCACAAGGGCGACATGCTCGATGGCGAGACCGCCTTCAAGCTCTACGACACCTACGGTTTTCCGCTCGACCTGACGCAGGACGCTTTGCGCGCCCGCGAAATCGGCGTCGATATTTCCGGTTTCACCGATGCCATGCAGCGCCAGAAGGCGGAAGCCCGCTCGCATTGGACCGGTTCCGGCGACAAGGCGACGGAAACGATCTGGTTCGAGCTCAAGGAAAAGCACGGCGCCACCGAATTCCTCGGATATGACACGGAAACCGCTGAAGGGGTGGTGCAGGCGATCGTCCGCGACGGCAAGGCTGTCGACAGCGCGTCCGCCGGCGACCAGATCCAGATCGTCGTCAACCAGACGCCGTTTTATGGCGAATCCGGCGGCCAGATGGGCGATACCGGCGTGATTGCGACCGACAACGCCAGGCTGAATGTCTCGGATACCCAGAAGAAGGGCGAGGGCGTATTCGTCCACATCGCCACCGTGACCGAGGGCACGTTGAAGGTTGGTGATGCCGCAGCGCTGACGGTCGATCACGATCGTCGCTCGCGCCTGCGTTCCAACCATTCGGCCACCCATCTGCTGCATGAGGCGCTTCGCGAAGTGCTTGGCACGCACGTGGCCCAGAAGGGTTCGCTTGTCGCGCCCGAGCGCCTGCGTTTCGACGTTTCGCATCCGAAGCCGATGTCGGCCGAAGAATTGCAGAAGGTCGAGGACATGGCGAATGCCATCATCCTCCAGAACGCGCCGGTCACGACCCGGTTGATGAGCGTCGATGATGCGATCGCGGAAGGCGCCATGGCGCTGTTCGGCGAAAAGTACGGCGACGAAGTTCGCGTCGTTGCGATGGGCAAGGCAATCGAAGGCCCGAAGGCCGGCAAGGCTTATTCGATCGAGCTCTGCGGCGGCACCCATGTCAATGCGACCGGCGATATCGGCCTTGTTCGCGTTCTCGGTGAAAGCGCCGTCGGCGCCGGCGTTCGCCGCGTCGAGGCGGTGACGGGCGAGGCGGCGCGTCTCTATCTTGCCGAGCAGGATGAGCGGGTGAAGACGCTGGCAGGTGCCTTGAAGGTGCAGCCGGCGGAATTGGTTTCGCGCGTCGAGGCGCTGATCGACGAGCGCCGCAAGCTGGAGAAGGAACTCGCGGATGCCAAGCGCCGGCTCGCCATGGGCGGCGGGCAGGGCGGTTCGGCCGGCGATTTCAGGGAGATCGGCGGCATCAAGTTCATGGGCAAGGCGCTCAACGGCATCGATGCCAAGGACCTGAAGGGCCTGGCGGATGAAGGCAAGGCGAGCCTCGGCTCCGGCGTCGTCACGCTGATCGGCGTTTCGGAAGATGGCAAGGCCAGCGCCGTGGTCGCGGTCACGCCGGATCTGGTCGAGCGCTTCAGCGCCGTGGATCTGGTCCGGGTCGCGTCCGTGGCGCTTGGCGGCAAGGGCGGCGGCGGCCGTCCCGACATGGCCCAGGCCGGCGGACCGGATGGCGCCAAGGCCAATGAGGCGCTCGACGCGGTGGCAGCCGCTCTCGGCGCCTGACGACAAACACCGGAAGCGGGCATAGTCCGCTTTTCGGCTTCAAAGGAAAACCAATGGGCGTGACGGCCAAGATCGACGACGAGCTGAATGAGGTCGAAAATGGCCTCGTGCCGGCGCTTTTTCGGGATGCGCCGAGCTCCGTCTCGTTCAACAAGCTGCGTAAGCGCCTGCTCCGGCAGGTGCGCCAGGCTTTCGACGATTTTGGCATGCTGAACGGCCAGAAGCGTTGGCTGATCGGACTTTCGGGTGGCAAGGATTCTTATTCGCTGCTCGCCGTGCTGCTGGATCTGCAATGGCGCGGCCTGCTGCCGGTCGAGCTGATTGCCTGCAATCTCGACCAGGGCCAACCGAACTTCCCCAAACACGTTCTGCCGGAATATCTTGCCTCGATCGGCGTAAAACACCGCATCGAATATCGCGATACCTATTCGATCGTGAAGGAAAAGGTGCCGGAAGGGGCCACCTATTGCTCGCTCTGTTCCCGGCTGCGGCGCGGCAACCTCTATCGCATCGCCCGCGAGGAGGGCTGTGATGCACTGGTGCTCGGCCATCACCGGGAAGATATCCTCGAAACCTTCTTCATGAACTTCTTCCATGGCGGCAGGCTCGCCAGCATGCCGGCAAAGCTCCTGAACGACGAAGACGACATGATGGTGCTGAGGCCGCTCGCCTATTGCGCCGAGGACGATCTGGCGAAATTCGCGGCCGCCATGCAGTTCCCGATCATTCCTTGCGATCTCTGCGGCTCGCAGGATGGCCTGCAGCGCAATGCGATGAAGGCGATGCTTGCCGATATCGAGGCCCGGATGCCGGGCCGCAAGGACACAATGTTGCGCGCGCTCGCCCATGTGAACCCGTCGCACCTGCTCGATCCGAAACTCTTCGATTTTTCCGGCCTGCAAGCCGCTCAAAATCTCTGAATTCCTCCCCAACCCAGCCTTCGCGCACCAATACTCCAAGAGACCGTTGTCATGACCCTTCCGCTCGACATCACGAAGCTTGCCGATCTTCTGCGCCTTGCCGCCAAGGCCGAAATCCTGCCGCGTTTCCGGCGGCTGCGCAGCGGCGACGTCCGCTCCAAGAGCGAGCCGTCCGACCTGGTGACCGAGGCCGACGAGGCCGCCGAGCGGATGATCCGCCGAGAACTCGAAGCTTTCGCGCCCGGCGCGCTCTTCATCGGTGAGGAATCGGTGGCGGCCGATCCGTCGCTGCTCGCCAAGCTTGCCGATGCGGAATTCGCGGTGGTCGTCGATCCGGTCGATGGCACGTTCAACTTCGCCTCGGGCATTCCGGCCTTCGGCGTCATGGCCTCCGTCGTCTGGAAGGGCGAGACGGTTGCCGGCATCATCTACGATCCGATGGGCGACGACTGGGTCATGGCGGAAAGGGGCGCCGGCGCGTTCCTGAGGCGTCCGGACGGCGAGGCGATCCGGCTTTCGGTCGCCGACGCCCGGCCGATCGATGCCATGATCGGTATGGCCTCGCCCGGATATTTCTTCGGCGGCGAGCGGGAGCGGATCCTCGGCAATCTCGCCAAAGTCCGGTTCTTCGCCAACTATCGCTGCTCGGCCCATGAATACCGCACGTTCGCCGGCGGGCATGTGCAGTTCGTGCTCTACAACAAGCTGATGCCCTGGGACCATCTGGCTGGCACGCTGATCGGCACGGAGGCGGGCGGTTATGTCGCGCGCTTCGATGGCTCTCCTTACATGCCCCACCATGTCGACGGAGGCCTGCTGCTCGCCACCGACAAGAAAAGCTGGCAGATGCTGCGCAACGAGATCATCGGCTGATCACCGACACGACCGACAACACGGGAAGGCGAGGGCATGGTGCATTCTCTTTCGCAACTCCCCGAGGCATGGCGGGAGCGGCTGGGCGGTCATGCGGTACAGGACATCATGATCGGTCGCTCGGCTGCCTCGGTCCATCGGTTGACGGCAGCGGATGGCGAGGTTTTTTTCGTCAAGACGGAGGCGGTGAGCCCCTTCGCGGATTTGCCCGGTGAAGCTGCCCGGCTGCGCTGGCTCGGCACAAGCGGTATTCCGTGTCCCATCGTCATTGATGAGATCACCGAGGAGGCGCGCCACTGGCTTCTCCTGTCGGCGGTGCCCGGCTCCAATCTGGTTGAAGCGAATCTGCCGCCGGAGGACATCGTCGAAATTGTCGCACAGGCCCTGCATAGATTGCACTCGCTCGAACCGGGATCGTGCCCGTTCGATCACCGCGTCGTCGCACGGATAGAGTTAGCGCGAACCCGCGTCGAGGCTGGGCTGGTGGACGAAGATGATTTCGATGCGGAGCGGCTGGGTACCCCGATCGCGGATCTGATACGCCGGCTCGAGAAGGGACGGCCGGCGATCGAGGATATGGTCGTCGCCCATGGTGATGCCTGCCTGCCGAACCTCATTGCCGATCGCGGCATTTTTTCCGGCTTTGTCGATTGCGGCCGGCTCGGCGTCTCGGATCGTTATCAGGATTTGGCGCTTGCCCAGCACAGTATCCGATACAACCTCGGCAGTCCGTGGGACGAGATCTTCCTGATCCGCTACGGCGGCGATATCGACCGCGACTGTCTTGCATGGTTTCGACTGCTGGACGAATTCTTCTGAAGTCGGTTTTGCGGGGAACAAATGGTGCCTTCCGGGGGAGGCATCCCCGAAAGGCTGAATGCTTCTCAGATCTTCGGATTGTGCGGCTGGAAAAGTTTTCCCTTTTCGCCGATCAGCACGAAGATCAGCCCGATGATCGAGACGGTGAAGAAACCTGCGACCAGCGGCAGCGCCGTACCGTTGAAGGACTGGCCGATCGCGACGCCGATCAGCGCGCCGCCGACTGTGCTCATGAAGCCGAGCACGGCGGACGCCGTTCCGGCGACATGGCCAAGCGGCTCCATGGCGAGCGAATTGAAGTTCGAGCCGATCCAGCCGAACTGGAACATCGAGAGCCCGAAAAACGCGATGAAGATCACGAGCGGCATGGGCTGAGGCCCGAAGATCTGCACGAGCATCCAGACGAATGTGATGCTGATGAAGCCAAGCAGCGAGCCGTGCGAAAGGCGCCGCATGCCGAAACGCCCGACAAACCTGGCGTTCAGGAAGGATGCCGCCGACATGAACACCGCCACGCAGGCGAAGACCAGCGGGAACCAGACGCCCACGTCGTAGATCCCGACATAAATCTGTTGGGCCGAGTTGATGAAGCCGAACATGGCGCCGAAAATGAATGTGCTGGCAATCGTGTAGCAGAGGGCAAGGCGGTTGGTCAGAACGATCTGGAAGGCGTGCAGGATCGACGAAATGGTGAAGGGACGCACATCGGCCGGATCAAGCGTTTCCGGAAGGCGCGAATACATCCAGAAGCCGATACAGAGCGAGGCGACCGCCATGAACACGAAAATCAGGTGCCAGTTGCCGAACAGCATGATCACCTGGCCCGTGGCCGGCGCGATGACCGGCACGACCATGAAGACCATCATGATCAGCGACATGACTTCCGCCATGGCGCGACCGCCGTATACGTCGCGCACGATCGAGATGGAAATCACTCGCGTTGCGGCCGCTCCTGCGCCCTGGATGAAGCGAAGGGCCAACAGCGCTCCGAATGATGGCGCGATGACGGCGCCGACCGCGCAGACGAAATAGAGGCCGAGGCCGAATAGCATCGGATTTCTGCGGCCGAAACGGTCGGAGACCGATCCATAGATGATCTGCGCGGCGCCGAGGCCGAAGAGATAGGCCGAAACCACATATTGGCGGTGGTTTTCGTTGACGACGCCAAGCGATGCGCCGATTTCCTGCAACCCGGGAAGCATGATGTCGATGGCAAGCGAATTAATGGCCATCAGCATCGCCATCATCGCGATGAACTCGACCCGACCCATGCCGCGCAGGCGGGCCGGGGCAGTTTGTGAAGGATTTGTCACAGCAGTTTCCTAAACAACGTGAAAGGCGCCGTTGGGAGCGGCGCCTTGAAAAATATCGTTTAAAATATCCCGGACAGCAGTCCGGAAAATCTCAGGCAGCGCCGCGAACGCCGATGCCCTGTTCCTGCAGATGAGTCTGCAATTCGCCCGATTGGAACATCTCGCGGACGATATCGCAACCGCCGACGAACTCGCCCTTGACGTAAAGCTGCGGAATGGTCGGCCAGTTGGAATAGTCCTTGATGCCCTGGCGGATCTCCGCATCGGCGAGCACGTTGACGCCCTTATAATCAAGGCCGAGATAGTCGAGGATCTGCACGACCTGGCCGGAGAAACCACATTGCGGGAACTGCGGGGTGCCCTTCATGAAGAGAACGACGTCGTTGGTCTTCACTTCGTTGGCGATAAAATCGGTAATTCCGCTCATGTCCTATCCTTTCACATGCGGTTTCAAGGGCCGCTGCGCTGCGTGATCTGCCTTAAATAGCAATCCAGCATCGGGAATTCCAGCGGAATAGTCCGTCGGAATGCGCTTATTGTTTCGCGTAGCCCCGGCTTCGAACCTTAGCCCGGACTGACATCCCTCACTCCGCCGGAGCGGAGGTCTGCAACGCCAGCGCATGCAGCACGCCGCCCATATTGCCCTTCAGTGCCTCGTAGACCATCTGGTGCTGCTGCACCCGGCTCTTTCCCCGGAAGGCTTCCGCCACCACTTCCGCGGCATAGTGGTCGCCGTCGCCGGCAAGATCCCGGATGGTGACCTTGGCACCGGGAATGCCGGCCTTGATCAGGTCTTCGATTTCACCGGGTCTCATAGCCATGATGTCATCCCTTTTCTCTCCGCGGGACTCAAAACCGCAGAACCTTTTGTCAGGATACACTGCCTCAAAGCTGCTCTGCGGTCAAAGCTGGATCGAAGGGCTCCGCCTCAATGGTGTAATAATACGTGTTTCACCTTGTGGAGGCTGGCTTTGGCTCGGGTTCTGAGCGGCGGAAGATGCTGGGCCCGGGAGAATCGAAAAAGCCAGATGGAACTCAGGGTCAGGATCATGAAGCCGTAGGACTCGAAGCTTTCCTCCATCACGACGATATCGAAATGTTCGGCCAGCTGGCTGATGCCGAGAACGGCGGCAATCAGGGCCAGCGGCCAGGAAAGGCGTGGATGAATGGCCCGGAGAATGCCTCCTCTATGGCGATATTCGAACACGATCGTCGCAATCAGCAGGATGAGAGCGGCCGCGCCGATAATAATCGGCAGCCAGGTCTTCGACACACAATAAATTGTCATACTTCCACGGCATATTGGCATCTCGCGCATGAAGAACACGATGGAAATGCAGGCCGTCGTGATTGCGACGAAGCGAGCCAATATCCGCGTACCCAAGGCCGCCATGACGGCAAAAAAGGCGGTTACGGCAAGCGAAGCGGACTGAATGTCTTCGATGGGGCCGTCTTCATCGAAGATGTCGTGGGTGGTCATTCCCATCTTCGAAAAAATCATCCAGGCCAGAACGTTCAGGCAAAGGGTGATGATTAGTGCATCGAGCCAGATGCGCTTGTAGTGCCAGGTCGGGCCCGATGACCTCAACCAGGTCAAAATCGGCATAAGCATTTTTTGCGCTTACTTTCCTAATTCAGAAAGCCGCAACGCTTACCGGGACAGCCCGAGTCCATCAATCCCCCGCGCTTCAAATTTGTTCACCTGTGCAAACAAACCGCGATCTGGAAATCGCGGCTGTGGTATCGGAACGGGCTGGACTGGATCAGGCCATGAAGGCTGGGAACCAGCTTTCGTGGGCGTCCGTGAGCTGCGGGACCGCAATGTCGATAAGGTCGTCGACGATCAAGCTGGCACCTCCGACGGTACCGAGCGGGCGGAACGGTACGCCGGCGCTCTCGGCGCTGGCCTGCACGAAATTGGCAAGATCGGCAGGCACCGCGATCACGTAACGAGCCTGGTCTTCGCCGAATAGCAGCGCATGGGCCGGGCCGCGCTGTTCCTTGATGCCGACCTTCATACCTTTGGCCGATGCCATCGCCATTTCGGCAAGCGCGATCACCAGGCCGCCCGAGGAAATGTCGTGGCAGGCCGTTACCTGGCCGTTGCGGATGAGCGAACGGACGAAATCGCCGTTGCGGCGCTCGGCCTTCAGATCGACTTCCGGCGGCGGACCGTCGTTGGTGTCGAGGATGTCGCGCAGATAGATCGATGAACCGAGATGGGTGCCGTCGGTTCCGATCATGATCAGCTTGTCGCCATCGTTGGCAGAACCGATCTTCGCCATCTTCTGCCAGTCGGGCAGCAGGCCGACGCCGGCAATCGTCGGGGTCGGCAGGATCGCGACGCCGTTGGTCTCGTTGTAGAGCGAGACGTTGCCGGAAACGATCGGGAAATCCAGCGCCCTGCAGGCCTCGCCGATGCCCTTGATGGCGCCGACGAGCTGGCCCATGATTTCAGGTTTTTCCGGATTGCCGAAATTGAGGTTGTCGGTGGCGGCGAGCGGCTCGGCGCCGGTGGCGACGATATTGCGCCAGCATTCGGCGACCGCCTGCTTGCCGCCCTCGAACGGATCGGCCTCGACATAACGCGGCGTGACGTCGGAGGAGAAGGCGAGCGCCTTGGTCGGGTGGTTCTCGACGCGCACCACGCCGGCATCGCCGCCCGGGCGCTGCAGCGAGTTGCCCTGGATCAGCGTGTCATACTGTTCCCAGACCCAGCGTCGGCTGGACTGGTTGGCCGAGCCGACGAGTTTCAGCAGCGCCTGGTTATAATCCGCAGGTGCCGCGACCTGCGAAGCGGGCAGGGGTGCACGAACATTCGACTGGACCCACGGCCGATCGTATTCCGGAGCCTGGTCGCCAAGATCCTTGATCGGCAGGTTTGCGACTTCCTCGCCCTGGTGCAGGACACGGAAGCGCAGGTCGTCGGTGGTCTTGCCGACGATCGCAAAGTCGAGGCCCCATTTGACGAAGATCGCCTTGGCCTGGTCTTCCTTTTCCGGCTGCAGCACCATGAGCATGCGCTCCTGGCTTTCCGACAGCATCATTTCGTAGGCTGTCATCCGGTCTTCGCGCACCGGCACCATATCGAGATCGAGTTCGATGCCGAGATCGCCCTTGGCGCCCATTTCGACCGCCGAGCAGGTGAGACCGGCGGCGCCCATGTCCTGGATCGCGATGACAGCACCAGTCGCCATCAGTTCAAGGCAGGCTTCCAGCAGGCATTTTTCGGTGAAGGGATCGCCGACCTGGACGGTCGGGCGTTTCTCCTCGATCGATTCGTCGAACTCGGCCGATGCCATCGTGGCTCCGCCGACACCGTCGCGGCCGGTCTTGGCGCCGAGATAAACGACCGGCAGACCGACGCCCTTGGCCTCCGACAGGAAAATGGCGTTGGATTTGGCAAGCCCGGCAGCAAACGCGTTGACCAGGATATTGCCGTTGTAGCGCGGATCGAACTCAACCTCGCCGCCGACAGTCGGCACACCGAAGGAGTTGCCGTAACCGCCGACGCCGGCAACGACGCCAGACACGAGATGTTTGGTTTTCGGATGATCCGGTGCCCCGAAGCGCAGCGCGTTCAGTGCCGCGATCGGCCGGGCGCCCATAGTGAACACGTCACGCAGGATGCCGCCGACGCCCGTCGCCGCGCCCTGGTAGGGCTCGATATAGGACGGGTGGTTGTGGCTCTCCATCTTGAAGACCACGCAATCGCCATCGTCGATATCGACCACGCCGGCGTTTTCGCCAGGACCTTGGATGACGCGCGGTCCCTTGGTCGGCAGTGTGCGCAGCCATTTCTTGGAGGATTTATAGGAGCAGTGCTCGTTCCACATGGCCGAGAAGATGCCGAGTTCCGTGAAAGTCGGTTCGCGTCCGATCAGATCGAGAATCCGCTGATATTCGTCGGGCTTCAGGCCATGCGAGGCGACGAGTTCGGGAGTGATCGCGATACTATTCGGAATGGTCATGATCTTCTCTGGATTGAAGGGCCAAGCTCTTGGCGCTCTTTAGCCTAAGTCGCAAAGCGGCGCGACAGGAAAATACGGCTGTGCAGCGTTACGGTGTCGGAGCCGGAAAACAAAAAGCGCCGGAAAACCGGCGCCTCAGTTGGAAAATACGCGATCTGGATCAGAATTTGTAGCCGACGGCGATGCCTGCATAAGAGAGGCCGGCATTATAGTCGCAGAGGTTGGCATTCGAGGAGTGCTCGACGGTTGCCAGCACACGCCAGTTATTGGTGATGTTGTAACCAAGGCCGAGCGACTCGTGGAAGAGCGCATGGCAGCCGACCTTCGGACCGTCATTCGGCTTGTCGAGATTGCCGTTATTGAAGGCGCCGCCGAAGCCGAGATCGACGAAGATGCGGTCGGTGATCGGTGCAGTCCAGGTGAAGCCAGCGAACACCTGGCTTGCTTCGCCTGCCGTCGACACGATTGCGCCGACATGGACGCGCGGACGCAGCATGTGGTCCATGAAGCTCTCGGCGTGACGCTGGTCGAAGGGGTCGAAGAAGACGGTAGCGGACGGGAAGGCACCCTTCTCGAAAGTGCTCGCGCTCTGAATCGAACCAGAGACGCCGATTCGCACTTCATCGAACAGACGTTCCTGAGCAAATGCCGAGGACGATATGCCCGAAGCCAAAATGATGGCTCCGATTGCAGATGCGAAAAATGCCTTGTTCATTACACCGCCCTCATAAGCGCCGCCATGCCGGCGACCGGTGCGATCCGCACTCGGTGCGCTCGCCCACTCTTCCAGATCGAAGTGGTACAATGGCACTTTGACGCCGTCCAGCACCGTTCACACTGTGTTATCACTTGTGGCCAAAAAATGTGACGATTTGGACAGGGCGGTGCAGGCGTGCAACAGATCACATATTAATGCGTAAATACAGATGGTTAATATCAGCAGCCCGTCGCGCCGCCGGCCCAGCGCAGGACGTCACGCTTGATCCTCTCCCCATCGGGACCGTTGATCATCGGGCCGAAAGCGTCGAGGCGGGCGGGGTTGCCTTCCGCCTGGACGACCAGCATCGGACGCGACTCAGGGCTGTTGCGCGGTACGGCCAGAATGCGCGGCCGGCCGGAGAAGGAGTTGAGTTCCGGTGCCAGGCGGTAGGGCTTGAACGCCGCATCGCCCGACTTGAACCAGCAGCTATTGGCGGCCAGCGCCACGCGTTCCATGGTCGGAAGCGCGGCGCGGTTGGCCGTCACCGCCGCCGGACGCCCCGGCTGGCAGGCGGACAGCGCCACGCCGAGGATCACGAGAGACGACATGGCGGGCAGGCGATGGGAGAACGGCATCAAAACGTCCTGACGTGGTTTCGGTCGTTCTAGGATCGATCCGGATAAGATGAAGGTTCAGGCGGTCGCGGCGATGACATCGAGCGCCGAGGCGAAAATTCCGCGCCCGTCATTGCCGCCATGGGCGACTTCGATCAGGTTTTCCGGGTGCGGCATCATGCCGAGCACATTGCCGCGGCTGTTCATGACGCCGGCGATATCGTTCAGCGAGCCGTTCGGGTTGGTGCCTTCGGCATAACGGAAGACGATTTCGCCACGATCTTCCATGCCCGATAACGTCTCCGCATCGACGAAATAATTGCCGTCGTGATGGGCGACCGGGCAACGGAGCACCTGGCCCTTTTCATAGGCCCGGGTGAAATCCGTGTCGGCATTGACCACTTCGAGCTTCACTTCCTTGCAGACGAATTTCAGCGAGGAATTGCGCATCAGCGCGCCGGGCAGCATGCCGGCTTCAACGAGAATCTGGAACCCGTTGCAGACGCCGAGTACCTTGACGCCCTTGTCCGCCTTGTCCTTGATCGCCTGCATCACCGGCATGCGGGCCGCGATCGCGCCGCAACGCAGATAATCGCCGTAGGAAAAGCCGCCCGGAATGACGATGAGATCGACATCATCCGGGATGTCGGTCTCTGTCTGCCAGACGGTAATCGGCGCCTTGCCGGAGATCTTGGTGAGGGCGGCGATCATGTCGCGATCGCGATTGAGACCGGGAAGCTGAACGACGGCGGATTTCATGGGTGCGGTTCAAACCTTGCCTGGGCCTCGGCGAGCTCGCGCAGTTCGAGGCGGTTTTCGATACGGTCGAGACGCTGGCTGTGCCTCTCCAAAGTCATGTAGATGTTATGAATATCCTGATGCATGGAGACCATGGTACCGCGCATCGCATTCATTTCGGCCTTAAGCTCGCGCTGGTCGACTTTCAGATCAGCAATATCGGCGTGCACGCGCTTCAGCAGCTCATACATCAGTTCGTTCGTGACTTCAGCCATCACACGCTCCGCAACCTTCAGTCGAGGGCGATAGTATAGTTCTCAATCACAGTGTTTGCCAGCAGCTTGTCGCACATGGCTTTCAGGTCCGCCTCGGCCTTCGCCTTGTCGGCGCCCTCGAGCTCCAGGTCGAAGACCTTGCCCTGGCGGACATGGCCGACGCCGGAAAAGCCGAGACTGCCGAGCGCGCCTTCGATGGCCTTGCCCTGCGGATCGAGAACGCCGTTCTTGAGCGTGACCGTCACGCGTGCCTTGATCACTGATCTACCCCCAATTACTTGACGAGAACCGGTCCGGTGCCGCGGACGGGTTCGTTCTCATTGATGATGCCGAGACGGCGCGCCACTTCCGAATAGGCTTCCACCAGACCGCCCAGATCCTGCCGGAAACGGTCCTTGTCCATCTTTTCCTTGGTCTCGATGTCCCAAAGACGGCAGCTGTCCGGCGAAATCTCATCGGCAAGAATGATGCGCATCATGTCGCCTTCGAACAGGCGACCGCATTCGATCTTGAAATCGACGAGCTGGATGCCGACGCCGAGGAAAAGGCCGGAAAGGAAGTCGTTGACGCGGATGGCAAGCGCCATGATGTCGTCGAGCTCGGCAGGGTTCGCCCAGCCGAAAGCGGTGATATGCTCTTCGGAAACCATCGGATCGGCGAGCGCATCGGACTTGTAGTAGAACTCGATGATCGAACGCGGCAGGACCATGCCTTCCTCGATGCCGAGGCGGGTCGAGAGCGAGCCGGCGGCGACGTTGCGCACCACGATCTCGAGCGGAATCATCTCCACTTCCTTGATCAGCTGTTCGCGCATGTTCAGCCGGCGGATGAAATGCGTCGGGATGCCGATCTTGTTCAGATGGGTGAAGAGGTATTCCGAAATGCGGTTGTTGAGGACGCCCTTGCCGTCGATGACGCCGTGCTTCTTTTTGTTGAAGGCTGTGGCATCGTCTTTGAAGAACTGGATCAGCGTGCCGGGCTCAGGGCCTTCATAAAGGATCTTGGCCTTGCCTTCGTAGATACGGCGGCGACGGTTCATGATTTTTATCTCGTTGTTGGCGCCCTGCGGGACGCAATGGATGATGTTTGAGCGGTCCCTTATCGGAAAAGAACGGGTTTCACAATGCGGGCCTCCAAAACCTTTGTAGGCGAGGGGTTGGCGAAGCGTAACCAAGAATCGTTGACCTCCAGACTACACAGGTTTTCAAAGGTTTTGCTCTAGCAATTAGGATGTCCGGATCCCACGAGCGGCAATAAACAGGGAAAACAGGGGATCATGATGTGCACCTTCGTCGTGATGGCGCCAAGGGCGTTTGGGGCAAATTTGCCTATGACCGCAGCTCGCAGTTTCGCGCGGAATCTCGTCGCCGGGGTCTTAAGGGGCCTCGGCTTGCATTGCCGACACAGGCGGCCGGGTTCGGATCAGGTTTTTCCGCCTCGACGGCAAAGCTCTACAGGAACATAGCCACCCAATTGCGTCATGATTTCGACGCCGCCGGTGTCGTCGTTTCCGGTGACGAGCTATGGACCTGGATGCACAACCTGCCGATCGGGGCGGCCAAGGAAGCGAGGGCATGATGCTGGATGCGGTAGCTGCTCTTTACGCGAAGCCGAAGCTTTCCTGTGATGTAATTGCCATTCGTCAATTTCGTATCGGGATTCTGCGTCCGCCAGTGTCGGAATCGACACGCCGCCGATTGCGCTTCGCTCGTCTTTTGATTAAGGGGGTCCCATAAAAGTTTACTTTGGGAGACCCGAGATGAGTGGCCTCAGCGATCGCGAAAAAGCCTTTGAAAACAAGTTTGCCCTGGATCTTGAATTGAAGTTCAAGGCACTTGCCCGTCGCAACAAGCTCGCAGGTCTCTGGGCGGCCGGCCTGCTCGGCAAGACGGATGCCGAAGCTTACGCAAAGGAAGTCGTCGTTGCCGACTTCGAGGAAGCGGGTGACGAGGATGTCTTCCGCAAGCTGCGTAGCGATCTCGATGCCGCCGGCGTTTCCATCTCGGACCAGGATATCCGCTCCAAGATGCTGGAGCTTCTGGCTCAGGCGGTCGATCAGATCGAGAACCAGTAAGCTGCATTTCACCAGACTGATATAGAAGCTGCGTCCGGTCGGGCGCAGCTTTCTGTTTCTGTGGATGAGACCGGCTCAGTTGTCCGTGGCGTGTCGCTTGCGGCCGTCGGGCTGTGTGCTTTCGCCCGTGCGCCAACGGCCCGAAAGTATGAAATCCGGAATGCTGCTGCGCGGCATCGGCCTTGCGAGCGCATAACCCTGCAGGACATCGCAGCCGAGATCGCGCAGGATACGAATCTGTTCCGTGGTCTCGACGCCTTCCGCGACGACCTCGATATTCAGCGACTTGCCGATCTCGATGATCGATCCGACCATCTTGCGTTGCTTTTGCGACTGCGAGACGAGACGAACGAGCTCGCGGTCGATCTTCAGCGCACGCGGATTGAGCCGGAGGAGGCTGATGATCGACGCATGGCCGGTGCCGAAGTCGTCAATCTCGATATCGATGCCGAGCTTCTTGATCCGGGCGAGGTTCTTCAGGATATCGTCGTCGCAATCGTCGAGGAATATCGATTCCAGGAGCTCAAAGGATACGGTCCCCGGCTCGATCTTCAGCTTCTTGAGCTTGCGTGGCAGCGAGGCATCGTGCAGCCGCCGGTATGAAACGTTGACCGAGAGTTTTGGGATCGAGAGGCCATTGCTGCGCCAATCGCGGAAATCGGCAAGCGCCTTGTCGAGTATGGTTCCGTCGATGACCGAGACGACGTCGAGCTCTTCGGCCATTTCGAGGAATTTGTCCGGAGACAGCATGCCCCGCTCCGGGTGCATCCACCGCGCCAGCGTTTCCACGCCGGAAATCTCCAGCGTCGCCGCATCGAACTGCAGCTGATAATACGGAATGAATTCGTCACGCTCGAGAGCAAGCAGGATCTCGTCTGAAATCCGCTTCGTGCTGATGATCTCGTTCTGGGTATCGGCCGAGAAGAATTCATGCCGGTTGCGGCCCCGGTTCTTGGCCCGGTAGAGCGCGATATCGGCGTTCAGGAGAAGCTGTCTCGCATCCACATCCGCTCCCGTATGGCAGGCGATACCGATGCTGGCACCGAAACGGCAGTCGTGGCCCTCATAGGATACCGGCTTGCGCAGTTCCTTGATGATGCGGTCGGCCAGATGCGAGAGCTTGCGTGGCGAGCCTTCGAATTTCGACAGGATGACGAACTCGTCGCCGCCGATACGGGCGACGAAATCTCCCTTGCGGATCGTGCCTTTGAGAACTTTCGCCACATGCTTCAGCATCGTGTCGCCAGCACTGTGGCCGAGCGTGTCGTTGATCTGCTTGAAGCGATCGAGGTCGATATGCAGGATTGCGATGCCGTGCCGGTCGCGGGCGCATTCCGCCGCCATGCGATCCAGCATCTCGTCGAGATAACGCCGATTGGGGAGATCGGTCAGGTAGTCGTGCATCGCATTGTGCTCGATGCTGCTGCGGGCGGCTTCGAGTTCGCGGTTGCGCGCCTCGGCAAGGGTCTTTGCCCGTTCCAGTTCGCGGTGGAGCGTCACATCGGCGGTGACATCCCAGTTGGCGCCGACCATCTTCTGGTGACCGTTACCGTCGATGAAGGACATGGTGCGGGTGCGTATCACACGTTCGGAGCCGTCCCGTAGTATCACGCGGTATTCATCGAAAAAGCGTTTGCCCTCCTCGATATTGTCGAGAACGTTTGCCTGGACCCGGGCGGCATCGCCCGGGTGCAGGAAGCTCTCCCAGAGCCCGCCGATCTTCACTTCCTCGCTCTTTGCCAGCCCATAGATACGGAACATCCGCTCATCCCACTCGACCTCGCCGGTGGAGAAATCGGATTCGTAGACGCCGATGCCGGATATTTCGAGGGCCATGTCGAGCCGTCGCGACATCTGTGCGGTTGTCTCCTCCGCGGCCTTGCGGGCGGTGATATCCGTGTCCGTGCCGACGACGCGGGTCGCCTTGCCGTTCGCGTCCCATTCGACGCACGCACCCCGGCATTCGATCCAGATCCAATGGCCTTGCTTGTGGCGTTCGCGATAGTCGAAGACGGCATAGGCCGGATCGCCGGCATTCTGCCGCTCGATGGCATGAATGACATGGTCGTGGTCGTCCGGATGCACGAGCTCCAGCCATTCCTTCGTGCTGGCGGCAAGTGGATCCTCCGGTGACATTCCGCGGATCTGCCGCCACACCGGCGAGTAATATTTCTGGCCGGTCGTATAATTGTGATCCCAGACCCCCGAGACGGAGCTGACAAGCGCGTTGTCCCAACGGCTTTCACGTTCGATAAGCTCTTCGACCTGCCGTCTCTGATCGGTGATGTCGGTCAGGTGGACCGCAGAGAGAATCTGACCTTTCAGATTTTTGCCGAGTGGTGCGAAGGTGGCTAGCACCCACCGCTGCGATCCGTTCGGATCCATGACGCGCAGTTCCAGGCGTTCCGCCGGAGAATCGAGAGTCAGGCCTTGGATCGTCCGATGGAAACTGTCCTGGTCACCCGGATGCAGGATGGCTGACAAAGCCGCCGGCTGACGGCCGTCGCCCATCCATTCGCGTCTGAATGTGCCATTCGCAAACAACAGCGTAGCGGCGTGGTCGACGATGGCAATCGGAAACGGGGCCGCCTGGAACACCGTCTCAAGAACGCCGATCTCGTCTCCTAGGCCGGAGTCCAATAGGCGCGAGAGAACATTTGACGGCATCGGCACAGCCTGGCGCTACAAAACGAGCGGGCACCTTAGCAAGTGTCAATTAAGTCCGGCTTAAAAATGCTGTTCGAATTGACACACCCTGAAATTATGGGGCGCTGCCCATTGCACCATGTTTTTATGGCTTCAGACGGCTGAGGAACTGGGCAAAAACCATTGTGCCTTCGGGCCAGGGGCCGTGGCCGGAATCCTGGTTGATATGGCCAGCTTCTCCGGCATCGACGAGCATCGAACCCCAGGCGGACGCGATGTCGTCCGCGTGTTCATAGGAGCCGAACGGATCGTTGCGGCTCGCGATCGTCAGCGACGGGAAGGGGAGCGGATCGCGCGGGTAGGGCCCGAAGGTCTGCAGGTGCCTGGGCCGGATGGACGGATTGTCCACTTCCGGCGGGGCCACGAAAAAGGCGCCGGCCACCGGTTTCGTGAACAGCGGAATGGCGTGAATGACGGTCGGGATGCCGAGCGAATGGGCTATGATGACGACAGGCCGCGTCGCGCAGTTCACCTCTTCGGCGACCCGTGCAATCCAGTCCTCGCGCACCGGCTTTGACCATTGGTCCTGCTCGACCCGGCGGGCCGTCGTCAGCTTCTGCTCCCAACGGGTCTGCCAGTGATGTGGCCCGGAATTGGTGTAGCCGGGGACGATCAATATATCTGCTTCGGATGCCTTCATGGCGCCTATCTGTGTTCGCCGAGGGTCAAGATCAAGCCTCGCCGAAAACCCGGCGGAAGATCGTGTCCACATGCTTGGTGTGATAGCCGAGGTCGAATTTCTCGCGCAGGTCCGCTTCAGACAGTGCGGCGCGGACTTCCTGGTCCGCCAGCAGCTCCTCGAGAAAATCCTTGCCTTCTTCCCAGACCCGCATCGCGTTGCGCTGTACGAGACGATAGGCGTCTTCGCGAGAGACGCCGGCTTGCGTAAGGGCAAGCAGCACCCGCTGCGAGTGAACAAGCCCGCGGAACTTGTTCATATTCTTCATCATGTTCTCAGGGTAGACGAGCAGCTTGTCGATCACGCTGGTCATGCGCGCCAGCGCGAAATCGAGCGTCACCGTCGCGTCCGGGCCGATCATGCGCTCGACCGAAGAGTGCGAAATGTCACGCTCGTGCCAGAGCGCGACGTTTTCCATGGCGGGCAGCGCGTAGGAGCGTACCATGCGGGCAAGGCCCGTCAGGTTTTCGGTCAGCACCGGATTGCGCTTGTGCGGCATCGCTGACGAGCCCTTCTGGCCCGGCGAGAAAAACTCTTCCGCTTCAAGCACTTCGGTGCGCTGCAGGTGGCGGACCTCGATCGACAGCCGCTCGATCGACGAGGCGATGACGCCTAAGATAGCAAAATACATGGCGTGACGGTCGCGCGGAATGACCTGGGTGGAGACCGGTTCCGGCTTCAGGCCCATGGCGGCGGCGACATGTTCCTCGACGCGGGGATCGATATTGGCAAAGGTGCCGACGGCGCCGGAAATCGCGCAGGTGGCGATCTCGTCGCGGGCTTCGAGCAGACGCGTCTTGTTGCGGTCGAATTCGGCATAGGCCTGGGCGAGCTTGACGCCGAACGTCGTCGGCTCCGCGTGGATGCCATGGCTGCGGCCGATCGTGACCGTGTCCTTGTGCTCGAAGGCGCGACGCTTCAGCGCTTCGAGCAGCTTGTCGATATCGGCAAGCAGCAGATCCGTGGCGCGAACCAGCTGCACGCTGAAGCAGGTGTCGAGCACGTCGGAAGACGTCATCCCCTGGTGGATGAAGCGGCTGTCCGGACCGACGAATTCGGCAAGATGGGTCAGGAAGGCGATGACGTCATGTTTGGTGACGGCCTCGATCTCGTCGATGCGCGCGACATCGAATGTGGCGCTGCCACCCTTTTCCCAGATCGTCTCCGCTGCCGATTTCGGGATCACCCCGATCGCCGCAAGCGCATCGCAGGCATGTGCCTCGATCTCGAACCAGATGCGGAACTTGGTTTCGGGCGACCAGATGGCCACCATTTCGGGCCGCGAGTAACGGGAGATCATGGGTTTGTCGTTTCCTTCACGAGTGTCGGCTGCGCTGTAGCAAGAAGCGCGGCGAAGCTCAAGTTTTTGAGGCCGATCAAACGAGATCAGGGCGTCGTTTTGACCGGAACGGCGATCCAGCGTCCGTTCTGGCCCTCGAAACCGGCGCTGAGGACCATGACCAACGCGACTTCGACCGGAGCACCTTCGAGCGATGAACCGGTGACGACGCCGGCGAGCCGGTACCCGGTGACGCAGCCGCGTGAGGCGGGAATGCGCTGGTCTTCGTGGACCATGTCGTCGACCGGTTTTCCGTTTCGCTCGGTAAAGCGCAGGCGCAGCGAGACCGTCTTTTCGACTATGCCCTCGCATTGCGGATCGAGAGGCTGAGGTACCTCCTCGAGAACAAGCGTATTGGCTTCTCCGACAGGAGGCAGGGCCGGCACGCTGCGATAGCGGAGCTGATGCGGATCGGTGCCGATCTCGGTGATCGGATTGAAGGCGACGAGTTCACCCGGATGATTGGCGAGCTCATGAGTTTCGACCATCACATCTGCGTCATTGTGGACCTGCCAGCGGGCCTTGGCGATCGTCGCCCCGTCTTCTTCCAGCCGGACCCGGAACGGCGTACCCGGCAGATAGGTATCCTTATTGAGGTCGAGCGCGAAGATATTGGCATAGGGGAAACCGGATCCGTCCTGGATGCCATATTCCTCGAAGGCGAAAACGGCGCCGTCGGAAGAAAAGCCGATCGGGCGGACGCTTGCGATATCGGCAGCCGATGTGGAACCGGCGAACATTATCGCCGCAAATGCCGGAACCGAAGATCGCAAGCCTGACATCATCTGCGTCCGTCCTCCGCCGCAGCTTTCAGCCGCGCGATATTCTCACGATAGGCCGCGATTCCATCGCCTTTGTAAACCGCAGATCCTGCAACAAAGACATTGGCGCCCGCAGCGGTTGCTGCGCCGATCGTCTCGGCGGTAATGCCGCCGTCGACTTCGAGCTCGATCGGCCGGCCGCCGATCATTGTCCTGGCATCGCGAATCTTGTCGACCATCGCGGGGATGAACTTCTGGCCCCCGAAGCCGGGATTGACGCTCATGATCAGGATCAGGTCGATGTCGTCGAGAACGTTCTCGATCGCCGAGAGCGGTGTTGCCGGGTTGAGCGTGACGCCGACCTTCTTGCCGAGCGAGCGGATCGTCTGAAGCGAGCGGTGCAGGTGTGGCCCCGCTTCGACATGTACGGTGATGCCGTCGCATCCGGCCTTGGCAAAGGCTTCGAGGTAAGGGTCGGCGGGCGAGATCATCAGGTGGCAGTCGAAGAAGGCGGTCGTATACGGCCTCAGCGACTTGATCACATCAGGTCCGAACGAGATGTTCGGCACGAAATGCCCGTCCATCACGTCGAGATGGACCCATTCGGCTCCCGCTTCGACGGCGTCGCGAACTTCCTGGCCGAGCTTCGAAAAATCGGCAGCGAGAATGGACGGGGCGATGCGGATCGGCAGGGGCGCGGCCAGGGTCATGGGTCGAAAATCTCCGGTTGTCGGCTGTCCCTCTAACATCGCGATGTCACGGGAACAACGTCACTCGGTCGCCGGACGCGACAGGGTGAACGTCGATCCACGCCATTCGAGCAGGCGGAACGGATTATCCTTCAGTTCATGGCCGCGATCGAAGGCAATCGGGCCGATCACCGTATTGAAGGAACGGCTGCCGATCGTCTGAGCCAGAGGTTGGCCTGCCGCAGTAGTCGCCGCCTGGTGAACCAGTTCGGTCGCGGCATAAGCGGGCAACATGTAGCCGGTCGCGTCGATATTTTTTGTGCGCAGGGCTGCGACGGCTGCTGCCGCGGAGGGCAGGGCGGCATAATCGGGAAGGGCAACGGCTAAAACGCCGTCGCGCAGCGGCACCGGACGGTTGGCTGCACGCAAGTTATCGCCGCCAAGCAGGGTGAGCGGAATGTTCTCGGAAGCGCCGTCGCGGGCAATGATCGCCATGTCGTTGCGGTCGCCGCCGACGAACACATGGCTTGCCCCCGCCTTGGCGAGACGGCGTACCAGCGCCACCTGCTGTTCCTGGCCCGGCCGGAAGGTGTCGGTGAAGATCGGCGTGATGCCCATCGGTTCGAGACGCTGGCGGATGGCGCTCGCAAGCTCGCGGCCGTAGATCGTGCCGTCCTCGACCAGCGCGATCGGCTCTGCCTTCCAGATGCCGAGAATGGTTTCCGACAGTTTCTCCGCCTCGTCGCCTTCGGCCGGTGCCATGCGGAAGAAAGGCCAGCCATTGCGCAGCGTGTCTTCCATCAGGATCTTCGAGCGGACAGAGATGGTAATGGCCGGGATCTGGGCCGCCTTCAGCAGCGGCAATGCGGTGGAAAGCGTTTCGACGCAGAGGAAGCCGATTGCGGCAGACACTTTCGCATCGGTGAGGTTTTTGGCAGCGGCAGCACCACCGTTCTCATCGCAACTTTCATCGATCTCGACAACGGTATCGCCGGCCGCATCCGCTGCCGCGCGCGCGCCTTGGAAGACCTGGGCGCCGAGCGGTGCGTATGGACCGGAGCGTGGCGCCACGACGCCGATCATTGCCGCCGATGCCGATCCGCATCCGAGAAACGAAGCCAGCAGTCCGGCGATGATGAAACGTCGTGCTGTCATGTTTTCCCTGGGATTCTTCTTCGAAGTGACATTTAGCCTTCTGGTCGCAGCCGTCAAAGAGAATCGGCTTTTGCAAGTAAAAAGCCGCAAGTCCGGTGGACATCAAGAGTTTTTGCCACCATATCTCGAAGAGTAATGCAGGACTGACGGCAGTCCCTGGATGCCTTTCAAGAGATGCCTTTGACGGACCAGCCTCTCCTCGATCCCGTCCACTACCGAAACGGCATGGCGCGGTACGCTGGCCATGTCCAGGTTGTGACGACGGAATTCGAAGGTATCAGGCGCGGCGTGACGGTGACGGCAGCGTGTTCGGTCTCGGACAATCCGCCGACCGTGCTCGTCTGCCTGAACGGCAGCAACGTCAGCAATGCCATCTTCGAGAAGAGTGGCATCTTTGCTTTGAATTCGCTGGCGGCGCATCATCAGGCGCTGGCGACGGCATTTGCGGGCTTGAGCGGCGTTCCGGCGGACGAGCGGTTCGCGCTCGGAGATTGGAAGACGCTGGTGACTGGCGCCCCGGTTCTTGCCGATGCCGTCGTCAGCTTCGATTGCCGGTTGACCGACATCAAGCGGGTTTCGACCCATTTTGTCATGTTCGGCGAAGTGAGGGCCATGCATTTCGGCGAGGCGAACCCCTCGCTCATCTATCTGGATCGCGGCTTTCGCACATTATAGAATGCCGTTTGAAAGGGTGTAGTCATGCCTGACGGAACAAGAGGCGCTCTGCCGACCTCCATCGACGAAACGATCGCGCTTTTAGGCGCAGAGGATTATCTTGCCGGGCGCTCGCTCGGCACGGTGATTTTCCTGGCACTGAAAATGAAACGCCCGCTTTTCCTCGAGGGCGAGGCAGGGGTCGGCAAGACCGAGATCGCCAAGACGCTCGCCAAGGCTCTGAACCGGCCGCTGATCCGGCTGCAGTGTTACGAAGGCCTGGATATCTCCTCGGCAGTCTACGAATGGAACTATCCGGCCCAGATGCTGGATATCCGGCTTTCGGAGGCATCGGGCGTCAAGGATCGCTCGCGCATCGAGGCGGACCTGTTTTCCGAACGCCACTTGATCCGCCGGCCGGTGCTGCAGGCGCTTGGCCAGCCGGGCGGTCCGGCGCCGGTCTTCCTGATCGACGAGCTCGACCGCACCGACGAAGCCTTCGAAGCCTTCCTCCTGGAAGTGCTGTCCGACTTCCAGGTGACGATCCCTGAGCTTGGCACGATCAAGGCCGAGGAGCCGCCGATCGTCATCATCACCACCAACCGCACCCGCGAAATCCACGACGCGCTGAAGCGGCGCTGCCTGTATCACTGGGTCGATTATCCGGATGCGGCACAGGAACTGGAGATCATCCGCCGCAAGGTGCCGCAATGCTCGGAAATCCTGTCGCGGCAGGTGGTCGCCTATGTGCAGAGGCTGCGGACAGTCGATCTCTTCAAGAACCCGGGCGTCGCCGAAACCATCGACTGGGCGACGGCGCTGACCGAGCTCGACCGGATTGCGCTTGATCCGGAAACGATTGCCGACACGCTCGGCACGCTCCTGAAATATCAGGACGATATCGCGCGTATCAAAGGCGGAGAGGGCGAGCGGGTGCTTTCCGAAGTGAAGGCCGAACTTCTGGCAGCGGGATAGGGATCATGGCGGCTGGTTTCAGCGAAGACGGTATGATCACGCCCCCGGTTCCGGCCGGCGCTGGAGGCTTTGGCGCGGCAAGGCCCGGCGATGGCCGGCTTGCAGACAACCTCGTCTATTTCTCCCGCGTCCTGCGCCGCGCCGGGCTGAAGACCGGGCCGGCCGCTGCCGCCGACGCGATTGCTGCGGTCGATGCGATCGGCATCGGTTCGCGCGAAGAGTTCCATGCGGCGCTGTCGGCCGTCTTCGTCAAGCGCCATGAGGATCAGCCGGTCTTCGACGAAGCGTTTCGCCTGTTCTGGCGCTCTCGCGATCTGGTCGGCAAGATGATCGCGATGATGTCGCCGAAGGCTGCCGACAATCGCGAAAGGGAAAAGCAGAAGGCCGGCGCCACCCGCGTCAGCGAGGCGCTGACCGCCGACCAGCCGGAGACCCCAAACCGCAAGAAACCGCCGGAGATCGAAGTGGACTCCCGCTTCACGACCTCTGCCGGCGAGATCCTCAAGCGCATGGATTTCGCCCAGATGAGCGCGGCCGAACTGGCGGAGGCGCGGCGTGAACTGGTCAAGCTCGCTCTGCCGCTGGACAAGGTGGCGACACGCCGCTTCCGGTCGTTCAATCATCCGCCCAGGATCGACCCGCGCGCCACCATGCGCCAGGCGATGAAGAGCGGCGGCGATCTTATTCTGCCGCGGTTTCGCGAGCGCAGGACCGCGCCGCCACCACTCGTGGTGCTTGCCGATATTTCCGGCTCGATGAGCCAGTACACCCGGATCTTCCTGCATTTTCTGCATGCGCTGACGGAAAAGCGCACCCGGGTGCATACCTTCCTGTTCGGCACTCGGCTGACCAACGTCACCCGCCAGATGCGCCGCCGTGATCCGGACGAAGCGCTGGCCGGCTGCACGGACGCGGTGCGCGACTGGTCGGGTGGCACGCGGATCGGTGCGACGCTTGCCGAATTCAATCGGCTCTGGTCGCGCCGCGTGCTGGGGCAGGGCGCTGTCGTGCTGTTGATCACCGACGGCCTCGAGCGGGAGGGTGTCGAGGAGCTGGCGCAGGAAATGGACAGGCTGCACCGGTCCTGCCGCCGTCTGATCTGGTTGAACCCGCTGTTGCGGTTCGATGGTTTCGAGGCACGGGCGCGTGGCGTGCGCGCCATGTTGCCGCATGTGGACGAGTTTCGTGCCGTCCACAATCTGCAATCGCTGGCCGATCTGGCGATTGCATTGTCGGATGACCATACAAAGACCGCGGACCCGCGGCGTTATTTGAACATGAGGAGGGTCGCATGACTGTTTCCGAAATTCTGGACCCGCTGCTGACCGCCGAGAGCTGGAAGCAGGCCGGCCGTGACGTGGCGATTGCAACGGTGATCGAGACCTGGGGCTCCGCGCCGCGGCCGACAGGCAGCCATCTCGTCATCGATGGCGAGGGCAATTTCGAAGGCTCCGTCTCCGGCGGCTGCGTCGAAGGCGCTGTCATCACAGAGGCGATCGACGTCATCGAGAGCGGCGCGCCAAGAATGCTGGAATTCGGCGTTGCCGACGAGACGGCCTGGCGGGTCGGTCTGTCCTGCGGCGGCCGGATCCGCGTTTATGTGGAAAGGCTCGGCTGATGCAGCTCGAAGCACTGATAAAGCTCAACGCCGCCCGGCGTTCCCGCAGGGCTGCCGTTGTCGTAACCGATCTCGCCAGCGATGAGGTTCGGGTCATCCTCGAAGGCGAAGCCACCTCCGCCCCGTTCGGCGAAGAGATAGCCAAGGCATTTCGCAGCGGCAAGGCAGGAACGGCGGAGATCGAAGGACAGTCGCTGTTCCTCAATGTTCACCTGCCGCCGCCGCGCATCGTGGTGATCGGCGCCGTGCATATCAGCCAGGCACTCGCGCGGCTGGCCCCGGTCGCCGGATATGACCTGACGATCATCGATCCGCGCACGGCTTTTGCGACCGAAGAACGTTTCAAGGGCGTCGATCTGATCGCCGACTGGCCTGAAGACGTGCTGAAGGATCGCCCGCTCGACGCTTATACGGCACTGGCGGCCGTTACCCATGATCCGAAGATCGACGATTTCCCGCTCTCCGAAGCGCTGCGGGTCGGGTGCTTCTATGTTGGCGCGCTCGGCAGCCGGAAAACCCATGCGAAGCGGGTCGAGCGGCTGAAGGAAATGGGCCGCAGCGACAACGAGATCGGTCGCATCGCCGCGCCGATCGGCCTCGACATCGGTGCCGCGAGCCCCGCGGAGATCGCGCTCGCCACGCTTGCCCAGATCGTCCAGGCGTTTCGCCGACGTGATCTCGTCACTGCCGGGTGACGCCATGAGATACGGGACGTTCGAACTCGACGATGCGGAAGGCGTAGTGCTTGCGCACAGTATCAGACTGCCGGCCGGCCGCATCTCGAAAGGGCACATGCTGTCGCGGGAGGACATCGCCCGGCTTTCGGTAGAAGGCATCAGATCCGTCGTCGCAGTGCGGCTTGATCCGGGCGACATGCTGGAGGACGACGCTGCCCAGGCGATTGCCGATGCGATCGCCCCGGACAATCTCCGTTTCTCGGATGCGACGACCGGCCGCGTCAACATCTATGCCAAGGTGGATGGCCTTTTTGTCGCCGACAAGAGGATAGTCGATGCGCTGAATCGCATCGATCCGGCGATCACGCTCGCCTGCCTTGCCGACCATGTACCGGTGCGTGCCGGCGACATGGTGGCGACCGTCAAGATCATCCCGCTCGCCGTTGGCAGGGCAAAGGTCGCGGAAGCCGTGGCGCTGCTGGCAGAATCGGTCGCCTTCGAGGTAAAGGCCTTCAGTCCCCGCGCGGTGACCCTCGTTGCAACCGAGCTTCCTTCGCTGAAGGTGTCGGTCATGGACCGCACCGCCATGCTGCTGGAGCAAAGGCTTGCGCCATCCGGTAGCCGGCTAATAAAAGAGATCCGCATCCCCCATTCCGCCGAACGCCTTACCGAGGTTCTTCAACAGCTGCGGCCGGAGGAAATTAATGAGCCGGCTATGATTATCGTCTTCGGCGCCTCGGCTGTGGCCGATCCTGACGATGTCATTCCCGCCGCCATCCGCCGCGCGGGCGGAGAGGTAGATCAGGTCGGCATGCCCGTCGACCCCGGCAATCTTCTCGTTCTTGGGCGGATCGGCAATGTTCCGGTGCTGGGTGCGCCGGGCTGCGCCCGCTCGCCGAAGGAAAACGGTTTCGACTGGGTGCTGAACCGGCTGATGGCCGGCGAAACGCCGACCTCCTTCGATATCACCGGCATGGGCGTCGGGGGGCTGTTGATGGAGATCCCAACCCGCCCGCGCCCGCGCGATGCCACGTCGGAAAAGGCAGCGAGCCTTTCGGTCGGCGCCCTGATGCTCGCGGCCGGCCAAGCGCGACGCATGGGCAAGGACGGGCCGCACAAGCTGCTCGCCGAATTCGAGGGCATTCCGCTCGTCCGCCGTACCGCCGGGATACTGTTGGCGTCGCAGGCTTCACCTGTCATCGCCGTAACCGGTCATCGGCGCGACGAGATCGAGACGGCGTTGTCCGGCCTCGAGATCGGTTCCCACTTCAATCCGGACTATGCCTCCGGCATGGCAAGTTCGCTGGTGGCCGGTTTCTCAAGTCCGGAACTGGCCCAGAAAGACGGCATCCTGGTCATGCTGGCCGACATGCCGGGCGTCACCACGGAGCATCTGAACATGCTGATCGCCGCCTTCCGGGAAGCCGGCGGCGGTGTCGTGGTCCGTTCAGTGTCGGACGGAAAACGTGGCAACCCGATCATTCTGCCGCGAGTAGCCTATGATGCCGTATTGCGGCTGGAAGGCGATGTCGGCGCTCGTGCGATCATCGAGAATTCAGGACTTTCGGTGGTCGATGTGGATATCGGCCCTGCCGCGCATCTGGACGTCGATACGCCCGAAGCGGTAACAGCCGCCGGCGGGATTTTGAAAAGGTAAGCGAATGGACAATCCCGACATCGAGGAAATGTTCGAGGGGCTCGGCCCGGTCTCGATCCGCCGCATGTTCGGCGGCAAGGGCATCTATCACGATGGTTTGATCATTGCGATCGACCTGCGCGGCGAGATCATGCTGAAAGCCGATGCGGTGAGCGCACCGGAATTCGAAGGCGCCGGTGCCAAGCAATGGTTTTATGAGGGAAAGAAAGGGAAAACCGTGCTGATGCCTTATTGGTCGGTGCCTGAAGAAGCCTTCGATGATCCCGACGAGATGCGCAAATGGGTGCGGCTGGCTTTCGAAGCCGCCGTGCGAGCGAACTCCAAATCCTGAACTTCGATTCCGAGTGCTAGATTTCGCACCTTGCTCGACAGGGTCCGAAGCACATACCGTCCACCTCATATTGAGGGACGTCGGCCGCCGAATCTCTCGGTAAGCTTGCATCCGGAAATTCTGTCAAAATGATTTCATCAAGTCGACCGCTTCGGTTCTCCGGAGCGGTTTTCGTTTGCACTTATTTTGGGAGATATGAAAAGGCCCTGGCAGAAAAGGCCGAAAGCGGTTGAGGCGGGTGATGAGGATCGAACCAGCCGATGTCCGACAGTTTATCTGGCTCAGTGAGCGAAGGCTCGCCCGTAAAGTCGCGGGTGATATAGATCAGCGAAACCCAGTGCTGCCGATCGGCTTCGATGATCTCTTCGGCCGTGCAAAGAAGCTCGACCCTGCCGATTTTCAGGCCGGTTTCTTCTTCCGCTTCGCGGCGGGCGGCTTGCGACGAGGGCTCCATCGGATCGACCTTGCCGCCGACAATGTTCCAGAAGCCCGCTTCCGGCGCCTTCAGGCGACGGCAAAGCAGAACCTTGCCGTCGTCGCGCAGAATCACGAGCCCAGTGCCGACGCCCGGGAAATCAATGCCGGGTCTCGGCACGGAAGTCTTAAGCCTTGCCGCCGTTTGCAACGATCAGCATGAAAGCCGGAATATCGTCGCCGAAGCCGACCGGGGTTGGGCCATCATCGTGATCGCGGTGGTAACGCTGGCGGCGCTCGCGATTGTCGTCGTTTGCGGGTGCCGGTGCAGGTGTCGGCCGCGAATTGCGGTTGCCGCCATTGTTCTGCGGCTTCCTGTCTGCCTTGCGTTCCGGTTTCACGTTTTCCACCCTAGCTTCCACAAATGCCTCTTCGACTGCTTCAATCTGATTATCCTGGCTCTTCGTGTCAGCCTTGTGACTCGAATCGCCGCGCACGGAATCAGCACGTCCCGAATCGCTTCGTCTGCCGCGGCCGCGGTCCTTATCACGATCGCGGCCCTTGCGGCCACCGCGTTCGCTCTCATGGCTTTCCATCGGCGCGGGAAGTGCCGAAATGTCGCCATTCAGCCATTCGATCTTCTCATTGATGAGATTCTCGATGGCAGCGAGATATTTGGTGTCGGAGCGGGTAACGAGGGTAAACGCGCGGCCCGAACGGCCGGCGCGTCCGGTGCGGCCGATGCGGTGGACATAGTCTTCCGCATGGATTGGCACATCGAAGTTGAAGACATGGCCGACGTCGGGCAGGTCGAGGCCGCGTGCGGCAACGTCGGAGGCGACCAGCAGCTGGATATTGCCGTCGCGGAAATTCTGCAGCATCGTCGTGCGCGAGCGCTGGTCCATGTCGCCATGCAACGCGCCGACCGAGAAGCCGTGCCGCTCGAGCGAACGGAAAAGATCGGCGACATCGACCTTGCGATTGCAGAAGATGATCGCGTTCTTGAGATCGTCCTGCGCCTTGATGAGTTCGCGCAGCACTGCGCGCTTCTCGTAATCCTTGTTGTGCGAGGCAACGAGGCGCTGCGTCACGGTCTTGGCGGTGGTGGAAGGCTTGGCGACTTCGATCCGTTCCGGGTTCTGCAGGAAGCGGTCGGCGAGCTTCTGAATTTCCGGCGGCATGGTGGCCGAGAAGAACAGCGTCTGCCGGGTGAACGGGATCATCTTGGCGATCCGCTCGATATCCGGAATGAAGCCCATGTCGAGCATGCGGTCGGCCTCGTCGATGACGAGAATTTCGACACCGGTCATCAGCAGCTTGCCGCGCTCGCAGTGGTCGAGCAGGCGGCCGGGGGTGCAGATCAGCACGTCGGCGCCCCGTTCCAGCTTACGGTCCTGGTCGTCGAAGGACACGCCGCCGATCAGCAACGCGACGTTGAGCTTGTGGTTCTTGCCGTATTTTTCAAAATTTTCGGCGACCTGGGCGGCGAGTTCGCGGGTCGGCTCGAGGATCAGCGTCCGCGGCATGCGAGCGCGAGCTCGGCCCTTTTCCAGAAGCGTCAGCATCGGGAGAACGAAGGAGGCCGTCTTGCCCGTGCCGGTCTGTGCGATGCCGCAGATATCGCGGCGCTGCAGAGCATGCGGGATTGCCCCCGCCTGGATCGGCGTGGGGATCGTATAACCCGCGTCGGTGACAGCGGAGAGGACTTTCTGGCTCAGGCCAAGATCAGCAAATGTGGTCAAAGGGAATTCTGTTTCCGTTCCGGTTCTATGCGAACACTATGGGAGTCGACGCATGCTGGCCGACAACTGGCCGCGACATAGGACCAAAATGTCCAAAAGTCAAGGAAAGCAAGGCGATTGGCCGCCGGATTGGTGAATGAAGATCGCTGTTGACCAAGCCGGCTACCGTTCTGCCGGCGAAGAATTGCCTTTTGGCGGCCAGCTTACCTCAATTGAGGTAGGTGGTGAGCTTCATGCCGGCATTGAGGAAGTGCACCGGGTCGATCGGATTGCCGTCTCGGCGGACCTCGTAGTGGACGTGCGGGCCAGTGGAACGGCCGGTCGAGCCTGCCCTGCCGATCACCTCTCCGGCGGCAACCTCGTCGCCTTCCTTCACCAGGATTTTCGACATATGGCCGTAGCGGGTGGTGATGCCCTGGCCATGGTCGATCTCGACCATGTTGCCGTAACCGCTGGCAGCGCCCGCCGAGATTACCTTGCCGGAGCCGGTACTTTTTACGTCGTCTCCGGTGGAGGCCTGGAAATCGATACCGGCATGCAGCGCCATCCGGCCGAGGAAAGGATCTATGCGGTTGCCGTAGCGGCTGGTGACCGGCCGGCCGGGGGCGGGATTGCCGAAGGGCAGGTCGCGCGCCGTCTCGCGCACGCTTTCCAGCCGGCTGAGCGCCGCATCGAGCTCGTCGAGCGAGGCATCGAAGGCGCCGATATTGGTCTGCGGTGCGACATAGGGGCCCCCAACGCCGTCCGTGGCATCTTCAGTACCGTTGTCTGCGGATGCCACCTCGACGCCGGTCCGCTTCAGGATCGCGGCGATAGCGTCTGCGGTTTCCGAAGCGCCGGTGGTCAGATCAGCGATCTTGGCAAGCTGCTCCTTCTCGATGTTCTTCAGCGACAGCGTCACCTTGGAGAAAACCCGGTCGGCGCGGTCGGCGATGTTTTCGCGCAGAGGCGCATAACCGAGCGCGGTTGGCGCCTGGAGCGGGGTGGCGGAAGTCTTGCCGGAGAGCAGCTTCTCAATTGCCTGGACGCCGCCGCTGCCGCCGGAAAGCGAAGCCTGGCGTTCCTGGGCCGGTGGCTGGAGCATGGCCGGCATCGCTGTTTCCGGTGTCGTGAGGCCGGATTCCTCGGCGCGGTTCAAAAGAGAACCCAGCTTGCCGTGGCGCGAAAACAGGGCGTTCTGCTGTTCCAGCAGCTTCTCGACCTTTTGCTCGACCACCTGCTGGTCGAGGAGCTGGCGCGAGGTGATCCGGTCGAGCTGGGCGCGCAGCGCCGCGATCCGATCTTCGTAATCGTATTGCATGCGGGCCTGGCGCGCCATGGTCGCGCCGATCAGGTCGTCACGGATCACCAGATAGGAGGTGGCGCCAAGATAGCCGATTGCGAAAACGCCGAGAAAACAGAAGGTCAACGCGGCCATCCAGGGCCGGATGGTCATGTGGCGGATCTTCTCACCGCTGGCGAAAATGAGAACGTGCTGAGGCGCCCGTTTCCCAAACACCCGGCTTTCGGTTCCCTTCGCCACGCGGATCTCCCGGAGATGCGACTCGTTCGGCCGCTGTTCCTATTGTCGGGATTACACATGGATATGGTTAACGAACGCTTTAATCGAGGCGTTCAGGCGTAGCTGGTGGAGGTTAGCGACCTGTAGAATGACGGCGTCAGGCCCGCTTCGGCCCGGGCGATATCGTTGAACGGCGCTTTCAGCGATCCGCGGAAATTGGCGCGCACCAGCTGCTGGAACGTCGCTGCCGGATCCTTGCGCTCGCGGGCGCAGAGAAAGCGGAACCATTTTGCGCCGATCGCCACGTGGCCCTTTTCATCGTTGTAGATGACGTCGAGGATGGCCGCGCTTTCGAGATCGCCGGTCTCGCGCATCTTCGCCTGCAGGGATGGTGTCACGTCGAGACCGCGCGCCTCGAGAATGAGCGGCACGACGGCAAGGCGGGCGGTAAGGTCGTTGCGCGTGGAATGGGCCGCCTGCCACAGCCCGTCATGGGCTGGCATGTCGCCATAGTCGGCACTCATCTCGTTCAGCCGGGCCCGCACCATGCGAAAGTGTTTCGCCTCTTCGAAAGCCACCTGCATCCAGCCGTCAAAAAAGGAATTCGGCACCGGCTCGGTCGCAAACCGGGCGACGATATCGAGCGCCAGATCGACGGCGTTGAGCTCGATATGGGCGATCGCATGCAGCGTTGCGATACGGCCGTTGACGGTATGCAATGAGCGTTTGCCGACCGCCTTCGGCGGCACCAGCTCGGGCTTTGCCGGCCGGCCGGGACGTTCGGGGAGGGGGGCGTCGAGTGGAGAGCGGAGCGACAGCCGCCGCTCGAACCACCGGGTGGCGGTCTCCTGCGCCAGCCGCGTTTTGATATTGAGGTCGGCCGACAGGATTGCCGCCGTTGCGCCGCCCCTCAGCGACGTGATCGAAAACTCGCCCGACATCGATTTGTCTCCTGCCTATAGCGCCTTGAGGCTTTCAAGCACCTCCTCGGCATGGCCTTTTACCTTCACCTTCGACCAGATCCGGGCGATGCGCCCGTCCGCGCCGATCAGGAAGGTCGTGCGTTCCACGCCCATATAGGTCCGGCCATACATGCTCTTCTCCTTCCAGACGGCGTAAAGATTGGCAAGGGCAGTGTCTTCGTCAGCCGCCAGGATGATCGAAAGGTCATGCTTCTTGGCGAACTTGTCATGCTTCTTGACGCTGTCGGGCGACACGCCGATGACCGACGCGCCCGCCTTTTCGAATTCCGGCAAGAGACCCGTGAACGAGATCGCCTCCTTGGTGCAAGCTTCGGTGTCGTCTTTGGGATAGAAATAGAGGACGACCGGTTTGCCCGCGAACGCCTTGAGGGAAACGGAGCCGCCGCCGTCGCGCGGAAGGTCGAAGTCCGGTGCAATGTCGCCAATGGTCAAATCGGCCATGGATTTCCTTTCTTTCGCCGGTATCGTGGATGATATTCGCCACAATCGGTATATAGTCGCCCGAGCGACGTCCAGAGCGGTCGCGCCCGGCCCGACGACGAATGCAGAAAGATGAGTCCTCAACTTGGTATCGGAAATTCGCGGAGAAAGGGTCAGTTTCAGTCGGAAAGAAATCATTCCGCTGCATGAATTACCCTCCGCACAGGTCGAGGATCCGATTATCGTGCACTGCCCGCCGCCGAGCCGGCGAGGCAAACGAGTCGGCAAGACGGTACTGTTTTTCCTCCTGCTGGTGTTTATTGCGATCGGCAGCGCCGTTTTCGCGATCGAGGGCGGCATGGTCGACAGCACGCTTTCGTCGCGTGCCCAGAGCGCCATCAACAATGCCATCGGTCCACGTTACGTCGCTTCCGTCGGCTCGACCGCCATCCGTTTCGATTCGAGGTTACGCCTTGCGCTGGAAGCGCGTGACGTCGATATCGTCGAACGGGCGACCGGCGAACATCTGAGCCGTGCCGGCGCCATGCGCATGGCCGTCGATCCGCTGGCGCTTCTCGGCGGCCGCGTGTCGATCAAGCATATGGAGGCGGAACATATCCGTCTCGACACGGCGCAATTGCCTTCCGGCGATCCATTACCGATCTCGGAAGTCCGCGTCGATGCCATGCCGGCTCTGCTGGAGGAGATTTTCCAGCGTCTCGACGAAGCCAAGGCACTCATCGAGCGAACCGGGACCGGCTCCGTCAGCATCGCCGGAATAGAGATCCTCTTGCCGGCAGCGCCCGGACGCAAGCCGATCACGCTGGTCGTCGACGATCTCGAACTGACACGCAGCGCCGAAGGCGAGGTGGTGATCAACGGCGCGATCAGCCTCAACGGCCGCAAAGCCGTCCTCATCGCAGCGTCGAAGACCATCGAAGGGGTTACGTCGTCGCTCTCGGCCAAGCTGACGGGCCTCGAGGTGACATCCTTCATGCTACAGCGAACCGAGGATGGTCAGCCGCGCGAGGGGATCGAAGGCTCCCTTGATCTTGATCTTTCGGCGGTTCGCTCACGTGAGGCGGCAAAGCCGGCCATCACCGCGACGCTTCGCCAGTCTCCTGGCCATTTTTACTTCGATGGTATCCAGCAGACTTTGAGCGGTGCCAATATCAACGTGGCCTATGATTTCGCGAAGAACTCGATCGAGCTGCTGAAATCCGAGGTCCGTTTCGGGCCGACAATCCTGCCGTTCACCGGCGCGGTGATCGATCTCAGCCGGCTCAATCCGGACGACAAGCGTCCAGGGTTCGGCCTCGATGTTCTGATCAGCGGCGCAACAGCCGTCGGCGCCTCGGCAAGCGAGCAGCCCGCCCGCTTCGATCTCAAGGCGAATGGGCGATACCTGTCGGCAGATCGCGCGCTTCAGTTCGATGAGATGGCGGTTTCCAGCCCTCTCGGCCGCATGGCCGGATCTCTCAAAGTGCGGTTCGGCAACCAGTCTCCCGAGATCAGTTTCGGGGCGCAGCTGCCGCATATGGAAGTGACCGGCGTCAAGCAGCTCTGGCCGTTCTGGATGGCCCGCAAGCCGCGCGATTGGGTGATGGACAACATGTTCGGCGGCACCATCACCAATGGCTCGATCGCCGTCTTCATTCCGGCCGGCCGGATGAAGGGGCCGGGCATTCCGATGGAGCTCGACAAGAACGAGCTGCAGATTGGTTTTGATCTCGCCAATACCCGGATCAACCTGCCGGGCGACGTGCCTCCGCTGCGCGATATCGATGGCCGTTTCGATTTGAAGGGCGAGGTGATGCAGGTCGACATCGCACGCGCATCGTCCTTCTTTCCGTCCGGTCGGTTCGTCGCCGTTGAAGGCGGCCGGTTCTCGATCCCCTCGACCTATGTAAAACCGCTGATGGCGGACCTTTCGCTCAAGATTGCGGGGCCGGCCGATGCGATGACGGAGCTTGCGAATTTCCGGCCGATCAATGCGCTGAAGGGGACCGAGTTCAAGCCGGAGGATTTTTCCGGTCACGCGCGCGTCGACCTCAAGGCCCATATGGGGCTGATCCTGGCGCACAATCCGCCGAAACCCACCTGGAGTGCCCATATCGATCTGGACGACATCGATCTCGGCCCGCAGTTTTCCGGCCGCAAGATCGGCGGCCTGGATGGCACGCTCGACATCGACAACCTGGCGGCACGGCTTGTCGCCAAGGGGACGATCGATGATGTGCCGGCCGATATCACACTGGTCGAACCAGTCGGTCCGGCGTCGTCGGTCAAGCGCGAGCGGATCGTCAAGACCGTCCTCAACAACGATCAGCGGGAAAAACTCGCGCCGGGTCTCTCCGACGTGATCGACGGGCCGGTGACGGCTCAGTTGACGCGGATCGACGAAACTCGCCAATCCGTCTCGCTCGATCTCAGCCGAGCAACGCTTTCCATCCCGTGGCTCGGCTGGACCAAGGGCGGCGGCATTCCGGCCAAGGCGCAATTCGAGTTGTCTGACACCGGAGAACGTTCCGATATCCGCAATTTCGAACTCTCCGGCGACGGGTTTGGCGCGCGCGGGAGCTTCGCGCTCAATGGCGGCAGCCTGACGTCGGCGGACTTTTCGCATATGCAGCTCTCGCCGTCCGACAATTATGCGGTGAGCGTCAAACGCACCAAGGGCAATTTCGACGTCTCGATCAGCGGCTCCGTCGTCGATATGCGGCCCGTCGTCACCAAGATCCGGGCAGGAGGAAAGAGCGGCAGCGGCGCCAAACGCGCGGGCGACGATACGAGCAACGCCACCGTGCGGGGTAAGCTCGACCGCATGATCGGGTTCAATGACCAGACGCTCTCGAATGTGTCGTTCCTGTTTTCAAGCCGTAGCGGCAATATTTCGGCGGCGGATTTTTCCGGCTCGACGGAAAGCGGACAGGCGGTCGTCAGCGAGATGAATGCGGGCGACACGATTTCCATCACCAGCGGCGATGCCGGCGCGATCATCCGCTTCATGAACCTCTACGACAACATGCGCGGCGGCCTCCTGAACCTGCGCTTGAAGGCGCAGGGCGATGCGTGGACCGGTGCCATCGATCTGCGCAATTTCGCGCTGGTCAACGAGGCCAAACTCCAGTCTCTCGTTGCGACTCCGGACCAGGAGGGCCGCAGCCTGAACACGGCCACGAAAAAGAACATCGACGTCAATTCGGCCAAATTCCAGCGCGGCTTTGCAAGCCTGCTTTATCGGAACGGCTCGTTTGCCATAGAAAACGGCGTCGTGCGCGGCGAGCAGATTGGTGCGACCTTCCAGGGCCTGGTGCGCGATGCCAAGGGCAATATGGAGATGACCGGGACGTTCATGCCGGCCTACGGCCTGAACCGCCTGTTCGGCGAGCTGCCGCTGATCGGCGCCATTCTCGGCAATGGCCGCGATCGCGGCCTGCTCGGCATCACCTTCAAGCTCGAAGGCCCGTTTGAGAAACCGAGGCTGACCGTGAACCCGCTGTCGCTGATCGCGCCTGGCATCTTCCGGCAAATCTTTGAATTTCAATAAAAAGAGCCGCTCGTCGCGGCCCGTTTCAACTTGTTATCGAGACGCGCGGCTCAGGCCGGACGCACCAGGATGTGTTTCTTCTTGCCGAGCGAAAGCTTGATCACACCGTCGCCGGTGATCTCGCCGGTGCCGATGGTCATGCGTTCGTCGCTGACGGCCTGGTCGTTGATGCGCACCGCGCCGCCCTGGACGTGACGGCGTGCTTCGCCGTTCGAACCGGCAAGGCCGGCGCGCACGATCAGCGACAGGAGGCCGATCCCGGCTTCGAGATCGGCAGTGGGAACCTCGACCGACGGCAGGTTTTCGGAAAGCCCGCCTTCCTCGAACGTCTTGCGGGCGGTCTCCGCTGCTTCTTCCGCAGCTGTGCGACCGTGCAGGATGGCCGTGATCTCGGTTGCGAGGATCTTCTTGACCTCGTTGATCTCCGAGCCGCCGAGCGCTGAGAGCTTCGCAATCTCGTCCATCGGCAGCGTCGTGTAGAGCTTCAGGAAGCGCGGAACGTCCGCATCCTCGGTATTGCGCCAGTATTGCCAGAAATCATAGGCCGACAGCATGTCCGGGTTGAGCCAGATGGCGCCCGTCGCCGATTTGCCCATCTTGGCACCGGAGGACGTGGTCAGGAGCGGCGAAGTCAGCGCAAAAAGCTGCTGCGTCCCCATACGGTGACCGAGGTCGATACCGTTGACGATATTCCCCCACTGATCCGAGCCGCCCATCTGCAGCCGGCAGCCGGTCCGCTTGGCGAGTTCCACAAAGTCATAGGCCTGGAGGATCATGTAGTTGAATTCCAGGAAGGACAGCGACTGCTCACGATCGAGGCGCGTCTTGACGCTCTCGAACGACAGCATCCGGTTGACCGAGAAGTGTCGGCCGACGTCGCGCAGGAACTCGAGGTAGTTGAGGCTGCGCAGCCAGTCGGCATTGTTGATCATCAGTGCGTCCTTCGGACCTTCGCCATAAGCGAGGTAGTTCGCGAAGACACGCTTTATCGAGGCGATGTTGCCTTCGATCGTGTCGACGGTCATCAGTTGGCGCGCTTCGTCCTTGAACGAAGGATCGCCGACCATGCCGGTGCCGCCGCCCATCAGCGAGATCGGCCGGTGGCCGGTCTGCTGCATCCAGTGCAGCATCATGATCTGGATCAGGCTGCCGGCGTGCAGGCTCGGCGCCGTCGGGTCGAAGCCGATATAGCCGGTGACGATTTCCTTCGAAAACAGTTCGTCGAGCCCGGTCTCGTCGGAAACCTGATGGATGAAACCGCGCTCGTCGAGCGTGCGGAGGAAATCGGACTTGAACCTGGACATGATCTAACTCTGGCAGGGTGGGGTTTTGGGATATGTGGCCGCGCCTCTAGCACTGTTTTTGCCGGTAATCACTTCAAAAGTGATGTTGGGTGTGATCAGCGCAACGAATGGGCGGCGGCCAACAGGGAACCTTGCAATTTCCGCGGGACGCAATAGCAGCTGCAAGAAGGACAGGTTATGCATTAACGGTTTCTTGTTCCATGGGCTTTTAACATCCGGCCCGGGACGCGATAATCGGGTGGTGTGCAGGTCTCCTGCATTGATGGGCTGATGAACGGGGCTGCCTTTTTCCTCGCGGTGAATTTTATCATCGCCATGTGTTTCGGTGCGGTTTTTGTTGTGGTTTCCACGCGCAGCCGCTCGCGGACGGCTGCGCTCTGGTTTGCCGCCGCTTTTACCATCGCCTCGCTCTCGTCAGTCTGTGAGTTGCTGGTCGCCTATGCGTATCTCACGAAATTCTGGGCAATCTGCGCTTTCGCATCGGTGCTCTGCGGCATGACCTTGCTCAGGGTCGGTATCGGCACTCTCTACGGCCGGAAGGTCGCGCCCGTCTGGGCGGGCTGTTTCCTGGTGACGGGCATCTGCCTCGACCTGCTGATCTACGACCTGCCTCGGGGAACGGCCGCACATGCCTTTTCCTACCAGACACCGTTTGCCTTGGCGCTCCTTTCGAGTGCGGCGGCCATCTTTTCATCGACCCGCCGGCTGGCGATCGACCGGGCGCTTGGTTATCTGCTGCTGGCGACCGGCCTGCATTTTTTCGCAAAGGCGAGCCTTGCCGTGATCGCGGGGGCGGGCACGACCGCCAAGGATTATATCGGCACCAATTACGCGCTGATCTCACAAAGCTCGACTGCCGTGCTGATGGTCGCGGTCGGATTGACGCTGCTGTCGGTTCTGGTCCTGGAGATCATGGCGGACGAGCGCAGCAATTCGGAGAAGGACGCGCTTTCCGGTCTCGCCAATCGCCGTGGCTTCGAGAATGGCGTCAAGGCGGCGATGGCGCTGGCGCCGAAGGCCGGGCACGCGGTGATCATCTGCGATCTCGATCATTTCAAGCGCATCAACGACACCTACGGCCATCACGGTGGTGATCTGGTGATCCAGGCCTTCAGCGATCTGTTGCAGACGAGCGCCGCCAAGAATGCTGTGGTCGGCCGCATCGGCGGCGAGGAGTTCGCGATCTTCATCCCCAGTACGACGCTCGACATGGCGACGCTGTTTGCGCAGGCGCTCCGGGGCGGAACGATGGGAATAACGGTCAGCGCGCTCCCGTCCTCCTTTGCCGTGACTGCAAGTTTCGGCGTGGCGGAACTTGCGCCGGGAGGCGATCTTGCGGGAGCCATGCGAGACGCCGATGCTGCTCTCTACGAGGCCAAGCGCTCCGGCCGCAACCGCGTCAGGCAGGCGCGGCATATCGGCTCTCCGCAGCCGAAATCCATCAAAGCCGTCAAATGAAAACGGCCGCCGAAGCAGCCGTTTTCGCCAACAATTTTTGAAAGCGATCAGCGAATGCGCTTGGCTGCCGGTTCAGGCACCAATTCGCCGTTGAGGCGGCGGTCGAGATAATCCTCGCATTCGCCCATCAGCGTGTCCACCTGGCCGTTGAAGAAGTGATTGGCGCCCTCGACTATCCGATGGGTGATCAGAATGCCCTTCTGCGTCTTCAACTTTTCCACGAGCCCGTTGACGTCCTTTTCGGGGGCCACCTTGTCGCTGTCGCCGTTGATGATCAGGCCGGACGACGGGCAGGGCGCAAGGAACGAGAAGTCGTAGATGTTCGGCTGCGGCGCGATCGACATGAAACCCTCGATCTCAGGACGGCGCATCAGGAGCTGCATACCGATCCAGGCGCCGAAGGAATAACCCGCGACCCAACAGCTCTTCGAATCGGGATGCAGGCTCTGCACCCAGTCGAGCGCCGAGGCGGCATCCGAAAGCTCTCCGGCGCCGTGGTCGAATTCGCCCTGGCTGCGACCGATGCTGCGGAAATTGAACCGGAGTGTCGTAAAACCGCGCTTCTGGAACATGTAGAAGAGCTGGTAGACGATCTGGTTGTTCATCGTGCCGCCAAACTGCGGGTGCGGGTGCAGGACGATGGCGATCGGGGCGCTCTTTTCCTTGGATGGCTGGTAACGACCTTCAAGGCGGCCGGCTGGGCCGTTGAAAATGACTTCGGGCATCGGTACTCCGGTCAATATGTTCAGGCTCCAAACGAGTATCACGTCGAGTTTGACTTGACGAAGACGCTCAGCTTTTCTAAACTCAGTTTAGAACCATTCGAAACTTTGGGCTGCATGCTGGATGCGCGCCCGATGCGATGTCTCTTACGGCAAGGCCGACGGAAATTTCAAGGAAAATGCGGGTTCCCCGTCCGCCCATATGTAATTCAACATCTATCTAGAAACGGAAGCCGATCAGGCAATGGCGCTGAACCGCACATATCTGGACTGGAACGCGACCGCGCCCTTGAGCGCGCCGGCCCGCGCCGCCATGCTGGATGCGTTGCAATTGCCGGGAAACGCCTCGTCGGTTCACGGCGAGGGCAGGGTGGCACGCGCCGCAATCGACAAGGCGCGCCGGCAGGTGGCGGCGCTGGTCGGTGCAGAGCCGGCGCATGTGACCTTCGTCAGCGGCGCGACGGAAGCTGCCAATCACGTGCTGACCCCGGATTTCCGGATGGGCCGGGCGCCTTTGGCGATGAGCCGTGTCTATGTCTCTGCGATCGAGCATCCGGCGATCCGCGAAGGCGGTCGTTTCGATCCGGCCCAGGTGACCGAAGTGCCGGTGACACCGGCGGGTATCGTCGATCTTTCCGCACTTGAGGCGCTGCTGGCCGAACACGACCGGAGCGTCGGCATGCCGATGGTCGCTGTTATGCTGGTCAATAACGAGACCGGCATTGTTCAGCCCGTGGCAGACGTTGCGGCGATCGCCCATGCCCATGGCGGCTTGATGGTCGTGGACGCCGTGCAGGCGGTCGGCCGTATCCCGGTGGACATCAATGCGCTGGATGCGGATTTCCTGATCCTGTCGTCGCACAAGATCGGCGGTCCGAAGGGCGTCGGCGCACTCGTTTCGCGCGGCGAAGTGCTGATGCCGAAACCGCTCATCCGCGGCGGCGGCCAGGAAAAGGGCCATCGGTCCGGCACGGAAAATTTCCATGCCGTCGTCGGGTTCGGTGCAGCGGCCCAGGCCGTGCGTGAAAACCTTCATGACCGCAATGCCGGGATCGAAGAGTTGCGCAACCGGCTGGAAGCGGGAATGCGCCAGGCTGCCCCGGATGCGATCATCCATGGCGAGGGAGTTCTGCGTGTGGCGAATACCTGCTTTTTCACTTTGCCGGGGCTGAAATCGGAAACCGGGCAGATCGCTTTCGATCTCGAAGGTATCGCGCTGTCCGCCGGCTCCGCCTGCTCGGCGGGAAAAGTCGGCGAAAGCCATGTTCTGACGGCGATGGGGCATGATCCGAAGCTCGGTGCTTTGCGGATTTCGCTCGGCGTCGACACGACGGAAGATGATATCGCGCGGGCGCTGGCCGCCTTCGCCAAGATTGCTGGCCGGCGAAAACCGGCGGGCGAGGCGGCGTGACCGCTTCCAAAATTGCGCATGCGCAAATTTCCGCTTGCCAAAAGGTGTGAAAACCGCCTTCTGGCGCCTACATAAGGGAGGCAATTGTCCCCCCGGATTGATGACAAGAATTGCCGGAATTTGAACCGGCAAGAATTGGAGTATGAACATGGCTGCCGTGCAGGAAACAATCGATCAGGTTCGCCTAATCGATGTGGACCAGTACAAATACGGTTTTGAAACCGTCATCGAAGTGGACAAGGCGCCAAAGGGTCTTTCGGAAGATATCATCCGTTTCATCTCGGCCAAGAAGCAGGAGCCGGAATGGATGCTGGAATGGCGTCTCGACGCCTATCGTCGCTGGCTGACCATGGAAGAGCCCACCTGGGCACGCGTCGAATATCCGAAGATCGACTTCAACGACCTCTACTATTATGCCGCGCCGAAAAGCAGCGCCGGCCCGAAGTCGCTCGAAGACGTCGACCCGGAACTGTTGAGGGTCTACGAGAAGCTCGGCATTCCGCTGCGCGAACAGGAGATTCTGGCTGGCGTTGAAACGCCGCGGGTCGCCGTCGACGCCGTCTTCGACTCGGTTTCGGTCGTGACGACCTTCAAGAAGGAACTGCAGAAGGCCGGCGTGATCTTCATGTCGATCTCCGAGGCGATTCGCGAACATCCTGAGCTGATCAAGAAATATCTGGGCTCGGTCGTTCCGACTTCGGACAATTTCTATGCGACCCTGAACGCCGCCGTGTTCACCGACGGTTCCTTCGTCTTCGTGCCGAAGGGCGTGCGGTGCCCGATGGAGCTGTCCACCTATTTCCGCATCAACGAAAAGAATACCGGCCAGTTCGAGCGCACGCTGATCATCGCCGAGGAAGGCGCTTACGTTTCCTACCTCGAAGGCTGCACGGCGCCGCAGCGCGACGAGAACCAGCTTCACGCCGCCGTGGTCGAACTCATCGCTCTCGACGATGCGGAGATCAAGTATTCGACGGTGCAGAACTGGTACCCGGGCGACGCCCAGGGCAAGGGCGGCATCTACAACTTCGTCACCAAGCGCGGCGATTGCCGCGGCGCCCGCTCGAAGATCTCGTGGACGCAGGTCGAGACCGGTTCGGCGATCACCTGGAAATATCCGAGCTGCATTCTTCGCGGCGACGATAGCCGCGGCGAGTTCTATTCGATCGCCGTTTCCAACGGTTATCAGCAGATCGACAGCGGCACCAAGATGATCCATCTCGGCAAGAACACGTCGAGCCGCATCATTTCGAAGGGTATTTCCGCCGGCAATTCGAACAACACCTATCGCGGACAGGTGTCGATCAACCGCCGGGCTTCAAATGCCCGTAACTTCACCAATTGCGACTCGCTCCTGATCGGCGACCAGTGCGGTGCCCACACCGTGCCCTATATCGACGTGAAGAACGCATCGGCACAGATCGAGCACGAAGCGACGACCTCGAAGATTTCCGAGGACCAAAAATTCTACGTCATGCAGCGCGGCATTCCCGAAGAGGAAGCCATCGCCCTGATCGTCAACGGCTTCGTCAAGGACGTCATCCAGCAGTTGCCGATGGAATTCGCCGTCGAGGCCCAGAAGCTGATCGGCATCTCGCTCGAAGGCTCCGTGGGCTGATGGCCCGCTGTCCGAATATCGCGCACTGACGCGTCACCGAATAAATCCGGAAGGATAAGAAACATGCTTGAGATCAAGAACCTGCACGCCCGTATCGCCGAAGACGGCACCGAGATCATCCGCGGCCTCAACCTCACCGTGAAGGCTGGCGAAGTTGCTGCCGTCATGGGCCCGAACGGCTCCGGCAAGTCGACGCTGTCCTATATCCTCGCAGGCCGCCAGGATTACGAAGTCACAGAGGGCGATATCCTCTATAACGGCGAGAGCATCCTGGAACTCGACCCGGCCGAGCGTGCGTCCAAGGGCATCTTCCTCGCCTTCCAGTATCCGCTCGAAATCCCGGGCGTCGCCACCATGCAGTTCCTGAAGGTTGCGATGAACGAGCAGCGCAAGGCGCGTGGCGAAGCGGAACTGACGACGCCGGACTTCATCCGCCGCGTCAAGGAAGCCGCCGAGAAGCTGAAGATCGACCAGGCCATGCTGCGCCGTCCGCTCAACGTCGGTTTCTCCGGCGGCGAAAAGAAGCGCGCCGAAATCCTGCAGATGGCGCTGCTCGAGCCAAAACTTTGCATCCTCGATGAAACCGATAGCGGCCTCGACATCGACGCGCTGAAGATCGTTGCCGATGGCGTCAACGCTCTGAAGTCGCCGGACCGCGCCACGATCGTCATCACCCATTACCAGCGCCTGCTCGACTACATCGTGCCGGACACGGTCCACGTGCTCTACAAGGGCCAGATTATCCGCTCCGGCGACAAGGCGCTTGCGCTTGAGCTGGAAGAGAACGGCTATGCCGATATCATCGGAGAAGCGGCTTAAGCGGCCCGAAGGGAAGGATGTTGTCATGAACATGCAGACGACAAGCCGCCTCACGGCTGCAGAAACCGCGTTGGTCGAAGCCTTCGGCACGCAGATCGGCGAACTGCCGGGCAATGGCGCCGTGATCGGCACGCGCGACAGGCTTCTGGACGATCTCAAGAAGTCCGGCCTGCCGACCCGCCGCATCGAGGCCTGGCATTATACCGACCTCAAGAACCTGCTGCGTAGCGTCCCCGAAATGACGCTGGTTTCCGCCATTGATCCGATCGCGCCGCTGGTCGAGGGCTCGAAGGTGCTTTCGATCCTGCAGGGTGATGCGGATGCGAAGGCCGCCGTTGACGGCGTCGAGATCACGCTTTTCAAGGACAGTCTCGCTGACGGTTCGGCCGCTGCCGGTCTGACGGCGCTCGACAAGGACGACGCGATCGGCCGCATCAACGGCAGCTTCGTGCGTGATGGTTACGCGGTCACCGTTCCGGCCAATACGGAACTGGATGCGCCGATCGAACTGCAGGCGCTGCACGGCGCCGGCCAAGTTCATACGCGCTTCCCGGTCTCCTTCGGCGCCGCTTCCAAGGCGACGATCATCGAGCGTCACCGGTCGGTGGCTGAAGGTTCAGCGCTTGTGTCCTCGATCAGTGACATCGCGCTGGAGGACGGCGCTGACATTACTTGGATCATCCTGCAGCAGCAGGCTGCAGAAGACACCCATCTCGGCCAGATCCGCGTAAAGCTCGGCACCGATGCCAAGCTGCGCCTTTTCGTCATCAATGCCGGCGGCAAGCTGGTGCGCCAGGAATTGCGGATCGACGTGGCGGGCGAAGGTGCCGAACTGACGCTGCGCGGCGTCAACCTGCTCGGCGCCGAAAGCCATACGGATGTTACCTTGGTGCTCGGCCACAACGTGCCGAACACCAACTCGACGGAAATCATCCGCAACGTCGTGTTCGACCGCGCCAACGGCGTCTTCCAGGGCATGATCCGGGTCGCTCCGGATGCCCAGAAGACCGACGCCAAGATGTCTTGCAACACGCTTCTGTTGACCGACGATGGCGGGTTCTCGGCCAAGCCCGAGCTAGAGATCTTCGCCGACGACGTGGTCTGCGGCCATGGCGCGACGGTTGCCGATATCGAGAGCAGCCATCTCTTCTACCTGATGGCGCGCGGCGTTCCGGAAAATAAGGCGCGGGCCATGCTGGTCAATGCCTTCGTTGCCGAGATCGTCGAGGAACTCGAGGAAGAAAAGCTGGTCGAGGCGCTGGAAGGCGTCATCTCGGCCTGGCTTGAAAAACACGCCTGAGAAGGGGCCTGACATGGACCAGAGTGCACCCTCGACGACCTACGATGTGGAAGCGATCCGCCGGGATTTTCCGATCCTATCGACGATGGTGCACGGCAAGCCGCTGGTCTATCTCGACAACGGCGCCTCGGCCCAGAAGCCGCAGGTGGTGATCGACGCGATCAGCCACGCCTATTCGAGCGAATATGCGAACGTCCATCGCGGCCTGCATTTCCTCTCGAATGCCGCGACCGAAGCCTATGAGGCGTCGCGCGAAAAGGTGCGCCGGTTCCTGAATGCCGGTTCGGTGGACGAGATCGTCTTCACCAAGAACTCGACCGAGGCGATCAACACGGTCGCCTACGGCTGGGGCATGCCGAATATCGGTGCCGACGACGAGATCGTCGTGACGATCATGGAGCACCATTCCAACATCGTGCCTTGGCATTTCATCCGCGAGCGGCAGGGCGCCAAGCTCGTCTGGGTGCCGGTCGACGACGAGGGTGCCTTCCATATCGAGGATTTCGAAAAGTCTCTCACCGAAAAGACCAAGCTCGTCGCCATCACCCATATGTCGAACGCGCTCGGCACCGTGGTTCCGGTCAAGGAAGTCTGCCGCATCGCCCACGAGCGCGGCATTCCGGTTCTGATCGACGGCAGCCAGGGCGCCGTGCACATGCCGGTCGATGTCTGCAACATCGATTGCGACTGGTACGTGATGACCGGCCACAAGCTTTACGGTCCGTCCGGTATCGGCGTGCTTTACGGCAAGTCGGACCGGTTGAAGGAGATGCGGCCGTTCCAGGGCGGCGGCGAGATGATCGTCGACGTCACCGAGGATATCGTCACTTACAACGATCCGCCGCATCGTTTCGAGGCGGGTACACCGCCGATCGTCCAGGCGATCGGGCTCGGTTACGCGCTGGATTATATGGACAAGATCGGCCGCGCCGCGATCGCCCGCCACGAAGCGGACCTGGCCGCCTACGCTGCCGAACGCCTGCGCGCTATCAACTCGCTGCGGATTATCGGCAATGCGCCCGGCAAGGGCGGCATCTTTTCCTTCGAGCTCGCGGGCATCCATGCCCATGACGTCTCGATGGTGATCGACCGCAAGGGCGTGGCGGTCCGCGCCGGCACCCATTGCGCCATGCCGCTCTTGAAGCGCTTCGGCGTCACCTCCACATGCAGGGCATCGTTCGGCATGTACAATACCCGTGCCGAAGTGGATGCGCTGGCCGATGCGCTCGACTACGCGCGAAATTTCTTTGCTTGAGGACTATTGCCATGGCCGCCGATGAAACGGAATTGAAGTGGGACGCCCGCGAAGGACTGATCCAATCCGCTATTCCGGCCGATGAGTTGGCGCGATTGAGCGACGACGTGATCGGAGCGCTGAAAACGGTCTATGATCCGGAAATCCCCGCCGACATCTTCGAACTCGGTCTGATCTACAAGATCGACATCGAGGACGACCGCATGGTGAAGATCTTGATGACGCTGACTGCGCCAGGCTGCCCGGTCGCCGGCGAGATGCCGGGCTGGGTGGAAAACGCCGTCGGCGCCGTCGAAGGCGTGTCCGGCGTCGAAGTCGAGATGACCTTCGATCCGCCGTGGACGCCGGAGCGCATGTCCGAAGAAGCCCAGGTGGCTGTCGGTTGGTATTGATCGATTAATCGGTCGGTACTACATTTGAATCGTGAAACACCGGACCTTGAATCCGCGTGCGGAAGGAGAATGAGCCTATGGGCTTCGCCATTATGACCATGACCGATGCCGCTGCGACGCGCGTCAAACAGCTCGTTGCCAATTCCGGAACGGAGGCCAAGGGCCTGCGTGTGGGGATCAAGAAGGGCGGCTGTGCCGGCATGGAATACACGGTCGATCTCGTCACCGAGCCGAATGCGAAGGACGACATGATCGAGCACGACGGCGCGAGCGTCTGGATCGAACCTTCCGCCGTGCTTTATCTCCTCGGCACCCAGATGGATTTCGAAGTCACGCAGATGCGCTCAGGCTTCACCTTCGTCAATCCCAACCAGACGTCTGCCTGCGGCTGCGGCGAGTCGGTCGAACTGAAGCCTGCGGATCTCGCTGCGCTCGCAAAGCAGCGCGAAGCCGAAGTCCACGCCTGATTACCTCATGAATTCGTCAGATAGGCGAGGAGTGTCTCCATCGCTCTTCGTGCCGCTTCGACGTCGCTCGCCCGGATGGCGCGGATGACGGCGACATGCTGGGTCACCGCCTGATCCAGCCGTTCGATAGAGGCCGTCGAAAACCACCGCCGCCGCGAATGGGTCTGGAGCGGCGCCAGCGCCGAGGTCAGGAACCGGTTGGGGCAGGCCTCCTCGAGGGTCTCGTCAAAACGCTTGTCGGCATCCAGGAAGCCGTGAATGTCACCGGTCGCCGCTGCGGCACCCATTGCCTTGGCGCAGTCGAGCAGGGCGCTGCGCTGCTCATCGCTGGCATGTTCCGCCACCAGGGCTGCTGCAACCGGCTCAAGCTGGCGGCGCACCTGCATGATGTTTTCGTGGTCGCCCTCGATGATCTCGGTGACCTGCAGTCCGACGCGCGGGCGCACCCGCATCAATCCCTGCCATTCGAGTTTCTGGATTGCTTCGCGCACCGGTGTGCGGCCTTGGCCCGCAAGGCCGATGAGCTGCTTTTCCGTAACCAGCGCGCCGGGCGGCAGTTGAAGGGTGACAATGAGGTTTTCGAGCCGGTGATAGGCCTGTCGGCTTAGCGATTCTGCCTCGGATGCCATGCATCTCATCCTCTCTGATATATCACAGGATGCCATGTCGCATTTGGAATGGCAACCGCACGTGATATATCAGGCCAACGTCAATGTTACCGGCGACAGACCCAAGGGGACCGCCGCCGCCTATTCGTGGCGGAGGGCTTCGATCGGATTGAGCTGCGCCGCACGCCGGGCCGGAAAATAGCCGAACACCATGCCGATCGCCGCCGAGAAGGCAAAGGCAAGCAGGATGATCGTCGGGCTCGCGACAAAAGGCACGCCGAGGAAAGTCACCACGCCATAGGCAAGCGCCAGGCCGGCAATTATGCCGCTGACGCCGCCGAAGATCGACAGCATCACCGCCTCGACGAGGAACTGGGTCAGCACCTGCCGCTCAAGGGCACCGATCGCGAGGCGAATGCCGATCTCGCGGGTGCGTTCGGTGACCGAAACCAGCATGATGTTCATGATGCCGATGCCGCCGACCAGCAGGCTCACGGCCGCGACGGCACCGAGCAGCCCGGTCAGCAGCACCGTCGTGCCGGTCATCGCCGCGGCGATCTGCGACATATCGTTGACCGAGAAGTCGTCATCGCGGCCAACCGCAATCCTGCGCCGTTCGCGCAGCAGGCTTTCGACATCCGACTGGACTTTTTCGGTTGCCACACCATCCTGCGCCGACAGGATGATACTGCTGATCGTCGTCGTCCCGCCGATCCGCCGCTGGTGCAGTTTCAACGGCATGATGACCGTGTCGTCCTGGTCCTCGCCCATGCCGGACTGGCCCTTGACGGCGAGCACGCCGACCACCGGGCAGGCGACATTGCTGACGCGGATGTTCTGCCCGACCGGGTTGGCTGCGCCAAAAAGTTCCTTGCGTACCGTCTCGCCGATGATGCAGGCGGCCTGGCTGCCACGGTCCTCGCTGGCGAGGAACGACCGGCCGAGCGACAGATCCCAGTCCTGGGCGATCAGATAATCGTTGTTGGTGCCGATCACGCTGGACGAATGGTTGGCACCGCCGGCAATCACGGTCGCGGTGCCACGGTTCACGGGCGCCACGGCGCGAAGCCCGGTCACCTGCTCCTGGATCGCCCGGACATCCTTGTCGTTGAAGCGCTTGGCCTCGCTGCTGGCACGTCCCGGCCCCCATTGGCCCGGGCGGACGAACAGCGTGTTGGTGCCGAGGCGAGAAAGCTCGGCCTGGACCTTCGCCGTCGTGCCGTTGCCGACCGTGACCATGGCGATGACAGCCGCAACGCCGATCACCACGCCGAGCACGGTCAGGAAGGAGCGCAGCATGTTGCGGCTGATCGCCCGCCAGGCCAGTTTCGTCGTCTCAAAGAACATGGTCGTGCTCCTTCGCCTGCGCCTGATCCGAGGCGAGATGCCCGTCGACGAAGCGCAGCAGCCGCTTACCATAGGCGGCGATGTCCTCCTCGTGGGTGACCATGATCACGGTAATGCCGTTGTCGCGATTGAGCCGGGTGATCAGCTCCATGATCTCGGCGCTGGTCCTGGTGTCGAGATTACCGGTCGGTTCGTCGGCCAGTAGCACGGCGGGATCGGTGACGATGGCGCGCGCGATCGCCACGCGCTGCTGCTGCCCGCCGGACAGTTCCTGGGTCGTGTGCCCTTCGCGGCCCTTGAGGCCCACCTGTTCCAGCGCAACCATCGCACGTTTGCGCCGTTCGCGGTGATCCATACCCCGATAGACGAGCGGCAGCTCGACATTTTCGACCGCGGACGTGCGGGCTAGAAGATTGAACCCCTGGAACACGAAGCCGAGCATATGCCGGCGTAAAAGTGTCAGCTGGGCGCGGTCGAAGCCGCTCGTCGGAATGCCCTGGAACAGGTATTCGCCGGATGAAGGCACGTCGAGCCCGCCGATGATGTTCATCGCGGTCGACTTGCCGGAACCGGACGGACCCATGATCGACACGAACTCGCCCGCCGTGATCGACAGGTCGATATGATCGAGGGCACGGATCGTCGCTTCGCCGTGCCCGTAGAATTTCGAAACCTGCCTGAAGGCGATGATGGGAGGGAGCCTCATCGAAACCCTCCTCAGCTCGCCCGGGCGACAGCGTCCGTGATCAGCAGATCGCCTTGCTTGATCTCACCGGATTTCAGCACCGTGAACTGGCCGTCGCTGGGGCCGGTCTCGACCTGTACTCGCGTCGGCGCGCCTGCGCGCAGAACCCAGACGGCACGACCCGCTCCCGAAGCATCGTCGCCGCCGCGATTGCCGCGCGGACGCGGCGGCGCAAAAAGCCGGGTGAGGAAATTGCCGCGGCTGCGCGCCGTCGTCGGCGGCGAGTAGCGCAGCGCCGCATTCGGCACGAGGAGCGCGTCGGTGACCGATTGCACGGTAATATCGGCCGTTGCCGTCATGCCGGGACGCAGCAGCAGATCGGCGTTGTCGACCGTCAGGATCGCCTTGTAGGTGACGACGTTGGAGACGGTTTCGGAGGCGAAGCGCACGGTCTGGATGGTGGCGGGAAAGTTGCGATCGGGATAGGCGTCGACAGAGAATTTTGCCGCCTGACCCTCCTGCACATGGCCGACATCCGCCTCGTCGACGGCGACCTGCAACTCCATGCGCTTCAAATCTCCGGCAATGGTGAAAAGCACCGGCGCATTGAGCGAAGACGCGACGGTCGCCCCCGGATCCACGGCGCGGGTCAGCACGATGCCGTCGATCGGCGAGACGATCTTGAGCTTCACGAGATTGAGTTCCGACAGCCGCAGATTGGCTTCGGCGGAAAGAACAGACGCCTCGTTGACGGCCTTGGTGGCGAGCGCCGAATCATAGGTGAATTTCGCCGCGTCCAGTTCCTGCTGGGTGGAAATGCGGTTGCTGACGAGGCCGGTCAGGCGGTCGAACGAATTTTTGGCCGAGGCCGCCTCCGCTTCGGCCTTCAGCACGTTGGCCTTTGCCGAGGCGAGCTGGGCGCGGGCGCTCTGGACATCCGCTTCCTGCTTGTTGGTGTCGAGTTCGGCGAGCACATCACCCTGTTTGACAGCACTGTTATAGCTGACATTGACCTTGCGGACGGTGCCGGACAGCTCGCTCGATATGTCCACTTGATCGGTCGGCTGGACCGAGCCTGTCGCCGTGACGATGACCGAGAGGCCGCCGCGCTTGGCCGGCTGCGTTGTGTAATCATAGCGCGGGCCGCCACTGCCCGAATAGCCATAGGCGCCCGCCGCCACCGCAACGAGAACGACAAAGACCGTCGGCCAGATCCAGCGACGCTTTTTGCGTTGGCTTCCCGAGGTGGCCAGGATCGCGGCGAGATCGGGCGTGCCGCTGGTCTTTGCTGTCGGGTCGGGGGTGTTCTGCACGTTCAACGGCCTGTCCTTTGCTGGATAGCGATACAACCAGGGCTAAATCTCTCGCTGCGCCGTCATGGGGCGCAAATCCGCCCGAAGCATGGTCGCCGGGCGAAATTCTTATGCTCTCTCAATGACATAAAACCGGAAATGGTAAAATTTAAATATCGGTAATGCACGTGTATCGAAGAATACCGGCCATTTCATCAGCCTTTAACGGTAGCGTGGTAGCAATAACCAACCCAATTAATGGGTAGAGGGGTAGTATTGTGATTAAGAAATTCTCAACATTAGCCGGCGCTTTCGCAGCTATTCTGATGTCGGCGGGTGCTTCGCATGCTGCAGACGATCTTGTGTTCACGCTGATCAACAAGACAAAGGGTACACTTGAGCGCTTTTACACCTCACCGGAAGGTGTGGACAACTGGGAAGAAGACGTTTTCGGCAACGACGTGCTGGAGCCCGGCCAGAGCATCGAGATCACCATCCGCGACGGCCGCCGTTCCTGCAAATACGACATGCGCTTCGAATTCTCCGAGGATTCCCAGCTCGAAGACATGGAGGACACGCAGGACTTCTGCAAAATGGGTACTTACACCCTGCACCAATAACCTTTGCCAGCGGCGTGTTTTCGAAAGGTCCTGCCTTTTTGAAGAGGCATGCATCGATATCTTCATTCACGCGTTGTCGGTGCGCAGAAAAGGAGATTTCCCATGATCGATGCTGCAAGAATCAAGGAACACGCCGAAGTCATCGGCGCGGATGGCGTCCATGTTGGAACGGTCGACCGCGTCGAAGGCAGCCGTATCAAGCTGACCAGGAAGGACAGCGGTGAGGGCGGCCATAAAGGCCACCATCACTTCATTCCGCTTGAACTCGTCGCCGATATCGAAGGCAACAGGGTACGCCTCTCGGCCGATGGCGATGTCGCAGTGACATTCGAAGAGGAAGAGAGCGGCAAGGGTGTTCATTGATTGGTAGACATGAAAAAGCCGGCGCCTCGAAAGAGACGCCGGCTTTTTCGCATGTCAGATCCCAACTTCAGGCGTCTACGTCATTGTGTCGAACCGGGGACGCCGAAGCGTTCGGGCATGAAGGCGGTCTCTGCCGGTGGGCCGCTAAGGCGGTCCGACTTCGCGGTCACGGTCGGTCCGGCAGGATGCATCAGGAGGGCGACGACAAGGCCACCCGCAATCGCAGATCCCAAGGCAATCAGGACATTCTGGGCGCTCATGGCAACGACTCCTCTATTGCCTGACAACACCCTGAAAACGGGAAGGTTCCGGGCAAAACCGGAACCTTCGGATCAATGTCGCGTGACAGGCTATCAAGCTTTCTCGCGGGCCGTCTTGAGCGCCGTTGCCCACCAGGAAAGATCGTCCAGCATGGTCTTTACGCCGGGCTCCAGATGGGTGAGTTCCGACAGTGCCTTGCCCTGCTGCCAGACCGCGAAGAAATCAGCGCCCTGGATGTGGACGCCGGGGCGGGTCGGAACCATCTGAAGTTCGACCGCGATCGTACGGAAATGCTCGACTGCGCGGGCACCGCCGACGCTGCCGTAACCGACGGCTGCCGCCGGCTTGCGGTTCCATTCCGGATAGGAATAGTCGAGCGCGTTCTTGAGCGCCGCGGTGATCGAGCGGTTGTATTCGGCAATCACGAAGATGTAGCCGTCGAATTCGGCCACCTTCTTCTGCCAGCGCTGTCCGACTTCGTTGTCCGTCGGAACCCAGGCGTTCGAAGCCTTTTCGTTGAAGAACGGCAGCGGGAAGTCGCGCAGATCGACGATCTCGAAGTCCATGTCGTCGCGCTTGGATGCCGTTTCATAGATCCACCGTGCCGGCTTCTCGCCGAACCGGACGTCACGCGTGCTGCCGATGATGATCGCAATCTTTGGCTTGGCCATGAAAACCTCTCGTTTTTGGGAAATGGATTGGGCGGGATCGCAGGAATATGGCGGTAAGGCCAAAGTGGTCAAGCCGACCCAAGGGCAGGCGGAAAAGATCATCCGCTTCACGCGATCGTGTCAGTTCTGAACCGAGAGTTCCGTGGGAGAGGCAAGGATATCGCCGCCACCGAGCGATTGATCCGCATATTTGAACGCCAGGATGCTGAGCACCGAAACGATCATGACGATGAATATGATGCGCATAAAGACGCTCCTTCGTCCGGGCAAACGTCTTCTGCTCGTCAAGGTTCCGGTGGAGAGGATATGGGGCGGGGCCAAACGACCGCCGCCCGGTCGCGACAACCGGGCGGCGCCGAGAAGATAAGGCGGGTTCGATGTTCAGCCGATCGAGAAGGGAACCGCGACGAAGGTCTGGTTTTCGCCACGCTGGATAAGAAGCAGGACCGACTTGCGCCCGGACTTCCCGGCTTCGGCAACCGCCGTCTTGGCATCCTTGGCCGACTTCACCGGCTGCTGATTGATCGAAATGATGATGTCTCCCGGCTGCAGGCCGGCATCGGCAGCCGGTTTGTCGGGGGCGACGCTTTCAATCACTGCGCCGTTTTCCCGACGGGGCAGGTTGAGGGCCTGGCGGATATCCGGCGTGATGTCGGCAAGACCGATGCCGATGGTCGGAACGCGCTGGGCACCCTGTATGGACTTGTCGCCATTGTCGGCGGACGCCTGCTGCTGGTCTGGCTCGTTGCCGCCGACCGTGATGCTGAGGTTGCGGTTTTGACCCTGACGCCAGACGGTGAGGCCTTCCTTGGCGCCGGGCGTCAGGTCGGCGACCATGCGCGACAGGTCCCGCGGAGATTTGACCGCCTGGCCGCCGAGCGCGGTGATGACGTCGCCGGTCTGGATACCGGCCTTGGCTGCCGGCGTGCCGTCGTTGACATTGGCAACCAGCGCGCCTTCCGGCTTGTCGAGGCCGATGGCGCTCGCCACATCCGCCGTCACCGGCTGAATCTGCACGCCGATGAAGCCATGCTCGATCGAGCCGTCCTTCATCAGCTTGGCGACGACCTTCTGGGCCTGGTCGGAGGGAATCGCGAAGCCGACACCGACGCTGCCGCCGTTCGGCGAATAGATCGCCGTGTTGATGCCGACGACCTTGCCCTCGAGATCGACCAGCGGGCCGCCGGAATTGCCGTGGTTGATCGGCGCATCGATCTGGATGAAGTCATCATAGGGGCCGCTGTGGAGATCGCGGCCGCGCGCCGAAACGATACCCGCCGTGACGGTGGTGCCGATGCCGAACGGATTGCCGATCGCCAGGATCTGGTCGCCGGCATTGAGCTTATCCGAATCGCCCCAGGCGATGGTGGCCAAGGGCTTCGGCGCGTTGATCTTGATGACGGCGAGGTCGGATTTCGGATCGGTGCCGATCAGCTTGGCGGGCACTTCCGTGCCGTCGTCAAGCGTCACCTTGATGTCGATCGCATTGTCGATCACGTGGTTGTTGGTGACGATATAGCCGTCCGCCGTCACGACGAAACCGGAGCCGAGAGCCTCGGCCCGCGGAGCCTGGCGCTGCTGCGGCATCTGGCGCGGCACGGGAATGCCCTGCTGGCCGAAGAACTGTCGGAACTGCTCGTCGAACGGGGAATTGTCGCCGAAGGGCGAGCTGTCGTCCGAGGCGACGTTCTGGGCCTTCATCGTGGTGATGATGGTGACCACCGCCGGCTTGTCGGCCGAAACGATCGGCGCGAACGAGCCGCCCGGAGCGACGATGCCGGAAACGGAGCCGGTGACGGAGGTTGCCGTGGTTGCCGCATGCGCCGCGTTGGTGCCGAGAATGACCGGCACGGAGAGCGGCACCGCAACGATGGCGGCGCCGAGAAGGGCAACGATTCGGTGTTTGCGAAGGATGTTGGACATGGAGGTCTTCCTTTCAATCTGCAGCCTTGTCGCCGGGAAGGCAGGCGCATAGGGCGAAGAAGATCGAAGCCGCGCGATGAAGCGCGCACGGCCGATCGGTGGAATTCTAAGATTTACGATGCTGAAAAGTCGGCTTCAGAGGAAAGCCGCTACTTCAGAAAGCCTGATCACCGGGAGGTAGGTGAAGCGGCGTGAACGTCGGGCGATCGAAGTCGACCCTCGGGTGGTCCGGTGAGGTGCATCACCGGGCAGGGCGCCGGTGGTGCCGGGGAATGCTGGTTTATCGGGACGAGCGAGCGCATATGAGCACCACCTTCAGCGAACGATCTGCAACTGGCTCTGCCGTCGCGGCATTTCCGGCCGTCGGCATCACTCAGTCCTGAATATGAAAATACGCCCGGAAGGGTGGAAGGTCAGCTTAATAATAAATAAGGTTCGGAATGCCTCATCCGCCGAATTTCCGGCCAAATCTTAGGCTCTGGAGATTTTCTCCATACAGAATACATAGATATTTCAAATACTTGGCGCACTGATCCAAGTTTTCATCCGTCCGCCGGTTATCGCCGCGAAGGTGAATAGCTGGTAATGATTGGTGTTCGCTCTCAACATGAGCAAATTGTAATCGATAAGGAGTGGCTTTTCGCCCTGCAATTTCGCGTGTCGGATTTGAGAATGGACGGCCGACGTGATCTCGTGGCAGCGACGTGACGTCAATCGGTCGCCCGACCCCGTTCTAAAACTAACGGCAGTCGCGTCCTGATCGGCTTGTGACAGACCGGCTGGATTTCGTCCACCCACATTTTGACAGGCCGATCACACCGATTCTATCCGCCAAGGCGGAACAGGCGGCGCCCGAAGCATCACCCACGCATCAGCCTACAGCGATCACATTGGCATCGGCTAATTGGGGCTGCTTTGATCTAAATGGTGAGAGCGTCGGGGTTCGAACCCGAGACCTACTGATTAAAAGTCAGTTGCTCTACCGGCTGAGCTACGCTCTCCCGCGGCCGCGGATGAGCGCGTCCTTGAAAGTGCGCGGAACATAGGCAGGTGACCTCTTGCGGTCAACCCGCAAAAACAGCAAAAATGCGGCTATCTGCCGCTTTTTCACGGCAATGCGAAAAGGTGATTGGCATTCGCCGCGTCGGGCCATTACCTCAAGCGCAAGACGCGGGCTCGCAAAAGGCCCGCCAGCCGGAGCCGCACGTGTCGATTGCCGAAATATCCCTGTTGAGCGCGCTTCTTGCCGGCGCCCTATCGTTTCTTTCTCCCTGCGTGCTGCCCCTCGTGCCGCCTTATCTTTGTTACATGGCGGGCATTTCGGTCGAGCAGTTCCGCGGCGGCGGTGGTGCGGCGGTCATCGAATCGCGGAGCGGCACGCGTCGCGCGGTGCTGAAGTCGGCGCTGTTCTTCACCCTCGGTTTTGCGACTGTGTTCGTGGCGCTCGGAGCCGGCGCCTCGACGATCGGCGTGCTCCTGCGCCAGCATCTCGATCTACTGTCCAAACTCGGTGGCCTGATCATCATCGTCATGGGCCTGAATTTTCTCGGTGTTTTCCGGATTGGTATTCTCGCCCGCGAGGCGCGTTTCCACGGCGGCGGGCAGCCGGCGACGCTCTCGGGCGCCTATGTCATGGGGCTTGCCTTCGCGTTCGGCTGGACGCCCTGCATCGGTCCGGTGCTTGGCGCTATCCTCGGCGTCGCTGCATCGCGCGATACGGTCGGCGAGGGGGCGGCGCTGCTCGCCATCTATTCGTTGGGCCTGGCCGTGCCATTCTGGATCGCTGCCGGCTTCTCCGGTGCGTTCATGCGGTTCCTCACCCGCTTCCGCCGCCATCTGGGCCTGGTCGAGAAGGTCATGGGAGCCTTCCTGATTCTGACCGGGCTCGCTTTCATCTTCGGTTTCGTCACTTCGGCCGCAATCTGGTTCCAGCAGACCTTTCCAATCCTGATGCAAATCGGCTAACGGAAAACAGTCTTCCAATACGGCCCGCTCATTCGGGCAGGGAACCGATGGCCGATATCATTGCATTGCTGTTGCCCTTCTTCGGCCTGATCTTCATCGGCTATCTGGCCGCGAGAGTGACGAAACAGCCGGCCGAAGCGCTCGGCTGGATGAATACGTTCATCATCTACGCGGCTCTGCCGGCGCTGTTCTTCAAGCTCGTTTCCCGCACTCCGGTCGAGCAGCTGACCCGGGCCGACTTCATCTTCGGCGAGATCGGCGCGACCTACCTGGTCTTCTTCGTTCTCTTCCTGATCGGCTTCTTTTTGCGTCGCAATTCGTTTGCCGATTGCACCATCCAGTCGTTTGCCGGCGCCTACGGCAATATCGGCTATATGGGGCCGGGCCTGGCGCTGCTGGCTTTCGGCGAGGCGGCAGCGGTGCCAGTGGCGCTGATCGTCTGCTTCGAGAACGCCGCGCATTTCATCGTCGCACCGGCGATGATGGCGGTGGCCGGCGGCGACAAACGCCCAGCCGCCCATGTGGTTGCCGATATTGTCCGGAAAGTGGTGATGCATCCCTTCATCATCTCGACGGCGCTGGGCTTCTGCTTCGCGGCATTTGCGGTGCAGCCGCCGGCAGCCTTCCAGCGGCTCGTCGATTATCTCGCGCAGGCTGCAGCACCGTGCGCGCTATTTGCCATGGGAGTGACGCTGGCGCTGAGGCCGATCAAACGTGTGCCGGTGGAGATCGGTTATATCGCGGTCTTCAAGCTGATCCTGCTGCCGATGACGACCTATACGGTCCTGTCGCTGATCGGCAATTTCGATCCGGTCTGGATCTATTCCGCGATGCTGCTTTCGGCGCTGCCGACAGCGACCAATGTCTTCGTCATCAGCCAGCAATACGGCGTCTGGCAGGAGAGGGCGTCGGCCAGCATCCTGATCATCACCGTTGCGTCAGTGGCGACTCTCCCGGCGCTGCTCTACCTCATCAATTCCGGAACGTTACCGCCGGATCTCTTTCCGTAAGGCATCGACGACAGCGCGCAGGCCCCGACCGGGCTCGATCCCCTCGCGCATCAAAAGGTTTCGGAGCGGCGGCGCATTGGTGAGGATGTGCAGGCCGGCGGCCCGCAGCATCTGCACCGGCAGGAAATCCGACAGCAGCGAACGGTTGAGAAGATCGACGCCGACGGTGCGGCTGACGATGTCCGGCCCGCGGCGCCGGTTGAAGCGATCGCCGGCATCGGCTGCGATCGGGCGATCGCTGGTTGCGACGAGCAGTTCCGAAAGTGCGATGATATCGCGCAGCGACAGGTTGAGGCCCTGCGCGCCGATCGGCGGAAAGGCATGTGCGGCCTCGCCGATCAAGGCCAGCCGACCCTTGCCGAACCGCTCCGCCATCAGGCTGGAGAGCGGCCAGGCTTGCGCCGTGCCTTCGACTGTCACCTTGCCGAGCATCGATTGCATACGGTTTTCGACCAGCCGCGACAGTTCCCCGGTCGGAAGTTCGACAAGTCGGCGAGCTTCATCCGGCTTCACCACCCAGACGAGGCTGGAACGCAGGCCCGGCAGGGGAACCTGCGTGAACGGCCCGCTTTCGGTATGGAATTCGGTCGAGATATTGCCGTGTGGCACGCTGTGGGCGAAATTCAACACCATCGCCGATTGTGGATAGGACCAGCGTCGCACGCCGATGCCGGCGGTCTCGCGGGCCTTTGAATTGCGTCCATCCGCGGCAGCCACGAAGTCGGCACCGATCGAGGCGCCGTCCGACAGCGTCAGCATGGCTCGTTCGGCCGAGAAGTCGAACGTCTCGACGTTTTGCGCGATCCTGCTGATATTCGGTTCGGCGGCAACGGCGGCATCCAGCGTTTCCGATAGCGCCCGGTTGGGAATGTTGTAGCCGAAGGCATAGAGTCCGACGTCCTGCGCCCGGAACTGCGCCGTCGGTGCGCGCAGCAGCCGTTTGGTGCCGTCGATGATCTGCATCACCGAAAGCGGGGCGGCCGAAGCCGCAATGTCTTCCCAGACGCCAAGCCGTTCGAGAAAACGGATGGACTGGTCCATCAGCGCGGTCGTGCGTTCATCGGTCTTTTCGGATGGCGGTGCGATCAGCGCCACCTTGCGGCCGGCCCGCGCGAGCGCCAGGGCGGCAACCGATCCGGAAAGTCCCCCGCCCACCACCGCAATCTCGAAATGCTGCATGTCCGTCGTCCTGCGCTGCAAATGTACGATGGATTATCTAGAGCTTTGTGGCGTGCATATCCATGGGACACGGCAGCGCAGCATAGAAAAAGCAATGCTTTATGTCTGGCGGCGGCCCCAAGCTGGTTGCAATGCGCGGTGATTGGCCGCATACCTCGCCGGATGAGGGAAAGACGGGACTGACGCGTGATCAGACGAATCTTCAATTACAAAAAAGTTCCGTATGCTGAAATCCGCGCCTTCTCGGTTCATCTGCTGACGGCGTCCGGCTCGTTCCTTGCTTTCCTCGGCGTCGTCGCGGCAGCCGAGCATCGTTTCGTCGACATGTTCTGGTGGCTCGGCCTTGCGCTTCTCGTCGATGGCATCGACGGGCCGATCGCTCGCAAGGTGCGGGTCAAGGAAGTCCTGCCCAACTGGTCGGGCGATACGCTCGACAACATCATCGACTACGTGACCTACGTGCTGCTTCCGGCGTTTGCGCTTTATCAGAGCGGCATGATCGGCGAACCTTGGTCCTTCGTTGCCGCAGGCGCGATCGTCGTCTCGAGCGCGGTTTATTATGCCGACATGGGCATGAAGACGGACGAGTACTTTTTCTCCGGTTTTCCGGTCGTCTGGAACATGGTGGTCTTCACACTGTTCGTCGTCGACGCGAGCGCAACGGCGGCTCTGGTCCTCGTCTCGGTCTCTGTCATTCTCACCTTCCTGCCGATCAACTTCCTGCACCCCGTGCGCGTCAAACGGCTCCGTCCGCTCAATCTGGCTGTCTGCCTCATCTGGTGCGCCCTCGGCGGCTATTCGCTGCTCCTGCATTTCGAGACGCCCGCCTGGGTCGTTTACGGCGTCGTCCTGAGCGGTATCTATCTCTATTGCATCGGCGGCGTGCTGCAGCTTTTCCCCAGTCTCGGAAAATAGCTGGACCTTCCTGCAACCCCCTTTCTTTAGTGTTGTGCGAAGCAACAAATACGGTATCAATATCAGTCGAATGTCCGGAGTGATCGCCGGATGTCGGGAAAATCAATACGCCGCGTCGCCCTGAAAAACCTCGAAGAAGGTCGGCCCGCGGTGAACGAGGGGGTTCAGTGACGTTATCCGAGGGTCCGACGACCGGTCCGCTTCTGTCGGTTCGAGGTTTGACCAAGCTTTTCGGCAGCTTCGCGGCCTGCAACGCGATCGATCTGGATATCGCGCCCGGCGAAATCCACGCATTGCTCGGCGAAAACGGCGCCGGCAAATCGACGCTGGTAAAAATGCTGTTTGGCGTGCTGCAGCCGAGCGCCGGCCAGATCCTCTGGCAAGGCGCGCCGGTGACGATCGCTTCGCCGGGCGGGGCCCGTCAACTCGGCATCGGCATGGTCTTCCAGCATTTCTCGCTGTTCGAGGCGCTGACGGTGGCGGAAAACATCGCGCTGTCGCTCGACCCGAAGATTTCTCTTGCCAGGATCTCGGACGAGGCGGCGTCGCTTTCCAAGGCATACGGCCTGCCGCTCGATCCCAATGCGCATGTGGCGGACCTTTCCGTCGGCGAGCGCCAGCGCATCGAGATCGTCCGGGCTCTGCTTCAGAACCCCAGGCTGATCATCCTCGACGAGCCCACATCGGTCTTGACGCCGCAGGAAGCGGACCGGCTGTTCGAGACGCTGTTCAAGCTGAAGGCCGAGGGTCGGTCGGTGCTCTATATCAGCCATAGGCTGGAGGAAGTGCGCCGCATCTGTGACCGCGCCACGGTTCTGCGCCACGGCAAGGTCACTGGCGCCTGCGATCCGAAAAAGGAAACGCCGGCCTCGCTCGCCCGCATGATGGTCGGCTCCGATGTCGCCGAAGTCCATCGAGACAACGCAGCAGCGCTCGGCGATATCCGCATCGAAGTCACCAATCTGTCTGTGCCGGCGCGCACGCCTTTTGCGGTCTCGCTGAAGAACGTCGCCATGAGGGTGCGCGCCGGTGAAGTGCTGGCGATCGCAGGTGTTGCCGGCAACGGCCAGGGTGAACTCTTCGATGCGCTTTCAGGCGAATATCCGGTCGCCGCGGACGAGGCGATCCGCATCCGCGGCAAGGCGGTCGGGCGCACCGGCATCAATGGCCGGAGACTGCTTGGCGCCGGTTTCGTGCCGGAAGAACGTCATGGTCACGCCGCAGTTTCCGCCATGGCGCTGTCGGACAATCTCCTGCTCGCCCGCAGCCAGTCGGACAAGCAGGCCTTTCTGTCCGGCGGCGCATTTTCCGTCATCCGCTTCGATGCGATCCGTTCCGCCACCCGCCGCATCTGCGAGGCGATGGATGTCCGCAAGAGCGGCGAGGATCCGCAGGCGGGCTCGCTCTCCGGCGGCAATCTCCAGAAATTCATCGTCGGGCGCGAGCTTGACCGGCAACCATCGGTGCTCGTCGTCAACCAGCCGACCTGGGGTGTCGATGCCGGCGCGGCAAGCCGTATCCGTCAGGCGCTGATCGATCTCGCCAGGTCGGGCTCGGCGGTGGTGGTGATCAGCCAGGATCTCGATGAGATCTTTGAGGTGGCGACGAATATCGCGGTGATCTCGGAAGGCCGTCTTTCCGAGCCCCATCCGGCCGGCACGCTGACGTTGGAACGTATCGGTCTGCTGATGGGCGGTATCCACGAAAGCCACTCCAATCCGGAGGCGGCGCATGCGCATTGAGCTCCAGAAGCGCGCCCGCGTCTCGACGCTGTTCTCGATCCTCTCGCCGCTGCTCGCCCTGGTGCTGACGCTGCTTTTCGGGGCCATTATGTTCTGGCTGCTCGGGAAGAACCCTATCAGCTCGCTCTACATATATTTCGTCGAGCCGTTGCTGGAGATCTGGTCTCTCCACGAGCTGGCTGTGAAGGCAGCGCCGCTGATCCTCATCGCCGTCGGGCTCGCTGTCTGTTACCGGTCCAACAACTGGAATATCGGCGCCGAAGGCCAATTCACCATAGGCGCGATCACCGGATCGATCCTGCCCGTCATGTATCCGGCCTGGCACTCGCCGATGATCCTACCGCTGATGCTGATCCTCGGCATGATCGGCGGCGCGCTTTATGCAGGCATCCCGGCGCTTTTGAAGACAAGGTTCAACACTAACGAAATCCTGACCAGCCTGATGCTGGTCTATATCGCCCAGCTTTATCTCGACTGGCTGGTGCGCGGACCATGGCGTGATCCGCAGGGCAACAATTTCCCGATCACGAAGACGTTCCAGATCGAGGCCGTCGTGCCGGAAATTCTGTCGTCGTCCGGCCGCGCCCACTGGGCCTTCGTTTTCGCGATCGTCGCCGCCGTGGCGTTGTGGTTCATGATGCGCTTCATGCTGAAGGGCTTCGAGGTCTCGGTGCTCGGCCAGTCGGAGCGGGCAGGGCGGTTTGCCGGCTTCTCCGCCCGCCGGATGGTGTGGTTCTCGATGCTGCTGTCGGGCGCGCTCGCGGGCCTTGCAGGCATTTCGGAGGTCTCCGGCTCGATCGGCCACCTGCAGCCGGTCATCTCGCCGGGCTACGGCTTCACGGCGATCATCGTCGCCTTCCTGGGACGGCTCAACCCTCTGGGAATCATCGCTTCCGGGCTCGTGCTGGCGCTCACCTATCTCGGCGGCGAGGCGGCGCAGCTGTCGATAGGCATTTCGGACAAGGTCAGCCGTGTCTTCCAAGGATTGCTGCTCTTCTTCGTGCTCTCCTGCGATACGCTGATCCACTACAAGATCCGGCTGATCTTTGCGGGCGCGAAAACGGCGGAGGTGAAGGGCTGATGTTCGAGGCGATCCTTCTCACCGTCATCACCGCATCGACCCCGCTGGTTCTGGCAGCTCTCGGCGAACTGGTGACCGAGCGCTCGGGCGTGCTGAACCTCGGCGTCGAGGGCATGATGATCATGGGCGCCGCCTGCGCCTTCGTTGCCGCGCAACTGACCGGCTCCCCTTATGTCGGCCTCCTCGCTGGCATCTTGGGCGGTGGGATCTTCTCGCTGCTCTTCGGATTCCTGACGCTGACGCTGGTGGCCAATCAGGTCGCGACCGGGCTTGCGCTCACCATCCTGGGGCTTGGGCTTTCCGGCCAGATTGGCGAGGCTTTCGTCGGCCAGCCCGGCATCAAGCTGCAGCCGATCGTCTTCCCGCTTCTCTCCGACATCCCGTTCTTCGGCCGCGTCCTGTTCGCGCAGGACCTCACCTTCTATCTCTCGGTTGTGCTCGTGATCGGCATCAACTGGTTCCTGTTCAGGAGCCGAACCGGACTGAAGCTGCGGGCGATCGGCGACAGCCATGCCTCCGCCCATGCTCTTGGCATCAATGTCATCCGCACCCGTTATCTGGCGGTTATGTTCGGTGGTGCCTGCGCGGGGCTGGCAGGCGCGCAGCTTTCGCTCGTCTACACGCCGCAATGGGTGGAGAACATGTCCGCCGGCCGCGGCTGGATCGCGCTCGCGCTCGTCGTCTTCGCCTCCTGGCGGCCGTGGCGGGTTCTGGCCGGCGGGTACCTCTTCGGCGCAGTCGGCATCGGCCAGCTGCATGCCCAGATCCTCGCCCAAAATCTCGGCATCGTCATACCGTCGCAATTCCTGTCGGCACTTCCTTATGCGGCGACTATTGTCGTGCTGATCATCATTTCGCATAATCGTCGCACGACGCTCATCAATACGCCGGCTTCGCTCGGGAAACCCTTTGTCCCCGACCGGTGACCGCGGAACCAAAAACAAAACGTCTTCAAGCCAATAGAGGTCAGGAAATGAAGAAACTGATTATCGCCCTTGCCGCATCGGCCGCCCTGATGGGCGGTTTTTCGACAGGCGCCCAAGCCCAGGAGAAGAAGAAGGTCTGTTTCATCTACGTCGGTTCGAAGACGGATGGTGGCTGGACCCAGGCGCATGAACTCGGTCGCCAGCAGCTCGACAAGGCATTAGGCGCCAAGGTTGAAACGCCCTTCCTCGAAAACGTTCCGGAAGGCCCGGATGCAGAACGCGCCATCGAGCGCATGGCTCGCTCGGGCTGCTCGCTGGTCTTCACCACCTCCTTCGGTTTCATGGACGCCACCGTCAAGGTCGCCGCGAAATTCCCGGATGTGAAGTTCGAGCATGCGACCGGCTTCAAGGCCGCTCCGAACCTCGCCACCTACAATTCGCGCTTCTATGAAGGCCGATACATCCAGGGCCAGATCGCCGCGAAGATGTCGAAGAAGGGCGTTGCCGGCTACATCGCCTCCTTCCCGATCCCTGAAGTGGTGATGGGCATCAACGCCTTCGAACTCGGCGCGAAGTCGATCAATCCGAACTTCAAGCTGAAGGTCGTCTGGGCCAATACCTGGTTCGACCCGGGCAAGGAAGCCGATGCCGCCAAGGCGCTGATCGACCAGGGCGTTGATATCCTGACCCAGCACACCGACACGACCGCTCCGATGCAGGTCGCCTCCGAGCGCGGCATCCTCGCCTTCGGCCAGGCCTCCGACATGATCGCGGCCGGCCCGAAGACGCAGCTGACCGCCATCGTCGACACCTGGGGTGCGTATTACATCAAGCGCACCAAAGCGCTGCTCGACGGCACCTGGAAGTCCGAGCAGATCTGGGACGGCCTGAAGGACGGCATCCTGACCATGGCGCCGTATACCAATATGCCGGACGACGTGAAGGCGATGGCCGAGGAAACAGAAGCCAAGATCAAGTCGGGCGAACTGCATCCGTTCACCGGCCCGATCAACAAGCAGGACGGCAGCGCATGGCTGAAGGCCGGCGAAAAGTCGGATGACGGCACCCTGCTCGGCATGAACTTCTACGTCGAAGGCGTGGACGACAAACTGCCGAAGTAACGAGGATTGGTCGGCCCGGCCGACGAAACGATCGGCGGATCGTTTCGAGCGACGAACGTCCGGAGCTAAGCGACGGGCAGTGGTCGAGTTCACAGAATGGAGGGCGCTTTTCGGGGCGCCCTTTTTGTTTCCGGCGCACATAAGGCTTTTATCGCCCGTCAATCATCTTGCTGGTATGAAGCGGCAAATCGCCTGAGAAGGAGAATCCCCATGAGCCGTTCCTGCCTTGCCGTCATCCTCGCCGCCGGCGACAGCACACGCATGAAATCGTCGATGTCGAAGGTGCTGCATCCGATTGCCGGGCGTCCGATGATCGCGCATGTGATGGCGGCGGTGGCATCGACCGGCGTGACCGAGGCGGCTCTGGTCGTCGGCCGCGACGCAGACGGAGTGGCCAGGGCCGGCGCGGTCGATGGGTGTTTCCGTCGAGGCTTTTCTGCAGGCGGAGCGCCGCGGCACCGGCCATGCGGTCCTGACGGCGAAGCAAGCGATTGTCCGCGGTTACGACGACATCCTGGTCGCCTATGGCGACGTGCCGCTGATCACTTCCGCGCCGTTCGCGGAGGCGCGGGAAAAGCTTGCCGCCGGCGCGGATGTCGTGGTGATCGGTTTTCATACGGACAAGCCGACCGGTTACGGCCGCCTGCTGGTTGAAAACGGCGAGCTGATCGCGATCCGCGAAGAGAAGGATGCGACGGACGAAGAGCGCAAGGTCACCTGGTGCAATAGCGGCCTGATGGCGATTAACGGCCAAAAGGCGCTGTCGCTTTTGGAGGGCATCACCAATCAAAACGTCAAGGGCGAATATTACCTGACGGATATCGTCGAGATCGCCCGCGCCGCCGGCGGCAAGGTCGTGGCGGTCGATGCGCCGGAAACGGAAGTCGCCGGCTGCAACAACCGCGCCGAACTGGCCATGCTCGAAAGGCTCTGGCAGGAACGCCGCCGCCACGAACTGATGATCTCGGGCGTCAGCATGATTGCGCCGGAAACCGTGTTCCTTTCATATGATACGCAGATCGGTCAGGACGTGTTGATCGAGCCCAACGTCGTGTTTGGTCCGGGCGTTCGGATCGACGGCGGGGCCGTGATCCACGCCTTTTCGCATATCGAAGGCGCTCATGTGAGCGGCGGCGCGACCGTCGGACCTTTCGCGCGGCTTCGCCCCGGAGCCGATCTTGCGGCCGGCTCCAAGGTCGGCAATTTCTGCGAGGTCAAGAATGCCAGGATCGACGAAGGCGCCAAGGTCAACCACCTGACCTATATCGGCGATGCCTTTGTCGGCGCCCATGCCAATATCGGCGCCGGCACGATCACCTGCAACTACGACGGCGTCAACAAGCACGAGACGCGGATCGGCGCCAACGCCTTTGTCGGTTCGAACTCGTCGCTCGTTGCACCCGTCTCGATTGGCGACGGCGCCTATGTCGCCTCGGGAAGCGTCATTACCGACAATGTCCCGGCCGATGCGCTGGCGCTTGGCCGTGCCCGCCAGGAAGTGAAGCCGGAGCGCGCGAAAATCCTCCGCGAGCGGGCACTCGCCCTCAAGGTCGCCAGGAAGGCGCAAAAGTAGCCCGGCCATTAACATTTGCGCGTTACTTTCCGACATCGAAAGTGACCGGCGGGCCGATTGCGCAAAACCTGCAATCGGCTAGGAGTTCGCGCGGGTTCCACGAAGCGAAGAGGGTCGTTCATGTGCGGAATTGTCGGGATCGTCGGAAATTCGCCGGTGGCGGCGCGTCTCGTCGATGCGTTGCGAAGGCTCGAATACCGCGGTTATGATTCCGCCGGCGTGGCGACCGTCCACGAGGGCCGGATGGACCGCCGCCGCGCCGAGGGAAAACTCTTCAATCTCGAAAAGAAGCTCGACGCCGAGCCGCTGCCCGGCACGATCGGCATCGCCCATACCCGCTGGGCAACCCACGGCGTCCCGAACGAAACCAACGCCCATCCGCATTTCGTCGATGGCGCCGCCGTCGTCCATAACGGTATCATCGAGAACTTTTCTGAGCTGAAGGACGAACTGCTGGCCGAAGGCGCCGTCTTCGAAAGCCAGACCGATACGGAAGTCGTCGCACATCTGCTCGCAAAATACACCCGCCAGGGCCTCGACCATCGCGCCGCGATGCTGGCGACGCTGAACCGGGTCTCCGGCGCCTATGCGCTGGTGGTGATGTTCGAGGACGACCCGGGCACGATCATGGCCGCCCGTTTCGGACCGCCGCTCGCGATCGGCCACGGCCGCGGCGAGATGTTTTTGGGGTCCGATGCCATCGCGCTGTCTCCGTTTACCAACGAGATCACCTATCTGGTCGACGGCGACTGCGCCGTCATGACCCACAAGGGCGCCGAGATCATCGATTACGACGGCAAGCCGGTGACCCGGCAGAGCCAGATTTCCCAGGCATCGGCCTTCATGGTCGACAAGGGCAATCACCGCCATTTCATGGAGAAGGAAATCTACGAGCAGCCGGAAATCATCTCCCATGCGCTCAGCCATTACATCGATTTCGCGACCCATACGGTGAAGGCGAACGATACGGCGATCGATTTCGGCAAGGTTTCCGGCCTGGCGATCGCCGCCTGCGGCACGGCCTATCTGTCCGGCCTGATCGGCAAATACTGGTTCGAGCGTTATGCGCGTCTGCCGGTCGAAATCGACGTCGCCTCCGAATTCCGCTACCGCGAACTGCCGTTGTCGCCGTCCCAAGCGGCACTGTTCATTTCCCAGTCGGGCGAGACAGCCGATACTCTGGCCTCCCTGCGTTACTGCAAGGACAACGGCCTCAAGATCGGCGCGGTCGTCAACGTCAGGGAATCGACCATCGCCCGCGAATCGGATGCGATCTTCCCGATCCTCGCCGGCCCGGAGATCGGTGTCGCCTCCACCAAGGCCTTTACCTGCCAGCTTGCGGTTCTTGCCGCGCTCGCGATCGGTGCGGGTCGCGCCCGCGGCACGGTGACGGCGGGCGATGAGAAGGCGATGGTGAAACACCTCGCCGAAATGCCGCGGATCATGAGTCGGGTACTGAACGACATCCAGCCGCAGATCGAGGCGCTGTCGCGCGAGCTGTCGCGGTTCAAGGATGTCCTTTACCTCGGCCGAGGCACCAGTTTTCCGCTTGCCATGGAAGGTGCGCTGAAGCTCAAGGAAATCTCCTATATCCACGCCGAAGGGTATGCCGCCGGTGAGTTGAAACACGGGCCGATCGCGCTGATCGACGAACATATGCCGGTGATTGTCATCGCACCGCATGACCGTTTCTTCGAAAAGACCGTTTCCAACATGCAGGAAGTGGCGGCGCGCGGCGGCAAGATCATCTTCATCACCGACGAAAAGGGGGCGGCGGCTTCCAAGCTGCCGACCATGGCGACGATAGCATTGCCGAATGTCGACGAGATCATCGCCCCGATGATTTTCTCGCTGCCGATCCAGCTGCTTGCCTATCATACGGCTGTCTTCATGGGCACCGATGTCGACCAGCCGCGCAACCTGGCAAAATCCGTCACGGTGGAGTGATATCCACCGGCTTTTCCTTGCATCGCAACATCGCATCCGGCATTGTCGCAACAGATGATTGCGGCGATGCTGAGAGTATGCAGGAAAATCGGATGAGCGACAGTCCAGAGCGAATATCGCTGGCCGGCCGTCTCAGGAACAACTTCCTAACCGGCCTGATCATCTGCGCGCCGCTTGCCATCACCATCTGGCTCACCTTCACCTTTATCGACTGGGCCGATAGCTGGGTTACGCCCTACATTCCGCGGCGCTACGATCCGCAATATTATTTCAACATCACCATTCCTGGCACCGGTCTGCTGATCGCCGTGGTGCTCATCACCATTATCGGCTTTCTCGGCAAGAACCTGATCGGCCGCTCGATCGTCAAGTTCGGCGAATCGATCCTGCACCGGATGCCGCTGATCCGCAGCATTTATAAGAGCATCAAACAGATCTTTGAGACGGTGCTGAAGGAACAGTCGACCTCCTTCAAGAAATGCGGACTGATCGAGTTTCCGAGCCCCGGCATGTGGGCGCTGGTCTTCATCTCCGGTGACGCGCAGGGGGAGATCGCGGCAAAGCTCAATGCGGACGGAGAGGAAATGGTCGGTGTCTTCCTGCCGCCGACCCCGGTTCCGACCGCCGGCTTCCTGATGTTCGTGCCGAAAAGCAAGATCATCATGCTCGACATGACGCCGGAAGAGGGTGCCAAGCTGCTGATATCGGGTGGCCTCATCGCGCCGGACTACAAGCCCATCCCCGGCCTGCCGACCGCCGTCCTGCCGGCGCCATAAGCGCCCGTGCGGGGCGTCACGTCAGTGTCACCGCAGCCGCCTAAGAAGAAGCAGGGAGCGCGCGTCGCAACATTCATTCGACGCGCAACGGCGGGAAGCCGCTGGCCCTTCTAGGCTTGAACAAGGAACCATTCCATGGGTTATGCGCGTAAGGCCGCACTGCTTGCGGCCACAATGATTGCTTCGTCTTTGATTTCGAACTCGGTCCTGCTGGCCGAGACGAGTGCTACGGGCGCCGGCATCACCATCGTTAACAAGGGCCTCGTCGCCGTCGGCCGCATTCCGGCCGGCCAGCGTGACAAGTTCGGCGAGACTTTCGGGTCCGGTTCCGGCATGGCGATCGACCCGACCGACTGGAAGAAGGATGCCGATGGTTATGCCGGTTCCCTCTGGTTGCTGCCCGATCGCGGCTACAATGTCGACGGCACGACCGATTACAATTCGCGTATCAACAAGATCGAGATCCGGCTGGCGCCAGCTGCCGCCGACCAGGCCCTGTCCTCCGACAAGCAGCAGGCTGGCGTTCAGGCAAAGCTCGCGGAGACCATGCTGCTGACCGACGACGCCGGCAAGAACATGACCGGTCTCGATCCGGAGTCGGGCGTTCGCGCCGCTGCGGCCAAAATGCCGGCCATGCCGCAGGCCTCGACCGGCAAAGTCTCCCTCGATCCCGAGGCCGTCATCCGCCTGGCGGACGGTTCGCTTTTGATCAGCGACGAATACGGCCCCTATATCTATCACTTTTCCATTGATGGTAAGCTGATCTCCGCTACTCAGCCGCCGAAGGCCCTGCTGCCGATGCGCAAGGGCCGGTTGGACTTCTCTTCCAACAATCCCGGCCCTGGCGGCAAGGTACCGGATCCGAAGGATCCGGAAAGTGGTCGCCAGAACAACCAGGGCCTCGAAGGCATGGCGATGACCCCGGATGGCAAGTTCGTGATCGCCCTGCTGCAGTCCGCGCCCATTCAGGATGGCGGCGACTCCAGCTCGACGCGCATGAATACCCGCGCCTTGGTCTATGACGCTTCCGACATCGACAACCTCAAGCTCGTGCATGAATATGTCGTGCCGCTGCCGACCTTTGATAACAAGGGCAAGGTTGCCGTTGCCGCCGCGAGCGAAATCCTGGCGCTGTCCGACAAGGCTTTCCTTGTTCTGGCGCGTGACAGCAATAGCGGCCAGGGCGTGAAGGGCGACACGTCGGTCTACCGCAAGATCAACCTAATCGATCTCACCAGTGCCACCGATATTGCCGGCACCGATTTCGACGGTCTCAAGCCGGTCGCTTCGAAGGGCAAGGTCGACGAGACCGTAAAACCTGCGGTCCTGACGTCGTTCATCGACATAAACGACGCCCAGGAACTCGCTCGCTTCGGCCTGCATAACGGCGCGCCGAACGACAGGAACAATCTTTCGGAAAAATGGGAAGCCATGTCGATCGCAAGCGCGCTCGATGCCTCCGCTCCGGACGACTTCTTCCTGTTTGTCGCCAACGACAACGACTTCTTGACCCAGGACGGTTTCCAGGTCGGCAATGCCTATAAGGCGGCCGGTGGCGCGGATGTCGACACCATGTTCCAGGTTTTTCGCGTCACGCTTCCGGGCGTTGCCAAGAAGTAAGGTCCCTAACGCAAGCCTTCTCCCCGACGGTCGGGGGGAAGGTCGAAGATCAACGTCAGATGATCTTGACCATCGTACCCCCTGCCGACGGCCGCATCACCCGGCTCTCAGGAACCGGATCGCCTCGTCGCGGCGGTGCAGATAAAGCAGCACGCGCATGTTCTGGCCGCGTTCGCTGGTGAGTTCGGGATCCCTCTCCAACAGATAGGCCGCATCCTTGCGGGCGATCTCCAGCAGGTCCGCATGCGCTTCCAGGCTGGCGATCCGGAAACCTGGCGTGCCGGACTGCCGGGTGCCTAGCAGCTCGCCTTCGCCGCGCAGCTTCAGATCCTCCTCCGCGATCAGAAAACCGTCCTCGCTGTCGCGCAGGATCGAAAGCCGCGCCCTGCCAGTTTCGCTGAGCGGCCCTTTGTAGAGCAGAATGCAGGTCGAAGCCTCGTCGCCGCGCCCGACGCGGCCGCGCAACTGGTGCAACTGGGCAAGGCCGAACCGCTCCGCATGTTCGATGACCATGATCGTCGCATCCGGCACGTCGACGCCCACTTCGACCACGGTGGTCGCGACCAATAACCGGATTTCGCCAGTCTTGAAGGCGCTCATCACCGCGTCCTTCTCGGGCCCGCTCATCCGGCCATGGATCAACCCGACATCACGACCGAGTTCCCTTGCGAGCACCGCATAACGCTCCTCCGCCGACATCAGGTCGGAAGCATCCGATTCCTCGACGAGCGGGCAGATCCAATAGGCTTTTTTTCCCTCGCCGATCGCGCTCCTGAGCCGGGCGACGATGTCGCCGATCCGTTCGGTTGGGATGGTGACGGTCTGGATCGGCTTGCGGCCGGCCGGTTTTTCGGTGAGCTTCGAGACGTCCATATCCCCGAACGCGGCGAGCACCAGCGTGCGCGGAATGGGTGTCGCGGTCATTACCAGCATATGCGGGGAAATTCCCTTGGCCGTCAGCCGAAGGCGCTGATGCACGCCGAACCGGTGCTGTTCGTCCACTACGGCGAGCATCAGATTGTGATAGTTGATCGCATCCTGGAAGAGCGCGTGGGTGCCGACGATGATCTGCGCTTCGCCTGACGCAATCCGCTCGATGATCTGGTCGCGCTCGCGTCCCTTGGTGCGGCCGGTCAGCACCTCGACCGCGACGCCTGCAGCACCTGCGAGCTTGGAGATCGTCGCAAAATGCTGGCGGGCGAGAATTTCGGTCGGCGCCATCAGCACCGCCTGGCCGCCGGCCTCGACGGCTGCGGACATGGCGAGCAGCGCCACCAGCGTCTTGCCGGCGCCGACATCGCCCTGCAGCAGCCGCAGCATGCGGTCTTCGCCGGCCATGTCCTTGATGATATCCGCGACAGCCGACTTCTGGCTGGGTGTCAGCGAGAAGGGAAGATTGGCGATGATCTTTGCGGCAAGATCGCCCTTCACGCGGATCGGCTGGCCCGGGACCTTGCGCACCCTCTGGCGCACCAGCGACAGGGACACCTGGCCGGCGAGGAACTCGTCATAAGCAAGCCGGCGGCGGGCAGGGGCCTGCGGATCGATATCCGCTGCGTCGCCCGGATCGTGCAGTCCGCGAAAGGCCTCCGCCACCGAAGGAAAACCCTGGCGCACGGCCAGCGCCGCATCCGCCCATTCTGGCAGTTCCGGCATGCGGGTGACGGCGCCGTCGATCGCCTTGCGCAGCACTTTCGGCGTCAGGCCGGCCGTCATCGGATATACCGGCTCCACCAGTGGCAGGTTTTCAGCCTCGGAAGACTTTACGATGAAATCCGGGTGCACCATCGAGGGCCGGCCGTTGAACCAGTCCACCTTGCCGCTCACCATCACCATCTCGTCGATCGGCAGCGACTTTTCCAGCCAATTTCCCTTGGCCCGGAAGAAGGTGAGCGCCAGCTCGCCCGTATCGTCGAGCAGGAAGACCCGATAGGGCATATTGGACTTGCCGGGCGGCGGCGGCTGATGGCGGTCGACCCGGCCTTCGATCGTGACGATCGCTCCTTGCGGCGAAAGCGCGATGCCCGGCCGGTTGCGCCGGTCGATCAGCGAGGAGGGAGCATGGAAGAGCAGATCCACGACGCGGCAGTCGTCCGGATCGTCACGGCCGGTGACGCGGGCGATCAGTTCGGCAAGCTTCGGCCCGACACCGGCAAGCGAGGCGACGGGCGAGAACAGCGGATCGAGTATGGCGGGACGCATGGCGCGCAAAATGCGATGGATTTTGCTCTCTTGGCAAGGTGACGAGGGCGGAAAAGCGTCCTATATGAACGGCAAAACAAGGACACGGCCATGACAGGACTATCCCGCACCAGCGCGGATCTCGACCCGCGCCGCCGGCGCATCCTCTATCGCTGCTGGCATCGCGGCATCCGCGAGATGGACCTGGTTCTGGGCAGTTTCGCGGAAGCCGAGATCGCCAATCTTGGGGATGCGGAACTCGACGAGTTCGAGGCGATCATGGGCGAGGACGACCACGACCTGCATGCCTGGATCACCGGGGCTCAAGTCCTACCCGAGCATAGGAAAACGCCGCTTTTCGCGCGTGTCGCTGCCTATAACCCGGATTTCGATCCCGTCACCAAAGCCTCCCTGGAAGCAAGGCTCGGAAACAAGATATGAATTCTGGCCCAATGATTCCCGGCTTCGACGCGAAGAAGATCGCCGCGGCGCAGACCCCGCTGACCATAGGCAACGTGCCGCCGGGCATGGAGCCGCTGATCCTTGCCGAGCTCGCTCGCGCCGGCCAGGCGGTCGCCTATGTCCTGTCAGACGGCCAGCGGATGCTCGACCTGGAACAGATGCTGTCCTTCGTGGCGCCGGAAATCCCGGTCCTGACGCTGCCCGCCTGGGACTGTCTTCCCTATGACCGCGTCTCGCCGAGCGCCGACGTTTCGGCTCGCCGGCTGGCGGCCCTGTCCGGCCTGATCTCTCATGCCAGGAAGCCGCATGCAGCGATTGTGCTCGTCACCGTCAATGCAATGCTGCAGAAAATCGCTCCTGCCGAGATCATCGAAAGCCTCGCGTTCTCAGCCAAGCCGGGCAATCAGATCCGCATGGACGACATCGCCGCACGGCTGGAACGCAACGGTTTCGAGCGCGTCGCGACGGTCCGCGAAGTCGGTGAATTTGCGGTGCGCGGCGGCATTCTCGATGTCTTCGTGCCGGGCACCGAGGAACCGGTACGTCTCGATTTCTTCGGGGATACCCTGGAATCGATCCGCTCGTTCGATCCGGCCAGCCAGCGCACGACCGGCCAGGCGCGCACCCTCGATCTGAACCCGATGAGCGAGGTGACGCTGACGCCGGACACGATCAGCCGCTTCCGGAAGAACTACCTGTCGCTGTTCGGCGCCGCGACCCGCGACGACGCTCTCTATCAGGCGGTCTCGGAAGGCCGGCGTTACCCCGGCATGGAACACTGGCTGCCGCTGTTCTACGACGGTCTCGAAACCGCCTTCGATTACCTCAAGGGTTTCCGGATCGTCACCGACCATACGGCCCGCGAAGCGGCCGGCGAGCGTTCGAAACTGGTGCTCGACTATTACGAGGCACGGCGCGACAGCGGCACTCAAGGCAAGGGTGCGGCCGCTCAAGCCGCGCCCTACAAGCCGGTTTCACCGGGTCAGCTCTACCTCGAAAGCAAGGCCTTTGCCGCAGCGCTCGACGCCGCCAACGCGGTGCGTCTGACGCCGTTCAACGAGATGGATGCTGACGGTCGCCGGGTGGTGACCCTGGATGCACATGCCGGTCCGCGCTGGGCGAAAAACCAGACGGAAGAAAAAGACCGTGACGAACGCGTCAACGTCTTCGACCTTGTCGTCAAACATATCGCCGACAAGCGGGCCGAGGGTGCCAAGGTTCTTGTCACCGGCTGGTCCGCCGGCTCGCTCGACCGGTTGCTGCAGGTGCTCGACGAGCGCGGGCTGAAGCGCATCAACCAGATCGACAAGTTTGCCGATCTCGACAAGCTTGAAAAGGGCGAGGCGGCGTCTGCCGTTCTCAGCCTCGAAGCCGGTTTCGAGACCGGCAATATCGTCGTCATCGGCGAGCAGGACATTCTTGGCGACCGCATGGTCCGCCGCGGCAAGCGCCGCAAGCGCGGCGCCAATTTCCTGACAGAAGTTGCCGGCCTCGACGAAGGTTCTCTGGTCGTCCATGCCGAGCATGGCATCGGCAAATTCGTCGGCCTGGTGACGATCGAGGCCGCCGGCGCCCCGCGCGCCTGCCTGGAACTGCATTACGCCGACCAGGCAAAACTCTTCCTGCCGGTCGAAAACATCGATCTCCTGTCGCGCTACGGTTCGGACGCCGCCGAAGCCCAGCTCGACAGGCTCGGTGGTGGCGCCTGGCAGGCCCGCAAGGCCAAGCTCAAGAAACGCCTGCTCGATATGGCGGACGCGCTGATCCGCATCGCCGCCACCCGCATCACCCGCCGCGCGCCGGTTCTGACCACGCCGGAAGGGCTCTACGACGAATTCGCCGCCCGTTTCCCCTATGACGAGACCGAGGATCAGGCGAATGCCATCGATTCCGTGCGTGACGATCTCGGCGCCGGCCGGCCGATGGACCGCCTCGTCTGCGGCGACGTCGGTTTCGGCAAGACGGAAGTGGCGTTGCGTGCTGCTTTCTTCGCCGCCATGAACGGCGCGCAGGTCGCAGTCGTTGTGCCGACCACGCTTCTCTCCCGCCAGCATTTCAAGACGTTTCGCGAGCGTTTTCGTGGATTGCCGATCAAGGTCGAGCAGGCGTCCCGGCTGGTCCCCGCCAAGGAACTCGCCCAGACCAAGAAGGACCTTGCCGACGGCAAGGTCGATATCGTCGTCGGCACCCACGCGCTGCTCGGAGCCGGTATCCAGTTCGCCAATCTCGGCCTGCTGATCATCGACGAGGAGCAGCATTTCGGCGTCAAGCACAAGGAACGGCTGAAGGAACTGAAGAGCGACGTGCATGTCCTGACGCTCTCGGCAACGCCGATCCCGCGCACGCTTCAACTTGCCATGACGGGTGTACGCGAATTGTCGCTGATCACCACGCCGCCGGTCGACCGCATGGCGGTCCGCACCTTCATCTCGCCCTTCGATCCGCTGGTCATCCGCGAAACGCTGATGCGCGAGCATTATCGTGGCGGCCAGAGTTTCTACGTCTGCCCGCGGCTCGCGGACCTGCCGGAAATCCAGGCTTTCCTCCAGTCCGACGTGCCGGAATTGAAGGTCGCGGTTGCGCATGGCCAGATGGCGGCGGGCGAACTCGAAGACATCATGAATGCCTTCTACGACGGCAAATACGATGTGCTGCTCTCGACCACGATCGTCGAATCCGGCCTCGACGTGCCGACCGCCAATACGCTGATCGTCCATCGCGCCGACATGTTCGGCCTGGCGCAACTCTATCAGCTGCGCGGCCGCGTCGGCCGTTCCAAGGTGCGCGCCTTCGCGCTGTTCACCCTGCCGGTCAACAAGACGCTGACGCAGATGGCCGAGCGCCGCCTCAAGGTGCTGCAGTCGCTCGACACGCTCGGCGCAGGCTTCCAGCTCGCCAGCCACGACCTCGACATCCGCGGCGCCGGCAATCTGCTCGGCGAAGAGCAATCAGGCCATATCAAGGAGGTCGGTTTCGAGCTCTACCAGCAGATGCTGGAGGAAGCGGTCGCAGAAGTGAAGGGCGACGACGAGATCACCGATACCGGCTGGTCGCCGCAGATCTCCGTGGGCATCACCGTAATGATCCCGGAAACCTATGTGCCCGACCTGCACCTGCGCATGGGCCTCTACCGCCGCCTCGGCGAAGTCACAGACCTGTCGGAGATCGATGGTTTTGGCGCGGAAATGGTCGACCGTTTCGGCCCGATGCCGGTCGAGGTGCAGAACCTGTTGAAGGTCGTCTACATCAAGTCGCTCTGCCGCAAGGCGAATGTCGAGAAGCTCGACGCCGGCCCCAAGGGCATCGTCGTTACCTTCCGCGACAAGCAGTTCCCGAACCCGGCCAATCTGGTCGGTTATATCGCCAAGCAGGGAACGCTCGCAAAGATCCGGCCGGACCACAGCGTGTTCCTGACCCGCGACCTGCCGTCGCCCGAAAAGCGATTGACGGCCGCCGCACAGGTGATGACCCAGTTCGCCGAACTGGCAAAAACATGATTATGTATCTGATTTATTGTCAGGCACGGTAACGACGGCGGCTTGCGCATCGGTCGCGACAGAGGCGGGCAGGGGCACGTGGCGTGCCCGCTCGCGGGCGAGCGTCAGGAGGCCGGAGCCGATGATCAACACGATACCAATCAGCATCGGCAGGTCGACCTTGTCGCCGAAGATCAGATAACCGAACAGGATGGCCCAGAGCATCTGGCTGTATTGGGTCGGGCCGATCACGGCGGCGGGCGCGTTATTGGCGGCATACATCAGCCAGACGGTGGCGAGCGCCGCCAGCAGGCCGTAGCCCGCCAGCATCGCCCATTGCGGCAGTGTCGGCCAGTGGAAGTCCGGGATCATCAGCACGCCGAGGATAATGAGAACGCCAAGGACGCCGGCGCCGTAGAGCGAGATGTGCTTCTCCGACGGTCCGATGGCACGATAGACGATGATCGAGATCGCCCCGGAAAACCCTGCAAACACCGCGCCGACATGCCCGATCGAAAGCTCGCGGAATCCCGGACGCAATATGACCAGAACGCCGATGAAGCCGATGATCACGGCGCTCCAGCGCCGGATGCCTACCATCTCCTTGAGGAAGAGCACCGACATGATCGTCACGAAGGACGGCAGCAGGAAGATCAGCGCGAAGGCTTCCGCCATCGACAGATAGGTGAAAGCCGCAACACTGCCGATCGTCCCCATCGCGGCGGAAAAGAAGCGCAGGACCCATAGCGGCCGGTTGGTGCTTCTCACCACGTCGAGCCAGCTGTCGCCTGGTTTCATGAGATAGGGAAAACCGGCCAGCATGAAGACGGCGCCGAAAAAGCCCATCTCATAGGGCGTCAGCGCGCCCTCGATCATCTTGACGCTGGCATCGCTCCAGGAATAGGCGGCAAACGAGGCGAAGGCGAGAAGAACGCCTTTCAGGGTCTGGTCGGTGCGCACGCGTTTCGCCGTTCTTAGATCATGCCCTTGCGAGCTTCCGCCTTCAGCTTGGCGATTTCCCGCAGCGCATTGGCAAATACGTCCGGCGTCTGGGCGCCGCTCACGGCATACTGCCCGTCGATGATGAAGAACGGCACGCCGGTCACGCCCATCTTCTGGGCCGCCTCGATCTCCCCAAGGACGGTATCCTTGTCGGCGTCGCTTGCCAGCAGGTTCTCGATGACCTTCCGGTCGAGGCCCGACTTTTCGGCGATGTCGGCGAGCACGGCATGGTCGCCGACATTGCGACCCTCCTCGAAATTCGCCTTGAACAGGGCTGTCGCGACCTTGTCCTGAATTTGGCGGTCTTCGACGATCGCCCAATGCAGCAGGCGATGCGCATCGAGCGTGTTGGGGCCGATCTTGATCGCCTCAAAATCATACTTGATCCCGACCTCTTCGCCGAGCTTCTTCAGCATATCGTGGGCGCGTTCGACGGCTTGCCTGCCGCCGAGCTTGGCGGCAAGGTCGGCCTGATGGTCGACGCCCTCGGGCGGATGGTCCGGGTTGAGCCGATAAGGGCGCCAGTTGATGTCGACCCCGATCTCGTCCTGCACTTCGGCGACTGCCAGTTCCATCCTTGCCTTGCCGAGGTAACACCAGGGGCAGACGATGTCCGAAACGATGTCGATGGTTACGCGCTCCATGGCGGCGTCCTTTCTTCGGTAACCGTAAGAGACTGGATTATTGCGCCCGCTTATCCCACCAGGTGTTGAGCTGGTAGCCATAGAGCGGCAGTTTCTCCGGATAACCGATATACTTGCGACGCGCCACCCATTGATCGGGGATATGATAGAGCGGAACGAGGTAGTGACCTGAAATCAGCATCCGGTCATAGGCACGCACAGTCGCCTCGAAGTCCTCCTTGCTGCGCACCGTCAGCATGGTCTCGATCAGCTTGTCGAGATCGGGATCCGCAGTTCCGGCAAAATTGAAACTGCCGTCGCGATTGCGGGAATCCGAACCCCAGCGCCCGGCCTGTTCGATGCCGGGCGACAGCGACGACGGATAGGATTTGACGATCATGTCATAGTCGAAATTGCCGGAGCGGGCCTGGTATTGTGCATCATCGACGGTGCGGATCGACATCCCGACGCCGATCATCTTCAGCGTCCGCTGATAGGCGATCGCCAGCTTTTCCTGGTCCTGGCTCTGGGTCATCACCTCGAAGGCAAGTGGTCTGCCGGAAGCGTCCGACATCCTGCCGTTCTTGATCGCATAACCGCCCTTCTTGAGAAGATCGACCGCATTACGCAGCACTTTGCGATCCGCGCCGGAGGCATCGGTCTTCGGGAGGTGGTAAGTGCCATTGAGGACTGCCGGTTCGATCCTGGTCTTGATAGTCCCGAGGATCTGCAGTTCCCGCTCGTCCGCCGGCTTGCCGAGCGAGGAGAGGGGCGAGTTCTGCCAGAAACTTTCGGTGCGGGTATAGGCGCCTTCGAAGAGGTTCTTGTTGGCCCACTCGAAATCGAAGGCGAGCGACAGGCCGGCGCGCACGTTCACGTCGGCAAAGATCGCTTTTCTCGTATTGAACACGAAACCGAGCATGCCGGTCGGCAGCTGCGGCTTGAACGCATCCTTGATCACATCGCCGTTCTGGACCGCCGGGAAATCATAGGCCCGCGCCCAGTGTGTCGGACTGCCATCGAGATAGATGTCGATCGCGCCTTTCTTGAAGGCTTCGAACAACGTGTTGTCCTGCAGGAAATATTCGACGCTGATCTGATCGTAATTGTCGAAACCCACCTTGGCGGGAATATCCTTGCCCCAGTAATCCGGAATTCGCTCATAGACGATCCGTTCTCCGGGCGAAACGGATTTGACCCGGTATGGGCCGGAGCCGACCGGCGGCTTCAGCGTCGACTGGTCGAACGTGGCTGGATCGATCACGTGTTTCGGCAGGATCGGCGTCGAGGTCGCGAGAATCAGCGGAAATTCCCGGTCAGCCTTGGCATTGAAGGTGAAGCGGACCCCATGCTCGCCGACCTTTTCAACCTTGTCGACCGGTGAGAGCCGGCCCGAAAACGGGATGCGCCCCTTGTCGCGCAGCAATTCGAAGGTGAAAATCACGTCGTCCGGCGTCACCGGCTGTCCGTCCGACCATTTGGCCTTCGGATTGAGATTGAATTGGATGAAGCTGCGGTTGTCGTCCCATTCCGCGCTTTCGGCCAGCAGACCGTAAAGCGTGAAGGCTTCATCGCTGGAGCGGGTCATCAGCGGTTCGTAGATGAGGTGCCCGAGGATCGTATCCCACAGGCCACGCGCGGTAGTGCGCATGCTTTTGAGGATGAACGGATTGAGGTTGTCGAACGTGCCGACGACGCCATAGGAAATCTTGCCGCCCTTCTTCACAGCCGGGTTTACATAGGGAAAATGCTTATAGTCGGGGCCGAGCGCCGGGCTGCCGTGCATGGCGATCCCATGGACCGGTTCGGCCAATGCCGGAGCGCCGATCAGAAACGCGGCGATGAGGGGAAGGAAGCGTCGCATGGGACCCATGGCGGTGAAATCCTCGCTGATTCGCCTGCAAAATAGCGCATGCCATCAGGCCCACCAACCACCGCTATGTGCAAAAGAGTGATCGTCGGCATTAACTCCTTGTCAAAAAATACGAAAGAGGGACTGGATATCGATGCCTGCCCGATGTAACAGGTTGGCCAGACGGGCGGGTCATTCAATTGCCTCATTTGACCGACAGGTCACAGGCAGTAGGACACCCCGAGGGAGTTGACGGCGTCTGCCGTACCCAGCTGATTTCAGGAGACGGATCTCGTTATGATGCTTAAGGCAACCCAAGTTCTGCGGACGGCAATGTCTGCTCTCGCTCTTTCGGCCGGCGCAATCGCGCTGCCGGTTGCAGCTCTTGCACAGGATGCTCCGGCCGCGGGGGCTCCTGGCGCACCGCCGCTCGGCTGGTTCAAGACCTGCACAAAGCAGGACGACAGCGACCTCTGCGTCGTGCAGAACATCATTGCTGCCCAGAACGGTCAGCTCATCACCGCCGTCGGCCTGATCACGGTCGAAGGCAAGGTCAACCGCAAGATCATGCAGGTCTCTGTACCGACCGCGCGCCTCGTGCCGCCCGGCATCGTCATGCAGATCGATGGCGGCAAGGGCCAGAAGCTCGATTATATCGTCTGCCTTCCGGACAAGTGCACTGCCGAAGTGCCGCTGACGGACGCGATGATCGCCAGCCTCAAGAAGGGCAGCGAGGTGGTCTTCACCTCGATCAACTTCCGTCGCGCGCCGAACCCGATCAAGGTTCCGCTGACCGGCTTTACCGGCATCTTTGATGGCCCGGCCATGCCGCAGGAACAGATCGCCCAGAGCCAGCGCAGCCTTGAAGAAGGCATGCAGCGCAAGGCGGAAGAAACCCGCAAGAAGCTGGAAGACGCCCAGAACGCTGCAAAGCAGGGCCAGTAAGCTTTCAGCGGGAGCCAGACAATTTCAAAGCCCGGCCACGCGCCGGGCTTTCTGATTCCGGACACAAAAAAAGCGCCGGCTGGGATGCCGACGCCTTTCCAGTTCTCGGAATGGAGTTTAGTGGGCCAGTATGATCTTGGGCTTCAACTGGCCGGATGGTCCGCGATCGAAGATCTGGTAGACCTGCGGATTGCGCAGCGGGGCATCATTTTCGTCATGCTCCAGGTTCTGCTCTGAAACATAGGCGACATATTCCGTCTCGTCATTCTCCGCGAGGAGATGATAGAAGGGCTGGTCCTTGTTCGGCCGGATTTCTGCGGGAATGGAATTCCACCATTCTTCCGTATTGGCGAATTCCGGATCCACATCGAACACGACGCCCCGAAACGGAAAAACCTTGTGGCGGACCACTTCTCCGATGGTAAATTTAGCGTTGCGTTGTTTCATGGTGCGATGTCCTTTCGCATCCTAATGTGGGAATAAAATTCTCCGACATCAAGAGATTAATGCAGGCGGGCCCACTTCGTTCCACGGATAGACTTAAGGCCTAGTGAGCCTCCACGGCCCTTTCGTCGCCAGGACTGCGCCGCCCACAACGAGCACCATGCCGGGTGCGTAACTATGCTTCGAAAAATTCGCTGAAGAGATATCGCTGCCATGGAACGACAAACGGCGGGCTTGTGACCCGCCGTTTCCAGTTTCACGAGGCGCTGACCGGATCAGGCCGAGTAATACATGTCGAACTCGACCGGATGCGGCGTCATTTCGAAGCGCATGACTTCCACCATCTTGAGCTCGATATAGGCGTCGATCTGATCGTCGTCGAAGACGCCGCCGGCGGTCAGGAACTTGCGGTCGCGGTCGAGGTTTTCGAGCGCTTCACGCAAAGAGCCGCAGACGGTCGGGATCTTCTTCAGCTCCTTCGGCGGCAGGTCGTAGAGATCCTTGTCCATGGCCTTGCCGGGATGGATCTTGTTCTTGATGCCGTCGAGGCCGGCCATCAGCATGGCGGCGAAGGCCAGATACGGGTTTGCCAGCGGGTCCGGGAAACGGACTTCGACACGCTTCGACTTTGGCCCGGTGCCGAACGGAATGCGGCACGAAGCCGAGCGGTTACGAGCGGAATAGGCAAGCAGAACCGGCGCTTCATAACCCGGGACGAGACGCTTGTAGGAGTTCGTCGTCGGATTGGTGAAGGCGTTGATCGCCTTGGCATGCTTGATGATGCCGCCGATATAGAAGAGGCAGCTTTCGGAAAGGCCGGCATATTCGTCGCCGGCGAAGGTCGGCTTGCCGTCCTTCCAGATCGACTGGTGCACGTGCATGCCAGAGCCGTTATCGCCGAAGATCGGCTTCGGCATGAAGGTCGCGGTCTTGCCATAGGCATTGGCGACCTGGTGCACGACGTACTTGTAGATCTGGATCTTGTCGGCGTTGCGCACCAGCGTGTCGAACTTGACGCCGAGCTCGTGCTGGGCAGAAGCCACTTCGTGGTGATGCTTTTCGACGACCACGCCCATTTCGGCTAGCACCGTCAGCATTTCGGAGCGCATGTCCTGGAGGCTGTCGACCGGCGGAACCGGGAAATAGCCACCCTTGACGCGCGGACGGTGACCAAGGTTGCCAGTCTCGTAATCGGTGTCGTCGTTCGACGGCAGTTCCGACGAGTCGAGCTTGAAGCCGGTGTTATAAGGATCGGCCTTGTACTTGACGTCGTCGAAGACGAAGAATTCCGGCTCGGGGCCGACAAATACCGTATCACCGATACCGGATGCCTTCAAATAGGCTTCGGCCTTCTTGGCGGTGCCGCGCGGATCGCGGTTATAGGCTTCGCCCGAAATCGGATCGAGAATGTCGCAAAAGATGACCATCGTCGACTGAGCGAAGAAGGGGTCCATGTGGACCGTCGCCGGATCCGGCATCAGCACCATGTCCGACTCGTTGATGGCCTTCCAGCCGCCGATCGAGGAACCGTCGAACATGACGCCATCGGCAAACATGTCCTCATCGACGCAGACGACGTCCATGGTCACATGCTGCAGCTTGCCCTTCGGGTCGGTAAAGCGCAGGTCCACGAACTTGACGTCGTTTTCCTTGATTTGTTTCATGATTTCGCTTGCGCTCGTCATATGACCTCCTCGATGTACGATGACGATGAAACCCCGGCCTTTGGCCTTGGGGCGGTATTTTGCGGGCGTTTAGATGGCGTCCACGCCCGTTTCACCGGTGCGGATGCGAATGACTTCCTCGATGTTGGAGACGAATATCTTGCCGTCTCCGATCCGTCCAGTCTGTGCAGCGTTGCGGATCGCCTCGATGACCGCATCCGCATTCTCGTCCGCCAGGACGACCTCGACCTTCACCTTAGGCAGAAAGTCGACGACGTATTCAGCGCCGCGATAGAGCTCCGTATGGCCCTTCTGGCGGCCAAAGCCCTTGGCTTCGGTCACTGTGATCCCCTGCAAGCCGACTTCCTGAAGGGCTTCCTTCACTTCGTCGAGCTTGAAAGGCTTGATGATCGCTTCGATCTTTTTCATGAGAAACTATATCTCCGCTTCTCTCTTGAAGCAGGCCGTTACCCGCTCGCCCATGCCAATGCAGTTATCGTGCCAAACTCACATGGCACTTTCAAAAAAACAATGCGGTTTTGTACCGATTCCCCATAAAACAGCAGGTTCAGTGGCAAAACTGCTTCCGTTTTTCTCGAAATTTGTGCGTTGCGACACAAGAATCGGAGTTTTTTGAAGTTTTTTCGGAACTTAAGTGATATCGAATATAGTCAAGGCGAAGTCACTTATTTAGGCAATTGCATAACTTTTATGCCATTCTGGTTAGAGAAGTGGCGCTTGTTTTCTGATCATCTTTCCGTTCAATAGCGCTATGGATGCTTCGCTTGTTTCACTGCTGCTGACGCCTGACGAGATGACGGCGGCGGATGCCGCCTCTGCCCGATCCGGCATTCCGTCCTTCGACCTGATGGACAGGGCAGGCCGCGCGATTTCTGCCGCCGCGCTTCGGCATTTTCCCGGCGCGTTGCGTTTTGTCGCACTCTGCGGTCCCGGAAACAATGGGGGGGACGGATATGTCGCGGCCCGCGCGCTTGCCGAAGCCGGCGCGACCGTTGACGTCCATCATCTCGGTGATCCCAGAACACTGAAAGGCGATGCAAGGCGGGCGCGCGACCTCTGCGGCCTGCCGTCGAAACCTCTCGAAGCCTATCAGCCGCGGACCGGCGACGTGGTGGTCGACGCGCTGTTCGGCGCCGGCCTGACGCGCAACGTGCCGGACATTGTCGCGGAGGTGATCCGCGAGGTCGGCGAGGCGGGGATATCAGTTCTTGCGGTGGACCTGCCGTCCGGTCTCTGCGGGAGGCGGGGCGTGCCGCTCGGCGCCGCCTTTCAGGCCGCCCATACGGTCACTTTCATGACTCGCAAGCCGGGCCACCTGCTGCTGCCGGGCAGGTCTCTCTGCGGTGACGTCGAAGTTTTCGATATCGGCATTCCAGCCCGCATCATTCGCGAGGTTGCCGGCAGGACGAAAGAGAATTGCCCTGAATTGTGGCGCGGTCTCCTGATCGAGCCGGGAAGTGAGACCCATAAATACCGACGGGGACATCTGGCCGTGTTTTCCGGCGAGGCCGGCAAAACCGGGGCCGCCCGCCTTTCGGCAACCGCGGGCCTGAGGGCCGGGGCAGGGCTGGTGACGGTCGGTTCGCCGGAGGACGCCATGCCGGTCAACGCGGCCTCGCTGACCGCGATCATGCTGCACCGGGTGGACACAGTCAAAGATCTGGAAAACTGGCTTCGCACGGCGAAGCTTGCCGCTTTCGTGCTCGGACCGGGATTTGGCATCGGCAAGAAGGCGAGGGAGTTCGCGCTGGCATTGAAGGATCGGCCGCTGGTGCTCGACGCCGACGGGATCACCTCCTTCAAGGAAAAGCCTTCGGACCTGTTCGATGCCTTTGCCGGCGGAGAGCCCCATCTGGTGCTGACGCCGCACGAGGGCGAATTCGCCCGGCTTTTCCCCGACATCGCCGCGGATGATAACCTGAGCAAGGTGGAAAAGGCGGTGGCGGCTTCCGCCCGCGCTCACGCTGCCATTGTCTACAAGGGCGCCGACACGGTGATCGCCAGCCCCGACGGACGCGCCTACATCAATACCAACGGACCGCCGTGGCTGGCGACTGCCGGTTCCGGAGATGTGCTCGCGGGCATGATCGGCGCATTACTCGCCCAAGGCATGACCGCATTCGAGGCGGCCGCTGCGGGCGTCTATCTACATGGCGAAGCCGGCAAGCGGGCGGGCAGGGGCATGACGGCCGAAGATCTCGCCGTCCATGCCGGCATCTTTCTGGATCCCTAGCTGCGGCTTTCCAGAAGTTCGCGCATCGCCATCGCGCCATAGGGAGCGTTCACCTTGCCCTCATGGATGAAGAAGGCGAAGACGTCGCGTGGCTCCTTCTTCGGCTTATGTTTGTCGTCGACCAGCGGCAGGTCGTCCGGCATGCCGCCCTCGGCCCAGGTTTCCAGCCTTTTCGCCCAGGCCTTCATATCCTCTTCGGCGTAGCAGGTCTTGATGTCGTCCGAGCCTTTTTGCAGGCGCGTGTAGACGAAATCCGCCGTGACATCCGCGATCATCGGATAGTCGAAGTGGTCGGCACAGACCGGCGCGATATTATATTTCGCCAGCAGCGCGATAAATTCCGGCACCTTGAATGTGTCGTTGCGGACCTCGACCACATGGGTCAGCTTCAGCCCGTCCAGCTTGTTCGGCAGCAATTTCAGGAAGGCTTCGAAATCGTCCGCCTCGAACTTCTTGGTCGGCGCGAACTGCCAGAGCAGCGGCCCGAGATGATCGCCGAGCTCGGTCAGACCCTGGGTCAGGAATTTTTCGATCGACTCCCCCGCCTCGGCCAAAACCTTGCGGTTGGTAGTGAAGCGGCTGGCCTTCAGCGAAAAGATGAAACCGTCTGGAACCTCGGATGCCCATTTGGCAAAGGTCTCGGGCTTCTGCGATCCGTAATAGGTGCCGTTGACCTCGATCACCTTTAGCTTGCTCGCGGCATATTCGAGCTGTTTCTTCTTGGCCAGTTTTTCAGGATAGAACGTGCCTTCCCAAGGCTCGAAGGTCCAGCCGCCGATGCCCGTGCGAATAGTGCCGGCTTTGGTCATCAATTCCCTCCCACATGCAGAGATTCACTCCGCCGCTTCCACCTTCTTGACCGGCCGACGCTCCAGCAGTTCCTTCAGGAATTGGCCGGTATAGGACCGCTTTTCCTTGACAATCTGCTCGGGCGTGCCGGCCGCGATCACTTCGCCGCCGCCTGTGCCGCCTTCAGGGCCGATATCGATGATCCAGTCGGCCGTCTTGATGACCTCGAGATTATGCTCGATGACCACCACGGAATTGCCCTGGTTCACCAGTTCCTGCAGCATTTCCAGAAGCTTGGCGACATCATGGAAATGCAGCCCGGTCGTCGGCTCGTCGAGGATATAAAGCGTGCGCCCCGTCGAACGTTTCGACAGTTCCTTCGCTAGCTTGACGCGCTGCGCCTCGCCACCCGAAAGCGTATTGGCCTGCTGGCCCACCTTGATGTACCCGAGGCCGACCTCGAAGAGCGACTGCAGCTTGTCGCGCACCGCAGGTACCGCCGAGAAGAACTCGACGCCTTCCTCGACCGTCATGTCGAGCACGTCGGCGATCGACTTGCCCTTGAAGGTGACGTCGAGCGTTTCGCGATTGTAGCGCTTGCCGTGGCAGACGTCGCAGGTGACGTAGACGTCGGGCAGGAAGTGCATCTCGATCTTGATGACGCCGTCGCCCTGGCAGGCCTCGCAGCGGCCGCCCTTGACGTTGAACGAGAAACGGCCCGGCTGGTAGCCGCGGGCCTTTGCCTCCGGCAAGCCGGCAAACCAGTCGCGGATCGGCGTGAAGGCGCCGGTATAGGTGGCGGGGTTTGAGCGCGGCGTCCGGCCGATCGGTGACTGGTCGATATCGATCACCTTGTCGATATGTTCAAAACCGTCGATCCTGTCGTGCTCTGCCGGGATTTCGCGGGCGCCCATGACGCGGCGCGCGGCGGATTTGTAAAGCGTCTCGATCAGGAAGGTCGACTTGCCGCCGCCGGACACGCCTGTCACAGCGGTGAACACGCCGAGCGGAATGGCGGCGGTGACATTCTTGAGGTTATTGCCGCGGGCGCCAAAAACCTTGATTTCCTTGCCCTTCTTGGGCTTGCGGCGCTCCGCCGGTACCGGCACGCCGAGTTCGCCCGACAGATATTTGCCGGTCAGCGATTTCGGATTGGCCATTACCTCGCTGGGCGTGCCTTCGGCCACCACCTGTCCGCCATGAATGCCGGCCGCAGGACCGATATCGACCACGTAGTCGGCACTCATGATCGCGTCTTCGTCATGCTCGACGACAATCACCGTATTGCCGATATCGCGCAGGTGTTTCAGCGTGTCGAGCAGGCGGGCATTGTCGCGCTGGTGCAGGCCGATCGACGGCTCATCGAGCACGTAGAGCACGCCGGTCAGGCCGGAGCCGATCTGCGAGGCAAGCCGGATGCGCTGGCTTTCGCCGCCGGAGAGCGTGCCGGAATTGCGCGACAGGCTGAGATAATCGAGGCCGACGTCGTTCAGGAACCGCAGGCGCTCGCGGATCTCTTTCAGAATGCGGACCGCGATCTCGTTCTGCTTGGCGTTCAACTGTTCCGGCAGCACCTCGAACCAGTCGCGCGCGATCCGGATCGACATCTCGGTGACCTGGCCGATATGCAGCTTGTTGATCTTTACGGCGAGTGCCTCCGGCTTCAGGCGATAGCCGTTGCAGGCCGGGCAGGGGGCTGCCGACATGTACCGTTCGATCTCCTCGCGCGCCCAGGCGCTGTCGGTTTCCTTCCAGCGGCGCTCGAGGTTCGGCACGATGCCTTCGAAATTCTTGACCGTCTTGTAGGAGCGGGCGCCGTCGGCATAGTGGAATTCGATCTTTTCCTCGGTGCCCTCGAGGATGGCTTTCTGCGCCTCCGCAGAAAGCTCGTTCCAGCGGCTGGACAGCTTGAAATCGAAAACCTTGCCCAGTGCTTCGAGCGTCTGATTGTAATAGGGCGACGTGGATTTCGCCCATGGCGCAATCGCGCCGTCGCGCAGCGTCCGGGCAGGTTCCGGCACGATCAGCGCTTCGTCCACCTTCTGTTGCGAGCCGAGACCATCGCAGGTCGGGCAGGCGCCAAAGGGATTGTTGAACGAAAACAGCCGCGGCTCGATTTCCGAAATGGTGAATCCGGAAACGGGGCAGGCGAACTTTTCAGAAAACAGTACCCGTTCGTGCGTCTCGTTGAGGGACTTGTTGGCGGATCCGCCGGCCGAAGTCTCTTCCGGCGGCAGGGGTTTGTCGGCGAACTCGGCAACCGCCAGCCCGTCGGCCAGCTTCAGCGAGGTTTCGAGACTATCGGCCAAACGCGCGGCAATATCGGAGCGAACCACGAGCCGGTCCACGACGATATCGATATCGTGCTTGTATTTCTTGTCGAGCGCCGGAACGTCGGCGATCTCGTAGAACTGGCCGTCGACCTTGACGCGCTGGAACCCCTTTTTCATCAGGTCGGCGAGTTCCTTTTTGTACTCGCCTTTGCGTCCGCGGATCATCGGTGCCAGAATATAAAGACGCGTGCCTTCCTCGAAGGCGAGGATGCGGTCGACCATCTGGCTGACCGTCTGGCTTTCGATCGGCAGGCCGGTCGCCGGCGAATAGGGCACGCCGACGCGCGCAAAAAGCAGGCGCATGTAGTCGTAAATTTCGGTGACAGTGCCGACCGTCGAGCGCGGATTGCGCGACGTCGTCTTCTGCTCGATCGAGATCGCCGGGGAAAGTCCGTCGATCTGGTCGACATCCGGCTTCTGCATCATTTCCAGGAACTGGCGCGCATAGGCCGAAAGGCTTTCGACATAACGCCGCTGGCCTTCCGCATAAATCGTGTCGAAGGCGAGCGAAGACTTGCCCGAGCCCGACAGGCCGGTCATGACGATCAGCGAATTGCGGGGCAAATCGAGATCGATGCCCTTCAAATTGTGCTCGCGCGCACCACGTATAGAAATGCTCTTCAGTTCGCTCATCTTCATGCTCTCGGGAGGATTGAAGGTCCTTATGTAGTGATTGATCCGCGGCTGTCGAGACGAAACTGCTGCGATGCGGCGCCGTTCCCGAGTCGGTTGACAGCACTATAGGAATAAAATAGAACAAATAAAGAACAAATTTGCCTGTGGATTAAAGATCGCAAAAGCCCAATGGCTGGCCCCAATGGGCTAGAGTGCCGCGATTGATTTTTGGTGCCGTTACCGGGCGGCAGATGAGGTGATGAATATGGCTGGTAGTGTGAACAAGGTAATCCTGGTGGGGAATGTGGGGGCTGATCCTGAAATCCGCCGGACGCAGGACGGCCGGCCGATCGCCAACCTTCGCATCGCCACGTCCGAAACCTGGCGCGATCGCAACAACGGTGAACGCCGCGAGAAGACCGAATGGCATACGGTCGTCGTCTTCAACGAAGGCCTTTGCAAGGTCGTCGAGCAATATGTGAAAAAGGGCGCCAAGCTCTATATCGAAGGCGCACTGCAGACCCGCAAGTGGCAGGACCAGACCGGCAACGACCGTTATTCGACGGAAATCGTGCTTCAGGGCTTCAACTCGACGCTGACCATGCTGGACGGTCGCGGCGAGGGCGGCGGCGACCGTGGTGGTGCTGGCGGCAATCGTGTCGGCAATGACTTCGGCGGCAACGATTTTGGCGGCGGCGACGATTACGAGCGCCGGCCTGCTGCGGGCGGTGCGAGCCGCGGCGGTCAGTCCTCCGGCGGTCAGCCGGCAGGCGGCAATTTCTCCCGTGATCTCGACGACGACATCCCGTTCTGATCTGTCGGTTACCATCGATCTCTGAAACGGCAGCTGCCTGAATTGTTGTTCAGGCGGCCGCCTTGTCGGCGAGCATCGCGACCAGGACGTCTGATTGCGATAGAATGCCCACCAGTTTGTTGTTCTCCCGGGTGACCGGCAGGTAGTGCAGCCCCTCCTCGGCGAAGATGACGATAGCGTCTGCGATCGGCGTGGTCGGGCCAACCGTCCTGACCGGCGCCGTCATGATGTCCTTGACCGTGTCGTTCGGCGCGCTGGCGCCCGACAGAACGAGGCGCACACGTTGGGCAAAACCGATTTTCGGCCGGCCTCTCGTCCAGTTCGCCTTGTCGAGAAAATCTGTCTGAGTGACGATGCCAACCACTTCCGCCCTGTCGTTGGTAACCGGCAGGGCCTTGAAATGGTGGGCGCGCATCAGGTCGTGCGCCTCCTTCAGCGTATTGTCCGGTGCGACCGCCACCACATCGCGGGACATGATGCTGGCGCAATCGAGGTGGCCGGCGCGCCGGCGATAGGAGCGTAATTCCGTCCGCCGCAGGATCGTTTCGAGGTCGTCGCGGTCGATATCCAGGAATTCGTCGTATTCTTTCAGGACATCATCGAGGTCGGCGGAGGTGAAGCCGATGCGCTGGATCGAGGCGGGATCTCTCGTGCCGTGATCGGCCGCCGCCGGCTTGGCCGCGTGCGGGTAACGACGTCCTGTCAGATTGTTGAAGGCCAGCGCGATCAGCAGCAGGATAAGCGAATTGCCGGCGACCGGCCAAATCACGAAACCGTATCCGAGTTCATGGATCGTCGGTCCGCCGAGCACTGCGGTCAGCGCGATCGCGCCGCTCGGGGGATGCAGGCAGCGAAGCGTCATCATCGCCGCGATGGCAACGGCGATCGCCACCGCCGAGGCCAGGAACGGATTGGTTATCAAAAGAGCGGCGGTCACGCCGACCAGGGCTGCGACGATATTGCCGCCGAGGATCGACCAGGGCTGTGCAAGCGGGCTGGAAGGCACTGCAAACAGCAGCACGGCCGAAGCACCCATAGGGGCGACTAGTGCCGGAAGCGTTGCATCGGCCTTCAAAGCCAGGCTTCCCAGCAGTCCGGTCACCAGAATGCCCGCGAGTGCGCCAAGCGCTGCACGCAATCTTTCCTTGGGACTGACGGGGGTGGCTTCCGGCAGGAGCCGGCGCAACATGCGGCGCATCATGGAGACCTTCGAGTGAGGTGGGGTTGAATCGCGTTTTAGCAGAAAATTCCGCTCTGTCGCCCAGGTCTTACCGAAGGGTGCGTCCTACCCGAAGAGTGCGGGCCTAAAGATTGAAGGCTGAGCGCACCCCGTCGACGACGAACTGGACGGAGAGCGCCGCAAGGATCACGCCGAGCAGACGGGTGAGGATTGCCCGTCCGGTGACCCCGAGGAAACGGTCGAGCCGTTCGGCCACCAAAAGCGTCGCATAGACGAGCAGCATGATCAGCGCGATGACGCCGATGAAAAGCGCGCGGTCTAGAACGCCGGGCAGGGTGCCGGAAAGCAGGACGGTCGCCGAGATCGCGCCCGGTCCGGCAATCAGCGGCAGTGCCAACGGAAACACCGCGATATTGTGGATGTGGTCGATGGTGATCGCCGCCTGGGATGTCTTTTCCTTTCGCTCCTGGCGTTTTTCGAACACCATTTCGAAGGAGATCCAGAAGAGCAGCAGGCCGCCGGCAATGCGGAAGGCGCCGATCGATATGCCGAGCAGCCCGAGCACGCTCGAACCGAACAGCGCAAAGACGGCGAGGATGCCGAAGGCGATAAGCGATCCTCGGAATGCGACCTGGCGGCGCTGGAGGGCAGTCATGCCGACGGTCAGGCCCAGAAAGACCGGTGCCAGACCGGGCGGGTCGAGTGTCACGAGCATCGTGGTCAGGGCATTGACCAGCATATCGGGGGTCGCCATATCCTCTCCCTGTCAGGCTGCAATCCTTGCAGTCGCATGCGAAGATTGTTAGGACAGGCCGGCAGCGAAAGAAACCCCACTCCGTCCGCGTCGCGGCATGTTTCGACCTTGTTCAAAAGCCGTGTTAAAGCCGCAAAAGCTGTTCAAAACCATTGTGGAAATTGGCGCTCGGAACCGCTTTCCGCTATAAAAAAGAAACTGATTCCGAACAGAGATCGTGATCCGATTTGACTGAGCAAAGCACACCCGGCGGCGGAAAGCTGCCTCCAGGCATCGAACCCATTTCCATCATGGAAGAGATGCAGCGGTCCTACCTCGATTACGCAATGAGCGTCATCGTCAGCCGCGCCCTTCCTGACGTCCGCGACGGATTGAAGCCGGTCCACCGGCGCATCCTCTACGGCATGTCGGAACTCGGCATCGACTGGAACAAGAAATACGTCAAATGCGCCCGTGTGACCGGGGACGTGATGGGTAAATTCCATCCCCACGGCAACTCGGCGATCTATGACGCGCTGGCGCGTATGGCGCAGGACTGGTCGCTCCGCCTGCCGCTGATCGACGGTCAGGGCAATTTCGGTTCGATCGACGGCGACCCCCCTGCGGCCGAACGTTACACCGAATGCCGCCTCGAGAAGGCAGCCCACGCGCTGCTCGACGATCTCGACAAGGAAACCGTCGATTTCCGCGACAACTACGACGGCACGCTCTCCGAGCCTGTCGTGGTGCCGGCGAAATTCCCGAACCTGCTCGTCAACGGCGCAGGCGGCATCGCCGTCGGCATGGCGACCAACATCCCGCCGCACAATCTGGTGGAAGTGATCAACGGCTGTATCGCCCTGATCGACAACCCGGCGATCGAGCTGCCGGAAATGATGGAGATCATTCCCGGTCCGGACTTTCCGACAGGGGCGCTGATCCTCGGGCGGGCTGGTATCCGTTCCGCTTATGAAACCGGCCGCGGCTCGGTGATCATGCGCGGCGTCGCGGCAATCGAGCCGATGCGCGGCGACCGCGAGCAGATCATCATCACCGAAGTTCCCTTCCAGGTGAACAAGGCGACCATGGTCGAGAAGATCGGCGAACTGGTGCGCGAAAAGCGTATCGAGGGCATTTCCGACCTGCGCGACGAATCCGACCGCCAGGGTTACCGGGTTGTCGTCGAGCTGAAGCGCGATGCCAATGCGGACGTCATCCTCAACCAGCTCTATCGCTACACGCCGCTGCAGACCTCCTTCGGCTGCAACATGGTGGCACTGAACGGCGGCAAGCCGGAACAGCTCGCGCTGCTCGACATGCTGCGCGCTTTCGTCTCCTTCCGCGAGGAAGTGGTGAGTCGGCGCACGAAATACCTGCTGCGCAAGGCTCGCGAACGCGCCCACGTCTTGGTGGGCCTTGCGATCGCAGTCGCCAATATCGACGAGATCATCCTCCTGATCCGCCGCGCTCCCGATCCGCAGACGGCGCGCGAGCAGTTGATGACCCGTCGTTGGCCGGCTCAGGACGTCGATGCGCTGATCCGCCTCATCGACGATCCGCGCCACAAGATCAATGAGGACGGCACCTACAATCTGTCCGAGGAACAGGCCCGCGCCATCCTCGAGCTCCGTCTCGCCCGCCTGACGGCGCTCGGCCGCGATGAAATCGGTGACGAACTCAACAAGATCGGCGCCGAGATCAGCGACTATCTCGACATCCTCTCGTCGCGCCTGCGCATCCAGACGATCGTCAAGGACGAACTAGCCGCCGTGCGCGACGAATTCGGCACCCCGCGCCGTACGCAGATCCTCGAAGGCGGTCTCGAAATGGACGACGAGGATCTGATTGCCCGCGAGGACATGGTCGTCACCGTTTCGCATCTCGGTTATATTAAGCGCGTCACGCTCGGCACCTATCGCGCCCAGCGTCGCGGCGGCAAGGGCCGTTCCGGCATGGCGACGCGCGACGAGGATTTCGTCACGCGCTTGTTCGTGGCCAATACCCACACGCCGGTACTGTTCTTCTCCTCGCGCGGCATCGTCTACAAGGAAAAGGTCTGGCGCCTGCCGATCGGCACGCCGCAGTCCCGCGGCAAGGCCCTGATCAACATGCTGCCGCTGGAACCCGGCGAACGCATCACCACGATCATGCCGCTGCCCGAGGACGAGGCGACCTGGGATAACCTCGACGTCATGTTCTCGACCACTCGCGGCACCGTTCGCCGCAACAAGCTGTCTGACTTCGTGCAGGTTAACCGCAACGGCAAGATCGCCATGAAGCTCGAGGAGGAGGGCGACGAAATCCTCTCCGTCGAGACCTGCACCGATCAGGACGACGTGCTGCTGACCACCGCGCTCGGCCAGTGCATTCGCTTCCCCGTTGGTGACGTGCGCGTCTTTGCCGGCCGCAATTCGATCGGCGTGCGCGGCATCACGCTGGGCGACAGCGACCGCATCATCTCCATGACCATTGTCGGCCATGTGGATGCGGAGCCCTGGGAGCGCGCGGCCTATCTCAAGCGTTCGGCGACCGAACGTCGCGCCGCTGGCGTGGACGAGGAGGACATCGCTCTCGTGGGTGAGGAAGTCACCGAAGAGGGACAGCTCTCCGATGAGCGTTACGAGGAATTGAAGGCACGGGAACAGTTCGTGCTGACGGTTTCGGAAAAGGGTTTTGGCAAGCGGTCGTCCTCTTACGACTTCCGCACCTCGGGCCGCGGCGGCAAGGGCATCCGCGCGACCGATACGTCCAAGACCGCGGAGATCGGCGAACTGGTCGCCGCCTTCCCGATTGAGGACAACGACCAGATCATGCTCGTGTCCGATGGCGGCGTGCTGATCCGCGTTCCGGTCAACGGCATCCGCATCGCCAGCCGCGCCACGAAGGGCGTCACGATCTTCTCGACGGCGAAAGACGAGAAGGTTGTTTCGGTCGAGCGTATCAGCGAGCCGGAAGGCGACGAGGAGAACGGCAATGGCCTGCCGGAGGAAATCGTCAGCGAAACCGGTGATCTCGGCGCCGCCGCCCCGGAAGCCGGCCCGACGGATGAGGGTGCGGCCGAATAGGCCGCATTCCCCCTAAAAACCGGGCACACTAAAAAGCCGGAGGATGAAAATCCTCCGGCTTTTGTTTGAACCGCTTGCGACGGGAAAGTCTGTGAAGGCGGTTCGCTACAGTGAAATCGTCAGAATGCGCTGTGACGGCGCGCGAAATCCCTGAAATCCTTCATGTCGGCACGTTCGCGCTGGAGCTCGGAAATCGTTGAGGCCACGGAAGCCACGAACATGATGCTGATCAAACCTGCAAGTACTGTCAACGTCACGAACATGGGGATCCTTTCTGGTCCGTGTATCCGCCTCAGTAGTACGAGAGATCGCTATAACGACCCGTTACCTGCGGATAATTCAGATCTGCCAATTGGGATTTATCTTGATAAAGGGTTACTGTTGCCGTCAGCATCACCGCAATCATGGCCGTCCAAACCAGATTGATCATGGTGATCTTGTCCAGCATGATCGTTTTCCTTCTCGCGATCATCGCCATCTGTCCTTCTTGTTAGCCTGAACGCGCACCGCGCAAACAGGTTCCACCGCATTTTGAGAGATACTTAACCTTGCCGCTCTGAAGCCTCCTTGAATGCTCTGTTCATCTGGCGTTCAGAATTCAAAGTCTTTCAGGCTTCTTCCGATCCGAAGGCGACAACGAAAGCCTCCAGTGCAAAAGCGAGAACCACCGCTCCCATCACCATCAAAGCCAGCATTTGTCGTCGTTTCTCCCGAGATACGGACGGGTCTTTCACCCGCCACGATCGTCATAAGACCACAGGGCCGCTGAAACGCCCTTGAACGGGCCATTCATCTTTCGTTCAGAATTGCGAGATGCTTGCGGTAGAGCGGCTTCCGTGACAAAAGGCGTCGAAATTTCGCTGAAACAGGCCCGGACCTCGGCATGACAACTGCTTTTTATCCCGGTTCTTTCGATCCGATGACACACGGCCATCTGGACGTGCTTGTCCAGGCGCTGAATGTCGCGGACACGGTGATCGTCGCGATCGGCATTCATCCGGGCAAGGTGCCGATGTTCACCTTCGAGGAGCGGGCCGAACTCATCAGGGCGTCGCTTGCAGAGGCGCTGCCGGACAGGGCGGGCCATGTTTCGGTCGTTTCATTCGACAAGCTGGTGGTTGACGCCGCCCGCGCCAACGGCGCCGGGCTTCTGATCCGAGGCCTGCGCGATGGCACCGATCTCGATTATGAAATGCAGATGGCTGGCATGAACCGGCAGATGGCGCCGGATATCCAGACTGTTTTCCTACCGGCCGGCACCGCCTCGCGGCCCATTACGGCCACATTGGTCCGGCAGATCGCGGCCATGGGCGGCGACGTCAGCGCCTTCGTGCCTGCCGCGGTCCTCAAGGCCCTGAACAACAAGCTGAAACGCTGATCGTTTCCGAACCCCGGAGTCCTTTCCATGAGACTGCTTCGTCTTGCCGTTGCCGGCGCTTTCGCCCTCGCTTCGATGGTCCTGCCGGCTCTCGCCGCGCCCGATGATTTCCTGACCATCCAGCTGAAGGATGGCCCGGTGGTGATCCAGCTGATGCCGGAAGTCGCACCGAAACATGTGGCGCAGATCAAGGCGCTCGCCGCCAAGGGCGAATACGACAACGTCGTCTTCCACCGCGTCATCAACGGCTTCATGGCCCAGACGGGCGACGTGCAGTTCGGCAAGCAGGGCGGCAAAAGCTTCAACCCGGCCCGCGCCGGCATGGGCGGTTCTGAAATGCCCAACATTCCGGCCGAATTCTCGAAGGTACCGTTCGAGCGCGGCATCGTCGGCATGGCGCGCTCGCAGGATCCGAATTCCGCGAACTCGCAATTCTTCATCATGTTCACCAAATATCCGAGCCTGGACGGCCAGTACACGGCGGTCGGCAAGGTCGTGTCGGGCATGGAATTCGTCGACAAGATCAAGCGCGGCCAGGGCGGCAACGGCGAAGTCACCGATCCCGACAAGATGATCAAGGTCACTGTCGGCAAGAAGTAAGCGCCCAAAAGGCGAAGAACTAAACGAAGGGCGCCCCGTCGCGGACGACAATCGGGCGCCGAATTAAGGAGAAAGCACATGGCCGAGATCAAGGATCCGGAAAACACCCTCATTGTGGAAACCACCAAGGGCAAGGTTGTCATTTCGTTGCTTCCGGATCTGGCGCCGGGCCACGTTGCCCGCATCAAGGAACTCGCCCGCGAAAATGCCTATGACGGCGTCGTTTTCCACCGCGTCATTCCCGATTTCATGGCCCAGACGGGTGACGTGAAGTTCGGCAAGCAGGGCTCCGAGAGCTTCAACCCGGCTCGTGCCGGCATGGGCGGCTCGGAAAAGCCGGACCTGAAGGCTGAATTCTCCGCCGTTCCGCATGTACGCGGCACGTGCTCCATGGCCCGTTCGCAGAGCCCGAACTCGGCCAATTCGCAGTTCTTCATCTGCTTCACCGATGCACCGTGGCTGAACAAGCAGTACACCGTGTGGGGCCAGGTCATCGAAGGCATGGACTTCATCGACCAGATCAAGAAGGGCGAGCCGGTCAAGGATCCGGACTCGATCGTTTCGGTCCGCGTCGCCGCCGACGTCTGATCTCGACGGAATGAATAGCCCGCTCCGTCTGTCGGCGGGGCGGGTTTCGCTTTTGGAAAATCCATGCGCGTCGATCTCTTCGACTTCGATCTCCCGGAAGAAAATATCGCACTCAGGCCCGCCAGCCCGCGCGACAGCGCCCGGCTGCTTGTCGTCCGGCCGGAGAGTGAACCGGTGCTTGCCGATCACCGCGTGTCCGATTTGCCGGGTTTTCTGAGACCGGGCGACGCGCTGGTCTTCAACGACACCAAGGTCATACCGGCGCAGCTGGAAGGCATCCGCCACCGCGAAGGAGCGGGCGGCCAGCAGGTTTCCGCGACGCTGCATATGCGCGTCGCCCCAGATCGCTGGAAGGCCTTCGCTAAGCCGGGAAAACGCATCAAGATCGGCGACCGGATCGAATTCGGACATGGCGGCAGTGCCTGCCTGATCGGTTCGCTTGCCGCAACCGTAGAAGACAAAGGCGAGGGCGGCGAAGTCACTCTGCGCTTCGATCTTTCCGGCCCTGCACTCGACGAAGCGATCATGGCGGTCGGGCACATTCCGCTGCCGCCCTATATTGCCGCCAAGCGCCCGGAAGATGCGCAGGATCAAAAGGACTACCAGACCATCTACGCCCGCGAGGAGGGTGCGGTTGCGGCACCGACTGCGGGGCTGCACTTTACGCCGGAGCTGTTCGCGGCCCTCGATGCCGCCGGCATCGAACGGCATTTCGTGACGCTGCATGTGGGGGCGGGGACTTTCCTGCCGGTCAAGGCGGACGACACAACCGAGCACAAGATGCATCAGGAGATCGGTCATGTCAGCGCCGAGATAGCCGCGCGGCTGAATGCGGTGAAACGCGCCGGCGGCCGCATCGTCTGCGTCGGTACCACATCGCTGCGTCTGATCGAGAGCGCCGCTGCCGATGACGGCGCGATAAAACCCTGGAGCGGCGCGACCGGCATCTTCATTACGCCCGGCTACCGGTTCAAGACGGCCGATATGCTGATGACCAATTTCCACCTGCCGCGATCGACGCTGTTCATGCTCGTTTCGGCCTTCTGCGGTTTGGAGACGATGCGGGCGGCCTATTCCCACGCGATCGAAACCGGCTACCGCTTTTACTCCTATGGCGATTCCAGCCTTCTTTTCCGGGACAACCGATGACCGAGACTTTCCAGTTCAATCTCAAGGCCACCGATGGCGGCGCGCGGCTTGGCGAAATCACCATGCCGCGCGGCACGATCCGCACCCCGGCCTTCATGCCGGTCGGCACGGTCGGCACCGTCAAGGCCATGTATCTCGACCAGGTGCGCGATACCGGCGCCGATATCATTCTCGGCAATACCTACCACCTGATGCTGCGCCCGGGTGCGGAGCGTGTCGCCCGGCTTGGCGGCCTGCATGAGCTGATCCGCTGGAAACATCCGATCCTCACCGATAGCGGCGGGTTCCAGGTCATGTCGCTGTCGGGCCTTCGCAAGCTCGACGAGAAGGGCGTGACGTTCAAGAGCCATGTGGACGGCAGCCTGCACCACATGTCGCCGGAACGCTCGATCGAAATCCAGGGCCTGCTCGGCTCCGACATCCAGATGCAGCTCGACGAATGCGTGGCGCTGCCTGCCGAGCCGAAGGAAATCGAGCGGGCGATGGAACTGTCGCTGCGCTGGGCCGAGCGCTGCCGTGTTGCTTTCGGCGATCAGCCGGGCAAGGCGATGTTCGGCATCGTCCAGGGCGGCGACCAGCCCGAGCTTCGCGTCCGCTCAGCAGAGGGCCTGAAACAGCTCGATCTCAAGGGTTATGCGGTCGGTGGGCTTGCCGTTGGCGAGCCGCAGGACGTCATGCTGGAGATGCTCGAAACCACGCTTCCAGTTCTGCCGTTCGAAAAGCCGCGTTACCTGATGGGCGTCGGCACGCCGGACGACATGCTGAAATCGGTGGCGCGCGGCATCGACATGTTCGATTGCGTCATGCCGACCCGTTCGGGCCGCCATGGACTTGCCTTCACTCGCCGCGGCAAGGTCAATATCCGCAACGCCCGCCATGCTGAGGACATGCGGCCGCTGGACGAGGAATCGAGCTGCCCGGCCGCCCGCGATTATTCCCGCGCCTATCTGCATCACCTCGTGCGCGCCGACGAGGCGCTCGGCGGCATGCTGCTCTCCTGGAACAATCTGAATTATTATCAGGATCTGATGAAGGGCATCCGCCAGGCGATCGCCGAAGGGCGGTTTGCGGATTTCTATGCCGAAACCCAGGAAATGTGGGCGAAGGGCGATATCGATCCGGTCTGATCGAGGCTGTCAAATTCCCTGGCTGGCGGTGTTGCGGATCATCCGTACGCCGTTGACCTTGTAGGACCCGTCGTCCATCAGCCGCATTTCGTAGATGGCCGTCCAGTCCTTGCCCTCCTTGGCGCTGATCATCACTTCCTGCAGCACCACTTCACCGCCGCCGATCATCTTCGAGCGGCCGAAGGCATAGTTGCCGGCATGATAGACCGGCTCGTAGGTTTTCCGCACCATATCCAGGAACCGGTCCTTATTGGGATAGAGACTGCGGATCCCGGGCGAGGCGAAGGAATAGGCTTTTTCCGCGTCGTCGTGCATCAGCGCAGCGATCTGGCTGGAAATCACCGCCTGGGCATTGGCGACCGGATCCTCGGCTTTGACGGCGGTAAAGGAACAGAGAGCGAAACACAGAACGATGGCAACATATCGAACCAGCATCGGGCTTTCTCCAAGGGCGAGCAAAAGAAGGCTAGCGCCTTTAGGCGCAAGGAGAAGATGGCGCCTGCAAAATTTTCGCGCAACGCCTTTCTGGAATGCAAACGAATCCGAATGATTACAGAATGATGACGTGTCGAAGCGGCCCCTGCCGTTATCCGCACGTTTTCGTGATATTCCGCCTGTGGGTGGCGCAAGGCAGCGTCCCGTTATCGCGGCTTGTCGGTATCCATCGACGCTGTCAGGAATGCAGCGGGAAATTTGATTCGCCCGGACATGCATTTCGATGAAAAATCTTTTACCGCCGGCGCTGCTTTATTTCAGCAATGCCATCCTCTTCATTTCGCTGTTCACGCGGTTGCCGGCTATCCAGGCGTCGCTGGGAATCGACAAGGCCGGCCTCGGTCTGGCCCTGCTGAGCGCACCTGTCGGCACCTTTCTCGCGTTGCCGCTGGCCGGCCGCATCAACGACCGTCTGACGCCGCGGCTGACGGCGCTCGTCACCTTGCCGATCTGCGCCCTGCTGACGCCGGCGCTGACAATCCTTCCGGTCGCCGGGTTCGTGATCTGTTTCTTTCTGTTCGGTTTTTTCCGCACCATTTTCGACGTGGCGGCCAACATGATTTCCGCCGGCATAGAGCAGCGGACGGGCCGGAAGGTACTGTCCCGCAGCCATGGTTTCTGGTCGGTCGGCCTGCTGGCCGGCTCTCTTTGTTCCGGCTTCCTCGCCGAAAAGGCGGTGACGCCCTTTGTGCAGCAGACGCTCGCCACCGGTTTCGTTATCGCCGCCTGTTTGTTCGTCTTCTGGGTTACCCCAAGAGACCCGGCACCGGAGACGCCGCCCGATCGCAAGGGATCTGCCTACGTGCTTCCCGACAGGACGATCGTGTTGATCTGCGTGATGGTTTTCGGCCTCTGCATCGTCGAGGGCGCGGTCTACGACTGGGGCATCTTTTTTCTGCGCGAACAGCTGAAGGCCGACCCGGCGATTGCCGGCGTGCTTTATGCTGCCTTTACCGTCGGTATGGGGTTGACGCGGCTTTCCGGCGACATGCTGCGGGATAGTTTTGGCTCCATGATCCTGGTGCGCACCTCGGCCGTTTCCGTCGCTCTTGGGATTTTGCTCCTCGTGGCGATGCCGAGCCTGACGCTTGCCGGCGCCGCACTTTTTCTGATCGGTTGCGGCGTGGCGCTGGCTTTTCCGCTGGCAGTCTCGACGACGATCGCGCTCGGCAAGGGCAGGCCCTCGGAAAACCTTGCGGCGCTGTCGCTGACGCTGATGTTGTCGACGATCGGCGTGCCGCCACTGCTCGGCTTCATCGCCGAGCATGTCAGCCTTGTCGCGACCTTCCTGGTATTGCTGCCCTGCGTGCTGGTCAGCTTCCTGATGGCGCCCGTCGCCGAAGGCCGCCGCCCGTCCTGGCCGCGCCGGCGGAGATAGCCCCATCGGACCCGCCTGAGGGCCCGATCGGACTAGCCTGTGGGAAAGGCGGGCAGGGGCATGACCCTGCCCATAATTGGCCATAACAGTGGGCGAGGGGTTGAGACCACTGGCCTTAGCCGTTAGACAATGAAATCGGATTTGCCGAAAACAGGTGACACTGTGATCGACCCTTATGAGATGCTTGGTGTTTCGCGGGAGGCGGATGGCGTTGCCATCAAGTCTGCCTATCGCAAACGCGCAAAAACGGTTCATCCGGACGCCGGCGGCGACGTCGATGCATTCGGAAAGCTGACGGCATCCTACGAACTTCTTTCCGATCCCGTCCGCCGCAAGGTCTACGACGACAACCGGTTACGACCCGGAACTCGCCGATACCAAGGATCTGCAGGGGCTGATGATTCTCGAAACGCTGGTCAACGAGATCATCCTCGACGAGCGCGAGCCGGGCAGTTTTGATCCTGTCGCCGCCATGCGCCGCAAGCTGACCGACAAGATCGTCAACGCCCGCTTCCATATTCTGGAGATGGAGCGCCATCGCGCCCGCATCCGCAATCATATCGATCGCATCGGCCGCAAGCCTAACGCGGACGTCCTAGGGCGCATGCTGAAATCCCGCTGCGTGGCGATCGACGACGCGATCGGCAAGGCCGAGACCGAGATTGGCAACATCGAGCAGGCCTATGGCATGCTGGATGGCTATTCCTACGAGGTCGAGGTGATCGAGATCAAGACCGCGGCGGAGTAGGCCGTACAGCCGGTCTTGACACCCAATATAGCTTCAAGACATAGCTTCAGCCCGTTCAATCCAAAGGGTTTTCGATGGCGTTGACCATACGTGAGGCCGTCCGCGAGGATGCGGCGACATTACTCGGTTTCATCCGCGAGTTGGCGATCTACGAAAAAGCCGAGCACGAGGTCGCGGCGACCGCCGAGACGATCGGGAACTCCATCTTCGGCACCGGATCGGTGACCCATGCGCTGGTCTGCGAGCAGGACGGCGTTCCCATCGGCATGGCCATCTGGTTCTTCAGCTATTCGACCTGGCAGGCGAAGAACGGGCTTTATCTTGAAGACCTGTATGTGACGCCGAAGGCGCGCGGGCTCGGCGCCGGCAAGGCGATGCTGAAGCGGCTGGCGCGGATCGCCATCGAGAACGATTGCGGCCGGTTCGAATGGAGCGTGCTCGACTGGAACGCGCCGGCGATCCGGGTCTACGAGGCGATCGGCGCAGAGCCGATGAAAGAGTGGATCCGCTATCGGCTTTCGGGCGAGACTCTGAAGAGCTTTGCCGAGGGCTGATGGGGCAGGCGAGGTTGACGCTGGACGCGTGACCGTTATAAAGCCAGCGCACTGGAAGAGTGTCCGAGTGGTTTAAGGAACCGGTCTTGAAAACCGGCGTGCGGGAAACCGTACCGTGGGTTCGAATCCCACCTCTTCCGCCATCCCTCCCTCGCATAGCCTCGCTTTGCCCCTTGTAACATCGGCCATTTGCGTGCCAGTTATGTGCATGCTTTCGCATCCATTCGCACCAATGCCCACACGTTTGCGGGCATAAATGCGGGCATCGAGGTGCGAAAATGTGGGCATGGAAACACGGGGCGATGGCGGGGCTACAGGCTGGGTGTGCGAAGAGCATGCAAATAAGCCATGGAGCGGCCACCGGGCGTGTGGCTGCGGCGCCGTCCGGCGGATGCCCTGCCCCAGATGCTGCCTTGACGCCGACTGAAACGCAGACCCCGAACGTCTCGGCTGCGTTTAAATCCGTGGCTGGGAAGATCGTGCAGTTAGGCCGGCGCCAACCTCGCCCGTTCGGACGACTATACAAACCTCAGTTCGGGATTGAAATCCGATGCGGCCAACACCCCAATCGGTCGGTCGCAATTCAAAACCCCGCCTAGTCAGCGGGGTTCTCTTTGAGCAACAATTGCGCGCGGCAATCAACGCCTCGCTCTCGCGCCATAGCGAACCAGGATACTTTCCGCGAACTGGTTTCTTACTTGTACCTCGTTTTCAACGCATTTCGAATAGAGGTCCGTCCCCTGCTTGTCGTGACAGCTACGTTCAGCTGAATTTCTGAATGATCTTTGCATCTTCCATTCCTCTGGCGTTTGGGTCTGGCAGGCAGTCAAGGCAAACGCTGAAACAGCAAGTAAAAAGTACTTCATAAAATCCCCCGGAATAACTGACGAGATTATGACGAACTTCCGCAGCGTGTCGAGGCTCAACTAGCATTGCGCGAAGTTTGATCCCGTCTATGTGTCTGAGGTGGTGGGGTGATCGCAGAAGGCCGGTTGGGTAGAGGCTTGCCATACATCAGGTTCAGCGGGTGACCGGTCTTCCGCCATTGTTGGCGTATCATGATACCGCACCGTGATTCTCCCTCACGCCTCTCACCGCGGCTCCACCGACAGGCTCAGGTAGGTGGGATCGAATTCGGCCACCTCCTGCAATCGTTGCCAGTCGAGAATGGTGATCGTCTGGTTGGACCAGGAGATCAGGCGTTCTCGCCTGAGCGTCTGGATGACGCGGTTCATGTGGACGAGCGACAACCCCAGCACATCGGCCATCTCCCCCTGCGAGAGCGGAAGGTGAAAGCTCCAGCCGTTGGTGCGGCGGACCACGTCCAGCCGGACGTAGAGTTCGCAAAGGATATGCGCGAGATGCGAGACTTTGGAGCGTCGCCCCATGGCGACGATCCAGGCACGGTGGATGGAGCCGTGGATCAGCGTATCGAGCCACAACATCCGGGTCAGGTGCGGATGCTGTTCTGTCACCTGCTTCAGGTCTGAATGGTCGCAAAGGCTGACATGGCATGGGGAAAGCGCGACGACGCCGTGGTCCATGGTTTTCAGCAGGAAGGCGTGCAGGTCGACGAAATCCCCGGCGACGTGGATTGCCGTGATCTGCCGCGTGCCTTCCGCCGTCAGTTTGTATCGGGCAGCGAATCCGTCGACGAGCAGGCTGCTGTAGCCGGGCCTCGATCCCTCCGCGACGAAATCCTCTCCCGCCAGAAAACGCCTTTCGCGGCCGACGATGCGCCTGAGAATGTTGCGCTCTTCATCGGTAAGAACGTCGTGCTGTTCGAGGTTGAGAAGTAGAGAGTCGATCACGGTTATCCTCGGCGGGGCATCAATATCGAGGTAAAGAACGGATGAGGAGGCTATATAGATCCATCGGAAAGACTGACCCCTGGCCGGGAACAAATGCCCGCAAGGGAAATTCGGGACGATAAATACTCAGGGCAGTGAGCATGGCATGGCGCGATACTTCTTCGATTTGATCAACGGTGACGGACCTGTGCGTGACAATGAGGGCCAGGAAATATCGACCCGCGAGGAGATCAGCCGGGAGGTCAGCCGGATCTTGTCGGACATCGCCCGCGAGGAGTTCCCCGAGCGGGGGAAGGGCGCGATCTCGATCGAAGTCCGTAACGAACATGGGCAGCCGGTGTTTACCGGGCGCCTGTCGTTCCAGACGCAGTGGCATGATGAACCGGAACTCTGACTATGTAACCTCGAAGTTATTCGGGTGTGTACTTGGCTTTTAAAGCAGCCGTTATTTACGTATCATTAACCATATTGAATAGAATTTTATCTATGTGTCCAATTTCACTCGCATTTTCGCCACGTTGCCAGCAAAAGTTCATTTCCATTAAGTCCGCGGCATAGGGGTATGTCTCGGATCGGTTCAATGGCTGTGAAAAGTGGCGCGGTTACGAGGACCGTTTGCGGCGTATCGCAGTGAAGGCGGCATGGGACGGATGAGTTTGGGTTTGAGTGGCGGCAAGCTTTCGCTGGGTGCGAAATGGCTCGGGATGACGATGGTCTGTGCAGGGATGGCGTCCTGCGCCACGACCGAGGCACCGAAATCGAAACCCCGCAGCAAAGAGTATTTCTCCGAAAAGGAATATGGCGTTAAGGCGAGCCCGCGCGTGGTCGGCGACGGCCGGCCCGTGCCGAAGGGTGGCGGCCGGTTCATGGTCGGCCAGCCCTATGAGGTGAAGGGCCAGACTTACGTTCCGAAGGAAGATCCGAATTACAACAGGAGCGGTCTTGCCTCCTGGTACGGCTCGGCGTTTCACGGTCGCCTGACTGCCAATGGCGAAGTCTATGACAGCGACCACCTGTCTGCCGCGCATCCGACCTTTCCGCTGCCAAGTTATGCCCGCGTGACCAATATCGACAACGGCACCTCGGTCATCGTCCGGGTCAACGACCGCGGTCCGTATCATCCGGGCCGCATCATCGACGTCTCCGACAAGACGGCCGAGTTGCTCGACATGAAGCGGATCGGCACGGCGCATGTGAACGTGCAATATGTGGGCCGCGCCCGCATGGACGGGAAGGACATGCCGTTCCTGATGGCGTCCTACATCCGCAAGGGCGACCGCCTGCCGTCGATCCGGCCGGAAGGCCAGATCGCAACCGGCGTCATGGTCGCGTCGAACCAGACGCTGGGCGACCAGCTCCAGAGCTACGGCTCGGCCATGCCGCGGCCGATGGCGCTGGCCGGCCGGACCCCGAGTGGCCCGGCGCCGGTATCCGCCGCGCCAGAGGCCTTCGAGGCCTTCGAGAATTTCTCGACATTGCCGCAGGTCGGTCCCCACCCGATCGAGCGGCCGGTTGCTGGCGGCGTCGTTGCCGCGCAGACCCGCCAGGTTGCGTCTTCCTATCCGCTCGAAACTCAGGCAAGGCCACCGCAGGGGCGGAGCGTGGAATCCGCCTACGCATCGGCGCCTCAGGCTAAAACTCCGCAGGTTATGTTCGGTAACATGGTGCTGGAAGGTCCCAAGGCCGCTCAAAAGCCCGTGCGCTGACGCAAGGGCGATTGCCGGGTGCAATCGCCGCTGCTACGCATGGGGCGGAACGGTTCGTGGGGTGATCATGCGGCGCCTGCTGATTCTTCTTTGCCTAGTATTGCTGCAAGCCGGCTTGCTTTCGCAAACCGTCGACGCGCAGGAACCACCGCCCGCCTTCGTGACCAAGGCGAAGCAGATCTATATGGTCGAGGCAAAGACCGGCACGGTGCTGCTCGCCTCCAACGAAAACCAGGGTTTTCCCCCGGCGTCGCTTGCCAAGCTGATGACCATGGAAGTGGTCTTCAGTGCGCTGAAGCGCGGCGAGATCAGCCGCGACACGACCTATCCGGTTTCTGAATTTGCCTGGCGCACCGGCGGGGCGCCCTCGGGCACCACGACCATGTTCGCGGCGCTGAAATCCCAGATACGCGTCGAAGACCTCGTCAAAGGCGTCGTCGTCCAGAATGGCAACGATGCCTGCATCGTGCTGGCGGAGGGCATTTCCCATTCCGAACGCGAATTTGCAGCCCGGATGACGGCGCGCGCCAAGGATCTGGGTCTCGGCCGGTCGGTCTTCGGCAATTCCACCGGCCTGCCGGACACGGAGAGCCGCACGACCGCGCGCGACCTCGTCGAACTCTCCCGCCACATCTTTCGCGAATATCCGGAATTCTATCCGATCTACGCGCAGCCGGATTTCACTTGGAACAAGATCTTCCAGCGTAACAAGAACCCGCTTTTTTCGCTCAATATCGGCGTTGACGGCCTGGGCGCCGGTTTTGCCGAAGGTTCGGGTTATGCCCTGGTGGCATCGGTGGCGCGCAACGGCACGCGGCTGTTCCTCGCCATGGGTGGGCTTGCAAGCGACAAGGAGCGGCTGGAGGAAGCGAAAAGGGTGCTCGAATGGGGGCTTTCCTCGTTCGAGACCAAGGTCCTGTTCAAGCAGGGCGAAGTGATCGGCCAGGCGAGCGTCTATGGCGGTACGACGGGTCACGTGGATCTCGTCGCCAAGGAACCGGTCGATATCTACCTGCCCGCCAATAATCCCGACCGCCTGTCCGGGCGAATCGTCTATCGGTGGCCATTGCGGGCTCCGGTAACCGAAGGCCAGGATGCCGGCGTGCTGAGGATTTCGGCAGGCGACCGGGTGGTGCGGGAAGTGCCGCTGGTAACCGCCAAACCGGTCGGAACGGGCAGCCTCGTCAGCCAGGCGACGGATGCGTTGCTTGAACTGATGTTCTTCTGGCTTTGACAACACGATGTTTCGCAGCGCACCCTTATGCGTTATAAGCTGACAAAAAATGAGTGCGGAAAGACGCGTGGCAGAACATTCCGGATTGTTCGTAACTTTCGAAGGCGGCGAGGGGGCTGGCAAATCCACCCAGATTCGCCGGCTGGCGGATCAGTTGCGCCGCCGTGGCCATGATGTGCTGATGACGCGGGAGCCTGGCGGCTCGCCGGGCGCGGAAGCCGTGCGCCATGTTCTCCTTTCGGGTGCGGCGGAAGAGTTCGGCGTGCGGATGGAGGCAATCCTGTTTGCCGCGGCCCGTAACGACCATGTCGAGGAGGTGATCCGCCCGGCGCTTGAAAGCGGCGCGGTCGTGCTCTGTGACCGGTTCATCGATTCCTCGCGCGTCTACCAGGGCGTTACCGGCAATCTGGAACCTGACTATATCGAGGCGCTGCAGCGGGTGGCGATCAACGGTGTGGTGCCGGATTGCACGCTGATCCTCGACCTGCCGGCCGAAGTCGGCCTGAAACGTGCCCGCAAACGCGGTGCCGACAGCGCGCCTGATCGTTTTGAGCGCGAGGAGATCGAGACCCACGAAAAGCGTCGCGAGGCCTATCTGGAGATCGCCGAGGCGGAACCGGAACGCTGCCATGTGGTCGATGCCGAGCGCTCCGAAGACGAGATCGCTGACGAGATTTTCGCGATCGTCGAGCCGCTGGTGCGCGAACTGAGCTTTACCCAGAAGAGCAGTGCGGAATCGGTCGGATGAGCGAGGAAACCGCCGGTATTCTGGAAGGCGCCGTGCCGCCGGCGCGCAATCCGCATCTTTATGGCCACCAGACCGCCGAGGATTTTCTGGCCCGCAGCTATCGTTCGGGGAAGGGTCACCATGCGATCCTGATCGAAGGACCGGAAGGTATCGGCAAGGCGACGCTCGCTTTCCGTTTTGCCAACCACGTGCTTTCGCATCCCGATCCCGCGACTGCGCCCGAGCATCTCACCGATCCCGATCTCAATTCGTCGGTCAGCCGGCAAATCGCCTCCGGCGCCTCACATAACTTCCTGCATCTCGCCCGCCCGGTGGACGAAAAGACCGGCAAGACGAAAACGGCGATCACGGTCGACGAGGTGCGTCGGGCCGGGCATTTCTTCTCGCAGACGTCAGGCACCGGCAATTGGCGCATCGTCATCATAGATCCGGCCGACGATCTGAACCGCAATGCGGCGAATGCCATTCTGAAGATCCTCGAGGAACCGCCGCGCCGGGCGCTTTTTCTGGTCCTCTCGCATGCGCCTGGAAAATTGCTGCCGACGATCCGTTCGCGATGCCAGTCGCTGAGGCTGTCGCCGCTCGGTGACAGAGATCTTGCAAAGGCGCTCGCGGGCCTGGGTACGCCGCTCGACGGCGGCAAGATGGAAGAGATGGTGCTCCGCATGTCCAAGGGCAGCGTTTCCCAGGCGCTGAAACTCCTGAACTACGGCGGCACCGAGATCATCTCCGCCTTCGAGGAGGTCGTCGCAGCCGACGGTCCGACAGCCCGCAAGGCGATGCACCGGCTCGCGGATGTGCTGTCCGGCAAGGACAGCGAAGTGATCTTCGGCTTTTTCCTGGAGCACCTGGGCGATCACCTGATCGACAAAGCGCGCAACGCAGCCCTTGCCGGCGATCTACCAACGGCCGACCGGCAGGCAAAACTGGTCAGCGACATGACTGAGAAGATCACCATCGCGCAGGCCTATAATCTGGACCGCAAGCAGACGATCCTGTCGATCCTCGAAGCGGCGCGACGCTGAACTTTAAGGGCAGGGGCGGGAACCGCATAAGGAACTTTGTGTTTCGCATCAGCGAAACATGCGCTAAGAGCGGCATGATCCAAATCCAAGTGCCCGAGTGCCCCCGATGTCCGACAAGACGCCCTATTACATCACCACTGCGATTTCCTACCCGAACGGCAAGCCGCATATCGGCCATGCCTATGAGTTGATCGCGACGGATGCCATGGCGCGCTTCCAGCGCCTGGACGGCAAGGATGTTTTTTTCCTGACCGGCACGGACGAACACGGCCAGAAGATGCAGCAGACGGCGCGCGCCGAAGGCATTTCGCCAGAAGCGCTTGCCGAGCGCAATTCGAGCGAATTCCGGGCGATGGGCAAGCTGCTCAACGCGTCCAACGACGATTTCATCCGAACCACAGAGCCGCGCCACCACGAGGCCTCCAGGAACATCTGGAACCGAATGGCCGATAATGGCGACATCTACAAGGACACCTATGCGGGCTGGTATTCGGTGCGCGACGAAGCGTTTTATGCCGAGGACGAAACGTCGGTCCGCGATGGCGTCCGCTATGGACCGCAGGGAACGCCGGTGGAATGGGTGGAGGAGTCGAGCTATTTCTTCAAGCTCTCCGAATACGGCGACAAGCTGCTGAAGCACTACGAGGAGAACCCGGATTTCATCGGCCCCAACGAGCGCCGCAACGAGGTGATCTCCTTCGTGAAATCCGGCCTGCGGGACCTGTCGGTATCGCGCACCACGTTCGATTGGGGTATCAAGGTACCCAACGATCCGGCGCACGTCATGTATGTCTGGGTCGATGCGCTGACCAATTACATCACCGCAACCGGCTACATGGAAGACCCGAACGGCCCGCGCGCCAAATACTGGCCGGCGGACGCGCATATCATCGGCAAGGACATCATCCGCTTCCACGCGGTCTATTGGCCGGCCTTCCTGATGTCGGCCAGGCTGCCGCTGCCGAAGCGCGTCTTTGCCCACGGTTTCGTGCTCAATGCCGGCGAGAAGATGTCGAAATCGACCGGCAATGTCGTCGATCCGTTCGAGCTTCTGGAGAAGTTCGGGCTCGACTACGTGCGTTATTATCTCTGCCGCGAGATTTCCTTCGGTCAGGACGGCAATTGCAACGATCAGCTGATCGCCACCCGGGTCAATGCGGATCTGGCCAACGGCATCGGCAATCTTGCAAGCCGCTCGCTGTCGATGATCGTCAAGAACTGCGACGGCCATGTTCCGGAACCGGGCGAACTCACCGACGCCGACAAGCAACTGCTTGCCGCTGCCGACGGCCTGATTGCCGTCTGCCGCGAGGAAATGGACAAGCAGCTGATCAACCGCGCTCTTGCGGCGATCATCGGTATCGTTTCCGACACCGACCGTTATTTCGCGGCGCAGGCGCCGTGGGTGCTGAAAAAGACCGATCCGGCCCGCATGGGCACGGTGCTCTACGTGACGGCGGAAGTCGTGCGCCAGATCGCCGTTCTGCTGCAGCCTTTCATGCCGGACTCGTCGGCCAAGCTGCTCGATCTTGTGGCGTCTCCGATCGATAAACGGGATTTTGCGGCGCTCGGCGAAGCCGGTCGCCTGAAGCCCGGCACGCCGCTCGAAGCGCCGACGCCTGTCTTCCCGCGTTATGTCGCGCCGGAAGCGAGCGCATAGGGTCTTATCCATGCTGATCGATACGCATTGCCACCTGGATTTTGCCGATTTCGCCGAGGAGCGCGATGCAATCGTGTCGCGCGCCCACGAGGCCGGCGTCGGCCAGATGGTGACGATCTCGACGCGGGTTCGAAAACTCGACGGACTGCTGGCACTGACCGAGCGGTATCCGTCGGTCTTCTGCTCGGTCGGCACGCATCCGAACAACGCCGGCGAGGAACTGGACATCCAGACCGAAGACCTGGTGCGGCTCGCCAATGCGCATCAGAAGATCGTCGCGATCGGCGAGGCTGGGCTCGACTATTTCTACGACACGCAGACGCCGGCAGACCAGAAGACCGGGCTGATCCGCCATATCGCGGCCGCCCGGGAAACCGGCCTGCCGTTGGTCATCCACAGCCGCAGCGCCGACGAGGACATGGCCGAGATCCTGACGGCGGAAAGCGGGAAGGGGGCCTTCCCTTTCATCCTGCATTGCTTCTCGTCGGGCGCCGACCTCGCCCGCATCGGCGTTGAACTCGGCGGCTACGTATCCTTCTCCGGCATCCTGACATTTCCGAAATCGGAAGACCTGCGCGCGATCGCCAGAACCGTGCCGCTCGACCGTTTGCTGGTCGAGACCGATGCGCCGTACCTGGCGCCAAAACGCTGGCGCGGCAAGCGCAACGAGCCGTCCTACGTGGTCAACACGGCCGAAGTGCTGGCCGAATGCATGGGCGTCAGCTACGAGGAAATCGCTGAGGTTACCACGCAGAACGCGTTCCGTATCTTCTCCAAGATGCCGAGGCTCTGACCTGTGGCGAGGTATCGGCGACGCTTCACCATTCTTGGCTGCTCGTCGTCGCCGGGCGTACCGCGGCTGAATGGCGACTGGGGCGCCTGCGATCCTAACAACCCGAAGAACCGCCGCACGCGTGCCGCCTTCATGGTCGAGCAGATCGGGCCTGATGGCGGCAGCACGGTGGTGGTGGTCGATACCGGCCCCGATTTTCGCGAACAGATGATCGCCGCCAAGGTGCAGCGGGTCGATGCGGTTCTCTATACCCACGCCCATGCGGATCATCTGCACGGCATCGACGACCTGCGCGGTTATTTCATCCTGCAGCATCATCGCATCCCGATCTATGCCGATGCATTCACCATGGAACGGATTCGCCAGGGTTTTGGCTATTGCCTCGAAACCCCGGCGGGCGGCAACTATCCGCCGATCGTGCGGCCGTTCCTGATCGACACCCTTGAGGAGCCGATCGTCATCGACGGACCCGGCGGACAGATCCGTTTCCTGCCGCATCTGCAGGTGCATGGCGACATCCATTCGCTGGGTTTCCGGATCGGTGACGTGGCCTATTGCAGCGACGTGAGCGACTTTCCGCCTGCAAGCGTTCCGAGGCTCGGCGGGCTTGATACGCTCATCATCGATACGCTGCAGTACCGATATCACCCGAGCCATCTGTCGCTGGAACAGGCGCTCGAATGGATCGCGAAATTTGCGCCGAAGCACGCCATCCTGACGCACATGCATCTTCCGCTCGACTACGACACGGTGATGGCGGAAACGCCGCCACATGTCGAACCGGCCTATGACGGCCTGACATTCGAAGTTGCCGTCGATCTTTGATCGCTGCGGGGTTATGGAGTGACCAAGAACCCCAGGTCTGCCGGGCTTCTTTGCAATTCGGTTAGTTCCATAATCTATCTTATGCGATCTTCGCATGTAGCGGGGTACATTCTATTTTCAAGTGCGACATGCCAATAACATCAATGGCTTCGCCTTGGAGAAATTTGCATGTCGCCCTGCTATTCGCAACTCACCCTGTCCGACCGCCGCCATCTGTATCAATTAAAGGAACGCAAGCTGCCGGTTGGTGAGATCGCCCGCCAACTCGGCCGTCATCGTTCGACCATATACCGCGAGCTCAGGCGCAACGCGTTTCACGACCGCGAGTTTCCAGAATACACTGGTTACTTCGGCACCATTGCCGACGACATGAGCAAGGAGCGCCGCCGACGGCTGCGCAAGCTCAGACGACATCCACAGCTGCGAGACCTGATTATCGATCGATTGAAGGCCAAATGGTCACCGGAACAGATTGCCGGCCGGCTGTTGATTGACGGGATCAGCCCAGTCAGCATCTGCCCGGAAACGATCTATCGCTTCATCTACTGCAAGGAGGATTATCCGCTTGGCCTTTACGAGCACCTGCCTGAGCGACGTCGCCGACGCTTGCCGCGTGGATCCCGCAAGCCGCGTGGTGGGCTCATCCCGTTTGAGTGCCGGATCTCGCAACGGCCTGATTTTGTTGATGATCGGTCCGAGTTCGGCCATTGGGAAGGCGATCTGCTGATCTTCAAACGCGAGCTTGGCGAGGCCAACATCACTTCGCTCGTCGAGCGCAAGAGCCGCTACACCGTGTTGATCAAGAACCGCAGCCGCCACTCGCGGCCGATCATGGACAAGATCATCAATGCGTTCTCGCCGCTGCCGTCTTTTGCCCGTCGCAGCTTTACCTTCGACCGCGGTACCGAGTTTGCCGGCTTCCGGGCTTTGGAAGACGGGATCGGCGCCAAGAGCTGGTTCTGCGACCCGAACTCACCCTGGCAGAAAGGTGCTGTCGAGAACGCCAACAAGCGGATCCGCCGCTTCCTGCCTGGTAACACCGACCTATCCAACATCACACAGCAACAGCTCGTCGACCTCGGCCATCACCTGAATGCGCAGCCACGCAAATGCCTCGGATACAAAACACCGGCCGAAGTGTTCATCGCCCATTTGCGTGAAACAGGCTGATCCCCTACCCTCCAATCGCGTATGTTGCACTTGGCGTAGATTCTCCACGGCTATTTAGTAATGCGACAGTTGGGCCAGTTAGAGATGCGACAGTCTCGCCTCTCGACGCACTGGTCAAAGCCAACGTTGGGAGCAAGGATGATGATCTTCAGCCTGGTCGAGACCATGAGCGGTTGGAGTTGTCATGTCCTGTTTGATCACCATGTCGCAGAAAGAATTGCATCGCCTCGAAGTCATCCAGAAGATCCCTGACCTACGCCTGAGCGTTGTTCAGGCCGCCGAATTGCTCGACCTCAGTCGAAGTCAGGTCCATCGGCTGTTGCAGGCCTATGACCGGGATGGTCCAGCCGGCCTCGTTTCGAAGAAGCGATCACGTCCGAGCAACCGGCGTCACAGCGAGGATTTCCGCAATGCGGCGCTGGATCTGATCCGCGAGCGCTATCTGGATTTCGGCCCGACATTGGCGCGCGAGAAGCTGATCGAGTTGCACCGGATCTCTGTTGCCAAGGAGACATTGCGGCAATGGATGACCGAGGCCGGCATCTGGATCTCGCGCCGGGAACGCAAGAAACGGGTTTTTCCAGCCACGCGGCCGGCGCGACTGCTTTGGCGAACTGGTGCAGATCGATGGGTCGCATCACTGGTGGTTCGAGAACCGCGGCCCCAAATGCGCCCTACTCGTTTATATCGATGACGCCACCGGCAAGCTCTTGCATCTACGGTTTGCCGGATCGGAGAACACATTCGACTATCTGCACGCGACCAAGGCCTATCTGCAGCAATGGGGCAAGCCGCTGGCTTTCTACAGCGACAAGCATGGTGTTTTTCGTTCGCCCCATGCGTCCGAGAAGGACCGGACGAGTGGCCTGACGCAGTTCGGTCGGGCGCTCTATGAGTTGAACATCGACATCATCTGCGCCAACACTCCGCAGGCCAAGGGCCGTGTGGAACGTGCCAATCAGACATTGCAGGACCGGTTGGTGAAGGAGATGCGGCTTCGCGGCATCGATACGATTGAGGCGGCCAACGCCTATGCGCCTGAGTTCATTGCGGATTTCAATTCGCGGTTCGGCAAGCCGCCACGCAATCCGAAAGACGTGCACCGACCTTTGGCCGATCATGAGAACCTCGATGGTGCCATGTGCCGCAAGGAGGTCCGCACGCTGTCGCAGGCCCTGACGCTGCGCTACGACAAGGTGCTGTTCATTCTTGATCCGACGGACCTTTCCAGGTCCCTGGCAGGTAAGAAGGTCGTGGTCTGCGACTATCCGGACGGCCGCCTCGAGATCATGCACGAGAGCTTTGCCCTGCCCTACAGAACCTTCGACACGTTGCGATCGGTGCATCGATCCGAAGTCGTTGAGAACAAGCGTTTGGACGACGTGCTGTCGATCGTCGCTGAGCTGCAGGCCGGCCGAGAACAGCAGCGCAGCAAGAGCGGTCTTCGCCGAACGGGCCAAACGGATCATATGTTCGGCATTCGCGACGGCAGCACGGCAAACGGCTATCAGAAGCGTGGCCGCAAGCCGGGACGGAGCACGGATTTTATGAACGATCCAGCGGTGATTGCGAAGCGTCAGAAAGCGTTATTGAGGCAGCCAGCGGCGGAATAAAAATCGTCAGTGCACGCCGATGTCGCTCTGCGTATCCGATTCCAATTGCAGGCAGGCGGACCAAAGCGGCGTCTTGTGGAAGGATCCGTCCTGGAAGAGTGTGAGCCCCTCTCTTGCTTCATAGAGCAAGCCGAGCCAGCACAAGCGCCGTAAGACGCCATACTGGAGATCGGACTTTAACTCCCAGGCTTCTAGGGTCATTTCGGTTTCTGAAAGAGGCGCCAGATCTGGATAGAGGATCTTCACAACATCTAATGGCGTGCAACCTTCTCTGGCTTTGATGTTGAGAAGGTTGAGGAACATGCGCCACCAGCGTAACCGCGCTTGGACCTCCTCTTCCCGCTCGGTGGCGTGGACATAGGAATAGAGGTAATCCGTGGCGACCAGATCGAAGAAGGCTTGCGGGTTCATCAGGAACTCCCGGCCGCGTCTGGTTGGCAGCAGCACATCCTTTCTCCGGCGCAGCAGCTTTAGATGACGGGTCATGTCGCGCACCACCCAAAGCGGCGGCATGTCGCTTTCATTGAGCACCTTGTTCATGCTGTAGAGATCTTTTGCTGTGAAGTCGGGCCAGAGGAAGTTCACAGCGGCCCAATGCACGAACTTGCGGTTCATGGCGCCGGTCGCCGTCAGCCCAATGCCACCCTCACCGTTAGCATAGGCAACGGAAAGAAGCATGCCGCGAAGAAGTGGTGACAGCGCGGCGACATCGACGTCACCCTGCAACTTGATTTCCGGAAGCATCGTGCCGCTTAGATCCCTATCTTGCTACATACAGGCGCAAGCGAGTATCAACCGCCAAGGAAACAATTGCTACTGAGGAAGCTAAAGCCGAATGGGGTGTTTATCACCCGCCCCCTCCCTTCCCTTGCAACCCGGCCCAGCCGGTCCGGTCGGGGGCTGATTGTCGGAGCCAGTGTCGCATTTCTAACTGGCCAGCGCCGCCGCATCTCTAATCAGCTTTGACATCGCATATGGTCGGGGAACGTTATCAGCGTATTCCCGTTCCCTCCCGCTGAAGATGCCCGGCGGCTTGTCTTGGTCGTTGGCACAAGTCGTCAAGCTTGGTGCAAGCCAGCGTCCCTACCGTCGACCTCACCCGGAATGATTCCGGTTCAGATTGAGGACAATGATATGTCGAACGAAGCCAATACCCACCAGCCGTCTGAACAGTCTCTTGCGCTGTTCCTTCAGGACAACGACGCCGACAAGCTGACCGATATCCTGGTCGAGGCGCTCTACGAAGCCTTCCGCATTCTCGAAGACGAAGTCCGTCCCGAAACCTTTCACTAAATCCTGCCTGCGCCGTTCGAATACAGGGCCATGAAGGCCTCTAGCGCCAGGACGTCGCGAAAAGCACTGCCATCCCATCATCCTCATGCAGTGGCAACGAATGCCTCTAGCGGTGGTGTCGCAGCAAAGTCGAGCCCAACAGTCCGCCTTCCGCCTGAGCGGGCTCGCATGCCCGGGCTGCAGCTTACTTCACGAAGTCTTGTGTTTGGCAGACGAACCCGGTTGCCGTATGGCATCGGCCACTTCCAACGGATTCTCCCATCATGTTCGCAAGCGCCACGCCCTTCCTCACGATCGGTCTTCTGATTCTGTCGAACGTCTTCATGACCTTCGCCTGGTATGGACACCTGAAATTCGAGAGCAAGCCGCTTTATCTTGTCATCATGGTGAGCTGGGGCATCGCTTTCTTCGAATATTGCGCCCAGGTGCCAGCCAACCGTATCGGCTACGGTTACTTCAATGCAGCGCAGCTGAAGACCATCCAGGAGATCATCACGCTCTCTGTCTTCGTGATTTTCTCCGTACTTTATCTTGGCGAGCCGATTCACTGGAAGCAGATCGTCGGCTTCGGTTTCATCGCGCTCGGATCCTTCTTCATCTTCACGAAATAGCACATATGCCGGGAACCCGCGCACCGCAAATGGGTTCGGATCACCATGACGACGTCAGGTGGTGCGATGAAGAAGCAGTCGGGCGATATCCGGATCGGCATTTCGGGCTGGACCTATAAGCCTTGGCGCGGCGTTTTTTACCCTGAAGGCCTGCCGCAGAAGCAGGAACTGACCTACGCCGCCGAGCATTTCCGCTCGATCGAGATCAACGGTACCTTCTACGGACTTCAACGGCCTCGGAGCTTTGCCGCCTGGCATGATGCAACGCCCGACGACTTCGTCTTCGCAATCAAAGGTTCGCGCTACATAACCCATATGCGCCGCCTCACCGACATCGAGACGCCGCTCGCCAATTTCCTGGCGTCCGGCGTCCTGCGCCTCGGCAAGAAGCTCGGACCCATTCTCTGGCAGTTTCCCCCGCGAATGAAATTCGATGCGGAACGTTTCGAGCCCTTTCTGAAGCTGTTGCCGAAGAGCACGGAGGATGCCGTCGCGCTCGCCCGGCGGCACGACGCGCGTCTCGATGAGCGCTCCGATGGGCACTCCTATGTCGAAACGGATGCGAACCGGCCGATTCGCCACGCGTTGGAAATCCGTCACGACAGCTTCCGCTCGCCGGAGTTCGTCGACCTGCTGCGTCGCTACAAGGTCGGCTTGGTCGTCGCAGATACGGTCGAATGGCCTCTCCTGATGGATCTCACTGCCGATTTCGTCTATTGCCGCCTGCATGGCTCCGAACAACTTTACGTCAGCGGATATGACGATAAGGCCCTCGACCGGTGGGCGCAGCTCATTCGCCAATGGGCCAAGGGTCGCGACCCGAAGGACGCGGAGCGCGTGGGGCCACCTTCTCCGCCTCGGGCGCATGGGCTGGATGTCTATGTCTACTTCGACAACGACGTGAAAGTGCGCGCACCGCGGGACGCACGGGCCTTGGCCGACCGGCTGAATGCAGGTCCGATTGCGGCGAGTGTGAAGACCGCCAGACGCGCCTGAATGGGAGCTTTTCGCTTTTCCGTCAGCATGCCTTCATTTCCATCTCGGTTTGATTTAGAGACAGTCCTTCAATCCGCCTTTTCCGGGCGGCAGGACTGTTCGCAAGGTATGTTGATCGATGCTTGATTCCCTCAGAAACGCCGCCCGCTCCTGGGTTGCCAAGTCGCTTCTCCTGCTTCTGGTCGCGTCTTTCGCTATCTGGGGCGTTTCGCACTCCCTGGTGACGGCGAGCGGCAACACGGTGATGACCGTCGGTGACCAGCAGATTTCGAGCCAGGAATTCCGCCTCGCCTATCAGCGCCAGATCGCCAATCTCAGCCGCCAGTTCGGCACGCAGCTGACCGCCGAGCAGGCTCGCGCCTTCGGCGTCCAGAACGAGGTGTTCACACAGCTCGCGGCTGGTGCCGCACTCGATCAGCTTTCCGACGACATGAACCTCGGCCTGTCGGAAGACCGCCTCGCCAAACTGATCGCCGAAGACCCGGCCTTCAAGGGCGTCAACGGCCAGTTCGACCGCAATCTCTTCACCTCGCGCCTGCGCAATGCCGGCATCCGCGAAGACGATTACATCAAGGAGCGCAGCAAGGTTGCGGTGCGCAGCCAGATCGTCGAGGCGGTTTCGGACGGCTTCCAGCCGCCGAAAGTGCTGGTCGATGCTTTGAAGAGCTATCGCGACGAGACCCGCTCGATCGATTATGTCCTGCTCTCCAATGCCAATATCGACCCTGTGAAGGCGCCGGCGAACGATGTCCTCTCTGCCTGGTTCGAACGCGTGAAGACCCGTTACCGCGCACCTGAATACCGCACGTTTGCCTATGTGAAGCTGCAGCCGGGCGATATTGCCGATGCATCTTCGGTGACCGACGAAGCAGCGCGCGCCGAATACGAAAAGCGCAAGGACAGCTACAAGACGCACGAAACCCGCACCATCGAGCAGCTCCCCTTCCCCAACAAGGAAATGGCACAGGCCGCCGCGGCGCAGCTGAAGGACGGCACCGCCACTTTCGACCAGATCATCAAGGATCAGGGCAAGACCGCGGCGGACGTTCTGCTCGGTGATTTCACCAGGGAGAACGTGCCCGATCCGGCATTTGCCGATCCGGCCTTCAAGATCACTGCCAGCGGCGGAACGACGCCTGTCATCGACGGCACGTTCGGCCCGGTCATCCTGCGCGTCACCAATATCCGGCCTGAGACGACGCGGTCGTTCGACGAAGTCAAGGAGGAGATCCGCAAGCGGCTTGCCGTCTCTTCCGCGTCCCAGGAAGTCTTGAGCGTCCACGACCGTTTCGAGGATATGCGTAGCGGCGGCACCTCGCTCGAGGATACCGCCAAGGCGCTCAACCTCAAGGCTGTCACCGTGACGTCGGATGCCTCCGGCCGCAACGAGAAGGAGCAGCGGATCACCGAGCTTCCCGCCTCGAACACGCTTCTTGGTGAGGTTTTCCGCACCGAACCGGGCGCTGACACCATTCCGGTAAACCTCGGCAATGACGGTTACGTCTGGTTCGAGGTGCGCAATATCGTGCCCGAGCGGGACCGCCCCCTCGCCGATGTGCGCGACAAGGCCGTTGCCGACTGGACTGCCGAACAGCAGCGCCAGGCGCTTGCCGCCCGCGCGACCGAACTCAAGGGCCGCCTCGACAAGGGCGAGACGCTGGCAGCCATTGCCACCGAACTTGGCGTTGCGGTCGAAAACAAGCAGGGCCTGCGCCGCGGCGCCGAGGATGCGATCTTCGGCAACGAGGCGATTTCGGCGGCCTTCGCCGGCCCGGTCAACACCACCGCGACCGCGCTCGGCTCCGACGGCGAAAGCCGCCTTCTGATGAAGGTCGCCGCCGTCGACCAGGCGACGACGGACGCGCTTTCCGGCGACCAGCAGCTGCAGCAGATGGCGAACGCTGCCGGTGACGACATGCTCGATCAGATGGTCAACAGTCTGAAGACCAGCTACGGCGTGTCCGTCAACCAGACGGTGGTCGACCAGGCCGTGCTCCAGTGAAACAGAGGGACGGCCGACCATGCCTGAGCTGAAACCCCTGCTTGCCAAGGTTGCCAATGGCGAGAGCCTCAGTCACGAAGAGGCGCGAGGCGCTTTCGACATCCTGATGTCCGGCGAAGCGACGCCGTCGCAGATCGGCGGCTTCCTGATGGCTCTACGCGTTCGTGGCGAGACGGTTGCCGAGATCACCGGCGCGGTCGAAACCATGCGATCGAAGATGCTGCCCGTCTCCGGCCCCGCCGACGCCATCGATATCGTCGGCACGGGCGGCGACGGCCTCGGCACCTACAACATCTCCACGCTTGCCTCCCTGATCGTCGCCGGCTGCGGCGTCCCGGTCGCCAAGCATGGCAACCGGGCGCTGAGTTCCAAATCCGGCACGGCCGATACGCTTGGCGTTCTGGGCGTCAACCTGGAGATCGGTCCCGACCAGATCTCCCGCTGCATCCGGGAAGCCAGCATCGGCTTCATGTTCGCCTCGATGCATCACGCGGCCATGCGCCATGTCGGCCCCAGCCGTGTCGAGCTTGGCACCCGCACGATCTTCAACCTGCTCGGCCCGCTTTCCAACCCTGCCGGCGCCAAGCGCCAGCTCCTCGGCGTCTTTGCGCCAAAATGGCTCGGTCCGATCGCCGAAGTGCTGCGCGATCTCGGTTCGGAGACCGTCTGGATCGTCCACGGCGACGGCATGGACGAGATCACCACCACGGGCATTACCCAGGTGACGGCGCTGGAAGACGGTAAGATCCGCTCCTTCGAGCTGACGCCGATGGATTTCGGCGTTCAGCCTGTAACGCTGGACGAGCTTAAGGGCGGCGATGGTGTCCACAACGCGGCGGCATTGCGCGCCGTGCTCGGTGGTGCGAAGAATGCGTATCGCGATATTTCGCTCTGCAATGCGGCCGCCTCTCTGATCGTTGCCGGCAAGGCGGAAACGATCACCGACGGCATGAGGCTTGCCACCCGTTCGCTGGAGAGCGGCGAGGCGGCGGCAGCGCTCGACCGTCTGGTTGCCGTCTCGAACGAAAAGGATTGAGGTCATGACGGACATCCTCAAGAAGATCGAAGCCTATAAACGCGAGGAAATCGCTGCTGCCAAGGCGAGCGTACCGCTTGCGGAGCTGAAGGCCCGCGCTGCGGACCAGCCTTCCCCGCGCGGTTTTCATCGCGCGTTGAAGGCGAGGCAAGATACCGGTGCCTTCGGCCTGATCGCCGAGATCAAGAAAGCAAGCCCGTCCAAGGGCCTTATCCGCCCGGATTTCGATCCGCCGTCGCTTGCCGCCGCTTACGAAGCCGGTGGCGCCACTTGCCTCTCCGTCCTCACCGATGCGCCGAGCTTCCAGGGCGCGCCAGAATTCCTGAGCGCTGCCCGCAACGCCTGCTCGCTGCCGGCGCTGCGCAAGGATTTCATGTTCGAGACCTACCAGATCCACGAGGCGCGGGCCTGGGGTGCCGATTGCATCCTGCTGATCATGGCCTCGCTTTCCGACGGCGAGGCGCGCGAGCTTTACGATGTTGCCGCTGAACTCGGTATGGATGCGCTGATCGAGGTGCATGACGAAGAGGAAACGGAACGGGCGCTGAAACTCCCCTCTCCGCTGATCGGCATCAACAACCGCAATCTGCGCACTTTCGAACTCAACCTCGAAACGAGCGAGCGGCTGGCGCCGATGGTGCCGGCCGACAGGCTGCTCGTCGGCGAAAGCGGCATCTTCACCCATGAGGACTGCCAGCGCCTGAAAAAGGTCGGCATCAACACCTTCCTCGTCGGCGAAAGCCTGATGCGCAAGGACGACGTGGCCGCTGCTACCCGCCTTCTTTTAACCGGCGAGGCTGCGGCCCAGGCGGCGGAATAATGACGGGCCTCACCCATATCGGCGCGTCCGGCGAGGCGCATATGGTCGATGTCGGCGACAAGGCCGAAACCAGCCGCTCGGCGACCGCCGAAGGTTATATCCGCATGCTGCCGGAAACGCTGGCAACGATCCGCGAAGGCAATGCCAGGAAGGGCGACGTCATCGGCACGGCGCGGCTCGCCGGCATCATGGCCGCCAAGAAGACCTCGGATCTTATCCCGCTCTGCCATCCGCTGATGCTGACCAAGGTGGTCGTGGACATCACCGAGGACGAGCAGCTTCCGGGCCTCCGGGTGACCGCAACCGCGAAACTCACCGGCAAGACTGGCGTCGAGATGGAAGCGCTGACGGCCGCCTCGGTCGCCTGCCTGACGATCTACGACATGGCCAAGGCCGTCGATAAGGCGATGGAGATCGGTGGCATCCGCCTTCTCGAAAAGACCGGCGGCAAATCCGGAACCTATCGCGCAGAGGACTGAGAAATGGCGTTACTGCCCGTTTCCGAAGCGAAGAACCGCCTGCTCGGCAAGGCCAATCCGATCGGCACGGTGGAGACGGTCGCGCTTGGCGAAGCGAACGGCCGGGTTCTTGCGGCGGATCTCGTTGCCCGCCTCACCCAGCCTCCCTTCGACGCATCTGCCATGGATGGCTATGCGCTCAAGGCTTCCGACGCACCGGCGATCGGGGCCGAACTGACCGTGATCGGTACCGCCGCCGCCGGCCACGCCTTCGAAGGCACGGTTGGCAAGGGCGAGACTGTGCGCATCTTCACCGGTGCGCCCCTACCGGAAGGTGCCGATTCCATCCTCATCCAGGAAGATGCCGAAAAGCTCGAAGGTGACCGCATTCGCACCAGGTTCGAAGTCATCAGGGGCCGGCATGTGCGCCCCCGCGGCCAGGATTTTGCCGAGGGCGAAACCGTGCTCCCGGCCGGCATGCTCATCGATTTCTCGCATCTGACGGTCGCCGCGGCCATGAACCACCCGGAGCTTTCCGTTTATCGCCGTCCCCGCGTCGCAGTCCTTGCGACCGGAGATGAGCTTGTCCCGCCCGGCGCCACGCCCGGGAGCGCGCAGATCATCGCCTCCAACACCTTCGGCGTTTCCGCCCTGGTGCGCGACAATGGCGGCGAAGTCCTCGATCTCGGCATCGTCCGGGACCGGCCTGAGGACATCACCGCGGCCATCGACAAGGCTCGTGCGGCCAAGGCCGACGTGCTGGTGACCCTTGGTGGGGCCTCGGTCGGCGATCATGACCTGGTGCAATCGACGCTGAAAGCGGCCGGCATGGAACTGGATTTCTGGCGCATCGCCATGCGGCCGGGCAAGCCGCTGATGGTCGGCGCGCTGGGCGAAATGCAGGTTCTCGGCCTGCCGGGCAATCCGGTGGCTAGCCTGGTCACCAGCCTGCTCTTCCTCGAGCCGCTGATCCGCAAGCTCGCGCACCTGCCGGAGAAGCGCAGGGAGGTGCAGGGCGTCGCGGCAAGCAAACTTTCTGCCAACGACCAGCGCCAGGATTATCTCCGCGCCAAGCTGACGAGAGACCGCGACGGCAATCTCGTCGCGGAGGCCTTCGCGAAGCAGGATTCGTCGATGATGAAGATCTTTGCCCATTCCGACGGCCTCATCATCCGCCCGGCGCACGCGCCGGAGCTGCCGGCCGGCGCCCCCTGCCCGATCCTGCTGATCCGCCCTTGAGCTGAAGAGTTCCGTCAGCCGGCCCGGTCTCTATCCGCGCCCCGAACGGCCACGACGAGACTATTCCTCGTCCTGCTCTCGCTCCCGCTCGGTCAGCACCCAGACGTGACCGGCCGGATCGAAGATCGACGCCACCTGGCGACCATTCATGTCCGTCTGGATCCTGTCGCGCATCATGCCGCCGAATTGGAACGCCGCCTCGACGACGCTTTCGACGTCCGGCACCGTCAGCTGGAAGATCGTGCTGACGGCGCCGTCGTTTTTCGGATGGTAAGGCCCCTGATAGGAAGGCGCGGCTTCTCTTTCCGAATCCGATCCGCAGACGACGATGCCGATCGGTCCGAGCTGCAGCTCGATCATCATCAGGCGCAGCATTTCATAGGAATTGGTTTCCGTGGCGCCGAAGACGTTCTTGTAGAACTCGGCCGTGTCGCGTTCGCGCCCCTGTGCCACGAACAGGCTCAAACTCAAGCTGAAATTGCTGCCCAACATCGTCCCTGCTCACCTGTGATTCCCTTGCAGGATAAAGGAGTTATTATGGTGGTGTCATGTCAGCCAAGAAGGCCGCCGGGCTTTAAAGGACGCTATGCACCGAATTCGCCGCCAAGGCCGGTGTAACGTGCCCGCGGGCGGATCAGGTGCCCGCTCTCGACCTGCTCCATGGCATGCGCCAGCCAGCCGGCGGTGCGGGAAAGCGCAAAGATGACGAGCGGCGCGTCTTCGGGAAGCGCGAAAGTCGCGGCAAGCGATGCTAGTGCGAAATCGATGTTGATCGGTTCGCCGAGCAGATCCTCCCCCGCGTCGGCAAGCGAGGCGTAGAGCGGCGGCGCTTCGAAACTCGCCATCAGCGCCCGCGCTCGTGGATCGCCATGCGGATAGAGCCTGTGGCCGAAGGGCCTGACGACACCTTCCGAGGACAGCATGCCGCGGATCGCCTCCCGCACGCCGACCGAGCCCGCCTTTTCCGCAAGCGCGGTGACGCTGGTCCAGGCGCCGCCATGCCGCGGACCTGTGAGCGTCGCAAGGCCGGAAAGCGTCGCAGCGGAGAGTGCGGCGCCCGACGACGCCGTCACGCGCGCCGCGAAGGCGGAAACGTTGAGTTCGTGTTCGGCCGCCAGCACCAGTGCCCTGCGGATCGGTTCGGCCGCATCGGGACGCTGCCAGCCGAGCGCCAGCCGCTCATGCAGGGGCAGCGGTTCCGGCCACGGCGCAAGGGCCATGGCGACGGTCGACAGCACGTCGGCTGCTTCCGCGCGCAGGATGGAGGGTTTCCGCCGCAGCGCCGGCAGGTCGCTCATCACGCGGGCCGCAAGCCCGGCAAAGGCCGCAGCCATGCGGGTGGGGTCGCTCTGCCCTGCCCTGCCTGCGGCGACGCGCACTCTTTCCGTATCCCAGAGAAGTGCTGCGACCTCTTCCAGCGTGGCACGTTCGCATAGTTCGGCGGCATCGCGGCCGCGATAGAAAAGCCGCTCGTTGGAAATCGTCGAGATTGTCGTCGGCAGGACCGGATCGCCCCAGCGGATCGCATCCGCCGCCACCGCCGCCGATTGTCGCCGCCCAGCATGCCGTTCCGAAAGGCGCTTGACGTCGTCGGCCTGATAGAGGCTTCGGCGCGGGTCGGCAGGATCCGGCTTGGCGCGGATGCGGCCGCGGCTGACATTGGCATAAAGCGTCTGCGGTTTGGTACCAAGTCGGGAAAGTGCTTCTTCGGCGGTGATCCAGAGCATGTTCATATTGATCGATTGCATCAAGATTGACGTCAATAAGACTAGGTCGGATCATCAAGCCCGTAAAGGAGAAACACTCATGAAAAACAACGGACTTGAAGATGTCATCGCCGCCGAGACCCAGCTTTCGGACGTGGACGGAGAAGCGGGCCGCCTCGTCATTCGCGGCGTATCTCTCGACCTGCTTGTCGAGCGCGCCACCTATGAAGACGCCGCAGCGCTGCTCCTCGATGGCTTTCTGGAACGTCCCGTCACCGCGGCCGATCTCAAGGCCCGCCTCGGCCACGCCCGCGCCGACGTTTTTGCGCATGTGCGTGCGACAGATGCCGCGCTTCTGAACCTGCCGCCCGTCGATGCCATGCGCGCGCTGATCGCACGGCTGCCGGACGGCGAGGATTTCGAAACGACGCTTCGACTGCTCGCAGCCCCCACCGTCTTCCTGCCGGCCGTGCTGAGGCTCCAAAAGGGGGAGACGCCGGTGGCGCCCAACTCATCGCTTTCCCAGTCCGCCGATATCCTCGCCATGCTGGACGCCAGCCCGCCGACGCGTGAACAGGTCGCAGCGCTGGACGCCTATCTGGTGACGATTTCGGATCACGGACTGAATGCCTCGACCTTCGCCTCCCGCGTCGTCGCCTCGACCGGGGCCGGCCTCACGTCATCCGTGCTGGCTGCCATCAGCGCGCTCAAGGGTCCGTTGCATGGAGGGGCGCCGGGACCGGTGCTCGACATGCTGGATGCGATCGGCAGCGAGGAAAACGCCAAGACCTGGCTCGGCCAGGCGCTCGATCGCGGCGAGCGGCTGATGGGGTTCGGCCACCGCATTTATCGCGTCCGCGATCCCCGCGCCGACGCGCTGAAAGGCGCATTGCGGCCGTTGGTCATGACGGGACAGGTGGACCGCGACCGCATCAGGCTCGCCGAAGCCGTCGAGCAGGCGGCGCTTGCCATCCTCAGGGAGCGCAAGCCGGACCGGCCACTCGACGTCAATGTCGAGTTCTACACGGCCCTGCTGCTCGATGCGCTGAAATTCCCGCGGGCTGCCTTCACCGGCGTCTTTGCGGTCGGCCGCACGGTCGGCTGGATCGCCCATGCCCGCGAACAGGCGCTGGAAGGCCGGCTGATCCGGCCTCGCTCGGTCTATGTCGGCCCCCTTCCCCAGGCGGCGTGACTCGCGATCACATCTGAATGGACATGCCGCCGTCGACGGTCAGCACATGGCCGTTGACGAAGGACCCGGCGTCGCTTGCCAGAAACAATGCGGCGCCGGCGATCTCGTCGGGCCGGCCCCAGCGTTGCAGCGGTACGCGCTGGCGCATGAATGCGTTCATGTCGGGGTTTGCGGAAATCTCTGCATTGGTCTCGGTGGCGAACATGCCAGGCGCAATCGCATTGCTGGTGACGCCGAACGGGCCGTATTCGGCCGCCAGGCTTCTGACCAGACCGGTCAGGCCCTGTTTGGCGACGGGATAGATGGCGTCACCCGAACGGGCCATGTTGCCGATGATCGACGTGACCGAGATGAGACGGCCACGGCCCTGAGCCTTCATGATATCAGCGGCCTTGCGGGACAGTGCGATTGCCGAGAGCAGGTCGGTCTGGATCAGGTTCAGGATTTCGGCATCGCTGAACGCTGCAAACGGGCGCCGATCGCGGGCGCCGACATTGTTGATCAGGATATCCAGCCGGCCATGATCTGCGTGGAGTTTTGCGATCGCCTCGCGTCCGGCATCGAGATCTGCGACGTCGAAGGCGGCAGCGCTCGCCTTGCCGCCCTCACCCGTGATGGAGGCAACGGCCTGTTGGAGCATGTCGCTGGAGCGGCCGCTGAGCACGACATGTGCGCCGGCCTCCGCCAGAGCCTTCGCCATCTGCAGTCCAAGCCCTCGGCCGCCGCCGGTCACAAGCGCTACGCGCCCAATGAGGGAAAACCTGTCGAAAATAGCCATATCGCACCGCTGAAATGAAAAGAGCAATTCCGCCGAGCATAGGGGATGTTGAAGCAATCCCGCCAGTGCGAAAACAGAAGGTCTCCGCCTGACGGCAAAAAGGCAGAATGCGAGACCCTGCCTTCTTGGATTTGCTCAGACGAGGCGGCTCTGTTCCAGGGCCGCTTCGATGAAGCTCGCAAACAGCGGATGCGGATCGAGCGGCCGGCTCTTCAGTTCCGGGTGATACTGCACGCCGATGAACCACGGATGGTCCGGATATTCGATCGTCTCCGGCAACACGCCGTCCGGCGACATGCCCGAGAACACCAGGCCGCAGTTTTCCAGCCGGTCCTTGTAGTCGACATTCACCTCGTAACGGTGGCGATGACGCTCGGAAATATCGGTCGAGCCGTAGATTTCCGCGATCTTGGTGTCCTTCTTGAGCGCCGCCTTGTAGGCGCCGAGGCGCATCGTGCCGCCGAGGTCACCGGCCACTGAACGGATTTCGAGTTCGTTGCCTTTCACCCATTCGGTCATCAGGCCGACCACCGGCTCCTTGGAAGGACCGAATTCCGTCGACGATGCCTTCTCGATGCCGGCGAGATTGCGGGCGGCCTCGATGACGGCCATCTGCATGCCGAAGCAGATGCCGAAATACGGTACCTTACGTTCGCGCGCGAAACGAGCCGCATGGATCTTGCCCTGCGAGCCCCGCTCGCCGAATCCGCCGGGTACCAAGATACCGTGAACCTTTTCGAGCCAGGGTGCCGGATCTTCCTTCTCGAAGATCTCCGACTCGATCCACTCGAGATTGACTTTGACGTGGTTGGCGATGCCGCCGTGATGCAGCGCCTCGATCAGCGACTTGTAAGCATCCTTGAGGCCCGTATATTTGCCGACGATCGCGATCGTCACTTCGCCTTCCGGGGTGCGGATGCGGTTGCAGACCTCCTCCCAGGCGTCGAGGCGCGGCTTGGGGGCCGGTTCGATGCCGAAGGCGGCGAGAACCTCATTGTCGAGGCCTTCCTTGTGGTAGGCCATCGGCACGTCGTAGATATTGGCGACGTCGAGCGCCTGGATGACGGCGGACGGGCGGACATTACAGAACAGCGACAGCTTTCGGCGTTCGGGTTCCGGGATTTCCCGGTCGGCGCGCACCAGCAGGATGTCGGGGGCAATCCCCATCGCCTGCAGCTCCTTGACGGAATGCTGGGTGGGCTTGGTCTTCAATTCGCCGGCCGCCGGAATGAACGGCATCAGGGTCAGGTGGAGGTAGATCGCGGTGCCGCGCGGCAGGTCGTTACCGAGCTGGCGGATCGCTTCCATGAACGGCATCGCCTCGATGTCGCCGACCGTGCCGCCGATCTCGCAGATGACGAAATCGTAGTCGTCATTGCCTTCGGTGACGAAATCCTTGATCTCGTTGGTAACGTGCGGGATCACCTGGACGGTCGCGCCGAGATAGTCACCGCGGCGTTCCTTGTCGATGATGTTCTTGTAGATGCGGCCCGTGGTGATGTTGTCGGTCTTGGTCGCCGAACGCCCCGTGAAGCGCTCGTAGTGACCGAGATCAAGGTCGGTTTCCGCCCCGTCGTCGGTGACAAAAACCTCGCCGTGCTGCGTCGGGCTCATCGTGCCCGGGTCGACGTTGAGATAAGGATCGAGCTTCCTCAGCCGAACCCGGTAACCTCGTGCTTGTAACAAAGCTCCGAGTGCCGCGGCCGCAATTCCTTTTCCGAGGGAAGAAACCACGCCGCCAGTTATGAATACATATCGCGCCATGGGATTCACCGGATACCTTTTCATTGGTGATTCCGCCAGCCCAAATCGTCTGCTTTATAAAAACGGCTGTGGAATCTTCACAAAATAAAACCGGCAGGCTTTTGGCCTGCCGGAGCTTGAAACTTGGACCGCGCCCTTACTGGCCGGTTGGAACGCCCGTCGGCGCAGCCGGGGCGGCAGGGGCCGAACCGGTCGCGGGGGCCGCAGGAGCCGGCGTTGCAGGGGCAGCACCAGTCGCCGGAGCTGCCGGAGCGGATGCGCCGGAACCGGACGGAACGCCGTTGCCTGCCGGAGCGGGCGCAGGCGCCGGACCGAGCTGGTCGAGAATGCCGCCGCCCGTGCCCTGCTGGCTCTGCGGGATGCGGTTCAGGATGTCGCTCGGGCGGGATTCGTAGCGCGCCAGGATGCCGAGCGCCAGCGAGGTGATGAAGAACAGCGTCGCGAGGATGGCGGTCGTGCGGGTCAGCGCATTGGCGGTGCCGCGCGCCGACATGAAGCCGGAGCCGCCGCCGATGCCAAGCCCGCCGCCTTCGGAGCGCTGGATCAGCACGACGCCGACGAGCGCCAGCACGATCATGAGATGAATGACAATCAGAACGGTCTGCATGAATTAAAGATCCCTGCCCCTCGACGAGGCAATAGAAGAAGATTGACGGCTCTTTACATGAGGCCTGCGCGCATTCCAAGCCCTTATCAAAAGCTTTAGGCCGTCAGTCCCTCATAGACCCGATAGATGGCGAGAAAATCTTCCGCTTTCAAGCTCGCGCCGCCGATCAGTGCGCCGTCGACATTCTCGACGCCCATCAACTCCCGGGCATTGCCCGGCTTGACCGAACCGCCATAGAGAATGCGCATCAGCCTGCCTTCTTCGCCGAACCGCTGGACGAGTTCTGCCCGCATGAAGGCATGGGCGATTTCGATATCCTTGACGGTCGGCGTCAGTCCGGTGCCGATCGCCCAGATCGGTTCATAGGCGACAACAGTGTTGACGGCGTTTGCCGACAGGGGCAACGAGCCGAAAATCTGGCGTTTCAGGATGTCGAGGGTCTGGTATGCGTCGCGTTCGTCGCCGGTTTCGCCAATGCAGATGATCGCCGTCAGGTCGGCGGCATAGGCCGCCTCCGCCTTGGCCCGGACCAGATGATCGGTTTCCGCGTGGTCGGCGCGGCGTTCGGAATGTCCGACAATCACATAGGTGCCGAAGCAGTCGGCGATCATCTCCGCGGAAATATCGCCGGTATGAGCGCCGCACAGGTTCTGGTGGCAATCCTGGCCGCCGATCTCGAGCGGGCTGTCGGTCGCCAGGGCGGTTGCGACATAAAGGAGCGTTGCCGGTGGGCAGATCAGCGTATCGACCTTTTCCGACAACGGTCCGATCACGCCGTCGGCAATCGTCTTGATTTCAGTCAGGAACTCGCGGGTGCCGTTCATCTTCCAATTTCCGGCAACGAGCGGGCGTACATCAGGCGTCATCGGCAAATATTTCCTCTCCGTTCGGTCCCGACGAGCAAAACCGAAGCCTCCATGTATCAGAAACGTGTTTTTAGCCTATCCTGCATGAATTGGTATGCAAAAGACAGATTTTGGTTCAAGTCTTTGGTTAACGACCGGCGCTCAGTGGCTGGTCAGCAGAAAATTCAGGACCTTTCGCCAATCGACCATCCGGATCGGCGTGCCGTGGCTGCCGGTCGCAAACAGCGTGAACCGGGTCGGGTAACGTGCTGCCTTCAGCTTGCGATAGACCGCTTCCTGATCCTCGGACCTGTAGACGCTGTCGCTGCCGCCATGCGCGAAATAAATGGGCAGCTTGCGCTTGGCCAGAAGCGATTTCGGCAATTCCGGGTCCGGCGGGCCGCCGAGCAGTGCCACGCCCTTCAGATACCGCACCGCCTGTTTGTCGCGGCTGATGCCCTGGCAGATGAACCCGCCCATCGACGCGCAGGCGAGGATCACCGGCCGCCCGGCCGACTGGTCGAACGCGTAGCGGATCAGCGCCGCGATATCGGTGACGCCATTGTCGTCGAACGAGGTGACGCTCGGCGAATAATAGGTGCCGCCATTGCCGGTGGCGAGGTTCTTCAGGCGGTTGAAATTGCCGCCGAACGTATAGTCGTTGACACCGAGTCGGCGGTCGCCGCCGCGGCCGTGGATGAAGATCACGGTGAAGGCGGCTCCGTCCGCCTGTCCCACCCTGGTGACATCGAGCCGGCGCCCGGCGAGGGCCAGCGTCTCATTCTGCTGATAGCGCCTGACACCCAGCGAAACATACTCGTCCTTGACGCGCCGTTCCGGCTCGCGATCGCGGCCGTTGATATCGCGCATTTCCTGGTAGTCGATCACCTCATTGGCTCCGCCGTCTGAGGATTGCAACACCTTCATCTGGGAAAAGAGTTCATCCTTGAAAGGCTTTATCGGCCCCTCCTGCGCCCCCGCCGGCGCGGCGGCAAGAGTTGCCAGCACAGCAAGAAACGTGCCGAAAACGAAATGAACTGTGGACATGCTTTGTTTCATCCGGTTCCTTCAGCCTCGCAAGCTTGCCATGGCCCGATCGGCGCAGCATTGGTGAAAAACGACCGTTTCCATGCGGCATCGCGAAAAAGCCGGGTTTCTGGCAGAATCGCGAGTGATTCGAAACAGCACGAGATGGGTATGGCTTCCTCTTCCGCACCCCGACAGGTAGTACCGACGCAGCCAATGGATGACAATAATGACCTTTTTGCCGATTTGCCGGTGACAGCCAAGGCAGTTGCCGCCGAACCCACGCCCGCCGTCAAGGCCGAGCCCTCGACACCGCGCCCGGCGCCGACCACCCTGTCCGGCGACGACTACGGCGCCTCCTCGATCCGCGTGCTCGAAGGCCTGGAACCGGTGCGCATGCGTCCCGGCATGTATATCGGCGGCACCGACGAAAAGGCGATGCACCACCTCTTCGCCGAAGTCATCGACAATTCGATGGACGAAGCGGTTGCAGGCCATGCGGACTTCATCGACGTGCATCTCGACGCCGAGGGTTTCCTGACGGTCACCGACAACGGCCGCGGCATCCCGGTCGAGAATCACCCCCAGGTTCCGGGCAAGTCTACGCTCGAAGTGATCATGACCAAGCTGCATGCGGGCGGTAAGTTCGACGGCAAGGCCTATGAGACATCAGGCGGTCTACACGGCGTCGGCGTTTCCGTTGTCAACGCGCTGTCCGACCTTCTCGAGGTGGAGGTCGCCCGCAATCGCAAACTCTATCGCCAGCGCTTTTCGCGCGGCATGCCGCAGGGCGGCCTGGAAGAACTCGGCGACGTCCATAACCGCCGCGGCACCCGGGTACGCTTCCATCCCGATCCGCAGATTTTCGGTGATCATGCGAAATTCGATGCCGGTCGCATCTTCCGCATGGCGCGCTCAAAAGCCTATCTGTTCGGCGGCGTCGAAATCCGCTGGAGCTGCGATCCAGGAATGGTGCCTGCCGGCGGCGACATTCCCGAAAAGGCGGTCTTCCACTTCCCTGGCGGCCTGAAGGACTATCTTTCCGCTACGCTCGGCAAAGATTTCACCGTCACCCGCGAAATCTTCGCCGGCCGCACCGAAAAGACCGGCGGCCACGGCGCCATGGAATGGGCGATCACCTGGTATGGCGGCGATCCCGAGCTGCATTCCTATTGCAACACCATCCCGACCCCCGAAGGCGGCACGCATGAGGCGGGTCTGCGCATCGCGCTGACCAAGGGCCTCAAGAACTATGCGGATCTGACCCAGAACAAGCGCGCAAAGGAAATCACCACCGACGACGTGATGATCTCCGCGGTCGGCATGCTTTCGGTCTTCATCCGCGAGCCGGAATTCGTCGGCCAGACCAAGGACAAGCTCGCAACCGTCGAAGCCCAGCGCATCGTCGAAAACATCCTGCGCGATCCTTTTGACCACTATCTCGCCGGCAATCCGGCCGAGGCCGCAAAACTGCTCGAATGGGTGATCGAGCGCGCCGAAGAGCGCCTGCGCCGCCGCAAGGAAAAGGAAGTCAACCGCAAGACTGCAGTGCGCAAGCTGCGCCTGCCCGGCAAGCTCGCCGACTGCTCGCAGAACACCGCTGAAGGTGCCGAACTCTTCATCGTCGAAGGTGATTCGGCAGGAGGATCGGCCAAGCAGGGCCGCAACCGCGCCAATCAGGCCATCCTGCCTTTGCGTGGAAAGATCCTCAACGTCGGCAGCGCCAGCCGTGAAAAGCTGTCCGCCAACCAGCAGATCGCCGATCTCATCCAGGCGCTCGGCTGCGGCACCCGCACCAAATACCGCGAGGAAGACCTCCGCTACGAACGCATCATCATCATGACCGATGCCGATGTCGACGGCGCCCATATCGCTTCGCTGCTGATCACCTTCTTCTACCAGGAAATGCCGGAGCTGATCCGCGGCAACCATCTCTATCTGGCGGTGCCGCCGCTTTACGTCCTGCGCCAGGGCGGCAAGACTGTCTATGCCCGTGACGATGCCCACCGGGCGGAGCTGATGGAAACGGTGTTCAAGGGCAAGAAGGTCGAGATCGGCCGCTTCAAAGGCCTTGGTGAGATGATGGCGGCGCAGCTGAAGGAAACCACGATGGATCCTGCCCATCGTACGCTGCTGCGCATCGCCATCGACGACGTGGATTTCGAAGGCACCCGCGAGGCCGTCGACAACCTGATGGGCACCAAGGCGGATGCCCGCTTCCGCTTCATCCAGGAGCGCGCCGCGTTTGCGGAAAACCTCGACATCTAAGCCGGATTTCCGGCTTGGACAGATCTGGCTTCGCCACGGCGGTCAGCTCCGTTCGCCAAGCACTTTGGTAACGGCGCTGATCAGCGCGGCCGCCTCATAGGGTTTGCGCACCACCGGTGCCGAGAAGCTTGCCGGGATGATTGCCTTGTCGCTATAGCCGGTTGCGAAAATGAACGGAATATTCCGGCGGATCAGTTCCTCGGCAATCGGCAGAGATGTGCCGGAGCCGAGATTGACGTCGAGGATCGCCACATCAAACCGGATGTCCTCAAGCTTGCGGAAGGCATCGGCAGCCGAGGGCGTCGTCGTCACTTTGTCGATGCCATGGTCGGCGAGCATTGCTTCCACGTCCGCCGCAATCAGCATCTGGTCTTCCACCAGCAGGAATTCGAGGTCTTGGAGCCGCGGGACAACGGTGTCGTGGCTGACGACGCTGCCGCTCTCCCCGGCTTCCACGTCCGCCAACTCCTCTTCGCCGTGGATATGTTTCGACGGCACCACGAAGCGCGCCCTCACCCCTTCTGGCGGATATTCGATCTTCGCTTCACCCTCAAGCTCATAGGGCACGCTGCGCGTGATCAGGACGCTGCCGAACCCGGCCCGGGACGGCGGACTCACGGATGGTCCGCCATTTTCGGTCCACACAAGCTCGCAATCGTTGTTGGCAAGCCGCCGCCACTCGATATCCAACCGCCCGCCGTTGACGGAGAGCGAGCCGTATTTGGCCGCATTGGTCGACATCTCGTGCAATACCAGCGCCATGACCGAAAACGCACGGCTGTCGAGCCAGACGCGCGGCCCCTTGAGTGTGACGCTGCGCGTTCCCTCGCTATAAGGCTTCAGCTCAGCTTCGAGAAGATCGGACAGCCCGCCGCCGTCGCCGCCGCGCACCACCTGGTCGTGGGCAAAGGCGAGCGCCTGGATGCGTCCCTTGAGCGAGCCGATATAATCCTTGAGGCTGACTTCGGCATCGACCGAATGCCCGACCAGCGCCTTGATCACCGAAAGAATGTTCTTGACCCGGTGGTTGAGCTCCTCGTTCAGCATCCGCTGACGCACGTCCGCCTTGCCGCGCTCGTCGGCCAGCAGTTCGTTGTGGTGGAGGACCACCTCAACCAGCACCGCTCGGATCGCATCGGCGATCTCACGGTCACTATCGCTCCAGGGCTGGGCTTGCCGATGCACCATCTCCCTCCAGATCGCGAAACTCTTGCGGGGCGTCAGGCGGTCTCCGAGGGGCCCCGTTTCATAGGATTTCTCAGGATTGCCGGCCCAATTGACCGTCTGCACCATTTCGCGGCGGAAGAAGAACAGGTAGTCGCGGGGTCGCTGGGAAAGCGGGATGGCCAGCACGCCGCAGACCGTGTCGGGAGAGATGCGTATCCCCGGAAGATCCGTGGAGAGCTGGAAGCTGGACCAGATCTTGCCGCCTGCGACGCCGCCGACAAACTCGGCGAGCTCTGCGATCAGGTCCTGCGGCGGTACGGCGCCTTCCTCGGTCAACACGCCGCCAAGCCACAGGCCTATGCCATCACAGGCTAGCATCTGGCCGAACTCTGCGAGCGAATTGCGCAGCAGCGCGGTAATATCCGCATGATGGGAGGCAGCCTGCAGGAAGCGGTCGAGCGACCGCCGAGCCTGGCCGGCAGTCTCCATGAGCTGTCGCTGCTTCAACGCACTCAGATGCAGCGAGAAAAATTCTCCAAAAGTCTCCGCCGCCACACGCTGCGGCATCGAGAGTACTTTTGGAGAATAGTGGTGGCAGGCGATCAGGCCCCACAGCTCGTTATCCACCACGACGGAGATCGACATCGACGCGGCGACCCCCATGTTGCGCAGATACTCGCAATGGATCGGCGAAACGCTGCGCAAATGTGCGAAGGACAGATCGAGCGCCTCGCCTGCCTCGTCGGTTTCCGGCACGATCGGGATGCGCGGATTGCCGGCGTCGGAGATCACCCGGATAGTGTTCTTCACGTAAAGCGCCCGGGCCTGTTTCGGAATGTCGCCCGCCGGGAAATACTGGCCCTTGAAGCTTTCGAGGTCGCGTCTCTTGTATTCGCTGACGACCTTTCCGGCACCATCCTCTTCGAAACGATAGATCATCACCCGGTCGTAGCCGAGCATGGCATAGATCAGCCGCACCGAGCTTTCGATCAGCCGGTCGAGGCTGGCGACGTTGCGGATGCGGCTGATCAGCATGCGCGCCACTTCGAGCGGCTGGTCGGAATCGGTCGAGGCCGGTTCGAACTCCAAGATCACCTTGGACTCGAAACGATGGATCGAAACGTCGAAAGCGGCACCCGAGGCAAACTTGAGGCCGTGCCGAAGCGCCGGCCGCGCCGGATTGTCGGACGTGGCGAGCGCATTGCGCAATGTGTGGGCCGCCTCCCCGCCGACGATATCCTCCAGCCGTTGGCCGTTAATCTCTCCCGTGATCGCAAGCATGTCCGCCACGTTGGCTGAATGCTGCATGACGACGGATCCGGCGGCATCGCAGGCGATAAGGCATCCATGAGGTTGAATGCTGCCGGGGATATGGATCGGCTCTCGGTCGCAATTGGTAAGATCGACCGTATCCCTGTAAGGCATATTACAAGTCCCTGAAGGCAGTCCGGCCAATAGATGGGACAGCAGACGCTTGGGCATTCCATCGAGGCTGGGAAAACTTCATCAAGAAGGTTTGTTCCGTACTTCCGGCTTTGTCGGAAGTGATTTCATATTTCTATCGCATCTGCCGTCTAGGGCAAGGAGTAAGCTTCCTTTTAATGGATGACGCATTAGTCTTGTACCAGGCAGCCTCATAAGCCATATGATGGTGAAAATGAAAAAAAGGAAATGCGGTGAGCGGAAATAACGATCGCAAAGGCCCGAAAGAGCCACGTTGGCTTGGGCCAGTTGCACCGAGCAGGGTCGCGCTGATCCCGCCGATCTCGGCTGCTCGCTGGCTTCTCGTGCTCGTCGCCGCCGCAGGCATCTATTTCTTCCACGGCTTCCTGGTCCCCGTTCTGGCCGCCCTGGTAATCGGCTTTGCAAGCTGGCCGCTCTACCGCGAGCTCTTGCGCCGTACAGGTGGCAACACGACGATCGCCGCCTCGCTCGCCATTATCTTCATCCTGGCCTTCCTCATCGTGCCGATCGGCATCGCCATCTCCTACACGATCGGCGAAGTGCGCCAGTGGATCATCTGGGCCGCCGAAGTGAACCGTTTCGGCGCGCCACCCCCTGCCTGGATCACCGGCCTTCCCTGGGTCGGCGAATGGCTCGGCATCCAATGGGTCCAGCATGTCGGCTCGCCCGGTGCGGTCGGCGAACTGATCCAGATCGTCTCGGGCGCCAATATCGGTAATATCTACCGGGCCATTGTAGCCGCCGGCGACGGCGCTTTCCATCTGGTCCTGACACTGCTTTTCATGCTGATCGCGCTGTTCTTCGTCTATCGCGACGGCGGTTCCTTCAGCGAGCAGATCGATCTTCTCGGCGAGCGCATCCTGCCGACCCGCTGGGAGCGTATCTCGCGCGTCGTTCCAAGGACGATCAGCTCCACCGTGACCGGCCAGACGCTGATTGCGATCGGCGAAGGCATCGTGCTCGGCATCGCCTACTGGATCGCGGGCGTCCCCTCGCCCGTCACGCTCGGCGTTTTGACCGGCCTGATGGCGCTTATCCCGGGCGGCGCGCCGCTGTCGTTCTCGCTGATATCGTTCTATCTTGTCGCCAATGGCGCCTACTTCGCCGGCGGCGGTCTTTTCCTCTGGGGCACGGTCGAACTCTTCATCGTCGACAAAACGCTGCGGCCTCGCCTGGTCGGCGGCCCGATCAAGCTTCCCTTCCTGCCGACATTCTTCGGTCTCGTCGGCGGCGTCAGCACCATGGGCTTCCTCGGCCTGTTCATCGGCCCGGTCCTGATGGCGCTGCTCGTGTCGATCTGGCGCGAATGGATCCGCGAAGTGAAGATGGCCGAAGTGACCGAGGCTGAAACCGTCGAGATGCCCAAGGGGCCGGCGACATCTCCGGAGCTTCCCCCAGATCTTCCCGTCGTTAGGAAAGTCTCTTCTCCATGAAGATGCTGAGCGAATCGGTCCGGTAATCTCCGAACGGCCCGATATGGCGGATCCGTTGAAGCTGCCTTGGTCGGGCCAAGATTGCTCGCTTTAAGTCGCTCACCATATTTCGGGGAACGCCATGAATTCCGCACTGATTGTCATGACCATTCTCGGCTGCAACGACGCCGGGACGGACTGCCATTATATCGCGACCGCAGAAAACCGCTGGCCGAGCATCGAGATGTGCAATTCGGTATCGGAACAACAGCTCTCCGGTTATGCCAACCAGGCCTACCCGATGCTCATCGCCGTCTGCCAGAAACCGGAAGCGACGGAGATCGCCAAGGCGCCGGTGCCGCAGTCGCGACCGGAGACGGCGATGCCCGCACCATCGGCAGAGCCAGCCGCGACGCCAGCTCCGGAGCCGGTGACGCAACAGGAGAAGGAAACGCTTGCGGGTCGCGCCATCCAGCGGGTCAAGACCGTATTGCCGACCACTGAAGGCGTGAAAACGCTGATGACCAGTCCGGTACGGCTGGTCGAGAATGGCTATTCCTGGGTTGCCAAGAAATTCCGGTAAGCAGGCGGTTACGCCGCCAGCGACACGCCGTTGGCATAAGACCGCGCACTGAGCCGGACCTCCAGCCTATGCAGCTTCTCGATCATGTCGAGAAGTTCGCTGACCGGCGAAAGCTGCATGTTCGGCCGCTGGAACTTTTCGAGCAACATGCCGGCGATATTGTCGAGCGCGCCGGTTGCCGCCGCCTTTCGCCAGAGGAAGACCGCTTCGACGAAGACGGCTGCGATATCCCGCCCAAGGCCCGAAGCTTCGAAAAGCGCCCGCACCGCATGCATGCGGCCGGTCGCGAGAATCGCTCTCACGCGGCGGTCGTCGAGCCCGGAGAGCGAGACCATTGCGCCGGCGAAGAAATCGACCTTGCCGCTGCAGAGCGCGTGGATCAGGAAGGCAGGCGTCAGCCGTCCGGCCGTGCGCAAATGTTCGACCAGGCCGGGGATTTCTTCCTGCAGCACGGTGCCGGCAATGGCGACGGCCGCAGCCTCGCCCGCTTCTCGGGTCATGTGCTCGATCCGGGCCGGCGCCATGATGGTTCGCACCAGTCCGGAGCCGGCAAGTGCCGCGGTAATGTGGTTGACGAGCATGTGGCGGGCATCCGCCGGCAGCGCATCGCGTTCCAGCAGCAGGTTGCGGATCTGGCAGCACTGCCCGAACCGTTCCGCGATCCGCCTGAGCGAAATCCGGGTGATCGAAGCGGTCTCGTTTTCCAGCAGAAGGGTGACTTCGCATTCGTCGCCGATCTCGGCGATCGCGGCGGCGATCCCGCGCGAAAGGTTCGGCCTTGCGGCGATCATCGCACGGGTCAGGCTGTCGCTGCGCCCGGCAAGATCAACGAGGTCGTTTTCGGTAAGGACGGGCGAACAGGCGATGACCGTGCAGGCGATCTCCGGCTGGTCTTCCGCAAGGCAGACGATGACGGCACGCGGTGCATCGGGGGAGCCCGCCAGAGCCTCCGCAAGCGCCAGGCGCACATGCGGCGACGGATCGTCGAGCAGATAGGTCATCGCAAGGGCTGCGGCGCGACGCTGATCGCTGCCCATTGGCGAGTGGAGATAGGCCCGGCCGAGAGCATTGGCCGCCTTTGCCCTCTCGCCCGTTCTTGCTGTTTCAGCCCAACGAAGAAATGCCTGTACGATCACACTCGGCCTCGACTACACATGCCAGTTCGGATCCGGCTGGCTTGATAAGTCACGCTAGTGGCAAAAAGTTTAAGATTGGTTCACCACGTTCCTTAACCATGGCGAAGTCCTTGAAAATACGGTCCTGGCTTGTCGTCGACCCCTCTGTGGAGGCCGCAACGGTCCGTTCGGCAGGCGCGGATGCGATCGTTGTCGACCTGACCGGTCCACCTGAGTCGTGGAATGCAGCTACGAGTTCGGGGCGCCAGTGGGCCGACCTGGCGCCGGCCGGACAGCTTGCGTTCCTTCTGCCGGCTTTCTCTTCCGGAAGAACGGAGGCCGCCGTCGCGCTCGCCAGCCAGTACGGCGCCGCCTCGGTAATCCTATCCGGCGCCCGCAGCGGGGCCGAGGTCCAGAGGCTAGATATGGCTCTGCGGGTGGCGGAAATCCGCGCAGGATTGGCACCGGGCAGGACGCAGATCGTTGCGCTTGCCGATGCCGCCGGCATCCTTGCCGCCCCCAGCTTCGAGCACTGCAGTCGCCGCTTGGTGGCCCTTGGCTGGGAAGGTGGTTATAAGCCCTTCTCCGATACCGCGCGTATCGCGGCCGCGACCATCGCGCTTGCCGCCGCCGCCGCCGGCATAACGGCCGTCGATGCCGTCTCGCCGGCTGGGGACGCGGCGGCTTTTCTGTCTGAATGCGAAAGAGCAAGAGCGAACGGCTTCTCCGCCAAGCTCTGCCGCAGCCCTGATCAAGTTGCGATCGTCAATCGGGTTTTCAGCGTCTAGGCTCGGCGCCGGCCGGCCGGGTCATTTCGAACACGTCCGCGCCGCCGTCGGCGTAATCGCGATAGCCCATCCGCGCTATCGGCCGGGCAAGCCTCATGTCGATCCGCCCGCCCCGCAGGATCTCCTCGCTGATATGGATGCCGACCACCTGGCCGAAAACCATGTAGGCCTCGGCGCCCTGGCCGTCCAACCCCACCGGCTGGATCACCTGCGTGACGCGGCATTCCAGCACCGTATAGGCTTCCGCCACGTAAGGCGCATCGACGAGTTCCGCCATCTTGGCGGTCAGCCCCGCCACCTCGAATTCGCTGACGCCATAGGGCACGGCTTCCGACGAGGCGTTCATCTTTTCGGCCAGGTGACGGCTTGCGAGGCTCGCGGTGAAGACGCCGGTTTCCTCGGCGTTCTTCAGGCTGTGCTTGCGGCCACTGGAGGAAAACATCACCAGTTTGGGGCTGTCGGAAATGGCGTTGAAGAAGGAGTAGGGCGACAGGTTCATCGACCCGTCCCTGCCCTTCGTGCCGATCCAGCCGATCGGGCGGGGCGCGACGATCGCCTTGAAGGGATCGTGCTTCAGTCCATGCTGGTTGGTATCGGTCGTGTAGAACATCGAAAACCCTATTCGCCGGCGTAGGTGACGATCTGCGACAGTTCCGGCCGCGGGCGGTCCGGCGTCGCAAAATCGCTCGAGCCGATATGGATGAAGCCGGCAATTTTTTCGCCCGGCTTCAAACCGAGGAGCGCCAGCGCCTCGTCGTCATAGGCGACCCATTCCGTACGCCAGTTGGCGACGTAGCCCTGCGCGTTTGCGGCCATCAGCATGTTGAAGCAGACGGCGCCGGCGGAAAGCACCTGTTCCCATTCGGGGATCTTTGGATGCGGTGCCGCGGTGCTGACGACGGCGACGACTAGCGGCGCGCGGGTGAAGCGCGCCAGTTCCGCCTCTCTGGCGGCATCGGTCATCTCGGGCATCTTCTTGAGCGACAGGGCGAGGAACTGTTCGCCGAGCCTGCTGCGCACGTCGCCGCGATAGACGATGACGCGCCAGGGCGCGAGCTTGCCATGATCCGGAACGCGGGTCGCCAAGGTCAGAATCGCCTCCAATTCCTCCCGCGACGGGCCCGGCTCCTTGAACTGTGCTACTGGCGTGGAATGCCTGTCGCGCAGAAAATCGATGAGTTTAACGTCATTTTGCATGGTCAAAGCTTTCATTTGGAGCTGGCGCGGTGGGAAGGTCTTGAAATTGCCTTGTCATTGGTCTCAAGTGCCGTCTCGGAAAACAAGAGTCAACCGGTAGACAACAGATGGCAGGCACTTCCCTTGCGGCACGCTGGTTCCTCGCCGGAGCGATGGCTCTCGGCCCGGCATTCGGCGCATTCGCTCAGGAAGACGCCTTCAAGAATTTCCGCACGCCGGACAGCACCGGCAAGATGCCGAAGCTCAACGCTTTCTCGGCTCTGCCGGGCGGCCCGCCCGGTATTCTCTCAAAAGACGTGCAGTTCGACGCCAAGCTGACGTCCGACGGCCAGCCGATGCAGGAAGGTCTTACCTGGCGCGTTTTCAGCCCGATCGCCGGTGACGACGGCAAATTGCCGCTGGTGGCCAGTTCCGAAGGCGGCTCCGCGTCATTCCAGCTCGCCCCCGGCGATTATTTCGTCAATTGCGCCTTCGGCCGCGCCGGGGTCACCAAGAAACTGAAAGTCCCCGAAAACGGCAATGTGCCGAAACAGACTCTGGTGCTCGACGCCGGCGGTTTCGTCCTCAATGCGGTTGCCGGTACCGACCAGCGCATCCCGCCCAAGGAACTGAGCTTTTCGGTCTACTCTGCCGAAGTGCGCGACAATGGCGACCGGGCGCTGGTGATGTCGGACGTCAAGCCGAATACGGTCGTGCGTCTGAATGCCGGCACCTATCACGTCGTCTCGGAATATGGGGACGTCAATGCAGTGGTTCGGGCCGACATCCAGGTGGAAGCCGGCAAGCTCACCCAGGCGGTACTGCAGCACCGCGCCGCGCAGATCACCCTGAAGCTCGTTTCTCAAAAAGGCGGTGAAGCGATCGCCGATACGGCCTGGTCGGTACTGACCGCCGCCGGCGACGTCGTCAACGAAAGCGTCAGCGCTTTTTCCATGATGGTCTTGTCGGAAGGCGAATATCTCGCCGTCGCCCGCAACAAGACCAAGATCTATCAGCGCTCGTTCACCGTCAAAGCCGGACGAAACACCGAGGTCGAAGTGCTGATGCGCGATACGCCTCAGGTGGCCGGCGGGGTCACCGGCGACCGGAATTGACAGGTCCAGGCAGGTTTTGCCGGACCTTCGTCAGCCGGACAGATAGTCTTCCAGAAGTCCCGTCTCGATATAGTCGAGTTCTGACAGCACCCGCCGTTCGGCAAGCGCTGTCATTATCGGTTAGGCCGCGGCCTTCTTCTTGTTCTTCGCTTCAAGACGGCGCAACACATCAGGTGGCGTCGCTTCGAGGGTCAGCGAAGAGATCGCTTCGTCGAGCGTCATCGAGGTCTGCGCCTGCGAGCCGAGGCGGCGGATGTTCACCGAACGCTCCTCGGCTTCCTTTTTGCCGCAGACGATGATCACCGGCACCTTGGTGACCGAGTGCTCGCGGATCTTGTAGTTGATCTTCTCGTTGCGGAAATCGGTCTCGACGACCATTCCCGCCTCGCGCAGAGCTTCTGCGACTTCACGGCCGTAATCGTCCGCGTCCGAGGTGATCGTCGCCACCACCACCTGCATCGGCGCGAACCAGAGCGGCATGTGGCCGGCAAAGTTCTCGATCAGGATGCCGAGGAAGCGTTCCATCGAACCGCAGATGGCGCGATGGATCATCACCGGCTGGGTCTTTTCCGAGTTCTGGTCGATATAGAAGGCGCCGAACCGTTCCGGCAGGTTGAAGTCCACCTGCGTCGTGCCGCACTGCCATTCGCGGCCGATCGCGTCCTTCAAGGTATACTCGAACTTCGGACCGTAGAACGCGCCCTCGCCCGGCAGGATACCGGTCTTGATGCGGCCTTCCGACTGCGCCTCGATCGTCTTCAGGACATCGAGCATGACGGATTCGGCACGATCCCAAAGCGCGTCGGTGCCGACACGCTTGTCCGGCCGGGTCGATAGCTTGACCACGACTTCCTTGAAGCCGAAATCCTCGTAGACCGACAGGATCAGGTCGTTGATCCGCAGGCATTCGGCGGCCATCTGCTCGTCTGTGCAGAAGACATGCGCATCGTCCTGGGTGAAGCCGCGTACGCGCATCAGCCCGTGCAGCGCGCCGGAAGCTTCATAGCGATGCACAAGGCCGAATTCTGCAAGCCGGATAGGCAGTTCGCGGTAAGACTTCAGACCATGCTTGAAGATCTGCACGTGTCCCGGGCAGTTCATCGGTTTCAGCGCGAAAATGCGGTTGTCCGCTTCCTTGTCTTCCGGATGCGTGAAGGCATAGGCAGACTTCACCGCGAACATGTTCTCCTGGTACCAGCCCCAGTGGCCCGACGTCTCCCAGAGCGAGGCATCGAGAACCTGCGGCGCGTTGACTTCCTCATAGGTGCCGGCAAGCCGGCGACGCATATAGGCGGTCAGCGTCTGGAACATGCGCCAGCCCTTGCCGTGCCAGAACACCACGCCCGGACCTTCTTCCTGGAAATGGAAGAGGTCCATTTCCCGGCCGAGCTTGCGGTGGTCGCGCTTTTCGGCTTCGGCCAGCACGTGCAGGTACTGGTCGAGTTCTTCCTGCGTCGCCCAGGCGGTGCCGTAGATGCGGGTCAGCATGGCGTTGTTCGAATCGCCGCGCCAATAGGCACCGGCAACCTTCATCAGCTTGAAGGCCGTGCCGATCTGGCCGGTCGAGGCCATATGCGGACCTCGGCAGAGGTCGAACCAGTCGCCTTGATAATAGATCTTGAGATCCTGGTCTTCCGGGATCGCATCGATCAGCTCGACCTTGTAGCCTTCGCCCTTGGCTGCGAAGACTTCGCGGGCCTTCTCGCGAGACCAGACCTGCTTGGTGAACGGTTTGTTGCGGCCGATGATTTCCTTCATCTTCGCCTCGATCTTCGGCAGATCGTCGGGCGTGAAAGGTGCGTTGCGGGCGAAATCGTAATAGAATCCGTTTTCGATCACCGGACCGATGGTGACTTGCGTGCCGGGCCAAAGCTCCTGCACGGCCTCCGCCATCACGTGGGCGGCGTCGTGGCGGATGAGTTCCAGCGCTCGGGCGTCGGTGCGGGTGACGATCTCGATCTTTCCGTCGGTCACCGGCTCGGCAAGGTCCTGCACGGTGCCATTGATGGTGACGGCGACAGCCTTCTTGACGAGCGACTTGGAAATGCTCTCGGCAACGTCACGGCCGGTCGTGCCGGCGTCGAAAACGCGGACGGAGCCATCGGGAAATGTAAGGGAAACGGATTGGGACATGTCTTTCTCCTGTCCAGTCCCGCCAACGAATGCGGGTGGTGTTGGAATAAATGGCGGTTCGCCCTTGGGGCGCAGCCGGCGTGGCTGATAAATGCTTTTGGCGTTTTAGTAAAGGCGAGCGGCCGCTCAGCCGATCATTTCGGCAAGCCCGGCGACCGTGTTGGCATTGCGGATCGTGCCGATGCCGAGCTTCTTGGCAGTCATCGCCGAAAGCAGCCGCGTCTCGCTGGCCTTGCCGCCGAAATCGACCCAGAGATTGCCGTCGACGATGGAAATCTTCTCCTCGCCGCGGTGGCGCTCGAGCAGGTCCAGGACACTTTCGTCGAGCGGCTTTCGCATCACCCGCACGCCGACCTCGGAACCTTCTCCCGACGGAAAGGGATTGCCGGCCGCGAGCTTCAGCCAATCGGCACCGGTCCTTGCGATGATATCGACATGTTTGCCGAACCGCTTCTCGAAGGCGGCCTCCAGTCTCTGCTCGACATTGCCGGTCGATGACCTGCCGGTCTCGAAGACGAGATTGCCGGTCGAAACCAGGGTCCGGCAATTCCGGTAGCCGAGATCCTCCGCCATGGCGCGAAGGTCGGCCATGATGACCCGCTTGCCGCTGCCGAGAACGATGCTGTGAAGCAGCGCGACATATGTGATCATCGGCTCCTCATTGAGGCGACGCCGGTTCGGCATGGCGACGCCAGTATCGCCACGGCATCCACCAGTGTTGCCGCATTTCGAGCGCTTCCGGCACAGGATCGAGCCCGCTTGTACCCCCCGGCCCGCAGCGCGCCACCCGAAACAGCGTCATCCATCCTCCGGGCCACAGCCCATGCCGCGCCACCGCCTCGTACCCATATTCCGAGCAGCTCGGAATATGCCGGCAGGAATTGCCGATGAAGCCGGACAGTGTCAGCTGGTAGAAGCGGATCAGACCCATGCCGAACAGCCGGCCGGGTGTTTTCCGGAACGATCCGGACCAGTTGCGGGAGCGGCCTGCCTTCGCCTGGGGTTCGGAGTGCTGACAGTCTGGGGCGCCGCACATCAGGGGTGAACCGCGGTTGATGGCAGGACGTCACTTAGGGCGTGCCGATCCAGCCCCCCTCTGGCCTGCCGGCCCTCTCCCCCTCGAGGGGGGAGATCGACTCGTGGCGCTGTTTGCACCTCATTGGAAACGGCACACGTCGCCGAGCGCGAAACATCCGAGAATAAGCGAAGACGGTCCCCCATCCGATCTCCCCCCTTGAGGGGGAGATGCCCGGTAGGGCAGAGGGGGGTATCCTGGGACGCCATCGTCATCCGGCCGTTGCCAGCTGCTTCGCCTCGATCTGGTCGATCGCATCGACGACCGCCTCGAAGGTCAGCATGGTGGAAGGATGGCGAGCCCTGTAGTCCTTGACAGGCTTCAGGTAGCGCATTTCCTCGAACCGGCCGTCCGGCCCCTCGCCGTCTTCTTTCAGCATGGCGAGCATGTCCTGGCGCGCCTTGCGGATCTCGGCGGTTGTCGCCCCAATCACGTGCCGAGCCATGATAGAGGACGAGGCTTGGCCGAGTGCGCAGGCGCGGACCTCGTGGGCGAAATCGGTGACCCGGTCGCCGTCCATCTTCAGGTGCACCCGCACCTTCGAGCCGCACAGCTTGGAATGTTTTTCGGAACTCGCATCCGCATCGGGCAGAGTGCCGGCATGGGTGATATTGCCGGCGAATTCGAGAATCTTGCTGTTATAGATGTCGTCCATCAAGGCTCGCTTTGAGTCCGGCCGTCGCTCGTTGAACACTGTGTCACGTCAGGCGGACTACCATAAAAGGGTTCCTGCCATTATATGTGATGTCCGGGCAAGATCATCAAGAAAGGATGTTTTCACGAAATCCTACCGAAAACGGAATAGGATATCTTGTAAAAATGTTCGCCGAAGGTCAGATAACCCCGGATTGCCCAAAAATCAGCCGCCGATGCCTAGCAGCTGATCAGTCCGTGAGTAACGCGAGTCGGATGCGGCCTTGAACCGCATCAGGAGACGATAAATGGATGCCATTGTGAAGAATTTCCCGGCTTCGAAAGAGAAGCAGGTCCGCCCCTCGCAGCAGGAGGCTGAGGAAGCCGTGCGCGTTCTCTTGCGCTGGGCAGGTGACGATCCGGCCCGCGAAGGCCTGCTCGACACCCCGAAGCGCGTCGCCGCCTCCTATAGCGAGCTGTTTTCCGGTTACGAACAGTCACCGGAAGACGTGCTTGGACGTACTTTCGAGGAAGTCTCGGGTTATGACGATATCGTGCTGGTGCGCGACATCCCGTTCTTCTCCCATTGCGAACACCATATGCTGCCGATTATCGGCAAGGCGCATGTCGCCTATCTGCCGAACGGCCGGGTCCTCGGTCTTTCGAAGATCGCCCGCGTCGTCGAGATCTTCGGTCGCCGTCTGCAGACGCAGGAAAACATGACGGCGCAGATCGCCAATGCGATCGAGGAAACTTTAAAGCCGCGCGGCGTCGCCGTGATGATCGAGGCCGAGCACCTGTGCATGGAAATGCGCGGCGTGCAGAAGCAGGGCTCGCACACGATGACGACGACGTTTACCGGCGAGTTCAAGGCGAACGCCGCCGAACAGGCCCGTTTCTTCACGCTGGCCCGCAACCGCTGACCGGCGGTTTTCCGGGCGGAGTCTCCTGATGACGCTTTCTTTCGACCAGCCTTCCGCCGACAAGACGGAACTCGAAGGCGCCGGCGCCTTCACGCCTCGCTTCGATCAGAACGGCCTCGTCACCGCCGTCGTCACCGATGTCCGTGACGGTGAGCTGCTGATGGTCGCGCATATGGACGCCGAGGCGCTGGCGCTGACGGTCGAGACCGGCATTGCCCATTACTACAGCCGCTCGCGTGCCAAAATCTGGAAGAAGGGCGAATCCTCCGGCAACCTGCAGACCGTCCATGAACTGCGCACCGATTGTGATCAGGACGCCGTCTGGCTCAAGGTCTCGGTCGCCGGACACGACGCTACATGCCATACCGGCCGTCGCTCCTGTTTCTATCGGGTTGTTACCCAAAGTGATGGTAGGGCGGTTCTTGAAATCACCGACAATCAGCGTCATTTTGATCCAAACGTCGTCTATTCCGATCAAGGAACCATTTAGGCATTTGCCTCGTTTTTTGGCGTGTCTCGACTGAATAAACGATTTCGAAACCTGTCGATGCGTTAATCGTCAGACCGGGGTTTGTTCAGCTGTGGAGGATTTTTGTCGATGCTGAACTGGAGTTGGAACCGTCACGATCCGCTTGCGGCATCTGCCGAAGGCGACGAAACGAAAATCCTCGAACCCACCCCTCCTCCCATCGTTGAAGCCCCCAAAAAAGCAAAGCTTGCCCTCGCTCTCGGCGGCGGTGCCGCGCGCGGATGGGCTCATATCGGCGTACTCAGGGCTCTCGACGAGGCCGGCATCGAAGTCGGCATGATCGCTGGCACCTCGATTGGCGCTCTGGTCGGCGGATGTTACCTCGCCGGCAAGCTCGATGAACTCGAAACCTTCGCCCGCTCGCTGACCATGCGCCGCATTGCCGGCCTGCTGGATCTGACGATCGGCGGCGGCGGCCTCCTCGGCGGCATGCGGCTGACAAAGCGGATGCAGGAACATCTTGAAGGCCTGTCGATCGAGGATCTCGACCGCCCGTTTGTATCGGTTGCGACCGAACTCCATACCGGCCACGAAGTGTGGATCTCCAGTGGCTCGCTGATCACCGGGCTTCGCGCCTCCTACGCACTGCCTGGCATTTTCGAACCGGTGAAATGCAACAACCGGACGCTCGTCGACGGCGCTTTGGTCAATCCGGTGCCGACCTCCGTCTGCCGCGCCTACGAACAGCCGCTCGTGGTCGCCGTCAACCTGAACTACGAGATTTTCGGCCGCTCGGCGGTCGTCAAGCACAATGCCAGCGTCCAGCCGATCGATGACGGGCGCAAGAAACCCGAGGACATCCGTGTCGGTCTGACCGGCACCATGGTGCAGGCCTTCAACATCATCCAGGAACGCATTTCCCGCGCACGCCTGGCGGGCGATCCTCCGGATCTGGCGCTGCATCCGCGTCTTGCCGATATCGGCCTGTCCGAATTCCACCGCGCCGGCGAAGCGATCGACCGCGGTTATACGGAGACCATGGCGCAGATCTCTGCGCTGAAGCGCATGCAGGAAGTTTTCGCCCGCTAAGCGGGGGATGCCTCGTCACGAGGTGGTACAGCCCCGCCCTTGGGCGAGGCTTAGCCGAAAGCGATCAGCCGGCAATATAGGCCTTGATCTGTTCGGCCTCGAGTTCGATTTCGCGAATGCGTGACTTGACCACGTCGCCGATCGAAATGATGCCGGCGAGCTTTCCGTCCTGCTCGACGGGCACGTGGCGGAAACGGCCGCTGCTCATCATCCCCATCAGTTCATCGACGGTCGTGTCATCCTTGCAGCGTTGCACCGCAGTGGTCATTGCCGACTTTACCGGTTGGTCGAGCACACTGGCGCCTTTGCCGGCGATGGCGCGCACCAGGTCGCGTTCCGTGAAGATGCCGGCGATGCGGCCTTCCATGCCGGTTACCACGACGGCACCGATCTTCTTGTCGTTGAGAATCCCGGCGACTTCGAGCAGCGTCTTGTCGGGGGCAACGGTGACCACGTCACGCCCCTTTGCATCCAACATGTTCTTGACGATTATTGCCATGGCTCTCTCCTCCCAACCGGCTCGGCCTGGACGTCGCCCATTCCCGAGAAGCAAAGCGCCCGGGTGGAGGAACCGTCCCTGCACGTGCGCAGAAGTGTAGAGCGATGCCGGAAAGAGATCAAGAAAGATCAAGGTTGCGTGATGGGCATGACGCTGGGCGGCAGGGGATCGAAAAGGTCAAACAGCAGGAAACCGAACAGGAAGCCGCCGATATGCGCATCCCAGGCGATCGGTCCCATATCCGCACCGAACAACGTCACCCCGAAGGCGATCAGCAGGTTGCCGACGAACCACATGGCGGTGAAGATGACGACGGTGCGGTTGCGGAACGAGCCGAGGATAGACTGGCGCGGATAGAGATGGCCATGGGTCCGATCATAACCTCGGCGTTCCGGAAAGGCGAAACGGCAGGCCGCTCCCATCAAAGCCGAGACGACGCCTGACGCACCGATCAGCAGCGTCTCGTCCCCCCAGTTGAGCGTTGCATGGAAGAAGGCGGCAGCCACCGCCGAGAGGATCCAGAAGATCACGTAGCGCAGAGTGCCGATCCGCCGCACCACCGGCGCTCCGAAGGCCATCAGCCACAATCCGTTGAAAAGAATATGCTCGATGCTGCCGTGCAGCAGCGAATATGTGACCGGCGTCCACGCCCAGGCAAACCCCTGCTCACTGAGCGGATAGACGTAGCGCAGCGGCGTGAACGCCAGGTTCACCACCATGGTGGCCCGCGTGTCCTCGTCCAGCAGATATTCCTGCACGATGTAGATGACTGCAAGCAAAGCCAGCGTCACGACGAGGCTCCGCGGAAGATTGAAGATCGGCTGCGAGCGCTCGCCGCCGTCATCCGTTTCGCGCTGTTCGTCAGCCATATCCGGCCCGTCGTTCATGCCAGTCCCTTCTGTCTTCTCGTCCCCTATCGGATGGGTCCGACAGCCATATAGGAGCGACTGTTCAAAGGAAAGCGCGGGCAGGATCACGGTCGCGCGGGTGCCGTGATCGGTGGCAAATCCTTAACCATGATGCCCTCGCCGTGGCATGGTTTTCGCTGCGTGAGGAGGATCGGCCGTACATGAAGCGCGGCCTGTATCGAAATATGACAGGTAAGATGGATGCGCAATCAGGCAACCAGGGCAATCTTCGACTACTGGATCAATCTCAAACGCGACGGGATGGCTCCCCTCAAGACCGAGATCGACCCGACCGCTCTGCGTCATCTTCTCCCGCATCTTTTCATGGCCGCCATGGACCCGGCCGGCACGCTGGCGTTCCGCCTGGCGGGAACCCGCATCTGTGAGCTGTTCGACCGTGAGTTTCGCGGCAAGCCGTTCGCGGACGTCTGGCAGGAGACCGATCACCGGCAGCCGGTGGAGATCGCCCACGGCGTCATTCACTCCCAGCAGCCGGCACTCCTGGATGTCCGTGCCTCGAATAGCCACATCCGCCACGCCTATGAAATGCTGCTTCTGCCAATCCGATCGGTGGAGGCGGCGCCAAGCGATCGGATTTTTGGTGCTCTTCTGCCGGTGGTTTCTCCTTACCCCGTAACGGCAACGCCGGCCATTTTTCTGACGCTCGAGAACTGGACGTTCCTGACCGGCGGCGGTTCACATTTCGGTGTGCCGGTCACGGGCGATCGCCGCAGTTTCTCCCACACACCCGGCCGCAGCCCGTCTTGAGGGAAACATCCCATCGCAGCACACGCGGCTGACGGTCCCTGCCAAAACCTTCTGTTAACCGCGGCGCGCTAATACTCTTAACGATAGACTTAGAAGAGAAAAGCTCTCTCAAATGTATTCTTTTCAGCCATCTCATACTCCATCGACATCCAGCGTTCCCGCACAGCGTTCCTTTCAGCGCGTGTCCGTCAGTATTCCAGGACGGTTGATGCTGGCGACGCATGAGGAATTTCCTTGCGACGTCGTCGACATGTCGCCGGGCGACGTCAGCTTCGCCTGCGTCGGCCGGCCGCTCGTCGGCGAACGCGTCATCGCCTATCTCGATCATATCGGCCGTCTCGAAGGCATGGTCATCAGCCTGTCGAGCACTGGTTTCGTGATGTCGATCAACGCGACGGACCGCAAGCGCGAGAAACTGGCCGCCCAGCTTACATGGATCGCCAACAAGCACGAACTCGGCCTGCCCGAAGATCGTCGCCATGATCGCCTGGCGCCGCGCAACACCCGCTCCGAGATCACGCTGGACGACGGCCGGCGTTATGCCTGTCGCATCGTGGACCTTTCGCTGTCCGGCGCGGCGATCGATATCGACATCCGCCCCGCGCTCGGCACGCCTGTCCGGCTCGGCAACATGCGCGGCCGCGTCGTACGCCACTTCATGGAAGGCGTGGCAATCGAGTTTAATTCGGTCCAATCACGCGATACGCTGACCGAATTCCTTTAAAAGGGCTCTTACGACGGCAATTCAGAAGCGCCCCATCCGGGCGCTTTTTTGTTGCGTGCCCTATCCTTTGCGTCCTGTTTCATTGCGGGACGGGCCAGGAAAAAGCCGCCTGTCTGTGCCGAAATGAACTTTCTTCAAAAAAAATGTGCCCTTTCGGCACTTTTTTCGAGCCCGAAAACCGGCCTCGATCAGCCTGATTTGGTCATGACGCAACGCAATGCGGTACCTTACCTTCCCTGTTTGCAACGGCCAATCGTCGTCATTGCGGGATTTCCGACGCTCAGTGGGCTGCTCCGCGGATTTCAAAAACTCCTTTATTCACGGATAGATAGCGGGAAAGCTCCGAGGAGCCAGGCGCTCGATAATCGGCATTTTACGAAAATTATCGGCAAATTCGGCTCGAATTTTGTGAAAGTTCGAGATGTATTTGATGTGTGTTTTAGGCGAATTGAATTCAAATAAGATATTGATTTTACTGCGAGATTTTGCGGTCGATCAAACCCTGTCTGGCAGTGTTCTCCTCACAACGGGGAGACATAAAAATGAAATACCGCAAGGGACTGGGCCTCGCCACCATCACCGCCGTCATGGCGATCTTTACCGCCGGAAGTTCTTTCGGCATGCCGGCCAACACGGTGCGCGTTCTCGGCCAGGCCAATCCGCCGCTCGGCCACTATGAATTCTGCAAGACCTATGTGAGCGAATGCGCCGCGACCTACAAGGACGCCGGCCCGCTCGCACTAACCGAAGACAAGTGGCGCACGCTTCTCGACGTCAACTACACGGTCAATTCCTCGATCACGCCGATGACGGATCAGGAAATTTATGGCGTCGAAGAGCGCTGGGCCTATCCCCGCACCGTCGGCGACTGCGAAGATTTCGTGCTTCTGAAGCGCAAGATGCTGATGGCGAAAGGTTTCTCGCCGTCCGACCTGCTGATCACCGTCGTGCTGCAACCGAACGGCGAAGGTCATGCGGTGCTGACCGTCCGCACCGATCGCGGCGATTTCGTGCTCGACAACATGCGCAACAAGGTCATGATCTGGTCGGATACCGAATACACCTTCCTGAAGCGCCAGGCGAACGACGATCCCGCCCGCTGGGTCAAGCTGCAGGATGGCCGCGCCACCGCCGTCGGCTCCGTCGGCCAGTAATCTCTCGCCTACCCATCGACGAAAAAGACCACGGCGATCCGAGCCGCGGTCAATGTGCAGGACTGAAGGTGGGCGCCGAAGGGATTACTGGGAGGCTGTCACCATCCCGGATCAAGCTTTATTTACGAAGCGTTAATCATAACGATCCAGACTGCTGCCAAATCGCTTGGCCGCGTTCGTATCCGCGTTCTGTCCCATTCCGGCGCTGGCGAATTCCCTCTCGAATGAGAACATGGAGCGCGCGTCATGGCAGGTCCAGCCCGGAACCTCTCGGCTGCAGAAGAAGCGCCGCTCCTATCCAACCGTTTCGTCTATCGGCTGGCGGCCGTCATCGCGGTCCTTGCTCTGTTGACGGCTGCGATCAGTATCGGTGGCCATTTGTTCGGGCAGCGCATCGCGCTTGCCGGCCATACCGACAGCCGGGAAGAATTCCCGATCCAGATCGGTCAGGACAAGCTCAAGCTTCCAGCCAACACGATTCGCTTCCGCGACCAGCGTCAGGCCGGCGTTACCGAGCGCGTCGACCTCTATCTCACCTGGCCGGAACTCGAAGGTTATAGCGCCGGCCTGCGGTCGCGCTTCGATGATGTTGCCCAGTCTTCCTCGTTGATTTTCCTGCAATTATCCCAGAGCACCATGTCGCGCGACATGTCCGGCCGGCTGGAACCGATCTATTCCAAACTGTTCGATGGCGCACCGCAGCAGGCTGCCTTCGGACTGACCGTTCACCGGCTGCGCGCCGATTCAGGTTATGGCAGCGAAGTGGTTCTAACTGGCCAGGTCGGCGGCGCCCCGGATTACGTCGTGCGCTGCGTGCTGCCAACCGCTGGCGACAAAGCGACCAGCGGCGACTGCCAGCGGGATATCCACATCGGACAGGACCTGACGGTGCTCTATCGCTTCTCCAGTGTGCTTTTGCGGGACTGGCAACATATTGATGCCGCAGTTCGGCTCTTTGTCGAAAACCGGCTGGCAAAATAAGCCGCCGCGGACGGTCGGGTCGAAGCCTGGGTTGATGTCTAAAATGCAGCATATCGAAGTAAGCTGCTGTTCATCATAAACCTCTTGGTAACGCTAATCCCCTAGATTGAACGGTAACGGCCGTGGCGGGGGCGCGTCCGGATATTTGACTAATGTGATGCAAGCGATGAGTGCGGCAGTGTCGAAAAAAATGATATCTGCATCCCTTTCCAAGGGTGATGCGACGGTCCCGGGACGGTTCCTCGGTTTTCTCTTCACGTTGGCTGTGGCGATTTCGATGTTTTCGACGCCGGCTGCTGCCGGTCCGAAATACGCCGGCATCGTCGTTGACGCCAAGACCGGTAAGGTTCTCTATTCCGAGGATCCGGACGGTCTGCGCTATCCCGCGTCGCTCACCAAGATGATGACGCTCTACCTCACCTTCGAAGCGCTTGAAACCGGCCGCATTAGCCTCGACACACAGGTTCCGGTCTCTGCTCACGCTGCAGCCGAGCCACCCTCGAAACTCGGTGTTCGCGCCGGCGGTTCGGTCTCGGTCGATCAGGCCATTCGCGCACTCGTCACCCGCTCCGCCAACGACATGGCCACGGCCCTCGGCGAATTCGTCGGCGGCTCCGAAGAACGCTTCGCCTCATTGATGACCAGTAAGGCGCGCGCACTCGGCATGACCCGCACCACCTACCGCAATGCCAACGGCCTGCCGAACACCGCGCAGATGACGACGGCACGCGATCAGGCCCGGCTTGGCATGGCGCTGCGCCAGCACTTCCCGCAATATTACGGCTACTTCTCGATCCGCAGCTTCAATTTCGGCAAGCAGACGATCGGCAACCACAATCGCCTGGTCGGCAACGTCAAGGGTGTCGATGGCATCAAGACCGGTTACACCCGCGCCGCCGGCAGCAACCTTGCGACCTCGGCGCAGCTCGATGGCCGCTCGATCGTCGCCGTAGTGCTCGGCAGCCGCTCCAGCGCCGTCCGTGACGCGACGATGCGTAAGCTGGTCGCCGACTATCTTCCGGAAGCTTCCCGCGGCGGCAGCAGCAGCCTGATCGCCCAGGCGGCGCCTGCCCCGGTTGCGCCTGCTCCTTCAGCCCCGGCACGGACCGCTCCGGCCGTTGCTGCGACCCAGTCCGACGTGCGCCAGATGGCTGCCCTCGACCTACCGCCGAGCGGCCCTCGGCCGGGTGCCCGTTATGCCGAACAGCAGGCTGCAGCCATGGCGCCGGCCGCCGCCTCGGCCTATGCCGCAGAACCGGAGCAGAAGAAGGTCATCACCCAGGCGATGAACACGGCCATGGGCGGTGTGGCTGCCGTCCCGACCCCGGCTCCCGAATATATGCCCGCCCGCACCGAGGAAGCCGTCGCGCACCGTGCCGGCCGCTCGACGGTGGACGACGTCACGACGGCATCCACCAAGGTGTCTGCCGTGTCCGCGAAGGCCGCTCAGTCCGCAGCCGCGGCTTCGATGGCCTCCAACGGCTGGGTCATCCAGATCGGCGCATCGCCGAACCAGAAACAAGCTCAGGATCTCCTGCAGAATGCGCAGGATAAAGGCGGCAAGGTATTGCGTTCCGCCAAACCCTTCACTGTCGCCTTCAGCAACAACGGCGAACAGATCTACCGCGCCCGCTTCGGCGGCTTCGACGACCAGAAGACGGCTGTCGATGCCTGCAACGTGCTGAAGAAGAAGGGCATCAGCTGCTGGGCGTCGCTCCAGTGAGCAATCGCCACCGGCGATCAAGGAAATACCCGCGCCGGTTCTCCGGCGCGGAGGGATCTCGAAAGTAACGCGTAGACGGGGTTTCCGATGATGATGAATGAAAACAGCGCCGAACTCGCCTTCAAACCGGCGCAGAAGTCCAGAGCCAAGGGCGTCGCCCTCAACCCGCTTCACGAGGCGGCCATGCGGCTTGCCGGTCTCGGTTTGAACCGCTCTAGGGAAAAGACCCGCGATCTGGTCTCCCTGTTGCTCAGCCACGGCGCGCGCGCCTGGCGCCATTCCCAGCCGGAAGCCAATATCCATCTGCATGTCGGCATCCGCGCCGGCCGTGCGCCGGTCCGCATCAAGCTTCGCTGATCGGGACGTTTCCCGGTTACAGAAGTCCAAGCTCGGCGAGTTCTCGCCGCAGATCTTCCGGAAGCGCCGCAACGTCCTCGCCCAGTTTGCCGAGGTCACGCGGCGCTTCTTCGCTTTTCAGGTAGCGCCATCCCTGGAAAGGCCGCTTCGGTTGCGGTGCAGTCTCGATAACTTCGGGCCCGAGCACCAGCTGGCAACGCTGAATGCCGTCGTCGCCGGTAACCGTGCGGATGTCGAGCAGCTTCTGCCGCGCCATCACCTGCCCCTTGATCACCCAGTAGAGCGATCCTTCGTCGAGCAGTTCCTCCATGCGCTTCGGCACCATGCGCGTCGTATGGATGCTGTGCGGTTCGAGGCCGGCGGCGATAGCATTGAGCGCGCGCTCGGCGACCCAATCCTGGAGATCCTGGATGGAATCGGCGCCGACGCAGAGTTTGATCAGATGGAGAGCCATGGTTTGGTTGAAGACCCATCCGGACGTGAGGTCAAGCGTTTGCTCGGCTCACTCCACAGCGGCGCGCCGGCTCAGCACTCGACGACATTGACGGCAAGGCCGCCGGTCGAGGTTTCCTTGTATTTCTCGCTCATGTCGTTGCCCGTCTGGCGCATCGTCTCGATACAGGCGTCGAGCGGCACGAAATGCGTGCCGTCGCCCTTGATCGCAAGCGAGGCGGCCGTGACCGCCTTGACGGCCCCGAGCGCGTTGCGCTCGATGCAGGGCACTTGCACGAGACCGGCGATCGGGTCGCAGGTCATGCCGAGATGGTGTTCCAGCGCGATCTCGGCGGCGTTTTCGATCTGCTCCGGCGAGCCGCCCATGACGGCCGCAAGCCCCGCCGCAGCCATGGCGGCGGCCGAGCCCACTTCGCCCTGACAGCCGACTTCGGCGCCCGAGATCGAGGCATTGTGCTTGATAATGCCGCCGATGGCAGCGGCCGTTAGCAGGAAGTTATGAACGTCGGCCTGGGTCGCGTCCTCGTGGAAATGCAGGTAATAGCGTACCGTCGCGGGAATGACGCCCGCCGCACCGTTGGTCGGCGCCGTGACCACGCGTCCGCCGCCGGCATTCTCCTCGTTGACCGCCATCGCGTAGACGCTCAGCCAGTCGTTGGCGAGCAGCGGGTTCAGCCGGTTGCTGCGCCATTCCTCGTTCAGCTTGTCGTGGATCGCTCTCGCCCGGCGCTTCACCTTCAGCCCGCCCGGCATGATCCCGTCGACCTTGAGGCCGCGGTCGATACAGCTGGACATCGCCTCCCAAATCCGGTCGAGACCGGCATCGAGCTCGGCGGTGCTCATCTTCGTCTCTTCGTTGGCACGCTTCATCTGGGCGATCGTCAGGCCTGAGCCGCGCGCCATGTCGAGCATCTGCTTTGCCGAGGCGAATGGATAGGGAATGCGCGAGTCGCCGGCCGATTTCTTGGCACCGCGCATAGCTTCGAGCTCGGTGTCCGTCACCACGAACCCGCCGCCGATCGAATAGTAGATCCGCTTCAGGAGAAGCCGGCCGTCCCGATCGAAGGCTGAAAAGCTCATGCCGTTGGCATGGCCGGGCAGCGGCTGCTTCTTGTCGAAGATCAGGTCGGTCTTCGGCTGGAATTCATAAGACGGATGGCCGGGCGGCGTGACGCGGCCGGTCTTCTCCACCTCGTCAATGATCGCGTCCATCCGGTCCGGATCGACGGCGTGGGGTTCCTCACCGACCAGTCCCAATATCACCGCCCTGCCCGTCCCGTGGCCGATCCCGGTGAACGCGAGCGAACCATGCAGGCTCACCTTCAGCGCCGCGACATGCGCGCCGGTCGGCCGCGGCCAGTCGTTGGACAGGATGAGCTCCAGGAATCGATTGGCGGCCGACATCGGTCCCATCGTGTGCGAGCTCGAAGGGCCGATACCAATCTTGAAGACGTCGAAAACGGACAGGAACATGATAATCCGTGCGGTAATGGAATGATTGCCGAGCCTATGTCAGGCCGGCGTAATGTCATGGCGATTGCCCGACATCCGGTGAACCGGCCGCGACATGGCCTTAAAATAGAAACGGCGCGGTACGAATACCACGCCGGAGATGGAAATTCCGCAATTTCACTGCGGCAATCAGATAGCGCCAAACAGATACGCGAGAGCCAACGCCCCGGCAAATCCGAGGAGCGCCTTGAAGGTCACGCCCCAGCAGGACTTCTGGTCGGTATCTTCCATGTCGTCTCCGGGTTCATGCCGCATCGATTAACGTCCGCTCCCGGTCGTCATGGCTAATGGTCTATTAAAATCCCGCCGCCTTCGCAATCCGGAAAATGGCGGAAACATGGCGGAAACCTTTGACGGATCACATTCGTAACGCCTGCACGCCGTTTGCGGTTCCTATCCGGATCGAGAAGGCTTGCCGCCGAAACCGAAACAAAGCATGACGAGACGGATTAGAGACCGATTCCAACCGGTGAAGCCATGACGAACGCCGATTATATTGCGCTTGCCCTCTTTGCCGTCCTTTGGTCCCTCTATTCGTGGGTGACCGCTGGTGCCGGCTCCCGGCTCTTTCCCCGCGCCAGCCTCAACCGGGCGATGGCCGAACGGCGGAAGGAATGGATCTACAATTCGCTTCGCCGTGACCTCAAGATGATCGACACCCAGATTCTGGCGGGCCTGCAGAACGGCACGGCCTTTTTCGCCTCGACATCGATCTTCGCGATCGGCGGCTGTTTTGCGCTGCTCGGCGCCACCGAACAGGTCGAGGCAGTCTTCCGCGATCTGCCCTTTGTCGCCTACGGTGGCCGCACCGCGTTCGAACTCAAGGTCGCCGGCCTCACCTTCCTGTTCGGTTATTCCTTCTTCAAGTTCGGCTGGTCCTACCGGCTGTTCAACTATTGCACCATTCTTTTCGGCGCCTTGCCAATGATGCATGACACCAACGCCGACCGCGCGGGGGCCGAACGCGCCGCCGATCAGGTCGTGCGGATGAATACGATCGCGGCAGGCCATTTCAATTCGGGCCTGCGGGCACTGTTTTTGTCCGTCGGCTATCTCGGTTGGTTCATCGGGCCCTATATGTTCATTGCCATGACCCTTGTGGTGGTCGTCGTGCTCACCCGCCGCCAGTATTTCTCGGAGGCCCGGCTGGCGATCATGGACCGCGGGACGCCCTGAGATCTGATCCGGAAAGACAAGCAGTGACTGTTGCCGAAACCCAGAACCCCACCCCGCGCAGACCCCGCATCACGCTGATCGATACGCTGCGCGGCGTCGCCCTCATCGCCATGGCGACCTATCACTTCACCTGGGATCTCGAGTTTTTCGGTTATGTCGATCCTGGCACGGCGACCCAGGGCGTCTTCAAAGTCTATGCCCGCGCCATCGCCAGTTCCTTCCTGTTCCTGGCGGGCGTCAGCCTCGTCCTCGCGCATTTCCCGAAGATCCGCTGGCAGCCCTTCTGGAAGCGTTTTGCGATGGTTGCAGGCGCTGCAGTCGCAATCAGCATCGCGACGCTGGTCGCCTTTCCGGGCGAGTGGATCTATTTCGGCATCCTGCACAATATCGCCCTGTCTAGCCTGATCGGTCTCGCCTTCCTGCGCCTGCCACCGTTGTTGACCGGTGCGACAGTCGCCCTGGTGGTCGTGGCGATGATCGTCGACTACAGCCTGGTGCCTGGCGCGCTGGATTCGGCCCTGTTCGACGCCCGTTACCTGAGCTGGCTCGGTTTTGCAGAAGTCCCGCCGCGTTCGAACGACTATGTGCCGCTGTTTCCCTGGATCGCGGCACTTCTGGCCGGGGTGGCAGTCACAAGGCTGGCGATATCCAAAAATTGGCTTCCGAAACTCGCCGCGGTCCAGACGCAGGAGAACCTTCTCTCGAAAGCCGGCCGCCACAGCCTGATCGTCTACCTCGTCCACCAGCCGGTGCTGATCGCGCTCGTCTATCTCTTCTCGCTGGTTCATCCAGCGCCGCCGCCGGATCCGCGGATCGGCTATGTCAGAAGCTGCGAAGCAGGCTGCACGGGCCAGGGCAACGATGCCGGCCTCTGCCAGAAATTCTGCGGCTGCACCGCCGATAAGCTGATCGCCCAGTCGCTGATGACGCCGCTGCAATCCGGCGCCATCGCCCCGCAGGACGGCCGAGTGCGATCGCTCGCCGAACAGTGCTCGATCGAGGCGCAATAGCGGTCGTTTTGCAGATCAGGTGCCGACGCCGATTTCGGCCAGCCGGGTCAGGCAGGCTTCCTCGACATTGTCGAGCTCCGTCAGCGTATCGTCGATATCCTTGCGCTTCTGGCGCAGGTCGTTGCGCTTTTCATCGAGGCGCGTCATCAGGAGCTTGAGCTGCCCGAGCTCGCCCGGCGGTTCCTTGTAGACCTGGATGATTTCGCGAATCTCGGCGATCGTGAAGCCGATCCGGCGGCCGCGCAGGATTTCCTGGATCAGCCGGCGATCCGTTGCCCGGAAAAGCCGCGTGCGACCCCGGCGTTCGGGGTGGATAAGGCCCTCGTCCTCGTAGAAGCGCAGCGTGCGGGTCGATACCCCGAATTCACGCGTCAGCTCCGTAATGCTATAATATTTGTTCACGTTCATGTCCTGCTACTCGTCAGCCAAACTAATTGACTTTTACGTAACAGTCAATTTTTGGGCTCAGCGGAGCATGAACCACCAGGTCGCCAAGCCGAGAAACGAGAAGAACCCGGTCGTGTCGGTAATCGCGGTCACGAACACCGCCGACGATACCGCCGGGTCGGCCCCGGCCCGGTCGAGAAGCAGCGGGATCATGATGCCGGCCATGGCGGCTGCAAACATGTTGATCAGCATGGCCGTGGCGATCAGCCCGCCGATATGGACATCGTGGAACCACAGACCGGCTACCACGCCAACGAGACAGCCGATCACCACGCCGTTGATCAGGCCGACGCCCGCCTCGCGTCGTGCGACGCGCCAGGCATTGTGAATGTCGAGATTGCGGGTCGCAAGCGCGCGCACCGTCACCGTCATCGTCTGCGAGCCGGCATTGCCGCCCATGCCCGCGACGATCGGCATCAGGATGGCGAGCGCCACCACCTGTTCGATCGTCGCTTCGAACAGCGAGATCACCGAGGCCGAAATGAAGGCGGTGAACAGATTGACCAGCAGCCACGGCACTCTTGACCGCGAGGTCTCGCGCACCGAGTCGGACAGTTCTTCGTCGCCGACGCCCGAGAGGCGCATGATGTCCTCTTCCGCCTCCTCCTGGATAACGTCGACCACGTCGTCGATGGTGAGCACGCCGACCAGCCGGCCGTTGTCGTCGACGACGGCTGCCGAGATGAGGTCGTATTGCTCGAAGAGCTGGGCTGCCTCTTCCTGGTCCATGTCGGCGGGGATCGGATAGTTCGTCTCCCGCATGATCGTCTCGATCTTCACCTGCCGCTTGGCGCGCAGGATGCGGTCGAGGTCGAGCACGCCGAGCAGCTTGAAGGTCGGGTCGATGACGAAGATCTGGGTGAAGCTCTCCGGCAGGTCTTCCTCGTCGCGCATATAGTCGATCGTCTGGCCGACGGTCCAGAACGGCGGCACGGCGACGAATTCCGTCTGCATGCGGCGGCCGGCCGACTGTTCCGGATAATCGAGCGCGCGGCGCAGCCTCACCCGCTCCGTGAACGGCAGTTGTGCCAGGATCTCTTCCCGGTCCTCGTGGTCGAGGTCTTCGAGAATGTAGACCGCATCGTCCGAATCGAGCTCGCCGATCGCCGCCGCGATCTGCGCGTTCGGCATCTGGTCGACGATCTCCATACGGATATTTTCGTCGACTTCGGTCAGTGCGGTGAGGTCGAAATCGTCGCCGAGCAGCCGCACAAGCGCATGGCGCTGGTCGGGCAGGATCGCTTCGAGCAGGTCGCCGAGTTCCGATTCGTGCAGCCGCGCCACATGGCTGCGCAGGAAAAGCGTGTCGCGATCAGCGATTGCGGCGCCGACCATCGCCAGGAAGTCGGCGCGGATCGCACCGTCCTCGGAATAGATGTCGTCACCGGCATCGTCGGTTTTTGTGCGCAGGCGGTGGTCTTCGCCGATATCGCTCATCTGCCGCCCTCACTGCTGGTCTTTGACAAAACGAGAATGGCGGCAAAAAACATATTGTCAACAACCGGATAGCTGCACCCGGCGCTATTGCTCCTGCCACCGGTTTTCCTGCTAGAACAATTGCCGTTCCGGGTCCAGAGCGCATGGCGAAACGACGCGGAAAAACCCGATAGGCAGCGCGATAGACAGAAAGAGGAGTTCGAAATGGCCATCCGGACCATCCTGAAATATCCCGATCCGGGCCTTTCCAGGCCATGCGAACCGGTAACCATTTTCGACGCTGCCCTAGCCGCCCTCGCCGACGATCTCCTCGATACGATGCGGGCGGCACCCGGCGTCGGGATCACCGCCGCGCATATCGGCGTCTTCACTCGGCTCGTAGTGCTGGAATTGTCGGGACAAAGCGGCCCCCGTTTCTATGCGAATCCGGAAATCCTGGTCTCCTCTGACGAGCTGATGCGTAACACGGAGGGCAGCGTCTCCATGCCCGGCGCCAATGACGAGGTCGAACGGCCGAAAAGGGTCAGGTTCCGCTACCAGGATCTTGCGGGTGCCGTGCATGAAGAGGACGCCGACGGGTTTTATTCCATCTGCATGCAGCACGAGATCGACCAGCTCGACGGGATTTTCTGGCTTAAAAGGCTGTCCCGCCTAAAGCGCGACCGGCTGCTGCGCAAATGGGACAAGGGAAAATAAACGGGGCAGCCGAACTAAATTCGAGTTCGCCCGTTGTCAGGTCGCAATCCAGCGAGGAGCTACGACCATGAATGCGACAGCAGACAAGACCGCAGCCGAGCTCGAGCGACAGGTGTCCGAGCGCCTGGCGGCACTGCCGGACGTCGATTCGTCGATGATCGAACCACATGCCGAGGGAACCAAGGTTATTCTCGAGGGTTCTGTCGATACCGTGTTCTCCGCCCGCAAGGCGGTGTTGAGCGCGGAAACCGTGGATGGCGTACATGATGTCGAAAGCCACCTGACCCTGACGGGTCAAAGGAATGGCGCATCCACGAGCCACTGAGGCGAAATCCCCGGCGCGCCGGCCTTTAAGGAGGGGGTGCGCCGGGTCCATGTGGGAATGATAGGAGACTGCGGTGCCGGGCAAGAAAAAAGCTGACGACATTTCCCGCGAGGAAGATTTTCGCGATTACGACGACCGCAATATCGACGAAGGCTGGCCCTACGACGATGCATCCGGTGCCCGCCCCGTCGACAACGCCGCCTATGGCGATCCCAAGGCCAATTTCGACAGCGACCGCAACCGAGGCTATCAGGTGGACGGTGTCGAACGCGACGGGTCGGAAGAGCGCCTGGCCGATAGCATCCGCCCCGGCACCAAGGGTATCGAGGAGGCCGACGATCTCGAAGAGCGGGTCACCGACGCGATCGACGAGCTGGACATGATCGACATGGCGTCCATCGACGTGCATGTCGAGGACGGCACCGTCACGCTCGAAGGAGCCGTCGACGATGCGGCGACCTCTCGCAAGATCGCCCGCCGGATCCAACGTGTCGCCGGCGTCCGCGAACTGGTCAACAACCTTCGCCTCGAAGGCGTCGACAGCCACATTCCCGACGACGATTGACGGCCCGAAGACGCCTAAGCGCTCGTCAGCAGGATATCCGGTAAATTTTTCAGAGTATTGCTGACGGTGCAGATTTCCTCGGCCATATGGGCGATCTGCTTTTTCTGCTCGTCGTCGAAATCCCCTTCAATCCGGAAATCCACGACAAACCTGGTGATCCGGGACGGTCCTTCATGGGCTTTCTCGCCGGTCACATGCACCTTCACCTCGCTCAGCCTGTCGAGGATGCCGAGCTTGCTTGCGGCGATGCGACCGCTGAGCACGAGGCAAGCGGCGAGCGATGAAAACATCAGGTCGAGTGGATTGAACCCCGGCTCGGAAGCGCCCGTCACCACTTCCACCTGACCACCCGTCTCACTCGTCACCTGCGGGTGACCGAGGCGTCCGAGCATCGCCGTCGCGCCGATCGGCCGCGTCTTGATTTTCAGTTCGACCATTGTTTGTCCTTACCTTGCACATACGAGCTTGGATCAGGCCAATAGATAAGCGAGGAATTTCAGGATCGCATCCGGAATGCGCGATATGACTCGATGTTTTGCCATCGAAGCGGCAGATGGGCCTGATTTCCCGGATGCGATTTCATCCGGGCAACAAAAAACCCGCCGAAGCGGGTTTTTATTTTGGTGCGGTCGAGAAGACTCGAACTTCCACGTCTTGCGACACAGCGACCTCAACGCTGCGCGTCTACCAATTCCGCCACGACCGCATCGTGGTAGATGCCGACTTGCGCCGGCGGGGCTGCATGTAGCAAAAGCATTTGGGGTGCACAAGTGCGCCGTGACAGATTTTTGAAGGATAAAAATTGCAAGTGTGAATGCCTATATAAACCGGGCCGAAACCAGGCCCTTGCCGCACCCTTTTGTTTTTGCCAGAAGATTTCCATGCTCACACGCACCGACCTCAATCTGTCCATGCTGCCGCAAACAGGCTCGCCTCCGGTGCGCTGGCGAATCTCCGATGGACTCGTTCCCTATGAGGAAGCGGTTGCAGAGATGGAGCGTGAGGTGGCGGCGATCGCCGATGGCCGAGCCGACGAACTCGTCTGGCTGCTCGAACACCCGCCGCTCTATACCGCCGGCACCAGCGCCGACGCCGCGGACCTGATCGACCCGGACCGGTTTCCGGTGTTTTCCACAGGCCGCGGCGGCGAATACACCTATCATGGTCCCGGCCAGCGCGTCGCTTACGTGATGCTGGATCTCAAACGCCGGCGCCAGGACGTGCGCGCCTATGTGGCGGCGCTCGAGGAGTTGATAATCCGCACCCTCGACATGATGAACGTGCGCGGCGAGCGGCGCGAGGACCGCGTCGGCGTCTGGGTGCGCCGGCCGGAAAAACCGCTTCTGCTGGACGGTTCGATGGCGGAGGACAAGATTGCCGCGCTCGGCATCCGGCTGCGCCGCTGGGTCAGCTTCCACGGACTCTCTCTCAATGTCGAACCGGACCTCTCGCATTTCACCGGCATCGTCCCCTGTGGCATCAGTGCTTACGGCGTGACGAGCCTCGTCGATCTCGGCCTTCCGGTGATGATGGCCGACGTGGATATGCGCCTGCGTGAAGCTTTCGAGGAAATCTTCGGTGCCTCGGTTTCCGAAGCAGCTGTAACCTGATCTTGGCTTGAACATTGCCGCCCGCTGTGGTTGAAGAACCCGGTTCCTCGAAAGTGCCGGGCATGCCCTCTTCCACACCTGAAAATCCGCTGAAGGGCATGGCCATCATGGCCACCTGCATGGTCATCCTGCCGTTGATGGATGCCATCGCCAAATATATGGCGACCTTCGAGGCGATGTCGCCCGCGCAGGTGACATTCTTCAGGTTCTTCTTTCAGCTCGTCTGCATCCTGCCGCTTGTCGTCTTCACCGGGGCTGCCATCTTCCGGCCGAAGCGCCCGTGGATGAACCTGCTGCGCGGCGTGCTGCATGCGGCCGCCAGCCTGATGTTCTTCGCGGCCGTCAAATACATGCCGCTCGCCGATGTCTTCGCCATCTATTTCGTCGAACCCTTCATGCTCACCATGATGTCGGCGATCTTCTTGCGGGAAAAGGTCGGCCGGCGGCGGTGGCTGGCGATCGTCGTCGGTTTCAGTGGCGCCATGATCGTCATCCAGCCGAGCTATGCGATCTTCGGCGGGACGGCGCTGCTGCCGGTCGCCTGCGCCTTCCTCTACACGCTCTACCTGTTCCTCAACCGCGCGATCGGCGAGGCCGACTCGCCGCTGGTCATGCAGACCATGGCAGGCGTCGGCGGCACGCTGTTCATGGCGGCGGCGCTAGTGGCCGGAGATAACGCTGGGGCCGCGGATTTCGCGCCGTCGCTCCCCGCCTCTTGGCTCGGTCTCATCCTGCTGATGCTGCTCGGTTCCATTTCAGGCTACATGCATCTGCTCGTGGTGCGGGCCTTCCGGCTGGCGCCGCTTTCACTGCTGGCACCCTTCCAGTATTTCGAGATCATCTCGGCGACCGTGCTCGGTTACGCCCTGTTCGGCGACTTCCCGACCACCTCCAAATGGCTCGGCATCGCCGTCATCGTCGCCTCCGGCCTGTTCATCATCTGGCGGGAACGTTCCAAATCGAAGCAGCTCGAAACTGTTTGACGGCCTTGTTTCCCGCCGGTTAACCGCGCTTCTTTTCTGCCTCTCAACTTCTCTCATTTATCCCCCACATTCAGTTTCATGATGAAACGGAGAAATGAAGATGAGCGGGTTCCGCTTTTCTTTTCCGGCATGTGTCATCGCCGGGAAGGGTCGGATTGTGGCCGACGATATTTTGATGCTGCGCAAATATGCGTTCCCGGACGGCATTTGCTCCTCCGAAGATGCGCTTGTCCTTTTTGCGCTGAATGATTCCTGTCCCGAACAAAGCCCCGAATGGTCGACCTACTTCGTCGAAAGCCTGGCGGCATATCTCGTGTGTGACACCGATCCGATGAGGCGCATTGACGACGCAAAGGCTGGCTGGTTAATGCGCACGATCGCCGTCGACGGAGCCGTTCGTTCCGCGCTGGAGCTCGAATTGCTTCTGCATGCTATGGAAGTGGCGTCCGAGGTACCGGAGAGCCTGTCGGCCTTTGCGCTCGACCAGGTTCGCCTGGCCCTCGATCCTGGGGCACGCGGTGCCTATCATGCCGCCCGCCCCGCCTCTGCCGGCATCACAGCCTTTGATCTCACCTATATCTGGCGGGTGCTGCGCGGCGCGATGGAGCGAGGCCGGCTGCTGCTCTCGCCGGTCGAAGCGCTGGTCCTGCGCGAGATCGATGAACTGACCGATGCTAGAGCCCATCATCCCGCCTGGCGGGAGATGATCGCGGCGGTGGCGACCTATGAAAGGCCGAAGGAAGTGCTGCGCTCCGGTCCCTGGCTGGTGACCGATGCCGGGCATCGGCTGACGCGAGAGGTGGCGGCCTGACAAACAGCCGGTCGCGACGCGTTGCACGGCTGCTCGTTCGCATTTTATCGGTTGGCTAAACCGCCTGGAAAATCAATCGGCCTAATGGTGTCTGTGATGATCGGCCAATCGCGAGCCGACAGGCTCCCGAGGTCGATATGACGCCTATTGTCTCCGCCGTCCTGTTGCTGACGATCAATCTCGGCCTGCTCTGGCTGCTGATGGCAGCACCCGTCGGCCGCCGCACCATCACGCTGCATCGGACGCTCGAAATCGCTCCGGAACGTCTCTGGCGCGCCTTTCACCCCGGCGGCGAAGAGGCGAGCTGGAACCCTTCGATCCTCTCCTCCTGGATGGAAGGGAACCGCGGCGGGATAGAGATCGCTTACAGCCATCCCGACCGGCACGGTGCGCCGATCCGGCGGGTCTTCAAGGTGGACGAAACTGTCGATAGTGCCCAGCTCAGCTTCGAGAGCCGTGCACGCGTGGTGGACGACACCGCGCTCGACATTTCTTTCTGGCGCAACTTCGAGGAATACCGCGCCGTGTCGGCCGCGCCTGGGCGGTTCCACGATCACCCTTGCCCAGACGGACAACTATCGCGGCCTCGGCGTTTACCTGTTTCGTTATTTCATGATCCGCCGCGAGCTCTCGTCGCTGACTGCATGGCTGAAAAACGGCCGGCCGAAAACAGGCGGCATGATCGAACATCCGCTCACCCAGATAGTCCTGGCACTCCTCTCGACGCTGCTGCTCTGGCCCTTTTTCGGGCTGACTGCGGCAGGTCTGACGATCTCCACGATTCTGACGGTGGTCATCGTGCTGCATGAACTGGGGCACATGGCCGCCTATCGCGCCTTCGGGCATGAGAGGGTCAGGATGATCTTCGTTCCGCTTCTTGGAGGCATCGCCATCGGCGGTCGGCCCTACAACAGCCGCTTCGAAGTCGCCACCTGCGCGCTCATGGGCGCAGGTATGTCCGCCTTTCTCGTGCCGGTGGTGATTTCCGTCCACGATCTCTCAGCCACCCACCTGTTTTCTTCGTCGCTGCGGCAACCCGCGCTGGTCTTCCTGCTAATATTAGGTGCCTTCAACCTCCTCAATCTTCTGCCCATGTACCGCTTCGACGGCGGCAGGGTACTGAGGCAGATCTTTCCGACCCGCAGCCTGCTCGTCGCCGGCAGCTTCGGAATTACGCTCTTGATGTTGTGGGTCGGCTACCGGATCGGGCTGTCCTCCACCGCCCTGATCGCGGCACTTGCCGTGTTCACGCTGATGAGCCTGATCGGCTTTTCGTCCGTCAAGCCGCGCGAAACCCTTGAGCAAATGCATCCCGGCGAGCGGTTGATGGCAGGCCTCGGCCTCTATGCCGCGGTCGCCATCCATTCCTACGGTCTTGTCTACGCCTGCGACCGCCTGTTCGGCTGATCACCCGCGCTCCATATCACTCGATATCGCCGTCTCCGCCCATTGACATCAACCCGCCAAGCGGCTCCAAAGGTTACATGAAAAGCGAAAACCCCGCACTATCATCCGGCTATTCCGCCGTACCTCCGGGCAAGATTGCCACCGTCGTGACCTGCCTCGAAATGTTCGAGAAGCCGCGCAGGAAAACCGCGACGGCGCCGGACACGCTTACCCTGGAACGCTGGCAGTCTCCTGCTCCCGACGAATATCGCGCGCTGTTCCGGGCGGTCGGCGAGAACTGGATGTGGGTCTCGCGGCTGGTCATGAGCGACGACGAACTTGCCTCGGTCCTCAACGATCCGCGGGTCGAGATTTACGTGCTTCTCGACGGCGGCCGCCGGATCGGCCTCCTAGAGCTCGATTTCCGTCAACAGGGCGAATGCGAGCTCGTCTATTTCGGCCTCGTCGCCGGTGCGATCGGCAAGGGCGCCGGCCGTTTCATGATGAACTGGGCGATCGAGAGGGCCTGGGCGCATCCGATCCGTCGTTTCTGGGTGCATACCTGTCACTTCGACCACCCGGCCGCAATGCAGTTCTATCAACGGTCCGGCTTCACGCCCTACGCGCTGATGGTCGAAGTGCTGGACGATCCGCGCCTGACCGGTCTGACGCCGCGCACGACGTCTCCGCACGTGCCGCTTATCGGTCCTTGATCCGCTCACCGAAATGCGACCGCGAACGGCTCGTTCCGGCTTGAGCCGGCCCCCTCGCCTGTGCCAAGGTCGCGCCGAATCTATAAAGCCTCAAGGGAGAACATCATGGATGTCCGCGCCGCCGTCGCCGTTCAGGCTGGCAAACCGCTCGAAGTCATGACCGTACAGCTCGAAGGCCCCCGCGCCGGCGAAGTACTGATCGAGGTGAAGGCGACCGGCATCTGCCATACCGACGATTTCACCCTGTCCGGCGCCGATCCGGAAGGCCTCTTCCCGGCGATCCTCGGCCACGAGGGCGCCGGCATCGTCGTCGACGTCGGCCCCGGCGTCACCTCTGTCAAGAAGGGCAATCACGTCATTCCGCTCTATACGCCGGAATGCCGCGAATGCCCCTCCTGCCTGTCGCGCAAGACCAATCTCTGCACCGCCATCCGCTCCACCCAGGGCCAGGGGCTGATGCCAGACGGCACCTCGCGCTTCTCGATCGGCAAGGACAAGATCCATCACTATATGGGCTGCTCGACCTTTGCGAACTATACGGTTCTTCCGGAGATCGCGGTCGCCAGGATCAACCCGGACGCCCCCTTCGACAAGGTCTGCTACATCGGCTGCGGCGTCACCACGGGCATTGGTGCGGTCATCAACACCGCCAAGGTGGAGATCGGTGCGACAGCCATCGTCTTCGGGCTCGGCGGCATCGGTTTGAACGTCATCCAGGGCCTGCGGCTTGCCGGCGCCGACATGATCATCGGCGTCGACCTCAACAACGACAAGAAGGCCTGGGGCGAACGCTTCGGCATGACCCATTTCGTCAACCCGAAGGAAGTCGACGGCGATATCGTTCCCTATCTCGTCAACCTGACGAAGCGCGGCGCCGACCAGATCGGCGGAGCCGACTATACGTTCGACTGCACCGGCAATACCAAGGTCATGCGCCAGGCGCTCGAAGCCTCGCATCGCGGCTGGGGCAAGTCGGTGGTAATAGGCGTTGCCGGCTCCGGTCAGGAAATTTCCACCCGTCCCTTCCAGCTCGTCACCGGCCGCACCTGGATGGGCACGGCCTTTGGCGGCGCTCGCGGCCGCACCGACGTGCCGAAGATCGTCGACTGGTACATGGAGGGCAAGATCGAGATCGACCCCATGATCACCCACACGATGCCGCTCGAGGACATCAACAAGGGTTTCGAGCTGATGCATGGCGGCGAATCGATTCGCAGCGTAGTGATTTACTGAGCGCGGTATCGGGTGCTTTCCGGAACGCGCCTCATTGTTACGAATAAGTCCACGATTTCAACTCCGATGAATGGGAGATGCAGAAGATGTACAAATTCGAGATTTATAAGGACAAGGCCGGGGAATACCGTTTCCGCTTCAAGGCTCCGAACGGTCAGACCATGTTCTCCTCTGAAGGTTATTCGGCCAAGGCTTCTGCCGTGTCGGCCATAGAATCCATCAAGAAGAACGTACCCGGCGCAACGGTCGACGACCAGACGACCGCCGTAGCCTGATACCGCTTCCCGCGCGCGGCCCGCCGGGGCGGGCTGCGTTGCCTCCCCCCATTCGGGGAGCCGACCGGGTTGAGGCCGGAGTATCCATCCATGATCTACGTCGATGCCGATGCCTGTCCGGTCAAGCCGGAGATCCTGAAAGTCGCGGAACGCCATAACTTCGAAGTGACGTTCGTCGCCAATTCCGGCCTTCGCCCGTCCCGCGACCCGATGGTCCATAATGTCATCGTCTCCGCCGGTTTCGACGCCGCCGACAACTGGATCGCCGAACGCGCCGGCCCCGCCGATATCGTCGTCACCGCCGACGTGCCGCTGGCGGTACGCTGCGTTGCCTCAGGCGCGCTGGTGACCGGCCCGACCGGCAGGGTCTTCGATGAAACCAATATCGGCATGGCGAGCGCCATGCGCGATCTCGGAGCACATCTGCGCGAAACAGGCGAAAGCAAGGGCTATAACGCCGCCTTTTCGCCGCGCGACCGCTCGAAATTCCTGGAAACGCTGGACAGGCTCTGCCGCCGCGCCAAATCAGCCACGTGAGCGATCGGAAAACCCGGATGCCGAGCCCCTGGCGCAAACTGACCTATCACCGGCATGGCCCGTTCTTCGCCGGCACCATCGCTTCGCTGGTCTGTCTGCCGTTCCTGTTCCTTTCCGTGCCGCAACTTGCGCCCGGCATCGCGGTCATCGTCTTCTTCCTGATCTATCTCGTCATGATGGCCGCCCGCATCCCGAAGCTCGATGGCGCCACGTTCAGAAAGAAAGGCCAAAACGACGACGAGCCTGCGCCGGTCATCTTAGGGGTAACGTTGCTCGCCGTTGCCGCCGCCGTGGTTTCGCTGTTCGAAGCGCTGAACCGTTCGCAGCCTGCGGGCCTTGCCTCCGTCTCGCTAGCCTTCGCATCCGTCGTGCTCGGCTGGCTGACGATCCATACGATGTTCGCCATGCATTACGCCCATCGCTTCTGGCGGCCGGACGAGCAGGCCGAAGAGAATGAGGCGAAGCGAGGCGGCCTCGATTTTCCCGAAACCGACGAGCCCGGCGCCTACGATTTTCTCTACTTCTCGTTCGTCATCGGAATGACCGCCCAGACATCGGACGTCCAGATCACCACGACCGACATGCGCCGCATCAATCTCGTGCATGCGGTCGTGTCATTCTTTTTCAACACCGTCCTTGTCGCCGCGGCCGTCAACGCCGTCGTGTCGATGGGCAATTGATATTTTCGAGGAGCACGATGAAGGTCCTTTCCCAGAACACCGCCTTCGGCGGCATGCAGGGCGTGTTCATGCACGAATCCGAAGCCTGCAAATGCGAGATGACCTTCGCCGTCTTCGTGCCGCCTCAGGCAATCAGGGAGCCTTGCCCCGTCGTCTGGTATCTATCGGGCCTTACCTGCACCCATGCCAACGTCATGGAAAAGGGCGAATACAGGCGGATGGCCGCGGAACTCGGCCTGATCGTCATCTGCCCGGATACCAGCCCGCGCGGCAATGACGTACCCGACGAACTCACCAACTGGCAGATGGGCAAGGGCGCCGGCTTCTATCTCGATGCAACGGAAAAGCCGTGGGCCGAGCACTACCAGATGTACACCTACATCACCGAGGAACTGCCGAATTTCGTCAGCCAGCATTTTCGCATGGACATGGACCGCCAGAGCATTTTCGGCCATTCCATGGGCGGCCATGGCGCCATGACGATCGCGCTCCGGAACCCCGACCGCTTCAAGAGCTGCTCTGCCTTCGCGCCGATCGTCGAGCCCTCGACCGCCGACTGGTCGGCGCCCGCCTTCGAGAAATATCTGGGCGCCGACCGCTCAGCCTGGCGGCAATACGATGCCTGCGCACTGGTCGAGGACGGTGCGCGTTTTCCGGAATTCCTGATCGACCAGGGCAAGGCCGACGGCTTTCTCGAAAACGGCCTGCGCCCTTGGCTGTTCGAGGAAGCGGCCAAGGGAACGGATATCAGCGTGACGCTGCGGATGCACGAGCGCTACGATCACTCCTATTATTTCATCTCGACCTTCATGGACGACCATCTGCGCTGGCACGCGGAACGGCTGGGCTAGGCGCTTGATCAACAGTAGTCTCGGATATATATTCCATATGCATGGAGATTCACTGGTCGGACGAAAAGAATGATCTTCTCAAACAGAAGTTCGGTTTCGGCTTCGAGAGAATCGTGATCGCCTTGAGTGAGGGCATGCTCCTTGATGACCGCCGCCACGTGAATATCGAGCGGTATGCGCATCAGCGTCAATTAGTCGTGGAAATCGAAGGCTATGCCTTCATAGTGCCATATGTCGAAACGGAGCGAGGGGTTTTTCTGAAAACCTTTTTCCCCAGTCGCAAGGCGGTAAGAAGCCGTGAGCAAGAGCAAACTTGGCAGTGAACTGAGTGAGCAGGAAATCATCGCGCTCTCGGAGACCGATGAATGGGTGCCTGTTGGTGAAATCGAAGAACGCAAACGTCTCTGGCAGGATGCCGCGCGTAACGCGATCGACGGCAAGCGGCAGAGGATTTCCATTTCCATTCCGGAAAGAGATCTCGCGCGCCTGAAAGCCAAGGCGCTGGAACAGGGCATGCCCTATCAGACGCTGATCAATTCGATCCTGCACAAATACGTTTCCTAAGGCTCACGGAAACAAAGCCGTCGCCATTGTCGGGCGGCGCTGGCCGTCGAGGCGGAATTCGCCGGCGATGCGGTCGGCGATCTTTTCGGCGAGGTCACGATCCGCGGTATCCCCGTCCAGCAGGTAGATCGACGTCTTGAATGTTCCCCTGGCGATCGGTTCGCCGGTGTTCACCGATATCGCCTGTACCGTCACCTTCGCCTCATGCCGGCTGCCGATCAGCATCGGCATGTGCGACATCTCGTCTATTCGCACCGAGATGATCGTCCGCGGCAGGGCGATCGACCTGGTGGTGGCGCGGATCGCCTCGTCGACCAGCATGTCGGTGGCGATCACCAATCCCTTCGGCACATCCGGCCGCGCGGTCACGAAGGCGCCGCGCACGTCGTAGAGAAGTTTTTCCTGCGCCGTGTTTGCCTGTTCCAGGCGGAACGACATCAACGGCAAGACCGTCAAAGCAACAAGACAGAAACGAGAGAGACGACGGAGCATGAAGGAACCTGCAAAACGGCACCTTCAGATGTTCCAACGAACACGGTTAGAGAACGATTAAGCAGAGGGCCTCAACGCAAGAAAAGTTTCGGTCGCCGCCCGCATTTCCTCGAGCCGCTTGGCGCGTCGATGCTCGGCTTCCGCATCCGCGCCCCAATGTTCGATCGTCCAGTCCTCGTCGAGATGGGCGAGCGTCCAGGCCTCGTCGGCGGTGAGCCGGCCTTCCGCAAACGCAAGTGCCAGGATCGCCGAACCGGTCAGCGTCGTCACCGTGTGCAGCACGGCGAGTTCGATCGGCGTATCGTATTTCTTCAGCGTCACCGCAAAGGCGGCGGTCGCCTCCTTCGGCTGCTCCTGCGGCATCACGCCCTCGACCAGGATGAAGCGGGCGCCGAGTTCGTTGGCGGCCCAGTCAACGATCGGATCCCATTGTTCGCTCTGGCGAGCGACCAGGTTTTCCGGTGTCTCGGCGCGGTAGCAGAGCAGGTCGCTCGAAGAGAACCTCAGGATATCCTCGAACACCGCTTGGGGGTCGGTGGCGATGCCGTCGATCGCGGTATTGACGAGCCGCGTCACCGGCATGGTGCTCGGGTCGATCACGTCCACCTGATTGGCCCACTCGTCGCGGATCAGTTCGGCAAGCCGGGCCGTCGGAGCCACGAGTGCTTTCTTCGCAGGCGTCCTGACCGGCCGGCCGTCGAGATGGATGGCATGGCCACCCTCGCCCTCGGCGACCGAGACTTGGCTGTAGAAGCGCTTCGGCAGCGGCTTGTGCATCTGGATCTGCGCCCGCCGCGTCGGGTCCGGATGGCTCAGCGCTTCGGATGGATCGGGAAACATGTCACGCATGGCAATAAAACCTCAGCCGATATGGCTCAGCAACTCGCTCGGATGATGGATGATCGCGTCGGCTCCGGCCTTGTTCAGCTCGTCCACCGAGGCATAACCCCAGGCAACGCCGATCGCCGTGGCGCCGGCTGCTTTCGCCATCTGCATATCGTAAATCGCATCGCCTATGACAAGAGTGTCGGAAGGTTTCATACCGGTCTCGTCGCAGCATTCGGTCACCATCGCCGGATGCGGCTTCGATGGGCAGTCGTCGGCGGTGCGCGACACGACGAAATATTTGTCGAAGCCGTGCGTCTCCATCACCAGCTTCAGGCCGCGCCGGGATTTGCCGGTGACCGCGCCGATCAGCAGGTCCTCGCGCGGTCCGATCGCGTCGATCAGCTCGCGAATCCCTTCGAACAACGGTTCCTTGAAATCCAGGTCCTGGCGGACGACGGCAAACAGCGTCTTGTAATAGGCCATCATCTCGACGGCCTCGTCATCCGCGTGCGGCTTGCCCTGCATGCGGGCAATCGCGATATCGAGCGTCAGCCCGATGATCGCCTTGGTGTCTTCCACCTTCGGCTCAGGCTTGCCGAAATGGGCAAAGCTGCGGCGCATGGTTTCATGGATCAGGTTGGCGCTGTCGACCAGCGTGCCGTCGCAATCGAAAAGGACCAGTTTCATTCGTCGTCGTCCCTGCGGCCGTTTTCCATGTCGAAGCCGAGAAGGTTCCAGCTCTGCACCATATGCGGCGGCAAAGGTGCAGTGACCTTCAGCCGTCCGCCGTTCGGGTGCGGAATGTCGATATGGCGCGCGTGCAGATGCAGCTTCTTCTGGATGCCGCCCGGAAAATCCCAGTTGTGATCGTCGTCGAAATATTTCGGGTCGCCGATGATCGGATGGCCAATATGCAGCGCATGGACGCGCAGCTGATGGGTACGGCCGGTATAGGGCTCCATCTCCAGCCAGCAGAGCGTCTGCGCCGCCATTTCCAGCACCCGGTAATAGGACACCGCGTGATCGGCGCCGTCCTCGCCGTGCCTGGCGATCCGCATCCGGTCGCCATCCGGCGTCTGTTCCTTGACCAGCCAGGTGGAGATCTTGTCCTCGTGCTTGCGCGGCACGCCCTTGACCAGTGCCCAGTAGGTCTTCTTGGTATCGCGCTCGCGGAAGGCGGCGGTCAGCTTCTGCGCAGCACCCCGGGTGCGGGCGATCACCAGCACGCCTGACGTGTCGCGGTCGAGCCGGTGGACCAGCCGCGGTTTTTCACCCTTGGGGCTGATCCAGCTGTCGAGCATCTGGTCGATATGGCGTGCGACGCCCGATCCGCCCTGCACGGCAAGGCCAGCCGGCTTGTTGAGCACGATCACCTTCTCGTCCTCGTGCAGCACCATGCGCGACAAGAGTTCGAAATCGCTGGAATGCTTGAGATCCTTGCCGGCGATCGGCCCGGTCTTCTTGGCGTCGACCTCCATCGGCGGAATGCGCACCGTCTGTCCCGGTTGTACGCGGGCGTCGGATTTTACCCGTCCGCCGTCGACGCGCACCTGTCCGGAACGCAGCAGTTTCTGCAGCGGCCCGAAGCCGAGGCCCGGGTAATGGATCTTGAACCAGCGGTCGAGACGCATTCCCGCTTCGTCCGCTTCGACGCGGATATGCTCGATGCCTGCCATCAAAGCTCTTTCATATCTGGATGTGGGCCAACGGCCTTTGCCCGGTCTTTAGAGCATTGCCCGCCCGAGCGCCAGTCCGGCGAAGACGGCACCGAGCGCGATCACCACGCTCGCGACGATATAGGTGACGCCGACCATGGTCGCACCCCGCTCCAGCAGCGACACGACATCCAGCGAAAAGGCTGAGAACGTCGTGAAGCCGCCGAGAAAGCCGGTGATGATCAGCAGCCGCATCTCGGGCGATGCATCGTACCGTCGGACGATGAGTTCGGCGAGAAAGCCGATCGCGAACGAGCCGGCGATGTTGACGGCAAGCGTTCCCCAGGGAAAGGCAGCCCCCCACAGGCGCAGCGCCCAGAACCCGACGATATAGCGGCAGACAGAGCCGATGGCTCCGCCGATGGCGACGAGAAGCATATTGTTCATGGGGGTTTTCTGTAGGCCAAAACCGGAAATCGTCAAATCGATAAAATGCCTGCATTTTATTTAAACGGGAACAAATCAGGGTCGGCGTAATTATCATATTCTGAGAAAAGACGCGACAGGCGCCATGACGCAACTGGTCACCATATCGGCGAACACCGCCGCACTTGCCATCGAGGCGCTGAAGCCCGGACGACGCCTCTCCGTCAAGGATCAGGTCAAGGACATCAAGGCCGACTCCGAGCGCAATGCCCGTCGCGCCGAAAATGCCGGCGACCCCGGCGATATCGAATTTATGATCCCAGCCACGACGGTCTCGATCGATGTGCTGACGACCGACCAGCATCATCATCCGCAGGCGACTTTCTCCCAGGCACAGTCAGCCTATCGCGACCTCGAAGACTGATCTTCTTCCCGCAGTTTTCACGCCGCCACATTCACGCCGCCACCGACCGGATATTCTCCCGCCCGCTCCCCGAGCGGGCTTTTGCGTTTCGGTGGTAGTCGATGAAATCCACGGCCGGAAGCGGTTTCGAAAACAGCCAGCCTTGGCCAAACTGCACATCGTGAGCCTTCAGATAATCCGCCTGCTCCTGCGTCTCCACGCCTTCGGCGACGATCTGCAGATCGAGCGTCTTCGCCATTTCGATGATATGGCCGGTGACCGAACTGGTGGCGCTGTTGCGGCCGATCGTGTCCACAAAGGACTTGTCGATCTTCAATGCATCCATCGGCAATCCCTGCAGATATTGCAGGCTTGAATATCCGGTGCCGAAATCGTCGATCGCCACCAGATGGCCGCGTTCCCGGGCGCGGGCCAGCGTCGCCCGCGCCGCCTCTATATCGATGAAGCCGCGTTCGGTCGCCTCCAGCCAGATCTGCCCCGCCGCGATCTCCGTCTTGGGAAGCTTGTCGCCGAGAACATCGAGAATACGGCCGGACGTGACGTCGTCGGCGCAGAGGTTGATGGCGATATGCAGCGATCGGTCGGCCGCGAGCAGCGCCCCGAGATCGGCGATGACAGCCTCGACGACCTGGTCGGTAATCGGCAGGATGAGTCCGCTCTCCTCGGCAAGCGGGATGAACAGATCCGGGCGCACCAGCGATCCATCCGGCCTGCGCCAGCGCACCAGGGCTTCCGCGCCGACGCAGATGCCAGTCTTCAGTTCGATGATCGGCTGATAGTGGACGATGAATTCGCGCTTGCGCACCGCGATCACCAGTTCACCGAGCGGTGACAGCCGCTTCCTGGAGAGCCAGATCACGACGCCGACGATGAAGATGGCGATGAAGGCGCCGACCGGCAGCAGCAGGAACTGTTCCGCCTGGAGCCTGCCGGCAAGGTTGGAGCGTGGCTCCATGGCGATCGCGATCAATCCCTTGTCGCGCGCGATCGCGTAAAGCACCGAGGACGTCATGCCGTTCTTCGGCTCGTCGATCAGCGCATTGACGAGGGCCGTTTCCGGGGAATTGAGTTCGTTGATCAGCATGCCCTGCCGGTTGGCGAGCGCCAGCGAGATGTCGGCATCTGCCAGGATGTCGACGAAACGGGCAGGATCGACCAGCACGTTATAGGGGCCGTAGTGCAGCGCCATCATCGGATTGCCCATGCTGACCGCCGGCTGCACGCGGGTGGCGACTTCCACGCCGTCAGGCGTCATGTAGTCGATCCACGGCCGGTCGACCTTGCGCTCCTCGATCCCCCAGGAGGTGCATTTCAGCAGGCCGTTTTCGAAATAACCGACTTCCTTGACCGAGGGCGTGTTGAAGGCGATCACCCGCATGCGGGCGATATGCTGGTCCGAACAGGGTACCAGGCGCGGATAGGCGAGCGAATCGAGCGCTGCCCGCGCATCCTCGAACGTCCTGCTCGCACGCGTGATCGTCTGCTGCGCGATCCGCTCGAGATTGTCCTGCTGTTTCTCGACCGTGATGAGCCATGAAATATAGACCATCGCGGCAATCGGAATGATTGCCCCGAGCAGGCCGAGGAAAACGGCCGCCGCAATCACCCGAGAACGTCGCAGTTCCATTGCCGAAACCTTTTATGAGAGGTCTTGGGCGTTATTCATCGCGGACTTCTGTTAAGATTCATTGATGCAACTCGATCAGGTTGTATCGAAGCAATTTCTAAAGCCCTTCCGGTTGTCGTCCGCGCGGCGCCAGTCACTCTGAATGCGCTACCCGGCCGGCAAATCCGTTGGTTTCCTGGGTCCGCTTGTCCGCGAAACGCAATGGAAGGCCATCGAAAGCCTTGATCTCCTTGAGGACGAAGGTCGTCTGCATTTCCTTGATGCGCGGCAATCGCCGCAGCGTCGACATGGCGAAATCCGCATAGGCGTCGAGATCGGGTGAGACGACCTGCAACAGGAAATCCGCGTCTCCCGCGATGCTGTAGCAGGCGACCACCTCGTCGAGGCCGATCACCTCGGCTGCGAAAGCTTCCGCCTCTTCCTCGCTGTGGCTGTCGATCTTGACGCGGATGAAGGCGAGCACGCCGAGGCCAATCGCCTTTCGGTTCAGCACTGCCTTATAGCCGTGGATGACGCCCGTCTCTTCGAGATGCCGCACGCGTCGCCAACTCGGCGAGGTCGAAAGCCCGACCTTGTCGGCCAGCGCCTGATTGGTCAGCCGGCCGTCTTCCTGCAACGCTTCCAGAATTCGTATGTCCGCCGGCTCAATGTCGTTCGCCATAAAATCTACCCATATCTCCAGTCATTCAGGTAGATCCTACCTATAAACGCCGAAAACGGGAAGAGAAAGGCAGGATCGACCGGCCGATCCGGAGTAGGCTGCCGGTCCTCTTCCACTGATGGATACCCTGCCCGCCCATGACCGACGACATCCGCCTCGCAATCATCGTCAACCCCGCCCTGCCGCTCGGCCTCGTCGCCAACACGGTCGGCGCCATCTCGGTCGGCCTCGGTGCGCGCATGCCGGCACTTGCCGCCCGCCGGCTGACCGATCGCGAAAACCGGACGATCGATATCAGTTCCGCCCTGCCGGTGCCGATCCTGCAGGCGCAGGCAGAGACGATCCGCTCTTTGATGCTGAAGGCGCTGTTGCCGCTGCAGGACCACGCGATCGTCCCCTTTCCGGCTTTCGCCAGATCGCTGCACGACTACCGCGACTACGAGGCGGCCTTCCCCGATCGCGATCTTGCGGAGGAAGAGATCGACGGCCTTGGCCTCGCCGGACCTTCGAAATGGATAAAGTCGTTGACCGGTAGCCTCAAACTGCTTCGCTAGGAACGAAGAGCCCGCTCCCAAGAGCGGGCTCCATCGAATTCACTTGTGCTCGTGGCCGGCCGGTCCCGCCGCCTCGACCGGCAGCGTGATATCCACCTTGCCGGTCTTCTCGAAGGTCAGTGTTACCGGCACCTTGCCGCCCTGCTTGAAGGGTTCCTTGACCTTGATGAACATCAGGTGCAGTCCGCCGGGCGTCAGCTCGACGGTCTTGCCCGCGGGGATGGCTATGCCGGTATCGAGCTTGCGCATTTTCATTACCTCGCCCTGCATCGCCATCTCGTGCATCTCCACGGTGCCCGCGACCGGCGACGAGACCGACGTCAGCATGTCGTCGGATTTGCCGTTATTCTTGATGGTGAAATAACCGCCGCCGACCGGCTGGCCGGGCAGCATCGCCTTGGTGAAGGCGCCCGTAACTTCCAGGTCGCCGACCTTGGTGGGCGCGTCCTGAGCGGCCGTAGCTCCCGCAATAATAATGCCGGTCGCCGCGAAAATGCTGACGAAAACGAGTTTGGTGAAAGTCTTCATGGAATATCCCCATACGGTGACGGCATCTGTGCCGGTCGGCCGCGATTGATCTGAGAGCGTTAAAGGATCAGATCGAGATCGGCGGAGCACGGGATTTGGGCCGGGCCACGGCGGTCGTACCGAGCAGTTCGGAAAACTGGCGCAGGGGATTGGCAAGCGACGCGCGCGCTGCCGTAAGTAAGGCTTCATCCTCCGGCGGCGGCAGGATGACCGAGGCGGAGAGCAGGCAGACTTCGCAGAGCGGTTTTGCCGCTGGCATCCGATGGCCGTGGTCGCCATCGGAACAGATATCGGCAAATGTGCCGTCCGGCAGCCGATAGGCTTCGCTGTAGGAATCGAGCGGCGCGGAAGCCTGCACGGGCTGATGGGCAAACCCCAGCAAAAGCAGCAGCATCGCGCAGAAAATGCGCGTTGAGGTCGCCGCCATGTCCAGTCTTGCCGTCATCGTTTCGCCTGTTCGAGTGATGCGGGAATAATCCAAATCACGATAAAGCGCAAAAGCCCTTTTGTCGCGTGATACAGAACCCATTTCACCCCGCATTGCATTAGATCAAATCGCGTTTGCTGCGTTGCGACAAAAATAGTGTTCGGTGCGACATGCAGGGCTTGCCAAATGGCGATCGAGGCCGATAATACCACCCAGACTCGCTGGGAGAAGCCGCTTCAATGCGGTGCCGAAGGAGCAACCGCCCCGGAAACTCTCAGGCAAAAGGACCAGCAGTCGACCGACAGGAACTCTGGAGAGAGGCCCGAAGAGGGCCCGCCGAAGGGATAACAATCTCAGGCGACAAGGACAGAGGGGGCTCATAAACCGGTGCGTCATTGCGCCTGAATCTGAGCCGGCGCTTGAAATGCGCCAACCCTGGAGGCGTCCTTGGACGATCAGACCGTTCTCAAGACAACCCCGCTTCACGCCCTCCATCTGTCGCTCGGCGCCAGGATGGTGCCCTTTGCCGGCTACGACATGCCAGTGCAATATCCGGCCGGCGTGTTGAAGGAACATCTGCAAACGCGCACCGCCGCCGGCCTTTTCGACGTTTCCCACATGGGTCAGGTCGTCATCCGTGCGAAATCCGGCGCTTATGAGGATGCGGCACTTGCGCTCGAAAGCCTGGTGCCGGTCGATATTCTCGGCCTGAAACCCGGTCGCCAGCGCTACGGCTTCTTCACCGACGACAACGGCTGCATCCTTGACGACCTGATGATCACCAATCGCGGCGATCACCTGTTTGTCGTCGTCAACGCCTCCTGCAAGGAGGCTGATCTCGCCCATCTGCGGGCGCATCTTTCCAGTTGCGACGTCGAACTCCTCGAAGACCGCGGGCTCCTTGCCCTCCAGGGACCACGCGCCGAAGCGGTTCTGGCTGCTCTCTGGCCGGATGTCACCTCCATGAAGTTCATGGACGTCCGCGACGCGTCTCTGCACGATGTCGACTGTATCGTCTCCCGCTCAGGTTATTCCGGCGAGGACGGGTTCGAGATTTCGGTTCCGGCAGACCAGGCCGAGCAGATCGCCAAGGCGCTGCTCGAAGACCTGCACTGCCAGCCGATCGGCCTCGGCGCCCGCGATTCGCTGCGGCTTGAAGCCGGCCTCTGCCTCTATGGCAACGACATCGACACGACCACCACCCCGATTGAGGCTGCGCTCGAATGGGCGATCCAGAAGCCCCGCCGGACCGGAGGCGTCCGCGCCGGCGGTTTTCCGGGCGCCGACCGCATCCTCGACGAACTGGCGAACGGCACCTCCCGCCGCCGCGTCGGCCTGAAGCCGGAGGGCAAGGCGCCCATCCGCGCCCATGCAAAACTTTACGCCGACGCCGAGGGCCAGACCGAACTCGGCGAAGTCACCTCCGGCACATTCGGCCCCTCGGTCGAAGGCCCCGTCGCCATGGGCTACGTGCCGACCCGCTTTGCCGAACCCGGCTGCCAGATTTTTGCGGAGGTGCGCGGCAAATATCTGCCCGTCACGGTCGCCGCCCTTCCCTTCGTCACCCCCACCTATAAACGATAATCCTCCGGAGAGAACCATGTTGAAATTCACCGCCGAACACGAATGGCTGAAGCTCGAAGACGGTGTCGCAACCGTCGGCATCACCTCTCACGCTGCCGAACAGCTTGGCGACCTCGTTTTCGTGGAACTGCCGGAAGTCGGCGCCATACTCACCAAGGACGGCAATGCCGCGACCGTCGAGAGCGTCAAGGCCGCCTCCGACGTCTATTGTCCGCTGGATGGCGAAGTCACCGAGGTCAACCACGCGATCGTCGACGATCCCTCGATCGTCAATTCCGATCCTCAAGGAGCAGGCTGGTTCTTCAAGCTGAAGCTCAAGACCGCCTCCGACGCCGACGCGCTGCTCGACGAGGCCGCCTACCAGGAACTGATCGCATGACCACCGACAGCACCGATTTCCATTTCACCGACTACCAGCCCTACGACTTCGCCAACCGCCGCCATATCGGTCCCTCGCCCGCCGAGATGGCCGAGATGTTGAAAATCGTCGGCTACAAAAGCCTTGACGCCCTGATCGACGCCACCGTGCCATCCTCGATCCGCCAGACGACCCCGCTCGCCTGGGGTCCGGCGCTGACCGAACGCGAGGCGCTCGACAAGCTGCGCGATACGGCGAACCGCAACAAGGCGCTCGTCTCCTTGATCGGCCAGGGTTATTACGGCACGATCACTCCGCCGGTCATCCAACGCAACATCCTTGAAAACCCCGCCTGGTACACCGCCTACACGCCCTACCAGCCGGAAATTTCGCAAGGCCGCCTCGAAGCGCTCCTCAATTTCCAGACGATGATCTGCGACCTGACCGGCCTTGACGTCGCCAATGCCTCGCTGCTCGACGAGGCGACCGCCGCCGCCGAAGCCATGGCGCTCTGCCAGCGCCAGGCCAAATCCAAGGCGACGGCCTTCTTCGTCGATGCCGCCTGCCATCCGCAGACGATCGCGCTGATCGAAACCCGCGCCGCCCCGCTCGGCTGGAGCGTTATCATCGGCGACCCGATGACCGATCTCGACCCGGTCGACGTGTTCGGCGCAATCTTCCAGTATCCGGGCACCAACGGCCATGTCCGTGATTTCACCGGCCTGATCTCCCGCCTGCACCAGACCGGCGCCGTCGCCGCCGTCGCCGCCGATCCCTTAGCGCTGACGCTTCTCAAATCCCCCGGCGAAATGGGCGCCGACATCGCCATCGGCTCCTCCCAGCGTTTCGGCGTGCCGGTCGGTTACGGCGGCCCGCACGCGGCCTATATGGCGGTCAAGGATGCCCACAAGCGCGCCATGCCCGGCCGGCTGGTCGGCGTCTCGGTCGATAGCCGCGGCAACCGCGCCTATCGCCTGTCGCTGCAGACCCGCGAGCAGCATATCCGCCGCGAAAAGGCGACCTCGAACATCTGCACCGCCCAGGTCCTGCTCGCCGTCATGGCCTCCATGTACGGGGTCTTCCACGGCCCGGACGGGCTCAAAGCGATCGCCCAGCAGGTCCACCGCAAGGCCGTGCTGATGGCCAAGGGCCTGGAAAAGCTCGGGTATAGGATCGAACCCGACACCTTCTTCGACACGATCACCGTCGAAGTCGGCCACATGCAGGGCCTGATCATGCGCGCCGCGGTCGCGGAAGGCGTCAACCTGCGCAAGGTCGGCGAAACCCGCATCGGCATGTCGCTCGACGAGCGCACTCGTCCCGCAACGCTCGAAGCCGTCTGGCGGGCCTTCGGCGGCAATTTCAAGGTTTCGGATTTCGAGCCCACCTGGCGCCTGCCGACCGCGCTTTTGCGCAAATCCGACTACATGACCCACCCGATCTTCCACATGAACCGCGCCGAGAGCGAGATGACCCGCTATATCCGCCGGCTCTCGGACCGGGATCTGGCGCTCGACCGGGCGATGATCCCGCTCGGCTCCTGCACCATGAAACTCAACGCCACGGCCGAAATGCTGCCTATCACCTGGCCGGAATTTGCCGACATCCACCCCTTCGTGCCCGCGGACCAGGCGCTCGGCTACAGGGAAATGATAGACGACCTGTCGCAGAAGCTCTGCCAGATCACCGGTTACGACGCCTTCTCCCTGCAGCCGAATTCCGGCGCCCAAGGCGAATATGCGGGCCTTCTGACCATCCGCAACTACCACATCGCCAATGGCGACACCCACCGCGACGTCTGCCTCATTCCCACATCCGCGCACGGCACCAACCCGGCCTCCGCCCAGATGGTCGGCATGAAGGTGGTCGTCGTCAAGGTCCGCGACAACGGCGATATCGACCTCGACGACTTTCGCGCCAAGGCCGAGCAGTATTCGGCGAACCTGTCTGCCTGCATGATCACCTACCCCTCGACCCACGGCGTCTTCGAGGAAACGGTGCGCGAGATCTGCGAGATCACCCACGCCCATGGCGGCCAGGTCTATCTCGACGGCGCCAACATGAACGCCATGGTCGGCCTGTCCCGCCCCGGTGACATCGGCTCCGACGTCAGCCACCTCAACCTGCACAAGACGTTCTGCATCCCGCATGGCGGCGGCGGTCCCGGCATGGGTCCGATCGGCGTAAAGTCGCATCTGGCGGCACACCTCCCCGGACACCCGGCAACGGATGGCCGGGAAGGTGCCGTCTCGGCCGCCCCCTTCGGCTCGCCGTCGATCCTGCCGATCTCCTGGTCCTATTGCCTGATGATGGGCGGCGAGGGCCTGACCCAGGCGACCAAGGTGGCGATCCTCAACGCCAACTATATCGCCGCCCGCCTCAAAGGGTCCTACGACGTGCTCTACAAGTCGGAGGCCGGCCGCGTCGCGCATGAATGCATCATCGACACGCGCCCGCTCAATGTCTCGGCCGGTGTCAGCGTCGACGATGTCGCAAAACGCCTGATCGACTGCGGTTTCCATGCCCCTACCATGAGCTGGCCGGTCGCCGGCACGCTGATGATCGAGCCGACCGAGTCGGAAACCAAGGCCGAGATCGACCGGTTCTGCGAAGCGATGCTGGCAATCCGCGAGGAAGCCCGCGCCATCGAGGACGGCCGCATGGACCGGCAGAACAACCCGCTGAAGAACGCCCCGCACACGGTCGAAGACCTGGTCGGCGAATGGGACCGCCCCTACAGCCGCGAACAGGCCTGCTACCCGCCCGGCGCCTTCCGTGTCGACAAATACTGGTCCCCGGTCAACCGCGTCGACAATGTCTATGGCGACCGCAACCTCGTCTGCACCTGCCCCCCGCTGGAGGCCTACGCGGAGGCGGCCGAGTAGCGCGGTTTCCCGTGCAGGGAGGGCTTTTTGCAGGGAAAACCCCTCCCGCCTGCCGGCCACCCTCCCCACAAGGGGGAGGGTTGAAGCTGCCGCACCCGCTCGCGTCCCGATGCCCTCCGCCGGCCGCAAATCGGCAGACGACCGGAGCGACGTACAATTCGATATCAAGGCCCAAGCCGCCGGAAATCCTGGAAAATTGGTAATGTAGGTCGATGCCTGCCCCTCACGGCTTGCCGCCGGCTTCCACCCGCATCAGACAATTCACATAGGCGCTGCGGGCAAACGACATCCTCTGGCTGGCGCAGGCAAGGCGATCCGCCTCCGACGCTTGCTTGCGCACCTGGTCGTCGCGGAAGGCAAAAAACACCTTGCCGACGACGAGAAACACAAGCGCGGCGATCCACAGCCCGTGGCGGATCTGTTTCCACGAAATCCGGAAAGATCGCCCCTCATCGCCAGCCTGTGCGATGCGCTCCGAAACGCGGGCGGAAACCGGCGCCGCCGGCCCGGACGGCTCGCTGCCGGCCGCAGCGATCCCTCGTCGGCCAAATCGACGCCGCGACGCCATCACCCGCATTCTCCGCCGGTTGGAAAGCGGCGATCCTACCCGCTTTTCCTTTCGATCCGGTCAATGCCGCCGGCGGCTTATAACGCCTGGCCACACCCCAAAAAAACCAGCCGCGCCCCGTTCCGGCACATCTGTGCCGCGCCGTCATACGCTTCCCTTACCCTGCCCGTTCAGTCTTCCTTGAAGCTCTTGCCCTAAAACATCCGTCATCGGCTTTTGGGGATGTGCGCAATGGGTCTGTCGGCGGTGATGAACATTGCGGTTTCGGGCATGCAGGCCCAGGCCAGACGCCTCGCGACCGCGGCGAACAACATCGCCAATGCCAGCACGCCCGGCTACAATCGCCTCGATACCCAGGTCTCCTCCCTCCCCAATTCCGGCGGCGTCACCACCACCGTCACCCCCTCCACCTTCCCCGAAAGCTCGAATGTCGACATGGCCAGCGAAATGCTCGACGCCTTCACCTCGGCGCAGGGCTTTGCGGCCAACGCTGCGGCGTTCGAGACGGGCGCGGACATGTGGGCCGTGCTGATGAGCATCAAGCGGGACTGAGTTTGTAAGAAATACTTCTCAAATCCGAAGCATACTTGGTCTCCGAGAGAATTGCGTTGACCGCAGAATTGTCCCTATGGCCGCTCGCCACCATTTGGCGAAATGGGCACTGGTGCAGGGGGAAACGCATTCGCCGCTGGTGGCTGCATCGGTGTAATCGGAAGCGCTCGTTTACCGGCTAAAAGCTCGTTTAAATATCCCATATTCTGGCGCTGAATATCTTGCTCCTGTATCCAGCCTGCCGGACCATACGCAAGTTTAGCGAGATCATGTTTGTCGTACTGAAATCCTAAATCTTTGCCCATCTGATACAGAAGCCGAACTAGGAGATCTTCCCGCTGCTCAAAAAACCTCACGTGACCGTCCGGCCCTGGCATTGGCGCGGATAGATGAGACATGTAGGCCGAAAAAGCATCCATAACTCTCTGATGACCATAGAATTCTAAATCCACCAGATTGAGTGCACCAACATGTTCGGGGTCGAGCAGTAGACGTCGAGTCCTCATAAGCGATCGAAAAACTGCTAACCTGCGGGTATTATCGTCAGACCATCTTTGTCTTAGGCGGTCTACGACTACCGCCAGTATTGGTCCAACAACGATGGCTATAATATTGATGATGTCTATCCACCGCATTCCAAGAAATATGGGCTCTTGCATCAGGCGCCTCTGATCTTCTCAAATTTTGCGTTGATTGGACCAAGAGGCGTCTCTAATCTGTGAACATCATGTCGGTTAAATTCGATGGGTAGTTCAAGCGTCATCGAAACGGACATAGGTTGCGTCTCGGAGGCTACTCCAGTGATCGGAAAGCTCCCAACTGGTAAGATAAAGTTTATATTTGAGATAATCTTCTTACCATCAGGCGATAATGCATAAACGCCATCATAGCGCCCTCCTCCGATGTCCGCCCCTGCCAGAACGCCATCTCGAAAAACAAACATTCCCATCGAATTGCCGGCAATACCCGTAAAATAAGCCGAATAAAATCCGTCTACAAAAGTGGTCTCGGTCATTGATTTCACTCCAACATACTGGGATTTTAAATGACTTTGCTCAAAATTGACACGACATGATTTGAACGATCAACAGCTTTAAATAAATCCATAGTTATCTATATACTTTTGGAAGGAGTAGAACTATGAAATATTTGCTCGAACCCTTGTGCTGTTTTAGGGAAACGACATAAGTCCCGAGGATAGGTGATCGTAAAAAAATCCCTATCCACCGGCCATTCCCCTTGACGCTTATGCCTTTACGGGTATCCGGCAACGCGAATATCCGTCTGGCCGCTCGCGAAAGCATTTCTCGCCATGCAGTGCACAGCAGCTGGATCCTCGGGTTAAACCCGAGGATGACGGAGGAAGGGGCGGATCACACCACCCAGCGGCGTCATCCTCGGGCTCGACCCGAGGATCCACCCTCCAGGCGCCGACCCATCCGGGCATGATCGACACCTCCCCCTCAGCCCCATCAAGCACTTAACCTCCCTCTCATCCCCGCCCTCCCAGCCTGTGCCTACAATCGCCCCGTTCCGTCGCGGATACACCGGCAGGCGTGCCGGCGAGGCGGGACCGGCGCGGACGTCAAGGGCAAGACGCAAAACCTTGGCGTTCGGGTTCGCGGAAAATGGTCTCCCTCCGGCGACGCGGGACGGATGAGAAGCTGTCGGACCGACTTCTCGTTTCGTTTTCCGTCATGGTGCGTCGGGCGTGCCTGTGAGGCACACAGGGTGATCGGGGCCGCGCCGCGCGGCGTCCGAGGGTTTTTCAAAAACCCGGATTGTGCGGCGCAGGTGGAAGACGATGCCGGGCGGCAGTCATGGCCTGCGGCATCCTGGTCTGCGAGCGTGCATGACGCCCTCTTCGGAGGGGCACGCAACCGTTCCCACACCCCCCGTCATCGCAGAGGGACCGAAGTCGCGGATATTAACCGCCGAACGGGGCGCTGAGAGGTGTCACTTATTACTTATCTTACGAGGCAGCTTTCAGCGCCCCGTCCGATCCTCGGGTCTCGCTTTGCTCACCCGGGAATGACGAAAAGAAACTCAAGCTCGCCAAGGGAGGAGTGTGTCCGGTGGGAACTCGAAAATCTCCACCCTCACCCCGCCAGCCTCTTCTCCTCGGGTTGAACCCGAGGGCCGCCGTCGATATCCACCGCCGCAAACGCAGCCGTAATGACCTCCGGTCCGGCACCCGGCCGGGTGGCGTCGGTGGAAAGTATCTGGCGAAACCGCCGCGCGCCGGCAAAACCCTGGAACAGCCCGACCATGTGCCTTGTGACATGATGCAGCCGCCCGCCCCGCTCGATCAGCTCCGCCGCATAGGCCATCATCGTATCGCGGAGCGCCGGCCAGTCGACATCCGGGGTTTGCGCCCCTCCGGCACCGCCACCTGCCAGAAACGCATCCACGCCGGCGAGCATTCCGGTATTGTGATAGGCGGCGCGGCCGAGCATCACCCCGTCCATATGGGTGAGATGCTTTGCCGCCTGTTCGAGGTCGGCGATGCCGCCGTTGATGCCGATGAACACGTCCGGGTTTTCCCGCTTCATGGCATAGACCAGCTCGTAGTCGAGCGGCGGAACTTCGCGGTTTTCCTTCGGCGAAAGCCCCTGAAGCCAGGCCTTGCGGGCATGGATCCAGACGGCATCCGCCCCCGCCCCGATTACCTGGGCGAGAAAATCCGGCAGCACGTCCGTCGGCTCCTGGTTGTCGACGCCGATCCGGCATTTGACGGTGACCGGCACGCTCGACACCCGCTTCATCGCCGAAACGAGGTCGGCCACATGCGCCGGATCCCGCATCAGGCAGGCGCCAAACGTGCCCGACTGCACCCGGTCCGACGGGCAGCCGACATTCAGATTGATCTCGTCATAGCCGTAATCGGCAGCGATCCGCACCGCCTCGGCAAGCTTTACCCGGTCCGAGCCGCCGAGCTGCAGCGCAACCGGATGTTCGGCCGGCGAAAAAGACAAGAGCCTGTCGCGCGGCCCATGAATGATCGCGTCGGCCACCACCATCTCGGTATAGAGCAGCGCATCCTTCGACAATTGCCGATGCAGGAAACGGCAATGCCTATCCGTCCAATCGATCATCGGAGCAACGGCAAAGACGGGAGCCTTTATATATCTATATTTTTCTTGTTTTACAGGCTCTTGGAACACTCTGTTCTCCGTCTTGTTCAAGCTCATCTTCTCCCAAATCCACCCGTCTCGGACATGGGCTTGATACATTGTACCAACTGGAATCGCCATCTACCAAACGAGGATGCGGTCATGGGCGCTACCACCCCCCGCGCGCGAAAAGATGGCAGCGTCAGCTACATGGCACGCGTGCGAGTTATGCGGGATGGCGCAAGTTATCACGAGACGGAGACTTTTGACAGACGGCCTGCAGCCGCTGCGTGGATGAAGAAGCGCGAGCGGGACTTGCAAAGCCGCGCCGCCGCGTTGCGGCGGCTCGGGGATGCTGTCGGCATTGGCAATCTCGCCTCTTCGTCGAGCTATACGATCCGCCTTACGTCCGCGCACTTGCCCTTGGATAGAAGCACCGGACTGCTCTTCAGCCCGGCGCGGTGTTATTGCTTGTGACAGACACCGGCGGACTCGTGTTCACTGAGCCAATCGGCATCACAGCCCGTCGCCGCTAGCGTACCGTTTCCGGCTAGACATCGTGTATGCGGAGACTGGGGCGCTGATGCCAGTTGAGGCGGACCGGATCATCGGCCGCCCTATTCCATCACCGCATCTCTCAGCCAGGTGCGAAAAAACCGGAAACTCTCGGACCGAAGCTTCGGATCGGCGAACATGAATAAATAGTGCTCATGCACCATTTCGTTCTCAAACAGAGTAACGAGCTGACCGTCCGCTAGCTCCTGCTTGACCAGCTTCTGGCGGACAATGGCAATGCCGAGTCCTTCGACGGCGGCCGTCAGTTCGAGGCCAGAGCTTTCGAGATCGATGAAGCGGGTATTTGAGAATATTCTTGGCGCACGCGGTCCGAGCCAGCGCTCCCAGTTGCGGGTGAATTCCGCCGATCGCAACAAGGTATGATGTTCCAGATCGTCGGGCGTCTTGAGAGGGGGTGCGCGGCGCAAATAGGCCGGGCTGCAGACCGGAGTGAGATCCGCGTCGCCCAATATCTCGCATACGAATCCTTTTTTCCCGACCGTCTCGCCCACATGGATCATGCCGTCCAGCCCTTCCACATCATGCCCGCCGGTGACGAATTTCACGACGATGTCGGGACGGCGCGCGTAAAGCGTTCCGAGCACCGGCATGATGCATTTCTGCAGAAAGACGCGCGGACTTCCGATCACCAGCGGCCGGCGATCGACGCTGACCGAGAGATCGCTTGTCACGGCGCGGATATCGCCAAGAGACGCGTGGATTCTCGCCCAATAGACTTCTCCGGCGGGCGTCAAGGCTATTCTTCGGTGCGTTCGTTCGAAGAGGTCGCAGCCCAAAAATGCTTCCAGATTCTGGATCTGCCGGCTGACCGCGCCGGGCGTCAGGCAGAGCTCGTCCGCCGCCTTGGCGATGCTCATGTGCCGCCCCGCCGATTCGAAAACAGGTAGCGAGGTCATCGGCGGCAGGTCCCTGCGCCTTCTTTGCATGATGTTTTCCTCCCTCCGTTTCTCTAGCGTTCAATTGAGAAAAACTCAATCGAATTCAGAAAATTTCGATTTTTCCGCCGGCAATCCGACGATACGGTCCCCGCGGAATGAATGGGAGGGAGGACCATGAAGAACTTATCACTGGCATCTTTCGGCTTGGCGATCGCGGCTGCGACGTCACTTGCCCCTGTCGCGGCTTCGGCCGAACAATTGCGCGTGGGTCTTGCCGCGCTCGCCACGTCGGTTGATCCGCATTTCCACCGTGCCGGCTACAATTTCGATCTCCGCGAAAACATCTCGGACGCGCTCGTCTACGCCAACGGCGTCAACGGCGGCGTCGAGCCGCGCCTTGCGAAATCATGGGAGATCCAGGGCGATACCAAATGGGTCATCACCCTCGAATCGAAGGCGAAGTTCGACGACGGTAACCCGCTCGGCGCTGACGACGTGATCTACTCGATGTGCCGGGTGCGCAATGTGCCAAACAGCCCCGGCCTGTTCAGCAGCTTCATTTCCACCATCAGCGGCATCAAGGATGCCGGCGACGGAAAGATCGAGATCGACACCAAGAAGCCCGACCCGAACCTGCTGCGCAGCTTGAGCAATATCGGCATCGTCGAGAACCCGACCGGCCGCACGCTGACCTATGACGACAAGACCTGCGGCAACGACAACTGGCTGGAAACGGCCGGCTTCAACAACGGCAAGGTTTCCCCCGGCATCGGCCATTACCGCGTCAGGAAATTCACGCCCGACGTCCAGATCGAACTCGAGCGCAACGCACAGTATTACGGCACCCCGGCCGCCTATGATTCCGTGCTGGTCAAATCCCTGCCGGACAACAGCGCCCGCATCGCCGCCCTGCTTGGGGGCGCGGTGGATGTCATCAATGCCGTACCAATCAATGCCATCGACAGCATCCAGTCGTCGGGCAAGCACCACCTGTCGTCCATGCCCTCGACGTTGCTGATCTTCCTGCTGCCCGATCAGGGCCAGGAAAAGACACCGAAGGTTTCCGGTACCAACGGAAAGAACCCCTTCCTTGACGCGCGTGTCCGCAAGGCGCTCAATCTCGCCATCAACCGCGAGCAGATCGCCGAGACCGTGATGGGGGGCATGGCGGGGCCGGCAAGTCAGATCATCGTTGACGGCGTCTTCGGTCACAATCCCGACCTGCAGCCCTCTCCCTTCGATCCGCAGGAGGCCAAGCGCCTGCTGGCCGAGGCGGGGTATCCGAACGGTTTTTCCCTGACGCTGAACGCGCCGAGCGACCGCTATGTTAACGGTGCCCAGGTCGCTCAGGCGGTGACCGCCATGCTCTCGCAGATCGGGCTCAACGTGACGCTGGAGACTTTCCCGTTTAGCATCTACTTCACCAAGGCCAGCGCCTACGAGTTCAGCCTCTATCTCGCCGGTGCTGCGGCCGATACCGGCGAGGGCCTGAGCCAGATGATCAACCTCGCCGGCACCCGCAATCCCGACCGCGGCTGGGGCGGTGCAAACCGCGGACGCTATTCCAGCAAGGTCACCGACAAGGCGCTCGAAGACGCGCAATCGACGCTCGACGACGCCAAGCGGGAAGAGCTGATCCGCTCCGCCGTGGCCCAGGTCTACAAGGACGACGGCTACGTGCCGCTCTACCACGAGTTCGGCGTCTGGGGGGTGCGCAACGGCGTTCACTACGACGCCAACGCCAACCTGACCAATATCTTCTACACCGCACGTCCCGAATGACGCACGGCCGGTGGAGCTGGCATTTCACGCCGGCCCTGCCCTATTTTTATGAAAGTGCAAAGCCAGATGGGTACAGAATTCAACGACGCCCTCACGTCACAATACGACTACCGGGGACTGAGGGAGGTATTCGCACCGCCGGCCATGTACCAGGCCTTCCTGGACGTCGAAAAGGCCGTGGCGCTGGCCCAGGGAGAGCTCGGCATGATCCCGGTCGCTTCAGCGGAGGCGATCGCAGGACATTGTCGTTACGAGCTCCTGGACATGGAACGCCTGGATGCCTCCTATCGGACAACCCGCCATCCGCTGATGCCGCTCATCAATGAACTCGTCCGGCTCTGCGGCTCCGAGCACGGCGGTTATGTCCACTGGGGCATCACCACTCAAAACATCATCCAGACGGGATTGCTGTTGCTCGCCAAGCGCGCCCAGGCGGTGCTGGACGGCTTTCTCGCCAACATCCTTCAACATCTCGGCCACCATGCCCGCACCCATGCCAACACCGTTATGGCCGGACGCACGCATTATCGCCACGCGGTGCCGATCACCTTCGGTTTCAAGGTGGCTGTGTGGATCGAGGAATTCCTCCAGGCCGCGGACCGGCTCAAGGAGGCCGAGAAGCGAGCCTTCGTGGTGATGAGCGGCGGCGCGGTCGGCTGCTTCTCGGCCCTCGGCAGGCAGGGGCCGGCCTTCCAGTCGCGCGTGGCGGCTCTTCTCGGCATGGGCGAGATGGCCATTCCCTCCCGGGCGATCCGCACCCACATGTGCGAATATGTCAATGCGCTGAGCCTGATAGCCTCCATCTGCCACAAGATCGCCGAGGAGATCTACCAGAGTTCCTCCGAGGAATACGGAGAGCTGCACGAAGGTCGCATCGAGGGCACCATCGGCTCCTCTACCATGCCGCAGAAGATCAACCCGATCCTCTGCTACGGCATCATCGCCAACAGCAACAAGCTCTATTCCTGCGCCGGATTGCTGATGGCGGCCGCATACCGCCCGTTCGAATCGGACGGCAGCGCCAACCAGATGTTCGAGGACGGGCTGGCCGAGGTCATCGCCGCCATTTCCGAAATCCTCGTGCGGACCGAACTACTGGTGCGCGACCTGCATGTCGATACGGAGCGGATGCGGGCCAATCTGGACCTGTCGCATGGAGCGATCTTCGGGGAGTTCGCCATGATGCGGCTCGGCCAGACGCTCGGCAAACACAGGGGCCATGAACTGGTCCACGACGCTGCCATGGCCGCGGTCGGCGGCAAGGCCCCCTTCCTGGAGGAGTTGGCGCTGCTGCCGGGCGGCGAGGCAATCAGGGTCGAGATCGAGAAGCGGCTTGAAACCAGCAGCACCAGCGGCATATGCGCCGAATATGCTTTGCATTTCGGTTCGCTGGTCCAGGATATTGTAGCGGGGTCTATGCCGACCGCCGAGCAACGCAATATCAACGCCTATCTAAAGGCCGACCGCTGATGTTCTCCTTCGTGCTGCAGCGTCTGTTGCAAAGCGTGGTCGTGGCGCTCGTGCTGTCGATCGTCCTGTTCGTCGGCGTCTGGCTGATCGGCAACCCGGCAGACATCCTGATCTCGTCTGAAGCATCGGAGGCCGACCGGCTGGCGGCCATCACCGCGCTCGGCCTCGACAAGCCGCTCTGGCAACAGTACTTGACCTTCCTTGGCAATGCCGCGCAGGGGGATTGGGGATATTCCTTCGTCTACAAGGAGCCGGTCGTCAGCATTCTGCTGCAGCGTTTGCCCGCCAGCCTGGAGCTCGGCATCGTGGCCTTTTTTATCGCCATCGCCGTCTCCGTGCCCGCAGGCCTCTATTCGGGCCTCAGGCCGGGTTCGCCGCTCGGCCGGGGCCTGATGGCCTTCTCGCTGATCGGCGTCAGCATACCGACCTTCTGGCAGGGCATGCTGCTGATCGTCGCCTTCGGTATCGCCCTGCCGATCCTGCCGGTCGGCGACCGGGGCCAGGTGGCGACCCATCTCGGCATCACCTCCAGCCTCTGGACGCTTGATGGCTGGTCGCACATCGTCATGCCTGCCTTCAGCCTGGCATTGTTGAAGATGTCGCTGCTGATGCGCGTGACGCGCGCCGCGACGATGGAAATCGTGCGCCTCGACTTCGTCAAGTTCGCCTATGCCAAGGGCGTGCGCAGCCGCAAGGTCGTCGTCGGCCATATCCTGCGCAACGCGCTGGTTCCACTTATCACCGTCACCGGCATCGAACTCGGCAACCTGCTTGCCTACGGGGTGATCACCGAGACGGTCTTCTCCTGGCCAGGATTGGGCAAGCTCCTGATCAACTCGATCAAGGTATTGGATCGGCCGCTGATCGTAGCGCAGCTCACCTATACCGCGCTGCTGTTCATCGGCATCAATTTCATCGTCGATATCCTTCACATGGCGATCGATCCCCGCATCAAATCCGTGATGGGACAGCGCACAGCATGAGCACGGCCGGATTCAAGGATTACGCGCAGCACTTTGCCGAAAGCCGCGCCGCCGTCGTCAGTCTTGCGGTCAGCCTGGCCTTCGTCGCCTGTGCCATCTTCGCACCGCTGCTGTCACCGACGGACCCATACGACCTGACTCAGCTTCAGCTCTCCGATGCGTTGAAGCCGACTGGTTCCACGCGCATGCTGCCGGGAGAAGAAGTCAGGGCCAATATCCGCATCGACGGCAGCGCGACGTCTGTCCAGCCGGCCACACCAGCCAAGACCCACGTGACGCTCGTGGCCGAGCCCTGCGGGCTGAACTGTCTCGGCGTCGGCGTTCAGCCGGAGGGAACCAGGCTCGCAAACTTGCAGATCCGCAACCTTCCGGCCGGCGCAACCGTCGAGGGTGCCAGGAAGCATCCCGTCCAGCCGTGGTGGACCGTAGACAATCCGGAGGGCGGCAAGGTTAGAATCGCGTCCAACGGCCCGCTGCCAGCGACCTTCACCTTTCTCGCCATCGCCAGGTCCATGGATCAGGAAACGGATTTTGTCTTTCGCCTGGGCACCGACAGCTTTGGGCGCGACATGTTCTCGGCAATTCTCTACGGCGTCAGGATCAGCGTCTTCGTCGGGCTCGTGGCGGCCGGCGCCGCGATGGTGATCGGCACCGGGCTCGGGCTCCTTTCAGCCTGGCGCGGCGGCATCACGGACGCGATCATCATGCGCGCCGTCGACTTCATGCTCGGTCTTCCGGCCTTGCTCGTCGGGCTTGCAATCCTCGCCATTCTCGGCAACGGCGTCAGTAAGGTCGTGCTCGCTATCGTCATCGTGCAATGGTCCTATTATGCCCGAACGGCCCGCTCCTTTGCGATGAGCGAGCTCGGCAAGGAATATGTCGAGGCGGCACGGTGCCTGAGGCTTTCGCCCGCGCGCATCATGCTGCGGCATGTACTGCCCAACTGCATGCCGCAGATCATCGTGCTCTTCACGCTCAACATCGCCTCGGCGATCTCGCTCGAATCGTCGCTGAGCTTCCTCGGAGTCGGCCTGCCGCTGACAAGGCCGTCGCTCGGCATGCTGATCGCCAGCGGCTACGAATTCATCTTCTCGCACAAATACTGGATTAGCATCTATCCCGGCATCGTGCTGCTGGTGATGATCGTCGCCATGAACCTGCTCGGCGACCGGCTGCGTGATCTCAACAATCCGCGGCTCGACCGCTAGAGGAACCGCCCATGATGGACCCCTTCTTCCGCGTCGATAACCTCAACACCTGGTTTTTCACGCGCCAGGGCGTGATCAAATCCGTGCGAGACATTTCCTTCGAACTTTCCCGCGGCGAGGTGCTGGGCATCGTCGGCGAATCCGGCTCGGGCAAATCGGTGACGGGCATGTCGATCATGGGCCAGATCGACGAACCCGGCCGCATCGTCTCCGGCTCCATAGCTCTCGATGGAGAAGAGTTGACGACGCTCGGCTTCGAGGAGATGCGCCACTATCGCGGCAAGCGGATCGCCATGGTGTTCCAGAACCCGCTGATGACGCTGAACCCGCTGATGCGCGTGCGCGATCAGATGTACGAGGCGATCGGCGAGCATGAGAACATTTCCCACAAGGACATGCACGACCGCTGCATCGAGGCGCTGAAGGCCGTGGGCATCCCTTCGCCCAACGAGCGGCTGAATGCCTATCCGCATGAAATGTCGGGCGGCATGCGCCAGCGTGTCGTCATTGCCATCGCGCTGCTGCTCGGACCGGACATGATCATCGCCGACGAACCGACGACGGCCCTCGACGTCACGATCCAGGCCCAGATCATCTATCATATCCGACGCCTGATCGACGAGCACGGGCTCGGCATGATCTGGATCACGCACGACCTCTCGACGCTCTCCGAACTCGCCGACCGGATCATGGTCATGTATGCAGGAGCGACGATGGAAATCGGCACGACCGAGGAAATCATTGGCGCCGCACGCCATCCTTATACCCGCAAGCTCCTCGATTCCGTCCCTTCGCGCAACGTGCCGGGACAGAAGCTGAATCAGATTCCCGGTAACATGCCGTCGCTGCTTGCGCTTGGAAAGGGCTGTCCTTTCGCCGGCCGCTGCGACCGGGCAACGGATATCTGCAGCGAGCCGGTGCCAGCCATCCAGCTATCCGCCACGCACCACATCTGGTGCTACCATCCATTCGAGGACTGACGCGTGAACGAGACGATCTTCGAGGCAAAGGACCTGTCACGCAGCTTCAGCGTCGGAAGCAGCCCGCTTCGCGATTTTGCGGACCATTTTTTGCGTGACCGCCCGCCAAAAGTGCTGCGCGCCGTCGACAATGTTTCGCTCTCTCTGCGCGAGGGGGAAACGCTTGGCATCGTCGGCGAGTCCGGATGCGGGAAATCGACGCTGGCGCGGATGATCGCCGGCATCCTGCCGGCCTCTTCGGGCGAGCGGCGTTTCCGCGATGAGCCCTACGAAAGCTTCCTTGCGCGCAACCGCGACGCGCTGAAGGTCCAGATGGTCTTCCAGGATCCGCTCTCCTCCCTCAACCCGCGCCTGCGCGTCGGCGATATAATCGGCGAGGCTGCGGTGTTGCATGGGCTGGTGCGGCGTCCGCAGATCAAGGACTATGTCGTCGACATCCTGTCCCAGGTCGGCCTGCCTGCCGACAGCATGGGTCGCTATCCTCACCAGTTTTCCGGCGGCCAGCGCCAGCGCATCGGCATCGCCAGAGCGCTGGCAGTCAAGCCCGACATGCTCATCTGCGACGAAGCCGTGGCCGCGCTCGATGTTTCGGTACAGGCGCAAATCATCAACCTTTTGATGGATATCAAGAAAGATAGCGGCCTTGCGATGATCTTCATAAGCCACGATCTCGGCGTCATCCGGCACCTGTGCGACCGGGTGGCAGTGATGTATCTCGGCCGCGTCGTGGAACTTACCGAGACGGAACAGCTTTTCGCATCCCCCTTGCATCCTTACACGCGCATGCTGCTGGAGGGCATGCCGAAGATCTCGCTCCAGCGACGCCGGTTCATGCCGATCCAGGGAGAAATCCCCTCTCCTCTCAGCCCGCCCTCCGGCTGCCACTTCCATCCGCGTTGTCCCATGGCGACCGAACATTGCGGCCGGATACGCCCCGAACTGCGCGAAGCCTCGTCGGGGCATGTTCATGCCTGCTTGAATATCGAGCCTTGTTGAGGTGCGTTCGGGAATTCCGTCACGCCGGATGGCCCGCACCAGCGCCCGCCGATGGCAATGCCCTCGGCGATCAGGGCCAGCACGGAAGATGTCATCGATCGGAAAGCAGATTTGCATGGGCTATGGAAAGCCCCGCAAGCAGGAGGTGGTATCGAAAGTATCGCCTCCAATAACCTCAGTTGACGGCGATCGCAATGACCGCAACGCAGTCACCGGCCTTGACCAATCCCGGGAAGTGCCGGGCGCACAGAACACCGCTCATCTTGGCACGGAGTTCATGGGGCGTGACGCCGGTTCGTCCGCTGGGGTAGATGCGGCCACAACGGCGCCCTCGCAAACCTCGTCGCCAAGGTCGAAAACGGGCTCGATCAACCCGCTCTCTTCCCGAGTTGAACTCCGGTGCAATCGTCCGGGCGACTCCGCGTGGGTCGTCATCCGGCAAAGGGATGGGCGTCGCCCTGCAATGCGCCGGCCCGATTGCTTCGCCGGCGCCACGATCTTCATCACGAACGAAGTCGGCGCCTCGCCCGGCCCGAACGGTCCGGGCACCTTGTTGCTCAACGGCGGCAGGCTCTTGAGATAGGCCGCGATCGCCCCGGCGTCAGGGTCGGTGAGCTCCGCCAATGCGGCCCACGGCATAATCGGAGCGAGCATGCGTCCGTCGGGGCGCTTGCCTGTCCGGATCGCCGTGACGATATCACGCTCGCTCCAGCGCCCGAGACCCATCGCCTCGTCGGGCGTCAGGTTGGGGCCGTAGAAGACGCCCAGCCCCGGGATCTCGAAGCCGACCTCGGAGCCGCCAAGGTGACGCGTCATGTCCGGCTTGCCGAGGAAATGTCCCGGCGTGTGGCAATCGGTCCAGTTTCCGATGGTCAGGAGGTATTTTCCCCGTTCGACCAACTCGCCGTCGGCCGCGCCGGCAGGCGACGATCCGATCACAGCCGCCAGCGCAGCGAATGCGGCGGGCAACGCCCGCTTGGCCACCTGCGACGCCACGCGCGTCGCGGCAAATCCGAAGTCGTGAATGCTCATGCTTTCCTCCATCCCGTGGCCCTACAGCGTCCTTTGTGCGTCCTGAAGGACGCACAAAGGACGCTGTAGGTTTTTGAATCTGCGCATCGACATTCAGGATTCCCAAATCACCTGACCGCTGATTCATGGGACACCGTGTTGAACCACGGGGGTCGTTATGGCGGCTAAGCGTTATGAACTGAGTGATGGGCAGTGGACGAAGATTGCGTCCTTGTTGCCGGGCAAGGTGGGCGATCCGGGGCGTACAGGCTCGGATAATCGTTTGTTTATCAATGGTTGCCTCTGGGTTTTGCGCTCCGGCGCACGTTGGCGCGATCTGCCGGAGCGGTATGGCAAGTGGAAGACGGTGCATAAGCGCTTCAGCCGCTGGTGCCATGCTGGCATCTGGGAGCAGGTGTTCGAGACGCTGACGGCCGATCGTGACAACCAATACCTGATGATCGCCAGCACGATCGTCCGTGCCCATCAGCAGGCAGCTTCCGGAAAAGGGGGGCCAAGGATCAGGCGTTGGGGCGCTCCCGAGGCGGACTGACCACCAAGATCCACATGCTGGCCGATGCGCTGGGCAGACCGTTGCGTTTCATCGTGACTGCCGGTCAGGTCGGCGACATCACGCAAGCGCCGGCGCTTCTGGAGGGGCAGATCGGCAATGTCGTGCTGGCCGATAAAGCCTATGACAGCAACGCCTTGCGGGAAACGATTGCCGGCATGGGAGCCGAGGCGGTGATCCCGTCAAACCGCTCGCGCAAGATTATTATTCCGCACGATGAACTCCTCTACAAACAGCGCAACCGCATCGAGCGGTGCTTCAACCGAATGAAGCACTTCCGCCGCTTCGCCACCCGCTACGACCGCAGAACCATTCACTTCGAAGGCTTCCTCTATCTCGTCGCCGCTATGATCTGGCTGCGATGATTGTCGATGCCTCCTAGCGGGACATCTACCTGGCCTTCGCGGACCATATCAAGGCGTTCGCGGCGGGAACTGGCTGGACCGCCTTCCTGGCGTTCCTGCCGATGGGTGTCGTCTTCGGCGCGGTCCATGCGATGACGCCCGGCCATAGCAAGACGGTGCTTGCCACCTATCTCGCCGGGTCTTCGTCCGGGATGTGGCGCGCCCTCCTGGTTTCGCTCGCCCTCTCCTTCACCCACGTGACGATGTCGGTGCTGATCGTTCTTCTCTCGCTACCGTTGGTCTCGGTGATGTTCGGAGGCAGCGGCCCAGGATCGTCGCCGATCCTCGAGATGGCGAGCCGTGTTCTGTTGGGTATTATCGGGGCATGGATGCACTGGCGGGCATTGTTTCGGGGCAACCACGTCCACCACGAAACGCGCGTCCGCGCCTAATCGCCAACGTCTCAAGGGGCGTGGAAGTCACGGCTGGCCTCGTGCTCGTTGCCGTCGCGATCCGGGAAATCGCTTTGCACTGACGTCTTGCAGACGCTCTGCTTATTCACTTTGGCTGTTTGGTACTTGGTACATAGAGATGTCCACAAGTGACTGTTTCTAAAATGACAAATGTTTGCCATCCGTCCAGTCGATCGTGGCGCTATCACCCCGCACGCAAGCGAAAAGATGGCGGCGTCAGCTACATGGCACGCGTGCGAGTTATGCGGGATGGCGTGACTTATCGCGAGACGGAGGCTTTTGACAGATGCCACCCAAGTTGCCGGCAATGATCCGCTGAAGATGACGACGCAAAAGCCCCGATCGGAACGACGGTTATACCGACCCATTTTTACGACGTCGCAAAATTGAGGCTTTTGCGATTTCCGAAATCTTCCCAGAATGGGGAGAGCGCGAGGCTCTCAGCCCATTTCCGAGGCGAAGTCGCGATATCGGCGGAGCGGGCGGCCAAGGAGTGCCGTCAGGCGCTCGACGTCGCCGGCCTCTGGCAGCATGCCGTCGGTCAGGAAACGCTCGCCCATCAGGCGCATGTCGTAGGCCATCCAGGCGGGCACGAACTGCTTGAGGTTCTGCTCAAAGCCCTCGGTATCGTCGCCGCCGTAGCCGATCGGGCGGGCGAGCACGTCTGACCAGATGGCGGCGATGTCCGTTCCGGTGAGCGTCTCGGGACCGACGAGGTTGATCCGGTCGAGCGCCAGCGGCTCGGCAGCCTGTTCGCGGCGCAGCAGTTCAAGAGCGGCAATTTCAGCGATGTCACGGGTGTCGATCATGGCGAGACCCTTAGCACCGACCGGCATTGTGTAGGCGCCGTAGCCGATAATGACGTCTTTGACCATCAGATCGTTCTGCATGAAATAGGCTGGTCGCAAGATCGTCGCCTTGAAACCCATCTGCTCGATCATTCGCTCGACACCGAACTTGCCCGCGAAATGCGGCACGTTCACATAAACGTCGGCGTGGATCACCGACAGATAGACGATGCGTTCGATGCCAGCCGATCGGGCGACGTTGAGCGCGATCAAAGCCTGGGTAAATTCGTCCGGTACCACCGCGTTGAGGAGGAACAGGGTAGACACGCCGGACATAGCGTTGCGCAGTGAATCGACATCGAGGAAGTCGCCCTGCACGACGTTGACGCCCGCCGGGAAAACCGCTTTCGACGGGTCGCGGACAAGAGCACGTACATCGGCGCCGCGCTCGACGAGGTGTTCGACGACTTGGCGGCCGACATTGCCTGTAGCGCCGGTAACAAGAATAGTCATGGGATTTATCTCCGGGTTGGTATTGCTTGACACCCCGAATATGTGTGGTTCATGGATGACCCGATAGACAGGTAATTTGGACACACAGTCTCACAGGTGGAACAGCAATGGATCTCGTCGCGCTTGCCGATTTTAATCTCGTTGCCCGCCATGGCGGCTTCGGCAAAGCGGCAAGGGCCACCGGCCGGCCGAAGGCGACCCTCTCGCGGCGTGTCGCCGAGCTGGAAAGCGGTCTCGATCTGCGGCTGTTTGAACGGGGTGCGCGTAACCTGAAACTCACCGAAGAAGGACGGGCGCTTTTCGAGCGGACGGGGGCGTTGCTCGCAGAACTGGACGAGACGGCTTCGGCGATTGCCTCGGGAGGTCAAAAACCCAAGGGAAGATTGCGGATCAGCGCACCTTTACATTTTTCGCAGACCGCAATGGGAAGGATCGCCGCGGGCTTTGCCCTTAAGTATCCAGAGGTGAGGCTTGAGGTGACGAGTGAGGACCGGCCTGTGGACATGATCGAGGAGGGCTACGATCTGGTCATCCGGGTCAATCCAGATCCGGATGAAAGCCTGGTCGGACGAGCATTTCTCCGCGACCGGCTGGTTGTGGTGGCGAGCCCGGCTCTGCCCCGCCCGAACGGAGACCACCCTGCTCCCGTCGTTGCGCGCGGCCCAAGCGAACCGCAAACATGGCAGGTGAAGACACCCGGTGGCCGCTCGACGATTAGAATTGAGCCGGTGCTCATTTTGTCTACGCTCATCACGATCCGGGACGCGGTGCGAGCCGGCGTCGGTGCAGCACGTCTTCCCATTTCGTTGGTGAGCCACGACCTGGCTGACGGCACGCTGGTACATTGGGGGGATATCGACGGTCCCGAGATCGCTCTATGGACTCTCTACCCGTCTCGGCGCCTGCTCAGCGCACGAGTATCGGCGTTCTTGGACTTTCTAAAGCAGGTCTTTCCAAATGGGACGCCGGACGAACTGGCGGCCTATATCGGCAGGTGACGACAAAACATGCTTTTGAGAGCCGGCAAAGGCGGGCGCGGAGGACCTGCGGCTGCCGGTTTAGTCCCGATGCGCTACGCCGATTCTGCGTTCCTTGTCAGTGCGCGTGAGCGCCGCCCGGACGGGAGACCTTCTTCAATCCAGCTCCCGCGGCGGCGGTGTCCGCCAGGGCAGCATCACCGAGCGAGATGACCCCCGTCAGGCGTTTGTCGCGGTTGACGACGGGAAGACGGCGGACCTGAACCTTGCCCATGTTGCGCGCCACGTCGTCGACATCATCGTCTTCGAAACAGTACTTTACGTCCCGCGTCATCACTTCCCGGATCTTGGCATCGCCTCCAAGCCCGTCGGCAAGCCCGCGGATGACCAGATCCCGGTCCGTGACCGTTCCAACGAGCTTGTCGTTGTCACCGACGGGCAAAAAGCCGATCTGCCTGTCGGCCATGCACCTGGCGATTTCGGCGACGGTCTGGTGGGGACTGGCGATCTCGACATCGCGCGACATGATCTCTGACACTTTCATGGTCTTTCCTCCTTCGTTTAGTGGACGTCGAATGTTCCGGTGAGACTGGTCTCCGAGAGGATGTGGTGGCGCGCCTCGTTCCACATCGCCTCCACCCCAGCGGGATCCGGCACCTTGAGGTTTGGGACGTCGAGGGCCGCGAGACGGAACCGGTAATGGTGCAGGCCGTGGCCTTTCGGCGGCTGCGGGCCGTCGTAACGGGCGTTGCCGAAGTCGTTCTCGGAGAAACGCGGACCGCCGCCGGGCGCCGTATCCGCGCTCTGGCCCAGCCGGTTCCAGTCCTTGGGAATATTGAAGACACCGCAATGGCGGAAGATCCCGCTCGGTGCGTCCGGGTCCTCCACGATCAGCGCGAAGCTTTTAGCTTCCTCGGGCGCACCGCCCCATTTCAAGGGCGGCATCAGGTTTTCCCCAAGGCGGGTATACTTGTCCGGCAAGCGTTCGCCATCGGCGAAAGCTGGGCTGGTGAGGGTCATGCTCATTGTTCGCTCCTTCTGAGCCCATCCGTCAGTGCGGCTTTAGGGGATCCGGCCAGAGTTCCTGGACTTCTGCCGGCAGTCCCTGGCGCACTTTGCGCACCTCGCCTGGGTCGATATAATGGGAAAGCACCCGGAAAACCGATCGCACGGCCTCCTTCGCGTCCACCGGACGCGTCGACGAAAGATCTTCCTTCACCTGCTCCAGAAATTCATCCAGGGTACGAGAATGCGAAGGCTGTCTGGAGGGATCGTAGCGATCGTAGTAGGCGCCGCGCACGAGGAGCGGCAGTTGTGCCGAAAGATGCGCAGCCAGTTCGATCGGCAGCCGATCCCTCAGCGTGTGAAGAACCGCCCCGAGCACATGCCAGGCAAGCTGCCGGTCAAGCCCTTGATCGGCCATCAGATCATCCAGCCATATATGGGTGGTTTGCAACGTCTTGTCGAAAACGGCTATACCCGAAGCACTCATGGTTTCACCTCCATGATGATGGTTCGAATCCCCCAAACCACTCAGGACGACAGATGTTCCGGAGGCTGTCGTTAAATTGCCCGGCGCGGGTCGTTGACCTCATCAGGCATCCGATGTGCCCTCTTCCTCGACGAATATTCCCCATGCGGCAATGAAGAGGGCGGCAACCAGCGGTCCGATGACGAAACCGTTGATGCCCACAAGCGAAATGCCGCCGACGGTGGAAATCAAGACCACATAGTCGGGAAGCTTGGTCTCTCTGCCGACCAGGGGCGGCCTCAAAAGATTGTCCACAAGGCCGATGACCAGGGCGCCGACAGCAACCAGCACGATGGCCCTCAGCCAAAAGCCGGCGAGCGCCAGGTAGATGGCCGCGGGCATCCAGATCAAAGCGGCGCCGACTGCCGGCAGCAGCGACAGGAAACTCATCAGAACGCCCCACAGCAGGGCCGGCTCCACGCCGAGGAACCAGAACGCAACGCCGCCGATCGAGCCCTGGATGATGGCAATGATGATATTGCCCCGCACCGTCGCATGAATGACCGCGGTGAATTTGGAGGCGAAGCGAAGGGTATGCGCGTCGCTGAGGGGGAGCGCTTTTCTGACGGCGCGGGCAAGCAGCTGGCCGTCCCGGAACACGAAGAACAGCAGATAGAGCATCACGCCGAAGGTGACGAAGAACTGTAAGGTGTTCTGGCCAAAGCTCAAGGCGCGTCCCGCAAAGAAACCTCCGCCCTGCATCAGCGCCGGGGAGATACGATCCTGCAATGCACCGAAGCCATCCAACTCGATCCGTTCGAGCCAACTGCGGACGAACAAGGGGAGCGTCTCCTGGAGCTCCTGGAAAAACCTTCGCACATCGATCTCGCCGTTGTCGATACGTTGGTAGAGGAGGTTCCCCTGTTGGACGAGCGAGCTGAGGACGACCAGTCCGGGAATGATGACGACGCAAAGGCAGATCAGCACGGAGAGCGCTGCAGCGGCATTTTTCCGCCCGCCCAGCAGCGCTTCCATACGCAGGTGAAGAGGAAAGAAGATGATGGCGAGGACGACGGCCCATAATATCGCCGAGTAGAACGGCAGGACGACGGCGACGAACGCAATGGTCACAAGGACCAGAAGCACATAAAAACTGATGCGCTGAAGGGGCATGCGACCTTTCCGCTTCGAGACTGCGCCGATGGTAGCACAGATGCAGCCGCAGCGCTCGGCTCCCGGTTCTTACCCTCCTGTCGAATTTGCGTCCACGGTTTCACGACCGCCGCATAAGCGGCAGCCGTCGTCTGAAGCCGTGCAATAGCCGCTACTTGTTCAAGTCCTTGGCCATCTGCAGATGATGTTCGAGCGCAGGCGTGGTCTTTGCAGCCCATGCCTTCAGGTCGGCATTCTCGCCTTCCTTGCCATATCGCTTGAACAGGTCGACGGCATCTTTGTGGGCGTCTTCCTGGTCCGAATGATATTGCTTGGTGAACTTTGCGCCTTGGAGGCCCTTGAGCTTGTTGAGTGATCTCCCTTGCGCCCTGGTCATCGCGGTTGGCAGTTTGGCTTTCACCTTGCCGCCGTCGACGAGCTGTTTCAGTTCCGTCGTCGTCTTCTGGTGGTCCTGAATCATCTGCTGCGCGAACGTCTTCGTGGGCGCATCGGCCCGTTCGGCGGCCAGCTTGCTGGACTCGATCTCGAACATGTCGCTCGTAGCAGCTTCCGTCACGAAATCCTGGGTCTTCGGAGCAACGCCCACGAGCGAATTGACGCCTGATTTTTCTGCCGCCGACTGAGCGAACGCCGATGTCGTTACCATTGCCATGGCAGCCATGAGTGCGATCTTCTTCATGAAACTCTCCTTTCCATCAACAAATTCCGATTTCGCATCAACGCGAACAACCCATTCCCCCTGTTGTTCCAACACCTGCGGAAAATCTCGTTTCGATCCCGGAAAGGCTGAAGCTGAATGCCATGGCACAAAACGGCCTGTTGAGTGTTTAGATGCTCAATGGAGGCTGAAATGAGTACTGAAAAAAACACGACCGGCTTGAACGACAGGCCCAAGAATGCGCCGATCGGCCAGACCGCCGAAGGGTTTGCCCGACGACAGCGGGCGGCCTGTCGAGGTGGACGACGAAACGATCGAAAGGACGCGCCGCAAACTCTCCGACAATCCTCGCGAAAAACTTCTGAAGGAAGTGAGGGAACAGGAGGACGCTTCGCGGCTGGGGTCCGAATGAGCTCATCCCCCGCCGCCCAAATAGGCCGACCCAGGCTTATCGCCGTTATCCGATGGAACATGCGCGGCGGGACAGGCGATATACGGTGGGCCTCGTTAATAGCAGCGGCCGCCGGAGTGGTGATCTCCATATTTTTCGGACTTTGGTGGGTGACGGCCGCAGTACCCCGTTTCAACGCCCATGATCCGGCGTTGAAGAGCGGGGATGCGACGCGCGGGCGGCAGGTATTCGCCGCAGGCAGCTGCGCCGCCTGCCACGCGATGCCGGGCCAGCCGGACCCGCTGAAACTCGGCGGCGGTCTGGCACTCGCCTCCCCCTTCGGAACCTTCAGGGTTCCCAATATTTCCTCCGACCCCACCGACGGAATAGGCTCATGGTCGGTTGGCGATTTGGCGAACGCGCTTGTCGCCGGCGTCTCTCCGGCAGGCCAGCACTATTATCCGGCCTTCCCTTATTCCAGCTATACGGGCATGCGTCTCGAGGATATCGAGGATCTCTATGCCTATCTCAAAACCCTGCCTGCGGTTTCGGGCCGCCCGCCGCCGCACGACCTGCCTCTCCTTTTCCGGTTCCGGCGCGGTCTGGGTCTGTGGAAGCTGTTGTTCTTCGAGGAAGGTCGGAGCAAGGCGGGGCTGAACGGCGATCCGGTCCACGACCGCGGCGCCTATCTGACGGAAACCCTGGGCCATTGCGCCGAATGCCATTCCACCCGCAATGCGCTCGGGGCGATCGAGCCCGAGACGCGGTTCGCCGGAGGTATCGACCCGGAGGGCACCGGTTTCGTTCCGAACATCACGCCAAACCGCATCGGCCAGTGGTCGGAAGCGGAGATCGCCGTGATGTTGCAGACCGGCGAGACGCCCGGACACGGCCGGGTGGGATCGTCGATGTTGGATGTCGTTGCCAATTTTTCCTTGTTGCCGCAAAGCGACCGCGATGCCGTGGCCCGTTACGTCAAGTCTCTCCCGCCTCGCCCAACGCCGCATCCCTAATGGTCACTGTTCGTAAAGATAAGCAGCCAGATGTCGCGCCTCGGCTTCGGAAATGCCGGTCGTCGGCATCGCTGTCCTTGGCGAGAACCGTTGCGGGGACACAATCCACTGGACGAGGTTGTCAGGCGTGTTGTTGATCACGCCGCCGATATAAACACGCTGCCGCAGACCGGTCAGCGGTCCCCCGACCTTGCCGTCGGCGCCGGCTATGCCGGCAATGGCATGGCACCCTGCGCATCCGTATTTGCGGAAGATCGCCGGTGCCTGCGCCGGGTCGCCGCCCGTCATCGCAACAGCCACGGCTCGGCGCTCCTCGCGGTCCTTGGTAAGATAGGTTCCGACGCCAAAGAACAATGCGATCAGCATACCGCCAATCAGCACGAGCCGGAATTCAGGAATGGACACGGCTTGCATCGAGGCCTCCCCTGTTCGAGCCGGCGATCCAGAGCGCCAACATCGCCAGTGCGGCGCCGGCATAGATGATGCCGCCCGGCACCCACATCACCAGGCCGGCCAGTTGTTGATCCTCCAACGGCGTGAGCCCCCACTCCCGCACCATCCTGGTCTGAGAAACGTAGGCAACCTGCGGAGAAAGAGCGATCAGGGCTCCGAGAATGCTCGTATGTAGCATCGTCAGGAACAGATGCCAGGCGGCCATGCCCCGGTCGCTTCGCCAGATCATGGCCCACCAGAACATCACCGCCGTTACGAAAAAACTCAGGTGCTGCAGCCTGTGAAGCAGGATATCGGTGACCGTCGCATCGAACAGGACGGGCGCATGCCAGGCCCATATGGCCAAGCCATGCAGGAGGGTCGCCGGAGTACCGGCGCTCAACGCGTTCCAGGTCCTCCAGACCAGACCCGTCTTCATGACATCCCGGACCAGATGCCGGAGCGGCCGCGGTAAACCCCAGAGGAACATCCCGACCGGACGTGCCAGGACGACCAGCGGTGCGGCGACCGCCATGACGAGTTCATGCTCGATCATGTGGAAGGTGAAAAGATGCTCACCGAGAAAATGGAGGGGCGAAACCAGCGCGGAAACCAGGGACAGCCATCCGGCCCAGTAGAGAATGCCGGAGTTTATAACGGAAAGCGGTCTGTTGGCCCTTTGCTGCAATTTTACCGATCCGAGGGCATAGAGACCGCCAGCAATGGCGATCGGGGTGACGATCCACGGATCGAAGGTCCACGGAAAAGCCGAGGCGTGTGGCTCACCGTCATGTGCCGCTGCCGGGAGCGTGCCGATCGCAAGCAGCGCGGTGGTGAGCGTAAAGTTCCCCAGTTGAGCGTTCATAGCCGTGGAACCCAGTAGATACAGGCATAGAGGGGAAGCCAGGTAACGACGACGAAGTTCCAGTAAAGCGCATTATCCTCAACATCGCCGTAGCGTCGCGTGTTGTCGCCGTGCCACGAGAACATCAGGCAGGTCAGCACCAGCGTGTCGATGAGATCGGTCAGGATATGGATGGTATGGAGGCCGAGAAGGGTCCAGACGATCGAGCCATAAGCATTGTCGTCCCAGCGCACATGCAGTGCGGGGAACTCGAAAACGCGAAACACAAGCGGCGCGATGCCGCACAGCGACATCACGATGAGGCCGATCCGCACCCGTTTCAAGTTTCGCTTCTGTGCCCATCGCGAGACCATTACGTTCGGTAGGACGCTCGCCACAAGCAGCGCCGTCAGCGCCGTTCCCGCCCAGAGGTCTGGCGCGGGCGCATCGACCGGCCACTGCGGCGCCAGAAACATCAGATAGAAATAGACCACGATCGCCAGGCCGAACCCCGACCCCTCGATGAGCATGAAGGCGCAGGTCCCCCACCATGTGGGGCTCGCTATGCCCATGCCATGCAGCGGCAGTCTCGACACATCCAGGACGACGCGTTCCTTCACGATTCATCCTCCGCTTCACCCTTCGGCCAGAACCACCCGATCAGCGTGATTGCGACCGGGATCGAACCCCAGACGACCGCCCAGGGCGAGAATATCGACCAGATCAGCATGACCGAGGTCGCGATCGCGGCCCAGAACGGCCAAACCGAGTCCTGCGGAGACGATTCACGCGCCTCCGGAAGTGCTTCAACGACGCCGCTGATCAGAAGTTCGCGGCGGTCGGTCCTCATTCCGGAGGTCACCGGCAGAACGTCCGGCTGCGACCAGAGCGGATTGCGATCGTCGACCACGGGGATGGACCTGAAATTGTAGGGCGGCGGCGGCGAACTGGTGGCCCATTCGAGCGTCGGCGCATTCCAGGGATTGTCGCCGGCAGGCCTGCCGAACGACCAGCTTCGGATGGCGTCGATGAAAAAGACGAGAAAGCCGAGCGACAGGATGATCGCGCTCAGGCTGACGAACAGGTTCAGGCCCGCCCAGGGCAGGTCCGGCTGGTAGGTATAGATGCGGCGCGGCATGCCCTGCAGGCCGAGAATATGCATCGGGAAAAAGGTCAGGTGGAAGCCGATGAAGATCAGCCAGAATGCCCACTGCCCCAGCCTTTCGCTCATCATCCGGCCGGTCATCTTGGGAAACCAGTAGTAGACGGCCGCGATCAACGGAAAGACCGCGCCGCCGATCAGCACGTAATGGAAATGCGCCACGACGAAATAGGTGTCGTGGACCTGGGCGTCGAACGGCACCGACGCGACCATGACACCCGTCAGCCCGCCGATCACGAAGGTGATGATGAAACCGATCACGAACAGCAGCGGCGTCTTGAAGACCGGCCGCCCGGACCAGAGCGTCGCCAGCCAGCAGAAGATCTGGACGCCAGCGGGGATTGCGATGGTCATGCTCGACGCCGTAAAGAAGCTTTCGCCGAGCCGCGGCAGGCCGACGACGAACATGTGATGCACCCATAATCCAAAGGCGAGGATGCCTGTGGCGATCAGCGCCATCACCAGGGGAAGATAACCGAATACCGGGCGCTGTACGAAGGTCGGAAGGATCGTCGAAACCATGCCGACGGCCGGCAGGAAGATGATGTAGACTTCAGGGTGGCCGAAGAACCAGAACAGGTGCTGCCAGAGCAGCGCGTCGCCGCCTTCGGCGGGATTGTAGAAATGCGTGCCGACGAGGCGGTCCATGATCAGCGTCGAGCTCACGAACATGATTGCCGGCATCGCCATGATGACGAGGAACGCCATGACCAGCATGGACCAGACCAACAGAGGTATCCGGTCCAGCGACATGCCTGGCGCGCGCTGCTTGAAAACAGTGACGACGATTTCGACCGCGATCGCCAGCGCCGACACTTCGGTGAACGTGATCATCTGTGCCCAGATATCGGCACGCTTTCCGGCCCCGTATTCCGGCCCGGAAAGCGGCACATAGGCGAACCAGCCGATATCCGGCGCGGTATCGAGGGCAAACGAGATCCAGAGCAGCAGCCCGCCGGCAAGAAACAACCAGTAGGAAAAGGCGTTCAGCCGCGGAAAAGCGATGTTGCGCGTGCCGACCATCAGGGGCACGAGGTAGACAGCCATGGCTTCCATGACCGGCACGGCGAACAGGAACATCATGTTCGAACCATGCATGGTGAAGATCTGGTTGTAGCGATCTGCGTCGACGAAGCGTGCTTCCGGCTGCGACAGTTGGAGGCGCATCGCCAGTGCCAGAATGCCGCCGAGGATGAGAAACACAAAGGCGGTGACGATATAGCGTCGGGCGACGACCTTGTGATCGACCGACGCGATGGCGCCCCAGAAGCCGGGCTTGGATGTCCATGTTCGGGCAAGTTGCCGCTCGAGTTCAGCCTTGTCCAGATCGGCGTCCGTCACCATCGATGATCTCTGCCCAGCCGTCATTTGAGGCTTTCCATATAGGCGGAAAGCTGGCGCAGCTCGTCACTCGTCAAGGGAACGAGCGGCATGTTGTTTCCGGGTTTGAGGGTCTGGGGATCGGCGATCCAGGCGGCAAGAGAACCGCGGGTGTTGTCCATGAGCCCCGCCGCAATGGTGCGGCGGCGACCGACATGGGTGAGGTCAGGCCCGGTCGTGCCGGCTGCGCCGGTTCCCCGTATCGTGTGGCACGCGGAACATTGCCTTGCCATGAATACAGCCTTTCCGGCGCTCGCCTCGGCCTCGCCAGTCTGTGCGCCGGGCCGTCGCTGCGTGGCCGCCCATTGCCTGTAGCTTTCCTCTTCCTCGGCAATGACGAAAAACGCCATGTGGCTGTGCTGCAGCCCACAGAATTCGGCGCACTGGCCGCGGTAGACGCCTGGCCGCTCTGCCCGAAGGGTAAGGACATTTTCTCGGCCGGGGACGAGGTCCTGCTTGCCGGCAAGACTCGGCACCCAGAAGGAGTGGATGACATCGGTGCTTTCCAGCCGTACCCGCACCTCCTTGCCGACGGGAATATGGATTTCGTTGGCGGTCTGGAAAGATCCCGCATCGGCGTCTTCGTAGATGAACTGCCACCACCACTGCTGGGCGCGGACACGGATCGTCAGGTCCGGGCTTCCCGCCCGGTCGAGACTTCTCGTCGTCTGGAAACTTAAAATCGTCAGCCCACCGATGATCAGGACCGTTGCGGCAACCGCTCCCGACACCCAGATCCCCAGGCGTTGTTCGGAACCTCGGTCTTCTCCGGCCTGCCCGTCACGGCGGCGCGTCAGCGACCAGGCCAGCACGATCATGACCGCTATCCAGACGACCAGGCAAACGCCGACGATGAGAACGATCAGGTCCTTGAGAAGGATGGCCGAGTGGCCCTGCGCATTGAGAGCCGACTGGTTCCCGTCGCATCCCGAAAGAAACACCGAAAGCGGGAGGAGGATGAGCGGTGCTCTCAAGGCGTCGGCCCCTGTTCGGGGTGGACCGGCTTCGGCCCCTCGTTAAAGAGCAGCGCCGCCGGGGCACGGTTCTCCGCCGGTCTGGTCTGCCGGTCGTCGTTTCGGCTGGGCGCAGTCGTCTTTGCGGAATAGGCGCCGATGCTTTTGACATAACCCGACAGCTGCCAAATCTCATCGATCGTCATCCTGTCCCGGAACGGAGGCATGCCATGCGGTCGCCCGTCACGGATGGAGGCCGCGATCGACACGATCGACGGACCGTAGAGCCACCATCCGTCGAGGAAGGATGGCCCTGCCCCGCCTTCCCCCTCGCCGTGACACGATACACAGCCGAACCAGGAATAGAGGCGCTTGCCTTGGCTCATATCGTAGGCCGTGTTTTCATAGGGCTGATTGAGCGCGAAATAGACTTCCGGCGGGGTGCCGCCGATGCCGCTCGGCATCAGCCGGACTCCATCCAATGCCGCGGATACGGGTGGATCGGTGCGATATTGTCGCGGCACCCTCAGCAGTCCGATTGCAACCGCAACGGCAAGCAGGGCCGCAACGCAGCAAACCTCAAAAATCCGGGCCGGGCCTTTGCCTGAGACAGCCGGCGACATCGCTTGACCTCCCACGCGTCGTTCTCAATTAAGCGGGACATGGCTCGACCGGCTGAGACGCACCGGCAGGAGCTTGTAGGATGGCGTCTTCGATTGGGGGCTATGATGGCTGAGCGGAAACAAGGGGTTGGTTTCCGGATAATAGGCGCCGCAGCAGCCCTTGGGGATATCGTAGGCAACGATCCTGAACCCCTCAACCGTCCGCCTTGTTTCCGGGTCGATCGCGGTGATCAGGTCGACGATATCCCCGTCTGCGAAACCCAGCCTTTCGATGTCCTGTGGATTGACGAACAGGACCTGCCGGGTCCCGTCGACGCCGCGGAACCGGTCGCTGTAGCCGTAGATGGTGGTGTTGAACTGATCGTTCGACCGCAGGCTGGCGAGATGAAGGACGTCCTCGCCTATTGCTTCGGTGGGAAGCTCAGGAAACAGGCGATCCGGGGTGATGAAGTTCGCCTTTCCGTTGCTGGTGACCCATTTCCGTTCCCTGGCCGGCAGAGGACGAGGGATCCCGCCGGGCTGGAAAAGGCGCTTGTTGAAATCCTTGAACGTCTCCGGATAAGTTCTTTCGATCGCATTGCGGATTTCCGAATAGTCGTCGACCCAGCGGCCCCAGGGCACGTTGCCTCGCGTCAGCGTCGCTTTGGCAATGCCGGCGATGATGGCAGGTTCAGACAGGAGCTCGGAACTGGCGGGCTTGGCCTTGCCGCGCGAGCCGTGAAAATGCGCCACGGAGCTTTCCATCGAAACGGCCTGCGGGCCGCTTGCCTGCTCGTCGATCTCGATGCGACCGAGACAGGGAAGCAGGTAGGCGACTTCCCCATGGACGACATGACTACGGTTGAGCTTGGTGGCGATCTGCACCGTCAGGCGGAGCTTGCGCCACGCGGCTTCCATGGCAACGGTTTCCGGCGCGGCTCTGAGGAAATTACCGCCGAGGCCGATAAACGCCTTTGTTTCTCCGTCGAGGATCGATTTGCACGATTCCACCGTCGAATGGCCCTGCCATCGCGGAGGATCGAAATGGTAGAGTTCCGAGAGTTTGTCCAGCGGCACGAGGCCCGGCTTTTCGGTGATGCCGACGGTACGCTGGCCCTGCACGTTGGAGTGGCCTCGCACAGCGCAGATATTGGCGCCCGGTTTTCCGATATTGCCGCGCAGGAGGGCGAGGTTGACGACCATATGGACGTTCTGCACGCCCATCATGTGCTGGGTCAGCCCCATGCCATAGACCATCAAAACGGCGTCGGAGCGGGCGTAGATGCGGGCGGCCTCCGTCATCTGCTCGCGGGTGAGCCCTGAAACGCGCTCCAGCTCTTCCCAGGCATAATTTCGGGCCGCCGCCGCAAATTCCTCGAACCCGGACGTGTGCTGCGAGATGAAATCATGATCGAGAATGTGTTTCTTGTCGGCGGCGGCAATCGACGCCGCGAAGGCCACTGCCGCGGCATCGTTCGAATCGTCCGGCGTGCCGTCAGATCCTGAAACCTTGCTGACATGGGCCTCGTGAAGCGCATCGTCCGCCTGTATGAGCGCCTTGCAGATGCCAAACAGGGCGGCGATATCTCCACCCAGCCGGACCTGGTAATAGTTCGAGGAGATCTGTGTCTCCTTGCCCGTCAACATCTGGCCCGGAGCCTGGGGATTGACGAAGCGCTCCAGCCCCGGTTCCCGGAGCGGGTTGAAGGTCACGATCTTGACACCGCGGTCGGCGGCATCCTGAAGGTCGTGCAGCATTCGCGGCGACGAGGTTCCGACATTCTGCGCCATATAGAAGATGCAGTCGCAATTCTGGAAATCCGACAGGATCGCCGTGCCGACCGAAGCTCCGATGCTCTCCGGAAGAGCTATCGACGAACTCTCATGGCACATGTTGGAGGAGTCAGGCAGGTTGTTGCTCCCGAAGATCCGCGCGAAAAGCTGGTACATGTAGGAGGTTTCGAGCGAAGCTCGACCTGATGTGTAGAACTCGACTTTTTCGGGAGCGACGGCCTGCAATTCGCGCCCGATCTCCTCGAACGCAGCTGCCCATGTCACCGGCAGATATTTGTCGCTTGCCGGGTCCCATCGCATCGGATGGGTCAGTCGTCCCTGCTCTTCCAGATCGTGATCACGCCAGGCCTCCAGCTCGCTCAGCGTATGGGCGTCGAAAAAGGCCCTGTCCGCGCGCCGGGTGGTGATTTCCCAAGCGGTCGCCTTGGCCCCGTTCTCGCAGAATTCCAGCGGATGCGTCTTAGCCGGCTTGGCCCATGCGCAACTGACGCACATGTAGCCGTCCGGCTTGTTCTGATGCGCCAGAAGAGAGGGGCCGGACAAAGGAACATGTTCCCGAATGAGCACCTCACCCACCGACTTTGCCGATCCCCACCCACCGGCAGGGCCGCTTGGGAAACCTAAACGAGGCGTCTTGTTCGGTTTTGATGTCATTGTGAAACGCGATGATTGGACTGGGCTAGCTAATAACTTGGCTCCGCCGCCGTAGTTCCACGCCGCGGGAACTTAGTTCGACAACGGCCTCGGCTCCCTATCAGAGCCACTTCCGAGCCTTGCGACTGGGGGCCTAGCTGCGGCGGCCACCAAAGCGGGCTCCACCTCAACCAAACGCGATGTCTTCGGCCGAGCGTTCCATGTCCTGTCGACGATGCTTCCTGGGGCGCCCCTTCCCGGCCAGCATGAAATCAAGCTCGGCTGCGAACGGTCCGAACCGGTCGATGAGCCGCTGGGCTTCCTGGGCGCTCAAGCCATAGTTTGTTACCAGATCCTGCGGCGTATATTTCGCCCTGGCGTCGTTTTCGTGCGGGTGGGGATTTGTCGCCGTCTCCGGCAGGCGATCAGATGGCGCTTCGGAGGTCGGCGGGACAGGATTGGCTGCGGACGGCACTGCAGGATGTGAGGCGAGAACGGGTTCTTTCGGTGGCTGCTGCATGACTTTATTCTCTTTCGAAAGTCAACAAGACAGAGCTGAGATAGTTCCAGACCAATATTCGCCGGGCTCGATCGCAGAGTGGCGTACCCATCGGCATGCGCAATGCCGATGGCGGCCGTAGATTGTCGGTACGTGACGCTGGAAGGCGGCTGAAAAGGCCGCTGTGCCTCGACTTACTTCACGCAGCCGGCGGATGCATTGTTTTGATTTGGCCTGGAATTGTCCTTGGCTGCCTGTGCAGGATCGCACTTGTTCGGCGGCTGGCGTGTGTCGCTCTTGGTGCTGCCCGTTTGAGTCTGGTCGAGAGGTCCGCCCGTGCCGGCGGTCGGTCCGCCAGTGTCTCCCGTATTGCCCGGTCCGTCGATGGCTCCCGTGGCGCCACCTGCGGCATTGCCGGGGCTCGGTGTCGTTTGAGCGGTCGCGCTGCCGGCGGTGAAAAGAGTAACGATGATGGCTGTTGTTATGAGCTTGGTCATGTGAGGTCTCTCGGTTGCTGCTCGAACCGAACCAAGACCGTGGCTTCCGGTTCCAGCAAACAAGAGCCACATTTCCGGAAGCAGGACGGACTTAATCGATAACAAAGCCGAGGCCGGTCGCGAAAAATCGTTGACGCGATCCGGTCACGGCCGATTATTCGATCCTGATACCTTATTCGTTGATCTCGGGCTCGACGACCTTTGCAAGGTTCCGCAGCGACTCCTGCCAACCGAGATAACAAGCCTCGGGCGGGATGACGTCCGGCACCCCTGCCTGGGTAATACTGACCTCGGTCCCGACCGAAACTTTCTTCAGCGTCACCGTGACTTCCATCTCGCCGGGCAGGTTGGGATCGTCGAATTTGTCGACGTAGCGGAGGCGCTCGCCGGGAACGAGTTCTAGATATTCGCCGCCGAAGGCATGGCTGTTGCCCGTCGTAAAGTTCCGGAAGGACATTTTGAACTTTCCGCCGACCGTCGGTTCAAAGTGATGGACGGTGCACAAAAAGCCGTTGGGCGGAAGCCATTTGGCGAGTGCGTCAGCCTCGATGAACGCCCGATAGACCTTCTCCGGGCTGGTGGCCAGAACGCGATGCAGGGTTATGGTATTCGGCATGGTCGTGATCCTTTATGAATTGCCGTGGACGACTCTAAGGACGAACGGAATTTTGCCAATCCGACATCGGATCGATTTTTTTGGCGCAGGAATTATCCGGGTGTTCCGGCTGCAGGGTTGGGCCAAGCTCGCCTGCCAGGGCAGGTCATCGCCGCCACGGCAGGCTGTCACCTGAATGCTTCGAAGATCAATCCTCGCAGCCAGCGGTGAGCAGGGTCCGCGTCCATGCGCGGATGCCAGGTCTGCGCGATCGAAAAGCCAGGCGTCGCCACCGGCAGGTCGAACATCTGGGTCTGGTCTGTACCCCCCGCCCGGCAGTACGAGCGCGGCACCAACCCGACAAGATCGGATGCCGCCGCAACGGCAAGCACTGCCGGATAGCTCGGCACCACGAGGCTGATCTTTCGCGAGAGGCCCAGTTCGGCCAGCGCTTCATCGACCGGCCCGGTAAAATGTCCTCGTCTGGAGGAGATCACATGTCCGCACGCTGCATATCGCTCGGCGGTTATCGGCGTGGTTTTGAAAAGAGGGTGACCTAGCCTCGCCACGCCGACAAAGACGTCCTCAAACAGGGTTTGGCCGCGCAGCTCCGCGCCATCACCGGAAATAACGCCGATGTCCAGATCGATTGCAGCATCTCTCAAAGGCTGAATTTCCTTGTTCGGCTTCGGCACGAAGCGCAGCCGTATGCCCGGCGCGGCATCCGTTACGGCAACGCTGAGGCGAGCGGCGTTCAGGAGCACGAATGCTTCGTTGGCACGGATCGTGAAGTCGCGTTGGAATTCCCGGATGTCGATGTCCTGCTGGGGACTCAACACGGTCTGGACCGCCATCGTCAGCGACCGCACCTGCTCGGCAATCGCTTCGGCATGCGGCGTCGCGACCATTGCCCGCCCCGCCGGGACAAGAATGGGATCACGCAATGCCGTCCTCAACCTCGACAGTGTCCGGCTCATCGCCGACGTGCTCAGCCCCAGCCTGCGTGCTGCACCCGACACGCTCCGCTCGCGAAGCAATGCATCCAGGGCCAATAGCAGGTTGAGGTCGAGATCAGGCATGATGTCGAACCTAGCGAGGCATGGCGTATGGCGCAAGAGTGAGTTGCATGTGTTGCGCCTGGCGCAAATGTAAGCCTGCGGATATCGATGAGGAAAGCTCAACGAACAGGTGCTTCCCCATGTCCGTAACCTCACCCGCAAACCTTGCCCACGACGGCTTGACGTCACCCCGAAGGTACCTGGCGGTCGCAGTGCTTTTGACGACGCTCGTCCTCGTCGTTCTGGACGGAGCGATCGCCAATGTCGCGCTGCCGTCGATCGCGGCCTCGCTCGGGGCCGATGCCAGCGACACTGTCTGGGTCGTATCAAGTTATCAGCTTGCCGTGCTTGTCGCACTTCTGCCCTGCGGCGCGTTGGGCGAAATCCATGGGCCGCGGCGCGTATTCCTGATCGGCGTCGCTCTCTTCACGGTGGCTTCGGCAGCATGTGCCCTCGCCGGAAATCTTCCCGTTCTCGTGGCTTCCCGATTTGCGCAAGGGCTGGGTGCAGGCGCGATCATGGCCCTGGGCATGATGAACCTGCGCTTTGCGGTGCCGCACCGGCTGTTCGGAACCATTATCGGCCTCAATGCGATGATCATCGCGATCTCTTCCGCCGCAGGGCCAGGCGTTGCCGGGGCGATCCTTTCCGTCGCCGATTGGCCCTGGTTATTTGCCGTCAACGTGCCGCTGGGCCTCATCGTCCTTTTGTGCGGCGGTTTTCTGGGTCACCTGCCGGGGATGAAGCGGTACCTGAATGCTGCCGTATTGGTCGCCAACACGCTGATGTTCATATTGTTCTTCTCCGGTGCGGACCGGATAGCCAGCGAACCGATCAGCGGCTCGATCCTGATCGTCGGTTCCATCCTGTGCCTATGGGCGCTGCTGCGCCTTGAACGTAAGAACGAGACGCCGATTGTTCCGACCGATCTTTTGGCCAAGCCAGCCTTCCGGCTTGCGATCATCGCATCGGTATCGTGTTTTACCGGCCAGATGCTCAGCTATGTCGCCCTGCCGTTCTACCTTCAGCACACCCTGCATATGACACCGGTGCTGGCGGGCCTTTATATGATACCTTGGCCCGCCGCGACGATCGTCGCCGCGCCGATTTCAGGGTGGCTGGCCAATCGCGTCAAGACGGCGTGGCTCTGCGCTTCCGGCGGCGGGTTGTTGGCCGCAGGTCTCCTCATCGCGGGCCTCACTCCTCCCGATCCAAGAGGAATTGCCTTTTTGGCCGGGACGGTCCTCGCTGGAATCGGTTTTGGCCTGTTCCAGACGCCGAATAACCGAACCCTGCTTCTGTCCGCACCAAAAGCGCGCAGCGGTGCTGCGGGAGCCATGCAAGGCACGGCACGACTACTCGGCCAAACCTTTGGCGGTATCTCCATGTCGATCATTTTCCAGACCATGCCCCTATCGAGTGCGCCAAATATCGCGCTGGTTCTGGCCGGCATCTGCGCGATTGTCTCCGGCCTGGTCAGCCTGAGCCGCGTCCGCTTCGAGGTGGTTGAATAAGGCACCGAGTGCTTACAAAAGGAGAATGCCGCGTTGAACGGTGAGAGACCGCAATGGGTCGCAGGCAGAAGATCGCCCGCCTTCGGAATGTGCCAGGAACAGGCTTAGTCGGGCAGTCCCGCAGGGGGCGGCCCCGGCCGGTCAAACAGCCAGATCAGAGCCTTGAAAAAGCAATAGAATCCGGCGACTATATTAGCTGGCTAATATCTTGTGCACTTGCCCGGCTTTCCCATCTGATTGTTTTTACGAGAATGCCATGCCCTTCATCATTGCGATCGTTACCCTTGCCGGACACATAGCGCTTCTTCTCTGGGGGACGCGGATGGTGCAGACGGGCATCCAGCGTGCTTTCGGGCCGAGCCTCCGGTCGTTTCTCGGTCGCGCACTGAACAATCGGATGAAAGCCTTTTTGTCCGGAATGGGCGTCACGGCAATTCTCCAGAGCAGCACGGCGACCGGACTGATGGCATCGGGGTTCGCAGCCGAGGGGCTGGTTGCTCTTGTGCCGGCTCTTGCCGTCATGCTCGGCGCCAATGTCGGCAGCACGCTCATCGTCCAGGTTCTGTCCTTTGACGTCGCCGCCGCGTCGCCGGCTCTGATATTGCTGGGCGTCCTGATGTTCCGCCGCACACAAAATCCGCAGGTCCATGATCTCGGCCGTGTGTTTATCGGCCTCGGTTTCATGTTGCTTGCCCTGCATCAACTGCTTGAAGTGCTGACGCAATATGCCGGCACACCGGCCTTCTCTGCGGTTCTTTCAGCCATATCGACCACCCCCCTCCTCAGCCTTCTGCTTGCCGCCGCACTGACCTGGGCAGCCCATTCGAGCGTTGCGGTGGTCCTGCTCGTCATGTCGCTTTCGGCCCAAGGGCTGATCGATCCCTATCAGGCTTTCGCGCTGACCCTCGGCGCCAATCTCGGGACGGCGATCAATCCGGTCGTTGAGGGACAGTCCGGCAACGATCTTTCGGCCAAACGGCTTCCGATCGGCAACCTGATCACCCGGATCATGGGCGTTCTGGCGGCGCTTGCACTCCTCTCCCCGATTACCTCCCTGTTAGTACAGATCGAGAGCGATGGCGCTCGGTTGGTCGCCAATTTCCACACCGCCTTCAATCTCGTGGTCGCGGTCGTCTTCATGCCGCTCCTCACGCCCTTCGCAAATGCGCTCGTCCGGCTGATGCCGCAGCGGATAGACGAGAGCGATCCCGGCCAGCCGCGATATCTCGATCCATCGGCCAAGGAAACGCCGGTCGTGGCGCTGCAGGCGGCGGCGCGGGAAGTCCTGCGTCTGGTCGACGTGCTGGAGGAGATGCTGGCGGGAACGAAGTCCGCGCTGACGAGCACCGATCGCCGCGCCCTGTCGGAATTGCGACAGAAGGACAATGTCCTCGACCGCCTGAACACGGCAGTCAAACGGTATCTCACATCCATCGATCCCGAAGAGTTCAGCGACAGCGACCGGAGACGGCTCGACGAAATTCTGTTGTTTTCGACCGGCCTGGAACACGCGGGCGACGTGCTTGACCAGAACGTGCTTCCCCATCTTGCCAAAAGGTTACGCCGAGGCATGACCTTTTCGAAGGAGGGGCAGCTTGAGCTCAACGGCCTGCTGGACCGTCTCTCCACCAATCTGCGCACCGCCGCCGCCCTTTTCATGTCTCAGGACGAGCGCGTCGCGCGCATGCTCGCCGACGAAAAGATCGTCTTCCGACGGGCGGAACGCGATGGGACCAACGCTCATTTCAAGCGGCTGCGCAATGGCGATGTCGATACGGCGGAGAGCACCTCCCTGCACCTGGACCTGTTGCGGGATTTCAAGCAGATCAATTCGCATCTCGTTGCAGCCACGGCCTATCCGGTCCTGGAACGGCAAGGCGAACTGCTGCAGAGCAGGACCATCCACCAGAGCGCCGCCGACCCGGTTCAAAATTAGCCGCGATTGCGCTTCTTGCGGCCCTGCGGCTTAAATTCCACGAGCAGCGACTTCAATTCGATCTCGCGAACGCGTCGTGCCGCTTCGTCGGGGCTGACCCATTCGAGAACGCGTTGCCCCTGTTCCTTGAAGCCACTTCTGACCTCTGTGACTTCGATCTGGAACACGTCCACAATACACGGAGCCACATTGCCGTCGTCGAGTTCTTTCAGATAGGTATAGTGGCCGACCGGCTTCTTTTTCGCCGCCCCGCTCACGCCTGCTTCTTCCCAGGCTTCGGTCGCCGCCGCTTCGAACGGCTTTTTCCCCTTCATCGGCCATCCTTTGGGGATAACCCAGCGTCCAGCCTCTCGCGACGTGATCACCAGGACTTCGATGCCAGACCCGTCCTTCCGATACCGAAAGCACAAGGCGCCATATTGTTGGCGAAACGCCCCGGCGAACAGCCTGTCGGGAACGACCGCAAGCTGCTTGAGCAGCGTCTGTGACTTGTCCGGCCGAGGCTTCGTGGTCTTCTTTGCAGATTTCATGTCGGTCAAACTGTCGATTTTGCTTGTTGCTTCAATTGCCTGAGCGTGTTTATGACACATTTATGACAGTCAGCCGGGAAGGTCGCATGGCATGATGAGTATTTTTCGTAAGCTGATGCCACGAGAAGACAAATTCTTCGAAATGTTTTCAAAGCATTCGAAGACCGTCGTCGCAGCGGCCCACGCGCTTGATCAACTCCTCAAAGGCAATGAGGTCGAGAAAAACTGCGAGCTGATCGTCACATTGGAGAATGAGGCCGACGATATCACTCGGGACGTTCTTCTTGCCGTCCGGCGGAGCTTCATCACCCCCTTCGATCGCGGCGACATCAAGGATCTGATCCAGTCTATGGATGACGCGATCGACATGATGCACAAGACGGTCAAGACGATCCGGTTGTTCGAGCAGGCCGGCTTCGACCCGCTCATGCAGCAGATGGGTGGTGAAATCGTCAAGGCGGCGAACCTCATTTCGGAAGCGATCCCCCTTCTTAACAAGGTCGGCTCCAACGCCCACCGTCTTGCAGCCATCGCCGAGGAGGTTACCCGCGTTGAAGGCCGGTCGGACGACCTTCATGACCAGGGTTTGAAGGACCTGTACCGACGTCACGGGGCGAGCGGTAACGCGATGGCCTACATGATCGGTAGCGAGATCTACGGCGAACTGGAAAAGGTCGTCGACCGTTTCGAGGATGTCGCCAACGAGATCAGCGGCATTGTCATCGAGAACGTTTGATGGATACCTCTCTCGCCTTGCCACTTCTCTTCGGCCTGATCGCCGTCGCTCTGTTCTTCGATTTTCTCAATGGCCTTCATGACGCGGCCAATTCGATCGCGACGATCGTCTCGACCCGCGTCCTGCGACCGCAATATGCGGTTGCCTGGGCGGCCTTCTTCAATTTCATCGCTTTCCTTTTCTTCGGCCTGCATGTGGCGGAAACGCTCGGCACAGGCATTATCGATCCTGCGATCGTTTCGCCGCAGGTGATCTTTGCCGCCCTCATGGGAGCGATCATCTGGAATATTGTCACCTGGATCTTCGGAATTCCGTCCAGTTCGTCGCATGCGCTTGTCGGCGGTCTGGTGGGAGCCGGCCTGGCAAAAGTTGGTTTCAGCTCGATTGTCTGGAGCGGTCTCGGGAAGACGGTCGGAGCGATTTTCCTATCGCCGGCCATCGGCTTCCTGCTTGCCTTGCTGCTTGTGCTCCTGATTTCCTGGCTTTTCGTCCGGCAAACGCCGTTCGCGGTGGATCGGACATTTCGCACGATGCAGTTCATCTCCGCTTCGCTTTACTCCCTCGGCCACGGCGGCAATGACGCACAGAAAACGATGGGCATCATCGCAGTGCTTCTGTTCAGCCAGGGATATCTCGGTTCCACGTTCTACGTGCCCTTCTGGGTGGTGATCTCCTGCCAGTCGGCAATGGCTCTCGGCACGCTCTTCGGGGGGTGGCGGATCGTCCACACCATGGGCTCGAAGATCACCAGGCTCAACCCGATGCAAGGTTTCTGCGCCGAGACTGGCGGAGCGCTGACACTGTTCGGAGCGACCTGGCTCGGCATTCCCGTCTCGACGACACATACGATCACCGGAGCGATCGTCGGCGTCGGCGCCGCAAGGCGGGTTTCGGCGGTACGCTGGGGTCTCGCCGGCAACATCGTGATCGCCTGGATCGTGACGATGCCGGCAACTGCCGCGATATCGGCGGCGTTCTACAGCCTCGCGAACCTGCTGCAATAATCGCACCTGGCCCGCGTTATTCGCGGGCATCCGGGATCGTTGCCCGAAGAGCCTCCGAAAGCTGCCGCAGACTGTAGGGTTTTGGCAAAATCTCCACGCCTTCCGCGGTCGCAGCGCTCTTGAGCACGTCCGCATAACCCGATGTGAGCAGGATCGGCAGTTTTGGATGCCTTTGCTTGACCTCCTTGGCGAGATCGACACCATTGATGCCGCCAGGCATCATGATGTCGGAAAACATCAAGTCCGGCTCGGCATCGGACGCGAGCACGCTCAACGCGGCGGCGGCCCCATCGACGCGGGTCACGGAATAGCCAAGTTGGTCGAGCATGTCGTTGACCAGCATAGCGACGCTGTCGTCGTCTTCCACGACCAAGATTTTTCCGGCGACGCTCCTGTCGGCGTCCCCCTGGGCTCGGGACGAATGGTTGCCGGTCGCCCCCAATGACGCTTCGATCGACCGGGGAAGCCAGAGGTCTACAGCTGTTCCGACGCCCGGTTCGCTGTTGATCTCGACCGATCCGCCGGAGGCCTCGACGAAACCATAAACTTGCGCAAGACCCAATCCCGATCCCTTGCCGATGTCCTTCGTGGTGAAAAACGGTTCGAACACCCGCTTGAGAACCTCGGGCTGCATTCCCATCCCGCTATCGGCAACGGTGATCTTCACCACGTCGCCCCTTTGACCCGACGCATCGACGACGGAGTTGGACGCGCTGATGATGATCGTCCCGCCATCTGGCATCGCATCGCGCGCATTGACGCAAAGGTTCAGGAGGACGAGTTCGAGTTCGGCCGGATCGGCCTGTACCGGCCACACCCCCATATCGACGTCGACGTCGATACTGATATCTCCGCTGAGGGTCCGGTCGAGAAGTTCGCGCATCTCGGAAATCTGGTGGCGAAGATCGATCGGCTGCGGTTTCAATGGCTGCCGCCGGGCAAAGGTCAGCAATTGCCTGGTGAGCGACGCTCCGCGATTGACCGCCTGTAGCATGCCGCTTTTGATGCGCTCCCGCCGCGCCGGATCGTCGCGTTTGTCGAGGACATCCAATCCACCGGAGATCACCATCAGGAGGTTGTTGAAATCATGCGCGACCCCGCCGGTGAGCTGGCCGATCACTTCCATCTTCTGGGCCTGGCGCAGCGTTTCCTGCGTTTTTCTCAGCTCGTCGTCGCGTCTTCTCTGCTCGGTGACGTCACGGGCGCTGGAATAGAGCTTGTCGTCGACGATGACAGCCACCCAGGAGAGCCAGCGATGGTCACCCTCGCGGGTCCGGCATCGGTTTTCGAAGTGAAGCACGGGCATGCCGCTTTGCGCCGCCTGAAACGCAGTTTCGCTGGCGACGACGTCGTCCGGATGAAGGAGCGCCCGCAACGGCGTGCCCAGGAGCTCCTCCTCTTTCAAACCAAGGGTCTTCTCCCAGGCGGGATTGGTCTTTTCGAATAGGCCGGTCTGAAAATCGATCACCGACAGCAGGTCCGGGCTATATTTCCACGTCCGTCCCCGCTCGCGCGAATGTTCCAGAACGCGGCGCTCCAGATCCGCATTAAGCTCTTCCAGGCGCGCAGCGTTTTCCTTCAGAAGCGCCTCGCGCCGATCGCGCGACAGCCTGATAGACGCCGAAATGCGCCCGACCAGTTCTCGAGCCGAAAAGGGCTTCACAAGATAATCATCGGCACCGGCGCGCATCCCCTCCAGCCTTGCCTCTTCGCCGGCTCGGGCGGAAAGGAGGATGAGGGGCAGATCCCGGAGATCGTCGTCGGCCCGTATCCTCGACAGCAGGCCAAATCCGTCGAGCCCCGGCATCATGACGTCGGAAACGATGAGGTCCGGCCGTCTGAGGCGTGCGGCGTTAAGCGCCGCCTCGCCATCAGCCGCCGTCTCGACCGTAAAGCCGGATGTCGACAGCAGCCGCTCCACATAGGCACGCATATCGGCATTGTCGTCCGCCAGAAGGACATGCCCCGTCGGAGCGAGCGTTTCGGCCATCTCCGTGCTCGCAGCTGGCAATATCGAAGCGGCCCCCGCGGCATCGCCCGCCGCAAGCCATGACATCGCTTCGTCGACGAAAGCCCGAGCTCTGCCGGTATTGTTCTCGACCGGCTGGGGCGTTCGCATTTGCTCCGAAGGGACATGCGCCCTTCCGAACGGTATCGAGATCGAGAAGGACGTGCCTTCGGCAAGCCGGCTTTCGGCTCGGATTTCCCCACCCTGAAGATGCACCAGTTCCTGCACCAGGGCGAGCCCGATGCCGGAGCCCTCGAATGATCTGCCTTTCGCACCCTCGATGCGGTGAAAGCGCTCGAACAGACGCGGCAACTCCTCAGCCGCAATTCCCGTACCGGTGTCGCGGATCGTGATTTCGGCCCGTTCCCCGTCGTCCGACGGCCTCACGCTGATGCGTATCTCGCCCTGAAATGTGAACTTGAACGCGTTGGAAAGCAGGTTCAGGACGATCTTTTCCCAGAGGTCCCGGTCGAGATAGACCGGCTGGGGCAAGTCCGCGATATCGACAACCAGCCTCAGCCCGGCTTGTTCGATCGCGGATCGGAAATTCGATGCCAGCTCCGCGGTCAGGCTGCCGATATCGATCGGCTCGAAGGAGGCCTGCACGCGCTGCGCCTCGATCCTTGAAAAGTCCAACAGCGTGTTGACCAGTTTCAGCAGCCGTTGGCCATTGCGCTGGGCGACAAGAATTCGCTGCCTGTCCTCGAACGAAAGCGCCTCGGGCTGCTGAAGCACGTCGGCGAGCGGCCCGAGCATCAGCGTCAATGGGGTACGGAATTCATGGCTGACGTTCGAAAAGAACATGGTCTTGCTGCGGTCGATTTCCGCCAGCGCTTCGGCCCGCCGCCGCTCGTCGGTACGCGCCCGCACGGCGGCGACGGCGGCGGTGATCGCCGTCGAAAGCAGTTCGTAGAAGCCCATATAGGTGTCGTCGAAAGGCAGGCGTGGCGAGGCGCCGGCCACCACGAAGACCGGAGGCAGATTCAGGCCGGGGACGGCGATGGGAAGAAGGAGCGCCCGATCGGGAGGCTCATCATAAGACCCCGCACCCTCGAAGAATTCGGAAAGACCGTTGACCCCCAGAGGGCCGCCTGTCGCCAGTGCCCTTTCCATCGGCCATGGGGCATTCGAGTGCGCGTCGATTGTGGCCATCGATGCGATACGTCGAGACGGCAGACCATACTGCGCTGCAAGCCCATAACTGCTCCCATCCGAAGACAAATGGTAGAGAAGAACAAGCGGCAGATCGAATTCGAACTGTGCAAGGACTTCAACGACGCGTCGCGACAGGTCGTCCATGTCTTCCGCCAAAGCCAGACTGGCGTTCAAATCCCGGAGTGCGCGGGTTCGCCGTTCCGACAGCATGGTCGCCGTCGTCTCCGTCACCGGATGGAACAAGCCGCCGATCTCGCCGGTCTCGTCCCGGATCGGCGAAAGCGAGAAGGTAAAGAACGTTTCCTCAAGATAGCCGTTGCGGGTCAGAAACATCCGCTGGTTTTCGAGGAATGACGTATCTCCCTGGCGCGCCTGACGAAATGGCTCGCCGATCGCCGGCCAGGCGCTTGACCAAGTGACGCTGTAATCCTCCCCGAGCGCGCGGGGATGAGCCGAGCCGCACACGGTGCGATACCCGTCGTTGTAGATCTGGGTGTTTTCGGCGCCCCAGATCACGTTGATCGGAAAATTCGAGGCGAGACAAAGACTGACGGTTGTCCTGAGGCTTTGAGGCCATCGACCGATCGGCCCCAGCGGTGTGTCGCTCCAGTCCTTTGTTCGGACGAGCTCGGCCATTTCGCCACCGCCCGCCAGGAAGTCGCCGGTGAGTATCTGCTGTGTCGACAACCAGTTAGCCCCATTCTGGCACCGGCTCGGGAACCTGACGCTCGATACAATGAGCCCCGCAGCTCAGCCGTTGTAATATCCAACTGTGTTCGTGAGGCCCGCTTGGATGCCGCGGATCCGGGGCACTATTATTGACGAGTTTGGCCGCCGAAAGACCCGGCCGGTTTATTCAACGAATCACTGAAATAATCTAGCATGAACTATCAAGGGTTGAAATTGCGCTTCACTAAACCTCCCTCCGCCGGGCGCAAGCTTTTCCTGCGGTCTTGAAAAAGTGCTAGGATTAATCGGCGAATTGGGAGACAAAGGGCACCGTCTTTATCGACCCGTGCCCACAGTTTTCTCAGGATGTCTTCCATGCTCGCGACCGTGATCCCCATGCCCGAAACCGTTCTTCTGCCGGTCGAGGGAGTGGCGGAGCGCTTTCCGGTGCGCCGGGTCTATTGCGTCGGACGCAACTATGCCGACCACGCGATCGAGATGGGCGGCGACCCGACCCGCGAGCCGCCGTTCTTTTTCCAGAAGAATGCCGACAACATCTATAACGGCGAGACCTTCCCCTACCCGCCGCTCTCCTCCAGCGTCCACCACGAAGTGGAACTGGTCGTGGCGCTGTCCGGCGGCGGTGCCGATATTTCGGTCGGAGACGCGCTGTCCAACGTCTACGGGTATGCCGTCGGCATCGACTTCACCCGCCGCGACCTGCAGGATGTCGCCAAGAAGATGAGCCGTCCGTGGGAGGCCGCCAAGGCCTTCGAGAAATCGGCCCCCGTCTCCGCCCTCGTCCCGGCCGAAAAGATAGGTCATCCGCAAGCAGGCGCGGTCTGGCTCGACGTCAACGGCGCGCGAAAACAGTCCGGCGACCTCAATCAGCTGATCTGGAAACTGCCGGAGATCATCGCCGAACTGTCGAAACTGTTCGTCCTCGCCCCCGGCGACGTGATCATGACCGGCACGCCGGCGGGCGTCGGCGCCGTGGTGCGCGGCGACAGGGTTACCTGTGGCATCGACGGCGTCGGAACGCTGTCGCTGACAGTTGCCTGACAGAACCGCGACGGAAGGGAAAACCATGCCGATCTATGCACTCGGAGAATTCGAGCCGAAAACGCCCGGCCCCGACCGTTTCTGGCTGGCGCCGGATGCGACCATCATCGGCAAGGTCGAACTCGGCGAGGATGTCGGCATCTGGTTCGGCTCGGTGCTGCGCGGCGACAACGAGCCGATCATCGTCGGCAAAGGCTCGAACATCCAGGAAGGCGTGATGATCCATACCGATCCGCGCTATCCGGCGACGATCGGCGAAAACTGCACGATCGGCCACCATGCAATCATCCATGGCTGCGTGATCGGCGACAATTCATTGGTTGGTATGGGTGCGACGATCCTGAACGGCGCGAAGATCGGCAGGAACTGCCTGGTCGGTGCCAATGCCCTGGTCACCGAGGGCAAGGAGTTTCCCGACAACTCCCTCATCGTCGGGTCGCCTGCGAAAGTCACTCGGACGCTCGACGACGAGGCGGTCGAGAAGCTGAAACAGTCGGCAGTCCGCTACGTCGCCAACTGGAAGCGGTTCGCCCGCGACCTTCGGCTTCTTTAGGCGGCGCAGGCGCCGCACAGCCCGCGGATCTCAATGGTCGTCTTGGCAGGCTTGAAGTTTTTGCTCTTTGCCCAGTCGCTTAAGCGATGATCGACCTCGTGGTCGTGAAATTCCGAGACATGGCCGCAGCTTTCGCAGATCGCAAATGCGACCGTGCCGTGCCCATGGCCATGCCCCTTGCCGCAGCATTCGCTTTCTGGGTGGGCGCAGGCGACGAAGGCGTTGAGGCTTTCGAGCCGATGCACCATGCCGAATTCCAAAAGCTTGTCGAGCGCCCGGTAGACCTGCAGCGGCGCACGAAACCCGTGGTCGCGCAGCCGGTCGAGGATCGTATAGGCGCTCATCGGCGCATCGGCGCGGTCGAGAACATCGAAGACGAGCGACTGGTTTTTGGTCAGCGCCGGAGCGGATGTCGGGGTCGAAACTGGTGCGTTCATCATCGCACTCCTTGGTTGCCGGCCTTTTCGGCCGTGTTTTTACCCGCTGCGGGAAGCAGGCTTACAATGAAAAGTAAGAGCGCCGCGACCACAATGGAAGGGCCGGACGGCGTATCGTAGTGCAGCGAGCCGAACAGGCCGCCGACCACGGCGAGTGCGCCAATCAGCGAGGCGAGCACCGCCATCAGCTCCGGGCTTGCCGAGAACCGCCGCGCCGTCGCCGCAGGGATGATCAAAAGCGCGGTGATCAGCATGATGCCGACGATCTTCATCGCGATGGCGATAACCAGCGCCATCAGAAGCATGAAGAGCAGCCGCGTCTGCGCCGGCTTCATGCCCTCGGCTTCGGCCACATCCTCGCTGACCGTGGATGCGATCAGCGGCCGCCAGAGCCAGACGAGCGCCGCCAGCACCAGCACCCCGCCGCCCCAGATCAGCGCGATATCGGTGCGCGTCACGGCGAGGATATCGCCGAACAGGAAGGCGATGAGGTCGATCCGGACCCAGGTCATGAACGCGACGAGCACGAGGCCGATCGCCAAAGCTGAATGAGAGAGAATGCCAAGCAGTGCATCCGCCGACAGCGACTGCCGTCGCTGCAGCGCCAGAAGCAGCAGCGACACGACGACCGCGACGCCGAAGACCGCGACCAGCAGGTTGATCTGGAAGAACAGCGACAGCGCCACCCCGAGAAGCGCCGAATGCGCCATCGTATCGCCGAAATAGGCCATCCGCCGCCAGACGACGAAACAGCCGAGCGGCCCGGCCGTCAATGCGACGCCGATGCCGGCGACGAGCGCGCGGGTGAAGAAGTCGTCAAACACGGCCCTCTCCCTTCGCCTCGGCATGATCGCCGTGATGGTGGCCGCCATGATGGTCATGGTCGGAATGGTCGTGATCATGCCCATCCTGATCATGATGCCCATCATCGGGATGGCAGTGGTCGGTGACCGAACCGTCGCCATGCATCACCCGGCCGTCCGGCAGATGGGTGTGATCGTGGTGATGGCTGTAGACCGCGAGCGAACGCGAATTGCCAAAGAGTTTCAGGTAATCGGCGCTCTGGCTCACCACTTCCGGTGTGCCGCGGCAGCAGACATGGCCGTTGAGGCAGATGACGGTGTCGGTGCCGGCCATCACCATATGCAGGTCGTGCGAGATCATCAGGATACCACAGCCGGTCGTCGTCCGGATCGAGCGGATCAGGTCGTAAAGCGCGCTCTCGCCGGCAAAATCGACGCCCTGCACCGGCTCGTCGAGCACCATCAGATCCGGCTTACGAGCGATCGCCCGGGCCAGCAGCGCCCGCTGGAATTCGCCGCCGGACAGATGCCGGACCTCGGCGTCGATGAGATGGGAGATGCCGGTTGAGGCCAGCGCCGCCAGAAGATCGGTGTCATCAAGCGGGCCGGTCAGCCGCATCAGCCGACGCACGGAAAGCGGCATCGTCCAGTCGATCGCCAGTTTCTGCGGCACATACCCGACGCGCAGGCCGGGCAATCTCGCGACCGATCCTTCGTCCGGGCGCAGCACCCCGATCGCAAGCTTTGCTGTCGTCGACTTGCCGGCGCCATTCGGACCGATCAGCGTGACCACCTCGCCGCGCCGGATCGAGAAATCGACGCCCCGCACCAGCCAGCGGCCATCGCGGCGAATGCCGGCATTGGCAAGCGATACCAATTGGCTTTCGGTTTTTGGGGCGCGAGGCCGATTGGACATCAGCATGTTTTTCCGGATTCCCTGTTGTCAGTGGCTATGACACACGTTATAGCATAACGCAATTGATGTAATAACATTACTATGGAATACAAGGACGCAGCATGAAACTGGCTTCGATCTTCCTCCTCTCCTCCGCGGCATTTTTCGTGGGTGCAGGCCAAGGCTTGGCGGCGCCGGACGTGGTGGTTTCGATCAAGCCGATCCACTCGCTCGTCGCCTCGATCATGAAGGGTGTCGGCGAGCCGAAACTGATTGTCGATGGCGCCGCCTCGCCCCATACATTCTCGCTGAAACCCTCCAATGCCGCGGCCATCGAAAGCGCCGACGTGATCTTCTGGATCGGCCCCGGTATCGAGGCCTTCCTTGAAAAGCCGCTGGATGCGCTGGCGGCCTCGGCAACGGTGATCGAGCTGGAGGATGCACCCGGATTGCAAAAACTGCCCTTCCGCGAGAGCGGCGCCTTCGAGGCACATGATCACGGACATGAGGCTGAGGACGCACATGAACATGGCGACCATGAGCACGGTGATCACGACCACGCCACCGAAAATCATGCCGAGCACGACCACGACGGGCATGGCGGTTTCGACACGCATCTCTGGCTCGACCCGATGAATGCCAAGGCGATGGCTGCGGAAATCGAAAAGACGCTGGTCGGCGCCGACCCGGCGAATGCCGCCACTTATCAGACGAATGGCGCTGCGCTGATGAAGGATCTCGACACGCTTGATAGCGAGCTCAAGGCCACGATCGCGCCGGTCAAGGACAAGCCCTTCATCGTCTTCCATGATGCCTATCAATATTTCGAGAATCGTTATGGGGTGAGCGTCGCGGGTTCGATCACCGTCAGCCCAGAGACGATGCCCGGCGCCGAACGTGTCGGCCAGATCCAGAAGAAGGTGAAGGAACTGGGTGCCACCTGCGTCTTCGCAGAACCCCAGTTCGAGCCGAAGCTGGTGGCAGTGGTGACGGAAGGCACGCCTGCCCGTTCAGGCACGCTCGACCCCGAAGCCGCGACGCTGAAGCCCGGTCCCGGCCTTTATTTCGAGCTGATGCGTGGGCTCGCGAGCTCCATGAAGAATTGCCTGTCGCAGGGGACGTAAGGTCGGGCAACGAAAAGTGCGACCGCCGATACGCGTAGCGGCGAACGTGCGAGGCCTGCGGGAGGGAAGGCAAATACCCCCGCAGGCCGATCTTTCTCAGCGAGCCACGATGAAACGCGAGATCACGCCGCTCGCGATGCCAACCAGCAGGAAGTCGTTGTCGACCTTGACCCAGTGATAACCGCGCGGCGGAGCCGACAGGCGGTAACGGCGATAATCGCGGATTTCCGCCATGCGGCGACGCTCGGCGGCCGTCATGCGATGGCCCCTGGACCAGCGCGGCTTTACGACCACGACCTTCTTCTGAATCGTCACCGTGCGAGTCACGGTCCTGGTCCGCTCCGGAGGAGAATGACGATCCTGCGCCTGGGCCGCAAGCGGAGCGGCAAGCAAGGTTGCGGAAAGAAGGATTGCAAAGAACTTTTTCATTGGGTGTTTCCTCGTGTTGACCACGCTTGGAAACTAGGACCCAAACGATGAACCGTATCTGAATTGACGCATTACGTTTTCGTAATGAAATTAATGCGTTCCGCTGACTTCCTGATATTTAGAATTTACTGAATTAGCGCCTCATAAACGAAATAGTCGAAATCCGCAGCCTTCGCCCGTCCCGACGTGTCGAAGGCGAAGAGGCCAACAAATGCGCCGGTGAAGGAGCCGTGTTCGCCGCGGCCACCCTCGTCAGAGATGACGCCGGCATCGAGCGCCGGACCAAGTTCCTGCCAATCGTTGGAGCCGCCGGCGCGCCAGAAGAATTGCAGGTCGTTGTCGCGGATCTCCATGGCGAGATGTACCGGGCCGTCGGGTACGGAAACGCCGCTCCCTGCCGGAAAGCTCATGCGCCCATGCGGAAAATCACCCGGGCAGGAAAAGATCGTCACCACGCGGCCAAGCTTTTCGTGCAGGGTCACCACCAGCGAATGGAACTTGTGGCGATTGTAATAGTGCGTCAGACCCGCGACCTGCTGATACGTCTCGGGCGAGAAGTCGACCACCGTCTCGGCGCGGAAGGAATGGTGTTCCTGCCGGCGGGCGACGAGCGATTGTTCGAACCAGGATCCGATGCTTTCGCGGCCGAAAAGACGCAAGTGACCGGGACGCTCGGTCAGGCTGAACAACCGTTCCGGATGAGGCGTACGCAGCCACTGGAATTCCGGCGGTAGGACCTTGTCGTCGAATGAGCGCTCCATGCGGACAGGCTGTTCGATATGCGTGACGTTGCCCGGTGCCGGCACGTCGACATCGGGCACGACGCCGCCCTGGGCGAGATAGAGCCAGTCGTCCTCCCAGATGCATTTCTGGATCGCCGTTTCGCGGCCGAGCGTGCAGCGGCGTTGCGGCGCGAGCGGCCGGCCACAGAGATGGGTATGGTACGCTTCGCCTTCCGGCGTTTCGACGTACTGGCCATGGCCGGCTCGCTGCAGAACGGCTTTCGGATGGTCCTTCGAGGTGATGAGATGGGTCTGCGGATGCATCTCGTACGGCCCGTCGATCGAACGCGCGCGCGCCATGGTGACGGCATGGTCGTAACCGGTGCCGCCCTCGGCAGTCGTCAGGTAATACCAGCCGTTGCGCTTGAACACATGCGGCCCCTCGACCAGGCCGAGCGAACTGCCGGCGAATATGTTCTTGATCGGGCCTTTGAGCGCCCTCGTCTCGAAATCCCACTCCTGCAGCAGGATGCCGTCAAAGGCCGGATGTTTCGGCGCGCCGCCGTAGCTCTCCGTGCGGTGGTTCCATTGCATGTTGAGGAACCACTTGCGGCCGTCGTCGTCATGGAAGAGCGTCGGATCGAACCCGGAGGAGTTCACATAGATCGGATCGGACCATTCGCCCTCGATCGTCGGCGAGGTGACGATGTAGTTGTGGGCGTCCTTGAAATTGCCATCGAAGCGTTTGACGTCCGTATAGACCAGGAAAAACAGCCCGTCGGAATAGGAAAGGCACGGCGCCCAGATGCCGCAACTGTCGGGATTGCCGCGCATATCGAGTTGGCTTGCCCGCTCCAGCGGCCGGCGCTTGAGCGTCCAGTTCACCAGGTCGCGCGAATGATGGATCTGCACGCCCGGATACCATTCGAAGGTGGAGGTGGCGATATAGTAATCCTCGCCGACCCGGCAGATGGACGGATCAGGATTGAAGCCCGGCAGGATGGGGTTGTGGATCATGTTCTCCTCGCAAAATAGAAACTGAGTCCTTGCCCCTCGTCCGGCTGCCGCCACCTTCTCCCCGCTTGCGGGGAGAAGGACTTCGGAGCGCCGGCCGTGCCACATCTCCCTTCTCCCCGTCAGAACGGGGAGAAGGCCCAGGCAGGGGGATGAGGGGCAACTCGAAGCCGCCGCCCTTCCCTTACCGCGCCGGCCCTGCCCGTTCGGCCGATTTGGCCCAGAGGTTGATGTCGGCATCCTTGGCATAGGTGTCGATCTCGGCGAGTTCAGCCGCCGTGAACTCCAGATTGTCGAGCGACCTGACGCAGTCCTCGACCTGTTCCGGACGGCTGGCGCCGATCAGCGCCGTGGTCACGCGGCCTCCGCGCAGCACCCAGGCAAGCGCCATCTGCGCCAGCGTCTGGCCCCGCTTTTCGGCGATTGCGTTGAGCGCCTTGAGGTTGGCGATGTTCCGGTCGTTCAGGAAGGTAGGCCGCAGCGACTTGCCCTGCGCGGCACGGCTGTCTTCCGGAATGCCGCCGAGATATTTCGAGGTCAGCATGCCTTGCGCCAGCGGCGAAAAGACGATCGAGCCGATGCCGAGGTCTTCCAGAGTATCGAGCAGCCCATCTTCCTCGACCCAGCGGTTGATCATCGAATAGCTCGGCTGGTGGATGAGAACAGGCGTGCCGAGTTCCTTCAGGATCGCGGTTGCTTCCTGGGTGCGCTTCGAATTGTAGGACGAGATACCGACATAAAGCGCCCTGCCCGAGCGGACGATGTGATCAAGCGCGCCGCACGTCTCTTCGAGGGGCGTATCCGGGTCGAAGCGATGCGAATAGAAGATGTCGACATAGTCGAGACCCATCCGCTTCAGGCTCTGGTCGCAGGAAGAGATCAGGTATTTGCGGCTGCCCCATTCGCCATAGGGACCCGGCCACATGTTGTAGCCGGCCTTCGACGAGATGATCAGTTCGTCGCGATACCCCTTGAAATCCTCGCGCAGGATCTGGCCGAAGGCGGTCTCGGCGCTGCCGGGCAGCGGGCCATAGTTGTTGGCGAGATCGAAATGGGTGATGCCAAGATCGAAGGCCTTGCGAGTGATCGCGACCTTGCGTTCATGCGGCGTGTCGTCGCCAAAATTGTGCCAGAGGCCGAGCGAGATCGCCGGGAGTTTTAGTCCCGAACGGCCGCAGCGGTTGTATTTCATGGTTTCGTAGCGGTTGGACGCTGGTTGCCAGGTCATGGTCGTTTCCTCCGAATGAAATGCGGCGCGCCCATGTCTCAAGCGGTGCGCGCCGCATTCATAGCCGATCAGCGCAGAAGCGCCAGCGCCTCGTCGATGCCGAGCGCCGCCGGCTGGGTGCAGGTGGTCGAAAGCTCGATGAACCGCCCTTCCTCGCCGGATTTCAGGATCGAGGTCATCACGTCGACGCCGTGGAGCGTGCGCTCCAGCGAGCAGCGCGCATCGCGGCCTTCGATCAGCGCCATCGCCATGTCCGCGAGACCAGCCGTGCGGTAGTTGGCGCGTGGTCCCTGCGGATGTTCCTGGTTGTTGATTCCGAACGGATGATCCCAAGGGTCCAGCGGCTGGATATCCTTGTTGCGTCCGCTCGCCTCGACAGTGCCGCCGAAGAAGTTCGGATCGGGCACGAAGATCGAGCCCTCGGTGCCGTAGAGCTCCATATTGGCGTGGCGATGCGACCAGACATCCCAGCTTGCCAAGAGCGTGATCGTCGCGCCGTTGACGAATTCGAGCAGCGCATGGATGTTGGTCGGCGTCTCGACCGGGATCACCTGGCCCTTCAGCGGTTCGCTAGTGACGAGGCGGGTCGGGTTCGCCATCGATGTCAGTGCCCCGACCCGTTTCACCGGACCGAGGAAGTTGATGAGGTTGGCGATGTAATAGGGTCCGAGATCGAGGATCGGCCCACCGCCTTCGAGGAAGAAGAAGCCGGGATTGGGATGCCACATCTCCATGCCCGGGCTCATCACGTGGCAGGTGCCCGACGTGATGCGCCCGACGCCGCCTTCGTCGATATATTTGCGGGCGAGCTGGTGCGCGCCGCCGAGGAAAGTGTCCGGCGCGCAGCCCACCGACAGACCCTTCTCCCTAGCGAGCGCCTGCAGCGCCTTGCCTTCCTCCAGCGTGATGACCAGCGGCTTTTCCGAGTAGACGTGCTTGCCGGCTTCGAGGATCGCCTTGGAGACGGCGAAATGCGCCGCCGGTATGGTCAGGTTGACGATCACGTCGAGCTCGTCATTGGCAAGCATCTGCTCGATCGACTGCGCCTTGACGCCGTATTCCTCGGCGCGCATTTCGGCCGCGTGCTCGTTGAGATCCGCGCAGGCGAGAACCTTCAGGCCTTTGAAGAGCGGCGACAGTTTGAAGTAAGTGGTAGAAATATTGCCGCATCCCATGATGCCGACGCCAAGTTCCTTGGGCATGGAAAACTCCGGAATTCCTGTGATCAATAGGTCTTGAAGGAAGCGATCGACCGCGTCAGCAACCGATCGAGATCCTTCGGGTTATCGTGTTCGAGGACGTAATGTTTTGCGGACGTCTTTTTGAGCGCCGCCATCAGGTCCTTCCACGGAACGGTGCCGTGGCCGACATCGGCCCAGCCGTCCTCATCCGCGTTTTCGCCGGCCGGCGCGATGTCCTTGACATGGACGGCGGTAATGCGTTTGGCGTAGCTCTCGATCCAGGCGAACGGATCGGCGCCGCCGCGGATCACCCAGGCGATATCCGCTTCCCAGGCAAGGTCAGGACCACCGGCGAGGATCTGCTCCTGCGGGGTCGAGCCGTCCGGCAGCGTCTTGAACTCGAAGTCGTGGTTATGCCAGCCGAACGTATAACCGGCATCCCAATAGCGTTTGCCAACGTTCTGCAAGCGCTGACCGAAGGCGAACCATCCGGCGGCGTCGGTTGGGCGCTGGTCGGCGACGAGATGCGGGCAATAGATCGCCTCGACGCCGAGCGTCCTGGCAATCAGCAGCGCCTGTTCCGGCTCCTTTTCGAGAAGGTCGATACCGAAGTGACCGGTCGGCATGGTCAGGCCGTTGGCATCGAGATCACCCTTGAGCGTCTTCAGGCCTGCTTCGTCAAGCGTCGCATAGATGCCGCCATAACCTTCGACTTCCGTATAGCCGGCCTGCGCAACCTTCTTCAGGACATCCGAGAGCGGCGGAAAGTTGCGTGCGCAATAAAGCTGAAAACCGAGTTTCGTCATGGTGTTCCTCCCTTGATAGAGACCTCAGCCTGCCGCCTGGCAGGAATAGAGGTCGTAGATGCGGAATTGCGGGATCGCGTCCGTCGGGACGGCGGGCGTGAAGCGAATGCTGCGGCTCTCGCCGGCGGCGAGATCGAAAGCGTTATCGGAATAACGGCCGGGCGTGCCGCTCTCGATCAGCACGAAAAGGGCGAGGCTCTCGGCCTTGACGACGAGATCAAAACCTCCGTCTCCGGATGGAGACGCGGCAAGCTCAAGCCCTGCCGGTTCGAGTTCCAGGGCCTTGTAAGTGCCCGGCACATGATGCCCCTCGCCGGCCATGCCGTTCGACGCGGTAAAGCTCCAGGCGAGGATCCCGCCCTCGGGAATATCTGCGGTCGGTAACGTCAGCACGGTCACGGCCGCATCCGGCGTACAGACGGATTCCACACGCCGAAGCGAACTGCGTTCGCCCTTGAGCGTCAGGAGCGAAAGGTTGAGCGTCACCGTCACATCCTCCGCCGTGTCGTTGACGAGCGAGAAGCGGATTTCCCGGACGTCGTCGGACGGGATCGCCGCAACCGTGATCGGCTGGAAGAAGCGCTTTGCCATGTAGTGCAGCACTTTCCAGCTGCCGCCGTAATCGAGGCTGGACCAGGAGGCGACCGGCCAGGTGTCATTGAGCTGCCAGTAAAGCGCACCCATCGTATGCGGCTTCAGCGACCGCCAGAAATCGACGGCGGTCTTGATCGCCAATCCTTGCTGTACCTGGCTGAGATAGACGAAATTGGCAAAATCCGTTGGAAAGCGGAAGTTGCGGAACATCGTGCCAGCGATGCGCTCGTTGCCACCGACATTCTTCTGGTGATGCTCCATGACTGGCGAAGCGATATTCATGTCCTTGGCCGCGGCATAGGTCTCGATGACCGGCAGCGACGTATAGGACTGGAAGCCGAATTCCGAGCAGAAGCGCGGGCGGACAGAGCGGTAATTGTCGAATGGCTTGTTCTCGTGCCAGACGGACCAGTAATGCATGTCGCCCGAACCGTCCGCATGCCAGGCGTCGCCGTAATCGAGATAACCGGAAGCAGGGCTGGACGGCCACCAGATGGCATCGGGCGCGGCCTTGTCGAGCGCCTGTTCGATGACCCGGTTCAACCGGTCGTAGGAGACGAGGTAGCGGTCGCGGTTCTCGCGGGATTCCGGAAACCATGTCAGCGCGCCGACCAGTTCGTTATCGCCACACCAGAGCACGATGGAGGGATGCGAGATCAACCTGCGGGCCTGGTACTCGACTTCCGCCGCAACGTTTTCGAGGAAATCGGGCGTCGATGGATAGAGATTGCAGGCGAACTGAAAGTCCTGCCAAACCATTAGGCCGAAGCGGTCGCAGAGATCGTAGAACCAGTCCGCTTCATAAAAGCCGCCGCCCCAGACACGGATCATGTTCATGTGAGCATCGACCGCGGAGCGCAGCAGGTCCTCGGTCTTCTCCCGGCTCGATAAGGAAAACAGCGCGTCGGCCGGGATCCAGTTGGCGCCGCGGCAGAAGATCTCGCGGCCATTGACGCGGAAGGCGAAACGGCTGCCGGCCTCGTCCGGGTCGGTTAGCAGCTCAACGGTCCTGAGGCCGATCTGGCGGGTGATGGCTTCGGTGGGGGTGCCGACCGTCAATTCGTAGAGCGCCTGTTCTCCGCTGCCGAAGGGCCACCAGAGCTTCGGGTCGTCGATGTGAAAGAGGTGAGTGACCGTCGTTTCGCCAGCACGCACGCCGCAATCGAGCCGGACCCGTTCGTCTCCGAATGAAAAGAACACAGGCAGCACGCCCTGCCCTTCGGCATAAAGCGTGACCGTCACGATGAGATCGACCGCGCCCGCCTCATGTCTCTGGCTGGTGACGATGTTTTCGATACGGGCGGTTTCGAGCCTCTGCAGCGCGATTTCGCCGTAAAGCCCGAGCGGCGCCAGCGCGACATTCCAATCCCAGCCGAAATGGCATTGCGGTTTGCGCAGCATATTGCCGTTCGGGATCGGCGAATTGGTCGTGGAATAGGGAATGTAGAAGGGCTGCCGCGCCTGGCGCTCCGCCCCTTCGGCGATGCTGGAATGGAAAAGGATGCGGACCGTGTTCTCGCCAGCCTTCAGCGCCTTCGACACGTCCGGCCGGTAACGGCGAAAACAGTTGTCTGCCTGAAGCACCGGGACGTCGTTGACGAAGACGGTCGCGACCGTATCGAGGTAGGTGATGTCGAGATACCAGGAACCGGCCGCATCATCGAGCGTGAAGCGCCGCTCGACCGTCCAATCTTCGTTGGCAACCCATTGCACGTCGTTCTCGTTGCGGCCGAAATACGGGTCGGGAATGATGCCGGCTATCTTCAGCGCAGTGTGAACGTCGCCCGGGATCGGCATCTGGGTGCGATGCGTTCCGTCGGCAGAGGCGAGCTGCCAGGAGCCGGAGAGGTCGATCGTGGTCATTGCACCGGTCCGCAAAATTCATGGCGTGCCGTGCCAGCCCCCCTCTGTCCTGCCGGACATCTCCCCCACGGGTGGGGAGATTGGCTGGGGGCCTGTTCACCAGTCCCACTATAAACGCCGGGGATGGCGAGACGTTGCAGCGAGTCGATCTCCCCCCTTGTGGGGAAGATGTCCGGCAGGACAGAGGGGGGTATTACCTGCCGCGACGACAATTGCCCCAAGGGCAATCGGCCCATCTGCAACTGACTGCACGCAAACATCAGATCCGCTCTTCCGTTCCCGCGTCGAACAGTGAAGCCATGCTCATGTCGAAGGCGAGGCGCACCTTGGCGCCGACGGCGTAACGCCGTGCGCCGCCGATGCGAACCGACATCACGTGGCCGGCATGTTTCAGCCATAGCAGGTTGTCGGCGCCCATGGGCTCCTCGATATCGACCACCGCCTCATGGATTTCGCCGCCGTTGATATCGCCATCCACCTTGATATGCTCCGGACGGGCGCCTAGGATGACCTGGCGTCCGGGTTTCAGCGGTTCGGATGCATCATAGCCATCCAAGGAGAAACTGACGCCATTGGTCTTGAAGACGGTATGATCGCCCTCCTCCGCCAGTTCTCCTTTCAGAAAATTCATCGACGGTGAACCGATGAAGCCGGCGACGAAACGGTTCCTGGGCCGGTTGTAGATCGTTACCGGATCGTCGAGCTGCTGAATGACGCCGCTCTTCATGATGGCGATACGGTCGGCAAGCGTCAGCGCCTCGATCTGGTCGTGGGTGACGTAGATCATCGTGTTCTTGAGCGCCTGATGCAGCCGCTTGATCTCGACGCGCAGTTCGGAGCGCAGTTTTGCGTCGAGGTTCGACAATGGCTCGTCGAACAGGAAGACGTCGACATCGCGCACCAGCGCCCGGCCGATCGCGACGCGCTGGCGCTGGCCGCCCGAAAGCTCCGAGGGCTTGCGCTTCAAGAGCGGCTCGATTTGCAGGATGCCGGAGGCGCGTGCGACGCGGCGGTCGATCTCATCCCTCGGAACCTTGGCGACGCGCAGGCCGAACGAGAGGTTCTTCTCAACCGTCATCTGCGGATAGAGCGCGTAGGACTGGAACACCATGCCGATGCCGCGGTCCTTGGGCTCTTCCCAGGTGACGTTCTTGTCCTTGATGAATATCTGGCCCTCGGTCGGCTCCAGAAGTCCGGCGATGCAGTTCAGCAGCGTGGACTTGCCGCAGCCCGACGAGCCGAGCAGGACCAGGAACTCGCCGTCATGGATGTCAAGGTTGAGGTTTTCTAGCACCTTGACCGAGCCGAAGGACAGCGACAGTTCTCGGATGGAAACGCTGCTCTGAGTGCGCGTGGAAACATTGTTGAGCATCAGGCTTATCCTTTGACTGCGCCGGCCGCGATGCCGCGGACGAAAAGCCGGCCGGAAACGAAATAGACGATCAGTGGAACCGCACCCGTCAGCAGCGTCGCCGCCATGTTGACGTTGTATTCCTTCACGCCCTGGACGGAATTGACGATGTTGTTGAGCTGTACGGTCATCGGATAGGTATCCGGGCGGGTGAACACCACGCCGAACAGGAAGTCGTTCCAGATGCCGGTGGTCTGCAGGATCATCGAGACGACGAAGATCGGCAGCGACATGGGCAGCATGATCCGCAAATAGATCTGCCAGAACCCTGCCCCGTCGATGCGCGCCGCCTTGAAAAGTTCTTCCGGCAGCGAGACGAAATAGTTGCGGAACAGCAGCGTCTGGATCGGCATGCCGAAGATCGAATGCACCAGGATGAGGCCGTAGAGCGTGCCGTAGAGGCCCATTTCGCGCAACACGATGACGATCGGATAGATCATCACCTGATAGGGGATGAAGGCGCCGACGATCAGGATCGTGAAAAAGATCTCCGAACCCTTGAACCGCCAGTTGGCAAGCGCGTAGCCGTTCACCGAGGCGATCGCAATCGACACGATCACCGATGGCACGGTGATCCGAACCGAGTTCCAGAAGCCGCGCGAAAGACCGTCGCAGTTCAAGCCCGTGCAGGCCTGCGCCCAGGCCTTCACCCAGGGCTCGAAGGTGATCTCCATCGGCGGCGAAAAGATATTGCCGAGACGGATTTCAGGCATGCCCTTTAGCGACGTGACGACCATCACGTAGAGAGGCAGGAGGTAATAAAGTGCCGCCAGGCCAAGCGCACCATAGACGATGATATTGCGCGAAGAGAGGACCTTGCGGGGGCGTTTTCCCTGCGGACCGGCTTCCAGCCGGGAACCGGTCGACCCGGAGATGGTAGGCCCGGAAATGGGCATCGTGAGCGATTTATCCACGCTTGCGTCCTCCGAATTCGAGATAGGCCCAGGGAACGATGATGATGGCGACGGCGAGCAGCATCATCGTGGATGCGGCAAAGCCCTGGCCGAGGTTCTGGGCGAAGAACATGTAGTCGTAGACGTATTTGGCAGGCACATCGGAGGCGATGCCGGGTCCGCCGCTCGTCTGCGCTACGACAAGGTCGTAGATCCTGACGATGCCGCTGGCGATGATGACCAAGGTAGTGACGAAGACCGGCCGCATCATCGGGATAATGATGAAGAGATAGGTCTTCCACATCGGGATGCCGTCGACCCGAGCCGCCTTCCAGATGTCCTCGTCGATGCCGCGAAGCCCCGCGAGCATCAGGCACATGACGAGCCCCGTTCCTTGCCAGAGTGCAGCGATCAGGATGCCGTAGATGACGATATCGGAATTGTAGAGTGGATCGAACGCGAAGCTCGTCCAGCCAAGCGAGCGTATGACCGATTGGACGCCGAATTCAGGATTGAGGATCCACTGCCAGACAAGGCCGGTGACGATGAAGGACAGCGCGAACGGATAGAGGAAAATCGTCCGGAACGTGTTTTCGAACCGGATCTTCTGGTCCATCAACGCGGCCAGCAGGAAGCCGATGGTCAGGCTGAAAATCAGCGACAGGCACCCGTAGGTCGCCAGATTCTGGATCGAGACGATCCAGCGCGGCGTATCCCAGAGCCGCTCGTACTGTTCCAGGCCGACGAAAGACAGGCGTGGCAGGAGCTTGGAATTTGTGAAGGAATAAACGACGGTCCAGATCGTGCCGCCGAGGAAGATCACCACGGCCGTCAGCATCATCGGGATCGAGGCAATCTTCGAATTGAGATTGCGGAATAACTGATTGGGTCGGCCGGGCTGAATGTGCGCCGCCATGGTCAACTCCTCTGGATGGCAAAGGCTGCTGGAAGCGAGCCACCACCGGCCCCGCCCCTTTCGGACGCGGAGCCGGCTGTTGGATCGCTGTCTGTCGGATCAACCGGCCTTGGAGAAAATAGCCACGAAGCGCTTCTGGGCTTCCTCGGCAGTGATCGAGGTATTGGCGAAGAACTGCGACATCAGGTCTTCCAGCTGCTTCTGCGTATCCTGCGTGATGAGCTGGTCGGTGCTGGTGACGACATTGCCCTTGGCAAGGATCTCGAGGCCCTTCTTCATGCAGTCGTTGGCGGCCGCAAGATCGACGTCGCCACGCACCGGCAGCGAGCCCTTCTTGAGGTTGAAGGCAACCTGCGTCTTGGCATCGAGAAGCGTCGAGGCAAGTACTTCCTGCGCTTTCGTCTTCGCCGCATCCTTGAGGACCGGGAAGTAGAAGGCGTCACCGGCGGTCGAGATGATCTCGTTCACGCCGAGGCCCGGCAGGCAGGTGTAGTCGACACCGGCTTTTTTGCCGGCCAGCTGGAATTCGCCCTGCGCCCAGTCGCCCATGATCTGGCCGCCGGCCTTGCCGGTGATCACCATGTTGGTCGCCTGGTTCCAATCCTGGACGTTGGTGCCCTTCGACATCTTGCGGGCGTCGTCGGCTGCCTTGAAGACCTTGGCCATTTCCGGACCGGCCGCGACCTTTGCGTCCTTGTCGCCATAGACCTTCTGGTAGATCTCCTTGCCGCCGATCGCGACCGTCAGCACGCTGAACAGGCCGGTCGACTGCCAGGCCTGACCGCCGATTGCGAGCGGCACGATGCCTGCCTTTTCAAGCGCCGGGGCTGCTGCGACATATTCGTCCCAGTTCTTCGGAACCGCAACGCCCGCCTTCTTGAAGGCGTCGTTGGAAAGCCACAGCCATTGCCAGGAATGGATGTTGAGCGGCACGCAATAGATCTTGCCTTCGAAAGTGCAGGATTTCAGCAGGCCCGCAGGGCGGACGATCTTGTCCCAACCTTCCTTCTTGGCGAGATCGGTGAAGTCGCGCATCAGGCCAGCCTGGACCAGTTCTTCGGCCTGGCGGCCGTGGTTGAACTGGGTGGCCGCCATCGGATCGCCGCCGGTGATGCGGCTGATCATGATCGGACGGGCGGTACCGCCGGAACCTGCAATCGCGCCGTCAACCCATTTGTTGCCGGTTGCGTTGAAAGCCTTGGCGAGTTCCGCGACAGCGGCAGCCTCGCCCCCGGACGTCCACCAATGGGTGACTTCGAGATCGGTGGCGTGAGCCGCACCAAGCGGCAGCATCACGGTTGCGGCAAGAACAGCCGCCATAGAACGAATATTCATGAGTCTCCTCCCTCACTGAAACGTTGCCGTAAAAACGTAGGGCAATCCCGGATATCGCGCAACCGGTTTTGTCGGAAAAAATTTGTTGGCGCAGAGAATGCAACCTGAAGAAGATGCCACCGTATTTCGACGGTCAGCGAATTTGTTCTTCAAGGGGACGAATAGCCACGTAATAGGCGTCAATTCGCCGATATCAGGCAGCCTACCTTTCGCGCCTGCAAAAATTTCTTTCGCATCTGCATTGTGCAACTCAGAGGAAGGTGGTTCCTGTATTGGGCAAAATTCCTCTCGACATTTTACCTGTATCGTTTCAGTTATAATTTTCGTGTTGGAGGACAGGGAGGTGTCGCGACGTTTCCAGGCAAGCTTGGGCCCTTTATAGTGGCCACCTGACTCGGGCAGCGACGGCAAATCATGGATGACAGCGGAAGATCTAGGACGGGCGGAACGCAGACGGCGGTTCGTGAACGTCCTACCTTGAAAACAATCGCCTATATGACGGGCCTCGGCATCACCACCGTTTCACGTGCGTTGAAAGACGCGCCGGATATCGGCGCCGACACCAAAGAACGCGTCCGCCTTGTTGCCAACCAGCTCGGCTATCAACCGAACCGCGCCGGAGTGCGCCTCAGAACCGGTAAGACCAACGTCATCGCCCTCGTGCTCAGCATCGACGAGGAACTGATGGGCTTTACCAGCCAGATGGTGCACGGCATTTCCGAAGTGCTGGGCGGCACGCAATATCACCTCGTGGTGACGCCGCATTCCTTTCAGAAGGACCCGATGGTGCCGGTACGCTATATCCTCGACACCGGCTCGGCGGACGGGGTGATCATCTCGCGTATCGAGCCCGACGACGCGCGGGTGCGGCTGATGACGGAGCGGAATCTGCCCTTCGTCACCCACGGCCGCACCGACATGGGGATCGTCCATCCCTATCACGACTACGACAACGAGGCTTACGCCTATAAGGCCGTTCAGAAATTGGTAGGGAAAGGCCGTCGGAGGATTGCGTTCCTGTCGCCGGGAAGCCGCTTCTCATTCTACGTCCACAGTCGCGTGGGCTTCGAACGCGGGCTTGCCGATTTCGGTGCCACCGAAGTGCCGATGGGCCGGGTGACCAGCGAGACGCCGCTTGAAGAAACCCGCGCCTATGCGGAACGGATGATGCGCGCAGCCGAGCCGCCGGATGGCATCGTTTCGATCAGCGGATCGGCGACGATCGCACTGGTGGCCGGTCTCGAGGCTGCCGGCAAGAAACTGGGCCACGATGTCGATATGGTATCGAAACAGTCGGCCGACTTTCTCAACTGGATTCGCCCGGAGATCTATACGGTCAGCGAGGATGTCCGCCAAGCCGGGCGCGAGCTTGCCAAGGCCCTGATGGCGCGCATCGACGGCGTCGGCCCGGAACTGCTACAGAGTGTCGCAAAGCCCGTCTGGTCGAAGATGGCGCCGAAGGACTGAAACGAAAACGCCCGCCGGATTGGCGGGCGTTTTGCGTTGCGTGGATTAATGATCAGGCAAATTCGCTAAGGCCGCTGCCCCACGGGCCGTGATGCTTGTCGACGCCGTCGAGGCGGTCGAAGCCATGGGCCCCGAAGAAGTCGCGCTGAGCCTGGATGAGGTTCGCCGTGCCACGGCCGCGACGATAAGCGTCGAAATAGGAGAGCGCCGAGGCGAGCGCCGGAACCGGCAGGCCGGAGAGAGCGGCGTAAGAAACGACGCGACGCAACGGAGCGTCGGTATCCTTGACCATCTGCGCAAAGGCCGGCGTGACGATCAGGTTGGCGACATGCGGATCCTTGGTAAAGGCCGAGGTGATCTCGTCGAGGAAGGCCGAGCGGATGATGCAGCCGGCGCGCCAGATCTTGGCGATCGTCGGCATCGGCAGCTTCCAGTTATATTCGGCGGACGCTGCCGACATCACGGCGAAACCCTGCGCATAGGCGGCGATCTTGGCGGCGAGCAGTGCGCTTTCGAGGTCGGCGATGAAGGCAGCCTTATCCTTCGGCGCTTCCGCGACCTTCGGGAGGCCAAAAATCTTTTCGGCAGCTAGGCGTTCCGTTCTCTGGGACGAGAGGACACGGCCGGCGACGGCAGCCTCGATGGCGGTCGCGGCAACGCCCATGTTCTGGGCTTCGATGACCGACCACTTGCCGGTGCCCTTCTGGCCGGCGGCATCGACGATGATGTCGACCATCGGCTTTCCGGTAATCGGATCGGCTGCCTTCAGCACCGTCTGGCTGATCTCGATCAGGTAGGAGTTCAGGCGGCCCTCGTTCCACTTGCCGAACACGTCGCCGATTTCGGAGGCGCTCATGCCTAGGCCGTCGCGCAGGATGCCGTAGATCTCGGCGATCATCTGCATGTCGGCATATTCGATGCCGTTATGGATGGTCTTGACGAAATGCCCCGCGCCGTTTTCGCCGAGCCAGGCGACGCAGGGCTCATTGTTGAACTTGGCGGAGATCGAGGTCAGCACCTTTTCGACGCGCTTCCAGCTTTCCTCGGTGCCGCCGACCATGATCGACGGCCCGTGGCGCGCACCCTCTTCACCGCCGGAAACGCCCATGCCGATGAAGGTCAGGCCGCTGTCCTTCAGATTGTCGAAGCGACGCATCGTGTCGCGGAAATTCGCATTGCCGGCATCGATCATGATGTCGCCGGCCGAAAGGTAGGGCTTCAGAAGCTCCATCTGCTGATCGACCGGATCGCCGGCCTTGATCATGATAATGATCGGCCGCGGCGGACGGATGGCGGCGACGAATTCTTCGAGTGTCTCGCAGGGGACAAGCTGGCCCTGCAGTTCGCCGGCTTCGACGTAGAACTTGCGGGTCGCTTCCGGAGATCGGTTGAAGACGGCGATCTTATTGCCTTTTTCGGCAATGTTGAGCGAGAGGTTAGAGCCCATGACGCCGAGCCCGATAAGGCCGATTTCTGCCTGTTCCACGGATGTGCCTCCATATTGAGATTCGAGGGTGTTGTCGCATTCATATAGGGAAACGGCAAGGCGATGGCCACGCTAAACGATTAAATTTCCATGACACTCTGTCTTCGTCGCGGCGACGCAGCGACCTGTTTTCTCCGCGGCGGACGGCGTCTTGCGGCTGCCAAATTCGGATGCCACAAGGAGGTATGAATACGGCCAAAGATACGCGCAAAGATACGCCGCTACTGGCTATGCGCGCCGGCACTTACCGAGAGCGACCGGCGCACGGGACGCTTTCGAGGCTGTTTTTCCGTGTCTGGTCGCACCGCCTGCCGCAGGAATTCGAGGGTCAGATTGCCGTCGTGCCGGACGGCTGCTCGGACCTGATCTGGGTTGGCGGTCAATTGATGGTGATTGGCCCTGACCGCACCGCCGCCTTCCCTGCCCTCGCCCCCGGTGAAACCATCCTCGGTCTGCGCTTCAGGGCGGGTGCCGCCCTGCGCTGGCTTGACGTCCCGTTGAGTGAGCTGGTTGGACGCGCCGTCCCACTCCGCGAGCTCCGGGACAACGTTCGGACGGTAGAGGAGCGGCTTGCCGAAGCAAACTGCCCAATTGTAAGGCGGCGGCTGTTCGAGGCTTGGGCGGCAGGAGAGGCATCACTGGCCGCCGAGCCCCAAAACGCGATGGGAATGCTCTTTGATGAGCTCGGCAGCGGCGTGCTGCATGGCACGTCGGCAACGCAGGCACTCGGCGAACGCACCTTGCGCCGCCAGAGCCACGATCACTTCGGATATGGGCCGAAAACTCTCGAGCGCATTCTTCGCCTCCAGCGCTTTCTTCGCATGGTCCAGCCCGCATCCGGAAATCTCGCCATTCTCGCGCTTGAGGCCGGTTACGCTGATCAGGCGCACATGACGCGCGATGTGAAGGAGCTGACGACCTTTACACCTTGGGAAATCCGCAGACAGATCTGCAGCTGATTGTCCGTTTTGTTCAAGAACCGTCGTTTCTCTTCGGATAGACCGAGGGGAAACTGAGGAGGCTACCATGACCACCCTGCCCGCCCGTATAATTCATATCGGCATCGAGAGACCTTGGCAGCACGTCTACGCCTTCGCGAGCCAGCCTGAAAACATGCCGCTCTGGGCATCCGGCCTTGCCGCCGGGCTTACCCGTGACGGTGACCACTGGATCGGCGACGGCGGACCGGTCGGCCTGGTGCGCGTGCGGTTCTCGCCCGACAATCCATTCGGCATCCTCGACCACACGGTGACGATGGAAAACGGTCTCGTGGTCGAGAACCCGTTGCGCGTCGTGGCGAACGGTGATGGAGCGGAAATCATGTTCACGCTGTTGCAGCGCCCGGACCTCGACGACTCGGCTTTCGAGGCCGATGCCGCCCATGTGCGGAAGGATCTCAGGGCGCTGAAAAACCTGCTGGAAGAAAGGAAATAGGAGGGCCCGATGGGAACCAAGGGAGCGGATCGCAAGATCGACTATATCGAGTTCAACGTGAAGGACGTCGAAGCCGCCAAGGCTTTTTACGGCTCGGCCTTCGGCTGGACTTTCACGGACTATGGACCGGACTACTGCGAGTTTCAGGACGGAAGGCTGACGGGCGGTTTTGCGAAGTCGACGGACGTAACAGCCAAAGGCGGCCCACTCGTCATTCTTTTCGCGGACGACCTGGAAAATGCCCTTGAGCGGGTCGGTAAAGCCGGTGGCCGGATCGTCAAGCCGATCTTCTCGTTCCCCGGGGGGCGGCGTTTCCATTTCGCCGATCCGGAGGGCTACGAGCTGGCTATCTGGTCAGACAGATAGAGGTCAGGCCGCGGGACGCCGGCGGCGGTCGGCTGTTTCCTGCATGACCAGGAGCGCGCCGATCAGTTGTGAAGAGCCAGAAACACAGGGAGACATGCGGCAACGGACGACGACCGTCTGGCCGTCGGTCTGATCGGCGTAAGTCAATGATATGCTCTCGCCCGCAAAGCAGCGATCCAGGTTCGGCTTGAAATCGTTCTTGAAACGGTGAAGGCCGACGAATTCAGCAAAATGCCGGCCGATCAGCGCGTCGCGATCGAGATCAAGACGGCGTGCGTTGGTCTCGTTGGAGTAGAAGATCCGATATCCGGGCGCGATCACCACGATACGGTCGGAAATCCGATTGAGCAGAGCGTCGTCGAGAAAACCGTCTGCCGTCGCATCGGCGATCACACCATGATCGAGCGATTCCGGCTCCGGACGGCGATTGGCCGACAGACCGGTCTCCTGAACGACGTAGCGTTCCACCAGCATCTGCAGCAGATGACCGTTGCGACGAACGCAGCCGCGATCGTCGGCCTCTTCGTTCAGGAGGTCGAGTGCGAAGCGGAATTGCGCCTGGATGCTGGCCGGATCCTTGCTCTGGCTCGAAAAGACCGCGAGCAGAAGCGGATCGAGTTCACGATCGAGCGAAGTGGTTGCGTTATCGTCATTGCGCTCGACGGCCTGCCGTAGATCGGCATATTTTGACCAAAACAGATCGATCAACGCTTCCAAAATGCCCTCCCCCTCGTGCCGGAGATTATCGCCGATCGTTCCTCAAGATCGGCGCCTCCAATATCCAATGCGATTCAGATTAATTTATTCCTCAAAAGCAGACCCGATTTATAGCCGGTGACTTAAAGTAAAATTGCAGTAATGCGGTCAGAAAAATCTCAAAATCTGCTTAGAGATAGCGCTTGATATGCCACCGGTCGTGGTACCAGAGCCACTGTTCGGGATATTCGCGAACCCAGCTTTCCACCTTGTCGTTGAGGAGCTGCCCGGTCGCCTGGAGATCGAGTTTGCCGTTGGCGTCCCGCGGCAGTTCTACCTTCGGTTCGATCTCGAGCCGGAAACGATTGCCCGGCAGTCGGATGCAGCGAGCCGGATAGACTTCGGCATCGAACTGCCGAACCAGCTTTGCGAGCAATGGGCTCGTCTGGACGGGCTGCCCGAAAAAGCTGGTCTTGAGGCCCTTGCGGAATTTCTGATCCACCAGAACGCCGACACCGCCGCCCGTTTCGAGCTTACGCGCCAGAGCAAACGAAGAGCCCGCATGCGATGGCACCAGCTGGCCCATGCGGGCGCTACGGAAGGCGAACACCTTGTCGGCGATATAGGGATTGTTCGGCGGCCGGAACAGCACCGTCACTTCCAGGCCGAAGGCATTGCCGGCGACCGGCAGCAGTTCGAAATTGCCTGTATGGGCCGTGAAGACGATGAACGGACGCGGATTGTCACGAAGATCGGCGAAGATCGGAATGCCGGAGACTTCCACCCTGCCCGGCTTCTCCTGTTCCGGATCGAAATCGAACAGCCGGTCGAGGAACACGTATTCGGCGGCGAGCCGGCCCATATGGCCCCAGCTCGCTATGGCGATCTGCTCAAGTTCCTCGTCGGTCTTTTCCGGATAGGCGTTGCGCAGATTGACAAGCATCAGCTTGTGGCGGCCGAGCTTTGGCCCGATGCGCCGCGCCATCCGGTCGGCGAACCGGATGCCCGGATCCGCCGGAAAAATCTTCAGGAAATTCAAGAGCCCGAACGCGCTCTGCGCCACCAGCCATTGCTGGAAGTGGAGTAGCGCCAGAGCGATCCGGGTAAGGAACATCTTCAAAGGAGACGCCTCAGTCCATCCGGAGCACGATTTTGCCGAACACCTGGCGAGTTTCCATCCGCTCCAGCGCCTTGTCGATCTCGGCGAAGGTGACTTCCGTGTCGATCACCGGATGAACAATGCCCTGAGCCATCTTCTGCATGGCATTCGCCATGTTCTCCATGCGGCAGCCGAATGAGCCGAACAGCTTCAGCTGCTGCTGGAACAGCATCATCAGGTTCATGTCGGTCGAGATGCCGGACGTGGAGCCACAGGTGACGAGGCGGCCGCCACGCTTCATGCACAGCATCGAGCCGGCCCAGGTATCCTTGCCGACATGTTCGAAGACGACGTCGACGCCCTTCTTCTTGGTGAGCTTGCGCACGACGCCTTCAAACCGGTCGGTGCGGTAGTTGATGACGTGATCGGCGCCGAGCGCCTTGGCCCGTTCGATCTTGTCGTCCGAACCGACCGTGGTGATCACCGTGCAGCCGATCTTCTTGGCGAGCTGGATCGCCGCCGTGCCGATGCCGGAGCCGCCGGCATGGACCAGAATGGTTTCGCCCGGCTGCAGCTTGGCATTGTCGAACAACATGTGCTCGACGGTCCCGAAGGTGACCGGTGCCAGCGCTGCGGCAATCGCATCGACGCCCGGGGGTGCCGGCACGAGCAGGCGGGCCGGCAAATTGGCCTTTTCCTGCGCGAAACCGTCAAGGTGGAAGCCGTGCACGCCGGACACGTGTTCGCAGAGATTGTCGCGCTTCTCGCGGCAGGGCTTGCAGAGGCCGCAGGTGCGCGCGCCGTAGATCGACACGAGCTGGCCGGGCAGGACGTTCGAAACGCCCGGCCCGATCGCCTCGACGACGCCGGAGGCTTCCGCTCCGATCGTCAGCGGCATCTTGCGCTTGGCGAACGCCATGCCGCGCCAGCCCCAGACGTCGATATGGTTAAGCGCGACGGCCTTGACCCGCAGCGTTACCTCGCCTGGGCCTGGGGCCTCGGGCTCGGGAATGTCCACGGCTTCGAGCTTCCGGTCATCGATCAGTTGCAGAGCGCGCATAATAGGTCTTCCTTCGCCCGGAGGCGTCCCAATTCGTCAAACGTGATTGGCGACGGTCTCTAAGCCGGTTCCAGCGCCATGACAAGGCTGGCGTTCTGTCCGCCGAAGCCGAATGAGTTGGAAAGGACCGCTGTCGGCTGTCCATCCCGCTTTTTGTTCGGCACGACATCGAGCACGATCGTCGGATCGGGGTTGGTATAGTTGATGGTCGGCGGCAGGGTTCCGGTCAGCATCGTCTGGATCGAGAAGACGGCTTCGACGGCGCCGGCCGCAGTCAACGTATGGCCGATCATCGACTTGTTGGAGGAAACCGGGATTTCCTTCAACCGGTCGCCGAAGACGGCGAGCATAGCGCCATATTCCATCTTGTCGTTTTCCGGCGTCGAGGTGCCGTGCGCATTGATATAGCCGATGCTGCCCTCGTCCATGCCGGCGTCTGCCAGCGCCGCGCGGATCGTCGCAATTGCCGGGCCGCCGTCAGGCGAAGAACGGGTGCGGTGGAAATGGTCGGCCTTTTCGCCGCAGCCCTTCATGATGCCGAGCACCTTGGCGCCGCGGGCGATGGCCGATTCGAGCGATTCGAGCACCAGCGTCGCCGCGCCTTCGGCGATGACGAACCCGTCGCGGTCCTTGCTGAACGGCTTTGACGCCTTTTCCGGCGGATCATTCTGAGTGGAGAGTGCGGAGAGGAGCGAGAAGCGGATCAGTGCTTCGGCGCTGACCGAACCGTCGGTCGCAACCACCAGCGAGCGATCGGTGCGGCCCTGACGGATCGCTTCGACGCCGAGCTGGATGGCGGTGACACCGGAGGCACAGGCCGTCGAGAGGGTCACGGGCAGGCCGCGCGTGCCGAACTTGTCGGCGAGGCGTTCGGAGATCGACCCGAATTGCACGGCTTCGAGGAAGACCGGATCGGGACGTTCGCGCATGGCGGCGAGGAAACGGTCATAGGCGTCGCCTTCGGCCTTCGATGGCGGAGCGCGGTCTGCAAGCGCGAAACGATCGCTCCATTCCGGCTCGACCGGCGGCGCGGCAAGAAAGAGCGGCCCGTCGAAATCGCCGGAAAGGCCCGACTGCGCAAGCGCTTCGACCGTCGTCTCGCGGGCAAAAGCGAAGGAACGTTCGACAGAGTTTTCGGCCGGAACGGCAATGAAATCCACCGTGCCTGCGATCCGGGTGGAAAGGCCCGCGGTCGGGAAACGGGTCACCTTGTGGATGCCGGAGGTGCCGGAGGTCAGCGCCGCCCAGTTGTCGGCAAGGCCCTGGCCGAGCGAGGTAATGACGCCCATGCCGGTGATCGCGATGATCGGACGGCCGAGATGATCCTTGAAGCGGTTGTCGCTCATCAAAATCTCCTTTACGCGGCCGAGAGGACTGCAAGGCCCTCGCCGCGCGTATAACCGACCGTCGTCACCACTGCGTGTTTGGCAGGCGCCGTCATCGGCTTTTCGTTCTGGGCATCGAATGTGGGAACTTTTGCCGCGCCATCCAAGGTCAATGCCGCAAGGGCCAGACCCAAGGGGAATTGCGCTTCCATGCCATGGCCGGTGACGCCGCCAAATCCGCGGATCGCAGCGCCCGGGAATTCGGTCTCCAGCAGCGTTTTCTCCCGCGTCGTGAGATCGACGACGCCGCTTGCACCTGAAAACACGACCGTATCGGCCTTGGAACGGCCCGAGGCATGGCCAGCGAGACGGGCGAGACGTTTTTCGAGGCGGCCCTCGTCACGATTGCCGCGATCGCCTTCGATCGCATCGATGACAGCGTAGATATGGGCGCCCCGCGCCTGCGCATGGGCGCGCGATTCGAGCACCAGGAAGGCCCCGACGGTGCCCATGATCATGCCGCCGCCATTGTCGGCCGAGCGCGACCAGAGCGGATGCCAGCCGCCCGTCGCATGCGCACGAATACCCTCGACAAGAAGGATGATGTCGGCGCGTTCGGCGACGAAGGCGCCGCCGACCAGACTGTGGGTAGATTGGCCGGCCTTGATGCGGTGGAAGGCGGTCTCGACGGCGGAAATGCCGGCCGCCTCTTCGCCCATGAAGGTGCGCGACGAACCGGTGACCTTGTGGACGATCGAGATATTGCCGGCGACCAGGTTGGAAAGCTGCGCCAGAAACAGCGTCGGGCGAAGCTCGGTCGTCAGCTTCTCGTTGAGCAGCATTTCGCGGTCGTTGCGCTTCAGCGCTTCGTCGACGATCAGCGAATCGACCTTGATGTCGCGCTCGCCGCCGCCGGCGGCCACGATCATGTCCATGGAAGCGCAGGCTTCCGCATCCGTCTTCAGGCCAGCGTCGTCGAGCGCAAGGCCTGCGGAAAACACGCCGAGCCGCTGCCAGTTCTCCATCTGGCGCTGGTCGCCACGCTTGGCGATCTGCGCCGACCAGTCGATCTCGGGCATCGGATGCACCGGATACGGCGCGAAACGATCTGTCTCGACTTTCGGGGCACCCGCTTCCGGCGCCGACAGGAGCTCGATATGCGGCTCCTTGCCCACGCCCTGGCTGGTGACGATCCCGATACCAGTGATCACGACATCATTGTCAGACTTCATAATGTCCTCTTTGACCCACCGGGTTGAACGGGCAGGCTTTTATGCGCTTGCGGCAATCGCATCCATCAGGCCGACCTCTTCCGCACGCTTGCGGATGACCGGCGCCAGCGGGATTTCGCTGAACGGCATGGTGCGCAGTTTAAGCTGTGCGTCGCAGACCTTCTTGCCGTTACACGTGATCTTTGCTTTGGTCACCGCGTAACCGGACCCCTCATGCTCCAGAAACGCCTCGATGTCGAGAACCGCGTCGGGCTCCACAAAGGCGCGCATCTTGGCGCCGTCGACCGACATCAGGAACGGCATGGCGGCGAAATCGGTGGCGGCAAGCACCAGGAAACCGGAGGCCTGCGCCATGGTCTCGATCAGGAGCACGCCAGGTACCAGCGGCATTCCGGGAAAATGGCCTTCGAAGACAGGGCTTTTGGAAGGCACGACAGACCGCGCCTTCAACACTTTGGCCCCAAGATCGACCGCTTCGACGCGGTCGATCATCTGGAAATATTCGAGCAGCATGAGTTTGCCGGCCCGGGATGATCGGTGACGATCAGCCCTTGGCCGCCTTCAGCTCGTCGATCTTGGCACACAGGTTCTTCAGGACGAAGTACTCTTCGGTCGAAACCTTGCCTTCGTTGACTTCCTGGGTCCACTGTTCCAGCGGAATCTTGATCCCGAATTCCTTGTCGATGGCGAACACGATATCCAGGAAGTCCAGGCTATCGATGCCCAGGTCATCGATCGTGTGGCTTTCCGGCGTGATCGTCTCGCGATCGATTTCGCTGGTCTCAGCGATGATGTCGGCAACTTTATCGAATGTAGCTGTCACGCCCATGTCCTTTGTCGAATATCCAAATCAAGGTTCCACATAGGGAAATCGATCACAAATGCCAATGGCCTCGTGTTCCCGCGTGAAAATTTGCACCGGAACTGTTGCCTAAACAGCAATCGCCTAGGCACCGGAAGCTCGGCTCTCGACCAGCGCGGCGCGGATTACCTCGAGAACTTCGCCTGATCGGACGTCGGTGCACACCCACTGGCTCGGCTGACCGTCCCAGGCGGTGCCGACGAACTTGCGGCCGCTGTCGGGGGCCTGGATCGTTTCGCCGTCGGCAATGCCGCCGCAGACGACCCGCACCGCGCCGCTGCGGAGAATGAAGAGGTCCGGCCGCACCAGATAGACGCAAGCCGTGCTGTCATGTACCGCCATGCCGGAAATGCCGACCCGGCTCTTGTAGAACTCGATGTAATATTGCGACAGGTCGGAGAGCAGCTGCACCGATTTTTCGCCCGACTTGGCCATGTCGGCAAGATACTCCCCCGTCATGATCGTCTTCAGCGTCACATCGAGCCCGACGATGGTGACCTTCCAGGGCGTGGTGAAGATGATGTCGGCGGCTTCCGGATCGCCATGGATATTGGCTTCCGCTGCCGGCGTGACATTGCCGTTCACATCGAAGGCGCCGCCCATGACGATGACTTCCTTGACGAGGCCGGCAAAATCCGGATCGGCCTGCAGCGCCAGCGCCATGTTTGTCATGCGGCCGACGGCGATCAGCGTCACTTCGCCCGGATTGTCGCGGACGGTATCGATGATGAACTGGTAGGCGGGACGCGGGTCGAGCGGCCAGTCTATCGTGTCCGGCAGGCCGATATTGCCGAGACCGTCAAGGCCGTGCACGACGGAAGCGGCGCGATCGTCGCTTCGCAACGGATCGATCGTCCTGTCGGCGCCTCTGGCGATCGGCGCGGAAATTCCCCATTCCTGATGCAGGAACTGCGCATTGCGCGTGGTCAGATCAAGTGACACATTGCCGAAAACGGTCGTGACGCCAATCAGGTCGACTTCAGGATGCCGGTGCAGAAAGAGCAGCGCCATCGCGTCGTCAACGCCGGGGTCCGTATCGAAAATGACCTTGTGCATGTGCTTTCCTCGTTCGGCTCTTCGAAAGCCGCGCACAATAACGCCAAACCAATGATGCGCAATCCCGGAAGCAACATGGCTGGAGTTCCGCTGGAGATGGTTGCGGTCAACGCGGTTCGATGCGAGAAGCACGCCGCACCCGTCCGGATGCGCCTCCCCTGACAGAGTCTCCTCCCCTTGACCGACCTCGCATTCCAATTCCTCTTCCTGCTGTTTCTTGCCGCGATTTTTGCTGGTTTCGTCGATTCGATCGCCGGCGGTGGTGGGCTCATCACCATTCCGGTCATGCTGATCGCAGGCATCCCGCCGCTCGAATCGCTTGCTACGAACAAACTGCAGTCGCAGTTCGGATCGGCATCCGCGACGATTGCCTATGCGCGGCGAGGTCACGTGAACTTAAAAAGTCAGTTGCCGATGGCGACGATGTCGCTGATCGGCGGGGCCGTCGGCGCCACGCTCGCGTCGTTGGTGCCGGCGGGTTGGCTTGCCGCGGCAATCCCGTTCCTGCTGATCGCCATCGCGCTGTTCTTCGCCATCAAGCCCAATCTCAACGATATCGACAGTCACCGCCGGGTGACGCCTTTGGTGTTCGGGGTGACGATCGTCCCGTTGGTCGGCCTGTATGACGGCATCTTCGGGCCTGGTGCCGGCTCTTTCTACATGCTGGGTTTCGTACTGCTCGCCGGCTTTGGCATGCTGAAGGCGACCGCCCACACCAAGCTCATCAATCTCGGCTCGAATTTCGGCTCGTTCCTGGTCTTTGCGGCAACCGGGTCCGTACTCTGGAAGATTGGCCTGATCATGGGCGTCGGCCAGTTCCTCGGCGCCCAGGTCGGCTCGCGGCTGGCCATGAAGAACGGCGCGAAGCTGATCAAGCCGCTGCTTGTCATCTCCTGCCTGGCGCTCGCCCTGAAGCTGCTCGCCGACCCGACCCATCCCGTCCGCGTCTGGCTCGGCTTCTAGCTCTTCATCCTGAGCGGCAGACCGGCGGCGACGAAGAAGACCTCGTCGGCAGATGCCGCGATCCGCTGGTGCAGCCTTCCGGCATGGTCTCTGAACTCCCGCGCCATTCTGTTGTCCGGCACGATGCCGAGGCCGACCTCGTTGGAGACAACGATCAGTTTCGCTGAGAGGCTTTCGAACTGCCGCACGAATGCGGCGGCGGCAGTGTCGATATCGCGCTCGTCCATCATCAGGTTGGTGAGCCAGAGCGTCAGGCAATCGACGAGGATGACCCTCCCCGGCGCATCGATGTCGGTCAGTCGCTCCACCAGATCGAGCGGCACTTCGTGCGTGGTCCAGCCGTCTCCGCGATCGACGCGATGCCGGGCGATGCGCTCGCGCATCTCGTCGTCATAGGCACGACCGGTGGCAACGTAGTGCCGTTCCAGGCCGCTCTCTTGGGCAAGCCTTTCCGAAAACCCGGATTTGCCCGAGCGGGCGCCGCCGAGGACAAGGGTGACGTGACCGTTGCGTGTCATGGAGAAAATGGCCTGAACCAGAGGGGACCGGACGATTCGTAGACAGGAGGCGTCCGGCCCTGTTGGTGATGATGTCTCTGGATTAGCATTACGGTCAAATGGTGCCGTCAGAAAGCACGGGTGTCAACCGATACCCGCTTGCCGTATTCAAGCCTCACCGACGAAAGGCCTCGGCTGACCGGGCTCGGCCAGCCGATTTTGACCGCAAATCCACGCAGGTGCCAAAAGGCCCACGAGCCAACATGACAATCGTGAATTCTACAACAATCGGAAGATGAAGCGTCCGCGGGCCAATAAAGCAGGCCCGCCATCGGACAGCGAGGGCAACCGGTACGCACTACCTGATCCGGCGCCAGGCGCGAGCTAACCGCCCGCATTAAAAGCAATAACGCGACATTCTTACCGGATGGTTAGTGAACTCCGGAAGTCACGCGATTTTCTCATTTTCCTTGCGGTTCCCTAAAAATGGGCCGTGGATAAATGATCCCAGGTCGCGCGTGTTGATTTCTGATCCCGAAACCCTACCGTGATTTGAGTTGACATATAAATGCGCAGTATCTGTGAAAAGCTGCCGCAAATGCGGATGTGGTAGATCCTTCGCAGGGCTGCTTGAAACTGCCTCCATCGGTTGATCACCATCTTGCGCTCTGCTGAAGTCAACACTGAAAGGAAACGGCCGGGAGGTCTCAAAATGAAAAAAATCCTCGCTTCCACGGTCTTCGCCGCCGGTCTTTATGCTTTCGCAGGGTCAGCCTCGGCGGACTGCGGTTCAGTCTCGATCGCCGAAATGAACTGGGCCTCAGCCGGCATCGCCGCCAATCTCGACAAGATCATCCTGGAACAGGGTTTCGGCTGCACCGTCGAACTCGTCGCGGGTGACACGCTTCCGACTTTCACATCCATGAACGAAAGGGGCCAGCCGGACCTCGCACCGGAATTCTGGATCAACTCCGTCCGCACGTCCCTCGACAAGGCCGTTGCCGAAGGCCGCCTGGTGATCGGCGCCGAAATCCTGTCGGATGGAGCCGTCGAGGGCTGGTGGATCCCGAAATTCCTTGCCGACTCGCATCCGGACATCAAGACGGTCGCGCAGGCGCTCGCCCATCCGGATCTCTTTCCGGCTCCGCAGAAGTCGGCCAGAGGCGTCGTCTACAACTGCCCGTCCGGATGGAGTTGTCAGATTTCGACCGCGAATCTTTTCAGGGCTCTCGGCGGCAAAGAGAAGAATTTCGACCTGATCGACACCGGCACGGCAGCAGGCCTCGACCAATCGATCGCCGCCGCCTTCGAGAAGAAGACCGGCTGGCTCGGTTATTACTGGGCGCCAACCGCCTTCCTCGGCAAATACGAGATGGTGAAGCTCTCCTTCGGCGTGCCGCACGACAAGGCCGATTGGGACGCCTGCACCGCTGTCCCCAACTGCCTGAACCCCAAGGTGAACTCTTATCCGACCTCGCAGGCCTTCACCCTGGTGACCAAGCAGTTTGCTCAAAAGGCTGAGGTGGCGATGGACTATATCAAGAGGCGCAAGTGGAGCAATGCGACGGTCAATGGCGTGCTCGCCTGGCAGGAGGCCAACAAGAGCACCAACGAGGCTGCCGCCAAACATTTCCTCGAAACCAGTCCGGACATCTGGACCAAATGGCTGGCCCCCGACATCGCCGATAAGATCAAGGCGTCGCTCTGAGCCGGCCATTCGGGCGGGCGCTGCTGGAGCCGCCGGCGTCGCGAAGAGGCGCGTGGCCGCGGCTTGAAATCATATAAAGATTTCTTTATATGATTGATCGCTATTGCAAGGAGCGCCCATGCCGACCGCCAACGCACTGACCGAACTTCTGGCCGAGAAGGGCGTGCTGCTGGCTGACGGCGCGACCGGCACCAATCTCTTCGCCATGGGCCTGGAAGCCGGCGAAGCGCCGGAACTGTGGAACGAGGCCGCGCCTGAGAAGATCGAGAAGCTGCATCAGGATTTCGTCGACGCAGGCGCCGATATCATCCTCACCAATTCCTTCGGTGGCACGCGCCAGCGGCTGAAGCTGCACAAGGCGGAAGGCCGGGTGCACGAACTCAACAGGCTTGCCGCCGAGATCGCCCGCAAGGTGGCAGACAAAGCGGGCCGCAAGGTGATCGTCGCCGGTTCGGTCGGTCCGACCGGCGAACTGTTCGTACCGCTCGGCGCCATGACCTATGAGGATGCAGTCGCCGCCTTCGCGGAACAGATCGAGGGCCTGAAGACCGGCGGCGCCGATATCGCCTGGATCGAGACCATGTCCGCGCCGGAGGAAATCCGCGCAGCGGCCGAAGCGGCCGTCAGGGCCGGGTTGCCCTATACCTATACCGGCTCTTTCGACACGGCCGGCAGGACGATGATGGGCCTCGATCCCAAGCAGATCCACAGCGTGGCAAAGGATGTCGGCGAAGGTCCGGTCGCGGCTGGCGCCAATTGCGGCGTCGGCGCCTCCGATATCCTGTCCAGCCTGCTCGACATGACAGCCGCCGATCCTGACGCTGTCACTATCGTCAAAGGCAATTGCGGCATTCCGGAATTTCGTGGCTCGGAAATCTTCTATTCCGGCACGCCGCCGCTGATGGCCGAATATGCGCGGCTTGCCCGCGATGCCGGCGCAAGGATCATCGGCGGATGCTGCGGCACGTCCTGCGAACACCTGGTCGCCATGCGCTCGGCGCTCGACGATTACACCCCCCGGCCGCGGCCGACGATCGAGGAAATCGTCGACAAGATCGGCCCGCTGCGCAATAAGACCGCCAGCGAATCGGGCGGAGATTCCGGCCGGGAAAGACGTCGCCGTCGCGGCTGACGCGTGAGGGCTGAAGGATAGAGACATGGCAAACATATCCCCGATCGGCAGCCGGGAAACGGTAGCGGAAAGCCTTGCGAGTTTCTCAACCGAGAACCAATCGTGGCTGGCCCTGCTGATGGACAATCCGACATCCGACGATCTGCTGCTCGATGGCCTGCATCTCTATCTCGACCAGGCTTCGGAAGCAAAATTCCTGAATTCGCTGAAGCTGCAGAAATGCGGCGAATGGATCGGCGGCACCGCCCCTGCCCGGCTGCAGATCCGGCTGATGGAAGCGGCGAAATCGAGCCAGCATCCGGCTTATGCCGCCTTTCGCGACGGGCTGACCCGCTCCGGCGGACTGGAGCGGGCCTATCCCAAGGTTTGATTGAGACGGCCTAGCGGCGGTCGAGGGTCTCGGCGAGCCGCACCAAATCGAGGAACCCGCCGCGATATCCGAACGCATCCTCGCCGCGGGCATTACGCGCCATGTCGAGGATCAAGCGGTAGGGATAGGCGTCGAGCGCATCGGTGCCGCGCAGTTTTTGCCCGAAGGCTGCCACCGCTGTCGAGAACCGGACATCTTGAGGTGCTGACGCGAAGTCGCGCACCGCATTCATCTTGGTGACCGGCGTGGTGATCAGCTTGCTGCTATCGCCATCCGGCTGCTTGTAGCGGATTTTGACGAAGGCCATTTCATCGGAGACAGCAACCGGCGCGGATGGTGCGGCCGGGCCGTAGCGCAGCGGGTCGTTGAGTGCCGAGGCACTGCCCTTCGGCGTCACCTCGTAAATTGCCGTCACCGCATGACCGGAGCCGATATCGCCGGCATCCACCCGGTCATTGCTGAAATCCTCGCGCTTCAGCGCCCGGGTTTCATAGCCGACCAAACGATACTCCGAGATCTGCTGCGGGTTGAACTCCACCTGGATTTTTACATCCTTGGCGATCGGGAAAAGCGTCGAACCAGCCTCTTCGACCAGCGCCTTCTGCGCCTCGGCCAGCGTGTCGATATAGGCGGCGGTGCCGTTGCCGTTCTGGGCGAGCGTCTGCATCAGGCTGTCGTTGAGATTGCCTTCGCCGAAACCCAGAACCGACAGGAAGATACCGTCCTTGCGGCGCTGCTCGATGAGGCGCTTGAGGTCTTCGTCGCTGGAAGCGCCGACATTGAAATCGCCGTCAGTCGCCAGCATCACCCGGTTGACGCCGCCCTGGATAAAAGCCCGGCGCGCCAGCCGATAGGCCGCATCGATGCCTTCAGCCCCGGCCGTCGAACCGCCCGGCCGTAGATTGTCGATCGCGGCGAGGATCTTGTCCCGTTCGCGAGCGGAGGTCGGCTCCAGCACCGTTCCGGCATTGCCGGCATAAGTGACGATCGACACCTTGTCCTCCGGCTTCAATTTGCTCACCAGCAGGCGGAAGGCACTTTTGAGCAAAGGCAGCTTGTCGGGCGCGTTCATCGAGCCGGAGACGTCGATCAGGAAAACGAGATTGGCGGCAGGCTGCGAGGTCGGCGCGGTCTCGAACCCCTTGATCGCCACATGCATCAGCCGCGTTCCCGTATTCCACGGAGTGGGCGTGACGGTAACGGTGGTGCGGAACGGTTCGTCCGCCGTCTGCGGTCGCGGCCAGTCATAGGGGAAATAGTTGATCATCTCCTCGACCCGCACGCTGTCGGGATTGGGCAATCGTCCTTCCATCAGCGAGCGCCGCGCAAACGCATAGGAGGCGGTATCGACGTCGACGGAGAAGGTCGAAACCGGATCGGTTGCGACGTTTTTGACCGGGTTGGTGTCCGCGTTGGCGAAGCGGTCGCGGGTTTCTTCGAGCGGCGGCAGGATTTCACGCTCAGTTGGCGCATAACGGGGAGCAGCGGCCATCGGTGCTGCGCGCTCGGCCATCACCGGGGGCGCCGGCATGGGAGCAACCGATGGGCTGGGCGCAGCGCTCCGCTTGGCCGCACCGCCATTTGCCTCCTGCTTGTTCAGCTGGCGGGCAATATCCGCGGAGCTAAAATCCCTCTGCTTCGAGGATTGAACCGACGGTGCGGCATAGGCCTTCCGATCGGCTTCCTGCTGCGGTTCGGCCGGCTTCGCGACCGATGGTACCGGCACTCTCTCCGCCACGGGCTTCGGTGCGTCTATGACTTGCGGCAGCGCGACCTGCCCTGAGCTCGGCAGGTTGCCGCGCGTCAGTTCGAATGTCAGCAGGGCAGCCGTCGGAATGATCAGCATCGTCGCAAGTGCGGAGCCTGCGAGATAACGGTGTTGGGTAACCATGCGGATGCTCCAGATCCTATTGAGAACAGAGCTTTGACGCTGCCGCCAGGAACTTCCTTTGCTGCGCGCCGCATTTTTTTCCGTCTCGTCGAAGGCCTGCATGGCGGCGGCAAGCGCGCGGGCGCGAGCCGCATCGGAAGCGCGAGGCGCCGGGGCCAAATTGCCGAGCTGGTCGAATTCGTCCGTCATGGTCAAACCGCCTCCTTCTTCAGAAGGTCCTTCAATCGTTTACGTGCCTCGTGCAGATGCCAGGAGACCGTGTTTTCGCTGCAGTCGAGAATGCCCGCCGCAGCCGCATGGGACAGACCCTCGCTATGGACCAGCAGGACCGCATCCCGCTGTTTTTCCGGCAGGCGGCGCACCGCCGCCCATAGCCAGTCGCCGCGATCGTCCTCCTCCGGCTGCAGATGCGAAAAGAAGATCGGATCGTTTGCAAGCCGGTCCTGATCCCGTCTCCGACGGGAGGACTGGCGCTGATGGTCGCGCACCGCGTTCAGCGTCAGCGTGTAGAGCCAGGTGCGGAACGCCGACTGTCCTTTGAAGCTGCGGATCGCCTTGCCCAGCCGGATGCAGACGTCCTGGGCGATGTCTTCCGCATCGCTTTGCGAGCCGCACCAGCGCCAGGCGACGGCATGAATGAAATCGTAATGCGCTTCGACGAGCGCTGAGAACGCATTGCGGTCGCCTTGGCATGCCTTATCGAGGATTTCCGCGCTCACTTGCCCGCCCGCTTTTCCGTCGCTTAAGAGCTTAGACGTTTCGCTCAGGAAATTCCTTGGGGTATCCCAAGAAAAAATTTTTAAGCTCAGCGCACCAGCGCTTCCATATGGAACCGAAGCTGCCCCGGCGGGTAGTGATATTGCAGGCCGACCGGACAGGAGTTGCGGGCCGCACAGGCGGAAATCATGCAGGTCGCCTTGCCAGCGTCACTTGCAAGATAGGCGTGACATCGAGGAATATCGAAGCCCGACAAGCCGACCGCGTTGACGGGACAGGCTGACAGGCAGGGCTTTTCTGCGCAGCTCTCGCAAGGATGCTCGGCCTCATCAGGCGAAATCTCTATCGAATACGGAAAACCCAGAGCGCCTCGATAACCGTGCCAGAGCCCGAACTGCGGATGGATGAGGATGCCGAGCGGGGAAGACCTGAGACCTTCAGCCTTCATCGCCCATTGCTGGAACGGCTGCCAGGGCGGATCGGACGGGAAATAGGCAGCGGCCCGGAGCTGCTCGGCGAGCGGCCGGATCAGGGACTTCGACCACGTGTCGAGCGGATCGGGACCGTCATGGCGTTTTCGCCATTCCGTGAACGACGGCCAGATCGAACCGCCGACATTGCCGAGCAATACGACGGCCTGCGCAAGGGCACCGTCACCCAGCAACGGTCCCTCGCCCGTTCCGAAATTCACTACGCCGCGGATCAGGATGCCGTGGGGTTCGAGCCCCGCGGCAATCTCGTCGAGAACTGGTGAAGGCGGCCTCACCGAGGCCCCTGGTATTTGTAGTGAGGGCGCCAGACCCCTTCCTGGACGAAATCGGCGACCAGCCGGGCACCGCCTTGCTCCCTGGCGGCATCGGGCTCTCTTCAGGTGAAGGCGTCGGGCATCGAATCCTTGCGATCCTTGATGAACGCCAGCAGCGCCTCGTCGATCGCGGGATCGAGCGGCGGTGCTTCGTAGCTGTCGAGCCAGGAGCGGCAGAGCGCGTTGGCGCGCTGCTCGATCCGCTTCTCGCCCTCGATTTCCCACTGTTCGAAGGAATTGTTGTCCATCAGCGCCGAACGATAGAAGGCAGTCTGGAAATGTGCCTGGGTATGGGCGCAGCCGAGATAATGGCTGCCGGGGCCGACTTCGCGGATCGCGTCCAGCGCCTGGCCTTCTTCGGACAGATCGACGCCCTGCGCCATCTTCTGCATCATGCCGAGCTGGTCCTGGTCGATCATGAATTTCTCATAGGACGACACGAGGCCACCCTCCAGCCAGCCGGCGGCATGCAGCACGAAGTTGGTGCCGGCGAGCAGCGTCGTGTTCAGCGTATTGGCCGATTCGTGCGCCGCCTGGGCATCGGGCACCTTCGAGCCACAGAGCGAACCGCCGGTGCGGAACGGCAGGCCGAGGCGGCGGGCGAGCTGCGCCGCACCATAAGAGACCAGCGACGGTTCCGGGGTCCCGAATGTCGGCGCGCCGGACTGCATCGAGATCGACGCCGCGAACGTGCCGAACAGCACCGGCGAGCCCTTGCGGATCAGCTGCGTCAGCGCAGCACCGGCCAGTACTTCGGCAAGGATCTGCGTCAGCGTGCCGGTCACCGTCACCGGGCTCATGGCACCCGAGAGAATGAACGGCGAGACGACCGATGCCTGGTTATGCCGCGCATAAACCTTCAGCGCACCAAGCATGGTCCCGTCGAACACCATTGGAGAATTGGCGTTGATAAGGTTCAGGGTGACGCAATTGTTCTCGACGAACTCGTCGCCGAATACCAGTTTCGCCATGGCAACCGTGTCTTCGGCGCGTTCCGGCGCGGTGACCGATCCCATGAACGGCTTGTCGGAATATTTGATATGGCTGTAGACCATATCGAGATGCCGCTTGTTGACCGGCACATCGACCGGCTCGCAGACCGTGCCGCCCGACGAATGCATCGATGGCGCCATATAGGCGAGCTTCACGAAATTGCGGAAATCCTCGATCGTCGCGTAACGGCGCTTGCCGTCGAGGTCGCGCACGAAGGGAGGTCCGTAGACCGGCGCGAACACGGTCGCCTTGCCGCCAATCTGGACATTGCGCTCCGGATTGCGAGCATGCCAGGTGAATTCGCTCGGTGCTGTCTTCAGCAGTTCGCGGCACAGGCCCTTGGGGAAATGCACCCGGTGGCCCCGAACGTCGGCACCCGCCTTTGCCCAGAGTTCGAGCGCCTCCTCATCCTCGCGAAATTCGATGCCGATCTCTTCGAGGATGAGATCCGCATTGCGCTCGATGAGGGTAAGGCCCTCCTCGTCCAGCACCTCGTAGACGCCGATTTTGCGGGTGATATAGGGCAAGGAAAGACCGGGACCGTTGCCTGCGCGGGCCGCGCGGCGGCCTGCCGCTCCCCGCTCGCCGCGGCCGCGTCTGGCCCCGCTGCCTGCCGGTTCCGTCTCTGGGGTCAAATCGTCCATGATGTTCCTCGCCTCCGCTTTGAAAAGCGCCTCAAGCTTTTTTGATGCGCCATGCTAGGCTCAAGCGCAAGCCGAGCCCCGCCTTTCTGCGTCACGGGTTTGTACAGGACAGACATCACGCCGTGATCTTCCGTCGTTTTTCCGACGCGCCGCTGTCGCATACGAAAGAAATTGCCAAGCAAATTAAAGGTACAGATAGTCGGGACGGTAAACGTCTGATTTGCCGGCCTTCGAACCGGCCCCTCGAACGAAGGGAAACATTGCATGTCCGACGACGAAATCATCCTGGCGGAACTTTCCGACGAGGAACTCGTGCAGCAGATGCACGACGATCTTTACGACGGCTTGAAGGAGGAGATCGAGGAGGCGACCAACATCCTGCTCACGCGCGGCTGGACGCCCTATGACGTCCTCACCAAGGCCTTGGTCGAGGGTATGCGCATCGTCGGCATCGACTTCCGTGACGGCATTCTTTTCGTGCCGGAAGTGCTGCTATCGGCGGGTGCCATGAAGGCGGGCATGTTCATCCTGCGGCCGCTTCTGGTCGAGACCGGCGCTCCCAAACTCGGCAAGATGGTGATCGGCACCGTCAAGGGCGACATCCACGACATCGGCAAGAACCTTGTCGGCATGATGATGGAGGGAGCGGGCTTCGACGTGGTCGATCTTGGCATCAACAACCCGGTCGAGAACTATCTCGATGCGATCGAGCGGGAACAGCCGGATATTCTTGGAATGTCGGCGCTTTTGACCACGACCATGCCTTACATGAAGGTCGTCATCGATACGCTGAAGGAAAAGGGCATGCGCGACGACTATATCGTACTTGTCGGCGGCGCGCCGCTCAACGAGGAATTCGGCAAGGCGGTCGGCGCCGATGCCTATTGCCGCGATGCGGCGGTCGCCGTCGAAACGGCAAAGGAATATATCCGCCGCAAGCACAACAGCCTTGCCGCCGGCGCCTGAGGCGCCGAACGGCTTGCTGACGGCGACGCCTTAACGCGCAGCGCGATCGACCCGGCGTCCCGCATCCTGCGTGGCATTGACGGTGTTGGCCGCATCCTTGCCCATGCCGCGGATGGTATTGCCGCAGGAGGTGAGTGAAACCATCGTCGCGAGAAGAGCGGCGATTACCGTGACTGTCTTGACCGTCATGTTAGAATACTCCGATGGAGAGAAATGAAATCGTGGCGGAAATGGATTTTCCGGCAAAGGAACGTTCAACTTGCGAAAAAGTTCACGTGATCGCGTGCGGAGCGATCGCGCGGGAAATCCTTGCTGTTTCCAGGCAGCAAGGTCTTGGCCATATCGATCTCAACTGCCTGCCGGCGATCTGGCACGCCTATCCGCAGAAGATCGTTCCGGGGCTTGAAAGAGCCGTCGCCGAGGCGCGGGAAGCGGGTTTCGAAAAGATCTTTTTCGCCTATGCGGATTGCGGAACCGGCGGCGACATCGACCGGCTCTGCGAACGCGAGGGCATCGCCCGCATCGAGGGGCCGCACTGTTATTCCTTCTTCGCCGGAAACGACGCTTTTGCCGCAAAGGCGGACGAAGACCTGTTCTCATTCTTCTTGACAGATTTTCTCGCCCGCCAGTTCGAGGCCTTCGTCATCGAACCGCTCGGCCTCGATCGTCATCCGGAGTTGAAGGACATGTATTTCGGCAATTACCGAAAGCTCGTCTATCTGAGCCAGGAGGAAGACGAGGTCCTTCAGGAGAAGGCGCGTGGGGCCGCCGAATATCTCGGCCTGGAATACGAATACCGGTTCACCGGCTACGGCGACCTCACGCAGGCGTTACACTCGGTTTAACCGTTTCTTCGGGCCTTCGGCGGAAGAGTGCGGCCCTGCGCTTTTTGCGGAGGGATCGATGCAGGACCGGAATTCTCGGATCGTGGTGATGACGTCAGGCGGGGTGAACCCGCAGGTGATGATCAACGCGTTGGCAAAACATTTCCCCGACCTGCATGTCGTTGAGGAACAGCCGGAATCGAAGGGCACGCTTTTGAAACGCCGCGCCCGGCGGTTCGGCTGGTTTACCGCGCTTGGCCAACTTGCGACGATGATCGCGTCGCGGCTCACCAAGAGCGTGGCGGCGAGCCGCTCCGCCGAGATCATCCGCGACTACGGCCATTCCACCGAGCCTAACCCGGCGATCCCCGTGACGCACGTGGCCTCCCTCAACGATCCGGCCTGTCACGCAGCGGTGACAGGCCTGAAGCCCGCCGCGATCTTCACCATATCCTGCCGCATCCTGTCGCCGGAGACGCTTGCCGCTGTCCCCTGCCCGGTGATCAACTTCCACGCCGGCATCAATCCGATGTATCGCGGCCAGATGGGCGGCTATTGGTCGCGTGTCGAAGGCGACGAGAAGAACTTTGGCGCCACCGTGCATTTGGTCGACAAGGGCATCGATACCGGCGGAACGCTCTACGAGAAGCGGGTGGAGCCGGCGCGCTCGGATTCGCTCGCCACTTATCCGTTGCTGATGACCGCCTCTTCCGTCGATATCAGCGTCCGCGCGCTTCGCGATGCCATCGCCGGCACACTGAAGCCGTACCAGCCGCAAGGACCCTCCGCACTACGTTTCCCGCCGCCGATCTGGACCTGGGTCTATCACGGGCTGACCCGGAAGATCTGGTAACCGGCACCCGGCCCGACATCCGGCAAGGCAATCCCATCACCGCGTCGTATTTTGCTGGGTGCGACGTCGTCACAAGCGCAGTCTTGTCGCCCGCACCCGTGCATGCTGCACCTCAACACGGAGGAATTCATGGCCGACCGCATCGTCGTCTTCTGGCGGGATATTCCGGCGCAGGTGATCATCAAGAAGGGCCGCCAGACCGCCAAGCGGGAATTGTCGCTGCGCTTTACCGAGGCGATCGACATGTGCGCGATGCGCAGCGGCGCAGCCGGCACCGACGACTATCTCGCCGAATGGCGCAAGGCACAACCGATCGCCGTCTCCGACGATCTTGAGGCCGAAGCCGACAGGGCGGCGGCCGAACTCGAAGCAGCTTATGACCGGGAAAAGCTCGTCGCGCTGGTGAAGACCGGCGGCCGCGAAACCGCCTGACGTTCAGACATTCACATCGTTTAGCGCCGCATCGCGCGCCTGGAGGAAGAAATGACCCGCACCATCGTCGCATCCGCAACCCGGGAGATTGTGATCGGCTTCGACCAGCCCTTCTGCGTGATCGGCGAACGCATCAACCCGACGGGCCGCAAGAAGCTCGCGGCCGAGATGATCGAGGGCAATTTCGACACGGTCATCAGGGATGCGCTGGAACAGGTGGCGGCGGGCGCCACCATGCTCGACGTCAATGCCGGGGTCACCTCGGTCAACCCCAACGAGACCGAACCTGGCCTACTCGTCCGGACGCTGGAGATCGTCCAGGGCCTCGTCGACGTGCCGCTGTCGATCGACAGTTCGGTGACAGCCGCCATCGAGGCGGCGCTGAAAGTGGCCAAGGGCCGGCCACTGGTCAATTCGGTCACCGGCGAGGAGGAAAAGCTCGAGGCGATCCTGCCGCTTTGCAAGAAATACGACGTACCGGTCGTGGCGATCTCCAACGACGAGACCGGCATTTCGATGGATCCGGACGTCCGTTTCGCGGTCGCCAAGAAGATCGTCGAACGCGCCGCCGACTACGGCATCAAGCCGCATGACATCGTCGTCGATCCGCTGGTCATGCCGATCGGCGCGCTCGGCAGCGCCGGCCTCCAGGTCTTTGCGCTGCTGCGGCGCCTGCGCGAGGAGCTGAAGGTCAACACGACCTGCGGGCTCTCCAACATCTCCTTCGGCTTGCCGCACCGCCATGGCATCAATGCCGGCTTCATCCCGATGGTGATCGGCGCCGGCATGACGTCGGCGATCATGAACCCCTGCCGGCCGCAGGAAATGGAAGCGGTGCGCGCCGCCAACGTGCTGAACGGCACGGATCAGAACTGCGGTAACTGGATCATGACCTATCGCGACTACAAGCCAGTCGAAGGCGGCGGAGCCGCTGCGACGGCTGCACCTTCTGCTGCCAGCGGCCGACGCGGCGGCCGGGCCGCACGGGCTGGCGCCGGAGCAAGCATGGAGTAAGTACAGGTATCATGGCGGATATTTCCAAGAGAGATCCCCTCGTCCTCTTCATGCCGTCTGGCAAGCGCGGCCGGTTTCCGGTCGGCACGCCGGTGCTCGATGCCGCGCGTCAGCTTGGCGTCTATGTGGAAAGCGTCTGCGGCGGGCGGGCGACCTGCGGGCGATGCCAAATCTCAGTCCAGCAGGGACATTTCGCCAAGCACGGCATTACCTCGGCGAACGACCATCTGTCACCGCTCGGCCCAAAGGAAGAGCGCTACGACCGCGTGCGCGGGCTTCCCGAAGGTCGCCGCCTCTCCTGCTCGACCCAGATTCTCGGCGATCTCGTCATCGACGTTCCTCAGGATACGGTGATCAATGCTCAGGTAGTCCGCAAGGCCGCCGACGAGCGTGTCTTCGACCGCAATCCGGCGATCCGCATGTGTTATGTCGAGGTAGAAGAGCCCGACATGGAAAAGCCGCTCGGCGATCTCGACCGCCTGAAGGCAGCCCTTGCCGCTGAATGGCATTTTGACGATCTCGATGTCGATTTCCACCTGATTCCCAAGGTCCAGCAGATTCTGCGCAAGGGCGAGTGGAAGGTCACGGCGGCAATCCACAAAGATCGCGACGATGACCGTGCCCGGCTCGTCGCGCTCTATCCCGGCCTGAAGAACGAGGCCTACGGGATTGCCTGCGATATCGGCTCGACGACGATCGCCATGCATCTGTCGTCGCTGCTGTCGGGTCGCACCGTGGCGTCGGCGGGCACGTCGAACCCGCAGATCCGCTTCGGCGAAGATCTGATGAGCCGCGTTTCCTATGTGATGATGAACCCCGATGGCCGCGAGGCGATGACGTTAGCGGTGCGCGAGGCGCTGAACGGGTTGATCGACAAGGTCTGCGCTGACGGCGGCGTGTCTCGCACCGACATTCTCGACAGCGTCTTCGTCGGCAATCCGATCATGCACCATCTGTTCCTCGGGATCGATCCGACGGAGCTTGGCGGAGCCCCCTTCGCGCTTGCCGTTTCCGGAGCGGTAAAGGTCAGATCCTCCGAGATCGGCTTGCCGATGAACGAAGGCACCCGCACTTATCTCCTGCCCTGCATTGCCGGCCATGTCGGTGCCGATGCCGCGGCGGCAACTCTGTCGGAAGGTCCGCACCGGCAGGAGGAGATGATGCTGCTGGTCGATATCGGCACCAATGCGGAAATCGTGCTCGGAAATTCGACTCGCGTCGTCGCTGCCTCCTCGCCGACCGGTCCAGCCTTCGAAGGTGCCGAAATCTCATCGGGCCAGCGGGCAGCACCCGGTGCCATCGAGCGGATCCGTATCGACGCCGAAACCCTCGAGCCGCGCTTCCGGGTGATCGGCATCGAGCCCTGGTCGGACGAACCCGGTTTTGCGGAGGCTGCGGCCACAATCGGCATCACCGGCATCTGCGGCTCGGCGATCATCGAAGTGATTGCCGAAATGTATCTCGCCGGATTGATCTCGGAAGACGGCGTGGTGGACGGCGCAATGGCGGAGCGCAGCACACGCATCCTCCAGAACGGCCGAACCTTCTCCTATCTGGTGCATGACGGCGAGCAGCGCATCACTGTGACCCAGAACGACGTGCGCGCCATCCAGCTCGCCAAGGCCGCACTTTATGCCGGCGTGAAGCTGTTGATGGACAAGCAGGGCGTCGACCATGTCGATCGCATCGGCCTTGCCGGCGCCTTCGGCACGTTCATCGATCCGAAATACGCCATGGTGCTGGGTCTCATCCCGGATTGCGATCTGGCACGCGTCAAATCGGTCGGCAATGCCGCCGGCACGGGCGCGCGGATGTGCCTGCTGAACCGAGGCTACCGCCGGGAGATCGAGGAAACTGTGCGCAGGATCGAGAAGATCGAAACAGCCCTGGAGCCGAAATTCCAGGAGCATTTCGTCTATGCCATGGCCCTACCGAACAAGGTCGATGCCTTCCCGCACCTGGCGGCGGTCATCACCCTGCCGGAGCGTAAGGCGCTGGCCGAGGCTCCGGGAGAAGGCGGCCGCAGACGTCGCCGCGGCCGCGAGTAGGATCAGGCAGCGGCGGCGACGAGGGAGCCGAAAGCTTCGCGGATGCTTTCGGCCACTGCCTTGCCGGGCACGGAAAGCTGCGGAGCCGTCAACAGCCGGATATCGAAGTTGATGAGCTCCGGCAGACCTTCCTTCGCCCCGAGTATCTGCATGTCTTCGGTAACGTAAGAACGCGGGAACGGCGCGATCGCCAGATCGGACAGCACCGCGGCGCGTTGCGCCATCGTATGGGCGCTCGCATAGGCGATGCGATAGCTCCGCTTGTGCTTCTCAAGCTGAGCAATCGCATCCTGACGCCAGACGCAGCCGTCCTCCCAGACCGAAATCGGCAGCGGATCGCGCAGATAGGCGGTGCCGCATTTGGCGCCGGCCCAGACCAGTCGTTCCGTGTGGATCATCTCACCCGCCGTCGCGAAAGGCCGCGTGGCACAGTTGATCAGAGCCAGATCCAGGCGCTGCTCGTCCATGCGTTTCTTGAGCGCAAGGCTCATGTCGACGGTGACATCGACCATGATGCCCGGAAAGCTCTCGCCGAAATCCTTGAGCACCTTCGGCAGAAGGCGTTCGGCGATATCGTCCGGCGCACCGAGGCGCACCACGCCGGCAAGTTCCGGCATGACGAAACGTGACACGGCTTCGTTGGAGAGCGCCAGCATGCGCCGCGCATAGGAGAGCAGCATCTCGCCATGCTGCGTCAGCGACACCGAGCGGGCGTCGCGCAGGAAGAGCGTCGTCTTCAACTGCTCTTCCAGCTTCTTGATCTGCATCGAAACAGCCGACGGCGTGCGCAGAACCGCATCGGCCGCGGTCGAGAAATTGCCGGTTTCGGCAATCGCCACGAAGGTGCGCAATACGTCGTTATCGAGCAGCGGGAGCGGCGGGCGGAATGGAACAGTCATGTCAGCCTCTATCAATAATTCTGAACTTAAACACCATATCATTTCGTTTGATTGAATGTCAAACGAGAGGCATAGTCAAAAGCATCGGAAGCGAGCGTCGATCTGCAACAGAATTTCATGAGACGCATAACTTGCATCCGATTGATTGATGGATTGACGGCGTTCATTGTTCCCATAGAGCGCTGCTCCATGAAACACCCAAGGAGAACTGACATGACCATGATCACCTATCAGGAGAGCGATCGCTCCCGGCGTCAGTCGTCGTTCGTCTCGCTGATCCGCCCTGCCCTTACTGCGGTGTTTGGACTTCGCGACCAATGGCGTCGCCGCCAGACCGAAAGGATGCTGGAAGGTTTGCCGGCAGAAATCCGCAAGGACATCGGATGGCCGACGACCAATGCCGCACCGCATCGCCGATAACCTCCCGACCCATGGCCCGCACACGAACCGGTGAAGCGGGCCATGTAGTCTGAGACACGCTTTGAGCCTGCTGCCTTTGACAATTATGTCTGCGACCCGCTTATGTCGCAAAAATGTTATCAGCCTGTCGCCGAAAGCCCTTCTCCGCCGCCTTTCCCCGTGCCAATGTCGCTTTTGAAGAAAAGCGGGCCGCAATGTACGGCCACGAACAAGGGGAATGACGGCATGAATGTGATGACCAAAAACCCGGCAGCAAAGCGCTCTCTCGTCTTTTTTCTTGTTCCCCATTTCACCATGCTGCCTTTTGCTGCAGCGGTGGAGACGCTCCGAATCGCCAATCGCATGCTCGGATACTCGGCCTATACCTGGCGGCTCTGTTCCGCCGACGGCGAAAAAGTCTATTCCTCGAGCGGCATCGGGATTGAGGTAAATTCGTCGCTGGCCGACGAACGTCGCAGCCTCTCCGGCGAAAACCGCCCGAACATGGTTCTGGTCTGCTCGGGCGTCTACGTTGAGGAGTTCAACAACAAGTCGGTCAACGCCTGGCTGCGCGAAACCTATAACCGCGGCATTGCCGTTGGAAGCCTCTGCACCGGAGCACATGTGCTCGCCCAGGCCGGGCTGCTGAACGGCAAGCGTTGTGCCATACACTGGGAAAACCTTCCCGGATTTGCCGAGGCATTCCCGCAGGCAGAAGTTTATGCGGATCTCTACGAGGTCGATTCGAACCTCTATACCTGCGCCGGCGGTACCGCCTCGCTCGACATGATGCTGAACCTGATCAGCCAGGATTTCGGCGAGAACCTCGTCAATCGCGTCTGCGAGCAGCAGTTGACGGACCGCGTCCGCAACCCGCACGACCGCCAGCGCCTGCCGCTGCGGGCCCGCCTCGGCGTCCAGAACGCCAAGGTTCTGACGATCATCGAGGTCATGGAAAACAACCTCTCCGAACCATTGTCGCTGGTCGAGATCGCCGACGACGCCGGCCTCTCCCGGCGCCAGATCGAACGCCTGTTCCGCCAGGAAATGGGCCGCTCGCCCGCACGCTATTATCTGGAAATCCGGCTCGACCGGGCGCGGCACCTGCTCGTACAGTCCTCGATGCCTGTGGTCGAGGTGGCGGTGGCCTGCGGGTTCGTGTCGGCCTCGCATTTCTCGAAATGTTATCGTGAGGTCTATAATCGTTCGCCGCAGCAGGAGCGCGCCGAGCGCAAGCTCAACATGAACACTTCGCGCGTCGGCGTGGTGGCCTGATCCTGGTGACTGCGGCTGTCAACCTGCCGCTTGCAGCACGATCGTATGATCCGAAAAGACCTGGTTGCGGCCGAAGCTCTTCGCCATGAACAGGAATTGTTCTGCAGCATTGAGGTAATTGTCGAAGGTCTCCGGGCCGTAGACTTCTGCCAGTCCGATCGAGACGGTTATCGAGAAGTCGTTGTCGCCGGAAGCGATCCGCATACCGGCGATCTCAAGCCTCAGCTTTTCGCAGAAATCCGTTGCCGCCGCGCCGTCGAAACCGACCAGCAGCAGGCCGAATTCCTCGTCGTCCAGCCGGGCAAGGAGGTGCCGGCCGCCGATGCACGCGGCATCGAGTTTGGCCGCGATCGCCTTCAGGACTTGAGCGATCGTTTCCTCGCAATGGGTATCGTTCAACCGCCGGAAATGATCGATGTCGACGATTGCGACGGCGCAGGACGTGCCCTCGGAAAGGCAGGTCCCCACCAGCGGTGAACCAAGCCGATAGAACTCCCTCAGATTGGCAAACCCCGTCAACGGATCGGCGGTGAGATTAGCCATCTCCATCTGGACCGGTGATGGCGCAGCCCAGCCGTAGGTCAGACGTTCCGACTTCCGGAAGTGCTGGCTTTGAAGATAGGGCATGCGAAAAACCCTCGCAGATCAGGCGACGTTCTTGACCGTCGAGTCCTGACGTTTTGCCTGCATCGACCAGATCTGGATCAGCGTATCCAGGTTTTGGTTGACGCGGCAGTAAAATTCCTCGTCGATGAAGGGCCGCAGCATGAAATCGTTGCCGCCAGCCTTCAGGAAACGGGCCGAAAGCAGCCGGTTCGAAGAAGACGACACGCCAATGATCCGCAGTTCGTGCGAACCGCGCACAGAGCGGATGCGGCGGGTCAGTTCGAAACCGTCGATATCGGGCATATTGTAGTCGGTGACGACGAGGCCGATATCCGGGTTCTTCTTCAGAATATCCAAGGCCTTGGCACCGTTCTCCGCAACGCTGACCCGGAAATTGTAGCGCTTCAGACGGCTGGACAGCAGCGCCCGCGCCGTCGGGCTGTCGTCGACGATCAGCACGTGGTGGCGATGATTGGTGAGGAACCGGCAGACCGATTCGGCCAGCATCTCGACCGCAAAGACATTGTCCTTGAGGATATAGTCGACGATGTCCTTGGTCAGCAGCTTGTCGCGCGTCTCTTCGTGGAACGTGCCGGTAAAGACGATGGTGGGGATCGAGAGATCGACGAGATATTCCAGCGCCTCGCCGTTTTCCGCACCCGGCAGGTTGATATTGGAAATCGCCAGTGTGACCGGTTCGCTCGAACGGTCATAGGCAACCTGCAATTCCTCGAAATTGCGGCAAATCTCAACCTCGATGCCGAACAGCTCCTTGAGCCGGGTACCGATCATCGAGGTAAAGACGTTGGAATCTTCCGCAAGCAGGATGCGGGAGTTTGCCAGTGATTGGCCGGAATACTGCATCCCGGAAATGCCGAGGAATGTCATGGTGCCCCTGTCGATAAGTAATTATCCCCTCAGCTAACAGCCGTATTACAAACGCTTTGCAGAACCGTTAATCGGAGCGGCTTCCTCGTCCAAAAACGGAACAGGCGGCCCGAAGACCGCCCGTCAATGTCAATGGTTTCTTACTTTTAGCCGGATTTCACGCGCGCAGTGCAACGTTGTCGGTGTCAAACGGGCTCTCGGCGACAACGCTGGCATTGTAGAGATTGCCGAGAATCTTGATCTTGAGCCGCGTGCCAGTCTCCGCATAACCGGGCTTCACCATCGCCAGCGCCAGAGACTTGCCGATCCGCCAGCCGTAGGCGCCGTTGGTGGCGCGGCCGATCAGTTCGCCGGCTTCATTGTAGATCGCCTCAGAACCGCGGGCATCGAGATCGTTGGCGCCTTCGACCACCAGCGTGCAGAAATTCCACTTCAGCCCCTTCTCCCTGTAGGAAAGCAGGCCTTGCTTGCCGAGGAATTCCTTGTCCGTCTTGATGAAACGGTCGAGACCGGACTCGTAGGCATTGTACTCGATCGACATTTCGCGCGGGATGAGCCGATACGACTTCTCGACCGACATGGAGAGCATGGCACGAATGCCGAAGGGTTTGATGCCGAATTCGGCGCCGGCTTCCATCAGCTTGTCGAAGATGTAGTTCTGCATCTCGATCGGGTGATGCAGTTCCCAGCCCAGTTCGCCGACGAAATTAACGCGCAACGCATGGGCGGACGCCATGCCGACGGAAATCTCCTTGCCGGAAAGCCAGGGGAAATCCTTGTTGTCGAGGCTGGTGCGGGTGAGCTTCTTCAAAACCTGGCGAGACTTCGGGCCGGCCAGAACCAGCACGCCGAGCCTCTGGGTAATCTGGGTGAGTTTGACCGACCCATCCGTCGGCGCGAGCTTGCGCAGATAATCCTGGTCATGCGCCTCATAGGCACCAGCCGATACCAGATAGAAGCGATCCGGCGCCCACTCGTAGACGGTGAACTCGGAGCGCACCCCACCCTGTTTGGTAAGCAGGTGGCAGAGCGCGATGCGCCCGCGCTTCTTTGGGATCGCATTGGCGAAGATCGAGTCGAGGAAAGCGCGCGCACCCGGGCCGGACACTTCCATCTTGGCGAAGGCCGACATGTCGAGGACGCCGACATTCTCGTGGACATTCTTGACCTCGTTGCCCACGTGGTCGAAATAGTTCGAGCGGCGGAAGGACCATTTTTCGACGATCCGGCCATCTTCCAGCGCCGGCGCGTGATTGTGACCGGTCAGCACCTCGGCGCCGACGCCGAGGTCTTCCGCAGGCACTTCATAGCCTTCAGGCGCAAACCAGTTGGCGCGTTCCCAGCCGTAGACAGAGCCGAACACGGCACCCATCTTCTTCAGCCGGTCATAGACCGGCGTCGTCTTCAACGGACGCGCGGCAGAACGCTCCTCGTCGGGATAATGCATCGTGAAAACATTGGCATAGGCCTCTTCGTTCTTCTCGATGAGGTAGCCTTCCGTCGCGTAAGGCCCGAAGCGGCGCGGATCGACGCCCATCATGTCGACGGTGGGTTCGCCATCGACGATCCATTCCGCGAGCTGCCAGCCGGCGCCGCCGGCCGCGGTGATGCCGAAGGAATGGCCTTCGTTCAGCCAGAAGTTCTTGAGGCCAGGTGCGGGGCCGACGATCGGCGAGCCGTCCGGCGTATAGGCTATCGCGCCGTTATAGACCTTCTTGATACCCACTTCGCCGAACGCCGGCACGCGCACGATGGCGGTCTCGATATAGGGCATCAGCCGGTCGAGTTCCTCGTTGAAGAGCTCGTATTCGCTCTCGTCGGACGGACCGTCGACGTAACAGACGGGCGCTCCGACCTCGTAAGGCCCAAGCAGCAGGCCGCCATTCTCCTCGCGCATGTACCAGGAGGAGTCCGATTCGCGTAAGACACCCATTTCCGGCAGGCCCTTGGCCTTGCGCTCCTGGATCGCCGGATGCGGCTCGGTGACGATGTACTGGTGCTCGACCGGAATGACCGGAATGTTGATGCCGACCATCTCGCCGGTCTTGCGCGCGAAGTTGCCGGTGCAGGAAATGATGTGCTCGGCGGTGATCTCGCCCTTGTCGGTCGTCACTTTCCAGAGCCCGTCCGGCTGTTGTGCGATGGCGGTGACGGTCGTGTTTCGATAGATCGTGGCGCCGAGGTCGCGCGCACCCTTGGCAAGCGCCTGCGTGAGGTCCGCCGGCTGGATATAGCCGTCGTCAGGATGCTGGATGGCGCCGAGAATCCCATCCATCTCGCAGAGCGGCCAGATCTCCTTCACCTGTTCGGGCGTCAGGACGTTGACCGTGACGCCGATCGTCTCGGCGATCCCGGCATAATACATATACTCTTCCCAGCGGTCCTTGGTGCGGGCGAGACGGATGTTCGAGACTTTCGAGAAACCGACATTCATGCCCGTCTCTTCCTGCAGTTCCTGATAGAAACGCACCGAATATTTATGCAGCTGGCCGACCGAATAGGAGAGGTTGAAGAGCGGCAGAAGGCCCGCCGCATGCCAAGTCGAACCCGAGGTCAATTCCTTGCGTTCGATCAGAACCGCGTCGCTCCAGCCCTTTTTCGCCAGATGATAAAGCGTCGAAACACCGACCACGCCGCCGCCGATCACCACCGCCCGTGCATGTGTCTTCATGGAAAGAACCCCTCTTCGGCCTCGTGCGGCCTTTTCGCAAACTGCAGCGACTATGCAATTCCGGCACGCGGGCCAAACGCCTGTTTACGACATGCCGGGAGCCAGCCCGCGACGATCATCAGAATGGCCGCGCGGGGCTCGGGCAGAGGGTCGGTTAGGCGCCCCCTCTTGCATCGTTCTCCTCCGGCAGGATCGGCCGGCCCCGATGAAAGATGATCTCCTGCTGCGGGAACGGGATCGCGATCCCCTCCTCCTTGAACCGCTTGAGGATGGCGATCCTCAGATTGTTGCGGATCCTCAAACCCTCGCCCATGTCGGCCAAATGGAACCTCAGTTCGAAATTGAGCGAGGACGGACCGAAATTCAGGAACTCCACGTGCGGTTCCGGATTGCGCAGCACTTCCGGAACCTGGTCGACCAGTTCCAAAAGAATATCCATCACCTTCTGCGGATCGGTATGGTGGCTCACCGCGACCGGCACTTCGGAACGCCCGATCTTGTTGCGGTGCGTCCAGTTGCCGACCGGCGAATTGATGAGGTCGGAATTCGGCACGATGATCGACTGCTTGCGAAACGTCTCGATCTCCGTGGCGCGCACCGAAATGCGCTTGACGATACCTTCCGTCGCCCCGGTCACCACATGGTCACCGACCTTGAACGGCCGCTCGACGAGCAGGATCAGGCCGGACACGAAGTTCGAGACGATATTCTGGAGACCGAAACCGATGCCGACCGACAAGGCGGATGCGACCAGCGCGAAGCTCGACAGGTCGATGCCGGCGGCAGAAACGCCGACGAGCACCGCAAGCCCGACGCCGAGATAACCGATACCGGTCTTGACCGAATTACGGACGCCGAGATCCACCTGGCTGCGCGCCAGTACATTGCCGTCGATCCATTTTTGGATCCAGCGCGTGATGACGAAGCCGAGGCCGAAAAGCAGAATGCCGCCGAAAATACCGACGATCGAAATAGAGATGTTACCGATCCGGATCTGCGTGAAAAAGCTGTAGATCCAGGATTCGATATCGGCAATCTGGAAACCCCAGGTCAAGAGGATGAGGGGGATGCCGAGGATCAGCGCAAAGGCATAGATGCCAAGCCCCGCGACAAGCCCCGCCTGGTCGAGCGACACCTCGCCGAAATGAAAGCGTTCGGCGAGCCGGCGGCCGGCGGCCGTATCCGTGAACGATCCCTGTTTCGAGATCGCCCTGCCCGACAGCAGTCCGATATAGATCAGCACGATCACCGCACCGGTCAGCACGATCTGGGTGGAGGCGAACCGAGCAAGCCCGACATATCCCGTCAGCACCGACAGGATGAGGAGCAGGCCCATGACGCGAAGGAACAGAGGAAAGAAGCGCGGCCAGCGATGCCCCGGACTATCGGGATCCTCGCCCTCGGCAAGCCGCGGCTGGATGAAGGAGATGGCGATCAGGATCAGGCCGATGATGACGGAGGCGAGCAGGCTTTTGACGATGGTCAGAACCAACGGGGAATTCAGCGCCTCGCTGATCGCGCCGAGCAGATAGTCGAGCCCGTTGACGATCGCCATGGCAAGCACGGCGAGTGTCAGCAGATGGGCGCCACGGTTAGTGATGCGGACGAGCCGCCATTCCGGTTCGCCGGGCGCCAGCACACCATAGGTGAGCTTCCAGACGAAATTGACGAACCAGACGAATGCGAAAAATGTCACCACGATCGGCGTGATATCCGTGCGCAGGACATTGAAACCGTCGAGGAACAGGAATGAGGCGACCAGAAAGGCCGCCAGCGACACGGTCTGGATCACCGTCGACCAGAAGGCCACCGACAAACGCCTGATATAGGAAGGATGTTCATGGTCGTCGCGCCGGATGAAGCGCCCGAACAGCCGGTATCCTCCAGACAGGAAGAGCATGGCCGCGCCGAGCGACAGCGCCAGAGCGCCCAGCAGCTGCAGCTTCTTGAATTTCCAGACGAAACTGATCCAGCCGCTGAAGGTGGAGCCGAAATTCCTGACTTCCGCGACGAATGCGTTGCCGGCATCGGCGAACAGCTCGCCCGACAGCTCCGTGTGGCGGAAGAGCGTCTGGGTAAACAGCGTGCGGCGCAGATTGGTGATCGTGTTGGCGACCTGCGTCGCGCTGTTGGAAAGCTGGCCGGCGTCGTCGACGATAATGTTGAGCTCCGAGCGCTCGTTCAGCAGCCGGTTGCGCTCCTCGACGACCGCGGGCGCTTCCGGCGGCTGGCCGGCTGCGGGCGGCTCGCCGAGTCCCTTGAGGCGGGCCTGTATCTGTTCGACACGCGTACGCATGGCATCCGATGCGGATCGCATTTCGCCGACGATCGCTTCCGCTCTAACCCTGAGTTCCGCAAGACGTGCATCGTCGTCGGCATCGCTCTGTATCCGGTTGCGAAAGGAATCGAGCTGCTGGCGGATCGCGTCGATCTTGCCCTTCATATCGGTATTGATGGAATCGACGGTGACGTCGGGCGCCACCTGTTCCTGGCGCTGTCCTTGTGCCTGCTGCTGCGCCTGTGCGGCCGCCTGCGAGGGCAAGCCGAGCGGGGCAGCGATCATGAGTGCCGCCAGGAGCGCGCACGCTATCCGTTGAATGGTCGAAGGGCCGGTCGTGAGAAGTTGTGTCAAATGTCTGCTCTTTTGTCTTTCGATCGGATTCGCGCGCGAAAATAGAGTGACTTCTGGGCGAAGAAAAGGAATGCTCTGACGCCCGGCCACGAATTGGAACAATTCGTGGAACCTGGAACATTTCTTCGCGTTTCTCCGTCCCAACAATCATTGAGGGTAAGTCATGGAACAGGCAGGTATCGGCTGGATCGCAGCCATCATCATCGGCGGCATTGCCGGCTGGCTCGCTGAAAAGTTCATGAAAAGCGACATGGGCTTAATCATGAACATCATTCTCGGCATTGTCGGCGCCATCATCGCCAATGCCATTCTCAACTTTTTCCACCTTTCGCTGGGTAGCGGCTGGATCGCTTACCTCATCGCCGGCTTTATCGGCGCGTGCATCCTGATCGCCGTCGCACGCCTGTTCCGCCGCTAGTTACCTCAACGTCAGAAACCGGCGCCGGGCTTGGCCAGATATTCCAGCTCGGCGGCGGTCGATTCCCGGCCAAGCAGCGCATTGCGATGCGGGAAGCGGCCGAACTCGCGGATCACCAGGCGGTGACGCTCCGCATAATCCAGATAATCCGCATCCCCCAGCAAAGCGAAGAGCTCCACCGACCGATCCTGATCGGCAAGGACTTCCGAGTGTTCGAACGGGAGATAGAAGAAGCCGCGCTGTTCGGGCAGGACCGCCATATCCGCACCGGCCTCGATTGCCAACCTGGCCTCCCGCAAAGCCAGCCAGTCCGTTGCGAAGGCAAGCGGGGTGCCGCGATAGAGATTGCGGGAAAGCTGGTCGAGCACGATCACCGCCGCGAGCCGGTTTTCCGGCGAAGTCCGCCACGCGTCGAGCTCCCCCCGGGCAAGCGAGAGATGCGTCGCGGCAAAATGCCGGCGCATCGCCTCGTCGAGCGCCTCGTTCTTCTCGAACCAGTCCTTGCGGGTCAGTTCCCTGAACCAGAAGCTGAAAACCTCTTCGGGGGTCTTTATGTCGGCCTGCGCCATCGAATATCTCCTCAGTCGAGCCGGAGTGTGGAGATATCCTTGCCGATCATCCGCGCAAGGGCTTCGACGACCATGTTATGATCCTCGCGCTGCGGCAGGCCCGAAACGGTCACGGCTCCGATGCAGCCGACGCCGGCGACCTTGATCGGGAAGCTGCCGCCATGCGGCGCGTGGTCTGCCGCCGAAATACCATATCGGTTTTCGACCGTGTCGCCCTGGAGCTCGAGCTTCCGTCCGATTGCATAGCTGGACTGGAAGAAGCGGAGCACAAGATTGCGCTTGCGCCGTACCCAGCTCTGGTTGTCGGCGCTGGTGCCCGGAAGCGCCGTGTAGAAGGCCGACATCGAATGCAATTGCACGTCGATGACGATGCTCAGGCCCCGCTCGACGGCCATATGCCGGAGCAGCGATCCGAGATCCCAGGCTGTCGTCAGGTCGAACCGGTCGAAGACCAGCGCCTTCTCCTGCTCGGCGATCTTCGCCATGTCTTCTTCGATGGCCATGCGTTCTCCTCCGCGTTGCGGTTGCGGGGGATTGATGACGGCAAAGCGAACGAAAGTAAAGTTACTCGGCAGCGGCGAGTTCCCGGACGGGAAAGAAGGCGGCGAGTTCGTCGACGGCAAAGCCGATCCGCTGCTGCAGCGCCTCGGAGACAATGCGGTAGTCGGCGAAATCGCGGTCGGAGGCGTAGACGGCTGTCGGCAAGGTATGGGCCATGAAGAAACCGAAAAGCGGCCGAAGCTGATGTTCGACCATCAGCGCGTGCCGGTCGCCGCCGCCGGTAGCGGTGATCAGGATCGGCTTGGCGCGCAGCTGTTCGGGATCGATCAGATCGATGAAATGCTTGAAGAGCCCGGGATAGCTGCCCTTGTAGGTCGGCGAACCGACAATCAGGAAGTCCGCCTCGACGACATCCGCCAGTACCCTGGCGGCCGCTTCATCCAAATCACCCTGGCGTTGTGCCTGACCAAGAGACGGTCCCACATCGGTGAGATCATGAAGCCGGGTATCGAATCCATAACGCTCGGCTGCGACCGAAGCGATATGTTCGACCAGCGCAAAAGTCTTGGACGGGCGATTATAGCTCCCCGCGAGACCGACGAGTTTCAGGGCCATGGAAATTCCTTCCTGCGCAATGACTTTCTCCAGATTAACGTCGATGGCGCGGCATGAAAGCAAGGAACCTGCCGTTGATGCTCGATCAGGAGAAAATCGTGCTCACGGAATGCTCGACTACGCGATACGGGCTCGCCGTGGTGCCGTCCGGGAAATGTCCGTGGCGATTGTCTCTGCAAGCGCCTTGGCCTGTACGCGGATATCCGGCACCGCCGTGATCTCCCAGAACTGGCCGGCCGTCAGCGCTCCGGCAGCAAACAGGCCGGGCAGTGGCCGGCCATCCGGATCGAGAACGCGAGACCGCCCATCAACAGAGATGCCAAGTCCGAGTTCGTCCATGGCGATCATCCCAAGGTTCCGCATCTCGGTCAGCAGCGGCGAATGGCCGATGCCGGCGCGCTCCATGCCGGTGCAGTTGACGATCCAGTCCGCATGGAAGGAGGCAATGTCCGGCGTGCCGCGTTGCCTGAACCGGACGTTCGCACCCTCGCCGTCTCTCTCGATCGAGCGAAGAAAACCGGCATGCACGGTCACCGTACCGTCCTTCAGGAGCGCGTTGAAGCGCGCGAACACCTCCGGCGCAATGCGGTGGCGGTGGATGTTCCACCAGGCAAGTGCATGGCGCAGGAACCGCGAGCGCTGCTCGGCGGTCAGGCTCTGCCACAAAGCCTGGGTTTGCGGTCTTAGGCCATCGACGACGCCCCGCCAGTCGGCACCGTTCTCCACCTGTCGCCGCAAGGCGCGCAGCAGAGCGCTGATTTCGCGGCTATCGGGCAGATCCGGCGTGACGGGAGCGGCGCGCCGGTTCGGATGCGGGTGCGGCACCAGTCCGCGGCGCGACAGGACATGGATGCGGCCGCGATGGCCTTGGGCGCGCAGCGACAGAACCTGGTCGATCATCGTCAGGCCGGAGCCGAAGATACAGAGTTCGTCGGTGCGGTCGACGCGCGAAAGCCAGCCGAGCCGCCAGGGATTGTCGATGATGCGGGCGCCGACGCCCGGATCGATACGATCCTTCGGCAAAGGCAGATCTGCGTTGCCGACGCCGAGCGCCAGAATGACGGTACGGGCACGCAATTCACCGCCATTATCGAGATGGAAGATGATCCCGTCCTGTTCGCACTCAACGCAAGCCGTCGCCTTGGCTCGGATGAAATCCACATGCGCCCGCCGCTCGCGGGGCCTCAGCAGCGAAGCCAGCGTGTCGCGCAGGTAGAGGCCGTAGTCGCCGCGAGAGGCGAAATCCTCCGGAAAGGCCGCCCTGCCCTGGCTGCGTAGCCATTCGACGAAATCGTCCGGTCGATCCGGGAACACGCTCATCCGCGCCGCCGGGACATTGAGACGGTGCAGATAGAATTCGGTGCGGTAGGCGGTGCCCCGCCCGAAGCCGGGATCGTCGCCGACCACCGCGATCGAAGCGGAGGACGGCAGGAAGCGCAGGAGGTTGATGGTAAGGGCGATTGCGGAAAAACCGGAACCGACGACGGCGACATCATAAGTCATCAAGCACACACTCCTCGTCCTGGGTTGTTTTGGGCGAAAGGTTGTCTTGGAAGCCACAGGAAAGCGGTTTTGCATCTGCTTCCGCTGGCGCTTCAATGTCTACTAACTTAATAGAGATTGACGAAGAGTAAAGGTGTTTTCGCGTCTCTTTCAGTGGCACGCCTGTTCAGGCCGCGGCAGCGTCGGCGCTTCGGCGCTCGGATTGGTATTGTTCGGCGTCCCCGGCGGCTGGCAGCGATCTTCCTGATCGACAGTGCCGGTCGTGCTGTTGGTGGTCGTCGGATCAGTGACGCCGGGAAGCGTGGTGACCGGCGAAGCGCCGGAATTGGCATTGGGCGCGGTCGTTGTCGCCCCGGGCAAAGTGGTGGTGGCGTCGGTGCCTGATGTCTGGGCGAGGACTGGCGCCGAAAGCAGGGAAATGGCGGAAAACGCAATGATCCTCATCAGCATGTGAAGGTTCCTCCGGTTGATCGAAGAAACAACCGGAAGCCATGCCACTTGGTTCCGTTGCGCCGGCCCGTCTTCGGCCAACACTATTCAGCCTGGCATCATGTCGTGGATCGAGGACAGCAGCATGTCGTGCTGATAGGGCTTCGGCAGAAACACCGTGTTGGTCGGCAGGAGCATCGGGTCAAGGCTGACGACACCCGACGTGATGATGATGCCGATGCTCGGGCGGATGGCGCGTATCCGCTGAGCAAGCTGGATGCCATCCATCGACCCCGCCATGTTCACGTCGGTAAAAACGATGTCGATATCGGACCGGTTGCGGAAGAGTACCATCGCCTCGTCGGCACTGCCTGCTTCCAACACCTGGTGCCCGACCTCTTCCAGCGCATCGAGCGTGGTGAATCGGATTAGCGGTTCATCCTCGACGACGAGGACAACAGCTTTCTGCGCCATAAACGTCTCCTTCATCCATCGGATGTTTGTCCCATAGCCTCCACCGGCGAAAATCCGCTCCGCGATGCGGCAGGTCGGGGACGCGCTCCGCCGTGAGGCCATATAGGAGGCAGGTGAGTCGCGACAAGTGGAACTGAATCCGGACGAAAAACGCGGTTACCCGGATCGGTTGCTTTTCCGCACGCGCCAACCGCTTCGATAATGGATAATGACATTTGACAGAATGCAAAATCCGCTTGCCAAGCGCCCTGAAATATCCTGTACCAATCGCCACGAAAATGTGACTAGAAGAACATCCTCACCTTCCACCCTCATCCACTCCCGACTCAGGTTCACGCTTCATGATGGAACTCTTCACCGCAGCCGGCTTTGCGGCCCTTCTCGAGGTCATCGCCATCAACCTCGTTCTTTCCGGCGACAATGCCATCGTCATCGGTCTTGCTGCCGCCGGTCTTCCTGCCGAACTGCGCAAGAAGGCGATCCTCTTCGGCATCTCCGCGGCGACCGTGCTGCGCCTCGTATTTGCGGTCGTCGCAACCTACCTTCTGGCGATCAAGGGGCTCCAGCTTGCCGGCGGCCTGCTGCTGGCCTGGGTCTGTTGGAAGATGTGGAGCGAGCTGCGCGAGGGCCAGGGCGACGATGCCCATCTCGCCGCACAAGCCAAGGAAAACGCCGCTCAGAAGACTTTCTTTCAGGCCGCGACCCAGATCGTCGTCGCCGACGTCTCGATGTCGCTCGACAACGTGCTGGCCGTCGCCGGCGCCGCCAAGGAACATTCGACCGTGCTGATCATCGGCCTGATCGTCTCGATCGCACTGATGGGGATCGCTGCCAACTTCGTCGCCAAACTGCTCTCCCGCTTCCGCTGGATCGCCTATGTGGGCCTGGCGGTCATCGTTTATGTGGCGCTCGATATGATCTATCACGGCTCTCTCGAAGTCCTGCCGCTCATCCAAGGCGCATAAATCTCTTCCCCGCCTCTCGACCAGTCATTTGCCCCGCCGGCGCCGATCGCGTTGGCGGGGTTTTCTGTTTTGTCTCCCCCCGGGGAGAAGTACTAGAATGTGACAGTGCCCTGATTTGAAACAGGAAAATTATTCTCTGCTTACCAAGTTCTTTGACATTTGTGACGTTCCCATTGATCATGTTCGGCAAGCAAAGCTACGTGGCCTCCAGCCGGCATGACGCCGGTTAGGGGCTCGCGGACCCCCTACTCGCAAGAGTTGGTGAGCCCCGTCCTAGTCAACGAGAACCGATCTTGAGCGATAGTCACGACGATCATCATCACACTCATGACAGTGACCATGACGGTCATTCCCACGTCGATTGGCGCGAGCACGGCGTGAAAGTCATCCCGGGCAATTCGCTCGATCCCAACACCGCCCAGACCCCCGGCATGAACCGCGCGACCGCGATCAACAACGCCCGTGCGGGTGCCGAAAAGATCTGGGCGGGCACGGTGACGATCCATGCCAACGCCAAGACCGGCGCCCATCACCATGGCGATCTGGAAAGTATCATCTACGTGCTGAAGGGAAGAGCGCGGATGCGCTGGGGCGACAATCTCGAATTCGTGGCGGAGGCAGGCCCCGGCGATTTCATCTATGTGCCGCCCTACGTGCCGCATCAGGAGATCAACGCCAGCCGCGACGAGACCCTGGAATGTGTCCTCTGCCGCTCCGGCCAGGACCCGGTCGTGGTCAACCTCGATATCGAGCCGATCGAGAAGCCGGAAGAAGTGCTCTGGAAGGACCCGATCCACAAATAACGCGGCAACCGATTTCCCGCATGAAATGCAGGGATTGGCGCAAATGCCGCCGCAATCTGTCCTTACGCTTGCTCCGACTGGAGATTGACCGCCTCGAACCTCTCCTTTAGAAGGCGGCATTCCGTTCCGAAGCAAGGACTTCGGGATTTTTAACGCTCCGGAGCTGATGCGGATGGCGCTGTTTCCGCAGGACAAGCGGATGAGAGACGGACGTGAACAGGAAAGCCTCCTGTCGCGCTGGCCGGTCTTTGCCGCCGCTCTGCTGATTGCCGCCTTGTTCGGCCTGCTGTCCGGCGTCGTCAAGGACGTCCAGTTCCCCCGCGGCGTCCTTTCGGCCGACAAAAGCAACGACACTCCGCACCTGACCAAGCGCGAGCCTTTGCGTGCACTTGCCGCCATGGACCGCAAGGACGGAACGGGCGCCCATTGGCCTACGGGCGGCGGTGCGCTGGAAGCCCGCGCCATCGAGATCAGCTTCCCGATTTTTGTTTCGGCCTTCGCATCGAAGCCATCCTCCGATCCGACGGCTCATCCGTTCTGGCACGGATCGCTGCCGCGTGCGCCGCCGGCCCGCGCCTGAGATATCGCGCCCCGGCGCTTGCACGACATCAGCATTCTCGCCCAACCGCTCGACAGAGCGTGACCAGGGCTCAGCAGGATTAAACACATGAGAAATTCCCCATGGTTGGTGACGACCTATCTCGTCATCATCTTCCTCGGCATTCTGGTGGCGCTGCCGAACGTCATTCCGCAATCGACGCTTGGCCGGCTTCCCGCCTGGCTGCCACATAACCGCGTCTCGCTTGGCCTCGACCTGCGCGGCGGCTCGCACCTCGTGCTGGAAGTCGACCGCGGCGACCTGATCAACGAGCGTGTCCAGAGCCTGCTGCAGGATGCTCGCCGGGTTCTGCGCGACAAGAACATCGCGACCACCGCAATCCGCCGCACGGGTGACACCGTGACGGTCGCGCTGCGTGATGCGGCCCAGCGCGGCGCTGCCGTGACCGAGCTCCAGACGCTTGCCAACCCGGTCAACGCCGGCACAACGATCGGCGGCAGCGATCTTGCGATCACCACGCCCACCGACAATACGATCACGATCGCCCAGACAGAAGCCGGCATCAATTCGCACATCACCGGCGCCGTCGATCAGTCGCTTGAAATCATCCGCCAGCGCGTCGACCAGGTGGGCGTCGCCGAACCGACCATTCAGCGCATCGGCTCCGACCGCGTCCTTGTCCAGCTTCCGGGCGAACAGGATCCGGCCCGCCTTCGCCAGCTTCTCGGCTCGACCGCCAAGATGAGCTTCCATCTGCTCGGCCAGCAGGGCGAACAGGGTGTCACCATGCTCGCCGACGAGCGCGGTAACCAATATCCGGTCCTCGACCGCGTCGAACTTTCCGGCGACCGTCTGACCGATGCCCGCGCCGCCTTCGACCAGCAGACCAACGAACCGGTCGTCAACTTCCGCTTCGATTCGGCAGGCGCCAACCGCTTTGCCCAGATCACCCAGCAGAATGTCGGCCGCCCCTTTGCGATCGTACTCGACAACAAGGTGCTGAGCGCGCCCGTCATCCGCACGCCGATCACCGGCGGTTCGGGCCAGATTTCTGGCGGCTTCTCGGTGTCGGAAGCCAATACGCTCTCTGCACTGCTGCGCGCCGGCGCGCTGCCGGCGAAGCTCACCGTCATCGAAGAACGCACCGTTGGCGCAGACCTGGGTGCCGATGCGATCCAGATGGGCCTCTATTCCGGCCTCGTCGGCTTCGTCCTCGTCGCAGTCTTCATCCTGGTCCTGTATGGCACGTGGGGCCTGCTGGCGAACGTCGCGCTGCTGATCCACACGATCCTGACCTTCTCCGCCCTAACGCTGGTCGGCGCGACGCTGACACTGCCCGGTATCGCCGGTATCGTGCTCGGCATCGGCCTTGCGGTCGACGCGAACGTTCTGATCAACGAGCGCATTCGCGAGGAAACGCGTAAAGGCCGCGGCGCCTTCGCCGCCATCGACGTCGGCTTCAACCGCGCCTATTCGACCATCGTCGACGGCAACATGACCGCGCTGATCGCCGCCGCCATCCTGTTCTACTTCGGCTCCGGTCCGGTGCGTGGTTTTGCCGTCACCATGGGTCTCGGCCTGATCATCTCGATGTTCACGTCGGTCGCCTTCGTCCGCGTGACGATGATCGCCATCGCGCGCCGCTACAAGCTGAAGGTCATCAACATCCAGTCGATGTTCCGGTTCAGCCCTTACGACAAGCATATCCAGTTCATGAAGGCGCGCTTCTTCGGCGTGGCGGTCTCGGCCGTCCTGTCGATCGCCTCGATCGGGCTGTTCTTCTATCCGGGACTGAATTACGGCGTCGACTTCCGCGGCGGCATCCAGATGTCTGTCAAGACGCAAGGCCCCGCCGACCTCGCCAAGTTCCGCGAAGGTCTGAACACGCTCAACCTCGGCGAAATCACGCTGCAGTCCTTCGGCGATCCGAACACCATCCTGGTGCGTGCCCAGCGTCAGGAAGGCGGCGAAGAGGCGCAGACGGCAGCCGTCACCAAGCTGAAGGACGAGGTCACCAAGATCGACTCCACCGCGACCGTCCAGGGCACCGATGTCATCGGCCCGAAGGTTTCGGGCGAACTGGCCGTTGCCGGCTTCCTGTCGGTCTTCATCGCCAGTATCGCGATGCTGATCTATATCTGGGCGCGGTTCGAATGGCCGTTCGCGGTCGGCGCTATCGTCACCCTGGTGCTGGACGTCACCAAGCTGGTGGGTTTCTTCGCCATCACCGGCCTCGATTTCAATCTGACCGCGATTGCCGCGGTGCTGACGATGGTCGGTTATTCGGTCAACGACAAGGTCGTCGTCTACGACCGCATGCGTGAAAACATGCGGCTCTACAAGTCGATGCCGCTGCGCGAACTGATCGACAAGTCGATCAACGAGACGCTGGCTCGAAGCCTCTACACCAACGCCACCGCCTTCCTGTCGCTTCTGCCGATGGCGATCTGGGGGTGGCAGCGCGGTCGAAAGCTTCGCGGTCCCCATGGCATTCGGTATTCTCGTTGCCGGCGCATCGTCTGTCTTCATCGCGGCTCCGATCCTGCTCTTCCTCGGCGACTGGCGCAAACGTCACGCCAAGGCGGTGGAAACGGCTGCGGAAGAGGTCGAAAACGCCAAAAAGGCCTGATTGACAACCCAGCAATACAGGAAGGGCGGGTTTTCATCCGCCCTTCTTCATTTGGCTCCGCTATAGGTCGATCATGCTCGATTTTGCCGCCTATGCGGGACTGTTCTCCGCCGCCTTCATCGCCGCCACGATCTTTCCGATGCAGTCGGAGGCAATCCTTGTCGGCCTCATCCTGACCGATCGGTATTCGCTCATCGCCCTGCTGCTGGTCGCGTCGGTCGGCAACACGGCGGGGGCCGCCGTGAACTGGCTGCTCGGGCGTGGTGTCGAACGTTTTCGCGACAGCCGATGGTTTCCGGTGACCCAGGAAAAACTGGACAAGGCACAGGCTTGGTACCAGAAATACGGAAAATGGTCGCTGCTGCTGAGTTGGCTGCCGATCGGCGGCGACGCAATCACGGTCGCGGCTGGCGTGCTCAAGGAACCTTTACCGACCTTCCTGATCCTGGTTTTTATCGGCAAGGCGGTCCGCTATGTGGTGCTCGCCGCCGCGACACTCAGCGTGGCCTGATCAGAGGTCCTGCCCCTCGTAGCCAAAATCGGCAAGTGTCTTCCAGAAATCGCCGAAGAACCGATGCGCGAAGGTTTCGAGCGAAGTGCCCGGCGGCTGTTCGTTCCACAGTTCTCCGCCTGCCCGCAAGGCGCCTATGACCACGGCGGCCAGCAGGCGCACGCGCAGCCGTTCTTCGTCGCTTCGGCTTCGAGCCTTCAGCGCCTCGGTGAGCTTCAGTTCGAGCTTGGCATATTTGAGCTGGTCTCGGGCTTTCAGCGCCGGCGTACTGCGGATCAGTTCGCCGAGCGCCATCGCTCTTTCGTCGGCTGCCGAGACGATGGCGCTGACGAGGCCGTGTTGCACGGTCTTGACCGCCGGCTCGTCCGCTGGCCTCGACGCGATCGCCGCCATCAGATGATCGGCAAAACCGTCCTGCCAGGCGAACACGACCTCTTCCTTGGACGGAAAATAGTCGAAGAAACTGCGTTTCGAGACCTCGGCGCGTTCGGCAATTTCCTCGACCGTCGTGGCATCGAAGCCGCGCTCGAGGAACAGGCTCATCGCCGCTTCCTCGATGCGTTCGCGGGTCTGCCGACGCTTGAGCTCCCGCCGGCCTGTCGTCGCGCCATCAATCGCCTTGGTCATTTCATCCGATTTTGTTCAGGCGCCCGCGTCGTCGGCTTGGACCGGGCTGCCCTCTGCCTCGGCACGATATCTGGAACGCTCCCGTGTCAGATCCAGCGGCTTGCGGCGGGAAATCCGGTAGACGGCAGCGGGCGGCAGGTTGCGCACGGTGTGGCCGATATGCACGGCCTTCAGACCCAGCCGGTCGAGGATCGGCCGCGGCACGGGACAACGCGGGCCATAGGTGAACTGGTAGAAGGAACCGCCCGGACGGATATAGGTAAAGGCTCCGCCGAGGATCGCGGTAATCTTGCGCGGCGACATGGAGAGCAGCGGCAGGCCGCTGACGACCGCGCCGACCGGTTCGCCCTCGAAAATATCCTCATGGGCGAGCTTTGCCGCATCCATCTGCAGGATCCGCGCGTCTGGAAAACGCCGCTGAAGGCCGGGAACGAATTCCGGACCGTATTCGATCAGGGTGAGGTCGGATTGGGCAACGCCGCGCGCCAAAAGCGCACGGGTGAATACCCCGGTCCCCGGACCGAGTTCGATAACCGGGCCGTCCAGCGGCGCGATCTCCTGGGTCATCAGTCGCGCGAGCGAATCCCCGGAAGGCGCCAACGCCGCAACCCGCAATGGATTGCTGATCCAGGAACGGAAAAAATGCCAAAAATCCGAAAATGCCGCATCTGCTGTCATGGTCAGAGACTCACCGGTTTGAAAATGCGATCGAGTATTCCGCCGACCTTCACAGCCTGCATGGCAATTCCAAGGCATGGGAACCTCCGCTCAAGAAAAATACGCACATCGGCCGCAGAATTGTGCAGTGCGGCGGCTACACCGTCGTATTTAGAGGATTTTTGCATCGAGTGCAAGTTTTTACGATATTTTCGCTATACCCCTTTTCCCAGGCCGGAACGGGCTGAAACCTCCGCGTTTTTTGGGAACAACCGGCGCTTGTTCTCATTGAACACTCTTCCGGAGGGAATCGATAACATCAGGAGGAGTTTATGAAAAAGCCGGTCACTGAATTGGGCGAACAGAAGACGGAACTCCACCGGGTGATGGGACCCGGATTACTGCTGCTGTTTATCGTCGGGGATATTCTCGGGACGGGCATCTATGCCCTGACTGGCCAGGTGGCCAAGCAGGTCGGAGGGGTGGTCTGGCTGCCCTTTCTGATCGCCTTCGTCGTCGCCCTCCTCACCGCCTTCAGCTATCTCGAACTGGTCACCAAATATCCGCGCGCGGCCGGCGCAGCACTCTATACCCACAAGGCCTTCGGCATCCATTTCGTCACCTTCCTCGTGGCCTTTGCGGTGATGTCGTCGGGCATCACCTCGGCGGCGACCGCATCGCGGGCCTTTGCCTCCAACTTCGCGACCTCTCTCAGCCTCGATCTCGGCGCCTGGGGCGTACCGCTGATCGCGGTTGGTTTCATCGCGTTGGTCGCTGCCGTCAATTTCCGAGGGGTCGGCGAGAGCGTCAGGCTGAACGTTCTGTTGACCGTCGTCGAGCTGACCGGCCTGCTGATCATCATCGGCATCGGCTTCTGGGCGATCGCTGGCGGCCAGGGCGACGTTTCCCGCGCCTGGACATTCGCGACCCCGGAGAACAGCGGCGTCTTCTGGCCAGTCGTCGCGGCCACCACCCTCGCCTTTTTCGCCATGGTCGGCTTCGAGGATTCGGTCAACATGGCCGAGGAATGCAAGGAGCCGAGCCGGATGTTCCCGAAGGTGCTGCTAACCGGCCTTGCCCTCACCGGCCTCATCTACGTTCTGGTGGCCATCTCTGCGATCACGCTGGTACCGGCCAATGAACTCGGCCAGGGCGAGACGCCGCTGCTGAAGGTCGTGCAGGCCGGCGCCCCCGGCTTTCCGATCGGCATCTTTGCGATCATCACCATGTTCGCGGTGGCCAATTCCGCGCTGATCAACATGATGATGGCGAGCCGCCTGATCTACGGCATGAGCCGCGAAGGGGTTCTGCCGCAGGTGCTCGGCAAGGTCCATTCGGGCCGTCGCACACCCTATATCGCGATCGGTTTCACGTCGCTGCTGGCGGTCGCGCTGATCCTGTTTGCCGGCGGTGTTCCGGCGCTCGGCGGTACCACGGCGCTGCTGCTTCTCTGCGTCTTTGCGATCGTCAACGTCGCGGTGCTGGTGCTGCGCAAGGATACGGTCGAGAACAAGCATTTCCGCACGCCGACCATCCTGCCGGTACTCGGTGCGATCTCCTGCGCCTTCCTCGCCGGCCCCTGGACCGGCCGGGATCCGGTTCAGTATCTGATTGCCGCCTGCCTGCTCGGCCTCGGCGTCGTGCTTTGGTTCGCAACCGTCAGCATCATGAAGGCGTCGACCCAGCCTGTCTGATATTCACGCCTTGCGGCGGATCGACAGCCGTCCGTCTTCGCCGATATGCGGCACCACATCGAGATAGCCGGGTATTTTCGAATGCCCGGTTTCGATCGGATGGGAATGGGTGGCGGTGATCACCATCACGTCGGCGCCTGCCGCCTCGCCCGCCTGGATGCCGGCCGGCACATCCTCGAACACCAGCACCTCCGAGGGGCTGACGCCGAGCCGTTCCGAGCCAAGGATATAGCCCTGCGGATTGGGCTTGCCGACGGTGACGTCTTCGGCGGTCACCATGTAGCGCGGCTGCGGAATTCCGGCGGCGGCAAGCCGGACCTTGGCGAGTTCGATCGGCGACGACGTGACGATCGCCCAGCGTTCAGGCGGCAGCGCGGAGAGGAATTCCACCGCGCCCGGGATTGGCACCACGCCCTCAACATCCTCGATCTCGCCGCGCAGGATGCCTTCGGCTTCCGCGGCCGGATCGATGCCCGGCAGGTTCAGTGCGCTGATCGTGTCGATCCCACGCTTGCCATGCATGGTCGGCAGGAATGCTTCCACATCGAAACCCATCTTTGCCGCCCAGCGTCCCCAGACGCGTTCGGCGGATGCGATCGAGTTCAGGATCGTGCCGTCCATGTCGAACAGGAAAGCAGCGTAGGTTTTTTCGGGAAGGGAGATGTCGGCGGCGGGAAGAGGCACTGAAAGTTCCTTTAGCGTCGGATTCCGACTCGGGGAGATGGCCGGAAACTGCCCTCTTCCGAGTAAATGCAATGACGCAGGAAGGCAATTCCCGGCAAAGGCATGCGACCGCCTTCGGGCTATTTCGATCGCGAACGCAGGAATTGAGACAGGGCAACGCCGATCGCGATGCCCACGGCAACACCGATACCGATATTGTCAAAAACGACTGTCCCGAGCACCGTGCCCAGCCCGACGCCGACGGCTATTCCTGTCGCAATGGTCATGTCGGGACCATTGCGCGCCTAGATGGCGAGAGTTTGTCGCACATCCTTGTCTTCCCGCATCGAAGCGATAGAACTTGGCGACCAAGCCGGACAAGGAGGGTGTTTTGGCCAATATTTCTGTACGGCATGCGGATCTCGCCGATCGTGGCGTGCTGATCACAGGCGGCGGTTCTGGCATCGGCGCCGCCTTGGTGGAAGGTTTTGCGGCACAGGGTGCCAAGGTCGCGTTCATCGATATTGCCGACGAGCCGAGCCGCGCATTGGTGGAACGTCTTTCCAGGACCGCCCGCCATCCGGTCCTTTACCTGAAAGCCGATCTGCGCAACGTCGCGGAAACGAAAGCCGCCGTCGACAGGGCCGCGCAGCAACTCGGATCGCTCTCGGTGCTGGTCAACAATGCCGGCTGGGACGACCGCCACGAGTTCGAGACGGTGACCGAGGAATACTGGGACAATGCCCAGGCCATCAACATCAAGCAGATGTTCTTCGTCACCCAGGCTGCGGTCCCACACCTGCGCAGGGCCGGCGGTGGCGCGATCGTCAATTTCTCCTCGATCGCCTATCTGCTCAACATGGGCGGACTGCCCGCCTATGCGACCGCCAAGGCCGGGATCATCGGCCTGACCAAGAGCCTCGCCGGAAAGCTTGGAACCGAGAACATCCGCGTCAACGCCATCCTCCCCGGAATGATCGTCACCGAACGGCAGAAGAAACTCTGGCTGAATGACGACAGCATCACGGCGATGGTCGCCCGCCAGTCCCTGAAGCGGGTGCTGGTGGCTGAAGACCTTGTCGGCCCCTGCCTGTTCCTCGCCTCGAATGCATCCGCGGCCATGACCGCCCAGACCCTGATCATCGACGGCGGTGCTCTCTAACGCGTGTCGTACATCTGCAAAACAAAGATCTAAAGACAAAAACCTAAAATGGTCGAGCGCATCCCAAAAGGATGCGTTCGACCATTTTAGACATAAGAATACCGCGCGGGTTCCCGGTGGAAAGAACCCGCGCGGCGCCGGAGGTAGACCTTACTCCGCTGGAGAGAGAGCGGGAGCCGCCTCCTCCGTACCGTGCTGCCGCAGAGGACGGCTGCCGGTTAGCAAACGTGCCAGCAGGTAGAAGACCGGCGTCATGAAGATGCCGAAGAAAGTCACCCCGATCATGCCGGAGAACACGGCGATACCCATGGCGGAGCGCATTTCCGCACCCGCACCGGTAGATACCACCAGCGGCACGACACCCATGATGAAGGCCATGGACGTCATCAGGATCGGACGTAGGCGCAGCCGGCTCGCCTCGACCGCCGCCTGGAACGGTGTCCTCCCCTGGAACTCCAGTTCTCGGGCGAACTCCACGATCAGGATCGCGTTTTTCGCCGAGAGACCCACCAGCACCACCAACCCGATCTGGGTGAAGATGTTGTTGTCTCCACCGGTGAGCCACACGCCCGTCAAGGCGGCAAGCACACCCATCGGCACGATCATGATGATCGCGATCGGCAGCGTCAGGCTCTCATACTGGGCGGCGAGCACGAGGTAGACGAGCAGCAGCGCCAGCGGGAAGACGACGATGCTCGAATTGCCGGCAAGAATCTGCTGATAGGTCAGGTCCGTCCACTCGAACTCGATGCCGGAAGGCAGCGTCTCGTCGAGGATTTTCGTAATCGCAGCCTCTGCCTGGCCGGACGAGAAGCCCGGAGCAGGAGCGCCGTTGATATCGGAGGACAGGAAACCGTTGTAGCGGGTCGCCCGTTCCGGACCGGTCTGAGCATCCACCTTCAGTAGAGCCGAGAGCGGGATCATCTGGCCGGACTGCGAACGGACCTTCAATTGGCCGATGTCTTCCGCCTTGGCGCGGAACTTGGCGTCAGCCTGCACCCGGACGCTGTAGGTGCGGCCGAAGGCGTTGAAGTCGTTCACATAAAGCGAACCGAGATAGATCTGCAGCGTTTCGAAGACGTCCGTCACCGAGACGCCGAGCTGTTCGGCCTTGGCGCGGTCGAGATCGGCATAGAGCTGCGGCACGTTGATCTGGAAACTCGAGAAGATGCCGGCAAGTTCAGGCGTCTGGTAGGCCTTGGCGATCACCGCCTTGGTGGCCTCGTCGAGCGCCTGGTTCCCAAGACCTGCACGGTCCTCGATCTGCAGCTTGAACCCGCCCGTCGTTCCGAGGCCGTTGACCGGCGGCGGCGGGAACATGGCGATATAGGCGTCCTGGATGGCGCCGAACTTCTGGTTCAGCTGCATGGCAATCGCGCCGCCCGAGAGCTCCGGCGTCTTGCGGTTTTCGAAGTCGTCGAGAACTGCGAAGACGATGCCGGCATTCGAGCCGATCGTGAAACCGTTGATCGACAGGCCCGGGAAAGCGATGGCATGTTCGACGCCAGGCTGTGCCAAGGTGATCTCGCTCATCCGCTTGATCACGTCTTCGGTGCGGTCCAACGTGGCGCCGTCCGGAAGCTGGGCAAAGCCGATCAGATACTGCTTGTCCTGTGCCGGCACAAAGCCGCCCGGCACCGCATTGAACATGCTGTAGGTCGCACCGACGAGAGCCAGATAGATGATCATCACCAGGCTCTTGCGCGAGAGCAACCCGCCGACCGTGCGGCCGTAGCCGTTGGAAGCCGCACCGAAGATGCGGTTGAAACCACGGAAGAACCAGCCGAAGATCGCATCCATGAACCGGGTCAGCCAATCCTTCTTGGCGTGATGGTCCTTGAGCAGCAAGGCAGCAAGTGCCGGCGACAGCGTCAGCGAGTTAATCGCCGAGATGACCGTCGAAATTGCGATCGTCAGCGCGAACTGCCGGTAGAACTGCCCGGAAAGCCCGCTGATGAAGGCGAGCGGCACGAAAACCGCGACCAGAACCAGCGCGATCGCGATAATCGGACCGGAGACTTCCTTCATCGCCTTGTAGGTCGCCTCACGCGGACTTAAGCCGCCCTCGATATTGCGCTCGACGTTTTCCACCACGACGATCGCATCGTCGACGACGATACCGATCGCCAGCACGAGGCCGAACAGTGTCAGCGCGTTGATTGAGAAGCCGAAGGCATACATGACCGCAAACGTGCCGATGATCGAGACGGGAACGGCGATCAGCGGAATGATCGAGGCACGCCAGGTCTGCAGGAAGATGATGACCACGAGCACGACGAGCGCGATGGCTTCGAGCAACGTGTCGATGACCTTCTCGATCGATGCGCGCACGAATTTGGTCGTATCGTAGACGATCTCGTATTTCACGCCCTGCGGCATCGCCAACTGCAGCTGGTCCATGGTCGCCTTGACGTTGTCGGCGATCTCGATCGCGTTGGAACCGGGTGCTTGAAGAACGGCAACGGCGACGGCCGGCTGACCATCAAGCAGCGAACGCAGGGTATAGTCTGCTGCGCCGAGCTCGATACGCGCGACATCCCGCAACCGGGTGATTTCACCGTTCTGACCGCTCTTCACGATGATATTGCCGAACTCTTCCGGGGTGCGCAGGCGCCCCTGGGCATTGACGTTGAGCTGCAGGTCGACACCCGGCTGGGTCGGCGAGGCACCGATAATGCCCGCCGCTGCCTGGACGTTCTGGCTACGGATGGCGTTCGAGATGTCGCTTGCGGCCATCGAATGCTCGGCAGCCTTCTGCGGATCGATCCACACGCGCATCGAATAGTCGCCGGCGCCGAACACCTGCACCTGGCCGACGCCCTGGATGCGGTTCAGCCGGTCCTTGACGTTGAGCGTTGCATAGTTGCGCAGGTAGGTGATGTCGTATCGGTCGGAGACGAGATTGACCACCATGATGAAGTCCGGCGAGCTCTTGACGGTCGTCAGACCGATCGAACGCACTTCTGCCGGCAGGCGCGGTTCGGCCTGGCTCACGCGGTTCTGAACGAGCTGCTGCGCTTTGTCCGGATCGGTGCCGAGCTTGAAGGTGACGGTCAGCGTCATCACGCCGTCGGAGGTCGCCTGGCTGGACATGTAGAGCATGTCCTCGACGCCGTTGATCTGCTCTTCGAGCGGCGTCGCGACCGTTTCGGCGATGACCGTCGGGTTGGCGCCAGGATAGACGGCACGCACGACGATCGAAGGCGGGACCACATTGGGATATTCGGAAATCGGCAACGACCGCATGCCGATCAGGCCCGCGACCACGATGAGGATCGACAGCACGGCCGCAAAGACCGGCCTGTCGACGAAAAACCTGGAAATATTCATGTCAAAGCCCTCTCTCCGGGGTTGAACAAGAGGCGAAACGGCCCCGGCTCGCGGCCGACAAGGCCGCAAGCTCCACGAACCGGAACTGGATGAGTGTGGGGAAGCGGCGGGCTAACCGCCGCTCAGAGCGTTACTTGTTGGCGACCTTCGCCTCGTCCTGCGGCTGGACCACAGCACCCGGACGGATGCGCTGCAGGCCGTTGACGACGATCCGGTCGCCCGGATTGAGGCCCTTCTCGACGATCCGCATGCCGTCGACTGCCGTGCCCAGCTCCACCTGCCGGTACGCAACGGTATTGGCCGCATCGACCACGAAGACGAACTTCTTGTCCTGATCGGTGCCGACAGCCTTTTCACTGACCATCAGGTGATCCTGGGCCTTGGGCTGGCCCATGCGAACCCGCACGAACTGGCCCGGGATCAGCTTGCCGCCCGGATTGTCGAAGACGGCGCGCACGCGGATCGTGCCGCTCGAGGCATTCACTTCGTTGTCGATGAGCTGCAGCTTGCCACGGATCGGCGTGCCGTTACCGGCGAGCGTGCTGACCTCGACCGGTACCTGTTCGATCGCCGGCACACCGTCGACGAGCGGAAGGTCGTTGAGCGTACGGGACACCAGTTCTTCGCCGGCGTCGAAGCTCGCATAGATCGGATCGGCCGAAACGAGTGTCGTCAATGGGGCGGAGGCGGAACCTGCCGCTACCAGGTTGCCGACCGTGATTTCCAACTTGCCGGCCCGGCCGGCGATCGGTGCCCGGATCTCGGTATAGTCGAGATTGAGCTGCGCCGTCTTCAGGGCCGCCTTGGCGGACTGGAGGTTGGCCAGCGCCTCACTCTGGGCGCTCTGGCGCTGGGCGAGATCGCTCTGAGAGATGGTGTTCTTGGAAGCGAGGTTCTTGCCGCGATCGAGTTCGGTATTGGCAAGCTCGACCTTCGCCTGTGCCGATGCCACCTGGCCTTCAGCCTGTGCGACCGCCGCCCGGTAGGGCTCCGGATCGATGCTGACGAGCAGGTCGCCCTGCTTCACCAGTCCGCCTTCGCGGAAATGCACCGCCTGGATGGTGCCGGTGACGCGCGGCCGGATCTGGACGCGGTCGACGGCTTCCAACCTTCCGGAAAATTCCTGCCAGGTGGAAACATTGCGTGGTTCGACAGTGGCAACCGTCACGGGAACGGCCGGAGCCGCAGCAGCCGTCGCAGGCGCGGCATGGGCGCCCTGCGGCAGATCGAGATAGACCGAGGCACCCGCAATCAACGCAGCGGTGCCCAATCCAGTGCCCCACAGGGCCCAGCTTTTGATCTTCGAGGTCATTGGTAGTCTCCTTACGGCCTTGGGAATTGGCCGTTATTTGCCTTCAAAATAAATCATGCTATTAAGTTAACTCTCGGACGAAGCTCGTGAATTCGGCACAAAGTGCTGTCATCCACTCGCCGTCGCCCTCTCTGTAAATGCCCGTCCAGCCGCAGCTGGCAGGGAAGATCTTCCGCCTGACCGAAACACCGGCCTCGCTCAGGCGCGTTGCATAACCTACCGTTTCATCGCGCAGCGGATCGTCTTCCGATGTCACGATGAGAGCCGGCGCGACACCCGAAAGCCGCGAACAGAGGCAGGGTGCCGCATAAGGATGCTGGAACCCGCAATGGGAGCCGAGATAATGGCTCCAGCCTTCCGCCCAACGTTCGCCCATGCCGATATCGTCCGCCTTGCGAAACGATCGGGTGGCCATCATCGGGTCGATCATCGGCGACAGCAGGATCTGGCCGTTCAGCTCGCCGGGCATCAGGTCGCGCGCCTTCAGCGCAACGCCGGCCGCAACATTGCCGCCCGCCTCGTCGCCCGCCACGAAAAGCTGGGACTTGGCACTGCCGAACTGTTTGCGCCGGCCGGCAAGGCACTGGAGCGCCGCAAATGCGCATTCCATAGCCTGCGGAAACATGTTTTGCGAAACGCTGCTGTAATCGGCTTCCAGTACCACGGCCCCTGCTTCCGCCAGCGCCTTGGCGACAGGACGTTCGTTTTCGGCCCGCAGCTCATTAAGAAACGCACCGCCCCGCAGGTAAAGCACCAGCGGCGGAACCTTGCCCTTGGCAGCGCCTTCATAGACGCGCATGGGGACAGCCGGCTTGGCCGACTTGTCAAATGCGATATTTTCCCACTGCGCAATCATTGAAAAACCCTCGGGCAAACCCCTAGTAAAAGCGGGGTGCTTGCCGTCAATCTTGAACCTGATATTATTATTCGGGTGAAAACATACAAGTTAACGGCATTCGACAACACTATTCCATATTTCGGAACAATGTTGCGGCGCAGCAGGAATCAAGACAATGGATCAGCTTTCGGCAATGCGCGTATTCGTTCGCGTCGTGGAAACCGGTAATTTCACCCGGGCTGCGGCCACTCTCAATATGCCCAAAACGACGGTGACCAATCTCGTCCAGAGCCTCGAAGGCCATCTGCGCACGACGCTGCTCAACCGCACCACCCGCAAGGTCATGGTGACGACCGACGGCGCGCTCTATTATGAGCGCGCGATGCAGATAATTTCCGAACTCGACGAACTCGACGGCAGCATGTCGAATTCGCAGAGCCAGCCATCCGGCCGGCTGCGCGTGGAGATGGCCGGCGCCTTCGCCGATTTGCTGGTCATTCCGAATTTATGTGATTTCCATAAGCGTTTTTCCGCAGATCAGGCTCGATATCGGCGTCGGCGACCGGCTGGTCGACTATATCGCCGAAAACGTCGACTGCGCTCTGCGCGCCGGCACCCCGACCGACCAGTCGCTGATTGCCCGCAAGGTCGGCGAGATCAGCATGTCGGCCTATGCGGCACCTCTCTACATCCGCAATTTCGGTGTGCCCGAACGCCCGCAGGACCTGCAGGAAGACCATCTGGCCGTCGGTTACCTGAACGCCCAGTCCAGCCGGGTGAGATCCATGGAATTCCGTCGCGACGATGAAAACCTGGAAATCACGCCCCGATACGTCGTCTCCGTCAACGATGCCCGGACCTATGTGAACGCCGCGATTTCCGGCATGGGTATCATCCAGTCGCCGCGCTTCATGGTGAAGGAGACGGTGGAGAAGGGCGAATTGGTCGAAGTTCTCTCCGACTGGCACTGCGCGTCGCTACCTCTCTACATCGTCTATCCGCAGACCCGCCACCTCTCCAACAAGGTGCGGGTCTTCGTCGATTGGCTCGCCAAGCTGGTTCAGAACCTCAAGGTCGAGGAAAGCCGCGAGCAGATGCGCAAGGCAAGCTAGGCCCGTTTTACCAACGAGGCGACGAAAGCCCGAATGTCAGGCGACGTCTTGAGAACTGAGTATCACTGTCCCGGCGAGGCGTCCCCTGAGAAGGCAATGAATGCCACCCTTTCCGTCATCGTCTGCTGCCTAGGCCAAGAAATCATGCCGTCCGCGACGGAATTTATGCCTCGGTTCGTACGGGGGTGATAAAGCGGTCGGATGTTTGTTCGATGATTGGAATAGAGTCAGCATGACGCGTTGGGGACATGTCACAATCGCCGTTCTGGGCGGCATCGCTGCGGCCCTGCACGTCGGCAAGGTACCGCCAGCTATCCCCATGCTGCGCTCCGAACTCGGCATCGATCTCGTGGCTGCCGGCTGGCTAATGGGCTTGGCAAGCGCTCTCGGCGCCGCCTGCGGCATCCTGATCGGCCGGTTCACCGATTACCTGACCCATCGGCGCGCGATGATCCTCGGCCTCGCGTTGCTGATCGCCGGCAGCTTGATCGGCGCCCTCACCCATTCTGAAATGGTGATCTTCGCCAGCCGCGTGCTCGAAAGCGTCGGCCTCATCATGGTCTCGGTCGCGGCCCCGGGCCTGATTGCGGCCTCGGTCGAACCGCGCGACACCGGCCTTGCCTTCGCGCTCTGGGGTATCTGGATGCCGGTCGGCGTTGCGGTGATGATGATGATCTCGCCCTTCCTGCTGCCGAGCTTCGGCTGGCAGGGTTCCTGGATTTTCGCCGCCATGCTCAGCGTCATTCCGATGGTGGCCCTGCTGGCGATGCGCCTTCCAAAACCACAAACCGCCGGACATCCGACAACGTCGCTTCTGACGGCCGTCAAGCTCACCGCGTCCCGGCCGATGTCTTGGATACTCTCCGGTATTTTCGCCGCCTACAGCGCTAGCTTCATGTCCGTCTTCGGTTTCCTGCCGACGCTGCTGATCGAGGAAATGGGAACCGGCCTCGCGGCTGCGTCCATCATGACCGCGCTGGCAGTGCTCGCGAACGGCGTCGGCAACATATTCGGCGGCGTCTTCGCGCGTTGGGGTGCCCCGCGCTGGGTGCTGATTGCCGGTCCCTGCGTGATGCTGACGCTGACCGCCTTCGTCGTCTTCGGCCATAGCTTTCCGCTCTGGATGCGCTACGGTGCCTCGGTGCTTTACGCGGTGTCGGGCGGCGTCCTGCCGGCGACCATCATGGGCTCGTTGCCCGTCTATGCACCGCGCCGAGACCTCGTCGGAACGTTCAGCGGCTTCGTCATGCAGGGCTCCAATATCGGCCAGGTCTTCGGACCGATGCTGCTCGCTTCGATCGTTGCAGCATCCGGCTGGCAGGGCGCACCGTTCTACATCGCCGCCGCAACAGGGCTTGGCCTGGTCCTGGCGCTCTGCCTGCGCCAGACCGAACGCCGCATGGCAACCACGAGACCGGAGGCCGCCGGAACGGCCTAAGACTTGCGGCAACGGCCCAACTAGCAAATCAATCGTCGCGAACTGGGCTGGATTTGCGGACTGGCGTGCAAAGTAAAATCGGCTAGTCTCTCCCCGGATCAGATAAGCGAGCCCGGCCATGCAACATCACGTCTCCGCCTCTTCCAAAACCTGCGCCTGGGGTTATTTCGACGCCGCCCGCGAGCCGGTGCTGACGATCGACAGCGGCGACACGGTGGTGATCGACACGGTCTCCGGCCCTGCGGAAGTTCTGCCGAAGGAAGGGTTCACCATCCTTCCCGAACATCTCGAAATTCACGAAAACTGCCGGCCGATCATGCAGGGCCATATCCTGACCGGCCCGGTCGCCGTGCGCGGCGCCAGGCCCGGCCAGGTGCTGGAGGTGAAGATCCTCGATGTCGAGCTGCGCCAGGACTGGGGCTATAACGTCATCCGCCCGCTTGCCGGCACGCTCCCCTATGATTTCGAAAGGCCGCGGATGATCACCATCCCGCTCGACAAGCAGGGGAATGTCGGCCGCCTGCCCTGGGGTCTCGACCTGCCGCTGGCGCCCTTCTTCGGGGTCATGGGCGTCGCTCCGCCGCCGAACTGGGGCCGCATCACCTCGATCATGCCGCGTTCGCACGCCGGCAATATCGACAACAAGGAACTGGTCGCCGGCACCACGCTTTATCTGCCGATCTTCAACGAGGGCGCGCTGTTTTCCTGCGGAGACGGCCATGGTGCGCAGGGCGACGGCGAGGTCTGCATTACCGCCATCGAGACGGCGCTGCGCGGCACCTTCCGGCTTACCGTGCGCGACGATCTTGATTTCGTCTATCCACGGGCTGAAACGCCGACGCATTACATTACCATGGGCATGGATCCGGATCTCGACCAATGCGCCGTCATGGCGCTGCGTGACATGATCGTGCTGCTCGGCGAAAAAGGCGGCCTGTCGCGGGAAGATGCCTATACGCTCTGCAGCCTTGCCGGCGACCTGCGCATCACCCAGACCGTCAACGGCTGCAAGGGCGTGCATATGATGATGGCGAAGAACCTCGTCCAACGCGCCGCCTGAGCTGGTGATCAGCCGAAAGGCGATTGGCATTGGCGGCGCGGGCCGCCGGCGAAGGGCTGATAGCTGTTGTCCTCGGCCTGGTAGGACCGGTAACGGGCAAAACACCATTCCTCATGGGATCCGGCAGGAGCGTCGGCCTCGATCGCCCGCGACTGTGCGTAGCCTACCGCTCCGTCATTCGCCCGTTGATTGGCGCGGGTAGCCGGTCTTTCTGGAAGCGGCTGCAATTCATCCTGCATCTGCAGAGCTTGCGGCTGATCAGGCATCGGTGCCGCGGCAACGGTCCCGGTCGCGGCAGCGCCCGGTGCCCGGCACTGCCGGCGGGAGCCGCCGCTGAAAGGCTGGTAACTGTTGTCTTCGGCTCGATAGGATTTGTATCGCGCGGAGCACCAGTCGGCCTGGGCGGGATCGAGCATGGCTTTCCTCTCGTCCTGCGACTGCGGCACTGTAGCCGGCTGCTGCGGAGTGGCCGGCTGCTGCGGATTGATGGACCCGGTCACTGTATTGTCGACGGCTACCCCCGTGGCGGTCTGCTGGACAGCGGGCGTTTCCCGCGTATCGGCTGCAACCGAAGCCGGAGGCGTCGCAGCGGGCGGGCGCTGATAATCCTGGCCGGCGGTGTCGACGGCCTTCGGTTTGGAGGTCCACAGGTCCGGCGTATCCATATTGGCGAACTTATGGGGTTCGGGCACGGCGATCACGTTCGCGGTAATGATCACGCCGCTCAGGAACACCAGAACGAGTAGGACAAGGCTGCCCAAAAGCAAGAGGATTGGCTTCATGACCGCGCTCCCATTTCGTCTTGCAGACCAAATGCCGATCAGGCGCCGGAGTTCCCGTCGAGGGAGCAAAAGAAACGGGATTGGGGATGAAAGTAGCCCTGCCGGCGGAGAGCGGCAACAAGTGCGGCCGTTGTTGCGTTTTGGCGGAAACGTAACAACGAGTTCGGAAAGGTTGATGCGCTGATAATCGTCGGCAAAGTTTTCTACGTATACGCGAAATTCTTCCGCAGCTTTTCCGGTCTATGGTCGCCCCATCGACGACCATCTTCAATCCGGAAAACATTGCTATGCCACTTTTGTCCGCAGCCATTTTCTTATCCGCGACCATCCCTTTAATGCCGCCTGCACCGATCGGCGACGAGTACCCTTTGTTTAAGCAGACGACCACTGCGATCATCACCGAGGCCACCGATTACGGCGGGACAAAGTCCACGATGAAGGCGAAGGTCACACCGGAGTCGGCGAAATCGTGGTGTGGGAACTGGTATCCTGGAAAGAAGAACTGCGTATCCGACGCGCTTGAATCGTCCGCTGATCATGTCTACGAAGCCACCGCCAATTGCGAGACGGGCGATCTCTGGACTGATGGCAAGCATTACCTCTTCGACGGCCCCGAGACCAAAAACCAGAACTTTCAGGGGTATGTCGGCGTCAAAGACGCTGCGACAGGCAAGCGTCTCGGTATGTCGGATGCCGATCGAGGCCGTGAGTTCGGTGGCCTGTGGCTTACGCTATGTCCGATGGGATGGCCTTACAAAACCGTTCCGGTCGACCAGACGTTTAAGCTGGGGCCCAACGACGAAAAGTATGGAGAACACATCGGCCACAACAAGTCGGTGATGTTCAATCACCAGCGCCAGCACATCATCGTCTATGCAGAGCCCAAACAGTCTCTGGCCGGAACGGTCACGGAAGACACCGTGCTTGTCCGTGGCTGGGAGGTTCCGAACGAGTGGTTCTCGGGGATCGCCTACACCTATAAGAAAGGCTGCGCTCCGGCGCCGTACCTCGTCAGCGGCCATTACCAAGGCGGAAATCTGACGCTTTTGGGCAGGGCGCCTGTCAGAGAAGGCTGCAACGTCATCGGATATAGCGACAAAGGTCCGAATGCCAGGCTCGTTTTCGATCTGTCCGAGTGACGGATTGCAGTAAATTTCAACATTATACAGCTATCAAATCTGAAGGAATTCTCGGATGAAGAACGTTATCTTCGAGACCGGTGAGATTATTGAAGTCGGTGAAAACCGCTCATATGGAAATAGCCGGTTCTACACACACATCGAATTGCAGCGTGCCGATGGCTCAAAAGTCCGGCTGGACGATGTCGCAGTCTCGTTGATGGTCACTCCGAAGCTCTTGACGAGTGCAGTCGCCCTGAACCTCGCCAAGCCCCCGATCGCTACAATTGCTTTCGTGCATGAAAAGGGGCAGATGCTTGACAAGCCGGTCATCCTCGGCGGCAAGTCTACAGGTCACCACTTCAAGAATCTTGTTCTTGGCTATGCCAGTGAAAACACCTACGGGATTGAGCGCGGAGTTTCCGCGGGTCTGCTGCTGTTCTCGAAGATTGCAACCGTGTTGCTTGCACTCTTATGCGTCTACATTTTCATGGCCGGCTGGTGGTTGATAGTCCTGGTCCTTCCGGCACTTGCGTTGATCGTGTCAGCTTTGTCGTGGCGTCAACTTATCCGCTTCCAGAAGATCTCCGACGTCATTAAATCCAGATTCGTTGAAATGGGGTACATCGACAGCACTACGACCGTATATTCGTAGGACGATCCTGTCGGGGGTTTGCTCCGGACCCAGGAATCGCACTGCCGGCGGTTTGCAGTCGATACACGTTGCCGTAGATGACCGTTGGATCCAAAGCCTTGCCGCTGGAGCTTCCCGGCGACAAGGCACCAACTTCCCTGGGAAACTTCGATCACTGTTCTCCAGCCGCTGACGATGTCGCCTACTGCGAGCATTTCTCGCCAACGTCACCAAGGTCGTCGGCCGCTCTCGACTTTGCACCGAAGACCCTTAGCTTCACCGATGGGGTGTCTCAAAGGTGTTATCCATAGAAATTCGGGAGGCCAAATCTGCGCGTGTAGACGCTTCTGCATGCGATCTCTCAGAGGAGCCTCTGTGATCGCAGCGTCATCCTTAGATTTAAATATGATCTTTAATGTTGGCGCACAACGAATTGATATCGTTGAAAAAGTGGTGGGTGATGTAGGGCTCGAACCTACGACCCGCTGATTAAGAGTCAGCTGCTCTACCAACTGAGCTAATCACCCAAGAACCATCTGTGCGAGGCGTGCTCGCCAGCGGTGTGAGGGCGTATAAAGGGGATCGTTCGGCTTGTCCAGCGGCTCGGTGAAAATTATTCGCCCGACCGGGCAAAAAATCCATGAGGTCGGATTTTGCGCCTGACGGAAACCTCTCCACAGCTCGATAGCGACGCAAAAACGAAAAGTTTCAAAGTCTTACTGCGTCACAATATCGCAATCATCGACAAGCGGCGAAATTCAAAGATAGAGCTTGCCTTCCGCGACCTTGATCGCCTGGCCGCCGATGCGGGCCCTGGCGATCTCCCCCTCCTTCACGTCGATATGCAGATGGATCAGGGACGGACGCCCCATCTCCACCCCCTGCTCTACCAGCACCGGGTGATGGCCGTCCGGCAGCGCATCGAAATGCCGGATCGCGCCGGAGAGTGCAGCGACCGCGGCGCCCGTGGCCGGATCCTCGGAAATCCCCATGTCGGGCGAGAACATCCGGGCATGGAACTTCGCCTGGTGGTTCACGCCGCTACGGCAATAGACGTATGCCGACGCCAGCGCGCCCTCCACGAACGGCGCCGCCTTTTCCCACAAGGCCGTGTCGAATTCGAGATTCTGGACCGTCGCCAGATTGTGCAGCGGGATCATCAGGAAAGGCACGCCGGCGCTCCAGATGGAGGCGACGTGATTCTCGAAACCGATATCCGTCGACTTGACGCTCAGCGCATCGGCGAGCCCCTGACGGTCGAGCGGAAGCTCGATTCGCGCCGGCTTTCGCGGCAGGTCGAATTCGGCAAACCCCGCCTCGCCGGCACGAAACCGCACGGCGCAGCGCACCGGACCGACATTTTCCTCCAGCACGCAGACAAGGTCCATGTCGAGCTGCCCACCAGACCCATGATTGAGTTCGGCGAGCGCCACCGCCGTTCCGACGGTCGGATGCCCGGCGAAAGGCAGTTCGCGGCCCGGGGTAAAGATGCGCAGACGTGCTGCATAAGCGGCATTCGCGGAAGACTGGACGAACACCGTCTCGGAGAGATTCATCTCCCTGGCAATCGCCTGCATTGTCTCGTCGGCAAGGTCGTCTCCGTCGACAATCACCGCCAGCGGATTGCCGGCAAGTCGTCTATCGGTGAAGACATCATAGATGCTGTAGCGACGGGCCAACCACACCTCCTCGTGTTTCGATGGCGCCAAACTGCCCGACCGGTCGGTTCAAAGCAACCCCTGTTCAGCGCATCGAATGGCCGAAAAACAGGTCGAGAATCGGGAACATCAACGGGCTGTAGGGATGAGCGCCGCGATCGGCCGAGCGGATCGCCACCGCGCCGGCAATCTCCTTTTCCTCGTCATGCACCATATGATCGGCGATGCGCGCCAGCATCACCTGCGCCGTAAGATCGAAGCGATAGAAGCGGAAACCGACGACCCGGTGCCCGCTGTAGTTGGCGAAGAGTTGCCGATCCGCCTTCGCCTCGGCGAGATCGAGGCCGGTTTCTTCCCGAACTTCACGGTACATATTGGCCTCGAGATCGAGCTTTCCGTCGACGATGTCCAGGAGATCGAGCGAACCGGCAGCGCAATAGACCTGACCCGGATTGGCGGTCCTTTCGCTCATCCGGACGGCGATGATTGCCCCATCGGACGAGACGGGCACGGCGAAGCCGAAGAGGTGAAAAGCGCCGGCCGGATCGGGCTGTTTCCGCCACCACAAGAGTGTCGAATAGGGGATGACATGCGCCTCGCCGATGATCACGCCGTCCCGGAACGAAAGCCTGTTCTGCAGCACCATCTGGCCGTTGAAGAGATGCGGATTGGCCGCTGATTCCCGCGCCCAGTTCTCCTCGATATCGTCCCGGTGCGCGAGATAGATCGGATGTGCTCCGGGCAGGACCGAAAGATCAAAAGCCTCGACCTCGAAGACGGTATTTTCAGGCGGCCAGCCGCTGATCGCCTGGATGGTCATCGAAGCTCCAGAGACATCACGACGGGGCAATGGTCCGATGCCTTCGGCCGGTCCCAGCCGATGCGCGGAAACCGCTCGACCTCCTGTCCCGGCGGAAAGACGGTGCGATAAGGTTGGCCGCCGCGGATGATTTCCGGCACGCTATCGGCGTTGTGCTCGGCGAGCGCCGGCGACAGCCAGATATAATCGAGCTGGCAGAGATGCTGCTCCTCCGGCCCGCGTGCATGGTAGAGCGTCCAGCGATCCATCACGTCGCGGCGCGCAATCGGGTTCACTAAGAAGCCGTCGTCGGTGAAGACATTCAGCGCACTCACTTCTTCGCGCCGGGGCTCGAATCGGTAGCCTTCGCGGCGGGTGCCGATCACCTGCACCTTTTCCTGATAATCGTTCATGTCGCCGCAGATGGCGAAGTTCTTGTCCGCCGTTCGGCCCTTACCGAAACGGCGCTCGACGATCTGGCGCACCGCTTTCGCCTCAGCGATGCGGATCGCCATCGTGCCCGTGCGGCCGTCCTGGCCGTCGCGGGCATTGCCCATGGATTTGAAATGCACGACGAACAGCGAGAAAGGCTTGCCCCCGATCGTCAGCTCTAATTCCAGGCAGTCGCGCTTGAAGATCTTGTCATGCGCCTGGTTGCTGAGCGCCAGTTCGTCGTTGAAGAGGCCGAGATCCTGATAGGTCAGCATCGCGTGACTGCGCACGTCTTGCACCTCGATTTTCTCGCCGCTGCGGGTCTCCTCGCGCATCAGCACGGCAACGTCGATGCCGCGCGAATCATTGCCCTCGACCAGATATTTCTGGCGATAGCCGTTGCCGACCATGCGGTAGAGATAGCCATATTCGAAGGCCTGCAGGGCCGGCATGCTGTCGACCTCCTGAAGGCAGAGGATGTCGGCATCCGCGTCGGCGATCGCCAGCGCCGAAAGCTGCCGGGTGTCGTCCGTCTCGGCGATCATCCGGGCCTGTTCGAGCTGCTGGTAGACCGCCTTGTCCTGCACATCGTAGAGCCGCAGCACCCGGTCCTGCCGAAGCTGGTTGCGCCAGCCGGAAAAATCGAAACGCGTCATCAGGTTTTCAATGTTGAAGGTGCCGAGACGTAGAGACATCGAATCCATCCTGCTGCAGCCTTCACCTTAACCGCCGGTGCTCGTAATAAAAACGAATGAATCGAGAAATTTAAGTCGTCATTATCGGCAACCCACAAAGTCGGTTGCAGAAATTCGGTACCGATGCGACCTTCAGGCCAGCGGCACTATTGTGATCGGGGTACGATCTGCCGTCGGGGGTTCTTGTACATGAAACGCATAATTCTGGCATCTCTGTCCTTCTGTGCTCTGTTCGCCGGTGCCGGCCAGTCGATGGCGGACGGATTTGGCGCCATCGCCTATTCGCCGCGCACGGGTGCGCTCGGCTGGTCCTACGATCATGCAACCCGCCGAAGCGCCGAACGGACCGCACAGTCCAATTGCGACGCCAGCGACTGCCGGATCGCAATCTGGTTCGATCAGGCTTGCGGCGCCGTCGCCAAGGGTCCTGACGGCTGGGGCTCGGGCTGGGGTTACAACCGCAGGGAGGCCGAAAACCAGGCGATCGGCTCCTGCCGCCAGAACAGCCGCGGCTGCAGGGTCATCCGGTGGCAATGTTCCGGAGCCCGATAAGGCCGGCGGTTTAAAGACGCCAGGCCGAGCGGATGACGACGGCGAGCCTGTCCCCGGACTTTACCGGATGGCGGCTGAAGGCGCGCAGTGTCTGCCCATCCGGCAAGGCAAGGCGCAAGGCATAACGCTCGCCTTCGAACAGAACCGACAGCACCGTCACCGCGGCACCCCCGGCGGCGATCTCGACATCCTGCGGGCGCACGAGAATGTCGGCGCAAGTCCGTTCCGTGCGATCCGCCAGAATGTCCTGCATGGCCGGCCATTCGAGAAGCCGCCCGTCACCGACGGGTGACGGCAATGATAGGATCGATCCCTGCCCCACGAGACCGCCGACCAGCCGGCCCTCAGGCCGCGCATAGATCTCCTCGGGCGTCGCCACCTGCAGCAGCCGGCCCTCGGACATGACCGCGACGTCGGTCGCTAGCGCCATCGCTTCCGCCTGGTCATGGGTGACATAGATCATCGTTGCGCCCGACCGGGCATGAAACTCGCGAAACGTCTCTTCCATTTCCTGGCGCAGGTGCCGGTCGAGATTGGCAAGCGGCTCGTCGAGCAGCACGACATCCGGTTCGGTGACGAGGCAGCGGGCAAGCGCCACGCGCTGCCGCTGTCCGCCGGAAAGATCGGCGGGGCGCCGGTCGGCATAGGTTTCGAGGTGGACGGCGGCAAGCGCCTCCTTGACCTTACGGTCGCGCTTCTCGCCCGAAATGCCCCGGACCTTCAGCGGATAACCGACATTCTCCGCGACGCTCATATGCGGCCAGAGCGCATAGGACTGGAAGACCATCGCCATGTTGCGATGTTCGGGCGGCACCATCTCGCCAGCATCTGCCAAAACTCGCTCGCCGAGCAGGATCGAGCCGTCACTCGGCTGTTCGAAGCCGGCGATCATCCGGAGCACCGTCGTCTTACCGCAGCCGGAAGGCCCCAGCAGGGCCAGGAAGCCCCCTTCCCGCACCGTCAGCGATACGTCGTTGACGGCCGCCCGGCCTCCCAGATCGAATGTCTTGGAGAGACGGTTGAGGATCAGCTTCGCCACGGGACCACACCTTTCGGCAGACGTTTCGCCATCAGTTCCAGCACGATCATCATCGCGATCACCATGACGACGACGAGGACGGAAAGTGCGGCGGCGATGTTGAAACTGCCGCTGTCATCGAGATTGTAGATCAGCACGCCGAGCGTCTGGGTGCCGGCCGACCAGAGGAGCGCCGAGACGGTCAGTTCGTTGCAGGCGATCAGGAACACGAGGATCACCGAAGCGCCCGCGGCTGGTGCTACCAGGGGCACGAGAATATCGGCGAGACGGCGGGCAAAACCTGCTCCAGATAGCCGCGCGGCCTCCTCCAGGGAAGGGTCGAGTTGTCGGAAGGCGCTGACCACCGGTTTCAGGCTGACGGCGAAGAAGCTGGAGAAATAGGCGATCAGGATGATCCAGATCGTCCCGTAGATCGAGATGCCGATCACGGGAATGGGCGCCGCGAACAGCAGGATGAAGGCAACAGCCAGCACGATGCCCGGCAGTGCATAGGGGATTTCCGCCAGCGCCGAAATAAGTCCGGTAAAGCGGCTCTTGCTGCGCACCAGGAAATAGCCGGTCAGCACCGTCACCACCAGGAGACCGAAGGCGGTGGCAAGCGACAGCGAGAGGGAATTGGTGAAGGCCATTCGCGTCGCAGCCTGGCGCACGAGGATTTCCTCATAGGCCTTGACGGTGACCGTCGACGGGCTGAGCGGTACACCGTAGGCCGGAGCCAGCGAACTTGCGACCAGCGCGATCAGCGGCATGGCGAGGATCAGGAAGATCGTCAGCCACAGCAACAGTTCGGCAAGCCAGCGCCAGGCGCCGAGCCGGAACACCGCGACCTGCCCCGACAGGCCGATGACGCGATAGTCGCGGCCGCGCAGCACCCGTGCCTCGACCATCAGCCCAATCACCGACAGGATGGCGATCAAGGCGGACAAGACGGAGATGTCCGCGAACGTGCGGGGACCAAAAGCCGCGAATTTCGAATAGATCAGGGTCGGCAGCGTGTAGATCCCGGCGGGAATGCCGAGGATCGCCGGAATCCCGAAATTGCCGACGCAGGAGACGAAAGCGATCGCCGCTCCCGCTGCAAAACCCGGCAGAGACAGCGGCAGGATGACATCCTTCAGCACCTGAAAGGACGACGCGCCGGAAAGCCTTGCCGCCTCTACACCATCGCGCGGCAGCGCCAGAAGCCCGGCCCGCAGCGACAGGTAGACCAGTGCCGCATTCTGTACGCCGTAGAGCAGCGCGATGCCGCCCACCGAATAGAGCGGCTGCGGCGAGCCGAGCGGCGGCGCCAGCCCCAGCGCCTTCAGGAGCGCACTCGAAGGACCCGTCATGCCGATCCAGGACAGCGCCGTCACCTGCGGCGGGATCATCGTCGGCAGCATGAACAGGAAACCGAGGAGAGCCTTGCCGCGGATGTCGAACAGCGTCAGCAGCAGCGCGAAGCCGCCCCCGAGAATGACGGCTGCGATCATGCCGAAGAAGGAAGTCGACAGGGTGTCGTAGACCGACCGCCAAAGGCCCGGGTCGGACAGGAGCTCGCTCGCCCCGCCCCGAAAGGCGGACATGATTCCGGTTGCGGCAAGCCGGCCGAGCGGCAGCACGCTCAGGCAGAAGATCACCACTATGACAAAGGGAAACAGCCAGCGTGGCTGGCTGTTTCCCCCAGACCGCTGACAAACCCGTCGATATTTTCGGCGGGTTTTGTTTTTGTGGATTTGTTTTCCGCCGGGAGGTCTTGGCGGGAGGGGCAGAAGGATGGGCTGGCTCATGCCGCGGCTGGTTTTGGTGTTTTGATGAGCGCCATTGCGATCTTCTTGATGTTCTGGGCGGCTGCAGCCAGCAGGCATTGGCAGGCGACACGGGTGAGACTTCGGAAGCGGGCATAGCGGTGGCCATGCAGCTGCTTGGCATCGGCAAAGGAGCGCTCGACCGTTTCCTTGCGGCGTTTGTAGATCGCCTTGCCCCAAGCGGTCAGGCGGTTGGCATCGGTGCGCTCGCGGGCATCGGCCCAGACATGGCGGGTGATGGTGCGTGTCGCGGTGGCGTTATGGGTGCAGGAGGCCAGCAACGGGCAGGTGCGGCAGATGGCCGGATCGGATGCGTAATGTTTATAGCCGTTGCGGTCGGTGGTGGCATAGGCGAGCAACTGTCCTTCGGGGCAGCGATAGCCGTCTGTCTGAGGCTCGTGGACGAACTTCGATTTGCGCATCATGCCGGCTTTGGGCGGTGTCGGATTGCGGTAGCCGGTGACACCGAGGATGGTGCGGTCTTCAAGCCCCTTGGCGATGCCGGAGGTCGCATAGCCGGCATCCAGGCCAACCGCGCCGACCTCGAAGCCGAACCGCTCACGCTGACGGTCCAGCCGCTCGAGATAGACGATGCTGTCATGCACATTGGCAGGTGTCACATGGGTGTCGGTGATGATCGCATGGCGGCCGTCCACCGTGCGGTGGTCGAGGTAGAAGAAGCCTTTCGGTTTGCCGTCGCGCACCATATAGCCGCTCTCGGGGTCGGTGCGCGACACCTTGGTTTCCTTCACCTCCGGCTGACGCTCTTTCTCCTTCAACGGCTTCTGGCCATGCAGCGCCCGCTCGACCTCGATTGCCCGGTCGAGGTCGGCCCAATAATCGGCGCGCGACTTCTCGATCATCGCAAGGTCGTATCTGCCCTTGTTGGCGTTCGCCTTCAGATGCGTCGAATCCGTATAGAGCACCGTACCGTCGACCAGGCCATGACCGATCGCCTGCTCAACGATATGATCAAAGATGTCCTGGGAAACCGAGGTGTCGTTGAAGCGCCGGCGGCGGTTCTGCGACAGCGTCGAGGCGTCAAACACCCCATCCGTCAGCTTCATCCGCAGAAACCAGCGATAGGCGACGTTGACCTCGATCTCGCGCACCAATTGGCGCTCCGAGCGGATGCCGAACAGGTAACCGATGAACAGCGCCTTGAACATCAAGGTCGGATCGAGCGGCGGCCGGCCGTTGTCGGCGCAATAAAGCCCGGCAACGCGATCATGGATGAACGAGAAGTCGATCACCGCATCAATCTTGCGAAGCAGGTGATCCTTCGGCACCAGACCCTCGAGCGTCACCATCTCAAGAGCCGTCTGGCAAGAGGCAGGTTTCTTCAACATGTCCCACTGAATCACAAACCCCCGGACCACGCCAGGGGTTTGTCAGCAGTCTGAGGGAAACAGCCAGCGTGGCTGGCCGTTTCCCCGATTTCGAGATTGTCTCATAAGGCGCTTATATCAGCCTTTGATGCCGAAAATATCCGCGAAGGCCTTGACGTCCTTCTCGGAGTTCTTAAGCGCATCGGGGGCATTGATCGGCAGAAGCTTGATCGTATCGCGAGCCGGGAAACCGGGCGGCACGGCCATGCCGTTGCGTGCCGGAATGTAGCCGAGCTTCAGGAAGCCCTCCTGGCCCTTCTGGGAAAGCACGTAGTCGATGAACTTCTTGGCATTGTCAGCATGCTTGGTGGAGGCCAGGATCGCGGCCGGCTCGGTCACCGCAGATACGCCTTCCTTCGGGAACACGAACTCGACGGGAGCGCCCTTCGCCTTTTCGCGGATCGGTAGGTAATCGACCACGAAGCCATAGGCCTTCTCGCCCGAAGCGACGGATTTCAGGATCGCACCGTTGCCGCCCGCGGCAATCGCGCCGTTTGCCTTGAGGTTCTTGTAATAATCCCAGCCGAGGCCGGATACGCCGGCGAGCGTCTGTGCGTGGATGAGGGCTGCACCCGAAGCGAGCGGGCTCGGCATCGTCACGAGGCCCTTGGCCTCCGGCTTGGCAAGGTCCGCCCAGCTGGTCGGCTTCATTGCGGCCTGGGTGTTGTAGATGATGCCGGTGGTGATCAGCTTGGTCGAATAGTAGAAGCCGTCGGCGTCATAAAGCGCCTTGTCGTAATTGGCGGCTTCCGGCGACTTGTAGGCCATCAGCTGGCCGGCCTGCTTCATCCGCTCCAGCGTCACCGTGTCGGCGATCAAGAGGACGTCGGCCGCCGGATTGCCGGCCTGAATCTCGGCATTGAGCTTGGCCATGATCTGCGGCGTCCCGTCGCGCACCCACTGTACGTCGAGGCCCGGATTGGCAGCCTTGAAACCATCGACGGTCGCCTGCGCGTCCTCATTCGGCTGGCTGGTATAAAGCACGAGATCGGCGGCCTCGGCGGCGCCGGCAATCATGCCAAAAGCCACGAGGGCGGTGAAAGCGGAAAGAAGGTTCTTCATCGGAGCGTCCCTGTTCGAACATAAGCTGCGGACGATAAGCATTCCTGCTTGACAGCCATGTGACAGGCTGTGGAGCGACATCGCCTTAGGGCGTGTTTTACCAGCGGCTTACAAGATTCGAAGACTAAATTTACTGTGCTCAGATCATTCCCGCACAACGACGGCGCAAAACGCGGGCCTTCAATTGTTTCGCAACCTAATCCTGCCATCTCGTCCACCAGGGTATATTTCGGGGACACAAGATGAAAAGCCGGGCAAACTGGGGCGCGCAGCTGCGCTATGGGTTCGACAAGAGCATGGCGGGCGGCGCGATCGCGCTGATCGGCTGGCTGGCGCTGATATCGCTGGTGGTGATCATGATCGCCGGCGCTATTCTCGCCGTAACCGGCATTGCGCCGGAAGGTGCCGAGCCGCTGGGCTTCGTCGAAGGCACGTGGGAATCGCTGATGCGCACCTTCGATGCCGGCACCATGGGCGCCGACCAGGGTTGGAGCTTCCGCATCATCATGCTGCTGGTCACGATCGCCGGCATCTTCGTCTTCTCGGCACTCATCGGCGTCATCTCGTCAGGCCTGGAAGACAAGCTCGACGACCTGCGCAAGGGCCGTTCGCGGGTGCTCGAAACCGAGCATACGATCATCCTCAACTGGTCGCCCTCGATCTTCGACGTCATCTCGGAACTCGTCATCGCCAACCAGAGCCGCCGCAACCCTCGCATCGTCATCATGGCGAACAAGGACAAGGTGGAGATGGAAGACGAGATCGCTACCAAAGTCGTCGATCGCAAGAACACCAAGATCATCTGCCGCAGCGGTGATCCGACCGACCTCTACGATCTCGGCATCGTCAACCCGCAGACCTCGCGGTCGATCATCGTTCTCTCTCCCGAAGGCGAGGATGCGGACCCGCAGGTCATCAAGACGGTGCTGGCGCTGGTCAACGATCCGAACCGGCGGACAGAAAAATACATGATTGCCGCCGAAATCCGCGACGCCGACAACGCCGAAGTCGCAAGGATCGTCGGCGGCGGAGAAATGCAGCTGGTGCTCGCCGACGACCTGATCGCCCGCATCGTCGTCCATACCAGCCGCCAGGCGGGCTTGAGCGCCGTCTATTCCGAACTGCTCGATTTCGACGGCTGCGAGATCTACACGCTCGAACAGCCCGACCTCGTCGGAAAATCCTTCGGCAATGCCGTGCTGGCCTACGACAAGAGCACCCTGATCGGTCTCTGCGACAAGGACGGCGCCATTCATCTCAACCCCAATCCCAACCAGGTGATCGCCGCCGGTGATCGCGCGGTCATCATCGCCGAAGATGACGACTCGATCAAAACCTGGTCCGGCGACATGGGCATCGACAAGAATGCCATCAAGGCGATCGTCAAGCGAGCCAAGACCGCGGAGCGCACGCTGATCCTCGGCTGGAATCGCCGCGGCCCGATCATCGCGACCGAACTTGCCCGCTATGTGGCGCCCGGCTCGCGGCTGACGATCGCCGCCGACACGCCGGAATTCGAAGGGGAAGTCGCCTCACTGAACCTCGACAGGTCCGTGCTTGCCGTCGATCACCGGGTGATCGACACCAGCAGCCGCCCGGCGCTCGACGCGCTCGACATTCCGTCCTACGACCACGTTCTGGTTCTCGGTTACAGCGACAGCATGATGGCCCAATCGGCCGATACGCGCACGCTGATCACTCTTTTGCAGCTCCGCAAGATCGGCGAGACGGCCGGCAAGCATGTCAGCGTGGTCAGCGAGATGATCGACGTTCGCAACCGCGAGCTTGCGGAAGTGACCCGCGCCGAGGATTTCGTCGTCAGCAATAAGCTGGTCAGCCTGATGCTCGCTCAAGCCTCCGAAAACGAATCGATGGCGGCGATCTTCGAAGAGCTTCTGGACGAGGCCGGCTCCGAGATCTACATGCGGCCGATGAGCGATTATGTCGATATTTCGAAGCCCGTAAACTTCTTCACTGTAGCGCTGGCAGCCCTTCGCCGCGGCGAAATCGCCATCGGCCACCGCCGCCAGCGGCCGGGCGCCGCCGATGTCAGGAATCTCGGCGGCGTGGTCGTCAATCCGCCCCGCGCCGAAATGACCTCCTATGCGGACAGCGACATGCTCATCGTCCTCGCCGCCGACTAACAGGACAGTCGAAGAAGGTCGACCAACAAAAAAGCCTGCCGTTTATCCGCGGCAGGCTTTTTCATACTCAAATGTTTCCTAGGCTCAGGCGGCCGTCCGGATTGCGTTGGAGACCAGGCGGCCGAGCCGCTTGATACCCTCGTCGATCATCGCCTCGTCGGCGCAGGAGAAACTCATGCGCAGCGTATTGGCATTGCTGCCGTCCGCGTAGAACGCCTTGCCCGGAACGAAGGCGACCTTTTCCGTGGCGATCGATTTTGCCAGCAACTCGGCGCCGTCCATGCCTTCCGGCAAGGTTACCCACACGAACATGCCGCCTTCCGGACGCGTCCAGGTGGCGGTCTTCGGCATGTATTTGTCGAGAGCCGCCAGCATCGCATCGCGCCGCTTGCTGTAAACGGACCTGATCTTGGCGACCTGGGCGTCGAAACCGCGCGAGGCGACGTACTCGATGGCAATCTGGTTGATCGTCGAAGAATGCAGGTCGGCCGCCTGCTTCATCAGCACCAGCTTGCGAATAACCGGCATCGCCGCGACGACGAAACCGACGCGCAGGCCCGGCGCCAGCGTCTTCGAGAAGCTGCCGCTGTAGATGGTGCGGGTGTTTTCGATACCGCCCCGGCGGGCGATGTCGAGCGCCATGATCGGCGGAATGGCCTCGCCATCATACCGCAGGTGCTGATAGGCGGCGTCCTCGAGGATCGCAATATCAAGTTCGTCGGCAAGCGCCAGCAGCCTTTCGCGGGCCGCCAGGTCGATCGTCTCGCCGGTCGGATTGGAAAAATCGGCAGACAGATAGGCGAACTTGACGGCGCCGCCGGTCTTGGCCGCGGTGTCGCGATAGGCTTCCGGCGTGCGGTTGCCGTTCAGCGAGAGCTGGTCGTAATTCGGCTCATAGGCATTGAAGGCCGAAAGTGCGCCGAGATAAGTCGGCCAGGTCACGAGGGCCGTGTCGTTCGGCGACAGGAATAGCTTGCCGAGATAATCGAGCGCCTGCTGCGATCCCGACGTGATGAACACGTTGTCGGGCGTGCAGTCGATACCGATCTTGGCGACGTCGCGGGCGATCCATTCGCGCAACGGCTTATAGCCTTCGCTGACGGAATACTGCAGCGCCGCGTTCACCTGTGCGCCGGAAAAAATGTCCGAATAGGCCTCCTTGAAAGCCACGTCCGGAAACAGCGCCGGATCCGGAATGCCGCCTGCGAAGGAGATGATATCGGGCTGGTCGAGCAGCTTCAGCAGTTCGCGGATTTCAGAGGCGCGCATGCGGCTGGAGCGCGTCGCAAAGATTTGTTCCCAATCAAGCACGGGATGTTTCCTCTTATTTCAATTTTCTTTGGCCAAACATTACACAAAGACCGATAGGTCAGCAAGACTGACCTATCGCGGTTGCTGCGATTTTTTTCGCCTTTGATTTTGCTTGCAACGGCACTATCTTACGCATAGTCTATCGATCCGCAGAAGGTAAGATCATGACGACGGCGACCTTGTCCTCCAAATTCCAGATCTCGATACCCAAAGAGATCCGCGAAAAGCATAATTGGCAAGCTGGGCAGCAATTTGCCTTCATCCCTAAGGGCAAGAGCGTCGTTCTCGTTCCGGTACCGACGCGAGACGAGCTGAGAGGAATAGCAAAAGGCGCCGACACGAGCAATTATCGGGACAGGGACGATCGTTACTGATGCGCGTCATCGACAGTTCGGCATGGATCGAGTGGCTGGTCGACAGTCCCCTGGCTTCACGCCTGGCGGGCGAGATACCTGAACCGCACGAACTGATCGTCCCGACGATCGTTCAAATGGAAATGTGCAAATGGTTGATAAGGGAGAGGGGCGAGGAATCCGCCGAACGCTTCATGTCCTATACGACCGAATGTATCGTCGTTGAATTAGGCACCGAGATAGCCTGGGATGCCGCCGAAGCTTCCCTCCGTTTCAAGCTCTCGACCGCAGACGCCATCATCTACGCGACAGCAAGGCTCCTTGACGCCGATCTGCTGACCTGCGACCGGCATTTCGAAAACCTGCCGCATGTCACTTATATTCCAAAATCCGGGGCGGAAGCCTGATTCCGCCCCGGCTCATTCGTCTTAGTTGACGCTCTTGTCGACCAGCTTGTTCTTGCCGATCCAGGGCATCATGCCGCGCAGCTTGGCGCCGACTTCCTCGATCTGGTGGCTGTCGTTCATGCGGCGGATGCCCTTGAAGCGCGAGCCGCCGGCACGGTATTCCTGCATCCAGTCCGAGGTGAACTTGCCGGTCTGAATGTCCTTGAGGACACGCTTCATCTCGGCCTTGGTTTCTTCGGTGATGATGCGCGGGCCGGTGACGTATTCGCCCCACTCGGCCGTGTTGGAGATCGAGTAGTTCATGTTGGCGATGCCGCCTTCATAGATCAGGTCGACGATCAGCTTCACTTCGTGCAGGCATTCGAAATAGGCCATTTCCGGCGCGTAGCCAGCTTCGGTCAGGGTTTCGAAACCGGCACGGATGAGTTCGACGAGACCGCCGCAGAGAACGACCTGTTCGCCGAAGAGATCGGTTTCGCATTCTTCGCGGAAGTTGGTTTCGATAATGCCCGAACGACCGCCGCCGACGCCGCAGGCGTAGGAGAGAGCGAGCTCAAGCGCGTTGCCCGAAGCGTTCTGGTGAACGGCAACGAGGCAGGGAACGCCGCCGCCCTTCTGGTATTCGCCGCGAACGGTGTGGCCCGGGCCCTTCGGCGCGATCATGACCACGTCGACCGAGGTCTTCGGCTCGATGAGGCCAAAATGGATGTTGAGGCCGTGCGCAAAGGCGATTGCAGCGCCGTCGCGGATGTTGCCGGCAATTTCGGCCTTGTAGATGTCGGCCTGGAGCTCGTCCGGAGTCGCCATCATCATCAGGTCGGCCCACTTGGCGGCCTCGGCGACAGTCATCACCTTGAAGCCGTCGGCTTCGGCCTTCTTGATGGTCCCGGAACCGGCCTTGAGCGCGATCACGACGTTCTTGGCGCCCGAGTCCTTGAGGTTCAGCGCGTGCGCGCGACCCTGGCTACCGTAGCCAATGATGGCAACGTTCTTGGACTTGATGAGGTTGATATCGGCATCCCGATCATAATAAACGCGCATCGTTTTTTCCTTCCCTATGCGTGAGGTCTGTTGATGATTGTTATCGTCCAGCGGAGACGCCGAGCACGTCCGCCGATTGTTTCTGCGTGCCGTGCAGCGTGAGGAACGAAGCGACCGCCCTCTCCGCCTGGCGCGCATTGTCCTTGAGGCCGGGTTCGCCGAGCAGCATGCGCACATGCAGGTCGGAAACGATCAGGCCGTAAAGCGTGTGATAAGCGGCATCCGCATTGTCGAAGCGCAGCAGCCCTGCCCTTTTTCCCTGGTCGATCAGCGCCATGGCACGACGATCGATCTGCCGGCGGCCGTGTTCGAGCAGCAGCTTCCCGAGCTTCGATCCTTCCCGGGTCGCCTGGCCGATCGCCAGCCGATTGAGTGCCAGCGAGACGTCGCCGGCGAGAACTTCCAGAAGATCGCGGGCAAAAAGTTCGAGGTGGTCACGCAGGAGATCAGCGGTCAGCCGTTCGCCCGAACGCTCAAAGGTGCGCACCTTGCTCGCCTGATGGGCGATCATTGCGGCCAGCAGGCCTTCGCGATCGCCAAACCACTTGTAGAGGCTCTCCTTGGAGCAATTGGCGGCGCGGGCAAGACCGGAGGTCGTCAGCGCCTTCTCGCCGCCTTCCACCAGCAGCCGAAGCGCCTGTTCCAGAACGGCGTTCTGGCGCGGCGAAAATTCGGGCATGTCGGTGGCGTCGGCTCTCACGTTCTCAAATCCTTTTGCGTACCGTACGGTACGGTTCTGCTCGTATAAAGCATCCGCCGCAGCCGTCAAGTCCGTTCTTCGAGCTGCCGCAACGACAAGGCGCTGAAGTTTACCGGCTGATCCACGAGGGTTTAAGCCTCGCTATTCCGCGGCAGCCAGGATAGCGCCCACGTCACGCAGCGGCGACACGCCGTAGAGCCGGCTGTATTCGCGGCTGAACTGCGACGGGCTCTGGTAGCCGACCCGGTGGCCGGCGCTGCCGACATCCAGCCCTTCCAACAGCATCAGCCGCCGTGCCTCATGCAGGCGCAGCTTCTTCTGGAACTGCACCGGCGTCATCGCGGTCACCGACTTGAAATGGTGGTGCAGCGAAGACGGACTCATACCCACATGGTCCGCCAGGTCCTCGATCCGCAGCGGCCGGTGGAAATTGGCGCGCAGCCAGGCGACGGCGCGGGCGATCCGGTTGCTGCGGCTTTCGGCGGTGGCGATATGAATGAGCCGTGGGCCATCCGGCCCCGAGAGGACACGATAGAGAATTTCCTGCTCGATCAGCGGCGCCATGGCCGCAATATCCGCAGGCCGATCGAGGAGCCGAAGCAGCCTTGTCGCGGCATCGAGAAGTTCCGGTGGCGCGACATTGGAGACGATGCCGCGCATGGCATCGGTGTCGGAACCAAGCCGGGGAACGTCTACCCGCTCCAGCAGCGCGGACAGGCGGTCCGTATCGATGGCAAGCGCGAAACATAAGTGCGGCACCTCCGGGCTTGCGACCGTGACGCGCGAGGTCACCGGCAATTCGATCGAGGTGAGAAGATAATCGCCGACGCCGTAGGCAATCATCTCGTCCCCCAGCTTGACGCTCTTGGTGCCTTGCAGGACCAAACCGATGCAGGGCCGGTAATCCATATAGAGCGGTGCGGTTGGGACCGTCCGCCGGCTGAGCATCAGATTTCCAACGGCCGTGAACACTTCCCCATCCTTCTGAACGTGCCGCGCGGCAATCGAGGCCGCCTCGTGATAGGGATTGAAGGGCAGTGTCATGGAGCCTCCGGGATGAGCAGATGAGCGCTTTTCCTATGCCGACTTGCCGATGAAACCAACAGGCGGGCAATCACTTTTGCAGGATCGTGCAAAAAGCTCGCAGGATCGCTCTAACGCCGTTGCGAGGTCCGGAGGCATAGTCCGCGCGTCCAATTCCCTCCCAACCAACAGATGAATGGAGCTCCCATGGCTATTGCAAAAGGCTATGCCGCTACCGACGCGTCGAAACCACTGACGCCCTTCACCTTCGAGCGCCGCGAACCCAATGACGACGACGTCGTCATCTCGGTGCAGTATTGCGGCGTTTGCCATTCCGACATCCACCAGGCCCGCAACGAATGGGGCAATTCCCGATTTCCGATGGTGCCGGGCCATGAAGTGGCCGGCGTCGTTTCGGCCGTCGGCGCTGGTGTCACCAAGTTCAAAGTCGGCGACCGTGTCGGTGTCGGCTGCTTCGTGAATTCCTGCATTGGCTGCGCCACCCGTGATCTCGATTACGAACATTTCCTGCCGGGCCTCACCCAGACCTATAACGACGTCGAGGCCGACGGCACGACGCCGACCTATGGCGGTTATTCGGACCAGATCGTCGTGAAGGAAGGTTACGTCCTCTCCTTCCCGGACAATATCCCGCTCGACGCCGGCGCCCCGCTGCTTTGCGCCGGGATCACGCTCTATTCGCCGCTGCGCCACTGGAAGGCCGGTCCCGGCATGAAGGTCGCGATCGTCGGCATGGGCGGCCTCGGCCATATGGGCGTCAAGCTCGGTGCGGCCATGGGCGCCGATATCACCGTGCTCAGCCAGACGCTGTCGAAAAAGGAAGATGGCCTGAGGCTCGGCGCCAAGGACTATTACGCCACCAGCGACGCCGAGACATTCACCAAACTCGCCGGCACGTTTGACCTGATCATCTGCACGGTCGGCACGACGATCGACTGGAATGCCTATCTCGGCCTCCTGAAGTTCGACGGCTCCATGGTGCTGGTAGGCGTCCCGGAACATGCGGTCCCGGTCTATGCCTTCTCGGTTATCGGCGGCCGCAAGAGCCTCTCCGGCTCGATGATCGGCTCTATCAAGGAAACCCAGGAAATGCTGGATTTCTGCGGCGAGCACGGCATCACGTCCGAGATCGAGAAGATCAATATCCAGGATATCAACGAAGCCTATGAGCGCGTCATCAAGAGTGACGTGCGCTACCGCTTCGTCATCGACATCGCCTCGCTGGCGGCTTGACCACCACCGCGCCAACAAACAACAGGGCGGCTTCCGGGCCGCCCTGCCAGCCTACTATGTTACCGACCGCAAAGCCTAACCTCTGGCCGAACTCAAAGACGGCCCGCGCCGCACCAGCTCGTCGAAAAGATTATTCACGGCATGCGGGTCGGCAACATCGACGATCCTCAGCTCATTTTCCCGAGCCGCTTTGTGCATTTCCGCATTGTCGCGAAGGGAACGCTCGATAAACGCGTCGAACATATCCCGGTGGCCCTCCCCGGCCTGCAGATATCCCGCCTCGGCTCGCATTCTCTCCCGTAGGAAATCTGTATCGGCATGGAGACATATCCCGACAAGCGTCTCCGAAACGAGCGGCGCGATGAATTCAGGCCGCAGTGCCGATCCTTCCAGCACAAATGGTTTTCGAGCCTCTATCTCGCCGTCGATCATTCGCTTCAGGCCGGGCCACATGTTTTCGTGATGCACCCTCAGGAACCAGTAGATCGTCTCCGGCGAAAGGCGCCTATAATACTCGACCACAGGTGGACGGACGCTCGGCCACGGCCGCCCCGGATGCCGCCCGAGACTATCGGTCGATACCATGTTCAAGTTGAGCGCCTCAGCCAGACGTTTTGCCAGCGTCGTTTTGCCGACATGCGAGCTTCCAGCGATCAATATGCCTGACAAGCCTTGATCCATAGCGGGCTCGATCAGGCGAGTTCGCTCTCGTCGTATTTCACCCGCGCGGCTTTCACCGACGGATGATTGGCTTCCGCCCATTGCAGCACCTTGGAAAGCGGCTCGAAGAGCGAGCGTCCGAGATCAGTCATCCGGTATTCGACGCTCGGTGGTTTGGTCGGAAACACTTCGCGTTCGATATAACCGTCGCGCTGCAGGTCACGCAGCGTCTGGGTCAGCATCCGCTGGGAAATATCCGGCACCAGCCGGCGAAGCTCGCCGAAGCGATAGGGCTGGCGCGCCAGGGCCCCGAGAAGCAGCGTCGACCATTTGCCGGCAATCCGGTCGATAACGTCCCGGACCGGACAATTATCCATGTTCCATCCGGACGTATCGCATTCCTTGCCATCTAGCATCGGCTTACGGCTTGCATTGAGGGCCATGGAGGTGGTTCCCTTGAAGTAACGATCTCCCTGGAAACTGCCTCCTTTACAGATCGAAGTCAATTCCTATTCTAGTGCTAGTCTCTTTTTGAGACCAACAATAATCGCCGCGCCGACAGGCCGGCCATCGCCAGGAAAGAAACCGCATGACCAAACTTCTCGTCACCGGCGCCGCCGGCCATCTGGGCCGCGCAGTGCTGCATCACCTGCTGGAGACATCCAAGATCGCTGCCGCCGACATCGTCGCTGCCAGCCGTGATCCGAACAAGCTCGCCGACCTTGCCGCCGGCGGCCTGGAAACCCGCGCAGCCGATTTCGACGACGAAGCCGGGCTCGTGAAGGCATTCACCGGCGTCGATCGCGTGCTGATCATTTCCACCGACGAACTGGCAACGCCCGGCAAGCGTATCACGCAGCATAGGAACGCCGTTTCCGCCGCCGCAAAGGCCGGCGTCAAACACATCGTCTATACGTCCATGCCGAACCCGGACAAGTCGCTGGTCACGTTCGCACCGGATCATCTCGGCACGGAAGAGGCCATCAAGGCGAGCGGCGTCGCTTACACGATCCTGCGCAATTCCTGGTATCACGACAATTATCTGATGGGCATGCCGCACAATCTTCAGGTCGGCAAATGGTACACCTCCGTGGGCACCGGCAAGATCACAACGATCAGCCGCGACGACTGCGCCCGTGCCGCAGCCGCAGCCCTAGCCAATCCGCCGGCCGGCAGCCGCATCTTGACCCTCACCGGCTCGGAATCCCTGACAACCGCAGAAATCGCCGCCCGCGCATCCGCCGCTGCCGGCAAACCGCTTGAGGTCGTTGACGTCACCGACGAGCAGCTGACCCAGGGGCTCACCGGCGCCGGCCTGCCCGCCTTCGTCGCGACTATGCTGGTCTCGGCGGATGCCAATATCCGCGCCGGCAATTTCGAACAGGTGACGAGCGACTATGAGACGCTGACCGGCCAGAAGCCGCAGACGCTCGCTGCCTATTTCGAGACCCAAAAGGCGGCCCTCGCCGCTTAGCATCTCGCCGGATTGCGGCTCTCCGAATTTCGCGATAAATGAGATGGAGTTGCCAAATTCCATCTCGTTTGGAGAAAAAATGCGCAAAATCGGCTTGATTGGCGGGATGAGTTTCGAAAGCACTGCGGTGTATTATCGGCTGATCAACGAGATGGTGCGCGACCGCCTCGGTGGTTTTGCGTCGGCCGATCTCCTGCTCCATTCCGTCAACTTTGCGGAAATCGTCGACATGCAGAAGGCCGGCCGCTGGGATCTGGCGGCCGAGCATCTTGCGGGCAGCGCGCGCAGGCTGAAAGCGGCCGGCGCGGAATGCGTGCTGATCTGCACCAACACCATGCATCTCGTCGCCCCGCAGGTACAGGCCGCGATCGACATACCCCTCATCCACATCATCGACGAGACCGCCAAGACGTTGAAATCACAAGGCCTGAAGCGGCCGCTCCTGCTCGCCACACGCTACACGATGGAGCACGGCTTCTATCCCGATCACATGAAGGGGCTCGGTATCGATGTCATGGTGCCGGATGCGGACGATCGTACCGATATCCATAACATCATCTTCAACGAACTCTGCGCCGGGATTGTTCTCGATACCTCCCGCACCCGGGCCATCGCCATGATCGAAAAGGCGAAGGCTGAAGGCGCCGACAGCATCATCCTCGGCTGCACGGAAATCTGCCTCCTGCTCGATCCGGCAGGCCTGCCCCTGCCCGGCGTCGATTCCACCGCCATCCACGCCAAGGCCGCAGTCGATTTCGCACTCGGCCAGCCGGCGGCCAAACAGGCTGCAGCGTAAATTTATTTGACTCAGTCCAATAAATACCTGACAGAGTCTCCCTAAAGGAGAATCTGCCGATGACCGATCCTGCCGTTCTCGATGCCGTCCGGGCCTTCAATCGTTTCTACACCAACAAGCTCGGCATTCTCGCCAAGGGCTATCTCGACACCGATTACACGCTGACCGAAGCGCGTATCCTCTATGAGATGGGCGCCCGCAAACGGGTTTCGGCGACCGAGCTCAACCGCGATCTCGGCCTCGATCCCGCTTATCTCAGCCGCCTCCTCAAAAAATTCCGCGAGGTCGGCTTCATCGACAGCGAGCCGGATCCCGACGACAAGCGCAGCCAGATTCTCATTGTCACCGACAAGGGACAAGCCGAATACGAGACGCTCGGCGAACGTTCCCGCCAGCAGATCGCCAGGGATTTGAGGGAAGTGGACACGTTCGGCCACGAAAGACTGATCGGCTCGATGCAGGTGATCCGCAATATTCTCGACCCGCAGTCGGCCGCGCCAACACCGCCGGTCGTCATCCGTCCGCATCGTGTCGGTGACATGGGTTGGCTGATCGAAGCCCAGGCGGTCGCCTATGCGCGGGAATACGCCTGGAACGACAAGTTCGAGGGGTTGGTTGCCGAGGTCGCCGGCAAGTTCATCGCCAATTTCAACCCCGAGCGGGAGCGCTGCTGGATCGCCGAACGCGACGGCAAACGTGTCGGCTCGGTGGTCGTGGCGGATGGCGGCGGCGACACAGCCAAGCTGCGCCTTCTCTACCTTGATCCCGCCGCCCGCGGCCTTGGCCTCGGCCGGACGCTCGTCGAACAATGCATCAAGTTCTCGACACTCGCCGGTTATAAAAAGCTGTCGCTCTGGACCAATGACTGCCTGAGTGCGGCAATCCGCATCTATCAAACGGCCGGTTTCAAGCTCGTCGCAGAGGAAAAGCACAACCTGTTCGGACCGGAATGCAACGGCCAGACCTGGGAGCTCGAGCTCTGCGAGGCAAAACTGTCGTCGAGTTAGACGACCTGGCCGCAGGCGCGGCGGAAGCGGCGCACGGTTTCCGCCATGCCGTATTCCAGCGCATCCGCCGTCAGGCCATGCCCGATGGAGACTTCCGCCATCTTCGGAATACGCTTCACCAATGCCGGCAGGTTGGCGACCGTCAGGTCGTGACCGCCATTGACGCCGAGCCCTTCAGCAAATGCCGCATCCGCCGTCCGCCCGAGTTTTTCAAGGATTTCGGCCCCAAGCACCGGATTGTCGAAACAGCCGCCATAGGGCCCGGTATAGAGTTCGATACGGTCGGCACCCGTCGCCCTGGCGAGCTTCACCGCTTCGACATCGCCGTCGCCATCGGCAAACAGCGACACCCGCATGCCGCCCTTCTTGAGCCGCGCCACGATCGGCTTCAGCATCTCGCTCGTGGCACGGAAATCGAATCCGTGGTCGGAGGTCGCCTGGGTCGGATCGTCCGGCACCAGGGTTACCTGCTCCGGCTGGGTCGCCTCGCACAGCGCCAGGAAATCCTCGCTCGGATATCCTTCGATATTGAACTCGGCATTCGGGAACTCGTCGTCGATCAGCGCCCGAAGAACCGGCAGATCGGTGAAGCGGATATGGCGCTGGTCGGGGCGCGGATGCACCGTCAGGCCGGCCGCACCCGCCTGCAGCGCGATGCGCCCCAGCGCTTCGACGCTTGGCCATGGAAGATCGCGGCGGTTGCGCAGCATGGCGATGGCATTGAGGTTCACGGAAAGCTTGGTCGGCATGGCAATACCCGGTTTTGAAAGGTCGATCCGCTTTTAGGCCATGCGCCTTCGCAATGCCACCGGGTTTAGAAAAATGCACTTATAAAGAGTTTTGATGGACGAGAATTCACGAGGCAACAGGGGCTACCATTTCTTAAAGTTTTAGCTAATCTATATCTAACAGAGTTCGCCGGGCAGGCCAAAAGGCGGCGGAATACGGTTTGAACAGCGAATTCTGCCACTCATTTCAATCGGGTCCGCATTTTCAGTACCGAGGTTCCATCCGAGAGGTCCGACGCAATGTCGCAACCTTTAGATGCATATTCGACCACACCGCCGACTTCAGGCGCAAGGGGACTCGATGCGGAGCGATACCATGCAGGCCATGACCGAAAATGCGCCGCCGGCGCGAGCAGCCCATTATTTTCCTCCTCTTCCCCAGGTCTCCCTTCCGTTTGAAATGCCGAGCCAGCCCGTGGCGATCGCCGAAATGGCGGATCTCTTCGGCGTCACCCACCGCACCCTTCACTTCTATGAGGAAAAGGGCCTGATCACCGCCCGCCGCTCCGGCAGCATGCGGGTCTATGACAGGGTCCAGATCCATCGCATGGCGGTCATCAATGCCTGCCGCGAAATCGGCATTCCTGTGGCGGTCATCCAGGAACTGATGGAAGAGCTTGCCAGCGCAACGTCGGAGACGGAAGCCAACGAGATGTTCCACAACATGCTGGCCCGGCGCAAGCGGGAGCTCACCTCCGACATTTCCAATATCCGCCGGCAGATGCAGCAGATCGAAAACCTGCTGGTGGCCGAGGAAGAAGAGCAGGCGCTTGCCAGCCCCAAGCCGATGTCCCTGGTTCTGAGCGACATCGAGAAACGGTGCCTGGGGCTGATGGCCGAAGGTTATTCGGCACCACGGCTCGCCCGCGCGCTCAACCTCGAATTCGAGGACCTGCGCCGGATGGAGGATGACATCATCCAGAAATTCCAGGCCACCAACCGCTTTCAGGCGGTCGCCAAGGCAATGCTGCTCGGTTTCGTGCCGAACTGACCCCGGAGCCGCCTCAGCGAACGATGGTCAGCGTCTCGGCTGCGCGGGTGATCGCAGTATAAAGCCAGCGCTCCCGGCTATCCCGGAAAGCCCAGCTTTCATCGAACAGCACGACATTGTTCCATTGCGACCCCTGAGCCTTATGAACGGTTAGCGCATAACCGTAATCGAACTCGTCGTAACGCTTGCGGGTCGTCCAGGGGATTTCCCCTTCCTGCTCTTCGAACGCCTGTTTCAGAAGCTTGATCTTGGCCGCACCGCGATCCATGTCGTCGTCTTCCGGCCGGATCATCAGGTTGATGCCGGGCTTCACCGTCTCGCGCGACGAACTCATCACTTGCCAGAGCGAACCGTTGAGCAGGCCCTTGGCCGGGTCGTTCCTGAGGCAGACCAGCTTGTCGCCGGATTGCGGATAGTCGGCCGTAAAACCTTTCAGTTCCCGGAGCCGCTGATTGTAGCGCTTGCGGGTCTTGTTGGTGCCGACCAGAACCTGGTCCGCCTCCATCACCAGCGGCTGCGTCACCTCATTGCGGGAGATCACCTTGGCGGTACCGTAGTCGCCATACATGATCTCCTTGCCTTCGCGCACGTCCATCGCCAGCTTGATGATCGGGTTGTCGCGCGCCTGGCGGTGGATATCCGTCAGCAGATAGTCCGGATCCTGTTCGGTGAAGAACCCGCCGCCGGAAACCGGCGGCAGCTGGCCGGGATCGCCGAGCACCAGGATCGGCGTCCCGAAACTCATCAGATCCTTGCCGAGCGCCTCGTCCACCATCGAACATTCATCGATGATGATCAGCGCGGCCTTGGCGACCGGGCTCTGGCGGTTGATCGAGAACATCGGCGAGATCGACGTCTTGCCGGCATCGTCCTCGACCGCCTCCTCGCCGCGCGGCCGGTAGATCAGCGAATGGATGGTTTTCGCGTTTCGCGCCCCGCGCGAACGAAGAACCTGCGCCGCCTTACCGGTGAAGGCTGCGAACAGCACCTCGCCATCGACATTTTCGGCGAAATGTTTGGCAAGCGTGGTCTTGCCGGTGCCCGCATAACCGAACAGCCGAAAGACCTGGCTGCGCCCCTCTTTCAGCCATTGTGAAACGGCCTTGAGGGCCTCGTCCTGTTGCGGTGCAAATTGCATGGCGGGACTTGGCAGGATTCTGCGTCCAAGCGCAACCGAAAAAGAACGAAAGATGAATCAAAGGCCGGGATGAGCGGTTCGATCATCTCCGAAAAAATCTTTGGTCCTCGACGGAATAAATCCGCCCCTGCCGGTGTCTTGACTTCGGTGGCCGATGTGAGGCCGCCATTCAAAACCAGGGAGACGATCCATGAAGACCTTCATTCTCGTGCCTTTCGCGCTCGCCGCGCTCGCCGCGCTGACCTCGGTGGCCTTTGCCGCCGGCCCGTTCAAGACCGTCAAGACCTCGACCAAGGGCGAAGTCCTTGCCGGTGAAAAGGGCATGACGCTCTACACCTTCAAGAACGACAAGCCCGGCACCTCCAATTGCTACGACAAGTGCGCCACCAACTGGCCGCCGGTCATGGCCGCTTCCGATGCGAAGGCTGATGGTGCATACTCCATCGTGACCCGCAAGGACGGGGCCAAGCAGTGGGCGAAGGACGGTATGCCGCTTTATTACTGGGTCAAGGATACCAAGGAAGGCGACACCACCGGTGACGGCGTGAACGGCGTTTGGGATGTCGCAAAGCCCTGATCAATCCACTTCCGGAACGGCGCGTGAGGCACAGGCTCCCGCGCCGCTTTCCTTCGAGACGCAGATCCTAGCCCTCCTGCCCTCGCTCAGGCGCTATTCGCGCAGCCTGACGCGCTCGGACACGGAGAGCGAGGACCTGTTGCAGGATTGCGTCGAGAAGGCGCTGGTCAGCCGCGGCCAATGGCGCGGCGCGAATTTCAAATCCTGGACCTACAGGATCATGACCAATCTTCACCTCAACGCGCGCCGCTCGATCGCGCGGCGTCCGTCCGTTGGCATCGAGGAGGCCGAGAGCTTGGCTGCCAGCACGAGCGCTGACGATTCCTTGGAAAAGAACCGCCTCGTTCAGGCACTGGAAACGCTGCCGAAGGATGCGCGCGCGGTGCTGATGCTGGTGGTCGTCGAAGGTTATGCCTATCAGGAAGTCGCCGAAATGCTCGAAATTCCGGTCGGCACCGTCATGTCGCGTCTGTCGCGGGCGCGCCAGGCTTTGCGGGAAAAAATGCGGGAGGAAAACGTCATACCATTGCGGAGACCACGATGACCGAAGCCGGATCCGGATCCGTATCCGAAGCGGAACTGCACGCCTATGCCGACGGCTTCCTCGACGAGGCCAACCGTGCCCGCGTGCAGAGTTTTCTGGCCGAAAACCCGGACGCCGCGCAGATGGTGGCAGACTGGCAGGAGCAGAACGACGAATTGCGCGCCGTCTTCGCCGGTCACGAACGATCGAAACCGACCGATATCCAGCTTCTCACCGGTGGCCTGGCGCGCACCGGTATCTGGCCGTCCCGCCGCTTGGCTCTGGCAGCCGCCGCAGTTCTGATCTTCGCAGCCGGCGCGCTCGGCGGCCATTATGGCCCGCTTCTGTTCGAACGCCCGGATATCCAGCTTGCCGAGGCCGAAATCCTGCCCCGCGAGGCCCGCAACGCCTTCCTCGTTTATGCAAGCGAAGTGCGCCACCCGGTGGAGGTGTTTGCCAACGAGGAGACGCATCTTGCGAACTGGCTCGGCAAGCGGCTGTCGATTGCCAATCTCAAGGTTCCGAACCTTCAACCGATGGGCTTCAAGCTGGTCGGCGGCCGCCTGCTGCCGGTCGGCGGCAAGCCGGGCGCGCTGTTCATGTACGAGGACCAGACGGGCCAGCGCCTGACCGTGCTCGTCGGCCGCAACAAGGAAAACCGCTCCACCAGTTTTCGCTTCGCCTCCGCCAGCACGGTCGAGACCTTCTACTGGATCGACGGCGAGCTCGGATACGCCGTCACCGGCGAAATCTCCCGCGATATGCTGCGCCGGGTCGCCGAGGAATGTTACCGCCAGTTTCCGAGCTGATCTTCAGCGCAGCGGATCGTTGGCAAGCTCGATCGGCCGGCCATGCGGCGTCGCCTCGGCGGCCCGCTGCCAGCTCTGCTGCAGGCTCAGGATCGTTTCGCTGTCCGCGACGCCCTTACCGACCAGCAGCCCGGAGAGTGCCGCCACCCAGCAGTCGAAATAGTCGCTGCCGTCATCGGCCCGACCGGGCTTGTGGACCTCGCCTGAAAGCGCTTCGGCCCATTCGCTCCAGCTGAATAGGCAGCGCTCGTGCAGATGCACCGTCATCGCGAAAGCTTCCGCGGCCCAGGGCTCCGGAAACACCGGATCACCCGCTGGTGACTTCGGCAATCCGGGCGACTGCGCCAACGCCGATCGGATTTCACACGCGCTCAAGATAGCTCTCCCAGGCATCGATCGAGACCGTCAGCGTCGGGTCGGCGCCCTCGCCCCAGATTTCTGGCCCGTCGAACACGACCGTATAGACCCATTGCGGGTTCTCGCCCTTGCCATGCGCATTGTCGTCCGGAAACACAAAGGAGCCCTGGACTGCCTCGACGACACCGGTCTTGGCGCGGGCATAACGCGGCAGCCGTGTATGTGTCTCGGGATTGAAATTGCGGGTCCGCACCCGGTCGCCCGGCTGGAACTGTGGTTCCGTCTCAACCGGGCGGTCGCAAGGTCCGCCCTTGGCAAGCACGCCCGCCACCATATCCGCCGTCAGGATACGCTTCGGCGTCGCCGGCTCTGCCTGCTTGCGACCCGCATCGATTTCCGCTCGCCCCGCAAACCCATGGCGTTCGAGCAACACTTCCAGCGCCCGCATCCAGATCTCGTAATAACTCGCGCCCAGATACTCCGCCGGCGGAATTTTTTCGCGCGCGTGCCGGCTTTCGTCGATGGTCCAGCCGCCGAGAGCACCACCGGACAGCGTCAGCCCCAGCGCCCGCTTCTCCCACTCGGCATGGAAATACGGCTCGTCCTTTTCCGGCGCCACCGGCCCGAAACCCATCTGCCCGCCGAGATCATGTGGCCCGTTCATGACCGCGGCCCCGCAATCGCCGTGCCGATCATCGCATCGCGGCTGACGAGATCGGCAAGCGCCTCCTCGCCGAGACCCTCCGTGCCTTCCGGCCGTTCGGGGATCACCAGATACCGCAGTTCCGCCGTGGAATCCCAGACGCGGATCTTCTTGTCCTCCGGCAGCGTCAGCCCAAATTCCGCAAGCACGCCGCGCGGATCGATGACCGCCCGCGAGCGATAGGCCGGCGCCTTGTACCAGACCGGCGGTAGGCCCAGCACCGCCCACGGGTAACAGGAGCAGAGCGTGCAGACGACGAGGTTGTGCGTCTCCGGCGTATTGAACACCGCCCGCATATGCTCGCCCTGCCGACCGGTGTAACCGAGGCTCGCGATTGCCGAGGTCGCATCCGTTCTCAGCCATTCGGCGAAATCCGGATCGCTCCAGGCCTTGGCGACCACCCTGGCGCCGTTGCGCGGGCCGATCTTCGTCTCATAGGTATCGACGATCACATCGATCGCCTTCGGATCGATCAGCCCCTTTTCGGTCAGCACCGTCTCCAGTGCTTTCACCCGCGCCTGCATGTCGCTGTAGCGGTTGTCGTGCCCATGATGGTGGTCATGCCCATGGTCGTGGTCGTGATCGTGGTCGTGATGATCTGCGGACATGGTTGTCTCCTCACTTCAGCATTGGCCAGAGACTGGCGACAAGCAAGAGTGCCATGGTGATGTTGAACCATTTCAGCCGCGCCGGCACCGACAGCCATTCGCGCAGCGCCGAACCGAAGCCGGCCCAGGTCGAAACGCTCGGCACGTTGACCGCGGCGAACGCCAGCCCGACGAGCATCACGGTCGGCAGGTAATAGTCCGGGTTCGTATAGGTCGCCATGGCGGTGACCGCCATGACCCAGGCCTTCGGATTGACCCATTGGAACGCCGCCGCGCCAATAAACGTCATTGGTGCGGCACCCGTCTTGCCATCCGACAGGCTGCGTGACGTGCCGATCTTCCAGGCGACCCAGAGCAGATAGGCGCCGCCGGCGAATTTCAGGGTCGTATAGACGACCGGCACCGAATGCAGCAGCGCGCCGAGGCCAAGGCCGACCGCGATCAGCAGCAACAGAAAACCGATACCGATGCCGAGCATATGGGGAATTGTCCGCGTAAAGCCGAAATTTACGCCCGATGCGAACAGCATCATGTTGTTCGGCCCCGGCGTGATCGAGGTGGTGAAGGCGAACAGGACGAGGGCCAGAAAGGTCTCCAGCGACATATTTTCTCCTAACGCCAATCCGCCCCGGTTATCTCGACCATCTCGTTTCCCGGATGGCCTGCCTTCCGGTGATAGGATCGTTGGCGGCGATCTTCAAGCGGAACTTGGCAACTTCAATCGACGCCATATTTCGATAAGATACCCATCTCCAGAAGCAACTGACCGAGGCCTTTCATGTCCGACATTCCGACAGTCACCCTGCCCTCCGGCATTTCGGTCCCGGCACTCGGCCTCGGCACATGGCAGATGGGCGAGGACGGCCGTAAGGCCGAGGTAGAGATCGAGAGCCTGAAGCGAGGCCTTGATCTTGGCCTGACGCTGATCGACACGGCAGAAATGTATGGCGAGGGCGGTGCCGAGAAGATCACGGCACAAGCGATCGCCGGCCGGCGGGATCAGGTGTTTCTGGTCAGCAAGGTCTATCCCTGGAACGCCAGCCGCAAAGGCGTCGTCGAGGCCTGCGAACGCAGCCTCGACCGGCTGAAGACCGACCGGCTCGACCTCTATCTCCTGCATTGGCGCGGCGAACATCCGCTGACCGAAACCGTCGCCGGCTTCGAGGAACTGCGCCGGGCCGGCAAGATCGGCGCCTGGGGCGTCTCCAATTTCGATCTCGATGACATGCAGGAACTGATGGAGGTGCCGGATGGCGGAAACTGCGCCGCAAACCAGGTGCTCTACAATCTCTCCCGCCGCGGCATCGAATACGATCTTCTGCCCTGGTGCCAGGAGCGCGGCATTCCGGTCATGGCCTATTCGCCGATCGAACAGGGCCGGCTTGCCAGAAGCGGCGAACTGATCCGCATCGCCAAGGCCTATCAGGCGACGCCGGCACAGGTGGCACTCGCCTTCCTCTTGGAACGCGACGGCGTCATCGCCATCCCGAAATCCGCCAATCCGGACCGCGTCGCGGAAAATGCCGAGGCGGTCGACCTGGATCTCAGCGAGGCGGACTGGACAACCCTCGACGCCACCTTCCCGCCACCGTCGCGCAAGGCGCCGTTGGCGATGATCTAGCGGAGATCGGGCGTTCGACGTTTCGCCATCAGCATGTCGAACGCCCGCAAGACATCGCTCTCCGCCCGACCCGTTACATCCCCTGCGGACCGCGGTTCATCGCCGCGATCCCGGTGCGGCAGACTTCAACCAGGCCAAGCGGCTTCATGATCGCCACGAACTGGTCGATCTTCGAGGATTTGCCGGTGATTTCCAGGATGAAATGCTCGACGGTCGCGTCGACGACCTTGGCGTGAAAGGCATCTGCAAGCCGCAGCGTCTCGGCGCGGTGGTCACCTTGGCCGACAACCTTGACCAGCGCCACCTCGCGCTCGATTGGCCGTTCCTGGCCGAGTGCATAGGCACGAACCGTCAGGTCGACGACCCGGTGCACAGGCACGATGCGTTCGAGCTGCGCCTTGATCTGTTCGAGCACCGTCGGGGTGCCGCGTGTGACGATCGTAATGCGGGATAGATGAGCTTCATGTTCCGTTTCCGAAACCGTCAGGCTCTCGATATTGTAGCCGCGGCCGGAAAACAGGCCGATCACCCGTGCGAGAACACCGGGTTCGTTGGCGACGAGAACCGAAAGCGTGTGGCTCTCGGCCTTCGCGGTCTCGGGGGCGATGAAGTAGGCGGAGCCGGTCGGTTGCTGATGCGCATTCATTATCTTAAGTCCATTTCCTCAGAAATTTGTTGAAGGATGTGCCGCCCGTCTCAGACGAGCTGGCGACCCTTGGCATCGATGGCATTGGCAACCGCTTCGTCGGTGGCTTCGTCCGGCAGCAGCATCTCGTTATGTGCCTTGCCCGAAGGGATCATCGGGAAGCAGTTGGCGAGATTGGCGACGCGGCAATCGAAGATCACCGGCTTCTTGACCGCGATCATCTCTTCGATCTTGTCGTCGAGCTCTCTCGGGTCGTCGCAGTAGATGCCGACGGCGCCATAGGCTTCCGCAAGCTTGACGAAGTCCGGCATCGCTTCCGTATAGGAGTTCGACAAGCGGTTGCCGTGCAGCAGCTGCTGCCACTGACGGACCATGCCCATGTACTGGTTGTTCAGAATAAAGATCTTGACCGGCAGGTTATGCTGGATGGCACAGGACATTTCCTGGATGCACATCTGGATCGACGCGTCGCCGGCAACGTCGATGACGAGGGCGTCCGGATGCGCCACCTGAACGCCTATCGCCGCCGGCAGGCCGTAACCCATGGTGCCGAGGCCGCCCGAGGTCATCCAGCGGTTCGGCTCCTCGAACTCGAGGAACTGTGCCGCCCACATCTGGTGCTGGCCGACTTCCGTGGTGATGTAGGTGTCATGCCCCCTGGTTGCCTCGAAAAGGCGCTGCAGCGCATATTGCGGCATGATGACATCGTTGGAATGCTTGTAGGAAAAGCTCTTGCGAGCCCGCCAGCGGTCGATCTGGCTCCACCATTCCTCGGTCTGCCCCTTGGCCGGCTTCTTCGGCAAGGCGCGCCACAGGCGTATCATGTCTGCGAGAACGCGGCCGACATCGCCGAGGATCGGAATGTCGACATGCACGTTCTTGTTGATCGAGGACGGATCGATATCGATATGGACCTTGCGCGAATTCGGCGAGAACGCGTTGAGGCGGCCGGTAATACGGTCGTCGAAACGGGCGCCGATGCAGACCATGACGTCGCAGTCATGCATCGCCATGTTCGCCTCGTAGGAGCCGTGCATGCCGAGCATGCCGAGCCAGTTCTTTCCGGAAGCCGGATAGGTACCGAGCCCCATCAGCGTCGAAGTGATCGGGAAATCGCTGAGCTCGACCAGCTCGCGCAGCAGCCGCGAGGCCTCCGGGCCGGAATTGACGACGCCGCCGCCGGTATAGAGAATCGGCCGGCGCGCCGAGGCCATCAGCTCGATGGCCGCCTGGATGGCATTGATGTCGCCCTGGGTGCGCGGTTGATAACTGGTGTTCTGGGCGATCTCCGGCTTCGGCGTATAGGTGCCGGTCGCAAACTGGACGTCCTTCGGGATATCGACGACGACCGGGCCCGGCCGGCCGGTCTGGGCGATGCGGAAAGCCTCGTGGATGATGCCGGCCAGGTCGTTGACGTCCTTGACCAGCCAGTTGTGCTTGGTGCAGGGCCGGGTGATGCCGACGGTGTCGCATTCCTGGAAGGCGTCCGAGCCGATCAGCGTCGTCGGGACCTGCCCGGACAGGCAGACCAGCGGAACCGAATCCATCAGGGCATCCTGCAGCGGAGTGACTGCATTGGTGGCGCCTGGACCGGAGGTCACCAGCATGACCCCGACCTTGCCGGTTGAGCGGGCATAACCTTCGGCCGCATGGCCGGCGCCCTGCTCGTGGCGAACGAGAATGTGCTGAATGTCGTCCTGCTGGAAGATCTCGTCATAGATCGGCAGGACGGCGCCGCCCGGATATCCGAAGATATGCTCGACGCCATTGTCCTTCAGAGCCCTCAGGACGATCTCCGCACCAGTCATCCGGTTATCTGGCGTCTGATTATTTGTATCCGTCATTGTCTTGGTCCATTCGCTGCTGGATTTTTTACCGGCGGCTCCTCCGAGCCGGATTGAAGGCATAAAAAAAGGCCCCTTGGAGGAGCCTGTCTTTCCGCGCATGGGTGGCTGTCGCCGGACGGTTACACCGTCCTGCCCATGCGCGTTCCCACCACAATAAGAGCGATCGAGATCTTCATGGCGCGAAGTGTTAGCCAGATAAATGTCGTTCGTCAACGTGGGCATGCGCCAAAAATCGTCATCAGTTTGATTTTGCTGCTCCGTTTCCACGCATTCGGCCGCGCGCTTTCCTATACGAGTTGTTAAGGCCGGCACAATATACTCCTCCTGTTTGGAGGGTGTCGACCCGACGGACGAGCCCTGATCTGATCCGCCACCCCCAATGATAGGGGCCAGAGTTTGTTGAACAACGATCTGCAACGTTCCGCATCTGCAGGAGAGCAGGATCGTCGCGACATCCAGAGACCCGGCAACCGCATGCTTGGCCGCGTCGTCGCCTGCACCGGCTCGCACGCCACCATTTCCGCCGTTGCCGAACACGGCGAGACCGATCTTACCGAACTGTGGTCCGTCGGCCGGCTGATCTCCATCAGCGTCGGCGAAAACCGTGTCGTGGCGCTCGCCTATGCAATGCAGACCGGCGGCAAGGAGTGGAGCGAAAACGGCAACACCAGTTTCCACATCGAGGCCGAGCTGCTCGGCGAGGTGCGCAAGGGACCTGATGGTCGCGACGAGTTCACCGGCGGCATCTCGTGTTATCCCTATCTCGGCGCGGTGGCGCACCGCATTCGTGCCGCCGACCTTTCCCGCATTTATGATACCGGCAAGAACGAAACCTGCGTGGTCGGCAAGCTGACGCAGGACGACACGATCGACGCGACGATCCATATCCCGTCGATGCTGTCGAAACATTTCGCCATCGTCGGCTCGACCGGCGTCGGCAAGTCGACCGCCGTCTCCCTGCTCCTCCACAAGGCGATCGAGACCGACCCGAAGCTGCGCGTCCTCATTCTCGATCCGCACAACGAATTTGCCGCAGCCTTTCCGGATCACGCGGTCGTCATCGATACCGAAACGCTCGACCTGCCCTTCTGGCTGATGCGGCTCGAAGAGTTTTCCGAAGTGGTTTTTCGCGGCCGTCCGGCCGTGGCGGAAGAACTGGACATCCTGCGCGACCTCATCCCCGAGGCGAAACGCGCCTTCCGCGGCAACGAGACGTCGCTGATGCGTCGCTCGACGGAAAAAAGCTCGGTCACTGCCGATACGCCGGTTCCCTACCGTATGGCGGACCTGCTGGCCCTGATCGACGAACGGATCGGCCGCCTCGAAGGCCGCGGCGAAAAGCCCTTCCTGCGGTCGTTGAAGATGCGCATCCTGTCGGCGATCAACGACCCGCGCTATCACTTCATGTTCTCCAACAATACGATCAACGACACGATCATGGAGACGATCGCCTATATCTTCCGCATTCCCGGCGACGACCGGCCGATCTCGACCTTCCAGCTTGCCGGCATTCCCTCTGAAGTCGTCAATTCCATCGCCTCGGTCCTCTGCCGCATGGCGTTCGAACTGGCGCTCTGGAGCAATGGCGCCATCCACATGCTCGTCGTTTGCGAAGAAGCCCACCGTTATGTGCCGGCCGACCGAGAACTCGGTTTCTTCCCGACAAGGCAGGCCATCTCGCGTATCGCCAAGGAAGGCCGCAAATACGGCGTCTCGCTCGGCGTTATCACCCAGCGTCCCGGCGAACTCGACCAGACGATCCTGTCGCAGTGCTCGACCGTATTCGCGATGCGGCTGTCCAACGACCGCGACCAGGAAATCATCAAGTCGGCGATCCCGAATTCGTCGATTTCGACGACCAGTTTTCTGTCGTCGATCGGCAATGGCGAGGCGATCGCTTTCGGCGAGGCGATCTCCGTGCCGATGCGCATGCGGTTTTCCCGCGTCGAAAAGAAATACCTGCCCAAGGCCAATGGCGTCGCCGACAAGGGTACGGAGGACACGCCGGATACGGTCGACCTGCGCACCGTGATCGCCCGCATGCGCGCCGTCAGCGGCCCGGATATTTCCGCCTTCCAGCAAAGCTACGCCACGGCAACGGCGCCCTTCCCGGAAGGCGCTTCCGATACCGAGGAGGACGCCGATGACGATTTCCCGCCGGCAGGCGATGCCGAACTCGATCGCTGGAACCGGGAGATCCGCTCGACCGGCCATGTGACGATCAACCCGACACCGCCCATGGCGACCAACCCGCAGCTGGAACCCTATCGGCCGGAAATGCTGCCGCGTGCGGCGGCACCCGAACAACCCTTAGCGCCCCGACCCGACCGTTTCGCAGACCTGCGCCGCGACCGTCCGCCTGAGCCGCCGCCCTACCAACCCGCACCTCCGACATTCCAACGTCCGCCGGCACCCGAAGGCGCGCCGCGCCCGAACCCGCTGCTCCGGCGCGAAGGATCGCTGCGCGAAAGCCTGCTGAAGAAACCGCTGAGCAGCCTTTACGACAAGGACTGAGCCGGTCTCAGGCCAATCGCTCCCAGCTTTCGTCCATCTGGTTGCGAAACCAGGTCATCTGCCGCTTGGCATATTGACGGGTCAGTGCCGAGCTGCGTTCGATAACCTCTTCCCGGCTCATACGGCCCTCCAGCATCTCGGCGATCTGCGCAACGCCGATCGCCTTCATGACAGGCAGGTCGGGTGTGGGACCGAGTGCCAGCAGCGCCCTCACCTCATCCACGGCCCCGGTCTCCAGCATTGTCTCGAAACGGCGGTTGATCCGTTCGTGCAGCAGCTTTCTGTCTGGCAGGACGACAAGCTTCTTCGCCCTCGAAGGGTCGATCACCATCGGCCCCTGCCTGCCCTGAAACTCGGCGATGGAGCGGCCGGTCTCCGCCAGAACCTCCAGCGCTCTCACGATCCGCTGTCCGTCCTTCGGCTCCAGGCTCGCCGCTACCGTCGCATCGCGTGCCGAAAGCTCCGCATGCAGCGCTTCCGGTCCTTCCTCCTTGAGACGCAGGCGCACTTCACAGCGAACATCCTGCGAGATTTCCGGCATGTCGGACAGGCCGCCGGTGAGCGCCTTGAAATAAAGCCCCGTGCCGCCGACGAAGACCGGCAGCCGGCCCTCGCGCTTCAGTTCCGGTAGAAGCGCTGTCACGTCCCTCAGCCACTCGCCGGTGGAATAGGCCCTCGTCGCCGGCACATGCCCGTAGAGCAGGTGCGGCACGCCCTCCATCTCGCCCTCCGCCGGTCGCGCCGTCAGAATCCGCAGCGTGTCGTAGACCTGCATGCTATCGGCATTGATCACCACGCCGTTTTTCTCGCGCGCCAGGCGCAATGCAAGCGCCGACTTGCCGCTGGCCGTCGGCCCGGTTATCAGGATCGCATCAAAATTGTCGATAAGGTCGCTCATATGGCTTTCGTTGCCACGCTCATTGCCCATCCGTCAAATCCAGTTCTCACGCAAAAGCTCGGAGAACAAGCAGCGGAGGCAGTGAAAGCCTCGGGCCTCTACTGGCTGGCGGATGGTATCGCCTGCGATATCGTGCTGCGCGACGGAACCGACCCGCAGATAGCCGAGGCCGATCTGAGGGCTCTCATTGGCAGCGCACCCATCGATCTCGTTATCCAGGCTGCGGATACGCGTCGCAAGAAATTCCTGATCGCCGACATGGATTCGACCATGATCGGCCAGGAATGCATAGACGAGCTCGCCGATGTCGTGGGGCTGAAGGACAAGGTCGCGACGATCACCGCCCGCGCCATGAACGGCGAGATCGCTTTCGAACCCGCGCTTCGCGAGCGCGTCGCACTTCTGAAGGGCCTGCCGATCACCGTCGTCGACGACGTCATCGCCAAGCGCATTACGCTGACATCAGGCGGGCCGGAACTGATCGCCACCATGAAGGCCAAAGGCAATTACGCCGCCCTCGTGTCGGGCGGCTTTACCGTCTTTACCAGCCGCATCGCCGCGACCCTCGGCTTCGACGAGAACCGCGCCAACATCCTCCTCGAAAACGACGGCATTCTCACCGGTGAGGTTGCCGAACCCATCCTCGGCAAGCAGGCCAAGATCGACGCGCTCCTTGCCATCGCGGAAAAGCTCGGCATCTCGCCGGAAGACACGATCGCCGTCGGCGACGGCGCCAACGATCTCGGCATGCTCGACATCGCCGGTTCCGGCGTCGCGCTGCACGCCAAGCCCACCGTTGCCGCCCAGGCCAAGATGCGCATCGACCACGGCGACTTAACCGCCCTGCTCTACATCCAGGGTTATCGCAGGACGGATTTCATCGTCACCTAGACACAACCTAAGCGATTGACGAAGTGCAGTTCGCATCGCATCATACGCATTGAAAATCATTGCAAAAATGGTATATTCAATGCGTTGGAAAATGGAATTTCTGAACGATCGCATCAGGATCGAGCTAGAGGCGTTTCCCACCGATATTGTTGCCAGTTTTCTCCGCATCGTAAAGCTGATCGAGCTGGAAGGACCCGCCAAGGTGCACGAGCCCTATGTGAAGCACCTTGAAGGGCCGATCTGGGAAATGCGGATGCGCGGCCGAGACGGGATAGCCCGGGCAGCTTATGTAACGGCTTCAGGTCATCGGATCGTGGTCTTGCATGTCTTTCAGAAGAAGACGCAGAAAACGCCCAGACGCGAAATTGAGATCGCGCTCAGACGGGCAAAGGATGTGAGATGAACAAGAAGAGCCTTCTGGTAAGCGAGGCAGCGAAGGAATGGTTCAAGGACCCCGAATTCGTCGCAGCCTATGATGCGCTCGAAGAGGAGTTTGCCCTCGCGGAGGCCTTGATCAAGGCACGCGCCCAGGCCTCCATGACGCAGGAAGACGTCGCCAGGGCCATGGGCACGACTCAGGCCGCCATCGCCCGGCTGGAGAGTGGTCGTTCCATGCCCTCGACCCGCACCCTGCAACGGTTCGCCGATGCGACGGGCACAAAGCTCCGCATCAGTTTCCAGAAGCCAAAATCCTCTTCGAGAGCGTCATAACGCAGGCTGACCGTGCATCGTCCGATGATCATCCTCGAAACCGAACGCCTGCGCCTCAGGAGCTGGATCGACAGCGACCGTGATCTCTTTCGAGAGATCAATTCCGATCCGAAGGTGATGGAGTTTTTTCCGTTCCGCCGCACCCATGAAGAGGCGGATGCATTTCTCGCCAGGCTCAACGACACGATCACCGAGACGGGGCTCGGTTTCTACGCGCTGGAACTGAAGGAAACACAGGAGCCCATGGGTTTCTGCGGCCTGTCCCTTGCCAACATGCCGGATATCTTTCCGCTGGAAACGGTGGAGATCGGCTGGCGGCTGGCGACCCGGTTCTGGGGCAACGGTTATGCCACGGAGGCAGCACGCGCCCTGCTCGACTTCGCTTTCGGGGAAAAGCATCTCAACGCAGTCGTCTCCTTTGCAGTCGGCGAAAACAGGCGATCGACCGCGGTGATGAAACGGCTCGGCCTGCACCGCATCACCGGCATGGATTTCGACCATCCGCGGGTGCCGGATACGCACCCGCATCTGAAACCGCATGTGGTTTATGCGGTCACGCGCGACGAATGGCAACGGCAGAAGGCGGCTGCGGAACGCACCCGCTGACCGCTCTGCTCTTGAGCTTACTCCAGCGGCAGCGCCACGAAGCGCAGGTTGCCGGAAGGATCCGAAACCATCACATGCGCGTTGCGGCGGCCTTCGGACTTCAGCACGGCGATCCGCTTGACGACGTCGGCCGGGCTTTCGACAAAATCCTGCGCCACCTCGACCACGACCTCGCCGACCTTCAGCCCCTTCTGGGCGGCGGGCGAGTTCGGCGCGACGGCCGTGATCACCACGCCCTCGACGCTTTCGACAATGCTGAAGCTCTTGCGGCGATCCTCGTCGAGCACGGCGAGCGTCATGCCGAAGGCTGCGGCAGGGTCCCGGCTGAGCTCGCCCTTCTGGTCGCCGGGCGCATTGTTGTTGGGCGCCTTGTTCTGGCCCTGGCCTTCCGGCAGGGCCGGCTGATCGTCTTCCTCCTGCGGCTCGGCACTGTCTTCGAGGCGCCCGAGCGTCACCTTGACGGTCTGCTGCTTGCCGTCGCGCAGGATCACCACGTCGACTTCCTTGCTGACCGGGCTTTCCGCCACGATGCGCGGCAGGTCGCGCATCTCGTTGACCGCCTGGCCGTCGAAGCTCAGGATCACGTCGCCGGCCTTGATCTCGCCGTTCTTGATCGGCCCGCCGCTGACCACGCCCGACACCAGCGCGCCACGTGCCCGGTCGAGACCAAGGCTTGCCGCAACGTCGTCGGTCACCGGCTGGATGCGCACGCCGAGCCAGCCGCGACGCGTCTCGCCGAATTCGGTCAGCTGGTGCACGACATTTTCGGCGAGTTCCGTCGGCACGGCGAAACCAATGCCGATCGAACCGCCGGAGGGTGAAATGATCGCCGTGTTGATACCGATCACCTCGCCGCGCATGTTGAACAGCGGGCCACCGGAATTGCCCTTGTTGATCGCCGCATCCGTCTGGATGAAGTTGTCATAGGGGCCGGCATTGATGTTGCGCCCACGCGCCGAGATGATGCCCAGTGTCACGGACCCGCCGAGGCCGAACGGGTTGCCGATCGCCATCACCCAGTCGCCGATCCTCATGCGGCGGGAATCGCCGAAACGCACTGCCTTCAGCGGCGCCTTGGGCTCGACCTTCAGCACCGAAAGGTCGGTCTTGGTGTCAGTGCCGACCAGCCTGGCCTTGAGCTTCGTGCCGTTCGGAAAAATCACCTCGATGTCGTCGGCACCTTCGATGACGTGGTTGTTGGTGACCACGTAGCCGGAAGGGTCGATCACGAAGCCGGAGCCGAGGGAAGAAACCTTCTGATTGCCGTTCTGCTTGCCCTGGCCATCGAAGAAGTCCTCGAAGAACTCCTGGAAAGGCGAGCCCTCCTGGATCTGTGGCTGTGGGCCGGCCCCCTGGTCCTTGACGCTCTGCGATGTCGAGATGTTGACGACGGCATCGAGCAGACCTTCGGCGAGATCAGCGATCGAACCCGGGCCGCCGCCTGCCATCGGCGCTGGAGCCGGAGGCGGATTGATGCTCGGCGACGGTGTCGGCGGGGCCGGCAGCATGACGCCGGGAGAACCGGCGGCCGGCGGATTTGCATTCTGCCCCGGAGCGGCAGGGACCGGCGTCTGGGCAATCGCCTGCAAGGGTGCCGCCAGGACGGCAAAAGTTGCCGCAAGCGTGACGGTGCGCTTGAAGGTCGATCGAACCGAATGGGCCATCTGGCGTCCTCGCTGTTGGATTGTCCGCATCACCCCGGAAGAGCGGTCTCGACCCGGGCAGGCTATAGGAACCTTTGAATCGGGCGGAGTTTCGACAGAGCATAAGGCGGAATGGCGACGGTGGAAATTACCTTTTCGTGAGGATTGTGTCCTCTACCCGTCACGCCTGTGGATGGTCCTGTTATGAAAGGGGCGGCATTGCGCCGCCCCAGTCCTATGGGATCAGTTCGCCGGCGCTGCGGGTGCAGCAGGCGGCGCCGGCCGCGCAGGTGCCGGCACCGGCGCGAGTGCCTGACCTGCAGACGAGTTGAAGAACCGGAAGAATTCCGAATCCGGCGACAACACAAGCGTCGTGCCGTTATCGGCAAGTGCGGCCACATAGGCGCGCATCGTGCGGTAGAACTCGAAGAAGGCCGGATCGCGCTGGAAGGCCTCGCCGAAGATCTTGTTGCGCTCGGCATCGCCCTGACCGCGCAGGATTTCCGAATCCCGCTGCGCTTCGGAGACCAGTTCGACGACCTGACGGTCGGCAATGGCACGACGCCGCTGGCCTTGCTCGTTACCACGGGCGCGGATCAGCTCAGCCTCGGCAAGACGCTCGGCCTTCATGCGCTGGAAGGTCTGCTGAGAGACTTCCTGAGTGAGGTCGGTGCGGCGGATACGAACGTCGCGGATCGCAAGCCCCAAGGTTTCCGCCGCAGCAGTGAGGTCGGTGCGAACCTCCTGCATCATCGAAGAGCGTTCGTTGGAGAGCGCCGCATCGAAATTGCGCAGACCGTAGACACGGCGCAACGCTGCATCGAGGCGGGTGCGAAGCCGCGACTCGGCCGAATCGCGATCACCCGAGACCGTTTCCCGGAAGAGGCGCGGATCGGCAATCGAATAGACGACGAAAGCGTCGACTTCATAAAACGCACCACCGCGCACCTGTACGCGGATATTGTCGAGATCGAAGCGCAAAGCCCGGTCCTCGACATACTGGACACGATCGGCATCCATGAAGGCGAATGGCAGCTTGAAATAGATGCCAGGCGCGCGTTTGACGTCCTGGATCTCACCGAAGCGGACGACGACTGCCTGTTCGCGCTCGTTGACCACGAAAACCGACGAATAGATCAGCACGAGGAGAACCGCGAGGCCGATCAGGATTGCGGGGAGTCGATTGGAGTTCATCGTGTGCCCCCCTGGGTCGTCTGCGGCTTGATCATCTCGTTGAGCGGCAGATAGGGAACCACGCCGTCCTTGTTGTCCAGAATGATCTTGCGGGAATTCTTCAGGACCGTTTCCATGGTTTCGAGGAAGATCCGCCGGCGCGTCACTTCAGGCGCGTTCGCATATTCGTTGTAGATCGAAACGAAGCGCTGCGCTTCGCCCTGCGCTTCGTTGACGACCTTGTCCTTGTAGGCGGATGCCTCTTCACGGACCTGAGCTGACTGACCGCGCGCCTGGCCGAGCTTCTGGTTGGAATACTGGTTCGCTTCTTCGACGAAACGATCCTCGTCCTGTTCGGCGCGCTGTACTTCTTCGAACGCGTCGGCCACTTCACGCGGCGGAGCTGCATCCTCGATCGGCACGGCATTGATGGAAAGGCCGGAGCCGTAGGTATCCATCGTGCCCTGGATGATATTACGCACTTCGGTCGAGATGCCTTCGCGGTTGTCGCGGAAAATGTCCTGAGCCGGGCGACGGCCGACGACTTCGCGCATGGCGCTTTCGGAAACCTGCTGCAGCGTCGCGGCCGGGCCTTCGAGGTTGAAGAGATAGGCCTTCGGATCGGTGACGGTGAACAGGACCGAGAACTGCACGTTGACGATGTTCTGGTCGCCGGTCAGCATCCAGCCGGCATTGGAGCTGGAGCCCCGCGTCGCGCCGATATTCTGCTGCTGTTCGGTGACCTTGACAATCTCGACGGTTTCTAGCGGCCAGAAATGGAAATGCAGGCCCGGCATGGAGATTTCATCCTTCGGCCGCCCGAAACGCAGTTCGACGCCACGCTCGTCCGGCTGAACGGTGTAGATGGACTGAAAGGCGAGGAAGGCGAAAATGACGATGATCACGATCGTGAAGGCGCCGCCGTTGAAGCCGCCGGGCATCATGCCGCGCAGCCTGTCCTGACTGCGCCTTATGATGTCTTCGAGGTCCGGCGGCCCGCCGCTTCCCCCGCCGCCGCGCGGGCGGTTCGGTCCCTGTCCCCAGGGGCCCTGATTATTACCGCCACCGCCGCCCCAAGGGCCACCGCCGCCACCATTCTGATTGCTCCAGGGCATCAAAACCTCTTTGTTCGTATTCGCTCCCAAGCCGCGACCCTGCCGTGCGGCATCGATCTGGCTATTGCCCGTTATAGGGATGGGGAGGCCCGCTTTCAACGCAGGTTCAATAACTTCCCGTTCAACGGTAACGAAATGTTTCAGTTTGTCGCGGCTCGACGGACATAAGTGGCGAAACGGGTCGGATAGCTGTCCTTCTCGCCGGCCGGAACAGCTATCTCCTCCACCTTGTCGAAGAGATCCGGATCGATGGCCGGAAAGAGCGTATCGCCGTCGGAAATCCCGGTTTCGACATGGGTAATGCGCAGCATGTCGGCGATCCCGATCGCCTGCGCGTAAATCTCGCCACCGCCCAGCACAAAGATTTCGTCCGAGCCGGTTTCCTGCGCCCTGCGGCCGGCAATCTCGACGGCTTCGTCAAACGATGCAGCCACATCGACGCCGTCATAATGAAAATCCGGGTTGCGGGTAACGATCACATGCGGCCGACCCGGAAGCGGCCGTCCTCCGAAGGAATCAAAGGTTCGGCGCCCGACGATGACCGGCTTGCCCAAGGTCAGCGCCTTGAAGCGCTTGAGATCCGTCGAAAGCCTCCAGGGCATGTCGCCATCGCGGCCGATGACGCCGTCCTGCGAAACCGCGGCGATGATGACGAGGCGAGGCCTGCTCACACCGCCACCGCCGCCTTGATATGCGGATCGGCCTCATACCCTTCGAGCGCAAAATCCTCGAAGCGGAAGGAGAAAATGTCCTTCACGGCGGGATTGATGCGCATCGTCGGCAGCGCCTTCGGAGTGCGGGTCAGCTGCAGCTTCGCCTGCTCGAAATGATCCGAATAGATATGCGTGTCGCCGAGCGTATGGACGAAGTCGCCGGGCTTCAGGCCGGTGACCTGCGCCACCATCATCGTCAGCAGGGCGTAGGACGCGATGTTGAACGGCACGCCGAGGAAGACGTCGGCGGAACGCTGGTAGAGCTGGCAGGAGAGCTTGCCGTCCGCGACATAGAACTGGAACAGGCAGTGGCAGGCCGGCAGCGCCATGTCGTCGAGCTGGCCGACGTTCCAGGCCGATACGATATGCCGGCGCGAATTCGGATTGACCTTGAGGCCCTCGATCAGCTGCGAGATCTGGTCGACATGGCTGCCGTCGGGGGCGGGCCAGGAGCGCCACTGGTAGCCGTAGATGGGCCCGAGCTCACCCTTCTCGTCGGCCCATTCATCCCAGATCGAAACGCCGTTCTCTTTCAGGTAGGCGATATTGGTGTCGCCCTTCAGGAACCACAGGAGCTCGTGGATGATCGATCTCAAATGCAGCTTCTTGGTCGTGAGGACCGGAAAACCTTCCGTGAGGTCGAAGCGCATCTGGTAGCCGAACACCGAGCGGGTGCCCTTGCCGGTCCGGTCGCCCCGGTCGGTGCCGGTTTCCATCACATGCCGGAGAAGATCGAGATATTGTTTCATGGGGTCAGGCCGCCGATTCCATCGTCATGGAATCATATAGTAGCACAGCTCGGCCCGACCAATCTCGTTTGATGGCTTTCCCCCGTTTTAGCGGCGCTAATCAATTGGAGACGTATTTCCGCCAGTTGTGGCTTTCGGCAAAACCCAACACCTCCCGGATCTTGCGGTTGCTGATCGGCGCCTCGAATTCACCGATCTCGCCGGTGATGGGCGTTCCGGGCGCCCAACGCTCCAGGAAGGGTCTGGTCGGCTCGCGCGCCGTGATTGTGTCGTTGACCGCATTGAAGACTTGGAAGCCCAGCCCGTCCTTTTCGACGCACAGATGCACGATCTGGCCGAGATCGCGGGCATCGATATAGCTCCACGCATTGCGCTTGCGCGACGGCGGGTCCGCGAGGAAGCCGGGGAAGCGGCTGTAGTCCTCCGGCGAGATCACGTTGCCGATCCGCAGCGCATAGATGTCTGCGCCGAAACGCATGGCAAAGGCCCGCGCCGTCTTCTCGTTGACGACCTTGGAGAGACCGTAGCTATCCATCGGATCGACATCGTAATCCTCGGTAAGCGGGAACGAATGATAGTCCTTGTCGCCTTCGGCGAAGCAGACGCCATAGGTCGTCTCGCTGGACGCGATGATAACCTTGGAGATGCCGAGCTTCATCGCCGCCTCGATGACATTGTAGGTGGAGATCGTGTTGGCCGAAAACGTCGCGTTGTCGGGCCGCATCAGGATGCGCGGCACGGCGGCGAAATGCACCACCGCATCGACGGGCGCCGGTCCCTTGCCGCTTTCCAGCCCTTTGAAGCCGAAATGCATGGAGAGCGCGTTGAAGGTCTCGCCGCCGTCCCTGAGATCGGTGATCAGCGTATTGACGCCGGGGCAATCGAGCGGCACCAAGTCGAGGTTGAACACCTCATGCCCTTGCCCAAGAAGATACGGCACGACATGCCGTCCGGCCTTGCCGCTGCCGCCGGTGAATACGATCCGCTTACCCATGACCGCGCCTCCTCAAATCCCATCCGGGCTCTGTCGCGACTGTCGATATCGTCCGCCTGCCTTTTGCGAGCCCGGTATCGCCAGCCGAAAACGACCTGTCTGGGTCAATGATGAAGCATGGCACCGCCAGCCCGTCAACGTCGATCACGCAAAAGCAGAACGCATGAAACACGCCTGGAAGCGTTTGACCCTCCAACGCTGGAAACTTGTAGCGTCCGCTCCATCTCGTGACTTCGCGATGTGGAGGAAGCCATGTTCATCCAGCCAATCGATTACCTTCTCTTCGTCTGGTTCATCCTGGCCGGCATCAGCACGCTCTACGTTGCCTGGGACCAGTTCAGGAACAATCCCGAACCGGCGGTGATGAAATGGGGCTTCATCCTTGTCACGCTCTACCTCGGGCCGATCGGCCTGCTCCTCTACATCCTGGCGGACAAGGAACCTGTGCCCGGAACGCATGAGGAATTCATCAAGCCGCTGTGGAAGCAGGGGATCGGCTCCACGATCCACTGCGTTGCCGGTGACGCCACGGGCATCATCATCGCCGCCGCGATCACCGCACTTCTCGGCCTGCCGATGTGGATCGACATCATCATCGAATACATTGCCGGTTTCACGCTCGGCCTGTTCATCTTCCAGGCTCTGTTCATGAAGAACATGATGGGCGGCACTTACTGGCAGAATGTCCGAAACTCCTTCATGCCGGAATTCATCAGCATGAATGCGATGATGGCCGGCATGGCTCCCGTCATGGCGATCCTGATGATGGGCCGCGACATGAGGGCCATGTGGCCGGAAGAAATGCTCTTCTGGGGCGTGATGGCCCTCGGCATCGGGGTCGGTTTTGCGATCGCCTACCCGTTCAATGTCTGGCTGGTCGCCAAGGGGCTGAAGCACGGGCTGATGACGGAGAGAGGCCAAATGGCCGGCGACATGCATGGGCAGCACCGACAGGAGGGCGCACATGCCTACGGAGACGACCACCGACAAGAGGAAGCCAGCAATCATCAGCGTCACGGGTCGGGGCAGGATCGCCCAAGCCGCGCATTCGCCCCTACCCGTCTCCAGATCGCGACGATGGCCGCATTCACCTCGATCATGCTGATCGCCGGCTTCGCCTACCCGTTCACCAGGGTGAATATGCATCTGGGCGCCCACGACGTCGGTGGTGCGATCATGGCCCCCCGGGATGATCATGACGTTCGATACGCCCGGCGACGCCATGCGCGACATGGCGGCGGTCGATCCTCGCCTCGCCGGTTTTCGGGCGCGGGAGACGGCGACCGGCGGCGAAGTCCTTCCGCCGCGCATCGAAGGGGACGTCAAGGTCTTCGACCTGACCGCCTCGGTGATCGGATGGTCGATATTGCCCGGCGAAACGGTGGAGGCCTACGCCTACAACAATCAGGTTCCGGGGCCGACCTTGCGGGTCGTGCAAGGCGACAAGGTCCGGATCAAAGTCACGAACCGGCTGCCCGAAAGCACCACCGTTCATTGGCATGGCCTGATCCTGCCAAACGAGATGGACGGGGCGGCCCAGATCACCCAGAAGCCGATAGAACCGGGGCAGACCTTCACCTACGAATACACGGTCGGGCAGTCGGGCACATATTTCTATCACACGCACGACCATGTGGATCGGCAGCAGTCGCTTGGCCTGTACGGGGCGCTGATCATCGATCCCAAAGATACGGCCGACGAAATTCCCGCCGATCTCGAATATACGATGCAACTTCAGGAATGGGTGAAGCGGGAGTGGCTCACATATCCCGCCATGCCGATGGAAGGCGCCCTGCCCAACTTCTTCACGATCAACGGAAAATCCTATCCCGCGACGGATACGATCAAGATGAAGGTCGGGCAGAAATTGAAGGTGCGCTTCGTCGGCTCCCACACGACGGCCATCCATCCGATGCACATCCACGGAGGCCCGTTCGAGGTCACTGCGCGTGACGGCGAGACGCTACCGCCGCCTGCCCGGTACCTAGCTGACACGGTCAACATTGCTCCCGGACAACGGTATGACGTCATATGGACCGCCCGGCGGCCGGGCAAATGGCTCGTCCACTGCCATATCCCCCACCACACGACCAACAACAATGTCGAGGTCGATGGCGGTGGCGGCTTGATGCTAGTGATCGATGTGCAACCGTGAACGAGTGCGAGGGTGACGGCGCGAAAATCGCACGCGAAGCACTGCCCCCGCAGCCTCAGATGCTGCGAAACAGAATAACCACGGACAGTCCCGGCGCATTGTCCAGCAACTCGACCTTTGCGCCATGAAGCTCTGCAATCGCTTTTACGAGGCTGAGGCCAAGACCCGATCCGACGGTGGTTCTGCTTTTTTCCAGCCGATAGAAGCGATCGAATACCCGCTCCCGCTCTTCCGCAGGAATGCCTGGGCCGTCATCGGATACGCTCAGGCAGATCGCGCCACCACGATGCGTCAAGCCCAATGTGATGGCGGAGCCGGACGGCGTATGACGGAGCGCGTTGGCGAGCAGATTGGCCAACATCTGCCTTATCAGGTCCGGATCGGCGCGAACCTGACATTCCTCTCCGGCTTCTTGTATACGAAGCTCGTAGCCGGCCTCCGCCGCAATCACGTCGTAAATGTCGTAGATGTCGCGGACCAGCGCTACGAGATCAATTGACTTGAAATGGGCAGTCCTGTTGCGGGCCTCAATCTGAGCAATCCTCAGGAGTGCGTCGAACGTGTTCGCTATCGCAGTCAGTTCGGCGAGAGCGGCCTCTACCGCGTTTTTGGCCTCTTCCATTGTTTCTGCTTGCAGAGCGTCGTCCAGGATCAGGAATGTGCGACCGATGGGCGTTTTCAGGTCATGAGCAACGTCCGTCGTCACCTGGTGCAAGGTGGCGACGCTCGCCTCCAGACGCTCCAGCGCAACGTTGACCTCCGACGATAACATGTCGATCTCGTCCATCCTCGAAGAGACCGGCAGTCGCCTCGCAAGTTCGCCGCGTCCGATGGCATGAGCGGTTTGGGACAGCTCGGAAATCCGCCGACGGGTGCGATATCTCAGCACGACGGCTCCGCCTAGCCCGACTGCGAATACGATTGCGGTGGCCCACCCGAAGCTGACCAGCACGATCCGTGCCAGTTCGTCGGTGTCGCCGTAGCTGATGCCAACGGTCAGGTCGTTCCCGTCGAGTTGGCCCCGGAACAGCTTGTAGTTTGCATCGCTTTGATGCTGATCTTTGGGTCTCAGGGTGGAGAAGCCTTTCGCAACGCCTTTCAGTTCAGCGTTTCCAGCAATCAGCGCTCCGGATGAATTCCGGAGGGTGTAGATCGTCTCTTCGCCTCGGATCGCCGGACCATGGCTGTTGATCATGCTGATTGCGCCCGGGAGACCGCGAGCCTCGTAGGCTGAACCGATTTCCCTGTATCGCTCCATAACGTTTGCGTTGAGCCGGTCGTCGAGAAAGTTCAGCACCATCTGGTAGGCGATGACGTTGGCTGCGAGGTAGGAGACGACAAACAGCGATATGTAGAGGAAGGCAAGCCGGACAGCCGTGCTCTTGAAGAAGCTACCGCCGCGCATGCAGGCTGTAGCCGGTGTTGCGGACGGTGTGCAGGAGTGGGAAATCGAACGGTTTATCGATCTTTGACCGCAACCGGCTGATATGGGTTTCGACCACCGAGCTTTGTGGATCGAAATTGAAGTTCCAGATCCTCTCCAGAAGCATCGTTTTGGTGAGCACCCTTCCCTCGTTTCGCATCAGAAGCTCCAGCAGCGTGAATTCTCTCGGCAGCAGTTCAAGAAGCACTCCAGCTCGTTCGGCAGTTCGTTTGACCAGATCGAGTTCAAGATCCCCTACGCGCAACTTCGTCTTCTCCGCAGCCATTGGCGGACGTCTGAGCAACGCGTTGATCCTCGCCGTCAGCTCCGAAAAGGCGAAAGGTTTTACGAGATAATCATCGCCCCCGGCTTCGAGACCCTCGACGCGGTCATCGACACCGCTCATGGCCGTGAGGAAAAGAACCGGGGTTCGGACAGAGGCTGCACGAAGGCTCTTTACGAGCGTCAGTCCGTCTAGTGCTGGAACCATCCGGTCTACGATCATCACGTCATAGGAAGTGTCGAGTCCGGCAGTCAACCCATCCCTGCCATCGACAACCCAATCCACGACATGTCCAGCCGACGTAAAACCTTTGAGGATATAGCTGGCCGTCTTCTCGTCATCTTCTATGAGAAGGATTTTCATAAGGCTTCCGGTTTGTAGAGCAGTGTTTTGGTCGGGCGCTCCGCGTTGCTCCAAGCGGCACGATTCAGGCTTTGTTGCGGCAGGATCTCAGCATGCCTGCCCCGCGATAGCCATGTCGGCGAACTGTTCCACCTTACAAATTTGTAAACTTGGCGAAAGGCGGCCGACAAAGCCGCGATGTAACTTCCTCACGCTGCACTACGCAGTCGAACGAGGAAAAGATCATGAATTCCAAATTCCTAATCCTATCGGTTGCTTTCGCAGCCGTTGCAGTCCCCGCTCTGGCAAACGGCCCCTTGGTCTCCGGAGCCTCCCATGTGGATGCTATTGTTCAAGGACACGGCAAACCCGGAGAAACCGCCGTTGCCAAGTCAAATAGCAGCGTGACATTCCGGGTCCTCGACAATGGCATCGTTGAGCGCACCAACAAGCAGTTCGGGACCGTCTCCGTATCCAATCCGCGTGCTGAACTGCATAAATCCCGCGACAACCGCTGACCTCGGCACCGTCCGATTCGGCGCAGACGGGTTTTCAACTGCCGTCGATCGGCCATTCCCGGCTCAACATTCAAGACATCGGCAACTCGTCGGCCATGGTCGCTAACTCCAGTGGTCGGCAATTCTGAAGGAATATCCACAATGATGAAAGCAGCTTCCGCTGCCGCGCTTCTGGCCGCAATTTTCCTGAGCACCTCCGTCCTGGCCCAGGAAGGTAGTTACTACGAAGGGGCTGACCGCAACCCTCCGCAGGAAGCATCAGCAGCCCGGGACACCAGCTACGGATATACCGGATCGATCAACAATCCGGCGCTTCGTAACGGTTGGGACACGAGCCCGAAGACAACCAACAGCGGCGACTACTACGGTGGTTCGGACCGGCCCAATTAAAGCCACTGCAATCGGTGCCCGCTGGACCTCAGATACAGCGGGTCGCCCTTCCTGCCTTCGTGGCGTTGTTGCAATGCCACACGAACGACATGAAACGGTGGTTGAAAAAGGCGTCGATTGACAAGCTCAAAGGCACTGGCAATCCTCATAGGCATGAGCGGGATGTATCGAATCACATCTAAAGCGATGGCACTGATATTCAGGCTGGTGATGATCTCGTCACTGGCCGGGTACAGCTTTTCTGCTGTCAACGCCGCGATGCATCCTGAGAGTTCCGCCCAGATCTCGCAGATCCAGGATGATCATTCCTCTCGCCATGGCGACGACGCCGTTGCGATGGCGGATGCAGATCATCACGGCGGCCAGCAAGATCACGGCAGCCCGGAGAAGTCCAAGAACTCCTGCTGCAAGGATTATTGCGGTGTTGCAGCCATCACATGCTCCGGCTCCTCGTTAAGCCATCCGCGCGTGGTTTCCATTCGCGAGTTCATTGACGACACGGACACCGTCGGTCAAAAGCCGAGCCTGCATCGCCCACCCAATATCTGAGAACTAGCACCCGCACCGCGGGTCTTGCTGTGCCTGTGCGCAAGTCGGCGCATCGGCGCAATTGCGATCTTATTCTCGGATTTTCACCATGAAACGTTTGTTCCTGGTGGTTGCCTTGCCGCTGTTTGCCAGCGGATGCGCATCCACATTGCCTGAAGTCGTTGCTTCAACAGACTACGCCGACAACCCGTCCGCCGTCAGGCCAGTCCGCTATCAAAGCCCCATCGGCAGCTACACCCATCGCATGCCCGTCGACCCGAAGCCCTGGCGCGGTCTCAACGACGCCCAGGCTCCGAAAAAAGGATGAGCGCGATGATTGCACGTCACATCAAACTCGTGTCCGCCGTCGTGCTCCCTCTCGTCGCCGCTGGTTGCGTGACGACGGACTATTCGGCCAAAGATGCCGGATTCACGAACGCCTCGTCGAAAAGCAGCGAGGCAACCGGCAAGCAAACCGTTTGGGTGCAGAACCGACAGCAGGCTCAGGCAGTCCGCGACCGCGTGAAGGCGCTGATGGCCAGGAAGACCGTCGACGTCGAGACCGCCGTTCAGGTCGCTCTCCTGAACAATAAGGGCCTTCAGGCGTCCTATGCCGATCTTGGAGATAGTGCTGCGGATGCATGGCAGACGCAGCTTTCGGTCTTGCCGACCTTCTCCGTCGGCCTGACCGGTATAGGCACTCCCGGACTTGACGCATATCGTGTTCTTGAAGGGGCTGTCGCCGCCAATATCCTGGCACTGGCAACCTACGACAAGAACATCAAGCTGGCCGATACACGGTTCCGCCAGGCCCAGCTCAACGCAGCCATAGCCACGATTTCTCTGGCTGCCGAAACGCGTCGCGCCTGGATCAATGCCGTGGCGGCATGGGAGAATGTGGCCTACCTCAACCAGGCGAAGGAAGCCGCCGACGCTGCGTCCGAACTCGCCAAGAAGATCGGCGAAGCCGGATCGATGCCGAAGGGGGAACAAGCGCGGGAACACGTATTTTACGCCGAGTTGACGGGAGAGACCGCCAAGGCAAGGCTCGAAGCGAAGCTTGCCAAGGAAGAACTGATCAGGCTGATGGGCCTCTCCGGCTCCGACATCGATTTCCAAATTCCCAACCGTCTTCCAACGCTGCCGAAGACACTGGTCAAACGCGACGACATCGAGGGTGAATCGATCCACAAACGCATGAACCTGCAGGTCGCACGCCTGGAGCTTCAGGCGACCGCTCAGTCCTACAAACTCGAAGACGTCACCCGCTTCGTCACCGACATCGAACTCGTCGGCGCCTACGAAAAGGAACGCGAGCGCGACGAGGGCAAGATCCTTTCGGATGTCGCAAAGACGGCCTCGCTGGAGTTCACGATCCCGATCTTCGATTCCGGCCAGGCTCGCCTGCGAAAGGGTGAGCTCGCCTACATGCGGGCGGCCAATCAGCTGGCAGACCTTGCGGTCAATGCCCGCTCGCAAGCCCGCTCCGCTTACCTGGCCTACAAGTCGAACTACGACATCGCACGCCATTACCGAAATAACGTCCTGCCGCTGCGCAATGCAATCGAGCAGCAGTCCATGCTCACCTACAACGGCATGATCACCAGTACCTTCGAACTGATCGCCGACAGCCGCGACAAGATCGACTCCACCATCCTCGCCGTCAACGCCAAGCGCGACTTCTGGCTCGCCGAAGCAAGCCTTGCCCCCGTCGTCTATGGCGGCGGCACCGGTTCAGGCTCGGCGGAAACCAAGGTCGCTTCGTCTGACGAGACCAAAAGCGGCGGAAACTGAGAAAGGAAACGAGAATGTTCAGTAGAAGACAATTGCTCGGGGCAGGTGCCGCCGGTGCCGCACTCGTCTCCTCACAGGCCTGGGGTCAGACCTCGAACATGGGTCTGCCGGAGGCGGCCATCATGGATTCCGCCGCAACCCAGGCGCCTGTTCGGCCATCCGTCGGTCCGGATTATAACCCGGTCGTGACCCTGAACGGATGGACCCTGCCCTTCCGGATGAACAACGGCGTCAAGGAGTTTCACCTCGTCGCGGAGCCGGTGGAACGCGAGATGGCCGAAGGCATGACCGCCTATCTGTGGGGCTACAACGGCCAGTCGCCGGGACCGACGATCGAGGCCGTCGAAGGCGATCGCGTTCGTATCTTCGTGACCAACAAGTTGCCGGAGCATACGACGGTCCACTGGCACGGCATGATCGTGCCGTCGGGGATGGACGGTGTGGGCGGTCTTTCGCAACCCCACATTCCCGTCGGCAAGACCTTCGTCTACGAGTTCGACCTCGTGAAGTCCGGCACCTTCATGTACCACCCGCATTCGGACGAGATGGTCCAGATGGCGATGGGCATGATGGGCTTCTTCGTCGTTCATCCCAAGGACCCGAAGTTCATGCCGGTGGACCGCGACTTCGTCTTCCTGCTCAGCGCGTACGACATCGATCCCGGCACCTATGTGCCGCGCGTCATGGAGATGACCGACTTCAATCTCTGGACCTGGAACAGCCGCATCTTCCCCGGCATCGATCCGCTGGGTCGTCTCGAAGAACGACAAGGTCCGCGTCCGCGTCGGCAACCTGACGATGACCAACCATCCGATCCACATGCACGGCTACGACTTCGAGGTGACGTGCACGGATGGCGGCTGGGTCCGACCCGAGGCACGCTGGCCGGAGGTCAGCATCGACATTCCGGTGGGCGCCATGCGGGCCTACGAGTTCGATGCGAAACATGTCGGGGATTGGGCGATCCATTGCCACAAGTCGCACCACACGATGAACGCGATGGGACACGAAATCCCGACGTTTATCGGTGTCGACAAAAAGGAAGTCGCAAAGAAAATCCGGCAGTTTCGTCCCGAATACGTCCCCATGGGCACCGCCGGCATGGCGGATATGGGCGAAATGTCGATGGAGATACCGGAGAACACCGTTCCCATGATGACTGGTTGGGGACCTCACGGCCCCATCGAGATGGGCGGCATGTTCTCGGTGGTGAAGGTCCGCGAAGGCATCTCGGCGGGCGATTTCACCGATCCGGGTTGGTACGAAAACCCACCCGGCACACAGGCCTGGGAGTGGACGGGAAACCTCCCCGACGCGCCCAAGGCCAAAGACGCAAAGACGCAGCCGCCTTCGAAACATTCGAGCCACGGCTGATCTAAACACTCCCAAGCAAAAGGACATGACCATGAAAACTGCAATCCTCGGCCTCCTCCTGGCCACACTCGCAACCCCGGTCCTCGCGTCGGGCAGTCATGCGGGCGGCCACGGCGAGATCGCCGCCGGCGAACCTGGAGACAAGTCGAAAGTCAGCCAGACGATCCGGATCAGCATGAAGGAGACGCCCGACGGCAAGATGATCTTCACCCCGAACGACTTCAAGGTCCGCAAAGGCCAGACCGTTCGCTTCACCATCAAGAACGAAGGCGAACTCGATCACGAATTTGTCCTCGACCAGGAAGCCAAGGTGATGGAGCACAAGGCGGTCATGGAAAAGTTCCCGGACATGGAACATGACGATCCGAACGCGATCCGCCTCAAGGCCGGCAAGTCCGGCGACATCGTCTGGAAATTCACCAACGACGGCGTCTTCAAGATCGCCTGCCTCGTTCCCGGCCACTACGACGCCGGAATGCACGGCGACGTCACGGTCGCCGACAAGTAAGCAACAAGGAAGCAAAAGCCTATGAAAACCGCTCTCAAATTTGCTGTCGTCGCAGCACTCACCCTTACATCCCCCGCCGGGGCGTTTGCTCAGGAATTCACCAAGGGCACCGTCAAGAAGCTCGATAACGGAGCCAAGAAGGTCACGCTCATCCACGAGGAGCTGAAGGATCTCGGAATGCCCGCGATGACCATGGTCTTTCAGGTCGGCGACGACGCGTTGCTGACCAAGCTGAAGGAAGGCGCCAAGGTGCAGTTCGTCGCTGAACGCGTCAACGGCAAGCTGACGGTCACGCAGGTAAAGTGACCCCAAGGCCGCGCTTCCTTCCGGCAGCGCGGCCTTACCTTTCGGAAGGCCATCCGAAAACCACGGCGCCACAGTGGCGATCGATTGCGGGGTTCAATTCTGTTTGCATGACCGCAAACCGCCGCGAGGAGGTCAATTCCTCTGGGCCCGTGCGAAAATCATCGTGACGATCGGATTATCGGGGTCTTTCACGCCGGCCACCCCTTTTCACCGAGGGGCGAAGCGCCTATATGACGGTTGCCGGACTTCGGTCCGGCTATGGCAATAAACGGCCGGTGTAATAAACCTATTGGACCCGGGGGCGGTACCCGGCGCCTCCACCAAAAACCGGTCGGTCGCATGGAAAACCTTGCGGACCGGCTTTTGATGGGGGCGAAATAGGATCGACAAGGGCTTAAAGATCGAACTTTTGCTCGGCATGATACCACCGTTATCGGGTCAAAAAGTGTAGTTGCAAACGACAACAACGCTAAGGGTTATGCTCTCGCTGCCTAATGGCGGTGCGGGAAATCCGAACTAAGTCCTTAGAGGTAGCACTTTAAGGCGGGGTCCGAAGGCACCTGGCAACAGAAGCCTTCACCTTCGCTCCCCAGTCGAATACTATGGAACTGACTCGGATGCTCGTCGGGGCTTCCCCGCACCGGGCCGGCATGGCATAACGCGTCTGACTAAAAGACGAGAGAATGGAAAGACAGGACCGTATGGGGCAGGACCACATCCGTTACGATATTCTGGCGCAGGACGCTTTGCGCGGCGTCATCCGTAAGGTTTTGACCGAGGTTGCGGCCACCGGCCGTCTGCCGGGCGAGCATCATTTCTTCATCACCTTCCTGACCGGCGCCCCGGGCGTGCGCATCTCGCAGCACCTCAAAGCGAAATATGCCGAACAGATGACCATTGTCGTCCAGCATCAGTTCTGGGACCTCAAGGTCTCCGAAACCCAGTTCGAAGTGGGCCTTTCCTTCTCCGACACGCCGGAACGCCTGGTCGTTCCCTTCAATGCCATTCGCGGCTTCTACGATCCGTCGGTGAATTTCGAACTTGAGTTCGAAGTGCCGCTCGCCGACGAGGACGAAAACACCACCGCCGAAATCACGGCCATCCCTGTCGAAGCCGTTTCCAAGTCCACCGATACCGAAGCCAAGCCCGGCGAAGAGAAGAAGCCCGGCTCCGTCATCTCGCTCGATTCCTTCCGCAAGAAGCAGTAAGCGCCGGGAGGCGCGTCAGCCATGAGCGCCGAAATCGTCAACCTTCGCCAGTTCCGCAAAGCTAAGGAACGGCGCGAAAAGGAAAAGGAGGCGGAACAGAACCGCCTCACCTTCGGCCGGACCAAGGCCGAAAAGTCGCTGACCAAGGCACGCAACGACAAGGCGGAGAAGGGGCTCGAGCAGGGCCACCTGGAAAAGCCCGGCAAGGACGACTGAGTTTCCGTCCGGTGCATATTAAGGATCTGCTAACCAGGCTTGCGCCGATCGGCTTGACGCCGGAAGTACCACAGTCTGAATAAGCGAGCTTGTTCAGAAGGTCCGGAGAGTTTCGTGATCCGCAAACATTCCGCGACCCTTCACGGTCATCGCACCAGTTTTTCGCTCGAAGACGAATTCTGGCTCGAGCTGAAAGCGATCGCCACAAAACGCGATATCAGCCTGGCAACCCTGATCGCCGAGATCGACGATCAAAGGGGTGCCGGCAGCAATCTCTCCTCGGCGTTGCGCGTCCACGTCCTCACCTGGCTCAAGTCCTCCTAAATAGATCCGAACGCGTTGCGGCAGCTATCGCTGCACCCCCGGCAGGCTCGGTATGTTGGGCGTGCCCGCGGACGGAAGGCTCGGGAAGTTCTGACGGATCGCGTCGTCGGTCGGCGGCACGATGAGTTGCGGCGGCTGGCTGATCTGGCGCTGACGCATTTCTTCCGCCGCTCGGGCCGCCGCCTCCACGCCCTGGCGCTGACGTTCCGCTTCCGCTGCCTGCTGGCGGGCGCGCTCTTCAGCCGCCGCCTTTTCGCGGGCCGCCTGCCGCTCGATTGCCTGGAAATTATAAAGCGCCACCTCGCGGCGAAGGCGCTGCTTTTCCAGAACGCTCGCCTGCAGGGTTTCCACGCGCCGCCGCTGCTGCTCGAAGGCGCGTTGCGACAGGAAATTGGTCATCGCCGCGATATCGATCCTTTCGGTGGGCGCGGCAATATCTCCCGAATAATCGAGCCGGATTGTCGGATCGCCGCCGGCCAGCGCTTCGTCGCCGGCATTGTAGGTGATCGCCAGGTTCGCGCTCAGGCGGTCGTCGAGCAGATCGAAGCGCCCCTCGCCCGACAGTTTTGTCGTGCCGACAGCGGCTGCAATATTCTGCGCCCGCGCTTCGCCCGCCGTGATCGTCACCGGAACGGTGACGTTGCCGATCGCCGCATTTCCCTGATGCAGCAGGCTGGAAACAATCGGCCGGACCCTCGCTTCCGTGATTTCTCCGCCCAGCTTGTCCACCCCGGCCATCAGGGGCTTCAGCGCATCGGGATTGATGCCGGCAATGGTCAGGCCCTTCAGCCGCAACTCGGCCGAGCCGCTCGTGGCGCCAAGGAGCTCGGCCAGGGTCTTGCCGGTCGATTCGGCGGACATGTTGAAATCCAGCTTTCCGTCGGCAACCGGCTTTCCGCCTTTCGTCCAGACGAGCGGCGCAAGATCGGCGTTCTCAGCCGAAAGCCGGGCCTGCAGAAGTCCCGTTCCGTCACCGTTCGACATCAGCAGCCGGCCGGCCAGCCGGCCGCCCTGCCAGTTGCCGGCACCATTCTCGATGGTGATGCCGCCGCTGCGATGCGTGACGCGGGCCGAAAAATCGTCGATATTGCCGAACGCGCCCGTGTGAAACGTCCGCGCCTTGACGTCGAGAGCGACATCCGCGCCGTAAAAGACCGGCGGGGCGAAGGGTTTTGAAGAAAACGCACCGCTCTTCGGATCGCTGACCGGCCCGTAGATCGCCTCGCCGAGCCAGGCGAGGTCGAGGTTGTCGAGGTTGAGCGAGCCTGTCGCCGGCATGCCCGGCGCCTTGCGGTCGACGGCGATATCGCCGCTGATCGCGTTGCCGTCCGCCGCGCCGGTGAGCGCCGCAATCTTGACCGTCTCCGGCGTCATGCTGACATCCGCATCGAGCGTGACCGGCAGACCGGTCCCGAATTGCGGCAGCGCGATACCGTTCATCAGCAGATAGGGTTCCAGATCGGCGCTCCGCAGCGTCACGTGACCGCTACCCTCCCCAAAACCGTCGCTGCCGATCCGCATGTCACCCTTGACGTCCAGCGAGGTCTTTGCGGTCGTAAACGACAACGCGGTCTTTGCCGTGGCACCCGGCCCCTGATGTACGTTGAGCAGCAGTTCGCCGGTGCCGTCTCCTTCGAAAGGCAGGGGATCGAGACCCGCCTGACCGAGAAGAACCATCGGGTCCGGATTGTCGAGCGAGGCGACGAGCGTCATGTCGGGGTCGCTGGTCAGGTCGAACAGGCCGGGAAGCTTAAGGTCGGCATTGACCGCGCTGCCGTTCGTCTTGCCCTTGAGGACGATCTCCACCCCGTTCGAGCTTCCGCCGACCGTAAGGTTTGCGCCGAGATCCGTGTTGGCGAACCAGGCGCCGTTTGCGGCAAGCCGGGCCAGAGCCGGATGCGCAGGCAGCCGGTTGCGCAGCATGGTCAGGAAGGCCGTCGGATCGCGGGAACGAAACGAGAGGTTGCCAGTGCCCGAATAGGCAAGCAGCGAGCCTTCGATGCGGCCTCGTGCCGATATCGTCGCCCCTTCGATATTGCCGACCGTCAGGCGCTCCAGCGAAAGCGCTCCGCCAGCCACGGTGAAAGCGGTATCGACATTGTTGGCGGCAACCCCGAAGGCGGTAAAACGGTCGGCCTTCAGCGTCGCTGCGACGCGGTGGTCCAGCACATCCTGACCGGCATCGTCGCCGGTCAACAGCGAGGCAAGCGCCCGCATGGCGTCGATATCGATCTCGTTGCCGGCAAGGCTCATCGACAGGTTCGGCGTCTGCCCCTGGGTCGACTGCCGTTCCAGACGGCCCTTGAGCGTCGCAGGCCCGATCGCCAGTTCGAGATTGTCGAACCGTTGCAGGTCGGGTGTGAGATTGACCTTCGCCGAAAAGCCGGCTGAGCGCAGCTGGCGCAGTTCGGGGGCCACCCGTCCGGAAAGCCAGTCGGAAAGGCCGGACGGCTGGCTGGAAGCGACCAGCATATCGCCGACGAAGGACGTCCGGTCGCGAAGCACGAGGCTGCCCTTCGCCTCCAGCTGCGTGCGGCCCGGCAGGGTCGCCACCACGTTGTCCACCGTCCAGCCACGGCCCGCCGGTCGTATGTCGAGCCTGATGTCGCGGATGGTCGTATCGTTGGCGACGATCGCCGGCAGCCTCAGGCTGGCGCGGCCCGGCACCTGCGGAATGGGAATAGACGCCGCCAGCCGGATGAAATTGTTGATGCGGCGCTGCGCCGAAGCGGCGGCATCGCGACCGGTCTTGGCCCGCGCGCCGTCGCCCAACCGGTTGACGTCGATCTGCTGGCCATCGGCCGTCAGCAGGAATTCAGGCTTGTTGCCGGTATCGAGCGTCGCCTCACCGGTCACCACGTAAGGATTGTCACTTGCCCCGACTTCAAGCCGGTATTGCGGAATACGGATGCGCTCATTGGTGACCTCGAAACCGCCCTTCAGGCGCGGTCCTGGCGGTGGCGGCGTCACCGGTTCGGTCTCGTCCTCCTCCTGCAGGAAATCAAGGGTGAAGTTGCCGTTATAGGCAGGCCTGTTGTCGGCAACGGTAAGCTCGCCGTCGAGATTGATCTCGACGGGCTGCGCATCCGGCCAGAGCCTGAGACGCAGCGGCATACGCTTGCCCTCGGCATCCGCCGTGCCGCTCGCGAGGTTGAACCGGGTCTCATAACCGTCGAGCGTCGCATTGCCCTCGCCGCGCCAGGGACCGCGCAGCGAACCTGCGGAAAAGTCGCCGGCAAAACCGGTGATCTGCCGCGATTGACCGGATTGTTCGTCGATCAGGTCGATCTCGCCGCCGGTGACATGCACGTCCTCGATGACCACGGTATGAGCCGGGATCGCGGCGCGGCTGCCGCGCATCCAGTCGAGCGTGCCGTCCTTCAGCAGCCGGACCCGCGCCTTCGGCTGCTCGATGCGCATGTCGAAGATCCGCGCCTCGCCGGAGAGGAAGGGCGCAAGCTCCATATCCATCGAGAATTGCGCGATCTGCACCAAAGGCTGGCCATCCGTATCGGCCCCCACCCTTACGTCGTGCAGGGTGACTGAGGGAAACGGCAGTATACGCGCGTCAACATTGCCGTGGACGGTGACCTTCTTGCCGATGATGCGGCTTGCCTGTTCCTCGAAGCTTACCCGCAGGCTCGCCCAGTCGACGAACAACGGAGCGAGCAGCGCCGTGAACAGCGCCACCACCACCAATCCGCCGAATGCCAACAGGATGCGTCCGAGCACGGTATCCGTCTCCCTGATCTTGCTAAGAGACTAGTTCTATTGGGTTCGCAGGCAAGTCAAGCTTGCGGGAGCATCTCATTCGGCATTCCTGAAGATCTTGCCGGGATTGAAGATATTCTTGGGATCGAGCCCCTGTTTGATGGTCCGCATCAGCTGGACTGCACCGCCCAGTTCCTCTTCCAGGAACGACATCTTGCCCTGGCCGATGCCATGCTCGCCGGTGCAGGTTCCGTCCATCGCAAGTGCCCGGTGGTTGAGACGGCCGATGAACGCCTCGACCTTGTCGACCGAAGCCGGATCCTTACCGTCGAAGAGCACCAGGACGTGGAAATTGCCGTCGCCCGCATGGCCGACGATGGGCGCCAGCAACCCCTGTTCCGCAATATCGGCCTGGGTTTCGGCTACGCATTCGGCAAGCCGCGAGATCGGCACGCAGACGTCGGTCGACAGGCCGTCGAGTTCCGGCGCCAGCGCCCGGCTCGCCCAGTAGGCATTGTGCCGCGCGTTCCACAGCTTTGCCCGCTCCTCGGCATTGGCGGTCCACAGGAAGTCGTCGCCGCTGCACTCGGTGGCGATCTCGGCAAACTGCGCCGACTGCAGCGCCACCGTTTCCTCGGTGCCGTGAAATTCCAGGAACAGCGTCGGCTTTTCCGGATAAGAGAGTTTCGAATAGGCATTGCAGGCCCGCATCTGCACGTCGTCCAGCAGTTCGATGCGGGCGACCGGAATGCCCATCTGGATGGTCATGATCACGGCGTCACAGGCGGCCTTGACGCTCGGAAAGGCGCAGACGCCGCCGCCGATCTTTTCCGGAATGCCCTGCAGCCTCAACGTCACCGAGGTGATGACGCCGAGCGTTCCTTCCGAGCCGACGAAGAGACGGGTCAGGTCGTAGCCGGCCGAAGATTTCCGGGCCCGCTGCGCGGTGCGGATTTCCTCGCCGTCGGCGGTGACGACGGTGAGCGACAGGACATTGTCCTTCATCGTGCCGTAGCGCACCGCGTTGGTGCCGGAGGCGCGGGTGGCGGTCATGCCGCCGATCGAGGCATTGGCGCCGGGATCGATCGGGAAGAACAGGCCGGTGTCGCGAAGCTCACGGTTCAGTTCCTCGCGGGTGATGCCGGGCTCGACCGTCACGTCGAGATCCGCCGGGCTGACCCGAAGCACCTTGTTCATGCGGCTGAAATCGATCGAGATGCCGCCCGACGGCGCATTCACCTGGCCTTCGAGCGAGGAACCGATACCGAAGGGCACGACCGGTACCCGATGGTCGGCACAGGCCCTGACAACGGCTTTGACGTCATCGGCGCTTTCAGCGAAGACGACGCCGTCCGGAAGCTGGGCCGGCAGATAGGTCGTCGTATGGGCGTGCTGCTCGCGAAACGACTGGCCGGTCTGAAAACGCTCCCCGAAGGATTGCTTGAGGATGCCGAGGACCGTCGAGATGCCCTCTTCGTTGCGAAGGCCCGCCTTCACGTCCTTGATCGCCATGGCCATTCTCCTCCTTGTCTTTTCAAGGGATTGGTTAGGCGACGGGTCGGGTTTTGTCCAGACGGAACAGCGGTGGGCCGATCGGGCGGAATCCGGCCTTGGCGATTTCGGTTTTTTGAATCGGACGGGGCGCTGAAAGCTGCCTCGTAAGATAAGTAATAAGTGACACCTCTCAGCGCCCCGTTCGGCGGTTAATATCCGCGACTTCGGTCCCTCTGCGATGACGGGGGTTGTGGGAACGGTTGCGTGCCCCTCCGACAGAGGGTGTCATGCACGCTCGCAGACCAGGATGCCGCAGGCCATGACTGCCGCCCGGCATCGTCTTCCACCTGCGCCGCACAATCCGGGTTTCTTGAAAAACCCTCGGACGCCGCGCGGCGCGGCCCCATCGCCCTGTGTGCCTCACAGGCACGCCCGACGCACCATGACGGAAAACGAAACGAGAAGTCGGTCCGACAGCTTCTCATCCGTCCCGCGTCGCCGGAGGGAGACCATTTTCCGCGAACCCCGAATGGAAGGACTTACGTCGTTTCCTCCCACCCGGCGCCGGTCCCGCCTCGCCGGCACGCCTGCCGGTGTATCCGCGACGGAACGGGGGGATTTTAGGCACGGGTTGGGAAGGCGGGGATGAGAGAGGTGGAAAATTAAACTAAGTCGTTGAGCCGACAGGCGGGTGAAGCTTGGGACATCCCCGCGACGGCGCTGCCAACGAACTCGAAATAGGATGCCGGCCGCGAAACCCGATGCCGAACCTAGCCCGCTATGGCTACGCTCAGCCTCTGCTGTACCTGATCGACATTGCCGCGGACATAGACGGCCGTGGGCTTGCCGCCGGTGCTGGCGAGCGCAAGAGCGACGATGGTGACTTCCTCTTCGAAGGTCGTGACGTAAAGCACCTGGGCGGGATTGATGTATACGGACTGGTTATGGGTATTCTTGAAGCCGATCAGCGCCATACGTCTCTCCTTCTGCTGCGTGGCGGGATATGCCATGCCATGCACAAGGTTGCCGCAAGTTTAACAGGCCCGGCTCGTGACCGTTGTGACGATAAGAAGTCTCGAAACCGACCACCGCAGCGAGATGTCGACGATGAGCCTCCCGTGCCGGTAAGTCCTTGCGCCCCGGCAGGGTGAGTTTCCGGGTGCCGGGCGCGAATCGCCGGCAAGGCCTTCGCGTCACGGACAGGTCTTTTTGTCCCGGCGCAAAATAGTTCACCTGCAAGTCGCCGATCGATGCTCTAAATCAGGTTCTGCCTTTATCAAATTTCAGGAGATCAGCGATGGCGACAATTGCAATCATCGGCGCGGGCGCAATGGGGAGCGGGATCGGCCGGCAGTTGGCGGAGGGCGGCGCGAGCGTGCTGACCTATCTGGAAGGCCGCTCACCCGGGACCCGCGAGCGGGCCAGGGCCGCCGGAATGGAACCCGCCTCGCTTGAAGACATTATCGGGGCGGAGATCGTTCTGTCGATCGTTCCGCCCGCCGAGGCGATCGGCGTTGCCGAACGTCTGTCCGCGGCGATCGGAGCGCGGCCAAGCCCGGTGACATTCATCGACTGCAACGCGATCTCGCCAAAGACGATGAATGCGGTCGCAGCCGCTTTCAGGCCCGGCCAGGCGAACGTCCTGGACGGCTCGATCATCGGCCTGCCGCCGCAGCCGGGAAAGGCCGGACCAAAACTCTATATCAGTGGCGACGGGGCGGACAAAAGCGCCGTTCTCGCTGCGCACGGGCTTCACGTCCGCCGGATCGAAGGGGCTGTCGGAGCGGCCTCGGCGCTAAAGATGTGTTATGCCGGCATCAACAAGGGCATGACCGGACTCGGCACCGCCATGCTTCTCGCTGCCATCGGATCGGGTGCCGACCAAAGTCTTAAGCGGGAGATGGCCGAAAGCGCGCCCGATCTCGACCGGAAACTCACAAGCGCCATTCCCGACATGTATGCAAAAGCCTATCGTTGGGTGGCGGAGATGGAGGAGATAGCCGCGTTCCTCGGCGAAGACGATCCGGCCTCGCAGATTTTCAGGGGAATGGCGGGATTGTTCCAGAAGATGGCCGAGGACCGCGCCGGTGACGGCGAGCTTGCCGGTCAGCTCAACGCCTTACTGGGCCGGTAGATCGCAAAAAACCTCGACATTATCTCTTCTGTCCCCGGATCAGGTCCGAGGACAGGCAGGATGGGAGGAAGCCAGAAACCGACGCTCTCGAAGGATCGTCGCTCGACGGTTACTCCGCGGCGAGCAGCCGTTCCTTGCCGTCCTCTTCCTCGTTGTCCTGCTTTTCCGGCTTGCGGCGGGTGGCATGCGCCAGTTCCTGATGGAACCGTGCTTCCTCGTGCACATGCGGCTTGGCGAAGCCTGCGATCAGAAGATAGGCAACCGGGGTGATGAACAGCGTCACGATGACCGCAAAACCGAGGCCGCCGACGATCACCCAGCCAAGAGCGATACGGGCTTCCGCACCGGCGCCTTGAGCCAGCAGCAGCGGCACGCCGCCGATGACGGTGGCGATCATCGTCATCATCACCGGGCGCAGGCGAAGGGCGCAGGCGGTTTCGATCGCCTCGCGCACGCTTGACCCGCGGTCGCGCAGCTGATTGGCGAACTCGACGATCAGGATGCCGTTCTTCGCCATGACGCCGACGAGCAGCACGAGACCGATCTGGCTGTAGACGTTGAGGCTCGATCCGGTCAGCACCAGTGCGATCGCGGCGCAGGCAAGCCCGAGCGGCACGGTCGACATGATGATGATCGACGACAAGACGCTTTCGAACTGCGCCGCCAGAACCAGGAAGATGATTGCGATCGCAAAACCGAAGGTCATCAGCATGGCGTTGGAGTTTTCGCCAAGCGTCTTGGCCTCCGCCATCGGCACCAGGCGGACACCGGCCGGCAGCAGCGGCTGGGCGATCGCCGTGACTTCCTTGACCGCATCGCCGAGCGCCACGCCGTCGCGCAGGTTCGACGAGATGGAGACCGACGCGAGCTGCTGTTCGCGGTTGAGCTGCGGCGCAACCGCGCCTTCCTTCAGGGTCGCGATCGTCGACATCGGCACGATCTTGCCGTCGCCGGTCTTCAGGAAGATGTTTTCAAGATCGGTCGGATCGTCGATCGGCCTTGTGGTCGAGGTGAGCTTGACGGGCAGCGCATCGCCATTGACGAAGACGTCGACGACGGAACGCCCTTCGAGCAGCGACTGCATCGCGGTCGACAGGCCGGTAATGTCGATGCCGAGGTCGGAGGCCCGCTCGCGGTCGATCGCCACCGAAAGCTGCGCCTGGGTCGGCTCGTTGGTGAGGCGCGGCGTATCGAAGAACCGGCCGCCTTCGCTTTCCATATGCGAGACGAGTTTCAGGGCGGTCGAGGTCAGGAGGTCGTAGTCGTTGCCGACCAGCGCCATCTGCAGCCCGTTGCCGGCGCCCCGGATCTTCAGGCTGTTCGCCTGCATGGTGAAGCCGCGCAGCGCCGGAACCCTGAGCGCTGCAGCATTGACGTCGGCAGCGATCTGGTCCTGGCTGCGGGTGCGCTCGTCCCAGGGCGCCAGCGTCAGGACCATGAAGCCGCTATTGGTGTTGCTGCCGAATCCCGAGATCGAGAACACATTAGTGATCTCGCCGGAATCGCGCAGCGACTTCAGGTTCTCCTCGACACGCTGCATCTGATCGCGCGTATAATCGAGGCTGACGCCCTGCGGCGTCGTCAGGCGCAGCATGATCGTGGCGCGGTCTTCCCGCGGCGTCAGCTCGCTCTTGACGAGGCCGAAGACGTTGTAGGCGGCGACCGAGAAGACCACCGAGACGACGATGACGACAAGCGGCGCGTTGAGGCAAAACCGCAGCGAGGACGCATAGACGCTGGCAAACGCGTTGCCGAAGGCGCCGAGCAGGCCGTGGTCTTCCTTCATCGGCTTGGTCAGCATGCGCGACGCAAGCATTGGGCAGAGCGTCAGGGCGGTCACCGACGACAGCGCCACCGAAAAGGCGAGAACGAAGCCGAATTCCTTGAACAGGCCGCCGATCTGGCCGGGCAGGAAGGACAGCGGAATGAAGACGGCCGCGAGCGTCGCGGTCGTCGCGATGACGGCGAAAAACACTTCCTGGGTGCCGAGCACGGAGGCGGCGCGCGGTCCCATGCCTTCCGCCCGTCGTCGGACGATGTTTTCGAGCACGACGATCGCGTCGTCGACGACCAGACCGGTCGCCAGCACGATGGCGAGCAGCGTCAGGATGTTGATCGAGAAGCCGACGAGATAGATCGCCACCAGCGTGCCGATCAGCGCCACCGGCATCGTGATCGCCGGGATCAGCGTGGCGCGCCAGTCGCGCAGGAACAGGAAGATGACCACGACGACGACCGCCGCCGAGAGCATCAATGCGGTCTCGACTTCGTGCAGCGCGCCCTGGATGAAGATCGCGTCGTCGCCGGTAACCGCGATGCGGGTGCCTTCCGGCAAGGTCTTCTGCATCTCCGCGACGGCGGCCTTGACGCCTTCGGAAATGTTAAGCGTGTTGGACTGCGCCTGGCGGATAATGCCGAGGCCGACGCCCTGCACGCCGTTGGCGCGCAACACGGTCGTGCCGTCGTCCGGGCCGAGCGCCACGGTCGCCACATCGCGGATGCGGACGTTCGGCCCGATCAGCACGTTTTCGAAATCCTGCGGCTTGGTGAGGCTGGCGGTGGCGCGAACGACGATGTCCTGCGTCGTGCTCTTCAGCGAACCGGCCGGAACGTCGAGAGCGGCGCTCGACAGCGCCTTGGAAACGTCGGCAACGGTCAAGCCGCGACCGGCCAACGCAGCCTGGTTGATGTCGACGCGGAATACCTTGTCCTGGTCGCCGTAAAGTTCGACGTCCGCCACACCTTCCACGGCGGCGAGGCGGTCGACGACCGCGTTTTTGACCAGCTGGGTCAGGTTTTCCATCGACATCTTCGAGGATGTCACCGCCAGGCGCATGATGGCGTCGGAATCGGCGTCAGCCTTGACGATGCGGGGCTCGTCGGCATCTTCCGGCAATTTGTTGATGACCCGGCCGACGGCATCGCGCACATCGTTGGCGGCTTCCGACAGGTTGATTCTATCGGAAAATTCCATCGTCACGCGGCTGGAACCGAACTGCGATTGCGATGACAGCGCCTTCAGGCCGGACACGCGGGCGACCGCGCCTTCGATGACCTGGGTGACTTCCTGGTCCATCGTCTGCGGCGAGGCGCCGTCGTAATTGGTGCGTACCGTGATGACCGGCTGGTCGACGTCGGGAAGTTCACGCACTTCGACGCCGGCAAGCGCCGCAAGACCCGCGACGACGAGCAGCGTGTTCAGGACGGCGGCAAGAACGGGCCGGCGGACGAAGAGAGCGGTGAAGCTCTGGCTGGATTTCTCCGCATCGCCCTTCCCCTCGTCGTCGTGGCCATGCCCCGGAAGCTCCATCTTCATTGGCGCGCCACCTCAGCGGTTTCCGGCGCGCCGAAAACCCGGACCGACGCCCCCTCCCTCACCCGTTGCAGACCTTCGGTCACTATCCTGTCGCCCTCTTGGAGCTCGGCGCCCACGAGCACCGCATCGGGATTGCGCTGAACGACGCGCACCCGGGTCTTGACCGATTTATTGTCCTTGACCTGCCAGACATAGGAACCCTCGCCGTCCCACTGGACGGCGAGCGGATCGACCGCCGGGTAGCTTTCGCCGGCAAAGCGCATGCCGACATTGAAGGCCATGCCGGCGCGCAGAACATCGCCCGGATTTTCGACACGGGCGCGGATGCGCATCGTGCGGCTTGCCGCGTCGATACGGTTGTCGATCGCCTCGACCTTGCCGGAGAAGACCTGGCCCGGACGGGCGATCGAGCTCGCGTCGACTGCCTGGCCCGGCTCGATGGCGACGGCGAAACGCTCCGGCGCCCAGAAATCGACCAAAATAGCCGTGCGGTCGTCGATCGTCACCACATTGGTCTGGGTGGTGACGTTGTCGCCGATATTGACCGCGACGATGCCCGCGATGCCCTCGATCGGCGCGACGATATCGCGGCGCTTCAAGTTGAGTTCGGCCGTGGCGAGCGCAAGCTTGGCAGCCTGTTCGGCGATCTGGGCATTGAGCACGTCGAGGCGCGAGAACGACTGGAGGTTCTTGTAGGAAGCGGATTTTTCCTGGGCGCTCTGCAGCGCGACCTGCGCCTTTTCGCGCTCGATCGTCTGTTCTTCGTCGTCGAGGCGGGCGAGCACCTGGCCCTTGGTGACCTTCTGGCCGGAAACGACCCTGATCTCGTTGATCGTGCCGGAAGACTGCGGCATGACGACGACGGACTGGATCGCCTCGCCGCTGCCGATCGCCGTGAGGCGGTCGTTGACGGTGCCGATCGCCACCGGCTGGGCGACGACGAGCGTGGCGCGGTTGCCACCCTGTCCGCCCTGGCCGCCCTGTCCGCCGGCACCGCGCTGGCCGTTCTGGCCCGCGTTGTTCTGGGCCGCGTTCGCGGCTCCGTTCTGCGAATTTCCCTGTGCTGCGCCCTGGCCTTGCTGGCGCGCCGCCGCATTGCCGTTGGCACCGCCGGCTGCTGTCGTTGCGGGCTGCGGGGCATGTTTCGGGCTTATGGCGGCAATCACTCCACCGGGAACGCCGATCTTTGCAAGCGTGGCTCCTGCACTCGGCACCAGGTAAACCCACAGAGCCAGCGCTCCCGCCAGGACGGCGAGACAGAGCAGAAGCTGTTTCCAAATCCGCATTCAATTCTCCGAAGGAGGCACGAAAAGGCCATATTGCCCAGGAGTATCCTTTTTTGCGGGTGCTCACGCAATGGGTCTTCGGCAACCTTACAAAAATGTAACCTCGCGAAATCTCACGGGTATGTTAGACGGCAAGCATACTTATACTCCTAAAATTGCCGCTTTCGCAGAGCGCAACCGGCAGCCTCTTCACACTTTAGCCTTGCCTTGTGTGGAGACTGGGAATGAAAGCAGAACATTTTCTGGTCTTTCAGGTCCGAATCACTACATTGGCCGCATGACGAACAGTTTCGACGACATTCCGTTCTTCGATGAAGAACCGCAGCACCCGCAGGCGCCGCGCAACACGGCCCCCGCTCCGGCGCAGGCCGCGGGCAATGGCGGCGGCCTCGGCATCGCCGCGCGGGCCATGGCGGCCCGCGACCAGCATCGTGCGCCCGACTATCTCGCAGGCCTTAACCCCGAGCAGCGGCTGGCGGTCGAGACGCTGAATGGACCGGTTCTCGTGCTCGCGGGCGCGGGCACGGGCAAGACGCGGGTGCTGACCACCCGCATCGCCCATATCCTGGCAACCGGCAGTGCCTACCCATCACAAATTCTTGCGGTGACCTTTACCAACAAGGCTGCCCGCGAGATGAAGGAACGCGTCGGCGTTCTGGTCGGCGGCGCCGTCGAGGGCATGCCGTGGATGGGCACTTTCCACTCGATCGGCGTGAAACTGCTGCGCCGCCATGCGGAACTGGCTGGCCTTCGCTCCGACTTCACCATTCTCGACACCGACGACGTGGTGCGGCTGATCAAGCAGTTGATCCAGGCCGAGGGACTGGACGACAAACGCTGGCCGGCAAAACAGTTCGCCGGCATGATCGACACCTGGAAGAACAAGGGCCTTACCCCGCCGGACATTGCCGAGGGCGACGCCCGTGCATTTGCCAACGGAAAGGGCCGCGAGCTCTATGCCGCCTACCAGGCGCGGCTTCGCACGCTGAACGCCTGCGATTTCGGCGATCTTCTGCTGCACCCGATCGCGATCTTCCGCAAGAACCCGGATCTGCTCAAGGAATATCACGGAAAATTCCGCTATATCCTTGTCGACGAGTACCAGGACACCAACACGGCCCAGTATATGTGGCTGCGGCTGCTTGCACAGCGGCCGAAGGACATTCCCCAGAACGTCTGCTGCGTGGGTGACGACGACCAGTCGATCTATGGCTGGCGCGGCGCGGAAGTCGACAACATCCTGCGCTTCGAGAAGGATTTTCCGGGCGCCAAGGTGATCAAGCTGGAGCGCAACTACCGCTCCACCGAGCACATCCTCGGCGCCGCCGGCCATCTGATCGCCCATAACGAGGGCCGCCTCGGCAAGACCCTGTTCACCGACCGCTCCGACCCCGACGACGAGAAGGTGGTGGTGCATGCCGCCTGGGATTCGGAGGAGGAAGCGCGCGCCGTCGGCGAGGAGATCGAGAACCTCCAGCGCGGCAAGCACAAGCTCAACGACATGGCGATCCTGGTGCGCGCCTCGTTCCAGATGCGCGAATTCGAAGACCGGTTCGTAACGTTAGGCCTCAACTACCGCGTCATCGGCGGCCCGCGCTTCTACGAGCGGCTCGAAATCCGCGATGCCATGGCCTATTTCCGCATGGTCTGCCAGCCCTCCGACGACCTCGCCTTCGAGCGGATCATCAACACCCCGAAGCGCGGCCTCGGCGACACGACCGTGCGTTACCTGCACGACTACGCCCGCGCCCGCGACATTCCCATGCTGCAGGCGGCGGCCGACATCATCGAGACCGACGAACTGAAGCCGAAGGCGCGCAAGGCGCTGTTCGACGTCGTCACCGATTTCCGCCGCTGGCAGGGCCTGCTCGAAAACACGTTGCACACCACGCTTGCCGAGCAGATCCTCGACGAGAGCGGCTATACCGCCATGTGGCAGAACGACAAGTCGGCGGAAGCACCGGGACGGCTGGAAAACCTCAAGGAACTCGTGCGTTCCATGGAGGCTTTCGAGAGCATGCGCGGCTTCCTCGAGCACGTCTCGCTGGTCATGGATGCCGAGAACAACGAAAACCTCGATGCCGTGTCGATCATGACGCTGCATTCGGCCAAGGGCCTGGAATTCGACACTGTCTTCCTGCCCGGCTGGGAGGAAGGCCTGTTTCCGCACCAGCGGGCGCTCGACGAGGGCGGCCGCTCGGGGCTGGAAGAAGAACGCCGTCTCGCCTATGTCGGCCTGACGCGCGCAAAGCACCGCTGCCACATCTGGTTCGTCTCGAACCGCCGCATCCACGGCCTGTGGCAATCAACCATGCCGTCGCGTTTCCTCGAAGAACTGCCGGCCGCCCATGTGGACGTCGCGGCGTCAGACAGCAATTACGGCGGATATGGCGGACGCGGCGGCTACGGCCAGTCACGCTTCGACAAGGCCGATCCCTTCGCCAACAATTATTCCACCCCCGGCTGGAAACGCGCCCAGGCCAACAAGACCGACGCCACCCGCGACAACTGGGGCACCCGCTCCGGCCACGCCGTGGAACGCATCGGCTACGGCGAAAGCGGCCCGCGCACGCGGACGATCGACGGGGAACTGGTGGCCAAATCGGTGGCCGACACGCCTTCGCAATTCTCAGTCGGAGATAGGGTCTTTCACGTCAAGTTCGGGAACGGGAACATTTCGGCGATCGAGGGGAACAAGCTGACGATCGAGTTCGACCGGGCTGGAGAGAAGCGGGTTCTTGAGGGGTTTGTGGAGCGGGTGTGACAGAAAGAAATAAAAATGGCCTATGACCCCAGATCCATAGCCAACATAATATTAGATATCGCCGATACTCGAGGTATCAGCTTGTCAAACCTATCCCTGAATAAAATCGTCTATTTTATACATGCTTGGTATCTTGCCAAAACTGGAGAACCTTTAGTTGATGCCAAGATTGAAGCTTGGGACTATGGCCCGGTAATACGGGAAATCTATTCTGAATTTAAACGCTTTGGAGCCTCTGAGATAAAAGGTCGCGCCTCCCGTTTTGATGTGGATAAACTCCAAAAAGTCCTTTGCGAAGATTCTGTTTCCAACGAAGACCTGATATTTATTGAGGATCAGTTTTCTAAATATGGTCATTTCGGAGTTGGAAAGCTGGTTAGCCTATCCCATGAGAAAGGCGGTCCATGGGATGTGGTATACAATCGCTCGGGGCGAGTTAACCCGGGCATGGAAATTTCAAATGAACTTATCCGAGCGTATTTCGGTCAGCAAACGAGGCATTGACAGGAATGATGCAGTTCGAGAAGAAATTGGAGCGTCCTCCCTACGTACATAATTGGGTGAGAAACATTGGCTCTGATCCAGAAAGTACAATCAAGAGGCTTGTTGCCCTGGCGCTGGGGTTCCCAGTAAAGACTTACGGCGCAGCAAACTACATATTAGTAGATAGAATTGTAAGATCGCTCGACCGAGCGACTGCGATGAAAGCGGCACTCACGACCGGTCGAATCAATAGCCGGGATATTGTTGCGGAATACGTCAGCGCATTCTATGAGTACGATGAAATTCGTGGCTACTCTGGAAAGCCCACTTACGATGAAATGGTCGAACCTTTCCGGATTGGTAAAGGGCTCTTCGTTCCAGTCAAGCCACTCGTAAATATCGTGGAGAACGGCAAACTGGTCCCGATATTCTCGGTAGGCTGGGCTACGTTTCCTCTCACTCAATTCCAGATGCGGCTTTTGGCAACGGTACTTGAAGACGCTGTATTTTCTCTGGCTGACTTCAAAATGTCGCCCGGCGAATTTATTTGCTTCCCGAAAGAAGGCAAAAAGCCAGATGCCATTCGGAAACCGCTCGTGTGGAAGCGGGGAGATGTCACTCTGCTTTCGCAGGGCGAGTTGAGGGATTGCCTCGACATGTACCTCGAAGCACTTGAGGCGGCCAAAGCTATTCTGCGTGATATGCCGCAGAAGACTGAACAACCGTCCAAGCGAAACCCCTCTCCTGATCCGGACCAGCTTGGATGGGATTTGTAAACACACCATCAGCGGAGCGTAGAAGTACATTCCGCTGGAGTTGTCTCGTCAGCCTCCCTGTCTCCCACTACGTCAATCACCGGAAATCTTTCGAATTCCAGGGGAGGACACCATGAAAGCCATCGTCACCGCCCCCGGCGGCCTCGACGCCCTGAAACTCGCCAACCTGCCGGATCCGGGCAAACCAGGCCGGGGCGAAATCCGGGTGGCGCTGCATGCGAGTTCGATCAATTTCCATGACCTGAGCGTCGCAAGCGGCCGGCCGCCGACCGATGGGCGGGTGCTGATGGCGGATGGGGCTGGCGTGGTCGAGGAGGTCGGCGACGGGGTGAGCGAGTTCAAGCCGGGCGACCATGTGGCTTCCTGCTTCTTTCCGGACTGGCAGGACGGTCCGCCGCTGCCCGGCGGTTTTTCGCGCACGCCCGGCGATGGGATCGACGGTTTCGCGACTGAATATGCGGTGCGGCCGGCGGCCGCCTTCACGCTTGCTCCGAAAGGGTTCAGCCATGTGGAAGCGGCAACGATCACCACGGCAGGCCTGACCGCCTGGCGGGCGCTTGTCGAGCTCGGCAGGCTGAAGGCCGGCGAGACGGTGCTGGCGCTCGGCACGGGCGGCGTGTCGATCTATGCGCTGCAGATCGCCAAAGCCATGGGCGCGCGGGTGGCGATCACCTCCTCATCGGACGAAAAGCTGGAGCGCGCCGAAAAGCTCGGGGCCGAGTTCACGGTCAACTACAGGGATCATGCCGACTGGGGCAAACAGGTTTTTGACTGGACCGGCGGCCGCGGCGTCGACCATGTGGTGGAAGTCGGCGGTCCCGTAACGCTCGGACAGTCCATCCAGGCGGTGAAGATGGGCGGCCATATCGCCATGATCGGGGTGCTGACCGGCGCGCGCGGCGAAGTGCCGACGGCGGCGCTGATGGGCAAGCAGGCGGTTCTTTCCGGCATCCTGGTCGGCAGCCGCCGGCAGCAGCAGGATTTCGTGCGTGCACTCGATACGGGTCTCATCCGGCCGGTGATCGACCGGGCGTTCCCGCTCGAAAAGCTCGCCGACGCCTTCCGTTACGAGATGAGCGGCAGCCATTTCGGCAAGATCGGCATCGAGTGGTGATACGCCGAGGGCAGAGGTTCTGCTTGCAGGGAGCCCCTGCCCCGGTTACCTCAAACCCGGCAATCAGGGAGCGCCCATGTTTCTCAGCAATCAGGACGTCATCGAGCTCACCGCATGGCGGCGCAAGCTGCATGCCATGCCGGAAATCTCCGGCGAGGAGATCGCGACAGCGGCGGAGGTGCAAGGGGTCCTCGCCGATACGAAACCGGATCGGATCGTGACCGGCCTCGGCGGCACGGGCGTCGCGGTTATCTATGAGAGTGGCCTTCCCGGCCCGTCCGTTCTGTTCCGCGCCGAGCTGGACGCGCTGCCGATCGAGGAGATCGGCACGCCGGACCATCGCTCGCAAATCCCCGGCAAGGGCCATATGTGCGGCCACGACGGTCACATGACCATGCTTGCGGCGCTGGGGCGCCAGTTCGGCCGAGACAGGCCGAAATGCGGCCGCGTCATTCTGCTCTTCCAGCCGGCAGAGGAGACAGGCGCCGGTGCCGCGGCCGTCATCGCCGACGAAAAATTCCAGGAACTGGCGCCGGATTACAGTTTTTCCCTGCACAACATGCCGGGCCTGCCGCTCGGCCATGCCTGGCTGAAGGACGGCATCGTCAACTGCGCCTCGCGTGGTCTGAAGATCGTCCTGTCCGGCCGCACCGCGCATGCCTCCATGCCGGAGACCGGCATCTCGCCGGTGCCGGCTGTGGCAACGCTGATGCCGGCGCTGACGGCCCTCAGCCGAGGCTCGATCGCAACCGGCGACATGGTGCTGGCAACGGTGACGCATGCCTCGGTCGGCGAACCGGCCTTCGGGATTGCGCCCGGCCATGCCGAGGTCTGGGTAACGTTGCGCACCATGACCGATGGCCAGATGCAGGCGTTGACGACCAGGGCCGAGCACTTGGTCCGCGAGGTCGCAGCCGTCGGCGGTCTCGGATACGCGATGGACTATCACGACATCTTCGGCCATTGCGAAAACCATGCGGAAGCTACCGTCCTGCTGCGTGCGGCGATGGAAGCCGAAGGCATCTCGCACGAGCCGGGAGAAACGATGCGCGGCTCGGAGGATTTCGGCCGGTTCGCGACCGTGTCGAAATCGGCGATGTTCTTCCTGGGTGCCGGCGAAAACATGCCGAACCTGCACAATCCGAACTATGATTTTCCCGACGACCTGATCCCGATCGGCACGAAAATCTTTATGCGCGTGGCGAGGGATATTCTCGGCTGAAGTTGGGCCGGAGGAGACGACGCCCGATCAGGCGTCGTTGTTGCCGAACAGCTTGGCCATGAAGCCGCCATTGGTGCCGCGGCCGGGACGCTTGCCGTCCCATTTGGGCACGATCACCATATGGGTGATGTCGCCGCGCTGGAAGGCTTTCAGGAACGCGTTGTAGTCGGCAAAGGCGACGCAGCCATGCGAGTCGCCGCGCACCCGCAGCAGGAAACTGTGGGCGAGCAGGCCGGTGCGGCCCTGCGGCGCCCTGCCGTCGACCGGCGTCAGGCGGATCGCAGCAACGCCGTGGAACGGCGTTTCACGCATCGACAGCTTATAGGTACCGGGCGGCGTCGGGCCACGCATCGTCACATGCGTAAAATTCGGGTTGTCGCGCATTTTGCCGATGCCGGAATGCGCTTCGAGTTTCGAGCCGTTCGGCATATAGACCATGCCGCCGGCGATATCGTAGACGGCAACTTTCGTGCCGATTCCAGGCCAGGCCGGCGCGGATTGCGAGGGACGGGTCGGCTCCTCGCGCATCGGATTGTCGGGTTTGGCAAAGGCGAGCGCGGTCGGCTTGTCGTCGCCGTCAGCCGCCCTGGAGGGCTTTTGCGGCGCGACCGCGGCGATGGCGGCAAGCGCTGCCGGCTTGGCGGGCTTGTCGGCGGTAGATCCCGGGCGGATCACGGGCAGCGGGCCGGCCTTCGGCAGGGCATAGGCAGGCGCCGCCGGGGCGGCCTGTTCGACCACCGCGACTTCGCTTTCGTCGTCGCCGTCCTCGTCTTCCTTCAGAGCGGTTTCTTCAAGCGCCGCCATCTCGACGGGCTTCATGTCCCTGAGCCCGGCAACGGTGGTGACCGTCTCGGCATCCTGGATCATGTCCGGCAAGGTTGATCCGGCACGCGGCGCCACGACGACGAGGTTTTCCATCGCAGGCGCAAGCACGGCGCGGATGGCGTTGGCATCCGGGCGGATCTTTTCGAGAGCGGCAAACTGCTGTTCATGTTCCTGATGCCGTACGGCCTTCGCCATCGCGACATTGAGCGTCTGCTTGATGGCCGAAATATCCGGCTTGCGGGCCTCGAGGGCTGCCACATCGGCGCCAGCCAGACGCTTGCCTTTCGGATCGGCGGGTGCGCTACCGGGCAGGCGGGAGAATTTCGAGACGTCGATTTCGCGCTCGCGCGAAACAGCGGCGGGAGCTGCAAGGGCGATCGGTCTTGTCAGTGCCGTTTCGAACTTGACGTCGGAAGCCGACTTCACCGCGGTCGCCATGGTAACCATCGACGCACCCATCAGGGCTGCGACCGTCAGGCCGAAACCGACCGTGACATTGACCAAGAGAGAGCGGGATTTCTTGCGGCGTTGCGGAACTTTGCCTGCCTGCCTGCCATTCACCGACGTCTGGACCGAACGCGCCATCACTCGTTACCCGAACCGTTACTCACACGGGCAGGCATCGCTTCCGCGAGACTGCCAAAACAACCCCGACGAGCATTGAGCAAGAAGAGAACCTGCTCACCGCCGCCAATCGACTGCATGTGAGGATGAACGATTATGGTAACCAATGTCTTTACGTCGCCCCGATTTGGTTTCGGTGGTGCACATAAAAGCGCATGCCGTCGGAAGTTTAACCGAAATGCGGCAACAGGGTGTCCCCCTCGGCGCGCTTTAAGGCAGGTCAAGCCAACGACCGTTGCTGTTTAGCCACAAAATCTCATTCTTTCAAGGCTTATCACAATTTTTATACCATTTCTCTTTCTGCCCTCCGCCGGCCCTCGGACACATATTCGAGCAACAGGGCCTTGGCGGCGTCCATGACCGCGCGGACGCGAGGTGTATACCGAAGCCTTTCATGGGTGATCAGCCAGATCTCCGCGGCAGGCGGCATCTCGGGTCGGAAACAGTAGATCAGGTCGTCGTCACCGGCCGCCACGAACTCCGAAAACAGCCCAATCCCGAGCCCGCTGCGAATACTCGACAGCGTTGCAGAGACGGTGTTCTGCCGCACCACGATCGCGTTTTCGGGGAAGTTTTTCCGCACCCACAAAACGGCCGGATGATCCTTGATATGCGGGTCGATGGAGATCAGCGAATGCCGGTGAAGTTCGCCGACTTCACGAGGCACGCCGTGGCGGTCGGCATAGGCGCGGCTGCAGTAGAGGCTCCAGATGTCGTCGGTGATCCGCACGCCGACGAGTCCGCCCTCGACCGGACGGGCGGCAGCGCGCAGCGCGATATCGGCGTCCCCTCTTGAAAGATCGAGCCGGCTGTCGGTCGTCACCACGTGCAGGCTGATATTGGGATGCGTCGCCTTGAGCCGGCTGATCAGCAAGGGCAGGAATCGAGCCGCCAATACGTCGTTGGTGGTAAAACGGACGCTCCCGGTAATGTCGCAGGAAACCGCGTCCATTGCATTGGAGAACGCCGTCATGGCATCGCGCACCACCGTCGCCGGGCCGATCAGCGATCGGCCGACATCAGTCAACTCGTAGCCGGTGCGCCTTTTGTCGAAGAGTTCGACGCCGAGATCCTGCTCCAGGCCGGCGATCCGCCGCGACACCGTGCTCTGGCTGACCTTCAACAGGCGCGCAGCCGAAAGCGTCGAGCCGGTCTCGGCTACGGCGAGCAGAAAGCGCAGATCGTCGTAGTTCAATTGGCCCATGGATTGGTTATGCAAAAACGGTGAATGGACGGGCAAAAAAGGTGTTTGCGGTAGTTTCGCCGGCAACCTACACGCCTTTTATCGCCGGCGGAACTGGCCTTGCTGGCCATTCTCCCGGCACTTCCCCGTTCGACGGGTTGCCCCGATCAAAAGATTGCCCTGATCAAAGATTGCCAAGGAGAGAACCCATGCCGAGAGCACTCGTGCCCGCCCATACCAGGATCGTCAACCACTTCAACAAGGAGACCTTCGTCTTCACCGATCCGGTGGAAAGCGAGGCTCTGTCCAAGTTCGACGTCATCCTCGAAAAGGGTGGTTCGGGGGCGGCAATGCGATCGCCCATATCCATCCCAAGGCGGACGAATATTTCCACGTCCACAAGGGCCGGCTGATGATCATGATCGACGGCGTCGAACATTTCGCCGATGTCGGCGAAACCGTCATGGTCCCGCGCGGCAAGGCGCATTTCTTCCGCAATGCCAGCGACGACGAAACCCATGCCACGGTGTCGTTCACGCCCGGCCAGAAGCATCTGCGTTTCTTCATCAACCTCGCTGCGTCGACGGTGCTGACGCCGGAGAATTTCTCGCCGCAGGGGGACGCGAAGCTGCTCGCCATCGCTCTGAAGCTCCACGCCTATCGCGACCATCTCTACCTCGCGGGCCCGCCGATCTGGGTGCAGAAGCTGATGTTCGCCACCCTTGCCCCGATTTCCAGGCTGATGGGCTACCGGCTGATCGTCGCTCCCGACGACGCGCCGCTTGGCCAGGATACGGTGCTCAAGCTCGCGACGGAACTGCGCTGACTGCTGCGCTGCAAAACATATCGGCCTTGATCCTGCCCTTCACCCTTGGCATCCTTCGGCAATCCAGGATTCGGAGGATGACCGATGAAAGCGCTGCTCCTGATCGACATCCAGAACGGTTTTTGCCCGGGCGGCAATCTGCCCGTGGCGCACGGTGACGAGATCGTGCCGGTCGCAAATCAGCTGATAGAAGGCGGCGGTTACGACGTCATCGTCGCCTCGCAGGATTGGCACCCGGAAAACCATGGCAGCTTTGCCTCGCGACATGCGGGTAAGAAGCCGTTCGACATGGGCGAACTGTCCGGCCAGCCGCAGGTCATGTGGCCCGACCATTGCGTGCAGGGCACGCCGGATGCGGAATTCCATCCCGACCTCAACATCGATGCCGTCGACTATATCCAGCAGAAGGGCGAGAACCCTGCCGTCGACAGCTATTCCGCCTTCCGCGACAACGACCAGGCCGCAACAACGGGCCTTGCCGGCTATCTGAGAGCCCAGCAGGTGACCGAACTCGATCTTTGCGGGCTTGCAACCGACTACTGCGTGAAATTTTCCGCTCTTGACGCCGCGGAAATGCTGCCGGGTGTAAAAGTGCGCTTCATCGAGGATGCCAGCCGTGGCATCGATCCGGAAGGAGTAAAGAGCGCCATCGCCGAGATGAGAGCCAAAGGAATCGGCATCGTTTCGAGCAAGGACATCCTTGCGGACTGATCAGCGGCACCGGAGCCGGTGCTCGATAGTTCAGCGGAATCGATCGTTCCATCAGCCCAATTGAATTGCGCGAGGTCCCGCAGGGCTCTAAAGCCGGTGCCAAAAGGATTTATCCAATGAATCGCAGCGAATTCAACCAGGGTGTGAAGGGTGGGCTTATTATCGCCCTCTCCTCGGCGCCCTTCGCGGTGCTGTTCGGCGCCGTGGCCAGCGACAACGGCCTGTCCGTGGTGGAAGCCGGGCTGATGAGCGCGACCGTCTATGCCGGCGCCAGCCAGCTCGTCGGCATCGAGCTTTTCGGCCACCATGTCGCGCCGTGGCTGATCGTGCTCTCCGTCTTCGCCGTCAATTTCCGACATATCCTCTATTCGGCGGCGCTGACCCGATACATTACCCATTTCACGCCGGTCCAGAAATTCTTGACCTTCTTCGTGCTGACCGACCCGCAATTCGCGGAAGCCGTGAAACGCGGCGAAAGCGGCCAGGGCGTCAGCTTCCGATGGTATATCGGCTTCGGCGCTGCGATTTATTTCCCCTGGCTGTTCTTCAGCGTCATCGGCGCGTTTTTCGGGCGGATGATGGGCGATCCGCGTTCGCTTGCGATCGATGTGCTGCTGCCGGTCTATTTCCTTGGGCTGGTCATCGGCTTTCGCAGCAAGCCGGGCTTTTATCCGGTGGTAGTGGCGAGCGCACTCGGTTCCGTGCTCGGCTATCATTTTGTCGGCTCGCCCTGGCATGTCAGCATTGGTGCCGCGGTCGGAGTGGTCGTCGCGGCTTTCTTGCCGCTGTCCACCGATTCCGTGCCGGCGAACGCCGCCGCCGAGATGGAGAGCTGACATGACCGACCTCATCTCCGCGGATATGGCTCTGCTGATATTGGCCGCTGCGGTCGCGACCTTCCTCACCCGCATCGGCGGATATGTGCTGATTACCCGGATGAAGACGATCCCGCCGCGCATGGAGCAGGCTCTCAACGCCGTACCGGCAGCGGTCCTGACCACGCTCGTCGCCCCCGCCTTCTTCAACGGCGGCTGGGACGTCAAGATCGCCATGCTGGCAGCACTTCTGGTCGGCATCCGGCATCCGGGTCTCTTGCTGCTCGGCGCCGGCTGGGCGGCAGCGATGATCTGCCGCCACCTCTTGGGTTTCTGATTAAAGACGCCTGCTTCAGGAAAGCGGCTCCGTCGCCTTCACCAGCCAAGTCTTGACCGCGTCGTCCTCGATCAGCGGCAGTAGCTTTTCGCGCACAGCGGCGTGGTAGCCGTTCAACCAGCCGAGTTCCTCGGCGGTCATCAACTCAGGCAGCACCAAGCGGCAGTCGATCGGGCACCAGGTCAGCGTCTCGAAGGCGAGCATCGGCTGATCGCCGCCCTCGATCTCTTCCGCTCCGGTCACATAAATCAGGTTTTCGATGCGGATGCCGAAGGAGCCGGGACGGTAATAACCGGGCTCGTTCGAAAGGATCATGCCGGGCAGCAGTTCCTGGGTCGCCAGCCGCGAGATCCGCTGCGGCCCCTCATGCACAGAGAGATACGAACCGACGCCATGGCCGGTGCCATGCGCATAGTCGCCGCCGGCCTTCCAGAGCGCGATGCGGGCGAGCGGATCGAGATCGCAGCCGCGCGTGCCCTTCGGGAAACGCGCCGTGCTGATGCCGATCATGCCCTTCAGCACCAGCGTGAAGAAACGCTTGTGCTCTTCCGGAACAGAGCCGACCGCGACCGTGCGGGTGATGTCGGTCGTGCCGTTGACATATTGCGCGCCCGAATCGACCAGGAAAAGCTCGCCGGCTTCAAGCTTGCGGTTTGTCTCGGTCGTCACCCGGTAGTGGATGACCGCGCCGTGTTCGCCGGCGCCGGAGATCGTATCGAAGGAAATGTCCTTCAGCGGGTTCTGCATGTTTTGGCCCACGCGGGCGCGGGTCGCCTCCAGCGCCTTGACCGCATCGATCTCAGTGATCGTGCCGGGCGCCTGGGCGTCGAGCCAGCAGAGATATTCGACCATCGCCGCGCCATCCTGCAGATGGGCCTTGGCTGAGCCGTCGAGCTCCTCGTGGTTCTTGCAGGCGCGCGGCAGTTTTGCCGGATCGGAAGCCTCGACCACCTCGCCGCCGGCGGCCGTGATCGCTTTGGTAAGCGCCAGCGGCGTTAGCTCGGGATCGATCAGGATCTTTGCGCCATCCGCCGAAAAGGCCGCAAGCCGCGCTGGGAATTCCGAAGGCGGGCGCTGCACGCAAATCTGAGCCAGGTAGGCGGCCTGTTCGATGCCGGTCTTGAGCGGGTCGAGAAAAATCTCCGCCTTGCCCTCGGCCGGAATGATGGCGCGCGACAGCGGATAGGGTGTATGCGGCACGTCATCGCCGCGGATGTTGAAGATCCAGGCGACCGAGGTCGGATCGGCGATGACGACAGCGGCAGCACCCTTCTCCTTCACCTGGCTTGCGATCGCCCCAATTTTTTCGCCCGCCAGGGTGCCGGCGTGCTCCTGTTTCTGGATCGACACGGCGCCGAGCGGCTCGGCGGGACGATCGCTCCAGATGGCGTCGAGCGGATTGGCGTCGAGCAGCACCAGCGAACCGCCGATCTCGGCAAGCGCCTTTTCCAGCCGCCGCACTTCCGCGCCCGCATGCAGCCACGGATCGATACCGAGCCGGAAACCTCTTGCGCCGTGGCGCGGCAGCCAGACATGCGGCGGTTCGTTGACGAGATCGCCAGCGGCGAACATCGAGCCGTCCACCTGTTCGGCAAGCTGGGTGACGTAACGTCCATCGACGAAAACGATAGCCTCACGTTGCGTGATGAGCGCCATGCCGGCCGATCCGGTGAAGCCGGTGAGCCATGACAGGCGTTCGGCGGAGGCCGGCACGTATTCGCCCTGGTATTCGTCGGCGCGGGGAATAAGAAAACCGTCAATGCCGAGATCGGCGAATTTCGCCCGGAGCGCGCTGACGCGATCGCGGCCGAACTGCGGGGCGGACTTCACTTCGAAGGACTGGAACATGGGCTTGAGTTTCCGGGCTGCTTGATTCCGAGAGGTTGCGATCATGTTAGCCGATCTTCGGCAGACATTGCCAGCCGAGCCGGAAATGATCGGCGATTGTGCATCTGCTCAATGCGTTTGGCGCCGACATAGCCTTCATATGCAGCAAACGCATACCACCAATGAGAGAATCTCTCTCACTGTGCGGTGCAGCAATCGCTATATTCACTTCATCGAACGGGCGCCGAACAAGGTCCGTATCAAGAGGATCGCTTCCATGGCCAATTCTTTCTTCCGCAATGCCTTCAACCGCATGGTCGAAGCTCGCGAGCGTCAGGTTGCCCGTTACGTCAACGGCGCCCTACTGGGCCTCGACGACGAAACGCTGAAAGGCCTCGGCACCAGCCGCGAAGAACTGCGCCGCAAGGGTGCACAGAATTACGTATTCTAAGCTACGTATTCTGATATTCGGCCGGCGCGGGCTCTCCTCCCTCACCCGCCCCGGCTTTCAGGATACGAGGCCCGCTCGAGCATCTCCCTCCTCAGGCTCGCGGGTAGATCAGTCTCAGAACTGATCGCAAGGCGGCACCACTGGTGTCGCCTTTTTGCTGTCTGCCTCAAAAGCCATGCACAGAATTCAATGCTGCACACGCATACGAATCAATCGTGGCGCAGGTGGATCGTTACCCAGCCATTGCGCCAGATGGTACGGACGTGAGCGAGGTGGACGCCGCTATAGGCGGCCAGCACCTTCCAGCGCTGTGTGGCTAGGATGCCGGAGAGGATCACCGAACCGCCGGGCGCCAGATGGGCCGCGAGCTGCGGCGCCATCTTCATCAGCGGCCGTGCCAGAATGTTGGCGATGATCAGGTCGAACGGCCCTTCCCGATCGAATGCCGGCGAATGAAATCCCGGCGCCGTCTCCAGGCGGATGCCGGTGGCGATGCCGTTGCGGCGGACATTTTCCCGGGCCACCCGAACAGCGACTGGGTCTATGTCGGTCGCGAGCACCGGGATATTGCGCAGCTTGCGCACCGCTATCGCCAGCACGCCGCTTCCGGTTCCGAGGTCGAGCGCGTTACGGACGGTCCTTGCGCGCATCACCTCCTCGATCACTTCGAGACAGCCGGCGGTCGTGCCGTGATGGCCGGTCCCGAAGGCCTGGCCCGCATCGATCTCGATGGCGATATCGTTGACCTTTACTTTGTCGCGGTCATGTGAGCCGTGGACGATGAACCGCCCTGCCCTCACCGGCTTCAGCCCTTCCAGCGACTTGGCGATCCAGTCGATATCCGGGATGACTTCCCTTTGGATTTCGAGAGCGGGAAAGGCTTGGGCGAGGCCGTCCGCGATGCGCTCGCGTACCATCTCCTCGTCACCCGCCAGCATATAGACGGACGCTTCCCAGATGTCCTTTTTCTCGTCCACCTCGGTTGTGGCGATGGCGAAATCCTCTTCGCCGAAGACCTCCGACAGGATATCGAGAATCTCGGCCGCACCTTTTTCGGTGGACGTGACGTAAAGGCGGATTTCGCTCAAGGAAACGGTCTCTCAGCTATTGATCGGTGGCGGAGAGGATTGCCACAGAAGCTGTGTCCGCTTCAACGTCAAACGTATCAGCCCTTGATCAGATTTTCGAGCTTCTTGACCGCGACGTCGGGGTTTTCGCCATAGGCAATGGTGCCGGCGAAGCGCCCGCCATTGTCGAGCAGGAACACCGAGGCCGTATGGTCCATGGTGTAGTCGCCGTTCGGATTCTTCTCGTCGACCGGCACTTTCTTGAAATAGACCTTGAAACCCTTGGCCATCTCCTGGACCTTGGCCGGCGGACCGGAAATGCCCTTCACCCTGTCGGTGACATTGGAAACATACTGGCCGAGCAGTTCCGGACTGTCGCGCTCCGGATCGATGCTGACGAAATAGCCGTTGAGCTTGGTGCCATCCGGATCGACCTTGTGCAGCCAGCCGTTCAGCTCGAACAGCGTCGTCGGGCACACTTCCGGGCAATGGGTGAAGCCGAAGAACAGCGCCGTCGGCTTGTCCTGGAAGGCCTTTTCGGTGATCGGCTGGCCATTCTGGGCGACGAGCTGGAACGGCACGCCGAACGGACCTTCCGCAAGCTGCTGTTTCGAGCCGGTCACCTCCATCGTCAGCCAGACAAGCACGCCGGCAAGCGCCGCGACGGCGACCCAGAGGATGGTGCGAAAGCTTTTCATCGGTATCTCTTCAGCTCAGACCTAATGACGGATCGATAGACCCCAGGCGGCAGCGAAGCAATTCAAGAAGCCGTTTTCGAAAGATATCGCGCTGATTTGTCTCAACGAAACGGCGTCCGGTCAGAAACACCAGGAAAGGCCGGTTTCGCCGAGCGTCAGCAGGATGGAAGAGCCGAACCGGAGCCAGCCGTAAAAGGCGACACCGCCGAACCCGAGCAAGAGCAGGCTTACGGCGGCGATCAGCGGCAGGCGGTATATCTCGATCGTACTGTTCATGACGTTCAATCTACCACTCTTTCCGGCTTTTCAGAAGGTCGCAACATTCGAACAAGTTTAGGGTAAGATTAATACCTGTCTGAGATCTTATAAAGGCGAACGTGGTTTACGATTCGTAGCGGCGAATGGGAGTGAGGATGCAGCACGCATCGCACTAGGGGCCGCTATGTCGACCGCGAAAAGACATGATGTCGCCGACACCGGCTCGCCCTCAGTTTCCATCTCTATCTGCAGTCTGTCGGACCTGATCCGGCGCGGGAGGAATTTCAACAGCATGACGGCAAAACCCCTTCGCAAGACGCTGTCGGTCAATCACCGGCTCTGGACGCTGGCAGGCTCCGCCTTTGTCGGCATCGGCGCCATGCTGCTTGTCGGCTGGTACGAAGGCCGACAGCTCGACGAAGCGCTGCAGCGCGCGACCGATATCCAGGAGCAGGTGGATGCGGTCGACGGCATGCGCATCGCCAACCTGGAACTCGTTCTGGCAGCGATGGACACGATCGTCGACCGCGACGACAAACGGGTCGAGCCGAGCCGGCTGAAGGCGATGGCGGACTCCTCCGACAAGTTGAAAAGCTCTGCCGGTAATCTGAAGAAACTCGCGGCTGAAATCGGCAATCCAGGCCTCGTCTCGAATTTCGAGACGGACCTCGCAGCTCTTTCGACGGCGATCCAAGTCGATCTCAGAAAAATGGTCGAAACCGGCGCGCCCAAAGAGGCCTATGACAAGATCGACGACGCCATCGACGGTGCCGGCGAACGGGTTGGCGTAATGCTCGATACGGCTGCCGTCGCGGGCGAGAAACTGGTGCGCAACCGCGTCCAGGAGGCGAATACGCTTTCCTCGACCTCGCTCTATGTGCAGCTCGGCTGCGGGCTGATCGCGTTGGTCGCCATGGCAATCCTGCAGAGCATTCACGGCGGCGCGATCCGGCGCGGCATCGACGGCGTCCGTTCGAGCATGCAGCGGATCATTGGCGGAGACTACAACACGCCCGTGCCCGGCATAGATCTCGGCGACGAGATCGGTGAAATGGCGCGCGCCACCGACGTCTTCAGGCTTGCAGCCGTCGAGCGCCAGACCCTGGAGCTCAATCTGGAAGACGAACGCCGCCAGAACGAGACCCGGCGGCAGACGAGCGAGTCCGAACAGAAGGCAGAAGCCGAAGCGCTCCACTTCGCAGTCGATTCGCTTGCAAGCGCCCTCAACCGTCTCTCGGAAGGCGATCTTGCGGCCGCCCTCGAGCGTCCCTTCCGGGGCGACCTCGAGCGCCTGCGCACCGACTTCAACCGGGTCGTCGAACGCCTGCGCCACATCATGACCGAGGTCGCGAACAGTTCCAGTTCCATCGGCGCAAACGCGAACCAGATGCGCTCCGCTGCCGACGATCTCGCCAAGCGCACCGAGAAGCAGGCGGCCTCGCTTGAGGAGACATCCGCAGCCCTCGAAGAAATCACCTCGACCGTGCGCAACGCCACCAGCCGCGCCGAAGAGGCGACCCAGATGGTGAGCCACGCCAAGGACTATACGGAACAGTCCACCAGCGTGGTCCGCGATGCAACGGCCGCCATGGGGCGGATCGAGGACGCGACCGCCGAGATCGGCAAGATCATCAACGTCGTCGACGAGATCGCCTTCCAGACCAATCTGCTGGCGCTCAACGCCGGCGTCGAGGCGGCCCGCGCGGGCGAAGCCGGCAAGGGCTTTGCCGTCGTCGCCCAGGAAGTGCGCGAACTCGCCGGACGCGCTGCCGGCGCGGCCAAGGATATCAAGGCGCTGGTCACCCGTTCGAACCACGAGGTCAAGACAGGCGTCGATCTGGTGAAGGCGACCGGCGAAGCGCTGACGCGGATCGGCGACGACGTGCTGAAAATCAACGACCACGTTCACGCGATCTTCACCTCTGCACGCGAACAATCGACCGGACTGACGGAAATCAATATCGCGATCGGCCAGATGGACCAAGCAACGCAACAGAACGCCGCAATGGTGGAGCAGAGCACCGCTGCCAGCCATTCGCTGGCAAGCGATGCCGAAAACCTCAACCAGCTGATCAGCCATTTCCAGATCCGCGGAGGCAATGGCCCGCGCGCCGTCGAGGCTGCGAGCGCTTCCACGCCACCCAAACCATCGCCCGCACTCAACTTGATGAACAAGCTCGCGGGAGCCTTCAGCAATAGCCCCACCTCCGCCAAGCCGAAGGCCGTGGGATCCTCAGACAAATGGGAAGAGTTCTGACATGAGCAATGCCATCAAGCAGTCCGGCGCCTACCTCGAAATCGTCTCCTTCCATCTCGGAGACCAGGAATTCTGCATCGATATCATGGCGATCCGCGAAATCCGCGGCTGGGCACCGGTGACCCCGATGCCGCACACCCCGTCCTACGTGCTCGGCCTCATCAACCTGCGTGGCGCGGTGATCCCGGTCATCGACATGGCCTGCCGCCTCGGCATGAAGATGACCGAACCGTCGGAACGTTCCGCAATCATCGTCACCGACATCGCCGGCAAGCTGGTCGGCCTGCTGGTCGAACAGGTTTCCGACATGATGACCATTCGTGGTGAAGACCTGCAGCCGGCCCCGGAAATCATTCCGGAAGCCCAGCGCGCCTTCTGCCGCGGCATCGTCGCGCTTGAAAAGACGATGGTGTGCTTCCTGAACCTCGACACCGTCATCGCCGACGAACTGGCGCGCGAAGCCGCGTAATTTCGCGGGCCGCTAAAAAGTCCGAAACTATGTCCGGATCTTCCGTCACACGCAAATGTGACGGAAGATTAACGTATTGTAATCATTGCCTATTTGTAACAATTTTAAACGGAACCGGGGAACCGGGTCGACGTTCTCTCGTCGCTAAACGCCCAACCGACGCCTCAAACGCCCCTCGGCTGGTTTATCCAATAGGAGAACGACCATGAACAAGGCTTTTGCTCTCGCAGTCCTGATGTCCGCAGCCACGATGGGAACCGCCTATGCCCGCGATATGGGCATGACGGCCAAGCCCGCCGGCGATGTCGCCATCGTCTATACCGATCCCGAAATCGACAATAGCGCCAAACGGCTCGACGTGCCTGAGAGCATCATCCATCCAAGCCCGGCAATGGTGCAGAAGGCACAGGCCGAGGTGAAGGCCGACCGCGCGCTGCGAGCCGATCTTCTGAAGCAGAACGTCGAACTCAACAACGTCGTGGCGATCGACACCGCCGCCGATGGCAGCCGGACCGTCTACGTCCGCTGATTCGCCGTTGATGAAACGGGGGCCGGTATCTTTTCTCCGGACCCCGTTTCGGCGAAAGCCATTCACAATCGCCTCTACGCGGGTGATGGAACCTTAAATCATTGCTGCATAGAGATGATTTCGGAAAAGCCCGGAACAATCTCCGGGCGTTTCCGGTTCCGTCCATATCTTGGTGCTGAAGAGACACGTGTTCGGCGCCTAAGAACCGAGAAAGGAACATGTTATGAAGAAGGTTATTGCTCTCGCAACTCTTATATCCGCTTCCTCAATCGGGGGCGTTTACGCCCAGGACCTTGCCCCGACCACGCCGGCCCCCTCCCCGTCGGACGTGACGGTGGTCTACATTACCGAGGCAACGGATAGCGAATCATCGAACGACAAGATCCCGCCGACGCTGACGACCCCCAACCCGAAGGCAGCGGAGGCCGCCCAGGCGCAGATCCAAACGGATTCCAACCTGATGGCGGCTCTCGAAGAGAAGAATGTCCAGTTGCAGCATGTGGCGGGCATCGAAACGGCGGCAAACGGCGGCAAGATCGTCTACGTCCGCTAATCGGCCATTCAAGGACTGAGAACAGGCTCGCTTTGCGGGCCTGTTTTTTGTCGTGTCGCGCCTGAATTGACTCCCGCCACACCGCATGACTGTATTCGTCCAAAGGATGCAGCATGCCCTGCATCTTCACGCTTTGGGAGGAGCGCGCTTGAGCGACAGAGTTGACGCCATCGTGGTGGGCGCGGGGCTTTCGGGCCTCGTCGCCGCGACCGAACTTGCAGATGCCGGCCGCTCCGTCGTCATCCTCGACCAGGAACCGGAACAGAACCTTGGCGGCCAGGCCTTCTGGTCGCTCGGCGGGCTGTTCCTCGTCGATTCTCCCGAACAACGGCGGATGGGCATCCGCGATTCGCTCGATCTCGCCTGGCAGGATTGGCTCGGCACCGCCGGTTTCGACCGCGAGGAGGATCATTGGCCACGCCTCTGGGCGGAAGCCTATGTAGCCTTCGCCGCCGGCGAGAAACGCTCCTGGCTCAGGCAGATGGGCCATCGCATCTTTCCGATCGTCGGCTGGGCGGAACGCGGCGGCGGCTCGGCGACCTCGCACGGCAATTCCGTGCCTCGGTTCCACACTACCTGGGGTACAGGCCCCGGCGTCGTCGAACCGTTCGAACGGCGGGCACGCGAGGCGGAGAAAAACGGCAGGATCCGCTTTCTCTGGCGGCACCGCGTCGACAATCTGGTCAGGACCGGCAGTGCCGTGACCGGCGTTGCCGGCACAATTCTGAAGGCGAGTACGGCGCTGCGTGGCGAAGAAACCTCCAGGACACCGGCCGGTGACTTCGAACTCAATGCGCCGATCGTCATCGTCGCTTCGGGCGGCATCGGCGGCAATCATGACCTCGTACGGCAGATGTGGCCGGCAAGGCTCGGGCGACCGCCGGCCTTCATGGTCTCGGGCGTGCCGAAACACGTGGACGGGCGGATGATTGGCATCACCCGGGCGGCCGGGGGGCAGGTGATCAACCGCGACCGCATGTGGCACTATACGGAGGGCCTGCGGAACTGGAACCCGGTCTGGCAAAACCATGGCATCCGGATCCTGCCCGGCCCTTCCTCGCTGTGGTTCGACGCGACGGGCAAGCGACTGCCTGCCCCTTTCTATCCCGGCTACGATACGCTCGGCACGCTGCAGCACCTCATGGCGACCGGCTACGACTATAGCTGGTTCGTGCTGAACCAGAGCATCATCCGCAAGGAATTCGCGCTCTCCGGCTCCGAACAGAACCCGGACCTCACCGGCCGCGACTGGAAGCTGACGGCGAGACGGGCGATCGGCAGGAAGGCAACCGGGCCGGTCGAGGCCTTCAAGGAACAGGGCGAGGATTTCGTGGTCGCCGAGAGCCTTGGCGAACTGGTCGCGGGCATGAACCGACTTGCCGGCAGCAACCTCCTGGACCTCGCCGCTATCGAACATGAAGTCCTTGCCCGTGACGGACAAGTGGCCAATCCCTTTGCCAAGGATGCGCAGATCATGGGCATTCACAACGCCCGCCGTTCGCTCGGTGAAAAGCTGGTACGCACGGCAAGACCGCACCGCATTCTCGATCCGGCGCACGGACCGTTGATCGCGGTGAGGCTGAACATCCTGACCCGCAAGACGCTCGGGGGGATCGAAACGGACCTCTCGGCCCGCGTGCTCGGTGAGAATGGAGACGTGATCCCGGGGCTCTATGCGGTCGGCGAAGCCGCCGGCTTCGGCGGTGGCGGCATGCACGGCTATCGGGCGCTGGAAGGCACATTTCTCGGCGGCTGCCTGTTTTCCGGCCGCAATGCCGGCCGGGCGGCCGCGGCAGCCCTCGGCTGAGCCGGAGCCCGGGCCTGAAAAGATTACGGTTTTGGCTTGCCGTTCTTCCAGGCGACGTTCTGGTTATAGAGCGGCACGGTCGAGATCGCCATCTTGGCGGAACCGTCCACCACCTGCCGCGAGTGAGCGAGATAGATCAGCGTGTCGTTCGCCTTGTCGTAGATACGCTTGACGAGCAGGTTCTTCCAGATCAGGGAACGGCCCTGCCGGAACACTTCCTCGCCGCCCTTGCCGAGGTCGATCTCGCCGATCTCGATCGGACCGGTCTGGCGGCAGGCAATCGAATTGTTGGAGGGGTCTTCGAACCAGTTGCCGTTCTTAAGCCGGTCTATGATGCCGCGTTCGAAATAGGTGACGTGGCAGGTTACGCCCTTTATCTGCGGATCGGCGACCGCCTCGACGATGATGTCGTTGCCGGTCCAGTCGACGCCGACTTCGCCAACCACCTGGGCGGAAGCGGGAGGGGCAAGCGTCCCGAACGACAGAGCGACGGCGGACGCAAGGCAGGCAATTCGATTGATGGGTTGTTTCATGGGGGACACGGCTCCGGTAAACGATCCGTGATCTGAGATAAGGATTGCCGGGGCGGAAACAAGCAGCGCCAAAAAAGTCCCTATTTCAGCCGGCAGGTGCAGGGTGCATAGCCGCCGGAAAACAGCCGCCCGACCTTCATGCCGATCGCAGCCGGAATGTCGCGGACATGCGGCACGGCAAGCGATTTGGCGATCGCGATCGTCGCCCGCGCGCAGACGGCCGCGTCTTCGGCCGCATTGTGATGCGCGAACCGAAGGCCGAGATGCTGGGCAAGGACGTTGAGCTTGTGAGAACCGAGATGCGGCCAGACCTTCTGCGACATCTTCACGCTGCAGAGATAGGAAAGGTCCGGATAGCTCTGCCGATAGACATCGAGGCAGGCCCGCCAGACGCTGAAATCGAAGGCGGCATTGTGGGCAATCATCGTCGCACCGCGAAAATCGTCGGCGAACTCGTCCATCACCTCGGGAAACTCGCCGGCATCCTCGACATGTTCCGCACGGATGCCGTGGATCGCGACGTTGAAGGAGGAAAACCGCATGTCCTTCGGGCGGATCAGCCGTTCCTCCACCCGCACCACCTCGTCGCCCTCCAGCCAGGCAAGCCCGACCGAGCAGGCGCTGCCGCGTTGCTCGTTGGCGGTTTCGAAATCGATGGCGATGGTTTTCAAGGGCTGGTTCCGGATGCTTGTCGGAGAACTTCTACAGGTGGGAATTCGATTCGGCAAAGACGGCCAGCGCTTTCACCCCTCTTGACGATCCGGCGCTTGTCTGAGACGTTGCGCGCCATGACACGTTTCGCCACCCACATGCATCTTACCGTGACCATTCACCCCGCAGGGTGCGTGGCGGTCTTGGCGCGTTAACCGGTCATCCGTCCACCAACCCTGCCCGATATGGCAGGGTTCGGTGTTTCCGCTCTGCCTCGGCGAAGAACCAAGGAGAGCAAGCATGACAGAGTTCGATATCTCACCACCGCTGGACCCCGAGGCGCGATGGCCCGAAGGCCTGTCGATCCGCGCACGCACGCCGGCCGACGCGCCCGGCATCCTCGCACTGCACAACATGCCCGGTTATCGTTTTGGCACACTGCGCACGCCGCACCACACCATTGAGGAAATCCGCAGACACATCGAGAGCCCTCCGGCCAACAACATTGGGCTTGTCGCCGTCATGGACGGCCGGATCGTCGGCGATGTCGGCCTCAACCGCTATCTCAACCGCCGGGCCCACGTCGGCAGCATCGGCATGGGCGTCCACGATGCCTATCAGGGCCGCGGCATAGCACGCGCGCTGATCGGTGAAGCCCTGGCCATCGCCGACCGCTGGCTGAACCTGAAGCGCATGGAGCTTACGGTCTACACCGACAACGAAAAAGCCATCCGCCTTTACGAGCAGAACGGCTTCGTCAAGGAAGGGCATCTAAGACAGTTCGCCTTCCGCGACGGCGAATTCGCCGACGCCCACTCGATGGCACGTTTCCGGACCTGACGTCACGCAATAAAGGCGAGCCATTCGTCCTCGTCCATCACCTGGACGCCGAGTTCCCTCGCCTTGTCGAGCTTGGAGCCGGCGCCAGGACCCGCGACCACATAGTCGGTCTTCTTGGAGACCGACCCGGCCACCTTGGCGCCAAGGCTTTCCGCCCTCGCCTTGGCCTCGTCGCGGGTGAATTTTTCGAGCGAGCCGGTGAAGACCACCGTCTTGCCGGCGATCGGGCTGTTGGAGGCGACCGGCTGTTCGGCGGCCTGCGGCGTCACCTCTTCGCGAAGCCGGGTAATGACCTCGACATTGCGCGGCTCCTTGAAGAACTCGACGATGGCGCGCGCCATCACCTCGCCGATACCCTCGATATTGTTCAAATCGTCCCAGGCGTCGCCGGAAAGCTCGGCCGCATCGTCCATGGCCTTCGCAAATACCTCGTAGGTGCCATAGGCGCGCGCAAGCAGCTTGGCGGTGGTCTCGCCTACGTGCCGGATGCCGAGCGCGTAGATGAAGCGGTGCAGCGCGATCTCGCGCCGCTCGTCGATCGCATCGAACAATTTCTTGACGCTGACTTTTCCGAAGCCCTCGATATTTTCGAGTTTGGTAAGCGTCGAGGCCTCCTGCCGCCGCTTCAGCGTGAAGATGTCGGGCGCAGTGCGGATCTTCAGCGCGTCGTCTTCCGCCTCGAAGAAGAAATCGATCTGCTTGGAGCCGAGGCCTTCGATATCGAAGGCGTTGCGCGACACGAAATGTTTGAGGTGCTCGGTCGCCTGCGCACGGCAAACGAAACCGCCGGTGCAGCGGGTGACCGAATCGAGCTTGCCGGTCTTTTCGTTACGCTCGCGCACCGCATGACTGTCGCAGACGGGGCATTTCTTCGGGAATTCGTAGGGCACGGCTTCCGGAGGACGCTTCTCCATCACCACGTCGAGCACCTGCGGGATGACATCCCCTGCTCGCTGGACGATGACGGTGTCGCCGACGCGGATATCGTGATCCGGCTCGCGGATCGGTTCGCCGGAATTGCCGAGCCCCTTGATATAGTCTTCGTTGTGGAGCGTCGCATTGGTGACGACCACGCCGCCGACGGTGACCGGCGTCAGGCGCGCGACCGGCGTCAGCGCTCCGGTGCGGCCGACCTGGATGTCGATCCGCTCCACATGAGTAAAGGCCTGTTCCGCCGGGAATTTATGCGCCGTGGCCCAGCGCGGCGAACGCGAGCGAAAACCGAGCCGGGCCTGCAGGTCGAGCCTGTCCACCTTGTAGACGACACCATCGATCTCGTAGTCGAGATCCGGGCGCTTGAGGCCGATATCCTTGTAATGAGCGATGATATCCTCGACCGCGTGCAGGCGTTTCATCAGCGGGTTGACCGGAAAACCCCATTCCCTGAATTTTTCGACCATGCCCATCTGGGTGTCGGCCGGCATCTCCGACATCTCGCCCCAGGCATAGGCGAAGAATTTCAGGTTGCGGCTTGCGGTCACCTTGGCGTCGAGCTGGCGCAGCGAGCCGGCGGCCGTATTGCGCGGGTTGACATAGGTCTGCTTGCCTTCCGCCGCCATCTTCTCGTTAAGCGCCAGGAAGTCGCTTTTCGTCATATAAACCTCGCCACGCACCTCGACGACATCGGGCACGCCGGCCGGCAGGCGATTGGGGATTTCCTTGATGGTCTTGATGTTCTCGGTGACGTTTTCGCCGGTCGTGCCGTCGCCACGGGTGGCAGCATTCACCAGCCGGCCGTTCTCGTAACGGATCGACATGGAAAGCCCGTCGATCTTCGGTTCGGCGGTAAACGCAATCGAGCCGTCCGGCAGCTGGCCGAGGAAACGGTAGACGGAAGAGACGAAATCGCGGACATCGTCGTCCGAGAAAGTGTTATCGAGCGACAGCATCGGCCGCGAGTGGGTGATCGCCGCAAACGTCGGCAAGGGCGCCGCACCGACCCGGATCGACGGGCTGTCGGCCCGGATCAGCTGCGGAAACCGTTTTTCGATCGCATCGTTGCGCCGTTTCAGCCCATCGTAATCCGCATCCGAAATCTGCGGCGCGTCATGGCCGTGATAGAGCTCGTCATTGCGGGCAATCTCCGCCGCCAGGTAGGCGAGCTCGGCTGCGGCCTGTTCTTCGGTCAGGTTTTCGACGGGCGTCTGTTCGGCGGACATGCGGGTCTACTCCTCGGGTAGCGAGGAGTCGTTTTGTAGCGCAAATTTTTCCGATGGGAAGGGTGGATGGAAGGTCTCGGTGGATGAGCCTAGCCGTTGCCCGCCAGCAGTCGCTTGGCCGCCGCCCTCGCCTCGTCGGTCACCGATGCGCCGGCGAGCATGCGGGCGATCTCCTCGGTGCGGTGTTCCGGCTCCATGGTGGCGACGCGGGTGGCGATCTTGTCGGTGCCCTCGCCGGCCGGTCCCTTGGAAATCAGCAGATGCGTTGCGGCACGGGCGGCCACCTGCGGCGCATGGGTGACGGACAGCACCTGCACCTTGTCCGACAGCCGCTTCAGCCGCTGGCCGATCGCATCGGCAACGGCACCGCCGACCCCGGTATCGATTTCGTCGAAGACCAGCGTGGGCGCAGAACCGCGGTCGGCGAGCGCCACCTTGAGCGCCAGAAGGAAACGCGACAGCTCGCCGCCCGAAGCGACCTTCATGATCGGGCCGGGACGCGTGCCGGGATTGGTCTGGACGTGGAACTCGACCGTATCGATGCCTTCGGCGCTCGCCGCTTCCGGATCGCTCGCCACATCGACCATGAAGCGGGCCCGTTCTAGCTTCAGCGCCGGCAGCTCCGCCATCACGGCTTCGGCCAGCGCCTCGGCGCCATGCCGGCGCTTCTCGGACAGGATCGCGGCGGCCTGATCGTAGGCGGCCTTGGCAGCGGCAGTCAGCTTTTCCAGCTCGGCGAGCTTCTCCTCGCCGGCATCGAGATCGGCAAGGTCCGATATCATCTTTTCGGCAAGCGCCGGCAGGTCGGCGACCGGGATTGAATATTTACGGCCGGCGGCCCGGAGCCCAAACAGTCGCTCCTCGACCCGCTCCAGTTCGCGCGGGTCGAATTCGGTGCGCCTCAGCGCCGCCTCCACTTCCATCTGGGCATTGGAGAGGTAGTTGAGCGCCTGATCGAGAAGTTCGACGGTTTCTTCGAGCAGGCCTGGCGCCTCGTGGCTCTTGCGCTCCAGGCGCCGCACCAGCGAGGCGATCAGCGGCACGGGCGATGCGTTGCCATTGAGGAATTCGGAGGCTTCGGAAATGTCGCCGGCGATGCGTTCGGACTTCTGCATTCGCGAACGCTGTTCGGCAAGCTCGTCCTCTTCACCATCACGCGGCGACAGCGCTTGCAGCTCTTCCACCGAGGCACGGATATAATCGGCTTCGCGGGCCGCAGCCTCGACCTTGGCGCGATGGGTCTTGAAGGCCCGATCCGCGTCCTTCCAGGAGCGATAAAGGGCGGAAAGCTGCAGCACCTCGTCGCTTAAGCCCGTGAAGGCGTCGAGCAGCGTGCGGTGCGCGTCGGTGTCGATCAGCGCCCGGTCGTCGTGCTGTCCGTGGATCTCGACCAGAAGCTGGCCGGCCTGGCGCATCAGCTGCACGCTGACCGGCTGGTCGTTGATCGAGGCGCGTGTGCGCCCATCGGCCGACTGGATACGGCGGAAGATCAGATCGCCGTCGTCGTCGATGCCGTTGTCGCGCAGGAGTTTTCGGGCACCGTGGCTGCCGGCTACGTCGAAGACGGCCGTCACCTGGCCCTTGTCCTCGCCATGGCGCACCAGGCCGCCGTCACCACGGCCGCCGAGCGCCAGCGAAAGACTGTCGAGCAAAATCGATTTGCCGGCGCCGGTTTCGCCGGTCAGCACCGAAAGGCCGGTCTCGAAGGCAAGATCCAGCCGCTCGATCAGAACGATATCGCGGATCGACAACTGGATCAGCATGTCTCAGACCTTAAGCGCCGATCAGCTTGGCCCCGGCGCGGGAAATCCACGAACCGCGATTTTCACGCGGTTCGACGCCGTTGCCCTTCAGCAGCTTAAAGGAATCCGCATACCACTGGCTGTCGGGATAATTGCGCCCGAGAACAGCGGCCGCGGTCTGCGCCTCTTCCGTAATGCCCATCGCATAATAGGCTTCAGTCAGACGCGCCAGCGCCTCTTCCACCTGGTTGGTGTTGGGATACTGCTCGACCACGTTGCGGAAACGCTGGATCGCGGCAAGATATTCCTTGCGCTCCAGATAGTAGCGGCCGATCTGCATTTCCTTGCCGGCGAGCTGGTCGCGCGCAAAGCGGATCTTCGCCTGCGCATCCTCGACATATTCCGAGCTCGGATAATTGGTTACGACCTTGTTCATCGCATCGATGGTGCGCACGGCTGCGCGCTGGTCCTGGGTCACGTCGGCGATCTGCTTGGAGTAAGCAAGGCCGACGAGATACTGGACATAGGCCGAATCCTGCGATTGCGGATACTGGCTCATGTAGCGGTTGCCGGTGGCCACCGCCTCGTCGTTGCGGCCGAGCCGGTACTTGGTGAACGTGCTCATGACGAGCGCCTTGCGGCCCCATTCCGTGAAGGGATTCTGGCGGTCGATCGAATCGAACTTGCGGCCTGCTTCGGCAAGGTTGCCAGCCTTCATGTTGGCGAGGCCCTGGTTGTAGAGCGTCTCCGGCGCATCCGTTTCGAGACCGAGCTTGGTGATGTCGATATCGGGATCCGACTGGCAGGCGGTCACGCCAAAGCCGGCGCCGGCCAGCACCAGCGACACAAGCGCTACTCTTGCCGTCTTACGCATTCCAACAGACCTTACATGGTTCATTCGACAATTCCTGATCGTCCCGCGCCTGATAAGCCCGCCGCCTAAGCAGGCCGTTCTAGCCATAAAAGCAAAGGGAGAGCAACGCAATGCTGCGGCATTAATGCATTTTTGTGGCACGTCGCCGCAATACGGCATTTCAAGGTTAAATCGAAACATGTCTCCCAAAAGAAAAGGCCGCTTCCGGGGAAGCGGCCGAGTCGACTGGATCAATTTACTCAGGCGAACCAGGATGTCAGTTCCGGCACGTTGACCGGTACGAACTCCCGTGCCCGTACTCGGGCCGCACGCGACGACGGAGCCTCGACGACCTCATAAGCCGTCGGATCGCTCATCAGCGCCTTCAATGCGTTGGCATTCATCTTATGGCCGCCGCGGTAGGACCGGTAGCAGCCGATGAACTGGGCGCCGGCAAGCGCCAGGTCGCCGACGGCATCGAGCGTCTTGTGGCGGACGAATTCGTCCTTGTAACGAAGGCCCTCGACATTGACGATCGTGTCGTCGTCCGAGATGACGACCGAATTTTCCAGCGAGGAACCGAGTGCGTAGCCGGCAGCCCAGAGACGCTCGACGTCGCGCATGAACCCGAAGGTGCGGGCGCGGGAGAGTTCCTGCTTGAAGGTCTCGGCGGTCAGGTCGCCTTTCCAGCTCTGGCGGCCGATCAGCGGCGAAGAGAAGTCGATCTCCACCTCGAAGCGTGTGCCGTCATAGGGCCGGAATTCCGACCAGCAAGCGCCGGAGTCGATGCGGACTGGCTTCAGGACGCGGATATAACGGCGCTTGATGCCAAGATTGACGATGCCGGCCTGTTCGATGGCTTCGATGAAAGGATAGGAGCTGCCGTCCATGATCGGCATTTCGCCGCTATCGACTTCGACCATGATATTGTCGACACCGAGCGCGTAGAGCGCGGCCATCACGTGTTCGATCGTCGCGACGGCGCGGGAAAGCGAAGTGCCGAGAACGGTGCAGAGATCGGTGTTGCCGACCTGCGAGGAAACGGCGCGATATTCGACCGAGCTGCCGTCGTCCAGAAGACGCGTGAAGATCACGCCGGTACCGGCTTCGGCCGGTTGAAAGGTGAGGCTGACAGGGGCTCCGGAATGAACGCCAATCCCCTTCAGTGTTACCGGGGAGGCGATGGTAGTCTGGAAACCGAACAGTCCGATAGTCATTCCTGCTGCCTTCTTGTCGCCGGATCCGTAAAGCAGAAGGATCCGATATTCTTTAGCGCCAGCCGGACCGATCGCCTGAATCGGTCGATCTCTTTTGGCGTCCCTTAGCGTCTTTCATACGCAGCCGTTTGGCACAATCCAAATCACTGTTCATTTCGGATTGTTACGTTGTTAACTCTGCGTCCTGATTGATAAAACGCCTGAAGGCCCGGATGCGTGATCCGGGCCTTCTTCACGTTTCGTGACCGTCCTTAACTCAGTTCGATTGACGGCGCAGGAAGGCCGGAATTTCGAGCTGGTCTTCCTCGTGATGGGCCTGCGGAACTGCACGTCCATGATCGTCGAGATTGCCGCGGCGCGGCGCATAAAGACTTGCTTCCGCCGACAGCGGACGACGCTGCTGTGGGGCCGGAGCCGGTGCGGCCGGCTCGACGTGAGCAGGCTCTTCCTCTTCGCGGCGACCAAGCGAGTTGGTGATCCGCTTCAGGAGACCCATCGGGCCGCGCTCTTCCTGCACATGGCTCACCGGCTGGGCGCGGTGATCCATCTCGGCCTTCACGACCGGCGGAAAATCCTCGACCTTCGGCATGCGAACCGGCTGTACCACCTGCGACATCGGCTCGCGATAGACCGGCTGCGCCGGGCGAGGAGCGGGCTGGCTCATCATCGGAGCAGGCTGGGGCTGTACGTGCTGGTGAACCGGGGCCGGTTGCGGAGCAGGAGCCGGCCGGCTCATGACCGGAGCCGGTGCTTCGACCGGAGCAGCACCGAAGATGCGGCTCTGCGGACGGAACTCTTCCTGCTGCTGCATGATCGGCTGCGGAGCGACCTGCTGGGGTGCCGGAGCCGCATACTGGTGCTGCGGTTCCGCGATCGCCAGTTCCCGTTCCATCTCGGCTTCCGCCATGCGGATCGTTTCGGCGATCGGGTCGACGGCCGGCCTCGGAGCCGGGGCGGCCTGCATGACCGGAGCCGGCTGGGTGGCAACCGGAGCCGGAGCAATCGCTGCCGACGGACGGATGATCGGCTTTGCGGCAGCGCGCATCTCTGCGGCGCGAATGTCGACCGAGCCGGCGGCACGATCGATGCCGGTCGCCACAACCGATACACGGATCAGGCCTTCGAGTGCTTCATCGAAGGTCGCGCCGAGGATGATGTTGGCATCCGGATCGACTTCTTCGCGGATGCGGGTCGCGGCTTCGTCGACTTCGAACAGCGTCAGGTCGCGACCACCGGTGATCGAGATCAGCAGACCCTGAGCGCCCTTCATCGAGGTCTCGTCGAGCAGCGGATTGGCGATCGCGGCTTCGGCGGCCTGCATGGCGCGGCCCGGGCCGGATGCCTCGCCGGTGCCCATCATCGCGCGGCCCATCTCGCGCATCACCGAGCGGACGTCGGCGAAGTCGAGGTTGATCAGGCCTTCCTTGACCATCAGGTCGGTAATGCAGGCGACGCCCGAATAGAGAACCTGGTCGGCCATCGCGAATGCGTCGGCAAAGGTCGTCTTGTCGTTGGCGATGCGGAAGAGGTTCTGGTTCGGAATGACGATCAGCGTGTCGACCGACTTCTGCAATTCCTGGATACCCATCTCGGCAAGGCGCATGCGGCGCTGGCCTTCGAAGTGGAACGGCTTGGTGACGACGCCGACGGTCAGGATGCCCTTGGAGCGGGCTGCCTGTGCGACGACCGGGGCTGCACCCGTGCCGGTGCCGCCGCCCATGCCGGCGGTGACAAAGCACATGTGTGTGCCGTGCAGGTGATCGACGATCTCGTCGAGGCATTCTTCCGCGGCGGCGCGGCCGACTTCCGGCTGCGAACCGGCGCCGAGACCTTCAGTGACCCGAGCACCCATCTGGATGATACGCTCGGCCTTGGTCATGGTCAGCGCCTGGGCATCGGTATTGGCGACGACGAAGTCGACACCCTCGAGGCCGGCGGTGATCATGTTGTTGACGGCGTTACCGCCGCCGCCACCGACGCCAAACACGGTAATCCGAGGCTTCAACTCGGTGATATCAGGCTTTTGCAGCTTGATGGTCATTGCACCAGTTCCTTCTTTTTCTGGCCGCATCGCCGCCGGCCAATTCATTACAACTTTGCTCCGATGCGGGTGGGCGAACCCCTCACATCAAAAACTTTCCTTCAACCACTGACCGACGCGGGCCAGCCGGCCATTGCCGCTTCCCAGCGAGGCCATCAGGCCGCTCTGCGTAGCGTGTGTTTCCAAGTCCGCGACCTGCGGATAGATCATCAGGCCGACCGCCGTCGAAAACGCCGGTCCCTTGGCTGCCGTCGGCAGACCGGAAACGCCCATCGGGCGGCCGATCCGGACGTTGCGCGCAAGAATCCGGCGCGCCGTTTCCGAAAGGCCGGTGAGCTGGCTGGCACCACCGGTCAGCACGACGCGCTTGCCGACGATCGGGCTGAAACCCGACTTCTGGATCCGGTCACGGATGAGTTCGAGCGTCTCTTCGATACGGGCCTGCACAATGCGGGTGACCAGCGAGCGCGGCACCTGCGTCGGCTGGTCGCGGTCGTCCTCGCCAATCGGCGGGACGGAGATCACGTCGCGTTCGTCGGACCCGTTGGCAAGCGCCGAACCGTGCACGACCTTCATCCGCTCCGCATCCTCGATGCGGGTGGAAAGCCCGCGGGCAAGGTCGGTTGTCACGTGATGGCCGCCAAGGCTGATCGCGTCCGTATGGACGAGCTTGCCTTCGGCGAAAACCGAGATCGTCGTCGTGCCGCCGCCCATGTCGATCGCGGCGCAACCGAGTTCGACTTCGTCGTCGACGAGGGCTGCGAGGCCGCTGGCATAGGGCGTCGCCACCATGCCCTCTACCGAGAGGTGGGCGCGGTTGACGCAGAGTTCGAGGTTCTTCAGCGTGGCGCGTTCGGCTGCGACCACATGCATATCGACGCCGAGCGTATCGCCGAACATCGCCAGCGGATCGCGGATACCGCGCTCGCCGTCGAGCGAGAAGCCGGTGGGCAGTGAATGCAGGATGGCGCGGTCCTGGCGCAGCGACTGCTGGCTTGCCGCGATAAGAACCTTCTTGAGATCAGCCTCTTCCACTTCCTGGCCGCCGAGATCGATCGTCGCGGTATAGACGTCGCTGGTGATGCGGCCGGCGGACACATTGACGATCAGACTATCGACGGTAAGCCCGGCCATACGCTCGGCGGCGTCGACCGCCAGACGGACGACGCTCTCGGCTGCGTCGAGATCACCGATCACGCCGGACTTCACACCGCGCGAGCGCTGGTGGCCGATGCCGATGATCTCGATATTGTGGGTGCGGCCCGGCAGAACCTGGCTTTCCTGGCGCGGCGTCAGCCGGGCGATCATGCAGACCACCTTGGTGGAGCCGATATCCAAGACCGAAACGACATGGCTGCGCTTGGAAGACAGCGGCTTCATGCGCGGCAGGCCGAAATGGGAGGAACCGAATACGCTCAAGACTGCTCTCCCAGTTTCTTCAGGGCCTTTGATCGTGCGTCGAGCGCTTCCCTGCGGCGATCCAGAGCGCCAGGAGTGAGCTGAACAGTGGTGCGATCCTCAAGCCGAAGATCGACGGCGGCGACGTCACGCTCCAGCACACCCTGATCCTTTTCGAGCTTGGCGAGCATGGCGAGCGCCTTGGCGACATTGCCTTCGGGCAGCTTCAGCACGATGCCGTTGTCGAGATGCAGATCCCAGCGGCGGCCGGCGATGCGGACATAGGCTTTCACCCGGTTCTTCAGCTCCGGCCAGCCCGACAGGGCGTCCTCGAAAGAGGCCGCAGCCGCCTCTGCATCGCGGCCGACGAAGAGCGGCAGGGAAGCGAACTTGTTGTCGCGAAGCGGCGCAATCACGCTGCCGTTCTTTTCGATCAGCGAGAGTTCGGAACCGTGTTGCCAGATCCCGAAGGCCTGACGCTCTTTCAGCATCACCTCGATCGTCCTCGGGTAGATCTTGCGGACTTCCGCATACTGGACCCAGGGAAGCGCCGAGAGCTTGCGGCGGGCCGAATCGATATCGAGAGCGACGAGTGACGTGGTGCCGTCGAGCCCGAGAAGCTGCAGGATGTCGATTTCGGAGGTCTGGTCATTGCCAGATACGCGAACGTCTTCGATCGCAAAGCCGACAGCCGCCGTGGTCGCCTGTGCGACAGCCTGGCCGTGACCGCCGAGCGACATGCCGTAGAGACCGATCGCAGCGAAGAAGCCGGCAGCCGAAACGGTTCCGGTATGAGGCGGGATATGGATGCGGCCGGTGGCGAGGCTTACGCAGAAACGGAAAACCCGGCGCAGCGGACGAGGAAGAACCCGGCGCTCCTCGGCACCGAGATAAAGAGCCTGAGAACGGCCGCGCGGTCCACCCGCCTTTCTGCCGATCAACGCAAACACGTAGCGTCCTCCACCATCCAACGGACGAGTTCACCAAATGAGTGGCCGGCATGGCCGGCCATTTCGGGCACCAGTGAGGTCGGGGTCATACCCGGCTGCGTATTGATTTCCAGCCAGATGACCTCGCCGTTCTCGGAGAAGCGGTCGTCGTAGCGAAAGTCGGAGCGACTAACGCCACGGCAGCCCATCGCCTGATGCGCCTTGAGCGCCAGTGTTTGAATCTTTTGGTAAATATTCGGTGAAATCTGCGCCGGAATGACGTGTTTCGAACCACCCTCCGCATATTTCGCGTCGTAATCGTAAAAGGCGTGGCTAAGCGGCACCACTTCGGTAACCCCAAGCGCCACATCGCCCATCACGCCGCAGGTGAGCTCGCGGCCATAGACATACCGCTCGACCAGAACCCGATCACCGTAGCGCCACTCGGACGAGCCGATAATCTGCGGCGGATGCGACTGATTTTCCTGGACGATCACGACACCGAAGGACGACCCCTCGCGGACCGGCTTCACCACGTAAGGCGGCTTCATCGGGTGAGCATTGCCGATATCGAATCGGCTCATCGCCTTGGCTTCGGCGACCGGAATGCCGGACGCCTTGGCAACATGCTTAGCCTGATGCTTGTCCATGGCGAGCGCAGACGCGAGCACGCCGGAATGAGTATAGGGAATTTCGAGATATTCGAGAATGCCCTGGATCGTCCCGTCCTCGCCGAAAGGCCCATGCAAGGCGTTGAAGGCGACGTCCGGCCGAAGCTCCGAGAGGACGGCCGCCACATCCCGGCCGACATCGACGCGGGTGACGCGGTAGCCTTCGCCTTCGAGAGCATCCGCACAGGCAGCGCCCGAGGACAGGCTGACAGGCCGCTCGGAGGAAAATCCTCCCATCAAAACAGCCACGTGCTTGTCGCTCATCAATCGCTCCAGCCAAAAAGGACTACAATTCAAAAGTACGGCGCTTGCGCCAACCTGCTCTCTGACGATTCCCGCCGGACGTTAGGCATGCCTGCATTAGTGCCCGAATATAGTTAACAAACCGTTTACCTTGATTAACCCGGGTAGCCAAAAGCATGAAAACAAAGGAAAAATCGAATCCCGGAATGTTAACGCGCAGTTTGCGGCAACATTCGGAACGGCGTTGAAATGACCGCCAAGGCGCTCGAATCGACAGGCGATTCTTGAGGTCTGCGCCACGGAAAAGCCCGCGAAGCGGTCAGCTTTGCGGGCTTTTTCATCTCGGCGGAATGCGCCGTTTTTCTTCAGATCAGGCCGCGACCCGCGCTTCCGAATCGTCCACCAGCTTCCAGGCCAGCGCGCCCAGGACGGCGCCCACGATCGGTGCAACCCAGAAGAGCCAAAGCTGCCCGAGAGCCCAGTCCCCGACGATCAGCGCCACGCCGGTCGAACGGGCCGGGTTGACGGATGTGTTGGTGACCGGGATCGAGATCAGATGGATCAGCGTCAGCGCAAGGCCGATTGCGATCGGAGCAAAGCCTGCCGGCGCCTTCGGCCCGGTCGCGCCGAGAATGATGAAGATGAAGAAACCGGTGAGAACCAGCTCTATCAACAGCGCCGCGGTCAACGAATAACCGCCGGGCGAATGCTCGCCATAGCCGTTGGACGCAAAGCCACCGAGCTGGAAACCAGCCTTGCCGGAAGCGATGAGATAGAGAACCAGGGCTGCAACGACCGCCCCTACCACCTGAGCGATGACATAAGGCAGCAGGCTTGATGCCGGGAACCTGCCCGCCACCGTCAGTCCCACCGATACCGCCGGATTGAAGTGCCCGCCGGAAATACCGCCGACCGCGTAAGCCATGGTCAGCACCGTCAGGCCGAATGCGAGCGCAACGCCGACGAAGCCGATACCGAGATCCGGAAATGCAGCCGCCAGAACCGCGCTGCCGCATCCACCGAAGACAAGCCAGAAAGTGCCGAAAAACTCGGCCGCTAATTTTTTGAACATTGGATATCCCCCTGCTCGTGCCCCCGGCACCCTGCCGGTCCAGGCGCGACTCTCATTCAAACAAGGATATTATGCAATATATTCTCATGAATGCTCAATGAATAAGCAACTCGTGAAACATCCAAGGTTGCACCGGCGCTATCCAACGGAATCAAAACACGAGATGACCGCTGCAACGCTTTAAATTTACAAGATAACTCGCCACGGGAGGCATTCGCCTCACCCTGGCCGGATCCCGTTATTCGCTTGTCATGCCCTGGAACGGCCTCACCTCGCGGCCAGGCATGAAGATGCCGAGGCGCTTGATTTCCCATTCGAGCTTGATGCTGGAATGTTCGAAAACTCGCTGGCGGATGGTCTCACCGAGATATTCGAGGTCGTAACCGCTGGCGTAGCCGATATTGATCATGAAATTGCAATGCAGCGACGACATCTGCGCGCCGCCGCTGACCAACCCGCGGCAGCCTGCCTCGTCGATCAGCTTCCAGGCGGAATGGCCTTCCGGGTTCTTGAAGGTCGAACCGCCGGTCTTTTCCTTGATCGGCTGCACCGTCTCGCGATGCTGACGCACGGCATCCATCTCGGCGCGGATCTTTGCCCGCTCCTCGGGATATCCTTCGAAGACCGCGTGGGTAAAGATCATGTCCGCCGGAACCGAGGAATGGCGATAGCTGTAGCCCATCTCGGCAGTCGAGAAGACATGCGTGCCGCCCTTGCGGTCGACGGCATGAACTTCAACGACGCGCCCGGCGGTTTCGCCGCCATTGGCGCCGGCATTCATGCGCAGGGCTCCGCCGATCGAGCCGGGGATGCCGTAATAGAAGGCGAAACCGCCGATGCCATTGTCCATCGCCATCGCGGCAATGTGCTTGTCGGGGCAGATCGCACCGGCCTTGATACGGTTGTCGCCGACGAGATCGACCCCGCCGAACCCCTTGGCCGAGAGGCGCAGAACGACGCCTGGAATGCCTCCGTCGCGGACGAGCAGGTTCGAACCGACGCCGACTACCGTCAGCGGCACTTCTTCCGGCAGGATCTGCAGGAAAGTCACGAGGTCGTCGACGTCATGGGGCTGGAACATCAGTTCGGCGAGGCCGCCGGCCTGGAACCAGGTGACGCGATCCATCGGCGCATCCGGCGTCAGCCTTCCGCGCAATTTGTTGACGTCATCCCCCAACGACGCCAGAAGCTTTTCCCCGTTCACCTGTTTCATTTCCTACTGTCCCGATATGCTTTCCAGTTCCTTCGGCAATGCCGCAGCCCACTGCGTGATATTGCCCGCCCCCAGAAGAACCACGAAATCACCCGGTTTCGCAATGCCCGATACAATCGAAGCGAGTTCCGTCGGCGATGCCATGTATCTAGCGTCGCGATGGCCGCCCGAACGGATGCGCGAAACCAGCGCTTCCGAATTGGCCCCGTCGATCGCTTCCTCGCCGGCGGCGTAGACCGGCGCCAGTATGATGCTATCGGCATCGTTGAAGCAATTGGCGAAATCCTCGAACAAGCTCGACAGACGCGTATAACGATGCGGCTGGTGCACCGCGATGATGCGGCCCTGGCACGATTCGCGGGCGGCGCGAAGCACCGCCTTGATCTCCACCGGATGGTGACCGTAGTCGTCGAAGATCGAAACGCCGTTCCAGGTACCGGTCAGCGTGAAGCGCCGCTTGACGCCGCTGAAATTGGCGAGCCCCTTGCGGATATCCTCTTCCGAAATGCCGAGCCGGTTGGCGACCGCGATCGCGGCGGTGGCATTGGAAATGTTGTGGCGTCCGGGCATCGGCAGCGCCAGGTCCTTGAACAGGAATACCCGGCCGGTGCGGCGGCGGCGAATTTCCACGTCGAAGATCGACTTGGTGCCTTCCATCCGCACATTCGAGAAACGCGCATCCGCCTGCGGGTTTTCGCCATAGGTGACGATCTTGCGATCCTCGATGCGACTGACCAGAGCCTGCACTTCCGGATGATCGAGGCAGAGCACGCCGAACCCATAGAACGGCACGTTTTCGACGAACTGCCGGAAGGCGGCACGAACGGCGTCGAAATTGCCGTAATGGTCGAGATGTTCGGGATCGATATTGGTGACGACGGCGACGTCGGCGGGCAGTTTCAAGAAGGTGCCGTCCGATTCGTCGGCCTCGACCACCATCCACTCGCCCTCGCCCATGCGGGCATTGGTGCCGTAGGCGTTGATGATGCCGCCGTTGATGACGGTCGGATCGAGATTACCGGCCTCTAGCAGCGCCGCGACCATCGAGGTCGTGGTCGTCTTGCCATGCGTGCCGCCGATGGCGATCGCGTTGCGGAAGCGCATCAGCTCGGCGAGCATTTCGGCGCGGCGCACGATCGGCAGCGATTTTTCACGCGCCGCCATCAGCTCCGGATTGTTCTTCTTGATCGCAGTCGAGACGACGACCACCTCGGAATCGCCGATATTCTCGGCCTGGTGGCCGACGAAGACCGGTATGCCCTTGTCGCGCAGGCGCTGGACATTGGCGCCGTCGGCCTGGTCGGATCCCTGGACCTTGTGGCCGAGATTATGCAGCACCTCGGCGATACCGCTCATGCCGATACCGCCGATGCCGATGAAATGAACGAGCCCTATGGCCTTCGGCATCTTCATGCACGCACTCCCTTGAATTCCGAAATCGATTTCCGCTCCGCGATCGCCACGACCAGATCCGCAAGCTGGCCGGTTGCATTCGGCCGCCCGGCGGACTTGGCAGCCGCTGCCATTCTTTCGAGCTTATCCGGATCCTTCATCGCACCCGAAATGATCGAGGCGAGCTTTTCCGGAGAAAGCTCCGACTGCGGCACGACTTTCGCACCGCCGGTTGCCACCAGCGCCGCGGCATTGGCCGCCTGGTCGTGATCCAGAGCATGCGGGTAAGGCACGAGGATGGCCGGCCGGCCGATCACCGCAATTTCCGACACCGTCGAGGCACCGGAGCGGCAGATGACCAGATGCGCGGAGGCAAGCCGCTCTGCCATGTCCGAGAAGAACGACGAAATATCGGCGGGTGCCTTGAGCTTTGCAAAGCAGGAACTGACCCGATCCTTGTCTTCCGGACGCGCCTGCTGGGTAACGACGACACGGTCGCGCTCGGCCTGATCGAGCAGGCTGAGCGCCGTCGGCACGGCCGACGAAAAGAACTGCGCGCCCTGGCTGCCGCCGAATACGACCAGCCGGAACGGATCGTCGCCGCGAGAGGCGACATAGGGAATATTGGAGGCCGCAAGCACGGCCGGACGCACCGGATTGCCCGTCGTGACGGTCTTGTCCGCATAGGGACCGCTGCCCTCCGGCAGGAAACCGCCGGCGATCGCCTGGACCTTGGCGGCCAGCGCCTTGTTGGCGCGGCCCATCACGGCGTTCTGTTCGTGGATCATCGTCGGCACGCCCATGGCGGTCGAGGCCATCAGCGGCGGCACAGTCGGGTAGCCGCCGAAACCGACGACGGCGAGCGGCTTCAGGCGGCCGATCAGGCGGCGAGCGGCCCGCAGTCCCGTCCACAGCTTCCAGCCGGTACGGGCGAGCGCGATCGGGTTCTTGGATCCGAAAGTGGCGGACGGTACGACATGGATTTCGTCGGCCGGAAACGTGCCGGCGTAGCGCTCGGCCCGGCTGTCGGTGACGAGATGCACGGAATAACCGCGCTCCTTCAGTTCGTGTCCCAGCGCTTCTGCCGGAAACACATGACCGCCGGTTCCCCCGGCGGCTAGCAATATGATGCCCTTGGTCATTGGACTTTTACTCCGCGGGTACGCCCTGCGCGACCCGGAACAGGCTCCGCTCCTGCGCTCGCTTCTCCGGACGATGGCGGGTCAGCGCCAGGATGAAGCCTGCAGTGATGCAGATCGCGATCATCGAGGAGCCGCCATAGGAGATCAAGGGGAGCGTCATGCCCTTGGCCGGCATGAGTTCGAGATTGACGCCGATATTGATGAGCGACTGCATGCCGATCTGCAGCACGAGGCCAGCGACCGCGAACCGGTTGAAGTCATTGCGCTCCTTGAAGGCGTGGTTCAGGCCGCGCAGCACGATGAAGGCGAAGATCGCCACCAGTGCCATACAGAAGATAATGCCGAATTCTTCGGCTGCAACGGAGAACACGAAGTCCGTGTGGCTGTCCGGCAGGATGCGCTTGACGATGCCCTCGCCCGGCCCCTGCCCGAACCAGCCGCCCTGCAGGATCGCTTCATGCGCCGTCTCGATCTGGAAACGGTCGCCCTCGCCGGTCAGGAACTTGTCGAAACGGGCTGTCACGTGCGGCAGCATATAGTATGCGGTGACGATGCCACCGGCACCCACGCCGCCGAGCATGACGATCCACAGCCAGGGCATGCCGGCCATGAAGAACATCCCTCCCCAGACAACGCTCGTCAGAATTGTCTGGCCAAGGTCCGGCTGGGCAACGAGCAGCGCTGCGACGATGCCGAACAAAATGATGGCGAAGAGGTTGCCTGGGATTTCCGGCTGCCGCGCGTGTTCGGCGAACAGCCATGCGCAGACGACCACGAAGGCCGGCTTCATGAATTCCGACGGCTGGATAGAGAACATGCCGACGCCGATCCAGCGCCGCGATCCCTTGACCTCGACGCCGAAGAACAGGGCCAGCACCATCAGCGCCAGCGCGATGATCAAAAGGACGATGGCGGTGCGGCGCACCTGCCGCGGCGTCAGGAAGGAGAGGCCGATCATCACCACCAGCGACGGCAGCAGGAACAGCGCGTGACGTTCGACGAAGTGGAAGCTGTTGAGGCCGATACGCTCGGCGACCGCCGGCGATGCCGCGAAGGAGAGCATGAAACCGACGCCCATCAGCAAAACGAAGGCGACGAGGAAGAAACGGTCGATCGTCCAGAACCAGTCTGCGAGCGGCCCACGGTCTGCGCGGCTTACCATCTGTCGTTCCCCTTTTCCGTCTCGATCAATCTAAATCGACCAACATCGTGACGCCGTCGAGGCTTGCGACATGGCCGACAAAGGCATCGCCGCGAACCTCGAAATTCTTGAACTGATCGAAGCTGGCGCAGGCTGGCGACAGCATCACCGCGGACGGTGTCGTGTCGGCTCCTGCATCCGCTGCGGCATGCGCGACCGCCTTTTCGAGCGTGCCCGAAATTTCGTAGGGCACCGCCTCGCCGAGTGTCGCCGCGAATGCCGGCGCGGCTTCTCCGATCAGATAGGCCTTGACGATACGCGGGAAGAGTGGAGCGAGGCTGACTATGCCGCCCTCCTTCGGCAGGCCGCCGGCAATCCAGTAGATCCGGTCGTAGCTGGAGAGCGCGGGCGCTGCCGCATCCGCATTGGTCGCCTTCGAATCGTTGACGAACACCACCTGGGTTCGGCGCCCGACCGGCTGCATCCGGTGCTTCAGGCCCGGGAAGGATCTCAGCCCCGCGCGGATCTCGTCCTTCGATACGCCGACCGCCAGGCAGGCTGCGATGGCCGCCGCCGCGTTCTGGGCGTTGTGGCTGCCCTTGAGCGTCTGGATGCCGTCGAGATCGACGAGCAGCGACGTCGCGCCGCCATGCGCCTCGATGATCCGGCTGCCTTCGGCATAGAGGCCATCGGCAACGACGACCCGCTTGGAAATCCGGCGCACCGCGACACCGGCCCGTCCGACGCGGTCGGCGATGAGGGCGCAGAACGAATCGTCGACGCCGATCACGGCGGTCCGGCTGCCGGCGACCAGCCGTTCCTTGACGTCGGCGTAATGCTGCATGGTGCCGTGGCGATCGAGATGATCGGGCGTCAGGTTGAGCAGGATGCCGGCCGTAGGGTTGAGCGTCGGCGCCAGATCGATCTGGTAGGACGAGCATTCGACGACGAAATAGCGCTCGGACTTCGGCGGATCGAGCGTCAGGATCGCAGTGCCGATATTGCCGCCGAGCTGGGTGTCGCGGCCGCTTGATCTCAGGATATGAGCGATCAGCGCCGTGGTCGTCGATTTGCCGTTGGTGCCGGTAATCGCGATGAACGGGCAATCCGGCGCATGCGCCCGGCGCTCGCGCACGAAAAGCTCGACATCGCCGATGATCTCGACGCCGGCCGCGCGGGCAAGATCGACGCTCCAATGGGGTTTCGGATGGGTCAGCGGCACGCCCGGCGACAGCACGAAGGCGGCTTGGGCAGACCAGTCGATACCGCGGAGGTCGGCGGTCGAAATCCCCTCGGCCGTAGCCTTGGCGACGCTGTCGGGATTGTCGTCCCAGGCGATGACCTTGGCGCCGCCGGCGACCAGGGCTTTGGCCGTGGCCAATCCGGAGCCGCCAAGCCCGAACAGCGCGACCGGCTTGTCCCTGAATGTGGTGACCGCGATCATCGCCCTATCACCGCAGCTTGAGCGTCGAAAGGCCGAGCATGGCAAGGCCGACCGCGATGATCCAGAAGCGGATCACCACCTGGCTTTCCGTCCAGCCGAGCTTTTCGAAATGGTGGTGGATCGGCGCCATCAGGAAGACGCGCCGGCCGGTCATCTTGAAGAAGCCGACCTGGATGATCACCGACAGCGTCTCCATCACGAACAGGCCGCCGATGATCGCCATGACGATCTCGTGCTTGGTGGCGACGGCAACGGAGCCGATCAGGCCGCCGAGCGCCAGCGATCCGGTATCGCCCATGAAGATGGCCGCCGGCGGCGCGTTGAACCAGAGAAAGCCGAGACCCGCCCCGATCACCGCTCCCAGAATGACGGCAAGCTCACCGGTGCCGGGCACGAAATTGATCTGCAGATATCCCGCAAACACCGAGTTACCGGCAAGATAGGCAATGACGCCGAACGAGGCCGCGGCGATCATGACAGGCCCGATCGCCAGCCCATCAAGTCCGTCTGTCAGGTTCACCGCATTGCCGGCGGCAACGATGACGAAACCGCCGAACAGGACGAAAAAGATGCCGAGATTGATGAACAGGTCCTTGAAGAACGGGAAGGCGACCGAGGTGCCGAGCGTCGGATTGCCCGACTGACCGGTCGCGAGCGCCACCCGCATCATGAAGAAGACGGCGATCCCGGCGATCACGAACTCGATGCCGAGACGCGCCTTGCCGGAAAACCCCTTGTCGGTCTGCTTGGTGACTTTCAGATAGTCGTCATAAAAGCCGATTGCGCCGAAACCCAGCGTGACGAGCAGGGTCGCCACCACGTAGACGTTCGAAAGATCGGCCCACAGCAGCGATCCGCCGACGATGCCGGCGAGAATCATCAGTCCACCCATGGTCGGCGTGCCGGCCTTCTTGAAATGGGTCTGCGGCCCATCGGCGCGGATCGGCTGTCCCTTGCCCTGGCGCAGGCGGAGCGATGCAATGATCATCGGTCCGAACAGGAAGACGATCAGCGCAGACGTGAACAGAGCTGCACCCGTCCTGAAGGTGATGTACCGGAACAGGTTGAAAAATTGGACTTTGTCCGCCAGTTCTACAAGCCAGATCAGCATTCAGCGCCCTTTCCAGAAGCCCGTCTCAATTAGTGGCGCTCCGTGTCGGAGAATGCCGGGTAGTTGTCAATAAGCGCGGCGACGATCTTGCCGAAACCGATGCCAAGCGAAGATTTCACCATCACCACATCGCCCGGGATCACCGAGCGCACCACGAATTCGGCAAGGTCCGCAGTCTTTTCGTAATATTGCACGTCGACGCTATCGGGCAGCGCATCGCGCAGCGCTGCCATTTCCGCACCCGCCAGCCAGACATGTTCGATACCGGCGGCGAGCAGCGGACCCGCCAGTTCCTCATGCACCTTGGCGGAGAATTCACCCATTTCCAGCATGTCGCCGAGCACCGCGATCCGCCGGCCGGTCAGGTCCGGCGTCGCGGATGCGAGAAGTGCGATTGCCGCCCGCATCGAGGCAGGGTTGGCGTTGTAGCTCTCGTCGATCAGCGTCAGATGGCCTTCGCCGATGCCGAGGCGGTGGCGTTCGCCCCTGCCCTTGACCGGCTTCAGCGCCGCAAGCGCCGCCATGGCGCCGGCCATGTCCGCGCCGACCAGCAGGCAAGCGCCGAGAACCGCCATGGCGTTTTCGGCGATATGCCGGCCGGGGGCGCCGATATGGACTTCCGACGTCTCGCCGTTCAGCACCGCCCAGACGACCGAGTTTTCCCCGTTGCCTTCAAAGTCCGCCAGCCGGAAATCCGCCTTGGCATGCTGGCCGAAAGTGTGGATGTGCGAGACACCCGCCTCCTGCGCCTTTTTCTGAAGAAAGCCGAACTGCTTGATGTCGCGATTGAGGATCGCCGAACCGCCGGGCTCCAGACCTTCAAAGATCTCGGCCTTGGCGGCGGCAATCTCCTCGAGATTCTTGAAATGGCCGAGATGGGCCGCGGCGATCGTGGTGATCATCGCCACATGTGGGCGCACCATCTTCACCAGCGGGCGGATCTCGTCCGGATGGTTCATGCCGATCTCGAAGACGCCGAAGTCGCAATCGGCAGGCATGCGGGCGAGCGTCAGCGGCACGCCCCAGTGGTTGTTGAAGGAGGCGACGGCCGCATGCACCTTGCCGGACGGTACAAGTGCGTGGCGCAGCATTTCTTTGGTCGTCGTCTTGCCGACCGAACCGGTGATGGCGACGATGCGTGCCCGGCTGCGCGCACGCGCAACAAGCGCCAGTTTCCCAAGCGCCGCAAGCACGTCTTCGACGACGATCATCGGCACGCTCAGCTTGCCGAGCGCCGGCAATTTCGATTCGTTGACGACGATCAGCGTCGCACCGTTGGCGACCGCCAGGCTTGCATAATCATGGCCGTCGACGCGGTCGCCCCTGATGGCGAAGAAGGCTTCTCCCGGTCCAATCGAACGGCTGTCGATCGAAATGCCGGTAATGCCCGTCGGAAGCGAACCGATCGGGCGGCCGCCCATGGCAGCGGTCAAATCCTCGGAGGTCCATAGCCAGTTCACGATTTCAGCTCCTGCAATGCCTTGCGGACTTCGACGTGATCGGAGAACGGCAGGACCGTGGTGCCGATCGTCTGGCCTTCCTCATGGCCCTTGCCCGCAACAATCAATGTGTCGCCCGACTGCAGCATGCCAACCGCCTCGCGGATCGCATTGGCCCGATCACCGATCTCGACGGCGCCCGGAGCGGCCGCCATGATCTCGGAGCGGATCACTTCGGGAATTTCGGAACGCGGATTGTCGTCGGTAACGATGACGATATCGGCAAGCCGCGTCGCCACGTCGCCCATGATCGGCCGTTTGCCCTTGTCGCGGTCGCCGCCGCAGCCGAACACTACGATGACGCGGCCGGTCGTGAAGGGGCGGACGGATGCCAGCACGTTTTCCAATGCGTCCGGTTTGTGGGCATAATCCACGTAGGCCAGTGCGCCGTCTTTTGTCTGGCCAACCAGCTCGAGACGACCCGAGGCGCCGACCAGCTTTTCAAGGGCGGCCATGGCAACGGCGGCCGGAACCCCAGTCGACATGGCAAGCCCCGCCGCGACCAGCGCGTTCGACACCTGGAAATCACCCGCGAGCGGAATATCGACTTCGAAAATCTGCTCGCCGACGTGAATTTCGGCCGTCTGCTTGTGACGGAAATGCTCGACTCGCTTCAGGCAGAGATAATCACCCCGACGACCGACCGTGCGAACATCCAGGTCGGCCACCGTCGCGACCCGCATCGCCTCCTCCGACCAGGGATCGTCGGCGAAAATGACGACGGGCGAGCCCTTCGGCATCAGCGTATCGAAAAGCCGCATCTTGGCGGCCATGTAGCTCTCGACGGTCGGATGGTAGTCCATATGGTCGCGGCCGAGATTGGTAAAGCCGGCGGCGGAAAGACGCACGCCGTCGATCCGGCTCTGGTCTAGGCCATGGCTGGAAGCTTCTATGGCGGCATGGGTAACGCCTTCGGCAGCCAGTTCCGCCAGCAGCTTCTGCAGCTCGACCGGATCCGGCGTGGTCAGCGTTCCGTAGTCGTTGCGGGGGGGTGGGCGAAACGACGCCGGTCGTGCCGATCTGAGCCGCGGCATGGCCGGCATGCGCCCAGATCTGGCGGGTGAAGGAGGCGACGGAGGTCTTGCCGGCGGTGCCCGTGACCGCAACCATGGTTTCCGGCTGCGCACCGTAGAAACGGGCGGCCGCGAGTGCCAGCAGCCGGCGCGGATTGGAAACGGCAAGGATTGGAATGCCCGCGTCCGCCGTATGGCCGGCAATCGCCGCGACCGCGCCGCGGGCGGCCGCATCGCCGATATAACGAGACCCGTCCGCCTTGGTGCCGGCGAATGCGGCAAACAGCATGCCGGAGGTTACCTTGCGGCTGTCGGAAGTAAGGCCGGTCACGTCGAGATCGCCTGCCGGCCCGGCCATCAACTCGGCTATTTCCGGGAAATCCCGTCCGGCAAGTTCTCGCAACTTCATCGGTTGATTGTCCATTCTGAGCGTCGTCCCCTCGAATCGTCCGCTCAAGTTGTTATCGCTCAATAAGACACAAGCAGGGCAGAACCGTCATTGCCGAATTTCGGCTTCACTCCCAGAATGGGCGCCGTGCGGGTGATGATCTCCTTGACCATGGGAGCAGCCGAGGTTGCCGCAAGAGCTGCGCCGTTGCCTTTCTCGGTCTTGGGCTCGTCGCAGAACGTCAGGACGACATATTGCGGATTGTCCATCGGAAATGCCGCGAGGAACGCGTTGAAGTTCTTGTCGTGGACGTAGCGCCCGTTGACGACCTTGTCCGCCGTGCCCGTCTTGCCGCCAACGTTGAAGCCCGCCACACGTGCGTTTCTCCCGGAGCCATTGACGCCGTTCCATTCGAACAGGAAGCGCATGTCCTTGCTGGTCGTCGGCTTCATCACCTGGGTAGCGACCTTGTCGGCCTCCGCGCGGGTACGCGGCAGGAAGGTCGGCTCGACCAGCTTGCCTCCGTTGACCAGCGCCGCACCGGCAACCGCCGTCTGCAAAGGCGTCGTCGACACACCGTGGCCGAAGGAAATGGTGACCGAATTGATCTTCTTCCATTCGCGCGGCTGGCTCGGATAAGCGACTTCCGGAAGCTCGGTGCGCATTTTCGTCAGCAGGCCGAGCTTGGTCAGGAAATCCTTGTGGCCTTCGATGCCGACCGTGTCGGCGATCTTGGCGGTACCGATATTTGACGAAAACTGAAAAATTTCCGGAACGCTCAGTATGCGCCCCTTGCCGTGGAAATCCTTGATGGTGAAACCGCCGATGCGGATCGGGAACCGGGCGTCGAACGTGCTCTGAAGGTTGACCTTGCCGGAATCGAGACCCATGGCGATCGTGAAGGACTTGAAGGTGGAGCCCATTTCGAACGTGCCGTTCGACACGCGGTTGAACCAGCCCTCCTCGCCGCCTTCCGCCGGATTGTTGGGATCGAAATCGGGCGCGGACGCCATGGCGAGCACCTCGCCGGTATGTACGTCGAGGACGACCGCGCCAGCGCCGATCGAGCTGTACTTGGTGATCGCTTCGGTCACCACGTCGCGGACGATCGACTGGACGCGCAGGTCGATGGACAGCTTGACCGGTTCCAGCGGCTGATTGGACGTCATGCCAACGGCTGCGAGATCGGCAAGGCCCTGATTGTCGACATAGCGCTCCATGCCGGCGACGCCGCGATTGTCGATATTGACGTAGCCGACGACATGCGCGGCGGTCGGGCCGCCCGGATAGAAACGACGCTTTTCGGGCCGGAAACCGATGCCCGGAATGCCGAGCGCCAGGATCTGGCTCTGCTGCTTCGGGGTCAGCTGGCGGCGCAGCCATTGGAAACGCGAGTTCGAGGTCAGCTTCGAATAGGTGCCCTTGACGTCGAGGTCGTTCAGGACCGTCGCCAGCTTCTCGATCACCTCGTCGGCATCGATGATCTTGTTGGGCTCAGCAAACAATGAAACCGTGCGGATGTCGGTCGCCAGAACCGCGCCGTTGCGATCGACGAGGTCGGGACGCGACGCCAGCAGCCGATCTGCCGGCAGGATGCTGGAGGTCGTCAGCGGCTTCGCCACGCCATATTGCATCAGCCGACCGCCGACGATGCAGTAGAAGACCGCGAAACCCGCGATCAGCAGACCGACGCGGTTTTTCGCCTGGGCGGACTTGCGCTTGCGGGTTCCCTCGAAGGATGCCTTTTCAGAACCGCGGCCACGGCTGCCGGACGAAAAATGCGCGCGGCTCTTGACGATCATGATGCGGGACAGGAAAGACATCAGCGTTTCACCGATCCTGTTGAAATGACTTCGACGGGACCGCGCCGCAGGGGCACGGGAATTTTAGGAGCGGGCTTGGCCTTGGCGGCGGCAACACCCTTCAGGGCTGCGGCAACCTCGCTGTTCTTGCCGGCGATGATGTCCTCTATGGTCGTCTCAGGCTGCGGAAGCCGCGCCTTCGGCATCGGCAGTTCCTTCGGCATCGCAAGCTGGGTCGTTTCGGTCGGGGCGAGCGCCAGCTCGGTATTGTAGACGTTGATCAGCCGGTGCAGGCGGTTCGGCTGGGTCAGCAGGGCCCAGTCCGCTTTCAGGAGATCGATCGTATCCTTCTCCAGCTTGATTTCCGACTCCAGCCGGCGAACCTCGCTGAGCTTCTCGTCGGCGCGGTGCTTGATCGAATAGGTGACGACGGCCGCTGCCGTCATGACGCCGATCAGAACAAGATCGAAGCTACGCAGCATGTATCAGGCTCCCATCTTTGCGAGGCTGGCGAGATCGGGCAGATCGAAAATGGAGATGTCGGCCGCCCTTGGCGCGGCTTCCGTCCGCACGCCGGCGCGAAGCTTGGCCGAACGAGCGCGTGGATTGAGTTCCGCCTCCTCGTCACTCGCCGAGATCATCGACTTGCCGAGAGGCTCGAAAATCGCAGGCTTGGCCTCTACCATCGGCAGGTGCCGCGAACCGGAGGCCTTGCCGGAACGATCGGCGAAGAACTGCTTGACGATCCGGTCTTCGAGCGAATGGAAGGTGACGACGACCAGCCGGCCACCCGGTTTCAGCGCCCGCTCGGCCGCAAACAGCGCCTGGGCGAGCTCGCCGAGCTCGTCGTTGACGAAGACACGCAGCGCCTGGAAGACGCGCGTCGCCGGATGAATCTTGTCCTTGGCCTTGCGCGGGTTGACGGTCTCGATGAGGTTGGCGAGTTCGCGCGTCGTCGTGAACGGCTCGGTCAGACGCCGCTTCTCAATGGCACGGGCGATGCGGCCCGACTGCTTTTCCTCGCCAAGGAAACCAAAGATGCGGGTGAGATCGCCGACCTTGGCGCGATTGACGACATCCGCCGCCGAGACGCCGCTCACCGACATGCGCATGTCGAGCGGCCCGTTGCGCTGGAAGGAGAAACCGCGATCGGCCTCGTCGATCTGCATGGAGGAGACGCCGATATCGAACACAATGCCATCAAGCCCGCCTTCCGGCGCATGATCGGCAAGGCGGGAGAACTGCGACTGAATGAGATGAAGGCGGCCCTTGTGGGCATCGGCAAGCGCCTTGCCGGCAGCAATGGCATTCGGGTCGCGATCGAGCGCGATCACTTCGGCATCCGCCGCAAGGATCGCCGATGTATAACCGCCCGCCCCGAACGTACCGTCGAGAATGATCTTGCCGACCCGAGGGTCGAGCGCCTCAAGAACTTCCTTCAGAAGAACCGGAATGTGACGAACCGGTCCGCCTTCGGGCTCGGTTGTTCCGTCGCCTGGATTCGCCGCCATTCCGTTCCCCTGTCTTACGCGGGACGCGAACCGAAGCGCCCCTCTCTCGCCGCCGCCTGCGCCTCGTGGAACGCCTGCGGCTGCCAAAGTTGAAAATGATCCGAGCGCCCAACGAAGGTAACGTCCGAGCTGATTCCTGTGAAGTCGCGGATGAAATCCGTGACCATCAGCCGGCCCTCCGCATCGAGCCTCATGAAGAGGCCGCCACCGTGAACGAGCAGCGACATCCGGTTCGCTTCCGGCGAAAACGGATCGACGGAAGCGATCTGCCGCTCGTAACGATCGAGCAGATCCGGCCCGCCGACGCTGATCGCCGGATAGGTGAAATCCTGGAGGCAATATAGCTCCTGGATCCCGCGCTCCGAAAGAACCGAACGAAAACTCGCCGGAACGGAGACCCGTCCCTTCGCATCGATCCTGTTCGTCGCATTCGACAGGAAGCGGCTCATCACGCCAAACATCCGCCTCGTTATGGTTCAGGACGCAAGTCCGTCCACCCGTTGACACAGCACCAAACACAGCTTCGCCGCCCGGATGGGCGGATAACCGCCCGGCCGTAGGACGACCGAAACTCAGGGATTGGCGGGCGCTCATTCGCCCTTGTGCAGTGCGATTTTGGGATACCATGGGACCATATGGGCGTCAATGGGAGAAGCCCCGCTAGCCACTCCCAGATAGGATTTATTTATAAGCTGTTAAGTTTAACAAAGGGTTATCGGAGGACATGAAGAAACCGCCTCGGCAGTGTCCGACAAGTGGATTTTCGACCCTCGTTAAGCTCCGACAAACAAACGAGCTTTCGAAATTCCTGATATAAACGCTGCGCCGCAAAAAGCGGCCGCAGGGGTGTCTATCCCCCGAAAGGTGTAGACCGAATCGCGCCCGCGAGAGGAGGTAAACGCCAGTTGGCCTGTAAGCCGGGTTCTGTATGGCCCCGGTGCAAGCACCGGAACGTGGCAGCCATTCATCTGGGACGACATTTGCATGCCGCCTCACGCAACCCACCCGGATGACTGGCCCGGAAACAGGCTGTAGCCGCGTTTTCACGTGGCCCGTGTCATCCCTATTCGGTCTTGCTCCCGGTGGGGTTTACCTTGCCGCCGCTGTTACCAGAAGCGCGGTGGGCTCTTACCCCACCCTTTCACCCTTACCCCGCCAGCTCTGCCGCTTTGTCGAAAAGCGGTACAGCAAGCGGGGCGGTTTCCTTTCTGTGGCACTTTCCCTAGGGTCGCCCCCGCCGGACGTTATCCGGCACCGTGTTTCCGTGGAGCCCGGACTTTCCTCACCCTACCGCCTTTCGGCATTGGTAAAGCGCGGCTGCCCGGCCAACTGGCAGCGGTCACATAACCGAGATGCCGAGCGAAAGCCATAGGCTGGAAGTAATCAGGCCGGAGATAATCCGTTCAGAGATAATCGGCGCGGAAATCCGCCGAATAGGCGTCGTCCCGGATTTCCCCATGGAAGATCAATTCGGCGCCGAGCCGGCCGATCTCGTCTGAACTCTTGGCCGCCGCCCCGCAGCCGCCGCTGAGGATGCCGATTCGTGAGGCATCGGTCATGGCGATCGCCGGATATCCGGTCGGGGTGAACGAGGTGACGCAGGCCGCCATCGACGAGCGCGAGAGATCGAGGTCCGGCATCAGCCGCGTCATGATCTCGGCAAGCCGGACGCGCGTGCTTTCGCGCCCGCCGGAGCGGAACCAGGCACGGATGTCCGGCTCCGTCGGCAGAAGAAGATCGTCCGGATCGCCGCCGATCTTCAGATAGATCTTGCCGTCGGGATAACGCACCGGTGGCAGGAGATAGATGCCGTCCTCGCCCTCGCGCCATTTCCAGATCAGCGAAGGCACCCTGCCCCAGACATCCATCGCGGTCTCGTCTACCTCGAAGAAGGCGACGGTGCGCGCATAGACGTTGAGGTCGAGACGCCGCGGCAACAGGTTCTCGTTGATCGAGAAGCCGCCGGCTGCGACCAGCACTTTTTCAGCAAGATAGCTGTTGCCCTCGCTGGTGGTGACGGCGACCTGATCGCCATCCTGGCGCACCGAGGAAACCGTTTCCGGAATGATTGCCGTACCCTGGCGCTCGGCGATCAGGGCCTGCGCCTTCACCAGCCGGCGCGGATTGATGTGTCCGGCGTTCCTCGGCTCCCAGACACCTTCGCTCTCCTTCGGGAACGCGAAGAAGCCGAATCGCCCAGCAAGGTCCGCATCCGACAGCGTCTCGGTCGCAACGCCGAGCTTGTCTGCCGCATCGAGGACGTCTGCGACGTAGGACGGGCCGTCGCCGCGCTTCGGGCCAACCAGCAGGCAGCCCGATTGGGAATAGAAATCCACGCCGCTTTCACGGGCAATCTCGCCGTAACGTTCGATCGAACGATTGGCGAGGCGCGCCCACACGGGATCGGGATCGATCGTCCGGGTGATGCGCGCCTCGTCGTAGTGGCTGGCAAAGACGCCTTCATGGCGCCCGTAGTCCGCCGGCTCACCGGGACCGACCAACGCAATACCGTCGGTCCATTTCGAGAGGTAGCGGGCCGCCGCAGCGCCCATCATGCCCCTCCCGATCACGATAAATCTGAACCGTTCCGTCATGCCCTCGCCTTTCGATTCCACCGGCCGAAATGTCTTCTGTTCGAAGCACTTCTAGCCGTTTTCGGAATCAAAATGCCACAGGCGAAAGCGACGCAGTCTGTTCGGCCGTCTGTTCAGCGGTCTCGATCACCGCCTGGACCCGGCTGCAATAACGCTTCGAAACCGGGTTCATGCGCTTGGCGCCATGGCCGGCATTGTATTTGAGGATGGTGCCGCAGATCTTGCCGCCGCCGAGTTCATGGGCGCCGGCCAGATATTTCATGCCATAGCGGATATTTGTCTCGGGGTCGTAGAGACCGTAGTCCGGTCCCCGGTAACCCATCAGCCTTGCCGTTGCCGGCTTGATCTGCATCAGCCCGATCTCGCCGGCACTGCCCTTGACGGTCGGCCGGAAATTGCTCTCGATCTGCACCACGGCCAGCGCGATCTCCTCCGGAACATCATATTCGCCCGCATATTTTGAGATCAGCTGGGAATAATGAAGCTGCCGAACCAGGCGCTTGGCTTCATCGGTGGGCGCGGCAAAACCGGTTTCGCGCGTTTCCCATGGAATGATCAGCGGCTTGGTATAGGTAGTGACGGCGTCGTCCTCAGCGCGCACGAGTTCGGTTCCCGCGACCAGCATGGCAAGGCCCGCCGCGGCAGCAACAATCATAATATTCATGTAGGTGAAGTGTCTCCGGACCAGCAGGAATCGCGGGTGCCGTTACGCAAACACCCTCTCAGCGCGTCGCCGGATTGACGGCGCGATGTCTGAACGATCCTGGTCGTTTATCTCTGCAACCCCCGTCCAACATGGCGGCTGCCGTTAGCGGGTCCTTTAGACCGGGCTAATAAGGAGATGATGTGGCGCGGCTGATTTTTGCGGTTTTCCGCCGGTTCAAACGACCGCCGCGGCGCTCGGCGTCAATTGAATTTTGGCAAGGACTTGAGCAGCCGATGCAGAGTGTCGATCGTCGAGAAATCGGCGATCCCATCGATGAGCTGCGGCCGGAAATGCCGCTGGAAAGCCTCGACCACGCCCTTCGTGCGCTCGCAGAAAGTGCCCGTGATTTCAATTCCGTAGCCATAGAGCGAGAGCATCGACTGCAAGGCCTCGATGGGCTGGCCACTCTCCCCGAACTGGAAAAACCGTCCGCCGCTGATTTGCGTTGGATCGATCCAATGGCCGATCCCCTCGAGGTACAACTTTTCCCAGGGGAAATTTTCGCCCGGATCGACCTTGCGGATCGGGGCGACATCGGAGTGTCCGAGCACCCGTTCCGGCCGGATTTGCCATCTCTCGCCGCAATCGCGACACAATTCGACGACGGCTTCGACCTGCGCGGATGGATAGGCCGGCAGGCCTCCGGGATGGCCCGGATTGGCGATCTCTATACCGATAGAACAGGAATTGATGTCGATCTCGTCGGCCCAGGAGCTCTTGCCGGCATGCCAGGCACGCCGATCCTCCGGCACGAGCTGTACCACGCACCCGTCCTCGTGGACGAAATAATGGCTGGAGACCTGGCTCTCTTCGTTGCAGAGCCAGGACAGTGCCTTATCGCCGCTCGGCATGCCCGTATAGTGCAGGATGATCATGTCGGGCGGGCGACCGCCGGCACGTTCGCCATGGTTGGGAGAAGGCCTTACCGTCGCGCCGGCATAATCGGCGTTGAACGGCGTCATGCGGCGCGGCGCTCTTTCTCGATCGCTGCATAGGCGGCGTTGAGTGCCGCCATGCGCTCGTTGGCGGCGGCATGCAGCGAAGCCGGAACACCGCGGGCGATCAACCGGTCGGGATGATGTTCGGAGACAAGAGAGCGGTACTGCTTGCGGATCTTGGCGAAATCGTCTTCCGGCGAAACGCCGAGCACCAGATAGGGGTCCCGGCCCTCGAGATGCACGTGCCGCGCCATGATGCGACGGAAATGTCCCTCGTCGATGCGGAAGATTTCGGCGATGCGGGACAGGAAAGCGAGTTCCGCCTCATGCACCAGTCCATCCGCCTTGGCGATATGGAACAGGCCGTCCACGACGTTTTCCAGCATCGGGCAATTGTCAGCCTTGCCGGCACCGGGGCTGCACAATCCGGCGAGCTTGGTCGCATAGGCTTCATAACCTGCAACGTCCTGGCGCGCGAGGTTATAGAGGCGTGCGACGTTGCGGGCTTCCTCGTCGGGAAAATCGAATATCTGCTGAAAAGGCCTTGACCTCGGCCTCGCTGACGATACCGTCGGCCTTCGCCATCTTGGCCGACAGCGCGATGATGGCAACCGAAAACGACACCTGCCGGCGCGTTTCCGGATCACCCTCGAATACCGTGCGGATCGCCTCAATGACGCGGCCGAGCGCGTTCCCGGCTGCGTCGCCCATGGCGCCGAGAAGCCGTTCCCATAGAGAAGAAAACTGAAGGCAGGTAAAATCCCAGATCATTAGAATAGTGGACCAGATTGCAGGCGCGATTGCAAGACGACGGACGGCCCGTCTTAGATTAAACTATGTTCATGTTTTCCGAACAATCACCGGCGCTCACAGACAGGTGACCCTGTACTCCGGGACAATTGACGAGGCCCGCAGGTCTGTTTTCCACAGGCGAGGCTTGAGTGCCGTAAGAGTTGAATCGATTATATTAGCCTCTTCTGCGCCACGAAGTCGAAGCTGCGGTTTTTCTTGAGAAATTCACTTTACAGGGGCCTGTCTCTGTCGCATCCATTCAGCGGTTTTGAACTGTACGCGAGCATGCGCGTCAAGGAGGATCGATGGCCAAACAGAAAGTAGCAATGCTGACCGCAGGGGGCCTCGCGCCCTGTCTGTCTTCCGCCGTCGGCGGCCTGATCGAGCGCTACAACGACGTCGCACCTGACATCGAGATGGTCGCCTACCGCTCCGGTTATCAAGGCGTTCTGCTCGGCGACCGCATCGGAATAACCAGGGACATGCGCGAAAAGGCGCATCTGCTGCACCGCTACGGCGGCTCGCCGATCGGCAACAGCCGCGTCAAGCTCACCAATGCCGCAGACTGCGTCAAGCGCGGCCTCGTCAAGGAAGGCGAGAACCCGCTTCGCGTCGCCGCCGAGCGGCTAGCCGCCGATGGAATCACCATTCTTCACACGATCGGCGGCGACGACACCAACACGACGGCCGCCGACCTTGCCGCCTATCTCGGCGCCAACGGCTACGACCTCACCGTCGTCGGCCTGCCGAAGACCGTCGACAACGACATCGTGCCGATCCGCCAGTCGCTCGGCGCCTGGACGGCCGCCGAAGTCGGTGCCTCTTTCTTCGACAACGTTTCGAACGAGCAGAGTGCCGCTCCTCGCACATTTGTGATTCACGAAGTGATGGGACGCCACTGCGGCTGGCTTACCGCCGCCACCGCACGGGCCTATATTCAAAAGACTAAAGGCAACGAATATGTCGAGGGCTTCATGATGAACAGCGCTATGAAGAACATCGATGGTGTCTACCTGCCGGAGATGGCCTTCGACCTCGACAAGGAGGCCGCACGCCTCAAGGACGTCATGGACCAGCGCGGTTTCGTGACCTTGTTCGTTTCGGAAGGTGCCGGCCTCGATACGATCGTCGCCGAACGGGAAGCGGCAGGCGAAGCGATCAAGCGCGACGCGTTCGGCCATGTTAAGATAGACACGATCAATGTCGGCGGCTGGTTCCAGAAGCAGTTCGCAGCGCTGATCGGAGCCGATCGCTCGATGGTGCAGAAGTCCGGCTATTTCGCCCGTTCGGCACCGGCAAACGGCGACGACCTGCGCCTCATCCAGGGCATGGTCGATCTCGCGGTCGAAAGCGCGCTGAACAAGGTTTCCGGCGTCACCGGCCACGACGAGGATCAGGGTGGAAAACTGCGCACGATCGAATTTCCCAGAATCAAGGGTGGAAAACATTTCGATCTGACGGCAAAATGGTTCGGCGAAGTGATGGACCATATCGGCCAGCCCTTCGAAACGGCTTGAGACAAGAAAATTAGCGGGCGCCGCTCAACGGGCGTCCGGGAGGAAATGGAATGACGGCTGACATCTGGCTCGCTTTTGCTGCGACCGCGATATTTCTCGCCCTCCTTCCAAGCCCCCTTGCTTGTCTCACCGCCAGCTTCTCGCTCCAGCGCGGTCGCCGCACGGCGATCGCCACGGTTCCGGGACTTGCCGTCGGAATGTCGGCCGCCCTGATCGTGGCAATGATCCCCATGGCCCTGGTCGCCGTCTATCTGCCGAAGCTCGTCGACGTAATCTCCTGGGCGGGGCTGGGCTACCTGATGCTCTATGTGCTCTGGTCCTACCAGGACCCGCGAATCTCCGGCCCCATCGCCGACAATGACAATCTTCCCGAGTGTCGGGCGGCGCGAATCTTTGGATGCCTGTTCGGCAAATCCGCCTTCCAGGCGCGTTATGCCATCGTTCTTGCAGCCGTGCTCACACAGTTCGTCGATCCCGACCGGTCGCTCCTGCCCCAGCTTCTCGAAATGCAGGCGACCTTCCTTGTTTGCGCAGCACTTGGAGCCGGAATTCACGTGCTTTTTCCGCGCCGCGTGCTCGCCCGCAGACGGCGCCCCGCCAACCTCAATGCCGCCTCGCGCAAACCCCAGACGCGCTTCATTTCACGGCGTGCGGTGACCGCCGGTTATCGCCGGATCGCCGCTTGACGCTCGCCGTCTTGCCGGACGTCGCCCAATAGGTTAATGGAAATGCTCTTTTGGTGGCGTTTGGGCGGACTGGGGTAACCATTTTTTCATGAAAGCGACCCAATGGCGATAATCCGATTCCTCGGCCGCGGGACGGTTGTGGCGTGCGCCGTTTCTTCGGCTCTCACCGGATGTTCGAGCGTCGAACGCGAGCAAAAGCTTGCATCGACGCAGTCGGTTGCCCCGATCAACGGCCAGGCGACAGGACCTGTTCAGACAGCTTCCGCGGATGGCCAGACGACGACGCATAAAGCCGATCTGCCGGTCTACGGGCCGGTTCAGGTTGCAGGCCAGACGATCCCTCCGGGCGTCCAGCTTGCCTCCACCGTCCAGGTAGCCGACACCCAGCCGACCGTGGCACTCGCCAAGACCGCAAGACTTCCCGTTCCGACGCCTGCAGCCGTCGATGCGATGTCCGTTCAGTCGGCCGCGATGGCAGCGCCCACCATGGCCCCGCTCGTCGCTTTTGCACCGGCGCCCGGACCGGCGATGATGCCGCCGCCCGTGGCCCGCACCACCTCGACTATCCTCGCGTCCGCCCAGCCGGCGAGCCTTGCAATGCCAAAGGGCAGCCGCCTCGTGTCGCCGCCGATCGCGCCTGCCGTCACCGAAGGCCGGATCCAGCCGGCCGCAGCCTCGGCAATCGCGCTCGACGAACCCGAACTTACGCCTGATATGGTCGCACTGCAGACCGTCGTCCCGATCCCTCGCCCGGACACTGCGACGCTTGCCTATGCAGCGCAGCCGAGAGCGATCGCCGCATTGTCCGCCATGGAATTCCCGCCGGCTCCGGGCGAGCCTATGCCGACCACGGCGTCCGATGCGCCGCCGGAATTGAGCAAGCTCATCAAGCGTTATGCCGGCATGTATGGCGTGCCGGAATCGCTGGTGCACCGCGTCGTGCATCGGGAAAGCAAATACGATCCCAAGGCCTATCACAAGAACGGCTATTGGGGCCTCATGCAGATCAAGTATTCGACCGCCAAGTCGATGGGTTACGAGGGCCCGCCGGCCGGCCTGCTCGATGCCGAAACCAACCTCAAATACGCGATCAAGTATCTGCGCGGCGCCTGGCTGGTTGCCGACAACAAAAACGACAATGCCATCAAGCTTTATGCGCGCGGTTATTATTATGACGCCAAGCGCAAGGACATGCTGGACGTCCTGGAGAAGTAAGCTGCCTGAAAAATGTTTGGTCAGAACGCTTGCGGCGCCTCAGGGCGCCGTTGTTGTTTTCACCACCTCGGCGACAAGCCGTGTCGGGTCATAACGGTTCCAGCTCGGCGTCAGCCCAAGCCTCACCACCACCAGATCGAGCGACGGGATGACCGTGATGGTCTGCCCATCATGCCCCTGGATGAAAAAGGCATCCGCCGGCATGTCCGGATTGTTCTTGCCCGGCAGCCAGGTCTGCATCTTCGAATAACGGCCGTTCGACGTGGCGTTGGCCTGGTGCATCAGCGCGACAAAACCGTCCGGCAGGATCCGCCTGCCGTTCCAGACGCCGTCTCGCGCAAGCAGCAGCCCCATCCGGGCCCAGTCCCGCGCCGTCGCATACATATAGGAACTGCCGACGAGAGTGCCGGCCGCGTCCGCCTCCATCACTGCGCTTGTCATCCCGAGCGGACCAAACAGGGCGGTGCGGGGATAGGCGAGCGCCGCGGTCCCGTCGCCGACCTTTTCCATCCAGATTCTTGAGAGCAGCACGGCGGTGCCGGAGGAATAGCTGAACCGCGAACCGGGATCGGCCTCGAGCGGCTGGTCCGCGGCAAAACTTGCCATGTCCGGCTCGAGATAGAGCATGCGCGTCACATCCGCGACCGCACCGTAATCCTCGTTGAAGGCGAGCCCGCTTTCCATGGCGGCGAGGTCCGCAATCCGGATATCGCTGCGCTGGTTGCCCCGCCATTGGGGAAACAGTCCCTTGTCGTCCAGCGAGAGCTTTCCGTCGCGGATCAGCGTGCCGAGGATCGCGGCGTTGACGGTCTTGGTCATCGACCAGCCAAGCAGCGGCGTGTCCTTCGAAAAACCGGTCGAATAGGTCTCGGCGACGATCCGCCCCTGCTTGACCACCACCACCGCCCGCATGCCAGGTCCGACAAGATTCGCATCTGAGAGGAGCCGCACAACCGACGGATCGGGTTCCACTTTTCCGCCTTCCGGCCAAAGCGCGGACGGATCGGCTGACGTAACGGCAGGCATTGGAATACTGACAGCTGGCGCGGCTGCGCCGTCAGGCGTGACGGTGCAGCCGAGCCCTTCGCGATAGACCGCGTCATTACCGGCGAAAATGCCAAGCAGTGCCGCATGAACCCGCTTTTCCGTTCGGTCGACGGAAACCCGCATCAATCTCAGAAGCGGATGACCGGGAGCCTGGACATCGACCGCCAGAACCTCGTCGCTGTCGCGACCGGCAAGGAAGACGTTCGAGCAGACCATCTTGGCCGAATAGCCGCTGCCGACCCTCAGCAGTTCCGGAGGCGAGGTATAGAGCCAGATCCCGAGCCCGATCAGGCCGGCGAAGATGACGCCGATAAGGATTTTCAAAGACCGGATCAAGAACCGCATGCCTGCCTCCCATTGGACGGCCGCATGCAATCAGGATTCTCAGGTCCAAGGAAGAGGCGATCGGCCGCGCCCGGGCCTATTGCGGGACTGGACACAGGCCTCGTCATCAATCTGTAGCATGACGGGTTTACACGCCCTGAAACTCTGAACAAGGCGGGACTCGACCATGGCGGATATTGCACAGGAAGCCGGTTTTCGGAAAAACCAGAAGCTGAAGGACGCACTTCTGCAGCATAAAGCGCTGTCTCGGCAGGGTTTTTCAGAAAGGCTTTTCGGCCTCCTGTTCTCCGGTCTCGTCTATCCGCAGATCTGGGAAGACCCGGAAGTCGACATGACCGCCATGGAGCTTTCCGACCAGCATTCGATCGTCACCATCGGCTCCGGCGGCTGCAACATGCTCGCCTATCTCTCTCGCTCGCCGAAGAAAATCGATGTCGTCGATTTGAACCCGCATCACGTCGCGCTGAACCGCCTGAAGCTCGCCGCCTTCCGCCACCTGCCCGGCCACGGTGATGTCGTTCGCCATTTCGGCATGGACGGGATCCGCACCAACAGCAAGAGCTACGACACCTTCATCGCCCCCAATCTCGATGCAGCAACCCGCGCCTATTGGGACAAGCGCTCGATCGCCGGCCGCCGCCGGATCGAGGTGTTCGACCGCAATATCTACAAGACCGGCCTGCTCGGCCGTTTCATCGGCGCCGGCCATCTGATCGCCCGCCTGCACGGCATCAATCTGACCGAAATGGCCAATGCCAAGTCGCTGCGCGAACAGCGCCAGTTCTTCGACGACCGCATCGCTCCGCTGTTCGACAGGCCGCTGATCCGCTGGATCACCAGCCGCAAGAGCTCGCTGTTCGGCCTCGGCATTCCGCCGCAGCAATATGACGAGCTGGCGAGCCTCGCTTCCGACGGCTCGATCGCACCGGTACTGCGCCAGCGCCTCGAAAAACTCGCCTGCCACTTTCCGCTGCGCGACAACTATTTCGCCTGGCAGGCCTTCGCCCGCCGTTATCCGAAGCCCGAGGAAGGCACGCTGCCGACCTATCTCAAGGCCGAGAACTACCGCGCCATCCGCGATAACGCCGAGCGGGTGACAGTTCATCACGCGAGCTTCACCGAACTGCTGGCCCAGAAGGCCGCCGGCTCGGTCGATCGTTACATCCTGCTCGACGCGCAGGATTGGATGAATGACGAGCAATTGAACGACCTCTGGTCGGAAATCAGCCGCACAGCCGCCCCCGGCGCCCGCGTGATCTTCCGCACCGCCGCCGAAAAGAGCGTGCTCGACGGTCGCCTCTCGCCGGCCCTCCTCGATCAGTGGTCCTATCTGGAAGAGCGCTCCAGCGAGCTCAACCTCGAGGATCGCTCGGCGATCTACGGCGGTTTCCACATCTACGTGAAAAAAGCCTGATGGCGACGGATATGGCGAACAGCCCCTTGTCCAATGGCCACGCCGAACGCATGGACCGGATGTACCGGTATCAGCGCCATATCTACGACATCACCCGCAAATATTACCTCTTCGGCCGCGACCGGGCGATTGCGGGATTGAATGTTCCGCCGAATGCCTCGCTCCTCGAAGTCGGCTGCGGCACCGGCCGTAACCTCGCCCTCGCTCATAGGCACTACCCGGCGGCAAAGCTTTACGGCCTCGATATCTCCGCCGAGATGCTGGAAAGCGCCCGGGCCAACTTCCGCGGCAAGCCGGTCACCCCGGAATTTCGGGTCACCGATGCGACAAGTTTCAAAGCGGAGGAATTCGGCACGACCGGCTTCGACCGCATCCTGATCTCCTACGCGTTATCGATGATTCCCGATTGGGAAAAGGCGGTCGAAGCCTCGCTTGCGGCGCTTTCGCCGCATGGTTCGCTGCACATCGTCGACTTCGGCCAACAGGAACGGCTGCCGGGCTGGTTCGGGCGGTTTTTGAAGGCGTGGCTCATGCGTTTCCACGTCACGCCGCGGCCGAACCTGCACGACGTGCTCGAAAGCAAGCTTGCCGACGCTGACGCCGATATGATCTTCGAGGAAATCGGCGGGGGCTACGCGTGGCACGCCGTCATCCGCCGCCGGCGCTGAATCCCGGCGCTTCCTGACGTTTGAAGCTGGAATTCCTCTTGCCCTAACTGATTTTTTACGACGTTATGGTGAATATGGAGTTCACGCCTCCCTGTTTCGCGTCGAACGGGGCAAGAGGCTTCCACATCGACACCACACGGGATGTTCATGCCTCGGCTCCTTCTGGCCCTCCTTGCGACCGCGTTCCTTGCCACGGGATGCACATCCTCAAGCTATGACCTGATGGAAACGTCATCGGTCAAGAAAATGCGGTTCAAGGACAGCGACCCGCAGGATTTCGGCAAGAACCACCCAGGCCTGCACGAGATCCACGGCATCGACGTCTCCAAGTGGAACGGTACGGATATCGACTGGCCGGCCGTGAAGAAGGCTGGAATAGCCTTCGTCTTCATCAAGGCGACCGAAGGCAGGGATCGCATCGATCCGACCTTCGAGCTGAACTGGCGAGGTGCCGCGTCGGCCGGCATTCCTTACGCTCCCTACCATTTCTATTATTTCTGCTCGACGGCCGACGAACAGGCCGATTGGTTCATCAACAATGTGCCCAAGGATGCGGTAAAGCTGCCGCCGGTCCTCGATATGGAATGGAACCAGGCTTCGCCGACCTGCAAGACCCGTCCCGATCCCGAAACAGTGCGTGCATCGATGCAGCGCTTCATGGACCGTCTCGAGGCCTATTACGGCAAGCGTCCGATCATCTATACGTCGGTGGATTTCCACCGGGACAATCTGGTCGGCGCCTTCAGCAACTATCATTTCTGGCTCCGCGCCGTGGCGCAGCATCCCACCAAGATCTACCCGGATCGCCGCTGGGCCTTCTGGCAGTATACTTCGACAGGCATCGTTCCGGGCATCAAGGGTGAGATGGATATCAACGTCTTTGCGGGCACGTCCAAGAACTGGCATAACTGGATTGCGGCGGTGAACAAGTAACTCCGTTCGCAGGGCGAACAGGTGTCTGGCAATGTGTGAGCAGTTGCGATAAAAACTGCGCCACCAGAGCTGTCGCCCATGTTTCGGTCACAAAATTTTCCGAGATCAGGCGGCGCTTACTCAGATTCTAGGAACGCCGAATGTCCGCTCGCTTTGCCCGCCGCCTCGCCCTCGCCTCCGTCATCACCAGCTGCCTCGCCTCCACCGCTCTCGCCCAGACCCCGGCTCCCGCCTGCGGCGGCGATCTCGGCGCCTTCCTGAACAGCGTCAAGGCGGAAGCCATTTCCAAGGGCGCATCGGCAAGTGCGGCGGATGAAGCACTCGCCGGCGCGCAGATCGACCAGAAGGTCTTGTCTCGCGACCGGGCCCAGGGTGTCTTCCGACAGACCTTCATTGAATTCTCGCAGCGCACCGTCAGCCAGGCCCGCCTCGATATCGGCCGCCAGAAGATCAAGCAGTATGCGGACGTCTTTGCCCGCGCCGAAAAGGAATTCGGCGTGCCGCCAGGCGTGATTACCGCCTTCTGGGCCATGGAGACCGATTTCGGCGCCGTCCAGGGCGATTTCAACACCCGCAACGCCCTGGTGACGCTTTCGCACGACTGCCGCCGTCCGGAACTTTTTCGCCCGCAGCTGATCGCCCTGATCGAGATGGTCCAGCACGGCGATCTCAATCCTTCCACCAACACGGGTGCATGGGCCGGCGAGATCGGCCAGGTGCAGATGCTTCCCAAGGATATCGTCGCGCACGGCGTCGACGGTGACGGCGATGGCCATGTCAACGTCAAGACCAGTTCTCCGGACGCCATCCTGACAGCCGCCAAGTTCATCCAGAGCATGGGCTTCAAACCCGGCCAGCCCTGGATGCAGGAAGTGACGCTGCCCGAGAACCTGCCTTGGGACAAGTCCGGCCTCGGCAACGAAATCCCGGCAAGCGAATGGTTCAAGCTGGGCGTCGTCCCGCGCGACGGCGTAACCAATTTCGGCAACCTGCCCGCAGCCCTCATCCTGCCGCAGGGCCGCAAGGGACCGACCTTCCTCACCTATCCGAACTTCAACATCTATCTGGAATGGAACCAGTCGTTCATCTACACGACTTCGGCCGCCTATTTCGCAACCCGGCTTTCCGGCGCTCCGACCTATCAGAAGGGCACGCCGGACCAGGGTCTCGACGATACCGGCATGAAGGCGCTGCAGACCAAGCTCGAAGCGCTCGGCCACGATATCGGCAAGGTCGACGGCATCCTCGGATCGGGTACGCGCCAGGCCGTCCAGAAGGAACAGGCACGCCTCGGCCTGCCGGCCGACGGCTGGCCGACCCAGGGCCTGCTCTCCGCGCTCTGAAATTCAATCGCCACCCGGCGAAAACGGGTGGCGACTCGTGGATCATCGGGATATCCCTTCGCCTTGACCGCGAGGAGATTTCGCATGACAACCGCCGCCATTTCGAAACCCGGCGCCGTGGCATGGGCGCTGATCCTGCTGCTCGGGCTGATCTGGGGCGGGTCCTTCTTCTTCGCGCGCGTAGCGGTCTTGGAAGTTCCGCCCTTCACGCTCGTTTTCCTGCGCCTGTTTCTGGCGGCGCTGGCGCTCCATATCTACCTGCACGGTCGCTTCGAGCTCTATGCGACGCTTCACACCCATTGGCGCTCGTTTCTGGTGATGGGCTTTATCAACAACGCCCTGCCCCACACGCTGATCTTCTTCGGCCAGACCGAGATCGGCGCCGGGCTTGCCTCGATCCTCAACGCGACAACGCCGATCTGGACCGTTCTTATCGCCAATCGCTGGACCACTGACGAGAAACTGACACCCGCAAAAATCGCCGGCTGCCTGACGGGATTTGCCGGTACGGCCGTGCTCATCGGTCCCGGCGTCACGGCGGCCGCCTCCGTGCCGTTCTGGGCGCTAATCTTGCCTATCCTTGCGGCAATCTCCTACGGCGTGGCCGGTACCTACGGAAAACGTTTCCGCGGCCTGCCGGCACCTGTCAGCGCCACCGGACAGCTTACGGCCTCCAGCCTGATCATGCTGCCCGTGTCGCTCTTCGCCGACCAGCCCTGGGTACTGCCCGCCCCGTCGACGCACGCCGTTCTTGCGATTCTTGCCCTGGCGCTCCTGTCGACCGCCTTCGCCTATCTTCTCTATTTTCGCATTCTCGCGCTGGCGGGTGCAACGAACGCGTCTCTGGTCACACTCGTCGTGCCTCCGAGCGCTATCCTTCTCGGCGCGCTTTTCCTCGGCGAAAGGTTGGAGGCGACCGACCTGATCGGCATGCTGCTGATCGGCTTCGGCCTCGTTCTGCTCGATGGAAGGCTTCTTCGCAGACGCAGCAATGTGGCATCGAGAGCGCCGTAACGGGGCGAAACCATCACGGAATATGTCAGAAGTTAACAGCCGTACACGGCTTTTTAACTTTGCGGAAATTAAGATTAACGGATGGTTTATTAATAAAAATCAGTGACTTGCACGATCCTTTCCGGCGTAAGGCGAATAGGCGCACGGCACTGCAGCATCGAAAGACGCTTCCCAACCGGCACAAAACCGACATAAAGTCTGCCCGTCAACGCAAGGAGGCAGACATGGGACGTACATACTCTCTCAATGTCTTGGTAGTCGGTGCAGCGTTTGTGTTTGTGGCATCCATGCTCTTCATTTGAGCGCCACCAGTTCCACTACCAGTTCAAAATATCGCATCCACGACCGTTTGATAATCAGCACTTCCGGTGAAAACGCATGCTCCTTTCGTAGGAGCATGCGTTTTTTTCAATGCGCTCAGGCAGCGGCAATACGCGGCGTGCGTATCTGCCGGCGGCCGAGCCGGTGCAGGACGGCGGATACGAGCGGTGCGCGGTTCATCGTGTAGATGTGGAAGTCGCCAAGTCCGCGGCGGATCAGGTCTTCGATCTGTTCGGCCGCGATATCGGCGGCGACCTTGGCGCGATCCTCGGGCTTGTCGTCCAGCCCTTCGAAACGAGCATCCAGGAAGGACGGAACCGAGGAACCGCAGCGGCCGGCGAAACGCTTGAGCTGGGTCAGGTTCTGGATCGGCATGATGCCCGGCACGATCGGGATCGAGATGCCGGCGGCGCGCACCTTTTCGAGGTAACGTTCAAAAACGTCGTTGTCGAAGAAGAACTGGGTCAGTGCCCGGGCAGCGCCGACATCCGCCTTGCGCTTCAGCATTTCGATGTCTGCGGCAAGATCGGTGCTTTCCGGATGTTTCTCGGGATAGGCGGAGACGGAAATGTCGAAGCCGCCGAGCTCGGTCAATCCGCGCACCAGGTCTGCCGCATTGGCATAACCCTCCGGATGCGGACGATACTCGGTGCCGACACCGCTCGCCGGATCGCCGCGCAGGGCAACGATATGGCGGATGCCGGCGGCGCGATATTCGCTGACCACCGAATGGGTTTCTTCGTGCGTGGCGTCGACGCAGGTCAGATGTGCGGCGGTCGCAAGCGAGGTCTCTCCGACCAGTCGGCGCACCGTATTGATCGTTGGCGCCTTGGTCGAACCGCCCGCACCATAGGTGACCGAAACGAACCTCGGGTCCCAGAGCGCCAGTTCATCGACCGTATCCCAAAGCTGGCCCTCCATCTCGTCCGACTTCGGCGGAAAGAATTCGAAGGAAACGCTGAAAGTTTCGCTATCGGCGGTCATTGGTTCAGCTCCCTTAAAGAACGGTTTGCGATTGGGCGGAGGCGTGATGGGCAGCAATCAGCAGGCGGCGGTCGCGGGCAAGCCAGACGGTGGCCGTAAGCCCGCCTTCCTTGCCCGAACCCAGATCGATTGCCTGCTCGACTTCAAGACCCACCTTCTCGAGCCATTCCGCCATCACCTGATGGGAAAAGCCGAGACGCACATGGGCATGGTCGTTGCGCAGGTATTCGAGCGTATGCGGTGCGAGATCGACGATCAGCAGGCGGCCGCCCGGACGCAGCACGCGAGCTGCCTCGGCGATCGCCAGTTCCGGCTGGTCGAGGAAGTGCAGCACCTGATGAACGGTAATCAGGTCGAAATCCTGGCCTTCGAGCGGCAGGTTGAGAATGTCGCCGTGTCGGACGGACGCCTTGACGATTCCGGCCCTGTCGAGATTGGAGCGGGCGACCGATAGCATGTCGCGGCTCGCATCGATGCCAACGGCGCGACGGTAGATGTTGGACAGAAGCTGGAGAATCCAGCCGGTGCCGGTGCCAAGATCGAGAAGCGCATCGACCGGCGTCGTGCCGATCAGCTTGAGGAGCGCCGACTCGACAGCCGCGTCGCTGATATGCAGGCGGCGAAGCTCGTCCCATTCGGACGCGTTGCGGCTGAAATAGGCCTGAGCGCGTTCGGCATGCAGGCGCTTGACCATCGTCAGCCGCTCGCTGTCCCGAAGCAGGACCGGATCCTCCTCCGAGGCTGCGGCGAGCAGCGTCCTCACCAGCGTTGCCGCCTTGCCTTCCTGCTTCAGCCGGAAATAGGCCCAGGCGCCTTCCTGATAGCGATCGATCAGCGCTTCCTCGGCAAGCAGCTTCAGATGCCGTGAGATGCGCGGCTGCGACTGACCCAGGATTTCGGTAAGATCGGTGACGGTCAGGTCCCCGGCAGCGAGAAGCGCGAGCAGGCGGAAGCGCGTCGGCTCGCCCGCCGTTTTCAGTACGTCCACCAGGGTGTCGAGCGCCAATCCCATTCAGCCGCATCCTTACGCAATCAAGATATAAAGATATGTTTATATCGTTTTGCCGTTCTATGCAAGCGGCAACTGATGGATCAGGGAAGGATCGACCAAAACGCAGAAGGCGGCCGAAGCCGCCCTCTTAAGTTTTCTTGGTGCCAGGAAGATCAGAATTCTTCCCACTCGTCGGTCGATTGTGCGAGAGCCGTATTTCCGCGGGAAACCGGAGCGCGGGCCGGCGCCGGCCGGGTGGGGGCAGCGGCGACCGGGCGTGAGACCGGAGCCGCCGGTGCGCGCATACGGCTTGCCGTCTCGCGAAGCTGGCCCGAGGGGCTGCCGCCGAGCTGGAAGTGCGACAGCAGATCGCTGAGCTTGCCGCTTTCCTGGGCAAGGCCCGCGCCGGCGGCGTTCATCTCTTCGACCATGGCGGCATTCTGCTGGGTCGACTGGTCCATGTGATTGACGGCGGTATTGACCTGCGCAAGGCCGACCGACTGTTCCTGCGCTGCGATCGCGATCGCATCCATATGACTGTTGACGGTCTGGACGAGCTGTTCGATGACGCTGAGCCCCTCGCCGGTCTCGCTGACGAGCTTGACGCCCTCGCCGACGGCAACCGCCGAGTTGGAGATCAGCGACTTGATTTCCTTGGCGGCGTTCGCCGAGCGCTGGGCGAGTTCGCGGACTTCCTGTGCGACGACCGCAAAGCCCTTGCCGGCCTCGCCGGCTCGCGCTGCCTCGACGCCCGCGTTAAGGGCGAGAAGGTTGGTCTGGAAAGCGATCTCATCGATGACGCCGATGATCTGGCCGATCTGCTGCGACGATTTCTCGATCCGTTCCATGGCAGAAACTGCGTTGCGGACGACCTGGCCCGACTGGTCGGCCCGTGTCCGGGCATCTCGGACGACGTCGCGGGCTTCGCCGGTGCGCTTCGACGTGGCGACCACGTTGGCGGTGATTTCTTCGAGTGCTGCGGCTGTTTCTTCCAGCGAAGCAGCCTGCTGCTCGGTGCGCTTCGACAGGTTGTCGGATGCGTCGGAAATCTCCCGCGAACCGCTGGTGACGGTGGAAACCGAATTGCCGACGCTGAGCAGCGCGTCGCGCAGCTGGCGGACCGAGGTATTGAAGTCGTGGCGCAGGCCTTCGAATTGCGGCGCCAAGGCTTCGTTCACTTCGCAGAGCATGTCGCCGGCGGCAAGACGGCGAAGATTGGCGGCAAGCGCGCCGGTCGCCTGCGTCAGCTTCGCCTCGGCATCCGCCTCGCTCTGGCGCTGCATTTCGATGCGCTCGGCTTCCGAGCGGCGGCGGGTAGCTTCTGCCTCAGCTTCCAATTGAAGATTGCGGATCGCGGCTTCACGGAAAACCTCGACCGAGCGGGCCATGGCGCCGATTTCGTCCCTGCGATCCGAATAAGGGATCGCCTCTTCGGTATTGCCGGACGCAAGACTTGCCATCCGGTCGCCGATCTTGCGGATCGAGCCGGACAGGCTGCGGGCAATGATCACGCTGAGCGCGATGACGGCCAAGATGAAGATCGAGAGTGAGCCAAAAAGTACCTGCAGGCTGGACGCCGCGTCGGAAGATTTCTGATCGCCCAACGCTTTCAATTCGCTCGCAGCCTGGGCGATGATGCCGGAGGTGAAGGTGCGACGGTTCTCCATCGCGCGCGCCCAGGCGCTATAGTCGTCGGCGGCCGGCGTATAGGGCTTCAGGCTGTCGAGCGCCTTCATCGTATTGGTGATCAACTGACCGTCGGGCGTCTGGAAATAAGCGTCGTACTGCGCGATCAACTTGGGGGACAGGAAAGCGCGCATCGGTTTTTCATAAAGCCGGACCTGCTGCCGTCCCTGCATGAAACGGGCGGCCTCCTCAACGGTCAATGCACCGTTCTTGGTGTATTGCTGCCCCATCCGGTTGACGATGACGTAGCCGTTGCTGAGCTGGACAAGCGCGTGAAAGCCGTCGACATAGCGCGCCAGCGCGCGGTCCTCGGTCAGGCCGCCGACGCGGCCGATGATATCCAGCGTCTTTTCCGAAACCGGCGTCACGTATTGCGCAGACAGAAGCTGGTTTGTGTCCCCGCTATCGATCTTGGCACGATATTCCGGCATCCGCAGGAAGCGTTCATCCACTGCTGCGACAAGCTCGCGCAAGCTGGCCTCGCCGTAACCCTGCGCATCAATGACCTTATACTGGTTCACGAGCCGCTTCTCTGCCGCATCCACGCTCGCACGGGCCTGGGGCCGCTGCGCCACGGAACCAAAGCTTTCTTCCGGAATGGCGTTCATCAGCTCGCCGCCGGCAAGCGCCAGGCTCTCAAGAGCGATCGCACGGTTCAGCTCCCGGTACTGGTTGTAGGATTCCCAGCTGGCGAACGCGCCGAGCCCAATCACGGCCAGGAGCGGAACGGAAGCAAGAAGCGTCAACGATGTACGGAAAGGCAAACGTTCGATCAAACGCAGCATGAATAAAACCCTCTGAAACGGGCCGTCATCATGACAGCGTCAAGACCCAGGCGGACATGGTCTCCCTGGGGCGGGAAAATGCGCCGGGAATCTTTGCGATTGTCTTTATCGGGCTAGGTTAAAAATACCCATAATTTTGGGGGTTCGGATTTTAGCTTTTGTTAACTTCATCCAAAAGAAAACCCCGGCAGAACCGGGGTTTTTACTTTAGGCAAAACTAAAAAAACTTAACGTGTCAGACGCTTGTGGGCCTGGCTGCCCGGGTTGAGGGCATCGGGGCCGAGTCGGCGGACCTTGTCCTGCTCATAGTCCTCAAAATTGCCTTCGAACCATTCCACATGGCCGTCGCCTTCGAAGGCGAGAATATGCGTCGCCAGGCGGTCGAGGAACATGCGATCGTGGCTGATGATGATCGCGCAGCCGGCAAAGTTTTCCAGCGCGCTTTCGAGCGCACCCAGCGTTTCCGTATCGAGGTCGTTGGTCGGTTCGTCGAGGAGCAGAACGTTGCCGCCGGCCTTCAGCATCTTGGCAAGGTGAACGCGGTTACGCTGGCCGCCCGAGAGGTTGCCGACCTTCTGCTGCTGGTCGCCGCCCTTGAAGTTGAAGGCGCCGCAATAGGCACGGGAGTTCATGTCGAACTTGCCGAGCTTGATGATTTCGGCGCCGCCCGAGATTTCCTCCCAGACGGTCTTGTTGCCGTCGAGCGCATCACGGCTCTGGTCGACATAACCGAGATGGACGGTCTCGCCGATGCGCACCGAACCCGCATCCGGCGTCTCCTGACCGGTAATCATCCGGAACAGCGTCGTCTTGCCGGCGCCGTTCGGGCCGATGATGCCGACGATGCCGCCCGGCGGAAGCTTGATCGACAGGTCGTTGATCAGCGTGCGGCCCTCAAAGCCCTTGGTGATGCCTTCCATCTCGATGACCACCTGGCCGAGACGCTCGCTGACCGGGATGATGATCTGCGCGTCGCCGGGGCGCTGTTTGTCGGCGGCTTCCACCAGCTGTTCGTAGGACTTGATACGCGCCTTGGATTTTGCCTGGCGCGCCTTCGGGCTGGACGCGATCCATTCCTGTTCGCGGGAAATTGCCTTCTGGCGGCCGGCTTCTTCGCGGTTTTCCTGCTGCATGCGCTTGGCTTTTGCGAGCAGGTAGGCCGAGTAATTGCCTTCGTAAGGAATGCCGCGGCCGCGGTCGAGCTCCAGAATCCAGCCGGTGACGTTGTCGAGGAAGTAGCGATCGTGGGTGATCATCATCACGGCGCCCGGATAGTCGCGCAGGTGCTTTTCGAGCCAGGCGATGGTTTCGGCGTCCAGATGGTTGGTCGGTTCGTCGAGCAGCAGCAGATCCGGCTGCGACAGCAGGAGCCGGCAGAGAGCGACGCGGCGGCGTTCACCACCCGACAGGCTGGTGACTTCCGAATCGCGCGGCGGGCAGCGCAGCGCTTCCATCGCCATCTCGACTTGGCTTTCCAGGTCCCACAGGTTCTGGCTGTCGATGACATCCTGAAGCTTGGCGCCCTCGTCGGCGGTCTCGTCGGAATAGTTCATCATCAGTTCGTTGTATCGGTCGAGGACGGCCGTCTTCTTGGCGACGCCTTCCATGACGTTCTCGAAGACGGTCTTGGACGCATCGAGATGCGGTTCCTGTTCGAGATAGCCGACGGTCGCGCCTTCGGCGAGCCAGGCTTCGCCGGTATATTCCTTGTCCTGACCGGCGATGATGCGCAGCACGGTCGACTTACCGGCGCCGTTCGGGCCGAGAATACCGATCTTGGCATCCGGGTAGAAAGACAGATTGACGTTCTCGAGGATTTTCTTGGCGCCGTAGGACTTGTTGAGTCCCGACATGTGATAGATGAACTGACGTGCCATGGATAAAAGTGCTCCGGGGGGAATTTCGGTTTGCCGCTATGTAGGCGAATTGGTGGCCGGGAGCAATGCGCGAACGGTCGAGGGAGCGAGGATGTTCGACGAAACGAGGCGGTTTAAGAGCCCGACAGGCGCAAACCTTGCCTATCATTACGAGCCGGCGGCCGAGCCGGCGCATGCCATCCTGCTGATCTCGCACGGGCTTGCCGAGCATTCCAGGCGCTACAGGGGTTTCGCCGAGGCGATGGCCGGCCACGGCTTCCATGTCTATGCTTTCGACCATCGCGGTCACGGCGAAACGACGGTTCCGGACGCACCGATCGGCCGCTTTGCTCGGCACGACGGCGTCAGCCTGGTGCTCGAAGATGTCAAGGCCATGCGCGACATGGCGGCGGGCGCCCATCCCGGCCTGCCGGCTCTGCTCTTCGGCCATTCCATGGGCGGGCTGATCGCGCTCAATGCCGCCGTGGATCATCCCGACAGCTTTAATGCCGTAGCGGTCTGGAATTCCAACTTCCATCCAGGTCCGGCTGGCCGCGCGGCGCAGGTGATCCTGCGCATCGAAAAGGCTTTGAAAGGCTCGGACGTGCCGAGCGGGCTTCTGCCGAAACTCACTTTTGGCGCCTGGGGGAAATCCATTGCCGGCCACCGCACGGAATTCGACTGGCTGAGCCATGACCGGGATATCGTCGATGCCTATATCGCCGATCCCTTGTGCGGTTTCGACGCCAGCGTCTCCTTATGGCTCGATCTCTTCGAACTCACGTTTCGCGCCCCGAAACTCATCGATCGGCTGGCGAAAACCCTGCCGATCCACCTGATCGGCGGCGCCGAGGATCCGGCGACCAATGGCGGCCGTGAGATCCTGTGGCTTTCCGAGCATTTCAAGCGCAACGGCTTTTCGAACGTCACCACCAAGATCTGGCCGGGCACCCGCCACGAAACGCTGAACGATACGGTGCGGGCCCGCGCCACCGCCGAATTCGCCGCCTGGGCCCGGGCCGCTCTGCCCATGCCCGCGGCCGCCCTCTGAACCGGGCCTACTCATCAAACGGAATGAGTTCATGACATTTAATCAAGTGCTTCCGGGACCGGTCCCGGCTATAGGAAATCGATGAGTTCGTCGTCCGCAAGCCTTGCCGCATCAGCCCCGAACCGGATCGTCAACGGCCTCGGCCTGATGATCGTTGCGATGCTGATCGCCCCGTTCATCGACGTCTTTTCGAAGCTTGCGACCGATACCGCGTCGCCCACGTTCATCACTGCCGCGCGCTTCGTTTTCCAGGCACTCTGCATGCTGCCGATCGTGCTCTGGAACGGATATTGGCGGACGTTCTCCTGGCGTCTCAGCGCCTTCCATGCGATCCGCGCGAGCCTCATCACGCTCTCCATGGTCTGCTTCGTGGCGACCCTGGCAGTCATGGAGGTGGCCGATGCCATCGCCATCTTCTTCGTCGAACCGATCATCCTCACCGTCCTCTCCAGCATCTTCCTCAAGGAGACCATCGGCTGGCGGCGTTATACCGCCTGCGCGGCCGGCTTCGTCGGCGCCATGATCGTCATCCGCCCGAGCTTCCAAGAGATCGGCTTCGTGGCACTGCTGCCGATCGTCACCGCCTTCTGCGTAGCGATCTTCGCGATCCTGACGCGGGCGCTGGCGCATCGCGAAGATCCCTGGTCGATGCAGTTCCAGATGGCGCTCTGGGGAATTCCGATCTCCGCCATCCTGCTTTTTGTCGGCGACCGGACCGGCATCGCCTTCCTGGCGCCCTCCATGCCGGATTGGAAGACCCTGCTGTGGCTCGCGGGCGTCGGCGCCTTCGCAGCCCTGTCGGGCATCCTTGCCGTCTACGCCTATCGCGCCGCACCGGCGTCCGTGATTGCGCCCCTGCAATATTTCGAGATCGTCTCGGCAACGCTGTTCGGCTGGCTGGTCTTCGGCGACTTCCCCGATCCGGTCAAATGGCTCGGCATTTCGATCATCATCGGCTCCGGCCTCTACATCATCTGGCGGGAACGCCGCGTTGCCTCCATGAAGCCGGTAACCAGCGCCGCCAAATCAACCGTGATCCCGTGACATGACCCAGACACCCAAAAAACCGCCGCTTACCGGCATCCGCGTCATCGAACTTGCCCGCGTGCTCGCCGGTCCCTGGGCAGGCCAGATGCTGGCGGACATGGGTGCCGACGTCATCAAGGTGGAAAATCCCGATGGCGGCGACGACACCCGCGCCTGGGGTCCTCCCTTCGTCGAGGGCAAGGACGGCGAAAACCTGTCGGCCGCCTATTACCACTCCACCAACCGCGGCAAACGCTCGATCGCCGTCGACCTCAAGACCGAGGAAGGCCAGGACATCGTCCGCCGGCTGGCCGCGACCGCCGACGTGCTGATCGAGAACTTCAAGCTCGGCGGCCTCGTCAAATACGGCCTCGACTACGAGAGCCTGAAAAAGATCAATCCGAAGCTGATCTATTGCTCGATCACCGGTTTCGGCCAGAACGGCCCTTACGCCAATCTCGCCGGCTACGATTACATCGTCCAGGGCATGTCCGGCTTCATGTCGATCACCGGCGAGCCGGATGGCCAGCCGATGAAGGCGGGTGTCGCGATCGCCGACATCTTCACCGGCATCTATGCGGTGACCGCCATCCAGGGCGCGCTGATCCATGCGATGAAGACCGGCGAAGGCCAGCATGTCGACATGGCGCTGCTCGACGTCCAGGCCGGCATCCTCGCCAACCAGAACATGAATTACCTGGTCTCGGGCGAAGCGCCGGTGCGGCTTGGCAATGCCCATCCGAATATCAGCCCCTACGAGGTCCTGGCCACCGAAGACGGGTATCTCATTCTCGCCATCGGCAATGACGGCCAGTTCCGCCGCCTCTGCCGTATCCTCGGCATCGACGGGATGGCCGATGACGAGCGTTTCGCAACCAACAAGGCGCGCGTCGCCAACCGCGTCGAAGTGCGCCGGCTGATCCTCGCGCAGACGTCGAAATGGAAAAAGGCCGAGCTGCTCGCCGCCTGCGGCGACAATGCCGTGCCGGCAGGGCCGATCAATTCGATCGCCGAAATGTTTAACGATCCGCAGGTCAAGGAGCGCGGGCTGCGGATCGATCTCGAAGCGGCCGACGGCACGGTCATTCCGGGCGTGCGCAATCCGATCGTCCTGTCGGAAACGCCGCTTGTCTATCACCGGCCGAGCCCGGCGCTCGGCGAACATACCGCAGATGTGCTGGCGCAACTCGATCAAATCGAAAAAGAGGGGAGAGAAAAATGAACACCGTCATCAAGACCGGAGGGCAGCTGATCGTCGAGGCGCTGAAGGCGAACGGCGTCAAGCGCATCTCCTGCGTGCCCGGAGAAAGTTATCTCGCCGTGCTCGACGCGCTGTATGAAAGTGGCATCGAGGTGCTCGTCTGCCGCCAGGAAGGCGGTGCTGCGATGATGGCCGACAGCTGGGGCCGCCTCAGCGGCGAGCCCGGCATCTGCATGGTCACCCGCGGTCCCGGCGCCACCAATGCCTCGGCCGGGCTGCACATTGCCAAACAGGATTCGATCCCGATGATCCTCTTCGTCGGCCAGATCGGCCGCGAGATGAAGGAACGGGAAGCCTTTCAGGAGGTCGAATACCGCCGCGCCTTCACCGAATTTGCCAAATGGGTCGGCGAGATCGACGACGCCCGCCGCATCCCCGAATTCGTCACCCGCGCCTTTGCGGTCGCCACCTCCGGCCGTCCCGGCCCGGTCGTACTGACACTGCCGGAAGACATGCTGGTCGATGAAGTCGAGGCGCCCGAAGCCCGTGCCTACATGCCGGTCGAAAGCCATCCCGGCAAAAGCCAGATCGCCGCATTCGAAACCATGCTCAAGAACGCCGAGCGGCCGATGTTCATCGTCGGTGGTACCCGCTGGAGCGAACAGGCAGTTGCCGATTTCCAGGCTTTCGCCAGCCGTTTCAAGATCCCGGTCGGCTGCTCCTTCCGCCGCCAGATGCTGTTCGATCACCTCCACCCCTCCTATGCGGGGGATGTCGGCATCGGCATCAATCCCGTGCTCGCCAAGGCGGTCAAGGAGGCGGACCTGCTAGTGCTGATCGGCAGCCGCATGTCGGAAATGCCCTCCTCCAGCTACACGCTGATCGACATTCCCTATCCGAGCCAAAAGCTCGTCCACGTCTTTCCCGATCCGGAAGAACTCGGCCGCATGTACCGGCCGGACCTGGCGATCTGCGCCGCGCCGGCGGAATTCGTCGCGGCACTGAAAGACCTCGAACCACCTGCCCTACCGCTCTGGGCCGAACGGAAATCGGCGCTGCACGACGCCTACCTCAAGTGGTCGACGCCGCCGGAGGCCGGCCCCGGCCCGGTCAGGATGGGCCCGATCATGCAATGGATCGAGGAGAACGTGCCCGACGACGCGATCTTCACCAACGGCGCCGGCAATTACGCCACCTGGCTGCACCGCTTCCACCGCTTCCGGAAATACAACACCCAGTCCGCCCCGACCTCCGGCTCGATGGGCTATGGCCTGCCCGCCGCCGTTGCCGCCAAGCAGCTGTTTCCCGAGCGCGAAGTCGTCTGCTTTGCCGGCGACGGCTGCTTCATGATGCACGGCCAGGAATTCATCACCGCCGTCCGTTATGGACTGCCGATCATCACCGTGCTGGTCAACAACGGCATCTACGGCACGATCCGCATGCACCAGGAGCGGGAATATCCGGGCCGCGTCAGCGCCACCGACCTCGTCAACCCGGATTTCGTCGCCTATGCCAAGGCTTTCGGCGGGCATGGGGAACTGGTCGAGAAGACGGAAGAGTTCGGCCCGGCCTATGAGCGGGCGCGCGCCAGCGGCAAGCCTTCCATCATCGAGGTCAGGCTCGATCCGGAAGCGATCACGCCGGCGCGGACGCTGACCCAGATCCGCGAAAGGGCCTGAAATAGAAAAAGCCGGCCCATCAGAACGATAGGCCGGCTTTTTGAATCAATATCGCAGCGATCAGATCGCGGCCGTGACGATGAACTCGACCTTGTATTTCGGCGCAGCGAGCTTGGCTTCGCTGGTGGCGCGGGCCGGCGGGTTCGCCGGATCGATCCAGCTTTCCCAGACCGCATTCATTTCACCGAAATAGGACATGTCCGAGAGATAGATGATCGTCTGCAGGATCTTCGACTTATCTGAGCCGACGGTAGCCAGCAGGCGGTCGACTTCGGAAAGCGCGTCCTTGCACTGGTCGGTGACACTCTCACCTTCGCCGACCTGGCCGGCCAGATAGACGGTGTTGCCGTGGACGACGGCGGCGCTCATGCGGGCGGCCGGCTCGATGCGCTGGATGCTCATGGAATTCTCCTCAAAAAAATTGAGCTTCGGGAAAAGACCCCGCGCAAAAGGCACGAGGCCGTGGAAAATCTTCAGCCGCGCAGATGCTGGCTCTTTTCGTAGATCGCCGTCGAACGGGCGCCGGACCGGCAGAAGCCGAGCATCGGGCGCGGCAATTCGTCGAGCGCATCGACCATCGCCTTGACGCCCTGTTCGTCGACGCCCATGCGGCCGACCGGGATGTGGCGGATGTCGAGGCCGAGTTCCTTGGCGCGAGCTTCGATCTGCGCAAAATGCGGCTGGCCCGGCTCCTCGTCGTCGGGACGATGGCAGACGACCGACTTGAACCCCATGGCCTTGACTTGGTCGAGTTCCTCGACGGTGATCTGGCCGGTGACGGAATACTCGTCGTTGATCTGGCGGATATCCATGGACTTAGCCCTCCGTTCTATTTGAGGCGCAAGCATTACGACGGTGCCCTTTGGGCGTCAATCACTGAGCGACAACTCTCAGACGAAGCAGAAGCGCAGGCCGTATTCGACACTTTCGCCGGGCTTGACCCACCCGAGTTCCCCGTTCGCCGCAAGTTCCTGGCGGCTTGCCAGGCGATGCGAAACTGGCTCGATGCCGAGTACATGCGCCGGCGCCTTCTGGTTCCGCCAGACCTGCAGATGCGGCAGCGTGTCGGTCCTGAACTTCACCTTCAGCGTCAGCCCGCCGATCGCCGCGATCGGACCGAGCGCGATTTCGGCCCACTGCTCGCCCTCGACGGCCGCCGGCACGCAGAATATGCCGCCGGTCTCGCCGCCGAAGGTCCAGGGGAAGCCGCCTCTGTCGAGCATCCTCCCGGTCAGCCGGACATGGTCGTCGAACAGCCAGGCGCCGATATTCATGTGGTACATATGCACCCGTGCAAAGGGCTTTGTGCCGGTATTGGTGACCTTGTCCGACAGGCTCACCTCGCCCGTCGCACCATCGATCCGCCAGTGGCGTTCGAGGAGAGCCGTCTCGCCGGTCGCAATGGTCAGTGGCACGCGGGCACGGCACTCTGCATCCGGCCCCTGCGCATCCCAGAACAGGATTTCGGCCGGGTGGGAAGAGAAGGATCCATGCAGCGGATATTTCCGGCCGTCAGCGGCGCCTTCGATGGCCTCGGGATGACGAATATGGTCGGGCCCGCAGGTGAAGAGGAACCCTTCGAGCGAATGATCGATTCGCGGATCACCGTCGTCGGGAATGGCCCGGCCCGGAGCAAGATCCACATCGCCGATGAAACAGCCCCCGATATCAAGAACCGAGCTCTCGTCGAGGAAGATCCTCGGTCCGCTGGCAGCCGAAAAAGCCTTCATAATCATTCCCTTCACGGTTTCGTCAAAACTTCTAACCGATCGTGACGTAAATTTAACGGTGTGTTCATGACGAATTCACTTTTTCCACACTACGGTCAAATTTACCTTGTCTGTGGCGACAGGCGCGCGGGCGGGAACCAATGTACGATTTCCCGATTACGTGTAGGTAGGAAACAAGGAAGTCGGTGACATCGTGAAGCGGCTATTTTTTGCATGCGCAAGCCTGATGATCTGGACCGCGGCGCAGGGGATCCCCTCCGCCGAGGCGCAGAATCGGTATGGCCGCTATCCCTCGGAAACGATGCTCGTCGCTCCTGACGGCTCGATCCTGGACTATGAACCGGATCGCCGTGACGTCATCATCAGCCGCGACAGCATGGGCCGCCGGGTCCTGATCGACCATTTCGGCAATGTCGTCGCAACCGAGATCCGCCAGGAAGCCTATCGCCCCGACCGGAGGCAGGAATATCCGCCGGTGCCGGGCGGCTACCGGTCTCTGCGGGATTCGGGCGGCTACCAGCAGGGCGCCGGCGGTTATCGCGATTTCCGCGAATACCGGCCGGGGGAACCCGGCGCCGTCACCGGCGGGATCCCGAGGGAGGGATCAGTCAGCCGCATGCCGCTGGATGATCAGGCCCTCCCCGACGCCGGTTACCCGCAGGAAGCCTCGATCGAACCGGACCAGCGTCCGGCAGAAACGCTTCTGCCGCAAAAGCCGATCATCACCGTCACCAAGAAACCGCAGGCCCAGATCGCGGCACTTCAAGTGTTCCTCGACCGTGAAGGCATCTCGCCCGGCGTCATCGACGGTCATCTCGGCGACAACGTCAACAAGGCGATCGCCGCCTGGCAGGAAATGACCGGCGAGACGCTCGATCCCAACAATTCCGAGGACATCCTGCAGCGGCTGACCTATTCGGGCGGCCTGCCGATCGTCGATTACACGATCACGCCGGCCGATGCCGCCGGTCCCTATGTCGCCTCGATCCCGGAAGACTATGCGCACAAGTCGCAGCTGCCGGCCATGTCCTATACGTCCGTGACCGAAAAGCTCGCCGAGCAGTTCCACATGGACGAAGGTTATCTCAAGGCGCTCAATCCCGGCGTCGATTTCACCATCCCCGGCTCGACCATCAAGGTCATCAATCCCGGCCAGCCGAAGGTCGGTCAGGTCACCCGCATCATCGCCGACAAAGGCAAGAAGCAGGTCTTCGCCTATGGCGCCGACAACAAGCTGGTCGCCGCTTATCCGGCGACCATCGGCTCTACCGACACGCCCTCGCCGACCGGCACCCACACGGTCGAACGCATCGCGCTCGACCCAGGTTACACCTACAATCCGAAGATCAATTTCAAGCAGGGCAACAACGACCAGATCCTGCAAATCCCGCCAGGCCCGAACGGCCCGGTCGGTACGGTCTGGATCGCGCTCTCGAAGCCCACATACGGCATCCACGGTACGCCGGAACCCTCCAAGATCGGCAAGACCAACAGCCATGGCTGCGTGCGCCTGACCAACTGGGATGCGAGGGAACTCGCCAAGATGGTCAAGCCCGGCACGACGGTTGAATTCATCGAGTAGTTACGCAAATCCGGCAATTGCCAAAAGCCCCTCGGCCTCGCCGCAGGGGCTTTTTCGTTAAGGCCATCATCTCCCCAAATGCAAAAGCGACCGGCTCCGGAGAGCCGACCGCTTGAGATTTTTCAGAATCGACCAGAACGATCAGGCGGCGTGGCGGCCCAGTCCGAAGAGGCGCGACGCGGCGGAGCGGGTGATCTTGACGGGCATGAGCCGCAGCACTTCCTTCGCAAAGGCGCCGGCATTTTCCTTCGCTTTATCGACATTGCTGACCTTGGCCGGATCGAGCGTGTGCAGCGTGCCGCCGGTCTCGAAGAGTTCCTTGAAGGCGATGCGTTCGCCGATCGGCGTATCGAGGACATGTACGCCGCGGGCTGCAAGCAGGCCCTTGATGGTGAGCAGCGCCTTGGTGGTCACCATCGAGGTGACGCGCGTCAGCACCACCGAATGCGGGATCACCAGGCCGGCCTTCTCTTTCATGTAGGCGAGAAGGTCGAGGATCTGCGCCGCACCCTTGGCGTCCATGGCCGATCCCTGGACCGGGATCATCACGTGGTCGGAAAGGCCGATCGCGGTGGTGACAAGCGCATCACGGGCGCCGGCAAGGTCGATGATGAAATAATCGGTGCGCGATGCCATTTCTCGCAGATGACACTGCAGCGATGCCAGGGTGACCTCCGATACCACTTCGATGTTGCGCACTGCGCCGGAGGTCTCGAACCACTGGCTGATCCAGCGCTGCGGATCCGCATCGATGACAGTGACGCGAAAACCCTGATGGGCAAGTTCGGTCGCAAGCAGAAGCGCAGCGGTTGTTTTTCCGGCTCCACCCTTGGCATTGGCAAAGGAAATTACAGGCATTGTCGGTCCTCGAACAAGGCTAGAGCCACATCGCTCACGAGGACACCGGGAAGCATGGTGTCATGGATGCCATCCTTTCCAAACATGGTTAACGAATTGTAAATTTGAGCACCATTAATATCACTCAGGAAATTTAGCTTTCGGCTCTAAAATGCGGAAAAGCCCGGAGGTTTCGGCCTCCGGGCTTCGTTAACGGCGATCCTCCCCCATCGGAAGTCTTAAAAGCAGTCGAGGAAAAGGGCTTTGGTGTTCTCCATCGTCATGGTGACGGGGTTGCCGCCGCAGCTCGGGTCCTCCATCGCCATGGCCGTCAGCTCGTCGATTCGGTCGGGCTTGATTCCCATGGCCGTCAAATTGTCCGGCACGCCGAGCTCCGCGCGCAGCGACAGGACGTAATCGTAGAAGCCGTCGAAGCCGCCAGCGATGCCGAGATAGGCCGCCGCACGCGCGATCTTCTCCTCGATCGCCGGACGATTGAAGCGCAGCACCGGCGGCATGACGACCGCATTGGTCATGCCGTGATGGGTGTTGTAGACCGCGCCGATCGGATGCGACAGCGAATGGATGGCACCGAGCCCCTTCTGGAAGGCGACCGCCCCCATGGCCGCGGCCGACATCATGTTGGTGCGGGCTTCGAGATCGGCTCCGTCCTTATAGGCGCGCGGCAGGAATTCTTTGACGAGCCGCATGCCTTCGAGCGCGATCCCGCCGGACATCGGGTGGTAGAAGGGCGACGAATAGGCTTCCAGGCAATGGGCAAACGCGTCCATGCCGGTGCCGGCGGTGATCGCCTTCGGCATGCCCATCGTCAGTTCCGGATCGCAGATGACGACGCCCGGCAGCAGTTTCGGATGGAAGATGATCTTCTTCACATGGGTGACGGAGTTGGTGAGCACCCCTGCCCGGCCGACTTCCGAACCGGTGCCGGCTGTGGTCGGCACGGCGACGATCGGCGCGATCTTCGAGGCATCGGCGCGGGTCCACCAGTCGCCGATATCCTCGAAATCCCAGACGGGCCGCGTCTGGCCGGCCATGAAGGCGATCAGCTTGCCGAGATCGAGGCCGGAGCCGCCGCCGAAGGCGACGACGCCGTCATGCCCGCCGTCCTTATAAGCCTTGACGCCCGCTTCGAGGTTCTTCTCGTTCGGGTTCGGATCGACATCGGCGAAGATCGCGCGGCCGAGGCCGGCCTCTTCCAGCACGTCGAGCGCATGGCCGGTAATCGCCATCGATGCCAGTCCCCGGTCGGTGACCAGGAGCGGTTTCTTGAGGCCGAGCGTCTTGCAGGCGTCGGCCAGTTCCTTGATCCGTCCGCGGCCCAGCTTGACGGCGGTCGGATAGCTCCAGTTCGCGACGATATTCATTTCGTTACCTTCTTCAGGTGATAGGATTTCGGGCGGGTCAGGTTGTGGAAGCCGAGGACGGAGAGCGAGCCGCCGCGCCCGGTTTCCTTGACGCCGGTCCAGACCAGCGCCGGGTCGAGATAATCGGCGCGGTTCATGAACACCGTACCGGTTTCGAGCTGGCTGCCGATGCGGTTGGCACGATCGACATCAGGCGTCCAGAGCGATGCCGTCAACCCGTAGCGGCTGTCGTTCATGTAGCCGATCGCCTCGTCGTCGGTCTTCACCTTCATGATGCCGACGGCCGGACCAAAGGTCTCTTCGCGCATGATCTCCATGGAATGATCGACATCGACCAGCACCTGCGGCGCAAGATAAGCGCCGCCGTCATCGGCAGGGAAAAGCTTCGGATCGACAAGTGCCCTGGCGCCGCTCGCGACAGCATCAGTGATCTGCTGGCGCACCACTTTGGCGAAACGCTTGTTGGCCATCGGCCCAATCGTCGTCTCCTTGTCGAGCGGATTGCCGAGCTTGTAGTTCGACACCCAGGCGACCGATTTTTCGACGAAGGAATCGTAGAGCGATTCATGAACGTAGATGCGCTCGATGCCGCAGCAGCACTGACCGGAATTGTAGGTGGCGCCGTCCATCAGCGTATCGACCGCCGCATCGAGATCGGCATCCTCCATCACATAACCCGGATCCTTGCCGCCGAGTTCGAGGCCAAGCCCGGTAAATGTACCGGCGGCGGCGCGTTCGATCGATCGTCCGCCTTCGACCGAGCCCGTGAAGTTGATGAAGTTGAACAGCCCTTGCGAGATCAGCTTCGCCGTCGTGTCATGGTCGAGGAAGACATTCTGGAAGACATCCTCCGGAACACCCGCCTCGACGAAGGCGCGCACCATCCGCTCGCCGACCAGCAGCGTTTGCGAAGCATGCTTGATGACGACCACATTGCCGGCCATCAAAGCCGGCGCGATCGTGTTGATCGCCGTCATATACGGATAGTTCCAGGGCGCGATGACGAACACGACACCGTGCGGCTCGCGTTCGATACGCCGCTCGAACGAAGCGCTGTCCTCGATCCGCAGCGGCGCCAGCGCATCGGCGGCGATCGAGGCCACATAGTTGGAACGTTCGTTGAACCCCTTGAACTCGCCGCCGTAACGCACCGGCCGGCCCATCATCCAGGCAAGCTCCGGCACCACCTCGTCGACCATCTCGTTGAGGCGGGCCACGCCTTTCAGCACGAGCTGGACGCGCTCTTCGAGCGGCCGTTTCGCCCAGGCCTTCTGCGCCGCGCGGGCGCGCCCGACAGCTTCCGCCGCAGCCTCCGGCGACATGGCCGGACGCTCGGCATAGACCGAACCGTCGATCGGCGAGATACATTGGATCATCGTCATTGATACATACTCCAGAAAATCAGCAGGCAAGCGTGCGGACATGACCCGCGGCGCCATAGGAAAGGATCGCGCGGTCGCGCGTGATGATGGTCAGGTCGTTTTCGCGCGCGGTGGCGATCAGGATTCGGTCGATCGGGTCCTTGTGGATGGGCTGGGGCAGGAAGCAGGCGGCAACGAAGATCGTAGAGGTGACCGGATGTTCGACAAAGCCTCCATCCCGCAGATAGTCGCGATACCATTGCTCGGCATCCCGGGTTTCACGGATACGTCCCTTCGAAAGCAGCATGCCCATCTCCCACGCCGTCACGGACGATACGAAAACCGGGATCTTCTGGGCCTTGCTTTCAGCCAGCGACTCCAATGCCGTCGGCGCCAAGTCCTCATTCTGCGACATCCAGATCACGAAGCACGTATCGAGCAGAAAACGGCTACTCATTATAAAGCTTCTCGCCCCATTCCTCTTCCCAGTCCATCGGTGCCGTCAGATCGACGCCCGGCATGACGGTGATCGTTCCCGCCATGCAGCCGTAGGCTGGATGCAGTTCGATCAGCGTGCCATCCTCCTTCTCCATCCAGCGCTTGCCATCCTTGTAGACGATATCGTCTTTCGTGAACATTTTGACCGGCGGAGTATCCAAGGAGCCGGTAGCGTCATAGCTGCCCTGCTTCGTCTCCTCAAATCCGAACACTTTGCCCCTCCGGTGCGCTGCCACCTCCTCAAGATTTATGCCCAGGAAAGCAGCTATATCGTCTTGCTCATCGGCGCTCATCTTCCGTTCGCCCTTCAGCATCCGCGATACGGCACTGGGATCGAGCGACATAAAGCGAGCCAGGTCGCGCAGGGATTTATCTCCCTGATCAAGTTTTTGGTAAAACCACTCACTGTCTATAGGGCTCATGACCAATCTCGCAGGTTGTGGAAACACTCTACCACAATGCCAAAATGACAACAAGCGCGCATCAGCGTTGCGATTATCTCAAGCCCGCTCGAACCCTCTCGCCACTTCCCAATCCGTCACGCGGCGGTCGTACTCCTCCTGCTCCCATTGGCCGGCCCGCACATAGTGGTCGATGACGTCATTGCCGAAGGCAGAACGCAACAGTTCCGATCCGTTCATGAGATCGATCGCATCGCGCAGCGTCCGCGGGATTTCGCGAATGCCCTTGCCGCCATAGGCATCGCCGACGAAGGCCGGTTCCAGCGCCATCTTCTTCTCGATGCCATCAATGCCAGCCGCAATCAGTGCCGCCATGGCGAGATAGGGGTTGAGGTCGGAACCGCCGACACGGCATTCGACACGGATGCCCTTGGTCGCCTCGCCGCAGAGACGGTAGCCGGCGGTGCGGTTGTCCTTCGACCAGACGGCCTTGGTCGGTGCAAACGTGCCGGCCATGAACCGCTTGTAGGAATTGATATAGGGCGCCAGAAAATAGGTGATCTCGCTCGCATGGCTGAGCAGCCCGGCGATATAGTGTTTCATCAGTTCCGACATGCCGTGTTCGCCGTCCTTGTCGAAGAACAGCGGCTTGCTGCCGTCGGCGCTCCACAGCGACTGGTGGATGTGCGACGAACTGCCGGCGGCCGAATAATTCCACTTGGCGAGGAAGGTGATGGCCTTGCCCTTGCCCCAGGCGATTTCCTTGGCTGCATTCTTGATGATCACGTGCCGGTCGGCCATGGTCAGTGCATCGGCATAACGGACGTTGATTTCCTCCTGGCCGGCCGAGGCCTCGCCCTTGGAGTTCTCCACCGGGATGCCCGCGCCCTGCAGGCCGGTGCGGATCGCCCGCATCACCTCCTCCTCCTTGGTGGTCTGGAAGATGTGGTAATCCTCGTTATAGCCGCTCGCGAGCTTGAGATTGCGGTAGGCGCTTTCGCGCGCCTGGTCGTAGGTCTGGTCGAACAGGAAGAATTCGAGTTCGGTCGCCATGAAGGCAGACATGCCCATCGCCTCCAACCGCTTCACCTGGGCCTTCAGGATGGCGCGCGGCGAATGCGGCACGTCCGCATGGGTGTGATGGTCGAGCACGTCGCAGAGAACCAGCGCCGTGCCTTCGAGCCAGGGGAGTTTGCGTAGCGTCGCAAGATCCGGCTTCATCGTATAGTCGCCGTACCCCTGTTCCCAGCTGGTCGCCTTGTAGCCGGAGATGGTCTCCATCTCGATATCGGTCGCCAGCAGATAGTTGCAGCTATGGGTTTCCTGATAGGCGCTCTCGACGAAATATTCCGCCTGGAACCGTTTGCCCATCAGGCGACCCTGCATGTCCACCTGGGCAGCGATGATCGTATCGATGCGGCCCTCGGCAACATCTTTTTTGAGTTCGTCGAAAGAATAATGACTGGTCATGATCGATCCATCTGGCCTTTGAACATTTTGGCGGAGGCCGCACATCGCGACCTCCGCCAATGATGTCGGTGAAGGTTATTCGCCCGGTACCGGCGAGACCGTTCCGGTTTCGCCGACCGCCGCTTCCGCAGCAGCGATTTCGGCCTTGCGCTTGGCGATCATGTCACCGATCGGAGGCCCCTTGAAGCGCTTGTTCTCGACCGCGAACCAGATGATTATCGCAAGGACGATGAGGCCGACGGTGACCGCAAGCACCTTGTCGTTCGGCGGCTGGATAGCGATGTAGATGATCAGCACCATGCCAAGCGTCGCCAGCACGCCGACTGTCTTGTAGACGCCCCGACCGAGATCCCAGGGGCCAGGCGCTGGCCATTTTTTAGTGCCGTAGGCGAAGATGCCGAGCACGATCGGGAAAAGGAAGGAAAGGAAAAGGAAGATCAGGGTCGCGTTGACGACCGTGACGTAGAGGCTTGCCTCGCCGACCGAGATGAACAGCGCACCCCAGACGAACAGGCTTTCAAGAGCCGCACCCGTCCAGATCGCCGCAACCGGGGTGCGGAATTTCGGGCTGACGCTTGCAAGCGTCTTTGAGCCAACCGGTATCCCGCCATCACGCGAAAACGCAAAGATCATTCGCGAGCATGAGGTGACGGTCGCAAGCCCGCAGAGAAACTGCGAGATGAAGATGGCCACATAGAGCACCGTCACCAGCCAGGCAGGCATGATGGTGTTGATGGTGGTGAAGAACACGGCCCAGCCCTGCTTGGCGCCTGCGGCCATGTCCGGGATGGCGATGACGAAGGCCGACAGCATGACCCAGCCGGCAAGCGACGACCAGAGCACGGCGGAGACCATCGAACGGGGCACCGACAGCGCCGCCTTCTTGGTTTCCTCCGACGTATGCGCCGAGGCGTCATAACCGGTGATCGTGTAGATCGGCAGCAACAGGCCGAGCGCGAAGATATACCACATGCTGTCGGACTGAGGCCAAACGGCCCCGCCCGCATCACCGGAATAATTGGTGAAAGTCCAGAGCCGCGAAATATCGTGCGTCGGTGCGTAGATGAGGCAGGCGATGGTCAGGACCGCCGCCGTCACCAGGATCAGCGTGCCCGAGAAATCGGTGAGCTTGGCCGTGAGGCCGATGCCGAAATGGTTGATCGCCGCCTGGACGATGGTGAACAGGATCACCAGAACCACCTGCATCCCCGGAGAAACAACGCCGGTCGCATCGGCAATACCAAGCTGCGCGCCGAACGTGCCGCCGAGGAAAAGGGCGGTACCGATGTTGATCGCCCCGAGAACGGTGATCAGGCCGAGCAGATTGAGCCAGGCGGTGAGCCAGCCGGTAAAGCGCGTCCCGAGGATGGAACTCCAGTGATAAAGCCCCCCGGCCGTCGGATAGGCGGATGAAATCTGCGCCATGCCGAGCGCGAAAAAGAGAGAGATGATGCAGCCGATCGGCCAGCCGATGCCGATTGCGGCCCCGCCGACGCCCGATGTCGCCTGCGCCAGCGAATTGATGCCGCCGGAGAGAATGCAAATGATGGAAAACGAAATTGCGAAGTTGGAAAACGAGCTCATGCGGCGCTCGAGTTCCTGCGCATAACCCATGGAATGCAGGATATGAATGTCCTGCTTTTTGTCGCCTTCGGTATAATCGGACATGACTTCCCCCTGTTGGCAGAAAGACCGCGCCATCGCGGCCATCCGGTTTGTCCTTCCCGCGGCGATTTAACCGCGGGCATGCGAGCTGCTGCTCCCCGGGTCTTATCCTTGGACGTCTGCGAGGCTTTCCCGCAGCAATCCTGTCAAAAAATCGGCCACGACCCCCTGGCCGGTTTCGTCCGTTATCAGATCGTTCCTGATTTCGATCATGACGTTGAGAAGTCCCGCCGGCAGGGCGTGGACTTCCAGCGTATGCGTTACGCCGTCCGCCGGCCCATAGGGCTCGTTGCGTTCGACGCGGTAGAGATGGGTGTCAGATGCTGCCTCCAGCATCCGGTCGGCAAGCCGGCTGTCGGTATCGTGCAGGATGCCGATCTCGACCGGACGCTCCCTGCCGAAATAGACCGGCGTGAAACTGTGAATGGTGACCAGCACCGTCTTCTGCCCCCTCGCCCGCCGCGCCGCGATCTCCTCGCGGATGCGGCCGTGGAATGGCAGGTAGAGCGCCGTGGTGCGTCGGGACTTCTCCGCCTCGGACAGGTTCTCGTTGCCGGGGATCCGGAAGATCTCGGACACGTCACGCATGGCGGCAGGCGAATCCGGCGGCCGGTTGCAGTCGTAGATGAGCCGCGAAAACCGCTGGTGGATCAGCGTCGCGTCGAGGCTCTTCGACATCAGCCGGGAGACGGCAAGCGCTCCCGGATCCCAGGCGATATGCGAGGCGAGCGCATCGGCGGAAAGTCCGAGATCGCCGTAGCGTTCCGGCAGGCGCCGCGAGGCGTGTTCGCAGACGAGAAGCACATCTCCCCGGCCGCCGACATTGTCCAGGGCAACGGGTCCGCCATCCGCCTCCGAGAAGAATTCCGACTGGACCAGCATCGACGCGTTCCGGAAAAAATCGTTTAAATTGGATTAAGAAGAGAATTCTTCACTTTCCTGCCGCCGTCAACGGGATTCTGAAAATTTCTCTTCAAAGGAACCGTTGACTTCTCCGCAGAAACGATTGTTAATCTTTTCGATAACCGGCGAAGACCGGAGGGAACAGCTTTAGTGCCACCAACTGCACGCACCGTATCGGATGTCATTCGTGTTCGTTACGATAGCCTGACGCGCGCGGAAAAACAGTTGGCGGACAGCCTATTGGAGAACTATCCGGTGTCAGGGCTCGGCAGCATCACTGTGATCGCGGAGAACGCCCGTGTTTCGACGCCGACGGTTGCGCGGATGGTGCAGAAGCTCGGCTACAAGGGCTACCCGGAATTCCAGTCGCATCTGCATCACGAGCTCGAGGCGACCATCTCCAACCCGATCGCCAAGCACGACCGGTGGGCGTCCAACGCACCGGGCACACATATCCTCAATCGCTTTGCCGACGCGATCACCGCCAATCTGCGCGACACACTTTCGGATCTCGACACCACGACTTTCGAAGGGGCCGCCGCACTTCTGCGTGACCGCAACCGCGGCATCTACTTCGTCGGCGGCCGCATTACCGGTGCGCTCGCGGAATATTTCTTCACCCATATGCAGGTCATTCGTCCCAAGACGACCCTGATCTCCACCAATTCGAGCTCCTGGCCGCAGCATGTTCTCAACATGAGCGCCGGCGACGTCCTGGTGATCTTCGACATCCGCCGCTACGAGCAGGAGATGGCGACGCTGGCAGAGGCCGCACGGGCTAACGGCGTCGTCATCATCTTGCTGACCGACGTCTGGGCTTCACCCGTTGCCAAGCATGCACAGCACACGTTCAAGGTGAGGATCGAGGCACCCTCGGCCTGGGACAGCTCCGTCATCACCCTGTTCGTCGTCGAGGCGCTGATCGAGGCGGTGCAGAGCGCGACGTGGGATGAAACTCGCGAACGCATGAACTCTCTGGAAGGCCTGTTCGAGCGGACGATGCTGTTCCGCCGCCCGGGCCGCCAGAGCCGTCCCGACTGATCGGTCGGGTTAAGAAATATGCCGGCAATCCGGGAGTTTCATGAGCAAATGCTCATCCTCCGGGCTGTCATATACGATACATGAACTGGCTCTACGAGTCGCGCCGAAACGATCCGGACTACACGACCTGAACCCCTAGGAGGATACCTTGATCAACAAGACCCAACGTCTTCTTTCTCTGACGACCGCCATCGTCATCGCCTCCACGGCCATCGCCGCCGCGGCGCCCAGCGCCGAGCTGATCGCAGCCGCGAAGAAGGAAGGCACGCTGACCACGATCGCGCTGCCCCATAGCTGGTGCGGCTACGGCGACGTCATCGCCGGATTCAAGGCGAAGTACGGCCTCGAAGTCAACGAATTGAACCCGGACGCCGGTTCGGGCGACGAAATCGAAGCGATCAAGGCCAACAAGGGCAACAAGGGCCCGCAGGCTCCCGACGTTATCGACGTCGGCCTGTCGTTCGGCCCGTCCGCCAAGGCCGACGGCCTGATCCAGCCCTACAAGGTCTCCACCTGGGATTCGATCCCGGCCGACGCCAAGGACGCAGACGGCTACTGGTACGGCGACTATTACGGCGTTCTGGCTTTCCTGGTGAACAAGGACCTCGTCAAGACGTCTCCGAAGGACTGGTCCGACCTGCTGAAGTCCGACTATGCCAACGCAGTCGCTCTCGCCGGTGATCCGCGCGGCGCCAACCAGGCCGTTCAGGGCGTTTATGCTGCCGGCCTCTCCGGCGCCAAGGGCGACTCCGCCAAGGCCGGCGACGAAGGCCTGAAGTTCTTCGCCGAACTCAACAAGAAGGGCAATTTCGTGCCGGTCACCGGCAAGGCCGCCCCGTTTGCGCAGGGCACCACGCCGATCATCATCGCCTGGGACTATAATGCCCTGTCCTGGGGCGAAAGCCTGAAGGGCAACCCGCCCTTCGAGGTCGTGGTACCGGCAAGCGGCGTTGTTGCAGGCGTCTACGTGCAGGCGATCTCCGCCTTCGCTCCGCATCCGAACGCTGCGAAGCTCTGGATGGAATACCTCTATTCCGACGAAGGTCAGCTCGGCTGGCTGAAGGGATATTGCCACCCGATCCGCTTCAACGATCTTGCCAAGAGCAACAAGATCCCGAAGAACCTGCTCGACGCCTTGCCCCCGGCAGCAGCCTATGAGAAGGCCGTATTCCCGACGCTCGCCCAGCAGTCCGCCGCCAAGGAAACCATTACCAAGAAGTGGGATACCGTGGTCGGCGCCAACGTCTCCAAGTAATCGCATCAGGATTGACCTCCCGCGCCGCCCGGCGTGGGAGGTTTCCCGTTTCCCCTGGATGGCCAGCATTCATGACCACCGCATCCACGTCATTCATCGACCGCCGGACAGTCATCGACTGGCTCGGCATCGTGCCGTTCATGGTATTTGCGCTCGCTTTCCTGATTGTCCCGACGCTCTATCTGATCGTCGGCGCCTTCTTCAATCCGGCGGGCGAATTTACGTTTCAGAATATTGCCGACCTCTTTTCGCCGTCCATCCTCGGCGCCTACTGGATCAGTATCCGGGTATCCGTTGCGTCTGCACTCGGCGGCGCGTTGATCGGCTTCTTCCTTGCCTGGGCGGTTGTGCTCGGCGGCGTGCCGTCCTGGATCCGCTCCAGCCTGCTCACGTTTTCCGGCGTCGCATCGAACTTCGCCGGCGTGCCGCTCGCCTTCGCTTTCCTGGCGACGCTCGGTCGGACCGGTCTGGTCACCGTCTTCATGCGCGACTGGTTCGGCTTCAATCTCTATTCGACGGGGTTCAACCTTCTCTCGTTCTTCGGTCTGACGATCACCTACATGTTCTTCCAGATCCCGCTGATGGTGCTGATCCTGACACCGGCGCTCGACGGATTGAAGAAGGAATGGCGCGAGGCATCCGAGATCCTCGGCGCATCCACCTGGCAATATTGGCGCATGGTGGTGCTGCCTATCCTGTGGCCAAGCCTGATGGGCGCCACGCTTCTCCTTTTCGCCAACGCCTTCGGCGCGATCGCAACCGCCTATGCTCTGACCGGGTCCTCGCTCAACATCGTGCCGATCCTGCTCTACGCCCAGATCCGCGGCGACGTGCTGCACAATCCGAACCTCGGCTACGCTTTGGCTCTCGGCATGATCGTCATCACCGGCATTTCCAACATCCTCTACATCTGGCTGCGCACCCGCGCCGAACGGTGGCAGAAATGAAGGCGCACAAGATCTTCGCCTGGCTCGCGATCGCCATCGGCGCCATTTATTTCTTCATACCCCTGATCGGCACGTTCGAGTTCTCGCTGCGCATGCGGCGCGGTGTCTATTCCTTCGACGCTTACCAGTCGGTCTTCACCGACGCGCAGTTCCGCGCCACCTTCGGTTTCTCCATGCTGATGGCGCTGGTGACGATCGTCGTCGGCATGCTGCTCATCGTGCCGACAGCTTATTGGGTGCGGCTGCGCCTGCCGCAGATGCGGCCGGTCGTCGAGTTCATCACGCTGCTGCCGCTCGTCATTCCGGCGATCGTCATTGTGTTCGGCTACCTGCGCCTCTACAATTCCTCGTCCTGGATCCCGTTCACCGGCTCCACCCAAGGCACCAATGTCCTGCTGACGTTCTCCTACGTGACCCTGGCGCTTCCCTACATGTACCGCTCGGTCGATACGGCGATGCGGACTATCGACGTGCGGACGCTGACGGAGGCCGCCGAAATTCTCGGCGCCAAATGGCCAACGATCATGTTCCGCTGCATTTTCCCGAACGTCATGTCGGGCGTGCTCTCGGGCGCCTTCATCACCTTTGCGATCGTCATGGGCGAATTCACCATGGCGGCGCTTCTCAACCGTCCGGCCTTCGGTCCCTATCTCCAGCTCGTCGGTGCCAACAAGGCTTACGAACCTTCGGCGCTCGCCGTCATCGCCTTTGCGATCACCTGGCTGTCGATGGGTCTGATCCAGCTTGTTTCCCGCTTCGGCAAATTGTCGCCGTCCAGGCCTTAAGGAATTTTGATGTCGTTCCTCGTTCTCGAAAGTATCAAGAAGAGTTTCGGCCAGACGCAGGTCGTCAAGGACTTCAACATGTCCATCGAGAAGGGCGAGTTCGTTTCCTTTCTCGGACCGTCGGGCTGCGGCAAGACGACGGTGCTGCGCATGATCGCCGGGTTCGAAAGCCCGAGCGACGGTGCGATCTCGATCAACGGCCGGAACCAGAACGCGCTGAAGACCAACCAGCGCAATATCGGCATGGTCTTTCAGGCCTATGCGCTGTTTCCGAACATGAACGTCTTCGACAACGTCGCCTTCGGCTTGAAGGTGGCGGGCAAGTCCAAGACGGAGATCGAAACACGCGTCAAGGAAATGCTGACGCTGATCGGTCTCGACCACCTGGCCGACCGCTATCCCTACCAGATGTCCGGCGGTCAGCAGCAGCGCGTGGCGCTTGCCCGCGCGCTTGCGCCGAAACCGCAGGTCCTGCTGCTCGACGAGCCGCTGTCGGCGCTCGATGCCAAGATCCGTGTTTCATTGCGCGAAGAAATCCGTGAAATCCAGCGCCGGCTCGGCATCACCACCGTCTTCGTGACGCACGATCAGGAAGAGGCCCTGTCGATCTCCGACCGCGTCGTCGTCATGAATGCCGGCCGCGCCGACCAGATCGGCACCCCGTCGGAAATCTACAATCGCCCGACCACCCGTTTCGTCGCCTCCTTCGTCGGCACGCTCAACATCATCGAGGCGACCGTCGTCGATCCGGCGGCCAACACGGTGAAGGTCGGCGAAAACACGATCAGGCTGAGGGAATCGATCGGCGCCCTGAAAGGCGGCGACAAGCTGTCGATCGCCCTGCGCCCGGAAGCGGGTTCGCGGCTGGAAAATGCCAAGGGCGATACCTCGCTGACCGGCCAGGTGATCTCCTCGCATTTCCTGGGCTCGGTCATCCGCACCAAGCTTGATGTCGGCGGAAACCAGATTTCCTTCGACATGTTCAATTCGCCGGACGCAGTCCTGCCGCAGCCGGGAGAAACCCTTGCGTTGCGCTTCAACGCCCACGATTTCCTGATCATCCGCGACTGATTGCAGATAAATCGGAGGGCTACGGCCTGCAGACGAAAACGGCATCCTCGCGGATGCCGTCTTGCATTTAAGCAATGTCAGACGGCCCTTCTTCAGGCCGCGTCGTCGACAGCATCCTGACCGGACACCGGCACGTAGTTGAGGACAGGACCGAGCCAGCGCTCGATCTCCTCGATCGACATGCCCTTGCGCTTGGCATAGTCCTCGACCTGATCGCGCTCGACCTTCGCCACCCCGAAATAATAGGATGCCGGATGGCCGATATAGAGGCCGGAGACCGATGAGCCGGGCCACATCGCGTAGCTTTCCGTCAGAACGACGCCGGTCGCCTCTTCCGCGTCGAGCAACCGGAACAGGGTCGCCTTTTCCGTATGGTCGGGCTGGGCCGGATAACCCGGCGCCGGGCGGATGCCGTGATAGGCCTCGGTGATCAGCTCGTCCGCCGAGAACGTCTCGTCCGGCGCATAACCCCAGAATTCCTTGCGGACCTGTTCGTGCATGCATTCGGCGAAGGCTTCGGCGAAGCGATCGGCCAGCGCCTTGACGAGGATCGACGAATAATCGTCGTTCGCCCGCTCGAACCGCTCGGCGATCGCCACTTCCTCGATACCGGCCGTGACGACGAAACCGCCGACATAGTCGTCGAGACCTGTCGCAACCGGGGCGACGAAATCCGACAGCGCGACGTTCGGACGACCGTCCCGCTTCGAAAGCTGCTGACGCAGCGTGAAGAAGGTCGCCAGTTCCTCGTTGCGGCTTTCATCCGTATAGACGCGGATGTCGTCACCGACCGCATTGGCCGGCCAGAAGCCGATCACCGCCCGCGGCCGGAACCATTTTTCGGCAATGATCTTGTCGAGCATCGCCTGCGCATCGGCATAGAGCTGGCGCGCCGCCTCGCCCTGTTTCTCGTCTTCGAGAATCGCCGGGAAACGGCCCTTCAGTTCCCAGGTCTGGAAGAACGGCGTCCAATCGATATATTTCGCCAGTTCCGCCAGATCGTAGGTCTCGAACACTTTCGTTCCGGTGAACTGCGGCTTCTTGGGCTGGTAGGACGACCAGTCGACCTTCTCGGCATTGTCGCGGGCACGGCCGATCGGCAGGCGGGTTTTTTCCGCTTCCGCGCGCGCGTGCGCCGCGGCAACCTTGGCGTACTCCGCCTGCACCGTGCTGATATAGCTCGACTTGCCGTCTTCGGACAGAAGCGCGGACACGACGCCGACCGCGCGGCTGGCATCGGTCACGTAGATCGCCTGGCCGCGATCATAGCGCGGGTGGATCTTCACGGCGGTATGCACACGGCTGGTCGTCGCGCCGCCGATCAGCAGCGGAATGTCGAACCCCTGGCGCTCCATCTCGGATGCCACATGCACCATCTCGTCGAGCGACGGGGTGATCAGGCCGGAAAGCCCGATGATATCGACCTTCTCGGCAATCGCCGTTTCCAGGATCTTCGTCGCCGGCACCATCACGCCGAGATCGATGATCTCGTAATTGTTGCAGGCGAGCACGACGCCGACGATGTTCTTGCCGATGTCATGGACATCGCCCTTGACGGTTGCCATCAGCACCTTGCCGGCGGACTTTTTCTGGTCGCCGCCATTGAGGCGCTTCTCTTCTTCCATGTAGGGCAGAAGCACGGCGACGGCCTGCTTCATGACGCGGGCGGATTTCACCACCTGCGGCAGGAACATCTTTCCGGACCCGAACAGGTCGCCGACCACGTTCATGCCGGCCATCAGCGGGCCCTCGATCACATGCAGAGGCCGCTCCGCATTCTGGCGCGCCTCCTCGGTATCGCCCTCGATGAACTCGTTGATGCCGTTGACGAGCGCATGCGACAGGCGCTTCTCCACCGGCCATTCGCGCCAGGCGAGATCTCTCTCCTTGGCTTCCTTGGCACCGGTTCCGCGATAACGCTCGGCGATATCGAGCATCCGTTCCGTCGCATCGTCGCGACGGTTGAGCACGACGTCCTCGCAGGCGTCGCGCAGTTCCGGATCGATGTTCTCGTAGATAGCCAGCTGGCCGGCATTGACGATGCCCATGTCCATGCCCGCCTGGATTGCGTGGTAGAGGAACACGGCATGCATCGCCTCGCGCACCGGCTCGTTGCCGCGGAACGAGAAGGACAGGTTGGAGACACCGCCAGAGATATGCACCAGCGGCATGCGCTCGCGGATGGTCTTGGTCGCCTGGATGAAGGCGAGACCGTAGCTGTTATGCTCCTCGATACCCGTCGCGACCGCAAAGACGTTGGGGTCGAAAATAATGTCTTCCGGCGGGAAATCCGCCTCTTCGGTCAAAAGCTTGTAGGCGCGTTCGCAGATCGCCACCTTGCGCTCGTAGGTATCGGCCTGGCCCTGCTCGTCGAAGGCCATGACCACGACGGCAGCACCATAATTGCGCAGCAGCTTGGCCTGGGCGATGAACTTCTCCTCGCCCTCCTTCATCGAGATCGAGTTGACGACCGGCTTGCCCTGCACGCATTTCAGACCCGCCTCCATGATCTCGAACTTCGACGAGTCGAGCATGATCGGCACCCGGGCGATATCCGGCTCGGCGGCGATCAGGTTGACGAACTCGACCATCGCCCGCTGCGAATCGATCAGGCCTTCATCCATATTGATGTCGATGACCGAGGCGCCGTTTTCCACCTGGTCACGGGCAATCGCCAGCGCCGCGGTAAAATCGCCCGCGGTGATCAGCTTGCGGAATTTCGCCGAACCGGTGACGTTGGTGCGCTCGCCGACATTGACGAACGGCACGTCCTTGGTGAACTCGAAGGGCTCGAGGCCTGCAAGCGACATGAACGGCCGGTGTTCCGGCACTTCGCGCGGCTTGTGCGGCGCGACCGCTTCGGCAATGGCGCGGATATGTTCCGGCGTCGAACCGCAGCAGCCGCCGACGACGTTGACGAGGCCTTCCGCCGCAAAGCCTTCGATCTGGCGGGCCATGTCTTCGGGCGATTCGTCGTAGCCGCCGAACGAATTCGGCAGGCCGGCATTCGGATAGGCGGAGATGAACGTGTCGGCGACGCCCGACAGTTCCTGCAGGTGCGGCCGCATCGCATCGGCGCCGAGCGCGCAGTTGAGGCCGACGGTGAAGGGCTCGGAATGACGGATGGAGGACCAGAAGGCCGACGGCGTCTGACCAGACAACGTGCGGCCGGAAAGGTCGGTGATCGTGCCCGAAATCATCACCGGCAGGCGGATGCCCTTCGCCTCGAAACGCTCGGCGCAGGCGAAGATCGCCGCCTTGGCGTTCAGCGTATCGAAGATCGTCTCGATCAGGATGATGTCGGCGCCGCCGTCGATCAGCCCGTCGAGCTGTTCACCATAGGCGAGCCGGAGATCATCGAATGTCACCGCCCGGTAACCGGGATTATTGACGTCGGGCGAGATCGAGGCCGTGCGATTGGTCGGGCCGATGGCGCCGGCGACGAAACGGCGACGACCGTCTTCCTTCTGCGCCCGAAATGCCGCGCGCTTCGCCAGCCGCGCGCCGTCGCGGTTGAGGTCGTAGACCGCGTTTTCCATCTGGTAGTCGGCCTGGGCGATACGGGTCGACGAGAACGTGTTGGTCTCGATGATGTCGGCGCCTGCCTTGGCATAACGGTAATGGATATCCTCGACCGCCTGCGGCTGCGACAGGATCAGGAGGTCGTTATTGCCCTGCTGATGGCAGGCGCAACCGGCAAACCGCTCACCGCGAAAATGCCCCTCGTCGAAACCGAGCCCCTGGATTTGGGTGCCCATCGCGCCATCGATGATCAGGATGCGTTCCCGCGCAGCCGCCTTGAGTGCCGCCAGAATCTCTGCGCCGTCGCGAGCGGCGGCTTCGGGACCAAAGAGTTCGTCGAACATGGCACAGCCCTTCATCGTTTCGATTTCGTTCAATAACCGCATAAAGATATGTTTATGTCAATATATAACCGGTATGTCGTGCGATATAGAATAGTCGATGACATGAAACCGGCCGGGCGTTATAGGCGTTCTGATCCCACTGCCCTGCCACAGCGATTCCGAGGTTTTCATGAGCGACACGCGTCAGACAGAAGCCAACTGGGCGAGCCTTCCCTATCATCGTCGGTGGCTCCTCGATCAGGCGGACGGGCTCTTTGATTTCTTTCAGGTCCGGGCAATGAACCCGAAGGGCGGCTTCTTTGATCTCGACGACCAGGGCTCACCGATTGGCGGCGCCAATCCGACCCGGGGCATTCATGCATCGGCGCGCATGGTCCACTGTTTTTCGATCGGCCATCTGCTTGGCCGGCCGGGCTCCGGCGATATCGTCGACCACGGCATGCGCACCCTCTGGGAGCGCCATCGCGACACGGAATATGGCGGCTATTTCTGGCAGGTCAATGATGACGGCGCGGCTGATCCCGCCAAGCAGGGTTACGGCCACGCATTCGTGCTGCTCGCCGCCTCTTCCGCCAAGGTCATCGGCCACCCCCTCGCCGACCAGATGCTGGCCGACATTACCGAGGTCCTCGAAACCAGGTTCTGGGAACCGCGCCATGGCGCGATCGCGGAAGAATTCAACCGCGACTGGTCGCAGATCGATGGCGGCAGCTATCGCGGCCAGAACTCCAACATGCACTTTACCGAAGCGTTGATGGCAGCATACGAGGCGACCGGCGAGACGATCTATCTTGACAAGGCGACAAGCATTGCCGACCTCGTCATCCGCCGTTCTGCCGGCAGCGTCGGTTTCCGCGTCGCCGAACATTTCGATCCCGAATGGACGATCAACAAGGACTATTACCATCCCGACGAGATGTTCCGCCCGGCCGGCACCACACCCGGCCATTGGCTGGAATGGTCGCGCCTCCTGCTGCAGCTCTGGACGCTCGGGGATAAAAAGCACGGCTGGATGCCGGACGCGGCAAAATCGCTATTCGTCCAGTCCATGTCACTGGGCTGGGACAGCCGAAAGGGCGGCTTCTTCTACACGCTCGACTGGAGCGACAAGCCCGCCAAGACCAACAAGCTGTGGTGGCCGATGTGCGAGGCGGCCGGTGCCGCGCATTTCCTCAACGAGCACCTGCCGGCCGACGATTTCTACGAGGACAGCTATAGGCGGATCTGGGGCACCATCGGCAACCGCTTCATCGATCACAAAAACGGCGGCTGGCACGAGGAACTGACCGAGGACCTCGTCCCGGCCCACACTCTTTTCCCCGGCAAGGGCGATATCTACCACGCCCTGCAGGCCTGCCTCATCCCGCTCTTTCCGGCAAACGGCAGCCTGACGAAGGTCATCGTCGAGGCCGAAGGGCGTCTCTGAGGCTTTCGCGCCAGCGTCCAGCGCTGACGGAACCATATAGGCCTGCGTCAGTTTCCGGTGTTACATCACAGGTAACATCGGGATATCGCGACCATGCTCAACGTTCTCGCGGAGGAGTTTTCGCACGAGGCGCCCGTTGCGATCGAAGTGCTTCTGGTGAGGCTGGTCGGCGCGGCGTTTCTCTGCGGTCTGATCGGCCTTGAGCGCGAGTTGCGCAAGAATTCCGCCGGCCTGCGCACCAACATGCTGATCGGCCTCGCATCTGCCGTGTTCACGCTGGTCGGCCTGCAGATCATGCATGAGTTCGGCAACCAGCCCAATACGGTCCGGATCGACCCGATCCGCCTCATCGAGGCCGTCACTGCCGGAATTGCGTTCCTTGCCGCCGGCGTCGTTTTCCAGATGCGCGGCGATGTGAAGGGCCTGACGACCGGCGCCAGCATGTGGCTGTCGGGTGCGATCGGGCTCTGCGTCGGCCTCGGCATGTGGATCGTCGCAGCAGCCGCGACCAGCGCCGGCATCGTCATCCTCTGGCTGCTGCGCAAAACCGAAGTGGCCGCGGGTATGAAGGACGAAGATAACGGCTGACCCGCAAAAGACGAATGCGGCTCAGCCGCCCGGCCGTGGCGTCACCATCGACCGTATGCGGGTCGTCAGCAGCTCGTAGTCGTAAGGCTTGGTGATCAGCGCCGTCTGGCCGAGCTCTTCCGATCCCGGCACGTTGCGGTCGCCGGTGGCGAAGATCACTGGCAGATCGGCAAGCGTTTCGCGCAATTTCAAGGCAAGCTGCAAACCACTCATTTCCGGCAGATGCACATCGGTGACGAGGATGTCGATCGTCTGGCTGCCGCCCGCGGCAAGCGCTTCGGCCGCCGATCCCGCCTCGACCACGGTCATGCCGGCATCCTGCAGGAAATCCGCCGTCGAGATGCGGATCAGCGCCTCGTCCTCGACCAGCAGAACCGCGATCGGCAGATCCGGCGCCGATGGCTGCTCGACGGCCGGCTGAACCGAAATTATCTCAGGAGGACTTTCGGACAAGCGCGGCGGCGGAGCCTGCCGGCTCTGGTCGATCACCTGGCGGATTTTTCGGGCGAGCGCCTCCCGCGTATAGGGTTTGCTCAGCAGGTTGACCCCCGGATCGAGCCGCCCACCGTGGACAATCGAATTTTCGGTATAACCCGAGGTGAACAGCACCCCGAGATGCGGCAGCCGCTCCTTGGCCCGCTTGGCGAGATCGCTGCTCTTCAACCGCCCCGGCATCACCACATCCGTGAACAGGCAGTCGATCGGCACGCCGCTTTCGACGATCGCAAGCCCGCTGTCGGCGTCCTTGGCCCGCAGGACCCGATAACCGAGTTCGGCGAGCAGGCTGACGGTGATTTCCCGCACCGCTTCGTCGTCCTCGACGACCAGGATCGTCTCATCGCCGCCCAAGGCCGCACCACTGGCATTTTCGCCAACCAAATCCTCTTCCTCCATCGATCGCGGAAGATATATCCGCACGGTGGTGCCGTTGCCCGGCTCGCTGTAGATCCTGATATGGCCGCCCGACTGTTTGACGAAGCCATAGACCATCGACAGGCCAAGCCCTGTCCCCTTGCCTTCCGGCTTGGTGGTGAAGAAGGGATCGAAGACCTTGTCCAGAATGTCGGCCGTCATGCCCGTACCCGTATCGGTGACCGCCAGCATCACATATTTCCCGACCTCCATGTCGAACGCGTGCCGCGCATATTCGTCGTCGAGATAGACGTTGCCGAGTTCGATCGTCAGCTTGCCCTGCCCGTTCATCGCATCGCGTGCATTGATGGCGAGATTGAGGAGGGCGTTCTCGACATTGCTCGGATCGACCAACGTATTCCACAACCCGCTGCCAACAATCGTGTCGATCTCGATCGCTTCGCCGAGACTGCGCCTCAGAAGATGATCCATCTCGCGGATCAGGCGGCTCAGATTGATCACCTTCGGCGAAAGCGGCTGGCGGCGGCCGAAGGCGAGAAGCTGCGAGGCAAGCCGGGCGCCGCGCGACGCCCCTGCAAGCGCGCTGTTCAACCGTCTTTCGGCAACTTCATTGCCCGCGAACTCCCGCCCGAGAAGCTGGAGATTGCCGGTGATCACCTGCAGGAGATTGTTGAAATCGTGGGCGATGCCGCCGGCGAGATTGCCGATCGCCTCCATCTTCTGGCTTTGGCGAAGCACTTCCTGCGTCCGCTCGAGCTCGATCGTTCTCTCCTCGACCCGGTGGCCGAGGGTTTCGGCGAGGCTGGAAAGCTCCGATTCGGTCTGTTTCTGCTCGTCGATATCGGTATTGGTAGCGACCCAGAGGGTGATTTCGCCTTCGGCATTCTTGATCGGTACCGCGCGACTGATGAACCAGCGATAGACGCCGTCGTGGCGGCGCAGGCGGATCTCCGTCTCAAGACGGCCCCCGACGCGGATCGCTTCCCCCCAGGCCGCGGCGATCCGGGGCGAATCGTCCGGATGCAGCATTTCGGAGCGGCGCTCCCTGTCGAAATAGAAGGATTCCAGGCCGCTATAGGTAAAAATCTGGTCGTTGCACCACTGCATCCGGCCATCCGGCGTCGCCGTCCACACATGCGTCGGCAATGACTGGGCAAGCGTGCGGAAACGGTCCTCGTTTTCGCGGGCCGCCTCCTGCGCGCGACGAAGTTCCGTGACGTCCTGACCCTGCACGAAAATGCCGCTGACCATGCCGTCGCGATCACGGATTGGCTGGAAGACGAAATCGAGAAACCGCTCTTCCGGCTGAGCGCTTTCAGAGTGCTGGAGAACGACCCGCGCGCCATAGGCGCTATAGGGCGTACCCGTCCGGTAAACCTCGTCGAGCAGCTCGTAAAAACCCTGTCCGTCGATATCCGGCAGAGCCTCGCGCACCGTCTTTCCGATCAGGTCCTCACGCCCGACGATCGCCCGGTAGGACCTGTTGACGATCGAGAAAACATGCTCCGGACCGCGCAGCACCGCCATGAAGCCGGGCGCCTGCTCGAACAGCATGCGCAGATATTCCCGCTCCTCGCCAAGCGCGACATTCTGCCCCTGGACGGCATCGGCCCGGCGCATCAGATCCGTATGAAACTGCAGGCCGGCGTCGCCCGCAGACCGGCTGCGCAGCAGGTGAAGTTCGGTCACATCCACGGTGTGCTGCAGGATAAAGATCAGCTGCCCCGCCTCGTCCTTGATCGGCGTATGGGTGGCGCTCCAATAACGATCCTCAAGCTCCCCGTCGGGGCCCGGGATCGGATAGGGAATGAGCGGCAGGTGATCCACCTCACCGGTGGAAAGGACCTTGGCGAACGATTGGCGCAGAAGCCGGCCCGGGACGGACGCCGGCTCGCTCGGAAACGCATCGAACATGTTGCGGCCGAGAAGCTCTTGACGGCTACGCCCCGTCACCGCCAGATAGGCATAGTTCATCCCGACAAGCCGCAACTCCCGGTCGAGGATGACATAGGGGTTGGGTGCGAGATTGAACAACTGATTCAGATCGATTTCGGAAAGCTCCGTCAGTCTGAACATGCGCCGTCCCTGATGCCAAATGCGTCATCAGGTTATAGAGTTTCCGCGATTGTTGACAATTGAAATCAGGCCCGTCTCGGAAATCTCCCATGGGATTGTCGCGATCGCCAAAGGATACTGATGTCCCGGTTTGACGTCCGGTTTGGGCACCGGCCCTGGCGCGCATCATGCCGGATTACTTGATCCGGACACGCTGCTTTTCGATCGGTTGGACGAAGAGCCGGGCAACCTCGTCGGCCGGCATCGGCTTGCCGTAACGATAGCCCTGCCCCGCCTCGCAGCCCATCAGGCGAAGCGCCGCCTCCTGCTCCTCGGTCTCGATACCCTCGGCAATCGTCTTCAGCCCCAGTTCCTTGCTGAGCATGATCAGCGCCCGGGTGATGGCGGCGTCGCGCGGCTTGGTCAGGAGGTCCCGGACGAAGCCCATGTCGATCTTGAGCGTCGTCAGCGGATATCGCTGCAGCGAGCCGAGCGAGGCATAACCCGTGCCGAAATCGTCGAAAGCGATGCCGACGCCGAGTTCGCTCAGCGCCTGAATCGACTCGAGCGACTGATCGTCGTCGTTGAGCGTGACCGTTTCGGTGATCTCGATCTCCAGGAACCGCGGATCGAGGCCATAGCGCGCGATCAGGTCGACGACGCTGCGGGCCAGATCGCCGGCCCGGACCTGCGCCGGGAACAGATTGACGCCCATCTTGATTGGCGGATAACCGGCTGCATTCCAGGCAGCCATCTGGCGGCCCGCCTCGTCCAGCACCCATAAGCCGACGTCGAGCGCGATCGAACTCTGCTCCAGAGCCGGCAGGAAAGCGGCGGGCGACAGGAGGCCGCGCTCGGGATGCTGCCAACGTATCAATGCTTCGACGCCGAACACCTCGCCGGTCTCGATGGTCACCTGCGGCTGATAATGCAGCACGAGTTCGTGCCTGTTCAATGCCCGCAGCAATTCGTCCCGGAGCGTTCGCCTTGCGAGGGTCTCGTTGCGCATCGATTGCTCGAACATGCGCACGACGCGGCCGCCGGCCTGTTTGGCCCGATAGAGCGCGAAATCGGCGCTGGCGATCAGTTCCTCCGCATCCGAACCATGATTGGGAGCGAGCGAAAAACCGACGCTCGCCCCGACACGGAACGTGTGCCCGGCAACCTCGAACGGTATCTTGAAAGCCTCGATGACCGCATTTGCGGTCTTCTGGGCGATAAGGGGATCGCCTGTTCCGGGAATGAGAATGGCAAACTCGTCGCCGCCGAACCTGGATACGGTGACGTTACGGTCAAGAACCGCCGGCAATCTTACACCGATCGCCTGCAGCAGGGAGTCGCCGACGCCGTGCCCCAGCCGATCGTTGACGTCCTTGAAGCCGTCAAGATCGAAGAGCAGCACGGCAAGCGGCCGCTTGCGCGCCAGTTCCTCGCGCAGAAGGTCCTCGAAACGAGGCCGATTGCATAGGCCGGTGAGCGTATCCTGGCTTGCCAGCCTCAGGAGCCGGACGTCGCGGTCGCGGCGTTCGGATATGTCTTTGATGATGGCGCCCACGCCGACGCCGCGCTGATCGTGCCAGATCGAAAGGGCCATCTCGATCGGAAACTCCGTACCATCCTTGCGGCGAGCCGACACCTCGACGGTCTTGCCCTTGAGCTTGGAATTGCCGCCTGCGGCCACGCGCGCGAGACCGGCATTGTGGGCCGCGCGGAATCGCTCCGGCACGATGATATCGAGCGAGCCGCCGATCATCTCCTCCCGTCCGAAACCGAACATGTCGAGCGCCGCCTGGTTGACGAATTCAATCCGGCCGGTGGGATCGACGGTAACCAGCGAAAGATCGGTCGCATTCGCAAAGTTGGCAGCCGTCGCCTGCGGTATGCCCTCGCGACGCAATTCCATGTGCTCCATGACCATGGCTGCAAGGCCCGCGAGCGTCCGCCTTTCCCGCTCGGAAAAGCTTTCGCGCACCTGCGTGTCGGCGATGCACAGCGCTCCGATCCGAAAACCGTCCGGCGAGACCAGCGGCGCTCCGGCGTAAAACCGGATGAAGGGTTCGCCGGTGACGATCGGCAGGCTGGAGAACCGCGCGTCGTGCCGCGCGTCGGACACCACGAGAACATCATCCGTGCGGATCGTGTGATCGCAAAAGGATTCGGATCGGTGGGTCTCCTCGATATCGAGACCGGAACAGGCTTTGAACCATTGCCGATCCTCTTCGATCAGCGTCACGAAAGCCATGCGCGTGGAAAAAAGCTCCGAGGCAAAACGGCAGATGCGATCAAAACGGTTTTCGGGCCCGGAACCCGCAATACGGTAACTTGCCAGAGCGTCGAGCCGTCTGCGCTCTGCAATATCGATGCTGTCGACGTGGGACATCTCTGCTCCGGAGGCGGGCGGTAGTACCGCACCATAGAAATCCATCCATTAGAGAAAGCATAACGAGGTGCCCCCAAGAAATGAATGGTGTTTGGCCGGGGCCTCACCCGTTTAGCGGGATGGAAGAGAGCTTTTTCGACTTAAAATGAAAAACCTTCCGGATTTGCACCCGGAAGGTCGTTTCGATTAGGCACAGTGCTCGGAAATGGAACAACTTATAGGGGAAGGTAGTAACGGCCCCGCTCGTCGCGCTCCAGTCCCCTGGAGCGGAAGGTGTCGAGTTCGCGGACGACTTCGCGACCGTCGCGACTGCCGACCGCCGCCATCAGCTCCTCGAAATGCTTTGCGCCGTCCTTCAGAGCCGCTTCGAGCGAGGGGAAACGCTTGCCGGGATAGGACGGGGCCTGCGGCGTGACGAGTTCCCAGTTCTGGGCATGCTGCATCGGCCAGGTGAGATCGTAGCCGGCCTTGGCACCGGAACGGGAGCCGTGAAGCGACGGATCGAGCGGCGACAGCCGAACACCGGTTGCGATCACCAGATCCCGGTCGGCCTGGAAACGGGTGCCGAACGCCCATTCCATCTGGCTGTCGTCGAAAATGTCGATATCCGGATCGACGACGAAGACGTTCTTGACGCCGACGGCGCCGAGAACGGCGTAGAGCGCCGAACGGGCCTCGCCCGGATAGGTCTGGCGGATCGAGAAGCGCATGCTCATCGATCCACCGGCGGCGACCGGCGCGTAGACGGCAACCGGCTGGCGCACCACATCGCCGAGCGTCTTCCAGACGTTCATCTCCATGCGCAGCGCCTCGAGGTTGGACGTATCGGTGAAGTCCATGCGATTGCCGGAGATGGTCGCCGTCTGGAACAGCGCATCCTTGCGATGGGTGATCGCGGTCACATGGAAGACCGGGTTGGTCTTCACGACGCCGTAGTAGCCAAGATATTCGCCATACGGGCCTTCCTTCTCCACATAACCGCGCTCGTCGAAATAACCTTCGATGACCATTTCCGCATCGGCCGGGACCATGATGTCGCTGGTCACGCATTTGACGACCGGCAGCGGCGCGCCGCGGAGCGACGAGATCAGCTCCAGCTCGTCGACCGGTTCCTTCATGGTGGCGGACACCATGTCGATCGGGTGGCAGCCGACCACATAGGCAACATTCAGCCGCTCGCCGCGCCCGGAAGCGGCCATGTACATGACGCGCAGGTCGCTCGGCGCGATCAAGTCGACGCCGGCTTCCTGCGGGCCGCGCAGCATCAGCCTGCGCATGCCGCAATTGTAACGGCCATCCTTCGGGTCGATCGTGTAGTCGATCGTCGCGGAAATGTAGGGCGCGCCGTCGAGCGCGTGCTGCACGTGGACCGGTAACTTGAGGAGATCGGCGTCAGCGCCTGTCAACACGACCTGCTGCACGGGCGCTTCGCCCCCGGAAAGCTTCACCAGTTCCGGCTTCAGCGACAGGCGGCGGCGCATCTCGAGCGCCACCTCGCCGGCCGGCACGCCGAAAGCCTTGGCGAGACGGGAACGGCTTCCGACCACGTTGCCGACCAGTTGCTGGCCTTCCGGACCGGCGTTCTTGAACCACACGGCCTTCGGGTTGTTCTGCAAAATGGCCGCGACATCGGCCAGATCGACCTTCTCCTCACGGATATCGAGCTCGTCCGCGCTCAGGCTCTCGACGAAATTCCTCAACCGGAAACGGTCGAGATCAAGTGCGGCGGCGGATTGAGTTGTCGTATTGACGGTCATTTTGTCCTCTCCCGAAAACGCGTTTCTGCGTGGGATGTTTTCTAGCCAGAACAGTTGATTAAATCAAATATAATTATACAATGTTGTATCAGGTCGCATCGGGGAGGTGTGATCGGCCAGCGTCGACTGCAAGACCGGGTCATCCATGGGAGGGAATTTATGCAGACTATCACACGTCGTTTCGTGCTTGCCGCATCGGTTGCCGTTGCGGGCAGCGCCTTCGGGCTTTCGCCGGCCGCGGCCCAGGCGAATTACCCAAATCAGACCATCAGCATGATCTGTGCGTTCCCGGCAGGCAGCGGCGCCGACGTCATCGTCCGCTTTTTCGCCGAAAAGATCGCCAAGGTTTCGGGCGCCACCATCATCGTCGAAAACAAGCCCGGCGCCGGCGGCAATATTGCCGGCCAGTACGTCACGCGCGCAAAGCCGGACGGCTATACGATCTTCTTCCATACCGGCAGCGCCGTTGCCGGCAACATGCACATGTTCAAGACGCCGCCCTTCGACGTGGTGAAGGACCTGCAGGTCGCAGCCACCGTCAACAAGCAGCCGCACATGATCGCCGTTCCGGTATCGAGCCCGATCAAGACCATGAAGGAACTGACCGAATACCTGAAGAAGGAAGGCTCCAACGCGAGCTACGCCATCAACAACACGTCGGGCAAGGTTCTCGCCGCCATCTACAAGCAGGAAGCCGGCCTCGACACGGTTGAAGTCGCCTACAAGAGCAGCGCCGATTCGATGAACGACATTTTGAGCGGTGCGATGGCCTTCGCCGCCCAGGATCCGGTCTTCTCCCTGTCGCAGCTTCGCGAAGGCCGCTACCGCCTGCTGGCGGTCAGTTCCGCCAAGCGCATTCCGGGCGCTCCCGACGTTCCGACCATGACGGAATCCGGCTACCCGATGGACCAGGTCGGCTGGTTCGCGATGATGGTCCCCTCGGCGACACCGAAGGATATCGTCGACAAGATCAATGGCTGGACCAGGCAGGTTCTCGCCCAGGAAGACGTCAAGAAATTCGTGACCGACCAGGGCGGCGACGTGTTCGTCTCGACACCGGAAGAAGGCCAGGAATACCTGAAAAAGGAAGTCGCGGCCTGGGCCGACTACGTCAAAATCGCCAATATCCCGCAACAGTGAAGAATCGGGCCTCCGGCTCCACCCTGCCGGCCCCCACGGCACCGCTTCCGACCTGCGCGGGCACCCGCCCGCGTTTTCACACCGGACATAAGAAACCACGCAAAACTATATGTTTTTTAGGTCACGACGGTTTCCGCCGTTGGACGCCGCATCCGCGCTCATGCTAGAACCAGTTTAAGGACAGGCTGTCAGGTTTCATATGCACAAGGGAATGGGGTTCCTCCTGCAGACGATCGGCTTCGGATAAGCATCATGGCTTCCAAGACGTTCGCCGAAAAGAAGGATGACTATATTCAGTCTTTCTTGAGCCGTCGGTTTTCAGCCGCGGAAGTCTATTTTATTGCGACCATCTGCGTGCTGGTTGCGTTTGCGCTGCGCTTCTCGCTGCACGGCGTTCTTGACGACAAGGCGCCCTTCACATTCTTCATTCCGCCGATCCTCGTTGCCGCCCTTATCGGCGGCATGCGGGCCTCGCTTTTCACCGTGCTGCTTTCTGTTCTGGCAGCCTACGTGATCAAGGAGCTGACGCCGCGGGGGGCCAATTTCACGGAAATGGCGATGATCGGCATCGTCGGCGTGGTGATCGCGCTGCTCGGCGAAATACTTCACTCTGCCCGCAAGGCGATCGGAAAAGCCCAGGCAAAAGCCGACTCCCGCGAAGCGCATCTTCGCTCCGTGCTCGACACGGTTCTCGATGCCAGCATCGTCAGCACAAGGGACGGCACGATCGTCTCCTTCAATGCCGCAGCAATCCGCCAGTTCGGCTATAGCGAGGATGAGGTGGTCGGCCAGAACCTGCGCATGCTGATGCCGGAACCCTACCATCGCGAACACGACGGCTACATGGAAAGGTATCTGAGGACTGGTGAAAGGCGGATCATCGGCATGGACCGCGTGGTCGTCGGACGACGCAAGGACGGCTCGACCTTCCCGATGAAGCTTGCAGTCGGAGAGACCCATACCGGCGGGGAAACCTTCTTCACCGGCTTCGTGCGGGACCTGACCGAACGCGAGGAATCGGCTGCACGCCTGCAGGAGATCCAGGGAGAGCTCGCCCGCCTCGCCCGCCTCAATGAAATGGGCGAAATGGCATCCACCCTTGCCCACGAACTGAACCAGCCGCTCTCGGCGATTGCCAATTATGTGCACGGCTGCGCCCGCCTTCTGCGCGACATGGACGAAGCCGTCGCGGTGCGCATGCGCGAAGCGTTGGAAGAGACGGCGCATCAGTCGCTCCGGGCCGGTCAGATCATCAAGCATCTCAGGGAATTCGTGACCAAGGGCGAGACGGAAAAGGCGCCGGAGAACATCCGCCGTCTGGTCGAGGAAGCCGGCGCCCTGGCTTTGGTCGGCTCGCGCGAAAAAGGCGTCCGTGCGATCTTCGAATTCGCGCAAGGGCCGGAAATGGTCACCGTCGACCGCATCCAGGTTCAGCAGGTGCTCACCAACCTGATGCGCAACGCCATCGAGGCGATGCGCGACAGCCAGCGGCGGGAACTGGTCATCCGCACGCTCCAGGAAAACGAAGACATGATCCAGGTGATCGTCCAGGATACCGGCCCCGGCATTCCCGAAGAGATCGCCGGCCAGCTTTTCAAACCCTTCATCACCACCAAGGCCGGCGGCATGGGGATAGGGCTTTCGATTTCCAAGCGCATCGTCGAAGCGCATGGCGGCGAGATGACGGTGACGCGCAACGCGGCCGGAGGAGCGACGTTCCGTTTCACACTCCCGATCGACAAGGAGGAACGCGAAAATGCAGACGGGTGACTACACGATCCATATCGTCGACGACGAAGAGCCGGTCAGAAAGTCCCTCGCCTTCATGCTGACCATGAATGGCTTTGCCGTGCGCATGCATGAAACCGCCTCGTCTTTCCTGCAGTTCGCGCCGAGCGTCAGGAACGGTGTTTTGGTCACCGACCTCAGGATGCCGGATATGACCGGCGTCGAGCTGATCCGCAAGCTGACCTCCAGCCGCGCCGGCATTCCGTCGATCGTCATCACCGGCCATGGCGACGTGCCGATGGCAGTGGAGGCGATGAAGGCGGGCGCCATCGACTTCATCGAAAAACCTTTTGGGGACACGGTCATCATCGAAGCGATCCAGCGGGCCGCCGAGCTGCTGTCGGACAAAACGCTCGATACCGACGACCTGGCCGAGGTTCAGACACGGCTTGAAAGCCTGAGCGATCGGGAGAGGCAGGTGTTGGCCGCCGTGGTTGCCGGTCTGCCGAACAAGTCGATCGCCTACGATCTCGACATAAGCCCTCGCACCGTCGAGGTGCATCGCGCCAACGTCATGAGCAAGATGAAGGCGAAAAGCTTGCCACAGCTCGTTCGCATGGCAATGGCTGCCGGTTTCGGTCCCAATTGATGGCCCCTAAAATTTATTGAAACTTTCTTGATCTATCGCAAAGCGCAGGTCCCCCCGCAGGCACTAGATGTCTCCCTTCAGCAGCTCTCCGGCTGCCCCACCCGCGCGGGAAATTCGGTGTTATCACAAGCGAGAACCATAATTGTCATCGCGCCCGATCTCGGTCTCAGGCAGTCGTTGACATTCGCACTGGAGGTGGAGGGCTATCACGTCGAGGCTCACGAATCCTGGCGCAAGGGCACCATTACCGCCGGCCAGACGCTTTGCATGATCATCGACGATCAGGTGCTGCGTGCTTCGAGCGACGCGCTGCAGCGTCTGCTCCAGTCGGGCGAGGCCGTGATCCTGCTTACCGACGGCATGTCTCCGTCCATCGAAGACGAGCTCGGCCCGATCCAGAGCCTCACCAAACCGTTCAACGGGGCCGATCTCCTGGGTCTCGTCAAGGACCTTGCGCTGACAGCCTGAGCCGCGTTGGCTGCCGTTTTCCCGCCTGCCCTACGTAAATCCCCCTAGTGATACAACCCAATTTTCCCCCTGCACGTCTTCTGGCATCTTGAGACTACAGCAAGGGGAGACGTGAAGATGCACACCGCAGCCGCTCATGCCACGAAATTGGAGCTCACCAAGAGCCAGATCGTGATCGCACCCCAGACCGCGGGTCTCTTCCGGGCCAATTCTGTGACGACCTTCAATGCCGGCGCGGAAATCTATGCCCCCGGCGATAAGGCAGGAACATTCTATCACGTCGAATTCGGTGCCGTGCGGATCCACCGCCTGTTGTCGGACGGAAGGAGGCAGGTCATTGCCTTCCATCTGGCCGGAGAAACTTTCGGGTTCGAGGCTGACCGGACCCATAGTTTCTTCGCCGAAGCCATCGCTCCGACCGGGCTGCGCGCCATCAGCCGCGCCGCCAACGACCAGGCCTTGCCGGAACTGCTTTCTCTGGCGCTGCGCGGCATGCTGCGCGCCCAGGAACATATCATGATGATCGGCCGCCAGACGGCGGTGGAACGGATTGCCGGTTTTCTCGTCGACATGGCGGAACGCCAGGGCGGGCTCGAACATTTCGACATACCCATGACCCGGCTTGATATAGCCGACTATTTAGGCCTGACGATCGAAACGGTGTCGCGCGTTTTCGCAAAACTCCGTACGGCCGGCCTTATCAAACTGCGGAGCATTCGTTGCATCGAAATCAAAAAGCACGAAGCACTCCGCAGCCTCTGCGCATGACAGTGAATGAAAGTGCATAGCAGTGCATGAGCGGACGGTGGCGGCCGTCCGCTGACCATGGAAGTGCATATCTCCTCAATTTCGTAACATCCTCCCTCACTGCTAAGCGGCAGGTCATCGTCCCCCGGCGACCTGCCGCAAAGTCGTGCCTGCCGACCGGCGGACACCTGAGCATCAGTCCCGCGCCACTTCCAATTCATCGAGCAAACCGCGCATCTTCCGGACGATCTCGCTGCTCGTCTCATGGGAAACAGGCGCCTGGAAACCGAAGGCACTCGCGCGTTCGTCCTTGCTTTCGACAGGCCGCCGGCAGGAGCTGTGGACCTCGTGCGCGCCGGTTTCGCGCACCACCCGTTCGACGGTCGTCAGATTGATGCCGCCGCCGGGCATGATCGACACCCTGTCTGCCGCCCGCTCGACAAGCATCTTCAACATCTCGACCCCATCAGGGCCACTGACTTTGAGGCCGGAGGTCAGGACGCGCTCGGCGCCGAGATCGATCGCCTGTTCGAGTGCTTCAAACGGATCGGGCACCAGATCGAAGGCGCGGTGAAGCGTTATGCCCAACCCTTGCGCATGCGTCATCAGCCGCTTGAGCAAGGCCATGTCGAGCGTCATGTCCGGGCGGCTCGCCCCGATCACCACACCCGCAAGGCCCGCCGCCCGCACCGCATCGATATCGGCCATCATCGCTGCCTCGTTGTCGGCGTCGTAGACGAACCTGCCGGCGCGGGGCCGGATGATCGCATAAACCGGGATCGGCGCCTTGGCGGCAAGCGCGATCATGCCGGGCGGCGGCGTCAGCCCGCCGACATCGAGTGCAGCGCAGAGTTCGATGCGATCAGCGCCGCCGGCGATGGCGGCCGCGAGACCTTCGGGACTATCGACGCAGACTTCGAGCAGGATGGACAGGATCAGTCTCCTTGATGACCGGCACTCTCGTAACAGCAGGCGCCCCTGAAAGGTACTCTAGTGACCTTGAACGGCACTCTGATGGCCAAGCACGGCCGCGCCGACCAGCCCGCCATCCTCCTGACGGAGCGCCGGTGTCACCAGCGGGTGATCGAAGCGGTTGAGGATACGCTTGCGCACCGCCCGGTCGAGCGCATCGATGAGCGGCGTGACCGAGGCGAGCCCGCCGCCGACCGGCACGATCGAGGCGCCGGTGACATTGACCGACAGCGCCAGCGGGTCGGCGATCAGCTCGAGATAAACGGCAACGGTCCTCGCCGCCCTCGCCTTGTCCGCCTGCCAGTCCTCGAGAATCCGATAGCTCGTCTCCTCGCAGCCATGCAGGAAATGATGCAGCCGTTCGATGCCGCGCGCCCCGCCGATCGTGTCGACGCAGCGCGGATTGTCCGCAGCCGCAGGAAAAGCGCGGAATATGCAGCGTCTCGCCATCGAGCTCGACTGTCGTGTTGAGGATCGGGCCATGGCCCCATTCGCCGGTGACGCCGCCAGCGCCACGCACCAGCCGACCGTCGATCGCCAGGCCGCCGCCGATGCCGGTCCCCATGATGGCGCAGAAAACCACCGAATGACCACGTCCAACACCCTCGTTGGCTTCGGCAAGCGTCAGGCAGTCCGCGTCATTGGCAGCCAGAACCGGCCGCCCGAGGATCGCCGAAAGCTCGTTGCCAATCCGCCGTCCGGTGATGCAGGGAATATTGGCCGAGGTCGCTACCCCGTCACGCGGATCGATAAGACCGGCGATCGACAGCGCCAATGGCGAAGCCGGATCACCCGCCTGCGCATTGCGCTCGATAAGCGTCGCAAGAGAGGCTGCAAGATCGTCCCAGTTCGAGGCCGGCGTCGCCACCTTGTCGAGCGGCACCAGCGCGCCGGGTGCCGGCGAGACCGCGAATTTCATGAACGACCCGCCGATATCGACGCAGAAGACCGGCTTTGCCGGCCCGACCGGGCCTGTCGTGCGGGGTGTGGCGGCAATGCTCATTTGCGCGGATCCAGCAGGTCGCGCAGGCCATCGCCGAGAATGTTGAAGCCGAGCACGGTGATCATGATCGCCAGCCCCGGAAACAGCGACATCCAGATGTTGAGGCCGAGATAGTTGCGGCCGTCGCTCATCATCGCGCCCCACTCGGGAAGCGGCGGCTGGGCGCCGAGGCCGAGGAACGACAGGCTTGCGGCCGACAGGATGACCGTGCCGGCGGTCAGCGTCGACTGGACGATGATCGGCCCGATCGCGTTGCGCAGAATATAATGGCTCATGATCCGGCGGCGCGAGATGCCGAGCGAGATGGCGGCTTCGACATAGTCCATGCCCTTCAGGCCGAGCGTCAGGTTTCGGCTGAGCCGGGCGTAGACCGGCACGGAGAAAATGGCAATGGCGATCAGAAGGTTGATCAGGCTGCTGCCGAGCACGCTGACGATCAGGATGGCGAGCACGATGCCCGGAAAGGCAAACAGGATGTCCATCGTCCACATGATCGCCTGGTCGACATAACGGCCGCTCATGCCCGACAGGATGCCGAGCGGCACGCCGACCAGCACGGCAAGGCCGACGGCCAGGACCACTTCAAGCAGTGAGATGCGTGCCCCGAAAATGACGCGGGCAAAAATGTCGCGGCCATTGTCGTCGGTTCCGAACGGATGCGCCAGCGACGGCGGCTCCATGGTCGCCAGCAGGTCCTGCATATAAGGGTCGGCAGGTGCGATCAGCGGCGCGAAGACGGCCGCAAGAACGATGATGCCGATCAGCAGGCCACCGAGCGTGATGCTGCGATGCGCCGCCATCCAGCCGAGCCCACGGAGAAGAGCCGGCCGGCGCGGCGCGATATCGGAATCGATGGACGCCATCAGTCGAACCTTATCTTGGGGTTGAGGATAGCGATCAGCAACTCGGCGAGGAAGTTCATCATCACCACGCCGGTGACCGCAACCAGCGTCACGCCCTGGATGACCGGATAATCGCGATAACGCACCGCATCGACCAGAAACCGTCCGATGCCCGGCCAGTTGAAGACGGATTCGGTCACGACCGCGCCACCCATCAGGCTGCCGAAATTCAGGCCGACAATGGTGATGATCGGCAGCAGCGCGTTGCGCAAGGCATGGCTCCAGTAGATCTTGCTGGGCGCCACGCCCTTGGCGTAAGCCGTGCGGATATAATCCTGGCTCATCACCTCGATCATGCTGGAGCGCGTCATGCGGGCGATGACGGCCGTCGGCAGTACCGCAAGCGTGATCGACGGCAGGATGAAGCTCTTCCAGGACGCGGCGCCGAGCAGCGGCAGCCAGCCGAGCTGCACGGAAAACGTATTCATCGCCATCAGCGCCAGCCAGAAATTAGCGATCGAGGCGCCGGCAATCGCAAGAATCATCACGAACTGGTCCGGCCAACCATGCCGGTAGATCGCCGCAATCATCCCGGCCGGCACGCCAATGCCGATGGCAATCAGATAGGCGGTGATCGCGAGCCCGATCGTAAACGGCAGGCGTTCGCCAATTTCGGCGACGACCGGCAGTTTAGACTTGATAGACGTACCGAGATCGCCCCTCACCGCCCCATAGGCAAACGAGGCATATTGCGCCGGCAGGCTGCGGTCGAGGCCGAGCCGGACGGTCATGTTGTCAACCGCCTCCTGCGTCGCCTCGGGTCCGGCCATCAGCCGGGCCGGATCGCCCGGCAGCGCGCGAATGGCCACGAAAACCAGCAGCGATACGCCGACCAGGATCAGCGGCAGAGCCAGCAATTTCTTGAGGATATAGGCTTTCATGCGCCTGTCCTGGAGCCCGGTTTCCCGGCCCCATGTTTCATAAAAGGAAACGGCGGACGGATTTCTCCATCCGCCGTGTTTTCATATTACTTCTTGGCGTCCTTGACGACGATCAGGCCGCCCGGGATGACCCAGGCACCCTTGACGCTGGCGCGCGTCGCAAACAGGTCCTGCTTGGTATAGAGCAGAACATGCGGAGCCTGGTCGTTCACTTGTCTCTGGGCATCGACATAGATCGCGTTGCGGGCCTTTTCGTCGAGCGTCGAGGCGGCCTTGTCGATCAATTCATCGAGCTTGGTATCGGAGAAGAAGCCGAGGTTCGCACCGGCCGGCGACGCGCTCTTCGTGTAGTAGAGCGGGCGGAACTGCAGGTCGGCGCCGTTGACGCCGGAAGACCAGGAGGCGATCGACGAACCGATATTGTCCTTCTCCTTGCCGGCCGGATCCTGGAAGGCCGCCTTCGACCAGACGCCGCCTTCCATCTTGCGCACGTCCAGCTTGACGCCGGCCTTGGCCCACATCGCCTGCAGCAGTTCGCCGATACGGGCTTCCTGCTCCTGGACGATGGTCGACATGGCAAAACCGTCCGGATAACCGGCCTCCTTCAGGAGCTGCTTGGCCTTCTCGATATTGTACGGATAGGGGTTCAGCGTCTTGTCGTAACCGGGGGTGACCGGTGCGAGCGGCGAGTTGGCCGGCGTCGCATAACCGTTCATGAACGCCTTGACGAGGCCTTCCCGGTCGGTCGCATAGTTCAGCGCCTGGCGGACGCGGACGTCGTCGAGCGGCTTCAACTTGGTGTTGAGCGAGACCCAGAACACGGCCGACCCGTCGGTCGTCGAGAGCTTCATCTCGGGGTTTGCCTTGACCTGTGCGGCAAAGGCGGCCGGGAACGGGTTGATGACGTCGGCGTCGCCCGTCTGCAGGGCCATGTTCATGACCGAAGGCTCGCCCGTCCAGGTCCACTTGATCTGGTCCTCGCCCTTCGGGGCGCCGCCCCACCATTCGGAATTCTTGGCCTGCAGCACGTATTCGCCGGATTTGTATTCCTGCAGCTTGTAGGGACCGGTGCCGACGGCCTTGGAGCCGATCGTGCCGGCCGCGTCGGCGGTCGGGCTGACCATCAGGCAGGGGCCGGTCGTGAGTAGCGCTAGGAAAGCCGGATACTGTGTCTTCAGCTTGAACTGGACGGTCATCGGATCGATGGCGGTAACGCCTTCGAGGAAGGTGCGCAACCGGCCGCTGGCGGCAAGCCCGCGCTTGGTATCGAGGTGGCGGGTGAAATTCTTGACCACGGCGTCGGCATCGAAGGCCGTGCCGTCATGGAACTTGACGCCCGGACGCAGCTTGAAGGTCCAGACCAGACCGGAAGCATCTGCCGACCACTCGGTGGCAAGCGCGGGCTTCAGCGACAGATCGGGATCGCGCTTGACGAGGCCTTCATACATCGGGTCGAGCAGGGCTGCGGTATAGGTCGCGGTCTGGTCGCCCGGATCCATGGAGCGTGGAGCTTCGGTCTGCATCACGTTGAGCGTCGCGGCACTCGCCGCAACCGGAAACGCGAGGCTGCCCGCAACCGCACAGGCGAGCGCGAAATGGCGACTTTTCAAGAACATGGTCATGGTCGTTCACCCTTGGTTTTGTTGACACGAGGGCGGTCATTGCCGCCTTAGATCATTTTTATAATTTATTGGCGTTGATTTGTTCATTTTCTGAACTTAGTGTCAACCCACCTTCACAAACAGAAAACAGCTGCCTTGAACGCTCCGCTCACCTCCTCCCAGCGCCAGCTCGTACGCGTCATCAGCGAGTCCGGTCCGCTCAGCCGGACCGAGATGGCGAACCTACTGGGCCTGAGCAAAGCGGCAATGAGCGGCATTGCCCGCGACCTGATCGACCTCGGGGTGCTGCACGAGACCGAGACGGTTTATGGCCAGGGCCGCCCGTCGGTGCGGCTCGACCTGCATCCGGAATGCGCCTTCTTCGTCGGCATCTCGCTGCTCGAAGACCCGGCGCCGATGATCCTCAGCGACCTCAACGGCAAGATCATCGCCCGCCAGTCGATGCCGCTGTCACGCGATCCGCATGTGATTGCGCAGGCGATCACCGAGGGCCTGCCGAGCCTTCTCGAAGCCCATCCGGACGCCCGGGAAAAGCTCTCGGGCATCGGCGTCGCCCTGTCCGGCTTCGTCGACGAATCCCAGGCCAATTGCGTGCAGTCCACCCTGCTCGGCTGGCAGGACGTGCCGCTGGCAAGAATTATCCGCGAGCGCTCCGGCGTCGAGACCTTTATCGAGAACGACGCAAAGGCGGTCGCCGTCAGCGAAAAACTGTTCGGCAGCGCCCGCGAGATCCAGAGTTTCAGCGTCGTCTCGCTCGGCGATGGCATCGGCTGTGCCCATTTCATCGACGGCAAGCTTTATCGCGGCAATCACGGCGGCGCCGGCGAAATCGCCCATTGCACCATCGAGCCTGGCGGCGCGCCCTGCCGCTGTGGCAAGCGTGGCTGCCTCGACACCGTCTCCTCGATGAAGGCGATCAAGGAAATGTCGCGCGCCGAAGGGCTCGAATGCACCTCGCTGTCGGATATCGAATACGAGGCGTCGACAGGCAACGCCGCCGCGATCCGCATCCTGCACCGCGCCGGCTCGGCGCTCGGCCTTTCGATCGCCAACCTCATCCAGATCAACGACCCCGGCCTGATCCTGATCACCCATGTCGAAGGCTCGTTCGACGGCCTGTTCGGCACGGTGGTCAACCAGGCCATCGAAACCAACGTGCTGCCGCGTTACGCCGGCCAGACGCCGATCCGCATCAAGCGCGTCGATGGCGATGTCTGGGCCCGCGGTGCCGCCAGCATCGCAGCCCATAATTTCCTGATCGGCCCAAACTCCAACTGAGGTTTTTCCATGCGTATTGCTGTCGGCGGCATCCATATCGAATGCAGCACCTACAATCCGGTTCTCAACGAGGAAAAGGATTTTCGCATCGTGCGCGGCGATGACCTGACGGCAGCGCCCTATTTCGCCTTCCTCAAGGACTACGGCGCCGAATTTCTGCCGACCATCCATTGCCGCGCCATTGCCGGCGGCCCGGTTTCCCGCTCCACCTATGAACGCTTCAAGGCCGAATTCCTCGACCGGCTGAAACCGATGCTGCCGCTCGACGGCCTCTATCTGGCCATGCACGGGGCCATGTATGTTCAGGGCATGGAGGATGCCGAGGGTGACTGGATCACCGCCACCCGCGACCTGGTCGGCCCGGATTGCACGATCTCGGCCAGCTACGACCTACACGGCAACGTCAGCCAGCGGATCATCGATGCGCTCGACATGTATTCCACCTACCGCACCGCGCCGCATATCGACGTCGAGGAGACCATGCGCCGCTCGGTGAAAATGCTGGTCGAGAGCCTCAAGACCGGCGTCAAGCCGGTGCTGCTCTGGGCGCCGATCCCGGTCGTGCTGCCGGGCGAACGCACCTCGACGGTCGATGAGCCCGCAAAAAGCCTCTACGAGATGATGCCGGAGATCGATGCCATCGATGGTGTCTGGGATGCCTCGCTGATGGTCGGTTACGTCTGGGCCGACGAGCCGCGCGGCACCGCCGCCGCGATCATGACCGGCACCGACCGCGCCGTGCTGGAGCGGGAAGCCAAGCGCGTTGCCAAGGCCTATTGGGATGCGCGCGAAAAATTCGTGTTCGGCTGCGAGACCGGCTCGATAGAGGAATGCGTCGACAGGGCGATCGCCTCGAAGACCGCTCCGGTGGTGCTCGCCGAATCCGGCGACAACCCGACCGGCGGGGGCGTCGGCGACCGTGCCGAGGTGCTTGCCGAACTGATCGCGAAAAAGGCAACCGGCGTTGTCTTCGCCGGCATCGCCGACAAGGCGGCGACAGAGGCCTGCTATGCGGCCGGCGTCGGCGCCGAACTTGACCTGTCGATCGGTGCAACGCTCGACACGATCGGCAGCCAGCCGGTCAAGGCGAAGGTCAAGGTCCAGTTCCTCCACGAGACCACCGACCTTGCCGATCGGCAGGCCGTCGTCGCCATCGACGGCATCGAACTGGTCCTCTCGGCCAAGCGCCGCCCCTACCATTACATCGCCGACTTCGCCCGCCTCGGCCTCGACCCGAACGGCGCCAAGATCATCGTCGTGAAGTCGGGCTATCTCTCCCCGGAACTGGCGCCGATCGCCAACCCGAACCTGATGGCCCTGTCACCGGGCGTCGTCGACCAGTTCGTCGAGCGCCTGGAACGCCACCGCAAGCTTAAGCCGACCTATCCTTTCGACAAGGATTTCACGTACGAGCCGCAGGTGTTTGTCTCGGCGCGGTCGGCGGGGCGGTGATTTCAGAGGCCTGCGGACCAGATCGGCAATCTGCGGAGTTCTCGATCATTCGACGAGCCGCCGCCACACACTCCCTCATCCCTGTGCTTGTCACAGGGATCCAGTGCACCCAAGTCCTTGGGTGAGAAAGAGCTCTTCCCACGGCGCAAACGCGCCGTGGCTGGATTCCTGTGACATGCACAGGAATGAGGAATTGGAGGCTGGCGCACAATCACTAAAGCTGACGCAGACCACTAAAGCTGACGCAGAAAGTACCTCGGCCTTGCTCATTTGCCCCGACGATCCACTCGACACCCAAAGAACAGCGCCTCCAAAACGGGGACGCTTTCAGCACTTCTGAAAAATTCCCCCACCGGCGTTCAAACACTTAGCCGCTTTCGCTTCCTCGTCCGTCCCCGCCTCCGCAATCGCTCGCATAATCCCCCGGTCATCGGATGGGAAACCGGGTTCGCGAACCGGCCGCATCGTCCGGCTCGCAAGGTCCGGTTTCCGGTGATGGTCGAGGAAGCGGTTCAAGGGGCCTGACAATCCCCGGAAACGCAAAAACGGCCGGGGCAGGTGGAAAGCCTGAATACCCAATACCCAAAATACCCCGCCTGCCCCATTCCCGCCCAAACGGAACCGCCGGATTTTCATCCGTGCGGCCAAAAGTGCTTGAAAAAAGGGGGCTGTGGTGTTGGCCGGCAGCCTATTCCCCAGCCGTTGCAAACACCGCGCTGGCGTCGCTGACGATCGCCACATGCGAATAGGCCGCCTGCCCTGCCGCGACCGTATCGGCGCGGATGATGGCGGTGACGATCTGGTCGTGCTCCTCGTAGGATTTCGCAAGGCGCCCCGGTAGGCGGAACTGTGCCCGCCGAAAAGGTGCGAGCCGCGCCCGCGTCTGGGTTACCATCTCGAAGACATGGTCGTTATGGGCGCCGCGATAAAGCCGGGTGTGGAATTCGGTATTGTGCGCCGCATACTCTTCTTCGGCGCCGGCATGCACCAGCCGCATCGAGCCGCGATGTTCGAGCTCCAATGCGCGCCGCTCGTCCACTGTCATCCGCTCCGCCGACAGCCGGGCGCAAATACCTTCGAGCTCGGCCATCGCCTCGAACATCGAATGCAGATAGGTCCCGGTCACGTTGGTGACGACGGCGCTGCGGTTCGGCTCGCGCCCGACAAGGCCCATGGCACCGAGCTCGCGCAGGGCCTCGCGCACCGGCGTACGGGACACCTCGAAGCGTGAAGCGAGCGAGATCTCGTCGAGCTTCTCACCCGGCAGGAGGGCGCCGGTGACGATCATATCGGCAATCGCCCGCACCATCTGCTCGACGGTGGTTCCGGTACGGATGACTTCTCTGCGCCTGGCCTGCTTCACGGGACGATTCTACTTGACCTTACAATTTGCATACAGATGCCGTTCCGGGCCTGATAAGTCAAATAACGCCGCCAACGTCGCGTTAATTTTCAGCTTTCCGATGTCGGAAAGGCACCACCGGCGATTGCCGTATTGCCCCTCCGGCGGATTGCTGAACAAATAATAACTATTGATTATTTCTTAAGCGAAAATGCGATGAATCTGTATGCACTTTTCTTTTCAGAGTTTTGGATCGTAAAACTGCTGTTCAATAACAGTGACTTGAGTTCTGGCACGCACATTGCATGCACTTTACCGTACCCGTTCGAAACCGGCCCAGAGCCGCAAGGAGCATGCCGATGACCAAACTCCTTCCCATGAACCGCCGCAACTTTCTCCAGGCTTCCGCTGCCGGCCTGGCCGCCGGCACCGTGCCCGGCCTGTTCGGCTCGCAGGCCATGGCGCAGACCGCGCTCACCGTCGGCTTCATCTATGTCGGCCCCAAGGACGACTATGGTTACAACCAGGCGCATGCCGAGGGTGCGGCCGTCATCAAGAAGATGCCGGGGATCACGCTCGTCGAAGAGGAAAACGTTCCGGAAACCGTCGACGTCCAGAAGACCATGGAATCGATGATCAACCTCGACGGCGCCACCCTGCTCTTCCCGACCTCCTTCGGTTATTTCGACCCCCACATGCTGGCCATGGCTGCGAAATATCCGAAGATGCAGTTCCGCCATTGCGGCGGCCTCTGGCAGGAGGGCAAGAACCCGATGAATACCGGCTCCTATTTCGGCTATATCGGCCAGGGTCAGTATTTGAACGGCATTGCCGCGGCTTACGCGACCAAGAGCAAGAAGATCGGCTTCGTGGCCGCCAAGCCCATCCCGCAGGTGGTCCAGAACATCAATTCCTTCCTGCTCGGCGCCCGTTCGGTCGATCCGACGATCACCTGCCAGGTGATCTTCACCGGCGAATGGTCGCTCGCCGTCAAGGAGGCCGAAGCCACCAACGCGCTGGTCGACCAGGGTGCCGACGTCATCACCTGCCATGTGGACAGCCCGAAAGTCGTCGTCGAAACCGCCGCCCGTCGCGGCGCCTTCGTCTGCGGTTACCATGCGGACCAGAGCGCGCTTGCCAAGGACAAATACCTGACCGGCGCCGAATGGGCCTGGGGCAATGTCTATACCAATTTCATCAAGGCGGCCCAGAGCGGCGGCAAGCTCGGCAATTTCGTCCGCGGCGGCCTGAAGGATGGCTTCGTCAAGATGAGCCCGCTCGGACCGGCTGTCTCGGCCGAAGGCCGCAAGAAGTTCGAGGCGACGCTTGCCGAGATCATGTCCGGCAAGTTCTCGGTCTTCAAGGGCCCGATCAAGGACAACAAGGGCAATGTCGTCGTCACCGCCGGCACCGCCTTCGCCGAGGATGCGATCGAACTCGAAAGCATGGGTTACCTGGTCGAGGGCGTCGTCGGGTCCACGTCCTGATCTCGAGGTGAAGGAGAAGCGCCATGACGGTCGAAGCGAACGATCCGGGACTATCGATAGCAACGGGGAGCGGAGCTTCGCTGCGCCCCCTCCTCGAATGGCTGGCGCGACGGGCTGAGCCCGTGGCGATCGGGCTGGTGGCGATCCTGATCGGCCTGGCGCTTTTCTCCCTCTTCATCCTGGCGGTCGGCAAGTCGCCGCTCACCCTCTTCCAGCTCATGTACACAGGCGGTTTCGGAAGCTGGTTCTCGATCCAGAACAGCCTTTCCCGCGCCGCACCGCTGCTGCTGACCGCGCTCTGCGTGGCGCTGCCGGCACGCCTCGGCCTCGTCATCATCGGCGCGGAAGGCGCGGTCGTCCTCGGCGGCGTCGCGGCGGCGGCCAGCGCCATGCCCTTCGTCGGCATCGTGCCGCCGATCGTGCTCTTCGTCTTCATGAGCTTTGCCGCCATGGTCGTCGGCGGCATCTGGATCGGCTTTGCCGGTTTCCTGCGCCACTATCGCGGCGTCAACGAAACGATTTCCTCGCTGCTGCTGGCCTATATCGCGATTGCCCTGATGAACCAGTTCGTCGAAGGGCTGCTGCGCGATCCGGCGAGCCTCAACAAGCCCTCCACCAAACCTCTGCCGAAGGACTACATGCTCGGCCAGATCCCCGGCATGGACGTCCATTGGGGCCTCGTCATCGGCGTCGTCGCCTGCGTCCTCTCCTGGGTGCTGATCGAGATCACCAGCTACGGTTTTGCGGCGCGCATCGCCGGCGGCAACGTCCGTGCGGCGCAGATCCAGGGTCTGCCGGTCGGCAAGCTGATCGTCGGCTTCACCGCGATTGCCGGCGGTTTTGCCGGCCTCGCAGGCATGATCGAAGTCGCGGCGGTGCAGGGCAGCGCCAACGCCTCGCTTGCTGCCGGCTACGGCTATACCGGCATCCTCGTCGCCTTCCTCGCTCGCCACAATCCGCTGGCGATCATTCCGGTCGCCATCCTGCTCGGCGGCATCTCCGCCTCGGGCGGCCTGATCCAGCGACGCATGGGGCTTCCGGACGCCACTGTGCTGGTGCTGCAGGGCACGCTCTTCATCGTCATCCTCTTCTGCGAGACCTTTTACGGCCGCTTCAAGATCTTCAATCCCGACCTCTGGAAAAGGAGCTGACCGATGGAAGACACAGGTATCGGCCTCTGGGGGGTGCCGCTGGCGATCTTCGCAGGCGCCATCCGCGTCTCCACCCCGTTCATCTTCGTCTCGCTCGGAGAGACGATCACCGAGCGCTCCGGCCGGATCAATCTCGGGCTTGAAGGCACGCTCGTCTTCGGTGCCATGACGGCCTATGCGGTGGCGGTGATGACCGGTTCGCCGACCTTGGGCGTGCTGGCGGCGATGGCGACCGGCGCCATGTTCGGCACGATCCACGGCTGGATCTGCAAATGGCCCAAGGTCAACGATATCGCCATCGGCATCGCCATGATGCAGTTCGGCCTGGGTCTCGCCTTCTTCCTCGGCAAGTCCTTCATCCAGCCGGTGGCGCCGAAACTGCCCTCCATCCCGCTCGGCGGCTGGTCGGCGGTGCCACAGGTGCAGGCGGCGCTCAACATCAACGTGCTGTTCTTCATCGGCGCCGCACTCGCCCTCTTCCTGTTCTGGGCCTTCAAGAATACCCGTATCGGCTTGATCCTGCGCGTCGTCGGCGACAGCACCGATGCCGCCCGCGCCATGGGCATCAGCCCGGACCGCGTCCGGCTTTTGGCAACCGCCGCCGGCGGGTCGCTGGCAGCGATCGGCGGCGCCTATCTGTCGCTCTTCTACCCCGGCTCCTGGAACGAAGGCATTTCCTCCGGGCAAGGCCTGATGGCGGTGGCGCTGGTGATCTTCGCCCGCTGGAACCCGATCGGCTGCTTCCTTGCCGCTCTGCTGTTCGGCGGTGCCGGCGCGCTTGGGCCCGCCCTGCAATCGGTCGGCGTCACGCAAGGTTATTACCTGTTCTACGCGGCACCCTACGTGCTCACCCTCATCATCCTGATCGCCACCTCCTCGCCCACCCGCTCGCTGGCCGGCGCGCCGGGCGCGCTGTCGCTGACGAAATAGGCCACAAACCGAATTGGAGAGACCCGATGAACAGCCTTTCCCCCGCCGCACTGGCTGGCCAGACACTCAGCTATATCGACGCCGATCCCTATGCCTGGCCCTATAACGGCGACCTGAGACCTCAGAACACCGCGCTGATCATCATCGACATGCAGACCGATTTCTGCGGCAAGGGCGGTTATGTCGATCACATGGGTTACGACTTAGCCCTGGTCCAGGCGCCGATCGAGCCGATCAAACGCGTCCTCGCCGCCATGCGCGCCAAGGGCTACCACATCATCCACACCCGCGAGGGGCACAGGCCCGATCTCGCCGACCTGCCGGCCAACAAGCGCTGGCGCTCGCAGCGCATCGGCGCGGGAATCGGCGATCCTGGCCCTTGCGGCCGCATCCTCACGCGCGGCGAGCCCGGCTGGGACATCATCCCGGAACTCTATCCAATCGAAGGTGAAGTCATCATCGACAAGCCAGGCAAGGGCTCCTTCTGCGCCACCGACCTGGAACTCATCCTCAACCAGAAGCGCATCGAAAACATCGTGCTGACCGGCATCACCACCGATGTCTGCGTCTCGACGACGATGCGCGAGGCGAACGACCGCGGCTTCGAATGCCTGATGCTGGAAGACTGCTGCGGCGCTACCGACTACGGCAACCACCTCGCCGCCATCAAGATGGTCAAGATGCAGGGCGGCGTCTTCGGTGCCGTCTCCAACTCCGATGCGCTCGTGAAGGCCCTGCCCTGATGTCCTCCCTGCGTGCCCACGTTTATCGCATACCCGCCGACGGCCCGGACGATGTCGCCGGCGTCGAGGCGCTGTTTGCGGGCGGCCTTGCGGCGAAGAACGTCGTGGCAGTGCTCGGCAAGACCGAAGGCAACGGCTGCGTCAACGATTTCAGCCGTGGATACGCGACCCGCAGCTTCGAGGACCTGTTCCACAGGCATGGTGTCGATGGGATTCCAACCGTCATGTCGGGCGGAACCGAAGGCGCGCTTTCGCCGCACTGGACGATCTTCACCCGCGAAACTGTGGAAGCGCCCGGCGAACGAGCGCTCGCAATCGGTGCCTCCCGCACACCCGTTCTGCCCACCCATCATCTCGGACGCCGGCAACAGGTTCTGCTCGTCGCCGACGGGGTCAGGGCGGCGATGCGGGATGCCGGTGTCGACGACCCGGCGGATGTGCATTTCGTCCAGATCAAATGCCCGCTGCTGACGTCGCGCCGGATCTCCGAGGCGGAGGCCGCGGGCGCCACCGTCGCGACCCGCGACACGCTGAAGTCGATGGGCCTGTCGCGCGGCGCCTCCGCGCTCGGCGTCGCGGTGGCGCTCGGCGAGGTCGACGAAGCGGAAATCGCCGATGCCGATATCGGTATCCGTTTTGACCTCTTCTCGAATTGCGCCTCGACATCGGCCGGCGTCGAACTGATCGACCACGAGATCATCGTGCTTGGCATGAGCTCCCAATGGTCCGGCCCGTTCGCGATCGACCATGCGGTCATGGAAAACGCGATCGACGCACATTCAGTCCGCCGGGCGCGTGAACGCCTGCCGGAAAACAGCCGCCTTGCAGCGGTTCTCGCCAAGGCCGAACCGGACCCTTCCGGCAGGGTCGGCGGCAAACGCCATACAATGCTGGACGATTCCGACATTTCCGGCACGCGCCACGCCCGCGCTTTCGTCGGCGGCGTTCTCGCTGGCGTTTTCGGCATCACCGACCTCTACGTCTCGGGCGGCGCCGAGCACCAGGGACCACCCGGCGGCGGCCCCGTCGCCATTATCGTCGAAAAGGAGACTTGAAGTGAGCATCGTTCGCGATACCCCACTCCCGCAGACAGGCAAGGCGGTCGGCATCGAGACGCTCGGCATGACCATGCGCTTCGGCTCGTTCACCGCGCTCGACAACGTCTCGATCAGCGTGCCCGCCGGCTCGTTCCACGCGCTGCTCGGCGAAAACGGCGCCGGCAAGTCGACGCTGGTCAAATGCATCATGGGCTTCTACCACGCCACATCCGGCTCGCTGTCGGTCGACGGCCGCGAGGTCTCGGTCGCCTCGCCCAAGGATGCCGCCACCTACGGGCTTGGCATGGTCTACCAGCATTTCACCCTGGTTCCCTCGCTGACCGGCGCCGAAAACCTGGTGATCAGCCGGACCTCCGTGCCCTCGGTGATCAACTGGGCGAAGGAACGCAAGGACCTTGCCGCGTTCATGGAGCGCATGCCGTTCCAGATCCCGCTCGAACGGCCGGTAAGTGAGCTCGCGGCCGGCGAAAAGCAGAAGCTGGAGATCGTCAAGCAACTCTATCTCGGCCGCTCTTTCCTCGTGCTCGACGAACCGACCTCGGTTTTGACGCCGGCAGAAGCCGACGAAATGCTCGGCATCGTGCGCGGCATGACCGAACGCGGCGAACTGACCGTGCTGATGATCAGCCACAAGTTCCACGAGGTGACGAAATTCGCCGACGCGGTCTCGATCCTGCGCCGCGGCAAGCTGGTTGGCACCGGCAAGGTCAGCGAACTCTCCACCTCCGACATGGCGGCAATGATGATCGGCGACGTCAAGCTCGCCGAACTCGACAGCCGCCTGCCGGTGCCGGACGCAGCGAAATCGGTGCTGAAGGTCGAGCAAGTCAAGGCGCCGGACCGCTCCGGCCTGAAGACCATCGAGATCGACAACCTGACCGTCCGTTCCGGCGAGATCGTCGGCATCGCGGGCATTTCCGGCAACGGCCAGAAGGAACTCACCGAAATTCTCGCCGGCCAGCGCCCGACCGACCGCGGCACAGTGACCGTCAACGGCGAGACCTATGGCGCGACCCGCCCCGAGACGCGGAAGAACAATGTCCGCTTCATCCCCGAAGAACCGCTGCAGAACGCCTGCGCGCCGAAAATGACCGTTAGTGAAAACCTGGCCTTCCGTACCTTCGATCTGAAGGGTGACGGCAAGGATGCGATCTGGCTGAACAAGGGCGAGATGAAGAAACGCGCTTCGTCGCTGATTTCCGATTTCAAGGTGAAGACCGCCTCGTCGTCCTCGCCGATATCAGCCCTTTCCGGCGGCAACGTCCAGCGCGCCGTGCTCGCCCGCGAACTGACCGGCGACGTCGATCTGCTGATCGTCTCCAATCCCTGTTTCGGCCTGGATTTCTCAGCCGTCGCGGAAATCCGCGCCCGCATCATGCGCGCCCGCAACTCAGGCACCGCTGTGCTGCTGCTTTCCGAAGATCTCGACGAGCTGCTGGAAATGTCGGACCGCATCATGGTGATCTCGGAAGGCAAGCTGGTCTACGAAACACCGATCCGCGCCGCCGATATCGGCGTCATCGGCGCCCATATGGCGGGGCATCACTGATGGAGATCAAGGCAGAACCCTTTGCCTTCCCGGCGAAACCCAAGGAACTGGCGCTCATCGTCATCGACATGCAGCGTGACTTCGCCGAACCCGGCGGTTTTGGCGCCAGCCTCGGCAACGATGTCGGCCGTATCACCAGGATCGTCCCGGACGTCAAACGCCTCATCCAAGGTTTTCGCGATGCCGGTCTGCCGGTCATCCACACGATGGAATGCCACAAGCCGGACCTTTCCGACCTGCCGCCCGCCAAGCGCGACCGCGGCAATCCGACGCTCAGGATTGGCGATGTCGGCCCTATGGGTCGTGTGCTGATTTCAGGCGAACCCGGCACGGCGATCATTTCCGAACTCGCGCCGATCGACGGCGAAGTGGTGATCGAAAAGCCCGGCAAGGGCGCCTTCTACGCCACTGACTTGGGGGACGTGCTGAAGGAGAAGGGCATCACTCAGCTCGTCTTCGCCGGCGTGACGACGGAAGTCTGCGTCCAGACGACGATGCGCGAGGCGAACGATCGCGGTTACGAATGCCTGCTCGCCGAAGAGGCGACAGAGAGCTATTTTCCGGAATTCAAGGCGGCGGCCATCGCCATGATCCGCGCTCAGGGCGCGATCGTCGGCTGGACCGCTCATGTCGACGACATTCTGGACGGGATCGCGCCAGAGGGGAAAAACAATGCCTGAATCAACTCGCGAGCTATTGACGTTAGGCGGCTGGAAAGACTTGCAATTCGAGCCCTTCCGCGACGAGGTCACCATCCATTGGATCCGCCCCTTCGAGGGCGACCAGCCGGGTGTGGCGCTGCTGAAATACGAGGCCGGCGCCGGCGTTCCCCGCCACCGCCATGAGGGCCTCGAAACCATCCTGGTGCTCGAGGGCGTGCAATCCGACGAGGCCGGCGATTACGGCCGCGGCAGCTATATCGTCAATGCGCCGGGCACCGAACACTCCGTCTGGAGCGATACCGGCTGCGTCGTGCTGATCCAGTGGGACCGGCCGGTGACAATACTGGAAGAGGAAATGGCATGAGCCTGCCGGGAAAGACACCAGCCTTCGATATCACCTCGCTTCACGCGTTCTACCAGAATGGCGGCAGTGTCGCGGAAGTCGTCGAAGCGGTTTTCGCACGCATCGCCGAGGTCAATGATCCCGGCATCTTCATCCATCTGGCCGACAGGGAGACGGTACTGGCGGAAGCCGCGAAACTCGGCGCCTTCGATCCCGAAAAACCGTTGTTCGGCATTCCCTTCGCGGTGAAGGACAATATCGACGTCGTCGGCATACCGACCACCGCCGCCTGCCCGGACTATGCCTACATGCCCGAGACGGACGCGACCGTGGTCGGCCTGCTCAAGGCAGCCGGTGCGATCGTCATCGGCAAGACCAATCTCGACCAGTTCGCGACCGGCCTCGTCGGGGTACGCTCGCCCTATCCGATCCCCAAAAACGCCATCGACGCGAGGCTCGTGCCGGGCGGCTCATCTTCCGGGTCGGCGGTCGCGACCGCGCAAGGCATCGTCAGCTTCGCTTTAGGCACCGATACCGCCGGTTCGGGGCGCATCCCGGCCGGCCTCAACAATATCGTCGGGCTCAAGCCGAGCGTTGGCGCGCTGTCGACCGCAGGCGTCATTCCCGCCTGCCGCACGCTCGACTGCGTCTCGATCTTCGCACTGACCGCGGACGACGCCTGGAAGGTCTTCTCCGTCGCCGCCAAATACGACGAGACGGACGCCTATTCGAAGGTTGCCCCAGTGACCGGATTCGGTTCGGCAGCGCCTGTGCTGACGATCGGCGTGCCCGCCAGGGCAGACCTGCAATTCTTCGGTGATACCGTGATGGAGGCCGCCTATGGCGACGCCGTATCGATGCTCGCAGGGCTCGGACATCGGATCGTCGAAGTGCCTTTCGGCGATTTCTACAAGGTCGCCAACCTTCTCTACGAAGGCGCCTGGGTGGCCGAGCGTTATGCGGCGGTAAAGTCGTTCTTCGACACCAGGGAAGAAAGCTTTCACCCGGTAACGCGAAAAATCTATGGCGGCGCCAAATCGCTCTCCGCAGCCGACGCCTTCAAGGGTCTTTATGCGTTGCAGGCCCTGAAGAAAACGCTGGCGCCGGTGATCACCTCCGTCGACCTCTTCTGCGTGCCGACCGCGCCGACCCACTACACCGTCGCCGATCTGGAAGCGGAGCCGATCCGGGAAAACTCGCGGCTCGGCACCTATACCAACTTCGTCAATCTGCTCGACATGTGCGGCATCGCCGTGCCGACCGGCACCCGTGCCGATGGCCTGCCGGCAAGCGTCACGCTGCTCGCCCCCTCCGGCCGCGACGGACTCACCGCGTCACTGGCCCGTGACCTCCACCAGGCGAGCGGGCTCACCCTCGGCGCCACTGGCTGGCCGCTTCCCGCGCCATCCGAAACGCCCGCAGTCGTCGCAAGCGACGACCTGATCGACGTCATCGTGGTCGGTGCGCACCTTTCCGGCATGCCGCTCAACCATCAGCTTACCGATCTCGACGGCACCTTTTCCCGGGTCGCGAAAACCTCCGCCGCCTACAGGCTTTACGCGCTTGCCGGAACAGTACCGCCGAAACCCGGCATGGTGCGCGTCGCCGAAGGCGAAGGTGGAGAAATTGAGGTCGAAGTTTGGAAACTGACGCCGGCAGCCTTCGGCCTGTTCGTCGCGGCGATCCCGCCGCCGCTTGGCATCGGCACGGTCACGCTCGCGGACGGCACCTCGGCCAAGGGGTTTCTGGCCGAACCGTTCGCGCTCCAGGGCGCGCTCGACATTACGGCCTTCGGCGGCTGGCGGGCCTATCTCAAGGAGTTCGCATCGCTGCCGCGGGTCGGCAAGACGGCTTGATCTGGGAACGCCTTCCCCAAGCAGAGATAGCCCCAGCCATTCTGCGCTACATCGTCCAGGTCTCGCTGATGCGGCGGATGCATTGCAGCAGGTTGACCGTCGGCGGCGTCATCAGGCCCTTCTTGCGGCGGTAGACGCGAAAGGTCCGTTGCCAGTCGAGTTCGGGCACGTTGACGCGTGCCATATTGCCCCGTTCCACCTCTTCCCGGACAAGAGGCAGTGGCATCCAGCAGCAGAGCGCTTCCGAAAGCACCGCGGCCTTCAGGACCGGCACCGAGCGGGAGATGATCGACGGCGCGTTCGGTTCCAGCGCGTTGTCGTGGAACCGCCTTTGCCATTCCCTGACCGTCGGCGTCCCGGGCGGCGGCATCGCCCAGTCGAACCCGGCCGCTTCCGCGAGCGTCACGTGCTCCCGTTTGATGATCGGATGATCGGACCTCGCAAAGACCGAGACCGTGTCGTGCATGATATCGGGCGTCGCCATGATGATATCGTCGTCGAGATAGGGCTCCGGTGAAATCGCGATGTCGATCGTGCCGCCCTTCAGCCCTTCCAGCACCCGGTCCTCCAGGTCCTCGATGACCTGGTACTGCACCTCGGGATGCTGTTTGCGCATCTCGCCGATGACGGCGATGATGAAACCGCCGACGACGCTCGCCACGCCGCCGATCCGCACCACGCCGCGGCTGGCGCCCCGCATCTGCTGGATGACGTCGGTCGCGTTGCCAATCTCGGACACCACCAGCTTTGCATAGGGGAGCAGCGCATCGCCAAACACGGTCGGCACCACGCCGCGCGTCGTGCGCTCGAACAGGGGAACGCCATAGCTGTCCTCCAGGCGCTTCAGCATGCGGGTGATCGCCGGCTGCGTCATGTTGAGCGCAGTCGCCGCCGCGCCGAGGCTGCCGCGCCGCGCGCATTCGAGAACGATTTGAGCCGACCGCACATCCAAAGTCATGCCCTGGTGTAATGGATTATTGGAAATTCTTCAATTCCAAGACAAGGCGCTATCTGCAACACTTCCTCCCGCTAACATACGCGCTCGGGGTAGGAACCCCGAAGGCCGGGAGGAGGCCTCGAAGCTATGAACAAGATGTCGCTGGATTTCCTATCCGGCAGCACCAAGCTGCGTGGACAGACGGTAAGCGGGGCGGTTTTCGAATTTCTGAGGCAGAAGGGCATCGACCGGATCTTCGGCAATCCGGGCTCGACCGAACTGCCGATGTTCGTCAACGTGCCGGAAGACTTTTCCTATGTGCTCGGCCTGCAGGAATCGATCGTCGTCGCGATGGCGGACGCCTATGCGCAAGTGAGCCGCAAGCCGGCATTCGTAAACCTGCATTCGGCCGCCGGCCTCGGCCATGCGCTCGGCAATATCTATACGGCCTACCGCAACCGCGCGCCTCTCATCATCACCACCGGCCAGCAGAGCCGCGAGCTGCTGCCGCACGACCCGTTCCTGTTCGCCGAAAGCCCGACCGAGTTTCCGAAACCCTATGTGAAATGGGCCTGCGAACCCGCCCGCGCCGAAGACGTGCCGGCCGCGATCGCCCGCGCCTACCACATGGCGATGCAGGCACCGCGCGGCCCGGTCATGGTGTCGGTGCCGCTCAGCGACTGGCAGGCGCAGGCAGCCCCGATCGCCATTCGCGATGTGGAAACGGTGATCAGCGCGCCCGCCTCCGCAATTGACGATCTCGCCCGCCGGCTGAACGAAGCCCGCGAGCCGGTGCTGGTCGTCGGGCCGGGCGTCGATATCGACAATGCCTGGGATGCCACCGTGCGGCTTGCGGAAATCCTGCAGGCGAAAGTCTGGGTGAGCCCGCTTTCGTCCCGCTGCAGCTTTCCCGAACGCCATCCGCTGTTTGCCGGTTTCCTGCCGGCCTTCCAGCCGAAGCTCGCCAATTGCCTCGGTGACGCCGACCTCGTGCTGGTGCTCGGCGCGCCGGCCTTCACCTATCATTTCGCGGGCTCCGGCCCGGACATCCCGCAAGGTGCCGAACTCTGGCTGATCACCGACGATCCGGCCCAGGCGGCAAGCGCCATCGTCGGCAACGCCATGGTCTCGAACCTGCGCGCCGCGACCGAAAGCCTTGTCTACCGCCTGCGCTGCCGTGCGCCACGTACCGGCGGCCCTGCCCGCACTATTCCGCGCCTGAAACAGCCAAAGGGCATCACCCAGGAATTTTTCTACCAGACACTGGCAGGCGTCCGTTCGCCTGAGAGCATCGTCTTCGAGGAAGCCCCAGGCGCTCGCGACGCGCTGCACGATTTCTTGCCCATCGAGCGGCCCGGCGGCTTTTTCGCGACGGCCAGCGGCGGCCTTGGTTATGCCCTGCCCGGCTCGGTCGGCGCTGCCCTCACCAAGCCGGAACAGCCGGTCATCGCCGTCATCGGCGACGGATCGAGCCTCTATTCCATCCAGTCGATCTGGTCTGCCGTCGAATACGATGCCGATCTGATGATCGTCATCCTCAACAATGGCGGCTACAAGGTCCTGAAGGCGATTGCCGAGCGGAGCGGCTCCGGCCGCATCGACGGCGTCGATATCCGCCACATGGATTTTGTGCAGATCGCCGAAGCGCAGGGCTGCAAGGCCGTTCGCTGCGAAAAAGGCGAGGAATTGTCGTCATGCCTGCGGGATCTTCTCAAGATGAAGGGGCCGCGGCTTTTGGAAATCATTCTATCAGAGGAGGAGACTGAAATGAATGTCGCTGTCAGAAACGAACAGGTCCTGAAAACCCCCGAAAAGTTCTTCATCGGCGGTGAATGGGTCGCGCCACTCGGCACCAACAAGCTCGACGTCATCTCGCCGGTGACCGAAGAAGTGCTGATGAGCTATCCGGAAGCCAGCAACGCCGATATCGACAGGGCCGTTGCCGCCGCCCGCGACGCCTTCGACAACGGCCCGTGGCCGCGCATGACCTTCAAGGAACGCGCCGGTTACATGCGCAAGGTCGCCGACCTCCTGACCGCCCGCCTCGACGAGATCGCCAATGCCTGGACGACCCAGGTCGGCGCGCCGATTTTCCTGACCAAGAAGCTGGTCGGCCAGAACCCGGGCCTCTACAACTATTATGCCGGCCTGATCGAGAACGACGAGTTCGTCGATCAGCGCAAGCGCGCCGATGGCGGCGAAGTCCGCGTGGTGCGCGAGCCAGTCGGCGTCTGCGCGGCGATCACCCCGTGGAACGCGCCGATGGTGCTCTTGAACTACAAGGTCTCGGCAGCGCTTGCCGCCGGCTGCACGATTGTCGCCAAGCCCTCGCCGGAAACCCCGCTGGACGCCTATCTGCTTGCCGAATGCATCGAGCAGGCTGGCATTCCGAAGGGCGTCTTCAACCTGGTGCCGGCCGGCCGTGAAGGCGGCGATTACCTCGTGCGCCACAAGGGCATCGACAAGGTGTCGTTCACCGGCTCGACCATTGCCGGCAAGACGATCGCCGCTGCCTGCGCCGATCGCCTGACCCGCGTCAGCCTCGAACTCGGCGGCAAGTCCGCAGCCGTGCTTCTCGACGATGCCGACTTCGCCAAGGCGCTGCCGGCGCTGATGGTCTATTCCATGCCGATCACCGGCCAGGTCTGTTTCTCGCTGACCCGCATCCTGGTACCGGAATCCCGCAAACAGGAATTCATCGACCTCTATGTCGGCGCGGTCAAGAACATCAAGGTCGGCGACCCGGCGGATCCGACCACCCAGATGGGGCCGCTCACCATGGCCCGCCAGCTTGCCCGCGTCGAAGGTTATATCGCTGCCGGCCGCGCAGGCGGTGCGACGGTTGCCTGCGGCGGCGGTCGCCCGGCCGGTCTCGACCGCGGTTATTTCATCGAGCCGACCGTCTTTACCGACGTGACGATGGACATGAAGATCGCCCAGGAGGAAATCTTCGGCCCGGTCGTGTCGATCATCAGCTACAAGGATGATGAGGAAGCGGTCAAAATCGCCAACGACAGCACCTACGGCCTGTCCGGCGCGGTCTTCAGCTCCGATCCGGAGCGTGGCTATGCGTTTGCCCGCCGCATGCGGACCGGCAGCGTCACCGTCAACGGCATGATCGTCGACATCCACCACCCGTTCGGCGGCTTCAAGCAGTCCGGCATCGGCCGCGAAGGCGGCCCGGAAGGTCTCGAAAACTATTTTGAGGTCAAGACGATCCATATGGCCTGAAGCCAGCCGGGCTTCACAAGCAACAAAAAGGCCGCCGGGTTCATGATCCGGCGGCCTTTCCATTTCTCGGTGGACTGGTGGATCAGAGCACTTCGAAAACGCTGATGCGCACGGCACTTGCCAGACGCTCGCCGGTGCCGATGAATATCGTATGGTTCAGCCAGGCATAGCGCGGATCGCCGGTCTGCAGGCGCGGCGTGGTGCGCATGTAATACAGCGCCGGATCGACCGTCTCGCCGGCCGCCAATCTCGCCAGAACCTCCGGGGACCCATGCCGGAAACCGAAATTGCGGATGTCGATCATCGCCCCGTCATGGGTTTCGATGACGTAACGGGTATCGAGCTCCGCATAACCGGCGTCATAGACGCTCTGCCAGTCCGCGCCGAGATTGAGGATGCGCCCGGAAAGGCGCTCCCCCTCGACCACGCCGCCGATGATCGGGATGATCCGCCAGCGGCCGCCTGGACCGCCTCCGTTTTCGATCGGTGCGCCGAGTTCGGCGCGGATTTCGCAAAGTCGTCTCAGACCCGGAGCCTGCATCCTATCCTCCTAGCGCATCGTCGTCGGCAGCCACAGCGCGATCGCCGGGAAGAGAACGAGCAGGATGAGCCGGATGATGTCCGTCAGGATGAACGGCATCACCCCTCCATAGATCGTGGTGATCTTCACGTCCTTGGCGATCGAGTTGATGACGAAGACGTTGATCCCAACCGGCGGGGTGATCATCCCGAGTTCGCAGGAGACCACGATGATGACGCCGAACCAGATCGGGTCGAAACCAAGATGGGTGATCACCGGGAAGACGATGGGCACCAGCAGGATGATCATCGCCATCTCGTCCATGAGAGCGCCGGCGATGAAAAAGATCACCAGGATCAGCGTCAGCGTGCCGTAGGGGCCGAGATCCATACCGACCAGGAAGGCCGTCAGCTTCTGCGGCGACTGGGTGATCGCCAGGAAATAGCCGAACAGGATGGCGCCGATCAGCACGCTGAACAGCGACACGGAGGTGCGCAGTGACTCGACGAGGCTCTGCATGATCAGCTTGAAGCCCAGCCGGCCACGCAGGATGCCGATGATCATCGTCAGCATCGCCCCGACCGCCGCCGCTTCCGTCGCCGTCGCGACGCCGAGATAGATGACGCCAATGACGGCGAGGAACAGGACCAGCACCGCCCAGACGTCCCGCAGCGAGGTGAGCGCTTCCCTCAGATCGAACTTCGTGCCGGGCGGCAGGCGCTTGCCATGGGCGATCAGCACGGTGGCCATATACATCAGCGTCGCGAGGATGCCGGGCACGACGCCGGCCATCAGCAGCTGCCCGACATCCGTCTCGGTCAGGAACGCGTAGACGACCATCATCACCGAGGGCGGGATGAGAATGCCGAGCGTGCCACCGGCGGCGATGACGCCGGTGGAGGTGGCGTCGGCATAACCGGCCTTGCGCATTTCCGGAAGAGCCACGCGGGTCATGGTGGCGGCGGTCGCAATCGAACTGCCGCAGATCGCCGCAAACCCGGCGCAGGCCGCGATCGTCGAGAGCGCCAGCCCGCCGCGGAACTGTCCGAGCCAGGCATTGCCGGTCCTGAACAGCTCCCGGGACATGCCGGAATTGGTGGCGAAGACGCCCATCAGGATGAAGAATGGCACCAGCGTCAGGTTGAAGTCGGTGATGACCCGGATCGGCGAGGTGGTCAGAAGATTGAGCGCCGGCGAGAGGCCGCGCATCGCCGCAAACCCGAAGACCCCGACAAGACCCATCGAGACGCCGAGCGGCACGCGCAGCCCCATCAAGACGAACATGGCGACAAAGCCGCCAATGGCAACGAGATCAGCGGTGTTCATACGCCATGCCCCTCGAGCGGATTGGGTTCCTCGGCCTTGCGGCGAAGGAAGGGCACAACGGCGGTGGTGATGACGGCCGAGGCGCAACCGAGCCAGATCAGGCCGATCAGCGGCCAGACCGGTATCCGCAGATCGAAGGTGGTTTCATTGCTGTTGTAGGCGCTCGTCAGGCGGAAAAACATCATATACGCGAGCATGGCCGTGAAGGCGAGCAGCGTGCTCCAGGCGATAAAATCGAGGACCCGGCGCCCCTTCGATCCGAGCGGCTCATAGAGCAGATCGACGGCGATATGGCCGCCGCGATAACCGATCGAGGCAAAACCCCACATCATGCAGGCGCCGATCAGGTAACGGGACAGGTCGAAACTGTCGGGGACCGCCCAGGAAAAGATATAGCGCCCGATCGTGGAGACGACGATCAGGATCGTGCACAGCCCCAAGAGGAGGCCGGCGATCATATCGACTGCTTCGGTGAAGCGTTCGAGATATCGGGTCATGTCTGAGCTCGAAATTCGGATGGCAGGAAGGGCGGACGCCGAAGCGCCCGCCCGGTTCGACGCTTAAGAAATCCTCACTTCACGTCGGCATTGTACTTCTTCAGCGTCTCGCCGAGGCTTGCCCAGGCAGCCTTTGCATCGACGCCCGCCTTGGTGGCAGAGGCTTCCCATTCGCCCTGCAGCGAGGCCGTCGCCTTCTTCCAGAGGCCGACCTCGTCAGGCGTCGGCTTGTACATGGTGTGGCCGCCGGCATCGATCATCTTCTGGCGGCCGGCGGCTTCCGCATCCGCCCATTTGGACGCCATCTTCTCCGCCCAATCCGGCGTGCAGTGGTCGTTGATCACCTTGCGATCGGCAGGCGACAGGCTGTCGATCTTGGCCTTGTTCATCACGAAAGCGAAGGTCGTCACATAGAAGGGTAGGTCGAGGTGATGCTTGGTGACGTCCTGCAGGCCGAATGTGTAGATCGAGTTCCACGGCGATGCCGTCATGTCGGCAGCGCCCTTGGAGATCAGTTCGCGCATGTCGCCGGCCGGCACCTGAACGGAGGCCGCGCCCAGCGAATTGACCAGCCGTGCCATGGTGGCATGCGCCGGGCGGATGTTCTTGCCCTTGAGATCGGCCGGAACCTCGATCGGCCCCTTGGTCCCATGCAGCGTGCCCGGATCATGAACGATCGCCATGCAGAACTGGACGTCCTTCATCTCCTTGGCGGCATATTGCATATACCACTCGTCCAGCGCCCGCGAGCCGCCCTTGGCGTTCGAGATCAGGAACGGGATTTCGCCCGCCGCGATGATCGGGAAACGGCCCGGCTGATAGCCCGGATTGATGAAGCCGATGTCGACGATGCCGTCTCGCGCCATGTCGTAATGGTCCGCAGCCGCTCCGAGCTGCGAGGCCGGATAGATGGTGATCTTGATGCGGCCGTTGGATGCGTCGCTGATCGATTTCGCCCAGATTTCCATGCCACCCGGCTGCAGCGCATGAGTGGCGGGCACCCAGTGCGACAGCGTCAATTCGACGTCAGCGGCCTGAGCAGCAGTGGTCGGCGCGGACGCGGCCAGTGCCGCGAGGCAGGCCGAAGCGAGCAATGCCTTCAGTTTCATGTATTTCTCCTCCCTTTGAGATCAGAGACCGGAGGGCTCCCTTCCCGTTCCGGCCGGCGAATATCGCTGTCAATCCGCGTGGAGACTTAGCTCGCTGGCGGACTGACGAGGTCGTCGGAAATTCCGTGAAGGGACGCAACTGCCGGATGCGGAAAGCCCGCCTGCCAGCGATGCGTCAAAGGACCTGCGGAGATCAGGCTGCGCCATCTCCGCGGCCGAAACCAAACCTGCCGTGTCCACGGCAGCCGCAACTGTGCTGAACAGTCGTGTATACACTGATTTTCTCCCACGCCCGGTCTCCCAAGGTGACGTCCTCCTCCTGACATCCCCTACCCGAGCATCCGAATTTCAACACATCCGGGCCGGAACGACAAGCATCCATTTCCTTTTGGGATACAAAAACTCAGGCTGCCTGAGATTTTTCCCGCAGGCTCTTTAACCCGGCTTCAAACCGTCTAGAATGTCGCGACGCGCCTGCCATGCATACATGGAGGATGGAATGCGGCGGCGGAGTGGAACCGGGAGATCGGGTCTACGGGAGAAAACGTTCGGCCGCGAGGATCCGTCGGCCGATCGATTGGGATGCGGCGTAGGCGTTCAAACCCGTGTAGCGGAACGCCGGCTCTTCTCGGAAGCTCGACCCGATCGCTCTTGGTCGGCACGCCCGGATTGAGCCGGGACACGGATATCCAAATCATCATCAGGACATTGGGGAGGAAAAACACATGGATGATCTCGTTACGCCGGTCAGCAAGGCGATTGCGCAACTCAAGGGCTTGCTTGGCGACAGGCTGGTAACATCGACCTCCGTTCGCGAACATCACAGCCACGATACGTCGCGGCTTGCCCCTCACCTGCCCGATGCTGTCGTATTTCCGCGCACCGAAGAAGAGGTCCGGGCGATCGTTTCTGCCTGTGCTGCGCATGGCGTACCGGTCGTGCCCTTCGGCGCGGGGTCCTCGATGGAAGGCCATACGATCCCGATCCGCGGCGGCATTTCACTCGATACCCGCGAGATGAACAGGATCCTCGAGATCCGGCCGGAAGACCTGCTGGCCGTCGTCCAGCCCGGCGTCACCCGCAAGCAGCTCAATGTCGACTTGCGCGAAACCGGTCTGATGTTCTCGGTCGATCCGGGCGCGGACGCCTCGATCGGCGGCATGGCGTCGACCCGCGGCAGTGGCACCACTTCGGTCCGCTACGGCACGATGCGCGAAAACGTGCTGGCTCTCCGGGTGGTGACACCCGACGGCGAAGCGATCCAGACCGGCTCGCGGGCCAGAAAATCCTCGTCGGGCTACGACCTGACGCATCTCTTCGTCGGCTCGGAAGGCACGCTCGGCGTCATCACCGAACTCACCGTCCGCCTGCATCCGATCCCGGAGGCCGTTTCGTCCGCCATCTGCGCCTTCCCGACGGTCGCCAATGCCGTCGAGGCGGTGATCGAGGCGGTGCAATACGGCATCCCGGTCGCCCGCGTCGAATTCCTGGACGAGGTGGCGATCGCCTCGACCAACAGTTATTCGAAGCTCGGCCTGCCGGTCGCCCCCACCCTGTTTTTCGAGTTCCACGGCACCGAGGCCTGGGTGAAGGAACAGGCGCAGCTGGTCGAGGAGATCACCAAGGGCCATGACGCGATCTCCTTCCGCTGGACCGCGGATGCCGACGAGCGCGCCAAACTCTGGCAGGCCCGCCACGATCTCTACTGGGCGACCAAGGCGATCATTCCGGGCTACGATCTTTATACCGGCGATATCTGCGTGCCGATCTCGCGGCTTGCCGAAAGCATCGTGGCCGCACGCGCCGACATCGACGCCTCGTCGCTCAAGGGCCAGATCATCGGCCATGTCGGCGACGGCAATTTCCACACCGCCTACCTGATCGATCCAAACAATCCGGAGCATCTCAAGGAGGCCGACGAGATGGCCGACCGCGTCGTCGAACGGGCGCTCGCCGTCGGCGGCACGGCGAGCGGCGAACACGGTATCGGCATTGCCAAGCTGAAATTCATGCGCAAGGAACACGGCAAGGCGGTGGATGTGATGAAGAAGATCAAGGCCGCGCTGGACCCGAAGGGGATCATGAATCCGGGGAAGATGGGGGATCAGGGGTGAGAGACGATGCCGTTGCTCTCCTCATCCCTGTGCTTGTCACAGGGATCCAGCGCGCTCAAGTCTTTGAGCGCAAAGGACTCTCTTCACCGCGCAGACGCGCGGTGGCTGGATTCCTGTGACAAGCACAGGAATGAGGGAGTTCTAAGTTCTCCCCGTCAGCATCACAGCGGCGGCGCATCCTAAGCGACCCCCAAAACGAAAAACGGCGCCCGGAGGCGCCGTTCTCATGTCATATCCTGGGAGGACGATCAGACCTTCTTGGTGCGCCAGCTTTCGGCATAGTTTTCGCGGGCTTCGGCCGCATAGGGGGTCGGCGAGACCCGGACGCGGATCTCGGCCTGCTTGTGGCCCTTTTCGATCGAGGTCTTGCCCGTGCCGCCGTTCGGCTCGCCCCAGATCAGTGTCAGCACATCGCCTTCCTGGACATCCGCATCAACGACGCCGAGCGACAGCATGCAGCGTTCGTTATAGCTGTAGCCGTTGAACATCGACATGCCGACGACCTTGTCGCCATGCATGATCCTGTCGGCGCTCGAAGATGCGTAGTTCGGCTGCGGCAGGTCGATCCACTTGTAGGCCTCACCGCCGGGGACGAAGTTCGAGGCGATGACCTTCATCACGTCTTCCGCGTTCCACTCGAAGGTGACCTTCTTGCGCTGCGGCTGACCCTTCATCTTTTCCAGCGCCTCGCGGCCGACGAAGTCGTGGTCGAACTTGATGTAGATGCCGTAACCGAGTTCGTACGGGTTGACGTAGTAGTCTTCTATGTTGTCGGAGACGAGGCTGCCGCCGATCGAGCCGGTCGCTTCATAGCTGTCTTCCGTCAACCAGTCGCGATAACCCTGCAGTTCGGCGCCGGTGTAGATGCCCGGCAGCGGCGACGGAATCCAGCCGGATTCCAGCGTGTTGGTAGAATAGGCGCGCGCCCCGACCAAGTAGAGGTCGACGCCCGCATCCTTGGCGGCCTTGACGATGATCTCGCGGACTTCGTCCTTTTCGGCATAGGGACCCCAGACTTCGAGGCCGGGAGCGCCGGCCATGCCGTGGCGCAGGGCCTGGACCTTCTTGGAGCCGATATTGATCCAGTCGACATGGAAGAACTTGATGTCGGGAATCGGGCCGCCATTCATCTTTTCAAAGATCTTCGGAGCGTCCGGACCCTGGATCTGGAAGCGGTAGTGAACGCGATTGACTTCCTTGCCGTCCGGGCGCGACGGCGAACGCGGGTCGTGGGTAAGCTTGACGTCGTGCTTGCCGAGCGAAGCGTTGTAGCGCAGCCAGTTGGCGGTCGGCGCACGACCGACGAGCACGAACTTGTCATCACGCTCGCGGAAGATGATCATGTCGCCGATGACGTGTCCGGCAGGCGTCACCGGAACGTAATGCTTGGCGCGATCGACGCCGAAATTGGCAAAGCTGTTGATCGCCAGGCTTTCCAGGAACCTGGACGCGTCCGGGCCTTCGACGATCAGTTCGTCCATGTGATGCGACTGGTCGAACAGGACCGCCGAATGGCGCCAGGCCATCTGCTCGGTGCGCCAGTTCGAAAATTCCGGTGCGACGACCGGATAGATATACATGCCGATGCGCGAATTGCGCAGCATCTCGACAGTATTGCCCTTTTCTTTCAGGATCTGGGTCAGATTCTTCGGCATTTTCTTAACCTTCCCTCGGTTGCTCTCCTGCACGCCGCCCCGCCGGCAAAGCCGGTTCGGGATACGATATGCATTGTCTCAAGATGTCTCATGCAATTGAGGGTCAGCGGTCTCCTCCCGCCATCTCCTCCCAACAGCCCGGTTCTCGAACCTCGCCTCGACGGCTTGGCGGAAATCGAGGCCTCCTCCCGGTCGAAGCAATTCATAGAGCAATCATTTTTGGGATACAATACCAGATTCCGGCCTCGTCGCCAAAAGTGCCGTGGCAGCCCATTAGAATTACGCTGTTTGCATAATATATGGTGATATTTGGTGCAGCGCAGAAAAACAAACTTGATCCGGATTGCCGCCATCCGCGAACAAAATCGGCATTTTGGGATCCCAAGCGGAATTATTTCGGCGCCCGCAAGCGTTCCTAGCCTTCGCTTTCGTCTTGGATCAGGCCGTTGATATGGCCCGCCGGACTGTCGAGGTCGAAGATCGGCAGGATGCGCGAACCGTCGATCGCAAAAAGCCCCTTGCTGATGCCGAGGCTGATTTTCACGCCTTCTCCATGCTCGCGAAAAAGGCTTTCGGCGCGGGCGCCGTCGCGGGCGATCAGCGCCGAGACCATGTGATGGTGCTGCCAGTGCGCGTAGTGAAGATGCTGCGCCCGCTCCTTGCGGGTGATGTTGTCGAAGCGGATCGAATCCGGTGCGCCGAACGGCACCCGGTCGAAAAGGCTGGTGAGTTGGTGCAGCAGGTTTCCGCCTCCGGCTTCGATGATCAGCGTGTGGAAACGCAGGTTCATCGCCGCATAACGTTCCTCGTTGACCGGATCGTCGATGCCGCCGTTCTCGAAGATGTCGTCACCTTCGCGCAGGCAATCCTTGAGCTCCGCCACCAGCGTCGGTGACGGGCCTTCGCTGGCGATCTTCTTGGCCGCATAACCCTCGATCATCGAGCGCAGTTCGATCGCCTCGACCACGTCGGCAACCTTGTAGGCCCGGACACGATAACCGCGGGCGCCGACGCGCTGCAGGACGCCCTCTTCGACGAGCACGGCCAGCGCATGCCGGATCGGGGTGCGCGACACGCCGAGCGCCTCGGCAAGCCCGGATTCGGACAGTTTCTTGCGCGGATCGATCGTGCCGTCGCTCGCCCAGGTCCTTAGCTTGTCGATCACGTGCTGCTGGCGGGTCTCCTGCTTCTCAGGCCCGGGAGGATTCTGAGTTCGGGTGCCTGTGGTCATGCTTGGGCCTCACCTGCGCCATATCGAAATGCGGATCGCGCCGGACGAGAAGGGGACGACCGGAACATCGCTTCAATATTGAATATCTGCGACAAAACGCAAGTTTTCCATATTTCGCCTGCCCCCGGAACGATCAGTTCCGCACCGCCCAGGCAGCCTCCACGGGTGCGGCGACCGTGACCGGGCGGCCGATATCGACATGGGAAAGCGACGAGGCCTCGACATGCAGGGTCTGCGCCGGGGTCTTGACCATGATCGAGCGGTGCGAGCCGCGGAAGATCGCCTGCGAAACCTCGCCGGACCACGAAAGATCGCCGTTCACCTGGCCCGCATCGCGGACATGCAGGTTTTCGGGGCGAACCATGACGGTGACATCCGCACCCTTCGGCATTTCTGTTGCCGCATGACAGTCGCCGGACCAGCCCTGGCCTTCGACCGAGAGCTTGTAATATTGCCCGCCATTCGGGCGGCAGTCCTTGACCGTCGCGTTCAGGAGATTGGGTGTTCCGAAGAAGGCGGCCACCTGGCGGTTTTCCGGCCGGCGGTAGATTTCCTCCGGCGCACCGACCTGCAGGATCTTGCCGCCATGCATGACGACGACCCGGTCGGACAGCGCCATGGCTTCCGCCTGGTCGTGGGTGACGTAAAGCGCGGTGATCTTCAGGCGCTGCTGGAGGGCGCGGAAATCGTCGCCCATCTGGGTGCGCAGGCGCGCATCAAGGTTGGAGAGCGGCTCATCGAGCAGCAGCACTTCCGGCTCGAACACCAGCGCACGGGCGATCGCGACGCGCTGCTGCTGGCCGCCGGATAGTGCCGGCGACGGACGTTCGGCATATTGCTCCATCTCGACGAGGCGCAGCGCGTTCATGACGCGATCCCGGACTTCCGTGTCGGGACGGCGGCGGATGCGCAGCGGATAGGCGACGTTGTCGAACACCGTCATATGCGGCCAGATCGCGTAGGACTGGAAGACCATGCCCAGGCGGCGGCGTTCGGAGGGTACGAAATAGCCCTTCTCCGAATCCGACACGACATTATCGCCGATCGCGATGCGGCCGCCGGTATTTTTCTCAAGGCCGGCCACCATGCGCAGCGTCGTCGTCTTGCCGCAGCCCGACGGCCCGAGCAGCGTGACGAATTCGCCGCTCTTGATCTTCAGGTTCACGTTGTCCACGGCAGTTATCGCGCCATACATGCGGCTCACGTTTTCGAGCGTCACCGAAGCCATATTTCTCTTCCTTTCGGAGCGGATGCCAGAATCCGCTTAAACGACAACCAAAAATTAGCCGGCGGCCGCAGCCGCCGGGCCTGGAGCCTAAAGCTTGCTGATGCGCGATTTGATAAAACTGAGCTGCACCCAGCGGAACACGATGACCAGGAGCATCATCATCAGGCCAATGACGCTTACCTGTTCGGCATTGCCGTTGGCCCACAGTTTCATCAGCACGACCGCCAGCGTTTCCGACCCCACCGAATAGAGAAGAATCGAGGCCGACAGTTCGCGCATGATGCCGAAGAAAGTCAGTACCCAGCCGACGGCGAAGGCTGGCCAGGCAAGCGCCACCATGATCCGCCACATGGTCTGGAACCAGCTCGCGCCGTGAACCCGCGAACATTCTTCCAGGTCGTAGGAAAGCTGGTGATAGGCGCCGGTCATCACCCGTACCGAAACCGGCGTGCCGAGCGCGATATAGGCCAGCAGCAGCGCCCAGATGGTGCCATAGATCGGGATCGGTCCCGGCAGCATCGCAAATGCCCAGAGGAACCCGACGCCGAGCACCATGCCCGGCATCATCCACGGAAGCCAGGCCATGCTGTCGATCAGGTTACGGCCGCGCCAGCGGGTGCGCACCGAGATGTAGGCGACGATCGCACCGAGCGCCATGGTCGCGGTGGCGCCGAGCAGGCCGAGCACCATCGTATTGCGGACCGCCCGCCAGAATTCGCTGTTGGCGAAAACGGCCCTGTAGTGCTCCAGCGTCAGCATGTCGTAGGTGTAGAAGCCGAAGAAGCGGAAGAACGAGCCGAGCATCAGCTGCCCGATCGGCAGCACCACCGTGATGAAGAAGAACAGCACACAGAAGGCGAAGGTGACCCAGCGCCAGGGGCCGAGTTCCATGACGCTCGGGCGAAACCCCTTGCCCGTGACGGTCTGGAAACTCTTGCCGTGCAGCATCCACCACTGCCAGATGACGAGCAGGAACATCAGCCCCATGATCGCGAAGGAAAGCGACGTCGCGTACTGGTAGTCGGGCGTCGCGCGGTGGTTGATCGACTCGTAGATGTCGGTGGTGATCACCTTGATGCCTGCGGGCAGACCGAAGAACAGCGCCGACTCGAAAGTCTCGATGCCCTTGATGAAGCTCAGCATGAAGGAGCTGGTCAGCACCGGCAGCATCAGGAGCAGCGTGATCTTGCGAAAAGTCGTCCAGCGCGAGGCGCCGCACATGCGGCTCGATTCCTCGAGCGACGGGTCCATTGCCCGGAAGGCATCGACCATGAACAGGAACAGGAACGGGATCGAATACTGGCACATGTGCCAGATGACGCCGCCATAGGAATAGATGTTGACGAGCGGATCGGTCGCCCCGGTTGCCCAGCGCCAGACCATGTTGATGACGCCCACCTGCGGGTTGGCCAGCATGCCCCAGGCCATCGCGGTCAGGATCGGCGGAATGAAGAACGGCAGCGTGATCAGCACTTCCAGCGTGCCGCGGAACGGCGTGTCGGTGCGCGCGACGATCCAGGCGAGAAACACGGCGATCGTCAGCGACGGTATGGTTTTCGCAAGCGAAATACCGATCGTGTTGGCCAGAACGATGAGGTTCTGGGTGGTCATGATCGAGCGGTAGCCGTTCAGATTGAACTCCCCGGCCATGCCGGGCGGGGTGGAATGCAGGCTGCCATAAAGCAGCATAGCGAGCGGATAGATCGTCAGGAAGCCAAGGATCAGGATCAGCACCAGCATGCCGATCAGACGCCACAGCGATCCGCCCGAAAAGGCGCGCGTGAAAGCATTGCCGGCAATCGTCGGCGCAGTTTCGGCGATGTCGTCTAGGGGGCGATTGTGGATAATCGTCATGGGATCCTCACGGCTCCGGGTATGAAAAACGGCACCGCCGGCCCGAACATCGGACCGGCAGCGGCCTGGGAGGCTTACTTGAAGATGTCCTTGGACTTGGCGAGCATCTCGTTCTGGCGGGTCGTGTCCGTCGTGCCGTAGAGCTTGGCTTCGGAAATCGCCTTGACGTCCGCCGGCAGGCCTTCGGTCATGCCGGGAAGGACAGGACCGTAGCCGAGGCTCGCGTAGATTTTCTGCACGACCGGGCCCTGCATGAAATCGAGATAGAGCTTGGCGGCGTTCGGGTGCGGAGCCTTCTTGAGCATGACGTTGCCGTAAAGAACGTAAGGAACGCCCTCCTCGGGAATGATGAACTTGACCGGCAGTCCCTTCAGATCCGAGAAGTCGGTCATGATGACCGGCATGTAGATCGAATATTCACCGCGTGCGGTGCGGCGCTGCGATTCGCGCTGGTCGCGGGTGAAGACGAGCTTCTGGTTCGCGACCTTCTTCACATAGTCTTCGCCGATCTTGTCATAGGTCGAGAAGAACCAGAGGTAACCGGCACCGATCGCGCGCGGATCGTCGGACAGGATCTTGCCCTGCCATTTGGGATCGGCAATGTCTTTCCAGCTCTTCGGCTCGTCGGCCGGCTTCACGAGGCCGGTATTGATCATGATCCCGTAGGGAATGGTCATGACCGAGGCCATCGGCACCTTGAGCTTGAACTTGTCGCCGATCTTCTGCGAATTCGGGGTCACCGGCAGCGGATCGACGGACTTGTCCTCCTTGTCGTAGAGCATGGTCTGCCCTTCGCTGGTGAACATCACGTCGGCGGCAAACCTCCCTGCGGCCTGCTCGACACGGACGCGTTCGCGGATCTCGGAGGCGCGGGCTTCAAGCACCTCGACGGAAATACCGTATTGCTTGGTGAAGGCCTCGGCGATCTGCTTGGTGCTCGGCTGGCCGACGAGCGCGGTATAGAGGACGAGCGAACCCTCCTTCTTGCCCGCGTCGATCACCTTCTGCCACTCGGCATCCTGTGCGAAGGCAGGCAGGCCGGCCGCTGCCGAGATGGCAAGGCTGCCCGCGGCCGCCATGAAAACCCGGCGCGACCATTTTTGAATGGCCGAAGCCTTCTGAATGATCGAAGTCATGGATGTGTTTGTCGTCACGTGTCTCTCCTCCCTGGAACCGACGATCGATCATCGCGCCCGGGACCCGATCCCGGCACTCGACGCTCAAAATTTCTGCGGCCACCGACCGCGATCTCCCTTTTCACCGCAAGCGGCGGCGCTTTCCCGAACAGCTGCTCAGTCCCGACCGCTCACCGGCGTTCCGGAAACGATCTGGCGCAGGCCCTGCAATTGACAAGGTCCCTGATAAGCACCGCATGATGCGGAGCATTCAGGCCTTCGGTTCGGACAGGATTGGCCTTGGCCAACTGCAAACTCCCTTTTCTGAATTCCAATCTGCGCCGGCTCTCCCTGCCGGTCGCGGCGATGCCACCCGGCACCGGAATTCCCTCTTCTGTTAGATTGACCTTTTCCCGTGCAGGGGAAAAGCACCATTTTTTTACATTCACTTTTCTCGAAAATAGAAAGATGAATTGTGCTACCGTTTACGCGGAGGGCCGCTCGGCAGAGCGGCATGGGAGACCTAAGACATTGGATACGCTTATCAATATCCGCACGTTTCTGGCGGTTGCCCGGTCCGGCAGCTTTTCGGCGGCGGGCCGTCATCTCGGCGTCGCACCCTCGGTCGTGACGAAACGCGTCAGCCGGCTGGAAGACCAGATGCGGGTGAAACTCTTCATCCGCTCGACCCGCCAGATTATCCTGACGGAGGTCGGCGAACGCTACCTCCCCCGCTACCAATCGCTGGTCAAGGAGATCGACGATGCCATCAGCGGAGCGGCCGCGGTCGCTCAGCGGATCGAGGGACATTTGAGGATAAAGGCGCCGACGACGGTGACGATCGCCTTCCTCGCCCGCATCCTCAGCGACTTCCAGCAGGAGAACCCGAACGTCACCATGGACCTTGCGCTGGTCGACCGTTCGGTCAATCCGGCGGAAGAGGGATACGATATCGCTCTCGGTGCCCTGCCCGCCTCCTATTCGAATGTCATCGACGAGCCGCTCTGTCCCTACCCGCGAAAACTCTGCGCGGCTCCCGACTATCTCGAAAACCGCGGCCTGCCGAAACATCCGCGCGACCTCGTCGATCATATCTGCCTTACCTTCCACGCGACCGGCTCGACCTGGTCGTTCCTGAGCCCCGGCGGCCCGATCGACGTCGAGGTGCGCTCCGCCTTCAGCGCCAACGACACCCAGATCCTGCACGACCTGGCGCTCCGGGGCCGTGGCGTCGCCATGGTGGCGAATTACGTGGCGGAGGAATCGATCCGGAGCGGCAAGCTGATCGAATTGCTGCCCGACTTTCCCGTGGCGGAGCTCTGGCTGAAGGCACTCATCCCCCAGACCCAGGCGCGCAAACCAACCGTGCGCGCGCTGATGGAATGGCTGCGTATCCATATGCACACGGCTCTGGTGATCGGCGACCGCGCCGCTTGAGCGCGCCACTTTTGCCTGGGAAGAAAAACTGGAAGGCCTTTGGCTTTCTCGAATCGAGAAAGCCGCTACGATGAAAAAGCATATTCTCTTGGCTCCCCGTGCCGCTTACCCTCCCAAATCGAGGAAACGCATCGCTGATGCGAGGTTGGCCGTCGCCTGTCGACGCGCCGCCCGGGAGTGAGGTTCAGGTCCGCCGCGAAACGAGCGGCCGGACCGACAGACAAGGGAGGTTTTGAGCGGTGGATACTGCTGTGACCCAGCAGCGCCCTGTGCTTTCGCAATTGGGCGCGATCGATTGTGACGTTCATCCGGACGCGCCGGGGCGCGAGGATCTTCTTCCCTATTTCGACGATTACTGGCGCGAGATCGTCACGACGCGCGATGTCGACCGTCTCGAGCTCACCAATTTCCCGACCCGCACCAAGCCGTTCTTCCGGGAGGACTGGAAGGCGACGGAGGGCAAGGGCGTCGAAAAGCTGCGGAAAAACCTGCTCGATCCCTACGGTCTCAAATACGCGATCCTCAACTGCGTCACTGCCGTGCACGCGATCTACGATCCCTATCTCGCGACCGCCGTCTGCCGCGCCACCAACGACTGGCTGAAGGCGGAATGGCTCGACCGCGACCCGCGCCTGCGCGCCTCGCTCGTCCTGCCGATGCAGAACCCGGAAGCTGCCGTCGAGGAAATCGAGCGCTTCGCCGATGACAAGCGTTTCGTGCAGGTGCTGACCCTCTGCATGGGCGAGATGCCGCTCGGCCGCCGCATCTACTGGCCGGTCTACGAGGCCGCACAGCGCCACGGTTTTGCGCTCGGCGTACATGCCGGCAGCGCCTATCGGCATGCGCCGAGCCAGAGCGGTTTCCTTTCCTATCTCGCCGAGGATTACGTCCATCAGGTCCAGGGTTTTGCAGCCCAGGTCGGCAGTTTCGTTTCCGAAGGCGTGCTCGGCAAGTTTCCCGACATGAAGATCGTGCTGATCGAATCCGGCGTCTCCTGGCTGCCCGGCCAGATGTGGCGGATGAGCAAGGACTGGCGCGGCGCCCGCATCGAGATCCCCTGGGTCAAGGAGCCACCGTCGGCCCTCGTTCGGCGCCAGATCCGCATGACGACGCAGCCCTTCGACGCGCCGCGCGACCCTGCCGAGCTGGAACGCATCATCGAACATCTCGATTGCGACGACATGCTGCTCTTCTCGACCGACTATCCGCATGCGCAATTCGAAGGCGATGCTGCGATCCCCGCCGGTTTCCCGGAACGCCTGATCGACCGGCTGGTTCGGGACAATGCGCTCGCCACCTATCCGCGACTGGAGGACTAAGCCATGGACCATGCCGTTCTGGACAAGGACACCAAAGCAGACGCCAAGCTCGGGATCGTCGATTGCGATATCCACCCGGCCTTCGGCTCGCCTGCGGAACTTGCGAAATTCCTGCCCGTCCGCTGGCGCGACCATCTGGCCGATTACGGCCAGCGCAGTGCCAACCCGGTGGTCGGCACCCTGCCTTACCCACGCATGACGCCCGGCAATGGCATGCGCCGCGACGCCTGGCCGCCGAACGGCGGACCGCCGGCCTCGGACCTTGCCTATCTGCAGGAGCAACTGCTCGACCCGCTCGGCATCGAATACGGCATCCTGCAACCCTTGGCGGCCGGCTCCTCGACGCTGAACCAGGAACTCGGCGCTGCCATGTGCGCCGCCGTCAACGACTGGCAGCTCGACAAATGGACAGGCCCGGACCCGCGCCTCAAAGCCTCGATCTCCGTCACCCAGGAAGACGTGCCGGCGGCGCTTGCGGAAATCGAGGCGCGCATCGGCGACCGGAGTTTTGCCCAGATCGCCATTCCGCCGCGCACCATCGAGCCGGCGGGACGTCGCCGCTACTGGCCGATCTACGAGGCTGCCGAACATTATGACATGCCGATCGGCATGCATTCCGCAGCCTATGGGCAGCACACCAATAGCGGCGCCGGCTGGCTGGACTTCTATATCGAGGAACACTACGCCTTCTCGCACAGCCTGCAGAGCGTCGTCACCAGCATGGTCTTCGAGGGCGTCTTCGAACGCTTCCCAAAGCTGAAACTGGTCGTCGTCGAAGGCGGCTTCGCCTGGGCGGCACCCCTCGCCTGGCGGCTCGACAAGCAGTGGGAACGGATGCGCTCCGAGGTACCGCATGTGAAGCGGCCGCCGTCCGAATATATCCGCGAGAATGTCTGGTTCACCACTCAGCCGATCGAGGAACCGGAAAACAACCGCCACCTGCTCGACACGCTGCGCTGGGTCGGCACCGACCGGCTGATGTTTTCGACCGATTATCCCCACTGGGATTTCGACGACCCTCGCTACGCCTTCAAAGTGCCGCTGTCGCCGACGGAGCGCGCGCAGATCTTTCGCGATAATGCCAAGCTCGTCTACCGCCTGCCCTGAATTGAAGACAAGATCAGCTCTTCCGGAAACGCAATCAGTATCGATGGATTGAAATAGAGAATGGCCCGTCATGTCATCGCCAAGGTCGAGGAACTCGAGATCGGCAAATCCAAGCTGGTGAAGGTCGCAGGCCGCGACATCGCCCTCTTCAACGTCAAGGGCGAGTTCTTCGCCATTGCCAACCGCTGCCCGCACGAAGGCGCCGACCTCTGCCGCGGCCAAGTCGTGGGGCTGGCCGAAGCGGACGAGCCCGGAAAGGTCCGCATGACGCGGCACGGAGAGCTCGTCCGTTGCCCCTGGCACGGCTGGGAATTCGACATCCGCACCGGCAAATCCTGGTGCGACCCGGCACGCACCCGCGTCAAGAGTTTCGACGTTTCCGTCGCCAAGGGCGGTGCGCTGACGGAAGGTCCTTATCAGGCCGAGACCTTTCCGGTCTCGATCGATGAGGACTACGTCGTCGTCGAGATCTGAATAAACCAAGCTCTATCCGAAAAGGTCCTCTCTGCCTGGATAGACGGAAAGCGCGGCAATCCCTCTTGCCGCGCTTTTTGCTGCTCCGATCAGATCATTTCCAGCGCCAGCGCAATGCCCTGGCCGCCGCCGATGCAGAGCGTCACCACACCGCGCTTCAGGCCGTCGCGCTGCATCGAATGCAGAAGCCGCGTCGTCAGGATGGCGCCGGTGGCGCCGATCGGATGACCGTGCGCCACCGCGCCGCCTTCGACATTGGCGATATCCTCCGGCAGGCCGAGCCCTTTCAGGACCGCAAGCGGTACCGCCGCATAGGCCTCGTTGATCTCGATCCGCTCGATATCGCCGATCGCCCAGCCGGCACGCTCCAGCGCCTGGTTGACGGCCGGGATCGGCCCAAGCGCGAACATGCCGGGTTCGACCGCGGCGACGCCATAGGATACCAGCCGCGCCATCGGGCGCAGGCCCTTGGCTTCGGCAAAGGCCCGATCCGCGACGATCATCGCCGCCGCACCGCTGTTGAGGCCGGGTGCATTGCCGGCGGTGATCGTGCCGTCGTCGCGGAAGGCCGGCTTCAGTTTGGCAAGCGCCTCTATCGTGGTATCCGGCCTTGGGGTTTCATCGACGGCAAAACGCTTCACGCTGCCCTTCACCGGAAGGTCGATGCCGACGATCTCGGCAGCGAACCTGCCCTCGGCCCGAGCGGCGCTGAAACGCTGCTGCGAACGTGCCGCCCAGCGATCCTGGTCCGCACGGCTGATCTGCTGCGAGGCGATCATGTCCTCGGTGTGCCAGCCGGAATGTCTGTCCGAAAACGCATCGTGCAGCCCGTCGAGCAGCATGCTGTCGAAGATTTCCGCATGGCCCATGCGATACCCCCAGCGGCCGCCACTCATCAGGTAGGGCGCGCGGTCCATGCTCTCCATGCCGCCGGCGATGGCCGCCTTGGCATGATCGAGCCAGATATCCTTGGCCGCACTGGCGATCGCCTCGACACCGGAACCGCAGACGCGGTTGACCGTGACGGCCGGCACCGAGACCGGCAGGCCGGCATGGATCGCCGCCTGTCGCGCCGGGTTCATCCTGTTGCCGGCCTGGACGACGTTACCCATGGTGACCGAGGCCACCTCGGCGGCGTCGAGGCCGGAGCGGGCGATCGTCTCGCGGATGACCGCAGCGCCGAGATCGACGGCCGGTATGCCGGCGAGCGAGCCGTTATATTTGCCGATCGCGGTGCGCAGCGGCTGGACGATGACGACTTCGGACATGGCGGTTCTCCCTAAATTGCGTTTTCATCGAAGCGGCGCAGGATGACGCTGGCATTGACGCCGCCGAAGCCGAAACCGTTGGACAGCGCGTATTCGACCTCTGCGTGACGGGCCTGCGGACCAATAAGGTCTAGCCCTTCGGCGAGCGGATCGGGATCTTCGAGATTGAGGGTCGGCGGCAATATGCCGTCGCGCAGCGCCAGTGCGGTGATAATCGCTTCTAAGCCGCCCGCTGCACCGAGCAGATGTCCGGTCGCAGACTTGGTCGAGGAGATCGCCGGGCCGTTATTGGTGCCGAAGACGGATTTGATCGCCGCAAGCTCGCCCGCGTCACCGACCGGTGTCGACGTGGCGTGCGCGTTGAGATAACCGATCGCCTCGGGTTGAAGGCCCGCCATCTGCAGTGCCCGCTGGACCGCCCTTTTCGCCCCGGAACCATCGGCCGGACCGGCGGTCAGGTGATAGGCATCGGCGCTGGTGCCGTAACCGACCACTTCGGCAAGCGGGGTCGCGCCGCGCGCCAGCGCGTGTTCAAGCGTCTCGATAACGACGATGCCGGCGCCCTCGCCCATGACGAAACCGTCGCGCGCGGCATCGAACGGCCGCGACGCCTTTTCAGGCGTATCGTTGAACGCGGTGGAGAGACCACGTGCCGCCGCAAATCCACCAAGTGCGACGCGGTTGATGCAGGCCTCGGTGCCGCCGCAGAGCGCCACGTCGACTTCGCCGCTCCGGATCATCCGCACGCCGTCGCCGATCGCCTGGACGCTTGCCGCGCAGGCCGTCACCGGCGCGCCGATCGGGCCTTTAAAGCCATAACGAATGGAGACATGGCCGGCCGCGAGATTGACGAGGAAGGACGGGACCGTGAAGGGTGAAAGCCGGCCGGCGCCGCGCGCGTCCACCGTGCGCACCGCCTCGGCGATCGAATGGAACCCGCCGATTCCGGAGGCGATGATCGTCGCGGTACGGTCCTGCCTGTCGTCGGTATCGGCGACCCAGCCGGATTGCTCCAGCGCCTGCCGCGAGGCTTCGAGCGCAAATGCGATGAAACGGTCCATCTTCTTGCGCTCCTTGTGCGGCACCGCAAGGTCGATATTGAAACCGAACTCGTCCTCATCAATGCCGGGCACGACGCCGCCGACCTTGGCGTCGATATCCGGCACCATCTCGTCGGACAGCCGGCGCAGGCCGGAGCGGCCCTCGATCAGGCGTTTCCAGGTGGCTTCCACGCCGCTGGCAAGTGGTGAGACCATGCCCATGCCGGTGATCACTATTCTGTCGCTCGGTCTTGCCGGCATGTTTCACCTCGATTTAAATTTTGATCATCATTTATCTCCTTTAAATGACAATCCAAATATAAGAGTCAAGGTATTCGAAGGAGAAGACGATGAAGGTGAGCCGCCAGGAAGCCGAGGAAAACCGCGCCCGCGTGGTGTTGAAAGCGGGCGAACTGTTCCGCGAATACGGTTTTGACGGCATCGGCATCGCCGACCTGATGAAGGCGGCGGGCCTGACGCATGGTGGATTTTACGGCCAGTTCAAATCCAAAGTGGACCTGGCGGCCGAGGCGACGCGCCAGGCGCTTGCGCTCAACGCCGCCGCGTGGCGGGAGACGATCGGCCATACCCGCGAAAAGGCGCTCAAGGCGATCACGGGCATGTATCTGTCCCGGCCGAACCTGATCTTCAAAGCCAAGGGCTGCACTCTCGCCTCTCTCTGCGCCGACGCCTCCCGGCAGGGTGAAGCGGTGCAATCGGTGTTCGCCGAAGGCATCGAAAACCACCTCCAGCTGCTGCAGGAGATCGTCGACGGCAATGGCGATGAGGATCGGCGTCGCAAGTCGATCGTCGTCCTGTCCCAGATGGTCGGAGGAATGACGCTCGCCCGCGCGGTCGGCGATACGCCGCTCGCGGAGGAGATCCTCGCCGCCCTTCGCGACAAGCTGGAGACCCGGCACTAAGCCTTTATGGCGCAATGGAAAATTCACCTTCCACCCGTCCGCGCCCAAGAATTTGTTCCCGAATGCCCCACAGAGGAATTTCCTGCCTGTGCGACCGTTCATTTCGCTGGCAATATGCTGAAAAATGGCTGGATGCAGGAGAGAGCAATGACGATCGCCACCCTATCCCGACGGACCCTTTTGCAGGCGGGCGGCACACTGCTCGCCTCGACAGCTTTGCCGACTTTCGCCCTTGCTCAAGGCACCGCCGCCGGCGGCCGGCTGGTCGTTGCAGCCGACTCGGAACCGAAAAACCTCAACCCGTCGATCGTCGCCTCCAACGGCGTGTTCTTTATCGCGAGCAAGGTGATCGAGCCGCTCGCCGAAGCCTCCTTCGACGGCAAGGACGGCTTGGCGCCGCGCCTCGCAACCTCCTGGGAAGGTTCGGCTGACGGCAAGTCGGTCACCTTCAAGCTGCGCGAGGGCGTGAAATGGCATGACGGCAAGCCGTTCACCTCGGCCGACGTCGCCTACTCGGCTCTCAACATCTGGAAGCCGCTGCAGAACCTCGGCCGCCTCGTCTTCGCCAATCTCGAAGCCGTCGAGACACCGGACGCGACAACCGCGGTCTTCAAGTTCTCCAAGCCGACACCGCTGCAGCTCATCCGCAACGCCCTGCCCGTGGTCAGCAGCGTCGTCCCGAAACATCTCTATGAAGGCACCGACATCGCCACCAACCCGGCCAATGTGAAGCTGGTCGGCACCGGACCGTTCAAGCTTACGGAATACAAGCCGGGCGAATATTACCGCCTGACCAAGAATGCCGGCTACTGGGGCAAGGGCGAGCCGAAGCTCGACGAGATCATCTTCCGCGTCCTGCCGGATCGCGCCGGCGCAGGTGCCGCACTGGAAGCGGAGGAAATCCAGCTTGCAGCCTTCTCGGCCGTGCCGCTCACCGATCTCGCCCGCATCTCCAAGGTGTCGGGCATCAAGGTGATCTCCAAGGGCTATGAGGCGCTGACCTATCAGCTCGTCGTCGAGATCAACCACCGCCGCAAGGAGCTCGCCGACGTCAAGGTCCGACAGGCGATCGCTCATGCGATCGACAAGAAGTTCGTCGTCGACACGATCTTCCTGGGTTACGCAGCCGCCTCGACCGGCCCTGTGCCGAAGAACGCCCCGGAATTCTATGACGCCAGCGTGCCGACCTACGCTTTCGACACCGCCAAGGCGAATGCGCTGCTCGACGAGGCCGGCTACAAGAAAGGCGCCAACGGCACCCGCTTCTCGCTGAAACTGCGCCCGGCGCCCTATTTCAACGAGACCAAGCAGTTCGGCGACTACCTGCGGCAGGCGCTCGCGGCAGTCGGCATCGATGCGCAACTGATCAACGCGGATTCGGCGGCCCACCAGAAGGCGGTCTACACGGATCACGATTTCGATCTCGCCATCGGCCCGCCGGTCTTCCGTGGCGACCCGGCGATCTCGACGACCATTCTCGTCCAGTCCGGCATTCCGGCCGGCGTGCCCTTCTCCAACCAGGGCGGCTACGAGAATAAGGATCTCGACGGCATCATCGCCAAGGCTGCGGAAACGGTCGATACCGCAGCCCGCACGGAACTCTACAAACAGTTCCAGAAGATCGTCGCCACGGACCTGCCGCTGATCAACGTCGCCGAATGGGGCTTCATTACCGTGGCGCGGGATACGGTTTCGAACGTCTCCAACAATCCGCGCTGGGCGGTGTCGAACTGGTCGGATACCGCGCTGAAATCGTGATAGGCTTGACGGACTATCCGATTCAGAGGCGCTTTTCGGCGTGAACCGAGCCATTCGATTGATCCGACGTCGCGCGATCAGCAGCATTCCGGTGCTGCTGATCGTCGTCGTCCTGACCTTCCTCCTGCTCGAATCCGCCTCCGGCGATGCGGTGGATGCCTATCTCCTGTCGATCGGCGGCGGCGACGCGACGGTCGCCCAGTCGTTGCGCCGGGCCTACGGCCTCGACCAGTCGATGCTCGCCCGGCTATGGCTCTATTTCTCCTCGCTTGTAAGGCTCGATCTCGGCTGGTCGGTCGCCTTCGGACGACCGGTTCTCGATCTCATTCTTGAGCGCCTCCCAAACACCCTGCTGCTGATGGGCAGCGCCACGGCGCTTTCCTTCGGGCTCGGTTCCGCGTTCGGCATCATCGCCGGCGCAAAGCCTGAAAGTGCAATGGACAGAGTGCTTTCTACCTTTTCCCTCATTCTTTACGCGATCCCGAGCTTCTGGCTCGGACTGGTGCTCAGCATCGTCTTTGCGGTGCAGCTCCGCTGGCTGCCGACCTCGGGCATCGAGACCATCGCCTCCGGCAAGGTGGGCCTTGCCCGCACTCTAGATATCGTCCGGCACCTCGTCCTGCCGGTCGGCGCGCTGGCGCTGATCTACATGGCGCTGTTCCTGCGGGTGATGCGCTCCGGCATGGCGGAGGCCTGGACCTTAGATTTCGTGCTGTTCGCCCGCTCCAAGGGTCTTTCCCGCAGCCGCATCGTGCTGCGCCATGTAGCGCGCAATGCGCTTCTGCCGCTCGTCACCATGCTCGGCCTGCAATCGGCCGCCGTGCTCGGCGGCAGCGTCGTCATCGAGAGCATTTTTGCCATTCCGGGCTTCGGCCGGCTGGCGCAGGAGGCCGTCAGCGGACGTGATGCGCCGCTGCTGATGGGCATCATCGTCGTCAGCGCCGTGCTGGTGATCTGCGTCAATCTCCTCGTCGATCTCGTTTATGCCGCCCTCGACCCCCGTGTCGGTGCCTCGGAGCCCAATCCATGAAGCTCCTTCGCAATCTCATCCGGACGCCGGAAGGCGCGATCGGGCTCGGCATCCTTGTGGCTCTGGTGCTCGTGGCATTGTTTGCGCCCGCATTGTCCCCCGGCGATCCGCTGCGCATCGCCGGCCGGGCGCTGCTGCCGCCCTTTACCGACCCCGCCTTCCCGCTCGGAACCGACCGGCTTGGCCGCGATGTGCTGGCCGGCATAATCCACGGAACCCGCACGTCGCTGGCGGTCGGCCTTGCAGCGGCGCTGGCGGCGATTGCCATCGGCCTCTGCGTCGGCCTGACCGCCGGTTTTGCCGGTGGGCTGATCGACGAGGGGCTGATGCGCGTCGTCGATGCCTTCCAGATCGTCCCAAGCTTCCTGCTGGCGCTCGCCTTCGTCAGCGTCATCGGCGCCTCGGTGCCGGTCGTGGTGCTGGCGATTGCGCTCGGCGCCTGGGCCGATCCGGCGCGGCTGACGCGGGGCGCAGGTGCTTTCCATCCGCGAGCGGGATTACGTGGCTTCCGCCCGGGTGATCGGTATGCATCCGGCTGAAATCGCCTTCCGGGAGATATTGCCGAACGCCCTGCCGCCGGTTCTGGCCCTGTCCGCCATCATCGTCGCGGCGGCGATCCTCACCGAAGCTGCGCTTTCCTTCCTAGGCCTCGGCGATCCGAACGTCGTCACCTGGGGTTCGATGATCGCCGAGGGCCGCAACATCCTGCGCTCCTCGCCGTCGCTGTCGATCTTCCCCGGCATCGCCCTGGTGGTCACGGTCGTCGGCGTCTACCTCTTCAGCGAAGGCCTCACCAAGGCACTTGGCGGCCGGAGGCTGGAGCCATGAGCACGCTGTGCCAGATCAGCAACCTGTCGGTCACCTATCGTGGCCAGACGCTGCCGGCGCTGGATCATCTCAACCTCGACATCGTCGCCGGCGAGCGGCTGGCGATCATCGGCGAAAGCGGTTCCGGTAAAAGCACGCTCGCGCGAGCCCTTGCCGGACTCTTGCCGCCGGGTGCGAAACTGGCGGGCGAGATGCGATGGTCTTCGGGCGGGTCGCCTTTGCCCGGCCGCGATCTCGGCTTCGTTTTCCAGGACCCATCCTCCAGCCTCAACCCGGTCCTGACGATCGGCGAACAGGTGGCCGAAGGCGCCCGCCGGCATCTCGGCCTGTCGTGGAAAGCCGCCGGCGCCCGGGCGCTCGACATGCTGGAGCGGGTGCGCTTGCCTCAGCCGGACAAGGCGATGAAAGCCTTCCCGCATCAGCTTTCCGGCGGCCAGCGTCAGCGTGTCGCGATTGCCGCCGCCCTTGCCGCGAGGCCCGGCATCCTGATCGCCGACGAGGCGACCAGCGCGCTCGACATGGTCGTGCAGGCAGAGATCGTCTCGCTGCTCGACGAACTGGTTCGTGAGGCCGGCATGACGCTGATCTTCATCACCCACGACATCGCGCTGGCTTCCGGTTTTGCGAACCGGGTGGCAATCTTCAAGGACGGCAGGCTGGTAGAATCGGGCCAGACCGGACATGTCCTTGCCTCCCCCAAAGAGACCTACACAAAGACGCTGATCGCCAGCCATCGCGACCTCGCGACGCCTCCGCTCATCCGGGAGGCCACGCCGTGACCCTGCTTACGATCGAAAACCTCTCGAAGCGATTTTCGTCCGGTGGCCGTGAAGTCGCGGCGGTCAGCGATGTTTCGTTGACGCTGGAACCCGGCGAGACGCTGGGCCTCGTCGGCGCCTCGGGCAGCGGAAAATCCACCCTCGCCCGCATCCTGATGCGACTGCTGCCGGCCGATGCCGGCGCCATCCGGTTTGAGGACGAGGACTGGCTCTCGCTGTCCGGCACCGACCTGCGCCGCCGCCGGGCCAGGATGCAGATGGTGTTTCAGGACGTGCTCGGCGCCTTCAATCCGCGCGCGACCGTCGCCTCCGTGATCGACGATCCGCTCCGCATCCACAACATCGCGCCGAAAGCCGAGCGAACGAGGGAGATAGCAGCACTTCTCGACCGCGTCGGCCTGCCGGCAAGTTATGGCGAACGATCGATCCGCGAGGTTTCCGGCGGCCAGCGACAGCGTATCGCCATTGCCCGTGCCATCGCCACAAAACCATCGCTGATCGTGCTCGACGAGGCGGTATCGGCGCTGGACGTCTCGATCCGCGGCAAGATCCTCGAACTGCTGGTCGAGCTACAAGAAGAGCGCGGCATCAGCTATCTTTTCGTCTCGCACGATCTCGCCGTCCTGCGCGCCGTCTCGCACCGGATCGCCGTCATGGAAACCGGGCGGCTCACCGAGATCGGGCCGATGCGGCAGGTGATCGAAAACCCGCAATCGCCTGCAGCCAAGGCGCTGATCAACGCTGTACCGCGACTTTTGACAGAACCAACGGAAGGACCCTCCCATGACGTTTGACCGCTGGAACCCGCTGAACGACGCGCCATCCTTTCCCGCTGTGCGTTACGCTGCGATCGCCGACCGGATCGCCAGAATCCTGAAGACCCGCAACGACGTCCTACTGATCCAGGCGGAGGCGGTCGTCGCGTTGGAAGCGGCCGCCCTCAGCCTCGCCCGCCCCGGCCTGAAGGCGATCAACATCGTCACCAGCATGTATGGCGGATGGTTCGGCACCTGGCTCCGGCGCGGCGGTGCGGAGGTTGTCGACCTCGCTGCAGAACCCGCCCGCCCGATCGGACTGGAAGCGGTCGAGGCGGCGCTGAATGCGCATCCGGACATCAAGGTCCTGGCCATCGTCCATGCGGAATCGGCAAGCGGCATCCGCAACCCGCTGGAGGAGATCGTAGCCCTCGCGCGTTCCCGCGGCATCGTCACGGTGGTGGACGCGGTCGCCTCGATCGGCGGCCATGCACTTGGCATCGACGAACTCGGCATCGACATCGCCGTTATCGGACCGCAGAAGGCGCTGGCGGGACCCGCCGGGGTTTCGGCGCTCTCCGTCAGCCCTGCCGCCTGGAAACTGATTTCTGAACAAGGGGCGCCAAGGGATTCGATTCTCTCGCTTCTCGACCAAAAAGCCTGGCTCGAAACTGGCCGCGGTGCGCTTTCCGGCACCACCGCCCCGCTCGAATTCTTTGCGCTCGAAGCCGCCCTCAATCGCGTCGAGGCGGAAGGCATCGATGCGATTGTCGCCCGGCATGTCCGCGCCGCTCGAGCGACCCGCGCGGCACTTGCCGCGATGGGCGGCGAACTCTGGATCGATGCCTTGCATGGTTCGAACCTGGTGACGGCGGCCAGGCTTCCGGCCGCAGCCGACCCAACCGCCGTTCTCTCCGTCGCCCCGCGCGGCATCGAGCTTTCGGCCGGCGTCGGCCCCGGCGCCGAACGGCTGATCCGGCTCAACCATACCGGCCAGCGCGCCCGTTTCGATATCGTGCTCGGCAACCTGACGGCCTATGGCATGGCGCTTCGAAGGCGTGGGTTCAAGGCAGACATATCCGCCGCGGTTGATGCCATCGCTCTGCATTACGGCGACTAGTTAGAAGCCATTTTCGATCAGCCAGTCACGGGCGACCATCTCGTCTTCGGTGCCGATCCCGTGGTTGGCATCAAGCGTCCTGGCAGTAAGTTCCGCTCCGTCAGCGAAAAGCCGCTCTTCGAGTTCCCGGGCCAGCGAACCGTAAAAATCGTCGGTCGCGCTGAGCGACAGGACATGCGTGCCGGAAAGATCGACTGCCGGCCGAGCTTCCAGGCAGTTCATCGACCGCAGCAGGACCGCTTTGCGGATCAGGTCCGGATGAAGCTGCATCACCGCGCCGATCATGTTGCCGCCGTTGGACCAGCCGGCAAAGGCCATCCGCGCCGGATCGACGCCATAGGCTGGACCGAGTTCCTCCACGAAGGCGACGAAGGCCTCCGCTTCCGAGACGATCTCCTTCTGATCGAACGTCGTCTCCGTGAAACGACGAAAATATCGCGGATGCCCCTCGTCCGTCGATCGCCCGCGCACCCCGATCAGCATGGCGTTCGGAGCCGCCTTGCGTCCGAAGGGCAGCATGGTCGTTTCATTGCCGCCGCTGCCGTGCAGCAGCACCAGCGTCGAACCGTCCCAACTCTCCGGCATGTGGATGCGGTGCACGAAAGGCAGGTCGCGATAGATGATGCGCTCCTCGCCCGGCAAGCCGAACTGCGGCAGCATCACCCGCAGGACGTCATGGTCTTCCTTGAAATGCGCCGGGATAAACAGCTCGGACCCGAGCGCTTCAACCGGCTCGTCGGCGGTGAAACCCGGCCCGTCCGTCGCCAGTTCGATCAGCGTGCCGGACGGCTCGCGGACGTAGAGCGAGTGGAAATAATGCCGGTCATGCATGTTCATCTCGCCGGCATCCTCCGCCAGCAATTTCGCATGCACCGCCTCGACCTCGGGCCGATCGACGGCGCGAAACGCGATATGGTCGATCGTGCCGGTGCCGGGTGCAGCAGTCCAGAAACCGCCGGCGTCGCGGACATCGACGATATCTCGCGCATCCGACACCAGCCGCTGGATATTGCCCTCTTTCGGCCCGAGCCCGAGGCCCATATGCCGCGTCAGAAACGCCGCCGTCTGCTCCGGCTTCTCGGCAAGGATCGTCGCGCCGTGGAGTTTTCGGATCGCATCCGCTTCGGTTATACCGCCGCCGCTCCACCAGACCCAGGGCGTCGTCTCCTCGACGCCGACGAGCTTGACGATGATGCCGTCGGGGTCGGTCAGTCGCAGCACCGGTTCTCCAAACTCCTGGGCCGGGCCGGAAAGCTTGACGTTGAACTGTAGCGCCCGCGTCAGCCAGAAACCGATTGCCTCGGGCGCAATTGCAAAACTGATCTCGCTCGGCGCACCATGCCCGACGCGTCCAAGCGAGCCATCCTCCCAGGCGAGGAAGGTCACCAGCGAACCGGGTGTCGCCGCACCATCCCCGTAGAACAGGTGAAGCTGGCGGGCGTCCTCGAAACCCGCCGTCCGCTTGACGAGCCGCAGGCCTAGAAAGCCCGTGTAGAAATCGACATTCGCCTGGATCTTGCGGGTGATGGCGGTGATGTGATGCAGGCCGCTGGTCATGCGAAAGCCAAACCTTTCTTGTCAGTTATGGCGCGACGATATCAGGCAGGAACTGACCTTGCGATATGCACGGAGACAAAAGAAAGCGCGGTCAACATCCTGATGGGCATTCTCCCTCCCGCATCCGCATGCTCAGGCATTGGAATACCGACAGGCTCGTTGCCGAAAATTCAGGCGACACACAGGTCAAAAAATCATCACAGGCGGCTCCGTTTTCGGTCCAAATCGGTTGACTGATCAGCGTCAGTATGCAGGCTAGATAAAGGTCCCGAATCTTCATCTCATAATGGCCGTCTTTCCGGATATTTTTCCGGCTCTGTAATTCATTTTGGAATAAAACCGTGAGCAGCGATGCAACAGTTCGCGCTGCGAAGCCGTCGGCTTCGTTGGCGCTGGTGAATGCGGCAGGTTGGGGCAAAGGCTTCTCGATACTGACCCGCATTACCGTCATGGCCTTCCGTCATCCGTGGCAATCGAGCTTCGCGATCGGCGCGACCCTGATCGCCTCCAGCTTTCAGCTGATGATCCCGCGGCTGCTCGGTCAGGCGGTGGACCACACGCAGGTGGCGCTGACCGGCGGCGATGCCGGCCAGGCGGCACAGGATGCGCTGTTGACGACAGCACTGCTCCTGCTCGGCGCCAGCGTGCTGCGCGGCATCTTCACCCTGTTCCAGAACTATTTCAGCGAGGCGGTCGGCCATCATATGGGCTACCGCCTCCGGCTGGCCTGTTACGAGAAGATCCAGCGGCTCTCCTTCAGCTTTCACGACAGCATGCATTCGGGCGACCTGATCACCGTCGGGCTTCTCGATCTCGAAGGCGTGCGCATGTATTTCTCGACCGCGCTGGTGCGCATGGTTCTCCTGACCGTGCTGATCGGTATCGGTGCCTATCTTCTGCTGTCGACCGACGTGGTGCTCGGCCTGCTGGCCTTGAGCTTCGTGCCGTTCGTCGGCTGGCGGTCGTCGGTGACGCAACTGCGGCTGCGCGCCACCTGGCTCGACCTCCAGGAACGGCTTTCGGTTCTGACCCGCGTGATGGAGGAAAACCTCGGCGGCATCCGCGTCGTGCGCGCCTTTGCCGCGCAGGATCACGAGCTCGACAAGTTCGAGGTGGCGTCGAAGAGCGCCGTATCCCTGGCACATCAGCGCGTCGGCATCCGGGTCGCAAATACCAGCGCCATGACACTGTCCTTCTTCGCCTCCATGGGCCTGGTTCTCTGGGTCGGCGGCACCAAGGTGATGGCCGGTGAGATGACCGTCGGCACGCTCACCTCCTTCCTCACCTTCATGACCATCCTGCAGATGCCGGTTCGCCAGCTCGGCCTGATGGTCAACGCCTTTGCCCGCGCCTCCACCTGCGGCGCGCGCCTGTTCGAACTGCTCGACCTCGATATTGCCATCAAGGACGAGAAGGGCGCCAAGGAGCTGAAGGTCACCGACGGCACGCTGCGGTTCGAAAATGTCGACTTCGCCTATCCCGGAGCAGAGAAACATCAGGTCCTGACCGGCGTTTCCTTCGAGGCCAAGCGCGGCGAAACGATCGGCATCGTTGGCCCGCCCGGCAGCGGCAAATCGACCATGGCCCACCTGATACCGCGTTTCTATGATGCGACGGGCGGCAGGATCACAATCGACGGCCAGGATATCCACAGCGCCACGCTGCAATCGCTGCGCCGGTCGGTGGCCGTGGTCCAGCAGGACAGTTTTCTGTTCACGACGACGATCGAAAACAACATCGCCTATGGCGACCCGTGGGCCAAGGAAGGCCGCATCGAGCGTGCCAGCGAAAGCGCCCAGCTGCATAACTACGTGCTCGGCCTGCCGACCGGTTACGGCACGGTCGTCGGCGAACGCGGCGTCTCGCTCTCCGGCGGCCAGCGGCAGCGCCTGTCGATCGCCCGCGCGCTGATGTTGCGCCCGGCAGTGATGGTGTTCGACGATTCGACCGCGGCGATCGATGCCGGCACCGAACAGCGCATTCGTACTGCCATGCGCAGATATGCAGCCGACCGGGTGACGATCATCGTCGCCCATCGCCTGAGCTCGCTGATGCATGCCGACCGGATCCTGTTCATGGAAGAGGGCCGCATCGTCGAAAGCGGCACGCATGACGAGCTGCTGGCGCTCGGCGGCCGCTACAAGGCGCTTTACGATCTGCAGGTACGTCCGGGCGACGACGCGCTCAGCGCCTGAGGGAGGATACATGGCCGAGGAACTGGAAACCGAACGCTCCGACGTTCGTGACGACGGCAGGCGCCCGCCCCGCGCGGTGGTCGGCTCGCATCGCATCGAAGAGGAAATCTTCGGTAAGGTCTTCGACAGCGACATCGTCAGGCGCATCTGGGGCTTCGTGCGGCCTTATCGCACCAAGATCTATTGGGCCGTGCTTGCGGTGCTGACCTTCACGGCCATGCAGCTCCTCATCCCGCTGATCATCCGCTACGCGATCGACCACGGCATGCAGGCGGGCAGCGACAGCCAGTCGATATTGATCTGGTCGATCGTTGCCTTTCTCGCGGCGATCCTCATCAATTTCGGGGCCAGCTATGCGCAGGAAACGCTGGTTGGCGGCGTGGCCGAAGACGTGCTCTTCGATATCCGCAGGGCGATGTTCACCCATCTGCAACGCGTCTCGCTCTCCTGGATGGACAAGACGGAGGTTGGCCGCCTAATGTCGCGCCTGCAGGGCGACGTCAATTCCATGCAGGAATTCCTCGAAACCTCAGTTCTCTCGGTCGGCGATATCACCCTTTTGTTCGGCATCGTGTTCGTCATGCTGACGCTCGATTTCAAGCTCGGCCTGCTGACGCTCTGCGCCCTGCCCGTCCTCTTCGTCGTCCGCCTGTTCTGGCTGCCGCGCGCTCGCAAATCATTCATGGCCGCGCATGAGACCAACTCGATCGCCAACGGGGCGCTTGCCGAAGCCATCCACGGCGTGCGCGCCGTCCAGAGCATGGACCGCCAGAGCGTCAACTTCACACTCTATGACGACAAGGCCCGCGCCAACCTCAACACTCATCTGAATGCGGCCAAATACGCCCAGGTCATGGTGCCGATCGTGGATTCGCTGACCGGCCTTGCGATGGCGCTGGTCGTCGTGGTCGGCGGCGCCCGCGTGCTCAACCAGGCGCTCGACGTCGGCGTCATGGTCGCCTTCCTGTTCTACATCCAGCGCTTCTTCGACCCGATCCGGTCGCTGACACTGCAATATTCGGTGATGCAGCGCGCCATGGCGTCCGGCCAGCGCCTGACCGAAGTGCTGGACGTGCCGGTCGATGTCCAGGATGCGCCGAACGCCAAGGTCCTCACGTCGGACATGGACGGCTCGGTCGAATTCAAGGATGTGGTGTTCGGCTACAATCCCAAGCACCCGGTCCTGAAACATGTGAGCTTCAAGGTGAACCCCGGCGAAACCGTCGCGCTGGTCGGCCCGACGGGCTCGGGCAAGTCGAGCTGCATGTCGCTGATCCACCGTTTCTATGACGTGCAGAAGGGCCAGGTTCTGGTCGGCGGTCACGACGTGCGTGACCTGACCCAGGAATCGCTCGGCCGGCAGATCGCCATGGTATTGCAGGAGCCGTTCCTGTTCACCGGAACGGTGTTCGAGAACATCCGCTACCACAAGACGGACGCGACCCGCGAACAGGTGGTCGAGGCTGCCAAAGCGGTCGGCGCCCACGAGTTCATCATGCGCATGCCGGATGGTTACGAAAGCATCCTTGGCCAGCGCGGCGGCAATCTCTCGCTCGGCCAGCGCCAGCTTCTGAGCTTTGCCCGCGCGCTTGTGGCGGATGCGAAAATCCTGGTGCTCGACGAGGCGACCGCCAATATCGACAGCTATACCGAAATGCTGATCCAGAAGGCGCTGGTCAAGCTGCTCGAAGGCCGCACCGGCCTCGTCATCGCCCATCGCCTGGCAACCATTCGCGAGGCCGACCGCATCATCGTGCTCCAGAACGGCGAGCTGATCGAGAGCGGCAATCACCGCGAGCTGATGAAGAACAAGAAGCTCTATTCGAAGCTCTACAACCTCAACTACTCGTCCTTCGATGATATCCCCGAGGATGTGATCGAAGAGGCGGTGACCGAGCAGGCGACCTGAAGCCGGTTTCGACCGTCCATCCGTCACCCCTGAAGCCGACGCGGTTAAACCGGGTCAACGCGAAAAAGCCCGGAGGCGTCTAACGCATCCGGGCTTTCAAGTTTCATCAGGCAATCTTGAAGGAAAGCGGCGCCTCAGCGGCGCTGGTTATAGACGTCGACGCAGACGGCGCCGAGTAGGACCAGGCCCTTGATCACCTGCTGGTAGTCGATGCCGATGCCGAGGATCGACATGCCGTTGTTCATCACGCCCATGATGAAGGCGCCGATGACGGCACCCGTCACCTTGCCGACGCCGCCATAGGCCGAGGCGCCGCCGATGAAGCAGGCGGCGATGACGTCGAGTTCGAAGCCGATGCCTGCCTTTGGTTGCGCCGTGTTGAGACGGGCTGCGACGATGAGACCGCCCAGCGCCGCCAGAACGCCCATGTTGACGAATGTCCAGAAGGTCAGCCGTGTCGTCTTGATGCCCGAAAGTTCGGCGGCGCGGATATTGCCGCCGACGGCATAGATCTGCCGGCCGATGATCGTGCGGTTGGTCAGAAAGCCGTAGGCCGCGATGAGCACCGCCATGATGATCAGCACGTTCGGCATGCCGCGATGCGAGGAGATCAGGAAGGCGACGTAGCCGACGCCGGCGAAGATCAGCAGGTTCTTGGCGATGAAGAAACCGAAGGGCTCCGTCTCGACGCCATGCGAAATGCGGCGCTTGCGGCTCGCGATATTCTGCACGATGAGGATCACCGCAAGAACGAGGCCGAGCAGGAGCGAGGTGATGTAGAGACCACCGGCCGAAGAGATGAGCTCGACGATATAGCCGGACGACAGCTTCTGGAAGATTGGCGGGAACGGCCCGATCGAGCGTCCGTCGAGCACCGAAATCATCAGGCCCTTGAACACGAGCATGCCCGCAAGCGTGACGATGAAGGACGGGATCTTGAAATACGCGACCCAATATCCCTGAACGGCTCCGATCAACCCTCCGAGTGCCAGGCACAGGATCGTCGCGACGATGAAGTTGACATCATACTGAACCATCAGCACCGCGGCGACTGCCCCGATGAAACCGGCCACCGAACCGACCGACAGGTCGATATGGCCGGTGACGATCACCATCAGCATGCCAAGCGCCATGATGACGATATAGCTGTTCTGCAGCACCACGTTGGTGATGTTGAGCGGCATCAGAAGAACGCCGCCAGTGGCGACCTGGAAGAAGATGACGATGACGACCAGCGAGATCAGCATGCCGAAATCGCGCAGGTTGTCCTTCAGAAAACCGGCCGCGCTCTGCGGCACCGCGATTGTTTCCTGGGGGGTGCTCATACTTCTCTCCCTTTGCGCCGCATGATGGCGCGCATGATATTTTCCTGCGTGGCCTCTTCGCCGGCGACTTCGCCGACGAACGCACCTTCGTGCATGACCACGATACGGTCGCAAATGCCGATCAGCTCAGGCATTTCCGACGAGATGACGATCACCGCCTTACCCGCATTGGCGAGCTCGTTGATGATCGTATAGATTTCGTATTTCGCGCCGACGTCGATGCCGCGCGTCGGTTCGTCGAGGATCAGCACGTCAGGCTCGGTGAACAGCCACTTCGACAATACCACTTTCTGCTGGTTGCCGCCCGAGAGCTTTCCGGTTTCCTGATAGACGTTATGGCTGCGGATGCGCATGCGGGTGCGGAATTCCTGAGCCACCTTCATCTCGGCGATGTCGTCGATCACCCCGCGCGAGGAAACCCCGCCGAGATGGGCGAGCGAGACGTTCTTGCGGATGTCCTCCGGCAGGATGAGGCCGAGCTGCTTGCGGTCTTCGGTGACATACGCAAGTTTGGCCTTGATCGCGCGATGCACGTTGGAAAGGTCCACTTCCTTGCCGTGCAGTTTTGCGGTGCCGGTGATGTCGCGACCCCAGGAGCGGCCAAAAACACTCATCGCGAACTCGGTGCGGCCTGCGCCCATCAGGCCCGAAATGCCGACGATCTCGCCAGCGCGGGCCTTCAGCGACACGTTCTTGACCACCTGACGATCCGAATGCAGCGGGTGGTAGACCGACCAGTTGTCGATCTCGAAAATCACCTCGCCTATCTTCGGCTCGCGCTTCGGATAGCGGCTTTCAAGGTCGCGATCGACCATGCGGCGGATGATCTCGTCTTCTTCGACGGGCCCGGCATGGCAATCGAGGGTGCCCACCGTACGGCCGTCGCGCAGCACCGTGATGCGGTCGGCGACGGCGGAGATTTCGTTGAGCTTGTGGGAAATCAGGATCGACGTGATGCCATGCGCACGAAACTCCTTCAGGAGTTCGAGGAGCGCGGCACTGTCCGTCTCGTTGAGCGACGCGGTCGGCTCGTCGAGAATGAGCAGCCGCACATCCTTCGAAAGCGCCTTGGCGATCTCGACGAGCTGCTGCTTGCCGACGCCGATATTGGTGATCAGCGTATCTGGCCGTTCGGTAAGGCCCACCTTGGCGAGCAGCGTCTTGGTGCGCTCGTGCCGCTCATGCCGCTCGATGACGCCGTAACGCGCCGGCGGATTGGTGAGGAAAATGTTCTCCGCGATCGACATCAGCGGAATGAGCGCCAGTTCCTGATGGATGATGATGATGCCGAGCTTCTCGGAACCGTTGATGTCGCGGAAGTGGCGTTCTTCACCCGCGAAAAGGATCGAGCCTTCATAGGAGCCGTGCGGATACACACCCGACAGGACCTTCATCAGCGTCGACTTGCCGGCACCGTTTTCGCCGACGAGCGCATGGATCTCACCTTCCTTGACGGTAAAGCTGACATCGGAAAGCGCCTTGATGGCGCCAAAGCTCTTCGAAATGCCCCGCATTTCTAGAATGGGCGGCTTTTCGGGAAGAGAGACAGGATCGAGCATAATGACTCCGGATAACAGGACCGCGCGGCGGGGTTGCCGCCGCGCGGGTGGAAAGACTTACTTGATCTGCGATTCCTTGTAGTAACCGCTGTCGACCAGAACCTGTTTCCAGTTGGACTTGTCAACCACGACTGGCTTCAGCAGGTAGGAAGGAACGACCTTCTTGCCGTTATCATAGGTCTTGGTATCGTTCACGGTCGGCTCCTTGCCGCTCATGGCCGCATCAACCATATCGACAGTCACCTTGGCAAGATCACGAGTATCCTTGAAGATGGTGGAATACTGTTCGCCGGCAAGGATCGACTTGACCGAAGGCACTTCGGCATCCTGGCCGCTCACGAGCGGCATCGCCATGTTGCCGCTTCCGTAGCCGACGCCCTTCAGGGACGAAAGGATACCGATCGAGATGCCGTCATAAGGCGACAGGACTGCATCCAGCTTCTTGTTGGAATAGGTGGAGGAGAGGATCGCGTCCATACGGGCCTGGGCGGTTGCGCCGTCCCAGCGAAGCGTTGCGACCTTGTCCATGCCGACCTGTCCGCTGCCGACCTTCAGCACGCCCTTGTCGATCAGCGGCTGCAGAACGCTCATCGCGCCGTTGTAGAAGAAGAAGGCGTTGTTGTCGTCCGGCGAGCCGCCGAAGAGCTCGATGTTGAACGGGCCCTTCTCGGTGTCTGCCTTGAGGCCCTTCACCAGCGAGGTAGCCTGCTGGACGCCGACCTGGAAGTTGTCGAACGTGGCGTAGTAGTCGACGTTGGCGCTGTTGCGGATCAGGCGGTCATAGGCGATGACCTTGATCTTCTTGTCGGCAGCCTGCTGCAGCACGTCGGTCAGCGTCGTGCCGTCGATCGAGGCAATCACCAGCACCTTGGCGCCCTTGGTGATCATGTTCTCGATCTGCGAGAGCTGGTTCGGGATATCGTCTTCAGCGTACTGAAGATCGGTCTTGTAACCGCGCTCTTTCAGAACCTTGACCATGTTGTCGCCGTCGGCGATCCAGCGGGCGGAAGACTTGGTCGGCATGGCGACGCCGACGAGGCCCTTTTCCTGGGCACTGGCCGGAGCCGCGACGACCAGACCGGCCAACATGGCCGCTGTCGCGAGATATTTGAACATTCGCATGGATTACTCCTCCTTTGGAGCGGCTCCCTTCGAGCCGCCAATCTTGTTGAAGGGCGGCCCCTCGCCGCCCTGAGAACCGAAACGGTCAGTGATTGTCGCGCGGAATGCCATTGGTCTGGGCAATCCGCTGGTATTTGACGGCCGGCTCCAGCACTGCGCCGGTTTCGAGCTGGCCGACATAGTGGCGCTGGATTTCCTGCCAGGGCGTCTGATGCTCCGGATAACGGTATCCCCCGTCGGCTTCCAAAGCCTTGCGGCGCTCGGCCATCTCCTCGTCGGAGATCAGAATGTCCGCGGTGCCGCGACCGACGTCGATGCGCACGCGATCGCCGGTCCGCAGGATCGCGAGACCACCACCGGCGGCGGCTTCCGGCGAGGCATTGAGGATCGACGGGCTGCCCGAGGTTCCCGACTGGCGGCCGTCGCCGATGCAGGCGAGCGACGAGATGCCCTGCTTCAGGAGATAATCCGGAGCGCGCATGTTGACGACTTCGGCCGCACCCGGATACCCGATCGGACCAGCGCCGCGCATGAACAGGACCGTATGCGCGTCGATTTTGAGCGACGGATCGTCGATCCGGTGATGATAATCCTCCGGCCCGTCGAACACGACCGCCCTGCCTTCGAAGGCTTCCGGATCGTTCGGGTTGGAGAGATAACGCTGACGGAATTCCGGCGAGATGACGCTGGTCTTCATGATCGCCGAAGAGAACAGATTGCCGCGCAGCACCCGGAAACCGGCATGGGGCTTCAAAGGCTCGTCATAGCGGCGGATGACCTTCTCGTCCTCGATGATCGCGCCACGGCAGTTCTCGCCGATCGTCTTGCCGTTGACCGTCATGGCATCCTCATGGATGAGGCCCTGGGTCATCAGCTGGTTGACAACCGCCGGGACGCCACCTGCATGATAATAGTCCTCGCCGAGATATTCGCCGGCCGGCTGCAGGTTGACGAGCAGCGGCACTTCCTCGCCATAGGTCTGCCAGTCGTCGACGGTGAGCTCCACGCCGATATGCCGGGCGAGCGCGTTCAGATGGATCGGCGCGTTGGTCGAGCCGCCGATCGCCGAATTGACGCGAATGGCGTTGATGAAGGCTTCCTTGGTCAGGATTTCGGAAGGCTTCAGGTCTTCCTTGACCATCTCGACGATGCGAAGCCCGGTCAGATAGGAGACCTCCTGCCGGTCGCGATAAGGCGCCGGGATCGCGGCAGAGCCCGGAAGCTGCATGCCGAGCGCTTCGGCGAGCGAATTCATCGTCGTCGCGGTGCCCATCGTGTTGCAATAGCCGGTGGACGGCGCCGAGGAGGCAACGAGCTTCACGAAGCCCGCATAATCGATCTCGCCCTTGGCCAGCAGTTCGCGTGCCTTCCAGACGATGGTACCGGAGCCCGTGCGCTCGCCGCGGAACCAGCCGTTCAGCATCGGGCCGACGGAGAGCGCGATCGCTGGAATGTTGACGGTTGCCGCCGCCATGAGACAGGCCGGGGTGGTCTTGTCGCAGCCGATCGTCAGCACGACGCCATCCAGCGGATAGCCGTAAAGCACTTCCACGAGGCCAAGATAGGCAAGGTTGCGGTCAAGGCCGGCGGTCGGGCGCTTGCCCGTTTCTTGGATGGGATGGACCGGGAATTCGATGGCAATCCCGCCTGCTTCGCGAATGCCCTCGCGCAGACGATGTGCCAGCTCCAGATGGTGCCGATTGCACGGCGAAAGGTCGGAACCCGTCTGGGCGATACCGATGATCGGTCGGTCGGACTGCAGTTCCGCCTGGCTGAGACCGAAATTCATGTAGCGCTCAAGATAGAGCGCCGTCATATCGACATTCGACGGGTTGTCGAACCACGCGCGAGAGCGGAGCTTTCTGGCCACCTGGCCACCCTTGCCGGTTTCGGCGATCTCGTTCGAAGTTACGTTTTCCGAATTGGTCATCATCAGTCCTCAAATACGTCTGTTTCAATGCGCCGGCCCAGCATAAAGGCATCGGCGACATGCACCAGCGGCGAGAAATCGGCATCGCTGCGGCTTTCGGCCACCAGCGCGACGAAATCACGATAGAGATTGCGGTATTCACGGTCTTCTTCGACGATCGCGCTTTTGCCATCGACGAAAAGACGACTGCCGCCATGGGTCAGAACGATCGGACCCTCGTCGGTCTCCGCACGGATGTCCCAGGTCTGCGGTCCGGTCTGGCGCCAGTCGAATTCAGCCGAAACCGGCACGCCGCCATCCGTTTCGAAAGACAGGCTTGCCGCAATCGGCGCCGCCCGGTTGGCCGGGAAGGTCAATTCGGAACGGGTGAGATGAAAGCTCTCCGGCAGGATGCGCGTGACGATCGACAGCGCGTTGATGCCGGGGTCGAAGACGCCGAGGCCGCCCGGCTCCCAGATCCAGGCCTGGCCCGGATGCCAGTGGCGGACATCTTCCTTCCATTCCACCGCAACGCTGCGAATCCTGCGTTTGGCAAGCAGCGCCCGTGCCGGCTCGACAGCTGCGGCCGCGCGCGAATGCCAGGTCGAGAACAGCGAAACACCCTTCGCCTTAGCGAGTTTTTCCAGCGCGTAGACCTCAGAAAGCGTCGCACCCGGCGGCTTTTCGAGCATCACATGCTTGCCGGCATCGAGTGCTGCCTTTGCCTGCTCGAAACGGCCCACGGGCGGCGTACAGAGAGAGACGGCATCGAACTCGACGTCCGAGGCGAGCAGGTCGCCGATTTCGTGGAAGCAGGCGATGTCATCGAGCTTGGCGTGACGGCTGGCGACGGCGACGAGCTCGATGCCGTCGGTCGCTTCGATCGCGCCGAGATGCTGATCCCTTGCGATCTTTCCAAGCCCGACAATGGCGACGCGGATGGGAGCCATGACCGCCTCAGAGCTTCTTGATCGTCACGGGCGCATCCACCGCGACGGTCAGCCGGTTGACGAGCGGCAGCTTGAAGGGAGCAGCGGAAATCTCGAAAACGTCGCCGGGCTCCGTCTTGATCCCTTCCGAGAACGACAGCGTCGCCGTGCCGAAGAAATGCACATGCAGATCGCCCGGCTGACGGAAGATGTCGTATTTGAAATTATGATGTTCGAGGTTGGCGATCGTGTGCGACATGTTCGCCTCGCCGGACAGGAACGGCTTTTCGAAGATCACCTCGTCGCCGCGCCTTACGCGCGATGTGCCTTCCACGTGATCCGGCAGATCGCCGACCAGAAGCTCCGCGCCGAGGGCAGCCTGGCGCAGCTTCGAATGGGCGAGCCAGAGATAGTTGCCCTTCTCCGTCACGTGGTCGGAAAATTCGTTGGCGAGACAGAAGCCCAGCCGAAAGGGCGTGCCGTCCGGGCCAATCAGATAGATGCCCGCCAGTTCCGGCTCCTCGCCGCCGTCGAGCGCAAAGGCCGGCGACACGAGATCGCTGCCGGTGGCGCGAAGCTGTGAGCCGTTGCCCTTATAGAACCATTCCGGCTGCACGCCGGCCTCGCCGGGTTTCGGCTTGCCGCCTTCGACGCCCATCAGGAACATGCGCATGGAATCGGTCGGCTTTTCCGACGCCTGCGCCGCCTTGTGCATCTTGTCACGACCATCGGCCGAGCCGAGATGGGTCAATCCGGTGCCGGCAACGATGAAATGCGCTGGGTCCGGATGGGTGATCGGCAGGCCAAGGCGACCTTCGCCCGCAGCCTTTTCAAGATCGACGACATCGCCGAGACCGACCGCGTCGATACGCTGAGCCAAGGTCTGGCCGGCGGCAATCGCCTGGGAGGCGAGGTCATAGGTTGACGAAACGCCGTTGACCGCACGGGCAGCACCTTCGCCATCCCATGCGACGACAATAGACGCACCAGCGCCATTCACGACCTGAAGAACCCGCAACATCGATTTCATCACCCAAATGCTTCCAATATCAACATGGCGTCTCCTGTCGCCATGCCACTCCTCCCATCAGAACCGTCTGGCCCGATGTAGTCATTAATACGACTATTGGATTGGCGGCGGGCTTGTCAAGGATAAGAAAAAGCGCGTTCGCCAATTCCGATATTTTTCAGAAACCCCATTTATCCTGCAGATTCAAACGATTGTTTCCCTCAAAGGTAGAGGGGACGTCGCTCTTTTCAAAATTCGTTCGAAAATAGCGCTTGAAAAAGTAATATTATATGCCAAACCTTGCAGCGTCAGTTCGCTTTCTCATCTCTGGGAGGATTTAAGATGAAAAGAGCTCTCGCGGCAGCTGCAGCCGCTCTCACCCTGTCTTTGGCATCCGGCGTTTCCGCCGCGTCTCTAACGATCGGTTTCTCGCAAATCGGTTCGGAGTCCGGCTGGCGTGCCGCCGAAACCACGGTCACCAAGCAGGAAGCCGAAAAACGCGGCGTCACCCTGAAATTCGCCGACGCCCAGCAGAAGCAGGAAAACCAGATCAAGGCGATCCGTGGCTTCATCGCCCAAAAGGTCGACGCGATTTTCATCGCACCGGTGGTCGCCACCGGCTGGGATGCGGTTCTCAAGGAAGCCAAGGAAGAGAAAATCCCGGTCATCCTGCTCGACCGCGACATCGAATCGCCGAAGGACCTCTATCTGACCGCCGTCACGTCCGACCAGGTGTTCGAAGGCAAGGTCGCCGGCGATTGGCTGGTCAAGGAAATCGGTTCCAAGAACTGCAAGGTCGTGGAACTTCAGGGCACGACCGGCTCTTCGCCCGCCATCAACCGCAAGAAGGGTTTTGAACAGGCGATCGCCGGACATTCCAACATCAAGATCGCCCGCTCGCAGACCGGCGACTTCACCCGCACCAAGGGCAAGGAAGTCATGGAAAGCTTCATCAAGGCCGAGGGCGGCGGCAAGGACATCTGCGCGGTCTATGCCCATAACGACGACATGGCGGTCGGCGCCATCCAGGCGATCAAGGAAGCCGGCTTGAAGCCCGGTTCCGACATCAAGGTCGTCTCGATCGACGCCGTGCCGGACATCTTCCAGGCGATGGCCAAGGGCGAAGCCAATGCGACGGTCGAGCTGACCCCGAACATGGCCGGCCCCGCCTTCGAAGCCCTCAATGCCTATCTCAAGGATAAGAAGGCTCCGCCGAAGTGGATTCAGACGGAATCGAAACTCTATACCGCCAAGGATGACCCGATGAAGGTCTACGAAGCCAAGAAGGGCCTCGGTTACTGACCTCCCGCCGCCCGGCTCTACCCTTACCCCTTAGAGCCGGGCGACTGCAGCAACCGGAGCGGTGCACCTCGCCGCTCCGGTTCTTCGATAGATGCGGGACTTTAGGCATGTCGGATACGAATTCACTTTTGGAAGCCCGGGGCATCGGCAAGGCCTTCCTCGGCATCACGGCGCTCGAGGGCGTGGATTTCACCCTCGAACGCGGCGAGATTCATGCTCTCCTCGGCGAAAACGGCGCCGGTAAATCAACGTTGATCAAGATTCTGACCGGGGTCTATAGCCGCGATCACGGCACCATGCGCCTCGATGGCGCCGAGGTGACCCCGTCGAGCGTCGCGGAAGCACAAGGCCTCGGTATCGGCACCGTTTATCAGGAAGTCAACCTCCTCGAAAACCTGACGGTCGCGGAGAACCTTTTCCTGGGCCGCCAGCCGCGCCGGTTCGGTCTGATCGACCGCCGCGAAATGCGCCGCCGGTCGAAGGCGCTTCTGGAGCGTTACGGCCTCGACATCGATGTCGACGCCCTGCTCTCGTCCTATTCCGTTGCCATCCGCCAGCTGGTCGCCATCGCCCGCGCCGTCGACCTGTCCGGCAAGGTTCTGGTGCTCGATGAGCCGACCGCCAGCCTCGATGGCCACGAAGTGGAGATGCTGTTTACCGTCCTTCGCCGGCTGCGCGAGGAAGGCCTCGGCATCATCATCATCACCCATTTTCTCAATCAGGTTTATGCAGTCGCCGACCGTGTCACGGTCTTGCGCAACGGCCGGCTCGTCGGCACCCGCAAGCTCCACGAATTGCCGCGGCTGGAGCTGATCTCGATGATGCTCGGCCGCGAGTTGCAGCACATCACCCGCGAACATCAGGCGCAGGAAGAAACCGTCGCCTCGACGGCCGAAGCGCCGATCCGCTTCTCGGGCTACGGCAAGCGCGGCAGCGTCGCACCTTTCGATCTGGACATCCGACCCGGCGAAGTGGTCGGCGTCGCGGGCCTGCTCGGCTCCGGCCGCACCGAGACCGCCTTCCTGCTTTTCGGCATCGACCGTGCCGACAGCGGCACCGCGACCGTCGACAACCAGCAGGTCGCCCTCTCCTCCCCGGAAGCGGCGATTGCCAGCGGCTTCGGCTTCTGCCCGGAAGAACGCAAGACCGACGGCATTATCGGCGATTTTTCGGTCGCCGATAACATCGCGCTCGCCGTCCAGGCCCGGCAGGGCTGGGCAAAGCCGATCTCCTCGCGGGAAAAGGCAGCGCTCGCGGAAAACTTCATCAAGTCGCTGGATATCCGGCCGGCCGACCCCAACAGGCAGATGAAATTCCTCTCCGGCGGCAATCAGCAGAAGGCGATTCTCGCCCGCTGGCTGGCGACCGAACCCCGTCTGCTGATATTAGACGAACCGACGCGCGGCATCGATATTGGCGCGCATGCGGAAATCCTGAAAATGATCGAAAAACTCTGCGCCGACGGCATGTCGCTGGTGGTCATCTCCTCGGAACTGGAGGAACTGACCGCCATCGCCCATCGCGTCATCGTGCTCTCCGACCGCAAACATATCGCCGAACTCAAGGGCGATCGGGTGACTGCCGACAACATCATGCAGGCGATCGCAGCGCCGGCCCACACGGAGGCCGCATGATGGACCGCTTCACCCGCCGGCTGAGACGGCTGGCACCCCAGATCGTCGCGCTTGCAGTCATCCTTGCCCTTATCACGGCAGTCGCGCCCGGCTTCCTCAACGTTTCGTTCCAGAACGGCCGGCTCTACGGCAGTTTGATCGATATCCTGGTGCGCGCCGCCCCCGTCGCGCTGCTGACGATCGGCATGACGCTGGTTATCGCCACTCGCGGCATCGATCTCTCGATCGGTGCGGTGATCGCCATCTGCGGTGCAGTCGCCGCGACGCTGATCGCACACGATTATCCGCTGCCGGTCGTGATCCTGATCTCGCTCGGCGTCGGCCTCGCCTGCGGCCTCTGGAACGGCGTGCTGGTCGCCCTCCTCGACATCCAGCCGATCATCGCCACGCTGATACTGATGGTCGCCGGCCGCGGCATCGCCCAGCTGATCACCGAAGGCGTCATCCTCACCTTCAACAATGACAGCTTTGCAGCGCTCGGTTCCGGTTCGCTGGGCGGCATTCCGATCCCGATCCTTATCTGGGTCTGCGCCGCTCTGATCATCGGCCTGCTGGTCCGCCGCTCGGCGCTCGGCTTCCTGATCGAGGCAACCGGCATCAACCGCCGCGCTGCGACCCTTGCCGGCGTGCGCGCCCGCTTCCTGCTGTTCTTCGTCTATGCGATCTCCGGCCTCTGCGCCGCCATCGCCGGCCTGATCGTCACCGCCGATATCCGCGGCGCAGATGCCAATAATGCCGGCCTCTGGCTTGAACTCGACGCCATCCTCGCTGTCGTCATCGGCGGCACCTCGCTGAACGGCGGACGTTTCTCGATCACCGCATCGCTGATCGGCGCGCTGATCATCCAGTCGATCAACACCGGCATCCTCGTTTCCGGCTTCCCGCCCGAATTCAACCTGATCATCAAGGCCGGCATCATCATGATCGTTCTGACCCTGCAGTCGCCGGCGATCATGGCGCTGCTCGGCTTCGTCAAGGCTCCTCGGCGCCAGGCCGAAACTGCATCCCGCGAGACATCCCACAAGGCGGAGGGAACGGTCCGATGATCCACACCCGCAACCTGCCCTTCGTCACCACGCTCGGCATCTTCGTCATCGCCTATGCCCTCTGCGTTCTGCAGTTCCCGAACATGCTGTCGACACGGGTGATCGGCAACCTTTTGACCGACAACGCCTTTCTCGGCATCGCCGCGGTCGGCATGACCTTCGTCATCCTGTCGGGTGGTATCGACCTGTCGATCGGCTCGGTGATCGCCTTTACCAGCGTCTTCGTCGCCGTCCTGGTCGGCTCGCTCGGTGTCCACCCGCTCGTCGCCTTCGCTGCAGTGCTGGTCGTCTCGACATTGTTCGGCAGTCTGATGGGCGCCATGATCCGCTATCTGGGCATACCGCCCTTCGTGGTGACGCTTGCCGGCATGTTCCTGGCCCGAGGCGCTGCCTATCTGATCTCGACGGAATCCGTGCCGATCAGCCACCAGATGATCGACACGATCCAGGGCTTCTATTTCCGCTTCCCGGGTGGCGGCAGGCTGACCGCGCTTGCCCTGCTGATGCTGCTGGTGTTCATCGTCGGAGCTTTCATCGCTGGCCGCACCCGCTTCGGCGCCAATGTCTATGCCATCGGCGGCAGCCAGCAATCCGCCGAGCTGATGGGGGTTCCGGTCGGCTCCACGACGGTCGGCATCTATGCGCTGTCCGGCTTCCTCTCGGGCCTCGCCGGCATTGCCTACACGCTCTACACCTCGTCCGGCTATTCGCTGGCGACGGTCGGCGTCGAGCTCGATGCGATCGCAGCCGTCGTCATCGGCGGCACGCTGCTCACCGGCGGCGTCGGCCTGGTCGCGGGAACGTTCATCGGCATTTTGATCCAGGGGCTGATCCAGACCTACATCGTCTTCGACGGCACGCTGTCGTCCTGGTGGACGAAAATCGTCATCGGCATCCTGCTCTTCGTCTTCATTGTATTGCAGCGCGGAATCATCTGGTATTCAAACCGGCGACTGGCCGAGAGCCGGCTGAAGGAGATCTGAGTGGGACTTCTGGAAACGACGATCAGTGGGCGAAAGCGCCGCAGCAACCACGCGCATGTGGTGGCGGAGCTCGGCCGGGGGATCGTTTCCGGCAAGATCCCGGAAGGTTCCCTGCTGCCCGGCGATACCGAGCTCTCCGCCCGTTTCGGCGTCTCCCGCACGGTGTTGCGCGAATCCATGAAGACGCTCTCGGCCAAGAGGCTGGTCGAAGCCAAGGCTAAGGTCGGCACCCGCGTGCTCGACAAGGCCAGCTGGAACTTCTTCGATTCGGACGTGCTCGGCTGGCGCTTCGAATCAGGGCTGGATTACGAATTCATCGAGCATCTGGCGGAAATGCGCATGGCGTTGGAACCGGCAGCAGCGGCAGCGGCCGCGTTACGCGCCTCCAGCGATGATATCGTTGCGCTCTACGCGATCGCCGCGAAATTCGACGACCTGTCCCACACGCCGGAAACCATCGCCAAGGTGGACCTGGAATTCCACCTTGCTATCGCCCGCATGTCGGGCAATCCGTTCATGCGCTCGGCAAGCGCGCTGATCGAGGCGGCGCTTGCCATCTCCTTCCAACTCTCCTCGCCCGCCGCCTCGCCGGAAAAGATCGATGAGGTCGCCACCAACCACCTGCGGATCGCCCATGCGGTCGCCTCGCGTGATCCTGACAGGGCGATCTCCGCCATGCGGCACGTCATCGAGGTCGGCAAGGTCCGCATCGCCAACTCGTTCGAAGTGACCTTGCCGGCCTGAGATAGGTTATCTCGCTTCGAGCGAGATCATCAGGTTGGCGAGCAGGGCGGTGCGCGGCGCAACGCTGCTGACGAAGATATGCTCGTTGAACGTATGGGCGCCGGCACCGTCTGCACCGAGCCCGTCGAGCGTCGGCACGCCGAGCGCTGCGGTGAAATTGCCGTCCGAGCCACCGCCCGTCGCCATTCCTTCGAGCTTGATGCCGAGGCCGTCGGCGATCTCAGCGGCAACATCGAAAAGGCGCTTGCCCTCGTCGGACTGCGCGAACGGCGGACGGTTCATCCGGCCATCGATTTCGAAAGTGATGTCCGGATCGACAGGTTTCATCGCCTCAATCTTGGCCGTGATCTCCCTGCCGATCACGTCGTCGGGAACACGAACGTCAACCTGCAGACGGCATTCCGCCGGCACCGTGTTGCGGCCGGTTCCACCCGCTATCGTCCCGACCGTGACGGTCACGCCGCGTTCGGTATCGTTGAGCGTCTCAAGCTCCAGAACCAGCCGGGCTGCGGCGCGAATGGCACTGCGGCCATCCTGCGGCCTCGTTCCGGCGTGCGAGGCATGCCCCCGCACGGTGACATCGTACATGGCGACCCCTTTGCGGGCGACGACGATCTTGCCGCCGTCGCGGGCGGGCTCGACCACCAGCGTGTAACCGGCGCTTTTCGCTGCCTCTTCCATGAACGCGCGCGACGACAGGCTGCCCATCTCCTCGTCCGGAACGAAGATCAGGTCGATCGGCATCTTGCTGCCGTGCCTGACGGCGAGCTTCATCGCCTCGAGCGCCATCAGCGCACCGGACTTCATGTCGTAGATGCCGGGGCCATAGAGTTTGTCCCCCTCCTGACGCAGCGGCAACTGATTGTCGATCACGCCGACCGCATGCACGGTGTCGAGATGCGCCAGTATCAAAACGGTCTTTTCGTTACTGCCGGCCGGGCGCGGCGAGCGGATCGCCAGGATATCGCCGAAACCGAGCGTGCCCGGCAGCCGTTCCGTCTTCAGACCAGCCGCCTTGCCGATTGCCTCGACCCGATCCGCCAATACATTGACCGCAACCGCATCGAGCGTCGGCGTCTCGATCTCGACCCACTGCTTCAGCTCGTCGATAAGAGCCTTGTCGTCGATGTCTTTGGCGGAAATGGCAAGCGTCATGAGAAATTACCTTGGGCGTTCTTCGGCAGGCGGGGGTGATGCCGCAGAAGGTGCGGCCCGGCCACTATAGTCGGCCAAGCCAGGATCGCCAGACCCAGCGCCGAGGCGAGCGGCAAAAATCGCAGGCGCCCAGATGGGCACTATGTGACGATCAGGGCCGGACGATTTTCCGTCAGACTGTCAGTGCCTTGAAATGCTGGAGCATGCGGGCCGCATCCGGTTCCCGGCCGGTGAACAGCTGAAAAGCGCCGACCGCCTGGAAGACGGCCATGCCGCCGCCGTTCAGCACCCGGCAGCCCCGCTCCCTGGCCACTTTCAAAAGCTCGGTATCGAGCGGGAAATAGACGATCTCCGCGACCCAGTGATGCGGCTGGAGAAGCTCCGGCGGCAGCGGCACACCTGGATATTTGGCCATTCCAGTCGGCGTCGCATGGATGATGCCCGAGACATCCCGCATCGCCGAAGCAATATCCGGTGACGCCGTTATGGATGCCTCCGGAAAAAGAACCGACATCGTTTGCACAAGCTGCTCCGCCCGATCGGGCTCGCGGTCGAACACCGTGAGCGCCGTGAGGCCAAGCGACAGGATCGCATAAGCCGTCGCAACGCCCGCGCCCCCGGCGCCGATCTGAACCGCCGCACTCAGATCGGCGCCCGGCAGGCCGCGCCGGAAACTTTCCGCAAATCCCCACCAGTCGGTATTGTGGCCAAACCGCTTGCCGTCCTTCAGCACCACCGTGTTGACGGCGCCGAGCGCCCGCGCCTCGTCGGAGAGTTCGTCGAGATAGGGAATGACCACCTGCTTGCAGGGATGGGTGATGTTCAGACCAATCAGCCCGCGCGCTTCCGCATCGTCCAGGAGATCAGGCAGGCTGCTGGGCGTCAGGCCGAGCAGATTGAGATCGATCAGCTCATACTCGTAGCGGAAGCCTTGAGCTGCACCTTCCTTCATATGCATGGCCGGCGTCAGCGAGGCCTGGATGCCGGCGCCGATCAGCCCGGCCTTCAAGGGTTTCAGCAATGTCTCGGCCATGGGTGTAGCGCCTCATTGGATGGAAAAGCCGGTCCGCCTGAAAGACGGACCGGCAGGCATGTTACTTCTTGCGGGCGGCGTCCAGTTCCTTGAAGAGCAGCGACACGGTATCGGCACCCACGTCGGCGCTGAACTTGTCGATCAGCGGCTTCACGGCATCGCGGATCTTCTGGGTTTCAGCGGCGTTGAGCTCGGTGACCTGCATGCCGGTCTTCTTGATCTCGTCGAGCGCTTTGGCATCCGCTTCGCGGGAAACCTTGCGCTGGAAATCGCGCGCTTCCGTCGCAGCCGACTGGAGAATGCCCTTCTCCTCATCGTTGAGGCCGTCCCAGAACTTCTTGCTGATCAGCACGATCTGCGGATTGTACTGATGACGGGTGACGGTCAGGTACTTCTGCACTTCGTAGAACTTGGCGTTGATGATGTTCGCGAACGGATTTTCCTGCCCATCGACCGTGCCGGTCTCAAGCGCGGTATAGAGTTCCGTATAGGGCAGCGGCACGGCATTGGCACCGAGGCTGTTGAACAGCTCGATCGGGATCGGCGACTGCAGCGTACGGATTTTCAAGCCCTTGATGTCTTCGAGCTTGGTGACCGGGCGGCGGTTGTTGGTGAGGTTGCGGAAGCCGAGTTCCCAATAGGCGAGACCGACGAGGCCCGTCGCCGGCAGCTTGTCGGAAAGGCTCTTGCCGAAGGCACCGTCCATCACCTTGTCGGCTTCCTCGCCGCTGTTGAACAGGAACGGCAGGTCGACCGCACCGAACGCCTTGACGTTGCTCGACAGGATGCCCGCGTTCAGCACCAGCATCTCGACCACGCCGCCCTGCAGGGCGGAAACGGTCTGCACGTCGCCGCCGAGCACGCCGCCGGGAAACAACTTGATCTCGATCTTGCCGCCGCTCTTCGCCTTGACTATCTCGGCGAATTTTTCCATGCCGGTGACCTGCGGATGGCCCTTATTGTTGGCCGCCGCGAATTTCAGCGTATGCGCACGGACTTCGGCGGATGCCGTGCCGGCAAACAGCATCACCGGCAGGGCGATCCCGAGCGCCAGTTTCATCATCGTGTTGAACATGTTTTCCTCCCACTGGATGGCCGGGTCCCCCGCGGCCGGTTGATATGCACTTGGCAGAAACTCCCCGGCCTCAATGCCCGAACCAGGCGACCGGCACGGTCACCAGTTGCGGGAAGAGGACGAGAAGGAAGAGAACGATCAGCTCGGCGATCATGAAGGGCATCACGCCCTTCATTAGGTCTTCCATCGACAGCTTGGAGACGCCGCAGATGACGTTGAGGACGGTGCCGACCGGCGGCGTGATCAGGCCGATCGAGTTGTTGATGATGAACAGCACGCCGAAATACACAGGATCGATGCCGGCCTGCTTGATGATCGGCATCAGCACCGGCGTCATCACCAGAATGGTCGGCGTCATGTCCATGGCGGTGCCGACGACGACGATCAGCACCATGATGGCAAGCAGCAGCAGCGTTTGGTTGTCCATCAGCGGTTCGATGAGCTTGACGAGATCGCCGGGCACGTCAGCAACCGTGATCAGCCAGGCGGAGACCGCCGCGCATGCGACCAAGAACATCACCACCGCGGTGATCTTCGCTGCCGCCACGAGGACGTTGAAGAGTTCGGATGGCGCCAGTTCGCGATAGACGACCATCGATACGAACAGCGAATAGACGGCAGCCACGACGCCCGCTTCGGTCGGCGTGAACACACCTAACTTCAGGCCGACGATGATGATGACAGGCAGCATCAGCGCCCAGATGCTGTCGACGAAGGCCTTCATTCGGAGTTCGCGACTCTGGCGCTTCGGCAGTTCGAACTGCTCCTTGCGGGCGACGATCAGCCAGGCGATGCAGAGTGCCACCGCGATCAGCAGCCCCGGAACGATACCGGCGAGGAAGAGCTTGGTGATCGAGACGCCGCCGACGACGCCGTAGAGGATGAAACCGATCGACGGCGGAATGATCGGCCCGATAACCGAAGCCGATGCCAGAAGACCGCCGGTCCGTGCCGGGTCATGGCCCGATTTGATCATCATCGGATAGAGAAGCGCGCCGAGCGCCGCAGCGTCGGCGACAGCCGAACCGGATAGGCTCGACAGGACGCAGGCGGCGAAGATCGCCACGAAGCCGAGACCGCCGCGCACATGGCCAACGAGCGCCATGGCGAGATTGACGATACGCTTCGACAGGCCGCCGGTATTCATCACCTCGCCGGCCAGCAGGAAGAAGGGAACCGCCATCAGCGGAAAGCTGTCGGCACCGTTCAGCACGTTCTGGGCGACGATCTGGGCGTCGAAAATGTCCATGTACATCATCAGCGCAACACCGCTGAGGATGAGCGCGAAGGCGATCGGCACGCCGAGCGCCATGGGGCCGAGAAGGGCGCCGAGGAAAATGGTGAGCGTCATCGGTCTCTCCTCAGGCCTTGGTGATGCCGGCGGCGACCGCGGCTTCCGGATGATTGTCGAGGGCCACTTCCTCCTCGCTGTCGCGCACCAGTTGGGCGGTTGCGATATCGATCCGGCCGGTGGCCACCTGGAAGGCATCCCAGAGAATGATGAGGAAGGTCGGAACCCCGAACGCGAGGCCGGCGCCGTAGAACCAGCCCATCGAAATGCCGGTCGCCGGCATGGTCGCTGGCAGGTTGATCAGCGTCTGCGTCCAGCTTCCGCTGATCATCAGCCAGGTGGCGACGAGCATCAGCCCCTGCCCCATCAGCACTGCAATCCTGGCACCTGTCGGCGGTAACCGCTTCAGAAGCGAATCGACGCCGAGATGGCCATGTTCGCGCATCGCGACAACCCCACCGAGGAAGGTAAGCCAGATGAAGAAGACCCGCGACAGCTCTTCTGAGATGGTGATGCCCTGGTTGAAGGCATAACGCAGCACGACATTGCCGAAGACCAGCACCACCATGCCTGCCAGAAGCAGGGCTATGACGACCTTCAGCACAAGGAATAAGAAATCGATGATCCGTGTCATTTCCAGTCCTCCCCAGGCTCCGTCATCGGATAGCGACGGTAGCGACTGCAAATACAGTCACCCGTCCAATCCGTTTGACAAGATAGCCTCCGCCGGGACCGCCTCCTCAGGGATCGATCGGCAGAACAATAAAATGTACGAACTAGTGAGTATGTCAAGCGCGATCTATTGAAAGCGACGCGCAAGCCCGTTATGACTTTGGAAAAAATGCGGAAATTCGATGTGAACGATCGAGCGTCCACAATGCCCGCTTCTCTAAGCACGGGCGGTACGCAACGGCAAAGGCGGCTTTGAGGATGGCGGCGAAACGCGAAAACGGCAGGAAAAACGATCCACAGCGCACCCAGGAAAACATCCTGGACGTCGCGACGGAGGAGTTTGCGACTCACGGGCTTGCCGGCGGCCGCGTCGATGCGATCGCGGAGAAGACCCGCACCTCGAAGCGGATGATCTATTATTATTTCGGCAGCAAAGAGGGGCTCTATCTCGCCGTTCTCGAGCGAGCCTACCGCAAGATCCGCACGCTGGAAGAGGACCTGCAGCTTTCCAACCTTCCGCCGGAACAGGCGCTGCGGGTGCTGATCTCGACAACCTTCGAACATGACGAGGCCAATCCGGAATTCGTCCGGCTGGTCAGCATCGAGAACATCCACCACGCCGCGCACATGCTGCGGTCCGAGGCGATCCGCGACCTGAACGTCTCGGTCATCGAGACCATTGCGGCGATCCTCGATCGCGGCGTCGCGGCCGGTGTATTTGCCCGGAAAGCCGACCCGATCGACATTCACATGCTGATCAGTGCCTTCTGCTTCTTCCGCGTCTCCAACCGTTATACGTTCGGCACGATCTTCCGCCGTGATCTTTCGGAACCGGCGACCATGGAGCGCCACAAGGGCATGATCGCCGACGCGGTGATCAGCTACCTGAAGACTTAGCGAACCGCTCTGTCGGGACGGGCATTGTCGGGATGGGCGTTGGCGAACGGTTTCAGTTCGGCGCAACGGTCGGCGATCTCGACAAGTTTCGGGCAGGCCGAAAGATCGACGCTCCAACGCCGCGCGTTGTAGACCTGCGGCACGAGACAGATATCCGCCATGCTCGGCCGGTCGCCATGACAGAACGCGCCGGTCGAGGGTGAGTCGAGCAACACTTCGAACGCCGCCAGCCCCTCGCCGATGAACTTCCGCATCCAGGCAACGCGCGCCTCTTCTCCGCCGCCGGTGATCGACATGACATGGGCGCCGACATGCGAATTGCAGACGGGGTGGATTTCCATGGCGATGACATAGGAAAGCGCCCTCACCCGCTGCCGGCCGACGGAATCGCCCGGCAGGAAGGCGCCGCCGCGTGTTTCGTCGAGATATTCGATGACCGCCAGCGACTGGGTGAATGTGTGCCCGTCGATCTCCAGCACCGGCACCAGCCCTTGCGGATTGCGGGCGAGATGCTCCTGCGACCTGTGTTCCCTGGCGAGAATATCGACTGGAACCGAACGGTATGTTTCGGTGACCATGTTGAGGGCGATCCTCAGCCGATAGCTCGCCGAGGACCGCCAGTAATCGTAGAGAACCGTATCGGTCATCCTGCCTTCTCGTATTTCGTCACGGTCTGCTCGATCGCACCGAAGATCGAATGACCCTTGTCGTCCTTCATCTCGATCCGCACCGTATCCCCGAAATGCAGGAACGGCGTCTTTGGAGCACCTAGATTGATCGTTTCGATCGTGCGGATTTCGGCGATGCAGGAATAACCGGCGCCGCCATCGGCGACCGGCTTACCGGGTCCTCCGTCGAGCTTGTTGGAGACGGTGCCCGAACCGATGATCGTGCCGGCGACCAACGGCCGTGTCTTGGCCGCATGGACGATAAGCTGCGGGAAATCGAACGTCATGTCGACGCCGGCATTGGCCCGGCCGAACGGCTTGCCATTCAGGTCGACCTTGAGCGGTAGCAAAAGCTTACCGCCATCCCAGGCGGAACCCAACTCGTCCGGAGAGACCGCGACCGGCGAGAAGGCTGAAGACGGTTTCGACTGGAAGAAGCCGAAACCCTTGGCGAGTTCGGATGGGATCAGCCCGCGCAAGGAAACGTCGTTGACGAGAAGCACGAGACGGATCGCCTCCCGCGCTTCATCCAAGGAAGCCCCCATCGGCACGTCGCCGACGATCACCGCGATCTCGCCTTCCATATCGGCGCCCCAGGCCTCGTCACCGAGCGGGATCGGATCGCGCGGCCCGAGAAAGCTGTCGGACCCGCCCTGGTAGATCAGCGGATCGGTCCAGAAGTTCTCCGGCATGTCGGCATTGCGCGCCCGGCGTACCAGCTCGACGTGATTGACGTAAGCCGATCCGTCCGCCCATTGATAGGCGCGCGGCAGCGGCGACGCCGCGTCATGTTCGTGGAAACGGATGGTCGGCTGCGCACCGGTCTCGATACCGTCCGCCACCCGTTCGAGCCGCGGACCGACATATGCCCAGTCGTCGAGCGCCGCCTGGAGTGTCCGGGCGATATGACCGACCTCCGAGCACTGGGTGAGGTCTTTCGAGACGACGACCAGACGGCCGTCGCGGGTGGAATCCTTCAGTGTCGCGAGCTTCATGAATGAGTGTTTCCCGTTTTATCGTTGGTATTGCTCCCAGAATGTGAGCAGATCGCGCAAGAAGGCAACCGTAATGTCGCGCCGCCTCACTTGATCCCCGGCGTACCGTCGAACTTTCGTTCAAGCCCGGACCAGCAATCCACGTAATCGTCCTGCAGCGTCTCCAGTTCGGCGGCGAATTTGGTGAGCTGCTGCGGGAAACGGGTCTCGAACATGAAGGCCATGGTGTTCTCAAGCTTGACGGGTTTCAGCTCGCCGTTAGAAGCCCTTTCGAAGCCGGTGAAATCCGGCCCGTGCGGCAGCATCATGTTGTGCAGGCTCATGCCGCCGGGTACGAAACCCTCCTCCTTGGCGTCGTAGCGGCCATAGATCAGGCCCATGAACTCGCTCATGATGTTGCGATGATACCAGGGGGGCCGGAACGTATGCTCGGCCACCAGCCAGCGCGGCGGGAAGATCACGAAATCGACATTGGCGGTTCCCTCCTCTCCCGAGGGAGCGGTGAGAACCGTGAAGATCGACGGATCGGGATGGTCGAAGAGAATCGCGCCGACCGGCGAAAAGGTGCGCAGGTCGTATTTGTAGGGTGCATAATTGCCGTGCCAGGCCACCACGTCGAGCGGCGAATGGCTGATCTCGGTGACATGGAAGGAGCCACACCATTTTACATGCACCCGGCAGGGCGTTTCCTTGTCCTCGTAGGCCGCCACCGGCGTCTTGAAATCGCGCGGATTGGCAAGGCAGTTGGCGCCGATCGGCCCGCGATCCGGCAGGGTGAACTTGGCGCCGTAATTCTCGCAGATATACCCGCGCCAGACCTTTTCCTCGCCGAGCCGGGTCACCTTGAACATGGTTCCGCGCGGGATGATGCAGATCTCCGAAGGCTCCAGATCCATCTTGCCGAGTTCGGTGAAGACGCGGATCGAGCCCGTCTCCGGCACGATCATCATTTCTCCGTCGGCATTGAAGAAATAATCGTCCACCATGTCTGTGTTGAAGACATAGACATGCGCCGCCATGCCTGACTGGGAGAGCGCATCGCCCGCCGTCGTCATCGTGCGGATGCCTTCGAGGAAATTCAGCTCCTCCGTCGGCGCCGGCACAGGGCTCCAGCGAAGCTGGCCGAGCGCCAGCGAATGTTCCGCGATGTGAGGTGCCGTCTTCCACAACGGATAGTCGATCTTCCTGAACCGGCCGGTATGGCGCACGCTCGGGCGGATGCGATAGAGCCAGGAACGCTCGTTGGTGCCGCGCGGCGCGGTGAAAGGCGAACCGGAGAGCTGTTCCGCGTAAAGCCCGTAATTGCATTTTTGCGGGCTGTTCTGCCCCTGCGGCAGGGCACCGGGCAGGCTCTCGGTTTCGAAATCGTTGCCGAAGCCGGGCATATAGGCGAGCGTTTCGACATTCGCCCCGGTGAATTGCGTGGCGTTCGGATCGATCTTGTCCAGCATGGCTTGTTTCCTCCCATGATGACGATATGGTTGCAAACGTAACCATTATTTTTGTAACCATCAACGCCCGATCAACGTCATGACGACTGATAGTTTCGCCCTCGAACAGTTTCTCCCCTACAGGCTCAACCGCGCCGCCGAATTCGTCGGCCTGCGTTTTGCCGCCCATTACAAAGCGAAATACGGCATGACTCGGCCGGAATGGCGCACGCTTGCAGCACTCGGCAGTTCGGGCCGCATGACCTCGAAAGCTGTCGGCAGTCATTCCTCCATGCACAAAACCAAGGTCAGCCGCGCCGTCTTCGCGCTCGAACAACGCCGCTGGCTGAAGCGCAGTCAGGACGATGCAGACCGGCGGGTCGAGCATCTGGAACTGACCGCCGCCGGGCAGCAAGCCTATCGGGAGCTGATCGAGCTCGCCCGCCGCTATCAGACCGAACTGGAGGCGGAATTCGGCGAGAGCGGCATCGAGGCTTTGTCGAACGGCCTTGCCGCAATCGAGCAGGTCATCCGCCGCTCGGGCAAGGGAAAGCCGTCGGAGCCGGACGATCTTTAAGACTTGGCGGGCTTTTGAATCGGAATCCCACCAAAATCCTTCAACACGCTGAGAACGATCGATGTTTTGACATGCTGCACGCTCTCGTGCGGCAACAATATGTCGTTGACGAAATGGGAGAGGCCCGCCAGATCGCGCGTCACCACCTTCAGGTGATAGTCCATCTCGCCGGTCAGCGAGAAACATTCGAGCACTTCCGGCAGGTCCTCGACAAGGCGCGCGAACCGCTTGGCATTGTCCCGGTTATGGGTGGCGAGCGTCACGGCGATCACGACCAGAAGGTCCAGGCCGAGTTTCTGGCGGTTTAGGTGTGCACGATAGGTCTGGATGAACCCCTCGCCCTCGAGCCGCGCCCGGCGGCGCGAACATTGCGACGGCGACAGCGCGACGAGTTCCGACAATTCGTTATTGGTCAGCCGCCCATCAGTCTGCAGATGGCTCAAGATCTTCAGGTCATATCCGTCCAGCGCGTCCATCGTGCATGCAACTCCTCAAATCCGCACACTTCATGCACAAATCGAGCAGAACATCGCCAAGATTGCAAGCACAATGCGTCCGTCCTGCATCATCATGATGATCGAATGACAGGAGGAGTTTGCCATGGGTCCTTTCCCGCACGACGCACCGGTTTCGCAGATTACCGCCGATAACCCGGCCGGCACCGACGGTTTCGAATTCGTCGAATTCGCCCATCCCGAACCGCAGAAGCTGGAAGAGCTGTTCACCCGCATGGGCTACAGGCCGGTGGCGAAACACAGGACGAAGAACATCACCGTCTGGCGCCAGGGCGACATCAATTACATCGTCAATGCCGAGCCGGGCAGCCACGCCATGCGCTTCGTCGATGAGCACGGCCCCTGCGCGCCGGCGATGGCCTGGCGCGTCGTCGATGCCAAGCACGCCTTCGACCACGCGGTCGCCAAGGGTGCCACGCCTTATGAGGGCAAGGACAAGACGCTCGACGTGCCGGCCATCGTCGGCATCGGCGGTTCCCTGCTCTATTTCATCGAAACCTATGGCGAGAAGGGGTCGGCCTATGAGGCCGAATTCGAGTGGCTGGGCGAACGCAATCCCAGGCCCGAAGGCGTCGGTTTCTATTATCTCGACCACCTGACCCACAACGTCTATCGCGGCAACATGGACAAGTGGTGGGATTTCTACCGCGAACTCTTCAATTTCAAGCAGATCCACTTCTTCAACATCGACGGCCGCATCACCGGCCTCGTCAGCCGGGCGATCACCTCGCCCTGCGGCAAGATCCGCATCCCGCTGAACGAGTCGAAGGACGAGACTAGCCAGATCGAGGAATTCCTGAAGAAATACAAGGGCGAAGGCATCCAGCACATCGCGGTCGGCACCGACGGCATCTACGAAGCGACCGACAAGCTCGCCGAAAACGGGCTCAAATTCATGCCCGGCCCGCCGGATACCTACTATGAAAAGTCCGGCGCCCGCGTGCACGGCCATGACGAACCCATCGACCGCATGAAGAAACACGGCATCCTGATCGATGGCGAAGGCGTGGTCGATGGCGGCATGACCAAGATCCTGCTGCAGATCTTCTCGAAAACGGTGATCGGCCCGATCTTCTTCGAATTCATCCAGCGCAAGGGCGACGAAGGGTTTGGCGAAGGCAATTTCCGCGCCCTCTTCGAATCCATCGAGGAAGACCAGATCCGCCGCGGCGTCCTGAAGCCGCAGCAAGCTGCCGAATAACAAGAGCAGTTCCAGAGGGTGCGAAAGCCCGGCGGTCATTCCGCCGGGCTTTTTATATCGAAAGCTCTGCCGGTTCAGGGCGTGACCGGGAAAACCTCGCCATGGGTGGCAACGTAGAATTCGCCTTCTGGCGTCACCCAGCCGCGGAACATGCCGTCCGTGTTGTAAGGCGCGGTGATCGAGCCGTCAGCGCCGACCGCCACGAGTCCGGCCCCGATATCGTGCTGCTTCAGGTCCTCCTGGATGACCTTTGCGGCGGCCTTCTCAAGGCTCTCGCCGAGATAGGAGACGCGGGCCGCCACTTCATGGCCGACGGCATAACGCATGAAATATTCGCCCTTGCCGGTGCCGGAAACGGCGCAGGCCCCGTCCCGTGCGTAAGTTCCGGCGCCGATGATCGGCGTGTCCCCAATGCGGCCTTCCGGCTTGTTGTTATAGCCGCCGGTCGAGGTCGCCGCCGCCAGATGCCCGGCCCCGTCGAGCGCCACGGCACCGACGGTGCCGTGCTTTTCAGACTCGCTGGCTTTCGCCGCCGTGCCCGCAGCGGCATGCACCTTCATCGCCGCCAGCGCCTTGACGCGGCGCTCGGTGGTGAAATAGTCCGGCTCGACCATATCGAGCCCCGCCTCGCGGGCGAAATCGTCGGCCGCTTCGCCGCCGAGCAGGATCGCATCGCCCTTTTCCATGATCTTGCGGGCCGCCTTGATCGGATTGCGGATGCGTCGCACCAGCGTCACCGCGCCGGCCTCGAGCGTGCGGCCATCCATGATCGAAGCGTCGAGTTCATGCTTGCCGTTGGTGTTGAGGGCCGCGCCATAACCGGCGTTGAAATGCGGCGAATCTTCCATGACAACCACAGCCGCCTGCACCGCGTCGAGCGCCGCGCCACCTGCGGTCAGGATTGCCCAGCCGGCTTTCAGCGCCCGTCCGAGATCGACGCGGGCCGCCGCCCATTCCTCGTCGCTCAGGTCGAGCTTCGCCATGACGCCGCAGCCGCCGTGGATCGCCAGCGCAATCTTTCCCATCAATCCTTCTCCCCGTCTGAACTTGAAGGCTTTCAGAAAAACGGCCGGGCGAGAGGCCCGGCCGGTAGCTCGCAGGTTGGGATGGCTTATTTCGCCGGGCGGATGTTCATTGCCAGCGTGTCCTCGTCGGAACGGGGAACGATGGTAATGCCCTTCTTCATGCCCCAGGCCGAGACGGTCGAGGCAATCGCCAGATAAGGCCGATCGGTCGATACCAGGGCATTGGCATCCATCAGGAACTTTTCACGCTTCTTTGGGTCCATCTCGACGGCGGCGTCCTCGATCAGCTTGTCCATCGTCTTGTTGGTGTAACCGCGCAGATTGAAGGCACCGAGCTTTGTATTCGGGTCGTTGCTATGGGCAAGCGACGACAGCGTGTAGTTCGATTCACCCGTCAGCGTGCCCCAGCCCGACATGGTCATCGAGTAGTCGCCGCGCGTGTTGGCCGGGAAGAACACGGCACCCGGCTGAGAGTTCGCTTCCACCTGGATGCCGACCGCGGTCAGCATCTGGGCGATCGTCGTGCCCACATCCTTGTCGCCCGGCAGGCGGTCGTTGGTGAAGGAGAAAGTCACCTTGAAGCCATTAGGATATCCCGCTTCGGCGAGCAGCTTCTTGGCCTTTGCCGGGTCGGCCTTGGTGGATTTGACGGCCGGGTTCCAGCCGAAAATGTTGGGCGTCACGAGCTGCGACTGAACGGTGCCCATGCCTTCCATGGCGATCTCGGTGATCGTTTCGCGGTCGATCGCCAGATCGAAGGCTTCGCGCACCTTGGGATCGAGGAAGGGGTTCTTCGGCAGCGGCGAGCCGTCCTTGGCGCTCACCTGCGGCGGCTTCTCACGGAAGTCGAAGGCGATATTGAAGAGGTAGACGCTGTTCTGGCGCACGACGGTGAGTTTGGTGTCCTTCTCCAGTGTCGGGACGTCGGAGGCAGGGATGCGCGAGATCAGATCGACCTGGCCGGCTTTCAGCTGCGCAACGCGGGCCGCATCGTTCGGGATCTCCTTGCGGGTGACCTTGTCCCAGGGTTCCTTCTCGCCCCAGTAGCCGTCGAACTTCTGCAGGACGAGCTGTTCTTTCGGCGTCCAGGAGACGAACTTGTAGGGGCCGGTCCCAATCGCCGCCTTGCCGGAATTGAAGCCTTCCGAAGCCTTGTCGGCGTTGGCGGAAAAGTCCTTGGCAGCCGTATGCGATACGATGAACAGGCGGATGAAATCGTTCGGCAAGTTCGGCGCGGGGCCGTCGGTCTTGATACGGATCGTCAGCGGATCGACGATCTCGATGCCCCGCACGCGGCGGACATAGATGGTGGTCGGGTTCGGGCCGGTGACGGCCGGAATACGCTCGATCGAGAACTTCACGTCCTCGGCCGTGAAGTCGGAGCCGTCATGGAATTTGACGCCCGGGCGAAGCTTGAATTCCCAGGTCGTGCTGTCGATGGCCGTCCAGCTGGTTGCAAGGCCCGGCTCGAGCTCGAGGTTGTTGCCGGATTTCACCAGCGAGTCGTAGATATGCTTGACCGCCTCGGCGTGGGTGCCGGCGGCAGTGAAATGCGGGTCGACTGACAATGGGCCGGCGCGAACACCGATCGTCAGGTCGGCGGCAAGTGCCGCACCCGAAACGCCGCCGAGCAATACGGCGGCGAGAGCCGCCGTGCGGAATGTCTTCAAAATCGTCATTGTTCGTTCTCCTCTATATTTATCATTGGGGGCCAGTTGGGTGAGTCCACGACGACTTTCGCCAGCAGTTCGGAGAGCATCAGCTTTTCGGCAGGCGTCAGCCCCGACAGCATGACCTTTTCGCGCTCCACCATCGGCTGCATGGTTTCGTCGACAATGCGCTTTCCTTCGTCGGTGATGTAAAGGACGAAGCTTCGAAGATCCGCCGCATCGACCTCGCGCCGGATGATGTTCTTGTCGACGAGCTTCTGGATCGCCCGGCTCATCGTATTCTTGGGGAAACCGGAGGAGCTGCTGATGGCGCTTGCCGTCAGTCCGTCGGAAAGGCCGAGCGAATAGAGAACAACGAATTCCGGCCGGGCGAGCCCGTACTCTTTTTCGATCCAGCGATAGATCGGCTCGTTGAACAGCAGCGCCAGGAAATTGATGCGAAAGGAAAGCCAGCAGGGGTTCTGCCATAGCTTCACGGACACCAGATCATCGACGCCGTGATTGCCGGCGGCCGCCTTGCCGCCCTGCTTGAGGAGCGCATCGAAGGATGAGATTTCCAATTGCAACGCCGTCAGCTCCCGCAGAAATCCTACCTGGATTTTGTTCCGTATGGAACTTGACGATAGCTTATTTGGCTGTCAATCTCTTTTTTTAGTTCCGTATGGAACTTTGCACTTGATCGGCGCAGCGCCTGTCAAGGCACATTTTTTGTGCGCAAGCGTGAGATCTTGGTCAAATTTTGCGCAGTAGGGATGCAGGTGGAAATTTATGAAGATCGCGGACATGAACTGGATGCAGGTGGAGGAACGGACGGTCGAGGATGACCGCTGCATACTTCCGATCGGCAGCGTCGAGCAGCACGCCTATCTCAGCCTCGCGACCGACATGATCCTTGCCGAAAAAATCTCGCTCGATGCGGCCGAGCCGCTCGGCATCCCGGTTTTCCCTGTCGTGCCCTATGGCCTCGCCTCGTCGTTTGCGACCTTTCCCGGCACGCTGACGCTGACGCTCTCCACTTATATCGGCGTGATCCGCGACCTGATGGACAGCATCCATCGCTCCGGCTTCCGCCGCATCCTGATCGTCAATGGCCATGGCGGCAATACCCCAGTGACAGCCGTCATCTCCGAATGGCTGAATGCGCATCCTGATGCCTCTGTGAAATTCCATGACTGGTGGCGGGCGCCCAAAACCTGGGCAAAGGTGCAGGAAACCGATCCCGCCGCCTCGCACGCCTCCTGGATGGAAAACTTCCCCTGGACGCGCACCACCGACCAGCGTCAGCCGACCAACGCCAAACCGAAGGTGGATTTCGCCGGCCTCGCCCGCGTCGACGCGGCCCGCAAGCGCGCACTCCTCGGCGACGGCAACTATCACGGCCTCTACCAGCGTCCCGACGAGGACATGCTGGCGATCTGGGACGTGGCCGTCGCGGAAACCCGCGAACTTCTCGAAAACGACTGGCACTGACGGCCAGGCCCTTCGGCGCTTGGCTCCACGAAACCCGCAGAAGACGGGACAGAGGGATAAGACGGGGAACATATGTTAGGTTTCATCTTGCAGCGCCTGTGGCAGGCGGCGATCGTGGTCATCGCGATGTCGGCGCTGGTCTTCTGCGGCGTCTATGCCGTCGGCAATCCCATCGACGTGCTGATCTCTCCGGATGCGACGCAGGATATTCGCGCCGCGGTGATCGCCCAATACGGACTGGACCAGCCACTCTGGCGTCAATATTTCGCCTTTCTCGGCAGGCTGATCGAAGGCGATTTCGGCCGCTCGCTCGTCTACAGCATGCCGGTCAGCCAGCTCATCCTCACCCGCCTGCCGGCGACGCTGGAACTGACGCTGGCAGCCGTTCTATTTGCCAGCCTCGTCGGCATCCCGATCGGCATGTATGCTGGCTACCGCCCGCATAGCCTGATTTCCCGCGCCATCATGGCGATCTCGATCCTCGGCTTCTCGGTACCGACCTTCTGGTTCGGCCTGATGCTGATCATGGTGTTTGCCGTTCAATGCGGCTGCATGCCGGCTGGCGGACGCGGCGAGACGGTCAGCCTCTTCGGCGTCGATTTCAGCTTCCTCACCGGCGACGGGCTTTCGCATCTCGTGCTGCCGGCGCTGAACCTGGCGCTCTTCAAGTTCTCCTTGATGATCCGGCTTGCCCGCGCCGGCACCCGTGAACTGATGCAGAGCGACACGGTGAAATTTGCCCGCGCCGCCGGCCTGTCCGAGTTCACGGTGCTGAGCCGGCATGTGCTGCGGCTGATCTCCATTCCGCTCGTCACCGTCTTCGGCCTGGAGCTCGGCTCGACGCTCGCCTTTGCGGTCGTCACCGAAACCATCTTTTCCTGGCCCGGCCTCGGCAAGCTGATCATCGACAGCATCACCTCGCTCGACCGGCCGGTCATGGTCGCCTACCTAATGCTCGTCGCCTTCCTATTCATCGTCATCAACCTGATCGTCGATTTGACCTACGCGCTGCTCGATCCGCGCCTGCGAAAGGGACGTGCCTGATGCGCGATACTCTGCTTGGCCGTTTCCTCGAGGAATTCTTCCGCAACAAAGTCGCGACGGGCGCCGCGATCGTCGTCCTGCTGATCGTCCTGACCGCGATCGTCGCGCCGCTGGTCACCCCGCAGGACCCCTATGACCTGACCAGCCTCGTGCTGCGCGATGCACGGCGTGCGCCGGGTTATGTCGGTACTGGCGGTTACACCCATTGGCTCGGCACGGACTCGCAAGGCCGCGACCTCCTGTCTGCGATCATCTATGGCCTGCGCATATCTTTGCAGATGGGCGTGATCGCTGGCGGTATCGCCTTCGTCATCGGCGCGGTGGTCGGCTGCTCGGCTGCCTATATCGGCGGACGTTTCGAAAGCCTCGCGATGCGCATCATCGACCTGCAGCTTTCCTTCCCGGCAATCCTGCTCGCCTTCGTGATCGCAGCCCTTCTCGGACAAGGGCGTTACCAGCTGATCATGGCACTGATCTTCGCGCAGTATGCCTATTTCGCCCGCACCGCTCATGGCGCGGCGTCAGCCGAACGGCAGAAGGATTATGTCGAGGCCGCGCTCTCCATACCGCTGTCGCCCTGGCGCGTCGTGGTCAAGCACATCCTGCCGAACTCGCTGCCACCGCTGATCGTCGTTGCAACGGTGCAGGTGGCGAGCGCCATCTCGCTCGAAGCCACCCTCTCCTTCTTAGGCGTCGGCCTGCCGCCGACCGAACCGTCGCTCGGCATGCTGATCGCCAACGGTTTCCGGTACCTGCTCTCCGGCCGTTATTGGATCTCGATCTATCCCGGCGTGGCGCTGATCCTGTTCATCGTCTCTCTCAACCTCGTTGGCGACCAGATCCGCGACCAGCTCAATCCGAGGCTCCGCCGATGACTGAAACGACGCGTGCTCCGCTTCTCGAAGTCGCCAACCTCAGGACCTGGTTCCCGAGCGGCCGCGGCGAGATCAAGGCAGTCGACGGCGTCTCGTTCTCGCTGGCGCCCGGCGAAGTCCTCGGGCTCGTGGGTGAATCCGGTTCCGGCAAGTCGATTACCGGCTTCTCGATCATCGGCCTGATCGACGAGCCCGGCCGCATCGTCGAGGGTTCGATCAAGCTCGAAGGCCGCGAACTCATCGGCCTGCCCGCCCATGAGCTGCGCGCCATCCGCGGCAAGACCATTTCGATGGTCTTCCAGGACCCGATGATGACCTTGAACCCGGTCTTGAGCATCGGCACCCAGATCAGGTTGGCGCTCGAAGCGCATGAAAACATCAGCGCATCGGATGCGCGGGAAAGAGCGATCAAGGCGCTCGCCCAGGTCCGGATCAGCGAACCGGAACGCAAGGTGGATTTCTTCCCGCATCAGTTTTCCGGCGGCATGCGCCAGCGCGTGGCGATCGCCATCGCGCTGCTGCACCGGCCGAAACTGATCATTTGCGACGAACCGACGACGGCGCTCGACGTGTCGATCCAGGCGGAAATCCTTGCCGAGATGAAGGAATTGGTGGCCGAACTCGGCACCGCGCTGATCTGGATCAGCCATGATCTCGCGATCGTCTCGTCGATCGCCGACCGCGTCGCGGTGATGAGGTTCGGTAATATCGTCGAAATCGGCCCGGCGCTCGGCGTGCTCACCCGCCCGCAGCACGACTACACCAAGGCGCTGCTTGACGCGCTGCCGTCGCGCGCCAAGCCCGGCCAGTTGCTGCTGCGCGGCAGCGGCATTGCGGATGCGGCCCCGCCGCCGCGCAAATCGGCGACATTGAACCTGCCGCCGCTCGGTAGCCCCTATCTTGTCATCGACAACGCGATGAAGCGCTTCGAAAAACCAACGGGCCTTTTTAGAAACCTGGCGATCAAGTCCGGCATTTCCCAGCCGGTGCCGGTCGTCCGGGCGGTCGACGGCGTGTCGATCACGCTGAAGCGTGGCGAAGTGCTCGGCCTTGTCGGAGAATCCGGCTCCGGAAAATCGACGCTCGGCCGCATGGCGGCAGGCATCACGGCCCCAACCTCCGGAACGATCCGTCTCAACGGCAAGCCGGTCATCAGCGACGGCCGCAATGCGCGAAAAATCACCACCCGCATCCAGACGATCTTTCAGGATCCGTTCGCCTCGCTCAACGGCCGCATGCGGATCGGCGATATCATCGCCGAAGGTCCGCTTGCCCATAAGCTGGTGACGCGAGCCGAAGCGTCGGTCTACGTCAAGGAATGGCTGGCAGCGGTCGGGCTCGATCCCACTTTCGCCAACCGTTTCCCGCACCAGTTCTCCGGCGGCCAGCGGCAGCGCATCGCGATTGCCCGCGCGCTCGCCATGCAGCCGGATGTGGTCGTCTGCGACGAACCCGTCGCCTCGCTCGACGTGTCGATCCAGGCGCAGATCATCAACCTGTTGATCCGCCTGCGCGCCGAGCTCGATCTCTCGCTGATCTTCATCAGCCACGACCTGTCCGTCGTCCGGCATCTCTGCGACCGCGTCGCGATCATGTATCGCGGCAAAATAGTCGAGGAAGGCGTGGTATCGACGATCTACGCCGATCCGCAGCATGATTATACCAGGCGGCTGCTCGCGGCCGTGCCGGTCCTGCCTGAGGCGGCAGAATAACAAAAGGGAGAACGGAACATGGAACCCTGGGAATGGGACGAAGCCACCTGGCGCGGCAAGGTCAACAAGGTGCGCGCCGGCCGCTCGCTGAAGCCGAAAGCCTGGAAGGATGGCGCGCGCTGCGCGGTCGCCCTTTCCTTCGACAGCGACCATGAGACCAACGAACTTCGCGACGGCGGTGAATCGATCGGCCGCATGTCCCAGGGGCAATACGGCAACCGCATGGGGGTGCCGCGCATCCTCGAAACGCTGAAGAACGCGGACGTCCCGGCGACCTTCTTCGTGCCGGCCGTCGCGGCCCTCCTCTATCCGGACGAACAGCGGCGTGTCATCGCCGAGGGCCACGAAATCGGCCTGCATGGCTGGATCCACGAGGTGAACACCAAGGTTCCCGCTGACAAAGAACGCGAACTGCATTTCCGCGCCGCCGATACGCTGGAAAAGATCACCGGCATCCGTCCGGTCGGCATGCGCACGCCCTCCTGGGATTTCTCCTATGAGACGCTGAAGATCGAGCGAGAGCTCGGGCTGATCTACGATTCCTCGCTGATGGCCGACGACGACCCTTACGAACTGGTCGAGGACGGCGAACCGACCGGTCTGGTCGAACTGCCGGTCGAATGGATCCGCGACGACGCGGTCTATTTCAACATGAACCGGTTTACGGCGCTCCGCCCTTATACCCCGCCGACCTCGGTGCTCGATATCTTCAAGCGGGAATTCGACCGCGCCTATATCGAGGGCGGGCTGTTCCTACTGACCATGCACCCGCACGTGTCCGGTTACCGCTCGCGCATCTTCGTGCTGGAGGAGCTGATCAAGCATATCCAAGGCCACGAGGGCGTGTGGTTTGGCACCCATGCCGACATCGCCCGTTTCGCCAAGGCGAATGGTGGTGCGTGATGTGTCCCGCAAGGTTGCTCTGATAACCGGCGGCGGACGCGGGATCGGACGGGGCTGCGCGCTTGATCTTGCCCGTCACGGCTTCGATATTGTCCTCGTCGACCTGATCGAAGAAGACCTCGCCCGCACGGCGCAGGAAATCCGCGACCTCTCCTGCGACGTCCTGACCTTCATCGCCGATGTCCGTGACCATAAGCGCGCGGCGGAAATCGTCCGCGAGGTGGATGAGAAATGGGGCCAGATCGACGTCCTGTTCAACAATGCCGGCCGGTCTATGGCGAAAGGTATCGAGGAGATTTCCGAGGAGGAATTCGACGCGACGATCGACATCAACCTCAAGGGCGCCTTCAACTATATCCAGCCGACGGTGCCCGTCATGCGCCGCAACGGCGGCGGACGGATCGTCAACATGTCATCGATGAACGCCCATACCGGCGGCGTCACCAGTGCGGTCAGCAAGTTTTCCTATACGGCAGCCAAGGCCGGCATTCTCGGCATGACAAAGGCACTCGCCAAGGAACTCGGCCCGGAGATCGTCGTCAACGCGATCTGCCCCGGCGTCATCAAGACCGAGCGCTCGAACGCGATGATCGAAGCCCGCGAGGCGCAACTCGCAGCCGGCATCACGCTGAAGCGAGTCGGAACGCCGCAGGACGTTGCAAGCGTCGTCACCTTCCTCGCGACATCCGAACCGAACTTCCTGACGGGTCAGGACATCCAGATCGACGGGTTCCAGTGGGTCCGCTGACCTCTCAGCTTCGATCGACGAGGATTTTCATGATCGCCACCCGCTCGGGCAGCTCGACGAGATAATGCGGATCGCGATCGAGATGATGCACCTTGTTCGGATCGCCGCCGGTAAAGGCTGCCATGGACTCGAAGTCGGGCCAGTAGGAGGTCGTCACGAACTCCGTTTCGTCGCCGAGGTCCTCCCGGAAAAGCTGGACCGCAAGCGCGGTCTTGACGAGCGGCGGAATGCCTGTCTCGAGTAGATAGGCCTCGTATTCGTCGGCAATTGTGGTGCGTGTACGCCCCCGCCAAATCCTCGCAATCGTCGCCTTTGTGCTCATGGGATGCTCCTCATATCCAATTTTCGGAGCAACTAGAGCCGGAGCAGCATTTGCCAATGGGGCCGCTAACCCCTTCCCCGCCCAGGCGCGATGAAGGCAGTGATAGCCGCCTCGTCTAGCCCGGCCTCCAGCAGGAAGCGCTGGGAAAACTCGGCAGCGGAAGCTTTCATCGCGTCGTTCGGACGGATCAGATGGAAGGCGACGTGGTGATCGATGGCTCTCTCGGATACGATGACGACCCGGCCGGAGGCAAGCGCCGCGTCCGCGAGCGGCGGCCGGGCGAGCGCGATGCCGAGGCCATGCGCGCAGGCGTCGATCACCAGGTTATAATCCTCGAACCGCCGGTCCTGCCCGCGCGGCACGTAATCGAGATTTTCGACGGCCAGCCAGCGCCGCCACGCCTCGACATTGGAATCGTGCAGGATCGGGAGTTCCAGCAGAGATTTCGCATCTGACCTCCCACGGAGACGTTCGGCGATGGCCGGAGCGGCGATCGGCACCAGTTTCTCCTGCCAGAGCGGCAGGCTGCGCACGCCGGCCCATGGCCCCTTGCCGCAACGGATTGCCAGGTCGATGCCCTCGCTGAAATCCGCCAGCCGATGTTCCAGGATCAGTTCCAGATGGATGTCGCTGGCCTCCAGCTTCGGCATCCGCGAAAACAGCCAGAGCGAGGCAACCGACGGCGTCACCGAAAGCCGCACGACCGCCTTGTTGCGGCGGGGCAGCCACCGCTCGTCCGTATCCCCGAGCAGAGCCAACGCTTCCTCCGCGCGGGCGAAAAACCGCGTGCCTTCCGGTGTCAGCGTCACACCCCGAGCCTCGCGGGAGAAAAGCCGTACGCCCATCCAGCGCTCCAGGCGGGATATCTGCCGGGAGACGGCACCGTGGGTGACCCCGCCCTCTTCCGCCGCGGCGGAAAACGATCCGAGACGCGCGGCGCGGGCGAAGGTCTCAAGCGTATCAAGTGGTGGCAAAGTCTGCGAGCTGTGAACCATAGGCACATATGATCATCGATTACGGTGCTTTTCAAGCACGGATGAGAGGCGCTAAATCCTGACTTCCAAGCTTCGAGGGAGAAAGAGATGAGCACGGTCGCCATGAATACGGGAACGGACGAAAGACAGGGATTTGATGTGATCGCCTTCCTGGCGATCCTGGTGACCATCGTTTTCTGGGCTTCGTCCTTCGCCGTCATCCGCATCGCGCTCGGGCCGCTGACGCCGATCGAGCTTGCGACGGCACGTTATGTCCCGGCCGCGTTGATCGCCGTAGTCTATCTTGTCGCTGCCCGACCAGCCCTTCCGGCCAGAAGCGATCTGCTTCGCCTTGGCGTCGCGGCCGTGCTCTTCATCGCCGCCTATGCCGTTCTCCTCAATATGGGTGAGCGAACCGTGGCGGCTGGCCCCGCGAGCTTCATCATCAACACCATGCCGGTCTTCACCGCCCTTATCGCCACCTTCGCGCTCGGCGAACGGTTCGGCCGCTGGGGCTGGTTCGGAACGGCGATCTCCTTTGCCGGCGTAGCGCTGATCGCTGCCTCCGGCGACGACGGGTTCGATCTCGATCCGAATGCGATCCTCATTCTCGGCGCCGCCCTCTGTTCGGCGATTGCAAGCGTGCTGCAGAAGCCGATCCTCGGCCGCATGCCCGCCTTGGCGGTCACCGCTTGGCTGATGCTGATCGGCTCCATTCCGCTGCTGCCGGCGGTACCGTCCACCTTGCAGGCGCTTGCCGCCGCCCCGGCAGAGGTGAACTGGGGCATCGTCTATCTGGTGCTCTTCCCGACTGCGATCGGTTATGTCACCTGGGCGATCGCCTTGAAGCGCCTATCCGCCGCCCGGGCCTCCAATTTCCTTTACGGCGTTCCCCCGACCGCAACCCTGATCGGTTTCCTCTGGCTCGGCGAGGTGCCGACCCTGATCGGCGCGATCGGCGGCATCATGGCGATCTTTGGCGTGCTCGTCGTCAACGTCATGCGCAAGAGATAGCTTCCGCAGAATTCATGGGAAAAACAGCGCCTTCCGGCCAATTACTGAATCAATCTTACAGCAGACTATTTACCGTTGCCGTTCACCAGCTGCAGGATGAGCTGGTGGACGTTGCCGCCCTCGCTCATTTCCATCCGGTCGTAGTCATTGCTGCGCTTCTGCTGCGCCTTCGAAATCTCGCCGAGCTTGGCGGTCAATTCCGTCCTGATTTTCATGCATTGCGGATCGTTGGCGACACTGAGACCCACGCTCACCCGCTCGATCTCCTTCACCATGTCGGTGATGATCACCCCGTGAACCAGTTCGTGCTTGTAGACGCCGGCGATGAAGACATCCCATTTCTTCTTCAGATCGGGAGCAAGCGCCGACGCCGGCTTTGGCAGCGTATAGGTAATGATCAGCTTTGGCCGCGCCGAAACCAGCGTGCAGGCGCCGTCAGGCTGCGGCCGGTAGTCACGGGTCCAGGTAAGCTTGAAATTGGTGTGCGCGATGGTGCGAACCTCCTTGCCGATCTTCGGCCCGCGCTGTCCGATGGAAGCGTAGAGATCGACGCCGGAATCGCCTGTGATGGGATAGGTCTGGACCTGCTCGACCGGCTGCCACTGGCTCTGCGCCGACGCCTCCACGGGCACCATCCCAAGGCAGAGGGCCGCGAGAATTCCTGCACCTATCTTCACTCTTTTCCTCCCAATCGCGTTGCTGCGGCGAACCTAGAGATGCCACAGCGCCGTTTCAATTCGTCAAACTTGTTTTCCGTGAACGCTGTCCATCACGACTTTTGTTCCAGGCCCTTGCCATATTTTCTTCAAAATGGATGATGACAGTTATGTGACTAAGTGTTTGACTTGGCATGGGGGAGTTGAATGGGAGAGAAACGAAAGGTCTATGAGGCCTTGGTCGACGGCGCGATGGATGGCCTCACCGACGACGCTCTGTTCAAGTTCGTTACCAGACGCTGCCCAAAGACATCGAGCAAGAAGATCGTCCGGGCAGCGCTGCTGGGACTGACCGACCCGCACCTTCGTGACAAGAACATCCTCGATACGATCTACGCCCTTGCCATCAAACACCGCATGGACGAGTTTCGGGATGGCGAGGATGCGGATGACGAAAGAGACAGCTGGCCCGCGCCCTTCGCCCGCGAGCCCGACAAAAAGACGGTCCGCCCCGACTTGGCCCCCGACTTGTCCTAGGCCCTCTTCGCACTGTCATCCACCATACACAAACGCGCCTTAGACTTGCGATCGTCGAGGGTGAGTTCATGCACGGCCGCGCCAATCTCACAGCCATGAGGCTCATGGATGCCTGCGAGCATCTGCTTTGCGAAGCCGAGGCTTTCGAGGATCTGACCGCGCGGCGGATCGCCGTCGAAGCGCATGCGACCCCTTCCGCTATCAGCTATCATTTCGGCTCGCAGGAAGAACTGGTGGCGGCGGTCGCAGAGCGTGTCTACCGGCGGCTGAATGCCGAGCGGTTGAGCCTGCTTCGCAAAGCCGTCGACCGGCGGGCGCCCGATCCGCCCGACCTTAATGAAGTCATCGCGGCTTTGGTTGGCCCGTCGATCCGCTGGAGCCTCGACCCGACCTCCAGTTATCCGGTCCTGTCGCATTTCACCTCGATGGCGAAGACCCACCGGGAACGCGCACCGCACTACCGCCGCATCATCGACGATGTCGAACATCATCGGGCCTTCGTCCCGCATCTCAAGCGGATCGCGCCCTGGCTGGACGAGGTCGACATCGGCTGGCGGCTCAATTGCGCGCTCGGCATCCGCTCGCAGGTCACCCGCTCCCGGTCGCGTACGCAAGTGCTGACCAATTACGGCATCGACCTCGACGATCCGGAGATCGTCATCGCCCGCATGGTCGAGGTGATCGCACCGATGTTCCGCCGCTGAAACGGTTTCGAACGGCATTCGAAATTCGTCACGAGCAGGAAACAAACCCCTTCTAACGGTCCTCCTGACGAAACCGTCATCCATGGAGGCATCCGGTGCGACGCGAAACGACATTCATCCATCTGACCGACCTGCACATCGGCACCGCCGACGACAGCCATCTGCACAGCGACACGACCGAGACGCTGCATCAGGTGCTCGATCTCGTCGCGACCGTGACGCCGAAGCCGCAATTCGTGATCGCCAGCGGCGACCTTACCAACCGCGGCGATGCGGAGAGCTTTCGCGGGTTGAAGGAGATCATCGACGCCAGGATCGACGTCCCGGTCATCTATGCGCTCGGCAATCACGACACCCGTCCCGGCTTCTATGAGGGCATGGGCATCGAGGCCGACGATCCGGATGCGCCCTACGACCACGACACGATCATCGACGGCATCCACATCATCACCATCGACTCGACGACGCCAGGCCTGATCGGCGGCACGATCGATCCGGAACAGTTCGACTGGCTCGCCTCGACGCTCGACAGCCATCCGGACCTGCCGAAGCTGATCGTCGTCCACCACCCGCCGGCGCTCGGCGAGGAAGCCGATGCCGCCCATTGGCGGACGATCCATTTCCCCCAGTCGGAACGTTTCCGCCAACTGCTGAAGGGCCGCAACATCATCGGCATTCTGAGCGGCCATATCCATCACGACCGCGTCTCGGTCTGGCATGGCATCCCGGTGGTGGTCGGCACCGGCCAGCACGCCGCCACCGACATCCTGCGCACGGACATCCTGCGCATGGTGCGCGGCGCCTCCTTCGGTATCGGCACCATCCGCCCGTCGGGCCTCACCATGGCCTTCGTGCCGCTGCCGTCCGACCGCGCCGAACTCAACACCTATCCGCTGGAACTTCTGATGGCTCGGGCAATGCCCGTCGCCGCTGAATAACCCTCACCCGGAGACACGCAAAATGCTGCGCAGAACCACGCTCAAGCTGATGGCGACGCTCACCGCCGCCTCGATGTTGCCTCTTGGCCTCCCGGTCGGCGCCCTCGCCGAAATGCCCGCCACGGTCGACAAGCCGGTGACGATCAGCTTTTACAATTACAACCTCGCCTCCGCGAGCGCCGGCGCCGATGCCACCAGGGAACTGATCGCCGGCTTCGAGAAGAAATTCCCCAACGTGAAGGTCGAGACGGTGGCCGTACCGTCGAACGAGATCATCAACCGCGTCCAGGCCGATATCGTCGCCGGCAAGCAGCCGGACGTCGCCCAACTCACCTTCCGCGACCTGATCTTCATCGCCAGCGACCTCGGCGGCAATGCGCTCGAAGACATGGTGAGCCCGGCGGAACTGAAAGAACACCTTTCCGGCATGATTCCGAAGGGCCTCGAACTCGGCAAGGTCGACGGCAAGACCTATGGTCTCGCCTACACATTCTCGACGCCTGTCCTCTATTACAACGGCGACCTCTTCAAGCAGGCCGGTCTCGACCCGAACAACCCGCCGAAAACCTGGGCCGACGTCAACATCGCCGGCAAGGCGATCAAGGAAAAGACCGGCAAGAACGGCTTCTTCCCGGGAGCCTACGGCCCGAGCGACGGTACCTTCGTCTACCAGGCGATCGTCATGTCGAACGGCGGCAAGGTGCGCGACGGCAACAAGCTTACATTCGCCGACAAGAATGCCGCTGAGGCCGTCAAGATGCTGCGCGACATGGTCGATAGCGGCGCCCATGCCAAGATCGATCCGGCCAGCGGTTCGGACACCTTTGCCGCCGGCAATCTCGGCATGTTCGTCTATACCACCGCGACGCTAGGCGCCTATAAGAAGGCAGCCCAGGGCAAGTTCGACCTGCGCATCGCCCCTATGCCGTCCTTCGGCGAAAAGCCGACCGCTCCGACCAATTCCGGCAGCGCCCTGTTCGTCTTCAGCAAGGATCCGGCCAAGCAGCGTGCGGCCTACGAACTCCTCAAGTACCTGACGAGCAAGGAAGCCTACACGATCATCACGAGCAAGATCGGCTATCTGCCGCTGCGCCTCGATATCGTCGACGACCCGAACTATCTCGGCCCCTGGGTCAAGGAAAACCCGATGTTCCGCGCCAACCTGGAACAGCTGAACCGCCTCACCGCCAACGTCGCCTTCCCCGGCCCGAACTACCGCCAGGTCGAGAAAATGATGATGGACTCGGTCCGCGAAGCCGTTTTCGGCAAGGGCGATCCGATCGCCACGCTGAAAGCCGCCCAGGATCAGGGCCAGGACCTGATGCCGTAACCGTTACGAGGAGATGCCGGGCGGGTCTCGCTTTCCGTCCGGCATCGTTGTCCCCTAGGGATCCTTTCGGGGAAAATTCCATGACCGATATCCAGGCCGATCTCGCAAGACCGCTCCCCCTTGCCCGAGCGCCAGCAGCGGCGCGCCAGCGCAGTACGTTCACCGTGCAGCCCTGGCTCTATCTCGCGCCGGCGCTTTGTCTCCTCATGATGTGGACCTATGTGCCGCTGGTCGAAGCCTTCCAGCTCTCCTTCTACCAGTGGAACATGCTGCCGACCGCGCCGCAGCGCTATGTGGGCCTGACCAACTACCAGCGCCTGTTCGCACTGCCCGAGATGCGCGCCGCCCTCTGGAACACGCTTTTCTACATTCTCGGCCTCTTCCCGATGTCGGTGATCATTCCGCTCTTCGTGGCGATCTGGACCCAGGATCTCGAAGGCCGCGCCCGGACCATCTATCGCGCGCTGATCTTCGTGCCGATGATCGTAGCCCCCGTGGTCGCTGCCATCCTCTGGCGCTGGCTACTCAACGAGGACCAGGGGCTGATCACGCTCGGCCTAGAGACGATCGACCTCGGCCGCATCGGCTTCCTGACCGACCCGAGATACGCACTTGCAACGCTAACCTGGATCACCGGCTGGAAGCTGATTGGCTTTTCCACCCTCTTATTTTCCGCAGCCAATGCCGGCATCAACCCCTCCTATATCGAGGCGGCGCGCATCGACGGCGCCAGCCGCTGGGGCATCATCCGCGATATAAGACTGCCGCTGCTTTCGCCGACCATCCTGCTTCTGTCGATGATGACGATCCTGTTCGGGGCGCAGTGGAGCTTTGCCTATATCAACGTGCTGACCAATGGCGGCCCGCTGAAATCGACCACCAACATCTTCTACCTGCTCTGGGAATACGGTTTCCAGACCATGTCCGCCGGCTGGAGCTCGGCGGCCGGCATGATCGCCTTTGCCGGTTTTGCAGTCATCGCGGCGGGATGCATGTGGCTGACCAAGAGGTTTGCGATCTATGACAACTGACGCCTCCCCTGACGGCATTGCGTTCGCCTCCCGCGGTCTCAAATCCGGTGGCATCCGCCGGCTTGCAGTGCATGCGGTGATGATCCTTCTGTCCTTGCTGTCGATCTTTCCGATCTACTGGATGATCGTCACCTCGCTTCGGCCGGAAAACGAGATCTTCTCCACGTCGCTCTGGCCCAGCAATCCGTCGCTCGAAAATTATGTCTTCGTGCTGACCCGCATTCCGATGATGGGCATGCTGGTCAACACCACGATCGTCTCCGCAGCGACCGCCCTTCTGCAGGTCGTGACCGGCCTATTCGCGGCCTATGCGCTGGTGCGCTGGCGCATGCGCCTTTCTGGCGTCATCCACGGGCTTATCGCGCTCTCCTGGCTGGTGCCGTTCCAGGTCACGATGATCCCGAACTACGTGCTTGCCTCGCGGCTCGGCCTCCTCGATACGCTGACCGGTCTGATTGTGCCGAATGCGGCGCATGCCTTCGCGATCCTGCTGCTCTACAATGCGATGCGCTCCTTCCCGACCGAAATCCTCGAAGCGGCGCGCATCGACGGCGCCAGAAGCTGGAAGATCCTCTGGCAGATCGTCGTGCCGAACATGGGCGCGCCGATCGCCTCCCTGTCGATCATCGCCTTCATCTCCGCCTGGAACGAGTATTTCTGGCCGCTGCTGCTGTCGCGCAAGCCGGAGAACTCCGTCGTCCAGATCGGCCTGCAGATGTTCATGACCCAGGAGGGCAATCTCTGGGGGCCGCTGATGGCGGCTGCGGCACTCGCCAGCCTGCCGATCCTGATCATCTACCTGGTCCTGCAGCGCCACGTCATCGAATCCTTCATGAAATCCGGAATCCGCTGATATGCTAAGCTACGAACGGCTGATCGCGCTGGAAGGCGCCCACAATGTCCGCGACCTCGGCGGCTATCAGACCGCACATGGCGGCCTGACCCGCTGGCGCTCGATCCTGCGCGGCGACGCATTGCACCGCCTCAGCGGGCCCGACATCGAAACCTTGCTGGAGAACGGACTGCGTACCGTCATCGACCTGCGCAACGCCCACGAGATCGCCGCCGAAGCCAACCCCTTCACCGGTCACACACGGGTGCGCTACCACAATACGCCGCTTTTTTCGGCTCTGGCGCCGGTCGAAATGATGGCCAATGCGGTGGCGAGCTTCGACATGGGCGACCGGTATTGCCAGGCGATCGACGACTGCCAGCCGGCGATTGCCGAAGTCCTGAAGACCATTGCCGACGCGCCGGACGGAGCGGTGCTCTTCCATTGCAGCGCCGGCAAGGACCGCACCGGTGTGATCTCGGCCCTGCTGCTTGCCAATGCCGGCGTCGATGAGACGACGATTGTCGATGATTACGCCCTGACGGCGACCATCTCCGGGCCGCTGATCGCGCGCCTCAGGGACCGAGCCCTCGGCCGCGGCACGGCGCCCGAGCTGGTGGACATCGTTCTTGCCTCTGAGCCGCGCAGCATGCGGCAAGCGCTGGACCATATCCGTTATCACCATGGCGGCGTCGAGGCCTACCTCTCTTCGCTCGGCCTCGATGAAACCGAGCGGGAAAGGCTTCGCAACCGCCTGGCCTAGGAGCTCGAGGCCGAGAACCTGAGAAGAAACGCAGTGCTCAGTTCTGCGGCCGTGCGGCCGGAACCAGCATGCGGTCGACGATCCGCGAGTCGAGGTCGTAGACGGAGATCGGCGTCTGCTTGCCGATCCGGGTCCCGTCCAGCAGACGGATCAGATCATCGGCGCCGCCGACGGGCTGGCCGTCGATCGCCAGGATGAAATCGCCCTCCTTCAAGCCCGCCCGATCGGCCGGGCTGCCCGGGTCGATGCGGCGGATGCGCACCGTCGTCTCCTGCAACATGCCGGCCTTCACCGCGACGCGGCGCGGCAGTGCGGTCGTATCGACGACGATGCCGATAAAGGCACGCCGCACATGGCCGAAACGCAGGATCTCAGAGACGACGAAATTGGCCGTATTGGAGGCGACCGCAAAGGCGATGCCCTGCGCGCCGCGGATCACTGCCGTGTTGACGCCGACCACCTCACCGGAGGCAGACAGCAGCGGTCCGCCGGAATTGCCCGGATTGAGTGCCGCATCGGTCTGTACGACGTCGTCGATCAGCCGGCCGGTGGACGACCGCATCGATCGGCCGAGCGCAGATACGACGCCCGATGTCACCGACCAGTCGAAACCGAGCGGATTGCCGATCGCGATCGCGATATGGCCGCGCCGCAATTTCTGGGAATCGCCAAGCCGTGCCCAGGCCTGGACGTCCATGTCGGCACGCACCAGCGCTATATCGGTATCGGCATCGCGGCCGAGAACAGCGCCCTGCCCGACTGCCCCGTTGGCGCTGCGGATACGGACGGTCTTGGCGTCGGAAACGACGTGGTGGTTGGTGATGATCAGGCCGTCGGGCGAAATCGCAAAGCCCGACCCGTGGCCTCCTTGGCCGGCAACGCCGCCCAGCCGCTCGATGCGGCTTACGGCAGGACCGACGCGGTCTACCGCGCCGGCAACCGTCTCCGAATAGGCGTCGAGAAGCACGCTATCTTCGGGGACGGGAGGATTGATATCGATAAATCCCATCACAAGAACTCCGGAAAACACCTTCTCGGAAAAGGGAAGGTTATAGAAGAAGCTGATGTGGTGGGCCTAAAAGGCAGAAACAAGAACCATCCGCGTGGGCTCAGTCCTCGGCGAAGATCGGGTCCTGGGTGAACATGCCGCCCTGGTAGACCGCAAGCGCCGAGGTCGGTTCCGGGCGCGGAATGCTGGCTTCCAGTTCCGCGCGATAACGTTCTGCATTGTCCTTCGGCTTCCAGCCGAGATAGGACGCATGTGAATTGTCCCACCACTTGCTGTCATTGTCGGAAATGCCCCAGATGATCGGGCAGCCGAGCATCGGCGTCCGGAACACGCAGTCGATCAGCGACACGAAGTCGTCATGCGACATCCAGCCGGACAGCATGCGGTGGTTGATCGGCTTTTCGAAGCAGCTGCCGATCCTGACCAGCGCCGTCTCCTGGCCGAATTTTTCGAAATACATGCGCGCCAGAGCCTCGCCGAAACATTTCGAAACGCCGTAGAGCCCGTCCGGCTTCATCGGAGCCTTGACGTCGATATGCTCGTCCTGCCGGTAAAACCCGACGACATGGTTGGAACTGGCGAACAGGATGCGCGGCTGGCCATGGGCCCGGGCAGCTTCGTAGAGATTGTAGAGGCCGAGCAGGTTGGCATTGAGGATCTTCGAAAACTTGTCCTCCACCGAAACCCCGCCGAGATGCAGGATACCGTCGCAGCCCTCGACCAGCTTCATGACCGCATCTGCATCCGCGAGATCGCAGACGACCAGCTCCTCATTTGGGCCGGCAGTGCCGAGATCGACGATATCGGACAGGCGAAGCGTTTCGGCGAACCCGGCAAGACGGCTACGCATGGCGCGTCCGAGGCCGCCGGCGGCACCGGTGATCAAAAGTCTTTTCAAGAAATCATCCTCCGAAAGCGGCCCGTCGGCCGCGGCAATCCAGTTCATTGGCCAACTTGTTCGTGACAAGCTTCAATACTTATCATACATGTTGAGAAAGCTCGGTCAACAAGTCGGAGCCGGCTTGGCGCGGTCGCTTAAGCTTGACACGCGGGTTGACGCGATATTGTGATGCGCCGCCGAGCAGGGAGGAATGAAATGAGCGTAGAAACCAGACTCGATACCGGCAGGGGATCGAGGACGCTAGTTTCTCGCCTCGGAGAAACGTTGCGCCAGGCGATTGCAGCGGGTCAGTTTCCGCCGGGCTCGCGCCTGCCGAGCGAAGCACAGCTGACCGAGGCGCACGGCGTCAGCCGCACCGTCGTCCGCGAGGCCATCGCATCGCTGCGCGCCGACCGCCTTGTGGAAGCCCGCCAGGGCGCCGGCGTCTTCGTGCTGGAGCCTTCGCGCAACGTGCAGCCGGTCATGCTCTCCCTCTCGAATATCGATCTCGCCCGCGTATCCTCGATGATCGAGCTCCTGGAGCTCAGAACCGCGGTGGAAGTCGAGGCTGCAGGGCTTGCGGCCCTTCGCCGCTCCCCTGCACAGGAAGAGGTCATTCTCGATCGCCATTATGCGGTCCGCGCCTGTCTCGAGGCCGCAAAACCGACCAGCGAGGCGGATTTCGCGCTGCATCTTGCCATTGCCGAAGCTACCAACAATCCCCGCTTCCGCGAATTCCTGACGATGATCGGCCGCAGCCTGATCCCGCGCGCAGCATTACGCCCGGACGATTCGGAGGCCGACCAGGCAGCCTATATCAAGCTGCTCGACGAGGAGCATAATGCCATTGTCGTGGCGATTTCCGACGGCGACGAAGACCGTGCCCGCGACGCCATGCGCCGGCATCTGCGGGGTGCGCAGCTGCGTTATCGCACCCTCCTCCGGGAGCTTCGGGAAGCTGTAAGATGACTTGTTGACACAAGTCGACGCAACCTGTACGACAATTTTTGTCTGGAGGAGACGCTTACAAAGGAAATCCGCATGATGACGCCTGAAGAAATCAAGGTCGCACTTGGTGCCGGCCTGCTGTCCTTTCCCGTCACCCATTTCGACAAGGAAGGCCAGTTCCAGCCGGAAAGCTATCGCCGCCATGTCGAATGGCTGTCGGGCTATGATGCACCGGTCCTGTTTGCCGCCGGCGGCACGGGCGAATTCTTCTCGCTGTCTCCCAATGAGGTCCCCACAATCGTTTCCGCCGCCAAGGAGGCCGCCGGCAAGACCGCAATCGTCTCCGGCTGCGGTTTCGGCACGCATGTGGGCGTCGAGATGGCCCGCGCGGTCGAAAAGGCCGGCGCCGACGGCATCCTGCTGCTGCCGCATTACATGATCGATGCACCGCAGGAAGGCCTCTACCAGCATGTGAAGCGCATCTGCCAGTCGGTTGGCATCGGCGTCATGGTTTACAATCGCGACAACTCGATCCTGTCGGTGGACACGCTGAAGCGCCTCTGCGACGAATGCCCGAACCTGATCGGCTTCAAGGACGGCAGCGGCGATATCGGACTTGTCCGGCAGATCACCGCCACCATGGGCGACCGGTTGATGTATCTCGGCGGCATGCCGACTGCCGAGCTCTTCGCCGAAGCCTATCTCGGCGCCGGCTTCACCACCTATTCCTCGGCTGTCTTCAATTTCGTGCCGGGCCTCGCCGTCGACTTCTACAAATCGCTGCGCGCCGGCAATCGTGCCCGCTGCGAGGAGATCCTCAAGGACTTCTTCTATCCCTTCATGGCGATCCGCAACCGCCGCAAGGGTTATGCCGTCTCGGCTATCAAGGCCGGCGTGCGCCTGCAGGGTTTCGATGCCGGCAAGGTGCGTCCGCCGCTCGACGACCTGACGGCGGAAGAAGAAGAGATGCTCCTGAAGCTCATCGGCCCCTGGAAGCGGTAAGCCCATGAAGATCGCTTCGGTTCGCACCCACCTCCTCGAACACAGGCTCGACGTCGCCTTCGAAAGCGCCTCGATGCGCTTCGATCGCCGCGCCCATGTGCTCGTCGAGATCGAGTGCGATGACGGCACGATCGGCTGGGGCGAATGCCTCGGCCCGGCCCGGCCGAATGCGGCCGTGGTCGCGACCTATGCGAACTGGCTGATCGGCGAAAATCCGCTCGAAACCGAAAAGATCTGGGCGCGGCTCTATAATGCGCTGCGCGATCAGGGTCAGCGCGGCCTTGCCGTCACGGCACTGTCCGGCATCGACATCGCGCTCTGGGATATCAAGGGCAAACATTTCGGCGTGCCGATCTCGATCCTGCTCGGTGGACGTTTCCGCGAGAGCGTCAGGGCCTACGCGACCGGCAGCTTCAAGCGCGACGGCGTCGACCGCGTGGAAGACAATGCCACCGACGTCGCCGGCTATTGGCAACAGGGTTTTCACGCCAGCAAGATCAAGATCGGCTTCGGCGTCGAGGAGGATCTGCGCGTCATCCGTGCCGTGCGCGACGCCGTCGATCCTGACATGCGCCTGATGGTCGACGCCAACCACGGTTACGACGCCATCGAGGCGATCAAATTCGGCCAGGCGGCTGCTGAACTCAATCTCGACTGGTTCGAGGAACCCGTGGTGCCGGAACAACTTGCCGCCTACCGCGAAGTCCGCGCCCGCCAGCCGATCCCGGTTGCCGGCGGCGAGACCTGGCACAGCCGCTGGGGCATGCGCGAGCCCGTGGAAACCCGTGCCGTCGATATCCTGCAGCCGGACCTTGCCGGCGTTGGCGGCTTTACCGAAGCCAAGCGCGTCGCCGATCTGGCAGCCCTTCACGGCATCCGCGTCGTGCCGCATGTCTGGGGCACCGCTGTCCATATCGCCGCCGCATTGCAGTTCATGGCGGCGATGATCCCGAGCCCGGTTCGTGTCAACCCGATCGAACCGATCCTCGAATTCGACCGTACCCATAACCCGTTCCGTCAGGCGGTGATCAAAACCCCGATCGAACACGAGCGCGGCGTGGTGCAGATCCCGAACGGCCCCGGCCTTGGGATCGAGATCAACCGCGATGCGCTCAAAGAATTCCGCATGGGAGACATCTGATGCTCGTCCGCACCCTTTCCGGCACGCCGCCCAAGACCAGACTGCCCAAGGGCGCGATCGACACTCAGATGCATGCTTATCTGCCGGGCTTTCCCTCTCTGCCCGGCGGTCCGGGCCTTCCTGCCGGAGACCTGCCGACACCGGCCCAGTATCTCCAGTTCATGCGCTGGATCGGCATCGATCGGGTCATCGTCACCCAGGGCAATGCCCAGCAGCGCGACAATTCCAATCTCAACGCCTGCCTTGCGGAGTTCGGCTCGATCGCACGCGGCGTCTGCGTCATCGATAGCACCACATCGGAAGCCGAACTCGATAGCCTCGCAGCAGCCGGCAATGTCGGCGCCCGCATCATGGATCTGCCGGGCGGGGCGGTGAACCTGTCGGAACTCGAAGCCGTCGACGCCAAAGCGGCGTCCCGCAACTGGATGGTCGCCGTCCAGTTCGACGGCAGCAACATCCTCGACCACGAAGAGCGCGTGAGGAACCTGAAGTCCCGCTGGGTCTTCGATCACCATGGCAAGTTCTTTTCAGGCGTGACACCGGACAGCCCGCAGATCGCAGCTGTCAAGCGGCTGATCGACGGTGGAAAATGCTGGTTCAAGTTTGCCGGCGTCTATGAATCTTCCAAGGCCGGCGGCCCGGACTATGCCGATGTCGCAGCCATCGCCCGCGAGATCGCCAGATATGCACCGGAACGTATCGTCTGGGGCACCAACTGGCCGCACAATCTCGCCCGCGAACAGGCAGATTATCCGGATGACGTGGCGCTGACCGACACTGTGCTCGGCTGGTTCCCGAACGATGCGGCACGCCAGCTCGCGCTCGTGAAAAACCCTGAAGAGCTTTACGGCCTGTCGGCCCAATAAGCGGCAAGGCAAGCCCTAGGACTGATAGTTCAAACGACCGGGGCACGGAGGCCCCGGCGATCAACGGAGGAGGACAACATGAAACTCACGAAACTGCTCGGCCTCGCATTCGGTCTCGCGCTCAGCGCGACCGCTGCCAATGCGCAGGTTACCCTGCGTTCCGCGGATATCCATCCGGATGGCTATCCGACCGTCGATGCCGTCAAATATATGGGCGAACTAATCTCCCAGCGCACCAACGGCCGCATCAAGATCCAGGTGATGAACAACTCGGTGCTGGGTGGTGAAAAGGACACGATCGAACAGACCCGTTTCGGCGTCATCGATTTGAACCGCGTCAACGCAGCGCCGTTCAACAACCTCGTGCCGCAAACCACCGTTCTCGGCCTGCCCTTCCTGTTCCGTTCGACCGAGCACATGCACAAGGTCGTCGACGGCCCGATCGGCGACGAAATCCTGAAAGCCTTCGAACCGCATGGCCTGATCGGTCTCGCTTACTACGATTCCGGCGCGCGCTCCTTCTACACGACCAAGAAGCCGATCACCAAGCTTGCCGACCTGAAGGGCATGAAGATCCGCGTCCAGCAGTCCGACCTCTGGATCGCCATGATGCAGGCCTTTGGCGCCAACCCGACCCCGATGCCGATGGGCGAAGTCTATTCCTCGCTCGAAACCGGTGTGGTCGACGGCGCAGAAAACAATTGGCCTTCCTATGAGTCCGCCCGCCACTACGAGATCGCCAAGAACTATACGCTGACCGAACATTCGCTGAACCCGGAGATCCTGGTCATGTCGAAGATCTCCTGGGACAAGCTGACGCCGGAAGACCAGAAGATCTTCCGCCAGGCAGCCAAGGACTCGGTCGTCAAGATGCGTGAGCTCTGGACTGCCCGCGAAAAGTCCTCGGAAGCCAAGGTTCGTGCTGCTGGCGCCAACATTATCAAGGTCAACAAAGACGAGTTCTCGGCAGCCATGAAGCCGGTCTATGACAAGTTCGTCACGGACGCGAAGCAAAAGGCTCTGCTGGAGCAGATCCAGGCCGTCAAGTAAGTTCGAAAAAGAAGCCGGCCCTCTGATCAGAGGGCCGGTTTTTCATTTCCGGCACCGGGGAACGTCGCCGGATCGTGGAGGACAGGTTCATGAGAAACTTCATGTTGGCCATCAAGCCAATTCTGGGCGGGCTCAGCCGCCTATCGCTTTATATTTCCGGCACCGGCATGATCGCCATGACCCTCATCGTCGGCTGGCAGGTCTTCGGCCGTTATATCCTGAACGACTCGCCGAGCTGGTCCGAGCCGCTGTCGCTCTACCTGATGTCGTGGTTCATCATGCTCGGAGCCGCCGTCGGTGTGCGTGAGAGCGTGCATCTCGGGCTCGATATCGTTCGTTACGTCATGCCACCGGCAATTCAGAAGGCCATGGACCTCCTGAGCCTCGGCCTGATCGTGCTGTTCGGGATAGGCATGGCCTATTATTCGACGCTGCTCGCCAAGGGCACGTGGTCGGCCACCATTCCCGTTCTCGGCTGGCCGGGCGGCACCGACTTCTTCCCGATGATCGTCGGAGGCGTCATGATCTCCCTTTTCGCTCTGGAGCGCTTCGTCGACGTCGCCATCGGCGAAGAAATTGCTGCTGACGTCCTCGTGCAGGAGGCTGCGTAATGGCCTACGCCATTCTTTTCGGTTCCTTTACCTTCCTCATGCTGATCGGCATGCCGATCGCCTTCTGCCTTGGAATCGCGTCCTTCGCCACGGTCCTCTACATGGGCCTGCCGCCGATCGTCGTCTTCCAGCAGCTGAATTCCGGCATGAACGTCTTCGCCATGATGGCGATCCCGTTCTTCATCTTCGCTGGCGACCTGATGGTGCGCGGCGGCATTGCGCACAGGCTGATCCGCTTTGCAGCCGGCCTTGTCGGCCACATGCGCGGTGGTCTCGGCCAGGTCAACGTCGTTGCGTCGACGCTGTTCGGCGGCATTTCCGGCTCGGCCGTGGCGGACGCATCGGCCGTCGGCGGATTGATGATCCCGCAAATGGCTACGCGCGGCTACGATAGGGATTATGCGGTGAACGTGACGGCCAATGCCGCCATCATCGCATTGATGATCCCGCCCTCGCACAACATGATCCTCTATTCGATCGCGGCGGGCGGCAACGTCTCCGTCGCCGACCTCTTCACTGCCGGCATCATTCCCGGCCTGCTGCTGGCCGGAGCGCTGATGATCACGGCCTGGTGGGTTGCCGTCAAACGCGGTTATCCGGCCGATCCGTTCCCGGGCTTTGCCCGCATCGGTTATTACTTTCTGGCTTCGCTGCCGGGCATCCTGCTGATCGCCATCATCTTCGGCGGCGTACGCTCCGGCGTGTTCACGGCGACGGAAAGCTCCTGCATTGCGGTCCTCTACGCGTTCCTTGTGGCCATGCTCGTTTATCGCGAGCTGAACTGGGACGGTTTTGTCGAGGCCGTCATGGGCGCGGTGCGCACCACCGCGATGGTACTGCTGGTCATCGGCACCGCGGCCGCGTTCGGCTGGCTGATGGCATTCCTGCAGGTCCAGACGCTGATCATCGCGGCGATCGGAGCGATCTCCGACAATCCGATTATCGTACTCCTGATGATCAACGTCATCCTGCTGGTGCTCGGCACGTTCATGGACATGGCGCCGATGGTCATCATCTCGACCCCGATTCTGCTGCCGGTCGTCAAAGCCTTCGGCATCGATCCTGTCCATTTTGGCGTCATCATGATCCTCAATGCCGGCATCGGCCTCAACACGCCGCCGGTCGGAACCGTGCTCTTCGTCAGTTGCGCGGTCGGCGGCATCACGATACGTGAAGCGATGCGCACGATCTGGCCTTTCTTCGGAGCCAGCATCGCAGTATTGCTGCTCGTGACTTATATCCCTGCCTTGTCGCTCTGGCTCCCAAACGTTTTCAAATGAGCGACTGAACAAGCTTTATCTGACGGTCCCGCCGCTTGGCGGGACCTTTCACATGAGAGGAGAGGTCCATGACCATCTACCAGAACCTGATCGCCGGCGAATGGGTCGGCTCGGACGCTTCCAAGAACATCAACCCGTCCGATACCAACGATGTCGTGGGCATGTATGCCCAGGGCAATGCCGAAGACGCCAAGCAGGCGATAGCAGCCGCCAAGGCCGCTTTCCCGGCCTGGTCACGTTCCGGCATCCTGGAGCGTCACGCTATTCTCCGGAAAGCTTCCGACGAAATCCTCGCCCGCAAGGAAGAACTCGGCGCGCTTCTCGCCCGCGAGGAAGGCAAGATCCTTCCCGAAGCGATCGGCGAAGTTACCCGCGCCGCCCAGATCTTCGATTTCTTCGCTGGAGAAGCGCTGCGCCTGACCGGCGAACTGGTGCCGTCCGCACGTCCGAACATCGGTGTCGAGATCACCCGCGAACCACTCGGCGTCATTGGCATCATCACGCCCTGGAATTTCCCGATCGCCATTCCGGCATGGAAGATCGCGCCGGCGCTCTGCTACGGCAATACCGTCGTCTTCAAGCCTGCCGATCTCGTACCTGGCTGTGGCTGGGCGATCGTCGACATCCTCCACCGCGCCGGCCTGCCGAAGGGCGTCCTCAACCTCGTCATGGGCCGCGGCTCGGTCGTCGGTCAGGCCATGCTCGACAGCCCGGATCTCGCCGGCATCACGTTTACCGGCTCCACCGGCACCGGCAAGCGCGTTGCGCTGGCCTCGATCGAGCATAACCGCAAGTTCCAGCTCGAAATGGGCGGCAAGAACCCGATGGTCGTCCTCGATGACGCGGACATCAACGTCGCCGTCGAAGCGGCCGCCAATTCGGGCTTCTTCTCGACCGGCCAGCGTTGCACCGCTTCGTCGCGCCTGATCGTGACGGAAGGCATCCACGACAAGTTCGTCGCAGCACTCACCGAGAAGCTGAAGACGCTCAACGTCGACAACGCCATGAAGGCCGGCAGCCATATCGGCCCGGTCGTCGACGACAAGCAGCTGAAGCAGGACACCGACTATATCGAGATCGGCAAGAACGAGGGCGCCAAGCTCGCCTTCGGCGGCGAACTCGTGAAGCGCGACACGCCCGGCTTCTATCTGCAGCCGACGCTGTTTACCGAAGCGACCAACCAGATGCGGATTTCGCGCGAGGAAATCTTCGGACCGGTCGTTTCCGTCATCCGGGTGAAAAACTACGAGGAAGCGCTGGCAACCGCCAACGACACGCCGTTCGGCCTGTCGGCGGGCATCGCCACTACCAGCCTCAAGCACGCGACGCATTTCAAGCGCAACTCGGAAGCCGGCATGGTGATGGTCAACCTGCCGACGGCAGGCGTCGATTTCCACGTGCCGTTCGGCGGCCGCAAGGCATCGTCCTTCGGCCCGCGCGAACAGGGCAAGTATGCTGCCGAGTTCTTCACCGTGGTGAAGACCGCCTATACGCTCGCGTAACAAAAAAAAGGCGCTGCCATCTCGAGATGGCAGCGCCTTCAATTCGTGAATTAAGACGGGTTATTCAGCAGCAACGCTGGCGCGCTTCGGCAGCTTCCAGTTCGGGCGCGGGAAATGGCATGTATAGCCATTCGGATAACGCTCCAGGTAATCCTGATGCTCCGGTTCGGCTTGCCAGAAATCACCGACCGGCTCCACTTCCGTCACCACCTTGCCCGGCCATAAGCCCGATGCGTTGACATCGGCGATCGTATCTTCGGCGACGCGCTTCTGTTCATCGCTCTCGTAGTAGATCGCCGAACGATAGCTCATGCCGATATCGTTGCCCTGGCGGTTCTTGGTCGACGGATCGTGGATCTGGAAGAAGAATTCCAGAATATCGCGATAGCTGGTCTTGGCCGGATCGAAAATGATCTCGATTGCTTCGGCATGGGTGCCATGATTGCGGTAGGTCGCATTCGGCACATCGCCGCCGCTATAACCGACGCGGGTCGATACCACACCGGGCAGACGCCGGATCAGGTCCTGCATGCCCCAGAAACAACCACCGGCCAGAACGGCCCGTTCGGTAGACGTCGTCATGCTTTCCTCCTTCGGTTTTGGATTTGCACCTAAAATGGCGATCCGACGGAAGAAATTCAATCCATCGCCGCCACTCAGCCAGTTGCCGCCTCGACGATCGGACGCACCGCCTCCTCCAGGCTCTTCGGCGTCGTGCCGGTGACGATGACACCGAGCAGCGGCGCCGCGATGCCGGCCGCCTTCAGCCTTGCCATATCGGCGGCCACGAAACGCTTCTGGCTCGGCGCGATGACCGGAATGCCGGCCTTCGTCGTGATTTCCCTGTAGCGGGCAAGATCGGTCTCGTCGAGCGGCCTGCCGTAATCGGCAAACGACGCAACAGACGCCTCCATCATCGCGCCGGGAATGGCGACGATGGTCTTCAAGTCCTCGTCAGTGCTATTCTCGCCGAGCGCCGGGATCGGGCGGAGCTTCGACTGCAGCAGATGCGGCTGAACATGGTCGAAATAGACATTGAACCCTTCAAAACCAAGATCCGCCAAGGCATCGAGCTCGTCGGGCGTCGGCACCGTCTCCTGGCCGGCCATCACCAGCAGCGGTACCCCGAGCGGCGCCAGCCCCTCGAAGAACGGTCGTTCCTCGGCAAAACTGCCGAATGTCGTGCCGGTCGCGCGATGATAGGCGTTGAGATGCACCTTGATCGCAAATGCCCCCGCCCCGATCGCCGCCTTGGCAAGATCGAGGTCGTGGCGGGCGAGCGAGACGATGACCGGAAATTCGCCGCCGCGCAGCGCCTTGGTGAGCTTGGTTTCGGGGTAATTCGGCATCACGGGCCTCAGTTCAGACGCTGGCCGCCATCGGCGGCGAAGAGATGGATATTGCCGAGTTCCGGCCGCACCCGGATCGTTGCCCCCGGCGACAACGATACCCGCTCGCGAAACACGCCGGTCACCAGCGTCTCGCCAAGCTTCATCGTCACCTGCGTCTCGGAGCCCATCGGCTCGACCAGCACGATTTCCGCCGGCACGCCGCTCTCGTCCAGGGCAAAATGTTCGGGACGAATGCCGTAGACCGCCTTTCGGTCCTTGTGCTCGTGCGCTACCTCAGGCAGCGGCAGCATGATGCCGGGCGCCGAGAACCCTTCGGTCGTGATCGTGCCAGTGAGGAAATTCATCGACGGTGAGCCGATGAAGCCCGCAACGAACTGATTGGCCGGCCGGTCGTAGAGGTCGAGTGGTGCCCCGATCTGCTCGACCCTACCGCCGTTCAGTACGACGATCTTGTCGGCCATGGTCATCGCCTCGACCTGGTCGTGGGTGACGTAGATGGTGGTCGTCTTCAGCCTCTGGTGCAGGCTTTTGATCTCGCCGCGCATGACGACGCGCAGTTTTGCGTCAAGGTTGGAAAGCGGCTCATCGAACAGGAACACCTTGGGATCGCGCACGATCGCCCGGCCCATCGCAACGCGCTGGCGCTGGCCACCGGAAAGCTGGCGCGGGTAGCGATCGAGCAAGGGCGCAAGGCCAAGGATGTCGGCGGCCCATTTGACGCGTTCGGCGATCTCCGCCTTGCCGCCGCCGCGATGCTCCAGCGAGAAGCCCATATTGGTGGCAACGGTCATATGAGGATAGAGCGCATAGTTCTGGAAGACCATGGCGATGTCTCGGTCCTTGGGGTCGAGGTCGTTGACCACCCGCCCGCCGATATTCACCTCGCCGCCGGTAATTGTCTCCAGCCCGGCAACCATCCTGAGCAGCGTGGACTTGCCGCAGCCGGACGGGCCGACCAGCACCACGAACTCGCCGTCGGTGATGCCGAGGTCGATGCCGTGGATGATGTCGACGGCGCCATAGCTCTTGCGGACATTGGAAAGGGTAACTTCAGCCATCAATCAGATTTCCGTTTCTTCAGCCTCAGTGTTTCAAAAGGTGAGTTTTTCAACCCTTAAGGCCGGTATGCGCGAGCCCTTCGACGAATTGCTTCTGCGCGATGATGAAGACGATGAGAACGGGCAGCGCTGTCAGGGTCGCGGCAGCAAGCTGGATGTTCCACATCGGCCCGCCATAGGCGTCGGTATATTGTGTCAGCGCCTGCGGCAGCGTGAATTTCTCGGCGCTCGACAGGAACACGATCGGTTCCAGATAGAGGTTCCAGGAATGCAGGAAGGTGAAGATCGCCACAGAGGCGAGCGCCGGCCTTGCCAGCGGCAAGGCGATCTTGCGAAAGATCTTGAAACGCCCGAGGCCATCAACCCGCGCCGCCTCTTCAAGTTCGACAGGCAGCGCAATGAAGAACTGCCGCATCACGAATGTCGCGAACACGCTCGGCGCGCCGAAGATCGGCACCAGGATCAGTGGCCAATGGGTGTTGACCATGCCGGCCTTCAGGAACATCTGGAAAAGCGGCACGATCGTCACTTCCGACGGGATCAAGAGCCCCAGCAGCACGACCATGAAGATCGTATTGGCGAAGGGGAATTTGATCCGCGCAAAGGCGTATCCGGCCATGGAGGAGACGATCATGGTTCCGATCGTCACCAGTGCGGCGATATAGGCCGAGTTCCAGTACTGCTTCACGAAGGGCTGCAGTTCGAAGACCTTGGCATAGGTCGTCCAGTCGTAGCTTTCCGGCATGAGCTGCGGCGGAAACGCAAAAATGTCGCTGATCGGCTTCACCGACGACGTCACCATCCACCAGGTCGGGAAAACGAAGGGGATGAGGAGAACGCAGAGCAGGCCGTAGAGAAACACTTGTCTGCGCGGGGAGAGCTCAGCTTTCATAAAAGACGATCCTCTTGCGCATCTGCCACTGGGCGAAGGTGAGCACGGCGACGATCACGAACAGCATGATCGACAGCGTCGAGCCGTAGCCGAAGAAATGGAACTGGAAGGCCTGCTGGTAGAGATAATAGACGAGCACCGTTGTCGTGAGGCCCGGCCCGCCTTGCGTCAGCACCGCGATCTGCGCGAACACCTGCAGCGAGCCGACGATTGTGATGATCGAGGTCAACAGGATGGTCGGGCTGATCAGCGGCAGGGTGATGCGGCGGAACTGCTTGAAACGCGGCGCACCGTCGATGCGGGCCGCCTCGTAGAGCTCGTTCGGCACGCCCTGGAGGGCGGCGAGGAACAGGATCATGTTGAGGCCGACATTCTTGAACACCTGCACCACGATGACCGAGATCATCGCCGTTACCGGTTCGCGCAGCCAGTTCGGCCCATCGATGCCGAAGACGAGCAGCACCCCGTTGATGCCGCCGTTCTTCTGCAGAAGGAATCCCCAAACGATCGTCCAGGCGACCAGCGACACGACGACCGGCGAGAAGAACAGCGTGCGGAAGATGGTAATGCCGGCGAGCTTCTGGTTGAGCAGCACGGCAAGCAGCAGTGCTAGGCTCAGGTTGAAGATTACCAGCCCGGCGGAAAAAATCGCCGTCGCCCCGAGCACCGAAGGCAGGCTCGTGTCTTCGAGAAGCATCTGGTAGTTCGCGAGGCCCGTATAGGTGAAGGTATTGGCGAGCACGTTCCACTCGTGCAGCGAATACCAGAAGACAAGGCAGAGCGGGATCAGCACGAAGAGCGTGATCCCGATCAGCTGCGGGGCGATGAAGAGAAAGCCGGCGAGGCTGTCGCGCCGCGCGACCGTCCAGAACGACGATGAGGAGCGGCCTTCCGGACGGGCGGTTTGCTGCACGACAGCCATCAGCTATTCCCTTAGCGCTTCAGAAGCGGGCCGATCTGGCCGCAGATCTGCTGGAGGGCTGCCGGGATATTCGCATCCGGACGCCAGACGGCATCGAGGCCCGAACGAACCACCTGCTGGATCTGCGCAAAGCCGGTGTGGCCCGGAATGACCTTGCCGGTGGCGATGCCGGAGATCACGACCTTGTCGATCTGCTCCTGGCTCAGCAGCGGATTGGTCTTCTTCAGGACTTCGGCATTCAGCAGCGACTTGCGAGCCGACGGGAAGAACTGGCTGAGCTTGGCCGAGTTTTCCGGGTTCGTCATATAGGCGACGAATTCGGCGGCCGTCTTGGCGTTTTTGCCCGACTGCATGACGCCGACGCCGGCCTGGCCGATCAGCGCATAGTTGCCTGCCGGCCCCTTCGGCAGCGGCACCAGATCCCAGGCGAACGGCTTGTCCTTTGGCAGGAGCGAGGCGCGGCTGATCTGGGTGATCGTCATTGCCGCATTGCCGGCGAAGAAGTCGACGCTTTCACCGGGACCCGGCATCGCCTTGTTCTTGAAGACGGCGTCATGAATGAAGGTCAGCGCGTCGACCATCGGCTTTTCGGTCATCGTGCAGGTCTTGCCGTCGGCACTCCATGGCGATGCGCCCCAGCCGTTCCAGACGGAGGCAAGGTTCTGCCAGATCTGATAGTTGAAGTCGCGGACGATCAGGCCACCCTTGCCGGTCTTGCCGACGGTGGATGCGGTGGCGATGGCGTTGTCCCATGTCCACTGGTTGGCTGCGATCATTTCCGCCGGGGTCTTGGCGCCGGAAGCCTTGATGAGGTCGTTGTTGACGAACATCGCAAACGGCGAGGTCGAGAACGGATAGGCAAACAGCTTGCCGTCCTTGGTCCAGCGCTCGGCGGCCGTGGCGCTCAGTTCTTCGGCGTTATAGCCCTTGGTGGACTTGAGCGTATCCGTCAGCGGATAGAGCGCGCCGGAATTGACGAAGTCATAGGCGGCCGTCTCGAAGATCCAGGCCATGTCGGGCGCATTACCGCCGGCGATCTGGGTCGTCAGTGCCGTCGTATAAGTATCGAAGGGCAGCGACTCATAGGTCACCGTCACGTTCGGATGGTCTTTTTTGAAGCCGGCGGCGATGTCGCTGAACAGCTTCAGATGCGCCTCGTTGGCGCTCCAGATGGTCATGCGCAGGTTGACCGCGTCCTGGGCGTTGGCGATGCCGCTCCAGCAGAGCGGCACGGCGACGGCCAATGCCGCGACCGCAGATTTCAAAGTCCGATAATAGTTCATTCCCGTTCCTCCTCCAAAGGTTGGTTTTGATAGACAGTCCATTGGCCGTCCTTAGTAGGCCGCGATATCCGGCCAGCGCATTTCGATGCCTTCACGGCCGAGCTCTCTCTGGAAATTCTGGAGCTTCTCGTCGCTTTCCTGGACCTGATGCGGCGTAAGATTTTTGTCGAGGCAATGGGCGGCGAGCATGCCGGCGACCTCGCCGATATTCCATTCGACCGGATGCAGCCGATAGCAGCCATTGGTGATGTGGGTGGTGCCGATATTCTTGCCGGCCGGGATGAGATTCTTCACCCGCTCAGGCAGAAGTGCACCAAGCGGGATCTCGAACGGGCAGGACGGCACGTCGATATAGTTGTCGCCGCCGGTCGAGGGATGCAGATCGATCCGGTACATGCCGATGCCGATGCTGTCGCGGTAGTTGACCGCGCCCTTCTCCCCGCGCACCGAATAGGACAGGTCCTGCTCGACGATGCGGGTCACCGGCTTGATGCGGCGGCTCTCGCGGATATAGGGAGCCATGGCAAGCCCGTGCTCGGTGCCGGTAATGTCGCCGCGCAGACGCAGCCCCGGAAAGCCCTGGCCGCCATCGACACGCGGCGCCTCTGTCTGCAGCCAGTAGAACAGCGAGTAGGAAAGATCGGCAGCCGATTTCAGCTGTTTCGCCTTGTCCTCTTCGGAAAGGTCGATGATCGTGCCTTCCATGTAATCGATCATCGGCCAGTTCACGAGGCAGATGTCGGAGGCGTAGGCGCCGGCCACGAAGTTGTTGCGCGCCGCGATGCGCCGGAAGATCCACAGATTCTCGTCGCCGCCGCCCTTGCGCTGGTCAGCATCGACGGCAAGCGGATCGTCATTCGGATTGGGCGTGAACGAGCGGGTGGTGAAATCGAGCGTGCGCGGATGCGGGGCGGTGAAGCCGAGCAAAGGTCCGCCCCAGAAATGCGGCTGGTACGCGCGCCAGTAGTCGTAATTTTCCGGCTTGTCGATCGTCTGGTCGCCATCGACGTGATCGATGGCAAAGCAGATCGACACGGCCTGGACGTTGTCCGGCTGCGCTTGCGGTGGCGCACTCGGCTCGCCGGTGTCGGACTGGGCCTCGAAGCCCTTCACATATTCGGTGCCGGTCATCGGCAAGAGATCGCCGAGTTCGGTGGCATCGAGGATATAGGCGGCGGAGATAGTGATCTCCCGACCGGTGTCGCGATGCCGAACGGTAACGGAGCGCACCGTATCCCCGTCAACATCGGCGGCGACCGGGCGATAGGGCTGCAGCACCTTCAGCTTGCCGGCGCCGCGATAGGGCGCAAGCATGGCTTCCATGACGGCAAGGCTGACGCGCGGTTCGGCGCAGATGCGGCTGACCCAGCCGGACCCGGGATTGAGGTCGCCCCAGGCGCGTGCGCCCTCGGTCAACGGATAGTGGTCGCGGTAGTATCGGCGGATGCCTTCCCGCAGCTTTCGGTAGGAGCGGGTAATGCCGAACTGCTCGACCCAGGTATGTTCGTCGGAGGGAACCGCCTGGCTGGTCAGCTGGCCGCCGATCCAGTCGAACTCCTCGGTCATGATCACGCTTCGGCCGGCCCGGCATGCACCAAGTGCTGCCGCAACACCGCCAAGACCGCCGCCTACCACCAGAATATCCGTATGCATCTCTGTCACGTTGATCATGTCCGTCTTTTTGCGGGTCCAAGGGTTTCCCCCTCGACCGGTTCACAGGTCAGAAGAATTTGTTGGCCGGCATCGCCGCTCTCGATGCGGCGCACCAGCATGGCTGTCGCCTGCCGGCCCATCTCCTCGCGGGGGATGTCGAAGGCGGTGAATTGCACATGGCTGCGTTCCGCGCGGATATGGCTACCGAGCACGACGGCCGAAAAATCACCGGGGATGGACAGGCCACGCGCGCGCGCAGCCGCCTCGACACGCACCGCATCGGCGAGCTCGACAAAGAAGGCGACAGTCGCACCGCTGCCGAAAAGAGCGTCCAGTATCTCGTCTGCCGCACGTCCCGCCGTTTCGATATGCAGGACAAGCTCAAGACCGTCGCCGAGAGCACCATCAAAGCCCGACCACCGATCGGCAGTCGATTCCGCCGGTCCCGGTGGGCCGATATAGGCGAGCTTCGAATGCCCGAGCGCTCCTGCCTTCTCGACGAGCGCCCGCGTGCCGTTCGCATAATCGCCGCCGACATAGGGAACCGGCCCGCCGGCGTCCTCGCGTCGGCCGATCGCCACGAACGGATAGTCGCCGGATACAAGTCGCGTCAGCTCCGCGCGGTCGAATTCACGGCCGAGCACAAGACAGCCATCGGCGATCCTCAGGCGGTTGCCGTCGGCAAAGATTTTTCGATCCTGCCCGACGCCGGCCCCTGTCAAAAGCAGAAGGTCGTAATTCTGGATCTGCGCCTCTTCCTCGATGCCGAGCAGGAAGGGCGTGAAGAAGTCTGCCTGGGCGCTTGGAAACGCCGGCTCGTAGGTGAACACGCCGAGAATGCGATTGAGCCCCTTCGCCATCCGACGCGCGATGGGATCGGCAACATAACCGGTGGTGCGGATGACCTGCTGGACGCGCTCGCGGGTCTCCTGCGGAATACGCGCCAGAGCTGTCGGTGCGCCGTTCAGCACAAGCGAAACGGTCGCCTGGCTGACGCCGGCCAATTTCGCAATATCGTGCTGGGTCAAACGCTTAGGCGCAGCCACGCAACATCCTCCCTGTCTCCTCTTGACTGCTAATGCGCATTAGCAGCTAATACGTATAAACAAGATTGCACCGGCTGCTGTCAAGCGGGAAAATGAAGGAAAAGCTGATGATATTTGCGGAGCATCTGAAATCGCTTTCAATTTCCGGCACCCGCGTATTCGGCGACAGCATCACCGCCGGCTTCAACGCCTCCCGCCCCGAACTCGCCTGGCCGGCTCTGTTTGCCGGTGCGGTCGATGGCTTCCCGATCCGCAATCACGCCATTCCGGGAACGGTGTTGCAGGGCTCGAGGCTCGCCGAGGGAAAGCCGAGGCCGAACAACGGAGTCGGAAGGTTTGTTGAATCACTTCTTGATCGACCGCACGAGGACGCGATCCTGATCCTCTATGGCTACAATGACGCCCGCTACACCGCGGGCCCCGAAACCATGAATGTTGCAGGCTTCGTGCGGGATTATAGCCGTATCCTGAAGGGGCTGCTCGCCGCCGGGCACGGGCAAAGGATCGCGATCGGTAGCCCACCCTATATTCCGGATGCCGGGTTCTCGGTTGGAAGCGCAGGGTTCACCGGCCAGACTCGCCAGGGCTTTGAGCGTTATGTGGAAGCGGTCCGCGAGCTTGCCCGGCAATTCCCGGTTTTCTATGCCCCGGTCTACGAAAGGATGATGGAGCACGGCGACGGACTTCTCGCCTCGCCCGACATCACCCACCCCAACGACGCCGGCCACCGGGTGATCTTCGAAGCGTTCCGCGATGCCGCACGGTGATGATCTCAGGCGCTGCGCCCAGTCGCCGTCCGGCGACAGCCCCTTCAACAGTCGACGTCGATCCTGTCACCGTCTGACGACAAACTCGAACACTTCCTCCTTCGGCTCGACGCCGAGACCGGCACCGGTCGGCACCACATAGGTGCCCTCGCCTGACGCCATGTCGCCCTTCGTATAGGTGAGGTTCCGGTCGAAGATCGAGTGCTGGTATTCGTGATAGGGCACGTTCTGCAGCGCCGACGACGCCTGCAGGCTCGCCGCCATGAAAATGCCGACGCTAATAGACGCGTGCGGCATGATGTTCATGTGAAAGGCCTGCGCCATCTGGCCGATGCGGATGAACTCGGTAATGCCCGTATGCCCCATTTCCGGCTGCACTATGCTCATCGCCCGCTTTTCGAACCGTGGCCTGTATTCGTAGGTGGTGCGCAATTCCTCGCCGAGCGCCAGCGGCACGCCGATGCCTGCCGCCACCCGCGCCTGCCCCTCGAGGTTCTCCGGCTGTACCGGCGCTTCGGCAAAATAGAGATTGTAGGGCTCCAGCCGCCGGATGATGCGGATCGCTTCGCCCGCCTCGAACTTCCAGTGCAGGTCGACCATCAGGTCGATGCTCGGACCGACCGCTTCGCGCAGAGCCGCCATTTCCTTGACGATATCCTCCTCGGAAACCACCGCCGCGAACTTGATGCCCTTGTAGCCCTTGCCGACCCAATGGACGGCCACATCGCAACGCTCCTTCAGCGTCGCTTTCGGCAGCCCGGAGACATAGGCGCGGATCGTATCGTGCCGCCGCCCGCCGAGCAGGGTGGAGACCGGCACCCCGAGGTTCTTACCGGTCAGGTCCCAGAGCGCAATGTCGACGCCCGCCAGCGCGTCGAGATAATAGCCGCCGAAGAAACCGCGCACCCGCATCAGGTCGTAGAGGTCCTCGTGGATGACCGCCGCATCGCCCGGATCGCGGCCGATGATGACCGGGCCGAGCACGTCGTCGATGATCGCCTTGGTCGCCTCCGGCGCGACGATCCCATAACACTCGCCCCAGCCGACCTTGCCGCTTTCGCCGGTGACCTTGATCAGCAGTGTCATGTCGGTTGAGGGATAGATGGTGCGGTTGCCCTTGCGGATCAGGTAACCGCGCTCGTTGATCGCCTCGCCCTCTTTCAGCGGCCCGAGATAGGGCACCTCGCGGGGAATGGAGATGATGAAGGTCTCGACCGAGACGATCGCATCGACGACGTTTTTTGGCATGGGTTCCGGCTCAATTGGGCTTGTGATTGGTATAGGGCAGATCGGCCTCCGCCAGAAGCAACGCCAGTTCCTTGGCATCGCCCTCGTCGAATTTCGGCCCCTTGCCGCGCACGAAGGTGTGCTTGATCACACCGCGGCGGCGCAGCACCTCCTTGGTCATGTGCATGCGGAAGATCGCCTGGAAATTCAGGAGCGGCAGCGAAACGTTGTAAAGTTTGCGGGTGGTCGCCACATCACCCTTCTGCCAGGCATGGATCATCAGCGCGTGGATGTCGGCAAGCTCGGCGGCGGGCATGGTGCCGGCGGCACCGCGCGCCAGTTCGTCGGTAACGTAACGTCCGCCCGCGCCGCCGAAGATCGCGTCAAGCGAACCGTTGGCCGCCGCCTTGATCCGGGTCAGATGCTGTCCGCAGGGCGCGGTCTCTTCCTTGACGTAGCGAATTTCCGGCACGGCATTGGCAACCGCCGCCACTTCTTCCGGCGTCAGCCCCGCGCCGATCGGCTTCGGCTGGTTCTGCAGCATGATCGGCACGCCGGCATTGGCAGCGACTTCCCTGAAATAGGCGGTCTGAGCGGCAATGTCGTTGCCGAGAGACAATGGCGCCATCACCATGGCCGCCCCTGCCCCGATCTCGGCCGCCTGCGCCACATGTTTCGCCGCAGCCTTCGCGTCCGGATCGCTGGCGCCGATGATGATCGGGATGCGCCCGCCGATCCGCTCCGCCAGCAGTTCCACCTGCCGCTTGCGCTCCTCCGGCGTCAGCGTGTCCACTTCGCTGGCGACACCAGGATACACGACGCCGTCCACATTACTCTCCAGCGCGAAATCGATGATCGACAGGAAGTCCGCCTCGTCGATCGATCCGTCGTCGCGAAAGGGTGTGGGAAGAACGGGGAAAGCCCCGGCAAGGATCTTGCTCATTTGACTGCTCCGGCGGTGACGCCCTGAATGAAATAACGTTGGAGGAACATGAAGGCCGCGACGATGGGTGCGGACGCGATCAGCGATGCCGCCATGGCGCCGCCCCAGTCGGAATTGACCTCGTTGAGATAGGTGAGAAGCAGGCCCGGCCCGATGGTGCGCTTCTCGTCCGAGACGATCAGCGTCATCGAGTAGAGAAGGTCGTTCCAGGACCACATGAAGGAATAAAGGAACACCGTGACGATCGGCGGGATCGAGATCGGGATGACAATCGTGTGGAAGATCCTGAGATCGCTCGCACCATCCGCCCGCGCCGCATCGATCAGTTCGTCCGGAACCTGGGAAAAGTAGCTGTAGAGCATGTAGGTCGAGACCGGCAGCGCAAAGACGATATAGCTGAGGATCAGCCCCGGCCGGGTGTCGAGCAGGTTCAACTCGCTCATCAGCGGATAGATGGAGATCAGCAGCAGGCCAAACGGGAACATCTGCGCAGAGAGCATGAACAACATCACCGGCTGGCGACCGAAATAACGGTACTTGGCGAAGCTGAAGCCGGCATAGAGCGCCAGCAGCGTCACCAGCGCGGCGCTGCAGGTCGAGGTGATCAGGCTGTTCGTCAGGTACATCGGCAGCTTGCCGGCAGTCAGCGCCCGGATGAAATGTTCAAGGCTCGGCATGGTCGGGAACGGCGTCGGCACGACCCGGTAGAGCTCGGCATTCGCCTTCAGCGACGAGATCACCAGCCAGTAGAGCGGGAAGAACAGGAAGAAGCCGATCACCGCAAGGGCGGCAAAAAAGACGATTTTTGCCTGACGGGAGGAAAGGTCGAACATCTCAGTTTCCTTTCACCAGCATGCGCAGATAGAGGAAGGCAGGCGGCAGGAGCGCCGCAACCCACAGCACGCCGACGGCGGAGGCAAAGCCGATATCCCACTGCTCGAAAGCGCGGCGATAGACCTCGACGGAGAGAACCGTCGTCGCCCGCACCGGTCCGCCGCCAGTCAGCGCATAAATCGTATCGAACTGCTGCAGATTGCCGATTACGCCGAGAACCACGACGATCATCAGGACCGGGCGCAGATGCGGCAGGATATGGTCGCGCAGCACGGCCCAGTTTCCGGCGCCGTCGACGCGGGCGGCATCGATCTGCTCATTGTCGAGGTTTTGCAGGCCGGCCAGGAAGAACGACATGAAGAGCGGGATGGAGAGCCAGATCTTGGTCAGCACCACGGCGAGCATCGCGCCTTCAGGCGTCGACAGCCAGGCCTGTGGGTAGTCGATCAGCCCCAGTTCCATCAGCAAGGCGTTGAGCACGCCGTAACGGGAATTGAAGATCCAGCCCCAGATGAAGGCGCTGACCGTCGAGGGCAGCACCCAGGGCAGCAGCGACAGCGATCGCAGCACCGCACGGCCGGCAAACTGCTGGTTCATGATCAGCGCCCAGCCGAGACCGGCGACCAGCGTGCCCGTTGTCGTCAACACCACGTAAATGGCCGTCGTCCAGAACGCCGCCCAGACATCCGGGTCCGACGCGATCTTATAAAAATTCTCGAAGCCGATGAAACGCGGCTCCATCATCTCGACGGTGTATTCGAACAGCGACAGGCCAAGCGCCGACAGAAACGGATAAAGGATGACCGCGGCAAAGGCGATCGCCGCCGGCAGCAGCAGAAGCAGCCCGATGCGGTTCTGCCCGGCTTTCAGGCCCCCGCGGTTCGCATGCGGCGAGACCGGATAGGCTCCGACATTGTTTTCGATCACGGCCATTGGGTCATTTCCTAAGTATGGTTCTTCCAAGGCTTCCATGCATGGAAGCCACCCCCTCATCCGACCCTTCGGGCCACCTTCTCCCCGCTGGGGAGAAGAAGGAGCCTGCCGTAGCGTCTCCGTTCCTCCTCTCCCCTGGGGGAGAGGGTGGCCGAGCGAAGCGGAGGCCGGGTGAGGGGGATCTCCTCAACTATTCCGACTTCTTCGCCTTCTCCATGCTGGTCGTCAGCCGAGCCTGCATGGACTTGATGGCATCGTCGGCAGACTTCTGGCCGAGCAGCGCGCCCTGCACTTCCTCGCCGATGATGTTGGTGAGATCGGCGGCATTGGACCAGATGCCGACTTCGTTGCGGCGGGCGTCTCCCGTCGCAGCCGACCAGTTCTTGAGATAGGCGTCGTCGGCAACCGCCGCGCGGGCAGACTTGGTGACCGGCAGCGCGCTCATCTTCAACGGAAGGTCCGTCTGCACCTTGTCCGAAATAATGTAGGTCAGGAACTTGTCGGCCGGATCATCCGCCTTGGCCTTGCCGGCGGCGGCGAATTGCACAAGCAGATGTCCCCACTGGACAGAAACAGACTTGTCACCAGCCTTCAGCACAGGTGTCGGCATCGGCAGCACGTTGGCATCGAAGGCCTGGCCTTTGCCGGAGAAATCGCGCAGGAAAGTCCGGGTCTGCGGCGCGTCGAGATAGAACGCTGAAGCGCCCTGCGCCAGCAGGCGGCGCGAGTCCGGGCGGTCTATTTCCGGAGCCGCCAGGCGGTCCTTCAGCAAGCCGACCATGAAGCCGAGCGCATCGCGGCTCTGCTGGCTGTCGACGACGACCTTGCCGGCGTCATCGATGATCCGGCCGCCATGTACCCAGTTCCAGACCATGAAGTCGATCAGGATCGAGCCGTTGTTCTTGGTCGCCATGGAGTACGGCACCGAGTTGGGCACCTTGTCGCGTACCGAGATCAGAGCTTTCTTGAAGTCGTCAACGGTCTTCGGCACGTCATTGATGCCGGCCTTCGCAAGCACTTCCTTATTGGCCACCATGCCGATCGAACCGGACAGAAGCGGCAGCGCAAGCTGCTTGCCGTTGATATTGCCCATGGCGAGCGCATCCGGCGCGAAAGCCGCCTGGAGCTTGTCCTTGCCGTAGACCGTGTTCAGGTCGACAAGATTGTCGAGGCTCGCGAAGGTCGGCAGCCAGCGTTCGGAAAGCTGGGCGATATCGGGCAGGGTCTTCGACCGGGCGCGCAGAAAGATATTCTTCTGCATGTCGCCCCAGGCGAAGCCGAGCGGCTCGACCGTCAGCTTCTCGGCCTTCTGAAAATTGTCCAGGACACCCTGGACGATCGCCTTGTTGGCCTCTTCCGCGTAAGTGAAGCTCATGAAGCTGAGATCGGCTGCCTTGGCGGCACCGGAGCCGAGCGCAAGCGCGACAGCGGCGGTGCCGATCAGTCTGGTAAAGGTGTTCATCAGATCCTCCCGAAACGATGATGATGGAACTCTGTTTCAACCCGAAAAAGGTCAAGCGGCGAGCGCCGTATCCGCCTTGCCTTTGTTAGACGACGCCTCCATCGACGATGAATGTCTGTGACGTGATGAGGCGGGAATCGTCTGCCGCCAGAAACAGCGCCATGCGGGCGATATCGGGCGGCAGCAGATGCTCCTTGAGGCACTGGACCTCAAGGTATTCGGAAAACTTGCCCTGATAGACACGCTTGGCGCGCTCCACCTGACGCTCGGTCAGCACCCAGCCGGGCGCGATCGAATTGACGCGGATATTGCGTGTCCCCAGTTCGCGGGCGAGTGATTTGGTCATGCCCATGACGGCGGATTTGGCGGTCGTATAAAAGATCAGCCCGGCAGCACCACGCATCCACGAGATCGAGCCCATGTTGATGATCGACCCGCCACCAGCCTCCGCCATTTCCGGCACGACCGCCTGAACAGCAAAGAACTGATGGCGCAGGTTGGTCTGGAACCGTTCGTCCCAATAGTCCGGCGTCACGTCTTCGAGCGGCATGCGATCGTCATTGCCGGCATTGTTGACGAGCACTCGGATAGGGCCGATCTCGGATCGGAGTGCCTCGATCCCTTCCTTCAGGGCGTCGATGTCACGCAGATCCGCCGCACGATAGAACGGGGTATTGCCGATCTTCCTGCCGACTGTTTCGGCCGTCTCGTCGGCCACATTGGCATTAAGGTCGAGAAAGCCGACCTTGCAGCCCTGGGCGCAGAAATGCTCGACAAGCGACGCGCCGATGCCCGATCCTCCGCCGGTGATCAGCACGCCCCTGCCCTTGAGGCTCGGATATGTCGCGGCCTCGACCTCAACCTTTGCAATGAGTTCGGGATGGATGGTCATGCGGCCTCCAGGGCAACGGGACGCGCGGAGGCGAGCGAAAGACCATCGGCGGAAAAGACATGGATCATCGCCGGGTCGACATGGACGCCAATCGGCTCGCTACGCTTGACGGCGCGATCGCCGGACAGGCGCACGACGACCATCTCATCGGAGCCTTCGAGCGCCACATAGGCATAGGTGTCGCTGCCGAGATGTTCGGTCATGGTGACGGTCCCAGCGAGCGAATCCGGGGCGCCACGGCTCACCAGCTCCACATGCTCCGGCCGGATGCCGATCTCTGCCGGCGCGGAGGACAGGTCGCGCGGCAGACGCACTTCTCCGCCCGGAACAGTAAAGACGCCTTCGCCCTTCCTCGCGCCGAGGCTCAGGAAATTCATCCGCGGCGACCCGATGAAGCCCGCGACGAAGCGGTTGACCGGCTTGTTGTAGAGGTCGAGCGGCGAACCGATCTGTTCGACGCGGCCGGAATTCAGCACGACGATCTTGTCGGCCAGCGTCATCGCCTCGATCTGGTCGTGGGTGACATAGACCATGGTGGTGCCGAGCGTATCCTTCATCCGGGCGATCTCGATGCGCATCTCGACGCGCAGAGAGGCGTCGAGGTTCGAAAGCGGCTCGTCGAACAGGAAGATGCGCGGTTCGCGCACGATGGCACGGCCGATCGCGACGCGCTGGCGCTGACCGCCGGAAAGCTGGCGGGGCTTGCGCTCCAGATAGGTGTCGATGCGGAGTTTCCTGGCCGCCTGGACGACGCGGACATCGATCTCCTGCTTCGGCGTGCCAGCGAGTCTCAGCGCATAACCCATGTTTTCGGCAACCGTCATATGCGGATAGAGCGCATAGGACTGGAAGACCATGGCAATGCCGCGCTTGGCCGGCGGCACGTCGTTCACCAGTTCCCCGTCGATCGCCATCTTGCCCGAGGTGATTTCGTCGAGACCACAGATGAGACGCAGCAGCGTTGATTTTCCGCAGCCCGACGGACCGACGAAAGCGACGAATTCGCCGTCTTCGACCGTCAGGTCGATTCCCTTGAGAACTTCGGCCGAACCGAAGGATTTGCGGATGTCTTTGAGTTCAAGCTTGGCCATGGGTATCTCTTGAGTTCTCAGCCCGCGAACATCTGGGCTGCCTGGCCCTTGATGCCGGTATCGATGGAAAACACACTGCCCGAGAGCGGCGCTTCGGAAAGCTGCGCTGCCGAAAGCCGGATGCGGGCGGATGTCACGAACAGGGTCTGCATGTCGGCACCGCCGAAGACGCAGCTCGTCGGGCGCGGGATCGGCAGGTTGATCACCCGCTCCACCTTGCCCTGCGGGTCGTAGCGGGTAACGCACCAGCCGTCCCAATGGGCAATCCAGACGAAACCTTCCGCATCGACCGTCATGCCGTCCGGCTTGCCCTCGGCCTCCGGTACCGTGATGAACACACGCCGGTTGGCGACTTCGCCGCTTTCGATATCGAAGTCATAGGCATAGACCGTCTGCCGATTGGTGTCGGTGAAGTAGAAGGTACGGTCGTCGGGGCTCCAGCCAAGCCCGTTCGAGACGTGGAAACCGCGATCCATCTCCCGCGAGCGACCGTCCGGGTCGATCCTCCAGAGCCGCCCCTGGTCCGGCGTCGTGTCGATCGCGAGCGTCCCGGCCCAAAGCCTGCCGCGACGGTCACATTTGCCGTCGTTGAAGCGATTGCCGGGACGATCGGCTTCAGGCCGCGAGATCGTCGTGATATCGCCGGTCGAAAGATCGATACCGCGGATCTCGCCATGCATGGCGGCGACGAAGCCGCCGCGCGAGCGAGGGATGACGAAGCCGATCAGTTCCGGCACCTGCATGGATGTATAGGTGCCCTTGGCGGGGTCGCCGGTATGGACAGCGGGCGCCAGGATATCGACGAAATAAAGCTTGTTGTGCTCGGGCGACCAGTGCGGACCCTCGCCGAGAAACGTGCTTGCCGGAATGACGCAGCGCACGTCGGCGCGATCGGGGCCGAGAGGACGCGGCTTGACCGCAAGCGACATGGGAAACTCTCCAAAATTACCGGATGTGCGGCGCGCCGCCTCGATGACGTCGCGGCCGAAAGCGTGCAGCCGGTCGACCGGCAGCCGGAAGGATGGGCCGATAATGCCGATCGCGCCGATCGGTTCGCCGCGATGGTTGAGGACGGGTGCGGCGACCGAGGAAATGCCGATATGCTGCTCATCGACCGAGACGGCGTAACCGCGGGCCTTGGTAAGATCGAGCTGGCGGCTCAGCTCCTCGGCATTGACGATCGTGTTCGGGGTCAGTCGCTCCAGTTCGATGCCGTCGAGCAGCGCGCGGCGTTTTTCGAGCGAAAGATGCGCCAGGATCGCCTTGCCGAGGCCGCTGGCATGCGGTGCTGCGCGCGAGCCGACGCCATTGTTGAGGCGCAGCGGTTGCGGCACTTCCCGCTGGTCGATGTAAAGAACGCTGCCGCCGTCGAGCACGCCGAGACGGATCGCCTCGCCGGTCAGGTCGCGAAGCCGCGCCAGTTCCGGTTCGGCAGCCCCGCGCAGATCGAAATTGTCCCACACCTTATGAGCCCATTGGAACAGCCGCGGCGCCAACCGGTAGACCTGGTCGCGGGTATCGAAGTGGAGCAGCCGCTCGTCGACCAGCGCCTGCAGCAGCCGGTGCAGCGTGCCCTTCGGCAATTGAGTCTGGTCGAGCAGCTCGGTGAAGCGCAGGCCGCGGGCTTCGGCCGCCACGGCATCGACAATCTGGATGCCGCGCGTCAGCGCCTGAACACCCGGAACGCCGCCCGTATCATTGGCGACATCCTTGTCGATCGCTTCCAATTGTACCTTGGCCATGCCCTCTCCCTGGACGACGATTTTTGATGCCGCTCCCACAGCACGCCGCCTCGCTCTTGCCAAGAGAGTTATCTTGGAACTAAGTTCCATGTCAACAGTGAAACTGAAGCGGCGAGGAAGTTGCCGTCCATGGGAGGATATCTTGCGCATCACCAAAGTGGACCATTGGCTGGTCCGTATGCCGTTCACCGAGGACATTCTCTGGGGTTCCGGGCGGCGAATCGGCACGACCCGGCTGATCTGCCGCATCGAGACGGATGCCGGGATCATCGGCTGGGGCGAGACAATCTCGCTGATCGCCAATGTGCCCGCAGTCTTCGCCGATGTCGTCGCACCACTGGCAATCGGATACCCGGTCGCGGATGCGGAACGTTTCCACCGCCATGTGCTCGGCGCCGGCTTCTATCACCATAAGCGCGCAGCGGTGATGGCTATCTGCGCCATGGAAATGGCGATGTGGGATGCGCTCGGCAAACAGGCGAACCTGCCGCTTTATGCCATGTGGGGCGGCCGCTGGCGCAAGGATGTCGAGGCCGCCGCCTATCTCTTCACCAACGACCCCAAAGGTCTCTCGGAGCGGCTGACGCGCTTCCTCGATCTCGGTTATACGACTTTCAAGGTGAAGATCGGCTTCGACGAAAGGAGCGACATCACGCTCGCCGAGACCTCGCGCAAGGTGATCGGCGACCACCCGCTGCGACTGGACGTCAACGGGGCCTGGAACCCGGCGACCGCAAAGCGCCAGCTCGAAAAACTGAAGGCTTTCGACCCTGCCTATGTGGAACAACCTCTGGAGCTCGACGATCTCGCCGGCCATGCGGCGCTCGTCGCCCGCTCCACGGTGCCGATCGCGCTCGACGAAAGCGCCTATACACTGTCCGATGTCGGCAACATCATCCGCGCCAATGCAGCCGATGTCGTGCTGCTCGATCCGCACGAGGCCGGCGGCCTGTGGCAGACGATCAAGGCGGCGGCGATCTGCGAATCGGTCGGCATTCCGGTGACGCTGCATTCGGGCGCCGAACTGGCCCTGTCGCAATCGGCCTATATTCATCTCGCAGCCTCGCTGCCGAACATGTCGATCGCCATCGATACCGAACGCGCCTATCTCGGCGGCGATATCTCGCCCAATCCGCCGGTCCTGAAGGACGGCCGTTTCCAGGTGCCGGAAGGCCCGGGTCTCGGCGTCGAAGTGGATGTCGAACTGCTCGAAAAATACAGCGTATCCGGCATTGCCGGCGCCTATCTCGATACCGAACGCAAGGACTGGTTCCCGGTCAAACCCGCCTATTAGGATGATTCCCCCATGTATATTGCAATCGAATGGACCTCCGCCGCCTTCCGTGCACTGCTTCTCGACGACACCACGGTGCATGGCGAAAAGAAGAGCGACCGCGGCACGACCAAGGTCACGGCCGGCGGTTTCGAAACCGCACTCCGCGAAGAACTCGGCGACTGGATCGACAAGGCGGAAAAAATCCTGTTCTCCGGCATGGTCACCAGCCGCAACGGCTGGGTCGAAAGCCCCTTCGCCCCAGTGCCGGCAGGCCCCGGAGACCTATTGGCGCAGGCCACTACGCATGAGGTCGAAGGCCTGCCGCCGCTGATGTTCCTGCCCGGCATCGCCCAAACCAAACCCTTGCCCGACGTGATGCGCGGCGAGGAAATGTCGCTCTTCGGCCTCACGGAAACCGACGGCATCTTCGTGCTGCCCGGTCCTCATGCCAAATGGGTGACGATGGAAGGCGGTCGCATCACCGCGATCACCACCTACATGTCGGGCGAAATCCTCAATCTGCTCAAGAAGGATTCGCTTGTCTCGCGCCTCATCCCGGCAGCCTACGAGGAGCGCCCGGACGCCTTTCGCCGCGGGGTCCAGACAGCGCTTGAACAAGAGACCCTACCCGGCCGCATCCTCGCCCGCGTCTTTTCAGCGCGCAGCCTGGTCCTGTTCGATCGTCTGGCGCCGGAAGAGATCACCGATTATCTGACCGGCCTGATGATCGGCGCGGAAATCTCGGAAGCGCTTGGGCAAGACAAACCGAGGAAAATCAATATCGTCGGCCACGCCGCGCTCGCCGAGCGTTACAAGACGGCGCTCGAGATCTTCGGGGCGCAGACAAATCTCGTCACGCCCGACATCGCCGCCGGTTTCCGCCGGCTCGCCTCTCGACAGGGTGATACGTCACGGGCTATCGAAGGGGCGAAAGCCGCTTCGGGAGAAATGTGACCATGCCAAAACCCACCTCGATCATCCTCGATTGGGGAACGAGCTCGCTGCGCGCCATGCTGGTTTCAGAAACAGGCGAAACGCTCGATACCCGCGATACATCGAGCGGCGGCATCCAGTTCGTCAAGAACGGCGCCTTCGAGCAGGCGTTGATGGAAACCGTGGGCGAATGGTTTTCGGCGCATGGCCCCCTGCCCGTCCTGGCAAGCGGCATGATCACCAGCCGCAACGGCTGGGTCGAAGTACCCTATGTGGACACGCCCGGGGGGATCGCCGAGCTTGCCGCCGGCACGCGCAAACTTATTCTTCAGAACGGCGCCGTCATCACCTTCCTGCCCGGCATGCGCGATCCGGCTGCAAAACCCTTTCCGGATGTGATGCGTGGCGAGGAAACCCAGATCGTCGGCTACGGCCTCGGGCGCGAACGCACCCTGGTCCTCCCCGGCACCCATAGCAAATGGGCACGGGTCAAGGACAACCGCATCGACGGTTTCCAGACCTACGCGACCGGCGAGGTATTTTCGCTTCTGACCAAACATTCGTTCATCGCCAAGGCTCTCGAGCCGCAGCCGGGCGCCGAGCCGGACTGGCAGAGTTTCGATCGCGGGGCGGACTTCGCAGCGAGCGAATCGGCCGCCGCCGATGCCTTCCTGTCGGCGATCTTCAGCGCCCGCACCGGCATTCTCGACGGCAAATTGAAGCCCGAGAATATCCTCGATTACGTCTCCGGCCTCGTCATCGGCTCGGAATTCCGCCAGGCCCGCGCTGCCGGCTGGTTCAAGAACGGCGATACGATCGGCATCGTCGGCAACAACGTGCTCAACAGCCGCTACGGCCGGATCGCGCCCCTGTTCGGCCTGACGGTCGAACCCGCTCCGGAAAACGCCGCCAAACGCGGCATCATGCTGATCGCGGCCGAAGCCGCGCAATAAAGGAGTTTCGAGATGACTTTCCAAGAGGCGCTCAAGGCATGCAATCTCGTCGCCATCCTGCGCGGCATCAAGCCGGAAGAAGCGGAAGCGGTGGGCGAGGTACTCGTCGAGGCGGGTTGGCGGATCATTGAAGTGCCGCTCAACTCCCCCGATCCGCTGAAAAGCATCGAAAAGCTCGTCAAGCGTTTTGGAGACCAGGCACTGATCGGTGCCGGCACCGTACTGACCCCGGCCCAGGTCGCCGATGTCGCCGCGACCGGCGCCAAGGTGATCATCTCGCCAAACGCGAATGTCGAAGTCATCAAGGCCAGCCGCGCAGCCGGTATGGTGAGCCTGCCGGGTGTCGCAACCCCGACGGAAGCCTTCGCGGCGATCGAGGCCGGCGCCAGCGGCATCAAGGCGTTTCCGGCAGAAGCCATCCCGCCCTATGTCATCAAGGCATGGAAGGCGGTACTGCCGAAGGACATTCCGGTTCTGGCGGTCGGCGGTGTCACGCCCGAGAACATGGCTGTCTACGCGCAGGCGGGTACCGCCGGTTTCGGCATAGGCTCCTCCCTTTACAAACCCGGTGCCGATATCGCCTCCATCGGGCAAAAGGCGAGAGAATTCATGGACGCGATGCGCGCGCTCTGACGTCTAAAACCCTGTCGCAATACCGTCGTGAAGCGGAACTATCGTTTTCCTCCTGAGTTTTCGCCCGAGCAGGGCAAACCGGAGGGGACGATCTTGGCAGTTATCCGCAACAGCGCCGAACATCAGCAGAAGGTGTATGAACGGTGGGCGCCGGTCTATGACCGGGTCTATCGAGGCTTGCTGCGCGACGGACATCGCACCGTCGCGAGGCTCGCCGCCGAAGTTGGACGGGATATCCTCGAAGTTGGCGTCGGCACCGGGCTCGTACTGCCGTACTACCCGAAACACTGCCGCATTACCGGAATAGATCTTTCCGAACACATGATCGCCAAGGCGCGCGAGAAGGTCGAGCACGCCGGCCTCTTCCATGTCCAGTCACTGCATGTCATGGATGCGCATAACCTCGAATTCGCCGACCGCTCGTTCGACGCCGTCTGCCTGCCCTTCGTCATCACGCTGATTCCGGATCCCGAACGCGCTCTTGACGAGTGCGCCCGCGTGTTACGCCCGGGCGGCGAGATCATCGTCGCGAGCAAGCTCGGTGACGGGCGAGGCCTGCAAGGGGCGATCGAGGAAGCCGTCGCGCCGCTGGTACACCGGGTCGGCTGGAGCTCGTCCTTCCGGATCGCCCGGATTGTCGAATGGGCAAAGCGCCGAGGCGATTTCGAGGTGGCGGAAATCCGTCGCGTCTTCCCGAATGGTTTCTTCAAGGTCATGCGCCTGAAGCATCGCATGGCCGCTTGAACGCGGGGATCACTTGGCCTTCAGGACAGAGACCGCAAGTTCGCTGTTGTGGACGTATTCGTTGGCATCCGGCTGGCGTTGGACCAGCAGGATGAACAGCAAGTCCGTCAGCATCAGCTGCGCATCGCGCGCGGTGATGGAAGACGAGCGCACCCGCTCCTCGTCCGCGACCGTATAAAGTCGGATATCCGCCGCCTGCATCAGCGGATTGCCGTTGAGACCGGTAATGGCGATCACCGTTGCGCCCCGCTGGCGCGCCAGTTCGGCGATCCTCAGCGTCTCGAAACTGGTGCCGGAATAGGAAAGTGCCAGCAGCACGTCCTGGCTGTTGAGCGTCGAGACGTTCGCCATCTGCACATGGCTGTCGCTGTCATGCAGCACGTTGCGCCCGAGCTTCATCAGCTTGTAGGAAAAATCGCGGGCGACCAGCGACGATGCCCCGACCCCGGCCATATGGATGCGTCGCGCATCGTTGAGAGCCGTCAGGGCCCGCTCGATCTCCTGCTCGTTGTTGACCGCAAGCGTCTGCTGCATGGACAGCATCTTGCTGCCGATCAGCTTCTGCAGGATCGTCAGGTAGCTGTCGCCGACCTCGATCGAGCCGTGGATCATGCCGGGAGGCGCATGCCATTCCTGCGCCTTCGCCTCGCTGACCGCGAGTTTCAGCTCCTGGTATCCGGCAAAACCCAGCTTCTGGCTGAATTTTACGACGCTCGACTGGCTGCGCCCCGTCTCCGCCGCAAGCGCTGCCGAGGAAAGCCGCAGCATCTGGTCCGGATTGTCGAGGATGAACTGGCCGATCTCCCGGTCCGCCGGCGCCATATCCTCGAGCTGCGCGTTGATCTTCTTTAAGACTGACATGCGTTCCTTCGGAAGCTTCGCGATGGGTTGGGACGATGGAGCAGGATATCACCGCAACGCCCGTCCACAACAGCGTTTCCATTCTTAAACCAAGGATGGATTATCGCAGATAATGCCGCACAAAGGAATAAAAAATTCCGAATGATTGACAGAGGCGCCGGGTGGTTTAGTTTCGTGAAAGCATAGAATGATTTGAGATTCACCGCGCCTTTTTTGACAGGTTTTGTCATGGACAGATTACGGATCGTCGGCGGCCATCGGCTCCAGGGAGCCGTCACCATTGCCGGGGCAAAAAACGCAGCCCTCCCGCAGATCGCGGCGACGCTGCTGAGCCCCTACCCGGTCGAGCTCACCAACCTGCCGCAGGTCAGCGACGTGGAAAACATGCTGGGGGTCGTCGAGCTGCATGGCGCGGCCGTCACCCGCACCGGCCATTCCACCATCGTCGACGCCAAGGCAATCGTCTCGAAGGAAACCTCCTACGACACAGTCCGCAAGATGCGCGCCACCGTGCTCGTCCTCGCACCACTGCTTGCCCGTTTCGGCCAGGCGCGCGTATCTCTCCCCGGCGGCTGCGCCATCGGCGCGCGTCCAGTCGACATGCATGTCAAGGCGCTCGCAGCGCTGGGTGCGGACATTGATATCGAGAGCGGCCTGATCGTCGCCTCGGCACCGGGCGGATTGAAGGGCAGCCGTATCGTGCTTCCCTCCCCCTCCGTCGGCGCCACCGAAACCGCGATGATGGCCGCGACCGCCGCCAAGGGCGAAACCGAAATCCTCAATGCCGCCCGCGAACCCGAAGTCGCCGATCTCGCCGCATGCCTGATCGCCATGGGCGCACGCATCGAAGGCGCCGGCACCCACCGTATCCTGGTTCAGGGTTCAACCACCTGGCAGCCGGCGAAACATCACGGCATCCCCGACCGCATCGAGGCCGGGACTTACGCCGTGGCAGCCGCCATCACCGGCGGCATGCTGGAGCTCACCAACGCGCGGCTGGAAAACATGGCCTCCATCGTGCAGGTACTGGAGGCGATGGGCGTCAGCATCTGGCCGAGCGACCGCGGCCTTGTCGTTTCGCGCGAAGGACCGCTGAAGGCAACCGATATCACCACCGAGCCCTATCCGGGTTTCCCGACCGATCTCCAGGCGCAGTTCATGGCGCTCGCGGCCTGTGCCGAAGGTGCATCGCTGATCCGCGAAACCGTCTTCGAAAGCCGGTTCATGCACGTGCCGGAACTGATGCGCCTCGGCGCCAATATCGCGCTCCAGGGAACCACCGCGCTGGTGCGCGGCGGCGCGCCGTTGAAGGGTGCGCAGGTGATGGCGACGGATCTGCGCGCCTCCGTCTCCCTCGTGCTTGCCGGGCTGGTCTCGTCGGGCGAAACTACCATCAACCGGGTGTACCACCTCGACCGCGGTTATGAACAACTGGACCGCAAGCTTGGCCAATGCGGAGCCGATATCGAGCGGCTCAGCGCATGACGGCCGCGACCGAATACTTTTTCCTGGGTGTCGATGGCGGCGGTACCGGCTGCCGCGCCCGTATCGAGGGTGCATCCGGCGCCGTACTCGGACAGGGTCTTTCCGGGCCTGCCACGACGCGGCTCGGCATCGAGCAGGCCTGGGCCTCGATCTCGCGCGCCTTTAACGCCGCCCTGGACGAAGCCGGGTTCGGCCCCGACGAGATGGCCCGCACCCATGTAGGAGTCGGCCTTGCAGGCACCGGCCGCAAGGGCTCCGTCGAGGCCTTGAAGGCAATCCCGCATCCGTTCGCCAGCATCGATTTTGTCAGCGACGGCATGGGCGCGTGCCTCGGCGCGCATTCGGGTCGCGACGGCGCGATCGTCATTGCCGGCACCGGCTCGATCGGGCTCGGTTTTGCGGAAGGCCGCGACCTGCGCCTCGGCGGCTACGGATTTCCCATTTCGGACGAAGGCAGCGGTGCAGATCTCGGCCTGAAAGCCGTGCAGCTGGCGCTTCGGGCTCATGACGGGCGGATCGAGAAGACCGCTCTGCTGATCGAGGTCATGCAACGTTTCCAGAACGATCCTTACGAAGCCATCGGCTGGATGGACCGGTCGTCGGCCACCGACTATGCCTCGCTGGCGCCGATGGTGATGCGGCATGCGGATCAGGGCGATTCCGTCGGCCGACGCATCGTCCAGAGCGCCGCCGAACAGATCGACACCCTGGTCCGCACGCTGTTCGATCAGGGCGCTCCGCGCGTTACCCTGCTGGGCGGCCTGTCGAGCCCGCTCGAGGCCTGGCTGGCACCCGATGTCCGCCGCCGCCTGAAGCCCGCCGACGGAGACGCCGTCTCGGGCGCCATCATTCTCGCACGCAAGGCCCTTCAAGCCTCCTGACCCTGATCCCGTGTCTCGGTAGGTCCAGGAAGGAAATGGAATAATATATTCCAATACTCAATTGACTCATGGAATGGATGATCCTAATCCTTTGGGAAAGGCAACGAAGGGTGAGGAGCAACATCGTATGACGCAGATCCTGCGAAGCGCTGCGCTGCACCCCGATCTCGAAGGCAGGGTCATGAGCGACGAACGGCTGATATCCGAACTGGAAAGACTGGTTTCGGAAGACCGCAATCCCCGCTCCATGGATATAGATCTGCTGCCGACAGTCGATGTCCTGCGTGAAATAAACGAGGAAGATCAGGGCGTCGCGACCGCAGTCGAAAAGGTGATCCCGCAGATCGCCGAGGCCGTGGAAGAAATAGTTCGCGCTTTCCAGAATGACGCACGACTGGTCTATATCGGCGCCGGCACCAGCGGCCGCCTCGGCGTGCTCGATGCTTCCGAATGCCCCCCGACTTTCAGCGTCCCGGAAGGCATGGTCGTCGGCCTGATCGCCGGCGGCAGCCACGCCCTGCAGCACGCCGTCGAAGGCGCCGAAGACAGCCCGGAACAGGGCCGGCAGGATCTCGTCGACATCGGCCTGACCGCAGCCGACGTCGTTGTCGGCATCGCCGTCAGCGGCCGCACCCCTTACGTCATCGGTGCCCTGAACTATGCCAAGGAGATCGGGGCGAAGACAGTCGCCCTGTCCTGCAACCCGGACGCCGTCATCGCCGATATCGCCGATATCGCCATTTCGCCGGTGGTCGGCCCGGAAATCCTCACCGGCTCGACGCGGCTGAAGTCCGGCACGGCCCAGAAGCTCGTGCTCAACATGCTGACCACGGCGAGCATGATCCGCATCGGCAAGAGCTATCAGAACCTGATGGTCGATCTGCATGCCAGCAATCAGAAGCTCGTCGCCCGCGCTGCCCGCATCGTCATGCAGGCGACCGGCTGCACGACGGAAGAGGCGCGCCGCGTGCTTGACCTCACCGGCAACGACGTCAAACTGGCGATCCTGATCGCGCTGACGGGAATGGATGTCGATACGGCGCGCGTGGCGCTCGACGATGCCGGAGGCTTCCTCCGCAAGGCAATTGATGGGAAGACAGCGTAAAGCTGCTGAATGACGGCCGCTGCTCAAATGTGGCTGGGTCGAGACAACGAACAGATATCAAAAGAGGGAGAATAAAAATGGGAAGACATCTTTCGACTAAACTGCTGTCCGGCCTTGCGCTGGCCGTCACCATCGGCGCGACCGCGATCGCCTCGCCGGCATCCGCCGCCTCGCTGAAAATGGCCTGGAAGCAGGATGCGACCGGCCTTGATCCGCACAAGCAGACCGCATTTTCCTCGATCCGCCTGCTGGAGCTGATCTATGAGCCGCTCGTCCGCCTCGACAAGGACCTGCAGATCGTCCCGGCCGTCGCAGCCTCCTGGGAATTTGCAGCCGACGCCAAGCAACTGACCTTCAAGCTTAACCCGAACGCAAAATTCCAGGACGGCAAGCCGGTAACGGCCGCCGACGTGAAGGCCTCGTTCGAACGCCTTCTCGACGAAAAGACCGCCGCCGCCGCCCGCGCCAACTTCCTGTCGATCGCCTCGATCGAGACCCCGGACCAGGCGACGGTCGTCTTCAAGCTGTCGCAGCCGGACGCACCGCTTCTGACCGCCATGGCGAGCATCAACGCCGCCATCGTACCGGCGGCTGAAATCGCGGCCGGCACGATTGGCACCAAGGCGCTCGGTACCGGCCCGTTTAAGCTCGACAAGTGGGAGCCGAATTCCAAGGAAACGCTCTCCGCCAACAAGGATTGGGCCGGCGGCAAGATCGCGATCGACGGCATCGACATCAGCGTTCTGCCGGACGAGACCGCGATCCTTGCGGCGCTGCGCACCAAGCAGGTCGACTTCGCGCTGATCAACGATCCGCTGGTCGCAACCCTCGTGCCGAAGGAAACCAGCCTCGTCCTCAACCGCACGCCGGTTCTCGCCTACCACGTCCTGCAGATGAACCCGTCCCGCAAGCCGATGGACGTTCTCGCCGTGCGCCAGGCAATCTCCTGCGCCATCGACCGCAAGGACGTGCTCGACACGGCTTCGGTCGGCGAAGGCAAGGTCACCGGCCCGCTGACCATGCCCGGCTACACGTCCGATGCCAGCGCGCTGTTCTGCTACAAGCAGGATATCGCCAAGGCGAAGAAGCTGATGGCGGATGCCGGTTTTGCGAACGGCTTCACCGCGACCGTGATCGCCGCCAATGGCGAGCCTGCGACCGCAGCCGCCGAAGCGCAGGTCCTCCAGTCCCAGCTCGCCGAAATCGGCGTCAAGCTCAACATCAAGATGATGGAGCTCAACGTCTATGTCGACGCCTGGCTGAAGGGCGACTTTGACATGGCGGTGGCGCTGAACGGCGGCCGTGCCGATCCCTATTCCATGTACAACCGCTACTGGACCAAGACCGGCAACCTGCAGAAGGTCACCAACTACATCGACGATACGCTCGACAGCCTGATGCAGAAGGGCCGCGTCGAGACCGACCCTGCCAAGCGCAAGGCCATCTTCGCCGACTTCGAAAAGCACCTCGTCGAAGTCGCCCCCTGGGCCTGGCTCTACACGTCCTACAGCTACACGGCACAGCAGAAGAATGTTCAGGGCTTCGTGCCGACGCCGGAAGGCTCGCTGTTCGGCCTGAGCAAGGTCACGTTGCAGTAATCGCGAAAGCATGACGGATACGAGGTTGGTGGGCGAATGAGTTACCTGGCGCGACGGCTGTTGACGTTTCCGCTCGTGATGCTCGGGGTCTCCATCCTCGTGTTCGTCGCAATCCGATTGGTGCCGGGTGACGCGATCACCGCGATGCTCGGCACCGAAGCCGGTCTTCTGACGCCGGCACAGAGAGCGGCGCTCTCGGCCTATTTCGGCATCGACAAGCCGATCCTGGTGCAATACTGGAGCTGGCTTCTCGGCGTCCTCCAGGGCGATCTCGGCATTTCCGTGATCCATGGCAAGCCGGCGCTCACCATCATCCTCGAACGTTTTCCGCTGACGCTGCAGCTCGCATTGATGTCCATGTGCGTGGCCCTTCTCGTCGGCCTGCCAGCCGGCGTGTTCGCCGCCACCCGCAACGAAAAAATCTCCGATCTGGCGGTGCGCATCTTCGCGATGATCGGCCAGTCGACACCCAACTTCGTTGTCGGCCTGCTGATCATCTATGCGCTGTCGGCCGGTTTCGGCATCCTGCCGACCATGGGCGAGTTCACGCCGTTCTTCACCGACCCCTTGCGCAATCTCGGCCAGATGATCCTGCCGGCGATCACGCTCGGTTTTGCCTTCGCCGCCTCCGTCACCCGCATCTCGCGCTCCGCCATGTTGGATGTCCTTTCCGACGACTATGTCCGCACCGCCCGCTCCAAGGGCGTGCCGAAACGCAGCGTCATCTGGCGCCATGCCCTGCCCAATGCACTGATCCCGGTCGTTACGCTCAGCGGCGTCGAATTTGGCTATCTGCTGGGCGGCGCCGTGCTTGTCGAGCAGATCTACGCTCTTCCAGGTCTTGGCCGCCTCGTGCTCGAAGCCATCTTGCAGCGCGATTATGCGCTGGTGCAGGGTTGCGTGTTGTTCATTGCCTTCAACTTCATGGTGGTCAATCTGCTCGTCGACCTCGCCTATGTGACGCTCGATCCGCGCATCCGGCTCGGAGAGGGCAACTAATGTCGATGCTGCGTGCAATTTTCAGCCATTCCAGCGGCAGGATCGGCGGTACGATCGTGGTGATCTATGTGGTCGTCGCGCTGCTCGGCATGTCCGGCATCACGCCTCACAATCCGCTGCAGCAGTTTCGCATCGACAGGCTGCATGCGCCGAACGCGGCCTACTGGATGGGTACCGACCTGTTCGGCCGCGATGTCGCGAGCCGGCTGATGAACGGCATCGGCCAGTCCTTCCTCGTCGCGTTCTGCTCGGTGGCGATCGCGACGGTTGCTGGAACTGTGCTCGGCCTCACGGCCGCCTGGTTCGGCAAGGCCTGGGATGGCCTCGTGATGCGCATCATGGACGTGCTGCTCGCCTTCCCAGCCATCCTGCTCGCGCTCCTGATCATCGCCGTTGTCGGCCCCGGCACCTGGACGAGCGTCGCGGCGATCGCCATCGTCTACACACCGATCTTCACCCGCGTCGTGCGCGGTCCGGCGCTCTCAATCAAGGCCCGCGAGTTCGTCGATGCCGCCCGCACCTTCGGTTCGAGCCGACGCTATATCCTGACCCGGCATCTGCTCCTCAACCTAGTGGCGCCACTGACGGTTCAGGTGACGCTGGCGCTCGCCTGGTCGCTGCTGACTGAGGCCGGCTTGAGCTTCCTCGGCCTCGGCACCCAGCCGCCGGCCTCTTCTCTCGGCCTGATGCTCGCCGACAGCCGCAACCTGATGGAAAACGCGCCCTGGCTGCTGATCTTCCCGGCGGTCGCCATCATGATCAGCATTCTCGGCTTCAACCTGCTCGGTGACGCCTTGCGCGATATCCTTGACCCCAAGACGCGGAGGTCCGCGCCATGACATCGCTTCTCTCGGTATCCGGCCTGCGCGTGGGCTTCGGGCGTGATCCGAAGCAGAACGAGATCGTCAAGGGCGTCAGCTTCGACCTCGACGCCGGCGAGACGCTGGCGATCGTTGGCGAAAGCGGCTCCGGCAAATCGGTCACGGCGCTCTCCATCAACCGGTTGGTCGATTTCGGCGGCGGCCGGATCATCGGCGGTTCGATCACGCTGAAACGCGCCGACGGCAGCATTCTTGATATCACCAAGGCTGAAGAGCCGGTGCTCGAAAAAATCCGCGGTTCCGAGATCGGCATGATCTTCCAGGAGCCGATGACCTCGCTGAACCCGGTGCTGACGATCGGCCACCAGATCGAGGAATCGTTTCGCCTGCATCGCGGCCTGACCGGGCGTCAGGCGACGGCCGCCGCCAAGGACGCACTCGACCGGGTCCGCATTCCCGATGCCGCGCGGCGCCTCAAATACACACCGAACCAGCTTTCCGGCGGCATGCTCCAGCGCGTCATGATCGCCATGGCGCTCGCTTGCAATCCGCGCCTGCTGATCGCCGACGAGCCGACGACCGCGCTCGACGTGACGGTCCAGGCCCAGATCATGGCGCTGCTCGGCGAATTGAAACGTGAGACCGACATGGGGATGATCTTCATCACCCATGACATCGGCCTAGTCGCCGGCATTGCCGACAAGGTCATGGTCATGCAGGCCGGCGAAGCGGTCGAGCAGGGACCGCTCGGCGACGTCCTCGACCAGCCGAAACACCCCTATACCCGGCATCTCCTGAGCGCCGTGCCGCATTTCGAATCCGGCCGCGCCGCCCGTTCCGATTTCAGCCGAGAGGCAATCGCGCCCGCGCTGACGGTCGATGGTCTGACGGTGCGCTTCAAGGTGGCGGGCAGCATTCTCAGCCGCTCGCCGGGCTCGGTCCATGCGGTCGAGAATGTCGGCTTCGACCTGATGCCGGGCGAGACGCTGGCGATCGTCGGCGAAAGCGGCTCCGGCAAGTCGACGACGGCCCGCGCTATACTCGGTCTCGTAAAGCCGACCCGTGGCAGCTTTTCCGCCAACAACGGAGCGATCGTGGACGGAAGCGATCCCTCCGTGCAGATGGTCTTCCAGAACCCCTACGCCTCGCTCAATCCGCGCCTGCGGATCGACAGCATCCTCGCCGAACCGGTGATCGCCGCCGGTGGCCGGATCGACACCGGAACGCGGGCGAAAATGGTGGCGCTGCTGAAGCGCGTCGGCCTGCCCGAAAACAGTCTGCTGCGCTACCCGCACGAGTTCTCCGGCGGCCAGCGCCAGCGCCTCTGCATCGCCCGCGCGCTGATGCTCAATCCGTCGATCGTCGTGCTCGATGAGGCAGTTTCGGCGCTGGACGTCTCGGTTCAGGCCAAGGTTCTGGAGCTGCTGGTCGACCTGCAGCACGAATATGGCCTCGCCTATCTGTTCGTGTCGCACGACATGGCGGTCGTCGAGCGTATCGCCCACCGCATCGCGGTGCTTTATGCGGGCCAGATCGTCGAGATCGGCAATGCTGCCTCGATTTTGTCCAACCCGCAGCATTCCTATACCAGGCGGCTGATTTCCGCCGTGCCGAGCATCGAGCGCCGCAACCAGCATTTCGAACTCGATACGCGCCAGGTCCCGTCTCTGGTTCGACCACCGGGTTTCGAGCCGCCGCCCGCCGAATGGCAGTCCTGTGGACCGGATCACCGAGCACGGGCGGAAGCCTGAGGATGTAATCATATGAAAGACACTGCTTCCGCCAGTCCCGAACTTGCCGCCGTTTTCGAGCGGGCCTTCGCCCCGCTCGAAAAATCCGTCACCGACAAGCGCATTCCGGGCGGCGTGCTCGGCATCGTTGACCTGAAACACGGGCGCATGACCCGCGCGACCGGCTCGGCCCAAGTCGTTCCCACTCAACGTCCGATGACCTTGGACACCTGGTTCGACCTCGCCTCGCTCACCAAGGTGATCTTCACCACGAGGCGCATTCTGAAGCTCGCCGACGACGGCACGATCGATCTCGACGCACCGCTCACCACCCTGCTGCCGGACCTGCGCCAATACAATGCAGAGGCCTGGGAACGGAAAATCACCTTCCGACAGTGCCTCGGCCACCAGACGCCGTTTCCGGGTGTCGAGCCGATCTACACCTACGGGCACGATCCGGACCTGCTGCGCGCATTCATCCTGCAGCGGGAATGGAAAGCCGGCCCGCCGGTCTATTCCGACATCAACTTCATCCTGCTCGGCTTCGCACTCGAACGACTGGCGAAGAAGACGATCCGCGACCTCGATCCCGGCCCGGGCTTCGCCTGGTCTGCCGATCCGGAAAATTCCGCCGCCACCGAAGACTGCGCCTGGCGGCAGCGGATCCTGTCGGGCGAAGTGCACGACGAAAATTGCGCGGCGCTGCAGGGTTCCGGCCATGCGGGCCTGTTCGGCACGGTGATGTCGGTTCTGGACTTCGCCGAAAGCCTGCTCGACGGCACCGGCGCGTCCGGGAATGCGATCGCGCTGATGCGCGCGCCGCTCTCGAACAGGCGGACCCATGGCTGGGAGCATTCCTATGCCGACTGGTGGGGCGGAAACCTGTGCAACCCCGGAACGATCGGCCATACGGGCTTTACCGGCACAAGCCTGCTGATCGATTTCGACAGGGGTCGTGCCGTGACCCTGCTCACCAACCGCATCCATCCGACCCGCCATTTCGACAGCGGCATCCTGGCCCTGCGGCAGGCGGTCTGCAATCTCGTGAACCAAACCTGAGGAGCTGATCATGGAGCCAATCTGGGCTGTCGGCCTGATGACCGGAACCGTCCTCGACGGCAATATCGACGTGGCGCTCCTGAAGACGGACGGCGAGACGATCGACACGTTTGGTGCCTATACGCTCGCCCCCTATCCGCCGGAAATCCGCGCCCTCCTGGAGGAAACGCTCGCTCAGGCCCGCGTCTGGAATTTCGAAGGATCCGATCCGGCGATCTTCCGCGAGGCCGAACAGGCGCTCACAAAGGCGCAGTCCCACGCCGTCAGGGAACTCGTCGAAAGCACGGGGCTGACGATGGCCGATATCGGCATCGTCGGTTTCCACGGCCAGAGCGTGCTGCACCGGGCACCCACCAAAGACAGGCTCGGCGACACCCGCCAGCTCGGCGATGGCGAGCTGATGGCCTCGATCCTCGGCACCAAGGTCGCCTACGATTTCCGCTCGGCGGACGTGCGGGCGGGTGGCCAGGGCGCGCCGCTTGCCGCCGCCTATCATTCGGCTCTGCTACGCGGCGTCGATACCAGCGGCGATACGGCCGTGCTCAATCTCGGCGGCGTCGCCAACATCACCTGGTGGGACGGCAGGGATCTGATGATCGCCTTCGATACCGGCCCGGCCAACGCGCCGCTCAACGACTTCATCAAGGCACGCGGCCTTGGCGAAATGGACCGCAACGGCGCGCTCGGCGCCTCCGGCAAAGTCGACGAGGAACGCCTCACAAAGCTTCTCGAGCATCCCTACCTCACGGCGCCCTATCCGAAATCGCTCGATCGTTTCGACTTCACCGCCGCCATGGCAGACGGCCTTGACGACGCCACCGGCGCGGCAACCCTTTCAGCCTTCACCGCATCTGCAGTCGGCAAGGCGCTCGATCTGCTGCCGCACCGGCCGAAGCGGCTGATCGTCAGCGGCGGCGGCCGCCACAATCCGACGATCATGTCGATGCTTGAAAGCCGCGCCGGCGTGAAGGCGGTTTCCGCCGATACGCTCGGCTGGCGGGGCGATGCTGTCGAGGCCGAGTGTTTCGCGTTCCTCGCGGTACGCGTGTTGCGCGGCCTGCCGATCAGTTTTCCCACAACCACCGGTGCACCAAGGCCCTTGCAAGGTGGCAGGCTCGCCGGGTAAGTCCGCACTTTCAAATTGCAGGATCAGAGTCGGGAGCGCTCGCGCAGCATGAACAAGAGAGCGGTCTCGGCGATAGCGGGCAATGCGGTAATGGCAGGCATACTGCTGATGCTGCTCGGGGATTTCATGTTCGCCCTCAACGATGCCATGGGCAAATGGCTGGTGGCGAGCTTTTCGGTCGGACAGGTTCTGCTGATCCGGTCGGTCGGCGCCTTTTTCGTGCTCGGCCCGATGCTCGCCCGCCAGCCGATTTCGGCACTCTACAAGGTCGAGAAGCCATCGCTGCATGTGCTGCGCATCGTTCTGGCAACCGCCGATACCGGGCTATTCTATGCCGCCGTCGCCTACATGCCACTCGCCGACGTCATGACCTTCTACATGGCAGGCCCGATCTACGTGGCGGCCCTGTCGCATTTCCTGCTCGGCGAGCGCATCGGGTGGCGGCGCTGGCTCGCCGTCCTGATCGGCTTCATCGGCGTGGTGATCGCGCTACGTCCCTCCTCGGAAATGCTGTCATTGCCGTCGATTTTCGGGCTGATCGGCAGTCTTTCCTTCGCACTGACGCTGGTGCTGAACCGCACGCTGCGCTCGACCCCGGATGCGACCCTCGTCACCTGGCAGACGCTTGCATGCCTCGTGGCCGGCGCGTTCCTGACCGTCGGCAACTGGAGCCCGTTCAATACCGGCGAACTGCTGGCCCTGCTCCTGCTTGGCATCGTCTCCTGCGGCGCCCATCTGCTGATCACCCGCTCGCTGAAACTGGCGCCGGCCTCGGTGCTCGCACCGCTGCAATATACGCTGCTGCTCTGGGCGATCGTGCTCGGCTGGATTTTCTTCGGCGATTTTCCGGATGTCCAAACGCTGACGGGCGCCGGCATCATCGTCATCGCCGGCCTGTTCATCTTCCACCGCGGCAACCTGAAACAGGATGTCGAACCGGTCGTGCCGACCGATTCCAGCCACGGTTAGGCCGCACCCGTCCGGCGGGCGATCATCGCCTCGGCCGCCGAGAGCCCATCATAGATCAGCACAGCCAGTGCGCCGACAATCAACCCGCCCTGCAGCACGAAGGCCAGGTTGTTGGATTGCAATCCGGCAATGATCACTTCGCCGAGGGTCTTTGCCGCGACCGTCGAACCGATCGTCGCGGTGGCGAGACTGATCACCACCGACAGCCGGATGCCGGCGACGATCACCGGCAAGGACAGCGGCAACTCGACCTGGATGAGCCGCTGGAAAGGTGTCATGCCGGAACCGCGCGCCGCCTCCATCACAGACCGTGGCAGGTTGGTGAGCGCCGTCAGCGTGTTTTCGAAAATCGGCAGAAGCCCATAGAGAAACAGCGCAATCAGCGTCGGCTTCTCGCCGAAACCGACAGCCGGCACGGCAAGCGCCAGAACAGCGACCGGCGGAAACGTCTGGCCGATATTGACGAGGCTTCGGGAAAGCGCCAGGAACTCCACCCCGAACGGCCTGGTGACGAGGATCGCCAGAAGCACGGCGATGATCGTCGCAGCTAGCGTCGCGATGAAGACGGTCCGCAGGTGCAGGATCGTCAGGCTGAGCAGGCTGCCCTGATTGTAGATCGCCGGTGCGTTCGGCTGCACGAGCGGCTTCAGCAGCGGCTCAAAACTTTCCGGCGAGACCAGGAAGGCGATCAGCACGAGAAGCAGAAGGCTGCGCAGGATGGTCGGCACCCAAGCCCTCATCGTGGCCTCGCGGCGCGCTTGAGGATCGCGTCGAGCGTCACCCGCCCCATCGGAGCGCCGCTCCTGGAGATGACCGGAAGCGCATCGCGGCCGCTCCAGATGAGATCGGCAAGCGCCTCCTGCTGGCTCCTGTCCTCGCGGATCGGCTCGCCTTCCGCCTCGCCCGGCTCTGCCGCAGCGCCAGCCTTTGCAATCGAAAGCAGCCGGAACGGCCGTTCCGCATCACCGATCAGCGTCTCGACGAACGGCGTTGCCGGTGCACGGACGAGTTCGGCCGGCGGCCCATATTGCACCACCCTGCCCTTGTCCATCACGGCAATCTTGTCGGCGAGATGGAATGCCTCATTCATGTCATGGGTCACCAGGACGATCGTTGTGGCGAAATGTTTCTGGATCGCCAGCAGATCGTCCTGCGCCTTGGCGCGGATGATCGGATCGAGTGCCCCGAAGGGCTCGTCCATCAACAGCACGTTCGGTTCGGCCGCGAGCGCCCGCGCCACCCCGACGCGCTGCTGCTGTCCGCCGGAAAGTTCGTGCGGATAACGCGGCCCGAACGTCTTCGGCTCGAGCTGGAAGAGCGTCAGCAATTCCTCGACCTTGGCGTCGGTGCGGGCCTTCGTCCAGCCGAGCAGGCCGGGCACCGTCGCAATGTTCTGCGCCACCGTCCGGTGCGGGAAAAGCCCATGGCCCTGGATGGCGTAGCCGATCCTGCGCCGCAACTCGTAGCCCGGGATGGACCGGTTGTCCTCGCCGTCGAGCCGGATGGCGCCTTCTGTCGCCTCCACCAGCCGGTTGATCATCCGGATCAGCGTCGTCTTGCCGGAGCCGGACGTGCCGACGACGACCGTGACCGTGCGCGGCTCGATCACCATCGAGACATTGTCGACGACGGCGATACCGTCATAGCGCTTGGTGATGGCATCAATCTCGATCATGCGGATCTGGCTCCGTTGGGGACGCGGGAGTTCATCTCGATCAGCGCGTCGAGGACGACGGCCGAGGCAAAGGCGAGCGCCACAGTCGGCACGGCGCCAAGCAGGACAAGGTCCATCGCTGTCTGGCCGATGCCCTGGAAGACGAAGACGCCAAAACCGCCGCCGCCGATCAGCGCGGCAATCGTCGCCATGCCGATATTCTGGACGAGCACAATGCGGATCGCGGTCAGAATCACCGGCAGCGCCAGCGGAAACTCGATCTTGAAAAGCCGCTGCCGGCCGGTCATGCCGATGCCGCGGGCAGCGTCGTTTGCCGCGCGCGGCGCGCCGGCAAGCCCGACGACGGTATTGGCGACGACAGGCAGCAGCGAATAGAGAAACAGTGCGACAAAGGCAGGCGCCACCCCGATGCCGCGGATGCCGATCGCCGCAGCCCCCGGCACATTGGCGGCGACCCAGCCAAGCGGCGCGATCAACAGGCCGAAAAGCGCGATCGACGGGATGGTCTGGACAAGGTTCAGCGTGTTGAGCACGCCATCCCGAAGCGGTGCCACCCGATGACAGAGAATACCGAGCGGCAGCCCCACCAGGACGGCAGCAAAGAGCGAGCCAAGCGCCAGTTCCACATGCTTGCCCGCCTCGACCCAGAAGACGTCGGCGCGGCCTGCATATTCCTTCATGATCGACAACCCGTTCCAGCTTCCCGACATCAGCAGCGTGCCAATCGCCGCCGCTGCCATGACCAGAAACAGAACCCGCATCGCCGGCGTCGGATCGAGCCGCGTGATCGCATCGGCAGCCAGAAGCGCAAAGGCGAACAGCAGCAGCCAGAAGCCCGAGGCGGGTGAGACGCGAGCATAGGTATTGCCGGCCGGCGTCAGGAAGGTCGCCGCGTATCCGATCGAAAGCGTCAGTGCCGCCAGCGCCACGACGGCTGCAAGGAGCTTGATCCAGGGGGAAGTGCGAAAGAGTGCCGCGGCGATTGCAAGAACAAGGACAATGACAAGGCCCCAACCCGCCCAAGCCGGCAGCGACTGAAGCATCGCCTGCGCCTGGCCCTGTACTATCCGATTGGGCTTGAGCGTCGCAAACGACGCCCAGAGCGCGCCGTAGGCGGCTAGAAGGGCGATGACGATGCCGAGCTTATCGAACCGAACTCTCAAACCGACCCATGCCCCTCATAAACCGACCCTATGATCGATGAAAAAGCCGGGCGTCCAACGCCCGGCCCATGTTGACACGAAACCGGTCCGAAAAGGAATTACTTCAGGAAGCCGTTCTTCTTGAGAAAATCCTCGGCAACCGCCTTGGCCGGCTCGCCGCCCACCTGCACGCGACCATTGAGGTCCTGCAGCGTGACGAGATCGAGCTTGGCGAAGACCGGCTTCAGCACCGCCTCGATGGTCGGGTTCTTTTTGAGCACTGCCTCGCGGATGATCGGGGTCGGCTGATAGACCGGCTGGACGCCCTTGTCGTCTTCGAGAACCACAAGGCCAGAGGGCGCGATACCGCCGTCGGTGCCGTAGACCATGGCGGCATTGGCATTGTTGGTCTGGTTGGCGGCCGCACCGATGGTCGCAGCCGTATCACCGCCCGAGAGCGTGATCAGCTGGTCGGGTTTCAGCTTGAAGCCGTAGGTGGTCTGGAAGGCCGGCAGGGCTGCGGCCGAATTGACGAACTCGGACGATGCCGCCAGCACGATCTTGCCGCCGCCGGCGACATATTTGCCGAAATCGGTCAGCGTCTTCAGCTTGTTGGCATCCGCGACATCCTTGCGCACCGCGATTGCCCAGGTGTTGTTGGCCGAAGACGGCGTCAGCCAGACGATCTTGTTGGCGTCGTAATCGAGCTTCTTGACCGCTTCATAGGCCTTTTGCGGGTTCTTCCAGGCCGGATCGTCGCCCTTTTCGAAGAAGAAGGCGCCGTTACCAGTATATTCCGGATAGATGTCGATCTCGCCGGCGGTGATCGCCTTGCGCACCACAGGCGTCGCTCCGAGCTGGATACGATCGGTGGTCTGGATGTTGTTCGCCTTCAGCATGGCAAGGATGATGTTGCCCAGCACCCCGCCTTCGGTGTCGATCTTGGACGAGACGACGACCTGGGCATTCGCCATGGTGGCCGAGACGCCCAGCGCAAAAGCTATGCCCAAAAGCATTTTCTTCAAAGACATGACAGAATTTCCCTCCGGATCGCCAGTCACCACCTCGTTTGACTTGGCCTGGAACACATAAAAGCCACTGTTATGTAGGGCGACTTATGCAATGTGCGAGTTCTGGAAGGGCCCATCCAACAAATATTTTGTGCGGTGCATTTTTATCCGCCGAACGGTCTAGCTCACACGATCCGCGGCAAAAACAGAAATGATGGTTCTGTCTTCTCCCGCTCAGGAGAACCGAAGAACCATGGATCCCGTGATAGTTTCTCCAGGTGCCAACCATTCAAGGTCGCCGTATCGCGCCAGTTCCCGTCGACTGTGGACGTCGGGCACGTGGCTGACGGGTTCGACGCAGAGAATGGGCCGATCGTCGGGCACGTAGACATGCAGATTTGTCAGGGCGCCCGTCGCCGAAAGCGTCATGCTGACCCCAGCCCGTCGCCACTCGACGATGGCCTGGCGCGGTGCCCATTCCGAAAAATGTCCATCGAACCACGGCATCTTCGACGTATCGAGACCGTGGGCGAAATCGAGTCCCCTATTGGCTGGAACGGGCTCGGTCGGCAAACCTCGTTGATCACGGCCGAAACCGATCTCAGCATCGAAGTTCAGCCAGGTTTCGTCCTCTTTGCGGAACCAGGGATGAAAACCCATGCCATAGGGAAGCGTACGGTTCGCTGTATTGGTCAGTGTCAACGACAGTTCGGCGCCATCCGCGCCGATCGAGATATGCTGCACCAGCCGATAGGCGAACGGGATCGCCTCATGGGTAAAATCGTCGGCCAGGGTCAGCGTGTTTTCGGTGACCTCGATAACTTGCCAGGCCCTGTCGCGGGAAAATCCGTGCAGCGCCATGTTCTGTTCCGGCCGGTTGAGCGGGACCTCAACCGGTCCGTCGGCGTTCAGGAAGCGGCCGGCATCCAGCCGATTGGCAAACGGTGCCATGATGAAAGAGCCGCCGGTCAATGCGACCTGCGCCGGCGGGCAGGCATGCAGGATCTCGAACCAGTCACCGTCAGGCTTTCGCCACCGGAAGGAGGTGAGGCTGGCGCCATGGGCGGCATCGACAACCAGTTCGCAACGGTCAGCCTTGAGCGTGTAGATGGATGCGTCAGTCATCGATCTTATTGGCCTTGTCGAAATCCACGTCAAAATCCTTTCAAGCGTGCGACCGGCACCCCGGCGACCGGCGAGGATGCGACCAGCACCGCGCCGCTCAAAGGATATGCCTCCAGCCTCTCCTGCGAAAGATAGCGGTGCGAGGTGACGAGCAGCGTCTTGAGATCAGGACCGCAGAAACACGGCATGGTCGGCGTCGCAACCGGCAGCGGATATTTGCCGACCACCACGCCTTCAGGCGAATAACGATTGAGACATCCGGCAGAAACGCCAGCGCTCCAGTAGAAGCCGTCGGCATCAGTCGCGCCGCCATCCGGCCGCCCGTCCGCCTCGCCGGGTGTGGCGATCCTAACCCCTTCGCCGATCTCGCCCGTCGCGGCATCGAAATCATGCCGCTCGATCCACTGACCGCCCGAATCCGAATGATACATGCTCGTGCCGTCCGGCGACCAGGCGAGCCCGTTCGAGATCAAAAGCCCGCTCTTCTTGACGGCAAACTTGCCGTCCGCAGCGATGCGGTAAAGCGAACAGACCGGCTGCCGCTCCGGCCGCTGGTCGGTCGTGCCGACCCAGAAGGCGCCGTCCGGTCCCACTTTGCCATCATTGAGCCGATTGCTCTCAAGCTCGCCGTCGAGATGCGCGAGCGTCTGTCGCTCCCCGGTCTCCGGATCGAAGAGAATAATCTCACGCATCAGCGACACGACCAGCCGGCCGCTTTCACAAAGCCCGAGCGAACAGACATTGGTACCGAGAACCCACTCGTCGACCTGGCCCTCGCCGAGCCGGATCGCCAGCAGCCGGCCGGTCGGGATGTCGCAGAGAAAGACGAGATTTCGTCTTTCGTCCCAGACCGGGCCTTCGCCAAGCCCGAGACTGAGGCGACCGATCGGTTCGAAACGCATCACAGGTCGCCGACATTGGTGGTGCGGCGGATGACGTCTGGATTGTCGAGCACGTAATCGCTGAGTTCCAGCCCGAGGCCCGCTCCTTCGAACGGATAGATCTGGCCGTTTTCGATACGCGGCATGACGGTGACGAGATCGCGATACCAGGTCGAGTAATAGGCGCGTACCGACTCCTGGAAGACTGCGTTCGGCGCGTTGAGCGCCAGGTGGATAGAGGCGGTGAAGACGACCGGGCCGGTGCAGTCATGCGGGGCGATCGGCCGCTGGAAGGCTTCCGCCATGGTGGCGATCTTCTTCGCCTCGCTCAAACCACCGCACCAGGAAATGTCGAGCATGACGTAGTCGACGGCATTCTTGCGCAGCAGTTCGACGAACTGGGCGCGGGTCGCAAGCGTCTCGCTGGCGCAGACCGGCAGGCCCGAACGCTGCGCATAGATCGCCAGCGCCTCGGTGTCTTGCATCTTGATCGGATCCTCCATCCAGAAGGGGCGGAATTCCTTGATCTCGCGGGCAATCGCCAGCGCCGACGGCAAATCCCACATCGAATGCAGCTCGACCATCACTTCCATCTTGTTACCGACCGCGTCGCGGATCTTGCGGAACGGCTCGAGCCCCTTTTCGAGGTCATCCCGATGAATGAAATTGCCGCCGCTGGCGACCGCGAAGGGATCGAGCGGCCAGATCTTCATGGCGGTGATACCTTCGGACAGCAGGCTTTCGGCAAGCGCACCCGCATCGTTGGTGAAGGCGACCTGATCGTCATAGGGGCCTTGAGGCTTGTCGGCGTCGCCGATGTAGCGGCGCGAACCACGGCTGTTGTAGGAATAGCCGGCACAGGTGTTGTAGGTGCGGATCGACGGCCGCGACAGGCCGCCAAGAAGCTGGTGGATCGGCTGGTTCGTGACCTTGCCGAGGATGTCCCAGAGCGCGATATCGACGGCGGATGCCGCGCGGATTTCGACGCCGGAGGAGCGGAAGCCCACATAGGTCTCGGTCAGTTGCTTGGAAATCCGGTCGATCTCCAGCGGGTTCTTGCCGATCAGTGCCGGCGCGACTTCCGCATGCAGGTAGGTCGCGACGGCATCCGCCCCGCGAAAGGTCTCGCCGAGGCCGATGATCCCTTCGTCCGTATGGATGCGAAGCCAGATGATATTGTTCAGGCTGGGAAGTTGGACTGTTTCAAGCGCTGTGATTTTCATGGGGTCTATCCGGATGAACGAAGGACGGGCCGGCGGGTGATCCGTCGGCGCGGGATCAGTGAACGGCGCCAGGAACGCCGGTATTCGCGAGGCCTTCTCCTTCGCCGCTCAGGCGGCGACAGGTTCCCAGCCCTTTAAGATCTGTTCGAGGCGATCGCGGTCGGCGGCATCGAGCGCCGGCAGGCCCGGCAGACGCACCGGCCCGAGGTTTTCGCCTCGCAAGGCCAAAGCCTCCTTGACGACCGTGACATTGGCGCCGTTGTTGAACTTAGTGCGCAACGTTTCGAAGCCTGCAATCTTGGCGACCAGCGCCCGCGTCCTGGCATAGTCGCCCGCTTCGAGCGCATTCCAGATCGCCAGCGACCGGGCCGGATCGATATTGACGAGGCCGGACGTGAAGCCTTTGGCGCCGAGTGCGTAAAAAGGTGCCGCCCAGCCCTCGGCGAGACCGCAGATCCAGACCGCATCCGTGCCCTCGGTCGCCCGCACGCATTCGGAAAACAGCATCATGTCGGTCGAGGCGAACTTGACGCCGGCAATGTTCGGATGGGTGGCAATGCGGGCAAGATCGTCGACGGCCATTGCATTGGACCGCACATAGGCGACGAGCGGCAGTTCCGAAGCCTCGGCGATGGCGATGAAATAGTCGGCCTGCGAGCAGGGTGCGGCGAATGGATCGAGCGGGTGATGGACCATCACTCCCTGAGCGCCTTCACGCTTGGCCGACTTGGCGGTCGCAATCGCTTCGCCGACCGAACGGCCGGCTGCGGCGGTGACGACTGTCTTGCCCTCGACAGCTGCGACGCAGATAGCCTGCAGGCGAAGCACTTCCTCATGCTGAAGGCTGTAGAACTCGCCGGTATTGCCGCCGCAGACGATATTGTGAATGCCCGCGTCGGCAATGCGGCGGATGATCTTGCCGGTCAAGTGAGGATCGATCGCCCCCTGGTTGTCGTAGGCAGTCACGTGGACGCCCGAAATGCCCGTGAGGACACGCTTGTAATCGCGGATATTCATGTCCGTTTCCCCCATTCCCGACTTGCTACACCCGGAGAAGATGTTTCTCGCCCGAGCGAATGACGTGGTCGCGCATCAGCCGCTCGGCGAGATCCGGCTCGCGGGCGGCGATCGCGTTGGCGATGGCCTGATGTTCCTCGACCGCCAGGAAGCGCTCCCGCTCCTCCGACAGCACGCTGAGACGGGCCGCATGGGTGTAGATGTTCTGGCCGCCCTGCAGGCGACGCAGATAACCGCAGCCAGATGCTTCATGGATGGCGTTGTGGAAGCGCTCGTTGAGAGCGATGAACTGCAGCACATCCACCGTCTCGAGACCGGCCCGCATCTCGACGATGAGCTCGCACATCAGGGCAATATCTTCATCCGTCACCCGCTTGGCGGCCTGGCGAGCGATCATGCTTTCGAGCGCGGCACGCGCCAGCATCATCTCTTCCGCCTGGCCGGCATTGAAGGTGATGTAGATCCCGCGGCGGGGCTCCGATCGTACCAAACCTTCGGCTTCAAGTACGCGCAAGGCCTCCTTCAGCGGCGTCGTGCTGATGCCAAGCTGACTGGCGAGATGACGCTCGTTGAGCTTTTCGCCACCCTTCAGTCGGCCGGCAAGAATGGCGTCGCGCACTAGGCCATAGACGTGGTCGCGCAGGCTTTTCAGAAAAACCGGCTCCACGGGCAGAAGTGCGTCGTCACCTCCCATTCATATCCTCCATGCTTATGGCGCTGATCTACCACCTGAAATTTGATATATCAAGGCAGAAATCTGAAACTTGATATATCAATTTGCGCAAAGCCTGTTTAAGTTGATGCCGGGCGGGAGGAGCTCCGTCCCCGGATCGAAACATAATCGATACCGGAATGATGGCAGGATTTCTGGAAGAGCAAGCATGACTAAGCAAGCAGCCAATCTCCGCAGCGCACGTTGGTTCGCGCCGGATGATCTTCGTTCGTCGGGACATCGCTCCCGCATGATGCAGATGGGTTATGACGAGAAGGATTGGGGCAAAAAGCCGATCATCGCCATCCTCAATACCTGGTCTGACCTCAACGCCTGCCACGCCCATTTCAAGGACCGCGTCGAGCATGTGAAGCGCGGCGTGCTGCAGGCGGGCGGCTTTCCGGTGGAACTGCCGGTGCAGTCGCTCTCCGAAAGCGCGCTGAAGCCGACCTCCATGCTCTACCGCAACTTCCTCGCCATGGAGACGGAAGAGCTGTTGCGCGCCCACCCGGTCGACGGGGCGGTGCTGATGGGCGGCTGCGACAAGACCACCCCTGCCCTCGTCATGGGCGCCATCAGCGCCGGTTTCCCGATGATCTTCCTGCCCGCCGGCCCGATGCTGCGCGGCAACTACAAAGGCGAATGGCTGGGCTCCGGTTCTGACGCCTGGAAATACTGGGACGAGCGCCGCGCCGGCACGATTTCCGAAGAACAATGGACCGGCGTCGAGGAAGGCATTGCCCGTTCCTACGGCCATTGCATGACCTTCGGCACCGCAAGCACGATGACCGCGATCGCCGAGGCGCTCGGTCTCACCCTCCCCGGCGCGAGCTCCATTCCCGCCGCCGACGTCAACCATATCCGCATGAGCACGCGGTGCGGCCGCCGGATCGTCGAAATGGTCTGGGATGAGTTGACTCCGGACAAGATCATCACGGCCGATGCGGTCCACAACGCCACGACCGTCGCCATGGCGACCGGCTGTTCCACCAATGCCGTTGTCCATCTCCTGTCGATGGCCCGCCGCGCCGGCGTGCCGCTGACGCTGGACGATCTCGACAAGGCGGGACGCACGACGCCGGTTGTCGCCAACATTCGTCCGACCGGCGACAAATACCTGATGGAAGACTTCTATTACGCCGGGGGCCTGCGCGCCCTGATGTCGGAGATCAAGGATCTCCTGAAGCTCGACGCCATGACCGTCAGCGGTTTCCCGCTCGGCGAAACGTTGAAGGGTGCGGAAGTCTACAACAGCGACGTCATTCGCCCGCTTTCCAACCCGATTTACCACGAGGGCTCGCTGGCGGTTCTCAAGGGCAATCTCGCGCCAGACGGCTGCGTCATGAAGCCCTCTGCCTGCGAACCGCGGCTGCGGGTTCACGAAGGCCCTGCCCTCGTCTTCGACAGCTATCCCGAAATGAAGGCGATGATCGACCGCGAGGATCTGGACGTCACCGCCGATCACGTATTGATTCTGCGCAATGCCGGGCCCAAGGGCGGTCCCGGCATGCCGGAATGGGGCATGCTGCCAATCCCGAAGAAGATCCTGAAACAGGGTTATCGCGATATGCTGCGCATTTCCGATGCCCGCATGTCCGGCACGAGCTACGGTGCCTGCATCCTGCATGTGGCGCCGGAAGCCCATATCGGCGGGCCGCTGTCGCTGGTGCGCACCGGCGACATCATCCGCGTCGACCTGCCGAACCGCTCGATCGATATGCTGGTGGACGAAGAGACGCTCGCCAGCCGCCGCGCCGAATGGGTAGCCCCGGCCGATAAATATGAACGCGGTTATGGCTGGATGTTCTCAAAGCACATCAAGCAGGCCAACGAAGGCTGCGATTTCGATTTCCTCGAACGGCAATTCGGCGCGACCGCCGGCGAGCCAGACATTTTCTGAGTGGAGAACCCATGACCGACTACGTTCTTTCCGAGACCACGCGCAAGAAATACCAGGGCATCAGCTGCGCGACGATCTGCACCGCGCTCTTCAAGCGTGGACTGCGTAATCAGTTCATCCAGGATGTCCGGCCGCTTTCCCAAAAGCCGCAGAACATGGTCGGTCAGGCCTTCACCCTGCGTTACATCCCTGCACGTGAGGACCTCAACCCGCTTTCCGTGTTCCAGAACCCGCAACATCCGCAGCGCGCCGCCGTCGAGCAGTGCCCGGCCGGCCATGTGATGGTCATGGACAGCCGCAGGGATCCCCGAGCCGCCTCCGCCGGCTCCATCCTTGTGTCGCGCCTGATGGTGCGCGGCGTCGCCGGCGTCGTCACCGATGGCGGATTTCGTGATAGCCCCGAAATTGCCGAACTCGGCATCCGTGCCTATCACAACCGCCCCTCCGCCCCGACCAACCTGACACTCCATCAGGCGCTCGATATCAACGTGCCGATCGGCTGCGGCGACGTCGCGGTCTGGCCGGGCGACGTGGTTGTCGGCGACAATGAAGGCGTTGTTATCGTTCCAGCCGGCATCGCCGACGAGATCGCCGACGAGGTGGTCGAGATGACCGCATTCGAGGATTTCGTCACCGAGGAGGTCTTGAGCGGCCGCTCGATCATCGGCCTCTATCCGGCGACCAGGGAGGAGACCAAGACGGACTTCGCCCGCTGGCGCCAGGCCAAGGGCCGCTGAGGCAACTTCTCCACCGATCAAACGAAACGGCGCCGGGATCAATGGAATCGGCCGACGGCCAGCAGTCTACGAACCTGCCGGCATCTCGCGCAGGTCCTTGAAAAGCACGCTTTGGTCGGTGAGGTATTTGGCAAAGATCGGCAGGCTGGCGCCGCCGATCGCCCGCGCCTGGGAGCCGACCATTCCCTCGATGATATCGGGAATAATGACGCCCTGAAGATCGAGTCGTGCCACCGCCTCGATGGTCGAGGCGACGATCCGTTGCCGCACCCAGGCCGGAAAACCGCCGTCGATCACGGCGGCACCAAAATCGATGATCGAGGCCGCCGCGACGATCGCCTGGGCAAGCGCATTCGCGGTCTGGAAAATCCACAGATCGAGCGGCTCTCCGAAATCGATCCAGTCGTCGGCGGAATACCAGAGCGGCTGCGGATCCAGGTTCCGCTCTTTCAGAAGGTTCTCGAGAACGAAGATCGAGGCGATGTCGAGCAATTGGCGCGTCTCGCCATCCTTGCCACGCACCGGAAGCGGCCCCACCGCGCCGGCGGTTCCGGTCCGGCCGGAAAAAATCGCGGAATTCAGAACGATCCCGCCGCCGATGAACGATCCGATGAAGAAATACACGAAATCCGGATAGGACGGGCCAACGCCGAACACCAGTTCTGCGCCGCAGGCGCTGGTCGCGTCGTTCTGCAGATAGACCGCGTGCTGGACCTTAGCTGCGATTTCCGCCTGCAGATCGAACCCGCGCCAAACCTCCATCGCCCCTTGTGGAGCGCCCACCTCCTCGGCCCAGTTCCAGAGTTCGAAGGGCGCGGCGATCCCGATCCCGGCGATACGGCCGCGCTGTGCCTCATTCAACTGGCCTTCGAGCCGGGCGATGCCGGACGTAATGATCTCGATGATCTTCCCGGGAAGCGGATAGGCATAGGTCTCGTGATATTGCAGCCGGATATGACCGACGAAATCCATCAGCACCAGGTCGGCACTACGCCGGCCGATCTTCACGCCGAACGAATAGGCAGCATCCGGATTGAGACGCATCGGCACCGAAGGCTGCCCCACCCGGCCGCGCACCGGTTCACCGCGCAACAGTAGACCGTCCTTTTCGAGTGCCCGCATGATGACCGAGACGGTCTGGGCGGAAAGCCCGCTGCGTCGCGTGATATCCGCCTTCGACATCGAGCTGTTCAGGCGCACAAGCGAAAGCACGAGCCGCTCGTTATAGGCCCTCACCCGCACCTGATTTGAGCCGCCGGTAAAATTGCCCAGCAGCGCATGGCCTTGCGCCACACTATCCGAAACCGACATGGCTCTTCCTCCCAGAAGCCTTGAACCGACGGAGAAGTCTCATTCGGGAACGCTGGGTATCTTTTTGATATCCCACCCCAATCCCAAAGACGTACCGCACACGGATCGCCAGATTCTGAACCTCCACTTCGGCAAACTATGGCACGAGAAATAAATAATTCAATCGGAATTAATTATTGACAGGCTATTTCAACTCGTTCTTAATTAGGGTGTAAGGGCACAGGACGGCTTGGAGGAGACGCCTGTCGAACTCGGTGGCACCGGTGTCCGAACGTTTGGTCCGCATGGCGGACAATCTTAACTCTGGGAGGAGACCATGAAGAAATCCGTATTGTCCGCCGCATTCGGCGCCCTTGTCCTGGGCGTCGCGTTTTCCGCCCCTGCCCAGGCCGCCGGCGTGTCCGCCTGCCTGATCACCAAGACCGACACCAATCCCTTCTTCGTCAAGATGAAGGAAGGCGCCTCGGCCAAGGCCAAGGAACTCGGCGTGACGCTGAAATCCTATGCCGGTAAGATCGACGGCGACAGCGAAAGCCAGGTCGCAGCCATCGAAAGCTGCATCGCCGACGGCGCCAAGGGCATTCTCATCACCGCGTCCGACACCAAGGGCATCGTGCCGACTGTCAAGAAGGCCCGGGATGCCGGCGTCCTCGTCATCGCCCTCGACACCCCGCTCGACCCGATCAACGCCGCCGACGCCACCTTCGCCACCGACAATCTTCTTGCCGGCAAGCTGATCGGCCAGTGGGCCAAGGAAACCATGGGCGACAAGGCCAAGGATGCCAAGGTCGGCTTCCTGGATCTGACCCCGGACCAGCCGACCGTCGACGTTTTGCGCGACCAGGGCTTCATGATCGGCTTTGGCATCGATCCCAAGAACCCGGACAAGATCGGTGACGAAACCGACAAGCGCATCGTCGGCCACGACGTGACCAACGGCAACGAGGAAGGCGGCCGCAAGGCCATGGAAAACCTTCTCCAGAAAAATTCCGGCATCAACGTCATCCACACGATCAACGAGCCCGCCGCCGTCGGTGCCTACCAGGCCCTGAAAGCTGTCGGCATGGAAAAGAACGTGCTGATCGTCTCGGTCGACGGCGGTTGCCCGGGCGTCAAGTCGGTCAAGGAAGGCGTGATCGGCGCCACCTCGCAGCAATATCCGCTGCTGATGGCATCGCTCGGCATCGAGGCGATCAAGAAGTTCGCCGACACCAAGGAAAAGCCGAAGCCGACCGAAGGCAAGTCCTTCTTTGACACCGGCGTCTCGCTGGTCACCGACAAACCTGTTTCCGGCGTCAAGTCGATCGACGTCAAGGAAGGTACGGCTAAGTGCTGGGGTTGATCCTCATCAGATAGCCCCATTCCGGCCGGGGCGAAATCCCCGGCCATTTTCGACCAGCGATACGCCGCTGGGAAGCAACCGGCGAAGACCGGGCGAACTCAACGGATGGTTCCTGCGCATTCGGCGCGCGGAGGAGGAAACATGAGTGGAACACAGGAATTCGAGCGTGTTCTCGACGGCAGCGACAAAAGCGTTGCCTCGTTCGAGAGCCAGGACGTCTCTCTCTTAAAACGCGCGCAGCATTTTCTGCATTCGACACCCGCTGCCGTGCCGCTGATCGTACTGATCCTGTCCATCATCATCTTCGGCATCGCCATCGGCGGACGGTTCTTCTCGTCCTATACGCTGACGCTGATCCTTCAGCAGATCGCGGTGGTCGGTATTCTCGGCTCCGCCCAGACGCTGATCATCCTCACCGCCGGCATCGATCTTTCGATCGGGGTGGTGATGGTGATATCGGCCGTCATCATGGGCAATTTCGCCGTTACCTACGGTATGCCCGCGGGCATCGCAATCCTTGTCGGGCTGATCACCGGCGGCATCTGCGGCTTCTTCAACGGGTTCCTTGTCGCGGTCATGAGGCTGCCGCCGTTCATCGTGACGCTCGGCTCCTGGAACATCATCATGGCGACGAATTTCATCTATTCCGCCAACGAGACGATCCGCGACACCGACGTGGATGAAAAGGCGCCGCTCCTCCATCTCTTCGCTCTCAATTTCAAGGTAGGCAGCGCCATCCTGACACTTGGTGTCATCGCCATGGTCCTGCTCGTGGCAGTGCTCTGGTACATCCTCAACCATACGGCCTGGGGAAGGCATGTTTACGCCGTCGGTGACGACCCGGAAGCAGCAAAACTCTCCGGCATCCAGACCCGCAAGGTTTTGCTCAGCGTCTACACGATCGCCGGGATCATCGCCGCCTTCGCCGCCTGGGTTTCGATCGGCCGCAACGGTTCAATATCCCCCTCCTCCGCCGTGACCGACTATAACCTGCAGGCAATCACCGCAACGGTGATCGGTGGCATCTCGCTGTTCGGCGGCCGCGGCTCCATCCTCGGCACGCTGTTCGGCGCCATGCTCGTCGGCGTCATGTCGATGGGGCTCAACATGCTCGGCGCCGATCCTCAATGGAAAGTCATGCTGACCGGCTGGCTCATCATCGCCGCCGTCGCCATCGATCAGTGGATCAGAAAGGTCTCGGTGTAATCATGAGTGTCGAACCCATCCTCACAGCCCGCGGCCTGGTCAAGCGTTACGGACGCGTGACCGCTCTCGACAACGCCGATTTCGATCTCTACCCCGGTGAAATCCTCGCCGTCATCGGCGACAACGGTGCCGGCAAATCCTCGCTGATCAAGGCGATCTCCGGCGCGGTGCGGCCCGACGAGGGTGAAATCACCCTGGAAGGCCGGCCGGTGCACTTCAAGTCGCCGCTCGAAGCCCGCGATGCGGGCATCGAAACCGTCTACCAGAACCTCGCGCTCTCACCGGCGCTATCCATCGCCGACAACATGTTTCTCGGGCGCGAAATCCGCAAACCGGGCGTGCTCGGTCAGTGGTTCCGCATGCTCGACCGACCGACCATGGAAAAGCAGGCTCGAGACAAGCTTACCGAACTCGGGCTGATGACGATCCAGAACATCAACCAGGCCGTCGAGACCCTGTCTGGCGGGCAGCGTCAGGGCGTTGCGGTGGCCCGGGCCGCCGCCTTCGGTTCCAAGGTCATCATCCTCGACGAACCAACCGCCGCACTCGGCGTCAAGGAAAGCCGGAAAGTTCTGGAGCTTATCCTCGACGTGCGCTCGCGCGGCATTCCGATTGTGCTCATCTCGCACAACATGCCGCATGTGTTCGAAGTGGCCGACCGTATCCATATTCATCGGCTTGGACGACGGCTGACCGTGATCGATCCGAAAGAATACACGATGTCCGACGCCGTCGCCTTCATGACCGGCGCCAAGGCGCCCGCCCAGCCCGTCGCGGCGTAACGATCGCCCCGACTAAGCTCCCGTCGGAGCCGTCCTCCGGTCGCCTAGTCCAAGAGATACAGGCGATCGGGTACCCCCACGATAATATCCCGTCGCCCTCTCCACCGCGGCCCGCTCGCGGCGGAGGGCGATTGCATTGTGCTGCGGACCTTGAGAAGCAGCCGTGCCCCCTGGCCAGCCCGACTGTAGTGGTCCCGGCATGGCTACAGGCCATTCTCACACACGACGTCTGCCACGAACACCACCGACGACCGTCCTGCCGCTAACATCCGAGCGGCCGCGCTTCCCCAACACAATCAACCGCCTGCCATTATGATGCCGGCCACCCCGATATCGGTCTTTCCGCCGATCGTTCGATCGGCGATCCTTGTGACCAAAACGATTACGATAGAAAATTCCCATCAGTAAAAACATAAAGAATTTTATATTCCATTCCGCCACGCGGCATTGCCGTTGCGAGATGACCGACTCACCCGCAAATCAGGCGTATTTCTAAGGCCTTATCGCCTGCGGCTCATTACATCCCGCACCAATACCCATAGTAGATCCCCGACCAAAATGAAGCGAAGGCGGCAACACCCTGTTGAAAACATTCGATACGAATAAAAAATTCCATACTTAATTGACAGGGCGGAATTATCTAATAAGTTGTTAACACTTAAGGGATGAGGGAGTGGTGCTGGAACCGGCTCATGAAGAAACGCGAAAAGCTCTTCATTTTTGATATTGGCGGCGTGTTCGTGAAGCTCGATCCGGCTTCCCGTGACCGCGCGGTATCGAAGCCCGGCGGCGCAGGTCCGTCCCTGCGGTATGGCGACGTTCCGGAGGCGATCTTCCGCGATTTTCGGCTGGGGCGGTCGACGGAGCCCGATTACGTGCAGGCGCTCGCCGGAATATTCGGCGTGCCGACCGAAAGCGTCTATGAAGCCGAACATGCATATGTCGCCGAAGGTTTTGACGAATTCATCGGCTTCGTCCGCAAGCTCAAGGAAAATCATCGCGTCGTCTGCCTCAGCAACAATCAGGCGATCCACTGGCGCTATATCAGCGACAACCTCCTGGGCGCTGGTTATTTCGATCACGAATACCTCTCCCAGGACATGGGCCTTGAAAAACCGGACCGGATGATTTTTCAGGCGGTGTCGGAAGTCGAAGGATGTTCGGAAAAGGACGTCATCTTCATCGACGACATCGAGGAAAACGTCGTGGCGGCACACGAGCTAGGATGGCAGAATTGCATCCTTCATCGCGATCCGTTTGAAACGGCTGAATTGCTCACGGCACTTGCCGCCGAGCACACTTTGAATTGACGAGTACGGAGTTTCGGCATGGCTCGAATGACCCTCAGCGGCATCAAGAAAAGCTTCAAATCCGTCGACGTGCTGCACGGTATCGACCTCCAGATTTCCGACAGGGAATTCGTCGTTTTCGTCGGCCCGTCGGGATGCGGAAAATCGACGCTGCTGAGATTGATCGCGGGCCTCGATACGATCAGTTCCGGTGAGTTTCACCTCGACGACCGCCGGATGAACGACGTCGCCCCGTCGCGCCGCGGCATCGCCATGGTGTTTCAGTCCTATGCGCTCTATCCGCATATGGATGTCTATGAAAACATGGCTTTTGGCGCACGGCTGATGGGCCTTGAGAAAGACGAAGTCGAAAAGCGCATCGACGAAGCCTCCAAGATGCTGCGGCTCGATCCGCTGCTGAAGCGCAAGCCCCGCGAACTTTCCGGCGGCCAGCGCCAGCGCGTTGCGATCGGCCGCGCGCTGGTCAGAAAGCCGAAGGTCCTGCTTCTCGACGAGCCGCTTTCCAACTTGGATGCGGCGCTGCGCTCCGACGTGCGCCTGGAGATCGCCAGGCTCCATCGCGAGATCGGCGGCACCACCATCTATGTCACCCACGATCAGGTCGAGGCGATGACGCTTGCCGACCGGATCGTCGTGATGAACAACGGCAAGGTCGAACAGTTCGGCAGCCCGCGCGAACTTTACGAACGGCCGGCCAACACGTTCGTCGCGACCTTCATCGGCTCGCCCCGAATGTCGCTTCTCAACGTTGAACGCGACAGCAACAATCTCGGGCTTACCGGATCGGGATCGGTCAATGTTTCCCGCCTGCCGCAATCCGACGAGCGCGATCTCGTGATCGGCGTCCGGCCGGATGCGATGACGGTCTCCACGGACGAAAGCACTGAGGGTTTCAAGGGCAGCGTCGTCTACACGGAATATCTGGGCGAGAACACCTATGTGTACGTGCGCCTCGGCGACGGCACGCTGGTCGGCATCCGGTCCTCGGCCTCGGTCGACCTGCCTCCGGACACGCCGGTCGTCATCACGGTGGCTTCAGAGGAAATCCACTATTTCAGTCGCGCAACGAGGGAGAGGTTGGCGGCCTGAAAGCACTTTCGTCTCCTATAAATACCAAGAGGATGGAACCAGATGAAAAAGCTAGTTTGCAGCACGATAGTAGCCTTGGGAGCCTTGGCGACGGCCTTGCCGGCAATGGCGCAGGAATTGACCTTCTGGAGCTGGCGGCAGGAAGATAAGGCCCAGTACCAGAAATTTATCTCCGCTTTCGAGACGAAGAACCCGGGCATCACAGTCAAGTTCGAAACGTTCGAAGCGACGAACTACAACACGATCCTGTCGACCGCGCTTGCTGGCGGTTCGGGACCCGACCTGATGTTCACCCGCACCTATGGCGGCATGGAAACGATCGCGAGCGGTGGCTATCTTCTGGCTCTGGACAAGACCAATGTCCCGGCCCTCTCGACCTTCACCGCGCCGGCGCTCGCCTCGGAGACGATGCGTTCGAACAAGACCACCTACGCCGTACCCTTTGCCAGCCAGACCATGCTGGTGATTTACAACAAGGATATCTTCGACAAGAACGGCTTGAGCGAGCCGCAGAGCTGGGATGACTTCATCAAGGCATCCGAAAAGCTGAAGGCTGCCGGCGTCATGCCGTTTGCCAACGGCACGGCAACCGCCTGGCAGAACGAAGTCGTGGTCGGCGGCCTCGTATCCTCGATCATGGGCCGCGGCTTCTACGACGACCTGATGGCCGGCAAGGCGGACTTCACAGACAAGCGTTATGTCGGGGCACTCACCAAGCTCAAGGAAATCACCAAATATTTCCCGGACGGCTTCATCGGTCTTGATTATGCTTCCGCCCAGCAGCTCTTCTCATCGGGCATGGCCGGTATGTTTGTCGGCGGCTCCTACGAGCTTGCCAACTTCAAGAAGCAGAACCCAAACATGAAGATGGGCATCTTCGCGGCTCCGGGCCTGAAGGCCGAGGACGAGAAGCTCGTCGCCCTCTATTTCGACGGCGGTTATGCGGCCAACGCCAAGGGCAAGAACAAGGAAGCTTCGGTCAAGTTCCTGAACTTCCTCGCCAGCCAGGAATTCGGCCAGATGTTCGCCAACGACCTGAACAACATCTCGGCAGTACCCGGCGTGACGTTCAAGGACCCGCTGCTTGGCGAAGTCGCCGACCTCAACAAGCACTCGATCCCCTATCTGATGCTGGTCCATTTCCGTTACGGCGAGCCGTCCGGTTCGGTCCTGCTGCAGAGCGAGATCCAGAAGCTGCTTGGCGGCAAGGCGACCCCGGAAGAGGTCGGCAAGAACCTGACGACCGGCCTTGCGAACTGGTACGCCCCGTTCAAGAAGTGACCTCAAGCGGCGGGACGGTTTTACAAGCCGCCCCGCCTCCAATCTCAAGAGAGTTGTAATGCCCGGATCGCCCCTTGTTTCGCGAAGGCTCTGGATTTCGGCCCTGATTGTGCCGCCGCTTGCCTTCGTAGCGCTGTTTGTCGTCTACCCGATCATCTCGGCCTTCGCCTATGCCTTTTTCCATTGGAACGGGCTGGCGCGCGGCGAATTCGTCGGTTTCGCAAACTTCTACAAGGTGCTGTTCACCCAGCCTTATGCCGATTGGACCGTCAACGCGTTCCTTCACAACGTCTGGGTCTTCTTTGCGCTGATGGTGCTGCAGAACGGCGTCGGATTCCTGCTCGCCTACTGTCTCTGGCGCGAGCTGCCGGGTGCTGCCTTCCACCGGATTTCCGTCTTCCTGCCGGTCGTACTGTCGACCATCATCGTTGGCTTTCTCTGGAAGCTCTTCCTTCATCCGCTTTTCGGCGTGGTCAACATCTCGTTCCGCGGGCTGGGCCTTGGCGGACTTGCCCAGCCCTGGCTGGGTCAGGATTCCACCGCGCTCTGGTCGTTGATATTCGCCAATGCGTGGCACATGGTCGGCTTCCCGACGCTGGTCTTCCTCGCAGGCATGCAGCGCATTCCGGGTGAAATCCTCGATGCCGTTCGCATGGAAACCGAAAGCGAGTGGACCAAGATCACCAAGATCGTCTGGCCGCTGGTGGCGCCAAGCGCCACGGTCGTCTTCACGCTTCTTTTCGTCGGCAGCTTCAACTGGTTCGAGATTCCTTACGTGATGGTCGGCCTTGAAGGCTCTCCGCACGGCGCAACCGATGTGCTCGGGCTCTATTTCTACCGCACCGCCTTCGGCAACATGTCCGGCTCGGGCCAGGATTTCGGCGCCGGCAGCGCGCTTGCCGTGCTGATCTTCGTCTTCATCGCGCTGGTGGCCGGCGTCATCACCTTCAAGCTGCGGGCCAGGGAAATCCAGATATGAGCACTGCTTCGCAAAGCTATTACGATCGGCGCGGCATGCTCGCCACGCTCGGCAAGGATGGGCTGATCCAGATCATCCTGATCCTGAATACGGTGGTGATGCTCGCTCCCATCGTCATCATGCTGTTTGCCGCGTTCAAGACCAATGCGCAGATCTTCCAGTCGCCGTTCGGCATCCCGGATTTCTCCAACCTTGCCAACATCGTCAAGATCTGGAGCCAGACCAACTTCCTGCGCTATCTCCTGAATTCGGTGATCGTCACCGGCGCGTCGATCGTCGTGATCCTGACGCTCGGGACGATGGCGGCCTATGCGGTCGGTCGCTACAAGTTCCGGGGATCGAGCTTCGTGCTGATGTTCTTCCTGGCCGGACTGACGCTTCCCCTGAAGCTCGCGATCATCCCGCTCTTCATCCTGATGCGCGATCTCGGCATCCTGAACACGCAGCTGTCGCTGATCGTCATCTATGTGGCGATGGGCCTGCCGACCACCGTCTTCATCATGACCGGCTTCATCGCCACGCTTCCGAACGAACTTGAGGACGCGGCCCGCATGGACGGCGCCAGCGAACCGCGGATCATGTGGTCGATCATGCTGCCGCTGGTGCGGCCGGCCCTGGTGATCGCCGGCATTCAGAACGTCGTGCCGATCTGGAACGACTTCTTCTTCCCGCTGATCTTCATCCAGAAGGACAACCTGAAGACCCTGCCGCAAGGCCTCACGACCTTCATGGGCGAATACACGACAGATTGGGGCGTGCTGTTCGCGGGGCTTCTGTTGTCCTCGGCGCCGGTCATCATCGTCTACATCATCCTGTCCCGCCAGTTCATCAACGGCATGACGGCGGGAGCAGTGAAGTAGGGAGGTCAAGAACCACGCTTGGAATGTCCATTGAACGCAGGGACCGTGAATATGGCAAGTTGAACGCGGATCGATGTGCTGTTATGCACGTCTCGGATGCGGCTCGCACCCGCAACACCATAAAACAATCGCAACCCTGTAGCGGTTCAAGACGTTCAGCGGTAAAAGCAGATTCATGAACGACAACGTCATCAAATTCCGACGCCCGGAACCGCCGCCGCGAGAGCCGAATCCGTTGCTACGCAAGTTGGCAGTTGTTGCAGCCGTGATCGTATGCCTTGTTCTCGCCTGGGCGTACTTCCAGTTCCTCGGAAGCCCGGCGTAACCCTGAGCTCATCCGGCCCGACCGAGGCCGATATCCTGATGTCGGTCGAGCAAATATCTTACAACCTGCTTCCGACCTGCGGCGGCGGATGAAAACGCGTCTTCGACGAGAGCAATACAACGTAATTTGCCGAAGCGGGTTTCGTACTTGGAGCTTATTAGCTCAGCAGTATCAGAAATGAATGTACAGACCGTCCCCATAACGATACATATTTTCTACAACAACGCGTAGTTCCGAACAGCAATACAATGCTCGAAAATACGATGCTCCAAATCCGGTTGCTCGGTCGCCCCTCGCTTGAGTTGGACGGCGTGAGCATCGCGCTGCCGGAAAAAGCCTATTTTCTATTTGCTGTCGTTGCGATGGCGCCCAGATTGACGGTCGACCGCGAAACGATACGGCGGCTGCTCTGGCCTTCCCATGATGCGGAAAAACGCGCCAACAGCCTGCGTCAGCTTCTGGCACGCATCGCCAAGGCGGTCGGACCGGACGCCCCGGCCATCCTCGTCAACGACGAAGAAACGCTGCGGCTTGATTGCGATCGGTTCACGGTTGATCTCCTCGCCTTGATGGAGGCGGCACCGTTAGACGAGGATAAATGGGACCTTGTTCATGGCGAACTGCTCGAAGCCGTCGAGGCTCCGACCGGCGGAGCGGAGGACTGGCTTCTGGACGCGCGGCGCAAGGTCGGTGACTGGCGACTGAGCCACATCGAAAGCCTGCTCGCGATATCGTCCCACCAGCAGTCCTCGTCACTACCCTTGCTTGCCAACCGCCTGATCGAACTGGATGCCTCTCACGAGGGCGCCGCGCGAGCCCTGATGAAGTATCACGTCAGCCATGGTGACTTCGCCGCCGCTCGTCAGGCTTATAGCCGATGCCGGGACCAGCTGAGGGCGGATTATGGCACGCCGCCGACACCGGAGACGGTTGGGCTCGCCCACGAACTCGGCATCCTCAGCCGGCCGGGTTCTGACCGTACGCCCGAAGCGGAGGAACGCCCAAGGGGTGTCATGCCGGCACAGCCGCGCGTGGTGATCCTGCCGCCCGAGACCATCGTCCAGGACGCACTGGTGCAGCGCCTCGGCAGAGCTCTTTTGGAAGACGTCACGATCGGCCTCAGCCACCAACGTGTTTTCAAGATCATCGCCGCCCATACGAGTTTCGAACTGCTCAATCGATCGGGCGATCCCAATCAACGCCAATCGGCCCTCAGCGACCTTCAGTTCGACTATTCCGTATTCGTGACGATCCAGGGGGAAGGCGACGAGATTTTTGCGACCTGCAGGCTGACGCGGGTGGGCACCGGCGAAGTGCTCTGGGCCATCAACCTGCCGCTCGACGTCCAGCAGATGAGAGCATCTTTCAGTCAGTTGGCACGGCGCATCTCGATGTCGCTGACCGATGTCATCGAACGGCATGAAATCGCCAGGTCCCTGGATGACGTCGACCCCTCTGCCTACCGCCTTTACCTCGAAGGAAAGCGCTATCTGTCCGGCACGGACCTGCCGCATCTGCGTCAGGCGCGCAAATGGTTCAAGTCGGCGGTCAAGCGGTGTGACAGTTTTTCGCCGGCGCATGCCGGAATTTCGCGGTCGCTCGGCATGGAATGGCTGGTTCGCGGCATGAAGGACAACGAGCTACTGGATGTCGCCAATCAATCCGCCCGCGCATCCCGCGATCTCGATCCCGGCAGCGGCCGCGCTTTCCGCGAGCTCGGCTTCATCTCGCTTTATCGCCGACGTTTCGACGAAAGCCTGGACCTTTTTCAGGAGGCTCAGAACCTTAATCCGAGCGACGCGGACGTGCTGATAGATTATTCGGACGCTCTGTCGCATGCCGGCGACCTGGACAAGGCTCTCGATCTCGGGCTCGCCGCCTTCAAGCTGAACCCTCTGCCGCCGGATTATTACTACTGGATACTGGGCTCCACCCATTACGTGCGCCAGGAATATTCAAAAGCGATCGATACGATCGACCCGGTCCGCAGCAAACACGCCACCGCGCGGCTGCTTGCCGCCAGTCACGCGATGGCAGGCGACATGCCGGCCGCGCGTAGATATGCGGCGATCGTCCGGGAAAACTTCCCCGATTTCCGGAGCGAAGATATCCGTTACTTCGTGCCTGACCGCGACCCGGCGCATGCCGAGCTGCTCATTCACGGCCTCAGGCTCGCCGGGCTGCCGTAAAAAGGCGTGAAAATGCCTGTCACGCTGGAATAACACCCGGTGTGGTCCTTTCTCTACGCAACGCAGCACAAGCTGCCTATTAGCGGAGAGAAAGCATGGAAACGAAGTTCAAGACATCCAAGCCGGTCGAAACCACTACCTCTGCCCCGACGTTGCGGTTTTCCGCCGCTGCCGAAGCCGTGCTTGGCGGCCGGACCGAGATTGCCGCGAACGCGCTCTCTCAGGTCACGCATGCAATGAGATATCAGTAATGAGCCTGGAAGCCCAAGGGGCCGACGGCTGCCTTGGGCTTGACCACCAGCCGCCAAGCAAAAGATCATTCAAGTAGCCACACAAGCCCCCTAAACAAGCCTGTCACGCCCAAGTCACGGTGCCTTTGGTTTCTTCTGCACTAGAGACCCTTGGAGAGGACGAATCGACGGGATGAGTTCGGCATCGGAACCACTTTTGCAGACCCGGCAGTCGCCCGCCCAATCTCATTCGAGGTCAGGGTCCTTCGAAATTTGGCAGCCGGAAATGATGATGCAGATCCAGTCATCGACGCAGACGATCCAGAAATTCGCAGCCTCCCTCACGCAGAGGGAGCAGGGTTTCAGCACGTATCATGACCGGCGCGTGTCGCCGGCGGAAACCTTCGACGCGATCAGCCCGTTTTTCAGAGATCTCGGCATTACCCGGGTCGGCTTCCTGACCGGCCTCGACCGGGTCGGCATTCCCGTCGCCTTTGCGACGCGGCCCAACAGCTACACTCTCTCCGTCTTCCAGGGCAAAGGCGTCGATACCGATGCGGCGCGCACCTCGGCCGCCATGGAAGCCCTGGAGACACGGGTTGCCGAGGTCGAACCGGCATCGCTCACCTGGGCGACCGTCAACGACGTCGCCGGCTCTGCCGCGGGTATGATCGACCTTCATTCGACCGCACGGTGCGTGCCCTCCGAAATCGGCGACCGTCAGATACCCTGGGTCACCGGTATCGACATCCTCTCCGGCAATCAGATCATGGTGCCCTGGTGGCTCGCCGGGATGGATCACCGAGGCGAACGGCCTGCAGGGTTCGAGCAGTCCAGCGATGGCCTCGCATCCGGAAACACCCATGCGGAGGCACTCCTGCACGGGCTGTGCGAACTCGTCGAGCGCGATGCCTGGACCCTTGTCCAGCTCAAATCCGAGGACGAATTGAATGCCTGCCTCGTCGATCCGGCCAGCGTCGAGGATGCCGTGCTCGACCTCATGGTCAGCCGCCTTCGCAATGCGGGCATGCAGCTCCTTCTCCTCGACATGACGACAGACCTCCAGGTTCCGGCATTTCTGGCCGTGCTTATCCCGGACGCCACGGCCAAGCGATCAGACCCGCGCTGGAGCCAGATTTGCGGCGGCTGCGGCTGCCATCCCGACCCGGTGCGCGCAATGCTGCGCGCCATAACCGAAGCAGCACAGAGCCGCCTGACCGCGATTGCCGGCAGCCGCGACGATTTTTCGCCCCGCATCTATCAGCACATACGGGCGGATAACGCTCTCAGCCGCCTGGTCGCCCTGTCGTCGCTGGACAGGCGCCCGGTCCAGTATCGCGAGCTTGACGCAACCCGCCACTCCATCAACGGCACGATCGATCACATACTCGGTCGTCTCAGACTTGCCGGCATCAGGCAGGTGGTTGCGGTTCCCATGCAGGATGCCGGGCTCCCCGTTTCGGTCGTCCGGGTCATCGTTCCCGGCCTGGAAGTCGAACTTTCCGGACAATATTTGCAGCTCGGTATCCGCGCTGCAAATGCCATAAGGAGGTCACGGCATTGAAAGTCGTTTTCGTCGGGCCGAGCCTCGGGTCATCGACCCGCCAGATGAAACAGCGATTCCCGTCGCTGACCTTCCGCGGACCTGCTGCCCGCGGCGACATCCTGAAGGCGGTCGAGGACGGCGCCACGGCGATCGCACTGATCGACGGCTATTTCGGCGAGTCCGCCTCCGTGTGGCACAAGGAGATCCTTTATGCGCTGAGCCGCGATGTCTCCATCGGCGGCGGATCGAGCATGGGAGCGTTGCGCGCTGCCGAATGCGAGGCATTCGGAATGATCGGCATCGGCCGGATATATTCTGACTATGCCGCCGGGCGGCTGATCGACGACGAGGCCGTGGCATTGATTCACGGCCCTGAGGAGCTCGGATGGATGCCGCTCTCGGTGCCGCGCGTCGACTACGAGGCAACGATCCGCAAGCTTGGGCGGATGGGACTCATTTCAGCTGCCGAGCGGGAACGGTTTTTTCTCGCTGCCAATTTCATGCACTACACCGAGCGGACCTATCAGGCCATTCTCGAACGATGCGAGTTCAGTGATCCTCAGCGTAGTGCGGTGATCCTTCACGACATTAAACGCCACAAGGTGGAATTGAAACGTGAGGATGCGAGGGCCGTTCTCGTTTGGCTCAACGGCATTACCAGTTCCCGTAAACACTCCAAATGGACGTTCGCACAGACCGCCCATTGGGAAAAACTGCGCGACGAGATGGACTCGTCGCAAGGATCCATGAATGATTGATCTCGCCCACGACGTCGCCAGTGACGAATATGCCCGCCTGTTCCGCATGCTTTCCGCGGTCAACAAGGAGGCGGAATCGCTTCAGCTCTCCACGGTCGTCCACTTGACGAACATGGCTCTCCTTCAACTCTCGCTCGATTGGGAGGGCGTCAGCCCCGAAAACGAGAGGAGCGTGAAGCTGAATGCGATATTCCGCAGCAAGACGAAGATAGCCCTCGATGAGGACGGTCCCAGGACTTAAGCGTCAGGGGCCGCCGATCGGGCCGGCTGTCTTTCGATATCGTCCAGAAGCGCTTCCGCCTCGAATTCCCTTGCAACAACCGCCTGAACCAATTCCAGGATGCGTTTGCGAAGAACCGGTTTGGAAATGCTCATGAAGGCGGTGCTCATCAGCAGCGCTTCATGGGTGAAATCGAACTGCGGGTCTTCGAGCTGATTGTCGTTCGACGGTTCGACTGTCGGAATCCGATCGAAGAACGCCACCATCTCGATCTTCAGCGCGGTCGCGATCTCCACCAGTTTGCCGACTGCAATCCGGTTGATGCCGTTTTCATATTTCTGAAGCTGCTGAGATGTGATGCCCACATGGTGGGCAAGTTGCGGCTGCGTAAGTTTTTTCTCTCGCCTGTAGAGGCGGATCCGCTTTCCAACCTCTCTGTCGGCGGCATTCGGTGCTTTGCTCACTGCGGGACCATCTCTTTGGCACTAGGATACTGACGTGTTATTCGTATCCTATCATCGATAAGTTGCCGAGTACCCCTGCAAGCATTTTCTATCTTGAGTGGATAATTAAGTAAACGTCCACCATAAATCAGGCCTTCGCAAAGTCTTGGCCCCAAATCGATGCTTCGGTTCGGGCGACGGACTTGACGATTGCAAATTCAATAGAATTGCCGTGCGTTTTGGCGTTGCCTTTTCGGCAACCAAATATGCGAAATATTGTTCTTTATTAGAACGCGACATTGCGCCATCCTCTCCTCAATCCGGCGCTGAGACCGGCCAAGTCAAGCGAAAATGTATCAGGCCACAAGGCCAACAGGGGAACGCTATGTCTCATTTCACACTGAATCGCCGCCGTTTCATATCCAACGCTGCGGCCTTGGGTGGCTTCGCCGCCGCCTCCAGCATCCTCGGCATCCGCGCCGGCAATGCCAAGGATGTGGCCAAGGTGCGCATGCAGCTCGGCTGGCTCGTCTCGAACGGCGTGCTGGGCGAAGTCGCCGCCATCAAGAAGGGTTTCTTCGAAGAACAGGGCATCGAGCTTGAAATCGTCCCCGGCGGACCGAGCGTCGACGGCGTCGCGGGCGTGGCATCGGGCCAGTCCGCAACCGGCCAGATCTCTTCCAGCCCGTCCGTGATGCTGGCGCGTTCCGCCGGCCTGCCGGTCAAGGCCTTCCTGTCCGGCTACCAGAAGCACCCCTTCACTTATTTTTCGCTGAAGAACAAGGCGATCAAGACCCCGAAAGACATGATCGGCAAGACGATCGCCACCCAGCCGACCGCCTTCATCCTGCTGCGCGCACTGCTCGCTCAGAACGGCATCGCCGAGGACCAGGTGAAGATGGTCAACATGGGTTCGGACATGAACCAGCTGATCACCGGTCAGGCCGATGCGGTCACCGGCTGGCTCACCAACGTCAATGCCCTCGATGTCCTCGGCGACAATCGCGTCGACATGATGCTCTGGGACAGCGGCCTACAGCTGTACGCCAACGTCTACTACACGACCGACGACCAGATCGCCAAACATTCCGATGTTCTCGAACGTTTCACCCGCGCCGCTGCCAAGGGCTGGGGTTATGTCCGCAACAACCAGAAGGAAGCGGTCGAGATGCTCTGTGAGGCCTATCCGATCCTCGACAAGGCCAGCGAAATGAAAGCCGTGGCCCCGTGCGTCGACTTCTCCTTCGGCGCGACCACCAAGGCGTCCGGCTGGGGCACCATGTCGCGTGAAAACTGGGCGGCGCAGATCAAGGCCTATGCCGATCTCAAGCAGTTCAAAGGAACGGTTCCGACGGTCGACGACGTCGCGAACTTCTCCATTCTCGAAGCCACCAGCGACATCCGCAAACAGGTGGGGTGATGGCCATGTTAGGAACGGCGAAGTTGATGCCGAACGTTCCCCAGACCGAACCGGCAGCCACGGCGGTTTCGATCCGAAACCTCTCCGTCCGGTTTGGTGATAGGAACAACGAGTTCACGGCCCTTTCCGACGTTTCCGCGGACATACCGGAAGGCGCCTTCGTCACCATGCTTGGGCCGTCCGGCTGCGGAAAATCGACCCTGCTCAGATGTGTGGCGGATCTCGTCCACATCAGCGACGGTTCGATTTCCGTCTTCGGTCGCAGCCCGCAGGAAGCTCGCGAGAGCCGCGACTTCGCCTTCGTTTTCCAGGACGCGACGCTGCTTCCCTGGCGGAACGTACTCGACAACGTCCGCCTGCCGCTGGAAGTCGGAAAACACGCCCAAACCGGCAACCATGCGGACCCGCATGAACTGCTGGCGATGGTCGGATTGAAGGGGCGCGAAAACGCGCTCCCTCACGAACTCTCGGGCGGCATGCGCCAGCGCGTGGCGATCGCCCGCGCGCTGATCACGCGGCCGCGCATCCTTCTGATGGACGAACCATTCGGGGCACTCGACGAGATCACCCGCGACCGGCTGAACGAGGAACTGCTGCGCGTCTGGCAGGAAACGGGAACGACAATCCTGTTCGTCACCCATTCCATCCCGGAAGCGGCTTTCCTCGGCCAGAACGTGCTGATGCTCCAGGCTCATCCGGGTCGCGTCAAGGAGTTCATGAAGGTCGATCTCCCCTTCCCGCGTTCGCTTGCTGTGCGTGACACCGTCGAATTCATCGGCGTCACCGCGCATCTGCGCCGCCTTTTGGAGGAATGCCTGTGAGCCACGTCGTTTCTTCCACCACCAAGACCGGTGCCCCACCCGAGCGTAAAATTGCGCTTCTCGATGCAACGGCCGGCGTGCTCGTCAAGCATATGCCGGCGATATCAGCCGCCGTCGGGCTTGTGGTCCTCTGGCAGCTCGTCGTCTGGTTCTTCAAGATCCCGACCTTCATGGCTCCAAGCCCGGTCGATGTCGCCTACGCCTTCCAAGACAATGCTAAGCTGCTCTGGACTAACATGCTGCCGACGATCCTCGAAGCCTTCCTCGGCTTCGTTTTCGGCAATCTCGTCGCCATCCTTCTGGCGGTCTGGTTCGTCCATAGCGCGACGGCGGAAAAAGCTTTCTATCCGATCGCCGTCTTCATCAAGGCGATCCCGATCATCGCGCTTGCCCCGATCCTGGTGCTCATCTTCGGCAACGGGCTTGCGCCAAAAATCATCATCGCCGGGCTGATCTGCTTCTTCCCGACTTTGGTCAACATGGTTCAGGGCCTGAAATCCGCGAGCCCCGCCATGCTCGACCTGATGCGGGTGCTGTCTGCCAGCAACACGGAAATCCTCTGGAAGGTGCGGCTGCCGAGTTCTATGCCGTTCCTGTTTGCGGCATTGAAGATCGCCGCGACCAGCAGCGTCATGGGCGCCATCGTCGCCGAATGGATCGGCTCCAGCTTCGGCCTCGGCGCCCTGATCATCGAGGCGACCTACAATTTCCGCTCGCCGCTGCTTTACGCAACCGTCGTGATCGCTGCGGTCCTTGCCGTCGTCCTCTTCTTCGTCGTCTCGGTGATCGAAGCCCGGATGATCCGCTGGAAGCCGGCCGGATCGCACTGAGCCCAACACACTGAGCCAACTGTCCTCAGGCCCAACTCTTTGGGAGTTTGAACCAATGCAACAGACAATTCTTCAGGCGGCGCGCAACGTCGCAGTGGTCGACCGTTCCGATGTGGTGGTGGTCGGCGGGGGACCGGCGGGCATTTCCGCAGCCGTTTCCGCGGCCCGCAACGGCGCCAAGGTGACCCTCCTCGAACGCTATCCTTACGTCGGCGGGCTTGCCGCCGGCGGCATGGTGCTGGTGCTCGACGACATGATCAACAACCTCGAAATCACCGTGCAGGGCATCTGCATGGAGATGATCGAGCGGATGAAGAAATGGAACCTCTGCGTCACCCCGACCGGCCGCGACCGCGAGCTCGACATCCGCGAGACGCCGGACGCCTGGCGGCGCTGGGCGCGCTGGGGCCTGTTCGATTTCCACACCCAGTCCATGCCGCACCCGATCTGCTTTTCCGCCGCCTTCGATCCGGACGGTTTCAAACGCGCCTCCTATGACGTGCTGACCGAAGCCGGCGTCAAGCTCAGAACCCATAGCTGGTTCTCCTCCGCGATCATGGAAGGCAAGACCATCAAGGGCGTCATCTGCCAGACCAAGTCTGGCATGGAAGCGATCCTCGGCGATGTCGTCATCGACACGACCGGCGACCTCGACGTCGCGGCCTCTGCCGGCGCCTCGCATGTGGAATCCAACTTCATCCTGACCACCGTCTCCCGCTGGGGCGGCGTCGATACAGATGCAGCCGAGCGCTTCGAATTCGAGGAGCCGGAAGCCTTCAAGAAGATCGACCACGAGGCAAAACGCCTGATCGGCGGCTGCTGGTCCTTCTGGTGGCTGAAGACCCCGCTGCCCGGCGTCGTCTGGCTCAACTGCCCGCATATGCCGAACCTCTCCGGCCTCAAGACCGAAGACCTGACCAAGGCCGAACTCGAAGGCCGCAACCGCATCGCCCGCCTGCTCGATTTCACCCGCGAAAAGATGCCGGGTTTCGAAAAGGCCTATGTGGTCGATTTCGCGCCGCAGACCGGCGTGCGCCAGACGCGTCTTCTCGAAGGCGAATACGTCGTCACCAAGGATGACGTGATGAACCGCATCCACTTCTCCGACACCGTCTGCCGCGGCCGCGATTATTACACGCCCTACCGGTCGATGCTGCCGCGCGAGGTCGACCAGCTGATCGTCGCCGGACGTCACTACTCGGCGACACCGCAGGCGCAGAAGTCGAGCCGTGAGATCCCGCCCTGCATGGCGATGGGCGAGGCCGCAGGCGTCGCCGCCGTCGTGGCGCTCAATGCCGGAACCACCGTTCGGAAAGCCGATGTTCGTGCGATCCAGAAACAGATGCGGGCCCAGGGTGCCGATCCCGGCGACGTGCCCTCCGATAATGCAACATTCCTGGAGGCTGCGGAATGAATTCTCTACCCCTCGACGGCATCCGCGTAATCGATTTCACGCAGGTCATGCTCGGCCCCTGCTGCACCCAGACGCTCGCCGACTACGGCGCCGAAGTCATCAAGATCGAGAAGGCCAAGATCGGCGACCTGTCGCGCTGGTCGCTCGGCTCCGATCCGGACGGCCTCAACAACCCGGTCTTCTGCTCGCTCAACCGCAACAAGAAGAGCCTGGCGCTGGACCTGAAGCTCACCGAAGCGCGCGACGCCGTGCTGGCGCTGATCGCGGGCGCAGATGTGGTGGTCAACAACTTCCGCCCCGGCGTGATGGAGCGGATGGGCTTCGGTTACGACGACCTGAAGAAGATCAATAAGCGGCTGATCTACGCCATCGGCACCGGCTTCGGCCTCACCGGCCCCTACCAGCACAAGGGCGGCCAGGACATTCTCGCCCAGGCGCTTTCCGGCGTCATGCGCCGCAAGTCCGACAGCGCCCACCCGACCTCGATCTACGCCACCCCGCTTGCCGACTATTCCGCCGGCATGCACCTCGTCCAGGGCATTCTGCTGGCGCTCCTGCACCGGGAAAAGACCGGCGAAGGCCAGCAGGTTGCCGTCAGCCTCTACAATTCCATGCTCGCCATGCAGATGCAGGAAGGCGCCGCGCACATGATGCGCGAGAAGGATTTGAACTGGGGCGCCTTCCCGCTGACCGGCGTCTTCGACACCACCGACGGCGCGATCGTCATGGTCGGCGCCTTCAAGCAGAACCCGCTGCAGGACATCTGCAACGCGCTCGAAATCGAAGATCTTTCCGCGCAACCGCGCTATAAGGATTTCGATTCCCAGATGGCGCATCGCCCCGAACTGCAGGAGATTTTTCGCGCGAATTTTGCCAGGAATAGCAATGCCCATTGGCTGAAGCGCCTGGAAGAGGTTGATATCCTCTGCGCGCCCGTGCGTAACCTTGCCGAAGCGCTGCAGGACCCGCAGACGGTCATCAACAAGATGATCCTCGAAGCGGGTGAAACGGCCGCCGGGCCGATCCGCCTCATCGGGTCTCCCATCGACATGTCCGCGGCACCCGTCTCGGTGCGCATCGCACCGCCGAGCCTCGGTCAGCACAATGCTGAAATCCTCGCCTCCTTAGACGCTCGCCGCGGAGATGCGGCATGACCGTCGGATTTTCCGTCGAGAACCGTGTCGCACGGGTCACGCTCGACCGCCCGGACCGCATGAACGCCGTCGATGCCGCGACCGAAAAGGAACTTGAGGCGATCTGGACCGAGATCGAGGCCCGTGACGACATCTCCTGCGTGGTCCTGACCGGCAGCGGCCAAAAGGCCTTCTGCACCGGCGCCGATCTCAAGGGCGGCGCCACCAAGAGCGGCCTCGATTATTGGGCGGAAAGCCGCACCAACGGCTTCGGCGGCCTCGCCTTCCGCAAATCGCTGGACGTGCCGGTGATCGCCCGCGTCAACGGTTATGCGCTCGGCGGCGGCTTCGAAATGGTGCTCGGCTGCGATATCGTGATCGCCGCCGACACCGCCAAGTTCGGCCTGCCGGAAGCACGCGTCGGCCGCATGCCGCTGGATGGCGGCATGGTGCTCCTGCAGCGCAAGATCCCCCACAACCTCGCCATGTCGGTGATGCTGACCGGCCGGCAGTTTACCGCCGCCGAAATGCAGGGCTTCGGCATCGTCAACGAGACCGTGCCCTTCGATCAGCTGGATGCAGCCGTCGACAGATGGGTGGGCGATATCGTCGCCTGTGCCCCGCTGTCACTGAAGGCGATCAAGCAGACGGTCAACCGCACCGGCCATCTCAGCCCCGCGGAAGCTCAAGGATTGCGCACCCCCGCACTGATCCGCGCGCTTCAAAGCGAAGACGCTGTCGAAGGCGTGACGGCCTTCCGCGAAAAGCGCGCTCCGGCTTGGCAGGGCCGGTAGGTATGGTATAAATTTCAGGATCTTGGGGGATGAATATGCACGCCAGTATCCTGAAATATTTCGTCGAAGTCGCGCGCGCCGGCTCGATCCGCAAGGCCTCCGAAGAACTGCATGTGGCGACCTCCGCCGTCAGCCGCCAGATCCGCAAGCTTGAGGACGAGCTCGGCACGCCGCTGTTCGAACGGTTCTCCGACGGCCTGCGCCTCACCTCCGCCGGCAAGGTGGTGCTGAAGCACGCCAAGGAGACGATACATCACTACGAGATCATGAAATCGGATCTCGGCGATCTGCAGGGCAAGCGCACCGGCCGCGTCCACATCGCCTGCCTCGACAGTCTGGCCGTCCAGTTCATGCCGGAATTCGTGATGGGATTTCATCACAAGAACCCCGCCGTCGACTTCCGCATCCGCGCCGACAATTTCAACAACATCTTCCATTTCGTCGCCGACGGCGATTGCGACATCGGCATCACCTTCGATCTTGCCCGGCCACACGATATCAAGCTGGTCCACGGCGTGCGCATGCCGCTGATGGTGATGGTTGCCAAACACCATCCGCTGGCCCGCCAGAAAAGCGCCACCCTGCAGGAATGCGCCCAGTTCAAGCTGCTGCTGCAACTCGACAACGAGGTGATGAGCTCGATGATCGCCGTCGAGCTCGCCTCGCTCGATCGCGTCGGCCGCACGCTTGTCGCCACCAATAACCAGATGATGCTGAAGCCATTGATCCTCTCCGGCGAAGGCGTCGCCTTCTTCACCCCGCTCGGCCTCCTGAAAGAGCTGAAGGCCGGCGACGTGGTTGCCCTGCCGATCGCCGGCTCCCGCCTGCAGAACATGGAGGTCGGCATCGTCGCGCCTCATAACCGTCAGCTCACCCATGCCACCGAAGCCGTGATCGAAGCGCTCAGCGTCGATCTCGAAAAATTCAGTAACCAGATTGCGGAGGTCATCAAGCGGTGACATCGAACGAGGACACGCGTTTCCTGCAGCATCCGGGCCATAAAAAAGCCCTGCGTGGCGATGCGGCACAAGCCGCCCTTCCCGCTCTCGCCTCCGCCATCCCGCTTGTCCCCGGCGATCTTCTCATGCCGATGCCGGTCAATGCCCATGACCATGGCTACGGCATCCGAACGCTGGATTTCGGCAGCCTCGACGATGCGCTGGAAACCTGGATCCCGACCATGCGGCTCCGCCCCCGCACGGACGCCTATCTCGAGGCCCTCGTCGCCTTCGGCCGCCTCGCAAAGACCGGCGTCGCCGCGACCATCCATTGCCACAACTCCCTCAATGCGGCTCGCATGGTCGACGAGGCCCTGGAGGTGATCCGCGCCGCAAAGGATGTCGGCATCCGGCTCGGCCTCTCCTGCCCGCTGCTCGACCACGACGCCTGGGCCTATGATGGCGGCCCGGAACAGTTGAAACCGTTCCTGAACCCGGCGGACTGGGAGGCACTTTCTCCCCTCGCCCCACGCTATGCACCCTTCCGCGATCAGCTCGCCGCGGCCGATGCAGTGGCAGCCGCGAATTCCAATTCGCTGGTCGATGTTCAATACGGCCCGGTCGGCCCGCAATGGTGCTCGAACGCCCTGCTTGAAGCGATTGCCGGGGCGTCGGCCGCCAACAACCGCCGCATCCATATGCATCTGCTGGAAAGCCCACGGCAACGGGCATGGCTGGACCGTCGCTTCCCGCAGGGTATCGTCCGTTATCTCGACGACATCGGCTTCCTTTCGCCGCGCCTTGCCGTTGCACACGGCGTGCAGCTCCGCCCGGACGAGTATGAATTGCTGGCCGAACGCGGTGTCCAGCTCGTCTCCAACCCCTCCGCCAACCTGCGCCTACGCTCCGGCACCGCGCCGCTCGCGGATGCCGTCAAAAGCGGCCTGCGCTTCGGCATTGGCCTGGACGGCGGCGCCTTCGATGACGACCAGGACCTCTGGCGCGAAATGCGGCTTCTCTATTTCCTGCATGGCGGACGTGAGCTTGAGCGAGATTTCACCGCTGCCAACATTTTCGACGCCGCGATCCGCACCGGCGCGACCGTCGTCAACGCCCCGCTCGGAGAGGATTTTACGGTCGTCGACTACGAAGCCCTGATCGCCGACAGTGTCTTCGACGATCTCGACGAAGCTGAGGTGCTCCTCAACCGCATGTCCGCCGCCCATGCCAAGGCCGTCTATGTCGCCGGCCGGCCGGTCATGCAGGACGGCAGGCTCGTGAATGTCGATTTCGAGACGGCCCGCAAGGAACTGCTGGCCCAGGCCAAGGCCGACCTGCCGCGCCTGGCAATCGAGCGGGAGAGATGCGGCAAGCTGATCGCCGCCACCCGCGCCTATTACGGAAGCTGGACCAACGCTTAGTGAGCCACCTCGCGCGCGGGCGTCGATGTCACCACCGGGTGATCGATGTTTCGCGTCCGGCTTTTGTCCCAGCCGCCGGGTGATCCCAACCCGGTGACCTCGGCTCCGAAATAATCACGGTTGACCGGAATGAACGCCATCTGCGCCTCGGTCGCCTCCTCGTCATAGGCAATGGCATCGACCGGACAGATGGAGAGACAGAGGCCGCAATTGATGCATTCGTCCGGATGGATATAGAACATCCGCCCGCCCTCGTAGATGCAGTCGACGGGACATGCCGCGGTGCAGGCGCCGTCCTTCACGTCGATACAAGGTTCGGTGATGATATAGGCCATCGGATCGTTTGCCTTTCATTGCCTTGAGCGCACTATCCCAAACCTGAGCGTTGCTGGAAAGCAGCATATTTCGCCGCAAGAGTTCGAATTTTGGCAACGCTCCGATTGTGTTCCCTTCCGAATGGCGCTTCCTTGCCATGCCGGCGTTCCCTACAGTCTCGCCTGTCCCTCCCTATGTCCTCCAAATGAGGTTTTCATGCCCGCCCTCACTCGCTTCTCCGTCCAGCCCCTGTCGACCATGACCCGCCGTCTCGCGGATGTCGCCTCCGCCCGCCGCGATCCCGATCTGGTCATCCAGGGCGCGCGCGTGCTGTCCACCTATTCGGAGCGCATTCTCGACGGTCGCGAAGTCTGGGTTTCGGGTGGTCGCATCGCAGCCGTCAAACCGGCCGGCAGCTACCGGAGCGGCTCGGCGAAGCTCTGCGATACCAAGGGCGGCATCATCGCCCCGGGCCTCGTCGATCCGCATATCCACATCGAATCCTCGATGGTGACCGCCTGCGCCTATGCCGAGGCCGCACTTCTCAACGGCACCACGACGATCTTCTGCGACAGCCACGAGATCGGCAATGTCATGGACGTCGCGGGCGTCGAGGCGATGCTGGAAGATGCGCGCCTGGCGCCGTTGTCGATTTTCCTGACCGTGCCGAGCACCGTGCCTGCGACGTCTCCGGAACTCGAAACCGCCGGCGGCGACCTGACGCCCGCCAAGATCGCCGCACTGTTCGACAAATGGCCGGAGGCCGTGGCGCTCGGCGAAAAGATGGATTTCGTCCCCGTCGCGATGGGCGACGAGCGCAGCCATGCGATCCTGGCCGCAGCACTCCAGCGCGGCCGGCCGGTCTCGGGCCACGTCTATGGCCGAGAATTCGTCGCGGCCTATGCCGCCTCCGGTGTCACCGATACCCATGAGGCGATCGACCGCGACATTGCCGACGACCTGCTCGAAGCCGGTGTCTGGCTTTTCCTGCGCGGCGGCCCGCCGACGACGCCCTGGCATTCGCTGCCGCATGCAATCAAGACGATCACCGAACTCGGCGCCTCGCACAAACGCGTCGCGGTCTGCACCGACGATCGCGACGCCGAGGACCTGCTCGCCTTCGGTCTCGACTGGGTGACACGCGAAGCGGTCAAGGCCGGTATGACATCGGAACAGGCCTGGGCAATGGGCTCGCTGCACGGTGCGACCCGTTTCGGCATGGAAGGCGAAATCGGCGGCATGGGCGGCGGACGAAGGGCGGACCTCGTGCTTCTGACCGACGACCTGAAACCGATCAGCACCTGGTACGGCGGCGAGCTGGTGGTCGACAACCGCAAGATCACGCCAATCCTGGATGAGGCACTGTCAAAACCCTATCGTTATCCGGAGGCTGCCTACCACACAGTCAAGCTGCCGAAGAACCTCAAGTTGACCCCCGATCTTCCGATCGACACGGTCACCGCCCATACGATCCGCACCGAGCTTCCCGGCATTACGCTCGGCCACGTCACTGTGACGCTCGGACCCGCCGACGATTGGCAGGCGCATTTCGACCGTCACGACCTCTGCTTCGTCTCCGTCGTCGAGCGGCACGGTAAATCGTCCGGCAATGTCGCGCACGGGTTGCTCAACGGTTTCGGCCTGAAAAAGGGCGCCGTCGCCTCCTCCGTCGGTCATGACAGCCACAACATCATCGTCGCCGGCACCAACGAGACCGACATGCAGCTGGCGCTGGATGCGATCGAGGAAAAACAGGGCGGCGTCTGCGTCGTCATGGACGGAAAGGTCACCGCAATGGTGCCGCTGCCGATCGCCGGCCTGCTCTCCGACAAACGTGTCCACGAGGTCGCCGACGAGGTGAAGGTCCTCAAGCTCGAATGGGAAAAGGCCGGCTGCACCATCGCCTATATGGGCTTCAACCTCATCCCGTTGTCGGTCATCCCGGAGATCCGCATCACCGACAAGGGACTTGTCCTGGTGCCGGAAATGGTGATCTCGCCGCTCTTCGAAAAAGCCTGAGCGGCGATATGATCAGTCGGCGAGCGCTGCGAGAATACGCACCCAGGAGCGGATGCCTTTGTGGAAGCTCGACAGGTCGTATTTCTCGTTCGGGCTGTGAACGCGGTTGTCGAAACGGGCAAAGCCGACAAGCAGCGCGTCACAGCCGAGCCGGCGCTTGAACTCGCCAATGATCGGGATCGAGCCGCCAGTTCCGGCAAGTGCGGCCTCGCATTCCCATTCGGTGGAAAGTGCGGCTAACGTCTTCGTCAGGAACGGGCTCTCGACCGGCATGACGGTCGCCGGCGCCAGCCCGAAATCCTTGAAGGTCACCGAGCAGTCGGCCGGGATGCGCGCCCGAAAATGCGCCTTGAAGGCATCGCGGATCTTCTCCGGCACCTGCCCCTCGACCAGCCGGAACGAGATCTTGGCGGTCGCCTTGGCTGGGATGACCGTCTTGAAGCCTTCCCCGGTATAACCGCCGCTCATGCCGTTGATCTCGCAGCTCGGCCGCGCCCAGACCTGTTCGAGGATCGACCGGCCCGCCTCGCCCGCCGGAATGGTCAGCCCGATATCGGCAAGAAAACCCTTCTCGTCGAACGGCAGCCGTTGCCACTGCGCCTTGATGGCCTCCGGCAGTTCCTTGACGCCGTCGTAAAAGCCTTCGACTGCCACGCCCCCATCCGACGTCCTCAGGCTCGCGATCACATCCGATAGAACCTGAAGCGCGTTGCGGGCGGCATTGCCGAACATGCCGGAATGCAGGTCCCGGTCGGCGCAGGTAATCTCGATCTCGGTGCTGTAGAGCCCGCGCAGCATGGTCGTGACGGCCGGCGTCTCGCGGTCCCACATGTCGGTATCACAGACATAGACCATGTCAGCCTTCAGTTCCTCGGCGGTAGCATCGAGGAACGGCACAAGGCTCGGGCTGCCCGCCTCCTCCTCGCCTTCGAAGAGAATGCTAACCTGCACCGGCAGCTTGCCGGTCACTGCCTTCCAGGCACGGCAGGCCTCGACGAAGGTCATCATCTGTCCCTTGTCGTCCGAAGCGCCGCGCGCGACGATCGCAGTATCGCCATTCGGCAACGGCTCCAGCCGCGGCTCGAACGGATCGCTCGTCCAAAGCGCCAGCGGATCAACCGGCTGGACGTCGTAATGCCCGTAGAACAGCAGATGCGGCCCGGCCGCCTCCTTCTGATGCGCGACGACCATCGGATGGCCCGTGGTCGGCCGGACGGAGGCATCGAAGCCGATCGCTCCGAGATCGCGGCTCAGCCACTCGGCCGCCGCCTTGCACTGATCGCGATAGCCGGGATCGGTGGAGATGCTCGGAATACGGATCAGGTCGAAGAGGCGCGCGAGGCTCTCGTCGATTTCGGCATCGACAAGAGCCAGCACGGCGTCGATCTGGTCTTCGGGTATTCTCGGCATCTTGCACTCCTTGCCCGTTCGGTGTTCCGGATCAAGGATGTACCATTGTTTTCAACGACACCGGAAGCCTCCGGCGCCGTCGGTCACCTAATTTGCAGACCGGAAATCGAGCCCGATATCTAGTGTCGGCGCGCTATGGGTGATCCACCCCACCGAGAGCAGATCGACGCCCGAGGCGGCCACGGCGGCCGCCGTCGCCGGCGTGATCCCGCCGGACGCTTCGGTGATCGCCCGGCCCGCGACGATGCCGACCGCCTCGCAAAGCTGGTCCGGCGTCATGTTGTCGAGCAGCACCGCATCGACGCCGACCTCCATGGCTTCGTGAAGCTGGTCGAGCGTATCCACCTCCACCTCGATCTTCACCATATGCCCGACGCCCGCCCTGGCGCGGCGAATGGATTCGGCGATGCCGCCGGCAATCGCCACGTGATTGTCCTTGATCAGCACGGCGTCATAGAGCGCAAAGCGATGGTTCATGCCACCGCCGGCGCGCACCGCGTATTTCTCCAGCGCCCGAAGCCCCGGCGTCGTCTTGCGGGTGCAGACGACGGAAGCCCTGGTGCCTTCGATCGCCGCGACGATGCCGGCCGTGACGCTGGCGATGCCGGAGAGATGGCCGAGGAAATTGAGCGCCGTCCGTTCGCCGGTCAGAAGGCCGCGGGACGGACCTTCGATCGTGGCGATCACGTCACCCGGCTTCACCGCCCCCCCATCCTCGATATGACGGGTCATGACGATCTTCGGATCGACGAGCTGGAAGGCGAGCTCGGCCGCATCAAGGCCGGCGATGACGCCGTGCTTGCGGGCCGCCATGACAACCGTCGAGCGGTGATCAGCCGGAATGACTGCCGTGGACGTGATGTCACCGGCCAGGCCGAGGTCTTCCAGAAGCGCTGCGCGCACCGGCGGTTCGACGAGAAGTCGCGGAAGGGCGGCAAGGGTCATGTGTCAGGCACTCCGGGCAAGGGGATGGGAGGTGGTCGCGCGGGCGATATCCAGCGCATCGGCAAGGCGCATCTGCCGCCGTTCCGCATAGGCGAGCTTCAGCGGGAAATCGGTGCGGGCATGCGCGCCGCGGGATTCCTTTCGCAGCGACGCGAAGACGGCAATCAGCAGCGCGACGATCGCCGGATCGGCTGCCGATCCGGCGCTTTCGACGAGCGGCAGCAGGCTGGCGATAGCGCCATGAATGGCACCGGCGTTTCTGAGGACGCCGAGATGCCGCGACACGATCGGCCGCACGGCGGAAATGTCCGCCGACACCGGTAGTTCTGCAGCGGTGACCTGATGAGGCGTTCCGGCAGAGGTCGCCGAGAGGTCCTGCGCGGCCCGCATGCCCATCACGGCCGCTTCCAGTAGCGAGTTGCTGGCGAGCCGGTTGGCACCGTGGAGACCGGTCGAAGCCGCCTCCCCGACCACCCAGAGGCCGGGCACCGAGCTGCGGCCGTTCACGTCCGTCGCCACCCCGCCCATGTGGTAATGCACGGCGGGACGAACCGGGATGAGATCCGAATTGGGATCGACTCTCGCCTCCCGGCAGAGCGCGTCGATCGCCGGAAACCGTCTGGAGAACCCGTTTCCGAGCGCCGGCCGGGCATCGAGAAAGACACGCCCGCCGCGGGCGATCTCGGCACTGATGGCACGCGCCACGATATCCCGCGCAGCCAGTTCGGCGCCCGGTTCGCGGGCGAGAAAACGCTCGCCCTTTTCGTTGACCAGCACCGCACCCTCGCCGCGCACCGCCTCGCTGACCAGCGCCAGCGGCCGCCGTTGGGAGTCGAGCGCCGTCGGGTGGAACTGCACGAATTCCATATCCGCAAGCACCGCGTCCGCCCGTGCAGCAAGCATCACCCCCTGGCCGAAATTGCCGGTGGGGTTGGTGGTCGCGTCATAAAGCCCCCCAAGGCCGCCGGTCGCCAGAACCACCCGCGTGGTCGGAACAACAACCGCTCCCGAGCCCGCCGCGCAGAGCAGGCCGGACACCGCATCGCCATTCGTCAAAAGCCGACGAACCTCAACACCATCAAGCACCGTGATCGACGGCGTTCTGGAAACGGCTTCGACCAACGCCCGGACGATCGCCGCGCCCGAGCCGTCGCCCGCCACGTGCACGATACGGCGGCGCGAATGGGCAGCCTCCAGCCCGAGCGAAAGCGAACCGTCAGCGGCCCGGTCGAAACGCACGCCGAATTTTTCCAGGATGGCGATGGCGTTCGGGGCTTGCGTCAGGATCGAAGCGGCGACTGCCGGATCACAAAGTCCGTCGCCGGCTGCGAGCGTATCGGCCAGATGCAGGTTAGCGCTGTCGTCGGCCCCGAGGCTCGCGGCAATGCCGCCCTGCGCCCAGGCGCTCGACGTTTCCGCACCCAAGGCGGCGCGGGTGATCAGCACGACGGGCTGCGGCGCCAAGGTCAGCGCCGTCACCAGCCCCGCCAGACCGCTGCCGACGATCGCGATGCGGTCGGCGAGATGGTCGAGTATCTCGGTCATATGGCGAGCATCCTCTCGACCGCGCGGCGGGCGGCAACCGCGATCGACGGATCGACGGTCACCTCGTGCCGGTTTTCCTCCAGCGCCTTGCGGATGTTGGCGAGAGTGATCCGCTTCATGTGCGGGCAGAGGTTGCAGGGCCGCACGAATTCCACGTCCGGATGATGCACGGCGACATTGTCGCTCATCGAGCACTCGGTCAGGAGCACGACACGGGCCGGCTTCTTTTGGCCGACATAGTCCGACATGACGGCAGTCGATCCCGCAAAGTCGGCCTCGGCCACCACTTCCGGCGGGCATTCCGGATGCGCCAGCACCACCACGCCCGGATGCGCCTCGCGCAGATCGCGGACGTCCTGCGCATTGAACAGCTCGTGCACTTCGCAATGGCCGTGCCAGGCGATAATCTCCACATTGGTTTCCCGCGCCACGTTCTGCGCCAGGTACTCATCCGGGATCATCAGCACTTTCGGAACGCCGAGCGATTCCACCACCTGCTTGGCATTGCCGGAGGTGCAGCAGATATCGGACGCCGCCTTCACCGCTGCAGAGGTGTTCACATAGGTGATGATCGGCACGCCCGGATGCGCCTGCCGCAGCAGCGCGATGTCCTCGGGCGTGATCGAATCCGCCAGCGAACAGCCCGCCGCCATGTCCGGGATCAGTACCGTCTTCCCCGGGTTCAAGAGCTTTGCCGTCTCCGCCATGAAATGCACGCCGGCGAGCACGATCACATCCGCATCCACGTCGATCGCCTTGCGGGCGAGCGCCAGACTGTCGCCGACGATATCCGCGACGCCATGGAAGATTTCCGGCGCCTGATAGTTGTGAGCGAGGATGACGGCGTTGCGGGTGCGCTTGAGCTCCAGGATCGCGGCGACATCCGCCTCGTAGCTCATCCACTCGGCCTTCGGGATGACGCGGCTGACACGATCGTAAAGCTGGGAAACCGAAACCGGGGAATTCATGAGCGACTCCTTTTATACTCGAAGTGAGTATATCCGGCGCAGAGACATATTCTCGTTTAGAGTTTATGTCAATTGCGTGAAAGCGGAAGTTTCGAACCGGAAAGCGCGCGCTCTTCGAGGACCGCATGACGGTAGCGGAAGAGCTTGGCCGGCCGGCCGCCAGTCTCGCTGGTCGCCTCCCCGGTTTCCTCGATCAGCTCCTGCTGGTCGATCAGCCTGCGGAAGTTCGGCTTATGCAGCGTCAAGCCGGCCAGCGCTTCGACGGTGCGCTGCAATTGCGACAGCGTAAAACTCTCGGGCATCAATTCGAAGACTACCGGGCGATATTTGATCTTGGCGCGCAGCCGCGCGATCCCGGTCGCCAGGATACGGCGGTGATCGGCAAACATCGATCGACCGAAATTTTTGGCCGGCGGACAACCGGCCTCGGTCACAAGGCCTGCCTCATACATCAACTCGTAACGCTGCAGGCCGAGATCCTCGTTCCAGGCGGCACCGTCTAGCCCGAAGGCAAAATCGACGCGGCGCTGGCGGTGTTCGCGGCGCGCCGTTTCCGAAGTGACCCAATCCTGCAGGCGGTCGGTGATGGCCGCCTGTATCTCCGGCCTCCCCCCGCGATGGTCCTCCCAGGGGAAGTATTCGTACCAGCCGTGCCAGCCGGGTTTTCCGGCGCCGGGTGCGGCCTGTTCGCGGACGAGGCCGAGATAGCTGATCGAGATCGTCCGCCCCTCGGCATCCTCATGGGTCCGGTCGCGGTCGGCGAAGGTATAGAGCTGTTCGAGATAACCGAGCGGATGGCCCGTCTGGTCCCCCACCCATTCGCGAAGCCCGGCCTGCAGGCTGCGATGGCCGAGCTCGAAAGGGCCGGACGGCAGCGCATCTCCCGAGCGTACCGTCATCACGCGCGGCTCGTCGCCGGTGACGGCGGACAGAACCGCGATCAGTTCCGCATGGGCAAGTCCGATGGTCAAGCAAACTCCGGGTCACGTAACGTGGAAAGCCTGTCTGGCATGAAAATCACGTTACGCGAACCCCGGAGCTCAAATCAAACGATAACAGCAACTTGGCCTATTTGATTTCGACAGCAACGTCGGAGACCGGAGGCACTGCCTTGATCAGCCCGGTTTCCTTCATGAAGGTGGCGAAGCGCTGGTAACGGCCCTGGTCGAGTGCGGCCGGACGCTTGGCAAAACGCGGCAGCGTGTCGAAGAACGCGGTGCGGTTCAACTCGTCGTCGAGGCTCGGATAGGCCTTGATGAAAAGCTGCCAGGCCTCCTGCGGATGATTTGTGATGTAGATCGAGGCCTGTTCGACCGCATGCAGGAAACGCGGCAGCCGGTTGTCGCCAGTAGAATCGCGGCGGGTGACGAAGATCAGCTCGTCATAGGCCGGAACCCCATGCTCTTCCGGGAAAAACGCCCGCCCCGCATGGCCTTCCAGCTTCATCTGGGTCAGCTCGAAGTTGCGGAAACCGCCAAGCGTCGCATCCACCTTGCCCCCGATCAGCGACGGCGACAGCGAAAAGTTGACGTTGATCAGCTCCACGTCATCGTTGGAAAGCCCTTCCGAAGCCAGCATGCGCTTCAGCATCGCATCCTCGAAACCGGTCACGGAAAAGCCGACCTTTTTGCCCTTCAGGTCCTTGAGGCTCTTGATCGGACCGTCCGCCAGCACCGTGACGGTGTTGAGCGGCGTTTCGACCAGGGTACCGAACCGCACGAGCGGCAGACCCGCTTCGTGGTCGAGATAGAGGTTTGGCTGGTAGTGGATGCCGATATCCGCCTCGCCCGCCGAAACCAGCCGCGGCACCGCGGAGGCATCGGACGGCGGGATGAGCTCGACGTCGAGATTGGCATCGCCAAACAGCCCGCGCTCTTTGGCGATGACCATTGGCGCGTGGTCCGGATTGACGAACCATTCGAGCAGCACGCTGAGCTTGTCGGCCGCCTGCGCAGAAATCGGAGTGGCAAGGCTTGCCAGCACGATGAGGGACGCGGTGAGGATACGGATCATGATCGGACGGAACTCCTTGATGCGGATGAGGATTCAGGGTCGGCTTCGCTGGCCCAGGGGGCGAGACCGGATGTCAGCCGGTCGATGAGAAGCCGCAAAATGAGGGTGAGAATGGCGAGTATGACCATTGCTGCAAACACCGTGTCGGTCTGCATGCGGGCATTGGCCTGGACCATCACGAAGCCGAGCCCGCCGGATGCCCCGACCCACTCGCCGACGACCGCCCCGAGCGGCGCCAGGGGTGCCGCGACCCGAAGGCCGGAAACGAGGCTCGGGATCGCCAGCGGCACGCGCATCGACACCAGCGTCTGCCAATGGCTGCCGCCCTCCAGCGAGACGGCGTCGAGGATTTCCTGATCGGTGCGGCGAAGGCCGTCGGCAAAGGCGGAGGCGACCGGAAAGAAGATGATGATCGTCGTCATCGCCACTTTCGAGGCGAGGCCGAAGCCCAGCCAGAGAACCAGGATCGGCGCCAGTACGAAGACGGGAAAGGCCTGCAGGATCAGCACCATCGGCCAGACGAGACGGCCAAGCCGCGGCAGCGCCGCAACGCCGAAGGCCGTGGCAATGCCGAGGCCTGCGCCGATCGCAAGGCCTAGCGCGATTTCGATCAGCGTGACGGCGCTGTTCTGCAGCAGGAAACCAGGCTGCCGCAGGAAGGCGGACGCGACGGCTACAGGCGACGGCAGAATATAGTGGGGCGGAGCAAACAGCCAGACGCCCGCTTGCCAGAGCGTGACAAGCAGGACGAGGCCGATGACCGCATGGGACGCGCGCATGATGCTACGCGTCGAACCTGCACGCCAGGACCGGATATCCTCGCGGAACCACGGAAAGAATGGATGTCATCGGTCGATCTCCAGATCAGTCAATCACGGAGACCCAGGTGAAGCGGAGAAGAGAAAGTGCCGTCGGTCGACGCCTATTTCCGTTCCTACGCCGGCATAACCCGGATCAGGTTCAAGGGTCCGGCTCACCGCCATCTCAGCATCGTCAAGATGCCCCCCTCGGAATTACGACGATAACTGTCGGTTTTCAGCAATCCTGTCAAGCGGGCCGGATTGGCGGCCGTTTCCACTCAGCGCGTCGCCAGTCTTCCTTCGCGCGAGAAAGCGAAATACGAAACGCGGACAACCAGGTTGTCCGCGTTTCAAAATTCGAGTTTGCCGAATGCTGCCGGCTCAGGCAGCCTGGCTGACGGCATCCAGTGGGATCTCGACGTCGATCTCGAGGATCGTGACGTTCTCGTCGCGGTCCATCTTGACCTGCACCTTGTCGCTGTCGACCTGCACGTGCTTGGCGATCACCGCAAGGATTTCTTCGCGAAGCAAGGATACGAGGTCCGAGCCGTTCGATGAGCGTTCGTGGGCGAGAAGCACCTGCAGGCGTTCGCGGGCCGTGGGTGCGGAGCGCTGTTTGCGGAAAAGGTTGAATATGGTCATGCGGCCCTCCGTGCGAAGATCTTGCCGAATATCCCCCGCTTTTCCCCGGGGATCGTGATCGGCAGAACTTCTCCTGCAAGCCGGCGTGCGGCATCGAAATAGGCCATGGCCGGTGCGCTGCGTGCGTCCGCCAGGGTGACCGGCGCACCGATATTCGAGGCGCGCAGGACATCCATGCTTTCGGGGATGATGCCGATGAGCGGGATGGAGAGGATCTCCAGCACGTCCTCGACCTTCAGCATGTCCCCCCGTTCCGCACGGTTGGCGTCGTAACGCGTCAAAAGCAGGTGCTTTTCCATCCGCTCGCCGCGCTCGGCCTTCATCGTCTTCGAATCCAGCAGACCGATGATGCGGTCCGAGTCGCGGACGGACGAGACTTCCGGATTGGTGACCACCACAGCCATGTCGGCGTGGCGCATGGCGAGCGTGGCGCCGCTCTCGATACCGGCAGGGCTATCGCAGATGACCCAGTCGAAGACCCGCTTCAATTCGGTAATGACCCGCTCCACGCCCTCGGGCGTCAGGTTGTCCTTGTCGCGCGTCTGCGATGCCGGCAGCAGGAACAGCGTCTCCAGGCGCTTGTCGCGGATCAGTGCCTGCGAGAGCTTCGCCTCGCCCTGGATGACGTTGATCAGATCGTAAACGACCCGACGTTCGGCGCCCATCACGAGGTCGAGGTTGCGCAGCCCGACGTCAAAATCGACGACGACAACCCGTTCGTTTCGCTGGGCCAGAGCCGCTCCGAGTGCGGCAGTCGAGGTCGTCTTGCCAACCCCGCCCTTGCCTGAAGTGACTACGATGACTTTCCCCATCTTGCTCTCCTGTTTGCTGGCCGGTTGCGGCTCAAATAAGTTTCTCTGCCATGATCGAATCCCCTTCGAGCCAAAGCTGGACTGAATGTCCGCGAAGGCCTGGGGCCATGTCGTCCGCCATCTTGTAGATGCCGTCGATTGCCAAAAGCTCGGCTTCGAGCTTGCGGCAGAAAATGCGTGCCGATGCGTTTCCGAGCGATCCTGCCATGGCCCTGCCACGCAGGGTCCCGTAAATGTGGATCGAGCCACCAGCGATGATTTCAGCTCCCGAGGCGACCGATCCGATAATCGTCACGTCACCTTCGGGGAAGATCACCGACTGCCCCGACCGCACGGGATCGCGAATGACGATGGACTGCAAGGTCGGACGCATCTCCGGCACCGACGGTTTCGGCTCGCTGTTGTGCAGTTCGATGATCGGCTCCTTGGCGACGGCTTCGTCGGAGACCGGCCGACCACCCTTGAGTGCCGGAGGCATGCCTGGCCCAAGGATCGAAGGACGGCCGCCTTCGATGCCCATGATATTGACGCTGCGCCCGGCAAGCTCGGCGATGAGCTCTTTCAACTGAGCGCGATCGATCGGCAGATCGGTGACGTCGAGCACGACCGGCCGACCCAGAAAGAACCCGGCGGAACGCGCCGCGAGATCATCCAGCCTGACAAGCCAGTCGTCGAAGGGAAGGTCGGGAGCAAGCACGACCGCCAGAAAAGAACGGCCCTTGATACGGATAGCGCGAGCGTCTGTTAGCATTTTGGTCATCTGCGTAAAGAAATCGTGACCGTTTTTTAGCCCCGATATGGTTAACAATTGGTAAACAAGAGCCCCTTGGAAGGCCTGGTTTTAACCGATCGTTACGATCTTCCCTTGCACCAGGTCCACCTCGGCAACATAGGCTTCGCGACGAAGAGAAGACCGGGAGCGAGGAAGGGAAAAGCAGATCGACAGGGCGATGCGCCGGACGCGAATCATCTCCTCCGGCGCTTCGATGATGGCTGCGATTCTGGCTGTTATGGAGATTCGGTTGCCGTGAGAATCCGTAGAAGACCGTTTTCCGGCGAGTGCCCCTTCTCCGCGATGCGGCAACGGATCGCCTCGCCGCGTCTTCGACTTTCAGGCACGAATCGACATCGCCGGATGCCACCTGAGCGACCTCGGTTAAACGCGCGATTTTGAATTCTGAAAAACCCTCAGCCCCAAAACGAAAAAGCCTGCCGCGGGAGGAGGTGCGGCAGGCTTTCCGTAAAGAACCGAACAGCGGCTGGGAGGAGGAGTGCCGCCGTTCCTACAGACGTCCCTGGGAGGAGGAGTGGGCCGTCTGATAACACGAAGCTCTGCGGGAGGAGGTGCATCGCTTCGATAAGTATGACTATACAACGATCCTGCTCGATTGATAGTCATTATGTTGCAGTGCAGCTATACGAAAAATGCATACCGAAAAACGGGTAGTGAAAGTCTCAAAGAGGTCTGGCGCGCAGAACATCTTCTGACGCAGAAACGCCCGCGGCAATGGCGGGCGTCGTGCATGGTCCAGGCGGGCTATATCGCGATTAGCGACCGATGGCTGCGCGGGCGACGTTGCGGATGTCGGAGCGGTCGATGCCGAGGTCCTGCAGTTCTCGGCTGGTCATGCGGCCGAGTTCGGTGACGGTCTGACGATACTTGCGCCAGTTGTTGAAAGAGCGTGCTACGTTCATGATCGGGTCCCTTTCCTGAGACTGTCTGACGTCAGCAACCGTTCTTGGCTCCGGCGTCGTTCGATGACAGGGATATAATCCTTCCCACCTGCCTGTAAAAGCAACAAAGCCTCAGGGCACCCATGCAAAACCTGCATTGGTCTTGCGGGAACGCCTGCTATGCCGCCTTGGTCGATGCCGCAGCGCACACCATGATCATCTCCACCTTCAGATTGGGATTGGCAAGCCGCGCCTCGAAACAGGCCCGGGCGGGCGGAGCCATGCCCGAAACCCAGGCGTCCCAGACCTCGTTCATTTCGGCATAACCGTCCATGTCGGCCAATATGATCGCGCAGAAGATCAAGCCCTGCTTGGCACTGCCGATCTCGGCAAGCCGCGCTTCGGCTTTGGCGAGCAGTTGCCGGGTCTGTTCGGCGGTGCTCAAATCACCGTCATAGGGGGATTGAGGCGTCACGGCGAAATAGCCGGTGCCCTGATGCACGACAGCCGAGCTTCCGCGGCTGCCGATACCGAAGCGGTCGATGATGGAGGAGAAGTCTTGAATCATGAAATGCCTGTACTGGTTCTGAACGGTGGATGAGATGTCATCGCGACGATCGGCGGCAGCGATGCCGTTGCCGCTGGGGGTTCTTTATAGATTTCAATTGGTGACCGATTTATTCGGCGCCGCGTGTCGTCTCGAACAGGAACCAGGCGCGGCGTTCCGTCTCGTCGATCCAGACTTCCAGCAGGCTCGTTGTGGCTACGTCGTTATGTTCGGCGCAGACTTCGTGGGCCTGGCGCAGGAACGACACGAGTTGCTGGTTGTCGTCCTTCAGTTCTGCGAGCATGTCCCGCGGGGTGACGAAATCGGCGTCGTTGTCGAGAAGGCGCTGCAGCCGGCCGATATGGCCGATCGAGCGGATCGTCGTGCCGCCGATCTTGCGGGCACGTTCGGCGATCGCGTCGGTCATGGCAAAAATCTGCTCGCCTTGTTCGTCGAGCATCACGTGGTAATCGCGAAAATGCGGGCCGCTCATATGCCAGTGAAAATTCTTGGTCTTGAGATAGAGCGCGAACGTGTCCGCAAGCAGCGCCGCAAGCGCACCGGCAATATCGGCGGTGGCGTTGGAGGGCAGATCGGAGGGAGTGTTCAACGATGCCTTGCGGCGGTTTTCAACGGCGGTACGATCCATGGTCGTTCTCCTTGGGTGAGCCAGATGGGCTCCGGGACTTCGAAGGACTGACCGGAGGCCAGTCGAACGGGACTGATCCGAGGACGATCGGCGGAGACAGCGTGCGTCAACAGAAGTGCTCGGGAGAGCGTTCTCAGGATCGAGGACGGTTATACGACCAAGAGCAGAAATCCCATAGTGGGTTTCCGAGGTTTGCGGATGCCGGTACGGCCCACATGCCGGTTGGCAATGCCTCTTCCCGCTGACCGCCCTGCTCCGTGATTGCTATTTTGCAAAGCTTGCTGATAGTTCGGGAAAAGAGCCGCGTCTGCAGGCCAGAACTGCGACGGCGAATACCCTCCCCTTTTGACTACGGAGATCATCATGACACGTCCCCCGCGCCGGCCCGTCAATCCGCTCGAAGCTGCCGAGGCACTGTTCTCGCCGACCAAGAAGGCCGCCCCGGCTCCCGCCGTCGAGCGGCGGGCGCCACCCAATGTCAAGGAACTCGTGTCGCTGAAGCTCGACAGCGACGTGCTCGCCTATTTTCAGGAAGATGGCCCCGGCTGGCAGGATCGCATCAACGATACGCTCCGTGCGGCCATGAACGACAGGGATTGAACGACATGGCATGGTCACCACGCTATGGCAGGTGATCTTCGGCCTCGCTTCCGGCCGTACAAGCAGCGCCCAACCGACGCTGCTCGACAGCCACCGTCTTGCGGCCCGGGATTTTTCGGCGCTTCGCTATATCCATCCGCGAACAGGTCCATGAAGATTGGCTGTGTCGCAAAAGATCAGGCTTATTGGAGCATTCCCGCTTCGAGTGCGGCGGACAGAAACGTCTCACGTGCAGATGCGGCGTCTACCTGTCTGCGCAGCGCAGCCGAGCAGAACTCGGTTGCTGTTCTGTAGCGCTCGTTGCGCGCGCCAGGCCATTTGTTGGTAAGGTAGATCAAGGCCTCTGCGGGAGTTCGAATAATTTCCGGAGACCTTCGCCCGACCGTTACGATCACCGGCTCGGGCCAGTTCGGATCGCTCATCACCCGTTTTTTCATGCATTACCTCCGCTTGCAGATCAAACTTGCAGATCCGATAGTGACACGGCTTCCGCCGTCTATCTATTTGACCGCGCTTACTTCATTGGGAGTAGAGCATCACGGCTTCTGATCACCGATAGGCGCGGCAGCACCTTCCTTTTGTGCTGTCACGCACTATTTCATTTACGAGACCCAACCGCACCACAGTGAATGACCAGCCCTGAGGACAGCTCGAAGAAACCGGATGAACGTGCCCTCAGCGAGCCCGCGCGGATGACTGACACAGAGGCGGCACCAAAAAGCGTGCCGGAAACGGGCGAGCTTCACGAAGAAGGCTTGCATCCGGGCGAACCGGCAGATGAGCAGAAAGCCAGCGGCAATTCTGCCCCCGTCTTTGGGCAAAGCGGGCGTGCCGTCCGCGAATTGCTGACCGCGCTCCGCCAGGATCTCGGTACGTCGTGGCGATCTGGCTCTCTCTGGATAAGCAACGCCGCCGCCACGCTTCGGAAGAAATACGCAAGGCTGAAAAAGCGGGAACCCGACCCGACATCTAGGCCGGCAGCGGAACGCCTTTCAGGCCTCCGCAGCAAAGCCCTCTCCGCAATGGTCGCCTTGCGGCATTGGCGGCCAATTTCAAGGCAGAACCGGCCATCAACACGGTTGTCCTGGATAACCATAGCTGCACTCGCATCATTCGCCTGCGTCCTCGTCATGGCAGGCGTTCTAGCATGGGCCTTGAAGGACGTGCCGTGGCGGGAGATCGCCGCAGGCACGCTGAAGCCTGTTATCGTGCTTGAAACGGCGGATGGCGGGCCGCTTGTGCGGCAAGGCCCGTATCAGGGGCCATATACGACCTACAATCAGTTTCCGCAGTCCCTCGTCGACGCTGTCCTGTCGATCGAGGACAGGCGGTTCATGACCCATTACGGTGTCGATCCGCAGGGAATCGGCCGCGCATTCATCAGGAATTTTCAGGCAGGCTCGGTGGTCCAGGGCGGCAGCACGATCACCCAGCAATTGATCAAGCTGCAATATCTGCAAAGCGACCGGACGCTGAAGCGGAAGATCCAGGAAGTGGTCATTGCGTTCTGGCTGGAATGGAAACTGGGCAAGCAGGAAATCCTGACCCGCTATCTGAATGCCGCCTATCTCGGTTCGGGTGCGACCGGAATGCCGGCCGCCGCACGGATTTACTTCAACAAAGACATCCGAGACCTCAACGTCTCGGAATCAGCGCTACTCGCGGGCCTCTTGAAGGCGCCGAGCCAGTTGAACCCGATCGACAATATCGAGGGCGCCCGTCAACGGACAGCGACGGTGCTCGCCGCCATGGTTGACAACGCCAAGCTGACGCCAGACGAAGCAGCCGCCGCCAGGGCGGAATTTGGCAAGCTCCGCCCGACGACGCCGACACCCCGCTCGGGAAGCTGGTTCGCCGACTGGATTTCGCCACAGGCAAGCGAGATCGCAGGCGCCACCCCAGGCTCGACCACGGTACGCACGACCCTGGTTCCGCGTCTTCAGCGCATTGCCGAAAAGGTGGTAACGCAGGCTCTCGACGAAGAAGGAAAGTCGCTTGGCGCAAGCCAGGCGGCGCTTGTGGCGATGACGCCGGAGGGCGCCGTCGTCGCCATGGTCGGCGGGCACGACTACAAGACGAGCCAGTTCAACCGCGCCGTCACGGCGATGCGGCAGCCCGGCTCCACGTTCAAACTTTTCGTCTATTACGCCGCCCTGAAGAGAGGACTGACCCTTTTCGACCGCGTCCTCGACGCACCGATCGAAATCGACGGGTGGTCGCCTGAAAATTCCGGCGGTGCTTACCGCGGCTGGGTCACATTGGCGGAAGCTTTCGCCCGTTCACTGAACGCTGCAACGGTCGCCCTCGCCCAGGATGTCGGGCTAGACAACGTCGTCGCCGCCGCAAAGGAACTCGGCATCGACACGCCCCTGGCGCCGACCCCATCTCTGGCGCTCGGAACATCGGAGGTGAACCTGCTCGACCTCACCAGCGCCTATGCGTCGGTTCGCCTCGGCAAGGCGCCGGTCGAGCCATGGGGTATTGTTGATTTTCGAGCATCGGGGCAATCCCAGACTTTCAGGGTGGGCGAAAAGACGACGCCCTCCATCGATCTGTCGCCCTACGAGTCCGACCTGCTTGGCCTGCTGCAGCTCGTTATCGAACGCGGTACCGGCCGTGACGCAGACCCCGGCACATTCGCGGCCGGCAAGACGGGCACCAGCCAGAACAATCGCGATGCCTGGTTCGTCGGGTTCACCGAGCCCCTGGTCGTCGGCGTCTGGGTCGGGAATGATGACGACACGCCGATGAAAGGCGTGACGGGCGGCTCGCTTCCAGCCCGGATCTGGCGGGACTTCATCCGCGCGGCAATGGCCGAGCCCGCTCCCGATTTCGATCTGAACAAGGGTCTGGCAACCGGCGAGCCGGGCGCGGCGCCCTCCTGCAATATCACTGCCTGCTCCCGCAGCTACCGCTCTTTCCGGGCTTCCGACTGCACCTATCAACCTTTTCAGGGTGAGCGCAGGCTTTGCGAAAGGTGAACGCTGGCACTCGAAGCACGGAGTGGCCGCGCACCAGTTCCGAGCAAATTTCCCAAGCCGAATGAAAGTATGAGATTTAACAAAAAACGACCGCTCTGTGATTGCTCGCCGAATGAAGCTTTGCTAGAGCAAGCCGCATTGCCTGGGCGGTATCATCACCGCCGTCATGGTGGGGCGTCGCCAAGCGGTAAGGCAACGGTTTTTGGTACCGTCATCCCTGGTTCGAATCCAGGCGCCCCAGCCAGCTATTCCCGGGTCCGTTCTGGACACATGGGTTACGTTTTATTCCTGAGACATAGGACATAGGTAACACTTTCGTCCCGAACGGGTGATCTCGGTCGAGCACCCAGACGACGATTTACCGCGGCGTCGATCTGCCCGTATTCGTTCCCCCAACACTTTTGCCGTCGGAACGACGGAAGATAGCGGGCGTAGGCTTCACTACCGCTATTGGACGATCCATGGCCGATCTGATGAGCCGCGTCTGAATTGCGCTGCGAATATCCATGTGGCCTTATCACTAGACATTCCGCAGTTTCAGGATCATGGGGGCCCTGTGCGCTTCGATAAAACGATCATTGAGGGCGTTTTATTACTGGTTCCGAAGAAATTCGGAGATTCCCGGGGTTATTTCCTGGAGACATTTCGGAAAAGCCTTTTTGAATCCGAAGTCGGTCCTTTCACGTTCGTTCAGGACAACCGGTCTTATTCGGCAGAAGCAGGAACTGTCCGCGGTCTTCACTTTCAAACCAATCCTCGTGCACAAGGCAAGCTGGTCTCGTGTTCGAGCGGCGCATTCCTGGATGTGGCGGTTGATATCCGTACCGGATCGCCGACCTATGGCAAGTTCGTCTCGGTGGAACTATCGGCCGAAAATGCCCTTCAGCTTTGGCTGCCGCCGGGTTTCGCACATGGGTTCTGCACCCTGACGGCAGATACGGTCATCACCTACAAAGTGACTGACTATTACAGCGCGGAACACGAGCGTGGCCTGCTCTGGAACGATCCCGAGCTTGGGATCGAATGGCCTGTCGCGGCAGACAAGGCGATTCTCTCGGAAAAGGATCGGGGGCAGCCGACGCTCGCCGAGCTTCAGTCCAACTTCAGTTATGCCGTCAACGATCAATTCGGCAGACTCAGCCGCAGCGGTTGACGAGAGCTTTTGGGGGTAATCCAAGGCATGCGCGTGCTTGTGACCGGTGGGGCGGGGTTCATTGGATCGGCGGTCATCCGCTACCTCGTGCTCGAAAAGGGGTACGAGGTCCTGAACATCGATAAATTGACCTATGCCGGCACGCTGACATCGCTGAGGTCGGTTGAAGGCAAGCCGTCTTATCGGTTCTTCAAGATAGACATATGCGATGCTGCGGCGGTGAGTTCCGCGATTTCGACATTCGGGCCAGACCGCGTGATGCATCTGGCCGCCGAAAGCCATGTCGACCGTTCCATCCTCGGCGCACGTCAATTCGTCGAAACCAATATTCTCGGCTCCTTCACCATGCTCGAATGTGCCCGGGAGTACTGGGCATCGCTTGAGCATCGGAAAAAGGAGGTTTTCCGCTTCCTGCACGTTTCGACGGATGAGGTCTACGGCTCGCTGGGGCGAGATGGGCTGTTCTCGGAAACCACACCCTACGATCCGAGTTCACCCTATTCTGCATCGAAGGCCGCATCGGACCATCTCGCCAAGGCATGGGCACGCACCTACGAGATGCCGGTCATCGTCTCCAACTGCTCGAACAATTACGGCCCCTTCCACTTTCCGGAAAAGCTGATCCCGCTGACGATCCTCAATGCGCTCGAAGGCAAATCTCTGCCAGTCTATGGGAGCGGCGCGAATATTCGCGACTGGCTTTACGTCGAGGATCATGCCCGGGCGCTGGATCTCATCGCCGAGCGCGGCAGGGTCGGCGAAACCTACAACGTCGGAGGCCGCAATGAGCGCAGCAATATCGACGTAGTAAAGCACATCTGCGCGATCCTCGACGATTTGCGGCCGGGCGGAGGCCGCCATGAAAATCTGGTCCGGTTCGTGACCGACAGGCCGGGGCATGATGCACGTTACGCGATCGACGCGAGCAAACTGGAAACGGAACTGGGCTGGAAGGCGCAGGAGAGTTTCGAGACCGGGATCGAAAAGACGGTGCGCTGGTATCTCGACAATGAATGGTGGTGGGCGCCGCTTCGCCAGGGATATGACGGCAGTCGCCTCGGGCTTCTCAAGGCCGGGGCTGGATGATGGGCAATCCCAAGCGATACGTGGTCACCGGGCTCAAGGGACAGGTCGTTCAGTCTCTCCTCGAAAACACGAAGAAGCGAACCGATGTCGAGATCATTGCGCTCGGCCGCCCTGAACTCGATCTGGCGATGCCGGAGACGATCGCTGCAGCCGTCGAAGCCGCGCGTCCCGACCTGATCGTCTCCGCAGCCGCCTTCACCGGGGTGGATCAGGCCGAAATCGACAGGGAAGTGGCCTTCACCGTCAACGCAACAGGTCCTGCGGAACTGGCGCGCGTAGCGGCAGCACTCCAAGTGCCGATCGTCCACCTGTCCACAGACTATGTCTTCGACGGCAGCAAGTCCTCCCCCTATGTCGAATCCGATCCGGTCGCACCGCTTGGCGTCTATGGCCGCGACAAATTGGTAGGCGAGCGGAACGTGGCGGCCGCAACCGAAAACCATGCCATCCTCCGCACCGCCTGGGTCTACAGCCCGTTCAGCCGGAATTTCTTGCGCACCATGCTGAGGGTCGCCGAGGCAAGGGAAGAGGTGCAGGTCGTCGAGGATCAGATCGGAAACCCGACTTCGGCGATCGATATTGCCGATGCCATCATCGCCGTCGGGCAAAATCTGCTGGCTTCAAACGACCGTGCACTGCGCGGCATCTTTCATATGGCCGGAACGGGCGCGGCGAGCTGGGCAGACTTCGCAGACGAGATTTTCAAAATTTCGGCGGCAAATGGCGGGCCTTCCGCAAGGGTCGTCCGCATCCCCACCAGCGCCTACCCGACACCCGCCCGGCGACCCGCCAATTCGCAACTGGACTGTTCAAGACTCTACAGGCGCCACGGCATCGTCATGCCCGATTGGCGGGGTTCGACGGGATATGTCGTCAGGCGCCTGCTGGAGCCGGCCGATCTTGAAAACAGAAAGTTCGGGAGATGAAATGATGAAGGGGATTATTCTCGCCGGAGGCAGCGGTACGCGGCTACACCCGATGACCCAGGTGCTGTCCAAACAGTTGATGCCGATCTATGACAAGCCGATGATCTATTATCCCCTGTCGACGCTGATGCTGGCGGGGATCCGCGACATCCTGATCATATCGACGCCCAAGGATCTCCCGAATTTCCAGCTGCTGCTCGGCGACGGTTCCAAATGGGGTCTCTCGTTGTCCTATGCGGAACAGCCCTCTCCTGACGGCCTTGCGCAGGCCTATATCATCGGGGCGGACTTCATTGGCTCCAGCTCGTCCTGCCTCGTCCTCGGCGACAACATCTTTTTCGGCCATGGCATTACCGACCTCTTCAAAAGCGCCATGGCGCGGGAAAGCGGCGCCACGGTTTTTGCCTACCATGTCAACGATCCGCAGCGTTACGGCGTGGTCGAGTTCGACAAGCAGATGAAAGCGGCTTCGATTGAAGAAAAGCCGGAACGCCCTCGTTCGAACTGGGCCGTTACCGGCCTCTATTTCTATGACAAGGACGTCGTCGACATTGCTGCCAACCTGAGACCTTCCGCCCGAGGCGAGCTGGAGATCACCGACGTCAATCGGGCCTATCTCGATCGCGGCACGCTCCATGTCGAGATGATGGGACGCGGGTATGCCTGGCTCGACACAGGAACACCGGACAGCCTGTTGGAAGCGTCGGAATTCGTGTCGACGCTGGAACGCCGGCAGGGCGTCAAGATTTCCTGCCCCGAGGAGATTGCCTACCGCCTGAACTTTATCGACGCCGTTCAGCTCGAATGCCTCGCCAGGCAATATGGGAAGAGCGCCTATGGACGCTATCTGACGGGGCTTCTGGAGGTTCCCGAACCGCTGCAGGTCCACAAACCGCTTAGCCTGGTCGGGTAATTTGAAGCGCTCTCGAGCCGATCAGCTTTTCGCCGGGATCTCCAGGCGCACGACGTTTGTTGATTTCTCTGTCGAAATCTGGGCCGCCTCCAGTGAAGCAGTCAGGTCTTCGATCTTGAACGGCTTGGCCACAACCGGGCACCCGACCTCCGTGCCGGCCTCAAGCTTGTCGCTGTAGCCGGTCATCAGAACAACTGGCAGGCGCGAGTTCTTCCGACGTATTTCTTCGGCAAGCTCGATGCCGGACATGCCCGGCATCATGATGTCGCTGATCACGGCCTCGATCTCCGGGTGACGTTCGAGAACCTCGATTGCCTCGCTGCCGCTTGTCGCCACGAAAATCGTGGAAACCAGTCCTTCCAAAGCCAGGCGCACCGATTCCAGCGAAGACGGCGTGTCGTCCACTATCAACAGCTGGCCAGGAAGATCTACCCCTGGCTTTGCGGGTTCGCGTGGAATGCGCTGTTCGTTTGAGCGAGGAAGCAGCAACGTGAAGGCACTGCCGTGGCCAACCACGCTCGACACCTTGACGGCACCGCCGCTCCCCTTCGCAAAGCTATGAACCTGGGTCAGGCCGAGACCTGGGCCGCCGTTCTTCTTCGTGGAGAAAAACGGCTCGAACACCCGCCCCAGATGCTCGGATGCGACGCCTGTTCCGGTGTCTGCGATCGTCAAGGCAACAAATTGCCCTTGGAGGGTCGGATCTTCCACAGCGCCATCGAGGACGTTCCTTGCCGAAATCGTTACCTGACCACCGCTGCCCATCGCCTCGCGCGCATTGGTCAGGAAATTGATCAGCGCGATCTCGAGGCCCGCGGGATCCACGTGAACGGGCCAGATGTCATCCGGAACGTTGATGTCCATGACAATCGTGTCGTCGACGGCTTGTCGCAGCAGCGGTCTCAATTCGGCAAGCTTGATGTCCAGCTCCACATGTCCGGCACCTTGGTTGGAGCGCCTGGAGAAAGACAGCAGTCGTTGGGTGATCGTCTTTCCCCTCGTCACTCCGTCACTCATGTGCGAAAGGAGCTGCGTCACCCGCTGCTCATCGTTCCGCCTCCTCCTGATGCCCTCGACGCCCGACTGAAACACCATGAGCAGGTTGTTGAAATCATGCGCTGCCTGGCCCGTCAGCTTTCCAAGCGCATCCATTCGCTGCCAGTTTGCCATGCTTTCGCGTTCGCGGTTCCTGGCCCTAATCTCCCTGTGAAAGAGAAATGCAGCCGAACCTGAGAGCAGCAGCGTAAAGCAGCTGGCTGCGGCGAGCAGCAATGTCGCCTTGCGTGCCAGCCTGTCGTATTCGGCAACCGGCAGACCTACCCTCACCCGCCATGGGGTTTCCCCCAGCGCAACTTCGGCGACCCGCAACTCCTGCCCGTTTTTGAGCGTTGCCAGACCAAAATCCGTTCCGGAAAAGCTTGCGAACTCGCTTGCCGCGTTGCCGGCGAGAGCAGGAGCGCCGGTGGAAGCGACAAGGCGATCCTGACCGTCGACGATCCAGGCCGCCCAGTTTTCCGGCAGCCCATTGGCGTAGAGGAGGTTTGTCACGATCGTCGGACGGATGACGACCGACAGAATGGCTCGCAGCTTGTCATTCCTCTGGATCGGAACCCTTACGGCAAAGGCCGCCTGCCCCCGGGGCCCGATCGAAACATTGCCGATCACAGCGCCGCCCGTGCGAACCACGGCCTGGTGGCTCTCGATGTCGACGACCTGTTTTTCAACCGAACCCTCCAGCGGCGGCAGCGACAGCACCACCTCGCCCTTTTCGTCCGATATCCGGATCTGCTCCCATTCAGGCACTCGCTCCCGCAGGCGTCGAGCGGTCTCGGCGAAGGCGGAACGGGGAATCGGCGGATCGAGACGGGGCGAATCTGCAACGACGGTCAGAAGCTGAATCTGGCTTTTAAGCTCGCGCTGAAGCGTGGCGGCCATGGCCGTCGCTTTGCTGCGAATGTCGGCGTCGAGCGCGTTCTGCTGCTCCTGAATGAAGAACCTGCCCATCACTGCGGCGAGAATGATGAGCGGGATGAGCGACGCAGTAACGAGAAGCAGCGCTGGCCGGGTTTGATTCAACTGATACTCCGATATCCGTTGTTCACGTTCCATCAAATAAGCCAGAGCCTGAAACTTGCAACGCCAATTTGGGCAGGAAGGTCAGCGCCGCGCCGGATGGCTGGAGAGATTGCATCGATCAGCGTCATGCAAATGACGATGTCAACGGTCGACCGTTCTTTCCTCCGCCTTTTCCACGCCACAACGACACGTTCTCCGTAAGATCGGATTCTCCAATGACCGGAGGCGAGCTGTCCCGCAACCGCAGGCTTGTGGACCTGCTCTTCCAACCAACCGGAGCGGAGCATATCCACTTCTCCGCCGCGACTCAGCGATCCGGCACCGGCGCGTTCAGCGTACGGGCCAATAGCGCCACGCCGCCGGCCAAATAGACCGCAGCCCCGACCAGCAGCATGACAACGCCGCCGACCTGCTGATCCGCGGCCGCGCCGAGCGTAACGCCGAGGCAGGTCACATCTCCTTCTCCGTAAAGCGGACGCGGCGAAAGTGCCAGCAGCGCGCCAAGCAGGGTCATATGCATGGATGTGAAAAACAGCCCGAACGTGCCGGCAAGGCGCCGCTCCTCCCTTCCGGCCAGGCCGCTGCCGAGGCAAGCGAGCCAAAGCGCCAGCCCTGCCCCGAAAAAGATTGCCTGCTCGAGTGCCGCGAAAGCAATCGAGCTTTCGGAAAACGCTCGAAGTGCCGGGATATGCCAAATCCAGACCGCGAAAAGGTCGATGACAGAGGCAAGCAGCGGAGTGAACCACGCTCGGCCGGCGGTAAAGTCCCGCTCCGTCCCCGATATTCCGACAGCAACCAGCGGCGCGGCTCCCGCCACCACTCCCATATGCGCAATCATGTGGACGGAAAAGGAATTGCGGTCGGCAAAGGGCAGAAACATGCCCCATAACAACAGCAGCAGGACGAAGCCGGTTGTGAGCGCCGCCTTTGTCATGGCTGACACTCGGCGATGAAGATCAGCGGGATGGACGCGAAAACCACGGCGACGAAGCTGAGGCCAGACAGCAGCAGTGTCGCAAAGCCTTGGAACAGGGTACGGGCATCGCGGGTCGGCTCGTCATGCGGCGGATCGGCCGCTCCGAAACCCCATTGCCGCCAGGCGAGATACCCCGACAGCACGATCATCGCCAGCGCCAGCGCAGTCACGATGACAAGCGCGATCCGCACGCCGTCGAAAGTGAACGAGGATGGCAGCCGCTTGGCGCAGAACACCGCAACCGTGACGTAACAGGCGATGAAATGCAGCGCCCAGACGGTCGGCGCCGTAAATAGGGTCCAAAGCGTTTCGACTTCGCGCGGAATGATGCTTTTCATGACGCCACCAGCGGGAAAAGGCCGATGACCGCGAAAGTGACGACGGCGGTGAAGGCCATGAAATGCCAGTAGAGTGCGACGTTGCGGATATCCTGGTCATATTCCGCGGTCATCCTGCCGGCGACGCTGCGGGCGAGGCAATAGGCCTGCATGATCGCGCCGACCACGCCGTGCGTCACCGTCCAGATTGCGACGATCCAGACGATGGCCGGATAGACATTCGCGGTCGGATCCATGCCATGTAGATAGGGACCGGCAAGGCCCGCAAGCGAGGCGGCGACCGAAACGGCGAAGGCTGCGGTGAGCGCCAACCGCGCATCCGGCCGGCCCTTGTCGTTGAGTTGGCGCGCCAGCAGCGTCAGAGCCCAGGCGATGACGTAGAGCACCAGCGCCGCCATCGGCCACAGGACGCCTGGCCCATTGGCGATCGTGGTGAAGTTGTCATGGATGGTCCAGTAGAAGAAATAACCGAAAATCAGGCTCGCGAACGCCGTGCCGTCGCCGACCATGGTGATGAACATCGCCCACCAGCCGACGGAAGCCGGCCCGGAGACATAGATCGGCAATTTAAGGCCAAGCCCGACATCGATTTCCGGCGCTTCGGGGATTGGCGCAGTCCCCTTCCACAGTCAGTGAATGATGGCGATGAAGGTGATGATCGCGAAGACGATCGTGGTGATCCACAATTTGAAGGTCAGCGCGATGAACACGCCGCCGAGCGCGATCGCCGCGATGATCGTCACGTAGGAGACGCCGCCGACCCGCAGGCACTGGATCGGCTTCGCATCCAGGACAGAGGTCACCAGCGTCTCGCGCTTGCCGGACTTCGCATCCGGCAGATAGAAGCGCCCGGCCTCGATATCCGCCTGCAGGTTTGGCTGATCCCAGAGCGGATAACGGCTGTTGATGATCGGCACCGACCGCATGCCCCAGCTTTCCGATGGATCGTTGGTCCATTCGAGCGTCCCGGAATTCCAAGGGTTGAGATCGCGCCCTGCCGGTTGTTGCTTCGGGCGAAAAATGTCGATGACGAAGGTCGCAACACCGGCGGCGAAGACGAAGGCACCGATGGTCGAGATGAGGTTGAACCAGTCCCAGCCGATATCTTCCGGATAGGTGAAGACTCGCCGCGGCATGCCGCGCAGGCCGGAGAAGTGCATGGGGAAGAAGGCGACGTTGAACCCGGCAAACATCAGCCAGAAAGCGGCCCTGCCCCAGGCATCGCTGAGCTTCTTACCCGTCACGAACGGAAAATAATAATAGATGCCGGCGACGACCGGAAACAGCATGCCGCCGATCAGCACGTAGTGCAGGTGCGCGACGACGAAATACGTGTCATGCGCCTGCCAGTCGAACGGCACGAGCGCCACCATGACACCCGTCAGTCCGCCGATCACGAAGATCATCAGCCCGCCTGCCCCGAACAGCATCGGCACCGAAAAGATCACCCGGCCGGCGAGCATGGTGGCGATGAACACGAAGATCTGCACGCCGGTCGGGATCGCCACCGCCTCCGATGCCGCCGAGAAAAAGGCAAGCGAGATCTGCGGCAGGCCAGTCGCGAACATATGGTGCACCCAGAGCCCGAAACTTAGGAAACCCGTGCCGACGGCAGCCAGCACGATCCACGAATAACCAACGATCGGCCGCTGCGAGAAGGTCGGCACGATCATCGCCATCAAAGCGATTGCGGGCAGGAAGATGATGTAGACTTCCGGGTGGCCGAAGATCCAGAACAGGTGCTGCCAAAGCAGCGGATCGCCGCCTCGCCTCGCGTCGAAGAACGGCCAGTCGAACATCCGCTCCATCTCGAACAGAATGTCGCCCGCGATCAACGGCGGAAAGGCAAAAAGGATCATGCCCGCGACGATCAGCAGATACCAGGCGAACATCGGCATGATGTTGATACGCATGCCGGGCGCCCGGCATTTCATGATGCCGACGATGATCTCGACGGCTGCGGCAATCGACGCCACTTCGATGAAGGACGGGCCGAGCAGCCAGATATCCGCGCCGATGCCGGCATATTCGTCGTCGGTCGCAAGCGGCGGATACATGAACCAGCCGGCGTTCGGGGCGGCGTTGAAGAAGATCGAGCCACAGACGAAGACGCCGCCGATGAGAAAACTCCAGAAGCCGAAGGCGGACAGCCTCGGGAACGGCAATTCGCGGGCGCCGAGCATCGACGGGCAGCAGGAAGATCGCGACGGCTTCGAAGATCGGCACCGCGAACAGGAACATCATCACCGTCCCATGCAGCGTGAAGGCCTGGTTGAAGAGTTCGGCGGAGATGAGGTCGTTCTGCGGCACCGCCAGTTGCAGGCGCATCAGGAGCCCGAGCAGGCCTGCAAACAGCATGAAGGCAAAGGCGGTGACGCCATACCACAACCCGATCTCGCTGTTGTTGACAGACGTCCAGTAGCGGATACCCTTCGGCGTCTCCCATACTTTGCGGAGCCGTTCCTCTTGCGCCGCCCTCTCCTCCGGCGAAAAATTGCCGAGCTCCATGGTCATCTGAGCCCCTTCAGGTAGGCGGCGATCCGATCGATCTCGGCCTCCGGCAGCATGCTGAAATGAGGCATGCGGGCCTCCGGCTTCACGGCATCGGGATCGCGCAGAAATCGTGCAATTTGATCCTTCTCGTTGGCCAGGGTTCCGGCTCCGACCGAGCCACGCTCGCCGAAGGCAGTAAGGTCGGGGCCTATCGCTCCCCGTGCCTCCGTGCCGGAAATGCCATGGCAGGCACCACAGCCATGTCTGAGGAACAGCTCCAACCCCTGTGCGTCACGGGTGGCGGAGGATGCCTGCCTCGCCTTGTACCAGTCCTCGTACGCCTCCGGTTCCATCGCATGGACGGTGAAAGCCATCAGCGCGTGACTGGCGCCGCAGAACTCTGCGCAGACGCCCCGATAGGTACCGGGCTTTTCCGCCTCCAGTGTCAGGCGGTTCTCACGGCCGGGTATCATGTCCATCTTGCCGCCGAGCACGGGTATCCAGAAGGAATGGATAACGTCGGGCGATTTCAGCAGAAAGACGACGCGCTCTCCGGTCGGTACGCGCACTTCATTGGCCGTTTCGAAAACGACCGCGCCACCGTCATCGAGATAACGCACCCGCCACCAGAACTGCTCGCCCGTCACCTCGACGCGCCGCAGGCCGCGATCTTCTGCCAGGAACCAGGGCCGGACATTGGGCATCAGGCAGACGGCATAGGAAAGGAGGGCCGCAAGGATGATCGACGGCAAAACAGCCCCGCCCCAGAGGATGAGCTGCCCCGCGCCTTTTTCCGAATAGGTTCGACGCTTGCGCGCGGCATGGAACAGCAGCCCGACGACACCCGCCCAGATCACCGCGCCGCCGATCAGCATGACGAAAAAGAGGGTTGCGACCGCGCTTGCCTCGCTGCCTGCCGGATCGAGTGCCGACTGGACGCCGGAACATGACGCCAAAAGCGGAAACAGAAGAAGGATGACCGTGCCCCGGATTGCCGGCCGATGGCTGCCCGAAATGCCGTCCCGGCCGATGTCTCGTCCTGATCGAATTGGCCGGCCAACGCCGGTCAAGCGGTCATCATCCATTCGACAAGCACCCATCGTGCCATTCGGCCGTCAGCCGGACATGGAGCCGCAACGCACGACCTGAGGCTTTGTTCCAGGAAAGAAGACCGGACCAAGATGTTTAAAAACAGGTCGGCCTCCGAAGGGAAATCAGCACGAGCGAAGTAGTGACCGGTCGCCGCGCATCCGATCCCGTGAGCACTCGAAAATAGTGCCCGGATTGATCTCGATCACTGATGACGCTGCTGATGCGCGTAATTTCACCTTTTAACCCAAAAGGGAGGTTACCATGCCGCTGAAATTGAAGTCAGGATTCTTGACATCCTCCGGACAGGAGGGTCGCCTGTTGATGGATACAGGGATCGGCGACCAGGTCGTCGTGGTTACCCACAATGCGCTTGAGGCCATCGCCGATCCCCCACGCGCCGACGAATTCAGGCTGCAGGAACATATCGAAGTCTTCAGCCGGATTGCGAGCGACAAGTTCGACGGAAAACAATTCGATCCGACCGGCCATATTCGCGTGACGTCCGAGGACGTCCGCACGTGGCGCAATATCGGCCGATAGATGTCGGATACTCCAGGCCAATATAGCACCTGAAGACGTGGAGGCTGCTCAGGCCACAGCAGGTTCCGGACGCCGGCGAACCTGCAAGACAGCGCCGCGACCGGCCCCTTCCGGATACCTGTCATTCGCCCTGTGGTCTGAAGACGTCGAGCCATTGGAGTAGCCTCACGAAGCGCGGGCTCCCTTGTCCGCCTGATCGAGCAATGCAAGCAGGCCCTTCAGGATCTCCGTCGGGGGCGGCGGGCAGCCTGGAATATGAAGGTCCACCGGCACGACCTTCGAAACCCCGCCGATGACCGCATAGCTATCTGCGAAGCAGCCGCCGTCGCGGGCGCAACTGCCGAGCGCCACGACCCATTTGGGACCGGGCGTAGCGTTGTAGGTCCGTTCCAGCGCCTCGGCCATGTTCCGCGTCACCGGACCGGTGACCATCAGCACGTCGGCATGCCGCGGCGAGGCGACGAAGCGGATGCCGAAACGCTCGATGTCGTAGAAGACGTTGCTCAGCGCGTGCATTTCCAATTCGCAGCCGTTGCAGGAGCCTGCGTCGACGGCGCGGATCGACAGGCTGCGGCCAAGCCGGCGACGGGCCGACCTGTCGACGGCCGTGGCAAGCTCCTCTATCGCCGCATCGGATTGTCGCGGGGCCGCTTCTGTGAGCGGCGGCCGGATCAGACTTTCGAAAAGGAGCCTGCGCATGGCTATCTGCCTCCGTTAGAGATCGTGGCCGGAATAGGAGCAGTTGAAGGATTTGTTGCAGAGCGGGAAATCGGCAACGATGTTCCCTTCGATGGCGGCTTCCAGCAACGGCCACTGGAACCACGAAGGATCGCGCAGATGGCAGCGATCCACCCGGTTGCCGGCAAGCCTGAGCCAGACAAGGATGTCGCCGCGAAAACCTTCCACGACGGCCATGCCTTCGCGCACCTCCCCGTTGTCGGCTACGTCATGCCGTGTGGGGCCGGGCGGCAACTGGTCGAGAATCTGTTCGATGAGCGAGAGGCTCTGCTCGACCTCACGGATGCGGATCCAGATGCGCGCGTTGACGTCTCCTTGGTCGAGTACCGGCACATCGAAGCGGAGAACATCGTAGGGCGGATAGGGCAAAGCGCGCCGGACATCGAAGGCGCGCCCGGACGCACGCCCGACATAGCCCCCGGCGCCGTAAAGACGGGCGAGATCCGGCACGAGGATGCCTGTGCCCACCATCCGGTCCTGCAAAGACGCGGTATTGTCATAGAGATCCACCAATGCCGGAAACTTTCTGCGGATCTCGGCAAGCAGCGTGCGCAGGCCCGCCGCACCGGCCTCGTCGAGATCGGCGGCGACGCCGCCGGGCACGATGCAGTCGCGCATCAGGCGATGGCCGAAAGCGGCATCGGCAACCCTCAGCACACGCTCACGCAGCGCGCCGCAATGGGCAAGCATCAGCGGGAAGGCGGCGTCGTTGCAGATGGCGCCGATATCGCCGAGATGATTGGCGAGCCGTTCCAACTCCGCCATCAGCGCCCGGAGCCAGACTGCGCGCGGCGGGATGTCGAGCCCGAGCGCTGCCTCGGCCGCCCGCGAGAAGGCATAGGCATAGGCGACAGTGCTGTCGCCGGAGGTCCGGCCGGCAAGCTGGAGTGCCCTGCCGAGATCGGCCCCCGCCATCAGGCCTTCGATGCCCTTATGGACATAACCGAGGCGCTCTTCGAGGCGGACGACCGTCTCGCCATTGGCCGTGAAGCGGAAATGTCCCGGCTCGATGATGCCCGCATGCACCGGACCGACCGGGATCCGGTGCAGGCTTTCGCCTTCCGCCGGCAGGAATTCGTAAGGTGCAGCTTCCGCAAGCCCGATGGCCTTCTCACCCAGCGGGAAGCGCAGGTTCCAGCGGCCATGGTCGAGCCACGGCCGGCTGTCGGGCAGGCCCTCCGGTTCGAGACCGGTCAGGTCCCGGAGCGCTCGCTCCAGCCGAAGAGCGGGAGGATGACGGCGAGCCACCGAAGGATAGTAGCCTTCAAGCCCTTCCAGGCTGATGACGCCGACGGTGCCGTCGGCCTCGTCGAACACCGCCATGTGCACGGCATCCGCTTCTCCCCAGAGCCCGAGCAATGTCCTTTGCCTGTCTGCAAGGGTCTCGGTTACCGCAATCCAGCCCGCAGCATTGGCGACCGCGCGCGGCCATGGACGATGGTGCCCGACCAGACGGCTCTCCGGGGCGGTGGCGATCAAGGCCGGCATGACAAACAGTCCTTCATCGGAGCAGGTTGGCGATATGCTGGAACCAGGCGACCAGCGGCGGCGGCAGATAGATGCCGGCGATCAGGACCAGCACGAGATGCGAATACATCGGCAGATAAGAGGCATCGGCTGGTTTCCGGCTGCCGCGCGGCTGGCCAAAGGCGACGCCCGTCAGCCGCAGCAACAAGGCCCCGAACGCCACCAGCAGCCCGAACACCAACGGCACGGCCAGCAGGGGATGTCGCGCGAAGGTGGAGCTGACAAGCAGAAACTCGCTCATGAAGACGCCCATGGGTGGCAGGCCGGCAATGGCTGCAACGCTGATCACCAGACCCCAGCCGAGGACCGGATGGGTTTCGGTGAGGCCGCGGATCGCCGAAAGCCGCTGGGTTCCCTTGATCTGGGAGATGTGGCCGACGGCGAAGAAGATCGCCGACTTGGTCAGCGAATGCATGACCATATGCAGCAGCCCGGCGAAATTGGCGAGCGGGCCGCCGAGGCCGAAGGCGAAAACGATGATGCCCATATGCTCGATCGAGGAATAGGCGAACATACGCTTTATATCGCGGCGCCGGTAAAGCATGAACGCCGCGAAGATCAGCGACGCCAGCCCCATCGTCATCATCAGCGGCCCGGGGCTGATCGCTTCCGGACTGGCGGCGAGCAGGATCTTGAAGCGCAGTACGGCATAAAGCGCGACATTCAGGAGCAGTCCCGAGAGCACGGCGGAAATTGGCGTCGGCCCCTCGGCATGCGCATCCGGCAGCCAGGCGTGCAGCGGCGCGAGGCCGACCTTGGTGCCGTAACCGAGCAGCAGGAAGATGAAGGCGACGTTGAGCAGCGCCGGGTCGAAGTCAGCGACCCGCTCGACGAGAAGGGTCCAGACCATGGCGTCGTACCCTTCTCCGACCACCGGCTGTGCCGCCAGATAGACAAGAATGGTGCCGAACAGCGCGAAGGCGATACCGACGCTGCCCAGAATGAAGTATTTCCAAGCCGCTTCCAGCGCCTCATGGGTGCGATAGATTCCGACCATCAGCACGGTGGTCAGCGTCGCCAGTTCCACCGCCACCCACATCAGGCCGATATTGTTTGAGACGAACGCCAGGTTCATGCCGAACATCATGATCTGATACATGGCGTGGTAGAAACGCAGGTTCGCCGGCGTCAGCCGGCCGGTCTCCAGTTCGTGGGCGATATAGCTGGCGCTGAACAGGCTGGTCGTGAAGCCGACGAAGGTGTTGAGAACGATAAACACGATGTTGAGGTCGTCGACCAGCAGGTACCGGCCCGGCTCCGGCCGCTCGGTCACGAACAGGCAAAGGGCGGCGACGAGCGTCAGCAGACTGGCCGCCACGTTGACGCGCGCCGTCACCTTGTAGCCAGGCATGAGAGCGAGCAGCGTCGCAGCGACGACCGGGATCGCCAAAATAGCCGCGACCGCATCGAAGGCGAAGAGGGAGGATGCGTTCATTTCCGACGCCTTCCCCTGACGTCGTCGAGCGCCCTGACGTCGACGGTGTCGAACCGCTCGCGGATGCGGAACAGGAAGACGCCGATGACGATGAAGGCGATCAGGATCGAGAAGGCGACACTGATCTCGACCACCAGCGGCATGCCCTTGGCGCCGGTCGCGGCGAGCACCAGTCCGTTTTCGAGCGACATGAAGCCGACGACCTGGCTGACGGCATTGCGCCGCGTCACCATGATCAGCAGCCCGAGCAGCAGGACGGAGAGCGCGAAGGCGAGGTCCTCGCGGGTCAGCGGGTCGGCTTCGGGCGTCACCCGCAGCATCACCACGATCGACAGCGCCACGAGGCCGATGCCGGCCAGCATGGTGAGGCCTATGCCGACCACTGTCTCGATCTCCCGGTGGATGCCGAGCTTGCGGATCATATGATGGAGCGCGACCGGGATGACGACGACCTTAAAGACGAGCGCGATCGCCGCCGTGACATAGAGATGCGGGGCGCCCTGGATGAAGGCCTGCCAGGCGACCGAAAGGGTGAGCAGCAGCGAATGCAGGGCGAACACGTTGAGCAGCGCATAGAGCCGGTCCTGGTAGAGCATCATCATGCTGACCAGGACGAGGCCGCCAGCGAGCATGTGGGCGATGTCGAAATAGACCGGTCCCTGCATCACAGGCTCCTCGATACGAATCTGAGCAGCGTGGCAAGCAGGCCGAGCATCAGCGCTGCGCCGAGGAACTGCGGCACCCGGAAGACTCGCATCTTGGCCGTCGCAGTCTCAAACAGCGCAAGCATCGCGCCGCCGGCCGCAAGCTTGACGACGTAGGATGCAAAGCCGACGAGGTAGGCCGGATACCCCGCCTCCGGGCCCTTGATGTTCCAGGGCACGAAGATGCAGACGATCATGGAGAGATAGAGCAGCAGCTTGAGCATGGCCGCGAGCTCGATCATCGCCAGATGCCGGCCGGAATATTCGAGCACCATGGCCTCGTGCACCATGGTGAGTTCGAGGTGGGTCGCCGGATTGTCAATCGGGATGCGCGCGTTCTCGGCGATCGCGACCATGATGATGGCGATCAGCGCCACGGCCAGCGAAACGCGCAATCCCACTTGCGGGGACGTCATGAAGGCGGCGATCGTCGAAAGCTGGGTGGAACCGGCAATGAGTGCCACCGCGAAGATGATCAGCAACATCGCCGGTTCGGCGAGCGTGGCGATCAGCATTTCGCGGCTCGATCCTATCCCGCCGAAACTGGTGCCGACATCCATGCCCGCGAGCGCCAGGAAAAAACGGGCGCTGCCGAGCAGGCCAATGATGGCTATCAGATCGACCGTCCAGCTGAAGATGAGGCCTGTCGCGAAGGTGGGAATGACCGCGGCGGCAACCCAGGTCGCCGCGAAGATAAGGTAGGGCGCCATCCTGAACAGCCAGGATGCGTTTTCCGCCACCACAGCCTCCTTGCGCAGAAGTCTCGACAGGTCGCGATAGGGCTGAATGACCGATGCTCCCCGCCGGCGCAGGAGCCGCGCCTTCGCCTTGCGGACGAAGCCGGTCAGCAGCGGCGCAAGCGCCACGACGAACGCCATCTGGACGATCTGGACGAGAAGGTCGTGGATCAGGACCATAACGCCAGCACCAGAAGCAGGAGGACGAGCGCGAGGAAGACGAGGCTCAGATAGCGCCGGATGGTGAGGAATTGCAGATAGTTGAGCTTCTCGGCCACGTAACCCACGGCGCCGGCGATCGGCAGATAGAGACCTTCCCAGACGAGATCATGGGTCTCCAATGCAAAGCGTGCCGGGCTCAGCGTACCGGGCGGCGGCATGTCGACCCGCTCGCGGGCGCGGAAGACCAGCGTCCCGAAAACCCGCCGGACCGGCTGGGCGAAGCTGCCGGCCGAATATTGCATCGTGGCATCGATCTGCGCAAAGCCGCAGTCCCAGGCCGGCGCCCGGCGAAGGGCGCGCGAAGCGAAACGGTGGACGAGACCGGCGGCGAGCCAGGCCGAGAACCCGATGAACAGGAAGACGAGCAGGCCGTTATAGGAACTGCGGCTTTCCGTGACCGGCACGATCGACAGCCACGGCATGTCCGTTTGGACCGGCATCCGGCCGCCGACGAGAAGCTGCGTCACCGGCGCGAGGGCGTCGATGACGATCCCGGGCAGGATGCCGGCCAGCAGGCACAGAGCCGCCAGAATGGACATGGCCGCCAGCGAGAAGCGGTCCGCTTCCGAGGCATTCGCGGCCGGGTCGGTTCTCGGCCGACCGAGGAAGGCGATGCCGAACGCCCTGACGAAACAGGCCGCCGCCAGCGCCGCCGACAGGGCCAGCAATCCGCCGACGGCCGGCACGAGAATGGTCAGCGCCCATTGGGGCAGGTCGGGGCTTTGCAGGATCGCCTGGAAGGCCAGCCATTCCGACGCAAAGCCGTTGAACGGCGGCAGCGCCGAAATCGCCATGCAGCCGACCAGGAAAGTAAAGGCGGTCACCGGCATGCGATGGATCAGGCCGCCGAGCTTTTCCATGTCGCGTTCGCCCGTCCGGGTCAGGACGGCACCGGCGCCGAAGAAGAGGAGGCTCTTGAAGAAGGAATGGTTGAGGACGTGGAAAAGCGCGGCGGTCACGGCAAGCGCCGCCGCCAGTTCCATGCCGGCGTCCTTGAACGCGAGCGCCAGTCCGAGGCCGACAAAGACCACGCCGATATTCTCGATCGTGCTGTAGGCGAGCATGCGCTTGAGATCCCGCTCCATCAAGGCATGCAGGATGCCGAGCACGGCGGTGCCGCTGCCGATCAGCAGGACGAGGAGGCCCGACCACCAGGCCGGCGCGCCGACGAGATCGAAGAGGACGCGGATGAAGCAGTAGACGGCAACCTTGGTCATGACGCCGCTCATCAAGGCCGAGACATGGCTGGGTGCGGCCGGATGTGCCAGCGGCAACCAGACATGCAGCGGCACAAGACCGGCCTTCGAACCGGCGCCGACCAGCAGCAGGACAAGGACGAGGCCGGTCGCGAGTGGAGTGTGGTCCATGCCCCGCATGGCGGCGAAGCCATAGGCGCCGTCAGGCCCGGCCATGAGGCCGAAGGCGAGCAGCAGGGCGAGTGTACCGAAGCTCGCCATGACGATGTAGAGATAGCCCGCCCGGCGGTTCTCGGCGTCGCGGTGATGCGCCATCACCAGCGCCCACGAGGCCAGCGACATGAATTCCCAGGACAGCAGGAAAGTGAATGCGTCGTCCGCCAGGATCACAAGGTTCATGCCGGCAAGGAACGCGGGGAAGAAAGGCAGGACCCTGTGGGGCGCATGTTCGTGACGTCCGTAGCCGAGGCCATAGAGACTGGCGAAGGCACCGCCCAGATCGACGACGAGAAGAAAGAAGGCGGCCAGCGGGTCGAGCCTGAAATGCGCCCCGAGCCAGGGCAGGCTGAAGGGAAGCATGAGGATCGGAACCTCGGCGGGCGGCGAGACGAGCTGCACCAACCCGGTTGCAAAGGCGACAGCCGCAATGGAAAGGCTCAGTCCGTAGATGACAGCCGTTGCCTGCTTCGATCGAGCCATGAAAACCGCGAGCGCCGCTGTCGCCAGAAACGCGGCAACGCATAGCAGCATGACAAGTACCGACGTCATGGGCGCCTCCTCGCTCCATGCGTGCGTCCGGATGGTTCCGGCTTCTCGTTTCCGGAAGGTCCCGCTCCGGCCTTCAGTCGGACCCCCCGCCCCCCATTTTCGCTGGCCGCCCCCTCGCCGATCAGCTCGATCCCGGCCCTGTCGAGCGCCGCCAGCAGGCGCATCAGGGAATCGACGTTTCCCCGCACCACGTCGGCGCTCGCTTCCATGCGCTGGATCGTCGGCACCGAAATCCCCGCGAGCTCCGCCAGCTTCCGCTGGTCGATGCCGAGAAGAGCCCTCGCGGCGCGCATCTGAGCAGCAGTAATCACGATTCAACCATCGCTTTTATTATGCAGACCCGCATATTCGATGTTTATAATATACCTACTGATGTTTCAGATCAATATTTCGATGGGTGACGACGCATCTTTGAGGGCTGGCGGGTTATGTGCTCGTCAGGCAGACCGACGACATGATCTGGGATAAATCGACCTGGAGCAGTGGACATTGCAAACCATCCCTGCCAGCCCTGCGGAAGGCACTCGCTATCAGCTGTTCTACGGCTGGGAAGGCGGGTCGCTGCGAAACGGTGGGGAGTTCACCTATCAAAGCGACAACCTCACAGGTGATGCAGAGAGCGGCTATCTGATGAAGGTTGTCGCCCGATCGGCGGATTTCGTCGACGCGGACAAAGCCTCAGATACCGAACATTTCGAGAAGACCACGGTCGGCGAGATCGTCAACCAGATCGCGTCGAAGATGGAAGTGATCAACGACATCAACGGCGATGTTGCCAATCTCTTCCGGATCCTGCAACGGCACTATCCACAGTTCCTGGACACGCTCCGTTTCCAGATAACGTCCAGGCGTGAGTTCGATCGGCTAGCCCGCACCGACCCGTCAACGCTGACCGACTTGGAGCGCGCAGCGCGTTTCCTTTACCTCCAGCGCCTGGCCTTTGGCGGGAAGGTTTCGGGCCAGAATTTCGGCGTATCGATGCAGGGCGGCCGCTTCAATCTCATGAAGATGGCGCCGCAACTCGAAGAGATCCACGAGAGGATGGCCGGCGTGGTTATCGAGAACCTGCCGTGGCGAACCTTCATCGAGCGGTACGACCGTCCGGGCACCCTGTTCTATCTCGATCCGCCCTATTGGGGCAGCGAAGACGATTATGGGAAAGCGGCTTTCAGCCGGGCAGATTTCGCGGAGATAGCTGATGTCCTCGGTCAGCTAAAAGGTCGCTTCATATTGTCTTTGAACGCGGTTCAAGGGGTCTTCGAGACATTTTCAAAGTTCCAGATCGAAGAGGTCGACTGCACTTATTCGGTCGGCGGGGGCGCCAGCGCAAGACGCGTCAAAGAGGTGATCATCAGTAACCGCACCTCAGGCAGAGCCGCCGCATCTGAGGCGATCACGGTTGTTTAACTAAGGGGCAACTACAAATATACTCTCGAATAAGAGGTGATTTGCGATGGCCGAACTGACCAAGATCGAGTGGACCGACCGTACATTCAATCCCTGGACGGGTTGCACAAAGATTAGTCCCGGCTGCGACAATTGCTATGCCGAGGGATGGTCCAAGCGCTCCGGCCACGTGAAATGGGGAAACAATCCTCGAAAGCGGACCACGGATGCCTATTGGAAGGCGCCGTTGACGTGGCAATCGCAGGCCTCGGCATTCTTCCATGAGCATGGCCGCCGCCAGCGTGTGTTCTGCGCTTCACTCGCCGATGTGTTCGACAACCAAGTCGATGCACAATGGAGGCGCGATCTCTTCGACCTCATCCGTGAAACGCCGGATCTCGATTGGCAATTGCTAACCAAGCGCCCGCAGCAAATCAGAAAGATGCTGCCGGCAGATTGGGGGTCGGAGGGCTATGCCAACGTATGGCTGGGGTTTACGGCTGAGGACCAGCTGCGATTTGATCAGCGGAAGTCCTTCATAGCTTCTATTCCAGCCAAAGTATGGTTCGTCAGTTATGAGCCGGCGATCGGACCACTCCGAATCGCTGCCGACGACCCCAAGCCCAACTGGCTGATCATCGGTGGTGAAAGTGGTGGAGGAGCCAGACCAATGGACGCTCGTTGGGTTGATAATGCTCTTGAGGATTGTGAGGCCTACAAAATCGCGGCCTTCTTCAAGCAATGGGGGAACTACGCCAATAACCCTTTGACAGGCAGCCCTTCAATGAGCCGAGTGGAGCAGAAGCAGGCCGATCCTTTCGGCAAAGGCGGGGGTCTTGTCGATGGCGCTCTCGTGAGAGACTTCCCCTTGGGATTGCGCCGGTCCGGTTGACAACCAAGGGCATTGGGCGTGGCATAAGCCATGACCAATGATTCTCTCTTCCAAGATCTGCCAGACCAAATGGCGCCCGTCTCAATCATGCAGGCGGGCGTCGATCCGGTTTGGACGGAGCATAAAGCGAAGCTCATCGCGCGGTATCTCCGCTACTTTGTGTTTATCACAAAGCATGGCTGTTATGTCGACGGGTTCGCCGGACCGAAGAATCGAGAGTTACCCGACAGTTGGGCGGCCGAGTTAGTCGTAAACTCAGAACCACGGTTCCTAAAGCAGTTTTTTCTGTGTGATCAGGATGCCGAACAGGTCCGTGCGCTTCAATCACTAGTTTCCGGCCAACCTGTCTCGCCGAAGCGACACTTTCAAGTTCTGCATGGCGACTTCAACGCGACCGTAGACGAGGTGCTTAATAGCGGCGTCATTGGAGAAAAGACTGCCACTTTTTGTTTGCTGGACCAGTTTAGTTGCGAATGTCATTGGGAAACTGTCAGGAAGCTCGCTCGGCACAAAGGGGATAATGCGAACAAGATCGAGCAGTTCTACTTCCTCGCGACAGGATGGCTCGGAAGAGCGCTCTCAGGTTTCAAATCTGACAATCCTATGCCTGACAACTGGTGGGGAAGCAGTGATTGGTTGAAGCTGAAGGGCCTGGGCGGCGATCTGATTGCCATAAAGATGGCTGAACGTTTTCGGGATGAACTTGGCTATCGGTTCGTTCGACCCTGGCCAATCTACAAACGTGAAAAGGGAAAAGGTCGGGTCATGTTTCATATGATCCACGCGAGCGACCATCCAGAAGCACATAAGCTCATGAAGCGGGCTTATAAGCACGTGCTCGACGTCCCTGAGAGCGAAGAGCAGTTGAAGCTAGAACTTGCCGATCATCTGTCGACTTAATTGACGACCGCTCGGAAAAAGAAAAATTCCGGAACCTCGTGTCAAAATTCCGGAAATTCGCGTCCGACTACACCCAAGTCCGCTCCGGGATGTTTTAGGTCGGCGACGAATCTGGAGTTTGCAAAACCTAGTGTCAAAAATGCAGAACGTCGCGTCCGGCTACATTCGGCACGAGGTTGTCAACCATGTCTTAGGTACGTTTTGTTACCTATGTCTCCGGTCAGACAGACAGAGAAATGGTGGGCCCGGAGGGCCTGCCGAATTCCAAGAAAATCAGCAGCTTAACCCTGTGTGGGACGAAGACCCCATCTTATAAAAATCAATGGCTTAGTAAAGCCGCCGTCCCACTTTTTCCGGCCGTTTTCGGCCATTCTTTTCCGCTGGTGTTGCGCCCAGGGAGGCGCGCATGAGCGGGGCGCGGCCATTCCGGGACGTGAAGCTGCAATGGCTTCAGCAGTTGAGCTGCGACAAGGATGTGAGCGACAGCGCGCGGTCCGTGGCGCTTTACATCGTCACCACGCATTTGAACGGCCACACCGAAAAGGCGTGGCCGTCCTATCAAACGATTGCCGACGCGACCGGCAAGAGCGTCAAGACCATTCAGCGCGCCGTCCGTGAACTTGAGGTCAAAGGATGGTTCGAAGTCCAGCGCGGAAATGGCGTCGGGCACAACACAGAATATCGTCCCTCAGCGGCGTCGATTTTACGCGCATCGGATGCCCGCGAAAAGACGGACAAAGTTGTCACCCTTTACCCCAATGAAGGCGGTCAAAATCGTCCGGAAAGGCGGTCAGATCTGTCCAGCGAAGGGGGACAAATATGTCCACCAAACTTAGAGAAAGAAAAAATATATAAACCTAACCCGCGCGAGGACGCCCCGCCGCGCGTCGAGACGCGGCGAGCCGTCCCGCTCGTTTTCGTCGCCGAAACCAAAGCGGATCAGGTCGAGCAATGGCGCAATTGGTTGCGACGTCACGGCTTTCCTTCGATCGACGCCTTGGGCATGCGGACGGTGAAAACCGGAAAGCCCGGCTATGCCTTGCCCAGCTATTGGCCACCGGACGAGACGAGCCCGAGTGCGCTGGATTGGATTACTTTCTTCAGCCGACGCCGTGACCACATTGCCGATGAAACCGCCCGACAAACCGACCTTCGGAGGGCGTCATGACGGCTGGCGATTTGAAGGGAGCAAGGCGACCCCTGTCATACGGCGAGCCGTCCGACAGGGAGCCTTGTGAGGGGAGGCAAGCCTCCCCTTCAAACCCCACCAAGAGCACGCGGCGATCGCCCAAGGGCGACCTCAACGCCGTCGTGGTTTTCCGCTGCACGGCATCGGAAAAGCAGGCGCTGACCGCCCGCGCGGCGCGGGCCGGTCTGCCCTTCGCCACGCTGATGCGGGAAGCGCTTGGCCTCACCGAAGCGCGCCGCCGCCGTCCCGTCCCCAAAGTGGACCCGGAGCTGGTGCGCGCCGTCGCGCAGATCGGCGGCAACCTCAACCAGATCGCCCGATGGCTGAACACGGCCCAGGCTCAGGGCCAGGTGTCCGCCATCGACGCAATCACGGTTGCCGCGCGATTGGTCGCCATCGAGCGGGCGCTATCGGCAACACTTGAGCAGTTCACGGCCAAGGATGGCGCGCCGTGCTGATCAAGTTTTTCCGCAACGGCCAGGGCGGCGGGTCGGGACCGGTTGACTATCTGGTCGAGCGCGACGTCGTCGCTTACGACCAGAACCGCAACGCGATCCGCGACGAGCGTGGCGAGGTCATGCTGTTTGCCCGCGAGCCCCTGCCGGAGGTGCTGCGCAGTGATGCCGACAGAATGCGCTCGCTGATTGACGTCTGCCCGCACCAGTGGACCTATCGCGCCGGCGTCATCGCCTTCACGGCGGAAGACGCGCCAAGCCATGCCCTGCAACGGCAGGTGATGGACGCCTTCGAAAACCTTGCCTTTGCCGGCCTCGAAGCCGACCAGCGCGATATGCTTTGGGTGCGACACACCCATGAGGGCCGCGTCGAGCTTCATTTCGTGACACCGCGCATGGAGCTGGCGAGCGGGCGTAGCCTCAACATCGCGCCGCCCGGCTACCAGAAGCACTACGACGCCCTGCGGGATGTTCTGAACAAGGAACACGGCTGGAATGATCCGATGGCGCCGGAGCGCGCCCGCGAGACCGTCAGCCTTATCGAGAGCGTGCGGCGCGGCGATGCCCGCGAGCTGATCCATGACTGGATCGTCCAGCGCATCGAGACCGGCGAAATCCATGACCGCCCGAGCATGACCGAGGCTTTGGCGGCGGCAGGTTTCGACCTGCCGCGCGCCGGCAAAAACTACATCACCGTGCGCGACCCAGAGACGGACGAGCGCTGGCGCCTGAAAGGAGGCCTGTTCCGTGAAGACTGGACCCGAGAGAATACCCTTGAGCGAGCGCTTGAAAGATCGGCTGGCGAGCCCAGCCGCTCCGGAAGCCGGCTCGACGCCATCGCCCTCGACGAGCTTCGAGACAGATTGGAGAGAAGCCTTGAAGCGCGCGCAAGCTACAATCGAGACCGATATCCGCAACTTCACGGACGCGAACCGCCAGCACTTGAACGAGGCCCTGGCGATGACCGAGGCGGACGTGAGCCGGCTCCGGTCGATGGTACAGCCGTTCTTCCTGACCATGGGCGCGGTGACGTTGCTGATCGTCCTGTTGAGCTTCACGGCGAGCTGGTTTTGGGCCGGGCTGATGATCGACCGCGCCCAGAACGCCAGTCTCTGGCAGATGGGTTTGCAGATCAACCGGACCAGCAGCGGCAAAGTCCTGACCTGGGACGTCAACCGCCTTCGGCTGATCACCTGCCAGGCCGGGACCGACAAACCGCCATGCCTGAAGATCGTCCAGGGAGATTGACCGATGACCACACCCGCCAGACCACCGATGCCCGAGACCCTGTCGCCGCTGGAGCGCGAATTGCTGGGCTACGTCGAGACGTTGATGAACACCTTGCAGAGCGGAACCGCGCAATTCGAGGCGCTGGAGAAACGCTCGACCGACATGATCGAAAGCCGGCAAGCGGCTTTGGAAGGATCGCTGAAATCGCTCATCGCGTCACAGGCTACCTTCATGAACGCCTGGCTCGCCTCCGGCAATCATTCCAGCGGCACGGCCTCGACCGAGCTGGCGGAAGCGTTCGCCCTGCTGGAGCAAGCCGAAGCGATGCTGGGGGCGGTCGCGCCGCAGACGTGACAGGCCGACCGACCGAGCCCGATCGCGGCCGCAACTGATTTTCATTTCCGTCTGGAGTTTCGATTCATGAATTTCATCATTCAGCCCTATCGCTATGCCCTTTCCATTGCCGTCATTGCGGCGGGCTTCCTGCTGATGGAAACCGCGCCGTTGTTCTGGCCACCCATCTACCAAAATTCGCGCGCCGCGATCATGGTGACGTTTTGCGGGTTCGCGCTGCTGACCTTGGCGGGAGACACCCAGGGCCGCATCCGCAGCGCGTCGGGCTTAGCTGTGAGGGCTGCCCTCCTTGCCGCGTCTGCTCTCGCCCTTACCGACCCAACCATTGCGGCAGGCGTCCTGCTCGACAGCTTCAAGGCTTGGCGAGACGCCGGCTATTCCGGAATCGAGAGCATCCGAGGAATGGTGTCGACATGGGACCGGTTCACAGAGGCGCAGCGGCTCGGTGTGCAAACCAGCCTTGCCATCGGGCTTCCCGCGCCGCTGTTTTTCATTCTGCGGGCGATCTCGATTGCAGCGCCTGCATCATCCAGCCGGATTTCGAAACAAGGGCCGTGGCGCGCCCGATGGATGAATCGCCAGGAACTGCGCCAGCTCCAGCACAACGATAACGGCTTGCCGCTCGGCCTCTCCGGCGGCGTAATGCTGCGCTATCGCCCCAACCCGAAGACCGGATGGCGCGCCGGCCACCATGTCGCCATCGCCGGCACCCGCGCCGGGAAAGGCGTGTCCGTCGTCATTCCCGCCATCATCGACCATGACGGCCCGGTCGCGGTTCTCGACATCAAAGGCGAGAACTTCGCCGTCACCCGCCGCTATCGCCGATCGCTTGGGCGCCAGGTTGTGGTTCTCAATCCCTTCGGTGTCCTCGAGCCGTCGAAAGACCGCTTCAATCCGCTCGACTATATCCGGCAAGCTCATCTCGTCCGTGACATCGAGGTCATTGCCGAGGGACTTGTTCGATCGGAGAGTGGAAACGGTGCGCATTTCGCCGAGATAGCAAAATCCATGATTGCCGCCGTGATCGAGGTCATCATGACCAAGCGCGCCGACGCCGATCGCAACCTGGTCACCGTCATGGATCTGCTATTTTCCGCTGGCTTTGACAAGACGCTGGCGGAATGGGCAGGCGCGCCGGAGACATTCGGCACCCGCCCGGCCGCCGCCGCCGCGACTTTCCTCGCAGCCGGCGAGAATGAGCGCGGCGCAATCAAGACGACGATCAAGAAGGCTTTCGATTGGGCTCGTTCCGATGAACTGCGCGCCTTTCTCAGCACCTCCACATGCTCGCTCGAAAACCTGTTCGAGGGTCGTGCCGACTTCTTCATGGTCGTACCGCTCGACCAGGTGGACGGCCAGGCTGTCTTTCTCCGGCTGCTGACGAACATCATTCTCGGCATGGCCGTAAGGCTGGAAGGCGCGAAAAAGCCAAAAAAGAACGTGCTTTTGGTGCTGGACGAATTTGTTCGTCTCGGTCGCATGGAGAAGCTGATCAACATAGCCAACGTCGCCGCCGGCTGCGGCATTGAGGCGCTATTCATCACTCAAGACAAAGGCCAGATCGAAAGCGTCTATGGGAAGGGCGACACCGCCAGCATTCTCGGCTCCTGCGTCACCACCCGCATTTTCGGTCTTGGCCGCGCCGAATTCGAAACCGCCAATTGGGCCGCGAACGCCCTTGGCGACAAGACGGTGTTGACCCGTACGAAACAATCGTCCGCAAAGTTCGGCGAAAGCCGCAAGACCTCCACCGCCGAGCAGCGACAAAAACTCATGACCGCAGATCAGATCCTGGAAATGAAGACAGGTAAGATGTTGCTGCTGGCGGGGTCGAAACCTCCAGCGCTTGTCGATGCGATCGTGTCGCACCGGCATCCCGTGTATCGGGGGAAGCTGGATCGGAATCCGATGGTGTGAGCCGGGTGCGCAAAGGTTCTCGATTGGGATATGAACTGCTGCCATTGCCAATCAGCGGGCAGTCCGCTCCCACTCAGCCGCTCGGCGGGTGTCACGATAAGGGCGGCGTTAAATTTACCGATCGGGAAAATTGTGTTCAACATCGTGTCAATTAAGCTGTTACTTTCCCGAGCGGGAAAGTAACAATGTCTAAACAAGTCCGAACGTCAGCCGATATCGGCGCCCTGGTCCGAAGCACGCGTAAGGAGCAACGCCTGCGGCAGGACGAGCTCGCGGGCGTCTGTGGCGTCGGCGTCAGGTTCATTGTGGATCTCGAGGCAGGGAAGCCAACGGCTCAGGTTGGAAAAGTCCTGCAGGTTCTTCAAATGCTCGGCTGCTCGGTCGATATACTGCCCCCTGGCGAGCGTAAGCGGTGATAGTAAATGCTTTCAATCTCTGGTGGGATATTCGCGCTGTTGATCAAACTACCGAACGGGCGGGGCGATATCAGCGCCGCGAAAGCCCAGGCTTGACGTGAGCACGAAACCAGTTCTCCACTTCGGGTTTCACCACGAAACCGATCGGGATTCGGACGGTTTCTCATCGTTCGTTGCGCTCAGCGTAAGTGCCTCAATAAAATGAATTAATATTGAATCACCGTCGCTCAATTGGGAAACGTAATCTATGATTGATTCGATAGTGCGGTATTTTGGATTGCGGAAATGACGGTATCTGGTCTTAGGGACAACTACATTCGAAGCACAGCTTCAGAATTTCTTCAGCATAGATTGAGGAAGGGCAGCTCTCTTCGCGCCGTTTCGGCTTATTTTTCAATGTATGCATACTATTCCCTCCGGGAGAAGTTAGCTGATCTGCATGAAATGCGCTTTCTGTTCGGCGAGCCGCATTTGTCTCCGGAGAGCCTGGGCGGCGAAGGTGCTGCCTTCGCAATAACGACGGCGAATGAAAAACACACCCTGCAGTTGGGCCTCAAAAACCGGTTTGTTGCGCGGGATTGTGCAAATTGGCTCGACAGCACTGCGGAGATACGGTCTGTCCGTGAACGACTCGTTCATGGAAAACTCTACCATATTGATGATGGTTCGCGTGACCATGCAATGCTCGGCAGTTCTAACTTCACGCTCAGCGGCCTCGGAATATTCGGAAAATCGAACATCGAGCTAAATCTGGTCGTGGATAGTGATCGCGATCGTGACGATTTAAGAGCATGGTTTGATGAGCTATGGTCAGACCAACAGCTCACATACGACGTCAAACAGCAAGTAATATCAGCACTTAACGCGATTTTCCAGAATCATAGTCCTGAAGAGATCTACTTCAAGACACTATCGGAGATCTTTAACCACCTCGATGCCGACGATGACGTCGCCAGACTTCTAGACGACGCTGCAGTTACAACCAGTCAGATCTGGACAACGCTGTTTGATTTTCAAAAAGACGGCGCGAAGGCAGCAGTCCAAAAGTTGGATCGATATGGTGGTTGCATTGTCGCAGACAGTGTCGGCCTCGGGAAGACATTCACCGCTTTGGCTGTAATTAAGTACTACGAGTCAAAAAACAAATCCGTTTTGGTTCTGTGCCCAAAGAAATTACGCGACAACTGGACAGTATACAGGTCAGACAACAACAGCGACCTCAATCCGTTTCTGAGAGACAAGTTCGGTTATACTGTACTTTCTCACACCGATTTATCTCGGGAGAGTGGACATGTTGGTAACATTGATCTCTCTCGCATCAACTGGGGAAACTACGACCTCGTCGTGATCGATGAATCCCACAATTTCCGAAACAATTCTAAAGGTAAACGTGACGAAGACGGCAAACTGATCAGGAAGTCGCGATATGAGCGATTGATGACCGATATCATACAAGCGGGGGCAAAGACGCGCGTACTTCTGCTTTCAGCAACACCGGTCAACAACGACCTCAAGGATTTGCGAAGCCAGCTTTACTTCATTACAGAAAATCGAGACGGCGCGTTCTCGGAAACGCTCGGCATCGGCAATCTCAAAGATCTGCTCGCTAGCTCGCAAAAGGTGTTTGCCGACTGGGCAAGTCGCTCTAAAGAACGCGATGTCGCACGTCTGATGGAGCGCTTGCCGTCCGGGCTTTTTAAACTACTGGACGGTCTCTCAATCGCGCGCTCGCGTAAGCACATTCAGCGCTACTACAGCGCTTCACTGGAGCAGATCGGCCAGTTTCCCAAGCGAGCAAAGCCAATATCAGTCTTCCCGCAGATTGATACCAAGGACCAGTTCCTCTCCTATGACAGGTTGAACGAGCAGATCAGCAAGTACCAACTGGCTGTCTTCAACCCGGCCCGATTCCTCAAGCAGGAATTTGCACATCATTATGATGACGGCGTTGTCCGCAACTTCACTCAGGCGGATCGCGAAACATTCCTAATTGGAATGATGAAGGTCAATTTTCTGAAGCGCCTAGAGAGCTCTATCCATTCCTTTACAATCACCATGGATCGGACGATCGAACGAATTGAGGCGCTCGAACGCCGACTGCTGGACTACAAGCAGGCGCACAAAAATGCCGAGGTGGACGTCACGGAGTTTCAGGAAACACTCGACCTTTTCGAAGACGACGATCCCAATCCCTCGGAAGTCGGCGGAGCAAAGCGGTTCAGTCTTGACCATCTTAAGGTTGACGACTGGTTGAAGATGCTGAAAGAAGATCGTGTCAAGCTCAACGATATCCGGTTGCATGCAAAGGATGTCGGATCAGATCGCGATGCGAAGCTCTTGAAGCTTAAAGAGCTGATTTCCGAGAAGATGCGTAATCCGTCCATCAATCATGATGGAAATCCTATCCGAAAAGTCATCATTTTCACGGCCTTTGCCGACACCGCAGCTTACCTTTATACCCAGATCGAGAGATGGGCCCAGGAGGAATTCGGCACGAATTCCGGTCTCGTCACTGGTAGCGCAAGCGGCTGCAAGGCAACCTTTGGAAGGGCACGCTTCGACGAAATCCTCGTGAATTTCTCTCCCAAATCGAAAAAACGCGAAGGCATGCGCGGCATGCCCAAAGACCGCGAAATCGATATTCTGATTGCCACGGACTGCATTTCGGAAGGCCAGAACCTTCAGGATTGCGATCTGTTGATCAACTACGACATCCACTGGAATCCGGTCAGAATAATTCAACGCTTCGGCAGGATCGACCGTATTGGTAGTCGCAACAAAGAAATTCAGCTTGTCAACTTCTGGCCCACCGAGGACCTAAATAAGTACATCAACCTGAAGAGCCGCGTCGAAGCACGCATGGCTTTGGTCGATCTCTCTGCAACCAGCGATGATAATATCCTTGATGTGGCGGGCCTTGAGGAACTGATCAGCGAGGACATGCGATATCGAGACAAGCAGCTGCTGCGTTTGAAGGATGAAGTGGTCGATCTTGAGGACTTCACAGAAAGCGTCGCTCTAAGCAACTTCACCCTTGAGGATTTCAGGCGCGAACTCAGCAATTTCCACAAACAGCGGCGTGAACCGGAGCTGCCGAATGGCGTCTTCGGCATGGTGCCACCGCACCCCGGATATGCATCTGTCACACCGGGGGTCATCTATTGCTTGCGCGATCGCCGCGATCAGCAAAATGGTGCCTCGGTAAATCCTTTGCAGCCGTTCTATCTGGTGTACGTGCGGGATAACGGCGAAGTCGCATATGGCTTCGCGCAGGCCAAGCAGGTTCTGGACATTTATCGTGCGCTTTGCCTTGGGCAGAAAGATGCTTATCACGACCTGTACGCCATGTTCGATCGGCAGACGGAGGGCGGACAGAATATGGCTGTCTACGAAGCGCTTCTCGGAAAAGCTATTGATGGTATCACGTCCCAATTTTCATCGCGTAACATCGGAAACATGTTGTTAGACCGGGGTGGAAGATTGGTCGTTGAGCCAAACGCGAATAAAGCCGATACCGAGTTCGAGCTGATCACCTGGCTGGTCATCAAAGAAGGCGAAGCATATCGAAAATGATTGATCGGGCTGGGCAAAGGCAAACAGTCAAACAGGCTCTAGGCAGCTTCCAACACGCCGCACCACGGGAGGGCGCGCGCGCGCTTCTGAGTGCGCTTGGCTATACCAGTGGAAAGACCATCCGTCTGGACGGTAGCGTGTCGCAATTTTTGTCGATGGTTGACCGTGATGAAAAGCTGGCGGCAAGCGAGCACGCGCAGACACATCGCTGGAAGGGTGCGGATTTCGTTTTCCAGCTGACGAATGACGAACTTCCCATGCTCGCCGAGGGGCAAAAGGATCTGTTTCACGGTGAGAGCGATTATCATCGCAGCATTATCGAGTCATTCGTCTTCCTGACCATAAATCTAGAAGACCGGGATTGGACGCGCATAGAGCTTGCCGAGATTACCCGTGCGGTGAACCGCCTCTTCCCGATGCCTGCGATCATCTTCTTCCAATATGGCGGAAAGCTCACGCTCTCGGTAGTTCCACGACGTCCGAACAAAAAAGACAATTCGCGGGACGTAATTGAGCCGACGCGAAAAGTGGCGCTGATCAAGGATGTCAATCTCGAACACCCACATCGTGCCCATCTCGACATCCTGACGGACCTGCATATTCAGGCTGGTGTCACCGCCACGAAAGCGCCGAACAATTTCGACGACCTCTACAAGGCTTGGACGGAGATCCTCTCTGCCGAGGAGCTCAACAAGCGGTTTTATCGCCGTCTGTCCGATTGGTATCTATGGGCGGTCGGCACCAAGGACCATCCGCAGATAATGTTCCCGGTCGCACGGGAGGTGGAAGAAAAGGTTGGCGCCGATGAACGGCATAAGCTCAACCAGATTTCGGTCATCCGCCTGCTGACCCGTCTAATCTTTGTGTGGTTCATCAAGGAAAAGGAGCTGGTTCCAGACGCTCTATTCAACGCCGTTCATTTGCGGGAGATGCTGGTGCAGGACCCGGACAAAAACCGCGAGGACAGCACCTACTACAAGGCGATCCTGCAGAACCTTTTCTTCGCAACCCTCAATACACAGATGGAAGGTGATGATCGCAGATGGCGATCCGAAACGGCGGAGACCGGGCGGACGCCGGATTACCTGATCTCGACCCTTTATCGCTACAAGCAGGCCTTCCGTCACCCCGATCAAGCGCTGGAAATTTTCCGCAAGGTGCCCTTCCTCAACGGTGGTCTGTTCGAATGTCTGGACCGGGAAGTGTCAGATGCCGAGTTGGACCGAAATGATGATCTCAAAAAGTGGATCAGCATAGAAGGCAGTCAGAAGGTAATCCGCGCCGATGGCTTCTCAGAGCGAAAGTCCAATCCGCTCTACGTGCCAAACAAGATCTTTTTCGCGGTTGCCGAACAGGGCGGCGACGTTGACGCACCTTTGAACGAGGCCAACGGCACCAATAAAACTGGTCAGAAGGTCGACGGCCTCATCCGCATCTTTGAGAGCTACAAGTTCACCGTCGAGGAGAATACGCCCTTTGACGAGGAAGTCGCACTTGATCCCGAACTGCTCGGTAGGGTCTTCGAAAACCTAATTGCCAGCTACAACGAAGACACCTCAACCAATGCGCGCAAGAAGTCGGGCTCCTTTTACACGCCACGCGTTGTCGTGGATTACATGGTGGACGAGGCACTTGTTGGCTATCTGCAACCAGCTCTCGAAAAGTCAAAAAAGCTCCCGAACCTTGGCCTGCAAAGCCATAAGAATATCAACGAGGCTTTCGATCTGGGGCCAGTGCCCGGCGAGTTTGATCTCCAGCGGACCAATGACGTTAGGACTACGAATAACGAAACGCTGGACGGGCCAGCAACCGAAGTGCGGCTTCGCGCTCTGCTGAGCTATGAGGACACGGACTATGATTTTTCCGAGTCGGAAAAAGACCGGCTGATTGCGCGGATCGAAAGCGTCCGCGCCATTGACCCGGCTTGTGGTTCGGGCGCCTTCCCCATGGGTCTTTTGCAAAAACTGATCCATATTTTGAAGCGGCTCGATCCACACAATAGGCGCTGGAAGGCCGCGCTCCGCGAACCGCTGGTAAAACAGCTTACGCTTGCTGAAGCGAGCCGAGACATCGGTGCCAAGAGCGAACAGATCGAAGCTCTGAGGGATCAGCTCGAAAAGCTCGACAGAGATTTCTCCGAGACTAGCAACTTCCCAGACTACGCCCGCAAGCTTTATGTCATCGACAAATGCATTCACGGCGTCGATATCCAGCCGATCGCCGTCCAGATTGCCAAGCTGCGTTTTTTCATCTCGCTAGTGGTTAGCCAGAAGATCGACGAAAAGGCGGACAACCTCAACATCACGCCGCTGCCGAACCTGGAAACCCGGCTGGTGGCGGCCAATGCCTTGCGACCTATCGAACGTGCTAGGCAGCACGAACTCTTCCGCAACGAGGAGATCGAAGCGACGGAGAAAGCGCTTGCCGAAGCCAATGAGCGCTATTTTGGTGCGCGCAATCGCCGGACGAAAAACAAGGCGAGGGTTCAGATCGGTCAGTTGCGCGAGCAACTTTCAGACCTGCTGCAGGAATCCAATGACCTGCCAAAGGACACGGCGAGGCTAATCGCCCGTTGGGACCCGTTTGATCAGAATGCATCGGCGAAGTTCTTCGATCCGGAATGGATGTTTGGCCTCACTGAGAAATTCAACATTGTCATCGCCAATCCACCCTATGTCCGGCAGGAGAAGATCGGTGCCGACAAGGCTTGGCTGAAGGAGCGCCATGACGCGCTGAAGAAGAAGCAATCGAGGAGCGCAAAATTCTTGCCTGAGGGACTTTACCAGAGCTTTGCCGGCACGGCGGACTATCTGGTCTATTTCATGGAGCGCGGACTTGACCTCCTGGAGCCCGGCGGCTCCTTCGTCTTCATCACCTCGAACAAGTGGTACCGTGCCGCCTATGGCGAGAATACCCGCCGCTGGTTGGGGCGTGCGGCAAAGATTCGCTCGATCATCGATTTCGGCGATGCTGATGTCTTCGATGCCGTAGCCTATCCGACCATCATCGTGGCGCAACGCCGAGTCCAGGTGCTCGAACAGCCGCACGCGGACGATGTGTTGCTCGCCTGGAACTGGCCATCGGACATGGGCCGCAAGGACATTCCGGAATTTCCCGAGCTCTTTCGCAGCCATGCGTATCAGGTACCACAAAAGGCGCTGGACGATGCCAAAGGCTGGCAATTGGAACCGCAGGTCAAGCGCAACTTGTTGGATCGCATCCGCCGCGCTGGCTCACCATTGAAGGATTTTATTGGGAACCGTGTCTATCGCGGTATCACTACAGGTTTCAACAAAGCATTTGTCATTGATGGGGAGACGAAGGCGAAGTTGAACAACGGAAAACATGAAAATGAACTGATCAGGCCGTATCTGACCGGTGATGATATTGAGAAGTGGAAGGCTGAAAAACCTGATCGTTGGATCATCTTCACGCGTAGGGGTGTGGAAATAGCGAAGTATCCACTAATCCTTGAGCATCTATCCCGCTTTAGGGAGTCACTCGAACCCAAGCCGAGTGAGTGGGACGACGAGAATGACGGCAAATGGCCAGGTCGAAAAACGGGTTCGTATCAATGGTACGAAATACAGGATTCGGTTGCTTACTTCGGTGAATTCGAAAAGACAAAAGTAATTTCAACGAAAGTATCGGCGCGTCCATCTTTTGCCATCGATACCACCGGATCATACATTTCGAATACCGCATACTGCTTTTCGAAAGAGGGATTTAATGAATATCTATGTTTAATTTTGAATTCTCCGATATCTAACTTCTATTCGATGCAAGTATTTTCCACGAAGCAAGGCGGATTTTACGAGGTTCAGCCCGATGGATTGGAAGATTTCTCAATACCGACCTTGCCGATAGCCACGTGGCTCTACCAAATCTCTTTCTCAAGTCTGGCCTTGATTTCACCACGCTTCGAGCAACTTCTCAATGGACTGGTCTACGAACTGTTCTTTCCTAATGATCTCCACGAGAGCGATATCCGGTTGTTGGATGCCTGCGAGCGTGCAGGGTTCGACAACCTCTGCAGTCTTGAAGACGAAGCGCTGAGGGAGGCGGCGGAAGTACTCGCCGGCGAGATTTTCGTTCCGTCGCACGAGATAGCAAGCATGCTGAATGCGCTACGTTCCATTGATGTGGTGCGCATTATTGAGGGTGAGGAATGAGTTCGCCGGTAAAGCCCGTTCGGATTAACGAACTAACCATCTGCGACTTTCGCGGATTTCCCGGACCTGCGCCTTTCAAGCTTGAGCTAAAAGGTAAGAACTTGCTGATCTACGGCGAGAACGGAGCGGGCAAATCATCGATCTATCATGCATTTAACGAGTTCTTCTCGTTGGAGGACAACACGACCGCTGGAAAACGTGATCGGCTGTCTGACCTCAAAAACCGATTTTCCAAGGAGCCGTTCGGCAACTGTTTTGTAGAAGTGAAATTCGACGAAGGCTCGGAAGCTAAATGGACCGAAGTAAGCCATCCGGCTGTCTCACCCAACACCCAGGGCGATAAGCAGGTTGTTCAGGGCGCATTGCGCAAGGCGATGCTGGACTATCGCTCTTTGCTTGACACAAACTATAAGCATGGGAGTGGGGAAGTAAACCTGTTCGATGTCTTCATAGAGACGCTGCTACGCGATTATCCCGCAACGAAAGCTGGATCGTCGACCCAAACGGTCCACGAGATCTGGCAAGAGATCGAAGCGATTATGGCTCTGGATCGCATATCACCCGGAAAAGGCAAAGAGCGGGACAGCGCAATCGACGCGATAAACGACGCGATTTTAAGCGCTATAGATGAGCTTCTTCCTGCGCCGCCATCGACCGATGTTGGCCCCATCAACCAGATCCTTCAAGACCTCGGCTGGAAAGACGTCAAAGTGACCCTGCTGGCGTTTAGCAAATTTCGGTTCAACGGCAAAAATCCAAAGGACCTGCGCGGCTTTATTGGCAATGTTATCACCCCCAGTATCGAGCGTTTTGATGAAAAATTCGAAAGACCGCAGAATTATCTGAACGAAGCTCGCCTATCCGCCCTAGGGCTTGCGATTTACCTCGCGGCACGAAAAGTAAACACGCGATTCATGCCAGCGGATGCGCCAAGGCTACTGGTCTTGGACGATGTGTTGATCGGTTTAGATCAATCGAACCGGCTACCGGTCTTAGAGCTAATCTTCTCCAAATTCTCAGATTGGCAGGTTGTTCTCCTTACCCATGACCGCGTCTGGTACGATATGGCTAGAGCCTCCATAAAAGAAAAGGAGGCGACAAAAATACTCGCGTCCAATTCGTGGGAGTTTGTTGAGATTCGAAGTCCTGACGATGACCCGCGCGCAATGCCGCAGTCAATCACCCATGGGGATGGCGCGGCGACGCTAGCTTTGGCGCATTCGAAGGCCTTCCTCGCTCAAGGTCATCTTTCCGCCGCAGCAAACTATGCAAGGACGGCATTGGAAATCGCCTTGCACTATCTATGTGACAAGAAGAGCGTCAAAGTTCGATATAAGCAGGATAGACGGAAGCAAACGTCGGAAGAACTTCTTTCGGCTGCAAAAGAATGGGCAAAAAACGGAGGCAGTAACTCCAAATTTTTTGCAGCGCTTGAGAACGTAGAAATGTTCAAGTCGATAGTCCTAAACCCGAATTCCCACGCAGGCGCGCCAAACATAACTAAACACGAAATTGCAGGTGCAATCGCAGCAGTCGATGCCATTGTTCTCGCAACAAAAGTGACTTGAGAGCATGACCACTCATCTCACCGCGCGCATTGCCTGGCACGATGACGGATGGAATGGCCGCATCTGTTCGAAACCGGAGCAGAACACCTACTGTGTCGGCATGAAGTCCTTTCCCGGTGATTTGATCCACCGCGAGCGCAATCTGAAACGGGAGCAAGCCTGTTCCGGACAGGCGCTTTGCAATGTCAAAAGCGTTGATCTCCCGCCGTGTATATACAGCATCAACGCTTTCGGCCCCGATGCCATTCGAGGATACTCCAACCCGCCCGATTTTTTCTACGGCGGCGCTGAACGGGAAGAATGGGATATGCCCCCGTCAACTGTCTGCGTCTGGCCGTACGAAGCCATGTATGGCGATGAGGTCTATACCGATGGCCGCCTCGACAATGACAAGCGCCGGGCGGGGGCGGACGAGTTCTTTGCTGAGTTGGAGGAGGACGAGAGCCTTATCTTTTACTACGCCAACCATTCCAACCCGTTTACCGACGAGAACGATCCGAGGTATGTGATCGTCGGCGTCTCGCGCGTGAAGCAGATCGGAAAGCCGCTGTTTTATTCCAATCCCTCTGACTATGTTCGTCAGAATTATGCAAATGGGATGATATGGGCGCGAAACATTGCGTCCCATTATCCTGACGAAGGCTTCCGTATACCCTATCATGCTTATCGCGAGCGGCCGGAAATTCTCGACAGGCTTCTGGTCACGCCCGAAAATCCTGCCACCTGCAAATACGGCGCACGTCATCTCACCGACGATGTGACCATCGGCATGCTAGAGCAAATGCTCGACGTTATCGCGCGGTTGAAGGAGATCGGCGACACGAATGAGGATTGGGATGCCCGCGCCACATGGGTACAGGCGCAGATTGCCAAACTCTGGAAGCGTCGCGGTCTGTATCCCGGACTTTTGACCGTGATGGATTTCCTAGATGCAGGGGGCTCGATTAAAAACGGCAAGTGGTATTGTGACCGTGGTGAGGAGAAGAAGGCCTTTGAGCTATTCTTCGATGCCCTGGAAGCGGGCAAGAACTGCCCCGAACTGGAGCTTACCGGCCTTACCCTGAAGCGGGTGTCGCGTTCCTGGCAGTTGCTTGAGTATGATGTGCAGGCTTTTCTCAAGACGATTGCGGTTCGGATTGATCTCTACCTTGATCAGTTGGAAAGCGTCGTCGGGCAGAAACGCATCGCACATGGCCTTCCGGAGAGTTTGGAAGCGATCGTCGAGGACCCCTATCTGTTAAGCGAGTTTTTCGTTGGTGACGGGCCTGACGACATTATTCCCTGGAGCACGATTGATCGTGGGGTCTTTCCATCGCCGGAGTTGGGCGGCGAGGTGCTCTGCGATATGTTGAACGACGACCCCCGAAGACTGCGATCCCTTTGTGTTGAGCAGTTAAAGCGCGAGCCGAACCAGACTTTCCGCCCGGCAGACATTATCCTCAAAGAAATCAACGCGCGTATGGATCGTTTGCCGGAATGGAAACGGCACAATTTCAGCCTGCGCTATTTCGAAGTTGACAGGGAGCCGCTCGAAAAGGCCCTGGTGCTGAAAAAGGAAGACGATCGGCTTTACCTCTATCTGAAGCACGTTTTCCTGGACGAAAGGACTGTAGACAGGACGTTGACCGAACTTTTCGATCGACCGGCGATCACGCTTCCGCGCCCGGTTCCGGAAGGATTTTGGCTTCGAGCGGTATCCGACGATGAATCGACTTTGGCCAAGAAGGGCGGCGACGAATACCGGCTGGCAGTGGAAGCGCAGGCGAGCCAGTGCGCTCAGATTTTCAGGTTGCCGTTATCGGTCGTTTCCGGCCGCGCCGGAACCGGCAAGACCACCATCATCCGCGCCATCGTGAAAGCCATTCGGCAGGCCGAAGGGACCGGAGCACCGATCAATGTAATGACGCCGACCGGCAAGGCGACGGATCGTGTGCGCGCAGTGTTCGAGCGATATAATATTGGCGGGGTCAACGTCTCGACGATGCATTCATTCCTGGCATCAAATGGATGGCTCAACGACAACCTTACATTCAAACGATGGGGAGGAAAATGCGCTGATCTCGAAGGCACGATTGTTATCGACGAGACGTCCATGCTCGATCTGGCTCTCGCAGCGACTTTTTTCCGGTCTATCGAATGGCAGAATGTAAAACGACTGATCCTGGTAGGCGACCATAATCAGCTCCCACCCATCGGCCGAGGGCGCGTCTTTTCGGACATCATCGAATGGCTGCGAAAGGTCGGAGCACCCAACCTGGCGGTGCTGCAAACCAATATGCGCCAGATGGAGAATCGGCTCGATGCAAAAGGTCAGGGCATACTCGCTCTGGCCGAACTATTCCTGGTGGATTCTGCCGTTTACGGCGAGCAGACCTCGCCTGCGGCTGAACAACTCCTTCAGAAAGTGCATCAGGGCGGTAAGATCGATGAAGACTTGGACGTTGTCTATTGGAATTCAGCCGATGAGCTAATTGCGAGCTTGGTTGCTGATCTAGTCTCTGTTCTTCCGAGAGATGCCGAAGAAGAACAAATATACAAGCTTTGGCGAAATGAAGTCATGCAAAACAAGCCAGAAAGACTTCAAGTCTTGACGCCACATCGCGGGGAGCTCCACGGCGTCGACGCATTGAACATCGAGCTGCAATCAATCCTTACGAATGATCTGATTGATAGAGTGGGGGCTGTTGATGGGATTACCTTGAACGACAAGGTGATTCAGATCCAGAACAGGACATCCCGTCGGGGAATTTGGGCTTACGATTTTGCTCTAGGAAAATCTCGTCAAGTTGAGTTATTTAACGGCGAGATCGGGTATGTTGAGCCGCACAACTTCGATCGAGCCGATCTGAAGAAGGTCTTTTCCGGTTACAGCAAAAAGCGACTGAAGCGATTTCAGGTGAAATTTGCGCGGAAAGACAAGATCTGCGTTAATTACGGACGCGAGATTCCTACCTCGACGAGGGGAAAGTCTACCTCAGAGAGCGTCGAAAATAACCTCGAACTCGCTTACGCGATTTCGATACACAAATCGCAAGGAAGCGAGTTCTCTCATACATTCGTGATACTACCGGCTTCACGCAGGTCGCTTTCAGCAGAGTTGCTCTATACAGCATTAACGCGTGCGCAAGGACATTGTCAGCTTTATATACAGGGCAATCTCTCGCCATTGCTTGAAGCGCGAAGGAAGGAAAACGCACAAAGCTTGTTGGTTTCGTCTTCGCTATTCGGGCACTTTAGGACAGTCGACGACCGCCTTTTGGCAAGAAGTGATTGGTATCAAAGCGGAAAGGTCCATGAGGCGTTGAGCGGCGACATGGTTCGTTCGAAATCCGAGGTCATCATCGCAAATCTACTCCACCAGGCTGGAGTGCCTTTCACCTACGAGGAGCCGCTTTACGCCGAAGACGGAACGTTCTTCTTGCCTGATTTCACGCTTCGAATTGGTGGAGAAAAATACTACTGGGAGCATTGGGGCATGTTGTCCGACAAGGGCTACGCGGCGCATCGCGACCTTAAGAAACAGTGGTACACGACACATTTTCCAGGCCGCTTGATCGAGACGTTGGAAAGTGGGCAATTGAGCTCAGAAGCGAAAAGTCAGATCGACGAAATTCGGCTTAAATAATTGGTTGTTACCTCCTTGGAGTTCAATCAAGGTATCAGACTTTCTCGCAATCTGGTCCGCTATTCTGCTCGCGCTATCGAGGTTCCCTGATCCGCGGAACAAAGCCAACCCCGAAACCGAATAGCCGCCCGATTTTATCCAACGTTTCAAGCGTCGGATTTGCCGTGCCGGCTTCGATCTCCGCAACTTGGCGCCGAGTAAGTGCCAGCGTTTTGGCAAACTCTTCCTGGGTCATGCCGAAACCCTTTCGGATTTCTGCCACAGCACTAGGCAGCCTTAGATCACCGGTTCGAGCGAGCTCCGCCAGTGTTCGCCGGTTTTCAAGAATCTCTTCTTTCGTCGGTTTCTTCCAGCGAGCCATTTAGCTGTCCTCCTGCATCATTGGCACGCCACCAGAACGCTGTCCGCAATCTCGATGCAGCGACCCATCGCACGTTCCAGAATCTCAGGAGACGCCCCCATATCTTTCGCCATGGCCGGTGCCTGCCGCAAGCGTTCGGCAAACGCGGAAAGCGCAGCCGCGAGCGCTTTCTGCTCGTCAGGATCCGGCATCAGTTCGCCACAAATGCGCTTCCAATCGGGAAGATGATCGCGACCACCGTCACGCATCATCGCCCATCGGGTGGAGCGAACGATTCCCTCTTTGGCGAGCCGCATTGGTGCGAAATCAAAGAGCGGAGACAGCCGGATCGTGCCGTCCTGGTGCTTGCTGAGAGCGGAATTTCTGCCGTGATTGTCGGGATTGCCAAGCGCCAAGTTGGCGATGTCCCGCTTGAGATATTCAACAACGTCCGAGAACGGATCGGCCGAATATTGGCGCAGAACTTCGATATAGGCCTCGTGCGTGCCGACATGGCCGAAATCGGCAACGCCGATCGCGGATACGAGGCTTTCTTGGCCCAGCCGGACAGTTCCGCCGCCTTCTTTCTTTTTCCGATCGAAACGGGGAATTATCAGCACGCCTTCGGCATAGGTCGATGGTTCGCTGACATTCAGACCGATCTCGTGAGCTATCCGTGAATAGAGTGCTTCGCCTTCGAGAATCAGGCGGTCCACAGGCTCGTTGCTTCGCACCAGCTTGACGATGACGTGGCGCACAGCCTCATCATCGGTCACGAAGCTGTCAGGATAATAGAGCCCGTTGTTCGCCTGGGTCATCGAGACCTTCGGCCATTCGCCTTGCAAGCCGCTTGAGCCAGAGGCGAGCATTCCAAAGCGATCGGCGACTTCCATGAAGCGATCCGACCGCTCAAGGATTTCAACTTCTGTTACGCCTTGGCGCTGTACCCCATGCAGCCGTTCCGTTTCGGCCTCTGCTGCTTCCTTGATCCGAATATTGCCTATGCCGCCCGTTGCCGATCGCAGAAGCAGCGGGAGATCAGAAGCGCGCGAGCTTTCAGCAAGGCTGAGATGCTCGGCAAGCTTTCGCCTTGCATGTCCCTGCGGCATGAGATCCAAGAGGAACGGCGGCCAACTGCGGCTATATCGATTTTCAAGATCAACGGGATAGCGGACTGACAAGGCCCGATGGTCACGGACCGTCTTTCCGGCAGCAAACTCCGCCGAAGCCAAAGAGACGAAATAGTCGATATCGTAATCGACGATGGACGCGCCCTGGAAGCCGGCCGCGTCGTCCTTGAGTTCTAGCGTCGCGGCGTGATGCCACTGGCCGTCAAAATGGGTTTGGAGCGTTAGGCGCATTAATTGACCCTTTCAATGGTTCAAATAATGCATTTTTTCAATTTATTCAACCCATCAAAGTGGGTTGAATAACTGCCGTTAGAACTGCCAGCTACCGAAGCGGTCGTGGAAGCTTCTGATCCGGCTGACCATCTTCCGGCCACGCAACGCACTACCGCAAGCGAACAGCATGAGGGACAGGCTCAGCACAGGTGTCAACCAAGCATCGGAGTCGCTTCTCCCATCAAACACAATGAGCAAGACAGCTCCGATTGCTGCGAAGAAGACCATCCCGAAATCGTATTGCTTTGAAAGGCTCGTGAGGCGGGCCGAATGCTGGGCATAGCGCAACTGTCTTGCCAACTTTCGTTTTTCGAATGCCAGTTGATCGCGCTGGCGACCAAGCACGTATACGCCCTGCATTATCTGCTCTTCGAAGCTCGATTTACTCATATCGCTGACCTCAGATATTTTTCTGCAATTTCCTCTGTGAATTCGCCGTGTTGCTCGGCGTAGTCGATCAGGAACCGGATGAGCTTCAAGCGCTTGTCCGGTTCCACCTGACAGTTTTCCCTGGCGATGAAAGCGTCAACCGCCCCCGTGACCTGGTGATACAGATCGACGGTATCCCGATTGTAAGGGCTTCCTTCCCCCGTGAGCATCCACACGGGGTTCACATTGAATTTCACATGCAGAAGCCGGAGAAGTTTTGCCGGGATCTCGCGATTTCCCCGCTCGTAGGTGTTGTAAGCGCTTTGCGACACCTCAAGCGCTTCGGAAAAGGGCACCTGCTTTAACCCGGAATCCTTCCGGATTTTCCCCAGCCGCTGCCCCATCGCCTCCATGAATCCATCTTGCATAGAAATATCTCAAATGCGATAAAAGTGTTGTGTCCAGCGCGATTATATGATTCGTTCTGTCTCGTGTCGAATTATCTCTAAGGAGTTGAGCAGTTATGCAATCTCAGCTTTTATCACCGAAGCAATTGGCCGATCGCTCCGGATGGCCGGTTGCTCGCATCCGAAACCTGATCGCCAAGCAGGAAATCCGTCATGTCCGGATTGGCGGAAGCCTCTTCCTGCCAGAAAACGCCGTGGATGAGTATCTGGCGGCGAATATGGTCGAGCCCAAGCAGAAGGCTTTGGTGCTTGTTGATAGCGCCTCCAGAGTGTGAGGAGCGGCACATGAAGCAGCAAGATGAAGCGCTGGCCCCACGCCCCATTTACAAGGTCGCGGTCAGCCGCGTCCGTGCGGCGGAACTTCTCGACGTCTCGACGGGCACCTTTGACGACTGGGTTCGTCGTGGCCTTATGCCGAAAGGCGTGAAGATCGGTGCGTTGCGCCGTTGGGATGCCGAGGAAATCCGCGCGTCCTGGTACGACATCAAAGAACAGGGCTTGAGCGGAGACGAAGACGATGGCGAAAACCCGTTTGATTACGCGGTCGGGTAATCAGCGCGTTCCCTTCAAATATTGCTCACGGGATGTCGATCGGCACGGCAACGAGCGGTTCTATCTCCGCCTGCCAGGCATGCCGAAATATCGTATGACGTCTACCTATCTGGACCAGGCGGGCAGCGTCACCCAGGCGTTCACCGAGGAATATCATCGCGTGCTGGCTGGCGATCGTGGTGAAAAGACGGTCCCGATTTCAAGACTGGAGCCCGGCTCGGTTCGCTGGCTGGTCGAGACCTATTATCGCTCCAAGGCGTTTCAAAGTCAGTCGCCGGCCACGCAGAAAGACAAGAAGAGCGTCCTCAATCGCTACTGCAGCAATGTGGGCGAGCTCCCCTTCAAGAAGATCCGCAAATCAGACATTGAAGCCAGCCAGATGAAGCGCAGCGGCACGCCCGGCGCGGCTGACAAGCTGGTGAAATATCTGAAGGCGCTGTTCAATTGGGCTATCAGTGCCGAGTTGGCGACATTCAACCCCGCGAATGGCGTCACCAAAATTCATAAGTCGCCCGGCTTCCACACCTGGAGCGAAGCGGAGTTGGCGCGCTATCGCGCCGCCTATCCTTTCGGCTCGATGGCCCGGCTTGCAATGGAATTGATGCTAAATTTGGGCGTGAGGCGCTCCGATCTCGTCAAGCTCGGCTGGCGGAACCTGGTCGGCGACCGTATCGAATTCATGCCGGAGAAGGGTTCCGGCAAATATGCGCAGTCCCTCAGCCTGCCTGTCACAGACGAGCTGCGGGAGGCGCTGGACGCGATCACACATGATCAGCCGACCTTCCTTATCACCGAATACGGCAAGGCGTTCAGCGGGAACGGCTTCGGCAACAAGATGCGCCAGTGGTGCAACGATGCCGATTTGCCGGAATGCTCGTCGCACGGCCTCAGAAAGGCGTCCGCGACGATCCTCGCCGAGGCAGGTGCTACCGAACATCAGTTGATGGCGATCTTTGGCTGGTCTGATTCCAAGATGGCGCAGCACTACACCAAAGCCGCCCAATCCAAGCGCATCATTGATGCCGGTTTCGAGCGCCGCAAAACCTACGTGGCTCGCAAAAATGTCCCACTTTCATCGAACCGGAATTCCGGTTGTTGTCTGACACCGAGTTCTGACAAATGTGGGATTCTCCGGGATTAACAGGGAAGTGGCGGGAAGCCCTGACCTATAAGGGTTTCAGCGGACCGGATGGCGATTTCTTCGAATGGGGTTTGACACGAGAGGCGCCGAAAACCGGCACAAACGCTGTCCCGCTAGAGAAAACGCCCTCCCCTTCATGAACCCTTCGAAAAAGCTCGAACGGCCTTCAAGGCATCTTCAAAACCTTGAAAACTCGGCAATTTCAAACTTGCGCGCTTTGGCGAATAAGGGGGTCCGTATCCGTGTGCGGCCACCAATGCCAAATTAGATTTCCACATTAACGTGGAAATCCTGATGACTGCAATAAAGCTCGGAAATCGGGGTAAGGACCGCTGTCGCGGCCGGAAGAGATTTCCACGTCGCTGACCGCTTACCACTTGCCTATAGCGGAGCTCGCAGAGACGCTTCTACTCACCAGTTGTTCCAGTAGTCGATGGTGGCGTCCAAGAACGCCTTGCACTTCTCCTCTTGCCAGCACACCGGCGAGTTGGGCCTCAGCAAGTAGTATTGTTCATTGGCACACACCAGCTTGGTGCGGTCGGTTTTTACGAGCCAGTTCATGGAGTTGATGAAGGTTTGAGAGTACGAGGTGCCAAAGGAATTGTTCGGCACGTTATACATAAGGCCTTCGAGGTAATACGACGGCGCTAGGCCTTCTTCGAGCAGTCCCTCTTCGACCATGCGGTTGCGCATGTTCTTGATGATCCGAACCATCGCCTTAAAATAGCTGTTCGTCGCCTGGTGCTTTACCGTGCAGTTGTCTTTGTGAAGGATCGGATAGTTGATGATCTTCGTGCCGTCCGAGGCAAAGAAGCAAATGCCTTCAGCGTAGCTTTGTTCGCTGGCGCTCTTGAAATTGTAGTACCGTCGAAAGCGAATGCAGGGGAGCACGTCCGCATCTCGCCGATTGTTACGCCCCTTTATGCGTATCGCCTTCGTGCCAGGCTCAACGTCAACACCGAATTTCTGAAACATCCAGGCAGTAACATCGCGCTTGAAGTCGTCGTAGCCGTAATCGACGTTCGGAAACGCTTGGTGAAATGCGGTCGAGCCGGGCTCCCCAACCGCTTCCAGATCGTAGAGGAAGCGGTTGTCCAAGCGCATCACGACATCCACGTCGCTATCTCGGCCACGGACGTTAGTGTCGTTCCCGTATGAGCCCTGCAGGAACGAGCTGTGCTCGTGAGTTGCGTACGGCGCGTTGGCGTCTTCCAACGCCGCTTTTATGGTCGCATAAGTATCACGAGACTGCTGTGCAGCTCCTTGCGCCGACCAGGTATTAAGTTGCGCCTCTGGAATGCCCATTGCATGTCTCCCTACAGCAAATATTTTTTGAGTGTGGCCTCTCGCGACGCGAAGGATTCCATTCCTCGCAGGCGGAGAAGGTTCAGTTTCTTCATATCGTGTTCAAATATGTCGGTAGCCATCTCAGGCTTCTGGAACGTGTCGCTGATCCGCACTGTCTCGATCTGATTGAAGAGAATCTCCCTAAGCTGGTCCATCGACTCTGTATTGATGCCGAGCGTTTTCTGCAGAAGCCGCACGCTCAGAAGGCGATTTGCCCACCAGCCGACCTGCCACATCTTCGGCTTTGGCTCAGGGTAGCTTCCGACGCCCAGGCTCACTACGCGGAGCTTGTCCGCAGGCACCTTCATGGCGGCCATTGCGTCGGCTATAGCGTAAAGCGTTGGATTGTTTGCGCAGTATCCTCCATCGATGAGCTCAATCTCGACGCCCGCGCTTACAGTGACGGTCTTAGTTTCAAAGAAGGGAAAGGCCGAGCACGAAGCTTGCACAGCGTCGCTGATTTTCACGCCAAACCCAGGCGCCCAAGTCCCCTGTCGACCGTGCGCCTGGTTGATGTTCCCCTTGAAGATCATTGGCTTCTCGGTGGCCCACTTCGTGGTGACGATACCGACGTTAGTCTTCACGTCGGCGAACACTTTGTCGGTGAAGACCTCGTCGGCGAGCTTGGCCAGCGCCAGGGATTTCTCTGAAGCCTTCTTCTTCTCCATGATGGTGACCACGTGCGTCTTATAGAGCTCGTGTATCTCATCGACGCTGTGGCCAAGCGCGAGGAGCGCTGCAATTATCGAGCCAGTGCTCGTGCCAAATATCAGGTCGAACCGCTCGTGCAGGCGGCAACCGATCAGTCCCTCAATTTCATGGAGTATTCCGAGGGTGTAGAAGCCCTTCGCTCCCCCACCATCAAGGCTCAATACGCGGAAGTAGTCCTCGGGCATGTGACGCTTTCAAGGTGAGTCTTTCGTCTATTGTCACAGAGGGACGCCGCTACTTCCATCCTGGCCAAACTTATCCACATATCCAATCGGCTATCCCCACGGCGGAAATGCTTGGTTGGTGGTACAATTCGGGGATGTCCAAGACATCAAACCAAGTTGGATTTTCGACAGCGGGCAGCAGCGCCTTCCCACTGCCGGCAATAAACTAACCGAGTGGCTTGCTTTCGATCAGATCGTCGACAGGACCGCCAGTCCCCTTCCGGCCCCATAACTGACGTCCGCCCTATATTAGAAGCGGCTCAACCAACCGCAGCCTGTTGTTCTCGATCCGCCCGATGAACCGCTCATGCTCAAGCGAGAGCAAGAGAGCCAAAATTTCGTCCTGCGTATACCCTTGGTCTACCAGCGGGACGCCTATTTCATATAAATCGACGGGCTTCTCCGGACTTGCCTGAAGTGTCCGGAGAAGGTTGATGAGGGCCTGCCGCAGAGGGTCGAATTCTGCCACGACGACTGCCTACGCTGCCAGCTCCCCCACCTCGCCAAACTTGCACAGCTCGCGTGGCGAGGACATGTCTCCGCTTTCCAAATCTACCATCACCGAGTAGGCAGCTACACCAATAAACCTTCCCGCCATCGCTTCGGCAATCCTCTCTGCGGAGGCCGAGCTAGACGCCTGCCGCATCTCCCCGGGTGCCAGATTGCCACGAATTTTCTTGAATGGCATGACAATGAATTTCTCAGACAGCGACAATGGTAGCTCCTTGGGTTCAAATCGATGTTCTTATTTTGTTCCAGGCAGCTAAGGAGTCAATCGGTATTCGCTTCGCGCCGGTCACACATGTGGATGCGACCGCTGAGTGAGCATATGCTTTAGAGGGTGCGCGACGTATTCAGGTTGTGGATAACCTGTGGATTACCGCACTGGCATCGGAGCGTGGCCGGTAAACATTATGCGCCCGCCAACTCGAAGCTCGTCGATCCGATCGGCAGTGAATTCTTCTGGCGGGTAACCGGCCGCGACGTTGTCGGACGTTAAGAATAGCTTCCCGTCCATCGACCATCGCGCCCTTTTTACCAAGGCTCTGTCTACCACGTTGAAATGATAAATGCGGCCATCATCGACCTCGGTTTTAGAGGCATCAGCGATCAAAAGGGCGCCATCCGGAATGGTTGGCCACATTGAGTCGCCGCGAGCTTCCAGGATGTAACAGTAGTCGGGATTTGCTCCGAGGTTTCGCAAGAAGTCTTTTGCAAACGCCACTTCGCCAACTGGCATCTCGTTCACCGGAATTAAACCTCGTCCCGCCGATGCACGCGCATCAAAACGTGGGAGCCGAACGACCTGGTCGTTTGCAAGTGAACGAGAGTCGGATGTAGGCGAACCGTCACCCGACATCAGCCACGCTACCGATACCCCGGTGGCATCGGCAATCTCGATCACAGTCGAGGCCTTTGGTTCGCTTTTCTCAGCAACATAGTCCGAGAGCGTTCGCCGACTCACCCCTGTGAGTTTTGCCTCAAGCTTGTCCAAACCACCGATCAAGGCAGATGCCTCGCGGATCCGAGAGCCCAATGATGCCATCGCAAAAAGCAGATTTCTGCCGCAACTAGCAGATTACTGCTTGCGACGTGGCAGAAAATTGCTATCCTCTCCATAAATACGGACCAAATCACCAATGAAAAGGGAGACCGGCCAAGGCCTCCCTCATCACACGAGGATCCACTATGCACCGGCCCCAGCAGGCGGACAAGAAGACCCGTAAGCCAATCGACAAGATTGCAGAGATCGCGACGATCAAGAGCAAGTTGCTCGTCGCCGGTCTTTCCCTTCTTGATGTCGATCGGACCTATCAGCTGCCGCGCGGGACAGCCGGAACGACGCTCCGGGAGCCCAACGCGGCTGGGGAAAGGGCGATCGCTGCAGCTCTCGGTACAAAGCCACATCTTCTGTGGCGCTCGCGTTACCACGGCTCCGGTCTGCGGAAATCTCCTCAACCCCGCGAGAACTATGAGCGTCCGGCCACCATGGCACAACGCCAAAACGGAGCGGCTGCTTAGACATGCGCAATCCGTTCATCCCCTCTCGTTCCCGCATCTGCAGACTGGCCGATACGGTCCTGATCTTCGCCGTCTCCGCTGCCGGCCTTTCCGCTGCTGTCGTGTCGCTCCTCTTGCAGGTGACGCGATGACGATGAACCCGTTCGATCAAAATTCGCTCTACGAAGCGCACCTCCATGCCTGCTTTGCCGCTGTTCGTGAGGGCTTCCCCCACCTGACTGTCGGCGAGATCGTCGATCCGCCACATGAATGGTTTGATGCCGCGCTCGCCCGCCAGGTCGTCATGCACCTGATGATCGCCGAGTTGAAGTGGCCGAAGCGTCGGGTGGTCCAGATCGAAGACCGCTCGCGGGAGGCGATCAATCGTGCTTTGCGCACCATCGACGGCCGGCTGGAGAGCCTCCGGTTCGCAAGCCACTACCGCCTGATGGCTCAGCGCGCCCACTCTCTCATCTCCCTTCAGACCACCGCAGAAGAAGCAGTCGCATAATGGCCGAGTTCAAACGCATCCTGATTTCCGAAATCGTTATTCCCGAGCGCCTGCGCGCCGTAGAGGAAGAACATGCCTTGGCGATCGCCCAGAGCATCGTTGAGCACGGGCTGATCAACCCCATCACGGTCCGCAGCACGCCTGCTGCGAAGGGCGGGAAGTACACGCTGGTCGCTGGCGCTCACCGCATCCGTGCTGAGCAGATCAACGAGGAGCCCGAGATCGACGCCATGATCGTTCAAGGCGACAAGGTTGAAGCCCAGCTCATCGAGATCACCGAGAACTTATTTCGCAACGATCTATCCGTTATGGACCGCGCAATCTTCGTGCAGACCTATCGCGACGTCTGGGAGAAAGAGCACGGGACGATCAGCGCAGGCCGGCCGGGAAATCGCGCCAACTTGTCGCAATTATTCGCTGACGAAGCTGAGGCAGGTAGCTTCTCGCTCCATGTAGCCGACCGCATGGGCCTTTCCCGCCGGGCAGTAGAGCGCCCTGAACAAGATCGCGCAAAGCCTTCACCCAGACGTGCGCGCTGCCGTACGCGGCACTCCGGTCGCCGACAACCAGTCCGCCCTCCTCAAGATCGCCAAGATGGAGCCGCTGAAGCAGCGCCAGGCGGCTCTCGCCTTCCGCGCCGAGCCGGATCTGAAAAAGGCTCTCGCCTTGGTCGATCCTCCGCCGCAGCTGACAAAGGCGCAGGTCGAGCAGGCAACTTTGCTGTCACGCCTGGTCACCGCCTGGGAGGACGCCAGCGAGGAAACCCGCAGCCAGTTCCTCGATCATATTGGCTTGGGCGATACGCCCGACCAGCTGATGGCCGAGATCCGCAGCGAGGCCGGTGATGAGTAAGCACCCCGGCCAGCTGGACTTCTTCCTGGAGCCACTCTTTCCGGTTCGCCAGCGCGCGACCACAATCGATATTGAACGGTTCCGCGGAAAGCTTAAACGCGCAATGTCGCAAGCGGTTCGGGAGTGCCCCTATGGCCGCGAGGTCATTGCGGCCCGCATGGCGCAATATCTCGGTCTGCCCAACCTCTCAAAGACGACGCTGGACGCCTACACGGCCGAGAGCAAGACAACCCACGACATCAGCCTTGTCCGCTTCAAGGCCTTTGTTCGCGCGACCAATGCGCTCTGGCTTTGGGATCTGATCGTCTCCGAGGACGGGCTGACCATGCTCGAAGGCGATGAGGCCAGATTGGCGGAGATCGCTCGGCTCCAACAAGAGCAACGAGCGCTCGCCCAGGAGCTGAAATCGCTCCGCTCCATTCCGATCAACATCAAGAGACGGGGACGGTAAGACGTGAAGCAGTTCTACTCCATCGCAGAGCTGGTCGCCGCCAACCTCCCGGATCTGCCACGCACCGAAAAGAGCCTGGATAACCTCGCTCGCGCAAAATGGCGCGGCAATGATGCCACTGCTCGACGGGTGCCGGGTAAGACCAAGCCTGTCTGGGAGTATCACATTTCCCTGTTGCCGCAGGCCGCGCAGACACGGCTCCTTATCGTTCACTCAGCGCCTGCAAACGATGACCGCAACCTCAAGGCCGAAAAGAAGGCTGCACTTTGGAGGAGGTTTGAAGCTCTTTCGAAAGACCACAAAGCGGCTTGCGAGGGGCGTCTGAAGCTCCTCCTGGAAATCATCCGGCTGACCTCCGCAGGCATTCAGGTCGTGGCTGCAATCTCCATGGCTGCAAAGGGCCGGGCCGTCAGCCAGCGGACCTATTACAACTGGCTCAGCATGGTGGAAGGCATCGATCGCCAGGATTGGCTGGCGGCGCTTGCACCTAGCTTCTCGACCGAGCGCCCTAGGTCGGACTGCGACCCACGCGCCTGGGAATATCTCACCTCCGACTATCTACGGGCAGAGGCGCCCAAATTTTCCAGCTGCTACCGCCGAATGATGAAGGCCGCTGAGAAGGAGGGCTGGAAGCCGATCCCCCACGAGCGATCGCTTCGCCGCCGGCTCGATGCCGAGGTTTCGGAAGCGGTCCAGAAGCTGGCCCGCAACGGGAAAGAAAAGGCAAAGGGTCTCTACCCTGCGCAACGCCGCACCCGCTCGCACCTGCACGCAATGCAGATGGTCAATATGGACGGGCACAAACTCGATGTTTTCGTGCGCGTGCCCTGGTCGCTGCAACCGGTTCGCATGTTCCTGGTCGGCATCCAAGATCTATATTCCGGCAAGATCCTCGCGTGGCGCCTCTCAGACAGCGAAAACAAGGAAACGGTGCGCCTCGTGATCGGCGACATGGTTGAGCAGTTCGGCATCCCCGACCGCATCTACCTCGACAACGGCCGGTCATTCGCTTCGAAATGGATATCCGGCGGCGCTGCCACGCGCTACCGCTTCAAGGTGCGCGAGGAAGATCCGGAAGGCCTGCTGGTCACGCTCGGCATCGAGCCGCGCTGGACCAATCCCTACTCGGGCCAATCCAAGCCGATCGAGCGCGCCTGGGGCGATCTCGCCGAGAACATCTCGAAGCACCCTTTCTGCGCCGGCGCCTATACCGGCAACAAGCCAGACGCCAAGCCGGAAAACTACGGCAACCGCGCTGTACCGCTCGAAGATTTCCGAGCTCATGTGGGGCGCGAGATCGTCGAGCACAACGCTCGGACCGGCCGCAAGGCACAGACCTGCAAGGGCCGAAGCTTCGACGAAACTTTCCAGGCCAGCATCGACGCCGGCGCTATCGTTCGCTGGCCCACGGCTGCACAGCGTTCGCTCTGGCTTCTCGCGTCTGAAGTCATCCGTGCACAGAAGGGCAGCGGCGAGATCCACTACCATGGCAACCGCTACTGGAGCCGCGAACTTAACCAGTACGCGGGCCAGAAGGTCACAATCCGCTTCGACCCTGACAACCTGCACGGCTCGATCAAAGTCTATGACTTGAAGAACTCGCTGATCTGCGACGCGGCTTGCATCGCTGACGCTGGCTTCGACGACCAGGAAGCCGCTCGGCAGCATGCCCGCAAGCGGCGCGATTACCAGAAGGCAATCGCTGCGGAGAAAGCCGCTCAGACCGCCCTCTCCGCGTCCCAGCTCGCCGACATCCTCACAAGGGGCGAGACCGGGCGCGCCAAGCAGGATCCCATCCAGCCGAAAGTCACCCGCCTCGTCAGAGGCAATCTGGCGCTCCAGCAGCAGCCGGTCGCGGACGATGGAGCATTCGAAGACAGCTTTTCACGCGCCTTGTCCCGAGTGGCTGGAGAGAGCGCGGTCATCCAATTCCCGCAGGGGGATCGGTCGGGAAAGTAGTGCGTCCGACCGCAATAGCAGAGCCGAAATGTAATGCGTCCGGTTCCAACAAAAAAATTGGGCGAGGTCAAAACCTCGCCCGCCAAATCACCCCTTACGGGGACACAAAAGGAACCTTAGAATGAACAAGCATGTCGACACAAGTAGGCTAACCGGCTGGGAACAGCTCGAGCCCAATATCGACTTCCTGAACAAGCACGTCGACGACATCGACGATTGGCGCTCGATCCGTGAGCAGGTCGCGGAACTGGCGATCGCCAATTCCTGGAGCAAGGCAGAAGTCACCCGCCGCAGCGCCATGAAGGACGGCACCTTCAGCCAGTGGTTTTCCGGCACCTATCTGGGGCGCCTCGATAACCAGAACCGGCAGATGAAACAGTGGGTTGAGGCGGTAAAGGAAGCCGCAGCGATGCCGGCAATCCCAATGTCGCCGACTTTCGTCAAGACCCGCATCGCATCCGAGATCACCCAGACACTGCAGTGGGCACAGATGACGGCCGACCTGGTCATGATTACGGTCGGCGCGGGCTTCGGCAAGACGGCAACCTGCCGGCATTATCGGGCAACCCATCCGCACGTCTATCACGCCACCGTCAGCCCCCACACCAGGACCGTGCATGGCATGCTGGTCGAGCTTGCCGCCGAGCTTGAGGTTCACGAGAACAATCCCGCCAAGCTCACCCGCGCCATCGGCGCAAGGCTCCAGCGCATCGGCGGCGGTTCCCTTCTTATCATCGACGAGGCTCAGAACCTGGTCGACGACGCGATCAACCAGCTTCGGCACTTCTCCGACATCTATCAATGCGGGATCGCACTGGTTGGCAACGAGGAGGTCTATTCCCGCTTTGCCAAGCAGGCGAGCGGCAAATCCTACGCGCAGCTCAAGCGCCGGATCGGCAAGCACCTTAAGCGCCAGAAGCCATATGCCGAGGATATCTCGGCGTACATTGCAGCCTGGGGCGTCACTGACCACGACAGCGCAAAACTCCTGACCGGTATCGGTTTGAAGGGTGGTGCGCTCGGTCAGATCGACAAGACGATGAAGCTCGCCAGCATGGTCGCCCTGGCTGATGAGCGGTCTGTCACTGTCAGAGACATCCAGGATGCCTGGAGAAACCGCGACGTGGAGGATCTGGGATGAGCAGAGCCCTTCCAAGACTGAGCGACAATCTTGGCGCCCTCCTCCGTCAACTCTCGCCTTTCGAGCAGATGGGCGAAGGAGAGGTCGCAGAGATCGGTGCTGACAGCATCAAGGTTATCACCCGAAACCTGCGTCTGATGCGGACGATCGCGACCAACATGGAGACGGAACTGAACGTCTACCGCCTGATGGACGCCGGCCGGGTTTACACCGCAACGGTCGAGCAGCTCGCGCAGGATGCAGCCGTCGGTCTGGTTCTTGAAACCACCGGCAACGTCATCACGCCAAACTTCGGAAGGAAGCGCTGATGGGCCCTCAGCTTCCGTCCGAATATCTGTTCGAGATCTGCGAGGATCTGAAGCCGGCGGTGCATGGCGGCAGATTCATCTCCAGCGAGGACGTCACAAGCCTCGTCGAACGTCTCAACACCGCGATCGCTCTGGCCGTAGAGGTCGAAGAGGAAAAGCGCATCCTTGAGCGGCAGCAGCGGCTCCTGGGTGGCCGGCAGGTCGGGTTGGCGCTGGTTGGCAGCAATGTCGTCGCGTTCCCTTCACACGCTCCTCCGGGAGGCGGAAGGGCATGAACAATTCAGTCTTGATCAACGCCACGATCCAATTCCCGCTCGACCAGCTCGTCGAAGCGGTTGGGCCGGAAGTCAGCCGGGCGCTGGTCCACGGGTTCGTGAAGCCGGTGAAGAACCGGCCGCCGGACAAAGCTCTCGATGTTGCTGTCGCTCGCGTCGTCGACGCGCTCGATCACTGGGAAAGAACCACTCACACGGTCGGGGAAGCCAATGCCCGCGAGCAGCTGATCAGGGCTGTCCGGACACTTCGAGCCACCGTCATCAGAAATCGGAGAAAGTAGAATGGAAGCTGTCATCCTTGAAGAACGCGCCGATGGCGTCACGCTCATCAATGGCAAAGAATACATGACCGATGCGAAGGGCGGTTTCGTGCCGCTCTCACTGGTCAAGCCGCAGCATAAGCTGGAAGACGAGACTGTTCGCAAAATCATCGATTACGCGATCAACCTCAACGCCCAGATCGCCCGTTTCCGAGGTCACACGATGACCGATCTCGGGGGCCTCGATGCTCTGATCGCGCAGGAGTATGGCGCCAAGATCGGCGGCGCCAAGGGTAACCGCACTTATCAGACGATCGACGGACTGATGAAAGTCCAGGTCCAGGTTGCCGACCAAATCGACTTCGGCGCGGAACTCCAGGTGGCGAAATCGATCATCGACGAGTGCCTGACGGAATGGTCAGCGGATAGCCGCGCGGAGATCCAGTCCATTATCACCCGTGCCTTCAACACCGACCAGGAAGGCAAGATCAACCGCGCCGAGATCTTCATGCTGATGCGGCATCAGATCGACGACCCTCGCTGGCAGCGCGCCATGGATGCGATCCGTGACGCGATGCGGGTGACCGGCTCGAAGGAATACGTTCGGTTCTACACCAGGGCCGAGATCACCGACGCGTGGCAGGCGGTCACCATCGATCTGGCGAAAGCGTGAGGGGCGATATGAGCACCGAAAACGCAATCAAGCATCTGGATGCGGCGATCAAAGCCCTATGCCTCGAAGCATATCGGGCCGATGATCTGGCGGACCTAAGCGCGCTGGAGCATTTCACGATCGCTGAGGATCTGAAGCGGATCGACAGCGCAATCGGTCCGAAGGGTGCGAGCATCTTCGCCCGCATCGCCGACAGCATTCAGGAGGCCTACGTCGAGATCCTCGTCGCACGTGAGGCTTTGGCTAAGGCACCACCGCCCCAAACGCAAGTGCATGGAGCGCACGCGGGTCCGCCTTCGCGTGCGCTCCATGGCCTAAACAAAACATCCGGCTCCAACGGTTTGGGCGCCTCGGGGTATATTAGCAATTCACGAATGATATCCGGTGATGGCCACACGCCGCCCGAGATGTCTCAGCCTGCGTCTGGGACGGAAACTCTCGATCGGAATGCCCAGACCACCGTCGCTGAGACCAATACGAAGCAAATTATCAAAAGCAGTAAATATGTACCCATAATTGGCACCCCTAACGACGTACAACCAGCGGCTGGCCGAAAGGTTCCGCGGGTACATGATCAGGCATCAAGGGCTGGCCTTCCTGAGACATGCCAGCCCCTAGGCTCTGACAGGGAGCCCGCCCCATCAGTATCACAAGAATTGATTCCACCAGCCTCACATCTACAGATGGCGGGGGGCGAGCATCTGACAGTCTTAGAGGGTGCTCACGGTCGAGGCGGAAGGCACGGCAATCACCGGGATGATGCCCTCAAGCGCTTCTTGCACGAAAACCTCGTCCAGCATGTCACCGTCTGCATTGCAAACACGCACACTCCAAAGCTTGAACTCCTCTCCGCGACGGAGGCAGTCGGCCGCGAGGTCGCGGGTTCCTTGGAGTGCCTCGAACCTGGCGGTTTGAAGATCAGGATACTCGGAACCATCCGGGTCCGCGACGAAGTCGTGAAGGTAGTTCAGGTGAAGGTAGAACCTTTGCATGAGCCGCTCCTTTCCGAAGGCGCGAAAACAATTAGCACGGTTCTTTGTTCCTGTACGCCAGCGGACCAAAGTTCGGGCGCAACCCCAGCGCCCCAGATGAGGGACGCGCTATGAGTTCGTCGATCGCAGCCATCCATGTCGCTAAGACCCAGCTCGGCCTCGATGACGACACCTATCGGGCCAAGCTCAGCAACATCACCGGAAAAACCTCGGCAAAGGCAATGTCGGAGAGTGAGCGCCAAAGAGTGCTCACCGTCTTCCGCAATGAAGGGTTCGCGCCGATTGGCACCAGCAAGCGCACTGGAGCCCGTGCCAAACTATCGGGAAAATTCGCGAAGAAGCTCCAGGCGCTCTGGATCGCCGGCTACAACCTCGGCACCGTCCGCGATCGCGATGACGCCGCGCTTGAAGCCTTTGTCAGGCGACAGACCGGCATTGACCGGGAGCGCTGGCTTCACCACGCCGACGACGCCGAACGGGTAATAGAGGCCCTTAAGGGTTGGATAGCCCGCGAGGCCGGCGTCACCTGGTCGAATGCCGGCCTGCATCCTGACAGCTACATGCGCCATTTCGGCTACAAGATCGCCCACGCCCAATGGGCAATTGTCGCTCCTGACGCCGCGAAGGATTTCTGGCCGGTGGTCATCGACCTGGTGAACCACGACGTTCTGGATCGCCACCTCAGTGACCAGGAATGGATCACGGTCATGAACTATCTCGGCGACCGCATCCGAAAAGACCAGCCCAATATAATCGGAACGGAAAGCTGATGGCCCGCAGAAAAAAGCTTCGAACCAACTACAAGCTGCCGCTCGAAATGGACCTGCTGACCCGTCTCGCACCGCTGCTCGTTCATCCGGGTCTGATGACTATGGTCGGCGACGGCTACCAGCTGCGGCCGTCCTCGGGGATTTGGCGCAAGCTGGATGGCACCTTGACCGCCCGGTTCGTCTACCGCGCTCCGGATCATCATCGTGACAGCCTTGTGCTCTCGGTCCGCAACATCGACGGCGGCCTCCTCATCAGGGATCACGGCTGATGTCCGCACAGCTCCCACTTCTCGACGGGCCGAGACAGGCGGAGCACCTCCGGCTTCAGGAAAAGCGTGAGCAACTCCTGACCCGGATCGCGAAACTCCGGCCCCATGCGCACAAGCGCCTGGAGCTGGAAATCGAAGTACGGCAGATCACCCGCCGACAGATCGAGCTTGAGAACGAATTGTTCGGCAAAGGGAGACGGCAGTGACGGCTCTTCCTGGCATTCTTGCCGATATCGCCGATATCGCTGGCGTCGAACCAGCTCTGAAGATTGCTCAAAGCCACGGCGGCACACGGGTTGATTTACCGCCCCAGGCAAGACCCGGCCATTGGCTTGTTGAGCTGCTGGGCTTTGATGTAGCGGACAAGATCTGCCGTGGCCTAGCTGTCATTGACGCCGATGGCCGTCATCTCGGACTGCAGCGTTGCGTTATCCCACGGGGGGCTGCGTCCCTCTTGAAGACAGCTCGCAGAAAGGCCGCCGAGGCTCTTGACGCGGGACGGAGCGTGCGAGAGGCTGCGCGGATATCGGGCTTGCATGAGCGCACGATATTTCGCATGAAGGCGGAAGACCCCCGGCAGGGCCGGCTCTTCTAATCAGGGCTGACACCTGTCAGCCCCTCCCCCAAGCTAAGCCATCGCATATTCGCCCCTGACGGAATTGGGGGCAAATCATGACGTTTGAAGAGTGGCTTATCAGCCGGCTGCGCGCCCACGGGGCGTATGCTGGCGTCATGGATGGCGTGTATGGCCGGTCCCTGATCGATGCTCTCGCACGGTTCCAGCGGGCCGAGGGCCTGAAGATCAACGGCAAGGCCGATGAAGAGACCGTGAAGGCGTTGCGCCGGGCGGCAAACTCACTCGACGACAGCGCCGACACTGAAACGGTCCCGAGCATTCCGGCCGAACCGGTCTGGATGCGGGAGGCTCGCCGCTTTGTCGGACTTCGTGAAATTCCAGGTCCACAGTCAAACTCGACGATCCTCGGCTGGGCGAGCGCGCTCGGCGGCTGGGTCGCCGGATTTTACAAGAACGATGACACCGCCTGGTGCGGCCTCTTCATCGGGCACGTCATAGCAGCCACCCTTCCCCGTGAGCCCCTGCCAAAGAATCCGCTCGGCGCGCTTGAGTGGAACAAGCTTGGCCGTCGCCTCACCATTCCGGTCCTCGGCGCGATCCTGACCTTCACGAGGTCCGGCGGTGGGCACGTCGGGATCTATGTCGGCGAAGACGCCACCCACTATCATGTCCTTGGCGGCAATCAGTCCAACAGCGTCAGCATCACTCGGATCGAGAAGTCGCGCCTTTCCGCTGTTCGTTGGCCGGCCACGGGCGATGAGCCGCGCGGCGGAAAAGTTATTCTGACGGCGGCCGGCGTCCCTGCCTCGAAAAACGAGGCGTGAGATGCGAACGCCCGGCCTCGTCATCGACTTCACGATCTGCATCCTCTTGGCACTGATCAAGCAGGTCCACGTCAACAGTCGACCGCTTCCGGTGGCGGCGATTGCCGCGATTGGGGGCCGATGATGCAACGTCCCTCCTATGGAACATCAAAGCGGGCGCTTTGGGTTTCTTCAGCCCTCGCCTGGACAGTTGTCTTCCTGCTCATCATCGGCGGGCTGCGCGGCTCCGCTGAGGCCGTCGCGCTGGCTCCGACGGTGATCCCGTCGATGCTCCTATTGATCGCGGCCATGCTCGGCATCCACCGCTTTTCGGGTTCGATGGACTTTCGGACAGCGCAAGATCGAAGCCTCATTCCGCCTTCGACGTCCCCTTATCTTTCCAGGGACCAGCCGACCGATGACACGGGAGAGGTCCGATGATCGTGGCGTGGTTTCAGAAGGCGGCCACGCCGTTCATCGTCGCGGCGTTGATGCTGCTCGCTGCCTCCCTGCTTGGATGGCTGGCGCTGAGGACAGTCGACGGCCTGGTCGAGGAGGCAAGGTCTACCGCCATCGCCGAGCGCAACGCCTTCTGGGAAGGCAAGATCGACAAGGCAAATGCCGCCGCCAACAAGCAGATCGCCGATCAGGCTTCCGCCGCCCTGAAAATTCAATCGGACGCTACCGATCAGGTGCGCTCGGCCGAACAACTCCTTGCAGAACTGAAGGTGAAGAATGCGCAGCTTCCGCGCCGTGACGATTGCGGCCTTAGCGTTGAGCGGGGCCGGTTGCTCCCTGACTGAGCCGAGGCCCGCCCCGGTCGTGATCGTCAAGCATGCCCCGGTGGAGGTTCCGCCTGAAGCGCGAAAACCCTGTCCGGAGCTAACTCCGAAACCAACAGCCGACCTTCCGGACGAACAGGTGCTGGAAGATTGGGCGAGCGACCGAACCGCCCGCAATGTCTGCGAGACACGTCGCGCTGCGGCGGTTGCTGCTGCAGATGCTGCCGGAGTGGCGCGATGATCGGGGACGAACTCGCCTTCTATCTCGCGGACCTGCGGTCCTCGCAGGAACGCGACGCAGCGATCGCCAGCGCTTCCGCGAGCGTCTCCCGAGAGGGCACCGACGCCTGCATCGAGTGCAGCGGCCCAATCCCGGCGGAACGACGATCGGCAGCGCCCTTTGCCCGACGCTGCGTCGACTGCCAAACCTTTCATGAGGAAGTGAAGTACCACCGATGACACTCGATCTCACCGCCGTGGCCGCCGTCGTCGGTCTGCTTCTTGGCTTCATCAATCTGTTTACCGCCGTTCGCACCATGCTGTCTGCTGGTGAGAAGAAGCTCGATGAGCGCGTGACGAAGGGCGAAACAAAGCTGATCGACCACGACCGCCGTATCCAGGCGATCGAGAGCGACATGAAACATCTTCCCGACCGGGAAACCACCCACCGCATCGAGATGACAATGTCCGAGATCATGCGGCGCCTTGAGGTCCAGGACGCCACGCTGAGCGGTCGGTTCGAAGCGATGGATGAACGTCTCAAGCCCATTCAGGCAATCGGGGAGCGCCTTCAGGACGCGCTTATTGAGCAGGCGAGGAATGCAGCATGAACTTGGGAATTGACTACGCAAACCTCCAGCGCGAGGAAGCTCGGCTGATCATCCTGAAGGAGCTGGCAATCCAACCGAACGAGAGCCTGTCCTCCAGTATGATGGAACCGGCGCTCAATCGTTTCGCCATTTATCAGGAGCGCCCGTGGATCCACCAGCAGCTCGACTGGATGGCGAACATGGGTGCGGTCATCATCTTGGAAGCCGGGACGGTGAAGATCGCCAGCTTGACGCCCGCCGGATGGAGGCATTTGCGGCGCCAGCAGTTCATCGACGGGATCAAGCGCCCTTCCGCAACGCAGCCGGGGGTTTGATATGGCCAAGGGTCGCGGGCGGAAGTCCAACATCGAACTCCTTCCGCAGGAGTGCAGCCACATTGTCATCTGGGCTGCGGAGCAGCTGCAGGCGAACGACAGAACGCAGCTCGACATCTATCAGGAGTTTGTCGCGAAACTTGAGGAGATACTCCGGGATAGCCGTGGTGAGCTGGAGTTCGCTATTCCAAGCTTCTCGGCCTTCAACCGGCATTCGATCAAGCTGGATGCCTATACTCGCGACATGAACGAAACCCGGCAAATGGCTTCGGCGATTGCTGGCACCTACGACGCCGAGGAGTCGGACGATCTTACCCTGATCGCAGCCGAGGCGATCAAGGCCCTGATCTTCCAGATGATGACGGCCGGCAAGAAGCAGATCGATCCGAAGGCCGTCAACGAGCTGTCCAGCGCGCTGCATAAGGCGACCCAAGCCCAGAACGTATCGACGGCTCGGCGCCAGAAGGTCGAGAAAGAGTTTAGCGCCAAGGCCTCGGAGGCCGTTAAAACCGTCGCCAAGGCCAAGGGCCTCTCCGCAGATACCGCGCAGGAGATCCTGTCGCAGATCCTCGGGGTTAAAACCGGATGAGCGCCCCAATCACAGAGGCACAATGGGCCGAGGCCCGGCGGACCGCAACGGAGGTTCTGCCGGGCCTCGTCGACAAGGTCGGCCTGCCGAAGGCGCTGATCTCCTATCAGGCCCGCACGCTTGAGCTGCTCGAAGACACGGCTTGCCGCGTCCTGTTCATCGAGAAATCGCGCCGTATCGGCCTGACCTTCGGTTTCGCATCCTATGCCGCGTTGCGGGCCGGCCGCGCCAAGGAAGCCGGCGGCATGGACGTGATGTACATCTCCTACAGCCAGGAGATGACGCGCGAGTTCATCGACGCCTGCGCCATGTGGGCTCGGGCATTCTCCAATGCCGCCCTGGCGGTCAGCGAGTTCCTGTTCGACGACAGCGACAAGGAAGGCGAGCGGTCTATCCAGGCGTTCCGCATCCGCTTCGCGTCGGGCTTCGAGATCCTCGCGCTTTCATCGGCGCCACGCACCCTTCGCGGCAAGCAGGGCGTCGTCATGATCGACGAGGCCGCGTTCGTCGACAGCCTGCCGGAGCTGCTGAAAGCCGCGCTCGCGTTTCTGATGTGGGGCGGCCAGGTCGTCGTCTGCTCGACCCACAACGGCACCGAAAACGAGTTCAACAAGCAGATCCAGAACATCCTGGCCGGCAGGTCGAAATACAGCCATATCAGGATCGACTTCGACCAGGCGCTGAAGGAAGGGCTTTACGAGCGCATCTGCCTCGTCAACGGAAACAGGTGGACGGCCGAGGGCGAAGCCAAATGGCGCCAGGAGATCATCGACTTCTACGGCGACGGCGCCGACGAGGAACTGTTTTGCATTCCGACCGCCGGCACCGGCGCCTGGTTGCCGGCGCCGCTGATCGAAGCCCGGATGACGATCGAAGCGCCGATCATCCGCATCGAGCTACCGCGCGACTTCCTCCACCGCACCCGCCTGGAGCGCGCCATGCTGATCGCGCCGACGATCCGCGAACTGGCGGCCGCCATTGCCCGCCTCGATCGAGACCGCACCCATGCATTCGGTTTCGACTTTGCCCGCGTGGCCGACCTTTCGGTTGGCACCCTGCTTGCCACCTCGCGGCTCCTGAAGCGCGAGGAGGCGTTGACGCTGGAAATGCGCAACGTTCCGGGTGACGAGCAGAAGCTGTTCACCCGCATGATCCTGAAGGGTGCGCCGCGCCTGGTCGGCGCTGCCTTCGACGCGACCGGCATGGGCTGGACCGTCGCCGAAGACATGGGCCGCGAGTTCGGCTTCCGTGATGCCGACCATCCCGGCGGCCTGATCGAGGCCATCAAGTTCTCGACCGACTGGTATCGCTTCAACATGCCGCCGTTAAAGGCGGCATTCGAGGACGATGCGATCGCACTGGCCAAGGACGACGAACACCTTGCCGATCTGCGCCTCGTCCGCGTCGTTGCCGGTGTCCCCAAGGTTCCGGATGTCCGCACGGGCGAAGCGTCGAAGAAGCGCCACGGCGACTTTGCAGTTGCCCTCGCGCTTGCCCACTACGCCAGCCGCCAGCGATGGCACGAATATGATTATCAGTCCGTCCGTGACCTGGCCGCCGCTGCTGCGGCCGGGGACGATGACGACGACAGCGACTTCGGGAGACGACATTGGTAACCCGCACTTCCTCGATCCTCGGGCCGGACGGCAGGCCGATCGTCATCCAGACGCTCTCGGAAGAGATCGCCACGCCGACCGTGGCCGGCGTTCGTCGCACCCACGAAGAGCGCGTCGCTTCCGGCCTGACGCCTGAGCGCCTCGGCACGATCCTGCGTGACGCCGCGATCGGCGAGGCCAGATCCTACCTGACCCTCGCCGAGGAGATGGAAGAGCGATACCTGCATTATGCTTCCCAGCTGCAGACGCGCCGGCTGGCGATCGAGGGCATCGAGGTCACCGTCGAAGCCGGCAAGGCTAAGACCAACATCGTCGACGCGGTGACTGAGTTGGTCAACGATACCGAATTCGGCGAGGCGCTCGGCAATCTGACCGATGGCATTTCGAAGGGTTATGCCGCTGTCGAGATGATGTGGGAATATGAGCGTAAGACGCTGCGGCCGGTGAACTTCATCGCCCGTGACCCGCGTTTCTTCCAGGTCGATCGGCTGACGCTTTCGGAGATGCGGCTGGCCGTGGACGGCTCGATCGAGGGCGTGGAGCTGCCGCAGGCTAAGTTCCTACGCCACATGCCGCGCACCAAGATGGGCCTGCCGCTGCGCCGAGGCATGGCGCGGCCGGCCGCCTGGGGTTATCTGATCCAGCAGTTCACCCTGCAGGATTGGGCGGCCTTCTCCGAGGTCTACGGCATGCCGCTGCGGGTCGGCAAATACAATGCCGCCGCCAGCCCGGCAGACAAGCGCACGCTCCTGAAGGCGGTCGCCTCGATCGCCAATGATGCGGCGGCGATCATCCCAGCCGGCATGGATATCGAGTTTCATGAGGTCAACGGCGCCAATGGCGCGGCCGTCTTCGGCGGGCTCCTGGAGTATGTCGACAAGCAGATTTCCAAGCTTGTCGTCGGCCAGACGATGACCAGCGACGACGGTTCCTCGCTTGGCCAGGCCAAGATCCACAACGAGGTGCGGCTCGATATCCTGCGGGCCGACTGCAAGCAGCTCGCCCGCACCGCCAACCGCGACCTCGTTCACCCGTTCGTGGATCTCAACTTCGGCCCGCAGGATCATTATCCGCAGGTCCAGCTGCTGGTTGCCGATCCCGAAGATATCGACGCGCTGACAAACGCCGTCGCCCGCATGGTGCCGTTCGGCCTTCGGGTGAAGCAGACCGAGATCCGCGAAAAGATTGGCCTTTCGGATCCCGGTGACGAAGATGAGCTGCTGATGCCGACTGCCGCAGCTGCGGGGCCAGCGCCAGAGCAGCCCGCAGCCAAAACGCCGAAGCCCGCGAACGACAGCAAGAAACCCGCCGAAGACGTCAAGGCGAAGGTCGCGGCGCTGTCGGCGATCGTCCTCGACCATCGTCGCGCCTGCCGGTGCGGCGCCTGCGTTTCGCTGCTCGCGGCCGAGGCCGGCGAGCCGGACGCCCTCGACCAGGTCGAAGCACTCTTTGCCGTCGCGATGGACGATTGGGAGGAGATGGCAAAGCCGATCGTGCAGCCGATCGCCGACATCATCACCAGCGCGGCAAGCTTCGAAGAGGCTTTGAAGCTGATTGAAACGGCCGGCCCGGACGCTTCAAAGATGGCCGAGCGTCTCGGCCGGCTGACGGCGATCGCGCGTGGCGTCGGCGACATCGCGGACTGACATGGCAAAGATCGAGAAGAATTTCGCGGTCCCGCCCGAGGTCACGTCCTACTTCGACGGCAAGTCGGCTGCGCCGGCCTTCTCCTATCTCGACGTCTGGGCGGAGGAGCATGCCTACAAATTCACGGTTGCCAAGGCGACCGAGCTGGACGTGCTCAATTCCTTCCGCTCGACGATCTCGCAGGCGATCGCCGAGGGCAAAGGTTTCGATGCCTGGAAGCCGCTGATCGGGAAGGAGCTTTCCAAGCTCGGCTGGTGGGGACCACGCATGGTCTCCGATCCGACCGGCGAGCAGCCCGATCGCATGGTCAACTTCGCCAGCGATCGGCGCCTGAAAACCATCTTCTGGTCGAATGCCAATAGCGCCCGATCGGCAGGCCAGTGGGAACGGGTGCAGCGGTCCAAGAAGGCGCTTCCGTATATCCTCTATATCCGCACCACGTCGGGCGATCCGCGTCCGGAGCATCTCACATGGGTCGGGATCATCCTTCCAGTCGATCATCCGTTCTGGCAGACACATTGGCCGCCGAACGGCTGGCTGTGCAAATGCCAGGTGCGCCAGATCTCCAGTCGCGAGGCCGAGCAGCTCCTCGGCCGCGAGCCGAAGGAAGGCGGCGTGCTCTATCGTGACACCGTCCCCGATCTCGGGCCCGACATCCAGCATCGCAATCGCCGCACCGGTGAAATCACGATGGTCCCTCAGGGGATCGATGCCGGCTGGCAGACCAACCCCGGCTTGGCTCGGGCCTCGACGCTGATCCGCAATCTTGAGACCAAGCTGGAAGCGGCGGCGCCCCAGGACGCACAAAAGGTTCTCGGCGAGCTTTGGGAAGATCCTTATCTGCGGCTCGCGCCGCGCCTGCCTCAGAAGGTCTGGTTGCCTGCCGGACACAACCAGGCGCTCGCCGACGAGTTGGGCGCAAAGTCGCCGGTGATCTCGGTCACCAGCGAGACGATCGCCGAGCGCATGGAGAAGCACAAGCTGCCGGTGGGAGATTTCGCAGTGCTGCCGCAGATCCTCAGTGAAGGCCTGGTGCTGCCTGATCCACGCGGGAAAGGAAACGTCCGATCGCTCCTGGCGAAGATCGGCAAGGCATTCTGGAGGAGCTTTGTGACCGTTTCAGACAACGGGTACCTGCGGGCCACGTCGCTGCATCAGCGCAACGAAAAGGAGATGCGCAACGAAGTGCAGCGGTCAGATGGGAAATGGCCTTGGGAATGAAGCGCGGCAGGGAGGGGCCGCGTCCCGGTCTAACCGGGCTCCCTCCATGGGCAATCGAGGCCAACGGACTTCGCTGCCGCGCAATGCCAATTATAGCCCCGAAGCCGACGGATGGCAATTATTGAGTGGCGAGGAACCTGATGAGCCGTTGAGCTTGTGCCGTGGCAGCGTCTTTCTCGATCGAAGTCTTTAGCGCACCGCAGTAGGTTCGCTCGCGCTGAAAATCTTCTTCCACGATTTCGGAATGCCCAGCGAGCAGTACGAGCCGGGACCAACCACAGGCGAGGACGGGATTCGTTTTCACCTCTCCGTCGCAACCTTCGAAGAGGCAGATCGCCACGTTGCGCTGTCCGACATAAAGGCTCTTCCAATGCGGGTCAGTGGCCCACATAAAGTCACGTCTCCAGAGATCCAGAACCTTAATGCACGCGTCGACGTCGGGTGCTATCCCACATGCAGGTGTCTTCAAAAACTGGCGATACACGGACCACTCTTTTGCCCACGTCTCGCTATCGACCGCTGCGGCCGCTGTTGCTCCGATCATTGCGACGAAGGCCGCGACCATCATTCTCATGTTGGCTTTCCCTAGCTCACCTGAGCTAGACCATAAAGGCCCCACAGACGCGCGCAAGAGCCCTCGGACGCCCCGATACTCGTGCCATCTATAGAAAACGCGCCTACGGGCTTCAAAACCCCTTCAATTTTGAAGCAGGTGCGGTATGTTCGGGCGCATGTGAGGAACGCGGCGGAGCTGAGCTAAACTTCTGGGGCTGACAGCTGTCAGCCCCAGTTGCCGCAAGTGATCTGGCAAACATTGCCGCATGATCAAGCGCCTCGCAACCACCGCCCTGATTTCCTGCCTTGCTGCCTCGGCTGAAGCCGAAGCGCTGGCCATGACGACCGTCACCGCGATCGACGTTTTCGCTGCTGAGCCGACCGCTTCTGGCGCAGCTACCGCTCCTGCCTGGATCAAGCTGGCGCCGCGAGGCACGTTCGTTTCCCGCGACGGCCGGCCCTTCGAGATCTCCCCTGAATTGCTCGTCGAGCGTTTCAATGCCGACAAGGTTTCCGTTCCGCTCGATCTCGATCATGCCACGGTCAAAAAGGCCATGTTCGGCGATGCCGCGCCAGCAGTCGCCTGGATCGAGGAGCTGGCCGCACGCCCCGATGGCCTTTATGGGCGTGTTGAATGGCTTCAACCAGGCATCGACACGCTCGCCGCCCGATCCCACCGCTACATTTCCCCCGCGCTGAAGACTGATGACGCCGGCCGCGCCACCTGGCTGCACTCGGCTGCGCTCGTCGCTGCGCCTGGAATTTCCATGCCGGCCGTTGCGTCGGCCGATCCCACTCACAAGGAGACGAACATGCTGAAGGCAATCGCCAAGGCTCTCAATCTGCAGGATGACGCTTCGGAGGCATCCTGCCTGTCGGCTATCGCCAACCTGGGCAACCGGATCGATCCGACAACTCACCAGAGGACGCTCGAAACTCTGTCGGCAACACAGACCGAACTGAACACCCTGAAGGCCGAGGGCCGCAAGGCGAAGATCGATGCGCTGCTGGAAGGCGCGCTTACGGCCAAGAAGATCAGCCCGGCCCAGCGTGCGTCCTACGAGGCGCTTTGCGCGACCGACGAAGGCTTGGCGCAGGTGACCGCTCTGATCGAAACCTTCGGCGCCGGCCTGCAGGCGACTGGCCTCGATAAGATCCCGAACCCCGGCAACCTTGCAACGCTGTCCGCCGAAGACCGCGCCGTCATGAAGATGATGGGCCTCTCCGAAGAGGACTATCGCAAGGCCAATGGCCTCACCGCCGCCTGATCAACCTTTTTCGCCATCGGAGAGCTTCCACATGACCGCAATGACCCAGGCCCGCCAGCCGGTGGAGATGGAGGGGATTTATTCCTCCGCTCCGGTTAAGGGCGCTACCACCATCCTTCAGGGCGCCCTGACCGTCATGGAGGCGGGTCTCGCCATTCCCGGCAAGACGGGCTTGAACCTGATCGTCCTCGGTATCTCCGATCGCACGGTGAAGAACGCCGGTGCCGATGGCGCCGAGAAGGTGCTGGCCAAGCGGACGGTTGCCAAGCTCTTCAATCTTGGCGCGGACGCGATCCTGCCCGGCGACGTCGGCAAGGATTGCTACATCGTCGACGATCAGACCGTCGCCAAGACGAACGGCACAAACACCCGCTCCGTGGCGGGGAAGATCATCCAGGTCGACAGCGACGGCGTCTTCGTCCGCGTCGGCTACTGACAACAACAGGGGACACTTTCATGACGCGCGTTATCACGCCTGACCTGCTCGCCGCCGCACAGCGCGGCTTCAAGACCGCTTTTCAGCTCGGTCTCGCCAGCACCGCCACCCTCTACAATTCGGTCGCTACTGTCATCACCTCGTCGGCTTCGGAAGAAACCTACGGCTGGCTCGGTGATGTGCCCAAACTTCGGGAATGGATTGGCGATCGCCATATCAAAGGCCTCGAAAGCAAGGGCTACCAGATCAAGAACCGCAAGTTCGAATCGACGATCGGCGTTGAGCGCGACGACATCGAGGACGACAAGCTCGGCCTTTACGCCCCTCGTTTCCAGATGATGGGCAATTCCGCCGCCATGCATCCCGACGAAATCACCTTCGAGCTGATGAGCGCCGGTGCCACTTCCCCCTGCTACGACGGCCAGAACTTCTTCGACGTGGACCATCCGGTCGGCAAACCCGGCGCCGTCACCTCGGTCGCCAATTTCGCGGCCGGCTCGTCCGATCTCTGGATCCTCGCTGATCTGTCGAAGCCCCTGAAGCCTTGGATCTTCCAGAAACGCCGGGACTACAATTTCACCACCAAGGAAGACGGCAAGACCTCCGACCTGGTCTTCATGCGCGACAAGTACTTCTACGGCGTCGATGCGCGGGTCGCGGCTGGCTACGGCTTCTGGCAGATGGCGTTCGGCTCGACCGACACCCTCGACGCGGCGAACCTCAAGGAAGCCTACGAGGCAATGGCGAAGTTCACCGATGACGAAGGTCGCAAGCTCAATATCCGGCCGACCCACCTGATTGTCGGCAGCACCAACCTGTTCGCGGCTCGCGAAATCCTGCTGGCCGAGCAGATTGGCGGCACCACGAACACAATCCGCAATCTTGTCCAGGTCATGGAAGCTCCGCTTCTCAACTAACCCGGGAGGGGCCGCGTTGGCCCCCTGCCGCCGGCCGCGCTCCTCCTCCCAGCGGCCGGCGGTTTTCCGAAAAGCGGCGGTGGCGCCGTTTTCCCGAAAACCGCCCAGGAGACAGCAATGCCCCCCAGAACCAAAGCGACTGCCAAGCCGATCGACGAAGAAGACTTCAGCAAGATGATCGCCGCGCGCCAGGTGCTGATTGTCAGCGCCCCGGCTGGCCCGCGCCGCCGCGCCAATCTCGCCTTCGGGCCAGAGCCTCGCGAACTGACCGAAGAGGATCTCGGTCCTGATCCGGAAGCAATCATCAACGCCTTGCGCGCCGACCCGATGCTGAAGATCGACGGTCGCCGGGAGGAGATCGAGCTTCCGGATGAACCGCAGGCCGGCGAAGGCGCCGGGCAGGAATAACCTGAATACCTGAGGGGAGCGCTGCGAGGATCGGGCCCGGCAACTTTAGCCGGCGCACCGGCCCGAAGCCCACCGGCCGGATGAAGGGCGTGAATGCCCCGGCGGAAACAGCAGCATCAACTTGAGGGGAGAGCATGACCGTTTACGCCACTATCGCCGATCTGGAAGCCCGCTTCCCCAACGAGCTGGCGCTGGTGGCGGCCGACGAGACCACCGGCCTTCGCGACGACACCCGCATCGAGCGTGGCATTCTCGACGCCTCGATCGAGGTGCGCGGCATTCTGGCCGGTCGTTATTCGCCGGCCGAGCTGGCCGGCCTCGACCAGGACAGCCTCGATCTCCTGCGCGTCTATACGACCGACATCGCCTTCTACCGGATCGCGCTGTCCTTCACGCGCTCAACCGAAAACATCAAGGAACGTTACGACCAGGCCATCAAGCGCCTGGAAGCGATCGCATCCGGCAAGGGCGCCCTGACCGGCGGCAACACCGGTGGCGGCGGCCCGACCGATCCAACCGAGGACGTCGGCCAGAATGAAGTCGTCCTTCAGGCGCCCGAGCGCGTCTTCACCCGCGAGAGGCTCAGCCGGATATGAGCGTTTCACTCACCCTCGATGTCAGCGATCTCGATGCCGCTCTCAAGCGGCTTCGTCCGCTCTTCGACTTCGACGCTTCGGAGCTGATGACCACGCTCGGCGCGCTTGGCGAAAGCCAGACCCGTCGCCGTATCAGCGAGGAAAAGACGGCGCCGGACGGCACGCCCTGGAAACCTAACGTCGCCGGCACCTCGATCCTGGTCGATAGCGGCCAGCACCTGCTTTATTCGATCGCCTGGACTGCCTCGGCCGAGGAAGCCGAGTGGGGCGCCACCTGGGAACATGCTCACGTCCACCAGGACGGCATGACGATCGTGCCGAAGGAGTCCGACCGGCTGGTCTTTCAGCTCGGCGGCCGAACCGTCTTCGCCAAGGAAGTCACCATTCCGGCGCGTCCGTTCGTCGGTCTTTCGGAAGATAACCGCCGCGAGATCCTCGACGTCATCACCGACCATTTCGGGATAATGCAATGATCCAGCCAGCCACTCTCGATCAGTTGCTGGCGCGTGATCCGCTGGCGCCGACCCAGATCGCCATCGTCAACACGCTCTCTTCGCAGATGCCGGGCGTGACGATCGTTCGCCATCCTGGCAAGGTCGATCTCTCAGAGCTGGTCGCTAACACGATCGTCAAGTCCCCGGGCGTTGGGATCGGCTGGAGCCGTATCCGCGAGACCTTCATCACCGATGGTGCGACCTGCTTCGTGGTCGAATGGGTCGCATACGTCGTCGCCGAGGCAAAGGCCGTTGCCAATCGCCGCGTGGAAAAGGAAGAGATCGGGCTGGCGATCGGCTCCCGCATCCTTGCAATCCTCGCCGACCCGATCCTTTCGCTATGGAACCGCACTGGCGTCATGCCTGTCGAAGACAAGCCGCAGGCGGAGCTGAAGCCGTTCTTCACCCTGAAGGATGCCAAGCAGGGTACCGCTTATTACGTGGTGACCTGGTCGCAGATCATCGCTGATATCGGCCCCTCGGTATTCCCGCAGCCGGAAGGCCATGTCGATATCGACGCCGGGCTTATCCAGTTCCAGGACGGCGCTGCCGTTTCCTCGATCGAGCCTTGGGCTCCGGTGGAGGAAGAGGATGCGTGACACGGCACCTTTCGAGTTTCGCCGGCTTTACACGCGCATCGAGCGCGCCGAGCGCCGCATCGCCATGACGACGCTGTCGGGTAAGGTTGCGGTGGTCGATCCCGAGCAGCGCCTCCTGCGGCTGAAGCTTGGCACGAGCAGCGATGGACGTGATGTCCTCTCGCCGTGGGTGCGGTGGCAGGAAGCCGGCGCCGGCGGCCTCAAGATCCATTCGGAACCGGCGGTAAACGAGCAGATGAACATCATCTCGTCTTCCGGGACGGTCGGCGCCGGCTCGATCGCGGTTCCGGCAACCTATGACCGGGACCATCAGGCCCCGTCGCAGTCGTCCGACACTGCCGTCTTCGAACGCGGTACCGGCCGCATCGAGGTCGGGCCGAACGGTCTCAAATTCATCGGCGACACGATCGAGCTGGTCGGAAACGTCCGCGCCCGCGACGGCGTCTTTGAACACGAGGACGTCGATGTCGGCGTCAACCACAAACACACCAAGGTCGTAAGGGGCGAACAACTGACCGGCCCCCCAGAGGAATAAGAGCACCATGACCAAAGCCACGACCGTCAAAACCCGCATCGAAGCCCCAGACGGCAAGAACGCTTATGTCGTCACAGACAAGGCACCGCCGCGCGTTGCCGGCCGCCGCGTCGAGGCTGGCGACCAAATCCGCCTGAGCGAGACGGAAGCGCTCTCGGAAGAGATGGCCGGGCACATCCTGCCGGCGACCGACGCGCCTTCGAAAGACTGACGAACCTCCTTTAAAGAGCCTTTGAAACCATGGTGGGACAGATCCGATATCGCAGCGGCCTCGACGCCAGGAGCGGCAAACCCCTGGCGGGGGCGCAGCACCTGATGCAGTCGCTTGGCAAGATCTGGGGAACCCGGATCGATACCCGCGTCATGCTGCTCGACTTCGGCTCGAACCTCCGATCGCTGCTTTCGGAGGATCTGTCGCCGTCGATCGCGCTGCTGATCTACAACGAGCTGGTCGCCTCGGCCGCCCGGTGGGAGCCCGAATACGCGATTACTCAGATCCAGCTCGTGACCCTCACCGAACATGGCCGGCTCGGCCTGCGGCACGGCGGGCTCTATTATCCCGAAGGCCGGTTCGGCAATTTCGAGATGGCCATCCCGCTCACCCTGCAGGCGACCCCGCTGAACCGCCTGGGGAACGCCGCATGACGATCAACCTGACTGCGCTCCCGAAGCCCCAGATCATCGACGAGCCCAACTATGATGTGATCCTGGCGCGGGTCGTTTCGGAGTTTGTCACTCTCTGGGAAACGCTGCGGACAGACAATCCGTCGCTGAACCTGCCGCCCTACGACGTCACGATGCTGGAGACCGATCCGGCCGTGATCGGCATGGAAGCGGAGAGCTTCCGCGAATCGCTGCTTCGTGCCCGCATCAACGATGCGATCCGCGCCAACCTCCTGGCATTCGCTAGGGGCAGCGACCTCGACCATCTCGCCGCCTTCTATGACGTCTCGCGGATGATCGGCGAGCTTGACGATCGGCTGGTCACCCGCGTCATTCTCGCCATCCAGGGCCGATCGACCGGCGGTACCGAGCCGCGCTACAAGTTCATCGCCATGTCGGCCGACCTGCGCGTCCAGGACGCCATTGTCTACACGGTCGGCCGCAGCCCGCTCATCCACGTCGCAGTCTTCTCGACCGCTCCGGACGGCGTGGCCCCCGCGGATCTCCTGGCGATCGTCAACGCGGCTCTGCAGAACCCTGCAGTCCGAATGGTCAACGATACGATTGAGGTAGCCTCGGCCGTTCAGCAAGTCGTCAATCTTGCCGCCGATCTCTGGCTGTTGCCTGACGCTGATGTGGCGACGGTTGCCCGCGCTGAAGCGAACCTGCGCACTGCCTGGGCCTTGGCCCGCGCGCTCGGCCGGGATCTGACGGCGAGCTGGTGGACGGCGCAGCTGATGATTTCAGGCGTCCACAAGGTGGTGCCCACCGCGCCGATCGGCGACATCATCGCGCCGCCGGCCTCCGCAGTTTCGCTCGGCACCATCACGCTGACGAACAGAGGGCGGGCCTTCTAATGGCGTCACTTCTGCCGGACAAGTCGGACCACTTCGAAAAGGCCTTGGAAGCTTCGCTCGCCAGCCGCTGGAACGCCCTCGGCGTGGCGGCCGAGGCCATTCGCACCGCGAAGCTTGTCGCACCGCCCCCGTCTTTCCTGCCGTTCCTGGTCTACGAATACGGGCTCGGCGAGCTGACGCCCTACGTGCCGAACCTGTACACGCTTGTCGTCGATCGCGAGGGCGTCAACTGGCAGCGCATTCGCGGCACGCCAGCTGCAGTCAGCAAAGGCCTCGGCTGGCTCGGCTATTCCGCCACCATGGAAGATGCCTGGCACGGCAGGGCCTACTGGAACAGCACGCAACTGCGGTTTCCGGACCTGCCGGCGAACGACAATCCCGATCTGGAGCGGATCGAAGGCGTCACCCGCCTTTCTATGCCGCTGCGCTCCCGCCTTCGCCGTGGCGTCCACCAGTATGACGTTGGCGCGCTCGAGGCGGACGGAAGCCGGCTCGACGACAGCATGCTCGACCGCGAAAGCGGCGTTGCCGTTACCGCCGCCGGCACGCTCTGGTCGTTCGGTCGCGCCACGGAGATCGACCATCTGTTAACCGAGGCCGAGGGTACCGCGATCGGCAACTGGATCGCGGTACCGGGCAACGGCGGGCTCAAATGGATCGACATGCAATATCCGTGGGTGACCGCAAACTTCCCGTGGGCCGACAATCCGGCGGCACAGCGTCGGACACTGATGGCAGCATGGTTTGCCGCTCGGGTCCATCACGTCACGTTTCGGGACCAGGACGGCGTTGTCATCGGTCATCGCCGCTGCAGAGCCGACCAGGCGGTCCGTCCCGAAGTCGACGGCGTCTATGAGATCGGCGGCGTCCGCTACCAACCGCGACCAGGTGCGACCCGTGTCTATCTCGAAGCGATGACCGATTTCGCAGATGCCGTCGATGTCGAGGCGAAGTCGGTCGAGCTGACGGTTGGCGCCACCCTTGCTCCCGATATCAAGCCCGGCCGGCTCTGGCTGCGGCCCGGCGAACTCATTGGCGGTCATCCGATCGCCGTCACATCCGTTTCCCTGCCGCTGCGCAAGACCGTGCGCGAGCAGATCAAAATCCTGATGAGGTTCTGATGTACGAACACGAAAGCGGCCTGCCGTTCGCCTATGATCGAGCATCCGGTAAACCGGAGCAGCAGGGTGTCGTCTTCTATGGCGAGCGTCCGCTCATTCAGGGCGCCGAGCTGAACGAACTTCAGACGATCATCCGTGGGCGTCATGATCGTCTTGGTCAGCTGGTCGCCCGCGAGGGCAACCGCATCGAGCGCGCCGACGCCATCGTCGATCTCGAAGTCGGAACTGTCCTGCTCGCGTCCGGTAGCATCTATGTTTCCGGTGATGTGTTCCCGGTGGGTGAGGCGGTGCTGGAAGACGTGCCGATGTCCGGCCGCGTCGAGATCGGCGTACGGCTGGTGCGTTCCTACCTGACGCACGAGGACGATCCTGCTCTTCTGGGGATAAGCCCCGGTTCTCTGGCCGAAGGTGAGCCAGGTGCTGCCCGTGAGACCGCAAGCATTTCCTGGGCGCTTGAAGGGGATGGCGGAGAAGGCGCCTTTTATTCCGTCTATACCCTGCTCGACGGAACCATTCTCGACCAGACCGGCCCATCCATTCTGGAGCCCGCCCTTCAGGCGATCGCCGCCTATGACCGGCCGAACGGAAACTATATCGTCTCGGGCTGCCGCGTAACGGCAATCAGTGTCACCGGCGGCTTCCAGAATTTCTCGATCGAGCAAGGCGAAGCCAACATCAATGGCTACAAGCGCACCCGTCTTGCCGCTCTCAGGCATGCGCAATCCGTAGCCTGGGAAGAACTCGCCATCCCCGGTGAAACCCACACCTATACCGGCGGGGCCTCCTTCACTTTCCCGGTCGACCAGGCGCCGATCGGCGTCATCAACTCGATCCTGTTGACCAAGGAAAAGACGGTCACCCTGACGCGTGGAGCTATTGCCAATGGCTCCGATGGTCTGCCGGATAGCAGCGTGATTTCGGTTTCGGCTGTCGTCCAGGGCGGAACCACGTATGTTGCCGCGACCAGCTATAACCTGGTTGCGAATGCGATCGATTGGGCGCCGGCTGGCGCCGAACCGGCCGCCGGCTCCACTTACAACGTGACCTATCGTTACCGGGCTGCGGTGGCCGCGACCGCCAATACCGATACAACGGTCACCGTCTCGGGCGGCGTGGCAGGCGGTGACATCATCATCTCCTATACGCAGAAGCTGCCGCGCATCGACCGCCTTTGCCTCGGCCAGGATGGTTCGCCGATCTACATCAAAGGCCTGCCGGCGCTCCGTAACCCGTTGCCGCCGGGCGTGCCGAGCGATGTCCTGAAGCTTTGCCAGATCTCCAATGATTGGATGTCCCCGCCCGTCGTCATCAATGACGGCGTCCGGTCGATGACCTTTGAGGAGCAGTGGCGTTACAATAACCGGATCATCGATTTTGAGCGCCTCCTCCAGCTGGAGCGCCTCAAAAACAATATCGACTTCCGGGAGCCGGTCGCCAAGAAAGGTATCTTTGTCGATCCGTTCATCGACGACAGCTATCGCGATGCCGGCGAGGCGCAGACAGGCGCCATCGGCAATGGCATGCTGCAGCTCGCCATCACGCCGACCTTCTTCACGGCAACGCTCACCGCGCCGGTCATGCTGGATTGGATTGAGGAAGTCCTGGTCACTCAGGACCTGAAGACGGGCTGCGAAAAGATCAACCCGTATCAGAATTTCAATCCCCTGCCAGGGACGCTGCGCCTGACGCCGGCCGCCGACTTCTGGACCGAGGATCGTACCGACTGGCTTTCGGCGCAGACCATCGAGTTCAATCGTGGCACCCGCACCGATGGTGGGCCGCTTCAGACGGTCAATTCCGAAAATCAACTGGTCGACCATCGCGTCGAGCAGCTGGAATTCCTTCGGCAGATTCCCGTCGCCTTCACCATCAGCGGCTTTGGCGTCGGAGAGATCCTGCAGACCCTAACCTTTGATGGCACCAGCGTGAAACCCGGCGGCATACAGACGGCCAACGCACAGGGGCAGATCACCGGCACGTCCAATATTCCCGTGAACGTGACGGCCGGCACCAAAATCGTCACCGCAAAAGGCGTCGGCGGAACTGACGCCAACGCCATGTTCACCGGCCAGGGTACCATCGAGATCGATACGATGCGGCGGGTGACCACGGTCCAGAACTGGTCCGCGCCCCAGCTCGTCCAGTGGGTGCAGGATCGGGGAAACCCGGGCTGGGAAAACAGCACGTCCGATGGCGTTGGCGGCTCTTCCGATCCGCAGGCACAGATGTTTGCGGTACCGGAGATGCGGCAGCTCGTCGGTGTCGATTTCCACATCTGCCATGTCGGCAACCAAGCCAACCACTTGCTGGTCGACCAGGTCTCGATCAGCAACGGTTATCCGACCAGCAATGTCGCTGCGGAGGTGGTCGTGCCGATGGCCGGGGCTGTCGTCGGCTGGAAGTCGGCTCGCTACAATCTGCCCCTGACGACGCCGGCCGACCGGGCGCACGCGTTCGTCATCAAGACGGATGACGCCGATCATTCGGTTTCGTTTGCAAAGCTTGGCGGGTTCGACGCCACGCTGCAGAAGTTCGTCACCTCGCACCCTTACGTGACGGGTCCGCGCTTCTCGTCGGTAAACGCCCGCACCTGGACGGCTCACCAGGACGAGGCGCTTGCCTTCCGGATCGTCGCCGCCCGATATCCCGTTACCACTAAGACGGTGGAGCTGGGCAGCTTTGATCTGGTGGAGACATCCGACCTGCAGGTCCGTGCGGCGGTGGAACTTCCCGGACCTGGTTGCTCGGTTGTCTTCGAGATCGAGCGTACCAACGGCACGATCTATCGCCTCCTGCCGTACCAGGTGCTGCAGCTCACCGAGTTCATCACCGAAACGGTGGAGCTGCGCGCCATCCTGACCGGCACTGAAAAGCTCTCGCCGATCCTGTTCGCGCCAGTTCAGCTGGTTGCGGGCAAGATCGGTACGACGCTGACCTACATCACCCGTGCCTTCACGCTTGGCGCGGCCGTCCGGCTCACAAGCTACTTCAAGGCTTTCCTCCCAGGCGGAGCGTCGGTCGCGATGCACTATCGCAAGGATGGCGGCGCCTGGACGAGCCTTCCCTTCGTCAACGCCGAGGCCTTGGCCTTCCCACTCTGGACCGAGCGGAAACATGAGGTCGCCGGTCAGACCGGGACGCTTGTGCAGCTCCGCATCACCGGAACCGGAGGGCCAGCGGCGCGGCTCATCATCGGCGATCTTGGCGCCGGCATCTTCTGAGGATCAACATGGTTGCGACCTTTACAGAGAACTACCAGATCCCGCTTCCAGACCCGGAAGCCGAAGTCGACGATGAATTCTACCGCCTGCAGCAGGCGTGGACCATCGTCGACACGGTGATCTGGCTTTTGGCGGAAGCGGTCGCCCAGAAGGCGAACGTCAGCCACACACACGCCATGTCCGCGATCGGCGGCCTGGTGGAGGCGCTCGCTGCCAAGATGCCGGCCGACCGGACGTTTTCGCTCGATGATCTGACGGACGTGAGCGGTGCTGACGGCGCGGCGAACAATTACGTCCTGGTCAAGAACGCCAGCGGTCAATGGGTGCCGTCCTCGGCGATCGCCGCGCTTGGACCGCATCAGCATGCCACCGGCGACATCGTCGGCCTGGCGGCTGTAGTCAACGCGGCAGTCGCGGCAGTGGTCGGCGCGGCTCCAACGACGCTCGATACCGTTGCCGAGGTGGCCACCGCTCTCGGCAATGATCCGAACTTCGCCACTACTATCATGACCCTTCTGGGTCAGAAGGCGGCAAAGACCGACGTCTACACAAAAGCGGAAGTCGACGCGCTCACCGCTATCCCGATCGGCACGGTCATCGACGTCTATGGCAATGGTACAACGGCCATTCCGGGCTTTCTGAAAGTCGTGGCGGGTCTCGAAGTGACCAACGCCTATCCTCAATTGCGCGCCTTTGGCCTTGCCAACGGCTGGGCCGTGAACGGCTCCGGCAACCCTGTCATGCCGAGCGGTGATGCGCTTTTCAAGCGCGGATGGACAGCGGGGCAGACGCGCGATCCAGGGCGAACCTTTGGCTCTGTGCAGACGGACGCCTTTCAAGGGCACAACTTCGGTGATCCGACAGCCCCGAGCACCGCTAAGCTCGGTACTTTCTTGCTGAACGTTACCGGTGGCGCCGTGTCTGTCGCAGGCCTTCGCGCAGACACCTCACCAAGAGCGATCCCGGTTGATGACGGGACGAATGGTGCGCCGCGCACGGCATCTGAAACCCGCGTGGCCAACATGACGGTCACCTACTACATCAAGGCCTATGGCGCGTCCGTTGATGCGGGGACACTAGCGGCAGCGCAGGTGCTCAACGATCTCACCGACGCGCGGGCGAGGATTGCGGCACTTGAGCGGAAGTTCTCAAGTACCCCACTCACTCCTACGCTCGGCGGGCTTATTCAAGCTCCTCATAATCTTGGTGTGAAGCCAACGTACTACGAAGCTTACGCCGTGTGCACGTCCCAAGAGTTCAACTTCCAAGTTGATAATGAGATCCGCGTCACGACAAACCACATCGGCTCCACTGCCGGGTATGGCGTGATGGTATGGGCAGATGCCACGAACATATATGGCAGGATCGGCAATACTGCGATCGGATTGACGTTCAACCTCAGTACCGGTGCGGCAATAACGTTGACACTGACAAGCTGGAAGATCGTGCTGAGGGCTAAGCCATGAGCGAGAAATTCTACGTAACGTTTGACGGCGAGTGGATTGGAGCTTTTGAGGGACCTGCGCCAGGGAATGCTATCGCAGTTCCGGTTGCTCCGCTTTCCGCTTCGCAGCGGTGGAGCTTCGACCAGGCGCGGTTCCTCGACCCCTCTCCAGCCAGCGCAGACGTCGACGCCGAGCGCGACCGGCGTATCACCGCCGGTTTCGTCTTCGACGGTGTTCTGTACCAGTCCGACAAAGAGGCACGCGAAAACATCATGGGCGCGCACAAGGCCGCGTCGGATGCGATGATGTTGTTTGGCGCTCAGGCCGGAAATTTCGCTTGGCGGAAGCTTCTCGATCCCGCTGGGCCGGAAGTATTCGAATGGATCGCGTCGGACAATTCCCGCGTTCCGATGGATGCCCAGACCGTGCTTCGTTTCGGCTACGCGGCCTTGGCTCACAAAGCGAGCCATATCTTCGCTACCAGCGATCTGAAGAGCATGGACCCTATCCCTGCCGACTTCGCCACCAATCCGGTTTACTGGCCAGCCGCCACCTGATACCGTGATGGCAGATCAAAAGCCGGGGCTGACAGCTGTCAGCCCCGGCTTTTTTGCGCGCGCATGTAGCTTGACCCCGGAATATGCACTTGCCCAGGGGATGGCTCTTTCATGGCTGGCACTACTGATTTCGTCGGCGTTCGCGTCTTCTCGGATCTGCGATCGACCGTCGCCAAAATCGATACGCGCGACAGCACCGTCATCGGCATGGTGCTTCCTGCGCCGCTTGCCGACAATACCGCGTTTCCGCTCAACGAGCCGGTCCGGCTTTCGACCGAGGACACCGACCAGCTGACGAAGCTCGGTGCCGGTCTCGCCCTCGACACGGTCTCGCAGATCAAATCCGAAGGCATCGTTGCTGATCTCGCCTTCGTCCGCGTGGCGCATTCGGCGGCCTCCGTGCCGGCCGACAAGCTGGCGGCCGAGATCAACAATATCGTCGGCTCGGCCGGCGCCAAGACGGGCATTTACGCGCTCCTGGAATCGAAAGCGCATATCGGCCTTGAACTCGGCAGCATCATCGCACCTGGCTATATGGCCGACCGCACGGGCAACGTCGCGAATGCCGTCGCCACGGCCGCTTCTGTCGTCGCCGGCAAGCTGATCGACTGCATTGTCTTTGCCGACACTCCCGTCACCAACCGGGAAGCCGCTGCGACCTGGGCGGATGACTTCGCGACCGCGCTAAACGTCGTCGCCTGCTATCCGCAAGCAGTTGTCAACCTCGGCGCTGGCAATGTCACGCGGCCGATCTCGGCTCACTTCGCCGCAGCCATGGTCCGCCGCGACAAGGAAGTCGGCAACCCTTACAAGGCGTTCTGGAACCGTCCCCTGCAGGGCATTCTCGGACCCTCGGTTCCGGTCGGCTATACCGATGGCGAGATCACGTCCGACGCCAACTTCCTCAACCAGGCAGGCGTCGGCACCGTCATTGAAGGCAAGCTGCTCTGGGCGCCGTTCACCACGGCGACCGACCCGACCGTTGCCAGCTGGCGGTCGATCAAGAAGATCCGCACCCGCCGCGCCATCGAAAAGGCCATGCTTCGCCCGTTGCGCCAGTATCTCTCCGAGGACATCCATCCGGACGTCGTCTCGCTGATTTATCGCGCCTGCGACCAGTTCCTCTCGGATCTGAAGACACTGAAGGCTTTGATCGATTACGAGCTGGTGTGGTCGAAGTCGATGAACCCGGCCTCGATCCTCGAAGCCGGCGCCCTGCGGGTGAAAGCCCGCTTCGCCGAAACCCCGGATCTCGTCGATCTGCAGATCTACGACGAGCCAATGCCGGAAGCCTTCGACGTCCTTGCTGCGGCGATCGCCGCTTCGCTTTCCCAGCTCGGCCTCAACGGCGTCCGTGTAACGGCCTAAGGAGAACAACATGGACCGCATCATTCGAGGTGCCAACTGGTACTGCCAGCAGACCAACCAGCGCCAGCGCGTCGACGAAACCACGCTGCCGGCGCTTTCCCGCGAAATGATCTCCATGGTCATGGGCGGCGGCTACTTCGGCATCGAGCTGCCGGCTGAGATCCAGCCTCTGACGGCCGAGATGACCGTCAACGGTGTGCATGAGGATCTGAAGAGCCGGTTCGGCCGCGAGCCGGGCGACTGGACCGAACTGCGCTACTACGAGAGCCTGCTCAACGTCTTCCCGGCAAGCACCACCGGCGAAGTTGCGGCGGCCGGCGCGCCGCAGCTGACGGGCCGCATCGTCTTCATTAAGGGCCTGCTCAACGGCTTCGAACAGGGCGGCGTCAAGGGCATGAAAAGCTCCGGCGCAACCCGCCTGCGCTGGTCCTCGATCGTCCTCTACCACGACCTGTTCAACGGCCGGACGGTCCACAAGTTCGACGTCCAGAACAACGAGCTGATCATCGACGGCGTGAACTACACCGCCGAACATAATCGCATCATCGCGGCCTGATCCGCATCCAGGAGCGCGGCGAAGGCCGGTCGTCACGAGGGCGGCCGGCCATTTCTTTGAGGAGGCTTTGAAGCATGATTACTGCCCAGGTTAAGACACCGATGTCCAAGGACGATCCAACCGACATGAAGGTCGAGGTGATCCCGCTGCCCCCGCCTGAATTGTGGGGCGAGCTGAACAATGCGCCGGCAGTCCCGGCAGTTGCCCCGGCTGCAGCGCCAGAAGTGGAAGCAAAAGCTGGACGGCCAGAACAGGTACTCCAGTTTTCGGCGGAGACGCGGGAAAAGATCGTTCCCCTGCAGTTTTCATTTCATCTCGACGGTGCCGAGGTCGAGCGGGTTCGCGTTCGTCGCCTGACGCTTGGGGACGTCGACCGCGTGTTCGCATCGGCAGATTTCACGCTGTTCGACATCTACGGAATGATGACCGGCCTTTCGCCGGCCGTCCTTAGAGGCATGGACGATGACGACGCGGTGGCCGTGACGGGAGCCTGCTACGATTTTTTGCCCCGCAGGCTGAAGGTGGTTCCCGCATCAGGGGAGACCTCCGCAGGTGGCGAAGCTACGTCGCCAACATCAAGGCCTACCTCCACTACCGACCAGAGATGAGCATGTGGTGGGACGAGCTTCTGCTTGAGAACGAAGAAGCGCGCCGCATCCATGCTGAAACCTACGGCATGCTGTATGCCGGCCTGACCAGGGGCGCTAAATGAGCAATTTCGATGTCGGCCTCCGGCTCCGCCTGGACTACCAGAAGCGCAATGCCGAACAGGCCGAACGCGACCTGAAGGACATCAAGAAAGCCGCTGACCAGCTTGGCCACACCAACGCCGGCAGCCTCGACCGGAAGCTCGCGGACGTCCGGCGCGAGGCAGGCCGCGGCGAACAGGCGATCAGCCGGCTGGGCCGGGAGGCGCGGCAGCTCAATTCCGCCAGCACGGGCCATCTCGATCGGGAGATCAAGCAGCTCGGCGCCACAAGCAGAACCGCCCATCGAGATCTGTCTGCGCTTCGCCGTGAAGCCTCCAACCTTAGCCGTCTCAAAACGTCGCCTCTGAAAGAGATGGAGAGGCCGGCGGGTGCCCTCAACGCGACGATGGGGCTGCTCCAATCGAGCGCGGCGGGCGCATTCGGGGCGCTTGTCGCTTTCGCATCCGTCGACAATATCGTGCGCGGCCTGGAGCGCGCGAGCGACAAGTTCCGCGAGCTGAACCGAGCGGCAACTGACGTCGCGATCACCTTGGAGATGGCAAGTCCCGAAACTGTTGCCAAGATCTCGGAGTCGAACGAACGGCTCGGCATCCGCTATGGAAAGCCACAAGCCGAGGTCAATTCAGCCCGACAGCGTTACGCCGCCTCCGGTATCGGCCTGCAGAGCCAGGAGGCGATCCTCGATCCGACGATGAAAGCGGCGATGACCTACCGCACCGAGGGTGAAACCATCGCAGACGCGATGATTGCGGCGAAACAGAACCTGAAGATCCGTGACAACGAGGTTCCGGCGGCACTCGACATGATGGCGAAGGGCGCCAAGTTGGGAAGCTTCGAAGTCGGCGCAATGGCCAAGAACTTTCCCTCACTCGGCGCATATATGGCCGGTGCTGGGCGAACGGGCTTGAACGGCTGGGCCGAATTGATCGCCATGAGCCAGGTGGCTCGGACTACTTCCGGGAGCGAGGATGAGGCCGCGACCAACCTCAGAAACTGGCTTTCGAAGCTCTCTGCACGGGAGACCGTTCAGAACTTCGACAAAAAAGGCATCGATCTGGAGAAGGTTAAAAAGCAGGCCGAAAAGGAGGGCAAGTCTTACCCCATGGCTGTCCTCGACGAGGTGATGAAATCGACCAAGGGAGACGAGTTCCGGATCAATGAGCTGTTTGGCGATCAGCAGGCATTCCAAGCATTGAAGCCACTCCTGGATAACCGGCCGATGTTCGAGGAGTTCCTGTCTAAGATCCTTCACGAAAGCGCGGGCGGCGTCGACGCGGACGCAAAGAATGCGGCGAAGACGCCATATGAGCAGGCCGCCCGGCGAGGTGCCGCATTGGAGGCAACCGGCGTCAAGGCCGGCGAGGTATACGATCGCGTAACGTCGCCCTACGCCGACCGTGCGGTCCGGCTGATCAGCCCTGAATTCGATCGGCAACGGACGATCGAGGAGGAGCCCGAGCGCCTGAGGGAAGCGGCCGCACAGCGCCTGCAGATGGAAAATGAGGTTCTGCGCCTGCAGGGTAGCCAGAAGGACTCTGCCGATGGTGGGGCCGCTCTCGGTCCGGCGATTGCACGTCTGAAAGCCGAGATCCAAACGCTCCTGGAGGAGGAGGCGGCAATCATCGAGAACGCCCGCGCCGCCCGGGCCAAAGACGTCCAGCCCGAGACCGACAGCGGTGACCTGGGCAAAAGTACGGGCAAGATACCCATTCCGACTTCACGGCCGATCGAGCAGCAGCTCGGCAAGGACATGTCCGGAGCGGCCGCCACATCAATGGACGGTTATATCGAACAGCTGAAGGTCGAAGGTGGGAAGGCTGAAGCGGAGGCACAGGGCATCGCTGAGCGCATCAAGGCCTGGCTCGGCTTCACGGTCAGCCCGACGATATCGCCCAATTTCGTGCCGCCGTCCGCCACGCCAACAGCCGGGGGCGAAAAGCAATCGTCGATCGCGCCGGTCTCCAACAGCAAAGTGACCCAATACATCAGCTCGCCGAACTCGAAGATGGCGGCCATCAGGGCACGGCGCGAACAGGGCCGAGCAATCCGCCTCGCTATGGCCGGCGCCTACGACGATCTGGGGAGCAGGCCAGCATGAGCGTCTTTCAGCCCAATGGCGCCTTGCTGTCGATCGGCGGCGCCATTCTCTACACGATCGGCCTTAACCCGCAGCGGCTTTCCTATTCGAGCGAAGTCCGTTTCCCCGCTCACCCGATTGCCGCCGGCATGACCTACCAGAAGACCGGCGCCGGCGCCGAGACGGTGACGATTGAGGCGAAGACCCTGCCACATGTGTTCGGCGGCCTGGACGCTTACGCGATCCTGAAGGCTCACCATCGATCGCAGGCGGCCGTTCCCTTCATCCGGTTGCGTGGAAACTACCTCGGCGAAGCCAGCGGGCTTTGCGTCATCGAGAGCCTCGAAAGTGACGAGGAGCGCCTGCATCCGTTCGACGGCGTCGGCCGCGAGGTCGAGGTCACGATCGGGCTGATCATGCTGCCCGCGTCCCTGGGCGGCTTTGCCCGAAACCTGATCACCGGCATTGGAGGGCTGCTTTGACCGCCTATACCGTCTCCTATGGCGGCGAGCGCCTCGATCGCATCGCCCGCAAGACACTCCAGACAGAGCAGCAGGGCGCGGTTGATGCCATCCTGCAAGCAAACCCCGGTCTGGCGGCGATCGCTTTCTCCGGTGTGGTGGAAGCTGACACCGTGATCCAGATCCCCGAGGATTTCGCACCGGCGCCGGCCGAGACGTTCACGCTGGCTTGGGAGTGACATCGTGAAGAAGCCGGCCGTCCGCATCATCGGGCAAGGTGGAACCGACCTTATTCCAGGTTGGCTTCAATCCTTGACCCAAGTCTCTTTCACCGACAACGACGGCGGTGACGCTGATGATCTCGAAATTGAGTTCGCGGTGTCCGCTCCGTTCCCTGCCAGCCCTGCAGAAGGCACTCGCTATCAGCTGTTCTATGGCTGGGAGGGCGGGCCGCTGCGAAACGGCGGGCAGTTCACCTATCAAAGCGACAGCCTCACAGGTGATGCAGAGAGCGGCTATCTGATGAAGATCATCGCCCGATCGGCGGACTTTGTCGATGCGGACAAGGCCTCCGATACCGAACATTTCGAGAAGACGACGGTCGGTGAGATCGTCAACCAGGTCGCGTCGAAGACGGGAAAGACCGCGATCGTAGACCCGGAGATCGCGTCGATCGAGATCCCGTACCGGCTTCGGTACAATCAATCGGCCGTCGGCTTCGTCAAAGAGATGGCCGAGGAGTTTGGCGGAACGCTCAAGCTGGCGGGCGGAAAGATGCTGATGCCCAAGCGGAGCGGCGGAAAGAGCGCTTCTGGTCTGGAACTGCCGGCGATCGCTGTCACCTTCGACCAGGTCATCTCGTTCGAGATCTCGTCGGAAGGTCGCGGCAAGTTCAAGGATGTCGAGGCACCGTATTTCGATCCGATGGATGGCGTTCAGAAGCTCTCAAAGGCGGCCAGCATTGGCGACCTGTCTCGCTTCCTCGGGTTACATCCAGCACGCTCGGCCGAGGAAGCCGGTCACGCCAGCAAAGCCCAGGCCGGCGAACTCGGACGAGGCACGATCTCGGGCAGCGTCACGATGGAGGGCAGCGACGGGGCGATGGCAGGAGCGCCTGTGAACCTGTCAGGGTTTGGCGCCAGCCGGGACGGCCTCGACCTGGTCGCGTCGTCGATCCAGCACGAATGGAGCTTCGACGAGGCAGGCGGCTGGTTGATGACGATCGAACTGGCGAACAAGAAGCAGGGGTCCAATAGCATGTAATTCCCGCCCGGTTAAACCGGGCGGCCAGGGTGCAGAAACACCCAAGCGACGGGCCTCAGTTTGGCGACCAGACCCGTCCGACAGCAAGTTTGCACAACCGTCGCACCCGTACCCTGCAGGGCCGGGCTTGTGTGACTGAGTCGTGAGCTTTTTGACATGGTGAATTTCCGGCCGATCGAGCCGACCAATCCCGCCGCGCCATACATAGGCGGCAAACGCATCCTCTCTAAGAAGGTCATCCGGCGGATCAATCAGATCCCGCACGACGCCTACGCAGAACCCTTTGTCGGCATGGGCGGCGTTTTCCTGCGCCGTGACCAGCAGCCGAGGATGGAAGTGATCAACGACATCAACGGCGATGTCGCCAACCTCTTCCGCATCCTGCAGCGGCACTATCCGCAGTTCCTGGACACGCTCCGTTTCCAGATCACCTCCAGACGCGAGTTCGATCGGCTGGCACGCACTGATGCCTCAACGCTCACCGACCTGGAGCGCGCCGCGCGCTTCCTCTACCTTCAGCGTCTGACCTTCGGAGGTAAGGTGCGAGGTCAGACCTTCGGCGTTTCGATGCTCGGCGGACGCTTCAATCTGATGAAACTTGCACCGCAGCTCGAAGAGATCCACGAGCGCATGGCAGGTGTCGTCATTGAGAACCTGCCGTGGCGAGCCTTCATCGAGCGCTACGATCGGCCGAGCACGCTCTTCTACCTCGATCCACCCTACTGGGGCAGCGAGGACGACTATGGAAAAGCGGTATTCAGCCAGGCAGACTTCGCTGAGATGGCTGAGGTGCTCCGCCGGATCAAAGGTCGTTTCATCCTGTCTTTGAACGCCGTCCAGGGTGTCTTCGAAACCTTCTCAGGGTTTGAGATCGAGGAGGTCGACTGCACCTATTCTATTGCCGGCGGCGGCCATGGCAAAGAAGTGAAGGAGGTAATTATCTGCGGTTCCTTTTGAGCGAAAGGTTTACCGTTTGGTGAGAACAAAGGATGATTGTACCTTACGAGCAGGTGATTTGCGGAGGCAGCAACCAATGGCAATGAATTCCGCGATCGAGTGGACAGACCACACTTTCAACCCTTGGACAGGTTGCACGAACATCAGTCCCGGCTGCGACAATTGTTACGCTGAAGCATGGTCCAAGCGATCGGGACACGTTAAATGGGGCAACTCGCCACGAAAGAGGACGACCGAGAGTTATTGGAAGGCTCCTCATATCTGGCAAGCGAAAGCCGCTCAGTTCGCTGCTCTGAATGGCAGACGCCAGCGGGTGTTCTGCGCTTCACTCGCTGATGTTTTCGACAACCAGGCCGATCCCGCGTGGCGAACAGATCTCTTCGACGTGATACGGCAGACGCCCGCTTTGGATTGGCAACTCCTCACAAAGAGACCTCAGAACATCCGAAAAATGCTTCCCCCGGATTGGGGGAACCAAGGATACCATAATGTCTGGCTGGGTTTCACAGCAGAGGATCAGGTTCGCTTCGATCAGCGCAAGCGGTTCATCAGAGAGATCCCAGCTACCGTCTGGTTTGTTTCATATGAGCCTGCAATTGGACCGCTTCGTCTCAGCGAAGCGGACCCAAAGCCAAACTGGTTGATCAGCGGCGGCGAGAGCGGGCATGGTTCACGGCCGATGATCAGCCAGTGGGCCAGGGACATTATCACCGACTGCAGACGTCATGGCATTCCAATTCTGCACAAGCAGTGGGGAGCGTATGGAAACAACCCGCTCGTCCAGGAGCTTGGCCTGGACATCGCTTCAGCCAAAGTACAGGATCCTTACGGCAAGGGCGGTGGTTTGGTAGACGGCGAACTTATCCGGGAATTCCCGGTTAACCGCTCCGTTTCCGCATCCAATGCCGCTTGACGAATCGGTCCCTATGCCATGCCATGAAGCATGGCCAAACATCCCGAACTATTCTCGAACCTAGGCGAGCAACGTTCCCCTCTGAAGATGAGGCGGGACGCCGAACATAAAGTCTGGACCGAGAATAAGGCCCAGCTAATAGCAAGATATCTCCGGTATTTCGTTTTTATTACCAAACACGGCGCATACATCGACGGGTTCGCAGCCCCAAAAGATCCCGACAACCCTGATAGCTGGGCTGCCAAACTTGTTGTTGAGAGCGAGCCCAAATTCCTCCGACAGTTTTTCTGGTGCGAATTGGAGGTAGATCGCGCCAAGTATCTCACAGACCTCCAGAGTCAGCAGCCTCCTTCCAAACCGGCCCGAAAATATCAGGTGCTGATCGGTGACTTCAATCAAAGCATCGATGGTATTTTATCGAGCGGGATCATCACAGATAAGACTGCCACCTTCTGTCTTGTTGACCAGTACATGTGTGAATGTGAATGGGCGACGCTTCAGAAGCTCGCTCGGCACAAAGGTCCAGGGCACAACAAAATCGAGATCTTTTACTTCCTTGGAGTTGGCTGGCTAGCTCGTGGGCTCTCAGGTTTCACTCGTAACACCGACATTCCGGAGAAATGGTGGGGCCGGAAGGACTGGACGAAGCTGCAGAAGCTCGGCGCAACTCCGCTTCAAATGGCTTTCGAAGACCGTTTCAAGAATGAACTTGGGTATCGGAACGTTTACTCATTTCCCATCTACGAGCATGAGGGCCAGAGCGGCAAACATATGTTCACAATGATCCACGCATCTGATCATGACGAAGCGCCTCGGTTGATGCAGAGAGCCTACCGGAACGTTATGAAGCCGCTGGAACCGGAGGAGCAGCTAGAAATGGAACTAGCGCACCAACTCGACAACGGGGCGCGATAGCGTGGCGCAGGTCGACTACGATTCTCTAGCGGGCATCCTACGGCTTGCGGAGGCAGGAAACGCGTTGAACACCTTCGCGGTCGAGGTGCTCACCTATCACGCCGCTCTGGAGTTGGAAGTAGATGCGGTGCTGAAGAAGCTACTTCCGTTTGCCGAAAAAATCACTGAGGGCAGAGGGCGACTGGGCTTCCAGCATAAGGTTTCTGTGCTGGGCGCCGCATGGCTAGGCAAGCCCGCAAGTGCTGATAAGCTCACGGTAGCACTCATCCGCTTTAATGATCTCAGGAACGCCGTCGCCCACAATGATGGCAAACAAGTGCGCGCCTGTATGGAGGGCCTGCGGAAGGCATGTCGATCGATTGATAAGGACCTACCGGCTGACGCATCAATATTAGCCCTGTCTCAAGCCATTTGCGCCTACATGGGAGACGAAAATCTGGCGAAGATGCTGAAGCTCTTAGAGATCTTGGACGAGATTGTGAATGTCAGAATGCCAAAGGCTCTAGGCGGTAAAAAATAAATCCACTGAAGCGTGAGGTCGGCAAACAACCGTCGCGCCCGGCTACAGCGATTTTGCAAAACCAAGTGTCAAAACTGCAGAATCTCGCGTCCGGCTACACCGGTGAGACAAATCGAGGAAAAAACGATGGAAAAACAACGTCCGAAGACAAAAATGGTGGGCCCGGAGGGACTCGAACCCCCAACCAAGCGGTTATGAGCCGCCGGCTCTAACCATTGAGCTACAGGCCCGCCGATCCGGCAGAAGTGGGGCGCAATGGTCCGCCCTCACCCGGAGGTTCGCTCTAACGTAATTCATCGGAAGCCACAAGCCGTTGCCGCAATAGCTTCACAATCAACCGGCAGGTAGGCTCGTCTGGCGCGAATATGCCGAGCCGATTCCCGGTTGGATCTGTTCGCGGGGTAGATGCAACATGACGGGCGGGTCGAGGGAGAAACGTCCCTTCCGCCCGGACAGATCGGGGAGAACATCCATGCGCGCTGCGCTTTCGTCGTCACGTATCGTCCTTGCAGCCACATTTGCCGGTGCGATCGCCATTTCTTCTGCGGGTCAGGGTTTTGCCCAGGATGTCCGTCCCCGCGAACCGGTCATCAATGTGCTCGGCGAAGGTCAGGCCTCCGTGGCGCCCGACATGGCCATCCTGACGCTTGCGGTGGTTCGCAACGGCCAGACGGCGCAAGCCGCGCTTTCGGCCAGCAGCGGCGCCATGAAGGATGTGCTGTCGGCCCTCAAGAGCGACGGCATCGCCGATCGCGATATCCAGACCAGCAATTTCTCGATCTACCCGCAATACCGCCAGCCCGAGGCGAAGAACGGCGTCATGCAGCCGCCGCAGGTCATCGGTTACGAGGTTTCCAACACTTTGACCCTCAAGGTCCGCGATCTCGAGAAGCTCGGCGGCCTGATCGACCGTTCGGTGAAGCTCGGCGTCAACCAGGGCGGTCAGATCACCTTCACCAACGACAAGCCGGACGACACGATGACGGAGGCCCGCAAGAAGGCGGTCGCTGAGGCGCTTGCCAAGGCAAAGACGCTGACGGAAGCGGCCGGCGTCAAGCTCGGGCGGATCCTGGAAATTAGCGAGAATTCCATGCGCCCCGCACCCCAGCCGATGATGCGCATGGCGATGGCCAAGGACATGGCCGCCGAGGCAGTTCCGGTCGCCGGCGGCGAAAACACCTATACGGTGACCGTCAACGTCACCTTTGCCCTCGAGCAATAATGACGGGTTGTCGAACAGAGCCGGACGCCCTTCCCAATGGCGCCCGCCCCCGTCCGGCAGATAAGGCGAAAAATAAAACGCCCCCACCAGATCGTCAGACCTGGTGGGGGCGCTTGTCCTCCGTCAACGGGCGATGGAGACGGAAGGGCTCTTTGGGTTAAAGCCTAGCGGCGGATGACCGGGCAGCCGCGCTCGTTGGCGAACAGAATGCGCTCCGGACCCCGATAACCGAAGCCGGCGACGACCACGACGCGGCGGCCGGCATCCACGACGCGGGCGCGGCGCAGGCCCATGCGGCTTGCCTTTTCTTCTGCCAGCCCCGGAGCGCAACCGCGCGGACCGCGATCCGGACGCCAGTCGCGATCACCGCCGCGATCCTGACGCCAATCGCGGTCACGGTCGCGATACTGCACCCGGATGGCGAAGTCCGGGCCGGCGGCAGCAGCCACCGGGGCCGTTGCGGAAAGGCCGGTGAAGGCGATGAGAGCGGCCGCGCCGGCTTTGACAATCATGCTGGTCATAAAATGGTTCTCCGAAATCCGGGCCGGGTTTCGCGGCCCCCAAGGTAATTGTTCTCGCCTTCCCCAGCGATTGGCGCGACCCTAGCCCAAGGGATCTGAACAACATCCTAACCGGTCATTCAGCCGGTATTCATATCCTGCTTAAAGCCGGAATCATGGTGAAAGATGCAGCACGACCTGGCGGACATGCGGCTGGTCGCGATGCTCGAAGAGGTAGATGCCCTGCCAGGTACCGAGCATCAACCGGCCGTCCTGGACGGGAACGCCGAGCGAGGTGGCGGTCAACGCCGCCTTGATATGCGCCGGCATGTCGTCCGGCCCTTCGGTCGTGTGGGTGACCCAGCGCATTTGGGGATCGGTGGTCGGCGGCACCAGACGGGAGAAGAAGGTCTTCAGGTCTCGTCGGACATCCGGGTCGGCATTTTCCTGAATGATCAGGGAGCAGGACGTATGACGCACGAACACCGTAAGCAACCCCTCGCCCACTTGCGTGCGGCGCAAGAAATCCTGCGCCGTATCGGTGAATTCGTAGAGCCCCTGGCCGCTTGTGGAGATCGAAATCATGGTCTGGGACATGGAGGGATCCTTTATCGGCGAAGGCGCCAGCAGCAGAAATAGAAGCGCCGACAGTGAGACGGCACTCCTATCACCGGCGGTCTACAATGTCAGGAAGGGCTCGAAGCCGCCGAAGATCATCCGTTTGCCGTCGAAGACCTGCGTCCACTCGTTTCCGGAGAACCGCTCGTCCTTCATCACCCTGGCATTGATCTCGTCCCGGCGGGCCCGGCTTTCATAGGTGATCCAGGAGAAGATGACCGTCTCGTCCTCCTTGGCCTGCACGGCCCGCGGAAACGAGGTGAGTTCCCCATAAGGCACGTCGTCGGCTAAGCATTCCACATAGGACAACGCGCCGTTTTCCATCCACACGGCGCCGGCTACGCGCGCCATGTCCTTGTAGCGTTCGAGATTGGCCTTGGGCACGGCAAGAATAAACCCGTCGACATAAGGCATGGTTTTCCTCCTTGGTTGGGTCACACCCCAAGGACGTGGGAATAACAGCGTAGTCGACAAGGGCAGAGGATTTTTCTTCACCCTTCAGGTTTTCTCCCGCACAAGCTCCGAAGGGCGGCAAGCGCGCGCTCGACCGCCCATCCGCCTGTCAGAACTGACCTGCTTCAGGCGCGCCAAGCTCCTCGAGGGAATCGACCCGGTCCGGATAGAAGGCGACATGTTCCTTGATCCCGGAGACGGCTTCGTAAGGGTTCTCATAGGACCAGATGGCATTCTTCGAACGTTCGCCGCCAGCCGGAATGCTGAAATAGGAAGCCTCTCCCTTATACGGGCAATAACTCTGGTGGTCGGTCCGCTCAAGGAGCGACATATCCACATCTTTCCGCGGGATATAGTGGACCGGCGGATAGGAGGACTCGCGCAAGGTCAGCGAATTGACGCTGTCGGCGATCACCCTGCCGCCGAGCTTCACGACCACCCGCGAGGGGTTATGCTCGACGGTGATCGGATGATCCGGCCCTGGAATTTTCTGTGCCCTGACATTCATGGTTCGTCCTTTCGGGTTCGACGCATGTGTTCGATATAGGGCGCCCCAAACCGTCACCCAAGCGGCCGAAGCGGAATGCTCCGGCCATCGACGGCGAACAATCGCCGCGTCGCCCGTCAGAACGTGGTGATCACGCTGATGCCCGGCGTTTCGGATCTGTCCAACGTCATCAGGCCGGGCACTGCCTCTTCCAGGCTGATCCGCTTGGCGATCAGCTGCTGCGGCTTCATCTTGCCGGCCTTCAGCATGGCAAGCATCGCGTCGTAACGCCAGGCCTGCATGCCGTGGCTGCCATAGATTTCCAACTCGTGGCCGATCACCTGTGCCATCGGGATCGAGGGTGCGGCGTGCTCGCCGAGCATCAGCCCGACCTGCACATGCCGGCCGCGGCGGCGGAGATTCTTGATCGAATTGAAGCAGGTGACCGGATGGCCGAGCGCGTCGATCGACACATGCGCGCCACCCCCGGTGATCTCGCGAACCGCCTCAACGACATCGGCGACCGTGCTCGCATTGATGGTTGCGACCGCACCGCATTGGCGGGCGAACGCCAGCTTGTCTTCGGAAAGATCGATGCCGATCGCGTTCGCTCCAAGCGCCGTGGCGATCATGATCGCCGACAGGCCGACGCCGCCGCAGCCATGCACCGCGACCCAGTCGCCAGGCCCGGTGCGGGCCTGGTCGGCAACCGCTCGAAAAGAGGTCGCGAACCGGCAGCCGAGGCTCGCCGCCGTCGCATCGTCGATTTCTTCGGGCAGGTGCACGAGATTGGTGTCGGCATAGTCGATCGCCACATATTCGGCGAACGAGCCCCAATGGGTAAAGCCCGGCTGGAACTGGTTGGGGCAAACCTGCTGGTTGCCGGAATGGCATTCAGAACAATGGCCGCAGCCCGACACAAACGGCACCGTCACCCGATCGCCGATCTTGAAGCGCATGACGCCCTTGCCGGTCGCCATCACCTTGCCGGCCAGCTCATGGCCCGGCACGTGCGGCAGCTTTATATCCGGATCGTGCCCCATCCAGCCATGCCAGTCGCTGCGGCAGAGCCCGCTCGCGCCGACCTTGACCACGACACCGTCAAATGTCGGCTCCGGATCGGGAACATTGCGGATTTCCGGCGCCTTTTCAAAGGCATCGTAGAACATGGCTTTCATGGCAGGCCTCATCTTGAATGTGGCCGCAGCATAGTCGACGCGGATCGAGGGTCAATCAACCCAAGCGGAGCCTTTTGTGATACCTGCGTCGGCTATATCACGATTAGGCGGTGCCGGGACGTTCCTCACAATTCCGGAAAACCGCGCTTGCGCCACTCGCTTTGCGGCACCGGCGCGCCGATGTCGAATGCAAAGGACACGATCTTGGTTGCGTTGTCGTCGACCTCGCAGCGGAAACTCAGGTCGTACCACTGCGCATTGGCCCGGAACGCACCCCGCCTGACTTCGAGAACAGTGCCGCTCGGCAGACGATAGGCCGGCAGCATTTCCGGTCTGTAGGATTGAGCGGAATGTCGCAGCTGCTCGCGAAGTTCCGTCGCGCAGAGCTGGCCGGCGCGCACCCCTCGCGGCACATCGCCCATCGCCGTCGTGGCAATAGCATCGCCCGTTTCGCTCTGCGAAAACAGCGTCTTCGCCTCGGTCAGTTCGACCGGCTTGCCGGGGGTCGGCGTCTTGGACGGGTCGCTCTTGGGCGACGCGGTTGGCGGCGCCGTCACGATCTCGGTCTTGGTCGCATCCGGCGAGGTGCCGGCAATGGGACCGTTCTGCAATCCGTTGGCTGCCGCAATGCCGACCTCAGGCAGATGGATATCGTCCGGCACCGGATTGGCCGGTGGTGCCTCCACGACGGTAGGCGTTTCCTTCGCCTGCTTTACCGGTTCGACGGATTTCGCTTCCGCCTTGCTCTCGGCAGGTGGGTTGGTCGTTTCCTTCGATGCATTACCGGTCAGAGACTTCTTCGGCCCGGCATCCTTCTCACCGAATTCAACGACGGGGCGCAGAACCGGCAAAGGCTGCTTCTTGGCCTCCTCGGCGGGCTTTTCCTCAGGCGTCGGCGGAGGCGGCGGTGGCTCCTGCTTTTTCGCCTCCTCCTGCTTTGGCGGCGGGGGCGGCGGGGGTGGAGGCTCCGCCTTCTTAGCCTCTTCCTGTTTTGCAGGTTCCGGAGGTTTCTTCTCCTCCGGTTTCGCCTCCTCGGCCTTCTTTTCCTCGGGCTTCTTCTTCTCTTCCGGTTTCTTCTCGGGCTCTTCCGGCGGAGGCACGATTTCGACCTGGACGGTCTCCTCCTTCTGCGGCTCGGAGGAATCGGCCGGCAGGTGCAAGAACAGGGCCGCCACGAAAACGACATGCACTAGGATGGAGGCAGGAATGCCCCATCTTATGTCGCCGCGCGGCTTTCCAGATAAATCCGTCATGGCAGCGGATGTAAGATGGAAAGCCGGCCGGATCGAGTCCCCGAATGATCAAAACAACGCAAAATCCAGCTTTCCGGGAGCGAGTTGCGCTGCCGCCCCTCTCCGCCATGGGATTTGGAAGGAATTTGCCGTTGCAAACAAACCGACCATACGGTATGTTTAATTCATGTCGAAAGCTCACAGACGCGAAAAACAACCCGAACAAGTGCGGCGATCCCTCCTGGATCATGCGGCGCGATGCGCCGTTTCCGAAGGTCTCGCCAGCCTCACCCTGCAGGCGGTCGCCGATGCGGCCTCCATCACCAAGGGCGGGTTGCTGCATCATTTTCCGAGCAAGCAGGCTTTGATCGAAGCCGTCTTCGAAGACCTCCTCGGCAAGCTCGATATGGAAATCGACCGGCTGATGAGCGAGGACGAAACCGATCGGGGCCGGTTCACGCGCGCCTATGTCGACGCCTTTTTCCAGGTGACCCGCGACGGACCTGAAAGCCCCTGGGCGGCGCTGTCGATCTCCTGCATGACCGATCCGCGGCTCAGGCAAATCTGGTCGGAATGGATGCGCGATCGGCTCGCGCAACATGCGCAGACCGACAGTCATCCGACCTTCAAGCTCGCGCGTTACGCCGCCGACGGCATCTGGCTTGCCAATCTCATGGAGGCGGACGGTTTACCGGCAAAAGAACTCGCCGAACTCCGCGACCAGTTGCATAACCTCACGAAACAAGAGTAACGAAAAATGAACCCGGCAATCCTCACCTACGGCTCGCTTGCCGGTGCAATCGTGCTGGAAGTCATCGGCACGACCTTCCTGCAGCAGAGCCAGCAGTTCACCCGCGCATTGCCGACCATCCTGATGGGGCTGTGCTACGGGACCGCCTTCTATCTCCTGTCGATCGCATTGCGCACCCTGCCGGTCGGCATCGCCTACGCGATCTGGAGCGGCCTCGGCATCGTGCTGATCTCGGCCGTCGGCCTGATCCTGTTCCGCCAGACCCTGGATACTGCCGCCATGATCGGCCTCGGCCTGATCATCTCCGGCGTCGTGGTGGTCAACGTGTTTTCGAGCTCGGTCGGGCATTGATTGCGGAAACGACGCTTCGGACGTATATTTGCAGGGATTGATCAGGAGATCACCATGACTGCGATCACTCTGGCGGAAGCAAAAGAAAAACTCGGCGAATTGATTGACCGCGTCGCCCAAGGCGAAACGGTTGAGATTACACGCGACGGACTGGCAGTCGCGCAGCTTGCGCCTCCGCGGTTGAGAAAGCAGCCGATCGACTTCGAGATGCTCAAGGCGATCCGAGAGAAAATGCCTCCGCAAAGTGAAGACGCCGGAACATTCATGCGACGTTTCAGGGACGACGAGCGCTACTGATGTTCTACATCGATACATCAGCCCTGATTGCTTTGCTGGTGGGAGAGACATCCGTCGAAAGAGTGCTCGACTGGTTTGCGAAGAACGGAGACCGGCGAACTCTCGTCAGCGAGTGGACAATCACCGAGTTTTCGTCCGCACTCTCGGTGAAAGCGAGACACGAACGAATGCCCCAGGAACTGCGGCAACTGGCACTGGCGGGATTCAATCGCATGGCCTCTCAATCCCTCGAAATACTCCCGATATTCTCTCGCCATTTCGTCGCGGCCGCGCGGCTCGCCGACGATATCGACGTTGGCCTCCGCTCGGGCGACGCACTGCATCTCGCCGTCGCAATGGAAGCCGGCGCGGAAATCATTACGCTGGACAAGCGGTTCGCTTCCGCGGCAAACGCCCTCGGCGGGCGCAGCATCCTCCTGTAACGGAAAAACCCAGCCTGCTCTCGCAAACCGGGTCTCTGATTTTCCAACCGCTGAAACCGCTCAGCTATCCAGGAAGCTCCGCAGCTTGCGGCTGCGGCTCGGATGCTTGAGCTTGCGCAGCGCCTTGGCTTCGATCTGACGGATACGTTCGCGGGTAACCGAGAACTGCTGGCCGACTTCTTCGAGCGTGTGGTCGGTGTTCATGCCGATGCCGAAGCGCATGCGCAGCACGCGTTCTTCACGCGGGGTGAGCGAGGCGAGAACACGGGTCGTGGTTTCGCGCAGGTTCGCCTGGATGGCGGCGTCGATCGGCAGAAGGGCGTTCTTGTCCTCGATGAAATCGCCGAGATGGCTATCCTCTTCGTCACCCACCGGGGTTTCGAGCGAGATCGGCTCCTTGGCGATCTTCAGGACCTTGCGGACCTTTTCGAGCGGCATGGCGAGCTTTTCGGCCAGTTCTTCCGGGGTCGGCTCGCGGCCGATCTCGTGCAGCATCTGGCGCGATGTGCGGACGATCTTGTTGATCGTCTCGATCATGTGCACCGGAATACGGATCGTGCGGGCCTGGTCGGCGATCGAACGGGTGATCGCCTGACGAATCCACCACGTCGCATAGGTCGAGAACTTGTAACCGCGACGGTATTCGAACTTGTCGACCGCCTTCATCAGGCCGATATTGCCTTCCTGAATGAGGTCGAGGAACTGCAGACCGCGGTTCGTGTACTTCTTGGCGATCGAGATGACGAGGCGAAGGTTCGCTTCGACCATTTCCTTCTTGGCGATACGCGCTTCACGCTCGCCCTTCTGCACCATCGAGACGATCCGGCGGAATTCGGCGATCGAGATGCCGGTTTCCGTCGCAAGGTTCTGGATCTCCTGGCGGATATCGCGGATCGTCGTGTTCTCGGCGCGCGCGAACTCCTTCCAGCCGCGGGCGGCCAGATTGGCGATCGACTTCATCCAGTTCGGATCGAGTTCCGCACCCTGGTACTGTTCGAGGAAACTATCACGCTTGACGCCGTAGGATTCGGCGAGACGCAACAGGCGGCCCTCGTTCTGCATCAGGCGCTTGGAGATGTCGTAGAGTTGCTCGACCAGAGAATCGACGCGGTTCTGGTTGAGCGACAGCGACTTCACCGCGGTGATCAGCTCGTCCTTGAGTTCCTTGTAACGGCGCTCCTGGGCGGACGACAGCGTACCGGTTGCCGCCAGACGCTGCTCGACCTGCTGGTCCTGCAGCTTGCGCAGCTTCTTGTAGGTGTCGGCGATCGTGTCGAGCGTCTCCATGACCTGCGGACGCAGCTCGGCTTCCATCGCGGCAAGAGAAAGGCTCGACTCGTCGTCGTCCTCTTCCTCTTCCTCGAGGTTCATGCCTTCGCCGCCGACGGCGGTGATGTCGTCGTCATTGGCCGCGGAGAACCGAGCCTTGCGGGTCTTTTCCTTTTCTTCGGCAGCCTTGCGGTCGGCCTCGATCTTTTCCGGGCTCTGGAACTGCGGCGCAGCCTTGGCTTCGGGACCAGAATAGGTCGTTTCGAGATCGATGATCTCGCGAAGCAGCGTCGTGCCTTCGTTCAGTTCGTCACGCCAGATGATCAACGCCTGGAAGGTCAGCGGGCTCTCACAGAGCCCCGCGATCATCGTTTCGCGGCCGGCCTCGATGCGCTTGGCGATCGCAATTTCGCCTTCGCGCGACAGAAGCTCGACGGAGCCCATTTCGCGCAGATACATGCGCACCGGGTCGTCGGTACGGTCGGTCGGCTCTTTCTTCTTCGCAGTCGCGAGCGCGGTGCTGGAGGTGGTGGCGATTTCGCCGCCTTCGCTCTCGTTATCGTCGCTGTCGCCGTCAGCATCATCGTCGCTGGCGGTGGCTTCTTCTGCCTCTTCGTCTTCGACGACGTTGATGCCCATGTCCGACAGCATCGCCATCGTGTCTTCGATCTGCTCGGAGGTGACTTCCTCCGACGGAAGGACCGAATTCAGCTCGTCCATGGTCACATAGCCGCGCTTCTTGGCGGCTTTGATCATCTTCTTGACGGCGTCGTCAGAAAGGTCGAGAAGCGGACCGTCGTGCGAGCCTTCGCGTTCGTTCTCAGCTTCTTCGTTTTCTTTGACTTTTGTTGCCATGTATTTAGTCACTTTCCCTGAACGCCACTTTCGCCGCGCTTCGTGGCCACCGGCTGAAGACGGGTTTGACCGCCTTTGCCGCGAATCACTGTCCAACACGTAACGGAATGACCTTTAATTCCCGATTACCATTCGGCGGCCGTTTTTGACTCAGGACCGTCCTACTAGAGGATCACCGGTCATGTTCGGTGCTATTGACCCACTCCGCCTATTTTGCCTGAAATGGTGATTCCCACAAATTAACGTTCCGTCAAGCTTTTCCATAGGTCATACCCAGGAAAAGTCGAAAATATGCCCTTTGAGGGGGTCTAATAGGGGTACGCTCACCAGATTTAACCGATATGTAGGCGGCAGGCCCTGAAAGACAAGGGTTTGCCTAGACATAAAGGTTTATGCTTTTGGTCCGGCATATTCCTTAGCGGGAAGCGCCGTCATACTGGGTTACCGTCAGTGTAGCAATGTCGATTTCCGGCACGCATCTCAGATTGATCGCCGCCATCTCCGTACCATTCGGCATCGTCGCCTCACTGAACGGCGCGATGCCGCAATAGGCGCAGAAGTAATGCGTGATCACATGCTTGTTGAACTGGTAGGAAGATAGTTTCTCCTGCGAGGTAGCGAGCTGGAACTGACTGCGCGGAACGAAAGCCAGCAACACCCCTTTGCGCCGGCAGAAAGAACAGTTGCACTCCATCGCCGTATCGAACTCGCCCTCCGCGTCGAAGGCGATATTGCCGCAATGACAGCTTCCGGTAATCCGCATCAAGCTCCCCGCTCAAGCGACTCGATGCCGCATAGGATAGAGCCACGTCATCATTCGGCAAGGGCAGGATTTCACCAGCCGCAGGTCCCTCAGCCGTGGCTAACGGCCGCCCCCTTTACCCGGCCGGAAAGCACGCCGAACCCGTCGATGATCGCTTCCTGGTTTTCCATGCGGAGAATTTCGAGCTGGACTTCCGACAGCGCACGTAGCAGCGGCTCGATCTCGCCGGCATCGCCCGCTTCCGTCGTTTCGGCGATTTCTCGCTCCAGATCGATCTTCTGGAGCCTGAGCGCCTTGGTGCGTTTGTGCAGCGACAGCGCCTGGCGATACCCCTCGCGGGCATCCTCCAGCGCGGCGATCTCGGTCGCAGTCCAGAGCCGCGCGTTGCGCACCTGCTGGTCCAGCGACTTCAGGATGACATCAAACCCCTCGCCGGCAAGCCGCTGCATCAGGTATTCGCGCGACAGGTTGGCGCCCGCAGTCGCGGCTGCCGGCAACATCGCCGACCAGAAGCGCTGCAGGTCGCGGTTCTCGAAATCGATCGCGGCGATCTCGTCATATTCCTCCAGCAGCAACTGGGGATGATTGACGATGGTCAGCGCCAGCACGCTTTCCCGCAGCGCTGGCAGGTCGCGGTAACCACGCACGAGACCAGAGCGCGCAAGCCGGTCGGAAACGCCGGCGGCCCTTCCCGCAGCACGCGGCCCCTGCGGCGGGCCACCCTGCCCCGGCCTGCCACCAGCACCGCCGCCGCGCTGAAAATTCTGGCGCCGATCATTGCCGCCGCGCTGAGCCGGCGCGAAGAAGCTGTTCAGCCGGTCGCGGATGGCCTGTTGGTAATGCCGGCGCACATTTTCGTCGGCGATGACGGAAACGATCTGCTTCAGCCGCGCTTCGAGTTCGGCACGCTTTTCCGGCGTATCGAAACTTGCCGATGCCGCTTCGCGCTGCCAGATCATCTCCACCAGCGGCTTTGCTTCGTTGAGCACCTTGTCGAAGGGCGCGCGGCCTTCATGGCGAACGAGATCGTCCGGATCCTTGCCATCGGGAAGCAGGGCGAAACGCACAGATTTTCCCGGTTTCAGGAACGGTAGCGCCAGATCCGCGGCACGGCTTGCTGCCCTGAGGCCGGCGCCGTCGCCGTCAAAGCAGAGCACCGGCTGGGGGGTCATCCGCCAGAGAAGCTCGAGCTGGTTTTCGGTAAGCGCCGTGCCGAGCGGCGCCACGGCATTTTCGACGCCCGCCTGGTGCAGCGCGATCACGTCCATATAACCTTCGACGGCGATGATCGTGCCTTCGCCCTGTCCGGGTTTGCCGACACCCTGAGCCCGTCGTGCCCGTGAAAAATTGTAGAGCACCTGCCCCTTGTGGAAGAGTTCGGTCTCGTTGGAATTCAGATATTTCGCCGGCGCATCCGGCGCCATGGCACGGCCGCCGAACGCGATCACCTTTTCCCGCGACGACAGGATCGGGAACATTATACGATCGCGAAAGCGGTCGTAGGAGACGGCGATCCCCTCCCCATGCACGACAAGGCCGCAAGCCTCGATCTGGTCCTTCGGCACGCCTTTGCCGGCCAGATGTTCTTTGAGCGCATTGCGGCTTTCCGGCGCATAGCCGAGGCGGAAGGTCTCGATGGTGCGGCCGGTCAGCCCGCGGTCGCGCAAATAGGCGCGCGCTTTCGCCCCGACGGCGCTCTGGAGCTGATCCTGGAAAAATTGCGTCGCCAGCTCCATGACGTCGAGCAGCGTCGTGCGTTCCTTCTCGCGCTTTTCGGCCTGGGGGTCCGGCTGCGGCATGGCGATGCCGGCCATGTCTGCGACAGTCTGCACCGCTTCGGGAAAACTCTGCCCTTCGAGATCGGTCAGGAACCGGAAATGGTCGCCTGTGACACCGCAGCCGAAGCAGTGGTATCGGCCCTTGCGGTCCTCGCAATGGAAGCTGGGGCTCTTCTCGCCATGGAAGGGGCAGCAGGCCCAGTAGTCGCCGCGCGAGACGTTGGTTTTCTTGCGATCCCACGTCACCCGCCGGCCGATCACGCCAGATATCGGCACGCGGTCGCGAATCTCGTCGAGAAAACTGTTGGAAAAGCGCATTTCTACCTCTTGGGGCCAGTTTCCATATAAGCGCAGGCTTTCAGGAAAGCCACCAACAAGGAAATTGCTGCCCGCTATTCACAGGCTGCTCCCGGACAGAGTCGCCACATCTTTCAGCGCCGACATTCGGCAAATTTTAGGCAAATCGCGAGCACGCAAAATTATCTTTTTGTAATTTGCAAGACAGCCGCGGCGGGACTTAGCTCTCCTTGAATTCGCAAGTGTCGGCGGTGTGTCCGGGGCGCTGCGAATCCAGCTCCTTCGCTCTTCGGACGGGGGTGTCGCAGTGTATCGCCGCGCCCCGGACCATCTCGCCGGCGGCAAGTCCGCAGTCGGCCGGCAAGATCCGAAAGAGCAAAAAGGCGGGAATCCGGTGACCGGATTCCCGCCTTTCGTTTACCGGCCTTAAAAAGGGCCGCCTACTTCAAAAGCTCTTTCACCACGCCGGAAGCCTTGGCGAAATCCATCTGGCCCGGATGCTTTTCCTTCAGCACCGCCATGACCTTGCCCATGTCGCGCAGGCCTTGGGCGCCGGACTCGGCAATCGCCGCCTTGATCAATTCCTGCACCGTCTCGTCCGAAAGCTGCTCGGGCATGAAACCCTTGATGACGTCGATTTCCTCGCGCTCCTGCGTTGCAAGTTCGGCACGGCCGGCGTCTTCGTAGATCTTCGCCGATTCCTCGCGCTGCTTCACCATCTTCTGCAGAATCTGCAGGATATCGTCGTCGCTGACCGGGTCCTTGCCGAGACCGCGATTGGCGATATCGCGATCCTTGATCGCAGTCTGGATCAGCCGCACGGTCGAAAGCCGGCGGGTTTCCCTGGCCCTCATGGCGTCCTTGAGCGCATCCGAAAGCTTGTCGCGCAACATCATTTTTCTCCTTGGGAAAAGCCTGGGCGCAGGCGTCGTGAATTGTGGCTTTTCCTTGGCATTCACACCGCTGTCATAGACGACGGGCCGGAGGCGATCAAATCAATTCGCCCAAATCCTTGAATCCGATGGCTTATAATCCCCATGGAATTCTTCGGCGCCGAGATTGACCACCTCGCCTGCTTTGTCTATTTTCCGGCACCTGCACGAGATTTAGAGGTTAGGGCTTGCGCCGGGATTCCGCGCGCCCGTCTCTCACGACCATAAATGGCCCTCGCAGCCTGTCTCTTCAAGGGACCGGACCGGTGAGGCAGAAGGATGGATATGACCGCGACCGCTCCCTGGACCACCAAGAAACCCACCGCATTGCTCGTTCTGGCCGATGGCACCGTGATCGAAGGAACCGGGATCGGCGCAACCGGCAAGGTGCCGGCCGAAGTGGTGTTCAACACCGCGCTGACCGGTTACCAGGAGATCCTGACTGACCCTTCCTATCTCGGCCAGATCGTCACCTTCACCTTCCCGCATATCGGCAATATCGGCACCAACGAAGAAGACGTCGAGGACCTGACGCCGGCAGCTCGCCGTGGCGCGGTCGGCACGATCTTCAAGGCCGACATCACCGAGCCTTCCAACTACCGCGCCTCTAAGGATCTCGACGGCTGGCTGAAAGCCCGCGGCATCATCGGCCTTTCGGGCATCGACACCCGCGCGCTCACCGCCTGGATCCGCCAGAACGGCGCACCGAACGCCGTCATCGCCCATGACCCCAACGGCGTCTTCGATATCGAGGCTCTGAAGGCCGAAGCCAGGGCATGGAGCGGGCTCGAAGGCCTCGACCTCGCCAAGGAAGCCACCTCCGGCCAGTCCTCGCAATGGAACCAGAAGCCCTGGGTCTGGAACGAAGGGTATGAAGACCTGAAGCCGGAAGACGCGAAATACCATATCGTCTGCGTCGACTACGGCGTAAAGCGCAACATCCTGCGCCTTTTCGCTGGCCTCGACTGCAAGGTGACGGTGGTGCCCGCCCAGACCTCTGCGGAAGACATCATGGCTCTGAAGCCGGATGGCATCTTCCTGTCGAACGGCCCGGGCGACCCGGCCGCGACCGGCGAATACGCCGTGCCGGTCATCAGGGACGTCATCAAGACGGATATCCCGACCTTCGGCATCTGCCTCGGCCACCAGATGCTCGGCCTGGCGCTCGGCGCCAAGACCGAAAAGATGCATCAGGGCCATCACGGCGCCAACCATCCGGTCAAGGACCACACCACCGGCAAGGTCGAGATCGTCTCGATGAATCACGGCTTCGCGGTGGATTCGAAGTCTCTGCCGCAAGGCGTTGAGGAGACTCACATTTCCCTCTTCGACGGCAGCAATTGCGGCCTGCGCGTCACTGGCAAGCAGGTGTTCTCGGTCCAGCACCATCCGGAAGCCTCGCCCGGCCCGCAGGACAGCCACTATCTCTTCCGTCGCTTCATCAACATGGTGCGCGAGAAGAAGGGCGAACCTGCCCTCGCCGAGCGCTGAATTCCGGCGCGCTTAAAAAATCCGCAGCCGCCTATTGACCTCAACATTGGTTGAGGTCCCATAAACGCCCCTGTTCAAGATCGAGCAGGGGTTTTTCATATGAGCGAAATACAGAATCGACGCATTTTTCGCGTCAACAGGTTTGCGGTCCCGGTCGAAGGGCGCGAAGAATTCATGGCGTTGGTTCACAGGACGCATAAGGTTATCCGCGCCCAGCCGGGCTTCGTCGACGACCTGATCCTGGAACAGGCTTCCAGCGCCGGACCGTTCAACGTCATCACCATCCTCCAGTTCGAAGGCGAGCACGCTCTTCAGCCGGTCATTGCCGCAGTCGCAAAATCCGATGAGGAGGCAGGCATCGATAGGCAGGCGTTGAGCCGACGCCTCGGCGTAGAGACCAATGTCGGCTTCTACCACAGGGCGGTTTTACAAGAGCTCCAACCGGCCTGACCAACAAAGACGGTCCGCTGGCTCTTCAGCGGGTCGTTCTGGCCTGGCGTCTCACCAGCAGCCAGAAGCGGCCGCAAAGCAGAACCGCGGCCGCTGCGAGGCCGGTGACGAAGCCAAACCAGACGCCCTCGCCGCGAAACCCGAGCGGGAACGCGAAGACCCAGGCGCAGGCGAAACCGATCGGCCAATAAGCGATCAGCGCCAGCACCATCGGCACCCTGGTGTCCTTGAGGCCACGCAGCAGGCTGGCCCCGACCACCTGCAGCCCGTCGACCAGCTGGAAAGCCCCGGCGATGACGATCAGCGGCACCGCCAATTTCAGCACGGTCGCGGCGTCCTCCTTGCGTGTATCCAGGAAGAGATTGCCGAAGAAGTGCGGGATCGTCGCATACAGCACGCTGCCGATTGTGGTGAACAGGACGCTGACCGCAAGCACGGCAAGCGCCGCCCGCTTGACGCCGAGAAGATCACCGCGGCCATTGGCCAGCCCGACGCGCACCGTCGCCACCTGCGACAGGCCGAGCGGGATCATGAAGGCGATCGCTGCGAGCTGCAGCGCGATGCCGTGGGCTGCGAGTTCCAGCTTGCCGATGATGCCCATCAGCAGGGAGGCAGCCGAAAACAGGCTGGTTTCCGCCAGAATGGTGAAGCTGATCGGCAGGCCGAGCACGACAATCTCGCGCACCATGCTCCAGTCCGGCCGCCAGAAGCGCACGAAGATCTCGTAAGCGCGCATCTTCGGCTGGCTTTCCACATAAAGGAGAGCGGCCACGAAACCGAACAGGTTGGCGGCGACGGAAGCGATTGCCGCCCCGTGCAGGCCCATTTCCGGTGCACCGAAATGACCGAAGATCAGCAGATAGGCAAGGCTGGCATTGATGAGGAACATCACGATCGTGACGTAAAGCACGATGCCGCCCTTCTCGAGCCCGGTGACGAAGCTTCGAAGCGCCATCAGCCCCAGCGCCGGGAAAATGCCCCATTGGGCGATGCGCAAATAGCTCTGTGCATTTGCCGCGACATCCGGCTGCTGCCCGAGCGCCAGAAGGATGGGTGCCGAGAACCACAGAATCGGCGCCGTCAGCACCCCGAACGCAAGCACGATCCACAGCCCCATGCGAACCGACCGACGCACCGAGCGGCTATCGCCATGCCCGAGCGCCTGCGCCACCATCGGCACCACGGCGCTGGTGAACCCGGTGCCGAAGATGAAGACCAGGAAGAACATCTGCGTGGCGAGCACCACGGAAGCGAGCTCGGTGGTGCCGAGCCAGCCGACCAGGATGACGTCGGTTGTATTGATCGCCATCTGCGCCAGCTGCGCCCCGACCAGCGGCACGCCGAGCGCAAGGGTCGCGCGCATATGTGCGGACCAGGAATTGTCCGTCACCGTCACAGCCATGGTGGTGGAAAGGCTCGACATGACACTCCTCCGCAGACGAAAAAAGCCGCTTCCAGAAACTGGCGAGCGGCGGATGACACAGCCTATAGAGGAGCATCATCCGTGCGGCAACACTTACAGGCGATCCAGCAGTATTTTTGGACGTTTCTTCAAGAAATCTGATGCGTGAGCTCGGTTTCGCGCCCAACCACCTGTGTTTTCCGTGAAATCCGGCTCAGGAACACCAAAATGGCACAAGCCATGAAAATCGCCGCCATCATGTATGGCGCACCCGCGAACTCCATTTTCGCATGCTCCCCCGTGAACGCGCTGAACAGCTGCGTGAAGATCGCCGGACCGACGATCGTCGTCAGGCTGGTGAGGCTCGTCATCGCGCCCTGCAGCTCCCCTTGGGCCGACGGCGGCACCTTGGCCGAAGCAATGCTGCGCAGCGCCGGATCGGCGACGTTCTCGATCGTCGTCACAAGGATGACGGCATAGACCATCCACCCCTGCCACGCGAAGGCATAACCGCTAAGGCCGAGGCAGCAGAAACAAAGCCCGAGCACCGCAGTCTTCCATTCGCCGAGCACAGGTACCAGTTTCGGCAGGATGAAGCCCATGACAAACGCGGCGCAGATACCGAACAGACCGAGCGACAGGCCGATCTGCCCCTCGCTCCAGCCGTAACGATAGGTGGACACAAAGGACCAGACGGACGGATAGACCGCGTGTGCCAACCAATAGAGGAACATCACCAGCATGATCCAGCCGATGCCCGGATAGTGGCGCATCTGGCGCAGCGCACCGAGCGGATTGGCGCGCTTCAACTCGAACTTGCGGCGGTTCGCCTTGTCGAGCGTCTCCGGCAGCAGGAACCAGGAAGCGACGAAATTGGCAAGCGACAAGAGCCCGGCGCCAAGGAACGGCACACGCGGCCCGAGTTCGCCGAGCAGCCCTCCGATCACCGGCCCGACCGTGAAACCGACGCCGAAGGCGATCCCGATCAGGCCAAAGTTCTTGGCGCGATTTTTCTCATTGCTGATATCGGCAATATAGGCCGAGCAGGTGGCAAAACTGCCGCCGGAAATACCGGCCAACACACGACCGACGAACAGCATCCAGAAACTGGTGGCGGCCGCGCAGATCAGGTTGTCGAGGGCGAAGGTGAGGACCGAGGCGAGCAGGATTGGCCGCCGGCCGAAACGGTCGCTGAGGTTGCCGAGCAGCGGCGCAAACAGGAACTGCATGCCGGAATAGATAAGCAGCAGCCAGCCGCCGTCCACGGCCGCCGCACTCATGTCGTCGCCGGTCAGCTCGCGCAGGAAGGTCGGCAGCACCGGCATGATGATTGCGATCCCGATGATATCCAGAAACAGGATCATGAAGACGAGGAAAAGGCCTCGGCGGACAAATTTCGGGTCGAGCATTAAATGTCTCTCTAGCAATGGTGTTTTCTTGAAAGACGATCAATTCGCCGGGCTGCCTACATAGCGGCAAAGGAAAACCGAAACAATACGTGAACATTTCAAAGTTTTTGATGAAAGGCACAACCGCAACGCTTGGTCATGCAACCCGGCGCTCTTCTGCTTCCAGAACGTTAGTTCCTCAGCCCGGCCATCCACCATTTATGCGCGACCTCCGTTGACAGATGCACGCGAAAGCCTAGTCTGCCTCCTGTTGCTTCGACCGTGATCGATTGGGGGATTGTCATGCGCGGATTGATGGTGATCGCATTTCTCTTGGCATCGTGTACCGCCGCGATGGCGGATATGAAGGTCTCCTTCGACTGGGGACCGACGAAGAAATGTTTCGATTCGAAATCGCCGCCGATCTCGCTGTCGGGCGTGCCGGCCGGCACCAAGGCGCTCGATATCCGCATGAAGGATATGAACGTGCCGGAGTATAACCACGGCGGCGGCAAGGTGGATTTTTCCGGCCAGAAATCGCTCGCCTACGGCGCCTTCAGCTATACCGGACCCTGCCCGCCGTCCGGTAAGCACAAATACCGATTCACGGTGAATGCTCTGGACGCCGGAGGCAAGACGCTCGCGACCGCCACCGCCGACAAGATGTTTCCCTAGTCTGGAAGCCTGCAGGATCTCGACAGCCCAAACCGGACCTCATAGAGATTGGAATTGAACTTCCCTCTCTCCGGCGGCCTCTCATGATCGAACTTCTCTGGCGCGGCATTCTCATCGGGCTCGGCGCCACCATCCTGATGGACCTCTGGGCGATCGTGCTGAACAGGGTCTTCGGCCAGCCCAAGGCCAACTGGGCTCCGGCCGGGCGCTGGTTCTGGCACCTGCACCGCGGAAAGCTGTTTCACGACAGCATCGCGGCAGCCGAACCCTACGAACATGAACTGGCTCTCGGCTGGGCCGGCCATTATGCCATCGGTGTTCTCTACGGTCTGATCCTCGCCCTGGTCATGGGGCAGAACTGGTTCGCCGCCCCCACCTTCATTCCCGCCTGGATCCTCGGCATCGTCACCATCGGCGCCGGCTGGTTCCTGATGCAGCCGGGCCTCGGCCTCGGCTGGGCCGCCTCGAAGACGCCGAGGCCGAACAAGGTTCGCTTTCTCAACTTCGCCGCCCACACCGTTTTCGCGCTCGGGCTTTACGGCACTGCACTGCTGATCCGCTAGTCTTCCAGATCCCGCTTCATCTGGTCGAGCATATCCACGGCATGCGCCGCATAGGCGCCGATCCAGCGGTCGTGGATCGCCTTGATCGGCAGCGGGTTCAAATGGTTCCAGCGCTCCCGGCCCTCGCGCTTCACCAGCACCAGGTCGGCCCCCTCCAGAACTTTCAGATGCTGCATGACGGTGCAGCGGTCGAGCTTCGGAAACCGGGCACAGAGATCGCCCGTCGTCTGTGGCCGGTCCTTCAGCTCGTCCAGAATCTCCCTGCGAACCGGAGCTGCTAGAGCCTTGAAAATACGGTCGTTTTTTTCACTGCTTGACATGTTATATTTTTATAACATAATGCAGGGAGAAACAAGGGAGAAAGATCATGGAACTGAAATTCAAGGTATCCGGCCGGATTTCAAAACCGGTCGAGGAAGTGTTCGAGGCCGTCGCCGATCCCAAGAAGCTTTCGGGTTATTTCACCACTGGCGGTGCCAAGGGGCGGCTGGAGACCGGCACCATCGTCACGTGGGATTTCGCCGATTTTCCCGGGGCGTTTCCGGTGGAGGTCGTCGAGGTGGAGAAGAACAGCAAGATCGTGCTGCGCTGGGACGCGACGGAGGGCAATGCGGCCGAACAGGGACCGGAAAACGTCACCCCCGCCCACTACAAGACGACGGTCACCATGACCTTCGAGCCACTGGAGGATGATCGCACACTGGTGACGATCGCCGAGGAAGGCTGGCGCGAAACACCCGGCGGACTTTCTGCCTCCTACGGCAACTGCCAGGGCTGGTCGCAGATGCTCTGCGCCTTGAAGGCCTATGTGGAATACGGCATCAACCTGCGTGACGGCATGTATAAGTGATTTGGCTCTTGAGGGTGCCGCTTATTTGGAAGCGGGGATCGTGCCTGTTGTGATCTCCCCACCTGTGGGGGAGATGCCCGGCAGGGCAGAGGGGGGGCGATCTGGCTCCGCCCTCTCCTACAGGTCTGGAAGCTAAACATTCCCCGAGAACGTATCGCAGGCCTTCATGTCGCCCGTATCAAAGCCGCGCTTGAACCAGCGCGCGCGCTGCGCCGAAGTGCCGTGGTTGAAACTTTCCGGCACGACATAGCCCTGGCTGCGCTTCTGCAGCGTATCGTCGCCAATCTGCTGGGCGGCGTTCAGCGCCTCTTCGAGATCGCCGGTATCGAGAATGCCCTTCTGCTGGGTGAACTTGCCCCAGACGCCGGCAAAGCAGTCGGCCTGCAGCTCGACGCGCACCGACATGCGGTTGGCATCGGCCTCGCTCATCCGCTGGCGGGCCTGGTTGAATTTCGGCAGGATGCCGAGAAGGTTCTGTACGTGATGGCCGACCTCGTGGGCAATCACATAGGCTTCGGCAAAATCACCGGCAGCATCGAAGCGCTGTTCAAGCTCCTTGAAGAAATTGGTGTCGAGATAAAGCTTATGGTCGCCGGGGCAATAGAAGGGTCCCGTTGCGGAAGACGCAAATCCGCAGGCGGAGTTCACCTTGCCGGAAAACAGCACCAATGTCGGCTCCTGATACTGCTGACCGTTGGCCTGGAAAATGCCGTTCCAGGTATCTTCCGTCTCCGCCAGCACGGTGCGCACGAACGCGGTCGTCTCGTCATTGGCCGGCGTGCGGTTGCCGGTCGTCTGCTGCTGTTCGAAACCCGAACCGTCCATGCCGAGCTCGCCTGACAGCAGCGAGAGCGGGTTGATGCCGGTAATCCAGCAGATGATCAGGATGACGATGATCCCGCCGATGCCGAGCCCTCCGCCACGGCGGCCACCGCCACCGATCGGGATGCGCAGGCCGCCGCGACCCAGCGGACTGCCGTCCATGGAAGCGCCGCGCTGGTCCTCGACATTGTCCGATTGCCGGCGCCCTCTCCATTCCATGTCGTGCTCTCCTGTTCGACCGAATCCTGGCCGATATAACGCTGGCGGCCGCAAAAGCGATCCGTCCCCGCATCACATAGCCGAAGATTCGTCTTCAGGCGACCCGCAGCGCCTTTTTGCCCGGCAGGAAAACCGTCAGCAATCCAAATACCGGCAGGAAGGCGCAGACATTGTAGACGAAGGTGATGCCGTAACGGTCGGCAAAGATGCCGAGCACCGCCGCGGCGATGCCGCCGATCCCGAAGGCGATCCCGAAAAAGATGCCGGCGATCATCCCCACCCGGCCTGGCACCAGTTCCTGCGCCATCACCACGATCGCCGGGAAGGACGATGCCATGATGAAACCGATGATCGCCGAAAGCGCGATCGTCACCGGCAGGTTGGCAAATGGCATGGCGAGCGTGAACGGCAGCACGCCGAGGATCGAGAACCAGATCACCACCTTGGAGCCGAACTTGTCGCCGACCAGCCCGCCGATGACCGTGCCGAGCGCGACGGCGCCGAGGAAGATGAACAGCATGATCTGCGACTGCTGCACCGTCACCTGGAAGCGCTCGATGACGAAGAATGTATAATAACTGCTGATCGACGCCATGTATGCGTTCTTGGAGAAGGTCAGGATGGTCAGCACGATGAGCGAGATGGTCACCGTCCGCTTTGAAAGGTTATGGGCCTTCAGCACCCGCTTGCGGCCCTGGTTGGCGAGCATATGCGCCTTGTACCAGCGCGCCACCCACGACAGGACGACAATGCCGAGCAGCGCGATTCCCGAGAACCAGGCAACGCTGCCCTGACCGTTCGGCACGATGATGAAGGCTGCGAGCAGCGGGCCGATCGACTGGCCGAAATTGCCGCCGACCTGGAAGACCGACTGCGCCATCCCGTAACGGCCGCCGGAAGCGAGCCGCGCCACACGCGAGGATTCCGGATGGAAGACGGCCGAGCCGATGCCGATCAGCGAGGCGGAGATCACCAGCACCCCATAGGAATGCGCGTTCGCCAGCATGAACAGGCCGATGAAGGTCGAGCCCATGCCGACCGGCAGCGAATAGGGGAACGGCTTCTTGTCGGTGATGATGCCTATCACCGGTTGTAGCAGCGAGGCCGTGCACTGGAAGGCAAGCGTCAATATGCCGATCTGCCAGAAATCGAGCGCATAATCCGTTTTGAGCATCGGATAGATCGCCGAGATCATCGACTGCATGATGTCGTTGATCATATGGCAGAAGCTGACCGCCAGGATGATCGGCAGGATCGTCACTTCGGCGGCAGTTGCGGAAACGGGTTTGGATGTTGCATCGGCCATTGAATTTCCTCCGCGCAAGCGGTCGTCATCGCGGATGGCCGTTGCTGCAAGTGTCTTGGTTGCAGCTCTAATCCCGCAAGCCGGGCCTGTCCATGACAGGAAGGCGCCGAACGGTACGCTTCGAGGAAATTCTTGATACAAGCTCCTAAATTCGCCGCGACGCCAGCCTCTGCTGAAGAAGAATCCCGGCGATCGCGATGAGCGTCAGAAGCAAAATCCAGCTCGGTCCGCCGGAAAACACCACGGTGTTCATGATCCGGCCCGGGATCAGCGTGAACAGGCCGGCGATGACGATGCCGCCGAAATACATGCCGATAACGGTCGCCTTGTGCGCTCTCATATTATGAGCGCGCGCCGCACTGATTGACCGCCACGCCCCGACGAGCACGAAGACCGACAGGAGATGGATCGGGCTGAAGCCGTAGACGAGGTTGATCTGGTGGATGAAGAAGCTGGAGAGCGAGGTGATGACCATCAGCGCCATCCAGATCTTGCCGAGCAGGCGGTGGACCGGCGTGCCCTTGCGATTGAGAAGGATATAGGCGCCGAGCACCGACGCCGGCAGAACGGCCCCGACATGGACCTGCACGGCAAGCGGGGCGTCAAGAAGCGGTTGAAGGTTCATGGGAAGTCCCTGTCGAAATCAGCGAGAACGGGAGGCGATTGAATTGATCGCCTGTTTCCGCCATGACTGGCTTGCCCTCAATCGGAATGGCGCAAACGACGGACAAACTTCGTGAATCACCCGTTTTTGAGCTCCACGCTTCGTGAATTGCAGATCTTCACCCGCTCCTGGCGCTTCTGGACGACCTTTACGCTCGTCATCCTGATCTTCGTCGTCACCGGCCCCTACGGCACGCTGGAGCGGATGACGCTCGGCGTCCGGCTCGGTTACTGGCTGATCGTCCATGCCGTCACCTGGACGATCGCCATCTGTCTGTCGATCATCGCGGAAATCCTGTTGCGCAACCGCGTCAACCATGCGCTCGCCCGCATGATGATCGGTTCGCTGGTTGCAGCCCTGCCGATCGGCTTTGCACTCGGCGCCATCGATTTCGCCTTCTTCGGCCACTGGACCGGGATGAGTGATGGTTTGCACCGGGCGCTGTTCGCGCTGCCGCTCTGCGCCCTCTTCTGTCTTCTGACCTATACGGCGATGCACCGGCAGATCGCCGAAGCTTCCGCCCCGCCCACGCTTGTACCGGCGCCGGCGGCCTCCTCCGCATCGGAACCTGAAATCCTCGCTCGCTTGAAACCCCAGAACCGCGGCGCGCTCCTGCGACTTTCCGTCGAAGACCATTATACCGACGTGGTCACCAGCCGCGGCCACGAACTGATCCTGCTGCGTTTTGCCGACGCCCTGAAGGAACTTGGGGTCACGCCTGGCCTGCAGGTGCACCGCTCGCACTGGGTGGCGGATGCCCATGTCGAGACATTGAAACGCGACGGCGGCAAGCTCGTGCTGATCATGAAGGACGGCACGGAAATCCCCGTGAGCCGCACCTATATGGACGCGGTGCGGTCGCGGTTCGACTAGATTACCACCCGTTGGCTATGACGCTGCGGCTGCGTCCGAACGCCGGATGAACACGAAAGGCGCTCGCCAGAACACCGATGCGAAGAAATAGGCCAGCGTCACGATCATGAACGAGACATATCCGTCGATGGCATAGTGCCAGCCGAGATAGACGGAGCTCAGTTGGACAAAGCCTACATAGGTAAAGCCTAGGATGCCGAGGCTGCGGGAACGTTCGGCCATAAAGTAGGCATTGAGGGTGATCAGGCCGACATGGACGCTCGGAAAGGCGGAAATACCGCTTGCCAAACCAGGGGTGCCCTGTTCGTAGAGACTCCAGAGATAGGACTGGTAATGCGCCGCGGAATTCGCCCACTGGCTCGAAGCAAGAAACGCCGTCAGCGCAGCAAACCGGGCGTGGTCGCCGGTCACGGCACCGTAAAAGGCCGGACCAGCCGACAGGAACATACCCGCAAGCACATTGCCGCATATGACCCAGACAAACAGAAAAAGCAGCATGTAACGTTGGCGAATACCATCGGCGGCTGGTGACGTCAGGACGAAGAAGAGCGCGCCGAAGCAGATGATGAACCACGCCACGCTGTAGTTGAATTCGACGATGGCAAGAACCACGTCGTAACCGGCCACCGCATGCAGCAGCCGCCAAGGATCCAAGCCGAAATATATCCAGGCGTCGATATCCGCCTGTATCTTGTCGTAACGGAAACCACCTTCCAGCGTCGGCAAGGCGTTTTTGATCGAGGTGAACGTGCCCTGGAAAACCATCAGGCCCATCATCAACAGCACGCCGGAGACCAGAGAGGCGACACGCCGGGCGGAAAAAACGCGGCGATAGGCAAGCGGCCGCCGCCTGTCGAAACGCAGTATCAGCATGGACAGATCGATAATGACCGCCATCAGCGGCAGAAAAACAGCAAACACTGCTGGCCATTTATCGAAGTAAAATTGATAGGAAATCATCTCCGTCGTGCTGGTAAGGCCGAGGAATATCAGGCCTCCGAGCGAATAGAAGCCGATAAGTGCGTAAAGCAGCGCATCCTTGCGCAGGCGAACCCGGCATTCGCGGGCGACACATATCAAAAATCGCACCGCCTGCTCTGTGCATGCCACGCGCTGCTGCATCTGTTCACGTCTCGATAGGAAGCCCCCGATTTCTTGACACTATGCAAATCTGATTAAGGTTTCGCTATCTGAACACCTCAAGACCGGACCTCGATTTCTGTCGATTTGGCGATTTATGGGGTTCCGTTCGCTAGAACATTTGCCTATAAGCCGCGTCTAGCCTGAAAAGACATGCTCGCGCGACCCGACCGGTGGTATTCCACGCCGTGCCGGTTTTCTGCGCAGGCAAAAAGCGGAAAGATACCCCATGCCCAAGCGCCAAGATTTGAAATCGATCCTCATCATCGGCGCGGGTCCGATCGTCATCGGCCAGGCATGCGAGTTCGACTATTCCGGCACCCAGGCCTGCAAGGCGCTGAAGGAAGAAGGTTACCGGGTCATTCTGGTCAATTCCAATCCGGCGACGATCATGACCGATCCGGGCCTTGCCGACGCGACCTATGTCGAACCGATCACCCCGGAAGTTGTCGCCAAGATCATTGCCAAGGAACGTCCAGACGCGCTGCTGCCGACCATGGGCGGCCAGACCGCGCTGAATACCGCGCTCTCCCTGAAGCGGATGGGCGTGCTCGACCGCTACAATGTCGAGATGATCGGCGCCAAGCCGGCCGCCATCGACATGGCCGAGGACCGTGCCCTCTTCCGGGAAGCCATGTCCCGCATCGGGCTCGAAACCCCGAAGTCGATGCTGGCCAATGCCACCGACATCAAGGATGCCGACCGCAAGACCCATGAGATCGAGCGCAATCGGGTCAAGGAAAGCCTGACGGGTGCCGAACTCGACACGGCACTCGACGAGCTCGAAAACCAGTGGAACCTCGGCGAGACCGACCGCAAGCAGCGTTATATCAGCCACGCCATGGCGATCGCCGCCCAGGCGATCGACGTGGTCGGCTTGCCCGCCATCATCCGTCCCTCCTTCACCATGGGCGGCACCGGCGGCGGCATCGCCTATAACCGCTCGGAATTTTTCGAGATCGTCTCCGGCGGCCTCGATGCCTCGCCGACCACGGAAGTGCTGATCGAAGAGTCGGTGCTCGGCTGGAAGGAATACGAGATGGAGGTGATCCGCGACAAGGCGGACAACTGCATCATCATCTGCTCGATCGAGAACATCGACCCGATGGGCGTCCACACGGGCGATTCGATCACCGTCGCGCCGGCGCTGACGCTGACCGACAAGGAATACCAGATGATGCGCAACGCCTCGATCGCGGTTCTGCGCGAGATCGGCGTCGAGACCGGCGGCTCGAACGTGCAGTTCGCCGTCAACCCCAAGGACGGCCGCCTCGTCGTCATCGAAATGAACCCGCGCGTCTCGCGCTCGTCCGCTCTGGCTTCGAAGGCCACCGGCTTTCCGATCGCCAAGGTCGCCGCCAAGCTCGCGATCGGCTACACGCTCGACGAACTCGACAACGACATCACCGGCGGCGCCACCCCTGCCTCGTTCGAACCGTCGATCGACTACGTCGTGACGAAAATCCCGCGTTTCGCCTTCGAAAAATTCCCGGGCGCCTCGCCGGTCCTGACGACTGCGATGAAATCGGTCGGCGAAGTCATGGCGATCGGCCGCACATTCGCGGAATCGCTGCAGAAGGCGTTGCGCGGCCTTGAAACCGGCCTGACCGGCCTCGACGAGATCGAAATCCCCGGCTTCGAGGACGGTGAGAACTCCAGGAACGCCATCCGCGCCGCGATCGGTACGCCGACCCCGGACCGCCTGCGCATGGTTGCCCAGGCGCTGCGCCTCGGCCTCACCGAAGGCGAAGTCCATGAGGCCTGCAAGATCGACCCGTGGTTCATCGCCCAGCTCAAGGGCATCACCGACATGGAAGCCCGCGTCCGCGAGCACGGCTTGCCGGAGGATGCCGAGAACCTGCGCATGCTGAAGGCCATGGGCTTCTCCGATGCTCGCCTCGCAAGCCTTACCAAAAAGCGGCCGAAGGAAGTGGCGGAACTGCGCAACAGCCTGAATGTCCGCCCCGTCTTCAAGCGCATCGACACCTGCGCCGCCGAATTCGCCTCGCCGACCGCCTACATGTATTCGACCTACGAGACGCCCTTCGTCGGCAGCCTGCGCTCAGAAGCGGAAGTCTCAGCCGCCAAAAAGGTCGTCATCCTCGGCGGCGGTCCGAACCGCATCGGCCAGGGCATCGAGTTCGACTACTGCTGCTGCCACGCCGCCTTCGCACTGAAGGATGCCGGTTATGAAGCGATCATGATCAACTGCAACCCGGAAACCGTATCGACGGACTACGACACGTCGGACCGCCTCTATTTCGAGCCGCTGACCGCTGAAGACGTCATCGAAATCCTGCGCGCCGAGCAGGAAAAGGGCGAAGTGGTCGGCGTCATCGTTCAGTTCGGCGGCCAGACGCCGCTGAAGCTTGCCGAGGCGCTCGAAAAGAACGGCATCCCAATCCTCGGCACCGCGCCCGACATGATCGACCTTGCCGAAGACCGCGACCGTTTCCAGAAGCTTCTGATGAAGCTCGATTTGAACCAGCCGAACAACGGCATCGCCTATTCCGTCGAACAGGCCCGCCTCGTCGCCGCCGAAATCGGCTTCCCGCTGGTCGTGCGTCCGTCTTACGTTCTCGGCGGCCGCGCCATGCAGATCATCCATTCGGAATCGATGCTGCAGACCTACCTGCTCGACACCGTGCCGGGCCTGGTGCCGGAAGACATCAAGCAGCGTTACCCGAACGACAAGACCGGCCAAATCAACACCCTGCTCGGCAAGAACCCGCTTCTGTTCGACAGCTACCTGAGCAACGCCATCGAAGTCGACGTCGATTGTGTCTGCGACGGCACCGACGTTTATGTCGCCGGCATCATGGAGCATATCGAGGAAGCCGGCATCCATTCGGGTGATAGCGCCTGCTCGCTGCCGCCGCGCACGCTTTCCAACGAGATGATCGACGAGTTGGAACGCCAGGCGAAAGCCATGGCCAAGGCGCTGCATGTCGTCGGCCTGATGAACGTCCAGTTCGCCATCAAGGACGGCACGGTCTACGTTCTCGAAGTCAACCCCCGCGCCTCGCGCACGGTGCCGTTCGTGGCCAAGACCATCGGCGCGCCGATCGCCAAGATCGCTGCCCGCGTCATGGCCGGCGAAAAGCTCGACGCGACCTTTGCTGCCTACGGTACCAAGCCGGATCCGCGCGCGCTGAAGCATATCGCCGTCAAGGAAGCAGTCTTCCCGTTCGCCCGCTTCCCCGGCGTCGACACGCTGCTTGGCCCGGAAATGCGCTCGACCGGCGAGGTCATCGGCCTCGACACGGATTTCGCACTGGCCTTCGCCAAGTCGCAGCTCGGCGCCAGCGTCGAACTGCCGCGCGACGGCACGGTATTCGTCTCCGTGCGCGACGAGGACAAGGCCCGCGTGCTCCCGGCGATCCGCATCCTGACCGACATCGGCTTCAAGGTGCTTGCAACCGGCGGCACCGCCCGCTTCCTTGCCGAACAGGGCATTGCCTCCACCCGCATCAACAAGGTGCTCGAAGGCCGTCCCCATATCGAGGACGCGATCCGCAACCGCCAGGTCCAGCTTGTCATCAACACCACGGACGGCAACAAGGCGATCTCGGATTCCAAATCGCTGCGCCGCGCGACGCTGATGCAAAAGGTGCCTTACTACACCACCATGGCCGGCGCCGAAGCCGCGGCACTCGCGATCAAGGCGCTGAAAGCCGGCAATCTGGAAGTCCGGCCGCTGCAGAGCTATTTCTGAGCCATATCAGGCGATGCGAGCGGACGCCGTCTTCGCATCGTCCTTGATATGCCAGTCGCCCTGGAACTTTGGCCGTGTTCCCTCTTGAAGGGTCAAGCGGCCATTTTTCATTTTCCGGGTTGGAATGGCCTGGCGGTCAATTGCACCTTCTAGTGTCATGGAGAGGTCTCGGGCAAACAGCCGATTGCCAATATGCCAGGAATGCGTCCAGGAGCCGAGACTCGGCTGCGACTTCGGATCGACACCCTCGAAATAATCACCACAATCGACGTCCACCGCTTTCGAATTGACGACGGCCGGCAAGCCAACACGCCCCGCGCGCGGAGCAACGCCGAGTCTCTTCGCATTGGAGACAGCGAGCACTGAATCAAACGGATTGGAATAATTAGTAAAGCGCATGATCCGCTTAAACATGGGCTGGCTCCAATCGCTTGACAGAGCAAGACTATCGCTGGAGACGTCACCCGCGATAAAAGCTACCTGGCCCATGCGCCAATCGCTCTTGAAGAGCTCACCTTTCTTCTCGGCCTGCGCAAAAGCCTCAAGGGTGACATAGCACCCTGCGGAATGGGCTATCAGGTGCACGTTAGTCTGACAGCCGGCCTTCTGTGCCTGGCTGAGCAAAAGGATGCCCTTGGTCACAAGCTCGGCAGCGACGGCCGCACCATCCCATCGGTCCTCAAGATAGTTCAGTGTCTGATTGTCGCTAGGCCAGTCGAACGCGACGATTTCACCGCGCCAACCTTCAGCCTTCATATCTTCCTTTAGCTGCCTGACACGCTCGATCACATTGGGAATGGCGTTGTTATAGCCATGAATGAATATGAGCACGTCGCCACTCGGGCCAATCGAATTTGGATTCTCGTCTCCATCCGCAAGCCCCTGTACTTCGGAGACCCAATCCTTGCTGCTGGAAATGACATGCCTGGCATCGTAATGATTGACGCCGCTCGGAACCTTGAGAAACCTTATCGGCCCTGGCTCTTCGGTGAAGTTGGTGCCCTCACGCTTTCTCGCAGAAATTATATATGTGCTGGTCATTGTCGCCCCCGGAACCACCCCTCACATCGCAGTTAAGTTAGAACAACATCCACAAAAGGCACAACCTTTAATTTAATATTTCCAAAAACACCCGCACGGATCCAAGCCTCGATTGTACAGCAGAATTCCCGCCTGAATCAGTCTCTCCGTTCACGCCGCCAAGCGCTTGATCCCGCTCATGTCCTGCCTGAATCGGGCAAGCTCCTCCGCCTTCCTGCCCTCGTCGGGAATGCGCAGCAGATAGGACGGATGCACCGTAACGAAGATCCGAACCATCTCCTCCATCGTGTGGTCGGAAGAGCGGATGATGCCAGAGGAAAGGAAAAGACCTTCGTTCTTTCAGCGACTTCTTCATTGGAGCGTTCGCCAAATGTTCCTTTTTCGCCCGTCAAGTCATTGACAAATGGTGCCGCTTGTACCCACATGCGGAGGTAGGGGCACACGGACAAGGTTTCGAAATTCCTAGCGCTCGCTGTCGAAATCCTGTTATAGTGACCTACATTCTGATTTTACGATGGTTCCGAAGTTTCGCTCCGGAACCTGTTTCTTTTTGTGTCCGCGGCATCCGCGGGCATACGCCTGAAGGACAAGGAAATGGTTGAAAAGGTACCGATGACGCAGAGTGGCTTTTCCAAGCTGCAGGAGGAGCTGCGCTGGCGCCAGCAGGAGGAGCGCCCCCGTATCATCGAGGCAATCGCGGAAGCGCGCGCCCATGGCGACCTTTCGGAAAATGCAGAATACCATGCCGCCAAGGAGGCCCAGAGCCATAACGAAGGCCGCGTCACCGAGCTTGAAGACCTGACCGCGCGTGCGGAAGTCATCGACCTGTCGAAAATGTCCGGCTCGAAGATCAAGTTCGGCGCCACCGTCAAGCTGGTCGACGAGGACACCGACGAGGAAAAGATCTACCAGATCGTCGGCGACCAGGAAGCCGACGTGAAGGCCGGCCGCATCTCCATCTCTTCGCCGATTGCGCGCGCGCTGATCGGCAAGGAAAAGGGTGATTCCATCGAAGTGGTCGCTCCCGGCGGCTCCAAGGCCTACGCCATCCTCGCCATTTCCTGGGGCTGATACGCCCGTGGGCAAAAACGGCGATCCCGCCATCATCGATATCCGTGACGTCGAAGTCATCGCGCCGAATTTCAAGCGGCGCCTCTCCGGCGTCACGTCGACGATCATCCAGCTCGTCCCCGTCCAGAGATCGCTTGGCCAGAAGGTCGCAGCGCTTGGCCCCGGCCTGCCCGCTGATCTGCCGCATATCCGCTACCGCGACCTCTTCCGCCTCTGGTCGCCGCCGCGCGGCAGGCGGTGCCGGATCTGGCATGCACGCCGTAATATCGAGATGCTGCCGGCAATTTTCATGCGTGACGTGTTGCGCATGCCGATGAAGATCGTCTTCACCTCAGCCTCGCAGCGCCGCCATACCGGCTGGACGAAATGGCTGGTCTCGAAAATGGACGGCGTGATCGCCACCAGCGGCAAGACGGCCGATTATCTGACGGTCAGGAACACCGTCGTGCTGCACGGCATCGACACCAACCGCTTCTCACCACCATCGGACAAGGCCGAGGCCAAGCGCGCCCGCGGTCTCGATCCCGCACAGAAGATTGTCGGCTGTTTCGGCCGCGTGCGCCGCCAGAAGGGCACCGATCTTTTCGTCGATTCGATGATCAAGGTGCTTGCCGAGCGCAAGGACTGGTCGGCGATCGTCGCCGGCCGCGCCACCGGCCCGCATGTGGATTTCGAGGATGGGTTGAAGAAGAAGGTCGCCGCCGCCGGCCTCGCCGACCGCATCCTGTTTGTCGGCGAGCATACCGATATCAACGAATGGTATCGCGCCCTCGACCTCTTCATCGCGCCGCAGCGCTGGGAAGGTTTCGGGCTGACGCCACTGGAAGCCATGGCGACCGCGGTCCCGGTGATCGCCACCGATGTCGGCGCATTCCCGGAACTGCTGGTGACCGGCGAGGAAGAAACCGGCCTGATCATCGCCCGCGACAGCGTCGATGCGATGGCCGAAGCGGCCGCCGCCCTCATGGACGACGAGCACCGCCGCAAGGCTGCCTCGATCCGCTCCCGCGCCCACGCGCTTGAAAATTTCAGCATCGAGGGCGAAGCAAAGCTGCTCGGCAATATCTACCGGATCACGGCTTCCGCTTGAAAAGCTCGATATAGGCGTTCGCCACAGCCTCTTCCGAAAACTGCCCGACCAGCGTCGCCCTGCCCTGTTCGCCAAGGCTCGCGGCCAACTGCGGGTCGGCGATCACCTGGTTGATGGCGCGCGAATACCCGGCCACGTCATCGATATCGACGAGCAGGCCGTTTTCACCATCGCGCACGAACCAGGACGGACCTTCCGAGCGCGACGAAATCACCGGCTTGCTCTGCGCCCATGCCTCGAAAATGACATTGCCGAGCGGCTCATGGCTGGATGGCATGATAAAGATGTCGGCGGCGGCCAGATACGGCCGCGTATCCTTGTGCCAGCCGAGGAACCGCACCCGGTTCTCCATCTTGTGCTCGCGCATGACCGCTTCCAGAGCTTCCCGCTCCTCGCCGTCGCCGGCGATCCACAGATAGGCGTCCGGCACCGCCGTCATCGCCTCGATCAGCAGGTGGAAACGCTTGCGTTTGACGAAACGGCCCATCGTCATGATCAGCGGCACACCGTCCGGCGTATCGGCAACCGACCTCGCGATCGGCGCCACGACCGACGTGTCCGTGAAGTTCGAAATCACCTCGACGCCGCGGGTCCAGCCGAGATTGTTGCGCACATGGTCGGCAATGCCCGGCGTATTGCAGACGAGAATGTCGGAATTCTTGAAATAGCCGAGATGGGTGGGGTAGTCGCCGAGACGAGAGAGCTTGATACCGCCCTTATAGTCCGGCATCAGGCGAGCACCGCGGGTGGACCAGGAAATAATCGCGTCGGCCTTGTCCCGCTTTGCCATGGAGAGCACCTTCATCGGCAGCAGGATGCGATCGATCGACAGGTTGCGGAAATTGCTCTCGATGACACGTGCATGGGCCTCGACATCCGGCTTCCAGCGGCGGTTCCAGCGCATCACGGCCGTCTGCTCCACGCCACGCCGCGCAAGCGCGCCGACCAGATGCACGAAGAACTTCTCCGCTCCGCCGTCCTTGCCGAAAATATACTGGTGAACCCGCATCGATGTCGCCTCGCCTGTCCGTTTTCCGCCGCTTTGTACCGGAAACCAGCATCTATAGGCAGCGCCGCCTATATGTTACGGTTGAAAAACCTGCGCAAGGGGTAGGCGAATGGTTGTCCCTGAAATGTTGGGCCTGCTGCGTATGCGCTGCCGAAGAACTTCAGCCCGCAAGTCGACGATGTTATCAGGCATAAACGCGCCGCTGTTCCAAAAACGAGACGGCCACGATATAGCAACGTCTGAACAGTTTCGACCACATCGTTACATCATCACAAGTCTACCGGCGACGGAAGCGGAAGTGGCGGACCCAAAAGTCGCTGCGCCTCCTTGGCGGAAAAGGGAAAAATGCAATCGCTTGAGACCTATGTCATCAATCTGGATGGCAGCAATGACCGCCTGCAGACCATCAGCGACCGTCTTTCAACCTTCGGCATCGCCTTCGAGCGGATCTCCGCCGTCGACGGCCGCAAGTTCGATCTGGCGACGATCCCGGATTATGACGCGGAACGCGCTGAGAGCTATATGGGCCGCACCCTCGTCGGCGGCGAGATCGGCTGCTACCGCAGCCACCTGAAGGTTGCCGAACATTTCCTGAAATCGGACGCCCGTTATGCGCTGGTGCTGGAAGACGATGCGCTGCCGCTCTGCAACCCGGTCGAACTGCTCGAAGCGGCGCTCCCGGATCTTGAAAAGGTCGATCCCGACTGGCGGCTGATCAATATCGGCAACAACAAGCTGAAGATCGCCACTCCCCTTTCCCGCTACGGCATCGGGGGCCACGACTGCGAACTGGTGGCGGCGCATTACTTCCCGATGACGACGAGTGCAATCGTCTGGTCGCGCGAAGGCGCCCGGCTCTTCATCGAGGAACACAGCAAGATGTTCGCGCCTGTCGACAATTATTTCCGCCACTGGCTGACCCGCACCGGCCACGGTTATTCCTTCTGGCCCTCGCCCGTCACCACGACGGATGCCGCAAGCGAAATCCTGGCGAGCTCCGGCCGGGCCAGGAAAACCAACAAGCGGAAATGGTTCTACGCGTTTGCCAAGCAGCGGCGCTTGATGGAAGACAAGCTGATTGCCTTCATCCACAAGAAGCGGTTTCGGTCAGCCGGGTGCAAGTGACGAAGCGATTCGCCGTGCCGGTGCGCCTCAGATCTCGACCAGCCCCAGATGCTTCACCTGCCGAATGGTCAGCATGGTGCGCACCGTGTCGACATGCTGGTCGGCGGTCAGCACCTCGATGACGAAGTCCTGGAAGACGGTGAGGTTCTGGGCCGCGCAGCGCAGCAGAAAGTCGCTGTCGCCATTGACCATCCAGGCCTCGCGCACCATCGGCCATTGCTGCACCTTCGCGGCGAAGGCCTTCAAGTCCGCGTCCGACTGCCGTTTCAGCCCGACCATGCAGAAGGCAACGAGATCCACGCCCAGTTTCGGTGCGTTGAGAAGCGCGTGATAGCCTTCGATGATACCCGCTTCCTCGAGCTTGCGCACGCGGCGCAGGCAGGGCGGCGCGGAAATGCCGACGCGCTCGGCGAGCTCGACATTGGTCATACGCCCGTCGCGTTGCAATTCCCGCAGGATTTTTATGTCGATGGCATCAAGATCGGCGCGAAGCACAGAAGTCCCCTTCGTTCTGCAGTGCTTTTATCGCAAGACGAATTTTACGCAAGAATATGTCTCGAGGCGCCTGGCATTCGTGTTCCATGCCAACTGATCTGTTGTTAGTGCAAGGCTGCCCTTGCATTGCTGCATGGATCGATCTTACATGGCGCTTCTACAGCGGCAGACCGGACATCGACCACCTATATGAGGGGCAAAGAAACGTCGACCGGTCTTTGAAAGGAAATAATCCATGTCCTCCCGTCATACCGAGGTCCTGATCATCGGCTCCGGCCCGGCTGGCTATACGGCCGCCATCTATGCAGCGCGCGCCATGCTGAAACCGGTTCTGATCGCCGGCATGGAACAGGGCGGCCAGCTGATGATCACCACGGATGTCGAAAACTATCCCGGTTTCGGCGATCCGATCCAGGGCCCCTGGCTGATGGAGCAGATGCTAAAGCAGGCGACCCATGTGGGCGCCGAGATCGTCAACGACCTCGTCACCGAAGTCGAGCTCAACCATCGCCCATTCACGGTGCGCACCGATTCCGGCCAGGTCTGGACCGCCGAGACGATCATCATCTCGACCGGCGCCAAGGCAAAATGGCTCGGCATCGAAACCGAACAGCAGTTCCAGGGTTTCGGCGTCTCCGCCTGCGCCACCTGCGACGGCTTCTTCTATCGCAACAAGGACGTGATCGTGGTCGGCGGCGGCAATTCTGCCGTCGAGGAAGCGCTCTACCTGTCGAATATCGCCAAGTCGGTGACGGTGGTGCATCGCCGCGACAGTTTCCGTTCGGAAAAGATTCTGACCGAACGCCTGTCCCAGCGCGTCAATGTCAATGTGCTGTGGAACACCGAAATTGCCGAAATCACCGGCAAGCCGGCCAAGGCGCCGATGCCGCCCTCCGTCGAGGGCGTCAAGCTGCGCAATACCCAGACGGGTGCCGTCACGGACTTCCCGATCCACGGCGTCTTTGTGGCGATCGGCCATGCGCCGGCAACCGAACTCTTCAAGGGCAAGCTGAAGATGAAGCCGAACGGCTATCTCTGGACGGCTCCCGATTCGACCGCCACCGATGTGCCCGGCGTATTTGCCGCCGGCGACGTGACGGACGACACTTTCCGCCAGGCGATCACCGCCGCCGGCATGGGCTGCATGGCAGCGCTCGAGGCCGAACGCTACCTCTCCGGCATCCAGCCGGTTGCCATAGCCGCGGAGTGACGTTGAACGATGGGTGTGCCGCTCGACTGGGATAAACTGCGCATTTTCCACGCGGCGGCGGAGGCGGGATCCTTCACCCATGCGGCCGACAAGCTGCATCTTTCCCAGTCGGCGATCAGCCGTCAGGTCAGCGCACTGGAACAGGATGTCGGCGTAAAGCTCTTCCACCGCCATGCGCGCGGCCTGATTCTCACCGAGCAGGGCGAACTGCTCTACCGCACCGCCCACGACGTGCTGCTGAAGCTCGAAACCGTGAAGATGCAGCTCACCGAGACGACGGAAAAGCCGTCCGGCAAGCTGCGCGTGACAACGACCGTCGGTCTCGGCCAAGGCTGGCTCACCGACAAGGTGCAGGAATTCCTGCAGCTCTATCCGGAAATGTCGATCCAGTTGATCCTCGACAACGAGGAAGTGGACGTCAACATGCGCCATGCGGATTGCGCCATCCGGCTTCGCCAGCCGGTGCAGTCCGACCTGATCCAGCGAAAGCTCTTCACCGTGCACATGCACGTCTATGCGGCGCCCTCCTACATCAACCGTTATGGCGAGCCGCAATCGGTCGAGGATCTCGACCACCATCGCATCATCACCTTCGGGGAACCGGCGCCAAACTACCTGCTCGACGTCAACTGGCTGGAATATGCCGGCCGGTCGTCGGACAATACCCGCACCCCGCACCTGCAGATCAACAGTCAGACGTCGATCAAGCGCGCCTGCCTGTTGGGGATAGGAATCGCCTGCCTGCCGGATTATATCGTCGGCCGCGACCCGGGCCTTATTCAGCTGGCGATCAATGCCGACATCCCGTCCTTCGATACCTATTTCTGCTATCCGGATGAAATGAAGAACGCCGCGAAGCTGAAAGTCTTCCGCGACTTCGTGGTCGGCAAGGCTCGCAACTGGAATTTCTGAGGCTCGCGCGTGGGCTGCGTTCGGCGAAAAAATCCCTAAAATCCAGAGAGTTTCACGCTTCTGCGGCCGCCTGATATGTAACCATTGAGCGCGTGAAATAAAAGCATTGCAGCTTGCGCATGGCTGGCCTGCACAAAAGACTATTGTTCACTGCACAAAAAACCACCATATCGCACATAGCTGATGCATATGGCGGCTTTTCCTCCCAGTTCCGCCGCAGCAGCTGTTCCCCTCTGGAGGTTTTTTTTGACCTTCACACTTATAGGGCCCTGGAGCGATCCAGTGGCCCTCTTTTTTTGCCCAAAATCCTGAATTGGCTCATCCCGCTGGTTACTCATAACCATCCTTGCCAAAAACTTCTGTTCAATATCCCATCCGCACCCTTGTCGAGCGAAACTCGGCTCCCCATATTGAGTTGAGCCGGCGCGCTCTGACGACCTCCTGGTTGTCTGTGCTGGCTGTTCCCCTCTGGAGGTTTTGACCTTCACAATTATTGGGCCTCGGAGCGATCCGGCGGCCCATTTTTTTTACAATCCTTCGCTTCTCCGCAAATCGCTTCCTTTAAATCGGCTCAAGACGATCTATATATCGGAAAACTCCGATGTTGGATCCTGACGATGGACAAGACGGAAATTCTGAAAGCGCTGGCGCATCCGACCCGGGTCGAATTCCTGGAATGGATGAAGGAGCCGGAACGTCATTTTTGCGATCAGGCGCATCCGCTCGAAATGGGCATCTGCGCCAGCCAGTTCGAAAAACGCTGCGGCCTCTCCCAATCCACGGTCTCGGCGCATCTTTCGACGCTCGAAAAGGCCGGTCTGGTCAAAATCGACCGTGTCGGCCAATGGGCATTCTACCACCGCGACGAGAACACCATCGCGGCCTTCCTCGACGATCTCAGATCGACCCTCTGATCCCTCCGCCCTTCCTCCCAACCGCATAAGGAATTTCCGATGACAAGCATTTTTGATCCGACCAGGTTCGGCGATATCGAACTCGCCAATCGCGTCGTCATGGCTCCCCTGACGCGCAACCGTTCGCCGAAAGCGATCCCCAACAACCTCAACGTCACCTATTACGAACAGCGCGCCAGCGCGGGTCTGATCGTCACCGAAGGCACTCCGGTCAGCCAGCAGGGCCAGGGTTATGCGGACGTGCCGGGCCTTTATCTGCCGCAGGCGATCGAAGGCTGGAAGAAGGTGACCGATGCCGTCCACCGCAGGGGCGGCAAGATCGTCACCCAGATCTGGCATGTCGGCCGTGTCTCGCACACCTCCCTGCAGCCCAACGGCGGCGCACCAGTTGCACCTTCGGCCATTCCCGCCGGCGGCAAGACCTACATCATCAATCCGGATGGCAACGGCGCCTTTGTCGATACCTCCGCTCCCCGCGCGCTGGAACATGCGGAAATCGCCGGCATCGTCGCTGATTTCGCCAAGGGCGCCCGCGCCGCGATCGACGCCGGCTTCGACGGCATCGAAATCCACGGCGCCAACGGCTACCTGATCGACCAGTTCCTGAGGTCGGGCGCCAACCAGCGCACGGACGAATACGGCGGCTCGATCGAGAACCGCGCCCGCTTCCTGCTCGAAGTCGTCGACGCGGTCACCAAGGAAATCGGCGCCGGTCGCGTCGGCATCCGCCTGTCGCCGGTGACACCCGCCAATGGCGTCAGCGACCCCGATCCGCAAGCCGTCTTCAACTATGTCGTCAAGCAGCTCGGTCCTCGCGGCCTCTCCTTCATTCACGTGATCGAAGGGGCGACCGGCGGCGACCGCGCCTTCTTCCAGGGCGACAAGCCCTTCGATTACCAGGAACTCAAGGATATCTACCGCAAGGCCGGCGGCAAGGGCGGCTGGCTGGTCAACAACGGTTATGACGGCGAAAGCGCCTCCAAGGCCGTCGAAAGCGGTTATGCGGACGCGGTCGCCTTCGGCAAGCTCTTCCTCGCCAACCCGGATCTCGTCCAGCGTCTCAAGGATAATGCGCCGCTCAACGAGGCAGACAAGTCCACCTTCTACGGCGGCGGCGCCAAGGGCTATACCGACTACCCGGTGCTCGAAGCGGTCGCGTGATCTGACTGAGAAGGCGCCGCCCAAAAGCGGCGCCTTTCCTTTTGAGAATACCGCTCAGGCTAAAAGCGCCACCGGCTTTGCAGCCTTGGTCGGCTTGGACTCGATACAGCCGAGATCGACAAGCGTCGTCCGAACGGCCTCGTCGATCGGCGTCGAAGGCTCCTCGCCGAGGAAAGCCCGCAGCTTGTCGTTGCCCATCCGCACCGGCGTCTTCCAGAGGTAACGCATCTCACCCAGCTCGCGGAAGATCGGCACGAAGGGCGAGCCGAGCTTCAACAACCACCACGGGAACGCCCTCACCTTAATCGGATGCCCGACGACCCGGCCGATCGCCGCGATCATCTCGCGCCCATCCCGGTCCCAGAAGCCGCGCATCTGGAAACGCGCGAAACGCGGTAGTTCACCCTCCCGGTCGATCAGCCGCAGCATGGTTTCGGCGACATCCGGCAAATAGGCCCATTGATGCCCGATGCCCTGGGCATTCGGCCGGCTGACCGAGGTCACCGGCTTGCCGGGTTTCACCAGGCCTTGGGCGAACCAGCTGTTTGCTGCACCGGGGCCGAAATAATCACCAGCCCGCACGATCAGCACCGGCACACCCTCGCTCGACGCAACCTCCAGCCGGCGTTCCAGCTCGACCCGGATCGCGCCCTTGCGCGTTACCGGGTTCTGCGGGCTCTCCTCGGTGATCTCAGGAAAGGCATCCTGCCCGTAATTATAGACCGTGCCGGGCAGCAGGATGCGGGCGCCGACGGCGCGGGCCGCTGCGATCGTGTTGTCTAGCATCGGCAGGACCAGCTTTTCCCAATCCTTGTAGCCGGGCGGATTGACCGCGTGGACGATCAGCTTGGCATCCTGGGCGGCGCGGCGGACATCGGCGGCATTCATCGCGTCGCCCTGGAGCCAGTGAAAGCGAGGTTCGCGCTTCGCCGCTCCCCCGGCCTTGCGGTTAAGGGCGCGGACGGTCCAGCCACGCGCGGCAAGGCCGCGCGCCATATGGCCGCCGATCCCGCCGGTGGCACCGAGAACCAGTGCGATAGGCTTTACGGGGTTTGAGTTCGATAGTTCCGACATGGCGGCAATCCTTCCAGCTGCATGCGTTTCGTTGGCTGGACTATCGCGCCATTCGCCCCTATACGGAATTGGCAGAATTTCTTTGGCATCCATACAAAAATGAATGACATCAGCTGGGACTTTTACCGCACCTTCCTCGCCGTCCTGCGGCTCGGCTCGCTGTCTGCCGCCGCGCGCGAACTCGGCCTGACCCAGCCGACTGTCGGTCGCCATATCGATGCGCTGGAAGAGGCGGTGGGCTACCAACTCTTCACCCGTTCGCAGCGGGGCCTGCTGCCAACCGAACCGGCGCTGGCGATGAAACCCTATGCGGAAAACCTCGCCATCACGGCCGCTGCCATGCAGCGGCTGGCCTCGGGCGAGATCGGAACCGTCAGGGGAACGGTGAGGATCAGCGCCAGCGAAGTGATCGGCGTTGAGGTTCTCCCGCCAATCCTGGCGGCTCTCCAGGACGAATATCCCGGGCTGGAGCTGGAACTGTCATTGTCGGACGAGCTGGAAGACCTTTTAAGGCGCGAGTCGGATATTGCCGTGCGTATGACCAGCCCGGCCCAGGACGCGCTCGTCACCCGCCATATCGGCGAAATCCCTCTCGGACTTTTTGCTCATCGCCGTTATCTGGACCGACATGGCGTTCCGCAAAGCCCTGAAGACCTGGCCACCCACCGGCTGGTCGGCTTCGATCGCCCCACCGCCTTCGTTCGCGCCGCTGCGGACCGTATCCGCATGACCTCCCCGGCCTTTCCCGATATAGAAAATATCCGCTGGAGCTACCGGGCGGACAACAATCTCGCGCAACTGGCGGCGATCCGCGGCGGTGTCGGCATCGGCATCTGTCAGGTCGGCATCGCCCGGCGTGACCCGGATCTGATCCGGGTGTTGCCCGGCGTCTTCGAACTGCCGCTCGATACCTGGGTCGCCATGCACGAAAACCTGAAATCGTCGCCCCGCTGGCGCGTCACCTTCGACGCGCTGACCAAAGGCTTGCTAGACTATGTCCGCGGCTGACGTTTTCAGTGGGTGGTCGGCGCCTCGTCGCCATCCATGACCTCGGCCTCGGGCCGGTCGCCACCCTCGCTGTATTCGGTGTGCCAGATGCCCTTTTCGTCCTGCCAGCTGATTTCTTCCGGCTCTCCGCCGACCTGCTGTTCGGCCGCTACGATGCGGGCCGCCTGCAAAGCGTCTGAATGGCTAGGAAAGGTTTCCGAATAGACGTCGCCTTGCCGATAGGCCCAGCCGCCATCATGCGGCACGACTTTATAGGTAACCTTGGTCATACTCCCTCCTGTCTTTCATGGCTGCCTTGATCCATTCGGATCCTTGTCCTGTCGCGGCATCGGCGTGAAAAATTGAAAAGGTGCCACGAAGTTCCAAGCCACATCGCAAATCACGTCATAAATTATGGCATCAAAGACCGCCGACCGCAAATCTTCGAGGCGAAAGCGGAACCGTGCTTGATGCCGCAGGTTGCCGCATTAGATTGTCATCGGCCAAGGTCAGGAGCGGAACGTGGGTTTGTTGTCCCTGCTGAAGCAGGAAAGGTTTCTCATCGTCGCGCTGGCGGCTGGTTTCGTCGCTTATTCCATTGAGCATTCCGTGCTCGAGGCCGGCAAAACGGCGTCGTTGATCACCGCAGCCGTCCTGATCGGCATCATCATCCTCGCCTCCACCCGCGTCGCCCACCATGCCGAAATACTCGCCCACAAGGTCGGCGATCCCTATGGCACGATGATCCTGACGCTGTCGGCGGTAGCGGTCGAGGTGCTGATCCTCGCCATCATGATGGGAAACACCAGTTCCCCTACCCTGGTGCGCGACACGATCTATGCGGCCGTCATGCTCGACATCAACGGCATCCTCGGCCTCGCCGCCCTGCTCGGCGGCCTACGCCATGGCGAGCAGCCCTATAACGACGATTCCAGCCGCACCTACAGCGTGATGATCCTGACGGCCATGGGCATTTCCATGATCGTTCCGGAATTCATCCCCGGCGACCGCTGGCACTATTATTCCGCCTTCACGATCTGCGCGATGATCGCACTCTATGCGGTCTTCCTGAAGATGCAGGTCGGGCCGCACAGCTATTTCTTCAGCTACACCTATCCGCGCGCTGCGAAGCCGGCAACCAGCACCCGGACGCCGCGGGCGGAAACCGAGCATGAATCCGCGGCGATCTCCATCGGCGTCATTCTTGTCGGCGTCCTGATCATCGGCTTCCTTGCCGAATTCATGTCCACGCTCATGAATGCCGGGCTGGAGGGCAGCGGCGCGCCGCTGACATTGATGGCTGTCGTGGTTGCGGCGATTTCCGCAGCGCCCGAAATTCTGACCGCACTGCGCGCAGCGCTTCGCAACCGCATGCAGTCGGTCGTCAACATCGCCATGGGCGCGTCGCTGTCGACCGTCATCCTCACCGTGCCTGTCATGGAGAGCATCGCGCTCTACAGTGGCCAGCCGTTCGTCATGGCGATGACGCCGGTCCAGACCGTCATGGTCACCGTCACCCTGATCGCCGCCGCGATCAACCTCAACGACGGGCAGACGAACGCCATCGAGGGCATGACCCACTTCGTTCTCTTTGCGACATTCGTGATGCTGACGGCACTGGGCCTCTAAGCGAAAAAGATTCCGCATCAAAGGCTTGCGCGCGGGAACGGAATCGGGTCGTGAAGAGGTTGAATCAATGTCTGAAATATGGTCGTGTCCGCCGCGGCGAAGGCCGGCTTCACAGCCGGCCGTCCAGCAATGGGCGCGATCACCATGTTGCGCATGAAGGAGATTTCAAATGTCTACACCTCCCTACAGAGCCGATCATGTCGGTTCGCTGCTGCGTCCCGCGTCCGTCAAGGACGCCCGCAAGAAGTTCTATGAAGACAAGAGCATTTCCGCGGACGAGTTGAAGGCCGTCGAAGACGACGGCATCCGGGAACTCGTCAAGCTGCAGGAAAGCGTCGGCCTGAAGGTCGTGACCGACGGCGAAGCCCGTCGCCACTTCTGGCACTACGACTTCCTCGGCCTGCTCGACGGCATGGAATTCGTCACCCGCGAAGCCCACAAGGGCGTCACCTTCCACGGCGTCAAACTGCCGCCGACCTTCCCGACCATCAACGGCAAGCTCGACTTTCCGGACGATCACCCGCATCTGGAACACTTCAAGTTCCTCGCCGCCAACACCAAGGTGACGCCGAAAATCTCCATCCCCGGCCCGAGCGTCGCCCATTACCGCACCGCTCGTGCTGACGTCACCTATCCGGAATACCAGGATCAGGAAGCGCTGTTCGCAGCTCTCGCCCGCACCTATGCCAAGGCCGTGCAGAAGTTCTACGACGCCGGCTGCCGTTATCTGCAGATGGACGACATCTACTTCGCCTATCTCGGCGACGAGAAGCAGCGCGCCATGAAGCGTGAGGAAGGCTACGATCCGGACTGGCTGATCGAGAAATACGCATTGACCATGCATGAGGCGATCAAGGACCGTCCGAAGGACATGCTGATCGGCATGCATATGTGCCGCGGCAACTTCCGCTCCACCTGGGCTGCCGAAGGCGGCTATGATGCGGCGGCCGACGCGATCTTCAACAAGACCGGCGTCGACATGTTCTTCATGGAATACGACACCGAGCGCGCCGGCGGCCTACAGCCGCTGAGCCTTCTCCAGAAGGGTTCGAAGCAGCGCGTCTATCCGGGCTTCATCACCACCAAAACCGGTGAACTGGAAACGCTCGACTCGCTGCGCCGCCACTTCGACGAAGCCTCCAAGTTCGTTGACATCGACCAGCTCGGCATTGCGCCGCAATGCGGTTTCGCCTCGACCGAAGAAGGCAATTCGATCACCGAGGACGACCAGAAGCGCAAGCTGGAACTCGTCGTCCAGACCGCCGAAGCCATCTGGGGCACGGCCTGATCCACTCCTCCGGCCGCAGGTATCGATTTAACTGCGGCCGGCTCTTGAGAATTCGCGTCACCGCCCGACGTTCTCCTGACAAATAAACTCAGGGAGACTTTTAAAATGGGTATATTCGACAAGATCAAGAACGCGATTTGGGGCGGTCATGCCGAAGCGGCGCAGTCCGCCACGCCCGCCGAACCTCTGAAACCCGCCGCTCCGGTTTCCGCATCCGCTGCACCGATGGCCAATCCGACGCCGATCCCATCGGCAGCGCCCGCAGCCCCCTCCTCGTCGGCTCCGGTCGACATCACGCCCATACTCGACGCCGCCGTCAAGAAGAGCGGCCAGAAGCTCGATTGGCGCAAGTCGATCGTCGACCTGATGAAGGCGCTCGATCTCGATTCCAGCCTTACGGCCCGCAAGGAACTGGCCGCCGAGCTGCACTATACCGGCGACACCAACGACTCCGCGACAATGAACGTCTGGCTCCACAAGGCGCTGATGAAAAAACTCGCCGAAAACGGTGGCAAGGTCCCGGCTGAACTCGCCGACTGATCCTCGACCTCCCCCGAACGCATCGAGCCCGCTTTCACCGGCGGGCTTTTGTTCACGGCACGTCAATAAAATAATCTTGAACGAACTGTGTTCGGCGCTTGCCGATGAACGCCCTAGATGAAGGCCATTGCCGATGCTCCTTCGCCGCGTGCGGGGTGTCATTGCAGGCCTCGGCGGTAATCCGCCCATTGAAAGGGAGTCTATAATGAAACGCCTCAGTCTTCTCCTGACCGGTTCGGCCCTCTCGCTTGCCTTGGTCGCCGGCCCCGTTTTTGCTCAAAACGCCGGCCAGCCCGCGGAAACCAAAGCGCCAAACGCTCGCGACCAGAAACCCGCCTTCGCCAACCAGACGCGTGCTCCGCAGCCGGCCCGGATGCCGAAGATCACCCAGGAAGTGATCGCCGACGGCCTGCCGCATCTCTGGGCGATGGAATTCCTGCCCGACGGCCGCATGCTGGTAACCGCCAAGCAGGGTGCCATGCACATCATCTCGGAGGAAGGCGAAGCGGGACCGAAGATCGAAGGTGTGCCGAAAGTGCTTTCCGGCGGCCAGGGCGGCCTGCTCGACGTGGCGCTTGTCCCGGATTTTGCGACCTCGGGCATGATCTTCTTCTCCTTCTCCGAACAGCGCGACGACGGCAACGGCACGTCGGTCGCCTCGGCCAAGCTCGTTCCTGACGATCGCGGCGGCGGCAGGCTGGAAAATCTCAAAGTCATCTTCCGCCAGATGCCGAGCTACGACGGCAACAAGCATTTCGGCTCACGCCTCGTCTTCGGGCCCAAGAACGAGCTCTACGTGACGGTCGGCGAGCGTTCCGATCCGCAACCGCGCGTACAGGCCCAGGATATCGCGAGCGGCCTCGGCAAGATCTTTCGCATCGACATGAACGGCAAGGCGCTGCCCGACAATCCGTTCGTCGACCGCCAGGGCGCCCGGCCGGAAATCTGGTCGCTCGGGCACCGCAACCTGCAGTCCGCCACCCTCGACGGCCAGGGCCGTCTCTGGACAGTAGAACACGGTCCACGCGGCGGCGACGAACTGAACCGCCCGGAAGCCGGCAAGAATTACGGCTGGCCGGAAGTCACCTACGGCATCGACTATAGCGGCAGGCCGATCGGCAAGGGCATCACCGCCATGAAGGAGACGGAACAGCCGGTCTATTTCTGGGACCCGGTGATCGCTCCGTCCGGCATGGCCTATTATGACGGCGACGCTATCCCCGAATGGAAAAATTCCTTCCTGATCGGCGGCCTCGTCGCCCAGGGCATCGTGGTCGTCCACATGGACGGCGACAAGGTGGCCTATGAGGAACGCGTACCGCTCGGCGCCCGTATCCGCGACGTCAAGGTCGGCTCCGACGGCGCCGTTTATGCGGTGACCGAACAGCGCGGCGGCGGGGAATCGACGATCGTGAAGCTGACCAAGAGCTGATGAGCATTCGGCAGGCGGCGCCCTCGGATGCCGCCTCACCTAGAATTTGAATGCCAGACGATGCCCGACAAGCGCCCGGTGGATCGTCACGAGCTGCAGCCCTTCGACCTGGCATTGCGCCAACAGAAGCCGGTCGAAGGGATCGCGCGTATCAGGCTCCGGCTCGGCGGCGGTGATAACATGCGGGATGTCGATGGGCAGGATGGTGAGGCCCGTATCATTCACGGCTCCCGGCATGGCATCCAACTCCATTCCGGGATCCAGCTTTCCCAATCGGGATTTAATTGCGATTTCCCAAAGGCTGGCGACGCTGACGAATCCGGAAAAGCCTTGCGAAATAACCAGACTGCCCGCTTCAGGAAAACGTTGATGGATGTCGTTCCGCAGAACGGCAATGACCATATGTGTGTCGAGCAGACATCGCATCACTAAGGCAGCGGCCTCAGCAGGAAATCTTCCGGCAGCGGATCGTCGAAGTCGTCGGCGATATACGGGAAGGGATTGGTAATACCCCTGGCGCGCAGATAGGCTTGCGCCGCCTCAAGATTGATGCCGCCCTTCTTTTCCGGTTCCACTGCCTCGATATGCGGCACGATATCGAACACCGGCTTGCCGTCCCGCGTCACCGTCACGGTCTCGCCCTGCTCCACATCCTGGGCAAGTTCGTCGAGGCGGTCCTGAGCTTCGCGAAGAGAAACGGTTTTCATAACCGAAATGTATGTCCGGTCGCCCCCGTGGTCAACGGACGCCTGAAAGCGACGAAGCCCGCCGTCGCCGGCGGGCTTCTTAATTGAATGAGGCCAGCTTACTTGCAGTTTGCGCAGAAGCGCTGGATCCGCTTGCAGGCTTCTTCGAGCTGTTCTTCCGAAGCCGCATAGGAAATGCGGAAATTGGGGCCGAGGCCGAAGGCCGAACCGTGGACGACGGCCACGCCTTCGGTTTCCAGAAGCTCGGTGACGAAATCCTCGTCGGTCTCCATGACCTTGCCCGACGGCGAAGTCTTGCCGATCAGACCGGCACAGGACGGGTAGACGTAGAAGGCGCCTTCCGGAGACGGGCAGACGATGCCCTTCGCCTGGTTCAGCATCGATACCACTAGGTCGCGGCGGCCTTCGAAGATCTTCTTGTTCTGCGGGATGAAATCCTGCGGACCGTTGAGCGCCTCGACGGAAGCCCACTGGGCGATCGTGCAGGCGCCTGATGTCTGCTGGCCTTGGATCATATCCATCGCCTTGATCAGTTCGAGCGGGCCGGCCGCATAACCGATACGCCAGCCGGTCATCGCATAGGCCTTGGAAACGCCGTTCATCGTCAGCGTGCGGTTGTAGAGCTTCGGCTCCACTTCCGCCGGCGAGACGAACTTGAAGTCGCCGTAGGTCAGGTGCTCGTACATGTCGTCGGTCAGCACCCAGACATGCTCGTGCTTGAGGAGCACGTCGGTCAACGCCTTGAGTTCGTCATGGCTATAGGCCGCGCCCGACGGGTTGGACGGCGAATTGAACAGGAACCACTTGGTCTTCGGCGTGATCGCCTTTTCAAGATCGGCGGCTGTCACCTTGAAGTTGTTTTCCTGGCTCGCCTTGATGATCACCGAGGTACCACCGCAGATGGCAACCATCTCCGGATAGGAAACCCAGTAGGGTGCGGTGATGATGACTTCATCGCCAGGGTTCAAGGTCGCCATGAAGGCGTTGAAAAGAATCTGCTTTCCGCCAGTGCCGACGATCGTCTGGGCCGGCGTGTAGTCGAGATTGTTTTCGCGCTTGAACTTCTTGGCGATCGCCTCGCGAAGCTGCGGAATGCCGGAGACCGGCGGATATTTGGTCTCGCCGCGATTGATCGCGTCGATGGCGGCTCTCTTGATGTTTTCCGGCGTATCGAAATCCGGCTCGCCGGCGCCAAGCCCGATTACGTCGCGGCCCTTTGCTTTGAGGTCACGGGCTTTCTGGGAAACGGCGATGGTGGCAGAGGGCTTTACGCGGGAAAGTGCGTCGGCAAGAAAGGCCATAATCTTCGTCCTGAAGAGCTGTTGGAACAAGGCGGCATCGCGCGCCGAAAACCGCCCGTACGCTCTATGTCTAAACTATGACGCCGTTTCAAGCACAAAGCTTGAATGAGAACCATGAAAGAAGCTGATTAAAACCTTCGAAACCTTGTTTACAGCCGCGTAACCCTTGGCTGCTACAATCAGAAGGGATGGATAACGGAAATCGACGGGCACGGGCATGACGCCGAGAAGCATCTTCGCCAATCTGGTTCGCAGCGACAACGGGTCGTTTTCCACCGTCTACGGCCCTTTCCTGCTGCAATCCGCGCTGCAGCCGATCCTTCGCTCCGGTCCGGAAACCGGCCTTGAAATCGAAGCTTTCGAGGGTCTGCTGCGCGCCTCCCGCGACAACGAACCGGTGTCGCCGGCCGAGTTCTTTCCGCTCGTGTCCCCGGTCGACATGGCCGATGTCGACAGCATCCTGCGCACCATTCACATCTTGAACACCGGCCGGCTGAACCGGTCCCGCGCCGGGATCTTCGTCAAGTTCCATCCCGGCCTCTTCCGCACGTCCCAGGAAATGCGCCAGGAAGTCGATCGCATCAAGGTCGCCAGCCACGAGGCTGGCCTGGCGCCCGATCGGATCGTCTGCGAGATCTCCGAAAGATCCGGTGCGTCGGATGACATTGTCGTCGCCTTCACCGAGCACATGCAGGCGGTCGGCTTTCGCATCGCCATCGACGACTACGGCGCCCGCGATTCCGATCTCGACCGTCTGAAGCGCATCAAGCCGGACTACGTGAAATTCGAGGCCGCCTGGGTGCGCGACTTCCTCGACAATTCTGCCGGTTACGCGTTGCTGCGCGTCATCGTCCGGCAGATGCTCGACGATGGTATCGACCCCATCTTCGAAGGGCTCGAAGAGCTCTGGCAGGTGGATCTGTGCGAGGAACTCGGCGTGCCGCTGATGCAGGGTTATGCCCTTGCCCGGCCCGAACTGGCACCGACGACATTCAACGAGAACTTTCCGGAAAGTTTTGCCGACTTCGCGCCGCCCCAGGCAGGCGGCAACGACATCACACTCGGCATCGGCCGGGCCGCAGTCGTTGCCCCTCCTCCGGTTCTCGCAAAGCCGGTATTCGCAAGACCTGCCCGCGCCTTCGGCCGCCGGCAATCCAGCGGCGAATGATGCGGCAAACGGCAATTTTCACGCCCTGGACGGCTGCCGCCGTGGCGGCGATCATCGATACCTAAGCAGCCTTCGCGCCGCCTGAAACCTTTGAATGGCGAAATTTTTTCTTTTCGCGCCCTTAGCGCCAAAATGGCACAGAACAGGGTTAAGGAAGCATTGCCGGCGATGGATTTGCGTTCCCGGGGCGCAAAGAAACGCGCAAAGCCCGCATTTTCAGGGGTTCTGGCGATCTGCAATTTCTCATTGTGGCAACAGTTCAAAAAACTTTTTCTTGCCAATTTTCGATAAACACAGCACTCTGTGCAAGTTCGGGCAATTTACGAGCATGGGAAGACCTATAATGACGCGCTCCGAAGGCGCTAAGACTTCGGGCGGTAGACCGGGGGCGGAGATTTCAAAGCAATTCCTTCCGGTCATCGCGGTAAAGACAGGGACCCTTTCTTAAAGCTGCCTGCCGCCGCCCTTCGGGGCTACACTGTGATGCTGTCCGCCGCTGAACACGGACAGAGAGAAAAGGACCTGCTGCATGGCCGAGACTGGCACTGTAAAATTCTTCAATACCGACAAAGGCTTCGGCTTTATCAAGCCTGACAATGGTGGCGCCGATATCTTTGTTCATATCTCTGCCGTACAGGCTTCCGGCCTGTCCGGATTGTCGGAAAACCAGAAAGTAAGCTTCGACACGGAACCGGATCGTCGCGGCAAAGGCCCCAAGGCCGTCAATCTGCAGATCGCCGGCTAAGCCTTCCGAGGCTTGCCATTTCGAGTTGAAGCCCGGCAGAAGATGCCGGGTTTTTTTTAAACCGACGTGTGTTGCGGCTTCGGTCCACCGAGGCCGCGCAGGAATGGATTGGTGCGCCGTTCGTCGCCGATCCTGCTGCCCGGCCCGTGGCCGCAGATGAATCCGACCTCGTCGCCGAGCGGTAGAACCTTGTCGCGGATCGAGGCGAGTAGCGTATCGTGGTCTCCGCCCGGCAGATCCGTGCGCCCGATCGAGCCGTTGAACAACACGTCGCCGAGATGTGCAAAACCCTGGGCCCGGTTGTAGTAGATCACGTGCCCGGGCGCATGTCCGGGGCAATGGAAGATCTCGAACACATGCTCGCCGAACGAAACCTTGTCTCCTTCGTTCAGCCAGCGGTCCGGCACGACGTTGCGCACCGCCATCTTCACCCCGAATTTTTCCGCCTGCGTCTCAAGGCGCTGCAGCAACGGCAGGTCCGCCTCGTGGGGACCGATCACCTGGATGCCGAGCGCTTCGCGCAATTCGTCCGCGCCGCCCGCATGGTCGATATGCCCGTGCGTCAACCAGATCTCCTTGAGGGTGACGCCGTTTTCCTCGATGACCTGAAGGATGGTCGGTACATCGCCGCCCGGATCGACGACCACGCCCTCTTTAGTCTCGTCGTCGAAGAGGATCGTGCAGTTCTGCTGGAATGGCGTAACCGGAATGATACCGGCCTGTAACTTGCCCATGGTGCCTCGGCCTAAACGATGATGCTCGCCGGGGGTATACCGATAAACGCAGGGCATTTCAGCCGAAAAGATCAATTCGAGGCAAGGGTCGTGTAATGCGCGTCAGGGGAAACCGGCGGCGCGAGCGATACGGTGGCGATCAGGAAAGCCGCAACCAAGATCTTCAGCACGAAAACAGTCATCAGCAAGCTCTTGAGCGGATGGGAGGGGCTCGATGTTTCCATGCGGATCGGGGGCAGCGCGGCAAAGGTCTGGGCGGTCATCGTCTGGGTCGTCATGAGGTCTCTCCGGTGTTTATGGCGGGATCAATGGACTGGCGGCATAAAGGTTCCGTGCCTCTTTATAGCTGTGGCACCCCCGCCACAGCTTGCAGAATCCACCCGCATTCGGCGGAACCACCGGGACACGCGGGGTGTTACCCTGCCAGTCAACATGAGGAGAAAATCCATGACGACTTGGTTGAAATGCCCGGAATTGAAGTGGCGGGACCTGACATGGCTGGGCCTCGGCGCGGTCCTTTCGGCGCTCGCCCTGCCCGCCCAGGCGCAGATGACCGCCACGACCGCCTCGGACATCATCGTCCGCTCCGGTCCCGGCCAGAACTATCCCGAAATCGGGATGGCCACCCGCGGCAGCCCGGCGATGATGGACGGTTGCCTCAAGGGTAGCAAATGGTGCCGCATCGACGTCAACGGCATGCGCGGCTGGGTCTACGCGGAATATCTGACAATCCGCCACAACGGCTCGGCGGTTGCTGTCGAGGAATACCGCACCCAGTACGAAGTGCCGTCCGTCACCTATGAGACGACCGCAAGCGTCGCTCCGCCGGCCCCCGTCCCCGGTCCGGGCGATATCCTGCTCGGCCCGGTCGGCGCCGTCGAACCTGTCGACCCGCCGGAAACCGTGATCAGCTATATAGAAGAGCACCCGGCCGAGCCGGTCTATGTCCGCAACGAAGTGGCGATCGGCGCGACGTTGCCGCCCGGCGTCGTGGTCCGGCAAGTGCCCGATTACGACTATGATTATGTCGTGGTCAACGACCGCCCGGTTCTTGTCGATCCCGGCACCCGCCGCATCGTCCACATCTACGAGTGAGCTTTATCGCAAGGGGCGCTGTCTGGCAGCGCCCTTGTCCCATGGCCCGCGGCCACTCGCCTTCCCCAACAAATGCTGTTGATTGTTCAGCCTGTTCGCGCTTTATGACATGCGTCAGGTTACACTGTGAAATCAGCAAATAAGAGCTTCGGCTCCACGGGCATCTGAGCGTGGGGCACAAGAGCCATAAAGGGAAAGGAAACGCGAGTGTCGCGCGCATCGACGGGAAAAGCCGTCAAGAAGGTCCTGCCGACAATGCCGGCAGTCGACGAAGCCCAGATCGACTTCGAGACCATCGAACTGCTTTTCTTCGCCTACCGTGATTTCGTGTCCGATCCGGATGCGATCCTCGCCAAGATCGGCATGGGCCGCGCCCACCACCGCGTCGTCTATTTCGTATCCCGCCAACCGGGCATGATGGTCACCGACCTTCTCGATACGCTGCAGATCACCAAGCAGAGCCTCGCGCGCGTCCTCAAGCAATTGATCGAATCGGGTTATATTCGCCAGATGGCCGGCGCCAAGGATCGCCGCCAGCGCAGGCTCTACCCGACCCTTGCAGGCCGTGAACTGGCGCTCGCCCTTTCCGAGCCGCAATCGCGCCGTATCGCTCGCGCCATGGAGGAACTGACCCCGGACACGCGGGCCTCGGTCAAGGAATTCCTGCGCCGCATGCGCGGCCGCGACGAAAGCCTCGAGCCTGTCGACAGCGATATGGATTAAGTGGGACCTTTGAGATGACGAAACTGCAGCCTTCCGACGATGCGCCTCATCTTCTCGTGGTCGACGACGACACGCGTATCCGCGATCTCCTGAACCGCTACCTGATGGAACAGGGGTTTCGCATCACCGTCGCCGGCGATGCAGCCGAGGCTCGCCGCAAGCTCGAAGGCCTGCATTTCGATCTGATCATCCTCGACGTGATGATGCCCGGCGAATCCGGCATTTCCCTCACCCAATCGCTCTACCAGAAGAAGACGGTGCCGGTGATCCTGCTGACGGCCCGCGCCGAATCGGAATCCCGCATCGCCGGTCTCGAAGCGGGCGCCGACGATTATCTGTCGAAACCCTTCGATCCGCGCGAACTGGTCCTGCGCATCAACAATATCCTGCGCCGCAGCACTTTGCCCGATACGCCGAAGATCGAGCAGATCATGTTCGGCCCCTTCACCTTCTCGATCCCGCGCAAGGAATTGCGCAGGGCCGCCGAAACCATCCGGCTGACCGATCGCGAACAGGAGATCATGCTTCTTTTCGCGCTGCGCGCCGGCGATACCATTCCCCGCCACGAGCTGATCGGAGATGACGCGGAGGTCGGCGAGCGCACGATCGACGTGCAGATCAATCGTTTGCGGCGTAAGATCGAGGAGGATCCGGCCAACCCCGTCTATCTCCAGACGGTGCGCGGCATCGGATACAGGCTGAGTATCGATTAGCCGAAGAGACCCGGCACAGGCTGAAGGCAGGATGGCATTTTTCGACTCTCTGAAGCGCGACATGGACCGGCTCACTTTGCCGGGCTGGCGGCCGATGACCCGCTGGCTGCGCCGCCGCCTGCCGACCGGGCTCTACACCCGCTCGCTTTTGATCGTCATCCTGCCGATGCTGCTTCTGCAGGGCGTCGTCGCCTCCGTCTTCATGGAACGGCACTGGCGCATGGTCACCGAACGCCTGTCGGAAAGCACCGTCCGCGATATCGCCGGCATTATCGAGGTGATCCAGGCCTATCCCCAGGATAGCAACTATGATGCCATCAGCCGCATCGCCAGCGACGCGCTGAACCTCACCATTGCGGTCGAGGAAAACGGCCAGCTGCCGCCGCCCCGCTCCCGCCCCTTCTTCGCCATCCTCGACGACATCCTCGCCGAGCAGATCACCCGCCAGATACAGATGCCCTTCTGGATCGATACGGTGGGCGACAGCCGACTCGTCGAAATCCGCATCAAGTTCGACACCAGGGTGCTGCGCGTTTTCGTCCGCCGCGGCTCAACCTATGCCTCGAACACACATATCTTCCTCGTCTGGATGATCGGCGCCGCTTTCGTACTGGTCATCATCTCTATCCTTTTCCTGCGCGGCCAGATCCGGCCGATCCTGACGCTTGCGAGCGCTGCCGAAAGCTTCGGCAAGGGGCAGAAGACCGATGGCTTTTCGCCGCGCGGCGCCGAAGAAATCCGCCGCGCCGGCCTTGCCTTCATCCAGATGCGCGAACGCATCGAGCGGCAGATGGAACAGCGCACCGCCATGCTCGCCGGCATCAGCCACGATTTGAGGACCATCCTCACCCGCTTCAAGCTGCAGCTGGCGCTCGCCGGCAACAAGCCGGAACTCGCCGGCATGGGCCAGGACGTCGACGATATGCAGTCGATGCTGGAAGGCTATCTCGCCTTCGCCAAGGGCGAAGCTGAAGAGGACTTCGGCGAGTTGCGCCTGAGCGAGCTGCTGCAAAAGCTGTGCCTGGAATTTACCCTGCATGGCAAGACCATGACCTACGAGATCGACGGCGAAGACGAGATCGCCGTGCGCCCCAACGCCTTCACCCGGCTGGTCGCCAACCTCGTGTCCAACAGCGAGCGTTACGCCCAATCGCTGCATGTGGACGCGCGGCACAGCGCCAAATGGCTGACGCTGACACTCGACGACGACGGCCCCGGTATTCCGGCAGGGTCGCGCGAGGACGTCTTCAAGCCGTTCTACCGCCTCGACGAAGCCCGCAACCTCAACGCGTCCGGCACCGGCCTTGGCCTGGCGATCGCCCGCGACATCGCCCGCGCCCATGGCGGCAACGTCACCCTAGCCGACAGCCCCCGCGGCGGCTTGCGCGCCGTCGTGCGTGTCCCCGCCTGATCGTTGACGAGGAACCGATGCCGATCGACCTTTCCGAGATGTCCTGGCTGAACCCGCCGCCCCAAAGCCGCAAGCAGGATGGCCGATTGATTACCCGCTCCGGCCTGGAAACCGATTTCTGGCAGGGCACCTATTACGGCTTTCATCGCGACAGCGGTCACTTCCTTCACCGGAGCCGAAAGGGCGACTTCACCGCCGAAACCTCCTTCGTCGGGAGGTACGAGGCGCTCTACGACCAGGCCGGGCTGATGATCCGTCATGACGAAAAACACTGGATGAAATGCGGCATCGAATTCACCGATGACGCCCGCCATTTCAGCGTCGTGGTAACCAATGGCCACTCCGACTGGTCCGCCTTCCGGCTCACCGGCGATTTCGAGGAGATCTTCGTCCGGGTCACCCGCATGGGCGACGCCCTCTTCGTCCAGTACCGAACCGACACACAGCCGGACTGGCGCATGGCGCGGCTTGCTTATTTCCCGCCTGCATTCACCGAACTCTCTGTCGGCATGACCTTCTGCTCGCCGCAACGCGAAGGTTTCGAAGTGGAGTTCCGGTCGTTCAGCCTCGGCGACGTCGAGAGCCGCGATATCCACTGACGATATGCCCTGCGCATCAGCGCTCGGTTACATCAGCTTGCGCCCGTTCGGCACCGGCTGCCCGACGGCGGCAAGCACGATCGCGCCGTTCTCGTCCTCGAAGCCGAGGGTCAGCACTTCCGAGCGGAACGGCCCGATCTGCCGCGGCGGGAAGTTGACGACGCCGAGCACCTGTCGGCCGACGAGCGTTTCCGGGGTATAATGCACGGTGATCTGCGCCGACGATTTCTTGATGCCGATCTCCGGGCCGAAATCGATCTTCAGCTTGAAGGCCGGCTTGCGGGCTTCCGGAAAAGCCTCGACCTCGACGATCGTGCCAACCCGGATATCGACTTTTTCGAAGTCACTGAAAGTGATCTTCTCGAAGTCGCCATAGGTGATGTCCTCAGCCATTCGAACTCACTCACGCGCCGAGTTCTTCGGCTCTGTCGCGGGCAGCCGCGATCGCCTTGTCGAACAGCGGCTGCATGCCGTCGTCCGCCATCAGCACGGCAAGTGCCGCGGCCGTCGTGCCGTTCGGCGAGGTGACGTTCTGGCGAAGTCTGGAAGCGTCGTCCGGGGACTGGTGGAGGAGCTCGCCAGCCCCCGAGACAGTTTCCCGCGCAAGCCGCATGGCGAGGTCCGCCGGCAGGCCTGCTTTCCGGCCCGCTTCCGCCATGCACTCCACGAGATAGAACACATAGGCCGGGCCGCTGCCTGAAACGGCGGTCACCGCATCGATATCCGCTTCGCTTGAAACCCATTCCACCGGCCCGCTGACCTTGAGCAGCGATTGCACCGCTTCGCGCTGGGCTTCAGTGACCTTGGGATTGGCATAGGCGCCGGTGACGCCGCGGCCGATCATGGCTGGCGTATTCGGCATGGCACGCACCATGGCGGCTTCGCCGAGATGCTTTTCGAGATAAGCGAGCGTCTTGCCGGCCGCAACCGAAACGACGACGGTGTCGGAACCGACAACTGGCTTCAAGGGCGGCAGAACGGCATCCATCAACTGCGGTTTGACCGCGAGAAACAGGATATCCGCGGACGCACCGTCGGGCAGCGCGGTAAAGTGATGCGCACCGGCCTCGGACATCATCGTTTTCATCGCATCGGAAGGCGATGGGTCGATGACCGTCACGGACGCGCCGGGCACGCCCTTTTTCAGCCAGCCGGACAGCATGGCGCCGCCCATATTGCCGGCGCCGACCAGAATGATGGATCCCAACTGACCAGAGGCCATCAGCACTCGCCCACGGTTTCGAACAGAACGGCTTCCATGGCGGCCTTCGCCTCCATGCCCGACCATACGACAAACTGGAACGCCTGATAATAGGATTCGCAGGCATCGAGCGCACTCGAAAGCAGCACTTCGACCTGCTGGTTGTTGGGTTCGGCGCCGCCGGCCAACAGCAGCGACTGCCGGAAGATGACCACGTCTTCCTGACGCCATACGTCGAAATGGCCCATCAGCACCTGGCCGTTGACGTGGCTCAGCAGGCGGATGACCTCGTTGACCCGGGCGTCGGGAATCTTGATGTCGAAAGCGCAGGCGAGATGCAGCGCTTCGAACTCCTCCATCCAGGAGAAGGAAACATGGTAGTCCGTCCAGCGGCCTTCCACGGTCATGGCGATCTCGTCTTCACCCGACCGTTCGAACGTCCAGTCGTTCGAGGCAGCAACGAATTCGATCATATCGACCGGATTCGACTGGCGTTCGATTTCCATTTCCATAAGCGTCATGCGGCACCTTCTTGACCGGAATGAATGCGAATTCGTGCGGTAAAACGCCAAAAACACGCGAACACTAACCGGGAACAACACTGTCGATGATCGTCCGACGCTTCCAGAATAACGCAGTCACCCTGTCTGGAGCTTACCAAGCCGTTTCGAATCATCCTTTAAAATCAGTGTACCTAGACGGAGTCCGGCTGCCAGCCCCTTCATCGGTTTTTACATGGGCAAAACTCGAAACATGTTCGCAGCGGAGATCAGAACGGAGTCATAAGCGACTCTGGACACTGGCTTTTTTCAATGTGTCCACAGGGCGTCATTTTTTCGCTTCAACACCTGCGCCCGCGCCGAAAATCTGTTCGGCACGGTTCGATCGGAGAGCCCACGCGAATGCGGAACCTCGAATGATTTATGAATAGTGGCTCCGCATTCGCGTGGCCTTCGGCGTTCTTTCGAGGCTTCCGGCCCCTACAGGTGATCATCTCGCCTCGCTGCGTGGCTTCATTCGCGCCCATCCTTTCGGGACAGGCTTGCCACTTGCACGGCTCAACCGAACCGGACATGGCTGTCCGGGGGAGGCTTGATAGGAATGGTCGTCTTGCAACGAGCACTCCATGGCTTTCACCTCTTCCACCATCGCCGCACGTTACGGTTCTGATGAAAGCGCCGGCCCCCGCCTGCCCGCGAACGTCTCGCGAAACACTCCGGCGACGGAAGCGAGCGGATTGTAGGCGTGGGTTGGGAGGGCGGGGAAGGTATTGGGTACGCCCTTTTTCTCTCCCCATGGGAGGAGAAAAGAAAAACAGCATCTTAGCTGACGAGCTAAGTGCTAGATTTTACGCAAGAGAGGCAGATCGTCCCCGGGAAACGCAGATCACTGCCCCGAAAGCTTGGCTTCCAGCGCCTCGATCCGCGCCTTCAGCGCTTCGTTTTCGTCGCGGGCGCGGGCTGCCATTTCGCGGACGGCCTCGAATTCCTCGCGCTTGACGATATCCATGCTGTTGAGGAACCGCTCGGCCTGGGCGTGAAATGCGGTTTCGACCTCCTTGCGCACCCCTTGGGCGGCACCGGCGGCATCGGTCATCAGCCGCGCGAAATCGTCGAGAATGCGGTTCGTACCGGTTGCCATGGTTCTGAACTCCCATATCGTCTGGCCGGCAATCCGGGCCGGCGAATGTCCATAGGGTTCAAGTAGGGCCTGTGCGGGCCGCTTGCAAGCATCATCCACCGTTCGCATGAGCACTCGCTTAGATTCACCTTGACCGTCGATGGCCGCAACGCCATGTTCCGCGCAATGCCGTTAGGTTGGACCCTGTAATTTGTACGAAGCGCTTCATCTTTTCGCTCTGATGCCGTTCCCGAACATCGATCCGGTGGCCTTCTCCATCGGCCCGCTCGCCATCCATTGGTATGGGCTCGCCTATGTCGCCGGCATCATGCTCGGCTGGTTTTATGCGCGTCGGCTGGCTGCCAACGCTTCCCTGTGGAGAGACGGCCAGTCGCCGATTACGGCTGCCCAGCTCGACGACTTTCTCGTCTGGGTCGCGGCCGGCATCGTGCTTGGCGGCCGCATCGGTTATATCCTCTTCTACGACATGGCGGCGGTGGCCGCGAATCCCATCCGCGCGATCGAGATCTGGAACGGCGGCATGTCCTTCCATGGCGGCTTCATCGGCGCAACGATCGCGATGATCATCTTCGCCCGCCGCAATACCATTCCGGTCTGGAGCATGTTCGACACGGTCGCAGCCGTCGTACCCTTCGGCCTGTTCTTCGGCCGCATCGCCAATTTCATCAACGGCGAACTCTGGGGACGTCTCAGCAGCGCGCCCTGGGCAGTCGTCTTCCCGACCGGCGGCCCGTTCGCGCGCCATCCGAGCCAGCTCTATGAAGCAGGCCTCGAAGGCATCGTGCTGGTACTCGTCCTCGCTCTGCTGATCTTCCGTTTCAAGGCGCTGAAAGTCCCTGGCACCATCGCCGGCACCTTCGTCGTCGGTTACGCGCTCTGCCGCATTTTTGTGGAATTTTTCCGCGAGCCGGATGCGCAGCTCGGTTATCTGCTCGGCACCAATTGGCTGACCATGGGCATGGTGTTGTCGCTGCCGATGATCGCAGCAGGCCTGTGGGCCATTGTTCGGGCCCGCGCGGCGGCGACGTCCGCGGCGAAAGCTTGAGGGAGGCACACCCGGTGAGCACTCCCCTCACAGAGAAGATCAAGACCCTGATCCGCACCAACGGCCCGATCAGCGTCACCGACTATTTCGCGCTGTGCCTCGCCGATCCGGAATACGGCTATTATCGCACCCGCGAGCCTTTCGGCCGCCATGGTGATTTCATCACAGCGCCGGAGATCAGCCAGTTGTTCGGCGAGATGATCGGCGTCTTCATGGTGCACGCCTGGCAACAGCACGGAACGCCCACGGGCGTCCGGCTGGTGGAGATCGGCCCCGGCCGCGGCACGATGATGACCGACATGCTGCGGGTGATCAAACGCATCGCGCCGCGCTTTTTCGAAGACCTGCACGTGCATCTGGTCGAGACCAGCGAGCGTTTGCGCGGCGTCCAGCGCATCACGCTCGAGGCTTTCTCGACCAAGATTTCCTGGCATGACAGTTTCGAGGAAGTCCCCGAAGGTTTCACGCTGATCGCCGCCAACGAATTGTTCGACGCGATCCCGATCCGCCAGTTCGTCAAGACGCCGACCGGTTTTCGCGAACGTCTCGTCGGCCTCAACGCCGAAGATGAACTCGGCTTTGCCGCCGGCGTCGCGACGCTCGACCCGCAGCTCCTTCCCTCGCCCCTCGCCGGCATTCCCGACGGCACGATCTTCGAACTGTCTCCGGCCCGCCAGGCGGTGATGCTGACGCTGTGCGAACGCTTGAGGACCTTCGGTGGCACGGCCCTGATCATCGACTACGGCCATCTGGTCACCGGTTTCGGCGATACGCTGCAAGCCATCCGCCACCATGACTACGATCCGCCGCTCGAAAATCCCGGCGAAGCGGATCTCACCAGCCATGTCGACTTCGAGGACCTCGCACGCATTGCCGTTTCCACGGGCGTGCACTTGAACGGCGGCTTGCACCAGGGTGATTTCCTGTTCGGCCTCGGCCTTGCCGAGCGGGCGACCGCGCTTGCCAAGGACAAGGAGCCGACCGAACAGCGCCTGATCGCCGCCGCCGTCGATCGGCTTGCCGGCGAAGGTGCCGGCAAGATGGGCGAACTCTTCAAAGTCATCGCGGTATCGAGCCCGGCATTGAAGCTGATGCCGTTCCGCGCGGTGGAGTGAACAGCGACCGTCAATTCATCAACCGATTGACATCCGCCCTTTTCTTGCGCCACTCTCGCCCTAAATCGAAGCAGCGGGCATGCCTTGAGAGAAGCCCAAAACCTCTTCAAATCAACGGGATAGATAACACCGATGCGGGACAGACCCTTGCCGGAGCCGATCGAGAGCCCCCTGTTGAACGACAGGGCCGGCGCTCGTGTTCGTCACGGTTTCTTCACCCGCAAGGGCGGCGTTTCGCAAGGACTTTATGCCGGCCTCAACGTCGGCATCGGCTCGGACGACGACCGCGAAAAAGTGATCGAGAACCGCACCCGCGTCGCTGCCTGGTTCGGCCTGCCCGTCGAAAAGCTGGCGACCGTCCACCAGGTCCATTCGCCAGACGTCTTCGTCGTCGACGAGACCTATGCCGGCGAACGGCCGAAGGTCGACGCGATGGTGACGAGTGTGCCGGGCGTGGCACTCGGCGTGCTTGCTGCCGACTGCGGCCCGATCCTGTTTGCCGACGGCGCGAACGGCGTGATCGGTGCCGCCCATGCCGGCTGGAAGGGTGCGCTGACCGGCGTGCTCGAAAACACCATCGAGGCAATGATCTCGCTGGGCGCCGCGCGGGAAAACATCACCGCGGTCCTCGGCCCCTCGATCGGCCCGGCAAGCTACGAGGTCGGCCCGGAATTTGTCGAGCGGTTCCTGGGCTACGACCCGTCCTATGAGGCCTTCTTCACATCGTCATCGAATACGGGGCATTCTATGTTCGACCTGCCCTCGCTGACCATAAGGCGGCTGAGGGCTGCCGGGGTGCGGGCAGAAAGCCTCGGCCTCGATACCTATCCGGATGCGGAACGGTTCTATTCCTACCGCCGCACCACCCACGCCAAAGAGCCGGATTACGGCCGTCAGATTTCAGCAATCGCACTTCAGGAGAATTGATATGGCCCTGCATTTCGAGAGGAGCGAATACGCCGACCGGCTGACGCGGCTGACGGAGAAGATGCGCGCCGACAAGCTGGATGCGCTTTTGATCTTCGCCCAGGAAAGCATGTACTGGCTAACCGGCTACGACACGTTCGGCTACTGCTTTTTCCAGACCCTGATCGTCAAGGCGGACGGCAGCATGACGTTGCTCACCCGCTCCGCCGACCTGCGCCAGGCCCGCCACACCTCGATCGTCGAGAACATCGTCGTCTGGGTCGACCGGGTGAATGCCGATCCGACCCTCGACCTCAAGAACCTGTTGAGCGACATGGACCTGCTCGGCGCCAGGATCGGCGTCGAATACGATACCCACGGCATGACCGGCCGCATCGCCCGCCTCCTCGATAACCAACTCGCCACCTTCGGCCAGATCAGCGACGCCTCCTACTTGGTCAGCGCTCTGCGCCTGGTCAAAAGCCCGGCGGAAATCGCCTTTGCACGCCGCGCTGCCGAACTTGCCGACGACGCGCTCGATGCGGCGCTGCCGCTGATCAGGGCCGGCGGCGACGAGGCGGAAATCCTCGCGGCCATGCAGGGCGCCGTCTTTCTCGGCGGCGGTGACTACCCCGCCAACGAGTTCATCATCGGCTCCGGCGCCGACGCCCTGCTCTGCCGCTACAAGGCCGGGCGCCGCAAGCTCGACGCGACCGACCAGCTGACGCTCGAATGGGCGGGAACAGCTGCGCATTACCATGCGGCGATGATGCGCACGGTCATCGTCGGCGAACCGTCGCCTCGCCACCGCGAGCTCTACAAGGCCTGCCTCGAAACCATCAAGGCGATCGAGGAAGTGCTGCGCCCAGGTCAGACATTCGGCGACGTCTTCGACACCCATGCCCGCATCCTCGACGAACGCGGCCTGTCGCGCCACCGCCTCAACGCCTGCGGTTATTCGCTCGGCGCGCGCTTCTCGCCCTCCTGGATGGAGCACCAGATGTTCCATTTCGGCAATCCTCAGGAGATTTTGCCGGACATGACGCTGTTCGTGCACATGATCATCATGGATTCCGACAGCGGCGCGGCGATGACCCTCGGCCACACCTACCTGACGACCGAAGGCGATCCGCAGCCACTTTCCCGCCATGCTTTGGAGCTCATTCAACGCTGAATGCTCAAAAAATCAGGCAATTGACAGTTTGGGAAAGCAAACCCTAAGCTCCTGCCGAGGAATCTGTGGCGGGAGACGGGTATGCGGCCTTTCGGAACACTGCTGTCCGCTGCCCTGCTGGCGGTTGCGCTTGCCTCCTGCAACACCACGGAAGCGCTGACGCCACAGACGAATGTCGGCGGCGGGGGAGCCCGAACCTCCTCGCCCGTCACCCAGGCCGAAACCGACCGCATGGCCCGCTCGGCACAGCCGGAAACCTATAACAGCAGCGGCGGCTATCAATCCGGCCCCCAGAGCACGCTTGAAGCGCAGGCCCGGGCGCTGGAATCCGGCAGCGCCGTCTCGCCCTCCTCCTCCGGCCAGCCGCCGCAATGGGAGGGCCAGGGGAGCCAGGGCCAGCAGCAGACCATGCAGCAGCCTCAGGCGCAGCAGCCGACCGCGGCACCCCAGCAACAACAATCCCGTCAGCAGCAGAGCGCCTCATTGCCGCCCGCATCCGGTCCGACGGTCCGCTTCCTGCCGATTATCGGCGCTCCGGTCCAGGCGGTCACCCCGCTGTCCCGCCAGCTCGGCGCTCAGGCCCGCGCCAACGGACTGACGATCCGGCCGTCGAGCGACAACAGTACCGAGCATATCCTGAAAGGTTATTTCTCCGCCTTTTCCGACAGCGGCAAGGTCACCATCGTTTATGTCTGGGACATCCTTGACAGTTCCGGCGCCCGGCTGCACCGCATGCAGGGCCAGGAGAGCGTGCCCGGCAGCGGCCAGGATCCCTGGGCCGCGGTTCCGGCTTCGACCATGGAGACCATCGCCGCCAAGACGATCCAGGACTATGTGGCCTGGCGCCAATCCCAAGGCTGATCGATCCGGCTTTGGCTATCTTGGGGCAATCGCGGCGGCCGATTCTTACTGAACCTCAAAAGCCACTGGTCACAGTTTCTTCATAAAAAAGGGTGAGCGGGCGCGAAACGCACTTGCATTCGAAGGCGGCGGCGGTAAAAGGCCCGCATCCAGCTTCAAAACAGGCGGACCGCAATGAAGGTTTTCGCAGGCAATTCGAACCGGCATCTCGCCGACGCGATCTGCAGCTATCTTAATGTTCCAGTCGGAAAAGCCAGCGTAAGGCGATTTGCAGACCAGGAAATCTTCGTTGAAATTCAGGAAAACGTGCGTGGCGAAGATGTCTTCATCATCCAGTCCACGTCCTTCCCGACCAACGATCACCTGATGGAACTGCTGATCATGATCGATGCGTTCCGCCGGTCGTCGGCCAAGCGCATCACGGCGGTCCTGCCGTATTTCGGTTACGCCCGTCAGGACCGCAAGGCCGGCCCGCGCACCCCGATCTCGGCAAAGCTGGTCGCCAACCTGATCACCGAGGCCGGCGCCGACCGTGTCCTGACGCTCGACCTGCATGCCGGGCAGATCCAGGGCTTTTTCGACATCCCGACCGACAATCTCTTCGCGGTGCCGGTGCTCGCACGCGACGTCAAGGAACATTACGACCTCAACAACGTCATGGTCGTCTCGCCCGATGTCGGCGGCGTTGTTCGCGCCCGGGCGCTCGCCAAGCGCATCGACTGTCAGCTGGCAATCGTCGACAAGCGCCGCGAACGGGCTGGCGAATCCGAGGTGATGAACGTCATCGGCGAAGTCGACGGCAAGGACTGCCTGCTGATCGACGATATCGTCGATTCCGGCGGCACGCTCTGCAATGCGGCTGAAGCACTTCTCAAGAACGGCGCCACCAGCGTCACCGCCTACATCACCCACGGCGTGCTGTCGGGCGGCGCGGTTGCGCGTATCGGCGCCTCCAAACTCAAGGAACTGGTGATCACCGACTCGATCCAGCCGACCACGGCGGTCCAGTCGGCGCACAACATCCGGGTCATCACCACCGCCAACCTGCTCGGCGAGGCGATCAACCGCACGGCAATGGAATCCTCCGTCTCCAGCCTTTTCGACTGACCTTCTTCTGTCACAAGTATTTGGATAGACTCGCCCTCGAACGCAAACAGAGGGTGAGTCGCGATGTTTTCCTTTATCGGCCTCTCGAAGAGACTGGCCATTTTCCTTCTAATTCCGTTGCTGTCGGCCTGCGTCGACGGCGGTAGCAGGCCGGGCGGCTACTATCCGCCGGAACGGCCGCGGCCGGACTGGAACCGTCCTCAGAGGCCTGATCGTCCTGACTGGGATCGTCCGCAGCGGCCCGACCGTCCGGATTGGAACCAACCCGGCAGGCCCGGTCGTCCGGACCGGCCGGATCGCCCGGACTGGAACCAGCCAGGCCGTCCTGGTCGCCCCGATCGCCCTGGAAGGCCCGAGCAGCCCGGCTTCTGCACGCGCGAATACCGTCCCGTCTGCGGCCAGCAGGGCGGACGCACCCAGACTTTCCCGAACGCCTGCGAGGCGGCAAATGCCGGCTTCAGCGTCGTGGCTTCCGGTGAGTGCCGTCGTTAAAAGGCCGGCTTGAGGTAACGACAAGTCATCAGCGGAAAACGCCGGAACCAGGGTTCCGGCGTTTTGCTTTGTGCCAAAGCTTCGGTTAGAAGGCGCTCCGAAGAAGGAGACAAGCATGGCCGCACGCGACCGCTATTCCCGAAAACTCGAATGTTCCCAATGCGGCAATGTCGGTTTCGCCGAGGTTTCCGAGACCGACGACAGGCGGCAGGGCAATCGCGATTTCCGCATCGATGAACTGCCGAAAGGCTTCATCACCGAATTCGCGTCGACCGATCCACGCAAATACATGATCCGTTGCGGCCAATGCGGCCACAAGTTCCGTTTCGAGCAGAAGACGGTCTATGCACCGGGGGGCGAACCCCGACGCTGACGCAAGTCAGGCGACCTTGGCAACCACCGGGGTGCTCTCGTCCCGGGCTTCACCATTGACGATATGTTCGATCCCGGCCCGCGGACCGGGCTTGCCAAACAGATAGCCCTGGACCTGCATGCAGCCTTCTTTGCGCAGGAAGGCGATATGCGCATCGGTCTCCACCCCTTCGGCCAGCACCGGGATGTGGAGGCTGGAGGCAAGGATCAACGTCGAGCGCACGATCGCCGCCGACTGTTCGTTGTTGGAAAGCCCGTCGACGAAGGTTCGGTCGATCTTGATCTTGTCGAACGGGAAGGACATCAGCGTCGAAAGCGACGAATAACCGGTGCCGTAGTCGTCCATGGCGATCTTGACGCCGAGGCTCTTCAGATGGCGAACGATCTGAAGCGCCCGCTGATGGTCGCCGATGATGCCGGATTCGGTGATCTCAAGCTCCAGCCGGTCGGCACTGAGCCCCGTCTCGTTGAGGATATCGCGAACCTTGGTCGGAAATCTCGGATCGGCGAGCTGCTGGGCAGCGACGTTGACGGCAATGCCGAACGGATTCTTCCACGTCGCCGCCTCCAGGCAGGCGCTCCGGAGCACCCATTCGCCAAGCTCGACGATGAAGCCGGTGCGCTCTGCGATCGGGATGAATTCGCCGGGATTGACCAGGCCGCGTGTCGGGTGGTTCCAACGCAGCAGAACCTCGAAACCGACCCCACCTCTTCGGAGAACGTATCGTTTTGCCGCTGATAATAGAGTTCGAACTGCCCGGCCACGAGACCAGAACGCATGTCCATGGCAAGTAAGTTGCGTTCGCGGGCGGCCTGGTCCATCGACGAATCGTAGAAGCACACCATGCTGTCGCCGGATTGCTTGGCGCGATACATGGCCACATCCGCCTGCGCCACGAGATCGTCGATCGTCTTTGCTTCTTCGGGATAGAGCGCGATACCGACGCTTGAGCCGACTGTGAGCGTATTCCCGTTCCATTCGATCGGCTTGCAGATTTCGGCAAGCAGCCGATTGGCAAGCGTCATCGCGTCGGAGCGCTTGTAGTACAGATGCTTCAGCGCGACGAACTCGTCGCCGCCGACACGGGCGATGAATTCGCCCTCGCCGACCGCCTGAGCAAGCCTGCCGCCGATCCTGCGCAAGACCTCGTCGCCGGCCGCATGGCCGTGGACGTCGTTGACCTCCTTGAAGCGATTGAGATCGAAGGAAAGTACCGCGATGCGGGACGCGAGGTCGGCCGGACGCATGGCGATATCGGCGAGTTGCTCGTTGAAGGCGGCGCGATTGGCAAGCCCCGTCAGCGCATCGTGCAGGGAAAGGCGGCGATACTGTTCGACGGCGGCCTGGGTCGTGCGGGCGTCGATCAGGTAGGTTGCCGCCGTCAGCGCCAGCAGAATCAGCATCAGCGACAGCACGCCGAAACCGAGCACGACCGGCGGAACGACTTCGTTCTGCATCACGGCGCGGGGGTCGAGGACGACATCGATCGCGCCCATGGCGGTGAAATGGGTCGTGGCGATCGCCAGGATCATCGCCAGCACTGAGCTGTATTGGCAGAAATGCGTCACCGGACGCACGACGCGATTGGTCGTCAACACGCCGAATAGACCTGCAAAGATCAGCGATGCTATGACGTAGCGGCGATCCCAGTCGATGCTACCCTGCACCTCATAAGCGGCCATGCCCGTGTAATGCATCGCAGCGATGCCGAGCCCCATCACCATCCCGCCGGCCTCGGCAAGCAGGGACCGGCCGCCATAACTTGCAATGCTCAGCCCGATCGTGGCCGTGGCGACCGCGATCATGAAAGAAAGAAGGGTTTGAGCCGGTTCATATCCCGCCTGCCCGCCGGATAGATAACCGAGCATAGCCAGAAAATGCGTTGTCCAGGTGGTCGATCCGCCCATGAAGCCCGCGAGGAAAAGCCAGATGACCTTCTCGATCCCGCTCCCCCTCCGGGCGCGGGAAAAAAGACGGATGGTCAGGAAGGAGCCGATCACGCAGATCAACACTGCGGAAGCGATATACCGAAGATCGTGCTCTATGAAGATGCAGGAGAAAACGCGAAACATGGATGCCTGTCACTTTTCAACGAGTTTGGTCGAGAAGTTTTAGCATTGAAACATGTCTGAAGCGTTCCTTTGGATGGTAAATGCCGGCTGACTGGCAAAAGCACAGCCGGCACCAAAAGGCATGGGCAGGTCGTCAGATCATTGGATCGGCTGCCCGTTGACGCTGAAGCTCTTGCCGTCCTCGAACTTGACGTCCCAGCGCAGGCGGCCGTCCGGTTCAGTCTTCGCCATGCCCTTCGCCATCATTATCGCGAATGAAACCTGGTTGAATTCGGGGTCGCTCTTAGCGGCGGCCTGGAAATACTGGATCAGCTTGTCGATGTCGCGGGCAAGGATCGAGGTTTCCAGCGTGTAGCGGTCCTTCTCGTCCGGATAACCCTTGACCTTGCCGGAGGCTTCGACGTCGTAAAGCGCGGATTTCGCGGCGACGCGTGGGAAATCGACCGTCAGCTGGCCGTTGTCGAGAAAGGCTTTGCCGAGACGCTCGCCCTCCGCGTCCGGCAGCTGACCCGGCTTGGAAAAGTCGATCTCCATGAAGGTGTCGATGAACCGCTGGAAGTTGAGGTCAGCGACACCGACCTCCATTTCCGCCATGTCCGGCACCAGCTGGGCGTAGAGCGGGGGAATGATGCGTCCGTCCGGCGTAGAGATGTTCTCGATGCGCGCACCGAAGCCGATCCGGGTTGCCGCGGCGGGCTCGCTCATCGTGAACGTATAATCGAGCTTGTGAATACCAAAATCGCCGATCGGGCTTGCCACGGTGAACTGGTTGAAGCTGAACTTTTCGGAAAGCGCCGTGAAGAACGGCATCGCGCCGCGGATGAGATCCTTGAGCCTGGTGATCTCGGCCTGCGACGGCTTTTCATCCTTGACTAGTTCGAGCATGAAGGCGACGAGATTGCGGATCTTTTCGGCCATTACGCCCTGGACACCGACGTCGAAATCGAGGCTTTCGGCGCGGACCTGTATGGGTGGAGTTTCGGGCGTCGCAATCCGTTCGTAGAAGCGCAGGAACGAGCCCTTGCCGGTGAAATCGGTGCCCCCGGCAGCCGCACTCGCCGCGGACGCCAGTGAATAGTTCATGCCGGCGACACTCGCCTCGACCTCCTCCGGACCGCTCTTCGAGACCATTCGGAGCGGGCCTGACGTCACCTCGCCCGAGCGGAAGTAACTGATCGCCGGATCGAAAATGCCGGAAAACACCATGTCGGTGACGGAGTAGCTGAGGTTCGTCGGCTTGCCGTCGGGCCTCTTGCCCTTGACGGTGAAATTCATGTCGCTGTCGCTATTGAACTTCCATTGGCCGTTGTCGAGGGGCGCGGCGAAGACCGAATACGGCTTCAGGCCGGAAACAGTGAAGTCTTTCTTGTTGATGGATTTCAGCAGCTTGGCGAAATCGTAGCTGATCTCGTAGCGTTCGCCGGCCGGCTTGACGGTCAGGAAACCCGTGGACTTGACCGTATCCGGCAGGAAGTGGATGAGGCTTTCCTTGAGGGTGCGGGCACCCTTGTCGTTGATCTCAGCCGCCGCAACCGGATATACGCAGGACGCAGCCATCAGTCCGGTCGCGATCAAAGTACGTTTCATGAATCAAACCCTTCCCTCATTCAACGGGCACCAATTTGGAAGACGGCCCCGCCGAAGTCAAGCGCAAGCCCTTTGTTTCCAGGCCGAAAAGCTTGCACATCCTCGATCGTTGTATTATAGCCCGCCGGTCCGCGTAGACACCCTTGGAGGCAACGCGGATGAAGCGCATCGGATGGTGCCCTTCAGTTTGACGCGAGCCGACAACGCTTGCGGAAAACTCTCCAAACAACCTCGAAAGGATATGCCATGAGCCACGCATCATACGAGCTCAAGGCCGAGGCGCGCGAACGGGTAGGTAAGGGGTCCTCCCGTGAACTTCGCCGCAACGGTTTCATTCCTGCTGTCATCTATGGTGACAAGCAGTCCCCCATCGCGATCGCTCTGTCGACCAACGAAGTGACGAAGCGCATCCATGCCGGCGGTTTCATGACCACGGTTGCCACGATCGACGTCAACGGCGAGAAGATCCAGGTCCTCCCGAAGGACTATCAGCTCGATCCGGTCCGCGACTTCACCATGCACGTGGACTTCCTGCGCGTCTCGGGCAACACGGAAGTTTCCGTTGAAGTTCCGGTTCACTTCGTCAACGAAGAGAAGTCCCCGGGCATCAAGATCGGCGGCGTTCTCAACATCGTCCGTCATGAAGTCGAGCTGCTTTGCCCGGCCAACGACATTCCGGAATTCCTGACCCTCGACCTGACGGGCGCGAAGATCGGCGACAGCCTCCACATCTCCGCCGTCAAGCTGCCGGCTGGCGTACGTCCGGTCATCTCCGACCGCGACTTCACCATCGCGACAATCGTCGCCCCGGCTGCAGGCGTTACCGAGGAAGAACCGGCTTCTGCTGAATAACCAGGCCGAAATTCTTGAAATGGGACCCGCTTTCGCAAGAAAGCGGGTTTTTTATTGTCTACCGAATACAGTTTAGTAACGCTGCTTCCGTAATTCGTTCGAATCTTGGCATCGTCGTTTCAGTGAAGTTTAATGAATAGGTGAAACGATGCACGCTACTTCAGCATGACGGGGAAAGTCCGGCGGCAGCCAGACGATGAATGCGGGGAAGACGGTGACTCATTCCGTTGAGAGTCGTTTTATTGCGATTATTTCGGGCGCCCTTCTGGTCGTCGTCGCACCGCTGTTCACGCTGTTTCTGGCGCTTTCCTCCCAGCAGGCCGCCAAAAACCTCAGCGAACACGTCAATGTCGTGCTGGTGACCAACTCCCAGGCGCTCGGAAAGCCGCTCTGGGATCTCGACACCGACAGCATCCACCAGGTCGCGTCGATGCTCGTCGCCGACCCGGCCATCAGCGGCGTGCAGATCAGCGACAATACGGGCAAGCTGAATATTTCCGAAGTCGACGTCAATCCGGCCGATTTCCGCGGGCTTGAAGCCATCTCCGAGCCGATCTTCTACAAATCACAGCAGGGCACCCGCAATGTCGGCAGCATTACCGTCTATGTCCCGAAGCTCGGTTGGTTCTCCGCCTTGCACCAGATGGAAATGGCCTTCATCTCCATCTTCATCATCACCATCCTGACCGTCTTCGGCGCAGCGATCCTCGGCAACCGCGTCATGGTCATCAAGCCGCTGATGCGGCTGACCGCAGCCATCGAAGCAACCCGCAGGCTGGGTTCGCGCCACCATGTCGACTGGCGCTCGAACGACGAAATGGGGCGGCTGGCGAAGAGCTTCAACGAAATGCAGACGCTGCTGGAGCGCGAGGAGCGCGAACTGAAGCGTGCCCACCAGCAGACCACGGAAATCTACAACCTGACGCCGGCCATGCTGTTTTCGCTGACCTCGGGCGATCAGATCGCCGCCGTCAGCGACTATTGGCTGCTCGCGACGGGCTATCGCCGTGACGACGTCATCGGCCATCCCTTTTCCGAGCTCGTCGCGCCTGCTGACCGCCAGATCTACGCAAGGCGCAAGCAGCAGGCGAAATCGACCGGCCTGGCGATCGAAGCCACCGTCCGCTTCCTCTGCGCCGACGGCCGTCTGATGGACGTGCTGATCGTCGAAATCGAACTCGGCACGGCCGGTGGCGGCATTCCCGGCTCGCTGAGCGTCATGACGGACGTCACGGAACTGAGACAGTCGGAACTGCGCAACCATCAGCAGGCCATCTCCGACCACCTGACCGGGCTTCTCAACCGCCAAGGTTTCGAAGCGACGCTCGACCAGAAGATCGCCGAGGCCGACAGGACACGGACGGAGGTCGCCTGTCTGTTCGTCGATCTCGACCGCTTCAAGGCGATCAACGACAATCTCGGCCATGCCGCCGGCGACGCGGTGCTCTGCCAGTTCGTCGAGCGGACGAAGCCGATGCTCGACGACGACGACACCGCCTCCCGCCTCGGCGGCGACGAATTCGCCATCCTGATCACCGGGGAAGGTGCCGAGCGCCGTGCCACCGAACTCAGCCAGAAGATCGTCGACATGTTCGAGGTTCCCTTCCGGATCCAGGGCACCGGCGTGCGGCTGAGCGCCAGTATCGGGCTTGCCTTCTACCCGAGCCATGCCGCCAGTGCGGCCGAACTGCTGCAGAAGTCGGACATGGCGATGTATGCCCGCAAACGCGACGGCAAGAACGGTGCGCAGGTCTACGATCCCGCCATTCTCGACCAGACGCGGGAACGGGCCGAGATCGAGAGCGACATCGAAGTCGCCATTGCCGCAAGCTGGTTCGAGGCGCATTTCCAGCCGATCGTCGACATCGAGACCGGCGTTCCGTCGGGCTTCGAAGCCCTGATGCGCATGCGCCACCCCCGCAAGGGGCTGATGTCGCCGGCCGGCATCATCAGCGTTGCCGAGGAGACAGGCACGATCGGCCAGATCGGCAACCTCATCCTGGAAGACGCGATGGCGAACCTTGCCCGCGTCTCACGCCTGCCGGGCATGGGCGAGGCCTATGTCGCGGTCAATTTCTCGCCGCTGCAATTCGAGCCCGGCCTGCCGGCCCGCCTTGCCGGTCTGCTCGGCCGCTACGGCATCGATCCGTCGCGCCTGGTAGTGGAAATCACCGAAGCCGTGCTGATGCACGACAACCCGGAAATCCGCACCATCCTCAACGAGATCCATCGCTTCGGCTGCCGTATTGCGCTTGACGATTTCGGCACCGGCTATTCGTCGCTGAGCTACATGAGCCGTTTCCCCGTCGATATCGTCAAGATCGACCAGTCCTTCATCCGTTCGCTCACCGAACAGACGGGTGACATAGGCAGTAAGAACAGGATGCTTGTCGAAGGCATCAGTGCTATTTCTCACAAGATGAACTGCAAGGTCGTCGCCGAAGGCGTCGAGACGGAAGAGCAGCGCTTATTGCTGCAGCAAATGGGCATCGACTACGCCCAAGGCTACCTCTTCTCGAAGCCCCGCGAAATCTCCGAACTGCTCTCGGCCCTATCCGCCCGGCAGGCCGAAATCGAGTCCATGGCGAGCTGACAAGCCCTCACCACCGGACCAGATGCTGGGTCAGAAATGACAACATGTGCGTTTGGAAGGTGGACAGATGAAAATCGCAGTGCCGCTTCTTGCCAGCCTCTGCCTCACGGCGGGCGCCCATGCCCAGCAGCCGATCGTCTTTTCGACGGAGTCCTACCCGCCCTTCAGCTACCAGGAGCCGGGCGGCAGCTATCGCGGCGTCGGTATCGACCAGGTCGAGATCATCATGCGCGACGTGGGCACGCCTTACACCCTGGAGATCATGCCCTGGGCTCGCGCCATTGCGGTGGCCGAGACCCAACCCATGCACTGCGTCTTCGCCGCCGCCCGCACGGCCGAACGCGAGCCGCGCTTCAAATGGGTCGTGCCTCTTTTCATCGACCGCAGCATCCTCGTCCGCCATGCCGGTTCGAAGGTCAAGGCGGCCACCCTGGACGAGGCCAAGCAATATACGACCGGTACCCATCGCGCCGACTATACCGAGGCGCTTCTGAAGAGTTTGGGGTTCCCGAAGATCGATCTCAGCGCCGACGTCGACACGACGCTCAGAAAGCTGCTCCAGGACCGTATCGACATGATGCCCATGTCGGAAGGCGTCTATCAAAAGCTGAAGGCGGATGGAACACCGATCGAAAAGGTCATGCTGTTTTCCGAGCAGCATCTCGGCATTGCCTGCAACCTCGATGTGCCCGACGAACTGATCGTCAGGATGCAGGCAGGCCTCGACCGCCTCATCAAGGACGGCGTCCAGAATGCAATTCTGAGGCGCTACGGCATTGATGAGCTTCAATAAAGGCTCAAGCGTCGAAACCGGTTGACTTTGACGGCGTTTCGCGGTGGTGAAAAGCCAGCAGTCAAGGATGGACGTCTCCATGCTCATCATCGCCGGCCTCGGCAACCCCGGTTCCCAATATGCGGGCAACCGCCACAATATCGGCTTCATGGCGGTGGACGCGATCCAGCGTCGTCCCGGTTTTTCGCCCTGGTCGAAGAAGTTCAAGGCGCTGATCTCTGAAGGCGAACTCGCCGGCGAAAAGGTGCTGCTGATCAAGCCGCAGACCTTCATGAACCTCTCGGGCGAAGCAGTCGGCGAGGCCATGCGCTTTTACAAGCTCGGGCCGGAAAACCTCATCGCCATCTATGACGAACTCGACCTGCCGGCCGCCAAGGCCCGCATCAAGACCGGCGGCGGCCACGGCGGCCATAATGGCGTCAAATCCCTCGATGCCCATTGCGGCCGCGAATACCGCAGGCTTCGCCTCGGCATCGGCCATCCGGGAGCAAAGGAACTCGTCCACAACCACGTGCTCGGCGATTTCGCCAAGGTCGACCAGACCTGGCTCTCCCCTCTCCTCGACGCCCTCGCCGACAACGCCGAAATGCTGGTGAAGGGAGAGGATTCGCAGCTGATGAACAAGCTGGCGCTCGCCGTCGGCGGTAAGCCGGACGAGGAAAAGCCTAAGCCGGAAAAAAAGCCGGTCGCCAAGCCGACCGGGCAATCGCATATCCATCAGGCCCGCAGCGGCGGCAAACCGAACCTGCCGACCTCGGGCCCGATGGCCGAGATGCTGAAGAAAATGTTCGGCGGCAAGGGCGAATAGTGTCGATGCCCCCTGCCGACTTCGTCATTCGCCCGGCCCGCGACGGCGATCTTGCCGACCTGATCGAACTCTATCACCACCTGAACCACGACCCGGACCCGGAGCCGGCGCTGGCCGAGCAGCGTTTCGCCGCCATTCTCGCCCAGCCCGGCATGACGGTGTTGATCGGCTTCGCAGACGGGCGCGCGGCAGCCACGGTGACACTGATCGTCGTGCCGAACCTCACCCGCAAAGGCGCGCCCTATGCGCTGATCGAAAACGTCGTCACTCATGCCGACCACCGCAAGCGCGGTTATGCCGGCGTCCTCATCCGCAGGGCCATCGATCAGGCCTGGAGTGACGGCTGCTACAAAGTGATGTTGCTGACGGGTTCGCAGGACCCGGCAACGCTGCGCTTTTATGAAAACTGCGGCTTTCTGCAGAACAAGACCGGCTTCCAGATTCGCCGCCCATAAGGAGCCGTAGCACTCGTTCAAAGGGGTGGCGCGCCGCTTTCGGAGCGGCTATGGGAGGCCGATCGAAAATGGAAGCGCGACATGACCCAGGCCCCGAACATGGATGACATCACCGGCGAACTCGTCACCCTTCGCGACTATTGGCGTTATGCCATCTCCCGCTTCAGCGCCGCCAACCTCAGCTACGGCCACGGGACGACAACGGCAAGCGACGACGCTGCGTTCCTGATCCTCGACTCACTCGACCTGCCGATCGACGTGCTCGATCCCTTCCTCGACGCCCGCCTTCTGCCGGCCGAACGGCTGCTGCTGGCCGAGCGGATCGTCGCCCGCGTCACCACCCGCAAGCCCACGTCCTACCTGACCGGGCATGCCTATATCCAGGGCGTGCGCTTTCTCGTCGACGAGCGGGTGATCGTTCCCCGCTCCCATATCGGCGAAATCCTGTTCAGCGAATATCTGAGCGAGAACGGCTCAACCTTCCTGCCCGATCCGCTGAGCGTCGAAAGCGCCGTCGATATCTGCACCGGTTCCGGCTGCCTTGCGATCCTCGCGGCAAAATTCTTCCCGAATGCGGAGGTCGATGCAGTGGACCTCTCAGCCGATGCACTCGAAGTGGCCAAGCTGAACGTTGCAGAACACGCCGTCGAAGATCAGCTCACGCTTTTCAACGGCGACCTCTTCGCGCCGCTCGGAAACAAGAAATACGACCTGATCATCACCAACCCGCCCTATGTGGATCACGAAGCGATGGACGGTTTTCCGGCGGAATTCCGCTCCGAACCGGCAATGGCCTTCGACGGCGGCGTCGACGGTCTCGACCTCGTCCGCCGGCTGCTGGCGGAAGCGCCGGCGCATCTCAACGTCGGCGGCGGGATGATCTGCGAAATCGGCTCGGGCCGCGAAATCCTCGAAGAGGAATTCCCCGACCTCGAACTCCTATGGCTGGAAACGGCCGAATCGCAGGACGCGGTGTTCTGGATCAGCGCCGAAGCGCTCGGCGTGAAGGCGGGAAAAAAGAGGTAACCCTCTCTATTCCTCGGGCTCGGTGATGAACATCAGCGGGAAACCCGCCTCCTTGGCAAGGTCGACCGCTTCCTTCGCCTTGGTTTCGGCGATGTCCTTGGTACAGACGACGACGACCGCCAGCCCCATCCGGTGCGCGGTCAGCATCACCCGGTAGCCGGTTTCCTCGCTCATCCGGAACACGGCTTTCAGCACCATGGTCACGAATTCGCGCGGCGTGTAGTCGTCGTTGACGAGCAGGACCTTGTAGAGCTTCGGCCGCTCCAGCTTGGTCTTGGTTTTCGTCCTTGGTTTTAGGGTGGTATCTTCGGCCATCGGCCTCTCCTGACGATGCAATCCTATCGGGAGAACATGCCGGCTATATCGCACCGCAACCGGAAAATTTCAAGCAACCGGATGGTGAACGGTGGATCAATTGGCGTCCAGTAAAAGGCAATCGCGACCCTTTGCGCGGATGATCGAGGCGGCCTCCTTGTCGAAGGTCGCGAACGTATCGCCGCCGAGCTTGCGCCCCTCGAATTCGATCACGCCGTCGGCGAAATCGCCGCCTTCCGCAAAGAACGCCAGTCCCGCCTCGACTGCCTCTTCGTTGCAGATAACGTTACCGGCGTTGGTGAGTCTGAGAACCGAGGAGACGACTGTCTCCCTTCGGAGCTTGTAGCTTCGCGACATCACCCATACGAACTCGCAAAACGCGTAAAGCGGAATTACGATCTGGTCAGCCTCGGCGAGATATTTTTGGGCGATGCGTGACTGTCTGGAATCATCGTCCAAGGACGCGCGCAGCAGTACATTGGTGTCAAAGATGATCACTTTTCACCTGCCCAGGCCTTTTCGATCTCCTCCTTGATCTCGTCCAGAGTCAGGTGGATATTATGTTCGTTCTTGAGGCTGCCGAAAAAATCTTCGATTTTTCCTGCCTTCTTCTTCACGGGCCTCAATTCCAGCGTGCCATCCGCACGCTGACTGACGTCGAGATGATCTCCCGGCTTGATGCCCAGACGATCGAGAACATCTTTCTTCAAGGTTATCTGCCGTTTTGCGGTAACTTTGAGCCTTGTCATTCGCTGTCTCCTCGCTTGAAAGTAAGGCACATTTACCTTACTTTCAAGCCGGCGCGTCAGCCAAGCCTTGACCGCCCGGGCACTTTCCCCCATAGCCACAGCAACGAAATTTCTTCAGATACAGGGTCCGGACCCATGGGTTTCAAATGCGGTATCGTGGGCCTGCCGAATGTCGGCAAGTCTACTCTCTTCAATGCACTCACCAAGACGGCTGCCGCCCAGGCGGCCAACTATCCGTTCTGCACGATCGAACCGAATACCGGCGAAGTGGCCGTGCCCGATCCGCGCATGCAGAAGCTGGCCGCGGTCGCCGGCTCCAAGGAAATCATCCCCACCCGCATTTCCTTCGTCGATATCGCCGGCCTGGTGCGCGGCGCCTCGAAGGGTGAAGGCCTTGGCAACAAGTTCCTCGCCAATATCCGCGAAGTCGATGCGGTGGTGCATGTGCTGCGCTGCTTCGAGGACGACGATATCACCCATGTCGAAGGCCGCATCAATCCGGTCGGCGACGCCGACACGATCGAGACCGAGCTGATGCTCGCCGACCTCGAAAGCCTGGAGCGCCGTGTCGAGCAGACCCGCAAGCGCGCCGCCAGCAAGGACAAGGATTCCGTCGCGCAGCTGCCGGTCATGGATGCCGTCATCAAGCTCCTGAACGACGGCAAGCCGGCACGTCTGCTCCTGAAGACGCTGGCGCCCGAAGAGATCGAAATCCTGAAGGACCTCAACCTTCTGACCTCGCACCCGGTTCTTTATGTCTGCAACGTCGCGGAAGCCGATGCCTCGACCGGCAACGAGCACACAAAAGCCGTCGCCGCCATGGCCAAGGAACAAGGCGCCGAATGCGTGATCATCTCGGCCGCGATCGAGTCCGAAGTGGCCCAGCTTCCCGAGGAAGAGTCCAAGGAATTCCTGTCGGCCCTCGGCCTCGAGGAAGCCGGCCTCGACCGGCTGATCCGCGCCGGTTACCACCTGCTCGACCTGATCACCTATTTCACCGTCGGCCCGAAGGAAACCCGCGCCTGGACGATCGTGCGCGGCACCAAGGCACCGGCAGCCGCCGGCGTCATTCATACCGACTTCGAACGCGGCTTCATCCGTGCCTTCACCATCGCCTATGACGACTACATCGCCTTCAAGGGCGAAGTCGGCGCCAAGGAAGCCGGCAAGGGCCGCGACGAAGGCAAGGAATATGTCGTCCAGGACGGCGACGTGATCCACTTCCGCTTCAACACCTGATCGCAGCGCCCGCTTGCGGAACCTTTAGCTGCCGCCCTCACCTGAGTGGCGGCAGTTTTGTTTTCAGCGTGTCCGGAAGAATGCCGACCGCCAGCCGCCGCAATTGCGGCCAGCCGACACCGATCACCAGCACCACCGAGCCGACCACCAGCAGCGCGACGAAGACGGCGCTGCCGCCGCCGAGATCGCCCTTTGCAAGAATGCTGACAACCGCGGCGATCAGCGAGACCAGACCCGAGGTCACGAAAGCGCGGCGGTCGATGATCAGGCCGATCGTCATCAGCAAGATGACGATCACCAGAACCTGCCCGGCACTGTCATAGGCGCCGAAGCGGTCGGGCGATAGAAGCCCGGTTCCCTTCCGCAGGAAAACGAAGGAGAGCATCGCGTAAAGCAGCGCCGGCGCCGCGGCGAGATGGATCCAGAACGCGATATCCGACCGCCGCGTCACCCGCAACGGATCGGAAAGGTCGTAGCCCATCGCCACCGAAAACAGCCCGACCGCCGACAGGAAGAAGATGGCCGACGATAGCAGCGGGAAGCTCTCGACAAAGTCGCCGGTGCCGGAGGCCCGGCCGAGAAGATAGATGACAACAGTCAGAGCGAGGGCAAAGGCCGAAAGCAGCAGAGCCGCAAGGGCGATCGGAATGCGGTAGCGCCAGTAGAACAGGCCCATGACCGCCGGAAGGGGCAACAGGACCAGCAGGATCGAGCCGACGCCGGTCGGGTGAATATCCAGCCCGTCGAGCACCGCCATCGTCGTGAACACGGTCCAGACAACTGTGGCAAGGCTCAGCACCACCGCCGGCAGCGCCAGCCGCTGGCGCACCACCAGGATTTCCGCCAGCACGATGATCAGCGGCAGCAGCGCGAGGACCGAGCCGATCCCCCAGATGCCGGCCATGACGATCAGCACGCCGATGGTGATCAGCACATCGTGAAAACCGCGGATGAAACGCGGCACCTCCGTATCGACGATATCGCTCTCGATGACACCTTGTGGCTCCGGGACAGCGATATCCGCCCGCACGCCATGCTGCGCGAGATGAGCCTCGAGGCCCCGCACCTGGCTCGCCGCGATCAGGCCCGCGGCGGCGGCCTTGTCCAATATCTGCCTGAGAGTGGCCATGCATCCGTCCCGATTAAGCGTCCATCACTCCGGCACATGAGCATGATTTCCCTGAAAACACAGTAGCGTTTCGCCGTTTTGCCGGCCTTAAAAATCATGCTGAAAAGAGATTGTTACACCGCCCATCATTTTCTAATGTGGCGCCGCTTTCAGAACGACCAAAGGCAGTGCCAATGCTTTATTTCGAGGACTTTCCTCCGGGCCGATCCTTGCCCCTGGCCTCCAAGCTGGTGACGGCTGACGAGATCGTCGAATTCGCCGCGGAGTTCGATCCGCAGCCAATGCACATCGACGAAGCCGCCGGCAAAGCGAGCATACTCGGCGGTTTGTCTGCGTCGGGCTGGCATACGGCGAGCATGTTCATGCGGATGATGTACGACGGCTGGCTGTCCAGCTCGTCGTCGGAGGGTTCACCCGGCATCGAGTTCATGGAATGGAAACGGCCGGTTCTGGCCGGCGACATGCTGTCCGGCCGCTCGACGGTGCTTGAATCCCGCACCCTTCGCTCCCGCCCGGGCATCGGCATGGTGAAATTCCTGCACGAGGTGGAGAACCAGCGCGGCGAGATCGTCATGCGCGGCGAGAACCCGATCATGATGCGGCTGCGCGACGCCGAGGAGAATGCCGCATGAGGCTGATCGAACTTTCCCCGCCCGGCAGGAAGGTCATCACCGGAACGCTTCTCTTCACCGCCGAGGACATCGTCCGCTACGCCCGTAAATTCGATCCGCAGCCATTTCACGTGGATGCGGAGGCCGCCAAGAACTACGTTTTCGGCGCTCTCTGCGCTTCCGGCTGGCACACCTGCGCCGGCTGGATGAAGACTTATGTCGCCTATTGGAAAGCGGAAGTAGCGCGGCTCGAAAGCGAGGGTATCACAGCCCCGAAGCTCGGGCCTTCGGCCGGCTTCAGGAAGCTGCAATGGCTGAAACCGGTCTATGCCGGCGACAGCATCACCTATTCCGTCGCGCTGACCGAGAGCCGCTCGCTCGCCTCGCGTCCCGGCACCTGGATCAACATGACAGTCTGTGACGGCGTGAACCAGCATGGCGACGTGGTGATGCGCTACGAAGGCACGGTGCTGGAATTCGCGTGAGGGATTTGCCCCTCACCCGGATCAGTCTTCGCGGCGGCGGCCTATCAATGGCCTGAAAACTCGACCAGCGTTCTGACCTCGACACCGAGTTCTTCGAGCTTCCTGCGTCCGCCGAGATCCGGCAGGTCGATGACAAAGCAGGCCGAGACGATCTCGGCCCCAAGCTGGCGCAGCAGCTTCACGGCACCTTCCGCGGTGCCGCCTGTCGCAATCAGGTCGTCGGTGAGGATCACTTTCTCGCCGGCCTTTACCGCATCCACATGGATCTCCATCTCGTCGGTTCCGTATTCGAGGCTGTAGGCCATCCGCACCGTCTGGTGCGGCAGCTTGCCCTTCTTGCGGATCGGCACGAAACCAGCCTTCAGCTGATGCGCCAGCGCGCCGCCGAGGATGAAGCCGCGGGCCTCGATGCCGGCGATCTTGTCGATGCCAAGGCCCGCATAGGGCGCCACCAGCTCATCCACTGCCTGCCTGAAGGCGACGGCGTCGCCGAGCAGCGTGGTGATGTCGCGGAAGATGATGCCCGGTTTCGGATAATCCGGGATGGAGCGGATGGCAGCGGTGAGAGCGTTTTTGGAAGACATGTGACCCACATATTTGGCGGCAGAAGGAGGACGAGCCTATCAACGGATGACTCTCCTCCCAACAAAAAAGGCAGCCCGGAGGCCGCCTTTTTCAGATCACGAGGTGAAAACCTCAGTGTTCCTTGCTGGCATAGACCGACTTCTTGGTCAGGTAGATCAGGCCGGTGAAGATCAGGAGGAAGATCATCACCATGAAGCCGGTGCGCTTGCGTTCTTCGAGGTGCGGCTCGGCGGCCCACATCAGGAAGGCGGCGACATCCTTGGCATACTGGTCGACCGTCTGCGGCGTACCGTCCTCGTAGGTCACCTGGTCGGCGCTGAGCGGCGGCGCCATGGCGAGCGAAGCCGCGGCGGAGAAATACGGATTGTAGTGGCCGCCCGGAGGAACCTGGACGCCGGCCGGCGGCTCCTGGTAACCGGTCAGCAGCGAATGGATATAGTCAGGGCCGCCCTGCTGGTACTGAGTGAACATGTCCCAGATGAACTGCGGGAAGCCGCGGGTCACGCCGCGCGCCTTGGCGAGCAGCGACATGTCCGGCGGTGCGGCGCCGTTGTTGGCGGCAGCAGCAGCCTGGGTGTTCGGGAATGGCGACGGAAAGTAGTCGGACGGAACGGCGGTGCGTTCGAACATCTCGCCCTCGTCGTTCGGGCCGTCCTGGACCTTGTAGTTGGCCGCGAACGCCTTCACCTGCGCTTCCGAGTAACCGAGACCTTCCAGCGTGCGGAAGGAAACGAGGCGCATCGAATGGCAGGCGGAACAGACTTCCGTGTAGATCTTCAGGCCGCGCTGCAACTGGCCCTTGTCGTAGTGACCGAAAGGACCGGCAAAGCTCCAATCGGTTTCCTTGGGATGGTTGATCGGAAAATGCGGCGTTTCCGAATGTTCTGCGGCCGGGGCCGCAGCGTGATTTTCCTGCGCCACGGCCGAGGCAACGCCCATTCCCGCCAGGAAGGCCAGCGAGACGAGGCTCGTAACAAGCTTTTTCATATTTCTAATCCCTCTCGGTCGCAGGCGTCAGGCGCGGGCTTCGGCGGATTTGCCGTTCTTTTTTTCAAGAACTGCTTCCGTGATGGAGTTCGGAATGCGCCTCGGCGTTTCGAACAGGCCGAGCAGCGGCATGATCACGAGGAAGAAGCCGAAGTAGTAGACCGTGCCGAGCTGCGAGAGCGTCGTGAAGATGCCTTCCGCCGGCTGCGAGCCAAGCCAGCCGAGCATGATGGCATTGGCGACGAACAGCCAGAAGAACACCTGGTACCAGGGACGGTAGACGGCGGAGCGAACCTTCGAGGTGTCGAGCCAGGGCAGGAAGAACAGGATGATGATCGAACCGAACATCACCAGAACGCCGCCGAGCTTGGAGTCGATCGGACCGACATTGAAGGTGATTGCGCGCAGCATTGCGTAGAAGGGCAGATAATACCATTCCGGAACGATGTGAGCCGGCGTCTTCAGGGCGTCAGCCGGAATGTAGTTGTCCGGATGGCCGAGGAAGTTCGGCATATAGAAGATGAACCATGCGTAGACGATCAGGAACACGGAGACGCCGAGCGCATCCTTCATCGTCGCATAGGGCGTGAAGGCGACGGTATCGGTCTTGGTCTTGACTTCGACGCCGGTCGGATTGGTCTGGCCGGTGACATGCAGCGCCCAGATGTGCAGCACGACGACGCCGGCGATCATGAAGGGCAGCAGGTAGTGCAGCGAGAAGAAGCGGTTCAGCGTCGGCTGATCGACGGCAAAACCGCCGAGCAGGAACTGCTGGATCCATTCGCCGACCAGCGGGAAGGCCGAGAAGAAGCCGGTGATGACGGTCGCGCCCCAGAACGACATCTGACCCCAGGGCAGAACGTAGCCCATGAAGCCGGTCGCCATCATCAGCAGGTAGATCACCACGCCGAGGATCCAGAGGATTTCACGGGGCGCCTTGTACGACCCGTAATAGAGGCCGCGGGCGATGTGGAGATAGACGGCAACGAAGAAGAACGATGCGCCGTTGGCATGCATGTAACGCAGCAGCCAGCCGTGGTTGACGTCGCGCATGATCTTTTCGACCGAGTCGAAGGCAGCGCCGGTCGACGCCACATAGTGCATGGCGAGCACGACGCCGGTGATGATCTGGACGATCAGCATCACCGCCAGCATGGCGCCGAAGGTATAGGCATAGTTCAGATTGCGCGGAACGGGGTAGGAGATGAAGCTGTCATGGATCATGCGCGGCAGCGGAAGCCGCGAATCGATCCACTTCTCGATGCCGGTCGATGGCTGGTATGTGGAATGACCGCTCATAGGTATTTATCCCCTCACCCGATCTGGATAACTGTATCGGACTTAAAACTGAAAGTCGGAATGGCGAGGTTCTCCGGAGCCGGACCTTTGCGGATACGGCCAGCCGTATCGTAGACCGACCCGTGGCACGGACAGAACCATCCATTGTATTCGCCGGACTGGCCGAGCGGCACGCAGCCGAGATGGGTGCAGGAGCCGATCATCACGATCCAGTTTTCCTTGCCGGCGCCGCCCGAGCGGTCGATGCCGGTCGCCTTCGCATCTGGCGCCAGGTTGGCGTTGCGGGCGACCGGATCCTTGAGCGCGGCCATCGGCACGTCGGCGGCAGCCTTGATTTCTTCCGGGGTGCGGTTGCGGATGAACACCGGCTTGCCGCGCCACTTGACGGTCAGCGACATGCCCGGCTGGAGAGCGGCGACATTGACCTCGATCGAGGCGAGCGCCAGCGTCGAAGCATCCGGACGCATCTGGTCGATGAAGGGCCATGCCACGGAAACAGCGCCGACGGCGCCGGCCATACCGGTCGTCAGGTAAAGGAAATCACGGCGAGTGGGCTCGCCCGGTATTTCGCTATGTGTGTCGTGCTCGCTCACGGCTCAATCATCCTTCTCACGCAATTCGCGGAAACCGCCCTGCCCCCGTCCCGGCGAATCTCGGTTGAACACAATTCGACCATAGATTCCCCAGCAATCCGGCGCGTTCTATGCTTGATCGCAAAATATGTCCAGCCTTGGCAAGGGGCTGCGACCAGTTTGTCGCGGGAAAACCCGAAGGGTTCCGGGGCGGCGTGTCGGGCAGAACACAGGGCCGCCGAACATGGCGCGGCAAGGCCTGCTCGGCCCGGAAAAATCAGGCCTTTTTCAAGAAAATGGCGGAAGATGCGCGCTTCCCGTTAACTCCCTTGCCGCGTGCCGCATTGCAACAAAACCGGCCTCATGTTAGTCCAACCGCACGACAGAAGGCGGCCGTCCCGGACATACCCGAATGAGACAAACACTATCGGTTGCCATCTGCGTCATCGTGTCGCTCGTACTGATGGCGATCGGGACGCGTTACGTACACCCTCACTGGATTTTGGGAACGCTTTACAGCCTGCAGCTGCACGCGGCGGCGGTCTGCGTGGCGGCCGTGGCCGTTGCGCTGCTCATCAAGCGCCACTTCGTCGTTTGGCTGCTGTTCGCAGTCTCGCTGCTCTTCGCCGGCCACGCCGTGCTGATGAGCCGCGGTTTCGCGGCCCCGATGACGTCGGCGGATGCCAATGCGCCGACCTTCAAGCTGATGTCCTTCAACATCCTCAACGACAACTTCGACCAAGCCGAAGACATCGTCGAGACCATCCGATCTTCCGGCGCCGACCTCGTCAACATCATGGAAGCAGCACCGCTCAGGGTCTATATGAATGAGCTGGCGAAGACCTATCCCTACCGGGTCGGCTGTGGAGTGCTGATCGAAGATTGCGACCAGCTGATGCTTTCCAAGGTGCCGATCGAGGCGCCGATGGTCCAGTCTCTAAGCGACATCTTCCCGGATCGCTTCATCCTTGCGAAAGTGACCGTCGCCGGCCGGCCGATCAATTTCGTCGGCATGCATACGACCAAGCCCTATTTCGACAATTTCCACTCGCTGGAACTCGACCGCGCCGCACTGGCGATCTCGGAAACAAGCGGCCCCCTGCTCCTCTCCGGCGATTTCAATGCCTCGAGCCTCGCGCCCAACATGCGCCGGTTCCTGAACAATACCGATCTGGCCACCGCCCCATTCGAACCCGCCACCTGGCCGATCCGGGCAGGCGCGTTCGGCCTGCCGATCGACCACGTCTATGCGCGGGCGCCGCTCAAGATAAAGTCCCTGACCCGCATTGCCGATGCACACGGCTCGAACCACTACGGGCTGATCGCCGAGATCGCCATCACCGGACAGTGAGCCTATTACTGGGCGGCATCCGCCGCCAGGAAGCCGCCGGATTGGCGCGCCCAGAGCTCCGAATAGAGCCCTCGCCGCGCGATCAGTTCGTTGTGTGTGCCGTCCTCGATGATCCGGCCCTTGTCCATGACGATGAGGCGGTCGAGCGCTGCGATCGTCGAGAGCCGGTGGGCGATGGCGAGCACGGTCTTGCCCTGCATCAGCCGCTCCAGGTTCGACTGGATCGCCGCTTCCACCTCAGAATCAAGCGCCGAGGTCGCCTCGTCGAGCACCAGGATCGGCGCATCCTTGATCATCACGCGGGCGATCGCGACACGCTGGCGCTGGCCGCCGGAAAGCTTGACGCCGCGTTCGCCCACATGCGCGTCGAACCCCTTGCGGCCGCGCTGGTCTTCGAGAGCCGCGATGAACGTGTCGGCTTCAGCCTTGCGCGCCGCCTCGACAAGCTGTGCCTCGGTCGCATCCGGCCGGCCGAACAGGATATTGTCGCGGATCGACCGGTGCAGCAGCGAGGTATCCTGGGTCACCATGCCGATCTGGCCCCGCAATGATTCTTGCGTCGCCTTGGCGATATCCTGCCCATCGATCAGGATCCGGCCGCCTTCGAGATCGTAAAACCGCAGGAGCAGGTTGACGAGGGTCGACTTGCCGGCGCCGGAGCGCCCGACGATGCCGAGCTTCTCGCCCGGACGGATGGTGAGCGACAGATTGTCGATGACGCCCTTCGCCTTGCCATAATGGAAGCTGACATTCTCGAAACGGATTTCCGGGCGTTTTACCACCAGCTGCGTTGCATCCGGCGCATCCACCAGCCCGATCGGCTGCGAGATCAGCTCGGCCGAATTCTGGATCGTGCCGATATTGCGCATGATGCCGTTGAGCTGCGTCATCAGCCGGCCGAGCAGGAAATTCAGCCGCAGCATCAGCGCCATGGTGAAGGCGACCGCACCCGATGAGATCAGGCCGGAGAGCCAGAGATGCACGCTCATCGCCGCCATGGTGACGATCATCGTGCCTGAGAGGAAGGCCATCGAGGCGCGCACGCTGGTGAGCAGTCGGGTGAACGCGATGATCGTCGCCTGGAAGCTCTCGAAACCGGAGAGCATATAGCGGTCGTTCGCCTCGTCGCGGCCGAACAGCCGGAGCGTCTGGATGTTCGAATAGGCGTCGACCATGCGGCCGCTGATCATCGACCCGGCCTCGGCCGAGGCCTTGGAGTGTTCGCGGATGCGCGGCACGTAATGGCGGGCGAGCAGCGCGAAGATCGCAAGCCATGCGACGACGACCACGGCGAGCCGCCAGTCGAGCCCTGCGACCAGCGCGATGGTCGAAACGGAATAGATGCCGACGAACCAGACGCTTTCCATGAAGGAGGTCAGCACGTCGCCTGTCGCCTGCCCCGCCGACCAGACTTTCGTGACGATCCGGCCGGAGAAATCGTTCTGGAAAAAGGATAGCGACTGGCGCGACACATGGATGTACGACTGCCAGCGCACCAGGTTGTAGAAACCGGGCGTGATGATCTGCTGGTCGACCAGCGCCGTCATCAGCCCGATCAGGAAGCGGCCAATGCCGACCACCAGCGCCATGACCACCAGTTCGGTGCCATGGTTGGCCAAAAGTCCCGACCATCCGTCGGCGGGCTTCGTCGTGTCGAGGATATCGACCAGGCGACCGACATACCAGAACATCGCCGCCTCGACGCCGGCGGCAAGACCGCCAAGCACCAGCATGGCGAAGAAGGGAAGCTTGGCCTGGCTGACATAGAACCAGACGAAGCCGATCAGGCCCACAGGCGGTTTCAGGTCGTCCCGCCTCGCAAACGGCTTGATAAAGCTTTCGAAGATGCGGAAGACCGGTTTCAACATGGACCGGATATAGGCGGATTCTGATCGGCGGCAAAGCGAAAGCCGCCAGGCGGCGGCTTACATTTTCTTAATGTGGAAGGCCTGCCGGGCGGACCTTGGCGCCCATTGGACATAATCAGGATCAATCATTATGATTTGTCCCAAAGGAGTTCCTATGGAAACCCGCGTTCTGACGACACATGTGCCGGTTCAGCTGGCTGAGAAAGTGGACGAACTGGCAACCCGCCTGGAGCGTTCAAGGGGCTGGATCGTCAAGCAGGCACTCGCCAGCTGGATCGAGCTCGAAGAGGAGCGGCGGCGGCTGACGCTGGAGGCAATGGCGGACGTCGATGCGGGAAACGTGGTCGATCAGGAAGAGGTCGAAAAATGGGTTTCCAGTCTGGGAACTGACAAACCTCTGCCCCGTCCCCTCTGATGGAATTGAAGTGGTCGTCAAAGGCGGTGTCCGATCTCAACCGCCTTCATGATTTTCTGGCCGCGGTGAACGCACCCGCGGCGGCGCGCACGGCTCAAAACCTGGCTGCAGCACCCAAGAAACTCATCCAGCATCCGCGGCTTGGCGAAAGGCTGGATGAGTTCGCACCGCGCGAAATCCGACGACTTTTGATTGGTGACTACGAATTGCGATACGAGATACAGGGCGAGATGATTTTTCTTCTTCGTATCTGGCACACCCGCGAAAACCGAATCTGAATTCTGCCGAAGCATGCCCTGGAATATCTACCCCCGAGCAAGAGGGACGACGGCGGAGATTACTCCGCCGCCTCTTCCTCGATCACGTCGTCATGGCCGATGAAGCCGCCAGACTGGCGATTCCAGAGGTCGGCGTAGATGCCTCCGCTCTGAGCGAGTTCGCGGTGAGTGCCGGCCTCGACGATCCGGCCGCGATCGAGCACGATCAGCCGGTCCATTTCGGTGAGCGTCGACAGGCGGTGCGCAATCGCAATCACCGTCTTGCCCTCCATCAGCGCGAACAGGTTCTCCTGGATTGCCGCTTCGACTTCACTGTCGAGCGCCGAGGTCGCCTCGTCGAGCACCAAGATCGGCGCGTCCTTGAGGAAGACGCGGGCGATCGCGATGCGCTGCCGCTGCCCGCCGGAAAGCTTCACGCCGCGTTCGCCCACATGCGCGTCGAGACCCTTGCGTCCCTGCATGTCGGCAAGTCCGTCGATGAACTCCCAGGCGTTTGCCCGCTTTGCCGCCTCGATGATGTCCGCATCGGTCGCGTCCGGCTTGCCGTAGGCGATGTTGTCGCGGATCGAGCGGTGCAGCAGCGAGGTATCCTGGGTGACCACGCCGATCAGCGAACGCAGGCTGTCCTGCGTCACGGTCGATATGTCCTGGCCATCGATGGTGATGCGGCCGCCCTCCAGATCGTAGAAGCGCAACAGCAGGTTCATCAGCGTCGTCTTGCCGGCGCCGGAGCGGCCGACCAGACCGATCTTCTGCCCGGCCGGGATATCGAGCGTCAGGCCTTCGATGACGCCCTTGCCCTTGCCATAGTGGAAGTGGACGTTGTCGTAGCGGATATGGCCTTTTTTCGCCGTCAGCGCCGAAGCGCCATTCCGGTCCACCACGTCATGCGCCTTTGTCATCATCGACATGCCGTCATAGACGGTGCCGATGTTTTCAAAGAGCGCAGAGACTTCCCACATCACCCATTGCGACATGCCGTTGATACGCATCGCAAGGCCGATGGCGATGGCGATCGCCCCGATCGAGATGACGCCATCGAGCCAGAACCAGATCGACAACGCGCCGACGGTAAACAGCGCCACGCAGTTGTAGAAATAGACCAGCGCCTGGAAACCCGTCACCTTGCGCATCTGCGCATGGACGGTTTTCAGGAAGATATCCATCGCGTCCTGCGCATAGGCCTCTTCCCTTCCCGCATGCGAGAAAAGCTTGACGGTGGCGATGTTCGTATAGCTGTCCACCACGCGACCGGTCATCATCGAACGCGCATCCGCCTGTTCCGCCGAAATCTTCCTCAGACGCGGCACGTAATAGGCGACTGTCATCGAGTAGCAGACGATCCAGAGGACGAGCGGCACCGCAAGGCGCAGATCCGCCGCCGCGACGATCGCGATCATCGAGATGAAATAGGTGAAGACGTAGACGAACACGTCGAGCACCTTCATCACCGTTTCACGGATGGCGAGCGAGGTCTGCATCACCTTGGTCGAGACGCGGCCGGCAAACTCGTTGGCGAAGAACGTCATCGAGTGCCTGAGCAGGAACCGATGCATCTGCCAGCGGGCGATCATCGGGAAATTACCCATCAGGATCTGATGCATGATCAGCGAATTGAGCGTCGCGACCGCCGGCAATCCGATCAGCACCACGAAGGCCATGAAGAACAGTTTCGGCCCCTCGCTTTGAAGGAAGGTCGCCCGATCGGCATTTGACAGCCAATCGACGATGTCGCCGAGGAACTGGAACAGCGCCACTTCGCCGACCGCGATCAGCATCGTGCAGGTCGACATGATGACGACCCACGGCCAGACCGGCTTGGTATAGTGCCACAGGAAGGCCGCAAGGCCGGCGGGCGGCAGTGAGGGCGCTTCGTCCGGATAAGGATCAACACGCCGTTCGAACCACGAGAACATGAAAATAGCTCCGCAAGTCGGATTTGCCGTCCCCTTTGCCGCGCATGGTGCGAGCCAAGGGCCTGACGGCGAAAATTCAGTATGGCGCGGCCGCATGCCGGCCGCGTAACGGATCAGAGAGGGAAAGGTTTGCGTGAAACCGCGAAACGCCTAGGCCAGAAAAATGGAAATCCGGCAGCGGAGGCGCGTGAGCACGGTCATATCCATGTGGGCCTCCTTGTGTTGGCGTTGAGTTACGCTCGCCTTTTAGCCGCTCGCGCAGGAATTGAAAAGGGCAAATCGATGCCGGCCACTCATCCCGGAATTTCCTGTTGCGAGATCGTCACAGCCCTGCCTTGCACCGAATGGGGCTTGAGATCAGGCACCGGCTTCGCTTAAGGACGATATATGAGCGACATCTTCCCCAGCCTCCGCATCGCCCTTTACCAGCCGGATATTCCCGGCAATACCGGCACGATCCTCCGGCTCGCCGCCTGCCTCGGCCTGTCGGTCGACATCATCGAGCCGGCCGGCTTCGACATTTCCGACCGGAACCTGAAGCGCTCCGGCATGGACTATCTGGCGGACGTCACGCTTGCCCGCCACGTCAACTGGCAGCGCTTCGACGAATGGCGCAAGGCGAACAGCCGGCGCGTCGTGCTTGCCTCCACCAAGGCCGCCCTGCCCTATACCCGCTTCGAATTCCGGCCGGACGACATCCTCTTCTTCGGCCGCGAAAGCGCCGGCGTGCCTGATCATGTGCATGAGGCGGCCGACGCCCGTATCCTCATCCCCATGGTCGAAGGACAGCGCTCCATCAACGTCGCCATGTCGGCGGCGATGATATCAGGCGAGGCGCTGCGGCAGACGGGTTTTTCTTCTTCATTGACCTAGGCTCCGGTTTTCTTTCAGGAAGCCTCTGCTATAAAACCTCAAGTAATATTGAGGTCAACAGCAATGATGAAGAAAAATCCGGGCGCCAGGCTGGAGCTGGAACTGACGGTGGGCGAAGTGGCGACACGCAGCGGCGTGGCGGTCTCGACCCTGCATTTCTACGAGACCAAGGGACTGATCCAGAGCCGCCGCAACCGTGGCAACCAGCGCCGTTATCCGCGCGTCGTGCTGCGCCGGGTCGCGGTCATCAAGGTGGCCCAGAAGACCGGCATACCGCTTGCCGATATCGCCGAAGCGCTCTCTGTCCTGCCGCACGACCGGCCGCTAACGGCAAAGGACTGGCAGCGTCTATCGGAAACCTGGAAACGCCAGCTCGACGACAGGATCGCCAGCCTCACGGCGCTCCGCGACCACCTGACCGGCTGCATCGGCTGCGGCTGCCTGTCGATGGAGGACTGCCCGCTCAGGAACCCACTGGACATGCTCGGCGAAAAGGGTGCGGGACCGATCTTGCTGGGAGCGGATGAAGCCGAGAATCCTGATTGATTGCACGGATAGGCCTATTCTAAACTGAGCGTCACACCCTGCTGAACAACGCCTCCGGAAATGGAAGGACGACCGATGGCTTTGGAAACGCATCCGTTCGACATCGCTGAACATTTGGATACCGAAGAGGGCATCGAAGAGTTCATGAAGGCAGCATTCGAAGAGGGCGACGCCGCCTTCATCGCGAGATCTCTCGGCATCGTCGCGCGGGCGCGGGGCATGACCAAACTCGCCCGCGATGTCGGAGTGAACCGAAAGGCGCTCTATACTGCCCTGAGCGGCGAAGGAAATCCGGAATTCGCGACGATCCTGAAGGTGATGAAAGCCCTCGGCCTCGAACTCACCCCGGTTCTCGTCAAGGCGGAGGATGCCGCCTAAGCGCTATCGGCATCTGACGGATGGTCCGCCTCCCCCCGTTTAGCATCTTTTGAAAAACACATGTCAAACCGATCGAAGCCCATGGGCCAAACATCGGGGATCGCATATGTTTCCGCAATCGAGCTTCTTCTTCCCAGCCCAAGCCATCAAGGACCGAGATGCGCAATCTGCTTTGCTACAAGATGACCGTTGCCGCTCTTGCCCTGATGGCTTCGTCCGTCCGCGCCCAGGAGGCCGAGCATTATACCGCGGTCAGCAAGACGGCGATGAGCGTCACCGGCGACGTCTGGCTGGACGATTTCAGCATCACCTTCGAGAACGAAGAATCCCTCGAATTCTCCGACCTCGTTGCCGATAATTTCCGGGTGGATGGCAGGCGGGTGCCAGCATCGGTCTATCGCGTCGCAAAACCGGCCGATCCGGAACTTGAAAACGGCAACCAGCTCTGCGGATCGGGGGACGTCACCTATGTCGCCAACTGGGCATCCGGCAAGGGAATGTCGGCGATTGCCGTGTTTACGGGGCGAAATCCACCGAAGAGCAGCGCCGAAATGTGCGCGCTCTACACCTACGAAGATCCGCAATAATGGATCGGATCAATCCGCAGTCGGCAGCCGTCGCATCGTGAATTCGATCTGGTCGCCTTCGAGCTGGCGCCAGCTTTCCACTTCGGTCCAGTAGGCGGCCTTCGGAAATTCATGAAACCACTCGCGCGCCTTTTCGCGCGCTTCTTCCCGTGAGAGCTGAAATGTCTGCCGCACGAACATGCCCTGGCGCTCGCCGGCTTTTTCCTGCCGGTGGCGGTCGATCCTGCGTTTCAGCCCGTCGAGCGGCGGGGGTGTGAACTTTGCCATGAAAGCCCCTGATCAGCACCTGTTTATGCGGTAAAGATAGTGCCGGGCGACACGCTTTGCGAGTCTCATTTTCCACCCGCGACAATCGATGGAATGGTTCGCGAAAGCCAGAAATGCTAATTCCCGATCGGAAAAATGCGAGTCGCGCCAAGGGGATGGCGAGAGGAATAGAGATATGGAACGGCCGGTACTGCCCAAGGGGCTGCCCGAGGACATCGAAGACAAGAAGGTGGCTGCGAAAGCCTGGTTCGAGAGCCTGCGCGACACGATCTGCGCGTCGCTGGAAGGCCTCGAGGCCGAGCTGACCGGCCCCCTCTCCGATCAGGAGCCCGGCCGCTTCAAACCCAAGGACTGGCTGCGCGATGGTGGTGCGGGCGGCGGCGGACGAATGTCGATGATGGAAGGCCGCGTCTTCGAGAAGGTCGGCGTCCACACCTCGACCGTCCACGGCGAATTTTCCGCTGATTTCCGCAGCCAGATGCCGGGTGCCGAGGAAGACCCACGCTTCTGGGCGTCGGGCATTTCGCTGATCGCCCATCCGGTCAATCCCAACGTGCCGACCGTGCACATGAATACCCGCATGGTGGTGACGTCGAGCCAGTGGTTCGGCGGCGGCGCGGATCTTACCCCGGTCCTCGACCGGCGCCGCACCCAGGACGATCCGGACACCACCCTCTTCCACCGGGTCATGGAAATCACCTGCAAACGCCACGAGGCGGTCGCCGACTACGATCGCTACAAGGCTTGGTGCGACGATTATTTTTTCCTGAAGCATCGCAATGAACCGCGCGGCGTCGGCGGCATTTTCTTCGACTGGCTGCATCCGGTCGCGGAAAAAGGCGGCTGGGAGGCGGATTTCGCGTTTGTGCAGGATGTCGGACGCGCCTTCAACCTCGTCTATCCGCGGATCGTCCGGGCCAACTTCAACAAGCCCTGGACGGAACATGATCGCGACGAACAGCTGATCCGTCGCGGCCGCTATGTCGAGTTCAACCTGCTCTACGACCGTGGCACTATTTTCGGGTTAAAGACCGGCGGCAATGTCGAGTCCATCCTCTCGTCACTGCCTCCGGTTGTAAGGTGGCCTTAGATCGAGAACCACAAAGTTAACGATATCGGGTATAAACCGGCCCTAATATCTCATCCTTAACAAATGCGATATCGGAATCAGCGCGATGGTGGTAGCGTCCCTTTGGTTGTACCGGAGGAGGATCGCCATGATGGCACCGAATAGCATGCCCATGCCGGAAGCGTCTAAGGACAAGGACTTCCGTTCCCTTGATACCGCTGAAATGATCGACCGCCTCGCGACGGAGATGCGCGCGAGAACTGGCGGAGAACTCCCCCATTCCTTTTATGTGGACCAGGTAAGGCGCCAGCTTGCCGGCAAGTCGGTTGCCATGTCGGCCGCCAACACCGAGACGGCGCGGGAAAAGGGTAAGGAAGAGGCTTCCGTTTTCCACGCCTGGGCGTTTTCCGAATAGGCATCGGGAACAGCGTCGTCGCTTTCGAGTTATCGGGATTGGGGCCGGCGGATATGAGGAGCTGTCCGCCCGCCGCCAGTCCGACGACAATAGGAGGAAGTATCATGCGACTGTTCGAATGCGGTACGCTCGTCCCCGGTTGCCAATGGCATACCCGGGCCGATGAAGACGCCGAAGTGGTTCGCCGCGCCGTGGAACATCTTCGCACTGTCCATGGCGAAGAGATCATCCGCGAAAACATGGTCGAGAACATCAAGGCACGCATTCGCGACGAAAACGGAGCGGCGGCGGCCTGACGCCCGGCGCGACCGAAGTCGGTCATCCGCATCGGAGTGGCTGTATCTGATTTCGAAACACCCGATGTCAGAGCGGCGATACGCCTGATGTCAGAGTGATCTGCGGATCATATCCTCCAGCCGGGCGGTCAGCGCCGCCCGGTCGGGAGCGAAATTGCGCTCGACCCAGAAATCTTCCAATTCCTTCAGGATTTCGCCGACACGTTTTCCGGCCGGCACGCCGGCTGCGACGATATCGGCACCACTGAGCGGAAAGACCGGCTTCTCGTAGTCCTCAGCCCTCTTCAGCAAGACCGACAGCCGCGCGGATCTGCGCATCGCCGCCGGATCGCCTTCGGCCGCAGTTCGCGCCGACGCCAGGGCCAGCCTCAGCCGGATGACCAGCCCCTCCGCACCATGGCGGTAGAGCAGCCGGTCAAACCCGACATCCGTCACTTCGTCCGGCAGCACCGGCGCATTTGCCCAGGCCGCAAGCTTGGCAGCCTCTGCATTCGACATCTTCAGCCGCTTAGCAAGCGCATCCAGCCTCTCGGCATCCGGCGGCACGATCGCCGCCAGCCGCAGGATCGGATCGGCCGTCCAGCCGAGCGACTTCTCGGCCGCCACGAGGCCGTGGATGCCGTCGATACCCCACTTTTCCGTCTCCGGCAGGATTTCGGTGAGCACGCCCGCCTGCCGCATCCACAGCAACGCGCGGGAAGGATCGGCAGCCGACAGCAGCTTCTTGGTTTCCGCCCAGATGCGCTCGGCCGAAAGCGTCGAAAGCTTGTCCTTGGCGCGGGCGCAGGCCCTCAGGCCATCCGCATCCGGCCGGCCGGAACCGTAATGGGCGAAGAAGCGGAAGAAGCGCAGGATGCGCAAATAGTCCTCGGCAATCCGCTCGGCCGCATCGCCGATGAAGCGGACGGTGCGCGTCTCGATATCCGGTAGACCGTTGACAAGGTCGATCACCTCGCCTTGAGCGTCCGCATAAAGTGCGTTGATCGTCAGGTCCCGTCGTTCGGCATCCGTCTGCCAATCGGTGCCGAAGGCGACCTTGGCCCGCCGACCGTCGGTCTCGACGTCGCGGCGCAACGTGGTGACCTCGAACCCGTGGCCTCCGATGACCAGCGTCACCGTGCCGTGCTCGAAACCGGTCGGCACGGCCTTGATACCGGCCGTCACCGCCCGCCCGACCACCTTTTCCGGGACAAGCGTGGTGGCGACGTCGACATCGGCGACGGGAAGCCCCATCAGTGCATTACGCACCGCGCCGCCCGCCACCCGCGCCTCACCGCCGTCGGCATTGAGCAGGGTCAGGATGCGCTGCAGCGCCGGGTCCCGGAACCAGGCCTCGTCGGCTACACTCGTCATGCATAAAGCCTTTCGTAGAGCGTGCGCAGGATGCCCGCGGTAATGCCCCAGATGTTTCGTTCCTCGTAGGGCATCACATAGAAATGCCGCTCCGTGCCGTCCCATTCCCTGCTGCCGCGCTGGTGGTTGGCCGCGTTCATCAGGAAGGACAGCGGCACCTCGAAGACGTCGTCCACCTCGGCCGGATTGGGCGTGATCTCGAAGCCGCGCCTGACTACCGAGAGCACCGGCGTGATCCGAAAACCGGTCGCGGCATAATAGGTCGGCAGTCGCGACAGCGTTTCGACGAAGGAACGGTCGAGGCCGATTTCCTCTTCCGCCTCGCGCAACGCCGCCTGTTCCGGCGAGCGGTCCTCCGGATCGATCCCGCCGCCCGGAAAGGCGATCTGGCCGGAATGCTTGCGCATCGTCGATGTCCGCTGCGTCAGGATCACCTTGGCTTCGTCGCCGTCGTCGACCACAGGCACCAGCACCGCCGCGTCCTTCAGCTTCAGCCCCGCGGCGAAATCCACCAGCGTCGGATTGAGCAGATGGTCGCCGTGATCGCGCCAGGCATGATCTATAGGGCCACCGTTCTGGTTCAGCGCCCGGCGGCGGAAATCGCCGGCCGAAAAAAGGGGAAAGTCACTCATTGCGATAAGGCGTCCAATTCGGCCTCGGGCATCACGGGAAACACCTCCGTTCCGGAGCGGACGGAGAACATCGGCACTTCGTCTATCACGATCGCCTCGCCGAGTTCCACGAGATCGTACATGACAGCACGGGAGACCAGGGCCTCCAACCGGCCGCGCACCAGGAGATAGGGTTTAAGCTCGCGGTTTTCGCCCGAAATCTCGAAGCGCAAGGGATGTTCCGGCCCCGCCTCCACCACATCACCGACATTTGTCCTGAACGTGAGCACCTGATGGCCCTCACGCTGCGTCACCTGCATCTCGACCGCAAGGAAGGGAGCGTCGGCGATGCGGATGCCGACCTTTTCCACAGGTGTTACGAGATAGGTCCGACCGTCCTCATCCTTGCGCAGCACCGTCGAAAACAGCCTCACGAGCGGTGCGCGGCCGATCGGGGTGCCCATATAGAACCATGTCCCGTCGGCAAGGATTTCCATGTCGATGTCGCCGCAAAAGGGCGGATTCCACCGCTCGACAGGCGGTAAACCACGCTTTCCGTCGCCGCTCTGCTCGGAAGCACGCGAGATCAGCGCCGCAAGCCCTGCGGCATCGGATGCCGAATTTATCGTTTGCGCTGCCATCTTTCAGTCCCGGTTCGACCGTAAGCATCGAACAAAGCAATTGTTCCTCACGAGATAGTCATTCAATACGCGCTTGTCAGCCATATTTCGGGGAATAAGTTTGATCGGATAAGCCGGATGCTGCGACGCAGCGATTCGCCGCCGGGATATCGATGAACCCGGCCTGGAAAAGCCAGCCGGTTTCTAAGTGCCAGCAGGTTCTGGATGCCAGCCAGTTTGGATGCCGCCAGTTTGGATGATGGAGAGCGACATGGGCCTGATGAATTCCACCGATACCGTCCTCGATGAGAAAGCCATCATCGCCTCCGCGGAAATGGCCCTTTCCGACATCGCCGCCATTCGCGCCGAAGTCGCCAAAGTGATTTTCGGTCAGGAAAAGGTGGTCGAGAACACGCTGCTGGCGGTCCTGTCCGGCGGCCATGCGCTGCTCGTCGGCGTCCCTGGCCTCGCCAAGACCAAGCTCGTCACCACACTCGGCACCGTGCTCGGCCTCGGCGGCAACCGCATCCAGTTCACGCCCGACCTGATGCCTTCGGATATTCTCGGCTCCGAAGTCATGGATACCGACGATAGCGGCCGCCGCTCCTTCCGCTTCATCAAGGGGCCGGTGTTCGCTCAACTGCTGATGGCCGACGAAATCAACCGCGCCTCGCCGCGCACCCAGTCGGCATTGCTGCAGTCCATGCAGGAATACCACATCACGGTGGCCGGCCAGCGCTACGATCTGCCCGCCCCCTTCCACGTGCTCGCGACCCAGAACCCGCTGGAGCAGGAAGGCACCTATCCGCTGCCGGAAGCCCAGCTCGACCGCTTCCTGCTGCAGGTCGACGTGCTTTATCCGGAACTCGCCGCCGAGCGGCAGATCCTGCTCGAAACCACCGGCCTTTCGGAAGCCAAGGCGCGCGGCGTCATCGATGCTGCCCGGCTCCAGGAAATCCAGGTGCTGATCCGCCAGATGCCGGTCAGCGACAAGGTGGTCGATGCGATCCTGTCGCTGGTGCGCTCTGCTCGCCCCGGCCACGGCAATGCCCATACGGACAAACACGTCGCCTGGGGTCCCGGCCCGCGCGCCGGCCAGTCGCTGATGCTGACGGCCCGCGCCCGCGCCCTTTACGAAGGCCGTCTGGCCCCGTCGCTCGACGACGTTTACGCGCTTGCGGAACCGGTGCTCGAACACCGCATGGCGCTGACGTTTGCGGCCCGCGCCGAAGGCATGTCGGTGCGCGATGTCATCGCCGGCCTGGTGAAGCAGGCCCGCGGCTAAGTCCGCCGGCTAGAAAGGATAATGCGTGGCTTCCACCATTGGCCAGATCGTAGAGCAGACACCGAGTAGCGAACTCCTCTCCCGAGCCCAGGCCCGCGCGACGCTTGTGCCGGATTGCATGGTGGAAGCAAAGCGCATCGCCAACACGGTGATCGCCGGTTGGCATGGTCGCCGCAAGCGCGGCGTCGGCGAAAATTTCTGGCAGTTCCGCCCTTATGCCGAGGGTGAAAGCCTGTCTCGCATCGACTGGCGCCGCTCCGCCCGCGACGACCATACCTATGTCCGCGAGCGCGAATGGGAAGCCGCCCACACCGTCTGGCTCTGGGCCGACATGTCGCCGTCGATGATGTACAAGTCGACGCTTGCCATCGCTTCCAAGGAAAGCCGGGCGCTGGTGCTGATGCTGGCGCTGGCCGAAATCCTTGCCCGGTCCGGCGAGCGCATCGGCTGCCCCGGCATCATGGAACCGGTATCGGCCCGCAACGCCGCCGAGCGGCTCGCCGCCGCGATCATGCACGCGCCGCTGACAACTGGCTTGCCGGAAACCGCGATGATCCGCGGCCATAGCGACATCGTGCTGATCGGCGATTTCCTCGACGACGCCGATCGGGTGATGGAGCGCATCGCCCCGCTCGGCCGCCGCGGCCTGCGCGGCCACGTGGTCGAGATCGCCGATCCGGCCGAGGAAACTTTTCCCTATACCGGCCGCACCGAGTTTACCGATCCCGAAACCGGCGAAAAGCTCGTCTCCGGCCGCGCCGAGATGATCCGCGAGGATTATCAGCGCGCCTATTTCGCCCGCCGTGATGCGTTGGGTGAATCGCTGCGCCGCCTCGGCTGGAGCTTCGTTTTCCATCGGACCGATCATCTCGCCTCCGAGGCGCTGGTCGCCGTGCATAGCTATCTTTCCGGCATGCCGTCACCGAAACCGGTCGGAGACAGGTCATGAGCGCGCTGATTTTCGCCAATCCCGCCATTCTCTTCGGTCTGATCGCGTTGCCGGTTATCTGGTGGCTGCTGCGGCTCACCCCGCCGCGCCCGAAGGCGGAAGTCTTTCCGCCGCTCCGGATCCTTGCGACGGTCCTGAAGCGCGAGGAAACGCCCTCGAAGAGCCCCTGGTGGCTGACGCTGCTGCGCATGCTTCTCGCCGCCGCCGTGATCCTGGCGATCGCCGATCCGGTGATGAACCCGCGCGCCAATTCCCTGAATGCAGGCGGCCCGCTGGTGCTCGTCGTCGACAACGGCTGGGCGACCGCTGCCGACTGGGAACGCCGCGTCCAGACCGCCAACCTTTTGATCGACGACGCCGAAAGCGCCGACGTGCCGGTCTCGATCACGTTTACCGCCGATGCCAGCCATGAGGCAGTACCCGGAACCGCCGCCGCCGCCCGCGACAAGCTCACGGCGGCCAACCCCAAGCCGCTGGTTCCCGATCGCGCCCGCGCTGCCCAGGCGGTCAGGGAGGCCATGAACACCACCCGTCCCGGCACGCTCGCCATCCTTTCCGACGGCATGGCGGCCGCCAGCGACAACGAGGCCATGTCGACATTCGCCGCCCTGTCGCCCGCAGAAATGCGCCTGATCGAAGGCGACGGCCATAGCGCCGTGGCGCTGACCGACGCGGTCAATAACGCCGCCGCCATGTCGGTGACCGCAACACGCCTTTCGACCGCGGCGGCACAGCAGATGAACGTCAACGCGCTCGACGCACAGGGCCGCGCGCTTGCCTCAGGCACGCTGCAGTTTGCAGCCGGTGCTGCGACGGCCACGGCCGAGATCACCTCGCCGTTCGAGCTTCGCAACGATTTCGCGCGCCTCAGCATCGACGGGCTGGCCACCGCCGGCGCGGCACACCTGCTCGACGATGGCTTCAAGCGCCGCCGCATCGCGCTGCTTGCCGGCGAAAGCGGCAGCGACTTCCAGCCGCTGCTGCAGCCGCTCTATTACATCAGCCGGGCGCTGTTGCCTTATGCCGACGTCATCCAGCCGAACACCGCCGATCTTTCGGTTGCCATCCCGCAGATCCTGCAGGGCAACCCCTCCGCCATCATCCTTGCCGATGTCGGCCGCCTGCCGGCCGAGACCTACGCACCGCTGCAGCGATGGATCGCTCAAGGCGGGACGCTGATCCGCTTCGCCGGCCCGCGGCTTGCCGCCGCCCCCGCCGACGATCCGCTGGTGCCGGTGATCCTGCGCCAGGGTGAACGCGCGCTCGGCGGCGCCATGTCCTGGTCGGAGCCGCAGTCGCTCGCCGATTTCCCGAGCTTCGGCCCCTTCGCCGGTATGCCGCGCGCCACAGACATCACCGTCACCCGCCAGGTTCTTGCCGAACCGACGCCGGACCTTGCCGAACGCACCTGGGCAAGCCTCTCAGACGGCACGCCTCTCGTCACCGAAAAGGAAGTCGAGGCCGGCCGCATCGTGCTGTTCCATACGAGCGCCGAGGCGACCTGGTCGAACCTGCCGCTGTCAGGCAATTTCGTCGAGATGCTCCGCCGCCTGGTCCAACTCGCCCGCGCAGGAGGTGCCGCGTCCGGCGCCGCAGCGGAGGGAGCCGCTGCGACACTCGCGCCCTACCGGCTTTTGACCGCCGATGGGGTCCTCACCACCGAAACCGGCACGGCTCGCCCGATCGCGATCGCCGCCAACCAGGTGCCGGTCGCGAGTTTCGACCATCCGCCGGGTCTCTACGGTACCGAGGACGGTTTCACCGCCGTCAACCTGCTGGCACCGAAAACAGTCATCGCCCGCTTCGACCCGACCACGGCAGGCCGGCCGCTGGTACGCGAAGGCTTGGCTGGCGGCGAAGCCGTGTCGCTGCGCCCCGCCCTCTTCGCCGCCGCCTTCGCGCTGCTGATCCTCGACAGCCTTGTGGTGCTCTTCATGAACGGCGCATTCTCCCTTGGTTCCGACGGACGCCGCAGGCCGAGCAGTGCTGCCGCAGCGGCTATCGCCGCCCTCGCCTTCGGCCTCTTCGCCTTGACGCCCGGTCAATCCAAAGCGCAAGAAATGGCGCCCGGTGCCGGCGCCAAGCCGGGTGACGAGCAGATCCTCGAACGGCTCGACACGACCCACCTCGCCTATGTCGTGACAGGCGAGCGGGAGGTCGACAGCATTTCCGAGCAGGGCCTCGAGGGCCTCAGCCAGTTCCTCACCTACCGCACCACGCTGGAACCGGGCGCTCCGGTCGGCCTCGACATCACCAAGGACGAGCTTGCCTTCTACCCGATCATCTACTGGCCGATCTCCGCCACGGCACCGATGCCAAGCCAAGCGGCGATCTCCCGCATCGACGCCTATATGCGCAACGGCGGCACTGTCCTCTTCGACACCCGCGATCAATATTCGTCGCTCGGCGGAGGTGGCACCACGCCGAATGGCGAGCGCCTGCAGGCGATCCTCGCCAATATCGACATCCCGCCGCTGGAGCCGACGCCGACCGATCACGTGCTGACCCGTTCCTTCTACCTGCTCACCAACTTTCCCGGCCGTTATACCGGCAGCCCGCTCTGGGTCGAGGCACGGCAGGAAGCGAAAAACACCGGCGCCCAGCTCTCCTCCAGCGGCGACGGCGTGACCCCATTGCTGATCACCGGAAATGATTTCGCCGGCGCCTGGGCTGTCGACAGCCAGGGTGCTCCGGTTCTGCCGACAGTGCCCCCGGACGAGATGCAGCGCGAATATGCCTATCGCTCCGGCGTCAACATCATGATGTACATGCTGACCGGCAATTACAAAGCCGACCAGGTGCACGTCCCGGCTCTGCTTGAGCGGCTTGGGCAGTGAGGGAGGGGAACAGATGACCACCCACTCCTCCTCCGCTACTGTTCTTCGTTCCTGTTTTCCTGCAGCCGACACGCATGTCCGGGTTATGTGGCAAAGCGGTGCCTCTGGCCAATCTCCCTCCTTGAGGGGGAGATGCCCGGCAGGGCAGAGGGGGGTATCCAGGAACTCAACCTCTACCCTCTTCCCTCGCCGTGACGCCCGCATACCCCCCTCTGTCACTTTCGTGACATCTCCCCCTCAAGGGGGGAGATCATTGGGAGTCCGTCGCTCTGTCCGGCCAAATGTAATTTCCCTCCCCGATGAAGGGAAATCCTCATGACCATCGAATTCGCCCCCTTCTTCTCCTGGCCGATCCTGGCCGCACTCGGCGTCTTCGCGCTGATCCTCGCGGGCCTCTCCTTCTGGCGCGGCATTCGCGGCGCCGCCTTGCGCACGCTGGCGCTCGCCGCCCTGCTCTTGGCGCTCGCCAACCCGACGCTGCTGCAGGAGGACCGCGACCAGCTTTCGACCGTCGTGCCAGTCATCGTCGACCGCTCGCAGAGCCAGGATACCGCCCAGCGCAAGCAACAGACCGACGAGGCGCTCGCAAGCCTCAAGGACCGCTTCTCCCGTTACCCGCGCATCGAGACGCGTATCGTCGAGGTCGATGACGACGGCGATACCGACACGCCCTCGACAAAGCTCTTCACTGCCCTGCGTTCGGCGATATCAGACGTGCCGCCGGCCCGTATCGGCGGGGCGGTTTTCCTGACCGATGGCCAGATCCATGACCTGCCGGGCATCAACCAGGACCTCGGCTTCAACGCCCCCGTCCACGGCCTGATCACCGGCAAGCCGGACGAGTTCGACCGTCGCGTCGAGGTGGTCCGGGCCCCGCGCTTCGGCATTGTCGGCGAGGAACAGGAACTGACGCTGCGGGTCTTCGACGACGGTCGCACCGGCGGCGGACCGGCACAGGTGACCGTGCGCATGAACGGCCAGCAGACGGCGACGCTGCGCGCCACGCCGGGCCAGGAGACACCCTTCTCCTTCACGGTTCCGCGCGGCGGCAACAACGTCATGGAATTTTCGGTCGCCGAGCTTCCGGGCGAAGTGACGACCGCCAACAACCGCGCCGTCCATGTGATCGACGGTATCCGCCAGAACCTGCGCGTCCTGCTCGTCTCCGGCGAACCGCATGCCGGCGAGCGCGCCTGGCGTAACCTGTTGAAGTCCGATGCCTCGGTCGACCTCGTCCACTTCACTATTCTGCGCCCGCCGGAAAAGCAGGACGGCACGCCGATCAACGAACTGTCGCTGATCGCCTTCCCGACCCGCGAACTGTTCGTCGAGAAGATCAAGGATTTCGACCTGATCATCTTCGACCGTTACAAGCATCGCGGCGTGCTGCCGATCCTCTATTACGATTACATCGCCCAGTACGTGAACAATGGCGGCGCGCTACTGATCGCCGCCGGCCCCGAACATGCCGGCGAGGATTCGATCGCGTCCACGCCGCTCGAACAGGTCTTGCCGGCCGCCCCTACCGGCCAAATCCACAGCGCCGCCTTCTATCCGCATCTGTCGCCAGAGGGTGAAAAGCACCCCGTGACCCGTGGGCTTGACGGCTCCAACTCGAATCCGCCCGCCTGGGGTCGCTGGTTCCGCACTATCGACGTCGACACGCCGCACGGCCAGACCGTCATGGAAGGCGACGGCGACCGCCCGCTGCTCGTCCTCAACCGGCAGGGCGAAGGCCGCGTCGCCATGCTGCTCTCCGACCAGGGCTGGCTCTGGGCCCGCGGTTTCGAAGGCGGCGGCCCACATGTGTCGCTCTATCGCCGCATCGCCCATTGGCTGATGAAGGAACCGGAGCTGGAAGAAGAAGCGCTGACCGCCCGCGCCGTCGGCCGCACGCTCGAAGCGACCCGCCAGACGATCGGCGACGATCCTGGCCCGGCGACGATCAAATATCCATCCGGCCGCACCGAGACGGTGCCGATGACGGCTGCCGGGCCCGGCCAGTACCGGCTGGAACGCCGCATGGAAGAGACCGGCCTTTTCGAAGTCACCAACGGCCAGTTCTCGACGCTCGTGCATGTCGGCACCGTGGACGCGCCGGAATTCAAGGCGATGATCTCGACCGAAAGCACGTTGAAGCCCTATGCCGACAAGACCCGTGGCCTCGTGACCCGCGTCGCCTCAGGCGATGGCATCTCGCTGCCGGACATCCTGCCGGTTCGCGGCGAAGTGCGCGTCAACGATCCCAACCGCATGGTCATCCGCATGACCGACGAGACGGTGCTGCGCGGCATCAACACGCTGCCGCTGTTTGCAGGTTTCGCGGGCCTCTCCGCCCTGCTCTTCGCGGTCGCGGCGATGTGGTGGCGCGAGGGTCGCTGACATATGACGCAGCTTGATGTGACCGCCTCGCCCTCGCCTGAGGAACTGGCCGTGATCGGCGAAGGACTGACCGCCTTCAACGACGCCGATGTCGGCCCATCCGAGCGGAAGCCGCTCGCCGTGCTGATCCGCAATGTCGACGACAAGGTGATCGGCGGGCTTTCCGGTTACACCGCCTGGGGCTGGCTCTTCACCCAATGGCTTTTCGTCCCGGAAACATTGCGGGGTGAAGGCATGGCCGGCAAGCTGCTGAGCCAAGCCGAAGAGGAAGCCCGCGCCCGCGGCTGCCATGGCGCCTGGATCGACACGTTCAGCCCGCTCGCCCGCAAGGCCTATATGCGGCAGGGCTACGAAATCTTCGGGGAACTGCCGGAATTTCCGAAGGGCCGCACCCGCACCTTCCTCAGGAAAGCTCTGTAGGTTATCCATTCGCTCCGAAAAATGGGGACGAAGAATCGCCGCATGGATATCGACCTGAAACTCACCGAAGGCATGAACGCCGACGAGGAGGATTTCATCCTCGAACGGCTGATGACCCACAATGCCGCAACGTTCGGCCCCAGCAACCGCCGCGAACTGGCGGTGCCGCTGCATGACGGGGACGGCAATCTGATCGGCGGGCTGACAGGTTATACCGGCCGCGGCTGGCTTTATATCTCGATGCTCTATGTGCCGGACGAGTTGCGCGGCCAGGGCCTCGGCGCCCGCATGCTCGACATGGCAGAAGCCGAAGCCAAAGCTCGCGGCGCGATCGGCGCCTATATCGACACGATGAACCCGGAAGCGCTCAAGCTATACCTGAAACAGGGTTATACCGAGATCGGCACGCTGAAAGGCCTCGAAGGAGGCCATTCGGTGACGTGGCTGCAAAAGCGGTTCTGAGCTTCCCTGTGTTCAGGCGAGAGAGGCCTGTCGCGTCTCCGCATTGATCATCGTGGCGGCAATCGCCGCGATCACCAGCAGGCCGGCGAAAATACCGATCGTCAGGCCGAGACCCTGGACCACGACATAACCCACCAGCGACGGCGCCAGCAGGCCACCGAGACGTGCCATGGCACCGGCTGCCCCCATGCCGGTCGCCCGCGACGCGGTCGGGTAAAGTTCCGGCGTATAGGCGTAGAGCGCACCCCAGGTGCCGAGCAGCGCAAAGCTCATGATCAGCAGCGCGGCCCCGACCAGGAGGGCACTTGGTGCAACGACAAATATCAGGCAGCCAATCGCCGAGAGCAGGCAGAAGCCGATCAGCGTCGGCTTGCGGCCCCATTTTTCCACACCATGGGCGGCAAGCGCATAACCCGGAAGCTGGGCAAGTGCGACCAGTACCAGAAAGCCGTAACCGCGCACGAAACCGAAACCCTCGCCAGCAAGCTTCGCGGGCATCCAGGTGAAGACGCCGTAATAGGAGACGGAGACAAGGAACCAGATCGCCAGGATCATGACGCTGCGCTGACGCAGTTCGCCGGAAAAGATGCCGGTCGTCTTGACCGGCGGCGGCGAGACCAGGCTGGTGCCTGCCCCGAGGGGCGTGTGTCCGTTGACGGCGAGCATCCGGTCGACGATTACCCTCGCTTCGTCGTGGCGCCCGGAGCGCATCAGGTAGAGCGGCGATTCCGGCACCAGGAAGCGCAGGCCGATGCCGGCGATCGCCGGAATGGCGGTGACCGCAAAGATATAACGCCAGGCATCGGCGACGCCGGCAAGGCTTGCGGCCCAGGCGGCCAGCGCCACGATCAGCGTTCCAATCGCCCAGAACCCTTCGAGCAGGACCAGCCAGCGACCGCGGTTCCTGGCAGGCAAGAATTCCGCCATCATCGCGTAGTCGACCGGCAGCGTGCCGCCGACGGCAGCGCCGGTCAGGAAGCGCAGCAGAAGCAGGATGGTGAAATCCGGGGCAAAGATGGAGAGCGTGCCGAACAGCGCGTCGCAGCCAACCGTGACGATCAGCACCCGGCGCCTACCGATCCGGTCGGCGAGCCTGCCGAAACCGAGCGCGCCGAGCAGCATGCCGAGGAAGAAGGCGGTGCCGGTCTGCAGGGCCTGCGGCACGGTCAGCCCGAAACTTGCCGCGATCGAGGCAGCGGTGAAACCGACCGCCAGAACCTGCATGGCATCGGCCGTCCAGACGAGCCCGAAAATGCCCATCAGCCGTCGCTGATAGGTCCCCGCTCCGGCGCGGTCGAGCGCCTCGTCCATCGTGATCGCAGCCATCCGCTTGTCCTTCGCTTCGACGACACCTCCAGCCGGCTTTCACCGACCGATCCATCATCTGCTTAAAGGAAATGGCCTATCCGCGCCAGCCGATGACGCCCTTGAGCCGCGCATGCACGTCGGCTGCGATCGGCACGACCAGAACCCGGCCGGGATCGACAGGTCCCGGAAATTCCAGTGCGCCATAGGCAACCTTCTCGAACCCGAGCGGGCCGTAATAGGGCGGGTCGCCGACCAGGATCACCGCTTCCGAACCCTTGCGTTTCGCCGCCTCGATGGCGATCCGCACCAGTTCGCGGCCGATGCCCCGGTTCTTGTGCGACGGCCGGACCGCGAGCGGCCCGAGCAGGTGGCCCTTCACCGAACCCGCATGGACCGGCGTCATCCTGACCGAAGCGATCGTTTCGCCGTCGTCGGCGCAGACGAAGGAGAGGGTCCGGTCATGCGGCCCCTGCTCGCGGATGCGGGCGGCGGCGCGGGTATGCCGGCCGGGGCCGAAGGCTTCCGCGTTGATGAGTTCGATGACCTCATCGTGAGACGTATCTTCCGTGAGGTAAACGAGGTCGTGCTTGTAGAGAACGTTGTGCTGAGACATGGATGGACCGAAGCCGTAGGATAAGGAGCGGACAGGACAAGGGATATCGATGACGCTTGTTCTAGCGTCGTGGTCGATGATCAGCGTCGTCGCAGTGTCCGCATTTCGGTCATAGAGGAAAGTATCCTTAAAATCCGGAAAGCGAATTAGCAGGAAAAATTTCCCGCGTCCAACGCAAAAACACACCGTTCATAAAATCCTGCCTCGTATTCGGCAGCCGGTGCCGTATCTATCACCTCAAGGAAAATCCAAGGAGATAACCATGGGCAGGCTCGTCGAAGGAAAATGGCAGGACGTCTGGTACGACACCAAGGAAAACAAGGGCCATTTCAAGCGCGCCGAATCGCAGTTCCGCAACTGGGTGACCGCCGATGGTTCCGCCGGCCCCACCGGCAAGCAAGGCTTCAAGGCTGAGGCCGGGCGTTATCACCTATACGTCTCTTATGCCTGTCCCTGGGCGCACCGCACCCTGATCTTCCGCAAGCTGAAGAAACTCGAAGACCTGATCTCGGTCTCGGTCGTCGACTACCTGATGCTGGAGAACGGCTGGGAGTTCAAGAAACGCGACGGCGCCACCGGCGACGACCTGTTCGGCTCGGACTATCTCTACCAGGTCTACCTGAAGGCCGATCCGAACTATTCCGGCCGCGTCACCGTGCCCGTCCTCTGGGACAAGCTTGAGAACACCATCGTCTCGAACGAGAGTTCGGAAATCATCCGCATGTTCAACGGCGCCTTCGACGGCCTGACCGGCTCGACGGCGGATTTCTATCCGCAGGCGCTGCGCGGCGAGATCGATGAACTCAATGCGGTCATCTACGACACCGTCAACAACGGTGTCTACAAGGCCGGTTTCGCAACTGCCCAGGACGCCTATGAGAGTGCCGTCACCCGCCTGTTCGAGACGCTCGACATGCTGGAAAAGCGCCTCTCGGGCAGCCGTTACCTGTTCGGCGAGACGACGACCGAAGCCGATTGGCGCTTGTTCACCACGCTCTTACGCTTCGATCCGGTCTATGTCGGGCACTTCAAGTGCAACATCCGCCGCATCGCGGACTACCCGAACCTGTCCGGCTATCTCGCTGATCTCTATCAGCAACCCGGCATCGCCGAGACCTGCAATCTGTTCCACATCAAGCACCACTATTATGAGAGCCACAAGACCATCAACCCGACCGGCATCGTCCCCGTCGGCCCGGTAGTGGATCTCGACGCGTCGCATGGGCGGGAGAAGGTGACGCGGCTGGCTTGATCGAGACGCATCTGCCCCTCATCCGCCTGCCGAAACCTTCTCCCCGCAAGCGGGGCGAAGGACGCAAGCGGCAAGCTTCCGTTCCTCTTTAAACCAACGCGTTGCGGATAGGGCGAGACGGTGCGGCATCTGTCCTTCTCCCCGTCAGAACGGGGAGAAGGTGCCGGCACGCGGATGAGGGGCAGTCGACCCCGCTCACCAGTAATCCGCCCGCTCCACCTCGCCCTTCAGCTCCCGCAACCGCCGCAGTGTCGCCGCGGTCGTCTCCTCCGGCAGCGCATCGAGCGTAAAGAAGCCGCTCTCGGCAATCTCCCGATCCGGCGCACGCGGCTTCGTCTGCTCGACGGTCACCCGATAGAACAGCACATGGTCGCGCCTGCTGGCATTGCGGTTGTAGTAGGCGTGGAAAAGCGCGATCTCTCCGCGGATTTCCAGATTGCCCTCCTCGCGCAATTCCTTGCGCAGCGCGTCGAGCACCGTCTCTCCTCGCTCGACGCCGCCGCCCGGCATGTACCAGCCGGGTACATAGGTATGGCGGACCAAGAAGATGCGGCCTTCTGCGTCGAAACAGGCGGCGCGTACGCCAAGCGTCATGCCGCGCGTCAGCATGAAGACGCGGTGCAGCAGCCAGACCACGATCCGGGTGCGCCAACTGCGGATTTCCGGCACCCCTTCGCTGCTCATTCATAACTCCGGGAGCGCCCAGAAAATCGATAACGATTTCTGCGCTCATGCGTTATGTGTGCGCCATGTTCAAATTCGCGCATATTTCCGACATCCATCTGGGGCCGCTTCCAAACCTGACGCTTCGCGAGCTTTTCTCGAAGCGGATCACCGGTTTTGTGAACTGGCACCGCAATCGGCGCAAGCACCTTTTCGTCAACACGCTCGACCTGCTTTTGAGCGATTTGAAGACACGCGAGCCGGACCAGTTGGTCATCACCGGCGATCTCGTCAACCTGGCGACGAAGATCGAGACGCGGCTTGCCGGCGAGTGGCTGCGCACGATCGGCGACCCCTATGATACGACTGTGGTGCCCGGCAACCACGACGCCTATGTACCCGGCGCGCACGACAAGTCGGTCAACGAATGGTATCCGTTCATCAAGAGCGACGACGACCCGGCTGAATGGCCGGAAGAGGATCATATCTTCCCGACGCTGCGCCGGCGCGGTCCGCTTGCCATCATCGGCTGCTCGACCTCCAATGCCACCCTGCCCTTTTCGGCGTCCGGTTATTACGGCTCGCGGCAGGCGCGCGAAACGGTCAACCTGTTGAAGAAAGCGGGAGACGAGGGTCTCTTCAGGGTCGTGCTGATCCACCACCCCCCGATCCGCGGCGCCGCCTCTTCGCACAAACGCATGCTCGGCATCCGCCGTTTCGCAGCCGCGATCTCCACCGGCGGCGCCGAACTGGTGCTGCACGGGCATACGCATCTCAACACGCTCTACTGGCTGCGAAGCCATAGCGGCAACGTGCCGGTGGTCGGCATCGCATCGGCATCCCAGGGCCCCGGCGGGCATAAGCCGCGCGCCGCCTACAACCTCTTCACGCTTTCCGGTGAAGCCGGCGCCTGGAACCTGCTCTGCGAACGTTACGGCCTGACGGAATGGGGCGACGGCGTCGCGCTCGACAACAGCCGCCTCCTCTATGGCGAAGAGCCGGCGACGATGTCGATTCCGCAAGTCGCGAGAATGTTGTAGAATCAATGGCGCGATTGTTGCGGAATCGCCACAATCTCGTCATAGCTATTACTTCGTTCCGGTTATTGCAGTAGATTACAGGTAAGCCGCTCCTATCCATGACCCAACCGAGCCCATCGACCGACATTCGGCGCGATCTCGTAGCGCTCCTGCCGCGCCTGCGCCGTTTTGCGCTGACGCTGACGGGAAGTGCCGTCGAGGCCGATGACCTGGTGCGCGAAGCGGCTGGCCGGGCGATCCAGAAAAGCCATCACTGGAAGGGCGAAGGCCGGCTGGAAAGCTGGCTTTTCAGCATGATCCGCGGCACCTTCGTCGACGAGGCCAAGAAGCGCCGGCGTGCCGATATCCATGCTGCCGACGATGCATCCCCGGCCGAAAACTCCCGTCCGTCGACCGCCCTCGTCTGCCTGCCGGACGGCTTGGCAAGCGTTTTCCTGCTCGCCGACGTGGAGGGGTTCGCCTATGCCGAGGCGGCCGCCATCCTCGGCATCCAGCCGGATCTCTTCGCCACCCGTCTTTGCGCTGCACGTCTCAGCCTGGCCACCGCCGCCGCCCAGACGAGCGAGCGGAGAGCGTGAGGATGAACATCCCCCATCCGTCGTCGCTCGAACTGCGGCTTTCCGCCCATATCGATGGCCAGATCGACGAGCAGGACCGGCACGATGTCGAGGAACTGCTGGTCAACGATCCGCAGGCACGGTCCCTGCAAGATGCCCTGAAGCGCGGCGCCGATCTCGGCCGGCGCGCGTTTGACGACATGCTGAAGGAACCGGTGCCGCTCAATCTGGTGCGCACCATCAAGAATGCTCCGTTGCCGCGCCGGGCCATACGCCTGCCGCAGGGGCCGCGCCCGACGCTTTCCTTCAAGCCGTCCGGCCTGCAGGCGGTCGCCGCCTGTGCCCTGCTTTTCGTGCTCGGCGGCGGTATCGGCTATATGATCGGCGGCAACCCGGCGGCTCCGCAGTTTTCGATGATTTCCATTCCCGGCACCAGCAGCCGCGACTGGCTGGACGATATCATCGCCCACTACCGCCTCTATGCGCGCCAGACCAATCATCTCGCCGAAATCCCCGCCGAAAGGCCAGCCGATATCCTCGAATGGCTGACGACCAACACCGGCGTCGGTTTTCGGATCCCCGATCTTAGCGACAGCGGCCTGACCTTCCAGGGTGCCCGCCTGTTTGCCGCCGGCGGCGCGCCGGTCGGCCAGCTTCTCTACCGACGCACCGACGGCGATGGGGACGGCGACGTGATCGCCATTTCCTTCACCAAGGCCCGGCCCGAGGGCAACCGCTCGATCGAGGAAATCCGCAACGACACCGGTCTCGTCTCCTGGGTCACGCCACTCGCCACCTACATGGTCGTCGGCCCCTCGTCTGCGGCGGATCTGGATGATATCGCGGCCAAGGCGGCGGGGCTGATTTAGGGGCGTAGCCGAAATCCTGTCGCGGATCGTCAGGCCTCCTACGACAGAATTTGCCGTGCAGACCTGCGTAGGCGGGTAACGGGTTGATATTGCTCAAACGCAAGTGGATGGATGCGACGTAACCTCCCATCAAACCAACGGAGGTTCATCATCCCAGCCGATACCATCATCGTCGTCAGCCTTGTCGTCGCAGCCTTTGGCGTATTTGCGGTCGCTCTCGCCTTCGCAAGCGCGACGTCCGGCAAGTAAACTGCAACAGAACAATCTGAACCAAAACGGCCATCAAGCGGTCCTGCGGCCTTTTGCTGCGCGCCATCCACCGTCTCGCACGATCGAAAAAGCCGCCCGAAATTCCGGGCGGCTTTTCATGCTATTCGGCATTCAGCGAGTTTGACGTATCACCCCCTGGCCGCCAGCACCCTATTCGCCGCCGAGACGATCGCTTCGAGCGAAGCCGCGACGATGTTCTTGTTGATGCCGGCGCCGAACAGTTTTCCGTTCGGATGTTCCATCTCCACATAGGCGATGGCGGACGCGTTCGAGCCGTGCTGCAGCGAATGTTCGGAATAATCGGCGACCGACAGCTCGATGCCGAGATAGGTCGAGAGTGCGTTGATGAACCCGTCGATCGGCCCCGTGCCCTTGCCTTCGATCCGCTTCACCTCGCCGCCGTCGATGATCTCGGCAGCGACGACGCGGATGCCTTTATGGTCGGTGCCTGCCGGATAGGTGTGGTGGTCGACGAATTTCAGCCGTGCGCCGGGTTGTTCCACGTAGCGCTCGATGAAGCTCTCATAGATGCGCCTGGCGGGAAGCTCCACGCCCTCTTCGTCGGTGATCCGCTGGATTTCCTCGCGAAACTCGACCTGCAGGTTGCGCGGCAGGTTCAGGCCGTAATCCTCCGAGAGGATGTAGGCGATGCCGCCCTTGCCCGATTGCGAGTTGATGCGAATGATCGCCTCGTAGGAACGGCCGACATCGCGCGGGTCGATCGGCAGGTAGGGCACTTCCCAGACGGGGTGATTGGCGACCTTGATCGCTTTCATGCCCTTGTTGATCGCATCCTGGTGCGAGCCGGAAAAGGCCGTGTAGACCAGTTCGCCGACATAAGGATGCCTTTCGGGAATGACCATCTGGTTGGAATATTCGTAGACCGCCTTGATCCGCTCGATATCGGAGCAATCCAGTTCCGGATCGATACCCTGCGTGTACATGTTCAGGGCGAGCGTCACCACGTCGACATTGCCGGTGCGTTCGCCATTGCCGAACAACGTGCCCTCGACACGATCCGCACCCGCCATCAGGCCGAGTTCGGTCGCGGCGATACCGGTGCCGCGGTCGTTATGGGGATGCAGCGAGATGATGATGTTTTCGCGGTTGTCGAGATTGCGGCACATCCATTCGATCTGGTCCGCATAGATGTTCGGGGTCGCCATCTCCACCGTCGAGGGCAGGTTGAGGATCAGCTTGTCCTCGGCGGTCGGCTTGATCACCTCGGTGACCGCATTGCAGATCTCCAACGCCACTTCCAGTTCGGTGCCGGTAAAGCTTTCCGGCGAATACTGGAAACGAAAACCGCCACCCGCCTTCGCTGCCATGTCGGTGATCATCTTCGCGGCATCGACGGCGATCTGCTTGATGCCGGCGACGTCCTTGGCAAACACCACGCGGCGCTGCAGCTCGGAGGTCGAGTTGTAGAAGTGGATGATCGGCTTGTGGGCGCCCTCCAGAGATTCGAAGGTGCGGGTGATCAGTTCCGGCCGGCACTGGACCAGGACCTGCATGGACACATCTTCCGGCACGCCGCCCTCTTCCACGCACCAGCGGGCAAAATCGAAATCGGTCTGCGAGGCGGACGGGAAACCGATCTCGATCTCCTTGAAGCCCATGTCGAGCAGCATGCGGAACATGCGGGCCTTGCGGTCATGGCCCATCGGGTTGACCAGCGACTGGTTGCCATCGCGCAGGTCGACCGAACACCAGATCGGCGCCTTGTCGATGACCTTCGAAGGCCAGGTGCGGTCGGGAATGTTGATGGTCGGGTAGGCGCGATATTTCACTGCCGCGTCGGGCATGCCGGATTTCGGGCCGGAAACAGGGGAATTGGTCTTGGCGTCCATTGTCGTCGTCTCTTCTCGCTTCACGCGTCGCTCGGCATCCGTCTGGGGAATTGGCCGTCGTCGATGCGGACCTTTAGCGGTCTTTTGTGGCTCGGTCTTGAATGTTCGTGAGAGGAGCTCTTATGCCGGGCGGGCCTTCGGCCGCCGGGCGCTCCTCAACGGACCCGGCAACCGCGCGTAAGGTCGAGGCTAAGAAGCGAGGAAAGCGCAAAGACCATCGTCCCGGCCGCGGTGCGGCGGGTAGACGAACGGTCGGACATGATTGCGCCTGTCATGGTCATGGGCAGGATGTATAGCCGCAGAGTGGAAGAGAGGCAAGTGGGCTTTCACTTGCCTTGGCGTCTTGCCTCAAGCCGTTCGGCGATCCAGAGTTTCACCAGCGACTGCCGCGTAACACCAAGACGCCGCGCCTCCTGATCCAGCCCGTTCACGACCCAGGTCGGAAAATCGATATTGACGCGCTTGGGCTCGAGACCAGGGCGTGTGGCCTTAGACCAGTCCACATATTCGCTGATGTCCTCGCCATCGTCGAATTTCTTGTCAAACTCTTCAGCGGTTATTGTCTTCATAGGTCTGCTTCTCTTTGTCACGTGCGCGCCTGACCGATATAATTCGCAGCCAGTCTCCTCGCCATGTATAGACCGCGGTCCAATGCTTCTCCGCAATCTTTCCGGTAAGGATATATCGCGACTCCGTATCCGACTGGACCGGAGCGACGGTCCGCCTCTCATCCGCCCATAGCGCTTGCGCCTCCACGAAATCGATTCCGTGCTTATCCTTGTTCGTGGCGCTCTTGTCAGGATCGAATTCGAACTTCATAACCAATATAATATAGAAATTATACCATTTCCAGTCATTCAAGCACGCTTGACGAGGCTCTGCAATCCCATCATCACGCCGCCGGCGACGAGCCCCCAGAAAGGCCCGGAAATCCCCGCAAACGAAAGACCCGATGCCGTCACGAGGAAGGTGATCGCCGCGGCTTCGCGCGTTTCCGGGTCGCGATAGGCCGCAAAGGCTGCATTGGCAAAGGCGCCGATGAGGCCGAGACCCGCCACCGCCTGCAGCAGGATCGGCGGCGCCAGCGACACGAAGGCGATGATGCCGCCGGCGATCAGGCCGAACACGATGTAACCGAAGCCGGCAAGGATCGCCGCCCAGTAGCGTTTGGTGGGGTCGGGGTGGGCATCCTCGCTGGCGCACATCGCCGCCGTGATCGCCGCCATGTTGACCGGCACGCCGCCGACCAGCCCGCCGAGGATCGAGAAGATGCCGGTGCCGACAAACATCACGCCCGCCGGTGGCTCGTAGTGATGCACTTTCAGGATCGCCATGCCAGGAATGTTCTGCGAGGCCATGGTGACGATGAACAGAGGCAGCGCCACCGAGATCACCCCATGCAGGGTGAAGACCGGCGTGACGAAGGTGAGGCTCGGATGGATCGCCTGACCAATCTGCGCCATCGCGTCCGGGGGAAGATCGACACCGAAGATCAGCACCAGGATCAGCGCGCCGAGCGACGCCGGCACCGCCCAGAGACGCCATCTCGAAACCACGACCATCCAGGTCAGCACGATCGGCAGGCCGAGCGCCGCATTGAAGGCGACAGCTTTCACCGGCGCGAGGCAAAGGCTGAGGAGAATGCCGGCCAGCATGGCATTGGCGAGCGGCGCCGGGATCAGCCGGATCGCCCGGCTGAGCGGCCGGAACAGGCCGGAGAGAATGATCAGTACGCCACAGACCACGAAGGCGCCGACAACGGCCGGAAATCCGCCTTCGATCACGCTGATGCCGGATAGAAGCGCCGCCCCCGGTGTCGACCAGGCGATGCTGATCGGCATCCGGTACCAGCTCGAGAACACGATCGCCAGCAAGCCCATCGAGATCGATTGCGCCAGGAGCGCCGAGGCGATTTCCGGTGCGGTCGCACCCATCGTCTGCAGCCCCTGCATAATGACCGCAAACGAGCTGATGAACCCGACAAAGGCAGTGAGCAACCCCATCATCAGGGCTGAAACGGAAAAATCCTTGAACATGCGGGCGGGGACTCATGAATTTGAAAGTCCGCAATCGAACATAGGCCCGCCGGCAAAGGCAAGGTGCGTTTGCCGCAAAAGGGTACGGCCGAGATGGAAAGCCATGGCTGCAGCCAGCCATTCGGCTTTGCCGGGCCGCGAGCAACCGCCCTTTGTTCGTGCATGCGAATATTCGCATCTGTTGATAATTTGGAAGGAGTTTGGCGGTAGTCTCCGGACCGTGCGCCCGTTGCTCCAGGTCGGTCCGGCCATGCAGCCCGGATTGCATCAACGCCCCGGAAAAAGCAATGACGGCAGCTCACCTTGCGCCAGAGATCGAGATCGGACAGGAAACCGCCTTTTCCCGCGATCAGCTTTATTTCATCCTGTCGGCGCTCCCGGATCCCTGCTTCGTCCTCACCCGCAGCGGCCGTTATGCCGCGCTCTTCGGCGGCAAGGACACCCGGTATTATCACGAGGGCAGCTATCTCGTCGGCAAGAGCCTCTACGACGTCCTCGTGGTCGAGAAGGCGGAACGGTTTGTGCGGGAGATCGAAAAGGCGCTCGCTTCGCGTGCCCTGCATATCATCGAATACAGCCTCTCCGGCAGCGACGTGAAGGGGCTGCAGAACGACGGTCCCGAACATCCGATCTGGTTCGAGGGTCGCCTGCAGGCGCTTGATTTCCAGGTCGACGGTGAGGATGCGATCGTCTGGGTCGCCAGCAACATCACCGAAAAGAACGCCGTCGAAAACCAGTTGCGTCATCAGAGCGAGACCGATGCGCTGACCGGCTTCTTCAACCGCCGCAAGCTGATGGACGTGCTCGCCCTGAAGTTCGAGCTTTTCCGCGACGACCATATCCCGACATCCGTTTTCATGTTCGACATCGACCACTTCAAGACCGTCAACGACGAGCTTGGACATGCGATGGGCGACGCTGTTCTGAAAGCGATTGCCGGCGTCTGTCGCCTGGAATTGCGCAAGACCGACTTTCTCGCCCGCCTCGGCGGCGACGAGTTCGTCGTGGTCATGCCCGCCACCCGGCAGGAGCACGGCATCGTCATCGCCAACCGGCTGCGCCAGCGCGTCGCAACCGAGGTCCGGGAGACGCTCGGCCACCACGCCACGATCAGCGGCGGCTTGAGCGAATTTCTGTCGGCGGATGCCTCCTCCGAGGACATTCTGAAACGGGCCGACGATGGCCTCTACCGTTCCAAGCGTGCCGGCAGGAACCGGATCAGCCCCGCATAGGCACGGCCGAGGTCCCATTTCCGTACAAACGAAAAATTTGTGCCTCTTCCGCACATAGTTGCGTAGTTGATACGCAGGTAAATTAGACAATCTTAAATTTTGTCGGCGACAGTGGGGGACACCATCGGAAATCTCCATGACCTCGCTGCCATTTCTCTCGAAATCGAAATCGTCTCGTCTTCAGTTCTTCGGCCTCGGCTATTTTTTCCCGGCCATCCTTGCGGTCGCCGGCCTGCTGGTCGGCGTGGTCCGCGCCGATATCGAGAAGCGCGAGCAGTACCATGTGGCACAGCAGGTCAAGGCGGCTGAACAGCTCGCCAGAGTGGCCGCAAGTCTCGAGACCAATATTCATGGCAACGTCAATCTGATCTACGGACTGGTCGCCGCCATTGCCGCCAATCCGAACATCAACCAACCCCAATTCACGGCGCTTTCGGAGCGGGTTTTCGACGTTCCGTCACAGCTGCGCAATGTTGTCGCCGCCAAGGACCTGGTGGTCGGCCTGGTCTATCCCGAAGAGGCGAACAAGAAGGCCCTCGGCCTCGACTACCGCACCAACGAGCTGCAGCGGGATGCCGTGATGAGAGCGGTCGAGCGGCGGACGCTCGTCATCACCGGCCCGGTCAATCTGGTGCAGGGCGGCCAGGGGCTGATTGCGCGCTATCCGGTCTTCTCGCTTGCCAACGGCCGGTTCTGGGGTGTCGTTTCGGCGGTCATCGATCTCGATCGGCTCTATACGGACAGCAACGTCAATACCCAGCGGCAGACGCTGAACATCGCAATCTCGCAGCGGCCCATCCCCGCCGAGCGCGACATCTTCCTCGGAAACGGTGCGATATTTTCGCAAGACCCGGTCAAATCAAGGATCGAGCTCGGTTACGACACCTGGTATCTCGCAGCAGTCCCGAAGGGCGGATGGGAGGGCGCGCCGCTGGACATGTTCGGCTTCCGGGTCACCGCCCTTCTAATCGCCTTCTGCATCGCCGCGCCGCTCCTCTGGGCGGGCCTCTTGATGAAGCAACGCCACGGCAACATCCTCACCCTGCAGCAGCGCGAGGAACAGCTGGAAACGCTGTCCCAGCGCCTCGAACTGGCGCTCCAGGCCTCGGGCGTCGGCGTCTGGGAATATGAACCTTCGACCGATACGCTGATCTGGGATCGGCGCATGCGCGAGCTCTACGACTCTTCCCCGGACCGCACGGTTCGCGAATACGCGGACTGGCGCAATGCGCTGCATCCCGACGACGTGGAAGCCGCCGAAGCATACTTCCGCGACGCGCTCAAGAACGAAACAAGCTACCGCACCGAGTTCCGCGTCGTGTCCGGCAACGGCGAGATCCGTCACATCCGTGCACACGGCGCCACCTACCGGACCGCGGGAGGCGTCAAGCGGGTCGTCGGCGCCAATTGGGACGTTACCAGGGACGTTACGCTGCATTCCGAACTGCGGCAGGCGCAGACGAAGGCCGAGCTGCAGAACGACGAATTGCGTTCGGCAAGGCGCACGCTCGAACATCAGTCGCTGCACGACGCCTTGACGGGCCTGCCGAACCGGCGCTTCCTCGACCAGTTCATGACTGCCGGGGAGAAACAGGCTGCAGGTCACCGGCTGGCATTCATCCACATCGATCTCGATCGCTTCAAGGAAGTCAACGACACGCTCGGCCACGCGGCGGGCGACGCGGTCCTGAAGGCCACCACGTCCCGCCTGCTCGAATTGATCGACCACGACGAGTTCGCCTCGCGCATCGGCGGTGACGAATTCGTCGTCGTGACCGGGGGCGCGGAGCCGCAACGCCGGGCCGAATATCTCGCCCAGTCGATCGTCAGCACGCTTGCCCGCCCCATCGATATCGACGGGCATCAATGTCGCATCGGCTGCAGCGCCGGCATCGCATGCCAGACCGCAGCCGGCGAGGAACTGAGCCAGTTGCTGATCAATGCCGATATCGCGCTTTATGAAGCCAAGAAGCGCGGCCGCAACCGCGTCGAGCTGTTCTCCAAGGAACTGCGTTCGGCAGTGGTGCTGCGCAAGCGCATGTCCGACGAATTCTTGACCGCGCTCGAAGGCGACCAGATCATCCCTTTCTTCCAGCCGCAATTCGACGCGCATTCGCTCGCTATCGTCGGCGTCGAGGCGCTGGCGCGCTGGCAGCATCCCAAACGCGGCCTGCTGGCGCCGGACAGTTTCCTGGCGATCGCCGAGAGCTTGCACCGGTCGGCCGATATCGATGCGATCATCCTTGAAAAGGCGCTCTTCCAGTCGGTGAGATGGCGTGCGCTCGGGCTCGACATCCCGCATCTCTCTGTCAACATCTCGGCGCAGCGCCTGAAGGACGAAAGGCTGTTCAAACGACTGGCCGAACTGCCGATCATTCCTGGGACCCTGTCGTTCGAACTTCTCGAATCGATTTCCTTCGAAGATCAGGACAAGGAGCTGAGGTCGGCCATCCTCAGCCTCAAGGCGCTCGGTATCGATATCGAGATCGACGATTTCGGCACCGGCCACGCTTCGATCGTCAGCCTTATCGAACTCGGGCCCAAGCGGCTGAAAATCGACCGCAAGCTGATTGCCCCGCTCGAAGCTGCCGGCTCTCAACGCCGGCTGGTCGCCTCGATTATCGAGATAGGTCGCTCACAGGGCATTGAGATCGTTGCCGAAGGGGTGGAGACGGCAGCCCATGTGGACATCCTGCGCAGCCTCGGCTGCCAGACCCTGCAGGGTTACGTCTTCGCAAAGCCGATGCCGGCCAACGAGTTCATCACATTCGCGATCGATTGGGAGGCCGGCAACCATTCACGGTTCGCGTCATCGACGGCGCTGGTCGACTGAGCGGGGCCGCCGCCGGAAAAAATTGAAACCTCGCAAAACACCTGTTGACCCGGCCCCTGGGGTTGCCCCGATAGGAGGAGCGGTCAACAACCGACGAGGTGATTCCTTGAGTTCTTCCGCACATTACCTGAGCCCGTCCGACGCCGCCGAACGGCTCGGCATATCGCCAAAGGCGCTGCGCCTTTATGAACAGCGGGGCCTGATCGCCCCTGTCCGCACCGCCGCCGGATGGCGGACCTACGGCCCGGTCGAAATGACCCGCGCCGGCGAGATCGCTGCATTGCGAGCCCTCGGCCTCAGCCTCGCGCAGGTGGCGCGCGTGCTGAAAGGCGAGGCACAGGAACTCGCTCCAGCACTTGCCGCCCATCAGGCGAAGCTCGAAGCGGAGGCCCGAAGGATCGCCGAAACGGTCGAAAAAGTCCGCAATCTGCGCGCGGGCCTTGCCGGCGGCGAACCGCCGGGGCTGCACGAGTTGACGCGGCTGGCGCGGCCGGCGGCCGAGATCGCCGCGGCTTTCGACCTTCCCTGGCCCTGGGGCGGCGAACGCTTCGAGCTCAGGGATATAAGACCGCTCAACTACGTCATCGGCCCGCTCGGCAGCGGCAAGACCCGGTTCGCCCGGGCGATCGCCGGACATCTGCCGGGCGCGGTCTTCGTCGACCTTGATCGCGCCGCCAACGATGCCGCCGAGGCCCGGGCACGGATGGAAACCGATCCGGCGCTGAAGCAGCGCGTCGAGCAGGCGCTCGCCTGGCTCGTTGAGGAAGGCGCAGCCGTCACGCCCGCGCTCACCGCCCTCCTCGTCGCGATCGAAGCCGATGCGGCCCGCATCCCGGTCATCGACATGATCGAGCAGGGTCTGGACCAGCCATCGCAGGAGGCGGTGTTGGCCTATCTGCGCAACCGCGGTCCCGGCGCCCGTCCGCTCTTCATCATGACCCGCTCCTCGGCGATCCTCGATCTCGGCGCCGTCGGACCGGACGAGGCGATCATCCTCTGCCCCGCCAACCACAGCCCGCCGAGCCGCGTTGCACCCATTCCGGGCGCGCCGGGTTACGAGGCCGTCGCCACCTGCCTTGCCACGCCCGACGTCCGCGCCCGCACCGAAGGCGTCATTGCCTGGCGTCCGCAGGTCGCCTGAACACACAGGTGGAAAAGTCTGCCGGTCGTCCGGCAGGCGCCATCCTTGGTAACGCGAGCCGCAAACAACAAAAAGCCCCGCGGCGGCAGCCGGCGGGGCTTTTCAAATTCAAATGGCAGAGAGCGATCAGATTTCGCTCTGCGACGTCACGATCCTCGAAACCAGGCCGTAGACCTTGGCTTCTTCGGCTGACAGCCAATAATCGCGGTCCGTGTCGGCGGCGATCTTCTCGACCGACTGGCCAGTGGCTTCAGCCATGATCCTGTTCAGCCGCTCGTTCATCTTGATGATTTCGCGGGCCTGGATCTCGATATCGGATGCCATGCCGCGGGTGCCGCCGGACGGTTGATGAAGCAGGAAGCGGGTGTTCGGCAAGCAGATGCGGCGTTCCTTCGGAACGGACACATAGATCAGCGCGCCGGCCGATGCGACCCAGCCCGTACCGATCATCCAGACCTTCGGCTTGATGAACTTGATCATGTCATGGATCGAATCGCCCGATTCCACGTGGCCGCCGGGCGAGCTCACATAGACGCGGATGTCTTCGTCGCTGGCGGCGGCAAGCGCCACGAGCTGCGTGTTGACCTTCTGCGCCAGTTCCTGGGTAATCGTTCCATAGATGAAGATCGAACGCGACTTGAAAAGATTCGCTTCCGTTTCCTTGCCGAGCGGCAGTTCCTTGGTCTTGTCGTCCTTGTCGTCTTCGTCGTCGAGCACGCTGAGAGTCTCCTGCATCAGATTCATATACCGGACATAATGTGTTCGCCGCCGTAAAACAATGGAGCGTAGAGTCTAAGACGGCACCTTCCACGGACTAAGGTGAATGACGTAGTACCGAGCCTTCCGTCGCGGCAATTGCCGATGGACAGCCACAAGGCGCTTGCCTATCTTCGCAGTCATTCCGCATGCACATAATTTCCAGGGGACCCAAATGCTGAAACGCCTTTCGCTCGCCGCCGCCATTCTTGCCGCCGCCACCGCACCTGCCTTCGCGCATCTCAATCCGGCAGAACACGGATCGCTCCTCTCAGGTTTCTCCCATCCGCTGTTCGGCGCCGACCATATCCTAGTCATGGTCGCAGTCGGCCTCTGGGCGGCGCAGATCGGAGCCGGCAGCAGCCGCAATGCGCTGTGGATCGTCCCCGCAGCTTTCGTCGGCACCATGGCCGCCGGCTTCCTGCTCGCGCTCGGCGGCATAAGCCTTCCGTTCGTCGAACCGGCGATCCTCGCCTCGGTCATCGGGCTTGGCCTGCTTGTCGCAACGGCGGTGAAACTGCCGGTTCCGGCGGCGGCTGCCGTGGTCGGCGTCTTCGCGCTGTTCCACGGTCACGCCCATGGCGGCGAACTCGGCTCGGCAGGCGCCTTGCAGTTCGGCATCGGCTTCATGATCGCCACCGCCCTCCTGCATGCCGCCGGCATCGCGCTCGGCTTCGGCATTGCCCGGCTCAGCCCTTACATCGCCCGTATCCTCGGCGCCGCGACCGCGCTTCTCGGTATGTCGCTGGCATTCGCGTGAGCCCCGGTCACGCGCCAAGATTACCGAAATGTAAGGGATCCCGGCTTTGAAATGCCGGAATCCCTGCCTACCTTGTTGTTCACGGCAACGCCCCCAAGGAGGCAAGCATGTCACCCGAAGAACGCCAGCTCCTCACCGCCCTTTTCGACCGCGTCCGCACCGCCGCAGCCACCCCGCGCGACCGCGACGCCGAAACCCTCATCGACCAGGCCACCCGCGAACAGCCCTACGCCACCTACTACCTGGCACAGGCCGTGATCGTGCAGGAAAAGGGCCTCGAAGCCGCCGCCAACCACATCAAGGAACTGGAAGACCGCGTCCGCCAGCTCGAAGCGGAGACGAGCGATCATCACCGTGCCGAACAGAGCGGCGGGTTCCTGAGCTCGATCTTCGGCACCGGCCAGGCCCAGCAATCCCCCGCCCCGCAGCCCGGTCTTCGAACCGGCCCCGGTCCGCTGCAAGCGCCCCAGGCAGGCCCTCAGTCGGGCCCATGGGGCAGCGCCCCACGCCAGAACTACCGCACCGGCAGCGACTATGATGACGGTTATCGTGCGCCTCCGCCGCCTGCCGCACCCTGGAGCGGCCAGACATCGGTTCCCTCAGCCGGTGGCAGCTTCCTGCGCGGCGCGCTCGGCACCGCAGCCGGCGTCGCGGGCGGCATGCTGCTCGCCAATTCGCTCTCCGGCATCTTCGGCAGCCACATGAACTCCCTCGGCTGGGGCTCGCCGCTCGCCGGCAGCAACCCGTTCGGCAGCGGCAGCGGTCCTGTCGAGGAAACCGTCATCAACAACAACTATTTCGGGGATGACGCGGTCCGCCAGGCCTCGGGTAACGACAGCACCGCCGCCAACACCAACGATGGGCCCGACAATTCTGGCTCGAATGCCGGCCTGCAGCAGGCCGATTACGGCAACGACGACTTTTCCGACGACCAGCCGGATTTCGACAACAGCGACATGGGCAGCGACGATTCGATGGATGTGTGAGTGAGAGGCTCTGCGGTGGCTGAAGCGCCGGGTCCCTTGATGTAAGGACGGAAGGCCTACCTTCGACGTTGGAGTGCGTCCGCCCCCCTCTGCCTTGCCGGGCATCTCCCCCACAGGTGGGGAGATCGGCTGGGCGCTTGCTCACCGCCTCAAGTTTCACGCCTCATTCTGCGTGGTCTGGCTGTTCGAGGTCTGTCGGGGAACGGCGGTCGCGCCACTTGTGATCTCCCCACCCGTGGGGGAGATGCCCGGCAGGGCAGAGGGGGGCTGGCGGATTCCAACATCAATGTCGATCGCACGCCACACTCGCTCGGTTTTGAAGTGACGGGATGAAAGAGCCTGCCGCACCATCCCGGCGCTTAAAACGCTCCACTGGAGCGTTTTGCCGGCAAGCCGTTGCGCCTCACCCACGCCCGCGATACGTCGCGACCCCCTGCTCCGGCAGCCACACCCCTGCCGGCGCCTCGCCCGTCTGCCAGAACACGTCGATCGGAATGCCGCCGCGCGGATACCAGTAGGCGCCGATCCTCAGCCACTTCGGGGCGAGCAGATCCACGATCCGCTTGGCGATGTAGATCGAGCAGTCCTCATGGAACGCGCCGTGGTTCCGGAACGAATGCAGGAACAGCTTCAGCGACTTCGATTCCACCAGGAACCCGTCCGGAATATAGTCGATGACGATATGCGCGAAATCCGGCTGGCCGGTCATCGGGCAGAGGGAGGTGAATTCCGGTGCCGTGAAGCGCACCACGTAATCGGTGCCCTGGTTGCCGTTCGGCACCTTTTCCAGCACTGCGGTCTCGGGGCTCCGCGGAGCCTCCACCTGGGATCCGAGCTGCGAGAGCCCGGTGACATCGGTCATCGTCATTTGCCTGTTCCTTCAACGTCTACTTTCTGTCCATGGGCACGCTCGCCTTCGGGCTCCACATGGATTGCCAATGTGGCGCCGGCAATACTCGCTTTGATCGCATCTTCCAAGCGGTCACAGATCGCATGCGCTTCTGCGACGCTCATGCCAGCCGGTACGACCAGATGGAAATCGATGAAGACAGCCGCCCCCGCCCGGCGCGATTTCAAGTCGTGGACACCGAGGGCGCCGACCGAATGGGTAGCGATCGCCTCGCGCACCGCCGCCTCCTCGTCCGGCTCCAGCGCCCGGTCCATCAGCCCGCCGATGGAGTGGGCGATCACCTTGTAGCCCTGCCAGAGGATGTTGATCGCGACCAGGATGGCGAGCACCGGGTCGAGGATCGCGTATCCAGTGACAACGGCGAGGACGAGGCCGACGAAGACCCCGGCCGAAGTCACCACGTCGGACATGATGTGCCGGCCATCGGCTGCCATTGCAGGCGAATAATGGGCGGTGCCGACCCGGATCAGCGTCGTCGCCCAGGCAGCGTTGATGACCGCCGCCAGTCCGTTGATCGCCAGGCCCAGCACCGGCGCATCCGGCAGTTTCGGCGAGAACAGTCCGTCCCAAGCCTCGCTGAGGATCAGGAACGCCGCGACGATGATCAACCCGCCTTCGACGACCGCAGAAATGTATTCCGCCTTGTGATGGCCGAACTGATGGTCGTGGTCTGCCGGTCGCTGTGCATAGCGGATGACGAAATAGGCGATGAAGGCGGCGGCGACATTGACGAAGGATTCGAGCCCGTCCGACAGCAGCGCGACGGAGCCCGTCATCCACCAGGCCAGCATCTTCAAGAACATGACGCCGAGCGACAGCGGCATGCCCCAGAAGGCCAGCCGCTCGACGATTTTGACTTCCCTCGCCACCATGTCTTCCTTTTTGCGCGTGCGAATGATTTGCAGGACCGAAGGCCCAAAACGGCGAAACCGCCGCAGCGAGATCGTCTCGCTGCGGCGGTTCCGGATAGCCTGCATATGGCTCAGATGAGCCGGTTTGTCAAAGGCCCTTTGTCAAAGGGCCGGCTGGCGTAATCGGTTCTCGTCGGATCGCGTCGCGGCAGCGGCGGCCAGTTCCGCCTCCTCCGCGATATCCTCCGCCGTCTCGCCTCCCCGCCCGAGGAAAAGGAACACCACGACCGCTGTCAGTGCCGTGATCGCGGTCAGCAGCCACAGGAGCGAGGAGAACCCGTGGCTGTAACCCTGCAGCAGGGCCACCTGTCCCATCGACGGCAGCAGTCCCGCCGCATCCCGCAGGTCGCCGGTCACCAGCCGCTGGGCAATCGCGCCCGCCTGGTCGCCGGCGCCGCTGCCGAGGTTCGCGCTGGTGAGCGCCGAAAGCACCGCCGTCACCACCGCAAGCGCCACACCTTCGCCGGCAACCCGCGTGGTGCTGAAAATGCCGGTCGCCATGCCGGCTCTTTCCTTCGGGACGACGCTGACGGCGAGACCGTCCATCAGGCCCCAGGGCAGGCTGATGCCGACGCCGATCGTCACGAGCGGCGCAATCAGCGCCACTGGCGCGGAGCCCACCGGAAACTGGCTGAGCCAGAACAGGCCGGCCGCCGAAATCGCCAGGCCGGCGCCACAAATCGTCGCCGGCGCGAACCAGCGCGTCAGCAGCCCGGCGGCGATCGGCAGGACGAGGAGCGGCCCGGACAGCGCGATCATCATCCGCCCGCCGGCGATCTCGTCCATGCCCTCGATGCCGATGAACCGCACCGGCAGGAGGATGAGCAGCACCACGAATGCATAGGCCGGCGCCGCTGCCAGCAATTGCACGCCGACGAAACGCGGATAACGAAACAACGTGAGGTCGAGCATCGGCCGCGCCACGGTCCGTTCGATCAGCACGAAGGCGAGGAAAACCAAGACGGCTACCAGAAGCATGACGATGACAAGCGGGTCGCCCCAGCCGCTTTCCGGCGCCTGGAGCACGCCGAAAGTCAGAGCGGTCAGCGCCGCGGTGAAACTGAGCGCTCCCTTCCAGTCGAGACCGGAAGCATCGGGATCGCGCGATTCCCGCATGAAGATTGCGCCGAGCATCAGTGCGACGGCCGCCAGTGCGACGACCAGCATGAAGATTGCCGGCCAGCCGAACATGGCGATCATCCATCCCGATGCGATCGGCCCGAAGGCGAGCCCGATGCCGAAACTGGCGCCGACGATGCTGAAAGCCCTGAGCCGTGCCGCGCCGTCGAATTCCTGCGCGAGCGACGCCATGCCGCCAGAAAAGGCGGCTGCCGCGCCGATGCCCTGCAGCGCCCGCAGCACATCGAACCAGACGATATCGCCCGCGAAGGCGAGACCGATCGAAAACAGCGCGAAGATACCGAGGCCGCTCAGGAAAATTCGCTTGCGCCCATAACTGTCAGCGAGCGCGCCGGCGGCCATCAGGGTGCTGCCGAAGGAAAGCATGAAGGCATTGGTGGCCCAGTTGAGGGCAATCGGGCTGCCGCCGAGCGCACGGCTGATGGCGGGCAGGCCGACGGCCGTGCCGGTGAAGGTGAGCGGCATAGCGGCCGCCGCGCAGCAGACTGCGAACAGAACGAACAGCCGTCCGGCCGCCGTTGCAGCATGTGTGTTGTCTCTCATATCCGAGATTCCGCTGTGTTGGAGCAAAAAGAAAGGCTGGCGGCCTGGGAGAAGCCGTCACCCAAACCGATCCGGCCGGAAGGGTATCAATTGACCAACACAAGATAGTTTTGACACAATGATTAGAAAATCCTCCGTCTGTTCCTTATATGACGGAAGAAAACGCTCGAATGGGAGAGGGTTATGGATCGCCTGGGTGGACTGACGGCCTTCGTGCGCACCGCTGATCTCGGCAGTTTCGTCGCAGCCGGCCGAGTGCTCGGCCTTTCGGCTTCGGCGGTCGGCAAGGCCGTCACCAATCTCGAAAAGGATGTCGGCGTCCGGCTTTTCCAGCGCTCGACGCGCAGCTTGCGCCTGACCGAAGAAGGCCGGCTGTTCCACGAACGCTGCCGTCGCGTGCTGGACGACCTCAACGATGCCGAAGCCTCGCTTGCAAGCGCCATCGCCGTGCCGCGCGGAAAACTCAGGGTCAGCGTGCCGATCGTCACCTATCATCTTCTGCTGCCGGTGCTGCCGGAATTCGTCGAGCGTTACCCCGAGATCGAACTCGATCTCGATTTCAACGACCGGGTCGTCGACCTGATCGACGAAGAGGTCGACGTGGCGATCCGCAGCGGCAACCTGCCGGACTCGCGGCTGATGTCACGGACACTCAGGCCTTTCCAGATGCTTCTCTGCGCCGCGCCTTCCTACCTGGAACGCCACGGCACTCCCGAATGCCCGCGCGAGCTCGACGGCCATCTGGCGATCCGTTTCCGCTATCCGAACAGCCGCAAGATCCAGGATTTGCCGATCACCCTGCCGCCCGAAGGTGCCGAGCCGCACCTGCGCACGGCGCTCACCTGCAACAACATGGAGGCGCTGCGCCACACGGTCATCGCCGGCCTCGGCATCGGCTGCATGCCGGACTTTCTGGCAAGGGAACCGGTCGCCGACGGCCGACTGCGGACGATCCTCGACGAACACCTCAACGCCCCCGGCCAGTTCCACCTCCTCTGGCCCTCCAGTCGACACCTGTCGCCGAAAGTGCGGGTGCTGGTCGATTTTTTGAGCGAGAAACTGTTTGCAGAGAGGTGCGAGAGGTTGCCGGCGGCGGAGGCTTCGCTGTTGGCGGATGCCGCTGAATAACGACTGACAGATCGCTCCGCCAGTCTTTGGGCCAACCCTACCCGAACACCACCGCCATCCCGATGCTGTCGATATACCGCCCGTCGATCCTCACCGCGTCGCGCGCCACGCCCTCGCGCACGAAGCCGACCTTTTCATAGAGCGCGATGGCGCGCAGGTTGTCGGCGTGCACATGCAGCTCGACGCGGTGGAAGCCGCGGTCTCGGGCCTGCCCGACCGCGGCGCGGATCAGCCGCGTGCCGAGCCCCTTTTCGCGATAGCCGGGGATGATGCCCATGCCGAGCGTGCCGCAATGGGCATGTGTCGGCTGGGGATACCGGCGGATGTCGCACCAGCCGACCACGTCGCCGCCGGCAACGGCGACGACCTGCGGATGGCCGTTCTCGATCATGTCGAGCACGAATGTCCGCACGCTTTCGAGCGGCGGCGCCTCCAGGAAGGTCAGATATTTCCGCTCGCGCGAGACCGTGTCGAGCGCCTTGTGGAAGCTCTCGATATGGTCCTCGCGGATAGAGTCGATCGCGATGGCTTCGGCCGACACCTTACGCCGCCTTGGTCTTTGCCCGCCGCGACAGATGTGCCACGACGTTTTCGATCATCCGCATGCCGGCATCGCCGCCGAGCGTCATGATCGATTCCGGGTGGAACTGCACCGCCGCCACCGGCTCCTTGACGTGCTCGATGCCCATGATCGTGCCGTCTTCGCTTTCGGCGGTGATCATGAAATCCGGATGCAGCGTCTTCGGATCGGCGAAGATCGAGTGGTAGCGCCCGACAGTGACTTCCTTGGCGAGCCCGGAGAAGACGATGCCCGGCTCCAGCACTCGGATGCGCGACGGCTTGCCGTGCATCGGCAGCGCCAGGTGTCTCAGTTCCCCACCATAGGCTTCGGCCAGCGCCTGCAGGCCGAGGCAGACGCCAAAGATCGGCAAGCCTTTCGAGCGCGCCATCTTGATGGTCGCCTTGCAGTCGAAATCCTTCGGATTGCCGGGCCCGGGCGAAAGCACGACGAGGTCCGGATCGAAGCGGTCGAACACCTCTTCCGGCACCGGCGTGCGCACGGTCGAGACAGTCGCACCCGTCTGACGGAAGTAATTGGCGAGCGTATGGACAAAACTGTCCTCGTGATCGACGAGCAGGATTTTTACCCCCTGCCCCACCCGCGCCACGTCGCGGCCGGCTTTCGCCGCATTGCCGGCCTTTGCATCACGGATCGCTGTCAGCATAGCGGACGCCTTCAGTTCGGTTTCGGCTTCTTCCTCATTCGGATCGCTGTCGTTGAGCAGCGTCGCGCCGGCGCGCACCTCGGCAATGCCGTCCTTGATGCGGATGGTGCGCAGCGTAAGCCCGGTATTCATATCACCGTTAAAACCGACCATACCGATCGCCCCGCCATACCAGGCGCGCGGGCTCTTTTCGTGGTTCTCGATGAACCTCATCGCCCAAAGCTTCGGCGCACCCGTTACGGTGACGGCCCAGGCGTGGCTGAGAAAACCGTCGAACGCGTCCATGTCGGGCCTGAGACGCCCTTCGATATGGTCGACGGTGTGGATGAGCCGCGAATACATCTCGATCTGCCGGCGGCCGATCACCTTCACCGAACCCGGCTCGCAGACGCGGGATTTGTCGTTGCGGTCGACATCCGAGCACATGGTGAGTTCGGACTCGTCCTTCTTGGAATTCAGGAGCTTGAGGATCTGTTCCGAGTCGGCGATCGGATCTTCGCCACGCTTGATCGTGCCCGAAATCGGGCAGGTCTCGATGCGCCGGCCCGACACTCGCACGAACATTTCCGGCGAGGCGCCGACCAGATATTCCTGATGGCCGAGATTGATGAAGAAGGAATAGGGCGATGGATTGATCGCCTTCAGCCGGTTGGAGATTTCCGAAGGCTTCGAGTCGCAGCGCTCCATGAACTTCTGCCCCGGCACCACTTCGAACAGGTCGCCGCGGCGGAAACTTTCCTTCGCCTTGGTGACGAGGGCCGCATATTCGCCGGGCCGATGGTCGCCCTTCGGCGGTATCGTATCATTGCGCTGGAAGGGATCGGGTGCGATCTCCTGGTCCTTGCCCTCGGTGGTCACGCCATCCTTGGAAAAGTCGTAGCGATCGATCCAGGCCTTGGCCGCATGATGGTCGACGACGAGGATTTCATCCGGCAGGAATAGGACCATGTCGCGCTGGTCTTCCGGACGCTGCATCGAAAGCTTGATCGCATCGAACTGGAAGGCGATGTCGTAACCAAAGGCGCCGAACAGGCCGATCGCCGAATCCGCTTCCGAATGGAACAGGTCGACGATTGCCCGCAGCACGGAAAACACCGTCGGCATCTTCGAGCGCTCTTCCTCGGTGAACACGCGCGTCGGCTCGTTGACGGTGAGGTCGAGGCGCCGGTCCGTCCGTTCCCCGAGCGTCAGCTCGGCCACCGTCTTCAGCTTGTCCGCGACAAAACCGAGCAGCACCTCGCCGCGGCCGTTAAAGGCCTCGATCCACACCCGGCGGCCATTCGAAGAGATGCCGAGCGGGGGATCGGCGATCGCCGTATCCCAGCGGGTATAACGGCCCGGATATTCGTAGTTGGAAGAAAATACCGCGCCGCGCCGCTCGTCGAGCCTGTCGACATAGGAGGAGATCGCATCCGCATAGGGTGCGGCGCGCCGCTGGCGGCTGACCGCAATCCCGCCCCTTGTCTCGTAGACTTCCGAACCGTCATCCCGAATGATCGTTACCATTGTCCTGCCTCTCCAATGTCTTTGCCCGGGTGCCTGCGGCGGATAACAAAAAAGCCGCCTCGGGTTCCGGGCGGCTTGTGGTCTTGTCGATGGACATGACTGGTCAAGGCCGCGTTGAGCGTGCCGGCCACCAGTTAGCAATGGTCATCGAGTTCATCATGGGCCGAATTGTTAGCTGGGGTTTTCGAGCCGCGCAAGCGAATTTCCACGAGCCGGAAACAGAATTCTGGCGCTGCGATGCGACCAAAACCGGAGAGACGCGTTTAGCGTCCCGCAAGGATCGAAGAAACGCAGCCGAGAAGGATACGGCATGCAGCATCCGTGGATCGCAATTCTCGCAGGCCTGCCCCTGATCATCGGAGCCGGGCTGCCGCCCGAAAGACCGATATCCCAACACTCCAACGTCCCGCCCGGCGTCGTGGAAGTGAACTTCCTGACCCGCCTTCTGCAGGACGGATCGCATGATCGCGCACCGCGCCGCCGCGCGTCCCCGCGATCACAGGGACGCACTGCAATTCCCGAACCGCCGGCGCTGGCAAACGTTCCCCTGCCAATCCCGAAGCCCGTCGAAGAGGTGCAGAAACCGACCGAGGCGCCTCAGCAGGCGGAGCGCCCCGCCGAAAAACCCGCCGTTCCCGAGACACCGGCACCGGTGGCGCAGAACCGGCCCAACGGAAATCCGGCCGAAAATCCTGAAAAGCCGCCCGTTGTCGAGCAACCCGGCACGGCTTCCGAGCCGGCCCATGAGGCCGAAGTTCCGAAGCCCCTGCCAAAGCCGGGCGCCACGGCCGCCGAGGCGCAGCCGATTGACAAACCTGGCCAGGCGGCGACGCCCGAAACGGATGCGGCAAAGCCGGAGACCAAGCAGAGCGAAACCAAGCCGGACGGCAAGCAACCGGACGAGCAGAAGGCAGAAGCCCCTCCGCCACCTCCGCCGCCACCGCTTGTCAAGGAAGACCCCGAAGAGCTGAAGGCTTGCCTTGCCGAGCTCACCTCGCTCGGCGCGAAATTCGAAGCCACCGATCCGATCGACGAGGGCAATGGCTGCGGCATAGAGAGCCCTATCGACGTTGCCACAGTCCTGCCGGGGGTCGAGGTCGGCGGTGCGACGATGCGCTGCAAGACGGCGGTCAGTCTGGCGCACTGGCTGAAGGACACCGTCCAGCCGGCGCTCAATATCGCCATGCCTGGCCGCAGGATCACCGGCCTCGTGCCCGGCTCCACCTATGCCTGCCGCCTGCGCAACAGCGCCTCGACGGGCAAGATTTCCGAACATGCCCGCGGCAACGCCTTCGACGTCGCCGCGTTCAAGCTCGATAACGGCGAGAAGCTGGAGATGAAGCCTAGGGCCGAGGACTCGACCATGGAAGGCGCCTTCCAGCGCACCGCCACCGCCGGCGCCTGCCTCCACTTCACCACCGTCCTGTCACCAGGCAGCGACGCCGCCCACCAAAACCATCTCCATCTCGACGTGCTGGAGCGGAAGGACGGGTACCGGTATTGCCGGTAGGCCGTCTGCCGCCCGCCACAACGCACGCATAGCGCGCATTCCGGCCACGCAGATGTTGAGATTGAGACGGCGGCGCGGCAGGTTGAATGAGCCTGAGGATGCGCCGGATCTGAAATTCATGCCGGCAGCCGAGGGATAGCGGCCCCTCATCCGCCTGCCGGCACCTTCTCCCCGCAAGCGGGGAGAAGGACATATGCCGCGCTGTCTCCGCTCCTCCCAATACCGCCCTGGACGCGGCCGAGGAACAAGCCAAACCTCTAACCCCGCCAGCCTACCTCGATCATTACCCGGCCAGGCGCCAGGCAGTAGAAGAGATACCCGCCGCGCATCTCTCGCGGCTCCCCCACCAGTTCGGCATCGCCATCCTTGAGTTCCCGATAAAGCCTGTCGACCTCGGCTCTCTCCGGCTGGATGAATCCGAGATGGTAGGTGACGACCCCAAGCGCCTGCTGCTCGGCCCCGCCGAATTTTTCGACCGGGTGGCTGACGACGATTTCGAGGCCTGAATCGTCGTTGAGGATGGCCAGGCCGTTCGCGCCGCGCATCTCACGCAGAGTCAGGCCGAAATGCCGGACGAGGAAGGCGCTGGTTACCGTAACGTCGGGCACGTGGATATCGATATGGTTCATACGCATCGTTTTCTCGCAAAGTTGCCCCGACGGAACGCGACGCGGAAAAGGCCACGAGAATCCGCCGAGAGCGGCACGGGATGTGCCGTTTCTCGTCGCGGGTTCTCAACGGTGGACCGAAGGATCAGAGCTTCCTTGCGGAAGGGGCCGTGCTTACCATATCCGGCCCTGCCTTTTTCGACGGACGAGCTTTAACACAAGGCGGCTCGAGCGCTCAAGCCCTCAGAACAACCCCTCCACGAAACCATCCTCGTTCAGAAAGATGCGTTCCGCGGACGGCACGCGCGGCAGACCGGGCATGGTCATGATCTCGCCGGTGATCGCGACGACAAAACCGGCGCCGGCCGAAAGCCGCACTTCGCGCACATGCACGATGTGACCCTCCGGCGCACCGCGCAAGGCGGGGTCGGTCGAGAAGGAATATTGCGTCTTGGCGATGCAGATCGGCAGGTCGCCGTAACCCTGCTCCTCCCAGGCCTTCAACTGGTCGCGCACGCCCCGGTCGGTAGTGACTTCGCCGGCATGATAGATCTTCGAGGCGATGATCTCGATCTTTTCGAGGAGCGGCAGGTGATCGGGATAGAGCGGCTGGAATTTCGCCTGGCCGCCCTCGGCAAGCTCGACCACCTTGAGGGCAAGCTCCTCGATGCCGGCGGACCCTTCCGCCCAATGCCGGCAGACGATGCCGTCCGCACCGTGCCGCGCTGCGTAGTCCTTGACGGCGGCGATCTCATCCTCCGTATCCGAGGTGAAATGGTTGATGGCGACGACCACCGGCACGCCGAATTTCCGCACATTGGCGATATGGCGGCCGAGGTTGGCCGCGCCGCGCTTCAGCGCCTCGACATTCTCCTGGCCTAGATCCTCTTTTTTCACCCCGCCGTTCATCTTCAATGCCCGCACGGTGGCGACGATGACGGCCGCATTCGGCTTCAGCCCTGCCTTGCGGCACTTGATGTCGAAGAACTTTTCGGCGCCGAGATCGGCCCCGAAACCCGCTTCCGTCACCACATAGTCGCCGAGCTTCAGCGCCGTGCGCGTGGCGATCACCGAATTGCAGCCATGGGCGATATTGGCGAACGGCCCGCCATGCACGAAGGCCGGATTGTTTTCGAGCGTCTGCACCAGGTTCGGCTGCATCGCATCCTTCAGAAGCACGGTCATCGCCTTGTCGGCCTTGAGGTCGCGGGCAAAGACGGGCGAGCGGTCGAACCGGTAACCGATGACGATGTCGCCGAGCCGTCTTTGGAGGTCCTTGAGGTCGGCCGCCAGGCACAAGATCGCCATCACTTCCGAGGCGACGGTGATATCGAAGCCGCTCTCGCGCGGAAAACCGTTGGCGACGCCGCCGAGCGATACGACCGTCTGGCGCAGCGCCCGGTCGTTCATGTCCATCACCCGCCGCCAGCTGATCCGCCTTGTATCGATGTTCTCGGCATTGCCCCAGTAGATATGGTTGTCGATCATCGTCGACAGCAGGTTATGGGCAGACGTGATGGCGTGGAAATCGCCGGTGAAATGCAGATTGATGTCTTCCATCGGAATAACCTGCGCATAACCACCGCCGGCCGCTCCACCCTTGACCCCGAAACAGGGGCCGAGCGAAGGCTCGCGCACGCAGATGACGGCTCGTCTGCCGATCCGGTTCAGCCCGTCGCCGAGCCCTACGGTCGTCGTCGTCTTCCCCTCGCCCGCCGGCGTCGGATTGATGGCGGTCACGAGGATCAGCTTCCCGTCCTTCTTTCCCGAAAGCGACGCGATGAACTCCGCCCCGACCTTCGCCTTGTCGTGGCCATAGGGGGCGAGTGCCTCGACGGGAATCCCGAGCTTCGCGCCGATCTCCGTGATCGGCTTCTTTTTCGCGGCGCGTGCGATTTCGATGTCGGATCTGACCTCTGCCATAGCTTCGCTCCCCCAAGTGCTTTCGGATCAAACATGTCCTTGCGGTTATGGTTAGCGAAGGAAAGGCTATGTGAATAGCCGCAACCGGATAGCCGCCAGGAGCGTGCACAAGGAAAAGGGCGGCACGATCGCTCGCACCACCCTTCTCAGGCGCCGGCGCCGATGTATTGGTTCAGAACCGCTGGGTTAGAGAGAGTTTGAACGACCGGCCTGGTTCGGAGAAATATGGTGCTGGCTGGTAAGCGTTTCCCGCAGCTGGCGCCACGCTCATGTTCGTGTCGCGAAGCGCAACCGCGTTGTAGTAAGTCTTGTCGAACAGGTTGTAGATGCCCGCTTGGATCCGCAGCCCCTTGGTCTGCTCCGGCTCCCACCAACCAGTCAGGTCGGCGAGGCCGTAGCTAGGCGCTTCGAACGTAGCGGGGTTGCCTTCGTGCCGCATGCCGCCTGCAAAGATCCCGGTAAGGTCGACGCCCCAGGTTTCCTGCTCGTAGCCAACACCCACAACGGCCTTAAGAGGCGCGATGGTACGGATATATTCGTTAGTTTCAGTGTCCCGGCCATATGCAAACGCAAGAGCGCCGTGAACGTTGAAACCGTTGTCGAAGCGTTTGATACCGCTGACCTCTATACCGGAGATTTGCACCTTGCTGCGGTTGAAATTCTGGGTAATGCCTGCGGCAAAGCCTGGAGCCGGAGCCGACGTGCTATCGATGAAGTTCTTGTAGCGGTTATGGAAGAGCCTAACGCGGCCGCCGAAATTCTCGTCGCCGAGATTGGCACCGATCTCGAAGCCGTTGGCGGTTTCAGGCTCCAAGTCGGCATTGCCGATGACGGCATACCCCTGCGCCGGGTTAGCGAAGTTTAGGTAGAGTTCGCTGACCGTCGGCGCGCGATAGGCCATCGACCACTGTGCGAAAAGTTGCACATCCGGGCGCACGTCGTAGGTCGCCAACAGCTTCGGCGAGACGCCATGGCCGTTGGTGCCGTCCGGCAGGCCGAAGCTGGTGAAACCGGAATTGTCGGTGTAGGCGCCGGAGCTTTTCGGTCGGTACTCGAAAAGATCGAACCGCACGCCGGGAGTGAGGGCGAAGCCGTTGCCGAACTCCATCTTGTCGTCGAGATAGATGCCGAGCCGGGTTCCGTCGACATCCGGCATATCGGACTGATCCGCATGCAGCGCCGGGCAAGAGAAGGCGAGAGCGATCGGGCTTGCTGTGCCCAGAATGCAGGCGTCGACGCCGTCGAGGAAGGAGCGAGCCTTGAAGATTTCGACATTGCCGCCGAGCGTCACCGTGTGGCTGACGCCGCCGGTCTCAAACTGCGATTCCAGCGAGCCGGTCGCGCCGATCGTGCTCTCCTGCAGTTCGTTGTCGCGATACCAGGGGCCTGCCACGGTGCCGACGCGAGTGCCTTCGTTGCCAGCGTTCTTCGTCAGCCGTTGCCAGTAGACTGTCAGGTTTGCCAAGTTGATGAGGCTGTCCGGGTCCGGGGCCTCGAACTGGTAGTCCAGAGAAACGCGCTCGCGGCGAGTGTCGTCGTGGCCCCAGAAGTCGCCCGGCGCATAGACGCGCGATGAGCCGGTCGTGGCGCCCTGGGAGGTTTTTAGATCGTTTTCGAACTGACGGTCGAAGCGCTCGGCCGTTAAACCGACGCGATGTCCACCTTCAAGATCCTGGCGCAGCTTGAACAGCAGGTTATTCTGGTCGAGATCACCTGGATTGGCTTCCGTCCGGGTCGGGCCGATGCCGCCGACGTCGCCATTGCTCTTGCGCTCATGCCCCTTCTTGTAGCCGCCCTGGAAGAGAATTGAAGTATTCTGGATCTTCTTAGCGACGGCAACCGAAGAGTCGAAACTGTTGTCCTGGCTGTCATAGGTTAGCTTCCCGATGCCGCTCCAGTCGCGACCTTCGCCGATCAAATCCTCGGGCTCAAGCGTCCTGAGCACCAGAGCGCCGCCGAGGGCGCCGTTGCCGGCGCGGCTCGAATCCGCCCCGCGCAATACATCGAGGGTCGACAGCGAGCTGAAATCGAAGCTATCCCCGCCGCCTTGGGCGTTCGTTGCGGTGGTCGGAGCACCGCCCGCCCCGCTGCGGCCATCGTTGGACAGGAATGGGATCGGGATGCCATCGATGAGCGTCGTGACGCGCGCGCCGCCGAGGCCGCGGATGAACAGGCCGCCGTCGTTCTTGCTGAAGTCGACACCGGGCTCCGTCGAGCGGCCGAGATCTTGGATGCTGCCGATGTCCTTCTTGGCAATCTCTTCCGCCGTCGTCGTGCTCGCAAGCGGCGTGTCCGCCGCCACATCCCCCGCCTTCACCCGTTTCCCCTTGAGCACGATCGGCTTCAGCGTCGTGTCCGCCTGCGGCTGTGCGGCCTGTTGGGCGGAGGCGCCGCAGGCGAGGGAAAACACCGCAAGCGCGGTGCAGGTGGCAAGGGTGGATCGCAGACGTCGGGTGAGCATGACTGTCCTTTCAACAGGGCACACGAAACCGCCGGCGCGCGTCAACGCACCGGAAAGGCGGCGGCCCTTTTCAATTCTGGCAAGAATGTGGCGGGAGGCAGGAAATGCCTTATTCATGCCATTAGAAAACATGAGTATTATTGTCAATTATTAAAACATGACTCTAATCATCATATTTATGCGAGGCTGGTCCGATGGCAAAAATACAACAGGACCGAATGCAAGAAGGCCCGGATCGCTCCGAGCCTTTTGGTTCTTGGTAGTCGCGCCGTCCGCGGGGGGCAAGAGATGGTCTGCCGCATCTGGCTCCAAAACGCCCCCGGCGCTTCGCTTTCGCTCGGCGCGTTCGTCACCGCAATCAATTCACCGGGGTCGATTGCTCCGGCTGCGCCGGACCGTTCCTGCTCCCGGCGCCTCGCTTGGGCTCGGCGCGTTCGACGCTCAAAACGCTCCACTGGAGCGTTTTGCCGGCTGCGCCGTCGCGTCTTACCCCTCCCCGATCGCGATCAAGCTGGCGTTGCCGCCGGCGGCAGCGGTGTTGACGGAGATCACCTGCTCTTCGGCAAACCGCATCAGATAGGCAGGGCCGCCCGCCTTGAAGCCGGTGCCGGAAAGGCCGGAGCCGCCGAAGGGTTGGGTGCCGACCACGGCGCCGATCATGTTGCGGTTGACATAGACGTTGCCGGTATCGAGCGCCTCCGTCACCTTGCGGATCGTCGCCTCGATGCGGCTGTGGATGCCGAGTGTCAGGCCGTAGCCTGTCGCGTCGATCGCCGAAAGCACCTTGTCGAACTCCTTCGCTTTCCAGCGCACCACGTGCAGAACCGGGCCAAACACTTCCTTGGTCAGCACCGCGGCGCTGTCGAGTTCGATGATGTGGGGGGCGAAGAAGTTGCCGGTCGCCGGCGCGCTTCCGGCGTAACGTATCTTCTGTTTTCTGGCCCGCATGTCCGAGATGTGGTCGGCCAGCATTTGTCTCTGGTTCTCGTCGATGATCGGCCCGACATCGGTAGTCTGTTTAGCCGGATCGCCGAGATTGAGTTCGGCCGCCGCCCCCTCAATCATCTTCAGCATGCCGTCGGCGATATCCTCCTGCAGAAAAAGGATGCGCAGCGCCGAGCAGCGCTGGCCGGCCGAGCGGAAGGCGGAAACGACCACGTCGTCCGCCACCTGTTCCGAAAGTGCCGTCGCATCGACGATCATCGCGTTGATGCCGCCGGTCTCGGCGATAAAGGGCACGATCGGCCCGTCCTTGGCGGCCAGCGCCCGGTTGATTGCATGCGCAGTTTTCGTCGAACCGGTGAAGGCGATACCGGCGAGCTTGCGATGCGCGGTGATCGCCGAGCCGACATCCGGGCCGCCCGGCACCAGCGCAAGCACTTCGGCCGGAATGCCGGCCTGATGGAACAGCCGGATTGCCTCAAACGCGATCAGCGGCGTCTGCGGCGCCGGTTTTGCGACGACCGTATTGCCGGCCACCAGCGCGGCGGAAATCTGCCCGAGGAAGATCGCCAGCGGAAAATTCCACGGCGAAATGCACCCGAACACCCCGCGTCCGCGCCAAAAATGGCGGTTGTCCTCGCCGGTCGGTCCCGGCATCGTCGTGGGCATGGCGAACAGTTCGCGGCCCTTGTCGGCATAGTAGCGGCAGAAATCCACCGCCTCGCGGATTTCGGCAATCCCGTCGTCCAGCGTCTTGCCGGCCTCGGCGGCAAGCAGCGCCAGCAGCCGGTCGCGGTTTTCCTCCATAAGCCCGGCGGCCCGTTCGAGGCATGCAGCGCGGATTTCCACCGGCTGGCGCGACCAGGCCCGAAAAGCCTTGGCCGCAGCCGTGAAGGCTGCATCCACATCTGCCGGCGTCGCATCGCGCACGGTGCCGACGATCTTCGAACGATCTGAGGGAGACCGAACCGGCTTTTCCTCCGCCTTGGAGGTGACGCCTGCTACCAACGGCCCCGCCGTCACCTCGCCCCACGGCTTGGAAACGCTGGCCATCAGCCTTTCGAGCTCGACCCGGTGGCCGAATTCGAAACCAGCGCTGTTCTTGCGGCGGCCGTAGATGTCCGAGGGCAGCGGGATCTGCTTGTGCCGCGCGCTGATGCCGTCATCGAGACCGAGCCTTGCGGCCGGTCGTTCGAGCAGCTTTTCCACCGGCACCTGCTTATCGCCGGCAACTGCCACGAAGGACGAGTTGGCACCGTTTTCGAGAAGCCGGCGCACCAGATAGGCGAGCAGGTCGCGATAACCGCCAACCGGCGCATAGATGCGGCAGGCGATCCGGTCGTTGCTGTCGAGAAGATCGTCGTAGAGGGCCTCGCCCATGCCGTGCAGTCGCTGGAATTCGAAGCCGGTGCGGTCAGGGCCGGCAAGCTCCAGAATGGTCGAGACGGTCAGCGCGTTATGGGTCGCAAATTGCGGAAAGATTCGCGCCCGCTTGGCGAGAAGCTGCTGGGCGCAGGCGAGATAGGCAAGATCCGTCGCCGGCTTGCGGGTCCAGACCGGATAGTCCTCGATCCCCCGCTCCTGCGCCCGCTTCACCTCGGTGTCCCAATAGGCGCCCTTGACGAGCCGCACCATCATCCGCCGGCCATGCGTGGTGCAGAGCTGGTCGATATAGTCGATCACCTGGGGCGCCCGCTTCTGATAGGCCTGGATCGCCAGGCCGAACCCGTCCCAGCCGGAAAGCGACGGATCGGAGAAGGTGGCGGCGATCACGTCGAGCGACAGTTCCAGCCGGTCGGCCTCCTCTGCATCGACGGTGAAATTGAGCTGGTGTTCCTTGGCCATCCGGGCGAGATCCAGAAGGTCGGGTACCAGTTCAGCCATCACCCGGTCATGGTGGGTGGCGAGGTAGCGCGGATGCAGCGCCGAGAGTTTGACGGAAATGCCCATCCGGTCGGGAAGCTGCCTGCCCTTGCCGTGTTTTTTCATATGCGCGCCGATCGACTGGATCGCATCGGCATAGGAGCGGAAATAACGCTTCGCGTCTTCCGCCGTGCGGGCGCCCTCGCCCAGCATATCGAAGGAATGGCGGTAGCCTTTCTCCTCGCTCTTGGCGGCACGGACAAGCGCATCCTTCATCGTCTCGCCGAGCACGAAATGGTGGCCGAGAAAACGCATCGCCTGCTTGGTGGCGGTGCGCACGGTCGGCAGGCCGACGCGCTTGACGAGGCCGCGCAGGATTCCCTCCGGCGTCTCGCCGGGGCCAATGACGCGCGCCGAAACCGCAAGCGCCCAGGCAGATGCCGACACGAACCAGCTTTCGCCGGAGGCCTCATGGGTGCTCCAGCCACCTTCGCGCAGCTTGTCCTCGATCAACCGGTCCTGGGTCAGGGCATCGGGCACGCGCAGCAGCGCCTCGGCAAGCACCATCAGCGCCAGCCCTTCCCGCGTCGAAAGCCCATACTCGCGCAAAAAATCCTCGACACCGCCGACCTTGCCGGCCCCGTCGCGGATGGCATTGATCATCCGCCGCGCCCGCTGGTCGATCGCCGCATCCTGCGCCGAGGTGAGGCTGGTGCGGGCGGCGAACTGCCGGATCAGCCGGTCGTCATCACCGGCATAAGGCGCGTTAAAGGGAATGAAGGGCTCGGTCAGAATCTGGCTCATATGCATCTCCGTTTCATTCTCTCCATAGCGGGAATTTCCTGGTGATTTCGGCGGATCTTTATGGCATTAACGAAATATCTCACGGCAACTCTGGCAAAATGTAGCGAAACATGAAGGACATCGACCGTCTCGACCGAAAAATCCTCCGGGCGCTCCAGAAAGAGGGGCGCCTGAGCAATCTCGAACTCGCCGATCGCGTCTCGCTTTCTCCCACGGCGACCGCCGAACGGGTCAAGCGGCTGACCCGCGAAGGATACATCACCGGTTATAGCGCTTTGCTGTCGCCGGAAAAGCTCGGGCGCAATCTGCTCGTCTTCGTACAGGTCAAGCTCGACCGCACCACGCCCGACGTTTTCGACGCATTCGCCGCCGCGGTGAAACGCAGCGACGACGTGATGGAATGCCACATGGTGGCAGGCGGTTTCGATTATCTGGTGAAGGCGCGGGTCGCCGGAATGGAGGCCTACCGGCAGTTCCTCTCGGAGGTGATTCTCCCGCTTCCGGGGGTCAGGGAAACCCACACCTATGCCGTCATGGAGGAAATTAAGGGAACCGGATATATCCCCGTATAAATCTTGACCCCGTAACTCCATGAATTCATGGAAATAAAGTGAGCCTATATCGGAAAACATAGCGGTTTCTGTTGCAACGCAGGAAATTTCGCTGGCTATTCAAACCGATTTGTATATTTGTTAACGATTACATAAACCATCTGTCAGCTTCGCCCGCATGATCACTTTGGAACGGCAATCGATTCTGAACAGCGAGATTTCCGCCGCGGATTCGCGGCTGGAAATATTTGCTGCCATGAAGCGCGTTGCCCACGAGTTCGGGTTTCGGCATATTACGCTTTTCACCGCCACCAGGGCGGATGAGACGCTTTTGTCGCGGATGATCGTCGAGACGACGCTGCCCGCAAGCTATGTCCAGGAATTTGACCGCCGCCGCCTTTTGAAGCTTTGTCCGGTCGCGCCGATCATCTCGAAATCGGCCCTTCCCTATTGTTGGTCGATCGACGATCCCGAAAGCGTGCGCGGTTTTCCGGTGCCGGTCGAGATGGACGAGTTGCAGCGCCGCTACGACATCATCACCAGCGTCGCGATGGCGGTGCATTCGATCGATGGCGGCCGCTTCATGCTGCGCTTCGACGGCGTCCGGCATCGGCTGAGCCAGGTGGAGCTCAACGAGATCGGCATGATCGTGCTGCATGCCTTCGATGTCTTCGACAAGATCCGCCGCAGTGCCAAGACCGGCACCGCCGGGCCCCTCACCACCCGCGAACTGGAGGTGGTCCGCTGGACGGCACAGGGCAAGACATCTTCCGAAATCGGACGGATTCTCTCGCTCTCGGACCACACCGTTAACGCATATATGACCAATGCCATAAAGAAACTGGATTGCGTCAACCGCACCCAGTTGGTAGCTAAGGCTCTGAGATTGAGACTCATAGTGTGAGGTTGGGGCGTTATCTCCCGGCCTATGGGAGAAAAAGATTGACGTTTTGGGTCGAACACACCGAAAAACGCGTCAATACTCAATACAAGGAAGTGGGGCTCTCGGCTGACGAGGTGGTGGAACTCGCCTCGGCCTTCCGTTTTTACGGTTATTGGCGGATCGACCTGGACACCGGCCATTTCTTCGCGACGGAGGATGTCTGTCGCATCCTGGGCCTGGAGCCCAAGGACGGCCCCATGAACATGGTCGCCATCACCGCGCGGATCCATCCTGACGACATGCCGCAGCTGATGGAGACCTTCGAGCGCGCCAGCGGCGAACGCCTGACCTATCACAACATCTACCGCGTCAAGGCCGATGCCGAGCACTACAAATATGTTCGCAGCGTCGGCAAGTTCCGCGACAAGCCCGGCACGAGCGGCGAGGTCGTCGGCATGACCTACGAGTTCTTTGCCGAACGTCCAGGCGTGACGTTCTTTCTCGACGAACCAAGTCTCCCGAAAACCTGAACCCCTAAAAACCCAACCGGCGCCAGCCGGCTTACCGGTCGAGCACCGAGCGCAATTCTACCAGGTTCGAGCGAACCCTGAGCGTGTAGAAACCCATCACCGCCAGATGGCTCGGCATGATCCAGCCGTCCTCGCGGCCGTTGGAGATGATCGCCGGCTGGATGCGCAGGGCCGACTTGAACTGCGACAGCGTGTCGGTCCACAGCGGCCCGATATTGCGCTCGCGGATCACCTGGGAAAAATCCGCTCCTGCCGCAGCAAGCACCGCATAATAGCCGTAGAGCTGGCCGTAGGCGAACCAGAAGCGATCGTCGGCGCGCGTATCGAACCAGCCGGCATTGTAGTTCTCCGAGCGCTCCCGCAGGATCGCCGACGTGCCGCCGAGATCGTTGGCGATCCGGTCGATGAACTGGATCAGGTTGTCGGCGCGGCCGTCGAAGGTCGCGTTGCAGGAGGTCAGATCGGTATTGAACGCCCTCAGCTTGCTGATCGCCGCGCGATAATAGCTTGGGGTCGGGGTCTTCGGCCCAAAGGGGCTAAGCCCGAAATACCAGGAAAATTCGTCGAACTGCAGGTTGCCGCGGGCGTCCTGGAGGTTGTTGTTGATGCTCGACGTGCCGCGCACGCGCCCAAGCGAATCGACGAGTTCCGTCGAGGTGCGGCGCACCGCCTGGTTGACGCCGCGCTGGAAGGAGGCCTTGTTGTCGAGGAAAGGCGTGTGATCCCAGTCGATGCCGAAGAACCCGAGCCGGTAGAGCAGCATCGAGGAGATCCAGGCATTCTGGTTGACGTTCATGTCGGTGAGATCGGCGGCCGCGTCGACGATCGCCGACGACTGGCATTGTTTCGCGCCGGTCGCCGGAGCGGTCGCATTGGCGCTTGCAGGGGCCGTTGCGGGCAATTCCTGGCCGGCCGGCACGTTGCGCTCCGACCAGCGGTAGCTGTCGACGAAATTCGGGTTGAAATTGGTCCAGACCTGCGTCTGCCAGAAGAAATAGCCGTAGAGCCCGATCATCAGCACCAGGAAGGCGAGGATCGGGCCCTTCACCATCCAGTGACGCTGACGGTACCACCCATGTGCGGCCATGAACGGCCAGACGATCCAGGCGATAAACAGCCCTATGCCTCGCCCGACGGCCTGGCCGATTCCTTGAAAGAAGGCGGTAATCCGGTCGAGCATCGCTGTCTCCTCGTGAGGCGGGGTGCATCCGATTGGGCTTGGCTCACACATATGTGCTCGGCGTCACAAGCACAACGGGGCGCAGCGTTTCGTCGCAACCGCAAGAAACGAATGCCTAGCCGGCTTCTCGACGGGACCTATCGGGACCGGACGAGCTTGAAGCCGGCAATCGTCGGCAGTCGAAAGCCGCCTTGCCCGACACCGGCTTTTGCCGCCTCCCCGGGGACCTCGGCGGGAAATCGCTCGGCAAAGGCCTGGTCGGCGCGATGCCGCCGCTGGTCGAGCCCGTGCAATGTCAGCATGCCGTTTGCGAAACGCCCGACCTCGGGCACGAGATGCGGAAAAAGTTCGGGCTTCAGGCCGGCATCGCCATGCCCCCCGGCATCGGCAACCACCCGGTAGAGGATGAGCAGGTTTTCCGTATCGCCGATCAGCTTGTGCAGGAGGATGTTGCAGGTGCCTATCCGCGCGTTCAATCCTGCGACAAAGTCCTGAAAGACCTGGATCGCCGGCTCCGTGCGGCCGACCAGGTCCGTACCTGTCATCGCAACACCGTCCTCGCCGCGCAGCTTTTCGGTGATCTCCGGGCGGTGGTCGATGAAGGTCACCAGGTCGCCTTCGCTCTCCCTGCGTTGTCCAATCAGGAAATCCCGCTCCTGCCGCACCAGACCGGCAAGCAGGTCGGCGCGCCGCAGGAGCTCGCCCAGCCGGTTGAGCGGCGCCGGGCTGCGCCAGCGCGCCCGCTGCCGGCGGTGTCTGGCAGCGCCGGAAATGTAGCCGATCAGCGTTTCGAAGCGCGTCGGCACCTCCCGATCGTCGAATTCCTGGGCGCAGACGCCGATCTCCGCTGCCAGATCTGCGACCAGCCGGGCCGTTGCCGACTCGATCGCCTGCCGCTCGGACAGCTCGGCTGTCAGCCGCTCGGCTTCCGCCGCCAGCTTCTCCTCGTCCGGCAGGGCGAGATCCCGCGCGGTTTCGGCAAGCAGCGTTGAAATCGGCCCGAGCGCATCGCCCATTGCAGCCAGAACGTTGCCGATCCGCTCGATCTCGCTGTCGAAATTCCCAGGTGCCGCCACGCCCATTCTCCCGCCGTCTGAGGACCAAGATAACGCCGCCGCAGAATTATGCCACGCCGTCCCGGCTCGATTGCCGGAAAAATCGGAAGGCGGCAAAAAGTCCTGGAAGGATCAGAGCTTCAGCTTGGCGATCTCCGCATCAAGCCGGTCTTTTGCCTTTTTCGGCATCTTGGCAGCCTTCACCGCGTCGAGATTGGCCGGGGCGTCGCCGACGACGATCACCGCGACCATGCCCATGCCGAAATGCGGCGTGCATTTGAAGACATAGACGCCCGGCTTGTCTGCGGTGAAGGAAACTTCCTGGCTGATCTTGCCTTTGATTTCGGCAACCCCTTCCGGCACTAGGCCGGGCATCGAAACCACGTCATGCCCCTTGTCGACCGGCACGAACTTGATCGTATCGCCCGGCTGCGCCTTCACGGCCGCCGGCTCGAACACCATGGCCTCGCCGTCACTGCCCTTGTTGAGCATCTTCACCTCGATTTCGGCGCTGAAGGCCGGCAGGGCGAAACAGGGCGAGGCTGGTGGCAAGGGTAAAGGTTTTGGTGGTCTTGCGCATGCGGGGAACTCCTGCTTGGAACCACCGCCCCGTCAGGCCGGGACGTTTCGGATGTGATACATAAATATGTTTCCGGCCGCAGACTTTGACCAGCATCAATTTTGCCGCGCCGCCGCCGTCTTCCGTTCCGTACGGTGAACGGAGGTTTAAATTCCGAGCATCAATCGCAATGCATCTGATCTTCCCAATGCCGCCGGCAGAGCGAAACATATTTTTCGCTGCCGCCAACATCGACCTGGGCACCTTCGCGCACCAGCTTGCCGTCCTCGTCGAGCCTCACCACCATGGTCGCCTTGCGCCCGCAATGGCAGATGGTGCGCACCTCGCGCAGCTCGTCGGCGATCGCCAGCAGCTCCAGCGAGCCGGGAAACAGCTTGCCCTGGAAATCGGTCCTCAAGCCATAGGTCATTACCGGGATGCCGACCCGGTCGGAAATCCGGGCGAGCTGCCAGACCTGCTCGGGCGAGAGGAACTGCGCCTCGTCGACGAACACGCAGGCGATCGGCTCCTCCCGGTGCATCGCCTCGATGCCCATAAAGAGATCGTCGGACGGCTCGAAGGGAATGGCGTCGGAGGAGAGCCCGATCCGCGAGGCCACTCGGCCCCGGCCGGCGCGGTCGTCCAGCGACGCCGTGAAGATCGCCGTGCGCATGCCGCGCTCTCGGTAGTTATAGGAAGCCTGCAGCAGCATGGTCGACTTGCCGGCGTTCATCGTCGCGTAGTGGAAATAAAGCTTGGCCATATCTGCCTTCTGATCGCGATCGGGATTCGAAAAAAGCGGGTTTTGCCGAAAACCACAGGAAACTGTAGACTGCGCAACGCTGGGCGAGAAAGTCACAAATGTCGCAAATGCACCCCATTGTCCGCCGCGAATGCGCGCGCTTGCCTCGTCGCAGCATATATTGATAATGGCGGGAACCAAAAAAACGGGAGCAGCCCATGCGCATGACTACCACACTGAAGACCACGCTCGTCGCTGCCGCATCGATCCTCGCGATCGTCGGCACGGCATCTGCCGCCGAACCGGAAGCCTGCAAGACCGTCCGAATCTCGGATGTGGGCTGGACCGACCTTGCCTCGACCAACGCATCCTTCATCCAGGTCCTCGAGGCCCTCGGCTACAAGGCCGACGTCAAGACCCTCGGCGTCCCGGTCACCTATTCTTCGATGAAGAACAAGGATATCGACCTCTTCCTCGGCAACTGGATGCCAGCGCAGAAGGACGCGCTGCAGCCTTATCTCGACGACAAGTCGATCGAGAGCATCGCCGTCAATCTTGAAGGCGCCAAGTACACGCTCGGCACCAATGCCGCCGGCGCTAAGCTCGGCATCAAGGACTTCAAGGATATCGCCACCCACAAGAAAGAACTCGACGGCAAGATCTACGGCATCGAGCCGGGCAACGAAGGCAATGGCATGATCGTTTCGCTGATCGATGCCAACACATTCGGCCTCAAGGGTTTCCAGGTCGTCGAATCCTCCGAGCAGGGCATGCTGACCCAGGTCACCCGCGCCGACAAGGACAGCAAGCCGGTCGTCTTCCTCGCCTGGGCGCCGCATCCGATGAACGTCGCCCATGAGATCACCTATCTCGCCGGCGGCGACGCCACCGTCTTCGGTCCGAACTACGGCGGCGCGACGGTCTATACCGTGGCGCGCGGCGGTTTTGTCGCCCAATGCCCGAATCTCGGCAAGCTCCTCAAGAACGTGAAGTTCTCGCTCGACATGGAAAACACCATCATGGGCAAGATCCTCAACGACAGCGAGGATGCCAACGCCGCGGCCAAGACTTGGCTGAAAGCCAATCCGAAGGTCATCGAGCCGTGGGTTGCCGGCGTCACCACCTATGACGGCAAGGACGGCCTTGCCGCCGTCAAGAAGGCGCTCGGCCTCTAACAGTCCCGAAAATGTTTCCGGGGCGGCGCACCGCCTGCCCCGGAGCCCGCCCTTTCTCTCCTTATGGACGGCAGTTTTCTCGTGGATTGGATCGCAGACCATCGAATACCTATAGGTTCCTGGGCGAAGGCGGTCGTTGACTGGTTGACGGCGAATGCCGACTGGTTTTTCGACTGGCTTTCTTCCGTTCTCCTGGCCGTGATCGACGGGCTTTTGTGGTGTCTTGCGACACCGCATCCGCTGTTCGTCATGGCCGCCATGACCGGGCTTTCCTGGTGGCTGCGCCGTTCCCTCGTGCTCGCAGCCTTCACCTTCTTCGGTCTGCTCCTGATCTTCAACCAGGGTTACTGGAAAGAGACGACCGAAACGCTGGCTCTGGTGCTCGCATCGACCGCCGTCAGCATGGTGGTCGGCGTGCCGCTTGGCATTGCCGCTGCCCGACGCCAATGGTTCTACGAAGCCATGCGGCCGGTCCTCGACCTGATGCAGACGCTGCCGAGCTTCGTTTACCTGATCCCGGCGCTGATCCTCTTCGGCCTCGGCATGGTTCCGGGCCTGATCGCCACCGTCATCTTCGCGATCCCGGCGCCTATCCGCCTCACCCGCCTCGGCATCGTCTCGACCCCAAGCTCGCTTCGGGAAGCGGCGGTCGCCTTCGGCGCCACTCCGTCGCAGATCCTGCGCAAGGTGGAACTGCCCTACGCGATGCCGCAGATCATGGCCGGCCTCACCCAGACGATCATGCTTTCGCTCTCCATGGTCGTCATCGCCGCCCTGGTCGGCGCCAACGGCCTCGGCGTGCCGGTGCTGCGGGCACTGAATACCGTCAACGTCGCCCGCGGCTTCGATTCAGGCCTGTGCATCGTCATCCTGGCGATCATCCTCGACCGCATGTTCCGCACATCGACGGGAGATGGCCAATGACAGCCCAGAAAACCGATTGCGTCGTTTTCGACAATGTCGACATCGTCTTCGGCGACAAGCCGGAACGGGCGCTGGCGATGGTCGACCAGGGCAAGACCCGCGACGAGATCAGTGCCGCGACCGGCATCGTCCTGGGCGTCGCCAATGCGTCGCTGACTATCCATGAGGGCGAAATCCTCGTCCTGATGGGCCTGTCCGGCTCGGGCAAATCAACGCTGCTGCGCGCCGTCAACGGGCTGGCCCCAGTCGTGCGCGGCAATGTCAGCGTCGCCACGTCCTCGGGTCCGGTCGATCCCTACAAGTCGAGCCCCAAAGTGCTGCGCGATCTGCGCATGCACACGGTCTCGATGGTCTTCCAGCAGTTCGGCCTTCTCCCCTGGCGCACGGTCGCTGAAAATGTCGGCTTTGGGCTGGAACTTGCTGGCGTTCCGGATGCCGAGCGTGCCAAGCAGGTCAACGAACAGCTCGAACTGGTCAACCTGACGAAATGGGCGGGCCGCAAGGTGGGCGAACTCTCCGGCGGCATGCAGCAGCGCGTCGGCCTTGCCCGCGCCTTTGCCACCGGTGCGCCGATCCTGCTCATGGACGAGCCCTTCTCGGCGCTCGATCCGCTGATCCGCACCCGCCTGCAGGACGAGCTTCTCGAATTCCAGCGCCGGCTGAAGAAGACTATCCTCTTCGTCAGCCACGATCTCGACGAAGCCTTCCGGATCGGCAATCGCATCGCCATCATGGAGGGCGGGCACATCATCCAATGCGGTACGCCGCAGGAGATCGTCCGGGCGCCGGCCGACCAGTATGTCGCCGATTTCGTGCAGCACCTCAACCCGATCAGCATGCTGACCGCAGGCGACGTGATGCGGGCCGGCGTAAGCACCACGGCAGGCACCACGACTGTCGCTGGCACCGCGCTGTCGACAACGCCGCTCGTCGATATCCTCGATGCTCTGTCGCGTCAGCCGGGCGCCATCGGGGTGGTCGACAACGGCACGATCATCGGCACCATTTCGTCCGATGACGTGATTGCCGGCCTGACCCGCCATCGCCGACGCGACGGCTGATAAGCTGAGCCGCAAAATCACCTTTCGTTTAGTGCCGCCGGATGGTATGCCGACGGCTGAGCCGGGTCGCTTTCCCGGCAACTGAACAAGGAGAGGGACGCGTTGGCGGACGAACAGCAGACCGGGAAGACCGACAGGCCGCAGGTGCTGCGTGACACCGACGACGAGGCCCGCCGGCTTGCCCGCACGCTGGTCCGTGGAGCGCGTCACATGGCGCTGGCGGTCCTCGATCCGGAAACCGGTTTCCCCTCAGCCAGCCGAGCCCTCACTGGCACCGACGTCGACGGCGTGCCGGTCATTCTCGTCTCCGGCCTCTCCGGCCATACGAAAGGCCTCATCGCCGACCCACGCTGCTCGCTTCTGGCCGGCGAGCCCGGCAAGGGCGATCCGCTCGCCCATCCGCGGATCACCGTTCAATGTCTCGCCGAGGACGTCGCCCGCGACACGCCCGAACATGCACGCATACGCCAGCGTTTTCTGGATCGTCATCCCAAGGCTGCATTGTATGCAGATTTCGGTGATTTCCGCTTTTTCCGAATCACTCCACAGGCAGCATCCCTGAATGGAGGATTCGGCCGTGCATACATGCTGCCTGGATCTGACCTCGTGATTCCCGAGCCGGGAATCACGGCGGAGTGGCTGGACCTCCAGGAAAATGTAAAAAATATGACCGAGCAGGCTCAGAAATTTGCTGCCCATATCGGCACGGAAAACGGGAAACTCTGGCGCTTCGGAGGCGTCGATCGAGCGGGAATCGACCTTATTGCGGGGGATTTTCAACTCAGGCACGAATTCGAAGTTCTTGCAAAGACTCCCGAAGCCGTTCTTGATTATGTTTTTGAGATCACTAAAATACGATAACTGGTTACCTGAAATTTAGGGATATACAATCCCTTTTGCTCCTTGCTAATTTTCACCCATAGGACGATGGGCCGGATTTTGAAGCCGGGGGCCGCTTTGGAATACGAGGGGAATTTAAAACGTATGGATACGATGGCACTATCTGAGCATTCCAACGCGGCCGCAGGCCTGCTGTCGGCCATGGCCAACCCGAAGCGGTTGATGATCCTGTGCTGCCTAGTGAAGGGCGAAGTCGCCGTGGGTGCGCTCGCGTCGCAGGTTGGCCTCAGCCAATCTGCGCTGTCTCAGCACCTCTCCAAGCTGCGGGCTCAGAAGCTGGTGAAGACCCGCCGCGATGCGCAGACCATTTATTACTCCAGCTCGTCCGAGTCGGTTCTCAAGGTCCTTGAAACGCTGGAAGAAATCTACTGTGCTCCGGTGCAGAAGAAATCCGCAGCCGCGTAGGAATGACAGCGCTGACATAACATCACGCTGACCCGCCTCAGCGGCCGGCATAACGCCGGCGGCTGGGGCATTTCCGTGCCCGCCTGCCGACCGGATATGACGCTCCGTATCCGCGCGACCACGCCTAATGCGAGGCCATGCGACGCAGCGTTGCGGTCACCTTCTGCCAATCGTAGGGTTTGGAAAAGAACACGCTGCGATCGGGCAGGTCTTCCTCGCTCAAGCGGACCTGTCCCGAAACGATGATGATCTCGATCGGCGGCCAGCGGTCGCGCACGGCAGCCGCCAGCTTCATGCCGTTCATGCTGCCCGGCATGTCGATATCGGTAAAAACGATTCGGATATCCGTGCGCGTTTCCAGGATCGTCACCGCCTCATCGGCGTCGGCTGCCTCGACCGCCTCGAATCCTGCATCCTCCACGAGGTCGATTGCCATCATGCGCAGGATGGGCTCGTCCTCGACAACGAGGACAGCCTGTTTTTTTGGCGGTGCGGATCGTCCCATCCGGTCAGTCTGCCTGTGCTAGCTGAAGGAGCACAGCTGTCATCTCAGCGCTGAACCCCGGTTGATCATAACTAACGAGAACACCGCCGGTTCCGATCAATCCCATGCGAATAAGTTTTGAGCCGAAACCCGTGCGCTCCGGCTGGCGTGGGGGCGGCCCGCCGGTTTCCCGCCAGGAGAGATAGAAGGTCGCGCCGTCTCCCGCGCCTTCAATGCGCCAGTCGATCGCAACCCTCCCCGTATCGTTCGAGAGCGCTCCGTATTTCACCGCGTTGGTCGTCAACTCGTGCAGCAGCAGGGAAAGCGAAAGCGAGCCCTTCGGCCCGAACCGAACGTTCGGACCCTGCGCGTCGATCCGGTCCCGCATGCCGATCCCGTTCATCGTTCGGTCGACGACGGCATAGACCGAGGCGCTCGTCCAGTTCTGCTCGAACAGGATGTCATGGGCAGTGCTCAGCGCATGCAGCCGCTTCTCGAAAGCCTCCACATGGTCGCGCTCGGTCACCGGCCGTAGCGTCTGGGTGGCGATCGCCTGCACCATCGACAGAGTGTTCTTCAGCCGATGGCTCATTTCCCTGCTGAGCATCTGCTGCTCCAGCTCGGCCTGAACCCGCGACATCGCGATCTGGATGCGGTTGCCGAAGCTGCGGACGAAGGAAATCTCTTCCTCCATCCAGGGGTAAGGCTGGTCGTGATGGATGAAGGCGACCAGCCTGAAGCGCCCGAGTTCGAAGATCGGCACGTTGACGAGCACGCGGATGCCAAGCGCCAGAAGCTTTTCGGCGTGGTCGCGGGTGCGCGGATCGGTGGCGACGTCGGCGACGACCACGGTTTCCCCTCGCTTCAGGTCGTCGACGAACGATCCGTAGTCTCGGAAGTGGTGCAGTCCCGCAAGGCTTTTCACGCCCGGCGCGCACCATTCGGGCGGCACCGACACCGTCTCGTCGGCCGCGTTGACGATGCCGAAACCGGCGCGCGTCGCGTCAAGTGCCCTGGCCATCAGGTCACCGGCGGCGATCGCCATCGATTCCATGTCGCTGAGGTCGCGCAGCCGGTCGCCAAGATCGAGCAGGGCCTGCACGCGGGCAGCCTCCCGCTTGGCGGCGGTCACATCCCGGACGGTGCCGATCATCTTGACCGGCCGGCCTCTCTCATCATGGCGAAAGCTGGCATTGCGGGCGATCCAGCGCACGCCATAGCCCGGCACGCGAATGCGATATTCAACGTCGAGCGGGGCACTCCCCTTCCGTCTGGTCGCATCGTTGGACTGCAGGTCCTTGTCCTGCGCCAGGACCATCTCCTCGACCACTCGAGTGGGATAGGTATCGGCGATAGGCAGGTGGAAAATGCGGCAGAACTCCCGCGACACCCGCATCATCGAGGTCCCGATATCAATTTCGAATGTGCCGACCCTTCCAGCCTCCTGCGCCGCCAGGCTCGCATTGACGCTGGAGCGAATATTGGCGCTGATCGACTTCTGGCGCCGGAACAGGTCGTCCTTGCGCTGCGAGATGCGCCGCATTTCGAGGAGCGCGATGACCTGCCTGGCAAGAGCCTGCAGCGCCGCCTTCTGCCCCTCCTCCAGCCCCTGCGGCCGCGGCTCGATATCGATGACGCAGAGCGTGCCGATCACCACCTCGTCGGGCGTGATCAGCGGCGCGCCGGCGTAGAAGCGGATGTGCGGTTCATCGGTAACCAGCATATTGGCGCGGGTGCGCCGATCAAGCTGCAGGTCTGGGATGACGAGCACGTCGGAACTGCCGAGCGCATGGGCGCAGACCGACTGCTCGATCGGCGTCTCGCATGCCTCGAAACCGACGCGCGCCTTGAACCACTGCCGGTCCTTCTCGACCAGGCTGACGAGCGCCACGGGCGTGCCGCAGAGCGTGGAAGCGACAAGCACGATATCGTCGAACTCCGGCTCCGGCTCGGTGTCCATGATATTATAGGCATCAAGTGCTTCCAGCCGCTCAAGATGGATTTGTTCGTTCGGATCGGAATCGGCCAATGAGGGTCTCGGAATTGAAGTTTCAGGCGATATTGGCAGCTTTCGCCAAAAGACCAGAGAGACGCAATCAAATTTCACGACCGGTGGAAACCGCGTTGAAATCTTGAGCCTTTATCGAAATCCGTATCGATTGCCCCACCCAGCAACGCCAGTCCGAATCGATTTCGCTCCAACGCAGGAATTCGCAGCGGCCCTTTGTTCGAAGGCGGTTGACGCCTCCGATCCCCCTGATAATTTGACCATGCAGTCAAAACTTGGTGCAATGACGCCGACCGGGAAATGGCCACCCGAAGAAACCGAATGGCCATGGAGAATGTCATGTCCAACCGCCTGAATACCACGCCCAACGACCTGCGGGCGTTCTGGATGCCATTTACGGCAAACCGCCAGTTCAAGCAGGAACCCCGCCTTTTCGTCGCTGCCAAGGATATGCACTATACGACCCATGACGGCCGCCAGGTGCTCGATGCCACCGCCGGCCTCTGGTGCGTCAATGCCGGCCACTGCCGGCCGAAGATCACCGAAGCGATCCGCGAACAGGCCGGCGAGCTGGATTATGCGCCCGCCTTCCAGCTGGGCCATCCGAAGGCGTTCGAACTCGCCAACCGCCTGGTCGACATCGCGCCAGAAGGCATGAACCACGTTCTCTATACCAATTCCGGCTCGGAATCGGTCGAGACGGCGCTGAAGGTGGCGCTCGCCTACCACCGCGTGAAGGGCAACGGCTCGCGCTTCCGCCTGATCGGCCGCGAGCGCGGTTATCACGGCGTCAATTTCGGCGGCATCTCGGTCGGCGGCATCGTCTCCAACCGAAAGATGTTCGGCACGCTTCTGACCGGCGTCGACCACATGCCGCATACCCACCTGCCCGGCAAGAACGCCTTCACCAAGGGTGAGCCGGAACATGGCGGCGACCTTGCGACCGAACTGGAACGTATCGTCACGCTGCATGACGCCTCGACCGTCGCCGCCGTCATCGTCGAGCCGGTCGCCGGCTCCACCGGCGTGCTGATCCCGCCGAAGGGCTACCTCCAGAAGCTGCGCGAAATCTGCACCAAGCACGGCATCCTGCTGATCTTCGACGAAGTCATCACCGGTTTCGGCCGCCTGGGCGCCCCGTTCGCGGCCCAGTATTTCGACGTCAAGCCGGACATCATCACCACCGCCAAGGGCCTCACCAACGGCGTGATCCCGATGGGTGCCGTGTTCGTCACCTCCGAGATCCACGATGCGTTCATGACCGGCCCGGAGCACATGATCGAGTTCATGCACGGCTATACCTATTCCGGCAACCCGATCGCCTCCGCCGCCGGACTTGCAACGCTCGAAACCTATAAGGAAGAAGGCCTGTTCGACCGCGCCCGCGACATCGCTCCCTATTGGGAAGCGGGCCTGCATTCGCTCAAAGACCTGCCGAACGTCATCGACATCCGCAACCTCGGCCTGATCGGCGCGATCGAACTCGATCCGATCGCCGGCGAACCCACCAAACGCGCCTTCACCGCTTTCCTCAAGGCCTACGAAAACGGCCTGCTGATCCGCACCACCGGCGACACGATCGCCATGTCCCCGCCACTGATTGTCGAAAAGCACCATATCGACGAGATTTTCGGGAAGTTGCGCGAGATCCTGACGAGCAATATCTGAGGCGAGGTCGAAGCGGACGGAATCTGCCCCTCACCCTAACCCTCTCCCCGCGCGCGGGGCGAGGGGACGTGCCCGTTCCAGGCCGCTGCGATTGGGGCAGACCGGTGCGGCATATCCCTTCTCCCCGTCAGAACGGGGAGAAGGTGGCGGCAGCCGGATGAGGGGCAAGCCTCGATTCGACACCCCTACGAAACAACAGAGGCGGCCCTGCGGCCGCCTCAGACTGCTGACAAACCCCTGGCGTGGTCCGGGGGTTTGTGATTCAGTGGGACATGTTGAAGAAACCTGCCCCCACCCAGACGGCTCTTGAGATGGTGACGCTCGACAGCCTGGTGCCGAAGGATCACCTGCTTCGCAAGATTGATGCGGTGATCGACTTCTCGTTCATCCATGATCGCGTTGCCGGGCTTTATTGCGCCGACAACGGCCGGCCGCCGCTCGATCCGACCTTGATGTTCAAGGCGCTGTTCATCGGTTACCTGTTCGGCATCCGCTCGGAGCGCCAATTGGTGCGCGAGATCGAGGTCAACGTCGCCGATCGCTGGTTTCTGCGGATGAAGCTGACGGATGGGGTGTTTGACGCCTCGACGCTGTCGCAGAACCGCCGCCGGCGCTTCAACGACACCTCGGTTTCCCAGGACATCTTTGATCATATCGTTGAGCAGGCGATCGGTCATGGCCTGGTCGACGGTACGGTGCTCTATACGGATTCGACGCATCTGAAGGCGAACGCCAACAAGGGCAGATACGACCTTGCGATGATCGAGAAGTCGCGCGCCGATTATTGGGCCGACCTCGACCGGGCAATCGAGGTCGAGCGGGCGCTGCATGGCCAGAAGCCGTTGAAGGAGAAAGAGCGTCAGCCGGAGGTGAAGGAAACCAAGGTGTCGCGCACCGACCCCGAGAGCGGCTATATGGTGCGCGACGGCAAACCGAAAGGCTTCTTCTACCTCGACCACCGCACGGTGGACGGCCGCCATGCGATCATCACCGACACCCATGTGACACCTGCCAATGTGCATGACAGCATCGTCTATCTCGAGCGGCTGGACCGTCAGCGTGAGCGGTTCGGCTTCGAGGTCGGCGCGGTTGGCCTGGATGCCGGCTATGCGACCTCCGGCATCGCCAAGGGGCTTGAAGACCGCACCATCCTCGGTGTCACCGGCTACCGCAATCCGACACCGCCCAAAGCCGGCATGATGCGCAAATCGAAGTTCGTCCACGAGCCTCAGACAGACGGCTATCGCTGCCCCGAAGGACAGTTGCTCGCCTATGCCACCACCGACCGCAACGGCTATAAACATTACGCATCCGATCCGGCCATCTGCCGCACCTGCCCGTTGCTGGCCTCCTGCACCCATAACGCCACCGCGACACGCACCATCACCCGCCATGTCTGGGCCGATGCCCGCGAGCGCACCGATGCCAACCGCCTGACCGCTTGGGGCAAGGCGATCTACAAACGCCGCAAGGAAACGGTCGAGCGCTCCTTTGCCGATGCCAAGCAGCTGCATGGCCACCGCTATGCCCGCTTCCGAAGTCTCACCCGTGTCGCCTGCCAATGCCTGCTGGCTGCAGCCGCCCAGAACATCAAGAAGATCGCAATGGCGCTCATCAAAACACCAAAACCAGCCGCGGCATGAGCCAGCCCATCCTTCTGCGCCTCCCGCCAAGACCTCCCGGCGGAAAACAAATCCACAAAAACAAAACCCGCCGAAAATATCGACGGGTTTGTCAGCGGTCTGAGGCGGCCCTGCGGCCGCCTCTCCATTTTCACATGAGACCTGGCCTGCTCAGCCCTTGAAAAACGCCAGAAGATCCGCATTGATCACGTCCGCATGCGTGGTCGCCATGCCGTGCGGAAAACCTTCATAGACCTTCAGCGTGCCCTTCTTGAGAAGCTTGACCGCAAGCAGGGCCGAGTCGGCGATCGGGACGATCTGGTCGTCGTCGCCATGCATGACGAGAACCGGCACGTCGATCGCCTTCAGGTCTTCGGTGAAGTCGGTTTCCGAAAAAGCCTTGATGCAATCGTAATGGGCCTTGGTGCCGCCCATCATGCCCTGCCGCCACCAATTGGCGATGACGCCTTCCGAAACGGTCGCGCCCTCACGGTTGAAGCCGTAGAACGGGCCGGCTGGTACGTCGCGGAAGAACTGCGCCCGGTTGGCAGCAAGCGCTGCACGAAAACCGTCGAAGACTTCGAGAGGCAGGCCACCCGGGTTATTTTCCGTCTTCAGCATGATCGGCGGCACGGCGCCCATCAGCACGGCCTTGGCCACCCGGCCGCCACCGCCATATTGGGCAACATAGCGGGCTACTTCGCCGCCGCCGGTCGAATGGCCGACATGGATGGCGTTTTTCAGGTCGAGATGGGCCGCAAGCTCGGCGACATCGGCAGCATAAGTGTCCATTTCATTGCCGGTCTCGGTCTGGCTCGAACGGCCGTGGCCGCGGCGGTCATGGGCGACGACGCGAAAACCCTGGTGCAGGAAAAACAGCATCTGGGCGTCCCAATCGTCGGCCGAGAGCGGCCAACCGTGATGGAAGACGACCGGCTGGGCGTCCTTCGAACCCCAGTCCTTATAAAATATCTGCGTGCCGTCCTTGGTGGTGATGAAATTGCTGGTCATGGTTCTCGTGTCCTTTCGAAACTGATTTTTCAATGACTGCGACATGAATGGCGGGCGCGGCAGCAAAAATGGCCGACCAGACATTCATAGTACCGTTGCGTGTCGTTCCTTTGAACCGCACCCTTCGGATTACCGCGATCTTTATACCTCGATATTTGTTATCGCGATAAACACATGGGTAGCGGCATTCTGCGATCATGTCTACAAAAATATTTATCGCGATATCGAAATCATGCTATATGTCGCGAAAACCTGGAACAGCACCGGAGCAAGCATGCCCGCCTCCCCCCTTCCGCCGCTCGACGAGCAGCTCTGCTTCTCGCTCTATACGGCCCACATCGCCATCAATCGCGTCTATAAGCCAATGCTCGACGATATGGGCATCACCTATCCGCAATACCTCGTCATGAGCGTGCTCGGCGAACAGGACGGCTCGACGATCGGCACGATCGCGGAAAGGCTGGGCCTGGAATCGAGCACGATCACCCCACCCGTCAAGCGGCTCGAACAGGCCGGACTGCTGGAGCGCCGCCGCAGCAAGACCGACGAGCGCCAGGTGCATGTCTGGTTGACCGACGCCGGCCGCGCCCTGATCGCGAAGAGCACATGCCTCGGCGAAACGTTGATCGAACGGTCCGGCATGACTCCGAAGGAATTCCAGGCCTTCAACCGTCAGGTCCGCACCTTCCTCGGCGCTCTGGAGCGCAACGCCTAGCTTCACCGGGAGTCAAGAAAACCGGCAAACATCCGCAATTTCCGGGCAATCCTTGACGAAAACCACAAAATTCGCGGCCGTTTTGTTATCTTCTTGCGGAAATCTGGCGGAATTCATACAGAATTGGTGGCCGGTCGCCGAAAGCCAAACATGGCTCGGCACGGTATCGACCGCATCGCTTTCCGTCCTTGGCACGACCGCGCCCGGCGCGACATCGAAGACGGAAGGCAGGGATGCGGCGTTCACCGCGGGCTTGAGCCCCATCCAAGGAGACCAAAATGAACCTCAAGACGTTTCTGGGAGCGACAGCACTCGCCTCGCTGACCTTCGCACCGCTTGCTCATGCCGATATCGTTATCGGCCTGATCGCCCCGCTCACCGGCCCTGTCGCGGCCTACGGTGACCAGGTCAAGAACGGCGCCGAAACCGCCATTGCGGAAATCAACAAGAAGGGCGGCATTCTCGGCGAAAAGGTTGTCCTGAAGGCGGCCGACGACGCAGCGGAACCCAAGCAGGGCGTTTCCGCCGCCAACCAGCTGGTCGGCGAAGGCATCCGTTTCGTGGTCGGTCCGGTGACGTCAGGCGTCGCCATGCCGGCTTCCGATGCGCTTGCCGAAAACGGCGTGCTGATGGTCACACCCACCGCCACCACACCGGCCCTCACCACGCGCGGCCTCACCAACGTGTTCCGCACCTGCGGCCGCGACGACCAGCAGGCCGTGGTCGCCGCCAATTACGTCTTGAAGACCTTCAAGGATAAAAAGGTCGCGATCATCAACGACAAGGGCGCCTATGGCAAAGGCCTCGCCGATGCCTTCAAGGCGGCGCTGAATGCCGGCGGTGTCAAGGAAGTGCTCGATGACGCCGTCACTCCGGGCGACAAGGATTTCAGCGCGCTGACAACCCGCCTGAAATCGCAGAATGTCGACGTGATCTATTTCGGCGGTTACCACCCGGAAGGCGGCCTGCTCGCCCGCCAGCTCGCCGATCTCGGCGTCAAAGCGACGATCGTCGGCGGTGACGGCCTGTCGAACAGCGAGTTCTGGAACATCGGCACCAAGGCCGCGGCCGGCACGGTGTTCACCAACGCGTCCGACGCCACCAAGAGCCCGGATTCCAAGGCTGCCGCCGAAGCGCTCGCCGCCCGCAAGATCCCCGCAGAAGCCTTCACGTTGAACGCCTATGCCGCCGTCGAAGTGATCAAGGCCGGCATCGAAAAGGCAAAGAGCGCCGAGGATACGGAAGCGGTGGCCGCGGCCATCAAGTCCGGCGAACCGATCGCCACCGCCATCGGCAAGCTCACCTATGGCAAGACGGGCGACCTCACCTCGCAGAGCTTCTCCCTCTTCAAATGGGAAGACGGCAAGATCGTCGCCGCTGAGTGACATCTTTCAAATCGCATGACCGGCGGGCGCCTTCGGGCGCCCGTTTGTTTTGAGCCGCGTCACTCGACATGCACCGCCAGCGTCCGCTTCAATGTCTTCAGCACGACGCTCGTCGTGAATTTGCGGATATTCGGGTTCATCTCCATCATCCGGTCCGCCAGCACATCAAAATGCTCGACGGACTGGACGAGGATCACCAGGGTGAAATCGCCCCTGCCCGATGTTCCCCAGGCCTCTTGCACCTCCGGCGTATCCGCCACCCAGCGCAGGAAAGGCGGCATGAGCTCCGGCCGGTCGCGCTCCAGTTCCACCTCGACCAGCATGGAAACCGCCATCCCGACCTTTTTCGGATCGACGATCGAAACATCCCGCAGGATCACCTTGTCCTCCCGAAGCTTCTGCAGCCGCCGCTGTGCCGAGGACGGCGACAGACCCGCATGCTCGGCCAGCTCGTTCAAGGTGATGGTCGCATCCCGCTGCATGAGCTTGAGGATTTCGCGATCGGCTTTCGTCAATGCCATGAGAGAATTTCCCGGCTTCAAAGCAAACTCCGGGAGATATTCCTGATCCTAACCACCACTTCGGGAATCCTGCCGGCTTTTCGTTGGCATCTTAACGCCATGACACAGAACCAGCCACACCCTTCCGCCGACGGTATTCTCGCTGCGTCGAAAAGCATCGATCCCGTCTTCACCAACAGCCCGTTGATCGAGCAGCAGACGGCCAATACGGCTCTCGGCCTTCGCCTCCTTGCGAAGGTGGAGACGCTCAATCCGATCCGTTCCTTCAAGGGACGCGGCACCGACTGGTGGATGCAGAACGAACCGGCCGGCGACCAGCCCGTCGTCTCCGCCTCCGCCGGCAATTTCGGCCAGGGGCTCGCCTATGCCGGCCGGGCGCGCGGACGCAAGGTGGTGATCTTTTCCGCCACCACCGCCAATCCCGGCAAGATCGAGGCGATGCGCCGCCTCGGCGCCGACGTGCGGCTGGAAGGCAGTGATTTCGACGCCGCCAAAGCCGCCGCGCGTGCCTATGCGCAGGCGAATGGCTGCTCCTTTGTCGAGGACGGCGCGCTGCGGACCATCGCCGAAGGTGCAGGCACGATCGCGCTTGAGATCACCGAACACCTCTCCCTGCAAGCCGTCGAACTCGACGCCATCCTCGTGCCGCTCGGCAATGGCGCGCTGCTGACCGGGATCGGTGCCTGGATCCGTGCCAAGGCCCCGAACTGCCAAGTCATCGGTGTGGTCGCCGCCAATGCGCCAGCCATGAAGCAATCTCATGAAACCGGCCGGCTCGTCTCCACGGAGACTGCAGCAACCGCAGCCGATGGCATCGCGGTTCGCGAATGTGTTCCTTACGCATTGGACTGCATGAGGACGACCGTCGACGAAGTCTGGGAAGCGAGCGAAGCGGCCATCCGCGAGGCGCGGCAATTCTGCCGCATCCATTACGGCCTCGTCGTCGAGGAAGCCGGCGCCGCCGGCATTGCCGGTCTTCTGGAAAACGGCGCGGACCTCAAAGGCCGAACCGTTGCCACCATCCTCTGCGGCGGCAATGTCCGCACCGATATCGCATGACGTCCCGCCTGCATCGATCACCTCTCCCCGTTTCCTCATGGAACGGCTAGGTTAGGCGACCGATTCAGCGAGGAGCCCGCCATGACCACCCGTCTCGAAACCCTCATCGACCAGGGCACCGGCCGCGAACCCGCCGATATCGTGCTAAAGGGCGGACGCTTCTTCGATCTCGTCACCGGCGAACTCGTCGCCTCCGACATCGCCATCAGCAGTGACCGCATCGTCGGCACCTGCGGCAACTACACCGGCAAGACCGAGATTGACATTTCCGGCAGGATCGTCGTCCCCGGCTTCATCGACACACATCTGCACATCGAGAGCTCGCTGGTCACCCCACACGAATTCGACCGCTGCGTCCTGCCCTATGGGGTGACGACGGCGATCTGCGACCCCCACGAGATCGCCAACGTTCTCGGCACCGAGGGCATTCAGTTTTTCCTGGATTCCTCGCTGGAAACGATCATGGACATCCGCGTCCAGCTCTCCTCCTGCGTGCCGGCCACCCATCTGGAGACGGCCGGCGCGGACCTGCCGATCGAAAAGCTGCTGCCCTTCCGCGATCACCCCAAGGTCATCGGCCTTGCCGAATTCATGAATTTCCCAGGCGTCATTTATAAGGACCCGATCTGCCTCGCCAAGCTCGACGCCTTCTACGGCGACCATATCGATGGCCACGCACCGCTGCTGCGCGGCAATGATCTGAACGGCTACCTGTCCGCCGGCATCCGCACCGAGCACGAATGCACGACCGCCGAGGAGGCGCTCGAAAAGATCCGCAAGGGCATGCATATCCTGGTGCGCGAAGGCTCGGTGTCGAAAGACCTCCACGCCCTGATGCCCCTCTTAACCGAGCGGCTGTCACCCTATCTCGCGCTCTGCACCGACGACCGCAACCCGCTCGACATCGCCGAACAGGGCCATCTCGACTATATGATCCGCACCGCGATCGCCCACGGCGTCGAACCACTCGCCGTCTACCGCGCCGCCTCGATCTCCGCGGCAAAGGCCTTTGCGCTACGCGACCGCGGCCTCGTCGCCCCCGGCTGGCGGGCCGATCTCGTCGTCGTCGATAGCCTCGAAAACTGCAAGGCCGAGATGGTCTTCTCCGCCAGCCGCAAGGTCACCGACGAACTTTTCGCCACCCGCAGGCCCGTCGCCCCGGTCGGCCTCGACAGCGTCAAGGCGCGCCCGGTGCAGGCGATGCATTTCGGCGTGCCGGTGACGGAAGGCGAAACGCCGGTCATCGGCGTGATGCCCGGAAAAATCATCACCGAACATCGCCGCTACCGCCTGCCATCGGCGGGCAACCAGACCGGCGTCGATCTCGACCGCGACATCATCAAGGTCGCGGTCATCGAGCGGCATGGCAAGAACGGCAACCATGCCAATGGTTTCGTTCAGGGTTTCGGATTGAAGAAGGGGGCGATCGCCTCAACTGTCGGGCACGACAGCCACAACATCTGCGTCGTCGGCGTCAGCGAGGACGACATGGCAATGGCCGCCAACCGCCTCGGCGAAATCCACGGCGGCTTCGTGGTGGTCGAGGACGGCAAGGTCACCGGCGAGATCGCCCTGCCCATCGCGGGCCTGATGAGCCTCGAGCCCTACGAAGTGGTGCGCGACACCCTCCACCACCTCCGCCAGGCCGCCTACGCGCTCGGCACGACGCTCCAGGAACCCTTCCTCCAGGTCGCCTTCCTGCCGTTGCCCGTCATCCCCCACCTGAAGATCTCGGACAAGGGCATGGTGGATGTCGACAAGTTCGCGCTGATCGGGTGACTTCGAAGGCCACGCGTTGGTGGTAACAACCATTGGCGAATTATTCTGTCCTCAAGAAAATTAGTTGAAAGAGGACCCAATGCCCATCGTCTTCCGTTCTGGCGCCCTGAAATTCTATTTCTATTCCAATGAAGGCGACCCGCGGGAGCCCGTACATATTCACGTCCGGGGCGGTGGCGCAAATGCGAAGATCTGGTTGGAGCCGACCATAGGAGTGGCGGAAAGCGACGGCTTCAACAGCCGTGACCTGTCTGCTATTATCCGGCTCGTTATCGACAATCGTTCTCTGATCAAGCGGGCATGGCATGAGCATTTCGGCAACTGAGGTGAAATTCGACGACGACACCATGTGGGTCTCGCTCAACGACGGCCGCACATTGGGCGTGCCGCTTGCCTGGTTTCCTCGTCTGCTTCTTGCGAAGCCGGCCGATCGCCAAAAATTCGAACTGAGCCCGGGTGGCATTCACTGGGATGATCTCGACGAAGACATCTCCATCGCCGGCCTTCTGGAAGGGCGCGGCGACAGGACGGTGAAACGTCCTGCCGCATAAATCCTGTTAGGATCGTCCATGAGCAAGCTGGAGCAGATCGAGAAAGCCGTTGCCCAACTGGACCGACAAGAGCTGGAAGCATTCTCGCTCTGGTTCGAAGAATTTCAGGCTGAACGCTGGGATCGCCAGATCGAGAAAGACGATGCGGAAAGCGAATTCGACCGTCTCACAGAGGATGCCTTGACCGAATTCCGTGCGGGAAAGACAAGGTCGCTTTGATGCGCGCCGCCTCCCCTCACCTCCGCCTCAACACCATCCCCGCATGATAAAGCACGCCATCGCGAAAATCCCCGTCCGCGGTGAACCCGGTGTCGTCCTTGTAGTCGATATGGTCGCCGGTCACCCAGTAGCGGCCCTCATAGGCCTTTTCGCGGGTGCCGCGTGCTTCCACGTAGCGGCCATTCCGTAGCAGTTCGTGGCGGATGTGGTTGTCCTCGGTCACCCACATGCCGGTATAGGGATGTTCAGCCATGGTTTTTTCCTGTTTCGTGATGTCGTGTGCAAGCGCCGTAAACGTCGCGATAAAGGTGAAGGCCGCGGCAAAGGCGGCAAACGCGAGCGGAGCTCGGAAACCCGAGTGGGCGCGAAAAAGTCGTTCAGCCATTGAGATATTCCCTCCTGAGCATCCGTTCGCGGCGGCGTCTTTGCGTGCCGCGGGAACGTTTGAGGAAGCCGCTGGCAAAATCGGCGGCCCAATGGAAGGGGCTTTCAAGTAAGCGCTGAAAATTGCTCATCACCATCTCCATTTGCATCCGGGCTGGTTCGATCGGACGAGCCGAATATGGTGGAAAGCAGCGGGCGAGCGGTAGACCAGTCCTCCGGCATGATTGCACGATCCTCCGAAGCTCAATTGAAATGGCCACCGGCGCCACCATATGATGCCCACACCAAACCGCGGACATCCTGTATTCCGCGGCATTCACACCTCCGCACGAGGCCCAGGATGGAAAAACTCGATCAACTCGCCCGACTGATTGCACAAAACACCGATGGCGACGGCGTGTTCGAAACGGCGATCCCGCGCCTGTCGGTGATCCGCATGTCGAAGCCGACCGAGCCACTGCACGCCATCCATCAGCCGGCGGTGTGCATCATCGCGCAAGGGGCGAAACAGGTCATGCTGGCCGACGAGATCTTTCGCTACAGCCCCGGCCAGTATCTGGTCGTCTCGGTCGATATGCCGGTCACCGGCCAGGTCATCGAGGCGACGCAGGACAAGCCCTATCTCTGCCTGCGCCTCGATCTCGACCTGAAGCTGCTAAGCGAGATGCTGGTGGACATGCCGGCTACGCCAGGTCTGCCGAGCATGCGCAAAAAATGCATCGGCCTCAGCCACACAACCCCGGAATTCCTGGATGCCGCACTCCGCCTCGCCCAGCTTCTCGATAAGCCCGACGAGATCGCCTATCTCGCACCACTGATCGAGCGAGAACTGATGTTCCGGCTGCTGCGTGGCGATCAGGCCGAGATGATCCGTCAAATCCTCGCCCCTGAAAACCGGCTGCAGCAGGTCAACCGGGCGATTTCCTGGATCCGCCAGAACTTTTCCGCCCCCTTTTCGATCGAGCAGGTGGCGATCGAAGCACGCATGAGCACGTCCTCTCTGCACCAGCATTTTCGCGAGGTGACGGCGATGAGCCCGCTGCAATACCAGAAGCAACTGCGCCTGCAGGAGGCCCGCCGCCTCATCCTCGGCAAGGCCATGGATGCCGCCACCGCCGCCCACGAGGTCGGTTATGACAGCCCTTCGCAGTTCAGCCGCGAATACCGCCGACTGTTCGGCGCCCCGCCGATCCAGGATATCACCCGGCTCAGAAGCGAACCTGCCCGTTACGCCGAGGCCTGATCTGCCCGATTCCCTCTTCCTGACAATTATTCAACCAATCGGTTGACAATAAAATCGCATGCGCGCATATTCAACCACATGGTTGAATTAAGCACATATCCGATCGATACGGTCTTTCACGCCCTCAGCGACGGCACGCGCCGCCGCATGCTCCGCGAGTTGGCGCAGGGCGAGCGCACCGTCAGCCAGTTGGCCGAGCCGCACGACATGTCGCTCGCGGCGGCCTCGAAACACATCAAGGTGCTGGAAGGCGCCGGGCTGATCCGCCGCGAAATTCACGGCCGTACCCATCTCTGCCGCCTCGAACCCGGCCCGCTTGCGACCGCCCATGAGTGGCTCACCTTCTATGAGCGCTTCTGGACCAACAGGCTCGATATCCTGGAACGCCTTCTCAGGGAGGAGGACGCTCAAAAGAGCGCCCGGGACGAGGTTGGGAAGAGCCCGCTGAAATCCCCTGCCCCACGGAAATCTGAAACTGCACCTGAAACGGGAGAAGACCAATGAACGACATGACATCGTTGAACAAATATGGCGCTGTGGCCGAACCTTTCGCCTTCAGCATCCAGCGCCGGTTGCCCGGCCCCATCGAACGAATCTGGGACTATCTCACCGACAGCGACCTTCGCCGCCAGTGGCTCGCATCGGGCATCATACCGGCTCAGGCAGGCAGTTCCTTCGAACTCACCTGGCGCAACGACGAACTGGCCGGCTCGGCCGAAGGCAGGCCGGAAGGCTTTCCCGCCGAACACAGCATTCAGAGCGAAGTGATCGCCTTCGAGCCTCCGCATCGCCTCGTCTTCTCCTGGCCACCGCGCGGCGAGGTCAGCTTTGAACTCCAGCCGGCCGGCAGCGAAATCCTGCTCACCGTCACGCATCGGCGGATCTCCGATCGCCGCAACATGGTCATGGTCGGCGCCGGCTGGCACATGCACCTCGACATCCTGGTCGCCCGGGCGACCGGCGCCAAGCCTGAACCGTTCTGGGAAGGCTGGAGCCGCCTCAAGGAAGAATACGACAGCCGCATCCCGGCCTGAAGCACGGTCGTCGCCTCCGCCCCATGATCCACGACGCCTCGGGAGACTCGGGGCGGAGGTTTCGCCAACGCCCACCGCCCGCGATCGGGCTATCTCAGGGAGAAAAAAGATGAGCACCCGTTTTACCGGCGGATGCGCCTGCGGCGCACTTCGTTATGAAATCTCCGCCGAACCGGCGGTCATGGTCGATTGCCAGTGCCGCCAGTGCCAGCGCGAAAGCGGCACCGGCCACGCTTCCCACCTCACCTTCCCAAGCGCTGCCGTCAAGGTCGAGGGCAATGCGACCCATTGGGAGGCGACCGGCGACGGCGGAACCGTCAAAAGGCGGGCCTTCTGCCCCACCTGCGGGTCGCCGGTCTACATGACGTTCCCGGCCATGCCGGATTATTTCGTCGTCCGCGCCGGCAGCCTCGACGATCCGAGCCTATACAAGCCGCAATTCGTGACCTGGCACGCCGCCGGCCACGCCTGGGACCATCTCGATCCGGCCCTGCCGAAATTCGAGAATATGCCACCGACGTAAAAGCCTTCACACCCGGGCGCAGAACACGTCGAGGGCGTCGAGCTGCACCACGCCCTTGTCGAGCCGCGATACGAAGCCCGGCAGGTTGACCGGCAGGATTTCGTTCAGCCGTTTCGGCAGGGTGAAATCCTGGGCCCTGCGGGTCAGGTTGAAGACGAACAGCAGCTTTTCGCCACCTTTCTCGCGCACGAAGGCGAGCAGGTCCTGATTGGTATCGAGGAAGGTCATGTCGCCGTCGACAAGCGGCGGATGCGCCTTGCGGAAGGCAAGTGCCGCCCGGTAATGGTGCAGCACCGAATCCGAAAGCGCTTCCTGCGCGTCAACCGCTCGGGCCGCATGTTCGCCCGGAACTGGCAGCCAGGTTTTCGAACCCGTGGTGAAGCCGGCATGCGGTTCGCTCGTCTCCCACACCATCGGCGTGCGGCATCCGTCGCGCCCCTTGAAGGCCGGCCAGAAGCGGATGCCGTAGGGATCGCGCAGATCCTCGAAGGAAAGCTCCGCCTCGGTCAGCCCCAATTCTTCGCCCTGATAGAGGCAGATCGAGCCGCGCAGAACCGAGATCAGTGTGATCGACAATTTGGCGACCCCGTCCTGTTCTTCCGGAGCCTCGATGAAGCGGGTCACATGCCGCACCACGTCGTGGTTGGAAAAGGCCCAGCACACCCAGCCGTTGGTCACTGTGTCCTGCACGGTCGTCATTACCTTGCGGATATAGGCCGCGTTGAAGGCCGGGCCGAGCAGGTCGAACGTATAGCACATATGCAGCTTGTCGTTGCCGCTGGTGTAGATCGCAAGCGTCGTCAGCGAGCGCGGGCCGTCGCCGACCTCGCCGACCGTCGCGCGCCCCTCATAGGTGTCGAGCAGCGCCCGAAGCCGCTTCAGGAAGTCGATATTCTCCGGCTGGCTCTTGTCGTAGAGGTGGTTCTGCATCGAATAGGGGTTGGTATCGGTCTCCATGCCGGCACCGTCCGTGTCGTAGACCATCGGCGGGTTGTTGCGCAGCTGCTTGTCGTGGAAATAGTAGTTGACCGTATCGAGCCGGAACCCGTGCACCCCGCGGTCGAGCCAGAAACGCACCGTGTCCAGCATGGCGCTCTGGACATCGGGATTGTGGAAATTGAGGTCCGGCTGGGCGATCAGGAAGTTGTGCATGTAATATTGCTTGCGCACGCCGTCCCATTCCCATCCCGGCCCGCCGAAGATCGACAGCCAGTTGTTGGGCGCCGTGCCGTCCGGCTTCGGATCGGCCCAGACATACCAGTCCGCCTTCGGATTGGTGCGGCTCGATCGGCTCTCGACGAACCACGGATGCCGGTCGGAGGTGTGCGAAATCACCTGGTCGATAATCACCTTCAGCCCAAGGCGATCGGCTTCCGCCATCATCTCGTCGAAATCGGCAAGCGCGCCGAACATCGGATCGACATTGCGGTAATCCGAGACGTCGTAGCCCATATCGGCCATCGGCGAGGTGAAGAAGGGCGAAAGCCAGATCGCATCGACGCCGAGCGAGGCGACATGCGGCAGGCGGGCGGTGATACCCTTGATATCGCCGATCCCGTCGCCGGTCGTATCCTGAAAGGAGCGCGGATAGATCTGGTAGATCACCGCGCCGCGCCACCAGTTTGCATCGACCGCCTTCACCGCCTGTGTCGCCATCGTCCGACTCTCCTTCCTCAAATGTTCCAGCCCAACCTAGTGCCCCCCGTTCAAAAGACAACGCATAAGCAAGGCTCTGCGAAGTTCCAGAACCACTCTCTTGCCACGGCTGAAACTTCGGCCTATGCGAGTTTCAAAATACGGGAGGAATGCAATTGGGCGGACGGCTTCTTTCGATCGGCGAATGCATGGTGGAGCTGTCGCAGGCGGGCGAAGGCCTGCTGCGCAAAGGCTTTGCCGGCGACACCTTCAACACTGCCTGGTACGCGCGCGCCTGCCTGCCCGCCGAATGGTCGGTCGACTATTTCACCGCCGTCGGCGACGATCCCCTGTCGACCGAAATGCTGTCGATGATGCGGGATGCCGGCATCGGCACCGGCTTCGTCCGCCGCATCGAAGGCAAGACGCCGGGCCTCTACCTGATCACGCTGAAGAACGGCGAACGCACCTTCAGCTACTGGCGCGACACCGCCGCCGCCAAGAAGCTCGCCGACGATGCCGACCACCTGCGCAGCGCCATTGAAGCTGCCGACATCCTCTATTTCTCCGGTATCACGCTGGGTATCCTTAGCCCCGAAGCGGTCGAGACGCTGCTGTCGGAACTGCGTCGCGCCAAGGCTTCCGGCAAGACCGTCGCATTCGACCCCAACATCCGCCCCCGTCTCTGGCCGAACAGGGACTATATGCTGAGAACGATTGAAGCAGGTGCCCGCGCGGCCTCGCTGGTCCTGCCGAGCTTCGACGACGAGACCACCCATTTCGGCGACGCCACGGTGGCCGACACCATCGCCCGTTATCATGCGCTCGGCGTCGAGAACGTCGTGGTCAAGAATGGTGCGGATGGCGCGACGCTGAGCTTCGCAGGCACCGCCCCCGTCCACGTGCCTTCGGTCAAGGCGGCCCAGCTCGTCGACACCACCAGCGCCGGCGACAGTTTTAACGGCGCCTTCCTCTCCCGTCTCGTCCGCGGCATCCCGCCGGCGCAGGCCGCCGCCTACGGCGCCTCGGTCGCCTCGGTGGTCATCGGCCACCACGGGGCGCTGATCAGCCCGGCGCTGCTGCCGGGCTGAAACGCCGACGGACATGACCGGCAGCGACCGACGACAGAGGCCGAGATCGGCGCCAGATCTCCGTTGTTTTCCGTCCCATGTCATAAATCAATTTTCAGTCATTCTGTGAAAGGGTTGGCGTGATTAAACGATCGCTCCCAATGAGGAAATGAAAATGCGTATCGCCCTTGCCTTCCTGACCGTCCTGGCCCTGTCCCCCGCAGCACACTCCGCCCCGATCGACGCCCTGACCAAGGCCGAAACGAAGACCTATGAGGCATGGGGAAAGCTCGGCCTGACGGAACGGCTGGTGACTTTCGTCACCGCGCCCTCGACCGGCTACGGCATCTACCAGGAAAAGCAGTCCAGCATTTTCAAGCCGGGTGAAAAGGTCATCACCTATGTCGAGCCGATCGGCTACGGCTGGAAAGAGCTTCCCCACGACATGTACGAACTCAACTTCGTATCGGACCTGAAGATCAAGGCGGCGAACGGCGAGGTCATGCTCGACCAGAAGGCCTTCTCCACCAATGTCCTCCAGAGCCACAACGCCAACATGGAATTCTCGATGGATTTCACCCTGACGCTGACGGGCGCGCCGGCGGGCAAATACACGCTGACCTACACGATCCACGACATGAGCGGTGACCAGACCTCGACTTTCGACCAGGAATTCACCATCGCCGCCAACTAACCGCCCCGGCGCCGGCTGCCTCGCTCAGAGGTCAGCCGGCGACCCGGAACGATACCGGCCCCCCCCGCATCACCGAATTGGCGACCGTGCAGACGCTTTTGGCGCGTTCGATCAGGGCCTCGGGTGCATTGCGCGGTTTTCAACTTTATCGTCCCTGCAGGACCTTGACGATATTCGGCGTCAGATCGCCTGCATAAACGGCGGAAACATCCGCGAATGTAATCCTGCGTTTGACAAGACCGTCAAGCGCCCGTTGACAGAACACAGCCGGGGCTTTCGCCTCCGAGACGTTCATGAAGACGGAGGCCTCCTTCTTCCAGGCCGTCGTGCGTTCTTTCTTAAGGCAATTTGCATAGACGGCATTCCGCGCCCGGGAGCTCCCCTCCAAAGCGGTTACAACCACTTCATATTGATTTCGTGTCGGCCCGCATGATGCGAGGCACGCGGCCGCAACCGCTAACGCAACTACTTGAGAAAGCTTCATAATATCCCCCGAAATGAACGGTTGTATGGGTAGTATGCGATGGGGAATTTTGCAACTGAAAAAACAGAGAAAACGGACTGTCACAACCCTGACATGATCATCGCGTCTAGGACGTCAGCCGGCAACCCGGAACGACACCGGAAAGCCCTGCATCACCGAATTGGCGACCGTGCAGACGCTTCTGGCGCGTTCGATCAGGGCCTTGGTGTCGGCACCATCGCCCGAGGTACAGATGACGTCGAGTTCAGCACCGACGGCGATCAGCGGCGCGCCCTCGAGCTGAAGGGTGACGCTGACCGCGATATCCTCGGTATCGATGTTCATCTCGTGCGCCGCGTATCGGAGGTCGTTGCAGAAACACCCGCCGATCGCCAGCGCCAGAAGCTGCGCACCGTTGAACCCGAGATTGCGCCCGCCGGCCTTGCCCTCCGGCCGGTCGACGACGATCGTATGGCTGCCGGCCCAGCCGAGCGCCGCCTCGGTTCCGGCCACGTTGCGAAGCTCGACGGTCGACGTAATCATGAGCAATCCTCCTCAGCTGATCTGATGACGCTACCTATCTGAAATCCGTTCAACCTGTGCCCGCCACGCCCCCTTCATCAGCCTGTAACAAACTTTCCCGATAGAAGGCTGAAAACGTGTCCGTTGGCGCGAGTCGTGGACGGATCGGCAACCGGGTTCGGCCTTCCATGACAAGAATAACCATCGTGACGGATGCCTGGTACCCGCAGGTGAACGGCGTCGTCCGTTCGATCGAGAATACCAACCGGGAACTCGCCCAGATGGGTGTCGACGTGACGATGGTGACGCCGCAGGACTTTACCAGCGTTCCCTGCCCCACCTATCCGGAAATCCGCCTTTCGGTCGCCACCTACTGGCAGATCGCCAGCGCCATTCAGGCCTCGATGCCGACCGCCGTGCACATTGCCACCGAAGGTCCGCTCGGGCTGCTGGCGCGCCGCTGGTGCCTGAAGAACAACATACCCTTCTCGACCAGCTACCATACCCGTTTTCCGGAATATGTAGCTGCGCGCTTCCCCATCCCGGTCCGCTGGCTGCACGGCTTCGTGCGCTGGTTCCACAATGCCGGCAATGGCTGCATGGTGGCGACCGCCAGCCTTGAGCGCGAACTCGCCAAGCTCGGCCTCAAAAACCTGCTGCGCTGGAGCCGCGGCATCGACCAGACGATGTTCCACCCGATGGATCTCGACGAGCGTCCCTTCGACCTGCCGCGCCCGATCTTCATGACCGTCGGCCGCGTTGCGGTGGAAAAGAACCTGCCCGCCTTCCTCGATCTCGACCTGCCCGGCTCCAAGGTCGTGGTCGGCGACGGCCCGGCCCGCGCTGACCTGCAAAAGCGGTATCCGAACGTGCTGTTCACCGGCATGAAGACCGGCGAGGATCTCGCCCGCGCCTATGCCCAGGCCGATGTCTTCGTCTTCCCGTCGAAGACCGACACGTTCGGCAACACGATCCTTGAGGCGCTGGCAAGTGGCGTGCCGGTCGCCGCCTACCCGGTCACCGGCCCGATCGATATCATCGAGGAAGGCTCGGGCGCCGGGGCGCTCAACGAAGATCTCCGCTTGGCCTGCCTTGCGGCGCTTGGCTGCTCGCGCGAAAACGCAAGGCAGCTCGCCCGCAAATTCACCTGGGAAGCGGCATCGAAACAGTTCCTGAACAACGTGCTGATTGCCCAAGGGCGGCCGAAACTGCCGGCCCCACGGGGTGGAATTAGGCCTTCGACGGTATAACGCCAATCCCCATCCGCTCGCCGCGCAAGGCGCGCTCTCCCTGCATACGACGATATTCGCCCGGAGGAAAAGAGACGGTGCGGCAGTCTCCCAATGATCTCCCCCCTTGAGGGGGAGATGTCACGAAAGTGACAGAGGGGGGTGACGACGGTTCGGCAAATACAGCGGCAGAAGAGTGTGCCGCGACACCCCCCTCTGCCCTGCCGGGCATCTCCCCCTCAAGGGGGGAGATCGGCAGGATGCACCGCCCCGTTCCTCACAGGCGATGACCTCCCGCCTCGCGGGAGAGCCAAAAACGCCAGATAAAAACCCAGAAACCCCTCACCGCTTCTTCTTGCGTCCCTCGAAGGGATTTTCACCCGCCTTGAAATGCATGCGGATCGGCACGCCTGGAATGTCGAAGTCGGCGCGCAACCCGTTGATCAGGTAGCGGATATAACTTTCCGGCAGCGCGTCGGGCCTGGTGCAGGACACCATGAAGGCCGGCGGGCGGGCCTTGACCTGGGTCATGTACTTGAGCTTCAGGCGGCGGCCGGAGACGGCCGGTGGCGGATGCTGGGTCTGCACGCCATCGAGCCAGCGGTTGAGCCTGGCGGTCGAGATGCGCTTGTTCCACACCTTGTCGGTGTCGATGATGCTCTGCATCAGCTTGTCGAGCCCGTAGCCCGTCTGGCCGGAAATCGGCACGGCGCGAAGCCCCCGCGCCTGCGGCAGCAGCCGCTCGGTCTTTTCTCGGAGATCCGCGAGCACCGCCTGCGTATCCTCGACAAGATCCCACTTGTTGAAGGCAAGCACGGCGGCCCGGCCTTCGCGCAACACCAGGTCGACGAGCTGCAGGTCCTGCTTCTCGAACGGAATGGTGGCGTCGAAAACGATGACCACCGTTTCGGCGAACCGGATCGAGCGCAGCGCATCCGCAACAGACAGCTTCTCGAGCTTCTCCTGGACGCGCGCCTTCTTGCGCATGCCCGCGGTGTCGAACATCTTGATCGTGCGGTCGCGCCATTCCCATTCGACCGAGATCGAGTCGCGGGTGATGCCCGCTTCCGGGCCGGTCAGCAGCCGGTCTTCACCGAGGAAGCGGTTGATCAGCGTCGACTTGCCGGCATTCGGGCGGCCGATGATGGCGACGCGCAGCGGCTTGGTCTCGTCGTATTCCGGCTCGGCCTCATCCTCGCCCTCGTCCGCAAAATCGGAATCCCGGATGTCGATATTGGTCTCCGCCTCGTCATCGTCTTCCGGAAACGCCCGCTCCTCGCCGAGCGCCTCGACGATCGCGTCGCGCAGGTCGATCATGCCCTGGCCGTGCTCTGCCGAGATCGGCACCGGCTCACCGAGACCCAGCGTATAGGCATCGTAGAAACCGGCGTCGGAACCGCGCGCTTCCGACTTGTTGGCGACCAGCACGACCGGCTTGCCGCTGCGGCGCAGCAACTCGCCGAAGGTCTTGTCGAGCGGCGTCAGGCCGGACTTGGCATCGACCACGAACAGCGTCAGGTCGGCGTCGTCGACCGCGGCCTCGGTCTGGGCACGCATACGACCTTCGAGCGTCTCAGGGCCGGCCTCTTCGAGACCGGCGGTATCGATGATCGTGAATTTGAGATCGATGAGCTTCGCGTCGCCGGGACGGCGGTCGCGGGTGACGCCCGGCGTGTCGTCGACAAGTGCCAGCTTCTTTCCAACCAGGCGATTGAAAAGCGTGGACTTGCCGACGTTCGGGCGTCCGACGATGGCGACGGTGAAGCTCATTCTGTATCCTTAAAGCCCTGGGCGAAAACCGTCAGGGCGCCTTGCCTGAAGAGGCGATGTTGTCGAGCATGATCTGCGCGCGGTTGGCAACATTGCGCGGCGCAGAGGCGTCATTGGCGATCTGCTGGAACCATTCCTTGGCCTGCGCGACCTTGCCGGCCTTGTAGGCGGCAAGACCAAGCGCCTCGCGGGCGGAATTGGCAAGCGGATTGGCAGGCACGGCCATGGCCTGCACTTCGGCGGCCACCTGTTCATAGGTGCCGTTGTCGATCAGCAGCCAGGCGGCGCGCATCCGGGCGAGGTCGCGCATCGCCTGCGGCGCCTTGGCATCCTTGCCGACCGCCGAGAAGGTGGCGATTGCGCCAGCGGCATCGCCCTTGGACTGCTGCACCGAGCCGGCGCGCAGCTTGGCGAGCACGGGATAGGCGCCGCTGCCGTCCTTTTCGAGCGCGCCGAAGGCGGCCAGTGCCTCGTCGTTCTTGTTTTCCGAAGCAAGCTTCAGGGCCGCCAGGAAACGGTCGCCCGATTGCGAAGAATTATGTGTGTTCCAGTATTCATAGCCACGATAACCAGCCGTACCGACGACGATCAGCACGGCGACCGCGATCACAATCCTGCCGTAACGCTGCCATGCACCCCTGAACTGATCGGAACGAAGCTCCTCGTTCACTTCGCGAATAAAACTGTCGTCGTCCTGCGCCATCAAAGTCTCCGGCCCAACCGGCCCATCATGCGGAAAAGCGCCTTCTAGCCTATTTTCCCGGAGATGTAAGGCCCCCCTTAACTCCCGTCGCGCAAAAGTGGTCACCGGTTTTGCAAAGTCGGCGAGCGCAAAGCCGAAAACATCCGCCAGGAAGCCCGTTGGTGGCCTTTCGGACGGAATCGAATCCACACTTAAAGCTGCCCGCTCAAAGCTTCGCCTTATTCTGCGGCCACAAAGCCCGCTGCCCTTCGCCATGATTCAGGTATCTTATGCGTTCGCTTGCCCTTCCCCTCGCCCTCTGTCTTTTCGCAGCGCCCTTCGCAGCCAGCGCCGCCGACAATACCGCTGGCAAGCCGAAACAGCTGGTGATGGTCTCGTTCGACGGTGCCGGCGCCAACAACCTCTGGCAGCGCAGCCGTGATCTCGCCAGGCGCACCAATGCCCATTTCACTTACTTTCTCTCCTGCACACTGGTGATCGAGCGCGCCAATGCCAAAAGCTATCAGGGGCCGAACGAGAAGCCCGGCAAGTCGAATATCGGCTTTGCCCAAACGGCCACAGAGGCTCGCGAACGGCTCGGCCACGTCTGGCAGGCGCATCTCGAAGGCCACGACATTTCCAGCCATACCTGCGGCCATTTCGACGGCAAGGACTGGACGGCGGCAGATTGGAGCGCCGAATTCAACACCTTTCACGACGTGCTGACCAATGCCTGGAAGACGGCCGGCGCCGGATCGGAGGAGCCCGCCGGCTGGAAGGATTTCGTCGCGACCGGGATCAATGGTTTCCGCGCGCCCTATTTTTCTACCAGCCCCGGCCTGGTCGAAGCCGAAAGACGGGCCGGCATCCGCTATGACGCCAGCCTCGTCACCAAGGGACCGGTGATGCCGGAGGAAAAGGGCGGACTTATCCGCTTCGGCCTGCCGCTCATTCCGGAAGGCCCGTCCAATCGGCCGATCATTGCCATGGACTACAACCTCTTCATCCGCCATTCCGGTGGCATCGACAATCCGAGCAGTACCGTCGAATTCGAGGAACGCGCCTATTCCGCCTTCAAGGCCGCCTTCGACAAGGAATATGACGGCGACCGCATCCCCCTCCAGATTGGCCTGCATTTCGTCGAAATGAACGGCGGCGCCTATTGGCGGGCGATGGAACGGCTGGTCGGCGACGTCTGCGGCAAGCAAGACGTCGCCTGCGTCAGTTATTCGGAGGCGATCAGGCTGATCCGTGAGCGGGAGAAGCCACGGGTGGCATCGGGGTTGTAACTCGGCTGCCTACGAGACGGAGCAAAAGACCCGCCCCGGGGACGATTCCACTTGCCCGCCAAACCTCATCAACCCTTTAACCACATTCACATCCCCGCCTCCCGAACCCGCGCCATAATCACCCCGTCATCGGATGGGAAACCGGGTTCGCGAACCGGCATTCTCCTCAAGGGTTTTCGGACCCCGGTTTCCGGTGATGGCCGTCGAATGTGGTGGAACGGGAACTGACAACTCCCAAAAAGCTTCAGGAAACGGTCGGGGCAGGCGGAAAGCCTGATACCCAATAGCCTGAAATACCCCGCCTGCCTCATCCCAAAACAAAACCGCGCCGGGCAAGACGTCCGGCGCGGCCAAAACTGCTTGCGTTCAGATGGCGATCAATACGGCCGGTCGGCCGCGATCTCGCCGGCTTCGGCTTCCCGCTCCAGATAATGCCGGTCGATGGTCGGCAGCGGCTGGTCGTCGATCGCTGCCTCAAAGGCCTTGAGGCGTTTGTGGATGGAGAGCAGTTCGATGATCGTCGTCCAGGATGTGACGAGGTACTGGAACGAGTTGCTCACCTGGCCGAAGGCGGTGGCAATCTGCTGGTAGATACCATAGGTGATCTTGCCCGCGACGATCGTCGGCACCAGCATCAACAGCAGGAACACGGCGTCGGCCTGAATGTAGAAATACCGTGCCACGTTGAAATAGAGGTAATGGAAGTACATGCGGAAATAGTTCCTCCGCACGTTGCTGTAGAGCTCGTTGATGGTCGCCGGCCGTGCGCGGTCGGCATGGTCCTCGCCATAGACCAGCTCCTTGCGATAGGCCGCCTCGACGCGCTGGTTGCGGAAATTCAGCCCCGGCAGCTTGATGCCGACCGTCGCCAGAAGAACGGTGCCGAACGCCGACCAGAAGATGGCGAGCCAGAACAGCGCATGCGGCACCTCGCCGATGAACGGAAGCTCGGAGACGTAACCGGACAGCGCGAACAGGATCGGCAGGAAGACGACCAGCGTCATCACCGCATTGATGAGGTTGATGCCGAGGCCCTCGAGCGTTGCGGAAAACCGCATCGTATCTTCCTGGACGCGCTGGGAGGCGCCTTCGATGTGGCGCAGCTTTTCCCATTTCGACATGTAGAAGTCGTTCATCGCCGTGCGCCAGCGGAAGATGTAGTGGCTGGTGAAAAAGTCCGTCAGGATCGAGACCGCCATGCTGAGGAAGACGATCTGGGCGAAGACGATCTGAAGATCGTAGAAATTCCAGGCGGTAATGCCGGGCTGTTTCGAAAGGGCATTCTGCAGCAGATCGCCGAACGGCCGGCGCCAATTGTTGATCACCACCGAAACCTGCACCCCGAAATAGGTCACCGCGATGATCAGCAGCGAGCCCCAGACCGACCAGCGCTTCCAGGGATGGTCATGGGCAATCACGCTCCAAGTACCCCCGAACAGCAATAGGCAGACTGCGAAATACGCATAGAACCAAAGGTTCGCAGGCACCAGGAAATAGGAAAGATCGTAAGGTTCCCGCTCCGGCATCACATATCCGAAGGATGCGCCAAGACCGTCGAAGACGAAATACCAGGCCAGGATGGTAACAATGGCCCAAACGACGCCCGAAAGTGCGAACAGTTTCGGCCGGGGAAAGAAGGAGTGGAACACGGAGCTTTGGCTTTCCTGAGTTCGAGTCGGCGGGATGTCGGAAACGACTGTTGAGCCGGAAACTAAGGCAGTTCCAAGGGAGCGGCAATGGCCCCGTCATTTTGTTACGCAATTGTAACCACGGGATTATTAGGAAGCGCTGCGCGCAACCGGGAGTGCGAGGAGAACGCACACGACAAGGGCGGCCGCCGCAAGAAGCGTCGGGGCGACGAAACTGCCGCTCCCTTGAGCGATCCAGCCGGCGACCAGCGGGCCGATGATCTGGCCGGTGCCGAAGGCGGCGGTGGCGGAGGCGAGTGCCCGGCGCGGGCTTTCCGGCGAGAGCTTCCGGCCGATCTGCAGCCCGTAGGCGGTGATCACCATGAAGGTGACGCCGAGCAGCAACCCGCCGACAAGCGCACCCGCCGTCGGCGGCAGCATGACCGAACCGAGCACCCCGACCATCTGCAGGCCGAGCGCCGTGGCATAGGTTTTGCCGAGCCCGAAGCGGTTGACCACCGGCCTCCAGAGCAGGAGTGAGACGGCAGCCGCCGAGCCGGTCAGGAACCAGGCGAGGAATTCGACGACCGGGCCGGCATTCCCCATCCGCGCGATGGTGACGAGGAAGGTCGCGGTGATCACGTAGCCGAAGCCGAAAAGTCCGTAGGAGGCAGTGAGCAGCACGAGCGGCCTGCGCCATTTAAGCGGCGGTTCGACCGCCGAGCCGGTGCCGATCGCCTGTTTCGGCAGGATCCACGCGACAACGGCGAGCACGACGAGCACGATCGCCGCGCCGGCGAGCCAGTTCGTCCGCCAGCCGTGCGCGCCATCACCGACCATCGTATTGACGACGAAGACCAGCGCCGAGGAGAGCGCGATGCCAAGCCCGACGCCGCCGAAATGCAGGACGTTCACATTGTCGCGGCCGACCGCATAGGGCAGCACGATCGACGAGGTGAAGATCATCGCAAGCGCGCTCGCAAGGCCTGCCAGAAACCGGATGACGATGAAGGCGACGACGGAGTCGGTCGCGGCCATGGCGGCAAGCAGGATCGCGGTCGCCAGAAGCCCGCCGAGCGCCACATTGCGCTCGCGCCCCGCCGCCCAGCCATAGGCGGAGAGAATGGCGCCGGCGAGATAACCGGCGAAATTGCCCGCCGCGATATACCCCGCATCGGCCGCCGAAAGCGGAATGCCGGTCATCATGCCGGGCAGGATCGGCGTGTAGAAGAAACGCCCGAAACCCATCGCCGCCGCCATGGCGATGGCGCCGGCAAAGCCGATCAACAGGGGGCGGTGCGAATAACTCGTATTGATCTGCAGCATGGCACGGTTATCGCAGCCGCGCCCGGTCGCGGCAAATAAGGAATTTTCATTGCAGCGATGCACCGGAATGATGGATCGGTACACAAGCGATCGTGCATGTGCCGCGACGATTTGGTGCAGTGCATGACCGAAACCGTCTTGCTGCTGACATGAAAGCAAGCCAATCTCTGAGCCATCGCCATCGGGGCGCGGAGGCATGCGCATGGAACATGACCTGACCCTATCCGAAGTGCTCGTCGATCCGTTGATCGCCCAGCTTCGCCAGGCCGACGCTGTCGGTTACGCCGCTTTCGCGCAATTGCTGCAGAGTGCGTCCCGCGTCTATGCGCGCCAGATGCTGGGAAACCTTCAGACGGAGCGTACCGACGCCTTCTATCGTCGCGTCGATGCCGTGTCGGGCGCCAACAAGCACAACTGACCGACCTGCCGCGACGGCAGGTCTTCCCTCAATCTGCAAGCGTCAGGATCAGCGGTCCGTTACGGGTCGCGACGATCGTATGCTCATATTGCACGGTGGGTGCCTTGGGGTCGCTGTAGAGCGTCCAGGGATCGCCATTGCTGCCATCCTCGGCCCAGTTGGCGCCGAGTGACAGGAACGGCTCGATGGTAAACACCAGCCCGTCTTCCATCGAGCGCGTCTCGTGGCGATCCGGCCAGGTGGGGATTTCCTTCGGCTCGTCATGCAGCGTCAGGCCGATGCCGTGGCTCGAAAGATTGGTGATCAGCGTATAGCGGTTCTTCTTGGCGAAGTTTCCGATTGCATTGCCGATACCGGAAAGCGGCTTGCCGGCCTTGACCTGCTGCAGCCCGGTCCAGAGCGCCCGGCGGCCGTCGCGGCAGAGTTTTTCGATCTCGCGCTTCACCGGCGGCACGGCGTAGGAGGAACCCGTATCGCCGAAAAAACCGTCCTTGACCGCCGAGACGTCGATATTGACGAGGTCGCCCGCCTGGATCACCCGGTCGCCCGGAATGCCATGGGCGACTTCCTCGTTGACGCTGATGCAGGTGGCGCCCGGAAACTGGTAGCAGGTCTCCGGCGCCGATTGTGCACCATTGTCCTCCAGGAACTTGCGGCCGATCGCGTCGAGTTCGCGGGTAGTGATCCCCGGTTCCAGCGCCTTTGCCATGGTCTCCATCGCCTGCGCGCAAAGCCTGCCGATATCCTTCAGCTTGGCCAGTTCGTCTTCGGTGGAGATAACCATGGTCTGCCTAACGTCCTAACGTGTTCAAACTCGATCAGGCGGCCGGTTTCGCGCCATCGGCCGAGCCCGTCAATTCTTTTCTGACGACCCCAGTTCTTTTCTGACCAGCGGCGCGACTTTCGTGCCGTAGAGCTCGATGCCGCGCATCACCTGGTCATGCGGCATCGGACCGATCGCCATCTGCAGCAGGAACCGGTCCATGCCGAACACTTTGTGGGCGGCGATGATCTTTTCGGCCACCAGTTCCGGCTCGCCGAGGAAGAGATTGCCGAGCGTCGAGCGCGCCTCGTCGAAATGCGCCCGGTTGGTCGGCCCCCAGCCGCGCTCGCGGCCGATGCGGTTCATCACCTCCGCCTGCGGGCCGTAGAACTGGTCGGCGGCGGCCTCGGTCGTATCGGCGATGAAACCATGCACGTTGATGCTGGTCTTCAGCTTGGCCGGATCCTGACCGGCGCGGCGGGCAGCCTCGCGGTAGAGGTTGAAGAAGGGTGCGAAGCGCGGATATTCGCCTCCGATGATGGCGACCGCGAGCGGCAGGCCCATGGCCCCTGCCCGCGCCACCGATTGCGGCGTGCCGCCGACGGCGATCCAGATCGGCAGTTGCCTCTGCAGCGGGCGTGGATAGACGCCGCGGCCGTTGATCGGCGCGCGCTTCTCACCCTGCCAGGTGACGATCTCCTGATCGCGGATGGCGAGCAGCAGGTCGAGCTTTTCGGAAAACAGCTCGTCATAGTCGCCGAGATCGTAGCCGAACAGCGGATAGGATTCGATGAACGAGCCGCGGCCCGCCATGATCTCCGCCCGACCATTCGAAATCAGATCGACGGTCGAAAACTGCTGGAAGACCCGCACCGGATCGTCGGACGAGAGCACCGAGACGGCGCTGGTCAGCCGGATATTCTTGGTGATCGCGGCAGCCGCGGCAAGCACGGTCGAGGGCGACGAGATTACATAGTCCGGGCGGTGATGTTCGCCGAGCCCGAACACATCGAGCCCCACCTGGTCGGCAAGTGCGATCTCCTCCAGCAGATCCTTGATCCGCCTTGCGCCTTCCGCGCCCTTGTCCAGTGCTGCGGCATCGACATCGCCAAAAGTATGAAGTCCGAGTTCCATCTTGAAGAAATCCATTCGTTGATGCCCGTCAGATAGTTATCGGGCACCTTTGGCGCAAATGCTATTCTTTCGAAGGCATCGTTCGATGGAATGGATAGGTGCAGGGGCGACCGGCAGCACCTGTGTCATAATTTGACAACTCGCACGGGACTGTAAGATTTCGGGTACAAATATAGGTTTAGCATCTAAGGGAATGGTAATCGATCGGGCATAGACTCCCCGGCCAGCAGAGGTAATAGTTTAGGTAAATCGAATGAATGACAGCACCGGAAATCGGCCGGACTCGGACGTTCCGAACCTGCAATCGTCGAATGACATCCTTATCGTCGAGGATTCCGCCGCCCTTTCGGCATTGCTGCGACAGCGGCTCGAGCGGGAGACGGCCGGCAGGACCTTTTGCTGTGCGAGCCTGGCTCAAGCTCGCATGCTGCTGGCGGGGCAGAAATTCACCCTGGCCGTGACCGGCCTCAACCTGCCCGATGCGCCAAACGGCGAGATCCTTGCCCTGCTGGCCGAATACGCGGTTCCGACAATCGTCTTCACGGCAACCTCCGAGACGGAGGGCACCATCCGCTACACCGAGCGGAAGATCATCGACTATATCGTCAAGAGCGACAACAGAACGGTCGATACGGTCGTCAGGACCGTGAACCGCATCCTGACCAACAACGCCTTTTCCGTTCTTGTCGTCGATGACGCGAGATGGGCCCGTTCCGGTCTGGTCGAGATCATGCAGCGGCAGAATTTTCGTGTCCTCGAAGCCCTTTCCGGCAAGGAGGCCCTGGATATGCTTGCCGACAATCCATCGATCGAACTGGTCATCACCGACTACAACATGCCCGACATGGACGGACACGAGCTGACGAGGCGCATTCGCGCAACCCGGCCATCGGACGAGCTGCGCATTATCGGGGTTTCGTCTTCGACCGACCGCGGCCTCTCCGCAAGCTTCCTGAAAGCCGGAGCGTCGGATTTCATCTACCGTCCCTTCGTCCCGGAAGAGCTGCAATGCCGCATCGACAACAATGTCGAAACGCTGACCCAGCTGAAGCGGCTGCGTTATCTGGCGGAACGAGACCATCTGACGGGTCTCGCAAACCGCCGCTTCTTCTTCGAAAAGAACCCGCCCCTGGAACCTGCACCGCCAAACGACGCGGTTGCCATCCTCGACATCGACCATTTCAAGTCGGTCAACGACACCTATGGCCACGAGGCCGGCGACCAGGTGCTGAAGCGTCTTGCCAGCACCCTCAGGGAGATGACCATCGACAAGCGATACCTCGCTGCCCGCCTCGGCGGCGAAGAGTTCGCAATCTACATGAAGGACACCAACGCCTTCCAGGCTCATTCCTTCTGCGAACAGGTACGCAGCCGCGTCCAAACCACCACCATCCCGCTGCAGGACAAGGACATATCGGTGACCATCTCCATCGGCGTCATGGAAATGGAGGAGCGCGAGACCTTCGGCAACCAGCTCAACGCCGCCGATCAGCTTCTCTACATGGCAAAAAAGAACGGCCGCAACCGCGTCTATTCGAGCCTGACGATACCGGAAGCGCTGATCCCCCAGGCGCAGGAACCGGAGGAACCCCGTACCCGAGTGACCCGGCGCCCCGGCACCCGGTGAATTGCCAAACGAAGTTCGAATCCGTTTTCAAAGACTTACGGCGGCCTTCTGAATCAATCCCGAAAGCGCCTTGAGGCCGGCGAAGCCGCCCGAGCCTCACCCGGGCGGCAACTCTCTGCTTCAGAACGTCTTGGCGATCTCTTCGAGCTGTCTGGCAACGATGCCCCAGCCTTCCTCGAAGCCCATCTGCTGATGGGCATTCTTGTCTTCCTCCGTCCAGTGATAGGCCGTCGCGATATATTTCGTGCGGCCGTCGCCGAGGTCCTCGAATTCGACGACTGCAGTCATGAACGGCTTTTCCGACGGCACCCAGGCGCTGGTATAGGCGTCGGTGAAGACCAGTTTCTTGTTCGGCACCACTTCCAGATAGATCCCATAATTGGGGATCTTCTCACCGTTCGGCCCTTCCATCAGGATGAAGCTCGATCCGCCGGCACGGACGTCCATCCGGGCTTCGGTCACCTTCCAGGGCTGCGGGCAGAACCATTCGCCCATGCGTTCCGGCGTGGTCCAGGCCTTGTAGAGCTTGTCGGCCGGCACGTCCATTTCGCGGACGATCTGCAGGGCGTATTTGGCGGTATTCTCGGTCATCGTCTGTCTCCCTCAGGTTTTACAAAACATCTCATCCGATGTTGAACCTAGGACGTGTAACGAGAACGATATCCGACAAGTGTCATGGATTTTTTTAAGGGTCTGCAGCAAATATTTTCGGAACCGGGTGACAGGCATCGGGAGGGGCAATGGTCCAGTTCATATTTGAGGCGACGGTCATCCACTGGCGCGGCCCGTCCCCTTTCTTCTTCGCGCCGCTCCCGCCGAACCATGCAGAGGAGATCAGGCGGCTATCGAAGCTCGTGAGCTACGGCTGGGGCGTGATCCCGGTCGACGCCACGATCGGCGGCGTCTCCTTCTACACGTCGCTCTTCCCGAAGGACGAAACCTATCTGCTGCCATTGAAGGACGCGGTGCGGAAAAAGACCGGAATTACCGCAGGCGACACGATTGCCGTGGAGATGACGTTACGGCAGCCGAGGCGGTAGCGGGGGCATTGTATCTGCGGTTGCCCGCCCTATTCCACCAGCGGCGTCACCGCGCCGAGCTTGTCGATCTGCTGGCGGATATGGGCGCATTCGGCGGCGGAATTGGCAAGCGCGATCGCCCGGTCGAAGGCCTCGCGGGCTTCGGGTTTGCGGCCGGCCTGCATCATCAGTCCGCCCTTGACCCCGTGAAAATAGAAATAGCCGTCGAGCTTGTCGGCAAGCGGCGCGATCATGTCGAGCGCCGCCTCCGGCCCTTCGAGCTTCGAGACCGCGACGGCCTTGTTGAGCGTCACCACCGGCGACGGCTGGATGCGCTCCAGCAGTCCGTAGAGCATGGTGATCTCTTTCCAGTCCGTATCCTTCGGGGTCGGGGCGCGGGCATGCAGCGCCGAGATCGCCGCCTGCACCTGATAGGGGCCTGGCTTGCGGTGCCGGATCGCCTTGTCGAGCAGCGCCAGGGCCTCGTTGATCAGCTTGCTGTCCCAGCGGCCGCGGTCCTGGTCCTCGAGCAGCACGATCTGGCCATCCTTGTCGATGCGCGTTCTGGCGCGCGAATGCTGCAGCAACATCAGCGCCAAAAGGCCCATGATCTCCGGTTCGGCCGGGAAGATCCGCAGCAGGAGGCGCGCAAGCCGGATCGCCTCGTCGCAGAATGCGGCGCTGTCGAGATTGGTAATGCCGGCGGAATACCCCTCGTTGAAGACCAGATAGATCATCGACGAGACGATGCCGAGCCGCTCGGCCCGTTCCGAAGGCCCCGGCGTCTCGAACGGCACGCCGGCCTTGGCGACGCGCGCCTTGGCGCGGGTGATGCGCTGCTCCATGGCGCTGTCGCCGACGAGGAAGGCGCGGGCGATCTGGGCGACGCTGAGGCCGGAAACGATCCTGAGCGCCAGCGCGATCTGCTGGGTCGCCGGCAGGTCCGGATGACAGCAGATGAACATCAGCCGCAGGATATCGTCGCGGTAATGGGAATTGTCGAGCCGGTCGGCCATGTCGCCTTCGGCATCGGACAGATCGGAGAAGGCTTCCTCCTCCGGCAATGGATCGTTCTTGGAGCGCTTGCGGACCACGTCGATGCCGCTGTTGCGGCCAACGAAGATCAGCCAGGCGGCCGGATCGCGCGGCGGGCCCTTGTCCGGCCAGGTCTTGATGGCGCGCAGGCACGCCTCCTGGAAGGCCTCTTCCGCGATATCGAGATCGCGGAAGTACCGAAGGAGCGCGCCGAGCGCCTGCGGCCGGGCGGCCGTCAGGGCAAGATCGATCCAGGCAATATCTGTCATGTCTTGGTCTCGCTATTTTTGATTTCGCCGGGATGGAAGACGTAGAAGGGCCGGATTTCGTAGGAACTGGATCCGGGATTGACGACCGAAAGCGCCTTCGAGAATGTGACCGCCTCTTCCAGCGTCTCGACATCGAGCGTGTAGAAACCGAGCAGCACTTCCTTGGTTTCCGCAAACGGCCCGTCGAGCACCAGCGGTTCTTCCTTGCCTTTTCGCACGGTCGTCGCAGCGGTCGTCGGCATCAGCCGTCCGACCGGGCCGAGCTTGCCGGCCTGCGCGTAAGGCGCCTGCACCTCGATGAGCCTTGCCATGACGGCATCCTCTTCCTCCTTGGACCAGGCGAAGACGGTTTCCTCATGGGCGTAGCAAAGGATGGCGTAAAGCATGCGTAGCTCCTTCTCTCAATGAAGACGAAGGATTAGCGCGGCTGCCGACAGGGTGCAGCAATTTTTTGATGGATCAGGGCCGACCGGTCGGACTGGTGCCGAAAGTCTCGCGGAAACGGCGGGAGAAATGCGACCGCGAGGCATAACCGGCCGCCTCCGCCGCAGCGATGCTGGAGGCGCCCGAGGATATGGCGTTCTGGCCCGCCTTCAGCCGCTCCCGGCGCAGGATTGCTCGGAACGAGCCACCCTCCAGCGAAAGACGACGCCGCAGCGTCGAGGCCCCGATGCCGATCTGTTCGGCGACCTCGGTTATGCTCCACTGTTCGGAAGGGGCAGTGGCGATAAGCCAGGCGATCTCGTCCGAAAGGCTCTGGCGGAACAGCAGCCGCGCTTCCGGCAACGGGCGGAGCAATGCCAGCACCTCGGCCATCCGCAGCCGCTTGATCGTTTCGCCGATGGCCCCGTCGGCAATCGTGGTGGCCGCATGACAGAGCGCCTCCACCAGACCCTCGCTGAGCGGCACGCCGAAATTGCCGAGTTCGCCGCCCTTCAGCCGCTCCGCCGTCGAGAGCGGCGGTATCCCTTCCGGCAGCGACGGAACGTCGAGGCGCAGTGCGACGTAGAATCCGTTCGTCTCGTCGGGAATGTTGACGACATCCATCGGCACCTTGCGCGGCAGGACGAAAACGGAGCCCGGGGAAAAGGCATGCGTCCGGTCGCCGAACCAGATTTCCTTCTGCCCGTAGAGCACGATGCCGATCATCGGATCTTCGAGCTCCAGCGCCTTCACCTTCTCCCGGTCGAAACAGCAATAGATGAACAGCTGCTCCGTATAAGCGTTCATGCCGGGCTTGAGACGCCCCGCCACCATCGGGCGCAGACGGTCGAGCAGGCGGCGGGAAAGATCGGGAAGACGCTGGGTGACGATCAGGTTCATCGCCGCAGTATAGCGCAGGACCGACGATGAAAAACACTTCAGGTGAGCGTTTCGGGCTCAAGCGGTTAAAAATCCGGCCCTGACGGGATCTCGAAAGCAGGCAGAAGGCGTGGCTTCAACGCAGGAGACTTTTGATGAAGACCTTAGCCACCCTTTCCACCCTTGGCGCTTCCGTTCTGGCCGCGGGCATCGCCCTCTTCACCCTGTCGGGCTCCGCTCGCGCCGCAGCCGATATCGAACTGTGGCGGCTCGATTGCGGCTCGATCGTGGTCAAGGACCTGTCGAGCTTTTCCGATACGTTCGCCTATAAAGGTGAAAGCCGCACCCTGACCGACAGCTGCTATGCGATCCGCCACGGCGCCGATTACCTGCTCTGGGATACCGGCCTGCCGGCGGCCCTGATCGGCAAGGCGCCGGACCTCACCCAGCCGCTCGCGCCATCGCTTTCCGTCGACATCCCGACCCAGCTCGCAAAGATCGGTATCAAGCCGGATCAGATCGGCATCGTCGGCATCAGCCACAACCATTTCGACCATCTCGGCCAGGCCTCGACCTTTGCAAAGGCGACGCTGATGATCGGCGCCGGCGACTGGGAAAGCCTGCACGAAAATCCCCTGCCCTTCGGGGTCATGCCGGCGCTCGTCCAGCCCTGGATGGACGGCAAGGCAAAGATCGACCCGGTCTCGGGCGATCGCGACGTGTTCGGCGACGGTTCCGTCACGATGCTCGCCATGCCCGGCCACACCAAGGGCGAGACGGCGCTGCTCGTCAAACTGCCGCAGAGCGGACCGGTCCTGCTCTCCGGTGACGTCGTGCATTTCGAAGAGCAGATCGGAAACAACGGCGTGCCGCCCTTCAACATCGACCGGGCCGAAAGCCTCGCCTCGATGGAGCGCATGAACCGGATCGCCAAGCAGCTGAACGCAAAGCTGGTCGTCCAGCACGACGCAGGCGATATCGGCAAGCTGCCGGCTTTCCCGGCCAGCGCCCGCTGACTTCGATGAGATCGCCACTGGCGCATCGCGCGCCGGTGGCTATATTCCGCGGAAACAAAAACTCTGCCTCCCAAGGAACCCCGACATGGCCGACCTTTCCGCCTTCCCGATCACCTCCAGATGGCCCGCTCAGAACCCGGACGTTCTGCAGCTCTATTCGACGCCGACGCCGAACGGCGTGAAGGTTTCGATCATGCTGGAAGAGATCGGCCTGCCCTACGAGCCGCATTTCATCAATATCGGCGCCGACGAGACATGGGGTCCGGAATACCTGTCGCTCAATCCGAACGGCAAGATCCCGGCGATCCTCGATCCGCACGGCCCCGGCGGCAAACCGCTGGCGCTGTTCGAAAGCGGCGCGATCCTGATCTATCTCGCCGAAAAGACCGGCAAGCTGATGTCGTCGGATCCGGCCAAGCGCTACGAGACCATCGAGTGGGTGATGTTCCAGATGGCCGGTCTCGGGCCGATGTTCGGCCAGCTGGGTTTCTTCCACAAGTTTGCCGGCAAGGACATCGAGGACAAGCGCCCGCGCGACCGTTATGCCAAGGAATCGCACCGCATCATCCGCGTGCTGGAGACCCGTCTCGAAGGCCGCGACTGGGTGATGGGCGACGAATATTCGATCGCCGACATCGCCATGCTCGGCTGGGTACGCAACCTGATCGGCTTCTACGGCGCCGGCGAATTCGTGGAATACGATCAGCTGAAACGCGTGCCGGAATGGCTGGAACGCGGCCTCGCAAGGCCCGCCGTCCAGCGGGGCCTCGACATTCCGAAGCGTCCGGCCTGATCAAACAGCATAGCCGCCCTAATTCATGGGGAGATGGAGGTAAGACATGCCGAAACCCACGCTCCCCATGGAAGGTTCATGCCGCTGCGGACAGGTGCGCCTGAAGATCAGCGCGCCGCCGATCCTGACCATGGCCTGCCACTGCACCGGCTGCCAGAAGATGAGCGCCAGCGCCTTCTCGCTCTCCGCCGCGATCCCGTCTGAAGGGTTCGAGGTGACGCAAGGGGATCCGGTGATCGGCGGCCTGCATGGCGACGACGCCCACCACTATCACTGCCCGCATTGCAAGAGCTGGATGTTTACGAGGCCGGTCGGCATGGACTGGTTCGTCAACCTGCGTCCGACCATGCTCGACGACCCGCAATGGTTCGTGCCCTTCATCGAGACATATATGTCCGAAAAGCTGCCCTGGGCGACGACACCGGCCGTGCATTCCTACGAAACCTTCCCGCCGATGGAGGACTATGAGGGCCTGGTGAAGGAATTTGCGGGACGGGTTTGAAGTTCGAAATCGCTTGTAAAAATCCCTGACTGCTTCCATCATTGGGGGGAAGGAGCTGTCGATGGACATCCATGTTTCGCTGACGGACGATCTGGCCGAGTTTGTCAAATCCAAGGTCGAATCGGGACACTATCGCTCTTCGAGCGAAGTCGTCGAGGAGGCCTTGCGCCTGCTGGAGGAACAGGACCACGCAGCCGATAATCTGACGCGCCTGAAAATAGCGTGGAGCGAAGGTGTCGAGAGCGGCGATTATCGCCCTCTGGATTTGAAAGCGATCAAGGCCGAAGGCCGCAGCAGACGTGCGGGCAAGCCTTGATCCATGGCCAAGATGGTCGTTTATTCCAGCCGGGCTCGTGACGACATGTTGGACATCTGGTCCTGGATCGCCGACAAAAGCGGAGTGGCCATGGCCGATGCGGTTGCCGAGCGCCTGGAGGCCCGCATATCGCGATTGTCGGATCATCCCGAGATGGGACCGGGGCGGCCCGATATTGCGCAATCCGCCCGCATGCTTCTGGTGGAAAGGTGGCTCGCCCTCTACGCGATCGCCGACGACACGGTTCGCGTTGTCCGCATCGTCGATGGTGCCGCCGATCTTCGGCGGGTCAAATGGGACACCTAACTCCATCCGGCGAAACTGCGTAAAAAAATCGCCGCCCCATGTCGGCGTCTCCTCCTCTCGTTCGTCTTTGTATTGTCCGGCATGGACGAGAACGACCCGAACAGGAGGGAAAATCATGGATACGAGTGCTCAGACGAACGACAAGCAGGTGGCATCGCCCGTCCGCGGCGGTGTGGTCGCCTATCTTCAGCTCGACGGGGCGATGAAGGCTGCCGAGTATTACAAAAACGCCCTCGGCGCCGAGATCGCGTCCTTTCATCCGGTGGATGACCAGGGCCGCACGATGCACATCCATCTCTATATCAACGGCAGTTCGGTGATGCTCGGCGATCCCTATCCGGATTATGGCCACCCGCTCGAAAAGCCGCAGGCCTTCACCATGATGCTGCCGGTCGACGACATTGATTTCTGGTGGAAACGCGCCGTCGATGCCGGCATGACGGTGGAGATCGAACTGCAGGTGATGTTCTGGGGCGACCGCTACGGCCAGGTCCGAGATCCCTTCGGCGTCGCCTGGGCGATGAACGCGCCGGTCAAGGGCTGAGATCCGTCGGGGAAGCAACGTGCCGCCGGTGATCCGGCGGCGCGTTCTATCCGTTTATCGTACCACGAAACAGGTGATCGCCTTGGCCTGCAGGACCGAGCAGGCGCGCGTGGCGGCATCGCCGTCGGCAAAACCGACGAAGCGAGCACGGAAGATTTCCTTGCCGCTATCGGCATAACTTTCGACGCTCGGCGCGACGCGGCCATACCCTTGGGCGAGCAGCGGCATTGCCTTTTCCAGCAGCGCGGATGCCTGGTCGCGGCTGGCGGCGGCGGCGATCTGGATGCGCCAGAGCGACCCGACCGGCTGCTGGGGCGTCATTGTCTGAGACGACGCCATCCGGGATGGGGCCGTCGGGACTGGCGTGGTCTGGGGAACGGCGTTCGGAGGCGCGGCATAGAGATTGGCGAGCGCCGTCTTGGGCGCAACGCCCAGCGCGATCTCCTTGCGCGGCGAAGGCGTCGCGAAGGCGAGCGGCGCGGTGTCTTCGGCCGGCCGCTTCTGCGCCTGGAATGCCACGAGACCGCCGGGTGCCGCAGTGTTGCCAGGCACGTAGCGGTCGAGCAGCGCCGCCATCTGGTCGTCGCGCTGGCGGGCGGTCTTGCCGCCCATGACGACGCCGATCACCCGGCGGCCGTCGATGTTGACGGCGCTGGCGATATTGTAGCCGGAAGCGTTGATAAAGCCGGTCTTGACACCGTCCATGCCGGGATAGCGATACATCAGGTTGTTGTGGCCGCGCAGGCGCTTGCCGCGGAACTCCATGTTCTTCAAAGAAAAGAGCTGATATTCCTTGGGAAAGTCGCGGATCAGCGCCAGCGCCAGCTGGGCCATGTCGCGCGCCGTCGTCACCTGTTCGTCGTCCGGCAGGCCGGAGGCATTGCGGAACACGGTGCGGCTCATGCCGAGCGCCCGCGCCTTCTTGGTCATCATCACCCCGAAACGGTCTTCCGAGCCGCCGAGATAATCACCCATCGTCGCGGCGGCATCATTGGCCGAGCGCACGACCATGCCAAGCACGGCCTCGCGTACTGTGATCGTTCGACCCGCCGGCACGCCGAGCTTGGAGGGAATTTTCGACGCCGCATTCGGCGTCACGACGATATCCTGGTCCCACTTGAGGCGGCCCTCGCGCAGCGCCTCGAAGGTCATGTAGAGCGTCATCATCTTGGTAAGCGATGCCGGGTGGTTGATCTCGTCGGCATTTTCCGACGCCAGGACCTTGCCGCTCTTCGCGTCATAGATGAAGTGGGAATAGCCGGCCTCTGCCGAACGGCTGATGGCCAGAGAGGCGCCAAGCACCCACAGGAATGCCAAAATCTGCGGAATTCGATACATGCCTACCCTCTTACCGTCCTCAGTGAGGATAAGGCAACGAACATGGTGCGAAAATGACGCGTTTCGCATTTGATTCTAATTCTCGATAAATGGTTAATTGAAAATAAGTACTTACGCATTTGTTAATGTTCTCCTGACGGCATCCTTCCAGCCGCGAATCTTCGCAGAACGGGTCTTTTCATCCATCTGTGGCTCGAATCGGCGCTGCCGCGCCCAGCTTTTCGCGAAGGCCTTTTGGTCTGGCCAGACGCCCGCCTTGGAGCCGGCGAGCCAGGCGGCCCCGAGCGCCGTCGTCTCGAGAATGGTCGGCCGGTCGACCGGCGCGTCGATCAGATCCGAGAGCCGCTGCATCGTCCAGTCCGACGCGACCATGCCGCCGTCGACGCGCAGCACCGTGCTGCCGTTGGCGTTGCGCCAGTCCTTCTGCATCGCGTCGTAGAGGTCGCGGGTCTGGTAGCAGACCGCCTCCAGCGCGGCGCGGCAGATTTCCGCAGGACCGGTCGCACGCGTCAGGCCGAACATCGCGCCGCGCGCTTCCGCATCCCAATGGGGCGCGCCGAGGCCGGTAAAGGCGGGTACCAGGTAGACTTCCTGTTGAGGATCGGCTTCTTGCGCCAACTCCCCGGATTGGGAAGCTCTTTCGATGATGCCGAGCCCGTCGCGCAGCCATTGCACTGCGGCACCGGCGATGAAAATCGACCCTTCCAGCGCATAGGTCGTCTCGCCGTTCAGGCGATAGGCGATGGTGGTAAGCAGCCGGTTCTTGGAGCGCACCATGTCGGCGCCGGTATTCAGCACGGCAAAGCAGCCGGTGCCGTAGGTGGATTTCATCATGCCCGGTTCGAAACAGGCCTGGCCGATGACCGCCGCCTGCTGATCGCCGGCGACGCCGAGGATCGGGATCGCTGCACCGAACAGGCTTTCGTCGGTGATGCCGAATTCGTCGGCGCAATCCTTGACCTCCGGTAGCATGGCGGCGGGGATGCGCAGGATTTCGAGGAGGTCCTCGTCCCAATGGTTATCGGCGATGTTGTAGATCAGCGTGCGCGAGGCATTGGTCGCATCGGTGACGAAGCTTTTTCCACCGGTCAGGCGCCAGATCAGGAAGGTGTCGATCGTGCCGAAGCAAAGTTCGCCCTTGGCCGCCCTCGCCCGCGCACCCTTCACGTTGGCGAGCATCCAGGAAAGCTTGGTGCCGGAAAAATAGGGATCGAGCAGCAGGCCGGTACGGCGGGTGAAGAGCTTTTCGAGATCCTGGCGTTTCAGCTTCTCGCAATAGCTGGCGGTGCGGCGATCCTGCCAGACGATGGCATTGTGGATCGGTTTGCCGCTCTCGCGCTCCCAGACGACGACGGTCTCGCGCTGGTTGGTGATGCCGATCGCGGCAATCTCGGAGGCCTTCAGCTTGGCTTCCTTGAGCGCCTGCTCGACCGCCCAGAGCACAGTTTCCCAGATCTCCTCCGGATCATGCTCGACCCAGCCGGATTTCGGGAAGATCTGGGTGAATTCCTTCTGGCCGATGCCGGCAATACGCATGTCGCCGTCGAACACGATCGCCCGCGTCGACGTCGTTCCCTGATCGATCGCCAGAACATAACCACCCATGCCGTCCCTCCCAGTTCATGCAATGCTTTGGAACTGGTTTGAACAGAAACGGCAAAAGCCTGTCAAACGGAAAAGGAAAGGCGCGATGCGCCTTTCCCTGTCCGTCGGCATCCAATCAGCCTGCAGCCTTGAGGGCCGTGTTGCACAGGCTCCAGTAACCGCCGCCCTTCTGGATCCATTTCAGATCGTTGAGCGTGCCGGCATCCTTGTTGGCATGGTAGGCGTCGACGCAGGTGTGCAGACGTCCCTTGGCAGGCGTCTCGGTTGCGTATTTCTTGTCGACCGCCTTGGGGAACTTGGTGCCCTTCGGAGCAACCATGGTCGGCTTTTCCGGCTCCTTCTCGGCGGTCTTTGCGACTTCGTCCTCGTCGGCCTTGTCCGCGACCGCGGCTTCAGCGCCGCAGAACTTGGCGCGGTAGTCGTTCCACTTCATCGTGGCGGCGGAGCCGTCAGCCTTTGCGGCCTGATATTTCGTGCTGCACTCCTTCATCGTCAGCGCACTGGCGGGCGATGAGAATGTCAGGGCAGCAAGGATCGTACCGGCAGCAGCAAGAATCAATTTCCCAGACATGATCTTTCCTACATTTCTGATTTAAGGAGAAAGTTTACGGAGCCCCCGTCAGGACGGGAGAACCCCGTTCGGGCTCGCCTTGTCGACTGCCGTCGGCAAGTGATCTGCAAGAAGCTGGGGCAGTTGATCGACATTGATGCCGAAGGCATTTGCCAGGCTGCGCACCTGCTCGGAAGAAAGCGCCGACCTGATCTGGTCGGCGGAAACCGGAAGATTGGAGCCGGTACCGATCCACGAAGACACCTGCTCGCCAAGCCCCGCCTGGTTGAGCTGGGCAATGATCCCGTTGAAGCCGCCGGCATTTTGAAAGATGTTTTCGGCGACCGCCAGTATATTGACCGGCTTGCCGCCCAAGGCATCGCTGATCACGCTCCCAAGACCATCAAACAGTCCCATGTGACCCTCCCAGGTCTTTCGCTACGCCTTCCGGAACTCATAGCAGTTCGAAGTTTTGGTGTCATCACCAATGTGTCCGGCGCGCTGCTCCGGCGGTGTTCAGCCTGCTGCGCCACCGCCATCCATGGTCGCCAACGGCCAGCATCTCGCCGACGACCAGGATCGGCGATCCCGATTGCCATCGCACGGAATTTGGGCATAACCTGCCCGGATCGTCGCGGCGCAACAGAACGCCGCCCGGAAGGCTGGATCACAGGGAGATTTGGGCATGAGCAGAACCGTCGTCGTCACCGGCTCCACGAGCGGCATCGGGCTCGGTGTTGCAAAGGCATTTGCGGCCGAGGGCGCCAATGTGGTGATCAACGGTTTCGGGCCGGCTGACGCGATCGAGGCTACCCGCCGCGAACTCGATGCGCTTGGGCCCGGCACGGTGCTTTATCACGGCGCCGACATGACCAAGCCCGCCGGCATCGAGGACCTCATCGCCACCGCGGTCAAGTCCTTCGGCACGGTCGACGTCCTGGTAAACAATGCCGGCATCCAGCATGTGGCGAAGATCGAGGAATTCCCGCCGGAAAAGTGGGACCAGCTGATCGCCATCCTGCTGACCTCGGCCTTCCACACGATGCGCCATACCATTCCCTTGATGAAGGCGACCGGCAAGGGTCGCATCATCAACGTGGCGTCGGCCCACGCGCTGGTCGCCTCGCCGTTCAAATCCGCCTATGTGGCTGCCAAACATGGTATTTTAGGACTAACCAAAACAGCGGCCTTGGAACTTGCGGAATTCGGTATTACCGTGAATGCGATATGCCCGGGCTATGTGCTGACGCCGCTGGTCGAAAGGCAGATCCCCGATACCGCCCGCGAGCGCGGTATTTCGGAAGCCGAGGTGAAGAGCGAAGTGATGCTGAGGCTGCAGGCGACCAAGGAATTCGTGGCGATCGACGAGGTCGCGCAGGCGGCGATCTATCTCGCAAGCGATGCGGCGAAGAGCATTACCGGCACGCATATCTCGATAGACGGCGGTTGGACCGCCCAATAACTGAACAAAGCAGTAACCGGACCGACCGGTAACGGAATACAAGAGCCGGCAACGGCGGACGAAGGAGAGACATGAGCGAAGCCATCCGCTTCATCGTGAATGGAGAAGAGATAACCCTTGGAGATTTTGGTCCGACGGAAACCCTTCTCGATTATCTTCGCCTGAGGCGGCGGCTGACAGGTACCAAGGAAGGCTGTGCGGAAGGCGACTGCGGCGCCTGCACGGTGCTGATCGGGCGGTTGACGGAACACGGCCTGCGCTACGAAAGCGTCAATGCCTGCATCCGGTTCCTAGGCTCCCTGCACGGCACCCATGTGGTGACCGTCGAGCACCTGGCCGGCCGTGACGGCGCGCTGCATCCGGTGCAGCAGGCGATGGTCGATTTCCACGGCTCGCAATGCGGCTTCTGCACTCCCGGCTTCATCATGTCCCTTTACGGCCTGTGGCTCTCGAACGGCACGCCGACGCGCGCCGATATCGAAAGCGCACTGCAGGGCAATCTCTGTCGCTGCACCGGCTATGAGCCGATCGTCAAGGCGGCCGAACACATCTCCGTCAACCGGCCGAGCTCGCTCTTCGATCCGCTGGAGCGCGACCGTATCCAGATCATGGCGAAACTCTGGGGCATCCATTCCGGCAACGACACGACCATCATCACCAAGGATGGGGCCCGCTCGATCGTGCCGGCCTCCGTCGCCGCCTTTGCCGATATCCTCGCCGACGAACCCGAGGCGACGATCGTCGCCGGGGCGACCGATGTCGGCCTGTGGGTCACCAAGCAGATGCGGCTCCTCGACCCGGTTATCTTCATCAACCACCTGACCGAACTGCAGTCGATAAGCGCGGACGAGACCGGCATCACTATCGGCGCCGGCGTCAGTTACACCCAGGCTTTCGACGTACTGTCTGACGAAATCCCCTCGCTTGGCCGGCTGATCGACCGGATCGGCGGCCAACAGGTGCGCAACATGGGTACGATCGGCGGCAATATCGCCAACGGTTCGCCGATCGGCGACACTCCGCCGCCTCTGATCGCGCTCGGTGCCGAGCTGACGCTGCGCTCCCATTCCGGCCGCCGCACGATCGCGCTCGAGGATTATTTCCTGAGCTACGGCAAGCAGGACCGGCTGCCGACCGAATTCGTCGAGAAGGTTTTCGTCCCCCGCCCGGCCGAGGGCAGTCATTTCGCCGTCTACAAGATCTCCAAGCGCCGCGATGAGGACATCTCGGCGCTCTGCGGCGCCTTCCATCTCGTGCTCGATGCTGACGGCAAGGTCGAGACCATCCGCATCGCCTTCGGCGGCATGGCCGCAACCCCGAAACGGGCGAAACACGTCGAGGACGCACTCCTCGGCGAGGTCTGGAGCTGGGGTGCCATCTCGGCCGTGCGCGACGCGTTCGTGGAGGATTACCAGCCCCTCACCGACTGGCGGGCAACCGCGGAATACCGCAGCCTCACCGCCCGCAACCTGCTCACCCGCTTTTTCCTCGAAACCGCCGGAGCGCCTGCGGAACTCCGCCGGTTCGAGCTGGAGGAGGCGTGATGGTGAATAGAACTATGAACATATTCTCCAGCCGGAAGCCCGACATGTATGCGGAAACGAGACGGCGCGGCACGCTCCCAATGATCTCCCCCCTTGAGGGGGAGATGTCACCGAAGGTGACAGAGGGGGGTAGCGACCTCACGGCACGTCAAACCGCCTCCGTAGCATTCCGAGCCACCCCCCTCTGCCCTGCCGGGCATCTCCCCCTCAAGGGGGGAGATCGGCATGCTGCAACGGTCGGGGGCCCCCGCTGATGGACAAGACCACGTTCAACACCAAACCGATCATCAACGGCCGCATGCATGTGTCGCTGAAACATGATTCAGCACATAAGCACGTCACCGGAACCGCCGAATATATCGACGATATTCCCGAACCCTCGGGTACCCTGCACGGCGGCCTCGGGCTTGCCGACCGGGCGCATGCGGAAATCGTCTCGGTCGATCTTTCGGCGGTGAAGAGCGCACCCGGCGTCGTCTGGGTGATCACCGCGGAGGACATTCCGGGCTTCAACGACGTCGCCTCGACCGGCCAGCACGACGAACCGCTGCTGGCGACCACCAACGTCCAGTTCCATGGCCAGATCATCTTCGCCGTCATTGCCGAGACCCGCGACCAGGCCCGCCGGGCGGCAAAGCTCGCAAAGATCGAATACCGCGACCTGCCTCACTGGACCGATATCGACAGCGCCCGCGAAAACGACGCGCCTTATGTCGTCGAACCGATGACGTTGAAGCGCGGCGAGCCGGAAACCGAGATCGAGAACGCGCCCCTGCGGGTCCAGAACCACATGTATATCGGCGGCCAGGAGCATTTTTACCTGGAAAGCCACATCGCGCTCGCCATCCCCGGCGAGGACGACGAAGTCATCGTCTGGTCTTCCACCCAGCATCCGAGCGAAGCGCAGCACATGGTGGCGCATGTGCTCGGGGTGGCCAACAATGCGGTGACCGTCCAGACCCGCCGCATGGGCGGCGGTTTCGGCGGCAAGGAAACGCAGGGCAACCAGTTTGCGGCACTCGCGGCAATCGCCGCCAAGAAGCTGAAGCGGGCGGTAAAATTCCGCCCCGACCGCGACGAGGATATGTCGATCACCGGCAAGCGGCACGATTTCCGCGTCGACTACGACGTCGCCTTCGACCAGGAAGGCCGTATCCACGCAGTCGACGCGATCTATGCGGCGCGCTGCGGTTTTTCCGCCGACCTCTCCGGCCCGGTCACCGACCGCGCCCTCTTCCATGCGGATTCCAGCTATTTCTATCCGCATGTGCGCCTGACCTCGCAGCCGCTGAAAACCCATACGGTCTCCAACACCGCCTTCCGCGGTTTCGGTGGACCGCAGGGCATGCTCGGCGGCGAACGGATCATCGAGGAGATCGCCTATGCGGTCGGCAAGGATCCACTTGAGATCCGCAAGCTGAATTTCTACGGCCAGCGCGGTTCGAACCGGACGATGACGCCCTATCACCAGGACGTCGAGGACAACATCATCGCGAAGATTGTCGACGAGCTGGAAACCTCGTCCGAATACCAGGCCCGCCGGCAGGCGATCCTGGAGTTCAACTCGCACAGCCCGGTGATCCGCAAGGGCATCGCCCTGACGCCGGTGAAATTCGGCATCTCGTTCACCATGACCGCCTACAACCAGGCGGGGGCGCTGGTCCATATCTACAATGACGGTTCGATCCACCTGAACCATGGCGGCACCGAAATGGGCCAGGGCCTCTATACCAAGGTGGCGCAGGTGGTGGCCGATACGTTCCAGGTCGATATCGACCGGGTGAAGATCACCGCGACGACGACCGGCAAGGTGCCGAACACCTCGGCGACCGCCGCCTCGTCCGGCACCGACCTCAACGGCATGGCCGCATATGATGCCGCCCGCCAGATCAAGGAACGGTTGATCGATTTCGCCATGCGCCAATGGAAGGTCGGCCGCGACAAGGTCGAGTTCCTGCCCAACCGGCTGCGCATCGGCGGCGAGATCATACCCTTCGACACGTTCATCCGCGCCGCCTATTACGACCGCGTGCAGCTGTCCGCCGCCGGTTTCTACAAGACGCCGCGCATCCACTGGGACCGCAAGGCGGGCCGCGGCCGGCCGTTCTACTACTTCGCCTATGGCGCCGCGGTGTCGGAAGTCTCGATCGATACCCTGACCGGCGAATACATGGTCGAGCGCACCGACATCCTCCACGACGTCGGCAAGTCGCTGAACCCGGCGATCGACATCGGCCAGGTGGAAGGCGCATTCGTGCAGGGCATGGGCTGGCTGACCACCGAGGAACTGTGGTGGGACGACAAGGGGCGGCTCCGCACCCACGCGCCCTCCACCTACAAGATCCCGCTCGCCTCCGACCGGCCGAAAGTGTTCAACGTCAAGCTCGCCGAGTGGGCGGAGAATGCCGAGCCGACCATCGGCCGCTCCAAGGCCGTCGGCGAACCGCCCTTCATGCTGGCGGTCTCGGTGCTGGAAGCGCTGTCGATGGCGGTGGCAAGCGTCGCGGACTATTCGGCCTGCCCGAGACTCGACGCACCGGCGACGCCGGAACGGGTGCTGATGGCGGTCGAGCGGCTGAAGGCGATGTGATGGAGCGCGTATGCCGCATTTCCATGTCCGCGACGCCAATCGGAAAAACGCCCGGAACATGCGCCGGGCGCTGACCGAGGCAGAGTTGAAGTTTTGGAATGCGGTCCGCGCTCATCGCCTCATGGGAATTGGCTTCCGGCGGCAGATGCCGATCGCCGGCTACATCGTGGATTTTGCCTGCCCGGAGCATAAGTTGATCATCGAAATTGACGGTGTGAGCCATTCCTACGACCAGAACATAAGGCGGGATTTAACGAGAGATCAGCAACTGGCCTCGCTTGGCTGGCAGGTGGTAAGGTTCACCAATGACGAGGTGCACGGCCATATCGACGACGTGTGCATGCACCTCCTGCGGATTATCGGGATCGACCGCTTTGAGTAGATGTTGCTACCCCCCTCTGCCCTGCCGGGCATCTCCCCCTCAAGGGGGGAGATCGGATGTGGCCAGGCCCCACTCCCTCTCGGTGCGGCGGGCTCACGTCACAGATGAGGCTGAGGACCGGGCAAGACACCACGTCTTGCCGATCTCCCCCCTTGTGGGGGAGATGTCCGGCAGGACAGAGGGGGGTGCCTAGTGCGCGAACTCACTCTTCCTGCATTCATCACCACCCATCCAAAATCTGTCCTCGTCGAAATCCGCGAGGCGAAGGGCTCCACGCCCCGCGAAGCCGGCACCTTCATGCTTGTCGCCGATAAGGCGATCTGGGGGACGATCGGCGGCGGGCAGTTCGAATATATGGCGATCGACAATGCCCGGGCGATGCTGGCTGGCGGCGGCGAGGCGGTGATGGACATTCCGCTTGGGCCGGAGATCGGCCAGTGCTGCGGCGGCCATACCCGGCTTGCGTTCCGGCCGCTGACACCTGAACTCGCCGAGATGCTGGAAAGGCGCCTGCGCGACGAGGAAGACGATCGCCCGGCGGTGACCCTGTTCGGATCGGGTCATGTCGGCCAGGCGCTCGCAAGGGCGCTGGTTCCCCTGCCCTTCGCGGTGTCAGTCGTCGAAACCCGTGCCGAGGCGCTGGAGGATCTGCCGGCCGAAACGGAAAAACACCTGACCGCCATGCCGGAAGCGTTTGTGGACAAGATCCCGGCTGGCGGCGCGGCGATCATCCTCACCCACGACCATGCGCTGGATTTCCTGATCGCCCAGCGCGCGTTGGCACGCGCCGATCTTGCCTATGTCGGCATGATCGGCTCGCGAACCAAACGTGCCACCTTCGCCAACTGGCTGAAGCGCGAGGGCGGCGGTGATGACCAGCTCCCCCGCCTCGTGCTGCCGATCGGCGGCACGGCGGTCAGGGACAAGCGCCCGGCCGTGATCGCAGCACTTGTCGCGGCCGAGCTGCTGGAAATCTATGCCGCCCGGCAGGCACAGACCTCAAAGCGGCAGATCCCGACTGCCTGAGCGCCGTTTTCCGTCCCAGAATGCCGCCTCGCGGCTCTCCGGCCGGTTCGGCGGCAGGGCGACATCCCCGCGCAGATCATCCGGCAGCGCCGGGATGCCCAGACCCGAGGGCTGCAGGAGCCGACGGAAAAAGCGCCGAAGCTGCCGCCAGGCCGAGATCGGACGCGAGGGTTTCAAAGGCAAGGCATGGGCGTTTGCGGACGGCATGGTTGCTCCACATCGACAAGAATGGCTTGATTGGTTGCGACCATGAATGGAGCCGATTGCCGGAAAATTCCAATTCAAATACAGTCGGTCGCGATCAAGAGAACTTATCGATGAAATTATCACGCCGGTTTCCGCTGAATGCACTTCGGGTCTTCGAGGCCGTCGCGCGCCTGGAAAATTTCACCCGCGCCGCGGAAGAACTCGGCATGACCCAGACGGCGGTGACCTACCAGATCAAGCTCCTGGAGGATTTTCTCGGCGACACCGTTTTTCTGCGCCGCCCACGGGCGCTGAAACTCACCGAAACGGGTGAAAAACTGCTTCCGAAGGTGGCGGAGGCTTTCACGCTGCTGACCGAAGCGGTGCAATCGACGCGCAACGGCATCGAGGAAACGCTGGAAATCCACTCGCCCCCATCGTTTGCCGCGCAATGGCTGTCGCCGCATCTCCACATTTTCAAGGCCCTGCACCCGCAAATCGAGGTCCGCCTGCTGCGCCAGCTGGATAACAACGACCACCGCCATAGCTCGGCCGATATCACGATCTGTATCAGCACCCGGCCATCCGACGGGTTGATCAGCCATCCTCTCTTTCGGCTCAACTATGCGCCCATGCTGTCTCCGCGACTGGCGGAAAGCGTGGGTGGCATACGGCAGCCTTCCGATCTTTTGAAACTACCCTGGATTACCGACACCCGTGACGGGTGGCACGAATGGTTCGAGGCGGCCCACATCGACCCGCATCAGATCCGGCACACCAGCCTCAACGCCCTTGGCGCGCTCGATCTGGAGGCAAGGGCTGCGATATCCGGCCATGGCGTGGCGATGCTGAGCCCCTTCCTCTTTCAGGAAGATCTGGCATCCGGCCGCCTCCTGCAGCCCTTCGATATCTGCGTCGGCGAGGGCAAGACCTATTGGCTGTGTTACGCGCCGGCGCGGCGAAATACGGCGAAGGTCACGGCCTTTGCAACCTGGATCCAGGCGGCGCTCGCCGATGACCTCGCGGCCATAGGAGCAAATCGAAGCGAGGCGGCCGCTCAATAGGGGCTGCCCGTCAAGCAGACCGGCCCTCCCGCCAGCTGCGCAATCAAAAATTCCGCTGCGAATAGAGGAGCCTTGCGGCGCGGAAGGCACCCTCCTCTTGAGGTCCGCGCCTGTCGCGGCCGTCGAGCAGGCCGAGGTCGCGTTGCCAGGATTGCGGCATTTCCTCGAGATCGAGACTGTTGCGGCGGACAGCCAGGCGGCGGCGTATGGCGGCGGCAATGCCGAGCTTCGGGAGAAACTGCTCGAACGGCCGGTTGAGGATCGAAAACATCTCTTGCCTCCAACGGGATACCCCGTTTTCATTTGATGATTGTGGGGGTAGATTGCGCGCCAAAGCCTCGGTAATCCAATCGAATTACCGTCTGCACGGATCAAGAGACCTTATTCATGAAGATGTCGAAACAGTTTCCTCTGAATGCGCTTCGGGTGTTCGAGGCCGCCGCGCGGCTGATGAGCTTCACCCGGGCCGGAGAGGAGCTCGGGCTGACCCAGACGGCCGTGAGCTACCAGATCAAGCTGCTCGAGGACACCATCGGTGAGCAGCTCTTCCTGCGCCGGCCGCGGCAGGTTTCGTTGACGGAGGCAGGCGAGCGGCTGGCGCCGAGGATCGCGGAAGCCTTCGCGATCATGGGCGATGCGCTTTCGACTCTGCACGACGCATCGGAGGGCACGCTGATCATCCATTCGACGGCGACCTTCGCCTCGCGCTGGCTGGCGCGCCATCTCGGCACCTTCCAGCTCGAAAATCCCGGCATTGCCGTCAGGCTGGAGACATCGCAGGAGATGATCGATTTTTCGCGCTCCCAGGCGGACATCGCGATCCGCAGCGGCAAGGGCGAATGGCCGGGCTTGCGCCGGCATTTTCTGATGCGAAATCATTTCACGCCGATGCTGAGCCCGGATCTGGCCGCCACGATCGGCGGCGTAAAGACGCCTGAAGACATCCTGAAGCTCAGAATCATCGATCCCGGCGATCCATGGTGGCCGTTTTGGTTTGCCGCAGCCGGGGTGCCGGATGTCGACCTCAGCGGCCGGCCGGTGAGCAGAATGGGCGCGCAGGCATTCGAAGCCGCCGCCGCGATCGCCAGCCAGGGGGTCGGAATTCTGCAGCCGGAATTTTATGCGGACGACATCGCGCTCGGGCGGCTGGTCCAGCCATTCGACATCCTCGGCTATGACAAGAGCGACTATTGGCTGGTCTATCCGGAGGCTCGCAGGAATTCCAAGAAGATCCGTGCCTTCCGCGACTTCATGCGGAAAACCATGCCGACATTCAGGGACTAGGGTCAGGACCCTTCAGTCGGTTTTCTATCCGCCGCTTTGCTGGACGGAAAACCGGCTGGACATGTTACTTCTGGCCGCTGGCGGCCTCTAGTAGCTCATATCCGGCGCGTAGAAGCAGCGCAGCGTATCTTCGGTCGGATAGAGACAGAGATGGTATTCCTCGTCCTGGCTTCTCCTCGCCTGGCTCTGCGGCAGTTTGAAATCATGCGGGCGCGTGATCAGCCGATGATCGCCCGGACCCAGAATGATCTCGTAGCCGCCATCGATGATCTTGACGTTCTTGGTCGCGATCATCTGGCAGTCGCCTGTATGGTTGTCGCCGTTGCAGCAGAAACCGTCATATTTCCAGGTCACGCCGGTCGAACTGTGCGCCTCGTGGGCACTGGCCGAACCGATCTGGATGCAGGACGCGTACGCAATCATCACACCTGTCAGAATACCACGCATGAGCTTAGTCTCCGTTGATGAATGCCCCCATCACCGGCTCGAACCGCACGCATTACCAAGCTTTCGCCGGCTGACTTGCAACTGTCACAATACGTGAGTCGATCTGACCAATTAACCCTTACTTATCGCGATGCACAATTAAGAACATTCTACTATTGCCAATCCGGGGATCGCGCGAAGGGAACTCGAAGCTGCCGGTCCCGGTTCCGTGGCGGAACAAAAAGTGTTCGCCGCAGCGCCCTCTTCCCTTGGCCAGGTTTTTTCCCCAAAGTGACGAGTCGGGGGGCAAAAAGGGGAAGTCTGAATGTATGAATATGCCGTCGCCTGGGAATGGCTGAGTTTCGCCGCCCGCTGGTTCCATGTCATCACGGCGATCGCCTGGATCGGCTCGTCGTTCTATTTCATCGCGCTCGATCTGGGGCTGACGAAGCGCCCGAACATGCCCGCCGGCGTTTATGGCGAGGAATGGCAGGTGCATGGCGGCGGTTTCTACCACGTCCAGAAATACCTGGTGGCGCCGGCACAGATGCCCGAACACCTGACCTGGTTCAAATACGAGAGCTATTTCACCTGGCTCTCCGGTTTTCTGATGCTCTGCATCGTCTATTACGGCGGCGCCGACCTGTTCCTGATCGATCGCACGGTGATGGCGCTCGCGCCCTGGCAAGCAATCCTGTTATCGCTCGCATCGCTGTCGATCGGCTGGATCATCTACGATCTGCTCTGCAAATCACCACTCGGAAAGAACACCTGGGGGCTGATGGCGCTGCTCTTCCTGGTGCTGATCGCCATGGCCTGGGGGTATACGCAGATATTCTCCGGCCGCGCCGCCTTCCTGCATCTCGGCGCGTTCACCGCGACGATCATGTCCGCCAACGTCTTCTTCATCATCATCCCCAACCAGAAGATCGTCGTCGCCGACCTGATCGCGGGGCGCACGCCCGACCCGAAATACGGCATGATCGCCAAGCAGCGTTCGCTGCACAACAACTACCTGACGCTGCCCGTCATCTTCTTCATGCTCTCCAACCACTATCCGCTGGCGTTTGCGACCCATTTCAACTGGGTGATCGCCGCACTCGTCTTCCTGATGGGCGTGACGATCAGGCACTGGTTCAACACCACCCACGCCCGCAAGGGCAAGCCGACCTGGACCTGGCTGGTGACGGTTCTGCTCTTCATCGTCATCATGTGGCTCTCGACCGTGCCGAAGGTTCTGACCGGCGAGACCGAGACCTCGATGACCCCGATCGCCCAGAAATTCGCGGCCAATGCCCATTTCGGCGCAGCGAGGGATGTCGTGCAGGCGCGCTGTTCCATGTGCCACGCGGCTGAACCCGTTTATGAAGGCGTCAATTTCACCCCGAAATCCGTCAGACTGGAGACCGACGCGGAGATTGCCGCCCACGCGCGGGAGATCTATATCCAGGCGGGCCGCAGTCATGCCATGCCGCCCGGCAACGTCACCGCCATCTCGCCGGATGAACGCCGGCTGCTGACGGCCTGGTACGAAAGCACGATATCCCAATGACACAGATGCTGATCCGCGGACGGCTGCTCTCCTTCAAGCGCGCTCCGCACTCGCTGACCGACACGGACAGTTACGCCTATGAGAGCGACGGCGCGCTGCTGATCGACGGGAACACGATTTCGGTTGCCGGCAGCTACGGAACGGTCAAGGCGATTGCGCCGGAGGGCGTCGAGGAAATCGACCATCGGCCGCATCTGATCCTGCCGGGCTTCATCGACACGCACCTGCATTTCCCGCAGATGCAGGTGATCGCCTCCTATGCCGCCAATCTGCTCGAATGGCTGAACACCTACACCTTCCCTGAGGAATGCCGGTTCGTCGAAAGCGAACACGCGGCGCGCATCGCCACACATTTCTATGACGAGTTGCTGCGCCACGGCACCACCACGGCGGTCGCCTACTGCTCCGTTCACAAGACCTCGGCCGACGCTTTCTTTGCCGAAGCCCTGAAGCGCGGCATGTGCATGGTCGGCGGCAAGGTGATGATGGACCGCAACGCCCCGCAGGGTCTGCTCGACACGCCGCAGATGGGTTATGACGAAACCCGCGCGGTAATTGCCGACTGGCACGGCAAGGGCCGCTGCCACGTCGCCATCACCCCGCGCTTCGCGATCACCTCGACGCCCGCCCAGATGAAGGCAGCCCAGGCGCTGGCGCAGGAGTTTCCCGACCTGCATATCCAGACGCATCTCTCCGAGAACCACGAGGAGATCCGCTACACGGGCGAGCTTTATCCGGACGCCAGGGACTATACCGACATCTACGCCCATTACGGCCTTCTCGGGCCCAAGACCCTGCTCGGCCACGCGATCCATCTTTCCGACCGCGAAGCCGATGTGTTGTCGGAGGCAGGCGCCGTCGCAGTCCACTGCCCGACCTCCAACCTCTTCCTCGGCTCCGGCCTGTTTCCGATGAAATCGCTGATGCGGCGGGAAAAGCCGGTCAGGGTGGCAGTCGCCACCGATATCGGCGGCGGATCGAGCTATTCGATGCTGCGGACGATGGACGAGGCCTACAAGATCCAGCAGCTCCTCGGCGAGCGTCTGAACCCGCTCGAAAGCTTCTACCTGATGACCAGAGGCAATGCCGAGGCGCTGTCGATGGCGGAACGTATCGGCACCCTGGAGCCCGGCACCGATGCCGACCTCGTGGTGCTGAACGCCGCCCCGACGCCGGCCATGCGGCTGCGGATGGAAACGGTGAAGACGCTGGCCGAGGAACTCTTCCTGCTCCAGACCATGGGCGACGACCGCGCCGTGGTCGAGACCTATGTGGCGGGCAAGGCGATGAAGGGCGAGTTCGACGTAAGCCAGGTCAGGGCCTAGCCGCCCGCCTTCCGCCGAGCGCCCTCCTTGATCGCGTCCATGACAGCGCGGACAATCGGCACGTCGCGGATATCCGAATGGACGACGAGCCAGATGTCGCGCGTCACGGGTTCGTCCTCCACCAGCGCGACGGCGAGCCCGTCGCCGGCGCTGACGAAGAAATCGGGCAGGATGGCGACCCCGCCGCCCGCCCGGGCCATTGCGCGCTGGAATTCCAGCGTCGAGGCCCTCAGGCCGACACGCCGTCCTCTCGCGATATCGAGAAGCCGCCGATGCTGCGGCGAAGTCTCCATGTCCTCGCCGTAAGCGATAAAGCTCCATTCCTCTTGTGGCGTCTCGGCAAGGTAGGACGGCGACGCATAGAAATCGAACCGAACGCTGCCGATCCGCATGACTGTAAGATCCCCCTGTTCGGGACGGGCCAGACGCACCGCAATGTCCGCCTCTCGACGGTTGAGGGAAGCGTAGCGCTTTTCGCCGGCAACGACGATCTCGATCTCGGGGTTACGTCGGCGAAGCATAGCGATTGGCTCCGGCAACAGCAGGTCCGAAAGGGCCGGAGGTGCGCTGATGCGCACCGTGCCGGCCAGCCGATCCTGTTTGAGCCTCGCCTGATCGGTGGCGAGAGCCTGTTCCTCCATCCGCCGTGCCAGTTCGGCAATGCGTTCGCCTTCGACAGTCAGTGTGACCTTCCGGCCGCGGCGATCGACCAATCTTGCCTGCAACTGCTCCTCCAGAAGCGCCACGCGGCGGCTGACGGTCGCGTGTTCCACGCCGAGTATCCGGGCGGCGCCGAGCAACGTTCCGCTGTTCGAGAGCGCCAGAAAGTAACGGAGGTTTTCCCAGTCGAGCATTGTCAAATTTTTCCCATCGATTGTCCACGAATAGGGAATTTTCAAACAATAAGCAAAGGCCCATCCTGACCCCGCCTCAAACATGGAGAATGACGATGGCGAATATCCTGGTGAGCCTGACCTCCCCCGGCGGGTTGGAAAACCTGCAGATTCTGGAACAGCCTCAACTAACGCCCAAGGAGGACGAAATTATCGTGCGGCACGACGCGATCGGCATGAACTTCGTCGATATCTATCACCGCAGGGGGATCTACGCGCTGCCATCCTATCCCGCCGTGATCGGTGTCGAGGCGGCCGGCACGGTGGAAGCCGTCGGCTCCGCGATCGCCGGTCTGAAGATCGGCGATCGGATCGCCTATTGTGGCGTCCCGGCCGGAGCCTATGCGACGCGCCGGGCGCTGGCGGCACAGCGGGCCATCCTTCTTCCGCCGCAGATCGACGCGGCGACGGCGGCCTCCTCGCTGCTGAAAGCGATGACGGCCTATATGCTGCTTTACAAGACTTATCCGGTCGGCACCGGCACCACCGTCCTGGTTCACGCGGCCGCAGGCGGTCTCGGTGCGATCCTGGTCAAATGGGCCAAGGAACTCGGTGCGACGGTGATCGGAACCGTAAGCTCGGAGGAAAAGGCGGAACTGGCCCGCAGCTACGGCGCCGATCACTTGATCGTCGGGCGCGATGCGGATCTGGTGGGTGAGGTCAAGTTCCGGACGAACGGACGCGGCGTCGATGTCGGCTATGACGGAATTGGCGGTTCGGTGCTTGCCAAGACGATCGACAGCGTCCGACCGTTCGGCACCGTGGCGACCATAGGCCAGGCCGCCGGCCCGATCCCGCCGGTCAGCGTCGATCAGCTAAGGCCGGGCAAGGCCCTGTCGCATCCCAGCATCCTTGCCTTCATCATCGACCAGGCCAATTATCGCGAGGCGGCGAACGCGGCGATTGCCGCAATGGAGAACGGCATCACCGCGGTCGTCGCGGGAAAGTATCCGCTAGAAGAGGCAGCCAGGGCGCAGGAATTCCTGGAAAGCGGCCGTGCAGCCGGCAGCCTGCTGCTTATCCCCGAGTGACGGCAGGCGATATCGCGCAGGACCCCACGCCCAGGAGATAAACTGGGGAGAAACAGCGCGCGATATCGCTCGACATTCCTCTGGCAGTGCGGCGAAGATATGCTACTCGTCTGCTAGCATCCGGAGGAAGAATATCGATGTCCAAACCGCTGACCATCGCAGACCTGAAAATCCTTGCCCGCCGTCGGGTGCCGAAGATGTTCTTCGACTATGCCGACAGCGGCGCCTGGACAGAGGGAACGTATCGGGCGAACGAGGAAGACTATTCCAGGATCAAGCTGCGCCAGCGCGTCCTGGTCGACATGACCAACCGCACGCTCGAAACCACGATGATCGGCGAAAAGGCCGCGATGCCCGTGGCGCTGGCGCCGACCGGCATGACCGGCATGCAGCATGCGGATGGCGAAATGCTGGCCGCCAAGGCGGCGGAAGAATTCGGCGTGCCCTTCACGCTCTCGACCATGAGCATCTGCTCGATCGAGGACGTCGCCTCGGTGACCACCAAACCCTTCTGGTTCCAGCTCTACGTGATGAAGGACCGCGGCTTCGTCGAACGGCTGATCGGCCGCGCCAAGGCGGCGAACTGCTCGGCGCTGGTCGTCACCGCCGACCTGCAGATCCTCGGCCAGCGCCACAAGGACCTGCGCAACGGCCTTGCTGCTCCGCCGAAGCCGACGCTCAACGCGGCCCTGCAGCTCGTGACGCGCCCGCGATGGTGCCTGGAAATGCTCGGCACCAAGCGCCGCGGTTTCGGCAATATCGTCGGCCATGCGAGCAATGTTTCCGACCTCTCCTCGCTCGGCGCCTGGACGGCCGAACAGTTCGACCCGCGGCTGTCTTGGGACGACATCCGCTGGATCAAGGACCTCTGGGGCGGCAAGATGATCATCAAGGGCATTCTCGACGAAGAGGACGCGCGCGCCGCCGCCGACACCGGCGCGGACGCGATCATCGTCTCCAACCACGGCGGTCGCCAGCTCGATGGGGCTCCATCCTCGATCAGCATGCTGCCGAGGATCGTCGATGCGGTCGGCGACCGGATCGAGGTGCATGTAGACGGTGGCATCCGCTCAGGCCAGGACGTGCTGAAGGCCGTGGCCCTCGGCGCCCGCGGCACCCATATCGGCCGGCCCTTCCTCTACGGCCTCGGCGCCATGGGCAAGGAAGGCGTCACCACGACGCTCGAGATCATCCGCAAGGAGCTCGATATCACCATGGCGCTTTGCGGCAAGCGGGATATCCAGCATATCGACCGCAACATCCTCGCCAACATGCCGTTCTGACGACCGGGCGAAGGCGGAGGATCTGCTATCTCAGCACCAGCCGCCCTTGCCAACGCCCGGCCGCTTGGCCAGGCCCTCGTTGACGAGGACATCGGCGAGCGAGCGGCCGTTGCGGGTGACTTCGCGTAGCTTGTGGCCTTCGACCTCGTCCTCGTTGCCCTGCCAGGTGACGAGTTCGAACGGACCGGAATCGAGGAAGGCCCGCACCCGCAGCTCCGCATCGCTCGCCTTGATCCGCTCCGCCTCGCAACGCGGCTTCTTGATGTCGGGCACCTCGATGCCGACGAGGCGGATTTTCTGGCCGTGGAATACGAAACGGTCGGCGGCGGTGACGCAGTCGTCCTGCTTGGCCGATCCGCACAGATAGAATTTCGCCTCATAGGCGCCGGCAAGGTTCTCGTTGCTCTTCGGCGCCTCGGCAGCCTTCTGGATCTCCTCGAGAATCGGCTTGCCGATCGGCGCCGGCGGGATGATCGCGGCAGTGTGGCTCTGGTCGGGAGCGACCGCAGGCTTTGGCGTGACCGGTCGGTGCGACGGGCCGGAACTTGCCTCGACGGATTTCGCCGGCACAGGTTTTGCCGCGACCTGGAGCGGTTTTCCCGAAGTCAGGCCAGCAACAAAACGCCTCGTTGCCGCGGAATTCTCGTAAAGCGCAATCCCGCCGGCCACCAGCGCTAGCACTCCGAGCCAAGGCCAGAGCGACGAACCGGAGCTCGACGACCGCTTGGGCGCGCTCCTGCGCCGAGAACCGGATTTGCCGCGCGTTTGAGCCATGACGATCTCTCCTGTCGAATCGGAGAAAGTATCGTGGGGAAGGATTGCCGAAAGGTTTCGGAAAGAGCGGTCAGTAGTGGAAACGGCATTGGAGGATGATCAGCCGCGGCTGATCGCTGCTGTTCTCCACTCGGTAAACGAGGCGGTGTTCCTGAGTAATCCGGCGCGACCACTGCCCTTTGAGCTGATTGCGCAAAGGCTCAGGCTTACCGATGCCCTCGAAGGGGTGACGCAATGTGTCCCTGATCAACTCGTTGATCCGACCGACCATTTTGGGATCGGTCTCCTGCCAGGAAACATACTCGCGCCAGCCCTCCGGCTCCCAGACGAGCAGGTAGGCTTTCCCTGGAGGCATCAATCGGCCTTCTTGTTGGGAATATAGTCTTCAGGTTCAATCAAGTCGTGCGCGATCAGCTTGGAGCCGTCGTTGACGTTGGCGATCGCCTCCATCAGCCGCGTCGCATTGGCGGGCGTCGACATCAGATGCAGCGTCTCCAGCATCCCCTCGTATTCGTCCTTATCGATCAGGATGGCCGATGGCTTGTCGCGGCGCATGATTTCGATCGGAGCGCGGTCGTTCGATACCTCGTCGAGGAGGCTAGCAAGCTCTTGGCGGGCTTGGGAAAACATGACGGTGCGCATGGGCGGCTCCTCATTACCTGTACAATAAATAGTACAAGTCTCTAGCGAAGTCAATTTGGACTACCCCGCCCGGCCCGTCGCCAGTGCCACCGCCCAGTCGGCGCGGCCGTTTTCGGCGGCGAGGCGCGACATTGCCAGGTGGTCGTAGGTCACGTTGCGGAATTGCGGTATCCAGCCGGCGGAGGTCTTTTCCAGGATCGCGTAGGATGCCATGGCGTGGCCGGTTTCCACCTTGTGGAAATGCGGCGTGTCGTCGTCATAGGCCGGACAGCCGACGCTGCCGGGATTGACGATCAACCGGCCGTCGGACAGTTGCACCGCCCGCGGAATATGGCTGTGGCCGCAAAGGATCAGCGGTTGTTCGATGCCGTCAGCCAGCGCCTCGATCTCCTCCAGCGGCTTCAGAAAGACATGGCCTTGGCTCGATACCTGCTCCAGCCAGTAAACGTTGTCCGACTGCGGCGTCGCGTGGCAAAGATAGGCCTCGTCCCGATAGACGGCGCTGAACGGCAGCTTGCGCAGCCATTGCAGGTGGCGCGGCGCCAATTGCGAAAAGGCGTGCACTTCCCAGGAGGGCATTGCATTCGCCGGGTTTTCGATCAGGTAGCGATCGTGATTGCCGCGCACCGTCAGCGTCGCCATCGTATCGAGAAGGAGCAGCAGGTCGGCGGTGCGCCCGGCTTCGAGGGGGCCGCTCAGGCAATCGCCGAGATTGACGATCTCGGTGATGCCTTGCCCGTGAATATCGGCAAGCACCGCTTCGAGCGCTGCGCAATTCCCGTGGATGTCGGCGATCGCGGCAAAGCGCATCAGCTCCCCCGATAGGTGGAATAACCGTAGGGCGAAAGCAGCAGCGGCACGTGATAGTGCGCCGTCGTGTCGGAAATGCCGAAACGGATCGGGATCACGTCGAGAAAGGGCGGCTCGGTCAAGGCAACGCCGCGGGCTCGAAGGTAGGCGCCGGCATGGAAAACCAGTTCGTATTCGCCGGCAAGAAAGGTCTCGCCGATCAGGATCGGCCCGCCATCGACGCGGCCGTCGCTATTGGTGACGACAGTCTGCAGTTTTTCGCGAGCCTCACCGTTCAGCCGGTAGAGATCGATCGAAAGCCCCTCCGCAGGCGTACCGCTGGCGGTGTCGAGCACATGGGTGGTGAGGCCCGTCATAGGCTTGGCTCCGCGATGAGATACGGGGTCTCGAAGAACGCTTCCTCGTAGTTCGCGGAGGTATTATCCCTGTCCACCACCAGGAAATCGCTGACGACCCCGATCGCGATCAGGGGATGATGCCACGAATTGGGGAAATAATTGACGCCCTGATGCGGCTGCACGAGAAAGACTTGCGGTTTGCCCGGCCGACCGCCTTCGTCATCCGAAACGGCGATCAGGAACGGTTGGCCGGAGATCGGCGAAAAGCTCTGGCTGGCGAAAGGATGCCGCTCCATCATGGTGATCGCGTAAGGGAACTGCCGCGGCTTGCTGCGGAAAATGCTGAAGATCAGCCGCTCCGGCTCGCCGATCACGACTGGCTCGGCGAGCGCATGATAGCGTTCGGTCGTCCCCCCGTTGATCAGCCGCATGGTCGCCGGATCGGCCTCGATGACATCGCCGAAAGGCGCGAAGGCTTGCTTGGTAAGGGGCAGGATTTCCAGATATTCGGTCAATTCATTCGCCTTCGATCATTCTGCTTCAGTCATTCACCCTGAGCACGCCAGTTGCGCAGGGAGTCGAGCTGGGAGAGAAGTTCCGGGATCATCCGATCGACGGTCAACCAGACCGTGCCGATATCCAGGTGAAAATACTGATGTGCGATGCGGTTGCGCATGTCGCGGATGTCTCTCCACGGGATCTCCGGATGCTCGACGACGAAATCCGGAAAACGCTCCATGATCTTGGTCGCGCATTCGCCGATCGCCATGATGTTGGCGATCACCGCATCCTGCTTGATTTCATCAAGCCGAAAGGCCTCGCGATCCAGGCCAGAGACATATCTGACGGCCTTGTTTCCAGTGACGACCATCCGATCAAGATAGGCTTCGAGACGCTCTGCACTCATATCGCCAACGCTTCCGCGACGATGCGTTCGCGGATCTTGGGCGGAAAATCCCCCGGAACCTTGACATCCACCGGAACGCCCAACGCTTCTTCGAGATCTCCCTGAAGTCCGCCGAGCGTGAACAGGGACGTGGTCGGCGACGGGTCGACCAGGATATCGAGATCGCTGTCGGGTCGGTCTTCGCCGCGCAGCACTGAGCCATAGACGCGAGGATTGGAGACCTGCCGGCGGGCAACGATCTCCCGGATGACATCCCGGTTCTTCTCCAGCACTTCCGACGGTCTCATGGCGTCACTCCTGATATCGCCAATATAAGCGACGGAAAGGATCGAGGAAAGAAGCGTCCAAGGCCTCAATGTCCCGGAAGCAGCGATTGCAGACGCAGGAGCGCGATCTTTTCCACCTGGGCGGCGGCGGTATCGAACTCCTCTTCGGCCGAGTTGTGGATGCGCTTCTCAAAGGCGGCCAGGATGTCATCCTTGGTGAGACCCTTGACCGCGATGATGAAAGGGAAGCCGAATTTTTGCGTATAGGCGGTATTGAGCTCGGTGAAGCGGGCGTGTTCGGCAGCGCTCAGGCGGTCCAGCCCGGCGCCGGCCTGTTCTTTTTTGCTGTCCTCGGTCAGTTCGCCGGCGATCGCCAGCTTGCCCGCAAGGTCGGGATGGGCGCGCAGCACGCCGAGGCGTTCCTCGCGGCTTGCCCGGCGGAAGATCGAGGTCAGCGCGTCATGCACACTCTTGGAGGTCAGGGGCACCAGCATCAGACCGGCGTCATAGGCGCGTTCGGCGATGAAGGGCGAATGTTCGAACACGCCGCCGAACATCTGGATGAAATCGCCGCGGGCGGTCATAGCGTGCCCGCCGGCTTGTGATGCTCGTGCCAGTGCCTGGCAATCTCGATGCGCTGCGGGATCCAGACCTTGTCGTGGCTGAGCACATATTCGATGAAACGCTTCAACGCGGCGGCGCGGCCGGGCCGCCCGACGAGGCGGCAGTGGAGGCCGACCGACATCATCTTCGGCGCGCCTTCCCTGCCCTCCTGGTAAAGCACGTCGAAGGCATCCTTGAGATAGGTGAAGAACTGGTCGCCGGTGTTGAACCCCTGCGGCGTCGCAAACCGCATGTCGTTGGTTTCCAGCGTATAGGGGATGATCAGGAAGGGCTTCTGGTCGAGCCCGTTGACCCAGTAAGGCAGATCGTCTGCGTAACTGTCGGAGGAATAGAGGAAGCCGCCCTCTTCCATGACCAGTTTCAGCGTGTTGTCGGAAGGCTTGCCCTGGTACATGCCGTAGGGCCGCTCGCCGACGAGCTCGGTGTGCAGCCGCACGGCCTCGAGGATGTGCTCGCGCTCCTTTGCCTCCGGGAAATCCTTGTATTCCAGCCAACGGTAGCCGTGGCTGGCGATCTCCCAGCCGGCTTCCTTCATGGCGGAGACCGCTTCCGGATTGCGGGCCATGGCGAGCGTCACGCCGTAGACGGTGGTCTGGACCTTGAGTTCGGTAAACATCCGAAACAGACGCCAGAAGCCGGCGCGCGAGCCGTATTCGTAGATCGATTCCATGTTGAGGTTGCGCTGGCCCGGCCAGGGCGCGGCACCGACGATTTCCGACAGCAGGTTCTCCGAGGCCGGATCGCCGTCCATGATCGAGCTCTCGCCACCCTCCTCGTAATTGATCACGAACTGCACGGCGACGTGAGCGCCGCCCGGCCATTTCGGATCGGGGGTGGAACGGCCGTAGCCGACGAGTTCGCGCGGATAGTCTTTTGCCTGCATGGATCACCTTCGACGAATGAGGCCGGACGGTAGCGCACCCTTTCCGGCCATGTCGAGATGGAAATGACGCTTAGAGGCCGAGCGCCCGAAGGATCGCGACTGAGGCGACCCCGAGTGCCACGGAAACGAGCATCGGCAGGCGAAGTGCCGCAAAAGTAGTCACGGCGCAGGCCAAGGTTTCGGCAATCCCGGTCGCAAAAGCGGTCGGCGCGACGACAGCCATCAGAACTGCCGGCGGGATCGATTCGATCGCCTTGCGGCGGCCGCCTTCGAGCGAGACGTGGCGGATGAGCACGAGGCCGCTCAACCGGGTAAGTGCGGTCGCAGCCGCCATGGCGAGGATGGCAATGAGCGTGGCGAGATCAACAGTCATGGCGTCACCTCGATATCCCGGGACTTGCCGGTCACCAGGGCGGCGGCAAGGCCGGCGATAGCACCGGCAGCGATATACCAGACGCCCGGCACGAAATGTTGGGTGGCGACGGCGGCCGCGCCGCTCGCGAGCAGCACGGCGCCGGTTTCCGGTCCCTTCCAGAAGCCCATGACCAGCACGATGAAGACGGCTGGAAAGGCAAAGTCGAGCCCGAGCACCACCGGGTCGCCGAGAAAGGCACCGAGGGCGGCACCAGCCAGCCCCGAGAGTACCCAGGCGAGATAGAAGGGCATGGCGAGGCCGGCGAACCAGGCGGGCGTCAGCCGCGCCACCTTGGCCCGGAACTCCGCCATCGCCCAAATCTCGTCGGCGAGGAACAGCATCGAGAGATGGCGCGCCGGTTGGCCGAAACCATCCATTCTGATACCGAGCGAGGCGCTCATCAGCACGTGGCGGATATTGACCAAAAGCGCGGCAAAACCGACCCCGGTCCAGGAGGCCGGATGGGTCCAGATATCCATCGCTACGAACTGCGACCCACCGGCGAATACCAGCGCGCTCATCAACCCCGCTTCGGCCGGCGACAGGCCTTTCGTGGCAGCAACCGCGCCAAAAACGAGGCCGATCGGGATGACCGCGGCGATCAGCGGCGAGATCGCCCGCATGCCGCCGAGGAAGTCTTGCAGTTTTGTATCGTTGTTCATCCAATAACCTTGATCTGCTGTCGGCGTACGTCGTCCCCTCACCCGGCCTCCGCTTCGCTCGGCCACCCTCTCTCCAAGGGGAGAGGGTGATCGGAGTCGTTGCGGCAATCCCTCTTCTCCCCTCGGGGAGAAGGTGCCGGCAGGCGGATGAGGGGGAGGCTTAAGGCGCCCGACATCTATCGTCTTGAACGAAAGTGATCAGCGAGCCCGGTATTGCCCCGGCGTCAGCCCGGTGCGGGCCTTGAAGTGCCGGGTGAAATGGGCCTGGTCGGCAAAACCGCATTCGAGCGCGATCTCGGCCGGCTGGCCGCCTTCCCTCAAGCGCTTGCGGGCCGCTCGGATGCGGATGTCGGTGAGGAAGGAATGCGGCGTGATGTGGAATTCCTTGCGGAACGCGCGGATAAGGTGAGCGCGGCTGAGACCCGCGACGGTCGCAAGTTCCTCCAGCCCGACATCGCAAGCAAAATTCTCGGTGAGGTAGTCCCGGGCCTGGCGCACGGCGGTGCGCTCCGTCGTATCGGCCGGTACGATGATCGAACTGCCGTGACGGCGAAACATCGCGTCGAGCACCAGGAACATCGCCTGGCTGGTTTCGAGCGCGCCGGAGCCTTCTTCCAGCGTCCGGTGCGCCTGGTGGAAAGCGTCGGCAAGTGCTTGATCGTGGAGGAGCTGGATGCCGAAGGCGGGCGTGCCCTCAAAAGGTTTGCCGGTGACGTCTTCGAGTATCTCGCGCAGCAGTGCGACATCCGGATAGATCATCCGGTAGCGATACCCGCCGCCCCGCGGCGCACCGTCATGTGTCTCGCCCGGATTGATCAGGTAGAGCCCGCCCGGCCCGGCGCTTTCGCGGCTGCCCTTGATGGTGCAAACCTGCATGCCCTGCTCGATCGCACCTATACTGAACGTATCATGCGCATGCGGCGCGAATTCGTGGGTGAGAAACGTCGCGCGCAGGCATTCCATGCCGCCAAAGCGATCGTCCCGCCAGAAACGGGTCACCTCTGCCGGCATCAGCGGCATGTGGTCGGTGGCCTGTTCCTGCGAGATATTCTCCATGGAAAAAGTATAGCAGATCGGCGACCATCGCTCTTGAACAAAAGTGACGCCGGAAGCCAGAGGCACCTGAATGTCAGGCGATCTTGCGCGCCGCCACGCGGCCCATCGGATGCAGCGAATGCACCAGGAAGGGCGCGCCGGGCTCCTCCTCGATGAAGAGCGCCAGATTGGCGATCTCGACCGGCTTTTTCAGATAGGGTTCGAAATAATCGCGCAGCGCCAGGTCGAAACGCGGCATCTCGACCAGCGACAGCGGGCCGGTCAGGGTCATGTGGAAACGGAACTCGTCCATCACATAAGGGTGGCCCCAGCGATGCAGGTTGGCGAATTGCGGCGCCGAGAGATCGCCAGAATCGCTGCGCTCCAGCTCAGCTTCCGACAATGGCGTGCGGAAATTGTCGAACTCCTGGACCACGGAAGCAGCCAGGAACCGGACGGTATCGCAAGGAACGACCGGCGCCAGGCCGAAGAAGTTGCCGAGCCGCACGACTTCGAGCTTCGGCAATTCGAAAGGGCTGTGGGTGCCGGCAAACCGCATCAGATGGCGCAGCAGCATCGGTTCGGTCACGTCGGGTGCCAAGCGGAACGGCGCCTTCAGCGTCGCGTGGAAACCGTAGCGGCGTGGCAGCGCGGTGTTGAAAGCAATGTCGTGAATGCCGATGCCACGGATTGCCGGCGGCTCCGTCGCTTCGCCTGAAAAGGCGTTGCGGCCGAGCCACTGCGCTGCAGCGACCGTCAGCGGATCATGCGCCGGAGGCGTGAAATGAATGGCATAGCGCATGCGTCACCTTCTGAACGTCCTTTTCAGCAACCCCGTGTTTTACGCATTGCTCAACAATCCCTGCCGTGGGGGTTAAGTGATTTGCGTGACAGAATAACGACGCGGAGGACCGAAAACTCGCGTTTAACGCGAGGCGACGGCAAGATGACTGGTGAGCGTAAATGACGCCGGAAGCCGCATTTCCCGGCCATTCACGGCATTGAGCGCCGCATCCGCCAACCTATGCGCGATACCGAAACTCACCTTAAAACCACCTGTGAGCGCGATCACTCGGGCGTGATCGGGATGCGCGCCGACCATCGGATCGCGGCCGATCGCCTTCGGCCGCAATCCCGCCCAGCGCTCGACGACGGGGGCCTGCGCCAGGGCCGGCACGAGCGACCGGGCGCGCAAGACGAGGTCGTCGAGCTGCCTGTCGGTCGACGACGGGTCTTCGAACACATCCTCGCTGGTGCTGCCGACCGCCACGTGACCGCCCTCATGGGCGACCAGATAGAGGCCGTTCAGGAAGATCACCGGCAGAGACGGATCGATATTGGCCTTGAGCAGCGCCGCCTGCCCCTTGACCGGCTGGCCGATCGGATGTTTCAGCGGCGGCGAGACGCCTTGAAGCAGAGAAAAGGATCGGTGGCCGGCCGAGACGATGCAGTGTCCGAAGGCGACGCTTTCGCCGCCGCGGAATATAATCCTATTAGCGGCTGGATCTACCGTTTCGGCCTCCAGGCCTTCGACGATTCGGACATTGCCGGCCCTACGCAGGAAGGCCGCGAGAGCCGATACGAGACCCCGCGGCGAAACCCGGGCGGCAAACGTGTCATGCACCAGTCCGGCAGCTGCGAAGGAGGCATCCGGCCAGCCTTTTTGCGGCGGGCGGTCGAGCACATGCCAAAGGAAACGACGGTCACCGCGCCGCCAGCAGGCTTCCGCATCGGCCGAATGGCCGAGCGCGATCTTGCGTAAGTGCGGCTTCGGCAGCGGAATCAGCCGGCCGGAGCGGCGGTAGCCACAGGCCATGCCCGTCTCGGCTTCGAGCTCAGCGATTTCGTCTTCCAGCGACAGAAGCGCATCGAACTGGAACTGCTTCTTGTCGTCCCACTTATCGGGCATATACGGCATCAGGGCGCCCAAGAGCCCGCCGCTTGTCCCCTGCCCCAACGAGCCGGCATCGACAAGCAGGGTGCGGATGCCGAGTCGCTCGGCCTTGACCGCCGCCCAGAGGCCCATGATGCCGCCGCCCAGGATGACGAGATCGGCGGATGCGGGAAGGACATGAGATTGACCGCCGAAGCCGGCAGGATTATCCGCATCTCCCATGAGCGACCGTGATCCTGAAATTCGTGTGACCGAAAGCCAGACGCTGGACTGGCATGACGGCGATATGCCCTATTCGCAAAAGTTTGGCGATCACTTTTATTGCCGCACCGACGGCCGGCTGGAGTGTGGCCACACGTTTCTGGCCGGCAATGGCCTGCCGGAGCGCTGGGGCCTGCCGGAGCGCTGGAAAAGTCACCGGACTTTCCGGATCGGCGAACTCGGGTTCGGCACCGGCCTGAATTTCTGCGAGACCTGGCGGCAATGGAAGCTTTTTCGCCCCGCAGGCGCGAAGCTTCATTTCACCTCTTTCGAACTCTATCCGATGCAGCGCGACGAAATCGACCGGGCGCTCACCCGCTGGCCGGAGATCGCGGCGGAACGGCAGGCAGTGGTCAAAGCTTGGCCGGACGAGCCTGCCGGGCATATCGTGATCGACGCCGACGCCCAGACACGTCTGACAGTCGTCTGCGGCCCGGCACTCGAAGGCGTCTCCGCGGCCAGCGCGGATTTCGACGCGTGGTTCCTCGACGGCTTTGCGCCGTCGCGCAATCCGGACATGTGGTCGCCGGATATCATGCAGGCGCTCCATGACAAAACCTTACCTGGCGGCACGTTCGGCACTTATGCGGCAGCCGGCTTCGTACGGCGAAACCTGCAGGCGGCCGGTTTTACCGTCGAACGGCGGCCGGGATTTGCTGGCAAACGCGAGATGTTGTGCGGCATCAAACCGGCGCCCTGATCCAGGGTCGCGCCAAGACCGCCCAACATAAAACAGCCGGCCCTGAGACCGGCTGCCATCCATCACATCGCATGCCACCTACTGGCAGACGCGCAGGCTTTCCATGTGCCATCCGCCGTCATAGGCGTTGCGGACGCGGCGGTCCTCGAACCAGCAGCGCGGCCGCGGCGGCGGTGGCGGATCGATGTAACGCGGCCCGCTGTCACTGGCGAGAGCCCCGCCGATCAGACCGCCGATGACGCCCGCGGCCAAACCTCCGGCAATCAGCGCGCCATCGTTGTTATGATGCCTGCGCGGCGGGTCACGGCGATCGTATCGATCATATCGATCGTATCGGTCGTAGTGTCTGTCCCACTGTTGGGCCGAGGCTTCACCGGCCGGCAACAGGACGCTGGTGCAGGTAGCGGCCAGAATCAGCGCCGAGACAATCATCTTCTTCATCACAAGCGTCTCCGTTTCCACCGAGCTGCGCCTGAAAGCGGCAAAAGGGGCTCGGGTATTGCCGGACAATGCCGGTGCCGAGCTTAACGGTCCCTGAACGGAAAACCGGTCGCTCGCACCCTGCCGAAATTACGAAAAACGTATAAGACCGTATTTCTCGCCACTCATTGTTGGTCCCTCCCGCTCGCGTCCCGCTTTCATACTTTTGCGTGAAAATAATTTTCACATACACGGGATCAGAGCATCAGATGAACTTCACGGGCTCCCACCATATCCATGTCATTGGCGGCCAATATGCGGTGTCGGCCGATCCCGATACCGTGCTGATGACCGTTCTCGGGTCCTGCGTCTCGGCCTGCATCTACGACACCACCACCAACATCGGGGGGATGAACCATTTCATCCTGCCTGCGAGCGGCGGACTGGAGATCACCCAGCACCCGGAACGCTACGGCGATCTGGCCATGCGTGCGCTTGTCGACGACCTGTGCAGTCTCGGCGCGGAACGCCGGAACCTTCGGGCCAAGCTGTTTGGCGGCCGCACGCGCAAATGCAGCGGCTACGATCCCGGATTGCTGAACGCCGCGTTCGCCAGGCGCTTCCTTCAGGCGGAAGGCATCAAGCTTGTCGATTCCAGCCTCGGCGATGACCTGGCGCGCTGGATCGCGTTTCACCCGACGACAGGCAGCGTACAGATGCGGATCACTGCGGCCACGGCGCCCGCTCCGTCAACTTCCCGCATCGCCGACGCAACCGCCAAGGCAGCGCGATACTGACCGCCCGCTACGTTCTGCCGCCGCGTCAGCAGTATTGCCAGTTCTTCGGAGCAGGGATGTGCGCCGACATTGCCGAGGTGAGAGCGTTGAGAGCCGGAAACGCCGGCTCAGTTCGACACCGAACTCACGATCGCACCGCCAAGCCAGTTGCGGACTTTGGTTTCCAATGCCTCCGGACTGATCGGCTTGGAGAGGTAATCGTCCATGCCGACCTGGAAGCAGAGTTCGCGGTCGCTTTCGAGCGCATGCGCCGTGACGCCGATGATCGGCGTATGGGTGCCGGTCTCCTGTTCGAGCTCGCGGATTTTCTGGGTCGCCTGATGGCCGTTCATGACCGGCATCGAAACGTCCATGATGATGACCGCCGGATCGTGCTTTTTCCACGCTTCGACCGCTTCCGCACCGTTCTTGACGATCTGGAACAGCCAGCCGGTGGTCTGCAGGATCTGGGTAAAGACGATCTGATTGACTTCGTTGTCCTCGGCGACCAGCACGTCGAGCGTCGGCGCCGCCTGCATGGGCGGCGTGGAGACCGGGACCACCGGCTGTTCGGCAATCACTGGCGCCGAAGCAACCAGCTTGGGCGCGGCAACCGGCGCCAGGGGCCGCACGGCCGTCTGAGTCCGACCGGCCGCTTGCTCCGCTTCGACTGCCCGGCGCTTGGTGCGGATCGAGCGGACGACGTCGATGATCGTGCTGCGCAGCAGGTTGGCGCGTGCCGGCTTCATCAGATGCGCCTGGATGTTGAGGGCGGCGAACATGCTGTCGTCGCCGGCCATGTCCATCGAGGTCAGGAAAACCACGCCGGTTCCGTCGAAGCGCGGATCACGCCGGAGCTGCTTGGCGAAATCCAGGCCGTTCATCTCCGGCATGTGGTAGTCGAGCACGATAGCATCGACAGTGACGCCGATACGGGCGGCCTCGCTGAGGATCGCCAGACCCTCGGCGCCGCCGTCGGCTGCAACCGTGTCGAACCCCCACATGGTGAGCTGTTCGGTGAGGATGCGGCGGTTGACGGCATTGTCGTCGACGACGAGGATGCGTGCGCCGCTAGTGTTGATCGGCAAGGCCGTCAGGACGTTGCGTTCGCTGACCACCTGGAACGGCAGGTGCACGGTGAAGACCGAGCCGCGACCGACTTCGCTCGTCACGTCGATATAACCGCCGAAGAGTTCGGTGAGGCCGGCGGTGATCGCCAGCCCCAGGCCGGTGCCTTCGTGGCGGCGCGTCGAGGACGTGTCGACCTGCGAGAATTTCTCGAACACCGATTTCAGTTTCTCTTCCGGAATGCCGAGCCCGGTATCCTCGATGCGGATCGACAGCAACATCTCGCCGGGGCCCCTCGCCTCCGATCTCAGATCGATGAAGACGTGCCCCTTTTCGGTGAATTTCACCGCATTGCCGACCAGATTCGTTATGATCTGACGGAAACGCCCAGCGTCGCCCATCACCGTCTCGCGGATCGAGACGTCGCCGCGCACGATGAGTTCGATATCCTTCTCGGCAGCGGACGAGGATAAAAGCGTCGCCACGTCCTCGATCGCCTCGACCGGGTCGAACGGCGCCTTGCGCAGCGTCATCTGCCCGGCATCGATCTTGGAAAAGTCGAGGATGTCGTTGATGATCGTCAGAAGCGCATTGCCCGATTTGACGATGATGTCGATGAAGGTCTTCTGGCGGGTGTCGAGATTGGACTTGGCCAGCAGTTCGGCCATGCCGAGCACGCCGTTCATCGGCGTGCGGATCTCGTGGCTCATATTGGCGAGGAATTCCGACTTCGCCCGGTCGGCAGCCTCGGCGCGCTGCAGCAGGCGGGTCAGTTCTTCCTCGCGGCTCTTCATCTCCGTGACGTCTGTGAAGACGGCCAGCCAATGGTCGCTGCCGGTCAGCTTTGCCTCAACCTGGATCCACTTGCGGCCCTCGACGCGGAAGGCGGCAAACACCGGCTTGCCGGCTGCGACATTGTCTTCCCAGGCCTGGAGCGTCGCCGCCGCTTCCTCGGACGTGCCGAGATCGCCGCGCTCGACGCAATAGCGGAAGAGATCGCGCCACAGGCCTCCGGCGCCCACCATCTCGGCCGGCATGTCGAGCATGGCCGGCAGCGCATCATTGGAGAAGATGATCTCGCCGTCATGCAGGATGAGCAGCCCTTGCGACATGGCGCTCGTCGCGTCGCGCATCAGCGCGCCGTGGGTTTCGAGCGCCGCACGGGCCTCCTGGATCTCCTGCTCGCGCTTGCGGACAGCCGTGATGTCCATGTAGCTCAGCAGGATCTTGCCGCCGGAAAGCTGAGTGCCGGAAATGACAATCACCAGGCCGCTGCGGCTTTTCACCTCGATCGGCGGCCGCTCCTGACCGTCGGTCAAGGCGGCAATGCGCTCCCGGTAGATCTCCTCGAAGCTTTGCGGCGAGCCGCTATAGATGCCGTGGTCGAAATTGACCTTGAGGAAATCCCGATAGGAACGCCCAGGCAGATCGAACTGCTCACCGGCATCCCAGAAGGAATAGAAGGCCGGGTTGGCGTATTCGAACAGGAACTGCTCGTCGAGGATCGCCACGCCGACGGGCATGGTGTGCAGGATCGTCTGCAGATCCTTGCCCATCTTCTCCGCCTTGTTCTGCGCCTCCTTGATGCGGGAGACGTCCATGCGCGAACCGACGAGGTTGTGCGCGCCGTCATTGGTAGTCACCCGGCGCAGATGCGTGATGACCGGGACAACCGATCCGTCGGGAAAGGTAATATCCTCCGATTTCTCGATGTCCTCGCCTGTCATTACCTGGTCGTTTTCAATCCGGAAGCGATCGGCCGCGTCAGGGAACATTTCCGTTTCGGTCTTGCCGAGGAAATGGCTTCTCGGCTTGCCGAGCATCGCCTCGTAGGCGGCATTGGCATAGGTGAGCTGGCGGTCGCTGTTGCGCACGAACACGGGCACCGGCAGGTCTTCGAGGACGGCGCGGAACAGGTCCGTCTCCGAGACATGGGTGCGCAGGAGCATTTCCTGCTCCTTGAAATCGGTCACGTCGTGACGGATGGCGATCAGCAGGCCGTTTTCGAGACGCTTGTTGATGCTCCGCAGCCAGCGTCCGTCGGAAAGCTGGTCGATGCTTTCGGAATAGGGAAGATCGAACGGTTTCATCCGCTCGGCTATCCAAGCGTCCTTGTTCGGCACATCGGAACCAAAGCTCGCCGGCGACACGCGCTGACGGCGATCATAGGCAAATCCGAGAATATCGTTGAGCGTGATCCCCGGCTGGATATCGATCGAGATCGATGAAAAATGATTGATGAGCTGTGAATTGCAGTAGAGCAGAACGTTGTGCTTGTCATAGATGCCGATACCCATTTCGAGCATGTCGAGGGCATCGTCGAGAAGCGCGTTGTTGAAAGGCGAAAACGGCGCGATCGGCTTTGCAGCGTTGGCCGTAGCACCACTGGCCGGGGCACCGGGGGGCGGGACGACGGCGCGTGATGCAACGGCAAGCGGGGCAACGTTGTTCGGCTCTGAAATGGCGGCAACGCCCGGTACCGCCGCAAACGTGCCGAACAGATAGGTATGGTCGTCTTCCGTCAGGAAACGCTCGATATGGATCTCATGGCGGACAACGCCGGAGCGGTCGAAACAGAGTGCCGTCTCGTCGGTGCCGAAAACGATCGCCCGGCATTCCTTTTCCTTGCGGTCGGCATCGTCCAGCGCGCCTGCAAGGCCACGGCTGGTATTGCCGGCGAATTCGCTCGGATGCATGCCGAAAAGGCGTGCATAGGCAGCATTCACCGCCACGTAGCTAAGGGCGCTGTCCTTGATGAACGCGGGTTCGGCAAGATCGTTGATCCGCTCGCACGCCGTTTTCAAGAGTTCGCTTTCCGTGTCCACCTTCCCCGCTCCTCGTGCCGGCCGATATCCGGCTCGATTCGTTTGTCTCCCAATCGACTGATAACACCATAGCGAGTGTTAACATCGTGTTGTTGAAACAGTACGACTTATCATTTCTGGCATTTGTCAACCGGAAGCGCCTATATATGGGCGCCAATACAGCCTGTGATTGATCGTGACGGGCATCGACATCCGCAGACATCCAACCGCATGGCGTAAGTGATCCGAGCTAATCCGAAAGCAACCCGGAGAAGGCCCAATTTCCGCCGCCAAATCTTCTCCATGTTATAGCCACGATCCGGCCACAATCGACATTGGCAATTGCTGAGGCTTGATAAAAATCAACCGCAGGCGGCATGAAGCTAGAACGTCCGTTCAGACTATCGAGGAATCGTCTTCATCAATCCGCCGCCTTTGGGCGCGACCATTTCTTCACCCCTTGAGGACAAAAAGGGAAAGGAAAAGAACATGTCGGCACTGAAAAAGACGATCTCACTCGGCCTCGCCGCACTGTCCGTAGCGGGCGCCCTGACGGCGACGACTCCGGCGGCAGAAGCCCGCGACCGCCATCGCAATGTCTGGCCGGGCGTGGCCGCAGGCCTTGCCGGCGGCATCATCGGCGGCGCAATCATCGCAGGATCGCAGCGGCCGGCTTATGCCGAGCCCGAATATGTGGAGCCGGAATACGACTACGCTCCCCCGCCCCCGCCGCCTGTCTATTACCGCCGCGCCTATTATCGCGATTATCCACCGGTCTGCGAACTCGAATGGCGCCGCAACCGCTATGGCGAGCCTTATCGCGTCGAAGTCTGCTCGCGCTGATCGGCAGAGCAATCGCATTGAAGAGCCTGTTTCCGCCGCCGGCGGATGCAGGCTTTTTGTTGTCCTGCAGACGCACAGAGCGCCGTTATGGACACCGCTGGGAAGCCACGCCATTTCGCGAGTGCGAAACATCTGCTTGACTTTTGCCCGGAAAACCACCAAATGCGCTTCAGCTTTCACCTTCCGGCCGCCGCGTGAGTTGGCCCCGCGTCATTAAAGACACCGCGAAGAAGGAACAAGGCGCAAAGATAGATCGCCCTCGATCCCGGAGGGTTTAAGCGCTGGAGAGCAATTTCCAACTTGCAAGTTCCCACTTCACGCGGGGTTCTTGACGCCAAAGGCAGACCGGACGGCATGGTGCCAGTCCGGCGATACGCTTTTGGCGCCCCGAAAAGGTATTCGACTTGACGAATTTCCACGAGCTTGGTCTGTCCAAGCAGACCGTAGCCACTCTTTTTGCGCTCGGTTACGAAACGCCGACCCCGATCCAGGCCCAGGCGATCCCCCAGCTTCTCGAAGGCCGCGACATGATCGGCCTTGCCCAGACCGGCACCGGCAAGACCGCTGCATTCGGTCTCCCGATCATCGAAATGCTTGCCAAGGACCCGAAGCGTCCTGACAACCGCACCACCCGTACGCTCATCCTCGCTCCGACCCGCGAACTGGTCAACCAGATTGCGGCCAGCCTGAAGAGCTACGTGCGCGGTACCCCGATGAAGATCAACGCCGTCGTCGGCGGCGCCTCGATCAACAAGCAGCAGCTGCAGCTCGAAAAGGGTACCGACATTCTCGTCGCGACCCCGGGCCGCCTGCTCGACCTGATCGCCCGCCGTGCCATCGGCCTGACCGCAGTTCGCTACCTCGTCCTCGACGAAGCCGACCAGATGCTCGATCTCGGCTTCATCCACGATCTGCGCAAGATTTCCAAAATGGTGCCGAACAAGCGCCAAACCCTGCTCTTCTCGGCCACCATGCCGAAGGCGATCGCCGATCTTGCCTCCGACTTCCTCAAGGATCCGGTCCAGGTTTCGGTCACGCCTCCGGGCAAGGCCGCCGACAAGGTCGAACAGTTCGTCCACTTCGTGGTCGGCAAGAACGACAAGACGGACCTTCTCAAGAAGTCGCTCGAAGAAAACCCGACCGGCCGCGCCATGGTTTTCCTGCGCACCAAGCACGGCGCCGAGAAGCTCTCCAAGCATCTCGAGCATATCGGCTTCAAGGTTGCCTCGATCCACGGCAACAAGAGCCAGGGCCAGCGCGAACGCGCCCTCAAGGCCTTCCGTGACAACGAGATCCGTGTTCTGGTCGCCACCGACGTTGCTGCTCGCGGCATCGACATCCCTGGCGTCACTCACGTCTTCAACTACGACCTACCGGAAGTACCGGACGCCTACGTTCACCGCATCGGCCGCACCGCGCGTGCCGGCCGCGACGGCATTGCGATCGCCTTCTGCGCCCCCGATGAAGCCCGCCTGCTACGCGACATCGAGCGCCTGATGAACATCGAAATCACCACCGCATCCGGCGAACGCCCCGAAGGCGGCCGCCAGCCACGCGGCGGTGCCGGCAACAACAACCGTGGCGGCGCGGCCAAAAGCGGCCGGGGCGGCAACGGCCAGGCACGCGGCAACGGCGAAGGCCGTCCCGAGCGCCGCGAACGTCCGGCCCGCAAGCCGTTCTTCGCAGCGGAAGGCGCCGAGGGCGGTGATCGTCCCCAGCGTCCGGCCCGCGCCAACGGCGATCGTCCCCATGGTGACCGCCCACAGCGCGACAATCGTCGCAACGACGATTTCCGCGGCCAGCGTCGCGGCGAGAACACTCCGCGCCCGGACGTCGACAACGACCTCTCGACCACGTCGGATTTCCGCCCGGCCAAAAAGCAGTTCGGTCCCCAGGATGGGATGAAGAACGGCGAAGGCCGTCCGGCGCGCACCGAGCCCCGCAAGGAACACCGCAAGGGCGGCAATGGGGCTCCGAACCCGCATGCTGCACACGGCGCCCATGAACCCGCTGCCCAGCGCAACAACCGCGGCCCGCGCGTCGAAGCCGCCCGGCCCGCCGCTGGCGGCAACGCAGGTCCGGTAAAGTTCGGCAACGATAACCGCTCCGGCCAGCAGGGCCGCACACGCCGCCCGGCGTAAGGACGCCCTGCGTAAGAAAACAAAGCCAAGAGGCCGCTCGCGCGGCCTCTCAGACTGCTGACAAACCCCTGGCGTGGTCCGGGGGTTTGTGATTCATTGGGACATGTTGAAGAAACCTACCCCTTGCCAGACGGCTCTTGAGATGGTGACGCTCGAGGGTCTGGTGCCGAAGGATCACCTGCTTCGCAAGATTGATGCGGTGATCGACTTCTCGTTCATCCATGATCGCGTTGCCGGGCTTTATTGCGCCGACAACGGCCGGCCGCCGCTCGATCCGACCTTGATGTTCAAGGCGCTGTTCATCGGTTACCTGTTCGGCATCCGCTCGGAGCGCCAATTGGTGCGCGAGATCGAGGTCAACGTCGCCGATCGCTGGTTTCTGCGGATGAAGCTGACGGATGGGGGTGTTTGACGCCTCGACGCTGTCGCAGAACCGCCGCCGGCGCTTCAACGACACCTCGGTTTCCCAGGACATCTTTGATCATATCGTTGAGCAGGCGATCGGTCATGGCCTGGTCGACGGTACGGTGCTCTATACGGATTCGACGCATCTGAAGGCGAACGCCAACAAGGGCAGATACGACCTTGCGATGATCGAGAAGTCGCGCGCCGATTATTGGGCCGACCTCGACCGGGCAATCGAGGTCGAGCGGGCGCTGCATGGCCAGAAGCCGTTGAAGGAGAAAGAGCGTCAGCCGGAGGTGAAGGAAACCAAGGTGTCGCGCACCGACCCCGAGAGCGGCTATATGGTGCGCGACGGCAAACCGAAAGGCTTCTTCTACCTCGACCACCGCACGGTGGACGGCCGCCATGCGATCATCACCGACACCCATGTGACACCTGCCAATGTGCATGACAGCATCGTCTATCTCGAGCGGCTGGACCGTCAGCGTGAGCGGTTCGGCTTCGAGGTCGGCGCGGTTGGCCTGGATGCCGGCTATGCGACCTCCGGCATCGCCAAGGGGCTTGAAGACCGCACCATCCTCGGTGTCACCGGCTATCGCAATCCGACACCGCCCAAAGCCGGCATGATGCGCAAATCGAAGTTCGTCCACGAGCCTCAGACAGACGGCTATCGCTGCCCCGAAGGACAGTTGCTCGCCTATGCCACCACCGACCGCAACGGCTATAAACATTACGCATCCGATCCGGCCATCTGCCGCACCTGCCCGTTGCTGGCCTCCTGCACCCATAACGCCACCGCGACACGCACCATCACCCGCCATGTCTGGGCCGATGCCCGCGAGCGCACCGATGCCAACCGCCTGACCGCTTGGGGCAAGGCGATCTACAAACGCCGCAAGGAAACGGTCGAGCGCTCCTTTGCCGATGCCAAGCAGCTGCATGGCCACCGCTATGCCCGCTTCCGAAGTCTCACCCGTGTCGCCTGCCAATGCCTGCTGGCTGCAGCCGCCCAGAACATCAAGAAGATCGCAATGGCGCTCATCAAAACACCAAAACCAGCCGCGGCATGAGCCAGCCCATCCTTCTGCGCCTCCCGCCAAGACCTCCCGGCGGAAAAACAAATCCACAAAAACAAAACCCGCCGAAAATATCGACGGGTTTGTCAGCAGTCTGAGAGGCCGCTCGCGCGGCCTCTTTTTTTGTCATTTGACCGCAGCGTTCCCGCCGTCCGCATAGAGCGCAGACCCTGCCACGAAGCTCGCCATTGGGCTCGCCAGGAAAAGTGCGGCCCGGGCGATTTCTTCAGGCTGGGCGATGCGCTTGAGGGCATGCAGGCCCGCCGCCCATTCCTTTTGCGCCGCGTCGCCCGCCATCGGGGTGTCGGTGCCGCCCGGCAGCAGCGCATTGGCGCGTATGCCGCGCGCTCCGTAATCGGCGGTGATCCCTTTCACCAGACCCATGATCCCGGCCTTCGATGCGCCATAGGTCCCCATGCCGGGGATGCCGACGCTGGTGCCGACGAAGGTGGAGGTGAAGATGATCGACCCGCCGCCGCGCTCGAGCATGGCCGGGATCTGCAAACGGGCGCCGAGGAAGGCGCTCGTGAGGTTCATGGCCAGGGTATTCTGCCACTCCTCCAGCGTCACCTCGCATAGCGGCTTGTAGGGTCCGACCGTGCCGGCATTGTTCAGGGCGATATCGAGACCGCCGAACCGGCCAAGCGCCGCTTCGAGCAATGCCCGGTGGGTTTCCTCGTCCGCGACATCGCCTGCCACGGCGACCGCACGTCCGCCGGCCGCCTCGATCTCGGAAACAAGCGTCTGCAATTCCGCCTCGCCTCGTGCGTTGGCAACGACGGCAGCCCCTTCCCGGGCGAAGAGAAGGGCGGCGGCCCGGCCGATGCCGCTTGATGCGCCGGTAACGATGGCCACTTTGTCGGTTAGCATGATGTACCTCCTGTTGGTTACATCCGCTGTCTAAGGCCGCCCGTTTCGCATCGACACCCGATTCCTGACCGGATGAAAAACTCGCTCAGGCCTTTCGGTTCACCATGTAGACGCCCGCCACCACGATCACCGTGCCGACGATCATCGGCAGGGTCAGCGGCTCCCCAAAAAGGATGGCCGCCTCGATCGCCACCACCGGCGGCATCAGGTAGATGAGCGAGGCGGCGCGGGACACCTGGCCGCGGCGGATGAGGTAGAGCAGCAAGCCGACCGCGCCCATGGACAGGCCGAGGACAGACCAGGCCATGGCGAAGATCGCCTCATGCGTCCAGTCGAAACGCAGGTTTTCAAGGCTGAGCGCCAGCGGGATCGTCACGATCAGCGCGCCGACGAATTGCAGCGCGGCGATCGAGAACAGGTCGCCCTCCTGCAGGTGCCGCTTCTGGTAGAGCGTGCCGTAGGTGACCGACGCCATGGCGACGAGGTTGATCAGCACCGGAACCGCGAGTCCCGCCAGCCCGCGCTCGAAGAGGTCGAGAAGCTGCGGCGAGATCGCGATCAGAATGCCGGCAAAACCAAGCGCCAGGCCGACCTTCTGCAAGGGCTTGAGGCGCTCTCCGAGGAAGAGCGGCGCGACGAGCGCGGTCAGCAGCGGCTGCAGCCCGGCGATAATGCCGGAAAGACCGGCCGGCACGCCCTGCGCAATCGCATACCAGACGCCCGCAAGATAAAGTCCGTGCAGGAAGACGCCCGAGAACATCGCATGGCCGACCTGGGCACGGCTCTTCGGCCATTTTGCCTTGGTGACCAGGCAGACCACGAAAAACGCCGCGGCGGCGAGTGCGTGTCGCCCGGCCAGAAACGTCAAGGGATCGGCGTGTTTCGCCGCGTATTTCGCGACGAGCCAGCCCGTGGACCAGAGGAGGACAAAAAGGGCCGGAGCCAGGCGGTCGAGCATGATGGGGATGTCCGGCGGAGATTTCGGCAGCGGCCGCTTTCGTGGAAGCCGCCTGCTTATTCCCACCTCGTTTCATCGTCAAAGCAGAAAAACTGATGATTGCGATGAACGCCGATTGAGAGAAGGGAAATCGTCACGCGGCAAGCGAATCCTGTCCCATCAGCCCTTGTCCGATGAAGGCCGACTCTCGCACCACGCCGAAACCGTAACTGGCCATCTCCCGCTCATAGGCAGTAAGCGCCAGGGCAAGGCCGACCTCGCCGCGTTCCACGGCAATAATTGCGTGTCCGAGCAGCGCCGCGTCGCGCATCGCGACGTTGGCCCCACGTCCGAGCGTCGGCGTCATCGCATGGATGGCGTCGCCGAGAAGCGTCACCCGAAAAGTCTCTCCGAGATCGCAGGGAACGCTCGTATGCATCTCGATCGAGAAAAAGGAGGAAGGGTCTCCCTGAGCCGGAATGGCCCCGGCAGCCGCCGGCCACTCCTCCAGCATCCTGATCGCAAGGGCCTGAAGCGCCGGGCCGCCGGCCTGTCGCAGCATCGCATCCTCGCCGGGGAAATATTCACGGCGACCGCCGACGATGCAGACGACATAGTCGTCCTGGCCGAAAAGCCCTGCCTCCGGCGCGATCCTGTCGGAAGCTGCGTCCGGACGGGCCGGAAAAATCACCGGTCCCAGTCCGAGGAACACCCGCCGGTCGTCGGAGGCGACGGTGAAGACGTCGGCAAGAACGTGTTCGGGCAGGTGGTGGCGAGCTTTTTCGATCGGAATACGGCCGTAGATGGCGCGCACTCCGGTATCCATAATGCGCGCCTCGGGCAGTCGCTGCCGGCGCACCGCGGAGCGGATCCCGTCGGCACCGACCAGAATGTCGCCTCGTGCGGTGCTGCCGTCGGCAAACACCGCGGTTACCCCTTCGGCATCCGTTTCATAGCGCAGCATTCGGGCGCCGAATCGGCAGAAATCCTGCAGGCCGGTCAGAAGGATATGCCGCAAGGTGGCGCGATTGACGTTGATATGCTGCGGACCGCCATCAGCAAGCCAATGCCGCGGCGTCCTGTCGTGCCCGCCGCTCGATATCCGCCGCAATTCCTTGAGGGTCGTATCGACAATCGTGGTGTACGGCAGTGGCCGCATCGCGGTCGCTTCGAAAAGCCGGTACAGATTTGCAGGCAGGACTTCCCTGAGGGCGTTTACCCCATCCCGGTCGATATGCAGGCGATAGCCCTGAGGGCGATCCCAGGGACTGGAATCGCTTTCGAAGATTTCCACCCCGACATCGGCGCGACGCAGTATTTGCGCAAGGCAAAGCCCGCCGAGACCGGCACCGGCAATAATAACTTTAAGCTTAGACATAGGACGCTCCTCTTCCGTGATCGGAAAAGGACGTACAGGATGTGCCCGCTCCCCATGAGCGAACCCTTATACGAACGCAAAGCGTCACCCGGACTACCGACCGGGCCGTGACTTTTGCACGTCCGGCTTCCTTATGCGAAATGGCCGAAACTCTGTCAACCGGCAGAATTGGGGGAAACCGACCTCGCGATCACTCGCAAACTTGAGCTCAATCGACGCAAGCTGGACAGCATTTGATCAGCGCTTAGGCAGCTGATGTTTTTCAAGGCAGGAGATTTATTCACCTCCTTCTAAAGTAGGGAGCTTGCCGAGCACCGGAATCAGCGCATTTACTGGTCGGGGAGCATCGAAACTGTATTTTTCTGATGCGCGGAATTCTTTTCCCGCCAATTGCGCACAGTTCTTGCATTGCCCTCACCGTTGTATTCTTATGGCCAAAAAAGGGGAATGCGCCTTTGGCATTTGATGAAATGTTGACTGCGGAAAACCTTCCGCGACCGCCATACAAGACCTATCACGAATGGTATGCCAGTCAGGATGCTGCACACCTGATCCGCAAGACCCAGGATGCGGAAAACATATTCAGAAGGACGGGCATCACATTCGCGGTCTACGGACACGCGGACAGTTCCGAAAAGCTCATCCCCTTCGACATCATTCCCCGCATCATCTCCGCCCGTGAATGGCGCAAGCTGGCTCAGGGCATCGAGCAGCGGGTTCTGGCGCTCAACGCCTTCCTCGACGACATCTACCACAAGCAGGAGATCATCAAGGCCGGCCGCATTCCCCGCGCGCTGATCGAGAGGAACGTCACCTTCCTCCCCGAAATGATCGGCTTCAAGCCGCCCGGCGGCGTCTACACCCACATCGTCGGCACCGATATCGTGCGTACCGGCGAGGACCAGTTCTACGTGTTGGAGGACAATGCCCGCACGCCGTCCGGGGTTTCCTACATGCTGGAAAACCGGGAAACCATGATGCAGATGTTCCCGGAACTGTTTGCGCTGAACAAGGTGCAGCGGGTCGAGGACTATCCGCGGCTGCTTCGCCAGTCGCTCGCCTCGCTTGCCCCTCCCGGCTGCAACGGCCGGCCCCGCGTCGCGGTACTGACGCCCGGCATCTTCAACTCGGCCTATTACGAACACTCGTTCCTTGCCGACCAGATGGGCGTCGAACTCGTCGAGGGCGGCGACCTGCGCGTCATCGACGGCCGCGTCAAGATGCGCACCACCCGCGGCTACGAGGCCATCGACGTCCTCTACCGCCGCGTCGACGACGATTTCCTCGATCCGATGACTTTTCGCGCGGATTCGGCGCTCGGCATTCCCGGCATCATGGACGTGTACCGTGCCGGCAACATCACCATCGCCAATGCACCCGGCACCGGCATCTGCGACGACAAGGCGATCTATTCCTACATGCCCGAGATCGTCGAATTTTATACGGGCCGCAAGGCGCTGCTCGAAAACGTGCCAACCTGGCGCTGTTCCGAGCCTGACAGCCTCAGATACGTGCTGGAGCACATCGAGGAACTGGTCATCAAGGAGGTGCACGGGTCCGGCGGCTACGGCATGCTGGTCGGCCCGACGGCAAGCAAGAAGGAGCGCACCGACTTCGCCGAGAAGCTGGCGGCCAGGCCCGATAACTACATCGCCCAGCCGACGCTGGCGCTGTCCACCGTGCCGATCTTCGTCAACAAGGGGATTGCTCCCCGCCACGTCGACCTGCGTCCCTATGTGCTCGTTTCCGACAAGGTGAAGATCATCCCCGGCGGCTTGACCCGCGTGGCCCTGAAACAGGGGTCGCTGGTGGTCAATTCCAGCCAGGGCGGCGGCACCAAGGACACCTGGGTACTGGAAGATTGAGGTCGTAGAGACATGCTCGGAAGAACTGCAAACGGCCTTTACTGGATGTTCCGTTACATCGAGCGGGCAGAAAATATCGCCCGCCTCGTCGATGCCGGCCTGCGCGTGTCGCTGACCCGCGCCGGCTCCTCCGACGAGGACTGGCACGGCGTGCTCGAAAGTGCGGGCGTGCGCGAAGCCTATTCGGAAGTGCACACCGAACTGACGGCGGCCGACGCCATCGATTACCTGCTGCGCGACCAGGCCAACCCGTCGAGCGTCATGTCCTGCATCGAATTCGGACGCAACAATGCCCGCATGGTGCGCACGGCGCTGACCCGCGAGACCTGGGAGGCGACCAACGAATGCTGGATCGACCTCAAAGCCCGGCTCGCCCGCAAGCAGAAGGCGACCGACCTGCCCGAACTGATCGATGTCATCAAGCACCGCTGCGGCCTGATCCGCGGCGCCTTCCACGGTTCGATGCTGAGAAACGACCTCTACAATTTCTCGCGCATCGGCACCTTCATCGAACGCGCCGACAACACCAGCCGCATCCTCGACGTGAAATATTACGTGCTGCTGCCGGCCATCAGCCAGGTCGGCTCGAAGCTCGACAACTACCAATGGGAATCGATACTGCGCTCGGTCTCGGCCCATCGTTCCTACGGCTGGGTCTATGACGGCGAATATCAATCTGCCAACATCGCCGATTTCCTGATCCTGAAAGTCCAGATGCCGCGCTCGCTGGCTTACTGCTACGAGAAGATCACCAACAATCTCGATTATCTGGCGCAAACCTACGATGAACGACTGAAGGCGCATGAGACCGCGGCGGCGATCCGCTCGACGCTGAAGCGCGGCTCCATTTCCGACATCATGGACCAGGGCCTGCACGAATTCCTGGAGGATTTCGTCAGCCGCAACAACCAGCTCAGCGCCGAAATCTCCGACGGCTACCGCTTTTACCAGTAAAGCCAACAGGCACAGGATTTACCGCACATGCGGCTGAAGATTTCCCATACGACCGAATATCTCTACGACGAGCCGGTACCCTATTCGCTGCAGCGGCTCAGGCTGACCCCAACCGACGGCCCCGGCCAGAAAGTCATCAACTGGTCGATCACAGTCGACGGCGCCAAGATCGAGGCGGGTTATGCCGACCAGTTCGGCAACCGCGTCGAGCTGGTCTCCACCGAAGGCACCGAGCACACGATCCGCATCACCGCGTCCGGCGAGGTAGAGACCCAGGACCGCGCCGGCGTCTTCGGTCCGCACCAGGGTTTCTGTCCGCTCTGGCTGTTCCTGCGCGAGACGGCGCTGACCAAACCCGGCAAGCTCATCCGCGAGCTTACCAAAAGCCTCGAGGGCGACAGCGAGCTTGCCGGGATGCACGCGCTGATGGAGAAGATCCACGAGACCGTTGCCTATGTTCCGGGCGCGACCGGCACCGAGACGACCGCCGAACAGGCTCTGGAGGCAAGGACCGGCGTCTGCCAGGACCACACTCATATATTCATCGCTGCCGCCCGGCTGCTGGATATCCCGGCGCGCTACATTTCCGGCTACCTGCTGATGGAAGGCGAGACCGAACAGGCCGCTACCCACGCCTGGGCGGAAGTGCATCTGCCGGGCCTCGGCTGGGTCGGTTTCGACACGTCGAACAAGATCTGCCCGAACGACAGCTACGTGCGGGTCGCATCCGGCCTCTGCTACCGCGACTGCGCGCCCGTCTCCGGCATGCGCCTTGGTCCGGCCAGCGAAAACCTCAAGGTTTCGCTGACGGTGGCGCAAAGCCAAAGCCAAAGCCAGCAGGGCCAGACGCAATCCCAGGAGTGACAAACGCGCCAAGCCGAGGACGCCGTCCGGCATGGCAGGCGTTCTCGGCAGGCCGTAAGATCATCGATTCAGCCCGTCCTGCGGCACAACGGTTTGTTAACCGTGGACGGCGTTCCCGATTTCACAAGCAGTTCAAGGGTTGAAGATCCGGAAGGCGGCAATCTATGCTGCATTGCGGCATGGACTATTGCTGCCTACATTGCGCGGGGCTGCGGGTTACCGAAACGCATGGCAATGCCATGCCTGAATGAGGATACCAGATGCTTGAGACGTCCAAAACCAAGCCGCAGGATCTCGAATCCATCGCGCGCCATGGCGGAACTTTCCGGCGAATGGCCGCACGCCTGCCCACCTATTTCACCGACCTGCGGGAAAACCCGGCTTGGCTCCCCATGTTCCTTTTGGCCCGGACAATTCCGTTCAGGCGAGCCCATTGGCTGACTGCCCGGCGCGTCTCGAAGTCTGCGCCGATGGCAACATCGATGTTCGGCGATATCGAAGCCGATAAGGTTGCGGACGAACTCAGACGGAACGGGATCTTCACCGGCCTCATCCTTCCCGATCCGATTCGGCAGGAGATCGCCCGTTTTGCATCCGAAACCCCTTGCTTCGGCAACTTCGAGCGGAAACTCGAATTCCGGGCGGACGAACACGCGGAAGCGGAACGCCGATTCGGTCGAGCGATCCTGAGCGGCCACCATTTCGAAAGGATCGCCAGTTGCGAGGCGGCGGTCGCGGTGCAGCAGGATCCTCTTCTTCTGGATATTGCACGGCACTACCTGGGCGGTGAAGCCAAGCTGATCACCACGCGGACGTGGTGGAGCTTTCCCACTCAATCCGCTTCGGAGGCCGACCTCAGCCGTGCGTCGTTCAAGTTTCATTTCGATCTCGACGACTGGCGGATGCTGAAATTCTTTTTCTATCTGTCGAATGTCGATGAGGATGCGGGACCGCATGTCTATATGCGCGGCAGCCACAACAAGCGGCGTCTCAAGCATCAGTTGACCCTGCTCGTTGGACATCCGGCGGAAGAAGTGCTCGAATTTTACGGAGAGGAGAGCGCCGTCACCCTGACCGGCAAGGCGGGCTACGGGTTCGTCGAAGATCCCTTCGGCTTCCACATGGGGACGGTCGCAAAATATCACCCTCGGCTCATGATGGAAGTCGGGTTCGGCGTATCGAAACCCTCGAAGCGCAGATATCACGGCGAACCCGTCGTGCGCTGAGCGACCCTTCCGGCTCGATGAGCCCCGACGGGGCTCATCCCATCACACATCAATATGGCCGCAAGCTCGACGCCATCTCCGCATGGTCTAGTCCCGCCCCATAAAAGAGGTGGCGCATGCTGTTTGGGCAATCGGTCTTCCAGTCGGTGCTGACGCGGCTGAAGCAGGAGCACGGCGAAGACGACAGCGAAGAGGCAGGCACGGGCTTCCGCATCAAGGGGCTCGGCATGGGTTTCGTCGCGCCGACGGATGACGGTCCAGTGGCGACAGCAACCGGGACCGAAGCCTATTTCGCCTTCCTTCCCGATGTCGCCGAGATCGAAATCGAATCGATGCGGGCGGAAGATGAACCGCAAGAGCAGCCGGCGCCGCCGATCATTCCCGCCCATCTGCTGCGGCTGACGACCGAGGAGATCGCTGCGGAGCTTGCCATCACGGCTGCCGATACCGAGGCGACGCTTGCCGAGAAACGGCGGCATTTCGCCAAGGCCAACCATCCGGATGGCGTCGCCCCGGAATTCCGGGAAAATGCCAATACCCGCATGAAGACCGCCAACTTCCTGATCGACACGGCGATCAAGGGGCTCTTCTGGCGCTAGGAAAAAAGCTTAGTCCTGCGGGTCGTCGGCGGGCTTCTCGACCGGCGGCTTTTTCTTTTCGATGAACAGCTTGTAGCCGGCGTAAACACCCATGGCGCCGACGATGATCGCCCAGAAGGGTTCTCCGGCGACCAGTTCGAAAATCGCCCAGGCGGCACAGACCGCCGGGATCAATACCCGGCGCCAAAGCGGCTCGTAAAAGGGATGGTTCGGATCGATCATGGTCTTCACTCCCGGCCAGTCGTTTTGCCACCAGTCACTCGCAATCGGTCATTCCCCGGCGGCCTGCATGCTCTGGCGCGAACCGATGATATCCTGGTCGACGATCGAAAATGCAAGATTGAGATGCCCCTCGAACACCAGCGAGGGTTCGTCCGGCACGATGGTCAGGCCCGGCATGCCGCCGAGCCGCACCACATGCGTCTGCGCCAGTCCCTCCTCTATGCCCGCCTGCAGCAGATCCTGGTAGCGGGTGCCCGGACCGGTGATGAAGACCGGCATATGGCCATGCAGGCTGAGCAGCCGCGAGAGACCGTAGCCCAACGCGGCACCCGCATTGCGGAAGGCGAGCTGCGCCATGCGATTGCCTTGCCGGGCGCGGACGGCGATCTTGTCGATTTCGCTGACGGGCACGAATTTCGCAGGGATCGTATCCACCGGCACCTCGAAGGCGGCGCGCAGGATGGCGTAGAAACCGGCATAGGCCTCGACGCAGCCGCGCGCACCGCAGCGACAAAGCCCGCCGTTCGGCATGTGCAGCATGTGCCCGAAATTGGGCGCCGAGATTTCCGGAACCCCGCCGGCGACGCGGCGTGCGATCCCGAGCCCGATGCTGTGCCCGAGCGAAAGCGCCGCGAGAACCGGCTCACCGCCGCCTTGCGTCTTCACCTGGCGTTCGAGCAGTGCACTCGCCACCAGCAGCGTCTCGTTGTTGAGAATGACCTTGGCCTGCCAACCGTCTTTGAGCGCCGCAGCAAAATCGACGGGCTGGGAACCGAAGACGGGCGACCAGACAAGCACCGGATCGCTCGGATGCGCCAGTCCCTTGCTGCTGACCGAAACGAGCAGAACGCTGCCGCGATCGATGCGGGAACGTTCGACGGCCCGTTCGAGCCCCGCCGAGATGGCCGCGAGAAAGGCCGCCGTGCCGCCCTCCCCGCGCGGTTCGCTGAACCGGTCGAGCAACGTTCCGGCATAATCGACCAGCGAATACTGGATCATGTCCGACGAGATGATGACGGTGATGAGATAGCCGCAATTGCGCCGCTGGCTGAACAGCACGCGCGGCCGCCCACGGCCGACGGTCGCCTGCTGTTCGCTCTTTTCGATGATGCGGGCGCGTTCCAGATCCGCGGTGATCGAGGAGATCGTCGCCGACGCCAGCCCGGTGGCATCCGAGATTTCCGTATGCGCGAGCCGGCCATGGCGACGCAGCGCAGACAGCACGAGCGCGCTGTTCTGCTGCCGGACCAATTCCGTGCTCGATTTCGCCAGCATTCCGCCTGCCGCCTCCCTCACTCCATCTGTCGATACGGCAGTGCCTCTCCCTCCACAAGTGCCGATTGACAGCCCACGGAATCTCTGACATCTAATTTCTCGACTGTCGAGAAAAAAGCTTGGACGCTTTCTCCGGCAGATTATCTGGCGGGGGGAGAGCACGGAGGCTAGCGCCCATCCGCCGTCACTCGGGAGGACATTATGAGATCATTCGTAAAGCTGATGGCCGGCGCGGCCATCCTCGTTTCCATGCATTCCGCCACCATGGCGGCCAATCTCGTCGTCGGCGTTTCCTGGTCGAACTTCCAGGAAGAACGCTGGAAGACCGACGAAGCCGCGATCAAGAAGGCTCTTGAAGCCGCCGGCGCAAAATACATCTCGGCCGACGCCCAGTCGTCTGCCGCAAAGCAGCTTACCGACGTCGAATCGCTGATCTCCCAGGGTGCCAATGCCCTGATCGTTCTGGCGCAGGATTCGAGCGCCATCGGCCCTGCCGTCGAAAAGGCTGCAGCCGAAGGCATTCCGGTCGTCGGTTACGACCGCCTGATCGAAAACCCGGCCGCGTTCTACATCACCTTCGACAACAAGGAAGTCGGCCGCCTGCAGGCGCAGGGCGTCTTCAAGGCAAAGCCTGAAGGCAACTACGTCTTCATCAAGGGCTCTTCTTCCGATCCGAACGCCGACTTCCTGTTTGCCGGCCAGATGGAAGTGCTGAAGGCTGCAGTCGACGGCGGCAAGATCAAGAATGTCGGCGAAGCCTATACCGACGGCTGGAAGCCCGAAAACGCCCAGAAGAACATGGAACAGTTCCTGACCAAGAACAACAACAAGGTCGACGCGGTCGTCGCATCCAACGACGGCACTGCCGGCGGTGCGATCGCAGCGCTCGACGCCCAGGGGTTGGCAGGTTCGGTTCCGGTCTCCGGCCAGGACGCCGACAAGGCAGCCCTGAACCGCGTGGCTCTCGGCACCCAGACGGTTTCCGTCTGGAAGGACAGCCGAGAACTCGGCAAGAACGCCGCTGAAATCGCTCTGGCACTTGCCGGCGGCAAGAAGCTGACCGAGATCAAGGGCGTCCAGACCTTCGAAGGCGGTCCGAAGAAGGTGAAGATGCAGTCGGTCTTCCTGAAGCCGCAGGCAATCACCAAGGACAACCTCAACGTCGTCATCGAAGCAGGCTGGATCAGCAAGGCTGAAGCCTGCCAGGGCGTCAAGGCCGGCGCAGTGGCTGCCTGCAAGTAACGCATGGCTGTCCGCAGACGATAAACTCACCGACGCCGCAGCACTTCTGCCGCGGCGTCGGTTTTCGGCGTAAGATGGCGCGGCCGCACGAAGGATTACCCGGCGGCTGAACGTCGCGCAGGCGCGGTCCGGCTCGATTTTTGTCGAACCGCAGCGCCTCGCAAAAGTGGGGAACGGCAAAAAATGGCCGAGACGATACAGTCCACAACGAATTCCAAGACATCGGGAGCGGCAGGACAGGCGGAAGGCAGTTTCGTTGCCCGCTTCTTCCGCGCGACCGAGATCGACACACGCATGCTCGGCATGATTGGCGCGCTGCTGATCATCTGGGTCGGGTTCCATATCCTGACGGGCGGCCTTTTCCTGACGCCGCGCAACCTCTGGAACCTCTCGGTGCAGACCGCCTCGGTCGCCGTCATGGCGACCGGCATGGTGCTTGTCATCGTCACCCGCAACATCGACCTTTCGGTCGGCTCGATCCTCGGTTTCACCGGCATGGTCATGGGGGTGCTACAGGCAAGGCTTCTGCCGGAGCTGTTCGGCTTCAACCATCCGGCGATCTGGATCATCACCCTGGCCGGCGGCATCGCCATCGGAGCGCTGATCGGTACGCTGCAGGGCTCCATCATCGCCTTTCTCGGCGTGCCCTCGTTCATCGTGACGCTCGGCGGCCTGCTGATCTGGCGTGGCGCCACCTGGTTCGTGACGAGCGGCCAGACCGTTGCGCCGATGGACGTCAACTTCCGCCTGATGGGCGGCGGCACCGAAGGCTCGATCGGCGCCACCTGGAGCTGGATCGTCGGCATCATCGCCTGTCTCGCCATCATCGCGGCGATCATCAACGCCCGTCGCCAGCGCAAGCGCTTCTCCTTCCCGCGCCGGCCGATCTGGGCCGAATACGTGCTGGTCGCGCTCGGCTGCATCGTCGTGCTTGGCGCGGTCTCGATCGCCAATGATTATTACTGGCCGATCGCCATCGCCCGCCGTTACGCCGAGGCAAACAACATTGCCTGGCCGGAAGGTGGCCTGCTGATCTCCCAAGGCATCGCCATCCCGGTGCTGATGGCAATCGCGGTCGGCATCGTCATGACCTTCATTGCCACCCGCCTGCGCTTCGGCCGCTATGTCTTCGCGATCGGCGGCAATCCCGAAGCCGCGGAACTTGCGGGCATCAAAACCCGCTGGGTGACGGTCAAGATCTTCGCACTGATGGGTGTGCTCTGCGCCATCGCCGCGGCGATCTCCACCGCCCGCCTCAACGCCGCAACCAATGCGCAAGGGGAACTCGACGAACTCTACACGATCGCCGCAGCCGTGATCGGCGGCACCTCGCTTGCCGGTGGCATGGGCTCGATCGCCGGCGCCATGCTCGGCGCGCTCGTCATGCAGTCGCTTCAATCCGGCATGGTGCTGCTCGGTATCGACTCGCCGTTCCAGCGCATCGTCGTCGGCATGGTGCTCGTCACCGCCGTCTGGCTCGACACCGTCTATCGCTCTCGCGCCAAATAACAGGAGTTTTCATCGTGACGGAACAAACCACTCCGCTCGTGGAAATGAAGAACATTTCCATCTCCTTCGGCGGGATCCATGCTGTCGAGAATGCCTCGGTCGATCTTTTCCCCGGCGAGGTCGTGGCCCTGCTCGGCCATAACGGCGCCGGCAAGTCGACGCTGATCAAGATCCTATCGGGCGCCTACAAGCGCGACAACGGTGACATCATGATCAACGGCGAGACCGTTGACATCCGCAACCCGCGCGACGCCAAGAAATACGGCATCGAGACGATCTACCAGACGCTCGCCGTCGCCGACAATGTCGATGCCGCCGCCAACCTCTATCTCGGCCGCGAGCTGCAGACAAAATGGGGCACGCTCGACGATGTCGCCATGGAGGCCAGCGCCCGTGAGGTGATGGGCCGCCTCAACCCCAATTTCAAGCGGTTCAAGGAGCCTGTGAAAGCGCTTTCCGGCGGCCAACGGCAATCGGTGGCGATCGCCCGCGCGATCCTGTTCGACGCCCGCATCCTGATCATGGACGAGCCGACTGCAGCGCTCGGACCCCAGGAGACCGCGCAGGTGGGCGACCTCATCAAGCAGCTGAAGCGGGAAGGCATCGGCATCTTCCTGATCAGCCACGACATCCACGACGTCTTCGACCTCGCCGACCGCGTCTTCGTGATGAAGAACGGCAAGGTGGTCGGCCATGCCCGCACCGGGGACGTCACCAAGGACGAGGTGCTTGGCATGATCATCCTCGGCAAGGTGCCGCCCGGCGCCACGCCCGGCCCCGGCGCCATGAAGGTGGTGTGACTGCCAGACAGAATTGCGCCCGCCCTTTGAAGCCCGCCGCTGATCAGGGGTAGCGCAGAGGCGGAGCCGGGCTCTCTCCCGGTTCCGCCTTATCTCCTTCAAAAACAGATCGCGTCGCATCGATCGGCAGGCAGTCGACAGCCCTCTCCCCTGGAACTCCTCTCCTCCCCTGACGTTGGCTTTTGAAACCCCAACGTCGGAGGATCAAGAATGGCAGAAGAGCGCACTGCACAGGAAATTATCGAACATAGAGAACGACCGGCGAAGACAGCCAAACATCCGCCGGCCGGGCCGCATGACACGGAACACCTGATCGACAGGGAGAAGACGCCCGGCACCGGCTCGCTGGCTGAGCCCAATTCGAAAGAGGTGGATACCGGATCGGAGTGACCGGCTGCATTTTCAGGCTGATCGCGCCGCGGCGCACCCGCTGGATCCCGAGACACCCTGTTCTGCGACGCCTTGGCGCTTGCCCGCTACGGTACGGATCCGCTAACACCGCTTGAGACGATCAGAGCGAGCGAGCCGAGCGGGCATGGCGGACGAAACCATCACACTTTATGACGCGATCGGCGGGGACGCGACGGTCCGGGCGCTGGTGAAGCGCTTCTACGAGCTGATGGACACGCTGCCGGAAGCGGCCCATTGCCGCGCCGTTCATCCGCCGAGCCTCGAAGGCAGCGAGGCGAAACTCTACGATTATCTGACTGGCTATCTCGGCGGCCCGCCGGTCTATGTGGAAAAACACGGCCACCCGCGGCTGCGCTCGCGCCATTTCGGCGCAGCGATCGGGCCTCTCGAACGCGACGAATGGATGCTTTGTTTCCGCCGCGCCATGGACGAGACGATCGAAAATCCGAAACTGCGCGAGATCATCTGGCCTCCGATCGAGCGGCTTGCCTTCCATATGCAGAACAAGGAATAGGCCGTTGCAAAGACTCGACAATGTCAGGCCGTTGATTCTGTTTGTGAGCGGCCTGATGGGGGCTGCCGGCGTGGCGCTGGCGGCAGCCGCAAGCCACGGCGGCGACACGGCCTTCCTCGGCTCCGCCTCGACCATGTGCCTGGCGCATGCGCCGGTTCTGCTCGCGCTCTATCTCGGCCACCGGCATTTTCGCACGGCAACGCTTGCCGCACTGGTGCTGGGTCTCGGCACGATCATCTTTGCGGGCGACCTCGTCTCGCGCCACTACCTCGGCGACCGGCTGTTTCCGATTGCCGCGCCAGTGGGCGGATCGGGGATGATGTTGGGCTGGCTGATCGTGGCGTCCGGGGCGTTTTTCAGGGTGCGAGAGGTTTAGCACGCCCTTGTGCCGACTCGCCGACTCCCAACTAGGGGAGAAAAAGGAGGCGCGCTACCCGCGTACTCCCTCTTCTCCCCAGCGGGGAGAAGTGCCGAGCATAGCGAGGCGATGAGGGGGCCACGCGTTCGGCGTATCATATAGCTGCGCCCCCTCATCCGACCCTTCGGGCCACCTTCTCCCCGCTGGGGAGAAGAGGGAGTTCCTGATTGGTCCTACCGCTTGAACACCAGGACCTTTGCGCTTTCCACTTCGGCAACATCCATCGAGCGCGTCCGATCGACTTTCGGCAGCACCACCACATTGGTCATGTCCGCAGCCGCTTCGGCTCGCCTCGTCAGCAGCGCGTAAAGTTCCGGCACCAACCCGTCGCCGTTCTGTTCGGCGAGCTTGTGCAGGCCGATGAAAAGGCTGGTGTCACGACGTTCTTCGTTCATCATTGCGTTCCTTCATGGTCTGAAGCGCCCGCTCCAGACTGGATTTGGAGCCGTTGCGAAGCGGCACGAAGGCAACACCGAACTTCTTGCAGCCGGTCTTCACCCTCAGACACGCATCGTGGCTGATACAGTCGATGGGGCAGAAGACGCAGTCGACCGAGGGCAGCACGGTATCGATGCGGGAAACCGCCTCGCGCAAACCGCCGTCGTGGTGGATCAGTTCCGCGCCGAAATTGCTGGCGATCTCCCGCAGGTGAGCCACCTGACAATCACGGCCGCCGACATAGAGAAAGCTGCGGACGTCGGTGACAGCCGGTCCCCGCGTTTCCGCGCCTTTCGGTGCCGCGCCGGAATTGCTGCTCTTATGCTTCTGCTTCTTGGCCATATGCCCCTCGCCGCCGATTCTGCTGAACCGCAGTTCCTCGATGGCCGGCACCATATTAAAGTTGATTTTCAGAGTAAAGATTAAAGTGGACTATTTTTATCATGATATATCGGGCGCCCTGATATGGCCCCGCCATTTCCAAAAATTTACCGTTTGATAAATTTTTACGCTGTGGTACCTTTTGCTCAATAGTTGTCCATGAATCCATAAAAGAGGGAACTTAGGATGGAACGACTGGGAAACGGTCCGAAGGCCGGAATCGAGGCTGGCCGCCTCGCCGCTGCCGACTATGAGGCGAATTTTGCCGATCTCCACCCGCGTCTCGACAGGCACGAGGCGCTGGTCGAATCCGATCGCTGTTATTTCTGCTACGACGCGCCGTGCATGACGGCCTGTCCCACCTCCATCGATATTCCGCTGTTCATAAGGCAGATACAGACGGGCAATCCGATCGGTTCGGCAAAGACCATCTTCGACCAGAATATTCTGGGCGGCATGTGCGCCCGGGTCTGTCCCACCGAAACGCTCTGCGAACAGGCCTGCGTGCGCAACACGGCCGAGGACAAGCCGGTCGAGATCGGCAAGCTGCAGCGTTATTCCACCGACATCGCCATGGAACAGGGCCGGCAGTTTTATAGCCGCAAGGCTCCGACCGGCAAGACGATCGCCGTGGTCGGCGCAGGCCCCGCCGGCCTTGCCGCCGCGCACCGGCTTGCCATGCACGGCCATTCCGTCACCGTTCTCGAAGCACGAGAAAAGGCCGGCGGCCTCAACGAATACGGCATCGCCACCTATAAGGCTGTCGATGATTTCGCCGCCCGCGAAGTCGATTACGTCACTGCGATCGGCGGCATTGAGATTGTCAATGGTCAGGCGCTCGGCCGGGATTTCTCGCTGTCCGACCTCTCCGCCAAATATGACGCGGTCTTCCTCGGCATGGGTCTTGCCGGCGTCAACGGCCTCGGCATCGAGGGCGAGGCGCTCGCGGGCGTCGAGGACGCGGTTGATTTCATCGCCGCGCTTCGCCAGGCAAAGGACAAGAGCGTGCTGCCGATCGGGCCGGCGCGTCGTCGTCCTCGGCGGCGGCATGACCGCCATCGACGCCGCCATCCAGTCAAAACTGCTCGGCGCCGAGGAGGTGACGATCTGCTATCGCCGCGGCAAGGAGAACATGAACGCCTCCCCTTACGAGCAGGATCTGGCGACCGCCAACGGCGTCATCATCCGCCACTGGCTGGCACCAAAATCGATCATCGGCAAGGACGGCAAGGTCGCCGGCATCGAGGTGGAATATACCGCAATGCGTGATGGCAAGCTGATCGGCACCGGTGAGACCGGCGTCATCGCCGCCGACCAGATTTTTAAGGCGATCGGCCAGACCTTCTCCGCCTCGGGCCTCGGCGCGCTGCAGTTCGAAAAGGGCAAGATCGTCGTCGATCCGGAAGGCCGCACTTCGATCGAGGGCGTCTGGGCCGGCGGCGACTGCATCGGCACCGGCGAGGACCTGACCGTCTCGGCGGTCGCGCAAGGACGCGACGCCGCAGAAAGCATCGTAGAAGCCCTGGCCGCCGCAGCGCAGCCGGCAACCGCAGTGGCTTGAGGGGAGAACTAATATGGCTGATATCCGCAACAATTTCGTCGGCATCAAATCCCCCAACCCGTTCTGGCTGGCGTCCGCGCCGCCGACCGACAAAGCCTACAATGTCGAGCGCGCCTTCAAGGCAGGCTGGGGCGGCGTGGTGTGGAAGACGCTCGGCGAGGAAGGTCCGCCGGTCGTCAACGTCAACGGGCCGCGCTACGGCGCGATCTGGGGCGCCGACCGCCGCCTGCTCGGCCTGAACAATATCGAACTGATCACCGACCGCGACCTCTACACCAACCTTCGTGAAATGAAGGAAGTGAAGAAGAACTGGCCGGACCGGGCGATTGTCGCCTCGATCATGGTTCCTTGCGAGGAACAGGCCTGGAAGGCGATCCTGCCGCTGGTGGAAGAGACTGAAGTGGACGGCATCGAGCTCAATTTCGGCTGTCCGCACGGCATGTCCGAGCGCGGCATGGGCTCCGCGGTCGGCCAGGTGCCGGAATATATCGAAATGGTAGTGCGCTGGTGCAAGCAGTATACCCGCATGCCAGTCATCACCAAGTTGACGCCTAACATCAGCGATATCCGCCACCCTGCCCGCGCCGCCAAGCGCGGCGGCACGGACGCGGTGTCGCTGATCAACACGATCTCGTCGATCATCTCCGTCGATCTCGACACCTTCTCGCCCAACCCGTCGGTCGGCGGCAAGGGCAGCCATGGCGGTTATTGCGGCCCGGCGGTCAAGCCGATCGCGCTCAACATGGTCGCCGAAATCGCCCGCGATCCGGAGACCTACGGCCTGCCGATCTCCGGCATCGGCGGCATCACCACCTGGCGGGACGCGGCGGAGTTTCTGGCGCTCGGGGCCGGCAATGTGCAGGTCTGCACTGCGGCGATGACCTACGGCTTCAAGATCGTTGAGGAAATGATCACCGGCCTTTCCGACTGGATGGACGAGAAGGGCCACCAGTCGCTTGACGACATCATCTGTCGCGCGGTCCCCAACGTCACCGACTGGCAGTATCTCAACCTCAACTACATCGCCAAGGCGCATATCGACCAGGACGCCTGCATCAAGTGCGGCCGCTGCCACATCGCCTGCGAGGACACCTCCCACCAGGCGATCACCAGCATGGTCGACGGCGTGCGCCATTTCGAGGTGATGGAAGAGGAATGCGTCGGCTGCAATCTCTGCGTCAACGTCTGTCCCGTCGAGAACTGCATCACCATGGAAGCCCTGCCCGCCGGCGATCTCGACAAGCGCACCGGCAAGGTGGTCGATCCGACTTACGCCAACTGGACGCAGCATCCCAACAACCCGATGGCAAGGCAGGCCGCGGAGTAAGATGGCAGGGAGACAGGAGGGCGGCCCGGCCGCCTTCCCTTTTACGCCACTTCTGAAAACTGATCCCAGGCGCGCAACGTGTCGGCTGCATACATCAGCGCGGGCCCGCCGCCCATATAGGCGCCCATCGCCGCCACTTCGGCAATCTCCTGCCGCGTAGCACCGAGTCCGTGTAACGCCTTGGTATGGAAGCCGATACAGCCATCGCACCGCTGGGTGATACCGATCGCGAGCGCAATCAGTTCCTTCGTCTTCCTGTCCAGCGCGCCATCGGCACCGGCCCCCTTCGACAAAGCGTAGAACCCTTGCATCGCGTCGGGCGTCAGCTTCCGCATCTCGGCGGTGTAAGCGGATATGTCCCTGGTGATCTGGCGATAGTCTTTCGTCATTCAGGTCTCCTGCAATCTTTACAGTTCATGTTTTTATGATATAAGAAAAACATGAACTGTAAAGGCCACCCATGGACCTGACTGACGAAATGCCCGTGAAGGCCGAGGAGGTGGCGAACTTCCTCAAGGGCCTGGCCAATTCCCACCGGCTGCTGGTGCTCTGTGCGCTGGCGGAGGGCGAGCGCAATGTCGCTCAGCTGATCGAGGCGACCGGCATCGCGCCAACCTCGATGTCACAGCATCTGGCCAAGCTGAAGGAAGAAGGCATCGTCGACTTCCGGCGGGAACACCGCACGCTTTTCTATTTCATCGTCCATCCGGCCGTCAGCGAACTGATGGGCATCCTCTACCGGCATTTCTGCAAGGGAAAATAAGATGAACACCGAAACCACGAGGACCGTATCCGCAACGCAGGCCGCCGACTGGCTTGCCGCGGGCGATGCGATCCTGATCGACGTACGCGAGCCGGACGAGTTCCGGGCCGAGCATATTGCCGCGGCCGCCTCGCTGCCTCTTGGTACCGTGGGCGACCTGCGGCAGAACCTGAAGGTCCCGGAAAACCGAAGGATCGTTGTGCATTGCCTGAAAGGCGGCCGCGGCGAACAGGCCTGCCGTAAACTCGAGGATATCTTGCCGGCTCACCGGATCTACAATCTCGAAGGCGGCATCACCGCATGGAAACAGGCAGGTTTGCCCGTCGTCGGGCTCGCCACAGGTAAAGGTGGGCCATCGATCTTTCTCCAGGTGCAGATGATCGTCGGCAGCCTCGTGCTGCTTTCCGTGGCTCTTGGCTTTCTTGGCCTGACACCTGCCTTTGCGCTGGCCGGATTTTTCGGCTTCATGCTTGCCTTTGCGGGCTTCAGCGGCTGGTGCGGCCTCGCTCTCCTGCTTCAGCGCATGCCTTGGAACCGGGCGGCCTAGCGCGAACCGGGAAGAGGCGGGGTGTTTCTCGGCGTTCTGGTTCTGGCGCTCCTGATCAGCAAGGCCATGCGATCGCGTGCGAGGGCGGCTTTGTCCAGTTTGAGGTGCTCGCTGAATTCCACCGGGCCGTGTTCCGGCGTCTTCAGAAGGCAGCGGTAGTGCATGCCTCCCTCGCCGTCGCTTTCCGCGTCGATGGTCGGAGCCGGCAGGCGATCGGGATCGATTCGCTCCTCGTCATGGGTCCAGGGCCAGCGGCGAATGACGATCCAGCTGCCGTCGCTCTTCTGCCGGACCGAGACGATCGGCCGTGTGAGTGCTCCGAATGCCAGCCAGCAGCCGAGGCCCCAGAAAAAAGCGATAGTGAGAGCCCTGAACGGTTCCTGGGAGATGCCGCTGTCACGGAGGAAAACCCAGGTCATCAGCACAAGAATGGCGAACCAGGCGACAATGAAGAGCCAGCCATACAGTGGTCGCAGGTTCCTAAAAAGCAGTCTCTCCATGGGTTTCACCTCCCAAGACTTCTTTCGGTCCACAATCATAACACAACGCCTGCAATATGCGAATTATCTAAAGAATGAGTACGGAAACAAAGAGGCCCGGCGGGTTGGCCGGGCCTTCTTCGTACTGGATGCCTGCAATGAGTTCAGGGGCGATCAGTTCGGGCGGTTTGCGCCGTCGAAATAGTCGCCGCTGTTGACGTCGGCCTGAATGTTGGCCTTCCGGGCTTCGACCTTCTGGCCGATGCTTCCGGTCTGGACCTGATCGACGGTGGCGGAAGCCTTGGAAACGCCTTCGTAATAGTCGCCTTCAGCGAGGGCGACGGAAGCGAACGAGGCCGAAGCGATGAGAGCTGCAGCGATAGCGGAAGTGATCCTGGTCATTGTGGTAGTCCTTTCAGAGTGTTCCGCGGCTCACGAGTTTGCGACCTGGCCTGCGGATTGTTTGTTTCGGTATCTTGAGTGAGCTGCAGTTAGTTCGGGCGGTTGGCGCCGTCGAAATAGTCGCCGTTGTTGATGTCGGCCTGAAGCTTTTCGTTCTGGCCGATGCTGCCGGTGCTGATGCGGTCAACGGTAGCGGAGGCGGCGGGAGCGTTCTTCTGGACGCCCTGGTAATAGTCGCCTTCGGCAAGAGCGGCAGAAGCGAACGAAGCCGAAGCGATCAGGGCTGCGGCGATGGCGGAGGAAATTCTGTTCATTGTCTTCTTCCTTGATGTGGTGGAGCCGAGTTTCTCGAAGCCCCTATCCGTGTTTGATCTTGTCTTTCGAAGCTCGTTGCCGCGCTTCTGATGCTGAAGATGGTGCAAGTCGGTCGCCGGGAATAGACAGCAAGTTGCAGACGTATTGTTCGCAAATACTGAACGATTTAAATTTTATCGTTCACACAAACCGCGCACTTACGTGGGGGATATGGCCGGGGATCAGCGGGAGCTGTCTTCAGCCGGCTCGTTCAATAGGTCGAGCATGGCGCGCAGCGCCCGGGTGACGTGCCGCTCGCCATGAAAGATCGCCGAGAACTGACGGAGCGGCATCGGGAAATCGGCAATGTGAAGCCGGCCGGAGAACGAGTGGGACGATGCTGCCCGGCTTGAAAGCACCGTGGCGCTCAACCCCGCCTCCACCGCCGCCATCGCCGCTTCGTTCGACGGCATTTCAAGGACGACTGACAATGACTGCGGCTCGATGCCGAGATTGGTCAGTTGCGCCTCAAATGCCGAGCGCGTGCCGGATCCCTGTTCGCGCATGATCCAGTTGGTTTCGAGAAGATCGCTCGAGCGGATCTTGCGGCCGTCCGCCCAGGGGTGGCGGCTGCCGACCACCAGGACCAGCCGGTCCTCCGCCACCTTGCGGCGTTTGAGCCCCGCCAGAAACACCTCGCCTTCAACAACGGCAAGCTCCGCCGCCCCGGTCAGCACGGCTTCGGCCGCACTCTGGGTGTTGCCGACGGTAAGCCTCACGTCAACGCGCGGGAACCGCTCGTGATAACTGACGAGGCGAGCCGGCAGCCAGTAGCTCGCCACCGTCTGGCTGGCATGCACACGCAGGATGCCCGACGCGGACCCGCCGAGATCGGCAAGCATGTGCTCGGCGGTATGCGCCCGCTCCAGAACGGCGCGCGCTTCCGGCACGAAAAGTTTTCCGGCTTCGGTGAGCTCGATGCGTCGCCCGACCCGGTTGAACAGGATCACGGCATGGCGCGCCTCCAGCGCCGAGATCGCCGCGCTCACCGCCGACTGGGTGAGGTTCAGCGCCTCCGCCGCACGGGTCACATGTTCGCGGGCGGCGACTTCCAGAAAAATTCGGAGTTGATCAAGGGTCATTGTCCAAAACCATTCGCTTTTATCGAACGATATCAGAAAACTTATCAATTGGATTTGTGTTTCTGCAGAAGAGAGAATGTTTTTCGACGAATAGAGACACTCGTGGAAAAATCATGAAGCCGATCCAGCCGACCGCAGAACAGCGCGCCCTTCCCGCCTCGCCCCACTGGCCGGCACTTCTTCAGCTTCTTCCCGGACTTCTTCTGACCGCCGCGATCGCCACGGCCGCCCTCACCGTCCGCAACCTGACCGGATGGATGGCGCTGAGCCCGCTCATCCTGTCGATCGTTTTCGGCATGCTGATCCGTAATCTGGCCCCTGTCCCGGTGGCCGTCGAGCCCGGCATCGGCTTTTCGCTGAAGCGCATCCTGCGCTTCGGCATCGTGTTGCTCGGCTTGCAGGTGACGGCAGGTCAGATCCTCTCGCTCGGCGGGGCCGGCCTTGCAATGGTGGCGCTGACGCTGGTGACCACCTTCGTGGCGATCCGGCTGGTCGGCCGGGCCATGGGTGTCGACAGGTCGCTGACCGATCTGATCGCCGCCGGGACTTCGGTCTGCGGCGCCTCGGCCGTCATCGCCGCCAATACGGTGGTCCGCGGCAAGCAGGAGCATGTCGCCTATGCGGTCGCCTGCGTGACATTGTTCGGGTCGCTGTCGATGCTTGTCTATCCGCTGCTCGCCGCCCCGCTCGGGCTCGACGCCCGTGGTTACGGCCTGTGGACCGGCTCGACCATCCACGAAGTCGCGCAGGTTGTGGCCGCCGCCTTCCAGGGCGGCGATGTCGCCGGGCAGTTCGGCACCATTTCCAAGCTCGCCCGCGTCGTCATGCTGGCGCCGCTGATCATGACGCTGGCGCTCGCCATGCGCTCCGGCGCGGAAGGCCCCTCGAAGGCTTCGGCGCCGATGCCGTGGTTCGTCCTCGGTTTTATCGGGATGATGCTCTTCAACAGCGCAGTCGCCATTCCGGCAGGCGTGAGCCAGACGCTCGTGACCTCGACCAGCTTCCTTCTGTCCATGGCGCTGGCGGCCATGGGACTGCAGACCGATATCCGCAAGCTGAAGGCGGAAGGCTGGCGGCCGCTCGCGCTCGGCGCATTCGGCTGGCTATTCATCGCGGTTTTCGGCTACGCAATGCTGAAGCTGTTCGCGTTCTAAGAAAATCAGATCGAAGGGATGGGGGCCGCGTCATCCAATGGCGCGGCCTTTTCGTCATCTAGGGGTCAGCAGGGCTTCGGCTGGTCGTTCTTGGGCTCGGAATCCCGCACCGCTTCGTCGTGATACCAGCAATTGGTATCGACAACACTCAACGCAACCTCATGGATCCCGGTCGGCACAGTCCGGCCATCCTCCAGCCGCCGTCTTGGGCGGACCGGAAACTGATAGATCGTTGCTGACTTACGATGGATGTGAATTGCCATCCTATCGTCTCCTAACTTCAAAAGTGCATCCAAACCCGCACAGAGCACAAATCTGCACATTTTTTGTGCTTATTGCATGATTTTATATCATTTTTCCGACTCGCGCTAGGCGCTAATTTAGCGGCAGCGCGGTTCCGGCGATCTATTTTGCTCGCAGGAACCTCCAGCGGGGAAACGTGTGCCAACCGGACCCGGTTCCGGGCAATCTTGATAGAACCTTTAAAACTCGGAGATTTCATGAGACCGTGCTGATCTACCGGACCTTTAGTCCCTCTCAGCGCTCCGCCTGCGCCCCTTCGTTCACACTTTTTTAATCCAAAACCGTCGCTCCGATGCAAACTGGCACGGGAAATGCGTTCTTCTGGTTACCCCGGAGGCGCGGTATCGTCGCGATGCCGCTTCCTCAGGATGGCTCAACCATGAACGTCACGGCCTGAGAGATAAAATATGACCAAGTATAAGCTCGAGTACATCTGGCTCGACGGGTACACCCCGGTACCGAACCTGCGTGGCAAGACGCAGATCAAGGAATTCGACACCTTCCCGACGCTCGAACAGCTGCCGCTGTGGGGCTTCGACGGTTCGTCGACCATGCAGGCCGAAGGCCGCTCGTCCGATTGCGTGTTGAAGCCGGTCGCGCTTTATCCCGATCCGGCCCGCACCAACGGCGCGCTCGTCATGTGCGAAGTCATGATGCCTGATGGCGTCACGCCGCATGCGACCAACGCCCGCGCGACCATTCTCGACGACGAGGATGCCTGGTTCGGCTTCGAGCAGGAATACTTCTTCTACCAGAACGGCCGCCCGCTCGGTTTCCCGGAACAGGGTTACCCGGCTCCGCAGGGTCCGTATTACACCGGCGTCGGTTACTCGAACGTTGGTGACGTCGCCCGCGAAATCGTCGAAGAACATCTCGACCTCTGCCTGGAAGCCGGCATCAACCACGAAGGCATCAATGCCGAAGTGGCCAAGGGCCAGTGGGAATTCCAGGTTTTCGGCAAGGGCTCCAAGAAGGCCGCCGACCAGATCTGGATGGCACGCTACCTGCTGCAGCGCCTGACTGAAAAGTACGGCATCGACATCGAATACCATTGCAAGCCGCTCGGCGACACCGACTGGAACGGCTCGGGCATGCACTGCAACTTCTCCACCAAGTACATGCGCGAAGTTGGCGGCAAGGACTATTTCGAAGCGCTCATGGCTGCTTTCGACAAGAACCTGATGGACCACATCGCCGTCTACGGTCCGGACAACGACAAGCGCCTGACCGGCAAGCACGAAACGGCTCCGTGGAACAAGTTCTCCTACGGCGTTGCCGACCGCGGTGCTTCGATCCGCGTGCCGCACTCGTTCGTCAAGAACGACTACAAGGGCTATCTGGAAGACCGCCGTCCGAACTCCCAGGGCGACCCCTACCAGATCGCTTCCCAGGTTCTGAAGACGATCGCCGAGGTCCCGACCAACCGGGCTTCCGCCGCCGCCTGATAGAAGGCTCGGCAATCGGTAGATGAGAAGACGCCGGCCTCAGTGCCGGCGTTTTTCGTTTTCGGATTAGGAAGGAAGTTCAGGCGCGCGCCCGCAGCCCGTCTATGAAGAGCTGTTCCAAGAATCGCGCCGCATCCTCGAAACGCCCTTCACCCGCATAGTCCTGGCCGAGCACGGCGCGCACCTGCACGTCGAAGTCGGCATAATGCTGGGTCGTCGACCAGATCGAGAAGATCAGGTGATAGGGATCGCATTTGGCGATCTTGCCCGACCGCGCCCAGGCCCGGATCACCTCCGCTTTTTCATCGACCAGCGCCTTCAAAGGGCCTTTCAGCTCATCCTCGATATGCGGCGCGCCCTGCAGCACCTCATTGGCGAAAAGCCGGCTTTCACGGGGGAAATCGCGGGCCATTTCGAGCTTACGGCGGATATAGGAGCGGATCTCGGATTCCGGATTGCCTTCGGCATCGAAGGCGCGCAGCGGCTCCAGCCAGGTGAACAGGACCCGGTCGATCAGGTGGCGGTGGATCGCCTCCTTGGTGCGGAAATAATAAAGCAGATTGGGTTTCGACATGCCGGCCGCCTCGGCGATCTGGTCGATCGTGGCGCCGCGGAAACCGTTCTGGGAAAATACGTCGAGCGCCGCTTCAAGGATGCGCTCCTCCTTCTCTTCCTGGATGCGGGTGCGTCTCTGCGTCTTCGCCGCCCTCGGGATGGCCATGCGTGTCCCTGCCCTCTTCCGCGTCCACCCGCGCTCTAGAAATTCCGCTGGATTTTTCTTGATTTTCGTCTTGAGTGGCGCGGCGGAAATAGTAATGTTTTACCAAGCGGTCAAATTATCGGCGACAAGCGGAATAAACGCAATGCCGATCTTCAAGTGCTATGGCGCGCGAAGGACCGACGGGAACGAAAAGCATGCCGCCCGCTCCGGGTGGACGTAAAACAGGCGAGGACTAAAAAATGGTGGCAGCACCCGGCGAGAACTTGCGCATCAACGGCGATCGTCTCTGGGACATGCTCATGGACATGGCGAAGATCGGCCCCGGCATTGCCGGCGGCAACAATCGCCAGACGCTGACGGATGCGGACGGCGAAGGCCGCCATCTCTTCAAGACATGGTGCGAGGCCGAGGGCATGACCGTCGGCGTCGACAGGATGGGCACGATGTTTGCCACCCGCGCCGGCACCGATCCGGATGCGCTGCCGGTCTATGTCGGCAGCCATCTCGACACCCAGCCGACCGGCGGCAAATATGACGGCGTTCTCGGTGTGCTCGGCGCGCTGGAAGTGGTCCGCACCATGAACGACCTCGGCATCAGGACGAAACATCCGATCGTCGTCACCAACTGGGCGAACGAGGAAGGCGCGCGCTTCGCCCCCGCCATGCTGGCATCGGGCGTGTTCGCCGGCGTTCACTCGATCGAATACGCCTATGGCCGCAAGGATCCGGACGGCAAGACCTACGGCGACGAGCTGAAGCGCATCGGCTGGCTCGGCGACGAAGAGGTCGGCGCCAGAAAGATGCACGCCTATTTCGAATATCATATCGAACAGGGGCCTATCCTCGAGGCGGAGAACAGGCAGATCGGCGTCGTCACCCACTGTCAGGGCCTGTGGTGGCTGGAATTCACGCTGACCGGCCGCGAAGCGCATACGGGCTCGACGCCGATGAACCTGCGCGTCAATGCCGGGCTCGCCTTCGGCCGCATCCTCGAAATGGTGCAGGCGGTGGCGATGTCCGAACAGCCGGGCGCCGTGGGTGGCGTCGGCCAGGTGTTCTTCTCGCCCAACTCCCGCAACGTGCTGCCGGGCAAGGTGGTCTTCACCGTCGACATCCGCACGCCGTCCCAGGAAAAGCTCGACCGCATGCGGGCGACGATCGAGAAACAGGCCACTGAAATCTGCGAGCCGCTCGGCGTCGGCTGTTCGGTCGAGGCGGTCGGCCATTTCGATCCGGTAACCTTCGATCCGGTTCTGGTCGGCCGGGTCCGCGAAGCGGCCGAAAAGCTCGGCTACAGCCACATGAACATCATCTCCGGCGCCGGCCACGACGCGTGCTGGGCCGCCAAGGTGGCGCCCGCGACGATGATCATGTGCCCCTGCGTCGGCGGACTTTCGCACAACGAGGCGGAGGAGATTTCCAGGGAGTGGGCGGCAGCCGGCGCGGATGTTCTGTTCCATGCCGTGCTGGAGACGGCGGAGATTGTGGAGTAGCATTGCAACCGCCAACCTTGAGACAGGAAACGGACAATGGGACGACCGAGGGAAATATCACCCGAAGAACGGGCCGAACTGATCCGCCAGGGATATCGGCCGATCGAGATCTGGGTACCGGACACGACGAGCAAAGCCTACCGGCAGGAAGCGGCGCGCCAAGCACGCGCCGCCGTGGAGGCCGATCGGCAGGCCGGCATCCTCGAACTGGTTGACGAGGACGCTCATCGGGACTGGGACAAAGCGTGACTTTCAAGCGCGGCGACATGGTGACGGCGGCGTTCCAGGGTGACCTCGGAAAACCTCGACCCGCGGCCATTCTCCACGCCGACGAGTATATCGACGCTCATGAAACGCTGATTCTCTGTCCGCTGACGACCTATCTTGCCGATTCACCGAATTTTCGACCTACAATTGCTCCCTCCGCCGAAAACGGCCTGCAGGCCGTCTCGCAGATTATGGTCGATAAGGTGACGCACCTGCGCAAAACCGCGATCTCTCAGGTGATTGGTCGGCTGAGCGACCAAGACATGTGGAGGCTCGAAGCGGCCTTGATCAACATCACAGGCTTGAGGCAGGCGATCCTGCCCCTTCCGATGAACGAACGAACAGAGGAACAACAATGACCACAGTCATCAAGGGTGGAACCATCGTCACGGCCGACCTGACCTACAAGGCGGACGTGAAGATCGACGGCGGCAAAATCATCGAGATCGGCCCGAACCTTGTGGGCGATACCACGCTGGATGCGACGGGCTGTTATGTCATGCCGGGGGGCATCGATCCGCATGTGCATCTCGAAATGCCGTTCATGGGCACCTATTCCGCCGACGACTTCGAGAGCGGCACGCGGGCAGCACTTGCCGGCGGCACGACCATGGTGGTCGATTTCTGCCTGCCCGAGCCCGGCCAGTCGCTGCTCGACGCGCTGAAGCGCTGGGACAACAAGGCGACCCGCGCCAATTGCGACTATTCCTTCCATATGTCGGTCACCTGGTGGGGCGAGCAGGTCTTCAACGAGATGAAGGCGGTCGTCGCGCATCACGGCATCAACACCTTCAAGCATTTCATGGCCTACAAAGGCGCGCTGATGGTGAACGACGACGAGATGTTCGCCTCGTTCTCGCGTTGCGCCGAGCTCGGCGCCCTGCCGCTGGTCCATGCCGAAAACGGCGACGTGGTCGCCGCCATGCAGACCAAGCTGATGGACGAGGGCAATAACGGCCCCGAGGCACACGCCTATTCCCGTCCCGCCTCCGTCGAGGGCGAGGCGACCAACCGCGCCATCATCATTGCCGACATGGCAGGCGTGCCCCTCTATGTCGTCCACACATCCTGCGAACAGGCCCATGAAGCGATCCGCCGCGCCCGACAGAACGGCATGCGCGTTTATGGCGAACCGCTGATCCAGCACCTGACGCTCGACGAGAGCGAATATTTCAACAAGGACTGGGACCATTCGGCCCGCCGGGTAATGTCGCCGCCGTTCCGCAGCAAGCAGCATCAGGACAGCCTCTGGGCGGGCCTCGCCTCCGGCTCGCTGCAGGTGGTAGCAACCGACCACTGCGCATTCACGACCGACCAGAAGCGCACCGGTCTCGGCGATTTCAGAAAGATCCCGAATGGCACCGGCGGCCTCGAAGACCGGCTGCCGATGCTGTGGACGCATGGCGTCGCAACCGGCCGCATCACCATGAACGAGTTCGTGGCGGTGACCTCCACCAACATCGCGAAAATCCTCAATATCTATCCAAGGAAGGGCGCGATGCTGGTCGGAGCCGACGCGGATATCGTCGTTCTCGATCCGAACAAATCGAAGACCATTTCGGCCAAGAGCCAGCAGTCGGCGATCGACTACAACGTCTTCGAAGGCAAGGAAGTGACCGGTCTGCCGCGCTACACGTTGACCCGCGGCGTGGTCGCAATCGAGGACGGGGCGATCAAGACGCAGGAAGGCCACGGCCAATTCGTCAAGCGCGAGCCTTATCCTGCGGTGAACAAGGCGCTGTCGACCTGGAAGGAACTGACCTCGCCGCGCAAGGTGGAACGCACGGGCATTCCGGCCAGCGGGGTTTGAACGGGAAACGATGTCCTTTCCGCAGAGGTCACCCCTTCACCAACCCGTCCAGCTCCGGCAGCAGCACGACGCTTTCCTGTTCGTTCGGGTCGGTGCGGGCGATCACCGCCGAACAGGGCGCGTCGGAAATGTTCGCCGGCAGGTGCGGCACGCCGGCGGGGATATACATCATCTCGCCGGCCGAAAGTTCGGCACATCCCTCCAACCGGTCGCCATACCAGGTGACGGCGGAGCCGGAGAGTACGTAGATCGCCGTCTCGTGGGTTTCATGCAGATGGGCCTTCGCCCGTGCGCCCGGCGGAATGGTGAGGAGGTGCATGCAAATGCCCTTGGAGCCGACCGTTTCCGCCGCGATCCCCTCGAAATAGCTCAGGCCCTGCTTGCCGTCGTAGGCCGCACCGGGTTTGACGACACGGCAGGTGGGCTTTGATGCATTGTCCATTGCCAATTTCCTCTGTCGAACGGGATCTGCCGCCAGCATATCATGACGGTTCGGGAGCGGGAGCCAACGAAAAGAAGATCAGCACATCGCAATGATCGATATCCTGCGCAACGATGGCGTCTATACTGTACGCTTCGCCGACGGACTTGAATGGGGGCCTTTCGAGACATGTCATTGAATAACATCCGCTTCACCATCGCATCCGCGATGCTTGCCGCAATCTCGGTTGCCGTTCCCGCCGGGGCCGCGACCTTTCTCGACGGCGCCTATGGCAGCAAGGAAGGCTGCACTTACGCCGAGACCGGAGAATCGTCCGGCGCCGACGATTTCCTGCTGCTCAACGACGAGGGCGTGACGACATCCGTTTCTGCCTGCGAATTCAAGGGTGCTCCCAAGAAGACGGCAAACGGTTTTACCATCAAGGCACAATGCGATGCCGAAGGGGAAGTCGGGCCGGAAGATGTTGCGACGCTCACCAAATCCGCCAAAGGCTACACCGTCAGCTTCCCGGGCGGCACCAAACTGGGACCCATGCCGAAATGCCGATGAACAATGCTCCATCCTCCGTCGTCTCGGCCAGCAAGCTCGGCCTCACCTTCGAGACCAGTGACGGGCCAGTCCATGCGCTGTCGAATGTCGATCTCACCGTGAACAAGGGCGATTTCGTCTCCTTCATCGGCCCGTCCGGCTGCGGCAAGACCACCTTCCTGCGCGTCATCGCCGACCTCGAAAAGGCGACCGCCGGCGAGATCACCGTCAACGGCATGACGCCGGAAGAGGCGCGCAAGTCGCGCTCCTACGGTTACGTCTTTCAGGCGCCGGCGCTTTATCCCTGGCGGACGATCGAGAAGAACATCGCACTGCCGCTGGAAATCATGGGCTATTCGGCAGCCGACCGCAAAGCCCGCATCGAGCGCACCCTCGATCTCGTCAACCTTGCCGGCTTCGGCAAGAAATACCCCTGGCAGCTGTCCGGCGGCATGCAGCAGCGCGCCTCGATCGCCCGCGCACTCGCCTTCGACGCCGACCTGCTGTTGATGGACGAACCCTTCGGCGCGCTCGACGAGATCGTCCGCGATCACCTGAACGAACAGCTGCTGAAACTGTGGGCGCGCACCGAAAAGACCATCTGTTTTGTCACCCACTCGATACCGGAGGCGGTCTACCTCTCGACCCGCATCGTCGTCATGTCGCCGCGTCCGGGCCGTGTGACCGACGTGATCGAATCGACCCTGCCCAGGGAACGCCCGCTCGAAATCCGCGAGACGCCGGAGTTCCTGGAGATCGCCCATCGGGTGCGCGAGGGATTGAGGGCGGGGCATAGTTATGAGGAGTGAGAGTTTGCATTCCAGGAATACCCCCCTCTGTCCTGCCGGACATCTCCCCCTCAAGGGGGGAGATCGAATAGTAGCTTGGGTTCGCCCTCAATTCGGCGCGGAGATTGCCGCATCGGTGGTGCTCAATGCTTTGCGAAGCCGACACGTCTGGCTGATCTCCCCCCTTGAGGGGGAGATGTCCGGCAGGACAGAGGGGGGTGGCTCCGGGCTGAGACGTGAGAGGGCCACGGCATGAAACCCGACTCCCTCAAATCCCGCATCATCCCCGTCCTCGCCATCCTCATCGCCATCGTCGCCATCTGGTACGTCGCCGCCTATTTCATGAACGCGCCGTTCCAGCGGGATCTCGATCGGCGCGCCAACGTCACCTCCACGGCGATGGAATTCATCGGCAAGACCATGGCGCAGCCGAAGCCTATCCTGCCGGCGCCGCATCAGGTGGTGAGCAACGTCTTCGAGAACACGTTTCTGCGCAGCGTCACGTCGAACCGCAGCCTCGTCTACCATTCCTGGGTGACGCTCTCCTCAACGGTCCTCGGCTTCACCATGGGCACGCTGACCGGCATCCTGATCGCGGTCGGCATCGTGCATCTGAAAGCACTCGACCGTAGCCTGATGCCGTGGATCATCGCCTCGCAGACCGTGCCGATCCTGGCTGTCGCGCCGATGGTGATCGTCGTGCTCGGGGCCCTCAACATCACCGGCCTTCTCCCCAAGGCGCTGATCTCGACATATCTCTCCTTCTTCCCCGTCGCGGTCGGCATGGTGAAGGGTCTGCGCTCGCCCGAAATCATTCAGCTCGACCTGATGCGCACCTATTATGCCAGCGGCGCCCAGACCTTCTGGAAACTCCGGGTACCCGCGTCCATCCCCTTCCTGTTCACCTCGATGAAGGTGGCGATCGCCGCGAGCCTGGTTGGCGCGATCGTCGGCGAGCTTCCGACCGGTGCCGTCGCCGGCATCGGCTCGAAATTGCTGGCCGGGGCCTATTACAGCCAGACGATCGACATCTGGGCGGCACTGATTGCCGGCTCAGTACTGGCGGCGTTTCTCGTTGCCATCGTCGGGATCATCGCCAAGATCGTCGATCGCTCCATGGGCGGGAGGCCGGCATGACTGCGGTTCTTCGTTCCTGGCAGGGCACCTTTGCCCTGCTCCTCTGTCTCGCCGCCCTCACCTCGCTGCCGCTGATGGCGCCCGACGCCCCCTCGCCGTTCGGCACCGGCAGCGTCACCGTCATCTTCCTGCTCGTCGCCGGTGCGGCGCTCGCCTCGTTCACCAGGCTCTCTCCGCCTCTCCTTGCAACGACCCTGTTCGTCGCCCCCCATCTCGCCGTCTGGCTGCTGCTCGCGGGCATTGCTGGCAACGAGGGCAAGGCGACGTTTGCCTTCTTCCTGATGGTCGCGGCCTGCTGGCTGATTGCCTGGCGCTGCGTCACGGTCCTGTCCGGCATCCGCGCCAAATCCAAAACCGGAGATACGTTCCTGCGCCTTTTGATCCCCGCGATCTTCGGCGCCTGGATCCTGATCCTCTGGGAGGCGGCGACACGTGGCGCCGGCATTCCCTTCATCATCCTGCCGCCGCCATCCTCGATCGGCGCAAGGCTCGCAAGCTCGGTGCCGATCCTTTGGGCCGACGTGCAGCAGACGATCTTCAAGGCGGTGCTCTTCGGATATGTGGTCGGCTGTGCCTCCGGCTTCGTCGTCGCCATCCTGGCCGACCGCATCGCCTTCCTGCGCCGCGGGCTGCTGCCGATCGGCAACATGGTCTCGGCGCTGCCGATCATCGGCGTCGCGCCGATCATGGTCATGTGGTTCGGTTTCGACTGGCAGTCGAAGGCCGCCGTCGTCATCATCATGACCTTCTTTCCGATGCTGGTGAACACTGTGGCAGGGCTTGGGGCTTCGGGCGCCATGGAGCGCGACCTGATGCGCTCCTACGCTTCCGATTACTGGCAGACGCTGATGAAACTGCGCCTGCCGGCCGCCATGCCGTTCATCTTCAATGCGCTGAAGATCAACTCGACGCTGGCGCTGATCGGCGCGATCGTCGCGGAATTCTTCGGCACGCCGATCGTCGGCATGGGCTTCCGGATCTCGACCGAGATCGGCCGCATGAATGTCGACATGGTCTGGGCCGAAATCGCTGTTGCAGCGCTGATCGGTTCGGTTTTTTATGGCGTCGTGGCGCTTGGCGAAAGAGCGACGACGTTCTGGCATCCGTCTAACCGCGGTGGTTAGGCGCTTAAAATCCGGCCCGTTTCGGCGGAACCGGCAACCTCAGAGGGAAGGATAAAAAACATGAGAAAAATTCTCGTTGCGCTGATGGCGGGCGCCATGTCGCTCGCAGCAGCCCAGGCGGCGATGGCCGCCGACAAGGTGACCCTGCAGCTGAAATGGGTCGCTCAAGGCCAGTTCGGCGGTTACTACGTCGCCAAGGACAAGGGCTTCTACAAGGAAGAAGGCCTCGACGTCACGATCAAGCCGGGCGGCCCGGACATCGCCCCCGAACAGGTGATCGCCGGCGGCGGCGCCGACGTCATCGTCGACTGGATGGGCGGAGCGCTGGTCGCCCGTGAAAAGGGCGTGCCGCTCACCAACATCGCCCAGCCCTATCAGAAATCCGGCCTGCAGATGATCTGCCCGAAGGACGGCCCGATCAAGACCGAAGCCGACTTCAAGGGCCACACGCTCGGCGTCTGGTTCTTCGGCAACGAATATCCGTTCTTCGCCTGGATGAACAAGCTCGGTCTCAAGACCGACGGCGGCAAGGACGGCGTCACGGTGCTGAAGCAGAGCTTTGACGTGCAGCCGCTCATCCAGAAGCAGGCGGACTGCATTTCGGTCATGACCTATAACGAATATTGGCAGGCGATCGATGCCGGCTTCAAGCCGGACCAGCTCGTCGTCTTCAACTTCTCTGCCATGGGCAACGACCTGCTCGAGGACGGCCTCTACGTGATGGACACCAAGCTCAAGGATCCGAAGTTCAAGGAGACCATGGTGAAGTTCGTCCGTGCGTCGATGAAGGGCTGGAAATACGCCATCGCCAATCCTGCCGAAGCAGCCGGGATCGTCATGGACAATGGCGGCCAGGACGAGAACCACCAGAAGCGGATGATGGGCGAAGTGGCAAAGTTGATCGGCACCGGTACCGGCAAGCTTGACACCGCCACCTACGACCGCACGGTCAAGGCGCTGCTCGACCAGAAGATCATCACCAAGAAGCCGGAAGGCGCCTATACGAGCGAGATCACCGACGCGGCATTGAAATAATAATCGCCAGTCGCCCGGTGAGGGAGAACGCGCGGCTATCGGTTGCGCGTTTTCTAAATTTTTCTCACTCAAATCATAACTAAAACTCATTCGTCTCATAACGGCAGCGGATTGATTTGTGCAACGCAAACACGTAGAAGTGGGGCGCTGATGAATCTTTCGCTGCCGGTCTTGTAACTGTTTTATGCGGTTACCACCTTGATCCGGGTTGCTGAGCGCTGAGGGGGCGTAAGGTGGCCGGAGCGGTTCCCAGCGGAATATTTGCCCCTTACCTTCAATTTGAAAGTAGTCGCATGTTTCGCAAGTTCACCCAGTCTGCCGGGAACCCGGCTCTCAAGCTTGCCCTCGGCGCAAGCATCGCCCTTGCCGCAACCTCTGCACTGAGTCCCAGTTCCGCGTTTGCGCAGGAAGCGGCGGCCAAGCCCGCCCCGGCGCAGACGGAAATCAAGCTGCCTTCCATCGTCGTAACCGAGGCAATCGAGAAGCCGCTGGTTGACCGCGTCATTGCCACCGGCACGGTCAGGCCCGTCGAGGAAGTCTATGTCCAGCCGCTCGTCGACGCCCTGTCGATCAAGACGCTGAATGCCGACGTCGGCGACGAAGTGAAGGCCGACAGCGTGCTTGCGATGCTGAACGACGACGCGCTGCTTCTCCAGAAGAGCCAGCTCCAGGCCAATAAGGCGAAGGCTCAAGCTGCGGTTGCGCAATATCAGGCGCAGGTTATCGAGGCTCAGGCCAACGTCGCCGACACGACGCGCCAGCGCGACCGCCTCCAGAAGCTCAGCCAGAGCGGCACCGGCACGGTGTCGCAGCTCGAACAGGCATCCGCCGCCGTCGAGGTCGCTCAGGCGCGCCTGAATGCTGCCAAGCAGGCGGTAGCCGTCGGCGAATCCGACACCAAGGTGGTCGAGGCCCAGATCGAGGATATCAACCTGAAGCTCGCCCGCACGGGCGTGAAGGCACCGGTGGCCGGTGTCATTTCCGCCCGCACCGCCAAGGTCGGAGCGATCGCCAGCGGCACCGGAAATCCGCTCTTCACGATCATCAAGGACGGGGCGATCGAACTCGTCGCCGACTTGTCCGAGACCGATATCCAGAAGATCAAGGCCGGCCAGAAGGCGATCGTCACAGTCGCCGGCGGCAAGGTGAAGATCGAGGGCAAGGTTCGGCTCGTTTCCCCGACGGTCGATGCGGTCACCCGCCTCGGCGCGGTGCATATCGTCATCGACGATGAAACCGGCGCACGCTCGGGCATGTATGGCAGCGCCGAGATCGTCATCACCGAGACCAATGCCCTGGCGCTGCCGCTCTCGGCCGTCACCACTGGGCGGAACGGTTCCACCGCCCGCAAGGTCGAGGACAATGTGGTCAAGCAGGTGAAGATTGAAACCGGCATCCAGGATGGCGGTTTCGTGCAGGTCGTCAGCGGTCTTACGGCCGGTGACATTGTCGTTGCGAAGGCCGGCGCCTTCGTCCGGGACGGCGACAAGATCGCTCCGGTCCCGGCCGAACCCGCCGCTATTGCGAACTGAGGTTGAGCCGCATGAACTTCTCTGCTTGGTCGATCCGCAATCCGATAGCGCCGATGCTCGGTTTTGCCCTGCTGCTTATTGTCGGCATTCAGTCGTTCTACGCGCTGCCGATCACCCGTTTCCCGAACATCGACGTTCCGGTTGTGTCGATCACCGTCACCCAGAGCGGCGCCGCCCCTGCCGAACTGGAAATGCAGGTGACGAAGGAAATCGAGGACGCTGTCGCCTCGATCAGCGGCATCGATGAAATCCAGTCGACGGTGACCGACGGCCAGTCGCAGACGGTCGTCGTCTTCCGCATCGAAAAGCCGACGGCCGAAGCCGTGCAGGATACCAAGGACGCGATCGACAAGATCCGCAGCGACCTTCCCGCCGGCATCGAGGAGCCTGTCGTCACCAAGGTCGACGTCGAAGGCCAGGCGATCCAGACATTCGCCGTCTCCTCCCCGAACATGACGCTCGAAGAGCTCTCCTGGTTCGTCGACGACACGGTCAAGCGCGCCCTGCAGGGCCAGCCCGGCGTCGGCCGTATCGACCGTTACGGCGGCTCCGACCGTGAAGTCCGGGTGTCGCTGAACCCCGCCAAGCTTGACGCCTATGGCATTACCGCTGCCGATGTCAGCACCCAGATGCGCGGCACCAACGTCGATCTCGGCTCCGGCCGCGGCCAGGTGGCCGGCAACGAACAGACGATCCGCACGCTCGGCGATGCCCGCAGCGTCGCTCAGCTTGCCGACACGACGATCACGCTGCCCAACGGCCAGTTCGTCAAGCTGACCGAGCTCGGCACCATCACCGACACCTACGAGGAGCCGAAATCCTTCTCGCGCTTCAACGGCACGCCATCCGTCACTTTCGCCGTGTTCCGCGCCAAGGGCGCAAGCGAGGTCTCGGTCGCCGAAACCGTCGCGACCAGCCTCGATGGAGTGCGCAAGACCAATCCGAACGTCGCGATCGAAATGGTCGACGACTCCGTCTACTTCACCTACGGCAATTACGAAGCTGCCCTCCATACGCTGGTGGAAGGCTCGGTCCTCGCCGTCATCGTGGTGTTCCTGTTCCTGCGGAACTGGCGCGCGACGCTGATCGCGGCGGTCGCCCTGCCGCTTTCGGCGGTGCCGACCTTCTGGATCATGGATCTCATGGGGTTCTCGCTGAACCTCGTCAGCTTCCTGGCGCTGACGCTTGCGACGGGTATTCTCGTCGACGACGCGATCGTCGAGATCGAGAATATTGCGCGGCATATCAAGATGGGCAAGACGCCCTATCGAGCGGCGCTCGAGGCGGCGGACGAAATCGGTCTCGCCGTCATCGCCACCAGCTTCACGATCATTGCGGTGTTCGTGCCTGTATCCTTCATGCCGGGCGTCCCGGGCCAATACTTTATCCAGTTCGGCCTGACCGTTGCTTTCTCGGTGTTCTTCTCGCTTGCTGTGGCGCGACTGATCACGCCGCTGATGGCTGCCTATCTGATGAGCCCCGAAGACGGGATGGAAGACCATCACGACAACGACGGTTGGATCATGAAGGCCTATACGCGCCTCGTCACCGGCACGACCCGTCGCTGGTACTGGCGATATACGACGATGCTGGCCGCGATCGGCTTCCTGATCGGCTCGGTCATGCTGCTCTCCCAGGTCCCCGGCAGCTTCCTGCCGCCGGACGACTCTTCGCGTGTCGTGCTGTCGGTGGAACTCCCGCCGAATGCGACGCTCGACGAAACGGCCACCAGCACCGACGTCGTCTATGATGCGATACGCCACATCGACGGGGTCGAGAGCGTCTTCATCCTCGGCGGTGCTTCGCCGAAGGGAGACCTCGAACTGCGACGCGCAACCGTGCGCGTCATCCTGCAGAACATCGACCATTCGCTGGTAAAGACCCTCGTCAACAAGGGCCTGGGATCGATCCCCCTCATCCGCGACTTTGTCCCGAAGATGAAGGAAAACGGCCGCACGCGTCCGCAATGGGATGTCGAAAAGGATATCTTTGCAGCTGTCCGATCCATTCCGGATGTGCGGATCTCCAAGGTCAACGATCGCGCAGAGCGTGACCTTTCGTTCAACTTCCTCTCCACCAGCGAGGCGGACCTGACCGAAGCCGTCAGCATGCTGGAATCGAAGCTGCGGGCCTCGCCGGTCCTCGCCAACGTTTCTTCGGAAGGCGCCCTGCCCCGTCCGGAACTGCAGATCCGGCCGCGCATGGCGGAGGCCTCGCGCCTCGGCATCACGCCGCAGCAGATCGCCCAGACCGTCCGCGTCGCGACGATCGGCGATGTCGATGCCAACCTTGCCAAGATCTCGCTCGACGACCGGCAGATCCCGATCCGCGTCCAGGCCTCGCTCGACGTCCGCCGCGATCTCGCCTCGATCCGCGCCTTGAAGATCAAGACCGCGGCCGGTGCCAGCGTGCCGCTCTACAGCGTCGCCGACATCGACTATTCGGAAGGCCCGAGCTCGATCAAGCGCAACGACCGCAACCGCGTGGTCGCAATCGGCTCCGACGTGCCTTTTGGCACGGCGCTCGATACCGCATCTGCCGAGTTCAAGCGCATCGTCGCCGAGACCGAATTGCCAAAGACCGTTCGTTTGGCCGAAAGCGGCGACGCCAAGGTGCAGGGAGAAATGCAGCAGAGCTTCGGTAATGCCATGCTGATGGGCCTGATGCTGGTGCTCGTGGTGCTGATCCTGCTCTTCAAGGACGTCATCCAGCCCTTCACCATCCTGTTCTCGCTGCCGCTTGCGATCGGTGGCGTGGCGGTGGCGCTGATCATCACCCAGAACGCGCTGTCGATGCCGGTCCTGATCGGTATCCTGATGCTGATGGGTATCGTCACCAAGAACGCCATCCTTCTGGTGGACTTCGCGATCGAGATGAAGCGTCAGGGTCTGGAACGGGTCCATGCCATGGTGGAAGCCGGCCGCAAGCGCGCCCGCCCGATCATCATGACTTCGATTGCCATGTCGGCAGGCATGCTGCCCTCGGCGCTCGGCGTCGGCGAAGGCGGCTCCTTCCGCGCACCAATGGCAATCGCCGTGATGGGGGGCATTATCGTCTCGACGGTGCTCTCGCTTCTCGTCGTGCCGTCCTTCTTCCTGATCATGGATGACCTGTCGCGCCTGCTCGGCAAGATCTTCGGCCGCATGGTCGGCAAGAAGGAACAGGAGGACTTCGGTCTTTCCAACGAGGAACTCAGCCAGGAGGCACGCAAATACGCTCAGTCGATCGCGGCCCTGGAAGAACGCCTCAACCAGATGGAACGGCAGACGAGCGCCAACGACGATCGTTCTCCCGGCGCCCAAGCCAGCAGCAAGGTGCTACGCCTGCCGCCTCTGGCTGCGGAATAAGTATCATCTCCAGACTATATTTCGGCGACGCCGGGCCTGTTGGCCCGGCGTTTTTCGTTGGAAATAACCGGCTCGCGGAGATTGCAGAAAAATTGCACGGATTTGATCGATGTCAAAATCAGATTTCATGAACCTGTTATTTTAGCAGTATCGGGAATGCGCGGCGGTTCGGGTTATGGAAGAGACGACGGATATGATGAACAGTAATTTGAAGCTCAACAACAGGGATCGGGCCGTCCTCATGAAGACGCCCTTCCTGACCAGCCTGAGCGGCAATTCGCTCGTTCGGATGATGTCGGCCATGAGCGTCGTCAGCTTGACGAACCGCAAATCGATCTTCCGCGAAGGCGAGAATGCTGACGCTTTTTTCTGCGTTCTCAGCGGCTATGTGCGACTTTACCAGCTCAATCGGGACGGCCGCGAGGCGGATATCCGGATCTGCAGCCCGGGCGACACGTTCGCTGAATGTCTTCTTTATGGCGGTACGAAATACCGCTACCACGCCCAGACGGCCGAAGCCACGACGCTTGCCCGTTTCGACATGCAGGCGGTACGGGATCTGGCCGAACAGGAGCGGGATATCGCCAAGGCGGTGATCACTTCGCTGTCGAAACACCTCATCACCACGATGGACTGCGTCGCCAACGACAGGTTGCATACGGCGCCGCAGCGGGTCGCCGACTACATACTGAAAAGATGCCCTGTGGATGGCGGCCCAGCCTCCATCCGCCTGCCTTTCCAGAAGAACCTGCTCGCGGGCATGTTGGGATTGGCTCCCGAGGCGCTCTCCCGCGCATTCTCCACTCTCCGGCGGACCGGAGTGACGGTGCGCGGGCGAGTGATCCAGGTCGTCGACGTGCAGGCCCTGCGCGAAATCTGAAGTTCAAGAAGCGAGATCGGGCGGGCGGGCCCGAGCTCTCTTTGGATGCATGCAGCGATACTGGCGGTGGGACCGCAGCATGCAGATAAGGCCGGTGGCTTCGAGGGGCCGCCGGCCTCAATCTTTTCAAAGCCCCCCCTGCTCCTTCAGGAAGCGGACCACATGGTCCACGCCGACGCCGCGCTTCAGATCGGTGAACAGATGCGGCTTGGCCTCGCGCATGCGGTACGCGTCGCGGTCCATCACGTCGAGATCGACGTCGACATAGGGAGCCAGATCCTTCTTGTTGATGATCAGCAGGTCGGAGCGGGTAATCCCCGGACCGCCCTTGCGCGGGATTTCCTCGCCCTGGCAGGTGGAGATCACATAGATGGTGATGTCGGCAAGATCGGGCGAAAAGGTCGCCGCGAGATTGTCGCCGCCCGATTCGATGAACACCACGTCGAGATCCGGGAAACGCTCGTTCAAACCCGCGATCGCCTGCAGATTGATCGTCGCGTCCTCGCGGATGGCGGTATGCGGGCAACCGCCGGTCTCGACGCCGACGATGCGGTCCGAGGACAGCGCTTGGCAGCGCACCAGCGCTTCGGCATCCTCCTTGGTATAGATATCGTTGGTGACGACCGCGACGGAATAATCCTCCCGCATCGCCTTGCAGAGCTTTTCGGTCAGTGCCGTCTTGCCGGAGCCGACAGGCCCGCCGATACCGACGCGCAAAGGTCCGTTCGCCGATTTCATGTGTCGTCCTTTCATTCTTCCAGACTTCAGCTTAGGCCCGCTTTCAGGAGCGGAAAAGCCGCGAATGTTGCGTTTCATGCCGAAGCGAAGCTATTTCCGCCTGCACTGCCGCACCGCCGAGATCGTCGAGCGTGGCAAGGCTTGCCTTATCCGCAATGTCGGCGACCAGACCCTCGATCTCGGCGAGGATGGCTACTCCTTCCACCTGCCCGGAAACCCCAAGCCTGATACCGGTAGACACCGATTGCGAGACGGCGGCATGCAGATAGGCGGCAAGCGCTTGCGCTGCCGCTACGCCATGCGCCGCCGCAATCGCACCGACTGCGACCGGGAAAGGCACGGCTCGCGGCAGGCGATCGAGGACAGGATGCGGCCAGGCGGAGGCGGCTGAAGCGAACGCCTGGCCAAGCGACAATGTCTCCACGTGGCGCTCTGCGGAGCCTGCAAGCGCCAACCCCAGTTCGGCCACCTCCTTCAACGCGGCCTCGTCCTCGAACTGCCGCCAGGCTTCACCGAACAGCACGGCGTCGTTCCACAAGGTGCCTTGCCGCAGCAGGCTCGTCAGCCAGGCGATCAGGCCTGCCGCATCCTTGACGAGGCCATCGTGCACCGCCCGTTCGAGCCCGCCCGAATAGGCGAAACCGCCGATCGGAAAGGCCGGAGAAAGCCAGGCCATCAGCTTCAGAAGCACCTTGGTGTCGAGATTGGTCACTAAGGCTCAATGTCCATGATGGTCGTGGCCGTGGGAACCATGCGAATGGTAGGCGCCACGGGCCGGCTGGAACCCTTCCTCGACCTCGGCAACCCTCGCACCCAGCCCTTCCAGCATGGCACGGATCACATGGTCGCGCAGGATGAGGATACGCCCCTCCTCGATCTGCGCCGGCAGATGCCGGTTGCCGAGATGCCAGGCGAGTTCGATCAGGTGCAGCGTATCTCGACCCTTGATCTCGAAGAGTTTTTCCGGGGCCGCGTGTACTTCGATCGTATCGCCGTTCTCAAGCACCAGCCGATCGCCGTGATGGAAAAGCACAGCCTCCTTGAGGTCGAGCATCACCATCTCGCCATCGGAGAGATGCAGCAGCTTGCGGCGCAGATGCCGCAGGTCATGTGGCAGCGTGACGATATCGATCGGCGGATCTGTGACCACGCCGGCCGGATGATAAGAATGGACGTGCTGCATGGAATGCTCCGAGGTCAATTGAAAAGCTTGAGTGAGAGGGTAAGCGTCTGCGGCAGCGGATTCCAGAGGCCGGTTCGTATTCCGGCTGTGCGAAGTGCGGCGGCGGTCCAGGTATTGCAGCCAACAAATGCGTTGAAATAGCCGTTTGCCTCGAAGAACCGGTCATTATCGCCATAGCCCGGCTCCGGCACCACAGCCACCTCGCCTGCCTGACGGATGAAACTCGTCTGGATGAACGCCAAAAGCCGCTGGAATTCCGCCGCCCCCAGGTCGAGCGGCATCACCGCCGGATGACGTTCGTCGATACCGCCGGCAACGTCCACATGCATGACTGAACTGTCGACCGTCAGTGCCCGCAACACCGGAAGCGGCTTCAAATCAGCCCAGGTCGGCGTTTCAAGATAGAAGGCCCGCCCACCCCAGCCGAGCACCAGCCATTCCGCACCGGGGTCGGCAACCGGGATTCCGGACCGCTCCAGAAAAGCGAAGGCGGTGCGGGTGTCCTCAGCCAGCGGAATGGCAATGTCCGTGTGGATCGGGTTGGACAGAACCAAGATGCGCCTTCGCGCCGCCGGTTCCGCCGCTCGGCTCGGCGCAAACAATGGTCGCGGGATGAACGTCCCGACGGCCACCGCGACAACCACGAACAGAACCGCAGCGAGGAGCCAGCGCAAAAACGTCTTCATTCAGAGGCTCCGAGGTGCAATCTCCTCAGAACAGGAAATAGCGCTGCGCCATCGGCAGCACCGTCGCGGGCTCGCAGGTCAGCAGCTCGCCGTCGGCCCGTACCTCGTAGGTCTCCGAGTTGACCTCCACATGCGGCGTCAGCGAATTGTGGATCATCGAGGCCTTGGAGATGCCGCCGCGGGTGTTCTTGACTGCCACCAGCCTCTTGGCGACCCCGAGGCGCTGGGCAAGACCGCCATCCAGCGAAGCCTGGCTGACGAAGGTGACGGAGGAATTGGTGCGCAGCTTGCCGTAGGCCGCAAACATCGGCCGGTAATGCATCGGCTGCGGCGTAGGGATCGAGGCGTTCGGATCGCCCATCGGTGCGGCCGCAATCGAGCCGCCGAGCAGCACCATTTCCGGCTTCACGCCGAAGAAGGCCGGGCTCCAGAGCACGAGATCCGCTCGCTTGCCGACTTCGACCGAACCGATCTCATGGGAAACGCCCTGGGCGATTGCCGGATTGATCGTGTATTTGGCGATGTAGCGCTTGACGCGGAAATTGTCGTTATTGCCGGTTTCTTCCTTCAGGCTGCCGCGCTGGCGCTTCATCTTGTCGGCGGTCTGCCAGGTGCGGATCGCCACTTCCCCGACACGGCCCATGGCCTGGCTGTCGGAGGAGATGATCGAGAAGGCGCCGAGATCGTGGAGGATGTCTTCGGCAGCGATGGTTTCCTTGCGGATGCGGCTTTCGGCAAAGGCGATGTCTTCCGGGATCGACGGCGACAGGTGATGGCAGACCATCAGCATGTCGAGATGTTCGGCAAGCGTATTGATCGTGTAGGGCCGGGTCGGGTTGGTCGACGACGGGATGACGTTCGGGTTGCCGCAGATCTTGATGATGTCGGGCGCGTGGCCGCCGCCGGCACCTTCCGTATGAAAGGCGTGGATGGTGCGGCCCTTGATAGCCGCGACCGTATCCTCCACGAAACCGCTTTCGTTCAGCGTGTCGGTGTGGATCATCACCTGCACGTCGAAGGCATCGGCGACCGTCAGGCAGTTGTCGATCGCCGCCGGCGTCGTGCCCCAGTCCTCGTGAAGCTTCAGCGACGAGGCACCGGCGAGGATCATTTCCTCCAGTGGTGCGGGAAGCGACGCATTGCCCTTGCCGGCGAGCGCGAGGTTCATCGGGAAGGCGTCGAAGCTCTCGATCATCCGCTCGATATGCCAGGCGCCGGTGCAGGTGGTGGCAAGCGTGCCATGTGCCGGGCCGGAGCCGCCGCCGAGCATGGTCGTGACGCCGCTCATCAGCGCCTCCTCGATCTGCTGCGGGCAGATGAAATGGATATGCGCATCCATGCCGCCGGCCGTCAGGATCTTGCCCTCGCCGGCGATCGCCTCGGTGGACGGGCCGACGATGATCGTCACGCCCGGCTGGGTATCCGGATTGCCGGCTTTGCCGATCGCGTGGATGCGGCCGTTCTTCAAACCGACGTCGGCCTTGTAGATGCCCGAATGATCGACAATTAACGCATTGGTAATGACCGTATCGACCGCCCCTTCGGCACGCGTCGCCTGGCTCTGTCCCATACCGTCGCGAATGACCTTGCCGCCGCCGAACTTCACCTCTTCGCCATAGACGGTGAAATCCTTCTCCACCTCGATGAACAATTCGGTATCGGCAAGCCGCACCCTGTCGCCCGTGGTCGGACCGAACATGCTGGCATAGGAGGCGCGGGACATCTTGTGGGGCATGGACGGTCTACCTTGTAAGCTCGGTAAAATGGGAGGATTTCGATGCGGCTTTGTCGAACGTCATTGTGGTGCGGCAACCGTTGCGGCTGTTGATTTCTCCAATCAAATGATCGGAGAAGTCGCCGGGAAACTCGGAATAGGCTTGAAGCGCAGCGCTCAATATGTCTCGGTCCTTCACGACCGCATTTTCCAAATTCAGCAGACCCCAGATGATCTCGGCGATCTGGGTCTTTGGTAGGCGGGCGCGCTGTTTCAGGACCCAGGCAATTTCGACGACAACAATCTCGTTGATGAAGAATGCTTCCTCGCTCTTATCGAAGAGCGCAGACAGCGCCTCACTCTGCGCCAATGCCGGCTCCCCGATCAGCTGATCGCGCACGAGCCAACGAAGGAGGACATTCGTGTCGATCCCGATCATAGGTCGTTGCCGCCTTCAGGAATCCGGCCACGTGCTTCGGCAACCCATTCATCCAGTTCGCCCGCGGTAATCGGCCTATCCAGCTTTACGATCCCTTTCAGGTCCGCGAATGTCCAACGTTTCGGCCGGATCTCCAGATGGCCGTCCTGACTCGGTACGATATCCACCTGGTCTCCGGCCTTGACGCCAAGCAAAGCGAGCGCTTCGGCAGATAGGGTTATCTGGTTTTCAGGGCTGATCTTGACTGTTTCGGTCATGTCGCTCTCCTTCCCGCTCCCATAACTACCACGAACACGCTCAACGTTCAGTTCCCCATCGCCTCGGTCAGCTCTTTGAGCTCCGCAATGCGCTTGCGTGTCAGGTCCGCCTGGCATCCGGAAATCAGCATCGGCTCCATCGAGCCGCCATGGGCCTGGAAGCCGGAGGAGATGCATTGCGCGTCGCGATAGGCGACCCAGGCCCGTTGCGCCTTGACGAGCGCATCCTCGGCGCCTTTGAGATCCGCGGAACTATCCGCATCCCATTTTTTCATCGCCTTGCGGGTCGTCTGGTACTGGGCATTAAGCGCCTTGTCGGCGGCTTCGTAGTCGCGCTGCGAGCAGATGTTCATCTCCAGCTGCGTCTGCGGGTTCTTGCAATTTGCCTTCGGCTCCTGCCCCGCCGCCGGCAGGGCAAGAAGCGGCATGAACGCGGCGGAAAACGCCAATGCGGGCTTCACAGCGCACCCATGATCTTCTGCTGGAAACCATAGACTTCGCGCTTGCCCGAAAGCGGGATCAGCGTCACTTCCCGCATCTGGCCGGGTTCGAAACGGACGGCCGTACCGGCCGGGATATCGAGCCGCATGCCGCGCGCCTTGTCCCGGTCGAAGGAGAGCCCGTTATTGGTCTCGAAGAAATGGTAGTGGCTGCCCACCTGCACCGGTCGGTCGCCGGTGTTGGCGACCTTTATGGTCACCGTCGGAAGACCTGCGTTGAGCTCGATTTCGCCTTCTGCGGCAATCACTTCACCGGGAATCATGGCATTCTCCTTCAAGCCGCCTTGGGCGCGCAACCCTCGGCCTTCAGTACGCGTTTGGTGGAGGCCGGATGGCGGGCGAGCGCGGCCGCCGGACGCACGGGCCGGCGCACCAGTTCGCCCGCGCAATTGGGGCAAATGCCCTTCAGCACGTCGGAGGCGCAGGTGGCGCAGAACGTGCACTCGAAAGTGCAGATCATCGCCTCCCGGCTTTCCGGTACAAGGTCCTTGTCGCAGCACTCGCAATTGGGGCGCAGTTCCAGCATCTTGGGGCCTCCTCAGCGGATCGGTTCGTGGACGGTGACAAGTTTGGTGCCGTCCGGAAAAGTCGCCTCCACCTGCACGTCGTGGATCATCTCGGCAATGCCGTCCATCACCTGGTCGCGGGTGACGACATGAGCTCCGGCCTCCATCAGGTCGGAGACCGCGCGGCCGTCGCGCGCACCTTCCACCACGTAATCGGTAATCAGGGCGATCGCTTCCGGATAGTTGAGCTTGACCCCGCGATCCAACCGGCGTCGGGCGACGATCGCCGCCATGGAAATCAGCAGTTTGTCTTTTTCTCGTGGGCTCAGGTTCATGGGAATCCCGCTGTAAGATCAGATGTTCCAGACTTTCGGCACTGGCGCGCCGTTACGCAATACGGAAATTGCCGGTGTCAGGATTTTTCTCAAGTCAAATCCGGTCGGGGCCACCAGCCGGGCGATCAGCTTGCCGTTCCAGTGGCTGGCTCCGCCGCTCCACAGGCTGGCTCCGCCGGGCGTGCCGTCGACAATCTGGCGGAGTTTCGGGAAGAGCATTTCGGCGAGCGGGCCGGTGTAAAACAGCGTCGCGAAGGCGACCTGGCCGGAGAGCACGGCAGCAGCTTGAGAGAGCTGTTCGATCTCGCCCTCGAACTTCATCTCTTCCGCATGGATCAGCTGACCTGACCGGCGCACCCGCCAGCGGTCGCGGAAGAAACCATTCGCGACCGCTTCGCCCATCGCCTTGCGGCCGAGCAGGACCGCCTCGACGGCCAGAAATTCGGACCTTTCGGAAAGATCGACGTCAAGCCGGCGGGTCAGCGAGGACTGGTCGAAAAGGATGGTTTCCTGGGGAAGCCAGTGGACCGATGCGTCCTCGCCGACGGTGACATGGGTGGAGACGGAGGCCGTGCCGGACGAGGCCTTGTAGATCTTCTCATTCGCCTGGGTGGTAACCGACAGTCTTGTGGAAGCGGCAGCGGCGACGGACCATTCGATCACGTCGCCGCCCGTCAGTCCCCCCGACGTATTGATTAAAATCGCCTCCATTTCAGGCGAAAATGTTTCCGGAAGGCGAATTTTTGCGCAGCCTTCCTGGTAGAATTCGGCGAGCCGTGTCCGCCCGCCGAAAGCCTTGGTTACAAGGCGTCCTGCACCCCTTGCCCGCTGCGGCGCATATCGATCGGCTGGTTGCTGTTGCACGTCGTCCCCTGAAGATCGGCTTCGGTTCCGCAACCCGATGCAACGCCCGTGCCAGACTTGGCCGTCGAACCGATCTTGGCCGGCGTTGCAGTGGCGATCACGTCGGTGCTGTCGGCCTTGCCGAAGAACTCCCACATCCGCGAAGCCGGATCAACATTGGCGTCGAATGCCGGCTTGGAGACGGTCACCGCAGCCACCTTGGTGACGCTCGCTGCCCCGTCCTTGGCGGCGGCGATCACGGCTTCCGTAGCGGCAACCGGCTTCGGCCAATCATGCGTGCCGTTGGCGAAGACGTAGGATGCGACGCGTGCACCGTTCTTGCAGGTGCCGTAGAGACTGAAGGTCACACCGTCGACGGTCTTTACGTCGCCATTGCCCTTGCAGCCGTCGAGTTCCGTCCAGCGTTGGATCGCGGTCTTGAAGCCGTATTGCCAATAGGCGCTGCCGCCGCCAGCGTAAGGATTTGCCGCATCCTTGACGCCGGCAAAGGCCATGATCGAGATGGGCCTGGCCGGATTGCAGCCCTGCGCATCGGGGCCCCATTTCCCGTCGGCCTCGACCGGACGTCCGGCGCGCAGCGAATGCACGAAGCCGGCTGCTGCGAAATCGTCATGCCCCGAGCAGAGATAGGCCGACAACATGCGGCCGCCACCCGAATAACCCGAGGCATAGATACGGGCCGGATCAACGCAGAATTGCTGCTTGGCGGTCGCGATAGCCTGCCGGATATAGGCGATCTCGTCGAGGCCGCCCTGCTGCACGGTGACGAAAGGCACGTTCCAGGCATAGGTCCCCGCGGAGCTTCCGGGCAGGCTCCCCTGCAGCGCCAAAACGATGAAGCCGTTTTTCTCGGCAACCTTGTCCCAGGAGCTTCTGTTCAGCTGCCCTTGAGGGTTGCTGTGGCTGCCATGGAGATCGAAAACCAGCGGAACCTTGTCCTTGCCGGTATAGGACGAGGGAATGAAATAGACTGCCGAACGGGCAACACCGTCGGTTTCGATGGTGATTGGGTGGCGACCCGCTTCCATCGGCTGGCCGCAGCCTGCGGCAAGGGCGCTGCCGGTCATCGACCCCAGGAAAGTCGTGGCGCCCAAAAAAACCGCTCCTACCGTAACCATGCGTGTAAGAGCGGACCGAGAGAAGAAACCGGCAACGCGTGCAAAGACCATCAGCGCCTCATCATGGGGTGCGGGGGTTGTCAACAATTATGCGGAATGCCCTGAAAACGCAGTGTTGTTAACATATATTAGCGGCCTTTGAAACGCACGAAGTGCTGCGAAACGATACAAACATTCACCAGTAAAAATACTAGTCTCAGACGGTCAGATGCCGCCTTGCTTCTGCCGTATCCAGAGTCTCTGCCGCCCCTTCGTGCACAATCTCGCCACGATCCATGATGTAGACCTGGTCGGCCAGCTCCCGGCAGAAGTCCAGATACTGTTCCACCAGCAGAATGGCCATGCCGGTTGAATCCCGCAGGTAGCGGATCGCCCTGCCGATATCCTTGATGATAGACGGCTGGATGCCTTCGGTCGGCTCGTCGAGGACGAGGATCTTCGGACGGGTGACCATGGCACGGCCGATTGCAAGCTGCTGCTGCTGACCGCCGGAGAGATCGCCGCCGCGCCGGCCGAGCATCGATTTCAGCACCGGAAACAGCGAAAATATCTCGTCGGGAATGAACTTGTCCTTGCGGGCGAGCGGCGCGTAACCGCTTTCGAGATTTTCCTGAACTGTCAGGAGCGGAAAGATTTCCCGGCCCTGCGGCACGTAGCCGATGCCGTGCTTGGCGCGGTTATAGGGCGCGAGACCGTTCAGCACTTCCCCCTGAAAGCTGATCGTGCCGGCGCTGACCGGATGCTGGCCGGTGACGGCGCGGAGAAGAGAACTCTTCCCCACGCCGTTCCGCCCCAGCACGCAAGTGATCTTGCCCATATCCGCGTGAATGGAGACGCCGCGCAGCGCCTGCGCTGCGCCGTAGTGAAGGTTGACGTTGTTGACTGTCAGCATGTTAGCGCCCCAGATAATTCTCGATCACCTTGGGATCGTTCGAAACGAAATCGATCGAGCCTTCAGCAAGTACCGAACCTTCCGCAAGGCAGGTTACCTTGACGCCGAGTTCGCGGATGAAACCCATGTCGTGCTCGACGACGACCACCGACCTGGTCTTGGCGATTTCCTTGAGCAGCACCGCCGTCTCCGCCGTTTCCGCGTCCGTCATGCCGGCGACGGGTTCGTCGACCAGCAGAAGTTTCGGCTCCTGGGCGAGCAGCATGCCGATTTCCAGCCACTGTTTCTGGCCGTGGCTGAGATTGGCGGCATACTCGTTCTTGCGATGCGTCATGCGGATCGTCTCGAGGATCTCCTCGATGCGGGCCTTGTCCTCCGCTGAAAGCGTATAGAACAAGGTGGCGAACACGCCGCGCGACCGGTTGAGCGCCAGTTCCAAATTGTCCCACACGGTGTGGCTTTCGAACACCGTCGGCTTCTGGAATTTCCGGCCGATGCCGAGCTGGGCGATATCAGCCTCGTCCTTTTTGGTGAGGTCGATCGTATCCTCGAACAGCACCGTGCCGGTATCGGGCCTTGTCTTGCCGGTGATGATATCCATCATCGTCGTCTTGCCGGCGCCGTTCGGGCCGATGATCGCCCTCAGTTCCCCGGGCTCAACGACGAAGGACAGCGAGTTGAGCGCCTTGAAGCCGTCGAAGGAGACCGAGACGTTTTCGAGATAGAGCAGGCTTTTCTGTCGTGTTTCGGAAATCATGTTCATGGTTGCGTGCCCCTATTCCGCCGCGTGGGCTTGCGCCACCGTGGTGGCGTCACCCCTGCCCTTTTCGGCATCCGCCGCCGCCTTCAACGCATGCCGAGCCTTCAAGCCGTGCTGGATCGTTCCGACGATGCCCTTCGGCAGGAAGAGCGTCACGGCGATGAACAGACCACCGAGCGCAAACAGCCATATTTCCGGGAAGGCGCCGGTGAAGAAGCTCTTGCCGCCATTGACCAGGATCGCGCCGATGATCGGGCCGATCAGCGTGCCGCGCCCGCCGACCGCCGTCCAGACGACCACTTCGATCGAGTTGGCGGGCGCGAATTCGCCCGGATTGATGATGCCGACCTGCGGCACGAACAGCGCGCCGGCAATCCCCGCCATCATGGCGGAAACGACGAAGGTGAAGAGCTTGATGTTCTCGACCCGGAAGCCGAGGAAGCGCACCCGGCTTTCCGCATCACGCACCCCGACCAGCACCTTGCCGAACTTCGAGCGGACGATGGCCGAGGCAAGGATCAGGCAGAGCGACAGCATCAGCGCCGACATGAAGAACAGGACCGCACGCGTGCCGTCCGCCTGAACAGAAAAGCCGAGAATGTCCTTGAAGTCGGTGAGGCCGTTATTGCCACCGAAACCCATGTCGTTGCGGAAGAAGGCGAGCAGCAGCGCGTAGGTCATCGCCTGGGTGATGATCGACAGATAGACGCCGTTGACGCGGGAGCGGAAGGCGAACCAGCCGAAGATGAAGGCGAGCAGGCCGGGCACGACGATCACCATCGCCATGGCGAAGATGAACCAGTCGAAGCCGTGCCAGAACCACGGCAGTTCCTTGTAGTTCAGGAACACCATGAAGTCCGGCAGGATCGGGTTGCCGTAGACGCCGCGCGGGCCGATCTGGCGCATCAGGTACATGCCCATCGCATAACCGCCGAGCGCGAAGAAGGCGCCATGGCCAAGCGAGAGGATGCCGCAATAGCCCCAGACGAGATCGAGCGCCAGCGCCAGCAACGCATAGCAGAGATATTTGCCGAACAGCGACATGGCATAGGTCGGGATATGGATGGCGCTGTCGGGCGGGGTCAGAAGGTTGAGTGCGGGCACCAGGATGCCGATGCCGAGAAGGATGCCGACGGCAGCGACAATGCGGCCCTCGAGGGCGCGGAAGACAAAGCCGGAAATCATGCTTCCACCGCCCTTCCCTTGAGCGCGAAGAGACCGCGCGGACGTTTCTGGATGAACAGGATGATCAGCACCAGAACCAGGATCTTGCCGAGCACGGCGCCGACCGATGGTTCGAGGAACTTGTTGAGCACCCCGAGCGACAGCGCGCCGACCAGCGTGCCCCAGAGATTGCCGACGCCGCCGAACACCACGACCATGAAACTGTCGATGATGTAGCTCTGGCCGAGATTCGGCGAGACGTTGTCGATCTGGGAGAGTGCGACACCGGCAATGCCGGCGATGCCGGAGCCGAGGGCGAAGGTGAAAGCGTCGACCCAGGGCGTCTTGATGCCCATTGACGAGGCCATGCGGCGGTTCTGGGTGACGGCGCGCATGTTGAGGCCGAAGGAGGATTTTTTCATCACCACCAAAAGCGCCACGAAGATCGACAGCGAGAAGGCGATGATCCACATGCGGTTCCAGGTGATCGTCATGCCGCCGACCGGGAAGGAACCGGACATCCACGACGGATTGCCGACTTCCTGGTTGGTGGGGCCGAAGATCGAGCGGATCGTCTGCTGCAGGATCAGCGAGACGCCCCAGGTGGCGAGCAGGGTTTCGAGCGGCCGGCCGTAGAGGAAGCGGATGACGCCGCGCTCGACAACCAGGCCGACGGCGCCGGTGACGAGGAAGGCAACCGGAAGCGCGATCGCCAGCGACCAGTCGAACAGGCCGGGCGCATGATCGCGGATGAGCTGCTGCACCACGAAGGTGGAATAGGCGCCAAGCATGACCATTTCGCCATGCGCCATGTTGATGATGCCCATGACGCCGAAGGTGATCGCAAGCCCGATCGCCGCAAGAAGCAGGACCGAGCCGAGAGAGACGCCATACCAGACGTTCTGGCCGATATCCCAGAGCCTCTGGCCGCTTTCGATACTGGCGATGGCCGCATCGACATCGCCCTTGAGGCTCGGATCGAGCCCCGCGGAAGCGCCCATCAGGATGCCGATCGCGTTGCGGCCGCCATAGTTCTTGATCGTCTGGATCGCGGTGCGCTTTTCATCGATGGAGCGATCGGAGGAGAGCAGCGACACGGCGCGCGCCTCTACCATGCGGGCCTTGACCTCGCCGTCCGTCTCCTTGGAGATCGCGGTTTCGAGGAGTTCGAGGTTTTCGGCGCTCGGCGAGCGAAGCACCGCATCGGCCGCCTGCAGCCGGACCTCGCGATCCGGGCTCATCAGCGTCAGGCCGCCCATGGCCGAGCGGATGACACGGCGAAGGCTGTTGTTGATCTTGATCTTCGTGACGGCGTTCTTGGCGGCCTGGCCGGCAGAGGCGCCGGTGACCGGATCAGTCAGTTCGTAGCTGGAGCCGACCGCCTTGCCGATGAACACCAGGCCGTCCGACTTGCGGAAATAGAGATCGCCCTCGGAAAAGGCATTCAGCGCCGGCACGAGCCGCGCATCGCCTGTGGCGGCAAGCTGGCCGATCAGTTTTTCAGCTTCGCCGAAATCCGCCTTGGAGAGCGCGTCGATCAGCGGCTTGGGATCGGTCTGCTGCGCGAACGACGGCGCGGCGAGAGAAAAGATCAGGCAGAGCAGAAGACCAAGGCTCTGCAGAACGCGGAAAGCAACTTTGCTCGTCATTGGAACCCCCTTGCGAGATCGCGGGCGACTGAACGCCGCCCGCGATGATGTCGATGAACATCTAGAAGGCAATCGGATCAGCTGCCCTTGCCGCCGCACTTGCCGGAAGCAACGTTGAAGTTGCCGCAGGACATCGGCTTGCGCCAATCGGAGATCAGGTTCTTGCTGTCCGGCAGGTAATCGGACCACTCGTCGCCGACCACAGGCGCGGTTTCCTGAACGATGTCGAACTGGCCGTCAGCCTGGATTTCACCGATCAGCACCGGCTTGGTGATGTGGTGGTTCGGCATGACGGTGGACGTGCCGCCCGACAGGTTCGGAACGGAGACGCCGATAATGCTGTCCAGCACGGCATCGGTATTGGTGGTGCCGGCGGCTTCGACGGCCTTCACCCAGGCGTTGAAGCCGATATAGGCGGCTTCCATCGGGTCGTTGGTGACGCGCTTGTCGTTCTTGGTGAACGCATGCCATTCCTTGATGAATTCGGCATTGACGTCCGCATCGACGGACTGGAAGTAGTTCCAGGCGGCCAGATGCCCGACCAGCGGCTTGGTGTCGAGACCGGCGAGTTCTTCTTCGCCGACCGAGAACGCGACGACCGGGATGTCTTCAGCCTTGATGCCCTGGTTGCCGAGTTCCTTGTAGAACGGCACGTTGGCATCGCCGTTGATGGTCGAGACGACGGCGGTCTTCTTGCCGGCCGAGCCGAACTTCTTGATGTCCGAGACGATCGTCTGCCAGTCGGAATGACCGAACGGCGTGTAGTTGACCATGATGTCGGATTCGGCAACGCCCTTCGACATCAGATAGGCCTTGAGGATCTTGTTGGTCGTCTGCGGATAGACGTAGTCGGTACCGGCGAGAACCCAGCGCTTGACGCCTTCTTTCTTCGCCAGATAATCGACCGCCGGAATGGCCTGCTGGTTGGGGGCAGCGCCTGTGTAGAAGATGTTGCGCGAGGATTCCTCACCCTCGTACTGGACCGGGTAGAACAGGATCGAGTTCAGCTCTTCGAAGACCGGCAGAACCGACTTGCGCGACGACGAGGTCCAGCAACCGAAAACGGCGGCAACCTTGTCCTGCGAAATCAGCTGGCGGGCCTTTTCGGCAAACAGCGGCCAGTCGGACGCCGGGTCGACGACGACGGCTTCGAGCTTCTTGCCGAGCACGCCGCCCTTCTTGTTCTGCTCGGCGACGAGCATCAGCATGACATCCTTGAGGGTGGTCTCAGAGATGGCCATGGTGCCCGAAAGCGAGTGCAGAACACCGATCTTGATGGTGTCGTCAGCGGCGAAAGCACCCTGCAGCGCCGTCGCTGACATTACGGCGGCGAGCAGCGCGCCACCCAGTTTGGATTTGCCCGATTTGGACTTGAATGTCATTGGTTCGAACCCCTCTTCTCGTTCGTCCGCAACGAAGAACTTAACCGTTGCTTAAGCGACTATCGGTTGCTGCATCGCAAAACCGTATACGTCGAATGACGTACCGGTGGGGGAGAAGGGGGAAGAGGGATGCCGGGGGTAGAAATCCCACGCCCAGCTGGCATCTTCAGCCAAGCAGGTCGGCGTGGCCACCATCGAGCGTACTTATTGATATATTAACCATATTTGGATTTTATAATCCGACGCTCATGTAGGGCGGGGGGAGTTGTTTCGGTGTAGATCCCATGAGTAGCATCCTCACGAATGCTGGAGCTGCCTCCGCGCTCCAAATGCTTCGCTCCCTTGACAGCCAGATGTTTGGCACGCAGCGGCAGGTCTCGACCGGCTTGCGTATCGAACAGGCCTCCGACAATCCCGCTTACTGGTCGATCGCCACCACCATGCGGTCGGACAATGGTGCCCTCTCGACCGTGCACGACGCCCTTGGCCTCGGAGCAGCAAAAGTCGATACGGCCTATGAAGGCATAGCTGCGACGACCGATATCCTGGCGGCGTTCATGGCCAAGGTCGTTTCCGCCCAGCAGGACGGAATAGACAAGAACAAGATCCAGGAAGAACTGGAGCAGTTGAAGCAGCAGATCGTCTCGATATCCAACTCCGCGACTTTCGCCGGCCAGAACTGGTTGCGGTCGGACATGTTGGGCCAGGCCAGCGAAGCAGGCGCCAAGACTTCTGTCGTATCGTCGTTCGATCGCAGCGAGGACGGAACCGTCTCCGTCAAGACCATCGACGTCGATCTGTCGAAACTCGTACTGTTCAAGAATGGCGGCGGCGGAATTTTGCAGAAAGAACCTGATCCGGATCTGGGTTATGGCCTCGGCACGATCGGTGGATTGCTCGGATTTTCGACATCCGGTTATGGCGACGTACCGGGTCCGGTATTCGACCAACCCTTCACGATTACGAAATTCGACGTCGTCACGGTCCCCTTCTCAGTGGGTACGTCCAACGATACGTTCGTCATCACCAAAAGTGTCGTCGACCAGGCGCTCGGAGGCCAGATAGGATACGGCTTCGACGGAGATATCGAAAGCACGGCCGATTGGGCGAAAGTCTTGCTGCAGGCAACGTTTCTCAACAAGGCGCCCCCAGACATCCTGTTTGCGGCTCAGGGTGGAGCGCCGAATATCTTCTTTCGCGCCACCATTCCTCTCGCCGCGGAGCTGATCACGGTACAGCCGCCAGTTCACACCCGGACGCTGCCGCCGGAGGGTATCGATATTCTCGATATCGACGTCACCGATCCCGACATCGACTTTCCGACAATAACCTTGGTTCTCGACGAGATGCAGCAGAAGGTCATATCGGCCGGTGCTTACCTTGGCTCGATCAGGTCGAGGATCGAGATGCAGGAAGCATTTGGAAACAGTCTCGCCGACAGTCTCGACAGAGGCATTGGGCGCCTCGTCGATGCCAATATGACCGAGGCGTCGAGCAGGCTCAAGGCACTGCAAGTCCAGCAGCAACTCGCGACCCAGTCGCTTTCCATCGCCAATTCGGACGCGCGAAACATCCTGTCTCTCTTCCAGTAACGAGACCGTCGTCCTTACCGGCAGGCGCGCATTGCGCACGCGATATATGACCTCCGAGGTAATCGACCCGGCGACGGATGGCATCTATCCCAGGATCCAGCTTTGCAGCGCGAAAGGATCAGCCCCATGCCAGTCACTTACGTCATTCGTTTCGATATCCTCCCAGGCCAGCGCGACCGCTTCCTGACGCTTCTGAACGGCGTGCTCAATGCCATGCGGCGCGAGCCGATGTTCCACAATGCCATGCTGCACGCCGATCCCGGGAACGAGAACCGCATGATGCTCTATGAGACATGGGAGGATCATGGCGACGTGCTGGAGGTCCAGTTGAAGCGCCGCTATCGCGAGGAATGGCACGCGGCCCTGCCGGACCTGCTCGCCAGCCCGCGCGACATTTCAGTCTGGCATCCGCTGCGGGAAGACCGCGCCGCGTAAATCTTCGGCCAGGCCGTTCCCCCGTGGGAACATTTCTGCGCCTCACGCGCTTGCCTCCCCGGATCCGCCAACCGCCCGAGGAGCTCGAACCCGTGATCAACGACCTCTGGTACAAGAACGCCGTCGTCTATTGCCTCTCCGTCGAGACCTTCATGGATTCCAATGGCGACGGGATCGGGGATTTCCAGGGCTTGCAACGGCGGCTGGACTATATCTCCGGTCTCGGCGTCAATGCCATCTGGCTGATGCCGTTCCAGACCTCGCCCGGCCGGGACGACGGTTACGACGTCTCCGACTACTACAATGTCGACCCGCGCTACGGCACGCTCGGCGATTTCGTCGAATTCACCCATGGCGCCCGGCAGCGCGGCATTCGGGTGCTGATCGATCTCGTAGTCAACCACACGTCCACCCAGCATCCCTGGTTCCAGAACGCCCGCAGCGACCCGGAATCCTACTATCGCGACTGGTATATCTGGTCCGACAAGAAGCCGGCGAATGCCAATGAGGGCATGGTGTTTCCGGGCGTGCAGAAGACGACCTGGACCTATGACGAAAAGGCCAGGCAATATTACTTTCACCGCTTCTACGAGTTCCAGCCGGATCTCAACACCTCCAACCCGCATGTGCAGGCGGAAATCCTCAAGATCATGGGTTTCTGGATCCAGCTCGGTGTTTCCGGTTTTCGCATGGATGCCGTGCCATTCGTGATCGCCGAAAAGGGTGCCGACGTGAAAAAGCCGAGGGAGCAGTTCGCCATGCTCCGGGTTTTTCGCGAATTCCTGCAATGGCGGCTCGGAGATTCGATCATCCTTGCCGAAGCCAATGTCGTGCCGAAGGAGAACCTCGCGTATTTCGGCGATGACGGCGATCGCATGCAGATGATGTTCAACTTTCACGTCAACCAGGCCCTGTTTTATGCGCTCGCCTCCGGAGACGCCCGGCCGCTGGCAAAAGCAATCGTCAATACCAGCGATCGGCCTGAAACGGGACAATGGGGCATGTTCCTGCGCAATCACGATGAACTCGATCTTGGTCGCCTGACCGAAAAACAGCGCCAGAAAGTGTTTTCGGAATTCGGGCCGGACAAGAACATGCAGCTCTACGACCGCGGCATCCGACGGCGGCTGGCGCCGATGCTGGAGAACGACCGGAGGCGCCTGGAACTCGCCTACAGCCTGCTGTTTTCGCTGCCCGGCACGCCGGTGCTACGTTATGGCGACGAGATTGGCATGGGTGACGACCTGTCGCTGCCAGAGCGCAACTGCGCCCGCACGCCGATGCAATGGTCGGCCGAGCCGCATGGAGGCTTCACCAAGAACGACAAGCCGGTCCTGCCGGTTATCAGCGGCGGACTATTCGGTTTTGAGCACATCAACGTCGCTGAGCAACGGCGCGACCCGAACTCGATGTTGAACTGGACGGAGCGCCTGATCCGGATGCGCAAGGAAGCCCCGGAGATCGGCTGGGGCGCCTGCACCGTCCTCAACACCGGGGATACCGGCGTGCTGGCACTCCGTTACGATTGGCGCGACAATTCCGTGCTGATAGTCCACAACCTGAATTCGAAACCGGTCGAAGTAACCTTCGTGGTCGGTATCGGAGAGCATGGCGATCTTCTCATCGATATCGCAGACGGTGGCAACAGCGAGGCGGATGCCAACGGCCGGCACCGGCTCCTGCTCGATGCCTATGCCTATCGCTGGTTCCGGGTCGGCGGTCTCGATTACCTGCTGCGGCGCAAGGAAGTATAGGCTAACCGCCCGCCCTCACCTCGCGTACACCGCGGCCAGTCTTTTGCCGCAGCAATGCCCGCAGCGTAACCCCATCCGCATAACCGACGAGTGCGGCGATTTCGTTGGGGCTCTTGTCGCTGGTCTTCAGGAGATGCACCGCGCGTTCGACACGGAGATCCTGGAAATAGGAGAGCGGCGTCTTGCCGAGCACCTGCTGCATGCGCCGGGCCAGCGTTCGCTTGCTGGCGCCGACCGCATCGGCCGCGTTGTCCAGCGAAAACCCCTCCCCGAGACGGCCGCGTGCCCAGCGCTCGAAACGCTGCACCAGGGGATCGGCATGCGAAAGATGGTCGGTGATCACGTAGGCCGACTGCGACGGCCGATTGTCGACGATGAGGTAGCGCGCCACAAGGCCGGCAAGCTCCGGGCTCACCTGCCGCACCAGCCAGAGCGCCATGTCCATATGGCCGAGTGCGGCGCCCGCCGTCACCAGCGAGCCGGATTTCACCAGCATCTGGCCATCCTCCAGCTGCACGGAGGGGTAACGCTGGCGGAAGAGCGGCGCGAGCCACCAGCTGGTCGTCGATTTCTCTCCGTCGAGCAGGCCGGATTCGGCCAGAACGAACGTGCCGATACAGGCGGCGGCGACATTCATGCCCGCCGCCTTGGCCTCTCGCAGCACCGCCCCCGCATCGCGGATGTCGGGACGGTCGAGGGCGGGCACCAGCACGTCCGGCATCTTGCAGGCAATCGCTGGCACCACCAGCCAGCCACCGGCCTTCGCATCGAAGCTTCCGGAGATCGGCACGGCAAGCCCATGCGCCGTCTTCACCTGTTTGCGCACGCCGACGACCGACACGTCGAAGGCCGGCACATCGAGCGACAGCATCGCCGCAAGCTCGTTTGCCATGGTGAACACGTCGAGCATGGTCGACAGGCCGGTATCAAAGACGGGATCGAGGACAAGGATCTGCAGCTTCATGGCAAGAACACTATCAACAATGTCAATATTGACAATAGGCAAACGGGCCGGCGTGGCGGAATATCAGGCCCGGAAAACGTCGCATGACTGAGCCTGTTGCGACAAAAAGAGACGCATGAGCATGGATGTCACCACGATCGGTTTCACCAAGACGACCGCCGAGGATTTCTTCGGCCGCATCAGGGCGGCCGGCGTCAAGCGGGTCCTGGATGTGCGCCTCCACAACACCTCGCAACTCGCCGGTTTTGCCAAATCCGACGACCTCGCCTTCTTCCTGAAGACGATCTGCGGCGCCGGTTATGTGCATGAACCGCTGCTGGCGCCGACCGAGGAGATCATGACTGCCTTCAAGAAGGAGAAAGGCGACTGGAATGTTTTCCAGAATGATTTCCTTGGCTTGATGGCTGAACGCAAGGTGGAAGATCACTTCAAGGCAGAAGAGTTCGATGGCTCCTGCCTGCTCTGCTCGGAAGACAAGCCGCACCATTGCCATCGCCGGCTCGTCTGTGACTACCTGAATGGCAAATGGGGCGGCAAGCTCAGCATCCGCCATCTCTAGAATACAACCACCTCCAGAATCTCGACTGAACAACCAGACGCCCTAACGCCGCCGGGAGCAGCCTCCCCGCGTGGGAGACCCTTTGCCATGGCCTATGAAACCATCCTTGCAATCGCCCTTTTTTCGCTTGTCGGCTCGGTCTCGCCGGGGCCGAGCAATTTCATGCTGCTTGCTTCGGGCACCAATTTCGGTTTCCGGCGCACCGTGCCGCAGATCCTCGGTATTACCATCGGTTTTTCGTCGGTGCTGCTGGCGGTCGGCTTCGGTCTCGGCGCGCTTCTGACGGCCTATCCGCCGCTTGGATTGATGCTGAAGATCGCCGGCGGCGCCTACCTGCTCTACCTCGCCTGGCGCATTGCCATGTCCCGTTCCGTCTCCAGCGATAGCGCGAGCGCCGCCCGTCCCCTCACCTTCCTCGAATCCGCCGCCTTCCAGTGGGTCAACCCGAAAGCCTGGGTCGCCGCGCTCACCGCCATGGCGGCCTATGCCAGCGCCGAAAACCCCTTCGTCTCCGTCGTGTTGATCACGCTCGTCGTCGCCATCGTCAACCTGCCGAGCGTCGCCGTCTGGGCCGGCTTCGGCGTGGCGCTTCGGCAGTTCCTGTCCGATCCGGCCCGACTGAAATGGTTCAACATCGTCATGGCGCTGCTGCTGGTGGCAACGCTCTGGCCGCTTTTGAAATAGCCGCAGATGCAGGCTCGGACGATCGTGCAAGAACTGCGGAGGACCTTGATACCGGTCGGCCGCGCATCCGGCGCATAGATCCCGTGCCTGCAGCGGCATGCCGCCGCTGCCTCGCACAGAGGATCAGCAACATGACTCAAATCACTGAAAAGGTGGTTCTTATCAGCGGCGCCAGCAGCGGCATCGGCGAAGGCACGGCGCGCATTCTGGCCGCCGCCGGTGCCAAGGTCGTGCTCGGCGCCCGCCGCACCGACCGGCTGGAAGCATTGGCCGAAGAGATCGCTGCAACCGGCGGCACCGTTCGCAGCCGCCGGCTCGACGTCACCGACCACCAGGACTTTCAGGCCTTCGCCGAATTCGCGCTGGCCGAATTCGGCCGCATCGACGTCATCATCAACAATGCCGGCCTGATGCCGCTGTCGCTGATGTCATCGCTGAAGGTCGAGGAATGGGATCGGATGATCGACGTGAACATCCGCGGCGTGCTCTACGGCATCGCCTCGGTTCTGCCGATCATGAACGGCCAGGGGTACGGCCAGATCATCAACATTTCGTCGATAGGCGGCCTCGGCGTGGTGCCGACCGCGGCGGTCTATTGCGCCACCAAATACGCGGTGCGGGCAATTTCCGACGGACTGCGCCAGGAGAACGACAGGATCCGCGTCACCTGCGTCTATCCGGGCGTCGTGGAATCCGAGCTTGCCGGCACGATCACCGACCCGGTCGCGGCGGATGCGATGAAGACCTATCGCAGCGTCGCCCTGACGCCCGATGCGATCGGCCGCGCCATCCTGCATGTCATCGACCAGCCGGAAGATGTGGATACCAACGAGATCGTCGTGCGCCCGACCCGCACCCTGTAACCAGGCTCCAGGATGCGGTGGGGATTTACCGCATCGCATCATACTTTGCTTGCAAAACGCCGCGCCTCAGCCGAAAGTGCACAATTGACGGTCTCTCCTCAAAAGGTGCTAGAAATTAGGCATGGCAGCGCGGCAACGCATCATTCCCGTTCGGCGTGAATACAATCGTTGGGTCGCCAACCAGACGCTGGAGGACTACGCCCTCCGTTTCACCGCCAAGAGCGCCCGCCGGTTTTCCTCCAGCCGCATTTCCCAGACCGCCATCGGCGCCATCTCCTTTCTGGCGCTGGAGGCGATCGGCGGCACGATCACCCTCTCCTACGGCACCACCAACGCAATTTTCGCGATCATCGCGGCTGCCGTCGCCATGCTGGCGATCGGCTGGCCGATCAGCCGTTACGCGATCCGCCACGGCGTCGATATCGACCTCCTGACCCGTGGCGCAAGCTTCGGTTATATCGGCTCGACCATCACCTCGCTGATCTATGCGAGCTTCACGTTCATGCTGTTTGCGATCGAGGCGTCGATCATGACCGGCGCCCTGGATCTCGCCTTCGGCATTCCGCCCTGGATCGGCTACATCATCAGCGCCGTGGTGGTCATCCCGCTGGTCATCTACGGCGTGCAGCTCATCTCTCGCTTCCAGCTGATCACCCAGCCGTTCTGGATCGTGCTGAACATCCTGCCCTTCGTGTTCATCGCCTTCATGGACTGGCAGAAGTTCGATCTCTGGCGCTCCTTTGCCGGCATCGGCCATTCAAACGCTCAAGTTGGCGGCCCAGCCCCGTTCAATCTGGTCGAGTTCGGCGCGGCCTCCGCCGTTATCCTGGCATTGATGCCGCAGATCGGCGAACAGGTCGACTTCCTGCGCTTCCTGCCGCCGGAGGGCCTCGACAAGTGGCGTCACCGGTTCGCCGTCTTCCTCGCCGGCCCCGGCTGGGTGGTGGTCGGCGTGCCGAAGCTCCTGGCAGGCTCGTTCCTCGCTGTCCTGACGCTCTCGACCGCCGTGCCGATACGCGAGGCGGCAGACCCGGCGCACATGTATTTCGCCGCCTTCGGCTACATGATCCCGAACGATACGGCCGCCCTGCTGCTGATGGCGGCCTTCGTGGTCGTCTCGCAGCTGAAGATCAACGTGATGAACGCCTATGCGGGCTCGCTCGCCTGGTCGAACTTCTTCTCGCGCCTCACCCACAGCCATCCAGGCCGTGTCGTCTGGCTGGTGTTCAACGTGGTGATCGCGCTGCTTTTGATGGAGCTCGGCATCTACCGGCTGCTCGAAGCGACGCTCGGCATCTTCTCGATCGTCGCCATGGCCTGGCTCTGCACCATCTCGGCCGATCTGATGATCAACAAGCCGCTGGGCCTGTCGCCCGAAGGCATCGAGTTCAAGCGCGCCCATCTCTACGACATCAATCCGGTGGGCTTGGGCTCGATGTTCGGCTCGGCGGCGATAGCGCTCGCCGCCCATTTCGGCCTGTTCGGCCCGTTGATGACCTCGCTCGCCACCTATGTGACGCTGATTGCCTTCCTGCTGTCGCCGGCGCTCGCCTTTGCGACCAAGGGCAAATTTTACCTCGCCCGAAAACCGCGCCAGAGCTGGAAGACGGTCGGCTCGATCACCTGCTCGATCTGCGAACATCCGTTCGAGCACGAGGACATGGCCTGGTGTCCCGCTTATGCTGCGCCGATCTGCTCGCTCTGCTGCTCGCTCGACAGCCGCTGCCACGATATGTGCAAGCCGCATGCGCGGCTGAACACCCAGGTTGGCGCGGTCGCTCGCTCCTTCCTGCCGGAAAGCGTCATCACCCGGCTGACGACGCGCCTCGGGCGTTATGCCACCACGGCGGTATTTTCGATCTCGATGATCGGCGCGATCCTCGGCATGATCGCCTACCAGGTCAGCCATGCAACCCCCGTCAACGCCGAGGTCATCTATGGCACGGTGCTGATCGTCTTTTTCGTCTTCGCGATCATCGCCGGCATCGTTTCCTGGTTCTATGTGCTCGCCCATGACAGCCGGGTGGTGGCGGAAGAGGAATCCTCCCGCCAGAACACGCTGCTCCTCAAGGAAATCGCCGCCCACAAGAAGACCGACGCGGCACTTCAAGACGCCAAGGAAACCGCCGAGGCCGCCAATCGCGCCAAGAGCCGTTACGTCGTCGGCCTTTCCCACGAGCTGCGCACACCGCTCAACGCCGTGCTCGGTTACGCCCAGATCCTCGAGCGCGACGAGACCATCCCCGCCCCGCGCCAGTCGGCAATCAAGGTCATCAAGCGCTCCGCCGACCATCTGTCGGGCCTGATCGACGGGCTGCTCGACATTTCCAAGATCGAGGCGGGCCGGCTGCAGGTCTATTCCAACGAGATCAACATCCAGGATTTTCTCGACCAGATCGTCGAGATGTTCGGCCTGCAGGCACAGGCCAAGGGCCTAGCCTTCGAGCACGAGCGCGCCCGCGCCCTGCCGCAATATGTCCGCACCGACGAGAAGCGGCTGCGCCAGATCCTCGTCAATCTTCTCTCGAACGCGATCAAGTTTACCGACGAAGGCACGGTGAAATTCGACATCGCCTATCGCAGCCAGGTCGCTACCTTCACCGTCTCAGATACCGGTCGGGGCATTGCGGAAAAGGATCTCGGCCGCATCTACGAACCCTTCCAGCGCGGCGAGGCGGAAAGCATCAGGCCGATGCCCGGCCTCGGTCTCGGCCTCACCATCACCCAGTTGCTGACCAATACGCTCGGCGGCGAGATCGCGGTCGCCAGCACCAGGGGCGAAGGCTCGATCTTCAAGGTGCGACTGATGCTGTCCGCCATCGAGCGGCCCAACACGACACCGGCGGCGGAAAAGAAGATCGTCTCCTATACCGGCCCGCGCCGCACAATCGTGATCGTCGACGACAACGAGGACCATCGTGACCTGATGCGCGAAGTGTTGGTGCCGATGGATTTCGTTGTGCTGACCGCCAATAGCGGGCCGGATTGCCTGACATTGATCGAGGGCGTGACGCCGGACCTGTTCCTGGTCGATATCTCCATGCCCGGCATGAGCGGCTGGCAGCTCGTTTCGCGGCTGCGCGAGATCGGCCAGGTGGCGCCGATCGTCATGCTCTCGGCCAATATCGGCGACGGTATCGCGACGCATTCCGGCGACGAGGGCCATAACGACGCCATCGCCAAACCGGTCGACATCCGCAGGCTTGCCGATAAGCTCGCCGCCCATCTCGGCCTCGTCTGGATCTACGAGAACGAAACGGTTATCCCGGCGGTCGTCGGCCCGAAAAAGCCGATCAAAAGTCCGGGGACGAACCATGTTCAGGACCTTTTGCGGCTCGGCGAAATCGGCTACGTCCGCGGTATCGAAGCGAAACTCGCCGATCTCGCCCGGGAGGAGGAACACCGCCCCTTCACGGAAGAACTCGGTGCCTACGTACAGGCCTTCGACCTCGCCGGTTATATGAAATTCCTGAGCCGCCTTGAGGCAGAAAGGACGAGTGATGGCTGAAACTGCTCTGCCGCGCGATATCGTCCTTCTCGTGGACGACAGCCCCGAAACGCTGGGCTTCCTCACCGAGGCGCTGGAAAAGTCCGGGTTCTCGGTGCTGATCGCCACGGCCGGCCAGTCGGCGCTCAACATCGTCGAGCGCATCACCCCGGACCTCATCCTGCTCGACGCGGTGATGCCCGGCATGGACGGTTTCGAGACCTGCCGCAAGCTGAAGACCAATGGCGCCGTTGCGCAAGTACCGGTCATCTTCATGACGGGCCTCACCGAGACCGAACATGTGGTCAACGCGCTCGATTCCGGCGGCGTCGACTATCTGACCAAACCGATCAACATCGACGAACTGCGCGCCCGCATCCGGGTGCACCTTTCCAATGCCCGTTCGGCCCAGAGCGCCCGCGTGGCGCTCGACGCCGCCGGCCGCCATCTGCTGGCGGTCAAGGCGAGTGGAGCGATCCACTGGTCGACCCCCCAGGCGACACGGCTGATCAACGCGGCCACCAACAGCGACGATGGGCTCGACATCGTTTCCCGCCGGATTTCCACCTGGATGGCCGAGCGTGACAAGCCCGGTTTTGCCCGCGACGTCGCCTTCGCCCTCGTCCAGAACGGCCAGGCGAGCCTACAGTTCTCCTTCCTCGGCGCGATCGGCGCCGACGAACATCTCTTCCGCCTGACGGCCGCCAACAAACGCCCCGACGACGAAGTGCTGCGCCAGCATTTCCCGGTGACCCAGCGCGAATCCGAAGTGCTGCTGTGGATCGCCAAGGGCAAATCGAACCGCGACATCGGCGACATCCTCGGCCTCTCGGCACGCACGGTGAACAAGCATCTGGAACAGATCTATGTGAAGCTCGGCGTCGAAAACCGCGCATCGGCCGCCGTTAAGGCCGCTCATGTGCTGCATGGCGAGGAGCGGTCAGCGTAGCCGACAACGATCCGGCGAACCGTTTCGAGCGACGAACAAGCTTCTCTGCGTGGCGACGACAGACGCTTCGCTGCAGTCAGGCTTTTTTGAAAAACTTGTTGATGACCAGACCAACGACGATCTGAACAACAAGCCCGGAAATACCGCCCCCGACCAGCTGACCAGCGAGCGCCGCAAAATCGACGCCTCCAGCCGCCGCGCCGCCGGCTCCAAGAAGCGAGCCGAGGATTGAACCACCGCCAACTCCACCGACCGCGCCGGCTATGATATTTCCGATCTGACCGAGATCGGCATCCTTCAGGATTTTCCCACCCGCGGCCCCGCCGACGGCACCGCCAATGACCTGGGCAATAATGGCACTCAGATCCATAACATCACCTCTCCTCAAATTGGATTATCCAGGCTTAGGACCTGTTGAATTCATCCAATCCAAGTGACGGATTTCGTACCCGGTTAGGAGGGAAAATGCAGGAAATGCTCGCACATTTTCAAATCTTCCCGACGCAGTCCAGGCGCGAAACCCGTCTCGTCCTTCGGGTTCGGCTGAATTTAACAGGCCCTGACCCTTGATATGCCAGATAGTGGAGATTTCCAAGTCCGGAATTCAGCTGCCAGTTTAGTGAGACTCCGGCGTGCCGCCTATAAGTGCTCCCAAACGCAAAGAAGCCCGGCTTTTGACCGGGCTCCCTTCTAAGATACGGTTGCCGATAACGGCTCAGCCTTGCGGGAAGTAGCTGTACTTGCCGTCCGGACCCTTCTTCCATTCGTACATGATATAGCCCGGAATCTTCGGGTCGCCCTTTGCGTCGAAGGCAATGTCGCCGAGAACGGTCTTGAACGGACCCTTTGCATGCAGCGTCTTGGCAACGGCTTCGGCGTCGTCGGCCTTGCCGGTTGCCTTGATGCCGGCAGCGATGACCTGCACGGCTGCGTAGGAATACAGCGTGTAGGCTTCCGGGTTGAAGCCGGCTGCCTTGAACTTGGCAACCAGGTCCTTGTTGGCCGGGTTCAGCGTCGGATCGGGGCCGAAGGTGTTGAGCGTGCCTGCGACGGCGTCGCCGGCGATCGAAGCCAGTTCGTTGGAGACGATACCGTCACCTGAAACGAGCGTGGCCTTGAGGCCTTGGTCCTTGGCCTGGCGGATGATCAGGCCGGCTTCGGTGTGGAGACCGCCCCAGTAGATGATCGAGACGCCGGCTTCCTTCATCTTGGAGATGAGAGCCGAGAAGTCCTTGTCGCCGACGTTGACGCCTTCGCGGATGACTTCCTTGAGGCCCTTGGCGTTCATTGCCTTCTTGGTCTCATCGGCAAGGCCCTGGCCGTAAGGCGTCTTGTCGTCGATGATGGCGATCTTCGCGCCCTTGAACTTGTCGGCGAGATAAGCGCCGGCAACACCGCCCTGCTGGTCGTCACGACCGCAGGTACGGAAGACGTTCCACAGGCCACGCTCGGTGAAGACCGGGTTGGTCGCAGCCGGGGTGATTTCCAGCATGCCGTTTTCGGCATAGACTTCCTTGGAAGCCGGAATGGACACGCCGGAGTTGAAGTGGCCAACCACGTACTTGACGCCGTCGGATGCAAACTTGTTGGCAACCGAGATGCCCTGCTTGGGGTCCGATACGTCGTCGCCGAGGACGATCTTGATCTTTTCGCCGTTGATGCCGCCGGCGGCATTGATGTCGGCTGCTGCCTGTTCGGCACCCTTCTGAAGCTGCGCACCGAAGGCGGCGTTCGGACCCGTGAGCGGACCGCCGACGCCAATAACGATGTCGGCCCATGCGCTACCGCTGAAGGCGACCATGGCCGTCAGCGCAACCGCGGAAAGAAGAGACTTCTTCATCGAGTTACTCCCAATTTTTTAGGTGAGCTGATTTTTCGAGACCGGACGCAATACCCACCATCACTGCGCCGGAAATGTTCCACTCTAGGTTACTTATGATTTCAACCCGAGCTAATCTGAGGACAGAAAAGTGCGGCTGTCAATCTTTCTTCTTGAAGGAGAAAGCCGAAGTCGGCTCGTAGAGCCAATAGTAATTCTGCACCATCTGGCGTGTCCGGCGAATGCGGAATCCGGCGCCCGAAAAGACGAGCAGGACGATCACGTCGAGGACGTAGTAGAACGGGCTGATGAACGGCCCCTGGAACAGCGCATAGTGCAGAAAACGCATCGCCACGCCGAGTAGCAGCGTATAGACCACCACCGTCGGATAGCCGTTCCAGCCCTCGGCGGCGGCCTTGCCCGACCGCCAGGCAGTCCAGAAACCGATCATCAGCACGAGGAAACGCAAGAGGTAACGCACGCCGCTGTCGCTTTCGAAAAACAGTCCCTGCATCCTAAATTCCTCCGGTCGTCAAAATCACAACCTTTGCGATCAATGCCGTCCACCTTCAAGGTAAGCGGCGCGCACTTCCGGATTGGCGAGAAGTTCTTTTCCGGAACCGCTCATCGTCACCTTGCCGTTGACCATCACATAACCGCGGTCGGAGAGCTTCAAAGCCGCGAACGCGTTCTGCTCGACGAGGAAGACGGTCAGGCCCTCTTCCTGGTTCAGCTTCTTGATCGCCTCGAAAATGCCCTTGACGATCAGCGGCGCCAGGCCCAGCGAAGGTTCGTCGAGCAGGAGCAGCTTCGGCCGGGCCATCAGCGCGCGCCCGATCGACAGCATCTGCTGTTCACCGCCCGAAAGCGTCCCTCCGCGCTGGCTCTGGCGTTCCTTGAGGCGCGGGAAGAGCGTGAAGATCTTCTCGACGTCCTCGTTGAAATATTTGAGGTTGTCGAGGCCGGCCCCCATCTGCAGGTTCTCGTAGACGGTCATGCGCGGAAAGATGCGCCGGCCTTCGGGAGACTGGGCGATGCGGCGCCGCGCGATCAAATGCGTCGGCAGCTTGGTGATGTCCTCGCCGTCGAAGATGATCGAGCCGGCTCGGGCCTGCGGGCTGCCGCAGATGGTCATCATCAGCGTCGACTTGCCGGCACCGTTGGCACCGATAAGGCTGACGATCTCGCCCTTGTTGACTTCGACATCGACGCCTGCGAGTGCACGGATATTGCCGTAATAAGTCTCGACAGCCTCGACTTTCAGAAGGTTCTCGGCCGCCATCAGTGATTGCCCCCCTCGAGTTCTACCGCAATCACCTCTTCCACCTCGTCATCCTCGACGCCGAGATACGCGGCGATCACTCGTGGGTCGTTCTTCACATGGTCCGGCGAGCCGTCGGAAATCTTCTGCCCATATTCCAGCACCACGACATGGTCGGAAATCTCCATGACCACCGACATGTCGTGCTCGATCAGCAGGATCGAAGCGCCCTCGTCACGGATCTGGTGCAGGAGCGTGTTGAGAGCCGCCGATTCGCGCGGGTTGAGGCCGGCCGCCGGCTCGTCGAGGCATAGCAGTTCCGGATTGGTGCACATCGCGCGAGCGATTTCGAGCCGCCGCTGAGCGCCATAGGGAAGATCGCCGGCGGGATCGTCGGCGCGATCGGTCAGATCGGCCTTGTCGAGCCAGTACTTCGCCTTCTCGATCGAGGCATCGACGGCCCTGCTATAGGCCGGCAGGCCGAGAAGCCCGAGGATCGTGTAGCCCGATGCCTTCATCAAGGCATTGTGCTGCGCGACCAGCAGGTTTTCGAGCACCGTCAGGCCCGAGAACAGGCGGATGTTCTGGAACGTGCGGGCGACGCCGGCCAGCTTGGGGATCTCGAAGTCGCGCAGGCGTTCCAGCAGGAATTCCTTGCCGTCCCTGCGCTGCAGGGTGAGCATGCCCATGGTCGGTTTGTAGAAGCCGGTGATGCAGTTGAACACCGTCGTCTTGCCGGCGCCGTTCGGGCCGATCAGCGCGGTGATCTCGCCGCGCCGCACTTCCAGCGACAGATCGTTGATGGCCATCAGGCCGCCAAACTTCATCGACAGATGCTCGACCTTGAGGATCGTATCGCCAGCAATGCCACTCGTCATAGTCGTCGTTCCGGGAGCCATCAGCCGTGGCCCTCCTTGGTAAAGCTTCCTGAAACCGCCCGGCGCTCCTTGAGGAAGGCAGTCGGTTCTCGCGATCCGACGAAGCCGCGCGGCTTGAACAGCATGACGATGATCATCGCCAGACCGAAGAGCAGCATGCGGTAGAGTTCAGGGGTGAAGTCCGGTCCGAACACGGCCTTGAGGAAGGACATTTCGCGCAGCACCTCGGTACCGCCCACCATCACCACCGCGGCGATGGCAATGCCGGTCAGCGAGCCCATGCCGCCGAGAACGACGATTGCCAGGATCACGGCCGATTCCAGGAAGACGAAGCTTTCCGGCGACACGAAGCCCTGGCGGGTGGCGAAGAAGGAGCCAGCCACCCCTCCGAACATCGCGCCGGTCGCAAAGGCGGTCAGCTTGGTGGTGACGGTATTGATGCCGAGCGAACGGCAGGCGATCTCGTCCTCGCGCAACGCTTCCCAGGCTCGGCCGATCGGCATGCGCCGAAGCCGGATGGTGACGTAGGCGGTGAGCATGCAGAGCGCCAGGATGATGTAGAACAGGAATATCTTGTAATAGACCGAGGAAGCCGACAGGCCCCAGGCCTTGACGAAACTGTTCGCGCTGCCGGTATCGAAGGACCAGATGCCGAAGAACGAAGCCTTGGCGATACCCGAAATCCCGAATGTTCCCTTGGTCACGTCGGTCCAGTTGATCAGCACAAGGCGGATGATTTCACCGAAGGCGAGCGTCACGATGGCGAGATAGTCGCCCCTCAGCCTCAGAACCGGGAAGCCGAGAATGATCCCCCAGAGTGCTGCAAGAATACCCGACATCGGCAAGAGCAGCCAGAAGGACAGGCCAAAATAGGAGGACAGCAGCGCATAAGAATAGGCGCCGACCGCATAGAAGGCGACATAACCGAGGTCGAGCAGTCCGGCGAGGCCGACGACGATGTTCAGGCCCCAGGCGAGCATCACGTAGATGAGGATCTGGATGCCGAAATTGTCGACATATTTCAGCGAGCCCTGCTTGCCGACGATCAGCAGCGACAGGAAGGGATAGACCAGCAGGAAAACCAGCGCGATCTTGAGGAAATGCCGGTGGAAGAAGCTCTTGTTCTCGGAAATTTCCAGAACGCCGCTCTTCGCCTTGGCGAGCTTGCGACGGTCGACATGCGGCTTGATGACACCGACCGTCAGGAAGCGACCGACCGCCGCAACAACCACGAAGATCGCCAGCAGGCCCCAGCGGGTGCGCCAGACGAGGGCGTTGTTGATGTCCTGGTAGGTCTCGATGCCGACGAACAGCAGGAACATGAAAAAGGCGATGACGCCGGCAAACAGTCCTTCCCGTACCGCCTTGGCAAGCACGTTCGGGTGACCGGTTTCGGTGGAAGCTGTCATGTTACACCTTCTCCACTTCCGGCCGACCGAGAATGCCGGTCGGCTTGAAGATCAGCACGAAAGCGAGGATCGCAAACGTGGCGACGTCCTTGTAGGCGATGGAGAAATAGGCCGACCACAGCGACTCGATGAGGCCGATCAGAAGCCCGCCGAGAACAGCACCCGGCAACGACCCGATGCCGCCGAGAACCGCTGCGGTGAACGCCTTGACGCCTGGGATGAAGCCGTCGTTGAACGAGGCGACGCCATAATACATCAGATACATGCCACCGGCGACCGCCGCGAGCGCTGCACCCATGATGAAGGTGATCGAGATCGTCCGGTCGACATCAACGCCGAGCAGCGCCGCCATCTTGCGGTCCTGCTCGGTCGCCCGCTGGGCGCGGCCGAGCGGCGTCTTGTTGACGATGTACCAGAAGGCGAACAGCAGCACCGCCGTGATGATGACGATGAGCACCTGCTTCAGCGATATGGTGATGCCGCCGATATGGAAGACGTCGGTCACCATCGGCGGGATCGGCTTGTTGCGCGGGCCCTGCGTCACCTGGATGAAGTTGGACAGCACGATCGACATGCCGATCGCGGTGATCAGCGGCGCAAGCCGGAAGGATCCCCGCAACGGCCGGTAAGCGACCCGCTCGATCGTCCAGTTCCACAACCCCGTCATCAGCATGCCGACGAGTAACATCAGCAGCAGAAGCAACGCCACCGGAATGCCGGCGAAGAAGGAGGTTGCGATCAGGAAGACGATGAGAGCGGCAAAGCCGCCAAGCATGAAAATATCGCCATGGGCGAAGTTGATCATGCCGATGATGCCATAAACCATCGTATAGCCGATTGCGACAAGGCCATAGATGGATCCAAGAGTCAGCCCGTTGATGAGCTGCTGGATAAAATACTCCATATATTTTCCCCTGGATGCGATCCCGGAAGGGTCGCATCTCGTTTATTTGCCCCTTGCGGGTTCTTACGTTCTTTGGCGCATTCCATAACGTTTTCGTAAGGAATGGGAAGACAAAAAGCCGCGAGACCGACAAAATCGCAGCACTTCTCAACAATCTGGCAACACAAAGATCAGAAATTCCAAAAAACCGGCAGCTTCTGTCGAAAAATTAGCCAAGGCGCCCGGTTTTCGAAATTAAAGATCGTCCCGCGGTTAACGTTAAATTCAGATTCGACCCTCGCCCTGCAGGCTCGGCGCTCAGTCCACGAAGCCGCGGGTCAGTGCATGCTCGCGGCCCATCTCCATCAGCTCCTCGAAAACTGATCCGGCAAGCGAGCGCGGCACGATGATCTCGAACGTGTCGGCACCGGTGCGCGCGACATTTACCTCAGCGTGGCAGCACAACATCGCGGCGGAATGACCCTCCTCGAACACCTCCGGATGCAGATCGATCGCCACGCATTTGGCCAGTATCTTTCGCACGCTCGGGCCGGAGATCTCCATCAAGACCCGGCCGTCGCTCTGGTCGACCACGGATGCGCCCGCGATTTCGGACAGCATGCCGGCGACCGTCTCGGCCCCGACCGTCCGCGACACGGCAAGCCATTCGGACGGGCTGCAGAAGCGCGGCGCCACATCCGGAGCATTCCACAGGGCCTCGGCGACGGCGGCCTCCTGGCCTGTATGGGCGAGAACGGTGAAGATCACCGGCCGGCGAATGATGGCGAGGTGGTTCGGATTGGGATCCGTCTCGAAACCGGAAATATGATCCTCGAGGACATGCCGGTGGAGAAGGTTGATCGACATCAGGCAGCCCTCAGAGATGCAGTTTGCTGTTTTCGGGATCGACGAAGACCGGCGGACAGACTTGCGCGAGCACTTCCGAACCGCGCAACCCGTCCCAGACCATGATCCGTTCGCCGATCCGCTCGCGCCCGGATTTCAGCATGGCGAGCGCGATGAAATGCCCGAGCGTTGGCGAAAAACAAGCCGACGAGACAAAGCCCTGGTCGTTGGCGAGGGAGGGCTTTGCACCATCCTTCAGGAGATGCGCACCGGCCTTGATCTCCTTGTCGGCCTCGACCGGCTTCAGACCCACGAGCTGCAGCCGGTCGGCGGCCGTCAACCCGAATCGCGTGGAGAGCCGCTTGCCGATGAAATCCGGCTTCTGCATCGCCATCATCCGGCCGAGCCCGACATCGTCCGCCGTGGTGCGGCCATCGAGCTCGCTATGGGTGACATGCCCCTTCTCGACGCGCAGCACGTTGAGCGCCTCGACGCCATAAGCGCAGATCCCTTCCTCATGCCCTGCATCCATGACCGCATCGGCAACGGCCTCGCCGTAGCCGGCCGGAACCGCAAGCTCGTAGGCGAGCTCGCCCGAGAAGGAGATGCGGAAAAGGCGGGCCTTCAGGCCGCCGCGGAGCGTCACGTCCCGGGCAGCCAGGAAGGGGAAGGCCGCGTCGGAAATATCGTCCTGCACCACGCGGCTCATGATGATTCGCGCCTTCGGCCCGGCAAGCGACATCTGCGCCCATTGATCCGTCGAGGAGGCGAAGCGCACGTCGAGTTCCGGCCAGAAGGTCTGCGCCGAGAATTCCAGATGTGCGAGCACGTCCGCGGCATAGGCCGTCGTCGTGGTCATGACATAGTGGTTTTCGGAAAGCCGGCTCGCTGTTCCGTCGTCGAAGACGATACCGTCCTCGCGCAGCATCAGCCCGTAGCGGGCCCTTCCGACAGGCAGCTTGAGAAAGCCGTTCGAATAGATGCGGTCGAGGAATTCCGCCGCCCCTGCGCCAAAGATCTCGATCTTGCCGAGGGTGGAGACGTCGCAGAGCCCCGCGTTGGAGCGGACGTTCAGGACCTCGCGATCGACGCTCTCCCGCCAGGTCTTTTCGCCCTCCCGCGGGAACCAGGCGGAACGGTACCAGAGGCCTGAGTCCACGAAGGTCGCACCATTCTTCCGCGCCCAGTTATGCAGCGGCGAGGTGCGCACCGGAGCCGCATGTTCGGCCCGCGCAGTGCCGGCGAGAGCGCCGAACGAGACCGGTGTGTAGAACGGCCGGAATGTGGTGGTGCCGATCTCGGCAGGCGACACCCCGCGCATGCCGGCGACGATTCCGGCCGCGTTGACGTTGCCGAGCTTGCCCTGGTCGGTCGCCATGCCGGCGGTCGTGTAACGCTTGGTGTGCTCGATATGGCGAAAACCTTCCCGCTGGGCGAGGCCGAGATCGCCGACATGCACATCGTTCTGGAAATCGACGAAGGCCTTGTCCCGGGCACCCGGCACGTACCAGAGCGGCACGAAGGACGGATCGTATTCGCCCTCGACCTCGGGCGTTTCAAGCGCGCCCACCAGCCTGCCCAGCGCCTCGAGTGCGGCATGCGCCTTGGCCGAACCGTCCTTCAGGCAATCCCCGATCAACGCATGGCCGGCAGCCGAACCAGCCGCCACGAAAGCGCCGCCGACGCCGGGCGCCAGAAACGCCTGCTTCTCGTCCGACCACACCGGCTTGGCGCCGCGCTGGCACATCAGATGCACGATCGGCGACCAGCCGCCGGACATCGCCAGCGCATCACAGTCGATCGCCTCCTCGAACCCGGAGCGCTCGACGATCAGCCCCTCGATCCGGTGGCGTCCCCTGGTCGCGATCACCGAGCCGCTGCGGATGACGCGGACACTCTCCGGCACCGGGTCGGCCGATTGCGGCCGCGCATCGATGATCGCGGTGACGTCGATACCCTGAGCGAGGAGGTCGGCGGCGGTGCGGTACCCGGAGCCGCCATTGGTGAAGACCGCGACCTTGCCGCCGACGGCAACGCCGTAGCGGTTGAGATAGGTGCGCGCAGCCCCGGCCGTCATCACGCCCGGCTTGTCGTTGCCGCCGAAGACCAGCGGCCTCTCTTCGGCACCAGTGGCAAGGATCGCCTGCTTGGCGACGACGCGCCACAGCCGCTCCATCGGCAGGTCCGGCGATGGCGAGGCCACGTGTTTCTGTACCCGCTCGACGGCGCCGAACACCATGTCGTCATACCAGCCGAACACGGTCGTGCGCGGCATCAGCGTCACATTCGGCAGCGACGCCAGTTCCGCGACGACGTCAGCCGTAAATTCCGCAGCCGGCCGACCGCCGACCGTGGCGCTTTCCGACAGCAGCGAACCTCCGAACCTGAAGCCTTCGTCCGCCAGGATGACCCGCGCCCCAGCCCTGCCCGCCGCAAGCGCCGCCATCAGACCGGTCGGCCCTGCGCCGATCACCAGCAAGTCGCAATGCGCCCAGGATTTTTCGTAGCGGTCGGGATCCGCCAGCATCGTGGCCTTGCCAAGCCCCGCGGCTCGGCGGATCAGCGGCTCGTAGAGTTTTTCCCAGAGCACGCCCGGCCACATGAAGGTCTTGTAGTAGAAACCTGCACCGAGGAACGGCGACAAGAGATCATTCACGGCGCCAAAATCGTGTTTCAGCGATGGCCAGCGGTTCTGACTTGCAGCGGCAAGACCATTGTAGAGCTCGACCGTCGTCGCACGGGCGTTTGGCTCGGCCCGCGCGCCGGACCCGATCGTCATCAGCGCGTTGGGCTCGGCGGAGCCTGCCGTCACCACGCCGCGCGGGCGATGGTACTTGAAGCTGCGGGCGATCAGCATCTGATCGTTGGCAAGCAGCGCCGAGGCGAGCGTATCGCCCTCGAACCCCTTGTAGGTCTGGCCGTCGAAGGTGAAGCTGAGCGATTGGCCGCGATTGATCGCGCCGCCGGACCCGAGACGATAGGAGGTCATTCGGCAGCTCCCGCCCACTTGAATTCCGAAGCGTCGGTCACGCCGAAAACCTCATGAGTGAGGTTGTCGCGCTCGACCACCAGAAAGCGGCGGCAGCCGGCGACATGGTGCCAATACTCCTGATAGCGCCCTTTCGGATTGTCCCGGATATAGACGTAACGGTGCCAGGCCTCGTCCTTGGCGGTCGGCGAAGGGCGTTTCGGCGCGGCGGCACCGCGGATCGAAAACTCTTCCTTGGGTCTGGTGCCGCAATGCGGACAGGTGATCAGGCTTGCCATGGGGGATCTTGCTCAGTGGAGGTTCGGCTGGGGGCCGCGGCCCGCTTCGTCGATCGTGTAGCCGCGCTCGAACCGGTCGAGCCGCATGAAGCGGGTGACGTGGTGCGTCTCGTTCTTGGCGATCAGGTGGGCGAAACAGAAACCGGAGGCCGGCGTCGCCTTGAAGCCGCCGTAACACCAGCCGCAATTCAGATAGAGATTGTCGATCGGCGTACGGTCGATGATCGGCGATCCGTCCATCGACATGTCCATGATGCCGCCCCAGCTTCTCAAGACCTTGGCGCGCGACAGGCCGGGGATCAGCGACACCCCCTCCTCCATCGTGTGCTCGACCGTCTGCAGATTGCCACGCTGCGCATAGGAGGAATAGAAGTCGATCTCGGCGCCGAACACCAGCCCGCCCTTGTCCGACTGCGATATGTAGAAATGGCCGGCACCATAGGTGATGACGTGGTCGACGACGGGCTTCAGCCCTTCCGAGACGAAGGCCTGCAGCACATGCGACTCGATCGGCAGCTCAAGATCGGCCATCCGCCCGACGGTGGTCGTGTTGCCGGCTGCTGCGAGCGCCAGTTTGTTGCAGCCGATGAAGCCCCTGGTCGTCTCGACACCGGTGACGAGACCGTTCTCGCGGCGGATACCCGTCACCTCGCAATGCTGGATCAGGTCGACGCCGCGGGCGTCCGCTCCCCGACCATAACCCCAAGCGACCGCATCGTGCCGCACCGTACCGGCGCGCTTCTGGTAGAGAGCGCCCATGATCGGGAAACGGGCGTGGTCGAAATTGAGATAGGGCGCTTTTCTGCGCACCTGCTCGCGGTCGAGCAGTTCGGCGTCGACGCCATGGATGCGCATGCCGTTGCCCTTGCGGGCATAGGCGTCCCGCTGGCCGTCGGAATGGAAGAGGTTGAGCATGCCGCGCTGCGAGACCATGGCATTGTAGTTGAAATCCCGCTCCAGCCCTTCCCAGAGCTTCAGCGAGAACTCGTAGAACGGGTTGTTGCCTTCGAGCAGGTAGTTGGAGCGGATGATCGTCGTGTTGCGCCCGACATTGCCGGAGCCGAGATAGCCCTTTTCAAGCACCGCTACATTGGTGATGCCGAATTCCTTGGCGAGATAGTAGGCGGTCGCAAGCCCGTGCCCGCCGCCGCCGACGATGATGACGTCGTAATGCGGTTTCGGCTGCGGTTCGCGCCAGGCCGGCTTCCACATCCGATTGCCGGACAGCGCTTCCTTGAAGATCGAATAGGCCGAATAACGCATGCTTTTCCCTGTCTCTCGCCGCGCTCACATTCGCATATGCGAGACAAAGGACAAGCGCAATCAGGACATAGAAAAGCCCGCATGCGACGAAACGCGCAGGCGTTGCGCCAAAGGCACGCCGCGTCGAAGCGGGCATGTTTCCGCAGGCCCACGTCATACTTTTCAAAGGCTTGGCCGCTTCCGCCTCCCCGCCTCCGCCATCCGCCTTAGACTCCCGGACGACCCAACGGAGACAGCCATGGCCGACACGACCGCGAACCTGAACATGCCTTTCATCCTGCCCTCGCAGGCCCAGAAACACGTGACGCACAACGAGTCGCTGCTGCGGCTCGACGCGCTGGTGCATCTGACGATCACCGAGGAACTCGAGAACCCGCCCGGCGCACCCGCCGAGGGCGCCTGTTATCTGGTCGCGACCGCGCCGACCGGCGCCTGGGCCGGCAAGACGGGACACATTGCCTCCTGGCAGGATGGCTATTGGGCATTTACAGAGCCACGTGTCGGCTGGCGCGCCTGGTTTGCCGCTTCCGAAAGGCTGAAAGTATTTTCCGGCACGCTCTGGCAGGACATCCCTCTGCCCGCGACCGGCCGCCTCGACGAACTCGGCATCAATGCGACGCCCGACAGCACCAACCGGCTCGTCCTCGCCTCGCCGGCGAGCCTGTTCAACCACGCCGGCAACGGTCACCAGATCAAGGTCAACAAGGCCGCCTCGACCGACACGGCCTCGCTGCTCTTCCAGTCGGACTGGACGGGTTATGCGGAAATGGGCCTGGCCGGCGACACCGAGTTCTCCGTCAAGGTCAGCGACGGGACGACCTGGAAAACGGGCCTATCGATCTCGCCCGGCGGCCATGTTTCGCAACCGAACCAGCCGGCCGCCCGCGCTTACCGCACCGGCACCAGTTTCGCCCCGACCGCCGGCCAGCAGAGCGGCTTCACCACCTTCGCCCTCGCACACGGCGGCCTTTCGCTGGGCACCGCGGTTGCCGGGGGCGGCAACCGGGTCGTCGTGCCAGCCGACGGCCTGTACATCGTCGCCCTCAATGTCGCGGTCCTGTCGTCGTCCGGCCATGCGACCAGCCTGATACAGAATGCAACGCAGCCGCTTATTCTGTTGAACGGCATCGCCGGTGGAGCACAGATACAGTCCGCAACGGGAATTTTTTCCTTTTCCGCCGGAGATTACCTGACACTCGGGCATGCAGGAACCGCACAACTGGAATTGGGCGCCGGAAAAACAGAGCTATCCTTGGCAATGTTGTCATAACAGCAACATCTAAAGTTCTTTTCATTCTTAATGCCAGGTTAACTTGGCTGATGACTCATCTCGGGAGGTGTTCTATTAAAGGCCACCGCTGCCTCGAGGCTTCGAGGGGTTTCGGGGGGTAGAGTACGGGTGGCTGGTTTGAGTGTTCCTGATCTGCATGACGACGCCGCCGACAGGTCGAGCGCCAGGCGGCGTGGCGAGCTGCCGCCAACTCGCATCTGGCAATCCATCGCACCCCCTAAATCCTGCCCTGGATCCACCCGCCTTGCATCCAGCGGCAGCCATCGCGTGCAGCTCGGGGCAAAGCGCGCGATCGACATCGGCGTCTCCCTTTCGGCACTGATCCTGCTCCTGCCGCTGATGCTGGTCGTCGCGCTGGCGATCCGCATCGACAGCGACGGCCCGGTGCTCTTCACCCAGACGCGCTGGGGCAAGGACGGCTGCAGGTTCCGGGTCTACAAGTTCCGTTCGATGCGCACCGACCTCGGCGACGCGAAGGGGATCGCCCAGACGGTGCGCGACGACCCGCGCATCACCCGCGTCGGCGCTCTCATCCGCAAGGCCAATATCGACGAACTGCCCCAGCTTCTGAACGTCCTGAAAGGCGACATGTCGCTGGTCGGACCGCGTTGTCACGCGATCGACATGCTCGCTGCCGGCATTCCTTACGAGAACCTGGTTGCAGATTATCATCGCCGCCATTCGATGCGACCCGGCATGACCGGCCTTGCACAGATGCGCGGTCTTCGCGGACCGACGGATCGCCCCGGCAAGGCGCGCGCCCGTATCGCATGCGACCTCTATTACATCGACAATTTCTCTATTTTGCTCGACCTGCGTATCATGTTCGGCACGCTGCTCGCCGAATTTCGTGGCGGCGAAGGCTTCTGATCGCCGCCTTCGCCGAGGCTGCCCAACCATCGAAACACCGCCTTTTCAGCGGCCGGGAAGCCTTTTTCGTCCTGCCTTGGGACACGCAATGCGATTGTTGCCACAGTGGGAACAAATGCTGCGGCCTGTTTAGTCAAATATTAAAACTGGGCGGCTAGGCTCACCGACGTGGTCTTGCGTTGTGTAGAGAGTCCAATGACCGAAATGATACGTCCCCGAGTAAAATATGTCATCGGCCCCGATGGCAGCCCCTTGACGATCGCCGATCTTCCGCCGGCCAATACGCGCCGCTGGGTCATCCGGCGAAAGGCAGAGGTGGTAGCCGCGGTTCGCGGCGGCCTGTTGAGCTTGGAAGAAGCCTGCGAGCGTTACACGCTCACCGTCGAGGAATTCCTGTCCTGGCAGTCCTCCATCAACGATCATGGCCTCGCCGGCCTGCGCACCACGCGCATTCAGCAATATCGTCACTGACGCCGAATTCGCGGGCGCCATGCCCGCACCGGAAAACAAAAGGTGCCGCTGCAACGGATGCAACGGCACCTTTCGGTTTCTAAAATTCGGTCAGCTCTGCCCCGATCCGATCCGGGACAGTGACGGCAGCAGTCCGGCGATGATGGCCGAGGCGGCGTAGAACCAGAGGCCAGGCTGCGAGACCGCAACAGCCAGGCCGCTGCTCTTCGCGGCGAAGACGACGATCGCCACCAGCATCACGTCCATCATCGACCATTTCGAAAGATGCGGCATCGCGCGGCGGAAAAATCCCGCCTCCACCGCCCGTCCGGAAAGCTGCACCGCCAGCCCAGCCAGCTTGCCAATCGGGAAAACGATCGAAAACAACCCGACCACCATCGACAGTGCCACATCTCCCTCCCGGAACAGCGCCGCGACGAGTTCCAGCAGAGACGGAGTCTCGGTGAAGAAATAGAGCCGCTCGAAACGGATGATCGGCAGGAAGAGCCCGAGCGCCAGGAAGATTGTGGCCAGCGCGAGAAGAAGCGGCCGCAGCCAGTTCATCGCTTTCTCCGTTGACGATGTGTCACCCTTGGGAGGCCGTTTAAGCTATTTCCCTCCGGCCCTCCCCGTATTACACCATTGGCGAACGGACAAAAGCGGGACAATCATGAATATCACCGATGAAGAGACGCGGTCGGGCGGGCGCTACGTAGCCGAGGTCGAAGGTCATTATGCGGAAATGACCTATTCGCGCGCCTCCCCGGAACTTATCATCGTCGATCATACCGGAGTTCCCGACGAGCTTCGCGGCAAAGGGGTCGGCCAGGCGCTGGCATTGCATGCGGTGGAAGAAGCCCGCAAGGGCGGCTGGAAGATCATCCCGCTCTGCCCATTCTTCAAGGCCCAGACGGAACGCCATCCCGACTGGCAGGATATTCTTCGTTAACGCGGGATGCGGAGCCCGAATCACAAACGTTAACGGAAGACTAAAAACGGAAATGGGGCCCGGCACCGCGGCACCGCCCCAGATTATGACATTCCGTCGTTGATGCCGCCCGGCTTTTGTTAAGCGCGGGCGCGCATTCCGCCATCGCGCTCTTCGAGCGCCGAAGCCTTGGCAAATTCTGCTTCCGCTTCCTCGAGCGCCAGTTCGGCACTCTCCTCCTGGACCTTCAGTTCGCGAATCGAGACCTGAAGGTTGTCCGCGCGCTGGCGGGCTGCCTTTGCGAAGGTCGGATAAGCGAAGTGATTCCGGTCGGTAATCCCGGATTTCTTCTCTTCCAGAGTGATCTGATGCTCGAGTTCTTTAGACATTCTCTCGAATTCGGCCATCATCATCTGCAGCTGCTGCAGTTGACGACGCTTTTCGGTGACCTGAAAACTTTTCAGGCGAACCAGGCTGTCACGCGACTTCATACGCAATACTCCGTGGATAGCGAGACCCAGGCCCGTGTATCCGGATTGGTACACTCCGGATCAAAAAATTCCCGCGACGTTAATAAATTAAGCTTCGCGTTAACCTTTCGTTTACGGGCATCATTAATGATAAACCGGATCGTTTAAGGGTCGGTAAATGCCAGGGCCTAAATTGGCCGCGACAATGTATGAGTCGAATGAATCACTTAGCGGAATTTCCTCATCCGCCGATTCAGTCTTGGTGATGACCAATCTTAAAGGGAAATCAGGTTGCTACTAATTTTGCTTAACGAAATCATGAACCTTGCCAGGTTGAATCATAATTTGTTAACCATTTAGTGGCAGCTTCCAAATCAGGCTCAGTCTGGATCCGTATCGAGTAAGGGGGCAAAGATACCTTACGCGGCGGTAAAGGGGAAAAATATGCGGGTTCTACTCATCGAAGATGACAGCGCGACTGCCCAGAGCATCGAGCTGATGCTGAAATCGGAAAGCTTTAACGTCTATACGACCGACCTCGGTGAGGAAGGTGTCGATCTCGGCAAGCTTTACGACTATGATATCATTCTCCTCGACCTCAATCTGCCCGACATGTCGGGCTACGAAGTGCTTCGCACTCTGAGGCTTTCGAAGGTCAAAACACCGATCCTCATCCTGTCCGGCATGGCCGGGATCGAAGACAAGGTCCGTGGTCTCGGTTTCGGCGCCGATGACTATATGACCAAGCCCTTCCATAAGGATGAACTGGTCGCTCGCATCCACGCGATCGTCCGCCGTTCCAAGGGTCATGCACAGTCGATCATCATCACCGGCGAACTGATCGTCAATCTCGACGCCAAGACCGTCGAAGTCGGCGGCCAGCGCGTTCACCTGACGGGCAAGGAATACCAGATGCTGGAGCTCCTTTCGCTCCGCAAGGGTACCACGCTCACCAAGGAAATGTTCCTGAACCACCTTTACGGCGGCATGGACGAGCCGGAACTGAAGATCATCGACGTTTTCATCTGCAAGCTGCGCAAGAAGCTTGCCAATGCCGCCGGCGGCGCAAATTACATCGAAACCGTCTGGGGCCGCGGCTACGTGCTGCGTGAACCTGAGGCGGAATACGCCGAAACCGCCTGAGCTGCCTTGAAGATCCCCTTTCGAAACGTCCGCCTGGCTTGCCCGGCGGACGTTTTGTTTTGAACCTGCTTGCGGACTTCAAACGAAAAGCGGCGGCCATGCGGGCTGCCCTGGGTCGAGCGGATGTAGACGTATCGGCTTGTGGATCAGGCCGCCTGTGCCAGGGCCGAGAAGACCGACGTCAGGATCTTGCGATCGAAAGGCTTCAGCAGGAAATCGTCCGCACCGGCGCGCTTGCCGGCCATCATCTTCTTCAGGTCCGCCTCTATGACGCAATAGAAGATGCGGATGCTCTTGCCGTTCGGCATCGCCCGGATGGTGCCGATGAGTTCGAGCGCGCCCTCCAGGCCAGCGTCGACGATCAGGAAATTGGGAAGCTCGGCATTGCAGCGCGTCACCGCCGCGCGCGCGGTGTCGGCTTCGACGACCAGAAAGCCCAGTTCCGACAGGATCCGCTTGCCGACCGTCCGTACGATGTCCGATCCGTCGGCGATCATTAAACGCTGCATCGTGTCCCCCTGACGCTGAACCCGCTCTGGTTCCAAGCGTCTATCATTAGGAGGATGGCACTAATGAATGGTTACCCTTGGGCAGCAATCAACCGGAGATCGTCTCAGGCAGCCACAGTTTCGGCGATGAAGACGATCTTGTCTTCCGAAACCACGTGCCTCAGCTCCATGCCGGACTCTTCCGCGAGCAGTACCGTGTAATAGGGCTGGATCGAATGGGCATCGATCGGCTCTTCAAGCGTGCCGCTGGCGATTTCGACGAACTTGGCCGGCACGCGCATCATCCGTCCCTTGATGGTGAGGATGAATTTCGCGTCGTATTCCGGATTTTCAAGCGTCACGTCCATCGAGCCGCCGCGAGGAATGCCCGCATAGGCGACAAGGAAGAGGTTGAGGAGCAGCTTGACCCGGTTCTTGGCGATGATAGCCCGCGGGCCGTTCCAGGTGACCTCGGTCTTCTTTTCGGCGATCGCGAAATCCTTGGCAGCCTTTTCGGCCTCGCCGGTGTCGATCGAGGCGCCGACCGAGCCGGAAGCACCGAATGCGAGGCGGGCAAACTTGAGGCGCACAGAGGCGTTGAGGGCCGAGGTGCGGATGAGGTCGAGCGCGTCGCCGTCGGCGGCACCTTCGTCGAGAAGCTCAAGGCCGTTGTTGATCGCGCCGACCGGGGAGATCACGTCATGGCAGACACGGCTGCACAGAAGTGCCGCGAGATCTGGCCCGGCAAGGGTAAGATTCGGATTCTTCGGCATGTAGGTCTCCTGTTTGGGAAATGCTCCCCCCGCGTTCGCCTTGCCATCTGAAGGTTGCGCGGGGATGAAGCAATGTTCCTGGTCATAATGACACCATATTTGGTAAACCGATTGTTAAGATCATGGCCTCAAAATGGCTGGGCCTTAAGCATGATGCAAAAGGCATGCCCCTGGATGATACAATCATGGATCTGACAATGCGCATCCACACCCCTTCGGCCCTCGCACGTTTCGCAGCGACGGTGTTTGCCGTGATCGCGATCTTCGCAGGCCCGGCATCAGCCCAGCAGGGCGCCAACCAATATTCTGCCCAGGAAATCGTCGATGCCGGCCACGGCTTCTTCGGCTCCACCAGCGGCGGGCTTGCCAAGGTCGTCGAGAAGGCCTTTTCGCAATACGGCCTGCCGAACGGCTATATCCTCGGCCAGGAAGGGTCGGGCGCCTTCATCGCCGGTCTGACCTATGGCGAAGGTGAACTCTACACCAAGAACGCCGGCCAGCACCCAGTGTTCTGGCAAGGGCCTTCGCTCGGCATCGATTACGGCGGCCAAGGCACACGAGCGATGATGCTCGTCTACGACCTTCCCTCGGTCAACAGCCTTTATGCGCGCTTCGGCGGCGTGTCCGGCTCCGCCTTTGTGGTCGCCGGCGTCGGCATGACAGTGCTGCGCAACAACAATGTGATCCTGGTACCGATTCGCACCGGCCTCGGCGCTCGCCTCGGCATCAACGTCGGTTATCTGAAGCTCACCCAGTCGCCGACCTGGAACCCTTTCTGAAATTTGCCATTATCCTCCCCGGACACCGGAGAGGATTTGATGTTTTTCACCGCAGCGCCCCATAATCCCGCCTTCTGCCTGAAGGGCGCTTGCCGGTTGAATACGGCCATGCTTAAACAGCCAGCGCATTTCCATCCAGACCGCGAAACGGCCGCATCGTGATTCAGTTTGCTCTTCTGTTCGGCTTGGGTTTCCTGAGCGCCGCACTTGCAGTGATGCTGATTGCCCCGGCGGTCCATAATCGCATCGTGCGCTACACCGAAAACCGTATCAAGGCGACGCTGCCGATCAGCCCGCAGGAAGTCCGCGCCCAGCGAGATATGGCCCGCGCCGTCTATGCCGCGGAGAACGCGCGTACCAAGCAGGAACTCGTCCAGGAAAGAGACAAGGCGGTCGCGCTGCAGATCAGGAGCGAAAGCCTTGCCGAGGAAACCAGGCAGCTGCTGTCCGAAATCACCGACCTGCGTACCCAGATCGACACCATGGATGTCGAGGCCGCCGACGCCCGCTCGCGCCTGCGTCAGGAGGACAGCTATATTCAGCAGTTGAAGGCAGCGCTCGAAACCGCCGAGCAGAGCGTCGCCGCCAAGGATCAGGAGATCGAGAAGCTGCAGCAGCGCCAGCTTTTGATGATAGCCGACGCCGACAACTTCCGGATCGACCTTTCCACCCGCGACACCGAGGTGGAGAACCTGAAATTCCGGATCACCGCCTTGCGCGACGAACGGGACACGTTGCGCAACGACGTCCGGCTGCAGACCTCCCGCGCCAAGGACGCCGAGGCTCGGCTCGCCCAGGAAGAGCATCGCGTCCAGCGACTTGAGGACAAGCTTGCCAAGGAAATTGCCGACCGTGCCGACAGGGAGACGACGCTGGAGCGCCGGCTTGCAGAAATCGGTCGGTTGCGGGACAAGCTGAAAGGCGCCAATGCCGAAGCGCGGGATTCCAGTCGCGCCCTTCGCGATTCGGCCGTCGTCCGCCCGGTGATAAAGGCGGGGCCGAAAAAGAAGATTACTCCGGAGGACATCAACCTGCGTGAAATTCCGCATGCTCCGCCTCCGCGACAAGCCCGGATTTCCGGACAACCCGACGTCGATCCCGTCGTGGCCAGAATGGCTGAGGATGCCCGCAGTAGAGCAATGGCGCTCTCCGAGCGCCTGCAGAACGACAGCGGCAGCGACGAAGCGATTCGCCAGGAGCTCGCCGCGATCGCCGCCAGCATGGTGGCGATGACGGCGGCGTCCGAAGGTTCGTCCTCACCGATCCACAAGATCCTCTCCGGCAAATCCGGAAACGGCAACCGGGAAAGTCTGGCAGCGAAGTCGAAGAAGACGCTCGCTACCGCCCAGGACGCGAATACCTGAGACTTCTATAACCTGCCCTGAGCCATGGCGATCTCGTAGAGCGCGATCCCCGTCGCCGTCGCGGCATTGAGACTGTCGAGGCCTGGTGCCTGGGCGATGCGCGCCGATCGGATGCGGGCAAGCACCTCTGCCGGCAGCCCCTCGCCCTCCGTGCCAGTGATCAGCACCATCCGATCCGACGCCGGCACATCGCGGATTTCCACGAAGCCCGTCGGAGAAAGCCCCCAAACGGCAAAACCGTTCTCCATCAGCACCGCCAGGATATCGGACATCGTGCCGTGCCGCGTATAAGGCACCGAAAGCACCGACCCCACCGAGACGCGCAGCGCCTTGCGATAGAGCGGATCGCAGCAACTCTCATCGAGCAGCACTGCATCGGCGCCGAAAGCTGCAGCATTGCGAAAGATCGAGCCGATATTGTCGTGATTGGAGATGCCGAAGGCGGCGACTACCAACGCCTTCTCCGGCAGCCTCGCAATCAGTTCGGAAGCGCTCCTCTCCTGCCGGCGGCGGCCAAGCGCCAGCACCCCGCGATGGAGGTGGAAACCGGCGATCTGATCGAGCACTGCGGCGGACGCCACATAGACCGGAATATCTGCCGGAAAACCTTCAAGGATCTCGGAAAGCCCCGCAACCCGGTTTTCAAGCAGCAGGATCTTCTCGGTCAGAAAATCGCCACCCGAACCATGCGCGGCGGCGAGCATCCTGAGCACCACCGTGCCCTCGGCTATGAACCGCCCTTCGCGTCCGGTCAGGTCCCGCTCGCGGATCGACCGGAATTCGGCGATCCGCGGGTCGTCCGCGTCTTCGATGCGAACCGGCGCCATTATTGCGGAACGGCCACCGTCACATCGGCAACGATGCGGCCGGCGGCGATATCGTAGATGAAAATCTTCTGGTCGCCGGTCAGCAGGCCGTAGAACAGGATCTGGCTGCCGGAGAGCGATACGCCCTGCACCACGAAGCCGGCAGGCAGTTCCGCGGTGGCAGCAAGCGGCTGGCCGGCCGGCACCGAGAACCCGCCTGTCGAGGCGATCGTCTCTGGCTTTGCAGGCCGCTGCGCGACCTTGTAGACAATGGCGCCAAGGACCGCCATAAAGCAGACGAACAAGATCCCGCCCGAAACGAGTATCAGAAGCACCATTTTCCGGCGGATTCTCTCCATTGCCGGATCAAGCGGCTCTTCCTTTTCCTCGATCTCGGGTTGGGGCATGGGACGTCCTTGTTCTTGTCGAATGCTATCGGAATGATTGAATGAACGATCCCTTTAAAGAAGCCGAGCGCCCAAGGAAAGTCCTCACCGCCTCCGACGAGGCCGAAGGACGGCTGGACGCCTGGCTGACTTCGGTGCTCGAAGGTGAGTTTTCGCGAAACCGCATCAAGGCCCTGATCGAGCAGGGCGCCGTCAGCCTGAACGGCAAACCGGTTCTCGAGCCGAAGAAGAAGATCAATGCCGGCGACACCGTCGAGATCGACCTTCCGGAACCCGAGGACCCTGAGCCCAAGGGCGAGGATATCCCGCTCGAAGTGCTCTACGAGGATGCCGACCTGATCGTCATCGCCAAGCCCGCCGGCCTCGTCGTCCATCCGGGCGCCGGCAACTGGACCGGCACGCTCGTCAATGCGCTGATCCATCATTGCGGTGCAAGCCTCTCGGGCATCGGCGGCGTCAAGCGTCCCGGCATCGTCCACCGGCTCGACAAGGACACGAGCGGCGTGATGGTCGCCGCCAAGAACGATATCGCCCACCGCCACCTTGCCGACCAGTTCGCCGACCACGGCCGCTCGGGTCCCCTGGAGCGCGCCTATCAGGCCGTCGTATGGGGCCGTCCGCGCGGCCTGAAGGGCACGATCGACGCACCCCTCGGCCGCGCCGGAGACCGCACCAAGCGCGCCGTGCAGAAGGAAGACGCAAGCGACGCCCGCGAGGCCATCACCCATTACCAGGTGATCGAACGGTTCCACGAGAAGCCGGATGCGACCGCGCTCGCCGCGCTGATCGAGTGCCGGCTGGAAACCGGCCGCACCCATCAGATACGCGTGCACATGGCCCATATCGGCCACCCGTTGATCGGCGACCAGGATTATTCCGCCGGCTTCAAGACCAAGGCCAACCTGCTGCCGGATTTCGCCAAGAGCGTCGTCAACCGCTTTCCACGTCAGGCGCTGCACGCCTTTCTGCTCGCCTTCGAACACCCCCGCACCGGCGAGGTGATGGAATTCGAAGCACCGATGCCGGACGACATGGCTGAACTTATCGAGGCGCTGAAGGCATGAAACGGGTGGCCTGACGGGCTGCCGGAGAGTATATAGCTGACGACATCCACGAGGCATCCCAAGGTCCTCCATGAGCCAGCTCGCCGTCACAAAGCTCCTCGATACCGACCTGATCAAGGTCCGCGACGTCGTGTGCGGCGGCGAATGCCGGCACCGGAGCGACGAGGAATGCTCGCATGCGACCAGCCTCGTCTTTCCCTATCGCGGCGTGTTCATGCGCCATGTCGGCCGCGACGATACGGTCGCCGAGGCCAACCAGGTGCTGTTCTTCAACTGCGACGAGGCCTACCAGATCAGCCATCCGGTCGAAGGCGGCGATTCCTGCCTCAGCATGGACGTGCCCGAGGCGATGCTGGAGGAACTGGTCCCGGCCGAGCACCGCAATCCCAAGGGATCGCGCATCGTCTTCAACAAGCAGCGGCTCAGGATCGACGAGCGCGCCCAGGCGCTGGTGGCGCTGCTGCGCCACAGCCTGATGCGCGGCGCCGCCGAGACGCTGGAAGCCGAAACGCTGGCCATGACGCTCGTGCGCCGCTCCGTCGGCGTGCGCACCGCCCGCGCCGCGACCGCCAGCGCCGGCCGTCAGAAGCTGGTGGATCGCGCCAAGCTCGCCCTCTCCTCCGATCTCGCCCGCCGCTGGACGCTTGCCGAGATCGCCCGGGAGGCCGGCGTCTCGCCAGTCTACCTGACCCAGGTTTTCCAGCAGGTGGAGGGCACGCCGCTCTACCGCTATCAGCTGCGTCTCCGGCTCGCCCGCGCACTCGACCTGCTCGGCACCTATGACGACCTGACGGAGCTCGGGCTGGACCTCGGCTTTTCGAGCCACAGCCATTTCTCCTCGGCTTTCCGGCAGGCCTATAGCCGGACGCCGGCTGAATTCCAGCGTTTTGCGGGCCTGAGATAACGCGGGCGCAAAGTCGCTAAAGATTCTGACAGCGCAACACCGGCCAAAAGTGCTTTTCTTCTTCCCGTAAGGTCAACATCGGGAGATGCCATCATGAAAGAGAATACCTGCGCCGCCTGCGACTGCGAACTCGATTCGACGCGGATTGCGGTGAAGATCGGCGGCAAGACGGTCGAGGTCTGCTGCGAGGAATGCGCCGAAGCATTGCGCGAAGCGGAAGCTGCGACCCGCACGGCCCAGGCAGCCAATAAGTAGAACGGCAGCCAACACGACACGTAGACGACCGACATCGAGGCGGGCGCCAGCCGCCCGCCTCCCAAACACCGGCCGCGCATCGGCCACACCCTTCTGGAGAAAGATCATGAAAAACGAGAACCGGGCGGTCTTCGACCGCGCATCGGAACGCTATCACCTTGTCCTGGAACTGCCGCCCGCAGCGGAGCACCAGCCGCCGGCAGCGGACGTTACGCCGACCAAACCGTCGCACCTGCGCCGCCTGGTCGCCGGCATCGTCAGTACATTCCGCCGGCACCGAAACCGGCTGGCATTGCTCGAGTTGACCGATGATCAGCTGAAAGATATCGGCGTCTCCCGCAGCCAGGCTTATGGCGATATCAGCCGCTACCGCCGCAGCAGCGCGCACAGTCTGGAACGCAAATGCCTCTGACCCGGCAGAAATAGGTGAAGCAAAGAAACGCCAAAATCCCGCTTCCCAGCGGTTCCACCAGAGCGTCCTATATTACGACATTGTAATGATATAACGCTTCTGTGATGACTTGAATCACTGTTCTGCCGTACTTATCTGTCACTTGGGTCGGTGCGGGGTCGAAAATGACCTGCGCCGCTTGGCTCGCCTTCAGCATGTACAGCAAGATCAAAAAGGGAGCCGATACATAGATCGGAAAGGGGTGCTTTATGGCCCGCAATACTCTGCCTTCCATTACTGCCGGTGAAGCCGGCCTCAACCGCTATCTCGACGAAATCCGTAAGTTTCCCATGCTGGAACCCCAGCAGGAATACATGCTGGCGAAACGGTATGCCGAACATGCCGACCGAGATGCGGCCCACAAGCTGGTCACCAGCCATCTTCGTCTCGTAGCGAAGATCGCCATGGGTTACCGCGGTTATGGCCTGCCGATCGGCGAAGTCGTTTCCGAGGGCAATGTCGGCCTGATGCAGGCCGTCAAGAAGTTCGACCCGGAACGCGGATTCCGCCTGGCAACATACGCAATGTGGTGGATCAAGGCCTCGATCCAGGAATACATCCTGCGCTCGTGGTCCCTCGTGAAAATGGGCACCACCGCCAACCAGAAGCGGCTGTTCTTCAACCTGCGCCGGTTGAAGGGCAAGATCCAGGCGATCGACGAAGGTGATCTGAAGCCCGACCAGGTGGCCGAAATCGCCACCAAGCTGAACGTCTCCGAGGAGGAGGTGGTTTCCATGAACCGCCGCCTGTCCGGCGACGCCTCGCTGAATGCGCCGATCCGCGCCACCGAAGGTGAATCCGGCCAGTGGCAGGATTGGCTGGTGGACGACCACGAAAGCCAGGAAGCCGTACTGATCGAGCAGGACGAGCTCGACACGCGCCGTCGCATGCTGGCCAAAGCTCTGAGCGTGCTGAACGACCGCGAACGCCGCATCTTCGAGGCCCGTCGTCTTGCCGACGATCCGGTAACCCTTGAGGAACTGTCGGCCGAGTTCGATATCAGCCGCGAACGCGTCCGCCAGATCGAAGTCCGTGCCTTTGAAAAGGTGCAGGAAGCGGTTCAGAAGGAAGCGCTCGCCCAGGCGAACGCTCTGCGCGTCGTCGACGCGTAGTCCGCCGCGACGCTGACGATATGAAAGGGGCTGCTTCGGCGGCCCCTTTTCTTTATCTTAAGCATCCATCTACTGGAAAGGGAGAAGCAGGGATGGCACCGCGCATCACACTCAGGGAGCTTGCCGGCAGCTACGCCATTGCCAGGCTTGAAGCTGCCGACCGTATTCCCGCATGGGCCGACGGCGACGGTTTCGTCAGCATCAACCGCACCGACGACGAACTTTCGATCGCCTGCCGCGAGGAGCGCGTGCCTTCCGACATCAAACAGGATGGCAGCTGGACCTGCTATAAATTGCAGGGGCCTTTCGCATTCGGAGAAACCGGCATCGTGCTCTCGGTGATCCAACCGCTTTCGGAAAACGACATCGGCATTTTCGTCGTCTCCACCTTCGACGGCGACCATCTGCTGATCAAGACGACCGACAGACCGAAGGTCCGCGAGCTGCTGCAGGCGGCCGGTCACACGCTTGTTTAGGAAAATCGCCGTTTGGCATCTACTGGCAAAAAGCGGGTGGCTACACCGGCTGGAACGTCAGGCAGCTTCGGCCGGTTTGACCTCTTCCGCGATCCGTTCGCCATTTTCTCGTTCGGCAAGAGCGAGTTCATATGCGGTCTGCAGATCAAGCCAAAAGCGGGCACTGTTTCCAAAATACCGCGCCAATCTCAGGGCTGTATCGGGCGAGATGCCGCGCTTTGCATTGAGAATGTCGGTGATGCGGCCTGACGGCAGGCGAAGTGAAAGAGCGAGCTGATTGGCCGACAGGCTGCGTGCGGTGAGTTCGCGCTTCAAAATGCGACCCGGATGAACTGCTATCATCTGCATACCCTTCCTAATGATAGTCGACGATTTCCACGTCCCAGGCATCTCCATCCCTGAACGTGAAACAGATCCGCCACGGCCCGTTGATCGTCATTGCCCACTGTCCTGAGCGATTTCCGGAAAGCTTGTGAAGGCCAACCGATTTCAATGGACTGAGATCGTTCAGGGACGAGGCCGCGTGGAGCGCCGCCAACAACTCGATCGCGGCCTCTTCGTCCATCCCCGAAAACTTGGATTTGCCTTCCTCGGCAAAGCGACGGGTTGAACTATTAACCCAAGATTTGATCATGAAGAAGCGTACTACGCTCGGCGTAGTACGTCAATCGTCCACCACCACTAGGCTTCAAGGTGCCGTGTCTCGGTCACTGTCCGCTGGCGGTCGCTCCGAGCGTGCCCCATTCGCGGATCGCATCGTTGAAAGCGCGTTCGCCGTCCGGCCCCTTCTGGAGCGTCAGCAGCGCACGGCGCCCATTGCGATAGGCTATCGGAATGTCGATCCAGTTGCGGTTGCGCAGGAGTTCCAGATTGGTCGAGCGTGCGTCCGGGAAATCGTTGAGTGCGATCATGTGGAAGTCGTCGGTAATCTTGGCGGGCACCGCGATCAGCGCGTTGCCGCGATCCTGCTCGCTGGACTTCATGGCGATGCGCTGCACGCTTTCGATCGCACCGCCTTCGAAATCCGGCGGCACGGCGAAGACGATCTCGATCAAGTGACTTGCCGGCAGCGACGGGTCGCTATTGCGCTTGAAGGTCATCAGCGCCGTCAGGCCCCTGCCCGGCACGTTGATCCGTCCCTGAACGACAGGCTCCTGCCGGCCGTTCGCACCGGCTTCGCGTTGAAGCGACCAGGACACCGTGCCGTCGATGGCCGTCGGCGCCGTCTGGCCGATCCGCTCCTCGTAGAGGAACATTTTTTGGCCTGCGAGCGCCGGAGCCTCCGCCGGGTTCGCCGGCGGGGTGCTGGCGGGCGGGGCGACGTTATTCGGCGTGGGCACCGCCGGTGGCGTTTGAGCCGGTGCCGCGCTGGTGCTGCCATTCGGAGTCCGCGGAGCCGCGGCCGGCGCACTCGGAGTGGGCGCTGGCTGCGCCGGAGGATTGGCGGGCGGCGCGTTGAGCTGGGCTACCGACTGCCCTTCGGCATTCTGCGCCAGGCCGGCGGTGACACCCGGTCCCGCATCGACCTCGCTGCCGTCGGCCATCAGCCGCTGCGTGAATTTGGTCCCGGCCGCCGATCCGTCCGCGGCGCGGGGAGTGGCAGGCGGCGTATTGGCCGCACCGTTCGGGGACGGCGTTGCCGGGGTGGAAGGTGTCGAAGGGGTGCTGCGGTTGGGCTGCGGCGCGGCGGGCGCGGGTGAAGGCGCCGGCGTCTGCTGCGCCGTCTGGCTACCGGGCAGGCTCGACTGGATCAGGCCGTCGACCATGTCGTTCAGCGAGTCGCGGTTCAGCCAGATCGCATAACCCCCGCCGCCGACAAGCGCCAGGCCAACGATCGCCAGCACGATCCCGGCGTAGTTGCGCTTGCGCACCGGGGTGACCCGATAAGGCCTTGCCGGCGCATGCATCAGGTCGTCCGCATCTGCATCGGTGTGAAGCGTACTGCGCGCGCCGCCGCCTGAAGAGGACGACGTGTCCTTGTTGAAGCCGATCAGTTCCTCGAGATCACCCCACGGATCGTTTTCGACCGGTTTCGCGGGCGCGGCAGTGGCCTTCTGGGGCTGCTGCTGGTCAAGATATTCGGCGAATGGATCGATCCCGGCAGCCTCGTCCCCCTCTGCTGACGCTGCCGCACCCTTTTGCTGCGCGAGTTCGGGCACATCGGCGACCGACGGCATGCGGACATAAGCGGCCGCCACGTGGGTCTCCGGATCGAAATGGGCCGCGGCCGGGGCTGCGGTTCCGTGACCATGGCCAATCGGTTCGACAGGACCGGCCGTGACCAGTTCGGGCACATCGTTCCATGCCGCGGCAGCGACCGTTTGCGGGCTCGGCGCCGGCGGCTCGGCCGGAGCCGGCACCTCCCAGCCCCAATCCTCGTCTACCGGCTTGGCCGGTTCCGGCGGCTGATGCGCCTCGGCTGGCTGCTCGACCTCCATCCGGTCCTCGACCGGATGCTGATCTTCGAACGGATGCGGTTCGCTGTGCCATGACTCCACGAACTCGGGAGCGCCCTGCTGAACGGTCTGGTCGCCACGCGTCGGATAGGGGAAATCGTCCTCGGGCGTCTCATTCCCAGCGGTATCGACTGGTTCGGCGGCTACCGATTCGGCATTGACCGGTTCCGGCACAACCGGCTCGGACGCCGGCAGCGGTGCCGCCGTCGGAAACTCGATCGTGCTCTCGTCGAAAGCCTGCGCAGCCTCGGGCGCCTGTTCGGTATGATCGTAAGGGTGAGTTTCGGATGACGGCGCTTCCGACGGTACGTCGTCCCGCCAATCGCCATATTGCTGTGCGGCGGGCTCCTGCTGATCGGCAACTGGCGCTGCCTCTTCTTCCTCGTGGAGGACGGCCGGCTCGGAGACCGGAGGCTCAACGTAGGCGGGTTCTTGCGCAACCGGCTCCGGCTCGGCGGGCTCGGCCTGAACGACGGCTTGTCCCGGTTCTTCATAACCGTCTTCGTAAAAGACGGGCCGTTCTGCGCGAACGACGGGGGCTGATTCGGATGCGGCCGGCGTCTCTGCCGGCTCATGGCTTTCCGGCACCTGAGCCGGTTCGGCAGCGGACAACTGGTCGTCCTGGTATTCGGAAACCCGCTCCGCTGGCTGTTCTGCGCCATCGCGCTCGACCGAAGCAGCCTCATCGACTGTCTGGGCATCTGCGGCACTTGCGTCAGCTATCGGTCCCAGCGCTTCGGCATGTTCGCTCTCGACGTCGACAATGGCGGCTTCGAGCTTGTCGAGCTGCCGCCGCAGCATGTCTTCAGGCGGACGCGGCTTCATGTTCTCGAGTTGCCGCTGGACGGCGCCACGAGCCTTTTCATAAACCTTCGCACGCATCTCCGGCGTATTGTTCGCCAGACCGTCAACGGCGCGGCGGATCACCGCTACAAAATCAGCCATCAGCACTTTCTCATGTAAGCCGGCCCGAAGGCCGGCCGAATGGTAATCAATTCTTGACTTTAATCTTCAAACGGGTCGGTCACAAGTATGGTGTCGTCCCGCTCCGGGCTGGTGGAAAGTAGGGCAACCGGCGCACCGATCAATTCCTCGACCTGGCGGACATATTTGATCGCCTGGGCTGGCAGATCCGCCCAGGAGCGTGCCCCGACCGTCGATTCCTTCCAGCCTTCGAGGGTGACATAGATCGGCTCGACGCGAGCCTGGGCGCCCTGGCTTGCCGGAAGATGGTCGATCTGCTCGCCGTCGAGCATGTAGCCGACGCAGATCTTCAGCTCGTCGAGGCCATCGAGCACGTCGAGCTTGGTGAGCGCGATGCCGGTGATGCCATTGGTGGCGACTGACTGGCGCACCAGCGCTGCGTCGAACCAGCCGCAGCGGCGCTTGCGGCCGGTCACGGTGCCGAATTCATGGCCCTTCTCGCCGAGGAACTGGCCGATCTCGTCCTTCAGCTCGGTCGGGAACGGGCCTTCGCCGACGCGAGTCGTGTAGGCCTTGGTGATGCCTAGGATGTAGCCGAGCGAGCCCGGCCCCATGCCGGAACCGGCAGACGCCTGGCCGGCAACCGTGTTCGACGAAGTGACGAACGGATAGGTTCCGTGGTCGATATCGAGCAACGAGCCCTGGGCACCTTCGAAGAGGATGCGCGCGCCCTTGCGGCGCTGCTTGTCGAGCAGTTCCCAGACGGTTTCCCGGAAGGGAAGCACACGGTCGGCGATCGAGGTCAATTCCTGCATGATCGCCTCGTGCGAAACTTCCTTCTCTCCGAGACCCCGGCGCAACGCGTTATGGTGGGTGAGAATACGATCGACCTTGCCCGGCAGCGTCTCCATGTCGGCAAGGTCCATGACGCGGATCGCGCGGCGGCCGACCTTGTCTTCATATGCCGGGCCGATGCCGCGGCGGGTCGTGCCGATCTTGGTGCCGCTGTTGGAGGCGGCATCTTCGCGCATGCCGTCGAGCTCGCGGTGCAGCGACAGAATCAGCGTGGCGTTATCGGCGACGCGCAGGTTCTCAGGCGTGACCTTCACGCCCTGCGCGCCCAGCTTTTCGATTTCGGCCAGGAGCGCATGCGGGTCGAGGACAACGCCATTGCCGATCACGGCGATCTTGCCGGGACGGACGATACCCGAGGGCAGCAGCGAAAGCTTATAGCTGATACCGTCGATGACGAGCGTATGGCCCGCATTGTGACCGCCCTGGAAACGCACCACGATATCGGCACGTTCAGAAAGCCAATCGACGATCTTGCCCTTGCCTTCGTCACCCCATTGCGAACCAACCACGACTACGTTCGTCATCTGCGTTTCCTGTATTGCGGGCAAAGCCCCACGCGACCACACGCGCACCTTCCGTAGATCAATATTGATATACGGTCGATGCGCCAATTTGATTTTGCATGCACTGCCTTTGGCGGATGGAACCTGCTCAGAGGCATTGCAAACGGCCGCATCTATAAAGCCTCGTCAGACGGAAAGCGACCTGTTTGTCACTCGGCCGTGGTTTTTACGTGACAAAAGCGTGGACTGCACGCTATTTCCCGGGCCGTTACCCCTGAAACCACCGTCATTTTCGGCGCCGGAGACCAACTTGCATAAAAAGGCCTATCTCTCGCTCGTCATTGCAACCCTGGCCTGGGGCGGCAATGCGGTAGCGGGCAAGCTCGCCGTCGGCCATGTGAGCCCGATGATGCTGACCTTCTGGCGCTGGTTTTTCGCCGTCGCCATCATCTTCGCTATCTCTGTGCCGCAGCTCATCAAGGACTGGCCGGTCGTCAGGAAGAACCTGCCGATTCTCCTCTTCCTCGGCGTCGTGGGTTATGTCGTCTTCAACGGCGCGCTCTATACCGCCGTCAACTACACAACGGCGATCAACGTGACGGTCGAGCAGGCGGTCATCCCGATGCTGATCTTCGTTATCAACTTCGCCCTCTTCCGGATGAAGGTCTCCTGGGCGCAGATCCTTGGCTTCACCCTGACGCTCCTCGGCGGCATCATCACCGCCATCCACGGCGACTTGAGCGCGCTGGTAACGCTGACCGTCAACTTCGGCGACGCGATCATGATGATCGCCGTCGTCGCTTATGCAATCTACACGGTGGCGCTCAGATGGCGCCCGAAGATCGACTGGCGAACGCTGATGGCGGTCCCGGCTTTCTTCGCAATGGTCTTCTCGCTGCCGCTGGTATTCTGGGAATATTCGGCCGATCGCGTGATCTGGCCGGATGCGAAAGGCTGGGTCGTGGTGCTCTATACGGGCATCTTCGCCTCGCTGATCGCGCAGGTGCTCTACATCAAGGGCGTCGAGGAGATCGGCGGCAACCGGGCCGGGCTGTTCATCAATCTCGTGCCGGTGTTCGGCACATTGCTCTCGGTCGCCATCATCGGCGAGAGCCTGCAGCTTTTCCATATCGTCGCGCTGGCGCTCGCACTCGGCGGCATCGCCATCGCGGAATGGGGAAAACCTCATATAAACCGGTAGTCTTGCTGAAAATGAAAACCGCCGGCCCTTGCAAAGGAGCCGGCGGTTTTCAAATCCCCGACGAGGAAATCCCGCCACCTGCAAAGGCATTAGGCAGGGTTCGGTTGGTCGCGGTGCTCCTTAGCTGGCCATGGCCAGCCGTCCGGGAGCGAATGATCGCTGATCGCGCCCGTTGTTTCGGCTCACTTCGAAGCGCGCCAGCAGTTCGGAAAGGCGGCTGCTTTCCTGCGCCAGGGTAGCGCCGGCCGCATTCATTTCTTCGACCATGGCGGCGTTCTGCTGGGTCATCTGGTCCATGTGGTTCACGGACGTGTTGATTTCCGAAAGGCCTAACGCCTGCTCGTTTGCCGCGATGGCGATCGCCTCCATATGCTGGTTGACCGCTGCGACAAGCTTGGCGATCTCCTTGAGGCCGTCGCCGGTATCATTGACGAGAACCACGCCCTGATTGACGGCGGCTTCGGAATTGCCGATCAGCGTCTTGATCTCCTTGGCGGCCTTGGCCGAGCGCTGCGCCAGTTCGCGGACTTCCTGGGCAACGACTGCAAATCCCTTGCCCGCCTCGCCCGCGCGGGCGGCTTCCACGCCTGCGTTGAGGGCCAGCAGGTTTGTCTGGAACGCGATCTCGTCGATGACGCCGATGATCTGGCTGATCTGGTTCGACGCCATCTCGATCTTCTGCATCGCATTGACCGCATTGGAAACGACCGTGCTGGAGTTCTGGGCGCGGGAGCTCGCATCGCGGACGATTTCCCGTGCTTCGCTCGCCCTTTCGGAGGTCTGCTTCACGTTGGTTGTCACCTCTTCCAGCGCTGCCGCTGTCTGTTCCAGCGATGCGGCCTGCTGTTCCGTGCGCTTCGAAAGCTGGTCGGAAGCAGTCGAGATCTCGTCGCTGCCGCTGCGAACACCCTGGGCGGTCAGGTTCACGCCTTCGAGCGCGGTGCGCAACTGGCGGACCGAGCTGTTGAAGTCATGACGCAAGGATTCGAACTGCGCGGAAAATTGCCTGTCGATCTCACACAACAGATCGCCAGCGGCAAGACGCTGCAGGCCGGAGGCGAGTTCTGATGTGGCCTGGGTCAGCCGCTCCTCGGCTTCGGACTCTGCCCTGCGCTGGAATTCGGCGCGTTCGGCTTCCGCCGCCTTGCGTGAGCTTTCCGCATCCGCCTCGAGCTGGCGGTTCTGCTGCGCTGCCTCGCGGAAGATTTCCACCGCGCGTGCCATGTCGCCGATCTCGTCGGTGCGAGCAGCACCCGGGATTTCGACGGAAAGGTCGCCGCCGGCGAGCGTGCGCATCACACCCGTCAACCGGCTGATCGGGTTGGCGATCCGCACGATGACCGTGTAGATGCCGAGAAGCGAAAGCGCAAAAGCGATGAGGGTCGCAACGCTGTAGATGGTGATGGACTGCTTTGCGGAAGCAACCTCCTCCGCCGTCAGCCTCGTCATCTCGTCGAGCGCGGCGGAGGCCATATCGGCAATCGAAGCCTGTGCGGGCGCGGCGGGCTTGCGCCAGTCGTCGACCGCCATATCGAAGGGCTTGCCGGCTTGAAACGCCTTGAGGGCGCCATTGCGCTGTTCGGCATAAGGTCCGGCGAAATAGGTCGTTTGTGCCGTCCGGTAGAGCGTCTTGATTTTTTCAGGCGTCGTCTCCGCGTTGGAGAGCTGGGTGATGACATCCCATGCCGTTGCCACGCGTGCATCCTGAACCGCGATTTCCGTCAGCTTGTCAGCGGCAAGCGGCTGCTTGGCAATCAGAGCACTGACGAAGGTGGAGTTGGCGGTGCCGAGCTGCGTGCGCGCCGTCCAGGCAAGGGAGCGGATCTGTGTGAACATGATCATCCCCGGCCCGCGCGCATTGATGGTGGCCTCGACCTGATTGGCGGCCTTTTCGAGATCGGCCAGCATCGTATCGGCAAGTCCGAGCACGGCCTTGCCGAGTGCCGGATCGCGATCCTTGACTGCCTGCATCAGCGCGGTGTCGACAGTCGCACGATAACCCGCCCACTGCGTGTAGGCGTTGAGGACGGGAGAGATCGTGTTGCGCAGGCTCACCTGTTCGACGTTGGCGGTCAGGGTCTTTACCGCCGAGAAGGCCTTGTCCATCGACTCGCGGCCGGTATCCATGTTCTTGCGGCTGGACGCGACCTCGGCAGGTTCCATCTTGATGGCCGAAGATATGCCGCCGCGCTCGCCGCGTAGTCCGATCAACGCATTGAAAAGTGCTTCGTCGAGCTGTGCTAGTTCCGAGAGCCGGGTGGAGTTCCGGTAGCGGTCTATCTCCTGAGACAGCATTTTGCCCACGAGACCCAAAATGCCGAGGCTCAAGACAACAAAAGCCAATATCAAAGTATGCTTGATCGAAATCCGCACCTGCATCGCTCCTTATTTCAACAACCGCCGCGGGGTTGGCTGGTTCGGCGGCTTCCCGGACTTGGACGGGAAAGATGGCCTAACCTCGCGTAGAACGTTAAATATTCAATTAAATACAACGCGTTCCGGAAGCCTGCGGAATCATTTTGCAAACCTGAAGCATCGCAATTGCCGAATGGCGAAAACCCGCCTCCCCATGGAAGGAAGGCGGGCCGGTCCGTCGTGCTGCAACGGACGGGAGCGAGGAGAGTCGCTCCGGATCAGATATGATGATAGGTCGGAAGGATCGGACGACGCTCGCGGGTCGGGCTCTGCGCCTGATTGCCGGATAGCAATCTATCTTTCATCGCGCCTTCATGGCGTTCGGTTGCCACATTTTCGGACAGCACGCGAGCGAAACCGCCGACACCCGCTGCCCGCGATTCCTTGCCGACAATAAGCGCCGTCAGGACGATTGCGGAGATAATGAGCTTCTTGATCATGGCTCTGCACCCTTTTCTTCGGACGGCTTGGATGCCGTTTCTTGAATGGCTTCATCCTATCCAGACGCTATTTCGGGCCGCTTAAACCGAAAGATGCAATTTTAGTGAAATCAGCTTTTTTCCCGACTTGGCACAGAAGGCTCGAAACAGCGCACTCAAAAAGGCAGCAGACTAGGCGGAAATTGATGCTTTTCGAGATGTGCCCGATCTCCTACCCCTCAAAAACAAGATGCAGAAAGGCAGGATAACATGGGCAAGCCATTTTACTGGAACGAACTCAACACACTCGATTTCGCCGGCCTTTCGCCCGACAAGACCATCGCCATCCTGCCGATCGCTTCCACCGAGCAGCACGGTCCTCACCTACCAATCGCAACCGATGTGGCAATCGCCAACGGCATGCTGGCCGAATTGAAGACGCAGCGCCCCGAAGACCTCGATTTCCTCGTTCTGCCAACCCAGGAAATCGGCAAGGCGAACGAACACGTCTACGGTCCCGGCTCGCTATCCTTCGGGCCGGAAATCCTGATCCCCGCCTGGACCGCGATCGGCGCCAAGGTGGCGGAAGCAGGCGTGAAGAAGCTCGTCTTCGTCAATTCGCATGGTGGCAATGTCGATATCATGAGCATCGTCGGCCGCGAGCTGCGTGTCCGCTACAAGATGGCGGTAATCGGCACGCAATGGGGCCGCTTCGGCAATCCGCCCGGCCTGATCAGCGAGCACGAGCAAAAATACGGTATCCACGGCGGCGAAGTCGAAACCTCGCTGATGTTGCATTTCCGACCAGAATTGGTGCGGATGGAGAACGCGCAGAACTTCGTCTCCAAGGCGGAAAGCCGCTCGAAATACATGCAGCCTGCCCCGCCGCACGTGCTGTCCTGGGTGGCCCATGACCTGAACCCCCACGGCGTCGTCGGCGACGCCTCGAAGGGCACCGCCGAAAAAGGCGCGGCTATCTGCCGCCATCAGGTCGCGGGCTTCATCGAGATGCTGCGGGAATTCGAAACATTCCCGCTCGACGAACTTTATTCCCGCTAACCCTCGTCGCGCTGCGCGTCCCGGCCATGCGGCTGGAGCGGCAGATGGCCCTTGGCCTGCAGCTCGGCGACCATCGCGGCAAGCTCCGATAGCAGGAATTCCACGAACAGGCTGGTCGCCGTATCGAGCGTCGTGCGCGCACGGGCGAAAAGCTTCATCGGCTGATGGCGCGCGTGCGGGTTGGCGATCGGCCGGAAGATCAGCTCGCCGCGACGGCACTCCGACAGCACGTCGAGCGGATTGAGCAGTGTCAGGCCGGTGCCCGCCTTGACCAGCTTCTTCAGCATTTCGGAGGCATTGCTTTCCACCAGCGGCTCCACCGCGATCGAAAGCGGTGATAGCGCCAGGTTGATGATGTTGCGCAAACTGGTGCCCGACTGTGCAAGCACCAGCGGTTCCTGCACGACATCCGCAAGATCGACCGGCCCCTCTTCCACCGCCAGCCGATGCCCCGGCGGCATCACCACGCCGATCGGTATGTCGAAATTGGCAAGTGTCCGAATGCCGGGCGTCGCCGGGATGTTGAAGCCAAGCCCGAAATCCACCTCCCCCGTAATCACCGGCTGCATCGTGTTCGACGGCCCGTCATTGCGCAGATGAACCCGCACGCGCGGATGCTGCGCGACGAAGCGGGCTATGATCTCGGGGAGCGGCCCTGCGGCGAGCCCGACGGTCGAGACCAGCGTCACCTTGCCGGCCTGCGGCATCTTGAGACCGCGGATCCGCGCTTCCATCCGCTCATAGGTCTTCAGCACCTCCCGGATGTGCTCGATACAGAGCTCGCCGGCCGCCGTCAGCTTCAGCCCGCGCGGCATCCGCTCGAAGAGCGGCGCCCCGAACTCTTCTTCCAGGGCCAGAATCTGCCGGTTGATCGCCGACGACGCGACGTTCAGCCGGGCGGCCGCCTTGCGGATCGACCCGCAACGGGCGATCTCGTCGATATATTGAAGTTTTCGCGAGTGCAGCATTTTCTCCGAAGCCCCTCATTGCATGTTTTTTGATCATGCACCACAATTTGGCAGGTTAAAATTCGAGCGCTGCCCTAAAGGCATCAATGTGAACGAATTTTGATGCTTTTCAAAGAGCAACGCAACCGTACAAATGTCCATCATAAGCTGCTCTCACGATGCCGCACGGTTTAACAGGGGAACAAAGCGACATGTCCAAATCATTGATGATGAAGAGTTTTCTGGCCGCGCTCGGCCTTTCGGCGATGGCGCTCGCCGCTCAGCCGGCTGCAGCTCTCGACGAAGTCTCCTACGGCACCAACTGGCTCGCTCAGGCCGAGCATGGCGGCTTCTACCAGGCCGTCGCCGACGGCACCTATGAAAAGCATGGCCTGAAGGTGAAGATCGTGCAGGGTGGCCCGAATGCCGCCAACCGCGCGCTTCTGATCGCCGGCAAGGTGGATTTCTACATGGGCGGTCCGCTCGGCGATATGGACGCCGTCAAGCAGGGCATCCCGCTGGTCAGTGTCGCCTCGATCTTCCAGAAGGACCCGCAGGTCCTGCTCGCCCATCCCGATGCCGGCGTCGAGACCTTCGCGGACTTGGCCAAGATGAAGACCATCTTCATGGGCAAGGAAGGCTACACCACCTATTTCGAGTGGATGAAGAAGAACTTCAAAGGCTTCAAGGACGAGCAGTTCAAGCCCTACACGTTCAACCCTGCCCCCTTCATCGCCGACAAGGCTTCCGCACAGCAGGGTTACCTGACCTCCGAACCCTATGAGATCGGAAAGCAGGCCGGCTGGACGCCGAAAGTGTTCCTGATCGCCGATGCCGGTTACGGCCCCTATTCGACGATGATCACCACCACGCAGACGATGATCGACAAGAAGTCGGATGTCGTGCAGCGTTTCGTCGACGCTTCGCTCGAAGGCTGGTACACTTATCTCTATGGTGACAACAAAGCCGCCAACGACTTGATCAAGAAGGACAATCCGGAAATGACGGATGGCCAGATCGCCTATTCCATCGCCAAGATGAAGGAATACGGCATCGTGGTTTCCGGCGACGCCGAAACCAAGGGCATCGGCTGCATTACCGACGAGCGCTACAAGAAGTTCTTCGAGTCCATGGTCTCGATCGGCGTCGAACCGGCCGACCTTGATTACAAGAAGGCCTATTCGACCAAGTTCGTCTGCAAGGGCGTAGGCATGGCGCTGAAAAAATAGTCTCGGAAGAGCGCAATGGTTCATTCCCTCTTTGCTGTGCCTGCCACGGGAAAGAGGGAATTGCCGCCCTGTCCCGACTAAGTTCAAGGCCCACAATGAGCATGTCCCAAGCCCCGCTGGTACCCGCCCCCGGGGAGACACGCAGACGCCCGCTGGTCGTCATGCGCTCCGTCTCGAAAATGTTCTCCAGCGGCACGCTGGCGCTCTCCGACATGTCGCTGACGGTCGAGGGCGGCGAGTTCGTCAGCCTGCTCGGGCCGTCCGGCTGCGGCAAATCGACGGCACTGCGCATCATTGCCGGCCTCGGCGACGTCTCGACCGGCACGATCGACTGGCCGAGCTCCCGCATCAATTCCAAGGGCCTGCCGGAAGGCGACATCTCCTTCGTCTTCCAGGAGCCGACGCTGATGCCGTGGCAGACGGTGTTCGGCAACGTCTACCTGCCGCTGAAATTGCGCGGTGTTTCCAAATCCGCCGCCCGCGCCGAAATCATGAAGACGCTCGCGACCGTCGGCCTCCAGGACTTCGCCGACGCCTATCCGCGCGAACTGTCCGGCGGCATGAAGATGCGTGTCTCGATCGCCCGTGCGCTGGTGACCAAACCGAAGCTGCTCTTGATGGACGAGCCCTTTGCGGCGCTCGACGAAATCACCCGCCAGAAACTCAACGACGACGTGCTGCGGCTGTGGCGCGAGACAGGTATCACGGTGATCTTCGTCACCCATTCCGTATTCGAGTCCGCCTATCTTTCCAACCGCATCGTGGTGATGAAGGCGCGACCCGGCCGGGTGCACGCGGATTTCCCGCTGGTGACGAGCCTTGAGCGCGATGCACGTTACCGCACCTCGGAAGAGTACCGCCAGGCCTGCGAAAAGGTCTCGACCATGCTCATCGAAGCAATCGGCGGGGAGGAACATTGATGGCCGACACCGATACCGCCCTGATGCCGCCAAAGCCGGGCTTACTCAGCCGCAACCGCGATACGCTGCTGCGCACCCTGATCCCGATCTGCGTGGTGGTCTGCCTCGTCCTCCTCTGGCAGTTTATCATCACCGTCAACAGCATCCCGCAATATATCCTGCCGGGGCCGTTGGCGGTCGCGAACTCGCTCTACAACGACTGGGGCACGCTCTCGCCCGCTCTCTGGGTGACGACGCAGATCACCATGCAGGCGCTGGCGCTGGCGCTGATCGGCGGCGTCGGCATCGCCGTCTTTCTCATTCAGTCGAAATGGATCGAGACGGCCTTCTATCCGATCACCGTCATCCTGCAGGTAACCCCGATCGTGGCGATCGCCCCGCTGATCCTGATCTATGCCCCGACGACGCAAATCGCGCTTTTGATCTGCGCCTTCCTCGTCGCCTTCTTCCCGATCCTCTCGAACATGGTGCAGGGCCTGAAGAGCGTCGATCATAACCTGCTCAACCTCTTCGATCTCTACGGCGCCTCGCGCTGGCAGACGCTGCTCTACCTGAAACTCCCCTCCTCGCTGCCTTATTTTATGACGGGATTGAGGATCGGCGGCGGCCTGGCACTGATCGCGGCGGTCGTTGCGGAGTTCGCGGCAGGCTCGGCAGGCGCCGGTTCGGGCCTTGCCTTCCGGCTGCTGGAATCCCAGTATCGCCTCAACATTCCGCGCCTGTTTGCGGCATTGATTTTGTTGTCGCTGCTCGGCGTGGTGATTTTTGCGATCACCTCCTTCATCTCCTGGTTTTTCCTGCATCGCTGGCATGAAAGCAGCCTGAAAAGAGAAAACTGATGACTGCCTTCATGACGCTTCCCGACGCCCGCCGTTTCGCGCTCACCAATGCGACGCTGCCGGCGGTTCTGGTCAAGGGCCTGCCGGCTGTCGCAAAAGACGGCCTCATGGAGGCCGATCTCGTCATCGCGGACGGGAAGATCGAAGCGATCCTGCCAAGGGGTTTCGCACCCGCCGATCTGGTCTCCGCCGATATGCGCGGCGGCATGATCTGGCCCTGCTTTGTCGACATGCACACCCATCTCGATAAGGGCCATTTCTGGGACCGACGCCCCAACCCGGACGGCACGTTCGAAGGCGCATTGATGAATGTGCGCGAGGACCGGATCGCCAACTGGACGGCCGAAGACATCCGCGCCCGCTTCGAATTCTCGTTGAAAAGCGCCTATGCCCACGGCACCAAGCTCATCCGCACCCATCTGGATTCGATCCCGCCGCAGCCGGATATCTCCTTCCCGCTATTCGATGAGCTTCGCGCCGAATGGAAGGATAGGATTGCGCTGCAGGCAGTCGCCCTGCTGCCGCTGGAATGCGTGCTCGACGAAAGCGTCTTCGGCGGCATCGTCGCGACGGCGAGGCGTTATGGCGGACTACTCGGCGGCGCCACCCGCATTCTGCCGGATTTCGAACGGATCCTCGACACGCTCTTCGAGGCGGCCGCCGACAACGGCCTCGACATCGACCTGCATGTGGACGAGACGGAAGACAAGCAGGTCCTCACCCTGGAGGCCATTGCCGAGGCAAAACTCCGCAACCGTTTCGAAGGCTCGGTGACCGTCGGCCATTGCTGCTCACTGGCCCGGCAGGACGACGAGACCGCAAGCCGCGTCATCGACAAGGTGGCCAAAGCCGACATCTCGGTCGTCTCGCTGCCGATGTGCAACATGTACCTGCAGGACCGCCATGCCGGCCGCACGCCCCGTTGGCGCGGCGTCACGCTGTTCCACGAACTCGCCGCCGCCGGCGTCAAGACTGGCGTCTCCTCCGACAATACCCGCGATCCGTTCTACGCCTATGGCGACATGGACCCGGTCGAGGTGTTCCGCGAAGCGGTGCGTATCCTGCATCTCGACCATCCGCTCGACACCTCCGCCCGGGTCGTCACTTCGACGCCCGCCGAAATCCTTGGGCGACCGGATATCGGCGTGATTGCCGAAGGCGGCCCCGCCGATCTCGTGATGTTCAGCGCAAGGCGCTGGAGCGAATTCCTTTCCCGTCCGCAGGCCGACCGCATCGTGATGCGGAATGGCATGGGCATCGACCGTCGCCTGCCGGATTACCGTGACCTGGACCCGATTTTGGACAAGTGAACATGCCGGATTACGCACAGATCAGACAAGAACTCGAAGGCCTCGCGGTCGAGGACAATCCGGCGTTGGTGCGCCAGAAGAGCCGCGATTTTTACTGGTATTCGCCGATCCTCAAAGAAGAACTCGAGAGCGTTACCGCCGATCTCGTCGTCTCGCCGAAGAGCGAGGAAGAGGTGATCCGGGTGCTGAAGGTCGCCTACGCGCATGGCGTGCCGGTCACCCCGCGCGGTGCCGGCACCGGCAATTACGGCCAGGCCATGCCGCTCTCCGGCGGCATCGTGCTGAACCTCATCAACATGAATAAGGTCAAGGAAATCCATCCGGGCCGCGTTATCGCCGAGCCCGGCATCGTGATTGCCGAACTCGACCGCCAGACAAAAGCGCATTCCGGCCAGGAGCTGCGCTTCCACCCCTCCACCGCCCAGACCGCAACCATCGGCGGCTTCGTTGCCGGCGGTTCCGGTGGCGTCGGCTCGATCCACTGGGGCGGCTTGCGCGACCTCGGCAACATCCTGCGGCTGCGCGTCGTCACCATGGAGGCCGAACCTCGCGTGCTCGACCTGACCGCCTGGGACCTGCAGAAGGTCACCCATGCCTATGGCACCAACGGCATCATCGTCGAGGTCGAGATGCCACTGGCCCCCGCATACGACTGGGTGGACGTGCTGGTCGGTTACGACGACTTCATGGACGCAGTGCGCTTCGGCGATGCGCTCGCTCACAAGAACGGCCTGCTGATCAAGGAAATCGCCCCGATCGCCGCACCGATCCCCTACGACTATTTCCCGCGACACAAGCCGTTCCTGCGCGACCGCAACCAGTCGATCGTCGTGCTGATGATCGCGCCGCATTCGATCGACGCATTCACCGCCTTTGCCGAGCGCCAGAAGGGCGAAATCCTGTTCCGCTCCGACAAGGTGGAAAGCATGAAAGGCATTCCGCATGCCTACGAGCTTGCCTGGAACCACACGACGCTGCGTGCCCTGAAAGTTGATCCCGGCTTCACCTATCTGCAGGTCCAGTATCCGGGACCGGATCATGTCGCCAAGGTCGAGAAGATGACGAAACTGTTCGGCGACGAGGTGCCGGGCCATCTGGAATTCATCAAGTTCGACGGCCGCATGCAGTGCTCCGGCCTTCCTCTCGTCCGTTACACGACCAGGGAGCGGCTGGAGGAGATCATGCAGATCCACCGCGACAACGGCTGCCCGATTTTCAACCCACACCGCTATACGCTGGAAGAAGGTGGCATGAAGCAGACGGACACCGTCCAGCTTGCCTTCAAGAAGGAGACCGACCCGAAGGGCCTCCTCAACCCCGGCAAGATGATCGCCTGGGACAATCCCGACTTCGATTTCTCGGCCGGCAAGAACTACCTCTTCCCGGGCCTTGCCGCAGCAGGTGGCTGATGCGTGTCCTGCTCGTCCACTCGCATCCGGTCGAGGAAAGTTATGGCGCAGCGCTGCACAGGCAGGCACGCGAAAGCCTTCTGAAGGCCGGCCATGAGGTGGATGACTGCAACCTCTATGCCGAAGGTTTCGATCCGGTCATGTCGCGCCATGACCGGATGACCTACCACGATTACCCCAACAACCTGTCGCTGGTGAAACCCTATGTCGACCGGCTGCAGGCGGCCGAAGGCCTGGTGATCGTCACGCCGGTCTGGAATTTCGGCTGGCCGGCCATGCTGAAGGGTTATTTCGACCGCGTCTGGCTGCCCGGCATCACCTTCGAGCTGAAGGACGGCAAGCTGACGCGAAAGCTGCATATCGACAAGGTGGCGGTGGTGACCACCTACGGCGCCACCCGCTGGCGCGCCTTCCTCGCCGGCGACCCGCCGCGAAAGCTGTCGAAACGCGTGCTGCGGGTACAGACCAACCCTGCCCGGCCGGTGACGTTTCTCGCCCATTACGACATGAACAACTGCACACCGCAGACACGCGCTGCGTTCCTCGACAAGGTCCGGCGCGAGATGGAGCGGTTCTAGCCCTCCGTTTCGCGGCGGCGCATTACCAGAAGAGCCGCCGCCTCCACCATTGCGACCCGCGTGGCCGCATCCGGTTCGTCTACGTCCGGCGTATTCCGCTCGGAGATGAACAGAAACCGATCCACCTGCGCCCCAGCGGCCGTTACCGTCCGATAGATTTCCCAGCGCTGATGGATCCTCGCCGCAACCCGGAGCGACGGTATATTTTCCGGGCTGACGATCGAGACGATCCGCTCGAAACCGAGGCCGCCGAGACCAAAATCACGGCAGGCAGCGGCCGCCTCAACGGCATAACCACGGCCGAGCCATTCGCGCCGGAGATGATAACCAATCTCCGGCTCCAGGCCGTGGGGCGTCGGCTGAAGGGTAATGCCGCAATCACCAATCAACTCGCCGGCTGCCTTCTCGATGATACCCCAGAGACCGAAACCGTTTTCCGCATAACTCCGGAAAGCAAGCTTTTCGAACCATACTTCGGTTTCTTCGAGGCTCTTGGCGCGCGGATAAAAGCGCATGCTCTCGGCATCGCCGAAGATGCGAAACAAGATCGGCAGGTCCACCCTGGTAATTTCCCGCAATACCAGCCTTTCCGTTTCAACAACGTCACGCATCCCAAGCCTCGATCATCGCGATATGGCCCGCCACTCTTTACTTGAACACGCTTTTTTGCGCTATTTTCCTCGATCGCGAATCTTCATGTTCAGGGACAGGCAGACAATGACTGAGGCTTCACCACTCGCTACTATCCTGCGTCCCTTGCATCCTCGCGATCCTAACGAGCATCACCGGGTCGCAACCCCGCTCGAACTGCTGTTCGACCTGGTGTCGGTGATCGCGATCGCATCCGCCGCCGCCGGCCTGCATCATGCGATTGCCGAAAATCATGCCGCGCAGGGGGTGATGACCTTCATCATGGCCTTCTTCGCCATCTGGTGGGCCTGGATGAACTTCACCTGGTTCTCGTCTGCCTATGACAATGACGACGTCGTCTATCGGTTGCTGACCATGGTGCTGATGGGCGGCTCGCTGACGATTGCCGCCGGCATTCCGGCTCTCTTTACCGAGGCACCGGATTTCACGCTGGTGATCTATGGGTACGCCGTCATGCGCATCGCCATGATCATCCTGTGGCTGCGGGCCGCCTATCACGACCCTCGCTGCCGCCCCACCGCGCTCGGTTATGCGATCGGAATCTTCCTCGTCCAGCTTCTCTGGCTGAGCTTCCTCTTTCTGCAGCCCCTCACCTTCGGCGTATCCTATATCCTCTGGGCACTCGCCGTGATTCTTGAACTTGCGGTGCCCGCCGTCGCCGAACGGCTGACCGCCAACACGCCCTGGCATCGCCACCACATCGTCGAGCGTTACGGCCTGCTCAACATCATCGTGCTCGGCGAGACGCTGCTTGCCGGTTCGACGGCACTTCGCCAGTTCGCCGGCGAGGTCAACATCATGCTGGTGCATACGGCGCTTTCGGCGCTGGTCATCGTCTTTTCGCTCTGGTGGGTCTATTTCGCCCGCGAGGAACAGCTCAACAGCCATCACTTGAGGCGTTCGCTTCTCTGGGGCTACGGTCATTTCTTCATCTTCACCTCGGGCGCCGCGGTCGGTGCCGGCTTTGCGGTGCTCGTCGACATCATCACCCACCATTCCGAAGTCTCCATCCTCGTTGGCGATTATGCGGTGGCGATCCCAGTCGCGATTTATCTGGCGAGCCTGTGGTTCGTACGCGACCGTTACGTCTGCATCGGCCCGGCGCGTTTCACGCTCGCCGTGTTTGCCACCCTGACGCTGCTTGCGCCGGCAATCGGGCTCGGGCTCGAAGGCATTGCGGCCACGACCGCGCTCGGCGTCATCGTGCGAAACCTGTTTGCCGGACGCGCCTATTTAGCGTCACCAACATCTCATCCCGGCCACTAAACTTTTCCTTAAATTTTACCGGTTATTAATCTCTGGAAACCGAGAGATTAAGCGATGCGTATTGCGTTTTTCATCGCCCTCCTGACCGTGTCCCTGTCTGCCTGCGCGTCTGCGCCGAGTAGGGTCACCAATGCCTGCGCGATCTTCGAGCAGCGCGACGGGCTGTTCAACAACTGGGCGCGCGACGCCAAGAAGGCCGAGCGGGAATTCGGCGTGCCCGTGCCGATCCTGATGGCGACGATCTATGTGGAATCGGGCTTCCAGCCCTATGCCCGGCCGCCGCGCACCAAACTGCTCGGCTTCATCCCATGGACGCGCGCCTCGACAGCTTATGGTTACGCCCAGGCGCTCGACGGCACCTGGCTGACCTACAAGCAGGATACTGGCCGCTGGAGCGCCAGCCGCACCGATTTCGGCGATGCTGTCCATTTCGTCGGCTGGTATCACAACCGAAGCCATCTCAAGAACGGCATTCCGCTCACCGACAGCTACAATCTCTACCTCGCCTACTACACCGGCCAGGCAGGATATGCGCGCGGCGAATTCGGCAACGGGGTCAAGCAGACCGCGCAGAAATCCGCCGGCATGGCTGCCAAATACGAAGCGCAGCTGAGGAGCTGCGGCTACTGAGCCGTAACTCAGCGGCTGACGACGATGCGCGTGTTCGACAGACCGTATTGGCTGGTGAGCGTGAAGAATGTCGCTGCATTTTCGGGATGCAGGCGGATGCAGCCATGCGAGGCCGGGCGGCCGAGCCGCCTTGTCTCGAAGGTGGCGTGAACGGCATAACCGCCGTTATAGAACACCGCAAACGGCATCGGCGCGTTATCGTATTTGCGCGAACGATGGTTCCTGGACAACGACTTGGCGCCCCAGTTTCCTGTCGGGCGTCGAATAGCCTGGCCGAGCGGTCGAGACCTTCCATTCGTAAACCACGACGCCGTCACGCTCGACAGTCATGGTCTGCGACGACAGGCTGACACTGGCAACGAGACCTGCGGAAAAGGCAGCGGGCGCGAGAAATTGCGCAGACAGAAGTGCTAAGGCACCCATTACAATAGGACGCATGGAAAAACCCCCGAATAACCTTGATCAGAACCCCACGGCTCACTGATAGCCCAATCAGCTCAAGGAATATTTAAAGAGTGGCCGCGATTTTTCCGCAAATGAAAAAATGCAGAACTTTGCTTCGCAATAGAAACAATCACGTGATCAATAAAAAATAAATCAGCCTCGCCCGACCATGCTCGGCGTCAAAGATATAACGCCTTTATTTATTTGAAGGCAGCGTCAGAACACCTTCGCCGCCGTCACTTCCACTTCCACCAGGAATTCGGCCCGGGTAAAGCCGCCGACGACGATCAGCGTCGAGGCCGGTTTCGGGTCGAGCGTATAGCGGTCGCGCACCGCCATATAGGCCGGAAAATCCTCCCGGCTGGTGACGAAGCCGGAAATGCGGATGACGTCCGTATAGGTCATGCCCGCCTCTTCGAGGATGGCGCCGATCGCCTTGAAGCAAAGTTCGGCTTGGCCCGCCACATCCGGCGGGATCTTGTCCTCGGGCGAAATGCCGAGTTGGCCGGAGGTAACCAGCAGGCTGGCACCGGGCGGCACCAGCAGGCCGTGATTGTAGCCGCCGAACGGCTTGCGGACGGAGGAAGGATTGAAGGTCTTAAACGCCATACCCAACGATACCCTTGATTTCGAGGAAGTCGTGAATGGCCCAATCGGCATATTCGCGGCCGTTGCCGGATTGCTTGAAGCCGCCGAAGGGCGCGAAGAGATCCCATTCGGGATAATTGATGAACACCGAACCGGCGCGTAGGCGCGCCGCCACCCGGCGGGCATGAACGAGGTCGCCGGACTGGACATAGGCGGCAAGCCCATAGGGCGTGTCGTTGGCGATCTCGATCGCCTGCTCTTCTGTCTCATAAGGGAGGATCGACAGGACCGGCCCGAAGATCTCCTCTCGCGCGATGGTCATGTCGTTGCTGACGTTTCCGAACACGGTCGGGCGGATATAATAGCCGCGGTTGAGGTTTTCCGGCCGGCCGGGGCCGCCGGTGACCAGCGTCGCACCTTCCGCGATGCCCGCCTCGATCAGCCGCTGGATCTTGTCGAACTGGATCCTGCTGACCACCGGGCCGAGATCGATGCCATCGGCGCGCGGATCGCCGGTCTTCAGTTTCTCGGCCGCAGCCTTGGCAATTTGAAGCGCCTCGTCATGGCGTTTGGCCGGCACCAGCATGCGGGTCGGCGCATCGCAGGATTGGCCGGAATTTCCAAAGCAGGTGGTCACGCCGTCCGCCACCGCCTTTTCGAATTCCGCATCGGACAGGATGATGTTGGGGGACTTGCCGCCGAGTTCCTGCGCCACCCGCTTCACAGTATCGGCGGCGGTCTTGGCGACGATCACGCCGGCGCGGGTGGAGCCGGTGAAGGACACCATGTCGACATCCGGATGGCCGGCCATCACTTGGCCCACGTCCGGTCCGGTGCCGTTGACGAGGTTGAAGACGCCCTTCGGCGCACCCGCTGCCTCCATCACTTCTGCAAAGATGATGCCGCTGATCGGCGCGATCTCGGAGGGTTTGAGCACCATGGTGCAGCCGGCGGCGATCGCCGGTGCCACCTTGCAGACGATCTGGTTGAGCGGCCAGTTCCACGGCGTGATCAGAGCGCAAACGCCGATCGGCTCTTTCACGATGGTCGTCGTACCGCGCGTCTCCCTGAATTCGTAGGCTTCGAACGCCTCGATCGTCGCCTTGAGATGCCCCTGCCCGGCAGCGGCCTGCGCGTCCCTCGCAAAGCCGATCGGCGCACCCATTTCCTGGGAAACGGCTTGCGCGATATCCTCGTAACGCTTTTCGTATTCGGCAAGGATCCGGCGGAGCAACGCCAGCCGCTCCTCCTTCGACCATTGTGAGAAGGCCGGGAAAGCAGCCTTGGCCGCAGCAACGGCCTTGTCCACATCCGCCTTGGAGCCGAGCGCGATGCGCGTATAGGCCTCTTCGGTGGATGGGTCGATGACATCCAGAGCAACCGGAATGGCCGGCTCGACCCAGACACCGTCGATGAAGAATTTCAGGTGGTTACTCATGGGAGACCTCCGGGCAGCCAGAAACGTGATCGAGCCACTATCGGCCATCGTTATTTGCCTCGCAAGCCCGAAGGAGGTGTTTGCATGTGGAGCTTTGCCCCTCATCCGGCTGCCGCCACCTTCTCCCCGTATGGACGGGGAGAAGAGATATGCCGCACCACCTTGCCCAGCCGAAACCCCGATCCAGAGGGACGGGGATCACGCGGCTTGCGTCCTTCTCCCCGTCAGAACGGGGAGAAGGTGGCGGCAGCCGGATGAGGGGCAATTCCATGCCCCGGAAGGCCGATTATTCCATCGCCACGCTGTGATCCACAGCCGGTGCCTTGGCCGGCTTGCGCAGCACGAACAGCAGCGGCATCACCGCAAGCGACATGATCATCAGCAGCTTGAAATCATCCACATAGGCGATGATCGTCGACTGCAGCGTGATGATGCTGTCGAGTGCGCTGGCGCCGGCAACCGTCGTCGGGTCCAGGCCCGCCGCAGCCTTTGCGTGGAAGGCGTGGTTGAACGGCGTCACGTAGCTGACGATGTCCGCATGATTGCGCTGGACATTTTCCACCAGCAGCGCCGAGACGACGGCGATGCCAACGCTGGAGCCGATATTACGCGACAGATTGTAGAGACCGGTCCCGTCGCCGCGCATATGCGCCGGCAAGGTCGCGAACGCGATCGTCGTCAGCGGCACGAACAGGAAGCCGAGGCCCGCACCCTGGATGAAACCGACATAGACGATCGTCCACTGCGAGACGTCAGGCGTCCAGCCCATCATGTCATACATCGCCCAGGCGGTGATCGCGAGGCCAAGGAAGATCAGGATGCGCGTATCCACCTTGCCGATCAGCCGTCCGACCAAGAACATGCACACCATCGTGCCGAGACCGCGCGGCCCCATGACGATGCCGGCGGTAATCACCGGATAGCCCATCAGCGATTGCAGGTACGGCGTCATCAGGGCGAGCGAGGCGAGATAGGTCACCCCGATCACGAAGATGAAGATCATGCTGACGGTAAAGTTCTGGTCGAGGAAAAGGCGCGGATTGATGAACGACTTTTCTGCCGTGAACGTGTGGACGAGCAGCAGGTAGAAGGCTGCCGCGCAAACCATGGCTTCGACGACGATCTCGCTCGAGGAGAACCAGTCGAGCTGCTGGCCGCGGTCGAGGAAGAGCTGCAGCGACGCGATAGCGAGACTGAGCATGCCGAAGCCGAACCAGTCGAGCTTCGCCTGCGCGTCGATCTTGGTCTCCTTGACGAAGACGCTGATGCCCATGAAGGCCAGGATGCCGATCGGCACGTTGATATAGAACACCCAGCGCCAGCTGATATTGTCAGTCAGCCAGCCTCCGATGACCGGGCCGAGCACGGGGCCTACCATGACCGAGACGCCGAACAGCGCCATCGCCGAACCGCGCTCCTCGACGGAATAGATGTCGAGCAGGATGCCCTGCGACAGCGGCACGAGCGCTGCGCCGAAAAAGCCCTGCAGCAGGCGGAAACCGACGATCTGCGGCAGCGACTGGGCCAACCCGCAAAGCACGGAGGCGGCGACGAAGCCGAAGATGGCGACGAGCAGCACGCGCTTGCGGCCGAACTTGGCGGCCAGGAAGCCGGACGGCGGCGTCATGATTGCCGCGGCGACGATATAGGAGGTCAGCACCCAGTTGATCTGGTCGGCGGAAGCCGAAACGCTGCCTTGGATATAGGGCAGCGCGACGTTGGCGATCGTCGTATCGAGCGCCTGCATGATGACGGCCAGAATGACGCAGGCGGTGATCGCACCACGATTGGCGACCACCGACGCTGCCGATGAAACGACGTTGCTCATGATCGTTTACTCGTGCGCGTAGGCGGTCGACTGGTTGAGGAGCTTCTGGGCGAATTCCGGCAGGCCGCGCTTGTGGCCGGTATCGACATCGACCACCGTGCTCATGCCGGCGCGAAGCGGCGGCTTGCCGGCCGTGTCATCGATCGTCACGCGCATCGGAATGCGCTGCACGACCTTGACCCAGTTGCCGGACGTGTTCTGCGCCGGGAGCAACGCGAAACTGGAGCCGGAGGCGGGGCTGACGCTCGCGACCTTGCCCGTCCACTGGACACCCGGATAGGTATCGACGCTGATCGTCACCGGCTGGCCGGGCTTGATATAGGTAAGCTCGGTTTCCTTCGGATTGGCGGCGATCCACATGTTCCTGGTCGAGACCAGCGAGAAGCCCTGCTGAGCGGCTTCGAGATAGCTGCCGACCTGCAGCGCGCTGACATTGGTGACGATGCCGTCGAACGGCGCCCGCGCGACCGTGTTGTTCAACTGGCGTTGCGCATCGTCGACCGCGGCCTGGGCTTCGAGATAGAGCGGGTTCTGTTCGATGGGTTGGTCGGCATTGCCGCCGAGCTGGGCAAGCGTCGCATCGGCCTGCGCCTTGGCGACCGCCACCTTCTGGTGGGCGGCGTCGAGATTGTGCTTGGCGTCATCCAATGCCGTCTGCGAGGCGGCCGAACCGGAGATCAGCCGTTCCTGACGTTCGACAACGGTCTGGAAATAAGGAATGTCGGCTTCCGCCTGAGCGATCTGTGCGAGCGATTCACGGTAGGAGGCCTGCAGGTTGAGGAGCTGGTTGCGTGCGGCCCCGAGCTTTGCCTTGGCCCCGTCAAGCGCGATGCGGAAACTGTCCGGCTTCAGCGTGAAGAGAACCTGGCCCTGGCTGACCTCCTGGTTCTCGTGCACGTCGACGGACGCCACGGTGCCGGCGACATCGGTCGTTACGCCGATCATGTCCGCCTGGAGATAGGCGTTGTCGGTCGACAGGATCTGGCCGCCTTCGACGTAATAATAACCGCCGATGACCAGCGCGATCGGCAGTAGCGCGAAGAGCACCGGGCGCTTGAGGCTCCGTCGCTTGCGCGCCCTGCTGTGTTCGGCGGCTGCCGGAGCGGGTGTTTCGAGAACGGTGACGTTGCTGTCTTCGGACGAACGGGCGGTGGTCTCAGTCATGGGAGGACTTCTTTTGAGCTTTGTCGGCCGGCGCGCGGCAGGCCGTAACGAGGTTGGATTTCATGTGTTCGAGTATTTCAAGGAGACGGGCGCGGTCGGCGTCCGAAATGTTCTCGAGCGCATCCTGGCGCGTCGCATCTCCAAGTTCGCGGCCGTCGTCGATTAGAGCCCTCGATTTTTCGGTCGTGTAGAGCAATGTGATCCGCCGGTCGGTCTCATGCGGGCGTCGCTCGATGAGGCCGCGTTCCGCAAGGTTGTCGAGCACCCGCATCACCGAGATCGGCGAAATTTCCAGAAGCTCGGCAAGCGCCTTCTGGTGAATGCCTTCGCAGCGGGAGAGATAGACAATCGTCTGCCACTGGGCGCGCGTCAGGCCGATATGCTTCGCGCGCTGCTCGAAGCGCTTTCGAAACAGGCGTGCGACGTCATTAAAAAGAAAGCCGAGAGTCGGGTTGTTGTTTGGCATGGCAAATACTAGTGCGCTGATGATAAGCATGTATATATTCTGAGGTCGATTGACAACCAAGAACCCTGCGACGTTCTGTCGCCGTCGGCATCACAGTTTCGTGCGCGGATCGCCTCGCTGCCTGCTGTAGGGCAAACTTGATTTTCCGGACATGTGGAAGCTTTCGGCGATCTCGCTATAGGCCGGCAAATCAATTGCGGGACGATCCCGCTGCCACATTAGGAGTTCGCTCACCAATGAAAGCGAGGGAATTCTAACAAACCTTAAATGTTCGCGAAGGCTGTCGAAATACATCGGCAACAATACTGCTTCATCCAACCTTAAAAGCTCGGCGTTATAGAATAAATCAGCCTCGCGACGACCGGCAAATCTCCGCATCGCTTGGATCGCGGACGCGACAGATCAACATCGATTTCAGAAAGCACCGGCCCGATGCGACGCAGCCTTCTCCCTCTCGCCCTTATCGGGCTGCTTGCGCTGCCGATGCCCGGCGCTCAGGCGGCAGCACTCACCGACGACCTTCAAGGGCTTTCCAAGCAGCAGGTCGAGGACAGTGTCGAGTTCGCATTCGGCAATGCGCTGTTTTTTCTGTTCCATGAAGCCGGACATATGCTGGTTTCGGAATTCAACCTGCCGGTTCTTGGCCGCGAGGAAGATGCCGTCGACACGCTCTCCACGCTGCTCCTGTTGGAAGCGGATGGCGATGTTTTCGATACGGCGCTGACCGACTCCGTCGACGGCTGGACGTTATCCGCCGAGGCCAGCGAGGCGGCTGAAGAGGAGCAGGCCCTGTGGGATGTCCACGCACTCGACCGCCAGCGCGCCTTCAGCATGGTCTGCATGATGGTCGGCAAGGATGCGGAGAAGTTCAAGGAATCAGCCGATAACCTGGAATTTCCGGAGGAGCGCCGCAAGCAGTGCGTCGGCGAATATCAGAAAGCCCGTGACAGCTGGTTCGATGTCCTGAAACCGCATCAGCAGGCCGACGGACAGAACAACAAGTTCACGATCACCTACAAGAAGCCGAACAACAAGGAGCTCCAGGATTATGCGGACCTAACGAAGACGGCGAAGGTTCTGGATATCCTGGCCGAGCTTCTTTCCGGGCTCTACAAACTCGATGACGGCATCAAGCTGACGGCCGCCGAATGCGGCGAGTCGAATGCTTACTGGTCGCCAAGCGAACGGGAAGTGACCTACTGCTACGAGTTGATGCAATTGCACACGCAAACGGTTGCCAACTATTTCCGCAACGGCGAGAAGAGCAGCGACGACGAAGCGGAGGAGAAGACCTCCGAGGCAAAGCCGGCCCCGACAAGAGTATTCGGAACGGCGACTGCCCGCCAATAGAAAAGCCGGCAAAACTTGAGATCAAAATGCCCGGCTCTCAATCGAGGAGCCGGGCGTTTTCATTTTGGCGTCAAGCGCCGTAGGGCGCGAAGAACTTTTTGGCGGCCTCGATCTCGTTGGGACGGATCTCATGCCCGCCGCCATGCCATTCCAGCGTCACCGTGTCGCCCTGCGTCTTGAAGTAGTCCGCAAGGTCGGTAGTCTGGGCCACGGAGGCGATCGGATCATGCTGGCCGGCGGTGATCAGCACACGGCTCTGAAGCTTGCCCTTGCGGTCCTTTGGCGCGAACGGGATCAGCGGATGCATCAGCACGCCCGCGTCGAACAGGCCGGGCTTCTCGATCATGATATTGGCGAGAATGTTCGCACCGTTCGAAAACCCGAGGCCGAGCACGGTCGAGGAACCGTAACGTTCGCGGTTGGCGGCGACGAATTCGCTCATCCGCTCGGTCGCCCGGGCGAGATCCTCGCAATCATAGACACCTTCAGCCTTGCGGCGGAAGAAACGCGCCGCGCCGTGTTCGGAAATGTCGCCGCGCGGCGAGATTACGGTGGCTTCCGGCAGTAGCCGTCCGCCGAAATCGAAGAACTGGTTTTCGTCACCGCCTGTGCCGTGAAAGACGAACAGGATCGGCGCTCCGGGTGCACCGGCGCGCGCCCGGTGCACATAACTGTCGTAACTCATGATGGTCTCCTTGGACGTGCCTGATTAGGCGTCCAGCGGTTCGAGATGTTGTTCGAGCGTTGCCCGCAGATGTGCATGCTGTGCGGGCAGCTTCAGGGCTTCGCCGAGATGGGCGGTATCTTCGTCCCGATCGAAGCCGGGTTCGTTGGTGGCGATTTCGAACAGCACGCCGCCCGGCGTGCGGAAATAGATCGCCCAGAAGTAATCGCGGTCGATGACCGGGGTGACCTGGTAGCCGGTATCCATCAGCGCCTTGCGGACTTCGAGCTGCTTTGCGCGGTTCTCGACCGCAAAGGCGATGTGATGGACCGAGCCGGCACCGAGATTGGCGCGGGCAATGTTCGGCATGGTTTCGATGTCGATGACATCGGCGCCGTTGCCGCCCGGCATGATCAGGCGGGTCACGCCATCCTTGGCGTCGGCTTGGCTGTAGCCCATGAATTTCAGGAGCTCGGCGGTAGCACCCTCATCGCGAAGACGAAGCGAAGCGGAATGGAAGCCGCGGATCGCATGATCTTCGGTAATGCCGTTGCCGACGAACTGCTTGCGGGCATCGTCCCTGACTTCAACGAGCGCGAACCCGTCGCCGTCAGGGCCGGCGAAATGCAGGCGGTTTTCACCGAAGGCGCTATCGGCCTTGATGCCTTCCGCACCGGCTTTCGTCAGGCGGTCGGTCCAGAAACCGAACGAACCTTCAGGAACCGAGAAGAGTGTCGTTCCGACTTCGCCGGTGCCCTGACGGCCGCGGGCGATATGCGGGAACGGGAAATAGGTCATGACAGAGCCGGGAGAACCGACTTCGTCGCCGTAGTAGAGATGGTAGACATCCGGAGCGTCGAAGTTGACGGTCTTCTTGACCCGGCGAAGGCCGAGCGTGTCGGTGAAGAACTTGTTGTTGGTGCTGGCGCTTGCCGCCATCGACGTGACGTGGTGGAGGCCTTTGATCTGGTCGAGCATTTTAAACCCCTTTTCTGCGGACCGCCTGTGCGGCCTGCTGTTCTGGGGTAAAGATGGTGGAAGGACCGGGGATTGGATAGACGCGACGATCCGAACGCATTGTTCACTCTGCGTAGACGATCTTCGGTTAATCGTTCACAGAACTAGACTTATTCCGGCAGGCGCCAATCGACCGGATCCTTGCCGATCGACTGCAGATAGGCATTCGCCTTGGAAAACGGCCGCGAGCCCAGAAAGCCGTTATGCGCAGAAAGCGGCGACGGATGGGCCGACTTGATCACCAGATGGCGCTGCTGATCGACGAAGGCCGCCTTCTTCTGGGCATAGGAGCCCCACAGGATAAAGACGACACCGTCGCACTCGTCGTTGACCGCCCGGATCACCGCATCCGTGAACCGTTCCCAGCCCTTGCCCTGATGGGCCGCCGCCCTGCCCTCCTCGACCGTCAGCACGCTGTTGAGCAGCAGGACGCCCTGCTCCGCCCAATGTTCGAGGCATCCGTGCCTGGCCGGTGGAATGCCGAGATCCGTCTCCATCTCCTTGTAGATGTTGACGAGCGACGGCGGGACGCGCACGCCCGGACGAACGCTGAAGCAAAGCCCATGCGCCTGGCCGAAGCCGTGATAGGGATCCTGGCCGAGGATCACCACCTTCACCTCGTCAAGCGGCGTCAGGTCGAGTGCCCGGAAATATTCCGAGCCTTTTGGAAAGATACGTTTGCCCGCTTCCTTTTCTGCAACCAGGAAGCGGCGCAATTCGCTCATATAGGGATTGGAAAACTCAGGCCCGAGCGCATGTTTCCAGCTTTCCTCGAGCTTGACCTCGCCTTCCGCCATGTCTTGGCCCTTCAGATCACATGATGGTTGGAACGGGAATGCCAGTCCCAGGCGGAACGGATGATATCGCTCAGGCTGTATTTCGGCTCCCAGCCGAGAACCGCCCGCGCCTTGTCGTTATTGGCGACCAGCGATGTGGAATCACCTTCGCGCCGGCCGGTATATTCCACCGGGAACGGTTTTCCGGAAACCGCCGAGATCGCCGCCAGCAGTTCCTTCACCGTCGTACCGGTGCCGGTGCCGAGATTGAGTTCGACCGTTTCGCCACCGGCGAGAAGGTAGTCGACTGCCCGGACGTGCGCGTCGGCCAGATCGAGCACGTGGATATAGTCGCGCACGCAAGTGCCGTCGCGGGTGTCGTAATCGTCGCCGAACACCTTGAAACCCTGGCGACGGCCAAGCGCCGCCTCGATGGCGAGCGGGATTGCGTGGGTCTCCGGTGTGTGCCACTCGCCGACCCGGCCCTCGAAATCGGCGCCGGCCGCATTGAAATAGCGCAGCATGACCGACTTCAGGTCCTTATAGGTGCCGTAGTCCTTCAGCGCCTGCTCGACGATGAATTTGGTACGCCCGTACGGATTGATCGGCGCCTGTTTGTGGGTCTCGTCCATCGGCACGCGATCCGGCAGGCCGTAAGTGGCGCAGGTGGAGGAAAACACGAAGGCTTTCACACCCGCATCGATCGCCGCTGACAGCAGCGTCAGCGCGCCGATCACGTTGTTGTCGTAGAAGGCCACCGGGTTCTTGACCGATTCCCCCACCTCGATCAGCGCCGCGAAATGCAGCACGGCGTCCGGCTTGTGTTTGGCAAACACTTCATCGAGCCGGGCGCGGTCACGGATATCGCCCTGTTCCAGCTCACCCCAGCGCACGAATTCCGCATGCCCATTGGAGAGATTGTCGAAGACAACAGGCTGATAACCTCGCTCGGCGAGCACCAGGCACGTATGGGAGCCGATATAGCCAGCCCCGCCGACCACGAGTACTTTTTTCCCTGACATCATTTCCCCTGCGGTTATTGAAGCCGGCGGCACTATAACCGGCGGCGATCGAAAAGCCAGCACTTGACCACAACAAGCCACATTGAAAAATATAGCACCTGGTGCTATATTCAACTATGCTTGGTCGGGTATTCAAAACGGCATGGTTTGCCAAGGCGGCAAAGAAAGCCCGGATATCGGACCGCGAGCTTTGCAAAGCCATTGCTCAGGTTGCCTCGGGTCAGGCGGATGACCTCGGCGGCGGCGTTTTCAAGAAGCGCCTCAACGACAACCGGCATCGGTCCATCATTCTGGCGAAAGCGGCCGAGTTCTGGGTCTATGCCTATCTGTTCGCCAAACAGGATCAGGCCAATATCGACGATGACGAACTGGCGGCGTTCCGCAAACTGGCCGAACTTTATCGAAAGAAGACGCCCGGTGGTTTCGATGCGGAACTGAAAAGCGGCGCACTGGTGGAGATTTGCAATGGCAACTAACCGGAAATTTAAGAGCGATGCTTTCGAGGCGATCCATAACGCCGTGGAAGGCATGTACGAAGCAGGTACGATCGACAAGGAAACAATGCGGACCTTTGACGAGACCTGCCTTTCGGTACCGGTGGAACTTGGACCTGAGGAGATCAAGGCCTTGCGGGAGGGCAATCACGTCAGCCAGCCGGTCTTTGCCCGTTATCTAAACACCAGCGAATCGACCGTGCAGAAGTGGGAGACCGGCGCCAAGCGCCCCAGTGGGGCCGCGCTGAAACTTCTGGACATCGTGCGCAAACATGGTCTTCAGATGTTGGCCTAATTTTTCATTTAAGAGTTTTCATGCGTCTCCTTTTTCTCGCCCTCGGCTGGCTGTTCGTCGCAATCGGCATTGTCGGGGCTTTCCTGCCTGTCCTGCCCACCACTCCGTTTCTGCTGCTGGCAGTCGCCTGTTTTGCCCGCTCCTCGCCGCGGCTGGAGGCATGGTTGCTTGAGCATCCGAAATTCGGGCCGTCGCTCAGGAACTGGCGGGAAAAGGGTGCGATCGCGCGGAAGGCGAAGATCGCAGCGATCTCGCTGATGGCGGTGAGCTACGCGGTGTTCTGGTTCGGCACCTCGCCGCCGTTGTGGCGGGCGGCGCTGGTGGCCGCGGTCATGCTCGGCTCGGCGACCTTCATCGTCACCCGCCCGGACACCTGACCATCCAATCGTCAGCGGTGTCGCGACTGCGGCAATACGTAGGGGATGTGGGCAGCCGGCAGGCGGCCGACGGCACCGGTTATTCCATAGACGCTGGCGATGATCTCGTCGTTCACCGTTTCCGCGCAGGCGCCTTCCGCCACCACCCGGCCGTGGTTCAGCACCACGAGATGGTCGGCGAACTCGGCAGCCAGGTTGAGGTCGTGCAGGATGGCGAGCACGATGCCGCCGGCATTGGCGAAGTCGCGGGCGATTTCCAGCACCGAGATCTGGTGCCCGAGGTCAAGGCTGGCGGTCGGCTCGTCGAGGAACAGCGCCCGCGGCACGCCGTCAGTGATCGGCTGCGGCACCTGCGCAAGGGCGCGCGCGAACTGCACCCGCTGCTGCTCGCCACCCGACAGCGACGGATAGGGCCGGCTTTCGAAACCGCGCAGCCCCACGCGAGACAAGGCCAGGCGCGCCTGCTCGGTCGGATTGAGCGCCCCTTGCGCCACCGCGCCCATGCGGACGATTTCGAGCGCTGTGAACGGAAATGCAAGCTGCGTCGCCTGCGGCAGCACCGCCCGGCGCTTGGCAAGCTCGACCGGCTGGCAGAGATCGACGCTGGTGCCGTGATAGCTGACGAAGCCGATATCGGGTTTCATCTCGCCGGAGATCACCTTCATAAGCGTCGATTTTCCGGCGCCGTTCGGGCCTATGACGACGGTGAATCGGCCCGGCTCGAGATCGATGCCGACATTGTCGAGCAGTTTACGGCCCGAGCGGGCGACGGTGACGTGCTCGGCGGAAATCATGGCATGTCCCTCATGTTGACGCCGTTTTTACCCAGCAACAGGAAGAGGAAGACCGGCGCGCCGAACAGGGCGGTGATGACGCCAATCGGCAGTTCCGCCGGAGCAGCCACCGTGCGGGCAACGGCATCGGCCAGAAGCAGGAGCGCGCCGCCGCCGAGCGCCGAACCCGGCAGCAGGAAGCGATGCGACGGCCCCATGACGAGGCGCAGCAGATGCGGCACGACAATGCCGACGAAACCGATCGACCCGGCAACCGCAACGGTCGAGCCGCAGGCGGCGGCGACCGCGACGATGACGATCTTCTTCAGCCGCTGCACCGGTATTCCCATGTGGAAGGCGGCCGCATCGCCGAGCACCAGTGCGTCGAGCCCGCGCGCCACGAAGGGCATGATGAGCATCACCGCGCCGATGAAAGGCAGAATGGACAACACCCGGCCGAACGTCGCGCCGCCGAGCGAACCGAGGCTCCAGAAAGTGATGTCGCGCAGCTGCCGGTCGTCGGCCATGACGATCATCAGGCCCATCAGCGCTGCCGAAAGCGCACCGATCGCAATGCCGGACAGGATCAGAGCCGTCGTCGACGTCCGCCCGTCGCGGGTGGCGATGAGATAGAGCGCCCAAGTGTTGAAGAGACCGCCGAAGAAGGCCATCAGCGGCAGGAACTGGTTGCCGAGCAGCATGGCGACCGGCGCCAGAATGCCGTTGCCGAGCACGATCGCCGCAACCGCGGCAAGTCCCGCGCCAGAAGTCACCCCGACGATGCCGGGATCGGCAAGCGGATTGCGGAACAGGCCCTGCATCATCGCGCCGGAGACGGCAAGCCCGGCGCCGACCAGCAGGCCGAGCGCGGTGCGCGGCAGGCGGACCGCTTCGAGGATCACCCGTTCCTGTGTAGACAGGCTGGCGCTGTTACCGGTCGCATAGGTCCAGAGATCGCGCAGGCCGACGCCGGTCGGGCCGATACCGAGCGAAAGCAGGCACGCGGCAAACAGCATAACCGCCAGGAGAAGAAGCATGACGACGCCCTGGCGGGTCCGGTCTCCATCCTCCGCCGGCCGGAACGGCATCGCCAGCGCCTTCATCATCAGTTGATCGCCCCGGGATAGATCCGGGCGGCGAGCGCGCGGGCAGCGTCCGGGGTGCGCGGGCCGAAACCGAGCAGCAGCAGGCCGTCCATGGTGACCAGCGCCTTGTTGGCGGCAGCCGGCGTCGTCTGCATCGACGGCATCGCAAAAACCTGTTCCGGCGTCATGACGTGATCGCCGCGCGACATGGCGAGCACGACATCCGGCTTGGCCGCGATCACGGCTTCGTCGGCGAGCGGCTTGTAGCCGTTGATCGTCGGCGCGGCATTGATACCGCCGGCCATTTCGATCACCGCACCCGCTTCCGTATCGGCACCGCCGGCCATGACGCGGTTATTGGTGAGCGACAGCACGAACAGGACCTTCTTTTTCGGACCGGGAATCTGGGCGACGTCGGCTGCAAGTTTCTTCAGCCCCTCTTCCGTCTTCACGGCAAGCGCCTCGGCCTTGTCGGAAAGCCCGACTGCCGCTCCCACGTCGCGGATCTTCCTGCCGATCGCATCCGCCTTCGGCGGTGTCGGGATGACCACCATCGGCACTTCGCTGGCTTTGAGAATTTCGATGACCGGCGGCGGGCCGGAATCCTGCTCCATCAGGATCAGATCCGGCTTCTGGCCGAGAATGCCTTCCGCAGACAAGGCGCGCATGTAACCGACATCCGGCTTGGAGTTGGCCGCATCCGGATAGAAGCTCGTCGAGTCCCGTGCTACGATCCGGTCCTCGGCGCCAAGCGCATAGAGAATCTCGGTGATCGTGCCGCCGATGGAAACGATCCGCTTGGCCTCCAGATTGCCCTTGTCGGATGCAGCCGCGACGCCCGCGACGAGACCGGTGCCCAGGAGGACGGCTGTGAAAAGCCCCCTCAAGGTGAAGGAAGACCCCATGATACCCTGCTCCTTGTCTGCTCAAATCGAGGCGCAATATGCCTCGGGTCCGCCTGGCCGGCGGATATAACTTGAGTTGACTACGCAAGTTTTTTAGGCTTTTCAAGGGGACCGGCCGCAGATATCTTGAGCCGAAAGTGAAACTTTAAGTGAGGGACTATCCATGTACATCGCCATGAACCGATTCCGCGTCGTGCCGGGTTATGAAGAGGCGTTCGAAGCCATCTGGCGCGGCCGCCAGGGCCGCCTCGCGGAGCTGCCCGGTTACGTGGAGTTCCACATGCTCAAGGGCCCGAAGGCGGAGGATCACACCCTTTATGCATCCCATACCGTGTGGGAAACCTTCGAGGACTTCCAGGCCTGGACGAAGTCGGAACAGTTCCGCGCGGCGCACGCGAATGCCGGCAACAACCGCGGCAAGGTGGAATATCTTTCCGGTCCGCATTTCGAAGGTTTCGAAGTGATCATCCACGAAGACAAGAACGGCGTGCGCGCCGACGCTGCTGCCTGAGGTCCTGATGAACGCCGTTTCCGAAATCAGCCCGGACCGTCGCCAACGGGCTCTCACCGCTCTGGCGGAGAAGCCCGACGGCGTCGTCGAGGCGATCGCCGCCAATGCCGACGTGACGCCCGCCGAGATCCTCGAAATCCTGCCGAAAGGCGCGGCGATCATCGCCGACAAGGAGAGGTTCGCCGACATCTGGGCCGAGATGAGCACCTGGGGCGAAGTCCTGTTCATCGTCCATACCGAAGACATCGTGCTGGAGGCCGAAGGCACCCTGCCGATGGGTTCGGAAGGCCATGGATGGTTCAACATCCACGGCGACAGCCCGATCGGCGGTCACATCAAGAAGGATAACTGCGCCGCCGTGACCTTCGTCGATCGTGCCTTCCACGGCCGTCGCTCCTGCTCGGTCTGGTTCATGAATGCCAAGGGTTCGGCGATGTTCAAGGTCTTCGTGAAGCGGGATGCCGCACGCGAACTGATCGCCGAGCAGCTTCAGAAGTTCGAAGCACTGCGCGACAGCTACGCCTGAGCAGTGGCCGTTCCGTGAGTTTTGGTGATTCGGGCGAAAAATAACTGTTCGAATCACTTTTCAGCGGAACCTTTCCTTTTCTCGTGCATTTGCAGCGTCATGGCAGGCCTTGCGAAGCAGGCTGGCGGCTGCGTTACCATCGTTTCAGCCCGTACCGCCCTTGAGGTGATTGTCATTGAATGAGGCGCCGCCGCGCCATAGGCGGACCGATTGCTTGGCCAAGGCAGAGAAGAGCGATCCTTAGCGGCGCGGCGCGCCTCATCGACTTTTCCAGCCTCATCGAGGCTTGCTCATCGAGACTTGAAAGACGCGCTAGAGAGCCGGCACCCATTTCCAGAAAACGCCTTCCATCCGCTCCGGATAATATTTGAACTCGCATTCGAAGCGGCGGCCGTAGGCTTCCGCCGCCTTCAAGGCTGCCTCGCTCACGGGGTTCATGCCCGTTCCAGGCGCAAACCAGTCTTCCATCAGGTCGTCCGGAATATAGACGCCGATCCTCAGCGGCAGGGCGGTCAGCGTCTTGTCGAGTTCTTCAGGCGGTATGGTTTCAGACGGCATGACTTTTCCTCCTCCACGAAAAGACGAACGTCCCAAAGAACGTCCGTCTTTCCGCGAAGTTCCGGTCTCGGACCGGCAGCCCGATCTGGCGTCTCGGCAAATCGGGTATCTCGTCAGTGATGGGCGGCGTGGTCGGGCTTGCCCTTGCGCTTGGTCGAGGCGAAATCTTCAAGCTGCTTTTCGCTCATGGATTTCTCCATGCCCTTCGAAGCGCCCTTGAGTTCGCTCTTCTTCATATCGCCGCGTTTGGCCGCAAGCGCTGCGCCGGCTGCCTTCTGCTGTGCTTTGGATTTCGCTGGCATGTCTGCCTCCTGAAGTTTGCACGCTTAATCAACAGTCAGCCGCGGCTTTGGTTCCCGCCTAGGCCACCGGCGGAACCTGTTGCGTTGCCAACGGTTGAGAGATGAGCCCGGATGGATGTCTGGAATGGCTCGACATCAGAGAAAGGAACCATCGCCATGGACGCCAAACGCCCAGCTGCCGACAGCGGCAAGACCCCAGCCGACGACAACAAGACCAATGATGCGCTCCAGGAGCAATTGGACGACGAACAACTGGACACCACCAACCCGGAAGCGCTGAAGGAAGCCGCAAGGCTCGGCGGCAGCGACGCCTATCTGGTCGAGAGCGATCTTGAGGACCGGGACGGGCGCGAAGACGGCGACCAGCCGGACGGCCGCGCCAGCCCTATGGCGAATGCCGATAATCCCGAACGCTGAAGCGTCACGACAGTCGCAAAATGACCGAAAACGGAACCTCCGGGCATGCCCGGGTGTTCCTCTGCGCGAAGCCACATTTCGGAGATCCGTAATGAATGCTGAAGCGAATGCCGCGCAGAACCTGCCGAGGGAGAAGGCTACCCATCCGGTCGACACCATGCCGGGAATGGAGGTGAAGGCTGCGCCGACGCTTGCCGACGCGGATTCCGAAGCCTTTGTCGCCGAGGCGGTCGAGGATCTGGCCAAGTGCCATATCCCGTTCCTGCTGGCCGGCACGTTCGCCATCAGTGCCTATACGGGCATCACCCGTCAGACGAAGGATCTCGACATCTTCTGCAAGGCCGGCGACTACGCCCGCATCCTCGCCCATTTCAAGGACAAGGGTTATCATATCGAGGTCGAGGACGACCGCTGGCTCGGCAAGGTGAAGAAGGGCCGGCACTTCTTCGACGTCATCTTCGCCGCCTCGAACGGCACGATGCCGATCAGCGACGCGTGGTTTGAAAACGCCCGCCAGATCGAGATGAACGGCCACAAGGTGCGCATCATCGCGCCGACCGAACTCATCTGGTCGAAATGTTTCGTGCAGCTCCGCCACCGCTATGACGGCGGCGACATCGTCCATATGATCCTGCGCGCTCATGACCAGATCGATTGGGAACGGCTGCTGAGCCATATGGAAGTGCATTGGGAAGTGCTGCTGATCCACCTCCTGAACTTCCGCTGGATCTACCCGACCGAGCGCGACAAGGTGCCCGACTGGCTTCTGGACGAACTGCTCGACCGCCTGAAGGCGCAGCGCGAACTGCCGCTGCCGCAGATGAAGATCTGCCGCGGTCGCATGTTCAGCCGGGTGGATTTCGAGATCGACGTCAAGGAATGGGGTTTTGCAGACGTCGGCGGCGAAGGCGACCTTCGCGACGGCGTCGAAGAGGAAATGGCCGAAGGAGGCTTAGCGTGAGCAAAGCAACCGACGCGAAGAGCGTCACCGTCCAGACGGAAACAAAAAAGGCTGACAGCGACAAGGCATCGACGAAGAAGGCGAACGGCAAGCAGCGGATCGCAGCGATGGGCGACCTGCACATCAAGGAGCACGGTTCGGCGTCCTACAGGGAGTTGTTCAGCGAAATCTCGCAGGCTGCCGATATCCTGGTACTGACCGGCGACCTGACCGATCTCGGCAAACCGAAGGAGGCGGAAATACTGGCCGCCGATCTGCGCTCCTGCTCGATCCCGATCGTCGGCGTGCTCGGCAATCATGATTACGAATGCGGCTGCGTCGAGGAGGTCACCCATATCCTGAAGGATGCCGGCATCCACCTGCTGGAAGGCCAGGCCGTCGAGATCAATGGCGTCGGCTTTGCAGGCGCCAAGGGTTTCGCCGGCGGTTTCGGCCGCCACATGCTCGGCTCGTTCGGCGAGCCTGCCATTAAGGCCATGGTCACCGAAAGCGTCGAGGAAACCATGCGGCTCGAAAACGCGTTGCGCCAGGTTCGCTCGGAACGGGCCATGGTCATTCTGCACTACGCGCCGATCCGCGAGACCGTGATCGGTGAGCCGGAGGAGATTTATCCGTTTCTCGGCTCGTCGCGCCTTGCGGAAACCATCGACCGTTTTCCAGTCTCTGCAGTGGTCCACGGCCATGCCCATCGAGGCACTTACGAGGGCAAGACGCCCGGCGGCGCCCCCGTCTACAATGTCGCCTCGCATATCGAGAAGCCGACCGGCAAACCGTATGCGCTGCTCGAGCTTTAGGCCACTATCGCGACCAAACTCCTCTTGACAGGACACCGGGCGGGAGGCCTAATTGTTCATCGAGGCTCGCTGAGTGCCGGATCGCGTCGGCATTTTGAAAGGGGTAGCTGGCGGGTGGAGTAAATCTCCCGGACGATTTCGTCCTTGCCAGTCGAAACGTTCATGCAAAAGCAGGCGTAGCCATGGCTGTAGTTTATGGTCACATGCTCGCCTTCAGCCATGTCCTTGATTTTGTCCATGCCTTTGGCTTCGTAGCCGCCCTGAAGCATGATTAGCCATTCATTCTGGGCATCGATCAGCGTCCAGTTGCGCGGCGTCGGATTGACCAGCCAGCCGCAACGCGTTTCGGCAAGCGCCGCCGCCGGCACAAGCAAGCATGAAAAGCATATCGCAAATAGTTTCTTCATCATCGCCTCCCGTTCAACACAGGAATACGCTGCGGCGATCCACGCGTCCACGGCGATTTGCTACCGATATGCTCACACATGCAGTGCATGTCCCAGCGCCTTCAGCGCCGCCTCGGCAAACGCCTCCGACTGCGTCGGATGCGCATAAATCGTCCCCGCAATATCCTCCAGCCGCGCCCCCATCTCGATCGCCAACCCGAACGCCGCAGACAATTCTGAAATCCCCGCCCCGACCGCCTGGATGCCGAGCACAAGGTGGTTGTCGGCCCGCGCCACGATGCGGACAAACCCTTCCTCTGCCGATAGCGTCATCGCGCGTCCGTTGGCGGCGAACGGAAACTGACCGACCTTGATCTCGCGGCCCTGCGCCTTCGCCTCGTTCGGCGATAGGCCCACGGAGACGATTTCCGGATCGGTGAAGCAGACGGCGGGGATGGCCCGCTTGTCCCAGGAACGGCGCTTGCCGGAGACAATCTCCGCCACCATCTCGCCCTGCGCCATTGCCCGGTGCGCCAGCATCGGCTCGCCGGTGACGTCGCCGACCGCATAGATGCCGCGCATCGACGTGCGGCACTGCTCGTCGACCTTCAGGAACCGGCCGTCCATATCGAGTTCCAGCTCCTCGCGGCCCCAACCTTCGGTCACCGGCTTGCGGCCAACCGTGACAAGGATCTTGTCGGCCGCGATGCGTTTCTCCTCGCCGGAGCCGGTCTCCGCCAGCAGCGCCTCTCCGTTCGAGGAAATGCCCTTGACCTTGGTGCCGAGCAAAACCTCGACGCCTAAAGCCGCGAGCCGCTTGGCGACCGGCTGGGTAAGCTGCGTATCGTAGAGCGGCAGGATGCGGTCGAGCGCTTCGACGATCGTCACCTTCGCTCCGAGCTTCGCAAACGCCAGCCCAAGTTCGAGGCCGATATACCCGGCGCCGACCACCGCAAGCCTCTCCGGCACCTCGGTCAGGGACAGCGCGCCGGTCGAGGAAATGACCTTGCCCCCGAACGGCAGCATCGGCAATTCGACCGGCGCAGAACCGGTGGCGATGACGATATTTTCGGCGCGGATGACCTGCTCGCCCGTCTCGGTTTCCACCGCGACCGTCTTGCCATCCCGGAATTTCGCCCGCCCGACGACGATCTTGACGCCGGCTTTCTTCAGAAGACCGGCAACGCCCAGCGTCAGCCGGCCGGTAATGCCGTCCTTCCAGGCCATGGTTTTGGCAAGATCGATAACCGGGTTGTCGGTGCGGATGCCCATCGCATTTTTGCCGGCCGCCATCGCGACGGTCTTCGCAAAATCGTCGGCCGCATGGATGATCGCCTTGGATGGAATACAGCCGATATTGAGGCAGGTGCCGCCCGGCTTCGCCATTTCGACGATGACGGTGTCGACCCCCAGCTGGCCGGCCCGGATGGCGCAGACATAGCCCCCCGGACCGGCCCCGATGACGAGGAGCTTGCAGGTGATCTCTTTCATTGTTCTTGTTCCACCTCACTCCTCGACGAAAATAAGCGCCGGCGTTTCCATCAGCGCCTTCAGGCGTTGCACGAAACTCGCGGCATCCCAGCCGTCGATCACCCGGTGATCGAAGCTGGAGGACAGGTTCATCATCTTGCGCGGCACGAATTGCGTCCCGTCCCAATGCGGCCGGACGGCGAGCTTGTTGACGCCGATGATCGCCACTTCCGGATGGTTGATGACCGGCGTCGAGACGATGCCGCCCATCGCGCCGAGCGAACTGATGGTGATCGTCGAACCGGACAGTTCCTCGCGCAGCGCGGTACCGTTCTTGGCCGCTTCGCTTAAGCGTGCCACTTCCCGGGCGCAGTCGAAGATGTCGCGCGCCTCGGCGTGCCTGACAACCGGAACGACGAGGCCCGAGGGCGTCTGCGCCGCGATGCCGATATGCACGCCGCCATATTGGCGGATGATGCCGGCCTCGTCGTCGTAAAGCGCATTGATGCCCGGCTGTTCGGCGATCGCCTTGACCATCGCCCGCATCAGGAAGGGCAGGATGGTGAGTTTCGGCCGACCGGGCTTCTGGGTGCCGTTCATGCGGGTCCGCAGCTCTTCCAGCGCGGTCATGTCGACCTCTTCCACATAGGTGATGTGGGGGATGCGGGATTTCGACAGCGCCATCTTTTCAGCGATGCGGCGGCGCAGGCCAACCACCTTGACCTCCTGGACCGCCTTGTTCGGCTGCAGCCCGGCAGCGACACCTCCGCCGCCGCCCTGGCTGTCGAGGAACAGATCCAGATCCTCATGGGTAATGCGGCCGGCCGGGCCGGTGCCCGGCACCTGCCGAAGGTCGATGCCCACCTCCTTCGCCCGAAGGCGGACGGCCGGCGGCGCCAGCGGCTTTTCTCCCTCGGCACGGGGGGCTCCGACATTCCTCGGAACAGATGATGCGGCTGGCTTCTGAGGAATAACCTCAGCAGGCTTCGGCCTTTCCACTACCGGCTCGGACTTCTTCTGCGGTTCGACTGACAAAGCCTCCGGCTGGACCAGCGGAAGCTCGATCTCCGGCTCCTCCTCACCGTCGACGGCCTCGCCCACGGTCCTGATCTTGAGGATGACGGTGCCGGTTGCAATGATGTCGCCGATCTCGCCGTGCCGGAAGGTCACCTCGCCTTCCACGGGCGACGGGATTTCGACGGTCGCCTTGCCGGTCATCACGGCCGCCAGCACCATGTCTTCGCGGACCAGATCGCCGACATTGACGTGCCATTCGACCAGTTCCGCTTCCGCGACGCCTTCGCCGACATCCGGCAGCTTGATGAGTTTTTCCGCCATGTCTCAGGCCTCCATCATGTCGCGCAGCGCCCGGCCGACGCGGGCCGGGCCTGGAAAATAATCCCATTCCTGCGCATGCGGATAAGGCGTGTCCCAGCCGGCAACCCGGGTGACCGGGGCCTCGAGGTTGTAGAAGCAATGCTCCTGCACCAGTGCCGCCAGTTCCGCGCCAAAGCCGGATGTGAGCGTCGCCTCGTGCACCACCATGCAGCGACCGGTCTTCTTCACCGAAGCGACAATGGTATCGAGGTCGAGCGGCATCAAGGTGCGCAGGTCGATCACCTCGGCGTCGATACCGGTCTCCTCGGCCGTCGCTTCCGCCACATGCACCATCGTGCCATAGGCGAGCACGGTCACCGCCGAACCCGGCCGCCGCACCACCGCCTTGCCAAGCGGCACGACATAGTGCTCTGCCGGCACCTCCCCGAGCGGATGGCCGGCCCAGGAGGTTACCGGCCGATCGTGATGGCCGTCGAACGGGCCGTTATAGAGCCGCTTCGGTTCGAGGAAGATCACCGGGTCGGGGTTCTCGATCGATGCGATCAGCAGGCCCTTGGCGTCATAGGGGTTGGACGGCACTACCACCTGCAGCCCGCAGACGTGAGTAAACAGCGCCTCCGGGCTCTGGCTGTGCGTCTGCCCCCCAAAGATGCCGCCGCCGGTCGGCATCCGCACGGTGATGCCGCAGGTGAAATCGCCGTTGGAGCGATAGCGCAGCCGCGCCGCTTCCTGGGTGAGTTGGTCGTAGGCCGGATACATGTAATCGGCGAACTGGATCTCGACGCAGGGTTTCAGCCCGTAGGCCGCCATGCCGATCGCCACGCCGACGATGCCGGATTCGTTGATCGGCGCATCGAAGCAGCGCGTCTTGCCGTATTTCTGCTGCAGGCCTTGGGTGCCACGGAAGACGCCGCCGAAATAACCGACATCCTCGCCGAACACGACCACATCGTCGTCGCGCTCCATGGAAACATCCATGGCGCTGCGGATCGCCTCGATCATTGTCATGCGCGGCATGGGCGGGCCTCCGCGGAGAGGTTGGTGCTGCCGATATGCCCCTCATCCGCCCTCCGGGCACCTTCTCCCCGTAAACGGGGCGAAGGGGGCACGCCGACGCTGCGGCAAACTCCCAATGATCTCCCCCCTTGAGGGGGAGATGTCACCGAAGGTGACAGAGGGGGGTGGCGGCGGTGCGGCAGAGCGGACGATTCATGAGGTGCCGAGACAATACCCCCCTCTGCCCTGCCGGGCATCTCCCCCTCAAGGGGGGAGATCGGCAAGAAGCGCCGCTCATCTCCCCATCCACCGAAGATCGAAGACGCGAATAACAAACACAGCCCGCTCATCATCATCCCCTACACCCCCGCCTGCTGCCGCTGCCGCTTCAGATGCGGGGGCATCTCGGCATAAACACCTTCGAACATATCCCGCATCGACGGCCGGCCGCCGGAATGGAGCGTGCCGTGGCGCTCCGCCTCCTTCTGGGCAGCGACGACCGTGTCGCGGATTTCGGCTTCCATCTGGCGATGACGTTCCTCGCTCCAGGTGCCGATGCGGATCAGGTGGTTCTTCAGCCGGATGACCGGATCGCCGAGCGGCCAGGCTTCGGACTCCTCCTTCGGGCGATAGGCGGAAGGATCGTCGGAGGTGGAATGGGCGCCGACGCGATAGGTGACGTATTCGACCAGAGTCGGCCCGATATTGCGCCGCGCCCGCTCCGCCGCCCACTTGGCGACCGCGTGCACGGCGAGATAGTCGTTGCCGTCGACGCGCAGCGACGGCAGCCCGTAGCCGAGGCCGCGGGCGGCAAAGGTGCCCGATCCGCCGCGCGCCACGCCCTGAAAGGTCGAGATCGCCCACTGGTTGTTGACGACATTGAGGACAACAGGCGCCCGGTAGGTGGAAGCAAAGACCAGCGCCGAATGGAAATCCGACTCGGCCGTCGATCCATCCCCGATCCAGGCAGCGGCGATCTTGGTATCGTTCTTGATTGCCGACGCCATGGCCCAGCCGACGGCCTGCACATATTGCGTGGCGAGATTGCCCGAGATCGTGAAGAAGCCGAACTCCTTCGACGAATACATGATCGGCAGCTGCCGCCCCTTCAGGGGATCGGCGTCATTGGAATAGATCTGGTTCATCATCTCGACCATCGGATAACCGCCGGCAATCAGCAGGCCTGCTTGGCGATAGGTCGGAAAGTTCATGTCGCCCGGGAGAAGCGCCTTACGGAAGGCGCAGGAGACCGCCTCCTCGCCGAGATGCTGCATGTAGAAGGACGTCTTGCCCTGCCGCTGCGCCATCAGCATGCGGCTGTCGAAGACGCGCAGCAGCATCATGTGCTTGAGGCCCTCCATCAGCTCTTCGTCGGTCAGCGACCCTGCCCAGGGACCGACCGCCTCGCCCTCGCGGTCGAGCACGCGAATGATCGAATAAGCGAGATCGCGGATCTCCTTCGGATCGACGTCCACCTCCGGCCGCCGTACCGAACCGGCCTTCGGGATCGGCACATTGGAAAAATCCGGCTTGCCGCCCGGCCGCACTTCCGGCTCGGGCACATGCAGGCTCAGTCTCTGTCCATCCGTCATTCGTTTCTCCTCCCAAAGAACCGATCAAATCAGTCGTTCAACGCGGCGCCATCCTGAGCGCTCCGTCGAGACGGATCACTTCGCCGTTCAGCATCGGGTTTTCGATAATGTCGCGCACCAGCCGCGCAAATTCCGCCGGCCGGCCGAGCCGCGGCGGAAACGGCACCGATCTGCCGAGCGAGGCACGCACCTCGTCAGAAAATCCGGCCATCATCGGCGTTTCGAAAATGCCGGGCGCGATCGTCATCATGCGGATGCCGTCGCGGGCCAGCTCGCGAGCGATCGGCAGGGTCATGCCGGCCACCGCCGCCTTGGAGGCGGAATACGCGGCCTGGCCGATCTGCCCGTCAAAGGCGGCGACCGAGGCGGTGGCCACCAGCACGCCGCGCTCGCCCTCCTTGTTCGGTTCGCTCCTCGCGATCGCCTGCGCCGCCAGCCGGATCACGTTGAACGTGCCGATCGTGTTGATCTCCAGCGCGCGAGTAAAACTTTCGAGTGCATGGACGCCTTCTCTGCCGAGCACCTTTTCCGACGGCGCGATGCCGGCGCAGCAGACGGCACCCCGGATCGGTCCGTTGGCGGCCTCCGCCTTGGCAACCGCGTTTTCGACCGCCTCGCCGCTGCGCACATCGGTCTTCACGAAGATCGTGCCCTTGCCGAGTTCCTCGGCTCTCGCCTGACCGCCGGCCTCATCAAGGTCGAGCAAAGCCACGCAAGCGCCAGCTTCGACAAGCATTTTAGCTGTCGCGAGCCCAAGGCCGGAAGCGGCACCGGTCACCAGAAAATTTCCGCTTTCGATCCGCATCCCATCCTCCTCAGTTCGCCAGGCCGCGGGCGATAATGATCTTCTGGATGTCGGATGTGCCCTCGTAGATCTGGCAGACGCGGACATCGCGATAGATCCGCTCGACCGGGAAATCGGAAATGTAGCCGTAGCCGCCGAGCGTCTGGATCGCCGCGGAACAGACCTTTTCAGCCATCTCGGAGGCGAACAGTTTCGCCATGCAGGCTTCGTCGAGACACGGCGCGCCGCGATCCTTCAGCCGCGCGGCATGCAGTACGAGTTGCCGCGCCGCCTCGATCTGGGTCTTCGCATCCGCCAGCCGGAAAGCGACCGCCTGGTGGTCGAGCAGCAGCTTCCCGAAGGTCTTGCGCTCCTTGGCATAGGTCAGCGCCACATCGAACGCCGCCTGTGCCATGCCGACGCATTGGGCGGCGATGCCGATCCGGCCCGCCTCCAGCCCCGACAGCGCGATCTTCAAACCGGCGCCTTCCGCCCCGATCCGCTGGCTTGCCGGAATGCGCAGGTTGTCGAACATCAGCGCGGCAGTATCGGACGCCTTCTGGCCGAGCTTGTCCTCGATCTTGGAAATCGAAAATCCAGGCACATCGGTCGAGGTGACGAAGGCGGAAATGCCGCGCTTGCCGGCGCTGGGATCGGTTACGGCAAAGATGATCACCGTGCCGGCGATCTTGCCGGATGTGATGAACATCTTGGAGCCGTTGACGACATAGTCGCTGCCGTCTCTCACGGCGCGGGTGCGGATGGCCGCGGCATCCGAGCCGGTATCGGCCTCGGTCAGCGCGAAGGCGCCGATATGACGGCCTTCGGCGAGCGGCCTGAGAAACCGTTCCTTCTGGTCGTCGGAAGCGTGCATGTCGAGAAGGGAGCAGACCGGGGAATTGTGGACGCTAACCAGCGTCGAGACCGCACCGTCGCCGGCGGCGATCTCCATCAGCGCGCAGGCATAGGCGACATAGGAACAGCCGACGCCGCCCCATTCCTCCGCAGTTCGCATGCCGAGAAACCCGAGCTCGCCGAGTTGTTTCAGAACTTCCGGCTCGATCGCGTGCGACTTGTCGCGCGCAGCAGCTCCGGGTTTCAACACCTCCCGGGAAAACTCCGCGGCAGTCGAGCGGATCAGCTCTTCCTCCTCAGTCAGCATGCACTGATCTCCTCCCCGAAACCGCCTGCATGAGTGCTAAATTAGGACCGAACCGGGCCGGCGACTACTCCTTTGAACTTGTTATTTGTTACCCCGGCGCGCAATTTTATTGCGCCTATGCCCCACAATGGAACTCGAAGCCTCTTCGGCCGTTTGCCGGTCTCTCTCAACCAGGGGCTGGACAGCATGCCGGAATTGAATGCCGTTACCGAGTTTCGTGCGTTTCCAAAGACATGGGGCGCCGAATATGTCGCCGCCGGCGAGGTGCGGTTCCGGCTCTGGGCACCTGGCCAGGAAACCGTGACGCTGAGGCTGAACGGAGAAGATACCGAGATGAGCCGCGGCGACGACGGCTGGTTCGAGCTGCTCGCCCCCGGCATCGCCCCCGGCGCCGAATATGCCTATGTCCTTGCCGATGGCATGGTCGTGCCCGATCCCGCCTCGCGCGGCCAGAAGGACAGTGTCAACGGCCCGTCGCTGGTGATCGACCCGACCAGCTACACCTGGCAGCATCCGGAATGGCAGGGCCGGCCCTGGGAAGAAACGGTCGTCTACGAAATCCATATCGGCACCTTTACGGAAGAAGGCACCTTCCGCGCCGCGATCGACAAGTTGCCCCATCTCGCAGACCTCGGCATCACCATGATCGAGGTCATGCCCGTCGCCCATTTCGGCGGAAATCGAGGCTGGGGTTATGACGGCGTACTTCTCTATGCGCCTCACGCCGCCTATGGCCCGCCAGAGGATTTCAAGGCCTTCATCGATGCCGCCCATGGTCACGGACTGACGGTGGTTCTCGATATCGTGCTCAACCATTTCGGCCCAGAGGGCAATTATCTGCCGCTTCTGGCACCCGCCTTCTTCCACAGGCAAAAGATGACGCCCTGGGGCGCGGCGATCGCCTATGACGTCGAGCCGGTTCGGCGCTACATCACCGAATGCGCGCTCTACTGGCTGGAGGAATTCCATCTTGACGGATTGCGTTTCGACGCCATCGACCAGATCAACGATCCCTCCGAAAAACATGTACTGATCGAGATCGCCGAACGCATCCGCGCCGAGATCCCCGAGCGTGCCATCCACCTGACCACCGAGGACAGCCGCAACGTCACATTCCTGCACCCCCGCGACGAGGACGGCAAGGCGCCGCTCTTCACCGCCGAATGGAACGACGACCTTCACAACGCCGTCCATGTCCTGGCGACCGGGGAGACGCATGCCTATTACAAGGACTTCGCCAGGGAGCCGGAAATGCTGGTGGCGCGGGTACTGGCGGAAGGTTTCGCCTATCAGGGCGAAGTCTCGCCGCAGACCGGTAAAAAGCGTGGCGTATCGAGCCTCGATCAGCCGCCGGTCGCCTTCGTGGATTTCATCCAGAACCACGACCAGGTCGGCAATCGCGCCCAGGGCGAGAGGTTGATCGAGCTTGCAGGCCCCGACAAGGTGAAGCCGCTGCTCGCCATGCTTCTCCTCTCGCCGCATATCCCGCTTCTATTCATGGGCGAGGAATACGGCGAGACCAATCCCTTCCTGTTCTTCACCGATTTCCATGGCGATCTCGCGAAAGCCGTGCGCGATGGCCGCCGCAAGGAGTTCGAAGGGCATGCGGGCCACGAGGGAGAGACCGTCCCCGACCCCAATGCCAAAAAGACCTTCGATGCCTGCAGGCTCGACTGGAAGAGGCTGGAATCGGCGGACGGTAAGGACTGGCTGGAATCTACCAGAACGTTGCTGAAGCTGCGGCGGGACATCGTGATGCCTCTGCTCGATTCAGCAGGCGGTCGCTCCGGCAAGGTGCTGAGCACGGACAAGGGCTTCCTCGCGGTCTCCTGGGCTTTCCCGAAAGGCACGCTCTCGATGGCGCTCAACCTCGGCGAAAAGGCGCAGGCGCTGCCGGACATGCCCGGCAGGGTGATTTTCGCGTGGCCGGAACAGGCGAAGGACCTGCCCCCAAACTCCGTCCTTGTCCGTTTCGGAGCCGTCGGAGACGCCGCATGATGATCCCAACCGCCACCTATCGCATCCAGTTTCGCAACGGCATGACCTTCGATCGCGCCAGCGGACTGGTGCGCTACCTGAAGCGGCTCGGCATCAGCCACCTTTACGCCTCGCCCATCTTCACCGCCACGACCGGCTCCACCCACGGCTATGATGTGACCGACGCCAATGAGATCGACCCGGCAATCGGCGGTCGCGATGGTTTTGAACGGATGGTGAAGGCGTTGAAGGCCGAGGGCTTTGGCCTGATCCTCGACATCGTCCCTAACCACATGGCCGCGTCGCTTGAAAATCCCTGGTGGCGCGATGTCGTCGAAAATGGCGAGAACAGCCGATATGCCCGCCATTTCGATATCGACTGGACCAGGCGTCTGACACTGCCCTTCCTCGGCGACACGTTCGAGAAGGTGCTGGAAGCCGAGGAGATTTCCGTGAAGGCCGATCCGAAAACCGGCAAGCCGGCACTGGCCTACTACGACACCTTTTATCCGCTGGCCTCGGCGAGTTACGCCGGGCGCGAGACGGAAGTGCTGAAGATCACTGATCGCGCCGCGATTGCCAGACTGCACGACCAGCAGCCCTACCGGCTGACGTCCTGGCGGGACGCACCGCGCGAACTCTCCTATCGCCGTTTCTTCGAGATTACCGGGCTTGCCGGCGTGCGGGTGGAGGATGGCGCAGTGTTCGACGACACGCACCGGCTGATCCTCGAACTCGTCCGTGACGGCATGGTGGACGGCCTGCGCGTCGACCACGTCGACGGTCTTGCCGATCCGAAGGGCTATCTCGACCGCCTGCGGCACGAGGCCGGGCCGGATTGCTACATCACCGTCGAAAAGATCCTCGGAGAAGGCGAACAGATCCCGGCCGACTGGCCAGTGTCCGGCACGACCGGCTACGAGTTCATTGCAGCCGTCAGCGATGCCCTGGTCGATGGCCGCAAGCTGAACGAACTGCGCAGAGCTTACGAAAGGATCACCGGCCAACCGGTCGACATGCAAGCAGAACTGCGCGCCGCAAAGCTCCTGATGGCCGACAACAATTTCGCCGGCGAGGTCTCGACGCTGCTGAATATCGCCACGCAGATCCGGCCCACCGGCGACCGCAGGTCCGCGCTATCCGAGGCTGCGGTAAAATCGGCGCTGCGGGAACTGCTGGTCACCTTCCCGGTCTACCGCACCTATGGCACGCAGGAGGGCATGCCGCCAAAAGGTCGGGAGATGCTGGCGAAAGTTCTGGCCAAGGTACGCAATGGCCCGAACCCGCCGGACGACGCGGCGCTCGCCTTCGTGGAACGCATCCTGATCGGCGATGTCGAGCAGGCCGCAGCGAGCAGCGCGTCGATCTTCCGCACCCGTTTCCAGCAGCTCACCGGTCCGCTGATGGCGAAATCCGTGGAGGACACGCTGTTCTTCCGGCAGCACATGGCGCTGGCGCTGAACGAGGTCGGAGCCGAGCCCCTACCCCGCCCCTTCTCGCTCGATCGTTTCCACGCGGAAATGCAGACGCGGCTGGAAAGGCAGCCCGACGCCCTGTCTGGCACCTCGACACACGATACCAAGCGCGGCGAGGATGCCCGCGCCCGGCTTTATACAATCACCGAGGCCCCGGACCTCTGGGCCGATGCCGTGGATCGCTGGCGCAGGATCAACAGCCAAGCCGTCCGCGCGCTGGACGATGGACCCGCTCCGGAACCTGCGGTCGAATGGATGCTCTACCAGGCGCTCGCCGGCGCCTGGCCGAACGATCTCCACACCGAAGAAGCAGCAGGCCTCAAGGCGCTGGAGACACGTTTCCTCGGCTATGTCGAAAAGGCCCTGCGCGAGGCGAAGCTGCGCACCAATTGGGGCGCTCCAAATGAGATTTACGAGAAGGCGGTCCAGGAGTACGCCCGCACGCTTCTGTCGCCCAGCAACCAGGCCTTTCTGACAGACTTCACCGATACCTTGCGCCCCTTCATCCGAGCAGGCCTGGTGAACAGCGTCACTCAGACGATCATCAAGCTGACGGCGCCGGGCGTACCCGACATCTATCAGGGCAGCGAGGGCCTCGACCTCAGCCTCGTCGATCCGGACAACCGCCGCGAGCCGGATTTCGGCGGGCTCCAGCAGCGACTTACGGAGAGGGAAAAGCTTGCCTCCACCGAGGAGGGAGAATGGCAGAGCGGCCGGCTGAAACAGCATGTCATCGCCACCCTGCTGCGCGTTCGCCAGGAGGCACCGACCTTGTTTCGGCGGGGAGAATATCTGCCGCTCGGAGCGTCGGGCAAGCGCGCTGACAACGTCATAGCCTTCGCCCGCGCCGACATGGACGACGCCTTCATCGTCATCGCCCCGCGGCTGGTGTTCAGCGCGCTGCATGCGGGCCTTGCCCCGTCTCGGTCCGAACGCTGGGCGGAAACGGAGATAACTCTGCCCGAAAGGCTGGGGCACCGCCGCTATCGCGATGTCTGCACCGGCAAGGTCGTCGATCCCAAGGATCGCATCGCTGTCAACTTGGTGTTCGCAGACCATCCCTTCGCGCTTCTCCTTGCGGAATGATCCGCTCGCACCTCGAACCAGCCTTTTACAAAGCGAAGACGCCGATCCTTGGGGGACGGCGCCTTATCAATATTCTTCGGCTTGGGGTTCACGGATACCGGTGGAAGCAAGGCTTCCGATTGGATTCATTGAAAAATCAAGCAAACCCGACAAGATTAAGCACAGCGATGACGATGACCACCGCGCCGACCAACCAAACGATGCTGTTCATGACTTTCTCCTTTTGATGTCGTGAAATTGAACGACGACAGGCTTAAAAGGTTCCGGTAAAAACATGCCCGGAACAAACGGGCCTGACGTGGGTTGAACGAACGTCTAGCGGGGTCCTGCCCCGCCAAATGGGTGGGGCAATATGGTCGATGAAACTTTGCAGAACGGCATGACGGGCGGAGAAACAAAACCACCGCGCGTCGTCATCGTCGGCGCCGGTTTCGGCGGGCTGGCGACGGCCGGAGCGCTCGGCAACAGCCCTATCGACGTGACCGTCATCGACCGGCGCAACCACAATCTTTTTCAGCCGCTGCTCTATCAGGTCGCGACCGCCGCACTGTCTCCCGCCGACATATCGGAGCCGATCCGCCGCACGCTGGGGCGCTTCAAGAACATCAACGTCATGCTGGCGGAAGTCACCGGGGTCGATGCCGCAGCCAAGACCGTGATGCTCGATAACGGCACGTCGGTTCCTTACGACCGCCTCGTCATCGCCACCGGCTCGGACTACAACTATTTCGGCCATGACGACTGGCGTGCCTGGGCGCCGGGCTTGAAAACCATCCACGAGGCAAGGCTGATCCGCCAGCGACTGCTGCTCGCCTTCGAGAAGGCCGAGCTTTCCCATGATCCGGAAGAAAAGAAGGCGCTGCTCACCAGCGTTATCATCGGCGGCGGTCCGACCGGCGTCGAAATGGCAGGCGCGATCGCCGAGCTCGGCCATTTCATGATCACCCGCGATTTCCGCAAGCTCGAGCCGGATCACATGCGGGTCATCCTCATCGAGGCCGGCCCGAAGATCCTCGCCACCTTTCCCGACAACCTCACCCAATACGCCCTGAAGGCCCTGGAGAAGGCCGGCGTCGAGGTGATGACGAATCTGGCCGTCGAATCCGTCACCAAGGACGAGGTCATCGCCGGCTCGCAGCGTTTCCGCACCAGCTGCGTCATCTGGGGTGCGGGTGTCAAAGCCTCGCCCGCAGCCAGATGGCTCGGCATCGAAGGCAAGGCGGGAGGGCGCATTCCGGTCGAACCGGACCTCTCCATCACCGGCTTTCCGGATATCTTTGCGATCGGCGACACGGCGCTGGGGCTTGCGGAAGATGGCAAGCCGCTGCCGGCGCTCGCCCAGGTCGCCAAGCAGCAGGGGCAATATCTCGGCAAGGCGCTGCGGGCGAGACTGCTGGACGGCAAGGCGCCCCAGCCTTTCCGGTTCCACAACCGTGGCAATACCGCCGTCATCGGCCGCGATGCCGCGATCTTCGATTTCGGCAAATGGACGCTCAAAGGTCGGGTCGCCTGGTTCCTCTGGGCGCTCGTCCACGTCTACCTGCTCGTCAATTTTGAAAAACGCCTGCTGGTTAGCGTACAATGGATCTGGCGTTACTTGACCCAGCAGCGCGGAGCGCGGCTGATCGATGAAAACGCCGCCACCTCGGTTCCGTCTTCCACGCAAAGGACAGAGACATGAACACCGCCAATCCGCAGCTCGAAGGCCTCTATCTCGCCGTTGCCGCAATCAACCGGCTTCTGGTCGAAAAGGGTGTCGTCTCCCATGCCGACATTCAGAGCGCCCTGCAGGCGGCCGAACGCACCGTGCTTGCCGACGACAAGCCGCTCGCAGTCTCGACGTCCCATCAGAAGGCGATCGCATTTCCGATCCGGCTGCTGCTTCTGGCAAACGAAGCGAACGAGCAAGGCACCAAGTTCTGTTTTGAGGATCTGGCACGGGAAGTCGGCCGCCGCACCTGAGAAAATGTACCCGCCAAACATGAACGGCGGCGTGGGCCCACGCCGCCGCTGTTTTCGTGGGAGGAGAACTTAACTACAGGATGGGCTTGCCGCCGGTGACGGCGATCGTCGTGCCGGAAACGTAACTGGAGAGCGGATCGGCGAGCATCACATAGGCCGTCGCAAGCTCGGCCGGCTGGCCGGGACGTTTCATCGGCACCTGCTTGCCGAATTCCTTCACCCGGTCTTCCGGCATGGTGGAGGGGATCAGCGGCGTCCAGATCGGCCCGGGTGCGACCGCATTCGCACGTATGCCCTTTTCAGCCAGCAGCTGTGCGAGGCCTGCCGTGAAATTCTGGATCGCGCCCTTGGTGGTCGCATAGGCGAGCAGCGTCGGGCTCGGACTGTCGGAATTGATCGAGGCCGTGTTGATGATGGCGCTACCCGGCTTCATGTGGGGAACCGCCGCCTTGGTGAGATAGAACATCGCATGGATGTTGACCTGGAAGGTCAGTTCCCATTCCTCGTCGCTGATGTCGCCGATGTCGGAAAACGTCGCCTGATGAGCGGCGTTGTTGACGAGGATATCGATCCCGCCGAACTCCTGGACAGCTTTTTCGATGATCGCCCGGCAATACGCCGCGGTCTTGATATCGCCCGGAACCAGCACCGCCTTGCGGCCGGCCTCTTCGACCAGGCGCTTGGTATCCTCGGCATCCTCGTGTTCATCCAGATAGGAAATCAAGAGATCGGCGCCCTCGCGCGCATATGCGATCGCCACGGCCCGGCCGATACCGCTGTCGCCGCCGGTGATCACCGCCTTCTTGCCGGCCAGCCGACCGGAACCGCGATAGGAGAGTTCACCGTGATCCGGAACCGGATCCATGCGCCCGGTAAAGCCCGGCATCGGCTGCTGCTGTTCGGGAAACGGCGGAGTGGGATACTGGGCCATCAAAATCTTCCTTGTTGTCGAGGTCGCGAACTGATCGCCCCAACTGGCCTCGTCTGGAGTTGTTCCCAATCAAAATGCACAATCAAAAAAGAGAAAATACGACGCGACCCCACCTTTCGGCTCACGCCCCAGGGGTGATTGCTCCGTCGCCCCGCCGCAGGCGTTTCAGCTGATTGACGATCCGCAGCGAGCTTGCAGCCCGCGCCGCCGAAAAATCCGAGCTCTTCGACAGGATTTGCAACATGTCCTCCGCCTCGTCTGCCGAGATGGTGCCCCGGGCGGCCAGACCGTCAATCAGCATCAGCATCGCTCCCTCGACCGCGAGCGACCTTCGGCGCGTTTCCATTTCGATTTCATCGGCATCGGACATTGCAGGCTCCTTGAACTGTCACCTGCCGAATGGTTTGCGGAGAAGATTGTTCCTCATCTTCCGGCTCGGTTTTAACGCGAGCCCCGAAGTCCTTCCGTCGGTCAGCCGCCGTTCTCGCCGTCAACAGGCGATGATGGCCCCCGGTCGACCTTGCCAGGCCCCGCCTTGTAAAAATACTGGCTCGCGACCAGCCAGCCCTTCAACGGCCGCATCGGCGCAAGGCAGGTGAGGAGCAGGAAAGGAAGCGAGATCAGCAGATGCACCCAGAACGGTGGCTGGAAACTGGTCTCGATCCAGACCGCGAGCGCAATGCTCGGAATGCAGCCGAAGCACATCACGAAAAAGGCGGGACCGTCTCCGGGATCAGCGAAGGAATAATCGAGGCCGCAGACCTCGCAAGCCGGCCGCATCGACAGGAACCCGTTGAACAGATGCCCCTGGCCGCAACGCGGGCAACGGCCGCGCGGGCCGGTGCTATAGGGAGGAAGAGGCGCCCAATTCGCGTCATGGGACATGGAAATCTGCCTTTCGTGACAGGAGACAAAATGTGTTTTCCGGATAGTTATCCGGCAGACCTTTATAACAAGCCGTTCCCTGCCGGGCACAATCTCGGCTTTTGAGGCTCGGCACGAAACTTCTGTCATCGATCTATGGCAGGCAGCTCCAAAACAATAGTCTGGCGTCGATCGAATCGCTGCCCTTCACCTTAGACGGAATTTCATGGCTTCAGAATTTTCAGGCCTCGGCATCGCCCATCAGGGCCGTTTCACCCGGCTGAAGTGGCATCGCCTGCGCCGCAGCTTCAAGGACCCGCTGTTTTCCGCGCGCGTCATGGTGGAAGGCTTTCGCCTTGGAGCATCGACCGAACTCGACCTGCGCGTCCGCGCCGATGGCGGCTTTGTCGTGCTGCACGACGAGGAGCTCGAAGGCGAAACCACCGGCCACGGCCTCATCCGTGATGCTATGCCCGAAACCATCCAGGGCCTGACGCTTCTGCAGGGCGGCCATCCGCCGATCCTCAGCGAGGATCTGGCGACGATGCTTCAAACAGCGCATCCGGACGCCCTGTTGCAGTTCGACATGAAGGACGGGATGGAGGCGATCGGCGCACGCGGCATGGATCATCTCGCCGATCATTTCGGCAATGCCGGCTCCTCGATCATCGTCAGCGGCGCCGATCTCGATCTTGTCGTCGCCATCAAGCAGAGACTGCCGGGCCTCAAGCGCGGCATCGACCCGAGCGGCAAGCTCATGGAGATCTATCGCCACCAGGGCCTCGAGGCCGTCGAAACGGATCTGCGCGCCGATATCGCCGGCCCGACCGAGCCTGACACCATCTATCTGCACTGGCCGCTGGTGCTGCAGGCGGCCAAAGATGGGCTCGACCTGATCGGCCTCTGCCACGATGCCGGCAGGCTGGTGGATGCCTGGACCTTCAATCTCAAGAACCCGGACGCCGGGTTCGACGAGGCCGAAGCCCGCAGCTTCTCCGCCCTGATGGCGCTGAAGCCGGATCAGATCACCACCGACGAACCGGTCGCCACGGAACGTGCCTGGGCGGCGATTTCCGGTTGAAGTTCATCAATCGTCCAACCCGAACGGATCGCGAAACACCCGCCGGTTGACCAGCTTCAGGCTGCGGTCCGGCTGGATGATGTAATTTTCCTCGACCCGCTGGCCGAGTTCGTTGCGGAACTCGTGCGGCACGACGCTGCCGATCGGCGCCTTGGTGAGCTTGGTGCGCGGCTGGCCGCCATAGGTGATGCTGCCGGGGATCGGCCGGATGCCCGGCCCGATGTCGATTGCTCCGGTGGTTCCGCCGCCGTCCGTGCTGCAGCCGGCAAGCGCGATCACGAGACCGGTTATGGCGATGATGTTTCTCATGGGCTGATCCTTCCCGATGTCCCGCCGATGCGGTGGACTCACTGAACTTCGCGGATATGCGGGAGGTTCCATACCACCTGGCGAGCCGATAAATCCTCTACCCATCGCCAAAATATCCGATACATCTGTGGGCCGCCAGTAACGCAATGGGGAGAATGACAGCCGTGACGAAAACCTTTGGAGCGATGTCGATCGCCGAGCTTTCCGCGCTCATCCAGATGGGCAAGGTCGATCCGATCGAGGTCACGGAATCGGTCCTCTCAAGTATCAAGGCCTATCCCGACAAGGCCGTGTTCATCTCGCTTCTTGAGGACCGCGCCCTCGCGGAAGCGCAAGGCTCCTCCAAGCGCCTCAAGGAAGGCCGCTCGCTCGGCCTGCTCGACGGCATCCCGATCGCCTGGAAGGACCTCTTCGACATCGAGGGCCTGCCGACCACCGCCGGCTCGAAAGTGCTGAAGAAGGCCGCTCCCGCCGCGAAGGACGCAGCGATCGTCGACCTGCTGAAACAGGCGGGCATGGTCGCGGTCGGCCGCACCAACATGAGCGAATTCGCCTTTTCCGGCATTGGCATCAATCCGCATTACGGCACGCCGCACAATCCGCATGGCAAGGACGCGCCGCGCATTCCCGGCGGCTCCTCCTCCGGTTCCGCCGTCGCGGTCGCAGCCGGCCTCGTGCCCGTCGCGATGGGCACCGATACCGGCGGCTCGATCCGTATCCCGGCGGGTTTCAACGGCATCGTCGGTTACAAGGCGACCCGCGGTCGTTATGCGATGAACGGCGTCTATCCGCTGGCGACCAGCCTCGATTCGCTCGGCCCGCTCTGCCGCACGGTGCAGGATGCGGTCTGGGTGGATGCCGCCATGCGCGGGCTTGCAGTACCGCAGACGGCCCGCCAACCGGCCCGACCGCTCGATATCGTGATCCCGACCAATATCGTCCTCGACGGCGCCGAGGCGGGCGTGGTGGCCGCCTTCGAAGCGGCGATCGAGCGCCTTGCAAAGGCCGGAGCCAGGATCACCCGCTTCGCCTTCCCGACCTTCGACGAACTCCCGAAGCTGATGGTGAAATACGGGCCGATGGTGACCGCCGAAGCCTTCGCCCTGCATCGCGAGAAGCTGTCGGGACCGGATGCGGAGGAGATGGACCACCGGGTGGTCGCCCGCACCCGCCTCGGCGAAAAGACCAGCCTGTCCGATTATATCGCCATCGTCGAAAACCGCGCCCGGATGATCGCCGAAACCGAGGCACTGGTCGGCGACCGCTTGGTCGCCATGCCATCGGTCGCCCATGTCGCCCCGCCGATCGCGCCACTGGAAAAGGACGATGAGCTGTTCTTCGCCACGAACGGCAGGACGCTGCGCAATACCGGCTTCGGCAACTTCCTCGACTGGTGCGGAGTCTCCATCCCCTGCGGCACCGGCGATGCCGGCATGCCGGTCGGCTTCCTCCTGTCGGCCAATGCCAATTGCGATGAAACGCTGCTGCAGGCCGCGATGGCTTATGAGGAGACCATTCGCGGGTAGGAATGGCAGGGCGAGCAATGGCGCCGGATCATCTTCCGGCAGACATCGGCCCGCCGGCAAAGCCGCGAAAGTGCGCGCAGGCTCATCCCATAGAAGAGTTGCCTCCATGCGCAGCTAACTAAGGAACCGTTTCCCCGTAACCGGGATCACGGCAGTTGCCTTTTGCTTGTTCCGATATCCTCGGGAGCCTAGCCTCTCCCCTGGATTTTGAGGAAAGCGGCGCACCATGCAACTCGATTTGAACGGCAAGACGGCACTGATCACGGGCGGCTCCAAAGGCATCGGCCTTGCCTGCGCCCAATCTCTCCTGTCCGAAGGCGCACGCGTCGTCATCTGTTCGCGTTCCCAGACGAATATCGATACGGCTCTGGCAAAACTGCCCGGCGCAATCGGCTTTGCGGCGGATCTGATATCGGAAAACGAGGCGCTGTCGCTCGTCGACAAGATCGAAGCCGAAGTCGGGGAGCTCGATATCCTCGTCAACTGCGCCGGCGCCGCGCGCCGCACGCCGCCCCAGGACCTGAGCCCGGCCCACTGGCGGGCCGCGATGGACGCCAAATATTTCTCCTACATCAATGTCATTGATCCGGTGGTCAAACGGATGGCGGCCCGCCAGGCGGGCGTGATCGTCAACGTCATCGGCGGCGGCGGCAAGGTCGCATCACCGATCCACCTTCCGGGCGGGGCCGCCAACGCGGCGCTGATGCTGGCGACCGTCGGCCTTGCCAACGCCTATGCCGCCAGCGGATTGCGGATCATCGGCATCAATCCCGGCAATACCGAAACGGAACGGGTAACCGAGGGCCTTCGGGCGGAGGCGGCGCTCCACGGCATCAGCGAACAGGCGGCCCTCGAAAAACTGGTCCAGCGCATCCCCCTCGGCCGCATGGCAACCCCCGAGGAGATCGCCAACGTCGTCACCTTCCTGAGTTCGTCGAAGGCAAGCTACGTCACCGGCGTCGTGATCGGCATGGACGGCGCCCTCACCCCGATCGTCGTCTGACGGAACCTCTCGGATGCCGGCCGGCGTGCGCCACGCTGCCTTCCACTCATTTCCCTATTTCAGCCATTAGAGATGCAGGTCGATTACATGAGCAGCAATTCCGAGTTCCTCTGGTATATCCCGAACGATGTCAAAGCTGGCCATCGCGGCGATTCCTCCGCCGAGAACCACAACAGCCTGGAGACGCTGACCAGCCACGCCAAGGCGTTGGAGGAGCACGGCTGGAAAGGCGCGCTCGTCGGCACCGGCTGGGGCCGGCCGGATACGTTCACCATCGCAACCGCTCTTGCCGCCCGCACCACCACCTTCGAGCCGCTGATCGCCATCCGTCCGGGTTATTGGCGGCCGGCCAATTTCGCCTCCGCCGCGGCCACGCTCGACCACCTGAGCGGCGGTCGAGTGCGGGTCAACATCGTCTCCGGTCAGGATAACCTCGCCGCCTATGGCGACAGCGAGGGCGATCAGGCGCATCGTTATGCCCGTACCAAGGAATTCATGCGGCTGGTCCGCCGGCTGTGGACCGAAGAGAACGTCACGTTCAGGGGCGAGCATTTCCAGGTCACCGGTTCCACGATCGAGCCTCGCCTCCAACCCCGCGGCGACCGCAAGCACCCGAAACTCTATTTCGGCGGCGCTTCGGAAGCCGCCGAACGGGTGGCCGCGACGGAAGCCGATATCCAGCTTTTCTGGGGTGAACCGCTCGACGGCGTGGGGGAGAGGATCGAACGGCTGAAGACGCTGAGCAGGCAGTTCGACCGCGACCTTCCTCCGCTCCAATTCGGGCTTCGGATCACCACTCTCGTCCGCGACACGACGGAACAGGCCTGGGCCGATGCCGAGGCGAAGGTCGCCGAGATGGCCAAGGGTAAGGCCGGCAACTGGAACGACCACGGAAAGCCGGTCGCCGTCGGCCAGCGCCGGCTGCTCGAACTGCACGAGCGCGGCGATGTCCTCGACGACAACCTTTACACCGCGCCCGGCAAATTCGGCGGCGGTGGCGCCGGCACCACCTGGCTCGTTGGTTCAGCGCAAGACGTTACCCGTTCGCTGCGCAGATATGAGGATCTCGGCATCACCCATTTCGTGCTCTCCGACACGCCTTATCTCCAGGAGATCAAGCGGCAGGGCGACCAGTTGCTCCCGCTTTTGCGCCGCTGACGCGAAACGCCGGTTTATCGCGGAACCAGTCGGTCTCTCCTCCGCAGTCAGGCCTCCCGACCAGCGTTATCTCATCGAAGACGACGGGCATTCTTCGACTGAAGCGGCGCCGCCGGCACTTCACCGACTGCCAAAGAAAGCAACAGTTCCGGAACCATCGACCCGGAGCTTTTTTGATGTGGTGTGGGGCAGACACGCAGGCTTCCGAAGGTGGCAAGACAATTTCCGTGCGTCCCGGTCATACCTTTGGATAGGGGGAACAGTCCCCTTGTTCAATAGTCTCACCGCCTGCCTCGGCGTTAAAATTCCGATCATCGATACGAGCCGAGGGGCATCCCCCCATTTGCCTCCCTTCGACGTCGCGCCGACCGAGATCAAGCACAATAGCAGTGAAGGAGACTTAGGATGCACTCCCCACAGCCCGCGAAGGCACAGTCCGCCGCCCCCCTGACAAGGCGCGACGACATTTCAAGGTTTTGGGCGTCCGCGATCGACCTTGAAGGACTTGTCACCAGGCCGCCCATGGGCGATCCGGACCACTCCGGATCCGATCCGGCGCTCCGCCAGATCGCTGCCGGCGGCCTCACCCCCTGGCAGATGCGCAATGTGCAGACCTATGTCGACATGTATCTCCGCTCGACAATCCGCATCGAGGCCTTGGCAGGTCTCTGCAACGTGAGCAGCGGCCACTTCCAGCGCGCCTTCAAGGCAAGCCTTGGCGAGACACCGCACAAATACGTCACCCGCATGCGCATGGAAACGGCCTGCCGGATGATGACCGACACGAACGAACCGCTCTGCCAGATCGCCCTGGAATGCGGCATGACCGACCAGGCGCACCTCACCAACAGTTTCCGCCGCCTGTACGGAATTGCTCCTAATGCATGGCGAAAACAGATGCTGCGCGAAAGGTCCGGACACAGCAGCCACGAGCCGGTCACTGTTGCGCTAAACTGACCGAAATCATTCGAATTCGCGGCGGCGCGGCTGCCAAGCCGATCAAAGGTGCCCCTGGCTGACGGCATTCCATCACAGGAGAATATCATGGCCCAGGAGCACCTGGATGCGGTAGAAGCGGCAATCGAAAACCTCGTGAAGCGCAGGCGCGAGCTCGTCGCAGCCCTTGTATCGAGCATCACGCAGACCCATACTGACGAGCTTCTGAGGGCGCAAAGCGCCTTGGAAGCGCTCTATCATGCAAAGGCCGACGAACAGCAGCGGATGCCATCCATCTAGGAAACTGGCGGCATCAAGAAAATCTGAGGCAATGCCGGCTCTGCGCCAACGGCATCGGCGATAGGCCTCCCAGGCCAGCGATCCGGTTGATCGTGGCGATCAAATTCTTCGTACCCTGTTAAAATACCATAGGATTTATTCACCCGGTATTTCACGGAATATCTCAAAGATAGAGACCACCACAAAAGCTCCGCCAACCGATGACCCTGTATTCCCGTTTTCGCCAAGCTTTACTCATACCGCATATCAAGACGGCAATGCTCCGCACCCTCGCGGCTGCGATTGGAGCGATCGCGATTGTTTGGGTATTGAGCCTGCTTGTTCCCCAACGTCCGTTCTGGGTGGAACTGACAGCCGTGGCGTTGATATCGGCCGCTGTTACATTTCCGCTTCAATTGGCGCTTTATCTACGTAACGAAGCGCTTCGTGATACCCAAGAAGAGCTTCGGCATGCGCTCGGCCGCACCCCCGTCACAGGCACAATGCGCGTCGGCGAATTTGCGAATTCGGTCGAGCATGCGATAGAACGCAGACGCATAAGCAGCACGGAAAGCTCCGATGGCGTCTTGCTCGTTCTCAAGATTGATGATTTCGATGCGATCGATCGCCGTTACGGTCCACAATGGGCTGATACGCTGCTTCAATCGATGGTCCGGATCGTATATTCCTCCGTGCGCTTTGGTGATCTTGTCGCGCGCCTTGCCTCGGACGAACTCGGCATCTATCTGCCCGGCACGTCAACGGAAAATGCCAGCAAGATCTGCGAGCGTATCCGCATGCAGGTAAGGGAAACCACGTTCACAGCCGGACAGGAGCGGCAGATATCGGTGACGGTGCGGCTTGGCGGCACCAGGGTCGAGCACCAAACCGACTTTCAGGCGCTGCGCGAGGCTGCCAACCGCGCCGCCATCGCGGAGGAGGAAGCCGGCTCGCCCCTATTCCGAGAGCGGTTCTCTTGAACGGGAAACTCTAGCGTCTGCCGCGCATATCCAGCCTTTCCGATCTTGAGGTCATGGATTTTCCTACCTCGCGTCACCGTTACCCGTTCTCGTGGCCGCGACGCCGGCCGGGCTTAAGGCGCCGCAACGCCAGACGCTATAGACCGGTTGGGTGTCCCAGTCATAATAGAAGGCCGCTCTCAGCCTTCCTTCGTCCATCAGCTCTTCGCAAAGCTGCGGCGCACCGCACGAACCGCCACTTCCCGTTGGCGATCGTCGACCGGGCAGGAAAGTGCGGTGTTGGCAATGCCCCATTCGGTTACCCAGCACGGCTTGCCTTGACCTTCAGGCCGGCAGAAGTTGAGAAGCTTTCTGACATAGCGTGTCAGCGCCGCATCGTCCTTGCGCCCCGGATAGAGATGAATTCCATAGCCATCGACCAGCGCATCGATCCCTCGGGCCTGCAGGAGTGAAATGAACTCGCCGGGGTCAAGCCGTTCCATGCCGCGGCTATCGGCCTCGCTTGTGCCGACATCGGAAAGCCCAGCCGAAATCAAAAACGCCTCGCGGCTATGGACCGTCGCCCGCAATTCTTCCCGCGTGATACGAACGGCCCCGACATAGGCATCGAGCCCGCGCCCGAACGCCGAGCGGTCTGCGACTTCCGAAACGTTGCGCGGCGTCCGTCGCCCGGGCTTTTCGTAGACGACGAGGTCGCCGTTGTAGGCGCTATAGTTTATCTCGTTTCCGGGTTCAACGGCGTCGATGCGGATGCCCATGCCGTCGATGCGGCGAAGGGCCGCGCGCAACTGCGACCGGTAAAGATCAAGGTCGAGATCCGAAAGCCGCTGAACATCCCAGACACGGCCGAAACCGGAGCGGGGACGAGCCTCCGGGGGATAATAATCCTTGTTGCCGAGCTGGATCTCGAGAAGGACTTTCAGCCCCAGCCGGTCGGCGATTTCGAGCGCATCGATGCTCCTGTCCACCGGCATCGACAGCGAAAGCCGGACATGGGTGATGCCACTCGCCGCGATTTCCTTCAGGATGCGCTCCTGGTCGGCACGAGAAAGCCAGGCGAGGTTTACCCGGTTGACGCCGATGCGATCGGCAAGCACGTCGCGCGCGCCCGCGGGCGGCACCGGGGCAAACGCCCAGAGCACCGCCAAGGCACAGGCAAGGATCGCGCGCATCTGCACCGCCTCCTTCATCCGCTCAAAGTCCGATCTGCCCCAGAGCACTGCGGAAATTCGCCTCGCACGCGGAATAACGGTCGATCACGGCCTGCGTGTCGATCTTGCCGAGGAAGTTGGCGAGATAGGCGCGCTTGTCCGTCTCCCTGTTCCAGGTGGAGGCCTCGATATAAGGGAAGCCGATGAATTCCAGCATCTCCCGCATCCGGTCGTCGACGGCGATCATCAGGGCGGGCGTGCCGGCCTGCATGCCGATGATGCAGCCATGGAAGCGGCGGCCGAAGCAGAGATCTCGCTCCGACATCGCCCCGCGCCACTGGTTCGTATCGAAATAGACCAGCAACTCGTATTTCCGCTGCCATTTCTCCGAATGCTTGTATTCCGTGCCCCCGGTGATGCGCGCACTCGACCGGTCATAGGCGATGTCGGTGTCGCTGCCGGTCAGCGAAAGGTTGTAGGCAACAAGTTCGTCCTGCACGACATAGCTTGCGACACTGTCGGGCTTGAGCAGTGCGTGGGCGTCAACGATGGTGTCGGCGACGCTGCCGAGATAGCCGCCGAAGGCGATCTTCTGGGCTTCCGCCAGCGCCGGGTTGGCGAGCGCGGTCAGCGAACGTTTCATATCATTCGGCGAGAAATAGAGTGACGGGCAGCCCGTCGGCTTGACGAACTTCATCCCCTGCTCCCGCAGGAATTCGGCTGTGAAGTAACCGCGCGTGAGGAAGAAACTTTCCTTGTTCCGCAACACGTCCAGGAACTTGAGCGTACCGGCCGGCAATTGATCCTTGAGGCCCTCCTTGCGCTGGATGCCGATGCCCATCACCACGACCGGCATCGTCAGCTTCGCAAAGATTTCCGCCTCGAGATCGGCGGAATAGCCGGGCCGCAGCAGATTGGCGGAGGCGAAGACGCAGAGATCGAACTCGCTGTTCACCTGCTCGAAAATCTCGTTCGACTCCCGATTGTTGGCCAGATGCCAGAACGGCAGATAGGTGACGTTATGGCCGCGCAGGCTCTCGGCCGCTCCCTCGCCGATCAGGTAGTTGCCGGTATTGGCGATCTTCCTGACCTGCGCGATCAGATCCTTTTTTGTCCTCGTCTCGTCGAAATAGGGCCGATGGATAACGGTCGTGCCGGAGACGTCCGCAATCGTCCGCTGCAGATAGGAGGGAATGCCCGTAAGCAAGATACGCATGACTGTCCTCTGAACCGAAGGGTGATGGCCCGCAGGCCCCTGGATAGGGCCTCGCTAAAGACCGATGCCGATTTCGCGAAGCGTGGTGCGGAAGGCGCTCTCGCGATCGGAATACCGGTCGACGAGTTCGCTCGTGTTGAGCTGCGTCAGATGGTCGGCCACGAACTCGGCGCGATTCTCCGCCTTGTCGACCTCCGTGATATCGACAGCCGGCAGGCCGGTGAAGCCCAGCATCTCGCGCATGCGGTCATCCACCGCCACCATCAGACTGGGCACGGCCGCCTGCATGGCGATGATCGAACCGTGAAAACGCCGGCCGAAATTGAAATCCATCGAGGAGGCCCAGCCGCGCCACTGGTTGTTGTCGAAGAAGGTGCGAACCTCGAACCGCTGCTTCTCCCGTTCCGTGCCGGGATAAGTCAGATCGCCGATCATCCGGCCCGACGCGGAATCATAGACACGTCCCTCGTCATTGGGCTCCACCTTCATATCGAAGTGAAGGAACTCGTCCTGCACGACGTATGGCGGTACGGTATCCTCAGGAGCGAGCGCGTTCGCATCCAGGATCGCATCCTGATTGCCGCCGAGATAGCCCGAAAAAATGGTCTTCGCCTTACCGATCTTAACGCTCGGCAGCTTCTTCATCGACCGGCGCATGTTGTCCGGCATGAAATAGACGGAAGGGCAGCCGGTCGGGCGCACGAAGGAAAAACCCTGATCCTTCAGGAAGCCGGCGGACTCGTAGCCGCGTGTCAGGAAATAGTGCTCTCGTTCCTTCAGGACGGCCAGAAGCCGCTTCGTTCCTTCTGGAAGATTGTTTTCCAGGTCCTTGCGGTTCTGCAACCCGATGCCCAGCATGACGATCGGCATGTTGAGCCGGCTCAGCACATCCGCCTCGGCATCCGCGGAAAGCCCCTTGCGCAACAGGTTGGCGCAGGTGAAGACGCAGATATCGAAATTGGCGTTGAACTCATCGAATCCGCTGCCGCTCTTGCTCAGATTGTAGAGATGCCAGAAGGGAACCTGTTTCGCATGCGGCGCGAGCGCCCGCAGGGCGCCTTCGCCGATCAGGTAGTTCCCGGTATTGCTGATGTTGCGCAGCTCCTGCAGGAACTCCTCTTTCGTTTCCGGCTGCTTCTGCCGCTCCGAATAGGAGACGGACGAACCATGGGCGCCATTGGCAAGGCGCGTGTAGTGACCGGGAATACCCGTCACGAGAATTCGCGGGCGCATTCGACAAGACCTTTCTGTTTCAAAGGAGCGGCCCGGCAATCAGCCAGCTGCCGCGACCACGGGATTTGCCGCCGCCTGCTCGCGAAAGACCGCGGCGCGGGACAGTGACGAATTTTTCACGGACCGATCGCTCCACGCGATGAACTCCGAGAAGGAGGAAGTCCATGACCGGTGTGCGGCGGTTCTGATGCAGCCCTCCATGAGCGGCGCAAGTTTTCCGCGATTGCGCGCAACCTCTTCAATGATGCGTGCCATCTCCCTCACCATCTGAGGATCGGAAGCCGCGTTGATGAGTATGCCGTCCTCGCCGTCGCAAATGAGCTCGTCCACCGCGCCGACCGCGGTCGCGATGGGCACGCAGCCGAGTTGCTGTGCCTCGGCGATCATCAACGGCGCGCCCTCCCACCGTGACGGCATGAGGAGAACATCGGCCCAGCCGAGCGCCTTGATGAGATCCTTGCTCGCAAAGACCGGCGGGCGCACGTCCACGCCGAGGTCCTTCAGCCGTTCACTCCAGGAGACCCTGGAATCGGCAAGAATTTCTCCCCCGATAGCCCGGGCGTCGAAGGCGACGTTGGAGGCCCGCAATTCCGCAAGCACCGCCGCCAGCCTGTCGATGCCCTTCTGCTGGTCAAACCGGCCCATGTAGAGAATCCGCAAGCGGTCATCCTTGCGCTCAATCCGCCTGACGGCCAGAACCTCCGCCAGGGCTTTGGGCGGCACCGAAAAGCTCGCACCGTTCGCAACGGCGAAAACCTTCTCGTGCGGGACACCGTAGCTGTGCAGATAGATCTTGAGCTGTTCGGAGCAGGTCAGGAAGGCATCATAGCAATGCTCGTGGGCAATCGCTGCGAAGGGCTGACCGGCGGGTCTCTTGAAGCCCGTGTTGTCCACGACGTGCAGATAGCAGGCGGTGCGCGTGCCTTCGGAGCGCAGTCGCGCGATGAGGGGATGGACGGCCATCACGTGGTTGTTGATCACCAGGTCGAAGCCGGAAAGCTGCCCTTTGAGCGCTTGCCAGTCGACCGAGTGTTCCTCGGCGATGAAATCCTGTCCGAGGAAGGAACCCGACCCGCCCCAGGCCGGAATTCCTGCCTCCCAGAAATGGATGTAGTCGAAGCTGGCATCGAATTCGTCGATCACGTCCATCCGGGACGTGCCGAGCACGAAGAGGTGGGTCTCATAACCGGCCGCCTTCAACTCCCGGGCCGCGGCATAGACGACCTTTTCAGCCCCGCCGAACGAGGCGTTCGGCACGAGCAGCGCCACGGTGCGCTTGCCCTCGTTGTGTCCGAGCGGCAGGACCGGCGATCCTCCGATCTCCTTGCGCAATGCTTTGTGGAGATCGGTATAGGGCACGAGCCGCGCCGGGCGCCAGGTCCACCGCCTGCCCGCCGTCTCGCGGAGGGGGCTCGAAGCAATCGCGTTGAGGCAATTGATCATCACCTGCTGAGGCGTGATGAGAGAGCGGCGCGGGAGGCTTCTTGGAAAAGGGAAGCGCACTTTCAGAACGGCCGATGTCGGCCATACCTGCTGGCTTGCGATCGAGGCGAACCAGTCCACGGCATTGTTCTGGACCACGTCCTGGACGATGCGGGTCGACACGAAAACGAGATCGGCGGGGCCGATTTTTTGTGCGCCCGGCCCATGAATGATCGGCTCGATCTTGCGCTGGGCGGCGTCGTTGGCGAGCTGGACGAAAACGACGTTGCTCACCTCGCTCAGGCGCTCGAGGTGAGCGAGCACGTTCGGCAGCATGCGCGAGCGCCGCAGAAGGTCGAGCGCCGCGCCGCTTCCGGCGACCAGGAATGGCGGAAAATGTTCGTTGTCCGGCTCGCCGACATTGCCCCAGAAGGCCGGGATGATGTCGTCGAGGCGAAGCATCGTTGGTGGCTTGGTGGGATCGGTGAAGAAGGAGATCGCCGTATCTTCCGTCCGCGCAAACAGGTAACGCGGGCAATCCTCGTGCTCGAAATCCACCAGCATCGGACGCTGGAACAACGGCATGTGGCGCTTGCGCAGGAAGCTGACCGACGTGGCGCGGTCGCGATTGGCCTCCTTGAAGCGGCTTTCCGCCCTCAGCCTGTATTCGAAGACGGTGTCGTGGCAGGGAATGCCGACGAAACCGTGCTCGATGCACGACAGCCAGAATTCCCAATCCTCGAAACCGTTCTGCCGGTCGTCATTGAAGCGGACGCCGTCCTTGAAAACCTCGATCGAGATCATCGATCCCGTATCGCAGATATTGTCGGTAATGCAGTGCACCAGCCGCGAATAGCGATTGCCGTAATGGGCGCGCCAGCTGACCGAAAATGTGTCGATATTCGTGTAAACCCACCCGCAGCCGCTGGAGACGAGCTGCCGGTAAAGCGTCTCGATCGTGCCTGGGAGGATGCGGTTGTCGGCATCGAGGAAATAGACGGCCTTCGCCTCGGGAAGGTGCTCGATGACGAAATCGATGGCGCGATTGCGTGCGCCGCCCGGGCCGGCGTTCCGGCCGAATATGACATGGATGCAAGGATGGGCCGCGGCGTAGAGCAGCAGCTGATCGAACGTCTCATGCCGCGGATCGCCGTCAACGGACACGACGATGACAATCCGGCAGTCGCCGGGTTTCGAGGCAAGCACCGACTCGATCGCCTCAAGAGCAAGTGCCGCGTGACCGTAGAGAGGCATGGCCACGGCGATCAGGTCCGCTGGCTCCCTGTTACCGGACATCGGTGGCCTCCGTAAATTGCTTGACCATCCTGAAGCCGGACACTTTAAGCCAGGAGAAGTCGACGGAATCCGTCACTGCGCGGCTGAGGATCATCAGATCCATCGGGCCGCGTACCGGCTCGTCCAGCTGAATGTTGATGTTGACGACCTCGCTGGAAGTGACTTCGCGCCATCCGCTGAAGAATGCCGATGGTCTGGCCGTGCCCTTTCGCGCGATCTCGGCCACTTCGGAACGCGCATTCGAATTTGCCGGCGCAAGTAGGAAGCTGACCGCCGCGGGCTTGCCTTCCGGATGATCGATAAAGGCCGTCACCGAAAAGGATATCGTTCCGGGCTCGACGGCGCGGCTGACCGCGCCGGCCGATATGCCGCTCGGCAACGGATGGCAAACGATGGCATGCTCATGCTCGAGGAATCGCACCGTCTGAAATTCCGGGACGATAGGCGTGACCGAAACGTCGGCGATCTGACTCAACGTAGCGACCGCCAAGCGATAGTCGACAGTGTACTGGCCTTCAAGCAGGTTGCTCGGCGCGATCATGTTGGGGGTTCTGGTGGGCTTGACCCCGGGCAACCCCGTGAACACCTTGAACGCCAGCGGGCGCAGGTCGAGATCCGGATGCGGAAGTTCCGAGCGCGCCGAATAACGCTCGCCGGCGATCGGATAGCCGAGCGAAAGGCCGATAGTCTCCGGCCCGGTCGCAGAGATCCGCAGTCGCAACGTGCGCGCAGCTCCCCCACAGGCGCGGGGCAGCGAGAAGAAATTCCAGTTCGGCACGAGCTGCGCATAGGGGACAGTCCACTCGGCAACCCCTTCGCCGCTCTCGAGATAGCTCAACGCGACGACAAGCTCTCCGCTGACCCTGGGCACCGAGTGAAGGTGAAGGGCAAACCCCGCCACGCCAAGGCTGGATACCGGCAGAAGCTGCTCGATAAAGGCTGCGGCAAGCAGCGGCCCGATGCCCTCGTCCTTCGGATCAGCATAGGGATCGTGGGAGAAAATCTCCGAAACCGGCTCCCAGTTTCGCGCCTGGAACGCATCTTCGAGCGCCCGGTAGTTTTCCAGCAGTGTTTCTCGTTCCCTTCGCAGGATCGCAAGCTCCGAAGTGATCGAGGCGCTGTATCGCGCAAGCCGGCCGACGCTGCCTTCGGTCAGAGCCTGCAGAAGCGGGAGGCTTTCCGGCCTGTTTGCGGGATCAAGCCGGCGGATGGGAACAGCGGGGACCGTCCCCAACGGTCCAAGCAGTGCCAGACCCGCCTGCAGATCCGCCTCTCCCTCGTCCGAATAGGCGACGGCGACCAATGGAAAAGCATTCTGCAATGTCACCGGAGGAAGGCCATCGGCATCGAGGAAAACGACCTGATGCTCGATATCGCTTCCTTCGAAGCAGGACCGATCCCGGGCAGATGCCGCGATCAGCTTTCTCGTCACCAGTTGTTTCCCAATGCCGGAAGACGTCAAATTTAGCACGCACCGCCCCTGAAGAATTACCCTGCAACAAAGAACAAATATCCCGGATAACCAAACTTTATCAAAGTCATCCGGCGCCTTTGATGAGAAGCCTAACAACTAACATTGCAGCGCACAATAACAAAATTCAACCGATATAAAGAAATGAACTCAAAATATACTTTAAAAATTGAAGTAATAATCATGAAGCCGCTCCTTGAATGCCTAAAAACGGTTTTCCGGTCAGCTTTTCAATAATATTCTGTTGACGATTAAGGCATTCCGCTAGCCGGAAACGCCTCTCGACTGTCCGGCGCGCTGCAACGCGCATCGCGAAATGACGTTCCGGATTCGCTAGGGCGCCGAGAATGGCCTCGGCGAGTGCATCCGTATCGAAGAACGGCACCAGAAGGCCATTTTTGCCGGACCGTATGACCTCCTGAACGGGCGCGGTATCCGATCCGATGACCAGCGCGCCACACGCCATAGCCTCCAGCACCGACCAGGACAGGACGAAGGGATAGGTCAGGTACAGATGCGCGGACGAGATCTGGTAGATCTGCCGTAAGACCGAATGCGGCACCGGGCCGGGAAAGACGATATTCTCCTGCGGTATGTCCAGCGACTTGAGGAGGTGATCCTTCCACGCCCCGCCGCCCGGCGGAGGCACGCCATAGCTGACACCGTCTCCTCCGACGCAGACGAACAGAGCATCGGGGCGCTGGTGCACGACCTTGGCGGCAGCCTCCAGAACCTGCGGGAAGCCGCGATACGGCTCGAGATCGCGCGCGACAAAAGTGACGATGGGAGGACCATCGGCACTCAGCACGCGTCCATCCGGAAGCGTGGCCGAAGCTGTCGGGTCGGGTCGAAACCGCGCCGTATCGATCCCCTCGTGACACACCGAAATGCGCCCCCGGGCGTCGGCAGGATAGAGACTTCTCTGCCAATGGGTGGGGCTGATACCGGCCTCGATGGCCTCGAGGGACAGGAGTTGCGCGACATTGCGCAGCCGCAGCCTCTTGCGCGTCTCGAGATCGGGCCGATCATCGGGGGAGAACCCGATATCCGCCCCTTCCGACCGGTAGAAGAACTCGCAATACCCCAATGCGGGCACCTGCGGGAGCACATCCTTCAGGAACATCATGCTTCCCCAGCCGATATGGCCGACAACGACATCGGGAACCATCCCCTGCCGCACCATGGCATCGAGCGTCTCGGCGACGCGATGACCGATTCGCGCATGGTGATCGGGAGTCCCCATATGTCGGGCCATATGGGGATCTGCACGCGGCCCCGCTTCCGCTCGATGTCGAACGACTCGAACGGAAGGGATCTTCTGATCTATGGTCTCGGTGATGAGGCTGACCTCATTGCCCTGCTGTGCGAGTTGGGCGGCCAAGGCAGCGAACTGACCGAAACCCCGTCGGTGAACAAACGCCACGTGCATCGCGTCTATTCCCCCACGGCCAAGGGCACGCCCTCACCCACCATTCAAACGCCGTACCGTGGGGTGCTGCCCCAAGCCAGCTCGAGCTGATGCAAAGTCTGGAATGCCGTTTCAAGCATCCGTTGCTCCTGGTCGCCACGATTCACCGCGCGCTCATAAGCCATCGCTGCGTCACGGAGATTTGCCCTGAGCTGCCGCCCCTTCTCCGTCAGCTTGATGCGTGCGGACCGCTTGTCGCGCTGGGAGGCAACCCGATCGATGTAGTCCCCATCGCCAAGCTGTTTCAGGTAATAGGAAACGTTGGAGCCGACATAATGCCCCCGATCCAGGAGCTCGGCGACCGAGAGTTCCGAATCGCCGATTGCCAGCAGAATCATCGCCTGTGCCGGTCCGATATCGTCGACCCGAAGCTTGGTCAGCTCCGCACGGATCAGTCCCGAGAACCGCCGGCTTGCCCGCTCCATGAGGCGAGCGAGCTCGAAATATGTAACCTGTTGGAGGTCCCCCAACTCTGCATCCTGAGGATGCTTGGGGTCTGTCTGTGCCGTCTGGCCCATTTGAACTGTCAGTTCGCCGTTCAGATCAACAGGCAAATTAAGCACAACTTCTTCTTTCATCCCACTCTCCATTTCAGGAAAATACTTCAAAAATTGAAGTAATATTCAACTACGCCCATTCCCCCCAATTGCCATGAGCTTGCATAAGCCCTCCGTTATGTGCCAGATTGGAGGAAGCAATACTATCCTTCGGTTTAGCTATAACGAAATACGTCCTCCGACTGATTGATCTAACGTTAACTTGAGGCAAATTGCCATGCGCGATACTGTTCAAAATGGGACAACAATCAAGGGGCAAATCCGAGGAGGTCGAAAACAAAGCAGCCCAGGGTTGCTGGTATCGCAAGCAAAACGTGTATTTCTGTCGGGATTGTTTTATGCCGCGGCACTCAGCGTGTGCCTGAATTTATTACAACTGACGATGCCTCTGTTCATGCTGCAGGTCCATGACCGGGTGCTCAACAGTCAGAGCATGGACACGCTTGGAATGCTCATCATTCTGGCCGTCGGCGCCCTTGTCGTGCTCGGTGTTCTGGAATTCATCCGCGCCCTCTCGTTCCAGGCCATGGGAGGTGCGCTTGTGCGCCGACTGAACATGCCCGTCCTGGCCGCCGCCGTTCAGGCCTCGGTCGACCAGGGCCTGTCGCGCGCCACCCAGTCGCTTCGGGACATCTCGGAATTGCGAAGTTTCCTGACCTCGTCAGCAGTCACTGCGCCCCTCGATGCGGCGTGGTCGCCGATTTTCCTTGGCGCCCTTTTCCTTTTGCATCCGCTTTTTGGTCTTATCGGAGCCGTTTCCGCCGCTCTGCTCCTCTGCGGCGGGCTGATTACGGACATTTTGACCCGCCAACTCACCAAGGAGGCGAATCAAACAAATATCGAGGCGGTGTCCAAGATCGGTGCTTCGCTGCGACATGCCGAGGCAATCGAGGCAATGGGCATGCTGCCGGCCCTGGCGGCCCGTTGGCGCGCCCTGCAACTGGAAGCCCTCAGCGCCTTTGAAACAAGCGGGCGCAGGAGCAAGGCGATGTCGTCCATTACCCGCAGCCTGCGCTATTCCATCCAGATCATTACCCTGTCGGCCGGTGCATTTCTGGTGCTGCAGCAGGAAATCACGCCCGGCGCGATGATGGCATCGAGCATCCTGGTTGGGCGCCTCCTGATTCCCTTCGATTCGCTCATCGACAATTGGCGGCAGTGGGTGCTGGCGGCCGGGGCCTGGCATCGTCTGGAGGCCATCCTCACGGCGGACGTTGCGATCCGCCAGACGATGCCGACGCCGCATTCGTCGGGCGACATCGTGGTCGACAAGCTCATTTACGCAGCCCCCGGCCTGGATGTGCCGATCATCAAGGGCATTTCTTTCTCCCTCTCTCCGGGCGAGGTTCTGGGCGTGATCGGCCCTTCCGCCGCGGGCAAATCGACACTTGCGCGCCTGCTGGTCGGCGTTCTGCGCCCCACATCCGGCGGTGTCTTCCTCGACGGCAACAATACCTATCTCTGGGAGCGCAGCTCGTTCGGCCAGATAGTCGGATACCTGCCGCAATCCGTCTCGCTTCTGGAAGGCACTATTCGGGAAAACATCGGGCGAATGGCGGATAGCGATCCATACAAGGTACTGGAGGCGGCGCGGCTGGCCGACATTCATGAAATGGTCGGGCGCCTGCCGCTCGGCTACGATACGCCGGTCGGCGACGGACATCTGACCCTTTCCGGAGGGCAGCGGCAGCGTATCGCGTTGGCGCGCTGCCTCTACAACCAACCTCGCCTCATCGTGCTCGACGAACCGAACGCGAATCTGGATGCGATCGGCGAGCGAGCCCTTATCCGCGCGATCCAGCGCGCCCGCGAGAGTGGCGCCATCGTCATCATTATCGCTCACAGGCCGGCCATCATGCAGGTCGCCGACAAGCTGCTCGTGCTTGAAAACGGCCGCATCACCCAGTTCGGACCGCGTACGTCCGTGGTTCCGGCCACGATGCCGGGCGAAACAGCCCGGGAGGTAGCCGCAATATGACCGGGCACAAACCCCTCATGATTGAGAAAAAGCCACTCGCGATCCGCGCCGATCTCTCCGAGCGCCAAATCCAGCGATATCAACCGGCCTTGCCGGATGCCGGCCCATCGAACCTGGAGTTCGACCAGTTTGACAGCCGTTCACCGCTACGCGGTCTCGTCATTGCGGGGCTCGCCACGATCCTCGTGTCCTTCGGCGGATTTTTTGCCTGGGGGTTTTCGGTCGAGCTCAGCAGCGCGACGGTCGCCAACGGCACGGTCATCGTCGATTCGAAACGGAAAACCATCAGCCATTTCGAAGGCGGCGTGATGAATCGATTGCTGGTCCAGGAGGGCGACAAGGTTACCGTCGGTCAGCCCCTGATCGAACTGGAGGATACGCGCGCCCGTTCCAGCCTCCGGTCGCTTCAGGCCCGGCGCATTGGCCTGATCGCCAAACTGGCTCGACTGAAAGCTGAACAGAATGACGCGCCGCAAGTCAGTTTTCCAAGCGATTTCGGCGACGCCTGGGGTGTTACGATCGACGACTCCGTCAGGGCGGAGACGATATTTTTTGAAAAGCGGCGCGAGACCAAGCTCGGACGCGTCGAGGTCCAGAGAAAGACGATCGAGGAACACCTCGAACTGACAGCGTCATACGACATCCAGATCGAGGCGACCGACCGGCAAATCGGCTTCATCAAGGAGCACCGCGCGGCGATGGACTCATTGGTGAAGATAGGCGCCGCACCGCGTACCCAGATCATCGAGATCGACTCCAGGCTCAGTGAGCTTGCGAGGCAACGGGGCGAACTCGTCGGCAACAAGGCCCAGTCCGAAAAGGCCGCAGCCGGCGCGCAGCTTGCGCTGACTGGGATCGAAAGCGACTTTCAGTCGACGATTGCCGGCGAAATCGCCACCGCACGGGTCGATCTCGCCGACGTCGAACAACAGATCACCGCTTCGAAGGACGTGCTGCGGCGCCTCGAGATTCGCTCTCCGCAGGATGGCATCATCAGCAACATCTTGGTGCGCACCCCCGGCAGCGCGGTCACGCCCGGCCAACCGTTGCTTGAGATCGTTCCGGAGAATGAGCCGCTGCTGGTCGAGATGCGCGTCAATCCTCGCGACATCGACAGCATCGCCGTCGGCTCGCATACCCAGGTCCGGCTGACGGCCTATAATCAACGGTCCCGCCTGCCGATGGAAGGTACGGTCATTTATGTCGCCGCGGACCAGTCGGTCGACGAGAAATCAAACAGTGCGTTTTTCGTCGCGCGCGCCAAACTCGACCCGGCATCGCTCAAGGCGAACCCTGATGTGCGCCTCTATCCCGGCATGCCGGCAGAAGTGCTGATCATCCACCAGCCACGCCGCGCGATCGACTACATCACCTCCCCCGTCCTCGAAAGTTTCAATCGCGCTTTCAGGGAAGATTAGTATCTGAATGGAAAGAAATGCTGCAAAGCAGAAATTGTTTCAAATATTGAATTTGTTTCAAAGTAAAATACGGAAATTTTAATTTATATAACTGGAGATTATCGGGGTAATGTGCCAGTAATATTCAATTCAGGAAATATATTTCCCAACATATGGCATTTTTGTCTCAAGACATGCTTGCGCTTCGGTTTTTTGCAGTGCACATTTCAAGCGCGAAATCGTCGCACCCGCGCCGACAACGCACTCGTACAAACCTGAAGAGGAGAGGCAGATGGCCACATTGGAAGGCGGAGCATACGACGATGCCCTGTTCGGTTCCCGCTTCAACGACTTCATCCGCGCCCATGGGGGCGATGATTTCGTAAACGGCGGTAACGGGCACGACATCGTGTTCGGCGGTGAAGGTGACGACATCCTGTTCGGCGGAAAGGGACATGACACCCTGTTCGGCGACGAGGGCGACGACTTGCTGAACGGTGGAGATGGCAACGACAATCTTGTCGGCGGCTGGGGTGATGATCTTCTTTACGGCGACAAGGGCAACGACACCCTGCTCGGCGGACATGGCAATGATCTTCTGTCCGGCGGCAAGGGTGCTGACATCCTCTACGGCGGCGACGGCAACGACATCATCGATGGCGGCGCTGGCAACGATATCCTGGTCGGCGGTGCTGGCCATGACGTCTTCGTCTTCGGCGGCGGCGGCGGCAATGACGTCATTCTCGACTTCACCGCTGGCGAGGATATCCTGCAGATCTCGAAGGGCATCAATGGCCTCGACGTGACCTCGCCGGACGATCTGGCCTCGCGCGTCACCCAGGTCGGCGGCAATGTCGTCGTCGATCTCGGCCATGGCGATACGCTGACATTGGTCAATGTCGACGCTGACGACATTCATGCCAATCCCGAGAACTACTTCACCGTTCACTGAGCATGATTTCTGCGCGCCCTGCCTCCTCCCGCGGGGCGCGCAACTCCGATTCAGAGGGGCCGCGTGTGACGTTCGACGAAGCGATAGACGACGCCACGGGCGTTTTTAGAAACGCAAAAATCTTTCGGCTCGGCGCGGATTTGGCAATCCTTGTCTGGGATCTCCCCTCGCCCCTTCCCGCAACCACCAAGTGCCTGTTGTCGATGGATCGGTCACCGGTACCGCTGGTCAGCATGATGCTTCCACTCGGCCACGGAAGACAGCGCATGTTCTGGGCGATGCGACCGGAACAACAGCCGGTAAACGCGGACATCTGCACGGAACACGGCGACATCGTCGAAACCGTCGTGATGCAGCCGGCACACATGCTCACACCCCTCGATGTGGAAGCGCTGTTTACGGATCTTGCACCGGGTTCCCGCATCAAGTTCGTCAACAACCTGCTGACCGTCTGGCGAAGCGCCTTCCGCATCGCCGGCGACCATCTTTTCCATATGATCGTTGAAGACGCCCTTCATGCGCTCGTGCCCGAACCGCAGGCCGCCAGCATCGTCTGCCAGGTTGCTCAGGGACGCCATCTGATCGAGACGGCGATCAATCCGGACCTCGGCGACATTATAGCGATCTATGCGATCGGCGCGACTTCGATCGCACGCATGGCCGTAAAGCCTGTCCTCGGACGCCGAGCGAAAAGCGGTCTTCAACCGTGCCATTTCATCGCGGAGGCGCCTTTTCCCTCTCCTCCGTTTCTCATCGTCCTCCTGAGCAAGAATGGTGCCGCAATTCGCCAGCTTGCTGACGACAAGCCTCGCCATCCCAGCCTTCAGAACTGGTGGAGCAAAAACCGTGAGGCGGTGGAGCTGCGCGAATTGATCGTCCGTTGCCTCGCCGCCTTGCCGGAAGGCAGCGCCGCGACGGCGATCGACCTTCAGGTCAACGCCCCGCTGCCTGCAACCCGGGTTGCCAAGTCGTCGATGCACCCGTCCGGGGAGGTCGATCTCGCCCTGGCGCTCGACGACGGCCTTCTGGCAGGCGGCTGGTTCCATGCGCCGTCATCCGCCTTCGCCGGCATCGACTACGTGAGGGAGGACGGCACGGCCGTACCGCTTGACGCAAACAGCTACAAATTCCCGGCATGGGCGGAAGGCAAGGACGAGAAGAGCAAGACCGATGTGACCGGCTTCGTTGCCTGGATCCCGCTGCCGGAATCCACCGGTCCGCTCCTGCAGCCGCGATTTCAGTTGCGCCTTGCTTCGGGAGCGGTCAGGCCGCTAATACCGAAGCCGCAGCCTTTCGAGCCCGCAACGCAGCGAAACCACGTCCTGCGCGCTGTGCCGCCGCAGCATGCGGTCGACAGTGCCTTCCGCACGATCCTCGCGCCCGCCCTGCAGGACATAGAACGGCGATTGGGAAAGACCATAGAGGTCGACACCACGAAGGACTACAGCCTGTCCGAAACCACACCCCTCGTTTCGATTGTCATACCTCTCTACAAGGTCCTCGATTTCCTGCGCTTCCAACTGTCGGGCATGGCCACCGATCCGTGGCTCGTCGCTAATGCCGAGATCATCTTCGTCCTCGATTCACCGGAAATCCAGGATGAGACGGAGCACATGTTGGGCGGCCTGCACCTCCTGCACGGGCTGCCGATGAAGCTGGTCGTCATGAACCGCAACAGCGGCTATGCGCGGGCCTGCAATGCCGGCGCACGTTTTGCCCGCGGCGCCATTCTGGTCATGCTCAATTCGGATGTCGTGCCAAAGGGACCAGGTTGGCTTCAGGTGCTGTCGCGGCCGCTGCTGGAAAACAGCAGGGTGGGCGCCATCGGCCCCAAACTACTCTTCGAAGACGGATCGCTGCAGCATGCCGGCCTGTATTTTGGCCGCGACCAGCGCGGGATCTGGTTGAACCACCATTTCAACAAGGGCATGCCCGGCGACTATGCTCCCGCCCAACAAGCCCGCGAGGTTCCCGGCGTCACCGGCGCCTGCCTCGTGACCCGCAGGGCCACCTACGAGCGTGTCGGCGGCTTCACCGAGGACTACGTGATCGGCGACTACGAGGACAGTGACCTCTGCCTCAAGATCCGCCGTCTCGGGCTCCAGATCGCCTATGAGCCGGCCGCCTGCCTGTATCATTTCGAGCGCCGCTCGATCCGTCGTAGCGAGGACTATATGCGCGGCGTTGCCAGCCAATACAATTCATGGCTGCACACGCAACGCTGGGAAGACGACATCACCGACTTGATGGCCAACCCGTTCGGCAGAGATCAAGATCACCCCGCCACCACGAATGGGAGAGACCGGGAAAGGAACGCAGCGTGACACAGATAGCACTCGTGCGCCCTCCCAAGCCGGCTCGGCTGGTCGATGAGGACCGCGTTCGCTGGCTGCTTGAAGCCGTTCGGGGCAACCGTTTTCTGCCGCAGCCGGAACCCACCAACGTCTTCGTGGGCGACGGTGATTTTCGTGCGATAGGCGCGGAATTTCTCGGGCACTTCATCCGTATCGGCGGCCTGCGCGAAGAGGCCCGCGTGCTCGACATCGGCTGCGGTATCGGCCGGATGGCCGTGCCGCTTACCCAGTATCTCGATCCGCAAACGAGCCGCTACGACGGCATCGATCCGGTCGAGGGCGGCATCGACTGGTGCCAGCGAGCGATCACGCCCGCATACTCCAATTTCGCCTTCCAGCGACTGGATATCGCGCACGAACTCTACAATCCGAACGGCAAGGTCAGCGGTAGGGCCCTGAGACTACCCTTTCCGGATCAACATTTCGACTTCGTCATCATGACGTCGGTGGTCACTCACCTGCCTCCTGCGGAAGTCCTCGTTTACCTCGCTGAGGTTCGCAGGGTCCTGTCAGTCGGCGGCCGATTGTTCATGACAGCCTTCGTGGTCGACCGGATCGCGGCGGCAAACGAGCACGGGCGGCGCGATCCGCGCCTTGCGTTCCGCCGCTATGGCGAAAGCCCGTGCTGGTTCGTACCCAACCAGGCGCCGCTTGCGGCGGTCGGCTTCGAAGACGGCTTTCTGGACAAGGCGCTCGAACGGGCCGGCCTCTCCGTCGCCTTGAAATCGCTTGGCCATTGGCGCGGCACCAAAGCGGCTCACCATCAGGATTTCATTGTGGCGAAGCGCCGGGGAAATGGCCGATGAGCAAGCGCATTCTGGTCGCTGCCCACAACCATCCGTCCCTTCACCCGGGCGGAACCGAGATATTCGCTCATGACCTGTTTCGCGCCTATCAGCGCGAGGGCCACGAAGCTCTGTTTCTCGGTGCCACGAACCACATTCATCGCGAAGCAAGACCTGGCACGAGCTTCCAGAGCATCGGCTCGGCGGGAGACGAAATCCTGTTGTGGTCCGGGCATTTCGACCGCTTCTTCATGAGCCAGATCGACCTTTATGGTGTCGTGCCTGACATCGCGGAGCTGCTGCGCGATTTCCGGCCGGATGTGGTTCATCTCCATCACATGCTGCTGCTTGGCGCCGAGTTCCCCCACATCGTCCGCCGCACCCTGCCCGACTGCCAGATCGTCATGACACTTCACGACTACTACCCCATCTGCCACCATGACGGCCTGATGGTGCGCACTGGCAGCAAGGAGCTTTGTCACCAGTCCAGCCCGGACCGCTGCCATGCCTGCTTCAAGGATATTCCGCTCGATCGCTTTGCCTTGCGCGAACGCCACCTGAAGGCCCTGTTGAGCACGGTCGACCACTTCGTCTCGCCAAGCGCCTTTTTGCGGGATCGCTATGTGCAATGGGGACTGGACGAAGATACGATCAGCGTCATCCCCAATGGCATTCCCGCCCGCAAAGCCGGCCTGCGAAGAGATCTGCTTCAGGGTGGGAAGCCGGTCTTCGGATATTTCGGCAATCTCAACCCCTGGAAAGGGGTGACCGTATTGCTCGAGGCGGCGCGTCAGCTTCTGGCCGACGGCATGGATTTCGAACTTCGCGTCCATGGCGGCGCGCCTTTCCAGAGCGAGACGTTCGTCGAGGAAATCAATCGGCGCTTTGCCGAAACATCAGGATCCGTGCAGGCCCGCGGACCCTATCGACGCGAAGATATCGGCGATCTGGTGGCTGCGGTCGATTGCACCATCGTTCCGTCCGTCTGGTGGGAGAACGCACCGTTGGTCATTCAGGAAGCCCAGGCGCAAGGCCGTCCGGTCATCGCCAGCAATATCGGCGGAATGGCTGAAATGGTCGAGCATGGCGTCAACGGCCTGACCGTCCCACCCAATGATGCCCGGGCGCTCGCCGCGGCGATGCGCGACATCCTGGAAGACCCGAAACTGCTGCACCTGTTTGCGCAAAACGCCCGCAAGCCCGACGACATCGACACGACTGCCCGCCGCTATCTCAAGTGGATGGAGACGGCACAGGTTCAGGCATTGGAGAGCGCATGACCAGTCCCGCCGAACGACCGGATGCCGCATCCGAACAGGACAACGTCAAGCCGATGAACGGCCGCGTGGACGCCGTCGACATGGGTACGATCTTCGGTTGGGCATTCGACCCGATGGCGCCGGACCAGCGTCTGACCATCCGTGTCCTACTCGATGGCAAGGTGATCGCAGAGACTGTTGCCGATCGCAACCGTCCAGACCTGCGACGCAACGGTATCGGCGACGGCAAGCACGCATTCGAAATCGCGCTGCCCGATCCCCTCCATTCGCGGGCCAACGATATCGTCGTCATGGCGCGCAATGGAAGCGGTTCCGAACAGGCGCTTCGCGTTCCGCAGCCGAACGAACAGGCAGCCGAAGCCCTGATCGCCGCGCCGCTCGCAAAAGTGCTCGACAAGCTTGATGTGCTGATGGCGTCGCAGCGGCAGTTGCAGGTCTCGCAGCGCTCCCTGCAGCGCACACCGGAAATCGATGCGGACAAGCCCGAAACCACCGACCTGACTGAAATCGGCAACGCCGTCGAAAACCTCAAGGTGGAGGTCAGCCAACGGCTGAATGACCTCGATGTCCACCTGATGCGGCTGGACGGGGTCGTGGCTGGGATGGAGAAGAACCTGAACGCATTGAAGAAGCGGGCGAACGCCGAATTCAAACCCATGCTGTTGCTGCTGTTCGTTCTCGTCGGATTTGCCGCGGGCGCCGGCCTTGCGCTGATTTTCAGGATTTGACCGAGGGAGGGCAAGGCATGCTGGTTACGGAACAGTCCCCCACGGTTACCAACCCTCCGGTCACCGGCCCCCTGGTCACCAAACCAACGCCCGCTAAGCAGGGGGCGAGCAGGGCGATGCGCTCCGGAAGGGTTATCGGCTGCCGCGTCGACGAGGCAACCCTGCTCATTATAGGCCTCGGCCAAGTCCCGGCCGGCGACGTGACGGTTGGCGTCGGCGAAAATCAGGCCGATACGCGAAATGCATTTGTCTCGGAATGGCGACTGACCGCATCCTCACCGCGGGCCAAGCACGGCTTTGCGGCGCTCCTTCCGGCAGGGGACACGGACCTTGCCATGACCACGATACGCTTCGGAGAGACGGAGAAGGAGACGGGCACGCCCTACATCTTTGCGCCCCGTCTTGCCTCAACGGAGGAAGCGGCCGCGCTCATGCTCGAGTCCGCCGGATCTCAGTCGGCCGCCGTCATAAACCGGCTCGTAGACGCTCTGATGACCGGCAATCTCAGCCGCCGCAGGCTTCTCACCATAACCACGCTTTTACAGGCGACCCACGCCACTGATGGCTTCGTCGAGGTGATCGGCGAGAGCCATGATGGCGTGACATTCCTGCAGGGCTGGAGCCGCGGCATGGCACCGGGGCCTTGCCGGATGTCCCTGATCGGAAGGGCAACGCCGGTGGTCGCGGAATGCGGTATTGCCACGTTTACACGTCCCGACGCTCCCGATGGCGCCGCTGGTTTTGTCGGCCTTCTCGTTACGGACGAGGCCGCCCGCGTTGCCGACATTGAAGGTCTGATCTTTCGAGGGCGCGCCGGTTGGAGGCATGTTGCGGTCCACCCTCGAAAGCGCATCGCCGATCGGCAGGAAACCCCCGAACATATCCGGTCGGTCCTGATGCGCACCCACAGCACGCCGGACGTGCTCCTGTCCCTGCGGGCCGCCGCCAACAGTTTCGAGGGCAAGGAAACCGTCTCCGGCCTGTCCTATCCCGTCCGGATGGGGATAGACAGCATATTCGAGGCCGATGCGGGAAATCTCCTCATCTCCGGCTGGCTGTATGACCCCGATGGCCACGTCGCGACAGTTAAGCTGCGCCGACGCGATGCTGCAACCCGCCTCGACGAACACTGGACGCGCTTCGATCGCCCTGACGTCGCGGACAGTTTCAACGACCAGACGCACCTTGTGCCGGGTCTGCGGGGAGATCAGCGCGCCCACGGCTTCGTTGCCCACGCCCAGTTACCGGGCGAAGATCCAGGCGCGTCCCTTTATTTCGAGCTGACGCTGCAGGATTCGCGCCGTGCGTTTCTGCCGGTCAAACCGACGCGCCTTTCGGCACGTTCGGCGGCATTGCGCCAGATCGGCTCGATCGATCCCGTCAACAGCGCGCTGCCGGCGATCGTCGATACACACGTTGTTCCGTTCCTGACACGATCATCAGGAAGATCAGCGCCGGCCATCGAAACGATCATCGACGCTGGATTCTTCGATGAGAAAAACGGTCTGCCGATCATCATCGGCGTAGGCGAGAGCGAGGAGGACATCTCCCCGCTGCTTGCCCTGCTCGCACTCGATCCGGAAACCCGGGGCGCGCCAATCGTGATTGCCATGCCTGCCGAGCGGTTTCGCAGGCAGGCCGCCCGCCTCAAGGAACTCGCGCGTTTCTATCGCCTTTCGGTCAGGTTGGTATCGACGAAGGGAACGGGCGACGTCTACGACATGCTGGAAGCGGGCACGCAGGCGCTTTCCTGTGAAACGGTCGTGTCGCTCTCCGCCTCACTGATCCCGCATGGGAGAGGCTGGTATGGCAAGCTCGTCGCCGCTGCTTCCACGATGAAAGGAAGCATCATCTCGCCCGTCCTGGCTTACGAAGACCATTCGGTTCGCTGGGCGGGAAGCTGGATCGACGATGGCAACGACGACCAACCGGTCGTGGGCCGCTACGCCGGATATCCGCTCAAAGCGGTTACCGACATGAACGTGACCCACATCGCAGCGGCCTCGCTCGAATGCTGCATCATGCCCCGCGACGCTCTCTCGGGCGCGGGCAGCTTCTGCGGTGGCTATCTCGGTGCGCAGGAGAAGGGTGTGGATCTAGGCCTCCGCCTCAGCCGGTCCGGGTTCGACTCCTATTTGCTGCCGTCCGTGCAGATGTGGGGCTGCGACGACGCACGCGCCGGCGATAGTCCTGCGATGGCGGCTTTAGTGGAAGAGATCGACCGGAAGATCTTCAAGAGCCAATGGCTGCCTATCCTCACCGTTGAAAAGCACCTGGAAAAGAGGCCCGCATGAACGAGCAGCTTCGCGTCCTTGTCGTCTCGCATGCGCATCCGTCGGTCTCGCTCGGCGGGGCGGAAATCGCGTCCCACAACCTGCATCTCGGCCTGAAAGCATTGCCGAACGTGGAATCGGTTTATCTGGCCCGGATCGGTCACCCGGTGCCGCGACACGCCGCATCCGCGCTGATGAGCCTGCGCCTTGTCGAGGACGAATTGCTGTTCCACACGGACGATTACGACCATTTCTTCCTGTCCAACGGCGATACCCGGGCGATCAGCCAGGACCTCTTGCGTTTTGCGCGCGATCTGAGGCCCCATGTCATCCATTTCCATCATGTTCTCGGTATCGGCCTCGAAGCGCTCTATGCTTTGCGAGAAGCGTTTCCGCACGCCGCCATCATCGTCACATTCCACGAATATCTGTCGATCTGCCACAATCACGGGCAGATGGTGAAACGGCCTTCCGGCCAGCTCTGCGAAACCGCATCCCCCGTCGCCTGCCACGGCTGCTTTCCCGAGATCCCCGTCTCGCGTTTCCTGAAGCGCGAACTGTTCGCCCGCGGCATGCTCGACCTTGCCGACGCTTTCATCTCCCCCAGCCGGTTCCTGGCGGATCGCTACGCCGCATGGGGCATCGAAAGAGACAAGATCAGCGTGATCGAAAACGGCATCGCCATGGAAACAGCAGCGCCCGCGCGCGAGGTTCAAGGTCTCAAGCCGCGCCGCAATCGCTTTGCCTATTTCGGACAAATGACTCCATTCAAGGGCGCCGATATCCTGATCGACGCCGTCTCGCGTATCCCGAAGGAGATATGGGGCGAAGACTCCTGCCTGATGATCTTCGGCGGCAATCTTGAGCGACAGCCGGTCGAATTCCAGGAACGGATCAAGAAGCTCATCGCCGACGCCGGCAACCGCGTTCGCTTCTACGGCGCCTACCAGAACGCGGACGTGCCACGTCTCATGCGTTCCGTCGACTGGGTGGTTCTGCCGTCCGTCTGGTGGGAAAACTCGCCCGTTGTCATCCAGGAAGCTCTGCTCCACCGCAGGCCGATGATCTGCTCCGATATCGGCGGAATGGCCGAAAAGGTGCGTGACGGAAAGGATGGCCTGCACTTTCGCGCCGGCAGCAGCCAGGATCTCGCGGATCGCATCGTCGAGGTGCTGGGCGATGGCAAAATCTGGGAGCGGCTGCGCGTTTCCATGCGCCAACCCGCCGACCGCGCCGCCTGCGCGCGGGAACACGTCAAGCTCTATCGCACATTGCTGCGGCGGAAACTCGATGCCGCGATCGCCGAGAGCCCCAAGCTTCTGTCGCCCGCGCTTTAAGACGCTCGCCTCGATAAACGCCAAGAGGACCGTCCTTCTTCAGGAAGGTCGCCTTGTCGGGCGGGCCCGGCAACATTGGGATCACGAATGCAAGGCACCGGCCGCTCTGAGCCGGGCGATACGGCCGTCCAGTTCCTCCAGCCGACGGCCGAAGCCGAGATTGTCCGGCTGATACGCCATGGCGTCCGCAAGCATGGCCCGCGCCGTCACAAGCTCACCGTCGCGAATATGGCGATTGGCCCGGTGGTAGAGGAAGTTTGCCTGCTCGACAGGAGAGAAATTTGGGCCGAAGCGCGCGTGAAACCGGTCGGCCCAGGCCCGATGCCGAGCAATCGCCGTCATGGCGATCTGATAGGGCCGCATTGGCGCGGTCACGCGCGCTGCACGGGCGAGACCGCGCAGACCCGGCAGATCGTCTCCGCGGCAGGCCTCGATCACCGAGAGCGCGCGCGCCGTCCCGGTAAAGGCGCGAACGGTGCCATGGCCGGTCATATGGACAGGCACCAGATGGGTCCTCTCCTGCAGCGTCGCGATCCGAACCGCGTGCTGGTGATCGACGGCGTGAAACGGATCGAAGAACAGATAGGCCCGGCCGGCCGCGTGATCAGGCGCGATCCCCATATTGGCGTGGAGATCGGGCGAGAAATGGCGCGTAAACCTACCGTCGAAAGGAACGGCTTTCGGATCGATCGAGACTTGCGGGCAAAAGGCGACAGCCACTGTGGCGTTGAAGCGCCTCCGATAGCGCAATGCCGCATAGCCGCCCTGCGAATGCCCGTAGAGGATCCGCTCCGATGCCGCGTGAAGGATAGGCGCGGCTGCCTCGACAGCCTTGACGACGCTCGCCGCCGGAAACCAGTTCGGTCGCCTGCTGATGAAGCCAAGCGCCGAAATGTCGGCCTTCTCGCACAATCGCTGCCCCCAGAAACGACTGCCGTTCGCCCTCATTTCCATTTCGTTAAATGTGACGAGAAGATAGGGAGACGACCCGGAACGATGTATCACCTCCAAATTTTCATCTGAAAATATGATCATACGGCCACCATTAAGCGGTTTTGCAATAAAAGTAATTCAAGTTTTGAACTATAATTGCTCCATACGCAATCATGCGCAAAATGTTGTTTAACATCAATAACAGATTTACACGAATGACTGGAATATATATTCATTGATCTCCATATTTCTGGCTATAGGGTTTATCGGGGCTTGGATAAACCAAATCACGCCCCAACGCTCGCACAAGATGTTCTCGCCTGCATTCGTTACCCTGGAGACAACGAGACCGGCTTCGTTGCAACGGCACAAAACGAAAAAGCCCTTTGGAGATGTCACGAATGATCCAGTGAACGCGGCCGGATATGTCCATCACGTGGTTGAGATGACCTAGCGGTCTGAGTGCGAGGAAGACATGCAATTTGAACGAACGAAAATCCCCGACGTCGTGCTGGTGACGCCCAAAAAAAATGGAGACCATCGCGGATACTTTTCAGAGACTTTTCGGTCTGACCTCTTTGGTCAAAACATCGGTGCCTTCAACTTCGTCCAGGATAACCAGTCGCTTTCGGTAGACGCTGGAACGGTGAGAGGACTGCACTTTCAGGCTGAACCTCACGCCCAAGGAAAGCTGGTCCGATGCATCGCCGGATCCATCCTCGACATCGCAGTCGATATCCGGAAAGGCTCACCAACTTTTGGGCAATATGTCCAGGCGGAACTGACCGCCGAGAACGGTTGCCAGGTCTGGCTTCCCGCCGGGTTTGCGCATGGGTTCTGCACTCTCCAGCCCAACAGCATCATCTCCTACAAGGTAACGGACTACTACAGCCGCGACCATGACCGTGGAATATTGTGGAACGATCCCGAGCTCAACATCAGGTGGCCGGTGACAACCGAAGGCGCCGTGCTTTCGCAGAGAGATCGGATGCAACCGCGTCTCGCGGAGCTTGAGACGACGTCATTCACAATAGCTGATGGCAGCTAGGGGACATACAATGCGCGTCCTTGTTACCGGCGGAGCCGGGTTCATCGGATCGGCTGTCGTGCGTCATCTGGTTCTCGTCAGAAACTACGACGTCTTGACCGTAGACAAGCTGACTTATGCCGGCAACGTGGCGTCGCTCGCCACCGTCGAGAACAATCCGCGGCATCGTTTCCTTCAGGCAGACATTTGCAATCGAGCGGCGATGCAGGAGGCGTTCGACAGTTTCAAACCCGACCGAGTCATGCATCTGGCGGCGGAGAGCCATGTGGACCGCTCTATAACTGGCGCCCGCGACTTCGTCGAAACCAACGTCGTCGGCTCATTTACCTTGCTGGAGGCAGCCCGGCACTACTGGCAGGATCTCTTCGGCAAAGCGAAAACAGACTTTCGCTTTCTCCACGTCTCAACCGACGAGGTTTATGGCTCTCTCGGCGAAGACGGATTGTTCACCGAAGAAACCCCCTACGATCCCTCTTCTCCCTATTCAGCGTCCAAAGCAGCCTCTGATCACCTGGCCAAAGCGTGGGGCCGCACCTATGGCATGCCGGTTATTGTCTCCAACTGCTCGAACAATTACGGCCCTTATCACTTCCCTGAAAAACTGATCCCGCTGATTGTGCTGAATGCTCTAGAGAGCAAATCGCTGCCAGTTTACGGCAACGGCGCCAATATCCGCGACTGGCTATTTGTCGAGGACCACGCAAGGGCGCTGGACCTCATCGCCGAACGCGGCAGGATTGGCGAAACATACAATATCGGCGGCCGCAATGAGCGGAGCAACATAGAGGTGGTCAAGCGCATCTGCTCGATCATGGATACCCTCCGGCCGCAGAAAGCCCCACACGAGCGACTGATCACATATGTCAGGGACCGGCCAGGGCATGACGCACGTTACGCAATCGACGCCACGAAGCTCGAGGTGGAACTGGGTTGGGAGGCGGAAGAAAACTTCGATACCGGGATCGAAAAGACGGTCAAGTGGTACCTGGAAAACGAATGGTGGTGGGCGCCGCTTCGTCAGGGATACGGCGGTGGCCGGCTCGGCCTCCTTAACGGATCCGGAGGCAAATGATGGCACGGCGGTATGTGGTCACCGGGCGTTTCGGGCAGGTCGCGCAGTCTCTGATCGAGCGAGCCGAGCGCCACGGCGAGATAGAGATTATTCCGCTCGCAAGACCCAATCTCGACCTTGCCGATATCGGAACGATCGAAAAAGCTCTTGTGGACGCGAGACCTGAACTGATCATCTCCGCTGCCGCCTATACTGCCGTCGACCAAGCAGAAAGCGACGCCGCCAAAGCTTTTCTCGTCAATAGTGCGGCCATAGATGAGATCGGTCGCGTCGCGACCAAGCTCAACGTGCCGATTATCCACTTGTCGACGGACTATGTCTTCGACGGCAGCAAGACTTCGCCTTATCATGAGAGTGACCCCGTCGCGCCCCTCAATGTTTATGGTCAATCGAAGCTTGAGGGCGAACGTCGTCTGGTCGCGTCGGGAGCAGATTACGTCATCCTCAGGACCGCGTGGGTCTACAGCCCCTTTAACAAGAACTTTTTGCGCACGATGTTGCAGCTTGCTGGAAGTCGCGACGAACTCGATGTCGTCGCCGATCAATACGGCAATCCAACATCTGCACTCGATATCGCCGATGCCATCTTAGCGGTTGCCGACAATTTGCTGTCGTCACGGGACCAGCGCCTGCGCGGTATATTCCACATGGCGGGAAGCGGTGAGGCCAGCTGGGCAGACTTTGCGTCCGAGATCTTCCGCATATCTGTCGAGATGGGTGACCCGTCAGCGATCGTCCATCCGATCCCGACTGCGCAATATCCGACACCGGCTCGCAGGCCAAACAATTCGAGGCTGGATTGCAGCAAACTCGAAAGGGTTCACGGTGTCCGTCTGCCCAACTGGAAAATCGCGACTGCGACTACATTGCAAAGGCTCTTGGCCTGCGATGCGCCGGAAAAACAGGCCGGCATGGAAAAGGCATCCGAGGAGAACTGTCGATGAAGGGTATCATTCTGGCTGGCGGCAACGGGACGCGTCTGCATCCGATGACGCTTGTCACGTCGAAACAGCTGATGCCCGTCTACGACAAGCCGATGATCTATTATCCGCTCTCAACGTTGATGCTGGCCGGAATACGCGACATCCTCATCATATCCACACCGCATGATCTGCCCGATTTTCGCAACCTGTTAGGTGACGGTTCGGCTTGGGGAATCTCGCTCTCCTATGCAGAACAGCCTTCGCCTGCAGGTCTTGCTCAAGCTTATATCATCGGTGCCGATTTTGTCGGATCGGATCAGTCCTGCCTCATCCTCGGTGACAACATTTTCTACGGCCATGGCATCACCGAGCTTTTTGAAAGTGCGGCGGCGCGCAACGATGGTGCGACGGTGTTCGCCTATCATGTCCACGATCCGGAACGTTATGGCGTCGTGGAGTTCGACAAGGCAATGAAAGCGATCTCGATCGTCGAAAAGCCGACGGTACCGAAATCCAACTGGGCGGTGACCGGGCTCTATTTTTACGACAAGGACGTGGTCGACATTGCCGCAAACCTCAAGCCGTCGCTGCGGGGTGAACTGGAGATCACCGATGTCAACCGGGTCTATCTCGAACGTGGCAAGTTGAACGTCGAACAGATGGGCCGCGGTTTTGCTTGGCTCGATACCGGGACGCCCGAGAGTTTGTTGGAAGCAGGCAACTTTGTCGGCACTCTGCAGAAGCGGCAGGGCATCAAGATCAACAGCCCTGAAGAGGTCGCCTGGCGCAGGGGCTTTATAGATGACAACCAGCTGGAAGCCGTTGGCAAGAAGCTGGGCAAAAGCGAATATGGCAGATATCTACAAACGCTTTGTAGGTAAGTTTGGTATTCGTAACATCAATTTACCAGATGCATCGAGATCACGCTGGATCCAGTCAGACCTTGCCGACCCGCACACGCGCAGGCGAGGCATCATGCAGCCTGCGCCAAGCGCGGCGAAATTGCCTTGCCGATGAAAATCCGGCCCGTTCGGCAACGCTTTCCATATCCAGCCTCGAGCCGACAACGAGCTCCCTGGCGAGGGCTATGCGCATGCGGTTGACATAGTCGATCACGCTCATGCCGGCATGCTCGTTGAAAAGCCTCGACAGGTTGCGGGGACTGGTCGCTGCGACCTGCGCCAGCGTTTCCAACGACCAGTCGCGCGACGGGTCCGAACCGACCGCATCCTGGGCGCGATGAATGGCAGGATGAATATGATTGCGCCCTTCGAGCCAAGGCGAGAGCTGCGGGTCGGCGCCTGCCCGGCGCAGATAGATGACGAGGTTGCGTGCAACGGCCAATGCTGTCGCATGACTTACGTCGCGCGCAATAACGGCCAGCATCAGGTCGATGCCCGCTGTGACGCCGGCACTCGTCAGCCGTTCTCCGTCTTCAACATAAAGCCGGTTCTCCCGGACACGCGCCGTTGGCGCAAAACGGGTCAGGTCGGCGAGCAGGCTATAATGCGTGGTGCATTCATGGCCTTCTAGCAAACCGGCGCGCGCGGCAAGCAGCGCACCGGAGCAGATCGTTGCGAGACGAATGCCAGGCCGTACGGTTCGCCTCAACCATTCGACGATTTCGGTTTCCAGCGGGGCATCAGTGTTTCTTGTGTCAATGATCGCACCCAGCGGCTCGTCAACCGCGCCCGACACGACGACGAGAGTTCCATCTGGAAGATCCGCAGGCAAAGGATTGATTCCGGTCAGGCCGAGTCCGGTCGAACTGAGAATGTCGGCGGACGGTCCGATATAGGTGATGGAGAATCGAACCGCTGCCTGCTCCAGGTTGGCTCTTCGCAACACCTCCATTGGTCCGGCGATGTCCAGCAACAGAGTGCGCGGCGGCACAACTACATAGACAGGGACGATCCGCCGCCGCTCTTCTTCTGTCATGCTGCGGCGCGCTTCGGAGCTTGAGCCAGCGCCTCCTCGACGGTCGCAATCCGGGCGAAGCGATCGGCCAGCACCAATTCGGTGCGGGCACGGATTTCCGCGGCGCTCCATTCGCGGCCCGTAACATCCGTCATCGGAAAGGTTAGCGTCGCCTCGCCGACATAGTCGACCGCATAGCCGAGATCGGAAGCATGCCGGGTCGTGGTTTCGCAGCATTGCTCGGTGCGGATACCGGAAACAATGAGGCTACGGATGCCATGCCCCGTGAGCCAGACATCAAGTCCGCTGCCGACAAGCGCGCTATGCCGGCGCTTGCGGAAGACGGCGTCCGCGTCGATGCGGAGCGGCGCAAACGGGCGAACGAGGCCGGAGGCTTCGGAAAATGCTCCGGAATCCTCGACGTGAAAAATCTGGATGACGGGAAAGCCGGACGCTTTTGCACCATCGATCAGGGCCTGTTGGCGTTCGACATAAAGCGCGACGCCCTCCTCACGGAAGTAGGGGCGATGACGGAAGGATTCCTGAGCGTCGATGACAAGAAGTGCGGTGCTGGCGGACATTTTTGTTATCTCCAATGATGAGTATGAAGATAGTTCTAGCGCCTCATTCATAAATGATAATGTCCGTTGTGGACAGATAGCGGACATATCACGCCAACGCGTTGTTTGGCCTGTGAGCTTTCTCCGGCGACTATGGGTTTCCACTCGGTGCACCCTCGGCCCAGGTTCCAATTAACATCGTCATGAACCGCTCGGCCGCCGGAGAGAGGGTGCCTCCACGACGGCGAACGATCCCTCCTGATCATCGACAGGATTCTCGACGTGATCGAGAGCAAGCTCATCAAATGGCGGCCAAACGCGGCGGAAGAGCGGCCGGCGTGATGCTTTGGAGGCCGGCTCATGCCGGCCTATCTCCAATATGCAACTGCTACCCCAAGAGGCGTTCGGAAAAGCCAGGATCGACCGTTGCATCATGACGCGTCACCTTGGCGACCACGATCCGGAAACCGTTCCCGCGCCAGAAACCGTCGGGCTCAAGGCTACCGCGATAGGTGCAGCAGGCCTTTAGCTTGCCGCTGGAGAAACAGCCGCCGCGCAACACTCTGCGGACGGACGGTGCAGCGTCCGTCGTCTCGCGACCGTCGTCCGCATAGGGATATTTGAAACTCGGCGTCCCCATATCCTCACCCCAGAGCGTTGTGCCCCATTCCCAGACCTGACCGGCCATTTCGTAGCACCCGTAGGGGGAACGCCCCTTGGGAAAGAGGCCGACCGTGCAGGTATTGTTGAAACCCGCTTCCTCGGAATTTGCGGCATCGTCGACCCAGGTATTGCCCCAGGGATAAACGATGATTTCGTCGCCCACATCCGGCTGATCGCCCCGCGCAGCGCGCTCCCATTCCGGTTCCGTCGGCAGACGAATGGTCTCGTCTGCCCCGATCCGGCCTCCGGCACGCCAGCGCGCCGTCAGCCAGTCGCAGTAGGCTCGCGCATCCCGCCAGGTCAGGTCAGCGGCCGGCGCATTGCGGCGATCCTCGGCAAAGCCGTCCGGGCTGCGCCATAACCGTCCGGTTTCCACGACAAAAGCGCTGTAGGCGGCGTTCGTGACAGGATAGAGACCTATACGGAAGGCATCGACAGACACCTGATGCGGCGGCGCAGAGTTGGGATGAGTGTTGGAGCCGAAGGTGAAGGTGCCGCCCGGCACATCCGCCAGCGCATCGAGATCGCGCGGATCACCCCAGACCGACAGTTTGCGGCCCGCCTTTTCGCGCTCCGGCGCGGACAATGCGCCATCCCGGACAATTGCCAGAAGGTGATTTGCGACGAGATCCCGCAGCGAGCCAGGTTCCGTCAGCAGATCGGCCGCAAGGAGCGCACCGTGCCGCACCTCGTCGCCGTTACCCTCGATGAGAGCTTCGATCAATGCGCTTGCCTTTTCCGAGCCGGATAGTCGCAGAGCAAGACTCCTGAGCACCGGTGTCCAGAGATCGGGGCGTTGACGGAAAGGCTGGACGGCTTCTTCTGCAGACCGCGAGGCGAGATGGCGTGCGGCAAGCAGCTGGCGCACACGCGTGACCGGCAGAACCGTGGGATCGTCAAGCTTCCCAGTCAGCGCGTCGAACGCCAGCCCGGAGAGGAACGCCGCCGTCCCGGCATCGCCGCATACTTTTATAAGCCAATCATCAGTAATCGCTTCGGCAGTCTCGCCGACATTTTCCCCATTGATCGCCATGGCGAACAGTGCCGGATTGGCGGCGGCATCTCCCAGCGCTATGCCCGTTACATCGAGATCGAGCCCGGCGAGCCGCCTGGCCGCATCACGGCGCTGGACCTTCAGCAGCGGCAGGAGGTCGTAACGTACGAAGCCCGATGGAAGCGCCCACCCCTTGACGACGGAAATCTCGCCGAGCGCCAGCAGGCGAATGCGTGGATGGAGCGCCTGAAAGAGCAGAGCTTCGCTCAGAAGTGCAAGACCGTCGGCACCCGCGGCGTCGATATCGTCGAGCATAACCAGCAAGGTCGCGTCCGAATTCGTCCATGCCTCGGCAGACAGGAGAGCCTCATTCCCCGGCAACGCCACTTCCAACAATTCGGCGAACGTCTTGCCGGCTGTCACCGACACATAAAGCGGCAGGACGTCTTCCAGCCCCCAGATTTCATCATGCACGGCACCGAGATCGTTACGCGACAGAGGTGCCGCCACAGGCCCCTCGCCCGCGAGCCTGAAGGCGAGATGGCGCGCGAAGCTCGTCTTGCCGCTGCCCGTTTCGCCCGCCAGCAGCAGCGCGGGATGGTCGCGGGCCATTTCCAATGCCGAAAAATAAACGACCGGTTCCGGCTCCGCCTGCTCCTTCAGCTTGCGCAGGCCCTTGGCGGCCTTGTCCTCGAAGCTGAAATTGACGAGCAGCGGGATATAGCCGGCCTGCAGATCGGCCACCGAACCGTCCGGCAGCGACAGCAACGGTGCCTGTCCGAATTCATGAGCCTTCGAGAACAGCGTGTCACGCATCACCGTCGGTACGGTCATTGATCGGCCCCCATCAGAACAATTTTGCGACATCCGGGTTATGGAAACGCTGGATTTCGATTGCGTAGCCGGCCGGGTCCTCGAAGAAGAAGTGTTCGCAATAGGTGCCGCGCAGCATATCCGACAAGCCTTTCACCCCGGCCTCCTTCATGCGCTTGTGCCAGCCTTCGACATCCTGCGCGACGATGGTCAAGAGGACCGCGCTCTTTTCCTGATGTTTCAGGTGGCCGCGGTTGCCGTCGACAATGCCGAAATAGCACTTGCCGGCGATGCGATAGATGCGCGCCAGGCCCTGGTCCAGCACCAGTTCGAAGCCGAGCACCTTCTCGTAGAAGGAAGCGATGGCGTGGATGTCTTCGTAGTAGAAGAAGGTGATCGAATAGTCTTTTTCCATCGTCTTATCCTTGGATCGGCGAATGTTGGGGCTCAGCGAATGTTGAGCGTGCCCTTGTGATCGATCGATAGTCCGCCGATGCCTTTACGCGCCGCAAAGACATCGATGGGATGAACGAGATAAAGCCAGGGCGGGTTCTGATGAAGTCGGGTCAGGCAGCGCGCATAGGCCAGTTCCCGGTCGGCGTCATCGACTGCGTGGTTGGCCGCTGCGATCAGCGCCTCGGTCTCCGGGTCGTCGTAACCCTGCCACCACACGGCTTTCGTCCTGGCTGAAATCTTGTCGTTCAGGATACGGTAGGTGCTGTGCGGCGAGGAATCGAAGATCGCCATGTCGCCCATTTCCTTGCGGCCGATCTGGCGCGCATATTCCGGCCGGTCGAGCTCCGTCTCGACGTTAACCTCGAGCCCCACCGCCTCCAGCGAAGCCGCCACGAAGCGGCTCACTTCCGGCGAACGTTCGGGCATGAAGGTCGGCGTGCGCAGCCGGATCGGTCCGCCCGCATCGACGCCGTCGAGCAGCCGTTTCGCCTTTTCCGGGTCATGGCCGATGGGAGCAAGGTTCGCCTTGCCGGCTCCGAGATGGAAGGGGCTGACGATGGTCGAGGACGGCACGGCAAGACCGTGGAAAATCTCTTCGGCAATCGCTGCGGTATTCACTGCATGGTTGACAGCAAGTCGCGCTTGAGCCGAGCGGAAGACGCCCTGGCTGCAATTCAGATAATACATGACCGACAGCGTATTGATCGCCCTGCCCCAGTCAAAGGCAGTGTCGAACACGAGGCGGCCTTCCACCCGTTCCAGATTGAGTGCTGCATCGATGCTGCCGTCCCTGAGCTGAGCATAACGCGCTTCCGCATGTTTTTCCGCCAGCGCCACGATGCGCTGCGGTCCAGCTTCGCCGTTCACCCGCTCCAGCATGACGCGCTTCGACTGTTCGAATTCCACCACCCGATAACGCCCCGTACCGAGGATAGGCCGACCGTCGGCATCGAAACGGCAGATGTAGAATTCGGAAAAGATGTCGAGGATATCGGCGATAGGATCGGGATTTTCGACACGTACGACATCCGGGCCTTCCGCCGTGATGCGCGCATCCTTGAGGTAGCGCGCATAGGACCATTTCATGCCGAACGTATCGACGGCTTCCAGGATGCCATCGAGGAAGCCGATGATGTCTTCCGCCACGCAGGGCTTGCCGTCATGGAAGATCGCGCCTTCGCGGATATGGAAACGCCATTCGCGGCCGTCAGCCGAGTGGGTCCAGCGGTCGAACAGCGCCGGCCGCACGAAACCGTCGTCCCATTTCAGCAGCGGTTCGAAAACGAGGTTCTTCAGCGTCAGCACGCTGGTATCGTCGGTGACCCGCGTCGGCGGCAGGAAATCCACTTTTTCCAGACTGATGGTAAGCGTGCTCACGGGCAACCTCAATCGAGTTCGTTGCGGCGACGCGGATTGAACCAATCCGCCAGGCTATCGCCGATCAGGTTGAACGACAGAACGGCCAACAGGATCGCCATGCCGGGAGCGAGCGCCACCCAAGCGGCGCTGCGGACAAATTGCAGGTTGGCGGAAACGTCAGCACCCCATTCGGCCAGCGGAGGCTGGGCACCGAGACCCAGAAAGCCGAGGCTGGCGGTTTGCAGGATGGCACTGCCGAGCGCCAGCGTCGATTGCACCAGCAAAGGCCCTAGCCCGTTGACGAAGATGTAGCGCAGCAGGATTCGATGGGTCGGCAGACCAAGTGAAACTGCGGCCTCCACATAGGGTTTGACGGAAATGCTCAGCGCCTGGCTGCGCGCGACCCGCGCGAACTGAGGCGCCAGCGTGATGGCAACAGCAAGCATGGCATTCTGGAGGCTCGGTCCGAAAGCCGCAGCAAGCGCAATCGCCAGGACCAGCGCCGGGAAGGCCAGAATGGCGTCGACGATACGCATGATGATGCTGTCGGGCCAACCTCCCACGAAGCCTGCCAGCATCCCGAAGAAAACGCCGATCACGAAGGCGATGGCGACCACGCCGACGCCGATGGCCAGCGTCGCTCGGCCACCATACATGATGCGGGTCATTACATCGCGGCCGAAAGCGTCGGTACCAAGCCAGTGAGCAAGTGTCGGCGCGTCCAGCTTGTGGAGGATATCGAGCTTGGTCGGCGTATAGGGCGAGACCAGTGGACCGATGGTGATCAGGCCTACGAGGGCGACTAAGATGACGAGGCCGACCACCGCCAGCTTATTGCGTCGCAAGAAGATCAGCAGTTCACGCATGATCACCCCATCTTCCGGCGGATGCGCGGATCGAGGACTCCATAGAGCAGGTCCACGATGATCGATGTGAGGACGAACATCAGGGCGAAGACCAGCGTCGTGCCTTGAATGACCGGATAGTCACGGTTCTTGATCGCTTCGAACATGTAGCGGCCGATGCCCGGCCAGGCGAAGATCGTCTCGGTCAGGATCGCACCGCCGAGCATTTCCGCGAATTTCAACCCGATAACGGTGATCGCCGGCAGCAGCGAATTGCGCAGGCCGTGGTTCAGCACGACACTCGAACGCCGCACCCCCTTGGCCCTGGCGGTGCGGATGAAGTCCTCACCCATCACGTCGAGCATGGTATTGCGCACGAAGCGGCCGAGCGTGGCGGCGAGAAACGAGGCGAGCACCGCAGTCGGCAGAATGAGATGTTGGACCGCACTCCATGCCGCCGCGAAATTACCGGTAATGATGCCGTCGAGAACGGCAAAACCGGTCACGGTTTCTACCGTCAAAAAAGAACTCATCCGTCCCGATACCGGCAGCCAGCCGAGATAGGTCGCAAAGATCAGCTGCAGGATAAGCGCCAGCAGGAAGGCAGGCATCGACACCCCGACCAGCGAGACGACCCGGGTAACGTGGTCGAAGATGGAGTTGGGCCGGACGGCCGACAGCACCCCGATCGGGATGCCAAGGATGATGGCGACGATGACGGCCAGAACCGAAAGCTCGATCGTCGCCGGCAGGCGCGTCAGAATTTCGCCTGTCACGGGCAGGCCTGACTTCAGGGAGAAACCGAGATCACCCTTCAACAGACCAAATACGTAGTTGGCAAATTGCAGGACCACAGGCTGATCGAGATCGAGTTGGGCACGCAGCGCGTCGATCTGCTCCTTCGTCGCACCCGGACCGAGCAGCGTCACGGCCGGATCGCCGGGTATCAACCGGACCAGTGAAAAGACAATCACCAGCACGATGCACATGACGGGTATCAGCGCGATCAGGCGGCGTATGATGAAACTCGCCATGCTCTCCAACTCATTGCAAAGCCGCCCGCACCGGCGGATAGACACCTTCCCGTCGTGCCAGAACAGGGAAAGCAAGGAGGCGGGCAGCCCGAAGACTGCCCGCCTTAGTCTTGGGAGAAGACTATCACTTCTTGGAGACGGACCAATATTCGTTGAGTGGGGGCGCGCTGTTGACCACAAGGCCCTCCACATTGGCACGCTGGAAAACGATCAGCTTGGGGCTGAACAGATAGGCGCCCGGGACTTTCTTGGCGATCTCTTCCTGCACCTGGAAGTAAAGCTGCTTGCGGGCTTCCAGGTCGGAGGTCTGCTGAGCCTTCAGGATGAGATCGTCGAGCACCTTATCCTCCGGCATGCGGAAGGTCATGGCCGTGATGGCGAGCGACGAGAGGTAACCGATGGTGATGTGGGCATCCGGGTCGTTGTACCACGGCTGGCGTCCGTCGAGCGCAACGTCGAACTGGCCGGAAGTCTGCAGCGCCCGCAGCGCCGGGAACTCGGTCTGCTGGATTGTGGCGTTAATGCCGATATCGGCAAGGTTCGCCTGCACGAAGGTGGCAACGGCACCCCAGAGCGGCCCCTGGAAGCTGTAGAGCTTCAGGTCAAGGCTCGACGGATCGACCTTGGCCTCCGCCAGCAGCTTCTTGGCGAGCGCCGGATCGTATTTCGGAGCCAGCTCCTTCATCTTCGGGTTAAAGGCCCAACTGTTCGTGGTCAGCGGACCATAGACGCGTTCGGCCGTGCCGCCGAAAACGCCCTTCAGCAGGCCGTCGTAGTCGATCGCATGCGTAATCGCCTGGCGTACCTTGACGTTGGCGAACGGGCCGTCCTTTTTGTTGTTGTTGAATTCGAGCTGACGAATGATCTGGCTCGACGTCTCGAGGATCTTGATATCCTTGTTCTTCTTCAGCGCCTCGATGTCCTCGGCGGCGATTGCAGACAGCTGACCCTGCTGCTGGACGATATCGACACCGCCGCTCTCAAGCTCCAGACGGCGGGTGGAGGCGTCCGGAATAACGCGATAGATGATCTTCGAAAGCTTTGGGGCACCACGGAAATAGCCCGGATTGGCTTCCAGAACGACATTCGTATCGGCCTGCGCCCCTTTGAAGACGAACGGACCGGTACCCACCGGATTGGCGGCGAACTTGTCGCCGAATTTCTGCACGGCCGCGGGGCTGACGATGGCCGATTGCGGCTGGGCGAGAATGGACAGGAAGGCCGGGTAAGCGGCGGAAAGCGTGATCTTCACCTCAGCCGGGGATACGACGGCGATATCCTTGATCAGGTCGAACGTCGCCTTGACGTAGGAATTGGTAGCCTTGGTGCGCTCCAGCGAAAACTTCACCGCCGCCGCATCGAAAGGTGTGCCGTCCTGGAACTTGACACCATCCCGCAACTTGAAGGTAAATTCCTTGCCGTCGGCGGAAATGGTCCAGTTCGTCGCCAGGCGACCTTCGAGCTGCTTGAATTCCGGCGACGTCCAGGCGACCAGCGTATCGAAGACGTTGAGGATGATTTCGCTGCCGACAGGCTCCGCCTTGTTGCCGCCGGGCTCGAGGCCGACCGGATCGGAAGGAACCGCAACAACAAGCGTCTTCGACCGATCTTGAGCCTGCGCGTATGTGCCTGCCGATATCAGCGGCACGGCGACCACCGCTGCCGCAAAACCCTTCCAGATATTCATGCTACGACCCTTCTCTGGCCATGGGCTCTTTGGAACCCGTTCCCGTATATCGCATCAATCAGCGCCTGCGCCCAACTGATATACTACGAGATATATCAATCGAATTTAAGCCTGTAAAGTCGAAGTGGCGCTGCTTTAGACAAAGAATATCTGCGCATATTTTTTGTGCCGAATGAGCGGTCCCCTCTCTACAACCGGCCACAATAGGAGAATTTCACGCCAAAAACGCTCGCCGTTTGAGCATCCTTCAATCAGAAAGGATCGGCACCCGTAATCACGGGACGCGTCGTATCTGAAACCCATGCGGACCACGATCCGGGATACATCGCCGCCGGTAATCCGATGGCGGCAAGCGCAAGCACGGTGTGTGCGGCCGACATGCCGGCACCGCAATAAACGCCGACGTCGCAAAAGCCGTCGACGCCGAGAGCGCGATACATCTCCCTCAGCGTAGCGCTGTCGGCGAAGTTGCCGTAGTCGGTAACGTTATCTGGGGCAGGCGCGCTGATCGCATGCGGAATATGGCCCCGCGCAGGCTGACCCTCCCCAACGGGACCACCGATGTAATTAGGCCGAATGCGCGCATCGAGAAGGATGCCCTCTTTCCCGAAGCGAAGAGCATCGCTGGCGTCAAACTCAGGCATGTGCCCCGGCGACAATACAATCGTGCTCGGCTGGACAGCGGTAACGGCGTCCGTCGTCGGAAGTCCGGCAGATACCCAGGCCGGAAACCCACCGTCTAATACGCGGACATCCGGCAGGCCCGCCCATTTCAGCACCCACCAGGCGCGGGCAGCCGTCATGCTGCGGTCCCCGTCATAGATGACGATCGTGCTTTCCGGCCGCAACCCCCATCGGCGCGCCTTTTCCTGCAGGATATCGATCTCGGGAAGCGGGCGCTGCCCACCCTCCGCGGAGGGTGGCGATTGAAAATCGGAATAGGCTTCCGTATCGACCGCGCCTTCGATCCGCTGTCCCTTGAAGGACGGTTGGCCGGTATAGGGGTTGATCGAATGGACTGCCAGAACTGTCAGATCCGCGCCGGATTTGCGCAACCCATTCAGGTCGAGCGGCGTAAGAAGAACTGATTTGCGAATGTCATCGGCCATGACACCATCTCCCGGAAATGGTCACTCCTTGAAATTATCCTCCTTCATTCGAACCTCCTTGGCAAGATGAAATATCTTACGTAATATCTTACAGCGTCGATATGCTCGGAGCCGCTCGCTTCTACTCCACGAAGCCCCCGGGAGTTGGTTACTTGACAGATATGGCCGTAGCGGAACGTGCCAGCCATCGCGTGGCGGTCGTGTATCTGGGAGAGATCGTCGAAGTAGGTTCGCGCGTGCAGATCTTCAGCAGCCCGCAGTCGTGAAGCAGAACTGACATCTCAAACGCCAGAAACAGCCCGTTAAAGCGAGATGCCTGGCTGCGGATTGGCGACCATCGCCGCAAACAGCCCCTTGCGGGTATTCTCGTTGTGCTCGATCATCGCAAGCCGGGCCTTCTCGCCGTCACGCTGCCTGAGAACCGCCACGATACGATGGTGGTCGTTAATCGTCTCCGGATTAATGTCGCGGATTCGTGTTCCCATGTAGAAAAGCCGGGCGCATTCCTCCAGGTGACTCATCACCAGCGAATGCAGACGCGGATTGCGCGACCCCTGAGCAATCGCGGAATGAAACATCTCGTTCGATGTCACGAACGTTTTGGTGCTGACATCTTCACCGACGACGTAACTGGCATCCGCCAACCGATCGAGCGCATCGAGTTCGTCTTCAGTCAGGCTTTGCGCGGCCAGAGCCGCTGCGGTCCCTTCGAGAACGCCCCGAACTGCAAAAAGGTCGTCCATATCCTTCAGTGTCACCGGAGTAACCCGATAGCCGCGACGGGGAAAAGCCTCCATCAACCCTTCGACGCAAAGCCGCGCGAGCGCTTCCCGCACCGGCGTCTTGCTCATCTGCAGTTGATCGGCCAGTTCCGGCTCGGAAACGTCCACACCAGGCGGAAGTACACCCGTTATTACGCGCTCACGCAATATCGCATAGGCCTGCTCCGTCAGCGATTTCCCACGCTTTTCAGATGAAACCGCCGACCTGCCAGTCCTGTTCACATCTCTCTCCATACCCCCGCGGGCCCCAACGCCTCTGCCTGGCCATGGATTTGTCTCCAGTGCCGAAAAGACGGGCGATGATTTCTAACATGGAATTCGATTGCGCCAATCCCGACCAGCATGTTTCGATACATGCCACGCCAGTAGTATACTACGTGGCATATCTATTTTGCGCAACACGCCCCTCTGGCGCCGAAATCGCTGCACGCTTTCGGGCGATCTGCATTAGCCGAATGTGCTGGTCCACTTACCGCTGGCATGTGATTGGGCCATGGCGTGGACCACTCTCTCGATCTGGATGCCGTCCGAGAAATCCACGAGCCTCGCGGGTTTGCCACTCAGCGCGTTCAGGATCTCGTAGGCCTCGATAACCTTGAGTTCGTTAAAGCCAAGGCCATGGCCGGGTGCGGGTACGAAATGATTGTACGGAGCGTGGATGGGCGCGATCAGGACGGTCCGGAAACCCTGTATTTCTGCTTCGTCCGAGCGTTGGTACAGTTGGAATTCGTTGGCCCGCTCCTGATCGAAAAGAATGGACCCCTCTGTTCCGAGAATCTGAAGTGCAATCCGTCCCTTGCGCCCCCAGGCAGACCGATTGACGATCAACGTTCCTGTTAGCCCGTCCCGAAAACGCATCAGCGCAGAAGCGATATCAAAGGTCTCCACCTTCTTATCAACGCCGTGAGCGTCCTTCAGCGTCTCGTAGGGACGCGCCGCATCGGCCATGACCTCCACAGGAAGACCGCACAGGCGCTGCAGCAGAGACAAGGGGTGCACGGCAAAATCGTCGAGTGCCCCATGACCGGACTCCGCCCGATGCTTGAGCGAATGCAGCATGTCCGGCGCCGCCATGAAGTCCTCGTCCATCTCGACGCGGATATTGGTGACACGCCCGATCCGCCCATTCTTCACCAGCGTTTCGATCTGCCTGAATGCCGGGCTCTGAATGTAGTTGTAACCAAGGACGCAAAGACGATCGGTGCGCTCTGCAGCCATCAGCATGGCCTCGGCGTCTTGCAGCCCAGTGGACATGGGCTTTTCGCACCAGACATGCTTTCCCGCATCGAGCGCCGCAGTCGCCATATCTTTGTGGAACTGGTTCGGCGAGGTGATTGAAACGATCTGAACGTCGGGATCATCGATCACGGCACGCCAGTCACCCGAGGATTTCTCAAAACCGAATTCGGCGGCGCGCTGTTTCGCAAGGGTCTCATTGACCTCGCCGAGATGAACGAGGCGCGGTCGGATGTCCGTGCCGAAAGTGGCCGCAACGGAGTTCCATGCCAATGCATGGCACTTCCCCATATACCCCGTGCCAATCAGTCCAATGCCAAGTGTGTTCACGTTAAATCCTCGCCTAGAGTATTTCGGCGAGGCTGACGGATTGCCCCGACGCGAGTGACCGTGTCGCTGCTTCCGCCACCGCAAGCGCATTGACGCCGTCATCCAGCGAAACCGGCAGTGCCGATCCGGACGTGATGGCATCGACAAACGCATTCCACTCAATGGAATAGGCGCGCATATAGCGCTCGAGGAAGAAGAATTCCGGCTTGGCGCCCGTCACGCCGTCCCGGGTGGACTTGGTGATGGTGTTCTCCAGGATGTTGCCGGCGGACAGCAGTCCGTCGGAGCCAAGCAGCTCGATGCGCTGATCGTAGCCGTATACCGCGCGACGGCTGTTCTTGATCACGGCGATCCGGCCATCGGCGAACTTGAGTGTGACGGCGGCGGTATCGACATCGCCCGCCGCACCGATCGCGGGATCGACGATCGAGCTTCCGATGGCCGTCACCGTCTCGGGCGCGCCGCCGAAGATCCAGCAGGCCATGTCGAAGTCGTGGATCATCATATCCCGGAACAGGCCGCCGGAAACCTTGATGTAGGACACCGGAGGCGGCGCCGGATCGAAGGAGGTGATCGACAGCAGTTCCGTCTTGCCGATATCGCCCCGGTCCGCGGCAGCCTTGAGCGCCGCGAAGTTCGGATCGAAGCGGCGGTTGAAACCGATCATGACCGGTCTGCCCGTAGCCGCCGCCGCGATCTGGCAAGCGCGGGCCCGTTCGAGGCTGAGATCGACGGGCTTCTCGCACAGCACCGCCTTGCCGGCCTTCGTCGCCGCCTCTATCAAGTCCGAATGGGTGTCCGTCGATGTGGCGATGAGCACAGCGTCGATGGCGGGATCGTTGATGATGTCGAGGCTGGAAGCGGCCTCGGCTCCATACTGGGAGGCGAGCTTTGTGGCGGCGTCCGTGTTGACATCCGAAACCGCGACCAGCGCGCTTCCGGGATTGGACGTGATCGCTTTGGCGTGGACGTTTCCAATCCGCCCTGCACCGAGAAGACCAACTTTGAGCATTTTCGTTCCTTCTGACATGTGATCGCACGTGCCTGACTCAAACGGCCGCGCAGAGAGGAGAGTGTTAAAGGGTAAAGGCTTGGCGGAAGCGGCTCAGCGCCAGCTCATCGTCCTCGGCCGGCCAGGCCTCAAGCCCGATGACGCCCGTATAGCCCATGGCGTTCAGCGCACGGGCGATGGCCGGGTAGTTGATCTCTCCGGTGCCGGGCTCCATGCGGCCGGGCACATCCGCCACCTGGATTTCGCCGATGAATGGCAGCGCCCGACGGCAGAGCTCGATGAGATTCCCTTCGCCGATCTGGGCGTGGTAAAGATCGAGATTGAGCTTCAGCGACGGACGATTGATCGCAGAGACCAGGGCGATCGTGTCGGCGGCCTTGGCGAACGGCGTTTTCGGGTGATCGACCGCTTCGTTGAGGTTCTCAAGAACGAACGTCACGCCTTCTTCCTCACCGAGATCCGCGATGCGATTGAGGGTGTCGCGTGCCTTCAGCCACATCGCGCCAGTGACGCCCTCCGACTTGAGCACCGGCAGCCCCTGCCCGTCGAGACCCGTCCCGTGCAAATTGAGCCGGGGGCAACCGAGTTCCTTGGCAACGGTGATAGACAGACGCGCCGTCCTGATGAGTTCATCGGCGCCCTCATCGTCCGCGAGCGTGCCGGTGATGTACCCCGTCATCGACGAGAACGTCGCGCCGGACCGGGCAAGAGCAGGAATATCATGCTTGGTCCAGTCCCAGATCTCGGCGACGAAGCCAAGCTCGGTGATCCGCTTCAGCCGCTCCGTGAACGGCAAAGAGCGGAAAACCATTTCTGCACAGACGGCCAGCGTGAAGGGCCCCGGATGTGCATGCTCTTCTGTCATCATTACAATCCCGTTTCGTGAATTAGATGGTGCCGCCGAGCTCGTTGGAGAGCGCCTGCAATTCTTTGCCGCCGGCCATCATGTTTTGAAGCTCATCGATGGAAATCTCGCTCTTGGCATAGGTGCCCAGCGTCTTGCCGCGATTGAGGATGGTGAAGCGGTTGCCGACCGCGAAAGCGTGGCGCACATTGTGCGTGATGAAGATGACTCCAAGGCCCTTCTGCTGCACATGGTTGATGTATTTGAGAACCATGGACGTCTGTGCCACGCCCAGCGCAGATGTCGGCTCGTCGAGGATGAGAACCTTCGCCCCGAAATAGACCGCACGCGCGATCGCCACGCATTGCCGTTCGCCGCCGGATAGGGTTCCGACCGCCTGGTTCGGATCCCGAACATCGATCCCGATCTTGTGCATCTCCTCCCGGGTCACGGCATCACAATGTTTGAAGTCGATGTAGCGGAAGGGCGGGATACCCTTGCGTGGCTCGCGCCCCATGAAGAAGTTGCGCGTTACGGACATGAGCGGAATCATGGCCAGATCCTGGTAGACGGTGGCGATGCCGGCATCGAGCGCATCACGCGGGCTGGAGAACGTGACAGGCTTTCCATCGACGAGCAGCTCGCCACCGGAAGGCTTGACCACGCCGGACAGCGTCTTGATCAGCGTCGACTTGCCGGCGCCATTGTCTCCGAGCAGGCAGAGAACTTCGCCTTCCAGCACCTTCATCGAGATCCCCGAGAGCGCAATGACGGAGCCATAGTGCTTCACGATGTCCCTGGCTTCGATGATCGGGGCCGGCGAATTGGATTGGATGTCGGCCATGCTCAGCGCTCCCCTGTAACTTTGCGGCGAATGAAGTTGTTGAAGAGGACGGCAAGCAGCAGCATGGTGCCGAGAAAGACCTGAAACCAGTCGGAGTCGAACTTCGTATAGGTGAGGCCGATGGAGACGAGGCCGAAGATGATTGCTCCGAAAAAGGCACCTATGGCCGAGCCGTAACCGCCTGTCAGAAGGCTTCCTCCGATGACGGCTGCGATGATGGCTTCGAACTCCTTCTGGAAACCGCGTCGCGCGTCCGTCGATCCGGCATCCAGCACCGTGATGATGGCGACGAGAGCAGCCGCGCATGCGGTCAAGGCAAAAAGCCCGGTCTTGACGCGATCGACGGGTACACCGGAGTTTCGAGCGGCATTGGCATCACCTCCGACGGCAAAGATCCAGTTTCCGACCCGGGTGCGCAGCAGGACCCACGTCGCAACGCCGGCAAGACCGACGAACCAGACCACGGAGACAGGAACGCCCGCGACCTTTGGCATGCCATTGTCGAATTTCTCGATCAGGTTGTTTTCGGCAAGCCAGGCAAAGAAACCCTGGAAGGCGAGGCCTGAAAACAGGCCGGCAATGGAGGTGTCTCCAACGGCTTCGCTGATACCGCGAAGCTGTGTAGATCCGCCGGTCGCCCATTTGAGGCCGACAAGTGTCAGTCCGCGCAGGATGAACAGGAAAGCCAGGGTGACAATGAACGAGGGAAGCCGGGTGCGGATGACGATCTGACCGTTCACGGCGCCCAGCAGAGCTGCGAAGAGCAAGGTAAATAGGATCGCGATCCAAAGTGGCTGACCAAAATTGACCAGCAGGCCACCGAAAATCAGGCCGGCGAAGGCCACCATCGAGCCGATGGAAAGATCGAACTCTCCGCCGATCATCAGCATGGACGCCGCAATGGCAAGAATCCCCAGCTGGGATGCCGGCGCCAGGATGGTCATCATTCCCGACAACGAGAACATCGAGGCATCGGCGGTAAAGAAGAAAAAGATCACCACCATGACGAGGCCCGCGACTGCGCCAAGTTCGGGGCGCCGCATCAGGCTTGTCAGGACACTGACCTTCTTGAGGCGCTCGTCAGATTTTATCGATGCGGCTGGAGTTTTGCTAATTTCAGTCATGGTTCCTCCCGTGGGCGTCGCACGCCACAGCCATGCAGACAACGCGTAGGGTTGGTCGGCAGCCCCTCCTGCTGAAGGAGCGGCCGACACGCTAACGCGACAGGGGGTGGATCAGCGGATGCCCTTCGCCGACAGTTCGACGACCTGAGCCGCCTTATCCTTGGTGATCAGATTCGGACCCGATGGAACGTTGCCGCCGGGGATGAGGCCATATTTCGCGTTATTGGCCAGGAAGACGGTCGACAAATAGCCCTGCAGGAACTGTTGCTGGTCGATCGCGAAGGCAGCTTCGCCGGCGGCAACCGCTTTCAGGAAATTGGCCGAAAGATCGAAGGTCGCCACATTGACCTTGCCGGTCTTGCCAGCGTCCTTGACGGCTGCGAGCGAAGGTTCGCCGGCGGTGCTTGCACCGAGAGCCATGATGGTATCGATAGCATTGTTGGCGCTCAGTGACGCTTTGACCTTGGCGCGAACTTCGGCCGGATCATTGGACACCGGCAACACGGTAACAGTACCGCCGAAGCCATCCGAGAAGCCCTTGCAACGCAGGTCGAGCGAGACGTTGCCGACCTCCTGGTTGACGCAGATGCCGGTCTTGCCACCCATCTGTTTCAGCTTTTCACCGGCAGCCTTACCTGCACCGTACTCGTCTTGACCGACATGCAGCAAGGCACCGAGTTTCTTGGAAACATCGGACCCGGAGTTGATGGAAATCACCGGAATACCGGAAGCCACCGCCTTTTCGATCGAGCGTCCGAGAGCCGAAGCATCCGGGATCGACACGATCAGCCCGTCCGGCTTCTGGTTCACCGCAGCGTCGATCAGCTGGCTCATAGCCACCATATCGAATGTCTCAGGCGCGCGATAATCGACCTGAACGCCGGCATCCTTGGCGCCGGCTGTCACGCCATTCTTGACCACCGACCAAAAGGGATCGTTTGCTTGGCCATGCGTGACGGCGATGATCTTGATATCTTTTGCGTATGCGAGACTGTCAGCACCCGCAACGGCTGCAACGATCGAAACGCCGAGCGCGAGTTTCTTGATAAGCGATTTCATGCTCTTTCCTCCCATTGACGCGGCTAAGCCTGCGTCGCTCCTCTATCCGACGTGGACCTCCCCCCGCCGTTTCCATTGCTAGGCCGCAATAGATTTTGCTACCGGTAGCAACCGTAAAATTCATATCAGTTGGCTTCAATATGTCAACTCAATAATTCCAATTTTCGGCACAACGGAATATCCATTCCACGCGATAGGTCAGGTGAGGTCAGTATGGCGAAGCGAGTTACAGCGGAAGATGTGGCGCGATCTGCAGGTGTCTCGAAGTGGACCGTCATTCGCGCGTTTACGCCGGGGGCTTCGATCGCCGAAAAAAGTCGATTGAGGGTTCTGGAGGCCGCGGAGAGCCTGAACTACCGGCCGAACTTGCTGGCACGCAGCTTGGCGACCAACCTGACACACCAGGTCGCGATCCTGGTCGATGATTTCAAGAACCCACACAAACTGCCAGTTCTCGAGATTTTGACTTGGCAACTTCAGTCAGAAGGCTTGTTGACGGTCCTTATCAACATCAATGAACATTTCGACCACGTGCAGGCGCTGTTGGATGCCGGCCAGCGTCAAGTCGATGCCATCATCTTGTTCGGCACGGCGTTCCGACCGGAGATGCTGGAGGACGATCGGATACAGGGCGGGGCCCCGCTTTACGTTTTGGCCCGCGATAGCCAGATACCGAATGTCCCCGCGATCACATGCGATACGCCGCTGGCGATGCGAGAACTATGCGAGTATTTTTATTCTAAAGGATATCGACGTCCCGCTTTTCTGTCCGGCGCCAAAACCCTTTCCACCGCGTTGGGCCGACGCCGCGCGTTCAACGCTTTCTGGGAAGCCCATGGCTCCAAGCCTGTGCTTGGTGCTTCGGCGGCGTCCTACAGTTCAGGACACGGATTTGAGGCCGCAAGGATATTGTTCCAGGAGACCCCACGCGAGCAATGGCCGGATCTTCTCATGTGTGAAAACGATGCTCTGGCCTTCGGCGCGATCGATTACGTCCGCAGCACCCTAAAACTCCGTATTCCGGATGATATTGCGATTGCCGGTTTCGACAATACTCCCCTCGCCGCCTCCCCTGCCTATGACCTGACGACATACGAGCAGCCCGCTATCGAAATGGTAGCGGCAATCCTGTCTATGATACTCGGAAGAGAGCCACGAGAAAACAGAGCCTTCAGGGGGAAACTTGTCTCAAGATCAACTGCTTAGCATTCGACAAATGCGACCTCGCGACAGGATCGGAATGGCAGCCTCGAACGCCGGCGATCCCTGGTCGGTCAGTTCACCGACGGTCTGTGCCATGCCGGCAAGTGGAGCGAGGCTCAGTCGAAAAAGCCCGCATCCTCTTCCCTGAGATATTTCCTGGCCCCTTCAGGGTCGATATCGAGGCCCAGACCCGGCGCTTCCAGTAAGTCCACCATGCTGTCCTTGACGATCTGCGGCGGCAAGCCGATTACCAGGTCTTCCCACCAGGGGTCGGAGGCGGTCGGATATTCGAACGCGACGTAATTTGCCGGCAACGTGGCGCAGACATTGATCAACGCGCCAAGCCCCAGCAGGCCGTTGGCGGTGCCGTGCGGTGCCATTAGGATCGAGTGCATGTAGGCGTGCTCGGCGACCCATTTGAGCTCGGCAATGCCGCCGATATCGGCTGGATCTGGGCCGATGACGCGCACCGCCTGCGTCTCGATCAGTTCCTTGAAATTGTGCCGCAGGTAGATCTGTTCCCCAGTGTGAATTGGTGTCGAGGTTGAGGTTGTCAGCTCCCGATAGGCCTGCGGATTGACCCACGGCACGTAGTCGCCGGTCAGCATGTCCTCGAGCCACATCAAATTGTACTTCTCGACCGCGCGAGCGAACTTGATCGCATCGGGCAACATCCAGCCCGGGCCGCAGTCGAGCGCCAGGCTGACCTTGTCGCCCAGCACTTCCTTCATCGCGATCACGCAGTCGAGCATGTGATTGAAACCACGCTCGCTGATCACGCCCTGATCCATGGCACCGTGATAGCCGGCCTTCTTCTGCGTCACGCCGTAGTGGAAGTCCTCGACAGTATCTTTCATGTTGGAGTGGAACGAGATTCCTTGCTTGACCATGAAGAAGTTCTGCGGCTGCTCCATCATCCATTTGACGTCAGCGGCGTAATCCTCCGGCCGGTCGCCCGTGCGTGTCCGGCGGACCGAGCCGTTGTAGACGCGCACCTTGTCCCGCACCTTGCCGCCGAGCAGTTTATAGACGGGCACGCCCGCGGCCTTGCCGGCAATATCCCAAAGCGCATGCTCGATAGCGCTCACCGCCGCGCCGTACGGCTTGAAAGATCCGCGTTGGCGGATCTTCAGCATGACTCTCTCGACGTCGGTCGGGTCCTCGCCGATCAGCGCCTCGCGGAGATGCAGCACCCAGGGCTTGAGGTAGGGCTTGGTAAATTCGACTTCACCCAAGCCATAGAGGCCTTCGTCCGTAACGATGCGGACGATCGGATGTCTGCCGATAACGGCGCAGCGGAGATCGGTGATCTTCATCTTCGTTCCTTTTAGCCTCAGCTCCAGGTGCGATCCCAGGAATACTCATCGTCCCAGTGGTCCGTAGGCTGCCAGATGCCGGCGACACCCGGCTGCAGATGCTGCGAGATCACCTCGTCGACAACGTCGTCAATCCCCAGGCCCGGCTTGTCCGAAACGGTGATGAAGCCGTCCTTCACCAGCGGCTTGGGAAGACCCGTGACGATATCGTCCCACCAGTCGACATCGGCGGAGTGGTATTCGAGTGCCATGAAATTTTCGGTCGCGGTCGCGACATGTGCCGCAGCCATTGCGGCGATTGGACTTTCTGCCATGTGGATGGCCATGGCGACACCACGGTCCTGCGCCATATCGCCGATCTTCTTGGTCTCGAGGATACCCCCACTGGTAAGCAGGTCCGGGTGGATAACGGAGACACCGCCGCTGTTAAGCAGAGGCTCGAAACCTTCCTTGAGGTATATGTCCTCACCAGTGCAGATTGGCACTGTGGTGGCGTCCTGCAGTTGTCGATATTGCTCGGTATACTGCCATGGGATCACATCCTCGAGCCAGGCCGGCACGTATTTTTCAATTCGCCTGGCAAGGCGAATGCCGTTCTGCATGGAGATATGGCCGATATGGTCGATCGCAAGCGGCACATCCATGCCGATGACCTCACGAACCTCGGCAATGTATTGCTCGAGGAAGTCGAGGCCCTTGTCGGAAAAGTGGAGGCCGGTGAACGGGTGCGGGATGTTATGCAAATCGTATACAGCGTTGCGGAGGCGCCGCTCCTCCATGGTCTTCAGCGGACCGCGGCCGGGGTGGTGGCGGTACCCTTCAAGTGAGCCGGCAGGAGACACGACCGCACCGGGCACATCCGCGATCTGCATCAATCCCAAATCCATCTTGAGGAAAGTGAATCCGAGCTCCATGCGCTGCTTGAGGCGCTTACCGGTCTCGGTACCGCTCGGCACGGTAGCGTCGGTATCGCAATAGACGCGCACTTTCTCCCGAAACCGGCCGCCGAGCATCTGGTGGACAGGGACGCCATAGGCCTTGCCGGCAAGATCCCACAAGGCGATTTCGACCGCCGACACGCCGCCGCCTTGCCGGCCGTGCCCGCCGAACTGCTTGATCCGTCGAAACAGGCGATCGATGTCGCAAGGGTTCTCGCCAAGCAACCGGCTCTTCAGCATCAGCGCGTAGGTGGCGCTGGCACCGTCGCGCACCTCGCCAAGCCCGACAATGCCCTGATTAGTGTAAATCTTAAGCAGCACCGAGGTGAACGGCGCGCCGACAATTTCGGCTACCCGCATGTCGGTGATGCGAAGGTCGGACGGCTTGGAACGCGTGTTCACCCGGTTGAGCGCCTCGTCGGCTCCATTTGCTTCTGGCATGATTTATCCTCGTTCTGGTCGGCGGTGCTCGTCGTCACGCACGCTGAGGCGGCGTAGAGCGTTGTTAGCTAGTGCAGCTCTATCTCGTGATTTTGAAGGTAGTCGCGGTTCATTTCGACGCCGAGACCAGGCCTAGGCGTAAGCTTGAGGCTGCCGTTCGAAACATCGAGTGGTCTGTCGATGAGGTGATCGTATTTGCCCAGGTTCCACTCTGACGTTTCAAGTTTGTAGAAATTGGGAACGGTCATCATCACCTGCGCTCCCGCAACCACGTTGATCGGCCCTGCGGCGTCATGCGGCGAGACCGGGATGTAGTAGGCTTCGCATAGGGCGGAAATCTTCTTGAGTTCGGTAATGCCGCCGGTCCAGGTGACGTCCGGCATGATGTAGTCGGCGAGCTTGTTTTCGAGCACCGGCACGAAATCCCACTTCGTGTGGCCGCGCTCGCCCCACGAGATGGCGGCGCTGACCTTCTCACGGACCTGTTTGAGAGCGCTGAGGCTCTCCGGTGGACAGGGCTCCTCGAACCAGTCGATCTGACCAGCTTCCTCGAGGCTCCGACAAAGGCGAATGGCGGTGGGAACGTCGAACCGGCCATGCGCATCGATGAGGATGTCGACATCAGAGCCCGCCGTTTCGCGGATCAGAGCAGTGAGTTCGGCGGCTTCGCGCTCATCCTTGCGGGTCATGCTGCCATCGAGGTAGCCGTCCCGCTGTTCGCGAGACTGTCCATCGGCAGTGCGGCCCTGGTGGGGGAAAGGATCGAACTTGAGCGCAGTGTGGCCGGACTCGACGATGTCCCGAATTTCCCGAACCACAGCCTCTTTGCTGGTAAACTTGGCCTGGTTGGGATGGGTGTAGAGCGCGATTTCATCGCGCACCGGCCCGCCCAACAACTCGTAAATCGGCTGACCCAGAACTTTGCCTCGGATGTCCCAAAGGGCTATGTCGATGGCACTTACGCATTCGACTGCGGCGCCGCGACTGCCCATGTAGGTGAAGTTGCGGAATATCTTGTGCCACAGATACTCGATACGTGCCGGGTCCTCGCCTGTCAAAGCGTCACCGATCTGCCGCAGGATCGTGCACAAAGCGCGATTGGCGAGCTTTGTCGTGGTGGTGATCTCTCCCCAGCCGCTCACCCCCTCGTCGGTCGTCACTTCGACGAACAGATACTCTCCCCAATAAGACGCATCGGATCTGATTAGCCACGGCCGAACGCTGGTGATTTTCATCTCAACTGCCTTTATCTGAAGTGGTCGTCATGACGTTGTTCAAGGCTATGAATTCTATCCTGCCCAAGCGGCGCTACGCGCACGCATGTGTTCGAGGATGTGCCGCCCGGAGCCTTCGACATGGCGTGCGATGAGTTCGGCCGCCTCGTTCGCATTTCCCGCTTTTACATGTGCGATGAGCTCGCGATGTTCGCTAAGGATCGCGGCACGCCGGGCAAGCGTGAAGTTGAAGCGCCGGCTCACGGCTCGAAGCACTTCGCGATGCTTCCACCAAAGCTCGGCGGCATGGTGGTTGTAGTGCTTCTGGTACATTACGGTGTGAAAGGCAGTGTCCAACTCGCTGTGCCTGAACGTATCGGCGAAGTCGTTCTCTTCAATCAGGCCTTGGATGCGTTCGAGTTCAGCAATGTCCTCGACGGTGGCCATATTCACGAACCATCGCGTCAGTGCCGGCTCGATCAGGACTCCTATCTCATAGATGTCCCGAACAAAATCCTGATCTATAGGCCGGACGCGCGCTCCACGGTTGGGAACGAAGGTTACGAAGCCCTCCCCGCGCAGCAGTTGCAGAGCCTCGCGCACGGGGTTGGTTGAGGTACCGTGGCGCCGGGCAAGATCGGTGACCACAAGCCGCTCGTTGGCAGCGAGCCGCCCTTCGACAATGTCGTCCCTGATCAGTTGATAAAGCGACGCGCCTTCGCTGGAGGCCCCGATGGCGTCGATCCCTTCGGGTGGCTGCGCTTTAAAATCACTCGTAACGGCCAAAGCTATCCCCAATCAATACACAGATTGCTCGGATATCACGCAAGGCTTCCATAAACAATGTACGATTTCTTTAGTTGACAGGTAATCTGTGATCTGAAAACGTATGATATGGTCGAAGGGATACATTAGGTGGAAAGTCCCACGGCCGGGGAGCAAAGACCGCTCGCTTCACACAGAGCGGCATGGGAGAAATCTGGGAGGATACCTATGACGAGTACTTCACTCGGCGGTGCTGTCGTGCGCGGCACTGTGTCCACTGCTTTGCTGGTATCGTTGATGTCTGCGTCTGCGCTGGGTGCGCCGGTCGACTTGAGCAAGTGGTCGCCGCAATATGTGCGCTCCATTGCCGGTACACAGGATTTTGACACGGCGGCCGACTGCGCCAAAGTCACCCCGCTCGACTACAAGGGGCGACTGACATTCTGGTATCAGGGTGTGTTCGAGGGCGACCCCGACCTGCTGCGCCAGTATTACAAGGACTTCTTTGCGACCTTCCGCAAAACCTATCCGAACATCCAGCTCGAGGATCAAGCCCTTACCTATAACGACCTGCTGGACAAGTTCCGGACCGCGCTCCTTGGCAATGCAGCGCCCATGGCGGTCCGCCTGCAAATCCTGGGCGGCACCGAATTCGCCTCGAAGGGCTATCTGCGGCCGCTCAAACCCGAGGATATCGGGTATGCGACCGATGATTTCTGGCCCGGTGCAATGAAGGCCGTAACCTGGGAGGGCGTGACCTACGGTATCCCGACCAATAATGAGACCATGGCGTTCATTTGGAACGCCGACATCTTCAAGCGCGCAGGCCTCGATCCGGACAAGGCTCCGGCAACATGGGACGATGTTGTTAAATATTCCAAGCAGATCCACGACAAGCTCGGCATTGCCGGTTACGGCCTGGTGGCGCGCAAGAATGCCGGCAATACACCGTACCGCTTCATGCCCCAGCTGTGGGCCTATGGCGGCGGAGTTTTTGACGAGGCCAACGCGAACCCGACTTACAAGCAGGTCGAGCTGAACAGCGCGCAGAGCAAGGCGGCGCTGCAAGCCTCCTATGATATGTATGTTCGCGACAAGTCGGTTCCGGTTTCGGCACTCACCAATCAGCAGGCGGATAATCAGCCTCTCTTCCTCGCTGGCCAGCTCGCCATGATGGTCTCGCACCCGTCCGACTATAACGTCATGCTCGACTTGCAGAAGAAGACGACGGGTACCGACAAGGACAAGGCGCAGACCGTCATCGACAACATGCGCTACGGTCTGATCCCGACTGGCCCGAACGGCAAACGTGCCGTCGTGTTTGGCGGCTCGAACATTCACATCCTCAAGCCCGAATATGTCGAAGGCGGCAAGGTAGACGAGCCGGCTGCAAAGGCTATCGGCTGCATGTGGGCGAGCCCCGAATGGTCGCTGAAGATGGCCTATGCCGGCTCAAACCCGGGAAATCTCAACGGCTTCAAGACCAAATGGATGAAGGAACGCTTGGACAGTATCAAGTTCCTTGATGTCACTACTTCCATGCTGCCTTACGGCATCCCGTTCCCGGCGCTGCCGCAGTCGCCGGAAATCATGAACATCATCGTCCCGGACATGCTGCAGAATGCGCTGACCGGCGCCATGACCGTTGACCAAGCAGCGGAAGACGCAGCCAAGAAGGTAAAAAACCTGACGGCCGGCGGACTTTAGTCCATGCCTGACGATCTGACCGGCCGCGCTGAGGCTGCGGCCGGTTTGTTCCGAAAAATGGGGGCATGGCACCGTGACGATCTTGACTGGTAAGGCCGAGACCCGCCGCAGACTGCGACCCGAAGGGTCCGGTCTGCTGCGAAAGATTTGGGCGCATCGCGCCGACTACGCCTATGTGCTCCCTGCAATCGCCGTGATGCTCATCGTCATAGCCTATCCGATCTACTACACGATCGAGCTTTCGTTCTTTAATACACCGCCTGGCCTGCAGCTCCGGGACAAGATTTTCGTCGGCCTTAACAACTACACCGCCATCCTCACAAGTCCGGTGTTCTGGACGGTCACCCGGAACACGCTTGTCTGGACAGTGGGATCTACTTTGATTTCATTTGTCCTCGGATTTGCCAGCGCACTGGCGCTCCATCGTGACTTTGTCGGCCGTGGCATCCTGCGCGCCATCCTGATCATTCCCTGGGTCATCAGCGCGGTCGCCGCGTCCTATATCTGGAAATGGATCTACCATTCGGACTTTGGGATTATCGGCGCGGTACTGGTCGGCCTAGGATTGGCCGACCGACCGCCGAATTTCATCGACAGCGTCAACACGGTGCTGCCCTCCCTGATCGTCGTCAATATCTGGCGGGAGTTTCCGTTTGCCATGATCATGATGATGGCCGGCCTGCAAACAGTTCCCGATCAGTTACTGCGAGCGGCAAAAGTTGACGGAGCCAGTGCATGGCAGCGGTTCTGGCACGTCACCTTCCCGCACTTGAGAAACGTCTCGACGGTGACGATCCTTCTGCTGGCAGTGGCCAACTTCAATTCTTTCATCATCCCCTGGATCATGACCGGCGGCGGGCCGTCGAACGCATCGCATATCTGGATCACCCACATTTATGAGCTCGCCTTCGGCCGCCAGCGCTGGGGAGTGGCATCGGCCTATTCAGTGCTGCTGTTCCTGATCCTGATGTCGCTCGGCTACTTCTACGTCCGTGCGCTAAGCGGCAACGAGCGGAAGGATGGGAGCGCATGAGCACGATTGCCGAGACTGCTCCTCGAAGCCAGGCCCGTCGCCGTGTGCGCATCGACGGATGGCGGTGGGGCGGACGCATCTTCCTCGCGTTCATGCTGCTTTACACTGCGCTGCCGATGATCTGGATGCTGATCACCTCGATCAAGTCCGGCTTCGCAGCCATGCAATTCCCGCCGCAATGGTGGCCTGACCAACCGACCCTTGCCAGCTACGAGAAGCTCCTCGACCCGCAAAATAGCGTAGGCCAGGACTTCCTCCGTTTCTTCTGGAACAGCCTTTTCGTCTCCACGACCACGACCATCCTCTCGGTGATCGTGGCAGTCCCTGCAGCCTATGCCTTTTCGCGCTTCACCTTCCCCGGCCGGAACTTTCTGTTCTTCGCCGTCTTGCTTCGCAACATGTTCCCGGCGGTGATCTTTCTCGTGCCGCTCTTCATCCTGATGCGCGCGATCGGCCTGGTGAATACGCATGGGTCGCTCATTCTCACCTACCTCACATTCGGCCTGCCGCTGGCGATCTGGCTCCTCAAGGGCTTCTACGACAATATTCCTGTGCAGCTCGAGCAGGCCGCACGCATCGACGGGGCAACGCGGTTCCAGGCCTTTGTCCTGATCGTCATGCCGCTCTCGACGCCGGGCATCATCGCCACGGCGATCTATTCCTTCATCGGTGCGTGGAACGAGTACATCTACGCCTACACATTTCTCTCCAAGAACGAACAGTTGACACTACCGGTCGGCATCCAGCGCTTCTTCTCGGAAAATACCACGGACTTTCCGGGCCTGATGGCGGCCAGCTTCATGATGAGCGTGCCCGTTGTGGTCCTGTTCCTCCTCCTCCAACGATATTTCGTACGCGCCCTCACGGAAGGCGCAGTCAAGCACTAGGGAGTTGCCGGTGGCCCACGTGGTCCTTAATGATCTCGTCAAGACCTATGGCAGCTTCAAAGCTGTCAACAATGTTTCGCTGACGGTCAACGACGGCGAATTCGTTGCGCTCGTCGGCCCTTCAGGCTGCGGCAAGACAACCACGCTCAATCTTGTGGCGGGGCTCATCCCCATCACATCTGGCGACATCGTCATCGGCGACAGGGTGGTCAACGACCTCGACCCCAAGGACCGGGACATCGCAATGGTGTTCCAGAACTACGCGCTCTATCCGCAGAAATCGGTCTACAAAAATCTGGCGTTCCCGCTGCAGATGCGCAAACTGCCAAGGGACGAGATCGACAAGAAGGTCAGGGAAGCAGCGCGAGTGCTCGACATGACCCAGCTGCTCGAGCGCAAGCCACGCGAACTTTCGGGCGGGCAACAGCAGCGCGTGGCGCTCGGCCGTGCCCTCGTTCGCGATCCGGCGGTATTCCTGATGGATGAACCACTCTCCAACCTCGACGCAAAGCTGCGCGTGCAGATGCGGTCGGAGATCAAGCGTTTCCACCAGGACCTCAAGGCAACGATCATCTATGTGACGCACGACCAGCTCGAAGCCGTGACCATGGCGGACAGAATGGCGGTGATGAACGGCGGTTACCTGCAGCAATACGCTTCACCGGCGCAGGTTTTTGCCCATCCGGTGAACATGTTCGTCGCCAGCTTCGTCGGCAGCCCAGCGATGAGCCTTGTTCCGCTGGAGGCATCAACGGCGAGCGGCGACACTGTGTTGACAAGCGCGGAAGGCTGGCGCCTCGAGCTCTCGCCACACAACGCCCGGAAGGTCGCGACGGCAACCACCAAGAAAGTCGTGCTCGGCGCACGTCACTCGACGATCAAGCTGCACAAGAGTGCGGTGCCGGGAAGCGTTCCTGCCAAGGCCTACACGGTGGAGCCGACCGGAGACGTCACTTTCGTACAGGCGTTCCTGTCTGGCGCCATCGTCAATGTCAGCGTGCCGCCGACCATTGCCGTCGCGCCCGACGAACCGATCTGGCTCGAGTTCGACCAGGAGCGGATGCATCTGTTCGACGGCGAAACAGAAATGGCCCTCATGGCCAGCTGAGACGGGCCAGATACGTGTGAAACAGGGTGTAGATGACTACGAAGCTTAAAATTACCGCTATCAAGCCCTATCCGGTATGGATCGGAATACGCAACCAGATGCTCGTCAAGGTCGAGACCGACAACGGCATCTTCGGATGGGGAGAGAGCGGCTTGAGCGGTCGCGAGAAGGCCGTGGCCGGTGCGATCGAGCACTATCGCGAGTTTCTCATCGGCCGCGACCCGATGCAGATTGGTCGGATCTGGCAAGAAGTTTATCGCAGCCAATATTTCGAAGGCGGGCGCGTTCTGCAGGCGGCGATTTCCGCCATCGACATTGCCCTTCACGACATCAAAGGCAAGGCGCTGGGGGTGCCGGTCTACGAACTGCTGGGCGGCAAGCAGCGCGACCGCATTCCTACCTTCGCTTCGACCGGTGACGAGGCCGAGGGCGACATTGCCATCGAACGAGCCCGCGAACTACGCGCGCAGGGGTGGCAGGCGATCCGTTTCTTCCCTATCGGGCAAAACAACAAGGACATTTTTGAGCCCCGCGAGTCGATTGGCGCTACCGCGAATATGCTAAACAAGGCGCGAGAAGCGCTTGGCGATAACGTCGTCCTCGGCATCGACTATCACCATCGGCTGTCGGTGGCAGAGGCGGCGAGCTTCTGCAACAAACTCGGCCGTGGCGTGCTTGATTTCCTCGAGGAGCCAATACGGGACGAGACACCGGAGGCCTACGAATCCCTGCGCACGATGACCGACATCCCGTTCGCGATCGGCGAGGAATTTTCCAGCAAGTGGCAGTTCCTGCCCTACATCGAGCGCGGCATCCATCAGTTCAACAGGCTCGATGTTTGCAATGTGGGCGGGCTCACCGAAGCGATGAAGGTCGCTGGTTGGAGCGAGGCGCACTATGTGGACCTGATGCCGCACAATCCCCTCGGCCCGGTCTGCACGGCCGCGACCATCCATCTCGCCGCCGCGGTACCGAATTTCGCTTGGCTCGAGACCAGGGCGCCCGAAGCAAAGCTGGGCTTCGATAATTCCGACTTCTTCCCCGTGCAACCGCGGCTCGTCGGCCCCGACTATCCGGTCAGCGATCTGCCGGGGCTCGGCGTCGAGGTCAACGAAGAGGCGATCAAGGCGGAGAGCTTTCGTTTCTGGGAAGCGCCTCACCTGAAGCGCCGCGACGGTTCTGTCACGAACTGGTAGTTTTCATCCATCGGAGCCTAAAATGACGCAGACACCCGATATCACGCGACCGTCCAAGGACCTGATCGACGCACTGAAGGAAATCGGCGCCGCGACGGTTGCCGGCACGCTTGGCCACATGGGCTTCCGCAATCCGCACATGGTTGGTCCCGTGCCGCAGAATCGCGGGAAGTCGATCGTCGGGCCAGCCCTGACGCTTCAATTCATGCCGCAGCGGCCGGATCTCTTCAACGAAGGAGAATATGCCGATCCGGAGACGCAGTTGCACCGGCACGTGCTCTATCACGCGCAGGAGGGCGATGTAGTCGTGGTCGATGCGCGTGGCGATATGAGTTCCGGGGTCTTCGGCGATATGATGTCGACCTATTTCAAAGGCAGAGGCGGCGCTGGCATCGTGATCGACGGGTGCATGCGCGATCGGCCCAATGTCGAGAAACTGGATCTCCCCCTTTGGCTGCGCGGCTGGACGCCCAACTACCATGTCCAGACCAGCATCTACCCCAATGCCGTCAACGTTCCGATTGCCTGCGGCGGCGTCACGGTCATTCCCGGCGACATTATCATCGCCGACGACGACGGGGTGGTGGTGCTTCCGGTTTCAATGGCCTCGAAGGTAATCGAAGAGGCACAAAAGCATCACGAATGGGAAGAATTCTCGCGCGAGAAGCTTATGGAGGGTGGGTCGTTGCAGCGCTACTATCCGCTGCATGACGATGCCCGCGGAGAGTACGAAGAGTGGCGCAAAACAAACCGCTTGGGACCAGCTTAGCCAATGGATTACCCCAGGCGGGCGGCGAATTTCCGGGGTGTCACCAGGCCCGGCCATGCGCATCGGCCATTCGGAAAGTAATCTCGTGTTGGCGCAGAGATCGAACGCGGAGCTGGATGATCTCCCCTAAGCTCGACAGGCTTTTATCGAAGCGGCCGCCGAGGCCGGTATCAAGGTTCGGGATCAGTAAAACACCATCTTCGTCCGCTTCCGTACAGATCCCGTGGGTTTGGCAATATCTGTGGAAAGGGCATCTCCCATCACCTATAGTTGCCCCTTCAAAGGAGGTGGATATGACATATCACAATCCTTTCCCAGCTCGCGCAATGACGATGGGAGACATTTCTCTCCTCAGACACGCAGTCATTGTCGCGGCCGAAAGCTCGGAACGTAGTGCGGAAGCGGTCGCGCCCATCGTGTACGATCTCTACTGCCGCGGGCTTAAAGATCCGGAGAAACTTGCCGAGGCCGCGGGCTTGCTCGCCGCGTCTCGTTCCTTAAACTGACCATTACCCAGGGCGGGCCGGCGGCCGGAACCTGTCATTGCACAGTTCCGGTCGCAACTCCCAGCGGAACCTTATAGCCCCATAAGGCGGCGGCCCTTTCGTGCCAACCGATACCCTTGGCTAACCGCCTAAACGAGCGAGCTTGGTGAGATAGACATTCAGGGACCCCGGCGTCGCCTGCCGCTAACCGTTTACCGCAGCGGCAAGGACGACAACACGAGGCAACGTGCAAAAGGACAGCCGCATCCTGCGGCCGCCTGCGGTCACGGCCTCGCGGCGAGCAAGATCGACATTTATATGCTCATAACCCAGAACCTCCCCATCCAGCGGATACGCGGCTTTGTAGGCCGCCTCCTTCGCGCTGTAGAGGACGCGCGTCGCGAAACGCGCTTCGACCCCCGAGAGGACATCCCCGGAAGTTAGTACGAGGGCTGCAATGTCGTCCGGCAGCGGTTCGGCCGGCTCGACATCAATGCCGAGCGAGGGCACGTGAACGCTTCTGGCAATGGCTGCGACCGCCATTTCCGCATCATGCGCGAGAGAGCCGACGAAGCCCCGGGGCCAGAGCGGTGCTCCGGCGGGGGAACGCCCTATGGGGGCTTCCGCATCTTCAAGCGCCAGTAGACATCGGACAAGCGAGCGGGCGGTACCGCTCGCTCGCCGGGCCGCAGGTTGCCTGGAGGTAATGGCGGCCACTTCGTCAGGCAGGAGCAAGGCTTCGTCATTTGGGCCGATCATGCGACAACCGAGCCGGACAGTCGGCGGGGCAAGCCGCTTCATCTCCGTCAATAGCGCAGCTTCTGCCGCTCCGCCGTTCATTTGCCCGCAACCGACTTGAGAAAACCGCCAGGCTTTGCGGGGTTGCCGCGCCAGATCGAGTTCGGCTGAAGGATTTCGCCTTTCATCACAAAGCAATCAACGTCGGCGAGTGCTCCATCTCCCATCGTTACGCCGTAATGAATGAAGGCCGCGGGGCCGAGGGTGCAGCCGTTGCCGATGCGGATGAAATCCGACTTGAACGCGCCTTCCTCCAGCGAGTGTGCCTGGATGACGCAGCCTTCGTTGAGCGTCGCGTCGTCGCCGATCTCCACCAGCGATCTTTCTGTCAGGTTCGCGCCGCCATCGTAGACGCGCCTGCCAATCTTGACCCCTAACGCTCGCAGTATCATTGGACGGAACGGCGTGCCGGCGAAGAGCTGCACAACCGGCGAATCCGACAGCTTCCAGTGACGCTCGTGACGCCAGAAGGCGACATCGTAGATGGTGTTCATCTGCGGCTGAAGCTTTCGGAAGCGCAGGCTCGCCCACTCCAAGAAGATATGGAACGGAATGGCAAACGCTGCCGTCAGTACGACCGCGACGAACAGAGCCATCTGCGCCCACTCCGTGTAATAGTTCAGCGCCCGGTCCCAAATCGCCAATGTAATGAACAACACTGTCCATTGCGTGGCGATAAACATCAGGGCGGTCGTGAGATTGTGCCTGTTCTTGTGCGGGAGACAGCCGCGGCGTTCGGCGTCGCTGACACCTTGAATGAGTTCTTTATCGCGCTTGACAATTCGCGGGATCTCGAAAGGCGGCGAACCCAGCAGGCCCACGTTTTCGCGTAATGGTCCATCGATTGGTACCATCACTTTTGTGCCAAGCAGCACGTTATCCCCGGTCCGGCTATCCGGCGGATAGAAGATGTTGTTACCGAAGTAATTGCGCTCGCCGACCTTGGTGTGCTCCAGTCTGAAAGCAGAGGCCGACTTGTGGACGTTGATCATGTAGAGCCCGTCCGAAACCATCGTTCCGGAACCGATCTCGCAGAACAGCGGATTGTCCTGCTGCTGATTGCTGCCGAAGTTCGAGCCGGTTTGCACCACCTTGTTAAGGTTCCAGCCAAGTGCCCGCATGTAGTGGACGATGGCGGAGCTGTCGCCGAATATCAGGTTGAGAAAGCGAGCATTGGTGGAAGCCTCGACGATAGACTGCAACCAGAAATGAAAGCCATAGAGCCGGTAGGTGCGCCCGGGCTTCAGCATTAAGCTGAACAGGCGCGGCAGCACGAGCGCGACGAAAAGCAGCGCGCTGGTGAGAGCAAAGAGCGTCACGGTCGTGCCGACGGCGACGATACCGATAGACTCCTGATAGTCGTCGCTGACATTTTGCCAATAGCTGTGGAACCACAGGGGGAACGGGGTGACGACAGCGAAAAGTGTGATGAGCTGTACAGCCTCGTAACTAAAGCGTCGCGTCTTCGAAAGGCTAAGGGTCGGGGCTTTGCAGTAATCCGCCGTGGTCGGTATCGCCGGGGATCCGTGCCAGTGGGCATCGTCTGGAATGTGCTCTCCTCGCTGCAGCGAGGACGCATGGCCGAGCTGTGCTCGCTCCCCAACGGATGTATCAATATCAATCACCGAACCTACGCCGACGAAGGCGTCGCGGCCGATGGAAATCGATCCCGTGTGAATATAGCCGGCCTGAGCGCGATAGCCGAGAATCATGGATTCCTTGCGCAGTATGGCGTTGTCCCCGACGGAGATCAGGTCGGTGCAGACCGGGATCGTGCGGGACTCGATGGTAGCGTTGCGACCGAGACGGGCACCGAGCAAGCGAAGATAGAGGTTGTAAAGCGGACTGCCGCGAAAGAGGACGACCGGCGCTGTACGTATGAGCGTCTTGACCACCCAGAAACGGTAGTAGCGAAGACCCCAAATCGGAAAGCTCTCTGCTTTCCAGCGGCCGATGAGCAGCCACTTCATCGCAACGGCAAAGCCTGACATGCCGAAAAAAACCGCTGCCGACAATATTGCACAGCGCAGGTAGAGCTGAACCGGGTCGTCAAGCGTGTCATAGACCCAGTTGAGCCCATAGTTCAGCATCCAAAGATCGAAATAGCCGAAGAGGCAATAAAAGGCGATCTGGGCGGCGCCGCTGGTCCAGTAGGCGAGGTTCGAGGCGCGGTGATTGAGGACAGGCTCCTCCACGGGTATCGCCTTGTCCTCAGGGCCGCGCAGGTGTCGCGCCAGAGCGGCGACGGTCGGATTGAGATAGATGTCCCGCATCGAAGTGCCTGACCACTCCTGGCGAGCACGCAGACGGGCACAGAAGCGCGCCATCAGCAATGAGTTCGCGCCGAGATCATCAAAAAAATGATCCTCAACGGAGATGTCGTCCATCATCAGCACTTCGCCCAGCGCCACTACCAGATAGCTCTCGTCATCGGTGGAGGGGAGGACTTCCTTGCGCCCTGTGCTGACCCGGAGGCCCATCGGCTTTGGCAGCCTCCCCGTATCCACCTTATCGGAGACTGTCATTGGCAATGCCACAAGCTCCTCAAGGAATGAGGGTACCATGTACTCCGGTAGGCGCCGGCGCAGTTCTTTAGCAAGATGGGCGCGAGAAATAGTTCCGGTACCGGATTTTAGCGCATAATATCCGACCAGCTCCAGGCGGCCGGGCTCGACCTCCCAAGTGGTGACGGCCGCCTGCGCTATATCGGGCTGGTCGAGCAAGGCCGTCTCGATTTCGCCCAGCTCGATGCGGTAGCCGCGAATCTTCACCTGTGTATCAATTCGACCGTGATATTCGATTTCGCCGTCCGTATTTATGCAGCCGAGATCGCCGGTACGGTAGATGCGTTTTGAGGGATTATTAGGCAGATCGAGAAAGTCAGGAATGAATTTCTGTGTCGTCAGATCCGGCCGATTGAGGTAGCCGACCGCAAGGCCGATGCCGGCAATGCCGATTTCTCCAAGTTCCCCGGCCGCCGCCAATCGCGGCGCTTCGGCATCAAGGATCACGATAGAATAAGAGGGCAGCGGCGACCCGATGGTCACGCGGCGCTCGGGCGTCAGGTAGCCCATGGTCGCGGTCACCGTCGCTTCAGTCGGGCCGTATGTATTAAGGATGCGGCGGCCCGGTTTCGACCAGCGGGTCACGAGATTCTGCGGACAGGCTTCGCCGCCTACGAGTATGGTGTGCAGGCTCGGTACATCGCTTTCCAAGGACGACAGCAGCGTCGGCGAGCAGGCCATGCAGGTAATGGCGTTCGCGCGAAGGAAGTCGCCGAGTTCTTCGCCTACCAGCGTCATGCGGCCGGGCGCGGGGACGATCGTGGCACCGGCGACAAATGGCACCCAGATCTCTTCGGTGGAGAAGTCGAAGGCGATGGTCATGCCCTGATAAACACGGTCGCCCGGTCGATAGCCATATGCTGCGGCGGCAACGTCAACGAAATTGCAGATGCTTTGGTGGCGCACCGCCACGCCCTTGGGTCGGCCGGTCGTCCCGGATGTATAGAGGATATAGCAGATATCGTCGTCGGATCCGACGATATTGAGCGGGCTGTCCGATTGACGGGCGGTCTCCGGACAGTTGGCCGCAATCACGATATGTGGAACGGAAAGCGCCGCCGCGCGCGCCACATGCTCGGCCATTGTGACGACGAAACGAACATCAGCGTCCTCGATAATCAAAGACATGCGCTCTTCGGGGAAGGCAGCTGCAAGCGGTACGAAGGCCGCCCCTAACTTCATGACAGCGAGGATCGCTATATACGTCTCGGCCGACCGCTCGAGCAGCAGGGCTACCCGGTCTCCGGGCTTGACGCCGCGCAGGGCGAGTAAGCGCGCAAGGCGGTTCGCCTCAGCGTCAATTTCAATGTAGGTCCACACGCGCCCGCCGTCTATAACGGCTGGCATCGCGCCGTAGCGCTCGGCACAGCGCTCGAACAGGCTGGAGAGCCGTTCGCCCGGCAGGGAAACGTTCCGTGGATCAGGGCCACATAGGATCTGCGGCACCGCACCGCGCTCCGTCACCTCCGAATGGCTCGAATTGAGACCGCGCACATGGATCCCCGCGTCGTTCATGTCCAATATCCTGCTTGTACTGCATCCAGCGACGTGACGTTGGCGATCTCGCTTCCTTGCCGATGCAGGGATCGCCTGTGGCGCCGGCGTGCAGTTTGCGGCCGTCGTCATTGTTAGCTTCGCGCGCCATACGCGAGATTTCGTGAAAAGAAAAGCAGCTTTGTTGGGCGCGTCAAAGCAGGTCCCACTGCTATGAAACGAACTGCGTCAAGAGCGCTCCCTGGACTGAGACTGCCGCCCAGCAGACAGATGTTGCGCAAGTGAAGATCGGGGCCTTGCCCGCCAGCGCCCGCCGGTTGAGACGTTCGCTGTATTGCACGAGCCGGGACCGGAAGATCTCCCTGAGTTTCGCCACTTCTCCCGCGCCGAAGACATGGCTGGTCGCAAGCAGAGACTGAGACGAGGAAATCGCGGAACCCCAGACGCCGCAGGCCTGAGATATCCGCCAACCCGCGGAAATGTCGACGCCATTCCGAGAATGCGCCGCTGAGACTGGCTTCGCTGGACTGAATGGTAGCGGGAGGCAGAATTGAACTGCCGACCTCAGGGTTATGAATCCTGCGCTCTCACCAACTGAGCTACCCCGCCACAGGGACAGCGGAGGTTCCGGCATGGCCGGTTCCGCTTTGGTCGTGCGGCTTATAAGTCCCCCGTCACCAAAGTGTCAAGCAGGGTCTGGGCAAAAACCGACGGCAATCTCGTGCGCCCCGGTTAGTGCATGTTTCAGGCAGCGACGGGTGTCGAAAGCAGAGCCTTCAGGGCGATTTCGGCCTCGGCTGCACGTTCCGAACGCTCGATGAAACCGCCGCCATAGACGCGCGCATCCGCACCTTCGGCCGAATAGAGCACACAGGCCTGGCCTGGCGCCACACCGGCCTCGCCGATCGCCAGATCCACATAGACGCCGTGCTCGTCGGCATGGAGGACCGCCGGCGTCGGCGGGCGGGTCGAGCGCACCTTGGCAAAACAGGCAAATCCGCCCTTGGTATCCTCGCCAAGCGCACCGTCGCCGATCCAGTTGACGTCGCGCAGATAGACGCGATGGGTATCCAGCGCTTCCTTCGGCCCGACGATCACCCGGCGCGAGCGGGCATCGAGATAAACGACGTAGAGCGGCTCGCCGGTGGCGATGCCGATGCCGCGGCGCTGGCCGATCGTATAATGCACGATGCCTTCGTGGCGGCCGAGCACGCGTCCGTCCATATGCACGATATCGCCGGCGAGTGCCGCGTTCGGCTTCACCTTGCTGATGATATCGGCATATTTGCCCTGCGGCACGAAACAGATGTCCTGGCTGTCCGCCTTCTTGGCGACGACAAGGCCCATCTCCTCGGCCAACTCGCGCACCTGCGCCTTCGACATGCCGCCCAGCGGGAAGCGCAGGTAGTCGATCTGCTCCTGGGTCGTTGCGAACAGGAACCAGCTCTGGTCGCGATCGCTGTCGATCGGGCGAAACAGCGCGCGGCGGTTCGGATTGTCCGGCGACGGATTGGCAGAGGAACGGATATAATGGCCGGTCGCCAGCGCATCGGCCCCCAACTCCTTGGCCGTCGCCAAGAGATCGGCGAACTTGACCGTCTGGTTGCAGGCAACGCAGGGGATTGGCGTTTCGCCCATCGCATAGGCTTCCGCGAACGGGTTGATCACCGTTTCACGAAACCGCTTTTCGTAGTCGAGCACGTAATGCGGGATTCCGAGCGTTTCGGAAACACGGCGCGCATCGTCGATGTCCTGGCCGGCGCAGCACGAGCCGGCGCGGTGCACGGCTGCGCCATGGTCATAGAGCTGGAGCGTGATGCCGAGCACGTCATAACCCTGGCGTTTGAGCAGACCGGCAACGACGGAGGAATCCACTCCCCCCGACATGGCAACGACAACACGTGTGTCTTCCGGCCTCTTGTCAAAATCCAGCGTGTTCACGGAACTCTCTCGGTATCTCGAAGCCACCCGTCCAGATGATTGAAGCGGCGTGTTGAAGACCTGCGGCGGGATCGGCCGTCGAAGGCAATTGTTGCCGGATATAGAAAGGATTTGTGGCCTGCGCAAGGAGGAGCGCGAATCGGCTCATCGGCCAGGCAGTTTTTCAAGCCAGGCCCAGAGGCTCCTGGTCATCCGCCCGAACTCCGTCTCGGGCACCAGGCTGCCGACGACGAAGATCCCGGCAAACAGCGTGCAGATGGCGATGAGGCCGAAATAGAGCCTGACAAGAGTGCTGTGCTCCGCATAACGCAGGAACAGGCCACCATCGCCGAACAGGAAAATGTCCTGCCCGGCCATTGCCGAGGCCACCGCATAGGTCAGGTATCCGATGCCGCCAAGGAAGATCGCCCAGTTCAGTACCATCGCCCCATCTCCGCGCCCAGACCGGCTATTCTGGGCCGCCGGCATGAACAAACGGTCAAGGCCGCAATTCAAGACTGCAGCACGCCATGCCGGACCGCCTTCCCGGCAGCCGACCTGACGCTGCTGGCCGCACCTTCCGCCCGCACCCGCGGCAGGCTGGCGGGATATTCGCGCTGGATGAAGTCGATGATCTTCTCGCGGACCTCGCATCTGAGATCGAAGGTTCTCGGCGCATTGGAGGCCGAGACGAGAATGCGGATCTCCATGACATTTTCCCGAAAATCCGTCACCTGCACGGCAACCACCCGCTTGTCCCAGAGTTTTGACGCTGCGGCAATTTCCTCGACCTTGCGGCGCACCGCACTCACCGGAACCGAATAGTCGAGATAGATCATCACCGTGCCGATCAGCGCCGTACTGTCGCGCGTCCAGTTCTGGAACGGCTTTTCCATGAAATAGCTGAGCGGCAGGATCATCCGCCGCCAGTCCCACAGTTTTACCACCACATAGGTGGAGGTGATCTCCTCGACATTGCCCCATTCGCCCTCGACGATCAGTGCGTCGTCGATGCGGATCGGCTGGGTGATGGCGAGCTGGATGCCGGCAAAGATGTTCTTCAGCACCGGCTGCAGAGCAAGGCCCAGCACGACGCCGGCGACCCCGGCCGATGCGAGCAGGCTGACGCCGTATTGCTGCACGGCCGGGAAGGTCATCAGCATCGCGGCGATGGTGATCGCCACGATCATGAAGCTCGCAATCCGCTCGGCGATCCGCGACTGGGTGACATGGGTGCGGGCAAGCAGATTGTCTTCCGCATCGAGCTTGAAGCGGCGCAGATAGACGATCATCCATACATGCAGGGCGATCTTCACCATCCAGCCGACGACGATGATGAAGCCGAGCAGCAGCAGGTGACGTATCACCTCCGCCTGCCCGGCACTCAGCGGGGCAATGGTCGCGCCGAGCGACAGCGTCCAGGTGAGGATCGCCAGCCGCATCGGCCGCCGCGTACGCGATACCAGCGACCGCCAGAACAGGTCCTTGTTCTCGACCAGCCGCGTCAGAAAGCGAAATCCAAAACGCTGGATCGCAAGCCCGATCAGCAAAGCAACGGCCATGACACCGCAGCTGACAAGCCAGTCCGGCAACCAGGCCGTATCATTCCGGAATTCCTGAATGAAGCGTTCCATACCTCCTCAGCTAGGGTGCGATGCAGCATCGGAAAGAGCGGCCGCAAAAATTTCATGATTTGAGAGTCTTCTTGGCCTGGGGTGATTTGTGGCAACAGGGCGATCAGGACGGAGAGACAATGCAATTCGACCTCATGCGCTTTGTCGACGCGCAAGCGCCGGTCTATGGGCGCGTCATCGGCGAGCTGCGCGATGGCAAAAAGCGCTCCCACTGTATGTGGTACATCTTCCCGCAGGTGGAGGGGCTTGGCTTCTCGATCATGTCCCAGCGCTTCGCGATCGGCTCGAGAGCCGAGGCGACAGCCTATCTCGAACATCCCCTGCTGGGACCCCGGCTCACCGAATGCACCGAAGCGATGCTGTCCCATCCGAACCTTTCGGCGCACGTGATCCTCGGCTCGCCTGACGATATCAAATTCAAGAGTTCGATGACGCTGTTCGAGGCCGTCAGCAAAAAGGGCTCGCCTTTCGGCAAAGCCCTTTCGCAGTTCTTTGATGGCGAGCGCGACGAAAAGACCGTCGCGCTGCTTCGAAGTTAGGCGGCGGCCTGGATCGCCGAGAGCTGCCAGTCGTTGGCGGGCTTGCGCACGAAGGTCCAGACTTCGACGGTTTCGGTCACCGCGTTCGGATCACCTTCGGCGACTGCGCCGGTCTTGCGGTCCTTCATGTAGTCGACGCTCGAATAGCGCATCGCGACGGTCGCATAGTCCTGGCCGTTTTCGCGCCAGGCTTCGGCGAGGTCGCCCTGCAGCAGCTTCACGTCCTTCACCTCGTTCTTGACGCCTTTGGTAGCGTTCTCGCCGAGTTCTTCCGCCAGATAGGACATCGCCTCCGGCGTGGTGAGGGTGCGCAGCTTGGCATAGTCCTCTTCGCCATAGGCAGACTGGACGTTGGTCAACAGCTTCTCGAACTGGTCGAGGTCGCGGTTGGTGATGCCGATCTCGTCGGTTTCCGGCCCGGCCTGACGCGGAGCGGCATTTTGGCCGCCGCCAAAACCGCCCTGCCCGCTGCCACCCAGCGACCCGATCTTCGGGATCTGGAAGGACGAGGTGTTCTGGCTCGGCGCATCATAGGCGTTGCGCTGCTGGCCAAAACCGGTGTTCATGCCCCCTGCCGGGCCGCCGGCCGTCTGCTGACGGCGGGCGAACCAACGGAAAGCCAGCATGGCGAGACCGCCGATCAGCGCGATCTGCAGCAACATGCCAAGCATGCCGGCCATGCCGCCGAAACCGGTACCCATGAACATGCCGATCAGGCCGCCAAGGGCGAGACCGCCGAGCAGGCCGCCGAAGAGGCCGCGACGAGGCTGCTGCGCTGCCTGCTGACCAAAGCCGTTCTGTGGCGTCGTGGCGTTCTGCTGCGTGTTGGGCGTCATCGACCGGTTGATGCCGGTCGGCGCCGTGGGCGCGGTATTGGTGGTCGCCGGAGCCGAGAATGTGCGCGTGCCGCGGCTGCCAAAACCGCCGCCGCTGGCGCGGCGCGCCTCAGCCAAATCCACGGCGGTCAAGGAAACCGCCATCCCGATCGCCAGGATCGCGAACAGGTTCTTGAAACGCCGAAGCTTCGATAACATCGTTTTCTCCTCATAAACCGCTCTATCGCGGTGTTCCCGGTCTATATAGCGACGGATGGTTCCGGATTTTAGATCAGCCATCCGTTTTTCCCGTCGAAGTAGATAACCAAGTTTGAAACGGGAGCCAAGCTCCAAAAATACAGCTCAAGGGTGTAATTTTCATATTGACCTGCGACATCCCGGCGCGGGCCTTCTTGCCCCGAGAGATTGTCCTTGCATCCCGCATTGCACGGCATGCGGAATGCCATTACCTTTTGGCAAGGCACACAAATGCAAAGGAGGTTGCCTATGACACCGCGGGACGCCTGATCCGGCACTATCAAGACTTCTGCCTTTCAAAGGGCATCGATTTCGAAACCTTTGAATCCGTAAGGCCGCATGACGCCACCACGCTCTTCTGCAGCGCTGGCATGCAGCGGTACAAACTCCTCTTCTCCGATCCTTCCCATGAGGGAACCGTCGCAAACAGCCAGGCATGCCTGCGTCTGGGCGATCTGGACGAAATCGGAGACGGAACCCACTTCCTTCACTTCACCATGCTTGGCCTCTTCTCCTTCCGGGAGATGAGCGTTGGCGGTGCCATCGATTTCTGGCTCGAGTTCTTGGCGACGCTCGGTCTTGTGCCGGATCACGTCACCATCCATCCCGATCGCCTGGCCGACTGGACGCCGCTTTACCGCGGACGCCTTCCGATCGTCCCCGATCCGGAATGTACCTGGAGCGATGGCAGCATTACGGGATACAGTACCGAGTTCTACAAGGATGGGGTGGAAATCGGAAATATCGTCAATCCGCTTGGAACCTGCATCGATGTCGGCTTCGGCGCCGATCGTCTCGACATGCTCATCAACGGCACGCCGCCGGAGGATGTGCGCGAAACGCTCGGCAGTGCGATCATGAAGATCATCGAAAGCGGCTACCATCCGGGAAACAGGCAACAGGGTTACGTCCTGCGCAAACTGCTCCGCCGCCTTCATCGGATGGGCGGCACGCTCGACCATCCCTTCTTCATCGAGGAGGGCGAGCGCCAGGACCGGCTTCGGGCCAGATATCTCCACCTGCGGGAAAGGCATCCCGGCATGAGCCCCGAGTGGTGGTTCGACACCCATGGCATCGAGCTCTCCGACATGCAGGATACGCCGGAGCGATAAACGACGAAGGCCTCCGGCGGTGTTCGCCGGAGGCCTTCGTATTGCTCGGAAAACCCTCACGACCATGACAGTCGTGAACAGCTTTCGTGACCTCAGTCGACGTTGAACGCCAGCGGCTTGGCCTGGCGGACTGCCGGATTGGCGGTCAGTTTCGCCAGCACGTCGGCCGGAACCGGGCCGTCGACATAAAGGAGAGCGATCGCATCGCCGCCTTCCTTGTCGCGGCCGAGGTGGAAGTTGGCGATGTTGACGCCGGCATTGCCGAGCGTCGTGCCGATGAAGCCGATCATGCCGGGAACGTCGGTATTGGCGATGTAGACCATGTTGGCGCCGACATCCGCATCGAGGTTGATGCCCTTGATCTGGATGAAGCGCGGCTTGCCGTCGGAGAAGACGGTGCCGGCAACCGAACGGGTCATCGTGTCGGTGGTGACGGTAAGCTTGATATAGCCATCGAAGACGCCCGACTTGTCGCGCTTGGCTTCGGACAGGATGATGCCCTTTTCCTTGATCATGATCGGTGCCGAAACCATGTTGACGTCGGAAACCTGGCTGCGGATGAGGCCGGCGAGCAGTGCGCTCGTCAGCGCCTTGGTGTTCATGCCGGCGGTCGAGCCGTCATAGAGGATCTCGATTTCCTTGATCGCATCCTCGGTGACCTGACCGACAAAGGCGCCGAGCACGTCCGCCAGACGAATGAACGGCTTCAGGCGCGGCGCTTCTTCCGCGGTGATCGACGGCATGTTGATGGCGTTCGAAACGGCGCCCTTGATCAGGTAATCCGACATCTGCTCGGCGACCTGAAGTGCTACGTTTTCCTGCGCTTCGGTGGTCGATGCGCCGAGATGCGGGGTGCAGACGACGTTTTCGAGGCCGAACAGCGGGCTTTCGGTGGCGGGTTCGACTTCGAACACGTCGAAGCCGGCGCCGGCGACATGGCCGGACTTGATGGCTTCGGCAAGCGCTGCCTCATCGACGAGGCCGCCGCGGGCGCAGTTGATGATCCGAACGCCGGGCTTGGTCTTGGCAAGCGCCTCCTTGCCGAGAATGCCACGGGTCTTGTCGGTCATCGGCACATGCAGGGTGATGAAATCGGCCTGGGCCAGCAGCTCGTCGAGCTCGACCTTGGTGACGCCCATTTCCTCGGCGCGCTCGGCCGAGAGGAAGGGATCGTAGGCCAGAACATGCATGCCGATGCCGATCGCCTTCTTGCAGACGATGCCGCCGATATTGCCGGCGCCGATGACGCCGAGGATCTTGCCGGTGATCTCGACGCCCATGAAGCGCGACTTTTCCCACTTGCCGGCCTGGGTCGAGGCGTCGGCTGCCGGAAGCTGGCGGGCGACGGCGAACATCAGGGCGATGGCGTGTTCGGCCGTGGTGATCGAATTGCCGAACGGCGTGTTCATGACGATGATGCCGCGGCGCGAGGCGGCCGGGATATCGACATTGTCGACGCCGATGCCGGCGCGGCCGATGACCTTGAGGTTGGTCGCAGCCGCGATCAGCTTTTCGGTCGCCTTTGTGGCGGAACGGATCGCAAGGCCGTCATAATTGCCGATGATCTCGGCAAGCTTTTCCTTGTCCTTGCCGAGCTTCGGCTGGAAATCGACTTCGACGCCGCGATCGCGAAAGATCTGGACGGCGGTTTCCGACAATTCGTCGGATACGAGAACGCGAGGTGCCATCAGTGGGCCTCCTGAAAAAGTTTCTGTCGTGAATGAGGAAATGGGCTCCGCTTCGTCAGCGGAGCCGATACGCGACTTGCTTTAAGCGGCGGCCTTGGAAAGCGCAGCCTTCTGCGTTTCGAAAGCGTAGGTGAGCCAAGGCATCAGAGCCTTCATGTCGGCTTCTTCGATCGTCGCGCCGGCCCAGATGCGAAGACCGGAGGGCGCATCCCGATAGGCACCGATGTCGAGCGCGACGCCTTCCTTCTCGAGGATCGACACCATGCCCTTGGCAAAGGCTTCCTGCGCGTCGGTATCGAGAGCGGCGACATCGGCGTCGGCGATCTTGAGGCAGACGGAGGTGTTGGAGCGTGTTGCCGGGTCGACGGCGAGGTTGTCGATCCAGGCATTGGCGGCCACGAAATCGTGGATGACCTTGGCGTTGGCATCGGCGCGCGCGATCAGACCTTTGAGGCTGCCGACCGATTTTGCCCAGTTGAGCGCATCGATATAGTCCTCGACGCAGAGCATCGACGGCGTGTTGATCGTCTCGCCGACGAAGATGCCTTCGATCAGCTTGCCGCCAGAGGTGAGGCGGAAGATCTTCGGCAGCGGCCAGGCAGGCACGTAGGTCTGCAGGCGCTCGACAGCGCGAGGGCTGAGGATCAGCATGCCATGGCCGCCCTCGCCGCCCAGAACCTTCTGCCAGGAGAAGGTGACGACGTCGAGCTTGGCAAAGTCCATGTCCTGCGCGAAAGCCGCCGAGGTGGCGTCGCAGATGGTCAGGCCCTTGCGGTCTGCCGGAATGAAGTCGGCGTTCGGAACGCGGACGCCCGAGGTGGTGCCGTTCCAGGTGAAGACCACGTCGCGGTCGAAATCGACCGTGGAAAGGTCCGGAAGCAGGCCGTAGCCGGCTTCGATCTTGCGCGCGTCCTTGAGCTTCAGCTGCTTGACGACGTCGGTGACCCAGCCGGCGCCAAAGCTTTCCCAGGACAGCATGTCGACGCCGCGCTCGCCGAGCAGCGACCAGAGCGCCATTTCGACGGCGCCGGTATCGGAGGCCGGCACGATGCCGATGCGGTAATCCGCCGGCACGCCCAGAATTTCACGGGTGAGGTCGATGGCCTGCTTGAGCTTTGCCTTGCCGACCTTGGCACGGTGCGAACGACCGAGAGGGGCATCGGAAAGCGCTTCGAGCGACCAACCGGGGCGCTTCGAGCAAGGGCCAGAAGAAAAGTGGGTATTGTTCGGACGCAGGTCCGGTTTTGCGGCGTTTGCCATATGGCTATCCTTCCAGATAGATGGCCTCTCGTTGGGGAGAGGTGTCCCGCCGCTGTGGTTATGCCTGAGCGCCTTCACAGTCAAGCGGGTAATGTCGCCCACGGACAAATTTCTGCCGCAGCTTTGCCGCCGCAAACGCAAAAAGCCGCCCGGAGGCGGCTTTCGCTTGGAGATGGATAAACCTTACTTGTAGACGATCGGCTGCGGCGGGGGCTCGTAAGCCGGCGGCGTGTCGCAGCCGCCAAAGATGTAGCGGGCGCCGACGCGGGCTTCATGCGAATAGAAACCCTTATCCTTGCCCGGGCCGCCGCCCGTTGAGTAACCGAACATGTCGCCGCCGGCAACCTGACGGAAGCGGTAGCCGACATCGGCCTTGACATTGCAGGTGATGTCGATCGACGCGCCGGCCATGAGCGCGTAGGTGAAGCGCCAGCTCTTTTCGCCGCCATGGCTCACTTCCGCGTCGCAACCGCCGCCAGCGTCGTCGCAGGACGTGTTGCGCAGGTTCGACCACTTGACGTAGGTGCCGCCGATACCGGCACCGACATAAGGCGTGAAGTAGCCATAGGTGCCCAGATCGACATAGGCGTTCGCCATCAGCGAGTAGGCATGCAGGGCAGCAAGGTCCGTTGACGTGCAGGCGGGGCCAGAGCCGCAACTTCCATGAGTAGAACCCCGGAATTTGCTGTCGAACATATAGTCGAGGGTGACGTCGGTGCGCAGGTAGCTGTTGATCTGGTAACCGACACCGCCCCCGAGCGTGAAAGCATCACGCAGATCGGAACGGTCGAATTCCGCGATCGCCACACCAGGTGTACCGGTACCCTGGTAGAAGTCCGTGCCGCGCGACTTTTTGAAGGAATAGCCGACGTCACCGCGAAGGTACCAGCCGGTCGCTTCCTGAACGGTCACTTCGGGCGCATCCTGATAGGGCTCCGGCTGCGGCTGATAAAGATCGGCAGAAGTGGCGGCGCTCGCCGTCAGTGTCAGCGCAAACACGCTGGCCAGCAACTTTCTCATGAGTTCATCTCCAAAGCTCGTATCGCGTATGGCATGCAAGGCGGGCAGCCAACGGGTTGATCCGCTAGGGATGATGATCGACAAAGGTTAAGTCTCGCTTAACCATGCTCGTTTACCGCGCGTTTTCCTTAAACAGCCGGCAGTTCTACAATTGAACTTATGTTGAAAGAGTTGGACAAGGCGCTCGCGCCGAACGGATTCCTCTTTTGTAGGCTGACCGAGCAAGGCAGGCCAAATCCACGCTAGCCGCCAAACTATTGACTTCACTTACTTTAGTAGAATCGGCGTTAGCAAAAGGTAATTTAAGCTTAGATAAACAATTAATTCTTTATAAACTATAGATGCATACTTTTAGCATATTCGGATCTGGGAAATACCGGGGGATCTGCAGGGGCCGAATGAGTGGAGGGCGTTTGCCGATGCGTTTCAATCGGGGACTCTTGTTCACCGAACAAGCAATTTCAATCAAAATTGCCGCGATGAAATATCCTGATGCTCTTCCGGAGAAGATCGACCGCGTATAGCTGCGACGCGAGGCGCCGCAAAAGAAAGAACTGTCCATGAGCAATGTCAAAACATTCGGCATAGCATTCCGACTGGCTGTCGGGTTCGGCTTTTTGCTTCTCCTGATGATCGGCCTGACTTTCTACTCCACCAGCCAGGTAGCAACGATTGATAACAACCTCGCAACCGTCAATGACGTCAACAGCGTCAAGCAGCGCTTTGCCATCAACTATCGCGGCAGCGTGCACGACCGCGCGATCGCGATCCGCGATGTGACGCTCGTCACGTCCGATACCGAACGCAAGGAAGCCGAAGCGCTCATCGGCAAGCTCGCGGCCTCCTATGCGGAAAACGAAAAACGCATGGCGGACATGGTCGGCGCCCCCTCCGGTGCAACGGGTCAGGAAAAGGTAATATTGGCTGAAATCGCCGACATTCAGTCGAAGACCAATCCGCTGGTCGCCCAGATCATTTCGCTGCAGCAGAAAGGTGATGGTGAGGCGGCGCGCAAGATCCTGCTGGAACAGGCCCGTCCCCTCTTCGTCTCCTGGCTCGGAGCGATCAACAAGTTCATCGACTATCAGGAGGCGCTCAACAAATCGATCGGCGGCGATGTCCGCAACGCTGCGAGCGGCTTTAGAAACCTTGCGCTGGCCGCCCTCGGCATAGCCGCGCTGCTTTCGATCATTGTTGCCTTCCTGACCGCCCGCTCGATCATCGGACCGCTCTCCAAGCTGCAGCAATCGCTGAAGGCCATGGCGGCGGGCAGCCTCGAAGGCGACCGGACGATCGAGGCACGCGGCGACGAGATCGGCATGCTCGCCCGCGCCGTGGCCGCCCTGAGGGATGCCATCTCCGTCAACGCGGAACGCGCAGCCGATGCCGAGGCGAAACGGACCGTCGGCGAACGTCAGAGGCTGGAACAGGAAGCGACCGAGCGCAACGCGGTCGCCGAACAAACGAGCCAGGCAGTCCGCCAACTCGCCGACGCCCTACAGGCTCTGGCAAACGGCGACCTGACGCGGGAGATCAACACACCGTTCATTCCCTCGCTTGATCAGTTGAGGGCCGACTTCAACGCCGCGGTGGCGAAACTTCGCGAAGCGATGCAGAAGGTCGCCGCAAATGCGAGTGCGATCGCCGCCGGTGCCCAGGAAATCCGCTCAGCCTCCGACGACCTCGCCAAGCGCACCGAACAACAGGCGGCCTCTGTCGAAGAAACCGCTGCGGCACTGGAAGAGATCACCACAACGGTTTCCGACTCCAGCCACCGCGCCCAGGAAGCTGGCAACCTCGTGCGCATGACCAAGGAAAATGCCGAGCGTTCCGGCCGGGTCGTCCGCGATGCCGTCGACGCGATGGGCAAGATCGATTCGTCTGCCGTCGAGATCGGCAACATCATCGGCGTCATCGACGAGATCGCTTTCCAGACCAATCTGCTTGCACTGAACGCCGGCGTCGAGGCCGCCCGTGCCGGCGAGGCCGGCAAGGGTTTCGCGGTGGTGGCGCAGGAAGTGCGGGAACTCGCCCAGCGTTCCGCCAAGGCGGCAAAAGAGATCAAGGAACTGATCCACACCTCCAACGACCACGTGAAGAGCGGCGTCGCGCTGGTCGGAGAAACCGGCAAGGCCCTGGAACAGATCGTCGTTCAGGTCCAGCAGGTCAACGGCAATGTCGAGGCTATCGTGGAAGCCTCGAAGGAACAGTCGACCGGCCTCAAGGAGATCAACACGTCGGTCAACACGATGGATCAGGGAACGCAACAGAATGCGGCCATGGTCGAGGAAACAACCGCAGCGGCGCATAGCCTTGCCCGGGATGCGGAGGGCCTGTTCCAGCTCCTGTCGCAGTTCCATATCGGCGGCGGCGCTGTGACCGGAACCTCGTCACATCGCGGCTCGCCCGCACTCGCATCCGGCACCAGCCGCCCGACCACATCGCCTGCCCGCAGGATGGTCGCGAAAGTCGCGCAGTCATTCCAGGGCAATGCCGCCGCTGCAAAGCAGGATTGGGAAGATTTCTAAAGGCAGCAAGGACGGGGATTTCCGGCGATCCGGAGCTCCCCCGAAAAAAATAAAGGCCACCCGCGAAAACCGTGGGTGGCCTTTTTCATTGAGAATATGTCTGTCAGGCTGCGGTGCGGACGTTGGCGATGGCGCCGACCAACCCGTCGACGATGCGCTCGATCTGCCCCCGGTCGTCGCCTTCCGCCATCACCCGGATCAACGGTTCGGTGCCGGACGGGCGGATCACCAGGCGGCCCTTGGCGGCGAGCTCGGCTTCCGCATCGGCGATCGCCTGGCGGACGATCTGGTCCTCCAGCGGCTTGCCGCCCTGGAAACGGACGTTCTTCAGAAGCTGCGGCACGGGATCGAAACGGCGGCAGATCTCGCTGACCGGCCGGCCAAGGCGCTTTGCCCGCGCCAGGACCTGCAGGCCGGCGACGAGGCCGTCACCGGTCGTGCCGAAATCGGAGAGTACGATATGGCCGGACTGTTCGCCGCCGACATTGAAATCATGTGTGCGCATATGCTCGACGACATAACGGTCACCGACCTTGGTGCGTGCCAGATCGAGGCCCTTGCCGTTGAGGAAACGTTCGAGCCCGAGATTGGACATCACGGTCGCGACGATGCCGCCGCCTTTCAGCTTCTGGTCCTCGGCCCAGCTCTCGGCAATGACAGCCATCAGCTGGTCGCCGTCGACGATCTCGCCGCGCTCGTCGACGATGATGACACGGTCGGCATCGCCATCGAGCGCGATGCCAATGTCGGCGCGCACCTCATGCACCTTCTTCTGCAGCGCTTCCGGGCTGGTCGAGCCGCAGTCGAGATTGATATTCGTGCCGTTGGGCTCGTTGCCGATGGTCACCACCTCCGCGCCGAGTTCCCAGAGCGCCAGCGGAGCAACCTTGTAGGCCGCGCCATTGGCGCAGTCGATCGCGACCCGTAGGCCATGCAGCGTAACGTCGCGCGGCAGCGTGCGCTTGACGTGTTCGATATAGCGGTAGATGTCGCCCTCGACGCGCTTTGCCCGGCCAATGTCGCCGGACTTGGCAAGCTGCGAATGCAGGTCGCTATCGAGCAGGTCCTCGATGCGCATCTCCAGCTCGTCGGAGAGCTTGTAGCCGTCCGGGCCGAACAGCTTGATGCCATTGTCCTCATAGGGATTGTGCGAGGCGGAGATCATCACGCCGACATCGGCGCGTAGCGACCGGGTGAGCATGGCGACAGCCGGCGTCGGGATCGGCCCGAGCAGGAAGACGTCGAGGCCGGCGGCGGTAAAACCCGCCACCATGGCGTTTTCCAGCATGTAGCCCGAGAGACGCGTATCCTTGCCGATCACCACCCGGTGGCGATGATTGCCGTTGCGGAAGATCGTGCCGACGGCGATGCCGACGCGCATCGCAAGATCCGGCGTCATCGGGTGGATGTTGGACTGTCCGCGAATGCCATCGGTGCCAAAATAGCGGCGTGTCATGTAAGCTCCTTCGTCATCGCGCCTGAGCGTCGCGGTCTTAAGCAGGGAATCGAACCCTGCAATATGTTAGACGGCAAAACCGGCCTGAAGCTTGGCTCATGCCATAGTTTAACGGCACAAGCACATAAATTAGCGTCAAAATCGATTATATCCCGTTACTAATAAATAAACCCTTCCAAGCAAAAGCCGCCATGGATCGCTCCACGGCGGCTTTTGATGTTAGTAGCAAAGGCTCAATGCGGCTGCGGTTCCAAACCGCTTTCCGGTTCGCCGCCCTTGGGCTCGTCCTTCTTTGAGCCGGCGCTCGGCACGGCCGAACCACGGGTCGGAGGCGCATCGTCGCCGAGATCGCGCGATGGCTTCTGGCCCTTGATCAGCGCCTTGATCTCCTCGCCCGACAGCGTCTCGTATTCGAGCAGGCCTTCGGCGATCGCCACGAACTCGTCGTGTTTGGTCGTGAGAATTTCACGCGCCTGGGTATAGGCCTCGTCGATCAGGCGGCGCACTTCGTTGTCGATCTTCTGGGCGGTTGCTTCCGAAACGTTCTTCGACTGCGAGACCGAGTGACCGAGGAAGACTTCCTGCTGGTTCTCGCCATAGGCGACCTGGCCGAGTTCGTCGGAGAAGCCCCACTGGGTGACCATGGCGCGCGCAAGCTTGGTGGCCTGCTCGATATCCGAGGACGCGCCGGAAGTGATGTTCTCCTTGCCGAAGGTGAGCTCTTCCGCGATACGACCGCCCATCATGATGCAGAGGCGCGACACCATCCACTTGTAGCTCATCGAGTAACGGTCGCCTTCCGGCAGCTGCATGACCATGCCTAGCGCACGGCCGCGCGGGATGATCGTTGCCTTGTGCAGCGGATCGGCGACGGCGACATGCAGCGCGGTGATGGCGTGGCCGGCTTCGTGATAGGCGGTCAGCTTCTTTTCCGCTTCGGTCATGGCCGACGAGCGGCGCTCGGCGCCCATCATGATCTTGTCCTTGGCGTCTTCGAACTCGCTCATGGTGACCATGCGCTTGTTGCGGCGCGCGGCCATCAGGGCTGCTTCGTTGACGAGGTTCATGAGGTCCGCGCCGGAGAAGCCGGGCGTTCCACGGGCAAGAACCTTGAGGTCGACATTCGGTGCCAGCGGCACGTTGCGGGCGTGAACCTTGAGGATGCGCTCGCGGCCGACGATATCCGGGTTCGGCACGACGACCTGGCGGTCGAAACGGCCGGGACGCAGCAGCGCCGGGTCGAGAACGTCCGGACGGTTGGTCGCGGCGATCAGGATGATGCCTTCATTGGCTTCGAAACCGTCCATCTCGACGAGCAGCTGGTTGAGGGTCTGTTCGCGTTCGTCGTTACCGCCGCCAAGACCGGCGCCACGATGACGGCCGACCGCGTCGATTTCGTCGATGAAGATGATGCAGGGTGCGTTCTTCTTGGCCTGCTCGAACATGTCGCGCACGCGGCTTGCGCCAACGCCGACGAACATTTCGACGAAGTCAGAACCGGAGATGGTGAAGAAGGGAACGTTGGCTTCGCCGGCAATCGCACGGGCGAGCAGTGTCTTACCGGTACCCGGAGGGCCGACAAGCAGCACGCCGCGCGGGATACGACCGCCGAGACGCTGGAATTTCTGCGGGTCGCGGAGGAATTCGACGATTTCTTCGAGGTCCTGCTTGGCTTCGTCGACACCGGCAACGTCTTCAAACGTCACGCGGCCATGCGCCTCGGTCAAAAGCTTGGCCTTGGACTTGCCAAAGCCCATCGCGCCGCGCGAACCGCCCTGCATCTGCCGCATGAAGAACAGCCAGACGCCAAGAATGAGCAGCATCGGCAGCAGCGTGCCGAGATAGCTGAGGAAACCAGAGGATCCGTCCGTTTCCGGGCGTGCGACGATGGTGACGTTTTTCGCCTGCAGCCGATCCATCAGCGAATCGTCGATGACGGGCGAATAGGTCTGAAATCCTGATCCGTTCTCGGTGTAGGTGCCGAGTACCCGATTGCCCGTGACGACGACATCCCGCACCCGCCCCGAATCCACATCCCGCAGGAACTGCGAATATGGGACCTCACGCGAACTGGTCTGCGACGGCGCCGTCTGGAACATGCTGAACAATGCGACCAGCAGGAGGGCTATGATGACCCAGAGGGCGATATTACGAAAGTTTGGGTTCATTGAACTCCCCGGACTGCGACGGCCTGCTTCTTGAGGCGGCCGCCTTGCTTGCCGCATAACATAGGGTTGCGGCAAGTCCTTGCCAAGGCGAACAGGAGCCGCCGTCTACCTTTTCCGCGAGGAATCCTTAACTGGCAGCCGGGGAAAACCATCGCATCCGAGCAAAACCGCAAACTCGATACCGAGATTAAGCTCGAACTGCGGCAAAAAGCGGTCGAAAGGCGCAAGCAGAGGTTGGACGATACTTCGTTCGGCCACGTCTTTGTTTTGCCGATCCTCCGCCGAAAGAAGGGCATTTGTTTCGATGAAGGGCATCGCCGCCACGGCGCGCATGGCGATCGCGGGCGGCACGCCGGGAAACAGCGCCAATGCTTCGTCGCGATCCGGCGCGGTCGAACCGACGACGATCTCGTCCGGCCCGGCATTCGTGATGCGGTAGCGACCGTCCCAGATTGCCGTATCGCCGGGGGCAACGTGCAGCGGCAGTATGCCGCGGTTTTCACGGACGATATAAAGCCCGTCGCGGCGCTGGTCGAAGATCACCCGGCCGGCGGTGATCCGGCCAGGCTGGCCACCGTCGAGAAAGGCCATGACCCGGTCCATGCTGTCGCTGCCGAGTGCATGCGCCCTCCCCCCGAGCACCGCGGCGAGCAGTGACAGTGCATGGCGCCGCACGGCCGGCTCGCCTTGAAGCCCCACGGCATCGAGATGCGCCAGAACACCCTGGCGGATCGTCACATGCTCGCGGACAAGGCGCGCCGCCTTGTCGGAAAGCGCCATGCGCCGCGCCGCGGCCACGTCCTGGGCGGCAGCATCGAACGGGCTTTCCTGCGTCAGCCGCCCGCGAACCCGCACCCGCTCGTAATGCGGATCGACATTGCTTGGATCGTCGATCCAGCCCTGCCCTTCTCTGGTCAGGAAGTCACGGATATCGGCCCGACGGCTGTTGAGGAACGGCCGGAGCAGCCAGCGGCGGCGATCGAGGAGCACGGCCTGCGCCATGCCGGCAAGGCCCGAATTTTCCTCGCCCCCGTTGCGGGCGGCGCGCATCGCGATGGTTTCCGCCTGGTCGTCGCGCGTATGACCGGTGAGGATGGCGGTCGCATCGATCTGGTCGGCGATCTCGACCAGTAGCCGGTAGCGAGCCTCACGGGCCGCGTCGGAAATGCCGGTGACAGGCTTTTCTCCCTCCCAGCGGCGGATGAAATGAGGAATGCCGAGCCGGCTGCAAAGGGCAGCGACGGTGCGCGCCTCGTCTGCGGAGCCAGGTCTCAGCGCATGATCGATCGTCGCCGCGAAGAGCGACAGGCCGGAGCCGGGAGAATTGAATTTCGAGAGGGCGACCAACAGCCCGCTGGAATCGCTGCCGCCGGAAATGGCGACGAGAAGGCACGCGGGTCTGGCGATATCGGCGATCAGCCGATCGGCCGCCTGTTCGGGCGACAGGATTTTCGGGCCCGTGGTCACGGGAGGATCAGCAGGCGAGGCGCTTCTGTTCGCTGCCCACCTTGGCGAGCACGGCCTTGGGCGCGCTCGGATAACGCCGGGTGACTTCCTTGAGGGTTGCGCAGGCCGTGTCGGTGTTGTCGAGCGCGGCAAGCGACATGCCGAGCTTCAGCAGCATTTCCGGCGCCTTGGGCGACTTGCCGTAGGTCTGGTGGGCGTTGAGGAAGGTCTTGGCGGCGTCGTTGTATTTCCCCTGTGAATACTGAGACTCGCCGAGCCAGAAGCTCGCGTCTGCCACTTTGGCGCCCTTCGGATAAGCGGCTAGATAACCGTTGAATTCTTTCTCGGCGAGCGGATAGTCGCCTGCGAGCACGTGATTATAGGCGGTCTGATAGGCATCGTTCTCGCTGCCGAGCGAGGCGGTCTGCTGCGGATCGGGCCTGCCCGTCGATGCCGGCGGCGTCTTGCCGGAAATCTGCGGGCCGGTATCGACGCCCGGAAGCCCGGCAGCATTGTTGGCCCGGTCGTTGCGGCTTGCGCCACGCGGATTGCCGTTCTGGTCCATATCCATCGACCCGAGCGTCGTCGGTGGCGGAGCGCGGCCGGGCGCGGTCGCCCCGCCGACACCCTGACCGGACGGCGATTCGATGATCCGTGCGACATCGTCGGAGGACTGGGCGGGAGCAGTCGTCTGCGGCAACGGGGGCTGGGCGGCGGGAGCGCGGTTGGACGCCACGGCCGGTTTCCCGGTCGCGTCGTCCACTTCGGTGCGCTTCTTCTTTTCCAGGTCCTGGAAGCGGAATTCGTTGTCTTCCTGCGTCTTGCGCAACTGCTCCTGCATCTGCAGCAGCTGAAAACTCATTTCCTCGATCCGGCCGTTCAACTGCCGGACTTCTTCCTGGAGCTGCTGGATACGGACGGCATCATTGCTCTGCGCCAGAATGACCGGGGGCGGAGTGGTTTCCCGCGGCTGTTCTGCAGCAGGCTGATTGCCGCCCTGGAAGAGTTTCGGCAATGCGAAAGCCCCAGCCGGGGCGCTCGTCGCCATCAGCCCCAGCATCGCTGCCAAGACAAGTTTCTTCATCTTTGTCCGTCCTGCTCTTTAGTCTGCGCCGGATTGGCGCGAGAGGAGATTTTTTCCAACTGCCGGCAAAAAGCAACCGAGCTCCCGGTCAAAAATCCCGGAAAACAGGGCTAAACTATGGAAAAAACAAAAAGGCGGCCCGAAGACCGCCTTTTATTTTCGAGCTGTTGCTCGGATTACATACCGGCGCCGCCGAGAACGGTGACGGCGCGACGGTTCTGCGACCAGCAGGAGATGTCGTCGCAGACGGCAACCGGGCGTTCCTTGCCGTAGGAGATGGTCTTCATGCGATTCGCCGGAACGCCACGCGATGCGAGATATTCCTTGGTGGCGGCAGCGCGGCGTGCACCGAGCGCGAGGTTGTATTCGCGCGTGCCGCGTTCGTCGGCATGGCCTTCGACGGTGATCGCGTATTTCGGATAGCGGCCCAGCCACTGGGCCTGACGGTCGAGTGTCTGCTGTGCGTCGGCGCGGATCGAAGTGCTATCCGTGTCGAAGAAGATGCGGTCGCCGACATTGACGGTGAAGTCCTGGGTCGAACCGGGCGTTGCAGCGCCGGCGCCGTTGAGGCCGAGCTCACCGGCATTGTTCGGCAGGTTCTTCTTGTTGGCGCAGCCGGCAAGCGCAAGCGCCACAGTCAGGGCGATAACGGCAGGATTGCGGGCGAGGATCTGCATGCGGCTCATCGCCGAAGTATCGGTGCGGCTCATGGCCGGTCTCTCCTTGATCAGTATTTCAGAGTTTCCAGATTCTAACCGGGTTCGGTTAACCATGCTCAAATTCTTATGGTTAACAAAATATTCCCGGTGTCCCTTTTCGTTCATTTTCAGCAGATTGGGGCGGGAAAGAGGCGGAATCCCGCCTCTTTCATCAAGGCGCCCTATTCGAGCAGCGGCGACCAGGCCGGATCCGAACCGTAGGAAGGCGTCTTGACCTGCAGTTCGTTATAGCCGGTCAGGTCGATGGAATAGAGCTGCGGGCCGCCGGCGCCGGCATTCTGGCGGAAGAACATCAGCACACGGCCATTCGGTGCCCAGGTCGGACCTTCGTTGTGGAAGCCGCTCGTCAGGATGCGCTCGCCGGATCCGTCCGGCTTCATCACGCCGATCGAGAACTTGCCGCCCGACTGCTTGGTGAAGGCGATCAGATCGCCGCGCGGCGACCAGACCGGCGTCGAATAGGAACCGTCGCCGAAGGAGATGCGGGTCTGGCCGGAACCATCGGCATTCATCACGTAGATCTGCGGGCGTCCGCCGCGGTCGCTTTCGAAGGCGATACGGCCGCCGTCAGGCGCATAGGAGGGCGAGGTGTCGATCGCCGCCGTCGAGGTGAGCCGCGTCGTGGTGCGCGAGCGCAGGTCCATCGTATAGATATTGGAATTGCCTTCCTGCTGCAGGCTCATGATCACCTTCTGGCCGTCCGGAGAGAACCGCGGCGAGAACGTCATGCCCGGAAAATTGCCGACCACTTCGCGCTGCCCGGTCTCCAGCTGCAGCAGGTAGACCCGCGGCTGGTTGCCCTCGAACGACATGTAGGTGACTTCCTGCCGGCTCGGCGAGAAGCGCGGCGTCAGCACGATATCCTTGGTGTTGGTCAGCATCCGGACGTTGAAGCCGTCCTGATCCATGATCGCCAGCTGGCGCTGGCGGGCGGTCTTTGGCCCGCTTTCGGAGACGAACACGACGCGGGTGTCGAAATAGCCGTTCTCGCCGGTGATCTGCTTGTAGATCGCATCGGCGATGATATGCGCGACGCGGCGCCAGTTTTCCGGCTGGGTAAAGAACTGCTGGCCGGTCATCTGGCTGCCGGCAAACGTATCCCACAGCCGGAACTCGGCGCGCAGGCGACCGTCGCCTTCGCGGGTGATACGACCCGTCACCAGCGCCTGCGCATTGATGACCTTCCAGTCCTCGAAGCGCGGCGCCTTGTTGGGATCGGCGATCTTTTCGATGAAGGCGCTTTTATTGATCGGCGCGAAAAGCCCGGAGCGCTGCAGGTCCGCTGCGATCACCTGGGAAATCTGGGCGCCGAGATCGTTGTTCGACAGGAAATCCGTCACCGCGATCGGCAGCGGCTGAATATTGCCCTTGTTGATGTTGATCTCGACGACAGCGTTGGCCGGGGTCGCGGCCATCAATGCCGTCAACATCCCCGCAGCCACCATCACGGCGCGGAAAAAAGAACTCTTGATCATTGAAACAAGCCTTTCAGCTTAATACGAGAGTTTCGGGGCAGGTTCCGTTTCATCTGCTTCTGTCGGTTCCATACCTGCCGGCTCACAATGCAAACTCCGACGGATCGAAGTTTAGCACCAAAACATTCCAACCTTTTTCGCCCTCATACTTTGCGGCGGGCAAATTCTTGAGCGGAGCGGATTTCATCAGGGCGCGGCGCGTGCTGCCCTCGACCGCACGCCGGGTTCCTTCCGGACCACCGGTGGCGGTCACTTCCGGGTCGCCGACGATATTGCCGGACTGATCGAGCTGCACCCGGATCTTCACACGGACTTCCGAGACGCCGGTCAGGCCGCCGACCAGCGCCCAGTTGCCCTGGATCTGTCCCTTGACGTTGTCGATCTCGCTGGAGCTGAGGCCGGTGCCGATCGTCTTGGTATCACCGCGGGCGGCCACCTGCGTCGAACGCTTGGCACCGCCACCGGAGGCCTCCTGCTTGTTCAAGAGGGCTGCGATCTGGTCAGCGTTGAAATCGCTCGCCATCGAAGACGACGACTTGGCGGTTTCCTGCTGCTTGCCCTCCTTCTTGTCGGAAGGCTTGACGGATGCGGTCGCCTTGTTGTCAGTCTTCGCCGTCTCGGCTGCCTTGGCCGTAACCGGCTTCGTCTCGGCCGGCTTTTCAGCCGGCTTCTCGACGGGCTTGGCCTGCTCCTTCGGCGGTTCGGGCTTCGGCGGCTGGGGCCTGGAAGCCGGCGCCGGAACTGATTGCGGCAACTCGCCTGTCTCGGACGTGTTCTCGCTCTGCAAAGGCACGGGCGTCGGCTTGGCAGCCTCCGGCTTCGGTGGCGTCGGCTCAGGCTTCGGCGGGGTAGGTTCCGGCTTCGGCGGCGTGATCTCCGGCTTGGGCTGCGGCAAGGCGGCTATCTCGGTCGGCTTCGGCGCCGTCTCTTCCTTGACGATATCCTTGACCTGGTTCTGTTCAGGCGTCGGGGTCGGCGTCGGCCGTTCCACCGGCTTCGGAGCCGCCGTGGTTTCGGTCGGCTGCGGCTTGGTGGTCGGCGTCGGCGGCGTCTTCAGGTCGACATTGTTCTCGCCGGCATTCTGGGCGTTGTCGACGATCTTCTGGTTCTTGGTTTCTTTCGGAGAAGGCTTCTGGCTGGGAGGCGCCTTCTTGTCACCCTGCTGGGTCTGGGTGATCGATTCGACCGGGACGATGTCGACGGGAAGCGCTTCCACGTCGGCCACGTCGAAAGACGCGGGCGCGCTCAGCGAAACGAGCGCCAAGCCGAGGACCAGCGAGTGGAGGACCAGCGATGTGCCGAGACTGACCTTCATGGCGCCGCGATCACTTCTCCTGTTCCTGCAGGGTCACGAGGCCGATATTCTTGTACCCGGCAGAAGAGATGCGGGCCATGACCTTCATGACGACGCCGTAGGCCGCGGTCGTATCGCCGCGCACGTAGATGCGCTCGTTATAGCCGGTCGTTGCGATCGCCTGCAGCTTCGGCACGATCTCGTCGAGGCCGATCGGAGTTTCCTGGAGGAAGATTTCGCCTTTCGGATTGACCGAGACGGTAATCGGCTGGGTATCGGCGTTCATCGCCTTCGCCTGCGTTTCCGGCAGGTCGATCGGCACGCCGACGGTCATCATCGGTGCCGCCACCATGAAGATGATGAGCAGAACGAGCATGACGTCGACGAGCGGCGTCACGTTGATTTCGCTGATCGCACCGCCGCGACGTCCGCCGCGCCTGCGACGACCGCCACCCGATGCCCTTGCTCCTCCGGCCGACATGCCCATGAGACGTTACTCCTTGAGAGCCCGAAAGGCTTTTACTGCGCCGCCTGGCGCGGCTGCAGCTTCTCGTCGATCTGGCGCGACAGGATGGCGGAAAACTCGTCCGCGAAACCTTCCATGCGGCCCGAGAGCTTGCCGGCATCGGCGGTGAACTTGTTGTAGGCGATGACCGCCGGGATAGCGGCAACAAGGCCGATGGCGGTGGCGAGCAGCGCTTCGGCGATGCCGGGCGCGACGACCGCGAGATTGGTGGACTTCGAACCGGCGATCGCCTGGAACGACGTCATGATGCCGATGACCGTGCCGAAGAGGCCGATGAACGGGCCGGCCGAGCCGATCGTCGCGAGCGAGCCGAGGCGCGCCTCATAGGTTTCCGCCTCGCGCGACATGGTGACGTCCATCGCCCGGTCGATACGCATCTGCAGGCCGATCGGCGACCGCGCACCACGCTCGAAGCTCTTCTTCCACTCACGCATGGCGGCGACGAAAATCGCCGCAAGACCGGTATTCGTCCGCTCCGACAGCGTGCGGTAAAGCTCTTCCAGCGACTGGCCGGACCAAAAAACCTGTTCGAACTGGTCGAACTGGCGCTTGGCTTTGCCGAAGCTGATATATTTGTCGATCACGATCGCCCAGGTCCAGACCGATGCGCCGATAAGGCCGATCATCACCAGCTTGACGACCAGACCGGCCTGCATGAACAGCGACCAGAGGCTCACTTCGCTCGCCGCCGCCGCCAAACCTACGTGTTCCATCTACTATCCCCGAATCCAAACGCCCGGCTTTAGGGACCGGGCGGTTCAAAAGCGCGCTCAGGCGAGTATGTCTTTGATCGCTGGATGCGCTTAGCCCTAACCCCAAGATACCCTGAGCTCCAAGCTTGGCTTCTCGCTTTCAATTTTGGTCAAAGGAAGGCGTGCGTTGCACAAATTCCTCAATGCTCAGTAAGACACCATTATCGTTAACGAATGGTTTAGAGCGGTCTTGCAATTGCCAGTTCGCAGATCACTTCAAGTTGGAACAAGGAAAACCGGTGACTTGCAACTTAGTTTTTTCTCATTCAGGGAGTAGCACACCTGTGGAAGCGGATTTTTGGGGAATGACCATGTGGCGTGCGGTGACGATAGCCTTGACGATGTTGATCGCCACGTCGGCGCACGCCGGCTCGTTCGATTGCAAGGGTGTCCCCTCGCCCGATGAACGGATAGTCTGTAACGACCCGCTCCTTTCGGCATTGGACACGGTGCTTCCCAGGGTCCAGGAAAAGGCCGAGAAGGACAACAAGGCGGAGACCCGCAAGACGCTGCGTGACTTCACCAGCGACCGCTCAGCCTGCGGCTCCGACCGATCCTGCGTTCTCAGCACCTATATAGCGATCCTTGGCAAACTCGGCGGCGACAACAGCATTCCCGCGGACGTTACCGCCAATATAATCGCGGCAGGACGGGCCAAACCCTCGCCGACCCTGCCGCAGAAGATCGGCCAATGCGCCGTCACCAACGTGACTGCCGTCCATCCGCGGGTCGGCCAGGATCCCGTCAAGGACGAGGATTACAACTCCGGAACCGGCATCGAATATGCCAACAAAGGCTACCAGGTTTCCTATGCCCGCGAGGAGGCGCTGATCGCCTCCAAGCCCGGCGACAAGGTGACCATGTGCCTGATTTCCACTCCCAAACGCTGCCCGGCGGGCGACGACCGGGGCCGGGAATATTTCGTCACCAACGCACGCACCGGACAGAGTTGGGCAATGGCCGATTCGCAGCATGCCTGCGGCGGCCCGTAGAACCCGTCTAAACCGGACTGACCTGCTCGGCCGGGCGCCCGAGAAACTTTTCAGCCACGCTCTCCGGCAGCCGGCGCGGGCGCCCGTGCCTGTTGATGACCGCGATCACCACCTTCGCGGCGATCAGCAGCGTTTCGCCGCGGCGGATCTCCTGGTTGAGCACCATCTTGGCGCCGCCCGCCTTTTCCGTCACGGTCTGGATGATCAGGATATCGTCCATGCGGGCCGGCTGCTTGAAGTCGATCTCCATCCGGTGGACGACGAAGACCAATCCCTCTTCGTCGGCAGAAAGCAGCGCGCTCTGCTCGCAGCCGAGGCAGCGCAGATAGTCGGTGCGGCCGCGCTCCAGGAAGTGCAGATAACGGGCGTGATAGACGAGGCCGGAAAAATCCGTGTCTTCATAATAGACGCGCTGGGCCAGCCGATGGCCACCTTCCATCAACTCGCCCGATAACAAAAAATTGTATTCCTTCATGGCCTTGCCTTGGAAATTTCCGCTACTCCACTGGATAAGCGCGCAATGCCGCCCCAGTTTTGACGTGCTGTCACATATCCTCCCTATCAGGAAATAAGTCGAAAACCAGCGGAGAGTAACTCATGAAGATTGCAGTCCTGGGCGGCGACGGCTTCGTCGGCTGGCCGACATCGCTTCACCTGTCGGACGCCGGCCACGAGATCCACATCCTCGACAACCTCTCCCGCCGCTGGATCGATACGGAGCTTGGCGTCCAGTCGCTGACGCCGATGGACAGCATCCAGGAACGCGCCCGAATCTGGCATGCCGAGACCGGACGCCGCATTCATTTCCATCTGATCGACCTCGCCAAGGACTACGAACTCCTGAAGGGCTGGCTTTCAAAAAACCGCCCGGACGCCATCATCCACTTCGCCGAACAGCGGGCCGCGCCCTATTCGATGAAGAGCGACCGGCACAAGAACTACACCGTCAGCAACAATGTAAACGCCACCCATAACCTTTTGAATGCGCTGGTCGAACTCGATCTCGACGCGCATCTCGTGCATCTCGGCACGATGGGCGTCTACGGCTATTCGACGGTCGGCGCCGCCATTCCGGAAGGTTACCTGCCGGTCGGCATCGAAACGGCCGACGGCCGCACCGTTTCCCAGGAGATCCTTTATCCGAGCAATCCCGGCTCGATCTACCACATGACCAAATGCCTCGACCAGCAACTCTTCCAGTTCTACGCGAAGAACGACGGATTGCGGATTACCGACCTGCATCAGGGCATCGTCTGGGGCACCCACACCGAACAGACCCGCCGGCACATGCAATTGATCAATAGATTCGATTATGACGGGGATTACGGGACAGTCTTGAATCGTTTTCTCATCCAGGCGGCGATCGGTTACCCGCTCACCGTCCACGGCACCGGCGGCCAGACCCGCGCCTTCATCCACATCCAGGATTCGGTCCGCTGCATCGAGATCGCCCTGAGCAACCCGCCCGCCCGCAGCAGTCGCGTCGAGATCTTCAACCAGATGACCGAGACCCATCGGGTGCGCGATCTTGCCGAGATGATCTCGAAAATGACCGGTTCGAGGATCGCCTGGCTGCCGAACCCGCGCAAGGAGGCGCCGGAAAACGAACTGGTGGTGAGGAACGAAAAATTCCTCGGCCTCGGCCTCGAACCGACCACGCTCGGCGAAGGACTGCTCGGCGAGATCGTCGACGTCGCGAAGAAATACGCTTATCGCGTTGATAGATCACGCGTTCCCGCCGTCTCCGCCTGGACGAGAGACATTGCTGCGAAGGTGGAACATGACCCGGAGGGTGTACGGCTGAAGTCTGTGTCGTGAGGCACCGAGCCTTATGACCAACGCCTTCGTTACCCTGGTCACCAATGCCGACTATGCCATGGGCGCCACCGCGCTGGCCCGCTCCATCCTCCACACCGGCACTGAGGCCGATGTCGTCGTCCTCCATACCGGCGGCGTCGAACGCTCAGCGCTGGCTCCGCTCGAAGCCCTCGGCTGCCGACTGGTCGAGGTCGAGCATCTGCCCCTCTCCGACGCGTTCAACGAGCGGCATGCGCGCAAAAACCTGCATGGCGCCGCGCCATTCACCAAGGGCCGCAAACCGGATTTTCACACGCCGCTAGACAATTTCTGCAAGCTTCGGCTCTGGCAACTCACCGACTACAAAACCTGCGTCTTCATCGATGCCGACGCGCTGGCGCTGAAGCCGATCGACAAGCTGTTTGCCTATCCGGAATTCTCGGCCGCCCCGAACGTCTACGAAAACCTCTCCGACTTCCACCGCCTGAACTCCGGCGTCTTCGTCGCCAAACCGTCTGCCGAGACATTTAACAGGATGCTCGCGACGCTCGACCAGCCGGACGCCTTCTGGCGGCGCACCGACCAGACGTTTCTGGAAACCTTCTTCCCGGATTGGCACGGCCTGCCGGTCTTCATGAACATGCTGCAATATGTCTGGTTCAACATGCCCGACCTCTGGAACTGGGAAAGCATCGGCGTGCTGCATTACCAGTATGAGAAGCCGTGGGAGAAGGATCATCCGAAGGCCGACCGGCTGCGGCCGCTGATCGACCTCTGGCAGGCGTTTTACGAGGACCGCGAAATCCCCGCCCCCTCCAACCTGCCGAAACCGGGAGAAACGCCATGAAGGTGCTGATATCGGGCGGAACGGGCCTGGTCGGCCGCTACATCGTCGAAGGTCTGCTTGATGCCGGCTATCCGGTCATTGTCGGAGGGCGCAATCCGCCAGCGCCCGGCTTCTTTTCCAAACCCGTCGAGTTCGTGCCCCTTTCGCTCGATCCCGCCCTCGACCAGATCGACGCCTTCGACGAGGCCTATTTCTTTGTCCATGCCGCCTTCGACCATTTGCCGGGAAAATATCGCGGCGGCGAAGGTGATGATTCCAACCGCTTTCGCCGCCTCAACCTCGATGGCACCGTCAAGCTGTTCGAGACCGCCAGGAAGGCCGGCACCCGCCGGGCGGTCTTCCTGTCGAGCAGGGCCGTCTATGACGGGCAACCGGCCGGAACGCTGCTTGACGAAGATCTCGCTTTGAAGCCCGACAGCCTCTACGGCGAGATCAAACTCTGGACCGAGGGAGCACTGGCAGAACTTTCGGCCCCCGGTTTTGCCACCTCGTCTCTCCGGCTCACCGGCGTCTACGGCAATCTGCGCCCCAACAAATGGGACGCGCTCTTTGCGGATTACCTGGCCGGCCGGCCAGTTCCGTCGCGTGCGGGAACGGAGATCCACGGCAGCGATGTCGCCGCCGCCGTTCGCCTCATGCTGGAAATAGAAACCGGTAAGATCGCCGGCCACGCCTTTAACGCATCGGATGTTCTGACCGATACGCGCGAAATCCTGGGCCACCTGCCGGGGTCCCACCACAACCTGCCGCCGCCGGCGGATCGCAGTGCCATCAACGTCATGTCGACGGACAAACTGAAGGCGCTGGGCTGGCAGCCGGGCGGGGCGCCGCTGTTGCGGCAGACGGTCGCGGATCTTGCAGCCGCTCTCAATGCGACTGCGTGAAGCGCCGCATCTTTGCGTCGTTCTTTGCCTTTTCGATCGCCTTCTTGTGCTCCTCTGCCCATTTTTGGCCGGCGTCGCCGCCCCAGAGCAGCCAGGCTATGTAACCGGTGGACGGATTGTCGTCGTCGCCGAAATTCTCGGCCCGCTTGTCCGCCTTGTGGCGGGAGAAGTAGCTCACCATCCGCCGCACCGTCTTTTCCGAGATCGATTTGCGGTTCTTGAGGTCGCGGGCTCGCGCTACCCCAACCATCGTGCCGCCGCGGCGGTACTGGGAGCGGAGCTTCAAGCCTTTTTCGGCGGCCTGCGCCACTTCGGCGGGCGGGATGTGATCCGGGATTTCGCTATCCATGGGTCTTCCTCAACTCGGACTGACTCTGGGGAACGCGGATGAGGAACGCGGGCTCATCGGCATCCGCCTTGCGCTTGATCGTCTTGCCCTTGGCCTCGGCACCCCCCAAGTCCGTCCGACCTTGTTTCCGATCTCGATCTTCCGCATGACGTTCTCCTTTCGCAGGAGAAACGGAAAGCAATGCGCAGATGTTCCAGCCGGCACGCCAGGGCGGCTCAGGCGTCAGTTGGCACGACAGCCGACGATCCACGGCCGAGGCCTTTCAAACCCGCTGGAATGCCCAAAAGGCCGAACTAGGATCTCAGATCCAGATCGCCGTCGCGCCAGACGAGGTGGCGCGGACTGGCCGGTAGGTTCTCGATCTCCTCGGCGATGAAATACGGCGGGATGTCGAGTGCCCGGAGAGCCTCGGTTGTCGCCGGTACCCATTTGAATTCCAGATCGTGTTCGTCCTTGATCCGATGGACGATGTCCGTCGGATGAAACGGAAACGTCTCCGGGATATCCATCAGGTAATAATAACCGAGCTCGTGCCAGTCGCGGTCTTCGTAGTGGAAGAAATTCTCGACCGACCAGAGCAGCCGGCGAACGCTCACCTCGACGCCGATCTCCTCGACCATCTCGCGTCTCAGCGTCTCTTCCGAGGTCTCGCCGATCTCGGCCCGCCCACCGGGAAACGTCCAGAATGCCTCGTCCACGGCGCGATGTACCAGCACATGACCGTCCCGGAACCCGAGCCCGGCGATCCGCATCTGAAAGATGCGCTTGCTCTTTGTCTTGATGCGGATGCGAGTGCGGCCTGCCATGCGATTATCCCAGATCGATCACGTTGATTTCGGGCGGCGCGCCGAAGCGGACGGGCAGGCCGGAACAGCCGAGTCCGCCCGATATGATGATATTGCGGCCGCTCTCCTGCACATGCCCGTAGAGATAACGACTGCCGTAGCGGGAAGGAACGATCGGGGCCCAGCCGAACAGCCGCACCTGCCCGCCATGCATGTGACCGGAGAGGGTGAGCGATATGCGATCTGGCACGGTTGGAAAGATGTCCGGCTCATGCGCCATCAGGATGACCGGGGCATCATCGGTTATCTGTGCCAACGTGGCCGGAAGGTCATCCTTGCCGCGCGTCCAATGGCGGGTTTTCTCGTCCGGAAGAAGGGCGATCTGGTCTTCGATGCCGGCCAGCCAGAAAGGCCTGCCATCCTTCTCGAACCGCGCCGCCCGATTGCTGTAGACGGGAATGCCCGCCGCCTCCAGCGCCCTGCGCCCGAACGGGACGCCCTCGCCGCTCGCCTGAACCTCGCTGTCCTGCCACCAGTCGTGATTACCGAGGATGGCATGGGTCCCGAGCGGCGCCTTCAGGCTCGAAAGCGCCCCGGCCCAGGCATCCGGCGGCACATGATCGGTGATGAAGCGCATGCCGGAAACATAATCGCCGAGCAGCAGAATGACGTCCGGTTCAAGCGCATTGGCGGCTTCGCAGATCGAGGCGATCCTCTCGACGGGCATCCAGGGCTTGCAGGCATGGAAATCCGCAAGCGCAACGATCCGAAGCTTCAGCCCCGGCGTCCAGCCAGGCGGCGTCAGCGCATTCCGAGCGACCCTCAGCCGCACCAGCGGCTCGGCCACCGCATAGCCGGCCAGCGCCAGAAACGCCGCAACACCGCCCGTAAGAGACGTCAGGAACCCGCGGCGGGAAATCAATCAATCATCCTCGGTGAACATCCGGAACTGCGCCGCCTCGAGATCCTTGGGCGGCTGAAGTCCGAGATGTTTCCACGCATTTGCGGTCAAAACGCGGCCCCGCGGCGTGCGCTGGATGAAACCCTGCTGGATCATGTAGGGTTCGATGATGTCCTCGATCGCATCGCGTGGTTCCGACAGGCCGGCGGCGATCGTCTCGATGCCGACCGGCCCGCCACCGAAATTGACGGCGATCATGTTGAGGTACCTTTTGTCGAGTTGATCGAGGCCCATGTTATCGACCAGAAGGCGGGTCAGAGCTTCGTCGGCGATCTCCTTCGTCACCGCCTCGGCCCTCGCCACTTCGGCGAAATCGCGCACCCGGCGCAAGAGCCGCCCGGCGATGCGCGGCGTGCCACGGGCCCGCCTTGCGATCTCGCGGGCGCCTGCATCGGTCATCGAAAGGCTCATCAGCCGCGCACCGCGCCGGACGATCAATTCCAGCTCATCAACCGTATAGAAAGACAACCGGATGGGAATGCCGAACCGGTCGCGCAGCGGCGTGGTGAGCAGACCGGCCCGGGTGGTGGCGGCAACCAGTGTGAACTTCGAAAGGTCGATCTTCACCGATCGCGCCGACGGACCTTCACCGATGATCAGGTCGAGCTGGAAATCCTCCATCGCCGGATAGAGGATTTCCTCGACTGCCGGGTTAAGCCGGTGGATTTCGTCGATAAAGAGCACGTCCCGCTCTTCGAGATTGGTGAGCAGGGCCGCAAGATCGCCAGCCTTGGCGATGACCGGGCCGGATGTCGAGCGGAAATTGACGCCGAGTTCCTTCGCCATGATCTGCGCCAGCGTCGTCTTGCCGAGGCCCGGCGGACCGACGAACAGCACGTGATCCAGCGCCTCGCCACGGTTCTTCGCCGCCTCGATGAAGACCTTCAGGTTGGCGCGCGCCTCCGCCTGGCCGGTGAACTCGTCCAGCGACTGAGGGCGCAGCGTCGTATCCAGGTCTTCGCCCCGCTTTTCCGGCGTTATCAGGCGGGCGGGTTCACTCATGCGAGAAGTTCCATTCCGGGTACATATCGTGCAGCAGTTTTGTCGAAAGTCACCGTTTTTGAACAGCCAATTCTTTTTGCGAGCTCAGCGATCAAATAGTCTGCGACGTCGAACTTGCCGAAGCCATCGGCCAAAAACATGGTCTCTATGAAATCCGAATCCTCAAAGACGAGCTCTCGGCTTTCCAATAGTCCTCGAAACACGGACGCAATCTCTTGGTTCTTATAGCCGTAACTTTTCCGCATGACCCAACATGCTTCGGTGAAAACGAAGAGCGAGATATAAGCCGGATTTTCTGCCGATCTTGAACGAAAGAACTCAACTGCGCTTTCGTACTGTTTCGGGTCGTCCGTCATCAGAAACCGGAGGAGTACGTTCGTATCGATGCCAATCACGCATGATCCTCCGATCATCATCTGCCGCCGCTTGCGCCGCGGCGTCGTTCATTTCTTCGACGGTCAAGTGGACGCCGTTGGGAGCATGGCCGAGAATACCCGCAAACTCCATGACGCTCCGCGTCTTGGCCCTTAATTTGACTTCACCATTTTCAATGATGAAGTCTATTTGATCACCGGGACTAAGATTGAGATATTTCCTGATTTCTATTGGAATTGTCGTCTGACCTTTAGAGGTCAATTTTGCGCCGTAGCCCATGAGCACCTCCATTCCTTACATTTTTATCTTAGTAAGGATTCTGGAAAAAGCAAGGAATCACCGGGCCAGTTCCTTCAGCCCCAGCCGTATAAGTCTGGCGCTGTCGCCCCCCTCGCCGCCGTTCTTGAGCGCTGCTGCAACCGCATTCGCGGCCTGGTCGCGCGAATAACCGAGATTGGTGAGCGCCGAGACCGCATCGGCGACCGGCGCTGCGGCAACACCCTCGCCAAGCTCCTGCTTGAGGCCGATATTGCCCGAAGCCTCGCCGGCAAAGGCGGGCGCCTTGTTCTTGAGTTCGGTCACGATCCGCACCGCGACCTTCGGCCCCACGCCGGGCGCACGCGAGACTGTCGTCTTGTCCTGAAGGGCAATGGCGTTGGCGAGCTCGGACGGCGTCAGGGTCGAGAGCACCGCGAGCGCCACCTTGGCGCCGACGCCTTGCACGCTCTGCAGCAGGTTGAACCATTCCCGCTCCAGCGCGCTCAGGAAGCCGAAAAGCTTGAACTGATCCTCACGGACATAGGTCTCGATGAACAGCACTACCGCTTCGCCGACCGAGCCCATCTTCGACAGCACCCGCGACGAGCAGAAGACCTCGTAACAGACGCCATGAACGTCGACGAGCACATAGTCGTCGCCGATCTCGTCGATAGTGCCTTTGAGCTTGCCGATCATGAAAGATGTCCGTCAGGGATGGGTTTCGGGGGAGATGATGTCGAGCAAGGGAAAATAAGCGCGGTAACGGGCTGGGTCACGGGTCAGGAGACGATGGGAGCGGACCGCGGCATGGGCGCCGATCAGGAAATCCGGCAGGGTTCGCTCGCGAAGTCCGCCGGACCTGCGGTAAGAAAAATGCGCCTTACCCGCCTGGAACGCCGCATCATAAGACAGGATCTCGCGCTTCATACCGAGCCAGCCGAATGCCAGGGTGATCTCGAGTTCACTCAGCGGCGATGCCGACAGTTCCGACCAGATGACCGGATTGAGGATAAGTTCCCCCTCTTCCGCGCATCGTTTCAATGCACCGAGTGACCACATTCGCGCCGGAGTGGCAGGCCCCAGCATATCGATCAGCACATTCGTATCAACGACGGTCGAGGTCATCGCGCGGTCCCCGAAGCCAATCGATATACTCATCGGTCGTCATGCCGCCGAGATCCCAGGTGCCTTTGACGCTGTCCGCCCATTCTTCGAAGCTCTTGTAGTCCTGCTTGCTGTCGTCGAGCCTGACAAGCCTCACGCCGTCATCAGACACGACAAAATCCACCTCCGAACCCGGTCTGATCTTCAATCGGTCGCGGATTTCCTTGGGGATCGTAACCTGGCCTTTTTCGGTGACACGCATGGTAATACCTCTCAGGTATTACTTATCCGCCGGACCAGAACAAGTCAAGAACAAACTAGCCGGCGAGTGCGGCGCGCATGCGCTGGCCGCCGCGGTTGTGGGCGTGGCAGATGGCGATTGCCAGCGCATCCGCGGCGTCATTGCCCTTGAACTCCGCCTTCGGCATCAGGATTTTCAGCATCATGTGGATCTGCTGCTTTTCGCCGTGGCCGACACCGATGACCGACTTCTTGACCGCGTTCGGCGCATATTCGGCGACCGGAAGCCCGGCCCGTGCCGGCACCAGCATGACGACGCCCCTCGCCTGGCCGAGCTTCAGCGTGGCGACCGCATCCTTGTTGACGAAGGTCTGCTCGACGGCCGCCTCGTGCGGCTGGTAGGCATGCACCACCTCCGCCAGCCCGTCGTGCAACTGGCAGAGACGGGAGGCGAGGTCCAGGTCGCCGTCGGAGGTCACGGTGCCCGAGGCGACGAATTTCAGGCTGTTGCCGAGCGTCTCGATAATGCCCCAGCCGGTGCGTCGAAGCCCCGGGTCGATGCCGATGATGCGAATCGTGCCTGTCATGCCCATACCCTATCCTGATGCCCCTACCAGTGCCATGAGAATGTGAACAAACCGAAAACACGAATGGAGCGCCGTTTACCTTCCGGTAACCATGGCGGAAAGGTTTGCCCCCTTTCGGGTCGCCGATCGGCAACGCCCCGGCGCCTCGCGCGTTGCAAATCGCGGCTTGAACGCAATGTGAGGAGGCAGCCATGATAGGCAAACACCATTCCCTTTCCGTCAAGGTGATCGGGCTTGTGCTGGCGCAGAATGGGATTCTCGCCGGGCTCCTCTTTTATGTCGCCGACGGACTGACGCCTTTCGAGATGCTGGACATCGCCGCGTCGCTGATAACGCTGACCCTCGTCACCATCTCGCTTGCCGGCGCGCTCATCAATCCGTTGCGGACAATCGCGGGAACCGTCTCGGAGATCGCCGCCGGCAAGACGGCGGTGCCACGCGAGCATCTGGCCCGCACAGATGAAATCGGATCCATCTCACGGGCGCTGGAGCGGCTCTGCCGCGACCATCTCACCCGCCTTGTCGAAGACGAAGAAGAGCGTGAGCGGCAGGAGACGGCTGCGGCTGAAACCCGCATGCGCGACCTCGAGGCCGCCGGAGACGAGGCACACGATCTGAAGACCGTGGTGGAAGCGCTCGACGGCGGCCTGCGGCGCCTAGCGGTCGGCGATCTTACGGTCCGGATAGATATGCCGTTCCCCGAAAGATACGAGGGCCTGCGCGCCGATTTCAACCACGCCCTGACAATCCTGGAAGACGTGCTCGGAATGATCGGCGGCGGCGCCCACGACCTTCATACGGACTGCGCCGAGGCCCGCGCCGACATGGCGGCAACGGCCGAGGCCGGTGGCCGACTGACGGCAGCCATCGCCAAGACCGCCGCGGATGTCGGTGCGCTTGCCGAAACGCTCAAGGTGAGAAAGCTGCAGGCGCAGCACGCGGCCGACATCGCCCACAATGCGCGGCTCGACTTGCGCCCGCCGAAGGAGATGATGCAAGCGGCAACGGTGGCGATGGAAGCAATCCGCAAGGCATCGCTCAAGATCGAGCCCGCCGCAGCCAACATCCGGGACATCGCCTTCCAGGCCAATATGCTCGCCCTCAATGCCAGCATAGAAGCAGCCCAATCCGAAGAGGCCGAGGTCGACTTCAAGACCGTGGCCGAGGAAATCCGCGGACTTGCAGAGCGCGCCGTCGAGGCCGCCAAGGAGATCTCCGGCCTGTCGCGCAAGTCGGCGGAAGCGGCCGAACTCGGCGGCAAGTCCGTCGAGAAGGCCGGTGGAGAGCTGGATGCGATGACGATCTATGCGGACGCCGTTGATCGCCACGTGGCGGCGCTTGCGGCAAGCTCCGGCAAGGAGATCGAAGCGATCGCAGCCGTCAGGACTACGATGACGACGCTTGCCAAGGCGAGCCGAGACCAGATAGGGGCGCTCGATGCGTTGACGGCGAAGCTCGGCCGCATGAACCACGAGATCGGTACGATCGACCACCATGCGGGACGTTTCACGCCCGTCACCATCCTCAACGCGGGAGGGGTGACTGTACCGGAAAGCCTCAAACCCGCAAAACCCGGTTCGCACCTGCGGCTGGTCAAATCCTGATGTCGGAGGGGTCGTCCGTCACGCCCCTTTCGACCGGCGCTTTTCTGTCAACCTCGGGGTCGTATTTCTGGACGCGACTGCCTAGATAAGTGGAACACTCTGTCAGTTATACCGCCTCCAGGACGTGCCGATGATCCCCTTTTCCATTCTCGATCTTTCACCCGTCGGTGAAGGTTATTCCGTGAGCGATGCGCTCGACCAGTCCCGCCGCCTGGCAATCAAGGCCGAGGAGCAGGGTTACAAACGCGTCTGGCTCGCCGAACATCACGGCATGCCGGGTATTGCCAGCGCCGCAACCGCGATTGTCATCGGCCATGTTGGTGCGGCGACCAAGACCATCCGCGTCGGCTCCGGTGGGATCATGCTGCCCAACCATTCGCCGCTCGTCATCGCCGAACAGTTCGGCACGCTGGAAGCGCTGCTTCCGGGCCGCGTCGATCTCGGTCTCGGCCGGGCGCCGGGAACCGACATGCGCACCGCAAGCGCGCTCCGCCGCAATCTCGATGCCGGCGCCGAAAGTTTCCCGCATGACATCCTCGAGCTGCAGCGCCTGCTCGGTACGCCGGAAAAGGACCAGGGCCTGCTTGCCGTGCCGGGCATGGATGCGCACGTGCCGATCTGGCTGCTCGGATCGAGCATTTACAGTGCCCATCTCGCGGCCGCCCTCGGCCTGCCCTATGCGTTTGCCTCGCATTTTGCGCCCGACATGCTGATGGAAGCGATCTCGATCTACCGCGACCGTTTTAAGCCGTCGCTCCAACTCGATAAACCCTACATGATGGTCGGCGTCATGGGCGTCGCGGCGGAAACGGATGCCGAAGCGGAGCGCGCCTTCACCTCGTCGCAGCAGCAGTTCGTCAACCTGCGCAAGAACGTCCGCACCCGCTTCCCGAAACCGCTCGATAGCATGGAAGGTTTCTGGACGCCGATGGAAAAGATGAACGTCGAGCACACGCTGCGTTACGCGGCGGTCGGCTCGGTTGCGACGGTCGAGGCAAAGCTCAGGGATTTCCTGCGGGAAACCGGCGCCGACGAACTGATCATCTCGATGCCGATCCACGATGTCGACGCACGACTGCGCTCGGTCGAGTTGTTCGCGACGTTGCCGATGATGGAGAAGCAGCCCATCCCCGCCTAGGAAGCGGGCGTCACAAGAGGTTCACCGACCAGAGTTAGCTTTTGTTAATCCTGGCAAACGCGGAGTACCGAAACGTGACAGACGCCATCGCTTCCAAACCCAGTGTTTCTGCGTCCTACCACCCTCTGGAAAACCCGAGTTCACTCGGAAAATGGTTCATTCCCCTGTTCGGCGTCGTGCTGATCGGCGGCCTGGGTTATGTCGGGTACGCGCTGGCGAACGACCTTTCGGTCGCCAGTTCGGTTCCTTGGGCGCTGCTCGGCCTTGCGCTTTTGATCGCGCTCGGCTTCGAGTTCGTCAACGGCTTCCACGATACCGCCAATGCCGTGGCAACCGTCATCTACACCCGCTCCATGCCGGCGGAACTGGCAGTCGTCTGGTCGGGCTTCTTCAATTTCCTCGGCGTGCTGCTCTCGAGTGGCGCGGTCGCCTTCGGGATCCTGGCGCTGCTGCCGGTGGAACTGATCCTGCAGGTCGGCTCCGGCTCCGGCCTCGCCATGGTCTTCGCGCTCCTCATCGCCGCTATCATCTGGAACCTCGGCACCTGGTATCTCGGCCTGCCCTCCTCCAGCTCGCATACGCTGATCGGCTCAATCATCGGCGTCGGCCTGGCGAACCAGTTCCTGGCGCCGCAGGGCACCGCCACCAGCGGCGTCGACTGGTCGCAGGCGAGCAATATCGGCCTGTCGCTGCTGATCTCTCCCCTGATCGGCTTTGGGCTTGCGGCGATCCTGCTTCTCGTCATGAAAGTGCTCGTCCGCAACAAGGCGCTTTACGAAGAGCCGAAGGGCAACAAGCCGCCACCCTTGTGGATCCGGAGCCTGCTGATCTTCACCTGCACCGGCGTCAGCTTCGCGCACGGCTCCAACGACGGCCAAAAGGGCATGGGCCTGATCATGCTCATCCTGATCGGCCTTGTGCCGACCGCCTTTGCGCTCAACCGTACCCCCGATGCGCAATATCTGCATGCCTACGAGCAGGCCTCCACGAATGTCGAGACGGCGCTGCAGAAATACGTCAAGCCGGGGGTCACAGTCGCCGACGCCCGGGCGGAAGTCGCCAATGCGGTCAAGAACAAGACCTGGAACGACACGACGACGCTGGCGCTGCAGCGGTTCATCCACGCATCAAGCGAGCAGATCTCGAAATTCCCGACGCTCGAAGCGGTACCGACCTCGCTGGTCGGCAACATCCGCAACGACGTCTACCTGATCGGCGAGGCGCTGAAGCTGATCGACAAGAACAAGCTGCTGCCGATGCAGGGCACCGACCTCGACGCCGTCAAGGCCTACCATCAGGCCGTCGACAACGCCACGAAGTTCATCCCGCTCTGGGTCAAGGTCGCCGTCGCGCTGGCGCTTGGCCTCGGCACCATGGTCGGCTGGAAACGCATCGTCGTGACGGTCGGCGAGAAGATCGGCAAGACCCACCTGACCTATGGCCAGGGTGCTTCGGCGGAAGTCGTCGCGATGGTGACGATTGGTGCTGCCGACCATCTCGGCCTGCCGGTCTCCACCACCCATGTGCTCTCGTCGGGCGTGGCGGGCACCATGGCGGCGAACGGGTCGGGACTGCAGTGGTCGACGGTGCGCAACATGTTGCTCGCCTGGGTGCTGACGCTGCCGGCCTCGATCGCTATCGCGTTCGTACTCTACGTGGCCCTGCGCCAGATCTTCTGAGCGTGAGCCCTGAAATGCAAACGGCACCCCGATCGGGTGCCGTTTTTGTATCGAGATCGGCTCTAAATTCAGGCCGAAAGCTTGGCCATGACTTCTTCGGAAACCTCGAAATTCGAATAGACGCTCTGCACGTCGTCGTCGTCTTCCAGGTTGTCGATGAGCTTCAGCAGCGACTGCGCCTTCTCCTCGTCCACCTCGATCGTGTTCTGCGGCCGCCAGATCACCTTGACGGTCTGGGCCTCGCCGAGCGTCGCTTCGAGCGCCTTGGACACTTCGCCGAGGCTTTCGAACGCGCAGATGATCGTGTGGCCGTCCTCGTCGGTGGTCACGTCGTCGGCACCAGCCTCGATCGCCGCTTCCATCACCTTGTCCGCATCGCCGACGCTCGCCTTGTAGGTGATTTCGCCGACATGGTCGAAGGAGAAGGAAACCGAGCCGGTTTCGCCGAGTACACCGCCAGCCTTGGTGAAGGTCGAGCGGACGTTGGAGGCCGTGCGGTTGCGGTTGTCGGTCAGCGCCTCGACGATAACGGCGGTGCCGCCCGGGCCGTAACCCTCGTAACGGACGGAATCGTAGTTCTCTCCGTCGGAACCGGCAGCCTTCTTGATCGCCCGGTCGATATTGTCCTTGGGCATCGACTGCGCCTTGGCGTTCTGGATCGCCAGGCGAAGCGCCGCGTTCATGGTCGGATCAGGCAGACCCGTCTTGGCGGCAACGGTGATTTCGCGCGCAAGCTTGGAAAACATCTTCGACCGGATCGAATCCTGCTTGCCCTTGCGGTGCATGATGTTTTTGAACTGTGAATGGCCAGCCATGGCACCCCTGACACTTTAACTTGTTCTGGAATGGCGCCTTATAATTTCGAAGCCGGAGCCATTCAAGGGCATTTCCTGGGTAAGGCGAGGCTTTTCCTGATGCCGCCCCGCCGAAACAAGCAGGAACAAAGCCAAAGCCTTGCTGTTTGTTCACGCAGACGAACAACAAGGAGACAATCGATGGCAAGCCTTACCGAAGCCCGCGAAGCGCCCGAACGCCAGCTCTGGGACGAGATCAACAACATCCATGCCGGCATGCTCGGCATCGAGGGCTCGCATATGCACTTCCAGCCGATGGCGCCGAATGCCGATCCGAAATCGAGCACGATCTGGTTCTTCACCAAGAGTGATACGGACCTTGTACGCGCCATCCGCGCCGGCAGCCGCGCGCATTTCTGCGTCGTCGGCAAGAACCACGACTACCACGCCTGCCTTTCCGGCACGCTGGAGATCCGTAACGACCGCGCCAAGATCGACGAATACTGGAGCGCCGTGACCTCGGCCTGGTACGAGCGCGGCAAGGAAGACCCGCTACTGACCCTGCTTGCCTTCAAGGTCGACGATGCGGAAATCTGGGCCTCCACCGACAGTACGCTGAAATTCGGCTGGGAAATCGCCAAGGCCAATCTGAAGGACGAGAAGATGCCGGATGTCGGCGTCAAGCAGCACCTCGCCTTCCCGCAGTTCCACTGAACGAGAATAAGGCCGCTGGGCTGATCAGAGCCCCTGCGGCACCAGTATCGTCGGCTTTTTCGGCAGGCTGCGCATCGACACCCGGATCGTCGGTTCCTTGGCATAGGCGATGTCGAACTTGGCGTCGAACATGGCAATGAAATTGTCGAGCGGCGGCCCCCAGCGGTGCATCGGCAGGATGAGCGAAGACCGCAGCCGCTGCACGACCCGGCTCATGCTGTCCGCGCCCATCGTCAGGCCGCCGTCGACCGGAACCATCAGGATGTCGAGCCGGCCGATCTCGGTATACTGGGCCTCGTTCAGCTCGAAATGCAGGTGACCGAGATGGCCGATGCAGAGACCGGCGACCTCGAAGATGAAGATCGAATTGCCGTTTTCCTCGATGCCGCCGCCCCAGTTGCGGATATCCGACATGACATTGCGGATGTAGACATCCCCGACCATCAGGCGATGCTGGACCTTCTCGCCCGGCACATCGCTCCAGCCGTGCAGCACATGCTTGATCCCGGGATCGGGGCTCAGCGTAAAATGCGTGGAATGCGCCTTGTTCATCGTTGCCACGTCCGGCAGCCGCGAGGGGCGATAGGCGCCGCTATAGTCGGTGGCGATGCCGACCCCCTCGGGCGTTTCGATGAAATAGGTGGAATGGCCGACAAAGGTGATCTTCACCTCTTCCCTGTCGGCCAGCGCCAAATTCTTTTTCGCCTGGGCGAACTGCAAGCCGGATGGGCTGAAGCTCGCAAATGTGACACCGGGCAGCTTCTGGGCGATCGCCTGGCACTGGCTGACAGGCAGGCCATCCTGTGCCAGCGCGGCGAAGGCTGACAGAAGCAGGCTGGAAAGACCGAGTGCGAGAGCCCGTAGCATCATGCTGATCCCAAAGAACTGCGTTCATGCTCATTCCCGGCGAAAACATGCGGCAATGCGAAAGGCCGGTCCAGCCGCAATCGCCAGGGCCGGCCTCACAATTCTGTCATTGGTGGAGGTCATGGAGTTGATTATTGAAAAGCCGCCGCAGCGCGCCGACATAAGCTCGCCAGCATCCGATCGGAAGAGCAAGAGGGTATTTTCATGAAGCATGACATTGCGATCAAGACGAAGGACGGCACGGCCAAAGCCGCCGTTATCAAGCCTGCAGACGGTGCTGCAACCGACAAGAGCGTCATCCTCTACATGGATGCGTTCGGCCCGCGCGAGGCGCTCTACTGGATGGGCCAGCGCATCGCAGATGCCGGTTATACCGTGCTCGTTCCGGACCTATTCTACCGCTCGGGAACCTACGGCCCGTTCGATGCGAAGACCGCCTTCAGCGAAGAAGCCACCAGAGCGCAGCTGATGGGCCTGATGCGCGCCACGCCCCAGCCACTCACCGCCGAGGATGGTGAAGCCTTCATCGAAGCGTTGACCTCCGAAGGCGCCACCGGCGCGATCGGCGCCGTGGGTTATTGCATGGGCGGCGGCCGGGCGATCACCGCCGCGGCCTACTATCCGGAACGCATCAAGGCAGCCGCCAGCTTCCATGGCGGCAATCTCGCAAGCGACGCCGAAGACAGCCCGCACAGGCTGGCGGACCGCCTCAAGGCGCGCGTTTATGTCGGCGTCGCCGGCATCGACAACAGCTTTCCGCCGGAACAGTCGGCCCGGCTCGCCGAAGCATTTCGCACCGGCGGCGTCGACCATATCGTCGAGAACTATGTCGGCATGGCGCATGGCTGGACGGTGCCGGACCACAGCATCTACGACAAGGACGGTTCCGAGCGCCACTTCAAGCGCCTGCTGACGCTGTTCGAAGAGACCCTCTGAAACGACCCCTCCGAAACGACAAAGGGGCGGCTTCGGGCCGCCCCTGATCTCATTGAAATCTCGCAATTCCGGTTGGCAACGCTGTGCCTTGCCTACTTCCGGCGCTCGAAATTGCTGCTGTTGGCCAATTTCGGCTTGTCCTTCTTCTTGAAAGGCTTGTCGTCTTTCTTGAAGGGCTGGGCGTCCTTGCGGAATGGCTTGGCTTCCTTGCTGAAGGGCTTGGCGTCCTTGTTGAAAGGCTTTACGTCGCCACGCGGTTCGGTCGCCCTGGGGCCGCCCGGACCGGCTGCGTTGGAGGTGTTCTTCCGCGGTTTGCCCTTCGCCCAGTCGTCGCCACGAGGCTCCTTCGGACGATCGTCATAGGACTTCTTGACATAAGGCTTGGCCGGCGCGGGACGGCTGAGGTCCGGCGCGCTGGTCAACCGGGTGACGCGGATGCCGCGCTCCAGCGCCTTGTCCTTGCCGACAGCCTGCATGAAGGCGTCGGCGTGGTCGGCAGCGATCTCGACGAAGGTTTCGTCCTGCTGCATCTTGATCGCGCCGATTTCCCGCTTGGTGACGTTGCCGTTGCGGCAGAGCATCGGGATCAGCCAGCGCGGCTCGGCATTCTGCTTGCGGCCGACCGACAGCGAGAACCACACGGCCGGGCCGAACTCGTCGCGCGACGGGCGCGGGGTCATCGGGAAGTCGCCCTCGCCGCCGGCGCGCTCGCGCGGCTTGCGGGCATCCTGCTGCACCGAGATCTCGATCAGATCCTCGGGGGCGGAATATTTGGTGCGGTAAAGGCTGACGAACGCGGCCGCCAACTTGTCCGCGCCATGGCTCTCGACCAGCTTGGCGACGAGATCCAGCTCTTCCTCGCGCGGCTTTTCGCTAAAGATCGGATCGGCCAGCAGACGCTCGTCGTCGCGCCGCATCACCTCTTCGGCAGACGGCGGACGAGCCCAGGTGGCCGAGATGCCGGCGCCGCCGAGCAGGCGCTCGGCCTTGCGGCGTGCGTTGACCGGCACGATCAGGGCGCTGATGCCCTTGCGACCGGCGCGTCCGGTGCGGCCGCTGCGATGGAGCAGCGTTTCCGGGTTGGTCGGCAGGTCGGCATGGATGACGAGATCGAGACCCGGCAGGTCGATGCCGCGGGCGGCGACGTCGGTCGCGATGCAGACGCGGGCACGGCCATCGCGCATCGCCTGCAGCGCATGGGTCCGCTCGTTCTGCGTCAGCTCGCCGGAGAGGGCCACGACGGCGAAGTTGCGGTTGTTGAACCGCGCCGTCAGATGATTGACGGCAGCACGGGTCGAGCAGAACACGATCGCGTTGGTCGACTCGTAATAACGGAGCACGTTGATGATCGCATTTTCGCGGTCGGCCGATGCGACGGCGAGCGCGCGGTATTCGATATCGACATGCTGCTTTTCCTCGGCAGAGGTCGCGATGCGCACAGCGTCGCGCTGGTAGCTTTTGGCAAGCTTGGCTATCGCGGCCGGAACGGTTGCCGAGAACATCAGAGTGCGGCGGTCGTCGGGCGCCGATTCCAGGATGAATTCCAGATCCTCACGGAAACCGAGATCGAGCATCTCGTCCGCCTCGTCGAGCACGGCCACCTTGAGGGCCGACATGTCGAGCGCGTTGCGGCGGATATGGTCGCAGAGACGGCCGGGGGTACCGACGACGATATGGGCGCCGCGCTCCAGCGCGCGCCGTTCGCTGCGGATGTCCATGCCGCCGACGCAGCTGGTGATGACCGCGCCGGTCATCTCGTAAAGCCATTCCAGCTCGCGGGTGACCTGCATCGCCAGTTCGCGGGTGGGCGCAATGACGAGCGCCAAAGGCTGCCGCGCCGGGCCGAATTTTTCCGCGTCGCCGAGCAGGGTCGGCGCGATCGCAAGCCCGAAGGCAACGGTCTTGCCCGAGCCGGTCTGCGCCGAAACCAGCGCATCGGAATGGATGAGAGCCGGGTCGAGCATGGATTTCTGGACGGGGGTCAGCGTTACATAGCCCCGTTTCGCCAACGCCTTGGCGATCGCCGGGACGGCGCCGTTGTAATCGGTCATCTAAATCTGTCTTTCGGATTTTCGCGCGCAAAGCGCTGTGGCTGCAACACTCGCAGCCGAACTTGCGCCGTTCCTACTTATTTGCAGCGCAAATGTCAAAGAGCATGTCGGCGCGAGGTCCCGATCAAGGCCGCTATTGACGCCAAAAGCTTAATATCTGACGTAAATCTCCCTTAAGTGGGGAATACCCAAGCGGAGAAGGCCATGTCCGACATTTTAAAAAAGCAGGCCGAACTGCAGGCTCAGGCCGATACGATCGTCAGCGCCCTCGGCCTCGAGGATGCCTTGCGTTTGGCCGGAAATCCGGTGTGGGTCGGAAGCTCGGCGCTCGGCCTCATGGCCCGCCGCGATATCGACATCACCGTGGTCTGCGAAAGGCTCGACCCAGCCGCCCGCCGGACCGTCGCCGAGATCGCCGGAGAACTGATGCTCGACAGCCGCGTCGGCGCCGTGCGCTACCGCAACGATAGCGGCCTCTGGAACGTCGAACCGCAAAACTACCCGGACGGCCTCTATCTTGGCCTCACCTACCGGACGGACACGGGCGAAGACTGGAATCTCGACATCTGGTTCATCGACGAGCCGGACCGCCAGCCCGACCTGAAACATCTGAAGACGCTGCTGCCCCGCTTGACCGACGAGGTGCGGAAAACCATCCTCGCCATCAAGGCTGACCTTGCTGCAACCGCGCCGAAAGGCGGCAGGCCGGCCCCGAGCGCGCTTGTCTACGAGGCGGTGCTGGATGACGGCGTCGATAAGCTTGCAGGCTTCGTGGACTGGCTGTCACGCCGACCGTAGGCGGCATTACCGCCAGAACGACGGGATGGTCTCCGCAAGCCGCGGCCCGATCCGGAGCGGCTCGATCTTCTCCGCAAGGCCTGTCGCATCGGAAATCTCGATGCCAAGGCCGCAGATCGTCGCGGGCCCGGTCGCCGCCTCGAAACGGCCCTTCGGCATTTTCGAGATGAAGCGGTTAAGCGGCTCTTCCTTGTCCATGCCGAGCGATGAGTCGTAGTCGCCGCACATGCCGGCATCCGACATGTAGCCGGTGCCGCCGTTGAGGATCTGGCAATCGGCGGTCGGCACATGCGTATGGGTGCCGACCACGAGGCTGGCGCGGCCGTCGACGAAATGCCCGAAGCACTGCTTTTCGCTGGTCGCTTCCGCGTGAAAATCGAAGATGATCGCGTCCGCCTGTTCCTTCAGCGGCGCAGCGGCGAGGATCGTTTCGGCGCTCTTGAAGGGATCGTCGAGCTCGGGATGCATGAACACCCGGCCCATGATGTTGGCGACCAGAATGCGCGCGCCATTGCGGGCGTAAAAAATGCCGGATCCCTTGCCCGGCGTGCCGGCGGGATAGTTGGCGGGCCGCAGGAATTGCTCGTGGCGGCCGGCAAAGCTCACCGCCTCCTTCTGGTCCCAGACATGGTTGCCGGTCGTCACCACGTCGGCACCGGCATTGATCGTCTCGAGAAAGATATCCTCGGTAATGCCGAAGCCGCCCGCGGCGTTCTCGCCGTTGACGATGACGAAATCGAGCTTCAGGTCGGCGACGAGGCTCGGCAGTTTTTCCCACACCGCCACGCGGCCGGTCTTGCCCACCATGTCACCCAGGAACAAAAGGCGCATTCTTATCCAATCTGTGCACGGCCGATGTCTTCGAAGGGCCGGTAACCGCTTTCCGTCAGGACAGCGTCTAGTCTGATATCGTGAGGTTCAGCAGGAACTGATGCCACTTCCTGGCAGTCGAAGGCAATCCCGATCAGCGTCGGGTTCAGGCCTTTTTGCTGCAGGCGGTGGATCGCCCGGTCGTAATAACCGCCGCCATAGCCGATCCGGTGCCCGCCGCCATCGAAGGCCGACAGCGGCACCAGCATCACCTGCGGCTCGAGTTCCGCCGCATCCGGCCCCGGGCCGAACGTGCCGAACACGCCCGGCACCAATTCGGCGCCGCGCACCAGTTCGCGGAAGATGATCGTCTTCTTGTCGAGAATGACCGGCACGCAGAGCCGCGCGCTGCGGTCCCTGAGATGCGCCATCAGCGGCCGCACGTCGACTTCCGAGCGGATCGGCAGGAAGCCCGAAACGATCGCACCGGCGTCGAGGCTGATTGCTTCGGCCCCATGCGATGCAATGAGAAGGCTCTTCTCGATGCGCTCGACCGGCGCAATGGCATCCCGTGCGGCAAGCCGCGCGGTACGAAGCTCCGCCTTGGTCTTCAGGACGTCCGTCATACCTTGTCCGACCGCCTGACCAGCAGCTTGTCGATGCGGCGGCCGTCGAGATCGATCACCTCAAAGGTCCAGCCGTTCTTGGTGAAGCTCTCACCAAGTTCAGGCAGGCGTTTCATCTCGTCGAGCACGAAGCCCGCGACAGTCTCGTAGCCTGGGTCGTCCCCGAGCGAAAACCCCATCTGGTCGGAGAATTCGTCGACCGGCATCCAGCCGGCGATCAGGAACGAACCGTCGTCCCGCGCAACGATCGCAGGTTCTTCGTCGTTTTCCTCCTGGAACACGCCGGTGATCGCCTCGAGGATGTCGCCCGAGGTGATGATGCCTTCGAAATGGCCGTATTCGTCGTAGACGAGCACCATATGGGCCGGCGCGCGGCGCAGCGCCTGGATGACGTCGAGCGCGCCGGTGAGGTCCGACACGACGGGCGCCTCGCGCATGATGCCGCGGATATCCAGCATCTTGCCGCCGGCGATGAAATCGTAAGCGTCCTTGACGAACAGCGTGCCGAGGATTTCGTCGGAACTGCCGTTGCGGATCGGCAGGCGGGAACGCTGCGTGGCGCGCAGCTGTTCGCGGATCTCATCCGAATTGTCTTCGATGTCGATGACCTCGACATCGCGCCGCGGCGTCATCAGGCCGCGCGCGGTGCGGTCGGCAAGCCGCATGACGCCTGAGATCATGGCGGATTCTTCCGTCTCGATCACGCCGGCGCTCTGGGCTTCGGCAAGCACGGTGCGGATTTCCTCGTCGGTGACCCGGTCGCCCGACTCGCCCCTCTGGCCAAGCAGGCTGAGGACGATTCGGCCGGAAATATCGAGGAACCAGACGATCGGCGCGCCAACGGTCGCCAGCATTTTCATGGCGGGCGCGACACGGGCGGCAACCGCCTCCGGCGCTCGCAGCGCTATCTGCTTCGGCACCAGTTCGCCGACGATCAGCGACAGATAAGTGATGATGACAACGACGGTGCCGACGCCCAGCCAGTCGGCGAGATTGTCCGCCATGCCCTGCGCCTCGAACCAGGTGGTCAATCGCGCGCCGAGCGTGGCGCCCGAGAATGCACCGGACAGCACGCCGACCAGCGTGATGCCGATTTGGACGGAGGAGAGGAAGCGGCCGGGATCTTCCGCAAGCCGCATGGCTGTGGCGGCACCGCGATTGCCTTGCTCGGCCATGATCCGCAACCGCACGGGGCGGGAGGAGACGACGGCAAGTTCCGACATCGCGAGGACACCGTTCAAAACGGTGAGGGCGATGACGATGAGTATTTCGGTTAACAAGAGAAGCTCTTTAATTGGAACAATATGCCTGCACGCGAAACGAACGTGCCGCCCCAGGGAGCGGCCCGCATCCATACGACCGCGCCGGAGCGCTCCGTCGGCGATGCTTCACGCACAGTTCGGAAAACCGGGACCGGTTCTCGGAGCTATGCACCTTCACTCGCATGCGTAAATCATAGGGTCGTCATGCGGGCATTGCAATGGTTGGAACAAAATGAAGGGTTTGCACCGCGGAAGCCGTGACCCGTTCCCCCGACGCCGCAGCTATTGAAGGCTGACCGTCAGTTCGGCGCGGGTGCCGGCAAGAGAGGGCACATAATGGATCGTCGAACCGAGCGTCGCGGCCATGGATTTGACAATGCGGCTGCCGAGCCCGGTTCCTTTCGGCACGTCGCCCTCACGCCAGCCGATCCCGTCATCCTCGACGGCGAGAAGCGCATTGCCCTCGTCTTGACGCTTGAGCAGCACCCGCACTTCGCCCTCGGTGCCGGCCGGATAGGCATATTTCAGCGCGTTGGTAAGCAGTTCCGTGACGATCATGCCGACGGAGACGGCGCGATCGGAGGTCAGCGACAAAGGTTCGGCATCGAGGCGGATCGACGGTCCCCCATCGCCGTTGACGGAGCCCTGGACCTCACGCACCAGCGTGCCCAGATATTTGTCCATCTCCACATGCCGGACGTCGTCGGATGTGTAGAGGCTGCGATGCATGCCGGCGATCGCGCTGATGCGCGCCTGCGTCTCGGAAAGAGCGGCCTTCACGTCGTCGCTCTTGCTGCTGGATACCTGCAGGCGGATGAGTGCCGCGACCAGCGCCAGGCTGTTGGCCACGCGGTGATTAACCTCGGCGAGCAGAACCTCGGCGCGTTCCTTGCCCAGGCGAATTTCCTGCTCGGCCTTGTCCTTGGCCTGCCGCAATTCGGCATTGGCGATGCCCTGCGCGATCGCGCTTTCCATCAGCGGCCAGAATTCCTCACCGACCGTCTTGATGACATAGTCGGATGCGCCGCTCTTCAGCGCATCGATGGCGATCGTCGCGTCGCTGGAACCGGTGACGTAGATCACCGGAATGACCGAGTCCTGATCTTTCAGCTTGTGAAGGATGTCGAGCCCGGTTCCGGTCTTCAGGTAATGGTCGAGGACGATCGCGTCGATACCGCCTTTCTCCACCGCCGCCATTGCCGATGCGGCATCAACGGCGTGGACCATCTGATAACCAGCCCGCGCGAAATGGCGTTCTGCCAATCTGGCAAGCGCGAGATCATCATCGACATAGAGTATGGTTTGCGGCATCACGTCTCGTTATCTTCCGGGGACCTGCATCACGGCAAAGAACAGCCCTAGTTGTCGGATGGCATGCGCAAAACTGTCGTAGTCCACCGGTTTGGTGATGTAGACGTTGGCGCCGAGATCGTAGCAGCGCTGAATCTCCCGCTCATCGTCCGTGGTCGTCAGGATGACCACCGGCAGACGCTTGGAGTGTGGGTTGGACTTCACCTTCTCCAAGATGTCAACACCCGACATGTCCGGCAGGTTGAGGTCGAGGAGGATCAGCAGATGGCGATCCTGATTTGGGTCTCCGGAACGATCCGCGCCGAGGATAAAGTCGAGAGCCGCATTGCCGTTCGTAAAGGGAACGATCTCGTTATTGACGCCAGCGCGACGGACGTTCTTTTCGATCAGGCGCGCATGGCCTTCATCGTCCTCGATCATCACGATGGTGACTTCTTTACCGGCAGCCTTCATGAGCCGTTACTCCTGACATAGTGAGACAGATCCGTGGGCAACCGGATGACGAACGTCGTCCCGCCGCCCAATGTGGACGTCACGGTAATCTCACCGCCTAGATTTCTAACTAGTGAACGCACATGCGCAAGACCGATACCCTCGCCCTGCTGGTCCTGAACACCCGAGCGGCGGAAAAGCTCGAAAACCCTCTCGTGATCCTCCTGGGCGATACCCCGGCCATTGTCTGAAACCTCTATTCTCATCGCAGCGCGGCCAAGCGGCATGGCCTTGACCGACAGGTTCAACGGCCGATCCGGATGTTTGTATTTCACCGCATTGTCGAAGAGATTGCCGAAAATCTGTTCCAGCGAAAATCGGTCGGTAATAAGGCCCCGCGCCTGGGCGACCGAAATATTCACCTCGCCGCCCGCTTCGCTGACCTGGTGGTAGATGCTGGCCGCCGTTGCTTCGAGGAGCTCCCCGAGATCAATCCTCTCCGGCTTCAGTTCGCGCCGCCCGTCGCGGGAAATCTTCAGGATCGCGTTGATCAGCCCGTCCATCTTCTTGGTGGACGAGCGGATGAAGGCGATGGCCTCCGGCAGATCCTGCTCGACCGCGACACGGGCATCGTTCACGTCGGTTTCCGACAGCGGCGTCCCGTCGGCCAGCACATAGGTGCTGATCGACTTGAGGCTCGCGTCGAGTTCGCTGGTGAAACCCATGATGTTGACCAGCGGTGCACGCAGGTCGTGCGAGACGATATAGGCATAACGCTGGATCTCGCGATTGGCCTGGATCAGATCCTCGGAGCGTTCGTTGACGCGCTCCTCGAGACCGGCATTGAGCTCCTCGACCTCCGAGCGCGCCCGCTGAAGCTCGTGGACATGCTGCCCGACGATCATGATCGCACCGCCGATGACGAGGATGATCATCAGGCCGCCGCCAATAGTGATCCATTGTAGCGCCGTTGCCGAATCATTGAGGTCGTCGACCCCGGTCCCGATCCGCCCGTCCGTGTCACGGAGCAGCGTGCCAAGGATTGTCGTGATGCCCTCCATCAACTGCCGGCCATAGGCGCCCCGGATGACCTCGATCGCCCCAACAGCATTCCCCTTCTGCACCATCTCCACCGTCGACTGCATCTCGGCGAGCTTGTCGTCGATCAGCGGGTCGAGTTCGGCAAATGGAACATGCACGGCGTCCAGTTTGCCAGCAGCCGTCTTCAGTCGCTCGCGCAATCGCGGAATGACCGCACTGGCAGTCGTATAGGGGATCAGGAATTCAGCATCCTGCGTCAGGACGAAACCACGCTGGCCGGATTCGGCTGCTCTGAGGAAAAGCTGCATGTCCGCGGCAGCACTTCGAAGTTCGCGCAGCTTCACCACGTCCTCAAAATAGACCTGCGTCGTCCGTGCCAGGAGGAAGGAGGACAGCACGATCGCCAACAGGATGGCGCCCCCGACCAGAAGCATCAACAGCGAAGATCGGGCGAAGGTGGATTTCAAAAAGGGCATCGATACGGCCGGCGAGTGAACGGGACGGCAAGAACTTGGGGGCGCGGCCCCCGTTGTCAAGCGAAGGCCGAAGAATAGATTGGTGCACGTCGAGAAGATCCACCTCGTTTGAAAAGAGGATTAAGAGTCTCGTCCAAACCGTGACCACGCGGCGCCAAGTCCACGATATGGTGGATAAATTTGAGAATTCTTAAATATAGATCTGGCCCGGCATTCGCAGTTGTCGCCGCCGGATGAACAATCGCCAGCCAAGCCGATCAGTCCGGACCCGATTTCGCTCGTCCTGCACTTTACAAGCAGATGCGAGAATAGATCATCCGGTCAATATGCGAATCGCGGATATTCAATAAGGATGGCCGCGCGGGAAAGACCCCCCAACCAGCAGTCCCGCCTCTCGGCTGCAGTCCGGAATGCAGCTGAGTGTTTAAGCCAGGCGGTCTTTGCCTTGCATGCGGCTGCGACTTCACTGTCGCCGGAAGCCGGAAACAATCAGGTCAAAAAGGGAGAAGTGCGATCCGCGGCAACCGATGGATGTTTACGATCCTGGGTGCCTACAAACGTAGGTGGGCGCCGTGTGTCCAAGCCCACGGGCCTGGCCAGGGACAGCTCCCTTTGGATCGAGTATGGCCCCAGGGATTGTGGTTCCTGTCGTGAGGCGCAGATCGCATCGGCAATATATGTGTGATTGTCGGTCCGCACCAGTGGCGGCAAGCCTTTATTATCGACTTTGATCAGTTCACGGGAGCGGGCGTGCGGCCGTTGAGCTTGGCGGTCAGCCCGTCGAGCCGCGAGGCGAGCTCGCCGAGCGCCGAGACCACGTGCTGCTCGTTGCGCTGCTGGGTTTCGAGCGCACCGTCGCGGTTGGACTTGAGTGCCGCGACCTCGGTCTCGAGCAGGCCGAGCTTGCGGGTCATCTCCGAAAGTTCGTCCATGATCATGATGCCGGCCATCACGGTGATGCGCAGATCGCCGATCTCGCCGAACTGGCTTTTGAGGTGCCCTACGTAGCGGTCGAATCGATCGGCAAGTTCGGTCAGGTGGCTTTCCTGCCCTTCCTCGCAGGCCATGCGATAGGCCTTGCCGTCGATCATCACCGTTACCTGGGCCATGGCATTCCCTTTTGATCCTGGCGCATCAGCGATCGAGCACGGCGCGGATGGTTTCCATCGCCGTCACGAGACGCCTCGAGACTTCCCGGTTTACTTCTTCCAGTCGATTGGCGCGGAATTGCGACTGGTCGAGCTCCTGCGCGAGCCGTGCCCGGTCCGCGTGCACCCGGCGGACCTCGCCCTCCACGTCCTGGGTCTCGCGCTGGCGCTCGATGCGCGCATCGACGGCGCTCTCAAGACCGCCGATCGCCGCCTTAAGTTCCGAAATCACCATGTCGATCGTCTTTTCCGACGGCATGCGAAGCTTCCTGTCGATACACGAAATGAGCCGAATCGATACGATCGATCTCTCCAACAAGGCCGGAAGACTATTCACCGCCTGCAAGCCGGTCAATCAATCGAGACCCTTCAAACATGTCCTAACTGTGGATCGTCAACTATGTTTCTGCCCCTCGTCACATGCTGCACGGAATTCCGGCAGCTGCGGGAAAGTTCGTCACGATCGCCTCGGTGCGACGGCGCTTTTGTTGACTTGCGCGTTGCACCTGCTAAGGATCACCCGCTCTTAGGTGGTCCCTGGGCCACTCTTCAAGTGGTCCAACGCGGACCGTGACCGACACCCGTAAAAAGCGGATTAGCCATGACCTCTCTCGACAAACATAACCGGATGGCGAACGCGATCCGATTCCTCGCCATGGATGCTGTAGAGAAGGCCAATTCCGGCCATCCCGGCCTGCCGATGGGCGCTGCCGACATCGCGACGGTTCTGTTCACCCGCTACCTGAAATTCGACCCGAAGAACCCGCTCTGGCCGGACCGCGACCGTTTCGTGCTGTCCGCCGGCCACGGTTCGATGCTGCTTTATTCGCTGCTGTTCCTCACCGGTTACGAGGACATGACGATGGAGGACATCAAGCAGTTCCGCCAACTCGGCTCCAAGACCGCCGGCCACCCGGAATACGGCCACGCGTCGGGCATCGAGACGACCACCGGCCCGCTCGGCCAGGGCATTGCCAATGCCGTCGGCATGGCGATCGCCGAGCGCAAGCTGGAAGAGGAATTCGGCTCCGACCTGCAGAACCATTTCACCTACGCGCTGTGCGGCGACGGCTGCCTGATGGAAGGCATCAGCCAGGAAGCCATCGCGCTTGCCGGCCACCTGAAGCTCAACAAGCTCGTGCTCTTCTGGGACAACAACTCGATCACCATCGACGGCGCCGTCTCGCTGTCGGACTCGACCGACCAGGTGATGCGCTTCAAGTCCGCCCACTGGAACACGATCGAGATCGACGGCCATGACGTCGATCAGATTTCGGCGGCGATCGAAGCCGCCCAGAAGTCCGACCGCCCTACCTTCATCGCAGCCAAGACCATCATCGGCTTCGGCGCCCCCAACAAGCAGGGCACCCACAAGGTCCACGGCTCGCCGCTCGGCGCCGAGGAAATCGCCGCAGCTCGGCATGCGCTGAACTGGGAAGCGGAAGCCTTCACCGTTCCGGCCGACGTTCTCGATGCCTGGCGCCTTGCCGGCCTGCGCTCGACCACGGTCCGCAAGGACTGGGAAGATCGCCTCGCCGCCACCGCCGCTGAGAAGAAGGCCGAGTTCGTGCGCCGCTTCGCCGGCGACCTGCCGGGCAATTTCGACAGCGCCATCGACGCCTTTAAGAAGAAGATCGCCGAGAACAACCCGACCGTTGCCACCCGCAAGGCATCCGAGGACGCGCTCGAAGTCATCAACGGCATCGTCATCGAAACGCTCGGCGGTTCGGCCGACCTGACGCCGTCGAACAACACCAAGACCAGCCAGATGAAGTCGATCACCCCGACCGATTTCTCCGGCCGCTACATGCACTGGGGCATCCGCGAACACGCGATGGCCGCGGCCATGAACGGCATCTCGCTGCATGGCGGCCTGATCCCCTATTCCGGCGGCTTCCTGATCTTCTCGGATTATTGCCGTCCGTCCGTCCGCCTCGCAGCCCTGATGGGCATCCGCGTCGTGCACGTCTGGACGCATGATTCGATCGGCGTCGGCGAAGACGGCCCGACCCACCAGCCGGTCGAACAGGTCGCAGCCCTGCGCGCCATCCCGAACCTCTTGATCTTCCGCCCGGCCGACGAGACCGAGACGGCAGAATGCTGGCAGCTGGCGCTGAAGGAAAAGCACCGCCCGTCCGGCCTGGCGCTGACCCGCCAGAACCTGGCGCCGGCCCGCAAGACCTATGAGGAGAAGAACCTCTGCGCCCAGGGCGCCTACGAGCTCGTCTCCGCCGCCGACGCCAAGGTGACGATCTTCGCGTCGGGTTCGGAAGTCGAACTGGCGCTGAAAGCCCAGGCGACGCTTGATGGCAAGGGCATCGCGACGCGCGTCGTTTCCGTCCCCTGCGTCGAACTCTTCTTCGACCAGCCGGAATCCTACCAGACCGCGGTTGTCGGCAATTCGCCGGTCAAGATTGCCGTCGAAGCCGGCGTGCGCGAAGGCTGGGATCACTTCATCGGTCCGAAGGGTGCCTTCATCGGCATGAAGTCCTTCGGGGCCTCGGGCCCTGCCAAGGATCTCTTCAAGCACTTCGGCATCACCGCGGAAGCGGTTGTTGCCGCAGCCGAAAAAGAGCTCGCCTGATCCAACTGAAATTTCCAAGACAAGCTAAAAGCGGGAGTATGTGAAATGACTGTCAAGGTTGCCATCAACGGTTTCGGCCGCATCGGCCGTAACGTGCTGCGCGCGATCGTCGAATCCGGTCGCACCGATATCGAGGTCGTCGCCATCAACGACCTGGGCCCGGTCGAGACCAACGCCCACCTGCTGCGTTACGACTCGATCCACGGCAAATTCCCGGCAAGCGTCGAAGTCAGCGGCGACACGATCATCGTCGGCGGCGGCAAGCCGATCAAGGTGACGGCGATCAAGGACCCGGCGACCCTGCCGCACCGCGAACTCGGCGTCGATATCGCGCTCGAATGCACCGGCATCTTCACCGCCCGCGACAAGGCCGCGGCGCACCTGACCGCCGGCGCCAAGCGCGTCATCGTCTCGGCCCCGGCCGACGGCGCTGACCTGACCGTCGTCTTCGGCGTCAACCACGATCAGCTGACCCGGGAACACCTGGTCATCTCCAACGCGTCCTGCACCACCAACTGCCTGGTTCCGGTGGTCAAGGTCCTCGACGACGCCGTCGGCATCGACCACGGCTTCATGACGACGATCCATTCCTATACCGGCGACCAGCCGACGCTCGACACGATGCACAAGGACCTCTATCGCGCCCGCGCCGCAGCGCTCTCGATGATCCCGACCTCCACCGGCGCCGCCAAGGCCGTCGGCCTGGTTCTGCCGCATCTGAAGGGCAGGCTCGACGGCACCTCGATCCGCGTGCCGACCCCGAACGTCTCGGTCGTCGACTTCAAGTTCGTCGCCAAGAAGACGACCACGGTTGCCGAAATCAACGAAGCGATCAAGTCCGCTTCCAACGGCGCCCTGAAGGGCATCCTCGGCTACACAGAAGAACCGCTCGTTTCCCGCGACTTCAACCACGACAGCCATTCCTCGATCTTCGCGATCGACCAGACCAAGGTGCTCGAAGGCAATTTCGTGCGCATTCTGTCCTGGTACGACAACGAATGGGGCTTCTCCAACCGCATGGCCGACACGTCGGTCGCGCTTGCCAAGCTCATCTGAGGATCACAGACGCTGCCTTCGGGCGGCACCGGCAAGATATGGACCTCCTCCCGCAAGGGAGGGGGTTTTTGTTTGTGGGGATATCGGAAGGACGGTGCTGCTTTGAATTCGCACGCGGTAGCCATGAGCCGCTCATGGCTCCATTGCGGGCGTAGCTGCCTTTGGAGCTTGATTTGTGAATGTCAGCTTTAGAATTACGCGCCTTGAACAACGGGCGAATTAGCCATTCTGGATAAACATGTGCAAGTCAGGAAATTCATGGGCACAGTGACTTTTGATCCTTTCAAACAAAAAGTGGTCTCTCTCTTCTGAAGAGCATCCTTGATCGTGATAACCCAACGAGAGATACAGGTTTCCGGTGTTGCATTTTGCAAAGATCAACCATTCACCGGTCAATTTTTGAGCAGAACTGCGTTCGGCAAGAGAATTCTTTACAGCTTGCATCGCTGCACCGAGGTACCTCCTCCGGTCAAGATCTTCTGATTGATGACCCTCATTTCGGAGTTTTTCGGCAATCCGTTCAAGCTCTCCGTCCCTGAGGCCATTAATGACGTTGAGAGGCAGGTTGGCACCAGTGTAAAAATGTTTATGCCAAAGTCCCTTCAGAGGCTCACGCCTAAAGCGTGTTGCTGGTTTCACGCCTGACTCTGGCTCACCAGCTTCAAGGTTCTTGATGGCTCCTAGAACTGCGAAGCAATTCAACGAAGATCTTTTATAGCCAACGAACATATCCATCCAAACCAGATGTGAAATTCGTTGTTCAAGGCGGTCATCTAACTGCACCACCAGCCCGTTTCGAAACTGCGCGAACTCATCTTCGGTAGCTTCTAATTTCGATCCATCACTGCAATTAATTCTTAGCAAGGTTCTGTTCCAAACTGATTGATACCAAAGCGACCATTGGAAAGCATATCAGGTATAAAGATTCTACACATATTGCTGTTAGCCGCTCTTCGCTGCACCACCGTAGTCCTGCAGGTTTGGGCCGAAAAAAGCCATCTATGATATCCGCTCCATGAGGCCGCGACAGCCAAGTCCTGCATTTCAGCGCACCGCCAAATTTTTTCACCCTCGATTTTCCCCGCCCCTCCAAACCGTGCCTACAATCCTCCCGCTTCCGTCGCCGGAGTGTTGCGCGAGACGTTCGCGGGCAGGCGGGGCAGGCGCTTTCATCAGAACCGTAACGTGCGGGGAGGGTGGAAGAGGTGAAAGCCATGGGCGAGTATCGGGCAACCGGCGCTTTCCCTATCAAGCCTCCCCCGGACAGCCATGTCCGGTTCGGTTGAGCCGTGCAAGTGGCAGGATTTCCCGAAAGGAAGTCGAAAACGAAGCCACGCAGCGAGGCGAGATGATCACCTGTAGAGGCCGGAAGCCTCGAAAAGACGCCGAAGGCCACGCGAATGCGGAGCCATATTATTATTTTACTATGAGGTTCCGCATTCGTGTGGGCTCTCCGATAATCCAGCGCCCCCAAAAGTGGGTACCGGTTTTGGGACAGGACGCTGGGCAGAAAAGTGAAAAGCCGCCGGCGCCAAGGCACTGGTCCGTCTTTTTTATCCCCTGCCCTTCTCTTGCCGGAATTGTTCCCGCCTAATCGATCCGTCGATTCGCCTGGCCCTCGGCCGGGATCTGCCCCATTCTTGCATGGCCGCGTTGCGGCGTGGCACAGTTCCGGTTTCGGGGCTGCGGACGGGGATGGTGTCGGCGAGAGGTGCGAAGGAAGGGACATATAGGTGGAGGCTTTTTATATCGTCCTGCTGGTCGGCACGGTCCTGGTGCTGGCGGCTGCCCTTTCGAGCCTCCTCGCCTTCCGCTTCGGCGCTCCCCTCCTGCTGATCTTCCTGTCGATCGGCCTGCTCGCCGGCGTCGATGGCCTCGGCATCCGATTCGAAAACTATTCCTTCACCTTCATGCTGGGATCGCTGGCACTGGCGATCGTGCTGTTCGATTCCGGCTTCATGACCCCTATCCACTCGTTCCGCCTTGCCGCGGCTCCGGCGATCACGCTTGCGTCGGTTGGGGTGCTGCTGACGACCGGCATCTTCGCCCTCGGGGCGATGATCCTTCTCAATTTCAACTGGCTCGAAGGCCTGCTGCTCGGCTCGATCGTCGCCTCGACGGATGCCGCCGCCGTCTTCTTCCTGCTGCGCGTCAGCGGCATCAACATCCGCGACAAGGTGCGCTCGACGCTCGAAGTCGAGTCCGGCACCAACGATCCGATGGCGATCTTCCTGACCATTGCGCTCGCCGAGCTTCTGGCGACCGGCCAGGGCCTTTCCGGCCTCGACCTGCATTTCCTTTTCCTATTCGTCGAGGAAATGGGACTCGGCGTCATCTGCGGCCTGTTCGGCGGCATGATGATCGTCTGGGTGCTGAACCGCTTCACATCCGACCGGGGCCTGGCGCCGATCTTCGTGCTGACGCTTGCGCTTCTCGTCTTTTCCTTCACCGGCGCGATGGGCGGCAGCGGTTTTCTGGCGGTCTATGTGGCCGGCATCTATTCCGGCAATCGCAAGATGTTCGCAAAACCCCAGATCATCCGCTTCAACGAAGGGCTGACCTGGCTTGCGCAGATCATCATGTTCCTGGTGCTGGGCCTGCTCGCCACGCCCTCGCAATTCCCGGCCATCCTCTTGCCGGCGATCGGGCTGGCGCTCTTCCTGATCTTCGTCGCCCGGCCGATCGCCGTGTGGCTCAGCCTGCTGCCCTATGATTTCACCCAGCAGGAGACCAGCTTCCTTGCCTGGGTCGGCCTGCGCGGCGCGGTCTCCATCCTGCTTGCGATCATGCCGGTCTTGAGCGGCGTCGAGAACGGCCAGCTCTTCTTCAACACCACCTTCATCATCGTGCTGGTCTCCCTGCTCGTCCAGGGCTGGACGATCAAGCCGGTCGCCCACAAGCTCGGCCTCATCATTCCGCCGCGCATCGGCGCCGTCGACAAGATCGAGCTCGACCTGCCGGGCACCGCCCATCACGAGCTGATCTCCTACCGCGTCATGAAGGACAGCCCGATCCTGCAGGGCGAGCGCATCCCCCGCTGGGCCATGCCGTCGCTGGTCATCCGCGACGGCCGCAGCATGCGTTACCAATATGCCGGCCGGCTGAAGGAGAACGACCAGGTCTACCTGTTCATCTCCCCCGCCTATTCGAAACTGCTGGACCGCATCTTCGCAAGCCAGGTGCCGGTCGACGAGGACGACGCGGAATTTTTCGGCGCGTTTGCGATCTCGCCGACGAGGCCCGCCAAGGAGCTTGACGCCGCCTACGGCCCCGGCCTGCTCTCCGCCAACGAGCAGAACATGACCGTCGGCGACCTGATCACCTCGCGGCTCGGCGGCCGCGCGGATTATGCCGACCGCATCCGCTTCGGCTCGATCATCCTGATCGTGCGCGAACTCGACGAGCACGAACATGTCCGCAGCATCGGCATTTCGCTGGAACCCGTGGAGCCGGCGACCAATCTACCGATCTTCATCAACATGCGCGAAATCGCCCATCGCGTCCGCGATCTGATCCGCAAATACCGAGGCAAGCACCTGCCCGTGAAACCGGGCGCCGTGCCGCCCGAGGGCCCGGCATAAAGAGGGCGAAAGCCCAAATAAAATCCTGCACCCGCTGCATTGTCGCGGTAGAATCGACGTGCGGCGTATCCGCGGCAGACGGAATATGGATGGCTGCGACCAATCGTCTTGCGTCGCCGGTCAGGCATAGTAAGGTCCGCTACGAACTTTCCGAGTAAATGGATTAGCATCATGCCGGCCTTCAAAACCCTTGACGACCTCACCGATATCGCAGCCAAGCGCGTGCTTGTGCGCGTCGATCTCAACGTTCCCGTTGCTGCCGACGGCAAGGTCACCGACGCGACCCGCATCGAGCGCGTCGCCCCGACCATTCTGGAACTCTCGAAGAAGGGCGCCAAGGTCATCCTGCTTGCCCATTTCGGCCGTCCGAAGGGCGAGCCGGTCGCCGACATGTCGCTGTCGCTGATCGTCTCCGCCGTCAACCAGGTCCTCGGCCACAAGATCCTCTTCGCCTCCGACTGCATTGGTCCGGAAGCCGAACAGGCGATCGCCGGCATGAAGAACGGCGATATCCTGCTGCTCGAAAACACCCGTTTCCACAAGGGCGAGGAAAAGAACGACCCGGGCTTCACCGAGGCGCTCGCCAAGAACGGCGATATCTTCGTCAACGACGCCTTCTCCGCAGCCCACCGCGCCCATGCCTCGACCGAGGGCCTCGCCCATCACCTGCCCGCCTATGCCGGCCGCACCATGCAGGAAGAACTCGAAGCGCTCGAAAAGGGCCTCGGCAATCCGGCCCGCCCGGTCGTTGCGATCGTCGGCGGCGCCAAGGTTTCGACCAAGATCGACCTGCTGCAGAACCTTGTCAAACGGGTCGACGCGCTGGTGATCGGCGGCGGCATGGCCAACACGTTCATCGCGGCACAGGGCATCGATGTCGGCAAGTCGCTCTGCGAGCATGACCTTGCCGACACGGCCCGCAAGATCATGGCGGAAGCCGAAGCCTCCAATTGCGCCATCGTGCTGCCGGTCGACGGCGTCGTCGCCCGCGAGTTCAAGGCAGGCGCTGCCAACGAAGTGGTCGATATCGACAAGATCCCGGCTGACGCCATGATGCTCGACGTCGGGCCGAAGTCGGTGGCAGCCGTCAACGAATGGATCTCCAAGGCCTCGACGCTCGTCTGGAACGGCCCGCTCGGCGCATTCGAGATCGAGCCTTTCGACAAGGCGACGGTCGCTGCCGCAAAGCATGCCGCAGCCCAGACAAAAGCCGGCAAGCTCACGTCGGTTGCAGGCGGCGGCGATACGGTCGCAGCCCTCAACCACGCAGGCGCTGCCGACGACTTCTCCTATGTCTCGACCGCCGGCGGCGCATTCCTGGAATGGATGGAAGGCAAGGATCTGCCGGGCGTCTCGGTGCTGATCAAGGCCGCCTGATCTGGCATTTTCCCGAATGGAGCGCGTGCCATATAGGGCGGCGCGCTCCCGAGTTAACTGGTTTAAAAAATTTTAGATGTTTTAAACGATTGAAAGCATTTCAATCGTTTCAATAGCTTACCGTAGGATTTCCCTTTAAAATAACTTCTGTTATCCGCATTTCATGAGCTTTGGGAGAACCGAAAATGACTGAACGTCTTGAAGACATCGCCGTGAAGATGGTCGCCGACGGCAAGGGCCTCCTGGCCGCCGACGAATCGACCTCCACCATCAAGAAGCGCTTCGACAGCATCAATCTCGAATCGACCGAAACAAGCCGCCGCGACTACCGGGAAATGCTGTTCCGCTCCGACGACGCCATGAAGAAGTGCATCTCGGGCGTCATCCTCTACGAGGAAACCCTCTACCAGAAGGCCGCTGACGGCACCCCTTTTGTCGATATCATCAAGGCCGCGGGGTCGATCCCGGGTATCAAGGTCGATACCGGCGCCAAGCCGATGGCCGCGTTCCCGGGCGAAACCATCACCGAGGGCCTCGACGGCCTCGGTGAGCGGCTCGCGAAATATTATGAAGCCGGTGCCCGTTTCGCCAAATGGCGCGGCGTGATCGCCATCTCCACCGAGCAGAAGCTGCCGACCTGGGGCTCGATCAAGGCCAATTCGCAGGCGCTCGCCCGCTACGCGGCGCTCTGCCAGCAGGCCGGCATCGTGCCGATCGTCGAGCCGGAAGTGCTGATGGATGGCGAACCGGCGACCCACAGCATCGATACCTGCGCCGAAGTGACCGAATGGGTCCTGCGCACCGTCTTCGCCGACCTCTATGACGCCCGCGTCAAGCTCGAAGGCATGATCCTGAAGCCGAACATGATCATCGACGGCAAGAAAGCCCGCAAGGCGTCGGTCGAGGAAGTGGCCGAGCGGACCGTCAGGGTTCTGAAGGCAACCGTTCCGCCCGCGGTTCCGGGCATCGCCTTCCTCTCCGGTGGTCAGTCGTCGGAAGAAGCGACCGCCCATCTTTCGGCGATGAACTCCGGCTACGACCTGCCCTGGGGGCTGACCTTTTCCTACGGCCGCGCACTTCAGGACCAGGCTCTCAAGGCCTGGGGCGGCAAGTCCGAGAATGTTGCAGCCGGCCAGCGCGCCTTCACCCATCGCGCCGAGATGAACAGCCTCGCCGCCAAGGGAAGCTGGAAGAAAGATCTCGAAAAGGCTGCTTGAGGAGCGCCTTTTCAAGGAGGAGGAAGAAGGCCGCTTCGGCAACGGAGCGGCCTTTCTGTTGTGTCGCCACCTCAAAATCCAATTGAACCGAAAGGGCGAAGCGGCGTTCATTGCGTGAATGGAGGTTGCCATGATGGAAATGGAAACCAGGGTCCACAGGCTTTTCGACGAGTACGGCCGGACCAGCAATGATGCCCTCAAGGATGCGGCGTCGGTGAATATCGCGGGCATCGCAGCGTTCTTCGCCGCCTATTTCGTCGGCTCGACACCGCAGGCCGTGTTCGGCGGAGCCAATGACGCGGCATTCCGCGAAGTGATCCCGCAGGGCTTTGCCCGATATCGCGAGGTCGGCGGCAAGCGGATGGACATAACCGGCGTGAAGATCACCTGCCTCAACGATCTTCATGCGCTTGCCGAAATCGGCTGGGATTTTTCCTATGTCAACAAGGCGGGCGAGGCTGGCAATGTGCGGTTCACCAATTTTTATTTGGTGACTGTCGCCGACGGTACCCCCAGGATTTTCGCCTATATCACCGGCGACGAGGAGAAAGCGATGCGGGACCACGGCCTTGCCTGAGCCGACGATGCTGGCCGGTTTCATTTCCGTGATGATGCCGATCAAAAACATTGGCTGGTCATGGCGGTTGATGAGGCTTTAAATCCGGCATCGCTCCCGGAGAATTTTCGCCATGCCGACCGCCGATTTCATCACCGTCGATGTTTTCACGAGCGAACGTTTCGCCGGCAATCCGCTCGCCGTGGTGCCGGATGCGCGTGGGCTCACCGACCGGCAGATGCAGAACATCGCCATCGAATTCGGTTACGCCGAAAGCACCTTCGTCCTGCCGCCCGAAAACCCTGAGAACAGCGCGCGGGTACGCATCTTCACCCCGACGATGGAAATTCCCTTCGCCGGCCACCCCAATGTCGGCACCGCCTATGTGCTTGGCCAGCGCGCCGACCTTTTCGGCAAGCCGATCGCCGATACGCTCCGTTTCGAGGAGATCGCCGGCCTGGTCGAAGTCCGGTTGCTGCGTGAACCGACCGGCGTGATCGGCGCCACGATCCGCGCGCCGCGGCCGCTGGAAATCGGCTCGGAGATCGAGCCTGGCCTGATCGCCGGCTGCGTTTCGATCGATGCGAAACATGTGCGCACCACCGCCCACAAGCCGGTCTTCGCCTCCGTCGGTCTCGCGTTCGCGATCGCCGAACTTGACGGTCTCGAAGCACTTGCCGCCGCCCGGCCGAACATCACCGTCTTCCACGAGGCAGCAGCAAAGCACGAGGGTCCCGAAGGCGACTTCCCCATCTTCCTTTATGTCCGCAACCCGGAAAAGCCCTGGAACTTTCGCGCCCGCATGTTCGCGCCGCTCGACAACATCATGGAGGATCCAGCGACCGGCAGCGCGTCTGCCGCCCTCTCCGCCTTCCTGGTGACGCGTGCACCGGAGACGGATGCCAGGGTGCATCTGACGATCGAGCAGGGTGTCGAGATGGGCCGCCGCAGCATCATCGAACTCGATGTGGCGAAGGCGGCCGGAACCGTCACCGACGTCACCATCACCGGCCGCTGCGTGTCCGTCATGCGCGGCTCGATCGAGGTCTAGAGCCTTTCCGGGTTAAAGGCTCTAGAGCGTGGTGAATTCGCGCAGGATCAGCGCAATGCTCCAGACAGCGAAAGCGACGACGGCGAGCCTCCAGAAATCGCTCCGGCGCCTTAAGCCTGGAAGATTGAGCGGCTTGATGATCTGTACCAGCATGGCGAGGATCAGAAGAACCGCGATTGGCTTTGTCATTTAAGCTTTGCCGATCTCATCCGCCACAGGCTGGACATTTTTGCGCTCCACCACAGATAGATGCGGAGGGATTCGGGGAATAGATAGTCCGCTTCGCTTTCGTTAACGCCCGGTTCATTCGCATGCAACAATGCTTGCCTGCGGTCCCGTGATTGATCGCATTCGCGCAAAGAGCTGACAGTAGCAAAGATGAGACGAAACCTCCTTCCAATCCTCGCCCTCCTTTGCGGTACGCTTCTCCTTTTCCTCGGCAATGGCCTGCAGAGCCTGCTTCTGCCGGTGCGGGGCGCGCAGGAAGGTTATTCCAACGAAGTGCTCGGCCTGCTCGGCACCACATGGGCCTCCGGGTTCGTGATCGGCTGCTTCGTGGCGCCGAACGTGGTGCGCCGCATCGGCCACGTCCGCGCCTTTTCCGGCTTCCTGTCGCTGATCTGCCTGAACGTGCTGCTGACCGGGCTGATGGTCGACCAGAACACCTGGCTGGTCCTGCGCGCCATCACCGGTTTCTGCACCGCCGGCACCTCGATGATCATCGAAAGCTGGCTGAACGAGCGCGCCACCAGCGAAAGCCGCGGAACCATCTTTTCGTTCTATATCTCGATCACCCTTTTCGGCGTCGTCGGCGGCCAATTGATGGTGCCGTTCGCGGATATTTCGACACCGACGCTGTTCATGATCTGCGGCATTTTCTACAGCCTCGCAGCGCTGCCGACCACTCTGTCCAAGGCCGCCTCGCCGCAACCGCTGAAACGCGCACGCCTGGATCTGCGCGGCCTCTTCCGCAACTCGCCCATCTCCTGCATCGGCATCCTGCTGATCGGCACCGCCAACGGCGCGTACGGCACGCTCGGCGCCGTCTTCGCCACCCGCGCCGGCCTCGACCAGGGCGCGGTGGCGGCGATGGTCAGCATCACCCTCTTCGCCGGTGCGATCATGCAGTTTCCGGCAGGCCGGCTGTCCGACAGGATGGACCGCCGCCACGTCCTTGCCGGCCTTTCGGCCGCGGCAGCACTGGCGGGCCTGGCGATCCTGGTCATCCACCCGACCGGCACCTATCAGATCGTCGTGCTGGTAGCGATCTATGGCGCCGCCGCCAACGCGCTCTATCCGATCGCGGTCGCGCATGCCAACGACTTTGCCGCTCCCGAGGACTTCGTAAAAGTCTCGGGCGGCTTGCTTCTGCTTTATGGGATAGGAACCATCATCGGCCCGACGCTCGGCGGCCCGGTAATGACCTGGGCGGGCCCGCATGCGCTGTTTGCGGTGACGACCGGGGCGCATCTTCTGGTGGCCGCCTATGCTATCATTCGCAGCCGTCAGCGAGCGCCGGTTCCCATCGCCGAGCGCGACGCCTACACGACCGCACCGGCCTCGACCTCGCCGCTTGCAACGCCCGAGAGCCTGTCGCTCGACCCGCGTGCCAAGACCGGCGGTTCGACGCCGGAGAATGTCAGGCCAGACACGAATGCCGGAAAGGAGACGTCATGAGCATTATCGACGATGAACGGCCGAAGAAACCGACAACCCACGAACTCGGCTGCGACCTCTCCATGCTGTCCGCGGATGAGCTCGAATCGCGAATCGGCCTGCTGAGGCAGGAGATCGCCCGGATCGAGGCCGAGAAGGAGAAAAAGGCCGCAGGCCGGCGCGCGGCCGACAGTCTGTTCCGTTCCTGAACGCTGCCGCTCGCCAATTATTTTAAGTATTTCCCCTTAATGTTAAGACTATATTAAGCATCATCGAACAATATAAAGGCGTTCAGGCTTCCTGGACTCAGACAGTTTCACCATTCGGCGAATGGTCTGATTTCTCCCTGTTTTACCTTGAGAGCCGCCTTTCCGCGGCTCTTTTTTTTATGGCCGCGCCGGCCCGGCCCCGGCTCCTTGCCCTCGATACCGCGGAGGCAAGGGTTTCAACCGGCTTTCCCACAGAAACAAACTGTTGTATTGGACGCCAAAATGCGTCTCATTTCAGGAACATGGCGGCTGTTTACCACTTCTTGTGGGTATTAACCTTTCCTTAAGAAACGCCTTGCGGATTTCCATTATAAGTATCATGTTCAGATCAGTCAGAACGGCATGGGAACTTTTATCCGCCGTTGTCATTGCCTGAATGTGATTGCGTTGAGCAGGATGATTTCGATGTCCGAACAGGGATTGAATACCGTAAGTTTTGCAGGCCGTGCCGCTGCGTCTTCGCAGTTCAAGGCGCTCTACTCCGAAGGTATGTCGCTGGTCGAGGAGACCGCGAGCTACCTTGACGGGACGGGACGCGCCGCGTCGAAGGTTCTGCCGCGCATGGCATCGGTTCTTTACGCAGCCGAATCCATGCGGCTGACCACCCGCCTCATGCAGATGGCCTCCTGGCTGCTTCTGCAACGCGCCGTCAACAATGGCGAGATGAGCCGCGAGCAGGTCATGTCGGAAAAGAGCAAGGTCCGCCTCGACGGCTTCAACGTCGACCGCAATGCTCCGGGCTGGCTCGACCTGCCGGAAGGTTTCCGCGACCTCGTCGAGCGTTCGCTGCGCCTCCAGAACCGGGTCGCCATTCTCGATCGCGAGATCTATCGCCCGGCCGACCCGGCCGTCCTGCCGGACAACGAAAACAGCGTCCGCGCCCAGCTCAGCCTGCTGCGCACCGCCTTCGGCAACTGATTGCCGTAGCGCTATTTGATAGGATCAAACGAAGGGCCGACGCCAAGCGTGGGCCCTTTTCATTTCTGTCAACGCCTTCGAATGTTCGGGTCCATCTCGGCACGCTCCACTGCCTCGATGACGGCATCGAGCGCATCGGCCGTGAGGTGGCTCCGCTGTGCCGCCGCTTTCAGCCAATCATGTTTATCGGTTGGCATCGGCAGAAGGCTCTCCGCATAGGCATCGATCTCGTCCCGGCTCGTCAGCCGCGCCTTCTGGCCCAAGAAGCTTTCATAAAGCTTCAGGTGAGCATCGAACGAGTTCCAATTGTTCTTTCGAAGCCTGTATTCCGACACCCATTTGACCAGCCCGTCGAATGACCCCTGGCTCTCGCCGCCCTGGATGCCGCGGCGCATGATATTCGCCACGCACTCGTCTTCACTCAGATCAAGCCAGATCAACGTCGTTGCCCTCGGCAGGGCGATGCCGACGTAGAGGCCATAGACGCCTTCGATCAGCCAGGCTTCACCCGCTGCGATCGACCGGACATCCTCGTGCACGACGGCCCGGTCGCGCGCAATTCCGTAGCGACCCGGCTCCCAATGCACGTCGTCGAGGTGAACGAGCGACAGGCCAAGCGGCTCTGCCAGCCTTAGTGCCAGCCAGGTCTTGCCGGACCCGCCATTCCCCATGATCACGATCCGCCGGGATGCGGCCGGAATATCGGATTGCTCTTGCAACGGCTCCTCCCCCGCCAGAACACCGCTAACGAAAAAAGCCCGGCTTCCGCCAGGCTCTTCGAAACTCTTCCGTCAAGAAGCGTATTAGAGGCCGAGGCCGCCGAAACGCTTATTGAACTTGGAAACGCGGCCGCCGCGGTCCAGCATCTGCTGGTTGCCGCCGGTCCAAGCCGGATGGGACTTGGGGTCGATTTCCAGGTTCATGGTTGCGCCTTCCGAACCCCAGGTAGAGCGGGTTTCGTACTCGGTGCCGTCGGTCATGACCACTTTGATCACGTGATACTGCGGATGGATGCCAGCCTTCATGTCGATATTCCTGCTCTGCGAGGTCCATTTGTCGCAATTGCGAGCGAGAGGCCTCTTTAATAAATGAAGCCGCAGACCGGTCTGGTCACGGCTTCCCAATTCGATGCGGAGCCTATACAGGAAGGTCGCCGGAAGTACAAGTACCCGCAAGGCCGAGAAATGAGCCTTTCAGGCCTATGGAGATGACGTGGCAGACGCCCGAGAAAACCAGCCGAGAGGCAAAGCCTTAAGACCGCTCGCAAGGCTCCTTCCCTATCTTGCCCGGTATCGTTCGATGGTCGCCGCGGCAATCGTTTTCCTGGCGCTCGCCGCCGCAACCACGCTCGCTCTGCCGCTCGCCGTGCGCCGCATGGTCGACCACGGTTTTGCCTCGTCCGACGGCCATTTCATCAACAACTATTTCGGAATGCTACTGGCCTTGGCGGCCCTCCTCGCCGTCGCAAGCGCCATGCGCTACTATTACGTCATCACGATAGGCGAACGGGTCGTCGCCGACCTGCGCCGCGAGGTCTTCTCGCATGTGACATCGCTGTCGCCCTCCTTCTTCGACGTCAACCAGTCCGGCGAGATCGTCTCGCGGCTGACCGCCGACACGACCCAGATCAAGTCCGCCTTCGGCTCCTCCGCCTCGCAGGCGTTGCGCAACACCATCCTCTGTCTCGGCGCGATGGGAATGATGATCTATACCAGCCCGCGCCTCTCTGCGCTGGTGCTCGGCGCCATCCCGCTGATCGTCTTTCCGCTGGTCGGTTTCGGCCGCTCGGTCAGAAAACGCTCCCGCGCCGCCCAGGACACGCTTGCCCAGACCTCCGCCTTCGCATCCGAAGTGATCGGCGCGACCCGTACCGTACAGGCTTTCGGCGGCGAGGCGACCGCCAACGGCCGTTACGGCGGCACGGTGGAAAGCGCCTATGACGCCGCTCGCACCGCCATCAAGGCCCGCGCGCTTTTGACCGGCTTCGGCATCCTGCTTGTTTTCGGCAGCATCGTCGGCGTGCTCTGGTACGGCGCCCAGAGCGTGCTGGCCGGCACCATGACCGCCGGCACGCTCGGCCAATTCGTGCTCTATTCGGTGATCGCGGCAAGTTCGCTCGGCCAGCTGTCCGAAGTCTGGGGCGAGCTTTCCGCAGCCGGCGGCGCCGCCGAGCGCCTGACCGAACTGCTGCAGGAAGTCCCGGCCATCCGCGACACCGAAAACCCCGTCGCACTCCCCTCCCCGCCGCGCGGTGAAGTGGAGTTCGAAACGGTCTCCTTCGCCTATCCCGCCCGCGTCAGCGCCATCACATTGAATTCCCTGTCGTTCAAGGTGAAGTCCGGCGAGACGGTGGCGATCGTCGGGCCGTCCGGTGCCGGCAAGAGCACGATCTTCTCGCTGCTGCTGCGCTTTTATGATCCCTCCGCCGGGTCGGTGAAGCTCGATGGCATCGACCTGCGCCAGGCAAGGCTCGCCGAACTGCGTTCCCGCCTCGCCATCGTACCCCAGGACGTGACCATCTTCGCCGCCTCCATCCACGATAACATCGCCTTCAGCGCTCCGGATGCCAGCCGCGAGGCTGTCCGCGCCGCGGCAAAAGCCGCCCAGGCAGATGAGTTCATCTCGCGGCTCGACAATGGCTACGACACCATGGCCGGCGAGCGCGGCATCACCCTTTCCGGCGGCCAGCGCCAGCGCATCGCCATCGCCCGCGCTATCCTCAAGGACGCTCCGGTCCTGCTGCTCGACGAGGCGACTTCGGCACTCGATGCGGAAAGCGAAACGCTGGTCCAGAAGGCGCTCGACGGGCTGATGGAGAACCGCACCACGCTGGTCATCGCGCATCGCCTGGCGACAGTTCTCAAAGCCGACCGCATCCTCGTGCTGGAAGACGGGCGGATCGTCGAAGAAGGCACCCATCAAAGCCTGATCACCGAGGGCGGCCTCTATGCCAAGCTTGCACGGCTGCAGTTCCACGATATCGAACGGCAGAGCGCCACGGCGCTCTGATCCTTCACGCCAACGTGTTTCGCTTGGTCTAAATCGGGCGCACCGAGTGCCTACCTACTGCAGAACCGCTAGTATCGCAGATACCATTGCCGCCAGAAGCTTGAGATCATGAATTTCAGTCAATTGCCGCCCAGCCCAACCCTCGACGATTGCCTCGACAAGATACAGTCCCAAACCTTTCGCTTCTTCTGGGATGGTGCCCATCCCGAATCAGGGCTGCCGTTCGACAAGTGCTTCGTTTCGGGCGCGCCTTCTCCCGGCATCGTTTCGGTCAGCGGCGTCGGCTTTGGGGTGCTTGCCATCATCGTCGCCTGCGAACGCCAGTGGATCACCCGTTCGCAGGCACTGGCACGCATATCGACCATCATCGATCATCTGAGGCACTCCCCAACGTTCCGCGGGGCATTCGCGCATTTCATCGACGGCTCGACGAACGACGTCATCCGCTTCTCCGGACGCGACGACGGCGGCGACCTCGTCGAAACGACGCTGCTGATGCAAGGCCTGATCTGCGCGCGGGAATATTTCGCCGGTGGGACCGCTCGGGAAGAGAAATTGCGGGCAGATATCACGCGATTGTTCGACGAGGTGGAATGGAACTGGTTCACCCGCGGCAAGGATGAAGCCCTCTACTGGCACTGGAGCCCGAACTACGAATGGGCCATGAACCTGCCGATCCGCGGCTGGAACGAGGCCTTGTCCTGTTATGTCCTGGCGGCCGGCTCCAACACCCATCCGATCAAGCCGGAGAGCTACCATGCGGGCTGGGCCCGGTCTGGCGCCATGCGCAACGGCGCGACTTACCTCGGAACCGAACTTCCGCTTGGCGAGCCCTATGGCGGCCCGCTCTTCATCTCGCATTATTCGTTCTGCACGCTGGACCCGAGAGGCCTGAGCGACCGCTATTGCAGCGACTACCAGAGCCAGGCCGTGGCCCATACGCGGATCAACCACGACTATTGCCTGACCGTGCCCGACTATGCCAATGCCGGGGTCTGGGGCCTCAGCGCCTCCGACGGACCGCAAGGTTACGGCGCCCATTCGCCGACCTACGATCGCGGCGTCATCGCCCCGACCGCGGCCCTGTCGAGCTTTCCCTTCTTGCCCGCCGAGGCAGAAAGCGCCATGCGCGCATTGCTTCGGTATGGCGATGGCAAACTGCTCGGCGCATTCGGCTTCGTCGATGCCTTCGTGCCGAAGGCAGACTGGGTGGCCGGCACATATCTTGCCATCGACCAGGGCCCGATCATCGCGATGATCGAGAATTATCGATCCGGCCTGCTGTGGCGCCTGTTCATGAACGCGCCCGAGGTGCGTCGCGGCCTGGAGCGGCTGGGCTTCACGTCGACCACCCATTCCATCGCGGCGGAAAATACCTAGTCCAGGCGCCTGAACGTCCACTTCACCACGTAGTCGCCGTTGCGCTTCACCTTGGTCTTGGTCCGCACCTCGACCGGCCCGCCGAGAGCAGCCTCCGCCTCTTCGAACGCCTGACGCGCCTCGGCGATCGCCTTGTGGTAGACGCTGTTGTCCCGCTTCGGGCTTTCCGCGACCTCCTTCAGAAGGACGCTCATATCCGGCTTGTCTTCGGCCATCAGTTGTTCTTCCCCGTCACGTCAGGCGTGGCGACCTCCATCGATACGAAAATGACCGATTACCGCTCGGTGAGCTTCAGCTCGATGCGGCGGTTCTGGGAGCGGGCGTCGGGCGTGTCGCCTTGGGCAAGCGGCTGGAATTCACCGAAACCGGCAGCGACGAGCCGGTTGGCGGGCACGCCCTTGGAGATCAGGTATTTGACCACCGACGTGGCACGGGCCGAGGAAAGCTCCCAGTTGTCGCGATAACGGCCAGTGCCGGTAAGCGGCGAATTGTCGGTGTGACCATCGACGCGCAGCACCCAGTTGATCTCGGCCGGTATCTCCTTGGCAAGGTCGAGCAGCGCCGCCGCAAGCTTGTCCATCTCCACCCGGCCGGCCGGATCGAGTTCGTTGCCGCCGACAGGAAAGAGCACTTCCGACTGGAACACGAAACGGTCTCCAACGATGCGGATGTTCTCGCGGTCCGACAGGATCTCCCGCAGCCGGCCGAAGAAATCCGAGCGGTAGCGGTTCAGTTCCTGGACGCGCTGCGCCAGCGCGACGTTGAGGCGCCGGCCGAGATCGGAGATCTGTGCCTGCGACGACGAGTCTCTGGCCTCCGAGGCCTGCAGTGCCTGTTCGACAGCCGCGATCTGGGCCCGCAGCGCGGCGATCTGCTGGTTGAGCAGCTCGACCTGGCTTGCCGCGCGGGCACTCAACTGTTGTTCCTGGTTGAGCTGGTTGGTGAGGTCGCCGATGCGGGCATTGGCGGCGCTGCTATTGCCGGTGCCCTGGCTCAGAAGCTGCTGCAGGCGCGAGCGGTCGGCCTCGGCCGTGGCGAGCGACGACTGCAGGTTGGCAAGCTGATCCTCGACATCCTGGTTATTGCCTTTTTCGAGCGCCAGCAGTTCCGTCAGTTCGGCGATCTGGCTGTTCAGCCGGTTCAGCACCTCGTCGCGGCCGGTGATTTCACGGCTAAGCAGGAACTGCGCCAGCACGAACACCGTGAGCAGGAACATGATGGCGAGCAGCAGCGTGGACAGCGCATCCACGAAACCCGGCCAATAGTCGACGCCCCGCTCCCGGCGGCGGCTCTTGCCAAGCGCCATCGCTTACTTCCCCCCGATCTTGTCGGAAAGCCGATCGAGCGTGCGGCGCAAAGCCTTCGATTCCTCCTGCTGCGCCTCGATCCAGTCGCGCAACATCTGCTGTTCGTTGCGCATGTTCTTGACGAGGCCCTGGATGCCTTCGGCAAGATTGGCCATGGCCGACAGCGACCGCTCGTTCTGATGGGCGTCGACAGGGCCCTTGGTCTGGGCGGATGCGAGTGCACGCAGCTGCTCCGTCAGCGCCCTCAAATCTTCCGAAGAGCCGCTCGCCAGGGTTTCGGCGACGACCGGCGGCATGTCCGATCCGAGATCGGTCACCGAAGACAGCCAGTTTTCGAGTTCCGTGTAGAAGCGATTCTGGGCGCGGCCGGCCTGCAGGTCGAGGAAGCCCAGAATCAATGATCCGGAAAGGCCGAGCAACGAGGACGAAAACGCCGTGCCCATGCCGGCCAAAGGCTGGGCAAGGCCGCTCTTGATGGCGGCCAGCACATCGTTGGAACTGCCGGAACTCGGATCGAGCGCCCCGATCACGTTGCTGATCGAGCCGATGGTCTGGATGAGGCCCCAGAACGTGCCGAGAAGGCCGAGAAAGACGAGCAGGCCGATGAGATAGCGCGAGGTGTCGCGTGATTCGTCGAGGCGCGTGCCGATCGTGTCGAGGATGGAGCGGAAGGCATTGGTGGACAGCGCCATTCTGCGGCGGCTGCCGATCAGGGTTCGCATCGGCGCCAGCAGGCGCGGTTCGCGGCCGACCTTGTCGGCGTTACCGGCGGCGCGGAAGGAATTGAACCAGCGCACTTCCGGCATCAGGGCGATCACCTGGTTGAAAACCAGAATCACGCCGATCAGGAGAACGCCGAGAATGAGGCCGTTCAGGCCCGGATTGGTCTGGAAGGCATGCGCAGCCTGGCGGTAGAGGATCGACGCGACGAAACCGACGATGATCAGGAAGATCAGCATCGTCCATAAAAACGATGCGGGATTGGACAGTTTATAGGCATAACCGCCGCGGTTCGTTTCAGACGCGTCCAAATCGTCCACTGTCGCATTCGCCATAATAAGCCTTCGCCTCCGGTAGTCTGCCGGCCCGGAGGCTAGTTGAAAAATGCGACGAATTGAAGTGCAGAAGCTTAGGAAAACAGTCAGCTATTCAGTACTGCAGCGCTAAGCTGGGCGGTGGCGCAAAAATGCCTCAGCGGGTCGGAACGGGCCGGTTGACGACGTCGATCAGCGCCTTCTGGATGAGCTCGTTGCCTGCCACGACATTGCCGCTGCCGAAGATATCGGTCGTGCCCTTCATGTCGGAGACGAACCCGCCGGCCTCGCGGATAAGGATCAGGCCCGCCGCCATGTCCCACGGCGAAAGCTCGGTTTCCCAAAAGCCGTCGAGCCTGCCAGCAGCGACATAGGCAAGGTCGAGAGCCGCCGCACCGAAGCGGCGCATGCCGGCCACTTCGCCCATGACGTGGCGCAGTTCGACGAGGAACTTGCCGTGATTGCCGCGGCCGAGATGCGGCATGCCGCAGCCGATCACGCAATCGGACAGCACCCGACGGGCAGCGACGCGGATGCGGCGATCGTTCATGAAGGCGCCGCCGCCCTTTTCGGCGGTGAACAGCTCGTCCGTCGCCGGGTTGAACACGACGCCGGCAACCACTTCACCATTACGCTCGAGCGCAACGGAGACTGCGAACTGCGGAATGCCATGCAGGAAGTTGGTGGTGCCGTCGAGCGGATCGACGATCCAGCGATGCGCGCCGTCGGTGCCCTTCAGCTCTTCGCTTTCCTCACCGAGGAAACCGTAGGTCGGACGCGATTTCAGCAGCTCGTCGCGGACGATCTTTTCCGCCTTCAGATCCGCCTGAGACACGAAATCACTGGGGCCCTTCACCGAAACCTGCAGGTTCTGCACCTCGCCGAAATCCCTGGAGAGCGACTTGCCTGCCTTGAGGGCAGCCTGAACCATGACGTTGAGAAGGGCGGAGCGGGCCATGCGGGAAATCCTTGGGGGTTGTCCCGACTTGTCGTCTGGACGGGACGGCGTTTTATGAGCGATTTTTTGATTGGCGGCTTCAAGACCATAAAACAGCGCGAAATTCAAGTCGTCTGCGGGAATGCGGGCATTGCCGCCGCTGGCCGCGTCTGCAAAACTGGGTCCATCTTGTCCCGGCTGTATCATTGGAGGAAGCAGGATGAAGGCTACGCTACCGCTGACCTTGAGCCTCGCGCTGCTTGCCACCATGGCCGCGGCATCGCTCGCAGCCTGGTTCACGATAGCGCCAGGCGCAGACCTTGCTGTGCATTTCGGCCTCGACGGCACGCCCGACCGTTATGCACCCGCGCCCTTCGCGCTGTCGATCATCCCGGTCGCCGCACTCGTCTCGACGGCGATCTTTGCGCTGACCCAACGCTTCGACCGCAGGGCTGCCGATAAGCCGGTACTCTATATGGCTCTCTGGATCTTCGTGATTGCCCTGCTGGCGGGAGGTCACGCGATGATCGTCGGCCACGCTTTGTCGGCGAATTGATCGGGCCGGCTATTTGCCGCACCGTCTCCCGGCGCTTCGCTTTGACTCAGCGCGTTCGGCCCTGCAATCGATTCACTGGATCGATTGCTCCGGCTTTGCCGGAGCAGGCCTCACCCACGCCGGAACTTGTTCGCCGCGTCGATCGCCTGGCGCTGAGTTTCCTCGTTGATCCCGAGATAGAAGTCTTCAAGCTCAGGGTCCTGCAGGCCGGCGCGGCGTGACAGCACGTACCATTTTGCCGCCTCGACCGGATTGGGCCGGGTGCCGAGCGCGTTGATATAGAGATGGGCGAGCTTGTTCTGGGCCACGACATTGCCGCGATGGGCCGCGATCCGTAGCCATTCGAAACCCTTTTCGTAGTTGCGCTCTCCAGCGATGCCGTTGACCATCCAGAGGCCCATGTCGAGCTGCGCGGTGTCGAAACCGGCATCTGCGGCACGCTCCAGCCATTCGCGGGCCCGCGCCTTCTTTTCCGCCGGCAGGTCCTTCAGCGCCACATAGACTTGCGCCACAGCATATTGGCTATCGGCAACGCCTTGCCTTGCGGATTTTTCGTAGAATGGCAGTGCCAGACGCAGGCCTTTGTCGCCGGGATTTTCGGAAACCAGGATCTGCGCCCAGTTGAACTGCGCCGAGGCATTGCCGGCCTCTGCCGCCTTGCGCATGAAATCGTCGGCTTGCCGCTTGTCGCGGGGCACGTCCCGGCCGGTCATCAGCAGCAGCGCATACTGGAACATCGCAGCTGGATCGCCGCCTTCCGCCGCCTTCTGATACCAGTATGCCGCTGTCTTCGCATCCCGCTTGATGCCGAGCCCCTTGGTCATCATCTCCGCGACCAGGGTTTGGGCCGCTGCATCGCCGGCCCCGGCCCGGGTCAGCGCCTTGTCGAGCGCCGTCAGGTATAACCCGCGCTGGTAGGCCCCATAGGCATCGTCGACGGTACCGGTATAGGCTTTTTCAGGCGGCGCGGGCGGCAGGGCTGCACCCATCCGCTGGTAGAGTTCGACGCCGCCCGAGGGAATGATCCCGCTCGGCTGGCCATCTGGCTCCTTGGTTCCCTTTGCTGAGCCCGGAACCGGCTGGATCTCGACCCGACCCTTTTTCATCGGCTGGAAATTGGGCTCCACCGGCCGGGTCACGGCCCTGGAATTCGCCTGCGCCAGCGCAAGGCAAGGCATTGCCGCCGAAGCGATGAACGTCGCCAGCAGCCCTTTGAGAATCACGCGGGAAAGGCGGTTCGACGGCATGGGCTCCATCAAGCCCCAAACCGTGGCGCTTTTTCGTCCAGAATTGCGTTGACTTCGGCGACCGCGGCGCCGGGGCCCTGGGGGTTGGAAAATACCGCTTCCCTGAGCGCCACGAACTCCGCACCGGTCTCCGCGACGGCAAGCGCCGAGGAGGTATCGGTGCCGCCCATGACGATGCAGGGGATCTCGATCATCGATGCCCACCATTCGCCGAGCGCGAGGTTTTTCGGATGTGCTTCCGGCTTGATATCACCGTCGAGCTTGCCGAAGAAGATATAGTCGGGACGATGTTCGCCGATCGCAAGCGCCTGATGCCGGTCGCCCGCCCCGCCGGTGCCAACGATCATCTTCGGCACGAATTTCTCGATCGCCTCCCCCAGCTCGGTGAGGTCTCCGCCAAGATGCAGGCCATCCGCCTTGATGCGCCCGGCCACTCGGCTGTCCCCGGAGATCAGCGCGGCAGCACCCGCCGCCTGGATCAGTTCGACCAGTGCCTCCGCGCGCTTCTGGAAGGCCTGGTCGTCGAGGCCATATTGCGGCACGATCACCGAGGCGACGTCGCCGCCGGCAAGCGCTGCTTCGAGATCCCTGGCCTGCTGATCGGCATCGTCATATTGCGGCACGATCAGCACCAGGCGGCAGCGGTCTTCCTGTCTGGTCATGTTTCTTCCCGTTCGGCGGATCGGTTTATGAAATCCGCACTCGTTTTCTGTCCGCAAATTCGATAGACCGGACCGCCTGCCGGATCAACCATTCCCTCATCACCCGCCTGAGTCTTCATGCCCGATACGCTTAGCTTCGCGTTCTTCACCTTCGCCATCCCCGCCGTTCTGCTTGTCGGCCTCTCGAAAGGAGGCATTGGCGGTGCTATCGGGTTGCTCGGCGTGCCGCTGATGTCGCTCGCCGTGGACCCGGTCAAGGCGGCGGCGATCTTCCTGCCGATCCTGATCGTCATGGATATCGTCGCATTATGGTCCTGGCGAAACTTCAACGATCCCAGAACGCTGCTGATGATCCTGCCCGGCGGCATCATCGGCATCGCGCTCGGCTGGGCGACCTCGGCCTATGTCTCCGACAATGCGCTGCGCCTCGTCATCGCCGCGGCGACGCTCCTGTTTACCGTGCGATATTTCTGGCAGGTCTACGGTCCTCGCTCCAACCGGCCGGCGGCTCCCCTGCCGCACCGCCCGGCCGCCGCCACGTTCTGGGGCGCCTTGTCCGGTTACGCGAGCTTCGTCGCCCATGCCGGCGGACCGCCTTTCCAGATCTACGTCCTGCCGATGCGGCTCGATCCGAAATCCTATACCGGCGCCAGCATCCGCTTTTTTGCGATCGTCAATGCGGTCAAGGTTATCCCTTATTTCCTGCTGGGTGCTCTCGACGCGGAGAACCTCACCATCTCCGCTACCCTGCTGCCGGTGGCCCTGATCGCCACCATGCTTGGCGCGGCCGTCGTGAAGCATCTGAAGGCGGAAACCTTCTATCCGATGACTTACGGTCTGGCATTCTGTGCGGGGCTGAAACTGCTGTGGGACGGCCTGCCGTTCTGACCCGGCAAGGCAGGCGAGGCGTCGCTAAAAAAGCAACGCAAAATAAGGCAGTCCATATTGTTGCGATGCACAATAAATCTTGCCGTCACCGGGCGTTTACCGTAAGTTCAACGCATGACAACCGTTGACCCCTTTGCAGCCATAGCTGATCCTAACCGGCGGTATCTGCTGGAGGAATTGCGGCGCGCTCCGAAAACCGTAAACGAACTTGCGCAGGGCCTACCGATCAGCCGGCCCGCGGTATCGCAGCACTTGAAGGCGCTTCTGGACAGCAATCTGGTGAATGTGACGGCGGAGGGCACGCGGCGCATCTATTCCGTCAACAGCAAGGGCTTCGACAGGCTGAACCTGTGGCTCGATCAATTCTGGTCGTGACGACCGGGGCTTTTTAAATCTTTTTGGATTTTGTGGTCCCCTGCACCACGACCAGAACCTTGTCATTGATATTTCTGGATTATTTTGCCGCTTTGATTATTCGCCTCTAACTGATGAAACAATGGGCGAGCGGCGGGTTCTCCTACTGAGGAACTAATGACGCGTGGATGCCTTTATGCGCTGCATTTGGTCCTTGATGCGCAGCTTACGCCGCTTGAGATCGGCTATTTCACGGTCGTCGGCGGAGGGTGACGCGAGAATTGCCTGGAGCTCCTCCTCCAAAGCACCATGCTTCTTTTCAAGCGATGCGATATGAGCCTGGACGGTCATGTGGCATGTTCCTTCCTTAGTACCTACCACGGCATTCCCTAATGCCGAGGCTTCAGGTTTACGAAGGAAGTGTGACACGATCGGCCGGGTTTGTCGAAGGTGAAATCATGGTTTCAAGGAGGCAAATTCGTGACCTTGTCTAACTTCCCGTTAACGCGGTTTGGTGGTAGAGGCTTGCGGAGAATGCCGGCGACCGCTGAAATGCCGGGCGTGAGAATGGGGACTGGAATATGGCAGATCAGGAACAGGCGGATGTCCGGCTGGTGCTCGCGAAACTTCGACAGGAACACGAGGATTACGACGCCGCCATCAATGCCATGATCCAGGTCGGCTGCGACGCTCTTCGCGTGCAGCGCATGAAGAAGAAGAAACTGTCGCTGAAAGACAAGATGACTCAGCTCGAAGACCAGCTTGTTCCGGACATCATCGCGTAAGGGTCCCGCCATGTCTGAAAGACCTGCCGTCGCCATCATCATGGGTAGCCAGTCCGACTGGGAGACCATGAAGAACGCCGCCGATACGCTGGAAGCGCTCGATATCGGCTACGAGGCCCGTATCATCTCGGCGCACCGCACGCCCGAACGGATGATGCAATTTGCCAAGGGCGCCCGTGCCGAAGGTTTCCAGGTGATTATCGCCGGTGCCGGCGGTGCGGCACACCTGCCCGGCATGACCGCCGCCATGACGCCGCTGCCGGTTTTCGGCGTGCCGGTTCAGTCGAAGGCGCTGTCCGGCCAGGACAGCCTGCTGTCGATCGTCCAGATGCCGGCAGGCATTCCGGTCGGTACTCTTGCCATCGGCCGGGCCGGCGCCATCAACGCCGCCCTGCTGGCAGCCGCGGTTCTCGCGCTCAACGACGATGAGATCGCCGACCGGCTCGACGAATGGCGCGCCCGCCAGAGTGCGGCGGTTGCCGACTACCCAATCGACGAGGCTCCATGACTGTCCACACGATCGGCATCATCGGCGGCGGCCAGCTCGGCCGCATGCTGGCCATGGCCGCGGCCCGGCTGAACTTCCGCACGATCGTGCTCGAACCGCAGGCCGACTGCCCGGCAGCCCAAGTCGCCAACGCCCAGATTACTGCCGCCTATGACGATCCGGCAGCGCTTGCCGAACTCGCCAGCCGCTGCGACGTCGTCACCTACGAATTTGAGAACGTGCCGGTCACCGCCGCCGAGGTGCTGCAGCGCTCGGTGCCGGTCTATCCGCCGGCCAAGGCACTCGATGTGTCGCAGGATCGGCTGACCGAAAAGCGCTTCCTGAATTCCTGCGGCATCGAGACCGCCCGATTCCATGCCGTCGACAGCCAGTCCGACCTCGAAAAGGCGCTCGCCGATTTCGGCGGCCAGGGCGTCCTGAAGACCCGCCGGATGGGTTATGACGGCAAGGGCCAGCGCGTCTTCCGCTCCGCCGACGACAAGCCGGCCGGCGCCTATGACGCGCTCGGCGGCGTGCCACTGATTCTGGAAAGTTTCGTGCCCTTCGAACGCGAAGTGTCGATCATCGCCGCCCGAGCCAAGGACGGCACGGTCGCCTGCTACGATCCAGCCGAAAACGTCCACCGCAACGGCATTCTCCACACCTCCACCCTGCCCGCCACGATCACCGAAGCGACGGCGAAGACCGCCCGCGAATCGGCCGAGAAGCTGCTCGCGGCGCTGGATTATGTGGGCGTCATCGGCATGGAGTTCTTCGTGATGGCGGATGGCACGCTGATCGCCAACGAGATCGCCCCGCGCGTCCACAATTCCGGCCACTGGACCGAAGCCGCCTGCGTCGTGTCGCAGTTCGAGCAGCATATCCGTGCTGTCGCAGGCCTGGCCCTCGGCAACCCCGTCCGCCATTCCGACTGCGTGATGACCAACCTCATCGGCGACGACATTCTGGACGTACCCGCCTGGCTCTCCCGCGATGAGGTTCTGGTCCATCTCTACGGCAAGACGGAATCCCGACCGGGCCGGAAAATGGGCCATGTGACCGAATTGAAGGGCCTGAAAACGTCGTCACAAGGTTGACATGCAGATTGGCTCGGGTTATCTGCACGCCCAACTGAGAGCGCGCCCCTCGAAGAATCTTGGCGGCGCGCTTTTGATTGATAGACATGCGGCTTCGCGCCCACAGACTGCTGGACCAGGAAAATGAAGATCAAGAACTCGCTTAAGGCGCTGAAGGCTCGTCACCGCGATAACCGTCTGGTTCGCCGCAAGGGCCGCGTTTACATCATCAACAAGATGAACCCGCGCTTCAAGGCTCGTCAGGGCTGATATCGGCGTTCGGTTCCGGTCTTTGACCGCAGCCGATCAAATTGTCGGTAACACGACAAATCGGGTTTGACCTTCGGCGCAGGCGGATTACCTTATCCGCATGCGCTATTTTCGTTTCAGTACCCTGATTCTCGCCGCGAGCCTTGCCGCTTCGTCCGCTCTCGCCCAGACCGCGACACCCAAGCCGCCCGCAGCCCCGCCTGCCGCCGCTCCCGTCGTTCCGGCCGTCGCCCAGAAACCGGGCCGGCCCGTGGATGCTTTGTTCGATGCCCTGAAGCGCGAACGCAATCCGGAAAAGGCACGCGGTATCGCTAGCCAGATCATCGCCGATTTGAACGATTCGGGCAGCGCCACCGTCAACCTGCTGATGCAGTGGTCTGCAACCGCCATCAAGGAAAAGCGCAATGCCGCGGCACTTGATTTCCTCGATCAGGTGACGGTCCTCGATCCCGCCTTCGCCGAGGGCTGGAACCGCCGCGCCACGTTGCATTACACGATGGGCGACGCCCGCAAATCCATGGCCGACATCGCCGAAGTGCTGAAGCGCGAGCCGCGCCATTTCGGAGCGCTTGCCGGCATGGCCGGTATCCTGACGGAAGCTGGCAAGGACGAGCTTGCGCTGAAGGCATGGCAGGATTATCTGGCCATCTACCCCGCCGACCGCGATGCCCAGGAAGTGGTCACCAAGCTTTCCGAAAAGCTCGCCGGCAACAGGACCTGAGCCCTACGGCAGCCCGTCGATGATGATCTTGCCCCTTGCCATCGCCGGCATTGTTGCCACCGCTTTCTGCTTCACCGCCTGGAAGGCGAAGGCGATCGAGATCGCGTTCCCGAATACCGGCGAACTGATCGATGTCGGCGGCTTTTCCATGAACTCGCTGCATATGCCGAAACCGGCAGGCGCCGACTTGCCGGCGATCGTCTTCATCCATGGCGCCAGCGGCAATTTTCGCGATCAGGAGGCGGCCTTCCGAGGGGCGCTCGAAGGCCGCGCCGAAATGCTCTTCGTCGACCGGCCGGGCCATGGTTATTCCGAACGCGGAGGTCCTGAAAACGGCTTCCCGGACGGCCAGGCGGCGGCGATCGCAAGGCTGATGGAAAAGCGCGGCATCGACAAAGCGATCATATCGGGCCATTCCTTCGGCGGTGCGATCGCCGCGAGCTTCGCCCTTTACCATCCGGAAAAGACCGCCGGCCTGCTCTTTCTGGCGCCTGCCACCCATCCCTGGCCCGGTCGGATCGACTGGTACTACAATCTCACCGCCCGCCCGGTTATCGGCCGATTGTTCAGCCATCTTCTCGCCCTGCCAGCCGGCCTCGTGGTGATGAAAACCGCCACTCGCTCGGTCTTTCATCCCAACCCCTGCCCCGAGACCTATCTTCGCGACGGGGCGCCGTATCTGGTCCTGCGTCCGAAAGTGTTCCGCAGCAATGCTGTCGATGTCGCCAATCTCAACGGCTACGTGACGCGTGTCGCGCCAAGATACAGCGAGATCACCGCGCCGACGGTGATCATTACCGGCGACAGCGACGCGATCGTTGCAGAGGAAATCCACTCGCGCGGTCTTGCCGATGATATCGCCGGCTCCGAACTCGTCTCAATCCGCAATCTCGGTCATAAGCCGGACTACGTGGCAACCGACGTGGTGATTGCCGCGATCGAAAAGCTTTCCGGTCTCCCCCGCGACCTGAAGGCCGCGGCCCGCATCGTGGAAGCCCGGATCGCGCCGGCGGCGGAAGACTCGGCCCCGGAAATGGATCTCTCGATCGAAAAAACCTGAGCCCGGCTCCGATAAGCCAGCCCCAAGCAAGCTGTCCGTCCCAACGTCCGAGCAAACGGAATCGGAGAGACGAGATGGAAATCGGCAGCATTGGCAGGGACTATTCCGCACGGTCCGCAAAGCCGGATAGCGCGTCGACCGCGACGGACGCCGCACCGGCATTGTCCGATCCCTCCAGCCCCAAGGACGCGCCTTACGATCGCCTCGTCCATGGCCTGACGTCGCTGAACAAGGCGACGGACGAGGCGGAAGAGCAGGCAAAGGCCCGCGCCAAACAGAAGCTCGACGACGCCAAGCAGCAACTCGAATTCATGCGGCGCTGGGGGTTCGATCCGGAAGTGGTCGCCAAGCAGGCGGCCCAGCTCGGCGTCATGGTCGCCGGCGCTGCACGAGAGTTCACCGAGGCGCTGACCGGAGCCGGCAACGGCGCCACATCCTCCGTTTCCGCCAATGCTCCGTCCGGAGCAGAGACGGCCGATCCTATGCTCGATGCGAGCGAGGAGGCTGCGGCCGCAGATACGACGGACGACGCGTCGGCGGAGGGCGACGAGCCGGTATCGTACGCCGAGCAGGCCTATCTCGAGGAGATGGACGAGACACCGCGGGAGGCGCCAAAACTGTCGCTTGACGACATCAAGACCGCGATGGAATTCAGCACCGTGGCCCGCCAGATCAAGGCACTTCTGGAGGAGGCCGCCCGCAGGCTGCGCGAACAGAACAGCACGGCCACCGTCCCCCGCACCCAGAACCTCGACGCCTCGGTCGACACGCTGACTGGCACGATCTCCGCCCTGCCAACGGTCGGCATCACCATCTGACCAATGGAAGTGCGCAATAAAAAACCGCCGGATCGCTTGACAAACCCGTCGATATTTTCGGCGGGTTTTGTTTTTGTGGATTTGTTTTCCGCCGGGAGGTCTTGGCGGGAGGGGCAGAAGGATGGGCTGGCTCATGCCGCGGCTGGTTTTGGTGTTTTGATGAGCGCCATTGCGATCTTCTTGATGTTCTGGGCGGCTGCAGCCAGCAGGCATTGGCAGGCGACACGGGTGAGACTTCGGAAGCGGGCATAGCGGTGGCCATGCAGCTGCTTGGCATCGGCAAAGGAGCGCTCGACCGTTTCCTTGCGGCGTTTGTAGATCGCCTTGCCCCAAGCGGTCAGGCGGTTGGCATCGGTGCGCTCGCGGGCATCGGCCCAGACATGGCGGGTGATGGTGCGTGTCGCGGTGGCGTTATGGGTGCAGGAGGCCAGCAACGGGCAGGTGCGGCAGATGGCCGGATCGGATGCGTAATGTTTATAGCCGTTGCGGTCGGTGGTGGCATAGGCGAGCAACTGTCCTTCGGGGCAGCGATAGCCGTCTGTCTGAGGCTCGTGGACGAACTTCGATTTGCGCATCATGCCGGCTTTGGGCGGTGTCGGATTGCGGTAGCCGGTGACACCGAGGATGGTGCGGTCTTCAAGCCCCTTGGCGATGCCGGAGGTCGCATAGCCGGCATCCAGGCCAACCGCGCCGACCTCGAAGCCGAACCGCTCACGCTGACGGTCCAGCCGCTCGAGATAGACGATGCTGTCATGCACATTGGCAGGTGTCACATGGGTGTCGGTGATGATCGCATGGCGGCCGTCCACCGTGCGGTGGTCGAGGTAGAAGAAGCCTTTCGGTTTGCCGTCGCGCACCATATAGCCGCTCTCGGGGTCGGTGCGCGACACCTTGGTTTCCTTCACCTCCGGCTGACGCTCTTTCTCCTTCAACGGCTTCTGGCCATGCAGCGCCCGCTCGACCTCGATTGCCCGGTCGAGGTCGGCCCAATAATCGGCGCGCGACTTCTCGATCATCGCAAGGTCGTATCTGCCCTTGTTGGCGTTCGCCTTCAGATGCGTCGAATCCGTATAGAGCACCGTACCGTCGACCAGGCCATGACCGATCGCCTGCTCAACGATATGATCAAAGATGTCCTGGGAAACCGAGGTGTCGTTGAAGCGCCGGCGGCGGTTCTGCGACAGCGTCGAGGCGTCAAACACCCCATCCGTCAGCTTCATCCGCAGAAACCAGCGATAGGCGACGTTGACCTCGATCTCGCGCACCAATTGGCGCTCCGAGCGGATGCCGAACAGGTAACCGATGAACAGCGCCTTGAACATCAAGGTCGGATCGAGCGGCGGCCGGCCGTTGTCGGCGCAATAAAGCCCGGCAACGCGATCATGGATGGACGAGAAGTCGATCACCGCATCAATCTTGCGAAGCAGGTGATCCTTCGGCACCAGACCCTCGAGCGTCACCATCTCAAGAGCCGTCTGGCAAGAGGCAGGTTTCTTCAACATGTCCCAATGAATCACAAACCCCCGGACCACGCCAGGGGTTTGTCAGCAGTCTGAACCGCCGGATCGCTCCGGCGGTTTTCGTTTGCCTGGATGATACGCCTCAGATGCCGCTCTGGCCGTCCGAGCCGATATAGGCGATGCGCAGCATGTTGGTGGCGCCGGGCGTGCCGAGCGGCACGCCGGCCGAGATGATGATCCGGTCGCCGGGCTTGCCGAATCCTTCCGACACGACGATCCGGCAGGCACGGTTGACCATGTCGTCGAGATCAGTCGCGTCGCTGGTGACGACGCAATGCATGCCCCAGCCGACCGAAAGCCGCCGTGCCGTCTGGACGATCGGCGACAGCGCGATGATCGGCACCTGCGGGCGCTCGCGGGATGCGCGCAGGCCGGTCGTGCCCGACGAGGTGTAGGTGACGATAGCCGCCAGCTTCAAGGTTTCGGCGATCTGGCGGGCGGCCAGCGAAATGGCGTCGGCGCCGGTCGCTTCCGGTGTCGCACGCTGGGCATAGATGATGCTCGGATAGAGCGGATCCTGCTCGACCGTGCTGGCGATCGACGCCATCATCGAGACCGCCTCGACCGGATACTGGCCGGAGGCCGATTCGGCGGAAAGCATGATCGCATCGGCGCCTTCGAAAACGGCGATCGACACGTCCGACACTTCAGCGCGGGTCGGAACCGGGGCGGTGATCATCGATTCCAGCATCTGGGTGGCAACCACGACCGGCTTGCCGGCGCGCCGACACAAGCGGGTCAGCTGCTTCTGGATGCCCGGAACGGCCTCGATCGGCATTTCGACGCCGAGATCGCCGCGCGCCACCATGACCGCGTCGGAAAGCTCGATGATTTCGTCGATGCGCTCCAGCGCCTGGGGCTTTTCGATCTTCGACATGATGCCGACACGGCCGCGGGCGATCTTGCGCACTTCGGCAAGGTCGTCGGGACGCTGGACGAAGGAAAGCGCCACCCAGTCGACATCGTCGGTCGCCAGAACCGCATCGAGGTCGATGCGATCCTTTTCGGTCAGCGCGCCGACGCCGAGCAGGGTATCGGGCAGGCTGACGCCCTTGCGGTCGGAAATGCTGGTGCCGGCGACGACCTTGCAGACGATGCTCTTGCCGTCGGACTTCTCGGCCTTCAGCGCCAGCTTGCCGTCGTCGATCAGCAGGCGATGGCCCACTTTCACAGATTCGAGAATTTCCGGATGCGGCAGGAACACGCGGGTCTCGTCGCCGGGTTCGTCACGGCTGTCGAGCGTGAAGGTCTGGCCGGGGGTCAGCGTTACCTTACCGGCCGCAAATTTGCCGACGCGCAGCTTCGGCCCCTGAAGGTCGGCGAGAATGCCAATCGGCCGGCCGCTGCGCTCTTCGACGGATCGGATGCGCTTGATCAGCGTGCGCATCAGGTCGTGGCTCGCATGGCTCATGTTGATGCGGAAGAGATCGGCCCCCGCTTCGTGCAGCTTCTGGATCATCTCCTCTTCGGACGAAGCGGGTCCGAGGGTGGCGAGGATCTTTACTTTGCGGTTGCGCCTCATCAGTTGTGGCCTTCTTGTGTGCCAGGCGTATCCGAAAGCTGGACCATCCAACTTCCCTGACGGCCCGTGTCATATTCCTTGAAGCCCATGCGCTGGAAGCCACGGGCAAAACAATCGTTGACGCCGACGATCTTGAACTCGTTCTCCGCGACGCACATGTTCACATTGCCGGTCCATCGGCCTCCTCGAGCTGCATCCTCGGCATAAAGATAATAGTAGCGCGACTGCAGTTCGCCTTCGATCAGCGTTGCGCAGGTGGAGGCCGGAACCTGCCACCAGCCTTCCGTGGTCCAGCCTTCGGTGGCGCGGTAGCCAATCGCCACGCCAACGAGGTTCTGCGTGGCGTTGCAAACGCGGAAATCCGCATGCGCGGCAGTCGCCGCGAAAAGCGGAATACCGGAGGCGACCATGGCGGCAAGCGCCGGAGCGGAAACGAGGGAGCGAAGATAAGCTTTTGGGGATTTTTTCGACACGGTTTCCGTCAGGACTCCATGGTTATTCGTGAAGCACTTTCTTCGCGCGGCGGAGTCGGAAAGTCAACGTAACTCTAATCGATTAGTCCGTCTCACGGCCTCAACCCATGCTGATCGCGATGCCAGCACGGCTTGCGTCGCGACTTTCCCCATGTCATCAACACCCGTCTCTCGACCCACCTTTCGCAACCACTTCATTTTCGACGGCGATGCAGGACTTCATTCCTTTCGAGATCATAGAAGGCGATTATGACAGCGGCATGGTGCTGCTCGCCGACCATGCGATGAACCGCCTGCCCACTTCCCATGGCAGCCTCGGTCTTCCGGAGAGCGCCTTCCACCGCCATATCGCCTTCGACATCGGCGTCGAGGGGCTGACCCGCCAGCTGGCGGCGATGCTGAACGTGCCGGCCGTGCTCGGCTGTTTCTCCCGCCTGCTGATCGATCCGAACCGCGGCGAGGACGATCCGACCCTGATCATGAAGATTTCCGATGGGGCGATCATCCCCGGCAATCATCCGATCACGCAGGAAGAATGGGATTTCCGCCTCGATACCTATCACCGGCCCTATCACCGGGCCGTCGAGCGCACCATCGCCAAGGCAGGCAGCCCGGGCCGCGCGCCGCTCGTCCTGTCGCTGCATTCCTTCACCCCGTTCTGGAAGGGCGTCGCCCGCCCCTGGCACGCAGCCGTGCTCTGGGACAGCGACGATCGCGCCGTAAAGCCTCTCCTGCACCTGCTTGGCGAACCCGGCGACATCGTCGTCGGTGACAACGAGCCCTATGACGGCGCGCTTAAAGGTGACACCATGTACCGGCACTGCATGGTGTCGGGAATTCCGCACGCGCTTCTCGAGGTCCGCCAGGACCTGATCGGCGACGAGACCGGCATCACCGCCTGGGCGGAAAGGCTGGCGCCGGTCTTCAAGAGGCTCAACGCCGACCCCACATTGCATGAATACAGGATCGTTCCCTCGCGCACCGGACCCTATCCGGTCTGACGCGACGACACCCGGAGATGCGCCATGAGCGAACTCACGCCAATAGAACTGACCAGAGAACAGCAGACCGAATTCGAGGCCGCCGCTTTCCGCCGTCTCGTCCAGCACCTGCGCGAGCGCACCGACGTGCAGAACATCGACCTGATGAACCTCGCCGGCTTCTGCCGCAACTGCCTGTCGAACTGGTATCGCGATGCCGCCAACGATGCCGGCGTCGGCCTCTCCAAGGACGCCTCCCGCGAGATTGTCTATGGCATGCCCTACGAGGATTGGAAAAATCTGCACCAGGCGGAGGCCTCGGATGCACAAAAAGCCGCATTCGACGTGAACAAGCCCGTCCATGGCTGATCGATTTGCCGATTGCGCTTGACCTTGCGGCGGCTTTTCGGCAGTTGACGACCATTCATTGAAATCTACACGATCAGGAGGCCCCGATGTCTGATGCTCATGGCGTCGCCCGCGACCAGCTTCGCGCATTTATCGAGCGTATCGAACGACTGGAAGAAGAAAAGAAGACCATCGCCGACGACATCAAGGATGTCTACGGCGAAGCCAAGGGCATGGGCTACGACACCAAGATCATGAAGAAGGTCATCGCCCTTCGCAAGAAGGACGATCAGGAGCGCATGGAAGAGGATTTGATCCTCGATACCTATCTCCAGGCACTCGGCATGATCGAAGCCCCAGCCGACCAGGATGCTGCCTGATCTTTCGCAAGACATGCAAGCCAGGCACCAAGCATGAAAAAACCCGCCATTTCGGCGGGTTTTTTATGGTCTTCGATCAGTCCGGCGATCAGTTGTTCGGGCCGCTGAAACGGTTCGGGTCGATCGCTACCGTTGCGGCAACCGGCCTGAAGCCACCGCCGGAATAACCTGCCGAGTATTCGTTGTTGAGGGTACGGCTAACGACGCGCGGTGCCTTCATCGAGGCGGCGGCGCCGGCACGATTGTTGCTGAGAGCCCATTTCGCCAGCACGTCGCCCGTCAGCGCGCCGCCGCTTGCACCCTGCGGCGCGGACGTACGGCCGCCCTTTGCAGGGATCGGAAGCGCGCTTGTCGAAGCGGAGACTGGGCTGCGCGGCGTATCGAAACCATCGCCGAACTGCGCACCCTTGTTGGAATGGATCACTTTCGGAGAAACCGACGCCGTTTCGACGGGCTTCTGGACCGGCATCGGAGCCGCCGCCATTGCCGCAGCAGGCTGGGCCGGTGCCGGCTGGGTCGGTGCTGGTTGAGTCGGAGCCGGCTGAGCCGAGGCAACCGGCCCGGGCGACGCTGCCGCCGGACGCGGCTCGACGCTCTGGGCAAGCGCCGCAACGAGGGCCGGTGTCAGCTCCTGCTGTTCCTCCGCCTTGGCAGCGGGTGCCGCAGCGGCAATGTTCGGGCGTTGGCCGGGAAGCGGTACGGACGCGGCATCCTCTTGAGCGCGCATCGGGCCAACGGATGCGGTCATCACGCCGCTTTCCGCGTCACCCTTGAAGCCACGCGGTCCGAGCAGCGTCGGGACCGGAATAGTGTAGGCGGAAAGATCGGCGAAGGTTTCGCCGCCGGGCTGGGCGGGAGTCGACGCCTGCAGGGCGAGCGCTTCCTGGGCCGGATTACGCGCCGGAGAATAGAGCGCCGTCGCAAGCCCGCCCGCATCCGAACGGAAAGCGGGGCGCGAAAGCGGTACGGGCGCTGCAATCGTCTGTGCCTGTGCCGGAGCCTGGGCTTGAGCCTGCGTCTGGCCTGTCAAAGGCGAAGCCGAGGCAACCGCGACGGGCGCTTCGCCCTCGTCGTCGTCTGCAGCGGGCTTGGCAGCCGGAGCCCCACGCTTCGCCACGGCCGGAGCCGTGTTTTCCGCGTTGTCCTCCTCCTCGTCGGCACCGCCGCCGCCGAACAGGAAGGCCAGCAGGTTCGGCTGCCGTTTCCGTTCCGAGCCGTCGCCGCGGATACCGGCACCGGCGGTGCTGGCGATCTGGATCGAATCGGAACCGACGCGCCGCTTGTAATCCGCCATCGCCGCTTCGTAGCCGGGAAGCGGCTTGCCGTCGGCGGGAAGATGGATCGTGTTGCCGTTCGGGAATATCTGCACCAGTTCCTGGCGCGTCATCCGCGGCCAGGCGCGCACGCCGCCGACATCGAGATGCACGAAGGGCGAACCCGAAGTCGGATAATAGCCGACGCCGCCGACCTGCATCTGCATTGCGAGCCCGCGCAGCGTCGAAAGCTTCACGCCCGGAATGTAGAAGTCCATGGCCTTGCCGAGCATGTGCTGGCTGTTCTTGGCGACACCGGTGTAGCGCGAACGGGTGCGCAGCATGTTGTTGGTGGTGGGAGAACGATAGGCCGAAACCACATGGATATAGTCGGAAGCGCCGGAACGGCGATAGACTTCCCAGACGAGATCGAAGAGCCGCGGGTCCATCCTGGCCGGCTCGTTGCGGCGCCAGTCGCGCAGGAACTGGTTGATCTGGGCGAGGCCCTTGGGATCGAACTTGCCATTGCGCTTGAAGGTGATGACGGCCTTTTCGCCGGTATGGACGAAATAGAGTTTGAGGCTCTTTTCCTGTGCGGCGGCATCACTTGCGGAGACCGAAAGCACAGGCAGAGCCATCAGCACCAACAGGGCGATGGCCGTAACGCATTTGGTGAGGCCGGCAAAAAACCCGACTTTGCAGCCGCGCCCCTTCTCACCCGAAGGCGTTTCTTTTGCATACTGATCCGGCAAAACGATCCCCGTCCTGTCGACAACGTCCCACGTTGCCTCAAATGACTGTCAATTGCGGTGACACGATGGCAAATGTGCCACACATGTACAAGCTTCTCCCGTATAGTCAACAATTGACTAATCAGAGATTGACAGACGTTGACAGGACATCCTTGCGCGAAGGTTAACACTCGCTAATACATTAGTAATTACGCGGCTTCCTTCAGGGGATCATCCGGATCGATGCCGTAATCCTTGAGTTTACGATAAAGTGTCGAGCGTCCGATGCCGAGCTTGCGGGCAACCTGGCTCATCTGGCCGCGATAGAACTTCAGCGCGAAGCGGATCAGCTCCTCCTCGACATCCGCAAGCTTCCTCACTTCGCCCGTGTCGTCGGTACTGACGATGACGTTTTCCTGGGGATAAGCGGCGGCGAGCATCGCCTTCGCATCCGGCCTGCCGACCCGCCCCTTGTCGTTATTGGCAAATACCGGCGAATCGGCGAGCGCCTCGCGCATGGCGTGATCGGACAAGACACCCGGCGCGGGCATGACGGCGGTCGCCGCCAGTTCCGCCTGCCGGAATTCCGGGATCTGCGCAGCGATCTGCGGAAAATCGTCTTCGGTAAGTTCGTCGCCCTCGGCAAGCACCACCGCCCGGAACACGGCGTTTTCGAGCTGGCGGATATTGCCCGGCCAGTCGTAGGCCGTCAGAAGTGCCAACGCGCCGGCGCCGACCGACAGCGTCCTGTTGAGCTTCTGCTCGGTCGAGAACCGTTCGGCAAAGACGCGGGCGAGATGCGGAATGTCTTCCTTGCGGCGGCGCAGCGCCGGAATGGTGATCGGGAAGACGTTGAGGCGATAATAGAGGTCCTCGCGGAAGCGGCCGGCGCGGACTTCCTCGATCAGGTCCTTGTTGGTCGCCGAAATCAGCCGGACGTTGACCTTCTGGACCTTGGAGGCACCGACGGTCTCGACCTCGCCCTGCTGCACGGCGCGCAACAGCTTCACCTGCACTTCGAGCGGCAAATCGCCGATCTCGTCGAGGAAAAGCGTGCCGCCATCGGCTTCCACGAACTTGCCGGTATGTTTTTCCGAAGCGCCGGTGAAAGCGCCCTTCTCGTGGCCGAAGAGAATGCTTTCCACGAGATTATGCGGAATGGCGCCGCAGTTGACGGTAATGAAAGGCTTGCCGGCCCGGTCGCTGTTCGACTGGATAGCTCGTGCGATCATTTCCTTGCCGACGCCGGATTCACCTTCCAGCACCACCGGGATGTTGGAATGGGCGGCGCGCTGGGCGAGGTCGATGACCCGCAGCATGTCCGGGCTTGCCGAGATGATATCGCCGAAACCGACGGCGCCGGCGCGATGGCGGCGGCCGACGCGGGCCTTCGATTCCTTCTGGTCGAGCTTCAGCGCATTGGAGATCGAGGCGCCGATCCGTTCCGGCGACACCGGCTTGACGACGAAATCGAAGGCACCGGCGCGCATCGCCTGCACCACGTATTCGATGCTGCCCTGTCCGGTCTGGACGATGACGGGCGTTTCGACGCCGAGTTCACGGATCGCCGCGAGGAAGGTGAGGCCGTCCATTTCCGGCATCATCAGATCGAGCACGATGACATTGATGTCGGTCGCGGTGCGCTTCAGGAACTCCAGCGCCGCTAGGCCGTTCTCGGCGAGATGGGCGACATGGCCGTAACGTTCCACCGCATTTTTCAACAGGCGACGCTGAATAGGATCGTCATCGACAACGAGGATTTGCGCAATCATGCTCGGCTCCCAGCAATGGTCATCATGGCCCTTTTAGGCTGTTATGCCGCTGGTTGTGTCAGAAAGCCTTGAACATCCCCTTTTGAGAAAAGCTTGCATTTTAACGGCCGGCAAGGAAAACAGACGCAACAGGTTGAGAAGGAAAAAAGCGATGAGAATGTCCGCCCCCGCCCTCCCCGAAATTCTGGCCGCAACCGCCGCAGGCGCTGCCGCCTCCGACCCGGCGCTCGGTCTTCTGCCGGTCTGGAAGCTTTCGGATCTCTATGCCGCCAAGGATGCCCCGGCTTTTACCGCCGATATGGAGAAAGCCCAGAAACTGTCGATCGCCTTCGAGGAAAAGTGGAAGGGCAAGCTTACCGAAGCCGCGACCAAGACCGGCGCCGGCGGCATCGGCGAGGCGCTCAAGGAATACGAAGCGCTCGACGATCTGCTCGGCAAGATCGGCTCTTTCGCAGGCCTCACCTATTTTTCCGACACGTCGAGCCCTGCCAACGGCAAGTTCTACGGCGACGTCCAGGCTAAGCTGACCGACCTCTCCGCGCACCTGCTGTTCTTCGCGCTGGAACTCAACCGCATCGACGACGCGGTGATGGACGCCTGCATGGATCGCGACCCGGCCGCCGGCCACTATCGCCCCTGGCTCGTCGACCTGCGCAAGGACAAGCCCTTCCAGCTCGAAGACAAGCTCGAACAGCTCTTCCTCGAAAAGTCGATGACCTCTGCCGCCGCTTTCAACCGCCTCTTCGACGAGACCATGGCCGAGCTTCGCTTCGAGGTCGACGGCGAGCAATTGTCGCTGGAGGTCGCCCTCAACATGCTGCAGGAGCCTGAGCCGGAGATCCGCGCCAAGGCAGCCGCAGCCCTGTCGAAAACGTTCGGCGACAACCTGCGGGTCTTCACGCTGATCACCAACACGCTCGCCAAGGACAAGGAAATCTCCGACCGCTGGCGCGGTTTCGAGGACATCGCCGACAGTCGCCATCTTGCCAACCGTGTCGAACGCGAAGTCGTCGATGCGCTCGCCGAAGCGGTGAGACAAGCTTACCCGCGCCTCTCGCATCGCTACTACGCGATGAAGGCGAAGTGGCTCGGCGTCGGCCAGCTGAATTTCTGGGACCGCAATGCGCCGCTGCCGGAAACCCCCAACGCGCTGATCTCCTGGACCGAGGCGAAGGAGACCGTGCTCGACGCCTATCGCGGCTTCGCGCCGGAAATGGCCGACATCGCCGGCCGCTTCTTCGAGGAGCAATGGATCGATGCGCCGGTGCGTCCCAGGCAAGGCGCCGGGCGCCTTCGCGCACCCGACCGTGCCGTCGGCACACCCCTACGTGCTCGTCAACTATATGGGCAAACCGCGCGACGTGATGACGCTCGCCCACGAACTCGGCCACGGCGTGCACCAGGTGCTGGCCGGCGACCAGGGCGCCCTGATGTGCCAGACGCCGCTGACGCTTGCCGAAACCGCGTCCGTCTTTGGCGAAATGCTGACCTTCCGTGCGCTGCTGGAAAAGACCACCGACAAGCGTGAGCGCAAGGCCATGCTCGCCCAGAAGGTCGAGGACATGATCAACACGGTCGTGCGCCAGATCGCCTTTTACCAATTCGAGCGCAAGGTCCACACCGCCCGCAAGGAAGGCGAGTTGACCGCCGAGCAGATCGGCGAACTGTGGCTTTCCGTCCAGGGCGAGAGCCTCGGGCCGGCGATCAAGATATCGGAGGGTTATGAAAGCTGGTGGACCTATATCCCCCACTTCATCCACTCGCCCTTCTATGTCTATGCCTATGCCTTCGGTGATTGCCTGGTGAACTCGCTCTACGCGGTCTACAGTCAAGCCGCTCCGGGTTTCCAGCAGAAGTATTTCGAGCTTTTGAAGGCCGGCGGCACCAAGCATCACTCGGAACTGCTGAAGCCCTTCGGCCTCGACGCCACCGATCCATCCTTCTGGTCCAAAGGCCTGTCGATGATCGAAGGCCTGATTGACGAGCTGGAGGCTCTGGACAAGGCTTGAGGCATTCCCTTAATGCACGCCAATGCCCATAATACACTGCCATGAATGAGAAAGCGCCCTTCGCGCTCTTTCGCGACGACCCCGCCGGCCGGAGCCTCGTCTTTGACCGGCCGAAGGAAATCGTCATTGCCCGAACTGCCGCCGAGGTGCTGCCCGCACTTCGGCGTCTGGAAGAGGCGCGCCTCGCCGGTCAGTGGCTGGCGGGTTATATTTCCTATGAGGCCGGCTACGTCTTTGAGGACAAGCTCCGGCCGCTGATCGTCGACGACCGGCCGACGCCGCTGATCGCCATGGGCATATTCGACAAACCCTCGGGCAACGAACATCCGCTCGCCGGACCGCCCGCCATGGTCGTCGACGACGGTTCTTCACAGGGCTCTTTCCTCAGCGAACCGCGTGCCGGCTGGGATTTTGCGACCTACCGGGAACGGTTCGACCGACTTCACCGGCACCTGCGCAACGGCGACTGTTACCAGGCGAACCTGACCATGCCGGTCACCGCCCGCTGGCAGGGCGATCCGCTGTCCGCCTTCTGGTCCCTCGTCACCCGCCAGCCGGTGCGCTACGGCGCATTCGTCGACTTCGGCGGCCCGGTCATCCTGTCGCGTTCGCCCGAACTGTTCTTCTCGGTCGATGCGGATCGTTTCATCGAAACCCACCCGATGAAGGGAACCGCCCCGCGCGGCGCGACCGTGGGAGAAGATGAAGCGATCATCGCGGAAATGCTCGCCGACGAAAAGACGCTCGCCGAAAACCGGATGATCGTCGATCTCCTGCGCAACGATATCTCCGTGATCAGCGAGGTCGGCACCCTCTCGGTTCCGAGATTGTTCGAGATCGAAACCTATCCGACCGTCCACCAGATGGTCAGCCACGTGCGGGCGAAGCTGCTGCCCGAGATCGGTTTGCCCGAGATCCTCGCCGCTCTCTTTCCCTGCGGCTCGATCACCGGAGCGCCGAAAATGTGGGCCATGCGCATCCTTGCGGATCTCGAAAGGGAACCGCGCGACGTCTATTGCGGCGCCATCGGCTGGTGCGATCCGGCCGGCCCGATGCGATTTTCGGTGGCCATCCGCACGATCACGCTTTTCAATGACGAAAAAGCCGTCTTCAATGTCGGCGGCGGCATCGTCTTCGACTCGAAGGCCGAGGCCGAGTATGACGAGTGCCTGTTGAAGGCACGCTTTGCGGTGGGCGACCAATGGATTTCTCGCTGATCGAAACAATGCGCTGGGAACCGGGCGACGGCTTGCTCCGGGTGGACCAGCATTTGCGCCGGCTCAGCCGGTCGGCGGACGCGTTGGGTTTCCGCCAGCCGCCGGCGGATACGCTGAAACAGCTTCAAGCGGCCACAGCCGCCAGCGAGACGCCGCTCCGCGTCCGGCTGGTCATGACCTATCGCGGCAAGATCGAGATCACCACCACGCCGTTCACGCCTCTGCCCGCCGATACGCTCTGGCGGATCCGGGTCGCCAGGACGACACTTCCCTCGGACGATCCCACCTATCGCCACAAGACCTCCCGGCGAGAACTCTACGAGGCTGCCCGCGCCGAGTTTACACCGGAAGAAGCAGACGAGGTTCTGCTCCTCAACGAGCGTGGCGAGGTCTGCGAAGGCACGATCACCAACGTCTTCGTCGAACAGCCGGACGGTTCCCTGCTGACCCCGGCTCTGTCGAGCGGCCTCCTGCCGGGCATCCTGCGCGCCGACCTGATCCGCGAAGGAAGGGCGAAAAGCCAGGTCCTGCGCCTCGCCGACCTCGATAACCGCCGCTTCTTCGTCGGCAATTCGCTGCGCGGCCTGATCCCCGCCGAACTTGTCGCCCAGGCTGCGCGATTGGAAGTGGCGGTGGAAGCGCCTCGCCCTGCCGCGCGCGCCGCCAAAATGGCGAGAGCTGGTCGATAGATGACCGCGCCAAAACCCCTCGCGGATCATCTGCTTGCGCTTGAAACCGCACTGCAGACTCGAGAAGTCCGCAACTCCGAGGAAAAACTGCGTGAACTGCTGGCGCCGGACTTCCGCGAGTTCGGCCGCTCCGGCCTCGCGTACACGTTCGACGACATCGTCACCCATCTCGTTGCCGAGACAGGACCGGACAACAGTTCGATCTCGGATTTCAGCGCCACGATGCTAAGCGACACGATCGCGCTCGCCACCTATCGCGGCACCCGCGTCAGGGACGACGGCAGCCAGCTTTTTACCAACCGCAGCTCCATCTGGCGCCTCGACCCCGACGGCAAATGGCGCATGGTCTTTCACCAGGGCACGGCGACGGAGTGACTAATCCGTCAGATCCGTACGAGGTTTACGCCGGCGGCCGTCGAACACTTCGATGATTTCGATATCCTGGTCCACCGTCCGATAGATCAGGGAATAGGCGGATTGCGGTACGATGAGGCGACGCACGCCGAGTTTTGCTGTCAGCACGCCCGCTTGAGGATGCGCGATCAGCAGTTCCGCGATGTCGAGCAATCTCGCCGCCATCTCATTCGCGGCCTGGGGATTGTGCTCGGCGATGTAGGTGCGAAGGTGCACAAGATCGGCGATCGCCGCCTCGGCCCAGATGAGCCTCATCGACGCGTCTTGATGATGTCCGGCTTCGGCGCCGAGTCTTCGTCGGCCGTACCCCAGGTCTTCAGCCAGCCGGCCACCGCTTCATGCGAAACGAAATCGCCCTTGTCGGCGCGCTCGGCCGCGGCATCAAGGGCCTCGATCTCCAACTCGCGTTGCGAGAGATAGTCTTCGAGCGCTTCCTCGGCGAGCGCGGTCGAGGACCGATTGGTAGCCGAAGACAATCGGTCGAGCCGTTCCTTCATCTCTCCCGAGATGCGAAGTGAAACCACATGCGACGTCATGGCCTATAAGCCTCCAATTTTTCCCGTATGTAGCACAAAACCCGACCTCATGAAACTCGCCCACGCACCTCCCGGCGGCTGTTTGGGCACTGCCGGATCGGGCTTCTGCAACTCGCCGCGACACCGCAGCCGCGCCCACCGCGATCGAATAGCGCGGCCGATTCATCTGCCGAAAATCGACAGGCTCTTTATTGTGACGAAGTTTTATGATCTAGAGCGCCGCGAATTGCCCGAGTGCAGCCTTTAAATTTCCATTCCACTGCCGAATAAGCGGGGCAGCGGCCCGACAAGGCCGCGATCAAGGAGAAAGACATGTCAGAGACTACCTATCCGGTTTATGGCGAAATCACCGGTCCGATCGTGATGATCGGTTTCGGCTCGATCGGCCGCGGCACGCTGCCGCTGATCGAACGCCATTTCAAGTTCGACAAGAGCCGGATGGTCGTCATCGACCCGCGCGACGAACCCTCCGACATGGAGATCCTGAAGAAGCACGGCGTCCGTCACATCAAGGAATATGTGACCAAGGACAACTACAAGGACCTGCTGAAGCCGCTTCTGACAGCTGGCGAAGGCCAGGGCTTCTGCGTCAACCTCTCGGTCGACACCGGTTCGCTCGACCTGATGAAACTCTGCCGCAAGCTCGACGTCCTCTACATCGACACGGTCGTCGAGCCCTGGCTCGGCTTCTATTTCGACAAGAACATGAAGAATGCCGAGCGCACCAACTATGCGCTGCGCGAAACCGTTCGGCATGAAAAGAAGAAGAACCCCGGCGGCGCGACCGCCGTTTCCACCTGCGGCGCCAACCCGGGCATGGTCTCCTGGTTCGTCAAGCAGGCGCTGGTCAACCTCGCCAACGACACCGGCCTGAAGTTCGACGAACCGGATCAGCACGACCGCGAAGGCTGGGCGAAGCTGATGAAGAAGCTCGGCGTCAAGGGCGTCCACATCGCCGAACGCGACACCCAGCGCACCAAGCACCCGAAGCCGCTCAACGTGTTCTGGAACACCTGGTCGGTCGAAGGCTTCATCTCCGAAGGCATGCAGCCGGCCGAACTCGGCTGGGGCACGCATGAGGAGTGGATGCCGAAGAACGGCAAGAAGCACAAGAAGGGCAACAAGGCCGCCATCTATCTCGAACAGCCGGGCGCCAACACCCGCGTCCGTTCCTGGTGCCCGACGCCCGGACCGCAGTATGGCTTCCTCGTCACCCACAACGAGTCGATCTCGATCGCCGACTATTTCACGGTGCGCGACAAGGACGGCGAAGTGACCTTCCGTCCGACCTGCCATTATGCCTATCATCCGGCCAATGACGCGGTTCTCTCGCTTCATGAGATGTTCGGCAATGGCGGCACTCCGCAGCCGGTCCACCACGTTCTCGACGAGGACGAGCTGGAGGACGGCATCGACGAACTCGGCGTGCTGCTCTACGGCCACGAGAAGAACGCCTACTGGTTCGGTTCGCGCCTGTCGCTCGAGGAAACCCGCCGTATCGCGCCTTACCAGAACGCCACCGGCCTGCAGGTAACCTCCGCCGTTCTCTCCGGCATGGTCTGGGCGCTCGAAAATCCGACCGCCGGCATCGTCGAGGCCGACGAGATCGACTACAAGCGCTGCCTCGAAGTGCAATTGCCCTATCTCGGCCCGGTCGAAGGCCACTATACCGACTGGACCCCGCTCGACGGCCGCCCGGGCCTCTTCCCGGAAGACATCGACACCAAGGATCCGTGGCAGTTCAAGAACATCCTGGTTCGCTAATCTCGCGAACGGGTTCGCTAGTCTCGCGAATGGGTTCGCTGATTTCGCGAACGGGTTCGTTGATCCGATAAAACACAATGGAAACCGCCTGCCTCACCGCAGGCGGTTTTTTGCATGTTGAAAGCTCTTGCCTTTTCAAGGCCACATCTTGCGTTACATAGGGCGATGGCGGCAAGGTTTGCCAACCGAAGCCGGACCGAATCGCGGGAGACTGATCATGAAATTTAAAGTGAGCTTTGCGCTCATCGCCGCAGCCAGCTTGACCGCCTGCGTTTCGTCCCCTCCGCCTCAACAGATGGCGGCCGTGCAGCCGCAGGGCGTCGAAGGCAGCTGGGTCGATCCGAACGGCATCGTTTCCTCGTTCCAGGCCGGCACGTTCAACACCCGCTCCAGCGACAGCAACACGCTGCTCGCCTCGGGCACCTATACCAGCCTCTCGCCGACGCTGGTCGAGATCAACATGACCTCGCTGGTGCGCAAGACCCAGTCGCGCGTCAACTGCTCGCTGGTCAGCATCAACCAGCTCAACTGCACGCAGGATAGCGGCGCCCAGTTCTCGCTCGCCCGCCGCAGCTGAGGCGACGCATCCTCGACCGCACATCGCAACCCCGCTCCGGCGGGGTTTTCGCGTTTTGCGTGTGCTAATTTCAGAATACCCTACTGTCACATTTCCCTTGAACCCACCGTCGGTTGATGAAAACATGCCCGCCGGAACGGTTGTCACATTGAAAAACTAGAACAGATAAAAGGGGCGGCGCAGCCGGCCGAATTAAGAAAGAGGAGAGATCAGATGAAGAAGACATTGGGGTTCGGGCTGCTGACTGCGTCGGTCATGGCTCTTTCGAGCGGCGCGGCATTTGCCGATTTCGAACTCAATATCCTACACATCAACGACTTCCATTCGCGTCTTGAATCCATCAACGCGACGGATTCCACCTGCTCGGCCGAGGATGAAGGCAAGGGCGTCTGCTTCGGCGGCGCGGCCCGGCTGCTGACCGCGATCAACCAGGCGCGCGACGCGCTGAAGGCTCAGAACAAGAACGTCATCCTCCTCAACGCCGGCGACAACTTCCAGGGTTCGCTCTTCTACACGACCTATAAGGGTGCGGCCGAAGCCGAAGCGCTGAACGCCATGAAGTTCGACGCGATGACCGTCGGCAACCATGAATTCGACGACAGCGACGACGTGCTTGCCACCTTCCTCGACAAGATCCAGTTTCCGGTCGTTACCGCCAACGTCGTTCCGAGCGCCGCCGCCAAGATCGGCAACCGCATCAAGCCGTCGCTGGTGCTGACCGTTGGCGGCCAGAAGATCGGCATCGTCGGCGCCGTCACCAACGACACCGCCGAAATCGCCAATCCCGGCCCGAACATCACCATTGCCGACGACGTCGCCAAGATCACCGAAGCCGTTCAGGGCCTGAAGGCCCAAGGCGTCGACAAGATCATCGCGTTGACCCATGTCGGTTACCCGCGCGACCTCGCCATCATCGCCAAGATCCCGGATGTCGACGTCGTCGTCGGCGGCCACACCCACACACTGCTGTCGAACGTGGCCAAGGGTGCCGAAGGCCCCTACCCGACCTGGTCGGACAATCCCGGCGGCTACAAGGTTCCGGTAGTCCAGGCTTTCCAGTATTCGAAATATCTCGGCGACATCAAAATCGTCTTCGACGACAGCGGCGTCGTCAAGTCGGCCGAAGGCGAGCCGATCCTCATGGATAAGTCGATCACGCCCGATCCGGCCTTCCTGGCTCGCGTTGCCGAGTTGAAGAAGCCGATCGAAGACATGAAAAAGAAGGTCGTCGGCGCTTCCGACGCGGTCATTGATGGCGACCGCCGCGTTTGCCGCGCCAAGGAATGCTCGATGGGCAACCTCGTCGCCGACGCCATACTTGACCGCACCAAGGGCCAGGGCATCACCATCGCCATCCAGAACGGCGGCGGCTTGCGCGCTTCGATCGATGCCGGCGAGGTCACCCAGGGTGAGGTCGTCAGCGTCCTGCCCTTCCAGAACACGCTCGCGACCTTCCAGCTCACCGGTGCCGATGTCGTCAAGGCGCTCGAAAACGGCGTCAGCCAGATCGATGACGGCGCAGGCCGCTTCCCGCAGGTCGCGGGTCTCAAATATTCCTTCGACAAGTCGAAGCCGGCCGGAGCCAAGGTCAGCGACGTGCAGGTCAAGGAAGGCGACAAGTTCGTACCAATCGACCCGGCCAAGACCTACGGCGTCGCCACCAACAATTTCATGCGCGCAGGCGGCGATGGCTACGCCATCTTCAAGACCGGCGGCAAGAACGCCTACGACTACGGTCCGGACCTCGCCGACGTAACGGCGGAATTCGTGGCCGCCCACAATCCCTACAAGCCCTACACGGACGGCCGCGTTACCGATCTGACGCCGGCCAGCTACACCCCGCCGGCCAAACCCGCGCCTGCCGCCCCGCCGGCAGCTGCTCCGGCTCCGACGGCTGCCGCTCCCGCTACCCCGGCTCCTGCTGCACCTGCCGCTCCTGCACCTGCCGCTCCGGCCCCCACTGCAGCCGCTCCGGCCGCACCGGCGAACCCTGCTCCGGCAGCACCCGCGGCGCCGGCACCGAACACCATGGCTGCAGCTCCGGCGAAACCTGCTCCGGCAGCGGCTCCCGCCGCACCCAAGCCGGCCGGCCCCACCAAGTACACGGTCGCCAAGGGTGACTCGCTCTGGAAGATCGCCGAAGCCACCTATGGCAACGGCGAGAAGTGGACCGAGATCGCCAAGCTCAACTCGCTGCGCCATCCAAACGTCATCCAGGTCGGCGCCGAGCTGGAACTGCCGGCGAAGTGACACCGCTTGACCCGGATCAAGGTTCGGGCCGGCGACTTCACGCAACACATTGGGACGATTTGTCCCGATCCCATGATCGGCCCAGGCTTTCCCGGGCCGATTTTTGTTTCTAAGTAATTTGCGAAACAAACGAGTGCGTCGTCGCCCGTGCAAGACTTAATCGAAAGTATCCGCATGACCTCCCATTCCGCCCATATGCCCTCCGATCATCCGAAGGTGAGTTTCGGCAAAGTCGGCGTATTGCTCGTCAATCTCGGCACCCCGGACGGCACGGACTACTGGTCGATGCGGCGCTATCTCGCCGAGTTTCTGTCCGACAAGCGGGTGATCGAGTGGTCGCGGTTCTACTGGTACCCGATCCTCTACGGCATCGTGCTCAACAAGCGGCCGCAGAAGGTTGGCAAGGCCTATGAGGCGATCTGGAACAAGGATCTGAACGAGAGTTACCTGCGCACCTATACCCGCAGCCAGGGCGAACTGATGGCCGAACGGCTGAAGGATCTGCCGAATGTCGTCGTCGAATGGGCGATGCGCTACGGCAAGCCGTCGATCGCCGAACGCATCGACGCGCTGAAGGAAAAGGGCTGCGAGAAGATCGTCCTCTTCCCGCTCTATCCGCAATATGCCGCCTCGACCACCGCAACCGTCAACGACAAGGCCTTCGAGCACCTGATGAAGCTGCGCTGGCAGCCGGCCTTGCGCACCGTGCCGCCCTATCACGACGAACCGGCCTATATCGAGGCGCTGGCGGATTCCGTCAGGGCGGAATACGCGGCGCTCGACTGGGAGCCGGAAATGCTGATTGCGTCCTTCCACGGTATCCCGCAATCTTATTTCAAGGCAGGCGACCCCTATTACTGTCATTGCCAGAAGACCGCCCGGCTCCTGAAGGAGGCCCTCGGCTTCACCGACAAAAATTTCATGATCACCTTCCAGTCCCGTTTCGGGCCGGAGGAATGGCTGCAGCCCTATACCGACAAGACGGTCGAAAAGCTCGCCCAAGACGGCATCAGGCGCATCGCTATCATGAATCCCGGTTTCGTCTCCGACTGTCTGGAAACGCTCGAGGAAATCGCCGAGGAAGCGGGCGAGATCTTCCGCCACAATGGCGGCGAAAAGTTCGCCCATATCCCCTGTCTGAACGATAGCCCCGGCGGCATGACGGTGCTGGAAAAGGTCGTCCGCCGCGAACTTCAGGGCTGGGTGTAGGCCGGCTTACCGCACTTCGGTCGCCGTGAATCCTTCCGTTGCAGTCCTCCAGAAATCAGGATCTTCATACTCCGTCGGGTCTTCGATGCCGGCGATGTTAAAAGCTTCGCGCCGTTCGACGCAGGTGCCGCAGCGGCCGCAATGCAGGGTACCGCCCTTGTAGCAGGACCAGGTTTCGGCAAACGGCGTTCCGTGCCGGGCGCCATCGGTGACGATATCCGCTTTCGATCCGGCGACGTAAGGCGCAAGCAGCCGGATCGACGCGTAGCCGTCCAAGGCATGATCCTGCATCGCCTGGAAGGCATCGATGAAACCGGGCCGGCAGTCGGGATAGATGAAATGGTCGCCGCCATGCACGGCGATCGCCACCGCATCGGCGTTTCGCGCCGCAGCCACTCCGAAGGCGACCGACAGCATGATCGCATTGCGGTTCGGCACCACGGTCACCCGCATCGTCTCCTCGGCATAATGTCCGTCCGGCACATCGAGATCGTCGGTCAAGGCGGACCCGGTCAGCCGGCTGCCGATCCCGCGCATGTCGATGGTCTCATGGAAGACGCCGAGCCGCGCGGCGCAGGCGGCGGCGAAATCGAGTTCCTTGCGGTGTCGCTGGCCATAATCGAAGGAGATCAGGCCCAGCAGCTGCCGTTCGGCGGCAATCCTGTGGGCGAGCGAAACGGAATCCAGTCCGCCGGAGCAGACGACGATGGTTCTCATGGGCTTTTATCCTTGTTTTGACCGGGTAGGCTGCGACCGGGTGTTCGAACCTGCTCTCTAGACCGCCAACGCGTCCTTGTGAATAACCGCAGCCACGTCGACAGCGGTCTAGCTGTCATTTCTTCCCTGCAAATAACGTGCTAACTCATCACGTGTGACCTGGCGGACTTACCGCCTGCAATGGAGGACTGTCATGAACTTGGGCGGCCTGGGTGGCTTCGATATCGTCGTGATCGGCGTCGTAGTGCTGATCATTCTGGTCCTGTTTGCCGGGATCAAGACCGTGCCGCAGGGTTATCGCTACACCGTGGAACGCTTCGGCCGCTACACCCGCACGCTGGACCCGGGCCTCAACCTGCTGACACCTTTCATCGAGCGCATCGGCGTGCGCATGAACGTCATGGAGCAGGTCCTCAGCATCCCGACCCAGGAGGTCATCACCAAGGACAATGCCAGCGTCTCCGCAGATGCCGTGTCCTTCTACCAGGTCCTCAATCCGGCCCAGGCCGCCTATCAGATTTCCAATCTTGAAAATGCCATCCAGAACCTCACCATGACCAATATTCGCTCGGTCATGGGTTCGATGGACCTCGACGAACTGCTCTCCAACCGTGAAGTCATCAACGAGCGGCTGCTGCGCGTCGTCGACGAAGCCGTGGGTCCCTGGGGCATCAAGGTCACCCGCGTCGAGATCAAGGACATCCAGCCGCCCGCCGACCTCGTCGAATCGATGGGACGGCAGATGAAGGCCGAGCGCGAGAAGCGCGCCCAGATCCTCGAAGCCGAAGGCTCGCGCAGCGCCCAGATCCTGCGCGCCGAGGGCGCCAAGCAGGCAGCCGTTCTGGAAGCGGAAGGCAAGCGCGAAGCCGCCTTCCGCGAGGCAGAAGCCCGCGAACGCCTCGCCGAGGCCGAAGCGCGGGCCACACAGGCCGTCTCCCAGGCAATCGCCGCCGGCGACGTGCAGGCGATCAACTATTTCGTGGCTCAGAAATATACCGAAGCGCTGGTGGCAATCGGCAGGGCTCCGAATTCGAAGATCGTGCTGATGCCGCTGGAGGCTTCGTCGATCATCGGTTCGCTCGGCGGCATCGGCGCCATCGCCAAGGAGGTTTTCGGCGATGGTTCTGGGCATGCCGCACCGCCGCGCCCACCGGCCGGCCCGCGGCCCCAGCCCGGTCCGCGCACCACGCCGGTCCTCAATCCGTTCAACCCGAATTCCTCAGAGACCTGAGCCATGCTGCATGATGCTGTGGTCAATCTTGGTCCCTGGAGTTGGTGGATTTTAGGCGTCGTCCTGTTGTGCGCCGAACTCGCGGCACCAGGCGTGTTCCTGATTTGGATCGGCGCGGCCGCGATCGTCATCGGCGCGCTGTCTCTGGCGCTCTGGGACGCGGCCTTCTGGAGCTGGCACGTCCAGCTTCTGCTGTTTGCAGTGCTCTCAGGCGCCTTCGCGCTGGCAGGCCGCCGTTTCTATTCCAGCCGCAACCAAGCGACCGACGAACCCAATCTCAACCGCCGCGGCGAAAGCCTGGTCGGCCGCACCGCAACTCTCCACGAGCCGATCGCCGAGGGGCGCGGCCGCATCCGGCTCGACGATACATGGTGGTCGGTGATGGGACCGGATCTGCCAGCCGGCACGCAGGTGAAGGTGGTGGCGGCAAGCGGCCGAGACCTGAAGGTCGAAGCGGCGTAGTTTTCCCTGTCCGAAAACGGCTTGGAGCCTGGCTCGGTATCAGGCCACGCCGACGCGCAGCAGATCATGAAAGTGAACGATGCCGATCGGCTTGCGCTCTTCATCGACGACGAGCAGCGCGCCGATGCTGTGCTTGTTGAGCAGCGCCATGGCCTTGGTGGCGAGCGTTTCCTTAGTGACAGTCTTCGGATTGCGCGTCATCACGTCATCGACCCGCGTATCGCGCAGATCGAGATGAAGGTGCCGGGAAATATCGCCATCGCTGATGAAGCCGCAGAGGCTGCCATCCTCGTCGACTATGCCGACGCAGCCGAAGCGCTTGCGCGACAGCTCCTGGATCGCCTCCAGCATGAGGACGCCCTTTTTGACCAGAGGCATGCGATCGCCGGTATGCATCAGATCGCCGACATGGCTGAGCATCGCCCCGAGCTTGCCGCCCGGATGATAGACGCGGAAATCGGTTGCCGAAAAACCGCGCGCTTCGAGCAGCGCCACGGCAAGTGCATCGCCCATGGCAAGCTGCATCAGCGTCGACGTGGTCGGCGCCAGGCCGTGCGGGCAGGCTTCCTGTTCCTTGGGCAACAGCAGGACGACATCGGCCTCGCGGGCCAGCGTCGAAACCTCGCCTGACGTCATGGCGATCAGCGGAATGGAGAAGCGGCGGGTGAAGGAAACGATGCCCTGCAGCTCGGCGGTCTCGCCGCTCCAGGACAGAGCCAGCACCACGTCCCCCGAGCCAATCATGCCGAGATCGCCGTGATTGGCTTCGACGGGATGCACGAAGAAGGAGGGCGTGCCCGTCGAGGCGAGGCTGGCGGCGATCTTGCGGCCGATATGTCCGCTCTTGCCGATGCCGGTCACGACGACCCTGCCGTCGATGTCGCCGATCAGTTCCGCAGCCTTGCGGAAGGCTTCGCCGAGGCCGTTCTGAAGCGCCAGCTCCAGCGCATTAAGCCCTTGTTTCCCGAAGGAAATTGTCCTCAAGGCGGAATCGACAAGGTCGTTCTCGACCAGTTGCAAAGCTCTCTTGATCATGGGCAAGCCTTAACGCTTTTCGCCCACCAAGTCTATCGGCTTCGGGCCGGGGCCACGAAGTTGGCCGCTGCCATAGCGTCGCAACCAAACGTTAACCACATGGCTTTACGTTTGGGTAAGCATTTGCGATTGCCCGGGCAGGCCTATGAAGATCACCACAACGACAGGCGGGACGCGCCAGAGGCGCCGGACGGCACTCGGCCTTCTGCTGGCCTGTTCGGCGCTTGTCTCGCCCGCAGCCGCCCAGACCCGCAACGTGTTTCCGCCGCAGAGCGGCTCTCTTCCATCGGTCACAGACACCAGTTCGCCCGCGTCGAATCCCGCTTCCGGCGCGGCGTTGAGAGGCAGTACCTCGGCGCAGCCGTCCGCCAGTGCCGCCGCCGATCAGAACCAGGACGACCCGAATGTCGCGACCGGCACCACGCCCGGCCGCAACCGTGCGGCAACCCAGGAGCTTCCCTATGAGGACGACCTGAACCAGCCCCATGAAGAGCCGCTCGACCGTGGCGCCGAGCCGGTCGAGACCCAGGAACAGCCCCGCGAACCGGGTGATCCGACCGGCATCCGGATGGGCAGCTTCCTGCTCCGTCCTTCGATCAACCAGGGTATCAACACCGAGATCCGCCGCTCGAGCGGCACCAAGATCCGCCGCGATTATCTGTCGACGGCGATCCGCGGCACGCTGACCTCCGACTGGTCGCGCCATTCGTTGACTGTCACGGGCGAAGGCACGCTGGAGCGCAATCTCGGCAGCAGCAGCCAAGGCGAGCAGCCGGAAGCGAACATCAATGCCGACCTGCGGCTCGATCTCTCCAACGATACGGTCGCCCATGTCACCGGCGGCTATAAGTTCTCCCGCGAGAACGACTACGATCCGAACGCGCTCGGCGGCGCATCGACCCAGTCGGGCGTCCATGAATTCACCGGCGGCGCCTCCGTCCAGCGCGACTTCGGCAAGATCCGCGGCACGGCCGCACTCGACCTTTCCCGCGCCTCCTATACGGATGCGAAGCTCTCCGACGGCACGATCGTCAGCATGAAGGATCGCAACCGGACCGGCATCGACGGCCGCCTGCGGCTTGGCTACGAACTGTCGCCGGCGCTCGTCCCCTATGTGGAAGTGGCGACCGGCCACACGTTCTATGACCTCAGGCACGACAATTCCGGTTATGCCCGTTCGTCGCAGAGCTATGCCGCACGCACCGGCGTCGAATTCGATCTTGGCGAAAAGCTGCGTGGCGAAATCGGCACCGGCTACGAGGTCGTCGATTACGAGGACGACCGCCTGAAATCGGTCGGCGCGGTCACCTTCAGCGGCAGCGCCACCTGGTCGCCGCAGCGCGGCACCAATGTCGATCTCGGCCTGCGCACCACGGTGCAGGATTCGACCACGCCCGGCCAGAGCGGCTGGGTCGAATACCGCGCGACGGCAGCCTTGACCCATGAGATGCGCGACAACCTCATCGCCCGGCTGACCGGCAGCTCCACGCTGCGCAATTTCCCGAGTGGCGGACCGAGCGACGAAACCGTCTGGATCGGCGGCGCAGGCCTCACCTGGGCGATCAACCGTTACCTCGACCTGACCGGCGACGCCGAATACGAACAGGCGGGCGGCGGCGGCACCAACGACAAGATCGTCCGCGCCGGCGTCGGCCTCACCTTGAAGCGTTAAGCTTTCGTTCGACCGGTCATCCATTCCATCAGCGCATTCTGCGCATGCAGCAGGAAGGCTTTCGCCAGCGTGCTCTGGCAGGCCGCGTGCGTCATCGCATCCGCTGTGACTTCCTGTCCGCGCGCCACCGGCGGACAGGGAATGAAGATCGCATCGGGACGGCAGCGATCGAGAACCGCCGCCGAGATCCGGTAATCCGCAAGCGTACTTTCAGCGACCCCGCCCGGCCAGCTATCCGTGAAGATGACGTCCGCATCCTCAAGCTCCCGCATATCCGTGCTCCGCCGGAAATTGTCGTTGAGCAGTGCCGGGTCGCCCACGTGCCAATCATCCCGATAAACCTGTACCACCTCGATCGGCAGCGAGATCGACGCCTCCACCCAGGACCGCAGAATATTGGCGTCCGGCGCCACGCCGACGATCTTCAGCCCCTCGATGCCGCCCCTTTGGGCTCTGACATAGGCAAGGTCTCCGAGCGTCTCGCAAGGATGGTTCGATCGCGTCCGGGCATTGATGACCGGTGCCCGGACGTATGCCGCAAGCTCCCGGAGCGACGTGAGTTCCGGCGTGCGGATGACAACCATGTCGAACCAGTTGTCGAGATAACCCGCCAGGTCGGCGATCGTCTCACGCCCGCCGAGGCTCGCCGGCACATGTGCGCAAATGCCGCCCATCGCCTGGATGCCGAGATCGAAAGCTGTCGTATTGCGCCAGCCGCCGTCATCGACGATCAACGCGACCCGACGGCCCTCGAGGCTTTTCGGCATCCGCCGCTCCCGCCACGCCTCGGCAAGCACGCCGGCGCGATCGAGGATCGCCGTTATGGCATCCGCCGAAAAATCGTGGAATTCCAGAAAATCGAGACCCGCAGAGACAGCCATGGCACCCGGCACCGTGAAAAACAAAAACCCCTCATAGCAGGACCATGAGGGGTTTGCGTGACGTCCGGACCGGCAAATCGCCGGTCGGAAAGATTTACTTCAGCGAGGCGAGCAGCGCCTTCATCGGTCCTTCGATTGCAGGACGGATATCGGCGCGCTGCAGGGCGAAGGCGAGGTTTGCCAGGATGAAGCCGTCCTTGGCGCCGCAGTCGAACGTGTCGCCCTTGAACGGATAGGCGGCGAATTCCTGAGCCTTGGCGAGCGTCAGCATGCCGTCGGTGAGCTGGATCTCGTTGCCGGCGCCGCGTTCCTGGGTTTCCAGGATCTTGAAAATCTCCGGCTGCAGGATGTAGCGGCCGTTGATGTAGAGGTTGGACGGTGCCGTGCCCTTGGCGGGCTTTTCGACCATCTGGGTGATCTTGAAACCTTCGCCAACCGGCGCGCCGATGCCGACGATGCCGTATTTATGCGCCTGGTCCGGATCGCATTCCTGCACCGCGACGACGTTGCCACCACTCTCTGCATAAAGATCGACCATGCCCTTCAGGCAACCCTTGCCACCGGCCATGATCATGTCCGGAAGCAGGACCGCGAAAGGCTCGTTGCCGACGATGTCGCGGGCGCACCAGACCGCATGGCCAAGCCCGAGCGGCACCTGCTGGCGCGTGAAGCTGGCGGTGCCGGCAACCGGCAGAAGGCCGGCGAGCAGGGTTAGCTCGGCATTCTTGTTGCGCTCGCGCAGCATCTGCTCCAGCTCGTACTGAATGTCGAAATAGTCTTCGATGACCCCCTTGCCGCGACCCGTCACGAAAACGAAGTGTTCGATCCCGGCTTCGGCCGCCTCATCCACGACGTACTGGATGACCGGCTTGTCGACCACGGTCAGCATTTCCTTCGGCACTGCCTTGGTCGCGGGCAGGAAGCGCGTGCCCAGACCTGCTACCGGAAACACTGCCTTACGGATCTTTTGTTGTTGTGCCACTCACGCCTCCTGAAAGCACGTCATTGTGCGAATATTCAAATCTCGGCATCTAATGACGAATTGCTACCGTTTCGCAAAGACTGCCGTGGGTCCGGTTTCTATGGTAAAGAATTTGTTGACCCAATCCTGTTATTACATCGTTAAGCCGCATGCCACTCTTGCCGCAAGGCTTGGTAAAAAGAAGACTGGACCCGACTGCCGATGAAGACCCTTCGCACCAACCTCTTTCGAGGGTTTGCCTTCTCCCTGATCGCCGGGCTCGCCGCGGCGGCCATGCCGATAGATGCCCAGGCAGACGCCGGTTTCAAGGCGTGGATCGTAAAATTCTACGATACCGCCGCCAAGAGCGGAATCACCCGTTCCACCTATGAGAAAGCGTTCGCCGGTGTCAGCGAACCCGATCAGGACGTGCTTGAGAAGGCGAACTATCAGCCCGAATTCACGTCCAGGATCTGGGATTACCTCGACAGCCGCGTGAACCCTTATACGGTCAAGATTGGCCGCGAGATGGCGGCCAAGCATGGCTCGACGCTTGCCGCACTGGAACGCCATTTCGGCGTCGACAAGAACATCCTGCTCGCCATCTGGTCGATGGAATCCAACTACGGCGCTGCGCTCGAAAAACCCGAGCGCCTGCACCACGTGCCGCAGGCGCTCGCCACACTTGCCTGGGGCGACCCCAAGCGTGCCAAGTTCGCCCGCACCCAGCTGATCGCCGCGCTCAAGATCCTGCAGTCGGGCGATATCACCCCCAAGCAGCTGACCGGCTCCTGGGCCGGCGCCATGGGCCATACTCAGTTCATCCCGACCAGTTACCTGCTCTACGCGATCGACGCGGATGGCAACGGCAAGCGCGACATCTGGCATTCGGTCCCGGATGCGCTCGCCACGTCCGCCAACCTGCTCGCCAAGAACGGCTGGCAGAGCGGAAAGACCTGGGGTTATGAAACCGTGCTTCCGGCCAATGGCACCCGCTACGAAGGCCAGACCAAGGCGCTCGGCGAATGGGCGAAGCTCGGTTTTGCCCGCCCGAACGGCAAAAGTTTCCCGCGCGGCGCCGACAGGGCGACGCTGAAGATGATGGCCGGTGAGAGTGGACCGGCCTTCCTGATGCTCGGCAATTTCTTCACCGTCAAGAAATACAACGCCGCCGACAGCTATGCGCTGGCCGTCGGCCTGCTCGCCGACGAGATCGCCGGCTTCGGCGGCGTCCAGCAGAGCTGGCCGCGTCCCGACGGCACGCTCGACATCAAGCAGAAGTTCGAACTGCAGAACCGCATGAAGCAACTCGGTTACTACGAGGGCGAAGTCGACGGCAATTTCGGCTCCGGCTCGAAGGCTGCGATCTCGGCAATCCAGAAACGCCTCGGCATGCAGCAGAGCGGCGAGCCGTCGAAGTCGCTTCTCGAAGCTTTGCGTTGACAAGAAGGTGCTTCGCGCCACATCGTTTACAAGGAATCTCCCGCAAGCGTGCGGGACGGCGGAGACATGAAGGCTTTGCATAAATCCGGGCAAAACGAGGCCGGCTGCAACGGGGCCGGGCTGAACGAGCCCCTGCGGAGCAGAGGATGGGCACGCTTGGCTCTCCTCCTCCTCGCGGTGCTGCTCGCCCTGCCGGTCGCGCCGCGGCCGGCCGCCGCCCAGGAGCCTCTCCCGCGCCGCAACCTCTTCGATTACCTGTTCGGCGGCCCGCGTTACGAGCGCGACGACCGCTATGAGCAGCCTCCTCCTTATAGCCGACGCCGTTACGACCGGGATGGCTCGATCATCGATATGAGGCCGCGTCCGCGCCGCAGCACGGGACGGGCAGCCGCTCCCCGCCCGGTGCAGCCAATGGTGCCGGCTGCGCCGGAACCGGTTGCCAAAATCGACAATGCCAAACAGGTTCTGGTGGTCGGCGACTTCATGGCCGGCGGCATCGGCAGCGAGCTGGAAACGGCGTTTGCGACCGCTCCCGGCGTCGCGATCACCGAGCGCAGCGACGGCTCCTCCGGTCTCGTCCGCGAGGATCACTTCGATTGGCCGGGGGAACTCCCCGCCATGCTCGACGAGGTGAAGCCGGCCGTCGTCGTCGTCATGCTCGGCGCCAATGACCGCCAGCAGATGACGATCGGCAGCACCAAGGAAAAGTTCCGCAGCGACGCCTGGTTCAAGGAATACGAGCGGCGGGTGACCCGGCTCGTTGGCATCGTCACTTCCCGCAAGCTGCCGCTTCTCTGGGTCGGCCTGCCCTCCTTCCAGTCGCCGACCGCAACCGCAGACGCCGTGACGCTCAACGCCATCTATCGCAACCAGGTTGAAAAGGCCGGCGGCGAATTCGTCGACATCTGGGAAGGTTTCGTCGACGAGGACGGCAAGTTCGTCATCACCGGCTCAGACGTCAACGGCCAGCAGGTGCGCCTGCGCGGTTCCGACGGCATCACCTTCACCAAGGCCGGCAAACAGAAGCTCGCCTTCTACGTGGAAAAACTGGCCCGCCGGCATCTCGGCGAAATGGCAAGCCCCGATGTCATCAAGCTCGACGGTTCGAACCTGCCGGCACTGTCAGCCCTTCCCGCCTCGCCCGGCCAGGCGGTCCCGACCCATCCGATCAGCCTCTCCGACCCCGAACTCGACGGCGGCAAGGATCTTCTCGGCGCAGCCCCGCTCCCGCCGGTCCTCGTCGAAACGCCGCGCGACAAACTGGTCAGGCGCGGCGAACTGGCCCCCGCACCGGCCGGACGGGTTGATGATTACAAGGTGAAAGTGGCCCAGTAGCAGCAGTTGTCATCGTTGGCGTGGGAGCAAGATCGCTCCCACGTTATTGAATTCCGCTCCCGCTTACCGCGGCAGAACCGAGCTTCCCATCAGCGCCTCGTCGATCGCCCGCGCTGCCTGGCGGCCTTCGCGGATCGCCCAGACGACCAGCGACTGGCCACGGCGCACGTCGCCGGCGGTCCAGAACTTGTCGACCGAAGTCTTGTAGTCCTTGTCGTTGGCGACGACATTGGTCGAGCCGCGGCGGTCGACATTCAGCGTCAGCTTGCCTTCGAGCTCGTTCAGAACACCGTCCGTCAGAGGGCCTGAAAAGCCGATGGCGATGAAGGCGAGATCCGCCTTGATGATGAAATCCGTGCCGGCGATCGGCTTGCGGCTTTCGTCGACTTCGCAGCAGCGCACGCCGATGAGCTGGCCGTCTTCGCCGACGAATTCGAGCGTCGCCACCTGGAACTCGCGCACCGCACCTTCGGCCTGGCTGGACGAGGTGCGCATCTTGGTGGCCCAGAACGGCCAGACGGCGAGCTTGTCTTCCTTTTCCGGCGGCTGCGGGCGGATGTCGAGCTGGGTTACCTTGACTGCGCCCTGGCGGAAGGCCGTGCCGACGCAGTCCGACGCTGTATCACCGCCGCCGACGACGACGACATGCTTGGCACCGGCGAGGATCGGATCGGCCGGCCAGGCGACGCTGTCGATGTTTTCGCGGCCGAGGCGACGGTTCTGCTGCACGAGGTAAGGCATCGCGTCATAGACACCATGCAGCTCGACGCCTGGAATGCCGGCCGGCCGCGGGGTTTCCGAACCGCCGCAATAAAGCACCGCATCGTGTTCGGCGATCAGCTTCTCGACGGGAATGTCGACGCCGATATTGGCACCGTAATGGAAGGTCACGCCTTCGCCGGTGATTTGCTCGACGCGACGGTCGATGAAGTTCTTCTCCATCTTGAAGTCCGGAATGCCGTAGCGCAGCAGGCCGCCGGCCTTGGACTCGCGCTCGTAGACATGCACCTCATGGCCGGCGCGGCCGAGCTGCTGGGCAGCCGCCATGCCGGCGGGGCCGGAACCGATGATCGCCACTCGTCTGCCGGTATGAACGGTTGCGGGCTGCGGCGCGATGAAGCCGAGCTCATAGGCCTTATCGGCGATGGCCTGCTCGACCGTCTTGATCGCGACCGGCGCATCCTCGAGGTTCAGCGTGCAGGCTTCCTCGCAGGGTGCCGGGCAGACGCGGCCAGTGAATTCCGGGAAGTTGTTGGTGGAATGGAGGTTGCGGATCGCCTCCTCCCACTTGTTGTTGTAGACGAGGTCGTTCCAGTCCGGGATCTGGTTGTGAACCGGACAGCCGGTCGGGCCGTGGCAATAGGGAATGCCACAGTCCATGCAGCGCGCCGCCTGCTTGGTGACCTCCGCATCCGACATCGGGATGGTGAATTCGCGGAAATGGCGGATGCGATCGGAGGCCGGCTGATACTTGCCCACCTGCCGGTCGATCTCCAGGAAACCCGTTACCTTGCCCATGTTCTACCTCTACTTCGCCGCTACCGCAGCCAGTTCTCAATCTTCAATCCCGGCACCCGGGAAAACTCACTCTCGTTGTTCGTCACCAAGACCGCATCCAATACAAGGGCATGAGCAGCGATCCAGAGGTCGTTTGGACCGATATTCTTGCCCTGTCTCAATGCCTGCCGAATGTCGGCATAGCGCTGGTCTACCGGCAGGTTGAGCGGAGCGACATAAAACCTCCGCGTGACTGCGGCGACCTTACGCGCCAATTCCTCAGAGCCGTTCTTCTTGACGCCATACCAGACCTCACCATGGGTGATGATGCTGATGAAGACGTTCTGTTCTCCCACTTCAGCCAACCGCTCGAACACCTTGCCGCGAGGATCACGGACGATGGCCGAAACGATGTTGGTATCGAGCATGAAGCGCATCAAAGGTCGATCTCATGAAGCGGCGCCAGATCGTCGTCACTCGCGATAAAATCTCCCCCAGTCCAAGCTTCAGCTTGCCTGAGATAGTCGATCAGCCCGGCAGTTACCGCCGTTCGAATGAGGATCGATCCATCTGGCTGCTTCACCATCACGACCTTGTCGCCATCCAGATCGAATTCCTTCGGTATGCGTACTGCACGGCTGCGACCATTTTTGAAGATGCTGACGGTAACGCCACCATCCTCACGAGACTCCCTTATGTGTTCGTTCATCTCCATACTCCATCGTCGTCATATGCCGCCAGCATATCACAGCAATGATGCCCGGTGAAGTTACTCCGCAGCGACGCCCATCCGCATCCGCTCCATCTCCACCAGAGCACGGCGGTATTCGACCGGCATGACCTTGCGGAATTTCGGGCGGTATTCGCTCCAGCGGTCGAGGATCTCCTTGGCGCGGTTGGAGCCCGTGTAGTGCAGGTGGTTGGAGATCAGCTGGTAGAGGCGTTCCTCGTCGTGGCGCGTCATGTCCTCGGAGACGTCGACACGTCCCTTGTGCATGAGGTCGCCGCCGTGATGGTGCAGCTTTTCCAGCATGTCGTCCTCTTCCGGAACCGGCTCGAGTTCGACCATCGCCATGTTGCAGCGCTTGGCGAAATCGCCGCTCTCGTCGAGCACGTAGGCGACGCCGCCGGACATGCCCGCCGCGAAGTTGCGGCCCGTCTCGCCGAGCACGACGACGATGCCGCCGGTCATGTATTCGCAGCCGTGGTCACCCACGCCCTCGACGACCGCGATGGCACCGGAGTTGCGAACGGCAAAGCGCTCGCCGGCAACGCCGCGGAAATAGCATTCGCCGGTGATCGCGCCGTAGAGCACGGTGTTGCCGACGATGATCGAGTTCTCCGCGACGATCCTGGAGTTCTCCGGCGGGCGCACGATGATGCGGCCGCCCGACAGGCCCTTGCCGACATAGTCGTTGCCGTCACCGACCAGATCGAAGGTGATGCCGTGCGCAAGGAAGGCACCGAACGATTGTCCGGCCGTGCCGCGCAGCGTCACATGGATCGTGTCGTCCTTGAGGCCCTTGTGGCGCCAGCGCTTGGCAAGCGCACCCGACAGCATCGCGCCGACGGAACGGTCGACGTTCTTGATCGGCACTTCGAAGACCACCGGCTCCTTGTTCTCAAGGGCAGCCTGCGACTTCTCGATCAGCTTGCGGTCGAGAATGTCATCGATCGGATGCTTCTGGCGCTGCGTCCAGTAGGTCGCCTCCTTCGGAGCCTCCACCTTATGGAAGATCTTCGAGAAATCGAGGCCCTTGGACTTCCAGTGGGCGATCATCTGGTCCTTTTCGAGAAGCTCGACCATGCCGATGATCTCGTCGAAACGGGTGAAGCCGAGCGATGCCAGGATCTCGCGCACTTCTTCGGCGACGAAGAAGAAGTAGTTGATGACATGCTCCGGCGTCCCCTTGAAGCGCTTGCGCAGGACCGGATCCTGCGTCGCCACGCCGACCGGACAGGTATTCAGGTGGCACTTACGCATCATGATGCAGCCGGCAGCGATCACCGGAGCGGTCGCGAAACCGAACTCGTCGGCACCGAGCAGCGCGCCGACGATGACATCGCGGCCGGTCTTCAGGCCACCGTCGACCTGCAGCGCGATGCGCGAGCGAAGACCGTTCAGCACCAGCGTCTGCTGGGTTTCGGCAAGGCCGATTTCCCAAGGCGACCCCGCATGCTTCAGCGAGGTCAGCGGCGATGCACCGGTGCCGCCGTCGAAGCCGGCGACCGTGATATGGTCGGCGCGTGCCTTGGCCACACCTGCTGCAACCGTGCCGACGCCCACTTCCGAAACGAGCTTGACGGAAATGTCGGCGGTCGAGTTGACGTTCTTCAGGTCGTAGATCAGCTGAGCCAGATCTTCGATCGAATAGATGTCGTGGTGCGGAGGCGGCGAGATGAGGCCGACGCCCGGCGTCGAATGCCGGGTCTTGGCAACCGTCGCGTCGACCTTGTGGCCGGGCAGCTGGCCGCCTTCGCCGGGCTTCGCGCCCTGCGCCACCTTGATCTGCAGCATGTCGGCATTGACCAGGTATTCGGTCGTCACGCCGAAGCGGCCGGAAGCGACCTGCTTGATCGCCGAGCGTTCCGGGTTCTGAGAACCGTCCGGCAGCGGCATGTAGCGGTCGCTTTCCTCGCCGCCCTCGCCGGTGTTCGACTTGCCGCCGATACGGTTCATCGCAATCGCGAGCGTCGTGTGCGCCTCGCGGGAGATCGAGCCGAACGACATGGCGCCGGTCGAGAACCGCTTGACGATATCGACAGCCGGCTCCACCTCGTCGATCGAGACAGGCTTGCGGCCGATCGCTTCGGCAGACTTGATCTTGAAGAGGCCGCGGATCGTGTTCATCCGCACTGCCGTCTCGTTCACCATCTCGGCGAATTCGCGGTAACGCTCCTGGCTGTTGCCGCGCACGGCATGCTGCAGCGTCGCGACTACATCCGGCGTCCAGGCATGGCTTTCGCCGCGCATGCGGTAGGCATATTCGCCGCCGATATCGAGCGTCGAGGCCAGGACCGGGTCCTTGCCGAACGCGGCGTGGTGCCGGGAAACTGTTTCCTCAGCGATCTCTTCCAGACCGACGCCTTCGATGTTCGAAGCCGTGCCGAAGAAATACTTCTCGACCAGACCCGAAGACAGGCCGATGGCATCGAAGATCTGCGCACCGCAATAGGACTGGTAGGTCGAGATGCCCATCTTGGACATGACCTTGAGGATGCCCTTACCGACCGCCTTGATATAGCGATAGACGATTTCCGAGGAATCCACTTCCTTGGGGAATTCGCCGCGCATGTGCATGTCGGTCAGCGTGTCGAAGGCCAAATAGGGGTTGATGGCTTCTGCGCCATAACCGGCGAGACAGCAGAAGTGATGGATTTCGCGCGGCTCACCGGATTCAACGACGAGACCGACCGAGGTTCTGAGCCCCTTGCGGATCAGGTGATGGTGCACGGCAGCCGTCGCCAGCAGTGCCGGGATGGCGATGCGGTCCGGGCCGATCTGGCGGTCGGAGAGCACGATGATGTTGTAGCCGCCCTTGACCGCCGCTTCCGCACGTTCGCAGAGACGGTCCAGCATTTCCGGCATGCCTTCGGCACCACGCTCGATATCATAGGTAAAATCGAGCGTCTTGGTGTCGAACCGGTCTTCGGTGTGGCCGATCGAGCGGATCTTCTCGAGGTCGCCATTGGTCAGGATCGGCTGGCGCACTTCCAGGCGCTTGGCGTTCGCAGCCCCCTCGTGGTCGAGAATGTTCGGGCGCGGACCGATGAACGACACGAGGCTCATGACGAGCTCCTCGCGGATCGGGTCGATCGGCGGGTTGGTGACCTGCGCAAAGTTCTGCTTGAAATAGGTGTAGAGCAGCTTCGACTTTTCCGACATGGCCGAAATCGGCGTGTCGGTGCCCATCGAGCCTATGGCTTCCTGGCCCGTCGTCGCCATCGGCGACATCAGGATCTTGGTGTCTTCCGAGGTGTAGCCAAAGGCTTGCTGACGGTCGAGCAGCGACACGTCGCGACGCAGCGCCCGCGGCTCCACCGGCTTCAGGTCTTCGAGGATGAGCTGGGTCTTGTCCAGCCACTTGCCGTAAGGATGCTTGGTCGCAAGTTCGGACTTCAGCTCCTCGTCGGAGATGATCTGGCCCTTTTCCATGTCGATCAGCAGCATCTTGCCGGGCTGCAGACGCCACTTCTTGACGATGTTCTCTTCCGGCACCGGCAGCACGCCCGCTTCGGACGCCATGATGATCCGGTCGTCGTCGGTGACCATGTAGCGGGCCGGACGCAGACCGTTGCGGTCGAGCGTCGCGCCGATTTGGCGACCGTCGGTGAAGGCAACGGCGGCCGGACCGTCCCACGGCTCCATCAGGGCGGCATGGTATTCGTAGAAGGCCTTGCGCTCCTTCGACATCGACTGGTTGCCGGCCCATGCTTCCGGGATCAGCATCATCACCGCGTGGGCGAGCGAATACCCGCCGCGCACGAGGAACTCGAGCGCGTTGTCGAAACAGGCCGTGTCCGACTGGCCTTCGTAGGAGATCGGCCAGAGCTTGGAAATGTCCTCACCGAACAGCGGCGAGGAGACCGACGCCTGGCGCGCCGCCATCCAGTTGACGTTGCCGCGCAGCGTGTTGATTTCGCCGTTATGGGCGACCATGCGGTAGGGATGCGCGAGCTTCCACGACGGGAACGTGTTAGTCGAGAAGCGCTGGTGGACAAGCGCCACCGCCGTCTCGAACCGAGGGTCGGCAAGATCCTTGTAATAGGCACCGACCTGATAGGCGAGGAACATGCCCTTGTAGACGATCGTCGAGGACGACAGCGACACCGGATAGAAACCCATGTCGACGCCACCGAACGCGTCATAGATGCGGTTGGAGATCACCTTGCGGATCAGGAACAGCTTGCGCTCGAAATCATGGTTGGTCGCGGCATCCTTGCCGGCGCCGATGAAGACCTGAACGTGATGCGGTTCGGTGGCGGCGATGTCAGGCGCCTTGGAAAGTGACGAATTATCGACCGGCACGTCACGGAAACCGAGGAACTGCTGCCCCTCCTCCGCGACGACGTCCTGGATTACCTTCTTGTAGTGCTCGATTTCATCCGCCTTGCGCGGCATGAAGATATGGCCGACGGCATATTCGCCGGCCTTCGGCAGGGTGAAGCCCTGCTTTGCCATCTCCTCGCGGAAAAAACGGTCGGGGATCTGCACCAGGATGCCCGCACCATCGCCCATCAGCGGATCAGCGCCGACGGCACCGCGATGCGTCAGGTTTTCGAGGATGAACAGGCCATCCTTGACGATCTGGTGCGACTTCTTGCCCTTCATATGGGCAATGAAGCCGACGCCGCAGGCATCGTGCTCATTGCGCGGGTGATAGAGGCCCTGAGCCATCGGCAAACCGCCGGCGGCAAATGGAACGCGAACTGTCGTCTCAGCCGACATCGGGGCTTCAGCGCCGGATATCTCGGAGATGGTCTTCGTCATCGTCATTCCTCCTGTTGGCCGCCTTCGGCAGCGGGCAAAGTGGCTCTCAATTGTCTCTTGGGGATGACAGGCCGAGGCTCCATCCCGTGCTTCATGCGATGGCGCCGCTCCGGTGCGGTTGCAGCTTCGCAGCGCAACATAACCCGGATCGGCGCGAACGTCAGCGGGAAAGACACGCAAAATAACGCTTCATTTCCCGAAATTAGGACAGTACTTCTGTCCTAATTTCCAAAATCTATGCCATAGAAGTTAACCCGCGACAAGAGCGGTCATTAAAAATCTCCCGCCTTTTGCGACAGAAGATTACGCCGAATGGCGTAGATGTGGAAATTTAATTACAATCGAGGGCGTTTTAAAGCGTGGCGGGTGCTGACCTAACCGTTTTGGCCGCTCGACCGCCCTCGCCGATTGATTACCGGTTCAAAAAGATTAATCTCCCCAAGCTTCCGAGACAAAACTTCCAGGGTATTTTTCAGAATGTTTTTCGCTTCCGACAATTGGGCCGGCGCCCATCCTTCGATCAATGAACGCCTCTCCAAGGAGTCGACCCGGTTTGCCGCCGCCTATGGCAACAGCGATCTCGACAAGGCGGTAGAGGCCCGTTTCAACGAGATCTTCGAGCGGGAGGTCTCGGTCTATTTCGTCTCTACTGGTACGGCTGCCAATTCGCTGTCGCTCGCCAGCATCGCGCGGGTCGGCGGCGTCGCCTTCTCTCACACGGAAGCGCATGTGATCGAGGACGAATGCGGCGCGCCCGACTTCTTTTCCGGCATGCGCATGGTCCCCGTCGAAGGTGAAGACGGCAAGATGGATCCGGAGAAGCTCAGCGCCCGCATCGCCGGCTTTCCGCAGGATTCGCTGCATCACGGCCGCGCCGCCGCAGTCACCCTCACCCAGGCCACCGAGACCGGCACCATCTATACGCTCGACGAGATCAACGCGATTACCGCGATCACAAAGGCGAACGGCCTGCCGGTGCATATGGACGGCGCCCGTTTCGCCAACGCGCTGGTCTCGCTCGACGTCTCCCCCGCCGAAATGACCTGGAAGCGCGGCATCGACATCCTCTCCTTCGGCGGCACCAAGAACGGCTGCTGGTGTGCCGAAGCGATCGTGTTCTTCAATCCGGAACTCGCCAGGGACTTCGCCTTCATCCGCAAGCGCGCCGCCCAGCTCTTTTCCAAGACCCGCTTCATCTCGGCCCAGTTCGACGCCTACCTGCAGGATGGCCTCTGGCTCAACATGGCAAGCCACGCCAACAGCATGGCCGACCGCCTGCGCGCCGGCATCGGCTCGCTGAACAGCACAAGGCTTGCCTGGGACACGACCTCCAACGAGGTTTTCGCCGTGCTCAACAAGGCGTCGGCAGAGGCCGCCGAAGCCAGGGGCGCAAAATTCTACGGCTGGCCGGTGCCGAACAACATGCCGGAGCCGGTAAAGGACGACGAGACCCTGATCCGCCTCGTGACCTCGTTCGCCACCACCGAAGAGGACATCGACCAGTTTTTGGCGATCTGCAAAGCGGGTTGAAGCCTCAACCTACACCTGACGCTGCGGCGCGATCTGCGCCACGATCAGGCTCGACAGCGCTTCCATGAGCGCGGCATCGGCGCCGCGCCGTGGGACCAGCACGAACTCCACGTCTTCCAGCACCGGCAGCCGGTCCGCGGCGATTTCCTTGAGCCCCGCCGGCGCCATGCTGCGTGGCTGGACAAGCACGCCCATGCCGGCCCGCGCCGCCGCCGTCAGCCCGCTCAAGCTGCCGCAGGTGCAGACGATCCGCCAGGCCATCTTTTCCCGGTCGAGCGCCTCCTGGGCGACGCGCCTTGTAATGCTCGGCGGCGGAAACGCGATCAGCGGCAACGCATCGCCACGCGACAGGACATGGTCCGGATCGCGTGCCAGCCAGACCAGCGGTTCGCGATAAAGCAGCCGCCCATGCGTCTCGCCGATATGCCGCTTGGCGAGCACCAGATCGAGATCGCCAATGTCCTGCATCTGGTAGAGCACCGCGGAAAGCGCTACGGTCAGTTCCAGATCGACCAGCGGATAAAGCCGGATGAAATCTTCGAGGATCGACGTCAGCCGGCTCGCCACCACGTCTTCCGAAACTCCGAGCCGCAACCGCCCGCGCAACCGGCTTTCGCCGAACAGCGAGGCGACCTTGCCGTTCATATCCAGCATGCCGCGCGCATAGCCGAGCAGCGCCTCGCCTTCCGCCGTCAGCTTTACCTGATGGGTATCGCGAAACACCAACTGACGGCCGAGCGATTTTTCCAGCCGTTGGATATGCTGGGTGACGGTCGACTGGCCAACGCCCAGCCGGGCCGCCGCTTCCGTGAAACTGCCGGTCTGCTGCAGCATGACGAAACTATTCAGGTGATGAAGGTTCAGCATGGCTATCCGTTACCGTGATAACTGTTAGTGTTTGAATTCTGCTTCATGATAAGTGAAGGGTAAATCCTCAAATCCGAGGAACCTCGCCCATGAGCCGTTTTCTGCCGGACCGCTTCACGGTCCTTCTCGTCTGCACCGTCATCCTCGCTTCGGTCCTGCCGATCCATGGCATCTATGCGGATTGGTTCAACGTCGCGACCGACATCGCCATTGGCCTGTTGTTCTTCCTGCATGGTGCGCGCCTGTCGCGCGACGTAGTGGTGGCCGGCGTCCTGCACTGGCGCCTGCACCTGACGATCCTGCTGACGACATTCGCGATCTTCCCGATTCTCGGGCTGATGATCGGATTTATTCCGGAAAATATCCTGGCGGCACCGCTTTATGCCGGCATCCTCTTCCTTTGCGTGCTCCCTTCGACCGTGCAGTCCTCGATCGCGTTTACCTCCATGGCCGGCGGCAACGTGCCGGCGGCGATCTGCGCCGCTTCCGGCTCCAACATCTTCGGCATGTTCCTGACGCCGCTCCTCGCCGGCATCCTGCTGTCGACCACCGGCGACGCCGGCTTTTCCTGGGATGCGCTCGAAAGCATCCTGCTGCAGCTTCTCGCCCCCTTCGTCGTCGGCCAGATCCTGCAGCCCTGGATCGGCAACTGGATCCGCTCGAAGAAGAAGATGCTCGCCCCCGTCGACCGCGGCTCGATCCTGATGGTCGTTTACCTCGCCTTCTCGGAAGCGGTCATGGAAGGCCTGTGGCACACCTTCTCCGCGCTCGATATCGGCGTCGTCATCCTCGTCGACATGGCGCTGCTGGCAGTCGTCATCTGCATCACCATGTTCGGCAGCCGCGCGCTCGGCTTCAACAAGGAGGACGAAATCACCATCACCTTCTGCGGTTCGAAGAAGTCGCTCGCAAGCGGCGTGCCGATGGCCAACGCCATCTTCTCCGGCCAGTCCTCCTCGATCGGCGCCATCGTCCTGCCGCTGATGCTCTTCCACCAGATCCAGCTGATGGCCTGCGCCGTCATCGCCCAGAAATATGCGAACCGCCTGAAGGCGAAGAAGGATGCGGTCGTGGCACCGGCGGCGGCTTGAGGGGCCGCGTTATTCACCTTTACGACCAGAGATATTGAAACCCAAGCACTTTCCAAAGCGCTTGGGTTTTACTATATTGAACCATGCCGACCGTTTTACGCTTTGCTGGCCTACGCGTCGTGATCTATCCCAACGATCACCGTCCCGCGCATGTTCACGTGAAAGGGGGCAACGGAGAAGCGGTTTTCATCCTGAACTGTCCCGGCGGACCACTGGAGTTGCGGGAGAGCTACGGTTTCAAACTCGCGGGACTCCGCCGCATCGAGGAAGCCCTCGCAGAAGAAATAGCCGCTCTTTGTGCGGCATGGAGTGCCCATCATGGCGATTTCTGAACAGGAACTGAGAGCAGCCGAAGAACGTATGCAGGCTCAGCGGGAGGCGGGTTATGCCGTGTCCGCCCGTTATGATCGACGCTCGTCCCGCGTCGTGATCGGACTGAACACTGATGTCCAGGTGGCTATTCCGACGGAAAAGATCGAAGGCCTTTCCGAAGCCTCCCCGGATGAACTCTCCGGGATTGAGATCAGCCCCACGGGCCTTGGCCTTCATTGGCCGAAACTTGACGTCGACGTCTATGTCCCCGGCCTCCTCCAGGGCATTTTTGGATCGAAACGCTGGATGGCCGCTCAATTGGGTGCAGCCGGAGGTAAGGTCCGCTCAGCGGCGAAAGCGGCAACGGCCCGGGAAAATGGTCGCAAGGGTGGCCGTCCGCGAAAGACCGCAGCAAGTTAATCCCCAAAAAAACGAAAAACGGCCCTTCCCCCAAGAGGAAGGGCCGCATTGGGCTTGCTCGACTATATCGACCGGGTGCCCGGCAGCGGGTTAGTTGACCTGCTGCGGGGTGACCTGAGCCTCGATCGTCTTCGGAGCGACTGCGTCTGCGGCAATCGCGATCCGACGGGGCTTCATGGCTTCCGGAATGTTCCGGAGGAGATCGATATGGAGCAGGCCGTTCTTCAGCGAAGCGGACTGCACTTCGACATGATCGGCGAGCTGGAAGCGGCGCTCGAAGGCGCGCTTGGCGATGCCGCGATAGAGGTATTCGCTCTGTTCGGCAGCAGTTTCGTCTTCGCTCTTTTCACCCTTCACGGTCAGCACGTTCGCATGGGCTTCGAGGCTCAGTTCCTTTTCATCGAAACCGGCAACGGCCATGGTGATGCGATAGGTGTTATCGCCGGTCCGCTCGATATTGTAGGGCGGATAGCTCGGCGTCTGATCTGCCGGCCCGCGATTGTCGAGCAGGTTGAAAAGACGGTCGAAACCGACGGTGGAACGATAAAGGGGCGAGAAATCGACGTGACGCATGGAGTCCTCCTTGGGAAGCGACGTTGCGGTTTTCATCTGGGTTTGCGCATCCCTTGATTGGCGATGCGGTCCCGTTCAGCGGACCCGTTTGGCGCCCGCAGAGTTCAAATGGGGATTGATTTCCGCGGCTTCAAGAGCCCGGTTCGGGGCGCAGTTTTGCGCGTGAACCTGACATGAACGGCTCGTTTCGGGCCGGTTCAGGATCGTTTTGATAGAAAAGACAGTGGAAGGCAGACTGTCTCTCTCGACCGAAGCTCCATTCGTCCCTTCGCTTCGGTCATCAATTGCCGGAATCGCTTGGGGTATCCCTAGCCCCCGATTCCGGCTTCTTTTTTCCTGCTGAAAAACGCTCTCAATCCTCGGCCCGCGTCTCCAGCGGTGCCCCCGGCAGATAAAGCAGGATCGGCCTGATTTCGTAGACCGCCGTCGGATTGGCTCGGCGCAGATCCCGTGCCGCCGCAATGGCGCCCTCGATCGTCGGAAAATCTACCACGTAGAGACCGAGCAATTGCTCCTTGGTCTCGGCAAACGGTCCGTCGATGACCATGCCTTCGCCCTTGCCCCGCAATGTCACGGCCTGCTCCGTTGGGCCGAGCCGCGCGGCCGGCCCCAGGGATTTCTGCGCAACCAGACGGTCGTTGACCTCCAGCAACTCGGTCATCAGCGCCTGGTCCTCCTCCTCGGTCCAGGATTGGACCACCCCCTCCTGGTGATAGGCAAGAATTGCGTAATACATGGCTTGTCTCCTCCCGATCTGGCCGGCATTGCGCGCAGAGCTCCATGGCCTTGACTACACATATTTGATCGCCACCGCGCAAGTCATCCGTCCAATCAGTGATTGCGGCAACCTCTCAGGTTGCGGTTGCCCCTCATCCGGCTGCCGCCACCTTCTCCCCGTTCTGACGGGGAGAAGAGGATATGCCGCACCCTCCTCGTCCCTCATAGGTCCTTGGGAAACACTACCTTCTTGCGAAAAGAGGGAGCGACGAACCGGCCACTTGCGTCCTTCTCCCCGTCAGAACGGGGAGAAGGTCCCGGCAGGGGGATGAGGGGCAACCCTGCACGCACCCCAACCCACATCACATCCTCCAAACAACAATCTCCTTGACGTCCCGCCGCCGCTGGCTGACGCTGGCCGGCATGAGCGAAGCGGCAGATTCCATCGGCGACATTCTCCACCCGACCCCGGGCAACCCGGCGCCGGCCAATTATTCGGCCGGCTATTTCACCGGCCATCGCGGCACAAGGTTGCGCTACGGTCTGTTTCGCTCCGAGATATCACCGGCGATCGGCACTATCGTGCTCGTGCAGGGCCGCAACGAGTCCATCGAAAAATACTTCGAAACGATCCGTGACCTCAACGCCATGGGCCTCTGGGTCGCGACCTTCGACCTGCGCGGCCAGGGCGGATCGCAACGGCTGACGAAAAACCCGCGCAAGGGCCATGTCCGCCGCTTTTCCGATTACGAGCGGGATCTCGAGATCTTCCTCGAACATATCGTACTGCCGGATGCCCGCCTGCCCTTCTTCCTTGTTGCCCATTCGACCGGCGCCCTGATCGCGCTCTCGGCCGCCCCGCGGCTTTCGAACCGCATCAACCGGATGGCGGTTGCAGCCCCCTATATCGCGCTCTCAGGTCAGGGTGTTCCGGAAGGCTTCATCCGCACGCTTGCCGGGATTGCGAGCTGGACCGGTTTCGGCCGCGTCTCTATGGGCACCGATCGCAGCAACCGCGCCTTCGAAGGCAACCCGCTGACCTCCGACCGCAAGCGTTTCGCCCGCAACATGGAGATCGGCGCCGCCCATCCGGAGCTGACGATCGGCCCGCCGACGGCCCGCTGGCTGCACGAGACGTTCAAGGCCGCTCGCCGCGTATCTTCTCAATCGCATCTGACCAGGATCACCATTCCAACCCTGATTCTCGCTCCCGTTCTCGACGCCATCGTCCCCTATGCGGCGCAGGAGGAACTGTCGCGTAATTTCCGCGCCGGCCAGCTCATCACCATCAACGGCGGGCGCCACGAAGTGTTTCACGACAAGGATATTTATCGCGCCCAGGCGCTCGCGGCGATCGAGGCCTTCATGCCCGGCCAGGATGGCAGCTTCGGGCTTTCCGAAACCGCTGCTTGATCCGCGGGTCTGTCTGCCAACCTATCTGCCGGAAAGCAGCTTCATCGCTTCCGCATGCACAGCCTTGCTGCCTGCTGCAAGAATATTGCCGCCATTTTCCGGGCGTCCGCCGTCCCAGGTGGTGATGATGCCGCCCGCCTGCTCGATGATCGGGATCAGCGCGCCGACGTCATAAGGCTTCAGGTTGTTCTCGACCACGATATCCACATGGCCGGAGGCGAGCAGCACATAGGCGTAGCAATCGCAGCCGTAACGGAACAGCTGCACCTTTTCCTCGACCGAACGGTATCTCACCAGATCGTCGCCGGCAAAGATATGCGGCGACGTGGTGAACAGGGTGGCGTCGGCAAGACTGCCGCAGTCGCGCACCGAGATCTGGCGCTCGCCATCCGGGCCAGAATACCAGGCGCGCGTCCCGTCGGCGAAATAACGCTCGCCGATAAAAGGCTGGTCCATCAGGCCCATGACGGCGCGGCCGTTCGACTGGAAGCCGATCAGCGTGCCCCAAACCGGCAGGCCGGAAATGAAGGCGCGCGTACCGTCGATCGGATCGATCACCCAGACATGTTCGCGGTCGAGGCCGACATTGCCATGCTCCTCGCCGAGAATGCCGTGCTCGGGAAACTTCTCGCTAATCATCGCCCGGATCGCCGTCTCGGCGGCGCGGTCGCCTTCGGTCACCGGGTCGAACCCGCCCATCAGCTTGTTGACCACCGAAAGGCCGGTTCGAAAGCGTGGCAGGGTCTCGGCCTTGGCGGCGGCGGCAAGCGCATCGAAGAAGTCGCGATCGGGGAGCATGGGGAAATCCGCTGAGGAAGAGGTGATCTCTTCTAGGATACTCGCCTGAAACTGAAAACCGGATTCGCGTGATCCTGGGCAAAAAATCAAAAAACAATCGACCCGCGCCGAAAAACTCACCAAACCGCCCAAAAATGGCGCATATTTAATCAGTCGAAAAAGATGCTTGACATTTGTGCAGCGCACTCGTAGCTTCAATGCACAGTCTTTGACTGTAAATACCCTCCTTGGGTGTTTCCTCCCTAGACTTAGCCGCGCCCACAAGCGCGGTTTTTTTTGCCCGCAATCGAGCTGGCGAGCCAGTCACCCCGCCGGCGGTAGACCAAACCTGTGGAAAACTTTTAAGGGAAGTTATTCGGCTGCGAGCGCGCTGTCGCCGGCGAAGTCGACGACGAAATCCGCCATCTGTCGCATGAAGGTCGAAAGCGCGGCTGCGATCACCGGGAATTCCGGCCGCCTGGCAAGCGTCATCTCGTCCACATAGAGCGCGCGGTTGATCTCGATCTGCAGCGCGTGCAGGCCACGCACCGGCCGTCCGTAATGTTCGGTAATGAAGCCGCCGGCATAAGGTTTGTTGCGCACAGCCGAAAAACCCATGCCGTCGAGGAATTGCATCGCCGCCCGGGAGAGTTCGGCAGACGCACTGGTGCCGTAGCGGTCGCCGATGATGAAGTCGGGCCGCACATCCGAACCGGAGAGCCGGATATTGCCCGGCATCGAATGGCAGTCGATCAAGATGGCAAGCCCGAAGCGGGCATGGGTGCGGGCGATCAGTTTGCGAAGGCAGGCGTGGTAAGGCTTGTAGATCGTTTCGATGCGGGACATCGCCTCGTCGACCGGCAGCCGGCGGCGGTAGATTTCCATGTTTTCGGCGACGATCCGCGGAATCGTGCCCAGCCCGCCTGCGACCCGCATAGAGCCGATATTGACGAAAGGCGGTAAAGGCCCGTCGAACATCCGTGGATCGAGCTCGTAGGGCTCCCGGTTGACGTCGAGATAGGCGCGCGGGAAATGGGCGAGAAGCAGCGGCGCACCGAGCTCCGGTGCGTCGGCGAAAAGCTCGTCGACATAATGGTCTGCGGAGCGGCGAATGGCGAGCGAATCGAGGCCGCTCTCGGCGAGAAATTCAGGCGGGTAGAAGCTGCCGCTATGAGGCGAATTGAAGACGAAGGGGATAGTCTGCGTGGCGGGCTCCCTCACTTCGAAATGTCCAAAATCACCTACGTTGCAATCCATCCTGCCTTTACCATGTCACGAACTTGTTCAGGAACTCATGTTGCCAGTTGCCCGAGGCGAAGTCCATACTATCTATACCCTACCAAATCCTCTTACACCCTCATTAAACGGATGTTTACCGCGCGTAGGCAGTGTAAGAGATACCGACAACTCTAAAAATTTGCATTGGATAACGGTCCTGGAGATGATTCAGAAAATCCTTCTCGCCGAAGACGATAACGACATGCGTCGTTTCCTGGTGAAGGCGCTTGAAAAGGCGGGCTACAAGGTCGCGTCCTTCGACAACGGCGCGAGCGCTTACGATCGCCTGCGCGAAGAACCCTTCTCGCTGCTCCTGACCGACATCGTCATGCCGGAAATGGACGGGATCGAACTCGCCCGCCGGGCGACGGAACTCGATCCTGACCTGAAGGTGATGTTCATCACCGGTTTTGCCGCCGTCGCGCTGAACTCCGATTCCAAGGCCCCGAAGGATGCCAAGGTGCTGTCGAAGCCCTTCCACCTGCGCGATCTGGTGGACGAAGTGAACAAGCTTCTGGCGGCCTGAAACCGGAAACCCGGCCGCAAAAGCCCTGATCTGCAAGGCCTTCAAAAAACCTTCGCATTTCCTGGCAAAAACCTGTTGACGGCCCGACCAGTCTATGGTCTATGCGCCGCCACGGATGGGCGTGTAGCTCAGCGGGAGAGCACTACGTTGACATCGTAGGGGTCACAGGTTCAATCCCTGTCACGCCCACCATCCAGTTCAAAACGTTGAGAAATCCGCTTCGGCGGATTTCTTCGTTTCTGACCCCTCCCTTAACGAATTCGTTCCAAAACGGCACATCTTCGCCCCAAACTCTTCACCAGCCTTGCTGGCGATTTGGTCATTTGCGCTTGTTATGGTGTTACAAAATCAAGGGGAGTATAGCATGGCGCAGTTCAAGAATTTGGAGCATCTCGTCCAGACCGGCGCGCCGGCCTTCGACAAGGACTGGATGCCCGGACAGAAAGTGCCGAATGCCGGGATCTACCGGTGCCGGACCTGCGGCGACGAGATCGTCGTCCACAAGGCCGCCGCCATCCCGCAAATCCATCACGAGCATACCGTCCTTGGCCCGGTAGTCTGGAAGCTGCTCGTGTTCGCCCAGAAACATCCGTCGCGCCCCTGACCTCCGCATCTGCGCAGAGCAGTCTCGCCGCATCGAGACCGGTCTCTTTTTTTCGCTCGAGCGTACCGAATCGGCCTCAACCCGCCTCGTAGCACGACATGGAATATGCCAAATGCGACCCACCGCGTCACTGATGCGGATTTTCCCCAATTTGCCCCGCCCGACCTTCGGCGGGGCTTTTTTGTTTCAGCGGCCCGATTCCTTGCGCTTCACCCGCGGGACGCCAGGGGAATCAGAGAATCGCATTGCCGGCCGCAAAGGCGAGCACGACGAAAATCAGGAAAACGACAAGGAAGATGAAGAACAGGATTTTCGCGATCCCTGCCGTCGCGGCGGAAATGCCGGAAAAGCCGAGGAAGCCGGAAATCAGCGAGATGACGAGGAAGATGAGAGCCCATTTCAGCATGGAATTGTTCCTTCACGTTGATGGTCCGATAACGCGAAGAAATGTTCCAGGGTTCCATAAACGTGCCACTCGTAAGCCTCGACTGCGAAGCGGCGTATCTCCAATATGTCCCTGCCCGCTGCGCGATATCCGCGAAACGTGAATTGGATTGCGACACATGATATTGAGCACCGAATACGACCGGATGCTGTCTCTTGCCAGTAAAGCCGCCGTCGCGGCTGGGAATGCAGTGATCGAACAGTGGGAAGCATCCCGCAGCCAGGTCCGCTTCAAGGGGCCAAGCGATCTGGTGACCGGCGCCGACCTGCTCTCGGACGAGATTATCCAGGCGGCGATCACGGCCGAGTTTCCCCTCCACCGCATCCTCTCGGAAGAAGACGCCGACAGCCACGGCTTCGATTACTCAGGTCCCTTGTGGATTATCGACCCGATCGACGGAACCGCGAATTACGCAAGGGGACATCCCTATTTCGGCATTTCGGTCGCTTTCGCCATGGATGGTGACGTTCTGGCGGGTTGCGTCCATGCGCCTGCTTTGGGCGAAACATTCACCGCGGCGAAGGGCCAGGGCGCCTTTCTGAACGGCCGCCCGATCCGGGCGTCCTCGCCGGATAGCCTGGCGCGTTCGATCGTCAGCACCGGTTTCCCGCATGAAAAAAGCGATCCCGGTCCGCTGCTGGAACGGGTGCGGATAATTCTGTCGATGTGCCAGGACATCCGGCGCGGCGCAGCGCCGGTTCTGGATATCGCCTATGTCGCAGCCGGACGGCTGGATGCCCACACGGAAACGCTGTTCCCGTGGGACGTCGCCGCCGCGGGGCTTATCGCGACCGAGGCTGGTGCAACCCGTAGCCACCTTGCAGGCGTTTCTGAAAACATTCCGCCTGATCTATCCGGAAACGCGGTCCTGTTCTCCTCGCCTGCCATTCACGACGAGATCGCGGCACACCTTCGGCGATGAAGGTCCCGTAGAATCCCGAAAGTCACAGATCCTTTTTCAGGCGGCCTGTAGTTGTGGCACGCCGGCTTACCGGAAGAGGTGGGCGGCTCCCGCCACACCGATCGTCACCCGATCCCCGGCGGCAAGCGCCTCGCGGCTCGGAATGTCGAGCCGGAAGGAGAAGCCTTGCGGGTCGCTGCCAAGCCTGATTCGCACGTCCGAGGTCGGACCGCAGAAATTGATGTCGGTGATCGTCCCCGATGCGCCACTGCTGCCGTCCGGGCTGCTGTCCTGCATGACGGTAACCTGTTCGGGCCGCAGCATGATCTCGCCTTTGCCGCGATAGGCGACGTCGTCGACCGGCAGCACGCCCAGCGGGCTTTTTGCCTGTCCGCCGGCGATGTCGGCCGGCAGCACGATCGCCTCGCCGAGAAACGCCGCTGTCGCCGCATCGACCGGCCGCGAATAGACCTCGCGCGGGCTCCCCACCTGCGCAAACCGGCCGGCCCGCATCACCGCCACCTGGTCGGCAAAGGCGAGCGCCTCGCCCTGGTCGTGGGTGACCAGAAGCGTGGTGATGCCGGCCGCGGTCAGCACATCGGTCACCGCCTTGCGGGTCGCCGCCCTCAGACCCGTATCCAGGGCCGAGAAGGGCTCGTCGAGCAGCATCAGCCGCGGCTTGCGGGCCAAGGCCCTCGCAAGCGCCACGCGCTGCTGCTGGCCGCCTGAGAGCTGGTCCGGCTTGCGGGAGAGCATGGCCCGGTCGAGCCCGACCATGTCCATCAACTCCGCGATGCGGGCATTCTTGACCGAGGCCTCCGCATCGAGCCCGAAACCGATATTCTGGCGGATCGTCAGATGCGGGAACAGGCAGCCGTCCTGCGCCACGATGCCGATGCCGCGCTTGTGCGCCGGCACCTGGGACGAGCTGTCGGCAAGCGTCCGGCCATCGAACACAATGCGGCCCTCATCCGGAGCGTCGAAGCCGGCAACCAGGCGCAGCAGCGTGGTCTTGCCGCAGCCGGACGGGCCGACAATCGCCGTGCGGCTGCCGGCTGTCACCGACAGGTCGACGCCGTCGAGGGCTGCCACGGAGCCGTACTGTTTGCGCAGGGAGGTCAGGGTAAGCAGCGTCATCGCCCGGCGATCTTTTTCGATTGGTGATGGAGAAGAAAGGTGAGCGGCAGCGAAAAGGCCACCATCAGCACCGCATAAGGCGCAGCGCCGGCATAGTCGATCTCGCCGGTCAGGGCCCAGAAGGCCATGGCGAGCGTGCGGGTGCCGTTCGGCGCCAGCATCTGGGTGGCGGTGAGCTCGTTCATGATGCCAAGCGAGGAGAGCGCGACGCCGGCCGCTGCCCCCGGTGCCGCAAGCCGGATCGTGGTCGCTAGCAGCGCATTGCCCGGCGAACGCCCCAAGCTTGCCGCAGCCTGTTCGATCTCGACCGGCACCTGCGCAATACTGGCGCGCAAGCTCACCAGCGCGCGCGGCAAAAACATCACCACATAGGCAAGCACGATGGTGGCAACGCTCTGGTAGAGCGGCAGCATGGCCCGCACGGTGATCGTCACCAGCGCCAGCGCCACGACGACGCCCGGCATCGAGCTCGCGAGATAATAGCAGCCTTCGAGGAACCGACTGGCACGGGTCGGCCGGCGCACGGAAAGCCAGGCAATCGGCACGGCGGCGGCGGTCGTGGCGATCCCGCCGATCAGGCAGATGAACAGCGTCTGCCACAGTGCCAGCCCAACCTCGTCGATCCGCCACACACCTGCACCGCCGGCAATCAGCCAGCGACCAAGGGTCAGCACCGGGATGCCGAGCGCAAACGCGGCGGTGACCGCAGGCACGAGCAAGGCTGCGTATTTCCACTTGCCGAGCCTTGCGACCTTCGGCCGCCGAGCGACGCCGGACCCGAGCCGCGCATACCGGCTGCGGCCGCGCAACGAGGCTTCGAGGCCGAGCAGCACGAAACAGCAGAGCACCAGCACCAGCGCCAGCATGTAGGCGGCAACGCCGTTATAGGTGGACTGGAACTGGTCGATGATCGCGGTCGTGAACGTGTCGAAGCGGATCATCGCGAAGAGGCCGTATTCGGCCAGCAGATGCAGGCCGACCAGCAGCGCCCCGCCGCAAAGGGCAAGCCGGAGCTGCGGCAGCACGACGCGCCGGAAAACGGCGAAAGGCGCCAGCCCGAGCGATGCCGCCTGGTCCTCAAGCGCCGGGTCGAGCAGCCGGAAGGCGGCCGAAAGCGGAAGATAGAGAAACGGAAAATAGGCGACGACCGAGATCGCCACGCCGGCGGGAAGGCCGTTGAAACCGGGCCACATTCCGATCCAGGCATAGGAATGCACGAAGGCCGGCACGGCAAGCGGCGTGACGCAGAGCCAGGACCAGAAACGCGCGCCCGGCAGGTCGCTGCGCTCGGTCAGCCAGGCGAGCGAAACGCCAAGCACGGCGCAGATCGGAATGGTGAAGACGACGAGCAGGACGGTATTGGCCAGCAGCTCGCCGACCCGCGAGCGGAAGATCAGCTGCGAGGCCATCTCCCAGCCGGTCACCGCCGCCGCCCACAACACGAAGCCGAGCGGCAGGAGCGCCAGCAAAGCCACCACGACCGCGATCGTCAGCGTCCAGAACGATGCCGCCGGCAGGCGGTGTCGCGGCGCGATGGAGATCCGGGTATCTGTGGTGGAAGTCATTGACGGTCCGAAAATACGAGACATCGCAGGTACGCCCTGCGATGTCTCCATGCAACTGTTATCGACCGCTTTTAGAGCAGGCCGGCGGCGGTCATCATGTCGGTGACCTTGGCGTTGTTGAGGGTCGAGGGCTCGACCTTCGGGGCCTGCAGATCCGCGATCGGGGTCAGCATCTTGTTGGAAGCCTCGCCCTTGCCGACGGCATATTCAAAGGAGGTGCCATCGCGCAGGACCTTCTGGCCGCCCTTGCCGGTAACCCACTTCAGGAAGGCCTGGGCCTGTTCCTTGTGCTTGGAGGAGGCGAGGACGCCGCCGCCCGAGATCGACACGAAAGCGCCCGGATCCTGGTTCTTGAAATAATGCATGCCGACGTTCTTGGTGTTTTCGCCGGTCTTCGCCACGTCGCCGAAATAGTAGTAGTGATAGATCAGCGCGCCTTCGAACTGGCCGGCATTGACTGCCTTCATCGCCGTCGAATTGCCGCGGATCGGGGTCGCATTTTCCTTCATGCCCTTCAGCCAGGCAGCGGTCGCTTCCTCGCCCTTGAGCTGCAGCAGCGCACCGACGATCGCCTGGAAGTCGGCGCCCGACGGAGAAGCCGTCCAGCGGCCCTTCCATTCCGGCTTGGCAAGGTCGAGCATCGACTTCGGCAGCTTGTCTTCGGTCAGCTTGGTCTTGTCATAGGCAAAAACCGTCGAGCGGGCAGCAATGCCGACCCAGTTGCCGTTGGCCGGATGGAAGCCCGGCAGAACCTGGTCGAGCGTCGCCTTGTCGATCGGCGCGAACAGGCCCTTGCCGTCCACCAGCGCCATGGCCGGCGAGTTTTCGGTGAGGAACACGTCGGCCGGCGAATTGGCGCCTTCCTGAACGATCTGGTTGGCGATTTCGAGGTCGCCGCCCTGGCGGATGGTGACCGCGATGCCGGTCTCTTCCGTGAAGGCCTGCGCCCATTCCTTGGTCAGCCCCTCGTGCTGGGCATTGTAGATGGTCAGGCTATCCTTGACCTGCGCCGAAGCCGGCGAGGAAAGAGCGAGAACAGAAACAGCCAGGGCAACGCCCGCAGCCAAGGTGAACGAAGTTTTCAAGATCGCCTCCGCAAGAGAGTCAGGAATTTGACGAGGCCGTCATAACCAAAGCAGAGATTTGTGGTCAAGTTTATTTCGAGAGCCCGTATAACAAAAGCGTGATTTACGTTTGAAATACAAACAGATACAGAGCCGGAAGCGAATTGGTCGCAGCACCAGCCCTTGGAACGCAATTGCAGTTGGGCGGAAATACCGCCGCCGACATGATCGCAATCTTGCGGCACGCATGCAAGTTGGTGACTTGCCGCATGCTCGGCAATGCCGATTTCCGCGCAGGCGCACGAATCAGCTATGGCTAATTCGAACACATCGGGAACGGGCATGGCTGTTGCTTATCTGGAAAAGCTGAATGACGCGCAGCGGCGCGCGGTGGAGCACGGCTCGGACGTGCCCAAAGGCGGCCCGGCCGGGCCTTTGCTGGTCATCGCCGGCGCCGGTTCTGGCAAGACCAACACGCTCGCCCATCGTGTCGCGCATCTGATCGTCTCGGGCGCCGATCCGCGCCGCATCCTGCTGATGACCTTTTCGCGCCGCGCGGCCTCGGAAATGGGCCGCCGCGTCGAGCGCATCTGTGCGCAGGTTCTGGGTGCAAATGCCGGCATCATGACCGACGCGCTCTCCTGGGCCGGCACCTTCCACGGCATCGGCGCCCGGCTGCTGCGCCTCCACGCCGAACAGATCGGCCTCGACCACGATTTTACTATCCACGACCGGGAGGATTCCGCCGACCTGATGAACCTGGTGCGCCACGAACTCGGCTTCTCGAAGACCGAGAACCGGTTTCCGACCAAAGGCACCTGCCTGCAGATCTACTCCCGAGCGGTGAATTCGGAAACGCCTCTGGACGAGGTGCTGAAACTCTATTTCCCCTGGTGCTCCGCCTGGGAAAAGCAGCTGCGCGAACTGTTCGCCTCCTATGTCGAGGCCAAGCAGGCCCAGAACGTGCTGGATTACGATGACCTCCTGCTCTACTGGGCGCAGATGATGAGCGAGCCGGCGATTGCGCAGGATGTCGGCGGCCGCTTCGACCATGTCCTCGTCGACGAATACCAGGACACCAACCGGCTGCAATCGTCGATCCTGATGGCAATGAAACCCGGCGGCATTGGCCTGACCGTCGTCGGCGACGATGCCCAGTCGATCTATTCCTTCCGCGCCGCCACGATCCGCAACATCCTCGATTTCCCGAACACCTTCGATCCGCCGGCCAATATCGTCACCCTCGACCGCAACTACCGCTCGACCAATACGATTCTCGCCGCCGCCAACGGCGTCATCGATCTCGCCCGCGAGCGCTTTACCAAGAACCTGTGGACCGAGCGCCAGTCTGAGGAGCGCCCTCGCCTCGTCGCCGTCAAGGACGAGACAGAACAGGCCAATTACATCGTCGAAAAGATCCTCGAAAACCGCGAAACCGGCATGACGCTGAAGAGCCAGGCCGTGCTGTTCCGTTCCTCGCATCATTCCGGCCCGCTGGAAGTCGAACTCACCCGCCGCAACATCCCCTTCGTGAAGTTCGGCGGCCTGAAGTTCCTCGACAGCGCCCACGTCAAGGACATGCTGGCGGCGCTGCGTTTCGCCCAGAACCCGCGCGACCGGGTCGCCGGCTTCCGGCTGATGCAGCTGATCCCCGGCATCGGCCCGCAGACGGCCGGCAAGATCCTCGATGCGATCTCCGCCGATCCGGAACCGCTCGCAGCCCTCCAGGAAATCCCCGCCCCGCCGCGCTCCGGCGCCGATTGGCCAGCCTTCGTCGACATGCTCGCCGCCATCCGCCGGGGCCGGGGCTGGCCCTCCGAGATCGGCCTTGCCCGCCAATGGTACGAGCCGCATCTCATCCGAATTCACGAGGATGCCGAGACCCGCAAGGCCGACCTTTTGCAACTCGAGCAGATCGCCTCCGGCTATACCTCCCGTGAACGGTTCCTCACCGAACTGACGCTCGACCCACCGGATGCGACCAGCGCCGAATCCGGCACGCCTCTGCTCGACGAGGACTACCTCATCCTCTCGACCATCCATTCGTCGAAGGGCCAGGAATGGCGCTCGGTCTTCCTCCTGAACTGCGTCGACGGCTGCATCCCCTCCGACCTCGGCGTCGGTTCGACCGCCGAGGTCGAGGAGGAACGCCGCCTCCTCTATGTCGCGATGACCCGGGCGAAGGACCACCTGCATCTGATGACGCCGCAGCGTTTCTTCGTGCACGGCCAGGCGTCGCAAGGCGACCGCCATGTCTATGCCGCCCGCACCCGCTTCATCCCGGCGACGCTGCTGCAATTCTTCGAAACCGCCGCCTGGCCGGTCGTCGCCCAGATGACCGACGCCGAACGCCAGGCCCGCCACCAGGTCCGCATCGACGTCACCGCCCGCATGCGCGGCATGTGGCGGTAACAAAACTGTCCTAAGACTCGCCAGCAATCTGCCCCGGAACCGGACGAATTCTTATGGAAAAAATCGCAGTCTTCGACGGACATAACGATGCAGTCCAGTTCATGCTGGACTACAAACCCGGAGGCAGGGATTTTTTGGCACGCTCGGAGGCCGGCCACCTCGATCTTCCCCGAGCGATCGAAGGACACCTCGTTGGCGGATTGTTTGCGCTGCATGCCTATCCGGAGCGCAAGCCGGAAAACGATCTGACGGTCACCAATGATGGTTATGAGGTTCGTTATGCCGACGCCCTGGAAGAGGGTTATGCCCGCCGCCTGATCGACGCCCAGCTTGCCGCCATCAATCTGTTGATCCGGCGCTCAAGTGGCCGGATGCGCCTCGCGACCGATGTCGGCAGCGTCGAGACCGCCCGGGCGGAATCCGCCTTCGCGGTCGTTCTTCATATGGAAGGCGCCGAGGCGATCGGTCCCGATCTCGACCATCTCCATATCCTCCATACGGCGGGTCTCCGCTCCCTCGGCCTGGTCTGGAGCCGCCCCAATATCTTCGGCTACGGCGTTCCATTCGCTTATCCGAGGTCTCCCGACACCGGCCCGGGCCTGACGGATATTGGAAGGGAACTGGTGAGAGCCTGTAATGCCCTCGGCATCATGATCGACCTTGCGCATCTGAACGAACGGGGCTTCTGGGATGTGGCGGCCTTGAGCACCGCTCCCCTCGTCGCCACGCATGCCTGTGCCCATGCACTCTGCCCCTCCACCCGCAATCTCACCGATCGGCAGCTTGACGCCATCCGCGATACAGACGGGGTCATCGGCTTCAACCTCGCCGTCTACGATATCCGTGCCGATGCACATCTGGACGAAAACACCCCTCTCGACACCGTCGTCTCCCACATCGGATATCTGATCGACCGCGTTGGCGTGGACCGCGTGGCGCTGGGGTCGGACTTCGACGGCACAGTCGTGCCACGCGAGATCGGGGATGCAAGCGGCCTGCCGCATCTCTTCGCTGCCATGCGCAAAGCCGGTTTCGACGAGCCGACCTTGAGAAAATTCGCCTTCGACAACTGGCTCCGCGTCTTCCGCCTCACCTGGAAGAACGGCTGAACAGCCGTATCCCGCCAAACCTGTCCCCCCACCTGTCGCATTGACTCCAGCCGACCCGGATGGGAAACAACCCGCATCGTTCAGACGGGAGGGGATGAATGGCCAGCCGTAAAATCGTTCTGGTGCAGGGTGCCTGGGGCTCGAGCGCGAGCTGGACGCCGGTTGCCGATATTCTGCGGGACATGGGCCACCAGGTCTTCGTGCCGAGCCTCACCGGGCTCGGTGAACGCGCCCACCTCTTCTCGGGCGCCATCAATCTCGACACCCATATCGGCGATGTCTGCGGCCTTGTCGAAGCGGAAGGCCTGGAGGAGTTCGACCTCGTCGGCCATTCCTATGGCGGCATGGTGATCACAGGCGTCGCCGATCGTTTCGCGGCCCGCATCCGCACGCTGACCTATCTCGACGCTTTCCTGCCGGAAAACGGCCAGTCGGCGCTCGATCTGCTCGGTCCGGAAGTGGCGATGGCCAACCTCGCCATGGCTGGCGAACTCGGCGGCGTCGCGGTGCCGCCTCCTGCCCGTCACGCGACCCGCGTGCCGGAACATCTGCGCCACTACATGACCAGCCGCTCGCCGCAGCCGTTCGCGACGATGATCCAGAAGATCAAACTGTCGGGTGACCATCAGAAGATCACGAAAAGACTTTACGTCTCAGCCAATATCGACCAGTCGAAGATCTTTTCCGGCATCTACGCCAAGCTTGGCGCCGATCCGTCCTGGGCGTCCATGGAAGTACCGAGCGGCCACATGCTGCAACTCGAAATGCCGGAACAGGTCGCTCGCATCATCCACGATTTCATCGGCTGACTTTTCGCCCGACCGGTCCGACGAAATCGAAAGCGGCGACGGAAACAACCGCCGCCGCACGCAGTATCACTTTGCGATCGGCTTGATCGACAGCAGGATGTCGACCAGTTCCTTCTGATGCTTTTCCTCGTCGCCTTTGGTTCCCCAATAGGTGACGACAAGACCCTCAGTCGGCGATGTCTGGATCAGTGCAAGCCCGACGCTCACCGGGCCGTTCTCGTCCTTGCCGTCCCAGTCGAGCGTGGTCATCTGCATGCCGTTGAACTCCTCGACCGGAGTTTCCTTCATCGTCTTGGGATCGACGGTGACACCGGCCTCCTTCAGGAAATCGATGGCGTCGGATACCGTCTTGTCCATCGACTTCAGTTCCGCGACATCGGCGGAGAGATAGACGGCGCTGTCCTTGGACGTGGCATCGACGCCGGTCTCGGTTTCCTTCGGGTTCCAGCTATCGGGGATATTGATGCTGGCGATCGGAGCGTCGCTCGGGAATTTAAGTGTTTTCGCCTGGGCCAGCGCGGGAGCGGCCAGGACGAGCATGCCAATGAGAAGAGCTTTTTTCATCTGGGAATCCTAGAAAGATGGGAACCGCAGATGCTTTAACCGGCGGCAAAAACCATTTAGCACGCAGCCCTTTAAGAATGGGTGGAGCAAACGCTCAAAAGCCGGCGATCCGGCCAAACTCGCGTTAGGGTTTGCCACCTCCCCTTCCGCCATCGCTGGCAGGCACCTGCTGATCCATGTCAAACCGCAAGATCGGTCGAGCGCGTCATATTTGAAAGGGCGTAGATGGTGTCGCCACGGAGGAAGACTATGAAGGCGCCACTTGAAAACTACCATGCCCGAATGCAGCGGGTGCTGGACCATATCGACCAGCACCTGGACGATGATCTGGGCCTGGACGTGTTGAGCGGCGTCGCGGCGTTCTCGAAATACCATTTCCACCGGCAGTTCGCGTCCACCTTCGGGGTGTCCGTGCATCGCTATGTCCAGCTTGCGCGTTTGAAGCACGCTTCGCACCGGCTGGCTTCGAAGGACGCTCCAAGCGTCACGGACGTAGCGATGGATGCCGGTTACGATACACCCGACGCCTTTGCCCGCGCCTTTCGGCAAAGGCTTGGCCAATCGCCTTCATCATTCCGGAAGTCGCCCGACTGGGCACCGTGGCTTGCGGCCTTCGGGCCTTTGAACAATGCGAGGAGCAAGCTCATGCAGATTACCTATACCAACGACGACGTGACTATCCGCGATGTCCCCCCGATGCCGGTGGCGATCATGGAGCATCGGGGCGACCGGGCAACACTCGGCGATACCATCGAGCGCTTCATTGCCTGGCGCAAGGCGGCCGGTTTATCGCCTGAGACGAGCCCGACCTTCAACGTCTTCCGTTCTGAGAGGACGCCTGCGATCCCGGCCGATTATAGCATGGACCTGTGTGTCGGGACTGACCTGCCGATTGCGTCCGATGACGCACAGATGAAACCAGGCGTAATTCCGGGCGGACGCTGTGCAGTCCTGCGCGTCTTCCATGATACCCACAATTTAGAACCCGCCGCGCTCTTTCTTTATCGGGATTGGCTTCCAGCCAGTGGGGAGGACGCACGCGACTTCCCCATCTATTGCCAGCGGCACTTCTCCCTCTTCCCGGGCGCGCAGGTCCATGATGTCGTCGTGGAACTGTTCCTGCCGTTGAAATAGTAGCGGTGAACGGCGGCCTGTACTTCTGATCGTCAGAAGCGGACTGGCCGCCGTTCACCCCATCTCATTCGGCACAAGAGTTCACGGCCTAGTTCTGGCCCGGCCCGCCGCCACGCCGTTCCAGAAGCTCGATCTGGATCTGCTGCATTTCCGCCAGACGCTCCCATTGATGCGCCATCTGGTGGTCGATCTTTTCGTGCAGCTGGCGGATTTCCAGTTCGGCGCGCAGGTTGATCATGTAGTCGTTCTCCGAACGCATCCGGTCCTTTTCCTCCTGCCGCCGCTGGCTCATCATGATGACCGGTGCCTGCAGCGCCGCAAGGCAGGAGAGCACCAGGTTGAGCAGGATGAACGGATAGGGATCGAACGGGACTGCGAACAGGCCGACGACGTTCACCGCCATCCAAACGCAGAGCACCCCGAGGAAGCTCAGGATGAACGTCCAGGAACCGCCGAAGGACGCGACCTTGTCAGCCACCCGCTCGCCGAAGGTGGGGTTGCGCTCGAGCAGGTTGACGGCGCTCGTCTGCACCGTCGAGGCGCCCTTTTCAAAACTGTCGAGCACGCGCTTGTCGAGGTCGGAAAGCTCGCCGCGTTCCTCGTCGAGCAACTTTTCCACATAACGGCGACGATAACGGCCGAGATCCTCGTCGCAGATATAGCTGTCGGCGGTGCAGCTTGGAACTTCCTCTGCCACCATCGCGACGAGGTTCGGCCGCAGATACCCGGCCCTGTGCAGTCTCGATAACGGAAAGGTGCGACCGCAGACGACGCATTGCCCGGTATTGGTCGACGTCATATGCCTGCCCATGTCATGCCTCTACGCTGGTCTTTTCTGCATGCACCTGAAGCGGTGACAGGTGGAAGAGCCGCGGCGAGAATTTCTTCCGGAACTCTTCCGAACGGCCGATATAGATGAGCGTCACGCCTTCCAGACGGCTGAGCACGCCCAACAGCCGCTCCTGGGTTTCCGGTTCCAGGCCTTCCAGCACGTCGTCCATGATCAGCCAGTCCGGCTTGCGCAGCACCGCGTTGGCGATCGACAGCGACGCCTCCTCGTCCTTGTCGAGCAGCCGGTCCCAGCGCTCCACTTCGTCCAGCCGGTGCACGAGGCGGTCGAGCCCGACCCTCTCCCAGGGCCTCGGCCAGCGCCTTGTCGTCGATGTTGCTCAGCCCGGCCGGATAGGTCATCACTTCGCGCAGCGTTGCCGTCGGCAGGTATCCGTCCTGCGGCATCAGGATCATGCTGCCCACCGGCGGCAGGCCGATTTCGCCGCGCCCCCAGGGCCAGATGCCGGCCAGCGCCTGGAAGAACAGATGCCGGTCGGCGCCCGGATCGCCGTTGATCATCACCCGCTCGCCCGGCTTGATGGCGCAATCGCCCTCCACCACACGCACCCCGTGTCCGGCCGCGCCCTGCTCGGGCGCGCCGTAGACCGTGACGCCGCAAACGCTGATACCTTCCCCCCGGGACGTCTGGTGATAGGCGATTACCCCGCCCTCCCCAGCCGGCGTATCCATGGTCAGCAGTGCGTGGCGAAAGGAGGAGACGCGGTTCAGCGTCGCCCGCCAGTCGGCGATGACGCTGAAATTGACGACGTACCAGCGAAGCGCCTGGTTGACCTGGTTGAAGGCCCCGACCGCCATCATCAGCCCGCCGAAGGAAAGTTCGCCGGAAAAATACATCGGCGACGCGATGATGATCGGCGCCACCAGCGCCAGCCAGCCGAACCCGGCCGAGACCCAGGTGAGGTTGGCGAGTGCCCAGGCGAGCTTGCGCAGCATGCCCAGCACGCCCTCGATCGCGAAATCCACCCGGACGCGCTCGCTTGCCTCGCCGCGTGCGAGCGTGATCGGCTTCAGGTTCTCGTTCGCCCGCACCAGGGCCGCGCGCAGGTCCGCTTCGCGCGCATAACGCTCGGCGTTGAGCCGCGGCAAAAGGTTGCCGACGACGTTGCTGAGCACAGACCCCAACAGCGCATAAAGGATCGTCGTCCACACCATGTAACCGGGGATCGAAATGGTGCGGCTGCCGAAATGGAAGGCGAAATCCGACGAGATCGCCCAGAGCACGCCGATGAAGCTTGCGAGCAGGATCGTCGAGTTGACGAGCCCGATCGCCAGCGCCGTGGTGTTTTCCGCCAGGATGCGCGTGTCCTCGTGCAGCCGCTGGTCGGGATTGCTGGCGATCGCGCCTGCGCCGCCGAGCTTGAGCGCCCGGCCGGGCTTCAGCCAGACATCGGCGAGATCGCGCGCCAACCCCTCGCGCATCCGCATCGCGGTGATCTGGTTCAGCCACTGCTGGACGACGTTCAAGAGCGTCAGCGAGAAGGCGATAATGCCAAACACGACGAGCTGGTTCAGAAATTCCGGCATGTCGCGCCGTTCCAGCGCGTCGTAGAACGGCCCGTTCCACTCGTTCAGCCGGTATGTCGCATAGGTCGTCGCAAAGATGACGATGAGCAATGCCGAGATCAGCACCAGGACGCGATTGCGCACCGGCGCATTCCAGAATGCCTTGCCCATCATGCGGAGCTGGCCCCCCAGGGAAAGCTCGAAATTCTGCAGTGCCGTTTCCGGGGGCTGCGTCATCGTGTCCGAACTCCTTGCGACTGATCAACTCTCAACGCCGCCGCACCCTTACCACGGCAGGACGGCCTCTACAGATATGGGGAGCGAAGGTCGCCCGCGCGACCGCTGACGCTGTTTCCAATCGCCCCACTGATGGTTTTAAACGAGAAATCCTCAGATTTCCTTGAAGAGAATACCCTAATCGAAAAGATATTTCACCGGGATCGGCAAACCAGGTCCCGCAGACGCTGACGCGGCACCGCTTTAACCCGCCTTCCGGAAAGCCCGGCTGGAAACTGAAATGGAGTTCAGGCACGGGTCCTTGGCATTGGCGTAGACATAGCCGTCGGCTTTGTGAATGGGGCCGAAATCCAGGCCGTTTTCGGCGCTTCGCCGGCAGAACGCCTCGACATCTTCGACGTCGAAGACAAGTTTGACGATCGCCTGGCCGCTCCTTAGCCCCCGGCCGGCCGGATGCAGCATGATATTGACGCCGCCGTCCTGCGCCACCAGTTCGACGATCCTGTCGCCCGGCAGCCGCATCGCCCGGAAACCGAAATGCGTTTCGTAGAAAAGCGCTGTCGCCTCGACGTCCTTCGCATAGATCACCAGCCTGCCGAGCGGCACGATATCCTCCAAAGGTTTCCGACCACATCCCCCAGAGTTACCCAACATCCCCATTTCCCGCTACAGCGCTTGTAAATTATTCTCATCCGTGCTAATGACCGACCAGTCAGTCATAACTGAGAATATAGACGATGCCCGAGAAGAAAAGAGAGAAACGCGACCCTCAACAGCGGCGAGCCGATATCCTGGCCGCCGCCTTCGCCTGCTTTTCCGAGCGCGGTTTTGCCGCCACCCGGATGGAGGATGTCGCGGCCCGTGCCGGCATCGCCAAGGGCACCGTCTACCTGCATTTTCCGGACAAGGAGGCGCTGTTTACCGAACTCGTCTCCGGCATCGCCACGCCCATCCTTGGAGAGATCGAGGGGCTGGTAACCAACGAGGCGATCGCGCCGCGTTTCGCGGTGTCGATGTTCTACGCTCTTTTCAAACGCGAGGTGCTGGAGACCGACCGCCGCCATCTGCTGCGGCTGATCCTCGCCGAAGGTCCTATGTTTCCTTCCGTGACCGAATTTTACCACCGCGACATCATCTCCAAGGGTCTTGGCGTGCTGCGCATCCTCCTGAAACGGGCGGCCGCCCGCGGCGACCTGCGCAATCCAGCCATTGCCGACGTGCCGCAGATCGTCATCGCCCCGGCGCTGCTGTCGATCGTGTGGACGACGTTGTTCGAGGCTTACGAGCATCTCGACACCCAAAAACTGTTCGACGCTTTTCTCGAAACCCTGTTCGTGCCGGAAGGAGGAGCGAAGTGAAGCGTATCCTCGTCATCGTTTTCTTGGCGGGCGCCGCCATTGCCACCCTGCCCTTCCTCTTCGCCGATAAGCCGCCACGCCCCTACCAGGGTTGGGTCGAAGCAGATACGCTGTTCATCGGTGCCGAAAGTGCCGGCCGGCTCACCCTGGTAAGCATTGCCGAGGGCGCAACGATCGCAGCAGGCGCGCCGCTCTTCAGGCTAGACTCGTCAAGCGAAGAGGCCGCTGTCGCCGCGGCCCGCGCAGCGCTTGCCCGCTCACAGGCCGAACTGGATCTGGCGCATGCCGCCCAGAAGCGCCCCCAGGAGATCGACGTGCTGCGCGCCTCCGAGCGCGAAGCCTCCGCCCGGCTGGAGCTTGCCGAACAGGATCTCGACCGCACCCGGGTTCTCGTCGAGCGCGGCACCGCGACCCGCGCCAATCTCGATACCGCGACCGCCACCGAAGCCGCCAACCGCGCCGCCCTCGACAACGTCCACAGCCAGATCATCCTCGCCGCCCTCCCCGCCCGCGATGAGACGCTACGACAGACGGAGGAATCGGTCGCCGCCGCCAAGGCCGATCTCGCCTCGGCGCAGGCGGCGCTGGCCCGTCGCTCGGTTTCGGCACCCGCCGCCGGCAGCATCGAGACGCTCTATTACAGGAACGGCGAAGTCGTGCCCGCCGGCCGCCCGATCGTCGCGCTCTTGCCGCCCGAAAATGTCCGCATCCGCTTCTTCGTGCCGGAAACCGAGATCGCCCGCCTGTCGCTTGGTCAGCCGGTCCATGTCACCTGCGACGCCTGCCGGCCGTCCGACGCAAAAGTCAGCTTCATCGCCAGGAACGCGGAATACACGCCGCCGGAAATCTACAGCCTCGAAGAGCGCGCAAAACTCGTCTACCGCGTCGAGGCCATCCCGACCGATCCCAAGGCGCTCCGCCCCGGCCAGCCGGTCGACGTCCTGCCTGGGCCACGCCCATGACCGCCGCCGAAACCTACAAAGTCGACGCTCCGGAAACCATGATCGACGTCCATCACCTGACCAAGAGCTTTGGCGGCCGCAAGGTGGTCGACGACCTCTCCATGTCGGTGAGGAAAGGCCGCATCCACGGCTTTCTCGGCCCCAACGGTTCCGGCAAGACGACCACCATCCGCATGCTCTGCGGCCTCTTGACGCCCGATAGCGGCAACGGCACCTGCCTCGGCTTCGACATCCTGACCGAAAGCGACCGCATCCGCCGTCGGGTCGGTTACATGACCCAGAAATTCTCGCTCTACCAGGACCTGTCGATCCGCGAAAACCTCGAATTCGTCGCCCGCGTCTACGGCCTCTCCGACGCCCGCGGCAAGGCGAGTGCTGCCATCGAACGCCTCGGACTCAAGGGCCGCGAGAAGCAGCTGGCCGGCGAACTTTCCGGCGGCTGGAAACAGCGCCTCGCGCTCGGCGCCTGCATCCTGCCCGAACCGGCACTTCTTCTCCTCGACGAACCGACCGCCGGCGTCGACCCGAAGGCCCGCCGCGACTTCTGGAACGAGATCCACGCGCTTGCCGCCAACGGCCTCTCGGTGCTGGTCTCCACCCACTATATGGACGAGGCCGAGCGCTGCCACGAGATCGCCTATATCGCCTACGGAAAACTGCTCGCCGAAGGCACGGTGGACGAGGTGATCGCCGGCACCGGCCTCGTCACCTTCACCGTCTCCGGCCCGGGCGCCGACCGTCTGCAAGCGGAACTCGAACATGCACCCGGTGTCGACATGATCGCCCCCTTCGGTACCAGCCTGCATGTCGCCGGCCGCGATGCCGCGGCTCTCGAACAGGCGATCGCTCCCTATCGCGACAGGCCCGGCCTCAAATGGGAAAAGGGCGAGCCGACACTCGAAGACGCCTTCATCGACCTGATGCGCCGCTCGGAGGACAATTTCAAATGACCCCGGCGCCCCGTAATACCAACGGCAGTGGCTCTCCGGGCGGCAGCTCCTTCGGCCGCTTCTGGGCGATGACGGTCAAGGAATTCATCCAGATGACCCGCGACCGCATCACGCTCGCGACCATGGTCATGCTGCCGATCATGCAGCTCTTCCTGTTCGGTTTTGCCATCAACACCACGCCGCACAACCTGCCGACCGCCGTGCTGATGCGCGAAAACAGCGATGTCGGCCGCTCCATCCTTGCCGCCTTGAAGAACACCGATTTCTTCGAGGTGAAGACCGTCGTCACCCGCGCCGAGGACATGGATGCCCTGCTGCAGTCCGGAAAGGCCCTGTTCGTCGTCGAAATTCCCGAAGGGTTCGAACGGTCGCTGCGCCGCGGCGATTCTCCCTCACTGCTCGTGGCAGCCGACGCCACCGATCCGGTAGCCGCCAGCTCGGCGCTCGGTGCGCTCTCCGGCATCATCTCGACCGCGCTCGAAAACGACCGCCAGGTCGCCTTCACTGAGCCGGTAAAGCCCGCCTTCCAGATCGTCCAGCACCGCCGCTACAACCCGGCCGGTTCCTCGACCTTGAACATCGTCCCCGGCCTGCTCGGTACGATCCTCACCATGACGCTGCTGATCTTCACCGCCCTTTCCGTCACCCGCGAGGTCGAGCGCGGCACGATGGAGAACCTGCTCTCCATGCCGATCAAGCCGCTGGAGATCATGCTCGGCAAGATCGCGCCTTACGTGCTGATCGGCCTCATCCAGGCTCTGGTGATCATCGGCGTCGGCGTCCTTGTCTTCCGGGTTCCGATCCTCGGCGATCCCCTGTCGCTGACCGCCGCGACCGCCCTCTTCGTCATCACCAACCTGTCGATCGGCTACACCTTCTCGACGGTTGCCGCCAACCAGCTTCAGGCCATGCAGATGGCGATGATGTTCTTCCTGCCGAACATCCTTCTCTCCGGCTTCATGTTCCCCTTTGCCGGCATGCCGAACTGGGCGCAGTGGATCGGCGAGGCGCTGCCGCTCACCCACTATATCCGCATCGTCCGGGCAGTGATGCTGAAGGGCGCCAGCATCGAGACCTTGGCCTATGACACGCTGGCGCTGGCCGGCCTGATGGCCGTCGCCATGCTGATCGCGGTCCGCCGTTTCCGCCGCACGCTGGATTGAAGACTGCAAACCCTACGTATTTCACCGGTATTGCCGCATCGCGATAAGCTTGGAATACGCCTTGCTTTATTCTCGTGCATTGCACAAAATCCCGGCAACGATCATCGATCGGTCAGCGTAAAGGCCGGCAAGGGGAAGTATGTCGATCAAGGCGAGTATCTACCACCTTACCCATTACATGTACGACAAGCCCGTCCGTCTCGGACCGCAGATCATCCGCCTCAAACCGGCCGCCCATTCGCGCACCAAGGTGCTCAGCCATTCGCTGAAGGTGACGCCGTCCAACCACTTCGTGAACCTGCAGCAGGACCCCTACGGCAATTATCTCGCCCGCTTCGTCTTTCCGGACCCGGTCACCGAGTTCAAGATCGAGGTCGACCTCGTCGCCGACATGACGGTCTACAATCCCTTCGACTTCTTCGTCGAAGAGGACGCGATGAAATGGCCGTTCAGCTATCCGCCGGAACTGGTCGAGGACCTGTCGATCTACATGGTGCCGGAGCCGCCGGAACCGGCGCTCGTCGATTATCTGAAGACTTTCGACATGTCCCCGGGTCAGCCGACGGTCGACATGATCGTCGGCATCAACGCCCGCCTGCAGCAGGCGATCGGTTATGTCATCCGTATGGAGCCGGGCGTGCAGACGCCGGAACAGACGCTGACTTCCGCCATGGGGTCCTGCCGCGACACCAGCTGGCTGCTTGTCCAGATCCTGCGGCATCTCGGCCTCGCCACCCGCTTCGTCTCAGGCTACCTCATCCAGCTCACCCCGGACCTGAAGGCGCTCGACGGTCCCTCCGGCACCGAAGTCGATTTCACCGACCTGCATGCCTGGTGCGAAGTCTATCTTCCCGGCGCCGGCTGGGTCGGTCTAGACCCGACTTCCGGGCTTCTGACCGGCGAAAGCCATATCCCGCTTGCCGCCACCCCGCATTTCCGCAACGCCGCGCCGATATCAGGCGGCTATTTCGGAGAGGCTGACACCTCCTTCGCCTTCGACATGAAGGTCAACCGGGTCGCCGAACATCCGCGCATCACCAAACCCTTCTCCGACGAATCCTGGGATGCGCTGAACGACCTCGGCGAGCAGGTCGACCGCGTGCTGAAGGCGCAGGACGTACGCCTGACGATGGGCGGCGAGCCTACCTTCGTGTCGATCGACGATTTCGAATCCGGCGAATGGAACACCGATGCCGTCGGCCCCACCAAACGCGAAAAGGCCGACATCCTGATCCGCAAGCTGCGCGAGCGTTTCGCGCCCGGCGGCTTCATGCATTACGGTCAGGGCAAGTGGTATCCGGGCGAAACTCTGCCGCGCTGGACGTTTTCGCTCTACTGGCGCAAGGACGGCCGGCCGATCTGGACCAATCCCGACCTCGTCGCCGAGGAGGGCCGCGATTACGGCATCGGCGAACAGGATTCCGCCAAGCTCCTGACCGGCATCGCAAGCGAACTCGGCATTGCCCCGGACATGGTCGTACCGGCCTATGAGGATCCGGCGGAATGGATCATCAAGGAAGGCAACCTGCCGGACAATGTCGATCCGTCCAATTCCAAACTCAAGGATCCGGAGGAACGCAACCGCATCGCCCGTGTCTTCGAACGCGGCCTGACCAGTGCCAGCGGTTATGTCCTGCCCGTCCAGGCATGGAACGCGCAGGCCACGGGAAGCTCGGCGGCTAAACGCTGGATCAGCGAGAGGTGGCGCACGCGCCGTGGCAAGATCTTCCTCGTGCCCGGCGACAGCCCGGTCGGTTACCGCCTGCCGCTCGGCACCCTGCCCTATGTTCCACCGTCGCAGTTTCCCTATATCCACGAGGCCGACCCCTCGATCCCCCGCCAGCCGCTGCCCGAGGCGATCATCCCGACCGGCCGCGCCATGCCTGAATCCTCGTTCAAGGCAGGCGACGCCGCCAATCCCGGCCGCGTCGAACAAACACTCGGCGAAATCGGCGGCGCGGTGCGTACCGCGATTTCGGTCGAAGCCCGCGACGGCCGGCTCTGCGTCTTCATGCCGCCGGTCGAAAAGATCGAGGACTATCTCGAACTGATCGCCGCTGCCGAAAACGCCGCCACCGCACTCGGCCTTCCCGTCCATATCGAAGGTTATGCGCCGCCGCATGACGAGCGCATCAACGTCATCCGCGTCGCACCCGACCCCGGCGTCATCGAGGTCAACATCCATCCGGCCGCCAGCTGGAAGGAAACCGTGTCGATCACCACCGCCATATACGAGGAGGCTCGCCAGAGCCGGCTCGGCGCCGACAAGTTCATGATCGACGGCCGCCACACCGGCACCGGCGGCGGCAACCACGTCGTGGTCGGCGGCGCCAATCCGAACGACAGCCCGTTCCTGCGCCGCCCCGATCTGTTGAAGAGCCTGGTGCTGCACTGGCAGCGCCATCCGTCGCTCTCCTATCTGTTCTCCGGCCTGTTCATCGGCCCGACCTCCCAGGCGCCGCGCATCGACGAGGCCCGCCACGATTCGATGTACGAGCTGGAAATCGCGCTTGCCCAGGTGCCGGCGCCCGGCCAGGGTGCTCCGCCACTGCCGTGGCTGGTCGACCGCCTGTTCCGCAACTTGCTCACCGACGTCACCGGCAACACCCACCGTTCGGAAATCTGCATCGACAAGCTGTTCTCGCCGGACGGCCCGACCGGACGGCTCGGCCTCGTCGAGTTCCGCGGTTTCGAAATGCCGCCGAATGCCCGCATGTCGCTTGCCCAGCAATTGCTGGTCCGGGCGCTGATCGCCCGCTTCTGGAAGAACCCGCTGCAGGGCCGGTTCGTGCGCTGGGGAACGGCGCTCGCCGACCGCTTCATGCTGCCGCAGTATGTCTGGGCCGACTTCATGGACGTCCTCCAGGACCTGCGCGAAAACGGCTTCGACCTGCGTCCTGAATGGTTCGAGGCGCAGCTGGAATTCCGCTTCCCCTTCTTCGGCGAGGTCGAATACGAAGGTTCAAAGCTCGAACTGCGCCAGGCGCTCGAACCCTGGCACGTGATGGGCGAGCAAGGCGCCATCGGCGGCACCGTGCGTTATGTCGATTCGTCGGTGGAACGCCTCCAGGTCCGGCTCGAAACCACCAATCCGGCCCGCTATACCGTCGCCTGCAACGGCCGTGCCGTGCCGCTCAAGGGCACCGGCACGTCCGGCGTCTCGGTTGCCGGCGTCCGCTTCAAGGCCTGGCAGCCGTCCGCCGGCCTGCACCCGGTCCTGCCGGTTAATACGCCGCTCACGTTCGACATATATGATACATGGTCCGGCCGTTCGATCGGCGGCTGCATCTATCACGTTGCCCATCCGGGCGGGCGTAGTTATGACACCTTCCCGGTCAACGGCAACGAGGCGGAAGCGCGCCGGCTCGCCCGGTTCGAACCATGGGGGCATACCGCTGGAAGTTATACGCTTCTGGCCGAAACGCCGTCGCCCGAATTCCCGCTGACGCTCGATCTGCGCCGGCCGCAAGGAGTCTGAAACGCCCGATGTCCAAGACACCGGCAACCGAACGCAAGGCAAAAGAGGGGATCGCTCGCGATCCCCTGCTTGGTTATGCCGCGCTGCCGGGCGTTGCCGACGAGATGCTCGACGCGAACGGCCAGATCCGGCCGGTCTGGCGCAACCTGATCTCCCATCTCGGCCGCATGACCGAAGGCGAGCTGCGCGAGCGTTTCGCCCGCGCCGACCGTTACCTGCGCGATGCCGGCGTTTTCTACCGCACCTACGGCGCTCAGGGGAGCGGCGAGCGCAACTGGCCGATCAGCCACGTGCCGGTGCTGATCGACGGCCGGGAATGGGAAACCGTCTGCAGGGGCCTCGTGCAGCGCGCCAATCTTCTGGAAGCGCTGATCGCCGATATCTACGGTGAGAACAAGTTGGTGCAGGAAGGTTTCCTGCCGCCCGCGCTGATTGCCGGAAATTCCGAATTCCTGCGCCCGCTGGTCGGCGTCAAGCCGGTCGGCGGTCACTACCTGCATTTCTGCTCCTTCGAGATCGGACGCGGCCCGGACGGAAACTGGTGGGTGCTTGCCGACCGTACCCAGGCGCCGTCGGGTGCCGGTTTCGCGCTGGAAAACCGCGTCGCCACCACCCGCGCCTTCTCCGACATCTATGCCGAGAGCCATGTCCACCGGCTGGCCTCCTTTTTCGGTGCCTTCCGCGATGCGCTGCAGTCTCACAAGCAGCACCCGGACGACCGCATTGCCGTGCTTTCGCCCGGTCCCGCCAACGAGACCTATTTCGAACACGCCTATATTGCCCGCTATCTCGGTTTCATGCTGCTCGAAGGCGAAGACCTGACGGTCGTCAACGACCGCGTCATGGTTCGCACCGTCGCCGGCCTCAAACCGGTCGGCGTGCTCTGGCGCCGTCTCGATGCGGCTTACGCGGATCCGCTCGAGCTCAACCAGCATTCCCATATCGGCACCCCCGGCATGGTCCAGGCGCTACGGGCCGGCGCGCTGACCTTCGTCAACGCGCTCGGCTCCGGCATTCTCGAAACTCGTGCGCTGCTCGCCTTTGCCCCGACCGTCTGTCGGCGGCTGATCGGCGAGGACCTGATCATGCCCTCGATCGCCACCTGGTGGTGCGGGCAGAAAAAGGAACGCGAGCACGTCGCCAAGAATATCGAGCGGATGGTCATCGGTCCCGCCTATTCGCGGTTGCCCTTCTTCGACGACAATGGCCAGTCGGTGCTCGGCTCGTCGTTGCGCAAGACGGCCAAGGAAACGGTCGGCGAATGGCTTGCGACCGAAGGCGCCAAATTGGTCGGCCAGGAGGTGGTGACGCTTTCCACGACGCCCGTCTATGTCAACGGCAAGCTCACCCCGCGGCCGATGTCGTTGCGCGTCTTCGCCGCCCGCACCGAACACGGCTGGCAGATCATGCCGGGCGGTTTTGCCCGCATCGGCGCCGGCGACGACGTGGCGGCGATCGCCATGCAGTCCGGCGGGGCTGCGGCAGACGTCTGGATCGTCAGCGACAAGCCGGTCGCGAGGGCGACGCTTCTGCCGCCCGAGGAGAGTTTCACCCGCAACATGCCCGGCAGCCTGCCGAGTCGCGCCGCCGACAATCTCTATTGGTTGGGGCGTTATATCGAGCGGGCCGAAGGGGCGCTGCGCATCCTGCGCGCCTGGCACCAGCGTTATGCCGAATCCGCCGATCCGAACGCGCCGCTGCTCGCCGACGTCACCCGCTACCTCAAGGGCACCGACATCGAGATGGTGAAGGCGGTGCCCGCAACGCTTTTGCGCAATATCGACAGCGCCATCTATTCGGCAAGCAATATCCGCGACCGCTTCTCGCCGGATGGCTGGCTGGCGCTGACCGATCTTGCCAAGACCGCCCGCCGCTTCCACGACACCGTGCATGCCGGCGACGACGCCTCGCATGCCATGACCATCCTGCTGCGCAAGCTCGCGGGCTTTGCCGGTCTGGTGCATGAAAACATGTACCGTTTCACTGGCTGGCGTTTCCTGTCGATCGGCCGTCATCTCGAACGCGGCATGCACATGACCCGCCTGCTCGGCCACATGTCCGGCCCGGATGCGCCGGACGGCTCGCTCGACATGCTGCTCGAAATCGGCGACAGCGTCATGACCCATCGCCGCCGCTACAACGTCGCCACCGCAAGGTTGACGGTCGCCGACCTCTTGGGGCTCGACCCGCTCAATCCGCGCTCGATCCTCTTCCAGCTGAACGAGATCCGCACCGAAGTGGAACAGCTGCCGAACGCCTTCGTCAACGGTCAGATGTCGCCCTTCTACCGCGAGGCGATGCGGCTGCATTCCGGCTTGGCAGTGATGACCCCGGAAGGGATGAGCGAGGATACCTACCGCAAGCTCGAACAGGAGATGGAGAAGCTGTCCGATATTCTCGGCCAGACTTATTTCAGCTGATGCTCTACGATCTCTCGCTTCACATGGGTTATACCTACGACGTGCCGGCCTCGGGCGCCCGCCACGTCATCCGCCTGCTCCCATTGTCGCTGCCTGACCGGCAGCGGCTGATCGCCGGCTCGATCACCGTCGGCCCGAATGCCGAGGAGCGGACCACCTTCATCGATTTCTTCGGCCAGTCGGCGACCTCCGTGCTGCTGCGCGCGCCGCACGAAACGCTCGACATCCGCATGCAGGCCCGGGTCATGGTGGAAGCCACCTCGATGACCGCGGACCTGTCGCCGGAACTGACGACGCTCGCCGACGAGCTGGCGGATTTCTGGTCGGTCGATGCCGCCTCGCCCCATCACCTGACGGGCGCCAGCCCGCGGCTTACCGAAGAGCCGCTGATCGCGGCCTATGCCCGCGAGATCGCCAGGCCCGGCCAGACGGTGCGCGAGATCGCCCTCGCCGTCTGCGCCCGCATCTACAAGGACTTCACCTACGACGCCAAGGCGACCAATGTCGACACCACGCCGAAAGAGGCCTTCCGGCTGAAGCGCGGCGTCTGCCAGGATTTCACCCATATCATGATCGTCGCGCTCCGCAGCCTCGGCATTCCGGCCGGGTATGTCAGCGGCTTTCTGCGCACCATTCCGCCGCCGGGCAAGGAACGCCTCGAAGGCGCCGACGCCATGCACGCCTGGGTGCGGATCTGGTGCGGCGAGACCATGGGTTATATCGAACTCGATCCGACAAACAACATTCCGGCCGGCAGCGACCACATCGTCGTCGGTTACGGCCGCGATTATTCCGACGTCGCCCCGGTCATCGGCATGCTCAAAGGTTACGGAAACCAAAAAGCCGAGCAAGCCGTCGACGTCATTCCACTGAAATCATGAAATCCCGCCCCGTTTTGGCGCTGATTTCTGTGGTCCGCTAAAATTGCAACGAATGGTTTAAACCTTCCTATACCCGCCAGGAATACACCGGAGATGTTCAAATGAATTGAACGGATCTGGGGGCTATGATGAGGCACACGCTTTTTGGGCGGTTGGTGAAGGACCGCGCAGGTAATTTTGGCATCATAACGGCAGCCATGCTTCCTGTGCTGCTGGCTGTAGGCGGTGTCGCGGTCGATCTGACCCACGTGATGGAAGAAAAGAACAAGCTGCAGGCGCTCGCCGACAGCGCCACGCTCGCCGCCGCGGCCGCCATGGCCGACAAGGGCACCATGACGGTTGAGGAGGCTCAGACCCTCGCCAAGAATTTCCTGCTTGGGCCCAAGAAGGCCGACATCCGGAACTCCGGCCTGCCTACCGCTGAGCAGGACGCCGCGATCGCCAAGATCGAGAAAGACACCACAGCCCTTGCGACCATCGCGACGACCTCGAACACTGCGGCCAGTTACGAAGTCAGCATGAAGTCCGCCTATGAGGTGCCGCTGACGGGGCTGACGTCGTTCGTCGGCTTCACCACCATGCGTGTCAGCGTCGACAGCAAGTCTGCGAGCGGCCGCGAAGGCAATGCGCTCTCCATGTATCTGGCGCTCGACGAATCGGGCTCGATGGCCTGGGATACGACGACGGTCGACCCGACCAACCCCACCAAGCAGGAAAGCTACGACTGCTCCACCGGCTGGCAGTACAAGACCTGCACCAGGACCGTGCCGAACTACCTGTCCAAGATGCTGTCGCTGAAGACCGCGGCCGCAGTGATGTTCGCGGAACTCAAGAAGGCCGACCCCGGCAACGAGCTGATCCGCGTCGGCGCCGACAGCTACGACGACAAGACCAAGACTGAGCAGAAAATCGACTGGGGCACAACCGCCGTGTCCACCTATGTCAACAAGCTGCCGGCCGTCCCGGACGGCGGTACCGACGCCAGTGGCGCGATGACCAACGCCGTCAACGCGCTGAAGGCCGCCAATGCCACCGAAAAGACCGCGCACGACAGCAAGAAGAACACCTCTTTCGAGCGTTTCATCGTTTTGATGACGGATGGAGAAATGACCGGCAACAGCTCGAGCTGGAACAAGACGCTGGATACCAAGGTGCGTGGCATCTGCGATCAGGCCAAGACCGACGGCATCAAGATCTACACGATCGCCTTCATGGCCCCGGCCAATGGCAAGAGCCTGCTCGAATACTGCTCGAGCGGCAAGGCCGAATATTATTACGAACCGGACGACATGACGACGCTGGTCGAGAGCTTCGGCGAGATCGCCCGCAAGGCCGCCAAGACGGGTACCCGCCTGACCAACTGAACCTGCCTTCCAGAAAGGCCGCAAAAACGCCCCGCCCTCACCGGCGGGGCGTTTTTCGTTGGTCTTGTCCAGCCGATACACGCAAAGATAAATCGGTCATTGCGCAGTGTCATAACGGTGCATAAACTGTCTCTATACATCATGCCAGATGGACTGAATCGGACGCCCTTCCTCCCGCTCCCCAGAAAGTTGGCGACATATGAACAATACGTCTTCTCCGGTCGAAATTCCTCAGCCGGCCCCCCGCAGCTCTCGCCCCGAAATCATGGCGGAAGAGATCATCGAGCGCCTGACCTACCGTATCGGCAAGGACGCGAAGGTGGCGAAGCCCCACGACTGGCTGACCGCCACCATCTTGGTTGTGCGCGACCGCATCATCGACACCTGGATGGAATCGACCCGCAAGGTCTATCGGACCGGCGGCAAGCGCGTCTATTACCTGTCGCTTGAATTCCTGATCGGCCGCCTGATGCGCGACGCGGTCAGCAACATGGGCCTGATGCAGGAAATCCGCGACGCGCTGTCTTCGCTCGGCGTCGACATCGACGTGATTGCGGTTCTGGAACCGGATGCCGCACTTGGCAACGGTGGTCTCGGCCGGCTCGCTGCCTGTTTCATGGAGAGCATGGCGACCGTCGACATCCCGGCCTATGGCTACGGCATCCGCTACGTACACGGCCTGTTTCGTCAGCAGATGGCAGACGGCTGGCAGGTCGAGCTTCCGGAAAGCTGGCTCGCCCACGGCAACCCCTGGGAATTCGAACGCCGCGAAAGCTCCTACGAGATCGGTTACGGCGGCACGGTCGAAACGGTCGGCGGTTACGACGAGACGCCGCGTTACGTCTGGAAGCCGGCCGAACGCGTCATCGCCATGGCCTATGACACGCCGGCCGTCGGCTGGCGCGGAAAACGCGTCAACACGCTGCGCCTCTGGTCGGCCCAGCCGATCGACCCGATCCTATTAGATGCCTTCAACGCCGGCGACCACATCGGCGCCCTGCGCGAAAGCAACAAGGCAGAAAGCCTGACCCGCGTCCTCTACCCGGCCGATGCCAACCCGGCCGGCCAGGAATTGCGCCTGCGCCAGGAGTTCTTCTTCTCGTCGGCCTCGCTTCAGGACATCCTGCGCCGCCACCTGCAGCAATATCCGGACTTCACCAACCTGCATGAGAAGGTCGCGATCCAGCTCAACGACACCCACCCGGCCGTGTCGATCGCCGAGCTGATGCGCCTCCTGACCGACATCCACGGCATGGATTTCGAGCAGGCCTGGTCGGTCACCCGCCAGACCTTCTCCTACACCAACCACACGCTCTTGCCGGAAGCGCTGGAAACCTGGCCGGTGCCGCTGTTCGAGCGCCTTCTGCCGCGCCACATGCAGATCGTCTATGCGATCAATGCCCTGATCCTGATCGAGGCGCGCAAGCAGAAGAGCTTCTCCGACACCCAAATCCGCTCGATCTCGCTGATCGACGAAAGCGGCGACCGTCGCGTCCGCATGGGCAACCTTGCCTTTGTCGGCTCACATTCGGTCAATGGCGTCTCGGCCCTGCATACCGACCTGATGAAGGTCACGGTGTTCGCCGATCTGCACACGATGTATCCCACCCGCATCAACAACAAGACCAACGGCATCACCCCGCGCCGCTGGCTGATGCAATGCAACCAGGGTCTCACCTCGCTCATTCAGGAAGCGATCGGCGACGAGTTCCTCGACAATACGGATGCCTTGAAGGGGCTCAATGCCCATGCCGACGACAAGGCGTTCCAGGAGAAGTTCGCCGCCGTGAAGCGGGCCAACAAGGTGCAGCTCGCCAATCTCGTCGGCAGCCGCATGGGCATCCGCATCGATCCGTCGGCAATGTTCGATATCCAGATCAAGCGCATCCACGAATACAAGCGCCAGCTTTTGAACATCATCGAAGCCGTCGCCCTTTACGACCAGATCCGCTCGCATCCCGAACTGGACTGGGTCCCACGCGTAAAACTGTTCGCTGGCAAGGCGGCGCCGAGCTATCACAACGCCAAGCTGATCATCAAGCTCGCCAACGACGTGGCTCGCACAATCAACAACGACCCGGCCGTCCGCGGCCTGCTGAAGGTCGTTTTCGTGCCGAACTACAACGTCTCGCTCGCTGAAATCATCGTTCCAGCCGCGGATCTTTCCGAACAGATCTCAACCGCCGGCATGGAAGCATCCGGCACCGGCAACATGAAGTTCGCGCTGAACGGCGCGCTGACCATCGGCACGCTCGACGGCGCCAATGTCGAGATGCGCGACCATGTCGGTGAGGAAAATATCGTCATCTTCGGCATGACTGCCGACGAAGTCGCCAAGGTGCGCGAAGAAGGCCACCAGCCCCGCGCCATCATCGAGAAGTCGCGTGAACTGGCCCAGGCGCTCAACGCGATCGCCACGGGTGTCTTCTCGCCGGACGACCGCTCCCGCTTCACCGGCCTGATCGACGGCATCTACAATCATGACTGGTTCATGGTCGCCGCAGATTTCGACGCCTACGCGGAAGCCCAGCGTAACGTTGACCAAATTTGGTCCGACCCTAAATCCTGGTATTCGAAGACAATTCGCAATACCGCCCGGATGGGATGGTTCTCCTCGGACAGAACTATTCGTCAGTATGCGTCGGAAATCTGGAGAGCCTGATGAAAAAATCGCCGCGCGTCGATGACGGGAGAGCCCCAGGCGAGATTCCGTTATCCGAGATCGAGGCGATTTTGGAAGGCAGGCATACCAATCCCTTTGCCGTCCTCGGGCTCCACAAGCTCGGGGATGGTTTCAGGGTTCGCTGTTTCGTGCCCGGAGCGGAGGCGGTCACCGCCCTTTCGCTGAATGGCACCGAACTCGGAGAACTGAAGCGCCGCCACGACGCCGGATATTTCGAGGGCGTCGTCAACGCCACCCATCTCCAGCCGATCCGTTACCGCGCCCGCCGCGGCGATGACGAATGGGCGGTGACGGACCCCTATACGTTCGGCCCGGTGCTCGGCCCGATGGACGACTATTTCGTCCGCGAAGGCTCGCATCTGCGCCTGTTCGACAAGATGGGCGCACATGCCCTGAAACACGAGGGCGTCGAAGGTTTCCACTTCGCCGTCTGGGCGCCGAACGCCAAGCGCGTTTCCGTCGTCGGCGACTTCAACGGCTGGGACGGTCGCCGACACGTGATGCGGCTGCGCGTCGATACCGGGATATGGGAAATCTTCGCCCCCGACGTACGGGCCGGCTCTGCCTACAAGTTCGAGATCGTCGGCAAGAACGGCAAGCTCCTGCCGCTGAAGGCCGATCCCTATGCCCGGCGTGCCGAACTGCGGCCCAACACCGCCTCGGTCACTGCACCCGAACTCTCCCAGAAATGGGATGATGCCGCCCACCGGGAATTCTGGGAAAAAGCGAACCACCGCCGCCAGCCGATCTCGATCTACGAAGTGCATGCCGGCTCCTGGCGCAAAAAGCCGGACGGCTCCTTCCTCTCCTGGGACGATCTCGCTTCGGAACTGATCCCCTATTGCACCGACATGGGCTTCACCCATATCGAATTCCTGCCGATCACCGAACATCCTTTCGACCCGTCCTGGGGTTACCAGACGACCGGGCTTTTCGCCCCGACCGCCCGCTTCGGCGAGCCGGAAGGGTTTGCCCGCTTCGTCAACGGCTGCCACAAAGTCGGTCTCGGCGTCATCCTCGACTGGGTGCCGGCGCATTTCCCGACCGATGCCCATGGCCTGCGTTTCTTCGACGGCACGGCGCTCTACGAGCATGCCGACCCGCGCCAGGGCTTCCACCCGGACTGGAATACGGCGATCTACAATTTCGGCCGCAACGAAGTCCTCTCCTACCTCGTCAACAACGCGCTCTACTGGTCGGAAAAATTCCATCTCGACGGCCTGCGCGTCGATGCCGTCGCCTCCATGCTCTATCTCGACTATTCGCGCAAAGAGGGCGAGTGGGTACCGAACGAATATGGCGGGCGCGAAAACCTCGAAGCGGTGCGCTTCCTGCAGAGGATGAACTCGCTTTCCTATGGCGCCCATCCGGGCGTGATGACGATCGCCGAGGAGAGCACGTCCTGGCCGAAGGTCTCGCAACCCGTCCACGAGGGTGGCCTCGGTTTCGGCTTCAAATGGAATATGGGCTTCATGCACGACACGCTGAGCTACCTGCAGCGTGAACCGATCCACCGCAAACACCATCACCACGAACTCACCTTCGGCCTCCTCTACGCCTATTCGGAGAATTTCGTCCTGCCGCTGTCCCACGACGAAGTGGTGCACGGCAAAGGTTCGCTGATCGCCAAGATGGCCGGCGACGACTGGCAGAAATTCGCAAACCTGCGGGCCTATTACGGTTTCATGTGGGGTTATCCCGGCAAGAAGCTGCTGTTCATGGGCCAGGAATTCGCCCAATGGAGCGAATGGAGCGAAGCCCGCTCGCTTGACTGGAACCTGCTCCAGTACCATCCGCACGAGGGCATGCGCCGCTTGGTGCGCGATCTCAATTTCTGCTACCGCTCGAAACCCGCACTGCATGCCCGGGACTGCGAGGGCGAAGGTTTTCAGTGGCTGATCGCCGACGACGCGGAAAATTCCGTTTATGCCTGGCTGCGTATGTCGCCGGGAGAAAAGCCCGTGGCGGTGATCAGCAATTTCACCCCTGTCTATCGTGAGAATTTCCGTATCCCCTTGCCAATCGAAGGCAGATGGCGGGAAATATTGAATACCGACGCCGAGATCTACGGCGGCAGCGGCAAAGGCAATGGCGGTCGCGTTCACGCTGTGAACGCGGGAGGAACCATCCAGGCCGAAGTCACGCTACCGCCGCTCGCGACGATCATGCTCGAACTGGAACAAGCATAAGGGACCTTGGGAGGGAACGATGAACGAGAAAAGAATTCAGCCTCTATCGCGCGATGCCATGGCCTATGTGCTTGCCGGCGGTCGCGGCAGCCGATTGAAGGAACTCACCGACCGCCGCGCCAAGCCGGCGGTCTATTTCGGCGGCAAGGCGCGCATCATCGATTTCGCACTGTCGAACGCCCTGAATTCCGGCATCCGCCGCATCGGTGTGGCGACGCAATACAAGGCGCATTCGCTGATCCGCCACATGCAGCGCGGCTGGAACTTCTTCCGGCCCGAACGCAACGAGAGCTTCGACATCCTCCCCGCCTCCCAGCGCGTCTCCGAGACGCAATGGTACGAAGGCACCGCCGACGCTGTCTTCCAGAATATCGACATCATCGAGGCCTACGCGCCTGAATACATGGTCATCCTCGCCGGCGACCACGTCTACAAGATGGACTACGAATACATGCTCCAGCAGCATGTGGACAGCGGCGCCCAGGTCACCGTCGGCTGCCTGGAAGTGCCGCGCATGGAAGCCACCGGCTTCGGCGTCATGCATGTCAACGAGAAGGACGAGATCATCGCCTTCGTCGAGAAGCCCGCCGATCCGCCCGGCATTCCCGGCAATCCCGGTTTCGCGCTCGCCTCGATGGGCATCTACGTCTTCCACACCAAGTTCCTGATGGACGTGCTGAAGCGCGACGCCGAAACGCCCGGCTCCAGCCGCGACTTCGGCAAGGACATCATTCCCTATATTGTCGAGCACGGCAAAGCGGTCGCCCATCGGTTCGCCGATAGCTGCGTTCGGTCCGATTTCGAGCGCGAACCCTATTGGCGCGACGCAGGCACGGTCGACGCCTACTGGCAGGCCAATATCGACTTGACCGAAATCGTTCCGGGGCTTGATATCTATGACAAGTCCTGGCCGATCTGGACCTATGCGGAGATCACCCCGCCAGCGAAATTCGTCCATGACGACGAAAACCGCCGCGGCTCGGCGACCTCGTCGGTCGTTTCAGGCGACTGCATCATTTCCGGTTCGTCGCTCAATCGCAGCCTGCTCTTCACCGGGGTGCGCGCCAATTCCTATTCCCGCCTCGAGGGCGCTGTCGTGCTGCCGAACGTCCGGATCGGAAGGCGCGCGCAGCTTCGCAATGTCGTCATCGATCACGGTGTAACCATTCCGGAAGGCCTGGTGGTAGGCGAGGATCCCGAAATCGATGCGAAGCGTTTCCGGCGCACCGAAAACGGTATCTGCCTGATCACCCAGACGATGATCGACAAACTGGACCTGTAACGCGTTATGGAAGTGCTTTCGGTTGCGTCCGAAGTCTATCCGCTGGTCAAGACCGGCGGACTTGCCGATGTGGCCGGGGCGTTGCCGCTGGCGCTGAAAGGCCATGGCGTTTCGGTCAAGACGCTGATGCCCGGTTATCCGGCGGTGATGCGGGCCGTCAAGGGCGCCAAGCTCCGCCTGAGTTTCGAAAACCTGCTCGGCGCCAGGGCCGACGTGCTCGAAGTCGAGCATCAGGGGCTCGATCTCCTGATCCTCGATTCGCCGGTCTTCTTCGACCGCCCGGGCGGCCCTTATGCCGATGCGACCGGCAAGGACCATTTCGACAACTGGCGTCGTTTCGCAGCCCTCTCCAAGGCCGGTGCGATGATCGCTCAGGGCGCCATAGCGGACGGCGATGGCGGCTGGCGGCCTGATATCGTCCACGTCCACGACTGGCAGGCGGCGATGGTGCCGGCTTACATGCGCTATTCCGACGAGCCGGAAGTGCCGACGCTCACCACCATTCACAACATTGCCTTCCAGGGCCAGTACGGCGCCGACATCTTTCCCTATCTCGATCTGCCGGCGCACGCCTTTAGCATCGAAGGCGTCGAATATTTCGGCGGCGTCGGTTTCCTGAAAGCCGGGCTGCAGACGAGCTGGGCAATCTCGACCGTCAGCCCTTCCTATGCCGAGGAGATCCTCACCCCAGAATTCGGCATGGGCCTCGAAGGCCTGCTGACGATCCGCCAGGGCGACCTGCACGGCATCGTCAACGGCATCGACGCCGAGATCTGGGACCCGGCGACCGACCCCGCCGTGAAAACCCACTACAACGCCACCACGCTGAAGACCCGCGCCGAGAACAAGCGGGCGGTCACTGAGCGCTTCGGTCTCGACCGGGAGGCTGGACCGCTCTTCTGCGTCATCTCGCGGCTCACCTGGCAGAAGGGCATGGACCTGCTGGCCGAAACGCTCGACGACCTCGTCGCGATGGGCGGGCGGCTGGCGGTGCTCGGCTCCGGCGACCGGGCGCTCGAAAACGCCTTCCATGCCGCAGCCAAACGCCACCCCGGCAAGGTCGCCGTCCTCTCCATCTATGACGAGCCGCTCTCCCACCTGATGCAGGCGGGCTGCGATGCGATCGTCATCCCCTCGCGCTTCGAGCCCTGCGGCCTCACCCAACTCTACGGCCTCAGATACGGCTGCATTCCGGTCGTAGCCCGCACCGGCGGTTTGAACGACACCGTCATCGACGCAAGCCATGCCGCGATCGCCGCCAAGGCCGCCACCGGCATCTCTTTCAGCCCGGTCACCACCGACAACCTGCGCCGGGCGCTTCGCCGCACCGTTGGCCTCTACCATCAGCCCAAGGTCTGGACGGGGATGCAGAAGCAGGGCATGAAATCCGATGTATCCTGGGAAAGGAGCGCCGGACTTTATGCCGGCCTCTATTCCAGCCTCATTGCCAAAAAAGGTTCCTGACCATGATCAAGACCGTCACCACCACTCCCTATCAGGATCAGAAGCCGGGCACGTCCGGCCTGCGCAAGAAGGTCCCGGTCTTCGCGCAAGTGAACTATGCGGAGAACTTCATCCAGTCGATCTTCGACAGCCTCAAAGGCTTCGAGGGCCAGACGCTGGTGATCGGCGGCGACGGCCGCTATTACAACCGCGAGGTCATCCAGAAGGCGATCAAGATGGCCGCGGCCGCCGGCTTCGGCAAGGTCATGGTCGGCCAGGGCGGCATCCTCTCGACGCCCGCCGCCTCCAACATCATCCGCAAGTACAAGGCCTTCGGCGGCATCATCCTCTCGGCCAGCCATAATCCCGGCGGTCCGACCGAGGATTTCGGCATCAAGTACAATATCGGCAATGGCGGCCCGGCTCCGGAAAAGATCACCGATGCGATCTTCGCCCGCTCCAAGGTCATCGACACCTATAAGATCGCCGATGTCGTCGATCTCGATCTCGACGCGATCGGCTCCTTCGACGTCGCCGGCATGACCGTCGAGGTGATCGACCCGGTCGCCGACTATGCCGAGCTGATGGAACAGCTGTTCGACTTTCCGTCGATCCGCGCCTTGATCGCCAGCGGCGTCAATGTCGTCATCGATTCGATGGGCGCCGTCACCGGCCCGTATGCGCGGCAGATCCTCGAAAACCGCCTCGGTGCACCGGAAGGCTCGGTGCGCAACGCCGTGCCCCTGCCAGATTTCGGCGGCCACCACCCGGACCCGAACCTCGTCCACGCCAAGGAACTCTATGACGACGTCATGAGCCCCGACGGGCCGCATTTCGGTGCCGCGTCAGACGGCGACGGCGACCGCAACATGATCGTCGGCAAGGGCATGTTCGTCACCCCGTCCGACAGCCTGGCGATCATCGCCGCCAACGCCACCGTCGCTCCCGGTTACGCCCGCGGCATCGCCGGGATCGCCCGCTCGATGCCGACCAGTGCTGCCGCCGACCGCGTCGCCGAAAAACTCGGCATCGGCATGTACGAGACGCCGACCGGCTGGAAGTTCTTCGGCAACCTCCTTGACGCCGGCAAGGCGACCGTCTGCGGCGAAGAAAGTTTTGGCACCGGCTCGGACCACGTGCGCGAAAAGGACGGCCTCTGGGCGGTGCTCTTCTGGCTGAACATCATGGCCGCCCGCAACGAAAGCGTCGAGGAGATCGTCAAGTCGCACTGGGCCGAATACGGCCGCAACTACTATTCCCGCCACGACTACGAAGAGGTCGATTCGGAAGCCGCCAATCTGCTGATCACCGCCCTGCGCGACAAGCTGGCGACCCTCCCCGGCCAGTCGTTCGGCGCGCTGAAGGTCGCAACGGCCGACGACTTCGCCTATCACGATCCGATCGACGGCTCGGTCTCCAAGAACCAGGGCATCCGCATCCTCTTCGAAGGCGGCTCCCGCGTCGTCTTCCGCCTCTCCGGCACCGGCACCTCGGGCGCCACGATCCGCGTCTATGTCGAGCGCTACGAGCCGGACGCGTCGCGCCATGCGATCGACACCCAGGAAGCGCTCGCCGACCTCATCGCCGTCGCTGACCAGATCTCCGATCTCCGCAAGAGGACAGGCCGCGACAAGCCCACTGTGATTACCTGATGGCTTCTCGCGCTCAAATCGGGAGGCCGATGGATGCCTTTACCCCCCTCTGCCCTGCCGGGCATCTCCCCCTCAAGGGGGGAGATTGGCAAGACGCACTGCTTTCCTTCCTCGCCGACGCTAACGGTGGCCGAGACGTTGCTCCATCCGATCTCCCCCCTTGAGGGGGAGATGCCCGGCAGGGCAGAGGGGGGTAAAACCGTTGGCCAGACCCTCTGACCCGAAACTCGGCGTATCCCTGACCGCAGACGGCGCTGACTTCGCCGTCTGGTCGCACCATGCCGAGCGGATCGAACTCTGTCTCTTCGACGCCGAGGGAAAGAAGGAAACCGCCCGCCACCGGCTGGTGCGCGGCCGGGACGACATCCACCGCATCTCGGTGCCGGCGCTCGGTGCCGGCGCCCGTTACGGCTACCGCGCCTGGGGTGCCTACGATCCCGACAACGGCTCCTGGTTCGACTCCTCCAAACTGCTGGTCGATCCCTATGCCCGCGAACTGGATCGTCCCTTCCGGCACGACGCCCGGCTCTCCATGTTCGGCGTCGACACCGCCGATCTGGTCCCGAGGGCGATCGTCACCCGCGATCCGCTCGCCAAGATCGGCCGGCCGATCCTGCCGTCCGGCGGCTTCGTCTACGAGGTCGCGGTCAAACCCTTCACCATGCTCCACCCGGCGATCCCGGAAAAACAGCGCGGTACGGTCGCAGCGCTTGCCCATCCCTCGATCATCGCGCACCTGAAGAAGATCGGCGTCGATGCGATCGAGCTGATGCCGATCACCGCCTGGATCGACGAACGCCACCTTCCCCCGCTCGGCCTTACCAACGGCTGGGGCTACAACCCGGTCGCCTTCATGGCGCTCGATCCACGCCTCTGCCCCAGCGGCATCAAGGAACTGCGCGAGACGGTCGCAACGCTGCACCAGGCCGGCATCGGCACCATCCTCGACCTCGTCTTCAACCATACCGGCGAGAGCGACCGGCAGGGCGCGACGCTCTCCATGCGCGGCCTAGACAACCGCTCCTATTACCGCCATGTCTATGGCGAGCCCGGCCATCTGGTTAACGATACCGGCACCGGCAACACGGTCGCCTGCGACCATCCTTATGTCCGCCGGCTGATCATCGACACGCTCCGCCATTTCGTCGTCCATGCCGGCGTGGACGGGTTCCGTTTCGACCTTGCCCCCGTCCTCGGCCGCACGGAAAGCGGTTTCGATGCCAAGGGCGAGACCCTGAAGGCGATGATCTCCGACGAGGCGCTAAAGGACCGCATCCTGATCGCCGAGCCCTGGGATATCGGGGCCGGCGGCTACCAGCTCGGCAATTTTCCGGAACCCTTCCTCGAATGGAACGACCGCGCCCGCGACGACATGCGCCGCTACTGGCGCGGCGACCAGTGGACGACCGGCGCGCTCGCGACGCGACTTTCGGGGTCATCGGATGTTTTCGAAAGGTCCGGCCGCAGCCGCACCGTCAACTTCCTCGCCGCCCATGACGGCTTCACCCTGATGGATCTTGTCTCCAACGAGCACAAACACAACGAGGCGAACGGTGAACAGAACCGCGACGGCCACGGCGAGAATTTCTCCTGGAACAACGGCGTTGAAGGCGAGACCGACGATGCGGCGATCAACGAGAACCGCCGCCGCGATGCCGCGGCCCTCATCTCCACCCTGTTTGCCAGCCGCGGCACGGTCATGCTCACCATGGGCGACGAAGCCGGCCGCAGCCAGCGCGGCAACAACAATGCCTATTGCCAGGACAATGCGATCACCTGGTTCGACTGGAGCAAGATCGACAAGGTGCTTGTCGAACATACCGCCATGCTCGCCGCCCTTCGAAAACGCTTCGCAGTCTTTTCGGAAACCTCCTTCTTCACCGGCGGCGGCGATGTCGAATGGCTGTCCGCCTCCGGAAAGCCCATGGAGGTCGGCGACTGGGAAAATTCCGGCAATCCGGTGCTCGGAATGGTGCTGAAGACGCTCGACCGGCAGACCGATAGGGACACCCGCATCGCCATTCTCTTCAACCGCGGCCACGAGCCGGCAAGCTTCGCCCTTCCCGGCTGGGGTTGGAAACATTTCGCCTCCGGCGAGCTGTGGAACCAGGTGCTTTCCGCCCGTTCCGTGCGTTTCTGCATCGAGGAATAACGCGCTGCAAAAATCACTCGCCAACCAGGGCAAACCCTGTAAAGTCCGACAGCTATTGAGCATTTTTGGGGAAGTGCAAGGCGGCGTTTCGTCCGGGGTCCTCAACATCCAGAAGAAATCAGAGAGGTCGCATGCGTGAAATTTCGCTAACCGAAGTCGAAGGTTTGGTTGGCACGGAAGTCGGCGTATCGGAATGGATCACGGTGGATCAGCCGATGATCGACCTCTTCGCGAACGCCACCCACGATCACCAGTTCATCCATGTCGATCCGGAGCGCGCCACGGCCGAAAGCCCCTTCGGCGGCACCATCGCTCACGGCTTCCTGACGCTATCGCTGCTGTCCGCCATGAACTTCGACTGCGTGCCGAGGATCCGCGAACAGACGATGGGCATCAATTACGGTTTCGACCGCATCCGCTTCATGTCGCCGGTCAAAAGCGGCAGCCGCATCCGCGGCCATTTCACGCTCGCCGAAACCCGCTTCCGCGGTGCCGGCATGCTGATGACCACATACGACGTCTCGGTCGAGATCGAGAACGAAAGGAAACTGGCGCTCACGGCCATCTGGATCACCATCATCCAGTTCGACCCGAAGGACCGGCCGGAAGGATTGTGAGCGCCATGGCGTCCGAAGACGAGATCAGGCAGGCGTTCCGGGAACAGATCGCCGGAGGCGAGCTCCTCGGATCACCCTTTACCGCACGCCTCGGCAAGTTGATGCTCGAACATCTCGACCGTTCGACCGAAGTGGGCAGGCGAATTTTGAGCTGGGAACGAGATCCTGCCACACGCGGCGACCTGGTGCCCACCCGCCTCGCCGGCGCCCTGCATGCGCTGATCATCGACGGCAAGGACGATCGCCTGAAAGCAGCCTATCCGCCGAATGACGTGAGCGACGACACGCTTTGGACGGCGATTGCCGGTGCCTTCGAAACCCATGAAGCCTTCATTCTCGAACGGATGAGCTTTGCCCCGCAAACCAACGAGGTGCGACGGTCGAGCGGCCTGCTGGCCGGTTTCCTCACCGTCGCCGATCTGTTCCGCAAGCCGCTGATCCTGTCGGAATTCGGCGCCAGCATGGGCCTCAATCTCAATTGGGACGGCTATCACCACGATCTCGGCGGTTTGCTCTGGGGCGATCCGTCATCGCCGGTCCGGCTGAAGCCCGGCTGGCAAGGCCCGTCCCCGCCCGATGTCGAGATCACCATTACCGATCGCGCCGGCTGCGACCTCAACCCTCTCGACCCCAACTCGCCTGAAGACTGCCTGCGGCTGCTGTCCTACATCTGGGCCGACCAGACCGACCGGGTGGAACGTACCCGCGCGGCGCTGCAGATCGCCAGGGAGCACCCGACGCTCGTCGAAAAGGGCGATGCGCTTGCCTGGCTGCGCGACAAGCGCCTGAAGGTGCTTGTGCCCGGCACGGTCCATGTCGTCTACCACTCGATCGCCTGGCAATATTTGCCGCCGGAAGCCCGCTCGGCAGGCGAGGCGATCATCGCCGAAGCCGGCAGCCGGGCGACGGAAGCAGCCCCGCTCGCCCGCCTGCAGATGGAAATGGACGACGATCCGAACAGCGCAGCACTCAGCCTGCAGATCTGGCCGACCGGCGAGACCCGGGAGCTCGCCCGCATCGATCCCCACGGCCGCTGGATGAAGTGGAAAGGCTGGCAAGCCTAGAACCCGCGCGCGAACTGTTGATCGCCATTCCCGAAACTTGATGTTAGCCTGTCCTTCGGGTGCTAATGGTTCCGGGGGGATGCTGATGTTTCCGCTGTCGCATATGATGAAATCCTTCATTCGCCGCGGCCGATTGACGGTCATCGATGCAGAGGGTAACCGCCATGTGTTCGCCGGTACGCCCGGCCCGGCGGTCACCATGCGCCTCACCGACAAACGGCTCTACCGGACCCTGGTGTTCAATCCGGAATTGGCGGCCGGCGAAGCCTATATGGACGGTACGATGCGGTTCGAGGACGGCTCGACGCTGCGCGATTTCCTGACGCTGTTTTCGGTCAACCGGCTCTCGCTCGGCTCCTATCCACTCCAGAAGGTTCTGCGCAGCATCAAGATGCGCTTCCGTAAGCGGCAGCAATCCAACCGCAAGGGCCAGGCGCAGCAGAACGTCGCGCACCATTACGATCTCGGCAATGACTTCTACAAACTCTTCCTCGACGCCAACATGCTCTATTCCTGCGCCTATTTCCGCGAGCCGTCCGAGACGCTGGAACAGGCGCAGCGTAACAAGCTGCGGCTGCTGGCAGCCAAGCTCGGCCTCAAGCCGGGCATGAAGGTACTCGATATCGGCTGCGGCTGGGGCGACCTCGCGCTCTACCTCGCGAGGCTCGAAGACGTCGAAGTCCTCGGTGTCACCTTGTCGAAGGAACAGCAGGCGCTCGCCTCCTCACGGGCGCAGGCGGCCGGGCTCGACAACCGTGTCCGCTTCGAGCTCAAGGATTATCGTGACGTGACGGAAACATTCGACCGCATCGTTTCGGTCGGCATGTTCGAACATGTCGGCGTGCATCATTACGATGAGTTCTTCGCCAAGCTGAATAGCCTGATGCCGGACGATGGCCTCGTGGTGCTGCATTCGATCGGCCATATGAGCCCGCCCGGCATGGCGAGCCCGTGGCTGCGCAAATATATCTTTCCGGGCGCCTATTCGCCGGCCCTGTCGGAGGTCTTCGAGGTGGTCGAGCGCAACAGCCTGTGGGTGACCGATCTCGAATTTCTGCGCGTGCATTATGCCACCACGCTTGCCCATTGGTCGGAACGGTTCGAAAAGAACCGTGATGCGGTCATTGCTCTTTACGACGAGCGTTTCGCCCGCATGTGGGAATTCTACCTGATCAGCGCCGAGATGATGTTCCGCACCGGCAGCCAGTTGGTCTTCCATATGCAACTGTCGCGCTCGCGCGATGCGGCACCGATCGTGCGCGACTACATCACCGATCAGCAGCGCGCCTATATCGAGCGGGAAGCAGGCTTAAACCTTTCGCTGTGAGAAGCTCGGACGACAGTCGGCCCAGCCCGGCGAGTGATCCCCGCTACCTAAGCCCCCATTTCCATCAGCATGAAACCGATGAGCGGCGGCAATGCCGCACCGATCGCGATCTGGGCGGTACGCGTCGGCGTCAGGCCGACGGCCGAGCCAGAAATGCCGGCGGCGATCAGGCCGGCCATCGGGATCGACAGGTTCCGGTCGACACCCGGTGCGGAGGAGACGATCACCCCGGCGACGGACGCGCAGGCGCCGATCAGCGCGCCTTTCCAGATCTCGATACCCGCAAGCTTCGCAGCAATCGCCCCGCCGATCACCGCCGCGACGACCGCAATCGCCATCAGTCCGAATTGTTCCATGATGTCCTCCCCCTTGTGGGGAGAGAGTGCGGTTCTGCGAGAGCAAGTCAAGCCAGGCGATTGTCCTAGAGCCTTTCAGGGTTAAATTGAAGCGTTCTGCCGGAGCAGGTTTTCGTCAGGGCAGAGGCGATTGGCGAAGGGCATACCCCGATGTACGTCCGAGCCGATCGCCTCTGATCCTGGCGGAAAGATGCCCGGCCCTTCGGGTTGGCTGAAACGGGCCGCCTGATCGACCGGCCGGCTTGGCCGTAGAGCATGGCTACGACGCGCGCCGGCCGGTCGATCATCCGACTCCGTTTGAGCCAACAGAACGATTCAATTTAACCCTGAAAGGCTCTAGACGGCCGCGTCCTGTGCGCCTTCCGCCAGCAGGCCGAAGGCGTAGTCTGAGAACGACCGCCAGACCTCCATCCGGAACGCTTCGTCACCGGTTCGCAGAAGTACGATTTCCACCTTGCCGAAAACGGTCCGCGAACAGGCGCCGACCGGGAAGACCTTCAGCGACAGGTCCTGCGGGCAGCCGGCATTGATCGCCGCCGCGGCCCCCGGCCCCGACACCAGGATCGCCGTATTGCGGTGGGAAACATCCGTTGCCGAATGCAGTGCGCCGGAATTCTTCGCAGCCTGCATCAGTCCGCCGTTCTCTTCCGCGATCACCAGCCATTCGTCCGGCCCGAGCCACAGCGCCGAACGACCGTTGGCGGAAGCCGATGTTTTCGGCCTGACCGGCAAATCGACGCCGAGCGCCGAGGAGAGCGTTGCGACATCCTCGGCCCTGGCGCGCAGCGAAATGCGCTCGGCGGGTGGCGCCGCTTCGAGGCGGACGGTCGATGAACCGCCGTGGAAACCGGAAAGAGGCAAAGTGCGGTTTGCCAGATCAGCCCCAGAATCAGCCATGGATGCGGCCTCCATCCTTGTCGAAGAACACCATGTCGGTCACTTCCACTTCGATCGTCCTGTCTTTCAGCGGCACATAGAGCGTCTCGCCGATCCGCGCCCTTCCGCCGGCAACCAGCGCCAGCGCGATCGAGCGGCCGCAATTCTCCGACCAGTAGGCGGAGGTCACATGGCCGAGCATGGTCATCGGCTTGGCCTGGTTCGGGTCGGCGACGATCTGGCCGCCCTCCTCCAGCACCAGTGCCGGGTCCTTCGTCAGTAGTCCGACGAGCTGCTTGCGGCCCTCGCGCACCAGGTCCGGGCGCTTCAGCCCGCGAATGCCGACGAAATCGGGCTTCTTGGAGGAGACAGCCCAGCCGAGACCCGCATCGTACGGTGTCACCGTGCCGTCCGTATCCTGGCCGACGATGATATAGCCCTTTTCGGCGCGCAGCACGTGCATGGTCTCGGTGCCGTAGAGGCAGGCACCCATCGGCTCAGCCCGCTCCCAGATTGCCTTCCAGACGGCCGGACCGTAGTCGGCGGGCACGTTGATTTCGTAACCGAGTTCGCCGGTGAACGAGACGCGGAAGAGCCGCGCCGGCACGCCCATCACGCTGCATTCCGCCACGCTCATATGCGGAAAGGCCTCGTTGGAAATATCGACGCCCTCGACGAACGGCTGGATGATCTCGCGTGCCTTCGGCCCCTGCACGGCGATGACCGCCCATTGCTCGGTGGTCGAGGTGAGCCAGACCCTGAGATGCGGGAACTCCGTCTGCAGATAGTCTTCCATGTGGTGCAGAACACGCGGCGCCCCGCCGGTCGTGGTCGTCACATGGAAGCGGTCCTCGGCAAGCCGGCCGACGACGCCGTCGTCATAAACGAAACCGTCCTCGCGGGTCATGATCCCGTAGCGGCTCTTGCCGGGCTTCAGGCTGTCCCAGGCATTCGTATAGATGAGGTTCAGGAACTGCGCCGCATCGGGACCCACCACCTCGATCTTGCCGAGCGTCGAACCGTTGAACACACCCGCCACTTCGCGCACCGTCCGGCATTCGCGGTTGACGGCGGCCAGCATGTCCTCGCCGCGCTTCGGGTAATACCAGGCGCGCTTCCAGTTGCCGACATCCTCGAACTCGGCGCCCTCGGCCGTTTCGAGCGCATGCATCGGCGTCTTGCGCGCCGGATCGAAGAGTTCTCCGCGCGAATGGCCGACCAGCGTGCCGTAGGTCACCGGCGTGTAGGGCGCACGGAACGTCGTCAGCCCCACCTGCGGGATCGGCCGGTCGAGCATTTCGGCGGCGATCGCCAGACCATGCATGTTGGAAAGCTTGCCCTGGTCCGACGCCATGCCGTTGGTGGTGAAGCGCTTGATATGCTCGATCGAGTGCATGCCCTCGCGCACCGCAAGCCGGATGTCCTTGGCGGTCACGTCGTGCTGGAAATCCACGAAGGCTTTCACCGTCGTATCCGGCCCCGCACCTTCTGCAGCGCCGATCATGCCGCCGGTCCATTCGAACCGGTTCTCGCCCGCAAGCGCCACCGAACCGCCGCCGGCCGCAATCGCCTCGTCGATCAGTTCGGCCAGATCGTCCGTGCCGTTGCAGGAACCGACGGAAACGCAATCCTGCGCATAGATATTCGGCAGGAAACGCTGGTTGACGTCGTCGAACCGGAGTTTTCCGCGCGACTGCGAAAAGAGATGCACCGAAGGCGTCCAGCCGGCCGAGACGATCAGGGCGTCGACAGCAATCTTGCGGGCATCGCCGCCGCCGTTGCGCGCCACGGTCATCGAGGAAATCCGCAGCCGGCCGCCGGTATCGGTCACCGAATGGCCGCTCAGCACGGAGATGCCGAGCCCGCGGGCTTCCGCCAGCAGCGCCTCACCGGGATCGGCGCGGCAATCGACGATCGCCGCGATCGAGACGCCCGCCCGCTTCAGGTCGAAAGCCGTCTCGTAGGCCGAATCATGCGCCGTGTAGACGCCGACCTGTCTTCCGACAGCGACGCCGTGATGGTTGAGGAAGGTGCGTGCCGCAGACGCCAGCATGATGCCCGGCCGATCGTTATTGGCAAACACCATGTGCCGCTCGATCGAACCGGTCGCCAGCACCACCTTTTTCGCGCGCACCTGCCAGAGCCGTTCGCGGGGCAGGTCCTTGCCGGGCTTCGCGACATGGTCGGTCACCCGCTCCACGAGGCCGAGGAAACCATGATTGTAATAACCGAACACCGTCGTGCGGGTCAGCACCGTCACGTTCGGCATGGCCTTCAGCTTTGCCGCCGTCGCCTGCGCCCAGTCGTAACCATTCTGTCCATCGATCGTGGTCGCCGCGTCGTAATGCAGCGCGCCGCCGACTTCCGGCTGTTCGTCGACCAGGAAAACGCTTTGCCCCGTCGCAGCCGCCGAAAGCGCCGCCGTCAGGCCGGCAACGCCGGCACCGGCAACCAGCACGTCGCAATGGGCGTAGCGGTTGGCATAATGATCCGGATCTTCTTCGGTCGGCGCAACGCCGAGGCCGGCCGCACGGCGGATGAAGGGTTCGTAGATCTTCACCCAGGCCTCGCGCGGCCACATGAAGGTCTTGTAGTAGAAGCCGGCCGCAAAAAACGGCGAGAACAGATTGTTGACCGCTCCGACATCGAACTTCAGCGACGGCCAGCGGTTCTGCGAGGCGATCTTTGCCCCGTCAAAAACTTCCTGCACGGTGGCGCGCACGTTCGGCTGGCGCCGCGCCGCATCGCGCGACACGTCGATCAGCGCGTTCGGCTCTTCCGGACCGGCAGAGAGAATACCGCGCGGCCGGTGATATTTGAATGAGCGGCCAAGCAGATGGACGCCATGCGCCAGCAGCGCCGAGGCAACGGTATCGCCTTCCAGCGCCGTATAACTCTTGCCGTCGAAGGTGAAGCGCGCCGTGCGGGCGGGCGTCAGCCGCCCTGCACCCTTGATGCGGAAGGCGCCGGAATTGGAGGAGGTGCTCATCGGGCGTCTCCCTCTGTTGCTTCATAGGTCTCGACGGTCTCTTCGGAAGCCCCGGTTTCAGGCAACACCTGCTTCGGCATTCCCGCCTTGTAGGTCATCAGGAACCGGTCGCTCACCGTGTCGCGCGCCGCGTTGAAGAACCGTCCGCAGCCGTGGATATGCCGCCAGCGTTCATAGGTGAGGCCTTTTTCGTTGTTGCGCAGGAAGAAATATTCCGCGAATTCCTCGTCGGAAATCGCCGAGATATTCTCCGGCCGCGCAATATGCGCCTCGCCGGCCCAGCGGAATTCCAGCTCGGAGCGATCTTCCTCGCAATAGGGGCAATGGATCAGCAGCATGCGGGGCTCCGCAGGGGTTGGGAGGATGAATGTGAGCGAGGCATGCTCCCACTGATCTCCCCCCTTGAGGGGGAGATGTCACCGAAGGTGACAGAGGGGGGTAGCGACGGTGCGGCAAATACGGCGTCGGAAGAATATACCGAGAGGGTTACCCCCCTCTGCCCTGCCGGGCATCTCCCCCTCAAGGGGGGAGATCGGTATGCCGCACCGTCTTCTCCCATGCGTGACCGCCGTGGAGTTGGAGCGAAGGGCACAATTTGGTCCGGAAGGCAAAACATCCCGCCCCTCATCAATGCGCCACGGCGGCGGCCGCCGCCTCGTCGATCAGCCGGCCGGTGCGGAACCGGTCGAGGTTCAGCCCCGCTGCCAGCCGGTGCGGCTCGCCCTTGGCAATCAGATGCGCGAAGAGATTGGCCGAACCCGGCGTCGCCTTGAAGCCGCCGGTGCCCCAGCCGCAATTGACGAACAGGCCCGGCACCGGCGTGACGCCCTGGATCGGCGAACGATCCGGCGTGTTATCGGTAATGCCGCCCCACTGGCGCATCATCTTCACCCGCCGGAACATCGGGAAGAGTTCGCAGATTGCGTCGAGCGTATGGGTGATGATCTGCAGCCCGCCGGTCTGGGAATAGGAATTGTATTGGTCGGTGCCGGCGCCGATCACGAGTTCGCCCTTGTCCGACTGCGAGATATAGGCATGCACCGTGTTCGACATGACGACGCAGGGGAAGATCGGTTTCAGCGGTTCGGAGACCAGCGCCTGCAGCGGAGTTGAATGGAGCGGCACACGCACGCCGGCCATCTCCATCACAACGGATGAATGGCCGGCGGCCGAGACGCCGATCTTCTTCGCCCCGATGAAGCCCTTGCTCGTCTCGACGCCCAGGACATCGCCGTTCGGGCCGCGACGGATGCCGGTCACTTCGCAATTCTGGATGATGTGGACGCCGCGGTCGGACGCCGCACGCGCATACCCCCAGGCGACCGCATCGTGGCGGGCCGTACCGCCGCGCCGCTGCAGGGCGGCGCCGTTGATCGGGTAACGCGCCGTCCTGGCAATATCGAGAACCGGCACGAAGGCCTTGGCCTGTTCCGGCGTCAGCCATTCGTTGTCGATACCGTAGAGCCGGTTGGCGTTGATATGCCGCTTGAAACTCTGCATATCGTGGGTGTTGTGCGACAGCATCATCACGCCGCGCGGCGAATACATGACATTGTAGTTGAGATCCTGGCTCAGCCCCTCCCAGAGCTTGAGCGAATGCTCATAGATATCCATGCTCTCTTCATAGAGATAGTTGGAGCGGATGATCGTCGTGTTGCGGCCGGTATTACCGCCGCCGAGCCAGCCCTTCTCGATCACTGCGACATTGGTGATGCCGTGTTCCTTGGCCAGATAATAGGCAGCACCCAGGCCATGCCCGCCGGCGCCGACGATAATCACATCGTAAGCACTGCGCGGCTCCGGAGAGGCCCACTGCGCTTCCCAGCCCTTGTGGGCACGCATTGCCTCGCGGGCCACGGCGAAAACCGAATATCTGCGCATCTCGCCTCGAACTCCTAGGGATCGTCAGCCCTCATCGCAGGGCCGGCATTTGGGTAGTGCCATACCCATCGCAAATCAATATGCGTCGCAATGGCTCTATTGCGACGCATTCGCCCTCCCCATCGACACCGGCAAGATCGTCCGCGAATTCGGGAGGATCGAACGGCACTCCGACCGTAAATTGCGACCGGCTATTCAGATTTTACGGCAGTTTCTGAAAAGGCGGCGGAATTGGCGCAGATCGGCCTTAATGCGTCTGGACTTCGCACATCTCTTCTGCTATCTGCCGTCATCAATCGCACGGCTCCAGGCCGAGCGGACGTTATTCTTTCGCCTCGAATCGTACCGATCCAGGCGAGCAACAAACCAAAGGAACGGGATTCACGTGCAGGTACTTGTCCGCGACAACAACGTCGATCAGGCGCTCCGCGCTCTCAAGAAGAAGATGCAGCGCGAAGGCATTTTCCGTGAAATGAAGATGCGCGATTATTACGAGAAGCCGTCTGAAAAGCGCGCCCGTGAAAAGGCAGAGGCTGTTCGTCGCGTTCGCAAGCTTGCCCGCAAGCGCATGCAGCGCGAAGGTCTGATTGCCGCTCCCGCTCGTGCGGTTCCTGCGCGCCCGGCTCGTTGATCGGCCGTTTTTTGGACGTTTTCATGTGCTTTCAGGGCGGTGGCGACATGGGCGCCGCCGCTCTTTTGATTTGGTCCGAGACTTCCAATGCCTTTGCCCCGACATGAGGAAATGCGCCTGATGGCCGCCAAAAATGCCGTTCTCGATCGTGGAACCGAAATTTCCGGCCTCTTGACCCAAGCTTCTCCCGTCCGTCGCAAAACAGCGGTGCCTGCCGCGCTGATCGCCCTTCTGGCGCTTGCCGGCTGCGCAACCACCAGCTCGACCGACATGATCACCGTCGACCGTGCCCAGGGATCCCAAGAGAACATCGCCTCGCTCTCTTCCGTCATCAATTCCAGCCCGCAGGATCCGGAAGGCTATAACGTCCGTGGTACGGCCTACGGACGCGCCGGCGAGTTTTCGCGCGCGCTTGAGGACTTCAACCGCGCCATCCAGCTCAATCCGCAGTTCTACCAGGCCTATGCCAACCGGGCGCTCGTCTATCGCAACATGGGCAAGCCCGTCGAAGCGGCCAACGACTATAACCGCTCTCTGCAGATCAACCCGAATTACGACGTCGCCTATATCGGCCGCGGCAATATCTATCGCCAGGCCGGCCGCACCAACGAAGCCTTCAACGACTTCAACAAGGCGATCCAGCTGGAAACCACCGATGGCCGGGCCTGGCACAATCGCGGCCTGATCTACCAGATGCGCGGCCAGCACGCCCAGGCGATCGACGATTTCTCGAAAGCCATCTCGCTGTCGGCGAATTCGCCTGAGCCCTATAACGGCCGCGGCATTTCCTATGTCGCCTTGAACGACGACGACAACGCGTTTGCCGACTTCAACCATGCGATCGAGCTCAACGACAAGCTGGCCGAATCCTGGGCCAACCAGGCGCTGGTCTATGAGCGCCGCGGCGACAAGGCGCGTGCCTACAAGTCCTATTCGCACGCCATGCGCCTCGACCCGAACTACAAGCCCGCCCAGGACGGCGCGAGCCGCACCCGCGCCAGCACCTGAGATCCGCGTAGCGGCGCAACACCTGAAACCGTTAACGTTTCATCCGACGCAAGGCGCGTTGTTTGCGCCGGGACGGCACCCCGCCAAACATTAATAACAGATGAAACTAATAAAGGCGTTACTATTTGGTACTACTGTTCCCGGATGGAATGGGGTACGTGCATGCTGGATAAACTCCTGGGCGACAGGTCCGGAAACTTCGGAATAATGAGCGCCTTGCTGCTCGTGCCGCTGATCGCGGCCGCCGGCCTTGCCATCGATCTTACCGACGCCCTCGAGGCCCGTAACCAACTGCAGGGTGCGGCGGACGCCGCCGCCCTGGGTGCCGTCGCGGAAAAATCCATCGGTACGGCGGAAGCTATGAAGATGATGACGGACGGCGCGATCACCCCGGCCGTTCAGGATGCCGAAAAGATTTTCGCGGCGCAGATCGCATCGGCGACCGGCTACACGCTGACGGACCATGCGGCGACGGTCACCAAGGTCAACAACCAGCTGACGGCGATGTTCACCTATACCGCGACCGTTCCGACCACCCTTCTGAAGGTCATCGGCAAGAACGAGTTCACCGTGACCGGTCAGGCGACGGCAGTCTTCCAGACGGAAACCTACCGGGATTTCTACCTTCTGCTCGACAACACGCCCTCCATGGGGGTCGGCGCCACCACGGCCGATATCAACACCATGATCGCCCATACATCCGACAAATGTGCGTTCGCCTGCCATATCGTCAATAACGGCGTCGAGGACGAAAACAGCTACTACAACCTCGCCAAAAGCCTCGGCGTCACGATCCGTATCGATGTTGTCGCCAACGCGACGGCCGCGCTGATGGACACCGCCGTGTCGGTGCGCAGAAGCGACAATCAGTATCGGATGGCGGTCTACACCTTCGGCCAGAAAGCCGAGGATACCAAGCTTCTCGAGATCAGCCCGCTGACCGACAATCTTGTCGACGCGAAAAGCAAGGCCTCGCTCATCGACCTCATGTCGATCCCCTATCAGGGTTATAACAAAGACCAGCAGACCGATTTCGATCTCGCCATGAAAAATATCGGCGACAAGATGGGCACGCCGGGTACGGGCCTGACGCCTTCCGACCCGGAGAAGATCGTGTTCTTCGTGTCGGACGGCGTCGGCGACAGCAAGAAGCCGACCACCTGCACCAAAATGCTCACCGGCACCCGCTGCCAGGAGCCGATCGACACAAGGGCCTGCCAGCCGCTCAAGGACAAGGGATACAAGATCGCCGTCCTTTATACGACCTACCTGCCGCTGCCGACCAACAGCTGGTATAATTCGTGGATCAAGCCGTTCCAGAGCGAGATCAGCACCCGGATGCAGAATTGCGCATCCAGCGGCTATTTCTTCGAGGTCAGCCCGTCGCAGGGCATCAGCGACGCGATGAATACCCTCTTCCTAAAGATCGTCTCGACGCCGCGCCTTTCGGGCTGAGCAGCCGACCCGCCTCAGATATAAAGCGCCGCCATCTTGCGCCAGGCACCGGCCCGGTGGGCGCGCCCGTCCCAGACATGCATCCGATGCCCGACGCCCTTCTCGGAAAGAACCCGGCTGAGATGCTGGTTGTTGTCGAGGAAAGGGTCGGCATCGCCGATCGTCAGCACGATCTCCACCTGCCGCAGCCTTTCGATCTGCCATTCGCTGGTGATGCCGGGCAGGAAATGCGACGGGGTGTGGAAATAGACGGTCTCGTCGTAATAACCGTCCATCAGGTCGTCGAACGCCTCGACCTTCAGCGTCAGGTCGTAACGACCGGAAAACGCGACGAGCTTGCGGAACAGGTGCGGATGGCGAAAGACGATGCTGGCCGCCTGGAAGGCACCGAGGCTGCAGCCCTGAACGATCGTGCAGTCATGCCCGTTCCGGTCGGCCATCAGCGGCAGGACCTCGTTGAGGATATAATCCTCGAATGCCGCATGCCTGCGGATGCGCACCGACGGATGCTGCCTTGCGTCGTAGAAGGTCTCGGTCGCCAATCCGTCGACGCAATAGAGCTGCAACTGGCCGGCCCGGATCTTGTCTGCCAGGCTTCCGACGATGCCAAGCTCTTCATATTCCCAGAAACGCCCCTCGCGGGTCGGGAACATCAGCACCTTGGCGCCGGCATGGCCGAACACCAGGAGTTCCATGTCTCGATGGAGCCGCTGGCTGTACCAGCGCAGATATTCGCGGTTCATGACACCTTGAAGAACTGTCCGGCCTTCTCGCGAAGCGCCGCCTCTTGCAACATGCTACCAGGATAGTCGAAATGTCCGGCATCCAGGATGAAGATTTCATTAAATTTCGATTTCGGAACTGCGTTGGCGACGGCGAACTGGCAGGGCGGCGCAACCGCGGGATCGAATAGCGCGACGCTCGTCAGCATCGGCACGGTGATGCGGCTCGCCGCCACCGCCGAATCATGCAGGCGCAGCGTCTTCAGCGCATTGCCGTATTTCGCCTGATAGGCCTGGACCGAGGCAGCGCTGCCGATGCTTTTCAGCTTCAGCCGCAATTCCTGATGCCCGAAGGTCGGCAGCGACAGATGCCCCCGATCGATCCGGTTGTCGAAGGGAATGGCAAGCCCGCCGATGCCGCCGCCGAAACTGATGCCGCTGTAGCCGACATGGCCGGAAAGCCAGGGATAGAGGGCGATCAGCATGCTCACCGCGACCCAAAGGTCGTCGACGCAGCCGCCGATAATGTACCGGTCCGGCTTGTCGATATCGTGCAGCACGTGCCACTGCGAATCCGGCGAGATCGGCGGGCGGGTGCTGCGCGACATGCCTCGAAAGCAGAGAAACAGGACGGCTGTCTCCTCGACCGGAATATCGAGATCCGGCGCGTCGCGCCCGCCATATCCATGACCGACCACCAGCCCACGCCTGATCTCCCTCCGCCGCGGCAGAAGAAGCCAGCCGCCGATCGGAAACCGACCGGTCGACATATAGGCGATGTCGAAGACATGCCATTTCGGATGGTCGAGCCCGCTCTTGCGCAGGCCAGGCTCCGGATCGACGGCCATCGCCCGCCGATAGCGGTCCTTCCAGAACGCATCGAAACCCTCCGGCGCCGCGGGCGGCACCACCGCCTGAAGCTCCTTCAGCCCCATGCCATAGGTGGGATCGAAATCATAAGGGTGCTTGGGGGGGATGGTCATGCCTGAGAGGTTACCGGAGATTTGCCTCGTCCTGGTCGAAAACAAAGTCTTCGGGAAGCCTGCCACGGAATTTTTCCAATCGTCTCAAAGCCTCTTCACGGGCGGCTTGAGAGGCAGGCTGTTGCGATTCTCGCTGCGAAAGCTTTTCGGCAGCGCGTGTCTGATCGGCAATCTTCGCCATTCTGGCCTCCCGCTCCCTTCCAATGTCGCACGATCCGTCTTCACAAAAAAGCCCGGCACTGCCGGGCTCCATGTTCGCCACTCAACTGGCGTCAGTGCTTCATCGCCTTGACGATGTCCTCGGTCATCTTCTTGGCATCGCCGAGCAGCATCATCGTGCCATCCTTGTAGAACAGCGTGTTGTCGATGCCGGCATAGCCCGAGCCGAGCGACCGCTTGACGAACAGGCAGGTCTTGGCCTTGTCGACGTCGAGGATCGGCATGCCGTAGATCGGCGAGGTCTTGTCGTCGCGGGCCGCAGGGTTGGTGACATCGTTGGCGCCGATGACATAGGCGACGTCGGCCTGTGCGAACTCCGCATTGATGTCTTCCAGTTCGAAGACCTCGTCATAGGGCACGTTGGCTTCGGCGAGCAGCACGTTCATATGGCCCGGCATGCGGCCGGCGACCGGATGGATCGCGTATTTGACCTCGACGCCGTGGCTTTTCAGCGTATCGGCGAGTTCTCGCAGCGCATGCTGGGCCTGGGCAACGGCCATGCCATAACCCGGCACGATGATCACCTTCTCGGCGTTCTGCATCAGGAAGGCCGCATCGTCGGCCGACCCCTGCTTGACGGTCCGCTGCACGCCGTCGTCGCCGGCAGCAGACGCCGTCTCGCCGCCGAAGCCACCCAGGATGACGGAGATGAAGGACCGGTTCATCCCCTTGCACATGATGTAGGAAAGGATCGCGCCCGAGGAGCCGACCAGCGCACCGGTGATGATCAGCGCGAGATTGCCAAGCGTGAACCCGATGCCGGCGGCGGCCCAGCCGGAATAGGAATTCAGCATCGAGACGACGACCGGCATGTCGGCGCCGCCGATCGGCACGATCAGGAGAACGCCGAGCGCCAATGCCAGCACCACGACGAGCCAGAAGTCGAAATGGCTTTCGGTCTGCACCAGACCGAAAATGAAGACGACGACCAGCACCAGCAGGCCGATATTGATGGCGTGCCGGTAGGGCAGCATGATCGGCTTGCCGGACATCCGCCCGTCGAGCTTCAGGAAGGCGATGACCGAGCCGGTAAAGGTGATCGCGCCGATCGCCGCGCCGAGCGCCAGCTCGATCAGCGCCTGGCCGTGGATATGGCCGATCGCGCCGATGCCGAAGGAATCCGGCGCATAAAGTGCTGCCGCCGCCACCATCACAGCGGCAAAGCCGACTAGCGAGTGGAAGCCGGCGACGAGCTGCGGCATCGCCGTCATCGGAATGGTGCGGGCGATATAAGCCCCTGCCCCACCGCCGAGGCTGAGCGCCAGCACGATCAGGATGAAGCCGCCGAACGTCGGCGTGGCAAGCAGCAGCGTGGTGACGATGGCGATACCCATGCCGACCATGCCGTAGACATTGCCCTTGCGGCTGGTCGTCGGGTGGGAAAGGCCCCGGAGCGCCATAATGAACAGCACGCCGGAGACGAGATAGAGGAAGGCTGCGAGGCTCTGCGACATGTATCCGAACCCTCAGCGATCTTTTTTCTTGTACATGGCGAGCATCCGGCTGGTCACCAGGAAGCCGCCGAAGATGTTCACCGAAACGAGCACCAGCGCCACGAAACCGAAGCCGGTCGCAAAGCCGCTCGCCGATATGCCGACCGCAAGCAGCGCGCCGACGACGATAACCGAAGAGATCGCGTTGGTGACCGCCATCAGCGGCGTATGCAGCGCCGGCGTCACCGACCAGACCACGTAATAACCGACGAAGATCGACAGCACGAAGATCGCCAGCCGAAACACGAATGGATCGATCGCCCCACCGGTTGCAGCACTCGCGGCTTCCGGCGCCTGGGCGGCAGCGCTCATCACGGCGGTCACGGCCTGATCGAGCTGTTCCAGCGCCTTGTCCATTGCTTCACTGGCCATCAAAGCTTCTCCTCGGCTGTGGCGTCCCCGCCTCTTTCGGCGTCAACGGCGGCAGGCTTTTTGCGGGCGCGGGCCGGTCCGGCTGCCGGGGCTGCGGTTGGCGCAGCAACGGAAGCGTCAACGACAAATGCGGCCGCAGCTGCCGCAAAATTGGGATGCACGACCTGTCCGCCATGGGTCAGCATCGTCGCCTTGACGAGCTCGTCCTCGGGATTGACCGCAAACTCCTTGGTGCCCTTGTCGACCATAGTCTCGATGAAGGCGAACAGGTTGCGGGCATAAAGCGCCGAAGCGGAGGCGGCGATGCGGCCGGCGACATTGGCATAACCGATGACGGTGACGCCCTCGACATCCGCAACCTTGCCCTTTTCGGAGCCCTCGATATTGCCGCCGCGCTCGACGGCGAGGTCGACCGCCACCGAACCCGGCTTCATCGAAGCCAGCATGGCCCGCGACACCAGTTTGGGCGCAGGACGGCCGGGAATGAGGGCCGTCGTGATGACGATGTCCTGCTTGGCGATATGCTCGGCAACCAGAGCCGCCTGTTTGGCCTGGTAGGCTTCCGACATCGGCTTGGCGTAACCGGCAGCCGTTTCGGCCGCCTTGAATTCCTCGTCCTCGACCGCGATGAACTTGGCGCCGAGCGAGGCGACCTGTTCCTTGGCAGCGGGGCGCACGTCGGTCGCCGAAACCACGGCGCCGAGACGACGGGCCGTGGCGATCGCCTGCAGGCCGGCGACACCGGCGCCCATGACGAAGACTTTTGCGGCCGGAACGGTGCCGGCGGCGGTCATCATCATCGGCATGGCGCGGCCGTATTCATGGGATGCGTCGATGACGGCGCGATACCCGGCAAGGTTCGCCTGGGAAGAAAGCACGTCCATCGACTGGGCGCGGGTGATGCGCGGCATCAGTTCCATGGCAAACGTGGTGAGCCCGGCTTTCGCCATGTCCGCAAGAGCGGCCTCGTTGCCGTAGGGATCCATGACCGCAAACACGACGGCGCCTGGTCTGTAGGACGCCATCTCGGTCGCCGTAGGCCGGTTGACCCGAAGGATGATATCGGCCGAGCCGACCTCGCCGGCACCGGCTATGCGGGCACCGGTGGCTTCGAAATCCACATCGCGAACACCGGAGGCAAGGCCTGCGCCGCTCTCGATCACGACCGAGAGCCCGAGGCCGGTGAGCCGCTTGACGCTCTCGGGCGAAGCGGCGACGCGCGGTTCGTCGGAACCTTCACGGCATACAAATACGATCTTCGGCAAAGACTGTCTCCTCCCAGTCGATATCGCAAGGCGGGCGAAAAACTTCGCCCTGCCTCAAAGCCGGTGGCCGGGTTGGCCGAACCGGATCAACGCAGCAGGAAAACGCCGGCTATAGTGAGAATGATGAAAACGAGGAGGCTGCCAATGAAGCCCGCACCGCCGAAGAAACCGGCAGCCATGGCGATCATCAGGACGACGATGACCATCGTGCCCCATTTCGCACCGGCGAGGAAGGCGTTGTAGGTCTTGTCGTGTTCCGAATAGTCCATCGGAGCACCCGTTTCCACCGGCCCGCTATGGTGATTGTCCATCAGTCCCGTCTCCTTCATCAGCCGCACGCGGTCCGCTTGATCAAAGCGTCTGCGCGTGCGGGAAAACCCGTGTCGACATCCGGAATCATGCCGTCGTGCGGCAGGATCGGCGTCTCTTCAGGCCTTACACAAAGCGGCAGGAAAGCGCAATGCCGCCACAATGGCTTCCGGTACGCCGAAGCGCGACCTTCAGGTGAGGTAGGACATTTCGGGGGAGTTCGGGCGGCCGGCGATACGGGCCGTCGGCAGGATGGTAAGCGGCGCGGTGTCGAAATTCGAGGAGCGTGCAAACAGCAGACGGCGCTCGTAGGCCTCCGACTGGAATGCCGGGAAGCGCTTCATCATCTTGGAGCGCAGTTCGCGGGTCTGCGAGGCGAGCAGCATCAGATCGAAATCGTATTGCGGGATCCGCCGCGGCGGCACGACCGGCTGGGCATAGAAGAACCGGCGGTAAAATGCCGCATGCGCCGGACGGATCGGCTGCAGCACGCGGTCCGCATCGAAATAGATCGCCGCAACCGGCGTCAGCCGCACCGTCAGGTAAGGCATGGCCGAAAGTTCGCTGGCATATTCCGGGGCTATCGCAAAACGCGCCGAGTCGATCAGCGTCATGCCGGCATCGAGAAGGCCATTCACGGCTTCCGGGAAAATGCTGATCGACTGGCAGACCCGATGCTCCGGCGTGACGTGGTGGAGGCGGATCGTACTGACAAGTTCCTCGTCGTAATAGACGCCGAAGACATGCGCATTCTTGTCGAAGTCGATCTCGTCGATGAGCTTGGTCGCCGCGACCGGCAGCACGTTGTGTGTCTTGTAGGCCCTGTATCGAAGCCGGGCGATATCTTCGAAATCCTCGTTGCTCTCGATCCGTCGGTATTCGACATGGTCGAGGGTGGAGAGAAGCTTGGCTGAAAAGTTTCCGTCCGAAAAGGACTTATCTATTGGCATTGGGTTTTGTTCCATGGGCTTTAACCAAGGATTAACCCTAAAAGACCCATAGCCCGCAATGAATGATACGCGAATTGAGTAAAATTCTAAATGATATGGTTAACAAACGGTTAACGGACGTTTCCTAACGTCCCAAAACCGTTAACACTGTCCTGATTTTAAGCGGAGTTTAACGCGCCGCGGCCCGAAGAGGCGAGGCCTGTGCGCTTTTGGCACCACGCCGAACGGCCGAGAGCTTGGCCGCGGAAGCGCCCTCGGCAGCCAATTCGATGATCTTTTCGGAAGCCACCGGCATCGAAAACACGTACCCCTGGACTAGGTCGGAGAACCGATGGCGATTGACCAGCGCGAGCTGCTCCTTCGTCTCCACGCCTTCGACGACGATCTTGAGGCCGAGCTCCCGGGACAGATGCACGATGCCGCGCAGGAGCTTCAGCTTGCGCTGGTCCTCGACAATATTGCGAATGAACGCACGGTCGATCTTGACCACGTCGAGCGGCAGGGAATCCAGATAGCTGAGGCTCGAGAAGCCGGTGCCGAAATCGTCGATGGCGATCGTCACGCCGGTCACGCGGAACTGGTTGAGGATGGCGCTGACCGCCACCGGCTCGTCCATGAAGCAGCTTTCCGTCACCTCGAGATGCAGCCGCGACGGATCGACCGAATAACGCTTCAGCACGTCCGCCACGTAACCGACGATATCGTCGTTGCGCAGGTCCTGGATCGAGAGGTTGACGGAGACGGCCATCGGCTCCGGCCAGGTCGCGCAGTCGCGGCAGGCCTGGTCGAGCACCAGATGGGTGATATGCGAAACGAGCCCCATATCCTCGGCCATAGGGATGAAGACATTCGGCCCGACCATGCCGCGCTCCGGATGGCGCCAGCGCACCAGTGCCTCGCTGCATTCGATGCCGGAGCCGTCGGGGCGATACATCGGCTGGTAGACGACATGCAGACCGCGGTTCTCGATCGCCTGGCGGAGGTCGACACGAAGCTTCTGCTCGTCGATATACTGGGCGTCCATCTCCGAACGGAACGCCGTCAGCGTGCCGTTGCCGGTCGATTTCGCATGGTTGAGGGCAAGATCCGCCTTGATCTGCCAGTTTTCCATATCGAAGTCCTGCGACGGCAGCACGACGCAGCCGCTGTTCATCGAAACGGGAAGGCGAAGTCCGTCGACATAATAGTCGCCCTGGATCTCGGCGTGAATTCGACGCACCTGGCGCTCCAGCTCGCAATCGTCGTCGCCGCCGGTCAGCAGCACGACGAATTCGTCGCCGACCAGGCGGCCTGCCAGCAGGCCGTCGGTCTTCATTGCCGAAAGCCTGGCCGAGATCGCCGCGAGCAACCGGTCGCCGATCACATGGCCGCGCAGGTCGTTGACATGCTTGAAGCCGTCGACGTCGAACACGGCGAGTGCTGCCAGGGCTTCGCCGCGGCGCTTCAGCTTCTTGGTGGCAAGATCCGCGAAATGACCGCGGTTCGGCAGGCCGGTCAGGGCGTCGAACCGCACCATGTGCAGCACCTTCTCCTCGGCGGCGAGACGGGCGGTGACATCTTCGAAGATCAGCACGACGCCACCGTCGGAACGGGGGCTGACCGAAAATTCGAGATGGCGGTCGTCCTTGAACTTGAAGAGCGCGCGTTCGAGCGAGCCGTCTGCGAGCTTGGAAAGCTGCCGCAGGATGGTTTCCGGCGCATTTTCCGCATCTTCGCAGAGCACGGCGGCGAAATCGCGGTCCTTGAGGTCGCTCTTCTTGTCGAGACCGAGCAGATCGCGGGCGCGGCGGTTGATCACCTGGATCTTGCCTTCGCCGTCGAGCATCACCAGGCCGTGGGAAATCGTCTTCAAGGCGATATCGAAGCGGCCGGCGATGATCGCCATCTTCCGCGAGGCGATGACGTTTTCATAAAGGAACTCGCGCACGCCGTTGGCCATCGACCGCGTGGTGAGACCGAAGGGGATGAGCAGCAGCGACATCAGAGCGAGGTGCAGGTCCTCGGTGAACAGGCAGGCGATCAGGATCGGGCCGCAGCAGCCGAGCGTCTGGAGGTCGACGGCGATGCGCGAGCCGTAGTTGCGGCCGACGATCGACATCATCGAGCCGAGCGTCATGGCGATGCAGGTGAAGCCGACGAACGGGTTTTCCAGCACGAGCAGGGCATAGCCGCTGGCGATGCCGAGCAGAAAGGCAGCCAGGAACGCCCCGATCACATATTGCTGCTCCCAGGCGGCGATGCCGTCATAGGTGAGCGACGCCTTGTCCACCTTGTCGAACCGCTGGAACCAGTACATGCGATAGGCAAAGACGGCCGCGAAACCGCAGGCGAACAGGAGATAGAATTGCGCACCGCTGTAATGGAAAACGAGCAGGCACCACAGGACGTGAACGACCACGCCGGTCCACAATGTGCCGCGATTTCCAAATAGCGACGTGACGAACGACAGATACACATCCGTCGACAGCGTCTTCGCTTCTGTCTCTTTCATCGGGTTCATCCCTTGTCTTCCGGTCGACACTGCGGGAAACCCTTTAAAAATTGCTTGTTCACGAGCCACGTAACCCCCTTTCATTGGGGGGTTCTTGAGAGTTTGCTGAACAAATTGACAACGAGATGGTTAAAATTTCAAGGAGGCAACCTTCGGCACAGGCGCAACCCCTCCGGAGCCTGCACAAACACCCTGCGATCCCGGCTTTTTATAGACGAAAACCTGACTTGTTGGGACTTTCCTTTTCTTAGACCTTCGTTTACATCGCCATCCAAGAACGGGCGGGGTAAGAGAGACCTGTTGGAATTGGGGAAAGCATGGCTGCACTGTTGAAGATCAGCGGTCTCATCGATCGCGTGAGCGAAATCCTCGGCAAATTTTCAGGCTATATGGTCCTCGCCTGCACGCTCATCAGCGCCGGCAACGCCATCATCCGCTACCTCTTCAACTACAGCTCCAACGGCTGGCTTGAAATCCAGTGGTATCTCTTCGCCTTCATCGTGCTGCTCGGCGCTTCCCACACGCTGCGGCTGAACGAGCACGTCCGCGTCGACCTGATTTACGGCGCCGTTTCCGATCGCGCCCGGCTGTGGATCGATGCGATCGGCCTGATCGTCTTCCTCATTCCGGCCTGCCTTTACCTCGCCTGGCTCTCCTGGCCCTTCTTCTCGCTTTCCTTGGCGCAGGGCGAGGTGTCTTCGAATGCCGGAGGCCTCATCCGCTGGCCGGTCAAGCTGATCATCGTCGCGGGCTTTAGCCTGCTGGCGCTGCAGGGATTTTCCGAACTGGTAAAGCGCATCGCCGGCCTCATGGGCGTCCTCCAGGTCGATACGACCTACGAAAAGCCGCTTCAATAACAAGAATTTCGGGGGAATAAGCCGCTCATGTTCGAATACGGTATAATGCCGCCGGCAATGTTCCTTGGCATGATCATTTTCATGCTCTACGGGTTCCCTGTCGCCTTCTCGCTGTCCGCCGTCGGCCTGTTCTTCGGCCTTCTCGGCATCGCCACCGGCCATTTCGAATTCGCCTTCATGCAGGCGCTGCCGTTCCGCATCTTCGGGATCGTCTCCAACGATCTCCTGCTCGCCATCCCCTTCTTCACCTTCATGGGAGCGGTGCTTGAGCGCTGCGGCCTTGCCGAAGACTTGCTCGAAGGCACCGGCAAGCTGTTCGGCGCCATTCCCGGCGGTCTCGCCTATGCGGTCATCCTGGTCGGCGCCATCCTTGGCGCGATCACCGGCACGGTCGCCGCCTCGGTCATCACCATGGGCGTGATCTCGCTGCCGATCATGCTGAAATACGGCTACAATCCGCGGATTGCGACAGGCGTCATCGCCGCATCCGGCACGATCACCCAAGTCATCCCGCCGTCGCTCGTGCTGATCGTCCTTGCCGACCAGCTCGGCCGTTCGGTCGGCGACATGTATCTCGGCGCGATCGGCCCGTCGATCCTGCAGGTGGTGATCTTCCTGCTGTTCATCCTCGCCATGTCGATCTTCCGCCCGAAGGACGTGCCCGCTTTGCCGCTGGAAGCCCGCGGTGAACTCAATGCGGCGCTGGTCTTCAAGGTCCTCTGGGGCATGATCCCGTCGATCGTGCTGATCTTCCTCGTGCTCGGTACCATCTTCATGGGCCTGGCCACCCCGACCGAAGCCGGCGCTCTTGGCGTCGTCGGCGCCATGGTGCTTGCCGCCATGCACCGCCGCCTCACCTGGGACCTGATCAAGCAGGGCATGCATTCGACCATGACGATCACCTCCATGGTGGTCTTCATCCTGGTCGGCGCCACCTGCTTCAGCCTTGTCTTCCAGGGCATGGACGGCGGACTGTGGATCGAATTCCTGCTGTCTCACGTCCCGGGCGGCGCGGTCGGCTTTCTGATCTTCGTCAACATCTTCGTTTTCTTCCTCGCCTTCTTCCTCGATTTCTTCGAAATCGCCTTCATCGTCCTGCCGATGCTGGCGCCGGTGGCGAACGCGCTTGGCATCGACCTGATCTGGTTTGGGGTGCTGCTCTGCGTCAACATGCAGACCTCGTTCATGCACCCGCCCTTCGGCTTTGCGCTGTTCTACCTGCGCTCGATCGCCCCGAAGAGCGTCAAGACCAAGGACATCTACCTCGGCGCCATTCCGTGGCTCGGCATGCAGCTCATCCTGGTCGGCATCATCATCTTCTGGCCCGAGTCGGTCACCTACTGGCTGGATAAGTCGCCGGACGTCGACCTCAATACGATCAAGATCGAAATCCCCGGCTTCGGCAACGGCAGCGGCAACCAGATGCCGAATTTCGGCTTGCCGCCGATGGACGGCGCTCCGGCCCAGCCCAGCCAGCAGGGACTGCCCGGCATGCCGAACTTCGGCCAGCCCCCGAAGATCAACCCGTAAGGGCGGCTTTTTCCGTCCAGTTGTCGCTAAGTATATTTCCGAAAAAGGAGGACAGGGTTGGCGCCCTGTCCTCCTTTTCTATTATTGCCCAACAGGGCAGGCCGCTCCTCCGATTTCCCCCGGCGACAGCGGCAAACGCAAGCGAAGACGTTGCTTGGAGGCCCGCGTCAAAGGCGTCTTTCGGCCCTTCCTCTACCGAAAAAGCGGTATGCCGGTGGAGGCTCGACGCGAAATCCCGTTGCCGCTAACACTTTGGTAGACGTACTAACCGGCTTACTGAGCGTATAAAACTTGGCGCGGGCGGCATCGCGCGCCGGGTTTGCCGTCGCCAGGCCAGAACCCGGTTTGGCTGGATCGGTCGGGGGCACGACATGCAGATGAACCACGTATTGCCGAATGCGATGTACGTCGTGCGAAGGTCGATCGATCGGACCATAGTCGAGCCGTTGCGGCGCAGACAGTTTGCCAGAGAGAGCGACGTATTCACCCATCGCACCAACCGGGGATACATCTTCAACCTCGATCCTGCACAAAGTATCGACGAGGCTATCTTCGTCGAAGGCTGGTTTGAGGGACGGTTTCTGGAATTCCTGCAAGGCCGCTTCGAGCCTGATGCCGTCGCGCTCGATATCGGCGCGAATATCGGCAACCACGCCATTCACCTCAATCGAGACTTCGCCGAGATCCATTGCTTCGAGCCCAATCCCGATGTCTTCAGGCGGTTGACCGAAAACATTCGCTCGAACCGGCTCGATAACATTCGACTGCATCAGGCGGCTCTCGGCGATTGCGACGACACGCTCATGTTCCGCGAAAATCTCGAAGGCAACCTCGGCGCCAGCGGCTTCGTGGAGGATGACCGGCCATCGGGACATAGCCGTATCCTGCGCCTGCCGGTTTTCGAAGCGGACAAGCTCATCCGGCGCCTCGGAATAACCAGGGTCGATTTCATCAAGATAGATGTCGAGGGGTTCGAGCTGCGGGTTCTGAAAGGACTGCGTTCGACGATCGCCTTCAACCGGCCGATCGTGTCCTTCGAGTTCCACGGCCATCTCGCGGCACCGGATGACTTCGGCAAGCTCGCCGCCTGCCTGCCGGATTACCAGTTCTATGATCTGGAATATGCGCCTGAATCGGCTTCCACACTGGAAAAGCTGAAATGGAACTTCCGCCATGGCGGCGCACCGGTTCTGAACCGGTTCGACCGTCCCGAGCCGCGCACCTACGAAAACATACTGGCATTCCCATCGCAGGATACGTTCAGCCGCTTCACGAACCGCCCTTCGGCCGCCCTTGCCATTTGAACCGATCCCCCGGTACCCGCCAGACAAAAGCCCCGGATCTCTCGATCCGGGGCTTCGATATCAGGAACTGCCTGACCTGTGATCAGAGCTTGCCGTTTCGCTGCTGGATCATCATGAAGGTGTCGTAGGTATATTCCGACAGCTGCATCCAGAGATAGGCTTCCTTCTTGAAGGCGACCTGATCTTCGTAGACCTTCTTGAAATCGGCATTGGTCGCCGAGATGTCCTTGTAGACCTCGAGAGTGGCCTTGTAGCAGGCTTCGAGGATTTCCTGACTGAAGGGGCGAAGCGTCGTGCCCTGCGAAACGATCTGCTTGATCGCCGTGGGGTTCTTCACGTCGTATTTGCCCATCATGTTGGTGTTGGCGAAGGCGCAGGCATCGGTCAGTGCCGCCTGATAGGCCTTCGGGAGCGCATTCCACTTTTCCAGGTTGACGAAGGCATGGATGGTCGGGCCGCCTTCCCAGAAGGCCGGATAGTAGTAGTACTTGGCAACCTTGTAGAAGCCGAGCTTGTAGTCGTCATAGGGGCCGACCCACTCGGCCGCGTCGATCGTGCCCTTTTCCAGCGCCGGATAGATGTCGCCGCCGGCGATCTGCTGCGGCACTGCGCCGAGCTTTTCCAGCACCTTACCGGCAATGCCGGCGATGCGCATCTTGACGCCCTTGAAGTCGTCGACCGTGTTGATTTCCTTGCGGAACCAGCCGCCCATCTGTGCGCCGGTATTGCCGGCGGGCATGCCGTAGATGTTATGCTTGGCATAGAATTCGTTCATCAGCGTATTGCCGTTGCCCTGGTAGAACCAGGCATTGTTCAGCCGGGCATTGAGGCCGAACGGGATGGCGGTGCCGATCGCGAATGTCGGATCCTTGCCGACGAAATAATAGGAGCAGGTATGGCACATTTCGACCGTCGAATTGCTGACGGCGTCCGCTGCCTGCATGGCCGGTACGATTTCGGCGGCGGCAAACGGCTGAATGGTGAAATTGCCATCGGTTGCTGCGGCGACATGCTTGGCGATGTCTTCCGCGCCGCCATAGATGGTGTCCAGCGACTTCGGGAATGAAGACGTCAGACGCCACGTGACTTTTGGGCTCGACTGCGCGATGGCCGGAGCGGCGAGCACCGTGGCGGCAGCTGCACCGGCGCCGGTCACGGCAGCCTTTTTGAAAAATGAACGACGATCCATGAAATACCTCCCAGTAAGACAACCGTAGGGCTTATCTGTTCCCACTCCCCCCGGTCCTGGGGCGAGGTAAACATTTTGGTCTAGCGGTTGCAAGCGCCGGAGCTAATATTCCTCAATGCGGGAAGGTCTTTTATCGTTAGACTTTCGTAGCGTCCCGCCGAAACTGGATTCACCAGACATTTCAAAGGGGCAATGCTTATTCTTTGGGCAACGCCCGACCCGGAAACACGCCTCCAACTTGACTTGAACCGGCCTCCCGCGGCACAACGACATCAGACGCAACAGCATGCTTCGTTGGAGAGCCTGATGCCGAAACCGATCGTCGCCCTGCCCGCCGACATCCGCCAACTGGATGGAGCGATCTGGCATGCGTCGCCGAACCAGTATGTTCAGGCGGCGTTGAAAGTGGCGGACGTGATGACCTTCATCATCCCGGCTTTCGAAGAGGGCAACGAGACCGATACCATCCTCGACCGCGTCGACGGCGTGCTGGTTTCAGGATCGGCGACCAACGTCCACCCGTCGCTCTATGGCAGAGAAGCGACCGACGGCGACGGCCCCTTCGATCCGGCCCGCGACGCGACCTCCCTGCCGCTGATCCGCCGGGCGATCGACCGCGGCATTCCCCTGCTCGCCATCTGCCGCGGCATCCAGGAACTGAACGTGGCATTGGGCGGCACGCTGGCGAGCGAAATCCAGGACCAGCCGGGCATCTGGGACCACCGCAAACCCGATCTGAAGGAACGCGACGACATGTACGCGATCCGCCAGCCTGTGTTCGTTGCCGAAGGCTCCTGCATCGCCAATTATCTGGGCCTGGCAGGCGAGGTCCAGGTCAACTCCCTGCACCGCCAGGCGATCGCCGAAACTGCCCCTCGGCTGAAGGTCGAAGCGACCGCTGAGGACGGCACGATCGAGGCGGTTTCGGTCATCGACGCCAAGAATTTTGCCGTGGGCGTGCAATGGCATCCCGAATACTGGGCCGAAACCGACGCACCATCGCGGGCACTCTTTCACGCTTTCGGCGAGGCTGTCCGCGCCTACGCAGCCCGCAAGACGCGGACCAACGTGGCGGCCTGACGCTCGCGACGTGGCAGCCTGCCGACGGCCAAGCATCAACATGAAGCAGGATATCGGGAAACCTACTCCTCGTCCTCCCCCGGCCTTTCCCCCGCCTCCACATAAGCAAGCTTCAGCATGATCTGCGAGGCCTCGATCAGCGTTTCGCGCTCATCCGGGCTGAGGCAGGCTTCGATTGCCTTTTCCAGCCAGGCGCGGCGGGCGCGGATATCCTCGGAAAGAACCGTGCGACCGTGAGGCGTCAGTGCCAACTCGATTTCGCGGCGGTCCTGCCCGTTGCGACTGCGGCTGATGAGGCCGTCGCGTTCCATCGCCGCGACGATGCGGGTGACTGATTGCGGCTGCAGCCGCTCCTCCAGCGCAAGGCGCCACGCCGGCATCGGCCCCAACCGATGAAGTGTCGCGAGCATGGCGATCGTCGACAGACTGACCGAGCCTTCCGCTCGCGCGGCGCGCAGCCGGCGGCCGAGCAGCAGCACACTGCGAACGATCAGCGTCGAGGCGTCGTCACTGGACATGTGATACGCATTGCGTATTATTATGCCATTGCTCAATCGCGAGCCCGAGGGATGGCGGATGGAAAAGACATTCAATCACGTTGCCGAAGCCTTTCGCTGGTCGACGGAAAAAGAAGTGACGGCGATCGAGATCGTCGTTTCGGCGCTTGCCATGGCAGTACCGGCACTGCTGGTCGCAAAGGGCCATCACATGGGCCTCGGCCTCATCGGCGGCATGGCGATGAGCGGAACCGTAGCGCATGGCAAGTTGAGGGTGCAAGCCGGCAGTGCGGGTGCCGCCTTCGCGACACTGGCGATTGCCGCAGGGCTTGCCTGCCTCGTCGGCCGCCTGGGCATGGCCGGCCAAGTGGCGATGCTTTCGCTGGCGGGGATCGCCGGCATAGTTGGCGGGTTCGACCGGGCGATGGTGGCCGCGTCGATGCGGTTCGTCTTCTATCTCATCATGGTGGGCGGCATCGTGGCGACGACGAGTGCCGATCCGCTGCTGATCTTTGCCGTCGTCATGAGCGGCGCACTCTTCGCGGCGATCCTGCACATAAGCATGTCCGCCGTCGTCGATCGCATCCGCAAGCCTGAAGAAAAGCCGGTCGAAGCCAACCGTGCCCCGACCGCCAGGCAAAAGTTCAATCGGCTGAAACGCTCGCTGGGAGAATGGGCCGGCTGGCAATATCCGATCCGGCTGGTCCTCAGTCTCGGCGCTGTTTTGCTCGCGCACGCGCTTTTTCCCTCCCACGACGTTCACTGGGCGGCGCTGACGCTTGTGCTGCTGGTCGAGCGCCGGCCGGAGCGCATGCCGCGGAAGACGACGCAAAGGGTGATCGGTGTCATCTTCGGCGTCTGCTGCGCAGGCCTGCTTTCATTCCTTGCTCTGCCCGCCTGGGCGGATGTGCTCAGCATCGCCGTTCTTGGCGGCTGCCGACCATTCCTGCGGGCCAGGAACTATCTCGCCTATTCGATCGTCATGACGCCGCTGATGATGATGGCCATGGGCACAGCCGATCAAGTTCTGACGGCCGCCACATTATGGGACCGGCTCTACGCCACCGTCTTCGCCGCATGCCTGGTGCTGTTCGTCAATCGGGTGGCGATCTTTCTGTGGCCGGAGACGGCGGCACCCGTCGCGGCCTAAACCCTTGGCCGGTGCACGCCGGTCGATTGGCGGATGCGCATTTCCGGCTTGATCAGATGGATGCCGTCCGGCTCGTGGCTGCCGGCAAGGCGGTCGAGCAGGGCGCGCGCCGCAAGCCGGCCGACTTCTGTCTGGCCGTTCCACACGGTCGTCAGCGCCGGTGTCGCGATCGACGCCTCTTCCAGATCGTCGTAACCGGTGACGGAGATATCGTGGCCGGGCAACAGCCCGGCGCGGGCGACGCCGTTCATCAGGCCGATCGCTACCAGATCGTTCCAGCAGACCGCGGCCGTCGGCTTCTGCGGCAGGGAAAGGAAATGCACCGCCGCCTCGAACCCGCCCTGCTTCGAACGCGGGCCGGGGATGCGCAGGTTCGGATCGACCTCGATGCCCGCTTTGCGCAGCGCGTTGACATAACCCTGGTAGCGGTCGCGACCGGTCGACGTCTGGTCCGTGCCGCCGATCATCGCGATCACCCGATGCCCGAGGCCGATCAGATGGTTGGTGGCAAGCGAAATGCCGTAGCTGTCGTCGCCGCGATAGGTCGGCAGTTCGACGCCTTCCATCGAACGGGCCACGAGGATGGCCGGCATGCCGTTCTCTTCGGCAAGCCTCATGTCCTCGATCGGCGTGCCGATCGCCGGCGACATGATCACCCCGTCACCGCCGAGCTGCAGCAGCGTTTCAATGAAGGTGCGCTGTTTCTCGACCGAGTCGTAGTGGTTGGAAAGGATGAATGTATGGCGGCTGCGGTCGAGTTCGCTTTCGATCGCCTTCAGGATTTCCCCGTAGAACGGGTTCATGATGTCGTGTACCACGACGCCGATAATGCCGGAACGCGAGGTACGCAGACTGGCGGCCCGGCGGTTGTAGATATAACCGAGCGCTCTTGCCTGTTCCTTGATTTTTTCCCGGGTATCGGCGGCCACGAGCGGGCTGTCGCGCAGCGCAAGCGATATCGTGGCAGTTGAAAGACCAAGGCTCTCGCCAATCGTCGACAACTTGATCTTTTGCGCCATTTCCCCCACCCGCAATGGCCGGCATCGCTATCCGATGCTCGAATTAAACTTTAAATAAACAATTTAATTCCGTGCGACAATCCTGTGACCGCGAAAATCTGGAGGGAAATCAGCCTCTGTCGTCGGAGGATTCGGACTGAAGATTTTGTTCGACAGTCTTCAGGAGCTTGAGGAGGGTTCGGATCTCCTTGTCGGAGAGACCTTTTGCAGCGATCGAGCCGCATTCGGAGACCGAGCGGCCGATCTGTTCGACGGTCTGCAATCCGGCTTCCGTCAGGTGCACCTTGGTAAGACGCCCGTCGGTGCCGTCGGCGCGGCGTTCGAGAAACCCTTGAGCTTCCATGCGGCCAATCGTGCGGGTCATGGTCGGGGCCTTGACGCCGAGCCGTATGGCGAGCTGGCCGGGGGTCATGCCGTCTTCTTCCGCGAGGATCAGGATGACGCCGTCCTGGCCGGCATAAAGCCCGCTTTCGCCGAGGCTGCGGCTGAGTGCTGTGCGCATGGAGCGGGCGGCCTGGGTGATCGCCGGCGCAAGGTCGGTGGCCGACAGGCCTTCCAGTTCCTTCTTCTTGCTGGACTTGGCTTTTTTATCGCCCTTCTTCTTGCTCATTCGCTCCGCCCGTTTTGCCCTAAAGAAGTAGCCGTTATATCTGTGGCGCGCTATCCATATCGAAACCGGGAAACCACCGCCAGATGTCGCACCCTTCGCCACGCTATCATGACAATGATACGACACTTGCGTCCACAGAAAGGCGAGACTGGATCGCCGTCCTGCCGCTCGGCGCCCACGAGCAGCACGGACCGCACCTGCCGTTCGAGACCGACACGCTCATCGCCGAGGGTCTCGTCTCGCGCCTGATCCCTGCCCTGCCTGCCGACCTGCCGGTCACGTTTCTGCCCGTGGAGCCCGTCGGTTATTCGATAGAGCATATGGATGTCGCCGGTACGAAGACGCTTGCCTTCGATGAAGCCGTTTACCGCTGGCTCGGCATTGCCGCCGACCTTCACGCCAAGGGCATCGGCAAGCTGGTGCTGCTCAACGCCCATGGCGGCAATTCGCCGCTCATAACCATCGTCGCGACCGAGGCGCGGGTGCGGTTCGGCATGCTGGTCGTCGCCACAAGCTGGACCCGCTTCGGCCAACCCGCCGGCTGGATCGCCCCGGAGGACAAGGCAGTCGACATCCACGGCGGAGACATCGAGACGTCCGTGATGCTGGCGCTCCATCCGGATAAGGTCGATATGGCCAGGGCCGAAAACTTCCCGTCCCGCCAATCGGACTTTTCCCGCGACTTCAGGCATCTGCGCGCCTATGGCCCGCACGCCTTCGGCTGGAAGATGTCCGACCTCAACTCCAAGGGCGTCGCCGGCAACGCGGCTGCGGCGACGGCGGAACGCGGTGAGATGCTGGTCGCGCATGCTGTGAAGGGGATTATCGAGCTGCTGGAGGATGTGGCGCGGTTTGATGTCGGAACATTAAAGGATAGTTGAATCGACGGCATGACGAGCGTATAGTTGGACTATCTAATTGGTCCAACGGAGCACATCGTGGAAATTTCAGTGAGTGAAGCCAAAGCAAGTCTGACTGAACTCCTTCATCGCGCGGAGGCTGGAGAAGATGTTGTTCTCACGCGAAGAGGTCATAAGATTGCAAGGCTTGTACCCATTGAGCCGGAACTGACGCGTGATCAACGCAGAGCGCTGATCGAAGAGATCAGAGCAATGGCGCCTGCACCCGATGGCAACGACGTACCCGCGGAGCGAAGCCAGGATTTTCTCTATGGTGACGATGGCCTGCCGGCATGATTGTGGTCGACACGTCAGCGTTGATCGCCATCGTCAAGAATGAAATTGGTGCCTTTGACTGCCAAGAGGTGCTCACGAGGGAATCGAAGGTCCTCCTCAACGCCGCCACTCTCACCGAAGCACTGATCGTGGCTCGTGGAAAGAAATGCCTGGCTGGTCTTACCAACCTGATTGACCGGCTTCCCATTACCATCATCGAACTGGATGTTGTAAGAGCAGAACGGGCTGCGGCCGCTTACGCTCTGTTCGGCAAAGGCTTTCACAAGGCTTCGCTCAATTTCGGCGATTGCTTCGCTTATGCGACGGCCAAGGAATTCAATTGTCCGCTTCTCTATGTCGGACAGGACTTCGCCAGAACGGACGTGGTTTCCGCAATCGCGACGCCGTCAGCGTGAGCAACAAGATCACCCGGCATCGGTCGCAATTCCGATGTGATCTTATAACATACAAACCCTTTGAACTCGTCCCGGCTTGCCCTTATATGAGACGAACAAAGCTTCCGCGCCGATCGGGCGCTCTCAAGTCCTCGAGGTTTTCATGACCGAAACAGCCACCGTCAAGCCCGTTCCCGTCACCGTGCTCACCGGTTATCTCGGCGCCGGCAAGACGACGCTCCTCAACCGCATTCTCTCCGAAAGCCATGGCAAGAAATACGCGGTCATCGTCAACGAGTTCGGCGAGATCGGCATCGACAACGACCTGATCGTCGAGTCGGACGAAGAGATCTACGAAATGAACAATGGCTGCGTCTGCTGCACCGTGCGCGGCGACCTCATCCGCGTCGTCGAGGGACTGATGCGCCGCCCGGGCCGCTTCGACGGCATCATCGTCGAAACCACCGGCCTTGCCGATCCGGTGCCGGTCGCCCAGACCTTCTTCATGGATGACGACGTGCGCGCCAAGACCGAGCTCGATGCGGTCGTCGCCCTCGTCGATGCCAAGCACCTGCCGCTGCGCTTGAAGGACAGTCGCGAAGCCGAAGACCAGATCGCCTTTGCCGATGTCGTCGTCATCAACAAGACCGATCTCGTTTCCTCGGAAGAACTGGCGATCATCGAAGACGTCGTGCGCGCCATCAACCCGACCGCGCGCGTCTACAAGACCACCCGTTCCGGCGTCGATCTCGCCCGCGTGCTCGATCAGGGCGCCTTCAATCTGGAGCGCGCGCTCGAAAACGATCCGCATTTCCTCGACCACGGCCATGACGACCATGTCTGTGGCCCGGACTGCGACCATGACCATGGGCATGACCACCATCATCATGATCACGACCATCATGCACATGACCATGATCACGATCATCACGGCCATGATCACCACCACCATCACCACGGCGAAATGTCGCCGATCCATGACGTGACGGTGAAGTCGATCTCGCTGCGCGGCGGCGAGATGAACCCGGAACGGTTCTTCCCCTGGATCCAGAAGATCACCCAGACGGACGGCCCGAGCATCCTGCGCCTGAAGGGCATCATCGCCTTCAAGGGCGACGAGGAACGTTATGTCGTGCAGGGCGTCCACATGATCGTCGAGGGCGATCACCAGCGGCCGTGGAAAGACGGCGAAAAGCGCGAATCGCGCCTCGTCTTCATCGGCCGTGATCTCGATGTCGACAAGATCGAGAAGAGCTTCAGGGCATGTGAGGTAGCGGCATGACGCCGAAAAGTGTGAAGCGGTTTTCGGACCACATCATGCCCTGGAGAAATGCTGCCTGATGCCGACAGTCGCACCGCTTGATCTCGAAGGCCATGTCGTCGCCGCGCATTTCCTCGGCGACGTTCCATTCTTCGCCACAGCCGCCGGCACCATCCACCGCCTCGATGGCGGCGAGAAAGTCACGGAGGCCCATCAGGGTCTGCTGACCTGCATCCGCGATCCCTTCAGCGCCACGCTGCTGACCGGCGGCGAGGACGGCAAGGTGATGCGCATCGGAAGCAATGGCGAGGCGACCCTGATCGCCGAAGCTCCCCGCAAGTGGATCAGCGTCATCGCCGGCGGCCCGCAGAATGCGGTTGCCTATGCGCATGGCAAGTCCAGCTTCGTGAAGCAGAGCGACGGCACGCTGAAGGAATTTCCCGAAGAGCGCAGCGTCGAAGGCCTCGCCTTCGCCGGCAAGGGTCTCAGGATCGCGGCTGCCCGTTACAACGGCGTCTCGCTGCACTGGATCGGCACCAATGCCCCGCCGGTCGATCTCGAATGGAAGGGCGCCCACAACGCCGTCACCTTCTCCCCGGACGGACGTTTCCTGGTGACGACCATGCAGGAAAACGCCCTGCACGGCTGGAAGCTCGACGGCAAGCCGGGCGAAAACCGCCATATGCGGATGACTGGTTATCCGGCCAAGGTGAAATCTCTCTCCTGGTCGCCGAAGGGCAAATGGCTTGCCTCGTCGGGCGCGCCGGCGGCAATCGTCTGGCCGTTTTCGGCAAAGGACGGCCCGATGGGCAAGGCGCCGCAGGAACTCGGCACCCGCGCCAATATCATGGTCACGTCGGTGGCCTTCCATCCGGCCGAGGAAGTGCTCGCCATCGGTTTCATCGACGGCATGATCCTTGGCGTCAGGCTTGCCGACGCAAAGGAAGCGCTTCTACGCCGGCCCGGCAAGGGCGGCATAACTGGATTGAGCTGGAGCGCCAGCGGCAAGCTCGTCGCCTTTTCCTCCGATGCCGGCGATTGCGGCGTCATCGATATTGCAGCCTGAAAGCTTGCAGCACGAATAACCGCGGCGGAAAAATCTCCGCCGCGGCCTGGTCCATGCGAGGATGGGCAGGCAGCGTGTATGAAATGGTATGGGTGTCAGGCTGTACTGCCTGCCCGATCGCTCCGGTTTTTTTTCCGAAAGGCGGGTAACGGATGGTCTGGATCCGAAACCTTGAACCTTTCGGCGGTCGGCGCCCTGACGGCGCCTTCCTCACCTTTACGACCATCACGGGCCCGGATGCTCTCCGTGGGATGCGACCCGGTTCGCGACCCGGCCCCTGCCCTATGACGCGACCACTATAACCGCGCCGGCGCAGGCGGGGATGCCGGGGAATTCTTTCAACGGGAATTTGCTTCAAACGAAAAGGGAATTTCCGTTCGCCGCGGCGAAATCATCCCCTCATTCACGCCGCGTGGCGGTCTTCCTCGAACGTATCGATGCCGTCGCGGCCGTTGCGCTTGCGCGCGTAAAGCGCCTGGTCGGCCCGCTGCAGCAGGGTTTCGAGGTCGCCGGGGCCGCATATTTCGGTCGCCACGCCGATGCTGAGTGTCGGCTGCACGACAAGGCCCTCCATTTCCGCGAGGGAAGCGGCAAAGGCGGCACGGATCTCCTGGGCAGTCTCAACTGCCTTCTCGACCGGGCATCCCTTGAGGACGATCACGAACTCGTCGCCGCCCTGCCGCGCGAAGAGGTCGTGGCTGCGCAGGTGCAGAGACGCGGAGGATGCGAACCGCCGCAGCACTTCGTCGCCGATCGCATGACCATGCGTGTCGTTGAGCTGCTTGAAACGGTCGACGTCGATCAACATCAGGGCGACCGGCCCGACCTCCAGGCCGGCATAGCAGCGCATCAGCCCGCCGCGGTTGAGCACGCCCGTCAGGGCGTCGCGATCCGCCAGATGGGTGAGCTTGTTTCCCGCCCGTTCGGCCGCCATCAGATTGATGACGATGCTTCGCAATGCCAGGAAAGGCGCCGCCCAGAGCCCAAGCCAGGCATCGGCGCCGTTGCCGGAGGCAAACAGGCCGCCTTCGCCGATCCAGCCCGTCACCGCCAGAAGGGCGCGCGCTGCAAAGATGGCGGCAGTCGGCATGTAGATCGCAGCGACCAGCCATGCCGACCGCAGCCTTTCCTGCCGTGCGAGGCGAATACCCTCCAGCATCACCAGGAGATCGCCGAGGGCACAGACGAGCGAGAAGATGGCGATGCGCGGCGCGGTACTGGCATCGTCCCGCCACAAGAGGATCAGCGGCGTCGAAAGAACGGCAAGGATCAGCCAACTCAGGCCCCAGCGCGCCGGACGACCGCCGAAAAGACGGACGGAGACGATCAGCAGCAGATAACCGACCAGGATCAGGTTGTTGCCGATCAGGATCGAGACGACGTCCGGCAATACGTTTCGCAGACCGACGCTGAACAAGCCGGCTCCGATGACGATGCCGCTGGCGCTCCACCAGAACAGCCAGCGTTCGAACCGGCCGCTGGAATAGGCGATCATCTGGACGATGCCCAGGACCGAGCAGGTCATAGCCGAGACGATATAAATCGTCCGCAGATCCAGCATGAAACACCCCCAATGGCGACGCGGGGCATAATAGCGTTGGGCGGTTACGATTCGGTTTGTCCGGTCGTTCAAGTTTATTCGAACTGGCTTCAAACGACGCGGACGGCGCCGATGATTTCCGCGAGCACGTTGTGCAGGTCGTCGCGATAACCGCTGCGGGCTGAGGGGCCGCTTTCGTCTGACGTCATCACCACGGTGACGCCGAGCGACGGCACGATATAGAGCATCTGCCCGCCATAACCCCAGCCGAACTTGACCTCCTCTCCGCCGATATTGCGCAGGAACCAGCCGTATCCGTAACCGTCGCCGGAAAAGCGCGAATTGGTGCGCGGCGTCCAGGACTGGTCGATCCAGTCCTTCGAGACGACCTGGCGGCCGTCCTTCGTCTTGCCGCCGCGGCGGTAGAGTTCTCCGAAGGCCAGTAGCGAGCGGGCGGTCATTGCCATCTGGTTGCCACCGAAATAGATGCCTTGCCGGTCTCGTTCCCAGGACCCGATCCGGAAACCGTCGACCGGCTCCAGCCATTCGCGCGCCAGCGCCAGCGTCGATTTCTTGGCGACTTTGGTGAGGATCGCCGAGAGCAGATGCGTCGAGGCGGTGGAATAGAGCATCGAACCGCCGGGATCGTCGTCGAACGGCTGTGCGAGCGCGAACTGCACCCAGTTGCGGCTCGCAACCCAGCGGCCGTAGTTCGGCCCCGACAGCCGCCCGAGCCCGGCCTGCATCGAAAGCAGGTTACCGATGGTGATCGCGTGGATGCGCGGATCCGGATCTGCCGGCAGGTCGGCCTTCAGGATCGGCGCGATCTTCTGGTCCGGCCTCTCGAGCAGCCGGCGGTCGATAGCGATGCCCGTCAAAGCCGAGATGATCGATTTCGAGGCCGATTTGATGTTGGTCGAAGCGCTCAGCGAATGACCGTTGAACGCCCGCTCGGCAAGCATCTCGCCATTGCGGGCGACGAGCACGACCTTCAGCGGCTCCAGTTCCGCCGCGCCGCCGAGCACGGTATCGAGCGTCACCGGCGGCTGCGGAACAGGGACCTGGGCAAGGCCGCGGGCCGCAGTCAAGGCGAAAGGGAGGGACAGGAGAGTTGCGCGGCGTGTGATCATGCAGCGAAGCTAGGACGGCCAGGCGGCCGAGACTATGGCGGAAAGGGTGGATTCACGCAGAGATGATGGGACGTGAAGCCATTTCCCCGCACATGGACAACCGAATATGCGGCTTGCCCCTCACCCCGCCTCCGCTTCGCTCGGCGCACCCTCTCCCCGCAAGCGGGGCGAGGGAAACTGCGACGTCGCGGCACATATCCTTCTCCCCGTCCTGACGGGGAGAAGGTGCCGGCAGGCGGATGAGGGGCAAAGCGACAGCCGCGACACCCCATTCCCGAAAAGCCATTCTCATCCACGGTGGAGCGAAAACAGAAAGCAGTGTATTGGACCATCCCGACCGTCTTGATCGTTGCGTATCCGATTCCCTCACTGGACCGGACCCGCAGCGCGGGGACAGCCGTTTATACGATCGGATAGGACATGGCCAAGGCACCCAAGACCGAACATTCTGAACTTGCCGGCGAATTCACCGACGACGGCATTACCGTGCTGGTCGATATCTACCGCCCTGCCGGCACCCAGGGCGACTGGACGCTCGAAGTCATCACCGAAGAGGATGACGTCACCACCTGGGAAGAGCCGTTTCCGACCGACCGTGAGGCCTTCGACGAGTTCCTGGCGACTGTCGAGCGCGACGGCATCCGCTCCTTCTTCGGCGAACCCGAACCCAATCCCGCGGTACATTGATGAAGAATGTCGAAGACCTCACCACATCCGCCAAGACCATGCACGACCGCTATGCCTCGGGCCGCATGGACCGCGAAATCGTCCGCCAGTGGGTGTTGGGGCTGAGCATGTATCCGGAACCCTATGGCCGGCACATCCAGGAGGCGGCCGCATGGTTCAAGCCTTCCCGTGACGACCTGGATCCCGTGGAACTGAAGATCGCCGACCTTGCCAAGCTGCAGGCGATCTATCGGCCGTAAGACACCTCAAAGTCCCGCTTCGGCAAACACCTTGACGGTCCAGTCGAGGAAGACGCGCACCCGCGGCGAGAGCTGGCGGTTCTGCGGATAGAGCGCCGAAAGCGGTGTCGGTGACGGCGGGAAATCGGCAAGCACCTCGACGAGCACGCCCTCGTCGATATCCCGCTGCAGGCGATAGCGCGGCGCCTGCATGAGGCCAAAACCGCGGCGGGCGAGATCGACCATCGTGTCGGAATTGTTGACCGTCAGCCGGCTCGGAAGGGTGACGTAGCGCACCTCGTCGCCGACCATGAATTCGAGCGGCATGATCTGGCCGGTGCGCGACGACAGGAAGCCGATGGCGAAATGCCCCTCCAGCGCATCCGGTGATTTCGGAAGCCCATGTTTCTCGACATAGGCGCGGCTGGCGCAGGTGATTTCGGTGATGGTTCCGAGCCTGCGCATGATCAGCCCGCTGTCGTCGATCTCGCCCGCCCGGATGACGCAGTCCACGCCTTCGCGAACGAGATCCACCAGCCGGTCGCCCTGGCCGATCTGCAGGTCCAGCAGCGGATAGCGGTCAAGAAACTCGTGAAGGCGCGGCAAAAGGAAGGTGCGGGTCAGGAACCCGTGTGCATCGACCCGCAGCAGGCCGCGCGGCTGCGCGTCCCGAAAGATGTTCTCCGCCTCGTCCACCTCCGCGAGGATCGCAAGGCAACGCTCGTAGAAGGCCCGGCCGTCCAGCGTCGGAGTGACGTGGCGCGTCGTCCGCTCCAGCAGCCGCGTGCCGATCCCCTCCTCGAGCTGCTTGACCGCTTCGGTGACGGTCGAACGGGCAAGGCCGAGATCCGCGGCCGCAGCGGAAAAACTGCGCCGTTCGACAATCCGGACAAAGAGCTGCATGCGGTCGAGACGATCCATGACCTTGTTCACCACAGGCGAATTCTGATGTCAATTCATCGGCAATTGTTCTTGTTCGGTGTCAGCAATATCTCCTGTCCACCAACCAAGGAGAGATCCCATGACCATCAACGGACAACGCGTCGCGATCGTTACCGGCGCTTCGAAGGGCATCGGCAGAGCCATCGCGCTCCGCCTCGCTGAAGACGGCATCGCCGTCGTCGTTAACTACGCGACCAGCCGGCAGTCCGCCGACGAGGTCGTCGCACAGATCCAGGCGGGTGGCGGCAAGGCCGTCGCGGTGCAGGCGGATGTCGGCAGCCCGACCGCCGCCGCAACGCTGTTCGACGCCGCGGAGCAAAACTTCGGCGGTGCCGACATCCTCGTCAACAATGCCGGTGTGATGCGGCTTGCTCCGCTCGCCGAGATGGACGACGAGACTTTCGAATTTCAGCTTGCTACAAACCTGACCGGCACGTTCCGCGGCATCCGAGAGGCAGGCAAGCGGCTGCGCGACGGCGGCCGCATCATCAATTTCTCGTCGAGCGTGGTCGGTGTCTACGGGCCGGCCTATGGCGGTTATGCCGCCACCAAGGCCGCCGTCGAAGCGATGACCCACGTTGCCTCCAAGGAACTCGGGCGGCGGAGGATCACCGTCAACGCGATCGCGCCCGGCCCTGTCGAAACCGAGATGTTCATGACCGACAAGTCTGACGAACTGGTCCAGAACATCGTCAAATCGATCCCGCTCAGCCGCCTCGGCCAGCCGCAGGAGATCGCCACCGTCGTCTCCTTCCTCGCAGGCCCGGACGGCGGCTGGGTCAACGGCCAGGTGCTGCGCGCCAATGGCGGCATGATCTGAAACACCAAAACCAAAGGATAGAACAATGCCATTCGTGAACATCAAGACGCCCGAAGCCGCACTCAGCAAGGCCCAGAAGCAGGAGATCGTCCACCGCATGACCGAGATGCTGGTCGAATACATGAGCGAGGCCGCGCGGCCCCACACAATGGTGCTGATCGAGGAGGTCAAGGACGGCGGATACGGCCGCGCCGACGAGATTTTCGTGATCCCGGACGCCTATCGCGCCAAAGACGGCGCTTGAAATATCGGACGCTCACGCTCTCACCTGGTCCCCCACCGGGCGGGAGTGACTGGCTAATATTCGTTGTCGACGCGACACCGCCGCTCTGCATGCGTTGAAGCCCTAAAAACAAAGGCCGGCGCCACCTGTTCTGGCGCCGGCCCCGTCCCTACCGCCCTCGTTGGTTTTTCTAGAACCGGTAGGTAACGCCTGTGCCGATCAGCCAGGGATTGATCTTTGCCTTGCCGCTCAGCGGTCCGAGCACGTCGTGATCGGCCTTCCAGTCGGTCTCCATGAAGATCTTCTTCACGTCGAAGTTCACACCCCAGTGCTGGTCGATCATGTAATCGAAGCCAACCTGAAGGGCTGCACCAACGTGATTCTCGACGTCGAGATTGTGGAAGCCAGGCTTTTCGGACTGGTTGTAGAAGAGCGAATAATTGACGCCGGCACCGACATAGGGCTTGAATGCGCCGAAATCGGTGAAGTGGTATTGCAGCGTCAGCGTCGGCGGCAGAAGCCAGGCGCGGCCGACCGGCACGCCGACGGCACCGTCTTCCTTGATATTCGCGTAGGTCGTGCCAAGGACCAGTTCGGCGGCGATATTGTCGGTGAAGAAGTAGCTGATATCGAGTTCGGGGATGACCGAGTCGGAAAAGGACAGGTCCGAACCCGGCACGCCGTTGACCGAACCGCGGTTCTCAGTGATGACGCCCAAGCCGCGCACGCGGATCTGCCAGGGGCTCTGGCCGGTAGCGGCCTCCTGCGCCACCGGGGCGACGGATGCCGGCGTCAGATCCGCCGCTGCCGCCCCGAATGCGAAAAAAGCCGCACCCGCGCCTGCGATCCATCTCAGATGCCGCCCCCGTTCGTGTTCATGTAAGCTCTCCTGCTTGCGTTTTGATCTTGCGAGGAGAGGCTTAGGAGCAGGCTGCGAGAGTCGGATTGATCAGGATCAACCGCGGCCGGCGGATGCACGACGGCGGCCTGAAAGGGAGAATTTGTCGCACGAAAAACCCCGCCTCCCCTTGGGGGCGCTCCCACGGGAGTGCTCCACCGAGGAGACGGGGTTTGGGCAGATCGTCGGGGCGCGAGGCCTTGAGTGCTGAATGCCTTGGGCCGAAAACTCGGCCTTTGTCAGGCCAGCTTGCGCCCGTTGGCGACGATCATGCCAGCGGCACCTTCCAGCCAGCCGGCCTTGAGTTCGAGCGCCAGGAAACGCGAACGCTCGAAGGGGCCGGGCATGACGAGATGCCGGGTCTTGTCGGCGAAGAAACCGAACCGTTCATAATAGGCAGCATCGCCGACCAGCAGGATCGCGCCGTGGCCGCGCTTGTGGGCCTCGGTGATCGCCGCACGCATCAGCGCAGCACCTATGCCCTTGCCTTCATAAGCGCAATCGACCGCAAGCGGGCCGAGCAGCAGCGCATCGATCGCCTGGCCTTCGGACGAAATGCCGGCTTCGATGTTCCAAAGCCGCACGGTGCCGATCACGTGGCCGGCGCCGTCACGGGCGACGATCGCAAGGCCTTCGGCCGGCACGCGGTTGCGGCGGATCTTTTCCGACGATTTTTTGCGACGATCCGGGCCCATGGCGCGGTCGAGCAGGGTTTCGCGGGCGACCACGTCGGCCGGAGTTTCGGCGTCGATGGCGAAAGTGGAATTGGGCGCAAAGAATGCGCGCACAGAATCAAGAACAGCGGCCATCGTGGCCTCCCGTACCCAATACCGTTATCAGCGGCGATGAAGAGGAATTGTGAATTTGCCGCCCCGGCTGGTTACGGGGCCGGCGGTATTGGATGACGCCAGTCAGGCAGGCGAAGCCGCCTTAGATGACGTACGCCTTCAGGGGGTCGAAGCCGTTGAAGGCGACGGCCGAATAGGTCGTCGTATAGGCGCCGGTGCCTTCGATCAGAACCTCGTCGCCAATGGTGAGTGTCACCGGCAGCGGATACATGTTCTTCTCGTACATCACGTCGGCGCTGTCGCAGGTCGGGCCGGCGAGAACGCAGGGTTCCATCTCGTCGCCGTCCCGCTCGGTGCGGATCGGGTAGCGGATGGCCTCGTCCATGGTTTCGGCGAGACCGCCGAACTTGCCGATGTCGAGGAAGACCCATCGGTGATTGTCGTTGTCCGACTTCTTCGACACGAGGACGACTTCAGCCTTGATGACGCCCGCATTGCCGACCATGCCGCGACCCGGCTCGATGATCGTCTTCGGCAGGTTGTTGCCGAAATACTTGCGCAGCGAAGCGAAGATCGCCTTGCCGTACGCTTCGGCAGACGGCACGTCGCGCAGGTACTTGGTCGGAAAACCACCGCCCATGTTGACCATCTGCAGAACGATGCCCTGCTTTGCGAGCGAACCGAAGACGCGCTTGGCATCGGCAAGAGCCGCATCCCAGGCATCGACCTTGGTCATCTGCGAGCCGACATGGAAGGACACGCCGTAGGATTCGAGACCCATCTGGTGCGCGTAGACGAGCACGTCGACGGCCATCTGCGGCACGCAACCGAACTTGCGGGAAAGCGGCCATTCGGCGCCTTCGCCATCGGTCAGCACGCGGCAGAATACCTTCGCACCGGGGGCGGCGCGGGAAATCTTCTCGACTTCCTCATGGCTGTCGACGGCATAAAGGCCGACGCCGAGCGCGAAGGCGCGTGCGATGTCGCGCTCCTTCTTGATCGTGTTGCCAAAGGAAATGCGGTCGGCGGAAGCGCCGGCATCGAGTGCCATCTGGATTTCGGCGACCGAGGCGCAGTCGAAGTTGGAGCCCATCGAAGCGAGCAGCTTCAGGATTGCCGGTTCCGGGTTGGCCTTGACCGCATAATAGATCGCGCTGTCCGGCAGTGCATGACGGAAGGCGGTGAAATTGTCGCGCACGACGTCGAGATCGACAACAAGAAACGGTCCTTCGGGACGCTGGGTCTTGATGAAGTCAAGGATGCGAGCAGTGGTCATCGATCAGTCCCTTCAAAATCTCAAAGCTCCGGCTGTGAACCGGAGGACAAAGGACGGATGAGAATGCGTTCAGCCCGGTTGGTGGAGACACCGGTACCGTGAACACGCTCAAACGCGCGATAAGTGGATCAACGCTCTGCCACGAACAATGATCCGGCTTTGTCTGCCATGGATTGGAGGGAGGTCCCTACCGCACTTCCGGCAATGATGGTGTGCCTCTTCAGTAACCCCCGCTGATGGAAAGCAGGGAGAGAACAAAAAGGCCCGCACCGTCGTTGCTTCAGATGTCCTCGCATTTCCCGGATGGCCGGAATAGCGACTGGAGGGGTTAGTTCCAGGTACCTTACCGATGACCTCACCAAATAGAGGGTCGGCGGACACCCACGGGCACGTGCGACTTTGGGCTGACCGGGAGATAAGAATATTCGCGGTCATAATCAAGAGTTTTTTTGCCCCTCACCAAAATTTCGCATTGCACAATTCCGTGCTAAATCCCAACTAGGATCGACCAGACTAAAAGGGGCGACATTTGGACACTCTCACCCGCATGCGGGCCTTCATCGATGTGGTTGAAGCAGAAGGCTTTTCAGCCGCAGCCCGGCGGACCGGGCGGTCGAAGGCGCTGCTGTCGAAATATGTGCGCGAACTGGAAGACGATCTGGGTGCCCTGCTGCTCAATCGCACCACCCGCCAGTTCTCGATGACCGAGGCCGGGCACACCTATTACCGGACCGCCGCCGATATCCTCAAGGAAATCGACAATCTCGCCGACCTCGTGCGCGAGAACAACGCCGATCTCAAGGGACGCCTGCGCGTTTCCGTACCTCGCACCTTCGTCGATGCGGAGGTCGGCCAGTCGCTGATCGATTTCGCCAAGAGCCACACCGAAGTGTCGCTGGAAATTGTCGCCGAGGACCGTTTTGTCGATCTGATCGAGGAGAATTTCGACCTCGCGATCCGAATCACCAAGCTGGAGGATTCCGGACTGATTGCCCGCAAGCTCTCCGATTTCCGGGTCTATACGGTGGCGACCGCCGATTTCGTCGCGAAATACGGCCCGCTCGAACACCCGCAGGACCTGAACCGCGTCCCCTTCATCATCGACACCAATTCCCGCTGGCACAACAATGTGCGCTTCACCGACAAGGACGGCTCGACCATTTCGGTCGCCGTCAGCGGCCCGGTCGAGATCAACAGCCCGCAGGCGACGTTGCGTGCCGCCCGCGCGGGCCTCGGCGTCGCGATCATCCCCGATTTCATCGCCAATGCCTCGATCCAGTCGGGCGAACTGGTGACGCTGTTCGACGATTATATTGCCAAGGACCGCGGCATCTATGCGGTCTATCCGCATCGCCGCTACCTGCCGGCCAAGGTCAGGAGCTTCGTCGACTTCCTCTCCACACCTGGTTCCGCCGCCAGCATTGATCGATCCGGCTGCCCGGCGCCTCGCCGGTCCCTACGGCGAATGAGGTAACGCCTCCCCGGCTGGTCGACCTATTGGCCGGCTTGCTTGAGCTTGGCTTCGATCCGCATAGTGCGGCTCAGCGTGCGAAAGTCCCGGCATCGCGGAGGATCGAGGTCCATGCAGAAAAGCCTGGCGATGTTCGTGTCGGCGCCGGTGATCGAGGCCGAAAACGGCAAGCTGGTGCTCGACAAGAAGTTCGTTTCCGGCATGGCCCTGCATGTGCAGCACTGGTCCGGGCCGGTCACCTGCTTCATCCGCCGCGGTGCGACCGACATACCTTTCGGCGGTCGCTACGATATCGGCGACCTCGATTTCCGGGTGCGGATTCTAGAGCCGGAGGAACGGGTCTCGGCAGACCATCTCGCCGACTTCGACCTCGCGCTGTTATCGGGAGATTCCTATCTGGACCTGCTGCCGCCGGCGGTAATCCGGCAAGCGAAGAGCGCGGTGGTCTACTCGATCGAATACACCCATCAGACCCGGCTGCAGATCATCTCGCTCGACGACACCCGCAGCCTGCCGCGGAAAATCTACGGCATGGCCTGGACGGTGATGCAGGAATACAAGCGCAAGCGCGCCTTCCGCGCCGCCCGCGGCATCCAGGCAAACGGTTACCCGGCCCACGCGGCCTATCACGACATGTGCGGCAGCCAGCTCCTCTACCTCGACAACCGCATGAAGCCGGCAATGTTCGCGACGCCGCAGGAGATGAGCGCGCGAAAACGGCATCTCCAGAACGGCGAGCCGTTGCGGCTCATTCATTCGGGACGGCTCGAACCGATGAAGGGCGTGCAGGACCTCGTTCCGATCGCCAGGCTGCTTGACGAGAGGGGCGTCGATTTCACCCTGACGATCTACGGCGAGGGAAGCCTTTCCGCCGCGATCAACGCCGACATCCACAAGCATTGGCTTCAGGACTGTGTCTTCCTCAAGGATCCGGTCGATTTCGAGCAGGAACTCGTACCGCTGACGCGAACCGGTGCGGATATCTTCCTCAGCTGCCACAGACAGTCCGATCCCTCCTGCACCTATATCGAGACGATGGGCTGCGGCGTTCCGATCGCCGGTTACGACAACGACATGTGGTCGGCGCTGATGATCGAATCGAAAGCCGGCTGGATCGCCCCGCTCGGCGATATCAGGGCGATGGCCGATCGATTGGCCGCCCTCGACAAAGACCGCGCATCCATTGTGGAGCGGGCCGAAAACGCGCTTCGGTTCGCGCGAGGGTGGGACTTCGAAAGCCAGTTCCGCAAACGCATGGAGCATCTGGAAAATCTGACCAGGCACTAGCACTACTTTGGCAGATTAATCCTCGGTTAACGATGGTCGGCGATCTTTGGCACTTCAACAGGGGTGCGAAGGATGGCAGAGCAAGATGTTGCACTGACGGAATGGCTGAAGCCGTTCGTTGAGAAGCTTGGCCACAAGAAGCGGCGGCAGATGTGCCCGATCTATGTTTCGGGTCTGATTGGGCCTGGTGATCGCAAAAGCATAGAGCCGATGGCGGAGCGGCTTGCGCCTGATCGCTACGATCGCCTGCATCATTTCATCTCGGATGGCATTTGGGACGCCGGTCCGCTTGAGGCGGAATTGGCCGTGCAGGCTGATAGAATAGTCGGAGGCCCGGATGCATTTCTGGTGATCGACGATACTGGCCTTCCGAAGAAGGGCGACCACTCGGTAGGGGTCGCGCCGCAATATGCATCGATGCTGGGCAAGCGCGCCAATTGCCAGACGCTGGTGTCACTGACGCTGGCACGCGACGAGGTCCCTGTCCCGGTGGGTTTGCGGCTGTTCCTGCCCGAGAGTTGGACCAGCGATCAGAACAGAATGGCAAAAGCCGGCGTTCCCGAGCTGTCGCGCATATCCCGCACCAAACCGGAGATCGCGCTTGACGAGATCGATCGGCTGATTGCCGCAGGTGTCCGGTTTGGTACCGTGCTTGCGGACGCAGGCTATGGTCTGTCAGCCGCTTTTCGCCAGGGTTTGAGTGCCCGGGGTCTCACCTGGGCCGTCGGCATTCCCAAGCATCAGAAGGTGTATCCCCATGATGTCGCATTGATCTTTCCTGTTGCTGGTCATGGACGGCCGCGCAAACATTCCATCCCCGATACGCTGTCGACAGCCGCCGAAACGATGCTGGCGGCCTCGACGTGGACGAAACTCAGCTGGCGGCGTGGCACCAAAGGCCGACTGACCGCGCGCTTTGCTGCCCTGCGCATTCAGATCGCTGATGGCAGCCCACAACGCATCTTCGACAAGGGGCAACAGCATATGCCGGGCGAGGAAGCCTGGCTGGTTGGCGAGTGGCGCTCAAACGACGAACGCAAATATTATCTGTCCAATCTGCCGGCCGCAGCGACATTGAAGCAACTGGCGGCGGCCATCAAAGCTCGTTGGGTCTGCGAGCAGGCTCATCAGCAGATGAAGGAAGAACTCGGTCTCGATCACTTCGAAGGCCGATCATGGCAAGGCCTTCATCGACACGCGCTGATGACCATGATCGCTTATGCCTTCCTGCAACATCAGCGCCTATACAAGGCAAAGCGGGAAAAAAAGGAACAGACGCGGCCCGCCTAAACCGACACTGCCAGCTATCCGACGCGCCGTCATAGCCGCGCTCTCAAACCACCATCTACCACAACGATGTCCTCACTGCCGTATCAGGTTCCAAATGACCTCAAGATCAATTCTGCCAAAGTAGTGCTAGGCCGTAAACTCATAAACTCGGAGCCACAGGCGGATCGAGGCAAGTTGGACCATCGCGATAAAGTTCTCGGCGGTCGTCGACGCGAGGCACGCCTAGTGGCTTGTTGGGTAATAGCGGCTTAATCATGCGCCATTCAAAATCTGTCAGGCCATATCGGCTCATGTGAGCCTCGAACCAGAAATCGGCGCGATCCTGAAAGCATAAAAGCACCCAAGCAGAAAACGACCTCGCATTGGAGGCAGCCCAATGCTATTGTTAGTGCAATAGAAAACGGGGCAAGACAATCATGGATTTGGTGATTCCCGGCGCAACGAATCTCAGCCTGTTCGTCAGCGCCACACTGGTGCTGCTTCTCGTGCCGGGACCGGCAGTTCTTTACATCTTCGCGCGCTCGGTCGAGCAGGGTCGCTCTGCCGGGCTCGTTTCGATCCTTGGCATCCATACGGCCACGCTTGTTCATGTCGTCGCCGCCGCCGTGGGGTTGTCGGCGCTCCTGGCGTCATCCGCGCTAGCCTTCAGCGTAGTGAAGTATGCCGGCGCGGCCTATCTTATCTGGCTTGGCCTCAAGAAGCTTTTCGGCCCCTCGGACATTCCCAACGTCGAAGGCGGTTTACCGACGCGAAGCCGCATGCGCCTCTTTCGTGAGGGCTTTATCGTTAACCTCCTCAATCCGAAGACAGCGCTGTTCTTTCTGGCTTTCTTGCCTCAGTTCGTTGAGGTCAACCGTGGCCATGTGGCAATGCAGATCGCTTTTCTCGGGATTGTTTACACAGCGATTGGCATTCTGACGGACAGCTCCTACGCACTTGCCGCCGCCACGGCTGGCAAATGGCTGAAGCGCAGTCCCGTGTATCTGAAGGCTGAACGCTGGGTCAGTGGTTTCGTGTATATCGGCCTTGGCTTGACGGCCGCTTTTGCTGGCAATCATAAGAAATAGACCACCCGTCTTCCCCTGGAAGTCATCCTAAACAGCCGGCCAGTCGGTAACGATCTGGAATCGACGGCACGTCATCAAATAGCCGTTCGCGTTTATGGATTCACGGCCCAAAGCATGTCGCGCAAAAGTGTGCAGCGGTTTTGCGATAACGACATGCGTAAAACAAAGACTTGAAGGGTGTCGAGCGAATCCGAAGGATCGCGGCACGCTTTAGGTCACCGACTCCTAAAGCGCATCCGGATTTTGGCTGAAGCGAGTTTGACGAAAGCAAGGAGAGTGCGTGACCCTAGACTTGGGTCCCGTTCGAGTCGAAATTCCGTCTCATTTGCGCTGCACTGCAAGGGGCGGACGAACCGGGAGCCATAGGGCGAATGCGATATCGAGTCTTGACCATTGCCACACTGGCGGCTGCCTGCGTTCCGCTCCCCGCACTCGCCCATCCGCATATCTTTGCCGAGGCGCGGCTCGAAGTGGTGGCCGGGACCGATGGCAACGTCGCGGAGCTGCACAATGTCTGGCGGTTCGATGAGGTCTTCTCATCCAGCGTGCTGCTCGATTTCGACAAGAATACCGACCTGAAGCTCGACGCCAAGGAACTCGCGGCGCTCGGCGAGGTGATGCGCAAGTCGCTGGCCGACTATCACTATTTCACGACGATCACGGTCAACGGCGCCAATATCGGGGTGCAGAAGCCGGACGTGATCCACGTTTCGCTCGACGGCAACCAGCTTCTGGTCCTGTTTGCGGTGAAGCCCGAAAAACCGGTGCCGCTCAAGGGCCGGCTGGCCTTCGGCATCTACGATCCTTCCATGTACACCTCGATCGACTTCCCGACCGACGGCGACCTGATCGTCAAGGGCGACGGCTTTGCCCATTGCCAGCACAAGGTGGTGCGTCCCGACCCCGACGAAGTTATCTCCCAGAATACCACGTCGCTGACCGATGCCTTCTTCAACGATCCGACCGGCACCGACATGTCGAAACTTTTCGCCACCCGACTGGAACTGACATGCTGAAGACCCGCGGCGCCCTTTCCCCTTCCGTCGTCATTCCTGCCCTTCTCGCTGTTGCGGCGGTCGGCATCCTGACGGTGGGGTCGGCGCATGCGCAATCGCCGCTCGGCGTCGGTTCGGCCGAGCCCTCATTCTCGGTCGGCGGGCCGCTCGGTCCGTTTTTCGCCTGGATCAATTTTTACCAGCAATCCTTCTACCGGGCGCTGACCGGTTCGCTGAAGGCGATGCGCGGGGATCCCTGGGCGCTCTCCGGCCTGATCGGGCTGTCGTTCGCCTATGGCGTCTTCCACGCCGCAGGTCCTGGCCACGGCAAGGCGGTGATCTCCTCCTACATGATCGCCAACGAGATCGAACTCCGGCGCGGCGTCGTCATCTCCTTCATCTCCGCGCTGCTACAGGGCCTGGTGGCGGTGCTGCTGGTCGGCGCGGCCTATCTCCTCCTGCGCGGCTCGGGCATCACCATGACGGCGGCGACCCAGGCAATGGAGATTGCCAGCTTCGCCATGGTCGCGCTGTTCGGCGCCTGGCTGCTGGTGAAAAAGATCCGGGCGCTGCGGATGCGCGTCGTCAGCTTGCCCGTCGCAGCCCCCGCCGGTAACGGGCGCGGGCCGACCGGGCTGAATTTCCAGGCGGTCGAGATCGACGATCACGACTATCAGGGAACCGGCGATTATTGCGAGACTTGCGGCGTCAGCCACATGCCCGATCCCGCCCTGCTGAAGTCGAAGGATTTCAGCCTGCACGAGGCCTGGTCGGCGATCATTGCCGTCGGGCTGCGTCCCTGCTCGGGCGCGATCCTGGTGATGAGCTTTGCGCTGTTGAACAGCCTCTATCTCGGCGGCGTGCTGTCGGTCCTCGCCATGTCGATCGGCACGGCGATCACTGTCACCATTCTTGCGACGCTTGCGGTCACCGCCAAGGATCTCGCGGTCCGCTTCGCCGGTCCCGGCTCGCGCACGGGACGGCGGATCTCCCATGCGATCGAGATCGGCGGCGCACTGTTCGTGCTGCTGGTCGGGTTGTCGCTGCTCGGCGCTGCGCTGCAGGTGTAACGCCGCTGCCCCTTTCAGGCCGCGCGTTTACGCACCATGGCCGGGCTGCCCTTGCGCATCAATTGCCGGCAGGGCCGCTCGATTGCCACATGCAACAGCCATGACACGCCGATCACCACCATGCTCGTCACCACCGTCGCAACCACGTTACGGAGCACGAAGCCCGCATTGCCGAGCCTCCCCTCCACCATGGCCCAGACGCCGAGCGCCCGGTAGTGGGTGAGATAGACGGCAAAGGAGATGTCGCCGAGGAAATGCATCGGCGGGGAGGCGAAGAAATCCGCGAACAGCCCGCGATCGGTGCTGAGGCAGAAGAGCAGCGAGATGATCAGCAGATAGATCGCAAAATCCCAATCCGGCTGAGTGAGCGCGACCAGGGCCAGAAGCCCGACACCGATCTGCACCGGCGTGCGCGCCGCGAAGGCGGCGACGGCCGGGTCGTTGTGCAGCCGCCAGACCAGCTGACCGAGGGTGAAGCCTGCAAGGCAGCGGATCAGGGTGAAGGGTGCGGCGATGAGATCGAGCAGACCCTTGGAAATCGTCGACCCGATATAATGAAGGGAGGCGGCAAGCGTCAGGATCAGGATCGCGAGGATCGCGCCGATGCCGAGCAACAGCGCTGCCATGCGGCTCGACTTCAGACACAACAGGCCGATCACCGGGAATAGCAGGTAGACCAGCATTTCGGCGCTCACCGACCACGCCGGCGGATCGATGCTCGGCCAGTTGCCGAGCGACTGCAGCATCAGGACATTCGAGATGAACACGTCCGGTCCGATATCGAGCTCGGAGGATTTGAGGAAGGCGAGCGCGATGAACGCCAGCGTCACGGCGAGATAGAGCGGGTAGACCCTGGCGATGCGATGCCACAGGAAGTCGCCGAACCGGAACGCGCCCGACAGGAACGACGGCCCGTAGACATGCGCCATGACGAAGCCGCTGAGGATGAAAAACAGATCGACCGACAGATAGCCGTGGTTGAGGAAGGTCGAGAACGCCCCGTCCGACGGAACCCTGTCGAGCTCGAAATGGTAGACCATCACGAACACGGCCGCCGCCCCGCGAATACCCGTCATCGACCTGATTTCGCCCACCGCCATCGCAGCACCCTCCAGGACCTGGAAACCAGGCTACCGAGGCAGCTTACAGGGTTGGGAACACTGCACAATCCGGCCATCAGGCTAGGCGGCTACGCCTTAGGACTGCGCCCGCTCGAAGGCGGAGATGGTCAGCGGCCGCGATTGCGCTGGTAGCGTGCCCTCAGCCAGAAGATCGCGAAGAAACCGAGCAGCAGCATCGAGCCGATGACGACGGCGAGCACCGGAGAAAATTGCGCTATCCACATGACGATCGTCGGCAGGAAATAGATCACCAGCCCGATGCCTGCGAGGATCACCGCCGCGGCAATCGCCTGCGACCTTGCTTCTGGCGTCATGCGCTGGCTCCCTTGGCATCGGCTCCCTTGGCAAGCTCGGCGCGGATATCTTCGAGCCGGCGCTTCTGGGCGCCATCAGCCCCGAAATTTTCGGGCGAAAGCCATGCTTCGAACGCGGCCTTCAGGAGCGGCCATTCCGCGTCGATCATCGAGAACCAGGCGGTGTCGCGATTGGCCCCCTTGGAGATGAGATGTTGGCGGAAGACGCCCTCGAAGGTGAAGCCGTAACGGCGCGCCGTCGTCTTGCTCGGCTCGTTGTCGTTATGGCATTTCCATTCGTAGCGACGGTAATCGAGCCCTTCGAAAACATGTTTCGCCATCAGGTAATGCACTTCGGTCGACAGCGGCGAACGCTTCATGGATGCCCCATGCGCGACCGAGCCGACCTCGATGACGCCGTTCTTCGGGTCCGGCCGCATGTAGCTTGCCATGCCGACCACTTTCCCCGTCGCGTTGTCGCGCGAAACGAGCGTCACGAAACTCGAATGGACGCGGGCGTTTTCCAGCCAGTCGCCGAACGCGTTCACATCGGCAAAATCGTCGTTGGGGAAATATTTGAGAAGCGGATTGATGCCGTCTGCGCCGCCGAACCCGTCCCACAGTGCCTGAAGATGGGTGTCCCTGTCATAAGGTTCGAGCGTCACGAACCGCCCCTTGAGGGTGACCGGAGCGGGGGCGGCAACTTTGTAGTTTCTCAGATCGCGCATATCAGCCTCTTCTATCGTGCCAGTGGCTTAGGCCAGCGGCAGGGGAAAGGCAACCGGGACGGCAACGGCTGCCGCCGCACTTTGAGATGGACACAATCCTCGCTGTCTGCTTCCCTTCGAGGATCATCATGGGAGTTGTCCAATGGCGGTCTGCACCTCATGCAATCGGGAATTCGGGTTCGCGGATCTCAGGGGCGGCATCTGCCGCGACTGCCGCGCCAAGACGGAGGCCGAAAGCATGGCTTCGGCATTCAAGAAGATCGAGAACGGCATCATTTCCCCGGAAGACCTGAATGATCCGGCCCTTGCCAAGATCATCATCACGACGGGGAGCGAAATTCCCGGCCGACGGATCGACAGCATCGTCGATGTCGTTGGCGCCGAGACGGCGCTGGGCCTCAGCATATTCAAGGATATCGCCAACAATTTTCGCGATTTCTTCGGCGGCCGCAGCAAGACGGTACAATCCGCCGTCCGCGACGCCCGGACCGTCTGCATGATCGAGCTTCGCCGCGAAGCGATCCGCCTGAATGCCGACGCGATCATCGCAATCAAGATCGATTTCAGTGAATTATCGATGGCAGGGGGCGGCGGCATCCTGTTTGTTGCGGCGACCGGTACAGCCGTCAAGCTCGCCGACTGACGGCAGTCTGCCGGGCGGCCGCGCCATTCCTGTTCCCTAACCCATCAGGCGGACCGAGACCGGAAAGATGCGCAGCCGTTTGACGACATACGACTGGCGCGGTTTACGCCTTGACCTTCGCGGCCGATACCGTCGCGTCGATATGCTCGATCAGCGCATCGTCCAACCCGAGGCGGCCGGCGAGCAGATCGAGATAGCCGCGTTCGGCGCGGGTGTCCGGATCGATGGTCAGGCGCGAGGCGGCGTAGATCTCGACCCTCTGCTCTTCAGTGCGCGCGGCAGCGACGAGGTCGTCGATATCGACCGGATTGGCAAGTTCGTTCTCGATGAAGGCTTCCGCCTCGGCGCCGAGATCGACGGCATGCACCTTGTCCATGATGTTGGCGCGCTCGCCGGCGTCGATATGGCCGTCGGCCTTGGCGGCGGCGATCATCGCCCGCACGAGCGTCAACGCGAAATCGTTGGTGAGATCGGAAGACTGCGGATGGAAGGGAGAATCGGCGGGCGGCGTCAGGAGCGGCTTGTCGGCCTGCGGTGCGGGCGGCGGCACGGCTTCGGGCGATTTGCCCGACTGATAGTTCTTGTAGGCGAGATAACCGAGACCGGCGATCGCCGCGATGCCGCCGACCGCAGCGACATTACCGGCGATGTTGCGGCCGGTCTTGGTGCCGAGGACGGCCGCAAGAATCGCGCCGGTGGCGAGCGGATTGTTCTTGGCAAGCTGGGTCGCCTGCCCTGCCCGGTCCCTCACGCTTCCTCCCGACATGCCTGGAATCTGCGACCCCAGAAATTGGTCGAGAAGCTTCTTTGCGTCGAACATCGCACATCTCCCTGTTGTGTTTCCGGGGAGACATAGGGATTCGGCCATCAAATTACAAAGGCCGGTTGCGAGCGGCCTGGTGTCGCGGCTACGCCTTCAGCGCCGCCGCTTCCGAAGCGAGCTTGGTGATGTCGGCCCAATCGCCAGCCGAGACCAGCTCTTTCGGCGCGACCCAGGAGCCGCCGACGCAGATGACGTTCGGCAGCGACAGGTAGTCGTTGGCGTTCTTCAGCGAGATGCCGCCGGTCGGGCAGAACAGCGTGCCGGCGAGCGGCGAAGACAGCGCCTTCAGGTAAGCGGCGCCGCCGGCCTGTTCGGCGGGGAAAAATTTCAGCACCTCGTAGCCGGCTTCGCGCAGCGTCATCACTTCACTGGCTGTTGCAGCGCCCGGCAGCAGCGGCACGGGAGAATCCTTGGCGGCGGACAGTACACCGGGGGTCACGCCGGGCGAGACGATGAAGGTCGAGCCCGCCTTGACGGCCGCCTCGTAGTCGCGGGCATTGAGGATGGTGCCGGCGCCGACATTGGCGCCTTCGACTTCGTCGGCCACCGCCCTGACAGCATCGAGGGCTGCCGGCGTGCGCATGGTGATCTCGATCGCCCTCAGCCCGCCGGCGACGAGCGCGCGCGCCAGGCCCACAGCCGACTTCGCGTCATCAACGATCAGCACCGGCACCACCGGCTGCAGTTTCAGGATGGAAAGCAGCTTTTCGGTCTTGCCGGTCATGGATCAGGTCTCCGCGAAAACGATTGAAAACTTTAAGGCCGAGATACCCCTCAAGCCCGTCATTGTCGAGAAAAAACAGGCTCCATCGTCTAACAGGTTTGCGGGACGAAGAGTTTGCACTAGGGTTGTAGCGGTTGGTAAATGTTCCCGGGGTGGCGGGCAAAGTATGGCCAAGGAAATCGAACGGAAATTTCTGGTAAAGAGCGACGGCTGGCGCTTGGAGGTGTCGTCATCCTCCGATTTCCTGCAGGCCTATGTCGCATCCGGCGACGACCGCTCGGTGCGGGTGCGGATCATGGACGGCAAGCGCGCCAAGCTGACTATCAAGATCGGCCGCGAACTGCTGGCCCGCGACGAATTCGAATACGAAATTCCACTGGGCGATGCCGAGGAGATGGCGAACGCCGCCGTCGGCATCGTACTCGAAAAGACCCGCCACGAGGTCCGGCACGGGGGTTATACCTGGGAAGTGGATGTCTATGACGGAGCCTACAAGGGTTTGGTCGTCGCCGAGGTCGAGATCGAGGACGAAGGCGCCCTGCCCGACATCCCGGACTGGATTGGCGAGGAGATCACCGGCGACCGGCGATATTCAAACATGGTGATGGCGACCGAAGATTTGAGCGGAGAATTGTGTCATGGCGTACCGTCTGCGGCCCGCTAAATCCTTCACCGACGAGTTCCGGTCGGTTGCGGAAAGCCAGCTTTCCCACGCGATCCGGCTGCTCGAAGACCAGCCGGACGGCCAACACGAAGCGGTGCACGACGCGCGAAAACGCTTCAAGCGGGTGCGCGCCCTCTACCGGTTGGTACAGCCAGACGCAAAAACGTTCCGCCGGCAGGAAAACACCCGCATCCGCGACATGGCGCAGACGCTGTCGGCGGTGCGCGACGCGACCGCGCTGGTCGAGACGGTCGACTATCTCGCCGGCCATGCCGGCTCCCCCGAAGAACTTTCCGCCCTCACCACCGCCTCCAAGGCGCTGACCGAACGGCGCGATCGGATCGCCTCGGAGGAACACGACCTGCCGGCCAAGATGGCGGCCGCGGTCGACACCTGCCGCGCGGCGATCGCAGCTCTCGACGACCTCGATCTCGACAATGATCCGCACAAGACGGCCAAGCGGCTCGCCAAGGCCTGGAAGGACCAGCGCGAGAAGGCGCTCGGCGCGCTCGCCGGCTGCGAGGAACACGGCGATGCGGAGACCTATCACGGGCTGCGCAAATGCGGCCAGACCTACTGGATGCACTTGTCGCTGCTCGGGGCGATCTGGCCTTCCGCGATGCTCGCCAAGCAGCAACAGGCGAAGGCCCTGGTCGATCTGCTCGGCCACGAACACGATCTTTCGGTGCTGACCGGGCTCGTCAACGAAAGCCCCGAACTGTTCGGCGACAGCGATACGCTGGCCCGGGTGCTCGGCGCCATCATCACCCGCCAGCAGGCGCTGCGGCACGAGGCGCTGGAAGCGGCCCACGAGGTGTTCGCCGACAGCGCCGAGACGGAAAGCGGGTTGATCGCGCTGCTATGGGAAAAGGCAGCCACGACGCCGCGCAAGGAACGTCGTGCGGCAAAGCTGCACAGGGCCCACGAAGCCCACGAGAAAGAAACCGCGTTGCGCGGATAGCCCGGAAACTGTATTTCAGCGCCATGACCGAAAACATCATGCAAACCCGCCCGGAGGCTCAACCGGAAGCGACGGGCGCCTGGCTCGTCGCCGCGCTCTATCATTTTGCGCGTTTCGACCGCTACGAGAGCTTTCGCGACTCCCTGCAGGCCTTCTGCGACGAGAACGGCATCAAGGGCACGCTGCTGATCGCCCGCGAGGGGATCAACGGCACGGTTGCCGGTTCCGACGCAGCGATATTAGGGCTTCTCGCCTATCTGCGCGCCCAGCCGGAATTCGCAGGCCTCGAGCACAAGGAAAGCCGTGCGTCGAAGATGCCCTTCCTGCGCATGAAGGTGCGGCCGAAGAAGGAAATCGTCACCATGGGCGTCGAGGATATCGACCCCAAGCGCATCGTCGGCACCTATGTTGAGCCGAAGGACTGGAACGCGCTGATTTCCGATCCGGAAACCATCGTCATCGACACCCGCAACGATTACGAAACGGCAATCGGCATCTTCAAGGGCGCCGTCGATCCGCAGACCAAGACCTTCCGCGAGTTTCCCGACTGGGTGAAGAACAATCCCGGCCTCCACAACAAGCCGAAGATCGCCATGTACTGCACCGGCGGCATCCGCTGCGAGAAGGCGACCGCCTTCATGAAGGAACAGGGCTTCGACGAGGTTTTCCACTTGAAGGGCGGCATCCTGAAATATCTGGAAGAGGTGCCAGCAGAGGAAAGCCTGTGGGAAGGCGCCTGCTTCGTCTTCGACGAGCGCGTTTCCGTGGAGCACGGCTTGAAGGAAGGCAACCACAAGCTCTGCCACGCCTGCCGCAGCCCGATCACCGCTGAAGAAGTGACCTCGCCCCATTACGAGGAAGGCGTCTCCTGCTCGACCTGCTACCCGACCCGCACCGAGGAAGACCGCGATCGCTACCGCCAGCGCCAGCTCCAGATCGCGCTCGCCAAGAAGCGTGGTGTCAGGCATATCGGCGGGTAAGGTCGCCCGCGCCAGACGGGCTGGCGCGACCGGATCGTGGCTGCCGCCTGCCCAATACTTCACCAAAAGCCGTCAAAGAGCGATATCAACAGCGCAACCATTGCGACCCACCAGACGAGAAGGGCGAGGACTTTGAGTTCCGCTCGCATTGCGTCGCGTTTAGAGATGACATGATTGAGACTTTCGCGCGCGTCACTCACTGCTCTTTCGAGATTTGCACCACGCGTATCCCTTTTAGGGCCAAGCGCACTTGTAAGACCACAGCCAAGCAAAAGGACAAAAACGAACAGATAGGTCATCGCTCTGTTTCCTAACTCGGAAGATAGCGAAATAAATTGACCCTCAGGTCCCCGCGTCAACTGCCGATCAAGTGTTATTGATAGAACCATTGGCGCAACGCAGCCGCCGGAGGTTCCTGAATGGATACGGCCGTCGGCCCGCAGAAACTTTTCAGACCGCTCGCACTTCGGCAAGTCGCTTGACCGCGTACTCGTCCTGCCAGCAGACGGCGGCTTCCCATGCGGCTGACGCTTGCGCGGCGACGTCATGGGCGCCCTCGTCGAGATCGGCGGCGTTGTCGGGCAGTACCAGGTCAAGGTCGGGGACGTCGACATGTGACTCATCCCAGTCGATCAGCGCGACCCGATCTGCGTTCACGCGGATGTTGCCGGGGTTGTTCGGGTTGCCATGGACAACGCAGGTCCGGCGCCCGATGAGCCGGGCCCACGCTGCTCGACATCGAACAACGCCCTCAGGCGGCATCGCGGTAAGGTTGATCCTCGTTCCGGTTTCGGCATACAGGAGGTCGGTCGAGGATCGCCAGCCTGGGCGCTGCGGCCAGCCTTGTGTCAACCGATGCAGCTCGCGAAGCACGTCGGCCACGCGACGCCAATCGGATTTGGTCTCGGGCGGTCCGCCCTCCATGTATTTCATCACCACCAGACCGTCTGCGAACAGGCGACCGTCAGCTGTCGGGATCGGTACTGGAACGGTCATACCTTCACGGTCGAGGTATTGGAGCAGGTCTGTTTCCCATGCGAGATCAGCGTCGCTTCTGGAGCCGAGACGAGCAACCGCGATCTGCCCGCGGATGCGAACGCTCCACACATCGTTGGCAGATCCGCCAGTGAGCGGTTCGATGCGAACCGCGTCTTCACCCCATTGGCCGAGCGCTTCCCATCCCATTGGAAATACCTTGGCGACCGTGATTAAGTTGAGAGAGAAATAGCGAGAGTTTACGACGCCATCATGTTGGCAATCGGCGCAACCCGGCCAATTTCATTCCCGGAAGGACTTGCCGCATTGCTACGTAGTTCCGCAGATTTTGCCACACAAACGGAACTGCCGGTAACTGAAGGGCCGGCCTACGCCGCCCCGCTCATCCCGCCCGGCAGGCGGTTGCCGCGGTAGATGATGTCGATCTGTTCCGAGGACATCGGCTTGCCGAACAGATAGCCCTGCAGCTCGTCGCAGCCGGTCAGGCGCAGTTGCAACGCCTGTGCCTCAGTTTCGACGCCCTCGGCCGTGACCGGGATTTCCAGCGAGCGGGCGAGAGCCACGGTCGCCTGAAGAAGATCGACGGCGCGGCCGCCCTCTTCCAGCGCGTGCACCAGCGACTTGTCTATCTTCATCCGGTCGAAGCCGAACTGGCGCAGGTAACCGACGCTCGAAAAGCCGGCGCCGAAATCGTCGAGCGCGATCTTCACCCCGAGCTGCTTCAGCTTGGCAAGAGCGGCGCGGGCGCGTTCCGGGTTCTGAATGAAATAACCCTCGGTCATTTCAAGCGTGATGCGTGAGGGATCGGTTGCGGTCTTGCGGAACACCGAGGCTACATGCAGGGCAAATGCCGGATCGCGGAACTGGCCGGGCGAGATGTTGACCGCGAGCTTCAGCTCTGGCCACAGCGTCAGCGTCTCGCAGGCACGGTGGAGCACGAACAGGCCGAGCTGGTCGATGAGCCCGGTCGATTCGGCGATCGGGATGAAGATGTCGGGCGGCACCGGGCCATAACCGGTGCGGTTCCAGCGCGCCAGCGCCTCGATGCCGATGATCCGCCAGGTCCGGGCGTCCACCACGGGCTGATAGACGATGGTCAGTTCGCGGCGCTCGATGGCGATCCTGAGATCGATTTCCAGCATGTTGCGCTCTTCGCGCTCGGCATCCATTTCCGGCTGATAATATTCGGTCCGGCCCCGGCCAGTTTCCTTGGCGTGATACATCGCCATGTCGGAACGCCGCACCAATTCCTCGCCGGAGACCTTGCCGCGTGGCGAAACGGCGACGCCGATACAGGTGCCGATCGTCGCGACCCGTTCGCCGATCACGAAGGGTTCGTCGAAGAAACCGAGAATGCGGTCGCTCAGCGTATCCACGACCCTTCCAATGTCCGTGCTGGCCAGCGCGATGGCGAATTCGTCGCCACCGACGCGGGCAAGGGTCGCCGTATCGCCGACCAGTGTCTTGAGGCCGGCCGCGACACCGCGGATCAGCTTGTCGCCGGTGCCGTGGCCATAGGCGTCGTTGACTTCCTTGAAGCCGTCGAGATCGAGATAGAGCAGTGCCACATCATGGTTGCTGCGGCGGCTCTGCACCACCAGGGCATCGAGCGCGGCAAAGAAGCCGGCGCGGTTGAGGAGCCCGCTCAACCGGTCGCTCATGGCCAGATGCCGCGCCGCCGCCTCGTCCGCCGTCAGCCGATTGAGCGTATTGCTGCCGCTGACGAAGAGGAGGAGGAAGAACAGGCCAACCATCGCAAGCGCGCAATAGACCAGCGGCCGGACCTGAGCGTAACCCATGTCGCCCGGCCTGCGGGGATGCCAGACGAGCCGCTGCAGCACCCTGCCGTGGATATTGCGGATCTCCACCATGTTCAAAACGGCATCGGAGGCGCTCGCGAAACGAAGCCCATCGAGGACGTAGGTTTCGGAGAGCTTCCGAACCTTGGCCTCATCGAGATGCCGGGCGAAGACCAGGAAGCGGCGGTTTGCGACCGGCTGATCGAGCTGTCCCGATTTCTGCCGGATCAGGGCCACCCCGACGGCCGCGACACCCTTTTTGGTCTGGACGAAACTGACTGCCTCCGGCACGCTTTCGGCGCCGGCGGAACTCGCCTTGTCGAACAGCGTCCAGAGCGAAGTGTCGAAATAGTCACGCGGCGACCAGTTGACGGGCGCGCCGTCCTGATAGGCCATCAGCACGTTCTGGTTCATGTCCATGACGACGGCAATGTCGAAGAGATCGCTGTTGGCGGTCATGTCGCCATAGTTGCTGGCGACCCAGGCCTGATCATCCGCATAGACCGCTTGGGCGGCGTCGTCCCAGGCAGCGTAATCGTTCAGCGTCGCGTGCAGCTGCTCCCGGAACGTCTGGATCGCGCCTGATGTCGTTTCCTGCGAGCGCCCCTCATCGAGACGATTGGCGTAATCGGCGATGCGGTCGATAGCGGTCAGGATGAAGATCGTCACCAGCACCACGACCACCGCGAAGACAAGCAGCATCGACGTCACGGCAGAGCGACGGCCAAGTGTTGCGGAGCGGCGAAAGCGAGACGGAAGAAGCCGCATCGAAGACCTCATGGAGTCCTACATCTTTCGCGGGTATTCCTTCAGATAGGGTTAAAAGAAGAAGGCCGGCGCTCACACTTGAGCACCGGCCTTCAAGAATTTTCGAAAACTCGATATTACCAGGCGGCGATGACGGCGCCCTTGAACTGGGTGTTGACGAAATCCTTCACCGGAGCGCTGTGATAGGCTTCCACGAGCGTCTTGACCCAGGCCGCATCCTTGTCCTTGGACTTGACGGCGATGACGTTGATGTAAGGGGCCTTTTCGCCTTCCTTGGCGATCGGATCGGTCTTCGGGTTGAGGCCGGCTTCCAATGCGTAATTGGTGTTGATGACCGACGCATCGACGTCGTCGAGCGAACGCGGCAGCTGGGCGGCGTCGAGTTCGGCGAACTCGATCTTCTTGGCGTTTTCGGTAACGTCGGCGGGGCCGATCTTCAGGCCTTTTGCGGCATTGACCTTGATCAGGCCCTGGTCGGCGAGGATGAGCAGCGCGCGGCCGCCATTGGTCGGGTCGTTGGGGATGGCGACGGTGGCGCCCTGCTTCAGGTCGGCGAGGCTCTTCACCTTCTTGGAATAGACGCCCATCGGGAAGTTGACGGTCTGCGCGACGCTGACGATGTCGAACTTGCGATCCTTGACCTGATTGTCGAGATAGGGCTGGTGCTGGAAGGAATTAGCGTTGAGCTCGCCATCGGCCAGCGCCTGGTTCGGCACGACGTAATCGGAGAATTCGAGAATCTGGATGTTGAGGCCCTTGGTGGCCGCGACTTCCTTCACCTTTTCCATGATCTGGGCATGCGGGCCGGGGGTGACGCCGATCTTGATGTCTTCGGCAAGCGCCGGAGCAGCAGCGAAGGCGGCGAGTGCCGCGGCGATGATGAGCTTCTTCATAAGTGTCTCCTTGGGTTTGCTTATATGCGCCAGTCTTCTTGGTATGTCTTGGGAGGCTGGCTTTCGGAATGATTTCAGGTCTGGCGGTTGCGCTTGTCGAAGCGGCGGGCGAGCGCGTCGCCAGCGCTCTGGATCGCCTGGACCAGCACGATCAGCACCACGACGACGGCAAACATCACATCCGGCATGAAGCGCTGGTAGCCGTAGCGGATGCCGAGATCGCCGAGCCCCCCGCCGCCGACCGCGCCGACCATGGCGGAATAACCGACCAGGCTGACGAGGGTAAGCGTCAACGCCAGCGTCAGGCCCGGCCTGGCCTCGGCGAGCAGCACCTTGAAGACGATCTGCAGCGGCGTCGCACCCATGGCGCGGGCAGCCTCGATCAGGCCCTTGTCCACTTCGCGGATCGCCGCTTCGGCAAGGCGGGCGACGAAGGGAATGGTCGCCACCGTCAGCGGCACGATCGCCGCATAGGTGCCGATCGAGGTACCGGTGACGAGGCGCGTGAATGGGATGATCGCCACGACGAGGATGATGAACGGCGTCGAGCGCGCCGCATTGACGATCGCCCCGATGATGCGGTTCAAGGCCGGTGCGGGGAAAAGCTCGCCCTTGCCGCTGGTTGCCAGGAACACGCCGATCGGCAGGCCGATCAGTGCGCCGATCAGGCCGGCGACCGCGACCATCTGCAGCGTCTGGCCAATCGCTTTCAGAAGCAGGTTGAAGAGCATGTCAGGCGACATAACCGAGCACCTCCGTGGAAAGACCGGTTGCGGCATAGAAGCGCTCGGCGCGTTCCGTGACGGCAGGATCGGCCGGATACGCGACGACCAGCGAGCCGTAGGGTTCGCCGGCGATTTCCTCGATCGTGCCGGCGAGGATGTTGACATCGGCGCCGAGTTCGGTGACCAGCCGGGCGGTCAGCGGCTGAAAGGCCGTCGACCCGAAGAAGATCAGCCGCACCAGCACCCGGTCGCCGGCGGACGGCTGCGGCTTCAGGTTCGAGCGGATCCATTCCGGCAGGTTGGTGCCGAGTGCCGCCGACAGAAGCGAGCGGGTCGTCTCATGCTTGGCGCCGGTGAAGACGTCGAAGGTGCGGCCGGCCTCGACGATCTTGCCGCGGTCGATCACCGCCACGTCCGAGGCGATGGTCTTCACCACCTCCATCTCGTGGGTGATCAGAAGCACCGTGAGGCCAAGCTCGGCATTGATGCGCTTCAGCAGCGCCAGGATCGACTGCGTGGTTTCCGGGTCGAGCGCCGAGGTCGCCTCGTCCGAAAGCAGCAGTTTCGGTGAGGTGGCGAGGGCCCGGGCAATGCCGATGCGCTGCTTCTGGCCACCGGAGAGTTCGGCGGGATAGCGGTCCGACTTGTCGCCAAGGCCGACGAGGTCAATCAGCGGCGCGACCTTGTCGCGGATCTCCCTGGCGGAAAGGCCGGCGATCTCGAGCGGCAGGGCGACGTTTTCGAAGGCGGTGCGCGAGGACAGAAGGTTGAAGTGCTGGAAGATCATGCCGACCTGGCGGCGCAGATCCCGCAGCCCGGTTTCCGACAGACCGCCCACCTCGACACCATCGACGACGACGCGGCCGGAGGTCGCCTTTTCGAGCCCATTGACGAGGCGGATCAGCGTCGATTTGCCGGCGCCCGAACGGCCGATGATGCCGGTGATCGCGCCACGCGCGACCGACAGATCGATGCCGTCGAGCGCGGTGAACTGGCTCTTGTCGTCGGCACCGCCGAACCGCTTGGTTACCGCCTCGAACGCCACCATCGGCGTTTCGGCAGCCAAGGGAGACGGCGCGGTTTCGACCGCAGTGTGAAGGAATGTCATTTCAGCTCTCAGATTTAAGTCGGATCATCCCGGCGACGGAACACCGGATATTTCATCGCGGTCCAGCTATAGGACGGAGCGGCACATTCGATGACAGGCGACTTTCCGGAGCATCTTGGTCGGTTTTCTCAAAGGGCAATTTGTAAGGCCGGAGCGGCCTTTTCAATACCGCATAAATGCCCCGACGCACCCGCGTTTGACAGGGATTTTTTTTCAATTATCTCACAAAGCAGAAAAAATCTTCTCGCACTTGCGAAATCAGCCCTGTTTATGGTTGCCCTTCGGGAATAACGAGGCGAGCTCGCGGTACCACTTGCCGCTCTTCTTGATCGTCCGTTCCTGGGTCTCGTAATTTACATGCACGAGGCCGAACCGCATGCGGTAGCCTTCCGCCCATTCGAAATTGTCCATCAGGCTCCAGGCGAAATAGCCCTTCATCGGGTAACCGTCCTTGATAAGGTCGGCGACCACCGAGAGGTGCTGGACATAATAGTCCAGACGCGGCTGGTCATCCACCTCGCCGTCCACCGGCTCCATATTGTAGCAGGCGCCGTTCTCGGTGATGTAGCAGTCCGGCAGGTCGTAGCGGCGATAGAGATCCTCGACCAGCAGCTTGAGGCCCGGCGCATAGACTTCCCAGCCGATATCCGTCTTGACGTCGCTGGCGGGCCGGGCCTCTATCGTCCAGGGGAAATCGCCGCTGCGCGCGGGCTCGTCATGGACGCGGTCCGGCTTGTAGTAGTTGAGGCCCCACCAGTCGAGTTTCTGGCTGATGACCTTCAGATCGCCGTCTTCGACGACCGGCATGCGGTCTCCGAGCGCTTCCAGGAATTGCTGCGGATATTCACCCTTGAAGACCGGATCGAAGAAGGCGCCATTGTGGAACTGGTGGGCGCGTTCGGCAGCTGCGAGATCGGCCGGGCTCTCGGAGCCGGCGATGATCGATGCGGCGTTGATGACGGTGCCGACCGGCACGTCCGGCGTCACATGCCGGATCGCCTCAACGCCGAGGCCGTGCGCGAGATTGACGTGATGCATGGCGGCAAGCGCCGCCTGCATGTTCTTTTCCCCCGGCGCATGGATGCCGTAGAGATGGCTGAGCCAGACGATGCACCACGGCTCGTTGAAGGTGGCCACCGCATCGAGCCGGTCGCCGAGCCGCGCCATCACCACCTTGGCGTAACGCTGGAAGGCATAGGCCGTCGAGCGCGCCGCCCAGCCCCCCTCGCCCATCAGCGAAAGCGGCAGGTCCCAATGGTAGAGCGTCGCATAGGTCTTGATGCCGCGCGCCTTGCAGCCGTCGATGAGGCGATCGTAGAAATCCAGCCCCTTCTCGTTGATCCGCCCGGTCCCGTCCGGAATGATCCGCGGCCAGGCGATCGAGAATCGGTAGGCCTCGACGCCCATCTCCTTTATGAGATCGAGGTCCTCTTCCCAGCGATTGTAATGATCGCAGGCGACATCGCCGTTGTGCCCCTGATAGACGCGGCCCGGCATCTTCGAGAACGCATCCCAGATCGAGGGCTTGCGGCCATCCGCCTTGGTGGACCCTTCGATCTGATAGGAAGCCGTCGCGACGCCCCAGAGGAAATCACCGGGAAACCCGACCGCGAATTTTTCGGCTTTGGGCGTTTTAAGATCGCGAGGCTGGGGATTGCTCATCTTGAGATCGGTCATGAGGATGCCGCCATATCTGGTTGCGCGAGGTCTGCGGGACCATCTTTCGCGGCGGTTTAACCAAGCGGGACGCAGTTGTACAGATGAGAATTCTGAAACGTTGCAGGATCGCAGCCCGCGCTATTCTCTGCAAGGCAGTGAAAAGTGCCGCGCTGTTTCCCAGAATCCGATCCAGCGCCAGCCTTGTTTCCAAATTGGGAACGTGATATCTGAAAGCGGAATGCGTGTCATAGCGAAATCGACCCTCGTGAAGTTCTGTCAGCGGCTGCCGAAGGGACCAAGGGCGATCGCGGAAGCTGCAATGGCGGAGTGGTACGCGACGGTTTCGAATGCCGTCTGGGCCAATTTTGCGGACGTCAAGGCGACATTCAATTCGGCGGACTACGTCTCCGGCGGAGAGATCGTCTTTGATGTCGGTGGTAATAAATATCGCGTAGTTGCGCTCATTGGTTTCCGCACCCAGCGGGTTTTCATTCTGTTTGTCGGAACCCACGCCGAATATGATCGCATCGACGTGGTAGAACTTTAGAAGGCCTGACGAAATGGATATCGATTCTGTACGAACCCTCATCGACGAGACGGAATACGAAGCGGCGTTGAAATCCGTGCGCCCTTATTTCGAAAACGAACCGGAAGCCGGCACGATCGCATCCGCGCACTTCGACGCGCTTGTGCTGCTGATCGAGGAATATGAGGCCAAGCACTATCCGATCCCGCAGGCCTCGCCGGTCGAGGTGCTGAAATCGGTCATGGAAGCCAACAACTACACCCGCGCCGACCTGATCGAGATCGTCGGTTCGAAATCCCGCGCCGCCGACCTGTTGAACGGACGGCGCGAGATCAATCTCGATCAGATCAGGAAGATCAGCCGGGCATGGCACATCCCGGCTGGCGCGCTTGTCGGCGATATCTCAGCTTAGGCTCCCAGGCGCCTAAAGCTTCACCCACGCACCGTTCTTCTTCGAGGACGCCACGCACGCCTCGACGAACGCAACCCCCTTCACGCCATCGTCGACGGTCGGGTAGATCACCGCCTTGTCCACAGCGACGCCTTGTCTGGCGGCGTTGATGGCGCGGGCGGCTTCCGTGTAGATGGTCGCAAAGGCTTCGAGATAACCTTCCGGGTGGCCGGACGGAATGCGGCTGACGCGTCCTGCCGCGGCACCCGAACCGGCGCCGTTGCGGGTGATCAGGCGCTTCGGTTCGCCGAACGGCGTGAACCACAGATAATTCGGATCCGCCTGCACCCATTCGATGCCGCCTTTGGTTCCGTAGACGCGGATCTTCAGACCGTTCTCGTGGCCGGGCGCCACCTGGCTGCACCAGAGCATGCCCTTGGCGCCGCCCTCGTAGCGCAACATCACATGGGCGTTGTCGTCGAGACGGCGGCCCTCGACGAAACTGTCGAGATCGGCGGCTAGACTTTCGAGCGTAAGCCCGGTGATGAATGCGGCGAGGTTATAGGCATGCGTGCCGATATCGCCGGTCGAACCGCCGGCACCCGACTGGGCCGGATCGGTGCGCCAGACGGCCTGCTTGGCGCCGGTCTGCTCGACCGCCTCGGTCAGCCAGTCCTGCGGATATTCGACCTGCACGACGCGGATCTTTCCGAGATCGCCGTTTGCGACCATTTCGCGGGCCTGCCGCACCATCGGATAGCCGGTATAATTGTGGGTGAGGATAAACAGCGCGCCGCTTTCGTCGGCCGCCTTCTTCATCTTCTTGGCGTCAGCAAGATTGGACGTCAGCGGTTTGTCGCAGATGACGTGGATGCCGCGCTTCAAAAACTCCTTGGCAGCCTCGTAATGCACGTGGTTCGGCGTGACGATCGACACCGCCTCGATGCCGTCCTTCAACCGCGCCTCGCGGATCGCCATCTCCTTGTAGGAACCGTAGGTGCGCGACGGATCGAGACCGAGGTCGCGGCCCGAGGCGATCGCCTTTTCCGGCGTCGACGAGAGCGCACCGGCGACCAGGTCGAACTGGTCGTCCAGCCTCGCCGCCATGCGGTGCACCGCCCCGATGAACGCCCCCGCCCCGCCGCCGACCATGCCGAGCCGGATGCGCGGCTCCCGCGCCTGTTCGTCCTTGCCTTCGATTGCCATGATGTTTCTCCTAGAAAAATTGAATATGGATGGGGCTGCCGGGCAATCAGGAGCCCTTGATGACTTTGCGCGGCCGGCCGCCCTTGGCGCCGTTGGCGCGGCTCGCGGCGATCTTTGCCGGCGACTTGGATTGTCCGCCGCGACGTTGTGCTTCCATGAAGGTCCGGCTGCCGAAGACGCCGCTCATGAGACCAGAAATCGAATAGTCCACATCGAGGCTTTCCCAATGCAGGCCGGTTTCCCCGAGCAGCTCGACTTCGGCCAGCTGTTCATCCTCTGCCTCCGTGAGGCCTTCGAGCGAACGAGCAGGGACCATGAAAGCGGCCCCATTGGCGAACTCCACGACGATACGGCCGGAAGCAGAATCGAACCGCACGGAGACTGGAACGGGCCTTTGTGCCCGCTCCGTTTCCCACCGTCGTTTTGCCTGGGTGAGTTCGGCATCCGTGATCTCAACCATGGTACTTTCTCCACGTCTCCAGGAATAACTGCCGGTTGGCCGCGATAACCTCGGCAGCTCGGCGAACGTCTCGGTCGGACATCCCGCCCTGGGTCAGGACCTTCAGTGTCTCGATATCGATCCGCGCTTCGCCGTCGCCATAGACATGCACATGAGGGGGCTCATGGTCCGCCGTGTAGATGACGAACCGCAGGCCGTGCTGCCGCAGGACGGTGACCATATGTCAATAACCCAACTCGTTAGGTATCTCAAGTTCGTCTCCTGTGGTGGAAATGCCCCTCATCCGCCTGCCGGCACCTTCTCCCCGCTAACGGGGAGAAGGACAGGTGCCGCGACCTCTCCGCCACTCTTCAGCGTTACACATGGCAAGTCCCCTCTCCCCGCCTGCGGGGAGAGGGTTAGGGTGAGGGGCTGGCATCCGCGCGAGCGTCCCGGGCCTAAAGCCCCAGCATCCGCCTGTTCGCCGCTTCATCCGTCCCGCCGCTGGCAAAGTCGTCAAATGCCTTTTCGGTGACGCGGATAATGTGCGCCTTCACGAATTCAGCCCCTTCGCGGGCTCCGTCCTCGGAGTTCTTCAGCGCGCATTCCCATTCGACCACGGCCCAGCCGTCGAAATCGTTGGCGGCCATTTTCGAAAAGATCGAACCGAAGTCCACCTGGCCGTCGCCGGGCGAGCGGAAGCGGCCGGCGCGGCCGACCCAGCCCTGGTAGCCGCCATAGACGCCCTGCCGACCGGTGGGGTTGAATTCCGCGTCCTTGACGTGGAACATCTTGATCCGGTCCTTGTAGATGTCGATGTTGTCGAGATAATCGAGGCATTGCAGCACGTAATGCGACGGGTCGTAGAGCATGTTGGCGCGCGGATGGTTTTTCACCCGTTCCAGGAACATTTCGAAGGTGACGCCGTCATGCAGGTCTTCGCCGGGATGGATCTCGTAGCAGACGTCGACGCCGCAGGAATCAGCATGGTCGAGGATCGGCGTCCAGCGCTTGGCGAGCTCGTCGAAGGCGGTCTCGACCAGGCCGGCCGGGCGCTGCGGCCACGGATACATATAAGGCCAGGCAAGCGCGCCGGAAAAGGTCGCATGCGCCTTGATGCCGAGATGTTTCGACGCCGTCAGCGCCATCTTGACCTGCTCGACCGCCCAGGCCTGGCGTGCTTTCGGATTGCCGCGCACCTCGGGCGCTGCAAACCCGTCGAATCCCTCGTCATAGGCCGGATGCACGGCGACGAGCTGGCCCTGGAGATGAGTGGAAAGCTCGGTCACCTCGACGCCGTTGGCGCGGGCCACGCCGGCAAATTCATCGCAATAATCCTTGGAGGTCGCAGCCTTTTTGAGGTCGATGAGCTGGCCTGCCCAGGTCGGCACCTGCACGCCGACGTAACCCTTGTCGGCCGCCCATTTGGTGATCCCGTCCCAGGTATTGAACGGTGCCGCATCGCCCGCGAACTGGCCGAGAAAGATGGCCGGGCCCTTGATCGTCTTCATGATGTTTCCTCTTCGAACATGGCGTGCCTGGATTTCTCCTCCTCCCTCATTCCTGTGCTTGTCACAGGAATCCAGTGCGCCCAAGTCCTTGGGCGCGGGAGAGCCTTTTCACGGCGCAGACGCGCCGTGGCTGGATTCCTGTGACAAGCACAGGAATGAGGGTGAGGTTATGGCCGTGTCCGCCAAAAAATAAAGGCGGGCACGGCCGTGTTGGTTATCAGAACGGCGAATCCGGGAAGTAGAAGTTCTTGGCATTGTCCTTCGTCACCAGCGTGGCGTCGAGGATGTAGGTGCCGCTGACCGGGACCTTGTCGTAGAAATTGCCGGCAGTGAGTTCCATGGCGGTCGCCACCATTGCCGGCGGATAGAGAACGTCGACCGGAACCATCTTGTCGCCGTCCATGACCTTCTTGACCATGTCCTTGGAGCCGGCGCCGGCCACGATATACTTGATATCAGTGCGCTTGGCTTGGGCGATGGCTTCGAGAACGCCGACTGCCATGTCGTCATCCTGGCACCAGACCACGTCGATCCTCTGGTGCTTGGTCAGGAAGTCCTGCATGACCTTGAACGCGTCGTCGCGATTCCAGTTGCCGAACTGGCGATCGAGCACCTTCACCTTGGAGCCGGCAATGCCCTTGTCGAAACCGTCCTGGCGCTGCTGGTCGATCGGGATCGGCAGGCCGCGGATGACGACGACCTGTGCCTCCGGCGTGGTCTTCTTGATATATTCGCCGGCGACCTGACCGAGCGCCGGGTTGTTGCCGGCCACATAGAGGTCACGGATGGTGCTGTCGTTGACGGAGGGCGCGCGGTCAACGAGCGCGACGAACGTACCCTTGTCCTTGACCTGCTGGATGGCGTTGACCAGCGGATCCGGATCGGACGGCAGGATGACCAGCGCGTCGAGACCCTGGACCGCGAGATCCTGCACGGCGTTCGCCTGGCTTGCTGCATCCGGCGAGGTCTTGACGATGACGTTGAGGCCCGGATGTTCCTTCATCAGGAGCTTGGCGACGCGTTCGGCATGGAACACGACGCCGGCGGTCCAGCCGTGGTCGGCGGCCGGAATGGAAACGCCGATCGTCACCTTCTTGTCCTGTGCGAAGGCGGTGCCGGCAAGAAGTGCCAGCGACGCCACGGCCAGTCCCAAAATTTGTCTGCGCATTGTTTCTCTCTCCCACAATATCAGGGTCTTTAGTATTTCAGGACCGGGCGCGACCCATCAGCCCGGTCAATTTACGTCGTGACCTACATCCGCTTCAGCGGCCTACCTCCGCATCAGCGACCTTTGAACCAGCATGGCGATGATGATGATCGCGCCCTGGATGGCGCCGATCAGGTATTCGCTGACGAAGTTGGACAACAGCATGATGTTGCCGACGATTTCCAGAATGAAGGCGCCGCAGATCGTGCCCCAGATGCGGCCGACCCCTCCCCGCAGCGCCGTGCCGCCGACGACGACGGCGGTGATCGCCTGCAGTTCCCAGAAGCTGCCGGTCGTCGCGGACGTCGAGCCGAGGCGCGGCACGTAGAGCAGCACCGCAACCGCGACGCAGAGCCCCTGGATGACATAGGTGACGGTGCGCACCCGGTTGATCGAAATGCCGGAATAACGGGCTACGTCCTCGTTCGAGCCGACCGCGGTGACATGCCGGCCGTAACGGGTGCGGTAAAGTACGAAGGCGGCGATGGCGGCGGTGACGAAGATGACGATGATCGGGATCGGCACGCCGACGAGCGAGCCGGAATAGACCGGCCGGTAAAGCGCCAGAATATCGCGGTCGCGCACGGTGATGGCGCCCCCCTGGCTGAGCCAGGTGGTGAGGCCGCGATAGATGCCCATCGTGCCGAGCGTGGCGATGAAGGGCTCGATCCTGCCAATCGTGGTGATCAGGCCGTTGGCGAGCCCGCAGGCGGCGCCGATCGCAATCGCCAGCGCCATTCCGGCGGTGAGCGCCAGCGCCGGATCGGCGACCGTTCCCGAGTTCAGGAACAGGATCATCAGGCTGGCGACGAAGGCGAGCATCGCGCCGACCGAAAGGTCGAGACCGCCCGACGTGATCACATAGGTCGCGCCGAGCGCGATGACTGCGATGAAGGAACTGCGCGTCACGACGTTCAACAGGTTGGCGGACGTCATGAAATTCGGGTTGGCGAAATAGCCGAGCGCCAGCAGAAGGGCGAGCGCGATGAAAGGCGCGATCGCCGCCATGTCCCAGTCCTTGGAGGTCTTCGGCGCCTTGGCCGTCTCGGTCGCGACATTCGCCATCACGCGGCCTCCTCTTTAGTGGCGCCTGTCGCCAGCACGACGATTTCGTTTTCGTTCATATGATCCCCCGTCACCTCGCCGACGATCCGGCCGGAGCGCATGACGAGGATGCGGTCGCAGATGCCGATCAGTTCCGGCATTTCGGAGGAAACGACAATGATCGAACGCCCCTCCTCTGCCAGTTTGGCGATGAATTTGTAGATCTGTTCCTTGTTGCCGATATCGATGCCGCGCGTCGGCTCGTCGATGATGACGATCGACGGATCGAGCAGCATCATCTTGGCGAGCAGCAGCTTTTGCTGGTTGCCGCCGGACAGCTGGCCCGCAAGGATGTCCTTTCGGCCGGTGCGAATATCGAAATCGCGGATCGCCTTGTCGAGCGCGGCACTTTCGCGCTTGCGATCTATCTGCAGCGCGCCGATGAACTTGCCGAGCGAGGCGAGCGTCAGGTTGACGATCAGGTCCTTGGTGAGCAGCAGGCCCTTGCCTTTGCGGTCTTCGGAAAGATAGACGATGCCGGCCTTGAGGCTTGCATGCACATCCTTGAAATTGACCGGCTTGCCGAGATGGCGGACCACGCCGCGGCTGGTACGAAGGCCGACCATGCCCTCCATCAACTCGGTGCGGCCGGCGCCAACGAGGCCGGCAAAACCGAGGATCTCGCCCTTTTTCAGCTGGAACGAGGCATCCTGCGCATAACCGGGAACGTTGAGATGCTCGACTTCGAGCACCGTCTCGCGCGCCTCGGCCGCGTGGCGGTCCGGATAGAGTTTTGCGACATCGCGACCGACCATCAGCCGCGCCATGTCGGCGGACTGCAACTCGCTGACGTCATGGCTGGCGACAAGCCTTCCGTCGCGCAACACCGTCACCCGGTCGGCAATCTCCTTCACCTCGGGCAGACGGTGGGAAATGTAGAGGACGCCGACACCCTTGGCGCGGATCTGCCGGATGACCTTCAGCAGCGCATCGGTCTCGTGCGGCGTCAGCGACGCCGTCGGCTCGTCGAAGATGACGATCCGGTGCGACACGAGCAGCACGCGGGCGATCTGCACCAGCTGGCGCTGGGCGATCGACAGGCGGCTGACGATGGTGTTCGGGTCGATGTCGCTGCCGAGCCCTCGGACCGCTTTTGCGGCGCCCTCGTTCATGGCGCGGTCGTCGATGAAAACGCCCTTGTGCAGCTCGCGGCCGAGATAGATGTTCTGGGCGACCGTCAGGTCCGGCGCCAGCAGGATTTCCTGGTGCACCAGCACGATGCCGCGATGTTCCGCATCGACCGGACCGGAAAAGGTGACGGTCTCGCCGTCTATCCTCATCTCACCGCGGGTCGGCGGCTGATTGCCGGCGATGATCTTCATCAAGGTCGATTTGCCGGCGCCGTTCTCGCCGATGATCGCGTGAACCTCGCCGGCGCGGACGGTGAGATTGATGTCCTTGAGGACCTCGACGATGCCGAATGTCTTGGAAAGGCCGGTCGCTTCGAAGAGCGGCACGGCGGGGCTCGCCTCCACAGAACTCATCGCGCAGCACCCATGACCATAGGGCAACGCGCGGCCCGACAGCGAACCGCTGCGTTACCGACAGCACGCCTGTATATGATAATCTGCACCCAAGCTCCTCCCATGAGAACGCTAGCCCAGATTCTGAGGTACGTAAAGCAGATTTCCGTAAGTCAAGCGGGGACGTGCAGGAAGGTTTTGTGCAGATCATCTTCCGGTTGACGACGGCAGCGTCCCGCCCCTCATCCGGCTGCCGCCACCTTCTCCCCGCCTGCGGGGAGAAGGGATATGCCGCACCGTAACCGTTCACTCTCCAACGTCGCTCTTGGCACGTCCCCTCTCCCCGCAAGCGGGGAGAGGGTTAGGGTGAGGGGCGGAGCAAGCCCATCAAACGCAAAGGCGTCAAACGTAACGATTGACGACGTTTTCCAGGTATTCCTGGCGGCCGGACTTCGGTTCCGGGTTGATGTCCTGCTTTTCAACCCAGGAGGCGATGTCGTCGAGCTTGTATTCGCCGCGCAGCATCTTCTGGTATTCCGGGCTGTCCCACTTGGCGTAGCGTTCGTCGAGCGGCTTCTTGAGTGCGCCGTCGTCGAGCATCTTCGCCGCCGCCTTGAGGCCACGGGCGCAGCAATCCATGCCGCCGATATGGCCGATCAGCAGGTCCTGGGGATCGAGCGACTGGCGACGCAGCTTTGCGTCGAAATTGGTGCCGCCGTTGACGAAACCGCCGCCGGCCAAAACCTGGTAATAGGCCAGCGCCATTTCCGGCACATTATTGGGGAACTGGTCGGTATCCCAGCCGGACTGGTAGTCGTTGCGGTTCATGTCGATCGAGCCGAAAATGCCGAACGCGTTCGCCATCGCCAGTTCGTGCTCGAAGGAATGGCCGGCGAGGATCGCATGGCCCTGCTCGATATTGACCTTCACTTCCTTGTCCAGCCCATGCTTCTGCAGGAAGGCGTAGACGGTCGCGACGTCGTAATCGTATTGGTGCTTGGTCGGTTCCTGCGGTTTCGGCTCGATCAGGATCGTGCCTTTAAAGCCGATCTTGTACTTGTATTCGACCACCAGGTTGAGGAAACGGCCCATCTGGTCGAGCTCGCGCGACAGATCGGTATTGAGCAGCGTTTCGTAGCCTTCACGGCCACCCCACAGCACATAGTTGGCGCCGCCGAGCTTCTTGGTAGCATCGAGGCAGGTCTTCACGGTCGCCGCCGCAAAGGCAAAGACATCCGGGTCCGGGTTGGTGGCGGCGCCCGACATGTAGCGACGGTTCGAGAACATGTTCGCCGTGCCCCAGAGGAGCTTGGTGCCAGTCTCGGCCTGCTTCTTCTCGAAATAGTCGACGATCTCGTTGAGGTTCCTGGTGTTCTCGGCGAAATTATTGCCTTCCGGACGCACGTCAGCGTCGTGGAAGCAGTAGAAGGGCGAACCGAGCAGCGAGAAGAATTCGAACGCCACGTCGGCCTTCATCTTCGCCGCTTCCATCGTGTCCGAGAACCACGGGCGCTGGAAAGTCTGGCCGCCAAAGGGGTCGCCGCCCGGCCAGGTGAACGAGTGCCAGTAGGCGACGGCGAACCGAAGATGATCCTCCATGCGCTTGCCCGCGATCATCTCATCCGGGTTGTAGAAGCGGAAGGCCAGCGGATTAGTGCTGTCCGGGCCTTCGTATTTGATTTTCTGGATGTCTCCGAAAAAGCCTGTGCTCATGGTCGTTTCCTCCTTGGGTGTCATATGTGTGGTAGAGCATCCCTGCCGTCATCCTCGGGCTTGACCCGAGGATCCAAGCCAAACCCAAAAAGGTTCAATGCAGAAGAGTGCTAGGTCAGAAAGAGTGGATCCTCGGGTCAAGCCCGAGGATGACGGGCGTGGGTATGTGCAGTCTCCACTTGAAGCAGGCGCCTATCCGATCACGACGCCAGCGACTTGATCGCCGGATAGAGCGCCCGGTAGCGGGCGTATGCTGTGTCGTATGCTTCCGAGAGTGCTGCGACCGGTTCGATGGTCTCGTCGGTTTTCGGTGCCGAGCAGACGGAAAGCGGGTCGGCGGCGGTGGCGGCGATGAGGCCGAGGCGTGCGGCGCCGAAGGCAGCTCCAAAATCGCCGTCGGCTGGAATATCCACCGGCACGCCGAGAGACGTGGCGATCGACTGCAGCCAATAGCGCGAGCGTGAACCGCCGCCGATGGCGGTAACGCGGGAAATCGAGGTGCCGGCGGATTTCAGGGCTTCGAGATTGTCCCTGATCGCAAAGGTCACCCCTTCCAGGACCGCCTGGGTCAGCACCGACCGGCTGCTTTCGTGTTCGAGGCCGATGAAGGCGCCGCGGATGGCCGCATCGTTGTGCGGCGTGCGTTCGCCGGAAAGATAGGGCAGGAAGGTGACGCCGGAGGGAGCCTTCAGCGTATCGCCGAGTTCCTGGGTGAGTTCGGCGGCGGTCTTGCCGGTGATGAGCGAATACCAGTTGAGCGCGTCGGTCGCCGACAGGATGACGCCCATCTGGTGCCAGGTTTTCGGCAGCGCGTGGCAGAAGGCATGCACCGCGCTTTCAGGCTTCGGCAGATAGGAGGCGTTGGCGGCAAACAGCACGCCGGACGTGCCGAGCGACACGAAGGCCTGGCCTTCCGCCACCGTGCCCATGCCGCAGGCCGAGGCCGCATTGTCCCCTGCCCCGCCGGCAATCACAACGCCCTCGCCCATGCCCCATTTGTAGGAGAGCTCGCCGCGCAGCTTACCGGCCTGCTCGGTGCCTTCGACCAGCGACGGCATCTGGCTTTCGGTAAGGCCCGTGGCGGAAAGCAATTCGGACGACCACTTGCGGGCGCCGGTATCGAGCCAGGACGTGCCGGCCGAATCCGACATTTCCGAAATATGCTCGCCGGTCAGCCACAGGCGCAGGTAATCCTTCGGCAGCAGCACCTTGGCGACCTTCGTGAAAATCTCCGGTTCGTTTTTGGCGACCCAGACGAGCTTCGGAGCAGTGAAGCCGGGGAAGACGATATTGCCGGTGAGCTTGCGGAAAATCGGGTTCGCATCGAGGGCTGCGGCTTCCTGATGCGAACGGGTATCGTTCCAGAGGATGCAGGGGCGTAGCACCTTGTCTTCGCTGTCCAGCAGCGTCGCGCCGTGCATCTGGCCCGAAAGGCCGATGCCCTTCACCGCCGCGAGCTCCTTCGGGAATTTTGCCTTGAGGCCGGCGACAGCCTCTTCGGTGGCGCGGATCCAGTGGGCCGGATCCTGCTCCGACCAGCCCGAATGTGGACGCGAGACGTCGAGCGAGCCGCTCGCCGAACCGATGATCTTCTGATCGCCGTCGATCAGCATCGCCTTGACGCCCGAAGTGCCGAGATCGAGACCGAGATACATGGTGTTTCTCCTAATGCTCCGCCCTTCAGGGCAGATTGTCTTTCAAGAATATGTCGATACGGATGCGTTCCTGGGCGGCAAGCACCGGCAGGCCGTCCGCCTTGGCCTTCAGCACGCGGATCGCGCTTCTGACTTCGTGGCCCGCATCCTGGTTCAGCACCGCGTCAATGGTGCCGTCGGCAAGTGCTGCGCGGGTCGAGGCGGTCAGTTCGTGCGCGATAACGAGCGGTCGGCTGGGGCCGTGCGCCGCCTGCAGCGCGCGGATGAGGCCGCGGTTGCCGGCACCGAGACTGTAGATGCCGGCGATGTCCGCATTACGACGCAGCGCGTCCGCGATCATCGTCTCGGCAAGCACCGGATCGTCGCGGCCCTCGAGGACGGGCAGGATATGAACGTTCGGATAGGCTTGGGCGATCACGGTCGAAAAACCTTCCAGCCGCTCTCGATGGTCGCGCACCAGCATGGAGCCGGCGAGCACCGCGACGGTCGCCCCTCGTTCGCCGAGGGAAGGCCCGTTGAGGAAACGCCCCATCAGGCTGCCCGCAGTGCGGCCGGCTGCAATATTGTCGATGCCGGCATAATGGTCGCGGGAGGAATCCGGCAGGTCGGAGACCAAGGTCACCATCGGGATGCCGGCCTGACGCAGGCGCTCGGCGGCAGCGCGGACTTCCGGCGCGTCGATCGCAACGAAGGCGACGCCCGCCGGTTTTTCGGCAAGCACGGCCTCAAGGGCTGCGACCAGCGCGTCAGGATCGAAGGGCGGTACGTCGACGATGCGGATATCGGTGCGCTCGAAGCTGGACCGGGCGACCGCGCCGCGCACCTCCTCTGTGAGGCCGATCATGAAGGAATTGTCGTTGGCCGGCAGGATGAAGACGAAGGAATAGGTCCGGCTTTTGGCAAGGTTGGCGGCGGCGAGATCGCGCACATAACCGAGCGAGGCGATTGCCTCCTCCACCTTGCCGCGGGTGACGGAACGCACGCCCGGCCGGCCGTTGAGAACCCGGTCGACGGTCGCAAGGCTGACGCCCGCAATCTTTGCGATGTCATGAACTGTGGGCTTCATGAATTCCTCCGCCGACCGTGTTAGCGGAAATTCTGAGGTACGTAAATCAAAATTTGAGGTACGTGTTTCAACAACGCTGGACGCCAAAGAAAAAGGCCGTCACGTGTGTGGCGGCCCTCTTCCCGGCGGTGGAATGCTGGAATTTAATGCCCGCCGCCACCGGCGCCCGCGGGGCGGCCTGGCTTGGCGATGAGGAAGACAAAGAAGATCAGGCTTCCGAACAGCGCCGTCAGGATGAAGAACACATCCATGAAGGACAGCAGCAGGGCCTGTTGGGTGATGATGCCGGAGATCTTCTGGAGCGCCACGGCGCCGCCGTCGAGACCCAAGGCATTGTAATTGGCGCCGACGTTGTCGAGCCAACTCAGCGCAGCCGGATTGCCGTAGTTCACATGCTCCGAAAGCCGGGCATAATGCTCGTCGGAGCGCTGGGTCAAAGCCGTATTGATGATCGCAAGACCGACCGCGCCGCCGAGATTACGCGTCAGGTTGAAGAGACCGGAAGCGCCCTGGATACGTTGCGGTGTGAGCGTTCCGAGCGCGATATTGCTGATCGGCACCATGCACATCATCATCCCGAACCCGCGCAGGATCTGCGGCAGAAGCAGTTCGTAGAAATCCCAGTCGGCGGTGATGCCGGTCATCAGGTAGGTGCCCATCGCGAAGGCGCCGAAACCGACCGCCATCAGGATGCGCAGGTCCACGCTGCTCGATAGCCTCCCGACGAGCGGCGCGGAGACGAACATGGCGATACCCGAGACGAACATGGTCTCGCCGATCATCAACGAATCGTAATGACGGATGCGGCCGAGATAGAGCGGATAGAGATAGGTGAGCCCGTAAAGCCCGACGCCCATGATGAAGGAGAACAGCGATCCGAAGGCGAAATTGGCGTTGCTGAATGCTCGGAGATCGACGATCGGGAACTCGACCTTGAAGGCCCGCCAGAAGAACACCACCGCACCAACGGTGACCAGGACCGCACCGACGACGATCTTGTCGTCGCTGAACCAGTCCTTGTTGTTGCCCTCTTCCAGCACGTATTCCAGCGCGCCGAGGAAGACACCCATGGAAGCAAGCCCCCACCAGTCGAACTTCTTCATCAGTTGAAGCTGCGGCTTGTCGAAGTCGATCAGCGTGAAGGTGACGGCCGTCACGATGATGCCGGGGATGACGTTGACCAGGAACAGCCAATGCCAGGAGAAGGAATTGGAAAGGTACCCGCCGACCGTCGGGCCGATGGTTGGCGCGAGCGTCGCGACAAGCCCGATGATCGGCGACACGATGCTGCGCTTCGACGGCGGGAAGATGGTGAAGGCCGCAGCGAAGACAGAGGGGATCATGCCGCCGCCGATGAAGCCCTGGATGGCGCGGTAGACGATCATCTGGTCGATATTCGTCGCGGTGGCGCAAAGGATGCTGGACAGCGTAAAGCCCGCGGCACAGATGGCGAAGAGGTAGCGCGTCGAGATGATACGCGCCAGCGTTCCCGACAGCGGGATCATGATCACTTCGGCGATCAGGTAGGAGGTCTGCACCCAGGCGATTTCATCCGAACCGGCGGAAAGGCCGGCCTGGATTTCCGCGAGCGAAGCCGAGACGATCTGGATGTCGAGGATCGACATGAACATGCCGAAGACCATCGCGAAGAAGGCGATGAGCTTGCGTCTGTCCATCGGCTGGTCGGCGGGCATCGCCATAGGGGATGCGTCCGCCGTGGCTGTTGCTCCTGCCATGGCCGCTCTCCTTGGTTCTCTTTACTTGGCAGCGACAGCGCCGATGCCAGGCGCAGTGCGGGTGTCGACGTCGACGACGACACTCAGGCCGGCGCGAAGATGCTGACGCTCCAGGTCTTCCTTGGGGATCGAGATGCGCACCGGAACGCGCTGCACGACCTTGGTGAAGTTGCCGGTCGCATTTTCCGGCGGCAGCATCGAGAAGACGGCACCGGAAGCCGGCGCGATCGACACGACCGTGCCGGTGATGTTGTGATCGTCATAGGCATCGACATGCACGCGAACCTTGGAACCCGGCTGCAGATGGCCAAGCTGAGTTTCCTTGAAATTCGCCTCGATATAGAGCTCGGTCAGCGGCACCAGCGACGCGAGCCGCTTGCCCGTCGAGACGAGATCACCCGTCTGAACGGAGAGGTTGCCGATGACGCCGTCATAAGGCGCCTTCAGGACCGTGAAGTTCAGATCGCGCTGGGCCTGGTCGCGGGCGAGCTCCTGGGTGCGGATCGTGTTGACCGCTTCGTCGCGCTGCGCATGCAGAAGGCCGATATTGGCCTGGGCCGAGGCAACCGCGGCCTGGCCGGCGACGAGATTGGCGCGGGCCTGTTCGAGCGCGATCTGGGCACTGTCGAGCGCGGCGGCGGTGCCGACGGCGCTTGCCTGCAGGCTCGTCGCGCGCTTCTGGATGATCTCGGCGCCGCGAACAGCAGCTTCGAGAGCGCCTTGCTGGGCCTGGGACTGCTTCAGCGCCGCTTCGCCGCCGACGATCTGCGCGTCGATCCGCAACACTGCGAGATTGGCGGATTCTATGGCGGCCTGCGCCTTGCGAAGTGCGAGCTGGTAGTCGCCGTCGTCCAGCGTGACGAGCGAATCGCCTGCCTTGACGGCCTGGTTTTCGACGACGTTCACCTTGGCGACGTAACCGGAAACCTTCGGCGAGATGACCGCGATATCGCCTTCGACATACGCATCGTCCGTCGAAACCAGGAACCGGCCGTCGATCCACCAGTTATAGCCGTACCAGCCGGCACCACCAAGGAGGGCAAGCGCGATGATCGGCAGCAGGAGGCCGCGGCGCTTCTTCTTTTCCGGCGCTTTGGCAGCGGCCGGGGCCGCAATCGCCTCGGCAGCCGCAGGCTGTTCGGCCGCAGGCGAAGCCTTGCGGGCTTCAGCCTCCGAAAGGTCGGCATTTTCCGTCGTCACGGCGCGCAATGCGCCGGTATTGTGAGAGGCCGTCATCTTCATATACCGTCTTGGGAGCGTCTTATTTCATCGAACCGATCGGTTCAGCGACCTTGACTTAGACCTTTCGATGACACATATCAAGAGCAATCGAACCGCTCGGTTCGAAAAGGTTAAAAAAGGGCATCGAAATGGCCAGGCAGACAAGGAAACTGGAAAAAAACGATCCGATTGCCGCCGGACGTTTCGCAGCGGGCGAAGACCCGGCGAAACGCGAACAGATTATCGACGGGGCAAAGAGCGTCTTTATGAAGCTCGGCTTCGACGCGGCGAGCATGAACGACATCACCCGCGAGGCGGGCGTTTCTAAAGGCACGATCTACGTTTACTTCCAGAACAAGGAAGACCTGTTCGGGGCGATCGTGGCGCGCGAACGCGAGCGGATCACCCTGCGTATGCGCGACATCCTCGCAGGCAGTGAGGAAGTCGAGGACGGTCTCTACCGCTTCGGGATGGGATTTGTGACCCATATCACCTCTCCGCAGGTGATCGGCGCGATGCGCACCGTCATCGGCGTCGTCGATCGTCTTCCAAACATCTGTCATCACTTCTTCAACTCACCGTCTCAAAACGTACGCACAGTTCTTGAGGATTTCCTTAAGCGTCATATCGCGCTCGGCAATCTGAAGATCGAGGATACGGACCTGGCGGCGCGTCAGTTCATCGATATGTCGAGCGGCACATTTTTCAAGTTCCGCCTGTTTGGCGATCTCGACGACGTGCCGCCCTTCCGCGAAATCGACCGTGCTGTTACCGGGGCGATCCGGGTATTCATGGCAGCCTACGGCCTGCATAACGCTTCCGTGACGACAAAAACCAAAGAACATGCCTGATTTCAGGAGGTTGTAACGCAACCTCCTCTTGTCTTTGCATCTCCAGTCCTTAAATCGGGACGGCAATTACGCCTTGCGATTGAAAGAAGGGAATGTTGATGCAGGATATCGTCGCGCTGGTTCAGGATCCGGCCGCCTGGGTGGCGCTCGTCACCCTCGTCGTCATGGAAGTCGTGCTCGGCATCGACAACCTGATCTTCATCTCGATCCTCACCAACAAGCTACCACCCGAAAGCCGCGAACGCGCCCGCAGGATCGGCATCGGCCTGGCGCTCGTCATGCGTCTCGCCCTGCTCGGCACCGTCGCCTGGATCGTCCAGCTTACCAACCCGATCTTCGAGGCCTTCGGCCACGGTTTCTCCTGGAAGGACCTGATCCTGATCGCCGGCGGCCTTTTCCTTGTCTGGAAGGCGACCAAGGAAATCCACCATTCCGTCGATGTCGACGACCACAAGGAAGACCTGGTCGGCGCCGGCAAGGACGTGCTCAAGATGAGCTTCGCATCTGCAATCGGCCAGATCCTGCTGCTCGATCTCGTCTTCTCGATCGACAGCATCATCACCGCCGTCGGCATGACCCCTCACCTGCCGATCATGGTCGTCGCCGTCATCGCCGCCGTCACGGTGATGCTGATCGCCGCCACCCCGCTTGCCAATTTCATCGAGAAGAACCCGACCATCGTCATGCTGGCGCTCGCCTTCCTGCTGATGATCGGCGGCACCCTGATCGTCGAAGGTTTTGGCGTGCACGTGCCCAAGGGCTATATCTACGCCGCCATGGCCTTTTCCGCCGGCGTCGAGATGCTCAACATGGTGGCGCGCAACGCCCGCAAGAAGAAAAAGGGCAGCGGGACGACGCTGCATTGATGGTGACGTTTCCCTTCCGTCAAGTCGAGCATCGCCTTGATGCCATATTCAGCATATGCTAGATAAAGCATCAAATGGCGCGAGCGACCCTGATCATGGATCGGAAATTTCATCTGGATGATGGAAGGATCATCCAGATGAAGGTCTGGCAGCTTCCGGATCCCAACGCGGAACGTCCACATGGATTGAAATATTCGCTTTTCTTCGGACGCCCGGGAGAGCGAATTATTGGCTACGACAACGAATTTGGGAAAGGCGATCACCGCCATTATCGCGATCATGAGGAACCCTATCGTTTCGAGAGCCTTGAACGGATGATCGGGGATTTCGAAGACGATGTCCGCCAGGAGTTGAAGGTATGAGCGAAGTTCGGATCCACGTTTCTAATATGGACGCGTTTTTCGAAAACGCGACAAGGGCTGGAGCGCGGATCGACGCCGGCGATTTCAGCCTGCAGCCGGGCGAGATTGCCTTCGAAAGCATGGATCTTCTCTTAAAGGTGCTGACCGCCAATCGCTGGCGGCTTCTGCGCGCCCTGAAAGCGGCTGGCACCTCCTCGATCCGCCAGCTCGCTCATTCCCTGAAGCGGGATTATCGCGGGGTCCATGCCGACGTGGTCGCCCTGGCCGAGGTCGGTCTAATCGAAAAGACCACGGAGGGTCTGGTCAAGGTTCCCTGGGATCGCATCACGGCAGAAATGGCGATCACTGAAGCGGCCTAGTTGGAAGGCAAAGAATTGCTCCGGCTTTGCCGGGCCGCTCAGCTCTTCGCCAGTTCCCTTTCGACCGCCTCGACCAGCCGGCTGTCCTGCGCGTCGACATCGGGCGCGAAGCGGGCCTTGATCTCGCCGTCGCGGCCGATCAGGAATTTCTCGAAATTCCAGACGATCTCGCCGTCTTCGACTTCCATGCCGAAGCCCCGCAGCTTTTCCTTCATCGGACCGTCGCCGGTGGTCGGCACGCCGGAGCCGGTGAGGCCCTGGTAGAGCGGGTGCTTGTCCTCGCCCTTGACGGAGATCTTCGAGAAGATCGGGAATTTTACATCGTAAGTGAGCTGGCAGAATTCGACGATCTCGGCATCCGTGCCGGGCTCCTGGCCCTTGAAGTTGTTGGCCGGGAAAGCGGTGATCACGAAACCATCGCCGCGCTTGTCTTCGTAGAGTTTTTCGAGGCCTTCATACTGCTTGGTCAGGCCGCATTTCGAGGCAACGTTGACGACCAGCATCACCTTGCCTTTGTATTCCGAAAGCGTGGTCTCGCGGCCATCGGCCAGCTTCACCGGCACGTTCAAAACATCAGTCATCGACAAATCTCCATTCAAAACAATTCAATAGCCCCACGGCCATACCCTAGCGAAGCGACCTGCGTTGTCCAGTGGGCAGGCGCCCCCTTGCGCCCACTGCGCTGGAACTTTAAACGCCTCACTACATTGATCGGCGGCACGACCGCACCACCTCCATCCTTCTGCCGGCGGCGATTCTCCCGCTGGACCTCTCGACGTCAAGGGCGGCATGACCACTCAGCAGATCCTGGCATTTTCCGTTATCGCCATCATGATGGCGGTCTTTATCTGGGATCGGTTCCGTTATGATGTGGTCGCCTGCTGCGCGCTGGTGCTGGCCGTCGCGCTCGGCGTCGTGCCGGTCGACAGGGCGTTTTCCGGCTTCTCGGACGACATCGTCATCATTGTCGGCAGCGCGCTGGTGGTCAGCGCCGGCGTGGCACGGTCGGGCATCGTCGATACCGCGATCAAGAAATTCTTCCCGAACCTCAACACGCTGCCCACGCAGCTCGCGCTGCTGATGATCGTCGTGGCGCTGCTTTCCGCCTTCATCAAGAATATCGGCGCTCTGGCGATCATGATGCCGGTCGCCTTCCAGTTCGCCAGGAAATCGGGCGCCTCCCCGTCGAAATACCTGATGCCCATGGCTTTCGCCGCTCTGCTCGGCGGGCTGATGACACAGATCGGCACTTCGCCGAACATCGTCGTCTCGCGGCTGCGCGAAGAGCTGACCGGCAGGTCTTTCACGATGTTCGATTTCACGCCGATGGGGTCGATCCTGACCGTCGTCGGCATCACCTTCCTGCTCTTCTTTCACTGGCTGGTACCGAGCCGCACCCGGGAGAACAGTTCGATCGAAGAGGCGGTGGAGATCACCAATTACACGTCCGAGGTCTCCCTGACCGCGGAATCGACGATACTGGAAAAGCCGCTCAGCGAACTTCTGAAGCATGCCGACGGCGACGTGCTGGCCATCGCGGTGCTGCGCGGAACGTCCCGCATGTCGCCCTTTCCGGACCTGACGCTGCGTGAAGGCGACGTGGTGATGCTGGAAGGCCCTTCGAAGGCGCTCGATCGGATCGTCTCCGGCGGCAGGCTGAAACTGTCCGGCAAACCGCTGAAGGAAAAAGGCCAGACGCAGACGGACGTGATCTCGGTCGAGGCGATCATCACCCAGGAATCGTCGCTCAAGGGCCTGTCCGCCAAGGAACTGGCGCTCTCCTATACGCGCGGCATCAATCTTCTGGCGATCAGCCGGCGTGGCGAACGGCTGACGCAGCGGTTGGGCGAGCTGACGCTGATGGCGGGCGACGTGCTGGTGCTGCAAGGCAGCCGCAAGAACCTGCCCGCCGTGCTGCAGGATTTTTCCCTGCTGCCTCTCGCCCAGCGCGAAATCCTGCTCGGGACACAGCGGCGCGCCTTCATTCCGCTGGTCATCCTGGCGCTTGCCATGGCCGCGACGGCCGTTGGTATTGCCCCCGTTCCGGTCGCCTTCTTCACGGCTGCCCTCGGCATGGTCATCTTCCGGGCGATCCCGCTCAACGACTTCTACAAATCGGTCGACGGGCCGATCCTCGTCATGCTGGCCGCGCTGATCCCGGTTTCGGATTCGCTGAGGACGACCGGCGGCAGCGAGCTGATCGCAGGCTGGCTCGGCCACGTTGCCGCGACACTTCCGGCCTGGGGTGCCCTCGGGTTGATCCTCATTACGGCCATGGCGGTGACGCCGTTCCTCAACAATGCCGCGACGGTGCTCGTGATGGGCCCGATCGCGGCGAGCTTCGCCACCAATCTCGGTTTTCGGCCGGAGGCGTTTCTGATGGCGGTGGCGATTGGCGCCGGCTGCGATTTCCTCACCCCGGTCGGCCACCAGTGCAACACGCTGGTCTTCGGCCCCGGCGGCTACAAGTTCTCCGACTATCCCCGCCTCGGCCTGCCGCTTTCTTTCCTGATCATCCTCGTCAGCGTGCCGGCACTGCTCTATGTTTGGCCGGTAAGGTAAGGTTCAGGGCCAAAAACCTTGACGCTTACGGCTGAATATGGCCTAAGCCTGCGCCAATCCGCATTTCAAAAACAGGCTTGGCGCCTTTCCGGCCGCCACAGATAGAGCATTCTTCATGATCGCCACGAAGCCCCGCGTCCGCATCGCCCCTTCGCCGACAGGCGAGCCGCATGTCGGCACCGCCTATATCGCGCTGTTCAACTATCTCTTCGCCAAGAAACATGGTGGCGAATTCATCCTGCGCATCGAAGATACCGATGCGACGCGCTCGACGCAGGAATTCGAGGACAAGGTTCTGGACGCGCTGCGCTGGACGGGCCTGACCTGGGCGGAAGGCCCGGATGTCGGCGGCCCCTACGGTCCCTACCGCCAGTCCGACCGCAAGGACATGTACCAGCCCTACGCCCAGCAGCTGCTCGACAAGCGCCATGCCTTCCGCTGCTTCTGCACGCCCGAGCGGCTCGAGCAGATGCGCGAAGGCCAGCGCGCCGCCGGCAAGCCGCCGAAATACGACGGCCTTTGCTTGAACCTGACGGCCGAGGAAGTGACCTCCAAGATGGCGGCGGGCGAAGGCTCGGTCATCCGCATGAAGATCCCGACCGAGGGCTCCTGCGATTTCCATGACGGCGTTTATGGCGACGTGTCGATCCCGTGGGATTCGGTCGACATGCAGGTGCTGATCAAGGGCGACGGCATGCCGACCTACCATATGGCCAACGTCATCGACGACCATCTGATGAAGATCACCCACGTGGCACGTGGCGAGGAATGGCTGGCCTCGGTGCCGAAGCACATCCTGCTCTACCGCTATTTCGAGTGGGAACAGCCGGTGTTCATGCACCTCTCCCTGATGAGGAATGCCGACAAGTCGAAGCTGTCGAAGCGCAAGAACCCGACCTCGATCTCCTATTATTCCGCGCTCGGCTACCTGCCGGAAGCGCTGATGAACTTTTTGGGCCTGTTCTTCATCCAGATCGCCGAAGGCGAAGAGATGCTGACCATGGACGAGCTCATCGAGAAGTTCGATCCGGACAACCTCTCCAAGGCCGGCGCGATCTTCGACATCCAGAAGCTCGACTGGCTGAACGGCCGCTGGCTGCGCGAAAAGCTGTCTCCGGACGAATTCGTCGCCCGCGTTCTGGAGTGGGCCATGGAGAACCGCCGCCTGACGGAAGGCCTGAAACACTCGCAGAGCCGCATTTCGAAGCTCGGCGAGCTGCCGAACCTCGCAGGCTTCCTGCTGTCCTCCGATGTCGGCCTGACACCCGCCTCGTTTGCGGGCCTGAAGACCAGCCCGGCCGAGACGCTGGAAATCCTCACCACCGTCCAGACGGATCTCGAAAAGATCCTCGAATGGAATGTCGAGACGATCGACGCTGAACTGCGCGCCGTGGCCGACAAGCTCGCCAAGAAGCTGCGCGTCGTCACGCCGCCGCTTTTCGTTGCGATGTCGGGTTCGTCCCGTTCGCTGCCATTGTTCGATAGCATGGCGCTGCTCGGCCGGTCCGTGGTGCGCCAGAGGCTGAAGATTGCAGCGACAGTGGTGGCATCCATGGTGGGCGACGGAAAGTAAGAAACCGCATGCCTTCATATTGAAGGTGGATGTACAGCATACCCCCCTCTGCCCTGCCGGGCATCTCCCCCTCAAGGGGGGAGATCAACCAGAGGCGCCACCTCCGCCCTAACCAGCGTCGAATGCTGGGCATGCGATGACAGAGAGAGGGCGATGAGCAAGCTCCATCAGATCTCCCCCCTTGAGGGGGAGATGCCCGGCAGGGCAGAGGGGGTAACCGCAACGAAGACAGCCCGAAGAAGGCGAAACACGATGACCGAGAACACGACCGAAACCGCCCTCTCCTCCGACGCCACACAGGTGCGCGCCCAGAAACTCGCTTTGCTTCGTGAAAAGATCGGCGACGTCTATCCGGCGCATTTCCACCGGACGATGACCAATGCGGAGCTAGCCGAGAAATACAAGAACCTCGAGGCGGACGTCGAGACACAGGACATCGTCACCGTCGCCGGCCGGGTTTATTCCTCGCGCAATTCCGGCATGTTCATGGATATCCATGACGCATCGGGCAAGGTGCAGATCTTCTCGCACAAGGATACCACCCCGCAGGAAGCCCGCGACCTGTTGCCGATGGTCGATATCGGCGACATCATCGGCGTCACAGGCGTCGTGCGCCGCACCAAGCGCGGCGAGCTGACCATCAACGCCCAGAACATCACCATGCTCACCAAGTCGCTGCTCCCCATGCCGGAGAAGTGGCATGGCCTCTCGGATGTCGAGCTGCGCTACCGCAAGCGCCATCTCGACATCATGACCAACGAGGAGTCGAAGCTCCGCTTCCAGCAGCGCAGCCGCATCGTCTCGGGCATCCGCCGCTTCATGGAAAACGACGGCTTTATGGAAGTCGAAACCCCCATGCTGCATTCGGTCTATGGCGGCGCCACAGCCGAGCCGTTCAAGACCCACCACAACACGCTGAAGCTCGACATGTACCTGCGTATCGCGCCGGAATTGTTTCTGAAGCGTACGCTGGTTTCGGGCCTCACGGACAAGGTGTTCGAGATCAACCGCAATTTTCGGAACGAAGGCGTCTCGACCCGGCACAATCCCGAATTCACGATGATGGAGTGCTACTGGGCCTATGCCGACTACGAGGACATCATGGACCTCGTCGAGCGCATGTTCTCGACATTGGCCATGACCATCCATGGTACGACCGAAGTAAAGTTCGGCGACAAGGAATTGTCCTTCAAGGGCCCGTTCAAGCGCGTGCCAATGCCCGATGCGGTGAAGGAAGCGACCGGGATCGACTTCCTTGCCATGAAGACTGACGAGGAAGCCCGCACCGCCGCCAAGGCCGCCGGCTTCGCGGTCGAGAAGGACTGGACCTGGGGCGAATGCCTTGCCTTCATCTTCGAGGAAAAGGTCGAGGGCACGCTGATCCAGCCGAGCCACGTGACGCATTTCCCGAAGGACATCTCACCCTTCGCCAAGGAAGTGCCGGGCGAACCGCGCCTCGTCGAGCGCTTCGAGACCTATTGCAACGCCTGGGAACTGGGCAACGCGTTTTCCGAACTCAACGACCCGGAAGAGCAGCGCAAGCGCATGGTCGAACAGCTGGAACAGGCGCATGCCCGCGGCGAAAAAGACAAGCAGCTCGACGACGAATTCCTGGATGCCATCGACCAGGGCATGCCGCCCGCCGGCGGCCTCGGCATCGGCGTCGACCGCCTCGTCATGCTGCTGACGGACTCACCGTCGATCCGCGATGTGATCCTGTTCCCGGCGAGACGCGCCAAGGCGGATTGATAGGGTTCGCCTGCCACCAAGGCCACCACGGTCGTCATCCTCGGGCTCGACCCGAGGTTCCACCGGCTGGGCATTGCGGATGCTGGATCCTCGGGTCAAGCCCGAGATGACGACGGAGAAGTCGGTTTACTCCCCTCTCAATGCACGACCTTCTCAGCCGGGCCCTTCGCATCCGAAGCTGACGCCGCCTCAGCGGGTTTTGCGGGTGCGGCTGGAGCCGGTTGGCCCCTGAGCTTTGCGAGCCATTCGGCGCCGGCGGCGTCCGCGTCCGTTGAGCCGGCGGTCTTGGCCGGGGCTGCTTCCGCATGCGCCGTTTCCGGCGGTTTGGCGTCGGAACGAACCGCATCGCCGTCGGTCTGCTTGGACCAGCGCTTGCCGCCTTCCGCAGACGTACGTGGCGCAGGCGCGGGCTCTGCTGGCTTGGCGGCGGTCTGGGCTGCGGCCTGTGGTGCTTCGGCCTTCCCCTGTTCGCCGCTGCCGGAGAACATGCCGGTTATCGAGGCGAGAAAACCGCCCTCTTGCTTTTTCGGTTCGGCGGACGCGACCTGAGCAGGTGCGGCCGGCTTCTGCTTGCCTTGGCCCTGATCGGCGGCAGCCTTGTTCTGTGCTACAGGTGCCGGATGCGTGGCGGCGGTCGGAGCCGGATGGGCGGCATGGGTTTGAGCGGCGGCGGCATTGCCCTCGGGCGCATGTGCGGCTTCTGCCGGCGCTTGCGCCTTCGAGCCGAAGATCATGCCGGTGATGGAGCTGAAGAAACCGCCGTTTTCCTTGGCCGCAATTTCGTCACCATGGCCTTCGGCCGGAGCACCATGCGCATCGGCTGGCGCTCCATGCGGGTCGGTAACAGGCTCGCCATGACCGGAAGCGGGCTTTTCGCTCATTGCTCCGTGGCTCTTCGGCTTCTCGCCATGGCTGGCGGAAGCGCCGTGTTCGCCTTCCGGCGCCGCGACGACCGGTTCGACGCAATCGGCGTGATCGGTCAGCCGTGCGGTGAGCGTCTCGACATCCTCGAGCGGCAGGTCGATGCGTATGCCGTAATATTCGCCGTTCGAATTGGCCGCGCCATCGAGGTAGTAGGCTGAATAGGGCCGTACGTCGGCGCCTTCGGGCGCCTTGTTGGGATCCGGAATATAGACGACCTGGGCACCGATCGCACGGCCGCGCATCTGAGCGCGATCGCGGGGGCCGGCCTTGTCGATCATCGCCACCTGGACGAGATCCGCCTTTTCCTTTTCCTGGACCGCCTTGGCGACACGCAAGGCCGTGCGAATGCGCGCCAGACCGTCGCCGGTTCCGTCGCTCACCACGTATTTGCGGATCCAGTAACGCTGATCGCGCTTGATCTTGACCGTTTCCAGCGCGGTACATTCGAGCCCGTTGATCTCCAGATAGGAGGGGCCGAGGATCTTGTCCGTACCGATGAGCACAGCGGCCGCACCGCTGCCACCGCCAAGAACGACGATACTGCCCATGAGGATGAAGACGAGCTTCTTGGAAAACCGGAACTTCAGACCCTTCACTTGCCGAGCTCCGGCATGATCAAACTCCATATCTACGCAAAACAACAGGATGGAATAGTGCCGGGATAGTCGCCTATTCTTGTTGAGGAAGCTTTAAGCCGGGCCATTCTTTTTGTGCCCTGGAGGTCTTTCTTCGGGTCGGCCTGCGCCATTCCGAAACGTTCCAGCTTTTGATGCGCCCCTCTTGCGCAAATCCAACCGCGGGTATATACCCGCTCTATGCCGAACGACACCTGCCACTGCATCCTGCTGCGCAAAGCCTCCCGAAAGGTCTCGTCCTATTACGACGAGGCCCTGGCGCCGCTTGGCGTCAACATCGGGCAGTTCAGCCTGCTGCGCAACATCAACCGGCTGGCGCCGATCTCGCTGACCGATCTCGCCGTCCAGGTGGAACTGGACCGTTCGACGGTCGGCCGCAATACCAAGGTGCTGGAGCGCATGGGCCTGGTGACGATCGGCCATGGCGAGGACCAGCGCGAGGCGATGCTGACGGTGGCGCCGAAGGGTGCGGCGATCCTGAAGCAGGGCGCGCCGCTCTGGGACAGCGTCCAGGACGATATCGAGGCCCGGCTCGGGGCCGAGAAAACCAGACAATTGCAGGAGCTGCTGGCGGCTCTCTGATTTTTATGCAAAAGCGGGCATATACCCGAAAATTACACGCTGCCGGAGCGGCAACGACCAGGAAAGGGACAGAACCATGATCTCCAATCGCGCCGCCCAATGGATGGCGGCCAGAAACCTGCACTATGGATGGGTGGTCGCCATCACCACATTCCTGACGATGCTCGCGACCGCCGGCGCCATGGGCTCGGCCGGCGTGATGATCCAGCCGCTGCATCAGGAATTCGGCTGGGATATCGCCGACATCTCGTCCGCCATGGCGGTGCGTTTGTTGCTGTTCGGGCTGCTTGCTCCGTTTGCCGCCGCGTTCATGAACCATTTCGGCATCCGCCAGGTCGTCACGACCGCGCTGGCGCTGATCCTGGGCGGCATTGTCGTTTCACTATTCATGACCGAGGTCTGGCAGCTGGTGGCGCTTTGGGGCATCGTCATCGGCGTCGGCACCGGCATGACCGCCATGGTGCTTGGCGCAACGGTAGCTTCCCGCTGGTTTTCGCAACGTCGCGGCCTCGTCATGGGCATGTTGAGCGCCAGCAATGCGACCGGCCAGCTCGTCTTCCTGCCGCTCTTGGCGGACTTGAGCGAAACCTATGGCTGGCGCACGGCACTGGCGCTGACAGCCTTCGCCATCAGCGCCGCCATGATCCTCGTGCTGGCGCTGATGCGCGACCATCCCGCCGATGTCGGCCTGCCGGCCTATGGCGAGACGACCGTCTCCAGGTCACCGAAGCAGGATCACAAGCTGCTGACCACGCTGATCTCGCCGATCACCACGCTGAAGAGCGCCTCGGCCAGCGGCACCTTCTGGGTTCTGTTCGGCACCTTCTTCGTCTGCGGGCTTTCCACCAATGGCCTTATCCAGACCCATTGGATCTCGATCTGCGGCGATTTCGGCATGGCGCCGCTGGCCGCCGCCAGCACGCTGGCCGTGCTTGGCATCTTCGATTTCTTCGGCACGATCATGTCCGGCTGGCTTTCCGACCGGTATGACAACCGCATCCTGCTCTTCTGGTATTATGGGCTGCGCGGCCTGTCGCTGATCTACCTCTCTGTCTCCGGCTTCAGCTTCTATGAACTGTCGGCCTTCGCCGTCTTCTACGGGCTGGACTGGATCGCCACCGTGCCGCCAACGGTAAAGCTCGCCGCCGACAAATTCGGCCGCGAAAAGGCCGGCATGGTGTTCGGCTGGGTGTTCACCGGGCACCAGCTGGGCGCTGCCACCGCGGCCTATGGCGCAGGCTACCTGAAGAGCGGTTTCAACACCTACATGCCGGCCCTGCAGATCGCCGGCGTGATGTGCATGATCGCCGCGGTTTCCGTCCTGCTGCTGCGCAAGCCGGGCACCGCCAAGCTGGTGCCGCAGCCGGCCTGATGACACCGCACTTCTCCGGCGGCCGTCATTCGCCGCCGGAGATTACCTGCCGTTGCAAAACTGCAAACTCGCCGGATATGATATCTGGTGCGCAAAGCGAGCCACTGCGGGAGGCATCATGTCGTCGATCACCTCGGGCAACGCCGTACAATATGCCGACAGCAGCAAGCTTGCGGCTCGCGGACGCCTTAACAGGGAATATACGATTGCCGAAACCGGCTGGTTTCCCTGGGTTGCACGGCAATTGCCCTTGCGGCCGGGTGACCGCGTTCTCGATATCGGCTGCGGCCCAGCCTGGTTCTGGGCCTCCGTCATCAACGATATACCTGGAAATCTCGACCTCACCCTTGCCGATCAGTCCTCCGGAATGGTGGAAGAGGCCCTTGCGCGCTGCACGCCCCTCCCCTTCGGATCGGTCACGGGCCGGCAGTCGGAAGCTTCCGCCCTGCCCTTCGACGACGATAGCTTCGATGTCGTCATCGCCATGCACATGCTCTACCACGTGGCCGATCCGGCGGCCGGCATCGCGGAAATGTCCCGGGTGCTGAAGCCGGGAGGTTGTCTCGCCGTCACCACCAATGGCATCGGCAACATGCGCGGGATCTACGAGCTTACCACCGTGTTCGGCAGCGAGCCGTTCGATCCGAGCGCCGCCATTTTCGGATACGACAAGGCCGAGAAGCTGATGCGTGCGAGGTTCGGCGATGTCGCCTTCGCGCAGCACCCCGCAAGAATGCGGATCACGGAGCCGGAGGACGTGTTTCTGGCGCTGACTTCCTACCCGCCCGGCGACGGCGCGGACGAGGCTCAACTGGACGCGTTCCGGCAAGCAATCGCCGCCGCATTCGAGCGCGGCAATGGCGTGCTCGAGGTGGAGAAGGAAACCGGCCTGTTCGTCAGCAGAAAGCCGCACTGATCCCGACGTGGACTTGACCCTTCGCCAATGTAGAAAGGCCCGTCGCGAGACGGGCCTTTCTTCATGCCGGCGGTGGAAGCTGGTATCAGGCTGCGGCCAGGGTCAGTTCCTTCTTGACGATCTGGCGCAGCGACGCGAGGTCCTTGGCGAAGGCGCGAATGCCTTCCGACAGCTTTTCGGTCGCCATGGCGTCCTCGTTCAGCATCCAGCGGAAGGACTTCTCGTCGAGCGACTGCAACGGCTCCGCGTTGAACGTTTCCGGCACGAGCTTGCGCTCCAGCTTGCCGGTGTCCTTGTCGAGCTCGTCGAGCAGAGCCGGGCTGATCGTCAGGCGGTCGCAGCCGGCCAGCGCTTCGATTTCGCCGGCATTGCGGAAGGAGGCGCCCATGACGATCGTCTTGATGCCGTTCGCCTTATAGTAGTTGTAGATGGCGCGCACGGAGACGACGCCCGGATCGGTCTCGGCCGTATAGTCCTGGCCGGTTGACTTCTTGTACCAGTCGAGAATGCGGCCGACGAAGGGCGAGATCAGGAACACTTTGGCTTCGGCGCAGGCGATTGCCTGGGCCTGGGAGAACAGAAGCGTCAGGTTGCAGTCGATGCCTTCCTTCTGCAGCACTTCCGCGGCGCGGATGCCTTCCCAGGTGGAGGCGAGCTTGATCAGGATGCGGTCGCGCTCGATGCCGCGCTCCTTGTAGGCGGCGATGATATGGCGAGCCTTGGCAATCGACGCTTCCGTGTCGAAGGACAGGTCGGCATCGACTTCGGTCGAAACGCGGCCCGGCACCAGCTCGGACAGGGCGGCACCGACGGTGATCGCCAGACGGTCGGCGACGGCGGACACGACGGCGTCCGGATTGCCCGACTGTTTGCGGCCCCAGGCAATCGCTTCCTTGACCTTGTCGGCGAAGATGGGCGTGCCGAGCGCCTTCAGGACGATGGTCGGGTTGGTGGTGCAATCCACGGGCTTCAGGCGGGCGACCGCCTCGATGTCGCCGGTATCGGCAACGACCGTGGTCATGGAACGAAGCTGCTCTAGTTTAGACGTCATCCGAATATTCCTCGATATATGGAGAACTAAACGCCTGTTGCGCGATTTGGCTCCTCCAGCGCGTTGGCAAGAATTATCCCCTGCCGGCGGTCAAAAAGTCAAGACATTTGTTCTTCGGAATTGACATATGTGTCAGTTGGAACAAATATCATGGGGCTTGTCCATCATTGTCCCGGGAGGCCCGTTGGCTAGGCTCAGACACGAGACCCATACCGCCTATTCCGAAGCCGCCTCCATGCGGCTGCGGGCGGCATGGCTTTATTATAACCAGGGATTGACGCAAAAAGATGTCGCCGAACGGCTGGGCTTGAGCCGCTCGACGGTGATCCGCCTGCTCGACGAGGCGATGAAGCGCTCCGAGGTCCAGATCTGGATCAGCGAAGGCATCGACACCTGCGTCGAACTGGCGATCCGGCTGGAAAAGGCCTACGGGCTGGACGAGGCCGTGGTCGTGCCCGCCCCGCGCGACAGCAGCGCCGCGGCGCTCGCCAGTTCGGTCGGCCTGGCGCTCGGGCAATTCCTTTCCGAAGTGGTGCAGGACGACATGACCATCGGCGTCGGCTGGGGCCGCACCATGACGGCCTCGCTCGGCAGCTTTCGCCCGCCGCGGCGGGAGAACTGCAAGGTCGTGTCGCTGCTCGGCGGCATCGTCGCCGTACACCAGACCAATCCGATCGACTACACTTGGCGTTTCGCCGGCCAGCTGGGCGCCGAATGCTACATGTTCCTGGCGCCGCTTCTGGTCGACTCGGTCAAGACCAAGCGGGCGCTGATCGAGCAATGCGGGCTCAATACGATCTACGATCTCGCCGAAAATCTCGACCTCGCGGTGGTGAGCTGCGGCGATATCGGGCCACATTCGACCTCGCTGTCGGAAGGCTTCATATCCAAGGCCGAGCTAGACCGACTGATCGCCGCCGGCTGCGTCTGCGACACGATGTTCAACTTTCTCGATGAAGAAGGCCGCTCGGTGGATCACAAGCTGAACGAGCGGGTGATGTCCGTGGATCTGGATACGCTGAGACAGGCCAAACACATCGTGCTCTCCTCCGGCGGCGCGCACCGCGCGGTGGCGATCCGCGCGACGATCCGCAGGGTCGGGTGCAATACGCTGATTACGGATGAGACGGCGGCGAAGGAGTTGTTAAGGTTGAACGAACCTTCCTAGGGAGCACAAGGGTTGGCCTGACACAGGCTGCGCTGCAACAGACGGATTATCAGGCAGCGGTCAGAAACTCCACTCCGAGGGAATTGATCCGCCGCCAGCGGACTTCGCATTCGAAACGTCGACCATCTGACAGGGCGAGACCGAAGCTTTCCGGCACGGACAACGCGTTCTCGATCTTGATCAACGCACCGCCGGCTGAGATTTCCTTGACGATGCAGTCGAAGGCCGAATGATCGCCATTAAAGACGATCTTGGCGCCTAGAAAGCTTTTCGATCTCTGGTATCTGCGCTCATGCACCTGACCGCGTCCTTCGACGATTATACTTCAGTCATCACTTATATGCCCCAATGGGCAATCCCGCAATCCTCAGAGGCCGCCCATGACTTTTGCAGGCGACTTGGTATCTGCCGCTTGCGGCCCGGCAATGGAACCTGAATGCTGAGCTCAAGCGTTCGGCCCCTCACGCATTCCCCGCTTCCCAGCCCAGGATCGCCCGCTTGCGCGTCAGCCCCCAGTGATACCCCGTCAGCGCCCCGCTCTTGCCGAGCGCCCGATGGCAGGGAACCACGAACGAAATCGGGTTCGCTCCAACAGCCGCACCTACCGCGCGGCTGGCGGTCGGCTGGCCGATATCGTTGGCGACGTCGGAATAGGTGACGGCCTTGCCGAACGGGATTTTCAACAGGCTCTGCCAGACGCGCACCTGGAAATCGGTGCCGATCAGCACGACCTTCAGCGGCTGATCGCAGGACCAGTTCGCACGGTCGAAGACGCGGCCGACATAGGGTGCTGTCATCTCCTGGTCGGGAACATATTCGGCATTCGGCCAGCGGCGCATCATGTCGTCGAGCGCCGCCTGCTCGTGGCCGAGATCGGCAAAGGCGAGACCTGAAAGTCCGCGGTCGGTCGCCATGACCAGCGCTTGGCCGAAGGGCGACGAATGGAAGCCGTAGCGGATCGTCAGGCCGCCGCCGCGCGCTTTCCATTCGCCGGGCGACATCGCCTCATGAGTGACGAACAGATCATGCAATCGTCCCGGACCTGAAAGCCCGAGTTCGTAGGAGGCTTCGAGCAGCGGCAGTTCCTCCTTGCCGAGCAGGCGCTTGGCATGGTCGAGGGTGACGGCCTGGAGGAAGGCCTTCGGCGACAGCCCGGCCCAGCGGGTGAACACTTTCTGCAGCTGCGTCGGCGACTGACCAAGCTCGGAGGCAATCGCCTCGAGCGACGGCTGGTCGCGGTAATCGAGCGTGATCATCTCGATGACGCGGCGGACGGTTTCGTAGTCGGAACCATCGGGCGTCACGTCGATGGGCGACGAATCGATCTTGGCGAGAGCATTCATGGCTTGTCTCCTTTACAGCGCCGCACGCCGATGAAGCCGAAGCGGTGGGCGCGCAAAAAATCGCTGTGCAACTGATATGCCCTCTAAATGCGCCTTCAGCCTCGCCGAAACCACCCGTTTCTTGCCCGATTGCCGGTTTTCTCGCCCGCTCAGATCCGATGTTTGACCATGGCGAGAGCACCCTTGAAGGCCTTGGCGAAACTTTCACGATCGTCCGGATTGAGGAAGGAGCCGATATCGGTGCCGCGCCCCTCGCCCGTCACAGACATGGACGTGATGCCGAACTCCTCGTGGCGGCGGACGTTGAAGCGCGCCCAGAACGGATTGAAGCGATGCTCCACCACACGCCCCGCCGGCGAGAATTTTCGGATCGACAGGTTGCTGCGCGAGACCGTCACTTCCTCGCGCGCCCGGCCCGAGCGGTAGCTCATCTTCAGCGCGATATAAAGACCGAGGAAATCCAGCCCGAAGAAGAAGCCGATCGGATAGGCGCCGGTAATCAGGAAAAAGCCGCCATAGAAAACGCAGATGCCGCCCGTCAACACCAGAACGACGCGAAAGCCCGTTTTGCCGAGCGAACGGTAGGGCGTCAGTTCGGCCGCAAAAACAGGCTGATCCTCGGAAACGTCCACGTTGATTTCCCTCCTGCGGGATGCCTATACAGGCATATGGCGACTCCAAAGATCAGATCCAAAACCAGCACCTCGCAAAAGTCAAATCACGCGCCCGAGCGCAAGGCCGCACCCAAACCCAAGCGCTTCAAGTCCGCCTATTCGAAAGCGGAGATGGAGGAGATCTTTCGCCGCTTTTCGGTGCAGCGGCCAGAGCCGAAGGGTGAGCTGGAGCACGTGAACCCGTTCACGCTGGTGGTGGCGGTGGCACTATCCGCCCAGGCGACCGATGCGGGCGTCAACAAGGCGACGCGGGCGCTGTTCAAGGTCGCCGATACGCCCGAAAAGATGCTGGCCCTCGGGGAGGAAGGCGTCACCCAATATATTAAGACGATCGGGCTCTACCGCAACAAGGCGAAAAACGTCATCGCCCTCTGTCGCATGCTGATCGACGAGTTCGGCAGCCAAGTGCCGAGGACGCGCGAAGAGCTGATCCGCCTGCCGGGCGTCGGCCGCAAGACGGCCAACGTGGTGATGTCGATGGCCTTCGGCATTCCAACGCTGGCGGTCGACACGCATGTCTTCCGCATCGCCAACCGGCTCTTGATGGCGCCGGGCAAGACGCCCGACGAGGTGGAGGAGAACCTGTTGAAGGTCATCCCCGACCAGTATCTCTTCCACGCCCACCACTGGCTGATCCTGCACGGGCGCTATTGCTGCAAGGCACGAAAACCGGAATGCGAGCGCTGCGTCATCGCCGATCTCTGCCGCTCGCCGGAAAAAACCGTCGACGTGCCGGCACCGCTTGTGGAATTGCCGCAGCAGCTCATCGGCGAGCCCGTCGAGTAGGGCCGCGATTGCCTCGGCTGCGCCTGCTTAAAGCTTGAAGCCAGGATCGCGCTTGGAGACCGCCTTGTGGAGATGCACCATCAGGCCCGCGGCAAACAGCGGCGTCAGCAGGTTGGCGATCGGGACCGCCAGGAAACACGCGATCAGAAGGCCAGCCAGGAACACGGTGGAGGAATGTTTCGAGCGGAAGGCGCGTGCTTCCGCAGGCGTTCTGAACCGCATCGCCGCGAACTCGAAAAATTCCCGGCCGAGCAGATAGCCATTCACCATGAAGAAGGCGATCAGGTTGATGCCGGGAATGAACAGCAGGAAAAGTGCGACGATATTGCCGACGATGACGACGCCCAGAAACTGGATCGAGCCGATGATCGCCTGCGCGAGCGGCATCGCCTTGCCGGGCGCATCGTTCGGATAGTCGCGCTTCTCGACCACTTCGGCCACGTCATCCAGGAACAGACCAGCAATCAGCGCCGTGATCGGCGCGATCAGCAGAGCGAGCGCCAGCGCCAACCCGATGCTGGCAGCGATCGCCGCAAACAGGGTGAGCCAACCCGCCCAATCCGGCAGATCGGGGAAGAAGGCCGCAAACCACGGCCAGGCATAAAGGATGAAGACTTCGCGCAGAGCGAACCAGAGACCGATCAGCACGAGGGCGGTGAGACCCAATGTCTTCCAGAACACCGCACGGGTCTCGGGTGCGAAAAGGTTGGCGAGCGAAAGGCGTGCGGCGTCGAGGATCATCGGCGTCTCCAGGTTGGCGGGAGAGATGTAGGTTTGAGGGGGCGGGGGAGCAAGGAGGGGCGGTATCCCTACCAAACAACGTCAATGTTCGTGCAGTTGCTACGATGTGAAATGCGTCACGTAAACAGCCAGATGCTGACACGCCCCATACAAAGCACACGCTTGTAAAATTGCAGAAAACATACATTCTCTCAAAAGTTGCTTATGCTCAAAAACAGCGAGAAGGATAACCTGTGTTTGGAATACAGATTTCGCAAATTTTGACCTTCACCGTAATTGGCTCCTTCGTCACCATATTCGGCAATCTCATAGCTCTCTATCTGAAAGACGTATTGGCAGTACGCTCATTCGAGCGTTGGAAAGCCCACCAAACCCTAATTCTTGTCTATCGCCGCTATCAGCTTCCAATTTTCCTCGCGGCCGAAGAGCTTTCCGGCCGTTTTTACGGATTATCCCGGCCAAATTGCACTATAGAGAGATTTGGGATCGATCTTTTACATAAAGAGATTAGTAGAGACTCCCATGCACTTGCCGGGAATCACTATTATCAATATCGGTTCGTTAGTAACGTATATCGTCTGTGCAGTTTTTTGGGATGGATCGAGTTGTACCGGCGTGATATCGGAACTCTCGATGTCGAAGCGCTCGATCGAAATCATCTTCTCGAATCATCCTTACGCAATGTCCGAAGTGCCATCGCAGATGGATGGGTCAATCAACATCCAGACATTCACAAATGGCGCGATTGTTTGATTTTTAGAGAGGAGCTGCGGGCCATCGGCTGCCGCATGGCAGACGGTCAAAAGGAACTTTGTCTAATAGATTTTGGTGCATTTTTCGAAATTCTTCAAAAGAGGCCCGTTGGCTCCGATAGCGCTCGCTGGTTTCATCAAGCAGCGCTTTTTTTTGACAACTTAGACCGGGACGGAGATTTTAGAATTATTCGCATGCGGATGCTCGTAATATTTCTTACCGACCTGATGGAGGTGCTACAGCCCAAGCGCCTTGCCCGTTCTCATATCAAAACCGCGCTTGATTGGTTCGACGAACTCGACCAGATCACAGGCGGAAAGGCTTGGTATTCGAAGGACGTAGACATGAAGGCAGTGGAAAAGCGCCTGAAAAAGGCCTTGAAAGAATAATATTCTCTCTCTGATTACGTCGCGCCGTAACATCTAATCCCCGCAAAGGGCATTTAAGCACTCCAGCCTACGCCATCCCCCGCAACTCATCCCGATGCCGGACCATCGCCAGGAACCGCCGGTAATCCAGCCCGTACTGCTCTGCCCGCGCCGGGTCCGGCAGCCGCTCCGTCCCGCCTGCATCCATGGCCTGCCCCGCTTCGAACAACGAACCAAACACCCCGCCGGCAACGGCGGCGGCCATCGCCGTGCCGAGCAGCACCGCGTCCCGGTTTTCCGGGATCACCACCTTGCGGCCGGTAACGTCGGCGTAGAGCTCGACCAGCAGCAGGTTGTTGACGTGGCCGCCGGTGACGTGGAGGGTTTCGAAGCGGTAGCCGTAGCCCGATAGCGCATCGAGAATGTGCCTTATGCCGAGCGCGATCGAGACGCAGGTGCGCCAGTAGAGCCGGCAGAGGCCGTCGAAGGAGGTGTCGAGCGTCAGGCCGCTGATGACGCCGGTCGCGTGCGGGTCGGCAAGCGGCGACCGGTTGCCGTGGAAATCCGGCAGGACGTGGAGGTTCGGGGCGATATCGCCCTCGGTCTCGCTGCGCAGCTCGCCGACGCGGGCGATGATGCGGCCGTGCAGGTCGGCCGTCGGTTCGCCGCCGGCGGCGTGCATCATCACGATATGATCGAGCAGCGCACCCGCCGCCGATTGACCACCTTCTACCAGCCAATGGCCCGGCAGGATCGCCTCGTAATAGGGACCCCAGAGGCTGCGGCCGGGTTTGGAATCCCTGGTGAAGGCGACGATGCAGCTCGACGTGCCGCCGATCAGCGCCACGCTGGTTTCGAGCTTCGAGCCTTCGGAGGCACCGCCGGAAACTCCGCCGAGGACGCCGAAGGCGCCGGCATAGGCGTCGATCATGCCGGGAGCCACCTGCACTAGGCTATCAAGGCCGAGCTCTTCGGCTGCCTGGCGGCTGAGGTTTCCCAGACTTGTCCCGACACCGATGGTCTCGTCCGGCAGTCCGCCCTTTTCGAGGAGGTCTTCGAGGCCGGCGAGCGCCAGGTAATCGGCGCTCCAGCCGGGGTTTTCGTGGGCGAGATAGTTCCACTTTGCAGTCAGCGTGCAACGGGAACGGGCGGGCGAGCCGGTCGCTTTCCAGGTCAGGAAATCCGCGAGGTCGAAGAGATAACCCGCCCTCGCCCAGCTTTGCGGCAGATACTGTTTCAGCCACATCAGCTTCGGCATTTCCATCTCCGGCGACAGCGAGCCACCGGAAAATTCGAGCACCTTGTGGCCGGTGGCGGAAAGCTGGTCGGCCTGGCTGATCGCCCGGTGGTCTAGCCAGACGATGGTGTCCTGATTGGCCTTGCCGGTCGTGGAAACCGTGAGCGGCCTGCCCTCACGGTCGCGGGCGACGAGCGAACAGGTGGCGTCGAAGCCGATCGCGGCGATACGGTCCGCGGCGATCCCGGTCTCCGCCATCGCCTCCCTTACCGCGCGGCAGGTGGCGGCCCAAATCTCCTCGGAATCATGCTCGGCGTGATTCTGTTTGGGGCGGAACATGGCGATCGGATGTTTCGCCTTGGCAAGCAGCCGACCGCTGCGATCAAAGACGCCGGCGCGGGCGCTGCCCGTGCCGATATCGACCGCAACGAGGTGATCACGCATCCGGATTTGTTTCCTGTCCCTTGTCGCCCGGCAGTTTCAAGGATCGCACTAAAGCACGGCCGAAGAAACGGAGCCGTTGCGACCCTCCAAATGTTTTTGGACAAGGTGGATCAAATCCGGCATCGCGTCAAACACGACTTCCGGGGAAAGCATATCGATCCGCTCCCGGTAACCGGGAACCGAGGCATGCGAACCGCCGACGAAGGCAAAGACCGACATGCCGGCACTGTGGCCCGCCTCGATGCCGGCGGGGCTATCCTCGATGACGATACAGTCTTTGGGATCGGCGCCCATTTCGCTTGCCGCATGCAGGAAGAGATCCGGCGCCGGCTTGCCGCGCTTGACCATGGCGGCGGAAAAGATGTTCGGCTCCAGCTTGTCGATCAGGCCGGTCAGCGTCAGCGACAGGCGGATGCGCTCCGGCTGGCTGGACGAGGCGACGCAACAGCGGAAATTCAAGGCATCCAGCGCTTCGGTTATGCCAGGCATCGGCTGCAGCTCGGCCCGGAACCGGGCATAGAGATCGCGACGCATGTCTTCGAGGAACAGGTCATCGGCCTCGACGCCGAATTCCTCGCGCATCGTCTTGGTGACGGTGCCGAGGCTGCGGCCGAGGAAACGGCGATATGCCTCTGCCGCATCCATCTCGACCCCCTTGCCGCGCAGCGCATCGACAAGCACGCGCACGGAGACGGGTTCGCTGTCGACAAGGACCCCGTCGCAATCGAAGATCACCAGTGGTCCCGCCGCCTGTTGCACGTCCATTCCCCGCTATTTGACCAGTTTGCCGCCGAGATAGAGCTCCAGCGTCTTTGCCGTCCCTTGCTCCCAGAGCATCTTCAGCGCATGCGCAAAGCGGGTGCGGAACAACTCGGATTTCGCAACGTCACCAAAAATGTCGCCAAGCGCAAGGAAGGCATCCGGGTTATCCTTGGCTTTCAGCGCGGCGGCGTTCAGGCGGTCGGCGCTGGTGTCGTTGAAGACGATTTCCTTGCCGCTGTCGGACGTGCCGGCGAAATAGCGGCACCACAGTGCCGAAACCAGCGACAGACCGATGATGTCCTGTCCCTTGGCGAGCCGGTCGGCGGTGGACGGCAGGATGAATTTCGGCTGGCGGTTTGAGCCGTCCTGCGCCAGCCTGGGGATGGTGTCGCCGATCTTCGGGTTGGAGAACCGCCGCTCGATCAGCTTGTAATAGTCGATGAGGCTGGTATTCGGCACCGGTGGGATGACCGGAATGATCTCGTCCTTCTCCAATTTTTCGAGGAAGCCGCGGATCAGCTTGTGCTCCATCGCCTCGTGCACGAAATGGATGTCGAGAAGAGCGGCCGGATAGGCGATCGCCGCATGGCCGCCGTTGAGGATGCGCAGCTTCATCAGCTCATAGGGCGCTACGTCGGGCACGAACTGGACGCCGACTTCTTCCAGCCGAGGCCGGCCGGCGGGGAACTTGTCCTCCATCACCCACTGTTTGAATTCTTCGCAGAACACCGGCCAGTTGTCGTCGATGCCGAAATCGTTTCTGAGGATATCGATCTCGCGGCTACCCGTCGCTGGCGTGATTCGGTCGACCATCGAGCTCGGGAACGCAACGTTCTCATGGATCCAGTGGGCGAAGTCCGGGTCGGAAAGCTTGGCAAGACCGATGACGGCGTTCTCCGTCACCTCGCCGTTTCCGGGAATGTTGTCGCAAGACATGATGGTGAATGGGGCGATCCCCCGCGCCTTGCGCTCCTTGAGGCCGGCGAGGATCAGGCCGAAGACGGTCTTCGGGCTCGAAGGGTTCCGACCGTCCTCGGCAATCGCCGGGTGGGCGGGGTTGAACCGGCCGGAAGCGTCGATGAAATAGCCGCCTTCGGTGATCGTCATCGAAACGATACGGATCTTCGCGTCTGCCAATGTCTCGATTACGGTCGCGACGTCGCCAGGAGCGATGATGTCGATCATCGGCGCGGTCACGCGGGCGGCGGTCCTGTTGTTGTCCTGCTCGACGACGGTGGTCAGAAAATCCTGGGCCTTCAGCTTGTCACGCATGGCGCCATCGGATGGCATCACGCCGGCGCCGATGATCGCCCAGTCGTGCGCTTTGCCGGTGTTGAACAGGTCGTCGAGATAGATCGCCTGGTGGGCGCGATGGAAATTGCCGACGCCGAAATGCAAGATGCCGGCAGTCAGGTTCTTCGGATCATAGGCCGGCACGGCGGCGGTGGCCGCAGCGTCACTCAAGCTCGCCAGCGAAAGCTTCACAGTCATTGTCTTTACTCCGATATGGCCCGTCAGGCCTTCAGGGCGAGGCCCTTGTCGTCGAACCGATGGAGCTTGGCCTCATCGGGCGTCATGTAGACCGTGTCACCGTGATAGGCGCCGAACTCCCCGTCGCAGCGTGCGGTGATCTGGCCGATACCCTCGACATCGAGATGCAGGAACGTATCGGCGCCGAGATGTTCGGCGACCTTCACGGTGCCGCGCCAGATGCCGTTGTCCTTCGAAAGGTTTAAGTGTTCCGGCCGGATGCCGGCGGTCTTGGCATTCTTCGACTGCGCATAGGCGCCATCGATGAAGTTCATGTGCGGCGAACCGATGAAGCCGGCAACGAACAGGTTGCGCGGGCTCTTGTAGAGTTCGAGCGGCGAACCGACCTGCTCGATATTGCCGCGGTTCAGCACCACGATCTTGTCGGCCATGGTCATCGCTTCGACCTGGTCGTGGGTGACGTAGACCATCGTCGTCTTCAACTGATGATGCAGGTCGCTGATCTCCAGACGCATCGTGCCGCGCAGCGCAGCGTCGAGGTTGGAAAGCGGCTCGTCGAACAGGAAGGCCGAGGGTTCGCGCACGATCGCCCGGCCGATCGCGACGCGCTGGCGCTGGCCACCGGAAAGCTGCGAGGGACGACGTTCCAGATAGTCGGTGAGGTTGAGGACGCGGGCCGCATCCGTCACCTTCTTGTCGATCGCGGATTTCTCCATCTTCGCCATCTTCAGCGGAAAGGCGATGTTGTTGCGCACGCTCATATGCGGATAGAGCGCGTAGGACTGGAACACCATGGCAAGGCCGCGCTCCGCGGGGGCTGCCTGGGTGACGTCCTTGCCGTCGATCAGGATTTGGCCACCGGACACGTCTTCCAGGCCGGCGATCAGGCGCAGCAGGGTGGATTTGCCGCAACCCGAGGGGCCGACGAAGACGACGAATTCGCCGTCATTGATTTCGAGATCGATCGACGGAATGACCTTGGCCTCGCCGAACACTTTCGACACTTTTTGGAGCGTGATGCTGCCCATGTCCGTTTTCCTTACTTAACCGCGCCAAACGTGAGGCCGCGAACGAGTTGTTTCTGTGAGAACCATCCGAGGATGAGGATCGGCGCGATCGCCATAGTCGATGCGGCCGAGAGTTTTGCCCAGAACAGGCCTTGCGGACTGGAGAACGAGGCGATGAAGGCCGTCAGCGGCGCCGCATTGGTGGTCGACAGCCGGATCGTCCAGAACGACTCGTTCCAGGCGAGGATGATGTTGAGGAGCAGCGTCGAGGCGATGCCCGGCACCGCCATCGGCGTCAGCACGTAGACGATCTCCTGCCAGAGCCCCGCTCCGTCCATCCGCGACGCTTCCAGGATCTCGCCGGGGATTTCGCGGAAGTAGGTATAAAGCATCCACACCACGATCGGCAGGTTGATCAGCGTCAGCATCACGGTCAGGCCGATGCGGCTGTCGAGCAGGCCGAAATCACGGAACAGAAGATAGATCGGCACCAGGACTGCGACCGCCGGCATCATCTTGGTGGACAGCATCCACATCAGGATGTCCTTGGTCCGCTTGGTCGGCGAGAACGCCATCGCCCAGGCGGACGGGATCGCGATGATCAGTGCCAGGATGGTGGAGCCGACCGACAGGATCACCGAATTCATGAACGGCTTCAGGTAGTCGCGCTGGGTCTGGACGGTGATGTAGTTCTCGAACGTGCCGGAGGGCCACAGGCTGAAACCCGCGATCGCTTCCGGCTCGGTCTTGATGCTGGTGATGATCGTATAAAGGATCGGGAAGAAGATGATCAGCGCGACGATCCAGGCGGCGACCGTGGCGGTGATCTTGTGTCTTGTCGTAACGTTGCGTGCCATGATCTTCTCCTACCGGTCCAGGTTCTTGCCGACGGCGCGCATCAGGAAGAAGGCGACGATATTGGCGAGCACGACTGCGATAATGCCGCCTGCCGAGGCGCCGCCGACGTCGTAGCCGAGGAGCGCCGTGCGGTAGATCAGGAAGGCGAGGTTGGTGGAGGCGTAACCGGGGCCGCCATTGGTGGTGACCAGGATTTCCGCATAGACGCCGAGCAGGAAGATCGTCTGGATGAGGATGACGACCGTAATCGACCGCGCGAGATGCGGCACCACCAGGTAGATAAAGCGGTTGAGGAAGTTGGCGCCGTCCATCTCCGCCGCTTCCTTCTGCTCCCCGTCGAGTGACTGCAGCGCGGTCAACAGGATGAGTGTTGCGAACGGCAGCCACTGCCAGGCGACGATGATGACGATCGAAAACAGCGGATATTGCGCGAACCAGTCGACCGGGCGAAGGCCAAAGAACCTCGATATATCGGCAAATACCCCGTAGCTCGGGTTCATGATCATGTTCTTCCACACCAGCGCCGCAACCGGCGGCATGACGAAAAAAGGCGAGATGATCAGGATGCGGACGATGCCCTGCCCGAAGATGGGCTGGTCGAGAAGCAGCGCGATGGCGATGCCGCCGATGACGGTGATCAAGAGCACGCCGCCGACGATGACCAGCGTGTTCCAGATCGACTGGAAGAAGGCGGGGTCGGTATAGAAGAACTGGTAGTTGAACAGACCCGTGAAACTGACATTGGACGGATCGAGCAGATTGTAGTTCTGGAACGAGAACCACAGCGTCATCGCCAGTGGCACGATCATCCAGATGAGAAGAAGCAGAACGGAGGGCGCCATCATCAGGCGCGCCAACGTCTTGGTATTTTGCGTTGCCATATCAGACGCCCTCCCATGGAACGTAGTCGTTCCAGTTATCCCGCGCCTTTTTCTTTTGGGGAAGGAGACGGACGCAGGATGCAGCTTTTTGTTGTTATCTGGTTGTTACCGGATTGCCTCGCCTGATCACCGGCCCACCTCAAATCTTCAAGGCGGATGATCCAGGCCAAGATCCGGCTGTCCGGCGCAGGATGCCGGACAGCCGTGGCTCTGGAGCTTACTTCGGATAACCGGCGCGCTTCATTTCGCGCGTCGTAGCCGTCTGGGCCTGGGCAAGCGCATCGGCGACCGTGGACTGGCCGGCGACGACTGCCGAGAACAACTGGCCGACATTCGTGCCGATCGCCTGGAATTCAGGGATCGCCACGAACTGGCCGCCGGTATAGGGCACCGGCTTGACGGTCGGCTTGGTGATGTCGGCAGCGCCCATCGCAGCAAGGGTCGGGGCTGCAAAGGCGGCGGCCTTCTGATAGTCCGCATTGTTGTAGAGCGAGGTGCGGGTGCCCGGAGGAACGTTGGCCCAGCCTTCCTTGGAGGCGACGAGCTGGGTGTATTCCTTGCTGGTTGCCCAGGAGATGAACTTCTGCGCCGAGTCAGCCTTCTTCGAAGAGTTCGGGACCGCGAGGTTCCACGACCACAGCCAGTTGCCATGGTTCTTCATCTCGCCCTTCACCGGGAAGAGGGCGTAACCCACCTTGTCGGCAACCTTGGAATCCTTCGGGTTGGAGACGAAGGAGGCGGCCACCGTGGCGTCCATCCACATGCCGCATTTGCCCTGCTGGAACAGCGTCAGGTTTTCGTTGAAGCCGTTCGAGGAAGCACCGGACGGGCCGGCATCCTTCATCAGGTCCACATAGAACTGCAAGGCAGCCTTCCATTCCGGCTGGTCAAACTGCGGGTTCCACTTTTCGTCGAACCAACGGCCGCCAAACGAATTGGTGAGCGCCGTGATGAAGGCCATGTTCTCGCCCCAGCCGGCCTTGCCGCGCAGGCAGATACCGTTCACGTCGGTCTTGCGGTCGGTGATCTTGCGAGCCGCATCGCCGATGAATTCCCAGGTCGGGTTTTCCGGCATCTTGAGGCCGGCCTTCTCGAACAGGTCCTTGCGATACATGATCATCGCCGACTCGCCGTAGAACGGCGCCGCATAAAGCTTGCCGTTGACGGTCAGACCGCCCTTGATCGCCGGCAGGATGTCGTTGGCGTCATATCTGTCGCCGAGCTTGTTCAGCTCAAGCAGCCAGCCCTGCTTGGCCCAGATCGGAACTTCGTAATTGCCGATCGTCAGGATGTCGTACTGGCCGCCCTTGGTGGCGATGTCAGTGGTGACACGCTCACGCAGCACGTTTTCTTCAAGCGTGACCCAGTTGATCTGGATATCCGGGTTCGCCTTGGTGAACTCGGAAGTCAGGCCCTGCATGCGGACCATGTCGCCGTTGTTGACCGTCGCGATGGTGAGGGTTTCAGCCGAAGCCGCGGTGGAGAAAAGGCCGGCAAGCGCCAGCGCCGAGCAGGCGCCCAGCAAAATCGTCTTCAATGTCATATCTTCCTCCCAGAAGATGAGTAACGAGCATTCGCTTTGCTCATGGGCAATTACTCGTTAAACGGCGTAAAAAGTCAATCGCCATTCGTCGCTGCAGCGCAGCAGACATAGGTCATGTCGTTGATCTGGTTACGGATAATTTTTGCTCAGCGACCGAGCAATTGCTCCGCAGTCGCCTCGTCGGTGATCACACCGTTGATGATATTGCCCTTGAGCGCAGCGGAAATCGCCTGGAATTTCTTGCGCCCCAGCGCCAGTCCGATGACGGAGGAGGTCTCCCGCGAGGGGATCGGCACACTGGCGACGCGGTCGTTGATGGAATTGGCGAGAAGCTTGCCCTGGTTGTCATAGACCCAGCCGCAAATCTCGCCGGCAGCACCTTCTCGAACGAGCTTTTGCATTTCCTCCTTGCCGAGGAAGCCGTCGACGCAGAGCGGGCCGTCCGGCCCGAGTTCGCCGATGCCGACGAAGGTAACGTCCGCCTGCGCGCCGAGTTCGAGCGTCGAGCGCACCAGCGCCTGGTCGTGCAGGGTTTCGCGCTCTTCGGCCGAGGAACAGAGAACCGGCAGCGGCATAGGAAAATGCCGCGCCTTGATCGCGTCCGCCATCGAGAAGATGACGTTGTAGAAGGCGGCCGATCCGTCCGGCCCGATATTGCCAGTGAGCGACACGATCCGGTGCTGCGGACATTCCATCGGCGGCAGCTGGTCAACGGCGGCCTTCAGCGTGCGGCCCGTGCCGACCGCGATGACGATCGGGTCCGGGCGCTTCAGCCAGCGCTCGATCTCGGCGGCGCCGGCTTCGGCGATCCCGACGGTGCTGGAACTCCCTGCCGGATCGCTCGGCACCACTTCGACATGTTTGAGATCGTATTTCTTGCGCAACGCCTCGGCGAGTTCCAGGCAGGCGGCGATCGGGTGGTCGAGGCGCACCTTGATCAGCCGTTCGGCAACCGCGAGCGACACCAGCCGCTGCGCCGACTGCCGCGAAATGCTCATGGCCGCGGCGATCTCGTCCTGGGTCCGCCCCGCGACATAATAGAGCCAGCCGGCCCGCGCCGCATCGTCGAGCCGCCCTTGCGTATCAGACCGTTTTGCCATGGCAGAAATTCTCCTCCACCTGTTGCTGCCATGGTTTCGGATGGTCTGTCAAACGGGTGGAAGAACCGCATGGTAGCTATTCGCAGAGGAAATTGTTTCGTCATCAAAATCCATTGCGGCCACATTGCGCCCGCTTAGTCGCCGCGCCTACCCTCGTGTGACCGTTACGTTACCTTTGAGCCCGTAGAGAAATGATATAGGCTGAAGGAGAATGGTATTAGCCGGGAACCCACGCATGAACCGGATGGAAGTGCTGATTGAACGTCGAGCGGAAACGCGACACAAGACCGCGTCCTTTCGCGCTGAACGCATACTTGAAGACGCCCGCAAGCATGGCGTCGAGATGCGCATCATCGGCTCCTTGGCGAAGCACAATTTTCATTTACATTCTGATGTCGACCTCCTGATGATGGGCCCGCTCGACCCTGCGCGCAGACTTTTCATTGAACGTCTCGTCGCAGATCATATGAGAGGAACAGATATTCCCTATGATCTGATCTTCGAGGCCGATATGACCGCTGACAGGGTACAGGAGCTTCTCGATGGCTGCGTTTAGCCTTCCGGCTTTTTCACGCTTGTCACCGAAGATCGCGCGCGCGGAACGAGAGCTGGAACAGCTCGAAATCTTCCTCGCGCGACATTCCCAGGAAGTTTCCGACGGAGAATGGGGTGCGCTGTCAGCCATCTCATTGGGTATCCATAACGTCTATAACGGCATTGAGGACAGTCTTCTGAGCTTGGCACGGGACGTGGACGGTCTCGTCCCCAGCGGACCGACAATGCATCAGGACGTTCTCGACCAGATGTCGGCCGAAATCGACGGTATACGACCGTCCGTTATCGACACGGAGCTATACGAGTCTCTGACGGAACTGAAAGCCTTCCGCCATCTCGTTCGGCACCGATACGGATTCGACCTGAAAGCCGACAAGGTGATCGAGAACCTGGCTCGGATTCGCGAAGTATTTCCAACATTCGTGGATGCCGTTGTCCGGCTGGAAAAGACGATGGCCGCTGAAAATACGGATGCCGACGGCGATGGAACAGCCAGCGCCCCTGATCGGTAACCCGTACGATCCCGATCGTGCGGGGTTGATGTCATGAGCACAGGCTCTCAACCGTCTCGATGTGCTACGCCACCTGCACCACGTGCCCCGCACTCACCTCGCGATACTCCCGCTTTGGCGACACGTAGTTGACCGGGCGGATCGGGCTCTTGATCTCGTCGGTCGACATGTTGCGCTTGATCCGCCGGCGGGACGGATCCGGAATCGGCACGGCGGACATAAGCTTCCGCGTATAAGGATGCTGCGGGTTCTCGAACACTGCCGCCCGCGGGCCGATCTCGACGATTTCGCCGAGATACATGACCGCCACCCGATGGCTGACACGCTCGACCACCGCCATGTCATGGCTGATGAACAGGAAGGCGAGGTTGAGGCTCTGCTGCAGGTCGAGGAGAAGGTTGCAGACCTGTGCCTTGATCGACACGTCGAGCGCCGAGACCGCCTCGTCCGCGACGATGATCTTCGGGTCGAGCATCAGGGCGCGGGCAATCGCGATGCGCTGGCGCTGGCCGCCGGAAAACTCGTGCGGGAAACGCTTCATCATGTCGGCGGAAAGGCCGACCTTCTCCATCAGGCTCGCCGCCTTGTCGCGGGCCTGCAGCTTGGTGCCGAGGCTGTGTTCGACATAGGGCTCCATGACAGCCGAACCGACGCTCATGCGCGGATTCAATGAGGCGAACGGATCCTGGAAGACCATCTGGATCGACCGGCGCATCTGGCGCAGCGTCGGCTGATCGAGCTTCATGACCTCATAACCATCGAGAGTGACCTCGCCGCTGGTCGGCGTGATCAGACGGGTGACGGAACGGCCGGTGGTCGACTTGCCGCAGCCCGATTCGCCGACGAGCGACAGGGTCTCGCCCGGGAACAGATCGAAGGAGACCTTTTCGACCGCATGGACCGCGCCGGACTTGCGGCCGAACAGGCCGGAATGGATGTCGAACCGGGTGGTCAGGTCCTTGACGTCGAGGATCGGCGTCTTGCCCTTGCCGACCGTGTCGGTGACGTCGGCAAGCAGCATCTGTTCGCCGGTCTTGATATCGACGATCGGGAAACGCAACGGCAACTTGCGCTCGCCCATCGAACCTAGACGCGGCACGGCGGACAGCAGCGCGCGGGTATAAGGATGCTGGCCGCGGTGGAAGATGTCGCTGGTCTCGCCCGTCTCCACCGCATCGCCGCGATACATGACGATGGTGCGGTCGGCGACTTCGGCCACCACGCCCATGTCGTGGGTAATGAAGAGGACCGACATGCCCTCCTCTTCCTGCAGCACCTTGATGAGGTCGAGGATCTGGCCCTGGATGGTGACATCGAGCGCGGTGGTCGGTTCGTCGGCGATCAGCAACTTAGGTCTCGCCGCCAGTGCCATGGCGATCATGACGCGCTGGCGCATGCCGCCGGAAAACTGGTGCGGATATTCGTCGAAACGCGACGAGGCGTTGGGGATACGCACCTTTTCGAGCAGGCGGATGACTTCCTTCTTCGCATCGGCATTGCTGATGTCGGTATGGACCGTCAGCGCCTCGGCGATCTGCTTGCCGATCGGGAAGATCGGGTTGAGCGAGGTCATCGGCTCCTGGAAGATCATCGAGATGTCTTTGCCGCGCACGCGGCGCATCTGCTCTTCCTGCAGCGACAGCAATTCGCGGCCGTTGAGGAAGACCTGGCCTTCGATCCTGCTCGAATTCTTCGGCAGCAGCCGCATGATGGACAGCGAAGTGACGCTCTTGCCCGAGCCCGATTCGCCGACGATCGCCACCGTCTCGCGCGGCGCCACGTCGAACGAGATGTTGCGCACCACCGTGCGCCATTCGTCGTTCACCCGGAACGAGGTGGAAAGATTGCGGACAGACAGGACCGGGGTCACCGAACCACCGCCCTGTTCCATGGAAGTGCCGGAAAGCAGCATGGAAATCTCCTTCGGATCAGGCGGCGAGCGCGGTTTCGGCGAGCGTGATCCAGTAGCTGACGCCAAAAGGAATAGCCTCGTCGTTGAAGTCATAAGCAGCATTGTGGAGGTTGGCGGTATCGCCGTTGCCGATGAAGATGAAGGCGCCGGGGCGCTTCTCCAGCATGTAGGAAAAATCCTCCGCGCCCATATGCGGCGCCATGCCGGTCAGCACCGACTTGGGACCGGCGACCTTGGCCGCGATCTCGATGGCAAAATCCGTCTCGTTGTCGTGGTTGAAGGTGACGGGATAACCGCGGCGATACATGACATCAGCCGTCGCGCCATGGGCGATCGCGGTTGATTGAGCCACTTCGCTCAGGCGCTTCTCGGCAAAATCGCGAGTTTCCGGCAGCAGCGTGCGCACCGTCCCGGTCATCTTGACATAGGCGGGAATAACGTTGCTCGCCTCGCCGCCGTGGATCGAGGCGACGGTGACGACCAGCGACTTCAGGGGGTCGGTCTCGCGCGAGACGATCGACTGCAGCGCCAGCACGATATGTGAGGACACCAGGATCGGATCGATCGAATTGTGCGGCTGCGCGGCATGGCTGCCGCGGCCGTGGACGGTGATTTCGAACGTGTCGGCCGCCGCCATGATGCCGCCCTTGCGGGTGGAGAAACTGCCGACCGGAAGCCGCGGCTCGTTATGCATGCCGTAGACTTCCTTGATGCCGAACTTCTCCATCATGCCGTCGTTGATCATCGCCAGTGCGCCCGCGCCGCCCTCCTCCGCCGGCTGGAAGATCACCGCGACCGAACCCTTGAAATTGCGTGTCTCGGCAAGATATTGCGCAGCACCCAGCAGCATGGCGGTGTGGCCGTCATGGCCGCAGGAATGCGCCTTGCCGGGCGTCTTGGAAGCCCAGGGCTTGCCGGAGGTCTCAAGGATCGGCAGCGCATCCATGTCGGCGCGGAAACCGATGACCGGACCATCGCCCTGGCTGCCTTTGATGATTGCGACGACACCGGTCCTGCCGATGCCGGTCTCGACGATGTCGCAGCCGAAGGCCCGCAGCTTTTCCGCGACGAATCTCGAGGTCTCGTGGACGTCGTAGAGCAGCTCCGGATTCTCGTGCAGATGGCGCCGCCATTCAGCGACCTGATCCTGCATTTCGGCGACGCGATTGATGACCGGCATAGTGATAACCCCGTTGTTTTTTTCATATTTCCACTCTGCCAAGGGTGGATGTCGGGCGGATATTGCGACGCGAAGACACGATTTTGCAAGCTTCAATTTTCCGGCTTGAACGGAAAATAGGCCTATGCTTAGATGGCTCAAAATTTGATCATGCTCGCCAAAAGCGGCAGGATGTAACTTGTTCTTAAGGTAGTTTCGGAGGAGGAACCGACAGGAAATACGCTGCGAAGTCAATAAGTTGAGGAAGGCGACTTCGCAGTCCCGAGGCACAAAAAGCCGGCTCGACCGGCAGGCCCAACCACAACTCATAAGAGAACGACAAGGGGAATAGCAGCATGAAAAACCTCAAACTTCTTTTGGCCGGCACAGTTGCCGCCCTCACCTTCGCCGGCGCCGCCGCGCATGCCGAACGGGGCACGGACGGGGATCTGAAGATCCTGTTCTGGCAGGCCGTTTCGACGATGAACCCCTACCTCTCCGGCGGCACCAAGGAAGTCTACGCGTCCTCGATGGTCATCGAGCCGCTCGCCCGCTACGACGAGAAGGGTAGTCTCGTGCCGATGCTGGTCACCGAGATCCCGACCGTCGAGAACGGCGGCGTCGCCAAGGACCTGCTCAGCATGACCTGGAAGATCAAGCCGGGCGTCAAATGGTCGGACGGCACGCCCTTTACGGCTGACGACGTCATCTTCACCTGGAAATATTGCATCGCGCCGGACGGCGGTTGCGCCCAGGCCGCCCAGTACGAGGGCGTCAAGAGCGTCGAGGCTCCGGATCCGCAGACGGTCAAGATCACCTTTACCGAACCGAAGCCCTATCCCTACAGCGCTTTCGTCGGCGCCCAGTCGCCGGTCATCCAGAAGAAGCAATTCGAAAACTGCGTCGGCGCCAAGGCCCCGGGCTGCACCTCGGCCAACTTCGGCCCGATCGGCACCGGTCCGTTCGTCGTCAAGGAATTCAAGCCGAACGACGTCATCACGCTGACCGCCAACACCAATTACCGTGATGCGGCAAAGCCTGCCTTCGCAACCGTGACCCTCAAGGGCGGTGGCGACGCTGCGTCGGCGGCGCGCGCCGTTCTCGAAACCGGCGAATACGATTATGCCTGGAACATGCAGGTAGAGCCGGAAATCCTCGCCAAGATGGTCGCTGCCGGCAAAGGCAAGCTGGAAACGGCATTCGGCACCCAGGTCGAACGTATCAATCTCAACCATTACAATGCCGATCCGTCGCTTGGCGCAAAACGTTCCACCAAGGAAGCCGGCCCGCATCCTTCGCTCTCCGACCCGGCAGTCCGCCGCGCGCTTTCGCTCGCCATCGACCGCAGCATCATCGTCGAGGCAGGATACGGCGCAGCCGGCAAGGCGACCTGCAACATCGTTCCCGCACCGGCCGCCGTCGCTTCCACCAAGAACGACAACTGGTGCCTGAAGCAGGATCTTGTGGCCGCCAACAAGCTGCTTGACGATGCCGGCTGGAAGAAAGGCCCGGATGGCATCCGTGCCAAGAACGGCGTGAAGCTCTCCTACCTCTATGCGACCTCCACCAACTCGGTTCGCCAGGCGACCCAGGAACTGGTGAAGGACATGTGGTCGCAGATTGGCGTCGGCGCCGAACTGCGCAACGCCAGCGCCTCGGTCTTCTTCGGCGGCGATCCGGCAAGCCCGGACACCTTCCAGAAGTTCTATGCCGACGTCGAAATGTACACCAACAACTTCGACGGCACCGATCCGGAAAAGTATCTCGCAGAATGGCTGTGCGACAAGGTTCCCGGCCCGGCGAACGGTTGGCAGGGCCAGAACATTCCGCGTTACTGCAACCCGGCCTATGACAAGCTGCTCGGCGAACTTTCGAAGACCGCCGAGCTCGACAAGCGCGCAGCGCTTGCCAAGCAGCTCAACGACATGCTGACCGAAGAAGGCGCGCATATCCCGCTCGTCCACCGCGGCAGCGTCTCCTCGCATTCTCTCAAGCTCGCCGGCGTGAAGATGAACGCCTGGGATAGCGAGCTGTGGAACGTCGCCGACTGGTCGCGCACGAAGTGATGCCGATCGCCGGGCCTGCCCTTGCGGCAGGCCCGGCGCCCGCATTTTCTTCTCCGCGCTAGTCTGGAGACTTATTGATGTTCACCTACACCTTGCGACGATTGCTCTTCGCAATCCCGACGCTGCTGATCATTAGCTTCGTCATTTTCGCGCTACTCGATCTTGCCCCCAACGATCCGACCGGCGACCTGCCGTTGACGATCCCGCCGGAGGTCCGCGAACAGATCCGCGCATCGCTCGGCCTCGATCAGCCATTCTTCTTCCGCTACCTCTACTGGCTGCAGCAATTCTTCATCAACGAACCACTCAACATCCTCGAACGCCTGACCGGCTGGCAATTCGGCGATGGTACCCGCATGCGGGTGCTGTCCTGGGCGACCCGCAGCCCGGTGGTCGACCTGATCGTCCAGCGCCTGCCCCAGACGCTATGGGTCGTTGGCCTCGCTTATGTGTTCGGGGTGATGATCGCCGTTCCGATCGGCGTCATCTCCGCCTACAAGCAGTATTCGATCTTCGACCAGATCGGCACGTTCCTGTCGATGGTCGGATACTCGGTGCCGACCTTCTTCACCGGCGTGCTGCTGGTCGTCATCTTCTCCTCCTGGCTGCAATGGTTCCCGTCGGTCTATGACACCAACCTGGTCGTCAACGACTTCTCGAGCTTCCTGCAGCAGATCAAGCAGATGGCCTTGCCGGTCACCGTTCTGTCGCTTTTCAACGCCTCGCAGATCACCCGTTTCGTGCGGGCCTCGATGCTCGACAACCTGCACCAGGACTACGTGCGCACCGCGCGTGCCAAGGGCGTCAAGGAAAAGTCGGTTCTGCTCATCCATGTGCTGCGCAACAGCCTGATCCCGGTCGTCACCGTGATCGCACTCGGCGTGCCGACGATCTTCTCGGGCGCCATCATCACTGAGCAGATCTTTCGCGTGAATGGCCTCGGCCAATTGCTGATCATCGCGGTTCAGGGGGCCGATATCCCGCTCGTCCAGACCCTGACCTTCATCTTCGCGGTGCTGATCGTGCTCTTCAACCTCATCGCCGACGTGCTTTACGGCATTCTTGACCCGAGGATCCGTTATGACTGATGCGACGCTTACAACCGCCCCGCCCGCCAAGGCGGCAACTCCCACCAGGTCGGCGCTCGCGGACATCTGGCGCCAGTTCCGTTCCCACAAGGGCGGAGTAGTCGGATTGATCGTCTTCACGTTCATCGTGCTGGCGGTGTTCGTGGGTCCGTATATCCACCGGGTGGCCCCGAACGCCATCAATATCCGCGACAAGAACCAATGGCCCTCCTGGGCACATCCGTTCGGCACCGACAACCTCGGCAAGGACATGCTTGCCCAGGTGCTCGCCGGCGGCCGCATCTCGCTTGCGGTCGGCATCACGGCGATGTTGCTGGCGCTTTTCCTCGGAACGCTGGTGGGGGTAGTCTCCGGCTATATCCGCAGGCTCGACGGTCCGCTGATGCGCATCACCGACCTGTTCCTGGCGCTACCGCTCCTGCCGCTGCTGCTCGTCATCCTGATGTTGTTTCGCGATACCTTGCGGGCGGCATTCGGACCCGAAACCGGCATCTTCATCCTGATCGTCTTCGTGATCGGGATCACCAGCTGGATGCACACCGCCCGTATCGTGCGCGGCGATGTGCTGGCCGTCAAAAGCCAGGAATTCATCCTGGCGGCGAAGGCGAGCGGCATGCGGGAGTATCGCATCATCCTCAGGCACATCCTGCCCAACGTGCTGAGCTCGATCATGGTTTCGGCGACATTGGGCATCGCTTCGGCGATCATCACGGAATCGGCACTGAGCTTCCTGGGTCTCGGTTTTCCCTCGGATTTCCCGACCTGGGGACGGCTGTTGTTCGACGGCGCCAACTTCCTGCAGTTGACACCCTCGCGCGTGCTCTGGCCGGGCCTGGCGATCTCGCTGACTGTACTCAGCGTCAACTATATGGGCGATGCGATCCGCGACGCGCTCGATCCGAGAGCGCTGAAACACTGAGCCCGCCACACGGACCCGATCGGAATGGCGGCTGCAAAGCCGCCATTCTTCATTCGCCAGTCGGAAAGACGACCGCTGAAAAAAACTCAAAAAAATTTGGAACTGCCGGAACCTATTCCCGAGGCGCCCGTTATGTGAGTGTTCGAAGGCGACCCCCCGTCCCCCGCCCTACAAAGCCTTCGGACATACTCTTCAATCCCCCTCGAAGAGACGAACTGGCTCGGCTCCGTCAACCGGAACCGGGCCAGCTCAGTTTTGTGGGGCATGGTGAATAATGGCGCTGCGAGCGAGCTTTTCGGAAAGACTTACGTCGCGGGGCATCAATGAGCCGGAAAGCTTCTCACCAACGACTATTCTTCAATCCCCGCCGCTCTCCAGCGGGAATACCAGCCGATAGCTGATGCGATCGTTGGAGATGACGTATTGCGCCTTGCCGTTGACGGAGGCCGGAACGACACGCTCCAGCACGGTGCTGCCGAAATGCGCCTTCAATGAATCCTCGGTATCTTCGGAGCTCCGGCTGGCATCCAGCACTTCGTCCCAGATCATCTCCAGCGAATCATGGCCGTTGAGGTGCATGCGGGTGCAGGTGACATTGATTACCCGGCCGCTGCGCAATAGCGAACCGTGGCTGACCGCGTTGACGATCAACTCGTGCAGCGCCAGTCCGATATGCAGCGAGGCGTTCGGCGTCAAAAGGATGTTGTCCCCGTGGACGCGCACGAGATGCTTGTTCTCGGGCAGGTACTTTTCCGTCTGCTGCTGCACCAGTTCGAAAAAATAGGCGCCGCGCCAGCTGGAATCGGTGATCAGGTCCTGGCTCTGCGAGAGTGAATAAAGCCGCCCCCGGAACTTGTGCAGAAACAGTTCCAGCGAGCCTGAATAACGGGCCGTCTGCAGCGCAATGCTCTGGATGATGGCGAGCAGGTTCTTGGAACGGTGGCTGACCTCGCGCAGCAGCGCACGCAGCAGCCGCTCGCGATGGCGTTCCTCGGAACGGTCGATGATGGTGGTGACGAAATGCAGTCCGCCATTGGAAAATTCCACCGTCTGGACACGAAACTCGTAGATCTGCTCGGTGCCGATGGTAATCTCGATATGGCCTTTGCGACCCGCTTCCGTCATGCCGTCCTTGAGGGTCGCGAGCTTTGCCCCGACCTCGTCGCCGAACAGGCTGACATCGGTGGGTGTCCTGACGTGCTCGACCGCCCAGACCTCCGGAAGATGAGTGACGAAGAGATAATTGCGGCCTGCGTCCTGGATCATGATGCTGGCGCCAAGGTCCACCAGCGCCGGCATGAAAAATTCGCGTAACTTGTCATCACTCTGACCAGCCTGCTGCCATGTCAGGGGATTCACCAAGTTACTCACTCCGTCTGCGGGCTTGCGGGGGAAACCGGGCACCTGCTGTGCGCAGAGACACCTGGATTTATGAGTATGATTATCCGACTTTTATAGGACGTCAAACACGCCGGAACAACCCGACGACCAGCGATATCAGCAACAGTGCGAGAAACAGGAAAAACAGAAGCTGCGCGAGGCCGGTTGCCGTTCCCGCAATGCCGCTGAAGCCGAGCGCACCGGTGAAGATCGCGACGAGCAGGCAGACAAGAGCATAATACAACATGGGCCTTCCTCTTCGGATGCGCCAGAACGCCACCCGTTGCATTTTGTTCCGGCCTGGTCCGCTCGCCTGCCGCCCATGGGATCAAGCGGCGGCCTTCACGGCTTCGTTGAAGAACAGCGCCTGGCTGATCAAAGCCTTCACCATGTCCGGGTTGAAGGGCTTGGTAACGAGGAAGGCTGGTTCCGGGCGTTCGCCGGTCAGAAGCCGCTCCGGGAAAGCGGTAATGAAGATCACCGGCACGCTCGAAGACTTCAGGATTTCGTTGACCGCGTCGATCCCGGAGCTGCCGTCGGCGAGCTGGATATCGGCGAGCACCATTTTCGGGTGCGAAGACTGGAAGAGCGACACCGCTTCCTTATGGGTGCGGGCGATGCCAGTGACGCGATGGCCGAGATCCTGCACCATCTGTTCGATGTCGAGCGCGATCAGCGGCTCGTCCTCGATGATCATGATGTCGGTCGCGACCTGCCGCGAGATTTCGCGGGTCGCGTCGTCGAGCAGGCGGTTCACTTCAGCGGGGCTGACATCCAGGACCTCCGCGGCTTCCTCGATGCTGAAACCCTCCACCGAGACAAGCAGGAACGCATGCCGCGACTGGGAGGGAAGCATCGAGAGATTGGCTGCCGCGCGCTGCTCCCAGGCAAACGGCGATTCGATCGGGCGAATCTCAATGTTCGTGGAACCAAAAATTGTAACAAAGAGTTTATAGAGCGAAACACGGTCCTTGGACGTTTCGGGGAATATCGAAACGTCTGCGATCAAAGCTTCCAGGACCGCGGCAACATAGGCGTCTCCCGAGGTCTGTGATCCGGTGACGGCGCGAGCATACCGACGCAGATATGGAAGGTGAGACGCAACGCGTGTGGTGAGTGACATACAAAATCTCCCTCGGTGCCCGGTGGGCAATTGACCTGTTATGAACGTGGGCCTTGAAAAAAAGTTCCGCAAGAGTGGAACTTTTTTTGCCGCCAGGAATTCCTTTGCCCGACGATATCGCAACAGGCTGCCCGCGTGATGAGTGACGACAACAGAAAAAAAGAAGAGATGACAGCAATCCAATCCCAAGAAGTCCGACCTGGAGCGGTGCCGCCGAATGCATCCATATCCCGCAAGTTAAGGGACTTCTACGACGCGGTACAGGAAGAAGGGATTCCGGATCGTTTTCTCGATCTTCTCGAGCGCCTGGAACAGGCTGAGAAGAACGCCAAACCGGTGAACGCAAAATGAGCAAGGAAGACGAGAGCGACGATCGCGGCTTCAAGCGCGACCTTCTCGCGTCGCTGCCTAATCTGCGTGCCTTCGCGGTATCCCTGACAGGCCGGCACGACAAGGCGGACGACCTCGTGCAGGATACAATCATGAAAGCCTGGGCGAACCAGACCAGCTTCACCGCAGGCACCAACATGCGGGCCTGGCTGTTCACCATCCTGCGCAACGAATTCTACAGCCAGATGCGCAAGCGCGGACGCGAGGTGCAGGATAGCGACGGCCTGTTCAGCGAGCGTTTCTCGGTCCATCCGGAACAGTACGGCAGGCTCGACCTGCAGGATTTCCGCAAGGCGCTCGACAAGCTGCCTGACGATCAGCGCGAAGCGATCATCCTCGTGGGTGCCGCCGGTTTCGCCTATGAGGAGGCGGCTGCGATCTGCGGCTGCGCCGTCGGCACGATCAAGAGCCGCGTCAGCCGCGCCCGCGCCCGTCTGCAGGAGCTGCTGGGCGTCTCCGGCGAGGGCGACTACGGCCCCGATGCAGGCGATGCGGCGATCACGTCACGTGCTTTTGGCAGCTGATCCTGAAAAATCTGAGAGAACGCCGCTCACACCTGGGCGGCGTTTTTGACGGCTTCGACGAGGTGGCGGTCGTTGAACGGTTTGGCGACGACACTTATTCCGTCCCAGCCCTTCAGACCATCCATGTCCTCGACGCTGAGCGTGGTGAACACCAGACCCGAGCCTGAAGCTCTCAGCCGAAGCCCAGCCTCTCCACCAATCAGCCTCGAATCGATGACGATAACGTCGAACCAGCCGCTTTCCAGTTCCACCATATAGGTGTGTGGCGTGGCGACCTGGACCTCGCAGGCAAGCGCCTCGGTGAGCACGGCCTCCACTTCCATGGCCACCAGGAACTCCCGATCGACAACGAGGATTCGCAACAATTAAGTCCGCCCGAGATTCGACAACGAAATTCGGCTAGACCATCGAAAGAACGCCCGGTCATTTACAAAAGACACAGGGCGGTCGCAAACCGCCTGCTATTATTCGCGAAGCCCGCTTTCGTCGAGAGCAGGCCCCAGCACAACGCGGAATATGGCCGCCTGCGCCCGGCAGGCGGCCGTTCAGCTGGTCGCGCGACGAGACCTGCTTATTCGGCGGGCTCGGAATGTCGCCGGCCCGGACCACCCATGGACTTCGCCGCGAGAAAGCCAAGACCGCCGACCACCGCGACGAGCAGCAGCGGACGTGATTTGACCAGCAGCGGCAATGCCGTCAGAGCCGCTGTTATCATCAACGCCTTGGAACTGTTGGAGGCCGCGGCTTCCCGCTTGCGGCGCTGTTCGGAAGCATTGGCGATAACGACGCAGAGATACATAATCAATGCCAGGACGAGCGCGCCACCGGCGACTGCAAGCAGCGCCATCGGCGGTCCCCATATGCCGGCGAGATAGACTGCGAGCGCTGCCACTAGCAGTCCATAGGCCGTCAGCAGGAAAAGCAGCACGAAAGCATAGAGGATCGCATTTCTTTTGAGCTTGCGCGTCAACGCCGCGATATCCATCGCGGCGAGTGAAGCCAAAAGTGGACCAAGTCCTGTCATCGTCAGCGACGCGTCAACAGCGCGAAGAGAAATCCCACGCCGGCGGCGATCGCGACGGCCTGGATAGGGTTTGTGCGGATCTGGCGTTCCAGGTCCTTTTCCATCGACAGAGCCTGATCGCGCGCGGCTTCCACCATATGCATCGAAGCGTCGGCGGCATCGTTGGCGACCCGGCGGGCCTTACCCTTGTATTCGCTGGCCTTCTCGTTGCCCACGGCAGCAATGCTGCGCGTCAGTGCAGCGATATCGTCGCGGAGCTGCTGGATCTGGGCTTCGACGTCCTTGCTGGTTGCCGAGTTCTGGCCGGTGCCATTGCGGGTGAAGTCGGTCGTGGGGTTGGCTGCGGGCATATCGATCTCCTGTTTTGCGAACCTTAGAGGACGCGAGCCGCGGAAGGCTTTGCGCGGAATCAAACGGCGTCGAAAACGTGGAACGGGGTCGGTCTCCCGAGCGAGCGACGCACGCTACCCGCTTCACGCTTCCTGTCGCCGCCGGTGAACGCAGCAACAGCGCGATTGTTCCCCGGCGCGGTTGCACCCAGGCGGAAATAGCCGGAAAGGTTCAGAGGAGTCAGGCGGCCGGCGGCTCCGGCCAGGCCGAAATGCCCCCGGTCCATTGCTCGAAGGCCCTGGAGAGTTTCAGCACCAGCAGGTCGTCATAGCGCGGGCCGACGATCTGCAGGCCGATCGGCATGCCGGTTTTCGAAAAGCCGCAATTGATCGACGAGGCCGGTTGTTCCGACATGTTCCACGGTACGGTGAAACCGATATGTTCGAAGGGCAAAGCCGGATCATTGGTGGGCGAGGCCCACTCCGCCGGATAAGAGACGATCGGATTGGTCGGCGAGATCACCGCGTCGACGGTCGTGAACAGCCTTCCACAGGCCTTGCGCATTTCGATCGTCTGGTTGAAGCCGCGCACCGCTTCGACGCCGGAAATGTAAGTGCCGCCTTCCGCCCATTGGTAGATATAGGGCAGGATCAGCGCCCGGCGCTCTTCCGGCATTTTCTCGATATCGCCCCAGAACCGCGAGCGCCAAAAACTGTCGAGCCCGTCGAGCATGATGCGGTTCATGACCGGTTCTACCGGAATAATGATCGCTCCCGCATCCTCAAAGCGCTTGGCGGCGGCCACGACCGCATCGCGAACCTCGTCCTCGACTGCAAGGCCGATGCCGGCATCGAGCATCAGGCCGATCTTCATGCCCTTCACGTCGATATCGAAATTAAGCCAGTCGAAATCGTTGGGCGGCAGCGACGTGCCGTCGCGCCAGTCCGGACGCGACAGCGTCGCCATGGAAAAGGCCGCATCTTCGACCGTGCGGGTCATCGGCCCCGCGCAGCGGCCGACATAATACGGATCGACCGGGATACGGCCCTGGCTCGGCTTAAAACCGAACAACCCCGTCCAGCCCGCCGGCAGGCGCACAGAGCCGCCGATATCCGTGCCGATATGCAGAGGGCCAAAACCGGCGGCACCGGCGGGCCGACGCGCCGGCGCTCGATCCGCCAGGGTTCTGGGTGAGATCCCAAGGATTGCGGCTGAGGTGATGGAAGCTCGACAGGCCGGAGGAGAGCATGCCGTAGTCCGGGCAGGTGGTCTTGGCAAAAATCACCGCGCCGTCCTCTCTCATGCGCGCGGCGATCGGTGCGTCTTCGGCGGCAGGCACCAGTTCGACGGCCGCCGTGCCAAGCGGCACTGGCTGGCCCTTGGTGGCGATCAACTCCTTCAGCGTCACCGGAATGCCGTCGAGCACGCCCTTCGTCGCGCCCTTCATCCAGCGATCGGTGGAGGCTGCGGCCTGCGCCCGTGCGCTCTCGGGATCGTAGAGATAAAGCGCCTGCACATGCGGCTCGAAGGCGGCGATGCGATCCTCGACCGCCAGCCAGTATTCCAAGGGCGAGAGCTTCCTAGTCGAATAAAGGTCGAGCAGTTCGCGGATCGTCAGTTTCAGGAGGTCATTCATCGCAATATCTTCGTTTCGAAATCAGGAATTGTCGCGGGGATCGAGGAGGTCGCGCAGGCCGTCGCCGAGCATGTTGAGGCCGAGCACGGCCAGCGCGATGGCGAGCCCCGGCATCAGCGCCAGCCACGGCGCCTGGCCGAGGAAGGTCTGCGCATCGGCCAGCATCCGTCCCCAGGTGGGCGTCGGCGGCGGCATGCCGAGGCCGAGGAATGAGAGGCCCGCCTCGGTGAGGATCGCGAGGCCGAGCTGGATCGTCACCTGCACGATGATCTGGTTGGAGATGTTCGGCAGCACATGGACGAGCGTGATCTTGGCTTTCGGGCGGCCCATGCTGACGGCGGCGGTAACATAATCCCGCGTCCAGATCTGCAGGGCAGCGCCGAGCGCGAGCCGCGCAAAGACCGGCACCATGAACACACCGATGGCGATGATCGCCGTGAACCGGCCCGATCCTATGAAAGCGCCGAGCATCATCGCCGAGAGGATCGGCGGAACGGCGAAGACGATGTCGCAGCCGCGCATCACGACGAGCTCCAGCCAACCGCGCCGCATGGCGACGACGACGCCGATGGCCGTGCCGACGCTTGCGCCGAGAAGCACTGCAAGAATGGAGGTCGACAGCGAGTTCCAGGCACCGACCATCAGCATCGATGCAACGTCGCGGCCGAACTGGTCGGTGCCGAGAAGACCGAAATCGAGCGGTGCCTTGAGTTTGTGGACGATGTTCATTTTGGTGGGCAGAAACGGCGTCCAGACGAGCGACAGCAGCGCTACGGCAAACAACACGAGCGTGATGACGAGCCCGATGAGGAAGACGGGGCGGCGAAGCAGTTTCCTCATTGAGCACCGGCCCTGAGGCGTGGATCGACGACCAGGTAGGCGAGATCGACCAGGAAATTCATCAGGATCACCAGGGCCGAGAAGAACAGCACGACATCCTGCATGACGATGATGTCGCGCTGGGAGAGCGCCTGATAGGCAAGCCGCCCGAGGCCCGGCAGGTTGAAGACATTCTCGACCAGAACCGCACCGGCGATCAGGAAGGTGAATTGCAGGCCGAGCATGGTGAACACCGGCACCAGCGCGTTTGGGACGGCGTGCCGCCAGATGGCGATGCCCTCGCTCAGGCCCTTGGCACGGGCGGTGCGCACAAAATCCTCATTCATCACCTCCAGCACCGCAGCCCGCGCCACCCGCGTCAGCACGCCGGCCTGCGGCAGGGCGAGCGCCACGGCCGGCAGGAGGAGCGCCTTGAGGCCGGCAAGCAGCCCGGCATCCCAGCCGGGAAATCCGCCCGCCGGCATCCAGCCGAGCATGGTGGAGAACAGGATGATCAGCAGCAGCCCGACCCAGAAGGCCGGCACCGCGATGCTGATATAGGAGAACAATCCGGCGACGAAATCGAAGGCACCATTGTGCTTGCGCGCCGCCTGCACGCCGAGCGGAATGGCGATCACCACCGAGAGCACGATGGCGATCAGCGCCAGCGGCAGGGTGATCGCAAGCCGCTCGCTAATCAGCCCCGCGACCGGCACGCCATAGGTATAGGACTGCCCGAGATCGCCCCGGAAGACCCCGGCGAGCCAGGCGAGGTAACGCACGGGGAGCGGCTGGTCGAGACCCAATTGTTTCTGGAGTGCGGCAAGCGTTTCCGGGCTCGCCGAGGTACCCAGCATGATCGCCGCCGGATCGCCGGGCAGCAGGTCCATGACGGTGAAGATCAGCAGCGAGACGATGAGCAGCGTCACGGCAAGGCTGAGAATACGGCGGATGAGGATGGAGATCATGAATGGGTCTCCATGCCGGTGCCGCGAGCTCCCGTTGATCTCCCCCCTTGAGGGGGAGATGTCACCGAAGGTGACAGAGGGGGGTGGCGACGGTGCGGCAAATGCGGTGGTAGAAGAGTGCGCAGGGATACCCCCCTCTGCCCTGCCGGGCATCTCCCCCTCAAGGGGGGAGATCGGTCTGCCCCACGCGCGACACTCCAATTCATCGCGTGAAACTTCACTCTACCCAATGAACATCCGTCAGGACGTTCGAAGGGATCGGTTCGTTTTCCCACAGGCCCTTCACCTTGCCGTCCCATACACCGAGCTTCGGCATGACGAACAGGAAGAGCGCCGGCACGTCGTTGGCGAGGATGCTTTGTGCCTCGCCATAGAGCTTTTCCTGTCCGGCGGCGTCGGAGGTCATCTCGACCTTTTTCAGCACGTCGTTGAAGGCAGGGTTCTTGTAGTTGAAGTAGTAGGGATCGCGGGAATAGATGTCGATGTCCATCGGCTCCGCATGGGCGACGATGGTCATGTCATAATCGGCGGCCTTCAGCACGTCGGCCACCCATTTCGCCGGGAATTCGGTGGTCTCGATATTCATCGTCACGCCGATTTCCGCAAACATCGCCTGCAGCACCTGCGAGGTGCGCTGTGCATAGGCCATCTGCGGCGCCTTGATGGTGAAGGTGAAGCCGTTCGGGAAGCCGGCCTCGGCAAGCAGCGCCTTCGCCTTGGCCGTATCATAGGGATAGACGCCGGTCAGGTCCTTGTAGCCGCGGTCGTTCGGCGTGTAGTGGCTACCGATCGGCGTGCCGAAACCGGACCAGGCACCTTCGACCACGGTAGCGCGGTCGACCGCCATCATCAGCGCCTGACGTACCTTTTTGTCGCTGAACGGCTTGCGGGTGTTGTTCATGCCGGCGACGACCTTGAGCTCGGTATTGCCGATAACAGTCGTCAGCCGCTTGTCGCCCTCGAAGGACTTGATCAGTTCGGGCGCGCCGAATTCCGGGAAGGCATCGACATCGCCGGCCTTCAGCGCCGCGGCCTGGGCTTGCGGATCGCTGATGAAGCGGAAGGCCGCGGTATCGAGCTTCAGGGAGACGGCCTTGTTCCAGTAGTCGGCATTCCTGGCGAGATCGACCTTGGAGCCTTTCGACCAGCTGACGAACTTGAACGGGCCGGTGCCGATCGGGGTCGTCTTGTTGTCGGCGGCCGATTTCGGTTCGACGATGGTCGAGGATGGCCAGCCGAGCCAGTAAAGCAGGCTGCCGGCCGGTTGCTTGAGCTTCAGCACCAGCGTCGCCGCATCCGGTGTTTCGACCGTGTCGATCGAGGCGAAATAGCGCTTCTGCGGATTGACCGAATCCGCGCCGCGAGCGCGGTCGATCGAGAACTTGGCAACCGAACTGTCGAATGCGACGCCGTTATGGAACTTGACGCCCTGGCGGAGCTTGAACGTGTAGGTCAGACCATCCGGTGATATCTGCCAGCTTTCGGCAAGCTGCGGCTTGATCTTGCCGTCCTTGTCGATGGTCGTCAGGCCTTCAAAAATGTTCTGCCAGGTCACTTGGCCGATCGCGACGGGTGCTGCGACCGTCGGGTCGAGCCCAGCCGGCTCGATCGCCATGCCGACTGTGATCGCGGTCTTTGCCGCGGCCTCCGCGCCGGTTTGCCCTATAAGCAGGCACGCGCTGATCGCAAGGCCAAAAGCTGCACTCTTCAATATGGTCGCAGAGCCCAGAAACGTCATCCTGCCCATCCGTCATCCCCTTTTTGGAACGAGACCCGCCTGATCGGCACCTGCGGGATCGTCGATTGCCAAAAGTGTGTCATTTCGCAGGTGCACACACAATGCAGAATTTTGTGTTCTCTGTGTAGCCGAAAACGCTACACAAAAAGCAATTAAGCGCTTGCCCTCTTGAGCGTCGATTTGCGCGTATCGGCGCCGCGCATGAAGCGCTCGATGAAATCGACGAGCTTGCTCGCCGCGAACGACAGCTGGCGGTCCGGCGCGACGCAGAGATCGATCGGCGTGCGCACCGCCTTGCCGGCGGCGATCGGCACCGCCGCAAGCTGGCCGGCATCGATTTCGCGCTGCACCGCAAGCGCCGGCAGCAGTGTGACCGCCGCGCGGCGCAACACCAGTTCCTTCAGCATTTCCAGGGAACCGGTGACGAAGACCGGATCGAGCTCCAGCCCGTCCTTGGCGAACAGTTCCTCGAAGGCCTGTCGCGCGCCGAAATTCTTGTCGGGAAGAGCGAGCGGCATGTGGACGAGATCGCGCAATGTCAGTTCCCTGGCACCGGCGGACGGATGGTCGGCGGCCATGATGACGTCATAGGTGATCTCGGAGCGCAGCCGCACCTTCACCCCGGATATCTTTGGTGCAAACAGCGTCACCACCAGATCGGCCTCGGCGCCGGCGAGCGCCTCGACTGCCTCGCGCGCACTGGTGATCGCCACCTCGAACCGCAGCTTCGGGTAGCGCAGGCTGAATTCCGCAAGCACCGGCGCGATCAGGTTGGCAACCGTCGCGCCGTTCGCATAGATCACTACCTTGCCGCGCTGCAGGCCCTGCAGGTCGTCGATCAGCTGGTGGACATGTTCGAGTTCGCGCAGCGTCCGCCCTGCCCGCGCCGCCAGCAGTTCGCCGGCGGCCGTCAGCTTGATGCCGCGATTGCTGCGCTCGACAAGCGGCGTGCCGAAATAGTGTTCGAGGTTCTCGATCTGGCGCGAGACGGCGGTGGCAGCAACGTTAAGATTCTCGGCCGCCGCCCGCATCGAATTGGTGCGGACAAGTTCGTCGAAATACATAAGCGCCCGAAGCTGCATGCGATCCTGCCGGCTGAAACATGTCGCCCGAAAGCGGGGAGCGGTTCCGGGATAGTGACATAGATAAAATCGAGACGCTCGTCAGCCGCGGCGAAAACCTTCGCTGGCGACGAGCAGCTGGCGGGTATAATCGGCGGAAAACTCGCGGTTTTCCAGTGCTTTCCGCGGCACCGTCTCGACCACCTTGCCGTTTTTCATCACCGCCAGCCTCTCGCACATGTGGCTGATGACGCCGAGATCGTGGCTGACCATCACGAATGTGAGGTTGCGGTCGCGGCGCGCCTGTTCGAGCAGATTGAGGATTTCCGCCTGGATCGACGCGTCAAGCGCCGAGGTCGGCTCGTCGAGCAGCAGGATCTTCGGCTCCAGGATCAGTGCCCGGGCGATCGCGATGCGCTGCCGCTGGCCGCCGGAAAGCTGATGCGAATAACGGAACCGGAAGCCCGACCCGAGACCCACCTCGTCCAGCGCCCGGTTGATGCGCGTCTCGATATCGGTGAAACCGTGGATGACAAGCGGTTCCAGCAGCAGCCGGTCGACCGTCTGGCGCGGATGCAGCGAGCCATAAGGGTCCTGGAACACCATCTGGACGGTGCGGTAGAACTCCTTGTCGCGCCTGCGTCCGGAATAGGGGCGGCCGTTGACGCTGAGCGTGCCCTGGTCGAACGACGCAAGACCCGAGACTGCACGCAAAAGCGTCGATTTACCGGAACCGGATTCGCCGACGATGCCGAAGGATTCGCCGGTGCCGATATCGAAGTTCACATGATCGAGTGCCGCAAACTCATCATATGTGACGACCATGTCGCGGATGGAAAGAGCCGATGTCATAGCGCCCACTCCGGCTTGCGGTCGAGGACGGGCAGCGGATGCCGGTCGGAACCGATGGTCGGCAGGCAGTTCAAGAGCCCGCGCGTATAGGGATGCTGCGCATCGGCGAGATTGGCAGCCGGCAGTTCCTCGACGATCCGGCCGGCATACATCACGATGACGCGGTCGCAGAAGGAAGAGACGAGCCTGAGATCGTGGGAGATGAAGATCAGCCCCATGCCGCGATCGGCCACCAGCTTGTCGAGGATATCCAGCACTTCGAGCTGCACGGTGACGTCGAGCGCCGATGTCGGCTCGTCGGCGATCAGCAGTTCCGGACCGCAGACCAGCATCATGGCGATCATCGCCCGCTGCCCCATGCCGCCGGAAACCTCGTGCGGATAGAGCGAGAAAACTCGCTTCGGATCGCTTATCTGTACCGCCTCCAGCATGGCGAGCGCCCGCGCCTTGGCCGCCGAGTTCGAGATCTTCTCATGCGTCTTCAGCGTTTCGACGATCTGCCGGCCGATGGTCATTACCGGGTTCAGCGAATATTTCGGATCCTGCAGGATCATCGCCACCTTTTTGCCGCGCAGGTCGCGCCTCTCGCGGGCCGGCATGGTCAGGAGATCCCGGTCGCCGAAAGCCAGCTTTCGTGCGCTGATCCTGGCGTGACCGGGGGTCAGGCCCATGATCGCGCGCCCGGTCTGCGACTTGCCGGAGCCAGATTCGCCGACGATGCCGAGCCGTTCGCGGCCGAGCGCGAAGGACACGCCGCGCACCGCCTGCACGTCGCCGGTACGGGTCGGGAAGGTGACACGCAGATCCTCGACCGTCAGGAGCGGCTTGACTGACACCGTCATTGGCCTGCCTCCTTCGGATCGAGCGCATCGCGCAGGCCGTCGCCGAGCAGGTTGAAGCCGAGGCTGACGATCAGGATAGCAAAACCCGGCATGGCGGCGACCCACCATTGATCGAGGATGAAGCGGCGGCCCGAGGCAATCATCGCGCCCCATTCGGGAAGCGGCGGCTGGGCGCCGAGACCGAGGAAGCCGAGGCCTGCGGCGGTGAGGATAATGCCGGCCATGTCGAGCGTGACACGCACGATCAGCGATGAGACGCAGAGCGGCATGACGTGGCGCAGCACGATGCGGAAGGGCGAAGCGCCCATCAGCTTCACCGCCGAGATGAATTCCGAATTGCGGAAGGTCATCGTTTCTGCCCGTGCGATGCGGGCATAGGGCGGCCAGGAGGTGACGGCGATCGCGAGAATGGCGTTCTCGATGCCGGGTCCGAGGGCTGCCACCAGCGCCAGCGCCAGCACGAGTTTCGGGAAAGCGAGGAAGATATCGGTGATCCGCATCAGCACCGCATCAACCCAGCCGCCGGCATAACCCGAGACCGTACCGACGATCAGCCCGATCGGGGCTGCGATGATCGCCACCAGCACGACGACCAGCAGCGTCAGCCGCGACCCGTAGATGAGGCGCGAGAGGATATCGCGGCCCTGGTCGTCGGTGCCGAGCAGATAACCCGCCGAACCGAGCGGCAAGAGGCGGGAATTACGCAGGTCACCGACAACGGGATTGTGCGGGGCCAGAACGCCCGCCAATGCGGCAACAAATATAAGCACCAGGATGATGGCCAGCCCGACCAGCGCCAGCCGGTTTTCGGCAAACCGGCGCCAGACGATGTATGCCCGGCCGAAACGCGCCTGCTTGCGCGATGTCGGCCGGTCGGAGAGCAGCCATTCGCGGCTATAGGGTTTAAGAGAGGTTCCGGTGGCACTCATCGGCTACGCGTCCTCGGGTCCAAAGTCCGATAGAGAAGATCGGAGAAAATGTTGATGCCGACGAAGACCGAACCGATCACCAGCGTACCGCCGAGCACCGCATTCATGTCGGCATTCTGCAGCGAGTTGGTGATGTAGAGGCCAAGCCCCGGCCATGAGAAGATGGTCTCGGTCAGCACCGAACCTTCGAGCAGGTTTGCGTAGGACAGCGCAATCACCGTCACCAGCGGCACCGCGGCATTGCGCAGCGCGTGGAACCAGATGATCCGGGTTTCCGACAGACCCTTCGCCCGCGCCGCCACCACATATTCCTGGCTGAGTTCGTTCAGCATGAAGGAGCGGGTCATGCGGCTGATATAGGCGAGCGAGAAATAGCCGAGCAGCGCCCCGGGCAGCGCGATATGCCGGAACAGGTCCCACACCACCTCCCACTGGCCCTGCATGGCAGCATCGAGAAGGTAGAAGCCTGTCTGCGGCGTAAAACTGTATTCGTAGACGATGTCGACGCGGCCGGGGAAAGCCGCCCATCTGAGCTGCGCGTAAAAGAGCAAGAGCGACAGAAGACCCAGCCAGAAGATCGGCACTGAATAACCGATCAGGCCGATGACACGGACGATCTGGTCCGCGATGCTGCCGCGCCGGACAGCCGCCAGGACACCGAGCGGAATGCCGAGGATCGCACCGATCAGCGTACCGATCGTCGCAAGCTCCATGGTGGCGGGGAAAACTCGCTTGATATCTTCGAGCACCGGATTGCTGGTCAGCACCGAGGTGCCGAGATTCCCGGAAAGCGCCTGTTTTGTATAGATGACGAACTGTTGGTAGAGCGGCAGGTTGAGCCCCAACTCGATCCGGGTCCGCTCGACGAGATGGGCGGGCGCCCGGTCGCCGACGATCGCCAACACCGGGTCGATGGGGATGACCCGGCCGATGAAGAAGGTGACGACCAGGAGGCCGAATATGGTGGTGACCACCGTCACCACGAAACGCAGGACGGAGGCCAGGGCAGACGATGCACGGCGCCTATTGCGCCGTGTCGCCACGGATGTTTCGGGTAAGGTCAAGGAACTGGCCTCTCAGGCTTAATCCTTGGAAACCGAGAATACGTAGTTGGTATCGAATGTCGGGCCGAGCTTGAAGTTCTTCACACCCTTGCCGACGCCGGCGACTTCCGTCTGCTGGTAGACGAGCACGAAGGGACCGGTCGCCAGCACCTTCTTCTGCAGATCCGCATAGATCGCCGCACGCTTGGCGGAATCACGTTCCACGAAGCCCGATTTGGTCTCCTTGGTCAGTTCCGGAATATCCCAGGCGTTGCGCCATGCGAGCGTCTTGGAGGTACCATCGTCAGCGTTGTTCGGGTTCGACGTGAAGGTCTCGGCATTGGAATTCGGATCCCAATAGTCGACCCCCCACAGGCCGATATAGATGTCGTGGGTGCGGGCACGATACTTGGTCAGCGTCTGCTTGCCGTCGCCGGGAATGATTTCCATCTTGATGCCGGCCTGGGCGAAGGTCTGTTGGATGGACTCAGCGATACCGGTGGTCGGCTGCGTGTTGCGCACGTCCATGGTGACCGTGAAGCCATCCTTCAGGCCTGCCTTGGCAAGCAGTTCCTTGGCCTTGGCGACGTCGAGCTTGTAGGGCTTATCGTCGATCGAACCGAGAATGCCCTTCGGCAGGAAGGTCTGGTGAATCTCCCCGACGCCCTTGATCAGCGTCGCGCCGATCGCGTCGTAGTCGACGAGATATTTCATCGCTTCGACGACTTCAGGCTTCTTGAGGTTCGGGTTCTTCTGGTTGAGGCTGAAATAGAAGACCGAACCCTTCGGGGCGCTGGTGACCGTCGTGCCCTTCTTGGTGACGGCGTCGATATCGTTCGGCTCGAGATTGCGGGCGACGTCGATGTCGTTGTTCTCAAGCGCCAGGCGTTGGGCCGCACTTTCCTTCATGTGGCGATAGATGACCCGGGCGAGCTTGGCCTTCTCACCCCAGTAATTATCATTGCGCTCCATAACGACGACTTCGTTGGCGCGCCATTCGCGAACCTTATACGGGCCGGAGCCGGCGAAATTGGTCTTCAGCCAGGCATTGCCGTAGTCGTTATCCTTGACGTGCTCCATGACGACCTTCTTGTCGACAACGGCGGCGACGGTCGCGGTCAGGCAGTTCAGCACGAAGGATGGCGCATAAGACTGGTCGACGGTGAGCACGAAGGTATTCGCGTCCTTGGCAACCGCCTTCTGCTTGACGGTATCCTTCTTCAGGCCGAACTGGTTAAGGATGAAGGCCGGCGGGCCGTCGATCATGACCGAGCGCTCGAAGGAATAAGCAACGTCTTCGGCGGTGATCGGGTTACCCGAAGCAAACTTCGGGCCCGACTTGATCTTGAACGTATAGGTCAGGCCGTCGTCGGAAACGGTCCAGCTTTCCGCGAGGTCGGGAGTGATCTTCGACGTGTCGTTGATGTCGAGACGGACGAGGCGGTCGTAAGAATTGCCGCCAACTTCGCCGGCCGAAAATTCGAAAGCCTGGCCCGGGTCGAGCGTGATGATGTCGTCGAACGCAAGCCCGATGACGAGAGTGTCCTTCGGCGTCACCGCGAAGGCCTGCGGTGCGGCGAGCAGCATCAGCGACAGCGCCGCGCTCGTGGACAACACGCGGAGCCGCTTGTTGAGTGTATTGATCATAGTCTGCATTCCCCTGTTTTTGTTCGTTGGACCTTTGGAAAGAAGCCTATTCGTGCCAGGCCTTCCCCAAAACTCTGAGCCAGTTTTCCCGGCATAGCTTTTTCAGCTCTGCGTCAGCGTAGCCCGCTCCCTTGAGCGCCGCAACCAGATTTTGATTGCCCGCAGCATCATGTATTTCTTCGGGAATCGAGGCGCCGTCGAAGTCCGATCCGAGCGCCACGTGATCGATGCCCATGCGCTGCACCATGTGGTCGATATGGCGCACCATGTCCGAAAGAGGCGTGGCGACATTGTCGCGGCCGTCGTGGCGCAGCATGGTCACCGCATAGTTGAGACCGACAAGGCCGCCGCTCTCCTTGACCGCGTCGAGTTGGCGGTCGGTGAGGTTGCGGGCGACCGGCGTCAGCGCATGCGCGTTAGAATGGCTGGCGATCAGCGGCTGGTCGGAAGTCTTGGCGACATCCCAGAACCCCTTCTCGGTGATGTGGGCGAGATCGATCAGGATGCCGAGCGTGTTGCAGGCCTTGACCAGTTCGAAACCGTGATCCGTGAGGCCCGGACCGGTGTCGGGAGACATCGGATAGGCGAAGGGCACGCCGTGGCCAAAGATGTTGTGGCGGCTCCAGACGGGCCCAAGCGAACGCAGGCCGGCCGCGTAGAAGACTTCGAGATTGTCGAGATCCGCATCGATCGCCTCGCAGCCTTCCATATGCATGACGGCAGCGAAACGGCCGGCGTCCATCGCCTTGCGGATGTCGGAGGTCGAACGGCAGAGCTGCCAGGCGCCGGCGCGGTCGAGGCGAAGCGCGATCGACGCCATTTCGAGCGCGGTCGTCAGCGACGGAAGATGATCGAGCGGGACGGACAGCGGCGTGACGTAGTGACCGTGCTGATCGGGTTCCTTCAGAACCAGTTCGCCGGACGGGATATAGATGGCGCAGAGGCCGCCGGCGAGACCGCCGGCCTTGGCGCGCGGTCCGTCGATATGGCCGTTCGGGGTGCCGTTTTCAAATTCGGCAATCGGGTCGCCACCCGCCTTCATGTTCCGCCAGAGCCGCAGGAGCACGTCGTTATGGCCGTCGAACACCAGTTCCATGAAGTCTATTCCCGATTTTCTTGTGAAAGTTCCAAGGTGAGCAATGCGCCGATCCTAGCCAGCCGCTCCTCTTTCGCAAGTCGGAAAACACGTCAGGCCGTCCAGCTCCCCTCGCCCGCCTTCTTCAGCAGCGGGGTCCTGAAAACGCTTGTCACACGCGGCCGCCATTCTGCGCCGAACGCATCGAGCTTGTCGTGCCAGCGCTCCGATTGCAGCATGGCCGCACCGATGACCACCGGCTCGATGCCGAGCGAGGCCATCAGCGTCAGCCCGGAGACGATCGAGGTGCCGCTGGAAATCACATCGTCGATCAGCGCCACGCGCCTGCCCTTGATCAGCGGCAGCATGCGGGGATCGGCATAGAGGCGCTTCTGCTGTTCGGGTGTGGTGATCGAAGAGAGCGGCACCGACAGGTTTTCGTCGTACCAGAACTTTCGCGAGGTCCCGAGCGGCACGTAGCGCAGGTGGCCGAGCGCGCGGGCGACGGCCGCCGCAAGCGTCAGGCCCAAAGTCGGCAGGCCGACGATGACTTCCGGGCGAAAGGCGGCGATCTTCGGCGCAAGGTCGGCGGCAAGCGCGTCCTGCACATCGAAACTCGCCTGGTTGATGATGAGGGAGGCGAGCGCGTGCTCCCCGTCTGCAAGCGGCCGGATCGGCAGCCTGATCTGGCTGCCGTCATCGAGCGTTCCCGGGAAGAAGCCGGAAAACGGCCCTGCGCGATCGAACGAACCTGCCGGATGGACGTCCTGCCAGAAATCATGCGGCTGCATTCGCTTTTCCTATTCGAGAATTTCGAGGATCGGCGATTCCAATAACGTGCCGGTGGCAACGTCGGCAATGCCGCGATCCGTCTGGTGCGGGCCGGGATTGCAGGCAAGGGTCGCGCCGAAACAGGCCTTGAACACGAGATAAGGCGGCTGCCAGTCGACGAGACCATCCATGGCGGCGCGGATTTTCCGGAAACCTTCGGCCACCTCCGCCATCGGCGCCCCGGAGACAAGACCGGAAAGCGGCAGCGGCAACAGGACTTCGACCTTGCCGCCGGTTGCCACCGCCATGCCGCCGCCCGCTTCGATCACCGCATTGGCGGCGGCCGCCATGTCGGCCGGATCGGACCCGAAGACGGTGAGGTTATGGCTGTCATGGGCAAGCGTGGTGGCGAATGCGCCCTTCCACGTGCCCCAACCTGTTAGAAACCCAAGACGGGTGCGGCTGTCGGCCCGGCCGTGGCGGTGGGTCACGGCGATCAACGTCGTGCCTTCCGGGGGTACCACGTAACCATCGACGACATCCGCATCCGTCTGCCCCCAGTTCGTGAAGCGCGGACGATCGATCGTCGCGAGCCTGACTTTGCGGCCCTTTGCTGGCAATTTGAAATCGTCCGCCTGAAGCGGCTTGAGCTTCACCGAATCCTGCAGAATGCAGGGATCGGCCGCATGGAGTTCGACCGTCATGCCGCCGTCACGCGCAATCAGCGTGCCGCTGGCAAAGACGTGGCGGGCACGGAAATCCGTGAGATCCTCGAAGAGGACGATATCCGCCCGGCGACCGGCGGCGATCAGGCCCAGATCGGCGCGGCCGATGCGGACGGAAGCATTGAGCGTCGCCGCCTGCAGCGCCCATTCCGGTTTCATGCCGTAACGCACCAGCCGGCGCACCACGTCGTCGAGGCCGCCGCCCTGAACGAGATCCTCCGGAAACACGTCGTCGGTGCAGAGCGTCACCGTCTGCGGCAGACGTCCGAGCGCGTTGAGTGCCTCGACGAATTCCGGCAGCAGATGATCGTGGGATCCGCGCATCTCGATCGTCAGCCCCGCACGTAGCTTGGCCATCAGGTCGGCAGCGGAGACGAGCTCGTGGTCGGAGGTGATGCCCGACGCCATGAAGGCCGTAAGGTCCGGCCCAGCCAGGCCGCGGGCATGGCCGCAGACCAGCTTTTCGGACACCAACGCCGCCTGCACGATGCCGCTCATGCGCGGATCGCGGTCGATGACGCCGCGCATGTTCATGACCTCGGCAAGCCCGCCGATCTTCGGCCAGAACAGCATTTCCTCGATCGTGGCCGCGTCGAAATCGGCCCCGGCCATTTCGAGGCCGGGTGCGGAGGGCACGCAGGAGGGTGCTAGAACGACGGCCCGCAATGGCAGCGGCTTCACCGCCTCCAGTGCCCAGGCCACACCTTCGGTCCCGTGCACATTGCCGAATTCATGCGGATCCCAGACGACGGTCGTCACCCCGCGCGGCAGCACGGCGCCCGCATAGGTGGCCGGCGTCACCATCGAACTTTCGATATGCATATGCGTGTCGATGAGGCCGGGCGAGATGAATGTGCCCGCAGCGTCGATGATCTCCGCGGCATCCGAGCGGGAGCCGGTCTCATGGACGCTGGCGATTACCGGCCCGACGAGGCCGATATCGGCCGGGCGCAGCTCGCCCGTCACCATGTCGACCAGCGTGCCGCCCGATATCAGGATATCGAAGGGCGCATCACCCCGCGCCGCGGTGACGACACGGTCACGCAAGCCCGGTTCGGTGAATTCCTGTACGCTCGAGATGATACTCTTCACCAGCTTGCCTCTGCCCGCAGTGTTTCAAGAATGATGGCTCTCGCCTTCCCGACGTCGATCTCGACGCCATAGACCGCGTTGAATTCGCCCCGGCCGGTGCGCGTCTCGACGACAGTGCGGCCGCGCGTCAGCGTGCCGGACAGTTCGACATCGATGCGCGCTTCGCGCCAGGTGACATGTTCCGGAAAGACGAAGGCGACGGCCGCGACCGCATCGTAGAGCGCCATGGCCGGACGGCCGCGGCTGGTGGCGATCGCCACGAACCCGGCCAGCAGGTCGGCGACCAGTTCCGCATTACGCCCGCCGGCCGCCCGGATCGGCGCAACATCGTCCGGCGCGCAGAGCACCTTGCGGCAGAGATCGAGATCGACCATCCGCAACGGGATCTTGTGAGCGAGCACGATCGCCAGCGCTTCCGGATCGGCAAAGGCGTTGAACTCGGCGGATGCAGTATGATTGCCGGTGGTGACCCCGCCGCCCATCCAGGTGAGGTCAGTGATCTTTGCCGCAAGATCCGGCCGGGCGAGGGCCACCGCCGCGATGTTGGTGAGCGGTCCGAGCGCCATGATGCGACGTTCGCCCCCCTCTTCACCATCACCTTTGCCCTTTTCGAGCCAGGAACAGAGCGCTTCGAAGGCATCTGTATGAAATGCATCCGGCGCTTCGGGCAAGGCCCGGCCAGCGGTCGGGATGCCGGTCTGGCCCAGGATACCGGTCGCGGTCTCCATTTTAGCCAGCACCGGTGCAGCGCGTCCGGCATGAACCGGGAAGGGCCAGACGAAAGCGGAGGCCGCGCCGGCTGCATTACGGCGGACATGCTCGATGGGCGCGTTGCCGAAGACCAGCGAAACGCCGTCGACGCCGAGCCCCGCATGCGCTGCGACCATGATCGCAGCGATGTCGTCGAAACCCATGTCCGTGTCGATCCAGATACCCATGTCAGCGGATCCTACACGAATCGCGACAGCGGCGCGGCCTTTTCGGCCGGCAGGTCGAAGGTAAGACCGGCACCCAGCGCATGCGCCGGCTGGCTTGCCTCCACCTCGGCCTTGATCGGGCCAAGCGCGGTATCGAGCAGGTATTCCCGTGCATCGCCGGCAAAGGATGTACCGCGCACGGTGCCCTGGAAAGGACCTGTCCCCAGGGTCACCATACGCGGCCGCCAGGCAAGGCCCGCCGCTGAAGGGGCCCCGCTGGAAACGTCGCCTGAAAGGTCGATGAGACCGGCACTGGTCTTCATCTTTCCGTTTTCGAGCGGGAAAATGTTTTCGAACCCGACGAAGTCCGCGACGAAGGACGATGTCGGGCGGTTGTAGATGTCTTCCGGCGAACCGATCTGCTCTATCTTACCGCTCTTCATGACCACAATACGGTCGGCGAGCGCCAAAGCTTCGGCCTGATCGTGAGTGACGAAGATCATCGTCACGCCGGTCTCCTTCTGGACGCGCTGAAGCTCGGTGCGCATTTCCAGACGCAGGCGAGCATCGAGGTTCGACAGCGGCTCGTCGAGCAGCAGCACCTTCGGTTCCATCACCATCGAACGGGCGAGCGCCACGCGCTGCTGCTGGCCGCCGGAAAGCTCGGCCGGCTTGCGGTTGGCGAAGGCCGACAGACCGACAGATTTGAGGCCGGACTGGACCTTGGCATCGAGCTCGATGCCGCGCATGCCCTTGAGCTTCAGCCCGAAGGCGACGTTCTCGTAGACGGAGAGATGCGGGAAGAGCGCATAGGACTGGAACATCAGGCCGACGGCGCGCTTGTTGGCCGGCACCCGGGTAATGTCGGCACCGTCGAGGCGGACATGGCCGCTCTTCACCGCCAGCAGGCCGGCGATCGCCCGCATCGTGGTAGTCTTGCCGCAGCCGGAAGGGCCGAGCAGCGCGATCAGTTCGCCCTTGCGGATATCGAGATCGAGGTTGGCGACGGCGACGGAATCGCCATAAGCGAGCGTCAGCTTTTCGAGCGAGAGATAGGACGCATCAGACATAGCGGGAGAACCCCAGGAAACGTTCGGCGATAAAAACGATGCCGATGGAGAGGAAGGCGAGCAGCGAGGAGAGCGCTGCGACGGAGGGATCGAAGACGATTTCCATATAGGCGATCATGTCGACCGGCAGGGTGCGCACGCCAGGCCCCGAGAGGAACAGCGATACCGGCACCTGGTTGAAGCTGGTGACGAAGCCGAGGATGAAGGCCGACATGATGCCGCCGCGGATATTCGGCATCACCACCCGGAAGAACGCGCCGAGCCGCGAGGAGCCGAGCAGCACGGCCGCTTCCTCGATGTCGGAGCGCAGGTTGTCGAGGCTGGCGGAGACGACCCGAACCGCATAGGGCAGGACCAGCGCCGTATGGGCGAGGAACAGCGCCAGCGTGATCCCGACCTGGAACGGCACGACGATGTAGCGCAGCAGCGCCAGGCCGACGATGATGCCCGGCACGATGATCGGCGCCGAGACGATGGTGCGGACGATCTCCGCTCCCGGCAGCTTGTAGCGCGATAGCGCATAGGAGGCCGGAATACCGAGGACAAGCGCCACCGCCGTACCGCCGATCGCCAAAAACAGCGACATGCCGAACGAGGCCCGGAAACTCTCGACCGTGAACACCTTGGTGATCCAGCGCAGCGAAAATCCCTGCGGCGGGAAGGCGAGCGTTTCGCCGGCCGAGAAGGATGCCGCGACGATGATCAGGAACGGCCCGATCAGGAAGGCGATCACCAGGAGGAGCGTGATCGGGATGAAGAGGCTCCGCATGGTCATGCCTGGCTCCTCACCTTGTTGCGCGCCGTGGCGACTCGCTTCAGCAGAATGTTGGCGGCAAAGCTCATGACGATCAGGATGAAGGCGATGACGCTCGCTGCGACGAAATTGTTGGAGACCGCAACCTGCTGGTAGAGCAGCGTTTCGAGCATCAGCACCTTGGAACCGCCAAGGATGGCGGGGGTGATATAGGCGGTCAGCGAGCCGGTGAAGACCAGCGTGCCGCCGATCACGAGGCCTTCCTTGGTGAGCGGCAGCACGACCTTCCAGAACACCTGAAACCAGTTGGCGCCGAGTACGCGGGCCGCCGGAATGGCATCCTTCGGCATGTTTTCGAGCGCTGAGATCAGCGAGATGATCATCAGCGGCAGGAAGAGCTGTAAGAGGCCGATGAAGATGGCCGTCTCCGAGAACAGGATGCGCAGGGGCGCCTCGGTGATGCCGAGCGCCTGGAACGCCTGATTGACGATGCCGGTGCGGCCGAGGATGACGATCCAGGCATAGGTGCGGGCAACCGGCGAGATCATCAGCGGCAGCACTACGAGGCCGGTGACCTTGCCCTTGGCGCCGGGTTCCAGGCTGACGATCGCGAACGCCGCCGCATAACCGATCGCGGCCGAGGCGATGGTAACGAGGGCGCCGAGCCGAAGCGTGCGCAGGAAGACCGTCTGGTTCAGCGAATTGGAGAAGAAGTCCGTATAGGCGGAAATCGTCCAGCCGCCGGTCGGCACGCGAAATCCATCCGATAGCAGGATCACGACAGGCACGAGAAACACCGCCGCCGCGAAGATCGCGGCCGGCAGCGCAAGTGCCAGCGCTTCAGCCCTGTTCTGGAACATGGTGGTTCGATCCTGTTCAACTAGTCGGGATGCGGGCAGGCATTCGCGCGCTGCCCGTATCCCTCAGCCTTGGGAGGCTATTCCGTGGTTGCGTTGGCCCTTACTGGCCGACCTTCTCGTTCCAGGTCTTGATCCAGCCGGCACGGTTGTCGAGCGCGACGGCGGACGGGATCAGTTTCAGGCTCTTGGCCGTTTCCTCGCCATAGGTGAGGTTGTTGGCAATCGCTTCGGGAAGTTTGACATCCTTGTTGGACGGGCTGTCGATCAGCTTTTCGGCGAGCTTGGTCTGGACTTCCGTCGAGAGCCAGAAATCCATGAACTGCAGCGCGAGGTCGCGGTTCTTGGAGCCCTTGGTGACGGTCATGACGTTCATGCCGCCCGTCTGGCCTTCCTTCGGCGTGGCCCAGGCGATCGGGAAGCCGAGCTTGGTGAAGGGCGCCCAGGTGAAGCGGCCGATCGGCGCTGCCCAGATTTCTTCCTGCTGCATCAGCTGCACCAGCTGCGACGACTTTTCATAGAAGGTGACGATCTCGCCCTTCTTGGCGCCGACCGCTTCGATCGGGGCCTTCAGGTCCGGCGTGTCCTTGGCGAGCGCCAGGCCCAGCATGTAGAGCGCCGGCGGGCCCTGGTTGGTGGTGACGTTCGGCCATGCAACGTGGCTTGCATATTCCGGCTTCAGCAGATCGGCCCAGCTGTCGATCTTCATCTTGTCCGAACGGTAGGCGATCGAGGTGGCATAGAACGTGTAACCGACGCTCATGCCGTCGCCGTTCGGATCCTTGGCAACGTCATAGAGCTTGCTGAAGTTTGCGAGCTTGGAGGTATCGATCTTGTCGGTCAGGCCGGCGCGCGAGGCGGCGAGCGCATCCGCCATCGAAATGACGGCCATGTCGACGACCGGGTTGGCCTTGTTGGCCTCCATCTTGGCGAGGCGCTCGACGCTGTTGCCGGTCTCGACGACCAGCTTGCAGCCGCAGATCTTCTGGAAGGGATCGTAGACGATCTGCTTGTATTCGTCCTGGGCCAGCGCATAGACGGAAATCGTCAGCGTCTTTTCCTGGGCCAGCGCCGGGGTTTGCGCGGCACCCATGGTAAGCATCAGGGCGGCGCCCGACGCAAGAATGACCTTGTTCATGATGTGATTTCTCCTGCCGTCGGCTTGTTGGGGGTTTGGGCATGCAAATTCGAAATGCCACCGGCCTGCGGGACGGCCGCCGACTGGCGCACGATGAGCTGCATCGGGACCCGGTCGGTCTCGGAGGTAACGTTGCCGGTCGAAACCTCCTCGGCTCCGTTTTCGGCCTCTCCTTCGGGCTCGATCGCACGAATGAGCGCGGCAATCGCCAGATCGGCGATCGTCACCATGTCCATACGCACGGTGGTAAGGGCCGGCGTGACGACCGCCGACCAGATGAGGTCGTCGAAACCGGTGACGCTGACCGTTTCCGGCACGCCGATGCCGGCGCGCTGCAGCTCCGTCAGCGCCCGAAGCGCCGAAAGATCGGAGACAGCCGCAAAGGCCGTAAAACCAGCCCTGGCCTTGTCCGCCAGACCGAGCGGGCAGCCTTCGCCCGAAACCGCCTCGACTTTCTCGATCCACATCGTATCGCATTCGACCTGCGCGCCGAGGCCGGCCTTCAGCCCGCCGATACGGTCGTTCTGCACGTTCGAGGAGGCGCTGGTGCCGATCAGCAGCACCTTGCGATGGCCAAGCCCCGCAAGATGGCGGCCCATCTGGCTGCCGCCGTCCCAATGGTCGGCCGAAACGGTATTGCCGGGCGTGGAGGGCGTATCGATCACGGCAACGGGACAGCCGACATCGGCGATCCGCGTGCCGCGCCGTGGGACGATGATCATGCCGTCGACGCCACGTTCCAGAAGCCTGCCGATCGCCTCGGTCTGCGCCGCAATATCGCCGCGGGAGTCGGCGATGAGCACGCCGTAGCCGGCATTCGAGGCGGCGTTCTCGATCGCCTGGGCAATCTGCGGGAAGAGCGGGTTGGCGATATCCGGGAGGACAAGCCCAAGCACGCCGGTGCGGCCGGTGCGCAGCGCCCGGGCGGTCAGGCTCGGCACATAACCAAGCTCGCTTGCCTTGGCCCGAACCTTCTCGATAAGCTCCGGCGATACCCGTCCCTTGCCGGAAAGCGCATTCGACACGGTCGCCGCCGACACGCCGAGGGCGGCAGCGATGGCGCTCATGTTCGGTCCGGGACGGGGTGAAGCCATATCATGCTCTGATTAAACGTTTAAGCACGCATACTTTGATCAAAGGCCTTTGTCGAGTCGTTTGTAAATGTCAGCCCAACATCCCCACATGCGGCCTTGACTTCCCCGCCCCGACCTGTGGAAATCCTTAGGTATTCATGAGGAAACAGTGATGCAGGACGACGAGATAACCGGCCTTTCCGCCACGGCACTTTCGGCAGCAATCCATGACGGCCGGGCCTCCTGCGCCGAAGTGATGACGGCCTATCTCGAACGGATCGACAGGCTCAATCCCGCAATCAACGCGATCGTCAGCCTGCGCAGCCGGGACGAGCTTCTGGCGGAAGCCACGGAACGCGACACAGAGCTTGGCTCAGGCAAATCGCGCGGCTGGATGCATGGCATGCCGATCGCCATCAAGGATCTCTGCGAAGTGAAGGGCATCCGCTGCACCTATGGCTCGCCGATCTTTGCCGATTTCGTGCCTGAGAAGGACGAGGTGATGGTCGAGCGCATTCGCACGGCCGGCGCGATCATCATCGGCAAGACCAACACGCCGGAACAGGGGCTCGGCTCGCAGAGCTACAATCCCGTGCATGGTGTTACCAGGAACCCTTACGACCTGACCAAGACGGTCGGCGGATCGAGCGGCGGCGCGGCGGCCGCCCTTTCGGCACATCTCCTACCTATCGCAGATGGCGGAGACATGATGGGCTCGCTGCGCAACCCCGCGGCCTTCAACAATGTCGTCGGCTTCCGCCCGAGTTTCGGCCGCGTCCCCTCCTCCCTGAAGCTGGAGAACTTCATGGGCCAGCTCTCCGTCCTGGGACCCATGGGCCGCACGGTGCGCGATGTCGCCGCCCTGCTTTCGACCCAGGCCGGTTATGATCCGCGCGATCCGCTGTCATTGCCGACCGAGGACCTCACACCCGATGACAGCCGCGACTTTTCAGGCGCCCGCATTGCCTGGCTCGGTGATCTCGGCGGTTACCTGCCCTTCGAGCCGGGCGTGCTGGAACTCTGCCGCGCGACGCTTCCGGTCTTCGAACGGATCGGCTGCACGGTGGACGAGTTCGTTCCGGACTTCGACATGGACGACCTCTGGCGCTCCTGGACGACGCTGCGCAGCTGGCTGACCGCGAGCGGCATGCGCGACAACTACGACGATCCGGAAAAGCGCGCCAAGATGAAGCCCGAGATCATCTGGGAAATCGAGCGCGGGCTCGACATGACGGCGCGTGAGGTGCATTTCGCCTCGAAACGCCGCAGTGCCTGGTACCAATACCTGCTGACCGTGTTCGACCGGTACGACTACCTGATCCTGCCCTCCGCCCAGGTCTTCCCCTTCGACGCGGAGACCCATTGGCCGAAGGAGATCGGCGGCCGGACGATGGACACCTATCACCGCTGGATGGAAGTGGTGGTCCCGGCCTCGATGGCCGGCCTTCCGGTCGCCGCCATGCCCGCCGGCTTCGGCGCAAACGGCCTGCCCGCCGGCATCCAGATCATCGGCCGCCCGCGCGCCGACAAGGCGGTGCTGGAGATTGCGCTGGCTTATGAGGCGGCCACGGATTGGTTGGATAAGCGGCCCAAGCTTTAACCGAGGCGGCGCGGCGTTTTTAACCCTCCCCCTTGTGGGCAGGGGAATCGCATATGGCGATTTTGGGGTTGCGAAGAGGCAGGAAAGAGATTCTTTGAAGAGGCAGTTCTTTGAAGGAGATCTGCCATGTCGTGTCTGGAAGGCTATTTCGGCGAGGTTCCCGATCCGCGTGCGGCCAATGCCAGCCATCGGCTCGGGGACCTGATCGTGATGATGATTGCGGCGAGCCTTTGTGGGGCCAGTTCGGCCACGGAGTTTTCGCTGTTTGCGCATGAGCGCAGGCAAGCGCTGTCGCGATTGATCGACTACGATACAGCCCCCAGCCATGACACCTTTTCGCGACTGTTGCGGCTCATGGACCCGGATGCTTTCGGCCGTGCCTTCGCCGCCTTTGCCGCGGCCTTCGCGCAAGCCCGCCAGGAGGTGGTGGCGCTCGACGGCAAGGCATTGCGGCGAGCCTATGAAACCGGCCTTGCCGCTGCCCCGCCGCTGACGGTATCGGCCTTTGCCTCGGGTGCTCGGCTCTGCCTTGCGGCCGCCACGCCGACGGCTGACGAAAACGAGATCGAAGCCGCCCTCAAAGTGGTCGAACTCCTTGATCTGACAGACCGATTTGTCACCGCCGATGCGCTCCACTGCCACAAGCGCATGGCCACGGCGATCACCGAAGGTGGCGCAAACTACCTTCTGGCGCTGAAGAAGAACAGGCCGGCCTGGCACAAGCGCGCCATCGAGCGCCTGGCCAATGAGCGGCCCGACCATGCCGAATGCGACGAGACCGCCCATGGCCGCCGCGAATGGCGCCGGGCCGAAGTCGTGGCAGCCGACGAAGCCCTGATGGACGGCCACAAGGCCTTCGTGCATATCACCAGCCGGCGTGGCGAGGCCCAGCCGAAGACACGCCTGTTCATGGTCTCCACCACCCTGTCGGCCCAACAGGCGCTTGAGTTCACAAGGGCTCACTGGCAGATCGAAAACGGCCTGCACTGGATACTGGATGTGCATCTGGGCGAAGACGATAGCCGGGCGCGAAAAGACAATGCTCCCGCCAATATCGCTCTCGTCAATCGCATCGTCAGGAACATCCTCCAGCACGCCGATGTCGACAAAGTCCCCATCAGCCATCGCATCAAAAAATGCGCCTGGAACGATGACTATCTCGTCGCCGCAATAGCCCATATGCGATAGCCCTGCCCACAAGGGGGAGGGGCTCCTCGCACCCGCTCTACCACCCCACAACCTCTTCCCGGTACCGGCCGACCTCCTCGATCAGCCACGCCCGAAAAGCCACCACCGGCCGGAAATCCACCTTGCTGAGCGGCGCCACCGCATAATAGGCGCTGGGGCTCGTCACTTGATGCGGGTACGCTTCGACAAGCTGGCCGCTCGCCAGTTCCGAGTCGATCAGGAAAAGCGGCATCAGCGCAACGCCGAGGCCCGCGATACAGGCCTGGGCGACGTTGCCGAACTGCTCGAAGCGCATTCCCTGCGACGACGTGCCGGTGATGCCAAGGCTTTCGAACCAGTGGTTCCAGGCGCCCGGCCGCGAGGCCATGTGGAGCAGCGGCAGGCGCAGCAGGTCCTCGGCGTTTTTGATCGGGTGCGAAGCGAGGAAGGCCGGCGATGAGACCGGCGCTACCATTTCCTCCATCAGGAAGGTGCATTCCGCGCCCGGCCAGTCCGGCCCCTTTTCACCCCTGGGCCCTATGTGGATCGCCATATCGATGCCGTCGCGGTCGAAATCGAAGACCCCGATGCGGGTGGCGAAATTGAGCGTGATCTCCGGATGCCTTGCAACGAATTGCGGGATGCGCGGCATCAGCCAACGGGTACCGAAAGTCGGCAGGATCGCGAGGTTCAGCTGGTCACTATGCCGTTTGGTCATGACCTGCAGTGAGGCGGAGCGGATCTGCGACAATGCGTTCGCCACCACCTTGGCGTATTCCGCTCCCGCCGAGGTGAGGCTGACGCCGCGGCTGGTGCGGTCGAAAAGCTGGATCCCCAACTGCTCCTCCAGGCCAGAAACCTGCCGGCTGATCGCCCCTTGCGTCAGCGACAGCTCTTCCGCCGCGCCTGAGAAACTGCCGAGCCGGGCGACGGAATCGAAGGCCGCGAGCGCGGAGGTGGAGGGGAGCAGTTTTCGCGAGAGGCTGACCATTGCCTATTACTATAGATCATGGCCTGATGAGTAAACGGTGCTTGCTCTCGGGCGCTGTGCTGGCGATAATTCTTTAAACTTCAATTTGCCAGATTTCAAACCGGAGGCAGACCCTTGGCTTTTTCCTGGAACGATCCCTTTCTTCTCGAAGAGCAGCTGACCGACGAGGAGCGGATGATCCGTGACGCGGCTGCCGCCTTCGCCAAGGCCGAACTCCTGCCGCGTGTCCAGGAAGCTTATCTCGACGAGACGACCGATAAGGGCCTCTTCAAGCTGATGGGTCAGACCGGCCTGCTCGGCGTGACCCTGCCGGAAGAATATGGCGCCGCCAATGCCTCCTACGTCGCCTACGGCCTCGTCGCCCGCGAGATCGAACGTATCGACAGCGGCTACCGCTCGATGATGAGCGTGCAGTCCTCGCTGGTCATCTACCCGATCTATGCCTACGGCTCCGACGAGCAGAAAAAGAAGTATCTGCCCGGCCTCGTCTCCGGCGAACTGATCGGCTGTTTCGGCCTGACCGAGCCGGATGCCGGCTCCGATCCGGGCGGCATGAAGACCCGCGCCGAAAAGATCGAAGGCGGCTATCGCCTGCGCGGTTCGAAGATGTGGATTTCCAACGCACCGATCGCCGACGTCTTCGTCGTCTGGGCGAAGTCGGAAGCCCACAACAACGAGATCCGCGGTTTCGTGCTCGAAAAGGGCATGAAAGGTCTCTCGGCCCCGAAGATCGGCGGCAAGCTGTCGCTACGCGCCTCGATCACCGGCGAGATCGTCATGGACAGCGTCGAAGTCGGCGAGGATGCGATCCTGCCGAACATTTCGGGCCTCAAGGGTCCCTTCGGCTGCCTCAACCGCGCCCGCTACGGCATTTCCTGGGGCGTCATGGGTGCTGCGGAAGACTGCTGGTTCCGCGCCCGTCAGTACGGCCTCGACAGAAAACAGTTCGGCAAGCCGCTCGCCGGCATGCAGCTCTACCAGAAGAAACTCGCCGACATGCAGACCGAGATCACCCTCGGCCTGCAGGCTTCGCTCCGCGTTGGCCAGTTGATGGACCAGCACAAGATGGCCCCTGAAATGATCTCCATCGTCAAGCGCAACAATTGCGGCAAGGCGCTGGATATCGCCCGCCAAGCCCGCGACATGCACGGCGGCAACGGCATCCAGATCGAGTATCACGTCATGCGCCATTCGCAGAACCTGGAGACGGTCAACACCTACGAAGGCACGCACGACGTCCACGCGCTGATCCTGGGCCGCGCCCAGACGGGCATCCAGGCGTTTTTCTAAGCGGAAGCTACGCTTCGACAATCAGCCCGGCCGCTCCTAGCGCGCCGGGCTTTTATATCTCGGCGTTTCAGCCAAATGGCGGTCGCGGGTTCAGACGCGCGCGCCCAGGGTGGCGAGAAGTTCATCCAGCTGCTCGAACTGTTCGGGCATCGCACCTTCCATGCCGGCGCAGGATTCGTCGGCCGTTTCCTTGGAAGGATAAAGTTCATGCAGGACCAGCAGCGTCCTGCCGCCTTCCTCCTCCTCGAAGGTGACCGTGGTGACGGAGCCGTTTTCGCTTTCGTCATTGGTCCAGACGAGGCGCGAAGGCGGCGATACTTCGAGATATTTTCCGAAGAAGGTCATGGAGTTTGCGGCGTCATGTCCGAACGTGACGCTATAGCCCCTTCCGGCACGGACATCCATCTCGCAGGCGAGAAGCGGGACGCCGCTGGACTTGGGAGCCCACCACAGCTTGAACAATTCGGGCTTGGTCCATGCATCGAACACCAGGCGGACCGGGGCGTTGAAGCTGCGCGTCACGACGAGTTCGCGCTCCGATCTCCGTTCGACCGCCGTGCGGCCATTGCTCACTTTTTTGTCCATTGGCTGTCTCCCCTAGCCACGCCGGGCAGCTTCGATTGCCGCGACGTCGATCTTCTTCATGGTCATCATCGCATCGAAGGCACGTTTCGCCTCGCCGCCGCCGACGGCCAGGGCTTCGATGAGGACACGTGGCGTGATCTGCCAGGAGACGCCCCATCTGTCCTTGCACCAGCCGCATTCGCTTTCCTGACCGCCGTTACCAACGATGGCGTTCCAGTAGCGATCAGTCTCTTCCTGGTCCTCGGTCGAGATCTGGAAGGAAAACGCTTCGTTGTGCTTGAAGATCGGGCCGCCGTTCAGGCCGATACATGCCACTCCGGCAACGGTGAATTCTACCACCAGCACATCCCCCTGCTTGCCGTCCGGGTAATCGCCGGGCGCGCGGGTTACGGCGCCGACGACGCTATCCGGAAAAGTCTCAGCATAGAAGCGGGCAGCCTCCTCGGCATTCTTGTCGAACCATAAGCAGATTGTGTTCTTCGCCATTGCATTTCTCCCTTTTCAATCCTGGTTGCGCGGCCGTCGATGGCGACCCTAACTCAAAGACGTACGTGCTTTCGCTAATCCGACATCCAGCCGAAAAAACTTGCATCCACTCACCAACCGCGCCGTTTTTCGTCATTGGAGAAATTCCCGCCTTCGGTGTATCAGTGAAACGCTGCCGTGATCGGCGGCGAGGAAATGAAACAAAGGTCGTTTTGAAGAATGCACGCCATGGAGAATGCGGCGGAAGGAGCCGGTGGCGGTTTCAATGTCGGCGAGCGTCTTTGCCTGGTGCGCAAGCAGCACGGCCTGTCGCAGCGGGCGCTGGCGGTCAAGGCGGGCGTCACCCATTCCCTGGTCTCCCTGATAGAGAAGAACAAGGTGAGCCCTTCGGTCGCCTCGCTGAAGAAGATCCTCGAGGCAATCAACTATCCGCTGACCGACTTTTTCGCGCTGACGCTGCCGCCGGTCGACCAGGTGTTCTACCGTGCCGATGAACTGACGCCGCTTTCGACCGGCGCTTTGACACTTCTGCAGGTCGGCGACGCCAAATCCCACAGCGTCCAGATTTTCCACGAGTTCTACGAGCCCGGCGCCGATACCGGCGAGACCATGCTGCAGCATGAGGCGGAAGAAGGCGGCGTGGTCGTCGCCGGCGAACTGGAACTGACCGTCGGCAGCCAGACGCGCATCCTCAAAAAGGGCGACGCCTTCCTCTTCGACAGCCGTCAGCCGCACCGATATCGTAACGTCGGAACCGAGCGCTGCGAGGTGGTAAGTGCCTGCACGCCACCCTATCTTTAAGAAGAGCAAAGCCCGGATTTCATTCAGCACCTTTTGGACATCGCCGATGAACATTGATTGTTGCTGTCAATTATTTTAGGTCAGAACCCGATATTCCCGCACCCCTCCCGACGCCTTTAAAAACGGCGTATCCAGCCTTGAAATGAAAGTGGACACCATGCACAGCTATCCCGACGTCAAGCTTTTCATCAACGGCGAATGGCGCGATGCCATCGGCGGCGAAACCATCGATGTTTCCGATCCCGCGACGGAAGAAGTGATCGGGAAAATAGCCCATGCCCGCAAGGCGGACCTGGACCTGGCGCTGGAAGCCGCCGAAAAGGGCTTCAGGATCTGGCGCGACACCTCGCCCTTCGACCGCTCAAAGCTGATGCGCAAGGCTGCCGACCTGCTGCGCCAGCGCGTCGACCAGATCGCCTACTACATGACCCGCGAACAGGGCAAGCCGCTCGCCCAGTCGAAGATGGAAGTCATGGGCGCAGCCGACACGATCGACTGGTTCGCAGAAGAAGCCCGCCGCACCTATGGCCAGATCATCCCGGCCCGCATGAGCGGCGTCTCGCAGATGGCGATCAAGCTGCCGGTCGGCCCAGTCGCCGCCTTCACGCCCTGGAATTTCCCGCTCAACCAGGTGGTCCGCAAGCTCTCCGCAGCCCTTGCGACCGGTTGCTCGATCATCGTCAAGGCGCCTGAAGAAACGCCCGCTTCGCCGGCCGAACTGATCCGCGCCTTCATCGATGCAGGCGTGCCCGCAGGCGTCGTCAACCTCGTCTACGGCATTCCGGCCGAGATTTCCGAATACCTGATCCCGCATCCGGTCATCCGCAAGATCTCGTTCACCGGCTCCACCCCGATCGGCAAACATCTGGCGGCACTCGCCGGCAAGCACATGAAGCGCGCCACCATGGAACTCGGCGGCCATGCGCCGGTGATGATCTTCGACGATGCCGATCTCGAAAAGGCGATCGAAGTCACCGCCATGTCGAAATTCCGCAATGCCGGCCAGGTCTGCGTCGCCCCGACCCGCTTCCTCGTGCAGGACGGTATCGCCGACAAGTTCACCGCCGGTTTCGTCAAGGCGGCACAGGCGATCAAGGTCGGCAACGGCCTGGAAGACGGCGTGACCATGGGTCCGCTCGCCAACGAGCGCCGCATCCCGGCCATGGAAGCGCTTATTCAGGACGCCATCACCCATGGCGGCGAGTTGAAGACCGGCGGCCACCGCATCGGCAACAAGGGCCACTTCTTCGAGCCGACGGTGCTCTCCGAAGTGCCGACCTCGGCGAAGATCATGAACGACGAGCCCTTCGGCCCGATCGCGATCATCAACCGCTTCTCGCATTACGACGATGCGATCGCGGAAGCCAACCGCCTGCCCTTCGGCCTCGCCTCCTACGCCTTCACCGGCTCGGTCAAGACCGCTCACGCGCTCAGCCGCCAGGTGGAAGCCGGCATGCTGACCATCAACCACAACGGTCTGGCCCTGCCGGAAGTACCGTTCGGCGGCATCAAGGACTCTGGCTACGGCACGGAAGGCGGCTCGGAAGCCACCGAAGCCTATCTCGAAACCCGCTTCGTCAGCCAGATGAGCTGATGTGACGGCTTTTCAGAACCGAGTTCTCGACGCCGGTCGGTGCCCATGCACCGGCCGGCGTTTTCTTTTGCCCTTGCTCGCGTCATTCGAGTCAAATACCAAAAACAAACAGTGAACACCGGATGGAGCGCCATGGCCGAGACTGAAGCAGCACCGCTCCTGAAGGAAATCTTCAACCGCGATCGCCTCCGGCATTTTGCGTCGGAGACCAAGGCCATTCATCCCGGCTTCAATGGCGAACGCTTTCTGACGCTCACTTCCGCCGGTCTCGACGATCTGAGCATCATGCAGCGCCTGCGTCAGATCGCCATCGCCTACCACACGGTCCTGCCGGGCGGATTCGAAAACAATATCGACATCCTGCGGGCACTGGCACCGCGCATCAACCACGGCTTCGCCTCCATCGTGCTGCCGGAATATGTGGCGCTCCACGGCCATGACCATTTCGACCTGTCGATGGATGCGCTCGCCTTCTTCACCCGCTTCGGCTCGTCGGAATTCGCCATCCGGCATTTCCTCCTGAAGGACCTCGCCCGGACGCTGAACGTGATGGAGCGCTGGTCGCGGGACGACAACGAGCATGTGCGCCGGCTTTCGAGCGAAGGCTGCCGCCCGCGCCTGCCCTGGTCATTCCAGCTGAAAGAGCTGATTGCCGACCCCTCGCCTGTCGCACCGATCCTCGAAAACCTTAAGAGCGACCCGAGCCTTTACGTGCGCAAATCCGTCGCCAACCACCTGAACGACATCACCAAGGACCACCCTGCCTGGGTGTTCGACAGGATCACCGACTGGCCAAAGGACGACCCGCGCACCGCCTGGATCATCAAACAGGCGCTGCGCACGCTGATCAAGAAGGGCGACGCCCGAGCGCTCCACGTCTTCGGCGCCGGTCACAAGGCAGAGGTGAAGATCGAGAGTTTCGCGGTGACACCATCGTCGCTGAAACTCGGTGGCGCGGTGAAGATATCGGCCAGGGTGGTGTCGACCACGTCGGCGCCGCAGAAGCTCGTCATCGATTATGCGGTCCACTACGTGAAGAAGGCAGGCGGCACCTCAAAGAAGGTCTTCAAGTGGAAGGAGGTCACACTGGGCGCCGGCGAAAGCTGCGAACTCACGATCAGCCGCGCCATCCGCGATTTTACGACGCGCGTGCACTACGCCGGCCGGCATTCGGTGGAACTGATCGTCAACGGCGAGGTGCTGGCTGAGGATGCGTTCGAGCTTCTGGCTTGAGCCCTTTCGGCCAAGTTCGCGGGCACCTCACCCCGCCTCCGCTACGCTCGGTGGACCTCTCCCCGAGGGGAGAGGATGAACGGGGGCGTCAGCGCCTTTTCCCTCTTCGGTAGAAAAGGAGCCAGAGACAGTGCCTCATAACCTCTTCTCCCCAGCGGGGAGAAGGTGGCCCGAAGGGTCGGATGAGGGAGTGGCGCAGACGTATGTCGCCAAAATCTACTGCTCGTCGAAGAAACCCATCAACCCAGCGCAAACACCTTCGCCCTGCGCAAAGTCACAAAACCACCCTCGCCCGCCTTGACTGCCCGCTCCGGCTCGACGTCGAATTCCAGCTGATCGCCGGTCTCCGTGGTCGCCAGCACCCGCCGCCCGTCCGGGCGGTCGAGCACGCGGGTGATGCTGGCCGGAATGCCCGGCCCCTGCGCGGACCAATCGAGATCGGCGGGGCGGGCGTAGAGTTCCGCCTTGCCGTCCGCCATGCCGGAAACGTCGAGCGCAGCACCGCTGGCATAGGCCCTGCCGTCGCGGACTTCTGCGGCGAGTACGTTGGCATCGCCGAGGAACTTCATCACAAAGGCGGATTGCGGATTGCGGCAGACTTCTTCCGCCGTGCCCTGCTGGATGATGTGGCCGTCTTTCAGGATGACGACGCGATCTGCGAGATCCAGCGCCTCCTCCTGGTCGTGGGTGACGAAGATCGTGGTGATGCCGAGCTCGCGGTGGATTTCGCGCAACCAGCGGCGCAGGTCGTGCCTCACATTGGCATCGAGCGCGCCAAAGGGCTCGTCGAGCAGCAGAACCTTGGGATCGACCGACAGCGCCCGGGCCAGCGCCACGCGCTGCCGCTGGCCGCCGGAAATCTGCGCCGGGAACCGGTCGCCGAGACCTTCCAGGCGCACCAATCTCAGCAGTTCTACGACACGCGCCTCGATCGCCGCCTTCTCGCGCTTCACTTTCGAGACCTTCATGCCGAAGGCAATGTTTTCCGCCACCGTCATATGCGGAAAAAGCGCGTAGTGCTGGAACACGAAACCGACGCCACGGTCGCGCACGGGAATGTCGGTGGCGTCCTGATCGCCGAAATAGATGTGGCCGCCATCGGCATATTCTAGGCCGGCGACCATGCGCAGGATGGTCGTCTTACCGGAACCGGACGGGCCGAGCAGAGCGACGAGTTCGCCGCTTTCGATCGTGAGCGAGACATCCCGCACGGCGCGAAAGGTCTCGAAGGTTTTGACGACGTTTTCGAGGCGGATTTTCATTGGGTTTTCTCCGCGGGATTGGCGACCAGAGCTGGGCGACGGACGCGGCCGGCTCCCTGGCGCTCCAGTGTCACCTTGGCGATGATGGTGAAGACAGCGATGAGCGCCAGGATGGAGGAGGCGGCAAAGGCGCCGGCCGCCTGGTAGTCGTGATAGAGCAGCTCGATATGCAGCGGCAGCGTATTGGTCTGCCCGCGGATATTGCCCGAGACGACTGAGACCGCGCCGAACTCGCCCATGACGCGGGCGTTGCAGAGCACGACGCCGTAAAGCAGCGCCCATTTGATGTTCGGCAGCGTCACCGAGAAGAAAGTCCGCCAGCCGGACGCGCCGAGCGAGGTGGCTGCTTCCTCAAGATCGCGGCCCTGTGCCTGCATCAGCGGGATCAGTTCGCGGGCGACGAAGGGGGCGGTGACGAACATCGAGGCGAGGATGATGCCGGGGATCGCAAACAGGATCTTGACCCCGTATTCGTCCAGCGTCGGACCGAAGGCGCCCTGCAGGCCGTAGACGAAGAGATAGGCGACGCCCGCGACGATCGGCGAGACCGAAAACGGGATCTCGATGACGACCAGCAGGAAACGCCTGCCCCGAAAATCGAACTTGGTGATCGACCACGCCGCCGCAACGCCGAAAGCCGTGTTGACCGGCACGGCAACGATTGCCGCAAACACCGTGAGCCCGATCGCATGTAGCGTATCAGGATGGATGATCGTGTCGCGATAGACAGCCCATCCCTTCGAAAAGGCCTCGACGCCGATGACCACCAGCGGCGCGACGATCAGCAGGGCAACGATCACCAGAACGATGCCGATCAGCATCCGGCGGAAGAGCGGCTGGTCGCCGACGCGCGGCGGCTTTCTGCCTATACGGGTCGCGCCCATGGTCACCCCCTCACCGTGTAGCGAAGCGCCCGCGACTGCATCCAGTTGGTGAGCGCGAGCATGACGAAGGCCGCAATCAGCAGCACCGACGCGATGGCGGCTGCGGCCTGGTAGTCGTATTCCTCCAGCCGAATGAAGACGAGAAGTGCGGTGATCTCCGTCGACATCGGCTGATTGCCGGCGATGAAGATGATCGCACCGAACTCACCGAGCGAGCGGGCGAAGGACAGCGACACCCCGGCAAGCAGTGCCGGGGCCAGAAGCGGCAGGATGACCTTGCGGAAAATCTGCCAGTCCGAGCCGCCAAGCGACTGCGCCGCCTCTTCCAGCGCCGGATCCAGATCTTCCAGCACCGGCTGCACCGTGCGCACGATGAACGGCAGCGAGGTGAAGCACATCGCAATCATGATGCCGAGCGGCGTATAGGCGACCTTGATGCCGAGGTCGGCAAGGATGGAACCGAACCAGCCGTTGGTGGTGAAAAGCGCCGTCAGGGCAATGCCGGCCACCGCCGTCGGCAGCGCGAAAGGCAGATCGACCATGGCGTCGACGATCCGCCAGCCCGGGAACCGATAGCGCGTCAGCACCCAGGCGAGCGCCAGGCCGAAGAACAGGTTGAAGACGGTGGCACCGAGCGCGGAGAGCACAGTGACGCGGTAGCTCGCGAGCGCCCGCGACGAGGAGACGATCCGCCAGTAATCCTCCGGGCCGAGGCTCGCGGCCTTGAAGACCAGCGCTGCCAGGGGCAGGACCACGATCAGCCCGACATAAAACAGCGTCACCCCCAGCGACAGGCGTAACCCGGGCAGGACATTGCGTCTCAAGCGGTCGTTTCCTCTTTGCACGGCAAAGCCCGGCGAATTTTCGTTCGCCGGGCGAGACTTGGTTGAAGTCCAGTCTGCGCTTAGCGGCTGCCGTACAGCTTGTCGAGAGTGCCGCCGGAGGCGAAGTGATCCTTCTGGATCTTGTCCCAGCCGCCGAAGACGTCATCGACCTTGACGAGGCGTATCGCCGGGAACTGGTCCTTGAACTCGGCGGCGACCTTTTCGTTCTGGACGCGATGGCCGAACTGGGCAGCGATCCGCTGGCCTTCTTCCGTATAGAGGAAGTCGAGATAGGATTTCGCGAGGGCTTCCGTGCCGTGCTTCTTGGCAACCTTGTCGACGACCGCAACCGGGAATTCGGCGAGAAGGCTGACCGACGGGATGATGCTCTGGACTTTGTCGGCGCCGTACTGCTTGACGATGCCGCGGGTCTCGGCCTCGAAGGTGATCAGCACGTCGCCGGTTTCGCGCTCGACGAAGGTGGTGGTGGAGGCGCGGCCACCGGTATCGAAGACCGGCACGTTGTCGAAGATCTTGGTGATATAGGCATCGATCTTCTCTTCGTCGCCCTTGTAGGCTTCCTTGGCCCAGGCGTAGGCAGCGAGATAGGTGTAGCGGGCGTTGCCCGAGGTCTTCGGGTTCGGGAAAACGGCGTGCACGTCAGCGCGAGCCAGATCGCCCCAATCCTTGATGTTCTTCGGATTGCCGGCGCGCACCAGGAACGATGGGAAGGAATAGAAGGGCGAGGCATTGTTCGGGAATGCCTTGGTCCAATCCTTGGCAACAAAGCCTTGTTTGGCGAGGAAATCGATGTCCGTTGACTGGTTGAAGGTCACGACATCGGCTTCAAGGCCTTCGGCTATCGAACGGGCCTGCTTCGAAGTGCCGGCATGCGACTGGTCGATGGCGACGCCCGGATGGCTCTTGATGAAGGCCTCGTTCTCGGCGACGAACAGCTCGCGCGAAACGTCGTAGGAGGCGTTGAGCAGCTTCGTCGGAGACTGGGCAAGCGCGGGGGTGACAAAAAGCGCGGCCAAGGGCGCAATAAGCGCGGTGCCGAGGATCAGGAGGCGGTTCATGCAAGTCTCCGGTGTTGGATTGTGCCGGTGAAACTACCGGTACGCCCAGCAAACGGCGAGGAACCGCGGACTTTCCTTTGTTACGGGGCTAGAAATTTTGTCCATTATTCGCCATAAACGGCGAAGCTTTTCGCGCGTCATCCAGGCCGGTGCTGCTCCATTGGAAGAGGCAGCACCGGGAATGTTGGCGAAGGCCCTGTCGCGTCAAGCGACGACGCGCGGGACATCCATCTCGTGGATGGCCTTCCTGATCTCCGTGCGGAATTCAGGAGTGTCGTGGTGACCATGCACGGAAATGGCATGCTGCACGGCTGCATTGACGAGTTCATCCGCGTTGTCCGCCGAGATCGCAACGGTGCATTTCATCTCGCTCGGAAATTCGCGGCAATCGATGTATTGGCGTCCCATGTCTGCCTCCATCACAAGCCCTGAACCGATTGGCCAGAGGACGGGAATCTACTCTCTTTGCGCAGAGGAAACAAACATCGCCGGACTGATCAATCGGCCTAGCTCATCCCGCCCGCCTTACCCCGCAGCATCTGGATGATGGCGGAAAAATCGTCCGCGCCGTGCCCGGTCCGCTCAAACTCGGCATAAAGCTCGGCCGCGTGGGCGCCAAGCGGTGTGGCTGCACCAGACTGTCTTGCGGCCTCCTGCGACAGCGTCAGGTCCTTCAGCATCAGCGCTGCCGCAAAACCCGGCCTGTAGTCGTTATTCGCCGGCGAGGCCGGCACCGGGCCCGGCACCGGGCAATAGGTGGTGAGCGACCAGCACTGGCCTGACGAGGTTGAGGCGACGTCGAACAGCGCCTGATGCGAAAGGCCGAGCTTTTCCGCGAGGCCAAATGCTTCGCAGACGCCGATCATCGAGATGCCCAAGATCATGTTGTTGCAGATCTTGGCCGCCTGGCCGGCGCCGGCGTTGCCGCAATGGACGATCTTCTTTCCCATCGCCTCGAGGATCGGCTTGCCCAGGGCGAACGCCTTTTCCGAACCGCCGACCATGAAGGTCAGCGTGCCGGCCGCCGCCCCGCCGGTGCCGCCGGAGACGGGTGCATCAAGCGAGATGCAGTTCATGACGTCGGCTAGTTCATGCGCCTTGCGGGCGCTTTCCACATCAATGGTCGAGCAGTCAATGACCAGGGTACCCTCGGGGATGAGCGTGGTGAGATCGGTCCAGACGGCGACCACATGCTGGCCCTTGGGCAGCATGGTGATGACACATTCCGCATCGCTAACGGCTTCCGCCAGCGCTCCGGAGGCCTTCACGCCCGTCTCGGCGGCTGCCTTTACCGACGCTTCCGACAGGTCGAAGCCGCGCACCTCATGGCCGGCTTTCACAAGATTGGCGGCCATCGGCCCGCCCATATTGCCAAGGCCCACGAAAGCGATCTTGCTCATGTCTTCCTCCCGTCGTCGTTGTTGTTTTAAAGCCTGTGATCCGGAAACAGAACCGGATGCCGCGCAGCGAAGTAGCGGTCAAGATCCGTATCGCCGACCTCCTCCAGCGTTGCCGGAGACCATTTCGGATTGCGGTCCTTGTCGATGATCGCGGCGCGCACGCCCTCGTAGAAATCGTGGTTGCGTAAGATCTCGGCGCCGACGGTAAATTCCCGCTCCAGGCATTCGACGAGGCTCGAACTTTCGCGGCCGCGCCTGATGAGCCGAAGCGCGAGCTTGAGGCTGGTCGGCGACCGCTTGGCGACGATGTCGCGCGTCCTGATGGAGAATTCATCATCCTCTCTATTCAGGGCTTCCACAACCTCCTCGACCGTGTCGAAGCGGAAAACCCGGTCGATCAGGTCGCGGTGGGCTTCGAGTGGGCTTTCGCCCGGCGCAACGGCGAAACGATCGATCACCGCCCTCACCTGCTCGTCGGACGCGCCGCCTTTCAGTTCCCCCAACGCCTCGACAAGCGGGGCAAGCCTCTCCGAGGGCACGTTCACATCGGCAAGATTGGTATAGATGGCGTCCGCCGCGCCGATCACTTCGCCTGTCAGCCCCATCCAGGTGCCCGTCTCCCCGGGCGCGCGGGGAAGCAGCCAGGTGGCGCCGACATCCGGCACGTAGCCGATGCCGGTTTCCGGCATCGCGAGACGGGTGCGTTCCGTGACGATCCGGTGTTTTCCGTGCGAGGCGACGCCGACGCCGCCGCCCATGACGATGCCGTCCATCAGCGCCACATACGGCTTTTCGTAGCGGGAGATCATGTAGTTGACCGGGAATTCCTCGCGCCAGAACCGCGTGACCTCCGGATCGTCCGATTTGCCGCTCTCGTAGATGACACGGATGTCACCGCCAGCGCAGAGGCCACGCTCCCCCTCGCCCTTGACGACGACGCAGGAGATTTCCGGATTGCCGGCAAATTCCTCCAGCGCGGCCTTCATCGCTCGCACCATGGCGGAGTTCAAACTATTCAGCGCCTTCGGTCGGTTAAGCAGAATGACGGCGGCCGAACCGATGCGGTCGATGAGGACTTCGTCGCTCTGGATGGAGGTATCGGGCATGCGTTTCTCCGGTCTACCGATTGTCCGCCAGGATCATCTCCGCCGCCTTTTCGGCGATCATGATCGTCGGCGAATTGGTGTTGCCGGAGACTATATTAGGCATGATCGAGGCATCGGCGATACGCAGCCTTCCGACTGCGCGCATTTTCAGGCGGGGATCGACGACGCTGTCCGGATCGGATCCCATCCGCGCGGTGCCGACCGGATGGAAGATCGTCGTGCCGATGTCGCCGGCTGCCTTTTCGAGGTCCGCATCGGTCTCGTAGGACGGACCCGGCTTGTATTCCTCCGGATGATAGCGCGCAAACGCCGGCTTTTTGACGATCTCGCGGGTGATCCGGATCGATTTGACGGCAACGTCGCGGTCGGCCGCGGTCGACAGGTAGTTCGGATGGATACCTGGCGCTGCCGCAAAGTCCGGGCTTTTGAGATGCACCGAACCGCGGCTTTCGGGACGAAGATTGCACACACTGGCAGTCATTGCAGGGAACGAGTGGACCGGTTCGCCGAACTTGTCGAGCGACACCGGCTGGACGTGGTATTCGAGATCCGGCGTCTCCTTGTCCGGCCCGGATTTGGTGAAGATGCCGAGCTGGCTCGGCGCCATAGACATCGGCCCGGAGCGCTTCAGCGCATATTCCAGCCCGATCGAGGCCTTGCCGATCAGGCTCGAAGCCTTTTCGTTGAGGGTCGGAACGCCGGTCACCTTGTAGACGAGGCGGAGCTGCAGGTGGTCCTGCAGGTTCTCGCCGACGCCCTTCACTTCCTTGACCACCTCGACGCCCGCGTTTTGCAGGATATCGCCGCGGCCAATGCCGGAGAGCTCGAGGATATGCGGCGTGCCGATCGCGCCGGCGCTGAGCACCGTTTCGCGTTTCGCATAGGCCTTCTTCGCCACCCCATCGTGCTGGAACTCTACGCCCTTCACCTCGCCGTTTTCGATGATCAGCTTCCGCACATGCGCCTTGGTGAGCACCGTGAGGTTCGGCCGTTTCATCGCCGGGCGCAGAAAGGCCTTCGACGTGTTCCAGCGGATGCCGGAGCGCTGGTTGACGTCGAAATAGCTGGAGCCTTCGTTATTGCCGCGATTGAAGTCGTCGACGATCGGAATACCGGCCTCTTGCGCCGCCTTCTGGAAGCTGTCGAGCACGGCCCAGCGAAGACGCTGCTTTTCGATGCGCCATTCGCCGCCGGCGCCGTGCATGTCGTCGGCACCCTTGTAGAAATCCTGAGATTTCTTGAAGATCGGCAGGACGTCGTCCCAGCCCCAGCCGGTGCAGCCCATCTGCCGCCACATGTCGTAGTCGTAAGCCTGTCCGCGCATGTAGATCATGCCGTTGATCGACGAGCAGCCGCCGAGGATTTTTCCGCGCGGGTAGGAGAGCGATCGGCCGTTCAGCCCCTCTTCCTTCTCGGTCGTGAAACACCAGTCGGTGCGCGGATTGTTGATGCAGTAGAGGTAACCGACCGGAATATGCACCCAGTGATAGTTATCGTTGCCGCCCGCTTCGAGGATCAGTACACGGTTGCCGGGATCCTTCGATAGCCGATTGGCGAGGACGCAGCCGGCGCTGCCCGCCCCGATGACAATGTAGTCGTAATTTTCCATGCTTCATGCTCCAGGGAAATGCGCCCCGCGAACCATGTCCGCAGCCGCATCCCTGCGCCCTCCCTCTATCTTATCGTCTATGCTCGAAACCGAGCTTCCGGCCGAGCCGGGAGGCGTAGAATTCTCCGATAATGCCCCGCCGGAAGACGAGGACGCAGACCATGAAGATCACGCCGGTGACAATCGTTACCGGAAATTGCGACGTCGCCAGATAGTTCTGCAGCGTGACCACCAGGCCGGCTCCGAAGATCGGCCCGATCAGCGTGCCTATCCCGCCAAGCAGCGTCATCAGGATCACTTCGCCGGACATCTGCCAGGCGACATCCGTTAGCGTCGCGAACTGGAAGACCAGCGCCTTCAGCCCGCCCGCAAGACCGGCCAGCGCCGCCGACATCACGAAGGCGCCGAGCTTGTAGCGGGCGACGGAGTAACCGAGCGAAATCGCGCGCGGCTCGTTCTCGCGGATCGACCGGAGGATCATGCCGAAGGGCGAATTGATGAACCGCCAGATGATCACCATGCCGATCAGAAACACACCAAGCACGAAGTAATACATGTTGGTTGAGCCCGAGAGATCGATGAAGCCGAACAGATGGCCCCGCGGCACCGACTGGATGCCGTCCTCGCCCTCGGTAAACTTCGCTTGCAGGCAGAAGAAAAAGAACATCTGCGACAGAGCCAGCGTGATCATCGCGAAATAGATGCCCTGCCGGCGGATCGCGAAGAACCCCATGATCAGGCCGAGCAACGCAGCGCCCGCGACGCCGGTCAGAATGCCGAGTTCCGGCGGAAAGCCCCATTCCTTGACCACATGGGCAGTGAAATAGGCCGCCCCGCCGAAGAAGGTCGCATGACCGAAGGAGAGCAGCCCAGTATAGCCAAGCAGCAGGTTGAAGGCGCAGGCAAACAGCGCGAAGCACAAGAGCTTCATCAGGAAGATCGGGTAGAAGAACATCGGCGCGAGGATCAGGGCCACGAGACCGATAACCAGGAAGATCGCATAGGTCCTGGAAGCGGTGGCCGACCGTTCGATACGCGGCTTGGCAGCGGTTTGGGTCATCTCGCTCATCTCACGCATCCCGTCCGAAAAGGCCGGCTGGCCGGAGTAGAAGCACGATTGCCATGATCACGAAGATCACGATGTTGGATGCTTCCGGATAGAACACCTTGGTGAGGCCCTCTGCAATACCGAGCATGTAGCCGGTGAGGATGGCGCCCATGATCGAGCCCATGCCGCCGACCACGACCACCGCGAAAACGACGATGATGATGTTCGAACCCATCAGCGGCGAGACCTGGTAGATCGGCGCAGCCAGCACGCCGGCAAAGGCGGCGAGTGCTGCCCCCAACCCATAGGTCAGCGTCAGGAGCACCGGCACGTTGACGCCGAAAGCCTGGACCAGGACCGGGTTTTCCGTAGCGGCGCGCAGATAGGCGCCGAGCTTGGTCTTCTCGATCAGCAGCCATGTGCCAATGCAGGCGACCAGCGACACGACGACCACCCAGCCGCGATAGATGGGCAGGAACATGAAGCCGAGGTTGGTGCCGCCGGCAAGCTGCGCCGGCACCGAATAAGGCTGGCCCGCGGCACCATAGAGATACCGGAACGTGCCCTCGATGGCCAGCGCCAGGCCGAACGTGAAGAGCAGGCCATAAAGCGGATCGAGATTGTAGAGCCGCGACAACATCGTCCGTTCGATGACGGCTCCGAACAGACCGACGACGATCGGCCCGAGGATCAGCGCGACCCAATAGTTGATGCCGAAATATTCCAGCATCAGCATCGCCGCAAAGGCGCCGAGCATGTATTGCGCGCCATGGGCGAAGTTGATGACGCGCAGAAGACCGAAGATGACCGCAAGGCCGAGGCTCAGAAGCGCGTAGAAGGACCCGTTGATCAGGCCGATCAGGAGCTGCCCGAGAAAGGCCTGAAGCGGTATGCCGAAGATCATCGTCATAACGTCACACTCCCAGCACTTTATGCAGCATGTCCATCTTGCCCGGCAGCTCAGCCACCGGGAAATTCGCGACCATCCGCCCGTGATCCATCAGATAGAACCGGTCGGCGACGCGGCTCGCGAAGCGGAAATTCTGCTCCACCAGAAGCACCGTCATGCCGCGTTCCTTCAGCGTCTTCAGCACCTCGCCGATCCGCTGCACGATGACCGGCGCCAGGCCTTCGGTCGGTTCGTCGAGGATCAGCAGCTTGACGCCGGTGCGCAGGATGCGGGCGATCGCCAGCATCTGCTGCTCGCCACCGGAGAGCTTGGTGCCGGGGCTGGAGCGACGCTCCTGGAGGTTGGGGAAGAGCTCGTAGATCTCCTCGAGCGACATGCCGCCTTCGGCCACCACCGGCGGCAGCATCAGGTTTTCCTCGACGGTCAGCGTCGAAAAGATACCGCGCTCCTCCGGTACGAAGCCGATGCCGTTATGCGCGGTCTTGTGCAGCGGCACGTTGGCCATATCCTTGCCGGCAAAGCGGATTTCGCCCTTCCGCTCGCGGATGATGCCGACGATGGTCCTGAGCGTCGTCGTCTTACCGACGCCGTTGCGGCCGAGAATGGTGATCGTCTCGCCTTCCCCGACGGTCATATCGACACCGTGCAGGACATGGCTTTCGCCGTACCAGGCATTGAGGTTGGAAACTTGCAACAAGGGTGCCATCAAGCCTCCTCCGTGCCCATATAGGCGGTGCGGACCCGCGGGTCTTGGCTGACGGTGGCATAGTCGCCCTCGGCGAGGATTTCGCCGCGCTGGAGCACCGTCACATGGTGGCAGATGTCGGCGACGACGGAGAGATTGTGTTCGACCATCAGCACCGCACGGGTCTTTGCCACCTCGCGAATGATGTTGGAAACGGTGCCGATATCCTCCTGCCCCATGCCGGCCATCGGCTCGTCGAGCAGCAGCACCTTGGGATCGAGCGCCAGCGTCGTCGCGATCTCCAGCACGCGCTTGCGGCCATAGGAAAGGTCGGCGGCGAGCGCATTGCGTTCGCGCTTCAGGCCGACCGACTCGATCAATTCGTCGGCCCGCGCATTCAGCCGATCGAGCGAGGAGACGGGCAGCCAGAACTGCGTCGAAAGCCCGTTCGGCCGCTGCAGCGCGACGCGCACGTTGTCGAGCACCGTCAGATGCGGAAAGACCGCCGAAATCTGGAAGGACCGCACCAGCCCCATCCGCGCGATCCTGTCCGGCTGCGTTCTGGTGATGTCGGTGCCCAGAAGCGTGATCGAACCCGCCGTCGGCTGCAGGAATTTGGTGAGCAGGTTGAAGACCGTGGTCTTGCCGGCGCCGTTCGGGCCGATCAAGGCGTGGACACGCGCGTGACGGACGTCGAGATCGACGTTTTTCACCGCCATGAAGGCGCCGAAGCTCTTCGAGAGGCCGCGGGCGGATAACACCACCCGCGGCTCTTCTTGTTTTGCTGTTGCGGCGACCGCCATTACTTCACCAGATCGCAGCCGCTCTTGGCGGGATCCATGTAGGCCTCTTTGCCGGGGATGGTGGCCAGCACCGTGAAATAATCCCAGGGCTCCTTGCTTTCGCCCGGCTTCTTGACCTGCAGCAGGTACATGTCGTGGATCATCCGACCGTTCTTGGCGACCGTGCCGCCGCGGGCGTAGAAATCGTCCACCGGCATTTCGTGCAGCGCCTTGGAAACGGCATCCGCATCGTCGGTGCCGGCTTTCTGGACCGCCTTCAGATACTGCGTGACCGCCGAATAGGTGCCGCTATGGACCATGTTCGGCATCTTTTTGGTGCGGGCGAAGAACTTTTTCGCAAATTCGCGGCTCTTGTCGTCGAGGTTCCAGTAATACCCCTCGGTCAGGGTCAGGCCCTGTGCCGCCTGCAGGCCGAGGCCGTGCACTTCGGCGAGTGTGAAGAGCAGTGCCGCAAGCCGCTGGCCGCCGGCGGTGATGCCGAACTCCGCCGCCTGCTTGATGGCGTTCGCCGTGTCGAGGCCGGCATTGGCAAGGCCAATGACCTTGGCACCGGAGGACTGGGCCTGCAGCAGGAAGGACGAGAAATCGGTGGTGGCGAGCGGATGGCGGACCGCGCCGACGATCTTGCCGCCGGAAGACTTCACGAAATCGCCGGTCTGCTGTTCCAGCGAATAACCGAAGGCGTAATCGGCGGTGAGGAAGAACCAGCTGTCGCCGCCCTGCTTGACGAGCGCGCCGCCGGTGCCAACCGCGAGCGCATGCGTGTCATAGGCCCAGTGGAAGCCATAGGGGGTGCAGGCCTTGCCGGTCAGATCGGTGGTCGCCGCGCCCGTGACGATGTCGATCTTCTTCTTTTCCTTGCCGATCGCCTGCACGGCGAGCGCGACAGACGAGGTCGTCAGTTCCATGATCGCATCGACCTGCTGCGTGTCGTACCACTGGCGGGCGATGTTGGAGGCGATATCCGGCTTGTTCTGATGGTCGGCATCGACGATCTCGATCGGCTGCCCCAGAACCTTGCCACCGAAATCCTCGACCGCCATCTTGGCCGCCTCGACCGACGACTTGCCGCCGAACTCGGAATAGACGCCCGACTGGTCGTTCAGGATGCCGATCTTGACCTTGTTGTCGGACACGCCCCCGGGCGCGCTCTGCGCGAATGCCGCGCCGCTTGCGAGAAGCACCGCCAGGGATGTTACAAGTGATGTCAGAATTGTCTTGTGCATGATTTCTCCTCCCAGAGAATGTGCCCAGAAAATTTGGCCAGAGGTCTGTTCAAAATTGGTGAGCCGTTCTCCTCAAAGCGGCTGCTCCGGATTGCATGGTTCAGGAAAACCGCCGTTGACGCAAGCAGGTCTCTGTAATTAATTGCAAACAGCATCTGTGCATTTTTGAACAGACGGGAACGTATTGAGCAACAATCAGAACTTCACCTGGGACGATCTTCAATATTTTCTGGCAGTGGCGCGCAGCGGCCAGCTGTCCACCGCGGCTCGCCAATTGCGCACCAGCCACGCCACCGTGTCCCGGCGTATCGACCGGCTGGAATTCGCGCTCAAGGTCAAGCTGTTCGAACGCAATCCGCGCGGGTATGTACTGACCAGCATGGGCCAGCGGTTCATCGAAACGGCAGAACGGATCGAGACCGAGGCGGACCGGCTGCAGGCGGATGTCGCCTCGGGCACCACGGCACAGCGCGGCGTGGTGCGCTTAAGCACGCCGGAAGGGTTTGCGAATTTCTTCTTCGCCGACAAGATCCGCAGCTTCTGCGACAGCCATCCGAACATCTCGCTGGAACTGGTGACGATCCAGCAGATCATGTCGCTGTCGCGCAAGGAAGCCGATATCGCCGTCTCGCTCGATCCGCCGAAGGAAGGGCCTTATCTTACGGAAAAGCTTACCGACTACAGCCTCAACGTCTATGGGGCGAAATCCTACCTGTCCAAGGTGGGTCCGATCCGCAGCCGGCAGGATCTGCTGTCGCATCCGTTCATCGGCTATATCGAGGACATGATCTTCGCGCCAGGGCTAGACTATCTCGGCGACGTCCATCCGGGCATCAAGGCGCGCTTCCAGAGCTCCAGCATTTTTGCGCAATTGACCGCGACGCTGAACGGGCTCGGCCTCTGCGTGCTGCCGCATTTCATCACCCGCGTCCAGCCTGACCTCGAAATCGTGCTACCGGAGGAGGTGGAGCTGAGACGCGGCTACTGGCTGATGTGCCATCGGGACCTGAGCCAGATCCCGCGCGTGCGGATGGTGACGGACTATATCTTCCAGTCCGTCCGGGCCAATCAGCACGCCTTCCTCAGGAGTTACCAGGCTCCCGAGGAAGGCGCTCGCCGTCACTCCGCTGCCATCGGCAGGTCGTCGTCGCGGCTGTCGAAAAGGTCGCCCTGATTGGCGGGCGTCCTGTCGTCGGTTTTGGCCTTCTTCGGCTCGCGGCCGAAGAAGAGGGCATAGGCGGCCGGGAGGACCAGGATGGTCAGCACGGTGGCAACCAAGATGCCGCCCATCATCGCATAGGCGAGCGGACCCCAGAACACGCCGCGCGAGATCGGGTACAGCGCCAGCACGGCTGTCAGCGCCGTCAGCATGATCGGCCGGAAACGACGCACGGCCGCGCCGACGATCGCCTCCATCCGCTCCATGCCGGCCGCGATGTCCTGGTCGATCTGGTCGACCAGGATGATCGAGTTGCGGATGATGATGCCGAGCAGCGCGATGACCCCGAGGATCGCCACGAAGCCGAACGGCGCGCCGGTCAGGAGCAGCGCCATGGCGGCGCCGATGATGCCGAGCGGGCCGGTTGCCAGCACCATCATCGCTTTGCCGAAATGCTGCAGCTGGATCATCAGCAGCACGAGGATGACCAGGAGCATGATCGGTGCCTTGGCAGCGATCGAGTTCTGGCTTTCGGCTGCATCCTCCGCACCGCCCTGGATGTCGACATGGTAGCCGGCAGGCAGGCTGGCGCGCAGGTCAGCCATGCTGTTGTAGAGGTTGAGCGACACCTGGGTCGGTTCCACGCCGTCCGGCAGCGTCGCCTTGACGGTGATCGTCGGCAGGCGGTCGCGGCGCCACTCGATACCCTGTTCGAGAACCGGCACGACCTTGGCGATCTGCGAGACCGGCACGAAGCCGCCGAAATCCGTCGGCACGTAGACCGACTGGACGGCCGAGAGCAGGTTGCGGGTGGCATCCGGCTCGCGGACAACGATCGAGACCGTCTCTTCGCCATCGCGGAAGTCGCTGATCGGCGCACCGGCGGTAGCCGATTGCAGCATCTGGCGGACGCGCTGGGAGGTGACGCCGAGAGCGCGGGCGCGATCCTGGTCGATGACCAGTTTCATGGCCGTCACCGGTTCCATCCAGTCGTCGTGGATGGCGCCGAACAGCGGCTGCTGCTGGTAACGTTCCTTGACCTGGTCGGCGATCCGGCGGACTTCCGCCGCGTCGGGACCGGTGACACGCATCTGGACGGGCCAGCCGACCGGCGGGCCGAGGAACAGACGATCGACCTTGCCGCGTACGGTCGGGAAGTCCTGTGCGAGGATACCCCTGAGCTTGACGATCAGCCGTTCGCGGGCGTCCACGTCCTTCGACATGATGAGGAGCTGCGCGTAGTTCGGGTTGCGGAGCTGCTGGTCGAGCGGCAGGAAGAAGCGCGGGGCGCCTTCGCCGATATAGGTCGCGACGAAGGTCTTGTCCTGGTCGGGCAGGATCTTGTCTTCAAGGGCTTTTGCCTGGCGTTCCACTTCCTCGATGGCCGTGCCTTCCGGCAGCCACAGATCGACGAGGATTTCCGGCCGCGAGGACTGCGGGAAGAAGCTCTGCGGGATGAACTGGAAGGACCAGAGACTGCCCGCGAAGACGCCGAGGGTGAGGAGCAGCACGATCGCCCTGTGACGCACGGACCAGCCGACCGCACGTCGGACACCACGATACATCCGTGTGTCGTAAGCATCGTGATGGGTGCCTGCGTGCGCCCGCTGCTTGAGGATCATGTAGCCGAGCCAGGGAGTGAAATAGACGGCCACGAACCACGACACGACGAGCGCGATGCCCACCACGTAGAACAGCGTGCGCACGTATTCGCCGGCGGTGGAATCGGCGAACCCGACCGGGATGAAGCCGGCAGTGGTGATCAATGTGCCGGTCAGCATTGGAAAGGCGGTGGATGAATAGGCGAAGGTGGCGGCATCGAGGCGTGCGAGCCCCTCCTCCAGCTTCCGTTCCATCATCTCGACGACGATCATCGCATCGTCGACGAGCAGGCCGAGCGCGATGATCAGCGCGCCGAGCGAGATGCGCTGCAGCTCGATGCCCATGTAGAACATGATCGCGAACGTAGCTGACAGAACCAGCGGAATGGTGATGGCGATGACGATGCCCGAACGCCAGCCGATCGAGATCAGCGAGACGATGAGGACGATGACGAGAGCTTCCAGCAGGGCCTGGGTGAATTCGCCGACCGCTTCGGTGACGACTTCCGGCTGGTTGGAGACCTGCTCGACGGATACGCCGACCGGTAGCGTCTGTTCGAAGCGCTCATAGGTCGCCTCGACCTGATGGCCGACATCGGTGACCTTGAAGCCCTTGGCCATGACGACGCCAAGCTGGACGCTGTCGTGGCCGTTGAAGCGGAACTTGCGCTGATAGGGGTTTTCGAGGCCGGCGGTGACGGTGGCGATATCGCCGAGCCGGATCACCTGGCTGCCGGCCTTGAGGCGTAGTTCGCGGATGTCTTCCGGCGTGGTGACGCCGCCTTCGACCGCGATCCGCACCGACCGATCGGCGGTCTGAACGTTGCCGGCGGGATCGATATTGTTCTGGCCGGACAACGCATCGCGGATGTTGAGGACAGTGAGGCCGCGCTCGGCGAGCGCCTTCGACGAGACGTCGATGAAGATCTTCTGCGGCTGGTCGCCGAGGATGACCGCCTTTTCGACGCCGGGTGTGGCGAGCAGCATGTCGCGGGCCTGGATCGCGAACTGCTTCAGTTCAGGATAGCTGTAGCCTTCACCGCTGATCGAGTTGAGGGTGATGTAGGTATCGCCGAACTCGTCGTTGAAATAGGGACCGAGCAGGCCTGCCGGCAGATCCTGGGCGATGTCCCCGACCTTCTTGCGAACCTGATAGAAGGCGTCGTTGACCTGGGCGGTATTGGTGTCGCCCTTGATCTGTATCGTGGTGATCGCCACGCCGGCGCGGGTATAGGACTTGACCCAGTCGAGATGCGGGGTTTCCTGCAGCTTTCGCTCGATCTTGTTGACGACCTGGTCCTGCATCTCCTGAATGGAGGCGCCGGGCCAGACGGTCTGCACGACCATGACGCGGAAGGTGAAGTCCGGGTCTTCCTTCTGCCCCATGTTCATGACGCCGAGTGCGCCCATGACGATGATGAGGCCGAAGAGAAAACGGGCGATGCTCGGATGGGCAATCGCCCAGCGGGACAGGTTGAACCGGGCCTTTTCCTGGGGATTGGCCTGATGAGAGGAGCTCATGGTCTTGGGTCCTTTAAGCCGGGCGATCAGGGCGCGAGCGAAGCGGTGGTAAGGCTGCTGACGCTGCCGAAGCGTGAGGCGATGTTTTCCGGCAGCTTGACCTTCATGTCTTCCTTCATGAACTGCGTGCCGGCCGAGACGACGAGGTCGCCCTTGGCAACGCCGTCGGCGACACGAACGCCGTCATCGGAGAAATCGGCGACCTTGACGGCACGCGAACTGACGGTGCCCTTGCCGCGGTCGACGATCCAGACGACGGACTGGCCGTCCTTCTTGGAAAGCGCGGCAAGCGGAACGGCATAGGTGGCGACGGCATTGTCTTCGTCCGCCTCAATCGTCGCAGTCATGCCGAGCAGCACCCGTGTATCCGCAGGCAGGCTGACGCGAACCGCGAACGTGCGCGATTGGGCATCGGCACTGCCGGCCACTTCGCGGACCTTGCCATCGAGCGCGAGATCGGTGGCCGACCAGAAGCGGGCCTTCACCGTCTTGCCCGGCTTGAACTGAGCGACGTCCATTTCCGGAACGGCGATCTGCACTTCCTTGCTGCCCTCGACCGCAACGGAGAGGACCGGGGTGCCGGACGCGACCACCTGGCCGATATCGGCGCTGACCGCGGTGACGATGCCGTTCTGGTCGGACTTCAATTCCGTATAGGCGACCTGGTTGCGGGCCTGGTCGAGTGCCGACTGGGCCGATTCCTTTTGCGAAACGGCCTGGTCATTGGCCAGTTGCGCCTGTTCGAGCTGCGATTGGGAAGAAATGCTCTTTTCGGCAAGCGTCTCGGCCCGCCGGCGGGCGAGGCCGGAGATTTCCACCTGCTTCTGGGCGGAGGCGAGATCGGCCTCGGCGCGGCGCACCGCGAGCTGGTAATCGACGGCGTCAAGCTTTGCGAGCACGTCGCCAGGGCGAACACGCTGACCGACATCGACGAGCCGCTCGGTGATCTTGCCGGCGACGCGGAAGCCGAGGTTCATTTCGGTGCGCGCCTTGACTGAGCCGGAATATTGAAGCTTGCGGCCGTGATCGGCGGCGGCAACCTCGGTCACCTTCACCGGGCGGACGATTTCCGGAGCTTCGACTTTCTTCTCTTGCGAGCAGGCCGTCAGCGCGCCGAACGCGGTCGCGACTAAAAGGCCTTTGACGAGAAACGAGACATTACGTCTGGTCTTTACGAAAAACATGGTTCCGCACTCCTGGTGGCGGGTTTTCGATCAAGACGCCCCCTTGGCGCCCCGGAACTATTTCAGGCGAATTATCTGAGGGCCCTGAGGCCGAATTCCACGAGGTCCTCGGGCTTGCCGATCCGACTCTCCAGAAGGCAATCCGCGATGAGCTGCGGATGACAAAGGACGACCATGGACGACATGAAGCATTCGGATGCGAGCTGGTGATCCTGTTCGCGGAACTCACCGGCTTCGATGCCATCTTTGATGAGACCCGCAATGACGACACGGATGCGTTCGAGATGCTGTTCGATGACCGGCCATTGCTGCTCGATGGCGATCACCACCATCTCATGCACCTTCTTTTCGTCGAGCATGGTCTCGAGCGTGAAGCGGTGCTGCTGCAGGACGTGATTGCGCAGCCGTTCCGTGGCGCTCACCGGCCGCTTTGCATTGGCGAGTGCCGCCTGATAGCTGCCGTCCAGCATACGGCTTGCCAAGGCCTGATGGATATCCGCCTTGGACGAGAAGAAGCGGTAGATATTGGCGGGCGACATACCGAGATCGCGCGCGATATCCGCCACATTCGTCTTCGTGTAGCCGTAATGCTTGAACAGCCGCTCCGCCGCATCGAGAATACGGCCGACATTGTCTTGGCGCGACGTGTCCAGGGTATTTTCGTTGGTATCCATACCGCTGATGGCTTTCGTTTTATGTGTGACGATTTTCATCTTTCGTCATTCGTAAACGGAAATCCGTCATCAGTCAACCCCTGCCACACGACCGCCCCATTCGACGCCGGATAAAAATCTGCAAAACAGGGAACCAAAATGGGATTTAGGCATTAAGTCGCGTTAGATCATATGCTTCGTGGACTAGGGACCAGCGATGAGCGTGCTGCAGAGCTACGAAGTTCGTTGTTGCATCACGCCAGGGGCAAAAACGTCGTGGGACGGGGATAATTAATGAGCGTGCCGCAAAGTTATGACGTTTCGTTGCTTGACGAGGAACGTTACCGTCTGCTCGTCGACTCCATCACCGACTACGCGATTTACATGATTGACCCGGAGGGCAAGATCGCGAGTTGGAATCCCGGCGCCCAGCGCGTCAAGGGATACGAGGCATGGGAAATCCTGGGCGAGCATTTTTCCCGCTTCTATACGCCTGAAGACAGATTGGCGCGGGCGCCCGAACACGCGTTGCGGACGGCTGCGACAGAAGGCCGCTTCGAAAAGGAAGCATGGCGCATCCGCAAGGACGGCAGCCGCTTCTGGGCCCACGTCATCATCGACCCGATCTGGAGTAGGTCCGGCGAACTTCTCGGCTTCGCCAAGGTGACCCGCGATCTGACGGAACGGAAACGGGCCGAGACGGAACTCCGATTGAGCGAAGAGAAATTCCAGATCCTCGTCCAGGGTGTCACGGACTATGCTCTCTACATGCTCGACCCGGATGGCCGCGTCAGCAACTGGAACTCCGGTGCCACGCGCATCAAGGGCTATACGGCGGACGAGATCGTCGGCCAGCATTTTTCGCAGTTCTATACTCCGGAGGACCGCGAGCGCGGCGAACCAAACCGAAGCCTGGAGACCGCGCGGCGCGAGGGACGACTCGAGAAGGAAGGTTGGCGGCAGCGCAAGGATGGCACGCGTTTCTGGGCACATGTGATCATCGATGCGATCCGCAACGAGGAAGGCACGCTCCTCGGCTTCGCCAAGATCACGCGCGACATCACCGAAAAAGTCGAGGCGCAGAAGGCTCTTACCCAGGCACGTGAGGAACTTTTCCAATCCCAGAAGATGGAAGCGATCGGCCAGTTGACCGGTGGTGTCGCCCACGACTTCAACAATCTGCTGATGGCCGTGCTGGGCAGCCTGGAAATTCTGAAGAAACGCCTGCCCGACGATCCGGCGCTGACGCCACTGCTGGACAATGCCATTCAGGGCGCCGAACGGGGTGCTGCCCTGACCCAGCGCATGCTCGCGTTCTCCCGGCGCCAGGAATTGAATATGCAAGCCATCAACGTGCCGGCACTCGTGAGCGGCATGATGGATTTCGTTCAGCGCTCGCTCAGCGCCTCCGCATCCGTCGAAACCCGGTTTGCCAAAAACCTGCCGCACGTCACGAGCGACCCGGTTCAGCTCGAGACCGCGCTTCTGAACCTCGTCGTCAACGCCCGAGACGCGATGGCGGGCGGTGGCATGATCGTCATCAGCGCCGAGGAGTATTTCGCCGACAAGAATACCGAGAGGCTGAAACCCGGCCGTTATGTGCGGTTGGCTGTCGCCGACAGCGGCGAAGGCATGGACGAGGAAACCCTCATCCGCGCAACGACACCTTTCTTCACCACCAAGGGTGTCGGCAAGGGGACAGGGCTCGGACTTTCCATGGTGCAGGGCCTAACCGAACAGTCGGGCGGCAAACTCGAAATCGAAAGCCAAAAGGGCAAGGGCACGACGGTTTCGCTCTATCTGCCTGTGGCCGATGCAAACGACTGTCCGCAGTCTTCGGAGCAGACCATGCCCTCGCCCGCCGCAACTCCCAGAGGACGCTTGACAATTCTCGCCGTCGATGACGATGCGCTGGTCCTGATGAACACCACGCTGATGCTGGAGGATCTCGGCCACACCGTGATCGAGGCTTATAGCGGCACCGACGCCCTGAAGGAGCTGAGAAGCGGCGCCCATGACATCGATCTTGTCATCACCGACCATTCGATGCCGCGTATGACCGGCTCCGAACTGGCCGCCGTCATCCGCGAAGAGAGACCGGGCCTGCCGGTGGTGCTGGCGACCGGTTACGCGGAATTGCCGACAGGCGGCGACAATCGGCTGCCGCGATTGCCCAAACCCTTCTCGCAGAACCAGCTTCAGGAGATCATCGTCACGGTTCTCGCCGGCGGACGCTGAACCAATCGCCCTCGCCGCGCGTTGTCGTGCCGTGTCAGAACGGAGTACGACAATGGTCTTGAAGCATCAGCATTTTCACGAGACGCCCCCTGAGGTCGAAGTAGAATTTCCTCCAAGCGCGACGCTCGAAGGGGCGGTTTCCGATGCCCTGGCTTCCGCTGGCGGCGTCGATGCAAGCGACGTCGCCGTCATCGCCCGCGGTTCCGAGATAACGCTGAGCGGGACGGTCCAGTTGGAAAGCGAGATCGCACGAGCCGAGGACGTGGCCCTGAACGTTGCCGGAGTGACCACCGTGCGCAACGAACTCCGTTTCAACCGCCCGATGTAACCCCCGATAAATGGAACCGGAAAGGCCCGGGCGTCGGACGCCCGGGCCTTTCGTTTGGCTGCGTCTATCGCGGCAGCGCATAGGCGATCACGTAGTCGCCGGGCTTGGTGCCGACCGAACCGTGTCCGCCGGCCACCATCACCACGAACTGCCGGCCGTCGTCGACCGCATAGGTCATCGGCGTCGCCTGGCCGCCGGCCGGCAGCCGCGCCTTCCAGAGCTCGCGGCCGTTGGTGAGGTTGTAGGCGCGCAGATAGTTGTCGACGGCAGCGCCAAGGAACGCCACGCCACCCTTGGTGATCATCGGCCCGCCGATGCCGGGCACCCCGACCTTGAAGGGCAGCGGCAGCGGCGTCATGTCATAGACCGTGCCGTTGCGGTGCTTGTAGGCGATCTGGCCGGTGCGCAGGTCGACGCCGGAGACGTAACCCCAGGGCGGCGCCTGGCAGGGGATCTGCAGCGGCCCGAGGAACGGACCCATGTAGACGCCGTAAGGTGCGCCGTCATTGCGGTTGAGGCCCTGTTCGCTGCCCTTCTGATCCTGTGCCTTCGGCGGGATATCCGCACGCGGCACCAGCCTTGAGGTGAAGGCGAGATAGGTCGGCATGCCGAACATCACCTGCCGTTCCGGATCGACCGCGACGCTGCCCCAGTTGAATGTGCCGAAATTGCCCGGATAGATGATCGAGCCCTTCAGCGACGGCGGCGTGTAGCGGCCGAGATAATTGTACTGATGATACCAGATGCGGCAGACCATCTGGTCGAACATGGTGACGCCCCACATGTCCCGTTCTTCGAGCGGTCTCGGCTTGAAGGACAAGGCTGAGGTGGGCTGCGTCGGCGCAGTACGATCTTCCGGGATCGCACCTCCCGGTGCCGGTTCCTCGGTGACCGGGATGATCGGCTCGCCGCTGCGCCGGTCGAGCACGTATATGTCGCCCTGCTTGGTCGGGCCGACGAGAGCCGGCACGACCGTATTGTCCGGCCTCGAGATGTTGAGGAGGACCGGCTGGGCAGGCACGTCCATGTCCCAGAGATCGTGATGCACCGTCTGGCGCACCCAGCGGTCGGCACCGGTATTGAGATCGAGCGCGACGATCGAGGAGGAATATTTCTCCACGCTCTCGCTGCGGCCCATGCCGAGCTGATCCGGCACCTGGTTGCCGAGCGGCACATAGACAAGCCCCAATTCCTCGTCGACGCTGAACACCGACCAGCTATTGGGCGAATTGGTCGTGTAGGTCTGACCCGGCGGCAGCGGCTGGGTCTGGCTCGGATTGCCCGAATCCCAGTTCCAGATCAGCTGTCCCGTATTGACGTCGAAGGCGCGGATGACGCCGGATTGCGACTGGGTGGAATAGTTGTCGTTGACCGCACCACCGATAATGATCTTGTTGCCGGCGATCGCTGGCGGAGAGGTCGAATAATAGTAGCCGGCCGGATTGTACCGCATGCCGCTGGTGAGCTGCAGCGTTCCGTTGTCGGCAAAGGAGGTGCAGACCTGGCCGTTCGCTGCATCGAGGGCGATCAACCGCGCATCCGAGGTCGGCAGATAGACCCGTTCCGCACACGGGCTGCCGGCAGCGGCGGCGGCGTCCTTGTAATAACTGACGCCGCGGCAGGTCTGGTGCTGGCGATCCGGGTTCATGCCGGAATTAGGGTCGTATTTCCACTTCTCCTTGCCGGTCGTCGCATCGAGCGCGATGGCAAGATTGTGCGGTGTGCAGAGATAGAGCGAATTGCCGACTTTGAGCGGCGTCACCTGATAGGTGGTCTCGCCCACATCGTCCGGCCGTTTCACGTCCCCGGTCTGGTAGCGCCAGACTTCCGTGAGCTTGGCGACGTTGTCGACCTTGATCTGGTCGAGCGGCGAATAACGCTGCCCATAGGGCGTCCGTCCATACTGATGCCATTCGCCGGGCGGCACGTTGCCGCCCATAGGCGGAGCGGCAGCGACCGACTGTTGCGGCAGCTCGCCGCTCCGGTCGAGCGGATCGAGGAACATCGAAACTATGGCGACGACGATCGCGATCATCAGCGAAATACCGAGCGGCAGTGCACTGGCGCCGTAGCGCATGCCGGTCGGGCTCGAAAAGCCGAGCGGGGTGCGAACCCAGGGTGTCAGGAGCCAGAGACCGAGGAGGATGATCAGCCCGCCACGCGGGCCGAGCTGCCACCAGTCGAGCCCGACCTCCCAGATCGCCCAGGCGAGCGAAGCGAGCACGACAACTGCATAGACCCTGAGCGCCATGGCATTCCGGAGGAAAAGCAGGATGGCGGTCACCACGAAGCCAAGACCGCAGATAATGTAATAGGCGCTGCCTCCGAGCAGTACCAGTTGTCCGCCGCCGACGGCCAACGCCAAACCGATCAAAATAAAAACGATCGCGGTAATCCTGATAGCCATGTTCAAAATCCTGCCAAACTTGAAAATCTCGAGCGAAAAACGTTGCCAAACCAGACGAGCCTTCAACCCAACCTTTGTGCAAAAGTTCCAACCCATATTCGCGCCATGCAAATTTAAAGGAACAGTCAGACGGGCGAGCCGGTTCTAAACCGTCTACAAGGAGTGCGAACATGCTGACATCGCGCAAAGGCCCAGCCTTCGAGACATCGGGCGCGGAGGGCGAAAAACTGCCGGACGTCGAGCAGGATGCGGAAAGCTGCACGCGTTGCGACCTCTATAGGAACGCCACCCATCTCGTGTTCGGAGAGGGGCCGTCCAAGGCCAAGGTGCTCTTTGTCGGCGAGCAGCCGGGAGACAAGGAGGATCAGGCGGGCAAGCCGTTCGTCGGGCCGGCGGGAAAGCTCCTCGATCGCTGTCTGGAGGAAGCCGGCGTCGAACGCGATATCTGCTACGTCACCAATGCGGTGAAGCATTTCAAGTTCACTCCACGCGGCAAGCGCCGCATCCATGCCAAACCCAATACCGGCGAGGTCCAGGCCTGCGCCTGGTGGCTGGCAGCGGAGCTGCGCCTGGTCAAACCGAAACTTGCCGTAGCGCTCGGCGCGACAGCGCTTTATGCCTTGCTGGGAAGACAGGCGAAAGTAACCCGTGATCGCGGCACGATGTTGAGATCGCCGGACGGCCTGCCGGTACTGGTGACCATCCATCCTTCGGCGCTGCTGAGGACGCTGGATCAGCCGGACGCGGAGCTCAACCGGGCCCGCTTCGTCGAAGACTTGAAGAAGATCGCAGAATTTCTGGAGTGACTATGACTTACGAACTTTATTACTGGGACGGCCTTCAGGGCCGCGGTGAATTCGTGCGGCTGGCGCTGGAAGAGGCTGGAGCCGACTATGTGGACGTAGTCCGCGGCGAACGCGGCACTGCGAAAATGATGGATTATATGCACGGCAAGCACGGTTACGACATGCCGTTCGCACCGCCCTTTCTCAAGGATGGCGACCTGGTCGTCTCACACGTCGCCAACATCCTCAATTACCTCGGGCCGAAGCTGAATCTGGTGCCGAAAGACGAGAAATCCCGCCTCTTCGCCCACGGCCTCCAGCTGACGGTCACCGATTTCCTCGCGGAAGTGCATGATACGCACCACCCGATCAGCACCGCCGACTACTACGAGGATCAGAGGCAGGAGGCCAAGGCGCGTTCCAAGGCCTTCCTGAAACACCGGGTGCCGAAATTCATCGGCTATTTCGACCGTATCATCGCCGCAAACCCTACCAAGAGCGGCCATGCGGTGGGCGACACCCTGACTTACGCCGACCTGTCGCTCTTCCAGCTCGCCAAAGGTCTCGCCTATGCCTTCCCGCGTGCGATGAAAAATTTCGATAATGATTACCCCCATGTCGCCAAACTACGCGACGCGGTCGCCGAACGTCCGAATATCGACGCTTATCTGAAGTCGAAACGCCGGCTCGCCTTCAATGAGTCGGGCATATTCCGGCATTACCCGGACCTTGACCAGGATCCGGCCTGATCTGCTAGATGAATGCGAAAACCGGGGCGATCGTTACAAGAACGATCGCCGCCGCGATCAAAGTGAACTTCACGGCGACCTCCAAAGCATAAAAGCTGCCGGATGAGGCAGCTCAGTTCGTTTCTTCTCCCAATTCCTGCAGAATTTGATGCCGTGCCCGGTTGAGGCGGCTTTTCACCGTGCCCACCGCACAATCGCATATCTCCGCCGTCGCCTCGTAACTTTCGCCCAGGATCGCCACCAGCGTCAGCACTTCGCGATAATGCGGAGGCAATTTCTGGAGCGCCCGCTGGACTTCCTGCGCCCGAGCAGCAACCTCCTGGCTCGCTGCGACCGGCGTATCGCCGGAAATGTTCTCCTCGATCCCCGGCGCCTCTCGGCCAAGTACCTTGGCCCGCGAATAAAAAGTGTTGCGCATGATGGTGAAAAGCCAGCTTTTCAACTTGGTGCCCGGCTCGAACTTGTCGAGATTGGCGAGCGCCTTCATCAACGTCTCCTGCACCAGGTCGTCTGCATCGCTGGGATTGCGGCAGAAAGTACGGGCAAATGCGCGGAGAGCCGGGATAAGCCTTACTATGTCTGCACGTGCAGGATCACCATTCAACTGTGATTCAGACACCGTTGCCTACCTCTCCGAAGTCTTCATGGCTGGAATGACGGGGGCAAACGCACGCCTCGCGTATTTGGTTCCGCCAAGATAGACGCCCTGTTCATCTTCCTGACGAAAACCGCGCACCACTCAAGGGAACAAACGGGCCGGCAGGCCTGTTGATAGGACTTTCACGGAGTTCTGCCGGGAGTTCGGAATGGCACCGCGTGCAAACTGGAAAGGCTATCTGAAGGTCGGCGAACTAAGCTGCCCGGTGGCGCTTTATACCGCCGCCTCGACATCCGACCGTGTCAGCTTTCACATCATCAATCGGGAGACGGGCAACCGCGTCCACCGCCAGATGGTCGATGCCGACACCGGCAGGCAGGTTGAAAGCGAAGACATCGTCAAAGGCTACGAAGTTTCAAGCGGCCAATACGTCTTCCTTGAGCCCGACGAGGTGAAAGCCGCAGTACCCGAGAGCGACAAGACGCTGGAGCTCGAAACCTTCATTCCCTGCGACGGCGTCGACACCATCTTCATTGATCGACCCTATTACCTGGCGCCGGCCGACAAACCGGCCGCGGAAGTCTTCGAGTTGATCCGCAGGGGGCTGAAGGAGAAGAACGTCGCTGCACTCGCCCGCACCGTGCTTTTCCGGCGGCTGCGGACGCTGCTGATCCGCCCCAGCGAAAAAGGCCTGATCGCCAGCACACTGAACTACGACTACGAGGTCCGGCCGGCGAAGGAAATCTTCTCCGATATCAAGAGCTTCAAGATCGAGGGCGAAATGCTCGATCTCGCCGAACACATCATCGACACCAAACGCGGCGAGTTCGACCCGAGCGAGTTCGACGACCGCTATGAGGCAGCACTTGCCGAGCTGATCAAGGCGAAGATCGAGGGCCGCAAGCTCAGGAAGCAGCCGAAGCCGGAACCGAAGAAGGTTTCCAGCCTGCTTGATGCCCTGCGTCAGAGCGCCGGTGGCGGCAAGAAGACCCCGCCGAAGAAGTCAGCCAAGAAAACCGTACCTCGTAAGACTGCCGCCCCGCAGAGAAAGGCGAGCTGATCATGGCGCTCGAAACCTATAATCAAAAGCGGAATTTCAAGGTGTCCCCGGAGCCTCAAGGAAAGGTCTCCGGCGGCCGCAAGGCCAAGGCATCCGGCAACAGTTTCGTGATCCAGAAGCACGACGCCACCCGGCTGCATTACGATTTCCGGCTGGAACTGGACGGTGTGCTGAAAAGCTGGGCCGTGACCCGGGGCCCAAGTTTCGTTCCCGGCGAAAAGCGGCTGGCGGTGCATGTGGAAGACCATCCGCTCGATTACGGTGGTTTCGAAGGCATGATCCCCAAAGGCAATTACGGCGCCGGCGCGGTGCTGCTGTGGGACCGCGGCACCTGGGATCCGATCGGCGATCCACACAAGGGTTATAAGAAAGGCCATATGGAATTCGAGTTGAAGGGCGAGAAGCTGGAGGGCCGCTGGCACCTGATCCGCATGGCCCGCAGAGAGGGCGAAAAACGCGAGAACTGGCTGCTGGTGAAAGGCGAGGACGAATTCGCCCGCGCAGAGGGCGACAAGGACATTCTCGACGAAATGCCGCTTTCGGTAAAGTCAGGCAAGACACTGGACGAAATCTGGGGCCGCAAAGCGCCGACGGGAAGGAGTGCTGGCAAACCGAAGGCGAAGACGAAATCCGATCCCGGACGGGAAAAATCCGACATCGCTGCCTCGAAGATCAAGGGCGCCAGGAAAGCCGAACTCCCGGATTTCGTTGAGCCGCAGCTTGCGACGCTGGTGAAGAGCGCGCCCTCCGGCAAACGCTGGGTCCACGAGATCAAGCTCGACGGCTATCGCCTGCAGGCCCGTATCGAAAATGGCAAGGTAAAGCTGTTGACGCGCACCGGGCTGGATTGGACGCATAAGTTCGGAGACGAGATCATCGCGGAATTCGGAAAGCTTAGCCCGGCCGATGCGATTATCGATGGGGAAGTAGCGGTCGAGGCCGGTTCCGGCGCCACCGATTTCTCCCTGCTCCAGCAGGACCTGAGCGAAGGCCGGGACGACCGGTTCACCTTCTACGCATTCGACCTGTTGCATCTCGACGGTTACGACCTGACCGGCGCGACGCTTCTGAAGCGCAAGGAGGCGCTGGAAACACTGCTAACCGGCAGCGGCCCGGCCTTGCGCTTCAGCGAGCATTTTAGCGACGAAGGCGGTCTGGTCCTGAAACATGCCTGCCGGCTGAGCCTCGAAGGCATCATTTCCAAGATATCGGATGCGCCCTATCGCCCTGGCCGCGGCCGCGACTGGGTGAAGTCGAAATGTTCGGCTCGACAGGAATTCGTGATCGCCGGATTTGTCCCCTCCTCCGTTTCGAGGACGGCGATCGGATCGCTGGTCATGGGATATTACGACAAGGGAAAACTGCGGCATGCCGGTCGCGTCGGCACCGGTTATTCGAATGCCATGGCGCAATCGCTCTTCAAGCGCCTCCAGGAGATCCAGACTGGCGAAAGCCCGTTTGACGAAAAGCTCGCGGGGGTGGAAAAGAAGGACGTCGTTTTCGTGCGGCCCGAGCTGGTGGCAGAAGTGGAATTTCGCGGCTGGACGGCGGATGCGCATATCCGTCACGCCGCCTTCCGGGGCTTGCGCGAAGACAAGGATCCGAAGGATATCGTCCGGGAGGGCGGACCTGTGAATGCAGCGGAACAACCGAAGCCACCGAAACGGACAGTCAATCTTACCCATCCGGACCGGGTCTACTGGCCAGATGCCGGTGTGACCAAGGCCGGGCTTGCAGATTATTACACCGAAGTCTGGCGGCTGATGGCGCCCTTCGTCGTCAACCGCCCGCTGGCCCTGGTGCGTGGGCCGGATGGGATCGGTAAACCGCTCTTCTTCCAGAAACATGGCTGGAAGGGCATGACCAAGAACGCCGTGCTTGTGAAGGACCCCACCGATCCGGCGGAAGAGGATATCACCATCCGCGACCTCGATGGATTGCTCGGCCTCGTCCAAGGGGCAACGCTGGAAATCCATCCCTGGGGCTCGACGCTTGACGACTGGGAAAAGCCGGACATGGTCAATATCGACCTCGACCCGGGAGAAGGCGTCTCCTGGACCGATATCATCGCTGCCGCTCATGAGGTGAAGCGCCGTTTCGAGGACATGGGGCTGGTGGCCTTCGTCAAGACCTCGGGCGGCAAGGGCCTGCATGTCGTCGCACCGGTCAAACCAAAGGCAGAATGGCCGGAGGTGAAGGCGGCGATGAAGGCGCTCGCCGACGGCATGGCCGGCGACGACCCCGACAAATATGTATCGACGATCACCAAGTCGAAGCGAAGCGGCAAGATCCTCATCGACTACCTGCGCAACGGTCGCGGCAATACTGCCGTCGCCCCCTATTCCACCCGTGCCCGCCCCGGCGCACCGGTTTCCATGCCGGTCGAGTGGGACGAACTCGGCGGCGCGATCGGCCCCAACTATTTCACGGCCATCAACGCCCCGGCGCGCATCGCCCAGCAGACGAGCGATCCGTGGGGAGATTTTCGCAAGGCGGAAGCCCCGATCGAGTTCAAGGCAAAGAAGAAACGGTAGACGCTGGGATGAGACGCCTCATTTCCTCGGCGCTTTCCGCTCCGCTTCCAGGCTCTTCTTCAGCGCCGCGGTGATATCGATCACATTGCTGCTGCGCTCGGGTCCCTTCTCCTCGACTTTCTTCCTGGATTTCCGGCTCTTCTTGCGCTCGGCGATGATTTCGAGCAGCCGGTCCTGGACCGGGTCGTCCGCCATTGAAGGCTTCCAGGCTTGGGTGCGCTCATCGATGATCTTCTTCATCATCGCCAGATGTTCGGAACCGGCGCTCTCCTTCGGTTTCTCAGCCGCGTATTCGCCAGCGTCGCGGACTTCGTCGCCGTAACGCAAGGTCCAGACGACGATCCCTTTGTCCTTCGGCAACAGCAAAACCGCCCGCTCGCGACGATACATGACGAGCCGGGCAATACCGCCGGTGTTGGTCTTCGCCATAGCCTCCCGGATCACAGCGAAGGCTTCGGCGCTCACCTCGTCGTCGGGCGCCAGATAATGCGGTCGATCATACCAGATCCAGCCGATCGAGTCGGCCGGCACGAAAGTTTCGATATCGATGGTGCGGGTGCTTTCGAGCCCGACATCCTCGATCTCTTCGTCTTCGAGAAGAACGTAGTCGTCCTCGCCTTTCGGATACCCTTTGACCTGATCGTCATCCTCGACCGCCTCGCCTGTCTGCGCATCGACATACTGGCTGAGGACGCGGTTATTGGTCTTGCGGTTGATATTGTGGAACCGCACCTTGGCGCCTTCGGAGACCGCCGGCGTCATCGTCACCCGGCAGGTGACGAGCGAGAGCTTCAGATAACCTTTCCAGAATACGCGCGGGGCCACGACAAAACTCCTTCGTTTGCCCGATAACCCGCGCTGCCTCCGCTTGGTTCCGGAACAAACTTTCGCACCAGACCGTTTTCATGACGAAACAGGCCAAGGAGGCAAACGAGATGAGCACCAGCAGCACCCCGAACCCTGCGCAGAAAGGCTCACACAAAAAAGCCGAGCAGTCGGCTCGCGAGCGCGGCGAAAAGAAGGAGTTGGATGAACAGCTCAACGAAGGCCTGGAAAATACCTTTCCGGCAAGCGATCCGGTGTCGAGCACGGTGACATCGATCCCCTCCGGCACGCCGAAACCGCCCAGGCACTGATCTTTCTGAAAAACTTATGGAACAAATTGGGCGGCTTCCTGGATAGGGAGTCGTCTTATTTCATTTGTCCTCTGTGACTTTTTCGGGATATCCGAAGTTAGCCTTCCTGATGTATGGAAGGCTAATGTAGCGTTATGGCGGGCGCCTATTGTTTCGGCAACGGATGCCGGTAGTGATTACGTCAGAGGTCGGGATGGCGAAACAAGACACTCCGGTTGCGGAACAGGACATCAGGATGGGACGGCGGGTCAGCCGCAAGGTTTCGGTCCTTCTGACCGAGATCGAGAAGGAAGAGGTTCCTGATCGGCTGCTCGACCTGGCGCGAGCGCTGCAGAAGGCACTCAACGAAAAGATCGACGGTCGTACCGACTGATATTCTCGCTCCTGCGAACCTTTGCCCCAAGCATCAGAGCTGGGTGGAAATCAGGTTGTCCGTGCGCACACGGCCGCCAATGACGCACCGCGGCCCATTCGGCGCAAACCGCCCGCTGCTGTCTTCGATCACCGTATAGAGCTTGTCGCTACGGAAGGCGCTCGCCATCTCCGTCGAATTGCCTTCGCTGGGGGAAGCGTCGATTTCCATGAAATCAAGTTCCGCCTGGCTCGCCACGAGGCGCGCATCGCCAGCGGTCTTTGCCCTGACCACCACCTCGCCGTGCGGTGGCGAGTTCTGCCAGTTCGGATCATGTGGCGCAGCAGTCGGCACCAGCCGATAGATCTTCAGCCTGTCCTGCATGTGTCTCTCCCGTCGTAAACATTTTTCTAGTTGACGGTCCAAACGCGTTTCGGGCGTTCCGGTTCCATCAAGTCGCATGGAACTTTTCCGGCAACCGTGGGTTCCTCCGCTGCGGGCGATCATGCCCCTGAAAAGGAGAAAGCCGATGAAGAATGAGCAGCCGAAAGCTGGCCGTCCCGGCGAGACCTCGCAATGGCCTCGATGGGAGGGCCCGGCAGAAAGCCGCCCGAGCGGTTATCTTCAGGGCGAAGCCAATATCTTCGCCGAGGGACCGGAACAGGAAAAGCAGATCGGCAAGGCGCCGAACGGTTACGACCGACCCGACGATCTGATCGCACAGGACGTCAATGAGCACCTGACCCAGGATGCCTTTCTCGACCCGACCAACATGATGGTCTCGGTGGAGAACGGCGAGGTGACGCTGGAGGGATACGTCGCTCAGCTTGCCGACAAAACCCGTGCCGAAGACGTCGTTCTCGACATCGAGGGTGTCGTCGGCTGCCGCAATAATCTTCGAATTGCCCCCGAAAGGCATTGATTTCCGTGGAACCCGCGAGGCGCTCCGCTCGTTAGATGCCTCGCAATCCCCCCATAAGAACACCCATCAACAAGGAGAGAGACCCATGGCCAGTAAGACCCTCGACGACCTTTTTCATGAAACCCTGAAAGACATCTATTACGCCGAGCGCCAGATCGTGAAAGCGCTGCCGAAGATGGCACGCGGCGCCCAGGATCCGAAGCTGAAGGCAGCATTCGAGAAACACAGGGACGAAACCGAAGGTCAGATCGATCGCCTGAAGCAGGTCTTCGAGATTATCGGCAAGCGGGCCCAGGGCAAGACCTGCCCCGCGATCGACGGCATCATCGAAGAAGGCGAGGAGATCCTTGACGAGTTCAAGGGCACGCCAGCTCTCGACGCCGGGCTGCTCGCCGCAGCGCAAGCCGTCGAACATTACGAGATCAGCCGCTACGGCACCCTGCGTGCCTGGGCCCAGCAGCTCGGTCACCGGGACGCCGTAACGCTTCTCGAACAGACGCTCGCCGAGGAAAGCAAGACCGACGAGGCCCTGACGGCTCTCGCCAAGACCGCGGTGAACACCGCGGCCCAGAAAGCTGCGTGACATTCGCGATCCCATGAGAGGCGCGGCGCCGGCCGCGCCTTTTCATCGACCCGAAAAAAGCCCCGGAGACGATCCGGGGCTTTTCCTCCCTTCCGGCCTTCTCAAGCCGGGAAAGATCGCCTTAGTGCCGACGGGTCCGGGTTCCCTTGCATTGGGGGAACCGGCAACATTTCGCCGTTCAGCGCCTGCCGCCGGAAAATCTCCACCCGCCCGCTTCGGTCGCGTGCCACATGTGCTTTGGCAGCCTCCATGGCGAGCTCATAGGTGTGATAATAGGACGCAGACTGAACGCCGTCGATGACATAGACCCAGCCGGTTGCGTGTGGGACGATATCGCAGTACTTTCCCATTGGATGTGTCTCCTTCCCGGCGGCCATAAGTATATTTGACAGCCAAAAGTTCCGCCTCCGGGGAAGTTTTTTTCAAGTGTTGGCCGCGTCTCGGCCGGGTTGCGATTTTTCGTTTTTACCAGGGAACTTTTCTGCGCCGCACACGTTTCGGCGCTTGGGCGAATGGAGACAAGAATGGCGGAATCCGAAGAAGTCTGGATCAGAAAGCGGGCCTACATTTTGTGGGAAGAAGAAGGCTATCCCTCAGGCAAGGATAGGGAGCATTGGGAGCGGGCCAAGCTGGAATATGCGACGCTCGGGCCGACCGCTTCCAAGAAGCCTGCGGCAGGGTCGCGCGGCAAGTCAGCCGGCAAGTCAGCCACCGCCGCGAAGTCGCCGAAAGCGGCGGCGAAGGATGCAACTCCGAAACCGGCCGTGAAAACGGCCGCAGCCAAGGCTTCTCCGGCGAAGACAACGTCCAAGGCACCGGCCGTTGCCATGCCGGAAGCCGTCGAACCGGCCAAGAAGCGCTCCAAGAAGGTTCCGGCTGGCGCTTGACGCCGCCCGTCACCCAACTTCATCACTATCGTTATTGGTCGCGGCGACTGACATCATCGCGGCCGCAGACTTATTTACCCTGGAAAAATCGAAATGGCTTTTGCGTCTGAACTTGGCCGTGGCTCCACTCTGTCGGGGAACGTTGGCCAAGGCCGAAACGTTCTTGAGGGTGAGACTGGCAGATGGCTGAGGCACGCATGATGAACGCTTACGTCCCATTCGACGAACCCCGTCGAGATGAGCGGAGCGCAATGGATCAGGGGATCAAGACAGGTTATGGAAAGCGGGGGCTTCCGGGAATGAGGATTCTTTCGGTCACGTCCGAAATCTTTCCTCTTGTGAAGACAGGTGGGCTTGCAGATGTGACAGGTTCCCTGCCCAAGGCACTTGCTCCCCTCGGCATCGAGACGACGTCTCTGATCCCCGGTTATCCGCAGGTCATGCAGCAGCTGAAGAGCGCCATGCCGCTCGTCACCTTCGAAAATCTGCTGGGCGAAAAAGCCTCGCTCCTCCACACCCGGGTCGAAGGCCTCAGCCTCTTCGTGCTCGATGCGCCAGCTCTCTACGATCGACCGGGCGGCCCCTATGTCGACGAAGACGGCGTCGACCATCCGGACAACTGGAGGCGTTTCGCCGCACTTTCCCTTGCCGCGGCGGAAATCGCCGATGGAGTGCTCCCCGGATGGGTTCCGGACCTCGTTCACACCCATGACTGGCAGTCGGCGCTGACCTCGGTCTACATGCGCGAGCGCGGCTGCAGGACGCCCGTGGTGCTGACCATCCACAACCTTGCCTTCCAAGGGCAGTATCCTGCCGGCGTACTGATGAGCATCGGCCTGCCGCCGGAGGCCTATTCCATGAACCGCATGGAATATTTCGGCGATATCAGCTTCCTGAAGGGTGGCCTGCAGACAGTCGATGCGATCACCACCGTCAGCCCGACCTATGCGCGCGAAATACTCACGCCACGCTTCGGCATGGGCATGGACGGGGTCCTGAACGCCCGCGTCTCCGACCTGCGCGGCATCGTCAACGGCATCGACCTCGATATCTGGGATCCGTCGACCGACCCGCACCTGCCGCGCAATTACGACGTCGGCACGCTGCGCCGCAAGCGCGAGAACCGCGCCGTTCTGCTCGAAAGATTCGGGCTGGATGCCGGTCGGGAAGGCCCTCTCTTTTCCGCCGTCAGTCGGCTGACATGGCAGAAGGGCTTCGACATGTTTGCCGATACGGCGGGCGAGATCATTCGCCACGGAGGTCAGGTGATCGTCTTCGGGCAGGGTGATCGGGAAATCGAGCGGGCGCTCGCCGACACCGCCGCGCGTTTTCCGGGCCGGATGGCGGTTCATTTCGGCTATGACGAGCCAACGGCGCATTTGATCCACGGCGGATCGGACGCGATCGTCCAGCCCTCACGCTTTGAACCCTGCGGCCTGACGCAGCTCTATGCGCTTCGCTACGGCTGCGTACCGGTCGTCTCCCGCACCGGCGGGCTCTCCGAGACCATCATAGATGCCAATGACGCGGCGATGTCCGCCCGCGTTGCGACCGGATTTCAGTTCCATCCGGTGACGACCGATGGATTGCGGCTGGCGCTTCGCCGCGCGCTGCACGCCTATGCCGATCCGAAAATGTGGGCGCGCCTGCAGAACCAAGGCATGAAGGCGAAATTCTCCTGGGAACGTAGCGCCCAGCAATATGCCGCCGTTTATGCCAATCTTGTGCTGAAATCCGGACATGTTGTCTCGACAAGCTCGGATATCCGCCGCGCGACGCTTTAAGGTCCCAACCAACCAGCTGACAAGAAGAAACCGGCCTGAGAGCCGGGTTCTTCTTGTCTATGGGAGCAAGTTGAAGGCGTTACGGTCTCCGGAACAGCGCCAGGCTGCGGCCTTCGAGCTCGAAATCCTTCTCCTTGGTGATCACCAGGCCGCGCTTGGAAAGGTCGGAGGTGGTGAGTTCAAGCACCCAGCCGCCCTCGCCGAACTGCGGGATGCGGAAGGGCACATTGCCCTCGAACGGGTTGAAGAGCAGCAGGACGTCGTGCCAGATGCCCTCCTCTTCCCGAAGATCGGTCCGGCCGATATGGAGGCCGAGCGTGGAGCCCTCGTCCCACTGCTCCGGCGTCTGAAAACCGCCGCCGGCGTTGAACCATTTGATGTCCAGGCCGTCGCGCCAGTTTTCCCGACGCAGCAAGGGCTGTTCGCGGCGCAGCCTGATGATCTGGCGGGTGAACTCGCGAAGCTCCTCGCAAGTCTCCGGCAGGTCCTCCCAATGAACCCAGGAGATTTCACTGTCCTGGCAATAGCCGTTGTTATTGCCCATCTGGCTGCGGCCGAATTCATCGCCGGCAAGCAGCATCGGCGTGCCGTGCGAGAAGAACAGGGTGGCGAGGAAATTCCGCTTCTGGCGATCGCGCACCGCATTGATGCCCTCGTCCTCGGTCGGACCCTCGGCGCCATAATTGTAGCTGCGGTTGTCGTTGTGGCCGTCGTTATTGTCCTCGCCATTCGCCTCGTTGTGCTTGTCGTTGTAGGAGACGAGATCGTTCAGGGTGAAACCATCATGGGCGGCGATGAAGTTGACGCTCGCCCACGGCCGCCGGCCGCGCTGGTCGTAGAGATCGCCGGAACCGAGCAGGCGGGCGGCGAAGTCCGTCGAGACATTGGTGCCCTTCCAGTATTCACGCACCGTGTCGCGGTATTTATCGTTCCACTCTGCCCAGCCGGGCGGGAAACCGCCGACCTGATAGCCGCCGGGGCCAATATCCCACGGCTCTCCGATTAGCTTCACCCTGGAGAGCACCGGATCCTGACTGATCGCATCGAAGAAACCGCCGCGCTCGTCGAAACCCTCCGGTTCGCGGCCGAGGATCGTACCGAGATCGAAACGGAACCCGTCGACATGCATGCTCTCGGTCCAGTAGCGCAGGGAATCCATGATCAGCTGCAGCACGCGCGGGTGCGAGGTGTTCACCGTGTTCCCGGTGCCGGTGTCGTTGATGTAATAGCGGTGCTGGTCGGGCATGGTCCGGTAGTAGGAGAAGTTGTCGATCCCCTTGAACGCCAGCGTCGGCCCGAGCTCGTTGCCTTCCGCCGTGTGGTTGTAGACCACGTCGAGGATGACCTCGATGCCCGCGTCGTGAAACGACCGCACCATGTCGCGGAACCCCTGGATGCCTCTGGGGCCATAATAACGGGATGCCGGCGCGAAGAAGCCAAGCGTGTTGTAACCCCAGAAATTATGCAGGCCCTTGTCGAGGAGATGCTGATCGTCGGGGAAATAATGGACCGGCATCAGTTCGACCGATGTGATGCCGAGGCTCCTGATATAATCCACCGAGGCCTTGTGCCCCATGCCCTCGAATGTGCCGCGCAGGTCCTTCGGAACGTCAGGGTTCAGCTGGGTGAAGCCCTTCACGTGAGCTTCATAGACGGTCGTTGCCGGCCAAGCGATGTTCGGCCGGTTCTGGTCCTTCCAATCGAATTCGTTCGGATCGATGACCCGGCATTTCGGCATGAACGGCGCACTGTCGCGCTCGTCGAAAGTGAGATCTTTGTCTTCGTGCAAAAGATCGTAGGCGAAATGTGCCTCGTTCCAATCGACCTTGCCGACGAGTTCGCGTGCATAGGGGTCGATCAGCAGCTTGTTCGGGTTGAAGCGATGACCGTTTTCCGGATCGTAGGGGCCGTGGACACGGAAGCCGTAGAGGGCGCCCGGCTTCAGTCCCGGCACATAACCGTGCCAGATCTCATGAGTGTATTCCGGGAGCTCCAGCCTGGCGATCTCTATCTTGCCGCTTGGGTCGTAGAGACACAGCTCGACGCGCTCCGCATGGGCCGAGAAAATCGCGAAATTGACGCCCTCGCCGTCAAAGTTGGCGCCGAGCTGAAGCCAGGAGCCGGGCTCGATGACAAAATGGTTCGATTTCGTATCCATGTCGCACCCAATTGAAAGACTGGCGTCATAATGGTGCGACACAGCATTTCGTTCCTTCGGCTCCGGGAAAACTATGGATTGCCCGATCCGGGTGCCGGCGGCGGGCTTCCTGGCGTCGTATTGGTGGTGCCGGATGGCGACGTCGCCGGACTTTGGCCACCTGTACCGGTCTGCGGTGAAGGGCTGCGATCCGTGGGCGCCGTGTTATTGGGTTCCGACGGCGGCGTATTATTGATCGGATCGCTCTGTTTTTCGCCACTGTCGCTACAGGCGCTCAAAAGCGCGACAGCCGACAGCGCCACAACGAAGCGCTTCATGTCTTGTCTTCTCCATGGGACTTTCGGAATGCGGCCTGCCGGCGATGCGCATCGAGCGCGATCACCTTTTCGACTGCGGCGACATCCTCGGCGGTTGCAGCCGGAATAGGGTCGCCGGCAATGGCTTCGAGCACTTCAGGCGCCAGAGCCCCATTGCGGATGACATATTCCAATGCCTCGCGGGTCTGCCGTTCGGCCTTCAGCTGGGCGTAAAGGGCAAGGATCAGCCGGTCGCGTACATCGCGCCGACCCTGATTACCGTCCGATCTGGCAAATTCTGCCATGGTCTTCCTCCGTGTTCTCGCTGAAGGATGAACTTTCGGTCACAGCGATTGTTCCCTCTGCGAAAGGTTCCACTATCTCCTTGAAGAGGCGAGGTACGGATAAGGAGAGGAAACCATGTCGACGCTGACACCCCAGGAACTGGAAGGGCGATTAAATGCGCATCGCGAAGTGCTCATCGAGCTCTTGTCCGCCATGATCGGCGGCGAAGTGACCATCACCTCGTTCCTCAGACGGCTGCGCGATGACGCCACCTTCAAGGACAATGAGGAGGACCCGGGCCTGTTGCCGGAAGGAGCCTTCGCGATCGAGAATGCCGCTGCCCGCGAGGTTCGTTCGATCCTCGACGCTGCCCGCGCCCGAGCGGAAGCGGACAAATGACAACGCCCTGTTAACCAAGCGATTTCACATTTAGGGCGATCCCGCCACGTTTATGGCCATTTCGTGGAACTACAATACGACTTTCTCGTTCATTCACGACCGAAGCGATGGAGGCGACGATGGTCAGAGAATGGGTAGAAGCGGCAGGCTTTGTGCTGGTGATCGCCGCCTGTTACATGATGGTCATCCCGGTCTGAGTTTTTTTGAACTCCTGGGGAGGAGAGCGGCCTTGAGGTCAGGGCCCACTGCTCTCGCGGCTGGCAAAGAAGGCCGCGAGAGCAGCAAAATCTTCTTCATTCAATTTTTTTGCCACCTCCGTCATCAGGTGGCTGAAGGAAGACCCGCCTCGGACACCTGCGTGGAAGAGGCGGAGCTGGCGCTCCAGATAAGGGGCGTTTTGACCTGAGATGCGCGGATAGGCAGGATTGCCGCCGGGCTTTTCGTGGCAACTGAGGCAGGCGGGAATTTTGTCTGCCGCTCTTCCCCTTTCCGCAATCTCGCGGCCCTTTTCCACGAGCTGTGCGTCCAAAGGCGCAGCGGGTCGCGGCGGCCTCGCCTGCTTGGCATAATAGCTTGCAAGCTCCGGCAGGCTCTCGTCGGGCAAAGTCCCGATCGCAACCTTCATGATGCCGCTCGCCCTTTCACCGTGCGCATAGGCGCGCAGGCTGTTGAGCAGGTAGGCTTCCGACTGGCCAGTCAGTCGCGGAATGATGCTGTTGCCGTTGAGCCGCTTTTCCGCATGGCAGCTTTCGCAGGTGATCGGCAACGGTGAGACTTCGCCCGCGGTCCCGATACCGTGAAGGCCGGATGCCTGCAGATAGGCACCGCTGTCCATGCCCGGCAGCTTTCGCAGAAACGCTACCATATCCCAGACTTCGTCGTCGCGCACCTGCGCGGGCCAGGCCGGCATGCCGGTGAAACGTACGCCGTGCTTGACGATCTCGAAGAGCTGCGTATCGCTCCAGGTGGAAACCACTGTCTTCAGGTCCGGCGGCGGTGGCAGCATGGCGAGCACGGCGCCGGAGCGCCCCTGCGCCGGTGAGCCATGACAGATCGCGCAGCCGGTCTCGAAATGCCCGGCCGCCGGCGGCAGCAATGCCGGATTATCGAGCGGCGGCGCTTCGATGGAAAGAGCCGCAGTCCGGATCGAATTACGCATCACCCAGTGCAGGAACCAGTCGGTCATTCCCCAATGACCGGTGCTCGCCTTGACGCTCATCAGTCCGGACCAGGCGAACCCGAGCCCCAGCAGCGGCGCCACGATCACCAGGATCGCGAGATATTTCCAGCGGATCGTCATCGGCCACTCCTCCACAAAGGCCCCCAGCGCGGCGCCGTCCGGCATGCAGGGCGACAGCCCCTGTGTTCGCAACGGCGCAAGCGTCCACGGCGAGGCGGCTCGTCTCGGCCGTCACCGTAAAACGGATGGGGAGAAAGGGAAAGCAGCACGTCCCGCAGCACCGTCAGGAGAGGTCGGCGACTTCGGGAGAGGAGCGGGCGAAAAATTCGGCACCAAACGTACCATCCCGAAATTTGTTCCAGCCCCGTGATAACTTTGTGTAACCGGCTGTGAAAAAGATGGAACGAATCCTTGGACGACGGGTTTGCTCCCGTGTGAACGGGCAATAGCCCAGCATTCGCGACGGGAGAAAACCATGAGACACTTTCTAAAAATGCTCAGAAACAGGCTCACCGGCACTCAGCAGAAGAAAACTTTCGCCGTGGCCCATCCGGAAGAACTGCAGGTCGTCGTACCCGAGGCCGTCGTCCTTCCGCTACCCAAATCGCCCCGAGAAGAAATCAGCGTCCCCGCCTCCATCAACGGCCGGGATCTCTCGACCGGCCGGCTTTAAACCCGGTCGAGACTTTGCGAACAACAGAACTGTCCACCAAAGGAGACCAGTATGACCACCATCGAGTCCGCCAACATCCTGATTCTCGCGGCAGACGGCTATGAGCGATCGGAACTGCGCGTCCCGCTGGAGGAACTGAAAAACCGCGGCGCCGCCGTCAAGATCGCGTCCATCAAGGCGGGAGAAATCAAAAGCTGGGACAGAAAGGACTGGGGCGATAGCGTCTCGGTCGATCTGCAAGCCAAGAACGTCAAGGCGGAGGATTTCGATGCCCTCGTGCTGCCGGGCGGCCAGATCAATCCCGACATCCTGCGTGACAACGAAGATGCGATGAAGGTCGTGCGCGACTTCGTGAAAAGCGGCAAGCCAGTCGCGGCGATCTGCCACGGCCCATGGTTGCTGGTGGAGGCCGATGCACTTCGCGGCCGCAAGGCGACGTCCTATCATTCGATCCGCACCGACGTCCGCAATGCCGGCGCATCCTGGAAGAATGAGGCGGTGGTGGTCGACAACGGCATCATCACCTCGCGCTCACCCGAAGATCTGCCGCAATTCGTGGCGAAGATTGTCGAGGAGGTCCAGGAAGGGCGCCACAATCGCCGGGCAGTGTAAATTGACGTCAGCTCGGCTCCGGCCGCCCGCAACCTCCTCGCGGGCGGCCGACGCGGAAGCCTAGACTTCCTTTAGAAAAGCGAGAAGCCGCCGTTCGTTGACGCGCAACTCCTTCGGCCGCGTCAGCGCCGCCTTATCCCTCATCACCTTTTCCAGCGGCGAGACATCCTCCGAGAGTGCGAGAATGCTCGGGTGGATGTAACTTGAGCGGCAGACCGCCGGCGTATTGTGCAGAACTTCCGCAGCTGCCTTGCACATCGCCTTGATCTTCGGTCGCCCGCCCTCCTCCGCCACCTCCCAGGCTGCCATCAAGGCAGCGAGACTGCCGCCCCAGGTGCGGAATGTCTTGGCCGAGACGGCGAACCCTGCGACCTCGGCGAGATAGGCGTTGAGCCGGCCCGAATCGATCGGATGCGGCACGCCCTGCTCGTCCGGCCAGGAAAATAGCTGCCGGCCCGGAAGGTCGGCGATTTCTTCCAGGATGCGCTGCAGACGGGGATGCTTCAGCGTGTGCTGGACGCGTCTGCCGCCCTTGGCGACAAAGCGCAGCATGATCGACTCGCCCGACAGCGTCATGTGGCGCTTCAGGAGCGTGGTCGCGCCGTAGGTCTTGTTCTCCTTGGCGTAGAGACGGTTGCCGACCCGCAGATGGGTTGCGTCCATCAGGGCCACCAGCGCGGCGATCACCGCATCGGACGTGTCGAGGCCAAGCTCCAGATCGCGTTTCGCCTTGCGGCGGATGCGCGGCAAGGCCTCGCCGAACCGGACGAGCTGATCGAATTTGCGTTCGCTGCGGAAACTCTGCCAGTCGTGATGGTAGCGATACTGCTTGCGGCCGCGTGAATCGTAACCGGTCGCCTGAAGATGTCCGCGCGGATCAAGGCAGATCCAGACATTCTCATAGGCGGGCGGCAGGCCGAGCGACGCGATCCGCAGGCGATGTTCCGGATCGGCAAGCAAGGTGCCGTCCGGCAGGCGGTAGGTGAAGCCCTTGCCGCGCTTGAGCCGTCGGATGCCGGGCTCCGTATCGCTGACATAAGTAAGGCCGATTGTCCTGAGGGAGTCTTGATCGATGTCGATCGTGGTGAGCATAGCGTCCATGGCCGATCAAACGGCGAGGCCCGCGCCTTCGTTCCGGTACTCGCTACGATAAACAGCTAGATAGCGATGTCCTTGAGATTTTCGGCGCCCTCGCCTCGTTCGAAGGCGGAGCGTGGTGCGTTCAAGGTCCAGCAAAGCCCCTCGGTGCGGAAGTCGATCTCGACACGGCCCGCAAAAGCCGCCGCCGCATGGCGCTTGATGATCGTCGTGCCGAACCCGGTGCGGGAAGGCTCATGGACCGCGGGGCCATTTCTCTCCTCCCAGACGAGTTCCAGCCGGTTTTCGCCGTCGTCCTCCTCGACCAGATCCTTCCAGGCGATGAGCACCTTGCCCTGCGGCACCGAGAGCGCGCCGTATTTCACCGAATTGGTCGCAAGCTCATGGAGGATGAGGCCAAGGTTCTGGACCGCTTCGGCCTTCAGGATAAAATCTGCGCCCTGCAGCTCGACCCGGTCGGCCGCGTCCGCGAACGTGCTCATGTGGATTTCGATGACCCGCCGGATCGAGACCCCCGCCCATTGCTCCTTCGCCAACGCTTCGATCGATTTTCCGAGACCCTGTAGACGCGTGCTGATTGCCTTCTGGAACTCCTCCATCGTGGTGTCCTGGCGCGCCAGCTGGCGCATCATCGCCTGGATCAGCGTCAGGATGTTCTTGGTCCGGTGCACGAGTTCATGCAGGATGAGGTGGATACGGTCTTCCGCCTCGCTGCGGTCGAACGAGGCATTCGAAAGTGCCACCGCGACCTGGTTGGCTTCCCGGATCTTCGTCTCCACCGGAGAGACGATCTCGCCCTTGCCGATCCGCTCGGCCATTTCGGCGATCTGCCGGATCGGGATGCGAAGCTGGCGGCCGACAAGCCATGCAATCAGCATTCCGACGGCAAGGAAGATCGCGCCGCCGGCAATCAACTGCCGCCAAGTCGTCAGGATACTCGCCTGGGCCGCATCGATCGGTCCCCAGACGATGGCCTTCCATGTCCAGCCGGTGATCTGCGCGTAGCCGTACATCTGCCGGCGGTTGCCATCGACATCTTCGATCGTGCCCTTGAACCCGGTCATCAGTTTCAGCGTATCGGACGGAAACGCGGTGCCGGAACTGAGCGCATGGGCGCCGAGCGAGGTTACCACCTTTCCGGCTCCATCGACGATCGCAACCGACCAGCCGACAGGAAGACCTTCCGTCGAGACGAGTTTCTGCAGGTCCTCGGCGTTCTGCGTCATGATCATCGCGGCGCCGGAATGGGAAATCTCCTTGGGCAGGGGCATTGTGATGTTGAAGACATGCTTGCCGCTGGTGGCGCCGAAAAAGACGTTGGAGACCTCGGTCACGCCATTGTTCAAAGCCGATTGGAGCGCCGGTATGTTGGAGATCTTGCCGAGCGGCGCGTCGAACTCCACGCGCGTGTTGAGCCGCTGCTGCCCATCCGCATTGACAACGAGGATATAGAGCGAATCGGACCGGAGGCTGTTCTGAGTTCGGTTGTGGAAGGCGCGCAGATCGCCGGCCTCAAGCTCCGGCGACGTAATCAGCAGCCTCAGCGTCGTCGCCATGTCCTGCAGCTCACGGTCGATCGACCGGGCGATGAGCTGGGCATCCTCGGCGGTTTCGCTCGCAAGAATCTCCCGCTCGTTCGCCTCCAACTCCATCATCAGATAACCGACGAAAATCAGCAAAGGCAATGCCACGCCAGCCGCCAGAGCGACCAGGTACGCACCAATCGGCGCCGTCGGGAAAAACCGCGAAATTCTAACCATTCCGCGCGTTTACCCTATAGAAGAAAGCTGCAGGTGCCTGTGCCACCTGCCGGCATTATCCATTTCCGTATCCCGCCATCTGCTAATATTCTAGCGGGGTCTTTTCTAACTGGTTTTGAGAGCCGGGCCAAGGATTGATTGCCGGCGATATGTTTTTCCGGAAGGACTGCTGCGGTTTAACGGGGCCGCTCCGCCACGTCAAAATTCACGTCCCAGTTCTTTTTGGGCGCCTTCTGGCCGGGAGGGGTGCGGTGTTTCGTGGCGTCGTCGGAGCCGGTGATGACCGTCGGTTTAGCACTTGCGACACCGCTCGACTTGCGGTCGGCCTTGGACTTGGCATACTGCCCCTCGGCATCCTTGTGGATTTTGGCTCTGTTATTGTTCTCGATCACAATGTCTCATTCCCGAATGAAGTCAGGCCCCAACGAAGTCAGGCCGCCGACAGCGGCCTGACGCGTGGATCAGACCGTGGTCGAACCCGCCAGCGTATCGGTCGAACTATTGTTGACGCGCAGGTTGTTCTGCACATGCCGGACGCCGGAAACATCGTCCACCAGATCCTCTGCACGCCGCTTGTCCCAGCGGCTCGACACGAAACCGTCGAGCGTCACTTCGGCCCCCTGGACCGTCACGGTGATGTTCGAGGCGTCGAGCACCGGATCGTCGCTGAGGCGATCGTTGACGTCCTCCTCGATACGGGCATCGGAGCGTTGGTAGCCCTTCGGGCCTTTGCCGCGATGCTCGTCCATCATCCGGCGATGTTCGGCATCTTCGTCGCCGAACCAGGAGGCAACTTCATCACCGGCGCGCTCCATGAATCCGCGTCTGCGGCCATAGTCGTCCGAGCCGCGGAAGCGGCTGTCAGAACCTGAACGGCTTTCGCCGCCAAAACGGTAGTCCGAGCCGTATCGGTCGCCATAGGCCTGGTTGACGCGGTTGCGGCCGGGCTCGTAGCTGAACGACGAAGGCCGGCCGCGATAGGATTCACGAGCCCAGGCCTGAGAACGTGCCGAATCGCCATAACCGGCCTCGAACCCGCCGTCGTCGGATGCCCATTGTTCGCTGCGGCCGTAGCGGGAAAACCGCGAACGATCGCCGTCCTCCCGATTTGCGTCGCCACTGCGCAGATCGTCACTGAAACCACGCACATAACCCGTATCGCCGGGACGGTAATCGCTGGACGACTCGCGCGCGAAATCACGCTCGTCGCGCATCCGGTCGTTTCGATACCCACCCGATTGGGAATGATTTCCACTAGCCATTGTCTGTCTCCTCGATCTGGTTTGGTCCCGTTCGCATGGGACACAGACTCAACCCCGCCTCCCCGGGATTGTTCCCCCTTCGGGAGGAATGCTGGAGGTCAAACCCTCTGCCGCCTATTCGATGCGGCTGGTCGTTTGCGGATCGAAGACCACGGCCTTGTCGAGATTGAAGGCGAAGGGGAACTTCTGGCCGAGCTCGACATGCACGTCGGAACGGGTGCGGGCGGTAAAGGTGGTGCCGTCCAGCTTGCCGGTGACGAAGGTATCGGAACCGGTCGGCTCGATCATCATCACTTCCGCCTCGATCTGGGCGGTGGCGCGGGCCTGCGGATCGACGAGACCGGCATCGGTGATCGTCTCCGGGCGCAGGCCGAGAATAACGTCCTTGCCATCCGCAAGGCTGGTGGTCACGGAAGGCGGCATGGCGACCCTGACGCCGTCATTTCCGAACAGCGCGATGCTCTGCTGGCCATTGGCGCCGGATACCTTGCCCTTCAGCATGTTCATTGCCGGCGAGCCCATGAAATCGGCGACGAACAGGTTCGCGGGGCGGCCATAGATTTCCGCAGGCGTGCCGACCTGCTGCACCATGCCTTCTTTCAGCACGACGATCTTGGTGGCAAGCGTCATCGCCTCGATCTGGTCATGGGTGACGTAGACGATCGTGGCGTGGGTATTCTGGTGCAGCGCCTTGATTTCGGCGCGCACTTCGACGCGCAGCTTGGCGTCGAGGTTGGAGAGCGGCTCGTCAAACAGGAAGACGCGCGGCTGGCGCACCAGTGCCCGGCCCATGGCGACGCGCTGGCGCTGGCCACCGGAAAGCTGGCTTGGACGGCGCTTCAGGAGATGCTCGATCTGCAGCGTCTTTGCGACCTGCTTGACGGCTGCCTCGCGCTGCGTCTTCTGGACGCCGCGCATTTCTAGCGCGAACGCGATGTTCTGTTCCACCGTCATGTTCGGATAGAGCGCGTAGGACTGGAAGACCATGGCGATATCGCGCTTCGACGGATGCAGGTCGTTGACCACCTGGCCGTCGATGACGATGTCGCCCGACGACGGCGGCAGCAGGCCGGCGATCGCGTTGAGGAGGGTGGACTTGCCGCAGCCGGACGGGCCGACGAGAACCAGGAAGCCACCCTTTTCGAGCTCGATATTGATGCCCTTCAGGATCTCGTTATTGCCGATCTTCTTGCGAATATCCTTGATTTCAAGAAAGCTCATATGCGGTTATCCCTTGACTGCGCCGGCCATCAGGCCACGCACGAAATAGCGTCCGGCGACGACATAGACGAACAGCGTCGGAAGCGCTGCGAACACCGCAGCCGCCATATCGACATTGTATTCCTTGACGCCGGTAGAGGAGGCAACGAGGTTGTTGAGCGCCACCGTCATCGGCGAGGACGTGCCGGATGAGAAGGACACGCCGAACAGGAAGTCGTTCCAGATGTTGGTGAACTGGTAGATGATCGTCACGACGATGATCGGTCCGGAACTCGGCAGCAGGATGCGCCAGAAGATCCGGAAGAACCCGGCACCGTCGATCATCGCGGCCTTTACCAGCTCGTCCGGGAAGGCTTCATAATAGTTGCGGAAGAACAGCGTCGTGAAGCCGAGGCCGTAGATCACATGAACGATAACGAGGCCCGTGGTGGAGTTCGAGAGCCCGAACGTGCCAAGCACGCGCGCCATCGGGATCAGGACCGCCTGGAACGGAATGAAGCAGGCAAACAGCATCATGCCGAACATCAGCTTGTGGCCCGGGAAACGCCACTTGGTCAGCACATAGCCGTTGAGCGCACCGAGCAGGGTCGAGATCAGAACCGCCGGAACGACCATCTTGATGGAATTCCAGAAATACCCCTTAATGCCAACGCAGCTGACCCCGATGCAGGCCTCGCCCCAGGCGCGCACCCAGGCGGCGACCGAGGGATCGCGCGGCAGCGCCAGCATGTCGCCGCCGCGGATTTCGTCGAGCGACTTCAGGGACGTCGACAGCATGACATAGAGCGGCAGAAGATAAACGAGGGCCAGGATGACCAGCGCGGCATAAATGAAATAACGGACGGTGCGGGCGCCGCCGGCGCTGACGGTTTCTTGTGTCGCGCTCATGACTGCTTCTCCCGAAGCTCCGAATAGAGATAGGGCACGATGATGGCAGTGATCCCCATCAGCATCATCACGGCGCTCGCCGATCCGACGGCCATCTGGTTGCGCGTAAACGTGTAGGAATACATGAAGGTCGAGGGCAGCTCGGTTGCATTGCCCGGTCCGCCGCCGGTCAGCGCGATGACCAGGTCGTAGGACTTGATCGCCATATGCGCGAGCACGATGAAGGCGGAAAGGAAGACGGGCCGCAGCAGCGGAATGATGATGCGTCGATAGATGGATACCGTCGAGGCGCCATCGATCTGGGCGGCCTTGATGATCTCGCCGTCGATGCCGCGGAGGCCGGCCAGGAACATCGCCATCACGAATCCTGAAGCCTGCCAGACCCCAGCGATGACGACGGTGTAGATCGCCATCTTGGGATTGACCAGCCAGTCGAACTTGAAGCTCGTCCAGCCGAGATTGTGCATGGTGTTCTCAAGCCCGAGGCCGGGGTTGAGAAACCATTTCCAGGCAGTGCCCGTGACGACGAAGGAGAGCGCCATCGGGTAGAGGAAGATCGGCCGCAATACGCCTTCGGCGCGGATCCGCTGGTCCATCAGGATCGCGATGCCGAGCCCGAGGATGATGCAGATACCAATATAGAGAACGCCGAAGATGGCCAGGTTCTGCATCGCCACATACCAGTTCGGCTGCGACCAGAGGCGGAAATAAGCGTCGAAACCGCCCCATTTGTAGACCGGCAGGATGCGTGAGGTCGTGAACGAAAGGTAGACCGTCCAGAGGATGAAACCGTAGACGAAGACGAGGATCACCGCAAACGACGGCGCCAGCACGATCTTCGGCAGAGCGTTGCGCACTCCGTCCGCAATGGAGCGGCGCTCTCTGGGCGGCTCAAGCACGGGAACCGGTTCGATTGTCGTCATGATGACCTCCGGCAGATACCAGACAGAAAAATAGACCGGCAAGCCGGAATTTGAAAAGTGGCCGGGAGATTATCCCGGCCACTCGGATGTCAGAGCTTTTGCGGAAACGCGATCACTTGGCAGCCTTCACCGCTTCCGGCAGGCGCTTCAGCGCTGCTTCGGTGGTCAGCTGGCCGTTGAGGTGCTGGGTGATGACGTCAAGCATGGCTTCCTTGATGGCGGCCGGCTGAGCGTAACCATGGGCGAGCGAGCCCATCAGCGTGCCCTTGGAGGAGGCCTCCGTCAGGTCCGCCATGCCCTTCTTGCCGCACTCGTCGAACTTTTCGTTCGAGACGTCGGTACGGGCAGGAACAGAACCCTTGACCGTGTTGAAGGCGATCTGGAAGGCCGGATCTTCGACGGCCGAAGCCATCTTGAACTGAGCCTTTTCGGCGTCGCCGCCAACGTTGAACATCATGAACTGGTCGGCGTTGAAGAGAACCGAGCCCTGCGTGCCGGGGAAGCGGATGCAGACGAAGTCCGTGCCTGGCTTCTTGTTGGCGCGCAGCCACTCGCCCTTCGACCAGTCGCCCATTTCCTGAGCCCCGGCCTTGCCTTCGATAACGAGGGCCGTCGAAAGGTTCCATTCGCGGCCCGAGAAGTTCGGGTCGAAATAGGTGCGCAGCTTCGACATCGTGTCGAAGACCTTCTTCATCGTATCGCCGGAAAGTGCGGCCGGATCGAGATCGAGAACGGCCTTCTTGTAGAAGTCCGGACCGCCGGTCGAAAGCACGACGGCCTCCCAGAGCGTGCCGTCCTGCCACGGAACGCCGCCGTGAGCGAGGGCGGTGAGCCCCTGGCCCTTGAAGGCGTCGAGCAGCGTGATGAGTTCGGCGATATTGGTCGGAACCTTGCCGCCGGCCTTGTCGAGTGCCGCCTTGTTGATCCACAGCCAGTTGGTGGAGTGGATGTTCACCGGAGCAGCGATCCAGTGGCCATCATACTTCGAGAAGTTCTGGAGAGCAGCCGGGATAACCTTGTCCCAGCCTTCCTTCTTGGCGAGGTCGTCGAGGTTTGCGGCGACGCCCATTTCGGCCCAGTCCTTCAGGTCGAAGCCGAGCAACTGAACGGCGGTCGGCGGGTCGCCGGCCGTAACACGGGCGCGCAGCGCGGTCATGGCGGCGGAACCTGCACCACCGGCGACCGGCATGTCCTTCCAGGCGACGCCCTGCTTCTGCAGGTTTTCTTTCAAGACGTTCAGCGCTGCTGCCTCACCGCCCGAAGTCCACCAATGCAGGACTTCGACCTGTTCCGCGGCCTTGGCGGCACCGGCGGTCATGGCGATAAGGGCCGCACCGGCGGCAAGTTTGGCAATCATTCGAATATTCATTGAGAATCTCCCTTTGCATCCGGGCTCCTCTCCGGATATGGCGATTTATAACGATATAATTACGGTAGGTGTCAACCCGGCCGGAGGAATTTTTACATCCGCATCGGCGCCACTTAACATGAGGAAAAAATTAGCAAAATCGGTAATCGACACATTTTTACTCAGGATCCGAGAAAAATCCCTGGCGACTTCCGCAAGATTTGCAACGATATAGATGAGGCTCGCTCCGGTTTTTGGGCGGGAACGGAGGAGAAGAGGATATGTCGCTGGAAGACCTGGGGGACAAGGGTCGGCGGGCGAAGTCGCAGCGGGCAACCGAAAAGCCCCGCGTTGATGCAAAGCCTACCTTGAAGACGATCGCCGAACTGACGGGACTTGCGGTCACGACCGTATCGCACGCGCTTGCCGATGCGCCGCAGATCGCGCTCGAAACACGTCAGCGCGTCCGCAAGGTCGCAGCCGATATCGGCTACCTGCCGGACCGGGCAGCGCAGCGCCTGCGCACCGGCCGCACCAATGTCATCAGCCTGGTCCTCGATCCGCACGAGGAAATCCTCGGTTATGCCACCTCGATGATCAACGGGCTGACCGAAGCCCTGCGCGGCACGGCCTATCATCTTGTCATCACGCCGCATTTTTCCGATACGCCGCAGATCGACCCGGTGCGCCACATCATGCGCAACCGCATGGCCGACGGCATCGTCTTCACCCGCACCGAACCGGCGGACGAACGAGTCAAGCTTTTGATGGAGAACAATTTTCCGTTCATCTGTCATGGCCGCACCGAGCTTGCCACCGCTCACCCATTCGTCGACTACGACAATTACAGCTTCGCTTACAAGGCCGCAAAAAAGCTGATCGCCGCGGGTGCGAGAAAGCTCTCGATCATCCTGCCGCCGGAGCGCTTCACCTTCGCTCATCATCTACGTCACGGCTTCATGACGGCGGTGCGCGAGGAAGGCGTCGGCTTCGAGATCGCCAAGGGCGTCACGCTCGACAGCAAGTCGGACGATATCCGTGATTATCTGTTCCGCCGGATGGCCGAGCCTGAGCGCCCGGACGGTTATATCTGCGGTGGTGAAGTGTCGGCGCTCGCCGTCATGGCATCCGTCTACGACCACCAACTCGAACTCGGCCAGGATATCAGGCTGGTGGCCAAGCAGACTTCGGGCCTGTTCGATCAGATCCGCCCCCGCGTCGAGACGATCTATGAGAATCTGACAGAAGCGGGCCTGCTGATGGGCAAGCTGCTGCTAAAGCGGATTGCCGGCCCCGCCCCCATCGCCGAATTGCAGGCGCTCCAGACGGTTTGACCGCCCGGAGCGCCGTCCGCATGACCCGTCAGGAAGTCATGCGAAGAGTTTCAGCGCCGCGCTGTCCGCGGCTTCTCAGTCCTCTTCGACGAAGACCTGCTCGCGCTTCTTCTTCACACTCGGCAGGAAGACGACGATGAGGACGAGGGCTGCGAGGAAGAGGAGGCCCGCGCTGATGGGACGCGTGACGAACGTCGTCGGATCTCCCCGCGAAAGGATCATCGCCCGCCTGAGGTTCTCTTCCAGCAACGGGCCGAGCACGAAGCCGAGCAGCAGCGGCGCCGGTTCGCAGCGGAGCTTCACCAGCGCGTAGCCGATGAGGCCGAAGAAGGCGACGGCATAGAGATCGTAGACGTTGGAATTGACGCTGTAGACCCCGATGGCACAGAAGGCCATGATGATCGGGAACAGCACGTAATAGGGGATGGTCAGCAGCTTCACCCACAGCCCGATCAGCGGCAGGTTGAGCACCACAAGCATCAGATTGCCGATCCACATCGAGGCGATGATGCCCCAGAACAGTGCCGGCTGTTCGATCGCAACATTCGGGCCGGGAACGATGCCCTGGATGATCATCGCACCGACCATCAGCGCCATGACGGGGTTCGCCGGAATGCCGAGGGTGAGCAGCGGGATGAACGAGGTCTGCGCACCGGCATTGTTGGCCGATTCCGGACCGGCGACGCCGGCGACCGCGCCGTGGCCGAATTCTTCCGGATGTTTCGAAACCTTCTTTTCCACCGTGTAGGAAGCAAATGCCGCAAGGATCGCGCCGCCGCCCGGCAGGATGCCAAGGATGGAGCCGATGGCCGTGCCGCGCAGGACCGGTCCGACCATGGCCCTGAAATCCTCGCGGCTCGGCATCAGGCCGCTAACCTTGGCCATCAGGACCGAACGCGTCTTTTCGTTTTCGAGATTACGGAGGATTTCCGCGATGCCGAACACGCCGACCGCAACCGCCACGAAATTCAGCCCGTCAGCGTATTCGCGAATGCCGAGCGTGAAACGCGGGGTGCCTGTATAGATGTCGGTACCGACGAGGCCGAGCAGCAGGCCAAGCGCGACCATGGCAAGCGCCTTGAGGATCGAACCGTGGGCAAGCGCGATCGAGGATACGAGACCGACCACCATCAGCGAGAAATATTCCGCCGCTCCGAACTTGAGCGCGATCTGGGTAAGCGGCGGCGCGAAGATCGCCACCAGGAAGGTCGAGACCGTGCCGGCGAAGAAAGAGCCGATCGCGGCGATCGCCAGTGCGGCGCCGGCCTTGCCCTTGCGCGCCATCTGGTAGCCATCGATGGCGGTGACGGCCGACGAGGATTCGCCCGGCATGTTGATCAAGATCGCCGTGGTCGACCCGCCGTATTGCGCACCGTAATAGATACCGGCAAGCATGATCAGCGACGAGACCGGCTCGAGTTGGAACGTGATCGGCAGGAGCATGGCGATCGTCGCCGTGGCGCCGATACCGGGAAGCACGCCGATCAGGGTGCCGAGCAGCACGCCGATCAGGCAGAAGAACAGGTTCTCCAGCGACGTCGCTGTCGCAAAACCCAGCGCGAGATTATTGAACAGATCCATCACTCAACCTCAATTACCGAGCCATGGCCCGAAACGGCGGAACGGGAGGCCGAGGCCGTAACTGAAGACGGCGACCGAAAAGAGGGTCAGCGCCGCCGATAGCACCAGGGCCATGAGCGGCTTCATGCGGCCCGAGGCGAAGGAAGCGATCAGCGCGGTGACGAAGATCGACGGCACGAAGCCGAGGCCACGGACTGTGAGGCCGAAGAAGATCGGCGCCGGCAGGATGAAGAACATGCCGCGCCAGGCGAGCGCTCCGATCGGCCCTCCATCCACCCGCATCGACTGGATGAGGATGATCGCGCCGAACAGAACAAGCGCGCAGGCAAGGATGAATGGGAAATAGCCAGGCCCCATGCGCAGCGCCGTACCCAGTTCGAGCTCGAACGACTGGTAGGCGAAGAATAAGCCCGTCGCGATCAGCAGCAGCCCGCAGATCAGATTGGCGGTGTCGAATTTCAAGGAATTCATGGTGTCTCCGATGGGCTGGAGGAGGCACGGGCAGAGGGGGGTTCCCTCTCCCCGCTTGCGGGGAGAGGGAACGTGCCCGATCCATCGTCCGAGGATGGCGGTAACGGTGCGGCATATCCCTTCTCCCCGTCAGAACGGGGAGAAGGTGGCGGCAGCCGGATGAGGGACGGCCGCCGACGGACACCTCAGTCCGCGTACTGGCCGGCGGCCTGGATGACCGGCTTCCAGCGAGCGATTTCGCTCTCGAGCTTGGCCTTCAGCGCCGCCGGGGTAACGTCGTTGTCGGGCGAAGGCACGGTGCCGAGTTCGGCGAAGCGGGCGGCGACGTTCGGGCTCTTCAACGCAGACTTGAGAGCCTTGTTGAGCTTGTCGACCGCATCCTTCGGGGTGCCTTTCGGCGCATAGAGACCATGCCAGATACCGACCTGCATGTCCGGAAGACCGGCTTCCTTGACGGTCGGGATGTCCTTCAGGACGCCGAGACGTTCCGGAGAGGTGACCGCATAGGCCTTCACCGTACCGCCCTGGATCTGCTTCGTGGTGTTGGTGGTCTGGTCGCACATGATGTCGACCTGGCCGCCGAGAAGATCGGTCATCGCGGGACCGGTGCCCTTGTAGGGAACGGTGACGAGCGACGTCTTGATCGAGCTCATGAACAGCATGCCGCACAGATGCGAGGCGGCACCGATGCCGGCATTTGCAACCGTCACCTTGTCGCTGTTGGCCTTGGCATATTCGATGAGACCCTTGAGGTCGTTCGCCGGCATGTCCTTGCGGGCGAGGAGCGTCATCGGAACGTCGGTGACGAGGCCGACATAGTCGAAGGCGTTCAGCGTGTCATAGGGCAGCTTGCGATAGAGCGAGGCGCTGGTCGCCATGCCGATATGGTGCAGGAGAACGGTGTAGCCATCCGCTTCGGCGTTGGCGACGCGCGCCGCGCCGAGGGTGCCGCCGGCGCCGCCGACATTTTCGACGACGATCTGCTGGCCGAGATCCTTCGACATCGATTCGGCGACGAGACGCGCCACGGTGTCTGTCGGGCCGCCGGCCGCGAACGGCACGATCATGGTGATCTGGCGCTCCGGATAACCGGCGGCGTTGGCGGAAGCGGCGAAAAGGGAAAGCGCCGCAAGAGCGGTTGCGCCGATAACGGCGTTCAGGATTTTCATCGGGGCTCCTCCAGGATGAAATGTGGACCAGTGGACGCCCAAAATTTCCTCCGGCGCCAACCTGAGCACTATTTGCGGCAGGGCGCGGAGCACGCGCAATCGTTGTGGAAGCCACAAAGCGCCATTTCAGCGAATACCGCGACGCAGCATGGGTGGATTCGGAAACAATTCGCAAAAAGCATGGGTGGATTTCCACACATGCAGCTCGCAATCAGCGCTCCCTGTCATCCTGCAGCATGTGTTCCGGACCGAGCAACTTCTTGTCCAGCCCGTATTTCTGCATCTTCTCGTAGAGCGTCTTGCGCGAGATGCCGAGGGATTCGTAGACCGGCCTGAGCGCGCCCCCATGCGCGGCGATCTCGCCGGCAATCAGGTTACGCTCGTAAGCTGCGACCTTGTCTGCGAGCCGCCCTGCCCCATCCTTTGCGCCGCCGGTTTCGCCCGGCTTCGGATCGAGCCCCAGCACCAGCCGATCGGCAGCATTGCGCAGTTCCCGGACATTGCCCGGCCAGTCGCGCTGGGCGATGGCGGAGGTCACCTCGGCCGGTACGTCCAGGTCCTCGCGGCCATACCGCGCCGCTGCCTCCCGCACGAGTTGGAGAAAGAGCAGCGGAATATCCGCCCGCCGCTGTGCCAATGACGGAACATGGATGGTCGCGACATTGAGCCTGTAAAGGAGGTCGGCGCGGAACCGGCCGGCCGCCACTTCCGCTTCGAGATCCACCTTGCTGGTAGCGATAAAACGCACGTCGAGCGGCACGGTCTCGTTGGAGCCGAGCCGGGTGATAACCCGCTCCTGCAGCACGCGCAGGAACTTCGCCTGCAGGTCGACCGGCATGGAGCCGATCTCGTCGAGCAGGATCGTGCCGCCGCGGCCGTGTTCGAACTTGCCGTAGCGGGGCCTGAGCGCGCCTGGAAAGGCACCGGCCTCATGGCCGAAAAGCTCGCTCTCGATAAGGTTGTCGGGAAGAGCAGCACAATTGATGGCGATGAAGGGCTTGTTGGCGCGCGAACTGATGTCGTGCAGCGCCCGTGCCACCACTTCCTTGCCGGCACCGGTTTCGCCGATGATCAGCGTATCGGCATCCGTGGCGCCGATGGCACGAATCCGGTAGCGAAGATCGACCATGATCTGGGTGCGACCCGGAAGCCGAGCTTCGACATCATCGCGCTTGCCGGCGACGGCCCTTAAGCGGCGGTTTTCCAGCACCAGGCTGCGCCGGTCGAGCGCGCGCCGGATGATGCCTGCGAGATGTTGCGGCGTGAACGGCTTTTCGAGGAAATCGTAGGCGCCTTCCCGCATGGCCTTGACCGCAAGCTGCACGTCGCCATGACCGGTGACCAGGATGACCGGGATCTCCGCATCGAGCTCGCGGATCTTCTGAAGCAGCGTCATGCCGTCGGTTCCCGGCATGCGGATATCGCTGACGACGACGCCATCGAAGCCGAAACCGGTCAGCTCCAGCACATGATCGGCATTGGAAAAGGTCTGGACCGACAGGCCGAAAAGCTCCAGCGCCTGCGCCGTCGAACGGCGCAGTTCCTCCTCGTCGTCGACCAGCAGAACCCTTTGCTCGCTCACTCGGCTGCCTCCAGAAGATTGCCGTCGGCAACTTCGAGTTCGATCAGGAAGACCGCGCCGCCTTCCGGATGATCGGCAACGCTCAAGCTGCCGCCGAAATCCTTGATGATGTTGTAGGAGATCGACAGCCCCAGCCCCAGGCCCCTGCCGACACCTTTGGTCGTGAAGAACGGATCGAAGATGCGTTCGTGAATAGCCGCGGCGACGCCGGGCCCGCGATCGCGCACCGAGACAAGGACCTTGCCATCCGTTTGGCTGGCGGAGACGGAGATGCGCCGGTCGTCAAGGCCTTCAACGGCATCGGCGGCATTGGTGATGATGTTGACCAGCACCTGTTGAAGCCGCACCGCGCCTGCCTTCACCGCGGGAATATCGGGATCGATCCCGATGTCCAGCTCCGCATCCGCCGCCTTCAGGCGCGCCGCGACGATCTCCAGCGTGTCGCGCATCACATCGTCGAGCGCGACAGGCCCGAGCTTTTCGTTCGGCTTGCGGGCGAAGTTGCGCAGGTGTCGGCTGATCGAGGCCATCCGGTCGATGAGCGCCGAAATGCGCCGGACATTGTCCCGCGCCTCGTCGGTCCGTCCGAGATCGATCAGCACGCCGGTCGTCTCCGCATAGGTCTTGGCGGCGGCGAGCGGCTGGTTGAGTTCGTGCGACAGGGCCGCCGACATCTGGCCGAGACCGGCGAGCTTGCCGGCCTGGATGAGGTCTGCCTGGGTCTGTCGCAGCCGTTGTTCGGTGAGCCGCCGTTCGGCGATCTCCTCCTCGATGCGGCTGTTGACGCGGGCGAGATCGGCGGTGCGCTCGGCGACGCGGTGCTCGAGCTCGTTGCGCGCCTCGGCTTGCAGCGTCAGGCGTTCGTTGAGCCGCGCGCGGCGCTGAAGAACGATGGCAAGCCCTAGACCCGCAAGGCAGAGCGTCAGAAGGGCTGCAACCGTCGCGGTCTTTGCTTGGGTATGGACCGAGCTGGTATCCATCAGCACGTTGACGGTCCAGCCGGCATCCGGCATCGGTTGCGATACGACGAGATATTCCTTCTCGACCCCGCCATCCCGGATGGTCATGACATCGCGTCCCGCGAAGCTGCCGCGCTCGACCGGCAATTCGCGGAGCCTGGCGTCCGCATACCGCCGCGACGCCTCCGTGCGGGCGATCCGGTCGGGCGTCAGCGGCAGGATGCTGGCATAAAGCCATTCGGGACTGCCGGTCATGAAGATGATGCCCTCGGGATCCGACACGAAAATCCGATCGTCGCCGCCGCCCCAGGAGGCTTCGAGGTTGTCGATATCCACCTTGAAGACGATCACCCCGCGGATGGCGCCGCCGATCTCGATCGGCGACCCGAAATAGTAGCCGCGCTTCAAAGACGTCGTGCCGAGCGCATAAAAGCGCGACTGGCGGCCCTCCGCCGCATCCTGGAAATAGGGTCGATAGGTGAAATTCTCGCCGACGAAGCTGACCGGGCTGTCATAATTGCTGGCCGCGATCGTCTCGCCGTCCATGGTCATCACGTAAATGTCGGAGGATTTCAGAACCCCATTGATCTCCTTGAGATAAGTGTTCGTTGTCGCCCGCAGCGTCTCGTTCTTCGGATCGAGGATCAGCGCCTCGATATTCTGCTGGTCGGCGATCAGAGCCGGCAATGCCTCGTAACGCTTCAGATGGCCGTCGAGCGCCGACACCGCCAGGCGCAGCGTTGTGCCCGCCTGGATCTCGGCCTCGTCGATATAACCCCGCGCGAGGATATCGCTGCCCTTGAAGACCAGCGCAACGCCGATCGCCGCAAGCAGGGCCAACGGCAGAAGAATGCGATATCTCAACAGGTCCGGTTTCCTCCGCTCATTTCCCGCCCGGGCTGACGGGAAAACGGCATTCTAACCGCTGCACTGCTGATTTCCATAAAATCCTTCCGGCATGGGGCTGGCATGTAGCCGGCATGTCGGATCACGGTCGCTACAGGTGTTTGAAGGCGCCGGCGTGCGTGATCGGATCGTGCAAGCATTCCTCGTATCGTCGTGATAATTTCCACCTGCTGCTTGACTTCACGACTGATCGTGCTTCGATCACAGGCGCAAATGGGGAAAGCCACAAGGGGGTTTCAATGGTCTATCTACTCGCACTTATGATCGGTGTTGTCGCCGGCCTGCGCGCCATGACCGCACCTGCCGCAATCGCCTGGGCCGCCTATCTCGGCTGGCTCAATCTCTCCGGCTCCTGGCTCGCCTTCATGGGCACCATCTGGGCCGTTGGCATCTTCACCATTCTTGCCGTCGTCGAACTGGTCACCGACCAGCTTCCCTCCACCCCAAGCCGCAAAGTGCCGCAGCAGTTCGGCGCCCGCCTGATCATGGGCGCGCTCACGGGTGCAGCTATCGGCACGCCTTATGGCGGCTGGATCGTCGGCCTCATTGCCGGCATCATCGGCGCTGCGATCGGCACCTATGGTGGCGCCGCCGTCCGCGGCAAGCTGGCCGCCAGCTTCGGCAAGGATCCCCCGGCCGCCTTCATCGAGGACGCTGTCGCGATCATCGCGGCCTACCTCATCGTCGCGTCCCTACCTGTCGCGGCCGCGGTATGAAAACCTTCGACGCCATCATCATCGGGGCCGGCCAGGCAGGCCCCTCGCTCGCAGGGCGCTTCAACGACGCCGGCAAGACGGTTGCGATCATCGAGCGCAAACATGTCGGCGGCACCTGCGTCAATACCGGCTGCAAGCCCACCAAGACGCTCGTCGCCAGCGCTTATGCCGCCCATGTCGCCCGCCGCGGCAGTGACTACGGCGTGGTGCTCGACAGCCCGGTAAAGATCGACATGCCGGCCGTCATGCGGCGTTCGCACAAGGTGACGCTCGACTCGCGCCACAGTAACGAGAACTGGCTCGAGGGCATGCCGAACTGCACGCTGATCCGCGGCCATGCCCGGTTCGAAACCAAGAACACGATCCGCGTCGGCGACGAACTTCTGACCGCGCCGCAGATTTTCCTGAACGTCGGCGGCCGTGCCGCAATCCCAGATTTCCTGGGCGTCGATGACGTGCCCTACATGACCAATAGCGATATCGTCATGCTCGACCGGGTGCCAAAACATCTTGTCATCGTCGGGGGCAGCTATATCGGGCTGGAATTCGCCCAGATCTACCGCCGCTTCGGCGCCGAGGTCACCGTCGTCGAAAAAGGCCCGCGCCTTGTCGGCCGCGAGGACGAAGATATTTCACAGGCGATCCGCGAGATCCTCGAAGCCGAAGGCATTCATATCCGCACCGGCGCTGAGTGCATCCGGTTCCGAAAGCATGAGGACGGCGTTGCCGTCGGCGTCGACTGCACCCAAGGCGCTCCAGAAGTGATCGGCTCCGACGTTCTGCTCGCGGTCGGCCGCCGTCCGAACACCGACGATCTCGGCCTCGACAAGGCCGGCGTCGAACTGGACGCAAAGGGCTACATCAAGGTCGGCGACGATCTCTCGACCAATGTCGAGGGCATCTGGGCGATGGGCGACTGCAACGGCAAAGGCGCCTTCACCCACACCGCCTATAACGACTTCGAGATCATCGCCGCAAACCTCTTCGACGGCGAGAACCGCAAGGTCTCCGATCGGCTGGTCGGTTACGCGCTTTATATCGACCCGCCACTCGGCCGTGTCGGTATGAGCGAGGCAGAGGCCCGGAAATCCGGCCGGAAAGTCCTGGTCGGTCGGCAGCCCATGGCAAAGGTCGGCCGCGCCGTCGAAAAGGCCGAAACGCAGGGCCTGATGAAATTCGTGGCCGATGCGGACACGCACGAAATCCTCGGCGCCGCCATTCTCGGTACCGGCGGCGACGAGTCCATCCACGGCGTGCTCGACATGATGAATGCCCGCGCCACCTACGATACGCTGCGCTGGGCGGTGCCGATCCATCCGACGGTCTCGGAATTCTGGCCGACCGTGGTGCTCGGCATGAAGCCGATCTGAGCCTCTTTTGGACACGATTACAATTTTATCGACCGCCTGAAGCGGCCGGCAAGCATTTCCATTTATGACCGGAGGCATCAGTGTCCCTGTTGATGATGGAAACAGATGTGCGGTTTTGCGGGCTTCGTCGGTGAGGCACACGGTTCCGGAAATCCGGAGGCACTGCTGTCATCGATGGCGCAGGCGATCGCCCATCGCGGACCGGACGGACAAGGTGTGTTCGCCGCTCCCGGCATCGGCCTTACGCATGTCCGGCTGTCGATCGTCGGGCTTTCCGACGGCCAGCAGCCGATGACGGACGCCGAGGCCCGCTTTACCATCGTCTTCAACGGCGAGATCTTCAACTATGTCGAACTGCGCGACGAGTTGAAGGCGCGCGGCCTCACCTTCCGCACCGGCAGTGATACGGAAGTCCTGCTCCAGCTTTACGCGACCTATGGCGAAGCCTGTCTCTCGCGCCTCAACGGCGATTATGCCTTCGCGATCTGGGATCACCGCGAGCGCCGGCTGATGCTCGCCCGCGACCGGATGGGGGTCAGGCCACTCTTTTATACCGAGCACAAGGGTTCGCTGTATTTTGCCTCGGAGATCAAGGCATTGCTTCAGATGCCGGGTATCGAGGCCGAACTCGATCCAATCGCCCTCGACCAGATTTTTACCCTTTGGACGCCGATCCCGCCGCGCACTGCCTTCAAGGGCATTTTCGAGCTCGAACCCGGCCATCTGATGATCGCCCAGAACGGCCGGACTGAAACCCGGCCCTATTGGGTGCTTGATTTCCCGGATGCGGGTGATCATCTCGAAGCCGATCAGTCCGTTCGGGAAGAGGAGTTGCGGGCGCTGTTGACCGATGCGACGCGGCTGCGCATGCGCGCCGACGTGCCGGTCGGCGCCTATCTCTCCGGCGGGCTCGACTCCTCGCTGATCGCGGCGCTCGCCGCACCGATGGCTCCGAATGGCCTCAACACGTTCTCGGTCACCTTCGACGATGCCGAACACGATGAAAGCGCCTTCCAGCGACAGGTCGCAGAAGCGCTCGGCACCCGTCACCACGCCGTCGCCAGCGGCTCGGCCGATATCGCCGCAAGTTTTCCGGATGTGATCCGTTTCACCGAACGGCCGGTCCTGCGCACCGCCCCTGCCCCGCTCTACCGCCTCTCGGGTCTTGTTCGCGACGCCGGCATGAAAGTCGTCCTGACCGGCGAAGGCGCCGACGAGGTATTCGCCGGCTACGACATTTTTCGCGAGGCACGGGTGCGCCGTTTCTGTGCTCGCCAGCCAGGATCGAAGATGCGGCCGCATCTTTTCCGCAAGCTCTATCCCTATCTGCCGGGCCTAAGACAGCAATCAGCGGAATATCTCGCCGCCTTCTTCGGCGCCGGCAACGATCCGGCCGACGATCCCTTGTTCTCGCATCGCCCGCGCTTCCGCTCGACGGCGGCCGCCAAGATCTTCTATTCCGACGATCTCCGCGCCACGCTCGGCACCTATGATGCCGCCGAAGAACTCGCCTCCCGCCTGCCGGAAAACTTCGGCCGCTGGCATCCGCTGCATCAGGCTCAGTATCTCGAAAGCCGTTTTCTGCTGCCCGGCTATATCCTGTCGAGCCAGGGCGACCGCATGGCGATGGCGCATGGGATCGAAGGCCGGTTCCCTTTTCTCGATCACCGATTGGTGGAATTTGCCAGTCGCCTGACGCCGGGCATGAAACTCAAGGGCCTCGACGAAAAGCATATCCTGCGCCGGGTCGCTAGGGACCTGCTGCCGGATGCCATCAGCAAACGTCCGAAACAGCCCTACCGCGCGCCCGACAGCCGCTCCTTCACCGGCAACAACGCGCAGGCCTATGTCGGCGAGATGCTTGGCGAGCAGGCAATCGCCGCCTCAGGCCTCTTTAATCCGAAGGCCGTTGCAAAACTCCATCAGAAATGCAGTCTGGCCCCGGTCTCCGGGTTTCGCGACAACGCCGCGTTTGTCGGCATACTGTCCACCCAGCTCTGGCTGAAGGGTTTTACCCGGTCCGCCGCGGACGAGGCGCATCCCGTTCGCAAGGCTGCTTATTAGCTCTTGAAAATCTTCAATTAACTTAAAATTCACGTCAATTCGGCATGATCGCCAGAGTGTGTCCAATTGTAGGTTCTTTCGCTGTGGCGGGAGGGCGGAGGTAGTCCATGTACGAGCCGAAGGAGCCACATACTCGGCGGTCGGCATCGGCCCGGGCGTTGCGTCATCGCAGCGAATACCAGAACTCCCTCCTGGACCATCCGATCCAAGAAGAACAAGAGCCCGAAGAACGCCCCCCGGCACGCCATCAGCCTCGTCCTTCTTCGGCACCTGACTATCGACCCCGTTCGGATTATCATCGCCATCCGCCCGCCTATGAACGGGAAGATGACGACCGGATGCGATACGAGGACATTCCGTTTGAAAAACGGATCGAGGCACAGCTTCACAGCCTGACGGAGATACAGTTCACCGATATCATCCGCTGGCTGCGCAAGGGCTTTCTGCGGATCATTGCCGCCGCGATCCTCGGCGCCGTGCTCGCGCTGCTTTACGCCGCCATTGCCTCGCCGCGCTATACGGTCAGCACCGAGATCATCATCGATCCTTCCAACCTCAACGTCGTTTCCGACGACGTCTTCTCCGCCAACCCGCAGCGGGATTCCCAGCTTCTGGAGGTCGAGAGCAAATTGCGGGTACTGACGTCTCGCAACGTGCTGACCAAGGTCATCAACGATCTCAACCTCACGGAAGACCCGGAATTCAACCGCCCCGGACGGCTCGACGGCCTGCGCAACCTCATTTCGTCGCCGTCCGCGCCCGAGAACAGGCAGCTGAGCGTCCTGCGGCAACTCGAAAAGCAGATTACCGCGACCCGCGACGACGGCTGCGTTCGTCGTCGTCCTTTCCGTATGGACGGGAGACGTCGACAAGTCGATCAAGCTGTCGAACGCGATCGTCTCGGCCTTCGAAGGCGAACTGTTCAAATCCTCCTCGGCCAGCGCCGGCCAGCTTGCAATCGGCCTCAACAGCCGGCTCGACGAACTGCGCCGTTCCGTCACGCAAGCCGAGGAGAAGGTCGAGCAGTTCAAGCGCCAGAACGACCTGCAATCGACGGCCGGCGAACTCACCAGCACCCGTATTTCCGGCGCGCTCGACACCCAGGTTCTCGACGCCCAGCAACGGCTGATTCAGGCCGATACTCGCTATAAGCAGCTGCAGGCGGCCTATGCCGACAGGCGGGTTGCGAACTCGGCTGTCTTCGACTCTGCCACCATGGTCACCCTGCGCGCCAGCTATAGCGCCTTGCAGCAGCAGATCAGCTCGATGACGCTCGTCTATGGCGCCCGCCACCCGCGCCTAGTCGCTCTGCAGTCTGAACTTGCCTCCGTCGATCGCGCGATCTCAGAGGAAGCTGCCCGTCTTCTCCAGTCCGTCAAGACCGATGTCGATCAGGCAAACAACGCTCTTCAGGAACTGCGCCGCAAATCCGACGCCTCGCGCTCGACCGTGTTTACCGAAAACGACGCCCAGGTGCGCCTGCGCGAGCTTGAGAGGGATGCCCGTTCCAAGGCAGCCGTCTACGAAACCTATCTGTCGCGAACGCACCAGATCAGCGAACGTCAGCAGATCGATACCAGCAATGTCCGCGTGATTTCGCCGCCGGTGCCGCCGCAATCGAAGAGCTGGCCGCCAAGCTCGCTGCTGCTGATGGTCGGCGGCGCTTTCGCCGGCGCCGTTTTCGGCGTGCTGATGGCACTCACATTCGGCCTGTTCGGCCATATGCGCGAAGCCGGCCGCGAATTCGCCTGAAGCTTCTACTTCTTCGGAACCAGCGCCTCGTGCAGTTCCGGCAGCCACGACTTGGTGGTCGGGTCCCAGGGGCCGAATTCGTGCGACGCGAAATCCCAGTAGGCCCAGCTCATGCCGCGTTTCTCGACCTCTTCCCGGATGATCCGGGTATAGGTCACCCGGTCGGGATAATAGGCGAGCGAGTTGGAGCCGAATTCACCGACGAAAATCGGCCGATCGTTCTTTTTCCCCCACTCGACCGCCATGTCGAGAGGCGTCCTGATCTCCTCGATCTGCGCCTTTTCGCAGCAGGCCGTGCCGAGCCAGGGCCTGGATCCCTCGATCCAGCTTGCGCCCTGCATCGTGAATTTGAACGGTGCGTAGTTGTGTATGGTGACGATCAGGCGGCGGTCGTCGGCTGGGATTGCGAACTTATTTAGCCCCCAGGCAGTGCTCCACTCTGCCGGATCGACAATCAGGAAGCGGTGGGGATTTGTCCTGCGGATCATCGCAAGCGCCTGGGCGAGCAAATCGTTCCAGACCTCCTCCGTCTTGCCGTGCGGTTCGTTGTAGATCTCAAACAGCACCTTGTCGTTGGGCAGGCTCTGATATCGCCGTGCAAGCTGTTCCCAGATCGACAGGAAACGCTCGCGGCTCTTCTCAACACCGATCGCGACCTCCTCCGCCTCCAGAGGATCGCCATCCATCTCATGATAATGGTGGAAGTCGATGATGATATTGAGACCCCGGGACAGTGCGTTGTTGATCGCAAAGTCGACGCGCTTCATGAAAGGCTCGTCGAGCTTGTAGGGCTCCGAGACGGCCGTATGGCTGCTGAAACGGACTGGCAGCCGAATGGTCTGGAACCCGCCCTCCCTGACTGCCGCGAACAGCTCCGTGGAAAGCCGCCCTCCCCAGGCGCCCTCACTCGGCGCCTCCAGCGTTCCCCCGAAATTGACCCCTCGCCCCAGCGCCTTGGCTTGATCGGCCGCGGTCAGTCCGGCGATTTCGGGCGCGCGGGCGTCCGAAAATGGTTTCAGCACGAAATTCTGCGCCTGCGCACCGGCAATCCCGAGCGCCATCAGCATCAGAGATCCGGCAAGCCGCGCCACCATCCTCAGCATTCAAGATCTCCAGTCGTCTGTAAAAGAGCGCCGTCGGATTGCTTCATGACGGGCAAAGTCCGGTTCGACGCAGGTAAGGTCAAGCAACCGGGCGGAAGTTTATCCGGTTATGATGAACGCCCGGAATATCACACGGCCGCACTTTCGCGTCGCGGGCCCTCCAAACCAGACGCCCAATCGCTCTCGACGAACCTCGCAGCAGCCGTTGCCGGGATATGGATGCTGGCGAGATTCGGCGGTTTCTGTTACGATTCGCGCGCGAAGAGAACGCGGCGGCGGATGGATGGCGAGAGACACGGACGAAGTTGCGTCTTCTGGAAATTTTGGCGCAACGCTACTGTTTTGCTGTGTCGGGTGCTTCTACTGGATCACCCTGACGCCTTTCGTCGACACCAGCGTCAATCCGGCTTTGGCGAAGCCAGCTCTCTGGAGCCAGCTGCTCGCCTATATGCTGTTCCTGATCGTGGTTGTCTATGCGATGACCCCGAGGGTGCGGAGCGTCATCTTCCAGCCCCGCCTGCTGCTGACGCTCGTATTCGGATGGCTGTTTCTGACGGCGGCGCTTTCCGTGGATCCTCTCGGGGCCGTGCGGCGCGTTCTGATTGCGCTGACCGTCTGCATCAGCGCCAACGCATTTCTGATGCTGCCGAAGGGCGAAAACCAGTTTGCAAGGCTGGCCGGCGGCGGCGTGATGCTGATCGTCGGCCTTTGTTATTTCGGAGTGCTGTTTCTCCCGAGCCTCGCCATCCATCAGCTGACCGATTTTCTCGAACCCCAGCATGCGGGGCGCTGGAAGGGAATTTACGTCCAGAAGAATGAGACGGGCGTCGTCATGGCGCTCTCCTGCTTCGTCGGCATCTACCTGATGTCGGCCTGGTCTCGGATCATCGGGCTGCTCCTGATCGTGGCAAGCTGCCTGTTCCTGCTGAAGACCGGTGCCAAGACTTCGACCGCGATGCTGCCGGGCATCTTCCTCCTCAGTATTTTCTTCGAGCGCTGGCGCTGGATCCGCATTCCCGTCGTCTTCGGTGGGGTAGGCCTGCTTAATCTGGCGACTGTCGGCGTGTCGACGATTGCGCCACTGAGGGAGATCGTCGCAGCAACGGGGATCGACACCACCTATACGGCACGCGCCGATATCTGGCGGCTGGCGCTTGATGCTATTGCACAGCATCCGATCACCGGTTATGGCTTCGGCTCGTTCTGGGGCGCAGAGAGCCTCGTCAACAGCGATATGCGCACCTTGAATTGGGCCGTGCGCGCGGTGGATGCCCACAATGCCTATGTCGATGCCTCCATGAACGCCGGCATACCGGGATTGATATTGATGGTGATATGGGTCTTGGCTACTCCCCTTAAAAATCTGGCGGCAATCGACGCCGCAAAGAATTTCACGCCGCTCACCAGGCTTTTTTTGAGGATCTGGCTTTTCTCGATCTTTCTGGCCTGCCTCGAAAGCATCTTCCTCGCACGGTCGGGACCGATCTGGTTCACGATGATGGTTGCCATGTTCGGCCTTGGCTACCAGGCCCGCTACCGCATCATAGCCTCCAGGAAGGCCGAGCCCGCCTATGGACCAGCGTACGCCTGAAATGTCTGAGCAAGCACCTGCAAAACAACGGCGAACCTCAGTCTTCGGCATCGAGTTCTCCACCTGGGACGCCGGCAGGATCGTCGATGCCATCGTCACTGAACCGGTTCCTGCCGGAGAAGGCCTGCGACTGCTGGTGACCGCCAACCTCGATCACATCGTGCAACTGAACAGGAATGCCGCCTTCAAGGCCGCCTACGACAAGGCCTGGCTGACAACTGTCGACGGAGCTCCCGTCTTCCTCTATGCGCGGCTGCGTGGGCTCGACGTCCCCGGCCGTATCACCGGCGCCGATCTGTTTCCCGAGATCATCGAGCGCCTGAAGCCGGGCATACACCGGCCCCTGCTTTTATGCTCGAGCGAAACCACCGCTGCTATCCTGGATGAAAAACTGCGCGCGCTCGGCTTTTCCGAACACGTCATCGTCACGGCACCGCCGGCCTTCGAGCGGAACGAGGTGTTTGGCCGGGAATTGGTGTCCAAGCTCCGGAAAAACCGGGTGACCCATATCTTCTTCGGCATCGGTGCCCCGAAGTCCGAGATCTGGATGGACAGGCACCGCGCCGATCTTCCCGATTGCTACGGCTTCGGTTTTGGCGCCGGGCTCGACTTCTATGCCGGCGTCAAATCGCGTGCTCCGGTCTTCCTGCGGAAAGCTGGGCTGGAATTCCTCTGGCGCGTCGCGACAGAACCGCGTCGCCTGGCACGGCGTTATTTCATCACGTCCTGGGCGTTCTGCTGGGCCGTGTACAAGGATCTCACGGCCGACCGGCGTTAGAGGCGCGGGAGGACGCCCTTTCAGGCGACGCCGATCCGCTTCAGCGTATCAATCACGGTCTCGACCTTGATGCCGCGCCGGCGTACCTTGTCGACCACTTGCGAGAAGAAAGCCGGCGAGCAGCCGATATTTGTCGGATCCTCGCGCACATCGTGGGTATAGAAGATCAGCCAGCCGCGGCGCCGCTCGACATCGTCCAGCATCCTGTCGATCGACGACGAATTGTTGCTGCAGTCATAGAGTTCCTGCGCTTTCAGATGCGCAAGATCGATGAGGCCGGAATTGGTGCCGACCTTGATGCCCCGCAGGCCCGGATAGTGATGCATCAGCGCCAGCTTGGACGGAACCGAAATCATCCCGAAAGGATAAGCGAACGAAACCGGCCTTGCAGAGCCGACGATCCGGGCGATCTCTTCATCATTCCGCCTGACATCGGCCATCAGATCGCGACGCGGCGTCTTCTGGACGTTGATATGGCCATGCGTGTGGCCGCCGATCTCGTGTCCCCGGTCCGAAAGCGTCGCGACCATCTCCTCATCGACGATCAGCTGGCCGTTTTCGACGCGCTGCATCAGGCCGCTCGCGAGATAGAACGTGCCGAGCATGCCCGCATCCTCAAGAGCGGGCGCCGCATTTTCGAAGACCGAGACAGGAAAGTCGTCGAAGGTGAAAGCAACGACGGGTGCATCCAGTTTCAACAGGTGCGGGCGAAAATAGACATGCCGCCCGATCTTGCGGGATACGCCTGCCAGTATCTCCGAACCGGACATTTCCCAGAGTTTCGGCTTTTTCATCTACCCCCATCCATTGCAATCGGATCTCCCAGAGCCTGAAAACATAACCTCAAATACTTACGGTTGTCTCAACCTCAGGCACCGCAGAAATGGCACTTCCCGCTATCCCTGCGGCCTGAAGAAGATGGATGAACCTTTCGGCCGATTTCTCGACGCTGAATTCCGCCGCTCGGGCCTGGAGAACTGCGCTTTCAAGCGGGTGGTCGAGTGTCTCGGCCATGGCCTGCGCAAGCGCGGCCGCGTCGCCGACCGTCACCAGCCGTCCAAGCCCTCCGCCTTTCAGGATCTCGCGCGGACCATAGGGCGCATCCGTCGCGACGACGGGCACGCCGCAGGCCATGGCCTCGATCAGGGCATTCCCCAGCCCCTCGTGCGAAGAGGACGATACGAAAAGCGAAGCCTGCGACACGACTGACAACGGGTCCGGATTGTGTCCCGGCAAGCTGACGTCCCGCGATAGATCCAAGGCTTCGATCAAAGCCTCGAGGTTACCGCGCTCATCGCCTTCCCCGACGATCGTCAGCCGCGCCGCGCGCATCCTCCTGAGCTGCGCGAAAGCCTCGATCAGCGTCGCATATCCCTTTTCCGGGGAGAGCCTGCCGACCGAGACGATGTGGCCCGGTTCCGGCGAGCGGCCAAGTTGTCCGATCCGCTGCCGCATCTGCGGTGTCAGAACGGCATTGGTTCCAAGATTGGCGACCTTCGCCGCCGGCACTCCAAAACGGTCGATGAGATCGTTTCGCGCACCCGCCGTCAGCGTCAGCACGAGATCGGCGCGCGGATAGGCAAACCGGATCAGCCTGTAGGCCAGCCGGTTCTGCCAGTAGGGATCACCCGTTCGCGCCTGCAGGGGGCTTGCCACCTCCCGCAAGACGATCGACGGCCGCGTTTCCTTCGCAAGCCCTCGGGAGGCCAGGATCACCAGAACATTCGCCGCCGCCTCGGAAGACACCAGCGCCCTGGGGCGGGCCGTGACCAGCAACCGTCTCAATGCAGCCGGCGCGAAGGCAAGGCGCAATTTGCGGCCATTGCCGAGATCGATGACGGGAACGTCTGCGCGGATCAGGTCCCGCAAGGGACCCGAACTCTGAAGCGTGACGATTGCGCTCGGAAATCCCTGGGCCTGCAATTCGTTCGCCAGCAGGATGGCGTCACGCTGAGCACCGCCGCCATCGAAACCACGAACGAGAAAACAGATCCGGGCTGCGATCGGATCAACAATCCGAGAGCTATTCATAATCATCACATGCCCTATGATTATTGCGTTTGTTCCTGCTAAGGAAGGATCTGCATCACTCCCGGCAACGATCCGGCCTACCCTAGAGGGTTAGCGGTTAATTCTGACCAAATGCATATTATTGGGCGACGAAATTGAGCGATAGACATGCCTCGGTGTATTTAGCCTCGCGGGCGACCTCGGCCATCATCAATCTCGTGTCGGTCTCCATCTTCACGCGCGTGACCAGCGCCGACGTTTACGGCCAGTACATTATCGGATTTTCGATCTGCATGATGGTCTACAGCCTCGGCGTCCAGTGGATCGTATTCGCACATTTCGGACGATACGACCCGAGGGAAGCCGATCGGCTCGCCGGTGCGCTACTGCTGGTTTCAGGGGTCGTGATGTTGCCGGCGATCGGCGCCATATACCTCTTCTACCTGCTTGGGACACTGCATGCCGATGTCGCGGCCAGCAGCAGCCTGCTGGTGGTTTGCTTCACCTTGTATTTTGTCGCAGTGGAAATCAGCCGCGCCCACCTTCTTGTCCGGCTTGTTGCCATCGCGACCATCGCCCGCAGCGTCTTCTCCCTGATATTCGGTTGCATCGCAGTTCTTGAATTCGAGACGCCCGGCGCGCTGCTGGCAGGCGTAGGGCTGGGTTACGCCCTGGGTTCCGTGCCGGTTTTCCGGCATTTCAGCCGCACCATATGGGCATCCGGCTTCGTCTGGCCGCGAAGCAGCGACGTGCGCAGGATGTGGCGCTACGGATGGCCGCTTGCCATAGCCTTCGGCGCCTCCGCGGCCGCCATGAATGTCGACCGGCTGCTCCTGGCCGGCCTCTATAACACCAGCACCGTCGCACCTTACGGGACCGTGCTCGACCTCATGAAGCAGACCTTCCTGGTCCTGGCCGAGGCGATCAGCGCGGGATATATTTCAAGCGCCAAGAACCTTCACACCGAGGGAAAGGGCTCGGACGCGCGCCATACCCTCAAGCGCGCCTTCATTACCCAGTGCTATATCGTCATTTTCGGCACGGTATCCTTCATCCTGCTCGGCGACGTCGTCTTTGCGGTCCTCCTGGCTCCGAGCTATCTGCCGGTCGTCACCCAGATCATGCCGATCCTGCTCGTCGCAAATGCGCTTCTCGTCATGCGTTCCCACTATTTCGGCCAGGTGATTTATTTCAGCGGGACAACGAACCTGGAACTGGTCGCGTCCGTCGCAATGTTGGCGGTCACCGGTACGCTGAGCTACCTGCTGATCCCTTCATATGCCGCAATGGGCGCCGCCATTGCCTTCACGCTCGGGCAGGCGGCGGCGCTGTTGATCTGCCTGATCTACGCGTCCGGAAACCTGCGCATGCCTCTCGACCTGCCGCGGGGCAGCCTGCTGCTGGCGCTGGGCATAGCTCTGGTGGCCGTCGGTAAGGGTGTCCAGTTCGTGGCGGCGGAGCCGGCTGCAAGCGCCGTCAACTTCGTGCTGATCGGCATCGCCAGCGCCTATATCGCCCTGCGCTGGAACCTGTTCGATGCCCGTTCGCTGCTTCAGCGTTTTTATCCGCGACGGCGCTAGCCGGCCTCGGAGCGCAGGAAATTCGTATACCGCTCCAGCATCAGCTCCCGGCTATGATGCTCGCGATGCAATCGCGCGAAATCGCCGCGAAGCTGCGCGTCCGGATAATTCGCAGCGAGGTCTTTGACCGCATCGGCAAGAGCGGTCGCATCGCAGGGCGGATGGAACCGCGTCATGGATGCGTTTTCATGACCGTTGCCGATGCAAAGCACCTCGCGCAGAACCGGGAGATCGGACGCAACAACGGGTAAACCAGCCATCGAAGCCTCAACCCCTGCAAGGCCGAAAGTCTCCCAGATCGAGGGAAACACATAGATATTGCCGGCTCCCAGGATGTCACCGAGCTCATCCCGATCAATGGAGCCCACCAGATGGACACGCTCAGCCACATCGAGGGCGCACGCCTTGTCTTCAAGCGCCATGCGGTTGGGGCCATCGCCGGCGATGATCAGGTACATTCCCGGCAGCAGCCGGAGCGCCTCCACCAATACGCCATGATCTTTCTGATCCACCAGCCCTCCCAGTCGCGACCAGCACGAATGCGTCCGGCGGAATGGAAAGGCGCTGCCGCCAGTCGACCGCTGCACGCGCTGGCGGAATGGGATCGACACCGTGCGGGATCAGAATGAACCGCCGCCGGTAGACCGCAGGCCATTTGCCGAACGAAGCGCTGGTCGATACGGAATTGGATACGAAATGGGTAAAGATTCCCGTCGAGCCGAACAGCCAGTCGAGCGCTTTCCAATGCCGGCGAATACCCTCGGGCGCTGCGGTATGATGGGCAGCGCGCACAGGCACACGGCCGAGAAAGCCGAGGAATCCGCCGAAGACGGAGGCTGCCGCCTGATAGGTGAATATCGCGTCGTACTTTCGGGAGAGGATGGACCATCCGAGGTGCGCAAGATTGCGAAGCGTGGCGACCGTCCCATGACCGGTATCGAGAGGCAGGGTCTGCACGTCGAAACCCCGGGCATGCAATCCGGTTTCGACCATTTGCACAAGTGTCCGCACGCCACCCATCTTGTCATGGGTGACGAGTTGGAGGATCCGCATCCCCGAAGGATTTAGCGTATCGGCAGCTTCTGGAAAAGCGGAGCTGAATTCGTGCCTCATGACCGGAACCTAGGGCTGAAATCTTAAAATCTGTGAAGAGAGATCATTCACATTCCTCCTATCCGATTTTTCGCGGATCAAAAACTCTCCTGCGCGGTTTTGCCTGATGAGCAAAACAGAAACAGGAGGCAGATCCCATGGCCAAAGCCAGTTCGAAACGGATGGGCGCAGGAACGCAGGGAAAAAGCAGCGGCAACGGCGCCATGACGGACATCGACAAGAGGACTCTTCCTGAAAACAAAGTGCTGTCAAACCGCGACAAGGCGCAGCATTCGAGGGAACGCGGACTGGACAGCAAAATGGTACAGACCGAGCAGTTTCACGATCACGAGGCGAATCATCTCAGCGACTGAATAAGCGCCTACATTCATGACTGCTTGAGAAAGGATCTTGAGCCTCAGCAGAGGGCGCCATTCGGCTTTCCGCCTTGCAAAGTGGAAGAGAAGTAGTAGTCTTTAGCTATCACCGGCATAGGAGAAATAGCGCGCTGGCGACTGGAAGACAGGAAGCGCTTTCGCCACCTTTTGGGAGGCTGAAAATATGAACGCAGCAATCCTGACCAATACTTTCGAACCGACGGAATTGGCATTCCTTCAACGCTTGTTCGACAAAATCTGTGCAGAGCGCGGACTTGTCGGCGGCAGCCTTGCCGCAAACAATCTCGCAGCGCAGATGATTCAGCTTTATCAACAGGGTGTGCGCGATCCACGAGATCTGCAGGTCTATCTGGACCCGGATGCACCCATAAGAACCTGATATTTCGTGCCAGCCGCAACCGCCGCGGCTGGCCCCTATTCCGCTTCAGCGCTTCACGCTATCTCTTGGCCATCAGGTCCCGCTCGTCCCGCATCAGGAATACGCGGGTGATGGCATCGAGATTGGCTTCCAGCCAGTTCGCCATTGCGATCTCTTCGCCCAGAATACGTTCGAAGACGGTCTTTGCTTCCATTTCATCGAGTTCGTCGGCCGCTGCAATCAGAACCTTGTAGCTGGCGATCTCCATGTGTTCGAAGGCATAACTTGCCATCGCTCCCTTGACCACCTCGTCACTGGTCAACATGCCGCCGACGCCCTGCGCTTTGGCCGCCAGCTTGGCCGCCATGTCCTTGAGTGCCAATGCGCTGCCGGTTCCGGAAAATTGATCCAGAAGCGCCTTCAGCGCCTGGGCGTGCTTCTCCGTCTCGTGCAGATGCTGGACAATCCTTGCCTTGAGGTCCGGATAGCTTTCGATCCGCCTGGATTGAGCTGAGAGCGTGATGATTGCCTGCTCCTCCATGGCATGCGCCGCACGCAGCCAGGCGAGGAAGTTGTCTCGGGCATGGGTCATTCGCTTCTCCTCGCAAATCGGTTGCCACCAGAACGCGGATGAATGGCAAGATGGCAGGATTCAACCCCTGAAAGCATCCGAAGTTCCTCTTCGCCTCAATGCGTTGGAACATTTGCCCCCATCTGCGAATTGTCCGGCGATAACTTCACCAGCACAGAGGCGAGATCATGTCACGCGAGACGAGGGCAAATTCGATCATCGGAGGCGTTATTATAGTGCTCCTCTTGATGGCTGTCGGCTATTATTTCACCGGCACGTCGGATAATACGGCGCAGGCGCCGACACCTCCGGCGACCAACGACACCGCGCAGAAGCCGGCACCAGCACCGGCTCCCGGCACGGATCCGACGAGCACCGGCTCCACCAACCGGTAGGGCAATTCGCGAGGAACAATCGCCATGCCGGGTGGTTGTGGAATGAGTAACAGGGAGTTTTCCATGATACCCGATCCTCGCGAACCCAGCGAACGGCCGCCTATGCCGGCCCCTGTTTGGAAACCGGAACCCCCGATCGGCGAACCGGAACCGGACCGGCTGCCGGACGAGACGCCGCTGCCCAATCCGGATGAAAACCCCAATCCGCCAGTTTATATGCCGCCCGGCAGCCTGGCTTTCAGTTGAAGAGGTACCGGCGCCGTAAGCGCCGGCAGATCGACCATGAACATCCATAGCCATACGCATTCAGACCGTAGAGAAATGCAGAGCGAGAACAGCCAGAGACACCTGGCGGGCGGGCTTTGGAAGCTGCTGATCGCCGCAATTCTCATCCTCCTCGGGCTCATCGTCGCGATGGAGGTATTGGGAGACAGCAACAACGGTTTCGTTGCCCCCAATCCAGCTCAGCAGACCGTTCTCGAATAACGCCTCACCTTGCATCCATCCGGGTCGGCACATGAACTCAACCTTGGAACAAAGGATAAAATCCGCGCGTTCATCTGTCATCCTATGACGAGGTGGCGCAGGTGGACGCAACGACGCAATCACTCCCGACCCTAAAAATGTCATTCGCGTTCGACCCAATCATCCGACCGGGCCGCAACGCATGGCGCAGTGCGAGGGCAAAAAAACTCGCCTTCCTGATCGATGCCGACGATTATTACCGCCGACTGGATCAGGTGCTTAGACAGGCGGAACGTTCGGTCTTCATCATCGGCTGGGATTTCAATCCCGACATTCTCCTTCGTCCCCGCGGTCCGGACGGAGAGACCCTCGGCGCACTGCTGCACAGGATGGTCGAGGAAAAACCTTCGCTTGAAATCCGCATCCTGGTCTGGGGCATGGGCCCGGTCTACTCCGGCAAGAGCCTGAAGATGTTCGGCAGGATGGGCTGGAACGATCATCCGCGCATTTTCCTGCATTTCGACTTCGATCATCCGCTGCGCGCCAGCCATCACCAGAAAATCGTCGTGATCGACGACGGGACAGCCTTCCTCGGCGGCATCGACCTGACCGCCCGTCGGTGGGACGACCGCAGCCACGCAACAGTCAACCCGCTTCGCCGGGCTCCGGACGGAGCCGCCTATGGCCCTGTCCACGACATGCAGGCGATCGTGACCGGTGATACGGCAAAGCTGATCGGCGATGTCGCCCGCCGCCGGTGGAAGAAGGCGACCCGAGAAACGCTTGCGCCACTTGATACGCATAGCGCGCCTCCCTGGCCAGCAGACCTGGAACCGGCCCTGACCGACTGCAACACCGGTCTGGCGCTGACCGAAGCCTGGAAATGGAAGGGCCGCCGCGGCCACCGCGAGGCGATACGGCTGACCCACGACGCGCTGAAGGCAGCAAAAAGCCACCTCTATATCGAAACCCAGTATCTCGCCTCCTTCGGCGTGGCGCGGACGCTTGCCAGACAGTTGAGGAAAGCAGACGGCCCCGAAATCCTCGTGATCGTTACGCGCGAATCCCACGGCTTCCTGGAAAAGCTGATGATGGGCCACAACCGCAACCGGCTGATCCGCCGCCTGAAGCGCGCGGATCGTTATGGACGGCTGCGGGTTTTCTATGCCGTGGTTTCCGACGGCGACGGCAGGGAGCAGGAGATCATCGTTCACTCGAAACTGATCATCGTCGACGACCGGTTCGTGCGCGTCGGCTCTTCCAATCTCAACAATCGCTCGGAAGGCCTGGACACTGAGGCGGACCTTGCGATCGAAACCTCTCAACCGGCGGGCCGACAGGCGATCGCGGCACTGCGCAACGAGCTGATCGCCGAACACCTCGACGCCCAACCGGCGGAAGTCACGCGGATCATCGCGGAAACCGGCTCCATGCTGGCGGCCGTCGATCGGCTGAACGTCAAGCCGCGTGGCTTGCGGAGCTACGACGTCGATACGGACAAAGGCGAAACGGAATCTCTGGTCGGCACGGGGATCATCGACCCGAAACAGCCCTTCTGGCCGATCCCGGAAATCAAGGCCGGTTTCCGGCGGCTTTTCGCCCGCCTGTCACATTACCGTCTGCTCTAGGAACCTGCCGCCCCGATGACGATAATAAGCCTCGGTGACGAGCAGCGTCGGCACGCCGACCGTGAGCGGTACGAAAAAATAAAGCACGCGGAAGGCAATCAGTGCACCGATCGAAGCGGATGTCGGCAGGATCCCGAGCATGGTCGCCTCCAGCACGCCGAGCCCGCCCGGCACATGGCTGATCAGCGCGGCCAGGTTGGCAGTGACGTAGGCGCTGGCCACATCCATGTAACCGGCATCGGTAAAGCTCGCCAGAAGCTGCTGGATGGATGCCGTGACGCAGGCGAAGTTCAGCGTGCCGATGATGATCTGGCCGAGCGCAAGCTGTATCGCCGGCGGTTCGAAACGCCAGTTGCGCACGACAAGCGGACGGCGCACGAAGGCGCAGATGATGAGATAGGCGACAGGCCCGGCCAGGCAGAGCAGGCCGACCGCCAGCCGTGCCGTGCGGTCGAGGCCCAGCAGGTCCACCGCATCGCCGGGTTGGAGCAGCAACGCCAGTCCGGCGAGCGTTCCAAGACCGAGGCCGACGGTCACCCCGCAGAACACGATGACTTTGGCAATCTCCTCTCCAGTCAGCCCCCAGCGCGTGTAGAACCGGTAGCGCACGGCACCGCTGCTGAGCGCGGAAAGCCCGACATTGTGACCGATCGACAGAGCCGTGAAGGACGCGAGCGAAGTCTGGCGCAAGAGAAGCGGCTTGCCCGCATACCGCACGGCAAGCGCATCGAACCCACCAAGGCAGAGATAGGAGAGGATGACGAAAAAGAAGGCAGTCGCCAGCCGCAAACCGGCGATCGACCGGACCGATTCCTCGATCTCGTCGACCGTGTAGCGACCGAGACTGCGATAGACGAGGAAGGCCGCCAGGCAGATCGCAACGCCGAGCAGAAACTTGAGCAGATGGCGTCTGGCGATCATGGTCCCTCTCGTAAACGGCTGTATAACAATGGGAACGAAACCGGGCCCGAGGTGTTCCCAGCGCCATGACGGATCAGATATTGCCAGCCGAGGCCGGCCCCGCCCCGGCCCAGCCTTTGAAGACAAGGCATCGCCTGAAAATCCTGAGTTATAATGTGCATAGCTGCATCGGTACCGATCGCCGGCTCGACCCCGCCCGGGTGGCCGAGGTCATCTCGGCCCTGGAACCGGATATCATCGGATTGCAGGAATTGGATGTCGGCCGCAACCGCACCGGCGGGATAGATCAGGCGCATACGATTGCGTCTCTTCTACGGATGGAATTCCATTTCCACGCTGCACTCAACGTCGCCGAAGAGCGTTATGGCGATGCGATCCTGACGGCCCTTCCGGCAAGAATGGTCAAGGGTGCCGGCCTGTCCTCGCATGGGGAGCAGCGCGGCGCCGTCTGGGTGGAAATAGAGGTCGGCGAGCACAAGCTGCAGGTCTTCAATACCCATCTCGGCCTGCTGGGCGGCGACCGGATGCGCCAGATCGGCGAGATCCTCGGGCCGTCCTGGATGGGGGCCCCGGATTGCCAGGGCAAGCCGAAGATCCTGATCGGCGATTTCAACGCAACTCCCGTGACTGCGACCTACAAGGCCGTCGCCCGCCAGATGGCGGACGCGCCGCTTGTCAGCGGGGGAAGGCCCAAGCCCACTTTCCCATCGCGTCTGCCGCTCCTGAGGATAGACCACGTCTTCGTCTCCGGCGAAGTCACGCCCATCGCCACGCAGGTCGTGTCGACCCCGCTTTCCCGCCGGGCCTCCGATCATCTGCCGCTTCTGGTCACTGTCGAGCTCTGATCCTCAATGGCTCAGGGTGCGGCTGAGCCGGTGAGCCTCCTTCAGAAGGCGCACCACGTCCTGGTCGGTCGTCTCCCTGAAGTCGCCGTAGTGCAGGCTGACTGCTTCCAGGCGGTCCGGAGCCGACAGGCAGACGATATCGTCGACCTCTTCCTGCAGGGCTTCCAGCAATAGACGCGGCGCGACCGGCACCGCGATCCGGATCGACGCTACACCCATGTCCTTCAACGCGTGGATGCCGGCGCGGATCGAAACGCCGTTTGCAATACCATCATCGACGAGAATGATGTCGCGGCCCGTATGATCATGCTCGCTCGGCTCGTCCTCGCCGAAATACATCCGATGTCGGCGCTCGATTTCTGCGAGCTGATGTTCGCGCTCGGCCGCAAGATAGCCTGGCGGCACGTGGAACCGACGGGCGGCGTCTTCGTCGACGATCACGTGCGGCTCCCGCCCATCGACGACAGCGCCGATGCCGTATTCGGGATGACCGGGCGCGCCGATCTTGCGGACGATGAGGAGATCGAGCGGCAGGCCGAGCCGCTGGGCGACTTCGAAGGCCACGGGTACGCCGCCACGCGGCAGCGCCATCAGGATCGGATCGGGCGGCATCGCCGCCTGCATGGCTTCCGCCAATTGCCTTCCGGCATCCTCGCGATCGACAAAGGTTGGGCTTAGACCGAACATGTCATCCTCCCAGGATGGTGCGACGACGCCTGCCACCGCACTTGGTTCTTATGCCAGCCCGACGGCATCATATCACCAGCCGGACGTCCGACAACCGTGAGGATGGGGTTTGGGTTCCGTGCTCTCCAAAAGAGTCAGGAGCCCTTGCCCTTGTGGTGTTCGCTTTCCTGGTTGCGGCCGCGAATGATCGACGGATCGTCATGGAGGGAAACTTCCGCAGCCCGCATGTCCAGGTTATCGCCGCGACGGAATGCATCCTTGGCCGCTTCGCTCCGTCGCAGGTCGGGGCCGGGATCGAAATCCTTGGGCGCATTGGCGGTATTTTCCCGCTTTTCGATGACGTTACGTTGTTGCTGATGGGTCTTATTGCCTTGCATGGTCTATCCTCCTTGAGAGGTCATTTGTTCGCTCGGCCGCGTTGGTTGGGATCGACGCCGCCGAAACGAGTCGTGTCGTTACCGACATCGCCTTCCTCGGTATTCTCGCCGGCGATCTCGTCAGCGCCGGTAAAGCGGTTCAACCCTTTCGACTGGCCTATGCCTGGATCCTCCTTGAGATCGGCGTCGCTCGGCTTGCGGGTCTTGAAGTGCTTGGAAGTGGACATGATCGTCCTCCTTGGCTCAGGGACCGCGGTCTGGCCGCGGCCTCAGTGTTTCGTGCTGGACACGAATTTGTTAAAGCGGCTGGTTTTGCCGGCTTCCGTTTCTTCCTGGAAAAGGAAGACGAGCTTGTTCTCATCGAAGATCGAGAAGAAGTCGTCCCATGCGATTTCCTCCAGGGATTCTTCCGGCTTCCCGAAATCGACGCGCAGAATGCCCTCTTCCCGGGCACCCTTCACCCGGGCCGGATGGCCGCCGCGTTCCTCGATCCATTGCCGGATTTCCTTGTGATCGGTGGTTTCTACGGCTTTGCTCATGGTGCGTTTCTCCTTTCCATACCTGCTTGTCGAACCGGGACCGCCACCGAAGGTTCCGCGCCAAAACAAGCGAAGGGGGAACAAAACTCATGATCATGGGTTCACCGCGGGTCGGACGCATGACCTCCACGCGGCCGACATTGTCATAAGTACCCTCCCCAACTTGGCGCTTCCCATCACCGGGAAGCGCCTTTTCGTTCACTGCGGCGGTTCAACGCAGGGCCGCGGCATCCGGGCGCGCGGCATTGATGCGCATTGATCTCTTGACGCCCCCCGCCGATTGTCATCCGATGAGATGGATGGGCTTCCGGCCCCCGCCAGAAAAGGGATGACGCCATGTTCGAGACCTTCGACGCGACGCTGCTGGCGCGCATGCAGTTCGCCTTCACGGTCTCGTTCCACATCATTTTTCCCGCGTTTTCGATCGGGCTGGCGAGTTATCTCGCCGTGCTGGAAGGTCTTTGGCTGTGGAAGAAACAGGTCGTCTATCTGGAGCTGTTCGACTTCTGGAAGACGATTTTTGCTCTCGCCTTCGGCATGGGCGTCGTCTCCGGTATCGTCATGTCCTATCAGTTCGGCACGAACTGGAGCGTGTTCTCCGACAAGGTCGGCCCGATCATCGGCCCGCTGATGGGCTACGAAGTGCTCTCGGCATTTTTCCTGGAGGCAGGCTTCCTCGGCATCATGCTGTTCGGCCGCAATCGCGTCGGCCCCGGCCTGCATTTCTTCGCCACCTTGATGGTCGCGGTCGGCACCTTGATCTCCGCGACCTGGATCCTTTCCGCCAACTCCTGGATGCAGACTCCGCAAGGTTTTGCGATGAACGACAAGGGTCAGTTCATCCCCGCCGACTGGTGGGCAGTCATCTTCAACCCATCCTTCCCCTATCGCCTCGTCCACATGGTGCTTGCCGCCTATCTGACGACCGCCCTTGTGGTCGGCGCGGTCGGCGGCCTGCATCTCCTGCGCCGCACCGCCCCCTTGCGCGCCGGCACGATGTTCTCGATGGCGATGTGGATGTTGACGATTGTCGCCCCGATCCAGATCTTTGCCGGCGACCAGCACGGCCTCAACACGCTGGAACACCAGCCGGTCAAGGTCATGGCGATGGAAGGCCATTACCAGAGCCATCCGGACGGCGCGCCGCTGATCCTCTTCGGCCTGCCGAACCAAGCCGAGCAACGGATCGACTATGCAATCGAGATCCCGAAGCTTTCGAGCCTCATCCTGAAGCACAGCCTCGATGCGCCGCTCAAGGGCCTCGACACAGTGCCGCGCGAATTGCAGCCGCCGGTGCCGGTCGTGTTCTGGTCCTTCCGCATCATGGTGGGCCTCGGGTTCGTGATGCTGGGCCTCGGCCTCTGGAGCCTGTACTGTCGATGGAAGGGCAGCCTCTACACGACCGAGTGGCTGCACCGTGCTGCGATGGTGATGGGGCCGGCCGGCTTCGTCGCCGTGCTCGCCGGCTGGGTGACAACCGAGGTCGGCCGCCAGCCCTATACCGTCTATGGCCACCTGCTGACCGCCAACTCCGTCTCTCCGATTGCGGCGGCAGCAGTGGGCTCCTCGCTGATCGCCTTCATCGTCGTCTATTTCCTCGTCTTCGGCGCCGGCACCTTCTACATTCTGCGGCTGATGTCCCGCCTGCCGCGCGATCCGAGCGGCGACCTCGGCGAAGGCCCTATCCGAACCGCCGGCATCAATCCCGGCCCGCAAACCCCGGCACTTCAGGCAGGAGCCCGTCATGGCCATTGACCTTCCCTTCATCTGGGCGGCCATCATCGCCTTCGCAGTGCTTGCCTATGTCATCCTCGACGGGTTCGACCTCGGCGTCGGCATTCTCTTCCCGCTGTTTCCGGAAAAGCGCCATCGCGACGTAATGATGAACAGCGTCGCGCCCGTTTGGGACGGCAACGAGACCTGGCTTGTCCTCGGCGGCGGCGGGCTGATGGCGGTCTTTCCGCTCGCCTATGCGACGATCCTGCCGGCACTCTACGCACCTATCATCGCCATGCTGATCGGGCTGATCTTTCGAGGCGTCGCCTTCGAATACCGCTGGCGCACCGGCCGGGCACAATATCTCTGGAACTGGGCCTTTGCCGGCGGCTCGTTCATGGCGGCGTTGGCTCAAGGGATCGCGCTTGGCGCGCTGGTGCAGGGCATTCCGGTTGCAAACCGCGCCTACTCCGGCGGCTGGCGGGACTGGCTGACCCCGTTTTCGATCGCCACCGGCCTTGCAGTCGTGATCGGCTACGCACTGCTCGGCTCGACCTGGCTGGTGATGAAAACGACGGGCGACCTTCGCGACAAGGCTCGCAGCCTTTCCTATATCGCCGCCCTCGCGACGCTCGCCGCCATGGCGATCTTCAGCCTCTGGACGCCCTTTCTCGAACCGCTCTATCTGAAACGCTGGTTCTCCTGGCCGACGGCGATCTTCAGCATCATCGTGCCGCTGCTTGTCCTCGGCTGTTTCTGGCTTCTGCTCACGGGCCTGAAAAACAACCGCGACAGCCGGCCTTTCCTTGCCGCGCTCGGGCTTTTCATACTTGGCTACGCAGGCATCGGCATCAGCTTCTATCCCTATATCGTGCCGACATCCGTGACGATATGGGATGCGGCGGCGCCCGACGAAAGCCTCGGTTTCCTGCTGGTCGGCGCGCTGATCCTGGTGCCGCTCATCCTTGCCTATACGAGTTATGCCTATTGGGTCTTCCGCGGCAAGGTCGATCCGGAAGAGGGTTATCACTGATGACCGGCGGCGAAACCTTCAGGCGACTCGCCTGGTTCGTCGGCCTCTGGGTGGCCGGAGTGGTAACGGTCGGCACTGTCGGCGTGGTCATCAAATTCTGGCTCGGCGCCTAACGCCGTGTCAGCGCCACCACATAACGCGCCGGTTCCGTGCCTGGATTGAAGAAGACGCAATCGGCAGGCGGGCCGAGCAGAAGGCAATCACCGTCGGTGAGATGATGCATCACCGTCCCCTCCTGGAAATCGAGCCGGCCCGAAAGTACCCAGATCTGCTGGTGCTGGAAGGCGAAGGCGGATGCCGGATAAGGCACGCGCACGCCTGATGGCAGCGATACATCCAGAAGCTCCAACGGGGAATTCGCCGGAGAGACCGCGCGGCGGGTGTAACCCGTTTCCGGATCGGTCCAGGCCGGCTGTTCCGCCTGCAGCGCGACGCGCTCCTGCGCCCGCTCGGCAAGCGCCAGCAGAACTGAGAGCGGCAGACCGAAGGCGCCCGAGAGCCGGCCGAGCACGGTTGCCGTGGGGCTCGCCTCGCTGCGCTCGATCTTGCTGATCATCGCCTTGGAGACGCCCGAGCGTTCGGCAAGCTCGGCCAAGGACCAGCCCCGCGCCTCCCGCTCGATCTTCAGCCGCATGGCAATCGCCTGGACCGGATCATTTTCAGCCTGTTGCAAGCGGCTTGCCTTTCAACAATCGTCTTCTATAGTGGACGATAGCATCGTATAAGAGACGTGCCTTGTCCGCAATGAGGAATTCAAGGGGAAGATCGTGACGCGCGAAATCCGTTTCAACGCCTTCGACATGAACTGCGTCGGCCACATCCAGCAGGGGCTCTGGGCGCATCCGCGGGACCAGTCGCATCGCTATACGCAGCTGCGATACTGGACGGACTATGCGAAAAGGCTGGAAGCGGGCCTGTTCGACGGCATATTCCTCGCCGACGTTCTCGGCGTCAACGACGTCTTCGGCGGCAGCAATGCGGCGGCGCTGAGGGGTGCGGTACAGGTGCCGGTCAACGATCCGCTGCTGCTGGTGCCGGCCATGGCCGCCGTCACCGAACATCTCTCATTTGGCGTTACCGCCAACCTGACCCACGAACCGCCGTTCGTCTTCGCGCGCCGCATGTCGACGCTCGATCACCTGACGGGCGGCCGGATCGGCTGGAACATCGTCACCGGTTACCTCGACAGCGCCGCAAAGGCGATCGGCCTGGATGGGATGGCAGCCCATGACGATCGCTACGACCTCGCCGACGAATACATGGAGATCATGTACCGGCTCTGGGAAGGAAGCTGGGAGGACGACGCGGTGGTCTTCGACCGGGCAAACCGCGTCTATGCCGACCCGCCCAAGGTGCACAAGGTCCACCACCGCGGCAAGCAATACGGCATCGAGGCGATCCATCTCTGCGAACCCTCGCCGCAGCGCACCCCGGTTCTCTACCAGGCCGGCTCCTCGACCCGCGGCCGCCAATTCGCCGCCACCCATGCCGAGTGCGTCTTCGTCAACGGCCAGAAGACCGAAGGCGTCAAGGGCATCGTCGACGACATCAGGGCTCGCGCCGTCGAATACGGCCGCAACGCCGAGGATGTCAAAGTCTTCGTCGGCGCCACGATCGTCACCGCCCGCACCGAAAAGGAAGCCCGCGAAAAATTCGAGGATTATCGCGCCTATGCGAGTTCCGAAGGCGCGCTCGTACATGCGGCCGGCTCGCTCGGCATCGACTTTGCAAAATACGATCTCGACGAGCCGATCGAGACCGGCAAGAGTTCTGCGATCGTCTCCAACGTCGAGGCGATGACCCGCACCGTCGGGCCGCAATGGACCAAGCGCAAGCTGCTCGAACAGATGGTGCTCGGCAGCCGCCAGGCGCCGATGATCGGTTCCGCCGAACAGATCGCCGACAACCTCGTCGCCTGGATGGACCAGGCCGGCGTCGACGGTTTCAACCTGTCGCGCACCGTCGTTCCGGAATGTTTTGACGATATCATCGAACTGGTGATCCCGATCCTGCAGGAACGCGGTCTCTACAAGACCAGCTATCGCGAAGGCCCGTTCCGTGAAAAGCTGTTCGGAACGCCGCGCCTGCCGAGCCGGCATATCGCCGCCAGATATCGCACCATGGGATAAACCGATGAGCACCGCGACGACCCTGGAAACGCCAGCTGAAGGCCGCTGGTCGATGCTGGCGCTGTTGTGCCTCGCCGTCGTGCTCTCCTTCTCCTGCTGGTTTTCGGCAAACGCCATCGCGCCGGAGCTGAAACGCGTCTGGTCGCTGTCCGAAAGTGCCGCCGCCTGGCTCACAAACGGCGTGCAGATCGGCTTCGTGATCGGCGCTCTGGCCGCAAGCCTCTTCAACCTGCCGGACCTCATCCGCATGAACCGGCTGATGGCGGTTTCCGCCCTGCTTGCCGCGCTCTCCAATGCCGCCTTGGCTCTGGAACCCGGCCCGGCCGGTGCCATCCTCTGCCGCATGGTCACCGGTTTTGCGCTCGCCGGCGTCTATCCGCCGGCGCTGAAACTCGTTTCCACCTGGTTCATTTCCGGACGTGGCCTGGCGCTAGCCGGCGTCATCGGCGCGATCACCGCTGGCTCGTCGCTGCCGCACCTCTTCCGCGGCATGTCGTCGGCGGTCGATTGGCACAACGTCGTCCTCTCATCGAGCGGTGCGACGCTGGTCGGCGCCGTCGTTCTCCTCCTCTTCACCCGTGAAGGCCCCAATCCGTTCGGCAAGGCGCTGTTCGACCCGCGCCAGATCGGCCGGGTGCTGAAGGATCGCAACCTGCTGCTCGTCAACGGCGGTTATCTCGGCCATATGTGGGAACTTTATGCCATGTGGGCCTGGCTGCTTGCCTATCTGACCGCAGCCCTCGACAAGGGAGGAACCGGCATCAGCAGCGAAGCCTCGCTGCTCACCTTCATCGCCGTCGCATCAGGTGTATTCGGCTGTTTCGCCGGCGGCGTGCTCTCGGACCGTTTTGGCCGCACCGCCACCACCGCCGGCCTGATGATCGTCTCCGGCGCCTGCGCCCTGACCATTGGCTTCGTCTTCGACGGCCCCTTCTGGCTGCTGGCGCTGGTGGTGATCGTCTGGGGCATTTCGATCATCGGAGATTCGGCGCAGTTCTCCGCCGCCGTCACCGAGCTTGCAGACCGCAATTACATCGGCACGGCACTATCGCTGCAGATGGGCATGGGGTTCGCGCTGACCATTTTCATGATCTGGCTGATGCCGCATCTGGCCGCACTGCTGGGCGGGTGGCGGTGGACGTTCGTCTTGCTGGCGGTCGGGCCGATCTTCGGCGCCGCCTCGATGCTGATCCTGCGCGGTAGGCCGGAAGCCATCCGGCTTGCAGGCGGAAGGCGTTGATCTCAGGCGACGAGGCGACGGCCGGGCATCTCTTCCCGCTTCTGGCGATCGCGGGCGAGCCGTTCCGCACTGCGGGTCTTGAAGCCGCGTAACGCCGTCACCAGCCGTTCCACCGCATCGCGCAGGTCCGACGTCTGTTTCGACGTATCCAGCACCATGGCCGAATTTTCCTGGGTGAGCGAATCCATCCGGCTCAGCGCACCGTTGACCTCATGCAGGCCTATCGACTGATGCGCCGCCTCGGTGGCGATCGTCTTGACGATGGTGTTGATATCGTCGATGCGCGTGGTGATCTGGCTGAGCGCCGCACCGGCATTGTTGACGAGGTCGACGCCCGCCTGCACCTGCCGCGAACTGTCGGAGATCAGATCCTTGATCTCCTTGGCGGCATCGGCACAGCGCTGCGCCAGCGCCCGCACTTCCTGCGCCACGACAGCGAAACCGCGGCCCGCCTCACCTGCACGCGCCGCCTCGACGCCCGCGTTGAGCGCCAGAAGATTGGTCTGGAAGGCGATCTCGTCGATGACGCCGATGATCTTTGAAATCTCGTCGGACGACCGTTCGATCTCGCCCATCGCCGCGACGGCCTGCTTGACGACCGGTCCCGAGGCCCGTGCTTCCGAAAGCGCTACATCGACGGCCCCGGCCGCCTTGCTGGCGCCTTCGGCGGTGCCGGAAACGCTGTGGGTGAGCTGGTGCAGTGTCGCGGAACTCTCCTCCAGGCCCTGGGCCTGTTCCTCCGTCCGCCGGGCAAGATCCTTCGAGGCCTGGGAGATACCGTTGGTGCTGACGAGGATTTCCTCGCCGGCATGGCGCACGGTCGCCAATGTGCCGCGCAGCCTCTCGGCACTGCCGTTATAGCCTTCCGCCATCTTGACGAAGTTTTCAGGAAGAGCGGTGGAAAGCCGGCTCTCCAGATCGCCTGCGGCAAGGCCCTTCAGCACGTCGTCCAGAGCCTCGAGCGCAACTTCCTGCTCCTCGTCGGCGGCGAGCTTCGCCTCCTCGGCGTGGCGGCGCTGTTCTGCCTGTATCTCCAGATAGGCGGAGATCGAATAGTCAGTGTCGAGCATCGCCGCCTTGACCAGCGTCGCGACGTCCTTGGCGAGCTTTTCGGATTTGCCGCGCCCGAAACGGGACGGCCAGTTCTCGGCCATCACCTTGTGGATGAGGCTTTCCACGACCAGCGCCTGACTGCCGATATACCAGCGCGGATCGAGGCCAGAATGGGCATGCGCGGCGCCGACGGCCCGCACGCTTTCCACATAACGCTCGTCGTACTTGGCCTCGCCGACAACGTTCCAATGGCTCATCTGGCGCTTCTTGGCGCTTTCTACGTGAGCCTGGTTGGTGAAGGACTTGGCGGTGTCGGGTATCGACTGGATCTTCTTGTAGAACGTGCCGAGAGCCGTCGAAAGACCGGCATTGATGATCGGTGCGAGGCGGCGAAGCCTTGCCCGCGCCTCCTGGTCCAGACCGATAAAATCCAGACGCTTTTGCAGTTCGCGTTTTTCTTCAGCCGACGACATTATGATCCCCCAATCCGCCGCGGTCACCGCCCTTTGGGAGGTGTATCGGTTCCATATTGTGAAGGTTAAGGTGTAGGATCCCTTAATGCGCACCCCTCAAAACTGATAGGAAGTTACATTTTGCGATGAATTTCCGCCACCCGAGCGATGCTGATGCGGCGGAAGTTCGAGGAATTCTCTTGCGTGAATTATTCGAGCGTATAATAAGCCGTGACGCCGTGCCAAGAACGGCCTGCCGTTCCTCAGGAGATGACCCGTGAACCGCCGCACCTACCATAGGGCAAGCGAGGCCGAGCGGCGCGAGGACCTGATTGCCGCGACGCTCGATTGCATCGCCGAATTCGGCATCCAGGGCGCGACGGTCCGCCAGATCGCCATGCGCGCCGGCGTCACCGGCGGGCTGATCCGGCACTATTTCAGCAGCAAGGACCAGATGCTGCAGGCAGCCTACCGCAAGGTGATGGCGGGCATGACCGAGGCGGCGGTTGCTGCCGCGATCGAGGGCGAGACGGCCCGCTCGCGCCTGCGTCGCTTCATCGTCGCCAATGTGACGCCGCCGGTGACCGACCCGCGCACGCTGTCGCTCTGGGCCGCCTTCATCAGCCATATCCAGATCGACCAGAGCTTCGCCGCCATCCACCGCGAAAACTATCTCTCCTTCCTTGAGGCGCTGGAGACGCTGCTGTCCGCCTTCTTCGTCGAGGAGAAGCGAGCTCTGAGCCCCGCCCAATGCCGCACCTATGCAATCGGGGTCAACGCGCTCGTCGATGGCCTCTGGCTGGAGGGAACGCTTGCGGCCGATACCTTTGCGGAACACGAACTCGCAGAAAATGCACTGATCTCCGTGGAAGCGCTGCTGCGCCTGCAGCCCGGCGAGCTTTCGGCCGAACAACGATAAGAAAAGGAACCACCGATGCGTTATGCCTCGATCACCGACCGCCTCGCCCATCTCGGCTCCGGCCGCTGGGCACTCCACCTGACCGCCCGCCGCATGCAGGCATCAGGCGAGGACATCATCGAACTCACCATCGGCGAGCCGGACGTCAAGCCGGACAAGGCTCTGCTCGACGAGGCGGCGCGTGCCATGTATGCCGGCCGCACCCGGTATTCCAATGGCCGCGGCGAGCCGCCGGTGCTGAAGGCGCTGGTGGAAAAGTATTCGAAACGCCGGCCAGGTGTCACGGAGCGCAATTTCCTCTGTTTCCCCGGCACCCAGACAGCTCTCTATGCCGTCATGACCGGTCTCGTCGAAGCCGGCGACGGCGTGCTCGTCGGCGATCCGCTCTATGCCACCTATGAAGGCGTCATCCAGTCCACCGGCGCGCACATGATCCCCGTGCCGCTGCGTCCGGAAAAGAAATTCCACCTGCAGGCCGAGGACCTCGAACGGGCGATCACGCCGGAGGCCCGCGTGCTCCTTCTCAACACGCCGCACAACCCGACCGGCGCGGTGCTGACTGCCGCGGAAATCGCCGCCATCGGCGACGTCTGCCGCAAGCATGACCTCTGGATCGTTTCGGACGAGGTCTATGAGCAGTTGATCTTCGAAGGCACGCCCTTCGCCTCGCCCTTCGACATTCCGGCACTGGCCGAACGTACCATCGCGGTCTCGTCGATCTCGAAATCCCATGCTGCCCCCGGCTTCCGCAGCGGCTGGGCCGCCGGCCCCGAAGAGTTCTGTGAAAGACTGCTGCCGGTGTCCGAAACCATGCTGTTCGGCGTGCAGCCCTTCATCTCCGACATGACCGCCATGGCGCTGTCGCAGCATTTCGACACCGCCGACGTGATGCGGGAAAATTATCGCCGCCGTGCCACCATCGTCGAAAAGGCCTTTGCCGGCAGCAATCTCGTCAAGCCGATGCCGCCGGAAGGGGGCATGTTTGTTCTGCTCGACGTGACCGCCACCGGGCTCAACGGCGAGGAATTCGCCTGGGAACTGCTGCGCGAGAAAAAAGTGGCCGTCATGCCCGGCACCTCCTTCGGCGCCCAGGCCGCAGGCTTCCTGCGCATCTCGCTGACGGTCCCGGACGATACGGTTGCAACCGCCATGCACCGTATCGCCGACCTCGCCGGCCGCATCGCGTCCACTGGCAGAGACCGCGCGACAACCCCGATGGCGTGAGCGAAGTTCCCGATTGAAATCCATGAACGAGACGGGCTATGCTCGCTTCGGTTGATTTGAAAAACTGCCCATCGGAGGAGCGCAACATGCCCCATGTTATTGTCAAAATGGTCGAGGGCCGCTCCGAAGAGCAGAAGCAGGCACTGACGGCTGAGGTGACCAAGGCGGTCATGACCGCTCTTGGCTCTGCCGAGAGTTCCGTGTCGGTCGCAATCCAGGACTTTCCGAGAGACGCCTGGACGGACAAGGTCTACGTGCCGGATATCCAGGGACAGCCGGAGCTTGTCTACAAAAAGCCCGGTTACGATCCCTTCAAGTAATCGGCTGATCCGGGAAAATCAGCGGTCTCCTCCGCCGGCGGCTCCCAGCCGAAGACGCTGCGGCCGCCCCATTCGTGCGACTGGCGGAATTCGCCGGCGACGATCTCCTTGAGGTCCGGGCCGGTCACATACCGTTCCATCTGGCGGGCCTGGTCGTCGAGTCGCTTCAGCGCCTGCAGCTCCTCCTCCCGGCCGAGCCGGGCCTTGCCGACGGCAGACTTCATCACCTTGATCGTCTCGTCATAAACCTTCAGTGGCACCGGAAACGGATGCCGGTCCTTGCCGCCATGGGCGAGCGAGAAGCGCGCCGGATCGGAAAACCGGCAGGGCGTGCCATGCACCACCTCGGCGACCATGGCCAAAGCCTTGACCGTCCGCGCGCCGACACCCGGCATCAGCAGCAGGTTCTCGAAATCCTCCGGGCCGCGATCTGCCGCCGCCGCCAGCGTGCCATGCAGCCGCCTCATGTTGACGTCCTCCTCGCGGACATCGTGATGCGCCGGCATGACCAGATGCGGCAGCATCGGCTGCGCCGGTTCCTTCACCTTGCGCGCCGGCTCGATGGCAATCACCTCGCGGATGATCCGGTCCGGCCCGAGCGTCGCGAGTAGATCGAGCTGACCCTTTCGGGAGGCTTCGGCACGGTGGTCGGCGAGATTGACGATCTCGCCCTGCCCGCGGCCTTCGATCGCCGCATGCGGGGAATCGACGAAGCTCTTCAAACCCTCCGAGATCCAGTGGTAACGCCGCGCCTGGCGCTTGTCGCCGTTCATGCCCTGCTGCACCACCACCCATTTGCCATCGTCGGTGACGATGAAACCGTGCAGATAAAGATCGAACCCGTCCTGCACCGCGGCGCTGTCCACCTTGGCGACCAGACGGCTGGTCGTCGCAAGGCCGCTGCCGTCGATGCCGACGCGGTTGCCGACGGCGATCAATTCGTCCGGCGTCTTGCGGGAGCTCTGGCCACGGCCTCCGCAGACATGAATGCCGAGCTCGCCGGCCATCGGCGTCAGCCCGCGTTTGAGCGCGCCGAGAACGCTGGTGGTGATGCCGGAAGAATGCCAGTCCATGCCCATGACGCAACCGAAGGACTGGAACCAGAAGGGATGCGCCAGCCGCCGCAGAAGTTCGTCGCGGCCGTATTCGATGACGATCGCCTGGGTGATCACGGCACCTAGCCTGGTCATGCGCTCACCGAGCCACCGGGGAACCCGGCCGCCATGAAGCGGGAGATCGGCGCTGCCTGCTCTTTGAACCATGATCCGCTTATATACGGACGCCTGGGCTCACGATAGGGAAAAGTTCTGCAAACGTTCTCGCAATAGCCCGATCGTCGGCACATCCGCATTGGCGAAGGCGAAACGCAGGTAATCCTGCTGGCTCTCGCCGAAATAGGCGCCAGGAATGCAGATGATGCCGGCCTGCTTTGCAAGCTTTTCCGCCACTTCCGCCGAACTTCTGCCTGGGAACGGATGCCGCACGAAGGCGAAATAGGCGCCTATGGCATCGAGCTTCCAGTCGTTGACGGAGCGCATCACAACCTTCAGGGCATCGGCGCGACGGCCGATCTCCTGCCGGTTCTCCTCGCGCCAGTCGGCCAGAAGCGGCAGCGCCTTGGCGACGGCGGCCTGGGCCGCCCGAGGCGCGCAGATCTGCAGATTGTCCATGATCTTGGCGATCTGTTCGACCGCGAGCGGACCGGCGGTGATCGCGCCGAGCCGGTGGCCGGGGATGCAGAAGGATTTCGAAAAGCTGTAAAGGCTGATCAGCGTGTCTTCCCAGCCGTCGAGGCTGAACAGCGTATGCGGCGCCTGGTCCGCGACCGGCAGAAAGTCGCGATAGGTCTCGTCGAGGATCAGCCAGATGCCCTTGGTCCGGCAGAGATTGAAGATCGCTTCGAGCAGCGACGGCGGATAGATCGCCCCGGTCGGATTGTTGGGGGAAACGAGCGCCAGCGCCCGCACCTCGCCGGTAATCGCCGCTTCGAGCCCGATAAGGTCCGGCAGGAAACCGTTCGCCGCATCGCAGGCGACAAAGGCGGTCTTGACGCCCATCATCGCCAGCGTCGTTTCGTGGTTGAAATAGAAGGGCTCGGTCATCAGCACCGTATTGCCGGGGCCGGCCACCGTCATCGCGGCGCAGACGAAAGCCTGGTTGCAGCCCGACGTGATGTGGATGTTCTTAAGGCCGATGCCTGCGCCATAAACCTCCGAGACATGCGCCGCATAGGCCGTCCGCAGCTCGGCCTCGCCCTCGATCGGCCCATAGCCGGTAAAGGCTTTTGACGAGCCGGTCTCGCCGAGCAGCTTCAGCATGTCCGGATGGGCCGGATAACCGGGCACGGCCTGAGAGAGGTCGATCAGCGGACCTTTGGATCCGTCATAGGCACGCCCCCAGGCGGCGACGGAGGGTACGGGTGGAGGGCTGAGCTTTTCGATAAGCGGATTGAAGGCAGGCATGATCTTCCGAGAACAGGATTTTCCGAACAGGCGATTGCCAAGATGGGCAATTGATTGCCTTTCTTGTTTATCAGATTATCGGGCGACGCAAGGAGAACCGGATATGGCCGACGAGATTGAGCCCAAGGATTCGAAGCTCACCATCACCAAGCGGAAATGGGCGGAGCAAGGCAAGTTCCTGACCGGCCGGATCGCCAGGCCGGAAACCGACCGCCTACCGCCCGGCCAGCACCTGGTCAAGAACTGGCCGGTCCTCGATCTCGGCCAGCAGCCGCAGGTCTCGCCCGAGCGCTGGAAACTCGACGTGCGCGGCCTCGTCAACAACCGCAGGACCTTGGACTGGGCGGCCTTCCAGGCTCTGCCGCAGACAGAGATGCGCTCCGACATCCATTGCGTGACCACCTGGTCGCGCTACGACAACAACTGGAAAGGGGTCTCGACACACGATTTCCTCGATCTCGTCGATCCGCAGGACGAGGCCGTCGCCGTCATGCTGACCAGCTATGACGGCTATACCACCAACCTGCTGCTCTCGGATTTCGCCTCGCCGGACGCGATCATCGTCACTGAGTGGGAAGGCAAGCCGCTCACCGAGGAACATGGCGGGCCGGTGCGGCTGGTGGTGCCGCACCTCTATTTCTGGAAGAGCGCCAAATGGCTCAACCGCATTGAGTTCCTCGACCGCGACCAAGCCGGCTTCTGGGAAAAGAACGGCTACCACATGCGCGGCGACCCCTGGTCCGAGGAGCGTTATTCGGACGACTAACCGAACTGGACGAGGTTGAGCGCCGGCAGCGGGCCACCGGGGAACTGCGCCAGCTTGGCGCCTACCGCAAGCGGCCCGAGATCGATGCCGAAGAAACCGAGCTTGTCGATCAGCCCGCCGACCTCCGACTTCGAGGCCGCATCGTCACCGGAATAGAACAGCACACGCTTGCCGCCTTCGGAAGAAGGATCAGCCTCGAGCAGTTTTGCCAGCAGATGGTTGAAGGCCTTAACAACTCGGGCGCCCGGCACCAGATTTGAAACGATCTCGCTGGAAAGGCGGCCATTGAGTTCAGCCGGCTTGAACAGCGGCGCTTCGATCGGGTTGTTTGCATCGATGACGATCCGGCCGTTCCAGTCCGGCAGGCCGGCAAGAGCAGCCGGCAGCTTCGACCACGGAACCGCGATCAGCACCATGTCGGCACTTGCTGCCTCTTCGATCGTGCCGGCGGAAATCCAGGGCGACAGCTCGGCCGTCAGTGTTTCGAGCGAGGCCGGGCCGCGGCTGTTGGCGATGGTGGCGCGCACGCCGTTTCTTGCAAGAGTGCGGGCGAAGGCTGCGCCGATATTGCCGGCGCCGATAATACCGATGGTCATGATTGCGATACTCCAGTGGTTTCGATGGCGGGAATATCGCCTCTGGATTGGCGCTTGATTAGCCGGTAATAATGCCAATCATCTTCAAGCAACCGTTGAGAATGACCCGCGGTGGAAAGTCTCGCCAATCTCGAATCCTTCGTGCGCAGCGCCGAACTTGGCGGTTTCTCGGCTGCGGCCAGGCGGTTGGCACTGACACCCGCGGCCGTGAGCCGCAACGTGGCGATGCTCGAAAGGAACCTCGGCACCCGCCTCTTCCAGCGCAGCACGCGAAGGCTGACGCTGACGGAAGCGGGCGAACGTTTTCTGTCGGAGATCCGCGACCACGTCGAGGCGCTGCAGACGGCGATCGCCGAGGTCTCTTCGGAAGGCGCAGAACCGGCGGGTGTGCTGAAAGTCAGCATGAGCCCGCATTTCGGAACAGGGTATATCCTGCCGCTGCTGCCGGAGTTCATGGCGCGTTACCCGCTGATCCGTCCGGACTGGTCCTTCGAAAACCGGCAGGTCGATCTGATCGCCGAGGGATATGACGCAGCGATCGGCGGTGGGTTTGAGCTGACGCCCGGCGCGGTCGCCCGGGTGCTGGCGCCGGCCCATATCGTTCTGGTCGCCTCACCAGCCTACATAAAGGACAGGCTCATGCCGGCCCATCCGGCGGACCTTGCGAACCTCGACGGCATCCATCTGCGTTCTTCCAATACCGGCCGCATCCGCCAATGGGTGATGCGAAATGCCGGCGGAGACGAAGTGCCGGTGGCACTGCGGGAAAAGATGGCGCTCAACGATCCAGCCGCCGTTGCCCACGCGGCAAACCTCGGCCTCGGCGTCGCGATGATCGCGATGCCAGATGCCTTATCGTATATGGAGAGCGGTACGCTCGTCCGCCTGCTGCCCGACTGGTATGCGGATATCGGGCCGATCTCGATCTACTACGCCAGCAAGACGCTGCTGCCGGCAAAAACCCGCGTCTTTATCGACTTCGTGGTCGAGCATTTCCGAAAAGAGCGTCTGGCCGAACGTTTTGCCGGCAGCCTCGGGGCATCCAACACGCCGAAGCGAAAATAGGCGCACCCGACTGACGCCGGATGCGCGGATCGATCAGATCAGCTTTTCGAGCGTGATCGGCAGGTCGCGGACGCGTTTGCCGGTTGCGTGGAACACCGCGTTGGCGATGGCCGGCGCGACGCCGACGATGCCGACCTCGCCGACGCCCTTGCCGCCCAGCGCCGAGGCGCCGTAGTCGGGAATGCCAACCGAGATCACCTCGATATGCGGCACGTCCGCATTGGTCGGCACCAGATAGTCGCCCATGTTGTTGTTGACGGTGCGGCCGTTGCGCTGGTCGACGAGACCTTCCTCGAGGAGAGCCTGGCCGATGCCCATGATGATGCCGCCCCGCCACTGGCTTTCGACCAGCCGCGGATTGTAGAGCCGGCCGCAATCGAAGGCCGAGACGATGCGGGACACCCGCACCGTTCCAAAATCCTCATCCACCCGCACTTCAGCGAAATGGGCGCACCAGCTATGCATGGAATATTCGCCCATGGTCGGCCCCTGAACCTTTACCATGCTCGTCCAGGCCTGATGCTGCTCCTGGGCGGTAGCACCTTCCGGCAGCGTATTCCTCAGGATCTCGATCTCGTCGCGACCGAGCGCCGCCATCAGTTCCGAAAGCGTGAGCGACAGACCTTGGTCGCGGGGAGCGGCAACGCGGCCGCCGCTGAAGGTCAGCGTATTGGCGCCGGTATCGCGCAGCGGCGATTTCTCGTCGTTGAGCGCCAGTCCGATCAGTTCGTCGCGGGCCGCTGTCGCCGCCTTGTGCACGGCGCCGAGAATGGAGCCCGCCAGCATCGAGCCGCCCGCGATCGCCGAGCCCGGCAACCGGGAATCGCCAAGATGGACCTCGACCTGGTCGGCGGGAATGCCGAACACTTCGGCCACCGTCTGGGCAAGGATCGTATAGGTCCCCTGCCCCATGTCGATCGCACCGCTGACGACCTCGACACGGCCGTTGCGCAGGATGCGGATCATCGCCTCGCTCGGCGCCTGAAGGACCGGGAAGGTGCCGCAGCCGATGCCCCAGCCGATCAGGGTTTTGCCGTCGCGCATCGAGCGTGGTTCATGGCTGCGCCTCGACCAGCCGAAGGCTTCGGCACCTTCGGTCAGCGCTTCGCGCAGCCGGCGGGTCGACCAGGGTTTTCCCGACTGGTAGTCGTGGTCGGCGTAGTTTTTCAGCCGCAGTTCGAGCGGGTCCATGCCGAGTTTGTAGGCGAGCTCCTCCATCGCACTTTCGATGCCGAACGCGCTGGGGTTCTTGCCCGGTCCGCGTAACGCACCCGGTGTGACGGCGTTGACCGGCACGACCCGATGCTGCGACGAGAAATTCTCTATCCTGTAGAGGATCGGCGTTGCGGCACCGGTCTGCTCAGGCCAATCCGCATAGGTGGAGGTCTCGCTGGCGCCGCGATGGACGATCGCCTGCAGGATGCCGTCTTCCGTCGCGCCAATCTTGATCCGCTGGCGCGTCGCGGCGCGACCGCCATAGTTGGTGAAATTCTGCGGTCGCGTGAGCGCAAGCTTGACCGGCCGGCCGAGCTTCCTGGACGCGAAAGCCGCCACCGCGCCATGGGCGAGCGCCGCCCCCTTGGAGCCGAACCCGCCGCCGATGAACGGCGAGATCAGGCGGACATTTTCGTAAGGAATGCCGAACCATTCGGAATAGCTGCGCGCCATGCCGTGAGACCACTGGCTCGGCTCCCAGACCGTGATTTGGTCGCCATCCCACTTCACGGTCAGCCCATGCGGCTCCATGGCGACGTGATATTCACGCGGCGTCGAATATTCGCCTTCGATCTGAACCGGCGCGGCCGCAAGAGCAGCCTCGGCATCACCCCATCCGGAGGTGAGATTATCCATGACCTTGCCTTCGCCGGCAGCCGTATCATTGAAGCTTGCGACATGCGGTGTCCGCTCATAGGTGATGCAGATCAGCTTGGCCGCCTCGACCGCCTGTTCGCGGCTTTCCGCGACGACGGCGGCGATCGACTGGCCATTGTACTGTACCTGCCGCGGCAGCGGATAATACGGCTGGTTTTCCGGGCGATTGCCACCCCAGTCGGAGGCGACCAGGAGACCCATATCGTCATCCGGCGTCAGCACCATCAGCACGCCTGGGGCCGCAAGCGCCTTTTCCGCATCGACCGAAATGACGCGGCCGGCCGGAATCGTGCTCTGGACGAGAATGGCGTAGGCAAGGTCTTCGAGCGGATATTCCAGCGCATAGGTCGCGCCACCGGTGACCTTCAGATTGCCTTCGAAGCGTGTTTGACGACCGCCGACAGTCCCGTCTGAGGCATCGCCGTGTTTGCGGGGTTCCATGATGGTCATACGAGACCTCCAACTTTCAGGATGGCGCGGGCGACAACGCGCGGCGCAAGTTCAATCTTGTAGTGATTGGCGCCATGCGAAACGGCACCTTCCATGGCGAGCCGGCTCGCCGCCTCAACCGTTTCGGGGCTGAGCACCTTGCCGACCAGCGCCTGTTCGACGTTGCGAGCACGCCACGGCTTGGTAGCGACGCCGCCGAGAGCGACGCGGATATCGCGCACCGTCTTGCCGTCCGCCTCGAATTCAAGCCCGACTGCGGCACTCGCCGCGGCAAACTCGTATGACTGGCGGTCGCGAACCTTGAGATAGGTGGAGTTCTTCGCCGCCGCCGAGGCCGGAATGGTGATCGCGGTGATCATCTCGCCGCGCTCCAACGCGGTTTCCCGCTCCGGCGTATTGCCCGGCGTCAGGAAAAAGTCGTCGACCGACACCGTCCGGGCCCCGAGATCGACCACGGCGTCGAAGGCAACCAGTGCCACGGCCAGATCACCCGGATAGCTGGCGATGCAGGCATCGCTGGTACCGAGGACAGCGTGGTTGCGGGTAACGCCGCCAAGCGCCGAACAGCCGGAGCCGGGATTGCGCTTGTGGCAGGCCGGAAACACGTCCGGCTCGCGGAAATACGAACAGCGTGTCCGCTGCAGCAGGTTGCCGCCGATCGTCGCCATGTTGCGCAGCTGTGCGGAGGCCGCCAGCGACAGCGATTCCGAAACCGCCGGGAAAGCGGCACGGATGCCTGCGTGATCTGCAACCGCGCCCATCTTGGCAAGCGCACCGATCGTGGCGCCGCCAGCATCGACGGTGATCCCGCCGAGCCCGGAAAGGTGGGTGATGTCGATGACGGTTTCCGGCTCCATCACGCCGCATTTGGCGAGATCGAGAAGCGTCGTGCCACCGGCAAGCAGCGCTGAACCGGCCTGGAGCGCCGCTTGCCGGGCTTCATCGGCAGACGAGGCGCGGAGATAGGAAAAGTCTCTCATCACGCCATCTCCGCCGCTTCGCGCACCGCCGCGACGATGCTGTTATAGGCTCCGCACCGACAGAGATTGCCGGACATGTATTCGCGGATTTCCTCGTCGGATCCCGCATGGCCTTCGCGGATGCAGGCGACTGCCGACATGATCTGGCCGGGCGTGCAATAGCCGCATTGGAACGCGTCATGCTCCACGAAAGCCGCCTGAACGGGGTGCAGTTCGCCGTTTTCAGCGGCGATCCCCTCGATCGTGGTGATCTGCCGGCCTTCGACCTGGGCTGCGAGCGTCAGACAGGAAAGCACACGGCTACCGTCGACATGACAGGTGCAGGCGCCGCATTGACCCTGGTCGCAGCCCTTCTTGGTGCCGGTCAGCGCGAGATGTTCGCGCAGCGCATCGAGCAGCGTGACACGCGGTTCGACATCGAGGTCGTACCGCCTCCCGTTGATATCGAGCGAAAGATGGATGGTTCGTGTCATGGATCAAGCTCCTGCCATTGTCACGAGAATGAGAACTTTAAAGCCTGGGACGGACTGGCCAACTGGCTGCGATGCCCTAGATGATGTTCGGCGAGAGAAGCACCGGCACATTTCGGCATGACATCCGTCCCCCTCTGGACTAAGAAGTGGAAGGCACTCCAGATAAACGGAGGCGCCTCCGTTTAAACTAGTGGCTTACTGATTTTCGTCAAGCCCTCATTTGCCTGGAGCAATATTTTGGCCTCGGCCGAGCCGAAGACGACATCGCCCGCATCGACCAAGCTTCGCGCCGATGCCCGCCGTAACCGCGACAGGCTGATCGAGGTGGCGGCCGCAGCCTTTGCGGAAAATGGCGTCGAGACCTCGCTGGAAGATATAGCACGCCAGGCTTGTGTCGGCATCGGCACCCTTTACCGGCATTTCCCGAGCCGCGAGCATCTCGTGGAAGTGGTCTATCGACGCGAACTCGAAAGCCTCGCCACGGCTGCCACCGAACTTGCCCAAAAACATCCGCCGGATGTTGCGCTCGAGGAATGGATGCGTCGTTTCGTCGGCTACATCGCCACCAAGCGCGGCATGGCCAACAGCCTGCGCATTCTCATGACGTCGAACTCCTCCCTTTTTTCCGAGGGCTCTGGCCTGATCCGTGGCGCTTTGGAAAGCCTGTTGAAGACCGCCGGCGACAAGGGATGTATCCGCAGCGACATCGAAACAAGCGATCTCCTGCACGCGCTGTCGAGTATCTATTCGATTCCGGAATCGCCCGAATGGCGTGAGCGGTCGCATCGCCTGATCGGCCTCTTGATGGACGGCCTTCGGACCCGCCGATAACACCCGCTCAATGCCTCGGATCTGCTCGGAAACGACCCGTCGGATAGGCTAGATTTCGCATCTCGTTTGAACGGAAAATCAAGCAATCCTCGATTGACAGGTATCCTGTTACTACGCCGGCCTGATTCCAATATTATCGTTATAAAATAAACGGATAGCACAGGTATATTTTCGAACTTTTAGCGCCGAAAATCATCAAAAATCGTTGTACAATATCAAAATTCAATCTGTCGTTAAAGAGTTTGACCTTAATCTTCCGGCAACCGCGTGACCGCCATCCGGTGTAGCGCAAGAGCCGGTATGAGACCGGTTCTCTTCCCACACTGCCAGATATCAGATCTGCGCGTGAAAACGCGTTGCCTCATTCGAGGCTTCACCAATCCGGAGCCGAACCTCATGTCCCGTCTCTCCATTCGCAGCTCGCTCATCGCCGTCTTCGGCGCGATTGCAGCTCTCGTCGCCGTTCTCGCCTGGGCGGCCATATCCTCGCTCTCCAACGTCGCCGGCAATCTCAATACGATTTCCGAGAACTCGATGCCGAGCGTTCAGGCTTCGAAGAATATCGAGACGGCCATTCTCGGAATGACGGTCGCCTATATGGGCCATCTGACCACCACTTCGGACTTCGGCATGGAATCGGCGGAAAAGCTGATCGCCCAGCAATCCGATGCGCTGAAGGTCGCTCTCAACGCCTACAGGCCGCTGATTTCCAGCGATCAGGAAAAGCAGATCATCGACCAGATCCAGGCCGGCATCGACAAATACATCCTGAACGGCCAGAAGATGCTGGACTTCTCCCGCAAGGCTTCGGACGCCCGCGCCCGTGTCGAGATGGAAAAGATGCGCATCACCATCCAGCCAGCGATGGAAGCCGTTACCAAGCTGGTCAAGTCGAACACGGATGAGGCGGCCGTCGAAACCGCAAAGGCGAAGACGACCTACTCCACCGCGCTCACCACGATGGAAATCATCCTCGGCGTCGTTTTCCTGCTGATCGTCGGCGCCGCCGTCTACGTGTTGTCCGGTATTGCCCGTCCGATCCAGCGCATCACCGCTTCGATGAGCGGTCTTGCCGCAGGCGACACCGCCACCGAAATCCCCTTCGCTGGCCGCAAGGACGAAGTCGGCGCCATGGCCGGCGCCGTCGAAGTGTTCCGCCAGGCCGCGATCTCCAACAGGCAGCTTCAGGAACAGGCCGAGGACGCCCGCGCCCACGCCGAAGCCGACCGTATTCGCCTCCAGGAAGAGGCGGAAGCCTCGGCCCAGGCTCGCCTGCACGAAGCGACCTCCGGCCTTGCCGCCGGCCTGCGCCGCCTTGCATCCGGCGACCTCGCCTTCCAGCTCAACGAGCCTTTTGCTCCGGATTTCGAAGCGCTGCGCGAAGACCTGAACTCCGCCGTGTCCCGTCTCGGCGCCGCACTTTCCGAAGTCGCCGGCTCGGCCCAGTCGATCGACAGCGGCTCGCGTGAAGTCAGCCAGAGCGCCGACGACCTTTCCAAGCGTACCGAACAGCAGGCAGCCTCGCTTGAAGAGACCGCCGCAGCCCTCGACGAAATCACCGTCAACGTCTCGAACTCTTCCAAACGTGCGGACGAGGCGAAGTCCATCGCGCTGCAGGCAAATTCGAGCGCCGCCCAGTCGGGCGCCGTGGTTGCCAACGCCGTCGACGCGATGCAGCGCATCGAGCAGTCGTCCAGCCAGATCTCCAACATCATCGGCGTCATCGACGAGATCGCCTTCCAGACTAATCTGTTGGCGCTGAATGCCGGCGTCGAAGCGGCCCGTGCCGGTGATGCCGGCAAGGGGTTTGCGGTTGTCGCCCAGGAAGTCCGCGAACTCGCCCAGCGTTCCGCGAGCGCCGCCAAGGAGATCAAGGACCTCATCCGCAAGTCGGGCGCCGAGGTTCAGAACGGCGTCAAGCTGGTGCGCGAGACCGGCGACGCGCTGAAGACGATCGAAAGCCACGTCGTCACCATCAACGAGCATATCAGTGCGATCGCCACCGCCGCCCGCGAACAGTCGGTCGGACTTGCCGAAGTCAATTCGGCCGTCAACCAGATGGACCAGGTGACACAGCAAAACGCTGCAATGGTCGAGGAAACCAATGCCGCCGGCGCCAATCTCGCCTCGGAAAGCACGAAGCTGCGCGATCTCCTCACCCGCTTCAAGCTCTCCGAGGGCGGTCAGCGTTCCGGAATACAGCAGCGGCCGGCCTACGGCTCCGCTCCGGTTGCTGCCGGCCGCAACGCCGTTCCGCAGGAATCGCCGGCCCGTCGCCTTGCGCAGCGCGTCAGCAAGTCCTTTGGCGGCGCCGCGGCTGCGGCAAGCACGGAATCGCAGTGGACCGAATTCTGATCCGCTGATCGAAGCTCAGCTTTAACTGTCGCTCTTCGACGGCCCGGCCTCTGCCATCTGGCGCAGAAGCCGGGCCGTTTCGTCATTGGCGGGAAAGAAGGATTCGACCGCCAGTTCCGACAGCGTCACATCGACCGGGGTTCCGAAAACTGTCGTCGTCGAGATGAAGGATAGCAGTCCCGCCTCGGTCCGCAGGTCCATCGGCACGGCGATGCCCGCATAGTCATGTTTCGGCGCCGATTTCGACGTATCTTCCGGCACCGGGTAACCGGACAGCTCCTCCAGCAATGCCTTGAGAACACGGTCGCCTGTCGCGGCGATCTGCTGGTGCAGCCGTTCGAGCAGGTGATTGCGCCATTCGAAAAGATTGGCGATGTGAGGCGCAAGGCCCTGCGGATGCAGGCTGAGCCGCAACACGTTCACCGGCCCCTCGATCAGCGATGGGTCGGCGACATCCGCAAGTAGCGGCGCCACCGCGGCATTGGCGGCCACCAGGGTCCAGTGCCGGTCGACCGCCAGTGCCGGGAACGGCTCGTGGCCCTTCAGCACCATATCGATCGCCCGCCGCGCCGGCTGGAGTGCCGGATCGTCCAGCTTGCGCTCGGCAAACACCGGCGCAAAACCGGCGGCGAGCAGCATCGGATTGCGCTCGCGGAGCGGCACCTCAAGCCGCTCCGCGAGATGCAGCAGCATGTCGCGGCTGGGGGCCGCCCGCCCGCTTTCGATGAAGCTCAGATGACGCTGCGAGATTTCAGCCTCCAGCGCCAGATCGAGCTGGCTCATGCGCCGGCGGCGGCGCCATTCGCGCAGGAAGTCACCGAGGGGGCGGGCGGGTGCGAGAGTCGTCATGCGGCAGCGGGAACCTGATCGAGGAAACCGCAGACCGACTTCAGCCGGCCGTTTTCCAGGACGGCAAAATCCGTGCCCTTGATCAGCGCCTCGCCGTCCACGGGGCCAAGCTCCCAGGAAAAGCGCAGATTGTCGTCGTAGCCGTCGGGCGTACCGAGCAGCGTGAAGCGGAAACCCGGAAACCGCGCCTGGACGCCTTCAACCAGGCGATCGACACCCTCATGGCCTTCGCCGCGCATCAGCGGATCGACGTAAAGCCCGTCTTCCGCCCAGGTCTCGGCGATCATCGCCTTGCGGCGAACGGCATCCGTCTCGTTCCAGATGGCGAGATAACGTTCGGCATTGGTGTTCGCATCGGTCATGTCTTTTCTCCTTGAGATCGTCCTGCTCGTTGCAGGCAGGGCGAACATGCCGGAGCGGCTGCATCGTCTCAATTACGCGGCAGGTAATAACTATCGCGCCGAAAGCGCAAGTCTCGCGCCGAGCACCACGAAGGCGCCGGCGAAGATGCGCCGCATCCAGGCAAGGATATTCGGCCGCGAGATCACGTGGTTCCGCACCGAGGCGGCAAACAAGCCGTAAACGACGAAGACGCCGAACGTCATCAGCATGAAGACGAGGCTGAGCTCGGTCATGCGCAGAACCGGCGCGATTTCGTCCTGGCTGACGAACTGCGGCAGGAAGGCGAAGAAGAAGATCGACAGTTTCGGATTGAGCAGATTGGCAAGGATTGCCGAGCCGATGACTTGGCCAACGGATTTTGGCGTCCGGTCCGCCTCCACGGTCAGCGCCCCCTTTTCCTTCAGAACCTGCCAGGCCATGAACAGCAGATAGGCGACACCAAGATATTTGATGATTTCGAAGGCCAATGCGCTGGCATGCAGCAGCGCCGCAAGGCCCGAGACCGCCGCAATCATGTGCGGCAGGATGCCGAGCGTACAGCCGAGCGCGGCAACGAGGCTTGCTCGCGCGCCTCGCGACAGGCCGGCGGCGAGCGTGATGAGCACGCCGGTACCGGGCGATGCGACGACGATAAAGGAGGTAATCAGGAATTCCGGGCTCATGGGGCGATCCTCTCAAGATGTTTTCCCACAGCTACCGAAGAGCGATGCACCGATCTTGAATGAAATTGCAGGCGAGCGATTGCCTGGATGCGGCGGCGAACCTATCGTCGCGCCATCTGATTGCGGACTCGACCTCATGACCTACGACGACATCGACATCGGCTATGACGTACCGGCCGCCATCGGCGACACGATCGCCGACATCCAGACGCCGGCGCTGATTATCGATCTCGATGCCTTCGAGCGGAATGTCGCGCGGATGAAGGATCACGCCGGGACGATGGGGGTGCGGCTTCGCCCGCATGCCAAGACCCACAAGTCCGCGGATGTCGCGCTCTACCAGATCGCCAACGGCGGCGCCGTCGGCATCTGCTGCCAGAAAGTATCCGAAGCGGAAGCGCTGGTGCGCGGCGGCGTCACCGACGTGCTCGTCGCCAACGAGGTGGCCGATCCGAAGAAGATCGACCGGCTGGCGCGGCTCGCAAGGAGCGCCCGTGTCTCCGTGTGCGTCGACGATCCCGCCGTCGTTGCGACACTTTCGGAAGCGGCGGCCCTGCATGGCGTCACGCTCGACGTCCTGGTGGAGATCGATTGCGGCGCGCGCCGCTGCGGCGTGTTGCCCGGCGAGCCAGCCGTCGAACTCGCAAAGACGGTCGCCGCCGCGCCGAGCCTCGCCTTCGCCGGCATCCAGGCCTATCACGGCAGCGCCCAGCATATCTACGATCCGGTGGAGCGCCGCGCCGCGATCGACAAGGCGATCGACATGGCGCGAGAGACGGCGGGCCTGCTGCGCGATGCGGGGCTGGAGCCGAAGATCATCACCGGGGCGGGAACAGGCACCCACGATCTCGAAGGTGCCTCCGGCGTTTATAACGAAATCCAGCCTGGTTCCTACATCTTCATGGATGAGGATTACTCCCGCGTCCGCTCGACCGAAGGCAATGGCACGATCGGCGGTTTCGAACACGCGCTGTTCGTGCTGACCTCGATCATGAGCAAGCCTGCCTCCGGCCGCGCCATCTGCGATGCGGGCCTCAAGGCACACTCGATCGACAGCGGCCTGCCGACGGTGTTCGAACGACCCGCTCTCAAGTTCGCCAGCGCTTCGGACGAACACGGCAAGATCGAAGACCCGCAGGATACGCTGAAGCTCAACGATCGTCTGCGCCTCGTGCCGGGCCATTGCGACCCGACCTGCAATCTCTACGACTGGTATGTCTGCGTCCGCAACGGCCGTGTCGAGGCGCTCTGGCCGGTCACCGCCCGAGGCAAGCTCTACTAGAAACGGTGGATGCGCAGGCCCAGCACCTTTTCCGAGATGACCACCACCGCCATCGTCAGCACGATCGAGCAGGTCGAGACGGCCGCCGCTTCCGGGGTGAAGTTGGTTCGCAGGTAATCGAACAGCTGGATCGGCAGCGTCGACATGCCGACGCCCTTCAGCATGAAGGAGATGGTGAAGACGTCGAACGAGATGATGAAGGCGAACAGGCAGCCGCCGATGACGCCCGGCTTGATCAGCGGCAGCATGATCCGCCGGAAACGGGTGAACCGCCCTGCCCCGAGGCTCTGCGCCGCAAGGCTCCATGCCGGATCATAGCTTTCCATCGAGGCCGAGACGTTGATGAACACGAAGGGCAGCGTGATCAGCACGTGACCGACGATCATGCCGACCAGGTTCTGCGTGCCGAGCCCGACCGAATAGACGAAGAACAGCAGTGAGATCGCCGTCAGCACTTCCGGCAGCAGCAGCGGCGCCAGCATGGCGACCCGCACCGTTTCCTTGAGCTTGCCGGCATGGGTCACGTAGAACATCGCCGCCATCGTGCCGATGATGCCGGAAATCACCATGGTCAGCGTCGCGATCCATAGCGAGGTGCGGATCGCCCGCATGAACACCTCGTTGTTGAAGAACACCAGATACCAGCGGAAGGAAAGCCCCTGCGGCGGGAAGGTAAGGAAGGCCCCGGCATTGAAGGAAGCGATCACCACGACCGCGATCGGCGCCAGCAGGAAAGCGTAGATGATCAGGCAATAGACGGTGAAAAACGGTTTCGACATGTCTCTATGCCTTCCATTTCATGACGGTCAGCCGTCCGAAGATGACGACGAAGATCGCACCGGTCACCGACAGCATCAGCGCCAGCGCCGAACCGAACGGCCACTGGAACGTGTCGATCAGCGCATCCACCACCGTCACCGCCATGGTTTTCACGCGCAAGCCGCCGATCAGCGACGGCGTCACATAGGCGCTGAGCGACAGGACGAAGACGAGGATGCAGCCGGCCTGGATACCCGGCAGTGACAGCGGCAGGGTGATGCGCCGGAAGGAGGTGACCTTCGACGCCCCCAGCGACCGGGCCGCCGCTTCGAGCGACGGATCGATGCCCTGGATGGCACTCATGATCGGCAGGATCATGAAGGGCAGAAAGACATGCACCAGCGCGATGATGATGCCGAGCGCATTGTACATCAGCGGCAGCGGTCCATCGATCAGCCCCCAGCCAGTCAGGGTGCGGTTGATGATGCCGTTATTGCCGAGCAGGATCGTCCAGCCATAACTGCGGATGACGATGCCGACGAGCAGCGGCGAGAGCACCAGCGCATAACCCAGCGCGCGAAAGGTCGAAGCGCCGCGCGCCAGCTGCCAGGCGACGGGATAACCGAGAACCAGGCAGATGAAGGTCGTCAGGAAGCCGATCCACAGCGTGTTGATCACCTGTTGGACATAGAAGAAGTCCGAGAAGAACTTGCCGTAATTGCCAAGCGTGAAGCCCGGCCCATAGGGCGTGCCCTGCCCCGGCATACGGAAGCTCATGACGACGATATTGAGATAGGGCAGCACGAGGAACACGCCGAGCAGGATCGCGGCAGGCGCGATCAGCAGCAGCGGTCCGAACCTTTTCCTGGGCGGGACAATCATGCCACGGTCCCTAGCGGCCAGAAGCGATCGGACGGCGCATGCACCAGCACTTGTTCGCCATCGGCAAACCGGGTGCGTGGAAACGTCTGGACGTTGACGACAGCGCCGGTCGCAAGCTCCAGCCGGTAGTCGACGAGACTGCCGGAATAATAGCTGGAGAGAACCTTTGCCGGCGCGCCGGTCGCACCCGAATTAATCGGCAGCAGCTCGACCGCTTCCGGACGCAGAGCCAGCATCAGCTCGGCACCATCGGCGAAATCTCCGCTGACCGGCACGTCGCCGAAGGCAGTCGATACGACGCGGTTGCCGACCTTGCCGCGAATGATATTCACCTGCCCGACGAACTCGGCGACTTCCAGATTGGCGGGCCGCTCGTAGATATCCGATGGCGTGCCGATCTGGGCGATGCGGCCGCCGAACATCACGACGACCCGGTCGGACATGGTCATCGCCTCGGCCTGGTCGTGGGTGACGTAGACCGTGGTAATACCGACGCGGCGCTGCAGATCGCGGATGAAGACACGCATCTCCTCGCGCAGCTTGGCGTCGAGATTGGCGAGCGGTTCGTCGAGCAGCAGAATTTTCGGCTCGATGACCAGAGCGCGGGCAAGCGCCACGCGCTGCTGCTGGCCGCCGGAAAGCTGGCGCGGATAACGCTCCGAATAACCGGTGAGCTGCACCATATCCAGCACCTTGGCGATGCGGGTGCGGATCTCGTCCTTTGGAAGCTTGCGCATCTCGAGCCCGAAAGCGAGGTTCTTTTCGACCGTCATATGCGGAAAGAGGGCATAGTTCTGGAAGACCATGCCGATATCGCGCTTTTCGACCGGCACATGCACGACGTCGCGGCCGTCGAAGCGGATCGCCCCTGCGGTCGCGTCCTCGAAACCGGCGATCATCTTCAGCGTCGTCGTCTTGCCGCAACCGGACGGCCCGAGCAGCGAGATGAACTCACCCTCGGCGATCCTGATCGAAATGCTGTTGACCGCAGGACCCTGCCCGTAGTCCTTGGTCAGCTTTTCGATGCTAACCTCTGTCATGAAATTCTACTTTCCAATTGAAGTGCCTGACCCGAAAAAAGCCGATCATGGCCTGCCTTTGAACGCAGACCATGATCGCAGTGGGGGAAATCACTTGATGGTCTTCGCCCAGCGTTCGGCAAGCTCGCCCTGCTTTTCGTTGACGAAGTTCCAGTCCCAGGTGAGGATCTTGTCCATGTCGGCGCCGGAAACCGGCACGTCCACCTTGAGATCGGCCGGCACGACCACCTTGGAATTGGTCGGCGAGATGAAGAACTCCTTCATCATCATCCCCTGCACTTCCGGCGACAACAGGAAGTTAGCGTATTGGTAGGCCAACTCCTTTTCCGGAGCATTGGCGAGGATGTTGATGGTCTGGTCGAACATGAACATCCCTTCCTCCGGGATCACACAGTCGACCGGCAGACCCTGGCGGCGAAGACGGGCGATTTCGCCGAAGTCGAAGGGTGCGACGACAATTTCGCCGGAGGCCAGGCCGGTCGACATGTTGAAGTCCACCTGAATCACCGACCCGAGCTTCTGGAGCGCCGCAAAACCGGCATCGACGTCATACTGGTCCTTGCCGAAGATCTTCGAAAACAGCAGCAGTTCCATCTTGCCGGCGCTGTTGGCGAAGTTGTAGAGGCCGATCTTGCCCTTGAATTCCGGGTTATTCCAGAGATCCTTCCAGGACTTCGGCTTGGTCTTCACCAGGTCGGTGCGGTAACCGATACCGATCGGCGAAACGGCGCCGATCGCGCCCCAGCCATCGGTCTTTTTGGCGAGCGGATAAAGATCGTTGTAGTTCGAGAGTTTGGTGAGATCGAGCTTCTCGAAGAAGCCTTCCTTGCGCAGGCCGGACGCGAAAACCTCGTTGGTCATCACCATCGAATAGGGCGGCTTGGCAGCGCCCGCCGCCCGTAGGTTGGCGCCCCAGACGCGGCCGTTGCCGACGTCGAGGGTCACGGCGGCGCCGGTCTGCTTGGTGAAGGCGGGACCGACGGTCGAACGCCAGTATTGTTCCCACACCCCGCCGAGCGTCGGCACGACCAGCGTCTTCCCTTGAGCCCGCGCCGGAGCGCCAAAAAGTCCGGCCGCGGCGAGTGCACCCATTCCGGCAAGCGTTTGCCGCTTTGTCAAATCCATCATGTTCAGTTCCCCTTGTTGCGGTCTTTCGAGACCTTGCTGTGCCGGCGGTTCTCCGCTTCTGCGCACGAATTCGGTCGGTGATCAGCCTTTCGAAAAAGCCTGTTTCGTCTTCAGGTCGATATATTCGCCATAGGTGATCGGTTCATATTTGGCACCACCCTTTACGAACGGGGCCAGGCACTCGATCACCGTATCCTTCGACGGATTGAGGAAGAACGGGATCGACTGACGGCGGGCAGTGCCCTTGAAACCGGTCGGTGGATTGGCGACGCGATGCGGTGTCGAGACCCATTCGTCATTCGTCCAGCGCATGAAGGCATCGGCGATGTTGATCACATAGGCGCCCTCGATCGACGGGGCGTCCAGCCAGTCGCCGTTGCGGTTGCGCACCTGCAGCCCACCAGCCGAGGCCTCCGAGCGCAGGATCGTCATGAAGCCATAGTCGGTATGCACGCCGGCACGCATCTGCCCCGGCAGCGGAGATTCTTCCTGTTCCGGATAGTTGATGACGCGTAGCGCCGAGAGATGATTTTCGAAGGAGGGTTCGAAATAATCCTGATCGAGCCCGATTGCCTGGCAGAAGATGCGGCGCATGTGCCGGGCTAAGGCTTCCATTTCCCTAAAATAATCGCGGAACGCCTGTTCCAGGCCGTCCGGCCGGTCCGGCCAGGTGTCGCCGGGAAGGTTCTCGCCAAAATTCAGGCTTTCCTTGTAGTCGCCGGGCGTCTTGATGCCGAGGGTGGCGGCGAGCGCCTCTTCGGCGATCGGCGAAAACGCGACGCCACCCAGGACGCCGGCGCCGCGGCCCTGGGTTTTCTTCCAGTCCTGCGGGCAATCGAAGAAGGCGCGGGCAAGATTGTAGAGCCTCGACGTCACTTCAGGCGAAACACCGTGGCCGGTCACGAGAAAGAAACCGGTATCGCGGCACGCCGTCTCGATAGCTTTGACGACGGCGGCGGCACCTGCCTCATTGCGGATGAAGGAGCCGACATCGATCACCGGAATGCCGGGGACGGCATCACTGGATGACGCTGGATTGGCGCTCGAAACGGACATGCCTTCCTCCAATTCACATCTGACAAACAGATGTTGACAAAAACATCTGTTGTTGTCCATATCAAAATTAACGAAGTTGCAACGCGGTTCTCGCCCCAAGGACGATCGACTGAACATGGATGACCTTGCGCCACAGGAAGCGGCCGTCCTCGCAATCATCAAGGACAACCCGTTCGCGGGCCAGCAGGAGATCGCCACCATGCTCGGGCTGGCGCGTTCGACGGTCGCCGCCCACATCGTCCAGCTGATGCAGAAGGGCTACATCCTCGGCCGCGGTTACGTGATGCCCGCCGAAACCCGCGCAGTCTGCATCGGCGGCGCGGTGCTCGACCGCAAATACCGCGCCAAGCAGGAGTTCGTCTTCGAGACTTCAAACCCGGTCGACGGCGTGCGCAGCCTCGGTGGCGTTGCCCGCAACGTCGCTGAAAACCTCGCCCTTCTCGGCACCACGACCAGTTTCGTCTCGATCGTCGGCGACGACGAAGGCGGCCGGGCCGTGGTGAAGCACATGCGCGATCGCGGCATCGATGTCAGCCAGATCATCACCACCACCGAGCGCCCGACGGCGGAATATGCCGCCATCCTCGATACCAAGGGCGATCTTGTGCTCGGCATTGCCGACATGAGCATTTTCGACTTGCTGCTGCCGAGCCATATCGAGCGCATCTGGCCACATCTCGCCGCTGCAAGCTGGGTGTTTTCCGACTGCAACCTGCCTGCCGAAACGCTGGCCGCCCTCATCGCCAAGCGCCAGGGCGCCCGTTTCCGGCTGGCGATTGACGCCGTCTCGACGCCCAAGGCCGCGCGCCTGCCGAAAGATCTCACCGGCGTCGATCTGCTGTTCATGAACATTGACGAAGCAAACGCGGTCCTCGGGCGCCATGCGCACGAGACGATCGACGACGCCAAGGACGCAGCGCTTGCCCTGCAGGCGGCCGGTGCGCGCGAAGCGGTCGTCACCATGGGTCCGCGCGGCATTGCGATCGCCGGCACCGAGGGCGCCCGCACCTTCCCGGCAGTCCATGCCCGGCCGGTCGATATCACCGGCGCAGGGGATGCGATGATAGCGGGCACGCTGCACCGGATCCTGCACGGCGAGGACACCTACAATGCGGCCCGCACCGGCGCGCTACTCGGCACGCTGACCACCGAAAGCACCGCAAGCGTCCATACGGACCTGTCCGAACGCTTCCTGGAAGCCAATATGCACCGATTAGCCGGCTGACCTTCGGCTGGCCGAAAACGATTTAAGGAATACCGAAAATGGCCCTCATCAAACCGAAGCTGAGCCGCGAAGTGGCCGAAACGATCGCAGCCGGCGGCCCGGTCGTGGCGCTGGAATCGACGATCATCACCCATGGCATGCCCTACCCGGCCAATCTCGAAACCGCACTCGGCGTCGAGGCGGTGATCCGCGAGAACGGCGCGATCCCCGCCACCATCGCCGTCGTCAACGGCGAGCTACGCGTCGGCCTCGAACACAGCGAACTGGAAGAACTGGCTAAGGCCAAGAGTGTGGTAAAAGCCTCCGGCCGCGACCTCGCCGTCGCCATGGTCCGCGGCCAGTCTGCCGGCACCACGGTTTCCGCGACCATGCTGATGGCCGATCTTGCCGGCATCGACATCTTTGCGACCGGCGGCGTCGGCGGTGTACACCGCGGCGCCGAGCAGACGTTCGACATTTCCGCCGACCTGACGGAGCTCGGCCGCACCAAAACCGCGGTCGTCTGCGCCGGCGTCAAGTCGATCCTCGATATTGCCAAGACGCTGGAATATCTCGAAACCCAGCGCGTTCCGGTCATCGCTTACGGCACCGACGATTTCCCGGCCTTTTTCACCCGCAAGAGCGGTTTCAAGGCCGACCATCGGCTCGATACGGCCGAAGAGATCGCCAAGGCCATGTATCTGCACCACCAGCTCGGCACCGGCACCGGTCTGTTGATCGCCAACCCCATCCCGGAAGCGGCAGCCCTGACGCCGGAATTCATCGACGGCACGATCTCGGACGCCGTGCGCGAGGCGGAAGAGCGCGGCATCGGCCGCAAGGAGCTGACGCCTTTCCTGCTCGCCCGTATCAACGAGCTTTCCAAGGGCGAGAGCCTCAAGGCCAATATCGAACTGGTGAGGAACAACGCGCGTCTCGCCGCGAAGATGGCCGTCGCCTACGCGGCGCTGAAGAAGGCCGGCAAATAGTTCAAGAACAAGGGGAACTGCCCATGAACCAGCAAATGAACGGCTACGAGACGATCCTTTACGAGAAGGATTTGACCGACAAGTTCGCGACGATCACCATCAATCGCCCCGACAAGATGAACGCGATGAACAAGACGGTGATCCGCGAGATCGACGCGGCGGTTGCCGCGGCCGTCGCCGATCCGGACGTCAATGCGCTCGTCATCACCGGCACCGGGCGCGCTTTCTCCTCCGGCTACGACCTGCAGGGCGGCGATTTCGATGTCGACATCGATTTCTGGCGCGAAGACATGTCGGAAAATGCCGAAGCCCTGCTCAACATCTGGCGCGCGCCGATCCCGGTCATCGCCTCGGTCAACGGTTACGCGCTTGCCGGCGCGCTCGAGCTGATGATGTGCTGCGATCTCGCGATCGCTGCCGACAACGCCAAGTTCGGCGAACCGGAAGTGCGCCACAATTCCGGCCCGCCGGCGCTGATGATGCCCTGGCTGCTCGCCACCCGCGACGTGCGCTGGCTGATGTTCACCGGCGACATGGTGGATGCGCAAGAGGCGCTGCGGATGCACCTGATCAACAAGGTGGTGCCGGCCGACCAGCTCAAGGAAAAGACCGAGAACCTCGCTCGCAAGCTTGCCCGCATGCCGGTGCCGGCGCTGAGATACACCAAGGCCTCGATCAACAACCAGCAGATGGTCGCCGGGCTGATGCCGTCGTTCCAGTACAATATCGAAGCGATTGCCGCCCTCCACGTCACCCGGCAGGGCCGCGAGTGGATGGCAAATCTCGCCAAGATGTCGCTGAAGGAATATCTCGCCTTCCGTGACGACCCCTTCAAGGGCCTCGACTGAGGTTTTGGCCATGGCGGCCAACACGCCCATGGACCCAAAAGCAGCGATGCGAGCCTTGATGGCGCCACGCTCCGTCGCAGTCGTCGGCGCCACTGAGCGCGCCGATGCCTCCTCCAGCTACGTGATGAAGAACCTGATACGCTTCGGCTATCAGGGACAGATCATCCCGGTGCATCCGAAGGCCGGGACGATCTTCGGGCTTCCCGCCTCACCCTCCCTCTCGGCGCTGACCAATGCACCCGATGTCGCGGTGATCGGGATCGCCGCCGACAAGGTGATTGCGGCCCTCGAAGAGGCCGGCAGCACCGGCGTCAAGGCGGCGGTCGTGCTGGCCTCCGGTTTCGCGGAACTCGACGAGGCCGGCCGCGAGCGCCAGCGGCAACTGGTCGAGATCGCGGAGCGCTACGGCATGGCGATCTGCGGCCCGAACTGCCTTGGCCTCTTCAACCTTGGCTCCGGCGCCGCCCTCTATTCCTCCAGCCTCTCGACCAATCTCGAAAAGGGCCGCTTCGCCATCCTCTCCCATTCCGGCGCCAGTGCGATCGCGCTCGGCAATACCGGCCGGTTCGGCCTCAGCCACATCGTCTCCTCCGGCAACAGCGCCGCGACCGATATTCCCGACTATCTCGAATTCCTGGCGACGGATGACCAAACCAGTGTCGTTGGCATCGTCCTCGAAGCCATCCGCGAGCCGGAGAAACTCGCGGCCGCGATGGAGAAGATGCATGCGGCCAACAAGCCGGTGATCGCTCTTCGTGCCGGCCGATCCGAACGCGGTGCCCAGGCGACCGCCGCCCATACCGGTTCGCTCGCCGGCAGCAACGACGCCTACCGCGCCTTCCTCCGCCGGACCGGCATTATCGAAGTCTCGGACATGGACGGCTTCATGGAGACGGCGACGCTCTGCTTGGACCTGAAGGACCGGCCCGCCAAGCCCGGCGTCGCAATCGTCGGCGTCTCCGGCGGCGGCGTCGCGCATGTTTCGGATATCGCAGATGAGGTCGGCATTTCCTTGCCCGACCTGCAGCCCGAGACGGTCGCACGGTTAGAGGTGCTGCTGCCGCCCTTTGCCACACCCCAGAACCCGCTCGATACGACCGGCATCGTCTTCGCGGACGGCAAGATCTACCGCGATGTCCTGCACGCGCTCGCCGACGATGCCTCGATCGGCCTGATCGTCGCAACGCAGGATGCACCCGTTGGCCTCGACGATTTCTGCGCTTCCGAATATCTCGGCATCGCCGAAGCGGTTTCCGATTATGCCGGGACGGGCACGGTGCCGGTCGCGTTCATGAGCAACCTCTCCTCCGGCCATCACCCGGATGTCGAGGCCAAGCTTTCGACGGTGCCGGTGCTGCGCGGTACGAAAAGCGCGCTGACGGCCGTCCGTAGCCTGATCACCCGGAATACCGCCATCTCCTGGCCCGACAAAGCAGCGGCGACAAAGAAAAACCTCCCCGCCGGGGCTTTGACCGAACGCGAAGCCAAGCAACTGCTTGCCGCAGAGGGCCTGCCTGTTCCGAGCGAACAACTCGTAATCAGCGCCGATGCCGCCGCCGAAGCAACTCAAAAACTTGGCTTCCCGGTCGTCATGAAGATCGATTCGCCGGATATCCAGCACAAGACCGAAGCGGGCGGCGTGAAGCTCGGCATCGCTTCGGAAGCCGAAGCTCGCGCCGCCTTCGACGCCATCATCGCAGGCGCCCGTGCCTACGCCCCGAATGCGGATCTGCGCGGCGTGTCGGTACAGGAAATGGTGACGGGCGGCGTCGAGGCACTGGTCGGACTCGTGCGCCACGAACCCTTCGGTTTCGGCCTCGTGGTCGGCATCGGCGGGGTGCTGGTGGAACTGGTGAAGGACAGCGCCTTCGACCTCCTGCCGATCGACCTCGCACGCGCCGACGCGATGATCGGCGAAACGAAACTGGCATCGCTGCTGGAAGGCTATCGCGGCGCACCGAAGGCAGATCGCGGGGCCCTCGCCGAACTGCTGGTCAGGCTCTCCGAGTTCGCTGCGCAATACGGGGACGATATCGAAGCGATCGATCTCAATCCGGTAGCGGTCTTGCCCGAGGGCAAAGGCGTGCGCATCCTCGACGCGCTGATCATCCCGCGGAAGCGCGACTGATCAGACCAGCCGCAGCTTCGGCGGAGCCGCCGCCTCCGCGCGGCCAAACCACGATAGCCGTTCGGTCAGCAGCGCATAAAAACCGTCGGCGTCGACATCGCGCATGAACATCGCGTTCTTCGGCCGGCCGGAGACGCCCCACCAGTCGGCGACCGTCATGCCCTTGGTGAGTTCGGACTCCGTTTCGATCTCGACATTGCAGAGCCGGCCGGAATAAAGCTCCGGCTTTACGAGGTAGGCGATCACGTTCGGATCGTGCAGCGGCCCGCCGTCACTGCCGTATTTCGCCACGTCGAAGCGCTCGAAATAATCGAGCCACCCGACCACGGCGTCAGAAAGCGGTGTGCCGATCGCCTGGATCGCGGCAACGCGGGCGCGGGTCGTCAGCGTCTTGTGGGTGACGTCGAGCGGCATCATCACGATCGGCGCGCCTGAGCCAAACACCACGGCAGCTGCCGGCGGGTCGACATAGATGTTGAATTCCGCGGCCGGCGTGATGTTGCCGCCTTCGAACAATCCGCCGCCCATCAGCACGATTTGCCTGATACGGCCGGCGATCTCAGGCGTCCGGGTCAGCGCCTTGCCGAGGTCGGTGAGCGGGCCGAGCGTGCAGACGGTCACGGTGCCTTCCGGCTCACTCAACAGCGTCTCGATGATGAAATCGACACCATGCTGTTCCTGAAGCGGCATGGTCGGCTCGGGCAGGTCGGCGCCATCGAGCCCGGTCGCACCATGCACGTGTTCGGCGGTGACAAGCGGCCCGGTCATCGGTTGGCTGCAGCCGGCGAATACCTTGATGTCGGGACGGCCGGCCAGTTCGCAGATCTTGCGGATGTTCTTCGTCGTCAGCGACAACGGCACGTTGCCGGCGGCTGCGACGATCCCCAGCACTTCGATTTCCGGACTGGCGAGCGCCAGCAGGATGGCCAGCGCGTCGTCCTGGCCAGGATCGGTGTCGATGATGATCTTTTCTGCCATTGCGGAAAACTCTCAGGAACGATGACTGTTACGCGACATGGACGAGCGGCTCCCTCGCCCGCCATTTCGCAAGGAGATCGGCTTTGCGCTTCTCGAACTTGGTGATCGAGGCAAGCTTTACATGGCCGAAGCCGCGGACCATGTCCGGCAGACCGGCAAGCTCGACAGCAAGCGCATGATTGCTGGCATCGAGCCCGGCGGAAAGCTCGGTCACCAGTGCAAAATAGTCTGCGATCAGCTGCCGTTCCATCCGCCGCTCGGCCGTGCGGCCGAAGGGATCGAAGGCCGTGCCGCGCAGGAATTTCAGTTTTTCGAGAACCCCGAAGGCGGGGCGGATCCAGGCGCCAAAGGCGATCTTGGCGGGATGGCCGGTGCGCTGGTCGATCTTGGCGATCATCGGCGGCGCCAGATGATGCCTGATCTTGAAATCACCTTCGAACTGCTCGGCAAGCTTCTTTTCAAAGCTCCGGTCCCGATGCAGCCGGGCAACTTCGTATTCGTCCTTGTAGGCCATCAGCTTAAAGGCGTTTTTCGCCACCGCTTCGGCAAAACCGGTCACGCCGCGCAGCTGCGCCTCGGCTGATTTCACGACATCCACGAGAGCGGCATAACGCGCCGCATAGGCCGCATTCTGGTAGTCCGTGAGGAAGGCGGTGCGACGCGCGACGATTTCTTCCAGCGTCTCGGCCTTCGGCTCCGACTTGGTGAGGCCCGCCGCACGCGCAACGGCCTCCACATCCACCGCCGCCCGACGCCCCCAACCGAAGGCGGCGCGGTTCATGGCAATGCCCGTGCCGTTAAGCTCGATCGCCTTGTCGATGGCGGCAAGGCTGATCGGCACCAGCCCGCGCTGCCAGGCATGACCCAGCAGGAACATGTTCGCGGCGATCGCGTCACCCAGCAGCGCGGTTGCCATATCCGTCGCGGCAACCGTCTCGACGGCATCTTCCCCCGCAGCACGCCGCAACGATTTGAGCGTCGCCTCCTGACGGAAATCGATCGTCGTATCCTTCACGAAGGAAGCTGTCGGCGCAAAATGGTCGTCGATGACGGCGCGCGTCTTGTTCTTCGCAAACGAGGCAAGCGAATTCTTCTGCGCGGCGACGACGATATCGAAGCCGAGCACGAGGTCGCTTTCACCGGGGCCGACCCGCACGGCATTGATCTGCGCCGGGTCCTTCGCCAGCCGGATATGCGACACGACGGAACCGTTCTTCTGCGCAAGCCCGGTCTGGTCGAGCGTCACCAGCGCCAACCCGTCGAGAAGGGCGGCCTGAGCAAGGATGGCGCTGACGGTGATGACGCCCGTGCCACCAATGCCAGCGAGTAGCATGCTGTAGGGCGTCTCGAAAGGCGCTGTGAAAGTGGGCAGCGGCAGGTCTTCGGTCTTCACCACCTTCGACTTCGCCGCCGGCTTGCGGATGCTGCCGCCCTCGACGGTGACGAAGCTCGGACAGAAGCCCTTGATGCAGGAAAGATCGGTATTGCAGCTCGACTGGTTGATGCGGCGCTTGCGGCCGAATTCGGTCTCCTGCGGCTCGATCGAGATGCAGTTGGAGACGGCGGAACAGTCGCCGCAGCCTTCGCAGACCAGTTCGTTGATGAAGGCGCGCTTGTCCGAGACTGGATAGGCGCCGCGCTTGCGGCGGCGGCGTTTTTCGGCGGCGCAGACCTGGTCGTAGACCAGGACGGTGACGCCGGGGATGTCGCGCAGCTCTCGCTGCACCGCGTCGAGTTCGTCGCGGTGATGGATGGAGACTTCGCGCGGCAGATTACCCTGCCAGACCTCCGGCCGCTCGGCGACCACCACGACGCGCGCCGCACCTTCCGCCAACATCTGCCCGACAATGCCCGGCACGGTGACGTCGCCGTCATGCTTCTGGCCGCCGGTCATGGCGACCGCGTCATTGTAGAGGATCTTGTAGGTGGCGTTGACCTTCGCAGCGATCCCCGCGCGGATGGCAAGCAGGCCCGAATGGAAATAGGTGCCGTCGCCCATGTTGACGAAGATATGCTTCTCGTCGGTGAAGGGCGACAGGCCGATCCAAGAACCGCCCTCGCCGCCCATCTGGGTAAAGGTCGAGGTATTGCGGTCCTCGTTGCCGATGATCATCATGTGGCAGCCGATGCCGGTGGAAGCGCGGCTTCCCTCCGGCAGTCGGGTCGAGACGCTGTGCGGACAGCCGGAGCAGAAATAGGCCTCGCGCTTCAGGGCGGTCGCCTCGACGCCCATGGCGATCGACATTTCCTCCACGAAACGCGCCTTGGCCTGCAGCGCCTCATCGAGATGACCGAGCCGGGAGATGATGGCCTTGGCGACCGACAATGTGCCGATCTCGCCAATCGCCTGCAGCAACGTCGCCCCGTTCTCGCCGGCCTTGCCGAACACGCGGGGACGCCGCTCCGTGGGCAGGTTGAAAAGCTGCGCCTTGATCTGGTCTTCGAGGATCGAGCGTTTCTCCTCGACCACGAGCAGTTCGTCGACGCGGGAGGCGAAATCCGCGATTCCCTGCGGCTCCAGCGGCCAGACCATCCCGACCTTGTAGAGCGCGATACCAAGTTCCGCCGCGCGGGCTTCGTTGATGCCGAGCAGCGCCAGAGCGCCCAGAAGGTCGAGCCAGGACTTGCCGGTCGAGACGATCCCGAGACGGGCGCGGCCCGTGGCCCCCCAGATGGCACGGTCCAGCCTGTTGGCGCGGGCAAAAGCCTGAACGGCGAGCATCTTGCGCTCGAGCCGCAGTTCCATCGCATGCGGCCCGTCTGGCCAGCGCAGCGCCAGGCCATCCGGTGCGAAGGTCTCGTCGGGAATGACGATCTGCGGTCTGTCCGGATCGAGATCGACCGTCGCCGAACATTCGACGATCTCGGTCTGGCACTTGAAGCCTATCCAGGCGCCGGAATAGCGGCTCATCGCGATGCCGAGCAGGCCGTATTCGATATATTCGCCGACACCAGCCGGCGACAGCAGCGGCACCATGGCCGAGATCAGGTTGTGCTCGCTCTGGTGCGGCAGGGTGGAGGAAACCGCGCCGTGGTCGTCGCCGACCAGCAGCAGCACACCGCCATTCGGGTTGGTGCCGATCGCGTTGGCATGGCGAATCACGTCCATGCTGCGGTCGACGCCTGGCCCCTTGCCGTACCACATGCCGAACACGCCGTCGTAGCGCGAGCCCTGGAACATGCCGGTCTGCTGCGTGCCCCACACGGCGGTCGCCGCCATATCCTCGTTGAGGCCCGGATGGAATTTTATATGCGCTGCATCGAGAAACTTTTTCGCACGCGCCATCTCACGGTCAAATCCGGCGAGAGGCGAACCACGGTAACCGGAAACATAACCGGCCGTATTCAGGCCTCGCGCCAGGTCGCGCTGGCGCTGGATCATCGGCAGGCGCACGAGAGCCTGCGTACCCGACACCAGGATGCGGCCCTTTTCCAGCGTGTAGCGGTCGTCGAGGCTGACCTTGCTGTCCGAGGGGCTTTTTTCCGGCGCGGTATGGATCGACATCTATGCGTGCTCCGCCTGCAGCACCGAAACCGGCGCCTCGAAGACCCGGCCGCGATTGAGAATGTAGTTCGGATCGAAGGCCGTCTTCAGCCGGCGCATCGTGGCGATCTCGGCTTCGCTGCGGGCGTATTTCAGGTATTTCACCTTGTCGGTGCCGATCCCGTGTTCGGCGGAAACCCCGCCGCCCACAGCCTCGATGCCCGAGAATATCGCTTCGGCCACCTTTTTCTCGTGCTGGCTGAACATGCAATAATGCAGGTTTCCGTCGCCCAGGTGGCCGAAGATATAGGTCCGCGCCTCCGGGTCGATCTCGTCGACGGCGAGCGCTGCCCTGTCGAGAAATTCCTGCATGCGGGACAGCGGCACGGAAATATCAAAGCCGATCGTCACTCCATTGCCGAAAAGGTAGTCGTTGATGCCGTCGCGAATGCCCCACAGCCCGTTGAACTCGCGCAGCGAATTGGAGAGCACCACGTCGGTGGCAAGCCCGTCTTCCAAAGCCGCGGCAAGCGCCGCCTCGAACCGCTCGTTGTCCTGATCCGGCGCCTGGCCGTGGATTTCGACCATCGCATACATGCCCACCCCTTTTTCGACGGGAGGACGGATCCCCATGTAGTCGACGGTGCCTTCGTAGACGTTCGGAAAGATCGCCTCGAAGGCTGAGATGAGGCCGGAGAGTTCGACCCGCAGCCGCGCCAGCAGATCCTGCGCCGCCTTCAGCGACGGCAGGGCGATGAAGGCGTTGCGCTCGATCTGCGGTTTCGGATGCAGTTTCAGGCAGGCGCGCGTGACGACGCCGATCGTGCCTTCGGTTCCGATGAACAGCGGATTGAGGTCGTAGCCGGAATTGTCCTTGGGCAGGCCTTTCAGCGATGAGAGAATAGTGCCGTCCGGCAGCACCGCCTCAAGCCCCATGACCTGCGCCCGATACATGCCGTAACGCAGAACCCGGATGCCGCCGGCATTGGTGCCGATATTGCCCCCGACCGTGGCCGTGCCGCGCGCACCGATATCGACGCCGAAGAACAGGCCCACGTCGCTCGCCGCCTGTTGCACTACCTGCAGCGGCGTGCCAGCCTTGACGATCATCGTCTGTGCCGCGACGTCGATCGACTCGATGCCTGTCAACCGTTCCAGCGAGATGGAGACTTCGCCCTCGACCGGCCTGGAGGAACCGGATAGCCCGGTGCGGCCGCCCTGCACGACGATCGGCTGGCGGAGTTCGTTGGCGGCGGAAAGAATGGCGGAAACGTCTTCGGTATTGCGCGGACGCAGAACGGCCGCAGGTCGTGCACCTCGAGCCGTCGCATCGGCGGCATAACCATCCGAAATCGCATCGCCGGTGAGGATCGCAGCGGCGTCAAGCCGGCTTTCGAGGCTGGAGAGAAGATGGGCCACGCGATCGAAGGACAAGGTGCTCTCCTCCGCGATGCCTGCTTCGCTACCCTGCGCTCCAGCATCGCCGAATGCGATTGCGCCCATTCTCTCATTCCCCTTGTTTCTTGGGGGCGAGGTTATTCCCATTCCCCTATTTGTCAAACCTATATTTAAAAAGCAGTAGCCTTTTCACCGCTCCCATGGCATCACTATAGCCAGGAGACTGGTCCCAGGAATATGCGGATCAGGATACGCGGGGAAGGATGACATGATCCTCAAATACGACGAGGTTGTCCGCACGGGCATCGCCAGGCAAGTGTCCGACAACATCCGCTCGGCGATAATGGACGGCCGGCTGAAGATCGACGAACGCCTGCCGACCGAGGAAGAACTTGCCCGAAGCTTCGGCATTTCCCGCCCGACGGTGCGCGAGGCCTTGAAGCGCCTCGCCGCCCAAAATCTCATTCATTCCAAACGCGGCCCAACCGGCGGCAATTTCGTCAAGCGGCCGGATCCGGAAGGTCTTTCCAAGGCGATTACCGGCGCCGCCACCCTGCTGGTCGGCATCGGCGCCTTCGACATCGAAGAGATCATCACCGCCAGGCTGGAAACAGAAGCCGTCTGCTGCCGGCTGGCCGCCGCAAACCGCAGCGAAGCCGATCTCGCTGCGATGGAAGCGGAGATCGCGGTACAGCTCGACGAGGCTGTTAGCGACGAGGATTTCTGCGCTTCGGACGTGCGTTTCCATAGAGCACTGGTGGAATCGACCGGCAACGGCCCGCTGAAACTGATGATGTACACCGTCATCGAGGCCTTCATTCCGATCACCAACATGATCGTCTTCCGCGTCCGCGAACGCCGCCACGTCGCCTCGCTGCACCAGGAAATCGTCGACGCGGTGCGCAGTCGCGAGGATGCCAGGGCCGCCGATGCGCTGGCGCGGCTGCTCGCCTATGTGCGCGAAAGTTATTCCGCCGTGCTCGACGCGCGCGCCAGGCGCGATGCCGCCGCACAGGCCTCAGCTTAAAAAACCAACATCGCCACGATATCGGGAGAGAGACATGACCGAGACCTTTACCGCCATGGTCATCGACGCCGTCGACGGCAAGCCGAAAGGCGTTTTCAGGGAGATCTCGATCGCCGACCTTCCCGACAACGACGTGCTGGTCGAGATCGCCTATTCGACGTTGAACTACAAGGACGGCTTGGCGATATCAGGCAAGGGCCGCATCGCCAGGCGCATGCCGATGGTCGGCGGCATCGACCTCTCCGGCACCGTCGTCGAATCCCGCTCGCCGGAATGGAAAACCGGCGACAAGGTCGTGCTGAACGGCTGGGGTCTGTCCGAAACAGAATGGGGCGCCTTCGGCCGCTACCAGCGGGTCAAGCCGGAATGGCTGATCCGCCTGCCCGACGCGTTTTCGATGGAACAGGCGATGGCAATCGGTACCGCGGGTTATACGGCAGCACTCTGCGTCGATGCCTTGGAAAAATGGGATTCGATCAAGCCCGGTGAGGGCGAAGTGCTGGTCACCGGTGCGGCCGGAGGCGTCGGCTCGGTGGCAATCGCGCTGCTGGCCGCCTGCGGCTACAACGTCACCGCCTCAACCGGCCGTCCGGAAACCCACGACTACCTCGCCTCGCTCGGCGCCTCCAACTTCATCGACCGAGCGGCGCTCGCCGAAAAGGGTGGCCCGCTGCAAAAGGAACGCTGGACGGGCGGCGTCGATAGCGTCGGCTCGACCACGCTTGCCAACGCGCTCTCCCAGACGATGCGTGGCTGCGCCATCGCCGCCTGCGGCCTTGCCGGCGGGGCCGACCTTCCGGGAACCGTGCTGCCGCATATCCTGCGCGCCGTAACGCTGATCGGCGTCGACAGCGTCATCGCCACCCGCGAACAGCGGCTGTCGGCATGGGCGCGGCTCGCCCGCGATCTCGATCCCGCCAAGCTTTCGGAAATCACCACGACGGAACCGATGTCCAACCTGCCGCAACTCGCCGAGGATATTATTGCGGGGAAAATCCGCGGGCGTGTGGTGATCGATGTGACAAAGTAGAAAAAGGTATACCAGAGGCGGCTTTCCATTCGCGGGCCAGAGGCGGTAGAGATATCTCCGGCAGAAAATTGCATGGCGTGGGAGAGTGGTTTTGAGCAGCGATCACGAGGTCTTCACCGGTCGCCGGGAAGACATAAGACTTGTTACCGGCCAAGGCGCATATACCGCAGACAAGGTGCTGGATAACCAGCTCTACGCCGCATTCCTGAGAGCCGACCAGCCGCATGCGCGCATCGTTTCGATCGATGTCGAGGCGGCGCTCGCCGCACCGGGCGTCCATATCGTGCTGACCGGCAAGGATGCGCTCGAAGCGAACCTGATCGCCCCCGGCCCGCTTGTCTCCTTCCCCGGCGTCGATGGGATGAAGATCAAGGCACCGCACCGCCATGCTCTGTCGACCGACCGCGTCCGTTTCGTCGGCGAACCGGTTGCCATGGTCGTAGCCGACAGTGCCGAAGCGGCTGCCGATGCGGTCGAGCTGATCGCGGTCGACTACGAGGACCTGCCGGCGATCGTCGATCCGGAGGCCGCGCTGGAAGACGGCGCGCCGCAGCTTTTCGACGATGTGCCGGGTAATCTCGTCTTCCTGCACAGTTTCGGCGACAAGGCGACAGCCGATGAAGCCTTCGCCAAGGCCGCGCATATCTCGACGCTGACGGTCGAGTCGCAGCGCGTTGCCGCCAACCCTCTCGAACTCAAATCCTTCATGGCGGCATACGACGCCGAGACGGAGGTCTTCGACGTCTATTCCGCCAGCCAGGGCACCGGCCTCGCCGATGGCCTTGCCCGTTTCACCGGCCACCCACCGGAAAAAGTGCGGCATCACATGGGTGATGTCGGCGGCAGCTTCGGCATCCGTGGCGCCCCCTATCCGGAATATGCGGCGATCATGCTTGCCGCCAAGAAGCTCTGTCGGCCGGTGCGCTGGACCGCCAGCCGCACCGAAAGCTTCCTTGCCGATTATCACGGCCGCGCCGTCCGCTTCACCGGGGAGATGGCGCTCAGCGAAGCCGGAGAATTCCTCGGCATCCGTATGAACGTCGTCTGCGATCTCGGCGCCTACCATTCGCCGGCCGGTGCGCTGATCAACGTCCTGAACCCGATGCTGACCGGCACGGGCTGCTACCGTATTCCCGCCGTCTTCGGGCTCAACCGCCTCGCCTTCACCAATACCTCCCCGATCGCCGCCTATCGCGGCGCCGGCCGTCCGGACATCAATTATTTCGTCGAGCGGCTGGTCGATCAGGCCGCCAGCGATCTCGGCATGGACCGGATAGAGATCCGCCGGAAAAACCTGATCCCCGACGATGCCTACCCCTACAAGACACCGACCACCGTCTACGACAGCGGCAATTATGTCGCGATGCTTGAGGAAGCCGTCTCGGTCTCCGGCTGGAAAGGTTTCGAAGCCCGCCGCAAGGAGTCGGAAAAACGCGGCAATCTGCGCGGCATCGGCATGGGCGTCTTCGTCGAGCCGTCCGGCGGCGGCCATATGCCGGAAGAAACCGAGATCCGCTTCGAGGCGGATGGTACGCTGACGCTCTACACGCTGTCCGGCTCTGCCGGCCAGGGGCACGAGACGGTGCTGCCGCGGCTGGTCGCCAAGGAACTCGGCATCGACGAGAACCTGATCAACCTGCGCGCCAACAGCGTCCATGCGCCCCACAAGCTCAAGGGCGCCGGCACGATGGGATCGCGGACCATGGCCTCCCACGGTGCCTCGCTGACGATCACCTCCCGCGAGGTGGTGAAGAAGGGCCTGAAGTTGGCCGCTGAGACTCTAGAAGCGTCCGAAACCGATATCGAATTCGACCATGGCCATTACAAAGTGGCCGGCACCAACATGTCGATCTCGCTCCTGGAACTCGCCGCCCGCAACGTCACGCCGGAGGGCAATGCGCTGGATACGCTCGCCTCGATCCAGCCGGAGCGCAGTTTCCCCGGCGGCGTGCATGTCGCCGAAGTGGAGATCGACCCCAATACCGGCGACACGAAAGTCACGTCCTATATCGGCGTCGACGATGCCGGCCATGTCATCAACCACACGCTGCTCGAAGGCCAGATGCACGGCGGCCTCGCCCAGGGCGCGGGCCAGGTGTTTGGCGAGCACATCGTTTATGACCGCGACAGCGGCCAGATGCTGACCGCCAGCTTCATGGATTATTTCATGCCGCGAGCCGATTTCATGCCGACGCCCCGCTTCCTCGACCTGCCGGCCCCCTCGCCCACCAATGTGCTCGGCGTCAAGGGCGGCGGTGAGGCCGGCACGACCGGGGCGCTGCCGACGCTGATGAACGCCATCCTGGATGCGCTTCGCTCGGCCGGCGTCGAGGATTTCGATATGCCCGCGACACCTTACAGGGTTTGGGACGCCCTGAAGGTGGCCAGGGAGAGCGCTCGATAAGACCTCATCCGCGCGCGCCGCATCCATGCCTTCGTGGATTGCCTGAACGCATTGCGGGACGCTAGAAGTTCATTTCGACAAGATGAAATACGAGGCGTCGACGCAAATGACACTGGACGACATCACCGACACCGTCATCGACCGGGCCAAAAATAGCCGGCGCTTCATCGTTGCGGTCGCCGGCCCGCCGGGCGGCGGAAAATCCACGCTCGCCGACGCCCTGCACGAAGCCCTGCTGGCGCGCGGCGAACTGGCCGAAGTCCTGCCGATGGACGGCTTCCACATGGATAACGGTATCCTGGAAGCCCGCGGCCTGTTGTCCCGCAAGGGAGCACCGCAGACTTTCGACGTGCGCGGTTTTGCCGACATCCTCAAGGCGGTGCGGCAGGGAGACGAGGAGGTACTGGTGCCGGTCTTCGATCGATCGCGCGAGATCGCCATCGCCTCGGCCCGCCCGATCTCGCCCGATACTCATATCGTTCTGGCGGAAGGCAATTACCTGCTGATCGACGAAGCGCCCTGGTCGCGGCTTGCCGAAATGTTCGACTTCACCATTTTTGTCGGCCCTTCGGAGGAGGTGCTCCGCGAGCGGCTCAAGGCCCGCTGGGTCCATTACGGGCTTGATGAAGCCGCGATTGCCTGGAAACTTGACGGCAACGACCTGCCGAACGGCCGCTACATCCTCACCCACTCACGGCCAGCCGACATCAGGCTCGAAAGCTTTTGACACCTGTTGCGGACAATGCCGGACTAGAGGGCCACTCCCGTTTCCCGGTCAAAGACATGCACCTGTTCGGCCGGGATGTTGGCTTCAAATCGCGCGCCGTAGCGGGCCGGATATTCGCCGTCGACGATGGCGACGACCGGGTGGCCGGCGAGGTCGAAGATGATATGGGTCTGTGCGCCGGTCGGCTCGACCAGCAGCGTCTGCCCGGCAAGCGCAGTACCCCCGACGCCGGGGCTCAGATGCTCCGGACGCAGGCCGACCTTGATCGCCTGGCCACGCTTCACCTTGCGATCCGGCGCGATGCGGATCGCGGTTCCGTCGCCAAGGCGAGCGGACGGTTCGCCGCCATCACCGTCCACGGTGCCGTCGAGAAGGTTCATCGCCGGAGAACCGATGAAGGCGGCAACGAAGAGGTTGGCCGGCTTCTTGTAAAGTTCCATCGGCGTGCCTTCCTGCTCCACCTTTCCCTGATTGAGGACGACGATGCGGTCGGCGAGTGTCATCGCCTCGATCTGGTCGTGGGTGACGTAGATCGATGTCGTCCCGACCTTCTGGTGCAGCTGCTTGATCTCGGCGCGCATCTGCACACGCAGTTTGGCGTCGAGATTGGAAAGCGGCTCGTCGAACAGGAAGACGGCCGGGTTGCGGACGATCGCCCGGCCCATGGCGACGCGCTGACGCTGGCCGCCGGAAAGTTGCGCCGGCTTGCGATCGAGAAGCGGCATCAGGTCGAGCATGCGCGCGGCTTCGGCGACGCGTTCGGCAATCACCGGCTTCGGGGTTCCGGAAAGGCGCAGGTTGAAGCCCATGTTTTCGGCAACCGTCATATGCGGATAAAGCGCATAGGACTGGAACACCATGGCGATGTTGCGCTCGCGCGGGGTCAGCTCGTTGACCACCGCGTTGTCGATAATGACCTCACCGGCAGTGATTTCCTCAAGCCCGGCAATCATCCGCAACAGCGTCGATTTTCCGCAGCCCGACGGACCGACCAGCGCGACGAACTCGCCGTCTTCGATCGCCAGCGACACGCCATGGATGACCGGGAGTGCCCCATAGGCCTTGCGGACTTGTCTGAGTTCGACGGATGCCATGCGAGTTACTCCGGGTCGGGGCTCAGGACTTCACCGCACCGGCGGTCAGACCGGCGATGATGTGCTTCTGGGCCAGGAAGAAGGCGATGATGGTTGGCAGGATGGTGAGCGTGATGAAGGCCAGCACCAGCTGCCATTCGGTGCTGAATTCGCCCCGATAGATCATGATGCCGAGCGGCCAGGGGTAACGGCTCTCGGAATTCAGCATGATCAGCGGCACGATATAACTGTTCCAGCTGCTGACGAAGGAGATGATGCCGACGGTGGCGATAATCGGCCGCGACAGCGGCAGCGTGATGTGCCAGAAGAAGCGCATATAGCCGCAGCCGTCGACGAAAGCCGCGTCGAAGAGTTCGGACGGCAAATTGCGGAAGTAGTTCCGAAACAGCATGATGCTCATGCCCATGCCGAACGCGACCTGCGGCAGCACCACGCCCCAATATGTATCGATGAGCCCCAGATCGCGGATGCGGATGTAGAGCGGCAGGATGGCCGTCGCTGCCGGGAACATCAGCCCGATCAGGAAATAGTTGACCAGATAATCGGTGCCGAAGAAGCGGATATGTGCGAAGCAGAAGGCTGCCATGGCACCGAAGGTCAATGTCAGGAACACCGTCAACAGGGCGATGATCAGCGAATTGCTCATCTGCAGCCAATAGCGCTTGCTGATGATGATGTCCGTGTAGTTCGACCACTGCCATTCCGTCGGCAGGCCGAAAGGATTGCCGCGCAGTTCGCCGAGGGTCTTGAAGCCGCCGAGCGCAGTGCTGATGAGCGGCACCACCACGATTGCCGCCACGATGATCAGCGATATGTACATATAGACCTGCGTGCCGGCGCGGATCCGCTGGCCGGACGTCGGCGCGCTGGCGGCATCGATGGGCTGTGCTGTCGAGATATCAGTCATTGCGCATGAACACCCGCTTGTAGCTGAAGGCGAGCGTCACGCAGATCACGAACAGCACCACCCCGACGGCGCTGCCGAACCCGACCTGCATGCGGGTCACCCCGAAATTGTACAGGAACGTCACCATCGTCTGCGTCGAGTTCGACGGACCGCCGCCGGTGAGCGGCATGATCATGTCGAAAAGCTGCAGCGAACCGACGACCGCAAAGAAGACCGAGAGACGCACGGTGGAGCCGAGCAGCGGCAGCGTCACAAGCCGGAACTTCTGGAAGCCGGTCGCACCGTCGATGTCAGCCGCTTCCAGCACGCTCTTGTCGATCGCCTGCAGGCCGGCGATGAAGAGCATCATGTGAAAACCGAAATACTTCCAGACGATGACGCCCAATATCGCGTACATTGCCAGGTCGCGGTCGGCGAGCCAGAAGGGTGGTTCGACGCCAATGAAATGCGAGATACCGGCGACGAGACCGAAATCCCCGTCATAAACGAAACGCCAGATCATCCCTGCTGCAACATCCGCAAGCACGTAGGGCAGGAAGAAGATCAGCCGGAAGAACAGCGCACCCCTGATCCGGCTGGAGATCATCGTCGCCAGCCAGAGCGCCAGCGGAACCTGCACGCAAAGCGAGGCAAGCACGATCAGGCCGTTGTTGATCAAAGCCTGGGTGAAGGCGCTATTGCGGAAAATGAGCTGGTAGTTGCGCCAGCCGACCCACTGGGTCGGGCTGCCATAGCCGTTCCAGTTATAGAAGGAATACCAGGCGGCCTCGCCCATGGGCAGAATGACCAGCACCGTGAACAGAAGAAGCGCCGGTGGCAGGAACAGGATCAGCACCGGCCACTTGCTGTTGGCAAGAGAACGCTTGCGGCGCCGCGCTACCACAAGTGTATTCCCGGAAGGGACGGCATTGGCAGACATCAGCATATCGCTCATCGATTTTCGAGCCTTTCGGGCTGCGAGACGCCGTCAGGCGAGGACGGGAACCGGCGCTCCCAGGGTTGCTGGAACCTTAGGGGAGCGGGAGCGCCGGCGCTGCGCTTACTTTCGTTCGAGGGAGTAGGCGTCCTCGATCTGCTGCGCCGCGGCAGCCGGTTTCATGCTGCCGGAGACCACTTCGACGCTGATGTCGTTGACGATCGCACCGACATTGGGGCCGAGATCCTGATCGAGAAAGTTCTGGTGCCAGGTTTCCTTGCCAAGAGCTTCGGCAACTTCCTTCAGCAGCGGCTTCGAGATCGCTTCGCTCGCACCCTTGGCAACGGGCATGATCTGCGTATCCCTGGCGAGAAGCTTCTGCACGTCGGCGCTTGCCATGTAGCGGAGGAATTCCTCGGTTTCAGGCGGCGCATTCTTGGTGACGGCCCATCCGTTGAGACCGCCGAAACTGTCGGTGGTCACGCCGGGCCCTCCGCTGACGACGGGGAACGGGAAGCGGCCGATATTGTCGTCGGCAAGGCCTTTGCGGCTCGTCGAATTCGACGCCTGCGTCGCCGGCGTATTTTCGAAGCTCAGGATGAGCGCGGCACGGCCATCGCCGAACGTGGCAAGCGCATCGTTCCAGGTCGCACCCAGATAGCCATTCTGGAATGGCTCAAGTTTGCCGAGTTCCGCCATGCGCTCGCCTGCCTTGACGAAAGGCTTGCCGGCGAAGCCGTCGTTCTTGCCGGCCTTGGCGTCGGCAAAGCCCTTTTGCCCCGCTTCGCGCATAGCGAGATAGCTCCAGTAGAAATGCAGGGGCCACTTGTCCCGCCCGCCGCCAGCGATCGGCGTCACGCCGGCCTGTTTCAGCGTTTTGACAGCGCTGAGGAAATCGTCCCAGGTCGCGATCTTCGAGGCGTCGACGCCAGCCTTCTTGAACAATTCCTTGTTGTAATAGAAGGAAACGAGGCCGGTCCTGACGGGCGAAGCCCAGACCTTGCCGTCAAAGGTCAGGCCATCGACGGCGGAGGCATTGATCGACTTGCGCCATTCCCCCCCGTTCGCGTCGATCGCCGCATTGATTGGCCGCAGCGTGCCGGTCTCGGACTGCGCCTTGAGGACGCCGCCGCCCCAGGTATAAAAGATGCTTGGCGCGTCTTTCGATTGCAGAAGCGTCGGCAGCTTCGCCTTGAAGGCCTGGTTTTCCAGAAATTGCATCTCGACCTTGACGCCGGGATGCTTGGCCTCGAAATCCCTGGCGATCTGGTTCCAGACCGTGATGTTCGCCGGCACCTGCTCGACATGCATCCAGCGAATGACGCTGTCCGCTGCAGCGACGCTGGCCGTAAACAGCCCACCCGCGAGAGCAACAGCGGTCGCGGAAATCAGACGCATCCTGTAGTATCTGTTGGACATTGAAGGCGCTCCTCCCAAAGCTTTATTCCTGTATCCGAATTAAATAATCGGCAAGCCCAACGCATCTGTCAATAGCCCTGGACGAGATTGGCCAATTTTGGCAAAAAATGCGCCATTTGCTGCTTTTACCTATTGCATGTCGCACAAAATCGGCTCTAGAACAAAGCGAATTTAATTTGCACCTCGAATTAAATAGCAGTTCGGTGCAGAAGCCGACGAGTGCGCAGAACAGATGAAAACCGCCGATCCGGAACTCATGCGTGCGATGAATCGCCTCAGCGTGCTGGATACGATCCGGCGGCGCGGTCCCATCTCCCGTGTCGAAATTTCCGAGCGCACGGAACTCTCCACGACCACCGTTTCCGCCATCACCGCTTCCCTGCTCGATGATGGGCTGATCCTGACCCGCCACGAAGGTGATATCCGCAACGAGGCGGTGCGCGGCCGGCCGCGCGTCATGCTGGAGGTCAATCCGGATGCCGCCCGCGTCGTCGGCGCCAAGATCGCCGCAAGCCGCATGGTCTTCGTCGTCACGAATTTCCGCGGCGACGTGCTCTCCAAGCTCACCCTGCCGATCCGTATCGACCGGCAGCCGATCGCAGTCATCGCAGATCTCGTCGAAGACGGCGTGCGCCGCTGTGTCGTCGATGCCGGCCTGTCGCTGGAGGATGTCGACAGCGTCTGCCTGGGGCTTCCGGGCGTCATTGAACACCGTACCGGGCATGTCCGTTCAAGCCCGATCTTTCGCGAGATCAACATCGATTTTGCGACCGAAATGTCGACGCGCCTCTCGACGCCGACCATCGTCGAGAGTGACGCACATGCCATCACGCTCGGCCATCACTGGTTCGGCAAGGCCCGCGATCTGCAGGATATGGTCCTGATCTCGCTCGAACAGACGCTTGGTCTCGGCGTGCTGCATGGCAACCGGCTTTTCCGCGGTGCCGGCGGCCTCAGCCACAATCTCGGCGATCTCGTGCTCGGCACCGGTCCGCAAGGCATCGTGCGGCTTTCGAGCCAGGCGGGCGAGAGCGCCATCCTCGGCGAGCAGCAGGCGGACGGACGTTTTGCCGAAGCAGTGAGGCTCGGCCGCGGCATGACCCATGTCCAGGCGCTCATCCAGGCCGACGACGACCGGCTGATCGCCGCGGCCGTTCGCGCCGGCGAGGCCGTCGGGCTGACGATCGCCAATATCGTGACGCTGTTTGCGCCACCACGGGTCATCCTCGTCGGCTCGTCGCTGGCGCTCGGCGAACCATTCCTGAACAGCCTGCGCGATGCCTATGCGCTCGCCATTCCGCCGTCGCTGAAAGGCGTCAGCGAACTCGTCTTTGACGATTCTACGGATGATTTCTGGGCGCAGGGAGCGGCGGCCGTAGCACTTTACGAACTTTACGAATCGCCCTGGAGCACCACCGGGCCGGCGCTCTGACGCGCCAAGCATCAGCATTCATCGGGAGGAAACAATGGACAAAGTCGGTATCGGCATCATCGGATGCGGCAATATTTCGGGCGCCTACCTGAAGGCGATGACATCCGCTTTTCCGATCCTCGATATCCGCGGGTTGGGCGATCTCAACCGCGATCTGGCCGAGGCGAAAGCCTCCGAATTCAACCTCCGGGCCCGTACGGTCGACGAATTGCTCGCCGATCCGAAGGTCGAGATCATCGTCAACCTGACGATCCCCAAGGCGCATGTCGCCGTCGGGCTGCAGGCGCTCGATGCGGGCAAGCACACCTATTCGGAAAAACCTCTCGGGATTAATTTCGCGGAAGGGAAAAAATTGGCGGAGGCCGCAAAGGCCAAGGGCCTGCGCATCGGTGCCGCCCCCGACACCTTCCTCGGCGGCGGCCACCAGACCGCCCGCGAGCTGATCGACCAGGGCGTCATCGGGATTCCGGTCGGCGGCACCGCCACATTCATGTGCCCTGGCCACGAGCGCTGGCACCCGAACCCCGCCTTCTATTACGAGGTCGGCGGCGGTCCGATGCTCGACATGGGTCCCTATTACATCACCGACCTCGTCAACCTGCTCGGCCCCGTGTCGCAGGTGGCGGGTTTCGCGGTGACGCCCCGCAAGGAGCGCATCATCACCAGCGAGCCGCGCAACGGCGAGCGCATTCCGGTACATGTTCCGACCCATGTGGCCGGTGTCATGGCCTTTGCGAACGGCGCGGTCGTCCAGATCGGCATGAGCTTCGACGTCGCCGGCCACAAGCATGTGCCGCTCGAAGTCTACGGCACCGAGGGTACACTGATCGTACCGGACCCGAACCGCTTCGCCGGGCCGGTCGATTACCTGAAGAAGGGCGGCCAGTTCGAGGATCAGCCCGTGACCCTGCCCTATGCGGACGGCAACTATCGCTCGATCGGCGTTGCGGACCTGGCTTACGCGATCCGCTCCAACCGCCCGCACCGGGCGAATGGCGACCTGGCGCTGCACGTGCTGGAGGTCATGGAAGCGTTTCATACGGCCTCCGCCGAGGGACGCACGATCAAGATCACCACGGCCACGGAGCGGCCCGCTCCGCTGTCGGAATCACTCGTCGACGGCCAGTTGGCGAAATAATTCTGGAGGACGAATAAATGCGTGAAGCACTCATTGTATGGGGCGGCTGGAGCGGCCACGAACCGCAGGAATGTGCCGAAATCATCAAGGACATGCTCGAAGAAGACGGTTTCAAGGTCTATCTCGAGCATTCGACGGAGGCTTTCGCCGATCCCTCGATCCATGACCTCAGCCTTATCGTGCCGATCATGACGATGTCGAAAATCGAGAAGGAAGAAGTGAAGAACCTCGCTGCGGCCGTCCAGAACGGCGTCGGCATCGCCGGTTATCACGGCGGCGCCGGCGACGCGTTCCGCGAGTCGGTCGACTACCAGTTCATCATCGGCGGCCAGTGGGTCGCCCATCCCGGCAATATCATCGATTATACGGTCAACATCACGAGGCCCGACGACCCGCTGATGGAGGGTATCGCCGATTTCCCCTACACGTCCGAGCAATATTACATGCATGTCGACCCCTCGAACGAGGTGCTGGCGACGACGACGTTTACCGGCGACCATGCCTATTGGATCGACGGCGTCGTCATGCCGGTCGTCTGGAAGCGGAAATACGGAGAGGGCCGCGTCTTCTATTCCTCCCTCGGCCACCAGGCGAAGGAATTCGACGTGCCGCAAATGAAGACGATCTTCCGCCGCGGTGCCAACTGGGCGGCGCGTTGAGGCGGAATTGACGACCGTGCGGCACACCAATCTCCCCCCTTGTGGGGGAGATGCCCGGCAGGGCAGAGGGGGGTGACTTCTCGGCATATTCTTCCGCCACTGCGTTTGCCGCACCGTCGCTACCCCCCTCTGTCACCTTCGGTGACATCTCCCCCTCAAGGGGGGAGATTAGTGGGAGCTTGCCGCACCGGCCCGCACCCTCACATTTCCCTCAACGCCGCAAACATCTCCGCAAAAGCCGCATCCGTCCGATAAAACACCGGCGGACAACCGATCGGCGACGCAACCGTCACCTCTTCCCCGCCTGCATATTCGACGCCGCTCCACACATGCACCCACCTCGCCCCTTCCGGCAGATAAACGTTCCGCACATCCTGCGCCGCATGCCAGACCGGTGCCACCAGCAGTTCCGGGCCGTAAAGATAGGCATCCTGAATGGCGTAGGTCTTCGAGTCATGCTCGTAATGCAGAAAGAGCGGCCGCTGCACCGGCAGGCCACGGGCGGCGGCTTCCTTGGACAGCGTCTTCAGGTACGGCGTCAGATGCACGTAGATCCGCGTCATCCGGGCGAAATGCTCCAGCACTTCCGGGTCCTGGTCGATCTGGATATTGTCGCGCGGCCGGTTGCCCTCGTGGCTGCGCATAACCGGCGTGAAGGCCGCCATCTCGGCCCACCGCATCAGCAGTTCCGGGGTGCGGACATTGCCGAACAGGCTCGTATAACCGCCGATATCGGAATGGTGATAGGCGTTTCCGAGCAGGCCAGACGAGAGGGCTGCGCACATCACCGTGACGAGCCCGTCATGGCGCGAAAAGTCCACCGACTGGTCGCCACCCCAGAGCAGCGGGCAATGTTTCTGCACGCCGGTGAAGCCGGCGCGCATGAAGAACAGCGCCTCGCCTGTCTTGCCGCGGCTGGCAATCGCCTTGGCGTTGACTTCGGCCCAGAGGGTCGGCCAGGCATTGTGCATCAGCTTGGCATCGATGCCGTTCGCAAGCTCCACATCGATCGGCAGGTATTCGCCGAAATCGGCCATCCAGCCGGTCAGCCCGAAATCCAGCATACGGCGGCCGATGACCTCCTCGGCGAACCAATCAGCCGCTTGCCGGTTGGTGAAATCGACGACGCCGCAATCGAATTCGCCAAAATCGACGATCGCCGTGCGGCCGAGCGGATCCTTGGCGAAATAACCCGCGGCTTCCGCTTCCGGAAACAGCGAGCCGTCGACGCAGAGATAGGGATTGACGTAACCGAGGAAGCGGATGCCCTCGCCGTTCAGGTCGGCGATGCGCTGGCGCAGGTCCGGATAACGCTCGTCATTCGCCTGCCAGTCCCAGAACAGCCGCGATCCGAACGAGGTCTGGCGAAGCCCGACCCAATCCTCGCACCAGAGACCGGAGACCTGCACGCCGGCATTGCGCATCTTTTCCAGCCGCTCGAAGGAATTGACGCCGTCCTTGAGGCCAATGATCGCGCCTTTGTAGACCCAGTCCGGCAGTTCCGGCTGCCGCCCGAACCGCAGAGACAGGGCCTCGACCAACTCGGCGAAATTCGGTGCGGCAAACAGCTCGATCCGCTCCGGCACCGCCCAGGTTTCGATCTCGTGAAAGGTCTTGCGCCGGAAATCGAAGACGGAATAGGCGGTCGTCTCCACATGCAGCGCATAGCGCGCCGAGGAAATATAGGTCGGCTGCGGGTAGTTTGTGTTGTAGTAATCGCCCCCCGCCTTGTCCTTCAGGTCTGACTTGAAGGTGATCTCGCTCGTCTTGTCGCGGCCGACGCCGGGCTCCGAGGTCCAGAGCGGAAAGCGGCGTCCGCGCATGTCGAAATAGGACATCTGCTCGCCGCCACCCCAGACATGCTCGTCATTGTCCGCATGAATTCGGATCCAGAAGCGGTTGATCGCCTCGTCCAATGAGCGGAAATGCACGGCGGTTTCCGAGACCGTCAGCTCCAGCCGCGGCGCCCGGCCCTCGGCCTCCGAGAGGCTGATCGTGTTGCCGTCCACATCCGCATGGCGCAATGCGCTGCGCTCGACGATGTAATCCTCGACCTCGAAATTGCCGCGGTACATGTCCATCCGCTCCTGCCCATGGCCGACGAATATGCAGGGCGAGGCAGCACTGTGCCGCAGGATGCTGCGGCCGTTCAGCGAGATGGAAAAACCGTCTTGTGTCGTCTCGAATTTCATCTTGTCGGTACTCGATTGTTGTCTACCGCAGCCGCGATACGTATCGCGCCACGGAATGGTCGAACCATGTGCGGGAAACCTCGGCCAGGGCGCCATCCTGTGCCTGGCTCATGCGCAGCACATGGGGGATCGGCGCGCCCGGCTTCTGGCCGAAGGCCGGCGGCGCCCAGTCGGGCACGGTGTCGAGGTCGATCTTGTCTTCCGCTCGGACGATCCAGAGGCCCAGCCGCGTGCGGTAGTAGAGATAAAGCGATTCCGACAGGTCTTCCGGCGTGATCGCGGCCACATAGGAACCGTCGAGCCAGATCTCCTCGAGCGCCGCGACCTTGCCCGACAGCCGACGAATGCGGCGGATGCGATGCCCTTCCGGCGAAAAGCCGAACCTCGGCAAGTCCTTGGGTTTGTCGAGCCGCATCACATCGAGCAATTCCGCGGTCGGCAGACCGCCGCCCTGGATCAGTTCCAGCCGGAACATCGCATAAACGCTCTTCGGATCACTGATCGCCCGGACATAGTTTCCGGACCCCTGCACCCGTTCCAGCAGCCCGCGGTTCTGCAGTTCCGCCAGCGCCTTGCGCAGCGTGCCGACCGCAATGCCGAGCTGCACCGCCATGTCGCGCTCCGGCGCCAGCTTCTCTCCGTCGACAAGCCGGCCGGCCGCGATGTCGCGAACCAGAAGTTCGGCGATTTGCAGATAGATCGGCAGGCTGCCCGGATAACTGTCCATAAGCCGTTCCCCCTCCCCGAGGAATGACGCATCGAAATTGATACACTATTGATTTACACGAACGCGGATGATATTCAAGTCCCAGGAGTCGAGGAGAATTTTGATGACCGTCGTGCCCATAACATCACAGGATCTCGATGCCGCCGAGGTATCCTGGTTCGCCGCCCTGTGCTCAGACGACTACGCCTATCTCGGCGTCCCGGATGACGCGTTGAAGTCCAGCTGGGAGCATTGCTCCGACATCGTCAGGCGCGCCGAGACGCTCGGCTTCCGCAACATCCTCTGCCCCTCGTCCTATCAGGTCGGCCAGGACACGCTGAGCTTCGCCGCAGCCGCCTCGCAAATCACAAACCGGATCAATCTGTTGGCTGCCATCCGCTGCGGCGAGATGCAGCCGATCATGCTCGCCCGCACGGTCGCCACGCTCGACCACATGCTGAAGGGCCGGTTGACGCTCAACGTCATCAGTTCCGATTTCCCCGGCGAAGTCGCCGACAGCGCCTTTCGGTATCGCCGCAGCCATGAGGTCGTGCAGATCCTCCGCCAGGCCTGGACCCGCGACACGATCGACCACGAGGGCGAGGTCTACAATTTCAAGGGTATCACCACCGAGCCCGCCCGCCCCTACCAGCAGAACGGCGGCCCGCTTCTCTATTTCGGCGGCTACTCGCCGGATGCGCTGGAGCTCTGCGGCGCCCAATGCGACGTCTACCTGATGTGGCCGGAAACCAGGGACCAGTTGGCCGAACGCATGAAGGCGGTCCATGCCCGCGCCGCGGCCCATGGGCGGACGCTGGACTACGGCCTGCGCGTCCACATGATCGTCCGCGACACGGAAAAGGAGGCCCGCGAATATGCGGAACACCTCGTCTCCAAGCTGGACGACGAATACGGCCAGCTGATCCGCAACCGCGCCCATGACAGCACCTCGCTCGGCGTTTCGCATCAGGCGAAGGCCCGTGAACTCGCCGACAAGTTCGGCTACGTCGAACCTCACCTCTGGACCGGCATCGGTCGGGCTCGCTCCGGCTGCGGCGCGGCACTTGTCGGCTCCGCCGACCAGGTGCTTTCGGAAATCGAGGCGTATAAAAAGATGGGCATCCGGGCCTTCATCTTTTCGGGCTACCCGCATCTCGACGAGGCGGAACATTTCGGCCAGAAAGTCTTGCCCGAGCTCAAGACCTGTTCGCTGCCGCATGCCTATGGCCGCGTGCCGGCCGAGACACCCCCAACGCCGCTCGGCAACGGGAGACGACACTGATGGCCCCTCATCACCTAGACCGCATTCAACTTTCGCCCGATCTCCAGCTCAGCCGCCTCGTTTATGGCATGTGGCGGATCGGCGACGATGCTGATACCTCGCCGAAACATGTTCAGGCGAAGATCGAAGCCTGCCTGGCGCAGGGCATCACCACCATGGACCAGGCCGATATCTATGGCGGCTATACGGCGGAAGCGATTTTGGGCGGGGCGCTGAAGGCCTCGCCTTCGCTGCGCGACAAAATCGAGATCGTCACCAAATGCGGCATCGTCGCGCCGGCTGGCCGCCACTCCGCCGTCCGCGGCAAGCACTACGATACGAGCGCTGCCCATATCACCGCTTCGGTCGAGGCCTCGCTGCGTGACATGGCAACGGACTATATCGATTTGCTGCTGATCCACCGGCCCGACCCGTTGATGGATCCGGACGAAACCGGCCCGGCGCTCGATGCACTGGTCGTATCCGGCAAGGTGCGTGCCGTCGGCGTCTCGAATTTCCGCCCCTGGGATTTTTCGCTGCTGCAATCCTCCATGGAGGCCGAACTCGTCACCAACCAGATCGAGATCAGCCTCCTCGCCTCCGAGGCATTCACCAATGGCGATCTCGCCTACCTGCAAGAGCGCAATATCGCGCCGATGGCCTGGTCACCGCTCGCCCGCGGCGGCATTTTCAAACCCGAACACCAGCCTTTGATGGCCGCGCTGGAACGGGTAGCGGCAGAACAAGGCGTCGATGCGTCGGCTGTGGCGCTCGCCTGGCTACTACATCACCCGGCAAACATTCTTCCGATCATCGGAACCAACAATATCGCGCGCATCGCGACGAGCGCGGACGCCTTGAAGGTTACCATCGATCGGCAGACCTGGTTCGAACTCTACACAGCCGCAACCGGAAAGCAGGTGCCATGATGATCACTGCCGACACCGCAAGCATATCCAGCGAACAGATCTTCGTTCCGGATGCGTCGACCGCGCGGCATTATCGCAACGCGCTTGGGGCGTTCACGACCGGTGTGACTGTGGTGACGGCAACAACTCCGGATGGCCCGATCGGCATGACGGTTAACAGCTTCACCTCGGTGTCGCTCGATCCGCCGCTGGTTCTCTGGTCGCCGGCAAAGAGCTCGTCTCGTCATGGCGCCTTCACGGCGGCGAACCATTTCGCCATCCATGTGCTCAGCGCCGACCAGGATCTGCTCAGCGCCCGGTTCACCCGCGGCGGTCTCGGCTTTGAGGAGCTTTGCTGGAACCTGAACCGTGAAGGCGTGCCGGTCATACCCGGCACGCTCGCCCGTTTCGAATGCGAGCTGTCCTCGATGCACGATGCCGGCGATCATACGCTGATCCTCGGCCGCGTGTTGCGCGCAGCCCACCGCGAAGGCGATCCGCTGTGTTTCTCCCGCGGTACTTTCGGCCGTTTCGCGAGCACCACCAGCCAGTAAACAATAAAATCCGGCACGGGAAATATTGACCCGCGGGCGCGGTTGGGCCAAGTCAGTTTTGCGACAAACCAGCCAGGACCCACAGGGCAATTCATGACAATCATCAGACCGGAGATCAGCGCCCGCGCCGCAGCAGCGCCCCGCAGTGGCATTGGCGAAATCGTCACCTATGCCCGAGGCCGCGAAAACCTGATGCCGCTCTGGATCGGCGAAGGCGATCTGCCGACGCCCGATTTCATCACCCGCGCCGCCAGCGAAGCCCTGCTCGCCGGCGAAACCTTCTACACCTGGACGCAGGGCATCCCGGCGCTCCGCGAGTCGATCGTGCGTTATTACCAGCGGCACTATGGGCGGGACCTGTCGGTCGACAACATTTATGTCACCGGCTCCGGCATGCAGTCGATCGTGCTCGCCATCCAGACCGTCGCCTCCGCCGGCAACGAGATCGTCTACCTCTCTCCCGCCTGGCCGAATGTCGTCAACGCCATCGGCGTTTCGGAAGCCAAGCCGGTCGCCGTCGAACTCGACTTTACCGACGGTCGCTGGGCGCTCGATATCGACCGGCTGGAGGCAGCGATAACCCCGAAGACCAGCGCCCTCTTCATCAATTCGCCGTCCAACCCGACCGGCTGGACCGCGACGCATGACGACCTGAAGGCCGTCCTCGAACTCGCCCGCAAGCACGGCCTGTGGATCGTCGCCGACGAGATCTACGGCCTCTATTATTTCGAAGGCGCCCGCGCGCCGTCTTTCATGGACATCATGGAGCCGGAAGACCGGATCATCTTCGCCAATTCCTTCTCGAAGAACTGGTGCATGACCGGCTGGCGGGTCGGCTGGATGGTCGCGCCCGCTGAAATCGGCCAGACGCTGACCAACCTCATCCAGTATTCGACATCCGGCGTCGCCCAGTTCATGCAGAAGGGCGCGATTGCCGCCCTCGAACAGGGCGACGAATTCGTCCGCACCAATATCGAACGGGCGCGGAAATCCCGCGACATCCTCTGCGACGCGCTGATTGCCACCAACCGGGTGGAAACGCTAAAACCGGCAGGCGCACTTTATGCCTTCCTGAAGATCGACGGCGTCACCGACAGCCGCGGGGAGGCGTTCAGGATCGTCGACAAGACCGGCGTCGGATTGGCGCCGGGAACCGCCTTCGGCCCAGGCGGCCAGGGTTTCATGCGGGCCTGTTTCCTGCGCGATCCGTTGCAGGTCGAGGATGCCGCGAACCGGCTCAGCGACTATATCCGCAGCCGGTAATCCGCCGGAACCATCGATCCGGGTGCCACATGACTAGAATTCTATTGATCCTTGTCGTCACTCTGGCGAGCTTCGGTCCCGCCCGTGCCGAGGATGCCGAAGTCGAAGCCTGGGCCAAGGAAAAATGCATCCGCTACGAGCGCGCCTGGAACCGGGCCAAGGATTTCATTGGGCTCGAGGGCGTTAGCCCCGGGTTCATCAACGGCAACGAAAAGTTCATCGCCGATGGCTGTTCGAGCGGTGCGGACGTCTGCCCGCACACACACAAGGAGATCGAGCTCGCCAATGCGCTGACCATGGCGGCGATGAATTTCGGCACCGCGAGCAGCTTCCTGCCTTTCATCTGCCGCCAGCGGTAAGAATTGTCGGCGATCAGTCCCCGAAATCCTCGGCTGTGGCGGAACGTCCGCCGGCAATGATCTCGCGTTTGCCGACATGGTTGGCGGGGCCGACCAGGCCTTCCTGCTCCATGCGCTCCACCAGCGACGCGGCGCGGTTGTAGCCGACCGAAAGGCGGCGTTGGATATAGGAGGTCGAGCACTTGCGGTCCTTCATGACCACTTTGACGGCCTTGTCGTAAAGCTCGTCGCTGTCGTCTCCGCCCATCGCGCTCTTGTCGAACACCGCTTCCTGGCTCGATGCGTCCTCGTCTTCCTCGTCGTCTTCGTCCTCGGTGACCGTGCCGAGATAATCCGGCCGGCCTTGTGTCTTCAGGTGACGGACTACCAGTTCGACTTCGGCATCCGAGACGAACGGGCCGTGGACGCGGGAAATCCGCCCGCCGCCCGCCATGTGCAGCATGTCGCCCTGGCCGAGCAGGTGTTCCGCACCTTGTTCGCCGAGAATGGTGCGGCTGTCGATCTTCGACGTCACCTGGAAGGAGATGCGGGTCGGGAAATTGGCCTTGATCGTGCCGGTGATGACATCGACCGAGGGACGCTGGGTCGCCATGATCAGGTGGATGCCGGCGGCACGTGCCATCTGCGCCAGTCGCTGGATCGCGCCTTCGATATCCTTGCCGGCGACCATCATCAGATCGGCCATCTCGTCGACGATGACGACGATATAGGGCATCGGCGAGAGGTCCATCTCCTGCTCTTCGTAGAGGATTTCGCCGGTCTGCCGGTCGAAGCCCGCCTGGACGCTGACAGAAATGACCTCGCCTTTTTCGCGGGCGCTTGCGGCACGCTGATTGTAGCCGTCGATATTGCGGACGGCGAGGCGAGACATCTTCTTGTAGCGATCCTCCATCTCGCGAACCGCCCATTTCAGCGCCAGGACGGCTTTCTTGGGATCGGTCACGACGGGGGTCAAAAGGTGCGGAATGCCGTCATAGACGGAAAGCTCCAGCATCTTCGGATCGATCATGATTAGCCGGCATTCCTCCGGCCGCAGCCGGTAGAGAAGCGACAGGATCATTGTGTTGATGGCAACCGACTTGCCCGAGCCGGTGGTGCCGGCGACGAGCAGATGCGGCATTTTTGCGAGTTCGGCGATAACAGGTTCGCCGCCGATCGTCTTGCCGAGGCAGAGCGCCAGCCGGTGCTTCGTCTCCCAATAGTCCTCGCACTCGATCAGTTCGCGGAAATAGACGGTTTCGCGCGTCGCGTTCGGCAGTTCGATGCCGATCACGTTGCGGCCGGGTACCACGGCGACGCGGGCCGACAGCGCCGACATCGACCGGGCGATATCGTCCGCAAGGCCGATGACACGCGAGGATTTGACGCCGGGCGCCGGCTCGAATTCGTAAAGCGTCACGACCGGCCCGGGCCGCACGTCGATGATCTCGCCGCGAATGCCGAAATCCTCGAGAATGCTTTCGAGCAGGCCGGCGCTCTGTTGCAGGGCATCCGGCTGCATGGCCTGGCCACGCTCGCCCTGCGGTTCCTGAAGCAGCGAGATCGGCGGGAATTCGTATTCCGCTTCCGCCGGCCGCACGGTCCGCGGACGTGCAATTTCGGGTTGGACAGGAGCCGGTTGGAGGGCGACAGGCTCCGCGGCCATGACCGGTGCGGGTACAGGTACCTGCTGCGCGACAGGGGCAGACACGGGTGCGACGACGACCGGTATCTTGGTTTTCGCCACGCGCTGCGGAGCGGGCTGAACCGGTCCGGGCGCCTTGACCGGCTCCGGTCTCGGAGACGGCGCGACGACCACGGTCCTGGCAGCAGCCCTGCGCGGCACTTCGCGATAGAGATCCGTGACCGGAGCGCCAGGCTGCGCCGCGACGACGGGCAGGACCTTCGACTCGACCGGCCGGGCTTCGGTCTCGATGACAGTGGGCCCTTCCAATTCGAACGGCATGGCGTCCCAGAAGGCGAAATCGGAGATCGCGATGTCCTGGCGCGGCGCCACGAGAGGTGTTGCCTCCTGAACCGGTTCGGGCCGCGTGACGATGACCGAATGCGTTTCCGGCACGTGGTAACGCATGGTCGCGGCAAGCTGCTGCAGGCCCGCGATCTGTTCGAGCGGAGCGGCGGACGGTTGATAGGTTACCGGCGAATCATGAGTGGCAGCTGTCAGGAACACTTCGGACGGAATCACTTCGATCTCTTCGGCAACAGGCATATTGACCGGCCCCTCGGGAGCCTGTCCGGCATTCGCCTTGCGGGCGAGCACGCTTTCGGGCGTGCGGGTGAATCGCACGTTCGGCGCCAGCCGGAAAGCCGCCTGCCAAGGCGCCTGCTCCAGAACCGGTTGATTGAAATCCGCAAGGCTCTGCGCGGGACGAGGCTGCTGCGCCGCGTCGACGGCATCGTCTTCGGCGTTGGGGAGGTCAGAACTCTGGGGATGATTATTGCGTGAGAACTGCATGACAACCAGACGAGATACGGGAACGGCACATTCTCACAGGAAGTAGAAAATAAAGGTTAACCGGTTCTTTCCACGCGATGGATGATGGCACGATTTGATTAGCGGATTAGCAGGCTTGCCAAGATTGCTGCGCTGCGTCATTCCTATAAGGATGCCGGCACCCGATCTCACCATTCTGGTTATCGATGAAAATGCCATCCGCGCTTCCATTATCGAGGAAGGGCTGCGGGAGGCTGGGCATAGCAAAGTCACGGTCATCCACGAGGTCCAGGGCGTCGCGCGCATCATCGAAACGTTGAAGCCGGACGTTATCGTCATCGATATCGAGAACCCCAACCGCGACATGATGGAGCATCTGTTCCAACTGACCCGCACCGTCAGCCGGCCGATCGCCATGTTCGTCGACCGTTCCGATACGGCCCTGATCGAAGCGGCGATGGATGCGGGCGTCTCGGCCTACGTGGTCGACGGGCTGAAGAAGGAGCGCGTCAAGGCGATCCTCGACATGGCGGTCAGCCGCTTCAACGCCTTCAGCCGGCTTCAGCGGGAACTCGCGGAGGCGAAGTCAGCGCTCGAGGAACGCAAGGTGATCGAACGCGCCAAGGGTATCCTCATGAAGATGCGCGGCCTTTCCGAAGAGGATGCCTTCGCTCTGCTGCGCCAGACGGCGATGAACGAAAAGAAGAAGATATCGGATATCGCCCAGAGCGTTGTGACTGCCGCGGGCTTGTTGATGTGATGATGTCGAGTACCGAAATGTCCGGGAGAAAGCCGGAGTGAACATGATGACCAAGACCGACCGATCCGGAAGCAATCTCGGCGCCCCTGCCCGCGCCGACGGTGAAGGGCCCAAAGTCCTGCGAGCCGGCTTTATTCCGCTGGTGGATGCATCCGTGCTGATCGCCGCCGCCGAATTCGGCTTTGCCGCGAAGGAAGGACTGACGCTCGATCTGGTCAAGGACGTTTCCTGGGCCAATGTCCGCGACCGCCTCGCCTTCCGCCAGTTCGACATCGCCCACATGCTGTCGCCGATGCCCGTCGCCTCGATGCTCGGCCTCGGCTCCAACCCCTCGCCGACCATCACGCCGTTTTCGCTCGGCCGCGGCGGCAATGCGATCACGCTCTCGACCCGCCTCTTCGACCGGATGCGCGAGACGGCCGGTCTTTCCGAGACTGCGGGAGCGCTGGAAAATGCCCAGGCCCTGGCAACCGTGATCCGCAGCATGAAGGCCAATGCCGAGACCCTGCCGACGCTCGGCATGACCTATCCGTTCTCTTCGCACAATTACGAATTCCGCTACTGGCTCGCCGCCGGCGGCATCGATCCGGACCGTGACGTCAAGCTTGTCGTCGTTCCGCCACCGCTGACATCGGATGCGCTGGCAGCCGGCGCCATCGACGGTTTCTGTGTCGGCGCGCCTTGGAACATGGTCGCCTCCGAACGCGGTGTCGGCCGCATCGTCGCCGCCAAGCAGGACATCTGGCCGTCGGCGCCGGAAAAGGTGATCGCCATGCGGCCGCAATGGGCCGAAAGCCATCCCGAAACCGTTTCCCGGCTCATCGTCGCGCTCGATGCCGCAGCCCGCTGGTGCGACAAGGCGGAGAACCATGATGCGCTGGCGGAAGTCCTGGCCGGCCCCCGCTTCATCGGCGCCCCGGTCAATATCATTCGTCATGTGCTGTCCGGCGAATTCAGCCTCGACGCCAAGGGCAACCGGCGCGTCATCGCCGATTATTTCACCTTCCATCGCGGCTTTGCGAACTACCCGCGGCCAAGCCACGCATTATGGCTCTACAGCCAGATGATCCGCTGGGGCCAGATAGAGTTCAGCGAGGACGGTTTGGCCGCCGCGGCGGCAGCCTATCGTCCCGATCTCTATCGGACCGCGCTCGGCATCGGGCCGACGCAACCCGACATCGGCGTCGAAGGCGACCGCGACGGCGACCGCTTTATGGACGGCCATGTCTTCGACCCTTCCGAGGTTTCGACCTATGTCGAAAATTTCGCCGTCAGCAGCTCTCTCGCAATCCCCGCCGACCGCGACGAGGTCTGATCTTCCGAGATGTGCTGCACAGCAATTGCGCGCATTCAATTTAGCAACCGCACAAAAATATTGCAGTCGCACAGATTGCCGACAATTTAAGCCAAAAGTTTCATAGAAGAAATTCATTTCATTTTCAACGGCCTAGAGGATTACATTGGACTTGGCACGCCGCTTGCTTCTTCATAATCGCCCCAGTCAATGGCGATTGGAGCAGATAAGCGCGCGATAAGCGCTTCCAGAGACATCGACGTCGCAAGGTTTTTGCTGCCCGGAAACTCCTCCCAGTTTCCGCAGGCGCAATCTCCAAGCGGCGTTTTTTTGTGCCTGAATTCCTAAGAACCAGCAGAGGGAACCTGCGCATGACCAAGATTTCGAAGACTGGGATTTTGACGAGCGGCATCACCCGCCGCAGCCTGATCAAGACCACAGCCACTGTCGCCCTCGTCGGCGCCGTCAAGACCGCATTCCCGTCCGGCGCCTTCGCAGCCGGGGCCGGCCCGGAAGTCAAAGGCATCAAGCTCGGCTACATCGCGCTCACCGACGCCGCCCCGCTGGTCATCGCCAAGGAAAAGGGTTTCTTCGACAAGCACGGCCTCCCCGATGTCGACGTCGCCAAGCAGGCTTCCTGGGGTGCGACCCGCGACAACCTCGTGCTTGGCGGTGCCGCCAACGGCATCGACGGCGCCCATATCCTCTCGCCGCTCCCCTACCTGATGCACACCGGCAAGGTGACCCAGAACAACAAGCCGGTGCCGATGGCGATTCTCGCCCGCCTCAACCTCGACAGCCAGGGCATTTCGGTCGCCAAGGAATATGCCGAGACCGGCGTGCAGCTCGATGCCTCCAAGCTGAAGGCGGCGTTTGAGAAGAAGAAGGCGGAGGGCAAGGAGATCAAGGCCGCCATGACCTTCCCGGGCGGCACCCATGACCTCTGGATCCGCTACTGGCTCGCCGCCGGCGGCATCGATCCCAACAAGGACGTCTCGACCATCGTCGTGCCGCCGCCGCAGATGGTGGCGAATATGAAGGTCGGCAACATGGACGTCTTCTGTGTCGGCGAACCTTGGAACGAGCAACTCGTCAACCAGGGCATCGGCTTCACCGCCGCCACCACCGGCGAACTCTGGAAGGGCCATCCGGAAAAGGCGCTCGGCCTGCGCGCCGACTGGATCGAGAAGAATCCGAACGCCGCCAAGGCTCTGCTGATGGCTGTCATGGAGGCCCAGCAATGGTGCGAAAGCATGGACAACAAGGCGGAGATGGCCGAGATCCTCGGACGCCGCCAGTGGTTCAACGTGCCGCCGAAGGACGTCCTCGGACGCCTGAAGGGCGATATCAACTACGGCAACGGCCGCATGGTTCCGGGCACCGACCTGTACATGAAGTTCTGGAAGGACGGCGCGTCCTATCCGTTCAAGAGCCATGACACCTGGTTCATGGCCGAGAACATCCGCTGGGGTTACCTTCCGGGCAATACCGACATCAAGGCGCTGGTCAACCAGGTGAACCGCGAGGACATCTGGCGCGATGCCGCCAAGGATCTCGGTGTCGCGGCAGCCGACATCCCGGCTTCCTCCTCGCGCGGCAAGGAAACCTTCTTCGACGGCAAGGTCTTCGATCCGGAAAACCCCTCGGCCTATCTCGACAGCCTTTCCATCAAGGCCGCGTCCTGATTTCCCCACCTCCGGCGCGTGGACGCACGCGCCGGCCTTTTCCCTTTCTAAGGAGCGCGCAGATGTCCGCCCTGGCAAAAAAAGAAAATGTTTCCGCAGTCGCTACCGCAAAGCCGGCAGCAACTATCGTCCCCTTTTCCGGCAAGCCCGTATCGAGGATCGATTTCAAGCAGATCGGCATGACGACACTGCGCAACGTCGTGCCGCCGGTTATCGTGCTGGCGCTGATCCTGCTCGTCTGGCAAGTCCTCTGTTCGGCGCCGAATGCCTCGCTTCCTTCGCCGCATGTCGTCTGGCAGCAAAGCTATGACCTGATCGTCTCGCCATTCTTCTACAACGGTTCGCAGGATATCGGCCTGGGGCTGCGCGTCCTCGTGTCGCTGCAGCGCGTCGCCTATGGCTTCGGTCTTGCGTCCGTAGCCGGGGTGTTGATCGGCGCGATCATCGGCCAATCCGTCTGGGCGATGCGCGGGCTCGACCCGATCTTCCAGGTGCTGCGCACCGTGCCGCCACTCGCCTGGCTGCCGCTGTCGCTCGCCGCCTTCCAGGACTCGAACCCCTCTGCGATCTTCGTGATCTTCATCACCTCGATCTGGCCTGTCATCATCAACACCGCCGTCGGCGTGCGCAACATCCCGCAGGACTATCGCAACGTCGCGCAGGTGCTGCGGCTGAACCAGATCGAATTCTTCTTCAAGATCATGCTTCCGTCGGCAGCCCCGTACATCTTCACGGGCCTCAGGATCGGAATCGGTCTCTCCTGGCTGGCGATCGTCGCCGCCGAGATGCTGACCGGCGGCGTCGGCATCGGCTTCTTCATCTGGGACGCGTGGAACTCTTCGCGCCTGCCCGACATCATCGTCGCGCTGGCCTATATCGGCGTCGTCGGCTTCGCCCTCGACAAGTTGGTTTCCGCGCTCGGCAAGATCATCACCCGCGGCGCTTCGGCAAACTGAGGAGCGGACCATGAACGCCTATCTGAAGCTCGACCATATCGACAAACATTTTGACCGCGGCGGCAATCGTGCCGAAGTTCTGAAGGATATCAACCTGACGATCTCCAAGGCCGAGTTCGTTTCGATCATCGGCCATTCCGGCTGCGGCAAGTCCACGCTCCTCAACCTCATCGCCGGTCTGACACCCGTCTCGGCAGGAGCTGTCCTGCTCGAAAATCGTGAGGTCAATGCGCCGGGTCCGGAACGCGCCGTCGTTTTCCAGAACCATTCGCTGCTGCCCTGGCTGACGGTCTACGAAAACGTCAACCTCGCCGTCTCAAAGGTCTTCGGCCGCACCAAGAGCCGGACCGAACGGCACGAATGGGTCATGGCCAATCTGGACCTCGTGCAGATGGCCCATGCCAAGGACAAGCGTCCATCCGAGATTTCGGGCGGCATGAAGCAGCGCGTCGGCATTGCCCGGGCACTCGCCATGGAACCGAAGATCCTGCTGCTCGACGAGCCCTTCGGCGCGCTGGACGCGCTGACCCGTGCCCATCTGCAGGACGCGGTCATGGAGATCCATTCGCGCCTCGGCAACACGATGGTGATGATCACCCACGATGTCGACGAGGCAGTACTGCTTTCCGACCGCATCGTGATGATGACCAACGGCCCGGCCGCCAAGATTGGCGAGGTGCTCGATGTGCCGATCCCCCGGCCGCGCAATCGTATCGAGCTCGCCTCGGACAGAACATATCTCAAGTGCCGCGAGGCAGTCCTGAAATTCCTCTACGAACGCCACCGCTTCGTTGAAGCCGCGGAGTAAAAACCATGACAGAAAAACTCATCATCATCGGCAATGGCATGGCGCCGGGACGCATGCTGGAACACCTCTTCGAACAGGCGCCCGGCCGCTACGACGTCACGATCTTCAACGCCGAACCGCGCGTCAACTACGACCGCATCATGCTCTCGCCGGTCCTCTCCGGCGAAAAGAGCTTCGAGCAGATCGTCATCCATGGCGACGGCTGGTACATCGACCACGGGATCACCCTCTACAAGGGCCACAAGATCGTTGCGATCGACCGGGCGGCGAAGACCGTTACCTCCGATCACGGCGTTACCGAAAGCTACGACAAGCTGGTGATCGCCACCGGTTCGGTGCCGTTCATCATCCCGGTGCCGGGCAAGGACCTGCCGGGCGTCATCACTTATCGCGACCTCGACGACGTCCAGGCCATGCTTCTCGCCGCCCAGTCGCGCGAAAAGGCGATCGTCATCGGTGGCGGTCTGCTCGGTCTCGAAGCGGCAGCCGGTCTTGCCCAGCGCGGCATGGACGTGACCGTGCTGCACGTGATGCCGACGCTGATGGAGCGCCAGCTCGATCCGGCCGCCGGTTACCTGCTGCAGAAGGCCGTCGAAGAACGCGGCATCAAGGTGATCTGCAAGGCCAATACCAAACAGATCATCGGCAATGGCAAGGTCGAGGGCGTCGAACTCGACAACGGCACGATCATCCCGGCGACGCTGGTGGTCATGGCCGTCGGCATCCGCCCGAGCGCCGGCCTCGCCAAGGAAGCAGGCCTTGCGGTCAATCGCGGCATCGTCGTCGATGCGGGAATGCAGACGTCTGACGGCGACATCTATTCCATCGGCGAATGCGCCGAAGTGGGCGGCATGGTCTATGGCCTCGTCGCACCGCTCTACGAAATGGCCCGTATCGCGGCATCGCATCTGGCAGGCGATACGAAGCCGGCCTTCGTGCATTCCGACACGCCCACCAAACTCAAGGTCACCGGCATCGACCTCTATTCGCTCGGCGACTTCGCCGACGGTGACGATCGGCAGGAAATCGTGCTGCGCGATGCTACCGCCGGCATCTACAAGCGCCTCGTCCTGAAGAACAACCGCATCATCGGCACGGTTCTTTACGGCGAGACCTCAGACGGCGCCTGGTTCAACGACCTGAAGAAGAAGGCGACCGATATCACGGAGATGCGCGATACGCTGATCTTCGGCCAGGCCTACCAGGGAGGGTCCCCGTTGGACCCTATGGCGGCCGTTGCAGCCTTGCCGGATGATGCGGAAATCTGCGGCTGCAACGGCGTCTGCAAGGGCAAGATCACCTCGACCATTACTGCCAAGGGCCTGACATCGCTCGACGACGTGCGCGCCCACACCAAGGCTTCCGCCTCCTGCGGCACCTGCACCGGCCTCGTCGAACAGCTGATGGCTCTGACGCTTGGCGACGCCTACAACCCGAAGGCCGTGCAGCCGATGTGCACCTGCACCGAACTTGGCCACGACGACGTCCGCCGCCTGATCAAGGCGAAGGGCCTGAAGACCATCCCCGCGGTCATGCAGGAACTGGAATGGAAGACCTCCTGCGGCTGCGCCAAATGCCGCCCGGCGCTCAACTATTATCTCGTCTGCGACTGGCCGGATGAATATGCCGACGATTACCAGTCGCGCTACATCAACGAACGCGTCCACGCCAACATCCAGAAGGACGGCACCTATTCCGTCGTGCCGCGGATGTGGGGCGGCGTCACCAATTCGCAGGAATTGAGGGCGATCGCCGACGTCGTCGACAAGTTCGAGATCCCGATGGTGAAGGTCACCGGCGGCCAGCGTATCGACCTTCTCGGCATCGAGAAGGAAGACCTGCCTGCCGTCTGGGCCGATCTGGGCAAGGCCGGCTTCATCTCCGGCCAGGCCTATGCCAAGGGCCTGCGCACCGTGAAGACCTGCGTCGGCTCCGATTGGTGCCGCTTCGGCACGCAGGATTCGACCGGCCTCGGCATCCGCATCGAGAAATTCATGTGGGGCTCGTGGACACCGGCCAAGCTGAAAATGGCGGTCTCCGGGTGTCCGCGCAACTGTGCGGAAGCGACCTGCAAGGACATCGGCGTCATCTGCGTGGACTCGGGCTTCGAGATCCATTTCGCAGGCGCTGCCGGCCTCGACATCAAGGGCACCGAAGTGCTCGGCCTGGTGAAGACCGAGGACGAGGCGCTCGAATACATCGTCGCACTCACGCAGATGTACCGCGAACAGGGTCGTTATCTCGAGCGCATCTACAAATGGGCGAAGCGCATCGGCCTCGACGAAATCCGCCGGCAGATCATGACCGATACGGAGAAGCGCCAGGCCTATTACGAGCGCTTTGTCTTCTCCCAGAAATTCGCCCAGGTCGATCCCTGGTCGGAGCGTGTCTCCGGCAAGGACAAACACGAGTTCCGGCCGATGGCGACAGTCGGTTATTCGCATGCAGCCGAGTGAGGAGATGGACATGAACTGGATCGCAATCGGCAAGCTGACCGACATTCCGCTCCGCGGCGCGCGCTGCGTGAAGACGCCCCAAGGCAAGATCGGCGTGTTCCGCACCGCCGAAAACCAGGTCTTCGCCATCGAAGATCACTGCCCTCACAAGGGTGGACCGCTCAGCCAGGGCATCGTGCACGGCACCTCGGTGACGTGTCCACTGCACAACTGGGTGATCTCGCTCGAAACCGGCAAGGCGCTCGGCGCCGACGAAGGTTCGGTCCGGACCATCCGGCTCGAACTGCGCGGCGAAGACATCTTCATGGCACTCGAAGAACAGCTGGCCGCAGCCGAATAATCGGCGCGGCCATTTCAAACGACTACGCTCTAGGGAGACGAGAAAAAAATGTCCTATGTCACACCAACGGAATTCGTGACGAAGATGATCGACGCCGGCGAGGCGAAGATCTTCATGTCCACGCGCGATACCTTGATCCGGGCTTTCATGGCGGGCGCAATCCTTGCGCTTTCCGCCGCCTTTGCCGTCACCATCACGGTGCAGACCGGCAATGCGCTTGCCGGCGCAATCCTCTTCCCGGTCGGCTTCTGCCTCCTCTATCTGATGGGCTTCGATCTCCTGACGGGTGTCTTTACGCTCTCGCCTCTCGCGCTGATCGACAAGCGGCCGGGAGCGACCGCCGGCGGCGTGCTGCGTAACTGGACGCTCGTCTTCATCGGCAATTTCGCCGGCGCCTTCCTCGTTGCGGTGATGATGGCGATCATCTTCACCTTCGGTTTCAGCGAGGTGCCCAACGAGGTTGGCCAGAGGATCGGCCATATCGGCGAAGGTCGCACGCTGGGGTATGCCGCCCACGGCGCAGCGGGCATGCTGACGCTCTTCATCCGCGGCGTTCTCTGCAACTGGATGGTTTCGACCGGTGTCGTCGCCGCGATGATGTCGACCTCCGTATCCGGCAAGGTCATCGGCATGTGGATGCCGATCATGCTGTTCTTCTACATGGGTTTCGAACATTCCATCGTGAACATGTTCCTGTTCCCTTCCGGCCTGCTGCTGGGCGGCAAGTTCTCGTTCATGGATTACATGATCTGGAACGAAATCCCGACCGTCATCGGCAATCTTGTCGGCGGCCTCACCTTCGTCGGCCTCACCCTCTATTCGACCCATGGCCGCAAGAAGAACAAGCAGAGCGTTCCGGCTGGCCATATCGGCAATCCTGCCGGCGTTCCGGCGGAGTGAACCGATGGGGGCGGGCCTTCTGGAAACGGAAATGCAGGCGGGTGGAAACACCACAAGGACGACCTGCCCCTATTGCGGCGTCGGCTGCGGCGTCATCGCCACGGTGGCGGACAACGGCGCCGTGACGGTCAAAGGCGATCCGGAACACCCGGCCAATTTCGGCCGGCTCTGTTCCAAGGGATCGGCGCTTGCCGAAACGATCGATCTCGAGGGGCGTGTCCTCTTCCCCGAGATCCTCGGCCGGCAGACGGATTGGGACGAGGCGCTCGATCTCGTCGCCGAAAAATTCTCGAAAACCATCGCCGAACACGGACCGGATTCTGTTGCCTTCTACGTCTCCGGCCAGTTGCTGACCGAAGACTATTACGTTGCCAACAAACTGATGAAGGGTTTCATCGGCTCGGCAAATATCGACACCAATTCCAGGCTTTGCATGTCTTCGTCCGTCGCCGGCCACCGCCGCGCTTTCGGATCCGATACCGTTCCCGGCACCTACGAGGACATCGAACTCGCCGATCTGGTCATCCTCACCGGCTCCAACCTCGCCTGGTGCCATCCGGTGATCTACCAGCGGCTCGCAGCAGCCAAGACCGCGCGGCCGGGCATGAAGATCGTCGTCATCGATCCGCGCCGGACGATGACCTGCGACATTGCCGACCTGCATCTGGGCATCCGGCCGGATGGCGACGTGGCGCTGTTCATGGGCCTGCTCGCCCATCTGGCGCAAAGCCCGGCGATCGACCAGAACTATATCGCCGCACATACGCAAGGATTTGGCGAAGCCTTTGCTGCCGCTGCCGCGCTTTCCTTCACCGAATTGATGGAGCGGACGGGCCTGCCGGCGATACAGCTTCGCGAGTTCTTTCACCTGTTCGAGACGACGGAAAAGGTCGTCACCTGCTATAGCCAGGGCGTCAACCAGTCGGCGTCGGGGACGGACAAGGTCAACGCCATCATCAACTGCCATCTGGCGACCGGCCGCATCGGCCGGCCGGGCACAGGACCCTTTTCGCTGACCGGCCAGCCGAATGCCATGGGCGGCCGCGAGGTCGGCGGTCTCGCCAACATGCTCGCCGCCCATATGGCGATCGAAAGCGCAGACGATCGCGACCGGGTGCAGCGTTTCTGGGCCTCGCCGCGGATCGCCGAAAAGCCGGGCCTGAAGGCCGTCGACATGTTCCGCGCTGTTGCCGACGGGCGGATCAAGGCGCTGTGGATCATGGCCACCAATCCGGTCGTTTCGATGCCGGATGCCGATGCGGTTGAGGCCGCCATCAAGGCCTGTCCTTTCGTAGTTGTCTCCGACATTCTTCGGGACACCGACACGGCCCGCCACACCCATGTCCTGCTGCCTTCGGTCGGCTGGGGCGAAAAGGACGGCACCGTCACCAATTCGGAACGCCGCATCTCCCGCCAGCGCTGGTTTCTCTCCGCGCCTGGTGAAGCCAAGGCCGATTGGTGGCAGATGGCAGAGGTCGGCCGACGCATGGGCTTTGACGGCTTCGATTATCAATCTGCGGCTGAGATCTTCGCCGAACATGCCGCACTTTCGGCCTTCGAGAACGACGGCAGCCGGGATTTCGATATCGGAGCGTGTGTCGAAATCGGCGAAGAGGGATACGATGCACTGACGCCGTTCCAATGGCCTGCTCCGCTGGGAGATACCCCCCTCTGGCCTGCCGGCCATCTCCCCCTCAAGGGGGGAGATCACAAGCGGCAGGATCGTCGCTTCCAAAGAAACGAGACGGCCTGCTCGACGGATGATTTTGGACAAAGAGTTGGCGCCCAGCCGATCTCCCCCCTTGAGGGGGAGATGTCCGGCAGGACAGAGGGGGGTCGCGACAAGCGCTTCTTCGCGAATGGGGACTTCTATCATCCGGATCGCAAGGCACGTTTCATCCCCGTCCAGGCTCCGGCCACCGACCGTACCAACGAAAAATACCCGCTGACGCTGAATACCGGCCGCGTCCGCGATCACTGGCATACGATGACGCGGACGGCCAAAAGCGCCAGGCTTTCCGGCCATATCGCCGAGCCCTTTGCAGAACTCCATCCGCGCGATGCGATGGAACTCGGCATTCGCGGCGCCGGCCTGGTCGAACTCGAAAGCCCCCACGGCAAGGCAATCGTCCGGGCGCTGGTCACCGAACGCCAGGCCCGTGGAAACGTCTTCGTGCCGATGCACTGGAACGACCAGTTCGCCGCAAAAGCGCGCATCGACGCGCTGGTCGCACCTGTCACCGATCCGTTTTCCGGCCAACCGGCTTCGAAGAATGTCGCGATTGCCGCCCGGCCATTCGCTGCTTGTTTCTACGGCTTTGCCGTTTCCGCCTTGAAACCCTTGAACCCGCAGGCGGATTATTGGGCGCTCGCCAAGGCCGATAGCGGCTGGCGGATCGAGCTGGCGTTCGCGGACCCGGTCGAGGACTGGGTGGCCTGGTGCCGGGCAGCATTCGGCATCCCGGCCGAGATCGAGCCGCTCGGTTATGCCGACCATCCGTCCGGCGACCTGCGCCTCGCCTTTTTCGACGGCGGAAAGCTGCTCGCCGCACTTTTCCTCGCGAACCAGCCGGTCGCCGTCGCGCGCAACTGGGCAATCGGCCAACTTGCCGCCGAACACGCCGACCTGCGCAAGCGCTTTGCGATCGTCGCCGGACGACCCGGAGCCGACCAGCCGGATCCCGGCGCCGCCGTCTGCTCCTGCTTTTCAGTCGGGGTCAACCGGATCATCGGCGCCGTGCGAGGCGGCTGTCACAGCGTCGAGGCGGTCGGGAAAGCAACCAATGCCGGCACCAATTGCGGCTCCTGCCGCGCTGAAATCAGGGGGATCATCGATGGATGTCTTGCAGCAGCCGCGGAATGAAGCATCTCCTGATCGTGGTGCCCGCATGGCGCCGCTTGCGAAGCTCCCGGTCTTCTGGGCGCTCGAAGGCAGGCCCGTCATCGTTGCCGGTGGGTCGGATGCGGCTGCCTGGAAAGCCGAGCTGCTCGCCGCCTGCGGCGCCAATGTGCATGTCTATGCGGATAGGCTTTCCGAGACCTTCGAAAAGCTGATCGAACGCGGGGCGGAACATCCGCAGGGCCGCTTTATCCATCATCCGAAGGTGTGGGACCCTTCGATTTTCGAGGCCGCAGCGATTGCGATTGCGGATTGCGAGGATGAGGACGAGGCGCAGGCGTTTTTCGACGCTGCCCGCGCGGCCGGCGTGCCGGTTAACGTCATCGACAAACCCGCCTTCTGCCAGTTCCAGTTCGGTTCGATCGTCAACCGCTCGCCGGTCGTCGTATCCATTTCAACCGATGGCGCGGCGCCGATCCTGGCGCAGGCCATCCGCCGTCGTATCGAAACCCTGCTGCCGGCCTCGTTGAAAACTTGGGCGGAACTCGCCCAGTCGCTCAGGGAAAAGATCAACGACCGCCTGGCGCCCGGCCCGCAGCGAAGAGCTTTTTGGGAACGTTTCGTGGACCGCGCCTTTGGCAGCGAACCGGGATCGGGCAGCGAAGCCACAATCCTCGCTGATGCCGGCCGCGTGGCATCCTCAGCCCACAAGGGCCGTGTCACCCTCGTTGGCGCCGGCCCTGGCGATGCCGAACTTCTGACGCTGAAGGCCGTGCGCGCCTTGCAGGCGGCCGACGTCATCCTGTTCGACGATCTCGTCTCCGACGAGGTGCTGGAGCTCGCACGCCGCGAGGCGAAACGCATGCTGGTGGGAAAACGCGGTGGCCGGGTAAGCTGCCGCCAGGAAGACATCAACGACATGCTGGTGAAGTTCGCCAAGGCGGGCAAACGCGTCGTCCGCCTGAAGTCCGGCGATCCGATGGTCTTTGGCCGTGCCGGCGAAGAGATCGCCTGCCTGGAACGAGAAGGCATCCCCGTCGACGTGGTGCCGGGCATCACCTCGGCGAGCGCCATGGCCTCGCGGCTCGGCGTGTCGCTGACCCATCGCGACCATGCGCAGGGCGTTCGTTTCGTCACCGGCCATTCGCGCAAGGGCGTGCTGCCGGACAATCTGGACTGGAAAAGCCTCGCCGATCCGAAGACCACGACCATCTATTACATGGCGGGACGCACTGCGGGCGAGATCGTCAGCAAGCTGACGGACGCCGGCATGACGCACGACATGCCGGTCGTGATCGTCAGCGCAGTGACGCGGCCGAACGAGCGGCGCTGGGCAGGACAGCTGAGCGACATGGCAGCGGCCATGGCAGAGATCGGCATCGATGAACCCGTGCTGATCGGCATCGGCCACGTATTTCGCAAGGTCGATTTCGCCGACTGCACGCAGTGGAGCGGCCAGGCCGCAGCAAGCCCCTGACGGAAAAGGGGCGGTAAAAACCGCCCCTTGAATCACAGATCAACTGAATCACAGGCTTATCGAGGCGCAGAGGCGGACCCGTCCTTGTAATAGGAGACGTAGCTGCTGTGCAGCCGCTCCGGCGCGCCTGGATCCGCATAGCGGTGCAGCTCCGACATCTCTGTCTTGTTGAGGATCACGCCCACCGTTTTCGAGGCGATCTGCGGTTCGGACCGGATCACCGACTGCACCGCCTTCGCAGGCGTCACGCCCCATTCGGTAACGAAGACGAAACCATCGACATAGGGCTCGAAGGCCTTGGCATCAATAACCGGGAGGAGCGGCGCCAGGTCGACGACGATGACGTCGAACGTATCCTTGATGCTTTCGAGGAAGTGGCTCATGCCGGAAGAAGCGAGGAGTTCGCTCGTATGGGCAAGCTGCTTGCTACGCGTCGTCATCGGCAGGATCGTCAGGCGCGACCGGCGGTCGACACGCGCGGCATTGGTCCATGGCGTCTGCTGGAGCACCACTTCGACCAGTCCGACTTCCGGCTCCGAGGCCAGCATGCGGCTGAGACCCGGATTACGCAGGTCGGCGTCGATCACCAGGGTTCGAACGCCCGTCGAGGCGATCAGTCCGGCGAAATTGGCGGCGACCATCGATTTCCCTTCGCCCGGCAGGCAGGAGACCACGCCGATCACCCGGCACTTCCGCTCCTGCAGCATGATATCGCAGGCAAGCTTGGCATTGCGTAGCGTCTCGGCGAATTGAGACCGCGGCGCCTCGACCGCGACCCGCATCAATCGGCGGAACGAGATCGGGTTGCCGGGAGGCGCTCCGGCCGCCTCGGCCTCAGTTGGTGGCGGTGGCGGCGCGTCCTCCGCGAAGGCACCGCTGACCTTCGGCAGGTAGCCGAGGAAGCGAAGGCCAAGCTTCTCCTGCACATCGTCGCCGGTCCGGAAGAACCGCTCGCGGAATTCCAAGAGCGTTGCCGCCGCGCCGCCGATCAGCAGGCCAAGCACGACGGAGAGCGCCATGGTCAGCGTCTTGCGCGGGCTGGACGGGGCAGTCGGCAGGCCAGCGTCAGAGATCACGCGAGCCTTGGCGATCGGGAAGGATTGCCGTTGTGTTGCCTCTTCGAAACGACCGAGGAAGGATTCGTAGAGCGTCTTCAGCGCCGCCGCCTTCTGCTCCAGTTCGCGTAGCTGGACCATCGAGACATTCGCCTCCGAATTGCGTCCCGCAACCCGGTCGATGCTCTCACGCAGCGATTTTTCGCGCGAACTCGCCACTTCGAACACGTTGCGGAAGCTGCCGGTCAACTGCTGCAGCTCGCGATAAATCTGCTGCGCGAGTTCGCTCTTTTCCGTCTTGAGCGCGACCGCCTGCGGATGGTTCGCGCCGAACTGCTGGATGATGCCCTGCTCGCGGTCGGAAATGTTGATATAACGCTTGCGGAGGTCCTGAATGACCGTGTTGTCCGTATCGCGAGCCGAAACGACTGCGTTCTGAACGGCCGCGTCAGGCCCCTTGTCGATGATCGCCTGATATTGGTTGTAGCGTGCCGAAGCGGTTGCCGCATCGGCCTGGGCGACGATCAGCTGGCTGTTGAGATCCGAAAGCTGCTGCGTCGACAGGAGTTCGCCGCGCGGCGAAACCAGACCGTGTTGGGTCTTGAATTGCTCGACGGCAAGCGAGGCCTGCTGCGAGCGGGTGTTGAGGTCGTTCAACCGTTCCTGCAGCCAGAGCGAAGCCCGCTCCGTCGCATCGAAATTGGCGTTGAGCTGTTCGGTCAGATAGGATTCCGCATAGGTCCGCGTGATCAGCGCGGCAAGTTGCGGGTCTGGCGAACGAATGGACAGCGCAATCACCGAGCTGCGACCGACACGCTCCACGGTCAGCGATTGCTGCAGAACGGCCGCCGCCTTTTCGACCCGGCCCATCCTGACATTCTCCTCGGAAGGCGGTGGGCTGCCGGGTGTCAGAAGCGCAACGACACTGCGTATGGCGCCCTTGGCAAGATCGACGGGCGACTGCGGCGGGTTGACCACCGCCTCGTTCTGGTCGAGCTTGGCCTTGTCGACCACCCTTACCGCCAAGGCCTTGGATTTCAGAATCTCGACGGCACTCGACATGCGATTGTCGATCTGCTGGGCCGTCTGACTGTCCTGAGGGTCGTCTGCGTAACGCGAAAGGTTATCATCGATCAGTATCTGCGTCAGCGCAGTATAAATCGGCTGCGCCATCACGAGGTAAACCCCGGCAAGGACAACCGTCACAACGAGGCACACGACGATGACGCCCGAACGACGGATCGCAGCTGCCCAGAGCTTATCGAGATCGATGAATGTGTCGTGATCCCGCGTTTCGCTCGGGAATATCGTTCTCGGTCTGAAGTTTACCTGATCCATAGGGCTCGCTTTCTGGAGCTTTGGGGGACGGATGGCGGAACCGCCGCCATCCGCCTCGTATGACTTGAATGCGCGTCAGGCGGCCTTGACCCGCGTTTCGTGCGACATCAGCAATTCCTTGATGGAGGCGTAAATCTCGGCCCCCATGTCCTGGCGAAGCATGGCGAAGGCGACATTCGCTTCGATGAAGCCGCGCTTGCTGCCGCAATCGAAAGTGCGTCCCTGATAGGGATGCGCATGGAACGGCTGGACCTGCGCAAGCTTGTGCATGCTGTCCGTCAGCTGAATTTCGTTGCCGGCGCCGCGTTCCTGCCGGGCCAGCAGTTCGAAGATTTCCGGCTGCAGAATATAGCGCCCATTCAGGTAATAATTGGACGGCGCCTCGGCAGGTTTCGGCTTTTCGACCATTTCCGTCACCTCGAAACCGTGCGGCACGCTGTGGCCGACCCCCACGATGCCGTAGTTCGACGTCTCTTCGGGTGCGCATTCCTCGACCGCGAAGACATTGCCGCCGACTTCTTCATAGAGATCCATCAGCCCCGCCATGCAACCCTGCGAACCGTAGGAGACCATGTCGGGCAGAAGCAGTGCGAAGGGTTCGTTGCCCACCAGTTCGCGGGCGCACCAGACCGCATGACCAAGCCCGAGCGGCACCTGCTGGCGCGTATAGCTGACGGTGCCGGCGACCGGCAGCATCTTTTCGAGCTGGGTAACCTGGACCGTCTTGCCCGAGCGGGTCAGCGTCGCGACGAGCTCCGGCGCGCTGTCGAAATAGTCCTCGATCGCGGTTTTGTTGCGGCTGGTCACGAAAATGATGTTCTCGATTCCCGCCTGCATGGCCTCGTCGACCGCATATTGAACGACGGGCCGATCGACGATCGTCAACATCTCCTTCGGCATGGCCTTGGTGGCCGGCAGGAACCGAGTGCCGTTGCCTGCGACGGGTATCACCGCCTTTCGAACTGGTCTTTTCATGTCCATTCCTTCGTCCTTTCTGAGGGCGCCCCCGCCCTATTGATCGGATTTTCAGTTGACGTCGGCCGTTTTCACCAGCCGACGCACGCGAACGGCGATCGGCATGCGCAGAAGTCGGAGCGCACGTGGGTTTTCGATTGCCGTTTTCAGGAAGCCGCCGACGGAACCCTTCTTGATTTCGTCGACGAGCGTGAGAAATGAACCCGCTTCAAGGATGCTGCGGGTGCGCCTGCGTTGGGCAGCCGAGGCCTTCGCATCGAGCTTATAGCGGGCGAGAAAAGCGCTGTCGGAGGCCAGCATCGCATCCAGATGGCTCTGCTCCAGAACGCGCGAGATCGAACCCTGACGCAGGTGATAGACATATCCGATCTCCGGCACGATCGCGCATCGCGCGCCGCTCGCCAGGGCGGAAGCAAGCAGCAGGTAGTCCTCGCCGACCTGCAGCGCCTCGTCGAAGCGCAGCCCGTGCTCGACGAGAAATGCGCGTTCGAAAATCGGCTTCATGTAGCCGAAGTTGAAGGTCGATTGGAAAATCACGTTCGAGCCGATGAAATCGGCAAGCGTCATCATCGACCGCTGCTTGAGCGCCTCCTTGGAGAACATCTCATAGGGCTCGCCGGCATCGAACGGGATGACGTCGAGATTGTCGACGACGATCTGCGCCCGCGCGTTCTCGGCCCGCTCCAGCATGGTCAAAAGCCTGGTAGGGTAAATCGAGTCGTCGGAATCGAGGATCGCGACCCAACGGCCCCTTGCCGCGGCAAGTCCGGCATTGCGTGCGGCGGCCGGCCCGCCATTCACCGCCTGGACAATCAGCCTGACGCGGTGATCCGAATAAGCCTCCGCAATTGCTCGCGTCCCATCGGTCGAGCAATCGTCGACGACGACCACTTCGAGGGTCACGCCGATTTGCGCAAGGGCGCTGTCGATCGCACGCGCAAGCGTCTCCTCGGCGTTATAAGCCGCAATCACGAAGCTCACGTCGGGCTGGAAATCCGGGGCCTGCAGATCATGCATCGTCATGTGGCTTCGGCGGCTCCGTATTGGCGGATCTCTCGGACGCCGAGCGTGCCCGTGACGGCGCCGGCATGGAGTGCCACACGAAGGGCGTAGCGAACGCGGGTAACCGGCGAGGCAATGGTTGCCACCGTCACCGCCAGACAATAACCGAGCTTCAGCATCGCGAGACCGGTCTGCTTGAGGCGGCCGAGACCGGAGTTCTTGGCGGCGAGAATGCGTCCATGTGTCTGTCCGGAGCGGAACCGGCGCTTGGCAAGCCAGGAAAAGCTTGCCCGCTTTTCGGGTACCAGTTCCTCGATCACCGCATCCGGCGCAAATTCGATCCGCCCGCCGGCATCGGTCAAAGCGGTGAAGAAATGCGTATCCTCGCCGCCGCTTTGGCCGAGCGAGAGCGCAAACCTGCGGCCTGCGACGACCGGTGAGCGCAAATGGAGGAGGACGTTACAGGTATAACCGGTCCTGATCTGCCCGCCGACCCAGACAGGCATCGTCGAGTGGAAATCGCCATTGCGCATCCAGCTGGCGCTTTGCGATCCGTAGACGGCTCGGACCGGCCCGAGAACGGCGTCCGCCCCCGTGTTCCTCGCCATCGCCATCAGTCCGGCCAGCCATTCCGGCTCAGCCGTCTCGTCGTCGTCGATGAAGGCAAGGTAGTCCGCATCGCTTTCGGCGAGGCAGGCATTGCGGGCGATCGAGATATTCGACTTCGGGCAATGCACGTAGCGGATCGGGAACGGCGAACGCGCCCGCAAACCATCCACCAGCCCGCTTGCGCTCGGGCTCGCATCGTTATCGGCAACGATCAGGCGCAATTCCGCGCCTGCCGGGACGGCTATCCCAAAGAGCGAGATCAGCGTCTCGGCCAGCTCCGGCCGCCGATAGGTGCAGATGCCGATATCGATGCGGACCGGCTTTTCCTCTGCCGTCATCAAGCGATCCTCCGCGGCCGGATGCCGATCAGTTCCAGCCAGAAGCCGGCCGACCAGGCGAAATGCATGATCATCGCCGAAAGCGAGGCAAGCGGGCCGTAAGGGTTCTTCTGCCCCACCGCGAGCCAGAAGCCGTAACCGATGCAGGCCGCGGCCCAGACGACCATCGGCACCGCCGCCCACCAATAGAGAAGTGCAAGCAGCGCCGCGACGACGACCGGCGCGACTGCAAGCGGGATCGCTTGCCGGAGCTTTGGAATGGTACGATGCTTGACGAGGTTCTTCGCCCGGCCCCGGCCATAGGCGAGATATTGCCGGAACAGCGCCGAGGCGGTCGAGCGCGGATAATAGGTCATGTAGGTCTTGCCGGTCATCCAGATGCGGAAAGCGCCCGCGCGCAGCCGGAAGTCCAGTTCGGCATCCTCGTTGTGACTGAAACTCTCGTCGTAGCCGCCAACGGCCCGGAAGGCCGAAATCCGCATCAGCGCGTGGTGGCCATGATCGACCCACTCGCCGCCGCCGCCGGCGCGATGTTTCGAACCGCCGTTTCCGAGCTTTGAGTTCTGCGCCACCGCGGTCGCCTTCTGGAAAGTGCCGAAGCCGATCGTCTCCATGCCGACGACGACGGAGTCGGCGTCCATTTCGACGGCCTCCTGCAGAAGCGTCCGGCAGTAATCGTCCGGATAATCCCCATGCGCGTCGACGCGGATGAGAAAGTCCCGATCCTCGCCGAACCGGTCGACCGCGAGGTTGATGGCTGCACTCTGGATACGCTTGCGATTTCCGATCAGCACGAGGTCGCGGATTTCGGGAATAAGGTCCTGGACGATGTCCGGCGTGCCGTCCTGGCTGCCGCCGTCGGCGACGACGATCAGCATGTCCATGTCGCCGCGCTGGCCGTTCAGCTTATGCAGCAACGGCGCGATCGTCGCCGCTTCGTTGAGGCACGGAATCACCAGAAGCGTCCGGATCTCGGACATCTGGGCATTGGAGTGAGAACGCAAAACCATACTCCACCTCACGATTGCGCGGTTGAAACGGCCGGCATTTCGGCCGGCGACGGGACGTTGGGATGCAGGGCGGCGAGCCGCGAAACAAGAGCGCGGCATTCCGCCGGTCCGGTCACCCACTGACAGCGCTCGACGGCCGCAAGCCGGGAAAAAAGGTCGACGTAGCGCGCTTCCGTCATCTCGTTGAACAGCGTTTCGAGGGTCTCCCCCGTCACGTGATTGCGCACCAGACCGATGCCTCGCTTGCCGACGAAACGGCCGGTCTCCGTGCCGGCAAGCGCGATCGGCACCGCTCCGTAAAGCCCGCCTTCATAAAGGCGGTTCGGCAGCAGCCAGCTGGAATTCAGCCCATCCTCGAAGAAATCGATCGCCCAAGTGAACTGCACGTCGCCGTAGATCGCAGCGAGATCCTCCGGATTGCGGTAGGCACCATGGAATTCGACATGTGGGGCGGCCGCGACCGCCGCATCGAAATCGTCGAATTCGCTGTAGGCGGGGCGGCCGCGTAATACGATCTCAACCTTGCCGTCCATGCGGGCCGCAAAATCGATCAGCATGTCGAGCGACTCGCGGCAGCGGATCGCTCCGAACCAGCCGATCCGCCAAGGCTTGCCCGGTTCCGGCGGACGGGGCAGGGTTGGCTCGGACACCGGTTCCGGCTCGAGGGCGAGCACCTTGTTTTCCAGAAGCAGAACCGGAAGGTCGAGGCCTGAACGCGGTTTGAAGAAATTATCCACGAACGCCGGGGAGCTGGTGATCAGCAGGCTCGCCCGGCGGCCGAAGAACCGCTGCGCCTGGCGCATCAGACGACCCTTCATCCCCTCGTCGAGAAGCAGGCGGTGAATATCGAGGCATTCGTAAACGACAGGAATCCGGCGGCTGAACATGGACGCAGCACGTCCGGCAAGCGCCAGCGTCTCCAGGTTGCGGGCGATGATGATGTCGGGCACGGCGATACCGGCCAGCGTCCGCTTCAGCCTCATGCGCGCGGCAAGAACCGCTCCGATGCGCTGCGCAAAACGCCCGTCCGCCGTCTGCCCGAGTGAAACGGTCGTCACATCCCGCTCGTCGGCAAGCACGTTCGCGCCGCGCTCGAAGCCGGCGACGGTGACGCTCGCACCACCGGCCTTCAAGGTCAGCACGCGCCGCCGGATGGCCGCGTCGGCCATGTCATGCGCGAGATAGAGAACGTTCAACGTCAAATTGTCCAACTCCATTGTCGAGCCGCCGAGGCGGCTCAGCCGAGCGTGCAGAGCACGGATTCAGGAAAGCGGCAGGGCTCGCCGAGCGCGGTAAAAGCGACCCGGTCGACGGTCATCGAGGTCGGCTGAGTGTAGGAAAATGCGCCCATCCACTGCTTGAGCGTGTCGGTGCCCCAGAGACTGAGAAAAATCTTCTGAGGGTTCTGCGGTATCTTCGCCTTGTCCGTTACTTCTTGAACGAGCTTGCCGTTCACGAAGTAACGGAGGCGGTTTTCCTCCCAGATGAAGGCATAGTCGTTGAAGCCCTGGTCCGCACCGCCGGCGACCGGCACCAGCTTTTCGTTATTGCCCTTGGCGGAAACATACTGGTTGACCTGAACTTGGCCGGTATTCTTGCCGAGCACTTCGAAGTCGATCTCGTCATGCGGTTTCTTGTCGGTCGGGCCGATATAGGTGAAGAACGCCGAATTGAGCCCTGAGCCCGATGCGGATTTCATCCGCACCTCATAGGTGCCATAGCCGAAACGCGCATTGGTCTGGATTTCGCCGCAGGCGAAGTCGCGGTCGCTGGCCTTGTCTTGCGCACCGGTCTTGTCCTGCGCAAAGCCGAGCTGCAGATTACCGCCCTCGACCTTCACCTGTTTCTTCGACCAGTTGCAATTCTGATGCTTGCCGTTGTTCCAGCCGTCCGAGACGTACCAGAAGGAACGGTTGAGTCCGTCGAAGTTTTCCACGAAGGACTTGCCCGCGTTAGCCTGCTGGGCCTGTGCTGCGGGCGAGAGAAGTCCAGACACCGCGGCAGCGATGATAACCTGGCAGGTTAGTTGAATCTGTCTGGCCTTGGCCGTCATGTTTCACCTGTGCTGTTGCGTTATTGCGGGTTCGCCGGGACCGGAAGCCTCGGCGAGTGGGTGGGATTTGGTGGCGGCCAAAAGCTTGGCCTTGCGACCGCGGCTGCCGGTCAACACCTCGTAGAGACCGCGCATTCTGTGCGAAACGAGGCGGTTGCTGACAACAAGGATGACGAAGCTTGCGACGGCGGCGACCCCGTAGAAGAGCGGGTAAAGGTCGTCGCCTGCCACGCGGTTCCACACCATCCACATCAGGACGAGCAGCGGATAATGGGCGCAGAACATCCAGAAGCTCAGGCTTCCGGTGGCAGCCAGCCGCTGACCGATCCAGGAACGGATGATGATCGCTGACATCAACCAGAAACCACCGGCTCCGAGGATCGAAAGCGCGTTGCGCGCCATGTCGAGAGGCCAGGGGAAGTCGGGGCCGGTCCAGTAGAGGCCGATGGACAGCAGCACCGCGGCGGCAAGCATCACCGCAGTACCCGGTCCCGCAAACCGGTCCGCAGACTTGAGGTCCACCTGGTAGAGCGCCAGGAAGATGCCGAGGGTGAAGCTGAACAGGATCGATTTCTTCAGCACGATGCCGACCGTCAGCATGGGGGTGATCGCCAGCAGGAACAGAACGCCGAGCGTCGCTGCCGGAAAACGCCGCACCAGCACGGCAAGGATCGGCGACAGCAGGATGCAGACGATCAGGTCGCGCAGGAAGTAGAGCGGAATATTGATCGGCAAGCCTTCCGTCGCGAACGCGTTACTTAGGAGTTCGCGCGTCGAGATGTTCCAGAGATCGGGAAAATATCCAACGCCCATGTCGACGCGTTGGATGACGAACATGGCTCCAAGCAGACCGAGGTTCCACAACAGGAAAGGCAAGAGGACGGTCTTCGCCTTGGAGCGAAGCGTCTTGGAATAGTTGAACGTCTCCCAACCCCGCTGGAACAGTAGATAGCCGGAAATCGCGCTGAGGCAGGGTACGCCAATGCGGAATAGGCTATCCCCGAGGAAAACCCTGAGCCAATCGAACAAACCATTCAGCCCGAGGAACGGGCTGGTGTCGGGATCATGCGGCACATGGACGAAGAGAATGCCGGAGATCAGCAGGATGCGCATCAAATTGATACGGGAGGATATATTTGGATCGACAGTCAAACGAGTCACCCTTTTTGGGCAGTGCCTCCCCGCCACTACCGTTTCAATCAGAGCAGACTTGAGCCCGCAGTCACCCAAAAAGGATCGTGCCGAGTTTGGCACAAAATGTGGCGGCGCAGCAAAAAAGGGGCTTGTAGCGGAATGGGAAGGGCATGAAGAGGCGCCCCTCCGGCGGCCCGCTACCGCTCCTTGGGCTTATGATTTTCAAGGATTCACGGCATGTTGGAGCCAGCGCAATGCTGCACCGCAGCAGCACAAAAAAATCTTTTTGCAATAGACCAAAACGGCTAATGCGTTTGTATCTGGATACCTCTTTACGTGGAGGCGGTCCCGCAATGTGGCGAAATAAAGGCAAATCTGCGACACAATCAAACGAAAGGGACGCCGGCTACGCTGCTCAATCCGAGTCGCCGGACGAGTTCAAGAACGCTCCATGAAACTGCGCGTATTCGGGCATCAGAAATGGCTCCGATGAAGTGATCGCCCGGCAAACTCCGCCCCGCCCGCTCCCGGTAGGAGTTCATTAACCTCTCCGCAAAGACGTGCGGGACGGCTCGGCGATCGCTACCAAAAACCACATAAGAGTGAGCGTTACCGCCACCGATCCAGGATCTTCCAGGGTCGGCACTCTTGCCAGAATGAGGGCTGTGACAAATTTCAGCCCGAATGTAGCGGTCTTTGATAGCGCGCTCCACCGACATTGGTCGCGTTTGTCTTTACGCCTTGGCAGGGGCGAAATGGTCAAGTCTTGTTACTGGGAGGTCATTCGATACGGCAGCGAACTGCCGCTAACCCGAAGCCCGGCAACTGTCGGCGGCTTGCAATTGTTTGAGAAAGCAGGGGCGAACACATGGCGACGTTCACCGTAATTATCCCATTTTTCCAGAAGGAAGCCGGCATTCTTCGCCGCGCACTGAAATCGATTTTCGATCAAACCTATCAGGACTTCGAGATCGTCATTGTCGACGACGAATCACCCCTACCCGCTGACGTTGAGCTTCAAGGCATTGAAGATACTTGGAAAACCCGCATACGCGTGATTCGCCAGCAGAACGGCGGGCCAGGTGCCGCACGCAATACCGGCCTCGACAACGTCCCGGCTTCGACCCGTTTCGCGGCACTTCTCGATTCGGACGACGTCTGGCTGCCGGATCATCTGAAAAACGCTTTTGAGAGCATGACCCGCTTCGATGCCGAGTGCTATTGGGCCTCGATGCAGGCGAGCGACGAGTTCTATTACCACTTCGGCATGGCCGAGCTCGAACAGGCGGAGGGCGGCACGCGGCTTTCCGAAAACCCGCTCCTGATCGAAATGCCGGATCTCGCGAGTGTCATGCTGAAGAACTGGAGTTTCCTGCATCTCTCCTGCATGGTCATCGCCCGGCCGGTCTTCGAGACGGTTCGCTTCGAACCCTCCCTGCGGCTGGCGGCTGAAGACGTGCTGTTCTTCGTCGACTGCATCCTGAAATCGAAGCGAACCCTGCTTTGCGACGAAGAGGGTGCGGCCCGCGGCATGGGCCTCAATATCTTCCACAGCATCGACAATCGCTCTCCGCAGTTCCTGCGGCAGCAGTTCAACACCTGGGTGGCGCTCGATACGTTGGAGGAGCGCTTCCGCTCCCGCCCCAGCGACGTCGCCTCAATCGCATCCTACAAGAACACCGCCCGCCGACAGGCGCTCTGGAGCCAGGCCGGACGAGTGAAACGCCGCCAGGCGCCGGACCTTGGCCTCCTCGCCCGCTGGGTGATGCGCGATCCCGCGCTGATCCGGGCGGCATTCGAACTCGGAGCCGGGAAGCTCGGCCGCAGCGCACGCTAAATGCTTGCGTTTCCTTTCAAATTCATCATCCCACGGAGGGCCGCATGAAAGCGTACTACTGGGAATCGCATCACGGTAATTTCGGCGACGACCTCAATCTCTGGCTCTGGGATGCGCTGCTACCCGGCTTTCGGGACGTCCATCCTGAAGTCCTGCTGGTCGGCGTCGGCACGGTCCTCAATCCGGTCCTGCTGCCTGTCGGCCAGAAGAAGCTGGTGATCGGCAGCGGCTACGGTTATGGCACGCCGCCTGATGTCACCGACGCGGCGGAATGGGACGTGCGGACAGTCCGCGGTCCGATGACGGCCGCCAAGCTCGGCATTTCGACCGACAAGGCGATCACCGACCCGGCGGTCATGATCGCCGACATGCCGGAATTCCAGAACCTGCCGAAAATCCACAGGAAAACCTTCATCCCCCATTGGGAGTCGGCCGAATTCGGCATGTGGAACGCCGTCTGCGAGCCCGTCGGCCTCACCTATCTCGATCCGCGCGGCGAGGCGAAGTCGGTCATCCGCCATATCGCCCAGTCGGAACTGATCATTGCCGAATCCATGCATGGTGCGATCCTGGCGGATGCGTTCCGGGTTCCCTGGGTGGCCGTCAGCAGCTCCCGTTCCATCAACAATTTCAAATGGAATGACTGGGCCAAATCTGTCGGGACAACATACGAACCTCGCTACGTGCCGGTCTCCACCCGAGCCGAAGCTGTAGCCAAACGCTCGCGTTTCTGGGGCATCAGCTTCGACGGTCAGGAGCAGCCAAGTCAGGCCGCATACGACACTCATGGCGGCGAAGTCATGACCCACCCGGCGCCGTCACAAAGCGGCCTTCGCGGGATGGCGAAACAGTTCCTCGCAGCCCCATCCGTGCTGGCGCTCTGGCAGGCAAGCCGCGCTGAACCGCGGCTCAGCCCCGTCGAGGTTCTGGAGGAGCGCAAGGAGAAATTCCGGGCGATGCTGGAAGGGATCCGCCGCGACTATTTCTGAGCGGCGGGTATGCCGGGCAGAAGATAGCGCATGCCGACCGGCTGTGCCTGCGGTTTGGACGACCTGGCGCGCAGGAGATCGAGCTTGTCGAGGAATATGCCGGTCGCCACGGCCGGCAGGACCTGCGGGTGGGAGAGCAAGTGCCGGATGGCCGCACCGTTCCCCGCCTGCGACTTGATGTCGAGGAAGGCACGCAGTTCGTAGCGGTCGCGCGTATGGTCGCGATGCCGGACGATCACCGCCCTTTCCTCCTCGCTGAGCGCCGGATCGGCAAGGAGCGCGTCGTCCGCCTCGTAGAATTTGCGCAGGTCGTCGGTGCGATGCCGGCCGCTCAGCGAATCCTGGCGCACGATGGCGCCGTAGCCGCAATGCTCGATCACCTTGTAGCGCGCGCCCTTGGCGAGCGCCCGGGCGTAGAAGTCGTAATCCTCGCCGAACCGCATGTTTTCGTCGTAGCGAAGACCATGGGCGTCGAGAAACGCCCGGCTCATCACCGGCTTCAGGAAACCGGTCTCGCCGCGCTTGACCCCGCGCTTGGAAATATTGCCTTCCACGAATTCAGTAAGCGACATGCTCCGCGCCCGCGTCTCGAACCTTTCCGGGCGAATGAATTCGCTTGGCTCGTAAATGAAGGCGATATTGTCGGCAATCAGGTCCCAGCCGTCCTCCGCCAGCATCGGCGCAAACCGGCCCGGAAAAAAGAAGTCGTCGGCATCGAGAATACCGATCAGCGGCGCCGCCGATATGGCAATGGCATGATTGCGGGCAGCAGAGGGTCCGCGATTCTGATCGAACGAGACAACCGTCAGCCGTCCTGACCTATCATCCGATCTGCGCGCGACATCCGCGGTCTTATCGGTGGAGCCGTCGTCGACCACCACGACTTCGCTGACATGCGCCTCGTTCAAGGCGGATTGAATCGCGATTCCAATGGTTTCAGCGGCGTTTTTGGCCGCGATGATGACGCAGATCGTCTGGGAAGCGTGTTCAACCATAGCCCTCTCCATGTTGCATCCGTCCGCAACTATGGGCTCAGGAAAATGGCCCTCGTGTGAAACTGGCGGAAAAAAGCGTCAGAACGGTCAGGTATCGCCGGCAGGAAGGTTCGGGGCGGCATCGGCACGCAATCCGTCGCGCCGGCTGCCATCCTTGGAGCTCTTGGCAGCCGCGGCAGCTTCCGAAGTCGCTCCCGTCTCCCGTATCTGCTTTTCACGGCGAACGAGGTAAAGGACAGCAGCGAAATATCCGGCCTGGATCAGGACTGCACAGATCAGCGTCTGTATAACTGCCGTATAGAACGACCCGGTGATAAGATACGCAGCCACCGCGAACACGACCAGAGTCACTGTCATGCTGATAAAGACGCGTGGCGCGTACATGATCGTTCCTCCCGAACGTGGCTGTTCAGTTCGTGGTTTTTCAGGCTCCTCTCCCGATAAGACAACCATATGAGTCTGCAGGAGAGGATTCAAGTTTTCCGATCTCGATAATGCCAGACTATTGGTGAAACTTTCGTAAGGTCCATGAGGTTCCGAACAAATACTGCGGGCAGCAGGCCCATCTCTATCACAGCGCCACAAGCACTGCGCCTCTCTTTTGCCACATTTATGCCCGGATTCGCCGCTGTTGGAACGAACTCGCCAGCCGCATCTCTCAATTCCCCTCGAACCCGATCAACTTTTGTTACAAAGCTAACTCGAAACCGACAGGCGTTGTTGCGCCGCAGCATTGTATTGCGGCGCAGCAGGAGTGGGCCTTTGGTCCCAGACGCAAGCTACTTTGGTCCCCGTCCCCAAGCAGCTGGGCGATCTATGACTAGGCGGCCGACAGGAGAGAATGCCGGGATAAGTTTGAACCAGGTCGGGAATATTAGCCACTAGACCGCTTTTACACGCCCAGTACAGTATTGACTGCGCTTCCGGCGTATATCTCTCAAGTTGTTCCCGCCCAATCGCGGGTTGGAAACCGCGCCCCGACTCCGGCGGGATGCGGTTGACGGAAAAGTTTGATCTTCATCAAATTGCGAACACAGACTTATTATCACATTAACGCTCAATGACGCGCCGTAATGGCACCGACTATCGCAAAACATAAGTGGAGTTCACTCTATGAAGTCAGCGACACGTTCGGCAGGTTCGCCGTTCTCAACGTCAGACCAAGCCCGCATGACTCTCCCAACTGGGGGCTTGGCAAAACGAAGTTTCGATATCACCGCCGCCGCCCTGGCCCTCATCCTGTTCAGTCCCATCTTCCTGATGATCGCGGCGTTGGTAAAGTTCTCCGACAATGGCCCCATTTTTTATGGACATCGCCGGATCGGCCACAACGGTCGTACCTTCAAATGCCTCAAGTTCCGCACGATGGCCGTGAATGGCGATGAAGTCCTGCGAAACTATCTGAAAGCCAATCCGCAAGCGGCGGAGGAATGGCGAGCGACGCGCAAACTCAAGTTCGATCCCCGGGTGACGGTCGTCGGCACTGTGCTGCGTAAGCTTAGCCTCGACGAACTTCCGCAGCTTCTCAACATCCTGCGTGGCGAAATGAGCGTGGTCGGTCCCCGCCCCGTGGTCGACGAGGAACTGAACCTCTACGATAGCTTTGCGGCTTTCTACCTGAGCACGCGCCCGGGCCTCACCGGTCTGTGGCAGATCAGCGGTCGCAATGACGTTTCCTACGATACCCGTATCGCGTTCGACACCCAATACGTCCAGAACTGGTCGCTGATCGGCGACGTCGCAATCATTGTGAAAACGATCCCCGCCGTCTGCATGGCGCGCGGCAGTTACTGATAGTCCATCCTCTCTGCTGAGGCGCCGGACCGCTTGACGGGATCGGCAAATCTGGCGGCTTCGAGCGCGGACTGGTTCCGCGCCTTTTGAAGGAAAAATCCATGCAGACACAAACCGCCTCCGCGAGGAGCTTGCGTGCGTTATGTTTTCTGGCCGGTGCGATCACAGTCGCTCTGGCCGGGAACGCGACTGCGGAAGAGACCGGTTATCGCCTCGGGGTGATGGACAAGCTTCGCGTCCGCGTCGCCGAGTGGCAGCCGGCCGACGGCACGATCCGCAACTGGGATGCGGTGAGCGGCGACTATACCATCGGGCCGACCGGATCGCTCTCGCTCCCCTTCATCGGTGACCTCCCGGCTGCCGGCAAGACGGCGGGCGAAGTCGCAAAAACCATCGGCGAGGAATTGCGCGGCAAATTCGCGTTGCGCAACCTGCCGTCGGCTTCCGTGGAAATCGCCCAGTTCCGGCCGGTTTTCCTGGCTGGCGACGTGCATACGCCGGGCGAATATCCCTATACCCCCAACCTGACCGTGCTGAAGGCCATCAGCCTCGCCGGCGGTCTTCTCCGGTCTGATTCGGGCCAGCGTTTCGCCCGCGACTTCATCAATGCCCGCGGCGACGCCTCGGTCTACGATTCCCAACGCGGCCGGCTTCTCGCCCGCCGCGCCCGGCTGTTGGCGGAAGTCGCCGGTGCTACCGAATTGAAAGTCCCGCCGGAACTCAAGGACGTCGGCAATGCCGAAAAGCTGATCGCCAGCGAAGTCTCGCTGATGAAATCGCGGCGAGAACGCTACGAGCTTCAGTTGAAGGCTCTCACCGACCTGCGGACGCTGCTCGAAAACGAGGTCCAGTCTCTCAGCCAGAAGACCGACACCCAGAAGCGGCAGCTGCAGCTCGTCAGCGAGGACCGGGAAAAAATGGCGAAGCTGACCGAACAGGGACTGGCGACCTCCAGCCGCCGCATCACCGCCGAGGAAAGGGCCGCGACCATCGAAGCGAACCTCCTTGATATCGACACGTCAATACTTCGCGCCAAGCAGGATATCAACAAGGCGAACCAGGACGAGATCAACCTGCGCAACGACTGGGAAGCCCAGCGCGCCCAGGAGCTGCAGAACACCGAAGCCGAACTCGAAAAGCTCGGATTGCAGCTCGGAACCAGCCGCGAGCTGATGTCGGAAGCCGTGGCTCAATCGGCCGAGGCGCTGAAATTCGACCCTTCGGGCAAGTCCGCCACCATCAAATACACCGTGGTGCGGGACGAGGGCCAGGGGCCGAAAGAGGTCGCCGTCGGCGAAAACGACAAGCTTTTGCCCGGCGATGTCGTCAAGGTCGCCGCTGAGCTCCTGATGCAATGAGGATCGCATGAGGATTGCGAAATCTGCGCTGATCGACCCGGCTCGCAATGAAGTCTACGGCGTGGCTGCGGTCGCGCTGTCCTTCTTCGTGTTCGCCTATTCGAGCCGGTTCGGGCAGATTTCGATCCTCGCCTATTATGGCCTCTGGTTCCTGCTGGTAGTTGCCGACTATCGGCAGGCTCTCGGTAATTATCTGAAATATCTTTGGATATTCGGATTTGCGCTGTTCTGCTTCGTCTCCGCCTTCTGGTCGCCCGCCTTCGGCATCTCGCTGCGAACCGCGATACAATACCTGACGCATGTCGTCTGTGCGCTGATCGCCATGCGCACGATCAGCGTGCTGACATTGACCCGCGGTGCGATCCTGGGCACGGCGATCGTGCTCGTCTTCTCCATCCTGTTCGGAACCTACCTCTACGACGCCATCGACGGCAGTTATAGTTTCGTCGGAGCCTTCTCCTCGAAGAACCAGCTCGGTTTCTACGCCTCGCTCGGCCTTTTCTTCGCGGCGTCCTATCTGCTCATCTGGCGGCAGAAAGGTCTCTGGTTGATGGCGTCGGGCGGCGTCGGCCTGCTCAGCGCCTATTGCCTTCTCGCCTCGCAGTCGGCGACCTCTGCCATTACGACCGCCGGCGTCTTGGCGCTCTGCGCCGGTTATATGCCGGTCGCACAGCTTTCCCCCAATCACCGCAAGCTGCTGGTCTCCGGGCTGGTGGTGGTCGGCGTGGTCGCGATCATCGGAGCGCTGCAGATGGGCGCTGTCGATGCCGTTCTCGGCATCTTTGGCAAGGATTCGACGCTGACGGGACGGACCTATCTCTGGCAGCAGGGAATCGAGGCGATCCGCGACAACCCGATTCTCGGCACCGGTTATCAGGGTTACTGGGTTCCCGGCTTCGCCGATGCCGAGAGGCTATGGGATGATTTCTTCATCACGGCCCGTAGCGGCTTCCATTTCCACAACACGTTCATCGAGGTCACCGTCGAGACCGGCCTGATCGGGCTCGCCCTATTGTGCATGATCATGCTGATAAACGTCTTCGGCCATCTGAGCGCGATGCTGAGCCGCAATCGCGATCCCGCGTCGACGCTGTTATGCGCGCTGAGCGTTCTGTTGCTGATCCGGGCCTTCGTCGAAGTCGACGTACTTTTCCCCTACCAGATCGGTTCATTCCTGATGTTCTACGCGGCCGGCCGGTTGACCCTTCGCCAGAAGTCCGCCGAATTCACCTCTCATCCCGTTGGAGGCCGGCGGACCGTTACCGCTTGAGCTTTTCGAAGAGGTGCTCGGCGAGCCGGAGCGCCAGCGCCACGGCCGGCAGTGTCGGATTGGCATGGCCTCCTGTCGGGAACAGGCCGGTGCCGGCGAGATAAAGATTGCCGATGCCATGCACGCGGCAATTGGCATCCGTGACGCCATCATCGGGTGTATCGGACATGCGGCTGAGGCCGATCTGGTGATAACCGTCAAACGCCTGGCTCAGCACGGCCTGCCGCCGCTGGGCAGCATCATGCAGATATTCCAGCCGACCGACCCCGGTTCGACGTAACCACGTATCGAGAATCTCGTGCGATTTCAGGACCGAACTGACGTCCTGTTCGACCACTTGATAATCGACGACAAGGGCGGCCTGCCTGCCCGCTCCACCCTGTTGAAGGTGGACCCGGCTTTCCGGATTGGGCACCTGTTCGGCATGGTAGCGAAGCAGATAACGACCTTTCGGATTGATCAGCGTACGCCACGGCTCGATGCGCCTCTCCAACATATTGAGAAGCGACCCGAACAGATCGAATACCAGGCGGCGATCGGCGCGGATATTCCGCCAATGCTGCCGGCGGTCGATATTCTCAGGCCCCTTGGCCGTCGGTGCCAGGCCATTCGAGAGACGGCGGTAGAGGCCGAACATTTTCAGGAACAGATAGATGAGCGACAGCGCGCCTGAGGCATGCGCGGGGTCGGCGACCGAAATCGCGTCGATCCAGAAGACGCAATTGAGAAGCCCCTCCTCTGCCTGGATCTCCGGCACGATCTGCAGCCTGCGACGAAAGACATAGTTTTCGTCGTCGACATTGAAGGCGAAATGGCTCGCGATCCTGGACCTGTCGAATTGCAGCACGGCAATGTAGCCCGTGAGGTGACCTTGATAAAAACGGCCGAGCGGACCGCTGGTACCGCCCAATGCCTCTGGCTGCCTCTCCCGCAGAGCAAGCAGCAGGCGGACATTTTCCAGCCCTCCTCCGGCAAGCACGAAAGTCCTTGCCGTAATCTGGCTTTCCTGCCCCGCGCTGTAGGTGGCGAGGCCTTCGACGCGTCCACCAGAAGCATCAAGCGTGATGCCTGAGACGATCGTATTGACGAGACGAATACGTTTGGAAGCCTTGAGCCGCTCTCCGTAAACCGGGCCAAGATCCGGAGACCGGCTCCATCGCTCCAGAGCGTTCGTATCGACCCCATGGTCGGAAACGTCGATCGCCTCAAAAGCAGGCTCGGCGGCATTGCAATTGAGGAATGTCAGCGCCTGCGGATAATGGCGGCGAAGCTCCTCGTGAGAAATGGGCCAGCCGGAAAAGGGGACATGATCTCGCTTCTGTAGATCGATATCGTCGAAGGTAACGCACCGGCCGCCCCAGAGCGCGGAAGCTCCGCCGATGCCTGGCCGAGACATCGCCATCGAAGCTGCATGATGGCCGTTGGTGAATTCGATATCACCGGCACCGGCATCATCCGTTGCTCCGCCCGCACCCATCTCGACAAGGGTTACCGAGAGCCCCAACTCCTCCAGCTTGAAGGCGAGTGCCAACCCGACGGGGCCGGCGCCGACGATGCAGACATCCGTCGTCTCAGTCTCAGTATCTGCTGAAGCCATGTATGCCTTTGAGAGAGAACCTTGGATTACCAGCACATAGAGCATGCCGGCAGAAAGGGAACCGCCCATGCACCGCTAGAAGCTGACCGCCTTCGGCTCGATGGCCACCAACCGGCCGCCGTCGATCTTGTAAAGCCCGATCTTGCGCTCCGCCATACCACTCGGCGTAAAGCGGAACAGACCCGTAACCCCTCGAAAACCGGTCTTTGTCATCAGCATTTCCGGCGTCAGTGCCGCAGCACCCTTACCTCTGACGATGCCGGCAGCGACCGCTATGCTGTCGTAACCCTCGGCGGCATAGACCGAGAGCGAACGTTTGTTGAAACGGCGATAGCGCTCGCCGATCAGCAGCGAAGCATCCGGATCGACCGCTGCGATGATGACGCCGCTGGCTGCCGGATCGGAATAAAGCTCCATCGGCCAGTGGCTGGTTCCGACAACGGCCAGTTTGGCGAAAGAGGCCCTGACACCCTTCAAGATAGGCCCGATCGCCGCAGAATCACCCATCAGCACCAGGGCACCGGCATCATCGAGCAAAGCCTTGTTGCGGGTAAGCAGGTCACCAAGCGGCGCGGCTGGATCATAACGAACCACGCCGATCAGCGCACCGCCGGCCTGGGTGACGGCCGATCTTAGGCGCTCTTCGTCAACGCCGGCTATGCTGTTGGGCGTCAGAACGACAACTCTCTTGTGGCCGGAAGCGATGACCGGGTGCACACCCCGAGCAACGCTCGCCACTTCGTCAAACCCGAAATTGAAGACTTTCGCGCCGGTTACAGGACTTGAAAGATTGATCAGCGGCGGTCGCTGATCGGCCGGAATGGCGGCAATCGCCGCCGTCGTCGCCTGCGGCGCATAACTGATCAGCAGACCGGAATTGCGTGCCTTGGCAGCTGCGAGCGCCGCAGCCACCGTAGTTGGCCCTCCCGCCACGTCGACCACCTTGATCTTCATCACAGCGGCATCGTCAAGTTCGCCGATGGCAAGCGCCGCACCGTCGCGTATGTCGCGCGCGGCGCCCTCATAGACGCCGTTCGGCGCCTTTGTCAGAAGCAGCGTAATTTCCGTCGAGCCCCGGCCGAATGTTTCCTCAACCATGGACGGCGGCGGCTTCAGCGCCTTGTCGTCCAGAACCTTATCGGCGACGGACGAGGACTCGCAGCCGGAGAGAACGGCGGCAGCAAACAGACTTAGCAGCCATAAGCGTACCGGACGCAGGCGCATCGTCATCCGGAAGGTTTTATGAGCAATGTCGGCGAGATCTGAACAGTAAAAAAATGAACGTCCCTGGGGCATTTCGTGGACCACTCTGCGGCCTTCTTGATTGTCGCGGCGGCATGCTAGCCCAGACAAAACTCATTAACAAGCGCCCACGTATGAATATAAAATTTTATGCTTTTTCTCTCAAATAACTTATTTATGGATTATCTATCTTCAAAAACCAGAAATTCAGGCGGCTTTGCTAACTTCTCCTCAACAAGGGAGACAGAAAATGGCAAACAAAAAGAATACGCTGAAAGCCGCAGTCGTCGCCACACTAGTATTACCATTCATTGCTTCAACAGCACTATCCGCCCCCATGAACAAGCAACAATTTCAGATCAATACTGGATCAACGGTATCGATCATCGGAAGTCATTTTCTTGAATATCTTCCGAAGCCGCTTTCCATCATGGCTTCGCTTGCATTCGGAAACGTACAGGTTGCCGCAGCATTTCAGACATTCAGCGAGCTCGGCTCGAAGATCGCTCTGCCTGCGGCAAGACCTGCGAACGTGACCGAGGTCGCAATTAAGCCGGCCGACCTTTACCCGTCCCGGCGAGTAGAATCAGCACCGTCCAACGGCGCCGTGTTCGATACGGTCGCTATTCCTTTCAAGCGGCTTGCCGCCTTGAAGAAGCTCGCTCCGGCTCTCGAAGAGATGGACAATGGCACTGCAGTGAAATGCAACGGCAAGGGCTGCAGCCCTGCCTTTGCCGCCATCCAGCTTGTCGGCATGAACACGTCGCAATCGTCGCTCCGCGACAAGCTCAATGCTGTCAACGCCGCGGTGAACCAGTCCATCCGCTACCGCACCGACCAGGACGCCTACAAGGTCGCTGACCGCTGGAGCACTCCGCAGGAAACGCTCAGCCTCCAGCAGGGCGACTGCGAAGATTTCGCGATCCTCAAGATGGCGGCGCTTCGTGCGGAAGGCATCGATCCCAACCAGATGTCGATCGTCGTCCTGTTCGACCAGAAACGCCACTTTTACCATGCCATTCTCTCGGTCGAAGCCGGCGGCAAGTTCTTCATTCTCGACAACATGCGCAATCAGGTTCTCCTGGACACCCAGCTTCCCGACTACATGCCGCTCTACTCCATCAAAGGCGGCAAGGGCTTCCTGCATGGCTCACGCCGCAAGGACCAGAACGTGGCGATGGTGACGCCGCTGGAAAAGATTGCGCCGGGCGAAGGCGCCAACTTCTAAGCTTTCCATGGCCGGCGCGCGTTGCGCTCCGGCCTTAAACCTTGAGAACATCAATAACGGGAAATATAGCCGACCAGCATCGGCTTTTCGTGCGCCGGGGCAAGGGCCAGATTGATCTGACCCTTTATGACCTGCCTGGCGCAGGAGATCGTGAAGCCGGTATTCAAGGTCTTGCCACGGTTCATCTGCAGCGTATCCATGGCATCCTCGATCTGCGTGTCGATCGAGAACTTCAAGGTCTTCATCAGCTGCGACGTATCCTCCCCCACCAACCGCTGCCGAAGCATGACGAGAAACGGCTCGTTGAAGAATTGCAGGCGCTTTTCACGTGTCAGCACCACCGTCGGCGACGGCGAAGCCTGGACCAGCGCGTTGAGATTTTCGAGCGACGAGACATCCTCGACCGTCGCCAGCCGCCCAAGCGCCCATTTAAGGCTGAGGACGCGCAGCAACGAGGTGAGATTGCCCGCTTCCGGCATCTGGGCCGCAGTGTACTGAACCAGATCGCCCGTGGTTATCTTGCCCGCCGCCGACATCCGGCTGAGGCCTTCCCAATAAATCTTCTCAAGCCTGATACCACGGCGCTCGCCATTGCGCGCGACAACCGCGCGAAAACGCGGCTCGACTTCTTCCTTGTCGATGATCGGCAGCGGGTCGCCCGCAGGTTCGATGACGGACATTGAAAGCGCACCTGATTTCATTGGAGGCCTCTACCGCTCGGTAAGCGCATCGGAACGCGCCCGATTGATAGGCTTCATAAGGTAGCTGAGGACTGTCTTGCGGCCCGTCATGATTTCCGCGGACGCAATCATGCCAGGAATGATCGGATAGAGCTTGCCGTTGCGTTCCAGCTCGGACTTGTTGGTCTTGACCTGGACGAGGTAGTAGGTCTCGCCCTTTTCCTTCTCAACGATACTGTCAGCGGAAACGTTGGTCACTTCGCCTTCGAGCCCGCCAAAGATCGCGAAATCATAAGCCGTGATCTTGACGATCGCCGGTTGCCCGCGGCGGACGAACGCAACGTCGCGTGGCGATATCCGCGCCTCGATCAGCAGCGTGTCAGCTGTCGGAACAATCCCGGCAACCACACGGCCCGGATCCACATAGGCGCCGATCGTGTTGACTTCCAGGGTATTGACGATGCCGTCGACCGGCGAGCGAATGTCGGTACGCTTGACGCGGTCCGAAGCACCGCGGATCGTCTGATCGATGACCGAGAGCTCTGCGAGAGCTTGCGCCTTGTCGGTGAGGGCCTGTTGACGAACCGCCAATGAAATTTCACCCACTTGGAGCTTTGCTTCATCGACAGCACCACGAAGGCGTATCAGGCTTTCCTGATAGACCTTGAGCTGACCCTGCTGGTCCGTAAGCTGGCTTTCGATCGTCAGAAGCTGCGTCTGCGAGACCAGCCCCTTTTTAGCGAGAGGACCGTAAAGATCGCGCTGCCGCATCGAGGAGGCGATATTCTGTTCAAGCCGATCAATATTGGCATTGGCTTCGCTGAGTTCGTTCTGACGCTGCTTCACACGCTCCTGCAGCACATCAAACTTGTTCTTGTAACTGGCCTTGTTCGCCGAAAACAGCCGATCTTCGTTGTCGCAGACGTTCTTGGCGACCTTCAAGACATCCGCCGGACATACGAACGGCTGGTCGTACTCGCCTTTTTCTTCCATCTGCAGGCGTGCGATCTTCGCACCGATCGCCCTTGCCTTGGCAACCGATTCCCCGAGCGTCGATTCGGTTGTCGTATTGTTCAGCTGAACAATCAGATCGCCTTTGCGGACCACCTGGCCGACCTGAACCGCAATGTCCTGCACAACCCCGGCTTCGGACGACTGGATGATCTGGGTTTTGGAAATGGGAATGACCTTGCCTTCGCCCCGGGCGATCTCGTCGATCTCCGCAAGTGCGGCCCAGGCAAGGAATGTCGCCATGCAGGCGGCCACCAGCCCGACCAGCATGCGAGCGAAGAACGGAGGATTGTCGTGAACGCCTTTGCTCACGGCTTTGCTCCCTTGCGCTGCATCGCCTCAAGCACGGCAGCCTTCGGCCCGTCGGCAACGATACGGCCCTTGTCGATCACCACCAGCCGTTCGCACAGTTCCAGCATACTGAAACGGTGCGTGGCGATCAGCAGCGTCGTGTCGCGGCTGAATGCGGTCGAGAGCTTGGCGAGCAGGTGGCGCTCGCTCGCAAGATCCATGGCGCCTGATGGCTCGTCAAGAAAGACAATCTTCGGCTTGGTCAGCAGCAGGCGCGCGATCGCCAGGGCCTGTTTCTGGCCGCTGGAGAGATTGCTGCCGCGTTCGCCGACCGGCATGTCGAAACCGCGCGGATGGTTGGAAACGAACTCGTCGACGCCGGTCATCTGCGACACGTGGAGCAATTCCTCGTCCGTCGCATCGGCGCGGCCGATCAGAAGGTTTTCCTTCACCGTCCCCGAAAACAGATCGGATGATTGCCCGGCCACTGCCACCGCCGAGCGGACTTCCGACATGTGATACTGGCGAATATCGACGCCGTCGATCAACAGGCGACCGTCGGATGGCAGGAAGAGGCCGTCGAGAAGGCGGCCGAGCGTCGTTTTGCCCGAGCCGATGCGGCCGATGATCCCGACCCGCTCGCCAGGAGCGACGGTCAGCGAAAGCTGATTGATGACCTTGTAGTCAGAGCCCGGATACTGAAAGGAAACGTTCTGGAAGCTGAAGCCGCCCCGCTTGATCTCGCGGTTCACGAAACCCACCGTGGAGGGACGATCCTCCGGCTGTTCCATGATCTTGTCGAGGATCTTGAGCGACGTCATCGCCTGCCGGAACCGGGCAAGCGCCATGGCGATCTGGCCGAGCGGCGCCCCCGCACGGCCTGCCAGCATGACGGTCGCGATGATCGCGCCCATTGCCAGATGGCCCTCGGAAAACTCGTAGGTACCGGCGATCACGATCAGGACGCTGACCATCTGCTGGACAAGATTGGTGAGGTTCACCGCATTCGAAGAGACATGCTTGATTTCTTCGCTGGTGCGGCTCGAGAGCTTCATCAGTTCCTGCCAGCGACGCAGCATGCCCGCTTCGGCGCGAAGGCTCTTCACGGTCTCGATCGTCGAAATCGTCTCGACCAGCAGCGACTGACGGCGTGACGCCTCGTTGGTGGCCGCTGCCATGCGGTGACCGATCTTGGCCTGGGCATGCAGGCCGATCAGCACCGACAGCAGCAAGGCTACCGACGGGATCACCACAAGCCAGCCGGAAAGCGTGTAGATCACGATCAGGAAGATGAACACGAACGCCGTATCGATCAGCAGGCCGACCGTGTTGGACGTGAAGAATTCACGGACGAACTCGTACTGCGTGACACGGTTGGCATATTCGCCCGTCGATAACGGACGCGAAGCGAGCGTCGAATTCAACACCTTGTCGAAGATCATCTGGGACAGGCGCAAATCCGCGTTTCGCCCGGCATGGTCGATGAGGGCGGCACGGGCGGTCTTCAGCAGGAAATCGAACGTGTAGGCTAGCGTGATGCCGATGGCGAGCACCCAAAGCGTCGGAAACGCCTTGTTGGGAAGCACGCGGTCATAGACGTTCATCGTGAACAGCGGCGAGCCGAGCGCAATCAGGTTGATGAACAGCGCAGCCATGATGACGCGGATATAGGTGCGCCAATAGGGAACCAGCGCCCGCAACAGCCAGTGGCGGCGCTCGATTTCTCCGGCTGTACCAACCGAGGCATGCTCGGACGCGTTCTGATAATAAAGCGTGAAGGCAAAACCGAAGCTCGGCTTCAGGGCCACGAGTTCCTGACGCGTCAGCTTGACGGGATTCCCCGAGGCCGGAACGAGATCCGTGATGTAGTTTCCATCGGGATCGGTTTCGAGTAGCGGCAGCACGCCGCCGTTCTCGAAGACGATGATGGCTGGGCAGTCGAAATTGCCCTCGCGACACTCGCGTTCGCCGTGGCGGATGACTTCCAGCCCGATACGCTGGGCAAGGTGTTCGACATCGTCCAGTTCCAGAGATTCGGAAACCTCATCCGGCAATCCGGAGAACAGGACGATGTCTGACGTCGGGCGCCCGTAAAAGCTCGCAACAGACCTGAATGCAGTTTTAAATGTCCGAAACGGCGTAGTATCTGCGTGGTCGAGCTTTACGTTGAGCATTTGGTCCTTGCCAATCCGTTACTGTCGGATCGGCGCCAGGAGATCCATGGGCATGCCAGCCTTTTGACGGGAGTCAACTTCGACATAGCCAGGATTCGTGACGCCACCCGGGACAGCAAACTCATTCCGGGCATACGCCTCAGCCTGGCCGACCGGCTTCAGCTTCATCGATTGAAGCAGACTGCCGGATGCGGCCAGGATCTTGTATTCGGCGAAAAGGGAAGCAAATCGTGCGGTTTCCGCAAGAATACTGGTGTTGAAACGGGTGTTCTGGGCATCCAGCACATCGAGAAGCGAACGCTGATTGACCTTGAATTGTTCGCGATACGAGGTGACAAGGCTGCCGTTCGTCGAGGACTGGCGCGCCAGGATCCCGGCCAGTTCGCCGCGGCCGCTACGCTCGTTCCATGCGGAGCGAATGGACTCTTCGACCTCGCGATGGGCCTGGGCCAAACCGTAACGCTGTTCGCTGGCGCGACGGATCTGCTCCTGCTCGCGCGCCTGATCGATACCACCGCGATAGAGGTTCCAGCGGGCGGTTACACCGACCTGAACGTCGTTGGTATTACCCTGGTTGCCATCGATGTCGTTGCCGACCCGCGCACTGCCCTGAAGATCGACCTTCGGGAGATAGTTGGCGCGCGAGCCACGCACACCGGCATCCGCCGCATCGACATCGGCATCGGCCGCATGAATCTGCGGGCTGTTTTTCTTGGCGATGAAGATCGTATCGTTCAGCGTCTTCGGAATGAACTTCGCGAGCGATACCGGCGCCTTCACGGGACCGATCGGCTCGCCGACCGTCTTCAGGAAACGGATCTTCGTGAGTTCCAGCTCTTCCTGGGCTTCGCGCAACCGGGCACGTGCCGCTTCGAGTCGCTCGCGGCCCTGCAGACGATCGGCGTCGGTCAGCGCACCACCCTGGATGCTGGCACCGATATCGCCGAGAATCTGATTGTGGGCAGCAACGTTCTGCTGCGCAATAGCGACGATCTTGGACTGAAGGATATACTCGAGATAATCTTGAGTGACCTGAAGAGCCAGCGACTCGGACCGCTCAACAACGCGGAACGAAGCGCCATCAACGCGCGATGCCTGCTGCTCGACCTGAGAACGGCGGCTGCCGCCGTCAAACAACGTTTGAGTAATCGTCAGGCTCGCATCGGACCCTTTAAAGTTTTCATAGTCGCGGGTAAGCGTACCTGTACTGCTGTTCGACAGTCTACGCCGGCTTACGCCCGCCTGCAAATCTATCGAAGGAAGATAAAGGCCCCGTGCCTGCCTCAGCTCGAATTCCACAGCCTCGCGGTTTTCTACCGCCTGCATGATCTGCGGGTTCGTTTTCAAGGTTTTTGCTACCGCTTCATCAAGCGTCATTGCATTGGCAGGCGCGCTAAACACGATCCCCAAAGCTACAGTCGCCAACAGCGTCGCTAAAATTCTTTTGCTCTTAAACAATCGGAAGCCCCTCGCCGATCTAAATCCCATTACGGCATTCATATACTGCGGCGATTTCGTTGGGAAGTATTATCATTTCTAATTCAGAGGCCCAAGCCCGCTCGGAATATTCCATAGCCTAGGGTTAATTACCAAATGGAAACTATCTATATAATTGTTTTCTATGCGAAATTTCTAACGACAAAATATCGGCCTAAAAACTTGTGGTTTGGCATCTAATTGCCCAGGCGTATACATTTACCTCTTGTGTAGCCTCCGAGACACATCGGTATGTCCCTTCCGTAGTTGGCCGCAAATCACGTAACGCCTCAAAAGTGTATAAAATTGAAGAGACTCAAGTTTTGGTATTATTTTATTGATCAGCATCTTCTGAAACAAGAAAAGGCGCTTGCGCGCCTTTTCCGTTGTTTCGATTTTGGGCAATCTTCACTTAGACATGAGATATGTTGGCCGCGTGCTTGTCGTCGTCGAAGAGAATCTTGACGGCTTCCGTGTGATTCTGAAGCACGGCGACGTCCTTCCAGCTATCGGTCGCCACCTGAACGCTGACGGTCGTGTCGTTGCCGGCAATCGTGGTGCGAACGTTCGCGGCAGCCTCTTCACCGGTTGCCTGATGACCAAGCAGGGTGTCGAGGAGCTTCGAAACATCGACCGCATCGCCTTCGCTCGACTTGTAGTCGGTGATGATGTCGGCCATGTCGAGTTCGTGCAGGGCCGAAGGATCGAGCACGAAGGTATCCGCGCCGGCACCGCCGGTCATCTGCGTCAGGCCCGGCATGCCGGCAAGGATGTCGTCGCCATCCGTTCCGACCAGGGAGTGGTCGAAGCTGCCGAACTCGGTGTCGAAGGCTACTTCGACAAAGCTGCCGGTCGAGCCGTCAGCCATATGGAAATTGCCTTCCGCCAGGATCGTCTGGCCGTCGATCGTCGCGCTGGAGGCCGCGGTATCCAGCGACAGGCTGGTGACGCCGTGGGCATCGAGGCCAAGCAGTTCCCCGGCATCAGTGATGCCGTTGTGGTTGAGATCCTGCCAGACCAGCAGCTTGCCGAAATCGGCGTCCAGTGCATCGATCTTGCCGTCATGGTTGCTGTCCAGCGTGGCAAGTGCCGCCAGGCCGTCTGCATAATGGCCGCCGGCGAAGTCCGGAGAGAAGATTTCCGAACCGTTGTCGATCTTGCCATTGCCATCGACGTCGAGGGCAAGAATGCCATCGGTGCCGGCAGTCCAGGCGATCTTGTCGGCATGGCCGTCGGCATTGATGTCGAAGGTGACACCATGGTCGAGCGAGGTCAGCGCGACGCCGTTATGATCGAGGTCGAGGATGAGCGGATCAACGCCTGGCGCCTTGATGGAGACCTGAAGTTCGTAGGTCTGGGCGGTGTTGTTAAAGGTGGAGAAGACATAATCCCCTGCCTGCTGGCTGTACGCTGCCCGCCCAACCTGGAGGTAGTAAGTTCCTGCATTCAGAGTCGCTGACAGGTAGGATTCATTGTTCGAGCTGCTGCCACCATCGACCGGGTTGCCCTGATCATTTTCAGCAATGGTGGTGTCGTTCGCGGAATTGCGAATACGGATCCAGGTATCCATGCCGGTGTGGTCGATATCGAAGGTAACGACAGTTCCATTCTGGGTGACAACGAACTTGTAATAATCCGTCTGGCCGTTGGTTGCCTCCGCGCTGATAGTGATCGACGGGTTATGCGAGGCATCCGTGATGTCGGGATCCGCCGATTTGACGAATGTGGTTACGGCTCCCGGACCATTCAAAACATAGGCAGAAGCGGCCGAATTCCCCGCACTATTTTTGCCTACATCGTAGACATTTGCCGTCGCCGGAAGCGCCGGATCCGTGGCTCCGTTGATCGTCACCGTTACCAGTTTTGCTGTTCCGTCCGCCGTCGTGACGGTGAACGTATCACTCAGCTGGCTGCCTGCATTCAGCGCATTGACGGTCGGATTGGCGTTGTCCAGCGCATAGGTCCAGTGTCCGGTGGCATCCATGGTGTAGGTGCCGTAGCCGTTGGCGCTCGCGGTCGCCGTCGTCACAGCGGTCCAGGCGTCATTAGTGCCGTCGACATCGGTCGAGTTGAGATCACCGGTCGCGGTTGGCGTTCCAGTGTTGGCGCTGGTCGCCTCCGTCACTGTACCTGTCCCCACGCCGCTGACCACTGCGGCGTCGTTGACACCGTTGATGGTGATCGTCGCCGTTGCCGTCGAGGTTCCGCCATGACCATCGCTGATCGTGTAGGAGAAGGTGTCCGTCTGGACGTCGCCAGCATGGAGCGCCTGCAACGTCGTGGAAGACAAAGCGTTGTAGCTGATCGTGCCGTCGTTGTTCAAGGTAACGGTGGCGCCGGCGGCACTGTTGGTAACGGAAGTCACCGTCAGGGTGTCGCCATCGGCATCGGTGTCGTTGGCGGTCAGCAACGTGGCCGCGAACGTCTTGGTAACGTCCTCGGATATGCCACCGTTGGTGATCGCGCCACCGACTTCGATCACATAGCCGTTGGATCCGCTGCTCGAGCTCGTACCGTCATTCCACCAGCCGTCCTTGCGGGCGAGAAGATAGTCTTCACCAACGCCCCAATTGTCGTTGGGCTCATAAACATAACCAGGGACAGCGGCGAGAGGCCAGGAATTGAAGCCCGATGCGGTGCCTTGAACGCCATTGGCGTCGACATTCGTGGTTGTCCAGAAAGTCGTGCCGGCCTCCGGGCCCGTGACCCATTTCCAAACACCTTCGGTTCCGGCGTCAGACGCGCCGAGCCAGTAGAACTTGTTGGCTCCCATCAGCGATTGAATAAAGGTGTTCTCTCCGGCGCTGGTAACCGTCGCCAGATAGCCGCCCGCACTTTCCGCGTTATTCACAGCCGTCGACCAGCTTACTTGCGAATTGACGACCTTGTAGTAGTGACCGTTATCCGTGTTGAGCGACCAGCCCGTGCCACTTGGAGCAGGGGTCGCGCCGCCGCCAAACGACAGCGTATCGTTTACGGCAACCGGCGCATGGTTGTTGGTGAGTACGGTTGCTGTCGCACCGCTGGTGACCGTCTCGCTGAAGTTCTGGCCGTCAACATAGGTGGTCTGGACTGATATCTGGTGCCCAACATCGGCGGCAGTAAGAGTGTAATCCGCCGTGGTTGCACCGAACGCGGTGCCGTCACGCAGCCAGGTGTGGACAACGTTGCTCGCGGCGCCGTCCGGATCGGAACCCAGCGTGGCGTGCAGAACATCGCCGACCGTCGGCGGGGTCGCCGGAGTGCTGTCGGAAATCGAGATCGTTGCCTGGCCGTCGTTCACCGCCGTGATGGCCACCCCGATCGAACCGGTCGAAACCAGAGTATCGGTGTGCAGACCATCGGTGAGCGTGGCGCTGTCAAGGACCGTCGCCGCAACGTTCAGGTCGAAGTTGCCGGCGAAGTCGTGCGGCGGTGTCATCGTCAGGCCGGAGGTATTGACCCCGGCGGTATCGGTGATGACCCAAACCGCACCTTCGAGCGCGCCTTGGCTGAAGGTCGCACCGGCCGGGAAGCCCGACAGTTCGACCCGCGTCACCTTTTCCGACCCGTCGGTGTCGCCAAGGGCAATGTTGAGCGCGATGTTGGCCGCTGCGTCTTCAGCGCCGAGACCAGAACCGGAGATCGTCGCAGTATCAGCCACCGGCCGAATATTGACCGTGATGGTTGCCGAAGCCGTGGCGTTTGCGGCGCCACTGCCGTCAGATACCGTATACTGGATCGTGGTGATACCGCTGGCGTTGGCGTGCGGCGTGTAGACCAGGTCCCCGTTGGAGTACAGGAGGCCGCTGCCCGTCGGCCCCGACGTGATGGTCGCCGCGGTCGGATGCAGAGTATCCCCGTCGACATCGGTGTCGTTGGCGAGGGTATTGACGCCGGAGAGCGTATGGTCCTCGTCGACGAAAAAGACGTCGTTGTGCGGGGTCGGTGTATCGTTGACCGGCGTGACCGCGATATTGAAGGTGTCCGAAACGTCGTTCAAACCGTCGGTGGCAGTCACCTTCACATCGAAGCTGCCGTTGTAGTTCAACGGCGCAACACCGCTGAAAGTCCCTGTCCCGGCGTCAAAGTGCAACCAGGCCGGCAGTGCCGAACCATCGCCGAGGGTTGCCGTGTAGGTCAGTGCCGAGTCGATGTCCGAGAACGTGCCTGCCGGAACCTGGAAGGAAATCGTGCCTTCCTCCGCAATGCTCTGGTCGGCAATCGGCTGGACGAGAACCGGCACATCGTTCACCGCTGTGATGGCAACCTCGATCGAACCGGTCGAAACCGCGGTATCCGTGTGAAGGCCATCGGAGAGCATAGCGCTGTCGAGGACCGTTGCTGCCACGTTCAGCGTGAAGTTGCCGTTGTAATTGGCCGGCGGAGTCATCGTCAGCCCGGTGGTAACAACCCCGGCAGCATTCTCGATGACCCAGACACCACCCTGCAACGAGCCCTGGTTGAAGGTTGCACCGTCCGGGAAACCGCTCAACTCAACTCGTGTCACCTTCTCGGAATGATCCGTGTCGCCAAGAGCAATATTGAGCCCAATGGCGGCCGCACCATCTTCGCTGCCGGAGCCGGAGCCGGAGATGGTGGCGGCGTCCGCGATCGGACGGATATTGACGGTGATCGTACCCTGGCTCGTGAGGTTGCCGTCGGAGACCGTATAGCCGATGACCGAATAACCGCTCTCGTTTGCCTCCGCGTGATAGGTCAACGCGCCGCCTGTCTCCAGCGATGCGGATGCGGCCGGGTTCCCCCCAACCGTTATGTTGCCAACCCTGATGAGGGTATCGCCTTCGGCATCCGTGTCGTTCGTCAATACGTTGACGCCCGAGAGGGTGGTGTCCTCGTCGATGAAATAGACGTCGTCATGCGCCACCGGTGCATCGTTGACCGGCGTCACGGTGAAGTTGAAGGTGCCGGTGCCAGGTGCCGAGTTGTCCTCGTTGCCGTCCTCGACCTTGACCGAGAAGGATGCGGTCGAACCTTCCGAACCGTCATGGGTGTAGGTGATCAGGCCGGCCTTGAGTTCGGCGGCGGTGAACGAGGTTGCCGAAGCTCCGCCGTTGGAAATCACCCCGTGCGTCACATCGGAGACCTGGAAGACCACGCCGCCGTCGACATCGTCCGGATCGGTATAGCCGAGTTCGGCGAAAGTGAGGACGTGGCTGCCGCCTTCTGCGACCACCCCAGTCAACGTGCCGGCCAATACCGGCGCATCGTTGATGGCAATCATATGAACGGTCGCAACCTGCGGCGCGCTATCGGAAACCCCATCATTGACCACAACGGTCAGGGTGCGGTCGATCGAGGTATCCGGGTTATCGCTGTTGTCCTGGTAGACGATGTTCTTGAGGATCGTCTCATAGGTGGCGATCGATGCCAAACCGGTGACCGACAGCACGCCGGTGGTTGAATTGTAGCCGACGTTCAAGCCCACGGCGGCGGCGGTTGCCGTCGCGTTGAGGAAGAGCGTCTCGCTTGCTCCATCAAGGTTGTGGGCAAGCGTCACCGTCATCGACTGCAGCGTCGAAGAGTCGACATCGGCAAGACTTGCCTGCCAGGCGAACTGCTGCGGTGTCTGTTCCGTGGCGTTGGTCGCCGCACCGTTTCCGCCAGCCGCGCCATTCAGGTCGATGACCGTGGCGTCGTTGGTGCCGGTGATCGCGATGGTCAGCGACGCAGTCGAAGTCAGGCCATGGGCATCCTTCATCCCGTAGGTGAAGACTTCGCTGGCGTGCGTGTTCTGGACAAGCGCCTGGGTGTCGGCGTCATTGTTGTCCAGTGCATAGGCATAGCTGCCATCCGCATGGATTGTCAGCGTGCCGTAGGTGCCGGCAACCGTGACATCGCCATTATTGCCGGGAACGGCCGTCAACCCGCCGCCGGCGAACTGGATCGAGGTGACGGTCCTGGTGTCGAAGATATCGGCGTCGGTATCGTTGGTCAGCACATTGCCGGTTGCCGAAGCGTCGCCGGCCGTGCCGTTGGCGATGCCGCCGGCCTCGATTACCGGATCGCCCGCATTGGTGTCGGCAATGGCATGCGGCGCATCGTTGACCAGCTCGATGGCCTGCACGGTGCCGCCGTTGCCGTTGTTCTCACCGGCAAAGGTGAACTGCTCGATGTTCTTCGCCGTCGCCACGACGGTGCCGCCGAGGCTGAAGGAGAAGGTGCCGTCGGAGGCCCGAACGATGTCGTAGTCGGCCCACTTGCCGGCCAGGATCATCGTATCCACGTCGCCGCCAGTGGTGTCGTCGGCGTCGGTGACGACCACCTTGGTGCCGGCAAGACCGGCCAGGTTGATGATGTCGTCGCCGGTACCGCCGGTGATGGCGATGGTCGAAGGTGCGATGGCGGTGCCGGAGAGATCGCCGACATTGATCGTGCCGCCGCCTGCATGCAGGGTGATCTCGATGCCTTCGATTTCGTCGGCCCGTACAGTCGTTCCGCCGGTGCCGCTATAGGTGACCAGCACGTCGGGCCGATCGTCGGCCGGCGCAACATTCTGCGGGTCCGCCAGGGTCGATTTGCCGATCGTGAAGGTCCGGCCCTCGGCATCGCCGGCGATCTTGAGGACGTCGTAGTCCGGGAAGATCGAGCCGGTTTCCGTGCCCCCGTCGATCACGTCGGCACCGTCGCCAACCTTATAGACGAAGGTGTCGTTGCCTGTGCCGCCGGAAATCAGGTCGTCGCCCTTGCCCCCGATCAGCGTATCGTCGCCGTCTTCGCCATACAGCTTGTCGGCACCGCCGCCCCCTTCGATATGGTCGTTGCCGCCACCAGCGAAGATGATGTCGTCGCCGGCGTCGACCGGGTTCGGGTTGCCATCGTCTTCGCCATAGAGCCAATCGCCGCTGGAGCCGCCATAGATCAGGTCGTTGCCGCCTTCGCCCTTGGCCGTACCGCCGCCATTGCCGAGGACGAGCACGTCATTACCGGAACCGGCATAGAGGTTGTCGCCAACATTGTCATCGCCACCGATGAGAAGGTCGCTGCCTGCACCACCGAGAAGCGTGTCGGAACCTGCGCCGCCCTTGAGGATGTTGTCGTTTCCGTCACCGGCCAGAATATCGTCGCCGATACCGCCCGTCAGGTTTTCGATGTCGACAAGCGTATCCGTTCCGACCGCATCATTGGCGCCGTTGCTATCGATTGCGCTGTGGGCCGGAATAGCGGCCGGCCAAGTTGCGGCGTCACCCAGGTTGGCGAACACACCCGTCGTCAGCGACGAGTAGTCTGCGGTGTCGCCGCCGAAAGCCGAAGCGATAATCGTTGCGGCGTCACCCGATGCAGGGTTGGATGGCCGGTTGAAGCCAACGGCACTGTTGGTGCCGCCGTCGAGCAGATCGTCGCCCTTGCCGCCGACCAGCATGTCGTTGCCGTCTTCGCCATAGAGCTTGTCGGCGCCAAGACCGCCCCAGATCTCGTCATTGCCGGCACCGCCCTTGAGGATGTCGTTGCCGCCGAGGCCGGAAATCAGGTCGTTGCCCGTGCCGCCGTTGATGATATCGGCGGAATTCGAACCGCCGAGGATGTCGTTGCCGTCGCCACCTTCGATGGTGATCGGTCCGCCGTCCGCAGTGGAGCCCGCAGCCAGAAGAATGACGTCATTGCCATCGGTGCCGACGATCTTTTCGACGCCGGAGAGATAACCGGGAGCCGTGCTGTAATCGGCCACGAAGCCCGATTTGCCGTCACGCTCCAGGATGATCGTGTCGTATCCTGCGCCACCGATAACCTGGTCGGCAGTGCCGGCAAGACCAGCGATATTGACCGCCAGCAGGCTGCCGTCACCCAGCTGAATGTTGCGGGTGCCGGAACCGGTCACATCCGCGCCGAGGACGAAGGTGTCGTTACCTTCACCGCCGTCGAGAACATCGGCTCCGAGACCGCCATCCAGGTAATCGTTGCCACCATTGCCGGTGAGCTTGTTGGCCTCGTCGCCGCCGATCAGCACATCGTTGCCGGCACCACCCAGGGCATCGACGATGCCCGAGACGCTGTCGATACCAATCACTTTGTCGATCACGGTGGCACCGTCGGTCGCGGTGTCAGCTGCAACGGTCTGGCCGCCGACCATGTGGGCAGCACCGTCAAGGTTGACGAAGACGTTGGTGGAAAGGCTGGAATAGTTGATCGAGTCGATCGAGCCGGCGGCATCGACGCGAACGGTCACCGTCGAGGTGGCGGCGTCGCCGTCTGCGTCGGTGGCGGTGAACCCGAGGGCCAGATCGAGATACTGGCTCGTCGCATTCGGCGCCGTATGGTCCAGCGGCTGAAGCAGCGAGAAGGTGTAACCGCCGGTCGCAGCATTGAGCAATGCTGTAAAGACGATATGGTCCAGCGCCGGCGGGTTGGCAGAGCCGGTGAACCCGGTAAGCACACCACCGATGACGGCGATCGTCACCGGATTGCCGTTCGAGCTGAGCGTCGTCACCGACGCTCCGTTTTGATCCTTTGTCGCGACACTTCCAGTGAAGGAAAGCGTACGCGCGCTGCCGGCATCCGCACCCCAGGAGAGGCCTGTCAGGGCGGCGGTGATGGTTTCCGAGCCGCCTTCCTCGACCGTTCCGATGGCATTGGGGCCGGCCGTCGGCACGCTATCGGTGACGGTGACGATCAGCTGGTCATGGAGCGCCACGCTGTCGCCGTCGCCATCGGTTACCGTGACGGCGGACGAAAGGTCCAGCGCCAGCGAACCGTCGCCGTCGGTGAAGGTAATCGAATGACCATTGTTGACGGTTGTAGAGCCATTCGGCGAACCTACACCGTCAAGATCGAACTTCGTCTGGTTCGGGACATTGCCGACATTCAAATACCAGGTGGTGTGGGCCGGGATGTTGATAACATAGTCCGTTCCACCGGGGTTATTGTTGTCCAGCGTCCAGGTGACTGCGGTATTGCCAGAATTGCTGACGCGGATGATCGCGTCGCCGTCCGGCAGGTGTCCCACGAAGGCGAGATCGTTGCCGCCGACATCAGCGACAGCTGCATGACTGCCGGCAGCGTCGAGAGCGGCAGCCGGGATCGACACGCCATCGATAACCACGCTGTCGGTGTGGTCGAGCGGGCCGGTCTGCGCAAAGGTGTAATGGCCGGTGGCCGGATCGACGCTGAAGGTGAAGATCGTCGCCGCACCGGCTTTCGCCACCAGGGCATTGCCGACGACGGAATAGGTAAGCGCGACACCGCCGGACGTCAGCGAAGTCAGGCTGGAGGACAGACCGGTGGTTTCAACCGAGTAGCGGCCGAGACCGTCAGCGCCCGGCGATACCAGGGCGGAAAGCTCGCCTGCAATCGAACCGCCTGCGGCGCTTTCGGTGATCGCGCCAGTGCCGATCACACCGGTGGAGATCGGAGTGTCGTCGTTGACATTGATCTTGAGTGTACCGGTAGCCTTGTCGCCGTCACCATCGGTAACGGTGACGCCGATCGACAGGGTCGTGTTCTCTTCGGTGGTGCCGGCGGTCGGATGGACGATCGGCGCCTCGGCAGTAAAGCTGTAGGAACCATCGGCGTTGACGACCAGAACGGCGGCGGTCCGGCCGGAGAGATGGCCGGTCGCCGTGAACGTCGTCGAGCCGTTGGCGCCCTTGACGCCATTGCTCCAGTCGACGGATTCCGTCTTGGCAAGACCGCCCTGTTCGTAGATCACACTGAATGCCGGACCGTTGATGGCTACCGACTTGACGCCGTCGGCGCCCGCCGTGAACAGCGAACCGGCAAGCCCGGTCGCGACATGCTCGTTGACAACGTCGCCCAAACCGCCGGCATTGCCCGCCCCCTGAGCCTCATCGTCCAGAACCGTCGTCGACGTCACTACATAGGCCTTCGGCGTGTCGTCGTTGACATCGATGGTCAGGGCACCGACGGCATGGTCGCCATCGCCGTCCGTCACGACATAACCGAACGGCAGCTTTTTGTCATCTTCGAAGCCCGGCAGAGAAAAGTCATGCGCAACCGGCGCGCCCAGCGTGAACGTGTAGGAGCCGTCCGCCTTGATCACCAGGACCGCAGCCGGTGTCCCGGCCGGATAGTTGGCGCTCGTCGCCGTGAACGTCGTCGTCCCGTCAGAACCGACGACACCGCCGCTCCACGAAACCGCTTCCGTCTTCGCAAAGCCCTGAGCGTCCTTGTAGATCACCTCAAAGGCAGCACCCAAGATCTCGACCGACTTCACACCGTCCGCACCTGCCGTGAACAGCGCACCTGCACCGCCCGATACCGTGCTGTAGTTCGGGGTAACGTCTCCCCAGCCGCCATTGTTGGCCGGCGTGAATTCGCTCTGCGCCTCGTCGTCGAGAGTGGCTGAACCGGACACGAGCGAGACGATCGGCGCAGGCGTGTCGTCGTTGACGTCGACCTTCAGCGTACCGGTCGCCTTGTCGCCATCGCCGTCCGTCACCGTGAAGTCAAACGACAGCGACTTGTTGTCTTCCGAAATGCTCACCGTGTCATGCGCAACCGGCGCGCCCAGCGTGAACGTATAGGAACCGTCCGCCTTGATCACCAGGACCGCAGCCGGTGTCCCGGCCGGATAGTTGGCGCTCGTCGCCGTGAACGTCGTCGTCCCGTCGGAACCGACGACACCGCCGCTCCACGAAACCGCTTCCGTCTTCGCAAAACCCTGGGCGTCTTTGTAGATCACGTCAAAGGCAGGACCCGAGATCGCGACCGACTTCACACCATCCGCACCCGCCGTGAACAGCGCACCCGCGCCGCCCGACACAGTGCTGTAGTTCGGGTTCTCATCGTTAAAGCCGCCATTGTTGGCCGGCGTGAACTCGCTCTGCGCTTCGTCGTCGAGAACACGCGAAGCCGTCACCACACCCTTCGAGACTGGCGTGTCGTCATCGACATTGATGGTCAGCGTGCCCGGCGTTGCAGCCGCATCGCCGTCCTTGTCGGTGACCTGGTAGGAAATCGTGAACTGCACATTGTCTTCCGTCCCCGGGATCGTCCCCTGCGGATGGTTGATCGGTGCAAGCTGGGTGACCTCATAGGCGCCCGTCACCGTGTCGGTGATGGTGATCGAAACGACCGCGCGTTCGCCCTGATAGATGGTCATCACCTTGCCGTCTTCGGACGGCGTCGCGGTGAAGCCTTCAGGCAGCGTCAGGCCGCTGCCGATCCACAGCACCGAGCCGGCGCCATCGGCGCCGTAAGAATGCGCGAGTACGCCCGTCGCATTGACGGAGTCGGCATCATCGCCGTTGCCTGCCGGATTACCGCCGGTCAGCGCATCGTCGTCGAGCTGCACCAGCGAATTCTCGCCGATCGTCGGAATATCGTCGTCGACATTGATGGTCAGCGTGCCCGGCGTTGCAGCCGCATCGCCGTCCTTGTCGGTGACCTGGTAGGAAATCGTGAACTGCACATTGTCTTCCGTCCCCGGGATCGTCCCCTGCGGATGGTTGATCGGTGCAAGCTGGGTGACCTCATAGGCGCCCGTCACCGTGTCGGTGATGGTGATCGAAACGACCGCGCGTTCGCCCTGATAGATGGTCATCACCTTGCCGTCTTCGGACGGCGTCGCGGTGAAGCCTTCAGGCAGCGTCAGGCCGCTGCCGATCCACAGCACCGAACCGGCACCATCGGCGCCGTAAGCATGCGCGAGTACGCCCGTGGCGTTGACGGAGTCGGCATCATCGCCGTTGCCTGCCGGATTACCGCCGGTCAGCGCATCGTCGTCGAGCTGAACCAGCGAATTCTCGCCGATGACCGGAATATCGTCGTCGACCGTGACGGAGAAGCTGCCGGTCTGCGAATCGCCATCGGCGTCCGTTGCCGTATAATTGAAAGTCAGCGGAAGAGCATCGCTGTCGGAAGCATGGTCAAGCGGCCCCTTCAGCTCGAACGTCGCCGTGCCATGCTCGGAGGTCGGATCGAGGGTGACGGTGAACACCGCCGGACCTTCGACGCCCTTGTATGCCGTTATGGTCACCGTACCATTGGCCGAAACCGTCGCCTCGCCATAGACGATTCCAACGCCACCCGACGTCAGGTTCTGCGGCAGGCCGTCACTATTGAAGGCAATCGAGCGACCGAAAGTGTCGCCTTCCGACTCGCCCTTGACATTGGCGTCCGCACCCCAGGAAATGCCAAGAGCTGCCGAACTGACGAGGCTCTCGTGCGATTCTCCCTCGTCATTGCCATTCGAAAGATCGTCCTCGTTCACGGAAGCGAGCTTCACTGGACCGCTGATCGACGGACCGTCGTCGGCGATATCGATCATGAACGAACCGGTGGATGCGTCGCCGTCCTTGTCGGTAACCGTGAACGAGAAGTTCAACCGCAGAATATCGTCGGTGCTGACCTCGTTGCCATCCGGATGATCAAGCGGCTGGGATTGCGTGAAGGTGAACTCACCAGTGACCGCATTCGTGACGTGGAACGTGAATACCGCGGTGGTAACATCGCCAACCGTGATCGTCCCGGTGACCGTCAGGCCGTCCGGAGATGTCGTGACGGTGACCGGATGGCCGCCTGAGAACAGCGCCTCCGAGGCGCCAGGGGTCGGGCTCGGTCCCTCGTTCATGTCGTTGGCGTTGTTGAAATTGACCGAAGTCACAATTCCAAAGTCGTCGCCGCCGTCGAACTGCAGCACGCCGGTGATGGTCTCGTTGCCGGTGATGCCGTCGACGAGCACCGATTCGGTCAGAGCGAACGGCGTCGACATATTGATAGCAATCGGCTGATCGTCTGCGCCCGTCTGGGCGTCAAGCCCTCCGCCGCCACCAAAGTCCGTGTCGCCAAGCAGGGATGCCAGCTGAATGGGGCCGTTCTGGTTTCCCTGGATCGAGTCTTCGAACTGAGCGCCGGAGCTGTCGGGGCGGCCGCTTGCGCTATAGGATCCATCGGGGCCGGCCGCGACGTTGATGCCGCTGTCTTCCAGCGCTGCGAAAAGCACCTGCTGGGGAACCTCGACTTCGCCGATCAGCATCGTCGGGATCTTGGTGGCGCCGTTGAGGATGACAATCTCGGTGCCGTCCGCCTGGACCAGGATCAGGTTCGCGCCGTCGACGTGGACATCGTCAATCGCAACGTTTGCCGCCAGGTGAACGATGTTGTTGGCATCCGGGGTCACTTCCGCGGCCGGAGCTGCAGGAGGAGCCACCGGCGCGTTCGGATCCGTCGGGACGCGGCCCGTCGTCGGAGTGCGGCCATCGCCGGCCTGCGCTACCTGGATCTCGTGCTCGATCGGAGAAGGTGTCGAGGAGGATGCAATTTCCTCCTGGATATCCGACGAGAAATTCTCAGTCAGATTTTCTTCTGAGATGTTCGACAGGCGCGGATCTTCAACGGACATGACTCTAACCCCCAATAAAAACTGTGCCGCAATCAACTCCGCGCCCAAATATAAAGCAAGAGTTCCTTAACCTTCGGGATATAGCCGGTTATGTGCGGGGAAAGGAATTGTTGACGGAAGGTTAACTGGCGTGCCGGGAGACGTATTAAAGCCACACATCTTGCCCCTACCGGGCTAAAAACATGGTTTCCAAACGGTATCTTGGATGATTGCTACAGGCATACGCTCGACCTGATCGGGCTAGGGCCGTCTCAGGCAACCGATTCGCCAACGGGAAGAGGGTTGATTCGGCCCGCAATTTTGCCTGGCCGGTGAGCCACAGACCCAATCAGGTTGGGTGTTGGATAAGCCAAGCAAGCTATAACGCGATGATTTTACTGGCTGACATGCGAGGTCTGCTTTGACAGACCCGCGGACTCGCTGCCGGAAACGATGATTGTTCGGTTATTCAAGCAACTTCCGTAAGAAGCCGAGCAATCCGCAAACTATACTATATTAAATTTTAATAAAATTTGTATCATCTCTCTCGGACTCCGGCCTCACCGGATCAGCAAGCTGCGGTTTATGCTTTCGGGCCGAACCTCAAATTGCGGCATTCAGTAAGATGATGGCCGCTGAGCGAGATATCGGCATCCTCCCGGTAGCCGGAGACATCCGCACCAATTCCCGCATTCGCCAAGGCGCAGCCGGCTTTTGGAGGATTGAGGGTCCAGAAGGCAGAAAGGCCGGACGCGACATCCTCGGCGAAATACGGATAGATCCTGCGGTTTCCGACCTGGGCATAATTCGAACGCCCGAACAGCCCCAGGCTCGCGGCGCCGACACCCTCCAGTTTCTGTTTGATCCGCAGCATGCCGTCCCTGACCGGCGGCTGAACCTCCAGGGCGCTCCGTCTTCCCTCTCCGTTATTGAGGTATCGCAGGACTGCCCAGAATTCCGAAGGCCCGTTCGTCATGAGGACGGCGTCCGTCGGAGACTGTGCCTCCCATGCGGCTATGATCTCGCGATATCCTCGCTTTTCGAATTTCAGGGTGTAGTTCAGGCCGCCGGCCAACATCAGCAGAACAACGGCCGAGACGACAATCCGCTGTGCGATGGCATGCGCCTTGAAAACCGCATCGGCGTAAAGGGCAAGCGAGATTGCCAGAAAAGGCAGGAAGAGCCCCAGCGTCCGGTAGATGAAGACCGGCTTGAAGAGCAGCGAGATGGCCAGCAGCACCGCAAGCGGCAACAGGACCAGGAGACCGCCGATCCAACGGGCTCGGGGTTCGGAAAGCGGCAGAAGTGTCACCAGCGGCAGCATCAGGAAACCCGCAACGGTCGGCCACGGAAACTCCAGGCCGAGAAGCGTCAGCGTCAGATGGATGCCGATCGTCGGCATATCGAAACCGGCTATACCCTCCGTCTGCCGGATTGCCCCGATCACCAGCGGATAGAGCGCGGCCAGCGCCACCACCACGTAGATCCCTATCAGGAACAGCAGATCCCGGCCGGGAGCGGCCCGTCCAAGCCGGATCGCCGCATGCAGGAAGAGGAAGAAGGTCACGAAGAACCCGAGCCCGTGGGTGAGGGTTACGGCAAGCCCGAGGCAGAGCGCCGCGATGAGCCGCCCTCTCGACGCATGACGATCTCTCACCATCGTCTGCAGCACGTACCAGAGGGCGATCTCCAAAATGGCGAGCATCGGATACATGCGGACATTTTCTGCAAAGAAAAGCTGGAGCGGCATCACGGCGAAGATGGCGCCTGCCCAGAGCGCGACGCTGCGATCGTGGACGCGCCTGCAGGCCTCATAGATCGCCGCGATGGCTGCAATGCTCAGAAGCGTGGAGTTGAGGATGTACCAGCGGTCGCTGTCGCCGAACGCCGCCCATAAGTGCAGCTGGACATAATAGAGCGGTGGATGCGTGTCGAAGCGCAACGCCGCGAATAGAAGGTCGATCAGCGGGCTTTCGGCCAGTGCGACGGAAAACACCTCGTCCTCCCATAGCGAAGCGTCGAGGGTCAGGTTGAGAATCCGGAGCGCTATGCCGGCAGCGATCAGCGCGACGAGAAAGATCGGGATGTTGCCCCATCTCCGGCTATCACCCGATACGCCCGATGACCTTCCGCCTCGCGGCGAGGGTTTCTCAAGGTCGGCGGCAGCGTCCTTGCGCCTGATTGCCCTTTGATAAGCGGTTCGCACGGCGTCCATATTGGCGCTCATGTCGTGACGCGCCGACGGCGGACTCTCGGACCGATCGAAACCAGATTGTCCTGCGGAACCTGTGCGGTGAGGTTCTGGCGCACGATATAGATCGGTCGCTGCTTGATCTCGGCATAAACGCGTCCGAGATACTGGCCGAGTATGCCTATACCGATCAGCTGGATACCGCCAAGGAACAGCATGCTGACTAGCAGCGACGCATAACCGGGAACTTCGACGCCGAAATACAGCGTCTTGAAGATGGTCAGCAGGCCATAACCGAAGGACACGAGCGAGATCGATGCTCCGACATAGGTCCAGATCTCCAGCGGCACACTCGAAAAGGAAGTGATCCCCTCCAGCGCGAAATTCCAAAGCCGCCAGCCGGAGAATTTCGACTGCCCCGCGATGCGCGGCTCCCGGATATATTCGACAACCGTCGTCTTGAAGCCCACCCAGGCAAACAGGCCCTTCATGAAACGGCGTCGTTCCGGAAGCTGTCTGAGGGCATCGATCACCTGGCGGTCTACCAGTCGGAAATCGCCGACATTGGACGGTATCTCCTGCGAGGCGATCAGATTGTGCAGCCGGTAGAACATCGAGGCGGTGTGGCGCTTGAGAAATCCGTCGCTTGAACGGTCCGCCCGCTTGGCCAGCACCACGTCGAAACCTTCGCGCCATTTCGCAATCAGCAAGGGGATGACGTGGGGAGGATCCTGCAGGTCGACGTCGATCGGGATCGCGGCATCGCTCTGGCAGGCATCGAGCCCCGCCGTCATTGCCGCCTCCTTGCCGAAATTGCGCGACAGGTCGATGATCCGGATGCGCGGTTCGTCGTGCTGGGCCTCTGTCAGACGATTGAGGGTGCGGTCCCGGCTCCCATCGTTGATGAAGATGAATTCGAACAGGATACCGTCGTCGCGCAAAGGATCCAGGGCTTCCTGGGCCGCTTCGAGAAATGGCGCTATGGCCGCCTCTTCGTTGTGGACCGGAATGATCAGACTGATGGTCGATACGGGCCTGCTCTCGATTGGGCGCTTCGGCATCGCAGTCCTCGCGGGTTCGATGCGGCAATCCTAGGCCGACCTCTCCACCCTTGCCCACTTATGCTTTTGATGGAACCGCCTGTATCTCCGATACGGTCAGCCTTACGCCTTTTGGGCAGGATGATGGTGCGGTTATCCGACGTGTATGGTCGTCTTGGGAAGATTTCGCCGGACTTCTCTGTCCACGAAATCATTCGCACTCCTGATTGGGCAGGGTCTGATGATTGAACTAGCTAGATCAGCGGCCGGAACTCGACGCGGATCCGGAACGGCAGCGCTTGTTGGACAGATCTGGCGCTTTGCAACCGTTGGCGTCCTCGCGACGGCCGCCCATCTGACCATCTATTCCGTGCTGAGCGAACTTCTCGTTGTCGAGCCCCTGGCAGCCAACGCCATCGCCTTTATCCTGGCATTCGGAATTTCTTTCACCGGACAAGCAGGATGGACCTTTCGGGACGACGCGGGTGGACGTTGGCTTACATCCGCCCGCCTGACGCGTTTTCTGGCTGCGAGTATCGCCGGGTTCGCCTTCAATACGTCGATCGTCTTCGTGGTCGTCACGTGGCTGGATTACCCAGGCATCTATGCCCTGCCCTTCATGGCGACCCTCGTTCCGGCCGCACTTTTTCTTCTCAACAAGTATTGGGTGTTCGGCAGCGCAGCTAGCGCGGGCGAGCTGGTCCCGACCGGGCAACCGGAAACCGGCAAGCCGGTACATTTCGCAGCTTTTCAGAGCGACACCTCCAAATCAAAGGAGAAGGCCGATGCTCCTGACCGGATCTAGAGGACGCAAGCGCCTCGTCATAGCATCTCTCGGATGTCTATTGTCTGGCGCCGCACTGTCGCAAGAAACCAAGCCGGTCTCCGATGCACGAAATTCCGCACAAGTTTTCTTCACCGGCCATAGCCTGATCGACAATCCCCTGCCCGACTGGGTGGAGTTGATCGCCAAAAGCCAGGGCAAGACGATTGCCTGGGAGGAACAGATCGTCATCGGCTCGCCCCTGAGGGTTCGCACCCGGGGCGACGACGCCGAAAGCAGCGGCTGGGCCGGATATAAATACGGAAAGAACCGCAATGGCGATGAAATGAATGTCATTGAGGAGCTACTGCACCCGACCCATGTCCGCACCGGACGACCCTACGACACGCTTGTCGTGGCGGAAGGCCACGGGTCGATCGGCTCGATCATATGGGAAAACGCGATCGGCTATCTGCGCCACTTTCACGACCGCCTTCTCGACGGCAATCCGAACGGCCGAACTCTCTATGTCCACACCTGGCTGGATGTCGACAAGGACAAGCCCGCGCTTTGGCTGGAACACGAGACAAACGCGTCGGTTGTCTGGCAATGCATAGCGGAGAAAGCGAGGCTGACGCTGCAGGCTGAAAAACGCCCGGCCAATCTCTCTGTCGTGCCGGCCGGCACGGCGCTGGTGGAACTGGTGAAAAGAACACTTGACGACAAAGTTGTCGGCCTGACGGGGAACACCAGGCAGAAGCTGGATCGGATTTTCCGCGACAATGTCCATTTGACCGATATCGGCATCTATTTTGTGGCCGCAGTCCATTACGCGTCGATCTATCATCAGTCGCCCGAGGGTGCCGCGGCACCGCCGACCATACCCCGGGATCTTGCAAAGGAACTGCAGAAGATTGCCTGGACCGTGACTCGCGATTTTCTGAAGCAGGAAAGCCTGGACCCGCCGAGCATGGAAGAATGCCGGCACGTCATCGTCGAAAAGGTCTGCCGAAGCTACTGGACGCTGGCCGGTGAGCCGAACGAAGTCGGTCGCTGCCAGAGCTATTTTGCCGAAATCCATCCGAAACCCGGAGACAACCCGTTTGTCTGGCCGGATCCCAATTGGAAGGCCCTGCCAAAGCCGTCGCCCTAACTCCTTGTCATCCCGATGATGGTATGCCCGGCGGGGCCCGACGATCCCGCATCCGACCGCCAGGACACACCAAGCCGATCTCACGGTCTCGGCACACCGAACCCCTATCGGCATTGCCCTGACTGCCAGATTGGATGACGTACAGATTGAATTCGCAATTCGTTTCAGAACGCGCGCGCTGCGCCGTTCCTTGTCTCTCGCCAATGCAATGGCGCATGCGCGACCACCAACGTCAAAGAACGATCCCTGCCGGGAGTTCTTCAAGGTCAGGAGGCAGTACCGCGGCGACGCCCCTGTCAGCGTTGACGTGGTTTTTGGTAGTCTTCATGCAGCTGCGAACATTCGGATTTCGCAGCCGTGATATCTTGGGGATGGTCCGTCAGGTGAACGGCGGATCTAGTTAGCCGCTCCGTACGGGAAGAGGTCATTGAGCTTGTAGGCGACCTCTGTTCGATTGGTCGCTTTCAGCTTCTTCATGATATTGCGGATATGAACCTTGACCGTGCTTTCCCGAAGATTGAGCTCGTAGGCAATGATCTTGTTGGCCTTGCCCCTGCGAAGCGCTTCGACCACCGCTTCCTGGCGCAGCGTGAACATCCCCGAGAGCGGCCGATGTTCAGCCGACGGCGTCGCAGCGCTGACCAGATGCCTCATGGAGAGGACGCTGCTTGCAGGAACGAAAATCCCGCCGGCAACTGCCAAGCCGATCGCTTCCACGCAGACGCCGATGCCGACGCAGGACGGAATGAAACCCCGAGCCCCATACTCGAGCATTTTCACGACCTGCGCGAGATCATCGGAGTCGGAGAGCACGATGATCGGCGGCGACTTGAACTCGGTCGTCAATTTCGAGATGTCGGCCGCGAGTGCTGAATCGTCGGCCTTTCGGCTGCCTATATTGAATAGAACGGCTTGAACGGGCGGATAGAGATCTTTCTCTAACTTCCATTCTTCGATGGAGCCGACAGCGCAGACATCCATCTCGAGGCCACGCCCGATGAGGGCTTTGGCAAGGCATTCGCGATCAAGCGCTCTCGCGTCGATGATCACCAGGCATCCATCGTGGTTTACCCCCTCACCGCCGCGATCGTCTCGTTCGGCGAGCTTCGGGATGTCATTCATAATGCGAAAGGAATCTGCCACAGCAGGAGAACGGCTGTAGCCGCTTGGTGTGGAACTCATCTTACCCCCTTGCCTGAAGTCTAGGACTGATTGTCCCCTTCAGGAACCGCAACTATAAGTACGCCAACAGACTGTCTTACCACCTCATCAACCTTTTATTAACGTCAATATACAACTGATACGTAATTTAGTCTATCAGCAAGTAAGCAAATAGATAAAAATATTTATCAAAGTGGCGAGCTAAGTTCCGATAGGGAATTGGATATCTGCTTATAGTTAACGCGTACGTCAAAATATAGGCTTTGGACCGCCATACAGGATCCAGTTATAAATCTCGAACATCTGAGCCGCCTTGGCATGCCAGCTGTATCTTTCTCTAACACGTCTTGAGGTTGCGTCGCTGAGTAAAGCGACAAGCCCGGGATTGCTTTCCAAGTATTCAAACGCCTTGGTGAAACCGGTAATCAACGTCTCGCGATCGTGGAAGTCTACCGCTATGCCGGATTGATCGTCGATGAGCTCCGGCGGGCCTCCGTAATTGGCAACGATCGGGACGAGGCCCATGGACATTGCCTCCAGAACGACTCCGCCGCCAAACTCCCGGACACTCGGCAATGCCAGCACCTGATATCCGGCCAGTGTTGAAGCCAGGTCCCTTTGCTCCACCCATCCCGCAAATTTGACGGAATCCCGAAGCCCCTTTCGACGCACGGTCTCCTCCAGTTCTATTCGCTGGGGACCGTCACCGACAATGAGAACCTCGATGTTCAAACGCCCCCGATAGGCGGCCACGGCCTCGATGAGGATGTCTGCGCCCTTATAGGGTACCAGCCTGCCGATGAAGGCGACGGCCAACCTGTTGCTGGAGAGTTCGCGCAACTGAAATGGAAAACGATCCGGATCGGCCGCGTTTTCCGGAATGAGAAAAGCTCTTTCCGCACAGTTCGTGGGAAGCTCGCTCAGCGTATGACCGGACCCCGCAATAAGTGCTGCCGCTTCCGATCGCGTCGTCCGGTAATACGGCATCAGAAAATGGAGCTTCCGAATTGCCGACAGCCACTCGCGCTCACGGCTTCGCACGTCCGAAAAACCTTTCGGCCAAGGCACGCCGCCGTTGAGGGGGCCGAGGACAAAAGGGATGCCATATTTTTTCAGCTTCCTGGCAATCGGGCTTTGGCTCGTGGGACTGAGCGGCGTGATCCTGTGAACCAAGTCGAATTCGCCGGCCATCAGCCGCTTGCCCAGCAGCTTCCACACGTCCCGCTCGAAACTATAATAGGAGAACGAGGAAAAGGCCGTCACGACCGTCCAGCCCTTGTTCTCCCCGCCCCGCAGGCGTTCGCTGAGGCGGTAGACGGCGCGCGCTACCCTTTCGTTGTCGATGGCAACGAAATCGCGCCCCTCGACCAACCCGGCGCGCAAAAGCGCATCCCGGTTCCGTACCTGCGTGACAAGCAGGGCGTCGGTCTTCTGCATGATCGCATGCGCAAGGTTCCAGCCGACCAGCGGCACGCTGGTCCATTCCGGATTCGCTGCCTCGGCAATCAACAAGGGCCGGAGCGCCTTGCCCGGTGATTTCGCGACATTGGAATGAAGCCCGTTCCCGGCACGGCTCTGCTCGGAAAGTTTATCGGCGAAAGCGCGGAAGACCTGTGGAAGGCTATCGGAATGCGGCCCGGCCACGCTCATTGACAAACCCCTTTGCAGTCAACGCCACCAATCCGGTGGAAAAATCTCACCAACGCCAGAACATTCCGGAAATTTATGTTGCCACGCATGGAGTATTTCCAAATTGAATTGATGAAATCCTGCTGACATGACGGTTGAGCAACCACTACTCGCCGACCGTCACAAGTATGTATTGATGATGAATGTTATTTCGCCTTCCCCTCTTCATCAATCTATCGGAAGTGGGAGAACATTACTGCTTTAGGGGTAGGACGGAATCGTCCACCACCACCGCTCGACTGAGGACGGATCGCCTTCTGATTTGGATCGATCAGAATATGCTGCCGGCGTGCTCAAAAATCAGCGTCGCGAGGGTTCCGGCCAGAAAACCGACTGGCCAGGCCAGAAGCACGCCGACTTCATAGGACAAGCTGTGGAGGCCATGGCGCCGATTGAAATAGAATATCACCGCAAAAACAGGCAGCCCGTAAAGGGCGATCGCCCACAACGCACCGTAAAATCCAAACATATAATAGGCGACCGGAATTGAGACGAAAATCGAGATCGCCCGGACGAAATTCAGAATGGTCTGGTTTCTGGGTTCGTTGACGGCAAGGTATATCGCCGACAGCGGTCCGAAACGGGTGGTGAGAAGGCTGAAAGACAGTATCTGGATGATCGGCGCGGCCTCCAGATAACGATCGTCATAGAGAAACTCGATGATCGCTTTGCCGCCCGAAAAGATCGCCCCGGCGCTTCCTATGAACACGAGATCGAAGGGAAGGCGAATTTTCAGAAACATGCCGCGCAGCTGTTCGGGCCGCTCCCGCGCCACCTTGCTGAGTGCCGGCATCGCGACGGTTGAGAAAAGCCGTCCGCCTGCGCCCTCAAGCATCGAAATGAGATTGAAGGCCAGGCTATAGAGGCCGAGCATCATGGGGCTCGTCCAGCCGGCAAGAAAGACGCGATCCCCGCTGGCCGCGACCACCGTCAGGATCGACGACAGCATGATCCACCGGCCGAAGCGAATGAGATCCCGAACCGCCTCCTTCTCCCAGGAAAAGCTGTTATTGGCGCCGGGAAGCCACACATGGCTGAGCACGGTAGTGACGATACAGGATACATAGGTCGAAACGACGAAAGCCCAGATCGACCCCGTTTTCCAGGCGAGCAGAACCGCAACGGTAAGGCTGATCACCTGTGCCGTGATCTCGATAACCGTCAGCCGTCCGAGATCCAGATGCCGGAAGGCGGAGATGAGTTTCGTCGATTGCAGGCCCATGATGACCATGCAGAACGACAGTGCCATGATGATCGCAGGAAGCTCGGGAACGGTATAGACCGACCCGGCGGGAAACAGACCGTAATGGGCTGCACGCCCGATCCCGATCGCCACCAGCACACAGGTAAACCAGATCAGGCATCCATGCAGGATCTGCAGCGTCCACGCGGTATCGAGATAGGATTGCTCGTCTCCCATCCGGCTCTGGATCGCTGCCGGCCTGAGGCCGAGGTCGGAGAGCATCGACACCGAGACATGAACCATCGTGGCAACCGCCATGATGCCGAACATTTCCGGGATCAGCAGGCGCGTCAGGATCAGGCTGCTGGCGATGCGCAGCACCTGCAGCAGGACATACCCCATCATCGACCAGCCGGCCGCTCGCATGATGATATTGCGGAAACGCGGCTGCGCCTCGACCGAAGGAGCGGGCGAGCCGAGCGCACCCGCAGGACCGGAAGATTCGCCATTCCAATCGGGAGAAACAGTTGCTTCGACCACCGCGGGCTCCTTACTTCACTACTCTATTGGCCTGGTTTTGCGTCTGGGAAAGATGTCGCGACGGCGGCCCGTCCAATGGCAAGGCCACGAGCGTGGGCGACGGCATCGAAACGGATGGCCGGGGAACGTTACGCAAGCTCGATCACCGGTTTCTGGGCAACGGTTTTGCTTTGAAGCGGCTGCGCCGGTCCGGCGTCCTTTGACTTCCGTTTTTCCACCGCCTCGGCAACGATTGCGCGCATGCGCTCGGCGAGCACGCGAACATAAGGATCGAGCACCATGCTGTCGTGATCTCCCGGCACCTCGGAGACACTGAGTTGCACGACATGCTCGCTCCAGCCGTTGTCGGAGAGCAGGATATCGCGGTTCTCCTTGAGGCAGCGTCCGCCGCTGAGCCGGTAGAAGATGGCGGGCTTCGGTCGGAACAGCGTCACCGCTCCGGCATAGGGTTTCACCTGGTATTGATGAGCCGCCCGCCTGAACGCCACCTCGATCTTCTCGTTATTGAAATGCTCCGTCGGGCCGGCCTGATGCTCCGCCTCCTGCTTGGCGCGGCCGTTCATCTTGTCGTGCAGACGGTCCTGGAGATACTTGGCGAGATAATTGGCTTTATGCCGGCGGATATCCTGCAGTTTCATGGTGATACGGTCGCGCAGATCCAGCCCCGGTCGCCGCGGCAGCGGCGTGTCCAGCATCAACACATGGGAAACCTCTTCTCCCGCCTCCTGAAGTTGTCGGGCCATTTCGAAGGCGGTTATGCCGCCACCCGAATAGCCGGCGAGAAGATAGGGTCCGCCGGGCTGCACCGTGCGGATTTCGGCGATGTAATCGGCAGCCATCTCTTCGAACGTCGCGTGCGGTTCGTGGTCACCGTAAAGTCCGCGGGCCTGCAATCCATAGACTGGCCTGTCCGCCCCCATGGTCATAGCCAGATGGCGAAGGTTCAGGACATTACCGAACATGCCGGCGCAGATGAACAGCGGGGTTGCTTTTGCATTCTTACCGGGGTTCATCAGTACCAGATGAACCGGCTTTGCCGTCGTCGTCGGCAGGCTCCCCGCGAGCTCGGATCCTGCGGCTTCGCCTCCATCCGGCAGTTCCACAGCGATGCGCTCCGCACATTGGACAATCGTCGGCGCCTCGAACAGCGTCGAGATCGGCAGGTCGAGCGCGTATTGCTTCTTGATCATCCGAAACAGTCGAACTGCAATCAGCGAATGCCCGCCCATGTCGAAGAAACTGTCGTGGATGCCGACCTTGGCGATGCCGAGGAGCTCCCGCCAATAGCCGGCCAGCGTTTCCTCGATCGGGTTGCGGGGCTCGACGAACTCGCTTTCGAGGTCCGGCCTCTCGAAATTGTCCCCAGACGGCGTCGCGGTTTCGGCAGAGGCCGCGATCCATTCGCGCAGAGTTTCGAGATCGATCGAACTGATGATCGGCTGAGGTTCGGAAGTGGCGAGCGCGCGTTGCAGCGCCGAAAAACCCTCCAACGGAAGAATGCCGTTGCGCACCTGGGTGCCGAGCTTCAGCATCGCCGGAGACAGGGGGGCATGTTTCGGTTTCGCAGCAGCCGATGCATCCGCCTGGGGTGCGAGACCGAGCGCAAGATCGTTCTCCAGCCTGCGCATGACGAATTTTTCGGCTTCGAAGACAACATTGCCGCCGGGGTCAGTAATCGTCACGTCGAAGGCCGCATAACCCTCGCCGAAATCGTTGCTGTCGGCGAGCCTGACGATGCTGATGATTTCGGCCGGCAGCGGCTCGTGAAGGACCACCCGGCCATAGGTTGCCGGCGCCCAAAGCGAGGTCTCGGCGTCGTAGTCTTTGGCAAGTTCCATGGCAAAGCCGGTCGCAATGTCGAGCAGGCCCGGGTGCAGCAGAACGCCTTTCGAAAGATCATCCGCATATGAGGGGTCCAGTTTCAGCTCCGCAATCGCCTTGCCGCCACCGATTGCCATGGAGCGCAGCACCGACCAGCGGGGGCCGAAGCGAATATGCTTCTCCTGGACAGCACGAAGCGCGCTGCCGCCTCCAGCGATCCGTGTCTCGTCACACGAAGAGGCTATAGTGGCGATGTCGACGGTTTCGCGTCTCTGTTGCGGCTGCGGCTTGAGGACGGCTTCGGCGTGCTTGACGAACAGCGCATCTTCGCCATCCGCCGGGCCTGCCAGAACCACGACACGAAAAAGCTCCGCCACCGGCTCCAGCCGGACGCGAACGGCTTTCATCTCTCCGTCGCTAAAGACAAGCGGTCTCAGAAATACGAGGTCCGCCACTTCCGCTGCAAACGGAAGTCCGTATTCCCGAGACGCCTGTGTAATCAGTTCCAGATAGCCGGTACCCGGCATGACGGCCTGGCCGGACAGAAGACGATGCTCGTCGAGCATCCATTCCGTCTCGGGGCTGACCAGCGCCTCGAGCCAGGGCAATCCCGTCTCGTCCTCTTTCCAGTGATGGAAGAACGGACCCGCTGCCGGGCCGGCAACCGGCCTGATCCATCCGCCGCCTTCCGACGCGCCAAGCGCTCGTGCCGCAAGACCGACTTCGTTCCAGACGCCCCAGTGCAGCGCGACGGTCGCCCGGTCGGTGCGATGGGAGCGGCTCTGCGCGAAGGCATTGAGATAGGCGTTTGCGGCGACGTAATCGACCTGTCCCGCCCGCACCACGTCGGTGCTGGTGGAGGAGAACATCAGGAAGAAATCGAGCGTCACGTTTTCGAATGCCGCATCCAGGACGGTCGTACCGAGGACTTTCGGCGTCAGCACCGTGTCGATGCTGTCGCGCGTCTTGGTCTGGATCAGGCCGTCATCGACCGCGCCGGCCGCATGGAAGACGCCGTTGATTTCCCCGAAACGGGAAAGCGACGTCTCGACCGCCCGGCTCATCTGCTCCGGATTACTGACATCGCCGACGAGATAAAGGACCTCGGCTCCCTTGTCTTCGAGCCCCCGGATCGCCGAAATCGCGCGCCGTACTCCGTCATGGCCGTGGGTGCGATCGTAGAATTCCCAGTTTTCCCGCGGCGGCAGGACCAGGCGGCCGACAAGCACGATCCGTGCACGGAACCGGCTGGCGAGCTCGTCCGCAAGTGCGAGAGCGACATCGCTCAAACCGCCGGAGAAGAAATAGACGCCACCTTCGCGCAGTTTCGCCTGCTCGGATGACACTTCTTTTAATGGCAGCCGCTGATGGATCTGCGACCAGCGCCGCCCCTTACGCAGCGCCACCACTTCTGATCCCGGCTTCGCGTGCAGATCTTCCCAGAGCTGCTCGGTCAATGGCGCCAGGTCCACGGCATCCTTTTTCTCCGCCGAACGAGCAAAAGCGAAACGCTTGCTGTTCCGCTCAGCCTTGGACGGCAGATCGATATCGATCACCTTGACCGTCGCACCGCTCATTTCTTTCGGTAGCACTAGGCCGGGACCGAGAACGGTCGCCTTTTCGGGATAGGGGAAGGGCTCGCCCGAAACCTGCTGCATACCGTTGGTGATAACGGTGAAATGTATGTCCGGAACGCTGGCGGCATCCCCCAGAGCCTGGGCGAGATGCAGCATGCTGTCGAAGCCGCACTCCTGGTTCCGATGGAAGAAGTTCGAACCCGGCCGGAAGGTTTCCGCCTGGGTCAGAAGCCACATATGCACGATCCGCGACGGCAGTCCGCCATCGCCGACAAGTCCCGCAACAAGGGCGTCGTATCCCGCACGCCCCAGTTCCGGGCAGAGCATATAATCCTCGGCGCTACGGCGAATGAAAGCATCGCCCAGCGACACCGTCACGACGCGGTGTCCTGCCGTCCTCAGCGCATCGACCAGCCGCGCGCCGACGCCGGTATCATCGAGGAAGAACAGCCAGGATTGCGCCTCTTTCTCGGCACCGAGTTCGTGATCCGCAAGCGTCTGCTTCCAGGAGGGACGATAACCCCAGCGTGCGATATCCGGTTCCTTCGAAAGGACAGGCTCGGCGCTTTTGCCTCTCTCATTCGCTCCGGCACGGTCTATAAAGAAGCGCTTGTGCTGGAATGGATAGGCAGGCAGCCGGACCCGGCGCGGCGAACGGCCCTGCCACAGGCGGTCGATATCGACTTCAAGGCCGGTCGCCCAGGCCCGTCCCACGGCCGAGAGGAAATAAAGCCGATCATCGCCGGCCTCATCCGGATGCGGCAGGCTGTTGATCACCTGGTTTGCGGGGATCGACCCTTGCACCTTCGTCAGTGACGACAGAACCCGCCCGGGGCCGACCTCGATATAGATCCGTCCGGGTTCGGCCGAAAGCGCGGCCATGCCGTGCGCGAAATGGACGGTCGAACGAAGGTGGCCAACCCAGTACATCGGATCCGTCGCCTCTTCGGCGCTGAGCGGCAGGCCTGTACGATTCGACAGGATCGGAATTGCCGGCGCGCGAAGGGTTATACCGCGCAGAAAAGTCTCGAAGGCTTTGAGAATGGGCGTGACCAGCCGCGAATGCGCGGCGATGTTGATCGGCACGCGCGTCGCGTCGATGCCCTGCCCCGCCAGAAACTCCCGGAAGAGGTCGAGATCCTCGTTGAGGCCGGACACGACGCAAAGCGACGGCGCATTGACCGAAGCAATATCGAGCGATGACGGCAGCAGTTCGGAAAGCCGGTCGTGATCGAGCGGCACGCTCATCATGCCGCTCGGCTGGATCGTCTCGAACAGTTTCCCGCGCAGGTGCACGAGATTGACGGCGTCCTTGAAGGACATCACGCCGGCAACGCAGGCCGCGGCGTTCTCGCCCATGGAATGACCGATCAGCGCCTTCGGCTTCACACCCCAATCCATCCAGAGGCGGGCCAAACCGATTTCGGTGATCAGGATGGCCGGAAGCTGGAGCGACGGGCGGAGAAAGGCTTTTGCGGTCGCGGCCGTATTTTCCCCGAGCCAGGTGGCGCGGATCTCCTTTGCCGCATCGCTCGGTAGATGGGAAAGCCCCTCTTCGACGATCAGCCGGAATGTCTGGTCCTCCTCGTAGAGCCGCTTGGCCATGCCGACATATTGCGCGCCGCCGCCCGGAAACAGGAAAATAGCACCGGCGTTGTTCGGCACCGGCTGATGAACGAACCCGCGGCCGCCGGGGTTCGCGAGGACCGCGACGGCGTCCTCACGGCCACGGACGGCGACCACCATGCGATGGTCGAAATGTTTGCGGCCGTGCTGCAGCGTAAAGCTGACGTCGTCAAGCGAAAGGCCGGGCTGGTTTGACATCGCCAAACCGAGCCGCTCGGCCGCCTGGTCGATCGTCTTGCGCTGGCGGGCCGAAAGGAACAGCAGCATCGGATCGCAATCGGCACCGGCCTGCACGTCACCTTTGACCACATCCGGCACATAGCGGGTCGGCGCCTGCTCGATGATGGCATGCGCGTTGGTGCCGCCGACGCCGAGCGAGTTGACGGCCGCCCGGCGAGGGCCCGGCGCATGCGGCCATTTCACCAGCTTGTTGTTGACCCGGAACGGGCTCTTTTCGAAATCGATCGAGGGATTGGGGCGCTCGAAACCGAGCGTCGGCGGAATTTCGCCCTCGTTGACGGCAAGCGTCGCCTTGATGAGGCCAACGACGCCCGCTGCGGTATCGAGATGGCCGATATTCGATTTGACCGACCCGACATGGCAGAAGCCGGTCCGGTCGGTGCTCTGCCTGAAGGCCGCCGTCAGCGCCTCGATCTCGATCGGATCGCCGAGGAACGTACCGGTGCCATGGCACTCGATGTATTGAATAGTGTCGGCATCGACGCCTGCGAGCCCTTGAGCCTCCAGAACCGCCTCGGCCTGTCCGCTGACGCTCGGCGCCAGATAGCCCGCCTTGCTGCCGCCGTCATTGTTGACGGCCGTGCCCTTGATCACGGCATGGATCACATCGCCGTCGCGGAGCGCATCCGAAAGCCGGCGCAGCACGACCACTCCGACACCGCTGCCGAAAACAGTCCCGGCGGCGCGATGATCGAAGGGCCGGCAATGCCCGTCGGGCGACAGGATCTCACCTTCCTGGAACGTGTATCCGCGCCGATGCGGGAACTCGATCGTCACCCCGCCGGCAAGCGCCATGTCGCACTCGCCTGAAATCAGGCTCTGGCAGGCGTAATGCACCGCGACCAGCGACGTCGAGCAGGCGGTCTGGACGTTGACGCTCGGACCGCGCAGGTCGAACGTGAAGGAGGCGCGAGTCGCCAGGAAATCCTTGTCGTTGCCGGTATGGCGCAACAGAAACATGCCCACCTGATCGATCAGGTTGCGATTGCTGCAGACGTTGAAATAGAAGTAGCTGCCCATGCCGCAGCCGGCGAAGATACCGACCGGGCCGGGCTGATTGTTCGGCGTCCGGCCGGCATCCTCCATGGCTTCCCAGGCACATTCCAGGAAATGGCGGTGCTGGGGATCCATGATCGCCGCCTCCTTCGGGTTCAGACCGAAGAATTCCGCGTCGAACATTTCCATATCGGGAAGATCGGCGCCGCGTGGAACGTAGTTGGGATGATGGAGCCGCTCGGGATCTTCGCCTTCGGCGATCAGGTCCTCCGGCGAAAACGTGCGGACGGACTCGACGCCGTCTCGCAGGTTCTGCCAGAATTCCGAAACATTGCGCGCACCCGGCACTCTCAAAGCCATGCCGACGATCGCAATATCGCCGGCACTGACCTGGTTAGACCCCTCAAGCATCGATACCGTCCCAACCCGCGGAGGTCGGCCCGATGACATCACCCCAATGAGCCATTGGCCTCGTTCCGCTTCCATTGAAAAACCGCGAGCGCAAACCCGCATTCTCAATGTGCTTCCAGCTAAGAAGCAATCGCAATTACTCCTTTGGAAACCATCATCATCCGTATGGGGGAGAGGCAGGTAAGGCCCGCGATTCAGGCTTAGCCGCGATCATCCGCATGGGTGGTGAGGCGCATGTTGAGTTTTATACCGCCCCCCGTTTCTATCGAAGTGCCTGGAACAGCAACGAGTGGGGACAAGCTTTATGGGCGAATTGAAGTGTGTTTTGATCGGTGGCGGACTATTGCTGGTTCAATGCGCTGAAATTCTGCGGGGGCGCGGACACAAGATCCAGGCCATAGCGACCTCCAATGGATCGGTTCGAAACTGGGCGATGGCCCAGGACATTCCGGTCATAACACCCGAAGGCGATTACGCCGCCCAGCTGACGCAATATGACTACGACTGGCTGTTCAGCATCGCCAACCTGAAAATGGTCCCGGATGCGATCTGGCAGCACGCGCGCATCGGCGCCACCAATTTTCATGACGGCTTGCTGCCGGACATGGCCGGTCTCAACACACCCGCCTGGGCAATCCTCGAAGGTCACGAGCGGCACGGCATCACCTGGCACGCGATCACCGAAGGGATCGATGAAGGCGATATCTATGCGCAGCAGCATTTCGAGATCAGCGCGGACGAGACGGCACTGACCCTGAACACGAAATGCTTTGAAGCAGGGATCGCGACTTTCTCCGAGATGCTCGGCGACATCGAGCGCGGCACCCTGATCCCCCGCCGCCAGGATTTCGCAACTCGCGCCTATTACGGACAGCTCAAGCGTCCTCCGGCCGCCGGCACCCTCGATTTCACCGCTTCGGCAAACGAACTTTCGCGCCTGGTGCGCGGCCTGGATTTCGGTGCGACTTATCTCAACCCACTGGCAACGCCAAAGGTCCAGTTCGGCAGCGACGTCTTCACCGTCAGAAACCTTCGCGTCCTCGACGGCGAGTTGAACGGCGAACCCGGCCTGGTCCTGTCGGTCGGCGCCCATGGCGTGACGGTCGGCACCGCGGACATGCCGGTCCTGCTCGAAGCCATCCGCAAGGACGGCGCCAGGCAAATCACCCTTTCCGCGGTGCTGCGTCCGGGCGACCGGCTGCCGCTTATGAACGGCCGCGAGAAGGACACGTTATCGCAAGCGGTTTCCACTCTTGCGCGACATGAAGGCTTCTTCCGCCGCGCGTTCGAAACCAGCACCGATATCACGCTACCCTATGTAAAAGCGCCAGAAGCCGGCCAGCTACCGGATATTCGCACCATCCCCCTGCCCTTTGCCGGGCAGCTTTCGCGGCAGGAACGGGTCGCGCTGACAGCAGCCTTCCTGAACCGCCTTTCCGGTCAGCCGACGTTCGACCTCGCTTATACGAACGACAGGCTGATAGACCTTAGCGCCCGCCACCCCGGCTATTTCGCCAAGTCCATTCCGCTGCGGATTGACGCCGCGGGGCAGGTCTCGATCGAGGACCTGCTCGGACATGTCGAGCGGTCGCTGAAGGTGCTGGACGAACGCCAGGGTTATTGCCGCGATCTTGTCGACCGTTATCCCGGCCTGACCGCGCCTGAGCTGACAATCGGTATCGCGGACATCTCCAATCCGGCGCTCACCGATGAAATCGACGGCTGCGCCTTGACCTTCCGGCTCGGCGAGACGAGGGCCGATCTCGTCTACGATCGGGCGCGCGTCGATGAACGGCAGGCCCAGGATTTGGCGACGGCATTTGCGATCCTGGCCTCGGCGTTCGAGGACCGCGCCACGCTGCTGCAGGACTTGCCCCTGATGTCGAATGCCGACAGGAACATGGTCCTCTTCGACTGGAACCGGACTGAGCGGGAATATGATACCGCCGCCTGCGTCCATCAGCTTATCGAGCGCCAGGTCGACCGGACGCCGGATGCCGAAGCCCTGGCATTCCACGGCCGTTCCCTTTCTTATCGCGAGATGGACGAACGGGCGAACCGCATCGCGCAAGCGTTGGTCGCTCAGGGAGTCGGCCCGGACGTCACTGTTGGCCTGTACCTGCCGCGTTCGCTCGACCTTGTCGTCGGAGCGCTTGCGATCATGAAGGCGGGCGGGGCCTATATCCCGCTCGACCCGCATTTTCCAGCCGATCGCCTCGCATTCATGATCAAGGACAGCGGCGCCAAACTGGTTCTGACCGAGCGACGGCTGGCAAAATCCGAGACGCTTGATGGCATCGATTTCCTGTGTGTCGAGGATGTCCTTCGAAGCCAGGCCGCAGCCGATCGCCCGGCAACCGACGTTGCTTCCAGCAATCTCGCCTATGTCATCTATACGTCGGGCTCGACTGGCCTGCCGAAGGGCGTGATGCTCGAGCATCGCAACGTGGTCAACTTCTTCGTCGGCATGGACGAGCGGGTGCCGCGCGCGGCCGATCGCCGCAATGTCTGGCTGGCCGTCACCAGCCTCTCTTTCGATATTTCCGTTCTGGAACTTTTCTGGACCCTTGCCCGCGGCTTCAAGGTCGTCATCCATTCCTCCGAAGTCATCGAAGCCAAGGCAAAGGGCGCGTCTTCCGCCGGGAGAGGCACCCATCTGGATTTCGGCCTCTTCTACTGGGGCAATGACGGCGGAGCTGGTCCGGACAAATACCGCCTGCTGATCGAAGGCGCGAAATTTGCCGATGCCAACGGATTCGATTCCGTCTGGACGCCGGAGCGCCATTTCCACGCCTTCGGTGGCCCCTATCCGAACCCGGCCGTTACCGGAGCGGCGGTCGCGGCGGTCACCAAAAACCTTTCGATCCGCGCCGGCAGTTGCGTTTTGCCGCTCCATCATCCGGCGCGCGTCGCCGAGGAATGGGCAGTCATCGACAATCTCAGCAATGGGCGCGTCGCACTTGCCTTCGCCTCCGGCTGGATGCCGGAGGACTTCGTGTTGCGGCCCGAAAACGCACCGCCGAAAAACAAGGCGAGCCTGACCCGCGACATCGAGGTCGTCCGCAAATTGTGGCGTGGCGACAGCGTCGATTTCGATTTCGGCGCCGGCACGGTCGCAGTCGTGACCCAGCCGCGGCCGGTCCAGAAGGAACTCCCTGTCTGGCTAACCACCGCCGGCAATCCGGAAAGCTATCGGGAAGCCGCTCGGCTCGGCGCCAACGTGCTCACCCACTTGCTCGGCCAGTCGGTCGACGAGCTTGCGGAAAAAATCCGAATCTATCGGCAGACGCTCACCGAGACCGGCCGCGACCCCGCCGATTACAAAGTCACGCTAATGCTGCACACCCTGATCGGCGAAGATCGCAACGAGGTGCGGGATCTGGCGCGCGGGCCAATGAAGGAATACCTGCGCAGCGCAGCCGCTCTCATCAAGCAATATGCCTGGGCGTTTCCGGCTTTCAAGAAGCCACAGGGCATCGCCCAGCCGATGGATATCGACCTCCAGTCGCTCGCGCCCGAGGAGATGGATGCCATCCTGGAATTCGCCTTCCTGCGTTATTTCGAAGACAGCGGCCTGTTCGGCACGGTCGAGGATGCGCTGGAAAGGGTGGATCAGGTCAAGGCGGCCGGCGTCGACGACATTGCATGCCTCATCGATTTCGGCCTGGCCGACGATATCGTCATGGAAAGGCTGCCGCTGTTGGCCGAAGTGGTCAAGACGAGCAAGAATCCCGTCAGCGAAGAGACCGGAGACGGTTTTGCAGAAGAGATCCGCAAGCATCGGGTTACCCATCTGCAATGCACGCCCTCGATGGCCCGCATGTTCATGATGATCGACGAGGACCGCGCAGCACTCAGCGACGTCAGGCATCTCTTCCTCGGCGGCGAGGCGCTGCAGGGGTCGCTTCTGGCAGCCCTGCGAACCGTCACCGACGCGACGATCGAAAACATGTACGGCCCGACCGAGACGACGATCTGGTCTTCGACATTCACCGCCGGCCCATCGACTGGCGTCGTGCCGATCGGTCATCCGATCGCCAATACCCAACTCTATGTGCTCGACAACGCCTTCAATCCGGTGCCGCCCGGCGATGTCGGCGAACTCTATATCGGTGGCGATGGCGTCGCCCGCGGATATCACAACCGCGAACAGCTCACCAAAGAACGCTTCCTGCCGAACCCGTTCATGGAAGGCCGGATTTACCGGACCGGCGACCTCGCGCGCTTCGACAGGAACGGCGTCCTGCATTTCCTCGGCCGTACCGATCACCAGGTAAAGATCCGCGGCCATCGCATCGAGCTCGGCGAGATCGAAGCGCGGATCGGCACATTCGCCGGCATCCGCGAGGCGGTCGTGGTCGCTCGCAAGGACAACCCCGGCGACGTGCGCCTGGTGGCTTATATTCGGACGGACGGCACGGCAGTTTCCGAACAGGAACTTCGTGCCTATATCGCCGAGGCCCTGCCCGATGCGATGATACCTTCCCATTTCGTGACGATGGAGGCCTTCCCGCTGACGCCGAACGCCAAGGTGGATCGCAACAAGCTGCCGGCTCCGACGGAAAAGGTCCAGTCCACGCCCGCGACGTTCATAGAACCGTCCAACAGTCTGCAGCGCGACATCGGCGAGGTCTTCAGCCGCGCACTTGGGCTCGAAAAGGTCGGCATCTTCGACAACTTCTTTGCACTCGGAGGACATTCGCTGCTCGCCGTGCAGGTTCATCGCGAGATGAAGGCGAAGCTGGCGCCGGAGCTGACGATCACCGACCTCTTCCGTTTCCCGACGGTTGCCCTTCTGGCCGACCATATCGCCGGCAAGGGTAAGGCCGATATCCAGCTGAGCAGGGTGGCCGAGCGAGCCGCATTGCGCCGCAATGCGATGGAACGGCGCCCGACGCTGGTCCGCGTGGAAACGAAGGTCTAGCTATGCTGCTGGAAGGCATATTCGACCCTTCCGTGTCGGTTGCCGAATCCGACCTGTTCGGCGACGTTTCGAAACTCTATCCCGAAGAGAGAACGGCGATCGCCACGGCGGTGAAGAGCCGGCAGCAGGAGTTCACCGCCGGCCGCACCTGCGCCCGGCGGGCCATGGGCCATCTGGGCCTGCCGGATATGGCCATCCCCGTGGGGTCCGATCGTGCGCCGATCTGGCCGGCCGGCATTGCCGGAAGCATCAGCCATTCCACCACCCGCTGTGTCGCCGCCATCGGCCGCCATTCGGACGGCATCAAGGCTCTCGGCCTTGATCTGGAGGAAGCGACACCGCTCGACGACACCTATGCGCAGGAGATCTGCACCCCGCGCGAGCGGCAATGGCTCAACCGCCAGCAATGGGGCACTCGCGGCCGGTTGGTGAAGGCGATCTTCAGCGCCAAGGAATGCACCTACAAGTGCCAGTACGGCCTGACGCGCACGATGTTCGGTTTCGAGGCCATCCGCATCGAATTGAACCTCGCCGACGGGCACTTCGCCGCTTATTTCGAGATCGATGTCCCGCCCTTCAGGACTGGTGACCGGCTTGTGGGACGGATCAGGCTGCGGGACGGATATGTCGTCGCCGGCATGATCATCCGCTGAAGCATTCAGCCGTAGCCCTGGCGATCTCGCAGCCGAGCGAGCTGAAGGCGAGGAAGGCGAGGGCAGATCGTACCCGGAGCCTGTCCTGAGCCTGGGCCAGGCCGCCAATAACCAAGAAGAACGTACTTCTAGCCCATTTCACTATGAGGCAGCCGGCCAGAAGTCGGTGGCGGCATTTTGCGTAGCCGGCTGCATTCACTCGATCAATAACCATTTTGGCACGAAGAACAGGCTTCAATTGACCCACCTGCCATCAAATGGGCGTAGATAGGTTCGACCTGATCCTACCTGCCCCAAAATAGGATGAGCCCGCGCTCACTCGAACTGTGTAGCGTGGTCAGCTTAGAACGCTCGGCCCTCCCGTTATGATTGACTCCTTGAGACGCTATCGTCGGAGGGAAGTCATGCAACAGGACATACTGGTCGCCGCAGCATTGTTATTGTCCGTCGTTGTCCTTGTTCCGACTGTCTTTTTCGCGATTGAATGCCTCGCGGGAAGCATCGGCCGGCAGAGCACACCGCCTCGTCAGAACGGCCGACGACCGCAAGTCGCGGTTCTTGTCCCGGCGCACAACGAAGAGCTTCAGATCATCGGCACCCTGCAGAGCATCCAAAGCCAGATGCGCGATGGCGATCGGCTGGTCGTCGTGGCGGACAACTGCAACGATCTCACCGCCTCGCTGGCGCGCGAAGCGGGCGCAGATGTCATCGTGCGGTTCGATCCGCTTCGCCGCGGCAAGGGATACGCCCTCGACGCCGGCGTCAGGTACCTCGGCCTGCTGCCGCCGGACGTGGTCGTCATTGTCGACGCCGATTGCTGGCTGGAACCGGGCGCGCTCGATAACCTCGCCCTCATGGCTGCGGCAACGAACGGACCTGTGCAGTCCCGCTATCTGATGTTCGCGCCGCCGGACGCAAGCATCAATCTCGCGGTTTCCGAATTCGCATTTCTTCTGAAGAACCGGATCCGGCTTCTTGGACTGGCAAAACTCGGGCTTCCTGCGCAATTGACCGGCTCGGGCATGGCATTTCCCTGGGCCGTCCTGCGTGACGCCGCACTTGCGAACGGCGATCTGGTCGAAGACATGAAGCTTGGGCTGGACCTCGCGCGGATCGGCCAGGCTCCGCTTTTTTGCGATGCCGCAGCCGTAAGCAGCAGGTTTCCGTATTCGAAGAAAGGCCTCGAAACACAAGCCTCCCGATGGAACGCGGGCCGCTTGGCGTTAGCGGCACACCTTTTCTCGGCCTTGCTTGACGTCAACACGTTGCGGAACAGGGCCTATCTGGCTCTCGTCGTTGATGCGCTCATACCGCCGCTGACATTGCTGGCAGCGCTTCTCCTGCTCTCACTGTTTCCGGCAGTCCTCCTCGCGACTTCGGGAATTGCGATCGCGCCGTTGGCTATCTCGATCATCAGCATCCTGGCTTTCGATATCGCGCTGTCGGTAGCCTGGTGGCGTCACGGCAGACGCGCGCTTCCCATGCATGCCATGGCTGACATCCCGGGATACATCTTCAAGAAACTGAGACTCTATCCGCGCCATGTCATCGAAGCCGGCGGGGCGACCTGGATCAGAACTGATCGAACCAGGATTCACTGATCCGGGGCGAAAGGGGCATTCCCCTTTCGGAGAACCGGCTCAGGACGCGGGATCCGGGACGGCCTTGGCCTCCGTCAGGTTCGTCTTTGTCGCTGAGAGTTTCTGAGCAATATGCTCTGCAACACGCAAGGCGTTCGCGGCGACCGTCAGGCTTGGATTGGCCCCTCCACTGGTCGGAAAGAACGAAGCATCGACGACATAGAGATTGTTCAGGTCGTGCACGCGGTTGTTGGTATCCAATACCGCAGTAGAGGGATCCGAACCAAACCGGCATGTGCCACAGGCATGGCCGTAGTTGAGGTTGACTTCGGAACCGAGCATCATCATCCGGTGCCACTTGAATGCTTTCCGGTATAGTTTGCGGAAGGCCTGCATTCGTTGGCGCAACTCGGTATGAATGGTATATTCGAAATACATTCTAGCCGGATCTTCCGGATCGGGCCTGACGCGATTTTCGGGATAAGGCAGATCCTCGAGGATAGAGGTGAATATCGTCGCATTGCCTGAGATAAGGGCGCCGATCATCGCCGGGATGCGCAACAAGGGCTTCAGCGGCTTCAGCCAGATCCAGCCATTCCGGTCGATCAACGATTTCAGGAAGTGAAGCACGTTGTTGGCGGTCGCCGTCAGACCCGTGGACTGGATGACGCCCAGCTTGAGGCCTTGATATTCGTAGAAATCGCGAAGACCGATAGCCTTTCCCGGCTCTGAAACACGGGTTCTGCCGCGAGGCCAGACAGCGAAGAAATCAGACGCGTGGAACATCAGATTGCGCCCCACGAGATCCGACGTGTTGGCAAGGCCGTTCGGCCAGAACTCGTTCGTGGAATTAAGAAGCAGCAAGGGCGTTGAAAGCGCGCCGGCGGCGAGCACATAGAGCTTTGCGACGATCGCCAGCTCGTTCCCGTTCTTCCGGCAAGACAATTGCGTGACCGCCTGGTCATCGGCCGAGATCTTTTCCACACTGCACTGATCGATGATCATCGCATTGCCCGTCGCGAGCGCCGGCTCGACGAATGCCCGCCGTGCGTCCTGCTTGCAGGACTTGTGACAGATGAAGCCGCCGCATTGGCTACATCCGTCGATATATCGACAGGCCGTGTGAACCCGATAGGGATGCATTCCATTCGACTGCGCGGAGTCGAAAAAGTGCTGGTCGCATCGGGTCATGGCGGGAGGCTCGATGACATTAGATTGCGGCTGCAGCGGGTCCTGGCTGCCGCGTACGTGCAGAAGGCCTTCCGCCTTGCGGTAAAAAGGCTCCAGATTTTCGTAACCGATCGGCCAGGCCGACCTGCCGGACTTGTCGACGATTTTGAAGTCGCTTGGGGAAAACCGTTCGAGCGCTGCAGCATAGATGAGCGTCGAACCGCCGACGCCGCAACCGAGTGCAGGAAAGAAGCGCACGGGATGGGCATCCACCGTGCCGGAAATCTGCTGCGGCCACCGGCCATTTCTCAGGCGTTTCGTTTCATCCGGACTGTCAGGATCATCAGCTTCATCCTGCGGGAACTCAGCCAGACCTTTTTCGATGAAAAGGACGCGATATCCGGCGGTTGCCAAAGCGTATCCCATTGCCGCCCCGCCCATTCCGGCGCCGACGATGGCAACGTCCCATTCAAATTCCATCCACACCCCCAACTGAAAACAAAGGGCTGTTGCGATTAGCCTTCAGCCGGCAGGACCCCTCCGGCGGCTGAGCCCCGATATCCAAAATTGCTGCTAATGTTCATTTTCATCGGCAGAGCAAGACAGTCCCGCCTTCTCGTTCGAAATATAAAATTGATCTATACCATTTAACTTAAGTCAAAATAAAATTACCTCGGAAATCTCGAAGGCAGATTCAACCTTATAGAGGAAAGATTGTATTCAATCGGCCCAGCAACAAAAGTAGGTAATAGGGAGATCATTCTTAGGAGGTAGGCTGGATACATTGTGCCCACCCTCTCCTCGGCTATACTCTTATCGCTGGTAGGGGTTTTTTAACGATGATCACACCATTCGAGCCGAAGATTGGAAATGATTACATCTCGTATGAGCAGAAGTCTCAACGCGGGGGGCCTGAATATCATGTTATCGCCTATGTGGCTGCCGCGGCCGACTTCATCTATCTTCTCGGAGCGACCGGCGTCGGCTTCACGGGCTATCAATATGTCGTTTTCGGATCTGCGCCCGATCCGTCGCTTTTTATCGGGATCGGCCTGGTTCTATCAACGATCTTCGTACTCGCAATGCACAGCGCCCAGGCCTACAGCCCGGAGAGCATTCAGCTCCTGCGGCCACAAATCCGGCTGATCTGCATTCTGATTCCAAGCGCTCTCGCTTTCCTGCTGACGGTCATTTTCTTTTTGAAAATCGGCACGACCTTCTCGCGCGGAGCGATCTTGATGACAGCTGTCATCTCTCTGTCCGGGCTGATCTGTACCCGCCTGTTCTGGCACTGGTATCTGCCGTCGGCAGCGGCTGCGGCGTCCTTCAAGATGAAACGGATACTCCTGATCTGCCATGAGGAGTTTTCGGCGGAACACTGGCAGCATAAGGCGGCCGCAAGCGGTATGACACTCGTGCAGGTCCTCCGCCTCTCGGATGAAAATCTGCTGCCCGTGAACGCCCTGCAGAGACTGAGGCTGAGTGAGACCGATAATATCGATGAAGTATTCATCATCTGGCGGGACCCGAACGTCTCCAAGCTCGAATTCTACCTCGGAGAACTCAGGCGCTCTGCATCGCCGGTCAACGTCATCTTCGATGGCGTCGTCGGCCGGCTTACCAGCGCTCCGGCCCGCAAGATCGGCGGCATGACAGCATTCCAGACGCAGCGGCCGCCGCTGAACCTCTACGAACGCGGTACCAAGCGCGCGTTCGACATCATCTTCTCGCTATTGGCCATCCTCTCGCTGTTTCCGCTGTTGCTCGTCGTGGCGATCGCCATCAAATGCGATTCCAGGGGTCCGATTCTGTTCAGGCAGGTCCGCAAAGGATATGGCGGCCGCTCGTTCCGAATTTTGAAGTTCCGCAGCATGACCGTCATGGAAGATACTGCTGATATTCGCCAGGCTACCAGGAACGACCCCCGCGTCACGAGGATGGGGGCCATCATCCGCGCTTCGAGTATCGATGAGTTGCCGCAGCTCTGGAACGTCCTCCGAGGCGAGATGTCGATCGTCGGCCCCCGTCCGCACGCGCTCGCCCACGACGAACTTTATGATGCACAGATCGCCAAATATGCCTTCAGGCGGCATGTCAAACCCGGGCTGACCGGCTGGGCTCAGATCAACAATTGCCGCGGCGAGACGCCGAATATCGAGAAGATGGAAGAACGGATATTCCACGACCTCTGGTACATCAACAACTGGTCGTTCTGGCTCGATATGAAGATCATCGTCCGCACCGCAATCGAGATCTGCGATTTCGGCAAGGTCTACTGATTCACTGCAAGACCGGAAGGCTTTAAGCCGATGGCAGCACCGGGATGTGGGTGACATCCCGCATCCCGGCGGCCTCGATGAGGACTTCGCAGGGCGGTGCGTGGCTGATGAAATGGATTGGGCTGGCCGTCAGCCCGTAGGCGCCGCTGTTATGCACGGCAATGAGATCACCCTCTTCGATCCGCGGAAGCATCGCCCCGACGGCGAGCCGGTCGATCGAGGTGCAAAGCGGGCCGACGAGATTGACTTTTTCCGGTTCACCCTGCCCACCGACCTTGTGCATCGTATAGTTCCGATGCATCACCATTCCGAAATGACCGGAAGCCGGCAGGTGATTGTTCATGCCGCCATCGCAGATACCGATCCGCACGCCGCGTGATTCCTTGACCGAAATGACGCGCGTCAGAAAATATCCGGCCTCACCGACAAGATAGCGCCCAAGTTCGAGCACCAGCCGGGTCGCGGTAAATTGCGGCAACGCCTTGAGACCATCGAGATCCGCCGCGATGCCGGCAGCGACGGCAGTCAGGTCGAGCGGCAGATCGCCGTCATGATAGGGAATTCCGAGCCCGGAACCGAACACCAGTTTTTCCGGCTGCGGAATGTAAGCTTCGCAGACCTCCCGGAAAATGCCGATGAAGTTGCGATAGTTCTCGCAGATAGCTTCGGGCTTCAGGCATTGCGTGCCGGAATAGATGTGCAACCCGACGATCTTGAGATTGGGCAGGGCTGCGATCTCAGGCATGTCTCTCGCAACATCTTCCCAGTCGATGCCGAAGGCCGAAGGCCGCCCGGCCATCTGATCGCCAAACCCTTTGGGAACCGTGGTCGGAGCAATGCGGACGAGGACATGTTGGATACGCCCGAGTTCGGCGGCGATGGAATTGGCAAGTACAGCCTCGCGCACCGATTCCAGGATCAGTTCGCCAATGTCGCCTTCGATCGCCTCCCGGATTTCGAACTGCCGTTTTCCCGGACCTGTGAAACTGATGCGCGCGGCTTCCCATCCCGCTGCAAGAGCTGTCCTGAACTCGCCGATGGAGGAGACGTCGAGATATTCAGCCTGTCCCCTCATCAGGGAAAGCAATGCCGGATTGGGATTGCTCTTCGCGGCAAAGCTCAGCGCAAAACGCCCCTCGAAAGCTTGCCTCAGGAGCGCTGCCCGGCTTTCGATCGCCGACGCGAGATAAACATAGGAGGGGGTTCCGAATGATGCCGCCGCAGTCTGCAGCCAGACATCGAGCGCCGAAGAGTGGTTCATCAGGCGCTGGCTTCGGCAAAACGGATGATCCGGGACGGCGTATCGAAATTCTCGAGCGTCACGTCCTCGGCGCGGATGGCAAGGCCCGTCGTCTGCTCGACAAAGGCCAGCAGGTTCACCATCGAGACGGAATCGAGAAGCCCCGAGGAGAACAGTTCGCTCTCGCTGTCCGCATGGGCGATATTCAGGGATTCCCGCAGGTAACCAATCAATTTTCCATGGGTAAGGCTCATTGCAAGTTCTCCCTCGTTTCGGTCACTTTGACTGGGACTGCCGGCGGAGGCGCACTGAGGACAATTTCCCCGCCTTGCATGCACTCGCGGGAAAGGCGCACCACATCCGGTCGCGCCAGTTTGCCGCTCGACGTCCGGGGCATTCCTTCCGCCCACACATGGAACTGGCGCGGCACCATATAGGACGGCATCGCGCGCCGGCAGTAACGCAGCAAGGCTTCCTCATCGAACTCGCCGATCGGCGTTATCGCCACATGCACGGTTTGCCCCAGTTCCTCGTCGTCGACACCGAAGGCGACTGCTTCCGCCACCACGCCGCTGCGGCAGACGAGATCCTCGATCTCATCGGGACTGACGCGGAAGCCGCTGGTCTTGATCATCGCGTCGTTACGGCCGATGAACCACAGGTCGCCATCGGCATCGATCCTGACGATATCGCCGCTATAGACGACCGGTTCGTCGCCGATCAGGTGCCAGAGCTCCGGACACGGCCTGATCTTCTGCTCCGTTATTTCGGGCTTGCCCCAATATCCAAGGCTCACAAGCGGGCCGCGGTGAACCAGTTCGCCCTGCTCGCCAGGATAGGCAATGCCTTCGCCATGCTTGATGACATAGACTTCGGCGCCGGGGATCGCCTGGCCGATCGCGCCCATCTTGCGGGTAAATTTTTGCGGCGAAAGATAAGTGGAGCGAAAAGCCTCGGTCAGCCCGTACATCAGGTAGACATCCGCATCCGGGAAAACTCGCGGTATCTGCTCCAGGATATTGAGCGAAATCTTGCCGCCGGAATTGGTGATCCGCCTGAGCGCAGGAAATTCCACGGGGTTGTCTTTCAGCAGCCGCACGATCTGGCTCCAAAGCGGCGGCACGGCGGCGACGCCGGTCACCCGATGCCGCTGCATCGCCAGCACGATTTCAGTCGCCATCGGCACCGCCTGATGAACAACCGTGCCGCCCATCAGCATCATCGTCGTCAGCTGGTTCAGGCCATAGTCGAAGCTGTAGGGCAGGACGCTGAGCAGCCGATCGTCCTCCCTGAGGCCCAGATAGCGCGACACGGACCGGGCGCCGGCAACGATGTTACGATGGGTCAGCATCACGCCCTTCGGCATGCCCGTCGAACCGGATGTGTAGATGATCATTGCAAGTTCTGTGTCGAGGCGCGCAATTTCGTCGCCGGAAAAGTCTTCCGGAAGATGATCCCAAACATCGAATATGGTGTCGGCCGGCAATTTGCCTTTGACCAGGACATTGTCGACCGTGTCGGGTAGTTTGCGTGCGCCAAGCGCCTCGGCGACCCTTGCCTCGACGATCAGCAGGCGTGCGCCGCAGTCGTTGGCGACATATTCGAGCTGCTCGACCGTCCATTGCGTGTTGACGTTGACGATCACTCCACCGACCTTGGCGATGGCGAACATGGCGGTGACTTCTGCGATGCTCTTGCGCAGGTGCACGATCACCCGGTCGCCCGGCCGGATATTGCGGCTCTGAAGATAGCCCGCCAGCCGATCCACCTCGGCCACCACAGCGGCATAGCTCGCTGCACGATGACCGTCGATGATCGCCGGCTTGCCCGGCCTTGCATCAAGGTTGTCAGCCAGAAGCTGATAGAAGTTGGTGGTCAACGCGTTCATGGCAAACTCCTCCAGCGATGGGTGGATCAAGGGCCGGCATCAGCCTTGGTGTGCTCGCTCAAAAACGGGCCGAGGCGGGGATAGATCCTGGCCGGTGAGCCGACGACGATCGAATCCGACGGGACATCGGTGGAGACCGCCGTATTCGCTCCTATCCGCACCCGATCGCCGATCCGAATGTCGCCAAGAATGGTGGAATTTACGCCGATAAAGACGTCATCGCCGATCCTGGGCGCGCCGGCGCTCATGTTCGTGCCGATCGTGACATTGTGCATGATGCCGCATCGTTTTCCGATCACGACCGCCGGGTGGATCGAGATCGACCCCTCGACGTGGATGATGTGAAAACCCTCGCCAAGCGTCACTTCGGCCGGGATCCACACGCGCGTCAGCGTTGAAACGACCATGTTGATCGCACCGTAGATCTTCTGGAAGAACCGCCTGGCCGCGTAGCTTCTGCGGCTACCCGCCCATCGACCCAAGCGATAGACCAACAGCGCGATGAAGGCGGCATTGAGGACCGTCCCGCCGTGACGGTCATAGTCCTTGCGCACCAACTGGCCGAACGGGACGGGAGGCGCCTGCAGAGATGCCGTACTATTGTGGTCCTGCATCGCAACCGATTGAGGATGGAGAAAACGAAGCCGTGAGGTCATGCGAACACCATCTCCAATGTGCGGTCGATATCATCCCAATCGACCCTGAAGTTTGCGCAGGTTCCCTCGCCGATGACGAGAGCGTAGCCCTGTCCCTGACGATCGGTGATGATCTTGAGAGCTGAAACCGCCCGGTCCGGGGGCTGGATGACGAAGAGGGTCGCGTCCGGCGGCATGACGGTGAGGCCATGCACCAGATGGCTGCCTTCGACGCCGGCGACGATGCGGGCGCCGGCACAGGCAAGAATAATGTTGTCAACCGACGACGCCATCGGATCGAGGATCCGGAATCCGAGTTTCGATGCGAACTGTTCGGCGATCTCGGCCTCGTTTGTCAGGTTCCGGCTGCTTCCCCCGTTTCCCCGCAGGATGAAGACACCGGGATGAACGGGAAAAGGCGGCACCGACGCCAGCAGCTTTTCGCGCAGCTGATCGGCCCGTTTCCTCTTGCTCGCGTTCTGCCCCTTGTCCCGGAAAAGGACCACTTCGTCGAAATGGACGTCGCTGACCTGGATCGGCTTGAAGCCCAGTTTCTGGGCGTATTGCGGCTCGTGCTCCCACGTGGCCGGCCGCGTCCTGACCGGCGTCTGATATTCGTCCGCCAGCGAATAAGTCAGACAGTCATCCAAAAGCCAGTTGCCGAACCAGCGATTGCCGACCCAGCTCTCGAACAGTGCCCCACTGGCCGATTGCTTGGGGGGCACATAGACCGGCAGCCGGCGGCTGCGAGGCCTGAGGCTCCTCGACGACTTCTGCCCATAGAGTACGCCATCGATCAGGTCGATATTCTTGACCCGGTAACCGACTGTTGCCTCCTGGATGGTTTCGTAATTTCCCCTGAAGCCCTTCAATATCTCGGCAACGGAACCGAATTCCGCACCCGTGATGCGATCGAGATGATGCGGAAGAAATTTGGCAGGGTGGATGAAGCGTCTGACTTGCGGAGCGATCGTCCAACGTTCGCATGCGACCGCCTCGATGTCCGGAACAGAGATCCGGGCCGCTCTTCTCAAAGAATGCATGATCGGCGGAAAAGATATCAATCAACCATCCTCCCGGGGCCCGCGACGGCGCTTCGAACGCTGAGGCTCCATGCCCCCAAACTACCGCCCTGGGCAGGATAATCGCATAGCGGCCAATGGTTTCGCCGTGATCTTTGGGTTATCGGCCTACTCATTTCGAAGTATCAGATAACGATATTTTCCTCGTGCTCCAGCAGTGAAGCAATCGCCTGGGCGCTGATGCGATGGTGGAATTTCGCGGCGATCTTGGCCCGCGATGCCTGCCTCAACCGGCGTGAGAGATCATCGTTCAGCAATACTCTTTCAATGGCGATCGCCATCTCCTCCGGACGCTGCGCTTGAACCAGCATGGCATCCACACCATGGTCGACGAGCTCGCTATTTCCACCGACATCGGTGACGATCACCGGCATCTCCATTGCCATCGCCTCCATGATGGCGACAGAAATCCCTTCGTTCAGACTGGCGAGCACGAAGATATGCGCGTCCTCCAGCCCTTGTCGCACCCGGGTTTCGGAGACCGCTCCCAGAAGTTCGACACAGCCGGTGAGCTTCTTTTCCGCAATCAGGGCTTCCAATGTCCTGCGATAGCCGCTGCCGCCCTGCTCGTCTTCGCCGGCAATCTGCAGGCGGACGTCGATGTCACGCCTTCGCAGAATTTCGACGGTTTGAAGCAGGAGGTCATGTCCTTTCACCGGATTGAGCCTGCCGCAGGTAAAGATCCGGCATGGTTCCCCAGGTTTCCAAGGGTTGTAGGGACGGCTCCTGCGAATCTGCTCCAGATCCACCCCCATCGGCGCAATCGCGATCCGGGACGGTTTCGAGCCGTTTAGCTTGACATCGATATCGTTGAACAACCGCTTGGAGATCACCGTCGCAAAGGCGGCATTCTTCCATTTCTGCCGCTGGTTGGGACCATAGCCCTCGAGTGTCGGGCCATGAAGCGTCAGGCTATAGGGTATTCCGGACAAGAGCGACGCCAGCGCCGCGACGTTCGCCGCGTCGGCGCAGGAATGGACATGAATATGGGACCAGTTTCCACGACGCGCGAGCCGCACAAGCTTGCCGGCAACCAATAGGATGGCGAGCATGCGCAGTCGACCGACTGGAGATTTGATTTCCGCACCGAGAACGGCGGCAAGACTCCGGCCGACCCGACGCGGACCGGCGCGAACAATTTCCGCCATCGCTGCAAGCGCTCCGCGGAAGCCGAGCGGCAGAAGGTAGTCGGTCTCTCTGCGGGCTTCGTCGGCCCAGGCATGTGACGCGATCGCCTTCGGAGGAGGCGCCGTGGAAACGAATTGAGCCTCGATACCGAGCTCGGACAAGGCCTCGTGTTCACGCCACAGGAATATATGGGTCTGACCCGGAAATTCCGGTATGAAGAAACCTATCCTGCGACCCATCACCCCTCCTTGTTCCGACGCTCCCGCGACACGCGACCTTGTCGGCTGCGGCACTCGCATGACAGACCACGCGCGGCCGGTAACCGCAGGCACTAATCGGTTGAATGCAGAAGGATCATGGTCAGCGCCAGGTCGCCATTTCACAAGCTTTCTTGGCGGCGGATGGCCTTATCCTAAAGGGGACGGATCGCTTGGCACTCATCCGTTCGGGTTAGGAACGGGGATTGGACACGTACCTCTTTGTGCCTTGTTTGCAGGTGCCCGACGCGGCCGTAGTATAAACCGTCTTATCCCAGTTGGATGGGAAGGGGTTACCAATCACCGGGGGTCTACAGATGCGTGGGATAACGAGTCTCGCGGGGCTTTTGCTCTGCCTGACATTTGGGGACGTTGCCGCCCAGACAGCCTATCGCCTACAGCCCGGCGATACGCTTCAGGTATGGATTGCCCAGGAGCCAGAGCTCACCCGCGAGGTCGTCATTGCTCCGGACGGATGGCTGTCATTCCCGCTTGCAGGCCATATTCAGAGCGCCGGGCTTTCCCTTTCGGAACTGGAGGCGCAACTTCTCGATCGGTTGAAAACCTATTTCAACGACAAACCCAATCTGACGATCATGCTGCGGCCCAACACCCAGAACCCGCAGCTGATCTACGTTCTTGGCGAGGTCGCCACACCCGGCGCATACCCGTATCGGGCGAACATGACTGTCCTTCACGGCCTCAGCGTTGCCGGCGGCGTTTACCGCACGGCTTTACTGGCCGCCGATCAGGACCGGTCCGTGATTGTACGCCGCGACGTCGAACACTCCCAAAAACGCCTGCAGGAACTGAAGGCCCGCATCGTCCGCCTAGAGGCGGAACTGCGGGGCGAAAAATCCATCGGCACGACCGAAGCGCTTGCCGCCGATCCGGCCCTTGCCCAGGAACAATCGCTGTTGAACGCCCGCATGGAAGCGCTTTCCATGGAGGAAAAAGCCCAGGCACAGGCAAACCAACTCACGGAGCGAAACAGTCTCGCGATGCAGGAGCAGGTCGATACCATGACGAAACGGATCGACCTGGCCAAACGCCGCCTCCAGAGCATCACCGGGCTCGTCGCCAAGGGGGTGACCGAAGGTTCGCAGCAGATGGTCCAGGAAGGCACGATCGCCGAGCTCGAGGGACAGATCAGCCGACTGACATCTGAAATTGCAGTCGCCGAGCGCACCAAGATGGCGGAGCTCGCCCGTTATGATAGCGCTCGACAGGCACAGCGGACCCAATTGTTGGTCGAACTCAACGCAGCCCAGCGCGAGCAGGAAGAAACCGCAGCGCGGCTGGCCGACAGCACGCGGATCATGACCATTTATGGGGAGAGTGCTGCCTCAAGCCAGCAAAGGGAGCGGCGGCAGCTCGGCTATCACGTCGTGCGGACAACGAACGGCGAGACCCGCGAGTTCGTCGCAACCGAGATGACCCCGATCCTGCCGGGCGATCTGTTGCGGGTCGTCTACACAGACCCGACAAAGACCGGGGATGCGGGGGCTGGTCAGCCGGTGGCTCGAGCCGAAACCCGCTCGTCCGAAGTAACGAGGGCAGCTCGATGACGGAGACTTCGTGATGACCAATGTATCTCGTACGCGAAGCAATGAGGCGACAGCATGATCAACGAGTTAGGACGCAATATTCTCTATTATATCGAAATCGCCCTCGCCAAACCTCTCTACGCCATCGTACCAGGACTGATTGCCATTCTGGTTGGCGCCTATCTCATCTACACGATGCCACGGAGCTATTATTCCGAGGCGCTGCTGCTGATGGAATTTCAGCAGATACCAACGACGCTCGTATCGCCGACCGTATCGAACGACCGCCTGCAATTCATCGAGCAACGGGTATTGTCGCGCAATAACCTGCTGGCACTGGCCGAAAAATACCGTCTCTTTCCAAATATGCCGGATACCTTGGCCAAGAACAATTTTGCGGCCTTGATACGCAACCAGATCACTCTGCTGATATCGGTGACCGAGGGTGCCGACCGCGTCGCAAGTAACGCCTCGGTCAGAATTGGCTTCAAATACGGCGATCCCGTCATTTCCGCGAATGTAGTTTCGGACCTCGTTTCGCAAATTATCGAAGAAAACCGACGCATCCGCATGGCACGCGCTTCGGAGGCGACGAAATTCCTGACGCAGGAGGCCAACAACGTCACCCAGCGGTTCCGCGATAGGGAGGGCGTCTGGACCAAATATCTCGAGGAAAACAAGGAATCTCATCCCACACGAATCCCAACCTTGCTGATTGAGCTTCAGGCAAAGGAAGTGGAACTCGCGGCACTCGACCGGGCCGCCGTTGCGCTGAACGAAGAGATAGGAATCTACGAAGCCCAGCTGCGCATGGGCGTCGGACAGACGACCGAAAGTACGCGTTTTCATACACAACTTGTCGAGCTTGAGCGTGATTTCGCAGTCAAGTCGGTCATTTATTCGGACACGCATCCCCAGATTCGCGCCATGAAGCAGCGTCTCGATGAAATGCGGGCTCAAGTTGCACCGGCACCGCGCGACACATCGGGGAATATGCCGACGCCTGAAGAGATCAAGACGCTTTCGCCCGAGCTCATGCTGATCGCAGAACGTATCGCGATGGCAAAGCCGCGCCAGCAACAGAATATCGCCCAAAGGAGCGCCCTTACGGAACGCATCGCCAAGCTGCGGGAGCTTGTCTCTCACGCTCCCGAAGTTGGAGCACAGATCGCGGCGAATGAAGCCGAGAAGGTGTCGTTGCAGCGAAACATGGACGAGATGCAGACTAAGCTCGACGCGGCACGCCTTGGCGAGCGACTGGAGGACGGCGATGCCGCACAGCAGATCGAGGTGGTCGAGGAGCCGGAAGTTCCCAAAGCCGCTACGGGACCACGGCGACTCCAATTGATCGCTGGAGCCTGTGCTGCAGCGGCCATGGCTGCGGCGGCGGGCATCTACGGCGCGCATCTGTTTGACCAGACCATCCGCGGCACGTTCGATCTCGGCGACGCTCTGGCCGGAGAAACGCTGGTGGTCATTCCAAGGTGGAAGCCGAAGCGGCGTATTGCCAGGGCATTCCGGAATTCCGCTTTTGCGAACCCAAGTCCGCTTGCGGGAGGGTGACGTGATTCGACTACGGCCGAACCGCCTCTAGTTGAAAATGGTATCGATGGGACAGGGCAGGAATTTCATGGAAGTTATCAAGAATATTTCATCTCGGGGAAGAATGGCGGAGAGACTGGATGGGACCGGCGTTGCTGAGCTGAATACCAATTACCTCAACGGCTCAGTTATCCACTCCCATGAGGAGTGTCCGCCGCTGCCGGGCATCTCTCCAGTCTCCCCCACCTTTCTGTATTCCAATCGCATCATCGCCTTCGACAGCGACAGTCCGATGGCACATTCCTACGACGTCCTGCGAAACCAGTTGCTCAACGCACACAAGGACCGGGACACGCGGGTGATTTCGGTGACAGCCCCGACGATCGGATGCGGCACCACCGTAACCGCCATCAATCTGGCGCTCAGTTTCGCCCGCGTACCCGGCGCTAATGTCTTGCTCGTCGATGCGAACTCCCGGGATCCCGCAATAGGCAATATACTCGGGCTGTCGCCTCGTCCGGTATCGGACGATCCGGTTCACGGTTGGCTGACGACGGTGGATATTCGAAGCGTCCGTTGTCATCTGCTGCGCGCGGCCTGGGGGCCGGGCAAAATTCCGCTGCCGGCAGACCTGGCGCGGATGACGGCGCAGGTCGATCTTGCGCGACAGATGCTGAGACCGACGATCGTTCTTTTCGATCTGCCGCCCATGTTGAGTTCGGATGAGGTGATCCCGTTTGTCGAAATGTCGGACACCGCCCTGATCGTACTCGCGATCGGTAAGTCAAAGCTTGCGGAACTGGAGATCTGCCGGAGCTATCTTGGCCCCGAGAAAAATATGCAGGTGGTCCTGAACAAAACGAAGAGGCACGGCCTTTGATGGATGTCGAACTTAACCGGCAGGACGACGCCACGGCGCTGAAACTGGTCGTCGTCATCGTCAACTATCGGACCGCCGATCTCACCATCGATTGCCTTGCATCCTTGAGTGTCCCCGGCACGGTCCCGGACGGGACGCGGATCGTTGCCGTCGAGGGGGGATCCGGCGATCGCTCGGCCGATCTCATTGCAGCAGCCATAAAGAAGAACGGCTGGACGAATGCCGTATGCCTTCCGCTGGAAGTGAACGGCGGCTTTGCCTACGGCAACAACCGGGGCATTGAATATGCGATGGCAAACTTCGGTCGACCAGACTATGTCCTGCTCCTCAATCCCGATACCATTGCCCGCCCCGGCAGCGTTACGCGCCTGGTCGAATTCATGGACCGCAAGCCCGACGCCGGCATTGCCGGCAGCCGTCTGGAACATCCGGACGGGAAAGGTCAGGCCTGCGCTTTCCGATTTCCCTCAATTGCCAATGAATTTGAAAGCGAGGCGAAGCTGGGGCCGGTTACCCGCCTGCTCGGGCGCTGGCGCATCGCTCCGGATATGCCGCGGGAGCCCAGCCGGATCGACTGGGTCTCCGGAGCCAGCCTGATGGTCAGGACAGACGTCCTCGATCAGATCGGCACCCTCGATGAAGGATATTTCCTGTATTATGAGGAAGTGGATTTCTGCATTCGGGCAGCGCGCGCCGGATGGTCCTGCTGGCATGTGCCGCAAAGCCGCATCATCCACCTAGTCGGCCAGTCGACGGGCGTGACACGACACGTCAAACCGTCCAGGCGACCAGCCTACTGGTTCGAGTCCCGGCGGCGTTACCATCTCAAGCATCACGGAGCCGTTTTCTCGGTCCTCTCGGACCTTGCCTGGCTTTGCGGACACATCGCCTGGCGCATCCGGCTTCTCGCCGAAGGCAAAAGCTCCAGCGGGCCACCGCATCTGCTGCAGGATTTCATCCGTCACTCGGGGCCGTTTCGCAGGATCTGACCGCTTTCACAAACAACATCCGGCTCAAATGATGCCCGGTCTGGCCATCAATATTTCCAATGCCGCCGCCGACTTGTTGATGTCGTGCCGTTCGAGCGCCCGCCGCCGCCCCGCCTCCCCCTTGCGGAACAACTCGACATCGCTTGCGAACAACGCCTGCCGCATTGCGCCGGTCAATGCCTCCAGGTCACCGGCTGGAACGAGCCAGCCATTGTCCGGTTGAACAAGCTCCGGGATGCCGGCGACATAGGTCGAGATCACCGGGCGCTTCAACGCCATGCTTTCCATCAGCACGACGGGAAGGCCTTCCGCGAAGCTTGGCAGAACCAGAGCCTTGGCGCGAAGAATTTCGTTGCGCACATCGTCCTGTGAGATCATGCCCATCAGTACGACTGTGTCGCCGAGTCCGAGCCGTTCGATCTCGCGTCCGATTTCGGCCCGCAACGGGCCATCGCCGACAAGAACGAGTTCGAAATGCGTCCCCTCGGCCCGCAGGTTGGCCGCCGCCTGAAGCAGAAGGAGATGGCCTTTTTGCTCGGAGAGCCGCGCGACGCAGACAAGACGCGGATCGGAGCGGTTTAGCTCCACATCGTCGCTCAGATAGCGCTGGTCGATGCCGCAATGGACCACCTCGATCTTCCGCCAGTCTCCAAGGTCGGCCCAGCGCAGCAGCTGGCTGCGGCCGTAGGAGCTGACGGCGACCACAAACGACGATGCCCGGATCTTGTCGCCAAGCCCCAGGGTCTCAGGCCGGTCGAACTCCTCCGGCCCGTGCACCGTGAAACTGAACTTCATGCCGCCGATCTCATGCGCCAATGTCGCGACCGTCGCGGGGTTGGTGCCGAAATGCACATGCAGGTGATCGATCTTATCCCTGCGGCACCAATCGGCCAGGATCATCGCCTCCCAGAAATAGACCAGGTGATGCAGGTAACGCCCTCCGGACGTCCTCGCGAACCGGAGCGCAATTCCCAAGGCTTTCAACGAGGGGCCGGGGCGGGCAAGCGCTTGGCGAACGACGCTTGCGAAGGCCCTAATCATTGGCGTCCGCAGGATATGGCGGGTGCGGCGGGCTTCCCCGATATCCTCGGGATCCTTCAATGCGCCGCGAAAGGGGCGTATCGCATATCTTTCGACCCGATGCCCCCTCGCCTCCAGCGCCACGATTTCGCGCCGTATGAACGTGTGGCTCGGCGCCGGATATTGGTTGGTGAAATACGCAATCCGCATTCCACAAGCGCCCCTTCATGTTTGCCTATCGCCGGCAATTCCCCTGGATCAGGTATATCAAAAAGGGTTTCGCGGGCTCAGTGCAACAAAGAGCTTAGGAGCGCGGCATCGGCTTCCACCAAAGAGGTAAATTTACACCAGCGAGCCGAAATTATACAGACAGTATAGAGGCTTATCACGTTCCGAGGCCGAGATCGCGACAGATGACCAATAAACCAACGGCCGGGGGATACGCGCACATGGACATGGATATCCAAATGCACCGCGGCAGCTATTCGGGGCTCGGGGCTGATGTCTGCGTCGTTGTGATCGGACGTAACGAAGGGCAGCGTCTCATCGACTGCCTCAATTCGCTGAAGAACCATCGCGAGCGTACGATCTACGTGGATTCAGCCTCGTCGGACGGAAGCGTCGAGGCGGCCGCCAAGCTCTGCGCAGAGGTTTTGCCGCTCGACATGGCAATTCCATTCACGGCGGCGCGCGCGCGCAATGCAGGTTTTGATGCTGTCATGCAACGCTGGCCCGACACGGCCTTTGTGCAGTTCCTGGATGGGGACTGCGAACTTGACACCAGGTGGATCGCGACGGCCACAACCTTTCTGGTCATGCGCAAGGATGTCGCGCTGGTCTTCGGAGATCGGCGCGAACGGCATCCCGACCGTACGATCTTCAACGCCATGTGCGACCGCGAATGGGAGGGCCCGCCCGGCGAAGTCCCGGCATGCGGCGGCGATATCCTCATCAGAGCCTCTGCCCTCAAGGATCTCGGCGGTTACTCCAACGAGCTGATCGCGGGAGAGGAACCGGAACTTTGCGTCCGCCTGCGAGAGAGGGGCTGGAAGATCTGGCGCCTTCCCTGCGAAATGACGCGTCACGATGCGGACATAAGCCGCCTGAGCCAGTGGTGGCGGAGAAGCGTGCGTTGCGGGCATGCCTATGCACAGGTGTCCCATCTCCACCGGAAATCTCCATCCAGGATATGGACCAGGAATTTCAGGCGCGCGGTTTTCTGGGGCGGTTTGGTACCACTGGCAGCGATCTTCGGCACGGTTCTCGATCCTGTAGGCCTCGCGCTGCTGCTTGCCTATCCGCTTCAGATCCTGCGCCTGGCGTTCAGAACCGCATCCAAACCAGGTGATAGATGGATCTTCGCCACATTCGATGTCCTCGGCAAGTTCCCGGAGATGCAGGGCATCGCTCAGTTTTATGTAAACCGGCTGATCAATCGCCAACAGCGGATCATCGAATATAAATAGTAGCCATTGCTGAACACCGGCTCGGCGGTTGTCCGCCGCTAGTGGCGCGACCCCAGAACCCGCATCTTTTTGACCTCGACGGAAGTCTGCATGACCGGGTATCGCAGCCCGGTTCCCATGCTTTTCATCCCTGCCCTGGCCAGCGGAAAAAACTCCCACTCCATGCCCGCGCCTCGTCTCAGAAGTGCGGCGCAGAGGCCAGAGAACGGCCAGTAGATATAGGGAATGATCGAAACGCTGCTGGTGGTCGCGATAGTAAAGAGCATGGCAGCCAGAAGCGCGAGCACGCCCTCATAACTGACGATATCCGATTTGCTTGTCCAGAACAGGGCAGCGAGCTTGACCGCGAGCACTCCAAAGAACATCGCGAACAACAGCAGGCCGATCAATCCGTAATGGAGTGAAATCTGCAGGTAGGTATTCACCACGTCCACGATGCCCTGCCCCTGGATCATCGTTTGCATCTCCGGCTCGCGCACGAATGTGTCCGATCCGAAAAGCGGATAACGCTCGATGACGATAATCGAGTTTTCGAAAAGCCTGGAGCGATAGGTCTCGCTGCCCTTGTCGGCAGAACCGACAAATGGAAGCAGGTTGGTAAACCGGTCGATGAATGGCGGATGCACAAATATCAGAGTGGCAATACCCGGGATCATTCCGACCAGCAGCTTGAGCGAGACCCGCAGATTGGTCAGCAGCAGCACCATTGCGCAGAGCGCGAAACCAAGCCAGGGGCCGCGCGAGACACTGGACAGAAGCCCGATCATCAGCACGCCGAGCGCAGCATATCGCCAGAGGCCCAACGACTTTGGCGTCCGCAACGCCAGCAGGCAGCCACCCGCGGTCATGCAAAGGAATCCGAACGCGATGGACTCCACCGACGTCGTAGCGGCACGCAGAAAACCGTCGCGGAAAAGATAGACGGTGATCAACACCACGTCCCATTGCAGCACCACCACGTAATAGATCCGCCAGTTTCTCCAGATTTCGAAAAATCCGATCGCGGCAAGCGGCAGCGCCGCTACGACGAAGGCGAGCAATACCTGGTTTATTTCCAGCGCCGAGCGCAGCGATCGGCTGAAGACGAAGTAGGGAAGCAGGATGTCGAGAAAATAGCCCGGTACGACGCGCAGAATAGAATTCAGATCCCCCAGACGCAGGGCAAGCAAGGATATATAGACGAAGAAGGCGATGACCAGGACGTCCGGGCCGCGAAGTTCTCGATTGTCGTGCTCTCTCCAGAGCCTGATCGCGATCGGCAACAGGATGACGACCGCCAGCAGGCGCGGCGGATCAAGATCGATGATCCTGTTGAAAACGCCCGGAATGCCCACCCCGATCGGAACGCAGGGCGCCACGAACATCAGGATCACGTAGAGCAGGACGGGCTGCTTGGAATTTCGATGGATATATAGGCTCATGATCGCAAGCGCGGCAGCGAAATCGAAGAAACTTCGCGACAGGAAAGTAGCGCAGGTCGCGATGACCCAGCAATTGCGCCAAAGCTTGAATTCAGCTTCGCCGATGAGGGGCACGGCAACCTTGCCGGCGATATAAAGCGCGGGAGCACTGATGATCAGAACGTAGAGGAGAGCACGGAGATATTCAGGCATTTAAGCTCTCGCGCCTGAAACCGCGCCCGTGCTAAGACGTCTCGCACTGCGACTTTTCCCCATATGGCTGCCCCTTGCCAATGCGCAACCCCGGCTGCGCGCCTCGACTTAGGCTACACGCCCGGCTCGCCTTCCCACACATATCCAAAAGAGCTAACGCCTACTTCGATCGTAGCCCCCGTACCGCCATTTGCCTTGCTTGCCTGCGCTCCTGCTATGCCGTTCGATTCAAGACGGCCGCGCCCACAGTTCCTGCCCATTGAAACCGACGACCCAACGCCAGCATCAGGAAAGGATCCGCCGTGAACCGCCGAATGTTTCTCCAAATGCTGTCGAATGTCGCGATCGCACCAGTCCTGAGCGGCATCCCCTCCGGCGCCAACGCGGGCGACGAGATTTTTCCCGAACAAGTGGGACTGAACATCACCGGAATGAGCTATTGGGCAACCGAGCAGGCTTTTTCCAACCTCGCCTACAATGCTTCGCCTTGGCGGGTGCAGGTCAAGGACGCCCCCTTCACATGGGATACGCCACTGCCGCCGATGACCAAGGACGGGTATCCGACGCGAGTTCCGGCCGGATCGTTCGTCGAGAGCTTCCTGATCTTCACCGCGCATCGAAAAAACCTGCCTGTCCAGCTTTCGGTCCACTACGACGGCAAGGGCAAGCTTGGCTACATAGCCGGCGCCGAACTGGAGTCTCGGTCGCCGGGGCGCGACGATGTGCGCAATCTTCGAAAGGAAGCGCCCTTCACCTCCATGGTGATGGAAACCGATCCGACCGATCCGATCCGCAATATCCGGGTGTATGAGCGCGGACCAATACCGAAGGAGACGTTCAGGGCGCCATTTCTGGACCGGCTGAGCGGCATGTCGACGCTGCGCTTCATGGACTGGATGGGAACCAACAATTCGAGGGTCCAGAGCTGGAGCGACAGGCCAAGGCCCGGCCAGTTCGGTAAATCCGAACTCGGCGTACCGCTCGAACACATGATCGAACTCTGCAATCTGGTAAAATCGGATCCGTGGTTCAACATGCCCCATCTTGCCGACGACGATTATGTTCGTCATTTCGCGGAACAGGTCAGGAAAGACCTCGACCCGGATCTCAAGATCCATGTGGAATATTCCAATGAAGTCTGGAACACCAGCTTCGATCAGGCCGACCATGCCCGCAGCCGCGGCCTTGCTCTCGGCTTCTCGACCAATGACTACGAAGCGCAGCTCCGCTATTACGCACAGCGGACAAACGAAATACTGGCAATCTGGGAAGACATTTTCGGTGCCGCCAGACAGAGGATCGTCGGCGTCTATTCGGCACAATCCGTAAACGTCTGGACCAGCGAGACGATCCTGTCGTGGAAAGGTGTCAAGGCGCATGCGGATGTGCTTGCGATAGCTCCCTATTTCGGTGGGGGCTTTGGCGCGCCGGACCGACAGGAAGAGGTTTCGAGATGGTCGCTCAACCGCCTCTTCTCGGCACTCGAGAATGAAGTCGAGACAGACAACAAGAAAACCATTCAGGAGCAGGCAGCGATCGCCAAACAATACGGCGTCAAGCTCTACGCCTACGAAGGGGGCCAGCACCTGGTTGGCAGCAGCGGAGCGGAAAACAACGAACGACTGACAAATCTCTTTGTTGCAGCCAATCGCGACCGCCGAATGGGCGAACTCTACCTTCGCCATCTCAGGAACTGGCGGATGTCGGGCGGAGACCTCTACGCCGTGTTTTCGTCGATGAGCGAACCCAATAAATGGGGCAGCTGGGGATTGCTGGAAGAAGAGGGCGGCAGCCACCCGAAATGGCAAGCGATCCAACAGGTTCTTAAGCGCAAACCTGCCCTGTAAGCCGTCTCATCCGCTTTCTGCTCGGCAGTTGGAACCCGCGACATCACCCGAAGGCGGAACCGCGAAAGGTATGGACATACGTCCTTGCCATGGACGCCGGTTGGCGACTGATGCGCTCCATCCCCAAAAGCAATGGGCCTGAAATCCGATGTCCTCGAGGAGCGGATGCCCGCCAGACTTTGGTCGTCGAAAGATTGAGCGGATGCGATGAAGGTATTCATCAAACAACTGACCGGCTGCCTGGGTATGGCAACCGGTCAGCCTACCACGCCGAAACCCGAGGCGTTCTGCTCAAGTCCGCACTACAAAGTACCACAATCCTAGATCGGCGATATTGCAAACGGGCCACACCTCAAGTGTAACTTTCCGATGCCTAATTTAGCTCAATAAATTTTGAGTGAATAGCGATCTACCTCATGTACATCGCCTCAAATCCTATGTGGAAAAAGAGGAATCAACCGGTGATTATTAAATCACATACTTACTGCAACGTTTGATAGAACCTAATCCTTTTGATTGAGTTGATATGGTGTGCAGATAAGGGAATAATACTTTCGCCAAACAGACTGCTGAAGGCTCGAACGGGAAAAACGGTCGGGCCTTCTCCTTTTGGTGAACCTGACATTTCTCATGGCTCGTGGTGTTATGGTGTGCGAGGCGTCCTGTCAGCCTCGATGACTTCCCGTTTGTGGACGCCCTCGCTGTTTGATCGGCGAGGGCTTCTTTTTTGGCAGCAGCGGGAAAGCACCAAGTGCGGGCGTCCCCACGAGCGTTACACCCTGTCAGCGTTCGGTGAATGCTCTCGACATGCTGTCGACAACCGGCTTGATCAGATAGCTGAAAAAAGTCCTGACTGCGGTTTGAATCATGATCTCCGCAGGCATGCCGGGTTGCGGGGTAAATCCCTTGATGCGGGCGATCTCCTCGGACGAGATGTTGATGCGCGCGACATAGACGTCGTGGTTTGAGAGCCCCGCCTTGCTATCCTCCATTGCGTCCGCAGAGACATAAAACACCTCGCCCCTCAGGACCGGGGTGGTGCGCTGGTTCAAGGCGATGAGACGGATCGTCGCCTTTTGTCCCACCTTGACGCTATCGATCTCGTTGCGCGGCACCTTTGCCTCGATGATCAACGGCACGCCGGCCGGCAGGATCTCCATGATCCCCTTGCCGCTTTCGATGACGCCACCCGTCGTATGGTAGTAGGTCCGCACGACCGTGCCGGAGACCGGCGCGAGGATCGTAGCCCGGCGCAGCACGTCGTCGGCTTCGCGTGATTGTTCACGCGCCGCATCACGCTCGCCTTGGATCGATTGCAAGCGGTCGAGTGCCTCCTCCCGATACGTTTCCTCCGCACGCGTGATCTCCTGCTGCCCCTTCAGGAGCTCGGCTCCGGTTTCCGAAACTTCTGCCTCCAGGCGGCCGATCTGCCCCTCGGCATCGGCGATCGCCCGCTCAAGCGCTCTGACCTCGGTTGCGCGCAACAATCCCTTGGTCAGCAGGACCCGCTTGGTATCGTATTCGTCCTTGAGCAACATGAGCTGCCGCGACATGGCATCGCGATGGCGGGTGTAACCTTCGCTCCGGAACTCCAATGCCTTCATATTCTGCTTCAGCAGAGAAAGCTCGGTCGCCAGCTTCATGCGCTGGGCCTTGAAGTTGAGCTGTTGCGTGAGGATAATCGCGGAAACATCCGGGTCATCCCTGAAATCGTTGAGGTATGACGAAATCGTCATGGAGTCGGCGGCCTCGGATTGAGCGGTAAGCCGGGCGGCCGTTGCTTCCAGCCTGACGCGTCTGAGGAAGAATTCCCGTTTCTTGGCCTGCGACGCGGTCTCGTCCAGCCTGATCACCGGCTGGTTTTCGACAACCTGGTCGCCTTCGTTGACCAGCAGTTCCCTGATGATGCCGCCCTCGAAATGCTGAACGATCTTGTTGCGGCCGGTTGCGACGAAACTGCCTTGGGCGATGACGGCTGCCGCAAGCGGGGCGGTCGCAGCCCAGGTGCCGAAACCGCCGAAGGCTATGGCCGTCAGCGCAAGGCCGGCGACCGTCTGTTTCCAGACCGACCGAGGAACCTCCGAGTACCATTCGAGATCGTGTACCTTCGCGACAGCAGACATGCCCCAACCCCTATAGCAACTGATGGCCGAATGACCCGGTATTGATATCGATGCCGCGCGCTTCGATGGCTTTCAGCACGTCCGCCCGCATTCCGAACAGCGCGACGGTGCCGTTGACCAACAGCAGGACCTTGTCGACGCTGCTGAGGAGAGCCGGACGTTGCGTGATCGTCGCGACGGTTATCTTGTGTTCCTTGGCATGCTGAAGTGCGTGGAGCAGCGCCGCATCGCCCGCATTGTCCAGATTGGAATTCGGCTCATCCAGCACCACCATCCTCGGATCGCCGAAAAATGCCCGGGCAAGCGCAATACGCTGCTTCTGGCCGCCGGAAAGAGGAGAGCCATCGGCCGCCACCACGGTTTCGTATCCGTGCGGCAGGCTGGCGATCATCTCATGAACATCGGCAAGCATTGCGGCCCGGTAGATCTGCTCGTCATCCGCGTCCATCCGCATCCGGGCAATATTGGCCTTGATCGTGCCGGGAAAGAGCTGCACGTCCTGCGGCAGGTAGCCGATGTTTTCGCCGAACTGGCGCTGATCCCAGTTCCTCAGGTCCATCAGATCCAATCGGACACTGCCCGACGTGGGCAGGACCGATCCGACGAGCATTTTCCCGAGGGTCGTCTTGCCGGCACCGGAATTGCCGATGATCGCCAGGGAATCCCCCGGCTGCAGGGCAAACGAAACGCCGTTGAGCACGACGCGCTTCGTCCCCTGCGGCACATAAAGGAGGCGCTCGACATCCAGGCGCCCCTCGGGTTTCGGCAGGTTCAGGCGGTCGAAATTCAACGGCGAGGATTTCAGCAGCGCCGATATGCGCGCATAGGCCGCGCGGGACTGGCTGTATTGGTTCCATCCTTCGATGGCCCCTTCGATCGGCGCCAACGCGCGACCCGCAATGATGGAGGCGGCGATCACCATGCCCCCGGTGAGCTGCCCTTCGATCGACAGAAAGGCACCCCAGCCGAGCATCGCGATCTGCGTCAGAAGGCGGCAGGCCTTCGATATGGCCGCAATGGTGATATTCCGGTCCTGGGCGATGACCTGCGACTTGAGCGACGAAGCCGTGTCTTTGCCCCAGATTTGCACGGTCTCGGGGATCATGGCGAGCGCGTTGATGATCTGCGAATTGCGCGACATCGATTCCAGATGAAGATTGGCCTTCACCTGCGCCGTATTGGCTTCGGCAAACGGCTCGGCGGTCATCCGCTGGTTGATCTGGGTGAAGGCCAGCAGCATGAGGGCTGTCAGCACCACGATGAAGCCGAGATGCGGGTGGATGAGGAAGACCGCCACCACGAAGAGAGGTGCGATCGGCGCATCGAGAAACGACAGCAAAGTCCTGGAGACGAGGAATGAACGAACCTGCTGAAGATCGCCCAGCACCTGATATTCGCGACCATTGCTTTGAAGCGAGGCGCGGGCGGCCGCGCTCAGGATCGGAGCGCCAAGTTGTGCCGCGATTTCCACCGCGGTCCGCATCAGGATGAAGCGTCGAAGAGCATCGAAGGCCGCCTGCAGGATGACCGCTCCGACGATCACGATCGTCAACATCACCAGCGTGTCGAGAGAACGGCTGGTCAGCACCCGGTCCGATATCTGGAACAGGTAGGTCGGGATCGCAAGCACGAGGATATTGCTGGCGACGGTGAAAAACATGACGATCGCCAGGTTCCGCCGCACCGCAGTAACGCCGGCGCGCAGGCTGGCAGAAAAGTCGACCGGCGCGAGGCGCTTGTGAAACGTACCGTCGCCGCCACGCCCGCCACCGGTCGTCGGCGGCTTTCCAAAGGGCTTTGCCTCTGTCCGCAATGGCCCGGTGTCGGCATCGATCGTGATCATGCCTTCCGGCGCCTTTGCCTCCGTCGCTTCGCGCTGCGGAGGCTTCGGCTCGATCTCCGGTTCGATGATCCTGCCATTGGCAGGCATGGCCAGAATATCGGCGCCCGACGAGCCCTCGTTCACGCGCAATGAACTCGGTGGTGAGTTCTTGGGTTCCAGCCTGGATATCGTTGCTGAAGAGACTGCGTCACCGGATGACATTTTCAGGCATTCGTCCACGGCGCGCTCCAATTTTGCATAAAATTCCTCCCCGGCAAGTTGCCGACTTTCATCGTGATCGTGGGCCTGTTCTAGGTCGGCCCTCTTTTGGGCGTCCGACATGTTTCCCCCCATTATCCGAGCACATGTTGCAGTCCATCGTTCTGATAGTGGCCGTCATGATCCACAGGCACGCCGTATCCAGGCTCGGTTGGATCGGCTTGCAGCATCGAATCGTCGAGAAAGGCCACCGCTTCGTTGACCAGTGCATCGGGATCGTGCGCCGCCAATTCCGGATGGCTTGAAATCAATCCCGATTGGAAAAGCGTTTCCTGGGAGTATTGCTCGCCACCGACATAGGTATGGCCGAGAGAGTCCAGGTCGGCGATCGCGGCGTTGTTGATGAGCGTATTTCCCCCGGTCGAGATCGACCATGCCGCTTCCGCGTGAGGATTGACGGCATTCATCGCCAGGGCGATCTGATCGCTGTCGCCGACGATGCTGGTCTGGCTGATATACTGGATATTCAGCATGTCGCCGCTGATATAGAGAACGCGCAACCCGGCCAATCCCGCAAACGCCGGATCAGTCAGAACGCCGCTGGAGAGATTTCTTCCGCCGCCGGCAAAATCGGCCGCCGTGTCCAGGTAGGCGGAAGGCAGCGTGTCGAAACGATCGGCGCCGCCAATATTGTAGATATGGGCCTGGTTCCAGAGCAGGTTTCCGGCGCTGGAAAACGCGCCCTCGCCGGTCGTTTCGAAACCCGTGACCGCGCCGACAATATCGTTGTCGAACAATATGTTCATCTGGTGGATGATATTGGCGTCGTAAAGGCTGCCGCCAACCAATATCAGATCGTAGGCATGGCTGAGCTCGTAGATCGAGGTCTGGTTCACGCTCATGTTGTCGCCGCCAATGACCTTGGTCGTGGCGCCGGAGGACGACAGGATGCCGACGTCATTGTCGGACATGAAGATGTACTGCTCCAGCCAATTGACGATCAGCAGGTCGCCCTGGATCTCCGTGACGATCCAGCTTCCGGGATAACCTCCGCTGGCATGCGAGGAGGCACTGTCGTCCTGCAGCGGATCGACCCTGTGGAATGTGGCGATGTTGAATATTTCGTCGGGTGCGCCGTCGTTCGTCCAGCTGCTGATCGCCGAGGTAATGGCGTCGACATCCTGAATGACATTGACCTGGATGATCGCGTTGATCTCGAAATGGTCGCCGACGACCGCCGTCACCGTTGCGCCGGTCCAGATATTCTTGAGGACGGCATCGTTGACGGTGGTATTGGCGCCGCCGATCAGTTCAACCGAAGCGTCTACCTGGACGGAGCCATCCGCAAAGATCTTGGCATTGGATGGATAAGCATCCTCTTCCGCGTCGGCGTCATCTGCATCCTTACCGAAGGAGTGATAATCTTCCAGCTTCGGCGCCTCGTCGACGAGCACTCCGTTGACATAGGTACCTTCGATCGTCGTGGATTGATGGACAAATGCTTCCATCGGCCCGCCGGAATCGGCTGAAAGGGACTCCAGTTCACTGGCGACGGACTTGATGATCTCGATAAGGTCTGCCGGGGATTCAGGCATGTCGAGATGGCCGACCGGCGCGTCCGACAAGACCTCCTGCGCCTTATCCAGCAGCTCGCCGTTGTCAACCGGAGCAGGATTGAACGTGAGGCCGTGCCCCCCGACGCCGAAACTGTCGTTGTCGGAAAGCGAAGCGGCCTGAACGATGAAGTTCACCACCGAGCCAAGAGGCTGTATCCCCAATGTGAAGGACTTGCCGCTTGCATAGGATGGATACTCGTGCCGCGGCATCTCATGCCGGCCGTAATGCGTCCTGATTTCTACGATGGGAATTGACGGATGGTCATATCGACCCACGAAGTGGGGATGCCAGATGGGCGTGAAAGTGGCGGGAGCCTTGTAGACCACTGACGGATCGAAGCCGAGCAGCTCGTAAGGCGCCTCGAAATGGGATGGGGTCGCGACAGATGGCGGGATGAATTGTTCGGGCGTGTTGAGCGAGAAATCGGCGTAATTATCCCGCAGGCGCGCATCCTCGACGTTCGTGTGGAAGAGCCCGATGAAATGAGCGATTTCCTCCGTGATTGTATCCATCATCGTCATAACCGCTGCCTTTGTATTGGCATGCCTGGACCACAGGTCGTTCGGAATGAGGGACTGCGCAGGAGGTCTGCGCAGTCCGCGATGTGAAGGTCTCTGCCTGGAGCAGGGAAAGCGACGGCTTAGAGACTGGTGCCGTCGTGGGTGTCGTCGCCTGCCACCGTGCTGTGGAGGTCGCCGCCGACGATCGTCATGTCGATTGCGTTCTGCTGCAGGTTCGCACCCATCACGATTTCCTGGTTGAAGGCGTGGGTGTCGATCGACGCATCGGCCGAAGCGGAGCTTGTGCCGGTCACGAAACCGTCGTCACCGTTGTGCGAGCCCCAGACACCGCCGTCGCCACCAGCTCCGCCGGCGCCGGTATAGGCCAGGCCGCCATCGCCGCCAGCAGCACCAGCACCGCCGAATGCCCAGCCACCTACCGCGCCACCGCCGGTACCATCGGCCCATGCGCCACTCAGCGCCGCGCCACCTTCGCCAGCACCCGATGTTGCGTCACCGCCGGTAGCATCGCCGCTGGTTGCTGCGTCGGATGTTGCTGCGCCGCCGGTACCGGCGGCACCTGCTGCGCCGTCGCCACCAAGCCCGGCACCAAGCCCGGCGCCGAAACCAGCTCCGAGACCGGCCCCAAGGGCACTGCCGCCAGCGCCGCCGTCACCGGCATCCGCGGTGTCGCCACCAGCGCCGCCGTCACCGCCGGTCGGATCGCCGCCGTCACCACCGGTGTTTCCACCACCGTCACCGGCAGGGCCGCCCGCACCGCCATCGCCGTCGGCGAAGATCGGATTGAGCAAGCCGAGGCTGCTGCCGATCGTGGTTGCCGATGCTCCGCCGTTCGAATCCCCGCCGTCTCCGGCGTCGGAAGCATTGCCACCGGTGGAGTTGCCGGAATTGCCGCCTGCAGCGCCGTCGCCAGCCGTATTGCTGCCGCCCTGATCGCCGTCGCCGGCAAAGGCGAGCCCGGCGCCAAGGCCGAGGCCGAGACCCAGGCCGAGACCGAGACCGTCGCCACCATTGCCGCCACGGCCACCGATACCCTTGCCGCCATCGGCGTCGCTTTCCGCATCGCCGCTGTCGCCGTCGCCGCCGTCGGCATCGCCGCCTTCGCCTTTACCGCCGGCTGCGACGCTTGCGGCCAAACCGCCAAGGCCGTCACCGCCAACCGCGAAGCCGCCAAGCGCGGTACCGCCATTGCCGCCATCACCGCCATCGGCATCTGCATGGCTTCCGCCATTGCCGCCGCCGCCGCCGGCATTGATACCGTCGGAGGCAAGCGCAATGCCGCCCTCGGCAGTGCCATTCAGTTCGAACGAACCATCGTTGCTGACGGTGGCGCTTTCGAGCTTGTCATTGTCCTGGATGTTGGCGACCTGGCTGAAGACGTTGCCGACATCATTGCCTTCACCGTTCAGGGAGTTGTTGAGCAAGTCATCGATGCGAATGTTGAACATCCCGTCGATGGAACTGTGCTGCATGTCGACATCGGCAAAGTCGTCGTCCGTCGGCGTGTAACCTTCAAGATCGACACCGACATCGACAGCGACGCCAACGGTGGTCTCATTGACGTTTTCGTTGAGATTGCCGTTAAGGTTCAGGTTGCCGTTACCGTTCAGGTTCAGATTGCCGTTGCCATTCCAGTTGTCGTTGTCGTTCGTCGACTCGCTCGTCTGGCTCTGGTCGCTGGACTGTTGCTGCTGTTGTTGTTCCTGCTGCTGCTGTTGCTGCTGCTGTTCCTGGCTGTCCGTCGGATCGTCGACAACAGTGTTGAACGCGTGGCGTTTGTCTACCATCACAGTATCCTCTTTGACTGCGACGGCGTGACCACCATTCATCTTCTTGGGGTCTTTGCTCGTCGCTGTTGAAGTGAGTCATTGGCCTCTGGCGAGAGGGCGCGCGTCAACGCGACCGTTCGCCGGTCTTTCTCTCGTGATGTCTGATTTTTTTAGCTCTCCCCTAGTTTCCCGAGAGACCTGGAACGAGCGGCGGCATGGCCGTATGCTCGTGACAGCGCGCATCGACGAACGTTCTTCAGCGCTCGTTCTTCAGCTGCTTCGGGATGAGGCACTTTGTCCCGATTGCTCAGAAGAAATAAGGTAATATTTCGAGCTAGCGCAACCTGATGAATACTATGTGAGCATAGTTCTATGGGTGAAATGGTCTAACCAAGAAGAGGTAGGCACATCGGTGATAAATGCAGCCTTATGTATGCAGCAACTCGCGTCTCACCGGAGGAAACGCTGTCTGATCATGGTTCGTTCGCGGAAGAACGACCTGTAATGCCAAATCCCATCACCGATTCGATCTATTCGGTAAATCGTTCGGTCTATTCCCACCCTTCCGGTCTTGGTTTACCGTTCCCTAATAAGATCTTCGGAGCACCACTTTGCGTGTACTTTCGATCAACGACGGGAGGGAGGTCTATCCATGCAAATTCCGCATGGTGTTTCACAACATGTCGGCTTGGATCTGGCAACAAACGCCTTGAAGAGAATGAATGCAATCCGGACACTCCTCTTCATCTGCTCGCCGGGAACAATCTCCACCGCAATGACTGCGGCCATCGAAAGCGAATTTCCGTGGCTTTGCGTCAAGACGGTTCCCGATCTCAAGCTGGCCTCGGCGGAATTTGACAATCCGGTTCAGCTCATGCTGGCGGATGTCCGCCTAGCCTCTGCGCTCGCCGAATACTGGCCGGAACTGGCCCGCTATCATCCCGCTGCAACACTCGCGCTGATCGGTACCGACGACGGCGAAATAGCCTCCGATCATCAAAGAGCAAAAGAGCTTGAAATCGTTCAGGGGATACTGCCGTTCAACGTCAATCTCGATGTCTTCCTGTCAGGCCTGCGGATCGTATTGAAGGGCGGTACATATTTCCCGTCGACAGGTTACCGCGCTCAGCGAAGCCCGCCTCCGGAAACAAGCGAGGATCCGGCTGACACCAAGCCGGCCCCATACAATGCCGGCAAACAGGCGATCGAAAAGCTCACGAAGCGTGAGAACGAAATTCTCGCCAGAATGGCCATGGGCAACCAGAACAAGATCATCGCCGCCGCCCTGAGCCTATCAGAACACACAGTAAAGATTCATATTCACAACATCATTACCAAGCTCGGCGTGCATAACAGAACGGAAGTCGTCGCTCTCTATTTTGAATATAGACGCAAGGATGTAACCGGCAATGCAGGCGACACGAACCGCGGCCAGGACGGCCGCTCCCTCTCGGGCGACAAGTACTAGGCTGCAGGACATCCTGCTCCTGATTGGGCAGCTGAACTATACGTGGACCAACACAGAAAGCCTGTTGATCCACATGATTGCCGGCCTTGCCAAAGTGGACAAGGAAACGGCGATCGTCATCTTCCTGACCTTGAACACGACGCGCGCGCGCATCGACCTCGTGGACAGGCTGACTAAGATGCGCAAGACCGCACCGGTCTGCCGCAGGGAGATCCTGGAAGCCACCCGCCGCCTTTCCGAGGAAGCCAAGCTCCGTAACAAATACAACCACTGCATCTATTCATTCGATCCCGACAGCGGCCGCAACGTCACGCAATCGATGCGCATCTTCGAAAGCCGGGACGAGATCAAATACGGAAAGATCGAGGAACTTGACGCCCGGGAAATCGGCCGTATTCAGGAGAGCATCAACTCGCTCGTCGCAATCAACCGGATGTTCTGGGGGATCACCGAACGTTACGGCTTCCCGACCTAAATCCGCAAAGCCTTACCCCAGGCCCGAGACCTTCATCCCAGGCAGGAAACCGTTGACGGCGTCGGCCAGCGTAACGATCGATATGAGATGCCCGGCATCGTCGGTGATCGATATTGCCCGCAACGCCAGGGTTTCTCCCTGCTGAATATGCTCGACGATGATGTCTCTCATTCCGGAGATGACTTCAGCTGTGGCTCTCTCGAGGTTGAGGAAATCAAGTCCTTCCGTATCCGGAATGAAACCGTCCTTCAGATCGACATTCAGGAAATATTTCACCATGGAACCCAAACTCCCCCGGGGTTAGCCTGGCGGCCGCTTCAATTGCGAATCCAACCGTCACGGAAGCGGGCGCTCCAACCTCCAAGCGCTTACCCCCCATCTCCCGATCTGCGTTTAGGCTCAATCAGAACATTAGCAGATATATAAATTACCCATCGCGCCGGTCAACCTGGAATTGGCGTCCCACCTTGGAAACCGGGAAAAAAATAGCGTTCCCCCCTCCGCATTCCCCTCAGTTTTGATGGGGATCACACGGCGGCGATGGGCGCTTCTCCGTTAGCCAACACCCTGCCAAATGCATAGGGATGCTCGCCCAATCATGGTTCAATGCGGCAACGAAAGGCTGTCATTCTAAAGGTCGATTTCCTGAAGATGCCGCAGCTTTCCTCAAGGAGACTCTGCTGGGTGCATAGATTTACACTTGCACCACATCAGAGCGCTCCGAACCCGACCTGGTGCGGATATCTCGACACGGTACCGCTCCGCTAGAGGCGATCGTCAGAACCTTGAACCGATGACCTGAGTTCGAAGCCGAATTGCTTCGGGAAGACCCGCCCGACCTCTGGATATTTGTCCAGGCCATGGGTCGCGAAACAGCGGGGACATGGCATTTCAACCGCACCGCAGCCGCAGCATCGGGTACCGGTATACGGCTTGGCGGGATGAGCTTCGCAAACCCAGCCCGTGTCCTTGCAGTCTCTGCACCTGAACATCGGCGAAATCCTCTGTGATCCGCAGGGCCGGAGGATAACACGCGCGTGAGTCGCAGGCAGTTGCGCCAAATGAGCTATATCCTTAGGCCTATCGACGGGGGCGACCCTACGTTGATTGCGCCAAAGCTTGCGGCCATCATCCGCTCAAAATATCATCCAGTTGATCGCGATCCAGATCCACGGCATAACCGACCCGAACAGTCGGGACCAAGCCAATGGATGAAAAGTTCGATATCGGTGCGCGCCTCAACGCCATGCGCGGGGCGGCCGGGCTTTCGCAGCGCCAGCTCGCCGAGCGGGCCGGCGTTCCGCACGCACAGATATCCAATGTCGAGACCAACAAGGTCAGCCCCTCCGTTTCGACGCTCCGCAAGATTCTGAACGGTCTCGGCGTCGGCATGGGCGATTTTTTCGAGCCGGAGCGCAGCCCGCCGAAAGGCCCGTTCTTCTCAGCGCATGAACTGGTCGACCTGACTTCCAAGGTTGCCACATCGCCGATTGCAGGCGGTGACGGCACGCTGATCTTTCGCCAGATCGGCGATGCGCGGGCGCATAACCTGCAGATCCTCCACGAGATTTACGGCCCCCATGCGGACACTGGCGAAACACGGCTGCAGCACGGTTCCTCGGAAGGCGGCTATGTGGTCGAGGGCGAGCTGGAAGTGACGGTCGGCGACGACGTCCGCATCCTCAAGGCCGGCGAGGCTTACCTCTTCGACAGCCGTATTCCTCACCGATTCCGCAACCCCTCCGACCGGCAGACGATCGTTATTTCGGCCTGCTCGCCGCCCTATCTCTGATTTCGCGATTCCCCTCTTGCTCAATATAATGAGCAAGATTATAGCTTAGGCCATCGACTTTAGGGGATATCGCCATGACCGTCTCAGCAGATCTGCAGTCTCGCCAGAAAGCCGCCGTCGCCGGCGGTGTCGGAACCCGGGGCATCTTCGCCCACAAAGCCCTGAATGCACAGCTCTGGGACGTCGACGGCAAGCGCTTCATCGATTTCGCCGCCGGCATCGCGGTCAACAATACCGGCCATCGGCATCCGTCCGTCATGCGCGCCGTCGCCGAACAGGCCGAACATTTCACCCATACCTGCTTCCACGTCGCGCCCTACGAAGGTTATGTCAGGCTCGCCGAGCGGCTGAATGCGATGGCGCCGACCGGGGCGGAAAATCGCACCATGCTGGTGACGACGGGTGCGGAAGCCGTCGAAAATGCAGTGAAGATTGCCCGCGCCCATACCGGCCGCGCCGGCGTCATCGCCTTTTCGGGAGCCTTCCACGGCCGCACCCTGCTCGGCATGGCGCTGACCGGCAAGGTCATGCCCTACAAGAAGAATTTCGGCCCCTTCCCGGCCGATATCTACCATGCGCCCTTCCCCAACCCCTATCTCGGCTTCTCGACCGAGGAGGCGATCGCCGGCCTCGAACGGCTCTTCGCAGCCGATGTCGACCCGGAGCGGATTGCGGCCTTCATCGTCGAACCGGTCCAGGGCGAAGGCGGCTTCAACGTCGCGCCGAAGGAATTCCTCGTACACCTTCGCGAAGTCGCGGATAAATACGGCATCGTGCTGATCGCCGACGAAATCCAGGCAGGCATGGCGCGCACCGGCAGGATGTTCGGCTTCGAGCATGCCGGCGTAAAGCCGGATATGATCACCATGGCCAAGGGCCTCGCCGGCGGCTTTCCGCTTTCGGCCGTCACCGGCAAGGCCGAGATCATGAATGCCGCCCATCCAGGTGGGCTGGGCGGTACCTATGCCGGCAATCCGCTGAGCGTCGCCGCCGCCAACGCCGTACTCGACGTCATCGAAGATGAGAAGCTCTGCGAACGCGCCGCCGAAGTCGGCCGCCGGATCACCGAGCGGCTGACGGCAATCGCCACCCGCCAGGGCATGGAACATATCGGCGACGTGCGCGGCCTAGGCGCCATGGTCGCGTTCGAACTGGTCGAGGACCGCCAATCGAAAACGGCGGCGCCTGCCCTCACCAACCGCATCGTCGCGGAAGCGGAGGCCCGCGGTCTGATCCTCCTGTCTTGCGGGACACGCTTCAATGTGATCCGTTTGCTGCCGCCGCTCACCGTCGAGTGGGAGGTTCTGGAGGAAGGGCTCGCCATTCTCGAAGCTTCGATTGAAGCAGCATTCTCCGACGCGACCGCTTCGGCAGCCGCCTGAGCCTCACTCATCGCCGCTGACCGCAGGACCGATCCGGCCCGCGGTTTCTCTCGGTCGCGGCAGCCTTTTGGCATGCTGCAAAGATAAGGAAAAACGCATGAACGGCGCCGATATGCTGTGTGACGTCCTTCTGGTGAACGGCGTCGATGTCTGCTTTGCCAATCCCGGCACATCGGAGATGCATTTCGTCGCAGCCCTCGACCGCAAGCCCGCGATGCGCTGCATCCTCGGCTTGTCGGAAGGCGTCGTCACGGGTGCCGCCGATGGTTACGCCCGCATGGCGGACAAGCCTGCCGCCACCCTTCTCCACCTCGGCCCGGGCCTCGCCAATGGTCTGGCCAACCTCCACAATGCCCGCCGCGCCCGCACACCGATGCTGAACATCGTCGGCGATCATGCCTCCTATCACCTTCAATATGATGCTCCGCTGACCAGCGATATCGAAAGCCTGGCCCGGCCGATGTCCCATTGGGTCGGACGCGCCAGCGGCCCAGCCGATATCCGCCGCTGCACCGAAGAGAGTTATGTGGCGGCGCTTGCCAATCGCGGCGTCTCGACCATGATCTTGCCGGCGGACGCCGCCTGGGGTGAGGTCTCGCCGGAAACGCTCACGCCTGCCGCAATCCCTGCCCCGCCGGCGATCGACCCCGAAGCCCTGAAAGCCTCCGTCGCCGCGTTGCGCAGCGGCAAGCGTGTCGTGATCATGCTGGCCGGACAGGCAATGCGGGAAAAGCCGGTCGAGACCGCCGGCCGGATCGCTGCCGCCACCGGCGCGGTACTTTTTTCAACGTCCTCGGGCCGTAGCGCCCGCGGCGCCGGGCGCGCATTCGTCAGACCGGTGCCCTACAAGATCGATCTCGCGGTCGAAGCGCTCAAGGATTTCGAGGTCGCCATCTGCATCGGCGGACCACGCCCGGTCACCTTCTTTGCCTATCCCGGGAAACCGAGCACGACCCTGCCGCCCTCCTGCGAGATCATCCAACTCGCCGAACACGAACACGATCTCGCCGACGTGCTGGCGACGCTTGCCGATGCCCTTGGCATCAAGCCGGATGCGGATTTCATCCGCAACCGGTTGACGCGGGGTGATATCCAGGTGCCGACCGGCGCGCTGACGCCCGATGCGATCAGCTTCGCCATCGGCCGCCGACTTCCGGAAAACGCCATCATCATCGATGAAGGCCTGACCTCCGTCGGCCAATATCCGGTTCTGGCGCCCGGGCTCCCGCCCCACGATCACCTTCCGATCACCGGCGGCGCTATCGGTATCGGCATTCCGCTGGCTGCAGGCGCTGCGATCGGCGCACCGGATCGCAAGGTGGTGGCGATGCAGGCCGACGGCAGTGGCATGTACACCGTGCAGGGCCTCTGGACCCAGGCCCGCGAACAGCTCGATGTCGTCACCATCGTCTTCGCCAACAGCGCCTACCGCATTCTTCAGGGCGAAATGACCAATGTCGGCGTCAACGCCTATGGCCGCAATGCCCAGCGGATGCTCGATCTCGACGCCCCGAAGCTCGACTGGTGCTCGCTCGCCAAGGGCCTCGGCGTCGAATCCGGCCGCGCGACGACGATCGAGGAATTCGTCAAGCTGTTCGACGGCGCGCTTAGCCGCAAGGGACCGTTCCTGATCGAGGCGGTGATAGACTGATTGGTCCGCAGCCGTTACATCGCGACCAGATGGCCCGGTGAAACCGTCTTATAGTCGAGCGGATTGACTATATAGTCGACGGAGCGGATCGGGCTCTTGAGTTCGTCGCTGGCGACCGCCCGCTTTTCGCGGCGGCGATCGGGGTCCGGCACCGGCACGGCGGCCATCAGTTTCTTCGTATATTCATGCTGCGGATTGCCGAACACGGAGGCACGCGGACCGATCTCGACGATCTCGCCGAGATACATCACCGCGACGCGGTGGCTGACGCGCTCGACGACCGCCATGTCGTGGCTGATGAACAGGAAAGCGAGGTTGAGGCTCTGCTGCAGGTCGAGCATCAGATTGATGACCTGCGCCTTGATCGACACGTCGAGCGCTGAGACGCTTTCGTCGGCAACGATCACCTTCGGTTCGAGCGCAAGCGCCCGAGCGATGCAGATACGCTGGCGTTGGCCGCCGGAGAATTCGTGCGGATAACGGTTCACCATGTCGGGCGTCAGGCCGACCTTGCGCAGCATGTCTGCGACGACTTCCTTCGCCTGTTTCGCCGTCCCCATCCTGTGTTCGAGATAGGGCTCGGCGATCGCCTGGCCGATCGTCATGCGGGGATTGAGCGAGGCGAACGGATCCTGGAAGATCATCTGCACGGATTTGCGCATCTCGCGCATCTCCCGCTTATCGAGTGAGAGCACGTCCCGGCCCTCGACGACGACCGAACCGGCATCCGGCTCGATCAGCCGCATGATGGCACGGCCGGTCGTCGACTTGCCGCAGCCGCTTTCGCCGACCAGCGACAGCGTCTCGCCAGCCTGCAGATCGAAGGAGACGTTCTCGACCGCATGCACGCGGCCGCTCACCCGACCGAACAGGCCCGAATGGATATCGAAACGCTTGGTAAGGTTCTTCACCTCCAGAACCGGCCGCTCATTGGCGGCAACCGTATCGGCCACTTCCACCTGGACGTCGGATTCCCCGGTCGCCGTGTTGACGACGGGAAAACGCAGCGGCCGCTTATATTTCTGCATCGAGCCGAGCACCGGCACGGCCGCAAGCAGCGCCCGCGTATAGGGGTGTTTGCCGCGATGAAAAATATCCGGCGTGTCGCCCGTCTCCACCTGCTCGCCGCGATACATCACAATCGTCCGGTCGGCGACTTCAGCGACGACGCCCATGTCATGGGTGATGAACAGGACCGACGTCCCCTCCTCGTCCTGCAGCAGCTTGATGAGATCGAGGATCTGGCCCTGGATCGTGACGTCGAGCGCCGTCGTCGGTTCGTCGGCGATCAGCAGCTTCGGCTTCGACGCCAAGGCCATCGCGATCATCACGCGCTGGCGCATGCCGCCTGAGAAACGGTGCGGATATTCGTCGAAACGCGACGCGGCCGACGGGATGCGCACCTTTTCGAGAAGCCGGATGGTTTCGGCCTTCGCTTGCGCCGCCGACATCGCCTTGTGGCAGAGCAGCGCCTCGGAAATCTGGTCGCCGATCGTGAAGAGCGGATTGAGGCTCGTCATCGGCTCCTGAAAGATCATCGCGACGTCGTTGCCGCGGACCTTGCGCATCTCGTGTTCGGGAAGCGCCAGTAGATCACGCCCGCCAAGCATGATCCTGCCCGCGATGCGGCTGGTGCCTTCCTGCAGAAGCCGCATGATCGACAACGAGGTGACGCTCTTGCCCGACCCGCTTTCGCCGACGATCGCCACGGTTTCGCCGGGAGCAACGGTGAAGGAAACGTCACGCACGACCGACTTCCACTCGCCATCCACGTTGAACGAGGTGGTCAGGTTCTCCACCGAGAGAACCGGCTGGGTGGACTGGACGGCTTGTGCTTGCGAAATGGCCATGATCGTTCCCTTCCTGTCGTTATTGTCAGTTCAGTCCGGCCAGCGAAGCGCACCGTCGAACCGGTGGCGGCTGCGCTCTTCGATCGGGGTCGCGATGATCTCGTTGGAGGCGCGCGCCTTGTCGAGTTCTTCCGTCAGGCGGGCCGCGACGATGGTTTCCTGGCCGGGGTGCAGGTTGCACGGGTCGAGATAGAAGTAATGATGCTCCACCTCATGGTCTCGGACGATGATCGGTGGATTGCCACGGCCGAGTGCTGTGGCAAGATCCCAGGCGGTGATATGCGCTTCCGGCGCGGAGATGATCACCCGCATGCGGTCGAGCGGATTGTTGGTCGGATCCGGCTCGATAAGCGCTGTGACGCCGGGGCGGCCGTCGAGCGTCCGTTTCCACAGATCGAGACAGCCGGTTTCGCGCTCGCGGATGCCCGCATGGTCACGCTTCTCCCAGGCTTCCAGCGCCGCCATGACGCCGAACACGCTCTCCTTGCCGACCTTCATGCCGCGGCCGATGCCCATGTTCTGCAGGAAGGCGTTGCGCACCAGCTCTTTCTTGCCGGCAACGATGCCCGAAGTCGGGCCGCCGAGAAACTTGTGGCCGGAATAAAGGACGATATCCGCACCCTGAGAAAGGAAGAGCTTGAGGTCATATTCGGAAGCCGCGTCGACGATGACCGGCACACCCTTCGCGTGGGCGATTTCGACGAATTCGACAAGGTTGAGCAGGCCGTAGTCGACGACGTGATGCGAGACGACATAGACAGCCGCGGCCGTCTTCTCCGTGACTGCATTCTCCATGTGGTAGCGATGCGTCGAGGTCGCCTGGCCGATCAGCACGACCTTGCCGCCGGCGAGCCGGATCGCCTGGTCCACCGGTGCGCCATAGCTCACCACATGGCCCATCTGTACGAGCACTTCGTTCTTGTCCGGCACCGTGTCCGGCAGTTTCTCGATTGCCAGCAGGTTGTTGCCGGTGATGGCGCCAGCGACCGCGAGGCTGATACCCGAGGAGCAGGAGGCCGTGACGAAGCCCGCCTCACCGCCGGTCAACCGGGAGATGATCGCGCTTGCCTTGCGCTGCAGGTCGTTGATCTCGACGAATTGCGGCAGGATCGCCGCCATCGCCGCGATCGCCTCCGGAACCACGATCGAAGCACCGAGGCTCGTCATCGTGCCGGAAACATTGATGACCGGGCGAAGACCGATCTGGGTGCGGATATCATCGGACATTGTCGTTCTCCAAAGTGACGGCCGACCGCGAATTGCCATCGACAGTTATGCCATAATAATGTAATAGACTCTCGAAATCACACGAGGAGCCCCAAGGGGAACATCGAGTTGGACGCAAAGACTTCATCCGCAGACCTCTCCGTTGAGGCCGTTTCCGAAACGGAGACGGAAGCCAAGGGCGCGCGCCGCTCGCGCGTGAGCGGCATCGACCGCGCACTGCAGGTGATCGATTATCTCTACGAAACGGGTGCGCCGACCGGCGCCTATGCGATCGCCAAGGCGGTCAAGGCGCCGCTGTCGACCGTCTATGTGATCATCGACGATCTGGTCGAGAAGAACATGCTTGCCCGCAATGCCGACGGTTCGATCTGGCTCGGCGCCCGCCTCTATCACTACGGCCTCGCTTATGCCCGGTCGCTGGATTTCATGAGCGTCGCGACCCACGAAATGCACGACCTTTGCCGACAGGCCGGCGAAACCGTGCAGGTCTGCGGCCGCGACGGTGATTACATGCTGGTACTCGCGATGGCGGACGGCCCGAGCCATTACCAGGTCGCTTCGCGCGTCGGCACCCGCGTGCCGCTCAACTGGACGGCATCCGGCCGGCTTCTCGTCGGGCACTTGGCTGAAGCCGAGCGGATCGAGCTTTTCAAGCGCTGCGCCCGCACCTCGCCGACCGGCCGCGCCGAAATCGACGCCCGCACGCTGTCCGACTCGGCCGGCAAGGCGTTTGAGGAGCGGCTGTCGATCCAGGTGGCGGAGTCTGATTATGCGGTTGCCTGCATCGCCTCGCCGGTCTGCGACCGGAGCGGTGAGTGCGTCGCCACCATCTCCATCGTGCTGCCTGAACAGAAGGTCGTGTCCGACGGGAACCACTATACGGAACACGTCCGCGCTTCCGCCCAGCGGATCGAGAAGCTGATGGGTTGGCGCAACCACTGACCTTGTCTCCTCAGTCGTTCAGCGAGACGATCGCCTCGATTTCCACGGTGATGTTGCCCGGTAACGAGCCGAAACCGACGGCAGAACGGGCATGCTGTCCCGCATCCCCGAACACCGAGATAAAAAGGTCCGAGCAGCCATTGATGACGCTCGGATGATCTTCGAAATCCGGTACGGCATTGACCATGCCGAGCAGTTTCACCACCCGCTTCACCCGCGAAAGGTCGCCTAGCGCCTCGTGCATGACGGCAAGCAGGTTGATGCCGACCAGCCGCGCATGCTGATAGGCGAGATCGACGCTGACATCGGCGCCTACCTTGCCGGCATGCAGATGGCCATCCGCCTCGCGTGGCCCCTGGCCGGAGAGGTAGAGCATATTGCCTTCACGGACATGCGTGACGAAATTGGCGATCGGCGGCGGCGGCGGCGGCAGCTTGATGCCGAGCTCGATCAGCCGATCGTAAGGTGTCTGTGCCGTGGGAGCGGCCTTTGCTGAAGACGTATTCACGTCAACTCCTGTCATGCGATTTCAAGGATGCGCCTCAACGCCACGAGTAACCATGGCTGTGGCGGACGAGCTTGCGGGCCCGTGGAATGTAGCGGCTGGCGGTGATGGCTTCCGAACCGATGACCGCGTAACGCGGCTCGAACAGTTTCTGCAGACGTGAGACGTCGCCGTTGGAATCAGTCGCTTCAAGATCGGCATCGACGAGATCGAAGATCGTGAAATCGGCGCGCTCGCCAACCGACAGCCGGTTTTCCATGGCAAGCTTGATGACCGAGGCCGGGTGATGGGTGACCGCTTCGACAACCTTGTCGAACGGCATGCCAACCGACAGCAGCTTCGACATGGTGGTCGCCAGGTCCCAGACCGGGAAATTCATCGAATGGCCGTGCAGGTCGGTCGAGATCGAATATGGCAGCAGGCCGCGAGCGATCGCCGCCTCCGCCACCTTGAAGGAGAAGGAGGCGCCGCCATGGCCGATGTCGAGACGGATGCCCTCGCCGGCGCAGCGTTCGGCGAGATTGTAGAGATCCTCGTCTTCCATGATGCTCGAACCGGCCTTGCCGTTGAAGCAATGGGTGACGACGTCGCCGGGGCCAAGGATTTCCAGCACCTCGTCGTAGAGCGCCGGCGGCTCGCCGACATGCACCATCATCGGTACTTTCAGGATCTTGGCGATCTTCTTGCCGAGCTTGACCGGTGTGACGCCCCAGGAACCGGTGATCACATGGCTCGCCCGCACCTTGATGCCGACGATATGCTCCTTGTTTTCCGCATAACATTCGAGGATACGGTCGAGGTCGATATCGCGGATATCACGCAGTTCGGCAACGCGGTTGCAGGCGACGAGGCCGATCGAGCCGAGGTTCAGGAATGCCTTGATGCGCTCCCTGGACGGCTCGATGATGTACTCGCGAAAGCCGTGGAAATTGGCCTCGCCGGCAGAACCCGCATCGACCAGTGTCGTCACGCCGCGCTCGGCGCCGCATTCCGACGGACGGAGCGAGATATCGGTGCCGCCATGCCAGATATGCACATGCAGGTCGATCCAGCCGGGCGAGATGAAGGCGCCATTGCCGTCGACCCGGATTGCGTCCGCGGGTGCTGCAAGCGACGGGCCGATAGCGGAAATCCGCCCGTCGGCGCCGACCAGGATGTCGGTCGTGCCGGAGGCCGCATTGCCGCCGAAAGCCATCGGCTTCACATTGGTGAGGAGGAGCGGCTGGCCCGCTGTTTCACCGGTCATTTAAAGGTCCTTTCGAAGTCTTGGATCGAGCATGTCCCGCAATCCGTCGCCGACCATCTGCAGCGACAGAACGGAAAGAATGATGGCAAAGCCCGGAAAATAGGTCATCCAGTCGGCCTGGCCGATATATTGGCGCCCGCTGGCAATCATCGTTCCCCAGGTGGGAATTTCGGGGCTGACGCCGAGGCCGAGGAAGGAAAGTCCGGCTTCGGCAAGCATGGCACTGGCAAACAGGAACGTCCCCTGCACCAGGATCGGCGATATGAGGTTGCGCAGTACGTGCCGCGTCATGATGTGGAAGGTCGAGATGCCCAGCGCCTTCGCCGCCTCCACGTAAGGCAGTTCGCGGATCACCAGCGTCGAGGCCCGGACGATACGGGCAAGCCGCGGCGAATAAACGATCGACAGCGCAATGATCACCGTCACCAGCGACGGCCCGAGCGCTGCGACCAGCGCGATGGCAAGCAAAATATCGGGAAAGGCCATCATCGCATCGATCAGCCGGGCGATCGGCGTATCGAGCCTCTGGAAGAATCCGGCAAGCAGACCGAGCGTCACGCCGATGATCGCCGAAAGAGTGACGACGGCCGCCCCGACAAGCAGCGACAGGCGCCCCGCAAAAATGGTGCGCGAAAAGATATCGCGGCCGAACTCGTCGGTGCCGAACCAGTAGATCTCGCTCGGCGGCTTCAGCCGGTTGACGATCGACAGTTTCGACGGCGAATAGGGCGCTATCCACGGCGCCAGAACCGCCAGCAGGACGAAGATAATGATGACGACCAGCCCGAGCGCGACCGTCTTGCGTTTCAGGAACCGGCGGAAGAACTTGGCTCCTTCGCTCGAGGCCGGCTTGGTGGTGACAATTTCCGCCATCAGTAGCGCACCCTTGGATCGACCAGCAGATAGAGCATGTCGATCGCGAAATTGATCAGGACATAGAGGGCGGCGATGACGAGCAGCGCGCCCTGGATGACGGGATAGTCACGCCGCAGCACCGCCGAGACGACCAGATTGCCGACGCCCGGCAGGCCGAACACCGTTTCTGTGACCACGGCGCCGGAAATCAGCACCGCGGCGGTGAGGCCGAGCACGGTGAGGATCGGGATCAGCGCGTTCTTCAACGCATGTTTCAGCACCACCCGCCGCTCGATCAGCCCCTTCGCGCGGGCGGTGCGAATATAATCGTCGCCGAGCACATCGAGCATGGAGGCGCGGGTAAAACGCAGGATCAGCGCCGAGGAGACGAGGCCGAGCGCGAAAGCCGGCAATGTCAGGTGATACATGCGCTCGCCGAAGCTCGCGCCCGGTCCGCCGTAACCGGAAACGGGGAAGATGTTGAGCCGCACCGCGAAGAACTGCATCAGGATGAGCCCGAGCCAGAAGCTCGGAATACTGGCAGCCAGCATCGCCACCATCATCGCAGCCTGGTCGACGAAGGATCCACGCCGATAGGCGGCATAGATGCCGATCGGCAGCGCGATGAGGCTCGCAATCGCCAGCGAGAAAATCGTCAGGAAGAAAGTCGGTTCGGCGCGGTCGAGCAGCGCTGATGTCACCGGCATGTTGAGGAAGATCGACTGCCCGAGGTCGCCCTTCAGCAGCTGGCCGATATAGAAGACGTATTGAACCGCGATCGACTGATCGAGGCCGAGACGCGTGCGCAGCTGGGCGACGTCCTGGGCCGTGGCATCCGGGCCGAGCATGACCGCGGCCGGATCGCCGGGCGTCACGCGAACGATCACGAAGACGATCGTGACGACGAGGAACATCACCACGATCATGCCGGCAAGACGTTGGAGAATGTAGCGTATCATTCGAAGATGTTCCTGTGTCCGGATAGTGCGGACATCATTGAAAGCGGATGCCGATCCGTAGACCGGCATCCGCGTCCCTCGGGAGGGTTGTTACTTCTTGATCGAGGCGTTCCAGAAATAGGGCCACGGAGCCGGATCGACGCCCTGAAGCTTGGTCGAGATCGCAGAAACCGCGTTGAAATCGCCGATCTTCATGAAAGGCGCTTCGTCATACAGGGCCTTCTGGACATTGGCCCAGAGCTCGACACGCTTCTTCGGATCCGACTCTGCCGAGAAAGCATCCACGGCCGCCTTTCGGGCAGGTGTATCCCACCAGCCCGGCGAAGTCGGCGCCAGCGAACCGATCAATGCCGGCTCCGGCAGGAAGGGGCTGTGGGTGATGTAGATGTCCCAGAGTGCCTTGTCGGTGCGGCGCTGGGTGAGCGTCGCCCAGTCGACCACCTGCATGTCGACGGTAAAGCCGGCAAGCTTCAGATATTCGGCAGCAACCTGCGCCATCTTGTAGTGGAACTCGTATTGGCGGCTGGTCAGGATACGGATCGGCTTGCCGTCATAACCTGCGGCCTTCGCGGCCTTGGCGGCACCTTCCGGATCGGCGACGTTGTAATTGCCCTTCACGCCGGCATCCGTGCTCCAGGTGAAGGAGGCCGGGTAGATGTTGCCGTCGAGGGCGTAGAAATCCTTGCTGCCGAAGGCGGCGGCAAGCATGTCTTCCATGCTGAGTGCCTGGCGGATCGCCTTGCGGACGGCAAGGTTCTTGGCGGCACCTTCGGCGGTATTGAAGACGAAGACCGGGTAGCCGAACGGCTTCAGGAGTAGCGGCTGAGTGGCCTTCGAGGCCTTCACCTTGTCGAAGGATTCGACCGGCAGCGAGTCGATATAGTCGTACTGGCCGGAAATGGCGGCCTCTACGCGCGTGTTCGGGTCCGGAACCGGCACAAAGCGGATCTCGTCGAGATACTGGTGGCGGGCGCCGCCGTAACCGTCGCTCTCGCCCGAACGCGGCTTATAGTCCTTGAAGCGGACGAGCTGGATATACTGGTCGGCCTTGCGCTCCTTCAGCATGTAAGGCCCGGTGCCGATGAAATCGGTCATCGTATCGGCCTGCTTCTCCGACGGGATGATGATCGCGGCGGAGTTGTTGAAGGCGAGCAACGAGACAAGCGGCGCATACGGCTGCTTCAGCTTGATCGTCACCGTCGTCGGGTCGGCGGCGGAAATGGTGTCGATGAAGCCGACGGCCTGCTTGCCCCGAGAGGCAAGCTTGGTCCAGCGGGTCAGCGAGGCGACCACGTCTTCCGAGGTCATGTCGCTGCCGTCGTGGAACTTGATGCCGGTGCGCAGCTTGATCGTATAGGTCTTGCCGTCGGCGCTGACCTCCGGAAGGCTTTCCGCCAGAAGCGGCGTAACATCCCACTTCTTGTTGAATGTGTAGAGCGTCTCGAAAATGTGCTGGGTGACGATACCCACGAGGTCGGCCGTCGACGTCATCGGATCGAGTGTCGGCGGCTCGCCGATGGTGGCGACGTTGACGACGCCGCCCTTCTCCTGCGCCATCAGAAATGACGGCGTGGCGACGAGCGCGGTTGCAACCAGGAATGCAAGCTTTAATCTCATGGTAGTCTCCCGTTTTTTTGTTCCACAATTATGTTATATAAGCTTTTATAACAGAATATAGAACGCAGCCAGCCTGTCAATGGGCGCGCGGGAACATGCGCTGGTCCTATGCAAATTGCCGGGGTCGCGACGGAGGATACCGCCTGCAGCAGCCCTCAATGTTGCGTGAAGTCGCTGACAGCCCCTCACAAAATTTCGCGCTCTCTGTTACGTGGGGGCTGGACGAACGTGTCTTCGACGGCGAAAGCAGATAGCCTTCGCGTCCTCTACAAATGCTAGGAGCCAGAAGTGACCGATTCCAATTACACTCCGCCGAAAGTATGGACCTGGGACAAATCCAATGGAGGCCAGTTCGCGAGCATCAATCGCCCGATCGCCGGCCCGACCCATGAAAAAGAATTGCCGGTCGGACGTCACCCCCTCCAGCTCTATTCGCTGGCGACGCCGAACGGCCAGAAGATCACGATCATGCTGGAAGAATTGCTGGCACTCGGGCATTCCGACGCCGAATACGACGCCTGGCTGATCAAGATCGGCGACGGAGACCAGTTCGGCTCCGGCTTTGTCGAGGTCAATCCGAATTCCAAGATCCCGGCGCTGATGGACCGGTCCGGCCCCGAGCCGATCAGGGTCTTCGAATCGGGCTCCATCCTCGTCTATCTCGCGGAGAAATTTGGCGCCTTCCTGCCGACCGAGCCTGCCAAGCGCGCCGAATGCCTGTCCTGGCTGTTCTGGCAGATGGGCAGCGCCCCCTATCTCGGCGGCGGCTTCGGGCACTTCTATGCCTACGCCCCGACCAAGATCGAATATGCGATCGACCGCTTCGCGATGGAAACCAAGCGCCAGCTCGACGTCCTCGACCGGCGGCTTGCCGAAAGCGAATATATCGCAGGCAGCGCCTACACGATCGCCGACATGGCGATCTGGCCCTGGTACGGCGGCCTCGTGAAGGGCTGGCAGTATGGCGCCGGCGAATTCCTTTCGGTCCAGGACTACACCCACGTCCAGCGTTGGGCCGACGCCATCCTGGATCGCCCCGCCGTCAAGCGTGGTCGAATGGTCAATCGCCTCAGCGGCGACCCGTCCGGCCAGCTTCACGAGCGCCATGACGCCAGCGACTTCGAGACCAAAACCCAGGACAAACTGGCCGCGAGCTGAAAACAGCCCTTCGAACCAGATGGACAAAACGAGATGGATGTGGCCCATTCGGGCCACATCGTCTGGGAGGCATATTTTTCAACATGACCGACAATCTTATCGACACTTCAACGAACGGCCTTTTCCTCGGCCGGGTCTGGAATCCCGCTGCTTCAGGCCCTAGCCTCGTCACGTTGCGCAACGGCGATCTGGTCGACATTACCAGCAAGGAGACGCCGACCGTCAGCGCGCTCCTGGAGCGCGCTGATGCTGCGGATTTCGTCCGCAACGCGACCGGACCGGTCCTCGGCACCTTGGAAGACATTGCCGGAAACAGCACGGGCCGGCCCGACCTGTCGCGCCCCCATCTTCTGGCACCCTCCGACCTGCAGGCGATCAAGGCCTGCGGCGTCACCTTCGCACAGTCGATGATCGAACGGGTCATCGAGGAAAAAGCGGCCGGCAATCCAGACAGGGCGGCAGCGATCCGCGAGACGGTCAGCACGATCATCGGCGGCAGCCTCAAGGACCTGAAGGCCGGTTCGCCGCAATCCGCGAAGGTCAAGGAAGCCCTGATCCGGGAAGGCATGTGGTCGCAATATCTCGAAGTCGGGATCGGGCCGGATGCGGAGGTCTTTACGAAGGCACCGGTGCTTTCCTCGATGGGGTGGGGAGCGGATGTCGGTCTGCACCCGGTATCGACCTGGAACAATCCGGAGCCGGAAAATCGTGCTCGCGGTCAACAGCCGCGGCGAAATCAAGGGCGCGACGCTCGGCAACGACGTCAACCTGCGCGATGTCGAAGGGCGCTCGGCGCTTCTGCTCGGCAAGGCGAAGGACAATAACGCCTCCTGCTCGATCGGACCTTTCATCCGCCTCCTCGAGGAAAGTTATGGACTGGACGACGTCCGCAATGCCGAACTCGACCTGCGGGTTACCGGCCCGGATGGTTATATCCTCAACGGCAAGAGCTCCATGTCGAAGATCAGCCGCGACCCGCTCGAACTCGTCAAACACACCTGCGGTGATCACCATCAATATCCCGACGGCTTCATGCTGTTCCTCGGCACGTTGTTTGCGCCGACCGAGGATCGCGATGTTCCGAACCAGGGCTTTACCCACAAGATCGGCGACATCGTCGACATCTCCTCGCCGGCCCTCGGCACGCTGCGCAACACGGTGCGCCTCTCCACCGAATGCCCACCGTGGAGCTTCGGCATTTCGGCGCTGATGAAGAATCTCGCCGCGCGAGGGTTGCTCTAAACGGAGCGGCCTCGTCTCGCCACGGCCGTCAAGTCGGCCTATGAGACCGGCACAGACCAAACGGGACGCTTAAGAGAATGAACACGCCCTGGAACAAGCCGGTCGTCATATCGATCGGCGAACCGCCGGCCAAGACCGCGATCGAGACGACGCAGGGTGCTGCCTGGGCGATGATCGAGGACTGGCCGGTGGAGGACGGCACGGCCCTCGACCGGGCTCTCGCCGTCTGCGCCGCGGTGGATGCCGGAAAGAGCAAGCCGGAAGACGCTCGAAAGGCCTTTGTCGAGGCCGCGAAGGAAGCGCATATCCTGGTCCGAGCCTAGGCTTGCTGCGGGTCAGGACTTCGCAGTTCCCGACTACCGAACCGGATCACCCGCTCCTTCGCCGGAAACAAGTGCCTGGTGGTTCGATCGCCGGTTATGCAGCTTTGCGAGGATCAGGTAGATGATCGGCGTCGTGTAGAGGGTCAGGATCTGCGAGATGATCAACCCGCCGACGATGGTGATGCCGAGCGGACGCCTCAGCTCCGAACCCGGCCCGGTGGCGATGATCAACGGGACGGCGCCCATGATCGCCGCAAGCGTCGTCATCAGGATCGGCCGGAAACGCTGCAGGCACGCCTGAAAGATCGCCTCCTCCGAAGGTAGCCCGCGCTGGCGCTCCGCCTGCAGCGCAAAGTCCACCAGCATGATGCCGTTCTTCTTGACGATGCCGATCAGGAGAACGATGCCGATGAAGGCGATGATCGTCAGCTCCGTGCCGCTGATCATCAAGGCAAGCAACGCTCCGAGCCCTGCTGACGGCAGCGTCGATATGATCGTCAGCGGATGCGCGAGGCTCTCGTAGAGAATACCGAGCACGATATAGACCGTCAGGATAGCGGCGACAATCAACAGCGGCTGGTTGTTCGACGAGCTGCCGGCCCCGGCATCCCCGGCAAATTCGGCATGCAGCGTGTCCGGAATGTGCAATTCGCCGACCGCATGCAGCACCGCATCATTCGCGTCCTGCAGCGTACCTCCGAGCTTGACGTTGTAGGACATCGTCACCGAGGGGAACTGGCCCTGGTGATTGACGACGAGCGGCGCGAGCGTGCGCTCGATTGAGGTGACGCTTGAGATCGGCACCAGCTTCCCGCCCGCCGCCGGCACGTAGAGCCCGGAGATATCGGACGGGTCGCGCGCAAAGCGCGGATCGGCTTCCAGCACCACCCGGTATTGATTGCGTTGCGTATAGATCGTCGAGACCTGCCGCTGGGCAAAGGCGCTGTTCAGTGCATTGTCGATCGACTGGATGCTGACCCCAAGGCGCGCGGCCTCGTCTCGATTGATATTGACAGTCGCCTGCAGCCCGTTCGGCTGGCGGTCCGAATTGACGTCCGTGAGGATCGGCTCCTTGCGCAGCGCTTCGAGAACCTTGGGCGCCCAGGTTGTCAGCTCGTTGAAGTCCTCGTCCCAGAGCGTGAACTGGAACGGCGACGGCGTCGAACGCGCGCCGATGCGGATATCCGACGGCGAAAACAGATAGGAGCTGAGCCCCGGAATGGTCGCCAGTTCCTTTCGTATCCGCTCGATCACCTCCGCGGTCGACGCCCGCTCCGAGGGCGGCTTCAGCGCGATCGTCAGCTGGCCCCGATTGACCGAACCGAAAAAGCCGCCGCCGGCCGAAGAACCAATCCCTGAGACCGCCGGGTCCCGGCCCGCGATCTCGGCCGCGCGGCGCTGCAGGGCGACCATGGCCGGATAGGATATGTCGGTCGAGGCCTCCGTGCCGCCCTGGATGAACCCCGTATCGTCCTGCGGGATGAAACCCTTCGGGATCTTCACATAGAGATAGGCGGTCAAACCGACACAGGCGAGGATGACGACGACTGCGGCTACCTGATGGTGGAGCACGGCTTTGAGCGTGCGGCCATAAAAGCCGATAACCACTCCCAGCATTCCCTTACGTTCCTTATCCCCCGTATGAGCGCGCTTTTCATGCGCACGCAGGCGGTGTGCGCAGATCATCGGCGTCAGCGTCAGCGAAACCGCCGTGGAAATGACGATCGCAAAACCGAGCGTCAGCGAAAAGCTCTGGAAGAATTTGCCGATGATGCCGCCGAGGAAGAACATCGGTATGAAGGCGGCGAGCAAGGAGGCGCTGATCGAGATGACCGTGAAGCCGATCTGCCGTGCCCCCTCCGTCGCCGCCTGCATCGGCTTCATGCCGGCTTCGAGATTGGCATAGATATTCTCGATCATCACGATCGCATCGTCGACCACGAAACCGACCGACACCGCCAGCGCCATCAGCGACAGGTTGTCGAGCGAAAGTCCGCAGGCCCACATCGCCGCAAACGTGCCGGCAAGCGACAGCGGCACCGTGACGCCCGCCGCAACCGTCGGCGTCGCGCGGCGCAGGAAAAGGAAGACCACCATCATGACAAGCACGACGGTGATCAGCAGCGTCCACTGCATGTCGTCGACGCTCGCATGAATGGTCGTGGTGCGATCGGCAAGGATGGCGATCTCGACGCCCGCCGGCAACAGCGCCTGGAGTTCCGGGATCAGCGCCTTCACCGCATCTACCGTCTTGATAACGTTGGCGTCGGTCCCCTTGGTGATATTGAGCAGCACGGCCGGCTTGCCGTTGTACCAGGCATCCGAACGCCGGTTTCGCACGCCCGGCTCGACGATCGCGATATCCGACAGGCGGGTAGCGACCCCGTTATTGCTGCGGATGACGATCCGGCCATATTCTTCCGGCGTCCGCAGCTGGTTGTTCATGCCGATCGAAAAGGCGAGATCGCCGCCATTGATCGAGCCGATCGGCCCCAATGTGGCGGCGCTGACGATGGCGGTGCGGACAGCATCGAGCGACAGGCCGATCGCCGCAAGCCGGCTCGGATCGAGCCGCACCCGGATCGCCGGCTGGTCTGCACCGCTGACGCTGACATCGCCGACCCCATCCACCTGCGATATGCGTTGCACCACCAGCGTATCGGCGGCATCGTAGATCGCGCTCGGCGCGACATTATCGGATGTCAGCGCAAGGCTGAGGATCGGCGCCGCGGCAGGATTGACCTTGCGGAACGACGGCAGCGACGGGAGATCCGACGGCAGATCGACCGCGGCAGCATTGAGCGCCGCCTGCACATCCTGCGCCGCGCCGTCGATCGTCCGCGCGATATCGAACTGGATGGTGATGTTGGTCGAACCCAGCGCGCTGGACGAGGTCAGTTCGGTAACACCCGCAATCGCACCCAGATGCCGCTCCAAAGGAGCAGCGACGCTCGCCGCCATACTGGAGGGATCGGCGCCCGGCCGGCTTGCCGTCACCCGAATGGTCGGCAGATCGACGGAGGGAAGATTGGAAACCGGTAGGAAGCGGTAGGCGGCGATGCCGAGGATCATCAGCCCGATTGCCAGGAGCGTCGTGCCGATCGGCCTGCGGATGAAGGTCTCCGAGGGGTTCATGGTGACCCTCCGAGCTCGCTTTCCGCCGGCAAAGGCGATTGTCCCGTCGTCCGGCCGACGATGCGGCTGCGCAGGGTCTCGAATGCCAGGTAGATGACCGGTGTCGTATAGAGCGTCAGAAGCTGGCTCAGAAGCAGGCCGCCGATAATGCTGATGCCGAGCGGGATGCGCAGTTCCGAGCCCGTTCCTTCCGCCATCGCCAGCGGCAGCGCACCGAAGAGCGCGGCAAGCGTCGTCATCATGATCGGGCGGAAACGCAGGATCGAAGCTTTCAGGATCGCCTCTCGGGGAGACAGGCCTTCGACGCGTTCCGCCTCGAGCGCGAAGTCGATCATCATGATCGCGTTCTTCTTGACGATGCCCATCAGGAGTACGATGCCGATCAACGCGATCAGCGACAGGTCTTGGCCGAACAGCATCAGGGCCAGAAGGGCGCCGACGCCGGCGGACGGCAGGGTCGAGAGAATGGTGACCGGGTGGATGGCGCTTTCATACAGCAGCCCGAGAACGATGTAGATGGTGACGATCGCGGCGAGGATCAGCCAGGGCTCTCCGGCCAGCGAGTTGGCAAACTCCTCCGCATCGCCGAAATAGTCCCGCTGGATCGACGCCGGAACGCCAATCTCCTCTTCCGCCGCCTTGATGGCGCTGACGGCCTCGCTGAGCGACGCGCCTGAAGCAAGATCGAAGCTGATCGTCACCGACGGAAACTGTTCGTTGTGGCTGATGACGAGTGGCGCCGCCGTAAACGACGTCTTGGCGAAGGCCCCGAGCGGGATCTGCGTATTCGAGGCTCCGGACACATAAAGCCGTTCGAGTGATTTCGGATCGGACTGATATTGCGGCGCCGCTTCCAGAATGACGCGGTACTGGTTCGACTGCGCATAGATTGTGGTGATCTGGCGCTGGCCGAACGCGTCGTTGAGCGTGTCGCTGATCGCCTGCATCGAGACGCCGAGACGGGATGCCGTCTCGCGATCGATGTCGAGCAGCAGGCGCCCTCCCCCCCATCTCGACTTCGGACGAAACGTCGACCAGTTCCGGAAGCTGTTCCAGCCTCGTCGCCAGCCGGTCCGCCCAATCCGCCACGCTCGCCGCCGTGGCACCGGTCAGAATGTATTGATAGGGCGCGCGGCTGACGCGGGTGCTGATGCTGATATCCCGCACCCCCTGGAAGGTGACGCGGACGCCGGGCAATTGCGATACCTCCCGCCTCAACCGGTCGATGACCTCCGGCACGGAAGAGGTGCGCTCGCTTCGCGGCTTGAGCACGAGGCTCAGCGTGCCGGTGTTGAGAGTCAGGTTGTTCGCGCTCGCGCCGACCACGGAGACGATGCCGGTCACGTCTTTATCCCCGCGCAGCCTGTCGGTGACGACGGCCTGGGTCCGTTTCATCGCGTCGAAGGATGTCGTCGGCTCCGTCTCGATGACGGCCGTGATCAGGCCCGTATCCTGGGGCGGCAGAAAACCCTTGGGAATGAAGACATAAAGCGCAAGCGTTGCCGCCAGCGTTGCGACGGTCAGGATCAGCATCAGCGCGCTGCGGTCGACCACCCAGACCAGGCTTCGGTGATAACCTGCAATAACGCGGTCCATGACACGATCGGCACCGGCAAGCACGCCGCGGCGTCCTTCCGCCGGTTTGCGCAAGATGCGGGCGCACATCATCGGCGTCAGCGTCAGCGAAATCACCGCCGAGACGACGACGGCGATCGTCAGCGTCAGGGCGAATTCACGGAACATCCGGCCGACGATACCGGACATGAACAGCAGCGGGATGAATACGGCAATCAGCGAGACGGTCAGAGAGATGATCGTGAAGCCGATCTCGCCGGCCCCTTTCAGGGCCGCCTGCATCGGGTCCTCGCCCTCCTCGATATGCCGCGCGATATTCTCGATCATCACGATCGCATCGTCGACCACGAACCCCGTGCCGATCGTCAATGCCATCAGCGACAGGTTGTCGAGGCTGAAGCTGGCAAACCACATCACCCCGAAAGTCGCGACCAGCGATAGCGGCAGCGCAACCGCCGCGATGATGGTCGCGGTCAGCGTTCGCAGGAACAGGAAGACGACGAGAATGACGAGGCCGATACTGACCCCGAGCGTCCATTGCACGTCATGGATCGAAGCCCGGATCGTTTCCGTCCGGTCGTTGACGATATCGAGCGAAATACCCGCCGGCAGCACCTCCCTGAGCCGCGGCACCTGCCTCAGAATGCTGCCGACCGTATCGATGACATTGGCGCCCGGCTGCCTCATGACATCGAGGATGACCGCCGGCTCGCCCTGATACCAGGCGCCGACGCGGGTATTCTCCAGGCCTTGAACGATATCGGCGACATCCTTCAGCCGCACCGGCGCATTGTTCCGGTAGGCGACGACGACATTGCCGTAAATCTCGGGGTCGATGATCTGGTCGTTGGCTGCAAGCGTGAAGGATTGATGCGTGCCGTCGAGCGCACCCTTGGCGCCGGCGACGCTGGCGCTGGAAATCGCGGTTCGAAGATCTTCGAGGCCGATGCCATAAGCGGCCAGGCGCGGAATATCGGCCTGGACGCGGATCGCCGGCCGCACCCCGCCCTGGATCGAGACATTGCCGACGCCGGAAACCTGCGCAAGCCGCTGCGCGAGCAGCGTATCGGCGAAATCGCTGAGGTCTCGGATCGGATAGCTGGTCGAACGCAGCGCCAGCGTGATGATCGGGGTGTCGGCCGGGTTCACCTTGGCATAGGTCGGCGGATAGGGCAGGTTGCGCGGCAGGCCCGAGCCGGCGGCATTGATGGCCGACTGGACGTCCTGAGCGGCGCCGTCGATATCCCGGCCGAGCGCGAATTGCAGCGTCACCTGGCTGATGCCGAAGGCGCTCGAAGAGGTCATCGAGGTCAGCGACGGGATCTGGCCGAGAGGGCGTTCAAGCGGTGCGGTCACCAGCGCCGCCATCGTCTCCGGATCGGCACCCGGCAACTGCGTCGTCACCCGGATCGTCGGAAAATCCACCTGCGGCAGTGGCGCGACGGGAAGATTGATATAGCCGAGAATGCCGCCCAGCAGCACGGCGACGCCGAGCAGCGAAGTCGCGATCGGGCGTTTGATGAACAGCGTCGACGTGTTCATTGTTTTGCTTCGGGTAATGCGACCGGCGCAGCACTCGCGGCTTCGGGCCCGCCTGTCTTCTGAGGTCGGCGGTTTGGTCTGCGTTCCTCATTGGGATTACCGGGGGGATTACCGGGCGTTGCTGCCGGCGGCTGCGAGGCGGCAACCTCCACATGTTCCCCGTCCCTCAGGCGTGAAAAGCCGGTGGTCACCACCTTGTCGCCATCCGCCACACCCTCGGCAATGACGGTTTGCACATCGTCCTGCTGGCCCAGCTTGACCATTTTCATGCCGACCGTCTGGTCGGGCTTCAAGAGATAAACGAAGGTGCCGTTGGGTCCTCGCTGGACGGCGGCCGTCGGCACGACGATCACGCCTTTCAACGTCTCGACGAGTAGGCGGGCATTAACGAAAGCGCCCGGCCAGAGCGCCAGCTTGTCGTTCGGGAAGTTGGCCTTGATCCTGACCGTTCCCGTGGTCGCGTCCACCTGGTTGTCCACCGCCGCAAGCACGCCGTTGTCGATCACACTCTTGCCGTCGCCGGCAATCGCCTCGACCGAAAGCTGCCCACCGCCGCTCGCCGCGTTGACCTTGGCAAGCTGCTGCTGCGGAATGGAAAACACCACCGAGATCGGCCTGATCTGCGACAACGTGACGATGCCCGCCGCATCGGAAGAACTGACGATATTGCCGACATCGACATTGCGGATGCCGGTGCGGCCGTCGATCGGCGCCCGGATCGTCGTATAGTCGAGCGAGGCCTGGGCGCTGGCGATCGCCGCATCGTCGGACTGGACGGCCGCCCGGTACTGCTCGACCTGCGAACGCGCCGTATCGACCTGCTGCTGCGTGCCCGAGCTCGACTGAACCAGTTTCAGGGAGCGGTCCAGAGCGAGTTCGGCATTCTGAAGCAGCGCTTGGTCCTGCGCCTTCTTGCCGATCGCCTGGTCGAGCTGCGCGCGATAGACCGCATCGTCGATCCGCACCAGGACATCGCCCTTCCTGACGTCCTGCCCCTCGTCGAAATGCAGTTCAGCCAGCTTGCCGCTGACCTGCGGGCGAATGGTGACCGTGCTCAACGGCCGGACCGAGCCGACGCCATCGATGAACACCGGCACGTCACTCGCCTTGGCATCGGCCACCAGCACCGGAACCGGTTCCGATTGGCCCGATTGACGACCAGGGCGCCGGCGCCCGCCGGCAGGTCGTCCCGCCGGCTGCGCCGCGGTTGCCTCCGCCGGCGCCCAGCCGAGCATGGTTTCCACACGGCCCAGCCAGCGGTCCCGAAGCGCATAGGCTCCGAAGCCCGCTGTGCCCAGGATTATCACGGAAACCAGGACCCAATGCCTACGCGCCATCGACCGCAACTTCTTGAATGCTCGAAAAATCAACCGGATTGAACGCTACTGGTCTAATGCCTGCAATGGAAGGCGCTTTCAGCGGACCTGGATTACAAATTGGATAGATTAGGCCAGATGCGGAAAACGCCGAACGACTCACCAAAGCGAAGAAAGGCGTTGACAGCCGCGCGGTTGGTTAGGGACAAGCTAAGGGTAATTTCACGCTTTGCCTTGTTCGCGGCAGGCGTATACCAGGGCTGTCGATCCGCGTCGATCGGCAACATAATGACAGGGGACTTGAGAACATGACCGATTTCGACGCCGTGCACGAACGCCGGGGCACCGGCAGCTCGAAGTGGAGCAAGTATCCGGACGACGTGCTGCCCATGTGGGTCGCCGACATGGACTTCCCCGCGGCACCGGAGATCGTCGACGCCATCCGCAACCGGCTCGAACATCCGATGCTCGGCTACGGCGTCGCCCGCGATGAACTGCGAGCCCAAATCATCTCCGACATGCAGGAAAAATACGGCTGGACCGTCTCGCCCGACGAGATCGTCTTCCTTCCAGGCGTGGTGCCGGGGTTCAACATGGCGCTGCACGCGATGCTTCAGCCCGGCGACGGCGTGCTGGTGCAGACGCCCGTCTATCGGCCGATCCTCGAAGCCCCCGCGAATTGGAACCTCGTCCGGCACGAAGCGCCGCTTACCCCGGCCGCTGAAGGCTATGTGATGGATGCCGGGGCCTTCGCGGCGGAACTGGCAAAATCGAAGGCGCTGCTGTTCTGCAACCCGCAGAACCCGACGGGCAAGGTGTTCACCGCCGACGAACTCAAGACGATCACCGACCTCTGCCGCCAGAACGATACGCTGATCATCTCCGACGAAATCCATTGCGACCTTCTGTTCGACGGTCGCCGCCACGTGCCGATCGCCACGCTTTCTGAAGATGCCGCCAACCGCACCATCACCCTGATGGCCGCCAGCAAGACCTACAACATAGCCGGCCTGAAGACCGCCTTCGCGATCATCGGCAACAAGGCGATCCGCGAAAAATTCAACCAGGCGCGGCTCGGAATGGTCGACAATGCCAATATCATCGGCCTCGAGGCGACGCTTGCGGCCTTCTCGAAGGCCGGCGACTGGAAGACGCGGATGCTCGCCTATATCGAGGCCAACCGCGATTTTCTGTCGGCCGAACTGGCGCGCCGGTTTCCAAAGATCAAGCTTATCCCGTCGGAAGGCACGTTCCTCGCCTGGCTCGACTGCACGGAACTCGGTCTGGAGCCGGATGCGCAGAGCTATTTCCTCGAACATGGCAAGGTCGGCTTCAATGCCGGCTCGGAATTCGGCGCGGCCTATGGCAACTTCGTCCGCGTCAATTTCGGATGCCCGCGCGCCCTTCTCGAGGAGGGTCTGAGCCGCATGGAACGCGCACTCGGCCGGAACACCTGATCAGTCCGCTCGATCGAATAAGAAGAAGTGATCGCCGGCGGAACTCATCCGCCGGCATGATGGCAGACTGAAAGGATCAGACGATCCCGCCACCGCCGCTGGTGGACGCCGGACGTTCGAGCGCGACTTTTTTCCGATAGCCACTGTCGCGATAGGTCGCGACCGGATCGATCGCTCCGCCTGCGCGGCGGCGGGCTTCGGCAAGGATCGGCTCCACATCGGTGCGATAAGCCCGTTTCAGTGTCTCTGAGGCCATCAGCGCATCGTTTTCCTGCTGGAATCCGTCAAGTGCTACCCGATCGACCAGCAATGCCTGGGCATAGGCCCGGCGGATCTCGTTGGCGCTGGAAATCAGGCTTTCGATCGGGTCCGTGACATTGTGCGACTGGTCGATCATATGCGCCGGGCGAAAATCCCTGATGCCGCGATGCTCGGCATCCACCAACTCGTTGAAGACGAGGAACAGGCGGTAGGGCTCGATAGCGCCCGCATCGAGGTCGTCGTCGCCATATTTGGAATCGTTGAAGTGGAAGCCGCCGAGCTTGCCGAACTGGATCAGCCGGGCAACGATCATCTCGATATTGGTATTCGGCGCATGATGGCCGAGATCGACGAGGCAGAAGGCCTTTGGTCCGAGCGTATTGGCGATCAGGTAGTTCGTGCCCCAGTCCTGCACCACCGTCGAATAAAAGGCCGGCTCGTACATCTTGTGTTCGGAAAACAGCCGCCAGTCGTCGGGCAGCGCCTTGTAGATTTCCGCCATCGAAGCGAGATACCGCTCGAACACTCGCGTGAAATGGCTCTGGCCCGGAAAGTTCGAGCCGTCGCCAATCCACACCGTCAGCGCCTTGGAATCGATCGCCTTGCCGATCTCGATACATTCGAGATTGTGCTCGATCGCCTGGGCGCGTGTCGCAGCATTCGTGTGGCTAAGCGAGCCGTATTTATAGGAATGCGCCTGTCCCGGTGCATCTGAAAACGTATTCGAGTTCATCGCGTCGAAACCGAGACCCAGCGCATCGCCCTTGGCCAGCAATTCCTTCGGATCCGCCTTGTCCCACGGGATATGCAGCGAGACCGTCGGCGTCGCGCGGGTCAATTGGTGGATGACGGAGCAGTCATCGAGCTTGTCGAAAATGCCGCGCGGCTCGCCTTGGCCCGGGAAACGGGCGAAACGCGTGCCGCCGGTGCCGACGCCCCAGGAGGGTACGGCGACGAAGAACTTTTCAACATCCCAGGTGATCGTTTCGATATCGATGCCGCGGCGCGACAGGTTCTCGCCGAGCGCATCGTAATCGGATTTGAGCGCTGCGGAGCGCTTATCGTTTTCAGCGGCGATCACATTGGTCGTGATCTTGAGTTCAGTCATTCGGTCCTCCCATCTGATCTTTGTCTCTTCTCCCCAGCGGGGAGAAGGTGGCCCGAAGGGTCGGATGAGGGGGCGCGGCACATTCTGCCTTTCGCTTATCGCTCAAGGCGTCGCTTTGCTCCTCCCCCTCATCTGCCTATCGGGCATCTTCTCCCCGCTGGGGAGAAGATATTACCCTACCGCGTAAAGCTCTGGGCGTTGCCGGCATCCACGTTGATGATGTTGCCGGTCGACTTGGCCGATGCGTCCGATGCGAGGAAATAGATCGCCTCCGCAATATCCTCCGGAAAGACATTGAGCTTGAGCAGCGACCGCTTGCGGTAGTGCTCCTCCAGGTCGTCCACCTCGATCTTGGACGAGGCGGCGCGCTGTTCGCGCCATTCGCCGTTCCAGATCTTCGATCCGCGCAGCACGGCGTCCGGATTGACCGTATTGACTCGAATGCCTGCCTCGGCGCCTTCGAGCGCCAGGCAGCGGGCGAGATGGATTTCGGCGGCCTTGGCGGTGCAATAGGCCGACGCATTCGGAGAAGAGGCAAGCCCATTCTTCGAAGCCACGAACACGACGTTGCCGCCGAGCTTCTGGCGGCGGAACAACCGGAAGGCCTCCCGCGAAACGAGGAAATAACCCGTCGCCAGGATGTCGATATTCTTGCTCCACATGGCAAGCGTGGTTTCCTCGACCGGCGCGGACGACGCGATCCCGGCATTCGAGACGAGGATATCGACGCCGCCGAATTCGACGCAGGCCTCGGCAAACGCGGTGATCACCGCGTCCTCGGTCGTCACGTCGAGCAGGACCCCGCGCACCGCATCCTTGCCGAACGACTTTTCGAAATCGGCTTTGGTCGTGTCGAGCGCGCCGCCGTCGATATCGGCAAGCACCACGCAGGCACCCTCGCCCATCAGCCTGGCCGCGGTTGCCCGCCCGATGCCGCCGGCGCCGCCGGTGACCAAGGCCACCTGTCCGGCAAGGCTTTTCGGCTTCGGCATGCGCTGCAGCTTCGCCTCTTCGAGCAGCCAGTATTCGATGTCGAAGGCCTCCTGCTCCGGCAGGCCCTGATATTCGGAAACCGTCGAGGCGCCGCGCATCACATTGATGGCGTTGACATAGAACTCGCCGGCAATCCGGGCCGTCGCCTTGTCACGCGCAAACGACAGCAGGCCGACGCCCGGAACCAGGAAGATCACCGGGTTGGGGTCGCGCATGGCGGGTGAATTGGCGTGTTTGCAGGTCTCGTAATAACGGCTGTAATCCGCGCGATAATCTTCGAGCGCCGTGTCGAGTGCAGCAATCACCGCATCGACATCCGGCTTGGCGGGATCGAAATCAACAATCAGCGGACGAATTTTCGTGCGCAGGAAATGGTCCGGGCAGGAGGTTCCGAGGCCCCCAAGCGGCTTCAGGTCTTTGGAATTGACGAATTCCAGCACCGCGTCCTGGTCGTCGAAATGGCCGAGCTTGCGCTCCACCTTGCCGATCCGGCCGCGGATCTCCGGCATCAGTTTCGCGACGATCGCCCGGCGTTCCGGCGCAGGCAGGCTCTTGGTCGCGGCGCCGCCGAAGATCGTCTTGCCTTGGGTCTCCTTGGCGAACCATTCGATCGCCTTGTTGATGATGTCGAGCGTCAGCTCGTAACAGGCCTTGGCGTCATTTGCCCAGGTGAACAGGCCGTGGCTTTCCAGCACGACGCCCTTGGCATTGGGGTTTGCCTTCACGAACGCTTCGAGATCGAGCCCGAGCTGGAAACCCGGCCGCCGCCAGGGCAGCCAGCCGATTTCGGAACCGAAGACCTGTTGCGTCAACTCCTTCGAATTCCTCGAAGCCGCAATCGCGATGATCGCATCCGGGTGCATGTGGTCTACATGGGTGAACGGCACGAAACCGTGTAGCGGCGTATCGATTGAGGCCGCGCGCGGATTGAGGTTGAAGGTGCAATGCGGCAGGAAGCCGACCATGCGGTCCTCGTCCTCGACGCCCTTGTAGAGCCCCTTCAGCGCTTCCAGCTTGTCCATGTAGAGGGTGGCGAAACCATCGAGCTTGATCGTGCCGACATCGCCGCCCGATCCCTTCACCCACATGACCTTCACTTTTTCCCCGGTCAGCGGATCGGTTTCCATCACCTTGGCCGAGGTATTGCCGCCGCCGTAATTGGTGATGCGCTTGTCGGCACCGAGAAGATTGGAGCGATAGAGCAGCTTGCCGGGCTCATCGAGCTTGGCGGCTTGAGCATCGTTCCAACGGTTTTCGAGAAGGCGGGTTTGGCCCGACATTGCTTGTCCTCCAACGTGTTTCGGCTCACGGCGACGAGGCGGCCGCCATCTCCCTGCCGCCGGTATCGCGCATTGTCGCGCCATCTGTCAATCATAAACGATCATAAAGTTTCATTGTGCAGCGCAATAAAAGCGAAGTTGATCGTTTATGATTGACAACGTAAATTTTCCGGTAATAGTTGACGCCAAGGAGGAGCCAATGCACGAACGTGAACGCCATCGCATCATCTTGAGCGCTATCCAGGAAAAACCCGTCATCACGGTGCAGGATATCGCCGAATTGACCGAGGCATCGGAAGCGACGATCCGGCGCGACATCGCTTCGCTGCACGTCCAGGGCAAGCTCCGGCGCGTCCGCGGCGGCGCGGAAGCCGTTCATCCTCCGCAGATCGGCCAGCTTTCGGCCCGATCGTTCCGGGTGTCGGAATCGGTCAACATCGACAAGAAGCGCGCAATCGCCCGCCGCGCGGTTGAACTCTGCGATGAAGGCGACAGCGTCATCATCAACGGCGGCACGACGACGTTCCAGATGGTGCATTTCATGTCGGCGCGACGCCTGCAGGTAATGACCAATTCGTTTGCGATCGCCGAACATCTGGTCAAGCATTCGAAGAACACGGTGACGATACCGGGCGGCGCGATCTATCGCGAACAGAGCCTGATCCTGTCGCCCTTCGACAATGATGCGATCCGCAATTTTTACGCCCGCCGCATGTTCATCGGCGCGCAGGGGGTCGGCCCGCTCGGGGTGATGGAGGCCGACGCGCTGGTGATCCAGAGCGAGCAGAAGCTGATGCACCAGGCCGAGGAACTGATCGTGATGGTGGATTCCTCGAAGTTTTCGCGCCGGTCCAGCCTTATCCTCTGCCCGCTCGATCGGGTGACGACTGTTATCACCGATGACGGCGTGACCGACGACGCCGCACGCATGATCGAGGATGCGGGCGTCAAACTGATTATCGCCGGTGCCGCCGCAGCGGACATCGCCAAGGAGGATTCTTCGTCGGCCGCGTGAGGAGCGACCGGCGGGAGAAAGATTGAACTATCAACTGGGAGGACCAACTATGAAACTTGCAAAGAAACTCGCCCTCGGCGTGGCATTCGCCTTCGCCGCCCTGACATCAACAATGACGACGGCAAGCGCTGCCGACATGAAGATCGCGCTCGTGGTCAAATCGCTCGGCAACGGCTTCTTCGAAGCGGCCAACAAGGGCGCGCAGGAAGCTGCCAAGGAACTCGGCGGCGTCCAGGTCATCTATACCGGCCCGACCTCGACGACGGCCGAAGGCCAGATCGAAGTGATCAACTCGCTGATCGCACAAGGCGTCGATGCGATTGCCATCTCCGCCAACGATCCGGACGCCGTCATCCCGGCGCTGAAGAAGGCCACCCAGCGCGGCATCAAGGTCATTTCCTGGGATTCGGCGGTCGCCAAGGAAGGCCGCATCATGCACCTGAACCCGTCTTCCAACGAGCTGATCGGTAAGATGTGCCTGACGCTCGCCAAGGACCACCTGGATGGCGGCAAGGGCGGTTTCGCCATCCTTTCGGCCACCACCACCTCGACGAACCAGAACACCTGGATCGCCGAGATGAAGAAGCAGCTCAAGGATTTTCCGGGCCTGAACCTCGTCACGACAGTTTATGGTGACGACCTCGCCGACAAGTCCTATCGCGAAGCACAGGGCCTCTTGACCTCGCAGCCGAACGTCAAGGTCATCGTCGCTCCGACCACGGTCGGCGTGCTCGCTGCCTCGCAGGCCGTCAAGGATGCCGGGAAGATCGGCCAGGTCTATGTGACCGGGCTCGGCCTGCCGTCTGAAATGGCCGGCGCCATCAAGTCCGGCGCCACCAAGGAATTCGCCATCTGGAACCCCATCGACCTCGGTTATTCCGCCACCCAGATTGCCTATCACCTCGTCAAGGGTGATGCGGACGGCAAGCCGGGCTCGGACATCAAGGCCGGCCGCATGGGCTCGATCAAGATTGGCGACAATGGCGAAGCCGCCATGGCCGACCCCTTCGTCTACAACGCCAAGAACATCGACGAGTTCTCCAAGATCTTCTGATCCGGAGAACTCCCCTTGCCGGCGGGCGCGAGCCCCCTCATCCGCCTGCCGGCACCTTCTCCCCGCTGGGGAGAAGAGGAACACCGCAACGTCTCCGTTCCTCCTCTCCCCCCGGGGGAGAGGGTGACCGAGCGAAGCGGAGGTGGGTGAGGGGCACAGTCGCCTCGACGCCAACGATTCTTGCCATCGGAAAACGGCCACCCATAATGAACGGCGTTACGAAAATTCAAGACCGATCGCCCCGACCGGCACCGACGACGGAAGCAATGCCGATCCTGGAAATGCGCGGCATCAGCCAGATCTTTCCCGGCGTCAAAGCGCTCGACGGCGTCAGCATCAAGCTTTATCCCGGCCAGGTGACGGCGCTGATCGGCGAAAACGGCGCCGGCAAGTCGACGCTCGTCAAGATTTTGACCGGCATCTACCGCCCGAACGAGGGCGAGATCCTGATCGACGGCAAGCCCACCACATTCGCGAGCGCGCAGGCGGCGATCGACGCCGGCGTCACCGCCATCCATCAGGAAACGGTGCTCTTCGATGAGTTGAGCGTCGCGGAAAACATCTTTCTCGGCCACGCGCCGCGCACCCGGTTCGGCACCATCGACTGGCGCAGGATCAATTCCGGCGCCAAAGCCCTCATGCTGCAGCTCGAAAGCGAAATCGACCCGACCATCCGCCTGCGCGATCTGTCGATCGCCCAGCGCCACCTCGTGGCGATCGCCCGCGCGCTGTCGGTCGAGGCCCGCATCGTCATCATGGACGAGCCGACCGCCGCCCTTTCGCGGAAAGAGATCGATGACCTCTTCCGCATCGTCGAGAACTTGAAACGCCAGGGCAAGGCGATCCTCTTCATCAGCCACAAGTTCGACGAGGTCTATGAGATCGCCGAGAACTTCGCGGTCTTTCGCGATGGCCGCGCCGTCGGCCAAGGCCGGCTGAGGGAAACGCCCCAGGACGAGATCGTCCGGCTGATGGTCGGCCGCGACGTCAAGGACGTCTTTCCCAAGGTCGAGGTCCAGATCGGCGCGCCGGTTTTCCGCGTCGAGAACTATTGCCATCCGACCGAATTCCGCGACATCTCCTTCGAGCTTCGTCGCGGCGAAATCCTCGGGCTCTACGGCCTGATCGGCGCCGGCCGTTCGGAGCTCTGCCAGTCGCTGTTCGGCGTGACCCGGCCCTCATCCGGCCGTCTGGTGCTGGAAGGCAAGCCGCTCGACATCCGCTCCTCGGGCGATGCGATCCGCGCCGGCATCGTCTACGTTCCGGAAGAACGCGGCCGCCACGGCCTGGCGCTGCCCATGCCGATCTTCCAGAATATGTCGCTTCCCTCGCTTGGAAAGACCTCCCGCTCCGGTTTCCTGAAAGCCGCCAACGAACTGGCGCTGGCGCGAAAATATGCCGAGCGGCTGGACCTGCGCGCCGCTGCTCTTTCAGTGCCCGTCGGCACGCTCTCCGGCGGCAACCAGCAGAAGGTCGTCATCGGCAAATGGCTGGCGACGCAGCCGAAGGTGATCATTCTCGACGAGCCGACCAAGGGCATCGACATCGGCTCCAAGGCCGCCGTCCACGCCTTCATCGGCGAACTCGCCACCGAGGGCCTGTCGATCATCATGGTTTCGTCCGAGCTTCCCGAAATCCTCGGCATGTCCGACCGGGTGATGGTGATGCGCGAGGGCCTTTCCGCCGGCGTTTTCGAGCGCAAAGCCCTGAGCGCCGAAGTGCTGGTCCGCGCCGCAACCGGCAACCAGTGAGGAGAAACCGATGAACCGCCTCCTGAAGAACCGCGAAATCCTGCTCACCGTCATCATCGCCGCGATGATCGCCGGCTTCGCGGCTCGTGCGCAGGGCTTTGCGTCTCCCGGCAATCTCGCCAACATCTTCAACGACACCTCGATCCTGATCATCCTGGCGCTCGGCCAGATGACGGTGATCCTGACCAAGTCGATCGATCTTTCTGTTGCCGCCAATCTTGCCTTCACCGGCATGGCGGTCGCCATGACCAACGCCGCCTATCCCGACCTGCCGCTGGCCCTGCTCATCGTCATGGCGGTCGGCATCGGCGCCTTCCTGGGTGCGATCAACGGTTACCTCGTCTGGGCGCTGCGGATTCCGCCGATCGTCGTCACGCTCGGAACGCTGACCATCTATCGCGGCATGGCCTTCGTGCTGTCGGGCGGCGGCTGGGTGAACGCCCACCAGATGGCCCCTTCCTTCCTGAATGTCCCGCGAATGCCGGTGATCGGCCTGCCGATCCTCTCCTGGATCGCCATCCTCATCGTGCTCGGCGCCTGGTTCGTGCTGACCCGCTTGCCCTTTGGCCGGGCAGCCTACGCATCCGGCGGCAACCCGACGGCGGCGATCTATGCCGGCATCGATATCGGCTGGACCAAATTCATAGCCTTCGTGGTGTCGGGCGCGCTCGCGGGCCTCTCCGGTTATCTCTGGGTGTCGCGTTATGCGGTCGCCTATGTCGATATCGCTGCGGGCTTCGAACTGGACACGGTTGCGGCCTGCGTCATCGGCGGCATCTCGATTGCCGGCGGCATCGGCTCGGTCGGCGGTGCGGTGCTCGGCGCCCTCTTCCTCGGCGTCATCAAGAATGCGCTGCCCGTCATCGGCATCTCGCCCTTCGCGCAGATGGCGATCTCCGGCATCGTCATCGTGCTCGCCGTCGTCTTCAACGCCCGCGCCGAACGCAAGGCCGGCCGCATCATCCTGCGCGATCGCGGCGCAAAAGAGGTGTCCGCATGAGCGACGTCGTTTCTTCCAAACGGGTCATTCCCGACCGCCTCGGCAGCAAGACCTCGCGCCTGCTGGCGAGCTGGGAAGTGCTGCTCTTCGGCGTGGCGGTGCTGATCTTTGTCTTCAATTCGTTCGCCTCGCCTTACTTTCTGAATGCCTGGAACCTCTCCGACGCTACCTTCAATTTCACCGAAAAGGCGATGATCGCCTTTGCCATGGCGCTGCTCGTCATCGCCGGCGAGATCGATCTGTCGGTCGCAGCGATCATCGCGCTCGCCTCGACCGCCATGGGCGCGGCGGCCCAGGCCGGCATCGGCACGCCGGGACTGGTGGCGATCGGCATCGGCACCGGCCTTCTCTGCGGCGCGTTCAACGGCCTGCTCGTCGCCGGGCTCAAACTGCCGTCGATCGTCGTGACCATCGGCACGATGAGCCTCTTCCGCGGCATTTCCTATATCGTCCTCGGCGACCAAGCCTATGGCAAATATCCAGCAAGCTTCGCTTTCTTCGGCCAGGGCTATGTGGCCTGGGTGTTCTCCTTCGAATTCGTACTGTTCCTCGTGTTTGCCACAGTTTTCGGCATCCTGCTGCACGCGACCAATTTCGGCCGGCAGGTCTATGTGATCGGCAACAACGAGTTCGCGGCGCGTTTCTCCGGCATTCCGGTGGAACGGGTGAAGTTCATCCTCTTCCTGTTGACCGGGGTGATGGCCGGGGTGGCATCTGTCTGCCTCACCTCTCGCCTCGGCTCGACCCGGCCTTCTATTGCGCAGGGGTGGGAACTGGAAGTCGTCACCATGGTCGTCCTCGGCGGCGTTTCCATTCTCGGCGGCGCGGGCACCATCGCCGGCGTCGTCATCGCCGCTTTTGTCATGGGCCTCGTCACCTTCGGGCTGGGGCTGCTCAACGTACCCGGCATCGTCATGTCGATCTTCGTCGGCCTGCTCTTGATCATCACCATCGCCATCCCGATCATCGCCCGCCGCATCAAGGAAATGAGCCGATGACGCTCGAAAAGTACGCCTTCAAGATGAAGCTCAATCCGGGAATGGAAGCGGAATACCGCAGACGCCACGACGAGATTTGGCCGGAGCTTGTCGATCTCCTCCACCAGGCGGGCGCTAGCGACTATTCCATCCATCTCGACCGCGAGACGAACACGCTGTTTGGCGTGCTGACACGGCCGACCGACCACACGCTGGCGAGCCTGCCCGACCACCCGGTGATGAAGAAATGGTGGGCGCATATGGCCGACATCATGGAAACCAATCCGGACAACTCGCCGGTCCAGAGCGATCTGGTGACGGTGTTCCACCTGCCATGACGATGCCGGCAAAGATCGCCGTTCTCGATATCGGCAAGACCAATGCCAAGGTTGTCGTGCTCGACTGCGCGACCGGCGAGGAGATCGCCGAAAGGCGTACGCCGAACCGGGTTCGGCCAGGCCCGCCCTATCCGCACTACGATGTCGAAGCCCTGTGGGAGTTCGCGATCCAAGCGCTGTCCGATTTTGCAAAAAAGCCTGGCTTCGATGCGATCTCCATCACCACCCACGGCGCATCGGCGGTGCTTCTCGATACCGAGGGTAAACTGGCGCTGCCGGTGCTCGATTACGAGCACGAATATCCGGAAGATGTCCGCCGGGCGTATCAAACGATCCGCCCGCCCTTTTCGCAAACCTTCTCGCCAGCGCTGTCCGGCGGACTGAATGTCGGCGCACAGCTCCACTACCAGAAGACCGCCTTTCCTGAAGCCTTTGACCGCGTGCGCACCATCCTCACCTACCCGCAATATTGGGCGTTCAGGCTGACCGGCGTTGCGGCAAACGAGGTCACATCGCTCGGCTGCCACACCGATCTCTGGCTCCCACGTGAAGGCGCCTATTCTCCGCTGGTGGATACGCTCGGCATCAGCGACCTGATGGCCCCTGTCCATTCGGCCTTCGAGACGCTCGGTCCTCTCCTGCCAAGCATTGCGGCGCAGATCGGAATGACGAAACCGATCTCGGTCCATTGCGGTATCCACGATTCCAACGCTTCGCTGCTGGCTCATCTGGTGGGACGCGAGCCGCCGTTCGCGGTCGTCTCCACCGGCACCTGGGTCATCAATTTCGCGGTCGGCGGCGATCTCGACCATCTCGACCCGCTGCGCGACGCACTTGCCAATGTCGATGCCTATGGCCGCGCCGTGCCCTCGAGCCGTTTCATGGGCGGCCGCGAGTATGAGATGCTGACGGCCGAACTCGGTCCATTGTCGCCGGAAGCGGCGCTTGCAGCCATTCCTCATGCCATCGAAAAAAGCCTGATGCTTCTGCCGAACGTTTCAGGCGGCTCCGGCCCCTTCCCGGGCCGCGAGCCGCAATGGATCGGCGACGCCGCTGCCTCCGCTGACCATCGCTGGGCGGCAGCCTGCCTCTATCTCGCGCTGATGACGGAGACCTGTCTCGATCTCATCGGCGCCAAGGGACCGGTTCTGGTCGAAGGCCCTTTCTCCGCCAACCCTGCCTATCTTCAGGCGCTCGCCGCATTGCTCGGCCGTGAGGTGATGGCACTTCCGGGCTCGACCGGCACAAGTCAGGGCGCAGCGCTTCTCGCAGACATTTCACCGGCAACCAAACCGGGCCGCATCGTGCCCGCGCCAACCTGGAACATCGACGCCTATCGCACCGCCTGGCACGAAAGGCTGGAGCGCTGATCAGCCCGCATTGGACGGCCGGCGGTTGCGGCGAAGGCGCCGGCCCGTCTGCTCCTCAAGCGCATTTTCCAAAATGCCGAGCCGGCGTTCGGTAATCTCGGCAATCTGCGCAGGGTCGCCGGATTCGATCGCCCGCATCATGGTCTCGACCAGTTCGAGCGACAGCACGAGATCGGCGCGACTATGCAGCGTCCTGTGCCGCATCGGCTCCACCCACTGCAGCAGCAGTTCCATCAATTCCAGCACGAGGCCATTGCGGGTCGCCCGTGCCAGGGCGAGGTCGAAGCGCATCGAAGCGATGATAATCGAGCTGATATGCTCGGGACTGCTTTTGGTCACCTCCGGCGGCGGCAGCGAATCCCGGCCGAACCGGATCGCCTCCCGCATCCGGTCGAAATCCGCATCCTCGGCATATTGCGAGGCGATCTGCGCCACCCAGGGCAGGATCAGCCGGCGCACCTCGATTGCCTCGTCGATGTCGCCCGGCCGCATGTCCGGCCTCGGCACGATAATGTCGAGCGGCACGATCTCGCTGCTGACGAACGTGCCGCCGCCGGCGCCCTGCCTGACGGTCAGAATATTGGCCTCGACCAGCAGTCTCACCGCCTCGCGCACGGTCGGGCGGCTCACCTGCATCTGTTCGGCGATGCTGCGTTCGGACGGAAGGCGCGAGCCGAGCCGGAAAAACCCGGCCCTGATGGCGTCGGCAAGCCGGCGCGCCACCTCCTCGTTCGGCAGCAGCACTTTGACGGGCTGAAAATGTCGATCCACCAGCACCTCCTAGCCTGCTCAGACGGAAAGCACTTTGCCGGTATTCAGAATGTTGTTGGGATCGAGCGCCAGCTTGATGCGCGCCATCAGCGCCAGTTCCTCCGGGGTTCGCGACAGTTTGAGATAGGGCTTCTTCAGGAGGCCGATCCCGTGTTCGGCGGAAATCGTGCCGCCTTCGCGGGCGATCGAGCCGAAGACAAGTTCGGTGATCTCCTTATGCGGCTGGTCGTTGCCGGCGGACGGAATGTTGCAGACGAGATGCAGGTTGCTGTCGCCGATATGGCCGTAGCTGAGCGCGATCGCATCCGGCCAGCGGACCTTCATCGCCGCCTCGATCTCGTCGACCACCCGGCCGGCGGCACTGGTCGGCAGGCCGACGTCGAAGGCGGTCAGCGGCCCCATCAGCTTACCGTATTCCGACACACTCTCTCGCACCGCCCAGAGATCCTTCGTCTCGCGCTCGGAGGACGGCAGGACCGCATCGGAAACCCAGCCGGCTTCCAGAGCATCGGACAGCACCTGCTCCAGCAGCGCCCGGTTCTCTTCCGCGTTGCGCCCGCCGGTTTCGATCAGCACATAGATCCCATGCGGCTCCTTGAAGGCGCGGCGCAGGTCGGGAAGCTTGCCCGTCATGAAATCGTAGAAGCTCGGCCACATCACCTCGAACGAGGTCAGCGCCGAGCCCATGCCCTGGCGGGCGCTCTTCAAGAGCTCCAGAAGCGAGCGGAAATCCGGGCAGCCGCAGAAAGCGCTGGCAAGTTCGGCGGGCTTCGCCTGCAGGCGCAGCACGGCGCGGGTGATGACCCCGAGCGTGCCTTCCGAACCGATGAACAACTGCTTCAGGTCGTAACCGGCATTGTTCTTCAGCATCTTGTTCAGCGATCTGACGATCGTGCCGTCCGGCAGCACCACTTCGAGGCCGAGCACATGTTCGCGGGCCATGCCGAACCGGATGACGCGGTTGCCGCCGGCATTGGTGGCGAGGTTGCCACCGATGACGCAGGAATCCCGCGCGCCGAGATCAAGCCCGAAGAACAGCCCCGCCTCCTCGGCCTTCGCCTGGATAACGCTGAGCGGCGTGCCCGCCATCACCGTCATCGTCGCCATCACCGTATCGACTTCCTCGATACCGTTCATGCGGTCGAGCGACAGCGCCACGCCATTCTCGATCGGCCGCGCACCGCCGGCAAGACCGGTCAACCCGCCTTGCGGCACCACCGGCACCTTGAACTCGTTGCAGAGGCGCAGCGTTACGGAGACCTGCTCCGTGGTGCGCGGCCGCACCAGCGCAAGCGGCACCACCGGCGAAAGGCCGCCCCAATCATTGTGGAAGCGGACCGGAATATCGTCCCCGAAAAAGACGTCGGGAGCGAGCTCGCGCTGGAGCGCCTGGATGAATTCTTGTGTCATGAAGCCGTCACCTCGGAGATATCGATGAAGGTAAGCTTAACTGCCATCTTCGGTAAAATAAATATACCTCCGAATTTTCTCTGGAAGAGCAGAGGCATGCAGATAACCGCCATCGATGCCGAGACGATTTCCGGCAGATCAAAACGAAATCGGCGGGAGGAGATTTGGGTTCAGCGCAAGGCGCCGGCCACACGCTTCTGTTCGTCCTTCATGAAGGCGATATCGCCGACGACGCGCACCCGCACCCGCCGTGCATCACCCGGCAGGTAGGCGATCGGAATGTCTTCCGTATCGAGCGTCACGATCGTATCGACGCTGGCACCTGCTTCGACGGCGCGGGCGCGGGCGATGCGCTCGGCCTCGGCAATCGCCTCTTCGCGCGACATGCCGGAGAACACCTGGTCGACCTCGCCGGAAACCTGCGCCATCGCAGCACCTAGCGCGTTTGCGACACCGGCATGTTCGACGCGCAGCACTTCGCTGGCACCTTTGAGCTTTTCTGGGATCAGGAACGCACCGCCGCCGACGGCGATCAACTGCACGCCCTCGGCAGACGTCTTCATCCGATCGACGCCGTCCTCGACCATCGCCTCGACGCGTTTCAGCAGATCGGCAACCAGCGCCTTGTCGAGATGCTTGACCCGGTCGCGGTCGCCGATCTCGACGAGGCCGGCAGCAACTGCGACATCCGTCGTCGTCAGCGTATCGCCGCCGAAGACCAGCGCCTTTTCGGTGATCCGGTAGCCGACCGAACGCGGCCCGATCTTGCGCGTTTCCGGGTCGATGATCGTGCCGCCGCCGAGCGCCATCGGCAGCAGGTCGGGCATGCGGAAGAGGGTGCGCACACCGCCGACCTCGACGACATTGTTCGCCTCACGCGGAAAACCGCCGACCAGGCAGCCGACATCCGAGGTCGTGCCGCCGACGTCGATGACCATCGCCTCCTTGAGGCCGGTCAGAAACGCCGCGCCACGCATCGAATTGGTCGGGCCGGACGCAAAGCTGTAGACCGGGTTGGCGGCGGCGACATCCGCCAGTACCACGGTGCCGTCGTTCTGGGTCAGGTAGAACGGCGCGTCGACGCCTGCCTGCTTCAGCGCATCCTTGAAGGCATCGATCGTTTTGCGGCCGAGCCCCTGCAGCGCGGCGTTCAGCAGCGTGACGTTCTCGCGTTCCAGAAGGCCGATACGGCCGAGCGTATGGGACAGCGTGATGCGCGCGTTCGGGATCACCGAGCGGACGATCTCGGCCGCTTCCAGCTCGCATTCCGCCGTCAGCGGCGAAAAGAGCGCGGTGATGCCGACCGAATCGACGCCGGCGTCGCGGATCTTCATCGCCGCGTCGCGCACTTCGTCGCGGGCGAGCGGCACCAGCGGCCGGCCGTCATATTCATGGCCGCCATGCACCATGAAGGAGAGCGGATCGACGGCATCCCGCAGCTCGTCCGGCCAGTCGACCATCGGTGGCAGCGAGGCGCCGGCCGGCATGGCGATGCGGATCGCCGCGACGCGGTCGAGACGGGCGCGCTCGACCACCGCATTGGTGAAATGCGTCGTGCCGATCATCACAGCATCGACCGGTGCCGCATCCGGCGCCTGCGAGGCGACCACATGGCCGATCGCGTTGACGACACCCTGCATCACGTCCGAGGTGGTGGGAAACTTGATGGCCGAGAGAACCTTCTCGCCATCGATGAGCACGGCATCCGTATTGGTGCCGCCGACGTCAATTCCGATCCGCTTCATGCTGCAAACACCGATTTGAAATCCAGGTCATATCCGAAGGCGCGCGGGCCGACGTGTTCGAGGCCCTTGGCGCTGGTCAGCACCTCGGGCGCCGGCAGTGCCACGACCGTGACGCGCTGGCCGTACCGAACCGTCTCGGTGCCGATCGCCTCGCCCGACACCGTATCGAGCAGGCAGATCAGGTCCGGCGTCATAGCGATCGGCTGGCCGTCGCGGAAGGCGACCGCCCATTCGTTCTGGAAGGCGAGTTCGACCTTCGAGCCGCGATCACCGTCGAGGCCTTCGATCATCGCCGAGCCGCGCAGGAAGCCGCCCGTCGTGGTGCGGTCGACATCGGCGATCTTGCCCTTGAACAGCACCTTGCCGCCTTCATGGGCGAGCACGGCCTCGACGGGATCCGTATGGGCGGCGCGGGCCTCAAGCACGGCGCGGCCGAGGCTGACGGCTTTGGTCACCGTGTAGAGCACGCCCCAGTCCTTGACTTCCCGGCCGGTGCGCGGCGCCTTGCAGGTCGCCGCCGTCGAGCCGACCTCGGTGCAGATCTTGCGGGAAATCCGCTCCATCCACTTCCAGGAGGCAGCCTTGGCGACAATCGCCTCGTTGTCGCGGCAATCGACCAGCGTCAGCGGATACATCGGCAGGTCGCCGATCGCAAAGCTCGTCATCTGCGCTTCCGGATAGGCACGGCCCATCGCGTCCGCATCGACGACCGGAATATCCAGCATGGCGCCGGCGAGGAACGGCGACAGTGCATTGCCGCCGCCGATCTCGACGCTCATCACGGCGCGGAACTTGCGGCCGGTATATTCTTCCATCAACTGCATGGCCCGGGCGAGATGCGCGGGATCGACGAGACGCTCCTGTCCGACCAGCGGCGCGCCCATCTTGGAGACGACCGCGACGGTATCGCCGTCATCGAGCGCCTGGGGGTCGATCAGCTTGACGCGCTTGCCGTCCTTGTAGAGTTTTTTCAGGTTGAGCTGCGCCAGATAGGGGCTGCCGCCGCCGCCGGTGCCGAGAATCCAGGCGCCCACGGCAAGCGGGTCGATCTCGCCCGCTTCGAAATCACGGATCATGTTTACCTCCGAAGAATGTGCTAGAACCTAGCCATGAGTGACGAAGGATGCCTATAGGGGACTGCCCCTAGAATGAGCTTGCCTTGATTTTGGGCACGCTCGGCGCAATCATGGTTTGACGATCGAAAGGACCGATTCCCTGCAGGTGACGAAGAGCCCATATGCGCTGGCCCCGACCTCGCCGGAAGGTGCGGAATTGCGCCATCGGGTGATGTTTTTGAGCGTCGGCCAGACGCCGCGTGCCGATCTCATCGGGGACATGCTGACCAATCTCGATGTGCCGATCGAAGCGCTCGAAATCGGCGCGCTGGACGGGCTTTCCAAGGCAGAAATCGACGATCTGAAAGTGCGGCCGGGCGAACAGAGCATCATCACCCGGCTTGCCGACAATACCGATATCGTCGTGTCCAAACCGCGGATCGCCGAGCGCATGGCGAAGATCGCCGCCGCCTTCCACCCCAATGAATTCGATCTGGTCGTCATCCTCTCGACCGGCCTGTTCCGCGATTTCGAAAGCACCTGCCCAACCGTGAACGCCCAGCGCGCCATGGAATCCGCGGTGATTTCGCTCGCCGCTCACGGCGCTTCCGTCGGCCTCATCCAGCCGCTGCAGCAGCAGATCGCCGAACTCGATATCCCGGCGCTGGCGCCCTACAAGATCTGCGCCAGCTATGCCGCCGACGGCGACAGGAAACTGCTGGCCGGCGCACTCGTCGATCTTGCGGATGCGGAAATCATCGTCCTCAATTCCGTAAGCTTTACCGAGGCCGACCGGCAGATGGTGGCGAAGGCGAGCGGCAAGCCCGTCGTTCTCGCCCGCCGCATCGTCGCAAGCGCCATTCGGCTTCTCCTGCATCGTTCGCAGCCCGTGACCCTGCCGGGCGTTTCGCCGGAATTTGCCGAAAAGCTTCTCCGTCTGACGCCGCGCGAGCGGCAGGTCCTGTCGCTGGTCGCAGAAGGCCTGTCCAACAAGGCAATCGCCCGCCAGCTCGGCATCAGCCCGAAGACCGTCGAGATCCACCGCTCGAACGTCATGAGCAAGATGGAAGTTACATCGTCTAACGCCCTGATCCGCATGGTCATCACCGCCGGCCATCCCTGATCGAAAATAAGTGGATTCGCGCAAGAAAATTGCGCCAGAAGACCTCTTTGCCTAGAAATTGGTCGCTCGAGCATGTCAGAATCATGTCGTTCTAGGGGCATTACCCTATAGTGAAGCCGCGCTTCCGGGCGCTAGGCTCCCTGTCGATAATGTCATGCAGGGAACGATGAGAGCATGCCTTCCACATCCAAGATCGCCTTTGTGACCATCGGCCAGACGCCGCGTGTCGACATCGTTCCGGAAATGATGGCCGAGATCGGCATCGGCTTGCCGGAAGGTCGCGTCGAGTTCCGTGAATTCGGCGTGCTCGACGGCATGAACCCGGCCGAGCTGGAAGCGATGCACGCCGTGGACGGCGAGCATTCCTTCGCCACGCGCCTGAAGAGCGGCGAGGAGATCGTCACCTCGAAGGCCCGTACCGAAGAGAAGCTCAACGTTCTCTTGAAGGAGATCGATGCCCAAGGTTTCGACCTCGTCGTTCTCCTCTGCACCGGCACCCGGATCGATCCGCTCGAAAACACGCTGGTCGTCGAAGCCCAGCGGATCGTCGATTCGACCGTCGAGGCGCTCGCCGCTTCCTCCCGCAAGCTCGGCGTCATCCTGCCGCTCGAACGGCAGGTCAAGGATTTCGCCGATCGCCACGTCTTCAGCGGCGAGCCGAAATTCGTGGCCGCCTCGCCCTATGCCGGCGACGATATCGGCGAACGGGCAAAAACGCTCGAAGGCTGCGACCTTATCGTCATGCATTGCATGGGTTATTCCGCCGGAATGCTGGACGAGGTGCGCCGCGCCCTCGACGCCCCGGTTCTATTGTCGCGCCGCGTCGTCGCGGGCGTCGTCCGCCAGATGATCTGATTACCGAGCCACATTAAAAACAGAGGGAACCACATGTTCGGAAAAACCTTGAGAAACGTCGCGGTCGCGGGGCTGCTCGCCTCCTCGATCCTAGCCTCGCCCGCCGGCGCCTTCGAGCGCACCGACAAGGGCAACGTCATTGTTTTCGGTGGCCGCCAGGCAATCCCGGTCCTCGACCCGCATATCCGCTACGACTGGTCGACGCGCATGATCCAGCAATCGGTCTACGACGCTCTGGTCAAGTACGAAGGCAACCCGGCCGAGATCAAGTCCTGGCTCGCCGAGAAGTGGGAAACCAGCGCCGACGGCAAGAGCTGGACCTTCCATCTCGCCAAGAACGCCAAGTTCCACAACGGCGATCCGGTGACCGCCGAAGCCGTGCGTTATTCCTTCGAGCGCGGCCTGAAGCTCAACAAGGGCGTCGCCTGGATGCTCAAGGACTTCCTGGCGCCGGAGAACATCGTCGCCGTCGACGCCAACACTGTTCGCTTCGACCTCAAGGCGCCCTATGCACCGTTCCTCTCCTTCCTGCCCTGGTGGTTCGTCGTCAACCCGGCCGAGGTGAAGGCCCACGAGGTGGACGGCGACTACGGCCAGAAGTGGCTGACCGACCATGCAGCCGGTTCCGGCCCCTTCAAGCTCGGCCGCTGGGAACCGAACGTTCTTTATGAAATCGAAGCCAATGACACCTACTGGAAGGGCTGGCCGCAGGGCGAAAAGAACCGCCCGGCCGGCGTCATCTACAAGATCATCCGCGAACCCGCCGCCCAGAAGGCCGCCCTGCAGCGCGGCGAAGCCGACATCGTCGAAGGACTGACGCCGGACGACTACATCCAGATCAAGCGCGTGCCGGGCGTGGTCATCCAGGACCATAAGGGCATGACCACCTTCGGCATCAAGTTCAACACCCAGAAAGGCCCGACCGCCGACATCAACCTGCGCAAGGCGATCGCCTATGCGCTCGACTACGATGCGCTGATCCAGATCTACAACGGCGCCGCCTCGCTCGAGACCAGCCCGCTGCCGGACGCCATGAAGGGCCATGTCGCCGTTCCCGGCATGCCGCGCAAGGATCTTGCCAAGGCCAAGGAATATCTGGCGAAATCAGCCTATCCGAACGGCGGCATCACCCTGCCCTACGTCCATGTCGCCGGCCTCGAAGAAGCCCGCCGCATCGGCCTAGTGCTGCTCGACAACCTGAAGGAACTCGGCATCACCGTCGAGGTCAAGCCGGAACAGTGGCCGAACATGGTCGCCGCCGGTTCCAAGGTCGAGACTTCGCCGGCCATGACCTCCGTGTTCACCACCCCGGTCTCGACCGACCCTGACGCGGTCGCCTACCAGTACCACAAGGCGAGCTGGGGCCAGTATTACGCGATGATGTTCTACGACAATCCGAAGGTTTCGGAGATGATCGACCAGGCCCGCGCCGCCACCAACTGGGACGACCGCGCCAAGCTTTATGCCGACATCCAGAAGCAGATCGTCGCCGACCAGCCGGAAGTCTTCGGCATGCTGCAGAACCGCCGCTGGGCGCATCGCGACTATCTGCAGGGCTTCCAGTTCAGCCCGGTCCGCTTCACCGGCGAGGTCGATCTCTACCCGATGTGGGTGAAGGCCGAATAGAAACTGGCTTGCGTCCCCTCCTGCAGCCAGCATGATGCGCATGGCCAGGCCATCCCAACCGGCCGGGCCATGCGCAGTTTTTTAAAGAATAGCCACCGGAGAAGACGATGTTGGCATTCGCCTTCCGCAAAGTGCTGACGCTGATCGGAACCATGATCGGCATTGCGGCACTCACCTTCGTCATCACCAATGTCGCGCCGGGCGATCCCGCCCGGCTGGTCGCCGGCCCCAACGCGACCGAGGACATGGTGGCGACGATCCGTACAGAATACGGTCTCGACAAGTCGCTGCCCGAACAGTTCGTCGTCTATATGGGCGACCTCGTCACCGGCGATCTCGGCCAGTCGATCGTCACCACGAGGCCGGTGCTGGAAGAGGTGCTGCGTTATGCGCCGGCAACGCTGGAACTGGTCTTCGTCGCCATGACGCTCGGCATCGTCGTCGGCGTGCCGCTCGGCATGCTGTCGGCCGTCTACAAGGACGGCCCGATCGACCATGCGACCCGCATTTTCTCGATCTCGGGCGTCGCTCTGCCGGCCTTCTGGTTCGGCATTATCCTGCAGCTGACATTCGCGGTCGATCTCGGCTGGCTGCCGGTCTCCGGCCGGCTGCCGCTGGTCACCCGCCCGCCGCAAACCGTTACCGGCCTGCTCCTCGTCGACAGCCTGTTCGCCGGCCGGCTGGATACGTTCTGGACGTCGCTGCGGCACATCATCCTTCCGGCAATCGTGCTTTCCTTCCCCTGCCTTGCCTCGATCCTGCGCGTCAACCGCGCCGAGATGATCGAAGTGCTGCAGTCCGATTACATCGTCGCGGCCCGCGCCCACGGCATCGCCTCGTTCCGCATCGTCGCGATCTATGCGCTGAAGAACGCGCTGCTGCCGACGCTTGCGATGATCGGCTTGCGCTTCGGCTGGATGCTCGGCTCCACCGTTCTCGTCGAAACCGTCTTCGATTGGCCCGGCATCGGCCTTTATGCCGTCTCCTCGGCGCTTTCGTCGGATTTCAAGCCTGTCATCGGCGTCACGCTGGTAATCGGCTTCTTCTTCATCGTCGCCAACACCCTTGTCGATCTCGCCTATGCGTGGATCGATCCCCGCCTCAGGAGCGCCTGATGACGACGCCCGTGGAACTCTCCCGGCCCCTCACCTTCCGCGAACGGCATGAAAGCAAGATCCGCCAATGGCGGCTTTATGCCCACATGTTTGGCAAGAGCTTCTCCTCCATGCTCGGCCTCGGCCTGGTCGTGCTCTTCCTGTTGCTCGCAGCACTCGGCCCGTGGCTGGCGCCCTATCCGGAAGATACGGTCGGCGCCTTCAACATGGCCAACAAGCTGATGGGCCCGAGCGTCGGCCACTGGTTCGGCACCGACGAGATGGGCAGCGACATCCTTTCGCGCGTCATCATCGGTGCCCGCACCTCGCTGTGGATCGGCCTGATCATCACCGGCGTCGGCGCCGTCATCGGCGTGCCGCTCGGCATCATCGCCGGTTATCGCGGCGGCTGGGTGCGCGCCGTGATCATGCGCATCACGGAGCTTTTCCTCGCAGTACCGGGCCTGGCTCTGGCGCTCGCGATCGTCGCCGCACTCGGCCCCGGCATCACCAATTGCGTTCTGGCTCTGTCGCTCGTCTGGTGGCCGGGTTATGTGCGGCTGGTGGAGGCGAAGACGCTGTCGGTCAAGGAGGAACTCTTCGTGGAATCGGCCCGCTCGATCGGCGCCAAAACGCCCTGGATCCTCTGGCATCACATCCTGCCCAACTGCATGTCGCCGATCATCGTCAAGATGAGCATGGACATGGGCATGGCGATCCTGTCCGCCGCAAGCCTCGGTTTCATCGGCCTCGGCGCCCAGCCGCCGGCACCCGAATGGGGGGCGATGATCTCAGTCGCCCGCACCTACATGCCGGACTGGTGGTGGTACTCGCTCTTCCCGGGTGCCGCGATCTTCCTGACCGTGCTGGGCTTCAACTTGCTGGGCGACGGCCTGCGCGACATTCTCGACCCCCGGAGCCGCGACCGATGACCGGACCTCTTCTCGACATTAAGAACTACCGGCTCGACATCGGCACGTTCGACGGCCCGGTGCATGTGCTGAAGGACATCAACCTGACGGTCAACCGCGGCGATACGCTCGGCATCGTCGGCGAAAGCGGTTCCGGCAAGACTGTGCTGGTGCGCTCGGTACTCGGTATCGGGCCGAAGGCCTCAAAGGTCGTCGAAGGTCGCATCGCCTTCGACGGACAGGATATCACGGCGCTTTCGGAAAAAGACTGGAGGAAGATCCGCGGCATCCGCATCTCGATGATCTTCCAGGACCCGATGACCTATCTGAACCCGCTCTTCACCATCGGGCAGCAGATTTCCGACGTTATCGCCGCCCATGAAAAGGCAGCCGGCCACGGCGTTTCCTCGAAGGCTACCCGCCGTGCCCGCACCGAAGACCTGCTTGACCAAGTCGGCCTGCCGAACCCGGCCATGCTGTTCGACCAGTATCCGCACCAGCTTTCCGGCGGCATGCGCCAGCGGGTGCTGATCGCCATGGCGCTGTCCGGCAAGCCCGACCTGCTGATCGCCGACGAGCCGACGACGGCACTCGACGTGACGGTTCAGGCGCAGGTGCTCGACCTGATCAATTCGCTGGTCGAAAAGCTCAACCTGACGGTCATCATGATCAGCCACGATATCGGCGCGATCGCCACGATCGCGAAACGCTGCGCGGTCATGTACAAGGGCGAGATCGTCGAACAGGGCCTGACGGCGGACATCCTCAGCGCGCCGAAGCACGAATACACCAAGCGCCTATTGGCTGCCGTGCCGGACATCGATACCGCCGCGGCAAAGGTCGTCGCCGAACCGGCAATCGGTACGCCGGTGAAACCTGGCGTGCTTCTGGAAGCGATCGACCTCAAGAAGGTCTACCGCAGCCAATCGGGTACCGAGGTGACGGCGGTCGACGGCATCAACCTGTCCGTCGCGACCGGCGAGATCTTCGGCGTGGTCGGCGAATCCGGTTCCGGCAAGTCGACGCTGGCACGCATGCTGCTGCGGCTGATCGAGCCGACCTCCGGCGACATCGTCTTCGACGGCCGGAACATTTCCGGCCTGACCGGCGAGCCCATGCGGTTGATGCGCCGGCACATGCAGTTCGTTTTCCAGAACCCGCATTCGGCGCTTAACGGCCGCCACACGATCGGCGACGCGATCGGCGAGCCCCTGCGCATCCAGACAAGCATGGGCCGCCGCGACATCGAGGCGCGCGTCGAAGCACTGCTCGACATCGTCCAGCTGCCGAAAATATTCAAATACCGCTATCCGCACGAACTCTCCGGCGGCCAGAAGCAGCGCATCTGCATCGCCCGCGCCATCGCCCTCAATCCGCGCCTGCTGATCCTCGATGAGCCGACTTCGGCGCTCGACATCTCGGTGCAGGCACAGGTGCTCGACTTCCTGCAGGAACTGCGGGCGGAACTCGACCTCACCTATGTCTTCATCTCGCACAACCTCGCCGTCATCCGGCAGATCTGCGACCGGACCATCGTGATGAAACGCGGGGTGATCGTCGAACAGGGCGAGACGGAACGCCTTTTCCTGTCGCCGCAGCACGAATACACCAGGGCGCTGATCGAAAGCGGACGCAAAACGTCGCGCGCGGCCAACTTGTCGGCCCCCGCCGGCTCGTGATGAAATATACGTTTGCAAAAAATAATTGTGCAGTGCAGCAACGCTTCCCATATAGGGGGACGTTGTCGTTGATCACTGCCATCCCGGCAATGATTGCCAGGAGGCATGATGAGATCGTTGTCGGATACGCTGGAGCGGCTCGCCCGCTTGAAATCACTGGGTTGGGAACCGACCGACGCGCCCAGCCATCTGGAGGCGCTCGAGGGCTTCGGATCCAACCCCGGAGCGCTGGCAGCCAAGGTTTACGTCCCCTCCCTGCTTCCCAAACACCCCGCCCTCGTCGTCGTTCTCCACGGATGCACGCAAACCGCCTCCGGTTATGATCACGGCACCGGATGGTCGAAGCTCGCCGAACGGCACGGCTTCGTGGTGCTCTTGCCGGAACAGGTCCGGGCCAACAACGGCAATCTCTGTTTCAACTGGTTCGTTCCGGGCGACACGCGCCGCGGCCAGGGCGAAGTACACTCGATCCGCCAGATGATCGAAGCCGTCGTCGCCCGGCACGGGATCGACACTTCGCGCATCTATGTGAGCGGCCTGTCCGCAGGCGGCGGCATGGCCAACGTCATGCTCGCCACCTATCCGGAAGTCTTCGCCGGCGGCGCAATCATCGCAGGACTGCCCTATGGCGTCGCCGCGACGGTTCCCGAAGCATTCGACCGGATGCGCGGCCACGGCCTGCCGGCACCATCGATGCTTCAGTCGCGGCTGAAAGCCGCTTCCACCCATCAGGGACCCTGGCCAACCATCTCCGTATGGCAGGGCACCGAGGACAAGACGGTCGCGGAGGCGAATGCGCAGGCGATCATCGACCAGTGGCGCGGCGTTCACGAGGTCGGCTCGCGGCCGGACCTCAAGGAAAAGGCCGACGGCCAGACGAGAACCGCGTGGAAAGATTCCCGCGGCAGGCAGGCGATCGAATATTACAGCATCGCCGGAATGGGCCACGGAACCCCGATCGATCCCGCGCTCGGCGACGAGAACGCCGCGCCTTATCTGCTGGATGTCGGTATATCGTCGACGCTCCATTCGGCAGAAAGCTGGGGCCTGCTTCGCGAAGGCGCAGAACCGTTGCGGGCGAAGAGCGGCGGTCCAAAGCGGGCAACCGTTTCTCCCCAAAAGGCAAAAGAGCCGGAAGGTATCCAGCAGATCATCGAGAATGCGCTTCGCATGGCTGGCTTGATGCGCTGATAAGACCTGGAGAATAAGCGCGGCGACGGCCGGGGGGAGAGGGAATGGCCGCCGCCGAACGCTCCCGGCTTAAACGCCGGAAGCTGCAATATCCGCGTCGAGACGTTCGCGAGCCTTCTTGGGCAATTTCGCGGTCTTGACGGCCTCCAGGTTGGCTGGCGCATTGCCGACAACGATGAGGCCAATCATGCCCATGCCGACATGCGGCGAGCATTTCACGGCATATGCCCCCTCGATGTCGAAGGTGATCTTGACGCTTTCGTTCATCTGGCCCTTGAACGGCTTTGCACCTTCCGGGATCAGCCCCTCAATGGTCTCGGCATTATGAGACTTGTCCGTCGGGATGAAGGTGACGGTATCGCCCTTGGCGATCTTCAGGGAGCCCGGTTCGAATACCATCGCGCCGTCGTTACCCTTGTTGAGCATGTGCACTTCGAAATCGGCAGCCGACGCCACCGTGGCGCAGACAGCCGTGACGATCGCCGCACCGACCAGGGATGCCAAAATCTTCTTCATTTTCTTACTCCTTTTCTGGAAGCCCACGGCTTCGTTGGAATTCACACTAGAGCAAAACCGCCGGTGCTCTTTGACGTACGACAAACGGTTTTGAGTTTGTCGCGGCTCGCTTTTGCGTCGGTTTGGCCCCGGATGGCGACGTGATGGTCACGTTGTCCAGCCCACTTGCCGAAGCGTCTTGAGAAGGGGCGCATACCAGCGGGTGGATTTGACCAGGCGAAAGCCCAGATTGTCCGGCGGGGTCCCCACCGCGCAGCCGCCGCCTTTCGGATCGCGGATGAAGGAACTCATCGGCGATCGATGGGTGCCGACCGTCACATAGACGCCGCAACTTTCCTCGGAGGCCCGAACGGAACCGTTCGCATAAAGATGGACCCTGCGATGGCAGGTCGAGGTCCATTCCCAGATGTTGCCGCCAAAGTCGGCCAGACCATATTCGTTCTCCCCAAAGCTTCCCGTCGGCCGAGGGGTGGGATTACCTGCGGCCCGCTCGCGCGCTTCGCGCTCGTAGTCGGCGAGCCACCGCAGCGCGGGGTTCTTGCTGTCCGGATCGAGGCCGAGAGCATCGTCCGGAAACCTCTTGCCCGCGGCCTGCGCCAGTTGTTCGTCTGTCGGCAGGGTCCAGTATTCACCGGTCACCTCGGAGAGCCAGCGGGCATAAGTCGTGGCATCGTCGAAGCTCACGCCGGTGGCAGGAACGTCCGTCCTTGATGTAGCCGCTTCTGGCGATCTGCAGGCGCCTGCGGAAACGCACGCCCGGTATTCCGAGGCCGCGACATGATTTTTCATGATCGTAAGGCTCGGCCCCGCGACCACCGTCTTCATCGGCGCATCGATCGGTGCCGTGCCCTTCAGGAACTCTCCGTCGCTCCTGTAGCTGTAGCTGCGGGCAGGAACGACGACCGTCGCGGGCTCATAGACCGCGCCCTCTGGGGGCGCCGGCCTCATGAAGCCCGCCTGATGGAAGATACCTGCCGCCAGCACGGCGATCAGCGTGATCGGAAGCCCGGTATGGAGGAGCGAGAGCTTTGGCCTGTCGTGTGTGCATGGCATGTTCGCCTCCCGAGGCGAAATCTGGCGCTTGCGGGGGATGAAGGCCGGCCGGGAACAGGCTCATGCCATGCTCCCGGCCGTTTCCGATCAGGTGCCGCTCGGCGCAAGGACCGACGTCATCAAGTCGTCGTTCCAATCGCCGGTGACCTTAAAATGCGCCGCCGCGCCCAGTTCGAAGGCCTCGATCAAGTTGTGGTTGACGTAGGCGTATATGCCGGGCTGCTGGAAGGTATAGAATGCAGCACCTGCTGCACCGCCCGGGATGAACCAGGTCTCCTGGTCGAGGTCCGGAGGGTTGGCGAACTTGCCCGTAGCCCAGACGTAGTCGCCATGGCCTCCGATGAGGTGAGGCCGCGTGTCGCGGTTTGCCTGCGAATGGACGATCAGCACCTTTTCGCCGACAGCGGCGGTCATGGCGTTCTGGCCCGTCAAGGCACCGACGGCCCCGTTGAAGACGATATGCGTCGGGGTCAGCGTCCGCATCACCTTGAGCGTGTCTTCATAGGCTTCGCCGGCGCTATCATATTTCTTGAACTTGCCGTTCCCGTCGCGGGGGACGTAGAAATCCTGCTCACCCACATAGTAGATCTTGTCGTAGGTCAGCGGTTTCCCGTTGCCGTCCTTGAGGCCATCGCGCGGGAGCACCATGATGGCGCCGTTCATGCCCGAGGTGACGTGCCACGGCACCATTCCGGGAGGTGCGCAGTGGTAAACGAAGACGCCGGCCTTGGTTGCCTTGAATCTCAGAACGGTTTTCTCGCCTGGGTTCACCACGGTCAGCGCGCCGCCACCCAAGCCGCCGGTTGCCGAATGGAAGTCGATATTGTGCTGGAGTTCGTTGGTGTCGGGGTTGATGAGCGTCAACTCGACATAGTCGTCCTGATGGACGACCATGAGCGGGCCCGGAACCGACCCGTTGAAGGTCATCGCATTGATCTCGGTGCCTTCCTTGTCGATGACGAGCTTCTTCTCCTGGATGGTCAGCGTAACTTCGATCACCTTTGGCGGGCCGTCGGCTTTCTGAGCATGGACATGCACGAAAGGCGGCTTCACCAGCTCGATTTTCTCGCGACGGAGGCGCGATAGGTCCACCGGTTTCATCTTCGCCGGGGGCGCTTCGTCCGCATAAGCGAAGGAAGCCTGCACGACCGGTGCGATTGCGCCAACGAAGGCTGCCCCCGCAAGGATCGAGCGTCTGGTCATCTGAATCGTGTCGGTCATGGTTTCTGTCCTTCGGAACAAGGGGCGGAGTAAATCGCCGTCCTCTGGAAGCAGAATCTATGTCCATGTCCCCATCTACTCTTTGACGTGAAACAAACAGAACATCGGCTTTTGCTTGCGTATCCGCAAGAAAACGAGGCAAATCTGGGCCGATTGAGCGGTTAAGGGAAATTCCTCACGACCGATCTGTTGTCCGGCCGGATACGGGGCGGCGGCACTGCCGCCTAAAGAGCGTGGCGGTGGATCGCATCCCGGTCGAGGGACATTCCCCAGCCAGGCGCATCCGGGATCTGGGCCGTACCGTCGACGAGCTTTATCTTTTCCTCGTAGAGCGGCGCGAACCATTCCACGTATTCAAGGGAATGGGCCGTCGGGACGTGGGCGAGCAGCTGCAGGCTCATTTCAGGAAAAAGATGCGATGAGATCGGCAGATCAAAACTTGCCGCCAGTGCGCCAACGCGGGAAAATTCGGTAACGCCGCCAACCCGCTGGAGATCCGGCATGAGAATGGAGGCGGCACCCGTTTCGATCATCCGACGGAAACCGTAGCGCGTGTATTCGTTTTCACCGGAGGCGACCGGCATGCGCAGGGCTCTTGCCACCCTGGCCGAATCCTCCAATGCGTGGGCCGGCACCGGTTCTTCGAACCAGGCAATATCCAGGGGCGCCAAAGCATCGCCGAGCTTGATCGCGGCGTCGGCGTCGAGCACCTGGTTGGCATCGATCATCAACCCGATATCGCTGCCGATCGCCGCCCGAACGGCCTTCACACGCGGCAGGTCGACGTCGATCCGCCCGGCAAGCCGCAGCTTCATCGCCTTGAAGCCGGCTGCAACAAAACCTTCCGCCTGCCGGACGAGTGAGGGAATGTCCTGAGTGAGCCATAGGCCGCCGCTCGCATAGGCTGGAATGGTCTCACGGCACCGGCCCAGCATCCGCGAGATCGAAAGCCCGGCGCGCTTGGCCCTCAGATCCCACATCGCACCGTCGATCGCGGAAATGCCCATGATCGAGACGCCCGTGAAGCCGATGAAGTTGATGCGCCGCCAGGCATCGGCCCAGAAGGCGCCCGTATCATCTGGATCGCGTCCGATCACCGCATCCCGCAGCACGTGCACCATGCTATCCAGCAGCTTCACCTGCTCCGGCCGGATGGTGAAGATCAGGTTTTCGCCCCGTAATCCTTCGTCGGTGACGAGATCGACGACGATGCAGGAGAATTGATGGATGGTCGCCGTGGCATTGCCGAGCGGTTCCGCAAGCGGCAGGCTGACGGCGGTGGTGGTGAGACCGGTGATTTTCATGGGATCGTTACCGGTTCAGGGCACGGGGAGGTTCGGTGTAGATGGGATCATCGACGAAACCGCCGCCCTGCCACTTGGCTTGCGATGATCCCCGATCAGGAATGCCGGGATTGCGTTCCAGTTCCGAGCGGTAAATCTCCGAACTGTCCTTCGGAACCCAGCCCAGATAGGCGGAAGCGGAATTATCCCACCATTTCGGCTGATTGTCCGACACGCCCCAGATTGTCGGGCAACCGAGATAGGGAACCTTGAAGACCCTCTCCGCGAGCGAAGCCATGTCGTCGAAACTCAGCCAGATCGACAGCATCCGCACCGTCGTCGGCCTGGGCCAGCAGGCCCCGATACGGACGATCGCCGTCTCCTGGCCGAATTTGTGAAAATACATCTGCGCCAGACCCTCGCCGAAGCATTTCGAGGCGCCATAAAGGCCGTCGGGCTTGGTCGGCTGATCGACGCCGATGAACTGGTCCTGCCGGTAGAAGCCGACGGTATGGTTGCTGCTGGCGAACAGGATGCGCGGTTTACCGTGCTTTCGCGCCGCTTCGTAGAGATTGTGCAGACCGCGGATATTGCTGTCGAGAATGCTGGCAAAGGTGTTTTCGGAAGGAACGCCGCCGAAATGCAGGATACCGTCGCACCCTTCCACCATGCGCAGGACGGCATCGGAATCCGCCAGGTCGCAGGCAAACGGCTCCTCGTCGGCCGCGGCATCGTCCAGTGGTGCGATATCGGAAATGCGGATGATCTCCGCCAGGTGCCCGAGCCGCTGGCGCATGGCCTTGCCCATGTTGCCGGCCGCCCCGGTGATCAGAAGCCGCTTCATCCCCATTCCTCCTCGATATGCTGCCTGCAATCTAGAAGGTGCCCAGAAGGGGCGTCAACTCATAATATGACTTAAGGACCTAAATAGGATGCCAGGGCATTGACTGCCCGGCGTCGAGATCAAAAGAACGCGAAATGCGTTGTTTTATCGGCCCGTATCGATTGACGAAGGTTATCTTTTCGGTCTTCATATAGCGCAGCAGTCATGTGACGTCATACTCTCACTTGAGTGCCTGGATGGAGGAACCCCAGATGAAATGGATGAAGCATGTGGCTCTGGCCACGGCTCTGACGCTGTCTGCGCCGATCGGCGCATACGCAGATACCCCCGCCGACCAGCTGATCGTCGGCCTCAGCATGAACAATATCCTGACCCTCGACCCGGCGGCGATTTCAGGTCGCGAGGCGACAGGCGTCATCGCCAATCTCTATGACACGCTGGTGGAACTCGCCCCGGACAAGAAGACCGTCAATCCGGGCCTTGCCAGCTCCTGGACGGTGGCGGATGACGGCTCGATCACCTTCACGCTGAGGGATGGCGCAAAGTTCACGTCCGGCAATCCGGTCCGGGCCGAAGACGTCGTCTGGTCGATCAAACGTAATATCAGCCTCGGCCTGGTCGGGGCGGGCGTCTGGTCGTCCTTTGGTTACAAGGCTGGCAATATCGACCAGCTGCTGACGGCCGACGGCAACAAGATCACCCTCAAGCCGGCTCAGCCGACCGATCCGCAGCTCACGCTCGACATTTTTGGCAAGCCGGATGCCAGTGCGGTCATCGACATGAAGACCGCCATGAGCCACGAGACAAACGGCGACAAGGCAGCGGCCTGGCTGAAGATCAATGCCGCCGGTTCCGGTGCCTTCAGCCTGACGCGCTGGTCCTCCAACGAAATGCTCATCCTGACGCGTTTCGACGATTATTGGGGCGAAAAGCCCAGGATGAAGCGCGTGATCTTCCGGCACATGCCGGAATCCCAGACCAAGCGGCTGATGCTGGAAAAAGGCGACGTGGACGTCGCGATCGGCCTTTCGGTTCCCGATATCGCCGCGCTCGGTAAGAACAAGGACGTCGAGGTGCAGAGCACACCGAGCTCGGGCTTCTATTTCCTCGCCGTGAGCATGAAGGACGAGCGCTTCAAGAACCCGGACGTGCGCCTCGCGATCCGGTATCTGATCGACTACGACGGCATCAACAAGACGATCATGCCGAACTACGGCACCAAACGTCTTCGCCCGGTCGCCGAAGGCGTCATCGGCAGCTTGGCCGATCCGGACTACAAGGTCGACGTCGCCAAGGCCAAGCAACTGCTTGCCAAGGCGGGTTATCCCGATGGCTTCCCGGTCAGGCTCCTGACGCTCAACGAGCCGCCTTTCACGGACACCGCCACCGCGATTCAGGCAACGCTTGCCCAGGCCGGCATCAAGGCCGAAATCGTCCAGGGCGCTGGCGACCAGATCTATGGCCCGATGCGCGAGCGCAAGTTCGAAATGCTCGTCGGTCGCGGCGGCGGCGGTCAGGAGCCGCATCCGCATTCCAACCTGCGCGCCCTCGTCATCAACCCGAACAACGCCGACGACGCCAAGCTCAGCGGCATCATCGGCTGGCGCACGTCCTTCTTCGACCAGCAGCTGAACGACATGTCGGCTAAGGCACTGGTAGAGCGTGACCAGGCGAAGCAGAAGACGGCCTATGAAGACATTCAGAAGCGATACGAGGAACTCGTTCCTGCGCTGCAGCCGATCTCGGCGGTTGTCGACAGCGTCGTCTATCGTGCCGACGTCAAGGGCTATGTGAACCACTACGGGTGGACGGTTCGCCTGCGCAGCGTGTCCAAGCAGCGCTGACCACTCAAGCTATCAGTCCCTCCCAGGACGAACGCCCGCAACCTCGGTTGCGGGCGTTTTTTATGGGCTGCGAACGCGCGGCCGCGGACACGAAAAAGCCGGCAGGTTGGACCTGCCGGCTGATGCGCTCGGGGAGAGGGTTGGAGAGGAGGACGCCTATTCGGCCGCCTGCACCCCGAGAGCGCCATTGCGATAGGGCTCGCAGAGAGCCTCCATCATCTTGATTTCTTCGGCGGTCAGGTCGGTCAAAGGAGCGCGAACCGAACCGGTATCGAAGCCCATCAGCCGCACGCCGGCCTTGATGGCGGAAACCGCGTAGCCCTTCTGGCGGTTGCGGATCTCCATGAACGGATAGAAGAAATCGATGAGGATCTGGTTGGTGGCGGCCGTATCGCCGGCGCGGAGCGCCTTGTAGAACGTCTGGGCCAGCGCCGGAACGAAGTTGAAGACCGCCGACGAATAGGTGGTGACGCCGGCGCCAAGATAGGCGTCCGCAAAAAGCTCGGCCGTCGGCATGCCGCCGAGATAGGTCAGCCGGTCACCCATGACCGCGGTGATCTTGCGCACCAGGCCGATGTCACCGGAACCGTCCTTGAAGCCGACCAGGTTGGGGCAGGCCTCGCAAAGGCGGGCCAAGGTCTCGGCCGTCAGGATCGAGTTGTCGCGATTGTAGACCATCACGCCGATGCCGACCGACTGGCAGACGGTCTTGATATGCTGGTAGAGGCCTTCCTGGCTGGCATCCATCAGGTAATGCGGCAGCAGCAGGATGCCGTCGGCGCCGGCCTTTTCGGCAGACTTGGCGATCGAGACGGCGATGCGCGTGCCATAACCGCAGCCGGAAACGATCGGCGTGCTGCCGGCCGAAGCCTTGGCGGCGGTGATGATCTCCGGAATTTCGGAGGGCTCCAGTGAAAAGAACTCGCCCGTGCCGCCGGCGGCAAACAGCACCGAAGCATCGAAACCGGCCAGCCAGCCGACATGCTGCTCATAGGCCTTGCGGTTGAAGAGGCCATCCTTGCCAAAAGGCGTAACGGGGAACGACAGGAGGCCGGCGCCGAGCGCGTGCTTCAGTTCATTTGGATCCATAGACATGACAGTCCCTTCCTGGTTGATTTCCAGAAGGCTACCAAGTCATATGATGACTGTCAATAGTTGTATTATCTTTGTGGGAAACTCACGGGCGCCGTATCAGCGAGCGATAGCGCTGCTGGCTCCCCTTGAGATGCATGCGCATGGCGTCGCGAGCAGCCGAATCATCGCCATCCGTGATTGCGCGGGCGATGCGGGCATGTTCATCCTGGATCTGGGCCAGGTATTCGGGCGGCGAAATCTCGACCTCGCCCTCCTGCAGCAGCGATCGCGGAATCATCTGCTTGCCGATCGCTTCCAGGAGCTCCCGGAAACGCGGGTTGTTGGTCGCATCCGCGATGGCAAGATGGAAAGCCCGATCGCTTTCAACCGTTGCCGCACCGGCAGCGATCTGCCGCTTGATCGTTTCGAGACATTCGAAGATCAGCTCCTGCTGTGCCGGCGACGAGCGAACGGCGGCAAGGCCCGCGGCCTCGATCTCGATGGCAGCACGGACTTCCAGCATCTCGATGATCGAGGAAACGCGGCTGGCATCCACGGTGCGGAAGCCGCCCTGCAGCCCGGCTTGCGTCGCCAGCACGAAGACGCCGACGCCATGGCGGACCTCGACGAGGTTATCGGCCCGCAACGAGGCGATCGCCTCGCGGATGACCGTGCGGCTGACCTCGTATTGCTGGGTCAGTCCGCTTTCCGTGGGCAGTTTGTCACCGGGTTTCAACGCGCCACTCGTGATCGCATCCCGCATCCGCCGACCAACCGTCTCGACCAGGTTGCGGCCTTTTCGCGAGGGCATTTCCCCGGTGATGTTATCTGCTCTCTTCAATGTCCGCCCGCTCTCTCGCTTTGCCATTTCAGCCACTTAGAGGGGTAAAACCTGCCCGTGTTGTCAAGCACCGGGCAAGAATTTTATTGACGCCCGGCCACGGACCTATAGTATGAGATGACCTATGAGGTATGATGACACTGCGGACCGACGCATATTTACCGTCGACCCGTCCACGAGGGAAGAATGCTCAAGAGACTTCTTTTAACCGGCGCCGCGGGTGGTGTCGGCCGGGCAATCCGGCCGATGCTGAGGGAGATCGCCGAACATGTCGTGCTGTCGGATATCGGTGAGATCGCCGATGCGGGCGTGGGCGAAACCTTCGTTCAATGCGATCTGGCGGATGCCGCGGGTGTCGCCAAACTGGTCGAAGGCGTCGACGGCATCATTCATCTCGGCGGCATTTCCCTCGAAAAGACGTTCGACCTCATCGTCCAGGGCAATATCGTCGGCCTCTACAATATCTACGAAGCCGCCCGCCACAACGGCCGGCCGCGCATCGTCTTCGCAAGCTCCAACCACGTCGTCGGCTACTATCGGTGCGATGAAAGGCTGGACAACACCGTCGTGCCGAAGCCGGACTCGCTCTACGGGGCTTCGAAGGTTTTCGGAGAGGCGATTGCCAGCCTCTATTTCGAAAAATTCGGGCAGGAGACTTTGTCCGTCCGCATCGGTTCGTGTTTCGAAAAGCCGGCCAACACGCGCATGCTGGCGACCTGGCTCAGCTATCGTGATTTCTTTTCCCTCTGCCGGCGCGCCTTTGCTGCGCCGCGGATCGCACACACCATCGTCTACGGCGCCTCTGCCAACGACGAGCAGTGGTGGGACAACCGCAATGCCGCTTTCCTCGGCTGGAAACCCGAGGATACATCCGCAAGGTGGCGCGTCGAAGTGGAAACGGCGGCCGGCAGGCAAGACCCGACCGATCCTGCCGTCATCTATCAAGGCGGCGCCTTCGCCTCGGCCGGCCATCCGGACGATGCGTGAACGACAGGCTTCCGCCGCCCGACGGGCGGATCCGATCCGGCCCTCGCCGGGTCCCGACATGAAATGGCGGAGGTTCGTCCCTCTGCTTCTGACAGGAGGAATTTCGTGAAGATCGTAGACGTCAATGTGCGCGTATTCTCCCATACCACGCGCCGTCACCAGGATACCGCCGGCCATGCCCATCCTGGCCCGCCGCACAAGGTCAACCTGGCGCTGCTGACCATCGTCGACGACGACGGAGCGGAAGGCTATTGCTTTGCCGCGCCGGAAGTCGTTCGCCCGCACGTGATCGACAAGTTCGTCAAGAAGGTGCTGATCGGCGAAGATCCGTTCGCCCGCGAACGGCTGTGGCAGGACCTCGCTCACTGGCAGCGCGGCAGCGCGATGCAGTTGACCGACCGGACGCTCGCGATCGTCGATTGCGCCCTGTGGGACCTTGCCGGCCGCAAGCTCAACATGCCGGTCCACAAACTGATCGGCAGCTACCGCGAAAAGATCCCGGCCTATGGCTCGATCATGTGTGGCGACGAGCTGGAGAACGGCCTCGCGACGCCGGAAGATTATGGCCGGTTTGGCGAAACGCTCGTCAGGCGCGGCTACAAGGGCATCAAGCTGCACACCTGGATGCCGCCGGTCTCCTGGGCGCCGGATGTCAAGATGGATCTCAAGGCCTGCGCCGCGGTCCGCGAGGCGGTCGGCCCCGACATTCACCTGATGATCGATGCCTTCCACTGGTATACCCGCACGGAAGCGCTGGAACTCGGCAGGGGCCTCGAAAAGCTCGGCTTCGACTGGATCGAGGAGCCGATGGACGAGCAGAGCTCGGCCTCCTATGCCTGGCTTGCGGAAAACCTCGACATTCCGGTCCTCGGTCCGGAAAGCGCCGGCGGCAAACATTTCAGCCGCGCCGAATGGATCACCTCGAAGGCCTGCGACATCCTGCGCACCGGCGTCCATGACGTTGGCGGCATCAGCCCGGCGATGAAGACCATGCATCTCGCCGAATCCTTCGGCATGAACTGCGAAATCCATGGCAATGGCGCTCCGAACCTGATCGTCGCGGCCTGCACCAAGAACGCAAAATGGTACGAGCGCGGCCTGCTGCACCCGTTCCTCGAATATGACGACGGCTTCGAATACCTGAACGCCCTGGTCGATCCGATGGACGAAGACGGTTTTGTTCATATTTCCGACAAGCCGGGCATGGGCGAAGACATCAACTTCGACTTCATCAACGCCAATCTGGTCGAGTGAACCGTTTATTCTGCCTCCCAAGCTTGTCGTCCGTGATTGGATCCTCGGGTCGAGCCCGAGGATGACGACGGAGAGGGTGTGCCGGGTCCAAAGCAAGCAACGCAATGGGCCAAAACGGTACTTTTGGGAGAGTGAGCTCCCCACACACTCGTCATCCTCGGGCTCGACCCGAGGATCCAATCACCGAAAATCAAAAGCCTTCGGCCAACACTCCGGAGCCCCGCGCAGTCGCCTGCCGTGGCTTTTCAAAGATCGGAGAGCCCACACGAATGCGGAACCTCATAGTAAAATAATAATATGGCTCCGCATTCGCGTGGCCTTCGGCGTCTTGTCGAGGCTTCCGGCCTCTACAGGTGATCATCTCGCCTCGCTGCGTGGCTTTATTCGCGCCCATCCTTTCGGGACAGGCCTGCCACTTGCACGGCTCAACCGAACCGGACATGGCTGTCCGGGGGAGGCTTGATAGGAATGGTCGTCTTGCAACGAGCATTCCATGGCTTTCACCTCTTCCACCTTTCCCGCACGTTACGGTTCCGATGAAAGCGCCGGCCTCCGCCTGCCCGCGAACGTCTCGCGAAACACTCCGGCGACGGAAGCGAGCGGATTGTAGGCATGGGTTCAAAGGGCGGGGATGATGATGCGGTTAAGTCATTGGAGATGCTGGAGGGTGGCGATCAATTATCCACGAGCAAACATGGAATGACAGCATTGGACGGCGCACCCTGCCATACCCCCCTCTGTCCTGCCGGACATCTCCCCCTCAAGGGGGGAGATCGGCCAGAAGCAAGGTCTTGTCCCATCAAAAGCCCTGAGCTTGCCGAACTCCACTCCCTGCCAGCTTCCTGTCGCCGCACAAATCAAAGAGGTTCCGCTGAGCACGCCTCCTTCGATCTCCCCCCTTGAGGGGGAGATGCCCGGCAGGGCAGAGGGGGGTGCCTCGCGGCATACTCGGCCTCGGCCAGATCCAACCCCGCTTTTCGCGAAGGACCTGCCTTCCAACCCACCTCACATCACCCGATCGAGCCAGTCCATCGCATGGTCCTGCTGGTCAACCGGAAATGCATGAGCAGCACCGGGCCAAAGCCTCGTTTCGAGGCAGCGCTCCGCATCGGCGGCCGCCCAGATCGCATGAAGTTGCTCTTGCGCTGCCAGGGCGGCAGGCTGCGGAAAATGCCGGTCTTCGGCGCCGCTGAAGATCAGCGTGGGTTTCGGCGCGGCAAGCCCTGCAAAATGCGGATAATCGATCTTTCCGGCGATCGGCGGATGCAGCATGGAAAAGGCCGACTGGCCGCGAAGCTGGTTGTTGCCTGGCTGCATGAGGCCCTGCAGCGTCCCCATCCAGCCGCCGGCGACACAGGCCCTGACATCGTCCGAAAGTGCGGCCACCTGCCAGGCGCGCGAGCCGCCCATCGAATAACCGAAGCTCGCCACACGGTTTCCATCGACGCCGGGCAGCGCGCGAAGCCATGACATGGCCTCGAGGTCTTCGAGCAGGATGACGGAGGCGTAGGAAACGCCGAACTGCATGAGATTGGCCGCCAGCGCCTGCTGCGATTCGTAACCATTGCCTTTCCGGCTGCCCCAGCCGAGCGCGTCGGCGCAAAGCACGGTGTAACCGCGCCGGGCGAGTTCGTTGCCGACATGCCGGCCGCCATAAAGTTTCGCCGCCCATCGATCCGCGTCCGCTGCGATCTCGGAAACCTCGCTGGAGCGGCGGATCATCTTCTCCTTGCCGATCGAGAAGAACGAGCCGTGATCGTGCAGCAGCAGCACGGCAGGCATGACGCTGTTGGTATCCGGACGAAGGAGATAGGCTCTCGTCGTTTCGCCGTTCGAAAAGCCAAGTTCGAGCTCTTGGGCCCTGCATCCGTCTTCAGCCCACTCTGTGACGACCGACGCGCTCGCGGGCGCGATCCGCCCGACGCCGAGTGCGTGGCGCACGTTGTTCCGTGTGCGGTCCTGCCAGTCCGGAAAGCTTTCCACAGCCGGTTGGAAATTCCAGTCGAATGAGAGGTTGTCGCGCAGCCTCGCCGCGAGGCTGGACATGTTCTCGCTGTCGATCATTGCTGTTGCCGCAGCCGTTCGAGCATCCGGTCGCGGCTGTCGCCAAGGTGCTTGCGCATCGCCCCGCGCGCGCCTTCCACGTCGCGGGCTTCGATTGCCTTGAGGATGGCACGGTGTTCTTCATTGACGCGTGCGAGATGCACGGAGAGGCTCGCGTCATCGACCGCATGTGTCGAAAGCCGCATGCGCGGCATCAAGGTCTCGCCGAGATAGTTGAAGATACGGAAAAAATGCTCGTTATGGCTGGCGGTGGCAACGGCGCGGTGGAAATCGAAATCCGCCTGCGTGTCCCGGCTTGCACGGCGGACGGCGACATCCATCGCCTTGCAGGCCGCGGTCATCGCCTGGATATCCGCCTGGGTCCGCCGGTCAGCGGCAAGCGCTGCCGCTTCGGACTCGATGCCGATGCGCAGTTCGAGGCCCTTTACCAGGTTTTCGACCAGCATCAGGTTTTCGTCGCCAAGGCGGAAAGGCGTCACACCCGCGTCCTGGCGAACGAAGACACCGATCCCATGATGGATCGAGACGAGGCCGCTTGCCCGAAGATTGGCGATCGCCTCCCGGACAACCGTCCGGCTGACGCCCAGCTCGTCGATCAGCGCCTTTTCCGTCGGAAGCTTCGACCCGCGCGGATAGTCCCCAAGCTTGATACGCTCGGCGATCGTGCGAACCACCTGCGAACTCAGGGTCTCCCTGCGGCGCCAGGTAGAAGATGGGGCTTCGGCTGTCATCGGGCACTCCATGGCGTCTCAGATGCGAAAACTCAGACAGCTTGGTCGTATTCGAGGCTCGCCTGGATCAGTTCCCGGGCATAGGGATCCTGGGCCTGGCCTGTCGCCAGCACGTCTCGGCTCATCACCTCGACCACGCGACCATGCTGCATGACCGCCAGCCGCTCGCACATATGATCGATCACCGCAAGATCATGGGAAACGAAGAGATAGGTCAAGTTGCGTTTTGCACGCAGATCGGCGAGCAGATTGAGCACTTCCGCCTGTACCGAGACGTCGAGCGCCGAGGTCGGCTCGTCGAGAAGCAGGATGCGCGGCTCGAGAATGAGTGCGCGCGCGATCGCCACGCGCTGGCGCTGGCCGCCGGAAAGTTCGTGCGGATAACGCGACAGGAAGGCCGGATCGAGGCCGACATCGATCAGAGCCCGCTCCATGCGTTCGACCTGGCGGTCCATGCGATGGATGCGGAGCGGCTCCTGAAGCGCCGTGCGGATCGACTGGCGCGGATGGAGCGAACCGTAGGGATCCTGGAACACCATCTGGACCGTGCGGCAATATTCGACGAAGGGCATGTCGTTGACCGATCGCCCCTCGAGCTGGATATCGCCTTCCCAGACGTTCAGGAGACGGGCGATGCAGCGCAGGATGGTCGACTTGCCGGAACCGGACTCGCCGACAAGCCCGAAGGATTCGCCGGCTTCGACCGAAAAGCAGACGTCGCCGAGAATACGCTTCTTTGCGAGACCATAGCCGAGATCGATCGAGAGATTGCGGACGTCGATGGCGGTCATGCGCGCACCTCTTTGGTCTCTGTGGAGATGGTTTGGCGGTTCAGGACCGGAAGCGGCTTCCGGCTGCCGCCGATATGCGGCTGTGCGGCAAGCAATCCTTGGGTATAGGGATGCGTGCAGTTGCGCATGTCCCGGGCCGCCCGTTCCTCGACGACCTCGCCATGGCGCATGACCATAACGCGGTCGCAGAAATTGCGCACCAGGTTGAGGTCGTGGCTGATCATGATGAGGCCGATGCCCTTGTTGGTCACCAGCTCGTTCAGGATGTTGAGCACCTGCATGCGCACGGTGACGTCGAGCGCGGAGGTCGGCTCGTCGGCGATGATGATCTGCGGCTCGGGGATCAGCATCATGGCGATCATGATGCGTTGGCCCATGCCGCCCGAGACTTCATGCGGATAAAGGCCGAACACCCGTTCCGGATCGCGGATCTTCACCGCCTCCAGCATTTCCAGCGTCTTCTGCTTCGCCGCCTGGGCCGATGCCCTGCTGTGAACCCGGTAGGCCTCGGCGATCTGGTCGCCGACGCGGTGTACCGGGTTAAGCGAGAATTTCGGGTCCTGGAGGATCATCGAAATGCGTCGGCCGCGGATCGTCAGCATCTGCTTTTCGGTGGCGGAGAGAAGGTCGGTGCCGCCGAAATCCATGCGGTCGGCCTCGATCTTCGCGGTCGGCAGGAGCTTCAGCAGCGCCCGGCCGATCGTCGACTTGCCGGAGCCGGATTCGCCGACGATGCCAAGCCGCTCGCGGCCGAGATCGAAGGAGACGCCCTTGACGACGGTGTTGTAGGCCTTGCCAGCGCGATAGCTGACGCGGAGATTTTCGACCTTCAGGAGTGCCTGGCTGTTGTCCATGGGGAAAATCCTAACGCTGTTTCGGATCCAGCGCGTCGCGCAGGCCGTCGCCGAGAAGGTTGAAGGCAAGGCTGACAAGCAGGATGGCGCCGCCCGGGAAGGCGACCAGCCACCAGTTGTCCAGCATGTAGCGCCGGCCGGTGGCGATCATCGCTCCCCATTCGGGCAGCGGCGGCTGCGCTCCGAGCCCGAGGAAACCGAGGCCGGCCGCGGTCAGGATGACGGTCGCCATCGAAAGCGTGATGCGCACCAGAACAGAAGGAAGGCACATCGGCATGATCGACTTGATGATGATGCGCAGTGACGACGCGCCCTGCATGCGCGAGGCCGAGATATAATCGGCACCGCGGAAGGTCAGCGTTTCGGCGCGTGCCAGGCGGGCAATCGGCGGCCAGGTGGTGAGCCCGATGGCGATGATCGCATTTTCGAGGCCGGCGCCGAGGGCTGCCACGAAGGCAAGCGACAGGATGAGGCTCGGGAAGGACAGGAAGATATCGGTGATACGCATCATGATCGTGTCGTACCAGCCGCCGAAATAACCGGCCGTCGTGCCGACCAGCAGCCCGATCGGGCCGACGATGACCGACACGATGGTGATGATCGTCAAGCTGATGCGCGTGCCGTAGATGATGCGGCTCATGACGTCGCGGCCGAGCTCGTCGGTTCCGAACCAATGCTCGGCGCTCGGCGGCTTCAGCGTGTTGCCGAGATCGATGACATTCGGGTCATAGGGCGCGATCAGCGGCGCGACGATCGCCGTCAGCACCAGAATGGTGATGACCACGAGGCCGAAGCCCGAAGACGGGTTGCCGAGAAGCTCGCGGATGACGGCCAGCAGCCGGCGGAAGGCCGAATTTGGGTTTGAGCGAGTACCGTTCATGGCCACGTCCTGCATGTCGAGAGATTGAGCTGCCATGTCACCGCGTCCTCGGATCGAAGATCTTGTAAAGCGCGTCGGAAAGCAGGTTGAGCGCAATGAAGATGATGCCGACCAGCAGCACGCAGGTCATCACAGCGTTCATGTCGCCGATCAGCATGTTGTTGGTGATGTATTGGCCGAAGCCCGGCCAGGAGAACACGGTCTCGATGAGCACCGCCCCTTCCAGCAGGCTGCCATAGGCGAGCGCCACGATCGTCACCAGCTGCACCCGGATATTCGCGAACGCGTGGTGCCAGATGGTGCGGCCCTTCGACAACCCCTTCACCCGCGCCGTGGTCACGTATTCCTGGTTGAGCTGGTCCAGCATGAAACTGCGAGTCATGCGGGTGATATAGGCCATCGACGAATAGCCGAGGATGCTCGCCGGCAGCAGCAGATGGTTGACGGCATCCCGGAAGACCTCCCAGTCGCCGGCGATGATCGCATCGATCAGCAGGAAACCGGTCGTTTCCGGCACGAGGCCGATATAATAATCCGACAGACGGCCGCCGCCGCCGACCAGATCCAGCGCCGCATAGAAGATGATCAGGCCGATCATGCCGGTCCAGAAGATCGGCATGGAATGGCCGATCAGGGTGAGGAAGCGGATGATGTGGTCGACCGGCCGGTTGCGGCGCACGGCGGCCAGAATGCCGAGCGGAATGCCGAGGCCCGCCCCGACGATGATCGCAAAGGTCGCAAGCTCGATCGTTGCCGGCATGACATGCAGGATGTCGTTGATGACCGGCTGCCCTGTCCGGATCGACGTCCCGAAATCGCCATGAGCCAAATCGTTCACGTACCGGAAAAACTGCTGGTAGAGAGGAAGGTTGGCGCCGATCCGTTCCGCGACCATGTTGTATGTGGCCTGGTCGGCCTCTTCGCCGACAATGGCGCGGACCGGATCGACGGGCATCAGCCGTCCGATGCAGAAGGTCAGGATCAGCAACCCGAGAAGGGTTGCCAATATGGTGCCGGCCTGCCGCGTGAAAGCGGTGAGACGCTCGTTGTTCATGGGACTTCCTCAGAACCGTACCGGATGCCGCGGCGCTGCAAGACCAGGAGGCCTACGCCGCGGCAGCCGACGATTATCGTTCTTTCTTGACGGTGCGAAGCTGGGTGGACCAGGACGGGTTCAGTTCGAGACCCTTGATGTCGGCCCGGAAACCGACGCTGTCGACCACTTCCGAGAAGGGCTGGATCGCCGGCACCATCTCCGCGTAATAGGTCTGGATGTCCTGATATTCCTTGATCTGTTTGTCCTTGTTGCCTTCGACGAGCGCGTCATCGATCATCTTGTTGATCTTCTCATCATAAAAGGACGTGCGCCAGCCCTGGAAGTTCGTCAGCTTCGCCTCATCCGCATTGTTGGGATTGTAGACGATGGCGCGGAAGTTCGAGTCCGGATGCGGCAGCTGGCCGCCGCCGCCGCGGCCGACGACAAGCTCATATTTGCGTTCGCGCATCGCGCCGTAGATCTGGTCGCCGGAGCCGGTGACGATCTCGGCCTTGATGCCGGCCTGCGCCAGCGTCGCCTGGATGGCGGTCGCAAGGCTCATGAACGGCACGTCGGAAATGGCGCGCAGCGTGGTCGAGAAGCCGTTCGGATAACCCGCCTCGGCAAGCAGCGCCTTGGCCTTTGCGACATCGAGCTTATAGCCCGCATTCGGCAAGGCGCCGAAAATGCCCGCCGGAACGGGACGATCGCGCAGCTTGCCGAAATAGGGCAGTACGCTGTCGTTGAGGCCCTGGTAGTCGATGAGATAACGCAGCGCCTCGCGAACCTTCGGCTTCTGGAACTTCTCGTCCTTCATGGAGACGGCGAGATAATAAAAGCCGCTGCCGCCATTCGTCTGGATCTTGACGTCCTTGTTGGCTTCCAGAGCCTTCAGGTCGGCCGCCGACATGGAATAGGCAATGTCGATATCACCCTTTTCGAGCATCAGCCGCTGGCTCTGCGATTCCGCCAGATGGCGCATCATGATCCGGCGCAGGGTCGGCTTTTCGCCCCAGTATTTCGGGTTCTGCTCGAGCGTGACACGCTCGTTCGACTGCCACTGGCTGAGCGTGAACGGACCGGAGCCGGCGGAGTTGTTGGTGAGCCACGCGGCGCCCATATCGCCGTTCTTGTCGTGCTCCATGACCGCCTTCATATCGAGGATGGAGCCGGGACCGACAATCCCAAGCGTCTGCACGATGATCTGCGGATCGACCTTCTTCGGCAGTTTGATGACGACCGTGCCGTCGTCGGGAGCGGTGAAACTTGCGTCGGCATTGGCCGCGGAGAAGCCGTGGGTTTTGAGGAACGACGCCTGGGCCAGGTTGAGCTTCATCAAGCGCTTGAAGGACCAGACCACATCCGCCGACGTGACCGGGTTTCCGGAAGCGAAGGTCGCCCCCTTGCGCAGCTTGAAGGTGATCGAGCCGTTGTCGTCGGCGATCGTCCAGCTTTCCGCCAGCTGCGGATCGACCTGGGCGCGATTGACGGCATCGAGCGCCACAAGGTTATCATATATGTTTGTGAGAACCTGTACGGTCTCCTTGCCGGTAATGGCAGCGGGGTCGAGCGTCAGGATATTGGTCATCGAGAAGCCGACGACCAGCATATTGGGCGGGGTTTCGGCGTGGGCAGGCTGGAAAAGCAGGGTGGAACCGAGCAATACCGGTCCCACTATTCTCAATAGCGGCTTCATGGCCGTCCTCCCTTGGATTGCCGGTCTCCTCCCGGCAGATAGATAATAGCGACCCAAGAGATATGATGTCTTACGACACGTGTCAATCCAAAATGCCGCCTTTCCTACTCGCAGCGCAGTGGCTGAGGGCAGGCACCAGACATGTTTTCGAATCTGCTTTCTGAAGCAGAGGAGGCAATCGCATATGAGGATGTATGGCGGCGCGGCATTCGTAACCCTCCCCCTTGTGGGGAGGGTGGCCGGCAGGCGGGAGGGGTTTTTGCGGGGGCGAAGGCCCCTCCCCAACCCCTCCCCACAAGGGGGAGGGGCTCCTCGCGCCGCCGCACGTTCCATATGCGATCGCCTGCCGGACGCTGGGCTTAGCCGCGCGGCTGATCAGCCGGCCATGTCGAAAATCGAGGCGGCGATGAAGCGCTCCTGATCGCTGCCGTAGTTGTAATAATAGACGCTCAGCAGCTTCCCATCCGGCCTGACGACCGTTCGCGGATAACCGAGGTCGGACATGCCGCCGTCGTCGCGGATGATGATATCCTCGCTCCAGGTCTTGCCCTCGTCGGAACTCACCCGGGCGCGCAGGCCAAAAGGCGCGTCGCGATAACCGAACATAAGCACCAGCCGGCTATCCTTCAACCGGTTCAGCGTCGGCGGATTGCCGGCGTAACCCGTATTCGGCACCGGCCGGCCGATCAATTCCCAGGTCTTGCCCTCGTCGCCGGAGGTATAGGCATCGATCCAGGCCTTGCGGTCCGGCCCGCGGCTTGCCGTCGAGCAGCGCACCAGCGTCAGCACCTTGCCGTCCTTTAGCCGGATCGACGCAGGCATGATCGCAAAACCTTCTGGTTCCTCTCCGACAAAACCTTCGAACGTAAAACTCTTGCCACCGTCGCGGGTGCGGATGCAGAAGACTTGGCCTTCCTTGCCGTCCCGCTTGGCGGCGCTCAACAGGAAGAGCGCGTCGTGCTTGCCGAGCGGCACGATGTCGGTGCGCGCCGAAATGCCAGGCAGGCCGAAATCGCCGAGCCGGTAGGGCCCTCGCCACGTCCTCGCCCGGTCGTTCGAGACATAGAACCAGCTGATCGCCCCACCCAGCAGGCCGGTGCGGGCGCACATGACGATCGTTTCAGGATCGGTGAAATCGATCGGCTGGTCGAGCGGGCGAATATCCCGGTCGATGTCGATCTTCGACTGCGCTTCGAGTTCAGGCAGGACATGCTCGTCGCCGGAAAGCGTCTGGCTGCCGGGCACGAAGGCGTTGAACCGCTCGATCGTCCAGGTCTCGCCGCCATCCATGCTGCGGGCCTGCACCGGAATGAACGGTCGGGTCTTGTCGCGCGCATGCAGGTTCTCCGCCTCGCCGCGGAAACCTTGGACAAAGATCGTCACCGCTTCCTCGCCCCAGAGCCACAGGCCGTAATTGGCCGGCCATGCGGCGAATTCGCCCGGTTTACGGTAGACTTCCACGTTCTTGGTCTGATCTGACTTGGCCACAGGCATCCTCCTTGCCGCCGGAGCGGCTCATTCATCTTTTGATTGATCGATCAACCCTTGACGCCGCTGGTCACTGCGCCGTCGATCACATGCCGCTGCGCCAGCAGGTAGACGATGATGACCGGCAGGGTGATGAGCGTCGCCATCGCCATGACGACGTTCCAGCGTGCATCCGGCCCGCTCTGCAGCAGCTGCAGGCCGATCTGCAGGGTGGCCATCTCCCGGTGCGAGTTGAGGATAAGCGGCCAGACGAAGTCGTTCCAGGCGCTCTGAAAGCTCAAGACGCCGAGCACGGCGAGCGACGGCCGGGCCAGCGGCAGCAGGATGCGCCGGAAGATTGTGAACGGAGACGCACCGTCGAGCTTGGCGGATTCCTCGTATTCCATCGGGATGCGGGTGAAGAACTGCCGCATCATGAAGATCCCGAAAGGTGTCGCCGCAGTCGGCAGGATCATGCCCCAATAGGTGTTGAGAAGGCCGGTGCCGCCATTGCCGAGCCAGTCGTTGCCGCCGGCGAAGGGTATCTTCTGGACGATCAGGAAGACGGGAACGATCTGGCTCTGCGCCGGCACCATCAACAGGCCGACGACCAGCGCGAAGATCAGGTTGCGGCCGGAAAACTGCATGCGGGCAAGCGCGTAACCGGCCAGCGAGCAGAAGACGAGGTTCGAAACGGTCGAGCCCAACGCGTAGATCAGACTGTTCACCAGCTGCCGGCCGGCATCCGGCGACGTCATGGCATCAAGGTAGTTCTGCCATCGCAGACCGTCCGGAACGAAACTCGGTGGAAACCGGAAGATTTCCTGGTCGCCCTTGAACGAGGTCGAGACCATCCAGAGGAAAGGCATCACTGTGGCGAGCGCTGCAAACAGCAGCAGCAGGTAACCGATGACGTTCATCACGTCGAAGCGCGGGAACTCCCGGCCACGGCGGCGGGCCATGATCTGTCGTTCCATCGCGGCGGGCTGTGCAAGGTCGGTCATGCGTCTTTCCTCCGCATGATCCGGGTCCCGATGATCGAGAACACCAGGATGGTCAGGAAGAGTATGGTCGACATCGCCGCGCTATAACCGAACTCGGTATAGCCGAAGGCCGTCTGGTACATCTGGTAGACGACGGTTTCCGTCGAGCCGAGCGGCCCGCCCTGGGTCATCACGTAGATCGCGCCGAACACCTGGAAGGTCTGCACGATCAGGATGATCAGCAGGTAGAAGGTGACGGAACTCAGCATCGGCACGGTGATGCGCAGGAAGATATCCTTGCCCTTCGCCCCATCGAGACGTGCCGCCTCATAGAGGTCGTTCGGGATATCCTGAAGACCGGCCAGATAGATGATCATCGCGGTGCCGAAGTCGCGCCAGATCGCCATGATGATCAGCGCGTTCATTGCTAGGTTCGGGTTCTGCAACCATGGCTGGGGTGGCAGGCCGACCCGGGTCAGGACACCGTTGAGCGGCCCGGCATAGGGCTCGTAGACATAAGCCCAGACGACAGCGGCCGCGATCAGCGAGGTCAGAACCGGCAGGTAGAAGATCGTCCGGAAAGCCATGCGCCCCGGCACTTTTTGATTGAGCGCGACCGCTGCCAGCAGGCCGAGCAGCATGGTCGGAAAGGTCACGCCGATCGTATAGTGAATCGTGTTGCCGACCGCCTGCTGAAAGCGGGTGTCATTGAACAGCTTGGTATAGTTGTCGAAGCCGATGAAACTCGTCGGCTTCAGGAACGAGACGTCCGTGAAGCTCATCAACAGCGTCGCCACCGCCGGCAGCAGCAGCGACAGGAAGAGGATGACGAGCGCGGGTGCGAGGAATGCGTAGGCGCTCCAGTTCTGGTGAAAACTGACCGTTTTGACCGGTCTGGATGTCGAATTCTGAAGCGCCATAACCTGCTCCTCAGCTCTTTTTGAGCAATGTCTGCACTTCGTCCGCGGCCGCCTTCAGCGCCTTGTCGGGCGTGTTCTTCTGGAAAATGACTTCCTGAACGCCACGCGCGACGAGCGTCATCATGCGGGGGAAGACCGGCGTTGCCGGCGCGGTCGGCGGGGCGTAGCTCGCGGTCTTGATGAACTTGGAAAGATAGGGGTCGGCCTGCACGTCCTTGTTCTGCTGGGCGGACTTCAGGGCCGGCACGTTCTTGCTGGCGACCGCGAAGGCGATCTGCTGTTCCGGCGACATCGCAAACTCGACGAGCTTGAGGGCCGCTTCCTGGTTCGGTGCACCTGCCCGGACGGCGAAGCAGAAGGGATCGACAAGCGATGTGAACCCACCGCTTTCCTTCGGGAAGGGAACGACGTCGAATTCGACGCCGGCCTTCAACGCGTTATTGGTGGAGTAGTTGCCGGCGATCAGCATCGCGGCGCGTCCCTGGTTGAACGGGTTCGCCATGCCGCCGGGGCCGACGCCGAAGCCCGCATCGGTGATCTTGTCGGTGACGACGAGGTCTTGCAGGAAGGTCAGTGCCTTGACGCCTTCCGGACCGGCAAAACCCGGCGCCGACAGATCCGCCGTCAGCAGCGAACCGCCCGCACCCTGCAGCAGCAGCGTGAAGAGCTCGAAGGCTTCAAGGTCGTTCTGGTAGAGCTGGATGCCGGACACCTGCAGCATGCCGCCACCCGGGCGCTTGGTGACGGCCTTTGCCCATTCGCGAAGCTCGGCCCAGTTCTGCGGCCCCTTGTCGGGGTTGAGGCCCGCTTCGCTGATGAGCTTGCGATTGATGCCAAGACCGCGCGAGGTGCCGTAGAGCGGCATGGAATACTGGCCGCCGTCGGCACGGCCGTAGGCGAGCAGCGAGGGGTCCAGATCGGCCGTCTTTACATTCGGAAGCGCCTTGCCGAGTTCGACGAGCTTCTTGCCGGAAGCATAGGTGAGATTGTAGTCCCAATGCTGAACGATCAGGTCCGGGCCGGTATTGCCGTTGATCGCCGTCAGCATCTTTTCATTGAGCTGCGACGGTTCTGCATAAAGGCTGGATTGCAGCGCGACTTCCGCATGGGCGGTCTTGAAAGCGGCTTCGAGCGCTTCGCCGGCGGCCTTCTTGCTGCCTGCGAGCTGAGACCAGAAAACCAGTTGCTGGTCCGCCGCAAGCGCCCGGCCGGAAACCGACATCAGGATCGGCAGGCTGGCGAGACCGGCAGCGGTGCCTGACAGAAATGCGCGGCGTGTGGGCTTCATGGAATGCATGACATCATTCTTCATCGTAAACTCCTCCCGATTTATCGACGACGATTTAGTTTCTGCTGACCGTAATCCCTGCAGCGTCAAAGACGTGGATATTCGCCGCATCGCAATAAACGTTCAGCGCCCGGCCCGGCTCGACGACCTGGTCGCCGGCAAACACGCAGGTGAAATTCTGACCCTCGATCGCGCTGTGAACGATCGTCTGGGCACCCAGCCTCTCGACCGATCGCGGCACGACGCCGATCTTCACCAGCGGCTCGCTGCCGGCCGGATGCGGCGCCAGGAATTCCGGACGAATGCCGAGAACGACCTCCTCGCCGATCTTGAGGCGCTTTGCCAGTCCGTCGATCACGATCGTCCCGATGCCGTTGGCTTCGAAGGAATAATATTCGCTTTCGATCGCCTTCACCTTGCTGCGCAACATGTTCATCGGCGGGCTGCCGATGAAGCCCGCGACGAAACGATTGACCGGCTTGTGATAAAGGTCCATCGGCCTGCCGACCTGCTCGACGCGGCCGCCGTTCAACACCACGATCCGGTCGGCCATGGTCATCGCCTCCAGCTGGTCATGGGTGACGTAGACCATGGTGGCGCCGAGCTCCTTGTGGAGCTGGGTGAGCTCTGTGCGCATCTCAATGCGCAATGCCGCGTCGAGATTGGAAAGCGGCTCGTCCATCAGAAAGATTTTCGGCTTGCGGACGATCGCTCGGGCGATCGCGACGCGCTGTCGCTGGCCGCCCGAAAGCTTCGACGGTTTGTCCTTCAGCCGGGTGGAAAGCTGCACCGTGCCGGCAGCCTTCTCGACCTGCTGGCGGATGTCGCCCTTCGAGCGGCGCTCCATCTGCAGCGGAAAGGCGATGTTGTCGTAGACGCTCATATGCGGATAGAGCGCGTAGGACTGAAACACCATCGCAACGCTGCGCGTGCCAGCCGGCCGGCGGGTCACGTCGTCCGGACCGATTCTGATCGCGCCGTCGCTGATCGGATCGAGCCCCGCGATCAGGCGCAGCAGCGTGGACTTGCCGCAACCGGACGGGCCGACGAAAACCGCAAATTCTCCGTCCTCGATGGCAAGCGATACGTCCGTAATGGCGTCGAACGCCCCGTAGCTTTTCGAAACGTTGGATAACTCCAGCCGCGCCAAGCTCGGTCCTCCCTGAATTGCCTCTCCCAAAGCGTCAGAATGCCTGACAGCTTCACCATGCAACAAAAATTCGAACCTGTAAACATGTTGTTCGACAACTTCTATGAAAACTGATATGATCAGTTATACATTAAGAGGGGCGCACATATGGAGATCGGCCACCAAGATGTATGATGGCCAAGGCAAAACGCCGATAAAATAAAGCAGAAGCTGATCAGAACTCGATCGCCCGTTCACGGGCATGCATGATGTGGCGGTCGATGGCATCGCCTGCCGCATGCGGATCGCGGGATTTGATGGCGTCGATGATCGCCAGATGATCGGCGAAGGCCGGCGGCAGGACCTGTTCGGAAAGACTGATCCTGTCGAGCTTGATGAGCCGCATGCGGATCGCGTTGACCGCGTAGGCCTGGATCAGCAGATCGTTCTGGGTCGAGTCGACGAGAAGGTTGTGAAATCCGTCGTCGACCTTCTGGCCACGCTCGAAGACATCCGGCGAGGGAGCGTTGCGGACCTCGTCGAGGATCGACTGGTGAAGCCTAGCCTGTTCATCGAGGATAACGTCGGGCATCCGCCTGACAGCCGTCAGCACGGCCTCGCGCTCCAGCGCCATGCGCACCTGGAAAGCCTGGCGGATGATCGAGAGGTCGATCTGGGTGATCTGGATGCCTCGCTGCGGCATGACCACCAGCAGGCCTTCATATTGCAGGCGCGGCAGGAGTTCGCGCAGGGCGCCGATCGAAAGGCCAAGGAGAGCGACGAGCTCCCGCTGGGACACGAACTGGCCGGGCCGCAGCCGGCCATCGAACAGCGCCTCGCGAAACCGCTCATAGGCGACCTGTTTGACCGAGCGAAGGTCTGGCTGTCCAGTGCCGGGCGGTGCAGTAAGTACGCTCATCTGTCTCCTATCGCCGGCGGCACCGGGCGGGTCAAGCAGCGGCGCGATAACCCGTCCGCTCGAATAATTCAATGAGCATAACACGATCGCACTGGTTGAGAGCAACCAGAGGCGGCACCGCATATGCCAGACTTTCGTCGTTGCGATAATGGGCAAGAGCCGCCTTGAGGGCAACGAGCGATCCGTAGGCATCCACTGCCTCGATGCGCCGCGACTGCTTCTCCAGAAGGCCGGCATCGTCGGGATTGTCGTAAAGCGCCCTCAGATCGCGGGTAAAGACGTTCGGCATGCCGCCGATCATGCCGGCGCCCCCGGCCTTGACGAGCGTGGGCAGAACCCGGTCGTCGCCCGTAAAGACGGCAAGCTCCGGGAAGGACTTCACCAGCATCAACCCGTTGTCGAGATCCCCGGTCGAATCCTTGATCCCGGCGATGCGGCTGCCGTGCCTGCGCAGCAGAGCCGCAATCAGCGGCTGCGTGAAGCGGACCCGGCTGAGCTGCGGGATGTTGTAGAGGACGAGAGCGATTTCCGTATGCGCCTTGGTCCGCTCGATCAGTGCATCGAAGAACGCCGCAACGCCGTCCTCGCTCGCTCCGTAATAGAAGGGCGGCAGGACGAGCGCGGCGCGACAGCCGAGCTCTCCATAGGCAATCAGCGAGGTTACCGCATCGTCGAAACTCGGCGTCATGATCGCCGGCAGCTGACGGCCCATCTCCACCCCGTCCGCCTTTAGTGCCTTGAGAGCTTCGAGCTTCTGAGCGGTCGAAAAAGATGCGCCCTCGCCCGTGGTGCCGAACGTCGAGATGAAGCTGCAGCCATTTGCCAGGAGATGATCGATATGCGCCTTCAGACGGACGGTATCGATACGGAAATCGGCCGTCACCGGTGTGACGGAGGCGGCAACAATGCCCTTCAGCGCAGCATTCGACATAAATTGGCTCCTCGTTATAGAACTGATATAATCAGTGTAGGTATCAGTCGTCAAATATATATTTACATCAGTCACCGGCTGCGGCATGTTGCGAGCGGGCCTGGCGATGGAGGAGCGAATGCACGACTGCCGTCGGCATATTTTGAAGCGTGCAAAATCCATTGATTTTATTGGGATGCTTGAAAGCTCGGCTATTGGTACTAATTGCGAATGCCCCTGGGCTTCCACCTCAAACCAAGGAAACTGAACCTATGCCGGACATGCCTGCCGACACCCTCCCCGCCCGCCTCGCGAGTGCCATTCGCAATGCCATCCTGTCGAGGACCGTGCTTGATCCGGAGCCCTTTCTCGGGCTGCCGCTGGCGGATGCTTATGCGGTGCAGACGGACGTGTTTCGGGCGCTCGGCCAGCCGTTCAAGGGCGCCAAGCTCACCCTGAAGGGTGATTTCTGCCAGAGCGCACCGCTTCTGTTCGTCAACGAAGAAACCAGCCATGACCATCAGCCGGGCATCTCGCTGGAGGTGGAACTGGCCTTCGTGCTCGACAAGGATGTCGTGGCCCGCAACGGCGATGTGACGCGCCAGGATATCGTCGACGCGATCGGCTCGGTGCGGATCGGCGTTGAGCTTCTTCGCAGCCGTTACCAGGGCGGCTCCCGGGGCGATCCGGCCCTCGCCGCCGCCGACATGATGAGCAATGTCGGTTACGTCCTCGGCCCGTCGCTGGACCGGAGCCTGCTGGACGAAGGCGCATCGATCGGTCAGCTGTCGGTTTTCATCGACGGACAGTCCGGCTTCGACAAGCCCGCGGCGCATTCCGACGGCGATCCGCTGAAGACCATGGTCGTGCTGGCGAACCAGGACCAGCTCTCCTCCTTCTCCATGCTCAAGGCGGGACAGGTGATGACGACGGGCACATTGTGCGGACTGATCCCGGTCGCGGAACCGGGCAGGATCGAAGTCAACATGGGCGGACAGCGGTTCGTCCTCGACCTGCGCTGACGCCAATTTCGGCCTTTTTCGATCAAAAGCAGCTCTCGCGCGCAAGCTCGATATCGAGGTCAACATCTGCGGCATAGGCCAAGTGCAGCTTGCGTGATCGCGCTCGGTAGAGCCGTTCGATCTACGCAAGCGCCCGCACCTCAATTTCAATCAAATTGCCTGATTGACTTCTAACATGTTAGTGTGCGAGCGTCGCGACAACACTGGGAGGATAAATAGTCTAACATGCGTTTCGGGCTCTCTGTCGCACTCGCGACCCCTTTTGACAAAGACGGCAAGATCGTGCTCGACGCGATGGTCGCCCAAGCTCGCCGCAGCCTCGATGCCGGTTGCGACAGCGTTACGGTTTTCGGCACGACCGGCGAAGGCGCCTCGATCGGCAACGGCGAACGGGAAAAGGTGCTCGCCGCCATGATTTCGGGCGGCATCGCGCCGCGCCAGATGGTAGCGGGTGTTCTCGTAGACGCGGCGGCGGACGCCGCGGAACAGGCCGCGCAGGCGCTATCCAAGGGGGCGCGCAACATTCTTCTGGCCCCGCCCTCCTATTTCAAGAATGTCAGCGACGAAGGCCTGTTCGGCTGGTTCTCCGCCGTATTCGCCCTGCTGGGCGACAAAGCCCGTGACATCATCGTCTACCACATTCCATCGGTCACGATGGTGCCGCTGAGCCACACGCTGATTGGCCGGCTTCGCCAGGCGTTTCCCGGCATTGTCACCGGGGTGAAGGATTCCGGCGGAGAATGGGCCTTTACCGAAAAGCTACTCAAGGAACATGGCGACCTCATCATCCTGATCGGTGACGAGCGGCATCTGGCTCAAGGCGTACGTCTCGGCGGGCAGGGTGCGATATCCGGCGTCGCGAATTTCGCCCCACGCGAAGTTCGGCGCATGGCCGTGGATGGCGAGGACGATCAGCGGGTCGTCGATCTCGTCGTGGAATTGCTGAAATATCCCGTCATTCCGGCGGTGAAGGTGATGATCGCCCATCTTTCGAACGACCCGTTGTGGCTGACGGTGCGGCCGCCGCTTCTTCGGATCGCTGATGAAGGCCAGCGCCTGTTGGCATCGGCCTTCGACACCCTGTTCCGTTCGGAGGCTGCCTGAAAGCCATGGATCAGGGGCGTCCCACGGAAAGCCAGGTCGAGGAACAGCCGACGCTGAGGGAGAAGGCTTACGAGAGCTTCACGCGCCACCTTCTCGCGCGTGACGTTCGCCCGGGCCAGTTCGTCTCGCAACGTCGGCTGGTGGAATTGACGGGCCTGACGCTCGGCGCGATCCGTGAACTCGTTCCGCGGCTGGAGGCCGAGGGACTGATCAAGACCGTGCCGCAACGCGGGCTGCAGATCGCCCATATCGACCTCAACCTCATCCGTGAAGCCTTCCAGCTTCGCGTCTTCCTGGAAAAGGAAGCCGTTGCACTGTTCACCCAATCGGCCCCGGACCAGGAAATCGCCAGGCTTTTGAAGGAGCATCGTGAAATCCTGGAGGCGATCCAGGGCGGCAACGACAGCCGTGAGCTGGAGCTGCATGCGCAGGCGGTCGACTGGGGCATGCACGACGCCTTCATCGATGCGCTCGGCAACACCATCATTTCAAACGTCTACCGAGTGAATTCCATCAAGATGCGGCTGATCAGGCAGGAGCGGTTCCGCATCGACGGCCGGGTCGGCCCCGTCATGAGCGAGCATCTGAAAGTGCTCGAAGCGATCGAGCGGCGCTCCGTGGAGGAAGCGGTCGCGGCACTCGTCGCCCATATCAATCACGCGAGGGATCGCGCGATCAGACTTTAGAAAAAGAAGCCGGAGACAAGGGTATCCGGCGCATTAGGAGGAGGAATAGCATGTCATCTTCGTTCTGGAATCCCACCCGCCGCAGCTTCCTGGCCGGCTCGGCGGCGCTTGGTGCCGCCGGACTGGTCGGTTCGCGCCCGGCATCGGCCGCCGTCGACTGGAAGCGCTTCGCCGGCACCACGCTGGAAGTGAACCTCGTCAAAAGCCCGCGCAGCGACACCATCATCAAGTACCTGGCCGAGTTCGAAACGCTGACCGGCATCAAGGTCAATGCCGAAGCCACCCCGGAACAGCAGCAGCGCCAGAAGGCGACGATCGAGCTCTCGTCCGGCAAGCCGAGCTTCGACGTCATCCACCTGAGCTACCATGTCCAGAAGCGCCAGTTCGAAAAGGGCGGCTGGCTTGCCGATATCAGCGGCCTTCTGAAGGATCCGACGCTCACCGACCCGTCGCTGACTGAAAGCGATTTCGCCGAAGCCGGCCTCACCTTTGCCAAGGACAAGGACGGCAAGCTGCGCTCCCTGCCCTTCTCGGTCGACTACTGGATCGTCTACTGGAACAAGGAACTCTTCGAGAAGAAGGGCCTCGCCTACCCGAAGACCTTCGACGAGATGGCTGCGGCGGCCGAAGCGCTGACCGACAAGACCACCAATACCTACGGCTTCGTCGCCCGCGGCCTGAAGAACGCCAACGTTCCGGTATGGACGGCGCTGATGCTGGGCTATGGCGCGACGGCGCTTGGGCCTGACGGCAAGCTGCGCACGACCTCCGACGAGGCGGTCGAGGCCGCCAAACTCTACCAGCGCCTGATGACCAAGGCGGCCCCCGTCGGGGTCTCCGGCTTCAACTGGGCGGAAGCCCAGTCTGCCTTCCTGCAGGGCAAGATCGGCATGTGGCTGGATGGCGTCGGCTTCGCTCCGCCGCTCGAAGACCCGCAGAAGTCCCGTGTCGTCGGCAAGGTCGGCTACGGCGTTATGCCGAAGGGGCCGAAGGCGCAGGCAGCCGCCACCTTCGGCGACGGCATCGGCGTCACCGCAGCCAGCCAGAAGAAGGAAGCGGCCTATCTGTTCTGCCAGTGGGTCATCTCGAAGGAGATGGGCGCACGCCTGCTGCAGGCCGGCGCCGGCGTTCCCTTCCGCCAGTCGATCCTTGCCGATGCGGAAGTCCGCAAGGGCGTCACCATGCCCAGCGCATGGGTGGATGCGGTCGCCGCTTCCGGCAAGGTCTCGCAGCTTGCGCTGCCGGTCATCATTCCGGTCACCGAATTCCGCGACATCTACGGTGTCGGCCTGACCAACATGATCGGCGGCGCCGACCCGGCAACCGAACTCAAGACGGCAACGGCGCAGTTCGAACCGGTGCTTGCCAAGAGCGAGGGATAATGGCCTCCGTGAGCATCGAAACAGCACGGACGGAAACCGGTAACAAGAGGAGCAAGCCGAGCCGGCTTGCTCCCAACTATTGGCCTTTCGTCGTTCCCGCCCTGGTCGTCATCGGCGCGGTCATCGTCTTCCCCTGGGTTTTCACCCTCTGGATGAGCGTCAACAGCTGGACGCTGGGACAGGCGCAGACCTTCGCCGGACTGGACAACTACATCCGGCTTGCGACCGATTTCCGCTTCTGGGAATCGCTCTGGCACACGCTGATCTTCACGGTGCTGGCGGTCGTGGCGCCGCTTTTCCTCGGCACGCTCGCGGCGCTGATCTTCGATGCTCAATTTCCGGGGAGGGGCTTCCTGCGCGGCGTCTTCGTCATGCCGATGATGGCGACCCCGGTCGCCATCGCCCTCGTCTGGACCATGATGTTCCATCCGCAGCTGGGCGTCCTCAACTATCTGCTGTCGCTGGTGGGCATCGGCCCGCAGGAATGGATCTATAACCGCTACAGCGTCATTCCATCGCTGGTCCTCGTCGAGACCTGGCAATGGACGCCGCTGATCATGCTGATCGTGCTCGGCGGCCTCGCCTCACTTCCCCGCGAACCTTATGAGAGCGCCGAGATCGACGGTGCCAACGCCTGGCAGAAATTCCGCTACCTGACGCTCCCGATGATCGCGCCCTTCCTGATGATCGGCGTCATCATCCGCTCGATCGACGCGATCAAGAGCTTCGACATCATCTACGCGATGACGCAAGGGGGACCGGGCACAGCGTCCGAGACGATCAATATCTACCTCTATAACACCGCCTTCTCCTATTACGACATCGGCTACGGCTCGGCGATGGCGGTCGTCTTCTTCGTCATCATCATCGCGCTCTCTTTCGCGCTGATGATGGTGCGCGCACGGGCAAACTGGTCGGACATGGAGACGCGCTGATGGAACACGCCCTCGTCGAACGCCCCCTCAACAAACGCCCGCTCGTCAGACGTAAGACGCTCGATCGCATCGGCCTGCTGTTCGCAGCCCTGGTCATGGTGTCGCCGGTGGTGCTGTTCTTCCTCTGGATGATCTCGCTGTCGCTCAAATACGAGATCGACAACGGCGCCTATCCGCCGATCCTCATCCCGGAAAACTTCGCCTGGTCGAATTATGTGCAGGTGTTCCGCGAGAACAATTTCTTCCTGTATTTCTGGAATTCCGTGCTGGTGACGGGGGCCGCGACGCTGCTGGCGCTCATCATCGGCGTGCCCGCGGGCTACGGCATCGCAAGGTTGAAGGCCGAGAAGGCAGCGATCGTCATCATGATCGCCCGCATGACGCCCGGCCTTTCCTTCCTCATTCCGCTGTTCCTGCTGTTCCAGTGGCTGAACCTGCTCGGCACACTCTGGCCGCAGATCATCATCCATCTCGTCGTCACCGTGCCGATCGTCGTGTGGATCATGATCGGTTATTTCGAGACGACGCCGATGGAACTCGAGGAGGCCGCCAGCATCGACGGCGCAACGCCCTGGCAGGTGTTTCGCCTCGTGGCTCTGCCGATCGCCAAGCCGGGCATCGTCGTCGCCTTCATCCTGGCGCTCATCTTCTCCTGGAACAACTTCGTCTTCGGCATCGTGCTTGCAAGCCGCACCACGCGGACGCTGCCCGTCGCCGTCTACAACATGCTTTCCTTCGAACAGGTCAGCTGGGGACCGCTCGCCGCGGCCGCGCTGATCGTCACCCTCCCCGTGCTGGTACTCACCCTGTTCGCCCAGAAGCAGATCGTCGCAGGCCTGACGGCCGGCGCGGTCAAGGGCGGCTGAGCAGGCTCACAAACAGGATCGAATCTCATGGCAACCGTCACCCTTCACAACATCCAGAAGCGCTTCGGCGCGGTCAACGTCATCCAGGACCTCAGCGTCGATATCGCCGACGGGGAGTTCGTGGTTCTCGTCGGTCCGTCGGGCTGCGGCAAGTCCACGCTGCTGCGCATGGTCGCCGGCCTCGAAGAGGTCAGCGGCGGCGAGATCCGCATCGGCGCCCGCGAGGTCAGCAACCTGCCCGCCCGCGACCGCGACATTGCCATGGTATTCCAGAACTACGCGCTCTATCCGCATATGACGGTGGAGGACAACATGGGCTTCGCGCTGAAGCTCAAGCGGGCGAACCCCGCCGATACCGCGGAGCGGGTGAAGAAGGCGGCCGCGATCCTCGGCCTGGAAAACCTGCTTCAACGCTACCCTCGCCAGCTTTCCGGCGGCCAGCGCCAGCGCGTCGCCATGGGCCGGGCGATCGTCCGCAATCCTCAGGTGTTTCTCTTCGACGAGCCCCTCTCGAACCTCGACGCAAAACTGCGCGTGGTGATGCGCAGCGAGATCAAGGCCATGCACCAGCGCATCGGCACGACGACGATCTACGTGACGCACGACCAGATCGAAGCGATGACCATGGCCGACAAGATCGTCGTATTGCATGACGGCAACATCGAACAGGTCGGCGCTCCGCTGGAACTCTACGACCGGCCGGCCAACCTCTTCGTTGCCGGCTTCATCGGTTCGCCGGCCATGAACTTTCTGGACGGCAAGATCGAGGAAGGCGTTTTCCGCACCGAAAAGGGGCTGATCCTGCCGCTTCCCACGGAAGTCTCGCCGGCGAAGGCTGGCGGCCGCCCGCTCGTCTACGGCATCCGGCCGGAACACATCCGCGCCAGCGACCAGGGCATCCAGGGCCGCGCGGCGATCGTCGAAGGCACCGGCTCGGAAATCTTCGCCAAGCTCGATTGCGGCGGCGAGCAGCTCTCCTGCCTTTTCCGCGAGCGCATCGATGTTCGGTTCGGCGACACCGTCGGTATCTCGATCGACGCGAAGCAGGTTCACCTCTTCGACAAGGCGACGGGCCACAGGCTCTGAGCGAGAGTTGGCGGCGCCTAACCATTTGCGCAAGCGCAAAGACAGCCGCTTTTTTCTTCTCAATCTGGGGGCATGAAAGCAGATGCCACAATTCCCCGCCACTACGCCAATCTCCAGGATTTCGTAGCCCTTCTGGAAAGCAGGGGGCGGCTGAAGCGGATTTCGCAGCCCGTTTCGCTGGTCCACGAGATCACCGAGATCCACCGCCGGGTCCTTATGGAAGAAGGACCGGCGCTGCTCTTCGAAAAGCCGGTCGATGCCTGTGGCAATACCCTGGCAATTCCGCTGCTTGCCAACCTGTTCGGAACCCGCGAGAGAATAGAGTGGGGCCTCGGGCTCGGAGCCGGCGGCATCACGGGGCTTGCCGATTTCCTGAGCGAATTGCGCGAGCCGCGGCCGCCGAGATCAATGCTCGACGCATGGCGAAAACTTCCGCAGCTAAGGGCGGCGCTCTCGCTGAACCCCCGCTCGGTCTCGCACCCGTCGTGTCAGGAGATCGTCTGGCAAGGCGCCGATATCGATCTCGACCGGCTGCCGATCCAGTCCTGCTGGCCCGGCGAGCCAGCCCCTCTCGTGACCTGGCCGCTGGTGATCACCCAGGCGCCGGACGATCCGGCGGATGTCAATGTCGGCGTCTACCGGATGCAGAAGCTCGGCAAGGACCGGCTGATCATGCGCTGGCTCGCTCATCGTGGCGGCGCTAGACACCACAGGATGTGGCAGGCGCTCGGCCGGGACATGCCGGTGGCAGTGGTCGTCGGCGCCGACCCGGCGACAATCCTCGCGGCCGTCATGCCGCTGCCGGACAAAATGAGCGAACTGAATTTTGCCGGCGTCCTGAAAGGCAGGCGTCAGGCGGTTGCGCCGGCGTTTTCCGTACCGCTCCCCGTTCCCGCGGAGGCGGAGATCGTGCTCGAGGGCACGATTTCCGCGGAGATGGCGGACGAGGGACCTTATGGCGATCACACCGGCTATTACAACGCCGTCGAAAGCTTCCCGGTGCTTTCCCTTTCGGCGATCACGATGCGCCGCAATCCGGTTTATCTGTCCACCTATACCGGCCGGCCGCCGGACGAGCCGTCCAGGCTGGGCGAAGCCATGAACGAGATCTTCATCCCGTTGGTCAGGCGTCAGTTCCCCGAGATCCACGATCTCTGGCTGCCGCCGGAAGCCTGTTCATACCGGACCATGGTGGTGTCTATCGACAAGCGATATCCGGGACATGCCCGACGCATCATGATGGGCCTCTGGTCGATGCTGCCGCAGTTCAGCTACACCAAGCTGATCATCGTGGTGGATCCGGACATCGATGTGCGAAGCTGGCCGGACATCATGTGGGCGATTTCCACCCGTTTCGATGCCGGCCGCGACCTGATGGTCGCCGACAACACGCCGATCGACTACCTCGACTTCGCCTCTCCGCGGCCGGGTCTCGGCGGCAAGCTTGGGCTGGATGCCACGACCAAGATCGGTTCCGAGACGGCTCGGGAATGGGGCCGGGTTCTCGAAATGTCCCCCGAAATCATCGAGAAGGTCGACCGGATATGGGCATCGCTCGGCCTCGACGAGGCCTTGCCATGACAAATCATTTGCAGAGCGCCGAGCCGCAAAAGCTGTCCGCCGGCCAATGATGCCGACGCCAGTACGATCCTGAAACCATCATCGACCCCCCGAAACCATCATCGACGAGGAGTACATCATGACCGAAATTGTTCCAGACACGACAGTCGCAGCAATCGCCACGGAACTGCCGGGAGCCGCTGAGCTCTTCCGCCGTCACGGCATCAGCTTCTGCTGCGGCGGCGACATACCACTCTCCATGGCCGCCGAACAGGCGGGTCTCGTACCTGCCGCGCTGATCGCCGATCTCAAGGCCCTCCAACAGGCATCGGGACGGGATGCGCCGCAGGAAACATTGGCGTTGATCTCGCACATTCTCACGAGATATCACGCCGCCCATCGCGAGGAACTGGATTGGCTCATTCCTCTCGCTCAAAAAGTCGAGCGGGTGCACGGTAACCACCCTTCCGCCCCGATCGGCCTTTCCGGGACATTGGCACAGCTCCGCGATGAACTGGAAAGCCATATGATCAAGGAGGAGCAGGTGCTCTTTCCGATGATGCAGCACGGCGGCAGCCGAATGATTGCCCATCCGATCGCCGAAATGCGAAGCGAACATGAAGACGAAGCGCAGCATCTGCAGACGATCGAGCACGTGACGCGCGGCCTCGCCCTGCCCGAAGGTGCCTGCAGATCCTGGACGGCGCTCTATACGGGCCTGCGCAAATTCACCGACGATCTCGTCGTCCATATGCATCTCGAAAACGAAGTGCTGTTTCCAAGATTTCAATCGGTGTCGTAGAAGGTGGAAAAAGCGGCAAACCTTGCCGCAACATCATCGGCCTGAGGAAGAGCGATGCATATCGAACGCGACCCGAACGGCGACTTCATCCTGGAATCCGGTGAGATTGCCGGTCGGTTCGGGCTGTCTCGCGACGATTTCCGGCAGAGAATTCGCCAGGGCCTCGTGACAAGCACGGTCGAGCGTGGCGAAGCTGAGGATATCGGAACGTCCCGCCTGAGCGTTCGCCTCGGAAACCGGGTCTGGCGCGCCGTCCTCAACAACGAAGGCGAGGTTCAGAACGAGGCCGTAACCTTCGTCCGCGGGAGAGGCCGATCCGGCGGATCCTGACGCCGCGCACCGGCCTCTCAAAGAACCATCGTCCCTCTTTGCGTTGGCTCAAGCACGGCCGCGCCCGCAGCCGATAACCTGTGCCTGCATTTCAGCAGGACGCACGATATGGAATTTCCCCGCGCACTCGCCATCCCCTTGGCCTACATGCCACTTGCCGCGATCGAGCGGGCAACAGGACTGCTGTTTCAGCGCGTCCTGAAAGAACATCCCGACCTGTTCGAGCGGCTGGGCGACTACAGGGCGAAACGCTTTGCTTTTCTTCCGAGCGACCTGCCGCTCGCCTTCATCGTGGAACCGGCCGGGCCATCCATCCGCGTCACGCGGAAACCGGTGAAGCAGGACCTCGCCGATGCCTCCGTCGAAGGGCCGCTCTTCCTGCTGCTTGCCCTGCTCGAAGGCCGCTGCGATGCCGACGCGCTGTTCTTTTCCCGCGATCTCTCCGTCACCGGCGACATGGAAGCCATGCTTGCGATGCGCAACGCGCTCGATGGCGCCGACATCGATCTGCCGCGCGACTTGTCGAGGCTTGCCGGTCCTCTTGCGCCCCTCTTCGGAAAGATGGGCCGGGATATCCGCCGCCGCGCACTGAACGGCGAGACTTCCCGATGGAACTGATCTGCCCGGCCGGAACACCGGCGGCCTTTCGCGAAGCCGTCGATGCAGGAGCCGACGCCGTCTATTGCGGCTTCCGCGACGAAACCAATGCTCGCAATTTTCCCGGCCTCAATTTCAGCCGCGAGGAATTGCGCGAGGCGATCGCCTATGCCCGCCGGCATGGCACGCAGACCTTCGTCGCCCTCAACACCTTCATGCGCGCCGGAGACGAGGAGATCTGGTACCGCGCCGCCGCCGATGCCGTTGCTCTTGGGGTCGATGCGCTGATCCTTGCCGATTTCGGGCTTATGGCACATGTGGCCGAACGCTATCCCGAGCAGCGGCTGCATGTCTCGGTGCAGGCCTCCGCCTCGAACGTCGACGCGATCAACTTCCTCGTCGATGCCTTCCATGCCAAGCGTATCGTCCTGCCGCGAACGCTCACCATTGCCGACATCGCCCGCATCGCTCCGCAGATCCGCTGCGAGATCGAGGTCTTCGTCTTCGGCGGGCTCTGCGTCATGGCCGAGGGCCGCTGTTCGCTCTCCTCCTACGCGACGGGGAAGTCGCCCAACATGAACGGCGTCTGCTCGCCGGCAAGCCATGTGCGTTATCGCCAGGAGGGCACGGAACTGGTGTCCGAACTCGGCGACTACACGATCAACCGCTTCCCAGCCGGTGAAGCGGCCGGTTACCCCACCCTGTGCAAGGGTCGTTTTGATATCGCCGACAGCCCCGCCTATGCATTCGAGGATCCGGTTTCCCTGGATGTCATGGGCGAGATCGACGCGCTTTCGGCAGCGGGCGTCAGCGCTCTGAAGATCGAAGGCCGCCAGCGCGGCAAGGCCTATGTCGCCGAAGTGGTCTCGACCCTGAAAAAGGCCCTGTCGGCTGGACCGGAGCAACGAAAAGCGCTGCTGATGCGCCTGCGTGGCCTCAGCGAAGGCCAGAAGACCACGTCGGGCGCCTATGAGAAGCGCTGGAGATGAACATGCACCGCACCACTTCGCCCTCCCTGACCATGGGACCCGTCTATTATCTCTGGGACGGCCCCAAATGGCGCGATTTCCATTTTCGCATCGCCGATGAGGCGCCGGTAGATCGTGTGGTGATTGGCGAAACCGTCTGTTCCAAGCGGCAGCATTTCATCGAACCGCATATCGCCGAGGTGATCGAGAGGTTGGAAACCGCGGGCAAGACCGTAGTCCTCTCGACGCTTTCGCTCGTCACCCTGGAGCGCGAGAGCCGGCAGATCCGCGATCTCGTCGCCGACAGCGAACATGCAATCGAGGCCAACGACCTCTCCGCCCTCGGATTGCTGAACGGCAGGCCCCACAGCATCGGCCCCTTGGTCAACGTCTACAACGCGCCGACGGCCAGGCTGCTCGCCGGCCGGGGAGCGACCGGCATCTGCCTGCCGCCGGAATTGCCCTTCACGTCGGTCGAGAAGATCGTCGCCGACGCGCCCGCAATCGCATTCGAGGTCTTCGCCTTCGGCCGCATGCCGCTCGCCATCTCGGCGCGATGCGCCCATGCGAGATCCAAGGGCAAGATCAAGGACAATTGCCAGTTCGTCTGCGGCGAAGATCCGGACGGCCTGCCGGTGAAGACCCTTGACCGGCAATCCTTCCTCGCCCTCAACGGCGTGCAGACCGTGTCTCACACCTGCCAGGCCCTGCTGGGCGAGCTCGCCGGCCTCGCCGCATGCGGTATCTCGGCGATCCGCCTGTCGCCGCAGGACTGCGACATGGTGGCGGTCGCAAAGCTCTACCGCGCCGTGCTCGATAACGCATTGGACGCGGACGAGGCGATCATGCTGCTGCGCGAGATCTATCCCACCGCTGCTTTGTCGAACGGTTTTCATCATGCCCGCGAAGGCGCGGCATGGATCGCGCGTGCCCGCGACACGGCCCATGGTCGAGCTTGAGCACTTGCCTTGCGAGGCGATCAGGCGCCAAGAAACAGAAGCGGATCCGCGCCCACCAAAGCCGCATGTCCCCCACCGAGAAGCCAGACGAGCAACGCTGTCGTGCAAAGCATGGCGGCGGCCATCGGCATGTCAAATGTAATTACAGCCTTACTATTTATCGCCGCTGCGAACGGAATGACGGAAGTCTGCGACGAGGCCGTCGGCCAAGTTGGCCCCAGCGATCGACGTGCCCTCTTTTCGAGCATGAACAAGCCGCCGGCGGAAAAGGCGGCGAAGCCGCCGAACAGAAGCAGCGAACGCAGATCTCCGTTTGGAGGAATGTGCCCGACCGACCAGCAAAGAAAACCCCAGAGAACCGGATGGCGCGTGACGGCCACGATCGCATCCGGCTCGCCTCCCTTGCGGAAGGAAATCGAGAAGGGATTGCGGCTGAAGAGACCGGCAAGGACCAGGAAAAGCCCGATCGGTGAAAGTACGAAGGCAGGCCAGGCCTGCCACGGCCTCGGTTGCCAGATTTCCACGTAATCGAGGCTCATAGCGGACAGGAAGAGCCAGGCCAGAGCCGCGGTCGAGATGGTCGAATAGGCGGCGATATAGCTTCCATGCCCCATCCATCCGATCAGCGCGCCGCGAATCTTCGGGACTGCGGGCAAGGAATGCAGGGCGATGAAGGCTATGAACGCCAGCAGAAACCGCAGCATGGCACGGCCGCTACTGTTGCCAGAAGAGGACGCCCGCGATGGCGACGGAAAAGACGACCGCCGCCAGCGAGCTGTAGCCCTGCAGGACACCCATCCGTTTCAGGGCGATGGCGAATATGACAATGATCGGGGCGGCCATCAGAAGGCCGACTTGTGCATCAGACATGGCAAATCCTTGGTTTGCCGTCATCCTAACCTCTCTATCTGCCGTTTCTTTGCGATATGACAAAGAGCCGGGCCTGTATTGCCTCCATTTTCCGCGGCGGAAGAATACCGGAGGTTTCGGAATGGCGGCGATCTCGACCAGCGAAGAGAGGGATGAAGGCGGCGACCTTCTTCTCTGGGTGCTCGTCTGGGGCGAGCTTGCGGCTTTCGGTATCCTGCTGACCGGCTATGTCGTCACGTCCATGCTGCATCCGGAAAGTTTTGCGCTCGCCAGGCTCCACCTCGCACCGCGGCTGGCGGGGCTCAATACAGTCGTGCTGCTGGCGAGCAGCTGGCAAGCGGCGCTTGCCGCCAGATCCCAGGGAAAACCTCGCCGGCAGCGCCTGTTCCTGCTCGGCGCAGCATTCCTGGGTTTGCTCTTCGTCGCTCTCAAATTGACCGAATACAGTTCCGAATGGGCGGCGGCAGGGGACGAGAACCTGCAGAGCTTCTTCGAACTCTACTTTCTCATCACCGGCTTCCACCTCGCCCATGTCGCGTTCGTTGCCGTCCTCTTCGTATTGGCGGCGATCAGGCTGGAACGTTCGACGATCGTCACGCTGACGACCATCTGGCACGTCATCGACATCGTCTGGCTGGTAATGTTTCCACTGATCTACCTGAGCTAGGAGGCCGGAATGGACGGTTCGAAACTCTTCGGCAGCGCCAATTGGGTGATGATGCTCGGCATCGTCGGCGCATTGATCGCTGCACAATGGAAGCATGAGGTGATACCGGCAGCGGCACTTGCCGTCATCCTCCTCATGGCCATTGCAAAGATACGGCTCATCGTGCTCGACTTCATGGACCTGCGGGGGATGCGACCCAATCTGGCCCGTGCGCTGATGATCTGGCCTATCTTCTTCTCTGCCCTCTCGCTGGGCAAGGTCGTACTGATGGCCATTCTTTAGGTTCAGTTCTCACCTGCACTTTCCCCTCCGGCACCTGCCTGATCTCAGGCCGGTCCATGGTTGCCCGCGCGCCATCGGGAAAGCTAACGCTTACCTTTCAAAAAATAACGGACTCCGCGGGCAACGCTTTTTTGTTTGGTAAATCGCAAAGAGCGGCTCCGGAAAACCCCTCATAGAAGCTTCACGGGTCGTCGTCCGCTTTTCGCGGATGTGGCCCCGCAGCAACCCGCAAGGCATCCGCACAAAGGGGACATGAGGATGGCAGAACGCCTCACAAAGACCGGGGCACGTAACGTCTTTTACGGCGGCTCCGCGTTCTTCTTCGTAATCTTTCTCGGGCTTACCGCCCACAGCCACTACTACATGCGAACCACGTCCACGGACGAAAGCACGCTCACGGATTCCGTCGCGCGCGGCAAACATGTCTGGGAAAAGAACGCCTGTATCAACTGCCATACGATCCTCGGGGAAGGCGCCTATTTCGCCCCCGAGCTCGGCAATGTGTGGAAACGCTGGGGCGGCGACACCGACCCGGACACGGCCCGCGCGACGCTGAAGGCCTGGATGGCCGCGCAGCCGAGCGGCATCGAAGGCAGGCGGCAGATGCCGCAGTTCAACCTCACGGAACGTGAACTCGACGACCTGGCCAACTTCCTCGAATGGACGAGCAGGATCAAGACCCAGAACTGGCCGCCGAACGACGCCGGCTGATCTCACGGGAAGGGAAAAACACATGAAATATCAAACCCAAAAGGTCGCCATGCTGTATTTTTACGGCGCGCTCGGCCTGTTCATCGCACAGATCCTGTTCGGTGTTCTGGCGGGAACGATCTACGTCCTGCCGAACACGCTTTCGGAACTGCTGCCCTTCAACATCGTGCGGATGATCCACACCAATGCGCTCATCGTCTGGCTGCTGATGGGTTTCATGGGATCGACCTACTACCTGCTGCCCGAGGAGTCCGAAACCGAGCTGTTCAGCACCAGGATCGCGGTTGCGCAGTTCTGGCTTTTCCTCGTCGCGGCGGCGATCGCCGTGGTCGGTTATCTGTTCCACTATCATGAAGGCCGCGAATTTCTGGAACAGCCGTTCCTCATCAAGGTCGGTATCGTCATCGTCGCGCTGATGTTCCTGTTCAACGTGACGCTCACGGTGCTCAAGGGCCGCAAGACCGTCGTCACCAACATCCTGATCTTCGGCCTCTGGGGCGTCGCGATCTTCTTCCTGTTCGCCTTCTACAACCCGGCCAATCTCGCGCTCGACAAGATGTACTGGTGGTATGTCGTCCATCTCTGGGTCGAGGGCGTCTGGGAACTGATCATGGCCTCGGTGCTGGCCTTCCTGATGATCAAGCTGAACGGCATCGACCGCGAAGTGGTCGAAAAATGGCTCTACGTGATCGTCGGCCTTGCCCTCTTCTCCGGCATTCTCGGCACCGGCCACCACTTCTACTGGATCGGCGCCCCCGGCTACTGGCAGTGGATCGGCTCGCTCTTTTCGACGCTCGAAGTGGCTCCCTTCTTCACCATGGTCGTCTTCACTTTCGTGATGACCTGGAAGGCGGGGCGCAAACACCCGAACCGGGCCGCACTTCTCTGGTCGATCGGTTGCTCGGTCATGGCCTTCTTCGGCGCGGGTGTCTGGGGCTTCCTCCACACGCTGTCTTCGGTCAACTATTATACCCACGGCACCCAGCTCACTGCCGCCCATGGCCATCTCGCCTTCTTCGGCGCCTATGTGATGCTGAACCTTGCCGTCATGGCCTATGCGGTGCCGGAGCTTCGGGGCCGCAGCCCTTATAACCAGTGGCTTTCGATGGCCAGCTTCTGGATCATGTGCATAGCCATGTCCGTCATGACCTTCGCACTGACCTTTGCCGGCGTCCTTCAGGTGCACCTGCAGCGTGTCCTTGGCGAAAGCTTCATGGATGTCCAGGACCAGCTGGCGATCTTCTACTGGGTCCGGCTCGGATCGGGCGCATTCGTGCTCATCTCGGCGCTGATGTTCCTCTGGGCCCTGTTCGTCCCGGGCCGCGAACGGCGTCCCGCCGGCACCACAAGAATCCAACCGGCCGAATGATGCAGCGCGGCTCCGTTTCAACGACGGAGCCGCCCTTCTCGGTCCCTTTAAGATCAGGACATTCCAATGACCATGATTTCCACGATAAAGCCGGCCCAGGCCGCACCGATTTCCCACTACATTCCCGCCGGCAACGAATGCGAGCTGTTCGAAACGGCCTGGAAGCGGCAGCTTCCGCTTCTCCTGAAAGGCCCGACCGGATGCGGAAAGACCCGCTTCGTTTGCCATATGGCCGAGCGTCTCGGACTGCCGCTTGCGACCGTCTCCTGCCATGACGATCTGGCCGCCGCCGATCTCACCGGCCGGTTCCTCCTGAAGGGCGGCGAAACCATCTGGGTGGACGGCCCCCTGACGAAGGCGGTACGCCGTGGCGGCATCTGCTATCTCGACGAAATCGTCGAAGCGCGGAAGGATGTCGCCGTGGTCATCCACCCGCTGACCGACGACCGCCGTATCCTGCCGCTCGAAAGGACCGGAGAGGTGTTGGCGGCCCCGCCGGAGTTCATGCTGGTCGTCTCCTACAACCCCGGCTACCAGAACATCCTCAAGGCATTGAAGCCTTCGACCAAGCAGCGCTTCGTCGCCATCGAGTTCGACTTCCTTCCCCTGGAGCAGGAAGTGGCGATCGTTGCGGCCGAAAGCGGCCTTTCCGAGCGCCATGTCGTGCCGCTGGTAAACCTTGCCCATCGCCTGCGCGCCTTGAAGGGACACGACCTGGAAGAGGGCGTATCGACGCGCCTGCTCGTCTACTGCGCCACGCTGATCGAAAGCGGGCTCGACCCGCGCCGTGCGATACGGGCTGCCATGATCGAGCCGCTGACCGACGATCCGGACGTGCGTGCGGCGTTGATCGAAGTGGCGAATGCCGTGGTTGCCTGAGGTGCTATGATGCTGGACTTTCTCGAGCTGGAAGAAACTGTCGGCAAGGCCTGGCACCGCCTGGTCGGCCAGACACGAAGCCTGCCGCGCTATCCCGAGCAAGCGGTGACGCTGGACGAGATGAAACCTGTCCTCGCATCCTGCTTCCGCGGGTTCGGGGGCGATCACGCGGTCCAGCTCGTGGCGGCCCATCAGCGCACGTCGAAACACCGCCTGAAGCTTCGCCAGCTTGTGGGGCTCGGCGAGGAGCGGATTGCCCAGTCGGGCCGGGATTTCGCCCGCGCGATGCTGCCTGATGTCATCGACTTCTTTCCGGACCGCAGCCTGAACCGAGCATTGTACGTCTGGCTGACGGCGGCAATAGCTACATTGCCCGAGGCCCGGCCAGCCTCGCCGGATCCCCTCGCACGGGATCTCGAGCGGCTGCATATGGCGATCTCCAATGTGGACGAAACGCTTGCCGCATTTCCCGGCTTGCGCCAAGTCTATCGAAGCTTATGTCAGGAAACGCTTACCGATCGGCGCCGCGGCAGGCTTCCCTCGGTGGAACGGCTGCTGGAAAGCAGGATCGTCAGCCTGCTGCGGGCAGGCGCCGGCCTGCCGGACGACACGCCGAGCGCGATCTTCCCCCGCCATGCCCCACCGGGCTACCAGCCGATGATGGACGTGCCGCTCTGGCCGGAATTCTTATCCCATGAGGAAACCCGTTCTTCGGCGGAGGATTCGGAAACCCCGCTCGGCGATCCGGAGGGTCCGGCCGGGAAGAGAAGGTTCAGCGCGAAGCGCGAGCGGGAGGACGAGAAGCGCTCCGAGCGGAGCCCGTTCATCCTCAACCGCTTCGAGAAAATTCTGGCGATGACGGAAATGGTCAATGTCGACCGACCGACCGACGACAAGCCCGAGGAAGACGGCAAGGCCGCCGAGGATCTCGACGAAATGGTTCTGGGACGCCGCAAGGAACGCCCCTCCTCGCGTTTCCACTTCGATCTCGACCTTCCGCCGGAAATGGTCGATCTCCAGGAAATCGCCGCCGAACTGACCTATCCCGAATGGGACTACCGGAAGGCAACCTATCTGAAGAACCATTGCCGGGTCCTCGCCGTCCCGACATCAGCGAGCGGCGACCGCCTCGAAACGTCGGAAGACACGAAGGCGCTGGTGAGGAAGGTGCGCAAGCAGTTCGAGATCCTGCGGCCGCGCCAGGAAATGCTGAAGTCGCAGCTGGACGGCGTGGAACTCGATCTCGACGCCGTCGTCCGGCGCCGGACCGATCTCCTGGCCGGAGGGCAGGCAACCGACCGTATCCACGTGGCAAGCCGGCCGCGCACGCCGGATCTTGCCGTCACCATTCTTGTCGACGTTTCCCTCTCCACCGATGCCTGGATCGACAACCGGCGGGTTCTGGATGTCGAGAAGGAAGCGCTTCTCGTCCTTGCGCAGGGCCTGACCGCCTGCGGCACGGATCACTCGATCCTCACCTTCACTTCCCGACGCCGCTCCTGGGTACGGGTCGAGACCGTGAAAGGCTTCGACGAGCGGCTTTCTCCGGTTGTCGAGGATCGGATCGCCGGCCTGAAACCCGGATATTACACCCGCCTCGGAGCCGCCCTGCGGCACGCCACGGCGGACCTCGCAAAACGCCCCAACCGGACCCGTCTGCTTCTCGTGCTGACCGATGGCAAGCCCAACGATATCGACCACTACGAGGGGCGTTTCGCGATGGAAGACAGCCGCCGCGCCGTGCAGGAAGCAAGGCGCCTCGGCGTCAACATCTACGCCGTGACGGTGGACAAGGATGCGAAATCCTATCTTCCGACGATGTTCGGACGCAACGGTTATGCGGTTGTCGGAGATATTTCAAAGCTTCCGGCGGCTCTGCCCGCCATCTATCGCGGCCTGACGGGATAGGGAAGCCCGGCCGCATGGAGGTCCGGCTCGGCGGATGCCGGACCTCCATTTCCCGTTCTGAACCCTATGCCGCCTTGCTGAACGACCTGCCGCTTCTGTTCAGATAGGCATCGAATGCAGAGGCCGCGGCCCTGACGATGAACCGGTGATCCTCCGAGACGCGGATGATGCCGCCCCGGCGTTCGATCAGGCCGTCTCGTTCCAGCTCATCGAGCCGATCGTTGCCCCGCAGCAGAAGCTCGGCATCGAAGCCATGCGCTGCCGCAAGGGCCGCAACATCCACCGCAAAGTCGCACATCAGCCTTTCGATCACTTCGCCGCGCAGACGGTCTTCGAGTGTGAGGCGGTAGCCCTTGGCGACCGGCAATTCGCCTTTCGACACCCGGGTCGCATAAAGGCCCGGCGGAACCTCGTTCTGGATATACCCTTGCGGCAACCGGCCAATCGACGACGCACCGAGCCCGATCAGGGCGTCGCAGGCGTCCGTCGTGTACCCCTGGAAATTCCGGTGCAGCCGGCCTTCAGTCTGCGCAAGCGAGAGGTCGTCGCCCGGCAGGGCGAAATGGTCGAGACCGATCCTGACATATCCTGCCGCCATTAAGGCCTCGGCGATCGCCGATGCCTGAAGCGCCCGCTCCCGTGCATCCGGAAGCGCCGCCTCGTCGATGAGCCGCTGGTGCTTCTTGAAGCTCGGGATATGCGCATAGCCGAAGACGGCAAGACGATCCGGCCGCATGCGGACAGCTGCTTCGACGGTCTCGACGCAGGATTCGACCGTCTGAAACGGCAGCCCATAGATGAGGTCGAAATTGATCGCGTTGATGTTGTTATGGCGAAGATGCTCGACGGCATCCATCGTCGTCTCGACGCTCTGAACACGGTTGATCGCCTTCTGGACCTTCAGATCGAAGCTCTGGACGCCAAGGCTTGCGCGGGTGACGCCCGACTGACCGAGCGCAGCTGCCATCTCCTCGGTCAAGGTTCGCGGATCGATTTCGACCGCGGCATTGACGGCGCCCGCAAAACCGAGACGGTCGCGAAACGCGTCCATCAGCGCGATGAACTCCTCTGGCCTGATAATGGTCGGCGTACCGCCACCGAAGTGGATTTCCCCGACGCTGAAGCTGTCGTTTCTGACGGATGCCAGAAGCTCGATCTCCCGGTGCAATGTCTCGATATAGTCGAGAATGGGCCTGTCGCGCTCGGTGATCGTCGTGTGACAGCCGCAATACCAGCACATCGACCGACAGAAGGGGATGTGGATGTAGAGCGAGGTTGGCTGTCCTTGGGGCAACGCCTTCAGCCAGGCCGGATAGTCGAGGGCGTCGAAATCCGAGCTGAAGTTCGGAGCCGTCGGATAGCTCGTGTAGCGCGGCAGCCGTGCATCGCCATATTTCTCGATTATCGCTGCGGACATGTCGGGCTCCTTTCAGTTTTCTTCAAAGAGCATTTAGCTGGCCGGCACCTGCCTCTCTTTGTGCAAAATCAACGACAGCGTCCTGTTTCTGCAAAATATTTGTCCCGCCGCAAATTCCGCCGATCGCGCCGCTGCTAAGCCATCGAGGCGGCCGGGATCGGCCAGGCCGCTGCACCAGCTCGAAAGGCCCAGAACAAACCATGTCGGATATTGAGATCCCCTCCATCGACGTCAGGACGCTCGCGCCCGCCGAACGTCACCCGAAGATTTTTGGCGTGCTGACGTCCCTCATTCCCGGCGGCGTCATGCATGTCACGAGCGACCATGATCCCCGACCGCTGCACTACCAGATCGAGAGCCGGTATCCGGAAGAGTTCGACTGGCAATATCTCGAACAGGGTCCGGATGTCTGGCGCGTCGAAATCCAGCGGGCGCAAAGCTCCGGCTGCGATTGCTGCTGCGGACATTGAAAGACGAAAGCCATGCCCGGCGCCACTCTCTCCCCCTGGACGATGTCCTATTTCGCGACGGCGCTGGTCTGCCTGGTCGCCGGGCTGGCCTTGACGATATCGGGCTTCGGATATCCATCCGCTCCCATCAACGATCCGGCCTCGCTGGTGATCGTCCACCTGATCGCGGTCGGCTGGCTCGGTCTCCTGTTTGCCGGATCGCTGCTTCAGTTCGTGCCGGTGATCGCCTCGCGACAGCTGCAATCCCCCCATCTCGCCCTGCCCGTGCTGCTGCTGACCATGATCGGGCTTCCCCTGCTGCTGACCGGCTTTCTGGGCCTGGCCGATATCGTGCCCCTCTGGACATGGGCACTGCCGGTGGGAGGCCTCCTCCTGACGCTGGCATTTATAGGCCTCTGCTGGATGGTCGTAAGCACTCTCGCGGCAGCCCGGCCGTACTCGCTGCCGGCAAAGTTCGTCGCGCTCGGCTGCGTGCCACTGATCGCCACGGTGCTGGTCGGGCTGCTGTTTGCCCTTTCCCTCTCCGGCCTTACTGATAATCCGCATCTCGTCGGGCTGGTTCTGTCAGCCGGACCGGCGCACGCTTATCTCGGCTTGTTCGGATGGATGACCATCACCGCGATCGGCGTCAGCTACCGCCTCCTGACGATGTTCCTGCTGTCGCCGGAAAGAACCCGCGGGACAAGCCGGGCGATCGGCTGGCTATCGGCCGCCGCCCTCGTGGCCGCCGGCTGTGGCATTTTCTCCGATGGAACCGGCTTGACCGCGGACTGGCCGCTTTACCTGGCGATCGCCCTTTCAGGACTTGCCGCTCTTCTCTACATGCTCGATATCCACTCGATCTTCCGCGCACGGAAACGGAGGTCCGTGGAGCTGAACGTGATGGCGAGCCTGGTGGCGATCGGCATGCTGGTCTTTTGTCTCGTTCTTTTTGCCGCCGCGATCGTGATCGGCAAACTGCCTGAGATGGTGATGCCAGTCGCCTACCTCTTCACCTTCGGATGGCTGACCGGGCTCGGCCTCGGGCAGCTCTACAAGATCGTGGCATTCATGACGTGGCTGGAGTTTTACGGCCCCGTTCTTGGCCGCACAGCCGTCCCGCGCGTCCAGGACCTCGTCAACGAGCGGCGGGCATCCTTGTGGTTCGCGCTCTATTTCACCGCGACGGCAACGGCGACCGCGGTCCTGATCCTCGACATGCCGGAGATGTTCAGGGCGGCTACATTCGCTCAGCTCGCGGCTGTTTGCGCTCTCGCCTTCGAGTTCATCCAGGCCCGCCGCCTCGCCATGGTCCCGGTCGCGACCCGGCTGCCATCGGCCATCGCCGCACGGCGGCTCATCTTACCAAGCTTCAACGGGAGGTCACGATGACCCAGGAATTCAAGGAACTTGATGTCAGGCCCATCCTGAAGAACGGCGGCGAGCCGTTCGAAGCGATCATGACGGCGGTCGCCGCGCTGCAGCCCGGTCAGGGACTGAAGTTGCTCGCGCCCTTCAAGCCGCAACCGCTCTATCGCGTCCTCGATGCCAGAGGCTTCGATCACGCCGTTATCGAACTCGACGGCGGGGATTTCGAGGTGCGCTTCACGCCGCGCCAGCAAGAAGCGGTCGCGCTCTCTGAAAACGCGGTCTCGCCCGAACTCTGGGCAGAACCGTCCGTGCAGCTCGACCTTTCCGATCTCGATCCGCCGGAACCGATGGAGCGAATTCTCGGCGCGGCCGAATCGCTCAACCCGGGCGAGGTGATCTTCGCGGTGCTGGCACGCGAGCCCGTCTTCCTGTTCCCGGAACTGACGCGCCGGGGCCATCAATGGGTGGGCAATTTCGATCGGGACGGCAGCGCCTACCGCATCATGATCCGCATCGGCAAAGGGGTTGCCGATGCCTGACAAGTCCGAGCAGGCCAACCTGATCGAACAGGTCAGGCAACAACTCTCCATGGTCATCGATCCGGAGATGGGACGCAGCGTCGTGGACATGGGCCTGATCTACGGCATCGAGGCGGATCAGGCCGGCGACATGCACATATCGATGACGACCACGACGAAAGGCTGCCCCGCCTCGACCTTTCTGAAGGAAGCCATCCAGGCCTGTGCCGCATCGGTCGCCGGCGTAAAGAGCGTCGAGGTGGAGCTGACCTACGACCCGCCGTGGAACGCATCGATGATGACGCCATGAAGCTTCTAACGCTGATCAGGCGCTGGGGAGGGGCCCGGCACCACGATAGGACGCCGCTCGTTTCGCATGCGGGAAATGTCCGGGACAAGCGCCATGTGGTCTACGAGATGGTAGCATCCGGCGCTGCGGACGACCCGGCCTTGTTCATCATCGAGGAAATCGAGCGCCTGAGCGACTCAATCGCCCGGGAGATCTGAGGCATTTCGCCGGGTTGTCCGGCGCCCGTTTCAGAACGCCTATCCCGCTCCGTTATCCCTTCGTGCTTTCGGCCAGCGCCAGCAGGCCTTCGGCATCCTTCACCAGCAGCTTCTGGCGTCCGCCTTCGACCAGGCCTTTCGCCTCCCATGCGCTCATGATCCGTGAGACGGTATGCAGCGTCGTGCCGGTCATCTCGGCTATGTCCTGCCGGGAGATCGGGAAGTCGATCCGCACCGCGTCGCCCTCCTTGCGGCCCGCATGCTTGGCCAGCCTCAGAACCGCGTGGGCGACCCGCTGCTCGACCTCCTGCGTCGACATCTCCCGGATGCGGGCATGGGCTTCTTCCAGCCGCTGCCCGATCGTCTGCATGGCGGTCACCGCAAGGCGGGGATTGCGATCGACGAACTGCGGCCAGAGTTCCGTCGGCCAGCAAAGCGCGATGCTTTCCGCAACGGCCATCGCCGTGCCGGGATAGTCCATCCGTTGAAGCGCCTTGGCAAAACCGAAGAGATCGCCCGGGTGGACGACGCGCACGATGATCTGCTGGCCGTCTTCGGTGACCTGCGTGACCTTTAGCCTGCCATGCAGGAGCAGATAGAAATGCGCCGCGACCGCCCCCTGTTCGAAGACGGCTTCGCCCACAGGCACCCTGCGGGAGGTCGCGTGAGCAAGAAGCGCTTCCGTATCGGCATCCTCCATCCTTTCGAACAGGGGAAAACTTCTCACGAGGCTCTTATCGATCTTCAACGGCCTATGCTCCGCTACGGTCCGCGCGAACCTAGCACAGCCCGCGGCGAGATCGAAGATGCGCTATTGCCGCGCCGGCAGCAAACATTCCCGCGTCTACTTGCGACGCCGCAATGAAGGGCGTCGCCGCCGCCGCTACAAGGGTGCCGAACAAGGAGTTCCGAAGATGACGACAATTCCGGCCGGGCGGCGACCTGGAAGCATCCCGAGGGGACTTTCCACAACCGCCCCCATCATATTCTCCTACGGCTTCCGGCCATTTTTTCTCTCGTCGGCCCTCTGGGCGGCTGCCGCGATGCTGTTATGGATGGCAAGCCTGGCCGGACTGATCGACGTGGCGGTTTCCTACGGCACCGTCCATTGGCATGCACACGAGATGCTGTTCGGTTATGCGAGCGCCGTGCTGGCCGGTTTCCTGCTGACCGCGGTTCCCAACTGGACCGGCAGGCTGCCGGTGTCCGGTTGGCCACTGGTCTTCCTGTTCCTCGTATGGGTCGCCGGCCGGCTGGCGCTGCTTCTGTCCGACTTTATCGGCACCATGGCCGCCATCCTGGCCGACAGCGCCTTTCTGCCCCTCCTCCTCTTCATCTGCGTGCGCGAGGTGGTCGCAGGACGGAAGTGGAAGGATCTGAAGGTCGTGGGTGGCCTGATCGCCCTCTCCGCCGCAAACATCCTGTATCATCTGGCGGTGGCCGGCGGGCAGCACCCATCCGTGGGTATCAAGCTCGCCCTCTCGGCCTATACCGCAATGATCCTCATAGTCGGCGGCCGAATTATCCCGAGCTTCACCCGCAACTGGATCAACAAGACCGGACGGACGGATTTCCCCGCCGCCTACGACCGGTTTGATACGGCAGCCATCCTGTGCGGGGTCGCCGCCCTGGCCGCCTGGGTCATTCTAGGCGACGGAAAGCTCGTTGCGGGGGCGGCAGGACTGGCGGCAATCATGCATACGGTTCGGCTCGCGCGCTGGCGCGGCTGGACGACGACGGCCGAAATGCTGGTGACGATCATGCATATCGCCTACCTGTTCGTCCCGCTGGGGTTCCTTGCGATAGGCCTTGCAGCCGTGGACCTCTTCGACGAGACCTCGGCTATCCACGTCCTGAGCGTCGGAACCGTGACCACGATGATGCTCGCCGTCATGACAAGGGCAAGCCGGGGCCATACCGGACGGGTGCTGACCGCGTCGCGAACAACCGTCGCTTCTTATGGGGCGATCGTACTTTGCGCGCTCCTGAGGCCAAGCGCCGGCCTTTTCCCGGAATTTGCGAGCCTGATCTATTCACTGTCCGGGGCCGCATGGCTTGCCGCTTTCGGCCTGTTTGTCCTCGAATACGGACCGATGCTGACCCGCGTGCGGCGGCGGGTGGCGGAAGGATAAAGACCGCTCTGCGACAGGCGAGCCTCCTCGGGCCGGCATCAGATCAAGGCGCGATCTCGATCTCGCCCTCCATCCTGGCGATCTCAAAATCGCTGATGATCACATCCAGACGAAGTCGCCACCGCCCGGGTACCGGAAGCACGATATCGGGCACCGTCCAGCCGTCCTTTCCTTTCTCGGCCTTCCGCCTTATCGGCTCGATCCCGGCTCCGGGGTTAGAGAGCACGACCGTCACCTCCTGAGGATCGAGCAGCGACCGGTCGGTTTTGGCGATAACTGCGGATATCGCGACCTCCCCTACCCTGTCCGGCGTGATCCTGACATCAGCCACGGCCTTGCTGGTCTCCAGGTGAACGACGGCAGTCCTCTGGACTTCGGCGATCAAGGTGCGTGGTGGCGGCGTGAAGCGCCACGTCGCAGCCACCGCGAAAATGAGGAGCAGGATGACGGTCTCCGCGGCGATCGAACGAACGAGCTGGCGGATCGCCGCAGGCTCCCCCTTTTTCGAACCGGAGGTGAGTTTCCACCGGTTGATGGCTGCCAGGGCAAACAGCAGGGCGAGCAGCCCGAGCTTGACGAGGAATACGATCCCATACGCCGTCGTGACCAGCCCAGCCAGAGTGCGGACCTGGACGACGGCAAGCACGCATCCGGCCACGGCAAGGACCAGGACGGCCCATGGTATGAAGACCGAGAAGCGGTGCAATGCCGCGCCGGCCGCTTCTTTGTCTTTTCCGAACTCGGCCAGGAGCGGCAGCAGCGCACCGGCCCAGACAGCTATGGCCGCGACATGCAGGAAAACGGCCGGGCGCATCAGCCATTGCGGATCTGCAGCACTCGCGTGCCCGCTGAGGCATAGGGAAAATGCCGCGGTCACGACCGCCGATATCGATATCCAGCGGGCGTCCCTGCCCCGGCCGCTGGCCAGAGCGAGCCCCGCAAGCGCCAGGGCCGCGACCGCAAAAATGACCGTTGGTCCGAAGCTCGTGGTCATTCCCGCCTTCCAGACAGCCGGCACGAAAAGCCGCGAGATCGGCTCGCCCACCGGTGTCGAGCCCCTGGAAGCCGGCTGAAAGCAAGGCACCTGCGAAACCGATACCGAGCGCGGCAAGCACCTGCCTCAGCGCATTGCGGGAACCGTCCGCGAACCAGTGGATGGCAAACGCGCCGCCGACCCCGAAGAAGAGACCGACATAAAGCGCCACCTTGCCGATCCAGAGACCGGCGCGGACCGGCCAGTCGATATCGGCCGCAGTGCCCCGGGCGTTGGCGTTCGGCTGTCCGATCGAGAAGACGACCGAGCCGCCGATCGGGTGACCATCTTCCGAAACAACCCGCCAGGAAAGGAGATAACTGCCGTCCTTGAGGTCTCCGGGCGGCGTGATCTCGACCGCCTTGTCCTTCAGCACGAAGTTTTTCAGAGGGGCGATACTGCCATCCGGCCGCGTGAGCTTGAGGCTGGTCGGCGAGACAGGCTCGCTGAATGTCAGAGCGATTACACGCGGGGCCGTGGACACGACCGAGCCATCGCGCGGCTCGGTCGTATTGAGGGATGCATGGGCGGATGCCGCCGCCGTCATGACCAGCCACAGCAGGATCGCAGACACGAGGCGCTGCAGAGTACCGGTCAGTGAAAGTGCCTTGTGGCAAAGCGGCGTCATCGGCCTTCATGCTCCCGGGTGGATCGATGGCTTAGTTGGCGGTCTTCTGAAGAAGCTTGACGCCGGGGGCCGGGAGTTCAAGGTCCGACGCCTTCTGGCCTGCGGCCGGCACTTCGATCCAGCGTTCCTTGAGGCCTTCCGGGCACTCCTGGATCACCGGGAAATAGAGCATGTCGCCGGCTTTCAGATCGGCGGCAATCGTGCCCCGTAGAACGAACTCGTCATATTCGTCGTCGCCGAGATTACCGCCGCTCCAGACCACTTCCTTCACTCCTTCGGCGACGGGAGAACCGTGATTGTCGTAGGCCTTGGCATAGGCTCCCTTGACCTTGTCGAGCGTCCAACCCGCCTTCGGCTGCGGCTTGACACCGTAGAAACCCTCCGGAATCTGGACCCGCACGGTGTTCGTGGGCTTGCCCTCGCAGCCATGCGGCACGCGCAGCACCGCCTTATAGGTCGAGCCGACGGGAGCGTCTTTTCCTTCCAGGGTGACATGCGCCAAGGCGGCGGTGCTGCCGAATACGAGGATGGCGGTGGTTGTGGTGATTGTCTTCAACGTGATTGTCTTCAACATGTAACTCTCCATGCTTGGCCACGCGTTGGGCGGCCTGATCTTCGGGTGACTGGCAGCCACGAGGGCGCCGGCCGGTATGGCTGATGGCTTGAAAGGGCGGTCCTATCCGTGTTCCGGTCCGGCCGGCCGCGAGGGCGCGACACGCGGCTTCCGCCGCTTCGTTGCCGTTTGGCCAGGTGTGAACTCAGAAGATCGCGGGATTGCCCGACTTACAGCGGCCCGCGATCTCAATGTCGCGCGTCACGCTTAAGTCTTTGTTCCGCATGTCGTGTTGCAAGACGGCGTTCGTTTTGCACGACAAGCCTTCAGGCCGCCTGAGGCGGCGCGCGGGGATTCCCGGGAGAGGTTTCGGGGCGTTCGAAGGGACCTGTATCCACTTCGATTGGAAGCAGTTTGAAGGTGGCCTCCAGCCGGTTGTTCAGAAAATTGTCGGAAAATTGCGGCGCGAGCGCTGGAGCGAGAACGCTGCATGCCTGCGTGCAGCACTCGGGCAGTTTTGAGCCGTCCTTGTGATCGGATTGGCCGCTACCGCCAGCATGGGTAATGCAAAGCGGGTTCCCAAAGTCATCAAGGACGGGAGCTGCGACCGCCGAACCGAGAAGGAAGGACCCAAGCAGCATCTGCACGACGAGCGCGTAGGCCGCGATCGACGCGAACACAACACTCCAGGCAGCTGCTTTGCGGTTCTTCACGGTCCCCTCATCAGTTGCGGCAAGCCGCGGATGTCCGATTTGGACATCCGTTATTGGCACGGCACGGTGACATCTGTCTATGCGCCCTTCCGCCACAGCGTTCTTTGATGCGCATCAAACTCTCGGCTCAGCGCTCTTACGGCGGACTCGGTTAGTTAAACTGGGCAAGGCCCGGAACGCAACAAGCCCTCCTGGTTGGGAGAGCTTGTTGATGATAGTTTTGGATTTGGTTGCATGGGCTCATAACCAACGATTCCTGCGATTGGTTGAGCGGCACGTTCCCGAAATCGCAGCGTAGCATTATCTACCGCCTCGATAGGATATGAACCGGCGAACCCGTTGTCTATTTGTCTCTAAATCAGAGACTTAACAATCACGTTTTGTGAGAGTTCTGCCGAGCTGGAATCGTGTCCGTCGTGCATGGCGGTTCGCATTCAGACCGCCAAGATTTCCCGATCTTCAGATTTGCGACAATCCCCCATCGACGGTAAGTTCAATACCGTTGACATACTTGGCGTCCTGCGACGCGAGGAACAGGGCGGCGGTCGCGATCTCGACCGGCTCCGCCATATAGCCGAGCGGAACTTCGCGAGCCGCAAAGTCTTTTAGGGCTTCGATCTCGGCCTGCCCAATATGGAGGCCGTTTTCCATGAGAGGGGTGAGCGTGAAGCCCGGGCTGAGTGCGTTGACGCAGATTTTCCGACCGCGAAGATCGTTGGCCCAAGTTCGTGCGAACGACCTGACAGCGGCTTTCGAAGCATTGTAAAGACTTAGCCCCTCCATGCCGTTGTTTGAGCAATGGAGAAACCGATTCCGGTCGATCCCCCGGTTACGACAACATCTCAAGCTCGACCTTGATCGTTTACGGGACTCCGACAGCTTTCAAAAATTCCCGCCCGATGAATCAGAGAGAAAACTTCGTCAAGCAGTCTTCTGCCGCATTTGGCTGACTGTGAGCCAAACCGCCGAGACAAGAAAATAGAAAGCACCGAGACCAGCATAGCCGGCAACATTGGCAATTGAAGGCTCAACGGGCTTCAGCGCTTGGGCGATGAAGAACGCGCCTGCTATTGCCGACTGGCCGCCACTCAGGATCATTGCCCACTGCCCACCGCTCGTCTTCCAGCGCCGAACCGCTGTGGCAAGCTGTGACAGGCCGGAAAAGATTGCCCACAGACCAAAGCCGCCAAGGACCCAGTTCATACTCATTGTGAGCGCGACAATGACTGCAACGGTCATAATCAAACTGACCGCAACGTTTATTGCCTGGCTCCGGTTGTTCGCCAGGCCGCCGTTTCGTGCGGCATCGACGTAATTGGCGGCCGCATCCCAGGCGGGGTAGATAATCAGCAGAATGGCCGCGATAGTGAAAGACTGGCGGCCGGCCGTCAGCGCTGCTGCGACCCAGATTATGGAAAACGCCGCTCGCGCAAAGTAGTACCGCTTCAGCCAGTAATGCCCGCCGTTTTCGGCGATGTCCGTTTGGTAGTTTGTCATAGTGAAATCCTAATTCTGGTTTGATTGAGTTGTTCTTCTGGTTTCAAGCATGTTGGAAAGCACACGTAGACGACGTGCTTTCCGAAGGGTGTCTTGTCTCCCCGATTGCCTTGCCCGATCCGCTCGCTCTCGCCTGAAAACCGTCCGGGAGATTTATGCATGGAACTGGGTTCCTCATGCTCCCGCCTTCATGGTCAGTTGTTCGGCTGAACGAAGAACAGTGGCGGCAGATAAATACTGTCCGAGGATATCGAACGTTATCGTTGGTGGCGGTCTCGTTCATGACGACGTCCCTTCGTCGGTCGCGTCGGGTGCAGATTGAGCAGCATTTGTGTGTTGTCGCCGGCCGAACCGGTATGGCGGCCGATCCAGCCAGCGACGGCGACGTGGTTTACATTGGGGGAACCACGCCATTCTTACCGACGATCACCTGATGCGCGATCGTGCCGGTTGTACCTTTCTCGGCGGCAATGAAGACGACGGCACCGGGAACTAGATCGTCATTGGTGGCTGGAGCGATGGTCACGACAGGTGTGCCGTCCGGGATGGCAATCTTCTTTTCCTTGCCATGATAGGTCACGGTCACCGTCCGGCCATCGACGCCTTTAACGGCATCCGCGACGGTCGCGTTGGTCATACTGCTATCGGGTTTAAGATCCCAACCGTAGCTACCCTCGCCGGCGCCTTTCATGGCCGGCGGGAAGATGAGGACTTCAAGCGCACCATCACCACCGCCGTCTTTTGGCATGGATGCGATGCCGACGAAGTCGCCTGGCTTGATGTCTGTGACTTTGGCGTTCGCGACGCTCGCAACTTTCCGGTCTGCAGCAAGGGCGACGTCGACGGTCTCACCTTCACGGGTCTTCACCTTCAGAGTGGATCCGCCAAAGTTGACGATGCTGCCGCGAACATGGATCTGAGCGGCCTTCTTATCTTCCGCATGGGCGGGCGTTACGAGGATTGCCATAGACGAGAGACTTGACAGCACCAGGGCAATGGTGGGGAGGTGGTTCTTCATCATTTCACTCTTCCTACTAGTTGGTAGTTGATGATGGCGCAGTTTTACCTGAGGAAGCCAAGGCCGCCCGCAGGATTAGTGAGTGGCGACGGGCGACAGCCGGTTGAGAGCGGGAGCCAGTATGGTGGCGAATACCTCCCCGTTGCCGTAGGCGCGGGCAGAAAGCATCGCGCCGTAAACAGTTGCCAGGAATGCCTCGGCTTCCACGCCGGGCTCACTCGAAAGGTTGAGCGTCTTTTCCTCCGCGCCGCGCTCCATAACTGAGGTCAGCCATGAAGAGATGAAACGAAAGAATGCCGTGACCTCTTTCGCGACTTCTGGTGGCAGCGATGGCAGCTCGCTGGCAAGCAGAGCGCATACGCAAAAAGGCCTGCTCGAATCCTCGATGCACTTGGCCCAATGACCTGCATAAGCCCTCAGGATATCAAGCGGGTTCGAAACGTGTTGCTCAAGAGTTGCCACCCCTGCCACGCCAACTTCGCGGTATTGCTTGACCAGTTCTCGCACCAGGTCGACCTTGCTGGGGAAATGGTGGTGGATGCTGGCTTTGCGGATGCCGACAACCTCGGCAATATCAGCATAGCTGAAGCCATTATAGCCGCCGCTCATGATCAAGGTTCGCGCGGAGGCCAGGATTTCATCGGAGGTCGTAGAAAGATTGCTCATATCTCTTTCTACCTTCTAGTAGGCAGAGCGTCAATAGCTTAACGCGATCACATTGTTTGTCAGCCGTCGGTCGAGAGGGTCATGGATTTCCAAGCGTCGATTTCCTGCTGAAGGCGCTCTATCCTGGCCGACACGTGCTTGTAGGCATCACTGCTCAGGAGAAGTTGCGGCGGGGGATTATCGGATCCGACCGGGGTCAAGACAGCAACTGCCAATTTATCCGGGTCGCCGAGCTGCTTGCCGCTCACGGCCTGTCGGGCCTCGCGGATCGGATCAAAAAGGCTGTCGTAATCTGCAATGGACCGCTCTGTGCGAACCATGGAGCGCCCCGCCCAGTCTGTCCGGAAGGAGCCGGGGCAGCTAGCGTGATTTGCTTCCCGGGCACCGCAAATAACGGATTGTCCGCGAACGAGAGCCTGCGCGACGCCTATCGTCCGCGGTTTTCGATCGTCCACGTCGGAGCTTCCGCTCGCGATTCGAAAGCTACCAATGGGATGACAACCGAAATCTCTCCTGTCGATCAACCCTTCCTGCTCCAACTCTCGCAGATGTTGCGTCAGCATTTTTTGGGAAATGCCCTCTATTTCGCGAAGCAACTGGGAGCTTCGCATCGTTGAATCGGCATAAAGGCGAAACAGGATCGGCATCTTCCAACGCCCGCTAATCATGTGAAGCGTGCGTGTGACATGAGCGACCGCCCCATCCGGACCCAGGCATACGGATCGGGCATCTAATGGAACAGGCACCTTCTGGTACGTTCTTGTAGCTCCCACGCAGCCTCCTATCTGGTCCGACAAAAGATAGGTGATTGGATCATGGATTTACAGCTGAATGGCAAGGTCGACCTACGACTGCAACGTGATTGCTGCCCTGCGGGTTACCAACGCAGTGCTACCGGGCATGCGACTGGCAAAATGGGGCCGGGTCATCAATATATCGAGCCTCGCGGGCCTGATGCCTCCTCCTGTCAATCCAGATTATTCCGCCGCCAAGGCCGCAATGCTTGCGATGACCGCATCGATGGCGAAGGCCGTCGCCGGCGAAGGGGTGACAGTGAACGCTATCTCTCCGGGCACGATCCACAGCGCGAAGCTTGACATGAAGTTTCGCGAGGTCGCGGTCAAGCACGGTGTCGCCGCCGACGCACCTTGGCGGGACGTCGAGAAGGTCGTGTTGCCACTGTTTGCGCAGGTGCCAGTGAACCGGGTGGGAACGTTGCAAGAGATCGCGGATGCCATCGCTTTCCTTGTCAGTCCACGAGCAGCCTACATCACAGGATCAAATATTCGACTGGATGGCGGGATGCTCCCTACGATCTAGGCTCAAGACTCGTTAAATCAAAGCCGGATCGTGCGGGATGACAACCTTTCCGCTTGCCCGAGATGGAATGCAGGCCGTAATCCTGCGTGCGGCCAAGACGTCTCGAAACCAGGATCCGCTCTAGCAGAAACAACTGGCGCGTAACGCGTCGATTGTGCATCCCCGGTGAGCCTGTCATTGATCGGGCATATCACTGTCAGCGCCATTCGCTTCGCCTTGCCTGATTGTGCTGCCGGCCTGCGGCGAGCCAGCGCACTCGATTATCTTTGCCGACAACCAATCCAGGCCAATGTCTGATGCCGATCTTACATGCCGCACGAGGCTGAACGTGAAGGGGTTGATGGCGAGCGGTGGTTCAAGCACCGCAAGCCCGAATTGATTGGCGTATTTGGCAGCGAGTCTGGCCGGAACCGTTGACGAGAGGTCGCTACTCGCGACAACGCCCATGGCGGTCATGAACATTGGAACGCTCGCGACGACCCGCCGCCGGAGCCGGCGCTTTTTCAAAGCCTGATCGACCATGCCATGAAAGCCGCCTCTGAATGAGACAAGCACGTGATCGAGTGCCAGGTAGTGGTCGAGCGATATCGGGCCCTGCGCAACGGGATGGTCTTTCCTGACCACGACGACAAAGTCTTCCTCGAAGACCGGCACGGCCTGGAACTCATCCGGCAGATCCCAGACGCGCCCGATCGCCATCTCCATTTCGTTCGTGCGCAGGGCGTTCAGGCTTTCGGCTCCGACAGCGAATTGAAACGCGACCCGGCATCCAGGTGCTTCGGCGCGCAGCATCCCTATCAGCGGAGGGGCAATCACGGCGCCGACGAGGTCGTTGCTCGCAAGCCTGAAGGTGCGCGATGATGATTCAGGTTCGAAATGCGTGGGAACGTCAAGGGCCTCGTGGGCAAGCCGAAGAATGATCTCAATCTGCGGAAGAAGCTGTGAGGCGCGAGGCGTCGGCTCCAGCCCGTTCGGGCGCCTGATGAACAGGGGATCGTCGAACAGCTCGCGCAGCCGCGCGAGCGCATGGCTGACGGCGGACTGACTGACACCCAGCGTTGCCGCGACGAGCGTGGTTTTCTGCATCCGTACGAGATCGCGGAAGATTGCCAGCATGGTGAAGTCCAGCCGGCGCAGCTTCAGCTGATCGGCATTGGTTTTGCGCATCAACTGCATCTCCTCCTCGCAACGCGATCACCTGTTTCGGCGATGTGATATCACATTCGTTCATATCGCATATCTAGCGATTTCAGTTGATCGAATAATGGCAAATCCTATGATCGATGGCTAGAGGCCGGTACTGGCATGGGCCTGCGGAGCTTGGAGCGAATTGCTGACCATGATGCGTACCCCACTTGCGACAAAGCCCGTATCACTGGATCGAAGGCAGTTCCTGGGCATGGCCGGCGCGCTGGTCTTGTCGGCGAACTTGACCGTGAAAGCGCGGGCCGCATCCCTGGGCAAATTCGTGAATGCCTGGTTGCGCATCGATCCTGACGATCAAGTGACGATACTGCTGTCCCAATCGGAAATGGGACAGGGCATCCAAACCACCCTTCCCCTGGCGCTCGTGGACGAGCTCGGCGCAGACTGGTCGCGGGTCAGGCTGGAATGGTCCGATTTCGATCCCGCTTACCGGCATCCGCAATATCAGTGGATGTTCACCGGCAACAGCGAATCGATCTCGACCTTCTTCCCGATCATGCGGACCATCGGCGCGGCCGCACGCGAGATGCTCGTCGAGGCGGCCGCGGCGCGCCTGAGTGTTGCGGCTGCCAGCCTTCGCGTCGACAAGGGCCGCATCCATCATGATCCGACAGGCCGGATGGTGACCTTTGGCTCGGTTGCCGCGGACGCGGCGAGGCTCGATGTCCCGAAAAAACCCCAGATCAAGCCGGCAAGCAGCTCGGACCTCATCGGCAAGCCGCAGCCCCGCGTCGACATACCCTCGAAGGTCGATGGATCGGCGATCTTCGGCATCGATGTGAAAGTGCCTGGCATGGCGGTGGCCGCTATCCGCCGGGCCCGTTCGCAAGGGGGATCGCTCGCGACATTCGATGCAACGGCGATCAAGGCCGAACGTGGCGTGCTTGCCGTCGTCGAAATTCTGTCCGGCCTCGCCGTCGTTGCCAATGACTACTGGACAGCGAAGCAGGCTCTCGACCGGGCCGAGCTTACATTCGCGCCTGGTCCGCTCGCCGGATATTCAACCGAGGGCCAGAAGGCCGAATATATCGCGCTGCTGAAATCCGCCTCGTTCGACGCCAAGGTCAAAGCAGGCGATGCCACCGCCGCTCTGGCGGCCGCGAACGACGTGCTGGAGGCAACTTTCGAGATCCCCGCTCAGGCGCATGCGACAATGGAGCCGATGAACTGCACGGCCCATGTGACGCGGGACCGGTGCGAGTTGTGGATTCCGACGCAGGGCGTCGAGATCACCCATGCCGTCGCTAAGCAGGTGACGGGCCTCACGGACGACCAGATCATAATCCACCGGACGTTGCTCGGCGGCGGCTTTGGCCGGCGGCTGCTCGCGGATTTCGCCAAGATCGCCATCATGGTCGCAAAGGCCGCTGGCCGTCCTGTCAAGGTCATCTGGAGCCGGGAAGAAGATTTTCGCTACGACGCCTACCGCCCGCCAATGGTTCATGATGTGAAGGCGTCTCTCGGCAGTGACGGCCTACCGGTGGCGATGACCCATCGTGTCGTCTCGCCGTCCCACATGCTCTATATATTCCCGCGCGGCGTTATCAAGGCAGAGGGCGACTGGGCGCGCCCGATCATGCCGCCGGCGGCCTATGACGGCATGGCGGTCGAAGGTCTGACGGAAACGCCTTACGCCATTCAAAACTACGCGGTCGAGCAGCATCGCGTCGGCACGCCGCTTGCCGTTTCCGTCTGGCGCACAACCGGCCACGGGCCGAACAACTTTGTCCTGGAAAGTGTCGTCGACGAATTGGCGTATCGCGCCAAGGACGACCCGCTTTCATATCGGCTGAAGCTTGCCGCTTCCGATCCTCGCGCGGTTGGCGTGCTGAAGGCCGTTGGGGCGCTGTGCGGCTGGTCGAACGCATTGCCGGCCGGGCGGTTCCGCGGCCTGGCGCTCGCCAAGGCATTCGGCGGCTATATCGCGCAAGTCGTCGAAATCTCCGTCATGAACAAGGACGTTAGGTGTCACCACGTCTGGAGCGCCGTCGACATTGGCCGCACACTCGACTCAGGCATTGCCACATCCAACATCGAAGGAGGCGTGGTCTGGGGTCTTTCCGGTCTGCGCACGGAGGTCACTTTCGCTAACAGCGAGATCGAGCAGACGAACTTCGATCAATTCGATCCGTTGCACCTGTCGGAAACCCCTAAAATCACGACGCGGTTCGTCGACAGCGGCGGCGAGCCGACCGGTGTTGGCGAGTTAGGTCCGGTGCCGACGCACGCTGCTTTCTGCAATGCCGTGTTCGCCGCGACTGGCGAGCGCATCCGAACCCTGCCGATTTCGCGCAGCGGCTATCAGTTGGTCTGACGGGAGCCATATAATGACGCGATTTTTAGTCAATGGGAGTGCGGTCACGGTCGACGCCGATCCGGACACGCCGCTACTATGGGCGTTGCGCGACCACCTCGGGCTGACCGGCACCAAATTCGGCTGCGGCATCGCTGCGTGCGGCGCCTGTACAGTGCATGTCGACGGCCAGCCAGTACGCTCCTGTTCCTTTTCGCTCGCTGACGCGGAAGACAAACAGGTCACGACGATTGAGGGGCTATCGGACGATCGCTCGCATCCCTTGCAGCGGGCCTGGATTGCGGAACAGGTTCCGCAATGCGGCTATTGTCAATCCGGCATGATCATGGCCGCCGCCGCGCTGCTCAAAGACAGGCCGCATCCAACCGATGACGACATCGATGCGGCAATCACCAATCTGTGCCGCTGCGGCACCTATGCCCGCATCCGCGCCGCAGTGCATCGTGCAGTGCGAGGTGCGTGATGATTGGCCGTTTGCTTCAGGCACGAACACTCGCCGGTGTGACGCTCGGCGTGATGGTAGCCTTGGCCTTCGTGCCGCCTGTGCGGTCGCAAGCGAAGGGCGACGGTACGTCGGCGGCCGACGCCTTCGACACGGTTGCACGCGTCATGGCCAGCCCCCGCTGTCAGAATTGCCATACCCTGACGGGCTTTCCGCGCCAGGGCGACGACCGGCATCGACACATGTTCCATGTGATGCGTGGACCCGCAGATGATGGTGCGGCCGGCCTGCCTTGTTCCACCTGTCACGGACGATCGAACAACGCAGCCAGTGGCGTCCCCGGCGCCAACGACGAATGGCGGCTCGCGCCACTCACCATGGGTTGGGACGGCCTTTCCCAACATGAGCTTTGCGAACACCTGAAGGATCCACAACACAACGGAAACCGCAATGGCGGTCAGGTCATAGATCATCTCAGATCGGCTCTCGTCAGATGGGCCTGGTCGCCAGGCGTCGACCGGACCGGGAAGACACGAACAACCCCGCCCGTCCCCTATGAGGAATTCATGAAGGATGCCGAAAGCTGGGTGAGCAGCGGAGCCGCATGTCCGAAATAGCCGAAGCTCAGGACTTGCCGGATCGCGTCGCATCAAGCAAAGACGATACCGATCGACGCCGCCACTTCCTGCAATCTGTGGCCGCAGCGACGGTCGCGCCGGCCGGGTTTTGCGGGTACGGACTTCATCCGGCGCTCGCGGCCGGCGGCACCATCGCGGCGTCCGGCACAGGCCCTCTGGTCGATCCCGGCAAGGGCTACCTCATCCAGCAGATTGACGACCGGCTCCAGGCGTAGAAACGACTACGGCCTCCGTGGGGATGCCGCGAAGTTATTGAAGTTGTGGGAAGAATTTGGTTGCGGGGGCAGGATTTGAACCTGCGGCCTTCAGGTTATGAGCCTGACGAGCTACCGGGCTGCTCCACCCCGCGTTGTACAGGCGACGGGAACCGTCGTCCTGAGAGCTTTTTGCCTGCGGCAAAATAGCGATGCGCAAAACCGAAGGTTTTGTCGCGGTGGCGTAACCGCTTCGAGCGGTTATGTCTTCTGCCTGAGCAACTTGGCGAAGCCGAGTTGTCTCCTGTGAGGGTCGCACTGGAAGATATGGGGTGCGATTTCCTCGTATTTCAGGTTTTCAAACGACGAAAGGCCGCTTGTGGGCGGCCCTTGGTTTCGGCCAAGGGCCGTTTGTTTTCGTGGATTGAGAAGATATGTTGCGTTTGGCAGACCTGGCAGCGACCTACTCTCCCGCGTCTTGAGACGGAGTACCATTGGCGCAGGGGCGTTTCACGGCCGTGTTCGGAATGGGAACGGGTGCGGCCGCCCCGCAATGACCACCAGGTCAGCGAAGCGCAACATTGTGAGAAGCTGGTTGAGGCGAACCTCATTTTTTAGTCTTTGAACACGTCTTTGAACCTTTCCGGACCTGACGAGCGCTTGAGGCACCCATACAGGCCAGCGGCCGTCGCCAATCGTTTGGCGAGCCGTCCGCAGCGCAGCATCCGAAGGATGCGACAGCGTCAGGACAAAGGTCTTTGGCATCATCAAGCAAAGCTTGATGAGCATGAACAATGAGAACGATCAAGCCAATCGGGCGATTAGTACCGGTAAGCTTCATGCATTGCTGCACGTCCACACCCGGCCTATCAACGTGGTCGTCTTCCACGGCCCTGATAGGGAATACTCGTTTTCAGGTTGGTTTCCCGCTTAGATGCCTTCAGCGGTTATCCATTCCATATATAGCTACCCTGCTATGCCCTTGGCAGGACAACAGGTCCACCAGAGATATGTCCATCCCGGTCCTCTCGTACTAGGGACAGATCCTGTCAATATTCCTACACCCACGGCAGATAGGGACCGAACTGTCTCACGACGTTCTGAACCCAGCTCACGTACCGCTTTAATTGGCGAACAGCCAAACCCTTGGGACCTGCTCCAGCCCCAGGATGCGATGAGCCGACATCGAGGTGCCAAACAACCCCGTCGATATGGACTCTTGGGGGTCATCAGCCTGTTATCCCCGGCGTACCTTTTATCCGTTGAGCGATGGCCCTTCCACGCGGGACCACCGGATCACTATGACCGACTTTCGTCTCTGCTCGACTTGTCAGTCTCGCAGTCAGGCGGGCTTATGCCATTGCACTCGACGACCGATTTCCGACCGGTCTGAGCCCACCATCGCGCGCCTCCGTTACTCTTTCGGAGGCGACCGCCCCAGTCAAACTACCCACCATACACTGTCCCGGATCCGGATGACGGACCGCGGTTAGACATCCATGACGATAAGGGTGGTATTTCAAGGATGGCTCCACGAAGACTGGCGTCCCCGCTTCAAAGCCTACCACCTATCCTACACATGCCGACACGAATGCCAGTGTAAAGCTATAGTAAAGGTGCACGGGGTCTTTCCGTCTGACCGCAGGAACCCCGCATCTTCACGGGGAATTCAATTTCACTGAGTCTATGTTGGAGACAGCGGGGAAGTCGTTACGCCATTCGTGCAGGTCGGAACTTACCCGACAAGGAATTTCGCTACCTTAGGACCGTTATAGTTACGGCCGCCGTTTACTGGGGCTTCGATTCAAAGCTTGCACCTCTCCTCTTAACCTTCCAGCACCGGGCAGGCGTCAGACCCTATACGTCGTCTTTAGACTTCGCAGAGCCCTGTGTTTTTGATAAACAGTCGCTACCCCCTGGTCTGTGCCACCCCATTATGGTTGCCCAAAATGGGGTCACGCTTCTTCCGAAGTTACGCGTGCAATTTGCCGAGTTCCTTCAACATAGTTCTCTCAAGCGCCTTGGTATACTCTACCTGACCACCTGTGTCGGTTTCGGGTACGGTCTATACGGTGGAGCTATTTCCTGGAACCGCCCCACTGCCCAACCAATCCAATAAGGTTGAACAATTTTTGCGATCCGTCACTACCACCAGGCCCACGAATATTAACGTGGTTCCCATCACCTACGCATTTCTGCCTCGGCTTAGGGGCCGGCTAACCCTGCTCAGATTAACTTTAAGCAGGAACCCTTGGTCTTTCGGCGAGAGGGTCTCTCACCCTCTTTATCGTTACTCATGTCAACATTCGCACTTCCGATATCTCCAGAGGCCCTCACGGGTCCTCCTTCACAGACTTACGGAACGCTCCGCTACCACATACACTTGCGTGTACATCCTCAGCTTCGGTGCATGGCTTTAGCCCCGTTACATTTTCGGCGCAAAGACCCTTAATTAGACCAGTGAGCTGTTACGCTTTCTTTAAATGATGGCTGCTTCTAAGCCAACATCCTGGTTGTTTTGGGATCCTCACATCCTTTCCCACTTAGCCATGACTTGGGGACCTTAGCTGGAGGTCAGGGTTGTTTCCCTTTTCACGACGGACGTTAGCACCCGCCGTGTGTCTGCCGATTAGTACTCCCGGGTATTCGGAGTTTGGTTAGGATCAGTAAGACGGTGAGTCCCCATAGCCCATCCAGTGCTCTACCCCCCGGGGTATTCGATCGACGCACTACCTAAATAGTTTTCGCGGAGAACCAGCTATTTCCGAGTTTGATTGGCCTTTCACCCCTAGCCACAAGTCATCCCAATCTATTGCAACAGATGCGGGTTCGGTCCTCCAGTTGGTGTTACCCAACCTTCAACCTGCTCATGGCTAGATCACTCGGTTTCGGGTCTAATGCAACTAACTGAACGCCCTGTTCAGACTCGCTTTCGCTGCGCCTACACCTACCGGCTTAAGCTTGCTAGTTACACTAAGTCGTTGACCCATTATACAAAAGGTACGCCGTCAGGGTTGCCCCCTCCGACTGTTTGTAGGCATCCGGTTTCAGGTTCTATTTCACTCCCCTTGTCGGGGTGCTTTTCACCTTTCCCTCACGGTACTTGTTCGCTATCGGTCATGCACGAGTACTTAGGCTTGGAGAGTGGTCTCCCCATGTTCAGACAGGATTTCACGTGTCCCGCCCTACTCTAGGACAATCAGTGTTCTACGCCTACGGGGCTATCACCCGCTACGGCCGCCTTTTCCAAAGCGTTCGGCTTTATTCCTGATTGCCACTGGCCTGGTCCGTGTTCGCTCGCCACTACTTACGGAGTCTCGGTTGATGTCCTTTCCTTCGGGTACTTAGATGTTTCAGTTCCCCGAGTTCGCTTCTTACCCCTATTTTATTCGAAGGTAAGATACCTTTTAACAATGCTTGGAAACCATTTTTGGTTTTAACGCCGGACGACCGGCGACGCGCTCCGCGCTGTATTGGGAAGTTCCCATACAGGCCAGAGGCCGTCGGCGATCGTTCGCCGCAACGTCGAACCAAAGGTTCGACAACCAAAATGATTTCCCAAGCATCTAAGGTGGGTTGCCCCATTCGGAGATCCATGGATCAAAGCTCATTCGCAGCTCCCCACGGCTTATCGCAGCGTATCACGTCCTTCTTCGCCTGTGCATGCCAAGGCATCCACCAAATGCCCTTACGACACTTAATCGTTCTCATTGCCAATGCTCATCAATATAGCCACCCATCGGGCTTTCAGACCCAATGCGTGGCGGACCGGTTACCTTTTACAACCAGCCCTTCTCATGATGCCATCGACGTGTTCGACAAGCTTGCTTGATTGGGGTCACGCCGAGCGACCCGCTTCACAAACTTGTCTTTAAGACCAGCTTCTCGAGATGTGATCCAGGACCGCGCGGTCAGGCAACGGCCATCAGTAAGTCATCAGAGCCATTCTTCAGGACAAGTCCCTCAAAATGACAACAACGACCGACCAGAGTGACAAGCTTCCTTCCTATTCCGATCCCTCTTTCGTATCCGGCCGGCTAGGCCATCAACGACATCATTGGAACCGGCTTCGGACATGGGCCTAAACCCATACCTGGAAGCCTCCAGATCAATCTTCTCTTCACGATTTTTGCAGAACAGGCAGCACTTCATCGAAGTGATGCAAACTTGTATTTTCTTCAAAGGATATGTTTTGCCGCTCGTCTCGACACCAAAGTGAATTGGTGGAGCTGAGCGGGATCGAACCGCTGACCCCCTGCTTGCAAAGCAGGTGCTCTCCCAGCTGAGCTACAGCCCCAACCATCACAAACACCTGACGTACAAACGCCAGGATCAGGTAAACCAACAAGCAAACCAACAGTGGCGAACCAAGAATGGTGGGCCCGGGTAGACTCGAACTACCGACCCCACGCTTATCAAGCGTGTGCTCTAACCAACTGAGCTACGGGCCCATCTCGCCGAGCGAAGCGCCTAAAAGCAGGCACCCGTACAGGCCAGAGGCCGTCGCCGGTCGTCCGGCGCCCTCGCGGAGGGCCGCACCGAAGGTGCGAACAGCCCGTGAGCGCGCTCAATGGTTCATATCCTTTTGAAGAAAGAGAAACGTAGTCGGCGGGTTCGCCATACCATCCGATGCTTAAAGCATTCCGTGGCGTATTGCGTTTCGATGGTCACCTGACTGGTGCCATCTATTGTTCTAAAAAGCACGGGAAGGTTCATACCGGGGCATGTCCGAAGACACGAGCCGGTCGTCTTACCGTTCCACAGCTTCCTTAGAAAGGAGGTGATCCAGCCGCAGGTTCCCCTACGGCTACCTTGTTACGACTTCACCCCAGTCGCTGACCCTACCGTGGTTAGCTGCCTCCTTGCGGTTAGCGCACTACCTTCGGGTAAAACCAACTCCCATGGTGTGACGGGCGGTGTGTACAAGGCCCGGGAACGTATTCACCGCGGCGTGCTGATCCGCGATTACTAGCGATTCCAACTTCATGCACTCGAGTTGCAGAGTGCAATCCGAACTGAGATGGCTTTTGGAGATTAGCTCGGGATCGCTCCTTCGCTGCCCACTGTCACCACCATTGTAGCACGTGTGTAGCCCAGCCCGTAAGGGCCATGAGGACTTGACGTCATCCCCACCTTCCTCTCGGCTTATCACCGGCAGTCCCCTTAGAGTGCCCAACTGAATGCTGGCAACTAAGGGCGAGGGTTGCGCTCGTTGCGGGACTTAACCCAACATCTCACGACACGAGCTGACGACAGCCATGCAGCACCTGTGTCCCGGTCCCCGAAGGGAACACTACATCTCTGTAGCTGTCCGGGCATGTCAAGGGCTGGTAAGGTTCTGCGCGTTGCTTCGAATTAAACCACATGCTCCACCGCTTGTGCGGGCCCCCGTCAATTCCTTTGAGTTTTAATCTTGCGACCGTACTCCCCAGGCGGAATGTTTAATGCGTTAGCTGCGCCACCGACAAGTAAACTTGCCGACGGCTAACATTCATCGTTTACGGCGTGGACTACCAGGGTATCTAATCCTGTTTGCTCCCCACGCTTTCGCACCTCAGCGTCAGTAATGGACCAGTAAGCCGCCTTCGCCACTGGTGTTCCTGCGAATATCTACGAATTTCACCTCTACACTCGCAATTCCACTTACCTCTTCCATACTCAAGATACCCAGTATCAAAGGCAGTTCCAGAGTTGAGCTCTGGGATTTCACCCCTGACTTAAATATCCGCCTACGTGCGCTTTACGCCCAGTAATTCCGAACAACGCTAGCCCCCTTCGTATTACCGCGGCTGCTGGCACGAAGTTAGCCGGGGCTTCTTCTCCGGATACCGTCATTATCTTCTCCGGTGAAAGAGCTTTACAATCCTAAGACCTTCATCACTCACGCGGCATGGCTGGATCAGGCTTGCGCCCATTGTCCAATATTCCCCACTGCTGCCTCCCGTAGGAGTTTGGGCCGTGTCTCAGTCCCAATGTGGCTGATCATCCTCTCAGACCAGCTATGGATCGTCGCCTTGGTAGGCCTTTACCCCACCAACTAGCTAATCCAACGCGGGCTCATCCATCCCCGATAAATCTTTCCCCCAAAGGGCGTATACGGTATTAGCTCCAGTTTCCCGGAGTTGTTCCGTAGGGATGGGTAGATTCCCACGCGTTACTCACCCGTCTGCCGCTCCCCTTGCGGGGCGCTCGACTTGCATGTGTTAAGCCTGCCGCCAGCGTTCGTTCTGAGCCAGGATCAAACTCTCAAGTTGAGAATCCAATCCGACTAATCACTCTTGTTCTGAATCGACGAGAACTCACTATGATCAGGTCCGCATCACTGCGCACCTAACCAGGTGTTCTCTTGTTCAAAACGTGACCGTCATTTGTCTTCCATAGATCAAGGCCTAAACCCCGATCCGCGAAAACCGCCGACCACGTTTCTCTTTCTTCTCATCTTCAATTGTCAAATAACCGACGCTTCAAAACCCAAAAGGCCAAACCGTCAAAACTTCTCGAAACAGCAACACCCCAAGAGACCAAACCGAAACTCGGTCCCAACCAGCATGCGCCAATCAATCAGTGATTTCTGTAGAACGAAAGTCGTCGTCGCCAGCAGCGCCGCCGCCCTCGTTCAGTGAGCGGGTTATAGTGCCGACCCCAGTTTGAAGTCAACAGCCTTGATTCAGAAATCTTGGGAAAAATGCCAACCTAATGATTTAAAAGATGAATTTCGGAAAAACTCTTCGAATTTCCGTTTTCCGGCAACTTTTGACCCCCTGAAGCAGGTATAAACAGCGCCCTTTCGGCCCTCGCCCCAAAACCGCCCCGACAAATTCACAATCTCATGGTTACCACAGGGCCAGTAGGGAATCGAAAAGCGCATGTCAGGCGAATGTACGCGTTTGCACCGTCGCCGATTTGACTCTCTATGTTGAAAGGGGCACATGTTTGGCCCAAGGTCCCGCAGGCAGTATAAAAGCTGCCTACGGCAATAACGAGTATCAGGGACTGGCTTTAATTGGCATGATGACGGCCCGCAGCATGATCCGCTCGCTCGGCAACGAACCGCCGATCCTCGCCGACGGCCGTCGCGCTCCGGATCGACGTGAGATTTCGTTGCGTTGGCTGTCCGGTACCTTCCTGACCGGCATTACCTCTTCCATTCTGATGGGCGTTGCTTTGTTTGCCGCCCTCGACGGCCGGCAGCAGCTTGCCATCCCTGCCGAAGCCTCCGCCGCCATCCCGACAAACGATGCTGATGCAGCGTCACGCGGCAAGCGGCTGCTCGGCGGCAATATCGTTGCCATGCCGACCGACCGGAAGGTGATGGAAGTCTCGACGGTCGTGCACGAGGGCAATAAGGAAGTCGTCCGCCGCAAGCCGTTCGCGCATGTGAAGATGAACCTTGCCGCAAACCACGTGGCGCAGGAAGATTACCCGAACTTCGATCCGATGACGATCTTCTCCTCAAGCGAGACCCCGCCGCCGCCTGCAGCGCGCGCCGGCGTCATCTACGGGTCGAACGTCGAATCCGAGGTCAGTCTCCAGACCGTGGCCTTCCCCATCAAGGGCAGCATGTATGCCTTCGCGCCGGCGATGACGCTGGAGGAGGTCGAGGAGAACGTCCGTTCCAACGGCTCGGTGCTCACCGACGGCGGTGGCCAGCTTTCCGCTCTCTATTATGTCGACCCGCAGCGCTTCTCCTCAAAGGATGACGGCGGCGGTCTCGATATCACCGCCGGCCTTTCGGCCCGCGTCGTCGAGGAAAACATCTCGGTTTCAACACCTGAGGCGATCAACTCCCATACCCGCGAATATGCCGACGACATCATTCCGGTGCGCAAGGTCGAAACGGTCAGCCAGGCGATGGCTGAGGTCGGCTATCCGGAAGGCAAGGCGCGGGAAATTTCCGGCTACCTGCAATCCCGCCTCGGCGAAGCCAATCTTTCCGTCGGCGACGTGCTGCGCATCGGGGTTATTCAGGAAGGCGACATGGTTCTGGTCGTGCGCGCCAGCCTCTACCGGCGCGGCGATCACCGGGTAACGGTCGCCCTCGACGACCACGGCCGCTTCGTGGATGGCCAGGAGCCGCCGATGTTGGACGCGGTCGCCTCGGCCTTCAGCGAACAGCCCGCACAGGTCGTCGCCGGCCGCGAACTGCCGCGCGTCTACGACGGCATCTACCGGGCAGCCCTTTCCTACGGCATGAGCAAGGAAATGACGGGGACGCTGGTGAAATTGCTTGCCAGCAACGTCGACCTGCAGGCCCAGCTAAAGCCGACGGACAAGATCGAGGCCTTCTTCTCGGTCGCCGACGAAAAGGGTCAGGCCAACAAGGATTCCGAACTGCTTTACGTCAACGCCCGCTTTGGCGACACGACGAGCCGTTTCTACCGCTTTCAGAATTCGGACGACAATTCGGTCGATTATTTCGACGAGGACGGCAAGAGTATCCGCCAGTTCCTGCTGCGCAACCCGCTTCCGAACGGCCGCATGACCTCCGGTTTCGGCATGCGCGGCCATCCGATTCTCGGGAAAGCCCTCATGCATACCGGCACCGACTGGGCAGCCCCGCGCGGCACGCCGATCATCGCTACCGGCAACGGCGTCGTCGAAAAGGCCGGCTGGGACTCCGGCGGCTACGGCAACCAGACCCTCATCCGCCACGCCAATGGCTATGTCTCCTCCTATAATCACCAGAGCGCGATCGCGCCGGGGGTTCGCGAAGGCGCCAAGATCACCCAGGGCCAGGTCATCGGTTACGTCGGCTCCACCGGCCAGTCGACCGGCACCCACCTTCATTACGAATTGATCGTCAACGGTACCAAGGTCGATGCGATGAAAGTCCGCCTGCCCGGCGGCAATTCGCTGAATGGCAAGGCGCTCGCCCGGTTCGAAGAAGAACGCAAGCGGATCGATACGCTGCTCAACACCCAGTCGCCCGACGAAGTCGCCAGCCGGTAGCGAATTTGCCACCCGCTGAACTTCAAAACGCAGCACGCCCTCACTGATCAGGTCGATTTCTCGCGCAGGCTGCCCCGGATCGACCTTCATCCCCTCTAATACCGGCTCGATCCGCTCCGTCTTACGGCTGCAGTTCCGTATCCCAGTAAAGATAGTCCATCCAGCTTTCGTGCAGATAGTTCGGCGGGAACAGCCGACCGTTATTATGCAGATCCTGCACCGTCGGCTGGTAGGGCTTCTGGTGCGGGAACATGGCGGCCTGCTTCGGCAGCTTGCTGCCTTTCCTCAGATTGCAGGGTGAACAGGCGGCCACGACATTCTCCCAGGTGGTCTCGCCGCCATGGGCGCGCGGGATGACGTGGTCGAAGGTGAGATCATCGTGTTCTCCGCAATATTGGCACTCGAACCGGTCGCGCAGGAAGACGTTGAATCGGGTGAACGCCGGATTGCGGGTCGGCTGGACATAGGTCTTGAGGCTGACGACGCTCGGCAGCTTCATCGAGAAGCTCGGCGAGCAGACCGAGTGATCGTATTCCGCGATGATGTTCACACGGTCAAGAAAAACCGCCTTGATCGCGTCCTGCCAGGACCAAAGCGACAAGGGATAATAACTCAGCGGCCGGTAGTCAGCGTTCAGGACGAGCGCCGGCAGGGCCTGCGGGGAGACTGCAATCGTCAAATGACGCTCCTACCCGATTCGGCATCTGTATATTCTATATTAGGTCCGTTGTTACAGGATTGTGAAGCCCAATAAATGCAGTGGGATACTCGGACGCGGCTTCAGGCCAAAGGTGTGACATCCCGACGCATTTTAGCCGCGTAATAGGCCCAGAAAAGCCGCGCGGCGACGGACCTCCACGGCCCCCAGGCTTTAGCCATCACCGCCAGATTTTTGGCGGACGGCCGTGTTTCGAGCCCGAATGCGTGGGCGACCGCAGCCTGCAGCGCCACGTCGCCGGCCGGGAAGATATCCGCATGTCCGCCGCAGAACATCAGGTAGACCTCCGCCGTCCACGGACCGATTCCCGGCAGCGTGGTCATCTGCCGGATCGCCTCGTCCGTTTCCAGCGCGCAAACGGAAGCGAGATCGAAATGCCCTTCCGAAATTGCCGTGGACAAATGATGAAGCGTCGCCGCCTTTGCCCGTGAGAGGCCGAACGTGGCGATGATAGTGGGATCCAAGGCCCGATACCCTTCGGCGGTAACCGGGCCGGCCGCCGTTATCCTCCGCCAGATCGCCTCGGCACTCGCCCTCGACACCATCTGCGATACGACGATTGACGCAAGGCCGGAAAAGCCCGGCTCGTTCAGCCTGAGCGGCACCGGGCCGGAAGCCTCGACGATATCAGCAAGCCTTGGATCGAGCGTCACCAACGCCTCGAGCCCCGCCTGAATGTCGGAATGATCGCGGATGATCGCCACCGCCTGCCTCCCCACTGGTTGCCTCCCCATGGCCGTTTTTCAAAAAGCATGGCAGAAGAAATCATGCCCGCTCCGCCTCCAGATAAACCGGTCTATCGTTTCGCGCCAAGCCCGAACGGATTTCTGCATCTCGGCCATGCGCTGTCGGCGCTGCTCAACTACGACATGGCGGAAGCAATGGGCGGCTATTTCCTGCTGCGCATCGAGGATATCGATCTTGCGCGCTGCACGCCGGAGTTCGAGGCGGCGATCTATCGCGATCTCGCCTGGCTGGGGCTTCGATGGGAAGAGCCGGTGCGGCGGCAATCCGAACATTTCGACGCCTACCATGCGGCGCTCGAGCGATTGACCGAGATGGATCTCGTCTATCCGGCCTTCCTGACCCGCGGCGACGTAAAAGCCAGGGTCGCTGCCTACGAGGCGGACGGGAAGAGCTGGCCGCGCGATCCGGATGGTTCGCCACTTTATCCCGACCACGACAGATATCGCAGCGAGGCCGAGCGGCGAAGGCTGATCGCGGAGGGTGTTCGGCATGCCTTTCGCCTCGACGTGGGAAAGGCACTTGGCCTCATCAAAGCGCCGCTGAACTGGACGGAGAGCGGCGACGGAGCGCGCGGCGAGATCCCCGCCGATCCGTCGGTCTGGGGCGATGTGGTCCTGTCCCGTTCGGATGCGCCGTCGAGCTACCATCTGTCGGTGACGGTGGACGATGCGGCGCAGGGCATCACCCATGTGGTGCGCGGGCTTGATCTCTTCGAAGCGACGGCCGTGCACCGCCTGCTGCAGGAACTGCTGGAACTGCCGCAGCCGGCCTATCATCACCACCGGCTGATCATGGGGCCTGATGGCAGGAAGCTGTCGAAAAGCGAGGGCTCAACCGGGCTCGCGGCGCTTCGCGACCAGGGCCTCTCGGGCGGCGATATTCGCCGCTTCGTCGGCCTCTGAGCGGATTTTCTCCCGCTCGCGATGCGCCTTCCGGCGGCGCGAGAAGACCGAATAGATCTTGTATTTCATCAGTGCGGCATTGAACTCGGCGCCGAGCATGAAGATGACGCCTACCATATAAAGGAAGATCAGCACGATCATGATCGACGCCAGACCGGCATAGGTGGCGGTATAATTGGCGAAGGTCGACAGATAGGCGGCAAAGCCGAGCCCGAAACAGGTCCAGACGACGATCGTCAACGTCACGCCGGGGATGATGTCGATCAGCCGGCGATGGCCGGCCGGCAACCACTTGTGGGAAGCGAGCAGGCCGATCAGCAATAATAGGGCGGTGCCATAGAGCCCCCAGTTTGCCGCCGTCGTGAGGTCGCTGATCAGCCACGGAAAATAAAATCGGGTCTCGGCAAAACGCAGCGCCACGGGAACGGCAAGCAGCAGAATGCTGAGGACCGCAAAGATCACCACCAGGATGACGACATAACCGAGGCTCGCCAGGCGCGTCACATACCAGGGCCGGGTCTCCGTGACGCGATAGGCTCGGTTGAGCGAAATGCGCAGGGCTTCGACGCCATTCGAAGCGAAATAGGCAGCCGCCAGCACCGAGATCGTCAAAAGGCCGCCGCGCGGGATTTCGAGGACCCGCTGCAGCTCGGAGGCGATGGGCTGCGCGATATCCGCCGGCCAAGTATCGAAGAGCAGGTGGACAGTCGTCTGCGAGAAGTCGCCAGCCCCCAGAAAGCCCGCAAGCGCCGTGCCGAAGATCAGGAACGGAAACAGCGCCAGAAGGCCGGAAAGCGCGACATGGCTCGCCATCGCCCAGCCATCGTCATCCGAGAAATGCCAATAGGCGTCCCAAAGCACCCTGAAGGCGAGGCGATACCACCGGACGGGGCGGTTTTCTTCGGGCAATTGCAACTCCGTTGTGACGTGGTGGGAAATATGGGAGGAACTCTTTCGATTGTACAGGGAGCCTCACCGAATGGCCGAAAATAGAACGATCATCGTTACCGGCTGTTCCTCCGGCATCGGCGCCCATTGCGCGCGTGCCCTGAAGGCCGATGGCTGGCGGGTCTTTGCAACGGTGCGCAGGCAAGCCGATCTCGCAACCCTCGAGGCGGGCGGCATCGAAGCCCTTTTGATGGATTACACCAAGCCGGATACGATCGCCGCCCTGGTCGCAACAGTGATCGAGCGCACCGGCGGACGACTCGATGCGCTATTCAACAACGGCGCCTACGGTCAGGCGGGTGCGGTGGAGGATTTGGCGACCGATGTGCTGCGCGAGCAGTTCGAGACCAATTTCTTCGGTTGGCACGAGCTGACGCGGCGGGTCATCCCGGTCATGCGGGCTCAGGGTTATGGCCGGATCGTCAACTGTTCGTCGATACTGGGCCTGCTGCCCTATCGTTATCGCGGCGCCTACACAGCCTCGAAATACGCCCTCGAAGGGCTGACGCTGACCATGCGCATGGAACTCGAAGGCAGCGGCATCGGGGTAAGCCTCATCGAGCCCGGACCGATCACCTCTCGCTTCACCGCCAACGCGCTCGCCAAGATCCGCGAGCATGTCGACCTCGAAGGTTCGGTCCATGCGGAGCAGTATCGGCGGCAGCTCAGGCGCCTCGAGGGCGGGGGGCAGGCCAACCACCATAAACTTGGGCCCGAAGCCGTCTATGACGTCTTGACGCATGCCTTGACCGCACCTCGTCCGAGGCCACATTATCTGGTAACAACGCCCGCCAAACAGGGCGCTTTCCTGAAAAGAATACTCCCGGCCGTGCTCTTCTATAAATTGATGCGCCGGCTGGATTGAAAGGCAGCAATCCGACAATGTCCACTTTCACAACCGTCCTTGCCCTGATCGTCATGGGCCTCGTGGTGCTCGTCCTGATCCGCGGGCTGTTCAATATGTTGAAGGGCACCGACGCCAACAAGTCCAACAAGCTGATGCAACTGCGTATTCTCTTGCAGGCGGTTGCAATCGTCCTCATCATGCTCACTCTCTGGATTACGGGCGGCGGTCGCCCGACCTGATTCTGATGATGGCGGATGGTAAAGCTCAACAAGATCTACACGCGCACCGGCGATAACGGCACCACCGCGCTGGTCTCGGGTGCACGCCGCGACAAGCATGACCTGCGCGTCGAGGCCTATGGCACGGTCGACGAGACGAATTCGACGATCGGGCTGGCGCGCCTGCACACGTCAGACATGGCCGAACTCGATGCCATGCTCTTCCGAATCCAGAACGACCTCTTCGACCTCGGTGCCGATCTTGCCACGCCGGATACCGGCGAGAAGCTGGACTACGAACCGCTTCGGATCGTCGAAGCCCAGGCGACGCGGCTGGAAACGGAGATCGATGCGCTGAACGCCCATCTCGATCCGCTGACCTCCTTCGTGCTGCCGGGCGGATCGGCCGCCGCCGCTCATCTTCATCTTGCCCGCACCGTGTCGCGCCGTGCCGAACGGCTGATGGTCGAGCTGTCCCGAAGCGAGACCGTCGGCGTCGCGGCGCTGAAATATATCAACCGGCTTTCCGATTTTCTGTTCGTTGCGGCGCGTTTTGCCAATGACGGAGGCAAAGCCGATATACTCTGGGTTCCTGGCAAGAACCGGTAACCGCAACGGCGCAGGAGCCACAGCATGTTCATCCCGCTGCACGACGCCGTCGAACTCAAGTACATCCGCGTGCAATATGTCACGATCAGCATCATCGCTCTCAATGTGCTGATATGGCTTTTCACCAATTTTTCCGCGCCTGAAGTGGCCGAACGCGCCTCGCTTGGGCTCGGCTTCATTCCGGCGGTGATCTTCAATTACGCGACGCTCGATCCGTCGCTGGTGGTCGTGCCGGACGATCTGACCTTCGTCACCTATGCCTTTCTGCACATGGATTTCTGGCACCTCGCCTCGAACATGCTGTTCCTCTGGGTGTTCGGCGACAATGTCGAGGATGCGCTGGGGCATGCGAAGTTCCTGATCTTCTACCTCGCCTGCGCAGCGGCGGGCGCCGCTCTCCACGGTTTCGTGGCATCGAGTTCGGAAGGGCCGCTGATCGGCGCATCCGGGGCGATCTCCGGCGTGGTTGCGGCCTATTTCCTGCTGCATCCGCGCGTGCGGGTCTGGGTGCTGGTTCTCTTCCGTATCCCGCTGCCGTTGCCGGCCTTCATTCCGTTGGCGCTCTGGATCGTTCAGCAGTTCGCCATGCTGGCGCTCGATCTCGATGGCATGGTCTCCTGGGGTGCGCATGTGGGCGGTATCATTGCCGGCGCCATCCTCGTGCTGTTCATGCGCCGCAAAGGCGTGCCGCTGTTCGACCGCGACATCGTCACCCCGAAAGCCGTCGAGCGAAAACCAGGCGCTCCGCAGATCGCCGCGGTAACCGAATAGGACTATGAGAAAACGGCAATGCCTGGAGGCAAATCCGCGTTGTAATCGCGCGAAAAATGCGTATCCATGTCGCCAACTGACAAATGAGGAAGCAGCAAATGTCGCAATTTGCGGCTGGAGATAGTCAAGGAAGGACCCCATGAAGATCCTGGTGCCAGTCAAGCGCGTAGTCGATTACAACGTCAAGATTCGGGTAAAGCCGGACGGAACGGGTGTCGAGCTCGCCAATGTGAAGATGTCGATGAACCCCTTCGACGAAATCTCCGTCGAGGAGGCTCTGCGTCTGAAGGAAGCTGGCAAGTGCGAGGAAGTGGTGGTCGTGTCGATCGGCCCGGCCAAGGCCGAAGAGACCCTGCGCACGGCACTCGCCATGGGCGCCGACCGGGCGATCCTGGTCGAGACCGACGACGTGGTCGAGCCGCTTGCCGTGGCCAAGATCCTGAAAGGCATCGTAGATGCCGAACAGCCGGGCCTGATCATCGTCGGCAAACAGGCGATCGATGACGATTCGAACCAGACCGGCCAGATGCTGGCAGCCCTGCTCGGCTCCGCCCAGGCGACCTTCGCCTCGAAGATCGAGTTGGCCGACGGTTCCGCCAAGGTCACCCGCGAAGTCGATGGCGGCCTGCAGACGATCGAAGTCAAGCTTCCAGCCGTCGTTACCACCGACCTTCGCCTCAACGAACCGCGTTACGCTTCACTGCCGAACATCATGAAGGCCAAGAAGAAGCCGCTCGACAAAAAAACTCCGTCAGATTTCGGCGTCGACACCGCGCCGCGGCTCAAGGTCCTGAAGACGGAAGAACCGGGCGGCCGCAAGGCGGGCATCAAGGTGAAGACGGTCGAGGAACTGGTTGGCGCCTTGAAGACCGCCGGCGTTCTGTAAGGAAAGGGAGAACATCAACATGGCCATTCTTCTTCTGGCAGAACACGACAATGCGACCCTCAACGACCAGACAGTCAAGGCGCTGAGCGCAGCCTCCAAGATCGGCGGCGAGGTGCACGTGCTGGTCGCCGGTTCCGGCGCCAAAGCCGCTGCCGATGCCGCTGCGAAGCTTGCCGGCGTTTCCAAGGTCCTGCTCGCTGACAGCGCCGACTACGCCAACAACCTCGCAGAACCGCTTTCGGCTCTGATCGTTTCGCTGGCCGGTTCCTACGACACGATCATCGCCGCTGCGACGGCATCCGCCAAGAACGTCATGCCGCGCGTCGCAGCCCTGCTCGACGTCATGCAGGTCTCGGAGATCGTCGAGGTCGTTTCGGCCGACACGTTCAAGCGGCCGATCTATGCCGGCAACGCTATCCAGACCGTCCAGTCGACCGACGCCAAGAAGGTCATCACGGTGCGCACCGCCTCCTTTCAGGCGGCTGGCGACGGCGGTTCCGCCTCGGTCGAAAACATTTCGGCTGCAGCCAATCCAGGCGTTTCGAGCTTCGTCTCGGATGCTCTTTCGTCTTCCGAACGTCCGGAACTGACGTCTGCCAAAATCATCATCTCCGGCGGTCGTGCGCTCGGCTCGTCGGAAAAGTTCAAGGAAGTCATCCTGCCGGTCGCCGATAAGCTCGGTGCAGCCGTCGGCGCATCGCGTGCCGCGGTCGACGCGGGTTACGCCCCCAACGACTGGCAGGTCGGCCAGACCGGCAAAGTGGTCGCACCGGCGCTCTATATCGCCGTCGGCATTTCCGGTGCCATCCAGCATCTCGCCGGCATGAAGGATTCGAAGGTCATCGTCGCCATCAACAAGGACGAGGAAGCCCCGATCTTCCAGGTCGCCGACTACGGCATCGTTGGCGATCTTTTCGAAATCTTGCCCCAGCTCGAAAAGGCGCTTTGAGCCTTTGTTCATTTCGCAAGCGCGAAAAATGCTGGCAAAACGACAAGCAGCAGAATAACAATCTGCCGGACTGCATACATGCAGTCCGGCATTTCTATGAAATAGGCGTACGCTTGAGATGGCGTAAACGCCCAGGGAGCGAAACCATGGGTTTGGTCATAAAAAGCATCGGCATCATCGGAGCAGGCCAGATGGGCTGCGGTATTGCGCATGTTTCGGCTCTCGCCGGATACAAGGTGCAGATGTACGATGTGTCCAAGGACCGGATCGAAGCAGCGCTCGCAACCATCAACGGCAATCTTGCCCGCCAGGTCTCCAACGGCAAACTCGGCGATGACGAGCGGAAAGCGGCCCTTGCGCTGATTTCCGGCTCTTCAGACCTCAATGATCTCGCGCCGATGGACCTGGTGATCGAGGCCGCGACGGAAGACGAAAGCGTCAAGCGCAAGATCTACGCGCAAGTCTGTCCGGTCCTCAAACCCGAAGCGCTGCTAGCAACCAACACCTCGTCGCTTTCCATTACCCGCCTCGCTTCCGCCACCGACCGTCCGGAGCGCTTCATGGGTATACATTTCATGAATCCGGTGCCGGTGATGAAGCTCGTGGAGCTAGTGCGCGGCATCGCCACCGACGAGCCGACCTTCCGTGCCGCCAAGGACTACGTCGTCGCGCTTGAAAAGACTGCGACGGTCGCCGAGGATTTTCCGGCCTTCATCGTCAACCGCATCCTGCTGCCGATGATCAACGAAGCGATCTATACGCTTTATGAAGGCGTCGGCTCAGTCGAGGCGATCGACACCGCCATGAAGCTTGGCGCCAATCATCCGATGGGCCCGCTGCAGCTCGCCGATTTCATCGGCCTCGATACCTGCCTGTCGATCATGCAGGTCCTGCACGACGGCCTGGCGGACAGCAAATACCGCCCCTGCCCGCTTCTGGTAAAATATGTCGAAGCCGGCTGGCTGGGCCGCAAAGCCGGCCGCGGATTCTACGATTATCGCGGCGAAATTCCGGTGCCGACGCGGTAGGCGATGCGAGCCATTGCCTTGTCAGGTATGCCATTCCGAACTATAGTGAGGGAGTGAGAGGCGAGCTTTCGCCCGCCCCTCTAGATCACCTCCGGAATAACACCCGCACGGTTACTTGCCAGTTCGTGCGGGTTTTCCGTATGGTGACCGTGATGCTAAATGGCCTGGACCACATAGATCACTCCTCCGGTTGAATGACGAGGCCCTCGCCGGGTCGAAGCGGCCTATCCTCTCCGAGGCTCATGGCAGTGCGCGTCTGCTTTCGTCATCACAACCAAAAGCAGAATAACGAAATACCTGTCGTCGTCCATCCGCGAAAATTGTCCGGGTTACAACCCCTTTGCCGCCGTGATCAGCGCCTTGGCATCCGGGCTGTCCCAGGCGGCCGGCCCGTTCATCGCCGAGATCAGGCAGCCCTTCTTGTCCATCACCAAGGTTACCGGCAGGCCGAAGGCGAGGCCTTCCTTCTTCAACGAATTGAAGACGCCCATCGAACTGTCGCGGTAATAACCGAGCGTATCGACGCCGTATTCGGCGAGGAAAGCCTTGGGCTTTTCGTCGCTGCCGGTATCGATATTGACCGCCACGACCTCGAAGTCCTTAGCCCCCATGCCCTTCTGCAGCGCATTCAGCGCCGGCATCTCTTCCCGGCACGGGCCGCACCAGGTGGCCCAGAGATTGAGCAACACGGTCTTGCCGGCGAAATCGGCGGTCTTGAGGTCCCGGCCGTCCGGCCCCTTGAAGGCGAGATCGAGCGGCCGCGGCGGTTGGGCGGCGACCATGGCGGCGACCTGGCCCTTGGAGAATTGCGAAACCGACTTCACCGTCTCGACAGCGCCCGCGCAGGCGCCGGAGGATTGGGCGGAGAGCCCGGTCTCGCCATTGCCAGACCCCACATTCGTCACGTATACCGCCACGGCACCGGCAAGTATTCCCGCAACGGCGGCAATCACGATCAATCTGGCGGACGGAAGGCCGAAAGGTCTTTTGGTCGTCATCAATTACTCCAGGACTAGACATCATGGCTGACGGCACGAAGGACGCAGTATCCTCCAACCAGATGTGGGGCGGACGCTTCGCTTCAGGGCCGGACGCGATCATGGAGGAGATAAATGCCTCGATCGGTTTCGACAAGAAGCTGTTCGCCCAGGATATCCGCGGCTCAATAGCGCATGCGACGATGCTCGCGGAAAAGGGCATTATTTCGGGCGAAGATAAAGACAAGATCGTCTCCGGCCTGAACACGATCATGTCAGAGATCGAAACCGGCAAGTTCGAATTTTCTAGGCAGCTCGAAGACATCCACATGAACATCGAGGCCCGGCTGGCAGTGCTGATCGGCCCCGCCGCCGGACGCCTGCACACCGCCCGCTCGCGCAACGACCAGGTGGCGCTCGACTTCCGCCTGTGGGTCAAGGAAGAGCTCGTCAAGACAGAAGCGATGCTGACCCGCCTGATAGCAGCCTTTCTCGACCGCGCCGAGGAACACGCCGATACGGTCATGCCCGGCTTCACCCATCTGCAGACCGCCCAGCCGGTCACCTTCGGCCATCACTGCATGGCCTATGTAGAAATGTTCGGCCGTGACCGCGCCCGCGTGCGCCACGCGATCGACCATCTCGACGAAAGCCCGATCGGCGCCGCCGCACTCGCCGGCACGCCCTATCCGATCGACCGCCACATGACGGCCAAGGCCCTCGGTTTTCGCGAGCCGACCCGCAATTCGATCGATACCGTGTCCGACCGCGATTTCGCGCTTGAATTTTTGTCGGTCGCCGCGATCTGCGCCGTTCACCTGTCGCGGCTGGCCGAAGAGATCGTCATCTGGTCGACGCCGCAATTCGGCTTCGTGCGCCTGTCGGACGCATTCTCGACCGGCTCATCAATCATGCCGCAGAAGAAGAACCCGGATGCCGCCGAGCTGGTGCGCGCCAAGACCGGCCGCATCAACGGCTCGCTGGTGGCGTTGCTGACCGTCATGAAGGGCCTGCCGCTCGCCTATTCCAAGGACATGCAGGAAGACAAGGAACAGGTCTTCGATTGCGCCGAGAACCTGGAACTGGCGATCGCCGCGATGACCGGCATGATGCGCGACATGACGATCCGTGCCGACAAGATGCGCGCCGCAGCCGGCGCCGGTTATTCGACTGCGACGGACCTTGCCGACTGGCTGGTGCGTGAAGTCGGCCTTCCCTTCCGCGACGCCCATCATGTGACCGGCCGCGCCGTGGCGCTTGCCGAAGAGAAGGGATGCGACCTCTCCGAACTGTCGCTGGAAGAACTGCAGTCGATCAATCCTGATATCACCGACAAGGTCTTCAACGTCCTCTCCGTTGATGCCTCGGTCGCCAGCCGCACCAGCTTCGGCGGAACCGCGCCCGCTGAAGTGCGCAAACAGATCGCCTGGTGGCGCGGTCGGAATTGACGTCAGCCGGAACGAACGCTGAGAAGTGATACCGGATAGTGACTGCACAAGCGCGCCGAACTTCGCTATGAAAGTTCCGCAGCCGTGCCGGAGAAGGAATAGAATGTCGAAGTCCCTGGTAAAAATCGCCCGCATCGCCTTTGTGCTGAGCCTCGCTGGCATCGTTGTCGTCGGCTGCGGCCGCAAGGGCAGCCTCGACCGCCCGAGCACGCCGGTGGAGCAGCAGAACATCCGCAAGAGCGGCAAACCGGATAAACAGAAAGCCGAGCCGGTTGCCAACCGGCCTTTCCTGCTCGACCCGCTCCTGTAATTTTCCGAGTTTTACCGTGAATCATTTTCATTATATCGAGGGCGTGCTGCACGCCGAGAACGTGCCGATCCCGGAAATCGCCAAGGTGGTCGGGACCCCCTTCTACGTCTATTCGACGGCCACCCTGGAACGTCACTACAAGGTTTTCGCCAAGGCGTTCTCCGATGTGGACGCGATGGTCTGTTATGCGATGAAGGCGAATTCCAACCAGGCGGTGCTGAAGACGCTCGGCCGGCTCGGCGCCGGCGTCGATGTCGTCTCCGGCGGAGAGCTGCGTCGCGCGCTTGCAGCCGGCATTCCGGCAAACCGCATCATGTTTTCCGGCGTCGGCAAGACGGTGCAGGAAATGGATCTGGCGCTGCAAGCCGGCATCTACTGTTTCAACGTCGAGTCCGAGCCTGAGCTGGAAGTCCTGAACCTGCGCGCCCTGAAAGCTGGAAAGCGGGCGCATGTCTCCTTCCGCATCAATCCGGATGTCGATGCAGGCACCCATGCCAAGATCTCGACCGGCAAGAAGGAAAACAAGTTCGGCATCGCTTACGAGCGCGCCCGCGCGGTTTACGCACACGCAGCGACGCTTGGCGGCATCGACATCACCGGCATCGACATGCATATCGGCAGCCAGATAACCGAACTGCAGCCCTTCGATCACGCTTTCCGGCTGTTGCGCGAACTGGTCGAGACGCTTCGCACCGACGGCCACCGCATCGACCACGTCGATATCGGCGGCGGCCTTGGCATTCCCTATCGCGAGGACAACAACCCTCCGCCGCTTCCCGATGCCTATGCGGAAACGGTGAAGCGCCAGCTGCGGTCGCTGGAGTGCAAGATCGTCACCGAGCCCGGCCGGCTGATCGTCGGCAATGCCGGCATCCTGGTCACCGAAGTCATCTACGTGAAGGACGGCGGCGAAAAGTCCTTCGTAATCGTCGACGGAGCGATGAACGACCTGATCCGTCCGACGCTCTATGACGCCTACCACATGATCCGTCCGGTCGTCGTGCCCGCCGCCGATGCGCCACGCATCAAGGGCGACGTCGTCGGTCCGGTCTGCGAAACCGGCGACTATCTGGCGCTTGACCGCGAGATGGCGGAACCCAAGCCCGGCGACCTGATCGCCGTCTCCTCAGCCGGCGCTTATGGCGCCGTGCAGGCAGGAACATACAACACCCGGCTGCTGGTGCCGGAGGTTCTGGTGAAGGGATCGGAGTTCCATGTGGTGCGGCCGCGCGGCAGCTACGAAGAACTCATCGGCCTCGACTCCGTGCCCGCATGGCTTGCGTGAACATTTAACGCGCCGTTCACTTTTACGGGAAAGCTTGGAAAATATGGGGGCGGATTGCCCCCTGCCCTCGTCTTCGCCACAAACATCGTTATCTTGGAAGCTTGATTTGCGCCGCCACGACTGGAGACGGATCGCATGAGCTTCATCCGCAAAGGTGCCTTCGAATTGCATCCCGTGCTTGCGCGTCGCGTCGCACTGAAACGGTCCTTCGCACGGATCGTGTTGTTTTTCGAACGGATTTTGCCGCTGCTGCTCGCGCCCCTCGGGATTGCGGCGCTTTTCCTGTCGGTGGCCTGGTTCGGGATTTTCCGGATCGCGCCGGACTGGGTGCGCTGGGTCTTGGTCGGCGGCTTCGCCTTTGCCTTCGTGTATGCTCTGCTGCCGTTAAGCCGCCTGCGTTGGCCGGCGGTGGCTGATGCCGACCGGCTTCTGGAAGTCCGCAACAACCTACCCCACCAGCCGGTCGGCGTGCAGGACGACCAGCCGGCTTTCGAAACGCCCTTCTCCCGTGCCCTGTGGAAAGAACATCAGATCCGCATGGCCGAGCGTATCGCAGCGCTCGATGCCGGCCTGCCGCAGCCCGATATCGCCCGGCACGACCGGTTCGCGCTGCGCGCCATTCCTGCTCTCGTCTTCGTCGTCGCGCTCGGTTATTCCTTCTCGAACGGTGGCGGTTCTCCCGCCGATGCCTTCCGACCCGCACCGCCGGCGCCGAGCATCAATCCGGACCTGCGCATCGACGCCTGGCTGACGCCGCCCTCCTATACCGGCCGTGCGCCGGTGTTCCTGACCGGCCGCGAGGCGACCACGACCGTCGCCGCCGTCTCCATTCCGCAGAATTCGGCCCTGACGGTGCGCGTCACCGGCGGCGAAGGCGGCGAGGCAGTCGTCTTCGCCCCGAAGGCTGGAGGGCGACCATCGACGCTGATCACCGAGGAAGCCAAGAAGGCAGCCGAGGACGCCGCGCAGCAGCAAAAGCAGGCCGCCGGTCAGCAGGGGCAGCAGACGGCCGGGCAGGCACCGGCCCCACAGACATCGGCTCAACCGGCCGCATCGCAACAGCAGCCTAACCAGCAGCGGCCGCCCCGCACCTATGCGCTTAACGTCGCCGAAAGCGGCAGCCTGACCGTGAACGGCCAGACCTGGGCCTTTGACGTGATCCCGGACCGGCCGCCGGAAATCGCTTTCGACGGCCAGCCGAAGCGTTCCGTCAACGGCGCACTGGAAATCGGCTACACCGGCAAGGACGACTACGGCATCCGCGAAGCTCACGCTCTGATCGAACCTGTCGACCAGCCGGCTCCGGGCGCAACCCCGCTTTATCCGCTACCGGACTACCGGCTCGACCTGCCGCGACAGAACAGCCGCGAGGTCAAGAGCCTGACGAGCCGCAGCCTGATCGAGCATCCGCTCGCCGGCAAACGCGTCAAGATTACCCTGATCGCCAAGGATGGCGCCGGCCAGACCGGCCGCAGCCCAACTCATGAGATGGTGCTGCCCTCGCGCGGCTTCTCCGAACCGCTGGCGGCCGCCGTCGCCGAAGAGCGCCAGGTCTTCGCGCTCGATACCCGCCAAATGCCCCGTGCCATCGAGCTCAACGAGGCGCTGGCGATCCGCCCCGACGAGACCATCCCCAACCTCAGCCATTTCCTGCTGATCAGGTCGGCGCTCGAGCGCATGAAGCTCGCCCGCAACGAGGAACAGCTGAAGGATACGGCCGAATATCTCTGGGAAATAGCGCTCGGCATCGAGGATGGCGACCTGTCGCAGGCCGAACGCCGCCTGCGCGACGCGCAGCGCAACCTTGCCGAAGCGCTGCAGAACAAGGCCTCCGACCAGGAGGTCGCCCGGCTGATGCAGGAACTGCGCGAGGCCATGCAGCAGTTCATGAACGAGCTTGCGCAGCGGATGCAGAACGCCCCGCACGCGCCCAACAACATGCAGTCCCAGAACGTCATCCGCCAGCGCGACCTGCAGAACATGATGGACCAGATCGAAAACCTCGCCCGGTCCGGCAATCGCGACGCCGCCCAGCAGATGCTCAACGAATTGCAGCGGATGATGAACAACCTGCAGGCCGGTCGGCCGCAGCGGGGCCAGCAGGGGCAGCAGCAACAGAATGGCCAGATGCGCCAGCAGATCGACAAGCTCGGCGAAATCATGCAGGAGCAGCAGCGTCTGATGGACCAGACCTTCAAGCTGGACCAGGCGCTCCGCGACCGCATGCAGCGCGGCGACCCGAGCGAGCGGCCGGGCCAGGAAGGTCAACAACAGCAGCAGCAGGGTCAACAGCAGCAAGGTCAACAGGGCCAACAGGGTCAGCAGAACACCGACCAGATGACCGCCGAGCAGCTGCGTGAAGCGCTGAAGAACCTCCGCGCCCAGCAGGAAGGCCTTGGCAAGAAGCTGGAAGAGCTGCAGCAGGCGCTGAAGGGCCTCGGCATGCAACCCGGCGAAGGGTTCGGCAAGGCGCAGAACGAGATGGGCAATGCCGGCAAGGCGCTGGGCGACGGCCAGGGCGAGCAGGCCGTGCAGGGCCAGGGCAACGCGCTCAATGCGCTTCGCCAAGGCGCCCAGAACATGATGCAGCAGATGATGCAGGCCATGCAGCAGCAGGGTCAGGGCCAAGGCCAGGATCGTGGCGGCCCGGGCGAAAACATGACCTCGCAAGGCGGTCAGAACGGCCGCGACCCGCTTGGGCGCCCGCGTGCCACGTCAGGTCCGGATTTCGGCGATCAGGTGAAGGTGCCGGATGAAATCGATGTCCAGCGCGCCCGCCAAATCCTCGAAGCGATCCGCGAGAAGCTCGGCAATGCGCTTTCCGGTGATGCGGAGCGGCAATACCTGGAACGGCTTCTGGATATTCGCTGACCTAAAGCCGGCCTAAAGATTTATCAGGCGGCGCGGGAGCTTGCGGCTGCCAGCGCCGAGGCGACGGCACGGCGGATATCGGGAAGCGCGAACGGCTTCTGCACCACATCGATCACCTTGGCCGCAAGATCGTCGGCACGCTCCCGCTGCTCGGCATAACCGGTCATCAGCAGGATCTTCAGGTCGGGGAATTTTGCGGAAGCCTGATGCACGAGTTCGATGCCGTCCATGACCGGCATGCGGATGTCGGAGAGCAGCAGATCGAAGGTTCCCTCGCTGAGCTTTTCGAGGCCTTCCGCGCCGTCACCCGCTTCATGGGTCTCATGACCATCGAGACGAAGCGCCCGCGCAACGAACATGCGAAGCGAATCTTCGTCCTCGGTAATCAGGATTTTTGCCATTGCGGTGATCGCTCCCGTGTTTTGTTTATGTGGGAGCAAATCAACAGAGTTTTCTTGTCGAGGAGTAAACGCCGGCCTATTGCGGGGCGACATGGTTAACATCTCGTCTCGCCAAGTCAGGCAAATCGGTCAGGCGTCTCCGGTCACGACACCGACGAAAGGCAGCTCGCGAAAGGCATAGGCGACATCCATGCCGTAACCGACGACGAAATAGTCCGGGCATTCGAAACCGACGTAATCCGCTTCCAGATCCTCCTGGCGCTTGACGCGTTTGTCGAGCAGCACGGCGACGGAAACATTACGGGCGCCGCGCTCATAGAGCATTTCCTTGGCGAATTTCAGCGTACGGCCGGATTCGAGGATATCGTCGATCAACAACACGTCGCGATCCTTCACGTCGCTGTCGATGTCCTTGACGATCCGCACCCCTTGCGAAACGGTTCCGGCGCCGTAGCTCGACAGCGTGACGAACTCGACTTCCGGCGCAAGACCCACATCATGCAGCGCCCGCAACAGATCGGCGGCGAAGATGAACGAGCCCTTGAGGATAGCAATGACCAGCAGGTCCTTGGTCGGACCGGTGGCGATCTGCGCCGCGATCGCATGGTTGCGCTCGGCGATCTGTTCGGCGGTGTAAAGCGGCTCAATGATTTTGCCGCGTACGACGGGCATGAGGTTCTCCTGCGTGTCCGTAAAAAACCGCGATACCACAATCCGCCGGGAAAGAGAAAGCTCTAGGCGCCGCGGTCCGCAAAGGAAAGCCGCAGATCGGGCAGTTTTCCACCGGGGTGGGGCACCCGCGCCGAAAAGCCTCGGCTCTGGCGGCCTTCGATGGATGAGGCCGGCGGCGAGATCAGCGTTGTCGCAATGAGTGTCTGGCCGGACATCAGATCGGCGCGGATCTGCGGCATCGCCCGGTTGTCGCCACTGCGGTTCTCGACGATGCCGTTGATCAAGAGCACGCGCATGCCATTGGCATCCTGCGGCGTCATCGTCACATGGGTGATATCGAGCGTCGGTCCGGCTCCTGCCGTCGCCGAACCGGCGAACAGGAACGTGAAGCCGCCCGCGAGGCTAAAAACGGCAACGAAGACGATGGCCACGACCGCCGAGAAGAAATCGGCGGAAAGACGCATCAGGCCACGCTCTATACGGGCGAGAACCCGTTCCGCGAACGACGCGGCAACGACCGTGGTTTCAGGTCGCCTGGTGCGATTGTCATTGTGCGAGCGCGGCGCCGGTCCTCGGCGGAAGGTCTCGCGAACCGGGACGAACTGGGCGTCGACCACCTCGCCGCGCCGCGGGTTTATCCGGGTCGTGCGCGCGGAAGGTTCCGGCGGCAGGATGTCCATCTGGATGACTGTTTTGCCCTGATGGCTGCTAAACGTGCTCATGGGGCCCTCTTCGGCCCGTTTTCCCCGTTGTTCGGGATCGCGGGCATTGAATCGAATCCTGCTCAGTCGTAAATTGAAATGGTTAACGCTTCGCAAATACGGCCTGAAATTAGCCCTTTTCCGCGCGTGATTTACCGTTCGTTTACCCGGGTCGTTAAGAGATAGACGGGCACCAGAGAGTCGAAAGAGCGAGGACTGGGTCATCCGTTGATTCATTTCGAAAATGTTGGTCTGCGCTATGGGATGGGTCCCGAGATCCTGCGGGATATGACCTTCGACATCCCCAAGCGCTCATTCCAGTTCCTCACGGGCCCATCGGGCGCTGGGAAGACCACCCTGTTGCGCCTGCTGTTCATGTCGCTGCACCCGACCCGCGGCATCATCCACATGTTCGGCCGCGACCTGTCGCAGATCCCCCGCGCCGAACTGCCGATGCTGCGCCGGCGGGTCGGCATCGTCTTCCAGGACTTTCGCCTGCTCGATCATCTGACCACCTATGAGAACGTCGCGTTGCCTTTGCGCGTGCGCGGCAAGGAGGAAAGCTCCTACCGCAACGACGTGATCGAGCTTCTGAAATGGGTCGGGCTCGGCGAGCGTATCAACGTGCTGCCGGCCGTTCTTTCGGGCGGCGAGAAGCAGCGTGCCGCGATCGCTCGCGCCCTGATGGACCAGCCCGAAATCCTGCTCGCCGACGAGCCGACCGGCAATGTCGACCCGCCGATGGCGCGCCGGCTCCTCAGTCTGTTCCTGGAACTCAACCGGCTCGGCACCGCCGTCGTCATCGCCACCCACGATCTGGCGCTGATGGACCAGTTGGATGCAAGGCGGATGATCCTCACCGAAGGGCGGCTCGACATCTATGAATGAGCTGAGCCGCCCGGAAGCGACGAAGAGCGCCCAATCGCCGAAGCCCGAAAGCGAGCGGCAGGCTCAACCTGCGGGCCAGAAGCAGGCGCGCCGCGTCGAGATGCGGGTGCGCCCGACGGCCCCGATCCTGCCGCCCTCCAACATCCAGGGCAATGCGCTGATGGTGGTGATCGCCATCATGGCCTTCCTCGCCTGCCTGACGCTTGGCGCGGTCAGCATGGTAAGGGCCACGGCGTCGAGCTGGCAGAGCCAGATTTCCCGCGAGATCACCATCCAGATCAAGCCCGATGACGGGCTCGACATGGATGCCGCTTTGAAGAAGGCCCGCGACCTGGCGCTCACCTTCGTCGGCACCCGCGAAGGCACGATCATGGACGAAAGCGCGACCGCAAGGCTTCTGGAGCCGTGGCTCGGCACCGGATTGAACTTCGACGACCTGCCTATACCGCGCCTTGTCATCGTCACCATTGACGAGCAGAACCCGCCAGATTTCGCCGGAATGCGCGATCTCCTGAAGACGGAAATCCCGCAGGCCTTCCTCGACGATCACCGCACCTGGGTGGATCGCCTGGTGTCGATGGCCCATACGACGGTGCTGATCGGCATGGGCGTCCTCATCCTCGTCTTCACGGCGATGATCCTGACGGTGATCTTTGCCACCCGCGGGGCGCTTTCCGGCAATCGCCATATCGTCGAGGTGCTGCATTTCGTCGGCGCCGAAAGCTCTTTCGTGGCCGGCGAATTCCAGAAACATTTCCTGAAGATCAGCATCAAGGGTTCCGCCGCCGGCGGTGCGCTCGCAGCCGCTATGTTCGCCATTGCCAACATGTGGCAGGCGAATTCGCTCGCGACGCCCGAAAGCGATCAGGCGAGCGCCCTGTTCGGTTCCTTCACGATAGGCGCCGGCGGTTATCTTGGCATCTTCGCCACGATGATCGTGATCGCGCTGCTGACGACGCTCACGGCCCGGTTCACGGTCATGCGCACCATCGACGAGATCGACCTGATCCGATCCGATCCATCGCGTTCCGACGGGTTATCAGCTTCTTGAATCGGTTGCCGTCCCTCTGTAGGTTGGCCCTGTTCTCGCCACGAATCTCCGGCTATGGACAATCATGACACCGGCTCCGACCACACCCGAAAATGAAGCGGATAGCCACCCGCGGCGGTGGCTCGGGAGAGTGTTTTCGCGCAACAGCCGGCTGCGATGGGCCGCCCGGCGCATCATCATGGCCTGCGTGCTCGGGCTGGCGCTGCTTTTCGGCGGGTTTTTGTGGTTTGCAAATGCGGTGACGTCACTGAAGGCGCCTGACGGCGTCAAGGCCGATGCGATCGTCGTATTGACCGGTGGCTATCTGCGCATCGAACAGGCGCTCGGACTTTTGCGGGATGGAGCCGGCCAGCGCCTGCTGATCTCGGGAGCGCATCCGTCCACCAGCCCGACCCAGATCCGCAAGGTCACGCAGGCCTCACCCGACCTCTTCGCCTGTTGCGTCGATATCGGCTACGATGCGATCGATACGATCGGCAATGCCAACGAAATCACCCGCTGGATCCACGACCACGGATACAGGTCAGTGCTGGTCGTCACCAACAATTATCACATGCTGCGCAGCCTGCACGAACTGCGGCGCGCCGACCCGGTTACCGAATTCATCCCCTATCCGGTGGTCAGTTCCGATCTCACCCGAAAAGCCTGGTTCGCCGAGCCGGACGTGTTGCGCACCATGCTTTCCGAATACGGCAAGGTCGTGCTCGCCACCTGTCGCGACTGGTTCGGCATCGAGCGCGGTACGGGACTGCGCAACGAAGACCCGCCGAAAACCGCCTCAAAGCCCGCGCCCTGACACTTTTCCCTCCGGATGACGAGCCGACGCTTTTTTCCCCGCCCGATCTCGTGTAGGCAACGCCTGTCCAAGAGGAAGCTTCCATGCTGCTGGTGCGTTCGGTTCTTTTCAACATCGCCTTCTACACAAACCTGATCGTCCGCATGATCGTGCTGAGCCCGATCTATTTCCTGATGCCGCGCAAGGCGGCCTACCGCATCCCCAAAGCCTGGGCCGCCTCCTGCAACTGGCTGATGGCAAAAATCGTCGGCGCCACCTTCGAGATCGAGGGGCTGGAAAACGTGCCCGAGGGCGGTTGCATCTTTGCCCCCAAGCATCAATCCGCCTGGGATACCGTCGCGCTGCTGCCCTGGCAGCGGGACCCGGTCTATATCCTCAAGCGTGAGCTGATGTGGATCCCGCTGTTCGGCTGGTACGCCGCCAAGCAGAAGATGATCCCGGTCAACCGCGGCGCCCGCGGCAAGGTGATGGTCGATGTTATGAACCGGACGAAGGAGGAGATGGCAAACAACCGCCAGCTCATCATCTATCCGGAAGGCACGCGCCGCCCGCCGGGCGCCGAGCCGCAATACCGCTACGGCATCGCCCGTATCTATCGCGACGTACAGGTGCCGGTCGTGCCGGTCGTCGCCCATTGGGGCCTGTTCTGGGGCCGCCGCAAACTCATCAAATATCCCGGCCATTTCAAGGTCCGCATCCTGCCGCCGATCACACCGGGCATGGATCCGGATGCTTTTTACGCCCATCTGGTCGAAACCCTGGAACGGGAAAGCGACAGGCTGCTGGTCGAAACCGTGGCCGCTAATCCGCACCTGCCGCTGCCGCCGTCAGCGGTGAAGCGGCTTGCGGAGCTGAAAGCTCAGACGGCGGCCTGAAATCCAGCCGTCACGGCCGCGCCAACGCCTTCCAGCCAGTGATCGCGGATACCCATATCTTTCAGATGGGCCAATGTGTTGAACACATAGGTATCGTTGGGGCCCGACTGGCCGGAGGAGACGCCGACGATCTCCGCCGCCTGTTCGATTTCCAGCGCGCCAGCATATTGGACATGGTGGCGATCGACGATATAGCCGACTGCCTTCACCTGCCGCCCGTCGCCGAGCGAGACGGGCAGAATCTTTTCCAGATAGACGTTCGTAACGAGTTCACGCCGGCGCAGATAATCGAGCACGTCCTCACGGTTCTCCTCGCTCACCCGGAAGGCGACGCCGCGGCATGAGCCGCCGCGGTCGAGACCGAGGACAAGTCCCGGACGATCCGGCGTGCCGCGATGCACGTAAGACCAGACGCAGAGGGAGCGGCGGAAGCCGAAAGTACGTGCGGGCAGTCTTTCCTCAAACGTAAAACCGGGATTCCACATCAGAGACCCGTAGCCAAACACCCAAAATTCGTCCATATCCCGCGCCACACCATTCCAATTGAAGCATCCCGCCCCAAGTTTTCAGCACCATTGGAGAACATCATGGCAGCGTCAAGCCGAACTGGCGTCAGCGGCAAATTGTGGCTACTCGCCTCCGGCGTGGTGCTGGTAATCGCGCTCTACACCGCCGGCTGGTTCTATGGCGCCTCGACGCTGAAGGAGCGGACGCTGGCCCTGCTCGGCAGCCAGGAAAGCCGCGGCATCTCAGCCGAATGCGCCGACGCGGACTATCGTGGCTATCCCTTCCGGATCGGCCTGTTCTGCTCGAAGGTCTCGGTCGACGACCGCACCAACGGCATTTCCGCCACGTTCGGCGCGCTGCGGTCCGCCGCCCAGGTTTACAATCCCGGCCATATCGTCTGGGAACTCGATTCACCGATCGAGATCCGCACCGGCCACGGGCTTTCGGTTTCGACCACCTGGGAAAATTTCCAGTCGAGCCTCATCACCCGGTTTCGCGGCGTGGAGCGCACCTCGACGGTGATCGAGAATGCGAAGACGAACATCCTATCGTCGGCAACCGGCCAGGCCTTCAATATCAGCGCCGGGCACACCGAAATCCATCTGCGCCAGAACGGCAACGACCTCGACGCGGCCATGACGCTGCAAAACACCGATGTGGTGATGAAAGACCTGCCGCAGCTTCTGCCCCGGTTTACGACCAATCTCGACCTGACCCTGACCGGCCGCGCCGGCATGATCGACGGAACCGATCCGAATGGAACCGCTCTCTACGGTACACAGGGCCAGATGCGCAGCCTTTCGGCCGATCTCGGCGACGGCAAGCTGATCACCGTTTCCGGTCCGTTTTCCTTCGATGAACAGGGTTATCTGTCTGGCAAGCTGAAGCTCCGGATCGAGCGGATCGATGCCTGGCGGGACAGCCTCAGCCAGGCCTTTCCGCAGATCGCGCCGACGCTGAAGAGCGCCGCCAACATGCTGTCCGCGCTCGGCCGCGGCAAGAGCGCGTCGCTCGACCTCACCATCAACCGCGGCAAGGTGTTCGCAGGCGGCTTCATCCAGATCGGCGAAATTCCGCCGATCTGACCCTGGTCACTTTTTGGCGTCGAGTGAATGGCGGCCGAAATCCGGCGCGTCGACATCCTGGCCGGCCTGGACGATGGAGCGGCGGATGGCGCGGGTGCGGGTGAAGAGCTCGAACAGCTTGTCGCCTTCGCCCCAGCGGATCGCCCGCTGCAGATAGGCGAGATCTTCCGAAAAACGCGCCAGCATTTCCAGGATCGCATCCTTGTTATGCAGGCAGACATCCCGCCACATGGTGGGGTCTGACGCGGCAAGACGGGTGAAATCGCGAAAACCGGAGGCGGAATATTTGATCACTTCCGCGTCGGTCACCGTTTCGAGATCGTCCGCCGTGCCGACGATGTTGTAGGCGATGATGTGCGGCAGGTGGGAGACGATCGCCAGAACCTTGTCATGGTGCTGCGGGTCCATTTCGTCGATGCGCGAGCCGAGCGCCATCCAGAAGGATTTCAGCGTGTCGAGCGCGACTTGATCCGTATCCGGCAGCGGCGTGAAGATGCACCAGCGATCCCGGAACAGGCCGACAAAACCGGCGTCCGGACCGGATTTTTCCGTCCCCGCAAGCGGATGACCCGGAATGAAATGCACGCCCTCCGGCATATGCGGCGCCATCTGCGCGATGACGGAGGCCTTGGTGGAACCGACATCGGTGACGATCGCGCCGGGCTTCAAGCTGCCGGCAATCTGCCTGGCAACCGCTTCCGATGCGCCGACCGGCACCGAGACGATAACGAGATCGGCATCCTTCACCGCGTCGGCAGCTGAGGAGACATAGTGCGTGCCGAGCGCCAGTTCTTCGGCACGTTTCAGGGTTTCGGCGCTGCGCGTGGAAATCACCACCTCGCCGGCCAAACCCTGTTCCTTGACGTCCCGTGCGATCGAGGAGCCGATCAGGCCGATGCCGATCAGCGCGATTCGGTCGAAAAGCGGCGTGCTCATGCGCTTTTGCCCATGAATTCGCCGAGCGTTTCGATGACGCCGCGATTGGCCTCCTCCGACCCGATCGTCATGCGCAGCGCATTCGGGAAACCGTAGCCCCGGACGGCGCGCAGGATGTAACCGCGGCTGGTGAGGAAGGCATCCGCTTCCGGCGCCCGCTTGCCGTCGACATCCGGGAAATGGATGAGCACGAAATTGGCGACCGAAGGCGTCACCTTGAGGCCGATCGCCTCCAGCGCGTGGGTAAGCTTGCCCTGCCAGAGATTGTTGTGCTCGACCGCTTTTTCGACAAAAGCCTGGTCGCGGATCGCGGCCGCACCCGCGGCAATCGCCGGGGCGTTCATGTTGAACGGGCCGCGCACCCGGTTCAGCGCGTCGAGGATGCCGGCCGGGCCATACATCCAGCCGATGCGCAGCGCCGCAAGCCCGTAGACCTTGGAGAAGGTGCGGGTCATCACGACGTTCCTGTTGGACGACACCAGTTCGAGGCCGGCCTCGTAATCGTTCTTGCGCACGTATTCCGCATAGGCAGCGTCGAGCACGAGGATGACGCTCTTCGGCAGGCCGGCATGCAGGCGGCGGATATCGGCGACCGGGACATATGTACCAGTCGGATTGCCGGGATTGGCGATGAACACCATCTTCGTCTTGTCGGTGACGGCGGCAAGGATCGCGTCGACGTCGACGGTGCAATCCTTCTCCTTCACCTCGACCACTGTCGCGCCGGCGCCCATGATCTGTATCCTGTAGACGAGAAACCCATGCTGGGTGATGATGGCCTCATCGCCGGCACCGAGATAGACGTGGCAGAGCAGGCCCAGCAACTCGTCGGAACCGTTGCCGCACATGATGTTCGCGACGTTGAGCCCGTGCACCGAGGCGATCGCCTCGCGCAGCGCCATTGCCTGACCGTCCGGATAAAGTTCGAGATGGCCGGCCGCCTGTTTGAAAGCGTCGATCGCCTTCGGGCTGGCGCCGAGCGGCGTCTCGTTGGACGAAAGCTTGAAGACCCGCGCAACGCCCGGAGCATGTTCCTTGCCGGGCACATAGGCGGCGATATCCAGGATGCCTGGACGCGGAACGGGCTCACTCGTGACGATGCTCATCGGATCAACCTTTTTGGAAAGCCTTAAACGGCGGGTGTGATCCAGTGGGATTAAAGCCGAATTTCGGCTTTGTCGAGTGGTGAGGAATGGCCGGCGCAGCCGACGAAACGATCCAGTCAATCGTTTCGAATGACGAACGCCCTGAGCCAAAGCGAAGGGGCGGAGAATGCAGCCGGATGAGGGGCGGTCCTCACCGCGTCCGCGTCGTAGGCACGCCTTGAGGTGCCAGCACCGGCACGAAGACGCGGCGCGACGCACGGGCGGCGACCGGCAGGCCCTGGTAGAGGCGCTTCTGGGCCTCCACCACGATCACCCCCGAAAACACCGGCCAGAAGCGGCGCCCCAGGCGCTCGAAGGCCTGGCGCAGCTTCAGCACCGCGCGGATCTTCGACGGCGGGAAGAACAGCGCCTCGGCGCTGGCGCCAGGTGTAAAATTCGTCTCGCGCAGCAGCGAGGTGAGCTGGCCGCGCGAATAGGGCCGGCCGGAACCGAACGGCGTATGCTCCATGCGGGCCCAGACGCCGCGCCGGTTGGGCACGACGATGACCAGCCGCCCGCCGGGCGCCAGCACCCGCCAGAGTTCCTTCAAGGTCTCCCGCGGATTTTCGGCAAATTCCAGCGAATGCACCATCAGCACACGATCGACGGAAGAGTCCGGCAGCGGCAGTTCCTCGTCGAAGACGAGGGCCGTCGAGGAAAGCTCGCTGACCGGCCAGTTCACCGCCCCCTGCCCTGCCGGCATGAAGGCGAAAGTGCGTTCCGTATCGGCGCGGAAACGGTCGAGATAGGGCACGGCATAACCAAGGCCCACCAGCCGCTCCTCCGGAAGCCGCGCCCAGAGCGAAGACAGCGCGAACGTGATCGACTGCTCGGCGAGATGGCCGAGGGGCGAGTGATAGAATTCGCGAAGATCGACGATATCCGTGTGCATGCGTGATTTGGTACCAGACGGTGGTTGGACTTCAAGGGACCAGTCTCTACATTGTGACGCAAAACACTTTCAGCAATGGGGTTATGTTATGAGACCACTGGAACTCGAAGTTTTTTCATGCCGCAGCGATAATTACGGCGTTCTCGTGCACGATCCGGAAAGCGGTCTTACGGCCTCGATCGATGCGCCGGAGGAAAAGCCGATCCTCGAAGCGGCGGCCCGGCGCGGCTGGAAGATCACCCACATCTTCACCACCCACCACCATGGCGACCACGTGGAAGCCAACCTGGCGCTCAAGGAAAAGTTCGGGCTGGAGATCATCGGCCCGTTTAACGAGGCCGTGGCGATCCCCGGCCTCGACAAGACCATGGCGGATGGCGACGAATTCCAGTTCGGCGAACATCTCGTCTGCGTCATCGAGACGCCGGGCCACACGGCCGGCCATATCTGCTACCATTTCCCGGATGACAAGATCCTGTTTGCGGCAGACACGCTGTTTGCGCTCGGCTGCGGCCGGCTGTTCGAACGCCCGGCCGCCGACATGTGGCACTCGCTGCAGAAACTCGCCGTTCTGCCGGACGAGACTGCCGTCTATTTCGGTCATGAATATACGCTCTCGAACGCGAAGTTCGCGCTGAGCGTCGATCCGGACAACGGGCGTCTGCAGGCGCGCGCAAGCGAGATCGAGGCGCAGCGCGCGGCCGGCCGGTTCACCATTCCGACGACGATCGGGCTGGAAAAGGAAACCAATCCCTTCCTGCGCGCATCGGACCCGGCCATCCGCCGCAACCTCCTGATGGAGGGCAAATCCAACGAGGAAGTGTTTGCCGAGATCCGCAAGCGCAAGGACAACTTCTGAATGACGCCGGAAGAGATCATCGCCACGCTCGGCATGCAGCGGCATCCGGAAGGCGGCTGGTACGTCGAGACGTTTCGTGACGCTGAGGGTGGCTCACGCGGCCATTCGACGGCGATCTATTATCTGTTGGAAGCCGGCGAACGCTCCCACTGGCATCGGGTTCGCGATGCGGCGGAGGTCTGGCATTTCTATGCCGGCGATCCGCTGCTCTTGCGGATTTTCGAGGGCGAGACGGTCGAAGAGGTGAGGCTCGGCACCGATCTCGCCAGGGGCGAACGGCCGCAGGCCGTGGTCCCTGCGAACGCCTGGCAGGCTGCGGAACCGCTTGGCCGGTTCACGCTGGTGGGTTGCACGGTCGCGCCAGGCTTTCAGTTTTCGAGCTTCGAGATGGCTCCGCCCGGATGGGAACCGTCGGTCTAAGATAACGGCAGGCCGGCAATTGCCAACGTAAAGATCAGCTGTGCCGTGAAGTAAGTGCCCCACACGAACGGCTTCAGCCTCGCCATGACAGGCGCATCCGGCTTGACCAGGAATTTCTGGACCGCCAGTGCAGTGTCGGACATGACGAACAGCGCAGCACCGGCCGCCGGCAGGATCGGCTTCACCGCCAGCGCCGAAAGTGCCATGGCGAGGATCGCGACCCCATAGGCGGCGACGGGGATGGCGAGCCGTCCGGCAGGGCGCCACAGCATGAAAAACGTCATGCCCGTCAGCACCACGAAGATCCATGCCGCCGTATAACGCCATGCGGAGGCGACGAGTAGGCTCGGTTCTATCGACGGCCAGAACAGCGCCGCATAGGCAATATGCGAAGCGAGGAAGGCCGCGAGCCCGGCGACGAAGGCTGGCTCTCCCTCGTAGGCAAGGCAGGCGTCTCCGAGTGCACCGAGCGCCAGCGCTGCGACGAACAGCACCGGCGCGCCGGAAAGACCGGCGTAGAGCACAAGCAGCAGGACCGGTATGGTCTTCAACACCGCACGAAGATGGCTCGCCGGCCTTTTCAGCCAGCGGAAATAATGGATCGCAAGCGCGATCGAGGCGGCAAGCACCGCCCATAACGACAGATACATCTCTTCCCCCACGTCCCCGACCCTTTCAGGAACGCCTATTCGGCCGCGGCTTCCGCAATTGGCTTCGGCCGGAACATATCCCGCGCCGCCAGCACCGCCCCTCCGGTGATCAGCAGGCAGGCCAACAGGATGTTCCAGTTCGCTTCGGCAAAACCCGATGCGACCAGAATCAGCGTCGACAGCAGCGGCGCCGCATAACTGGCCGCGCCGATGATCTGGATATCGCCGTTCTTGACACCGTAGTCCCAGGCATAGAAGGCCGCGCCGACCGGCAGCAGACCAAGCCCGACCACCGCCGCCCACTCGCCGCCATTAGCCGGCCAGACGGTTGTCTCAAGCGCCAGATGGCAGATCAGCGACAGCAGCGAGGTGCCGAGGCAGAAACCGGTGACGACATCGGTCGAAACCCGGTCGAAGCGCCGTGTCAGCAGCGAATAACCGGACCAGGTGAAGGCGCAGAGAAAGGCGGCGCCATAACCCATGAGATAGGCGTCGTCGAAGGCAAGCCCGTTGCGGGAAACGATGGCGATCGTGCCGCAAAGCCCGGCGACAGCACCAGCCATGTGATACCAGCGCAGCCTTTCTCCCGGCAGCAGGGCCGAACCGACGACGATGAACAGCGGCCAGAGATAGGCGATCAGCCCCGCCTCGACGGCCGGTGCGTTGCGGAGCGCCGTGAAATACAGAAAATGATAACCGAATAGGCCGCCGATGCCGGTGATCCAAACCTTCGGCGGCTGCTTCAGGAGCGCGATACGCTCGGGCCTGACGATAAAAAGCACGATGCCCGGCAGGCTGCCGATCGCGAACGTCATCGCGCTCATCTGGAAAGGCGGCACTTTTCCGGATGCAGCCGTCATCAGGGCCAGCAGCGACCACATCAGGATCGCCGTAAAACCGATCAACGTTCCCCGGATTTTCACCCCTGCCCCCTTGGGCGCCCGGGCGGGCGCCTTATTCAACCGCCATATTTGACGGCCGTCACGTAAACCTGCCCCATCCTTGTCGGGATGACGGCGTAGACCGGAGCATATACATTTACCGATTGCGCTTTGGCAAACCAGATTTCCATCGGCGTCTTGCGCAAGTATTCGATATCGCTGCGCCCGCGCTTGAAGCCCGACCTCGGAAGGTAGCGGATCGAACAGACGATCGCCTCACCCTTGAAACCGTCAGTCGAAAACGGCCTGGTGCCCTTCGGCGTCAACACCAGGTCCATGCGCGACTCGCCATCGTAGATCGGCAGCCGACTGGGGCAGACCTTGGCGTCACCCGGGAAGATGAGGCCACTCAACGGGTCGAGAACCGCATGCAGGTCCTTGTCCGTCACAGGAATCCAGGTTTCCGGATTGCGGGTCGGCTCGGGCTTGACAGTCGTCTCGGTGACATTGCCGTTGCGGTACTCGACGTCGTAGACACGCGTGCGCCGGCCGGCGCTGTAGACGAGGTTGTAGCGATCGGCCTGCAGCTTGTCGGCCTGCATTCGCCCGCTGACGCTGGTCTCGGCGGAGATGCGGCTGATGATGTTGACGATCCCGGCCGATTTGAACGTGCCGGTGATCTTGTAATCGCTGCTGTTGAATTCGCTCGCGAATGATGCCTTGGCGATCGGCAGGATCCCGAGCGAAATATCGTATTCGCTGACATGTCGGATTTCCGCCGAGCCGAGCGGAACGGTCGTGAACCCGAAGACGAGCACGAAGGCACTGACGAAACAGCCGTGAAGGTTCATGATTCTGCCCTGACCGATGAGGACGCCGAAAAGCGTCTTCCTGGAGACATATAGACGGTGCATCATGGCAAGAAAATAGCGGCGTCAGGGCACTGGCAGCGGATTCTCTTAGGGTTAGGCCAAGGTTTTGGCTTGACGCGACGAGCCCCACTGACTATAGAACCGCAACTTTCCACTCAGGACCAGTTGGATCGGCGCGCCGGGCATTGTCCGGAAGTACCATCCGATTGCAGAAGAACAAAGGTGTATCCATGTCTCGTGTGTGCGAACTGACCGGTAAGGGCGTTCTGACCGGCAACAACGTAAGCCACGCCAACAACAAGACCCGCCGTCGGTTCCTGCCGAACCTGTGCCAGGTCACGTTGATCTCCGACGCTCTCGGCCAGCGTTATCGCCTGCGCGTTTCGGCGCACGCTCTGCGCTCCGTCGAGCATCGTGGCGGCCTCGATGCCTTCCTGTTGAAGTCCAACGAGACCGAACTGTCGATGCGCGCCCGCTTGCTGCGCCGCCAGATCGTCAAGAAGACCGCCGAAGTCGCTGCTGCGGCCTAATCGGTCTGACGACAAATCATCCGGCTTTGAACAAGGCTTGAACGGGTAATACCGGCCAAGCCTTTTCTCTTGGCCTTCATAAAACTCCAACTGGTGGCATCACCCAGGATAAAAAAATGCTGAGCTCACGCTATACTTTCATCTATGCCCTGCTGATGGCGGCCATCGTCGGCGCCTCCAATTTCCTGGTGCAGTTTCCGGTCACGGGAACGCTCTGGGGCATCGCCCTTGGCGATCTCCTTACCTGGGGCGCCTTCACCTATCCCGTCGCATTCCTGATCACTGACCTCACCAATCGCCAGTTCGGTCCCTCGATTGCGCGACGCGTCGTGCTCGTCGGTTTCGTCGTCGGCGTCGCGCTGTCCTTCTGGATTTCCGTTCCGCGCATCGCCATCGCATCCGGCACAGCCTTCCTGATTGGCCAGCTTCTCGACATCTCGGTGTTCAATGAACTGCGCCGCAAGACCTGGTGGAAGGCGCCGCTGGCGGCATCGCTGATCGGCACCGTGATCGATACGATCCTGTTCTTCTCGCTGGCCTTCGCCCCGCTCTTCGCCTTCATCGGCCCGAACGAGGATTTCGCCATCCAGTCTGCACCGATCCTCGGCGCGTTTGCCGCAGTGGCCCCACGCTGGATCTCCTGGGCGCTCGGCGACCTCGTGGTCAAGGTTCTGGTCGGCGTCGTCCTGCTCCTGCCCTATGGCGCGCTGATGAACGTGCTGAAGCCGATGCCGCAGGTCGCTCCGGCCCGCTAAAACTCAAGCGCAGACATTCCGCCTGGCATCATTGCGTCAGGCGGAATTCCAGCATCACGTTACGCTGCAGCAGATTGCCGTTGTCATCCGAAATCAGGATGAGGTGCGGCTTGCCCTCGGGCCCGGTGATGACGTCGAGCCCTTCCATGTTGTCGATGGCATAACCCATGTCGGCATCGACGAGCACTTCGCCGTCGACGACAGCGCCGGGGCGGATGCTGTCGCCCTTGATGAGGCGGATGCGCATGCCGAGACCGCCGAGAAAGCTGAACCGACGTTCGAGCAGCAGGAAATCGCCGTTTGGCAGGAAGGCCCCATCGGTCGCGTCGAAGGGATCGTGCCGCACCACCGTGAACACGCCCTTGAGCGGCCCTTCCAGGATGGCGGCGAAAAGGTTCCCCTGGTCATCGAGGCTATGCTCGGTGACCACGATGGGCGATCCCTTGAGCGGACTGGCCTGGGGCGAGACCGCCACCGTCTCCATGCCCGCATTCATCCGGAACTCGTGGCGGGGGATCGGCAGATCAAGGCTTTTCAGGGGAGCGGAGGTCTCGAACCCCGGATCGGGATAGGCATCGACGCGATGCAGTTGCTCAAAGCTGACGATCGCCTGGCCGTCCCTCAGCGCCAACCCCTCGGCGTCCGACGTATATTTCGAACCGACCCGGCCGCCGCGGATGAGGATCGGATTGATGGCGAGATCGGCGAGGTTGGTGAGGCGCCCCTTGGCATCCCGCTCGATGCGGCCGGTCAGCCAGGAACCGGTATCGAGCACCGACACGAACCTTTCGCCATCGGCGCGAAAGCGGATGCTCGACAGCGACTGCAGCCGGCTATCGGACGATGAAAATTCGATTCCACCGAGAAATTCGAGCGATCCAAAGCGTGTTTCCGCCGAACCGCGCTTGAATTCGGTGATCGCGCGCGCCCTGACCGATATATTTTCGGTGGCCGGCGCCACCGGGAAAGCGATGACGCCAAAAAGGCCGGCCCAGACGACGAGGCGGGAAAGTTTCAAGCGGCGGACCTCAGCTGGCCCGTCGCATGCGGCCCTGCTGCCTGCCGTTTTCCGCAAACAGTTCGGCAAGCTGCTCGGTCATTGCCCCGGCAAGCTCGTCCGCATCGACGATGGTCACGGCCTTGCGATAATAGCGCGTGACGTCGTGGCCGATGCCGATTGCCAGCAGCTCCACCGGCGAGCGCGTCTCGATCTGTTCGATCACGGCCCGAAGATGCCGTTCGAGATAATTGCCCGGATTGACCGACAGCGTCGAATCGTCGACCGGCGCGCCATCCGAAATCATCATCAGGATCTTGCGCTGTTCGCGGCGGGCGATCAGACGGTTATGCGCCCACATCAGCGCTTCGCCGTCGATGTTTTCCTTGAGCAGGCCTTCGCGCATCATCAGGCCGAGGTTGCGGCGCGAGCGGCGCCAGGGCGCATCGGCCGACTTGTAGACGATATGGCGCAGGTCGTTGAGGCGGCCGGGCGTCGGCGGCTTGCCGCTCGCCAGCCACTTTTCGCGCGCCTGCCCGCCCTTCCAGGCCTTGGTGGTAAAGCCGAGTATCTCGACCTTGACGCCGCAGCGCTCCAGCGTGCGGGCAAGGATGTCGGCGCAGGTGGCGGCGACCGTGATCGGCCGGCCACGCATCGAGCCGGAATTGTCGATGACGAGAGTGACGACCGTATCGCGGAACTGCGTGTCGCGCTCCTTCTTGAAGGAGAGCGGCTGCATTGGATCGATGATCAGGCGCACCAGACGGGCCGGATCGAGATACCCCTCTTCGAGATCGAAGTCCCAGGAGCGGTTCTGCTGCGCCATCAGGCGGCGCTGCAGCCGGTTGGCAAGCCGGCCGACGGCGCCCTGAAGGTGGGCGAGCTGCTTGTCGAGGAAGGCCCGCAACCGGTCGAGTTCCGCTTCGTCGCAAAGCTCTTCGGCCGTGATTTCCTCGTCGAATTCCTGGGTGAAGATCTTGTAGTCGACCTTCTCGTTGAAATCGTCGAACGGGCTGTTGGGCCGCCGGGTTTCGCCGGGTGTTTCGGAATGTTCGTCGCTGTCGTCCGACATGTCGTCGTCGGACATTTCCGCGCCGTCCATCTCGCCGTCGTCCATTTCCTCGTCGGACGCGTCGCTCTGCTCGGCAGGTGCGGCGTCGGAGCCGGCTTCTTCCTCGACCTCGTCGTTCTCGGTCTCGTTGCTGCGCGGCTGGTCTTCCTGGTCCGGGTTCTCCATCTCCTCCGGCTCGGCATCGTCGTCGGCAAACTCCTCCGCCATCTGCATGGAGGTCAGCATGTGCCGCACCAGCTTGGCGAACGCCTGCTGGTCCTCGATCACGTTGCGGAGGTTGTCGAGATCGCCGGCCGCCTTGTCCTCGATGAACGGACGCCAGAGATCGAGCACCTTGCCGGCACTCGCCGGCGGCTTGATGCCGGTGAGCTTCTCGCGCACCAGCATGGCAACCGCTTCGCCGATCGGCGCGTCTTCCTGCCGTTCGACGCCAGAGAAATTCGCCTTCGAGTATTTTTCCGCATGCATCGAACTGAGGTTCGACGCCATGCCGGCCATCCGCAATGCACCGATCGACTCGACGCGCGCCTGCTCGACGGCATCGAAGACGACGCGGGCATCGGCACTCTGCGGCGACATGCTGGCATGCACGTTCGTGTCGTGGCAGGCGATCCGCAGCGCCATGGAATCGCCGAGCCCGCGGGTCACCGCGAGCTCGTGTGCCGTCGGTCGCTTGGAGATTTCCGGCAGGCGGATGCGCTCGCCGGCAAGGCCCGGACGCTCGTTGGCGAACGTGACCTCGACTTCCGCGTCACCGGCGATGGAACGCACGCAGCCGGTAATTGCCCGCCGCAACGGTTCGGTATCGACCGGACCGCCGGATTTGGCTTTCGAATTGTCTCCGCGACCTGCCATGATCTCGTCTCCGCTTAGGCTCCGAGAACGATGTTGGCGGCACTTTCCTTCAGCTCGACGCCGAAGGCGCGCTGGTACTGTTCGGCGACCAGCGTGCGTTCCAGTTCGTCGCACTTGTTGAGGAAGGTGATGCGGAAAGCAAACGCAATGTCACCGAAGATCTCGGCGTTTTCCGCCCAGGTGATGACGGTACGCGGGCTCATCACGGTCGAGAGATCGCCGTTGATGAAGGCCGAACGGGTAAGATCCGCGACGCGCACCATCTTCGATACCGTCTCGCGGCCCTCGGCCGTGCGACCGAAGGACTTGACCTTGGCGGCGACGATGTCGACTTCCTTCTGGTGCGGCAGATAGTTCAGCGTCGTCACGATCGACCAGCGGTCCATCTGCGCCTGGTTGATCTGCTGTGTGCCGTGATAAAGGCCGGTCGTATCGCCGAGGCCGACCGTGTTGGCGGTCGCGAAGATGCGGAATGCCGGGTGAGGACGGATGACACGGCTCTGGTCGAGCAGGGTCAGGCGGCCGGAGGATTCCAGAACGCGCTGGATGACGAACATGACGTCCGGGCGGCCGGCATCGTATTCGTCGAAGACGAGCGCGACATTGTGCTGGTAGGCCCAGGGCAGGATGCCGTCCTTGAATTCGGTGACCTGCTTGCCATCCTTCAGCACGATCGCGTCCTTGCCGACGAGATCGATACGGCTGACATGGCTGTCGAGGTTGATACGCACGCACGGCCAGTTGAGGCGGGCGGCGACCTGCTCGATATGGGTGGACTTGCCGGTGCCGTGGAAGCCGGACACCATGACGCGTCGGTTATGCGCAAAGCCGGCGAGAATGGCGAGCGTCGTATCTCGATCGAACAAGTAGTCCGGGTCGAGATCCGGTACGTAGGGGTCGCCGCTGCTATATGCCGGAACCCTGATATCGCTGTCGATGCCGAAGACTTCCCTGACCGAAACGGTGGTATCGGGAAGGTTTGAAATATCTAGATCAATCTTACTCATCGTCTCTCCAAGGCGCGAGCCGCCGCCCGGCCGTCATCCTTACTGCCATAATTTTTACGGCTTAGCAGAAACCCGCCTGCTTCAACAACTGATATGCTTGAATGACGGCACGAAAACGTTCTTCCGAACCGCGGTCGCCGCCATTCGCATCCGGATGGTGTTTCTTGACCAGTTCCTTGTAGCGGGTCTTGATCTCCGCAGCCGACGCATTGGCCGCCAACTCCATCGTATCGAAGGCTTTGGCTTCCAATGTCTTCAGCTTGCGCCCCTGCGTCTGGAAACGGGGGCCGGCCGCCCGCGCACTCGACACGAAGCCGAACGGATCCCTGAAGCGCTGCTGGGCGCCGGTGGCGCCGGCAGCCCCCGAACGCGCCGTCGAATGAAGCGGGGCATCCTTGGCGGCCTTGTTGACGCCGACGGTCCAGGTCGGACGATGGCCGGTGATCGCCTCTTTCTGGTAACGGGCGATCTCGCTGTCCGAGAGGCCGGAGAAATAGTTATAGCCCTTGTTGTATTCCCTGACATGTTCGAAACAGAACAGAAAGAACTGGCCTTCCGCGTTGCGGCCAACGGGTGCACGATGGACGCCGGGTTTGTCGCACCCGTCCCATTGGCAAGTGGGCGCTTCAGGCACAGCTTCCTGCTGCCTGTTCTTGCGCGTCCGGATGCGGTCGAAATATTTGGAATCTAGTTTCATAAGGCCCTCATTATGGGGCGACGAAGAGGGCGCGGCAAGAATTGACAAAATCCTTTCTTACTGGTTTGTGAGATGCCCTTTTGCGTCGCAACGGAGACCGCGATGTCCGTCAAATCCCGAATCGAAATCACGCTTACCGACAATCTTGAGCCGGAACGGCTGATCGTCATCGATGAAAGCCATCAGCACGCCGGCCATCAGCCCGACATCACCGGAACCGGCGAAACCCATATGCGGGTCCGCATCGTTTCGAAAAAATTTTCCGGAATGAGCCGGCTCGACCGGCATCGGACGGTGAATGCCCTGCTGAAGCCGGAACTCGATGCCGGCCTCCACGCACTCGCGGTGGAAGCCTCGGCACCGGGTGAGCCGACGCGCTGGTGACAAGGCTTAGATAGGGATGACCTAGCGAGAGGCCAAGGTACGGGCATCATTCTTTGTGGGATATCGCTTTGGCCGACCCGCCGCCGTTTCCCGATAGCTGACGGGGAGACGCTGGCCCTGGAAATTCTCTCCTTGCAGAATTCAGCTTTGCACAAGCCATGGTTGATAACGAACGCCGAGTTATCGTCAACTTTCGGGAGTGGATAAATGGTCTCGTCGGTAGCATCGTCTGGAACTGGTCTGGATTATTCCCGAAATCTACGCGCTCAGTCGGGAAGCACATTTCAAGCGCGTGAGGATGCCGCGAAAAGGGTCCAAGCAGCCGTTACAAATGGCGCACCGACGAAAGAAATCGAAGCCCTCGTCATACAAGCCGGATCAATCCGCTACAGCGAAGAAGAGTTGGTTGCTGACGAGCAGCAAATCAATGCGCGAGAGGACCTCAAGGCGAGGCTGCGCGCTGGCATTGCTGACCCGGAAGAAGAGTTCAAAGCAAAGGCTTTCCTGGTCACGCCGGACTCATGGCCTGATGAGCAGAGGATAGACGCTGCCCGTCAAATTGACGCCGCCGGATATCTTGACGGCCAGATTCAGAACAGGCTCGCTGAGCCCCGCCCCCATACAAGGCGGGAGCTTGAGGAAAAATGGGATCCTTCCAGATATGCTGGTATCGAGGTGAAACGCCTGCCACCTGTCGTTGGATTTCAGCCGACTGAAGCGATGAAGGCGGAAGTCGCGGCCATTCGCGCTAATGCGGCTCGCGACGAGGCGGAATTTAACGCGCAAAGACAGGCAAATCCCGGACTCTATGCCGACAATCTCGAAAACAATTCGATGAACGAGACCAACGTCGCCACAATCCCTGCCAAAGACCTCGACGACAAGATTGAGTACATCAGCCACCTGATTGAAAGCGGAGAATCAAAAAAATACTCTTTTAGCGCTGGCAATGGTGATCAAACCACCACCTCGATCCACCAGTTTCTATATTGGCTGCAACAGCGCGCTACAGACATGGAGAACGGCGGGACCTACTTGCCGGCGATGTTTAACAACCCAAGCGCTTAGCACTTGCTGCTATGACAGAGATCTCAACTATGCGCCGAAAGCCGCCAATTTCAGCGCCAGACTGAAAGCCTTTCGCAACACGAAAGCTACTCCGCCGGCAGCGCCGCATCTCCCACCGGGCGGATGCGCAGCCGCGTAATGCGGTTTTTCTCGCGCTTCATGACCGTGAAGCGCTTGCCATAGAACGTAAACGCCTGCCGTTCTTCCGGGATCAGCTTCGATTCGTGGATGACGAGGCCGGCGATCGTCGTCGCTTCCTCATCCGGCAGGCTCCAGTCGAGCGCGCGGTTCAGATCGCGGATCGGCACCGAACCGTCAACGACGATCGAACCGTCCGCCTCCTGGCGCACGCCCTGGATCTCGATATCGTGTTCGTCGGCAATGTCGCCGACGATCTCCTCAAGGATGTCTTCGAGCGTGACGATGCCCTGTACCTCGCCATATTCGTCGACGACGACCGCGAAATGCCCCTTGCGTCGCAGGAAGGCGCTGAGCTGGTCCTTGAGGCTGGTGCTGTCGGGCACGAACCATGGTTTTTGGGCGATCTTGACGATATCGAGGTTTTCCGGCTCGACATTCGGCTCGGCGAGCGCCCGAAGCAGATCCTTGGCGTGAACGACGCCGATGATATTCTCGGTCGAATTGCGCCAGAGCGGCATGCGCGTATAGGGGCTTTCAAGCACGGTGCGCACCGCCACTTCCGGCGGGTCGTCGGCATTGACCGCCCGCATGACCGTGCGGTGCCGCATCACGTCGGAGACTTCGAGCTCCTCGAGTTCGAAGAGGCCGTTCAGCCGGTCGCGGTCCTGCTTTTCGAAATTTCCGTCGCGATGAACGATATCGAGAGCGGCGTGCAGATCGTCATGGCTGGAAAGCGCCAGGGTCTGTTCCGACAGGGAAACGCCGAGCGCGCGAAGAAACCCGCGGATCACCGCGTTGACAGCACGCGACTTGAGGCCCTGTTTGGACGTCATTTCGGCCGTTTTTCCTCCAGGAAACTCAAGACTTCGGACGACGGCACGTCGTTGGCGACGAAGGACTGACCGATGCCATGGGTGAGGATGAAGGTGAGCTTGCCGCTCATCACTTTCTTGTCCTGCGCAATTGCATCGAGCAGCTTTTCGGTCGGCGGCAGTTTTCCGGGAATATCGCTCATCGACGTTGGCAGGCCGACGGCCTTGAGATGGGCCGTCACCCGCGCCGCGTCGTCCGGGCTTGCAAGGTTCAGGCGCGCCGAGAACTGGTGCGCGAGAACCATGCCGATCGCGACGCCTTCGCCATGCACGAGGCGGCTGCTGTCATATTCGGTTGCCGCTTCTAGCGCGTGGCCGAACGTGTGGCCGAGATTGAGCAATGCCCGCCGGCCGGTCTCGCGCTCGTCCTCGACCACCACGTCGGATTTCGCCTGGCAGCTGATCGCAATCGCCTCGATCCGCTCCGGACCGCCGGCAAATACGGCTTTCCAGTTCTTTTCGAGCCACGCGAAGAAATCCGGCTGGTCGATCAGTCCGTATTTCGCTACTTCCGCATAACCGGCCCGGAATTCGCGCTGGGAGAGCGAATCAAGCACCGCGGTATCGGCGAGAACGAGGTCCGGCTGATGGAAGACGCCGAGCAGGTTCTTGCCGTGGCGGGTGTTGATACCGGTCTTGCCGCCGACCGACGAATCGACCTGCGCCAGAAGCGAGGTCGGGATCTGCACGAAGCGCACGCCACGCCTGACGATGCCGGCAGCAAACCCGGCAAGATCGCCGATCACGCCGCCGCCGAGCGCTATCACCGCGTCGTTGCGTTCGATACGGGCCGAAAGCACCATGTCGGTGACGGTCGCCAGATGTTCGAGGCTCTTGGTCTTTTCGCCGGCGGGAAGCGTCAGCGACACGGCTTCGATCCCGTCCGTCTGCAGGCTGTCCATCAGCGCTTCGAGATAAAGCGGCGCGACGTGCTCGTCGGTGACGATGGCTGCCTTGCGGCCCTTCAGCCGCGCGGTGATCTCGCCGCCGGCACGCGTGATCAGGCCGGGGCCGATCAGGATGTCATAGGCCCGTTCGCCGAGCGGCACGTGCACCAGACGCTCCGGGGCGCGTTCCTCGGATCGGGCCTCGGATCGGGAAGACATGTTCATTGCAATTCACCTTCGCTGGGCAATTCATCTTCGCCGGACAGATTGGCCACCGCGGAGAGCACCTCGTTGACCACTACGTCCTTGCGGACATTTTCGGACCGCACCGTTACGTCGGCCTCGGCATAGATCGGATAACGCTGGATCATCAGATTTTCGAGCGTCTGCTTGGGGTTCTCGGTTTTCAGCAACGGCCGGTGGTCGCGTTTGTTCACCCGTTCCCACAAAACGTCGAGATCTGCCTTCAGCCAAATGGAAATGCCGCCGATCTTGATCTGGTGGCGGGTGTTCTCATTGATGAAGGCGCCGCCGCCGGTCGAAACCACGCGCGGGCCGCCCCTCAGCAGCCGCTCGATGACCCTGGTTTCCAATGCCCGGAACTCCGTTTCGCCGTAAGCCGCAAAAAGTTCGCTGATGGTCATGCGGGAAACCTTCTCGATCTCCGCATCCGTATCGATGAAGGGAATCGAAAGGTTCTGCGCCACCAGCCGGCCGATCGCCGATTTGCCTGCCCCCATCAGCCCGACGAAGATCAGGTTGCGCTTGCCGAGAACGGCGCGCGCCTTTTCGCTGAGGGCGGGTGCGGCGGAGGTTGCGGCTTCTGTCATCGTTAGGTCCGTTTCGAGAAAACGGTATCGACAAATGCATCGGCAGCGTCAAGCCGTCGCAACCCTCAAAGAATGCGGGGGATTGTTTGTTCTTGCCGATATGTAAACCTTTATCGATATATTGCGACGCAACCCCCAGGAGTCGTGAATGCCCACCCTTTTCCGTTTCCTCTTCGTGCTGGCGGCGATCGCAGGCATCGTTTATGGAAGCATGGTGGCTCTCGTCATGCTGGTGGACCCGCACGAGCGCGATGTGACGGTGCGCATTCCTTCCGAGAGGTTGAACCCGGCAGCGCCGAAACAATAACGGCAGGGAACATGGCCGATCTTTCCCGAGCTCATATCGAAGCCTTTCTCGAAATGATGAGCGCCGAGCGGGGAGCCGCCGGCAACACGCTCACCTCTTACGAACGCGATCTCGAAGATCTGCAGTCCTTCCTCGTTGCCAGCAACACCTCGGCCCTGACGGCTGAAAGCGCCAGTCTCTCCGCCTATCTCGCCCATCTCGGCGCCCAGGGTTTTGCCGCTTCGTCCCAGGCAAGAAAACTGTCGGCGATGCGGCAGTTCTACAAATTCCTCTATGCCGAGGGCCTGCGCGGCGATGACCCGACCGCGATCCTGGACGCGCCGAAAAAAGGCCGTTCGCTGCCGAAGATCATGAGCGAGGACGAGGTGACGCGCCTGCTGGACCTCGCCGCCAAGGAAGCCGGCGAAGCGGGGCCGGACCAGCTTGGGCGTCTCAGAATGCTGGCGCTGCTCGAACTGCTCTACGCGACCGGCATGCGCGTCAGCGAACTGGTATCGCTGCCGATCAAGGTTCTCGACCAGGAGGGCCGTTTCCTGATCATCCGCGGCAAGGGCAACAAGGAGCGCCTCGTGCCGCTTTCCCGTTCTGCGATCGCGGCCGTCGCATCCTATGGCGAGGTCCGGCGGCTGGCACTCGCAAAGACCGGCGACAGCCCTTGGCTGTTTCCTTCGACCGGCAAAGGGGGCTACCTGCCAAGGCAGGTGTTTGCCCGCGATCTCAAGGGTCTGGCGGCGCGCGCCGGACTTAGAGCCGCCGCAATCTCTCCCCATGTGATGCGCCATGCTTTCGCAAGCCACCTCCTCCAGAACGGGGCAGACCTTCGCGTTGTGCAGGAACTGCTCGGCCATTCCGACATTTCCACCACTCAAATCTACACGCATGTACTGGAAGAAAGGCTGCGAGAGCTGGTTCAAACACACCACCCTCTTGCAAAACAGGCCAAAAACCGGGATTAGAGGCCCCAAACACAAAATGGGAACTCCGTGTTCCTGAGATAAAACAACCGGAAACCGGCTCTCATGCAGACTTATCTCGATTTCGAAAAGCCAATCTCGGACCTCGAAGGCAAGATTCACGAGCTCAAAAAGCTCGCCTCCGAGGACGAAAGCATCGATACGTCCGAGGAAATCGGCAGGTTGGAGACCCGGGTCAGGGAAGCCACAAGGGAAATCTATTCCAAGCTTGGCGCCTGGGAGAAAACGCAGGTCGCGCGCCATCCGCAGCGACCGCATTTCCTCGATTACTCCGCCCACTTGTTCACCGATTTCACGCCGCTCGCCGGCGACCGCAATTTCGGCGAGGACGCCGCCATCCAGGCCGGCCTTGCCCGCTTCAACGGCATGCCCGTCGCCGTCATCGGCCAGGAAAAGGGCCATGACACCAAGACGCGTCTCAAGCACAATTTCGGCAGCGCGCGTCCGGAAGGCTATCGCAAGGCAATCCGCGTCATGGAAATGGCCGATCGTTTCCACCTGCCGGTCATCACCCTCATCGACACTGCAGGCGCCTATCCCGGCGTCGGCGCCGAGGAACGCGGCCAGGCGGAGGCGATCGCCCGCTCGACCGAAATGTGCCTGGGCCTGAAGGTGCCGATGGTTTCGGTCGTGATCGGCGAAGGCGGCTCCGGCGGCGCCATCGCGATCGCCACCGGCAACCGCGTCTACATGCTCGAACATTCGATCTATTCGGTCATCTCCCCGGAAGGCGCGGCATCGATCCTCTGGCGCGATTCGACCCGCGCCCGCGAGGCTGCGACCAACATGAAGATCACCGCCGAAGACCTGAAGGGTCTCGGCATCATCGACGACATCATCCCGGAGCCAGTCGGCGGGGCGCATCGCGAGCCCGAGGCCGTCATCACCGCGACGGGCAAGGTCATCGCTTCGGCGCTGGAAGATCTCGGCAGGCTTTCGGGCGAGGAAGTGCGGGCTGCACGCCGGCAGAAATTCCTCGATATCGGCCGTAATCTGTGATCTCCGGCTGTCCGCCGCTCAAATAGCCAAATTTGGCCATATTGCTGATAACATTGGGGCCTGGGCGGTTTTGCTGGACAGGCCGGCGCAAGCGGTTAAGAATATGTAAAGATTACCGCTTTATTCCTAGAAGTCCTGTACCGAATTCGTTCGTCGTTCCAAGTCTATGTGGTCCGTCTCGATGCGCCTGAAACACATCGCTTTCGCCCTCCTCGTGGCAACAGCCCTGACGGGCTGCAACGATACGCTCGATTCCGCGAGCGTCGACCTGAAGAGCGTCAAGAACAAGGTCGAGCAGCCCCTGCCTTCGAGCATTCTCGCCGAGATGCAGAAGAAGGACATGCCGCGCAATTCGCCGATCATGATCCGCATCCTCAAGGAAGAGGGCAAGCTGGAGGTCTGGAAGGCGAGAGCTGACAACCGCTTCGAGGTGATCAAGAGCTACGACATCTGCGCCTGGTCCGGGAAGCTCGGCCCCAAGGTCAAGGAAGGCGACCGGCAGGCTCCGGAAGGCTTCTATAACCTGACGCCGGCGCACCTGAACCCGAATTCCAAATATTACCTCGCCATCAACACCGGCTTCCCGAACCGCTACGATGCCGCCAACGGCCGCAGCGGATCGAACCTGATGATCCACGGCGCCTGTTCATCCTCCGGCTGCTATTCGATGACCGACGAACAGGTCCTGGAAATCTATGCCTTCGCGCGTGACGCCTTCAAGGGCGGCCAGACCTCGGTGCAGTTGCAGGCGCTTCCCTTCCGCATGACCGCCGAAAACATGGCGCGTCACCGCGACAGCCAGAATTTCGACTTCTGGAAGATGCTGAAGACCGGCTACGACAATTTCGAAGTCACCAAGCGCCCGCCGGAAGTCAACGTCTGCGACAAGAAGTATGTCTTCAACCAGCAGGCCGATAGCAACGGCACTTTCGCTCCCGCCTCAGCCTGCCCGCCCATGTCCACTCCGCCGGCCCTCTCGGCGGCGCTCACCTCCTACGAAAAGACCTATCAGGTGACTTACGCGAAGGCGCTGGAGAAGTTCGACGGCAAGGTCTGGTACGAGCCGACCGAAGCCGAGCGCAAGGCAGTGGTCGCCGGCAAGCGCAAGGGCCGCGATATCGCCTATGCGCCGACCGGAACCTCGCTCGAAGCCGGCAAGCTGCTGAGCCAGTCGGAGTTCCAGGAGATGATGGAAAAGCGGATGGCCTCCCAGAACAAGCCGGCTAATACCGTGCTTGCCTCCGCCTCGCCCGTCACCTTCCGTGCCGGTTCCGCCGCCGACCGCATGAAGCAGGACCGCCTGCCGGCAGCCGGCCCCAACGCGCAGAACAATGTCGCACAGAGCACCGGTACGGTCCCGACCGTCACGACGGCGCAGGGCACGACCGCCACGGTTCCGATCCCGGCTCAGAACCCACTTGCCTATGCAGCACCGCCGATCAGCGAAGAAAAGAAAAAGCCGTTCTGGAAGTTCTGGAGCCAGGAATGAGCTTTGAGACCGCAGGCCTCTACGATCTGAGAGGCCTGAAGTGTCCCCTGCCCGTCCTGAAGACGCGGCGCCGGCTGAAAGGCATGCCAAGCGGCACGGAGCTTGCGATCGAAACTACCGATCCCCTGGCCGGCATCGACATCCCCCATTTCTGCAATCAGGAAGGCCACGAACTGGTCCGCTCGGAAAAGACCGACACGGGACACCGGTTTCTGATCCGCAAAGGTTGAGCGGGCCTACATCCGAAGGCCGGGAACGGCAAGCGGATTGTCCTCCAGCGCCGCGCGGTCCGGCCGGTCGACGCGGGGCTGGCCGGTGAATGCGGCAAAAAGATCCGAGACGAAAGCTTCTTCCAACCCTTGAGTGATCAGCACCATGCGGGTGCGCCGGTCGGAGCCGTCAGGCCATTTCGGCAGGCGCTGCGGCGGATGGAAGACGCTCTGCACCCCATGCAGCACCAGCGGACGATCCGGATTATCCGACAGCGCCACAATCGCCTTCATCCGGAGCAGCTTTTCGCCATGGGCGGAGCGCAGCAGGTCGATGAACATCTCGATCGCCATCGGATCGATCGGCCTCTCGTGGATGATCGAGAAGGAGCGGATGTCGTCGCCATGGCGGTTCACGTCATGGTTATGGTGGTGATGGCCATGCCCGTGGTGCTCGTGGCCATGGTGATGATCATCGTGGTGGTCATGACCATGATCGTGATGATGATGCTCTTCGGCATCGCTCGCCATCTCGTCGTGCAGCCAGCGATCGACATCGGCGATCTTTGTCGCCGGGTCGTAGAGGCCGTTCACCAGAATGGCGGCCGTGCCGGCCTCCTCACTGTCTCCATCGACGACCAGCGCCCGCGGATTGAGCGCGGCGAGCCGGCTTTTCAGCGCCGCCAGCTGGGAAGCGTCCGCCATTGACTGTTTGGAGATGATCAGCCGGTCGGCCACCGCCACCTGCTTCACCGCCTCCTGATGACGGTCGAGCGTGGAGACGCCGTTCACCGCATCAACCACCGTGATGACGCCGTCGAGCTCGAAATTCTGCGCGATGACCGGGTTACCCATCACCGACTGCATGACCGGCGCAGGATTCGCAAGGCCCGTCGTTTCGATGACGATGCGGCGGATCGGCCTCAGGCGGCCGGTCTGGATGCCGTCCATGATCGAAGCGAGCGAATCCACCAGTTCGCCGCGCACCGTGCAGCAGAGGCAGCCATTGGCAATCTCCAGCAGCGCATCGCCGGACGCTTCGACCAGGAAGTTGTCGATCCCGACCTCGCCGAACTCGTTGATGATCACGGCCGTATCACTGGTGCCCGGATCCTTCAGGATGCGGTTCAGCAGGGTCGATTTTCCTGCGCCGAGAAACCCGGTGAGGATGGAGACGGGAATCCGGTTGCGGGCAGAGGACATGATCTATTCTCGTTCAGAATGTCGGACGCGGCTGCGGGATCGGCACATTGAGGGCATTCGCGGCGACCGCTGCCTTCTTGGCGCCCTTCGGCGGCGGTGGCGGAGCCTCGCCGCCGGAAAGCAGGGCGAGCAGCGCATAGACGGGCGGCCGGACCATTTCATGGATATAGGGCGAATGCTGGATGGTGCGGCCCGCATCGTCACGCGTTTCGCTGCGCACTTTTGCGGCCTTCGGATTGCAGATCTCGGCGCTGACGTCGTTGACCTCAGCCGTATCGCCATAGGGCGCAAGCGCCGGCAGTGCCACGCCCCCGGCCGTCGTCGAGGTGAGTCCCTGTTGCAGCAGGTTGGCGGTGTCGTCGGCTCGGCCGGCGAGGCTATCCGAGCCCAGCACCACGGAGATCACCGAGCGGCCATCCCGCGTCGCGGAACCGATCTGGTTGAACCCGGAGGCACAGATGAAGCCGGTCTTCATGCCGTCGGCGCCGTCGAACCGGCCGATCAGCGTGTTGAAGTTGGGATATTGCTTGGTGCCGGTATCGATGCCCTCAAGCGAAAAATAGCTCTGGTATTCCGGGAAATCCTGCTTGAGCCTCAGCGTCAGCAGCGCCAGGTCGCGAGCAGTCGAGAACTGGCCCTTGCCCGGCAGGCCGTGCGGATTGATGTATTGGGTCGAACTCATGCCGAGCGCCTTGGCCTGGGCATTCATCATTGCCACGAACTGCTCCTGAGTGCCCCCGACGGCCTCGGCCACCGCAACCGCCATGTCGTTGGCCGACTTGACGAGCATCATCTTCAGCGCGTTGTCCATCGTCATCGTCGTGCCGGGCGTGAAATACATCTTGCTCGCCGGCTGGTCGGTCGCCCACTTGCTCATCACCACCGGCGTCTCGAGCGAGAGCTTGCCGCTCTTCAGGGCCTTGAAGGCAACGTAAGCGGTCATCAGCTTGGTCAGCGACGCCGGATACCATTTCAGGAAGGCGTCCTCATGGGCAATCACCTTGCCGGTCTTCGCATCGACAACGATCTTCGGATTGGCGGCAGCGCTGCCCGCGGATACGAAAAGCCCAATGGCCGTCACGGCAGAAATCAACCGGGTGGCAGACACGGATCGGAGGCTTGAAGTCGGCAAGGGTTTCCCTCGTTGTTACGGCTTTAACGAGTGCGGCGCATATGCGGCGTATGTGGCCAAGCAATGGCAAAGAAGATTGATTACGTCAATCATGACAGGCACACTCCGGCCGGGAGGACTTGTCATAACCGCGTGACCAGCCAGCAACAGGGAACATTATGCCGATTTTGAACCGAGCCGCCGAACTTCAGGGCGAAGTCAGCGAGTGGCGACGATATCTTCATGAAAATCCTGAGATTCTTTACGAGGTCGAGAACACCGCCTCCTTCGTGGAACAGAAGCTGAAGGAATTCGGCGTCGACGAAGTGGTGCCCGGCATCGGCCGCACCGGCGTCGTCGGCGTCATTCGCGGCAAGGGCCCGGGCGGCCGCACGATCGGCCTTCGCGCCGACATGGACGCGCTGCCGCTCACCGAAATCACCGGCAAACCCTGGGCGTCGAAGGTCCCCGGCAAGATGCACGCCTGCGGCCACGACGGCCACACGTCGATGCTCCTGGGTGCGGCGAAATACCTCGCGGAAACCCGCAATTTCAACGGCACCGTGGCACTGATCTTCCAGCCCGCCGAAGAGGGCGGCGCTGGCGCGCTGGCGATGGTCGACGACGGCATGATGGAGCGTTTCGGCATCGAGGAAGTCTACGGCATGCACAACATGCCCGGCATTCCGCTCGGCCAGTTCGCCATCCGCAAGGGCGGCATCATGGCGGCACCCGACCGCTTCACCATCACCATCAAGGGCCGCGGCGGCCATGCGGCCCAGCCGCACAGGACCATCGACCCGATCTTCATCGGCTCGCAGCTGGTCGGCAGCCTGCAGGCGATCGCCGCCCGCAACGCAGACCCGGTCCACTCGGTCGTCATTTCGGTGACCCGCTTCGACGCCGGCACGGCCTATAACATCATTCCCGACCAGGCGACGCTCTGGGGCACGGTGAGGACCCTCAGCGAGGCGACCCGCGACCTTGCCGAAAACCGCATCCGCCAGATCGTCGAGGGCATCGTCAGTGCCCACGGCGCCGAGGCGGAGATCGATTATTACCGCCAGTGCCCGGTTACCTTCAATCATGACCTCGAAACGGAGCATGCGATCGGCGTCGCCACGGAAGTGGTCGGCGCCGCGAATGTCGACACCAATGTCGAGCCAACCATGGCCGGCGAAGATTTCGCCTTCATGCTGAAACGCCGCCCCGGCGCCTTCATCTTCATCGGCAACGGCGATACGGCAGCGCTGCACAACCCGCATTACGATTTCGACGACGAGGCGATTTCCTACGGCATTTCCTACTGGGTTCGGCTCGCCGAACAGCGGTTGACGGAATGAGGCAGAGGAAAAGGCTTGGCTAAACGCCTCGCCTTTTGTATGGAATTCCTCACGTGGTCCCATAGCTCAGCAGGATAGAGCGCAGGATTCCTAATCCTGAGGCCGATGGTTCGAATCCATCTGGGATCACCACCCTCGTTTATCAGGCAATTGTCGACGTCTGGTCCATCCGTTTCGGCCGCCTTACAGTGCGAACGACGCCGCGGCGGGCAGCGCCGAGAAGTGCCGCAATCAGCCAGCCGCAGAAGAGCCCGCCCGCGGCCCAGGTGAGGCCTGCGAAATCGACCGGCACGCCCGGCACGAAATCACGCCAGGCATTCGCAAACGTCGTCGAATCAGGATTGCGCATCACCACGAACGGCTTGGTGAACGGCGGCGCCAGGGTCAGCTCTTTCTGTTGCTCGGCGAGCATCTCGTAACGCGAAAAGGTCCGCCGCATCGCTTCGCCCTGATTGCGCAGGAAGGTCTGCGGCGAGGCCGAATAGATGTTGAGTGCCTCCTGGCGGTCGAGGCCGTTATGGTTGGCCTGGGCGTCGAATTCCGAGATCATGATCTTGAGCTCATCGAGCGCTCCGCCGATCCGCTGGCGGTATTGCTGCGCGAATTCCGGCGCCTGGGAAAAGAAGATCCCGCCCAGCAGCGCCATCGCCATCGTCAGCATTCTTCCGAGCATGAGCATGGCAAAACCTCGATCGTTTGCCGATCAACGACGCCGGGTCGTCAAAGGTTGCCTTGTTTTACCCGCACATGCTCCATGCGGAACCCGAGCCCGATCAGCCGGCCGGCGAGATGGGCGAGCAGCGGAAAGCGGGCAATCCCCCGGATGAAGGCCGGCGGCCCCTTGCGCTTCCGGTCGTCTCCTTCATCGGTGCGCCGGCTGCTCCTCATCATCAACTGCAGCTTTTGGGTCGCCCTGGTCGGAAACCCGCGGCGCTTTTCGATGGCGGCGAGATCGGCATCGGCAAGGCGCCTCTCACGCAGCGGTGCGGCCAGGATATTGGCGGCCGCCACCGCATCCTGGATTGCCAGGTTGACGCCGACGCCGCCGATCGGCGACATCGCATGGGCCGCGTCGCCGATGCAGATCAACCCCGTCCGCCACCACTGCTTCAGCCGGTCGATGCGCACCGTCAGCAGGTTGGTGTCGTCGAAACTGCGGACCTCCTGCATCCGCTCGGCCGGCAGCGGTGAAACGTCGATCACCATCTGCCGAAAAGCCTTGATGCCCCTCTCGCGGATCTCCGCGAACGTGGTGCGGCGGATCACATACCCGCACTGCCAATAGTCGCCGCGGTCGATCAGCACGAAACCCTGGCGCGGTCCGGCATGCCCCATCACCTCGTTCGGATCACCTTTCTGTTTCGACAGCTTCATCCAGACGACTTCGCTCGGCATGCCGAAACTCTCGACATCGAGGCGAGCCTTTTCCCGCACGATCGAATTGCGGCCGTCGGCGCCGACGACAAGCGTCGAGCGGATGGTGAGCTCTCCTTCCGGCGTCTCCAGGACGAGGCCCGAAATTGCGCCCTGCTCCTCCAGCACGTCCACGACCTTCGCCTGCATGATCAGCCGGAAATTCGGAAAGCCTTGCGCCTTTTCAGCAAGAAAACTCAGAAAATCCCATTGCGGCATGAAAGCTATGAAGCGGTTCTTGACCGGCAGCCGCGAAAAATCTGCAATCGTGATCGTCTTGCCGCCCATTTCGGCCGAAAGCTTCGGTGCTCGGGTGTGAGGCAATTTGAGGAATTCGTCGATCAGGCCGAGTTCGTGCATCACTTCCAGCGTCGAGGGATGGATCGTGTCGCCGCGGAAATCGCGCAGGAAATCCGCGTGCTTTTCGACGACCGTCACATCGATGCCGGCCCGCGCCAGCAGGAGGCCGAGCATCAGCCCCGCCGGGCCGGCGCCGGCGATCACGCAAGTCGTCTGAATTTCACGGTGTTCGTTCATCGTCCCACTTCGCGCAAAGAGTACCCGTCGTGCAAGCTGCACTTGGTCGCAGCCGGGCCGAATTCAAGCCCGCTCTTGTGAGCCGTGGCTTTCGCTTGTAGACCAACGGCAGCTTTAGGAAATGGAAAACAGCATGGCCGAAACCGGCAAGCGCCGCATCAGCATCCTCGGTTCCACCGGCTCGATCGGCGTCAATACGTTGGATGTGGTGAACCAACTCGGCGGCCGCGAAGCCTTCGAGGTCGTGGCAATCACCGGCAACAGCAATATTGCGCTTTTGGCCGAACAGGCCAAGGCTTGTGGCGCGAAACTCGCGGTTACCGCCGACGACCGCCAGTATGCGGCGCTGAAGGACGCGCTTGCCGGCACCGGCATAGAGGTCGCCGCCGGCCGTGGGGCGCTGATCGAAGCGGGTGCGCGCCCGTCCGACTGGGTCATGGCGGCGATCGTCGGCACCGCCGGCCTTGCCCCGACGCTCGCCGCAGCGGAGCGCGGCGCCGATATCGCGCTTGCCAACAAGGAATGCTTGGTCTCCGCCGGCGAACTGTTCGTCAAGGCGGTCACTGAGGGCGGCGGACGGCTGATCCCGGTCGACAGCGAACACAGCGCCATCTTCCAGTCGCTCGAAGACGACCAGCACCACGCGGTCGAACGCATCGTGCTCACCGCGTCCGGCGGGCCCTTCCGCACCTGGACCCGCGAGCAGATGGCGGGCGTTACTGCGGATATCGCCCGCGCCCACCCGAACTGGTCGATGGGCCTGAAAATCTCGATCGGCAGCGCCTCGATGTTCAATAAGGCACTGGAGATGATCGAGGCGAAACATCTCTTCGCCCTGCGTCCCGACCAGATCGAGGTGATCGTCCATCCCCAATCGGTCATCCATTCCATGGTCGGTTATGCCGACGGCTCGGTGCTGGCCCAGCTCGGCTGTCCGGACATGCGCACTGCGATCGGTTATGCGCTCAGCTACCCGAACCGCTCGAAGCTCGACGTCGAACGGCTGGATTTCGCAAAGCTCGCAAGGCTGGATTTCGAGGCCCCTGACGAGGTTCGTTTTCCGGCGCTAAGGCTGGCGCGCACCGCCCTCGAACGCGGTGGCGTACAGGGTGCGGTCATGAACGCCGCCGAAGAGATTGCCTTCCATGCCTTCTGCGCCGGCCGCATCGGTTTTCTCAACATGGCCGATATTGCCGAACAGGTGATGGATGAAATGGTGGGCTATCCGCCCGCAACGACGATGGATGGGGTATTTGCGGCCGATGCCGAGGCGCGGCGCCGCGCCGGAAAGATCGTCGCGCAAAAAGAAATGGCCGCGTGAGCGCGGCCATGCGTTATTCGGATCTTTGTTGATCGTTCAAGCCACGTGCCGCGCCAGCGCGCAACGCGACCAAAGCTGGTGCAGCGAGCCGACCAGGTGTTCGATATCGGCGTCGCTATGCAGCGGCGTCGGGGTGATGCGCAGGCGTTCGGTCTTGCGCGGCACGGTCGGATAGTTGATCGGCTGCACATAAACGCCGCAGGTATCGAGCAGGATATCCGAGATCCACTTGCACTTGGCCGCATCGCCGACCATGACCGGCACGATATGGCTCGGGTTGTGCATATGCGGAATGCCCTGTTGATCCAGCATCGTGCGCAGCTTGCGGACACGGTCCTGATGGCGGGCGCGCTCGAACGGGCTTGCCTTCAGATGCCGGATCGAGGCAATCGCCCCGGCTGCCAGCGCCGGCGGCAGGGCGGTCGTGAAGATGAAGCCCGAGGCGAAAGAACGGATGAAGTCGCAGAGCGCAGTCGATGCGGCGATATAACCGCCCATCACCCCGAAGGACTTGCCGAGCGTGCCTTCGATGATCGTCAGGCGGTCCATCAGGCCTTCGCGTTCGGCAATGCCGCCGCCGCGCGGGCCGTACATGCCGACCGCATGCACTTCGTCGAGATAGGTCATCGCGCCGTATTTATCGGCAAGATCGCAGATTTCCTTGATCGGCGAAATGTCGCCATCCATCGAATAGATGCTTTCGAAGGCGATCAGCTTCGGCGCATTCGGATCGGCTGCCGCCAGCTTTGCTTCGAGGTCATTGAGGTCGTTGTGCTTCCAGATCACCCGCTCGCACTTGGCGTAGCGAATGCCTTCGATCATCGACGCGTGGTTCAGCGCGTCGGAGAAGATGATCAGGCCGGGGATTTTCTGGCCGAGCGTGCCGAGCGTCGCCCAGTTCGACATATAGCCGGAATTGAAGATCAGCGCCGCTTCCTTGCCGTGCAGGTCCGCCAGTTCCTGTTCAAGAACCACGTGATAGTGCGTCGTGCCAGAAATATTCCGGGTGCCTCCCGCACCCGCGCCACAGTGATCGATGGCTTCTTTCATCGCCTCGATCACGGCGGGGTGCTGGCCCATGCCGAGATAATCGTTGGAACACCAGACGGTCACTTCCTTCGGACCATCGGGAGTATGGCGCGTGGCGCGGGGAAAATTGCCGCGATGCCTCTCCAGATCGGCGAACACCCGGTAACGGCCTTCCCCGTGAAGTCCGTCCAGTTCGCTCTTGAAAAATGCCTCGAAGTCCATGCTCACACTCCAGAACCTACCTCGGTTTTGGTTTCAGCCACGCTTTTCGTCAACCCCGGACCGCGCGAATAGAACCAACCTGCGGCAAAAGGCCCGCTTTTTTTGAATTATTCCAATAAAAAGGTAAGCGATTTCGAAAATGTGAGAATTGATCCACGTCAAGCAGCAAAAAGAAGAGCGGTTTCGCCGCTCTTCCAGGTTTTTATCGGCGATCTCGATTCGCCTCAACCGGCAGACGCCACCGCCCTTTTCGCCATGACCTTCACCAGGTTGGCGCGGTATTCCGCGTTCGCGTGCATGTCCGCCATCAGGTTGGAGGCGTCGACCGCGACATTGCTCAGCGCATCTGCCGACCAGTTCGAACCAAGCGCCTGTTCAAAGCCGGGATGACGGAAAACGCCCGATGAGCCGGCGCCCGTCACCGCGACACGCACGCCGCCGGCGGTTTTGGCGACAAACACGCCGGTCATTGCAAAACGCGAGGCCGGATTGTTGAACTTGGCGTAGCCGGCCTTTTCCGGTGCATTGAAGGTGACCGAGGTCACCATCTCGCCCTCCTCCAGTGCGGTCTCGAAGAGACCGGTGAAGAAATCGTCGGCCGAGATCGAACGCCGGTCGGTGACGATGGTCGCGCCGAGCCCGAGCAGGCCGGCGGGATAATCCGCCGCCGGATCGTTGTTGGCGATGGAACCGCCGATCGTGCCCATGTGACGCACATGCGGGTCGCCGATATGGCCGGCGAGCTTGCAGATCGCCGGACAGATAGCGGCAAGCTCACGCGAAGCGGCAACGTCCGCATGCGGCGTGGCAGCCCCGATCGTCACCTTGCGGCCGTCGATCGAAATCCCGCGCAGCGTCGAGATATGGCGAAGGTCGATCAGGTCGCTCGGCGCGGCGAGCCGCTGTTTCATGGTGGCGATCAAGGTCATGCCGCCGGAAAGGTATTTGCCCTCCTCGTTGGCGGACTTGAGCTTGACGGCATCTTCCACCGAGGATGCACGATGATAGCTGGTAGCGTACATGTCTGTTCTCCTCAGTGAGCCGGATGCAGTGCCTGCCAGACCTTCATCGGGGTCGCCGGCATGGTGAGTTTGTTATGGCCGATCGCATCGGTAATGGCGTTGATCAGCGCCGGCGGCGAACCGATGGCACCCGCCTCGCCGCAGCCCTTGATGCCGAGCGGATTGCCCGGGCAAGGCGTGTTCTGGTGCGACAGCTTGAACGACGGCAGGTCGTCGGCGCGCGGCATGGCGTAGTCCATGTAGCTTGCCGTCAGAAGCTGGCCGTTCTCGTCATACTGGACGTTTTCGAGGAGCGCCTGGCCGATGCCCTGGGCAATGCCGCCATGCACCTGGCCTTCGACGATCATCGGGTTGATGATGTTGCCGAAATCGTCAGCCGCCACGAACTGGACGATATCCGTCTCGCCGGTATCCGGATCGATCTCCACCTCGGCAATGTAGCAGCCGGCCGGGAAGGTGAAGTTGGAGGGATCGTAGAAGGCCGTTTCCTTCAAGCCCGGCTCCATGCCCGAAGGCAGGTTATGGGCGGTGTAGGAGGCGAGCGCCACCTGGAACCACGGCACCGACTTGTCGGTGCCTGCGACCTTGAGCTCGCCGTTCTCAATGACAATATCCTCCTCGGAGGCTTCCATCAGGTGCGCGGCAATCTTCTTCGCCTTGGCCTCGACCTTGTCGAGTGCCTTGACGACCGCCGACATGCCTACCGCGCCGGAGCGTGAGCCGTAGGTGCCCATGCCCATCTGCACCTTGTCGGTATCGCCATGGACGATGTTGATGCTTTCGATTGGCACGCCGAGGCGGCCGGCGACGAGCTGCGCGAAGGTCGTTTCATGGCCCTGGCCGTGGCTGTGGGAGCCGGTCAGCACCTCGATCGTGCCGACGGCGTTGACCCGCACTTCCGCCGATTCCCACAAGCCGACGCCGGCGCCGAGCGAACCGACCGCCGCCGACGGCGCGATGCCGCAGGCCTCGATATAGCAGCTCATGCCGATGCCGCGTTTCTTGCCTTTGGCTTCGGACTGCGACCGCCGGGCGGCAAAACCCGTCCAGTCGGCGGCCTGCATCGCCGCATTCAGCGAAGCTTCGTAATCGCCCGCGTCATAGTTCATGATGACAGGTGTCTGGTGGGGGAAGGTGCGGATGAAATTCGCCCGGCGCAGTTCCGCCGGCGAGACGCCGAGTTCACGCGCGGCCGTCTCCATGGTCCGTTCCAGGAGATAAGTCGCTTCCGGACGACCGGCGCCGCGATAGGCGTCGACCGGCACCGTATTGGTATAGACGGTTCGGACATTGGCATGGATCGCCGGAATATCGTACTGGCCGGACAGAAGGGTCGCATAGAGATAGGTCGGCACGGCCGAGGAGAACAGCGACATATAGGCGCCGAGATTGGCGATCGTATCGACCTTCAGCGCCGTGATCCGGTTGTTGGCGTCGAAGGCCATCTTCACCTTCGAGACGTGGTCGCGGCCATGGGCGTCGGTCAGAAAGGCCTCGGTGCGGTCCGATGTCCATTTCACCGGCACGCCGGTCTTCTTCGACGCCCAGAGACAGATGATCTCTTCCGGGTAGATATAGATCTTCGAACCGAAACCGCCGCCGACATCAGGCGCAATGACGCGCAGCTTGTTTTCGGGCGCCACATTATAAAAGGCACTCATCACCAGTCGCGCCACATGCGGGTTTTGACTGGTCGTGTAGCAGGTATAGTGATCTTCCGCCGTATCGTAGATGCCGAGCGTGGCGCGCGGCTCCATCGGGTTAGGCGACAGGCGGTTGTTGAGGATCTCGATTTCGGTGACATGCGCAGCCGCTGCAATCGCCTTGTCCACCGCATCCGGCTCACCGATCTGCCAGTCGAAAATCAGGTTGCCGGGCGCTTCCGGATGGATCTGCGGCGCGCCGGAGGCAAGTGCTGGGACAGCCTCGACCACAGCCGGCAACTGCTCGTAATCGACGACCACGGCTTCCGCGGCATCGCGGGCTTCACCGGAGGAGTCGGCAACCACGATCGCGATCGCATCGCCCACATAGCGCACGGTATCGACGGCAAGCGGATGCCAGGCGCCCATCTTCATGGGCGTTCCGTCCTTCGAATGGATCATCCAGCCGCAGATGAGATTGCCGATGCCGTCCGCCTGCAGCTGCTTGCCGTCGAGCACGTCGATGACGCCCGGCATGGCTTTCGCCGCGGTCGCATCGATGTGTCCGATCTTCGCATGTGCATAAGGACTGCGGACGAAATAGGCATATTTCATGCCGGGGACGGTCATGTCGTCCGTGTAACGGCCCTTGCCGGTCAGAAAACGCTTGTCCTCTTTGCGAGTAACGCGTGCACCGATTCCTTCAACACCCATGTTCATCTCCTCCCGAGATGGTGATTGGTTTTGGTTAGTGAGTAGGAATTAGTCGGCAGTGAGCGGTTCAAGAGCGGAAACGCCGTGTGAACCGCTGCTCACTAACGACTACTGACCACTCACTCCGCGGCCTGCCGGCTGCCAGCCATTTCGGCATCGGCGGCAAGGATCGCCTTGACGATGTTGTGGTAGCCGGTGCAACGACAGATATTGCCTTCGAGCCCGGCACGGACTGTCTCTTCGGTCAGCGTCCCGCCTTCGCGGTTGATCAGGTCGACTGCCGTCATCACCATGCCGGGCGTGCAGAAGCCGCATTGCAGGCCATGATGCTCCTTGAAGGCCGCTTGAACCGGATGCAATTCGCCCTGGCCGGCGAGACCCTCGATCGTCGTGATCGTCGAGCCGGATGCCTGCACCGCCAGGATCGAACAGCTCTTCACCGAATGGCCGTCCATATGAACGACGCAGGCGCCGCACTGGGTCGTATCGCAGCCCACATGCGTGCCCGTCAGACCAAGTTTTTCGCGGATGAAATGCACGAGCAGGGTGCGGTCCTCGCACTCACCGCTCATCGCGCGGCCGTTCACGGTCAGCGTCACTTTCGTCATATGATCCTCCTCATGTCCCTCCCGGACATGCCCGACATCATTTGCTTTTTTACTTAGGGGATCAACCGCTACTTTCTACGGAAACGGCAATAATTTGACCGGCCACCGGTCAAGCCATCGTCCTCCGATCTTCTCGGATTTCGAGTAACTATCGACAATTCAAACAAAATCGGCGCTTAAAAATATTGAGGTCATATGGACTCTTGTGCGCCGCGACCTATTGTTCCCATTGATGGCTGTTGAATTGACCCGCGGAAACGTTCGGAGTCTGCGAGACGGCCGGGCAAAACAAAGAACAAACAGGAGGATCTCATGAGAAAAGCCTTGGTGCTTTTGATGGTCGGCGCTTCGCTCGCGAGCTGCACGGCAACTGAACAGGGCGCCGGCATCGGCGCAGCATCCGGCGCCGTGATCGGCGGCCTCGCCACCGGCAACGTCCGCGGCGCAGCCGTAGGTGCTGCGATCGGGGGCGTTTCCGGTGCCTTGATCGGCTCTGTCGCCGAACAGCCGGGTCAATGTTACTACCGCGACCGGTATGGCCGCCGCTATATCGACAGCTGCCCGCGCCGTTACTGATAACCGCGTGGATTGCAGAAAAAACTGTGGCCCCGGAGCACTCTCCGGGGCTTTTTCTATCATGAAATCATTGCGAAGAGCGATCGGGGGTACCCGGCTTCGTCTTTTGCAGTTAGATAGTTCGCTTCGTCGGACGCTATGACGGCTTCCAGCCGGGGGAATCCACAGCAGTTTGCGTATGCGGAACGAAAACACTGGGCGGACAGAAAAACGGAGGTTGAGGGGGGCAGGCGCAGCTGCGATGCTTGCCGCTATACTTCTTGTTTCCCCGCCGCTTTCCGGCAAGGCCTACGCCTTTAAACTCTTCGGCATCACCCTGTTCGGCGGCGATGAAGACAAGGTCGAGGTCATCGATCCCGTCCGTTACGATGCGACGCTCCAAACCGGCAGCGCCGATAAGGATCTCAAGAAGCGCCTCGAATCGGCGGCTTCCCTGATCACCGACGAAAAACAGCCGGTCTCGGGCGACCTCGGGGTGATCATCAAGGCACGCGAGGACCGCGACCGATTGATCGCCGTGCTTTACGAAGAGGCCCGTTACGGCGGTACCGTCAACATCTCCGTCGCCGGCACCGATATCGACCGCCTGCCGCCCAACCCTACATTCGACCACGCGGCGCCCGTGCCGGTCACCGTCAGCATTGATCCCGGCCCGGTCTTCAAGCTCGGCTCGGTCCGCTTCGAAGGCGATGCCGCCGGCCACGATCCGGGAAAATACGATCTCGTCGCCGGCGGCAAGGCCGGTTCGCGGCTGATCCTCAAAGCGGGCGAACAGCTTCTGGTCGATCTGAAGAACGAAGGACGACCGCTCGCGAAACTGACCCGACGGCAGGTGACGGCCGACCATCGAACCGACACGATCGACGTCGTGCTCGGTGCCGTCGGCGGTCCGGTCGCGCCGTTCGGCACCGTCGCCGTCAAGGGGTCGCGCACTGTCGATGCCGCCTTCATCAGCCGTTATTCGCGGCTCGACAAACGCGGACAATATTCGCCCGAGCAGTTGAAGAAGGCGAACGACCGCCTGCGCGAACTCGGCGTCTTTTCGAGCGTGACGATCCACGAGGCGGAGAAGCTCGCGCCGGACGGTTCGTTGCCGCTGACGATCGAGGTATCGGAAGGCAAGCACCGCTATTTCGGCTTCGGCGCCGAATATTCCTCAATCGACGGCGCCGGTCTCGAAGGATACTGGGGTCACCGCAACCTCTTCGGGGAAGCCGAGTCGCTGCGCATCGAAGGCAAGGTGTCCGGCATCGGCGCGACAACCGACGTCACCACCTTCGACTATTCCGCCGGCATCATCTTTACGAAGCCCGGCGCATTCGTGCCGGAAGCAACCTTCGAATCACGCCTCGAAGCCAAGAGCGAGACGCCTGACGTCTACGAGGCGCAGACCATCATCTATTCGGCCGGCATCACCTACGAGCTGAACGAGACCGACAAGCTCAAGGCCGGCGGGGAAATCGCTTATATCGATGCGGACGATGCCTTCGGCAACAACCAATACCTCACCCTCAGCCTGCCGATCAGCTTCGAGCGCGACGCGCGGGACAACAAGCTCGACCCCACCAAGGGATATTACGCAACCCTTTCCGCAAAGCCGAGCTACGAGCTGATGGACGGCACCATTTTCTCGTCATTCGAGGGCTCGATCTCGGGTTATCTCGGCCTCGGGCAGGAGGATCGGATCGTGCTGGCCGCCCGTCTGGCCGCCGGAACACTGGTCGGCGGAAGCGACCTTGAAAGAATCCCGGCGACACGCAGATTCTTTGCCGGCGGCGGCGGATCGGTGCGCGGCTACGCCTATCGGGAAATCTCGCCCTATAACAGCGCCGACGAAGCCACGGGCGGGCGTTCTTATACGCTGGGATCTTTCGAAGTGAGGGTAAAAGTGTCAGAAAATATAGGCATTGTACCTTTTGTCGACATTGGTACGGTATCGACCGGAATCGTGCCCGATTTTTCTGATATACGTGCTGGCGCAGGGATCGGCGTGAGATATGCCACGCCTTTTGGACCGCTGAGATTGGACGTTGCAATTCCGTTGCAGCGCTATGACGGCGGTAGCCAGTACGGTATCTATGCGGGCATAGGACAGGCATTCTGAAAGGCAGTGAAGGGTAGCGTTTAAGGCATGATGCTGATGGTACGCCTGTTGAAATGGATCTTGAAGGCCGCGCTTGGCGTGGTCGCGATCCTGTTCGTCATGGCCTTGGGCGTTGTCCTTTTCGTCGCCCTCACCCCTGTCGGCGGACGCGTTGCCGCGGACCGGATTTCCGCCATCGTCTCCACGCCTGACCGCGGCATCTCCTTCACGCGGCCGGAAGGCCTTCTGACCGGCGATCTGCGTATCGATGCCCTTACGCTGTCCGACGATATGGGCCCCTATGCCCAGATCGGCGGCATCAAGATCGACTGGTCGCCTACATCCCTGGTGACCGGTGTTTTCCGCGCCGAGCACATTTCCGCAGACACCGTCAATTTCATCCGCGCGCCGCGGCCGCCGAAAGCGCCCGCGACGACGCAGACGACGAACTCCTCCGGGTCGCCGTTGCCCGTCGGGATCCGCGTCGCGCAGATCGACCTGCCGGACATCAATCTCTCCCAGGCACTTTCGGGACGGGATTTCTCTCTTTCGGTGAAGGGATCGATCGATGCGACCGGACCGGACATTTCGCTCGACCTGCAGGCAACCCGCAAGGACGAGCCGGATGCCAGGGCATCTGCCGACGTGGTCTACGCGCCGTCCGAAAATCGCCTGACGCTCAAGGCTGCCGTGTCCGAGCCGCAGGGTGGCCTGCTCGCCCGGGTTCTGCGCCTACCCGGCACCCCGGCGGTCCAGCTCGCCCTCGATGGCGAAGGACCTCTTTCCGACTGGGCCGGCAAACTGCAGGGCAGTGTCGGGGGAACCCCTGTCATCTCGGTCGATGGCAAGCATATGCTGGTCGCAAACGGCAGGCACAGAGTGGAGGTGACCGGCGGCGGTCAGCTCTCGACGCTTCTCCCGCCCGCCTTTCGTCCGCTGTTCGGCGGCACGACCGATATCAACATCGCCGCAGTCTATGCGCCTTCCGGCCGCGTGGATATCGAACGCGGTGATCTCACCTCCGGCGCCGTGAAGATCGCTGCCAAGGGGGCCTGGGACCAGACGGGCGACAACAGCCTCACCGCCAGCCTCAACGGCGTAAAGGGTCCGGTCGACTTCGTCTGGCCGATCAACGGGCAGGAGAGCCGCTTCTCCTTCGAAAGCATCAACTTTACGCTGACCGGAGCGGCCGCCTCGGCGCGCTTCAATGCGACGGCAGCACTCAGCGCCGCGGAACTGCCGCAGGGGCGCTTCGGCCAGATCCGCCTGCAGGCGGAAAGCGAAGACCTGAACCTCATCAACCGCTCCGGCAGCATCCGCAGCCGCTTCACTGTAGCCCGCACGCATTTCACCAATGACGACCTCGACCGGGTGATCCGCGGGCCGGTGACGCTCGATGCGCCGCTAAGGCTGGCGCCGCCGGCGATCGGCCTCGATGCAGCGACCTTCGACAGCGGCAATGTCAACGGCACGCTGTCCGGCGCCTATGATATGTCGAAGCAGGCGGTCACCGGCAATTTCCGGGTTTTCGCCAATCCCGCCGTTCTGCCGCCGGGGCTGGTTTCGAAATTCGACGGCAAGCTGTCCGCCGAAGGTTATGTCAACATGGTGAGCGGCGGCCGCGTCAGCCTCGAGAACTTCGTGATGCGGTCGAACGCGATCGAGGCGCATGGCAACATGCTGCTCGAAAACCAAACCGTCACCGGCCGCCTCGCCGGCCGCGTGCCGGATCTCAAGCGCTGGCTGCCCGAGGCCGAAGGTGCCGCAGGTTTCGATATTTCCGCCAAGGGGCCGCTCGCCGCAATGGGCGTCAGGGCCGTGGTCAATTCCGCCGACGCCCGGCTGGTCGGCCGCAAGCTCCAGGACATGAGCTTCATCCTCGAAGGCACCGCCGATCCGAACGCCCCCAAGGGCAAGCTGACCGGCACGGGCTCGCTCGATGGCCAGCCTATCCGCGTCAATGCCGACGTCGCCTCCGTCCAGGGCCGCACCAGCGCGCCGGCGATCACCGCAGAGATCGGCCCCAACAAGCTCTCTGGCGCCCTGAACTTCTCCCCCGCCTTCCTGCCGGAAGGCCAGCTCACCTTCGATTTCCCGGATGTCTCCCTGCTTGCGGCGCTCGCTGCCCAGCAGGCCCAGGGCGATCTCAAGGGAACGGTGATGTTCAGCAATACCGGCGGCAAGGCAGGCGCTGCGATCCGGGCATCCGGCAGTGCCCTTCGCCGCGGCACAATGGAGATCGCCCAGCCGAACATCGATCTTGCCATTCCCGACATCAAGGCGATCGCGGCCGAAGGCACCGTCCGCGCCACCCGCATCGGCGCCGGATCGGTCGGCATCAACGACGTCAATCTCGGCGTCAGCCAGGGCGGCAACCGGACCAACTTCAACCTCGCCGCCCAATATGACAACGCACCCCTCACTGCGATCGGCGATATCCAGAGCGGTTCCGATATCTCGGTCGGCATCGAAAGCTTCACCGCCGCGCCCCGCAGCATCGCAGTCCGGCTCGCCGCGCCGACCCGCATTGCGGTCGCAAACGGCGGTGCGCGGCTTGCTGACCTCACCATCGCAACCGGCACCGGCAGCGTCACCGTCAACGGCACAGCCGGCTCGGCGCTGGACCTGACCGCCAATATCAAGGCCTTGCCCGCCAATCTCATCAACGCTTTCGTGCCCGCGATCAACGCTGCCGGCACGATTTCCGGCACGATCAACGCCACCGGCGCCGCATCTGCCCCTGCCATACGTTACGATTTAGAATGGAGTGATGCACAGCTTCGCCAGTCGCGCGACGCTGGCATCAGTCCGTTTCGAGTCCAAGCAAGCGGCAGCTTCGCCAACGGGACAGTCACATTAGACAAGACGCGGCTGACGGGCTCCGGCGGTCTCGACCTGTCCGCCGCGGGCAAGGTTATCCTGAAGGACGGCATTCCCGCGCTCGACATAAACGCCCGCGCCAATGCCGTGCCCGCCAGCCTGGTCAACGCCTTTGCGCCGGGCCTCGACGCCCGCGGCACGATTTCCGGCACGGTGACTACGACGGGAACCCCGCAAGCCCCGGCCGTCCGTTATGATCTGCGCTGGGCCGATGCCGGCGTCGCGCAGACCACCTCCGCCGGGGTCGCTGCCTTCAACATCACCGCCGGCGGCACGTTTCAGAACGGCACCGTCACCGTCGATACCCGCCTTTCGGGCGGTGGCGGCGTCTCGTTATCGGGCGGCGGCTCCGTCTCGCTTGCGGGCGAAAAGCCGCTCAATCTGAAATTCAGCGGGAAACTGCCCTTCTCCATCCTTGCAGGGCAGATGGCCGCTCAAGGGTTCGTGCTGGAAGGCACCGGCAATGTCGATCTTGCGATCGGCGGCACCGCGGCAGCGCCGGCGATCACCGGCACGGCATCCTCCTCTGGCGCCCGCCTGGTGGACGTTCGCCGTAACCTCGCGCTGACGGATCTCGCGGCCAATGTCGCCTTCGATGGCAAGAGCGCCAATATTTCGAGGCTCACGGCCAAGCTCTCGGGTGGCGGCACGGTCTCGGTCCAGGGCTCGGTCGGCATCACACCCGGCTCCGGATTTCCAGCCGATCTCAGGATCACGCTTGCTCAGGCATCCTATGCCGACGGCACGCTGTTTGCTGCAACCACCGACGGCGCCCTGACGATCACCGGCCCGCTGACCTCCGGCCCCATCCTCGGTGGCAAGGTAACGCTGACCAAGGCTGCTATTACCGTACCGGCCCGCCTGCCGACTTCGCTTTCCGCCATCGATATCCGCCACCGCAACGCACCGCCCGACGTGCTGCGGCAGATGGAAAAGCTGCGCCCGAAGAGTGCCGGCGGCAGTTCGAACCCGATCGCGCTCAACCTCCAGATCAGTGCGCCGAACGGCATTTTCGTTCGCGGGCGAGGCATCGACGCCGAGCTCGGCGGCGACCTGACCGTGACGGGCACGGCGGTCGCGCCGGTCGTCGCTGGCGGCTTCCAGATGCGCCGCGGCCGTATCGTCATCCTCGCCAAACGGCTGGATTTTACCGATGGCGACATCACCTTCGGCGGCGGCCTGATCCCGGTTCTCAACATGGAAGCGAACACGACCTCCGCCGCGACGACGATCACGGTGAAAGTCACCGGCGTCGCCAACGACCCGACGATCGCATTCTCCTCCTCGCCCGCCCTGCCCCAGGACGAGGTTCTGGCGCGGCTGATCTTCGGCCAGTCGATGTCGCGGCTGTCACCGCTGCAGATCGCCCAGCTGGCCGACGCCGTCGCGCAACTCGCCGGCGGCGGCTCCACATCGCTGCTCGAAACGCTGCGCAACAATCTCGGTGTCGACGATCTCGATATCAACACCGATGCGACCGGCCAGACCACCGTTTCGGTCGGCCGCTACATCAACAACCGCACCTATATCCAGGTCGAACAGGGCGGCGAGGGCGGCGCCGAAGCGACGATCAACCTCGACGTCGGTCGCGGTGTGAAGCTCAAGGCCGGCGCCGGCACCGAAGGCGGCAAGGCCGGCATCTTTTATGAGCGCGAATACTAATCTCCCATATCCATTGGTTCCTGCTTGCTCGGGAGAAAAACCTGACCTCCGAGGACATCACATCGATCGGCGTACCTCCGCAAAACGCGTGCCTAGTCGCCCAGCGCCTGATATGCGGCCTAAGTTTATATTTAAAATATCGATCGAAATTACTTCTCGGAAGTCCCGAACATACATCGAAAGCTGGGGTTACTGCGGCACAAATACACATCATCCGGAATTTGACAAAACACAGAACAGATACGTATTTCCCCTGACTTGAGCCGAAAAGAATTATTGACCTTCCGTTAAGTCCTCAATGCTATTTTTAGCAGAACTCAGTGTCCCGGCGACGAGAGATTACCTCGTTAGGTGGCAGGCAAAATTGAGCGGTTCGGGACCTTACAGATGGGGGCAGGCAAGCCAGATGTCCATACTTTCACTTCCAGGTGCTGACGCGAAAGCAGTACTTGCAGCGCTCAATAAATCCCAGGCTATCATAGAGTTTGATTTGTCCGGAAAAGTCCTCACGGCCAACGAGAACTTCTGCAAGACGCTCGGCTACGCTCTTTCCGAGATCGTCGGCAAGCACCACAGCATGTTCTGCGATCCGGCCTATGTGAAGTCGCAGGCCTACAAGGATTTCTGGGCGCATCTCGGCAGCGGCAAATATGACGCGGCCGCCTACAAGCGCATCGGCAAGGGTGGTCGCGAGATCTGGATCCAGGCTTCCTACAATCCGGTGGCCTCGGGCGGCAAGCCTTACAAGGTCGTCAAATTCGCAACCGACATCACCGCCGCAAAACTCAAATCCGCCGAGGACGAAGGCAAGATCAACGCCATCTCGCGCACGCAGGCCATTATCGAGTTCACTCCCAATGGCGATGTCCTGACCGCCAACGAAAATTTCCTCGCCTGCCTCGGCTATCAACTTTCGGAAATCACCGGCAAACATCACAGCATGTTCTGCGAGCCGTCGTTCCGTGACAGCGCCGACTACCCGCAATTCTGGAAGAAGCTTGCCGGTGGCGAAGCGATTGCCGCCGAGTTCAAGCGCATCGGCAAAGGCGGCAAGGCTGCCTGGATCCAGGCGTCCTACAATCCGATCTTCGACGCCGACGGCCGGGTCTTCAAGGTGGTCAAGTTTGCGACAGATATCACCGAACGCGTCCGCGCGGTCGATGACATCGCCGATGGCCTGACGTCCCTTTCAAACGGCGACCTGACCATCCGCATCGAGAAGCCTTTCATTTCGACGCTTGAGCAGATCCGCCTCGATTTCAATGGAGCCATCACAACGCTGGCGGATGCCATGCGCACGGTCGGGGATAATGCCGAGGGGATTGCAGGCGGCTCCAGCGAGATTCGCCAGGCTTCCGACAGCCTTGCCAAGCGCACCGAGCAGCAGGCGGCGGCAGTCGAGGAGACCGCCGCGGCTCTTGAAGAAATCAGCCGCACTGTGATCGACAGCGCCAAGCGCGCCGAAGAAGCCGGCAGCCTCGTCTCGCATGCTAAAAAAAGCGCCGAACATTCCGGCGCCGTGGTCCGCAACGCGGTGAGTGCGATGGGCCAGATCGAGACGTCGTCCAGGGAAATCTCCAATATCATCGGCGTAATCGACGAGATTGCTTTCCAGACAAACCTCCTGGCGCTGAATGCCGGCGTCGAGGCGGCCCGCGCAGGCGAAGCCGGCAAGGGTTTTGCGGTTGTTGCCCAAGAAGTCCGCGAACTCGCGCAACGTTCCGCCAGTGCGGCCAAGGAGATCAAGACGCTGATCTCGACCTCTTCGGAACAGGTGAAGCGCGGCGTCGCGCTGGTCGGCGAAACCGGCAAGGCGCTTGATGAGATCATGTCCCAGGTGGACGAGATCAACGGCAACGTCGCAGCGATCGTCGAGGCGGCCCGTGAACAGTCGACGGGCATCAAGGAGATCAGCAAGGCCGTCAACTCGATGGACCAGAACACGCAGCAGAACGCTGCGATGGTCGAGGAAACCACAGCCGCCAGCCACAGCCTGGCGCGCGAAGCCGAAACCCTGCGCGATCTTCTAGGACGGTTTAGATTTGCGCAACATTCTTCGAATAAGATTGCAATAGCGCGACCTGATGCACGACCCGTTGCATCGCCGGCACGCAAACTCATGGCAACGGTCGCGCGGACCACAACGGGTGCCGCCGCTGCCGCTCAGGCAACGGATAGTTGGGAAGAATTCTGATGGCTACGACGATCAACTCCACAAGCTACAGCGGCGAAACGCTGGAAATCATCGCCTTCCGTCTCCATGACCAGGAATTCTGCGTCAAGACGACGACGATCCGCGAAATCCGCGGATGGGCGCCTTCGACGCCGATCCCGCACGCCCCGGCCGATGTCATCGGCGTCATGAACCTTCGCGGTTCCGTGATCCCGATCATCGACCTTGCCTACAAGCTCGGCATGAAGAGCACGGTTGCCAACGAGCGCAGCGCCATCGTCGTCGCGGAAGTCCACAACATGGTCATCGGCATGCTCGTCGACCGCGTCTCGGACATCCTGACGATCCCTTCGAGCCAGGTTCAGCCGGTTCCGGAAATCTCCGCCTCCTTCGACAAGTCCTTCTCCGAAGGCATCATCGCCAACGAGAACGGCATGATCTGCTTCCTGAACCTCGCCAAGATGTTCAAGGGCACCGAGGCCGACGATCTGGCTGCCTGATTTCTGACAGGCGAGGCAAGCGGAAGCACCTGCCACGCCTGCAGCATCACCTCAAGGCCAAGGCGGTTGGCTGGAAAGACCTCTAAGCCGTCACCTGACTTTGAAGCCCGCAGCGTCAAACCGCCGCGGGCTTTTTTCATGATTATCCCTTCGGCTCGAATGGAGCCGGCCGGCGTCCGGCAGCCTGGCGCGCCAGCATCCAGCCCGGATATTCCGGAGCAAGCGCGCTCACCTCATCGAGCTTTGCCATATCCTCCGCGTCGAGCTTCAGCTTCACGGCCTTCAAATTCTCTTCGAGTTGTTCCAGCCGTTTGGCACCGATGATGACACTCGTGACGAACGGTTTCGCCAGAATATAGGCCAGCGCCACTTCCGCGACGCTCGCACCATGCTTGGCGCCGACTTCGCGCATTGCCGCGACGCAGGCCCAGGCACGATCCTTGTCAACCGGTGGAAAATCGAAGTTGGCGCGGCGGCCTTCCCCGTTACCTGGAGCGCCCGGACCGTATTTGCCGGAGAGCAGCCCGCCGGCAAGCGGCGACCAGACCATCAGGCCGAGCTTCTCCTCCTGCATCAGCGGCACGATATCCCGCTCCAGGTCGCGGCCGGCGATCGAATAATAGGCCTGCACCGTCTCGAAACGGGCATAACCCTTGCGCTCGGAAATGCCGAGCGCCTTCGCCATCCGCCAGGCAGCCCAGTTGGAGAGGCCAATGTAGCGAACGAGGCCGCGCGATACCAGATCGTCGAGCGCCCGCAGCGTCTCGTCGATCGGCGTTACCGTATCGGTGCCATGGATCTGGTAGAGATCGATATGGTTCATCTGCAGCCGTTCGAGGCTCTGCTCCACCGAGTCCATGATATGGCCGCGGGAAGCGCCGCGATCGTTCGGCTTGTCGCCCATCTGGCCATGGAATTTCGTGGCGATGATCACGTCCTTGCGCGGCACGCCGAGGTTCTTGATCGCCTGACCGAGGATGGCCTCTGACCGGCCCTGGGAATAAACATTCGCCGTGTCGATGAAGTTGACGCCGGCGGCAAGCGAGCGCTCGACGATCTTGTCGGCGGCATCCTGATCGAGACCGGCGACGGCACTCCAGACGGCGCCCGTCTGGTTCTCGCCGAAGGTCATCGTGCCGAGGCAGAGTTCGGAGACGAAAAGACCTGTATTGCCCAATTGATTGTAGCGCATGGAGAACTCCCGTGTGCACTGAAGATATGAAGAGATAAAGCAGTCGCTGGAAGCCGGATCGGGCACGCGGGCGCGTGCGTTTCGCAAAGAATGCGAACTCGGGTTCCGGAAGGCAATCTAGCCCGGATTCGGCCGAGGTCAAGCGGAGCCGCCTCCGTTTTTATCCTCACATTTGCGTGCAAGGCAAAAAGAAAGGGCGGCTTCGGCAAGCCGCCCCCTCATCATTCCGGTTGCCGAATGTCAGCCGAACAGCACCAGACTGCTCCGCAGCGTCACCCAGACGCCCCAGAGGAGCGGAATGCCGACCACGGCCCAGGCGATCGCCGCCTTGGCATCCAGACCACCGGTGCCGATGCCGAAGGAACCGGTCGGACCGGCATTCGCCGCAGCTGTCTTTGCCTGCAGCGAAGCGACCTCGTGGTCCGACATGAACCATTTGTCGGCAAGCGGACGCACCAGCGCGTTGGCGACCAGACCCAGCACCAGCATACCGGCAAGGATATACATCGTGCCGGTATAGAGCGCCGGTCCGGCGGGAACGCCAGCGGTGAGCTGCGCTTCGCGGATGTAGTTGACGACGACCGGACCGAGAATGCCGGCGGTCGCCCATGCCGTCAGCAGCCGACCGTGGATCGCGCCGACGAACTGGGTGCCGAAGATATCCGCGAGATAGGCGGGGATGGTCGCAAAGCCGCCGCCATACATGGACAGGATGATGCCGAAGGCGAGTACGAAGAGCGCCTTGTTGCCCATGTCGGCAAGCGTCGGAGCGAGCGCATAAAGCACGATGCCGAGCACGAAGAACGTATAATAGGTGTTCTTGCGGCCGATCTTGTCGGAGAGCGATGCCCAGAAGAAGCGCCCGCCGATATTGAAGAGCGATAGAAGCCCGGCAAAGCCGGCAGCAATCGTGGCGATCTGTGCCTTCTGGCTCGCATCGAGCTGCGAGAAGGTCAGGTTCGGCAAGCCGATCAGCGATCCGGCGAAGATTTCCTGCAGCATCGGCGAGGCCATGCCGATAACGCCGATGCCAGCCGAAACGTTCAGGCAAAGCACCGCCCAGATCAGCCAGAACTGCTTGGTCTTGTGTGCGTCGCGCAGATGGACATGCCTGGCGGTAATCATAGTCGTCTTGGAGACCGGAGGCGTCCAGCCTTCGGGACGCCAGCCGGCCGGCGGGATGCGGTAACCAAAGGCGCCGCCCATCATGAAGCAGAAATAGATGACCGCCATGCAGATGAAGGTCTGCCAGACGCCGACCGAAGTACCGGTCTTGAAATAGTTCATCAGCAGGTTGGCAAGCGGAGCACCGATCATCGCGCCGCCTCCAAAGCCCATGATGGCCATGCCGGTCGCCATGCCGCGGCGGTCCGGGAACCATTTGATCAGCGTCGAGACCGGCGAGATATAGCCGAGACCGAGGCCAACACCGCCGATGACGCCGGCGCCGATCCACATCAGCCACAGCTGATGGGTCATGACGCCGATGGCCGCGACGATAATGCCGCCGCACCAGCAGCAGGCCGAGACGAAACCGGCCTTGCGTGGGCCGACCCGTTCCAGCCAGCCTCCCCAGATCGCCGCCGAGCAACCGAGCAGCACGAAAAACAGCGTGTAGATCCACCCGAGGTCCGCGACACGCCAGTTGCAGCTTGTCGTGAACAGCGCCGAGATGAGGTTGAGGCTGGCGCAGGACGGGTCCTGCGTGGTACCTAGGGCGCGGGACAGCGGCAGCCAGAAGACGCTGAAGCCGTAAGCCATGCCGATGCAAAGGTGAATAGCCAAAGCTGCCGGCGGCACCAGCCAGCGATTGAAGCCCGGTTTTGCGATAATACGTTCCCTATCGAGGAGCCCGACATTGCCTGTCAGGCCCTCGTTCGTCGTGTCTGCAATTGCCATTAAAAAATATCCTCCCTCTGGATGACGGCTATGCTTTATTCCTCCTCCGGCCCCTCACCTGCCGGATGGATGAATTCATGCGGCGCTCTCCGGAATGCTCGGTTCGGAAAGCGATTCTCCCTCAGTGGGGCCCTTGCCGCCCGGCGCACCCTGCCTCGCATCTTCGCCCACACCAACGCCCGATCCGACCTTCGCCTCCGACCGGCGGATCAACGTCGAAGCCTCGACAACGAGTGGCAGCAGTCCCGCCCCGCCATTGTCGAGATGCTCGAAAAGGTGCCGGCGCATGCGCGGCTCCCAGAATTTGTTGATATGCGTCGCAACGCCTTCCGCGCGAACGCTTTCCGGCTGCGACAGAAAGAAGGTGGCGATCTGGTTGGCCATCCGGACCAGTTTGTCGAGCACAAGTTGCTCGGGGCTTTGGTCATGCGACATCGGCGACAACTCCAGTGGTTATGCGATCGGTCCGCGTAAAAATCTCGAAATCCTCGCCGCGGGTCAGCGCGATCAGGGTCATGCCCGCCGCCTCCGCCGTTCGGATGGCAAGTGCTGTCGGCGCGGAAATGGCGATCAGCACTGGACTGCCGAGGATCGCCGTCTTCTGCACCATCTCGACCGAAATGCGGCTGGTGACGACCACGACGCCCTCAGAACCCTTGAGGCCCTTGGCGATGACCGCTCCGGCAAGCTTGTCGAGCGCATTGTGGCGGCCGACATCCTCGCGGACGGCAACCAGCCCCTTGCCCGGCACGACGAAGCCGGCGCCGTGAACCGCATGGGTTTGCCGATGCAGCGGCTGGGCGCTGTTAAGCGCCGCGACAGCTTCGCTCACCTCTTTCGGGCTGAGCGCCATCGTCACCGCGGAAACATCCGGCACCGGGCGCATGGCCTGCTCGATTGACTCGATACCGCAAAGCCCACAGCCGACCGGCCCCGCCATATGCCGCCGGCGGACGCGCAGCGCATCTTCCTTATCCTCGGCGAGCGTCACCTGGACATCGAGACCGGCACCTTCCTCGACGACGGTGTGATGCTCTCGATCTCGGCCATCGAAGCGATGATGCCTTCCGTCAGGCTGAACCCAACCGCGAAATCCTCGAGATCGGCAGGCGTGCCCATCATCACCGCATGGGTCGACCCGCCATAGGAAAAGGCGATCGCCACCTCCTCCGGCACCACCCGCGTGGCCGCACGGACCACGCCGTTGCGGCGGGCGATCTCGGGGGCTGTGGCGGTGGTTTTGAATACTGCCACTAAATACCCCCCTCTGCCCTGCCGGGCATCTCCCCCTCAAGGGGGGAGATCGGATGTGGCAAGGCTCCATCCGCTATCGAAGTGAGCCATGGAGCAAACTTGTCCCTGGCGCCTGAGAATGCCGCCCATGCGTCTGTCCGATCTCCCCCCTTGAGGGGGAGATGCCCGGCAGGGCAGAGGGGGGTAAGCCAGGCGCTCGCAGCCATCCTACTCAGCCGCCTCCAGTTTCCCCACGATCCGACGAGACCGCCGCGACAGCTCGTCATAGTCGCTCTGCCACTCGGTCGGACCGTTGGAAGGCGATACCTGCACCGCCGTCACCTTGTATTCCGGGCAGTTGGTCGCCCAGTCGGAGAAGTCGGTGGTGATGACGTTTGCCTGCGTGTTCGGGTGGTGGAAGGTCGTGTAGACTACGCCCGGCGCGACGCGATCGGTGATCAGCGCACGCAGGGTCGTATCGCCCGAACGGCTGGCGAGCTTGATCCAGTCGCCTTCCTTGATGCCGCGCTGTTCGGCATCGTGCGGATGGATCTCCAGCCGGTCTTCCGCATGCCAGGTGACATTTTCGGTACGACGCGTCTGGGCGCCGACATTGTACTGCGAGAGAATTCGACCTGTCGTCAGCAGCAGCGGGAACCGCGGGCCGGTGCGTTCGTCGGTCGCGACATATTCGGTGCGGATGAACTTGCCCTTGCCGCGCACGAAACCGTCGACATGCATGATCGGCGAACCGACCGGATGCGCCTCGTTGCACGGCCACTGAACCGAACCCATCCTGTCGAGATAGTCATAGGAAACCAGCGCGAAGCTCGGCGTCGATACGGCGATCTCGTCCATGATCTCGGACGGATGCGCATAGTTCCAGGCAAGCCCCATCGCCTGGGCGAGCTTCTGGGTGACCTCCCAGTCGGCATAACCGTTCTTCGGGCTCATCACCTTGCGGACGCGGTTGATGCGGCGCTCGGCATTGGTAAACGTGCCGTCCTTTTCGAGGAAAGTCGAACCCGGCAGGAAGACATGCGCGTAATTGGCGGTCTCGTTCAGGAAAAGGTCGTGGACGACGACGCATTCCATGGCGGCAAGGCCTGCCGAGACGTGCTTGGTGTCCGGGTCGGACTGGAGAATGTCCTCGCCCTGGATGTAGATGCCCTTGAACGTGCCTTCGACAGCCGCATCCAGCATATTCGGAATACGCAGGCCCGGTTCGTTGTTGAGCGTCACGCCCCACAGTTTTTCAAACGTGTCGCGGGTCGCATCGTCCGAGATATGGCGATAGCCCGGCAGTTCGTGCGGGAACGAACCCATGTCGCAGGAACCCTGGACATTGTTCTGGCCGCGCAGCGGGTTCACGCCGACGCCCGGACGGCCGATATTGCCGGTGACCATCGCAAGGTTGGCGATCGCCATGACCGTGGTCGAACCCTGGCTGTGCTCGGTGACGCCGAGGCCGTAATAGATCGCCCCGTTGCCGCCCTTGGCGTAAAGCCGGGCCGCACCGCGCACGAGATCCGCCGGCACGCCGGTATATTTCTCGGTCGCCTCCGGGCTGTGTGCGTCTTCCGAAACGAAGCCGGCCCAATCCTCGAATTCGGACCAGTCGCAGCGTTCGCGAATGAACTTTTCGTCGAACAGGCCTTCGGTGACGATGACATGCGCCAGCGCCGTCAGCACGGCAACATTGGTGCCCGGTTGCAGCGGCAGGTGATAATCCGCCTCCACATGCGGCGTGCGGACGAGATCGATGCGGCGCGGATCGATGACGATCAGCTTGGCGCCCTGGCGCAGCCGCTTCTTGAGCCGCGATGCGAACACCGGATGGCCGTCGGTCGGGTTGGCGCCGATGACGATGACGACATCGGTGTGCTCGACCGAATCGAAATTCTGGGTTCCGGCCGAAGTGCCGAAGGCCTGGCCGAGGCCGTAGCCGGTCGGCGAATGGCAGACGCGGGCGCAGGTATCGACATTGTTGTTGCCGAAACCGGCGCGGATCAGCTTCTGGACGAGGAAGGTTTCCTCATTGGTACAACGCGACGAGGTGATGCCGCCGATCGATTCCCGGCCATACTGATACTGGATGCGGCGGAACTCGGAGGCCACGTGCGAAAAGGCCTCTTCCCATGTGACTTCCCGCCACGGATCGGAGATATTCTCGCGGATCATCGGGTTGAGGATGCGGTCTTTGTGGGTTGCGTAGCCATAGGCAAAACGCCCCTTGACGCAGGAATGGCCGCGGTTCGCCTGCCCGTCCTTCCATGGCACCATGCGCACAAGCTCTTCGCCGCGCATTTCCGCCTTGAAGGAGCAGCCGACGCCGCAATAGGCGCAGGTGGTGACCTCCGAATGTTCCGGCTGGCCGATCGCGATCACCGACTTTTCGGTAAGCGTCGCCGTCGGGCAGGCTTGCACGCAGGCACCGCAGGAAACGCATTCGGAATCGAGGAAGAGTTCGTGGGCACCGGGCGAAACCCGGCTGCCGAAGCCACGGCCCTCGATCGTCAGCGCGAACGTGCCCTGCACTTCTTCGCAGGCACGGACGCAGCGCGAGCAGACGATGCATTTCGACGGGTCGTAGGTGAAATAGGGGTTCGACTCGTCCTTCGGCATCCACTTGGCGTTGATCGCACCGTCGTTGCGAGCCTTGACGTGATTGTCGCCCTCGTAGCCGTAGCGCACATCGCGAAGGCCTACCGCGCCGGCCATGTCCTGCAATTCGCAGTCCCCGTTGGCCGCGCAGGTGAGACAGTCGAGCGGGTGGTCGGAGATATAGAGCTCCATCACCCCCTTGCGGATGTCCTTCAGTCGGCCGGTCTGGGTGTGCACGACCATGCCCGGCATCACCGGCGTGGTGCACGAGGCCGGCGTTCCATTGCGGCCTTCGATCTCGACAAGACACAGGCGGCAGGACCCGAAGGCGTCGACCATGTCGGTGGCGCAGAGTTTCGGCACCTTGATGCCGGCCTCCATCGAAGCGCGCATGATCGAGGTGCCTTCCGGCACGGTGATGGCGCGGCCGTCGATGGTAAGGGTGACCTGGGCTTCGGAGCGTGAGGCGGGCGTGCCGTAGTCGATTTCATGAACGAGGGACATCGTGTGTCTCCTGTATGGAAGTGAAATTGCGCGACGCACGGCGGGCGAGATTACCCCCCTCTGGCCTGCCGGCCATCTCCCCCTCAAGGGGGGAGATCACCAGCGGCACGACCTTCGCTTCAGAGAATGCGTCGCGGAAAATGAGGCGTGAAATCGTCAGTGGTGAGCAAGCCCCCAGCCGATCTCCCCCCTTGAGGGGGAGATGCCCGGCAGGGCAGAGGGGGGTGCTCCGGAGTTCAGCCGGAGCTGACGCGCGCAGGGCTATCATTCCGCCGCCTCCACCATCGGCGCCGGAGAAAAATCCTCCGGAAAGTGGTTCATCGCGCTCATCACCGGATAGGGCGTGAACCCGCCGAGCGCGCAGAGCGAGCCAAACTTCATCGTGTTGCAGAGGTCGGCGAGCAGCGCCTTGTTCTTCTCCGGCTCGATCCCTTGCGCAATCTTGTCGGCCGTTTCGACGCCGCGGGTCGAACCGATGCGGCAGGGCGTGCACTTGCCGCAGCTCTCGATGGCGCAGAATTCCATCGCGAACCGCGCCTGTTTCAGCATGTCGGCGCTATCGTCGAACACGGTGATGCCGGCATGGCCGATCAGACCGTCCCGGGCCGCGAAGGCCTCGTAGTCGAACGGCGTATCGAAGAGTGCGCGCGGGAAATAGGCGCCGAGCGGCCCGCCCACCTGCACCGCCTTGATAGGCCGCCCGGTCGCCGTGCCGCCGCCGATATGATCGACGATCTCGCCGAGCGACAGGCCGAAGGCAGTTTCGTACAGGCCGCCGTATTTGACATTGCCAGCGATCTGGATCGGGATCGTGCCGCGCGAACGGCCCATGCCGAAATCGCGATAGAAGGCGGCACCGCGATCCATGATGACCGGCACCGATGCAAGCGAGATGACGTTGTTGACCACCGTCGGACGGCCGAGAAAACCCTGCAGTGCCGGCAGCGGCGGCTTGGCGCGCACGATGCCGCGCTTGCCTTCCAGCGAATTCAGCAGCGAAGTCTCCTCGCCGCAGACATAGGCGCCGGCGCCGGAGCGGACCTCCATGTCAAAGGCATGCACTGAACCCATCACCGATGGCCCGAGGATGCCGGCGGCCCGGGCGATCTCCACGGCTTGGCGCATCGTCGCGATGGCATGGGGATATTCCGAGCGGGTATAGACATAACCCTTGGTGGCGCCCGTCGCGATGCCGGCGATAATCATGCCTTCGATCAGCACGAAGGGATCGCCTTCCATGATCATCCGGTCCGCAAACGTGGCGCTGTCGCCCTCATCCGCATTGCAGACGATGTATTTTTGGCTGGCCGCCGCATCCATCACCGTCTTCCACTTGATCCCGGTCGGAAAGCCGGCGCCGCCGCGCCCGCGAAGGCCGCTATCGGTGACTTGGGCGACTATCTCGGCGCCAGTCATGGCGATCGCATTCTTGAGGCCCTTCAGCCCCTGATATTGGCGATAGTCATCCAGCGACAGCGGATCCGTGACGCCGCAACGGGAGAAGGTCAGCCGCGTCTGCTGGCGCAGGAATGGAATGTCCTCGGTCGGCCCGAGATGCAAAGCATGCTGTCCACCCTCCAGAAAACCCGAATCGAACAGTCCCTTGACGTCGCCGGCCTTGACCGGCCCATAGGCGATACGCCCGTGTTCGGTACTCACCTCGATCAATGGCTCCAGCCAGAACATGCCACGCGAGCCGTTGCGCACGACTTTCGCATCGAGGCCGCGGGCTGCGATTTCGGCGATTATCGCGTTCGCCACCTTTTCGGCACCAAGTGCGAGCGCTGCGGCATCGCGCGGAACAAAAATCGTCACCGTCATAGGTTTAACCCCGCAACGATTTCGCTAAGACAGTGCTCGTCGACGCGGCCAAAAACTTCGCCATCGAGCATCGCGGCCGGCGCGCAGGCACAGAGCCCGAGACAGTACACGGCTTCCAGCGTCACCGAACCATCGAGCGTCGTCTGATGGAAGTCGATCCCGAGAAGCTGCCGGGCGTGGTCCGCCATGCGGTCGCTTCCCATCGACTGGCAGGCTTCGGCGCGACAGAGCTTTAGCACATGCCGTCCGGCCGGATGGTCGCGGAATTCGTGGTAGAAAGTCACGACCCCATGCACTTCGGCGCGCGACAGGTTGAGTTCGCTGGCAATGACCGGCTTCACCTCTTCCGGCACATAACCGAACTCTGCCTGGATCGCATGCAGGATCGGCAGCATCGGGCCTTCCAGATGCTTCAGATCCCTGATGATCTGAAGCGACCGCTCGGTGAACTCACCAGCGGAAATACGCATATTCATATGTCATAGCCTCCCGGCTGACCCGTTTCCGGCCCCGTGGCGTCGGCGCCACCATGCCCGTATGCGGATCAGAAAGCTGACGAAGTTGTCCGACAATCGTACTTCGCCTACTGGGAATGGAATGTCGCAACCGGGGCCGCAACCGTCAATAAAGGAGATCGGTTACGCGATAGAAAAAAGCTATCAAGCCATGGCGGCAGGAGTAAGGCTCCGCGCCTCGTGAAGCAGGGCAGAGACCAGCGGCGTGAAGGGCTCGCGGTGGGTCGCGACCAGCCCGACGATGTGGCTGGCTTCCGGCTCCACAAGGGGGATCGTACGGATCTGCTTGGCAAATCCGAAGGATCGCGCCACGTTGCGCGGCATGATGCTCGCCCAGCGCCCGGTGCCCACATGCGAAAGCAGCACCACCATCGAGTTCGATTCGAGCATTGGCTTCACCGTCACGCCGGCTTGCGCGAGGTGCTGATTGATGATCCGGCGGTTCTGCATGTCGGGCGTCAATAGACAGAGCCTAAGATCGGCCATTTCCTTCCAGGCGACGCTTTCCCGGTCCGCATAAGGCGCACCCTCAGCCGTCACCAGATTATAGCGCTCCGCATAGAGCGGTACACTCGTCACCCGCCCCAATGGCTCGTTGTCGAGATAGGTGATACCCGCGTCGATTTCGAAATTGTCGAGTTGGGAAAGCACCTGCAGGGAATTGCGCGAGACAACGGAAAAGGTGACATCCGGATGCTTTGCCTGGAACGGTTCGGTCAGCCTCGGGATCATCGCCAGGGCAGTCGGGATCGATGCAAGCCGAATGTGACCGGCAAGACCCTTACGGGCGGCCCGCATTTCCTCGCGCATGGTGCGCGCATCGCCGACGATCCGTTTTGCCCATTCCAGCACCCGCTGGCCTTCCGGCGTCAGGCCCTGATAACGGGAACCCCGCACAACGAGCTGTACCCCGAGCTGTTCTTCGAGCTGGCGGATGGCCGCCGAAAGCGACGGCTGTGAGATGCCGCATTCCTCCGCCGCCCGGCCGAAGTGCCCTTCCCGTGCCAGGGCAATGAAGAATTCCAGCTTGTCGATCATCGCGTTCCTCCACTGGCAAGGGCTAACAAGATGGCGCGGCACATACAAGCAGTCATCCGGTCACGACGATAGCCGCCAGAGGAACCCGACCATCGCCCAAAGAAAAAGGCGGCCTTTCGGACCGCCTTGCTCTTTCGCAGAGAATTTTGACGTATCAGGCCGGATTGACGACGCCGTTCAGGTGCGTCAGTTCCGCCAGGAACTGTTCGAGCTTGGTCTTGTGCTCGTCGCTCTGCGCGTGATTGATCTCGGCCTGCGTCGTCTCGATCCGCTTCTGCAGCGTCGCGTGGGTCAGCTCGCTCGCCGGAACCGCGGATTCGGCAAGCAGCGTGCAGCCGGTCGGCAGAATGTCGGCGAAGCCACCGAAAACGACGTATTTGTTGACCTGGCCGGAAGCAAGCTTCACCGAAACCACACCCGGCTTGATCGTCGTCATCGTCGGCGCGTGATTGGCAAGCACCGTCATTTCGCCAAGCGTCGCCGGGATCACCACTTCGGTGACCTTTTCCGAGACGAGCAGGCGCTCGGGCGAAACCAGTTCAAAGTTGAAAGCCTCGGCCATGAAGGTCCACTTCCTCAAAGCAATTCCAGCAAAAGTGCAGAGCGGTTTTGCGTCCGGGATTGCGAAAAACTAAATCACCAGGGCATCGAGGCAATTCCTTGCCGAGAAGCCCGCGTGTTTTATGCGGGAAAGGCGCGCCGGAGATAGTCCTGCGCGCCATCTCGTTTAGGATCAGGCGGCTTCAGCCAGCTTCTTGGCCTTTTCGACGGCTTCTTCGATCGAGCCGACCATGTAGAAGGCGGCTTCCGGAAGATGGTCGTAATCGCCGTTGACGAGGCCCTTGAAGCCCTTGATCGTGTCTTCGAGCGCGACAAGCTTGCCCGGCGAACCGGTGAAGACTTCGGCGACGAAGAACGGCTGGGACAGGAAGCGCTCGATCTTGCGGGCGCGCTGGACGGTCATCTTGTCGTCTTCGGACAGTTCGTCCATGCCGAGGATGGCGATGATGTCCTGGAGAGCCTTGTAGCGCTGCAGGGTCGACTGGACCTTGCGGGCGATGTCATAGTGCTCTTCGCCGACGACCAGCGGGTCGAGCATGCGCGAGGTGGAGTCGAGCGGGTCGACGGCCGGGTAGATGCCCTTTTCGGCGATCGAACGCGACAGAACCGTCGTTGCGTCCAAGTGGGCGAACGAGGTTGCAGGTGCCGGGTCGGTCAAGTCGTCGGCGGGAACGTAGATGGCCTGAACCGAGGTGATCGAGCCCTTGGTCGTGGTGGTGATGCGTTCCTGCATCTGGCCCATGTCGGTGGCCAGCGTCGGCTGATAACCCACGGCCGAAGGAATACGGCCGAGCAGAGCCGACACTTCCGAACCTGCCTGGGTGAAGCGGAAGATGTTGTCGACGAAGAACAGAACGTCCTGGCCCTTGTCGCGGAAGTCTTCAGCGATAGTGAGACCCGTCAGAGCGACGCGGGCGCGGGCGCCCGGCGGTTCGTTCATCTGGCCGTAGACGAGCGCTGCCTTGGAGCCTTCGCCGCCGCCGTGCTTGTTGACGCCCGATTCGATCATTTCGTGGTAAAGGTCGTTGCCTTCGCGGGTACGCTCACCGACGCCTGCGAACACGGAATAACCACCGTGCGCCTTCGCGACGTTGTTGATGAGTTCCATGATCAGAACCGTCTTGCCGACGCCTGCACCGCCGAAGAGGCCGATCTTGCCCCCCTTTGCGTAAGGCGCGAGAAGGTCGACGACCTTGATACCCGTAACCAGGATCTGGCCTTCGGTCGACTGCTCGACATAAGCCGGTGCTTCCTGGTGGATGGCGCGCTTGCCGGAAGTGACCAGCGGACCGGCTTCGTCGACCGGCTCGCCGATGACGTTCATGATGCGGCCGAGCGTTTCCGGACCGACCGGAACGGTAATCGGAGCGCCGGTATCCGTGACGTGCTGACCACGAACCAGACCTTCGGTCGAGTCCATTGCGATGGTGCGGACGGCGCTTTCGCCGAGGTGCTGCGCGACTTCGAGAACGAGGCGATTGCCGTTGTTGTCGGTTTCAAGCGCGTTCAGGATCGCCGGCAGTTCGCCGTCGAAAGTGACGTCGACGACAGCGCCGATAACCTGGGTCACCTTGCCGAGGGACGTGCCCGTTGCGGTAGCCATGATTCTTACCCTCTTTCTTTACCTCAGAGCGCTTCCGCGCCCGAAATGATTTCGATAAGTTCCTTGGTGATCTGTGCCTGGCGCTGACGGTTGTAGGAAAGCGTCAGCTTGTTGATCATGTCACCGGCATTGCGCGTCGCGTTGTCCATTGCGGACATCTGCGCGCCATAGAAGGAAGCGTTGTTTTCGAGCAGAGCCCGGAAGATCTGGACCGCGACGTTCTTCGGCAGCAGGTCTTCGAGGATTTCCTCCTCGCTCGGCTCGTATTCGTAGAGCGCCGAGGAGGCATCCGCAGCCTGCGTCGCATCGAACTTGGCCGGGATGATCTGCGAGGCGGTCGCCACCTGCGAGATCACCGACTGGAAGCGCGCATAGAACAGCGTCGCGATGTCGAATTCGCTGGCATTGTAGAGCGCGAGCACCTTCTGTGCCACCTCGTCGGCCTGGGCGAAACCGAGCTGCTTGATTTCGCGGAACGTCACGTAGTCGACGATGTTGTCCTTGAAGGTGCGGCGCAGGATGTCGTTGCCCTTGCGGCCGACGGTGATGATCTTCACCGTCTTGCCCTGGGCAAGCAGCTTCAGCGCGTGGTCGCGTGCGAGGCGGATGATCGAGGAGTTGAAGCCCCCGGCCAGACCGCGTTCGCCGGTCGCAACGATCAGCAGATGAACCTGGTCCTTGCCGGTGCCCGAAAGCAGCAGCGGCGCTTCCGCATTGCCGGCATTGGCGGCCGAAAGGCCGGCCAGCACCTTGGTCATGCGTTCCGCGTAAGGACGGGCGGCCTCGGCCGCCTCCTGGGCACGGCGCAGCTTCGCCGCGGCGACCATTTTCATCGCCTTGGTGATCTTCTGCGTCGCCTTGACGGAGGCGATCCGGTTTTTCAGATCCTTAAGTGAAGGCATCCGTTATCGGTCCCCTGGGGGTTAGGTGGGCTTGATCCGTTCTCAGGCGAACGACTTGGCGTAGCTGTCGAGAGCGGCCTTCAGCTTCGCACGCGTGTCGTCGGAAAGCTGCTTCTCGGTGCGGATCGCGTCGAGGATAGCCTTGCCTTCGGAACGCAGGTACGAGAGGAAGCCCTGCTCGAACTTGCCGACCTGGGCGACCGCGATCTTGTCGAGGTAGCCGTTGACGCCGGCAAAGATCACTGCGACCTGCTCTTCCGTCTTCAGCGGCGCGAACTGCGGCTGCTTCAGGAGTTCCGTCAGGCGTGCACCGCGGTTCAGCAGGCGCTGCGTCGAGGCGTCGAGGTCGGAGCCGAACTGGGCGAAGGCGGCCATTTCACGATACTGGGCGAGTTCGCCCTTGATCGAGCCGGCAACCTGCTTCATCGCCTTGATCTGCGCGGCCGAACCGACGCGGGAAACCGACAGGCCGACGTTAACGGCCGGACGGATACCCTGGTAGAACAGGTCGGTTTCAAGGAAGATCTGGCCGTCGGTGATCGAGATCACGTTGGTCGGAATGAAGGCCGAAACGTCGTTACCCTGGGTTTCGATGACCGGCAGAGCCGTCAGCGAGCCATTGCCACGCTCGTCGGAGAGCTTCGCAGCGCGCTCCAGAAGGCGGGAATGCAGGTAAAACACGTCGCCCGGATAAGCTTCGCGGCCCGGCGGGCGGCGCAGCAGCAGCGACATCTGACGATAGGCGACGGCCTGCTTGGAAAGGTCGTCGTAACCGATCAGGGCATGCTGGCCGTTGTCACGGAAGTATTCGCCCATGGCGCAGCCGGCGAACGGTGCCAAGTACTGCATCGGAGCCGGATCGGAAGCAGTCGCGGCAACGATGATCGAGTACTGCAGAGCGCCACGCTCTTCGAGAACCTTCACGAACTGAGCAACCGTCGAGCGCTTCTGACCGATGGCGACGTAGACGCAGAACAGCTTTTCCGAGTCCGGGCCGTTGTCGTGAATGGCCTTCTGGTTGAGGATCGTGTCGAGAATGATAGCGGTCTTGCCGGTCTGGCGGTCACCAATGACCAACTCGCGCTGGCCGCGGCCGACTGGGATGAGCGCGTCGATGGCCTTGAGGCCGGTCGACATCGGCTCATGAACCGATTTGCGCGGGATAATGCCCGGAGCCTTGACGTCGACGCGCGAACGGCGGGTCGCGTTGAGCGGGCCCTTGCCGTCGATCGGGTTGCCAAGCGCGTCAACGACGCGGCCGAGCAGTTCCGGACCAACCGGAACGTCGACGATGGCGCCGGTCCGCTTGACGATGTCGCCTTCCTTGATCGCGCGGTCGGAACCGAAGATGACGACGCCGACATTGTCGGCTTCGAGGTTCAGCGCCATACCACGGATGCCGCCCGGGAATTCGACCATTTCGCCAGCCTGGACATTGTCCAGACCGTAGACGCGGGCAATGCCGTCGCCGACGGACAGAACCTGTCCGACTTCGGAAACTTCAGCCTCCTGGCCGAAGTTCTTGATCTGGTCTTTCAGAATTGCGGAAATTTCCGCGGCGCGGATATCCATCAGCCAACCTCTTTCAGTGCAAGCTTAAGGGTGGAAAGTTTGGTGCGAAGGGAAGTGTCGATCTGACGAGAACCGACCTTGACGATCAGTCCGCCGAGGATCGACGGGTCGATGGTCACGGCGATTGCCACGTCCTTGCCGGTTACGCCCTTCAGCGCCGACTTGAGTTCGTTTTCCTGCGCTGCGGACAGCGCATGCGCCGAGGTAACCTCGGCAGTGATTTCACCGCGATGCTCTGCGGCGATCTGGCGGAAGGCGCGGATCATGCCCGGCATCGCGAAAAGACGACGATTGCCGGCGACCACCTTCAGGAAATTGGCAACGAGACCGGAAATGCCAGCCTTCTCGGCTACGGCGATCACGGCCTTCTGCTGGTCCTCGGCGGAAAATACCGGGCTTGCGACCAGGCGTCGCAGGTCTTCACTCTCATCCAGCAGCGCCTGAAAACGATCAAGATCGGCACCGACCTTGTCGATCGAACCAGCCTCGAGAGACAGTTCGAAAAGCGAGGAAGCATAACGCTCCGCTACACCGGAAATAAGCTGGGACGTGTCAGCCACGGGCACAGTTTCCCTGTATTGCCATCCAAGCGCCAGACCCTATGGGAGAGGTGAAGCAAGAGCTTGAAATCGTTTGATTTTTTCTCAGAACCTGCAGAGCTTGCGCCCTACCCTTTCCGACTTTCGCGGTCCGTCTAGCATAGGCTGTAAGGACTCGCAACACGCCTGATAACGGAAAAAGCCGGACACGCAAGGGCTGAGAGCGATTTTATACCGGAAGCGGAAGGATTTTCGGCAGGCAACCGCCTGCAATCTTCGAATTATGCGTCAGATATAGCCGAAGACATAGGCGAGCGGCCCGCCGGCAAGCACAACCTGAAGTAGGGAAAATGCTACGTTTCTGAGGGTGAAGCCTCGATCCAGGGCACACGACAGCAATCGTCCCACAGCAGCAAATCCGAGCGCGATGCCGAGTGTCATGTAGATCCAGTCCTGGGCGAGCATGATCGCCGCAACACCGAAGCCCAGATGATGGGCGCCGGTGGATCGGACCGCGGCATAACCTTCCGGCCGCACCTCGCCGATCTGGAACGCCGTCAGGCGCAGAACGAAAGCGGGAAACAAGAAAACGAGAAGACCGAGCGCAGCGGTTACCGCCGCACAGACAAAGGCGACCCGTTCGCCGAATTCCGTGGGAAAATAGAGTTCCATCCGGCCCTCGTTTCATTCGATTCGTTCGATTATAACCATTTGGGTAAACAAGTCGAAAAACGACGAATTCTCGGGCCGGTTAGACGATGCGGCAGCCGATCAGGAGAAACGGAATGACGACGACGACAAGAATTTTCCGGCTCTCGGCCCTGGCTGTCGCGATCGCGGTCTCACGCCTCTCGCCTGCCCTCGCCGACCAGATGGTAAAAAGCCCCTGGGACAATCCGCCCACAGCGGCGGCGGCCACAACCCCGGAGAAATGCGGGCCCGCGCCGAACCTCCCGGCCGGCCTTGAGACGGAAGACTACTATAGCGACAAGGCCCACTCGGTCATCGATCCCGCCCGCAAGCAGGCCTATGACGACGCGGTGAAGCCCCTGCAGGCCGCCGCACGGAAGATCGAGGCGATGGCCGACCGGTATCGCACGACGGGTGATGCATCCTCCGCCGTCTGCGCCGCATCCTGGCTTTCGACGCTCGCCCGTTCCGGAGTTCTCTCCGGTCCGATGTCCAGCAACCAGGCGGTTTACGTGCAAGGCTGGATGCTGGGTGCGTTTTCGGTGGCCTGGCTTAAAGTCCGCTCCGCGCGTGGGGTGCCGGCTTCCGCGACCGACGCCGTTCCGCACTGGCTGGCGAGGATCGCCGAGCGGAACATGACCTATTACAATGATCGCGATAACAAGATGGATGGCCGCAACAACCATCGTTACTGGAGCGGTTTTGCTGCCATGGCTGCCGGCATTGCCGCAAGCCGCGAGGACCTGACCGATTGGGGCATGGAGAGTTTCCGTGTCGGCATCGCCCAGATCCGCCCGGACGGCACGCTGCCGCTCGAAATGGACCGCCGCGCCCGCGCCCTCCACTACCATCTCTTCGCCGCGGCCCCGCTCGTCACCATTGCCGAGCTCGCCGCGGCCAACGGCAAGGATCTCTATGCCGAGCGCAACGCGGCGCTGGGCCGACTGGTGAAAACCGCCGCCGCCAGCATCGACAACCCCCAGGCATTCGATACAAAAGCCGGCGTGAAGCAGGAGGAGATCAAGCTCCATGCCGACGACATCGCCTGGGCGCAACCCTTCGAAAAACGTTTTCCCGATCCGGCTCTGCATGCCCTGCTCGACAAGCTGCCGAACCGCAGCATCCTCTATCTCGGCGGCCTGCCGCCGGGCTGAGCCATTCCGCTAAAGGAAGCTCTGCGGATCGATATCGAGCTGGATCTGAACGGACCCGCGCTGTTTCGGGCCGTTTTCCAGCATAGCCCGCAGAAACGCCTGCATGTCGGAATTGCGCCGGCCATGCACCAAAAGCCGGAAGCGGTGCCGGCCGCGCACCAGCGCCAGCGGCGCTTCCGCCGGACCGAGCACCGAAATGCCGGTGACTTTTGGCGCGGCGGCCCTGAGGCCCCGCGCATGGGTTTCAGCATCCGCCCGGGTATCGGCGGAGACGATCAGCGAGGCAAGCCGGCCGAACGGCGGCAGGATCGCCTTCTCGCGCTCGGCGATCTCGCGTTCGTAAAAGGCCCCGGCATCGCCCGAGACGATCGCCTGCATCACCGGGTGCTGCGGCTGGAAGGTCTGCAGCAGGCCATGGCTCTTGAGGCCGGTTCGCCCGGCGCGGCCGGTCACCTGGCTCAGAAGCTGGAAAGTGCGCTCGGCGGCGCGCGGATCGCCATTCGAAAGCCCGAGATCGGAATCGACGATGCCGACCAGCGTCATCAGTGGAAAATTGTGGCCCTTGGCGACCAGCTGGGTGCCGATGACGATATCAGCCTCGCCCTTGGCGATCGCCTCCAGCTCCAGCTGCATGCGCTTGACGCCGCCGAGCAGGTCCGACGACATGACGATCGTCCGCGCTTCCGGAAAATGCTTTTCGACTTCCTCGGCAATCCGCTCGACACCCGGGCCGCAGGCGACGAGGTGGTCGAAGGTCCCGCATTCGGGACACGCTTCCGGCGTGCGCTCCGAATAACCGCATTGATGGCACTGGATCTGGCTCTTGAACCGGTGCTCCACCAGCCAGCTCGAACATTGCGGGCATTGGAACCGGTGGCCGCAGACGCGGCAGAGGGTCAGCGGCGCATAACCACGGCGATTGAGGAACAGCAGCGACTGCTCGTTCCGCTCCAGGGTTTTCTTCATGGCGCGCAAAAGCACCGGCGACAGAAAGCCGCCGCGCTCCGGCGGGTGGCGCCGCATGTCGATCAGATGCAGGTCCGGCATCGCCGCATCGCCGAAACGGGTCGGCAGGTGCACGGTGTTGTAGCGGCCGGCCAAGCCGTTGACCTGGCTCTCCACCGAAGGCGTCGCGGAAACCAGCACGATCGGAAAATCCCCGATCCGGGCGCGCACCACCGCCATGTCGCGGGCATTGTAGAAGACCCGGTCTTCCTGCTTGTAGGCAGGGTCGTGCTCTTCGTCGACGATGATCAGGCCGAGATCCTCGAAGGGCAGGAACAGCGCCGAACGCGCGCCGGCCACCACCTTCACCTCGCCGGTCACCACGCCGCGCCAGACCTTTTCGCGCATGCGAGGAGCAAGGTCCGAATGCCATTCGCCGGGCTTGGCGCCGAACCGCTCCTGGAAACGCTCGAGGAAGCTCGATGTCAGCGCGATTTCCGGCAGCAGGATCAGCACCTGCTTTCCGCGCCTCAAGGTTTCGGCGATCGCCTCGAAATAGACTTCCGTCTTGCCCGAGCCGGTCACGCCATCGATCAGCGAGGCGGAGAACCCGCCGGCCCGGATTGAGTCGAGGATATCCACGGACGCCTGTTTCTGCGGTCCCTCGATGCGCGGGCTGATATAGTCCGGATCGGGCCTCGCCACGACCGGCGGTGGCGGCAGGAAGACGGTCTCGAAAATTCCCTGCGCCGTCAGCCCGTCGACAACACTCATCGAGACACCGGCAGCATGTGCCAGCCCGCTGCGCGTCCACGGAATTTCCTCCTCGCCGGCAAGATCGAGCACCCGGGCGCGCGCCGGTGTCAACCGCTCCGGCTGGCCGCCGAGATAACGCAGGCCTTCGACCATCGGCTCCGGATCGAGTGCCGCCGGCGCGCGGATTGCCATGCGCGCCACGAGGCCCGGCGGCGACAGCGTATAGCTCGCCACCCAGTCGACGAAGTCGCGCATTTCCTTGGAGAGCGGCGGGCAATCGAAGACCAGCGTGATCGGCCTCAGCTTCTTCGGGTCGAGCCTGTCGTCGTTGTCCCCGTCCCAGACGACGCCGATCAGCTGCCGCGGGCCAACCGGCACCTGCACGACCGAACCGGGCTCCACATGCACGCCCTCCGGCACGGCATAGCTATAGGCGCCCGGCACCGGCAGCGGCACCAGGACCGGCACCACCCTTGCCAATGACGGCGCTTCGAACAGTGAACCGAAGAGATCGGACGAATCTATGCCCATGGGCGGGACCATGCCCAAATGCGGAACAAAAGTGAACCCTAAACAGGACTACTCATCGTCCTCGTCGTCATCGATGGCGCCGGTCAGCCGCATGCCCTGGATCCAGGTCGCACCATCCTTTCGTATCACCCGCCGCGGCCGCGTGCCGCAACGTTCCTCGACGGCGGAAGCAAGCGGCTCCGAATGGGTAACGATCCAGATCTGGCTGTAGCGAGCGGCCTGGGCGATCATGTCCGCCAGCGGCGCCAGCATATCCGGATGCAGACTCGCCTCCGGCTCGTTGAGCGCAATCAGCGGCGGCTGGCGATAGGACATCAACGCGGCCGCAAGCCCGAGAAAACGGATCTGCCCGTCGGAAAGCTCGCGCGGCTGAAACACCCGTTTGGGGAGATCCGGAAAGATCAGGCCGAATTCCGCATATTCGCCTGGCTCAGGCACATGCAGTTTCGCCCCGCCCAGAGCCGCAGCAACGGCGCGGTCGAGCTCCACCGTATCCCCGCGGGTGTGGACGAGTGTCGCGAACACCGCCGCCATGTTCCCTCCGTCCTGATCCAGCAGCGGCGAGGTAACGGCAAGGCAGGGCTGCCGCAGGGTGGAATCGCGATCCGTTCGAAAACCATGGAAGAACCGCCAGCCGTCGATCAATCGCCGAAAAGCCCCTGCTTCCGGATAGTGGCCGGCATCGCCGAGCAGCGCGATTGCCGTTTCCGAGGTCATCGCCTTTTCGGGATACTCCTCCATGCGACCGCTTGTCCCACGCACCATGATCCCCGGCCCGGTACGTTTTATCATCGTCACGGGCCGCGAACCGGTTTCAACGACAAGCTCCTCCTCCTTCACCTGCGGCTCGAAGGCAAAGCCCGCCGCATCGATAGGCGGGCGAAGCCCCGCCTCGACCCGGTAGCGGAACGTCACCGCCCGCTCTTCATCAAGAACCTCGACCTCGAGCTTGATGCGGAAATTCTTCTCCTGCCGGCGCTGACCGGACCAGAGCGCCGAGGCCATGCCGCCTTCGGCCGCGATCTCATAGGCCAGGTTGCCGCGAACCGCCGCCTGCACCAGCTGCAGGGCACGGTAAAGATTGGACTTTCCGACACCGTTCTCGCCGATGAACAGGTTGACACCGGCCAGATCCATGCGGATCGAGCGCAGCGAGCGGTAGTTGGCGGCAAACATCGAGCGAAGCAGCATGCGCTATTCCTAGCCGAAGAGCGGGATGTAAAAATGCCGCTCAGGTGAGGCGCAAGGTATGCGTATAGCTCTCGCCCGTCAGCGGCAGAAAGCCCATGGCCTGCCAGAAACGACTGGCATCGTCGCTGCCGGCATGGACGGTCACGACCGACGTGAAAGAGCGGGCGTGTTCGAGCAGGTATTCGGCAAGGCGCCTGCCTATGCCTCCGCCGCGGTATTCCCGCGACACATAAAAACGACGCATCCGCAGCCAGTCGGCCCGCGTCGGTTCGATCGTCATCCCGCCGACGGCGATCAGCAACCCCTGATCATGGGCGCCCAGCAGGCTTTCGCCGCGTCGCTCGAAACGATTGATTCCGGAAGACCATTCCTCGGCGATCCGGAGGATGTGACTATAACCTTCCTGTCTGGCGGCCTCGGCAAGCGGCATGACGCCTCCGGCCAGCGGGTCCCTGAGCGGAGTAATCACCACACTCATGCCTAAGGGAGCGATATCCACGGGACACATCTCTTTCATGCCGCCGAAGCCGTCTGCGATTTCTCGGCAGGCTTGAACGTCGCATCGCCATCCGCGGCAAGTTCGAACACCGTGTGCTGTTCCAGCGCCTTGGTGACCTCGGTCATATCGCCATCGAGCGCGCTCGGCGGGATCATCTGGCCGACGGTGAAATCGAAATGGTCGCCCTTCTTGTTCAGGAGTTCGTAGAACACCGTCATGTCGCGCAGTTCCGTCGACCATTTGGCGAACCAGTAGAACAGGCCGGAATTGCGCGCCCGCATGTGAATCGGCAGGATCGGCAGATTGTACTTGCGGGCGAGACTGACGGCGGATGTTTTCCACGGCCGTTCGTTGAGCTTGCCCTCCGCCCAATAGGCGATGCGCCCCGAGGGAAACAGCACCATGACCTTGCCGTCCTCGATGGTCTTGTTGGTCAGAACCAGCGTCTCGCGCGCCTTCAGCTTGGTCTTGTATTCCTCCCGCCATTCGACGGGGATGATCATCTCGGAAAACCGCGGATTGACGCGCACCGCGTCACGGTTGGCAAACACCATCATGTCCGGACGGCGCGACTTCAGGAGGTCGAAGACGGCAACCCCGTCGGCGATCCCGGTCGGGTGATTGCTGACGAGAATGAAGCCGCCCTTTTCGGGAATGCGCTCGGCATTGGCGACCGTCACATCCAGTTTCAGGAGGTCGCTCATGTATTCGAAGCACTGGAAGCCGCTGAGCGTCGAGATGTCGTTGGCGAAGTTGATCGCCCGTCCATAACGCAGCAGCGTGTAGAGAAATGGCCGCATCACCGGCCAGAGCGGATTCTGGACGATCCGCTGGCCGCGCTCGGCAATCAATGTGTCGACGATGTGGCCGGGTCTGCCTTGTGAAACGAGGGCGATTGTTTCCGCGAACTGTCCAAAAGTGGTCGTAGAATCACGGCGCGCCATAGAAACTCCCGCAGGCAGGACCTGCTTGGTATGGCAGCCCCGTATGATCGAACGATGACATCGTTACCCACGACTAAGGCAGTCTTAGGGATTTTGTAACGCCGTCCAGAGCAATCTGGGGCGCAACCAATCCAAATTCAACGGGGCCGACAGTGAATGAGCTGCTGATTATCGCCGCACCCGATCTCATGGAAAAACGTCGCGAATGGCTGGAGAGCCTGGCAAACGAACGCCGGCTGTCGGACAACACGCTCGATGCCTATGAACGCGATACGCGGCAGTTTTTGACGTTTCTGACCCGACATCTGGCAGGTCCGGCGAAAATTTCCGATATCCACACCCTGCGCCCGGCCGACCTGCGTGCTTTTCTGGCTGCGCGCCGCCGAGACGGTTCCGGAGCAAGGTCGCTCGGCCGGCATCTCGCCGGGCTCCGTTCATTTCTTCGTTATCTCGAGCGAAAGGGCTTGGTGAACGCTGCAGCCGCCGGCGCCATCCGGGCGCCGAAGCAGCCGAAGTCCCTGCCGAAACCGCTGACCGACCGCCAGGCGCTCAACCTCGTCACGACAGGTGCCCAGCTGCAGGAAGAGCCGTGGATCGCCGCGCGGGATGCCGCCGTGCTGGCCCTGCTCTACGGCTGCGGCCTGCGCATCTCCGAGGCCCTGGGTCTCAGACCAACGGACCTGGCGCCGGGCGCGACAACCCTGCGGATCACCGGCAAGGGCGGCAAGACCCGTCTCGTGCCGCTGCTGCAGGCCGTGTTCGATGCCGTCGCCACCTACAGGAAACTCTGCCCCTACCATCTGGAAGCCGAAAAGCCGCTGTTTCGCGGCGCCCGCGGCGGGCCGCTGCAGCCGGCGATCATCCAGCGGGAAATGCAGAAGCTCCGGAGCGCCTTCGGCCTGGCGGAGACGGCAACCCCACATGCGCTGCGGCATTCCTTCGCAACGCATTTGCTTGCCGGCGGCGGCGATCTGCGCACCATCCAGGAACTGCTCGGCCATGCGAGCCTCTCGACAACCCAGGTCTATACCGGCGTCGACTCCTCCAGATTGCTGGAAGTCTACGACCGCGCCCATCCCCGTGCTTAGCTCCTAAATCTGCCTGAACGAAGTTTTAACCAGTTGCGTTAAGCGCTTGTGCAGCCGCCATCGCTAATATGTCGGCAACTTTCAGACGGATGACATGATGACTCCCGCCTTTGCCTCCCCCTCCGGCGCTTTGGTGAAGCGCGCCCAAGGCTTCGTGCTGTGGCTGATCGCGGCCGCGCATGTCGCGGCGCTCGCCTCTCTGCTTCTCATCCTCGGCTCATTGTCCCCGGCACGGGCGGAAACGCCGGCCTGTGACGGCAAGAACCTTCTCGAAGAGATGAAGGCCGAAAAATCGCCGCTCTACGACCAGATCGTCGGCGAGGCCGCCAAGGTGCCGAACGGCAAGGGCACCTTCTGGAAGATCGAGAAGGACGGGCTTCAAGCCTCTTACCTGCTCGGCACCATGCACGTCTCCGACCCGCGGGTGTTGAAAATGCCGCTCGGCGCTGCCGAAGCCCATTCCAAGGCGAAGACCATCATCATCGAATCCGACGAGGTCATCGACGAGAAGAAGGCCATGGCCAAGATGCTGGCCAAACCGGAACTGATGATGTTGACGGATGGCAACACGATCGATTCGCTCTTGCCGAAGGACGATGTCGCGCTGCTTGAAACCGGCCTGAAGGCCCGCGGAGTGCCGCTCTCGGCCGTTTCGCGCATGCGGCCGTGGATGCTGATGGCGCTCGTTTCTGTGCCGGCTTGCGAGCTCGCCCGCAAGGCACAGAACATCGCCTTTCTCGACAAGAAGATCGCCGAGCAGGCCACCGCCGAGGGCAAACCGGTCAAAGGGCTGGAAACGCTCGAAGAACAGGCGGCGGCACTCAACGCCATCCCGATCGAGCTTCACCTCAAGTCGCTGATCGAGACCATCAAGCTCGGCCGGCGCGTCGACGACGTTTTCGAGACGCTGACCGACGTCTATCTCTCAGGCAATATCGGCCTTGCCATGCCGATGCTGAAAGCCGTGGCACCCGACGGCACCGAAGACGAGGCCGGATATGGCGACTTCGAAAACCTCGTCGTCAGCAAACGCAACCACGTGATGGCCGATCGGGCGGCTTCCATCCTCGACCAGGGCGGCGCCTTTATGGCTGTCGGCGCCCTTCACCTGCCGGGCGAGGAAGGCCTTGTCGAGCTCTTCCGGAAACAGGGCTTCAAGGTGACGGCGATCAACTGACGCCGTCCATCCTTCATCGGCCACTCGTCATCCGCTTCAGCACATCGGTCTTCCAGTAGAACTGATGCACCAGCGCCCCGCCGATATGGGCGACGATCAATGCCCACATCAAAATTTTCAGCGGCCCCGTATGAGCAAAGGCGGCAGTCTTGTTTCCGAAATACCACGCGCCGATGCCAGCCAGGGGCATGGCGACGAAGAGCGCGTAAAAAGCCCAGTGACTGATCTTCACCACAGCCCGCAGGAATGGAGGCTCTTGCCGCGGCTCCGGCGGAACACCTTGCACCAGCCGCAGACAGAGCCGGATCAGGCCGAGGACCAGCACGCTGATACCGACATAGGCGTGGATATTCGCCGCACTCACCTGCTCCGGCGTTAGTGCCTGACCGCGGAACATCAGCCGCCCGGCAGTCTCCATGGCGTCGGTGAAAAGCAGGTTGAACAGGATCAGCGCCGCCATCAGCCAATGTAGGATACGCTGCGGAACTGTGAAGGAGGAAGCCATTTTCTTGACCTTTTTCAGAAGGTTAGAGTGATGGAATCCAGTCTAGGTCCGTTTGCCGGATGCTCAAGCAAAAGCGGCAACCATGTCCAAGATTTAATCCGGGAATTGACCAATCGTAATTCCAGGCCGTGTGTTCGGCTGGAAGTGATCATCATTGTCGTTCGCTCCGGACAATTGCACCGAAGGCGCTGGTCGGTGTAAAAATTTCCGCCGCTTGATCTTGGAGGAGACGCGATATGGATCGATTTACCGGCGGTTGCCTGTGCGGCAGCGTGCGAATTGTGGCGTCGGGGCTGCCGTACCGGGTCGGCATCTGTCACTGTCTCGACTGCCGCAAACATCATGGAGCGCTTTTCCACGCTTCCGCGATATTTCCCCAGGATGCGGTGACGGTCGAAGGCGAGACACGCGATTACGCCGGGCGGTTTTTCTGTCCGCGCTGCGGCTCCTCGGTTTTCGCACGCACCGCGGACGAGATCGAAGTCAACCTCGGATCCCTGGATGCTCCCGACCAGCTGACGCCAACCTACGAAAGCTGGATCATCCGCCGGGAGGCCTGGTTACCGCCGTTTCCGCTCGCCAGGCGTTACGAGCGCGATCGTGATGCCACGGGCCGTTTCGAGGGGTAGACCTCCCAAACGGCGAAAGGGCAGGACGATGTCCCACCCTTCCCGATCATACCGGCATGAAAGCGCTGGAGGCGTTCACATATGGATCGGCTTGAAGAAAGTCGCGAGCGCTGCCTCCTTGACCGCTTCCGACATCGTCGGATGGGCATGGCAGGTGCGGCCGAGGTCTTCCGACGAACCGCCGAATTCCATCAGCACGGCAATCTCGTGGATCATTTCGCCGGCGCCGAAACCCACGATATGGCCGCCGAGAACCCGGTCGGTGTCCTTGTCGGCCAGGAACTTCACGAAACCGTCCGTCGCCAGCATGGCGCGAGCGCGGCCGTTCGCCGTGAACGGGAACTTGCCGACCTTGTAGGCGATGCCCGCAGCCTTCAGCTCTTCCTCGGTCTTGCCCACGGACGCCACTTCCGGCTGGGTATAGACGACGCTCGGGATGACGTCGTAGTTCACATGGCCGTGCTGGCCGGCGAGGATTTCCGCCATCGCCACACCTTCGTCTTCCGCCTTGTGGGCAAGCATCGGTCCCTTGACCACGTCGCCGATCGCATAGATGCCTTCGACATTGGTCTTGAAGTGCCCGTCGATCTCGACGCGGCCGCGGTTGTCGAGCTTGACGCCCGCTTCTTCCAGGCCGAGGCCTGCCGTGTAGGGCTTGCGCCCGGTAGAGATCAGCACCACGTCGGCCTCCAGCGTCTGGGCCTCACCGCCCTTGACCGGCTCGTAGGTGACCTTGGCACCATTGGCGGTCTTTTCGACGCCGGTGACCTTGGCATCCGTGCGGATATCCATGCCCTGCTTGGCCATCATGCGCTGGAACTGCTTGGAGACTTCGCCGTCCATGCCGCCGAGCAGCTTGTCGAGATATTCGATCACGGTGACCTTGGCGCCGAGGCGCGACCAGACCGAACCGAGCTCCATGCCGATGACGCCACCGCCGACCACGATCAGGTGCGCCGGCACCTTTTCGAGCGCGATGCCGCCGGTCGACGAGATGATCACCTTCTCGTCGATCTCGACATTGACGCCCGGAATGCCCGCAACGTCGGAGCCGGTGGCGATGACGATGTTCTTGGTTTCAAGTTCCTGGACCTTGCCGTCGTCGCCGGTCACCGAGACCTTGCCGGCCGAGACGATCTTGCCGGTGCCGATGAAGCCGTCGATCTTGTTCTTCTTGAACAGAAAGGAGACCCCGTCGACGTTCGACTTAACGGTCGCGTCCTTGTGGGCCATCATCTTTTCAAGATTGAGTTTTGGCGCGGAAACCTCGACGCCGAGCGCATCCATGCCGTGGGCGGCGTGGGCGAACATTTCGGAAGCGTGCAGCAGCGCCTTGGAAGGGATGCAGCCGATGTTGAGGCAGGTCCCGCCATAGGTGGCGCGCTTTTCCACGACCGCGACCTTGAGGCCGAGCTGGGCAGCCTTCACCGCGCAGACGTAACCGCCGGGGCCGCTTCCGATGACGACGAGATCATATGCCATAGTTCTTTTTCCTTCTCTTCATCTCTTAGCGCCCGCCGCTCACGTCGAGTATGGCGCCGGTTACATAGGAGGCCGCTGGCGACAGAAAATAGAGGACGGCATCCGCCACCTCTTCCGCCCTGCCCGGCCGTTGCATGGGAACGCTGGGCGCCATGTCGCGCGCCCGGTCCGGCAGCCCGCCGGATGCATGGATATCCGTGTCGATGATGCCCGGGCGGATCGCATTGACGCGCACACCTTCGGTCGCGACTTCGCGTGCCAGGCCGATGGTCAGCGTGTCGATCGCTGCCTTCGAAGCTGCGTAGTCGACATATTGCCCCGGGGATCCCAGCTTGGCCGCCATCGATGAGATGTTGACGATCGCGCCGCCCTTGCCGCCATGTCTCGTCGACATGCGGCGCACCGCTTCCCCGGCACACAGGATCGAACCCGTGACATTGATCCGCATCATCCGCTCGATGCGTTCGGCGCTCATCTCGTCGATGCGCTGCGGCATGTCGACGATCCCGGCATTGTTGACCAGCCCGTCGAGCTGCCCGAAATGTCGGTCGACCGCCTGAAACATCGCGACGATCTCGGCCGCATTGCCGATATCAGCCTGGACCGCTATCGCCTCGCTGCCGGCGGCCTCGATTTCCGAAACCACCTTTTCAGCCGCCTGCCGATTGGAGGCGTAGTTCACCGCCACCCGCCAACCACGGCTGGCGGCCATCAGCGAGACCGCCGCGCCGATGCCGCGGCTTCCGCCGGTCACCAGGAGAACAGGGTCTTCGCTCATGCCTTGCATTCCTTGAATTGGTACAGGTCCCAGGGGACCTGTTTCAGACCGCTCTTGCCCCATAGCGTCGAATGTCGGATCGACGGGCCGAAGCCCGGCATCAGGATCGCGTCCGGCGCCGGGGCATCGGCCGCGCCCAATATGTCGATATGGCCGGTCGCCACATCAAGGGCATAGGGTACGCCGGTCCAGACCGTGCAGGCTCGAAGTTCGGCGCCGGTCGCATCACCCTGCGGGCAATTGTTCGTCACCATGCCACCCGGACGCTTGGATTCCTCGTCATACATGACGTTGCCGTCGAGCTTCAGCTTGCCCCCGGTGATCGTGAAGAGATGGCTGACCACGGCGGCGTCCGAACCGACAGGCTTGAACGCAAGCACGGTCCCGGCGGTCGCCTCGACGAATACGGCCTTCTCGATGGCACATCGCTCCGCGGCCAGCGCCATACCCGGCACCAGGCAGAATATCGGAAGCCATGTTTTCAAGGATGCGGTCATGGCGTCACCGGAACAGCACGATGGTCATGGCGAGAAGCCCGATCAGGCTCACCGTCCAGACGAGGGAGCGGATATAGGGCACCCCTCCCATGTAGAGCGGGATATAGACGACCCGGGAGACCAGCCAGATCCAGCCGCCGATCAGCCCCCAGCCGGACGCGTCGTGTCCGGCAAAGGCGACGCCAAGCAGCAGGCCGACGAAAGCCGGATAGGTCTCCTGGAAATTCTTCGAAGCACGCGCGGCACGCCCCGCGAACTTGTCCCCCGGCGCCAGTCCCTCGTCCCGCGGCCCTGCGTTCCATTCACGACCAAGCTCGCGGGTGGAGAGCGTACCCTGCAGCAGAACATGGAACACAAGAAGGACAACGCTCAAGGCCAGCAGCGTCATGTATGGCGTTGCGGTAACCCCGAGCGTTTCCATGGGTTCGTTCCCGGCTTAGAGATCGAGAACCAGGCGTTCCGGATCTTCGAGGCTTTCCTTGACGCGCACCAGGAAAGTCACGGCTTCCTTGCCGTCGACCATACGGTGATCGTAGGAGAGCGCGAGATACATCATCGGACGGATGACGATCTGGCCGCCGATGACGACCGGACGGTCCTGGATCTTGTGCATGCCGAGAATGCCGGACTGCGGGGCGTTGAGGATCGGCGAAGACATCAGCGAACCGTAGACGCCGCCGTTCGAGATGGTGAACGTGCCGCCCTGCATGTCGGCCATCGAGAGCGCGCCATCACGGGCAAGCTTGCCGAGGCGGCCGATATCCTTCTCGATTTCGGCGATCGACATCTGGTCGGCATTGCGCACGACCGGCACCACGAGGCCCTTGTCGGTGCCGACGGCGACGCCGACATGGCAGTAGTTCTTGTAGATGATGTCGGTGCCGTCGATCTCGGCGTTGACGGCCGGCAGTTCCTTCAGCGCGTGGGTCACGGCCTTGGTGAAGAAGCCCATGAAGCCGAGCTTGACGCCATGCTTCTTCTCGAACACGTCCTTGTAGCGGTTGCGCAGGTCCATGACCGCCTTCATGTCCACCTCGTTATAGGTGGTCAGCATGGCGGCGGTGTTCTGGGCATCCTTGAGGCGGCGGGCGATCGTCTGGCGCAGGCGCGTCATCTTCACACGCTCTTCGCGGGATGCGTCATCGGCCGAGGAAACCGGACGCGGTGCCGCCGGAGCGGCAGGCGCCTGTGCCGGAGCGGAAATGCCCTTGGCAACGGCAGCGATCACATCGCCCTTCAGAACCTGGCCACGCTTGCCCGAACCATCGATATCAGCAGTCGAGATGTAGTTGTCCGCAGCGACCTTTGCAGCAGCCGGAGCCGGCGGCATCGAGGTGGCGGCAGCAGAAGCGCTGGCGGCGGCAGCGACCGGCGCGGGAGCAGCCGGTTCGGCAGCCTTGGCCGGCGCGGCTTCGGCGGGTTTTGCAGCCGGAGCAGCGGTCGCGGCACCAGCAGCACCTGCGGCGATCTGGCCGAGCAGGGCGCCGAGGCCGACGGTCTCGCCATTGGCGGCGACAATCTCGGTTAGAACGCCGGCGGCCGGCGACGGAACCTCGACGGTCACCTTGTCCGTTTCGAGCTCGAGGAGCGGCTCGTCGGCCTTGACCGTATCGCCGACCTTCTTGAACCAGGTGCCGACAGTTGCCTCGCTGACGGACTCGCCGAGAGTGGGGACGCGGATTTCGGTGGCCATGATCTGTTTCCGTGTTTGTCAGGTTGTGTCTGTGAAAAGTGAAGGAGCGGCTGGGAATCAGCCGCCGAGCGCGTCTTCGAGGAAGGCTTCGAGCTGTGCGAGATGCTTCGACATCTGGCCCGTTGCAGGCGAGGCCGCTGCCGGCCGGCCCGTATACCGGACACGCTGATACTTGGCATCGATATGCGCCAGAACCCATTCCAGATACGGGTCGATGAACGACCATGCGCCCATGTTCTTCGGCTCTTCCTGGCACCAGACCATTTCCGCATTGCGGAAGCGGGAGAGCTCGTTGATCAGGGCCTTGGCCGGGAACGGATAGAGCTGTTCGATGCGCAGCAGGTAGATGTCGTCGATGCCGCGCTTTTCGCGCTCTTCGAGAAGGTCGTAATAGACCTTGCCGGTGCAGAGCACGACGCGACGGATCTTGGCATCCTTCTGCAGCTTGATCGGACCATCCTTGATGACCTCCGCATCGTCCCAGAGGAGGCGATGGAAGGCCGATTCGCCGGCCATTTCGGCAAGCGTCGAGGTGGCCCGCTTGTGGCGCAGCAGCGACTTCGGCGTCATCAGGATCAGCGGCTTACGGAAGTCGCGCTTCGTCTGCCGGCGCAGGATGTGGAAGTAGTTGGCCGGCGTCGTGACGTTGGCGACCTGCATGTTGTCTTCGGCACACATCTGCAGCCAGCGTTCCAGGCGGGCCGAAGAGTGTTCCGGACCCTGGCCTTCATAACCGTGCGGCAGAAGGCAGACGAGACCGGACATGCGCAGCCACTTGCGTTCACCAGACGAGATGAACTGGTCGAACACGACCTGCGCACCGTTGGCGAAGTCGCCGAACTGGGCTTCCCAGAGGGTCAGCGCATTCGGACGGGCAAGCGAATAACCGTATTCGAAGCCGAGTACCGCCTCTTCCGAAAGCATCGAGTTGATGACTTCGTAACGAGCCTGGGTCGGCGACAGGTTGGCGAGCGGGATGTAGCGCTCTTCGGTGTCCTGATCGTAGAGAACCGAGTGACGCTGCGAGAACGTGCCGCGTTCGCAATCCTGACCGGAGAGGCGGATCTTGGTGCCTTCGACGGCAAGCGAGCCGAATGCCAGGGCTTCCGCCATGGCCCAGTCGATGCCTTCGCCGGTCTCGACCATCTGCGAACGGTTCTCCATGAACCGCTTGATGGTGCGGTGCGCGTTGAAGCCTTCCGGAATGGTCGCCAGCTTGCGGCCGATTTCCCTCAGTTCCTTCATCGGCATCGCAGTCTTGCCGCGGCGCTGTTCGTCGGCATTGTCGGCCGAGCGCAGGCCCGACCACTGGCCGTCCAGCCAGTCGGCCTTGTTCGGCTTGTAGCTCTGGCCGGCCTCGAACTCGGTTTCGAGATTGGCGCGCCAGTCGGCCTTCATCTTCTCGAATTCGCCGTCGGTGACGAGACCTTCGGCGATCAGGCGGTCGGCATAGATCTGCGCGACGGTCTTGTGGGCGCGGATGACCTTGTACATCTTCGGCTGCGTGAACGCCGGCTCGTCGCCTTCGTTATGACCGAAGCGGCGGTAGCAGAACATGTCGATGACGACCGGCTTGTGGAACTTCATCCGGTATTCGGTCGCGACCTTGGCGGCATAGACGACCGCTTCCGGATCGTCGCCATTGACGTGGAAGATCGGCGCCTCGATCATCTTTGCGACGTCGGACGGATAAGGCGACGAACGCGAGAAGGCCGGATTGGTGGTGAAGCCGATCTGGTTATTGACGATGACGTGCATCGTGCCGGCAACGCGATGGCCGCGCAGGCCCGACAGGCCGAGGATTTCGGCCACGACGCCCTGGCCCGCAAACGCGGCATCGCCGTGCAGCAGAAGAGGCAGAACCTTGGAGCGTTCCTTCAGCGGAATGATATCGCCGTCCCAGGCCTTGGCGAGCATGTCCTGCTTGGCGCGAGCCTTGCCCATGACCACCGGGTTGACGATTTCCAGATGCGACGGGTTAGCCGTCAGCGACATGTGAACCTTGTTGCCGTCGAACTCGCGGTCCGACGAAGCGCCGAGATGGTACTTGACGTCGCCCGAACCTTCGACTTCGTCCGGCTTGAACGAACCGCCCTTGAACTCGTGGAACACCGCGCGATGCGGCTTGTGCATGACGTTGGTGAGCACGTTCAGGCGGCCGCGGTGCGGCATGCCGAGAACGACTTCTTCAAGGCCTTCCTGGCCGCCGCGCTTGATGATCTGTTCGAGCGCCGGGATCAGCGATTCACCACCGTCGAGGCCGAAGCGCTTGGTGCCCTTGAACCGGACGTCGAGGAACTGTTCGTAACCTTCCGCTTCGACGAGCTTGGAAAGAATCGCCTTCTTGCCTTCCGGCGTGAATTCGACGCCCTTGCCCGGGCCTTCGATACGTTCCTGGATCCAGGACTTTTCTTCCGGATTGGAGATGTGCATGAACTCGACACCGAGCGTCGAGCAATAGGTCCGCTCCAGAATCTCGATCATCTGGCGCAGCGTCGCGTATTCGAGGCCGAGCACGTTGTCGATGAAGATCTTGCGGTCGTAGTCTGCTTCGGTGAAGCCGTAAGCGGACGGCGACAGTTCGTTATAGTCCTCGACCGCGCTGGCAATGCCGAGCGGATCGAGCTTGGCATGCAGGTGGCCGCGCATGCGGTAGGCGCGGATCATCATGATGGCGCGGACGCTATCGCGCGTCGCCTGCAGCACATCGGTTTCGTTGACCGGCTTGCCGGTCGCGGCAGCAGTCGCTTCCGCCTTCGCCTTGACCTTCGTTTCGATCGCCTTTTCGACGATCGGCCAGTTGCCGTCGAGTGCCGACACCAGTTCGCCGTTGGCCGTGATCGGCCAGTTCTTGCGCTGCCACGAGGCTCCCTTGGCGGCCGCCTTCACATCGTCCGGATTGTCGGCGAGCGCCTTGAAGAAGGCCTGCCATTCCGGCGAGACGGATGTCGGTTCGTCCTCATACCGCGCATGAAGCTGCTCGATATAGGCCGCGTTCTGTCCGTCGAGGAAAGAGGTGATGAGGAACTGCTCGTTGGCTTCTTGCCGTGCCATGGTTATCTGCGGGCGCCGCGCCCGCCTCCTGACGTAATCGGAGCCGGAAAATATCTCTGGCCTCCGCATTTTCTTGGTCTTCGTCTTGGTACCGAACCGCCCTTGGCGGTCACACGTCCCCTAAGATTAAGAGACGCAAAACATAGACAGGCGAAACAATGTGGCGCTTCGCCTGTCCGAAGCTTGTCGGATCAATCGCCACCTATCTATCTGGGGGTGGCGAGTGTCCTTTATGTGGCGTCAGCCCTTCAGGACTTCAACCAAGGTCTTGCCGAGACGGGCCGGGGACGGCGACACTTTGATGCCTGCCGATTCCATGGCCGCGATCTTCGATTCCGCGTCACCCTTGCCGCCGGAAACCACAGCACCGGCATGACCCATGGTGCGGCCCTTCGGAGCGGTACGACCTGCGATGAAGCCGGCCATCGGCTTGCTGCGGCCTTGTCTGGCTTCGTCCTTGAGGAACTGCGCCGCGTCTTCTTCCGCCGAACCGCCGATTTCGCCGATCATGATGATCGAGGTGGTGGCGTCGTCGGCGAGGAACATTTCCAGGACGTCGATGAACTCGGTGCCCTTGACCGGGTCGCCGCCGATGCCGACAGCCGTCGTCTGGCCGAGGCCTTCGTTGGACGTCTGGAACACGGCCTCATAGGTGAGCGTGCCCGAGCGGGAAACGATGCCGACCGAACCCTTGCGGAAGATCGAGCCCGGCATGATGCCGATCTTGCATTCTTCCGGGGTCAGGATGCCCGGGCAGTTGGGGCCGAGCAGTCGCGACTTGGAACGGTCGAGGCGAGCCTTGACGCGCACCATGTCCATGACCGGAATGCCTTCGGTGATGCAGGTGATGAACGGGACTTCGGCTTCGATCGCCTCGATGATCGCGTCAGCTGCGCCTGCCGGCGGAACGTAGATCACGGTCGCATCGGCGCCCGTGCGTTCCTTGGCTTCGGCAACAGAGGTGAAAATCGGCAGCGCCGTACCGTCGACGCCGGAGGACCACGATTCGCCGCCCTTCTTCGGATGAACGCCACCTACCATCTTGGTGCCGTAGTAGGCGAGCGCCTGCTCCGTGTGGAAGGTGCCGGTCTTGCCGGTCAGGCCCTGGACGATGACCTTGGTGTCTTTGTTGACGAGAATAGACATTGGTTCCGGTCCTTCCAGGTTAGGCTTCGATCGCCGCGACGATCTTCTTCGCCGCGTCGTCAAGGTCGTCAGCCGCCGTGATAGCGAGACCAGATTCATTCAGGATCTTCTTGCCGAGTTCGACATTGGTGCCTTCGAGGCGCACCACGAGCGGAACCTTCAAGCCGACTTCCTGCACCGCCGCGACAACGCCTTCGGCGATGACGTCGCAGCGCATGATGCCGCCGAAGATGTTGACGAGGATGCCCTCGACCTTCGGGTCCGCAGTGATGATCTTGAAGGCCGCAGCCACCTTCTCCTTGCCGGCGCCGCCGCCGACGTCGCAGAAGTTAGCCGGCTCCTTGCCGTAGAGCTTGATGATATCCATCGTCGCCATGGCGAGACCGGCGCCGTTGACCATGCAGCCGATATTGCCGTCGAGCGCCACGTAAGCGAGGTCCCACTTGGAGGCCTCGATTTCCTTGGCGTCTTCTTCAGTCTCGTCGCGCAGCGCCTTGACGTCGTCGTGACGGAAGAGCGCATTGCCATCGAACGACATCTTCGCGTCGAGAACGCGCAGGTGGCCGTTCTTCATGACGATCAGCGGATTGATCTCGAGAAGGGCCATGTCCTTCTCGTTGAAGGCCTTGTAGAGCAGCGGGAAGAGCGACTTGGCATCTTCCGCGGCAGCGCCGTCGAGTTCCAGAGCCTTGGAGATCGCAGCAATGTCCGCAGCCGTTACGCCGGCTTCCGGATCGATGGCGATCGTGTGGATCTTCTCAGGCGTATCGTGGGCGACGGCTTCGATGTCCATGCCGCCTTCGGTCGAAACCACGAATGCGACGCGGCCGACCGAGCGGTCCACCAGCAGCGAGCAATAGAGTTCGCGGGCAATATCGGCGCCGTCTTCGATATAGAGGCGGTTGACCTGCTTGCCAGCTTCGCCGGTCTGCGCGGTCACCAGCGTGTTGCCGAGCATTTCCTTGGCATGCGCCTTGGCTTCTTCGATCGAGAAGGCCAGGCGAACGCCGCCCTTGGCGTCGGGGCCGAGTTCCTTGAACTTGCCTTTGCCGCGGCCGCCCGCATGGATCTGGCTCTTGACGACGTAAAGCGGACCCGGCAGCGACTTCGCAGCCGCCTCGGCCTCGTCAGCCTTCAGGATCGCGACACCTTCCGCAACCGGCGCGCCATAGCCCTTCAGCAGAGCCTTGGCCTGATATTCATGAATGTTCATGGGTTTATCCCTGTTTCGATGACTTCAGCGCGTCAATTACTTGAGAGCCGGGGCGATGTTGGTGCAGGCTTCGCAGAGGCCGGCAACGGCGCCGACGGACTTCTGGAAGGCGGCTTCTTCGTCCTTGTTGAACTCGACCTCGATGATGCGCTCGACGCCGCCGGCGCCGATGATCGTCGGAACGCCGACATACATGTCCTTCACACCGTACTGGCCGGAGAGATAGGCGGCAGCCGGGAGAACGCGCTTCTTGTCCTTGAGGAAGGATTCGGCCATTTCAATCGCCGAAGCGGCCGGAGCGTAATAGGCCGAACCGGTCTTCAGCAGGCCGACGATTTCAGCGCCGCCGTCACGGGTGCGCTGGATGATTTCTTCGAGACGTTCCTTGGTGACCCAGCCCATCTTGACGAGGTCGGTGAGCGGTACGCCGCCGACGGTCGAGTAACGGGCGAGCGGCACCATCGTGTCGCCGTGGCCGCCGAGAACGAAGGCGGTGACGTCCTGGACGGAAACGTTGAATTCTTCGGAGAGGAAGAGACGGAAGCGAGCCGAGTCGAGCACGCCGGCCATGCCGACAACCATGTTCTTCGGCAGGCCGGAGAACTTCTGGAGAGCCCAGACCATCGCGTCGAGCGGGTTGGTGATGCAGATCACGAAGGCGTTCGGGGCATATTTCTTGATGCCGGCACCGACCTGTTCCATGACCTTCAAGTTGATGCCGAGCAGGTCGTCGCGGCTCATGCCCGGCTTGCGGGCGACACCGGCGGTGACGATGCAGACGTCGGCACCTTCAATGGCCGCGTAATCGCTGGCGCCGGAAAGCTTGGCATTGAAGCCCTCGACCGGGCCGGACTGGGCGATATCGAGGCCCTTGCCCTGCGGAATGCCGTCGGCAATGTCGAAGAGGACGATGTCGCCCAGTTCCTTCAGGCTGGCGAGATGCGCCAGCGTGCCACCAATCATGCCAGAACCAATAAGTGCGATCTTCTTGCGCGCCATCGAAAAGCTTCCTTTCGAGATCCGAATCCTTGGCAGACTACGGCTCGCCTACCAATGTGCCAGACCGCATAGCCCTATCCGCTCAAAATGGCAATCGATTATTTTCCGCTCAACTTTTTCAATCGGTTAGATATCAAAATTCTTACGTAAACGTAAGAATTTCTGTCACCAAACCGTTAAAGTCCGCGGCGCTTTTCCTGGTGCAGCGCAAGATAGTCAGGGCTGCGCATCTCGAAAAGACGCGAGATGGTGCGGTCGAACTCGAAGCCTTCTGTGCCTTTTCGCTCCAGGAGGATACCTTCCGGCGCTGTCGCTGCCGATACGTAAAGCCGGACCGTGTGGTCGTAGAGCGTGTCGACGAGATTGATCAGCCGTTTGGTTTCGTTGCGCTTCTCCGGCCCGAGCTGCGGAACGCGCTCGACGAAGATCGCGTCGAAGCGATCGGCGAGCGCCAGATAGTCCGTCGCGCCCAGCGGCTTGCCGCAGATGTCCTTGAAATCGAAGCGCGCCGCCCGCCCGGCGGCCGACGGCACATGGATGCTGCGGCCCTTTATCGGGATCTCGGCAGGCGCCGCCTTCTCGCCCTCGGTCACCTGGTGCCAGGCGGATTCCATTGCCGCGTCGGCGCGCGCGTCGAGCGGCGTCACGTAGACCGGCAGGCTTGCGAGCTTCTGCATACGGTAGTCGTTGGGTGAATCGAGGGTGACCACGTCGACATACCGGTTGAGCAGCGCGATAAACGGCAGGAAGAGGCCGCGGTTCAGCCCGTCCCTGTAGAGATCGTCCGGCGCAACGTTTGAGGTGGCGACAAGAACACAGCCGAGCCCGAACAGCTCCGTGAACAGCCGCGCCAGGATCATCGCGTCGGTGATGTCGGTGACCGAGAATTCGTCGAAGCAGAGGAGTTCGGCCTCCGCAAAGAGGGCTGCAGCGACCGGCGGCACGGGATCGGCCTGCTTGGTCTCGCCGCGTTTCAGCTTCTGGCGGTGGTCGTGGATGCGGTTGTGCACATCCGCCATAAATTCGTGGAAATGCGCCCGGCGTTTCTTCGTCGTTGGCGCCTTCTTGAAGAACATGTCCATCAGCATGGTCTTGCCACGCCCGACGCTGCCATGCACATAGAGCCCGCGGATTTCGCGGGGGCGGCCGCCGCCCTTGGCAAAAAGCCAGCCGAGCGAGCTTTTCTTCTTCGCCGGCCTCGTCTCGCGAAGGCAGGTCAGCAGATGGTCGAGTTTGGCGGCAACCGAAAGCTGGGCCCGATCGGCGGTCAATACGCCGGATGCGGTGAGGGCTCTCAGCTCCTCACCGACACTCGTCGTGTATTCGGGGATGGGTTCCAACCGGACGCCCTCGAAATTGCGGGGGCCGCTTAACGGCTGAGGCTGACTTGCTGACCGGAATTCATCGTGCCGTCAAAGCGGTTCTCGGCGCTCTTGTAGACGCGTCCGATCACGTCGCCGGCCCGGTTCTTGAACTGGACCATCTTGCCGGACACTTCCCACGAACCCATTGCCGTCAATTCACCGGCACAGCCGCGGGTACCGCCGCGCGAACCACCGCCGAGATTGGTGAGCGTCAGGAACATGTCGCAGGACGAACCGCCGTTGGAAACGCGCCAGTTGCCGACCATCGCTTCCTTCTTGACGTCGAGCGCACTCGCTGGCGGTGCGGCCGGGTTGGCCGACGCCATGGCAGGATTTGCGCCGGGCGCGCTCGGGAACTGGGAAGCACCGGCAGGCGGCGGCAACTGGCCGCCCTGAACGGACGGCACGGGCTGCGCCTGAAGCGGAGCGGGCTGAGAGGGTTGAGCAGGCAGATCGCTATAGGGGCTATATGAAGTGCGCTGGCAACCCGCCAGTGCCAAGGCAAGAACAAGTCCCGTCGCCACGTATCTGAACTGCATCATCTAACTCCTGCTTTCAGCTTGACCCGCCACCGATGCCACTGAATTGAGACCGAATTATCGTAAACCACCTTGGTTAATCAAGTCGTACTGGAACAATTCGGCATGGCTGATCAAGAAGAATGCTGCAATGCATCCGGTCCCGCCGACGCGGGGACCGAATGAGGCATCAAATTGCCGAGAACGCCTCAGACGCGGCGCTCGACCATCATCTTCTTGATCTCGGCGATCGCCTTGGCCGGGTTCAGGCCCTTGGGGCAGGTCTGGGCGCAGTTCATGATCGTGTGGCAGCGATAGAGCCGGAACGGGTCCTCGAGATTGTCGAGGCGCTCGCCCTTGGCTTCGTCGCGGCTATCGATCAGCCAGCGATAGGCCTGCAAAAGGGTGGCCGGGCCGAGATACCGGTCGCCGTTCCACCAGTAGCTCGGACAGGAGGTCGAGCAGCAGGCGCACAGGATGCACTCGTAGAGGCCGTCGAGCTTCTGGCGGTCTTCGTGGCTCTGCTTCCATTCCTTGGCCGGCGGCGGCGAAACCGTCTTCAGCCAGGGCTCGATCGAGCGGTGCTGGGCGTAGAAGTTGGTGAGGTCCGGAACCAGGTCCTTGACCACAGGCATATGCGGCAGCGGATAGACCTTCACGGTGCCCTTCACGTCGTCCATGCCCTTGGTGCAGGCGAGCGTGTTGGTGCCGTCGATGTTCATCGCGCAGGAGCCGCAGATGCCCTCGCGACAGGAGCGGCGCAACGTCAGCGTCGGGTCGATATTGTTCTTGATGTAGAGCAGACCGTCGAGAACCATCGGGCCGCAATCGTCGACATCGATATAATAGGTGTCGATGCGCGGGTTCTGGCCGTCATCCGGGCTCCAGCGGTAGATGCGGAATTCCCGGACGTTCTTGGCACCAGCCGGCTTCGGCCAGGTCTTGCCTTCGGTCATCTGAGAGTTCTTGGGGAGAGCGAGTTCAACCATGGTCCAGTTCCCTCAGATCAGTACACGCGTGCCTTCGGCTCGATCTTGTGCGGATCGATGCCTTCGGCGATGAGCTCGGTGTGAACCGGGCGATAGTCTAGCTTGACGTCGCCGTTGTCGCTGACCCAGGCAAGCGTGTGCTTGCGCCAGTTCTCGTCGTCGCGGCCGCCGAACGGGCCGGATGTGTAGTCCTCGCGGGCGTGGGAGCCGCGGCTTTCCTTGCGGGCTTCCGCGCCGACCACCGTGGCGATCGCGTTCGCCATCAGGTTTTCCAGTTCCAGCGTCTCGACAAGGTCCGAGTTCCAGATCATCGAACGGTCGGTGACCTTGATGTCCTTCAGCTCGCCCCAGATCGCCGACATGCGCTTGCAGCCCGATTCCAGCGATTCCTGGGTGCGGAACACGGCGGCGTCGTCCTGCATGGTGCGCTGCATCTTGTCGCGCAGCACCGCGGTCGGCGTTCCGCCGTTGGCGTTCCGCAGGCGGTCGAAACGGTCCATGATCTTGTCGCAGGCGGCGATGTTGAGCGCCGGGATCGGCTCGGCCTTGTTGATCACCTCGCCGGCGCGGATCGCGGCGGCGCGGCCGAACACCACGAGGTCGATCAGCGAGTTGGAGCCGAGGCGGTTGGCGCCGTGAACCGAGGCGCAGCCCGCCTCGCCGACGGCCATCAGGCCCGGCAGCAGACGCTCCGGATTGGCGCTGTCGGCATTGAGCACCTCGCCGTAGAAGTTGGTCGGGATGCCGCCCATGTTGTAATGCACGGTCGGCAGGACCGGGATCGGCTCCCGCGTCACGTCGACGCCCGCAAAGATCTTGGCGCTCTCGGAAATGCCCGGCAGGCGCTCGTGCAGAACGGCCGGATCGAGATGGTCGAGATGCAGGAAGATGTGGTCCTTGTTCTTGCCGACGCCGCGGCCTTCGCGGATTTCCAGCGTCATGCAGCGCGAGACGACGTCGCGCGAGGCGAGGTCCTTCGCCGAAGGTGCGTAGCGTTCCATAAAGCGCTCGCCCTCGGAATTGACGAGGTAACCGCCTTCGCCGCGCGCGCCTTCGGTGATCAGACAGCCAGAGCCGTAGATGCCGGTCGGGTGGAACTGCACGAATTCCATGTCCTGCAAAGGCAGGCCGGCGCGAGCCACCATGCCGCCGCCGTCGCCGGTGCAGGTATGGGCTGATGTCGCCGAGAAATAGGCGCGGCCGTAACCGCCGGTCGCCAGCACCACCATCTTGGCGGCGAAGCGGTGGATCGTGCCGTCATCGAGGTTCCACGCGACGACGCCGGTGCAGCGCCCGTCATCCGACATGATCAGGTCGAGCGCGAAATATTCGATGAAGAATTCCGCATTGTTCTTCAGCGACTGGCCGTAGAGCGTGTGCAGGATGGCGTGGCCGGTGCGGTCTGCCGCGGCGCAGGTGCGCTGCACCGGCGGGCCGGCGCCAAAGTTCTGCATGTGGCCGCCGAACGGGCGCTGGTAGATCTTGCCTTCCTCGTTACGCGAGAAGGGCACGCCGTAATGCTCGAGTTCGTAGACGGCCTTCGGCGCTTCCATGACCATGTACTGCATGGCATCGACGTCGCCGAGCCAGTCGGAGCCCTTGACCGTGTCGTAAAGGTGCCACTGCCAGCTATCCGGCGTCATGTTCTGCAGCGAGGCGGCGATGCCGCCCTGAGCTGCGACGGTGTGAGAGCGGGTCGGGAAGACCTTGGTGATGCAGGCGGTCTTGAAACCCTGTTCAGCCATGCCGAGCGTGGCGCGAAGGCCAGCACCACCGGCGCCGACGACGATCACGTCATAGGAATGGTCGACATAGGTATAGGCCTTGCCGTTCTGGGCGATGGGGGTGACGGATGCCATGACGGGGTTATCCTGCAAATGCGATTTTCAGGACGGCGAAAAGACAGAGGCCGCCCACCGCGAGGGAAAAGAAGGCGTTGAGGATCAGAAGAACGATCTTCGTGGCTTCGGAATGGATGTAGTCCTGGATGATCTCTTCCATGCCGAGACGCATGTGGATGATGCTGGCGACGACCGTCAGCCCGTTGATCGTTGCGACGAAGGGATTGGCCAGCGCGCCCACCACTTCGGCATAAGGCTTGCCTGCATAGATGATCAGGAAGACGACATAGAAGAGAAGAAGCGGCACGAGTGCGACCGCGGTCGTGCGGACACGCCAGAAATGCTCCGTGCCGCTCTTGGCGGAGCCGAGGCCGCGGACTTTTCCGAGAGGAGTGCGCATATCCATGATCAATCTCCTCAGCGAACGATGAGCACGATCGCCCAGACCAGAACGGTCAGCGCGATGGAAGCCACGAGATTGGCCTTGGCCAGCATGGTCGAGAATTCCTTCTCGAAACCGTAGCCGATGTCCCACATGATGTGGCGCAGGCCGCCGAGCAGATGGTGAAGAAGGGCCCAGGTATAGCCGAACAGCACGACCTGTCCGATGATCGAGCCGAACAGCCAGTTGACCTGGTTGAAATATTGCTCGCCGGATGCGGCCGCGATCAGCCAGGCGGCGACCAGCAACGTGCCGACGTAGAGCGCGCCACCGGTAATGCGGTGGACGATCGACATCGCCATGGTGGGAATGAACTTGTAGATTTGCAGATGCGGCGACAGAGGCCGGTTATTTGTCACATTCGCCATCAGAACCTCGCGGCGTCGTATGCGGTATCAAGGGCGGGCGCCCAGCAATGCACGGTGCCGAAGAAATGTGCATTGCATCATTGGCGTGGTTTAATCGCACGGATGTCGGACGACAAGAACAATTCAAACCGATTTTCAATTTAATCGATTGTGTCTTTCTCGTGGCTGGCGTGGTTCAAACCCGGCCGTCACATTAACTACAATTTCGAAAGATTTCGTTGCCGCCGGGACGTGACGAGCCGTTTTATGGTAACGTTTCGTTAATCATGTTCTCCGGAGTTTCGCCATGATCGCGAATCGCATCAAGCCTGTCCTGGTCGCTGCGGCGCTTTTTGCGTCGCTCGCATCCGCCGCCAATGCCCGCGACGGCTGGCGCGGCGCCGACAGCAGCGTCTACCGCCTCGGCGGCAATCACTGGGTCGAACAGGACGACGGCGCATCCAACGTGGAAAGCTTCCGCGTTTTCTACACCGGCACGGCATCGTTCGTCCGCAGGCTCGGCATTTTCAGCGGACCGCTGCAGGCTCCCCCGATCCCCGACTTCGGCATTCATTTTTCACGCTACTTTTCGGAAGGCTACTGGCAGGGAGAAGAAGGTCGCGTGGTGCTTGCCCCAAGGGCCAAGATCATCGATGTCGGCACAGGCCTGCGCGGTTTCGGAAACGCCTGTTCCTACGAAGCCGGCGTCTGCGTCATCCGCGGCGGGAACTGAGACGCGGCATTATCTGCTCGAAGCTAAACAAACCGCCAAACGGTCGTCTTCTTCACTTCGCTGTCTTCCAGCGCCCGGGTGACCGGCACCTGGTAGACCGCCAGCGATTCGAGCCGGTCCTTCGGAAGATAGCTGCGGCCCGGATCGCCGATCAGGACCAGTTTCCCCTCATCCGCAAGCCGCGTGAACCACGGTATCAAGGCCGCCGCAAAATCCCGGTCGTAGAAGACATCGCCAGCCAGGATGACATCCGCCCCGACCACCTCGCCGATCTGGTCGTCGGCTGTGGAGCGGATTACCACCCCGTTCTCCGCGGCATTCAGCGCTATGGCGCTCGCAGCCCAGGGATCGATATCCGCCGCCAGCACGTCGGCGGCGCCGGAAAGCTGCGCGGCAATCGCCACCAGGCCGGAGCCGCTGGCGAAATCGAGTACCGTTTTGCCCGCGACCACATCCGGATGATCGAGAATATAGCGGGCAAGGCCCTGCCCGCCCGCCCAGGCAAACGCCCAGAACGGCGGCGGCAGGCCGATTTCCTCCAGATCCTCTTCCGTCTTCAGCCAGAGGTCATGCGCCTCGCTCGCCAGATGCAGCCGGATTTCCGGCACATGCGGCGGCGCGGCGATATCCGTGTTTTGAAGGATGAATGTCCGGGGATCAGTCTTCAATTTTTCCGCTTATTGCCTGTCTATGACGGGCCAACGGGCGACAGAAACGACCCACAAGCCAATGATATTGACCAGCGGAACAAATGCGATGACGGCCCACCAGCCTGAAAAGCCCATTCGCCTCAGAATTTTCGCGATTGGCCAACCAAACACAACCAACCAAATAATGACTATCAACCAATGCCAAATGCTGAACGACCCCATTGAAGCCCCCTAAAATCGCTTGGCGTGCAGCCAACACTCCGCACAACCGTCACTTTAGGTTAACGCGGCGGATTGTCGAGACCGCCGAGCTTGCAGATCTCGAAATATTCCTCGTCGGTCACCGGCTGCACCGAAAGCCGCATCGACGTCACCAGCGACATCTTCTCGAACTTCGGGTTCGCCTTGATATCCTTCAGCGTCACCGGGGTCGGTATGTCGGTCACCGCCCGGATGTCGACGCAATCCCACTTCGGATCGCCTTTGGCGCTCGAATCGGGATGGGACAGCGCGCAGACCTCGACGATGCCGACGATCTCCAGCCCGTCATTCGAGTGGTAGAAGAAGCCCTTGTCGCCGATCTTCATGGCCCGCATGTTGTTGCGCGCCAGGTAGTTTCGCACGCCGGTCCATTCGGTGCCCTTTTCGCCCGCCGCCTTCTGCTGCTCCCAGGACCACGACGACGGTTCGGATTTGTAAAGCCAATATGCCATCTGTCGCCTCACTCCGGCTTGTTGAAGACCCAGTTCCAGGCCTTCACTTCGACCTTCTCGAAGAGGCCGGCCAGGTAATAGGGATCGGCCTCGGCGATCAGCCGGGCGGCGGCCATGTCAGCGGCTTCGACGACCACGAGGCTGCCGTTCGGCTTGCCGTCGTCATCGAGGAACGGGCCTGCGAACTTCAGCACGCCCTCGGCATTGAGCTTGTTCAGATGCTCCAGATGGGTGGGGCGGGTTTCCATCCGGACGTTCAGATGGCCGGGCTTGTCGGTGCACAGAAACGCAAACAGCATCAGTCTCTCCTTGCATGATCCTATTGGGAAAACGGTCTTATTCGGTGGTGATCGGCCGGGTCATCAGCTGTTCCATGGCCGTCATGATATCGAGCTTGCCGTCGATGATATCGGCCACCGCGTTGGTGACCGGCAGTTCGACCGAAAATTTCTTGCCCAGACGCGCCGCGACGGATGCCGCAAACGCCCCTTCGACCAGCGGTCCGCCGGCCTGAGTGCCCTCGCCCCAGCTACCGCCACTTTGCCCGAGCGCGATGCCGAAACGCAGGTTGCGCGATTGATGGCTGGTGCCGGTCAGCACCAGATCGCCGAGGCCCGACAAGCCCCGCACCGTATCCGCCTTGCCGCCCATCGCCTCAACCAGTCGCGACATTTCCGCAAGCCCGCGCGAGATCAGTGCTGCACGCGCCGATTCGCCGAGTCCGGCGCCTTCGATGATGCCGCAGGCAATCGCCAGCACGTTCTTCAGCGCGCCGCCGAGCTGCACCCCGATCCGGTCGTTGGAGGCATAGAGGCGGAAGGTGCGGCTCGAGAGCGCGTTGGCGAGCCGTTCCGCCAAGGCCTCGTCCCCCGCTGCAATCGCCATCGCCGTCGGCAGGCCGCGGGCGATATCCGCCGCAAAACCAGGCCCCGAAAGCACCGCGACCGGATGATGCGGCAATTCCGCCTCCAGCAGGTCGGTCAGCAACCGGCCGGAAGACTTGTCGATGCCCTTGGCGCAGGTGACGACCACCGCGCCGTCTGCCAGATAAGGGCCGTAATGCCGCGCCGCATCCGCCTGCGCCTGCGAGGGCATGGCGAAGAGCACCAGGCTCGCCTCGCCGATCGCGTCCGGCTCGGCGGAAAACTCCAGCGCATCCGGCAAAGGCACGCCGGGAAGGGCCGCATCGTGCACCCGGTCGTCGCGCAGATCGCTCATCAGCGAGGGATCGCGGCCGATCAGGGTCACCGGATGTCGGCCTTCCAGCGAAATCACCGCGGCAAGCGCAGTTCCGAAAGCGCCGGCGCCGATGACGACGATCCGTTCCCGAGCAATCATGCCTTGGCTCCTCGCTTGCCGGACCCGAGCAGGGTCTTGGCGTCCTTGTCGAGCGGCCAGCGCGAGCGCGGCGCCACGTCGAGCCCATCCGCCGGCAGATCTTCCGCCATCCGCTCGAGCCCCGCCCAGGCGATCATCGCCGCATTGTCGGTGCAGAGTCTCAGCGGCGGCGCGATGAAGCGGAAGCCGTTCTCGATGCAGAGCGCCTGCAGCGTCCGGCGAATTTCCTGGTTCGCGGCAACGCCACCCGCGACGACCAGCGCCCGGTCGACGTCGAGATGCGCGAACTCCTGTTTGAAGCGGGCAAGCCCGCGGCCGATACGGTCGCGCAGCGTCCGCGAAACCGCCTTCTGGAACGAGGCGCAGATATCGGCAATATCCTGCTCGCTGAGCGGCGCGATCTCGGTCGCCGCCTGGCGCACCGCCGTCTTCAAGCCCGAGAAGGAAAAGTCGAGCCGGGCTTCGCCAACCAGCGGCCGTGGCAGCGAGAACCGGTCCGGGTTGCCTTTCAGCGCCGCCTTCTCGACCGCCGGCCCGCCGGGATAGGGAAGCCCCAGCAGTTTTGCCGTCTTGTCGAAGGCTTCGCCGAGCGCATCGTCGATCGTCGTGCCCCAGCGCTCGTATTCGCCGACGCCGCGCACCAGTACCAGCTGGGTATGGCCGCCGGACACGAGCAGCATCAGGTAGGGAAAGGAAAGCCCGTCGGTCAACCGTGCCGTCAAGGCATGGCCTTCGAGGTGGTTGATCGCCATCAGCGGCTTGCCGGCCGCCCGCGCGATCGCCTTGGCCGTCATCAGCCCGACGATCAGGCCGCCGATCAGGCCAGGCCCGGATGTCGCGGCAATCGCATCGATCTCGTCGAGCGACACATTGGCGCGGGTGAGCGCTTCCTCGATCAGCCCGTCCAGCGCCTCGACATGCGCACGCGCCGCGATTTCCGGCACGACGCCGCCATAGGCACTGTGCTCGTCGAGCTGCGACAGCACGATATCGGAGAGGATTTCGCCGCGGCCGTCCTCATGGCGCGCGACGACGGAAGCCGCCGTCTCGTCGCAGCTAGTTTCAATGCCGAGGATGCGAAGAAAGGTCGCCATACGCCTATCTATAATTGCGATGCCGGATAAACCGGTTTACGAAAGCTTCCGGTAACAATGGAATGACGCGGATGCAAACAAAACCTTTCCGGATCGGCACGCGCGGCAGCCCGCTGGCGCTCGCCCAGGCTTCCGAAACGCGCGCACGGCTGATGACGGCGCATGGCCTGCCGGAGGAGATGTTCGAGATCGTCGTACTGTCGACCACCGGCGACCGCATCACCGACCGGGCGCTGACCGAGCTCGGCGGCAAGGGCCTGTTCACCCAGGAACTGGAGGAAGGGCTGATCTCCGGCGATCTCGATTTCGCCGTCCATTCCTCGAAAGACATGCCGACAAAACTGCCCGACGGCCTGCGTCTCGCCGCCTACCTGCCCCGCGAAGATTTTCGCGATGCGTTTATCGGTCGCACCGCCCATACGCTGGCCGCACTTCCGGATGGCGCCACCGTCGGCTCCTCGTCGCTGCGCCGCCAGGCGCTGATCCGCCGCATCCGTCCGGACATTGAGGTCATCACCTTCCGCGGCCTCGTCGAGACCCGGCTGCGCAAGCTGAACGAAGGCCAGGTGGATGCGACCCTGCTTGCCTATGCCGGCCTGAAGCGCCTCGGCAAGCAGGACGTGGTCACCGAACTGCTCGACCCGCAGGATTTTCCCCCTGCACCGGCGCAGGGCGCGATCTGCGTCGAAAGCCGCATCGGTGACGCCCGCATCGACGCGCTTCTCGACCCGATCAACGACCGCCCGACCTATGACGCGGTCTCCTGCGAACGCGCCTTTCTGGCCGCACTCGACGGTTCCTGTCGCACCCCGATCGGCGGGTACGCCATCTGCGAGGGCGACCATCTGAAGTTCTCGGGCCTCATCCTGACGCCGGATGGCCGCAAGGAACATTCGATCGAGACCGAGGGCAAACGAGCCAACGCAGAAAAGCTCGGCAGGCAGGCGGGCGAAGCCGTTCGCGCGGCGGCCGGTTCCGATTTCTTCGAAGGCTGGTCGTAACGCGATGCGGGTCGTCGTCACCCGCCCCGAAAACTCGGCCCGCCGCACCGCCGAACGGCTGCAAAACCTTGGTCATCAGCCGGTTCTGCTGCCCCTGACCAAGGCGGTCCATCATCCGGAAGTCGCCGAGGCCGCGCTCGCCGGCCCCCATTCCGCGCTGGCCGTCACCAGCGCCGAAGCCGTCCGGGTGCTGTCCTTGCCGGGCGACCACCTGCCCCTGTTTCTCGGCCAAACCCTTTATGCTGTCGGAGAAACAACGGCAAAGGCGGCCGAAGATGCCGGCTTCCGGGACATTCGCCGTGGCCCCGGCACAGGCGCCGAACTCGCGAAAATCATCGCAAGCGATGCATCTTCGTTCGACGCTCCGCTGCTCTACCTTGCCGGCAGGCCGCGTTCGCCAAAATTCGAAGATGGCCTGCATGCGACGGGGGTGCCGTTCGTCACCGCCGAAATCTACGAAATGGCACCCATAGCCTACGATGAGGTTTTCATCCGCGCCACCCTGCTCGATCCACCCGTGGATGCGGTGCTTCTCTATTCGCGGGAAAACGCCCGGCTGTTCTGTGATTTCGCTGCGCCGCACCTGAAGGAACTTGCATCCGTGCAGTTCCTCTGCCTCAGCGCCAATGTCGCCGAAATCATTCCGCGGGAATTTCACAGAAATATCAAGATCGCCAGCCATCCTGACGAGGATGGCGTATTCGCACTCCTTTAGTCGAGGTGTGGCGCCAAAATCCCGCCCGCCCCTTTCTTTCCTAAGACCCACCCACTAGTTTCCTGTGAGCGCATGCAAAAAGAGGTCGAGATGGTACCGGAACAACCACCCCGCCGATCCAAGACGGACAAGGAGCCGGTCACGATCGACTTGACCGCCGAGCAATCTGATGTCCTCGCCGAACCTGTCCGCAGCAACGACACCGACGAAGCGGTGAGCACGACCGAGCCCACCGAGGACGTTTCTGCAACAGCCGAAGAGCCGGCCAAGCCCGAGTCCGCGAAAGAACCGGCGTCCAGTCCCTCGGCCGCGGACGAGCCGCGTTATGACGACCCCTGGTCTGCCGCCGCCCGGAGCGAACCGCAGCCCGCGACCGTGGCGCCCGAACCGGAGCCAGTTCCCGCCCCGCACCATCGCACGAGTCCTGCCACGTCGACGTTGATCGCGGCCGGCATTTTCGGCGGCATCGTCGCGCTGCTGCTGGCCGGCAGCATGCAATATGCCGGTTACCTGCCCGGCGCCACGCCCGCTCCGGCGGCCTCCAACACGGCCGGCCTCTCCTCCGAGATCGCCGCTTTGCGCCAAGAAATTGCGGCCCTCAAAAACCGTCCCACCACCGCAGCAGCGCCGGATACAGCGCTCGCCAATCGCGTCGCAGCCCTTGAAACCGCGCCCAAGGCATCGAGCAGCGCCAGCGATCAGGCGCTTGCAGCGCTGAAGGCCGATCTCGACCGGCTTCGCGCCACCGTCCAGTCGGCGGCGAGCGCCGGTTCCGGTCTCGCCCAGCGCCTCGACCAGGCCGAGGCCAAGCTGAACGATCGCGGCCCGGAACAGCAGGTCGCCCGCGCCGTCGCAGCCGCCGCCCTCAAGGCCGGCATCGATCGCGGCGGTCCGTTCGAAACCGAACTGCAGACCTTCGTGAGCGTCGCCGGCGACGATCCCGCCGTCGCCGACCTGCAAAAGTTCGCGTCCGCCGGCGTGCCCGCCCGCGCCGAGCTGCAGCGTGACTTCCCCCGCATTGCCGATGCCATGCTGGAAGCGACCGCCCAGCCCGATCCCAACCAGGGCATTGCCGGCCGGCTGCTTGCCTCCGCCATGTCGGTGGTCAAGGTCCGCCGCGTCGGCGACGTCCAGGGCGCGACGCCGGATGCGATCGTCGCCCGCATGGAAGAGGCCCTGCGCAACGGCAATCTCCAGGCCTCCGCCCGCGAATGGGACGCGCTGCCGGAACCGGCAAAAGCCGTTTCGCGCGATTTCAAGCAGAAGCTCGATGCCCGCATTCAGGTGGAAAATCTCGTGGGCGGAACGCTGACGCGTGCCGTCGCCGGCACCCAAGGCTGAGGACGGAAGAACCGGATGGTCAGACTTTTCATTTTTCTCGTTGTGGTGCTGGCTCTCGGCTGGGGTTTCTCCTGGCTCGCGGATCGCCCCGGCCTGATTTCCATCACCTGGCAGGACCACCTGATCGAAACCAGCCTGATGGTGGCCGCCACCGCCGTGGTCGCGCTGGTCGGCTTTGCCATGATCCTCTGGTGGATCGTGGGGGTGATCTGGACCTCGCCCTATTCCGTCCGCCGTTATTTTCGCGCCCGCAAGCGGGATCGCGGCTATCAGGCGCTGTCGACCGGCCTGATAGCCGCCGGCGCCGGCAATGCTCTGCTCGCCCGCAAGATGAGTCTTCGCACCCGCGGGCTGATCAGCGCCGACCAGGAGCCGCTGATCCATCTCCTCGAAGCACAGGCCGCCCTCATCGAAGGCAAGCACGACGAAGCGCGCAAGAAATTCGAGCAGATGGCCGAGGATCCGGAAACCCGGGAACTCGGCCTGCGCGGCCTCTACATGGAAGCCCGCCGGCTCGGCGCCAACGAGGCCGCCCGCCAATATGCGGAAAAGGCCGTCGAACACGCGCCCTACCTGCCCTGGGCCGCCCAGGCGACGCTCGAATCCCGCAGTCAGTCCGGTCGCTGGGACGATGCGATCCGCCTGCTCGACCAGCAGCGCATGGCCAATATTCTTGAAAAGCCGAAGGCCGAACGCTGGAAGGCCGTGCTCCTGACGGCCAAGGCAAACGACCGGCTGGAAGGCGATCCGAAGGGCGCCCGCGACGACGCCATGGCGGCTTTGAAGCTCGCCAAGGATCTGGTGCCCGCCGCCGTCATCGCCGCCAAGGCCTGGCTGCGTGAGGACAATGTCCGCAAGGCCGCATCGGTCCTCGAAGGCGTCTGGAAGCTCGGGCCCCATCCGGAAATCGCCCGCGCCTATGTCCGTGCCCGCAGTGGCGACAGCACCGTCGACCGGCTGAAACGCGCCGAAAAGCTCGAAGCGATGCGACCCAACAATGTCGAATCGCTGCTGGCCGTCGCCCAGGCGGCGCTCGACGCACAGGAGTTCAGGAAGGCCCGCGCCAAGGCGGAGGCCGCCGCCCGGATGGAGCCCCGCGAGGCCGTCTACCTGCTGCTCGCCGATATCGAGGAGGGCGAGACCGGCGATCAGGGCCGCGTCCGGCACTGGATGGCGCAGGCGCTGCGAGCACCCCGCGACCCGGCCTGGGTGGCCGACGGGCACGTCTCGGAAAAATGGCTGCCGATTTCCCCGGTCACCGGCCGGCTCGACGCCTTCGAATGGAAGGCGCCGTTCGACCAGCTCGAAGGCCCGGTCGAGGAAGGTTCGCTCGCAGCCGATACGGCAATCGCCAGCCTGCCGCCCGTCACCGAGGTGCCGGCTTTCACCCCGAAGGCCGAGTCTCGCGCCGAGGAAGCGCCGCGGCCGATCGTGGTTCCGGTTAAGCCCGTTCCGCAGGAGGCAAAGCCGGCTCCGAAGGAGTTAGCTGTTGCAGCAAAAACACCAGCGCCTGCGAATGTGACGTCAAAGGACGGAAAAACCCCTAAAAATAGGGAGGAGCCAGTTCCCTTTTTCGGCCGCCCGCCGGATGATCCGGGTGTGAAAGATCCCGATGCCGGGCAGCCTGCAACGAGGCTCCGGTTGTTCTAGAATGGCGAGGGCCTGGAGATAGATGTTAGATCGCATTCAGGCCTTCCTCCACACTCTGACAGGATCCCACCATACACAGGAATTCGCGCCCGATGATCCGCGGGTGGCGTTCGTGGCGCTATGTTTCCAGGTCATGGAGGCGGACGGCAATATTTCCGATCAGGAACAGCAGAAGTTTCGCGATCTGCTGCGCGAACGTTACGACTTGAGCGAGGATCGCCTGAAGACCTTGATCGAGGTCGGCCACCAGGCCGGCAGCGAGGCGGTCGATTATTACCGCTTCACGTCCGATCTCAGAAAGCATCTCGTCAACGAAGAAGACCGCGTCGAGCTGCTCGGCATCCTCTGGGATATCGTTTATGCCGACGGCCAGCGCAGCGAAATCGAAGATCATGTGATCTGGAGGATCGCCGATCTTCTGGGCGTCTCGGCGCGCGACAGGGTTCTGGAACGCCAGCAGGCCGCCGCCCGTGCAACCCTGGGAGACCAGGGAGAAGACTGACGGTCCCCGATGCCGATGCTTCCGCCAACCACGACGACGCTTCAGATATTCGCCATGCTGTGCCGTCGGCCGGCGCTTCAGGCCGGCTGAGCCGATTTCTCTTCCCGCTCCGGTGCCTCGAGGCTGTCGATCCGGCGCAGCTTCGGGAAGCTCATGGACCAGATGATCGCGACCGCCAGCGTGCCGACACCGCCGATGACCACGGCCGGCATCGCCCCGAAGATCGAGGCCATCGTACCTGCCCGGAATTCCCCGAGTTCGTTGGACGCGCCGACGAACACCATGTTGACCGCATTGACCCGGCCACGCACTTCGTCCGGCGTCCAGAGCGCGATCAGCGTTTCGCGCACATAGACCGAGATCATGTCCGACGCGCCCATCAGCATCAGCGCCGAAATCGACAGCCAGGGCGTCACTGAGAGACCGAAGACCAGCGTGCCCACTCCGAACAGCCCGACACCGATGAACATTGCCACGCCGGCATGGTGGCGGATCGGGTAGAAGGCGAGGTAGATCGCGACAATGATCGCCCCGACGCCCGGTGCTGCCCGCAGCATGCCGAGGCCCCAGGGCCCGAGTTCGAGAATATCGCGCGCAAAGATCGGCATCAGCGCCACCGCGCCGCCGAGCAGCACGGCGAAGAGATCGAGCGAGATCGCCCCGAGCACGATCTTTTCACCGGAGATGAACTTGAAACCGGCGAGGATCTGGCCCCAGCTCACCTTCTCGACCGCGTTTCGCTGCGGAGGCTTCGGGATCATGAAGACCAGAGCACCCGCCAGGATGAGAAAGGCGAAGGCGACCGAATAGGCGGCGATCGCACTGACGCCGTACAGCAGACCGCCGGCAACCGGACCGAGGATCGCAGCCGTCTGCCATGACGAGGAGTTCCAGGCGACCGCATTCGGCAGATCCTGTTCCGGCACCAGGTTCGGCCCGAGCGACTGCACCGCGGGCCCCATGAAGGCGCGCTCGATCCCGAACACGATCAGTATGCCGAACACCGGCCAGGGCGAAAACGAATGCGTGACGGTGAGGGCCAGCAGGGCGCCGGCGCAGAGCGCTCCGACCACCATGCAGGCCGCCACGATCGCGCGCCGGTTATAGCGGTCGGCGACCGAGCCGGTGACGAGGATCAGGAGCAGCGACGGCAGGAACTGGAAAAGCCCGATCAGGCCGAGATAGAGCGGATTGCTGGTCTCGTCGTACATCTGCCAGCCGACCGCGACGCTGATGATCTGGATCGCGAAAGCCGAAAAGAGCCGGGAAAAGAAGAAGCGAGTATAGGATGAGTGCCGGAAGGCGGCGAAACGATCGCCCGAGGCAGGAATGGACATAAGGCAGCACTTTCAGCGGAGCCGGAAGCCGGCAGCGTGCCTGTCGCCCGTTAAACATGAATCGGATGAGGCGCGGGCGCGGCACTTGCCCGTTAGTTCGCCAATGTCTACATGTCTGTCAACAAAGAAATGGAGACGTTAATGCTCGCCCTGTTTCAGACCATCGATTTGGCCTTGAACCTCTATACCTGGGTGCTGATTGCCAGCGCCATCTTTTCCTGGCTCTTTGCCTTCAACGTCATCAATTCGCGAAACCAGTTCGTCGATGCGGTCGGTCGTTTCCTCTTCAACGTCACCGAACCGGTGCTGCGCCCCATCCGCCGCATCATGCCGGATCTCGGCGGCATCGACATTTCGCCGGTCGTCCTGCTGCTGATCATCTTCTTCATCCGCTCGCTGATGTGGACGTCGATCTATCCGCTGTTTGCGTGAGCGGTCCTTATAGCAGGCATTCCGATCATCTGCGGCTCGCAATCCGGCTCACGCCGAATTCGGGCCGCAATGCTGTCGACGGCATCGAGACCGCAGCCGATGGCGACATTTTCCTGAAGGCACGCGTCACCGCCGTGCCGGAGGACGGCAAGGCCAACAAGGCGCTGATCCTGCTGCTGGCCGATACGTTCCGTCTCCCCAAATCCTCGATCTCGATCCTGTCGGGCGAAACCGCGCGCAAAAAAATCCTCCGGATCGATGGCGACCCGGAGGACTTGGAAGAGAAATTCAAAAAAGTCCTGAAAGCCTGATGGCTTACTTGCTTGCCTTGTAGCGCTCGATGGCTTCGATGATCAGTGTCTTGGCCACGTCGACATTCTGCCAGCCGCCGATCTTCACCCACTTGCCGGGCTCCAGATCCTTGTAGTGCTCGAAGAAATGCTCGATCTGCTTCAGCGTGATCTCGGGCATATCCGTGTAGTTCTTGATCTTGTCGTAGCGCTGGGTCAGCTTCGGAACCGGCACGGCAATGATCTTCTCATCCTTGCCGCCATCATCTTCCATGATCATCACGCCGATCGGGCGCACGTTGATGACGCAGCCGGGAACCAGCGGACGGGTGTTGCAGATAAGGACGTCGATTGGGTCGCCGTCTTCAGAGAGCGTATGCGGTACGAAGCCGTAATTGCCCGGATAGGTCATCGGCGTGTAGAGGAAGCGATCGACGACAAGAGCGCCGGCTTCCTTGTCCATTTCGTACTTGATCGGCTGGCCGCCGACCGGCACTTCAACGATGACGTTGACGTCTTCAGGCGGATTCTTGCCAACGGAAATTGCATCGATACGCATTCTAGTCCCCGATGAGGTTCGACAAAGTTAAGCGTCGATAGCGGGAATCATGCTGCAAGGCAACAAGGCTTTGACGCCAATATTGAACCACGCGGTGCGCCGAAACATTAGAAAGCGTTTAAATTCAAGGTCTTCAAGCCTGACCGTTCAAGGCCAGACAAAACCGATCTTGCGAAGCTGCGTGCCGCCGAAATCTTCCATGCCTTCGGCGAGATCCACGCCGCCGTGCCGGCGGAAGAAACGCGCCGCATGCTCGCTGTCCTCAAGGCACCAGACGACCAGGCCTTCGCAGCCGAGCGACTTCAGGAGCCGGCGGCTTTCGCCGAACAGGCGGCGGCCAAGGCCGATGCCCTGGAATTCCGGACGCAGATAGATCTCGTAGATCTCGCCGTCGTAAGGCAGGGCACGGGCGCGGTTGAGGCCGATCGTCGCATAACCGGCGACCTGGTCGGCGACGTCGAGAACCAGCAGCGTTGCCGGCCCGCGCGTCGCCTTGCGCCACCAGGTCTCGCCCCGGCGCTCCAGCATCTGGGTTAGCGGCTTGTAGGGAATGAGGCCTGCATAGGCCTGGGTCCATGCCTGGCGGTGCGCCTCGGAAATGGCGCGAGCGTCTTGCGGTTCGGCCCGCCGGACATCGATCGATAACGTCTTCATAACGTTTACTCTAGGCCCTGATGTCGGCAATCCGCCATTCCACCAATGTGTGTAGAGCGGATTGCCCACAGACTTCTCATGTGGACAACGAGGCAACGTTAACGTGTTTTTAACCTTTGCGACAAGGCCGGGCAGGTCGTAGGCACAGAAAAAACCCCGGCATTTCTACCGGGGTTTTGAAAGGCTCGGAGCATGCTGTCGAAATCAGGCGATCTTCGCCTTGCCGAAGCGCTTGCGGTCGTTGGCGTCGAGATAGGTCTTGCGCAGACGGATGTTCTTCGGCGTCACTTCCATCAGCTCGTCGTCCTGGATCCAGGAGAGGGCGCGGTCGAGCGTCATGCGGATCGGCGGGGTCAGGCGAACGGCTTCGTCCTTGCCGGCAGAGCGGATGTTGGTCAGCTGCTTGCCCTTGAGGACATTGACCTCGAGGTCGTTGTCTCTGCTGTGAATGCCGATGATCATGCCGGCATAGACCTTCTCGCCCGGCTCGATGATCATCGGGCCGCGGTCTTCCAGGTTGAACATCGCATAGGCGACGGCTTCGCCGGCCTGGTTGGACAACAGCACGCCGTTGGTGCGGCCGCCGATTTCACCCTTGTAGGGCTGATAGTCGTGGAACAGGCGGTTCATGATCGCCGTGCCGCGGGTATCGGTCAGAAGTTCCGACTGGTAGCCGATCAGGCCGCGGGTCGGCGCAAAGAATACCAGGCGGACGCGGCTGCCGCCGGACGGACGCAGCTCGGCCATTTCCGCCTTGCGCTCGGACATCTTCTGCACGACGACGCCGGAATGTTCTTCATCGACGTCGATGACGACTTCCTCGATCGGCTCCATCAGCGTGCCGTCCTCGGACTTGTGCATGACGACGCGCGGACGCGACACGGCAAGCTCGAAGCCTTCGCGGCGCATGGTTTCGATCAGCACGGCGAGCTGCAATTCGCCACGGCCGGACACGAAGAACGAATCCTTGCCGTCCGATTCCTCGATCTTCAGCGCGACATTGCCTTCGGCTTCCTTGAACAGGCGATCGCGGATGACGCGCGAGGTGACCTTGTCGCCTTCGGTGCCGGCCAGGGGTGAGTCATTGACGAGGAAGGACATGGTGACGGTCGGCGGGTCGATCGGCTGTGCGTGCAGCGCCTCTGTGACCGAGGGATCGCAGAACGTATCGGCGACCGTGCCCTTGGAGAGGCCGGCGATCGCGACGATATCGCCCGCATGCGCTTCGTCGATCGGCGTACGTTCGATGCCGCGGAAGGCGAGAATCTTGGAGATACGGCCGGTCTCGACCGTCTTGCCGTCCTGGCTCAGAACCTTGACAGCCTGGTTCGGCTTGATCGAGCCGGAATGGATACGGCCGGTGATGATACGGCCGAGGAAGGGGTTGGCTTCGAGCAGCGTGCCGATCATGCGGAACGCGCCGTCTTCTTCACCGACGCTCGGCTCGGGAACGTGCTTCAGCACCAGATCGAGAAGCGGGGCGAGACCCTGGTCCTTCGGGCCTTCCGGATTGACGTTCATCCAGCCATCGCGACCGGAACCGTAAAGGATCGGGAAATCGAGCTGTTCGTCGGTGGCGTCGAGGTTGGCGAAGAGGTCGAAGACTTCGTTGATGACTTCCTCATGGCGGCCGTCCGGACGGTCGATCTTGTTGATCGCGACGATCGGGCGAAGGCCGACCTTCAGCGCCTTGCCGACCACGAACTTGGTCTGCGGCATCGGACCTTCGGAAGAGTCGACGAGAACGATCGCGCCGTCCACCATCGAGAGAATGCGCTCGACTTCGCCACCGAAGTCGGCGTGGCCGGGCGTGTCGACGATGTTGACGCGAACGCCCTTCCACTCGATCGAGGTCGCCTTGGCAAGAATGGTAATGCCACGTTCTTTTTCGAGATCGTTGCTGTCCATCATGCGCTCGGTGGTGCGCTGGTTGTCGCGGAACGAGCCGGACTGCTTCAGAAGTTCGTCAACGAGGGTGGTCTTCCCATGGTCAACGTGTGCGATAATCGCGATATTGCGCATTTTCATGTTTTGAATCTCTGAGCTTTGGCGCGGCGACGGGAGGCGGCACCCAATTCGTTTTGCGGCCTCATACCCTGTTTTTCGCATTTGCGAAAGGGGTGAGCGCGATGATGGTTGACGGCTATTCCGCCACCAGCCCGCTGCGCCTCAACAGCGTCAGCAGGAGGAGCGGCAGCAGGGTGGTAATCACGATCGCGATGAAGGCCATGGCCATGCCGAGACCGATCGACCCCTGTTCGAACTGCCGCCAGATGAATGTGGCGATCGTCTGCATGCCGACCGGTGCGACGACGACAGAGGCGACCAGCTCGCGGGAAGCGAGCGCAAAGACCAGCAGCATGGCCGATGCAAGGCTTGGAAAGACCAGCGGCAGCAGGATGCGCCGGAAGGCCGTGATGCTGCTGGCACCGAACACGCGGGCCGCTGCCTCCAGATTGTCACCGATCTGCTGGAAGGCCGCCGTGGTATAGCGTACAGGCTGCGGCAGCAGGATGCAACAATAGGCAAGCAGCAGGATAAAGGCGGTGTTGTAGGGCGTCGCCGGCAGCCAGGGCATGTTCCAGGCAAGGATCAGCCCGACCGCCACGACAATGCCGGGCAGCGCGTTCGGCAATATGGTCATGATGTCGATCGCCGTGCGGCCGCGCATCCGCGTCTTGACCACCGTGTAGGCTGCGGTCACGCCGATCAGCCCGGTGATCAGCGCCGTGGCGATGCCGAGCGAGAAACTGTTCACCAGTGCCCCGACCGCGCCGGCGCTGTTGCTGAACACTAGGATGAAATTGTTGAGGCTGAGATTGCCGAGCGCCAGCCCGCCGGAAATCGTCCGCGACAGCGCCGTCGCCAGGATCGCCAGCAGCGGCACCCCGGTCGCCAGGAACGCCACCACTGAGAAGGCGATCATCACAGGCACCTTCAGGGCGCCGAGCGGCCGTTTGTCCTTGGCGCTCGGCTTGCCGCCCACCGTCTGGTAGGAGCGCCGCAAAAGGATCCAGCGTTGCAGCAGGAATGTGACGAGGGACATGGCGACCAGCAGCAGCGACAGGATCGCCGCACCCGGAAGATCGATCGGCCAGTCGGTGATGCGAAGGTCGATGCCGGTCACCAGCACCTGGAAACCGGCACGACGGCCGAGTGCTGCCGGCGTGCCGTATTCCTCGATGGCGGCTGCGAAAACCAGCATCAGGCTGGCGGCAAGGCCGGGAGCCGACAACGGCAGCGTGATCCGCCAGAAAGCCCGCGCCGGCGTCGCACCGAAGACGCGGCCGACATCGGCGTAACGGGAGCCAACGGCTTCCACCGTGCGCGACACCGCGAAATAAACGACCGGAAAGGTGTTGAAGGCCATGACCAGCGTCATGCCGAACAGCGAGAACAGGAATGGCGCGAGGTTGAAGCCGACCAGCTGCTGCAGATAACCGCGCGGCTGCAGCGTCATGATCCAGCCGAGCGTCGCGATATAGGGCGGGATCATGAAGGGAACGAGCAGGACCACATCCCAGAACGGGGCGAAGGGAATGCGGTAGAGCGCTCGGAACACGCCGAGCGGCACAGCGACCACGGCCGAGGCGAGCACCACGCAGAAGCCGAGCAGCAGCGTATTGCCGGCCATGCCGATCAGCGCGCTATCGGCAAGCGTCGAGAAAAGAGAGGAGAAAGGGCCCGCGAACGAACCCTGTCCAAGATTGGGGAAGATGCCCTGCAGCACCACGGCGATGAAGGGAATGGCGACGACGAGGACCAGTCCCGCGATCGCGAGCCAGGCGGCCGGAGCCGCGCCGCCGATGCCGTTCGCCTTCATGCGCCTGTTCCTTACTTGCCGCCGTAGATCTTGGTAATCTCGGCCAGCGTTTCCTTGCGCTTGCCGTAGACGGTGGCGGTATCGTACTTCAGCAGCTTCAGGTCGCTGATCAGCGGACGGTTAGCCGGGATATCGGTGCGGGCCGGCATCAGCATTTCGTCGGCAACGGCCTTCTGGCCTTCGTCTGACAGCATGTAGTCGATGAACTTCTTGGCGTCGTCCTGGTTCTTGGACCAGTTGAGGATCATCGCCGGGCGCGGTGCGATGACCGTGCCGGAAGCCGGGAAGATCACGTCGATCGATTCACCCTTCGCCTTGGCAGCGAGCGTGATGTAATCGACGGCGCCGAAGACGGCGGCCTTGGCACCCTGCAGGACCGGGTTCAGAGCATCTGCATTGGCGCCGGCAATGATCGCGCCATTGGCCTTCAGGCCGTTGAAGAGCTTGAAACTATCCTGGCCGGCGAGAGCGGCCGTCAGTTCGAACGACGAGCCGGACTGCGCCGGATCCGGAATGTTGACGAGGTCCTTGTATTCCTTACTTGTCAGGTCGGCCCATTCGGTCGGCTTCGGCGTGCCGCTCTTGGTATTCCAGGCAATGCCGAGTGCCGAGATCCCTTGCGCGACGGCGCCTTCCGTCTTCAGGAAGTCCGGAACCTTGGCAGCGTTGGGGCTCGAATACTTGACGAGCCAGCCGCGCTTGGCGAAGTCGGTGGCGGTATCCCAGGAAGCCGAAACCAGAACGTCAACGACCGGGTTTGCGGCTTCGGCTTCGATACGAGCCATGACCTTGCCGGTCGTCGCCTGGAAGACGTTGACCTTGATGCCGGTCTGCTTGGTGAAGCCGGCCGACAGCTTGTCGATCAGGCTCTGGGGACCGGCGGTATAGACGGTGACGTCGGCATGGGCGACGCCCGCCGTAAGTGCTGCGGCAACGACGCCGAAAGTGATGCTCTTCAATGATTTAAGCATGTTGCAAACTCTCCTTTTGGGATGAATGAACGCGTGGGGAAAACCAGCGGATCTGATCCGGATCGATCGAAAGGCCGACGCCGTCGCCCGGCCGAAGCTTGACGCGGCTCAGAACCTGCAATTCCATATGGGTGGGGCCGACGAGCGAAACCGTCGCCAGGTGCCCGTCGCCGCGGAACTGCGAGCGCAGCACGGTTGCCGCAAGCCGCCCCGGCCCGACGTCACTGACCGAGATCGAGCCGACCGGAATGAGCACGCGGGCGCTCGCGCCGGCATCGCCTTCACTCCGCAGTAGCGCCACGTCGCTGCCCTTGAAGACCCACAGCCCGTCGCGATAGTCGAGATCGGCGATGCCGCCGAGGCGCAGGAAGTCCGCCACTTCAGGCGTCGCCGGCTTATCGATCAGCTGGTCGGGGGATGCGAGCTGTTCGATCAGCCCGCCGCGCATCACCGCGACGTCGTCGGCGAGCGTCAGCGCTTCCGCGTGGTCGTGCGTGACATAGATGGCGGTCAGACCGAGCGTTGCGATCAGCTCGGCAAGTTCGCCGACCATGTTTTCGCGCAGCTCGCGGTCGAGGTTGGACAACGGCTCGTCGAAGAGGATGAGCTGCGGTTCGGCGACGATGGCACGGGCGATCGCCACGCGCTGCTGCTGGCCGCCGGACAGATCGCTTGGACGGCGGTCCACATAGGCACCGAGACCGACACGCTCCAGCGCCCGCATCGTGCGAGACTGGCGTTCGGCCTTGCCGAGGCCACGCATCTCGAGCGGAAAGGAAACATTGCCGCCGACCGTCAGATGCGGCCACAGCGCGTAGTCCTGAAAGACCATGCCGAGATTGCGCTTTTCGGGCGGGGAGAATGTATTCGCGGCGGCATCCGCAACCACCTGGCCGACAATCGAGATCGAACCCTTGGTCGGCGCCAGCAATCCGGCGACGAGGCGCAGAAGCGTGGTCTTTCCGCAGCCGGAGGGGCCGAGAAGGGCAAGCGTCTTGCCCTTCGAAAGCGAGATATCGATGCCCTTGAGAACCGGCGTCGCGCCGTAATGCAATTCCACCCCGGCCGTCGAGACGGCGGCATGTGTCGCTGGGGGCTGAAAGGTCATGGGGAACCGGCATCGGTTAGAGGCGATGCCGGTTTCCTATTAAGGTTCCATGACAATGGTGTTACGGTTTTATGACGGCCGAATGACAGGCCGATGATCGGCGGATCATCAGCTCCATCTCATCCGACAAGACCGGGATCACGACGCGCTCAGGCGTCGCTGCCGGACAGCTCCTCGACCATCGCGAGGCCCTTTTTCTTCAACATCGCCTGCGGGTCGGGCAGCTTGCCGCGGAAGGCCTTGTAAGTCTCTTCCGGATCGATCGAGCCGCCGACCGAATAGATGTTGTTCTTGAGCTTGCGGGCCATGACCGGATCGAAGGCATTGCCGGTTTCCTCGAAGGCGGAGAAGGCGTCCGCATCGAGCACTTCCGACCACATGTAGGAATAGTAGCCGGCCGAATAGCCGTCGCCCGAAAACACATGCTGGAAATGCGGCGTCGCGTGGCGCATGACGATCGAAGCCGGCATGCCGAGTTCGTCGAGTACTTCCTTCTGCACCACCATCGGATCCTCGACCGCTCCGCGGGTGTGGAATGCCATGTCGACCAGCGCCGAGGAGGTGAATTCCACGGTCGCGAAGCCGGCATTAAAGGTGCGTGCCGCCAATACCTTGTCGAGCAGCGCCTTCGGCATCGGTTTGCCGGTCTCGTGATGCACGGCGTATTTCTCGAGGATTTCCGGCACGGTCAGCCAGTGTTCGTAGAGCTGCGACGGCAATTCGACGAAATCGCGCGATACGCCGGTGCCGGAGACCGACGGATAGGTCACGTCCGACAGCATGCCGTGCAGCGCATGGCCGAACTCGTGGAACAGCGTGCGGGCATCGTCGAGCGACAGCAGTGCCGGCTTGCCTTCGGCGGGCTTGGCGAAATTGCAGACGTTGTAGATGATCGGCAGTTCGCCTGTCGCACCGTTCTTCAGCGGCAGCTTGTGCTGCGACTGCAGGGAATTCATCCAGGCGCCGGAGCGCTTCGAGGAGCGGGCGAAATAATCGCCGAGGAACAGCGCCTTCAGCGAACCATCCCTGTCGCGGACTTCGAACACCCGTACATCCGGATGATAGGCCGCCACACCCTTCACTTCGACCGCCTTGATGCCGAACAGACGCTCGGCAACGTCGAAGCAGGCCTCGATGATCTTTTCCAGCTGCAGATAGGGCTTTAGCTCGGTTTCGGAAAAATCGAAGGTCCGCTGGCGCAGCTTCTCGGCGTAATGCCGCCAGTCCCAGGGCATGACCTCATGGTTCTTGCCTTCCTCGGCGATCAGCCCGCCAAGGCTCGCCTCTTCCTCCAGCGCCTTGGAGCGCGCCTTGTCCCAGACCTTGCGGAGCAGGGAATTCACCGCGTCTGCGGTCTTCGCCATCGTATTGTCGAGCTTGTAGGCCGCAAAATTCTCGTATCCGAGCAGCTTTGCCTTTTCCGCCCGCAGCGCCAGCGTTTCGCGCACGATCCCGAGATTGTCGGTCTCGCCGCCATTTTGTCCGCGCGCAGCCCATGCCTTGAATGCCTGTTCGCGCAGGTCCCGTCGGGTCGAGAAGGTCAGGAACGGTTCGATGATCGAGCGTGACAGCGTCACCATATAGCCGTCCGTCTCGCCGCGCTCACGGGCAGCGGACGCCATGGCATCGCGCAGGAAGGCCGGCAGGCCGTCCAGCTCGGCCTCGCCCGACAATTTCAGCGACCAGCTCTTCTCGTCACCGAGGACGTTCTGACCAAACTTGGCGCCGAGCCCGGCAAGCTTTTCGTTGATATCGGCAAGCCGCTCCTGCTCAGCCTTGGCAAGCTTGGCACCGGCCTTGACGAAGCCCTTCCAGTGACGTTCCAGCACGCGCTCTTCCTCAAGCGTCAGGCCCAGCTCCTTGCGCTTCTCCCAAAGCCTGTCGATGCGGGAAAACAGCGCCGCATTCATGCCGATCTTCGAATAATGGCGCGACATTTTTGGCGCGATCTCACGCTCGAGCGCCTGAATATTCTCGTTGGTATGCGCGCCGGCCTTGCCCCAGAACAGCGACGAAACGCGCGACAGCTCGTCGCCCGCGGTCTCCAGTGCAACGACGGTATTGGTGAAGGTCGGCTCTTCCGGATTGCTGGCGATCGCCTCGATCTCCGCTTCGTGGATGCCAAGTGCCGACTCGAAGCCGGGAGCGAAGTCCTCGTCCTTCACCTGATCGAAACGCGGTAGGCCGTGATGGCCGTTCCAGTCCACGAGAGCGGGGTTCACCAGAAGATTAGAAGACATGCAAATATCCTTCCTAACGATGCATCGCCATTCATATAGGAGAAGCCGGCGGGAATGGGTATGCGCCTGTCCATTTTCGATTTCCGGCAAGAAATCATACATAACAATTAACGGTTATTAACCATTTGACGCAGTGCAGTAATCAAAGGTACTTTTGGCCAGTATCCGATGAATCAGGATATAGCCATGGAAATCAGTTCCTTGCGCTGGTCTACCAACTTACTGCAAAGAGACCATTCTCGAAACAATAAAGTCGAGAAGTCATCCGAGCATGGAAGTCGGCAGAGCCAGATCACCTTTCAGGTGCCCGACACGGATGAATCGCCGATCGATTTTTCGGCGATCACCCCGCGGGATCTGCGTGCGCTCGCGCTTGAAAACTATCAGGCGGGCAGGATCGACCAGGACACTTACATCACGTTGTCCGAAGAACTTCCAACGCACGCCGTCGATGCTCAGGGACAGTTGATGGACCTGTCGCAGGTCACAGACGAAACCGGCTTCAACTTCCACGATTATTACCGCAATCAGCTCGAGATCGCCATGTCGCTTGGCGATACGCCCCGCGCCAATGTCCTTCGCGCGGTGATGGCCTTCATCGAAGTCTAATCGAAGCTCAGGCGCGCCTGTAGCCGAACAGGCCCGGTGCCGAATGCCAGAGCGCCTGCACCGCAAAACCGATGAACAGCAGGCCGGAAAGCCGGACGATCACCCTTTCATGCTTGCGGTAGAACCGCCGCACCACGCCGGCCCCGATAATCCCGATGAGCACCAGATCGGCCGTCAGAAACCCGATCAGCGACACGGCGAGAAGCACCGGCAACGCGCTGAAATCCAGCGCATCGGCTGAACTCGCCAGCAGTGCCGTGAAGGTTGCCAGCGCCACCGGATAACCTTTGGGGTTGGTCAACCCGAAAATCAGCCCCCGCCGCAGCGGCTTTTCGACCGTCACCAGAGCGCCGCCATCCTTCTTCGGCTTCGCCCGCAACGCGCTCCAGCCGATCCAGCCAAGATAGAGACCGCAGAAAACCCCGAGGATGTCGAAGACGGTGGTGCCGACCGTCTTGGCGCCGATGATCGCCACCAGCGCCAGTCCGGACCAGAGAATGTCTCCCGCCAGATGGCCGCCCATGAAGAAGGCCCCGGCCTGCCTCCCCTGTCCGGCACCGATGCCGAGCAGCGCCAGGAATGCCGGGCCGGGAATGAGCGTATAGGCGAGCGCCGCGAAAAAGGCGCCGGCAAGCAGCGATGAGGACATGGAGAAGCTCCGTCGGAAGGCTGCGACAATCTCGCCGCAGGTTTCGCCGGTGTCAATGCAACCGAACCCCGTTTTCCGTTTGCCTCACACCCGAAAGATAGTAAGGGTACCTTACAAAATTTGCATATAAAGGCGAAAGGTGCCGAAGAGGGCATGGACAGTTTGGGATTTCTGATCGCCGACAGTGCCCGATTGCTGCGTGCCGCCTTCGAGCGCCGCATCGCCGAGGCCGGCCTCGGACTGACGCCCGGCGAGGCGCGGGCGCTCCTGAACATCGCGACCGTCGACGGCAGCCGCCAGCTCGACATCGCTGCCCGCATGGGCGTCGAGCCGATGACGCTCTGCGCCTATCTCGACAAGCTGGAGGCGCTCGGACTGGTCGAAAGGCAGCAATGCTCTGCTGACCGGCGCGTCAAGCGGATCAATCTCACCAAGACCTCCGACGAGATGATCGGCTCGATCCGCCACGAACTGAACGCCATCCTTGCTCAGGCGACCGAAGGCTTGAGCGAGGAAAACAGCCGCATCCTGCGCGAGGCATTGGCCGCGTTCAACGCCAACCTCCAGGCCGTAGCCCCCTCCGTCATGCTCCAGACCGCATTCGATGAAAGCCGATAACATGCCGCCTGTCCCCGCTCGGATGAGCGAGCGTCGAACCACAATCATCGGCGCGCTCCTGACGGCAATCGGACCGATCTCGATGGCGATCTACACGCCGGCCATGCCGGAGCTGGTGCATGCCTTTTCGACCACGGAGGCAGCGATCAAGATGTCGCTGTCGCTCTATTTTGCCGGGTTCGCACTGGCGCAGCTGGTTGCCGGCCCCGTCTCCGACGCCTTCGGCCGCAAGACCGCCTCGCTGAGTTTTCTCCTGGTCTATCTGGCCGGTTCTCTGCTTGCCGCCTTTGCTCCCACGGTCGAATGGGTGCTCGCTGGCCGCCTGATCCAGGGTATCGGCGCTTCGGTCGGCGTCACCGTGTCGCGCGCCATTGTCCGCGACCAGTTCAACGGCGGCGACGCTGCCCGGATCATCAACACGATGGGCATCATCCTGGCGATCGGGCCGTCTCTCGGCCCGACGGTCGGCGGCCTCGCCCTGGCCGCGTTCGGCTGGCGATCGGTATTCCTGCTGATGGTCGGCTTCGGCGCCCTGCTGGTCTTCCTGTCGACCGTCTGCCTGAAGGAAACCACGGTGCCCGATCGCAGTCGGCTGAAGCCGCTGCGGCTCGTCCAGGCCTATGCGGAAATCGTCGCCCTTGCCGCGCTTCCTGTTTACCGCGGTCGTTCTGGGCGGCGCCGTCGGCTCCATGTATGCCCAGGCGGCCGTGCTGCCGTTCATCCTGATCGAGAAGGTCGGGTTGACGCCCATCCAGTTCGGCATGAGCATGCTGATGCAATCCGGTTTCTTCCTGATGGGTTCGGTCTGCCTCCGCGTCATCTCGAGATGGTTGCCGGCCGAACAGGCGCCCCTGGTTGGACTGATTTTCAGCGGCAGCGGTGGTCTCGTCATGGCCCTTTCGATCCACTACCTGCCGCCATCCTTTCTGTCGGTCATGGTGCCGGTTGCCATGTGCGCCTTCGGGATCGCCTTCGTATCGCCCTACATGACCGCGGCAGGCCTCATCCCCTTCCCGCATATTGCCGGGTCGGCGTCCGCGATGATGGGCTTCATCCAGATGGGCGCCGGCTTCGTGGGCGGCGTCGCCGCCGCCTCGATCGGCTCGCCGCTACCGGCCTTCGGCATCGTCATTCCCGCCATGCACCTGATCGCCGTGCTCGGTTACATCGGCTTCCGGATCGCCAGCCGCAAGGCATGAAAAAACCCGCCTCCCTTTCGGGCAGGCGGGCTTCGGCGATCGGATTATCGGAGTTACTTGCCGAGATTGCGCTTGGCGAGGGTGCGCAGGCGCAGCGCATTGAGCTTGATGAAGCCGGCAGCATCCTTCTGGTCGTAGGCGCCCTGGTCGTCCTCGAAGGTGACCAGCTTGTCGGAATAGAGCGACTTTTCGCTCTCGCGGCCGATGACCATAACATTGCCCTTGTAGAGCTTAAGCGTCACTTCGCCTTCGACATGCTCCTGGCTCTTATCGATCAGCGCCTGCAGCATTTCGCGCTCCGGCGAGAACCAGAAGCCGTAATAGATGAGCTCCGCGTAACGCGGCATGATGTCATCCTTGAGATGCGCGGCACCACGGTCCAGCGTGATCGACTCGATCGCACGGTGGGCGGCGAGCAGGATCGTGCCGCCGGGGGTTTCGTAGACGCCGCGCGATTTCATGCCGACATAGCGGTTCTCGACGAGGTCGAGACGGCCGATGCCGTTGTCGCGGCCGTAATTGTTGAGCGCGGCAAGAAGGGTCGCCGGCGACATGGCGACACCGTTGATGGAAACCGCATCGCCCTTCTTAAAGCCGACCTTGATGACGGTCGCCTTGTCCGGAGCAGCTTCCGGCGAAATGGTGCGCATATGCACGTATTCGGGAGCCTCGATGGCCGGGTCTTCGAGAACCTTGCCTTCGGAAGACGAGTGCAAAAGGTTGGCGTCGACGGAGAACGGCGCTTCGCCCATCTTGTCCTTGGCAACCGGGATCTGGTTTTCCTCGGCGAACTTCAGAAGATCGGTGCGGCTCTTGAAAGCCCAGTCACGCCACGGCGCGATCACCTTGATATCCGGGTTCAGCGCATAGGCCGAAAGCTCGAAACGAACCTGGTCGTTGCCCTTGCCGGTGGCGCCATGGGCAATCGCATCGGCACCGGTCTTTTTGGCGATCTCGATCAGGTGCTTGGAGATCAGCGGACGGGCGATCGAGGTGCCGAGCAGGTAGACGCCTTCATAGACGGCATTGGCGCGGAACATCGGGAAGACGAAATCGCGCACGAACTCTTCGCGCACGTCCTCGATATAGATCTCCTTGATGCCGAGCATCTCGGCCTTCTTGCGGGCCGGCTCCAGTTCCTCGCCCTGACCGAGATCGGCGGTGAAGGTCACCACCTCGGCGTTCAGTTCGGTCTGCAGCCATTTCAGGATGATCGAGGTGTCGAGGCCGCCGGAATAGGCGAGAACGACCTTCTTTACGTCTTTCGGGAGTGCCATGTCGATTTACGTCCGTCTGCGGGTGGAAGCGGTTGTTGAAACTGCCAAGTCAGGATTTGCGGCACTTTTAGCGAGTTTCCTGAGGCACGCAAGAAAAACCCGGCAAAGCCGGTCAGAGATGGCCGCCGATATTCATGCGCTGGTGAAGGACGCGGATGATCGAGATTGTCGTAGGCGTTTCTCGATAGACGATAAAGTGGGACCCGTAGGCAAGCGCTCGATATCCGCGTTTGATCTGGTCGATCTTCCGTCCGCTTCTCTCCCCCAAGGAAAGTGCCCTACAAAAATCCCGGATTCCGAACGTATATTCTTCAGCCTGATTGTAGCCCCAGGTCTCGTCTGTATAATCGTAAATATGGTCGATGTCCGCGGTCGCCTTCGGCGCGAAGATCAGAGTTTTCATCGCTCGGCGCGCAAGGCACGTTTCTTTTCAATGAACTCGTCGAAATCGAAAGGCTGCGGCTCGCCCGAGGCCTCGCCTTCTTCGATCGCCGCGCGAATGGCCTCGATACCGCCCTCGCTGTCACGCAGAAGCCGTAAGGCGGCCTCCACCACTTCGCTTGGCGAACTGTAGTTGCCGCCGCTCACCTGCCTGTCGATGAACTCAGTCAGTTCCTCATCCACTGTGATCGATGTCATCTTGCCCATGAAGCGGCTCCGGTGTGACGCCCTTACTCGTGACGCCTTGTCATGTTGACAGGTTTTGATGAGGGTACCATATCCCGCCCGACCTTTGAACAGCAGCGCCCTAGAGGAGATCTGCCATGACCATCACTCATCCCGCTCTGAAAAAGGACAATGTCGCCGTGATTACCGGGGCCGCATCCGGAATCGGCCTTGCGGCGGCGAAGGAATTTGCCCGGATGGGCCTTTCCGTCGTCCTTGCCGATCTGGAGGGCGACAAGCTCGCGGAAGCAGCCCACGAGGTCGCGGCCCTTGCCGAAGACGGCGAGGCGGATGTCGCTGCCATCGGCACCGACGTTTCGAAGCCGGATGAGATCGAGGCGCTGGAACGCGCCGTCATCCAGCGTTTCGGCCGGGTGCATGTGCTTATGAACAATGCCGGTATCAGCCCGGGGAGTTCGATATTCGGGCCGCAGGTCAACTGGGACAGCATTTTCGCCATCAACCTGCTCGGCGTCATCAACGGCACGCGGACGTTCGGGCCGGCCATGGTCGCCCATGGCGAACCGTCGCTGATCATCAATACCGGCTCGAAACAGGGGATCACGACACCGCCCGGCAATCCCGCCTACAATGTCGCCAAAGCCGGCGTGAAGACGTTCACCGAAGCGCTGCAGCACGAGCTTCGCAACACGCCCGACTGCCAGGTCTCGGCGCATCTGCTCATCCCGGGCTTCGTGTTTACCGGCCTGACCAAGGGCGACCGCGTCGAAAAGCCCGCCGGCGCCTGGACGCCGGAAGAGACGGTCGAGTTCATGCTGGTGAGCCTGGAGCGCGGTGATTTCTATATCCTCTGCCCAGACAACGACGTGGATCGGGCGACAGACGAACGCCGCATGGCCTGGGCGATCGGCGACATCATCGAAAACCGCCCGCCGCTATCGCGCTGGCATCCGGACTTTGCGGATGCATCAAAGGAATTCATCTCCAAGCGCTGAGCGCCTGATTGGCATAGCTGCGAAAGCCGGGTAAATGGAGCACTCCTTTACCCGGCTATTCGAGCGTGCACCCCATGGATTTCCTGCCGAGCCTTGCCACCCTTCTCGCCTTCACGGCTGCTGGCCTGCTTCTGGCGCTGACGCCGGGGCCGGATATGACGCTGTCGATCAGCCGCGCGCTCGGCCAGGGCCGGCGACCCGCGTTGTTCGTGGTTCTCGGCACCAGCCTCGGCGTCGTCTGCCATACGCTGCTGGTCGCGTTCGGTATCTCGGCGCTGATCACCGCGTCACCGACCGCCTTCTTCATCCTCAAGACCGGCGGCGCCGCCTACCTGCTCTGGCTGGCGATCCAGGCGATCCGCTTCGGCTCAAAACTGTCGGTGGAGAAGATCGACCAGACCAAGGCGAGCGCACTTTCCAATATCTCGACGGGCTTATGGGTGAACCTCTTGAATCCCAAGGTCATCATTTTCTTCATGACCTTCCTGCCGCAATTCGTCACCGCCGGCGATCCGGACGTCACGAGCAAGCTGATTTTCTTAGGGGTCTATTTCATCGTCATCGGCATGCCGGTCAACGTGATCGTCGTCCTTGCCGCCGACCGCCTGGCCAGTTGGCTGCAGGCCAACCCGAGGGTCCTGCGCGGCATCGACTGCACCTTTGCCGGCGTCTTCTCGATCTTCGCGGCGAAGATTTTCTTCACCCAGGCTCGATAACAGAAAAGCCGGCCTGGTCTCCTCAATCGTCTTCGCCGTGCCCGGCGATCATCATCGCCTCGAAGGCGAGGCGGTCGGTCTTGCGCATCCGCTCCGATTCCGATTTCAGCTGGCCGCAGGCGGCGAGGATGTCGCGACCGCGCGGGGTGCGGATCGGCGAGGCGTAACCGGCCTGGTTGATGAAATCGGCGAATTTCTCGATCTGCGCCCATTCCGAACACTGGTAGTTGGTGCCCGGCCAGGGATTGAACGGGATCAGGTTGATCTTGGCCGGAACGCCCTTCAAAAGCTGGATCAGCGCCTTGGCGTCCTCCAGGCTGTCGTTGACGTCTTTCAGCATCACATATTCGAAGGTGATGCGGCGGGCGTTCGAAAGACCGGGATAATTGCGGCAGGCTTCGATCAGTTCCTTCAGCGGATATTTCTTGTTGATCGGCACCAGCATGTCGCGCAGGTCGTCGCGCACCGCATGCAGCGAGATCGCCAGCATCACGCCGATCTCGTCGCCGGTCCGGAAAATTTCCGGCACGACGCCGGAAGTCGACAGCGTGACGCGGCGCTTCGACAGCGACAGCCCGTCGCCGTCGGTGGCGATCAGCAGCGCCGTCTTGACGCTTTCGAAATTGTAGAGCGGTTCGCCCATGCCCATCATCACGACATTGGTGACCTTGCGGTCGCCGGTCGGCACGAAGGCGCCGGGCGGCGTGTCGGTGCCCGGAAAATCACCCAACCGGTCACGGGCCAGCAGCAACTGCGACAGGATTTCCTCGGCGGTCAGGTTGCGCACAAGCTTCTGGGTGCCGGTGTGACAGAAGGAACAGGTCAGCGTGCAGCCGACCTGGCTCGAGATGCAGAGCGTGCCGCGGCCTTCTTCCGGAATGTAGACGGTCTCGACTTCGACCGGACGGCCGGCGCCGCGCGGCGGAAAGCGCAACAGCCATTTGCGGGTGCCGTCATTGGAAACCTGTTCCTCGACGATCTCAGGACGCGCGATGGTGAAATGCGCCTTCAGCATCTCGCGCATGTCCTTGGCGACATTGGTCATCGCGTCGAAATCGGAGACGCCGCGGATATAGAGCCAGTGCCAGAGCTGGCTGACGCGCATGCGCACCTGCTTTTCCGAAACGCCTTTTTCCTTCAGCGCCTGCGCCATGTCCTCGCGCGTCAGCCCGATCAGCGACGGCTTGGTGCCGAACAGATCCGGATTAGCGACGAGCGGCTTCTTGATGGCAAGCGGCGCCAGAGCCTCTGAGACTGACATTCTTCTATCCCGTTCGAACACATGCAGCTTTCCCACGATCGATCAGCGGGAAAGTCAGGGCATGTTGAATGCGTGAAACCTGTATCGGCCCATTGGGCACATGTGCCGGACCTTCGTTGGGGCGGGCTTTATCATCAAATAGCCGCCGCGTCACTATTCTTCAAGAAATGCAAAAGGCCGGTCCTGCGACCGGCCTTCCAACTCTTGCTGCGCACGAACGCTTACTTGCAGGTTTCGATCTGCTTCAGCGCCGCCGCAATGCCCTGCAGCGAGTAGGCATAGGAGGTCTTGGTGCCGCGGCCGGAAACGGCGCTGACGCTCATGTTGTGACCTGTCTTCATCGCTGCGACGAGCGCCGGCTCCTCGGCGGCGTTCTCGACCCAGGCCGCCTTGTCCTTGGTGAACATCGTGAAGTTCTTCTTGTCGATCGTCACCGTCACCTTGGAATTCGGCTGCAGAACGTATCCGACCATTGCCTGCGGTTCGTAGGAAATGTTCTGGCCGGGCCGCTGCGAGACGATAAAGAAGATATCGCCGTGATCGACGCTGGCCGGTTCCTTGGTGGTCGGCACCGAAAGCACATAACACACGTTGCTGGCGCCCGACTTGTAGGAATAAGCGCCCCACGCCTTGAATTGCTGGATGCGGGTGGGACCTGCGGCGGCCGGTGCCGGCGCCTGGGCCTGTTGGGGCTTGGCCGGGGCGGTAGCCTTCGACGACTGAGCCGATGCCAGGCCGGCGCTTGCAGCCAAGATTGCCAATGCGGTTGCGATTGTTCTTACAGACATGGTCTCCTGCCGGTTTTGTTCGTTCAACGGCCCGAGCGGGCAAGCCTTGCCAGGCATGATCCTGATTCGGTGCATTTTGACTTGATCCTGGTTACCAAACCGTCAACCAGACTATTAGAATCTGCTGAATCTCCTGCCTTGGCCCATAGGTGCGTGGAGATAGCACTCCCCGCCATGCCTCCAAAGAGCCAACCAGCAGAATTTCCATGCGTTTCGTCAATCAGTGACACAAGGATTGGGGCAAGAGTTTGTCCTTTTCCTAACTCTCACAATGACATTAGAATGGTCGAATATGACGCGAATCTCATCGGAAACTGTGCGCAGCGTAAATGGATGTAGACGAAAGAGACCACTTCGCCGGCTTGGTAAGGGCAGTGGCCGATGAGCGCGATCAGGCAGCTTTTACCGTGCTGTTCGATTATTACGCGCCGCGTCTGAAATCCTGGCTGTTGAAACGGTCGATGCGGCCCGACGATGCGGAGGAACTCGTCCAGGAGGTGATGGCCGTTCTCTGGCACCGCGCCGGCCTCTACGATCCGACCCGATCCTCCCTGTCCACCTGGCTTTTTCGCATCGCCCGCAACCGTCGCATCGATGCGGAACGGCGGGCGAGGCACAAGTATCTGGATGTCTACGAACCCCTGTTCTTCGTGACCGAGGCGCCGGGCGCCGATACGATTTTCGAAGGCGAGGAACGGGATGCGCAGGTGCGTGCAGCCCTTGCCGATATCCCCGGCGAACAGATGGAAATGGTGCGGGCGGCCTTCTTCCTCGGCCAGTCCCATTCGGAAATCGCCTCGTCCACGGGCGTGCCGCTCGGGACGGTGAAGTCGCGAATCCGGCTTGCATTCGAGCGCTTGCGAAGAGTTCTCGACGATCCTTCGGGGGATTGACGCCCCGTGAGACTATTTGCCGCGCACGCCCTCGGCGATGTCCGGATTGTCCGCCAGCGCCAGATCGGCAGCCTCGTAATGGCGGTCGGCGATATGGCCCTGGATCATCCGGAAAGCTGCTGCGAGCACGGCGACATCGTCGGTGAAGCCGACAAGGACGAACATGTCCGGCACGAAATCGATCGGCATCACGAAATAGGCGAGCGCTGCAAGCAGCACGCCCCGGACGCGGGTCGGAGTCCGCCGGTCGATCGCACAGTAATAGGCGGCGATCAGGTCGCGGCTGAACGGGACCTGCCGCACGGCCCGCTTCAGAGTCGGCCAGAACTTAGTCCGCACCTGCCGCTCGCGGCGGCCTTGTGTATCCTCGTCACCCGGCAGCAGAATTTCGCCGATCTTCACGTCGTCCATGGTCGCTCCGTTCGCTCAACGTGTGCCCACCCAATATGGGCTCTGGACCATGAAGTTCAATTGCGGCGCGAGGATGCCTTGTCCATCGCCCGGGCAAGCTTGAAGTCGATGTCGGTCAGGCCTTTGGTCGCGTGGGTGGTCAGCAGCACGTCGACCCGCGAATAGACGTTCGACCATTCCGGGTGATGGTTGAGCTTCTCGGCGGACAGCGCGCATTCGGCCATGAAACCGAAGGCCTCGATGAAGGTCTTGAACTTGAAGCTCCTGAAGATCGCGTCGCCTTCCGGCTTCAGCTCCCAGCCATCGAGCGTCGCGAGTTCACGCACGACGGCAGCCGCATCCAGCTTTTCGTAGTTCATCGTCCAACCTTCCTTCGGACTAAAGGGGCGCCTTCCGGTTAAAGGAGGCTCTTCGCCGGCTCCATGTCGCCGGCATAGGCAGTGCCGTAGCTTGCCTCCTGCAGCGGGAAGATTTCCTCCGTCAGATACGGTCCGCCTCCGACCGACTCCTTCGACGACAGCAGCACGAAACGGGGGACGGTGAAGGGTGCCGTGTGGAAATTGCCGCGGCCGGCAAGATAGTGAACCACGTCGTCCAGGCGGCAGTTCTTGAGCCGTGCGAGCGTCACATGCGGCGTGAACTTGCGGGGATCCGGCGGCAGACCGATACGCTGGCAGATCCGTTCGATCTCCGCCTGCAGCGCGTAGATTTCCGGCGAGGGTGAAACGCCGGCCCAGATGGAATGCGGTTTCTTCGATCCGAACGAGCCGATCCCGGTCAGCGTCGCCTGAAATTCCGGTCGGTCGATGCGGTCCAGCCGGTCGACGATCTCGTCGGCGGTGCGGCCGTCGACATCGCCGATAAAGCGTAGAGTGATGTGATAATTCTCCACGTCGATCCACCGGGCACCGGGGATCCCGCCGCGCAGGAGAGACAGGCTCATCGCTACATTGCGCGGAACTTCGAGGGCGGTGAAAAGTCTCGGCATAGGGACCTCCTCGAATCTTTTGCAGATGCAAACAGCGAATCATGCAACGGAGTTCCGCGCAAGCTGTTATTTTCCCTTATCCTTAATAGCCCCCAGGAAGCTTTTGACAGGTTGAATGGTCTTTTCGACCATCACGGCGACCCCTTTGGCGTTCGGATGCATGCCGTCGGAGAGCTGCAGGCTGGAAATGGTCGCGACTCCATCCAGGAAGAATGGATAGAGCGGCACCACGTATTTCTCCGCCAGCCGCTTGTAGATCGGATTGAACTTTTCGGCATAATCCCCGCCCATGTTCGGTGGCGCCAGGATGCCGACCAGGAACACCGGGATCTTCCGTTCCTTCAGCCGCGCCAGGATCGCATCGAGGTTCTTTTCCGACTGCTCGGGGGAGATGCCGCGCAGCGCATCGTTGGCGCCGAGTTCGAGGATCACGCCGTCAGTGCCGTCGGGCACCGACCAGTCGATGCGCGAAAGCCCTCCTGCTGTCGTATCGCCCGAAACGCCCGCATTGGTGACCACGACATTCTGCCCGCTGGCTTTCAGCGCCGCCTCGAGCTGGGCCGTATAGGATTCGGAAGGCGCAAGCTGGTAACCCGCCATCAGGCTGTCGCCGAAACCGACGAGCTGGATCGCCTTGTCCTGCGCGGCGGCCGGCAGTGCGGCCAGCGCCAGCGCGGACATGACGATGAAGTGAAGCAGGCTTGCTTTAAAACTCACGATCCGTCTCCTAGATTGAGCGCTACCGCAATGCGGTGTTCGGGTTACGCTTCACGCCTATATAGGACGGTTCGATTTGACTAAAACCATCATCACGCTGAAGAAAGCCGATCTGACGCTCGGCAGCGCGGCGGCCTCGGTGCATGTGCTGAAGCAGATCAACCTCGAAATCCGCGCGGGCGAGGCCGTCGGCATCGTCGGGCCTTCGGGCTCCGGCAAATCGACGCTGCTGATGGTTCTGGCCGGCCTCGAACGCCTCGACAGCGGCGAGATCGTCATCAACGACGCACCCCTTCACGCCCTTTCCGAAGACAGGCTTGCCGATTTCCGCGGCCGCAATATCGGCATCGTTTTCCAGTCCTTCCACCTGATCGCCAACATGACGGCCCTCGAAAACGTCGCCGTGCCGCTCGAACTCGCCAATGTGAAGGACGCCTTCGAGATCGCCAAGCGGGAACTGACCGCCGTCGGCCTCGGCGAGCGGCTGAGCCACTATCCAGGCCAGCTTTCCGGCGGTGAACAGCAACGCGTGGCGATTGCCCGCGCCCTTGCCCCCTCGCCCTCCGTGCTGATCGCCGACGAACCGACCGGCAATCTCGACACCGAGACCGGCCGGCAGATCGCCGACCTCTTATTTTCGAAACAGGCCGAGCGCGGCATGACCATGCTGCTCGTCACTCATGACAACGCGCTTGCCGCCCGCTGCTCGCGCCAGATCCGCGTCCGTTCCGGCGAGATCGTTGGCGACAGCGCCACCGCCCACGCGACCGTTCAGGCGGTCTCCGCATGAGGCTCGCCTTTCCGCGCCTCGCGATTTCCTTCCGCCTGGCGCTGCGCGAAATGCGCGGCGGGCTCGCCGGCTTCTACATCTTCCTCGCCTGCATCGCGCTCGGCACCGGAGCGATCGCGGCGGTCAATTCGGTCTCGCGCGCCATCACCGGCGCCATCGCCTCACAGGGACAGGAGATCCTTGCCGGCGACATCCGTTTCGAACTGAACAACCGCGAAGCCACCGACCAGGAACGCGCTTTCCTGGCGAGCCTCGGCAAGGTTTCCGTGTCCACCAGCCTGCGCTCCATGGCACGCAAGCCCGACGGTTCCGAACAGGCGCTGGTCGAGGTCAAGGCGGTCGACGACGCCTATCCGCTCTATGGCAGCTTTGGCGCTGAACCGGCGGCACCGCTTCCTGACCTGCTTGGCAAGCAGGGAGAGACTTTTGGCGCACTGGCAGCCCCGCTGCTGTTGGAACGCCTCGGCCTCAAGGACGGCGATCAGCTTCTGCTCGGCAATGCCAGGCTGACATTGCGCGGCACGATCACCGCCGAGCCCGACGCGCTTTCCGACGGTTTCGGCTTTGCGCCCCGCCTGATCGTCAGCCGCGAAGCGCTCACCGCTTCGGGCCTGATCACCACCGGCAGCCTCGTCGAACATGCCTACAAGGTCCGGCTCGACGATCCGGCGACCCGTTCGACACTCACCGCCCGCGCCAATCGCGAATTCCCGAGTGCCGGCTGGTCCATCCGCACCAGCGACCGCGCGGCTCCTTCGCTCACCGAAAACGTCGACCGCTTCTCGCAATTCCTGACACTGGTCGGCCTGACCGCCTTGATCGTCGGCGGCGTCGGCGTCGCCAATGCCGTGCGCGCCTTCCTCGATGCCAAGCGCACCACCATCGCCACCTTCAAGTGTTTGGGCGCGCCGGCCTCGGTGGTGACGATGATCTATCTCATCCAGATCATGCTGCTTGCAGTGGTCGGCATCCTGATCGGCCTCGTCATCGGCGCGGTTTCGCCCTTCGTGGCGCTGCAGTTCCTCGAAGGCGTGCTGCCAGTTCCGAAGGAAGTCACCTTCTACCCCTCAGCGCTGGCGCTTGCCGCGCTGTTCGGCATCCTGATCACCTTCGCCTTCGCAGTCCTGCCGCTCGGTCATGCCCGCGAAGTGCCTGCGACCGCGCTTTTCCGCGAACAGAGTTTCGACAATACCCGCCTTCCCTCCTGGCCCTATCTTCTGGCCGCCGGCCTGGCACTCGCCGCCCTGGCGGCGCTTGCGATCGTCTCGGCGGAAGAACGTTTCATCGCCTCTGTCTTCCTCGCCGCAGTCGCCGGCGCTTTCATGCTGCTGCGCCTCGTGGCAGCACTGATCGCAGCACTGGCCAGGCGAAGCCCGCGGGTCAATTCGCCGGCGCTGCGGCTGGCGATCGGCAATATCCACCGGCCGGGCGCACTGACGCCCTCGGTCGTGCTGTCGCTCGGCCTCGGCCTTGCCCTACTCGTGACGCTCGCCCTGATCGACGGCAACATGCGCCGCCAGCTGACCGGCAGCATTGCGCAGCAGGCGCCGAACTTCTTCTTCGTCGATATTCAGGGATCGGAGCGGGAAGGCTTCGTCAACATCCTCAAACAGCAGGCGCCGGAGGGTACGATCACTCAGGTGCCGATGCTGCGCGGAAGAATCCTCGCCTTCAACGGCCAGGACGTCACCCAGATGAGCGTGCCGCCAGCCGGCCGCTGGGTGCTGCGCGGCGACCGCGGCATCACCTATGAGGAGAAGCTTCCTTCCAATTCGGCGCTCACCGCCGGGCAATGGTGGAGTGCCAACTACACCGGCGAGCCGCTGGTGTCCTTCTCGGCCGAAGAGGCCGGCGAACTTGGCCTGAAGATCGGCGATACCGTCACCGTCAACGTGCTCGGCCGCAACATCACCGCCCGCATCGCCAATTTCCGCAAGGTTCAGTGGGAATCGCTGTCGATCAATTTCGTGATGATCTTCTCGCCGAACACGTTTCGCGGCGCGCCGCATGCCTGGCTCGCGACGCTCAGCGATCCCAAGGCCACCGCCCAGCAGGAAGCCTCGATCCTGCGCGCCGTCACCAACGCCTATCCGACCATCACCAGCGTCCGGGTGAAGGATGCGATCGACATCGTCGACCAGCTCGTCGGCCAGCTCGCGACCGCGATCCGGGCCGCCGCCGCCGTTGCGCTGATCGCCTCGGTGCTGGTCCTTGCCGGTGCGCTCGCCGCCGGCAATCGGGCTCGCACCCATGACGCCGTCATCCTGAAAACGCTGGGCGGCACGCGCGGCATGCTGATGCGCGCCTTCAGCTACGAATATATGATCCTCGGCGCGGCAACCGCGCTCTTTGCGCTCGTCGCCGGCGGCCTCTCCGCCTGGTTCGTGGTCAGCCGCATCATGCGGCTCCAATCGGTCTTCCTGCCCGATGTCGCGGTGCTGACGCTCGCCGTTTCGCTGGTACTGACGGTCGGAATAGGCCTTGCCGGCACCTGGCGCATATTAGGGCAGAAAGCCGCACCTGTGCTGCGCGAGCTCTAATTCTCTCAGAGGTAGTATTTCGTGTTAACTCACGGATCAAATTCCCGTCAGAACATCCCATAGGTTGCTAAATAGCGCCTATGGCTTGCGTTTTTCGCTTGGCGCACCTCTTGTATGTGAAGCGATCTCGCATCATATTTATGCGCAGGCTTGCTGGAGCTCCGCAGCGGCGCCTGGGTCCGTGAAAAAGGGGCCCGACACCGTGAATAATTCCGGAGCTTAAAGAGGAAACAATGGCTGACTTTAACAACTACCAGACCCGGGCGGCGCAGGGTCGCGCCCAGTCCGGCGCGATGATCGATGAAGGCCTGCGCGCCTACATGCTCAAGGTCTACAACCTGATGGCTATCGGCTTGGCTATCACCGGTATCGCCGCTTATGGTATCTCGGCCCTCGCAACGACGACGGATGCAGCTGCAGCTGTCGCCCGGCTTCCGAACGGCATCCTGCTGACCAGCCTTGGCGCTGCGATCTACGGTTCGCCGCTTCGCTGGGTCGTCATGCTCGCACCGCTCGCGGTGGTGTTCTTCCTGAGCTTCCGCGTTCATAAGATGAGCGTCAGCGCTGCTCAGAGCACCTTCTGGGGTTATGCGGCTCTGATGGGTCTGTCGCTGTCGTCGATCTTCCTGGTCTACACGGCCCAGAGCATCGTTCAGACGTTCTTCATCACTGCTGCCTCCTTCGGCGCCCTGTCGCTTTACGGCTATACGACGAAGAGAAGCCTGTCGGGCATGGGCTCGTTCCTGATCATGGGCCTGTTCGGCCTGATCATCGCCTCGATCGTCAACATCTTCCTGGGTTCTGCCCCCCTCGCTTGGGCGATCTCGGTCATCGGCGTTCTGATCTTCGCAGGCCTCACCGCCTACGATACGCAGAAGATCAAGGAAATGTACTTTGACGGCGACGACGTCGCGGTTGCCGGCCGCAAGGCCATCATGGGCGCTCTGACCCTTTACCTCGACTTCATCAACCTCTTCACGTTCCTCCTCCAGTTCCTGGGCAACCGGAACAACTGATTTCCGAGGAATTTGAACAGGAAAAAGGCGGCCTCCGGGTCGCCTTTTTTGTTGCCCGGCTTCGCGTTGCGGCATAGGCTTGGCCATTCCTTTCAACGGCCTGCCTCCATGACATTCCATCTCCGCGACGCCTCCCCCGCCGATCTTTCCGCCATCACCGAGATCTATTGCGACAGCGTGCTGAACGGCACCGCAAGCTACGAGATCTTGGCCCCCGACCAGGCTGAGATGACGGCTCGCTTCGAGGCGATCCGGGCCAAGGGGTATCCCTATATCGCGGCCGAACAGGAAGACGGCACGCTCCTCGGCTACGCCTACGCATCGGCCTTCCGCACCCGCCCGGCCTATCGCTGGCTGGTCGAGGATTCGATTTACCTGGCACCGGAAGCGCGCGGCAAGGGCGTCGGCAAGGCGCTGCTCAAGGAATTGCTGGTGCGCTGCGAGGCGCTCGGTTTCCGCCAGATGGTCGCCGTCATCGGCGGTGCGAGCCCGGCGTCCGTGGCGCTGCATCGCGGCCTCGGTTTCGAACTGACCGGCACACTGAAGGGCACCGGCTTCAAACATGGGAAATGGCAGGATACCGTGCTGATGCAGGCAGCCCTCGGCGAAGGCAACGAAACCGATCCGGATCCCAGCGTCTATCCGGGCTCGCTGTTTACCGAGTAGCGATTAGCGTCAGTCGATCAGTTTCAGCACCTTGTCGAACACCTTGAGCACCTGCGGCAGCTCATGGCCGCGCTTCATAATCAGCCCGTGGGTGTTCGTCACGGAATAGGCGCCCTGCTTGGCGGCAAGCTTCGGGTTCTTCTCGATTCGGAACAGCGGCGTTTCGCCCGAGCGCTTGAAAATGGAAAACACCGCCCGATCCTTGAGGTGATCGATAGCGTAGTCCTTCCATTCTCCCTCGCCGACCATGCGGCCGTAAATCCTTAGGATCGCGTCGAGTTCGCGCCGGTGGAAAGTGACCGGTGCAGGATCGAGATTCTGCCTATATTCACTGAGATCGACGACGACGGCTGTGTCCCGGGATCTCTGGCCCCCCGGCAAATCCGGCTGATCTGTCATCAAGACTCCCAAATCGTCAAATGTCAGAGACATGACAGTTTGCCCGAGAGGCTGCAAAAATCAACCCCGGCAATTTCGCGGGGAGCGAACCGCACGATTTTATTGTTGCCCCATTTCGAACAAAAGAGTGCCCGATTTCGAAGCGAAATTGACGATGTTGGTTGGCGCCGTTTTCAGCGCCATATGGCCCGGTCTGGTGCATTGACCCTTACCCCCAGCCCCCCAATGTTATTGGATCGGGCCGCCAACAAGAATTCACACACAGTCAGCCAGTCCTGAACCGCGCCTGCGGTCAATAGTTCTTGCGACCTACCATCAATACAGTCGCGCCGAGAATGGCTGCCGGTTCGCCGCCCGGACCGGAAGTCTGCAGCAGGATCGCGCAGCCGTCCTTCTTGGACTTGCCCATCAGCTTGCCCGGCAGGGTCAGCTTCATGCTCTGGCCGTTCCATGTGCCCACCGACTGGACGTCATAGACGGCGTGCCAATATTCCATGTTCTTGCCGCTGTTTTCACCCTTGGTGACATCCACCTGCTGGCGTTTGGTGAAATAGGCGACGACGACGTCCGCCTGTCCCTTGCCATCGCCGATCTCGATCTCGATCTCGTCGCCGCGCATCGCAGCGGTGACCGGAACGTCGAGCCCCTTGCCGTTCTGGCCGAGCATCTTCACCTTGTCATTGATGACGGTGAGGTCCGTGCCCTTGACATGATCGCGGCCGTTAATAACGGCCTGCGGAGTATAGACGCCGGTGCGTCCGAACGTCTTGGCATAACCATATTGCCGCTCGGTATTTTCCTTGGAGCTCAGCGTATCGGTCCAGCCGAGATAGTTCCAGTAATCGACGTGGTAGGAGAGCACGACCATGTCGCCCTGCGCCACCAGCTCGCCCAGAGCGGCGTCGGCCGGCGGGCAGGAAGAACACCCCTGAGAGGTGAAAAGCTCGATCACGCCCTTCGGCGCTCTCACCTCTCCCGCCAATGCAGCGCCCGCATAAAACAGGCCCGCAACAAGGAGTACGGAGCGAAAACGAAAGGGCATGGGTGGCGGACCTTTTTATCAGGGCAACTGTTATCCACGATTGCTCGCGGCGATCAAGGCCGAATGCACTGGATGGCGGAAAGTAACCACCGGGCACCTTCAAGAGAAAGTCACGAAGGGGTGAAGACCGGATAATTGATCGGTTCCCGAATGCCTTTCGTTGGGCGCCAAACTTGGCGAAAAATACGCTGAGGTCAAATCAGTTTAAGCAAGCCCTGAGTAAAATAAACGGCACCCACGCCGGTGACGACCCAGCGCGTCCAGGCGCGGAAATTCTGGTCGGTCATTTTCTGCAGGATGCCATTGCCGACATGCGCGCCGAGGATGGCGATCGGCGCGGCGAGCAGGATCGAAATCCAGTCGGAGGCTGGCAGGCCGGAAGCCGCGTTCCAATAGAAGGCGACCTTCGTGAGATGCGAAAGCGTCTGGATCGACGCCTTGGTGGCGATGATCTTGCGGCGGTCCATCTGGGTGCGGATGAAAAAGATATCGACCGTCGGACCCGCGACGCCGACGCTGATCGTCAGTGCGCCGGAAAACAGCCCGCAGATGAAAGCATGCAGAGGCTTTGACGCATCGAGTTGCAGCCGCTTGACGGGCAGCCAGACCAGGATCGGCATCAGCCCCACTCCGATCAGCACGACGACCAGGTCCGGCGCGTAATTGACCGAGAACAGCACCGCCGCCGAAACGGCGACGCCGAGGCAGAGGATGCCGAGGATGCGGTAGTCGATATAGGCGCGAGAAAACCAGGCGCGCGATCCGTTCGACACCATCTGAATGATGCCGTGGAAGGCGATCGCAGTACCGACGGGATAAAGGAAAAGCAGCACCCAGAGCAGGATCAGCCCACCCGCCATGCCAAAAATTCCCGAAAGCAACGATGTCAGGAAAACGGTGACGGCCATTCCGGTGAGGATGACGACGGTCAAGGGCGCGGGACCTTGGGACAGCTGGGATCGAGGGCCTCCACCTCCCTCATTTCTGTGCTTGTCACAGGAATCCAGTGACCCGATGTCTATCGGGGTCGGGAGACTCTTTCAGCCCAAGGGCTTGGGCTGGCTGGATTCCTGTGACAAGCACGGGAATGAGGACCGATGGGGTTGTGGAGAAGACCACCCGCAGGCCCAGCCTGCGGGTGGCTTTGTCGCTTAGGCTGCGAGGTCGCGCAGAACCGTCTGCAGGATGCCGCCATTGTTCATGTAGATGACCTCGTCGAGCGTATCGATGCGGCAGAGGATGTTGATTTCCTTCACCGTGCCGTCGCCGTAGGTGATCTTGGCGGTCTTCCATTCGCGCGGCTTGATGTCGCCTTCGAGACCGAGAATCTCGACAGTCTCGTCGCCCTTGAGGTCGAGGCTGGCCCAGGTCGTGCCCTCTTCGAAGACGAAGGGAACGACGCCCATGCCGACCAGGTTCGAGCGGTGGATACGCTCGAAGGACTGGGCGATGACCGCCTTGACGCCGAGCAGGTTGGTGCCCTTCGCGGCCCAGTCGCGCGACGAACCGTTACCGTATTCGACGCCGGCGAAGATGACGAGCGGAACGCCCTCCGCCTTGTACTGCATGGCCGCGTCGTAGATCGACATCTCTTCCTTGGACGGATAGTGGAAGGTGTAGCCGCCTTCCTTGCCGTTCGGGCCGAGCATGTAATTGCGGATGCGGATGTTGGCGAACGTGCCGCGCATCATCACTTCATGATTGCCGCGGCGCGTGCCGTACTGGTTGAAGTCGGCAACGCCGACGCCATGGCCCGTCAAATAAGCACCGGCCGGCGAGGCAGCCTTGATCGAACCGGCAGGCGAGATGTGGTCGGTGGTGATCTTGTCGCCGAAGAGACCGAGGACGCGGGCGCCCTTGATGTTCTTGAGGCCCGAACCGGTCTTGCCCATGCCGACGAAATAGGGCGGGTTCTGCACATAGGTCGAATCGTCGTCCCAGGCATAGGTCTGACCCGGAGGAACCTTGACCGCCTGCCAGTTCTCGTCGCCCTTGAACACGTCCGCATACTTGGTTTCGTAGAGTTCGCGGGTGACGTATTTCAGGATGAATTCCTGGACTTCCTTCGAGGTCGGCCAGATGTCCTTGAGGAAGACCGGGTTGCCGTTCTGGTCTTCGCCGAGCGGCTCGGAGGTCAGGTCCTTCTGGACCGAACCGGCGAGCGCATAAGCAACGACGAGCGGCGGCGAAGCGAGGTAGTTCGCCTGGACGTCCGGCGAGATGCGGCCTTCGAAGTTGCGGTTGCCCGAGAGCACGCCGGCGGCGATCAGGCCCTTGTCGTTGATCGTCTTCGAGATCGGCGCCGGCAGCGGGCCGGAATTGCCGATGCAGGTGGTGCAGCCGAAACCGACAAGGTTGAAGCCGAGCTTGTCGAGATCGGCCTGCAGGCCGGACTTGGCAAGGTATTCGCCGACGACCTGGGATCCCGGTGCAAGCGAAGTCTTGACCCACGGCTTGGACTTCAGGCCCTTGGCAACCGCGTTGCGGGCGAGAAGGCCGGCAGCGATCAGCACCGACGGGTTGGAGGTGTTGGTGCAGGACGTGATCGCGGCAATCGCCACGTCGCCATGGCCGAGATCGAAATCCGTGCCCTCGACGGGGTAACGATTGTCGAGCTGGCCGGGCTTCTTGTATTCGGTATCGAGCGAGCCGGCGAAACCGGAAGCGATCTTGTCGAGCGAGATGCGGCCTTCCGGACGCTTCGGGCCGGCCATCGACGGCACGACGTCGTTGAGGTCGAGTTCCAGCGTGTCGGTGAAGACGAGGTCGGAACCATCGCCTTCGCGCCACATGCCCTGGACCTTGGAATAGGCCTCGACCAGTGCGATCCGCTCATGCGTGCGGCCGGACATCGTCAGGTAGTTGATGGTTTCGCCATCGACGGGGAAGAAGCCGCAGGTCGCGCCGTATTCCGGACCCATGTTGCCGATCGTCGCGCGGTCGGCGAGCGGCATGTTGTCCATGCCCGGACCGAAGAATTCGACGAACTTGGAAACAACGCCCTTCTTGCGCAGCATCTGCACGACGGTCAGCACGAGGTCGGTCGCCGTGACGCCTTCCTTGAGCTTGCCGGTGAGCTTGAAGCCGATGACTTCAGGCAAAAGCATCGAGACCGGCTGGCCGAGCATCGAGGCTTCCGCTTCGATACCGCCGACACCCCAGCCGAGAACGCCGAGACCGTTGATCATCGTGGTGTGAGAGTCCGTGCCGACGCAGGTGTCCGGATAGGCGATCGTTTCGCCATCCTCTTCCTTGGTCCATACCGTCTGGCCGAGATATTCGAGATTGACCTGATGACAGATGCCGGTGCCCGGGGGAACGACGCGGAAATTCTTGAACGCCTGCTGGCCCCACTTCAGGAAGCGGTAACGCTCGCCGTTGCGCTCGTATTCGAGCTCGACGTTCTTGGCAAACGCGGTCGGCGTGCCGAATTCGTCGACGATAACCGAGTGGTCGATGACGAGATCGACCGGAACCAGCGGGTTGATCTTTTCCGGATCGCCGCCGAGCGACACCATCGCGTCGCGCATCGCGGCAAGATCGACCACGGCGGGAACGCCGGTGAAGTCCTGCATCAGCACGCGGGCCGGACGGTAGGCGATTTCCGCTTCCGTCAGACCCTTGTTGTTCAGCCATTCGGCAACGGTGAGGATTTGTTCCTTGGTGACGGACTGGCCGTCTTCAAAGCGGAGCAGGTTTTCGAGCAGCACCTTCATGGAGAAGGGCAGCTTCGAAACACCGGCCAGGCCGTTCTGTTCGGCCTTGGGAAGGCTGTAGTAAACGTAATCCTTACCGCCTACGGTAAGGACGGAGCGACAATTGAAACTGTCGAGAGACTTAGCCACGGAAAAAACCCCGCTGATTAAAGAGCCAACACGCGCGTGCGGACGCCTATGCACTTCATGCACATCAGGATGCGGGTACGACCATTTCCGCTGTCCGCACGAGAAGATTTTTTGGGATCTTCAGGTTCGGCGGAAGATTGAAATCACGCCGGCCGCTGGCGTGGTTGCAGTGCTTATAGATAATTTCTAAGAAGGGTTCCAGACGCTTGGCGCCCATTCCGAATAAATTTTCGGATCGCGATGATTAAAATCTTAATGAAGGTCTCCAGCATGCGGCTTTTGGCCGAAAACTTGAGCGCAAGACGCGGCGAAGACCTGATTTTCACGGATATCTCCTTTGACCTCGGAGCCGGCGAAAGCCTCGTCCTGACCGGCCGCAACGGATCGGGGAAATCGACGCTGCTGCGCGTCGTGGCCGGATTGCTGCATCCGGAAACCGGCCGCGTCGCCTGGATTTCGGACAAAGCCGAATCGGGGATGCGCGCCGCCGAGGCCTGCCACTATCTCGGCCACCGCAACGCGATGAAGGCGGAACTGACGGTCTTTGAGAATCTCTCCTTCTGGAAGGAGTTTTTTGGCGACGTGAATGGCGGCGAGAGCATCTCTCCGGCCGAGGCCGCCGGGACCGTCGGCCTTGACGGCATCATCCACCTGCCCTTCGGTTATCTCTCCGCCGGCCAGCAGCGCCGCATGGCGTTTGCCAAGCTGCTCGTCGCTTATCGCCCGGTCTGGATCCTCGATGAGCCGACGGCGGCGCTGGATGTCAGTGCGGAGGGGGTGTTTACCGAGTTGATCAAGGCGCATCTCGCGACCGGTGGCATTGTGCTGGCCGCGACCCACCAGCCCCTTGGACTTGAGAATACAAAGGAACTGAAGATGACGGGGTTTGCAGGCGTGGCGGAGGGGAGATGGTGAACGCCCTGCCCTTGAATACCCCCCTCTGCCCTGCCGGGCATCTCCCCCACAAGGGGGGAGATCGGCCAGCCGCCGGCTCCTCGCTCCTTATCGAGCGACTTGAGCCCGCCCGTATCACGCAACGGATATGGCATGTCACTCAATCTCCTACTGTGATTGAGGCAGGGCACCGGCTCCATCCAATCTCCCCCCTTGTGGGGGAGATGTCCGGCAGGACAGAGGGGGGTGCGCCCCGGACACGGGGCGTCCAATCATGACCGCCCTCCTCCTCCGCGACCTAAAACTCTCGGTGCGCGCCGGCGGAGGCGCCCTCATCGGCGTCCTCTTCTTCATGACCGTCGTCGCCGTCATCCCCTTCGGCGTTGGCCCCGACCTCAACCTCCTCTCCCGCATCGGCCCCGCGATCGTCTGGATCGGCGCGCTGCTCTCCGCCCTGCTCGGCCTCGACCGCATGTTCCAGACCGATCGCGAGGACGGGTCGCTCGACCTGCTGCTGATGCAGGAGCACCCGCTGGTGCTGACCGTGCTCGTCAAATGCCTCGCCCACTGGCTCGGCAACGGCCTGCCGCTGGTGATCGCATCGCCGCTGCTCGGCCTGTTCATGAACATGGACGAGGTGGCGATCGGCGCCACCATGCTGACGCTCCTGGTCGGCACGCCGGCGCTGACTTTCATCGGCGCGGTCGGCGCCGCGGTCGCGGTGGCCCTGCCGCGCGGCGGGCTGCTGGTGTCGATCCTCGTCCTGCCGCTAGCGATCCCCGTGCTGATCTTCGGTGTCAGCGCTTCCTATGCGGCGGTCGAGGATCCTGCCCCGTTTATGCCGCCTTTCCTGATATTGGTGGCGATCACGATGTTTTTTGCCGTCCTCGGGCCGCTCGGCGCGGCACTGGCGTTGCGCAATGCCGGCGATTGACTAGAATCGGATTGAACGGGATCGGATCGACGACCGGCGAATTGACCAGGATCAAGCTGATTTTTCCGCGCGCATATTAGAAAGTGCCCATGACCGACAGCCTTGCCATCAGCAAATTTTCCGAGCTGGCCAACCCGACGCGGTTTCTGGCGCTGGCGGCCCGCATCCTGCCGTGGATGGCGGCGGCGACTGTGATGCTCTTCGCGATCGGGCTCTATCTGAGCTTCACGACGGAAGGCGACTACCAACAGGGCGCGACGGTGCGTATCATGTACGTGCATGTGCCGGCCGCCTGGCTGTCGATGATGTGCTACACGGTGATGGCCGTTTCCGCGATCGGCACACTGGTCTGGCGCCACCCGCTCGCCGACGTCAGCCACAAGGCCGCCGCCCCGCTCGGCGCCGCCTTCACGCTGATCGCGCTCGCCACCGGTTCGCTCTGGGGCAAGCCGATGTGGGGCACGTGGTGGGTGTGGGATGCCCGGCTGACCTCGGTCTTCGTGCTGTTCCTGATGTATCTCGGCCTGATCGCGCTCAACCGCGCCATGGACGATCCGTCGCGGGCGGCCCGCGTCTCCGCCGTGCTGATCCTCGTCGGTTTCGTCAACATCCCGATCATCAAGTTTTCGGTCGACTGGTGGAATACGCTGCACCAGCCGGCCAGCGTCATCCGCATGGGCGGCCCGACCGTCGACCAGGAATTCCTCTGGCCGCTGCTGATCATGGCGATCGCCTTCACCCTGCTGTTCTTCACCCTGCATGTGATGGCGATGCGCAACGAGATCTGGCGCCGCCGCGTCGCCGCCCAGCGCCGCATGGCCGCACGTTTGGCCGGCCGGGAGGCTTAGGGAACTATGACCCACACGTTCTACATCGCCATGTCCTATGCCGTAGCGGCCGTCGTCATCCTCTGTCTGATCGCCTGGACGTGGCTGGACGGGCGCGCGCGTCAAAAAGAACTGGCCGAACTCGAGGCTTCCGGCATCCGCCGCCGCTCCGCCCAGCCGACAGGTGACGCAGCATGAGCGTCGAGACCGGAAACCAACCCGCCCCACGCAAAAGCCTGGCGCGTTATGCGCTGCCGCTGATCCCGCTGGTGATTTTCCTCGGTTTTGCCGGCGTCGCCGGCAAGATGCTCTACGATCAGGATGTCAACGGCCGCGACGTTTCAGCCATCCCCTCGGCCCTGATCGGCAAGAAGGCGCCGTCGCTGGCGCTGCCGCCGCTGGAAGGCGCGAACACCGCAGCGCTGACGACCGCAGCGATTGACGGCAAGCTGACCCTGGTCAACGTCTTCGCCTCCTGGTGCGTGCCCTGCCGCCAGGAACACCCGATCCTGAAGGAACTGGCGAACGACGGCCGGCTCACCATCGTCGGGATCAACTACAAGGACCGCAACGACAACGCGCTGCGTTTCCTCGGCGAACTGGGCAACCCCTACAAGGCAATCGGCATCGATCCGAACGGCAAGGCGGCGATCGACTGGGGCGTCTACGGCATTCCGGAAAGTTATCTGGTCGCGCCGGATGGCACCATTCTCTACAAGCGGGTCGGCCCGTTCGACGCGCGCAGCCTGACGCAGGATCTCATGCCGGCGATCGAGAAGGCGTCTGCGAAAGGCTGATCAGGCACGAAAATCCGCCACGTGAATACAAGCAGTTTTGGCCGCGCGGGACATCTTGTCCAGCGCGGTTTTGGTTTGGGAATGGGGCAGGCGGTATCGAGTATGTGGGAGGTAGGTATTTTTGCCTGCCCCGACTGTTTCGATGGTCTTTCGAGGATTGCCAGGCCCTCGCCACCCACCTTTGCAGCCATCACCGGAAACCGGGGTCCGAAAACCCTTGGACGAGGAGGCCGGTTCGCGAACCCGGTTTTCCCATCCGATGACGGGGGTGATTATGGGATGGGTTCGGGAGGCGGGGATGAAGGGGGAAGTGAATATGGCTAAAGCGTTGATGAGGTTGGACGGATTTTTCTCGGGGTGAGGAAATCGCCCCAGTCAAAACCCGTCCGGCACTACAGCCCACCCTGCCACACCCGCACCGCATCCACCGGCCAGATCAGCATCAGCACGTTGAGCGTCAGGTTATCGCGGATGATGTAGCCGGTCGCCAGCTCGAAGAAGATGGCGATGGCAATCGTCAGCCAGACCGGCAGGCGCGAGGCGACAAAAAAACCGACCGCCATGAACACCGTGTCCATCGCCGAATTGAGGATGCTGTCTCCGGTATAACCGAGCGCCATGGTCGCGGTGCGGTAACGGTCGATGATGAGAGGAGAGTTTTCGAGCAGCTCCCAGGCGGCTTCGATCAAGACCGCCAGCGACAGCCGGGCTGCGATCGGGGCGCGGCGCAGGATCAGCCAGCCGAGACCGTAGAACAGGAAACCGTGGATGATGTGCGACGGCGTATACCAGTCCGAGAGATGCTGCGAATTGCCGCTGGTATTCACGCCGCCTTCCCAGAGTTTCACATAACCGCATTCGCAGATCGGAATGCGGCCCATCGCATAAAGGATGGCGATCTGGAGCAGGAAAAGGATGAGCGCGGCAAGAAACCAGCGTTTCGGCGACGAACTCGAGGGGGAAAATTCCGCCGCTGTCACTTCTCAGCCTCGGGTGCCGGTTCCTGGATCGTGTGGCGCATGATCAGCGGCATCTGGGCGATCGTGAAGATGATGGTGATCGGCATCGTGCCCCAGACCTTGAAATTGACCCATACCACATCGGAGAAATTCCGCCAGACGACCTCGTTGATGACGGCCAGGAACAGGAAGAAGATCCCCCAGCGCAGAGTCAGCTTCTTCCAGCCGGCCTCGTCGAGCTGGAAGGCGGCGTTGAAGACGTAGCCTAGCAGCGACTTGCCAAACAGCAGGCCGCCGAGCAGCGCGACGCCGAAGAGCGAGTTGACGATGGTCGGCTTCATCTTGATGAAGGTTTCGTCCTGCAGCCAGATCGACAGCGAACCGAAGATCAGCACCACGACGCCGGACACCATCGGCATGATAGGCAGATGGTGGAAGACGATCTTCGAGGCGATCAGCGAGGCGACGGTGGCCACCATGAACAGCGCGGTCGCCACCAGAAGTGGGCCGCCGACCGCCGAAAGCGCCGGGAATTGCGCAACCAGCCATTCGCCGCGCAGGTTGCCGAAGAAGAACACTAGGAGCGGCCCGATTTCCAGCGCGAGCTTCAGCATCGGATGCTGCTTTTCTTCCTTGGTCGGCGTGATGTCGCTTTCGATCGTCTGCATGGGTTCCAACTTTGAGGCCGTTATCGGCGAAGCCAAATCGTCATTCTGTGTCATCAATGCGTCAAACCCGCAATGGCGCGCGCAAAATCCTGCGCCTCGAAGGGTTCGAGATCGTCGACACCCTCGCCGACGCCTATGAAATAGACCGGCAGCTTATGCTTGGCGGCGATCGCCACCAGAATGCCGCCGCGCGCCGTGCCGTCAAGCTTCGTCATGATAAGCCCGCTAACCCCGGCGACGTTCCGGAAAATCTCGACCTGGTTCATGGCGTTCTGTCCGGTCGTGGCATCCAGCGTCTGCAGCACGGTGTGCGGCGCATCGGGATCGAGCTTGCCGAGCACGCGGACGATCTTTTCGAGTTCGGCCATCAGCTCGGTGCGGTTCTGCAGCCGGCCGGCAGTATCGATGATCAGCACATCCGATTTGTTGGCGCGCGCCTGCTCGTAGGCGTCATAGGCAAGCCCTGCCGCATCGGCGCCGAGCTTGGTGCCGATGAAGGTCGAACCGGTGCGGTCCGCCCAGATCTTCAGCTGCTCGATCGCGGCCGCGCGAAACGTGTCGCCGGCGGCGAGCATGACCTTGAGGCCGGAGCCGGAGAGTTTTGCGGCGAGCTTGCCGATCGTCGTGGTCTTGCCGGTACCGTTGACACCGACGACGAGGATGACATGCGGCTTGTGATTGAGGTCGAGCGCCAGCGGTTTGGCGACGGGGGCCAGAACCCTGGTGATCTCGGCGGCCATGATCCGTGACACGTCCTCGCCGGTCACGTCCTTGCCGTAACGCTCCGACGACAGCGCACCGGTGACCCGCATGGCGGTCTCGACCCCGAGATCGGCCTGGATCAGCAGGTCTTCGAGCTGTTCCAGCGTTTCTTCGTCCAGCTTGCGCTTGGTAAAGAGCGCACCAATCTGGCCGGTGAGCTGCGACGACGTGCGGGAAAGGCCGGCGCGCAGGCGCTGGAACCAGGTGAGTTTTGGAGCCGGCGCGAGGGGTTCGGGCGTCGGTTCCTGGCGGGCGGTGGAGAAGCCTCTGGGGAGGGTGGGTTCTGGGCTGGGCGTTTCGCTTGGAGCAGGAACCTCTTCGTCTGGAGAAACACCCCCCTCTGTCCTGCCGGACATCTCCCCCTCAAGGGGGGAGATCGGCAAGCGGGGGGCTTCCTGCTCCAAATCCAATTTCGAAACCGTGGCACCGGCAGCAGAGTCAACGACGTCAGTGCCGGATGTCGGGCGCGACGGCTCATCCGTAATCTCCCCCCTTGAGGGGGAGATGTCCGGCAGGACAGAGGGGGGTGCCTCCGGAGATGCAACGCCCTTTTCTTCTGCCTCTGCTTCCGCCTGCAGCAGCGAAAGCGGCACCATGCCGATATCCGGCACGCTCTCGACACCCGAAAGCAGCGCCGGCTCATCCTCTTCGGCAGTCTCCGGCTCGGCCGGCTCGACATCCCCAGCCGCCACATCCGCGACGGGCCCGCCGGCCGTCTCGATCTCGGCCGGTGCAACCGGATCGACGGGCGAGACCGGCAGGTCTTCGTCGCGCGACTTCGGCTCCAGTTCCGCCTGGATGGCGGCGGCGTCCTCCGGCCTTACCGCATCGGGTGCCGGTTCCTCGGAGGGTTTGCCGAAGGTGAAGACGCGTTTGATGAAGCCCAATGCCATGAGAACCTGTTCCGGTTACGCCGCCCGAGACGGGACAAGGGCGGACGCGACCTGCATTTCCAGATGTTTGCCGTTATGGCCGGTAATCATAACGCGCTTGAACTCGCGAGGAACAAGGCGCGGCGCCGCCACCAGCGAAAAGTTTTCCGTATGCGCCATGCCGTTGTTCTCGATGATGATCGCCTGCTCGGTGCCGACCATGCGATCGAGGTGGAGACGATGCAGCACCTCGCCCCGTGCCCGCAGCCTTGCGGCGCGATCCTTGACGACAGCCCGATCGACCTGCGGCATACGCGCCGCCGGCGTGCCCGGACGCGGGCTGTAGGGAAAGACATGCAGGAAGGAGATGCCGGCCTCCTCCGCCATCGTCGCTGCATTCTCGAACATTTCTTCCGTCTCGGTCGGGAAACCGGCGATCATATCCGCCCCGAAGGCGATCTCCGGGCGCAGGCGCCGCGCCTGTTGCACGAAGGCGAGCGCTTCGGCGCGCGAATGGCGGCGCTTCATCCGCTTCAGGATCATGTCATCGCCATGCTGCAGCGACAGGTGCAGGTGCGGCATGAAGCGAGGCTCGTCGGCGATCAGGTCCCAGAGATGTTTGTCCGCCTCAATGCTGTCGATCGAGGACAGGCGCAGGCGCAGGATTTCCGGCACTTGGCGGAGCAGCGTCTTGGCCAGATAACCGAGCGACGGCTGGCCCGGAAGATCGGCGCCATAGCTGGTGGCATCGACGCCGGTCAGCACGATTTCGCGATAACCGCTTTCCGTCAGCCGCCGGGCCTGGTCGACCACCGCACCCATCGGCACCGAGCGGGAATTGCCGCGGCCATAGGGAATGATGCAGAAGGTGCAGCGATGGTCGCAGCCGTTCTGCACCTGGATGAAGGCGCGCACGTGGCCGTCGATATGCTTCACCATCTGCGGCGCGGTGGCGCGCACGCTCATGATGTCGTTGACGCGCAGCTTCTCTTCCGCCGAGACGCCGAAATCCGGCAGCGCCCGGTAGGAGGCGCTGGTCAGCTTCTCCTCGTTGCCGAGCACGGCATCGACTTCCGCCATACCCGCAAACGTGTCTTTCTCCGTCTGGGCGGCGCAGCCGGTGACGATGATGCGCGCATGCGGATTTTCGCGCCGCGCCCGGCGGATTGCCTGGCGGGCCTGGCGCACGGCCTCGCCGGTCACCGCGCAGGTATTGACGAGGATGGCATTGTTGAGCCCGGCCTTTTCGGCCTCCGCCCGCATCACTTCCGATTCATAGGTATTGAGCCGACAGCCGAAGGTGATGACCTCGACCCCGCTCAATTGACCCGGGCCTCCGGCTCGCCCCGTTGGATTGCATTGGCCTCTGGCTCGTCGTCGCGGATGAAGGTTCCGACGGTCGGATCCACCTTGCCGGACCATTCCCATTCGGCTGGACCGGTCATCACGACGTGATCGTCGTCGCGCCATTCGATGACGAGCGGCTGACGGATCGGGCTGGAGGCAACGTCAATCGTCACCATACGACCGGTGCGCCCTGTGCGGGCGGCGGAAACGGCGGCAGCACAGGCGGCCGAACCGCAGGCAAGCGTCAGGCCGGCGCCGCGTTCCCAGGTGCGGGTGCGCAGCGACGACTTCGACGTGACCTGCGCTAGCGTGATATTGGCCTTTTCCGGAAACATCGGATGGTTTTCGAGCAGCGGCCCGAACCGTTCGAGGTCGAAGCTCATAGGATCACGGTCGACCCAGAAGATCGCATGCGGATTGCCCATCGACATGGCGGACGGCGAATGCAGGATCGGGGCGTCGATCGGGCCGATCTGCAACTCGATGCGGCTGGTATCGAAAAACTCCTCGGCAAGCGGAATGCGGTCCCACTCGAAGACCGGCTTGCCCATGTCGACCGAAATCGTACCGTCCTCATGCTCGACGGCATTGAGGATGCCGGCGACGGTCTGGAAGGTAAAGGTCTTGCGGCCGGTCTCGGCGCTCAGCGCCTGCACCACGCAACGCGTGCCGTTGCCGCAGGCCTGCGCCATCGTACCGTCGGAATTGAGGATGTCGATCCAGGCATCGGTGCCTTGAGCCTTCGGATCGTGGATGGCCATGATCTGGTCGAACTGGGTGGCCGGATCGGCATTGAGTGCGATAGCAGCCTGCGGCGTCACCTTGTCGGTGCGTCCGCGCATGTCGACGACCAGGATCTTGTTGCCAAGCCCGTTCATCCGCGCGAATTCCACCAGTTCCATCATGACGCCAATCCATTCCGGGCCGAATGCCCGCCTATTGGGCTGTATATGGCGGAAAAGGCAGGGAATTACCAGTGGGTGGCGCGGGGTCAAGCCCGGGGACCCAGGCCACGCCCTCAGACGAAAAACTTGTCCACCAGCGCATGCACCCTCCGAAACGCCGACTTGGCGCCTTCGGCCATTTCCGTTTCCTCCACCTCGGACATCTCGAACCCGTTGAAAGCAGCAACGAAAGTGCGCCAGTGCAGGCCGCGGCCGGCGGGGTGGCCGGCGAGGTGGCGGGCGCCGAATTCTTCCGACAGGCCGAGCCTTGCCGCCTGCTTCAGGAGGAAGGCGGCGCCGAGGTTCGAGCCTTCGGCAACGTACAGCCATCCGAGTGCGGCCGGGATACCAAGCCCGCCCGTGCCGGCAGTGAGGACCGGCGGCTCGCTTCCGGTCACGTCGGCAATATCCTGGCGCAGCGCTTCAAGCCGGACCCGGCTCGGAAGATCGGGGACGACGCGGTTGAGCCGCGGATCGAGATAGAGTGGGTCGACATCCGCATGGAAATGATGCTGCACGGCGAGGAAGAGCGCGTAACGCTCGCGGCTGGCGAAGGGATCGGCCGCCATGATGCGCTTGTCGAGGCGCTCATGGGTGGCATCGGTGAGAGCCTTCAGACGCTGGATCCGGGTCGGTGCGGTGGGTGTTTCGAGTTCGATCTGCATGCGTGCAATGTCCAGATGCTTATATGTTTTAGAATTTGGCTGTCAGGAACGCCCGGATTGTCCGTCCGGGAGCGGGAGTGAACCCGTCGAGCGCATCCACGTAAAATCGATCCGTCAGGTTCTCCGCCTGGAGATCGAACGTCAAGTGGTCGGTGATCTTGTAGGTGGCGAACGCATCGACGGTCGTGTAGGGAATCCACATGCCCGTATACATCCGGGCTTCCTGTGTGACCGGCGACAGGCGCGCACCGCCATGCGTGAAGCGGGTGCCTAAACTCAGCCTGTCGTCGAAGAGCCGCATGCCGAGCGTCAGGCTCGCCATGATCTCGGGCGGCATGTGGTTGGCGGCATAGTCCATCGACACGGTCGAGTCCGAGCAGGTGGAAAGAGTGCGGCAGAACTCGTAGCTCAGGTACTTGGTCAGCGATCCTTCGCTGAAGAACAGGCCGGCCTCGTAGGAGCCGGAGATTTCGATACCGGAGAACCGGGTGCTCCTGAGATTGTCGAAGGTGAAGACCGGCTGGCCCGGCCCCGCATTGGACGGTACGCGAGAAATATAGTCGGTGTAGTTGTTGTTGAAATAGGACAGCTTGAAGCGCAACGCGTCGTCGGCGAGCAACAGGCCATCCTTGCTGTAGTTGATGCCGACTTCCCAGTTCTTCGAGACCTCGGGCTTCAGATAGGGGTTCTGGATGACGTTACCGTCATTGCCCATCGTTTCGCGCATGGTCGGCGGGCGCATGCCTTCGGCATAAAGCGCGTAGAACTGCAGCCCTTCGATCGGCTCCACGATGACGCTGACGGACGGGTTGAACCGGCCACCTTCCTTGTGGCGGATACCGGTCCTGGATTCGATACCCTTGTCGTTCATCCAGTAACCGTCATAGCGCAGCCCGGCATTGAGGGTCAGCCAGTCTGTCGCCTCCCACTGGCCGTCGGTAAACACGCTGGCGATCGACCGGTTGCCCATACTGGGATCCATCTTGACCCCTGGGCTGTTTGACTGACTGCGGCTGTAATAGCGCCGGGAATCGATATCCTCGAGCAGGTAGGACACACCGTAATTGGCCTTGAAGGGCCCGTATTCGGTGTCCAACAGGCTCGTGTTCGAAATGTCGCCGCCCCAGGTATGAGTCATGGCGTAGCGGGGATCGTCACCCGGTTTGATGTTGAATCGCGGAAGATAAATACCGAAACCCGTCGACATGGAGTTCTGGTCGACGATGCTCAGCCAGGCATTGACCTTGAGATCGATCAGGTCGCTGGGATTGTAGCGATAACGGCTGGTGAACGTGTCGGTCGTGACATCGGATAGCGGCGCCTGCCGGAATGTGTTGTCGCCCGAGGTCAGAAGCGAGGTCATGATCTGGCCGAACTGGCTTTCATAGCGGATATAGCCCAGTTCCAGGCTCTGGTCGTCATCGAAGCGAAGCGTACCCTTGGCGAGAAACGAGGTGGATTCGTTGGACGAATTGAAGACCTCCTCACCCTGCTTGGTGAGCGAGAGGAATTGATTGCGGCCTTGGAACTCGTAGTAATTCTTGCCGTGCTTGCCGGCGAAATAGTTACCGCGATAGCGGCGGGCACCGGCGATGACGAAATCGAAATTGTCCTGCACCGTACCGAGCGCAAAGCTGCCCGAGCCATTGGTGAAATCGAAGAATTTAGCCGAATCCGTCTGCTGGTCGTAGGAATTGACCGTAAAATCCTTCGTCGTGTTGTCCTGGGCACCGATCTTGATGCGGCCGCCATATTGCTTGCCGTCCTCGACGATATCCTTGGCTTTCAGCGTGGTGATCTCCACCACGCCGCCATTGACGCCGGCGCCCACCGCGCCGCCCGTCGGTCCCTTGGAAATGCCGACGCCGCCGATCAGGTCCGGATCGATATAGGTGCGGTCATCGACGCCGCCGTAACCGCGCCAGGTGGTCGTCGTCTGCTGCGTACCGTCGATCGCAACCCGAACGCGGTTCTGGCCCTGCAGGCCGCGAATGTTGACGTTGACGGAACCGCTGCTGTGGTTGTTGGCGGAGATGATGCCCGGCGTGTTCTTGAACAGGTCGCCGGCCGACGAGCCGCGGAAGCGTTGGATTTGCTCGGACGAGATATAGCTCGTCGAACCCGGCGTCTCGTAAGGCGCGTCGACAGCGCGGCCATTGTCGCCATCGCGCAGGACAATCGGATCCAGCGTCGTATCGGGATCACTACCAGCCGCTGCGGCCGCCGAACCCGCAGTTGCAGCCTCAAGCGTCACCGTATTGCCGCCGCTTGACCGGAAGGAAACGCCGGTGCCGGAGAGCAGCCGCGACAGGGCGGCAGAGGGTGTCAGCGAACCGATCACGCCGCCCGTGGTCTTTCCGGCAGTGATTTCGCTGCGATAGACGAGACGCAGGTCGGTCTGGCGGCCGAGCGCGAGAAGTGCGCTTTCAAGCGGCCCGGCGGGAATGGAAACGGCGACCTGCCGCGACTGGACGCCCTGCGCCGGCTGCTGAGCGGTGGCCGGAGCCATGCCGCCCAGCCAGGATGCGCAGCCAAGCGCGATCCGGACATGCCGCGAAAAAAGCGGTCCCCTCAAACTCATTTCAACCCCCTGCACTCGAACCTCGTGACCGCTCTCATCGCGGCCCCTGGTGGTTATGAGTGAAAGAGGGCTCCAACTCCTGACGTCGGTTTTCGAAAAAAGATGATTTTAATACTCAATTTTCCGATGGGCTGTCTTCAGCGCGAACGGACCAGCGTGATCCAGTCGGAAACCCGGATGATGCGGATCGGCAGGCTCTCCTGCAGGGCCGCGAAAGCCTGGTCGAGATCGGTGACGGCAAACACGCCGCTGACCCGCAGCTGCGAGGCCTGGTCGTCGAGCACCATGATGCGGCCCCGCTGGTAACGGCCGATCTGGCCGAGCACCTCACCGAGCGGACGGCCGGAGAAGACCAGCTTGCCGCTGCGCCAACTCGTCAGATCGTCGACATCGCCGGAGCCGGTTGTCAGGCGACCATCGGCGCCGAGATGCGCGGTGCCGCCGGTTTCGAGCACCGCACGCTGGGAGCCGGCGGTCACCGCCACATGCCCCTCCTCGACCATCACCTCGTCGCGCTCGCCGACCCGCACCGCATAATGGGTTCCGAGCGCGATCGCCTGGGTTTCGTCGCCGCTGACGACGAAAGGCCGTGCCGGGTTCGGGGTGACGTCGAAAAATGCTTCGCCGCGCAGGACCACGATCCGGCGTTCGGTCTGGCCGTATCGCACCTTGATCGCGCTATCGGTGTTGAGCGTCACCACCGACCCGTCATCGAGGTCGATGCGCTGGATGACGCCGACCGGCGTGTAGAAATCCGAACGATACCGGGCGATGAGGCCGGTCTCGCTGGCGATGATGCCAAGACAGCCCATCAGAAGAAGCAGTGCGGCAATGCCACCCCCGACCATCCGGCGCCGGCGCGGCGCGACCGTTTTCGGCACCGCGGCGAGATCGCCCCAGAGAGAGCTCATCTCTTCAAAGGCAGCCGCGTGAGCCGGATCCTGTATTTTCCAGAATTCGAAGCGGCGACGATCCGCATCGGTCGCATCATGGGAGCCGAGCCGCGCGACCCAGCCTGCCGCCTCCTCCGCAATGGCGTCCTCACGCGCCTTGTCTGAAACATTAGTCATGCGCAATCCCCCCGGCGGGAGCCAATGCCGCAAGGCGGGCCTGACGGCAAGCCATGAGTGCACGGATGATGTGTTTTTCAACCATGTTTCGGGAGATCCCGAGCTTGGTTGCGATCTCTCCGTTGGAAAGTCCTTCGAGCCGGCTGAGCACGAACACCACCCGGCATTTCGGCGGCAGGGAGGAAATCGTCTCGATCAGAAGCCCGAGCTGCTGGCGCGCAGCGACCACGCGCTCCGGGCCTGGCGCCTCGTCGGCAACCTGTGTCTGGTCCAGCTCATCGTCGAAAAGCGCGCTGTCGCGCATCAGCCGTGCGGTAATGCCATGGGCAACGGACCGGGCGACCTGGAAAAGATAGGCATGCGGATTGCGCAGATCCTCCTTCGGCGATGCCGTCAGCAGCCGCAGAAAGGTCTCCTGCGTCGCGTCCGCCGCATCCTCCCTGTTGCGCAGGCGCCGAAGAAAGAACCGCCGCAGCTTCCCCTCCTCGGTCTGCTGCAACTGCTCGATAAGGCTGATGTCCAAGTCCGTAACCCCAAGGCCGAAACCTGCCCGACCAACGGCTCCGCGTTTAGCGCCACCTAAAAAGCGGCGCAACATCAATGATTTGGAATGGATCCAAAGATCATCGGATAAGATGACAATTATACTCATGTTTTAATGTGAAATCAGCATGTTGGGCAGCCAGGCATTGGCGGCGGCAGAGACTGAAATTTCCGCCGCTTCGGGGCTGCCTGTCGCGTTTTCGCAACAGTTCCGGCGTGCTCAGACGGAAATTGTCGGCACTTCGAAGACTTCGCCCGGCCGCATCGGCCGGAAGCGCTCCCGGGAAACGCCGCGCGCATCGAGAGCGGCGTGAAGCGCCGCCAGCGGCTGTTCGATCCCTTCATCGGTCAGCTTGAACGTGCCCCAATGATGGCCGGCCACGAAAGCCGCATCGCAAAGAAGCATGCCCTCCACCGCCTCGTCCGGGTTCTGATGCTGCGCCTGCATGAACCAGCGCGGCTCGTAGGCGCCGAACGGCAGATTGGCGAGCCGGAAAGCTCCGTGCTTTTGCCACGCGGCGCGGTAGTTGATGCCCTGGTGGAAGCCAGTATCGCCGATATGGTAGATCTTGCCGGCCGGAGTTTCGAAAACGAAGGCGGCCCACAGCGCCATGCGCCGGTCGCCTACGCCGCGCGCCGACCAGTGATGGCAGGGCTCGCAATGCAGGACGATGCCAGGACCGATATCTGCGGCGATCTCCTCGCGGCCGCCCCAATCCATCACCGTGATCTTCGCATCCGCGATACGCGAGCGGATGAGCGCGTCATTGCCGAGCGGCGTGACGAAATGCGGTTTGTCTCGACCCTGCAGCACCCACAGGGTCTCGAGGTCCATGTGGTCGTAATGGTTATGTGTGACGAGCACGACATCGATCGGCGGCAGGTCGCCGACGCGGATACCAGGCGGATTGACCCGCTTCGGACCGGCGAAACGCACCGGGCTGGCGCGATCGTCCCAGACCGGATCGGTCAGGATGTTGAGGCCGGCGACCTGGATCAGCATCGCCGCATGCCCGACCATGGTGACGGTCAGCCGGTCGCCCGAAACCCGCGTTTCCGGCACGGTCTGAGGAAATGGGCTCGGAAAGCTGTCTGGCCAGGCGATGTTGTTGCCGCCGAGCTTCCAGCGCAGCAGGTCAAGCCCGCCGCGCGGCTGCTCCCCACCCGGATTGAAGAAATACGTTCCGTCGAAATGATCGGAAGCCGGACCGGAGTAGTACTTGTTGGCAACCATGGCTCCCCTTGCCGCGAACCCGCCCACGAGGGCGGTGATCGCACCGATGCCGGACCATTTCAGGAATTTTCGTCGGTTCATGGCAGATGTCTATCAGCGTCTGCTTTCACGTGGGAAGAGAGCGCGCAAGGAATGGACACATTTATGCGACCTCTATGTCCGTCCTTGAAAAATCGTTGCCGACGAACAGTAGCGGCGACCGAAGCGTTTTCGCGGCAGCATAGGAGAAGCAATCGCCGAAGTTCAGTTTGGCGGGATGGCCGACGAACCGGCCATAAGTACGCGCGGCTTCGAGGGCGACAGCATGTAACCCAGCAGGAAGAGCAACTTCAATGGCGCCTATTTCATTCAAAAAGCCCTCGACAGAAATTTCCGTCTTCGCAATGAGATCGGGCGGCGTTGATGTGTGCTCGCCAAGCGTCTCTATCTTCCTTTGGCGCGACAAAGCGACGACCGCCTCAAAGACGGCAAGCGAGGAATAGTAAACCGGACCTTCCGCAGCCTCTATACGATCGAGCAAAGACGCTCCCGCGTCCTCTTCTTGTAGGATTGCAACGATTGCGGAAGCATCGAGAAACATCAATACTCCCACATCTCGTCCATAAAGGCCTTTTCATCGAAATTCGGGTCGCGCGGACCAAGTTCGGCAATCTGGCGCTGGTATTTTTTGACCCGCTCCGCGAGCGGAATATCTTTATCGGCCCGCTTCAACTCGTTCTCCAGCGCGACCCGCACGGCTTCCGTCTTGGTTTTCGTACCAAGCCGGCGCATAACTTCTTCAGCGAGTTCATTCACTTTGGCGTCGCGTATATAAAGGGACATGGCTACCATCCGCAGGTTTGAATATTCAATATAAAGCAATTGAATATCCCTGCAAGCGCGAGGCACAAGCCGACGCGCCAGCCTTGACTTTCCCGGCCGCTTGCTGTTTAAGCCCGCCCATCTGCTGACAAGTTACGACTTGGAGCCGCCGACCGGGGCCGATTTTACTGAGCCCGGAGGTCAACACCCGACAGCGCGTTGCGCCCTCGGGTGCTTTTTGGCTTTGTCTCTTGTTTTTGGCGGATGAGAACCCGACGTTTCGGTGATCCCGAAACGCGAGAAGGAAGAAACGATGTTCGAAAGCCTCCAGGACCGTCTTGGCTCCATCTTGAGTGGACTGACCGGCCGTGGCGCATTGAGCGAAGCGGATGTGTCCGCCGCTCTGCGCGAGGTTCGCCGTGCCCTGCTGGAAGCAGACGTGGCGCTGGAAGTCGTGCGTTCGTTTACCGACAAGGTGCGCGAAAAGGCGGTCGGCGCCGAAGTTCTGAAGTCGATCAAGCCCGGCCAGATGGTCGTCAAGATCGTCCATGACGAGCTGATCGAGATGCTCGGCTCCGAAGGGGTCGGCATCGACCTGCATGCGGTCGCCCCGGTCGTGATCATGATGGTCGGCCTGCAGGGCTCCGGCAAGACGACGACGACGGGCAAAATCGCCAAGCGGCTGACCGATCGCGAGCGCAAGAAGGTGCTGATGGCATCGCTCGACACGCGCCGCCCGGCCGCCCAGGAACAGCTTCGCCAGCTCGGCGTACAGACCGGCGTCGACACGCTGCCGATCATCGCCGGCCAGTCGCCGACCGAGATCGCAGCCCGCGCCGTGCAGGCGGCCAAGCTCGGCGGCCATGACGTGGTCATCCTCGACACCGCCGGCCGCACCCATATCGACGAGCCGCTGATGGCGGAGATGGCCGAGATCAAGCGCCGCTCCAACCCGCATGAAATCCTGCTGGTCGCCGATAGTCTCACCGGCCAGGACGCCGTCAACCTCGCCCGCAATTTCGACGAACGCGTCGGCATTACCGGCCTCGTGCTAACCCGCATGGATGGCGACGGCCGCGGTGGCGCGGCCCTTTCGATGCGCGCCGTCACCGGCAAACCGATCAAGCTGATCGGCACCGGCGAAAAGATGACGGAGATGGAGGAATTCCATCCCCGCCGCATCGCCGACCGCATTCTCGGCATGGGCGACATCGTCTCGCTGGTCGAGAAGGCCGCGGAGAATATCGACGCCGACAAGGCGCGCGCCATGGCCGAAAAGATGGCCAAGGGCAAGTTCGACCTGAACGATCTCGCCGAACAGCTGAAGCAGATGCAGTCGCTCGGCGGCATGGGCGGCATCATGGGGCTGATGCCCGGCATGAGCGGCATGAAGGACAAGCTTTCGGCCGCCGGCATGAGCGACAAGACGTTCGCCCGCCATATCGCCATCATCCAGTCGATGACCAAAGCCGAGCGTGCCAATCCGGACATGCTGAAGCACAGCCGCAAGAAGCGCATCGCCGCCGGCTCGGGCACGGATGCCGCCGAAATCAACAAGCTGCTCAAGATGCACCGCCAGATGGCCGACATGATGAAAATGATGGGCGGCAAGGGCAAAGGCGGCATGATGAAGCAGATGATGGGCGGCCTTGCCTCCAAGATGGGTCTTGGTGGCATGGGGGGCGGCCTGGGCGGAGGAATGGGTGGAATGGGCGGCATGCCCGACCTTTCCAAGCTCGATCCGAAACAGCTCGAAGCGCTGCAGAAGCAGGCAGAGGCAGCGGGCCTGAAGCCCGGCTCCATGCCTGGACTTCCGGGCGGCGGCATGCCGGGTCTCGGTGGCGCCAAGCTACCCGGCCTCGGCGGCGGTTTTCCCGGTCTACCGGGCCTGCCCAAGAAGAAGTGAGGGAGGACACGCCAATGGTTGACCCCGAGGTCAAAGCGAAACTTGCAAGCTATCGCCAGTCGATCGACAACATCGACGCGGCGCTCGTGCACATGCTGGCGGAGCGTTTTCGCTGCACCAAGGAAGTGGGCGTCCTCAAAGCCCAATACGATTTGCCGCCGGCCGACCCGGCGCGCGAAGAATTCCAGATCGAGCGTCTTCGCCGCCTGGCGAAAGAAGCGCATCTGGACCCGGATTTCGCCGAGAAGTTCCTGAACTTCGTCATCAAGGAAGTCATCCGGCATCATGAAGCCATCGCCGCCGAACACGTCGGCACGAAAACAGCCTGAACCAGCCCGCCTGATGGCGGCCTCAAGAAGAACCCGGCCCGCCTGACGGCGGCCAGAAAACCTAGGAGTAAATGAAATGGCCCTGAAAATTCGTCTCGCCCGCGGCGGCTCCAAGAAGCGTCCGTATTACACCGTCGTCGTTGCCGACGCCCGTTCGCCCCGCGACGGCCGCTTCCTCGAAAAGCTCGGTTCCTGGAACCCGATGCTCGCCAAGGACGATGCCAAGCGCGTTGAACTGAACGCCGAGCGCATCCAGCATTGGATCGACAACGGCGCCCAGCCGACCGACCGCGTTCTGCGTTTCCTCGCGGAAGCCGGCCTTGCCCAGCGCGCTGCCAAGAACAACCCGGAAAAGGCACTGCCGGGCAAGAAGGCCCAGGAACGCGTCAAGGAACGGGCCCAGAAGGCTGAAGACGCAGCGGCTGCCGCCGCCGAAGCATAAGCTTCGCAAAAATTCTTCGCAATCGACGGGTGGCGCGGCAACGCGCTGCCCGTTTTGCTGTTTGCTTTTAATCGCGCAGCGCTTAAATGAGCGCACGGCAACCGAGATCACGACCCGCATGACCAAGCTCGAGAACCCCATTTTGATGGCGACCATCGGCGCCGCCCAAGGCTTGAGAGGCGAGGTGCGGGTGCGCACGTATACGGCCGATGCGACGGCGCTCGGCGAATACGGCAACCTGCACAGCGAGGACGGCCGGATTTTCGAGATCCTCGAAATCCGCGAGGCGAAGAACATCGCGATCGTCCGCTTCCGCGGCATCAACGACCGCAATGCGGCCGAGGCGCTGGCCGGCCTCGAACTCTTCATCGAGCGCGACAACCTGCCCGACGACGAACTTGAGGAAGACGAATTCTATTATGCGGACCTCGAAGGCCTCGAAGCGGTCGATCAGGACGGCAAGAGCTACGGCACGGTGAGCGCGGTCTATGATTTCGGCGCCGGCGATCTGCTGGAGCTGAAAGGCCCCGGCCGCCGCCCTACCCTCATCCCCTTCTCAGAGGCTGCGGTGCTGGAAATCGATCTCGAAGGCCGCAAGATCCTCATCGATCCGCAGGCCGCAGGCCTTGCCGAGAACCCGGAAGACGACGGCGCCGCGCCGGGTTTCCCAAAAAAAGGCAAGTAGGCGCGATGACGTTTCGCGCCACCATTCTGACGCTCTATCCGGAAATGTTTCCGGGTCATCTGGCCTTTTCGCTCGCCGGCAAGGCGCTGGAGCGCGGACAATGGTCGCTCGACACAGTGCAGATCCGCGATTTTGCCGAGGACCGGCACCGCACCGTCGACGACACGCCGGCCGGCGGCGGCGCCGGCATGGTGCTGAAGCCGGATATTCTGGCCAAGGCGATCGACAGCATCTCTGAAAATGGCGATTTGGCTCCGGTGCGCCCGCGCCTGCTGATGAGCCCGCGCGGAAAACCACTGACGCAGGAGAGGGTACGCGAGCTGGCGGCCGGCGATGGCGTGGTGATCATCTGCGGCCGGTTCGAAGGCGTCGACCAGCGGGTGATCGATGCCCGCGATCTCGAAGAGGTGTCGATCGGCGACTACGTTCTCTCCGGCGGCGAGCCGGCGGCGCTGACGCTGCTCGACGCGGTGGTGCGCATCCTGCCGGGCGTCATGGGTAATGCGCTGTCCGGCACCCATGAAAGCTTCGAGAACGGGCTGCTCGAACACCCGCATTATACCAGGCCGCAGGTGTTCGAGGGCCGGGAGATCCCGGCAGTGCTGACCTCCGGCAATCATGCGGCGATCGAGAAATGGCGGCTGGAAGAAGCAAAGAAGCTGACGGCGGAGCGGCGGCCGGATTTGTTATAGGCCAAAGCAGCCCCCTCATCCGCCCTTCGGGCACCTTCTCCCCGAGGGGAGAAGATATTGGTGCCGCCACTTCGCTATTCCCTCCTCTCCCCTCGGGGAGAGGGTGGCCGAGCGTAGCGGAGGCCGGGTGAGGGAGCGCCGCTCAGCCGGTCACGAAATAATAGATCGTCAGCCCCACTCCGACGGCCACCACGCACCAGCGCAGCACTGCCTGCGGCACCCGCCGCGCCATCCACACGCCGGCATAACCGCCCAGCGCGCCTGCCGGGATCATCACGATCGCTTCCGGCCAGGCGATGACGCCGCCGACGACGAAGACGACGATGGCGACGGCCGCGATCAGGATCGCCAGCATGTTCTTGAGTGCGTTGAGATGGTGATAGCTGCCGCCGGTGGTGACGCCAAGCACGGCGAGCATCATGATGCCCATGCCGGCGCCGAAGAACCCGCCGTAGATAGCTGTCAGAAACTGGGCGATGACGGAACCGGGCGAACCCGCTGGGCGCTCCGCGGATGCTCTTGGCTTGAGCCAGGGACCTGCCGCAAACACAGCGGTCGCCGCCGCCAGCAGCCAGGGCACCAGCGCGCGGAAGGACGGATTGTCGAGCGACAGCAGCAGGAAAGCACCGGCAACGGCGCCGACCACCGAAACCAGCGCAAGCACCAGCGCGCTGCGCCAGCGGCTGGAAATCTCGTCCCAATAGGCGATCGTCGAAGTAACGTAGCCCGGAAACTGGACGATCGAGGACGTCGCATTGGCGAGGATCGGCGGAACTCCGGCAAGCGTCATCGCCCCGAAGGTCAGAAAGGTCCCGCCGCCGGCGATCGCGTTGACCGCGCCGGACAGGAAGCCCGCCGCGGCGAGCAGAGCTATCATTGTGATTGTCATTGATGTTTCCTCATCCCTGGCCATCAGATAGCCGCTTCGGCGAAACCCGGCAATAGCGGGCTTTTTCGTCATAAAATCGCAATCAACGGGATGACAAACCCATGTCTTTGGTGTATTGGCCCAGCCGGAAATGGGAAATATCCCGTCGACCAGCAACAAAGAATGGTGAATCCGCTCTGCCGAAAAGGCAAATCCCCGAGGCTTTGACCAAAGGGATATATCCGAGCGCTCTGGCTGTTTCAGAAGAACCAAAGGTTTGAGACGATGAATATCATCCAGGAATTGGAAGCCGAACAGGCCGCCAAGATTGCAGCCAAGCGCACGCTTCCGGAATTTTCCGCTGGCGACACCGTCCGCGTCAACGTGAAGGTCACGGAAGGCACCCGTACCCGCGTACAGGCCTATGAAGGCGTCTGCATCGCCCGTTCCGGCGGCGGCATCAACGAAAGCTTCACCGTTCGCAAGATCTCCTACGGCGAAGGCGTCGAGCGCGTATTCCCGATCTACTCGCCGATGGTCGAGAGCGTCGAAATCGTTCGCCGCGGTAAGGTCCGTCGCGCCAAGCTCTATTACCTGCGCGATCGTCGCGGCAAGTCGGCTCGTATCGTTGAAGACACCGGCGTTCGCGCCCGCAAGCTGAACGACGCCGAGCGTCAGGCCGTTGCCGAAGAGAAGGCACGTATCGAAGCCGAGAAGGTTGCAGCAGCCCAGGCTCTCGCCGCCGAAAAGGCAGCAGCGGAAGCCGCTGAAGCAAAGGCCGCAGCAGAAGCTGCTGAAGCCGCAGAAGCCGCCAAGGCTGCTGAAGCGACTGCCGAATAAGCTTTTCATATCGAATACGGAAAAGGCGGCCTTCGAGCCGCCTTTTTTGTTGCGCGATACAGGTTTAATTCCTGACGGCCGAATCCCAGTGTTCGTCGGCCTTGCCGTTGACGATACGCCATGTGTCGTACCAGGTGCTGGTATAGCTCTTCGAAGGATCGCGAGGATCTTTCATTTCGCGCACCGTCCCCACGGTCACCAGATCGCCTTCCGCTGTGACAAAGGCGACCGGCGTTTTTATCTTGGTCGGAATGGGGCTCGGCTTCCGCTTCAGGACGTCGATGAAATAGCGTACCACCCCCTCGCGTCCTGACGCGGCATTCGGGTTGTGCTGGATGTAACGTTCCGTGAGATACTGATCGGCCTTGTCCCACTGATTGGCTTCCAGCAGGTCACGGACGATGCCGTAGACAACCTGCTTGTTTGCATGCAGCTTGGGGTCCGTGCTGGTGAAAAGCGCGTCTTTGTCCGGGGCGGCCAGCACCGGCTCCTGTGCCAGCGAGGGCGCGATAAGCGTGCCCATCGCGGCCCCGAACAGAGCCAAACCCAGAGCGGCATGTTTAAAGATTCGTATCATCGACATTCTCCAAGCGTTTTGATCTGGCGTGCCAAAAGACATAGGAGAAACGCCGATGAGGCGGAAGCAGGCAGTTTTGCCGCCATTGGTTCCGCGGAGGGAACCAATGGCAGTAATGTCCGGTCAGACGGAGATCGCCTGTCTCGCCGCCAACATTCGCCCCACGATGATGACGAGGACACCGGCGACGGCAAGGCAGACCGCCAGGAAGAACATCGGCAGGATATTGCTGCCGGTCTGATCCTTGATCCAGGGCACCACGTTCTGCGCGATGAAGCCACCGAGATTGCCGACGGAGTTGATGGCCGCGATGCCGGCCGCAGCACCCGCACCTTTCAGGAAGCGCGACGGCAGGCTCCAGAATACCGGCTGCCCGGCGAAGATGCCCGCGGCAGCAACGCAGAGGAAGACGAACTGCAGCGTCGGATTGGCGAAGATCGCCGACAGGGCAAGGCTGATTGCCCCGACGAAGGCCGGAATGACGATATAGGGCGTCTTCCTGGCCACCTTGTCGGCGGCTGCCGGTACCGCCCAGAGCGCGACGGCGACGATCACCCACGGAATGATATTGATAAAACCATTGGCGGTGTTTGAAACGCCAAAACCCTTGACGATGGTCGGCAGCCAATAGCTCAGGCCATAGGCGGCAAGCGGAAACCCGATATAGCACAGCGCCATGACGAGAACCCGAGGGTTCAGGAGCGCTTTGAAGCCGTTGTCGGAATGCTCGTCCATACCCGATTTCTCCCGGGCAAGCCGATCATGCAGCCACTTCTTTTCCTCGTCGTTCAGGAACTTCGCCTTTTCCGGCGTATCGTCGAGATAAAAGAGCGTGACGATGCCAGCGATGACGGCCGGCACCCCGGTCGCAAGGAAAACCCATTCCCAGCCGGCAAGACCGAGAAGCCCGTCGAGATCGAGCAGCGTGCCGCCGAGCGGAGCGCCGACCGCATTGGCAAGAGCGCTGAAGATCATGAACAGCCCGACCATGCGCCCGCGATAATCCTCCGGGAACCAGAGGGTCAGAAGATAGAGGACGCCCGGAAAGAACCCGGCTTCGCACACACCGAGCAGGAAACGCAGGATGTAGAACATCGTAGCGTTCTGGGTGTAGGCGAGCGCGATGGTGACGATGCCCCAGGAGATCATGATGCGGGCGAACCAGCGGCTGGCGCCGAACCGCGTGAGAAACAGGTTGCTCGGCACTTCGAAGAGGAAATAACCGATGAAGAACAGGGACGCGCCGAGCCCGTAGGCATATTCGCTCATGCCAAGTGCGGATACCATGTCGAGCTTGGCGAAGCTGACATTCTGGCGGTCGATATAGGCGATGAGATAAAGAACCCCGAGAAACGGCATCAGCCGCCAGGTGATCTTGGAGATCAGTTGCTGTTCGGAAACCATAGACATATCCTCCGGCGGCTTGATGCTCTTGAACGCACTGGAACCTTCGCTGCCTCGTAAAGGCGGCATGCGCCGCTTTGTTCCGGAGCACGGGAAAGTTGATGCCCCGCACCCGATTTCGCCGCTTGTCATCTGAGCCGGTTTCGTGAGAGTCGAATGCGGTTCTCATTTTACGGGAGTGTCCTGATGCCTTTCCGCCGCACCGTTATTGCCGGCCTTGCCGCACTCTTTCTTGCCCCCTCCCCGAGCCTTGCCATCGATCTTCCCGATCTCGGCGGCCGAACCGTCGTGGTGGTGACGGAAAACGCCTATCCGCCGCTGCAATTCGTCGATCCGAAGAGCGGCAAGGCGATCGGCTGGGAATATGATGCGATGAACGAGATCGCCAGGCGGCTGAACTTCAAGCTCGAATACCAGAACACCAGCTGGGACGCGATGATCCAGGCCGTTTCCGACGGGCAATACGACATCGGCATGACCGGCATCACCATCAAGGATGATCGTAAACAGAAGGTCGACTTCTCCGATCCCTATATGCGCTCACAGCAGCTGATGCTGGTGCGCGGCGATGAAAAACGCTTCGCCGACGCAAAGAGTTTTGCCGTCCTGACGACCGGACTGATCGGCGCCCAACCGGGAACAAGCCCGTTCTACACGGCGGTCTACGAAATCCTCGACGGCAACGAGCAGAACCCGCGGATCAAGCTGTTCGAAACCTTCGGTGCGACCGTGCAGGCGTTGAAGGCGGGAGATGTCGATCTGGTGCTGACCGACAGCACCGCCGGCGACGGTTACGTCAAGGCCTCCGGTGGTACCCTGAAGCTGATCGGCGAGCCGCTCGGCACCGAGGATTTCGGCTTCATCTTCAAGAAGGGATCTGATCTTGTCTCGCCGGTCAACGCGGCGATCGCCGCGCTGAAGGCTGACGGCACGCTCGATGCGCTGAACAAGAAGTGGTTCCTCGATTACAAGATGGGCCAGTAGAGGCATGGCGCCTTCGCGTCGCAGAACGTCACAGCCACAGGATTTCCCCTGGTGGCTGGTCGCCTTCGCGATACTTTGCCTCGGCCTGGCGGCAGTCATCGCCCTCAACGACCTTTATTCCCAGGTCTTCAATGTCGTCGCCAGGGGCATCGGCATCACGGTCGGCGTGACGCTGGCAGCCTTTCTCCTGGCGACGCTGCTGGGGCTCGGCATCGCGCTTGCAGGGCTTTCCGGCAATGTCGTGCTGAGGCAGGCGGCGCGTTTCTATATCGAGCTCATCCGCGGCATCCCGATCCTCGTCCTGCTCTTCTACATCGCCTTCGTCGGCGCACCGGCTTTCGTGACGTTCTATAACTGGGTAGTGTCGCCGCTGATCGAGCGCGGCTGGAGCCAGGCGCTTCTGGTGCGCGATGTCTCGCTGCTCTGGCGGGCGATCATTGCCCTGACGATCGGTTATGCCGCCTTCATCGCCGAAATCTTTCGCGCCGGATTCCAGGCCGTCGACATCGGCCAGATCGAGGCGGCGAAGGCGCTGGGCCTCAGTCGCTGGCAGCGTTTCCGGCTGATCGTCTTCCCCCAGGCGATGCGGGTGATCCTGCCGCCGCTTTCCAACGACTTCGTCTCGATGGTGAAGGACAGTTCGCTCGTCTCGGTACTCGGCGTCGCCGACATCACCCAGATGGCCAAGGTCTACGCGGCCGGCTCCTTCCGCTTCTTCGAGACCTATTCGATCGTCACCTATATCTACCTGCTGCTGACGATCGGCCTGTCGCTGGCCCTGCGCGGCCTCGAAGCACGTTTGCGGAAAAGGACAGAGCGGTAACGCAAAAGGCGGCCCGAAGGCCGCCTCGCCGTTTCAGGCTCTGCCGAGCGCCCCGCAGCGTCAACGACGGCAGGGCGCAGCGGATATCAGTACACTTCCGGAACGTACATATCCGCCGGCACCGGATGGCGGATGTAGTCGTCGTTCCGGATGCGGCCCGGCAGGTCGATCTGCTCCTTCGGCACGGTCTCGTAAGGCACCTGGGCGAGAAGATGGGAGATCATGTTGAGCCGCGCCTTCTTCTTGTCGACGGCCTGCACCACCCACCACGGCGCTTCCGGAATGTGGGTGCGCTGGAGCATCTCTTCCTTGGCCTTGGTATATTCTTCCCAGTGGACGCGGCTTTCGAGGTCCATCGGCGACAGCTTCCACTGTTTCAGCGGATCGTGGATGCGCATCTTGAAGCGGAATTCCTGCTCCTCATCGGTAATCGAGAACCAGTATTTGACGAGGATGATGCCCGAGCGGACCAGCATGCGTTCGAATTCAGGCACCGAGCGGAAGAACTCTTCCAGCTCGTCCTTGGTGCAGAAGCCCATGACCCGCTCGACGCCGGCGCGGTTGTACCAGGAGCGGTCGAACATCACCATTTCGCCGGCGGTCGGCAGGTGCGGGACGTAGCGCTGGAAATACCACTGGTTCTGTTCGCGCTCGGTCGGCGCCGGCAGCGCGACGACGCGGGCGACACGCGGATTGAGGCGCTGGGTGACGCGCTTGATGGCGCCGCCCTTGCCCGCCGAGTCGCGGCCTTCGAACAGCACGACCATCTTCAGCTTCTTGTACTGCACCCAGTCCTGCAGGCGGACCAGTTCGTGCTGGAGGCGGAACAGTTCGCGGAAATAGATCCGGCGGTCGATCGTCGCCTCGGCGGGCTCGGACATGCCCTCGGCGACCAGCTCGTCGAGCCGGTCCTCTTCCATCTGCATTTCCAGCTCTTCATCGAAGCTGTCGGCGATCTCTTCCTTGATGCGGCTGAGCTGGTCTTGCATGGGTTCGGACATCTTGGCATTCCTCCGTTATGGAAACTGAGATCAACCACGTTTCCGCGAAAGCTTTATGACAGAGATGCGACAGATTTCCCGCAACGCAATTCGATTGCCGATTTCTTCGGAAACTGGTATTCCAGCCGCCATGGGATCGAAATTCGGATGCCTCGCGAACCATATCGTCGTGCTGCAGGACCACAAACGTCTGCCGGCACGGTTTTTCGCGCGGGTATCCGGGGCGCTTTGCGACCGACTTAGCTGACTTTCCTCAGCTTGAGGCAGCCCTGTGCTGCCGGACACCCATTTCCAGTTTCAGTCAGTTATACGGACAGCAGCCATGAGCGCACCCCGCACCCTTTACGACAAGATCTGGGACGACCACGTCGTTTCCGAGGACGAGAACCACACCTGTCTTCTCTACATCGACCGTCACCTCGTTCACGAGGTGACGTCGCCGCAGGCTTTCGAGGGCCTGCGCATCGCCGGCCGCAAGGTCCGCGCACCGGAAAAGACGCTCGCCGTCGTGGACCATAACGTCCCGACCACGGCCGACCGCCACGAAGGCATCAAGAACGAGGAAAGCCGCATCCAGGTGGAAGCGCTTGCCCAGAACGCCCGCGACTTCGGCGTCGAATATTATTCGGAAAAGGACGTCCGCCAGGGCATCGTCCACATCGTCGGCCCCGAACAGGGTTTTACCCTGCCGGGCATGACCATTGTCTGCGGCGACAGCCACACCTCCACCCACGGCGCTTTCGGCGCGCTGGCGCACGGCATCGGTACGTCTGAGGTCGAGCATGTGCTCGCCACCCAGACGCTGGTGCAGAAGAAGGCGAAGAACATGCTGGTGCGCGTCGACGGCCAGTTGCCGCCGGGCGTCACCGCCAAGGACATCATCCTTGCCATCATCGGCGAGATCGGCACCGCCGGCGGCACGGGCCATGTCATCGAGTTCGCCGGTGAGGCGATCCGCGCGCTCTCCATGGAAGGCCGCATGACGGTCTGCAACATGACGATCGAAGGCGGCGCCCGCGCCGGCCTGATCGCGCCGGACGAAAAGACCTTCGAGTATATCAAGGACAAACCGCGCGCCCCGAAGGGCAAGGCCTGGGACATGGCGCTCGGCTACTGGAAGACGCTGCAGACGGACGAAGGCGCGCATTTCGACAAAGTCGTCGTGCTCGACGCCGCCAACCTGCCGCCGATCGTCTCCTGGGGCTCCTCACCGGAAGACGTGATCTCGGTCGAAGGCTCCGTTCCGAACCCGGACGATATCCAGGACGAAACCAAGCGCACCTCGAAATGGCGCGCTCTGGACTATATGGGCCTGAAGCCCGGCACCAAGATCACCGATATCGCCATCGACCGCGTCTTCATCGGCTCCTGCACCAACGGCCGCATCGAAGACCTGCGTGCTGCCGCCAAGGTGGTCGAAGGCCGCGCCGTCGCATCGACCGTGTCCGCCATGGTCGTCCCGGGCTCGGGCATCGTCAAGGAACAGGCGGAAGCAGAAGGTCTCGACAAGATCTTCAAGGATGCCGGTTTCGAATGGCGCGAGCCCGGCTGTTCGATGTGCCTGGCGATGAACGACGACCGCCTGAAGCCGGGCGAGCGCTGCGCTTCCACCTCGAACCGCAATTTCGAGGGCCGCCAGGGTTACAAGGGCCGCACGCATCTCGTCTCGCCGGCGATGGCCGCCGCAGCCGCGGTCGCGGGCCACTTCGTCGACATTCGCGAGTGGAAGTAAACGTCTTTCAATTCTGACTTCGAGATGCCCGGCCTCAGCGCCGGGCATTTTCGTTTCATACCTTAGCCGAACACCCTCACTACCGTACCCTTGCGCATGAAGCGGATCAGCCGTTTCATGTCGGGAAGACTGACGGCGATGCAGCCGGCGGTCGGCTGGTAGCCGGGCTTGATCAGGTGGAGGAAGATCGCCGACCCGCGGTTGCGAGCTCGCGAGGTGACGTTCCAGTCGAGCACGAGGCAGATATCGTAGAGCCCGTCGGCTCGCATCATCTCTTCATGACTAGGCCCGAAGGGTGCCCTCACCGGGCGATTGTACGACGGGTGCTCCGGCTGGTCGCACCACAGCAGGTCTTTATCGATGCGCGCGATCGAAAGCGGCGTCGGGGGCAGCGTCACGCGGTCCCCACGGACATAGCCCTTGAGGAGGCGCATCGGCGCGATCGGCGTTGCACCATCCCCTTCCCGCTTGAAGGGAGAGGTGCCGGATCGCCCGAGCGCCGCCGGCACGGTGATACCGCCGAAGGAGACGATCGCCCGACGCCGGTCGCGCGGCGCGGTCCGAACGGTGACGACGGCAGTCTTTTTGTGATTTCCCCCGCGAAAACGCTGCATTTCTCTCACAAGGTTTTGCTTTGAATATGATTTCGTTTGAATTCATAGCACACTAAAGCGCTGCGCATATTGAATCGAAACATCGTACTTTCCGAAAATCGATTCCGATTTTTGGGTCGATGCTGTAGGGATTTAGATCGAGGAGCCCTAAATGCGCTTCGATTGGCTGCAACAGCAGTCTGGACGCAACGGCGAGACGAAAGGCAAGAACGCATGGCAGCGCGCACGATACTCCTGGTGGACGACGACGATGATCTGCGCGAGACGCTCGTCGAGCAGTTGTCGTTTTACGAAGAGTTCGCAATCCTCCAGGAGGCGAATGCGGCCAAGGCGCTGCAGACCGCCAAGAATGCCCAGATCGACCTGCTGATCATGGATGTCGGCCTGCCGGACATGGACGGCCGCGAGGCGGTGAAACTGCTGCGCAAGAACGGCTTCAAGGCCCCGATCATCATGCTGACCGGCCACGACACCGATTCCGACACCATTCTCGGCCTCGAAGCCGGCGCCAACGACTATGTGACGAAGCCCTTCCGCTTCGCCGTGCTGCTCGCCCGCATCCGTGCCCAGCTTCGCCAGTACGAGCAGAGCGAGGACGCCACCTTCACGGTCGGCCCGTATCTCTTCAAGCCGAGCCAGAAGCTGCTGACCACCGAGGACGGCAAGAAGATCCGCCTGACCGAAAAGGAAGCGGCGATCATCCGCTACCTCTATCGCGCCGGCCAAAAGGTGGTGACCCGGGACGTGCTGCTGGAGGAAGTCTGGGGCTATAATTCCGGCGTCACTACGCATACGCTGGAAACCCATGTCTACCGTCTTCGCCAGAAGATCGAGCGCGATCCGTCGAGCGCCGAAATCCTGGTCACCGAAAACGGCGGCTACAAGATCGTACCGTAAAGAGCCCTGATGTCGCTGACCGAAGATATTCGCCTGCTTTCGCAGGTCCCGCTGTTCCGGGACATGAACGACGACCAGCTGCGCCTCGTCGCCTTCGGTGCCGAGCGGCGGCAGGTGACGACCGGCCAGCAGCTGTTTCGGGAGAAATCCCCGGCGGAATCGGCCTTCATCGTCGCAAGGGGTCGCTTCGAACTGCTGATGGCGGACCGCAGTGGCGAGATGAAGGTGGAAGCGACGGTCGGTCCCGGTACGCTGCTGTCGGAGTTGGCGCTCGTGACCATGGTGGAGCGAAAGTTCACCGCCGTGGCGATCGAGGACTCCGAGGCCCTGAAGATCAGCCGCTCGCTATTCCACCGCCTGCTGGAGGAATATCCCCAGGTCGGCCGGGTGATCGAGAACCGCATCCGCGACAATATCGCCGGCCTCGCCAAGGCGGCAGCAGCGATGCAGGACCGGTTTGCCTGAGGCTCCGAAGAAGCTTTGCCCTCGATCGTCGAGCCTCGTGTCTGGATCCTCGGGTCGAGCCCGAGGATGACGACCTTGATGCTCATCAGGCGGAACTGACAGCACGGCACGCCCTCTGTTTTCGTCATCCTCGGGCTCGACCCGAGGATCCAGATGCAACCTGCGACGTTTGCGTCAGAACTTGAACACCGCCGTCACCGGCACGTGGTCCGAAGGCTGGTTCCAGCCGCGGGCTTCCTTCAGCACGTCGATGCGGTCGAGGAACGGCCCGAGGTCGGGCGAGGACCAGATATGGTCGAGGCGACGGCCCTTGTTCGCCGCTTCCCAGTCCTTGGCACGGTAGCTCCACCACGTATAGATCTTCTCCGGCTCCGGTGTGTGCTGGCGCATCAGGTCGAGCCAGCCGCCCTTGGCGATGATCTCCTTCATGCCCTCGGTCTCGACAGGCGTGTGGCTGACGATCTTCAGGAGTTGCTTGTGTGACCAGACGTCGTGCTCCAGCGGCGCGATGTTGAGATCGCCGACGAGGATCGACGAAATGCCGGGCATGGCATCCGCCTTCAATGCCTTCATCTCCTCGACGAAATCGAGCTTGTGGCCGAATTTCGGGTTGATCGTCCGGTCCGGCTCGTCGCCGCCGGCGGGCACATAGAAATTATGCAGGCGGATCCGCCGCGAGCCGCGCTCGAAGATCGCCGAGATGTGCCGGGCATCGCCGACATTGCAGTAGTTCTGGCGATGGTCTTCGAGGAGCGGCACCTTCGAAGCTATGGCAACGCCGTGATAACCCTTCTGGCCGTGGATGATGATGTGCTGGTAACCGAGGTCCTTCAGCGGCTGCAGCGGGAATTCCGGCTCCTGGCACTTGATTTCCTGCAGGCAGAGAATGTCCGGCTTGTAGCGGACGAGGAACTGCTGGACGATCGGCATGCGCAGCCGCACGGAGTTGATATTCCAGGTCGTGATCGAAAATGTCATGATATCCCTCGGGCTTCGCCCGCGAGCTTTAGGAAATTTTGTGATCCCTGAGAAGCGAAAAGGGCCGCGCAATGAAGCGCAGCCCCTTATTCAGTTCAGGCCTGCCGATGTCAGCCCTTGCGGACGTCCTCATAGGGGATGGTGAAGACCTTTTCGTCCAGGTTCACGCCGTTCTGGACGTTGTAGATCATCACCGACGTATCCTTGTTCTGGGCGTCGGTGATCGTCCATTGGCGCAGGTCGTAGGTCTTGGAATCGAACATCATGGTAATGGTCGAATCGCCGAAGACGGTCTTGTTGCCGAGTACGATGGTGGTCAGATCGGACTCTTCCTTGACGTCGCGGACCATTTGGTTGCCAAGGTCGATACGGCTCGCCAAAAGCAGGCTGAGCGGCGTCTTGGAAAGCGGATAGATATCCCAGGTCTTGAGCTTCATATTGCCGATGACAACGTTCTTGCCGTCGGCAATGACACGGATCGGCGACGGATCCTCGAAGTTGAAGCGCAGCTTGCCGGGTCGCTCGATAAAAAATTTGCCGCCGGTCTGCTCGCCGCGCGGGCCGAACTGCACGAATTCGCCCATCATGGTTTTGACCGACGAGAAGTGGTCGGCGATCTTCTGGGCGGCAGCACTGCCGGCGCTCTGGGCGAAGCCGAGGTTCGGCGCAAAGGCAGCCGCTGCCAGGCCCGCAAGCCCCAGCGAAAACTGCCGGCGGCCGAGCGCGCTGGAATTGATGTTTGAAAGGATGGTCTTTTCGTTCTTCATTCTAGTCTCCTTTCGTTATTCCTCCGCACCAAAGGCGGCGGCTTGATGGCCGCGCCCGTGGCGATCACGAAAGCCTTACCGTTCGAGGATGTCGCCCTCGGTCGGCACCAGGATTTCGCGTTTGCCGGCATGGTTGGCCGGCCCGATCAGCCCTTCCTGCTCCATCCGCTCGATGAGCGAGGCGGCACGGTTGTAGCCGATGCCGAGACGGCGCTGGACATAGGACGTCGACGCCTTGCCGTCCCGCAGCACGATCGCCACCGCTTGATCATAGGGATCGTCCGACTCCGCGAGGTTGGACATGCCGGCCGGGCCGGAACCGTCGCCGTCCTCGTCGTCATCGGCCGTGATCGCATCGAGATATTGGGGGTGCCCTTGAGTTTTCAAGTAGGCGACGATGTCTTCGACCTCCGTATCGGAGACGAACGGCCCGTGGACGCGCTGGATGCGGCCGCCACCGGCCATGTAGAGCATGTCGCCCATGCCGAGCAACTGCTCGGCGCCCTGCTCGCCCAAAATGGTGCGGCTGTCGATCTTCGAGGTGACCTGGAAGGAAATGCGGGTCGGGAAGTTCGCCTTGATCGTTCCGGTGATGACGTCGACCGAAGGGCGCTGCGTCGCCATGATCACATGGATGCCGGCGGCACGCGCCATCTGCGCCAGGCGCTGCACGGCGCCTTCGATATCCTTGCCGGCGACCATCATCAGGTCGGCCATTTCGTCGATGATCACGACGATATAGGGGATTGGCTGGAGATCGAATTCTTCCGTCTCGTACATGGCCTCACCGGTATGGCGGTCGAAACCGGTCTGCACGGTGCGGGTCAGCACCTCGCCCTTCTCCATCGCCTGCTCAACGCGGCTGTTGAAGCCGTCGATGTTGCGCACACCGATCTTCGACATCTTCTTGTAGCGCTCTTCCATCTCGCGGACGGTCCACTTGAGCGCGACGACGGCCTTCTTCGGATCGGTCACGACAGGCGAGAGGAGATGCGGGATGCCGTCATAGACGGAGAGTTCGAGCATTTTCGGGTCGATCATGATCAGGCGGCACTTCTCTGGCGTATAGCGGTAGAGAAGCGACAGGATCATGGTGTTGATGGCGACCGATTTACCCGAACCGGTGGTGCCGGCGACGAGCAGATGCGGCATCTTGGCGAGGTCGGCGACGACGGGCTCGCCGCCGATCGTCTTGCCGAGCGCCATGGCGAGCTTCGCCTTGCTGTTTTCGAAATCCTTGCTGCCGATCATTTCGCGCAGGTAGACCGTCTCGCGGGTGCGGTTCGGCAGTTCGATACCGATCGCATTACGGCCGGGAACGACAGCGACGCGGGCAGCGATCGCGCTCATCGAACGGGCAATATCGTCCGCAAGGCCGATGACGCGCGACGACTTGATGCCCGGTGCAGGCTCGAGTTCGTAAAGCGTGACGACCGGGCCGGGGCGGACATGGATGATCTCGCCCTTGACGCCGAAATCTTCGAGAACGCCTTCGAGCAATCGGGCATTCTGTTCCAACGCGTCGGCGGACAGCGAGGCGTCGCGGGCAACGGCCTTCGGTTCGCTAAGGAGGTGCACGGATGGAAGCTGGAACCCGTCAGGCGCGATGAACGAGCCTTGGGCCTCGCGGGCGACACGAGCGCTCGGTCTCGGCGGCGTGGCCGAGGGCGCGACGCGCTGTTGGACGCGGACGCCATTGACGGTCTGCGGTGCGCGCGAGGCGACGAACGGCGCATCATCGTCCTCGTCGTCGTCGGCCAGGATGCCCGCGGGGCGCGGCGGCATGTCGTCCCGGTCGAACGGCGGGTCGTAATCGTCGTCTTCGTCATGGCTGGAAATCGGCGGAGCGGCCACCACCCGCCGAGGCGAGGTGAGCCGCTCGGCGGGACCATCGAGCGAGGGCTCCATGCGACGGCCCGGGACCACGGATGCCGATCTCGCACGGACCGGCTCGTTCAGCGTCCCGAATTCGTCCTCGTTGAAATCGTAGGGCTGGTCAAATTCCATCCGGCGGCGCGGCTTGATGCCGGCCAGACGGCGTAACCGCGCCTGGGCGATATACCAGTAGTGAGCAAGAGCGCCGAACGCCAGGAAACCGGCAAACCGGTCCTCGTCGTCCTCTTCCTCGATCTCCTCGCGCTTGGAGCGGGTCTTGGCGGCGGCAACAGGCTGATCGTCATCCTCGGCGTCGTCCTCGAAGGCTTCGCCGACCAGGCCCGACGCAAACAGCATCAGCCAGGCGCAGGGGACGGTGAAGATGCAGCCGAGGACGACCGCCACGGTACCGGTCGGATAGGCGCCGACGAACAATGCCGGGAACCGCAGGATCATATCGCCGATGACGCCGCCGATGCCGTTCGGGATCGGCCAGGTGAGCGGTGCGGGAAAGCAGCCCAATGTCGCAGAGGCCAGCAGCGTGCCGCCGCCCCAGGCCGCAAGGCGCGCCGGAACGCGGTCGTATTTACGCCCGGCGATCAAAGCCAGGGCGAAGGCGAGCACCGGCAGCAGGGCGACGAGGCTTGCAAGTCCAAGGAACTGCATCATCAGGTCAGCGAAGGCAGCCCCCGGGAAGCCCAGGAGATTGGTCGGCGCATTGTCGGTCGCATAGGAGAAGCTCGGGTCGGCGACGTTCCAGGTTGCCAGTGCCGCAACCGCCAGCGCCAGCGCGAAGAATATCCCGAAACCGGCGAGCGCCAGCGCCTGGCGCCACACGAACGCGGTGAGCACCAGGCGGGTGGACCGGTTTGCCATAGCCGCTGAACTGCTTCTGCCCATCGTGTCTGCCCGCCGTCCTTGAACGCAACTACAAGCGCGAATCGGCAACCTGAGAGCTGATTCACGCAATTCCAGCGGATAATAGCGCGATGGTGGTTAATGCCCCTTTAACCACAACGGGCCTGGCGAAGGCTGAAAACATGAATAAAAAGCCCGGGTCGAAACCCGGGCCAATGCAGTTTTAACAAAAACCACGATGCAACGTGCTGCGGCAGCGGTCACCCGCCGCCACGAGCCGTAGATCAGGACGCGTGATACGCCGCTTCGCCGTGGGTCGCGAGGTCGAGACCTTCGCGTTCGGCTTCGACGGTGACGCGCAGGCCGACGATCAGGTCGACGACCTTGTAGAGGATCGCCGAACCGATGCCCGACCACAGGAGGGTGGTCAGGACGCCCTTGAACTGTGCCCAGACCTGGGTCGCGGTGCCGGAATAGGAGGCAGCGAAGTCGGCCGTCGAATAGTCGACGATGCCTGCACCGCCGAGTGCCGGGTTGACGAGGATACCGGTGCCGATGGCGCCGAGGATGCCGCCGACGCAATGGACGCCGAAGACATCGAGCGAGTCGTCGTAGTTGAACTTGTTCTTCACCACGTCGACGAAGAAGTAGCAGACCGGCGAAACGATGAGACCGAGAACGATCGAGCCCATCGGGCCGGCAAAACCGGCAGCCGGGGTGACGGCGACGAGACCGGCAACAGCGCCCGAGGCGGCACCTAGCATGGAGGCCTTGCCGCGGGAGAAGGTTTCCACCAGGCACCACGACACGGCAGCGGCAGCCGTCGCAACGAAGGTGTTGATCATCGCGAGCGATGCGTAGGCGTTGGCTTCGAGGTTGGAGCCGGCGTTAAAGCCGAACCAGCCGACCCAGAGGAGCGAAGCGCCGACCATGGTAAGGGTCATGGAGTGCGGAGCCATGATGTCCTTCTTGTAGCCGGTGCGCTTGCCGAGCATGATCGCGCCGACGAGGCCCGCGATACCGGCATTGATGTGCACGACGGTGCCGCCAGCGAAATCGATCGCTCCATAGGAGAAGATCAGGCCGGACGGATCCGTGTAGGCGCTCGGGCCGCCCCAGAACCAGACCATGTGGGCCATCGGGAAATAGATGAACGTAACCCACAGGATGACGAAGAGCATGACGGCCGAGAACTTGATGCGCTCGGCAAAGGCGCCGACGATCAGGGCCGGCGTGATGCAGGCAAACGTCATCTGGAAGCAGACGAAGGTCAGCTCCGGAATGGCGACGCCCTTGGTGAAGGTTTCGGCAAGCGACGACGTGGTGACGCCGGCAAGGAACATCTTGGAGAAGCCGCCGACGAAGCTGTTCAGCGAACCGCCGTTGGTGAAGGCGAGCGAATAGCCGTAGGTGACCCAGATGATCATCACGACGGCCGTGATCATGAAGACCTGCATCAGCACGGACAGCATGTTCTTGGCGCGGACGAGACCACCGTAGAAGAGCGCGAGGCCCGGAATGGTCATCAGCAGGACGAGAATGGTCGAGATGAGCATCCAGGTGTTGTCACCCTTGTCCATCGTCATGGCCGGAGCGGCGGCAGCAGCAGCCGGTGCGGCGGCCGTCTGCGCAAAAGCGACGGCGGGCGCAAGAAGCGCCGCGGCGGCGGCACCCACGCGTCCCAGAGTGGAAATCCTGTTAAATTGCATAGCTAAAAAACTCCCCTGTCAACCGTGCTTCAAAGCGCTTCTGTGTTGGTTTCGCCGGTACGGATGCGCACGGCCTGCTCGATCGAATAGACGAAGATCTTGCCATCGCCGATCTGGCCGGTCTTGGCGGCCGAAGCGATCGCATCCACGGCCTTTTCGACGAGGTCGGAGGGGACTGCGATTTCGATCTTCAGTTTTGGCAGAAAACTTACGGCATATTCGGTACCGCGATAGATTTCGGTATGTCCCTTTTGGCGACCGTAACCTTTGACTTCGGTTACGGTCAGGCCCTGGATACCGACAGCCGTGAGGGCTTCGCGCACCTCATCCAGCTTGAACGGCTTGATAATGGCCATCACGATTTTCATCTGGCTTTCCCATCCTTTGTTTGTCCTCGGCCAAGGCCGACTCTCCTCATCGACGTCAGATCATGACAGCGACTGGCCAGATACATTCAAGGGGCGTGCCAGTTTCGAGACACCGTATAAGTTATTGAAATGTAAAGAACTAAACAGCCGGTCTCAAAAAACGGGCATTTGGATGGCGCAATCACGTCCAAAACTTGTGCAAATTTGAAAAATTGCACAACTATTAATCATTTGCCTTTTTCCGAATCAATCCTTCCTGGGCGACCGAGGCGATCAGTGTGCCAGAACGGGTGTAAATGCTGCCGCGGGTCATTCCGCGGGCGCCGGAGGCGCTGGGACTGTCCTGCGTGTAGAGGAGCCAGTCGTCGAATGTAACGGGCCGATGAAACCACATCGCATGGTCGAGGCTCGCCGCCTGAAGCGTCGGATCGAAGATCGACGTGCCGTGCGGATAGAGCGATGCGTCGAGCAACGTCATGTCGGAAAGATAGGCGAGCACGGCGGCCTGATAGTGACGGTCGGACGGCACCTGCCCGACGGTGCGAACCCAGATGTCCTGCCGCGGTTCGAGCTTGTCCCTGGTGAGATAGTGCACGAGCGAGGTCGGGCGCACTTCGATCGGCCGCTCCCGGCTCCAGTAGCGACGCACATTCTCCGGCGCCTTTTTGAGGAAGAGCTCCTTGAACTCCTTCTCCCCCATCAGATCTTCCGGCTGCGTCACCGAAGGTATGTCGATCTGGTGATCATAACCGTCCTCCTCCACCTGGAACGAAGCAGACATGGCGAAGATCGCCTTACCGTGCTGCACCGCCACCGCCCGCCGAGTGGTGAAGCTTGACCCGTCGCGGATGCGCTCCACCTGATAGAGGATCGGAACGGAAGGATCGCCGGGACGCATGAAATAGGCATGCAGCGAATGCACGAAACGATCGGCCGCGACGGTCCGCTGGGTGGCCATCAGGGCCTGGGCGATCACTTGTCCGCCAAACACCCGCTGCCACCCGACATCGGGACTGGTGCCGCGATAGATGTTCTCCTCGAGCTTTTCGAGGTCGAGCGTCGCGATCAGCTGTTCCATGGCGGAGGGGGAATCGGTCTGGCGCGACATTATGACGAACTCCGGCGATAGGAAGCGGCTGTCGGATGATCTATATCCACCACATGATATTCTCAAGTCTCACGGGAGTTTAGGCAAATGCTGGACATGCTGGTTGTAGGAGGCGGTTATGTGGGTCTCGCCGCCGCTGTCGCGGTCAAGCAGGCAGCGCCGCATCTGCAGGTCGAGGTGATCGAGGCGGCTCCTGCCGGCGTCTGGGAAAAGGACGAGCGAGCCTCCGCCATCATCGCCGCCGCAACCCGCATGCTGGACGTCATCGGCGTCTGGAACGAGATTGCCGTGGACGCTCAGCCGATCAACCGGATGGTTGTCACCGACAGCCGCACGTCCGATCCGGTGCGCCCGGTCTTCCTCACCTTCGACGGCGAAATCGAGGAAGGCAGGCCGTTCGCCCATATGGTGCCGAACGTCGCCATGGTGCGGGCACTGCGCGGCGCCGCCGAACGCCTTGGGATTGCCATCCGCCACGGGCTTTCCGCCACCGGCTTCCAGTCCGGCAGCACCCGTTGCACGGTCTCGCTCTCCGACGGTTCGGCCGTCGAGACCCGTCTCCTGATTGCCTGCGACGGCGTGCGCTCGAAACTGCGCGACATGGCCGGCATCAAGACCGTCACCTGGGATTACGGCCAGTCGGGTATCGTCGCGACGGTTGCTCACGAGCGGCCGCATGAAGGTGTGGCGGAAGAACATTTCCTGCCGTCCGGCCCGTTTGCGATCCTGCCGCTCACCAACAACCGCTCCTCGCTCGTCTGGACGGAGCGCACGACTGAGGCCAACCGACTGGTCGCCTCCGACGACTTGGTGTTCGAAGAGGAGCTGCAGCGCCGCTTCGGCCACAAGCTCGGCGAACTGACGGTGGTCGGCGACAAACGCGCCTTCCCGCTCGGCCTGACGCTTGCCCGCGCTTTCGTGGCGCCGCGCATTGCCCTTGCCGGCGATGCGGCGCACGGCATCCACCCGATTTCCGGCCAGGGCCTCAATCTCGGCTTCAAGGACGTCGCGGCGCTTGCCGAAACGGTGGTCGAAGCCGATCGTCTCGGCCTCGATATCGGTGCGCTCAACGTGCTGGAGCGTTATCAGTCCTGGCGGCGTTTCGACACGTTCCGCATGGGTGTGACGACCGACGTGCTGAACCGGCTGTTCTCCAACGACATCACCCCCATCCGCATCGCCCGCGACTTCGGGTTGGGCATTGTTGAACGAATGCCGAAGCTGAAAAGCTTCTTCATCGACCAGGCGGCGGGAAAGAGCGGCGAAGACGGCCCGAAGCTGCTGGCGGGCGAGGCGATTTAAGCACGCGCCCCCAGCCCCTCATCCCGCTGCCGCGACCTTCTCCCCGCAAACGGGGCGAAGGGGTTATGCCGCGCCGGCCTCCTCAAGGAACGATCTTAAGCGGCTTGTGGCGACGTCGGAAACAGAGCGGGAAGTTCGCCGCGTTCCTCCTTCGCCCCGCAAGCGGGGAGAAGGTGCCGGCAGGCGGATGAGGGGCAACAGCCAGCCTGTTAGTCCTCGATCTTGCGGGCTTCGGAGATCAGCATGATCGGAATACCGTCACGGATCGGGTAGGCGAGCTGCGCCTTCTGGGAGATGAGCTCGTTGGTCTCTCGGTTGAAGGACAGCCGGCTCTTGGAGAGCGGGCAGACGAGCAGGTCGAGCAGTTTGGGATCGACCTTGCTGAGTTTCTCGTCCATGGACTTGGGCCTTACTGGAGCATGGTGTCGGAATCGCCAAAATCCCGCGCCAGCAGGATTTCCGTGATCGCGATCAGCGTTTCAGCGCGGGTCCGCAGGTCCGGCGCTTCGAGGAGAGCCTGTTTCTCCGCAGGTCCGAAGGGCGACATCATCGACAGGGAGTTGACGAGCGTCCGGTTGCCGGCGCGCTCGACGCTTTCCCAATCCGCCTCCAGCTTGTTGGCGTCAAGATAAGCGCGGAAGACGCGCAACAGCTCGGCGCGGTCGACCGTGCTCTCGTCGTCCTCGGTGGAGAGGTCCGTCATCATCGGGGCGATCTTGAAGGTGCGATAGGGATGGCCGTGGCCCACCTCTTCGATGAGCCGGAACCGGCAGATGCCGCTGATCGAGGTGATGTACCGGCCATCGCCGGTTTCGGCAAGCGATGTGATGCGGCCGATGCAGCCGACCGTCGAGAGCGGAGCCCGCGGGCCTTCGACTGCCTCGCCGGATTCAAGCAGCGACGGCTGTACGATACCGATCAGCCGGTTACCTGCAAGCGCCGCATCGAACATGGCAAGATAACGCGGCTCGAAGATGTTGAGCGGCAGCTGTCCGCCCGGCAGAAGCAATGCGCCGGTAAGAGGAAAGACAGGAACCGTCTCCGGCAGATCCTCGCGCTTCAGATATCTCGCATTTCCCACATGCATGGGTCCGACACCTCCCAGACGACCACCGGCTCAGACCAAAGATTCGCTGATTGAAGTAATGTGGGGCACCCACCGGAGAACGCAAGGCCAATCCTTGAGGATCGGCCTTGCTTGCGAACACAGGCCCGTGTTCACGAAACCGGGCTCTGTCTACGAAAACAGGATGGAGGAGAGGCGGCGGCGGGCCGCGATAGTCGCCGGATCCTTCGGTCCCCAGACATCAAAGAACGCCAGGAGTTGGCGGCGGGCACCGTCGTCGTCGAACGTGCGGTCCTTGCGCATGATCGTCAGCAGGTGCTCGGCGGCCTTGTCCCGTTCGCCCTGAACGTTGAGGATCTTGGCAAGCTTCAGGCGGGCGTCGTGGTCGTCCGGATTGGCATCGAGTTGGCGCTCGAGAGCCACGGGATCGCCAAGCTTGCGGGCTTCATCGATCTGCTCGAGCTTCTTGGCGACCGCCTGGATCGCCGGATCCTTGGCAAGCTCTTCCGGAAGGGAGGCGAGCATCTGGCTGGCGCGAGCCGTCTCGCCCATGGCGACCAGGCACTGCATCATTCCGGCGGCGGCCTTGGCATTTTCCGGATCGGCCTGCAGGACGGCGCCGTAAAGCTGGGCCGCGTCCTGGATATCGCCGGCGACGAGGAAGGCCTCCGCTTCGGCGAGCGCCCCTTCGATCTCGGCCGCATCTTCTGCGCCGGGAGGTCCGGCAAGCTTGTCGATGAACTGGCGCACCTGGCTTTCCGGCACCGCGCCCATGAAACCGTCGACCGGACGACCATCGACAAAGGCGATGACCGCCGGGATCGACTGGATACCGAGCTGACCGGGGATCGACGGATGATCGTCGATATTCATCTTGACGAGCTTGACCCGACCCTGGCCTTCGTTGACGACCTTTTCGAGCACCGGCGTCAGCTGCTTGCAGGGACCGCACCACGGCGCCCAGAAATCGACGAGAACCGGCTGGCGGCGCGATTCTTCCAGAACGTCCTTGGTGAACCCGGCCGTGCTCGTATCGGACACGTAACTCCCTGCAGGCGCCGACGTGGCGGGTGCCGCGCCAAAACTCGCCGAGGCGGTCATCTGTCCGCCGTAAGAACCGCCATAGGGGTTATTGCTGCCGCTCATGAATGTTCTCCCGGGAACGCTTTCGCATCTTTGCCATATAGGCTGCAAAGATCGTATGTCAGTCTGTCACTTTCAAGACAAGCGGCGGATGGCCGGTCGCTTCCAGAAAACGGATGAGATCGTCGCGCCCGATCGACGTGGTGGCATCGTTCGACAGCGGATGGCCGTTGATGATGTCGTGCTTCATCAGGTCTTCGTCGAGCACGAAGGTGACATTGCGTCCCGTATCGTTGAAGGCACCGAATACCGTCACCGAGCCGGGAACCACGCCGAGATAGTCCAGAAGCATTTCGGGCCGCCCGAACGAGACGCGGCTCGACGCTCCGATCACCTTGTGCACGGTCTTCAGGTCGACCGTCGCGCGCTCCTCGACCGTCAGGACGAAATACTGGTCCTTCTTGTCCTTCACGAACAGGTTCTTGGTATGGCCGCCGGGGATCTCGTCGCGCAGGCTTTCGGACTCCGCCACCGTGAAGACCGGCGGGTGCGTCTTGGTCGAATGCGCAATGTTCAGGCTGTCGAGGAAACGGAAAAGATCCTCGGCGGTTTTCGGCTCTGTCTCGGTCATGCTGATGGATTGGCTCTGTTGGCGGGCGGTTGAGATACGATCATAACCACAATGTAGCGCTCGGCCAAGGGAAGCGCACACGATCTCGTGAAGCGCTTGACCCAGAATGATGGGCGACCATTTAAACAGACATGGAGAACCGGCCTCCGACTATTCGGTCGGCGGCCCGTAGCCTGCTGATAAATAATAACTACTCCAGTTAACTCAAGTTTATTCCGCGCGACTTTTCGCGCCTCTCGATACCGGCCCCGGCCAATAACTGCCGCTCAATCTCCAGTGCCGGCGCAGCGCCCGGCTTCTTAACGGAAAGGTCTGCCTCATGGTCACCTTCACGCTCAACGGACAGGAAAGAACGTTCGACGGCGACCCCGACACTCCGCTTCTCTGGGTCATCCGCGATTTCGAAAAGCTCACCGGCACCAAATACGGCTGCGGCGTCGCCCAGTGCGGCGCCTGCACGGTGCATCTCGATGGCACGCCGCGACGCTCCTGCGTAACCCCGATCTCGACGATCGAGGGCTCGGACGTTGTCACGATCGAAGGCGTTTCCGGCACGGAAGCCGATGCGGTCAAGACCGCCTGGACCGGTCTCGACGTGCCGCAATGCGGCTACTGTCAGTCCGGACAGATCATGTCGGCGGTCGCCCTGCTGCAGATGGTGCCGAAGCCGACGGATGCCGATATCGACGGCGCGATGGCCGGAAATATCTGTCGATGCGCCACCTACCATCGCATCCGTGCGGCGATCCACAATGCCGCCAGTTCGATGGAGGGCTGAGCCATGACCATCCAGGACATCAACACCACCCGCCGCGGTTTTCTCGCCGGCTCCGGCCTCGTCATCGGCGTCGCTATCGCGCCAAAGATGCTCTCCGCTGCGCCGACCGGCGTGCATGCCGGCGGCGATCCGGCGCTGGCCCCGATGAATGCCTTCGTCAAGGTCGGTACCGACGACACGGTGACCGTGCTCGCCAAGCACATCGAATTCGGCCAGGGCCCGTTCACCGGTCTCGCGACGCTCGTCGCCGAAGAACTCGATGCCGACTGGAGCCAGATGCGCGCCGTCCACTCGCCGACCGACAACAAGGTCTATGCCAACCTGATGTTCGGCCTGCAGGGAACCGGCGGTTCGAGCTCCATCGCCAATTCCTATGAGCAGATGCGCAAGGCCGGCGCCACCGCGCGGGCAATGCTGGTTGCGGCAGCCGCCGAGGACTGGAAGGTGCCTGCCTCCGAGATCACCGTCCAGAAAGGACGAATCAAGCACGCCGGTTCCGGCAAGGAGAGCGGTTTTGGCGCATTTGCCGAAAAGGCGGCCCGCCAGACGCCGCCCGCGGAACCGAAACTCAAGGATCCGAAGGATTTCGTGCTGATCGGCACCGAACTGCCGAAACTCGACACCCATGGCAAGACCAACGGCACGGCGATCTTCACGCTCGACATCACGCCTGACAACCTGCTGATCGCCGTCGTTGCCCATCCGGAACATTTCGGTGCGACGGTGAAGAGCTTCAACGATACAGAAGCCCGCAAGGTGCAGGGTGTGGTCGACGTGAAACAGGTGCCGTCGGGCGTCGCCGTTTATGCGGACAACACGTTCGCAGCGCTCAAGGGCCGCGATGCGCTGAGCATCGAATGGGATCTCTCCAAGGCCGAGACCCGCTCGTCGGAGGAGCTCGCTGCCGACTACCGAAAGCTCTTCGGCGAAAAGGGGCTGGACGCGGCCAACAACGGCAATGTCGACGACGCCTTCAAGGCCTCCGGCCTGCAGACGGTGGAAGCCGAGATTGTCTTCCCCTTCCTCGCGCATGCGCCGATGGAACCGCTCGACGCCGTCTTCATCAAGGCGGATGACGGATCGGTCGATATCTATAACGGCGCGCAGTTCCCGGGCATGGACCAGTCGGTCGCCGCCAAGATCCTCGGGCTCGACGAAACGAAGGTCAGGGTGAACACCCAGCTCGCCGGCGGCAGCTTCGGCCGCAAGGCGCAGTTCGGTTCGCCCTACATACAGGAAGCGGCAGCCGTCTATGCCGCAACGGATCGCAGCCGTCCCTTGAAGCACATGTGGACCCGCGAGGACGACATCCGCGGCGGTTATTACCGCCCGATGTATGCTCACAGGATGCGCGGCGCCATCAATGCGCAGGGCCAGATCACGGCCTGGGAACAGGTGATCGTCGGCCAGTCGATCATGGGCAAGGCCGATCTCGACGAGACCTCGGTCGAAGGCGCCTCCAACCTGCCCTACACGATCCCGAACCTGAAGGTCAGCGCCCACAACGTCCAGCTCTCTATCCCGCCGCTCTGGTGGCGGTCGGTCGGCCACACCCATACCGGCTTTGCGGTCGAGACCTTCGTCGATGAGCTGTTCCAAAAGATCGGCAAGGATCCGGTCGAGGGGCGACTTGCGCTGCTTGGCGAAAAGCCACGCCATGCGGGCGTGCTGAAGAAGGCGGCCGAAATGGCGAACTGGGGCTCGCCTCTGCCGGAAGGCCGCGCCCGCGGCGTTGCGGTGGTCGAAAGCTTCAACACCTTCGTCGGCCAGATCGTCGAAATTTCGGTCGGGCCGGAAGGCGCACCACGTGTCCACAAGGTCTGGTGTGCGGTCGATTGCGGCATCGCCGTCAATCCGAACGTCATCAAGGCGCAGATGGAAGGCGGCATCGGCTACGGCCTCGGCGCAGTCCTCTTCGATGCGGTAACGCTCGCCAAGGGCGGCAAGATCGTGCAGTCGAACTTCCACGACTACCGGTCGATCCGCATCAACGAGATGCCGGACGTGGCCGTCGAGATCATCAAGTCGAGCGAAAAGCCGAGCGGCGTCGGCGAACCCGGCGTGCCGCCCGTCGGCCCGGCGGTTGCCAATGCCTGGCGGCGCCTGACTGGAGCGCCGGTCCGGCAGCTGCCTATCGTCAACATCGTTTCGGCCTGAGGATCAAATCCCGATGAATTGGAAACTCGCTATCACCGGCGTCGCGACACTCTGTCTTTTCGTGGGCGCCGGCACGCTGCTGTCGCCCGCCTCTGTCGCCCAGGACGCCAAGATCGACGCCAAGACGCTGAAGCCCGCCGCTTCCTTCCAGTCGATCGCCAACGAGCGGGAACGCTCCGCCGCGCTCTTCCAGGAGGCGGGCAAGGTCATCCAGCACCCGCGCTGCGTCAACTGTCACCCGGCGACCGACCGGCCGCTGCAGGGCGTCAACATGCACCCGCACCAGCCGCCGGTCTTCCGTGGCGACGGCGGGATGGGCCTGCCCGGCATGCAGTGCACCACCTGCCACAGCGCGGAAAACACCCCGGTTGTCGGCCAGGCCGATACGATCAAGAGCATACCGGGCAATCCCGCCTGGCATCTGGCGCCGATCGAGATGGCCTGGGTCGGCAAGTCGCTCGCCCAGATCTGCCAGCAGATCAAGGACCCGGCCCGCAACGGCGGCAAGACCATGGACCAGATCGTCGAGCACATGGCGCATGACGAACTGGTCGGCTGGGGCTGGAAGCCGGGTGCCGGACGCGAACCGGTGCCGGGCACGCAAGCTCAGTTCGGCGAGCTGATCAGTGCCTGGGTGAAGTCGGGAGCGGCCTGCCCGGCGTCTTGAGAATGAAGTGGCCGCCGGTTCCGGCCGGAACCGGCGGTTTGCAAGGGCTTTGACGGGATCGCAATTTTTCTTGGCGCCAATCGTCATTTCCCTGTTGCATTTGAAAAAGGACTGGGCCATATAGCGCCCGTCGCCGGCAACGAGCCGCGACGCCACGGTCAAGCTTTACTACCACGGACCGATGGATTGATGAGCGGGTGTAGCTCAGTGGTAGAGCACAACCTTGCCAAGGTTGGGGTCGAGGGTTCGAATCCCTTCGCCCGCTCCAAATTCCTCTTTCAAGACTATACTCTACCAGCCTGGCCGCAGGGCAAAGGTGCTCGACAGCGCCGCCCCGATTGCAGACGCAAAGCGGGCGCTTGCCCCTCCATTACCCTTTCCCCATGAATTTAATGATTCTCGCATGTTCACCGAATGCGCGAGATGGCATATTGGTTGCAACCACCCATGCGATCGCACCAGTGATTCGGTGGTTGAACTGGAGATGTGCCGTCATGGAATCTCGCCCACACCACCAAAAACTGAGCCAGAAAACCGCCGTTGAAACCATGCAACGGCTCGAGGGCATCGTCGCGTCGGCAATGGACGGGATCATCACCATTGATGACGAGCAACGGGTGATCCTGTTCAATCCGGCCGCCGAGCGCATGTTCGGCCTGCCGGCCAACGAGGCACTTGGCCAGCACATCTCCCGTTTCATGCCGGAACGCCATCGCCCGACCCATGCGGCGCACATTCATCGCTTCACCGAAACCGGCGTGACCACACGCCAGATGGGATCGCTCGGCGCGATCAGCGGCTTGCGCGCGGACGGCCAAGAATTTCCGATCGAGGCGTCGATCTCGCAGGTCGAGATCGGCGGCGAGCGCCTGGCCACCGTCATCCTGCGCGACATCACCGAGCGAAAGGCCGCGGAGGATGCCCTGCTGGAAAGCCGGCGACGCATGGAAGGGATTGTGGAATCGGCGATGGACGCGCTGATCACCGTCGACGGAGGTCAGCGGATCGTGCTGTTCAACCCGGCCGCCGAGCGCATGTTCGGCGTCGCCGGCAAAGATGCGATCGGCTCGCCGATCGAACGTTTCATCCCCGAACGGTTTCGGCATGGACATGGCGAACATATCCGCCTCTTCAAGGAGACCGGCGTTACAAATCGCCGGATGGGCGCATTGGGGGCGATCAGCGGCCTGCGCGCCAATGGCGAGGAATTCCCTGTAGAGGCATCGATCTCACAGGTACAGATCGGCGACGGAAAGCTGGCAACGGTCATCTTGCGCGACATCACCGAACGCAAGGCCAACGAGGATTCCCGCCAGCTATTGGCCCGCGAGGTCGATCACCGGGCCAAGAACGCCCTGGCGGTGGTGCAGGCGCTGGTCTCCCTGACCCGTGCCGAAACCAAGGAGGCCTTCATCGTTGCAGTTCGAGGCCGCGTTTCGGCGCTGAGCCGCGCACATTCGTTGCTCGCCCAGAACCGGTGGGAGGGCGGAGATCTCGCAGCGGTCCTCACCGAGGAAACCCGGGCCTATCAGAGCGTCAACCAGCTGATGATCGGCGGGCCTTCAGTCACTCTCACCCCCAATACCGTGCAGCCGGTCAGCCTCCTCATCCACGAGCTTGCCACCAACGCCGTCAAATACGGGGCATTGTCGGTCACGGAAGGGCGCGTCGATGTCTCCTGGCGCATCCTGCCCTCCCTGGAACTGGAGCTCCGCTGGACCGAGACCGGCGGCCCGGCGGTGCAGAAGCCGGAGTCCAGGGGCTTCGGCTCAACCTTGGTGATGGAAGTCGCCACCCGTCAATTGGCGGGCGAACTTGACATCAGCTGGCCGCCAACCGGTATGTGCCTGGTCGCGACGCTGCCCCGATCCGTCTACCGTCCCGACATTTCGGCCGGCTCGGTTCCCAGCGAGGAGGTTGCGCCCAAGTCGTCTGAGGCCGGTTCGGCGGGGCGGATACTTGTCGTCGAGGACGAGACCCTTATCGCCATGGAGCTCTGCAGCGAACTTGAATCGCGCGGCTGGGAAGTCGTCGGACCAGCGGCAACTACCGATGAAGCCATGCGCCTGGTCGGCGCCTCGCAACTTCCCGACGTCGCCGTCCTCGATGTCAACCTCGGGGGAAACCCCGTCTATCCGTTCGCGGAATGGCTGCAGACCCATGGCGTGCCCTTCCTGTTCTGCACCGGATACGAGCAGCTCGACGATCACCACGGCTTCAAAAACCGGACGACCATCCGAAAACCAGTGAACATGACGCTGCTGGAAGGTGAACTGCGCCGCATCCGTCAACCGACGTGACCGGAAAACGCCGCCGGCTTTTGGGCCAGCGGCGGCGTCAATTCGGAAAAGCCCGATCAGGCCGCACGCGAGCGATAACCGCCGGAAGCATAGGTCTGGGAGGGTGCACCGCCATTCGTCTTGAAGCGCGCCATCATGTCGGCGAGGCTGTCGGTTTCCTGGCGTCAGGCTCTGGGCAGCGGCGGTGGTTTCTTCCACCATCGCGGCGTTCTGCTGGGTCACCTTGTCCATCTGGTCGGCGGAGGCCGCCACTTCGCGCAGGCTCATCGCCTGTTCGCTGGTGCTCGAGCTGATCGTGTTGACGAAGGTGCTCATCTGCGCGACTTCGCCGACGATGTCGTCGAGCGATTTGCCGGAAGCGGTGACGAGCTCGACGCCCTGCTTGACCTGCGCGGACGATGTCGAGATCAGCGTCTTGATCTCCTTGGCGGCATCGGCCGAACGCTGGGCGAGCCCGCGGACTTCCTGGGCGACGACTGCGAACCCGCGACCGGCCTCGCCGGCGCGGGCGGCTTCGACCCCTGCGTTGAGGGCGAGAAGGTTGGTCTGGAAGGCGATGTCGTCGATCACCCCGATGATCCGGCTGATCTGCTCGGCCGAGCCTTCGATGGCAGCCATGGCGGCGACCGCACTGGCGACGATCTCGCCGCCGCGCTGGGCCTTCTGCTGCGCAAGCGATGCGACACCCTGGGCGCGGCTTGCGCCGCTGGCGCTGTCGTTGACAGCCGAGGTCACCTGGCCGAGAGCGGCAACCGTCTCTTCAAGGCTTGCGGCCTGCTGTTCCGTGCGCTTGGCGAGATCGTTGGAGGCGATCGAGATTTCCTGCAGACCCGCGCGGATCGTGCCGACGGCTCCGACGACCGAGCCGATCGCCTCCTCGAGATTGCCGACCGAACTGTTGAACTTGGCGCGGATCGGCTCGAATTCTTCGGCGACGGCACCGTCCATGCGGACCGTCAGATCGCCGCCGGCAAGCCGGTTGAAGCCCTCCTCGATCGCATGGACGAAAGCGCGCAGATCCTCGCCCTTGGCACTGTCGATCGCCGACTGGCGCTGGCGCTGATGTTCCTGCGCCTCGCGGGCCTCCGATGCCTGCTGCTCCAGCCGGACATTCTCCTCGGCGGATGCCTTGAAGACCTGGACGGCACGCGCCATGGCGCCGATCTCGTCCTGGCGCTCCTGGCCTTCCACCTTGGCGCCGAGATCGCCGCCGGCAAGCTTCGTCATTGTCACGGTCAAGCGACGGACCGTGCCTCCGAGCGAGCGGGCAAAGATCAGGAAGCCGATCAGCGACAGGATCGAAACGACGACGGTGCCGAGTGCGGTCATCCACAGCGCCGTCTCGCTGGCCGTGACCAGCGGCGTGATATCAGAGGCGATTTCGAGAACGCCAACCTTGGCGCCCGAGAAGTCGAGGAGCGGTACGGCCTCGACGGCATAATGCTTGCCGCCGATATCGGCATAACGCCGCACCGAGCCCTTGTCATAGGCCTCCTGAAGCTCAGCGCCGCTCAGGATCGGATTGCCGCCATAGGTGGACGCCTGCTTGTCGAATTTATCGGCGCCCTTGGTGTAGAGCGTGACATAAGCGTTCGCCTTCTTGGTCAGACGGGAGAAATAGGCATCGACGAGCTTCAGCCCGACATCCACCACGCCGACGACCTTGCCGTCCGTGACGACCGGGGCGGTTGCAAACAGGCTGACGGCGGTGCGGCCGGTCTCGATGCCAACCACCAGTTTCTTGTCGCTCAGCGAAGTCGCCACCATCTTGCGGCGCGCCTTGATATTGTCGCCGAAGACATCCGGATCATGCACGCGGGCAACCGCATCGGCCGCTGCGGAGCTGAAGGTGATCATTTCAAGCCCGCTCGCGTCCTTGACGCTCTTCAGGCTGGCGAAGCGGGAGAGCAGGCCCTGCCGATCGTTGGCAAGAATGAGCGGGGAGGTTTCCGGCAGGGAGGCGATCGTCAGCGCCAGCGCGGAGGCCGCACGCCCCTGGGCGGCCATGTCATCCTGGATTGCCGCGAGATCGTTATCAAGTTCGGTCTGCAGCGCCTGCTCGGTCATGCTCGACTGGCGTTCCCATGCAAGCCAGCCGATTACCACGCTCGCGAAAAGCACCGCTGCAAAACCGAAGAAGGTAAGCCGTCTCGACAATGGCTTCCTGATGCTGATCTCGTTCATATGTCCCTCGAAATTGTGCCCTGCAAAAGCAGAGGGCAGCCGCCCGGCGGGCGGCAATGCCAATCCTGAAGAAAACTATGTCGAAATCGGTTGAAATTTAACTAATGTCAAAATCCCATTGCGTTCCACAATGTAAAACGAGAAGCAATAACTTTGCTTCGGCGTGCGCCGCGGTAGAGTTACAACTGGACTCACCGATTTTACATGGAGACCGAAGCAAGCCCGTCTGAACGCCGGGAATTATTTTGACATGGGGGCGCGAGCTGGGCTCCGGCGCCGCCCACTGTCGTCATTGCTTTGAAAAGACATAGTCCGTTTCCTGCAGCAGGACCTCGCCCGGCCGCAGCACCGCATTCGGGAAGTTGGCGTGGTTGATGGCATCCGGCCAGACCTGGGTTTCCAGGCAGAACCCGGCAAAAGCCCCATACCGGCGGCCATCGAGGCCCGGCACGGGGATCTGCGACAGCTTGAAAGCGGCATAAAGCTGCACGCCGGGCTCGGTGGTGCGAACTTCCAGCGACACGCCGGAATGGATGCTGCGCGCCAAAGCCACCGCACGCTTGGTCGTTCGCTCCGGCGACAGGCAGAAGTTATGATCGAACAGGACCTGAGCCTCGCCGTCGAACCGCTTCATCGGCCCCATATCGCGCAGGTCGAAAGGCGTGCCCGCGACCGGCATCAATTCGCCTGTCGGCACCTGATTGTCGTCAAGGACGAGCACATGGTCGGCTGCGATCATGATGTCATGGCCGAGCGCGTCCTCGTGGCCGTCGAGGTTGAAATAGGTATGCTGGCAGATATTGGCGAGCGTCGGCTGATCCGTGGTGGATTGGTAGACGACGGAAAGAACGCCGTCATTCTTGAGTTGGTAGGTTGCCGTGATCGTGCAGTTTCCCGGATAACCGGCACGGCCGTCGGGATCGGTGATCCGCAGCACCACCTTGTCGGCAGTATGCTCGACGATCGTCCAATTGCTGCGGGCCGATGCCGTCAGAGCCGCCATGGAGGTGGGTGACGCCCCGTTCGTTCAGTTCCAGCTGATATTGCTTCCCATCCAGCGTGAAACGGCCACCGCCGATACGGTTGGACGAACGGCCGGGCGTCGCGCCGAAATATGGGGAATGGTTCAGGTAATCCTCAAGCCGCTCGAAACCGAGCACGAGCGGCGGCTGATGACCGTCGAGCCTGAGGTCCTGGATCACCGCACCCCAGGTGATGACGTTAGCAGTGAGCCCGCCGCCTGAAATCCGGACGCGATAGACGGTTTCGCCCTTTTCCGTGGTGCCGAAAACTTCGAAATTCTGATCCGCCATGAGATGGCTCCTCCACCGATATGTTTGCGGCAACCTGCGCGATTTGGCGGCGACCCGCAACGCCGTGGAGAAGAAAAAAGGCTCTATCGCGTGAGCGCGCGCGTCGCCTGTTCCAATCCACCGAGCGTCAGCGGGAACATCCGCTCGGTCATCAGCCGCCGCATGACGCCGATCGAGGTCGTATGGCTCCAATGATCCTGCGGCACCGGATTGAGCCAGACGCAGCGGCGGAAATGCTCGGTGACGCGCCTTATCCAGGCCTCTCCCGGCTCCTGGTTCCAGTGCTCCACGGAACCGCCCGTGTGGGTAATCTCGTAAGGGCTCATCGAAGCATCGCCGACGAAGATCACCTTGTAGTCGGCGCCGTAGCTGCGGATCAGATCGAGCGTCGGCGTCCGCTCCGACCGGCGGCCGTTCTCCTTCCACACGCCTTCATAGAGGCAGTTGTGGAAGTAGAAATGCTCCATATGCTTGAACTCGGTGCGGGCCGCCGAGAACAGTTCTTCGACCACCCGGATATGATCGTCCATCGAGCCTCCGACATCGAAAAACATCAGCAGCTTCACCGCGTTGCGTCGTTCCGGCCGGGTCTGGACGTCGAGATAACCATGTTCCGCGGTGGAGCGGATCGTGCCCGGCAGATCGAACTCCTCGACCGCCCCTTCCCGCACCCAGCGGCGCAGCCGCTTCAGCGCCAGCTTGATGTTGCGGGTTCCCAACTCCACCTTGTCGTCGAAATCGGCGAATTCGCGCTTGTCCCAGACTTTTACCGCCCGGCGGTGACGAGACTGGTCCTGGCCGATCCGCACGCCTTCCGGATTATAGCCATAAGCGCCGAAAGGTGACGTGCCGCCGGTGCCGATCCATTTCGAGCCGCCCTGATGCCGACCCTTCTGCTCCTCGAGCCGCTGGCGCAGGGTCTCCATCAGCTTCTCGAACCCGCCGAGCGACTCGACGAGCTTCTTCTCTTCGTCGGTCAGATGCTTTTCGGTGAGTTTGCGCAGCCATTCTTCGGGAATGCTGGTGACGTCCAGGCCAGGCTCCCCGGAGACCGCCTCGAACCCGCGGAAATAGGACGAAAAGACCCGGTCGAACTTGTCGATATGCCGCTCGTCCTTCACCAGCGCCGTGCGGGCGAGGAAATAGAAGGCCTCGACATCGAAATCCGCGATCCCTTCTTCCACCCCTTCCAGAAGGTCAAGGAATTCCCGGAGTGTCACCGGGATCTTCGCTTCCTTGAGGTGAAGGAAGAAGGGAATGAACATCGCGTCGAAAACCTACTCGGTACCGATCTTCTCCGGATCATAGGGGGTCGTCTGGTAGATCTCGTTGATCCAGTTGCCGAACAGAAGATGTGCATGGCTGCGCCAACGGTTCAAGGGCGTCAGCGTATCGTCGTTATGCGGGAAGTAGTTATGCGGCATCTTGATCGGCACGCCGGCATTGACGTCCCGGAAATATTCGTCCGCCAGCGAGGTGGAGTCGTATTCCACATGGTTGAACATATAGAGCCGCTTGCCGGCCTTCTCGTGCACCAGGCAGATACCCATTTCCTCGGATTCCATCAGGATTTCGAGGTTGGGGGTCTTCTCGATGTCGGCGCGGCGGACTTCCGTCCAGCGCGACACGGGAACCTGAAAATCGTCCGAAAATCCGTTGAGATAGATCGAGGACGGCACGAGATTGCGGTGGCGATAGACACCGAACGCCTTTTCCTTGAGCTCGTATTTCGGCACGCCATGGAAATGGTAGATCGCTGCCATCGCGCCCCAGCAGACATTCATGGTCGAATGCACGTTGGTCGCGGTCCAGTCGAGGATTTGCCTCATCTCGTCCCAATAGGTGACGTCCTCGAAGGCAAGCGTCTCGATCGGCGCGCCGGTGATGATGAAACCGTCGAACTTGCGGTGCTTCACCTCTTCCCATGTTTCATAGAAGGAAAGGAGATGATCCTCCGACGTGTTCTTGGCCTTGTGGCCGCCGACGCGGATCAGCGAGAATTCGACCTGCAGCGGCGAGGCGCCGACAAGGCGCGCCATCTGCAGCTCGGTCTTGATCTTGTTCGGCATGAGGTTGAGCAGCCCGATCTGCAGCGGACGAATGTCCTGCCGCACCGCCATGGTTTCGGTCATCACCCGGACACCCTCGGAAACGAGGGTGCTATATGCGGGCAGCGTATCGGGAATCTTGATCGGCATGTCTCAACCCAGCAAAAATAAAACCGGCGGCAAGATAAATCGCGCCCGGTCCGTGGGAAGACATCTTCTCGCGGCCCTTTAGCGACTTTTTTAACGTGGCTGCAAGCCGGCCGGCCAAATCACCACGAATTCTCGGGAGTTCAAATACGCCTTGCTACGACCGGCGTCAATGGGAGCATAATCTTACCTCTACGGCCCGTCCTTGAGAACGAGGGGAAGCGCCTCTGCCAACCCGCCGCCGAGCTGGCGCGCCGCATCGTCCAGCGGCATCCAGGAAAAGCAAAAACGGATGGGGTCGCCACCATCGAAGCGATGCTCCTCGATATGAATCCAGGTATCGGCATAATCCCCCATCAGTCGAAGCAGAAAGTAATGCCGGCGATGGCAGATCTCGCTGCCATCCTTCTGGAAACGGTAATCGTGAACCATGAGCGGATGCAGCGGAACATCGACAGCAAGACCCGTCTCCTCGTAAAATTCACGGGCGGCGGCGATATCCGGCGCTTCCCCAGGCTCGATCGTACCGCCCGGCACCTGCAGCCACTGATCGGGATAGTCCGGCTCGTCGAAGACCAGCAACCTATTCTGCCAGACGGCGTAGATCAGCACCTTGAAGGCATCGGGCGTCATCTTTCCCGCCGCGCCATGAAGGCCAGCCGCTCGAAGAGATGCACGTCCTGCTCGTTCTTGAGGAGAGCGCCATGCAGCTTCGGCAGCGCGTTCTTGACGTCGCCGCGCAGGTCCGACGGATCGACATCGTCGGAGACCAGCAACCTGATCCAGTCGAGCGCTTCGGAGGTCGAGGGCTTCTTCTTCAGCCCCGGCATCTCGCGGATTTCGTAGAATTGGGTGAGCGCATTGCGCACCAGCGTCTGCTTAATGCCGGGATAATGGACCTCGACGATGCGGGCGAGCGTATCCACGTCCGGGAAGCGGATATAGTGGAAGAAACAGCGGCGCAGGAAGGCGTCCGGCAGTTCCTTTTCGTTGTTGGAGGTGATGATGACGATCGGCCGGACCTTGGCGCGCACCATTTCACCGGTCTCGTAGACATGGAATTCCATGCGGTCGAGTTCCTGCAGCAGGTCGTTCGGGAACTCGATGTCGGCCTTGTCGATCTCGTCGATCAATAGGACGAGCTTCCTGTCGGCGGCAAAGGCCTGCCATAGCTTGCCGCGGCGGATGTAGTTGGCCACGTCGTGGACGCGTTCGTCGCCGAGCTGGCTGTCGCGCAGCCGCGAGACAGCGTCGTATTCGTAGAGCCCCTGCTGGGCCTTGGTGGTGGACTTGATGTTCCACTCGATCAGATCGAGCCCGAGGGCGGCGGCCACCTGCCGCGCAAGCTCTGTCTTGCCGGTGCCGGGCTCGCCTTTCACCAGCAGCGGACGTTCGAGCCGGATCGCGGCGTTGACCGCCACCATCAGATCCTTGTCGGCAATATAGTCCGCTGTACCCTGAAACTGCATCTCGTGATCCTGATCGGTGAACGCGCCGCAAACTAAAAGCTCGCCCGAGGCGGTGCAACAGCTTTCCCTTTCCACCGGCTTTGCGCTATGGGCAATGCGCATGACCCATTCGACCTTCACCATTCTGCTCGGCGGCAACTTGCGCGTCACCGATCGCCTGCGGGAGACGATCGCCGGCAGCCGCTTCATTGCGGCCGATAGCGGCATGCGCCATGCGTCAGCACTCGGCGTGAAGCCTGAACTCTGGGTCGGCGATTTCGATTCCTCGGATGCCGCGCTGATCGCGCAGTTCCCGCAGGTCGCGCGGCAGGCCTTTCCGCCGGCCAAGAACGAGACGGACGGCGAGATCGCGACGGCCGAAGCCATCGAACGCGGCGCGACAAGGCTGATCTTGGCCGGCGCGCTCGGCGGCGAGCGCAGCGACCACGCGCTTCAGCATCTCTTTCACGCCATGAGCCTGGCCGAACGCGACCTCGACATCCTGCTGACGTCGGGTGACGAGGAGGCCGTGCCGCTGCTGCCGGGCACAAGGACACTGGATCTGCCGAAGGGTTCGCTGTTTTCGGTCATCGGTTTTTCCGACCTTGAAGGGCTCGATATCATCGGCGCACGTTATCCGCTCGACAACTTCTCACTCCCCTTCGGCTCCTCGCGCACCGTCTCGAACGTTGCAGAAGGCCGGGTGGAATTCCATTTGAGGAAAGGCAGGGCGATGATCCTTGCCCGCCCCCACGACTTTACAGGAGCCTGACTGTTGGCGCCCCCAATTCTGAAACTTGACGATATTTTCCTGAGCTTCGGCGGCGCGCCGCTTCTCGCCGGCGCCGGCATGCAGGTAGAGCCGGGCGACCGCATCTGCCTTGTCGGCCGCAACGGTTCCGGCAAATCGACGCTGATGAAGATCGCCGCAGGCATGGTCGAGCCCCAGTCGGGCGAGGTGTTCCGCCATCCCTCCTCGACCATCCGTTATCTCGAACAGGCGCCGGATTTCGCCGATTATTCGACGGTGCAGGCCTATGCCGAAGCGGGCCTCGGCCCGGGCGACGATCCCTATCGCGTCACCTACCTGCTCGAACATCTGGGCCTCACCGGCCAGGAACACCCGAACACGCTCTCCGGCGGAGAATCCCGACGCGCAGCACTTGCCCGGGTCATGGCGCCCGAGCCGGACATCCTGATGCTCGACGAGCCGACCAACCATCTCGACCTGCCGACCATCGAATGGCTGGAAGACGAGTTGCGCAAGACGAGAAGCGCGCTCGTGGTGATCTCGCACGATAGGCGCTTCCTCGAAAAAGTCTCGAATGCCACCGTCTGGCTCGATCGCGGTACATCACGACGCCTCAACCGCGGTTTCGGCGAATTCGAAGCCTGGCGCGACGAGGTGTTGGAGGCGGAAGAGCTGGAGCAGCACAAGCTCGGCAAGGCAATCGAGCGCGAGGAGCACTGGCTGCGCTACGGCGTCACCGCCCGCCGCAAGCGCAACATGCGCCGCCTCGGCGAATTGCAGACGATGCGCGGCAATTACCGTGGCCACAAGGGGCCGCAGGGCACGGTGCAGGCGAGCGTCAGCGAGGGCCGCGAATCCGGCAAGCTGGTCATCGAGGCCGAAAACATCACCAAGAGCTACGACGAGCGGATCATCGTCGCGCCGTTCTCGATCCGCGTGCATCGCGGCGACTGCATCGGTCTCGTCGGCCCGAACGGCGCCGGCAAGACCACGCTGCTGAAGATGCTGACCGGCCAGCTGGCGCCTGACACCGGCACCGTCAAACTCGGCACCAACCTCGAAATCGCCACGCTCGACCAGAAGCGCGAGGATCTGAACCCCGAGGACACGCTGTCCCACTATCTGACGGACGGACGCGGCGAGACGCTGCTTGTCAACGGCGAGCAGCGGCATGTCGCAGGTTACATGAAGGACTTCCTGTTCCAGCCGGAGCAGATCAGGACGCCGATCAAGAACCTGTCGGGCGGCGAGCGCGCCCGGCTGATGCTCGCCCGCATCATGGCGCGGCCTTCCAACCTACTGATACTGGACGAACCGACCAACGACCTCGACATCGAGACGCTGGACCTGCTGCAGGAAATCGTCGCCGGCTATTCCGGCACCGTCATCCTCGTCAGCCACGACCGCGACTTCCTCGACCGCACCGTGACCTCAACCATCGCCCCCGCCAATCCGGACGCACCGGACGGCCGCTGGATCGAATATGCCGGCGGCTACACGGATATGCTGGCGCAGCGGAAGGGTGCGTTGGAGGAAAGGCGCCGCACGGAAAAAGCTGACAGGGCAAAAACCGATACCGCGGCTTCGGTTTCCGGCACGTCCAAGGGCAAAGGCAAACTTTCCTTCAAGCAGAAATTCGCGCTCGAGAACCTGCCTAAGGAAATGGCGAAAGCCGAAGCCGAGATCGTCGCCCGCGAGAAGAAGATGGCCGACCCCAACCTCTTCACCAAGGATCCCGCGGCCTTCAACAAACTGGCCGCGGAGATGGAAAAGCTGCGCCAAAGCATCAGCAAAATGGAAGAAGAATGGCTGGAACTCGAAATGCTGCGTGAGGAAATTGAAGGCTAATTTGCGATTTGTTAAGCTTAACAAATAGTTAGCTGAAAAAATATTTGTCGCGGAGCGGAACATATGATGTCGCGGGGCGTTCTGGGTGTGAACATTGGTCGAAATGTCCCGGGGACGGATCGGCCTGCCCGGAACCGATCAACCGAATGGGGACATCCAATGCTGACAAATGTTACGCGTCGTCGGCTGGCCACTGAGGCGATGAATCAAAGAGTTATGATTGTCGAAGACGAGTTTCTGATCGCGCTCGATGTTGCCGAGACGATCGAAGCCATGGGCCTGAAAGTCGCTGGTTTTGCCAATGCCCGCAAACACGCCCTGGCGCTCGCCGCCTATGCCGATATCGCCCTGGTCGATGTCAATCTTTCGGACGGCCGGACTGGCCCGGAGATCGGCCGGGAGCTTGCCGAGCAATATGGCATCACCGTCGTCTTCATGACCGGTAATCCGGAGGATGTGGAGGACGGTGTCAAAGGCTCGCTCGGCGTCCTCACCAAACCGGTTATGCCTGACGTAGTTGAGAAGACGATCGACTACGCCGTTGCCAATCGGCTCGGCGGCATGGCCATCGTCCCGCGTGAACTGAAAGTGTTTCCGCAAAACCACTGAGCAATGAATCACCGAGCCATGTTGCTCCCGCCGAATGCGCCTTGAGCCGGCCGCAGACCGCCTCTTGCCAGCCATTCGCCTCGCCGCTAAATCTGATCCTGCTCTAACGGGGTGCCGCACGTTTTGGTGCGGCTGAGAGGCCTCTGGCCAACCCGCGGAACCTGATCCGGTTAACACCGGCGGAGGGATTAGACGGCTCTTCATCAGCGCCTATTCCCCTTTGTCACCAAACGAGGAGACGCTGATGCGCAGCACCATTCTTTCGATATTCGCGGCCGCTGCCGCCCTTTCCCTTTCCGCGCCGGCCGAAGCGCAGCAAAAGACGCTGACCGTCTACACCTATGAGAGCTTCATCTCTGATTGGGGTCCAGGGCCCAAGGTCAAGGAAACCTTCGAGAAGACCTGCGCCTGCAAGCTCAATTTCGTCGGCGTCGCCGACGGTGTGGCGCTTCTGACCCGCCTGAAACTGGAAGGCAAAGGCACCGACGCCGATATCGTGCTCGGCCTCGATACCAACCTGATCTCCGAGGCGAAGGCGACCGGTCTGTTCGAGCCGCACGGGCTCGACGCCGCCGCGGCCAAGGTCCCCGGCAATTACAGCGACGACACCTTCATCCCCTACGACTACGGCCATTTCGCCGTTGTCTACGATACCCAGGCGATGAAGAACCCGCCGAGAAGCCTCAAGGAGTTGGTAGACGGCGATCCGGCGCAGAAGATCGCCATCGAGGACCCGCGCACGTCGACACCCGGCCTCGGCCTGCTCCTCTGGGTGAAATCGGTCTATGGCGACCAGGCGCCGGAGGCCTGGGCCAAGCTCAGGAAACGCGTGTTGACCGTTACGCCAGGCTGGTCGGAGGCCTATGGCCTGTTCACCAAGGGCGAAGTGCCGATGGTGTTTTCCTACACGACTTCGCCAGCCTATCACGTGATCGAGGAGAAGACGGACCGCTACCAGGCTGCCTCCTTCTCCGAAGGCCATTACATCCAGATCGAAGTCGCCGGTATGTTGAAGGGGGCGAAGGAAAAGGATCTGGCGAAACAGTTCCTGAAATTCATGGTTTCGCCGGCCTTCCAGGACATCATCCCGACCACCAACTGGATGATGCCAGCCGCCAAGACCTCGCAGCCGCTCCCGGACGCATTCAACAAACTGGTGCAGCCGACGAAAACTTTCCTGATGGGGTCGGACGAGGTGGCCAAGAACCGGCAGGCCTGGATCGACGAATGGCTGACCGCCATGAGCCTGAACTGATCCCATGCTGACGAGGGCCGAGCGAAGACGCGGGATAGGTTGGGGGCTGCTGAGCATCGCCGGCATCGCCCTCTTCGTCGGCATCGCGGTTGCCGCCCTTCTCTCCTGGGACACCGGCAACACCCAAAGCCGGCTGTTCACCGCCTATACCTGGCGGATCCTGCGTTTCACCCTTCTGCAGGCGGTTCTTTCGACACTGCTGTCGGTCGTCTTCGCCCTTCCCGTCGCACTCGCGCTTGCACGCCGGCCGCGCTTTCCGGGCCGTGTATGGGTCATCCGGCTCATGGCATTGCCGATGGGCCTGCCGGTGCTGATCGGCGCGCTCGGCCTGATCGGCATCTGGGGCCGGCAAGGGGTGATGAACAGCCTGCTATTGAAACTCGGCTTAGAACATCCGGTCAGCATTTACGGGCTTTCCGGCATATTGCTCGCACATGTGTTCTTCAACCTGCCGCTCGCCGCGAGACTGCTGCTTGCCGCGCTGGAGCGCCTGCCGGCGGAATACTGGCTGCTCTCCTCCAGCCTCGGGATGAAACCCTTCTCCGTTTTCCGTTTCATCGAGTGGCCGGCGGCGTGGCGCGTCATCCCCGGCATTGCCGGCCTGATCTTCATGCTCTGCGCCACGAGCTTCACGCTCGTCCTGGTGCTCGGCGGCGGGCCGGCCGCGACCACGCTCGAAGTGGCGATCTACCAGTCGCTGCGTTTCGATTTCGATCCGCCCCGCGCCATAGCGCTGTCGCTGCTGCAGATCGGCATGACGGCGCTGGTCCTGATTGGGATTTCGCTGTTTCCAGCCCCTGACGACGCTGGCATCACGGCCGGCCGGGCGACACGCCGGTTCGATGGCCGGACCTTGCCCGCACGGCTTTGGGATGTGCTGTCTATCCTGCTTGCAACGATATTCCTGCTCCTGCCGCTTGCCTCGATCGTCGGTGCCGGCGCCCAGGCCAATCTCTGGAGCCTCGCCACTAGCCCCGCCTTCCTGCGCGCCGCCTGGACCAGTTTCACGATCGCGCTTTCCGCAGGCCTGCTTGCCGTCCTGACCTCCCTGGCTATCATTGCCGGACGCGGGGCAATAGCCGACATGAAGAGGCCCGCCGGAACGGCCAGGGCGTTTTCCCTGTCCTTGGGTGGGATGTCCTCGCTGGTGCTGCTCGTTCCGCCGGTCGTGCTCGGTACCGGCTGGTTCCTGATGCTGCGCCCGTTCGGCGATGTGGCGCGCTTCGCCCCGGCGCTGGTGGCGATCATCAACATGCTGATGGCGCTTCCCTTCGTGATGCGCGTTTTGGCCCCGGCCGTCGAAACCCATCGCAAGCGGACAGGCAGGCTGTCGGCAAGCCTCGGCCTTTCCGGCTTTTCACGGGCATGGAGGATCGACCTGCCGGTTCTGGCAAGGCCGCTGCTGACGGCGCTGTCCTTCGCCATGGCGCTGTCGCTGGGCGATCTCGGCGCGGTGGCGCTGTTCGGCTCCAGCGAGCTCACCACCCTCCCCTGGCTTGTCTATAGCCGGCTATCCAGCTATCGAACCAATGACGCGGACGGACTGGCGCTCATCCTCGGCATCATCTGCCTGACGCTGACGATGATCGGCACGGCTGGCCGCAAGGAAACGAGCCATGACTGACGGCATCGCGCTGGATAAGGTTGAACTGAAGCTCGGCACCAAGGAATTCCGCTTCGACTGCGCTTTGCCGGCCGGCGCCGTGACGGCGATTACCGGCCCGTCCGGCTCCGGCAAATCGACCTTCCTCAACCTCGTTGCCGGCTTCGAGACGCCCGATCGCGGCCGTATCCTGATCGCCGGCGAGGACGTGACGGAGAAACATCCCTCCGAGCGTCCCTTATCGCTGGTCTTTCAGGATAATAACCTCTTCGCCCATCTGAACCTCGCCACCAATATCGGCCTCGGCATCAGCCCGTCGCTGAAGCTTTCCGGCAGTGACCGGGCCGCGATATCGCAGGCGCTGGAACGCGTGGGCCTGAGCGGTTTTGAGAAACGGATGCCGGGGACGCTTTCCGGCGGCGAAAGGCAGCGTGCCGCGTTCGCCCGGGCTCTGGTGCGTAAAAAGCCGGTTCTGCTGATGGATGAGCCGTTCGCGGCCCTCGATCCCGGGCTCAGGCTTTCGATGGCCAGCCTGCTCATCGACCTGCATCGCGAGACGGGCAATACGGTGCTGGTCGTAACCCACGATCCGGATGAAGTTGGCCGGTTGGCCGACCATGCGATCTTCATCGACCACGGCCAAATCCTGCTGCAGGCGCCGGTCGAGGAATTCCTCGCCCGGCGCGATATTCCCGCACTCGCCGAATTTCTTTCCGGCTGATCAGGCAGCCTTTCCGCGGAACCAGACACCGGAGCGGATGGCGAGGAACAGGATCCCGCCATAGGCGACCAGACCAACTGCCAGCGCGAAGAACAAACCGTTGAGCGATCCGGTAAATTCCAGCGCCAGCCAGCCCCCGAGACCTGCAATGGCGAGTCTCAGAAAACCGCAGGCAAGCGGCCAGAGTAGCTGGCCCGCGCCTTGAGAGGCAAAATAGAGCGCCAACCCGCCGCCGAAGAAACCATAAACCGGCCCGACGATCTGCAAATAGGCAACGCCCGCATCGATCGCTCCATGCTCCTCGCTGAACAGCGAAATCCACGCGACCGGGAAGATCGCGGCGATCAGGCCGATCACCTCGGTGATGACGAAAGCGATCGCAGCACCGGTGAACGCGATGCGCATCGCCCGGTCTTTCTGGCCGGCGCCCATGTTGGTGCCGACCAGCGCCACCATCGGCGCACCGATGCCGAAGATTACCGGGATCAGCAGATATTCGAGCCTCGCGCCGGTACCGAAACCAGCCACAGCCGAAACACCCGCCTTGGTCGCGACCAGAGCCGTGGCAATGCCGATGGTCACATTGGTGAGAACGGAATTGATCGCCGCGGCAGCGCCGAGGCGGACGATATCCCGGAACATCGTCCAGCGGAGCGAACCGACGCCGAAGCGCACGAGATTGCGGCCGGAGAGGATGTACCAGGCAAGCACCGCGGTGCTGCCGAAACTGTAGAGCACCAGGGCCAGACCGCCGCCGGCGATGCCGAGCCCCTGGAACGGACCGAAGCCGAAAATGAGAAGCGGCGATACGGGCACGAGGAGTGCGGCACCGACACAGGTAACCAGCGCCGGGAACAGCATATTGCCCGTGCCGCGCACCACGCTCGCCAGGCCGTTCATCAGCCAGACGAAGATCATGCCGCCGAATACCACGTTGGAATAGATGAGGGCCGCCTCGAGTTCCGGCCCCTCGCCGCCGAGCGCCCGGTAGATCGGCCGGCCATAGGCGAGCATGATCGCCGAAAACAGCAGTCCGAGCGCGACATTGACGACGACGGCATGCCAGGCAAGCAGGTCGGCATCCCCGCGCCGGCCGCTGCCGAGCGCACGGGCGATGGCAGACGAGATCGCCCCGCCGAAACCGCCGGCAGACATCATCTGCATCAGCATCACGGCCGGAAAGACGAGGGCCATGCCCGCCAGCGCCGCGGTGCCCATATGCGAAACCCACCAGGTTTCGATGAGACCGGTCGAGGCCTGGGCGAGCATGATCAGGATATTCGGCCATGCGAGCCGGATCAGCATCGGCAGGATCGGATCCTGCAGCAGCTGCCGGGTCCGCGGATTGATCGGCGCCGCGGTGGCGTCGTCGAAGGTAGGCGCCGCCTCGACGGCTTCGGTGGTCACGGCACTCATCGATCAGCCTCTCTATGTGGCAATAACTGGTTCACGGATGGATAACGGCGGCGGATACGTTCGCTCGCCGCCGGGCCGGCCACGCTGGTGAAGACCGGATCGCTCAGCGGCCGGCCGCTGCGGCGGTCGATCATCACCGGTTCGGCCTGCTCGCCGGTCTCCCTGTTGACGATCACCACGCTTTCGCCCTCCGGCGCGAAATGCTGGTTTCCGAAGACAAGCAGCGCCTGCACCACGGGCTTGAAGTCGCGGCCGCGCTGCGTGAGGTGGTATTCGTCCCGCGGCGGTCGTTCGGAATAGCGCCGCCGTTCCATCAGCCCGGATTCGACGAACGACTTCAGCCGGCTGGTCAGGATGTTCGGGGCAATATCGAGGTTGCGCTGGAATTCGTCGAAACGTGTTGCACCTGCCAGTGCATCGCGCAGGATCAGGAAGCTCCAGACCTCGCCGACATGTTTGAGACTGCGCAACACCGGGCAACCGGTATCGATAGGACCTGTTCGTTTCATGGGTTTCTTCCCCGGCGAGACGCAGCCTTGTGGCACATGTAACTTGCAATTTGCAAGTCACTATTTTCGTGATCACGTTTGGCGACGAGCGCTGCCGGACCGTTATAGAACTCGCCACAATTTGGACGTGCCACGATGGCATCGCGGAAAGGCAGCGGGGATTTTCATTGCAAACGCACCAGCAAGGCATATTTCAATAAGAGCATCTGTGCATTCGACGCGAAAATCGCTAAGCGACATAGAGAAGGAGCCAGCTTGGATCGAGAGGACCTCAGCCAAGCTGGATGGCGGACCTTGGGAATGATGGTGCGGAAGACGAGGACGATGAGGCGCGACACGGCGATCCCGGCTGTCTGGACGATTGTCCGTGCGCTGCCCGGTTGGCGGACCGTGGGCGCCCTGCTGTTCAGCGGTGCGGTCCTTTCCGGCTGCCAGTCGCTCTTCGATCAGGCCTATACTCCGAATGTCTCTCCCTCCGACTCGCCACAGATCGTCGACGAGGTACAGAAGAACGATCCGCGGGCTCAGATGGGGGCGCGCGAGCATCCGCGTATCGTCGCAAGCTACGGCGGCGAATATCGCGACGCCAAGACCGAGCGGCTGGTCGCCCGCATTGCCGGCGCGCTGACGGCAGTTTCGGAAAACCCCAACCAGTCCTTCCGCATCACCATCCTGAATTCGCCGGCGATCAACGCTTTCGCGCTGCCGGGCGGTTATCTCTACGTGACGCGCGGCCTTCTGGCGCTTGCCAATGATGCATCGGAAGTCGCAGCCGTGCTTTCCCATGAGATGGGCCACGTCACTGCAAACCATGGCATCGAACGCCAGCGCCGCGAAGAGGCGGAAGTGATTGCGAGCCGCGTCGTCGCCGAAGTCCTCTCCAGCGATCTTGCCGGGAAACAGGCGCTGGCCCGCGGCAAGCTCAGGCTCGCAGCCTTCTCGCGCCAGCAGGAACTGCAGGCCGACGTGATCGGCGTGCGGATGCTCGGCGAAGCCGGTTACGACCCCTATGCCGCAGCGCGTTTCCTGGATTCGATGGCGGCCTATGCCCGCTATTCTGCGGTCGACCCGGACAACGACCAGAGCCTCGATTTCCTGTCGAGCCATCCGAACTCCGCCCAGCGGGTCGATCTTGCCCGCCGCCATGCCCGTAACTTCGGCCAGGAAGGCACAGTCGGCGACAAGGGCCGCGATTATTACATCGCCGGCATCGATGGCCTGCTCTACGGCGACAGCCCGCAGGAAGGTTATGTCCGCGGCCAGACTTTTATGCACGGTAACCTTGGCATCCGTTTCGACGTGCCGCCGGATTTCCGTATCGACAACAAGGTGGAAGCGGTGCTCGCGACCGGCCCTGGCGAGACGGCGATCCGTTTCGACGGCGTCGCCGCCGGCGATAACGATAACCTGTCGAATTATCTGACGAGCGGCTGGGTCGCCGGCCTGCAGCCGGAAACGGTGCGCGAGATCCAGGTGAATGGCATGCCCGCGGCGACCGCGCGGGCTTCCGCCGAACGCTGGGATTTCGACGTGACCGTTATCCGCGTCGACACACAGATTTTCCGTTTCCTGACGGCAGTACCGAAAGGAAGCCCGGCACTCGCGACGGCCGCCGAAACGTTGCGCTCGACCTTCCGCAAAATGACACCTCAGGAAATAGCAGCATTGAAGCCGCTGAGGATACGGATCGTCACAGCGACCAAGGACGATACCGTCGCTTCGCTTTCGGCCCGCATGATGGGCACGGATCGCAAGCTCGATCTTTTCAAGCTGATCAATGCATTGCCGGTCGGCGCGACGATCTCGCCCGGCCAGAAGTTCAAGATCATCGCGGAATAAGGGTGAGAGGTCGCCTTAGCAGGCGGCCGCAGCCATCTGTGGATTGGCTGAAACCAGCGCCGACTTGAGTTTTTCGATCGCCCGGCTTTCGATCTGCCGCACGCGTTCCTTGGAGATACCGAGCTCCGCCCCTAACGCTTCGAGCGTCGCGCCATCGTCGGTCAGACGCCGAGCGCGGATAATTTTCTTCTCCCTGTCGTTGAGCTTGGTGAGCGCGCCCTGCAGCCATTTCAGGCGGCGCTCGCCGTCGATCATCCCGGAGACCTGTTCGTCCGGCAGCGGCTCGGCGCTGGCAAGCATATCGAGCCGTTCGCCGCTATCCGCATCGCCGGCGATCGACGGCGCCTGCAGCGAAGAATCATTGCCGGAAAGCCGGGCATCCATGGTCTGGACATCGGCGACGCTGACGCCGAGCGCCACTGCGATCTCTTCGTGAATGGCACGGGCAGTGAGATTGGAATCGCCGCGGGCGAGCTTGGCGCGCAGCCGGCGGAGATTGAAGAACAGCGCTTTCTGCGCCGAACTGGTGCCGCCCCGCACGATCGACCAGTTCCGAAGAATATAATCCTGCATCGAAGCGCGGATCCACCAGCTGGCATAAGTGGAAAAACGCACATCGCGAGCCGGTTCAAACCTTGCCGCCGCTTCGAGCAGCCCTACATAGCCTTCCTGTACGAGGTCGCTCATCGGCAAACCGAAGCCACGAAACTTCGAAGCCATGGCGATAACCAGACGCATATGCGCAAGGGCAATCTGGTTTCGGGCATCCTGGTCCTGATCGTCCTTCCAGCGGACCGCCAGATCGCGCTCCTCCTCCCGGGCGAGATATGGAGCGGACATTGCTATCTTGATCATCGTGCGGTCTGCGGACATGGCTGTCATGGTGTTCTCCGTGAACGGTCTGATCCGACAAAGACAGCGAGGCACAAACCGAAAACACCGTGCACGCGACAAGCCCGAACGATGATGGGTGATATTCCTGCCGCCTTTGCTCCCCTCGTCTTGAGTTCTGCCGGGATTCACATCGGCTCGATAGACCGATCTTCCGCCCCGCACTTAGCTGTCCGAACGCAAACCGACGCACATCAGTTCGCCGTTCCGGCGGGTTAACGCGGAGGCAGGCAAAAAGTTCCAATAAAAAACCCGGCTCGAAGGCCGGGTTTTTGAGAGAATTATCGGTGGGATGATCAGGCCGCTTCTTCCTGCGCCTCATCTTCCTCGACGTTCTTGCCGCGCTTGGGGCCCTTGGCGAGATTGACCTCGATAAGGCGGACGGCTTCAGTTTCGGACATCTTGTTCACGGCAGCGATTTCACGAGCCATGCGGTCGAGGGCAGCTTCGTAAAGCTGGCGCTCGGAATAGGATTGTTCCGGCTGGTTTTCGGCGCGATAAAGGTCGCGAACCACTTCCGCGATCGAAATCAGATCGCCGGAATTGATCTTGGCATCATATTCCTGGGCGCGGCGCGACCACATGGTGCGCTTCACGCGGGCCTTGCCTTGAACAACCTTGAGAGCGCGTTCGACAAAATCCGTTTCGGACAGCTTGCGCATGCCGATGCTGACGGCCTTCGCGACCGGCACCTTGAGGCGCATCTTGTCCTTTTCGAAATCGATTACGAAAAGCTCGAGCTTCATGCCGGCAACTTCCTGCTCTTCAATCGCAGAGATAGTGCCTACGCCATGAGCGGGGTATACAATCGATTCACCAGTCTTGAAGCCCTGGCGTGCGGGAGAAGTCTTTTTCTGCTGAGTCGTCATTCGTTTCACAAACTCCCTGTTACTCACCCGTTGTCGGGTCGGGGGAACCGGGTCTGTCAGGCCCGGATGAGACGGGGGAAACCGTCGGGTCACTCCATACTGGTCCGACCAACGCGAGCGAAAAAACACCCTTTCGCGAACTGCGACCGACAACATTCAAGCGTTGCAATGTCACGGAAACCGCGCTTTGGGTGGCCTGTTGCTTTCGTGATGTTTTTTGGGCACACACGTGCCGCCTTGTGGAACAGTTCTTGTTGTCTACCACAAAAAAGTGCGGAAATCAATAATTTGCTTTTGCACGTGCACAGAGCGCTTTATCCACGCTCTGCCCAACAAAAAGGCAAAGCGATTCGAAACGGCTCCGAGCCATGCCGTCACGGCAAATCTCAATCGCCCTTGCCGGGTTCGGCTGAGAAATACTGCTCGTATTTGTTGGCGACCCCATCCATCTCTTTGGCCTCGGGCAGCGCGTCGCGCTTGACCGTGATGTTGGGCCACATCTGAGCGAATTCGGTATTGATCTTGAGCCATTTGTCGAGACCCGGTTCCGTATCCGGCTTGATCGCCTCGGCAGGACATTCCGGTTCGCAGACGCCGCAGTCGATGCACTCGTCGGGATGGATGACGAGGAAGTTTTCACCTTCATAAAAACAGTCGACCGGGCAGACCTCGACGCAGTCGGTATATTTGCAGCGGATACAATTGTCGGTCACGACATACGTCATGCGGCACTCCAGGAACCATCGCGGATCAGCGGCACGTCGACGGATGAGGAGCGCCGGCACACCGGAAAGCCGGGAGAGGCGAAAACCCAACTGCGAAAATGACAGGAGGTAGGCGATCCGGCTTTTCGACAGTCAGGTAAAGCCTTTGGCTTTGCTTAGCAAGGATATCCGTGCTGAAAACCCAAACGTGGCGGGTCGTTTTTTCTAATCTAGGTCCGCGTCGATCCCCGGAAACAGCCGATCGGTCTCCCGGCGCTCCTTCTTGGTCGGCCGCCCGCTTCCCTGCGCGCGCTGCGCCTGTTCGAACAGGGTCAGCCTTTTGGTCTCTTCGGGAGGAGGACTGAGATCTTCATAGAGCAGCCGAGCCTCCTCGAAAGGCCCTCGCCTCTCCCCGCCGGTCTTCACCACCAGCACGAGATCGCGACGCTCAAGCTTGAGATCGATGCGGTCACCCGGCTTCACCTGGGAGCTCGGCTGGGACACCAGATCGCCGTTCACCCGCACGTGGTTGGAGCGGATGAGATCCTGGGCGATCGACCGGGACTTCGCCATGCGGGCAAAAAACAGCCACTTGTCGATGCGCTGGCGCGAACCGGATTGTGGCTGTTTTTCCGTCATGGGCCTTACTTCTTCATCTGCTCCTTGAGAGCTGCAAGCTTTGCAAAGGGCGAATCCGGATCGAGCGGCTTTTCCTTGCGTGGCGGCTTTGCCTCGAAGCGAGCCGGCTGCGGCCCTTTGCCGCGGTCGTTGCGGTCCGGGCGAGGACCGCCTTCGTGGCGCTCCCCACGGTTCGGGCGATCGCCCCCGCGGTTATTGTTATTGCTGCTGTTGTTATTGTTGTCCGGCCGGCGATTGTTGTCGCGGTTCGGCTTGCCGCCGTCCCTGCGGTCACCTCCGCTGCGTTCGCCGTTCGGACGTGCCTCACGCCGCTCGCCGCCGTTGTCGCGACGGTCATCACGACGACCCTGGGCCGGCTGACCTGCCTCGCCAGGGGCGTTATTGCGTTGGCCGCCGTGACCACGACGATCGCCGTATTGCGGACGTCCGCCACGCTGGTTGTTTTCACGGCCGCCGCCCGGGCGCCACAACAGGACCGGCTTCGGCTCTCCAGCCTCGGCAGACTTTGTCTCGTCGGTCACGTCGCCAGCCGGAGCCTGCTCCGCGGGAGCTTCTTCCGAAGCAACCGGTTCTGCAGTAGCCGTCTCAGCCGGCGCAGCCTCGGCCAAGGCCTCGATGGGAGCTGTTTCCGTCGCATTTTCTGCCGCAGCGGCTTCCGTTGCAGTCTCGACCGGAGCGTCACTCGCATCGGCGTCATCTGTTTCGGAGACTTCCGGTGCATCTCCTGCCGAAGCCGGAGCAGCCGCGGCGTTCACGGAACTTGCATCGTGGCCTGCGAGAAATGCCTGTGCCTCTTCCGCCTTCACGGCGTCGGCCCGATACCCGAGACCCTTGAGGATTTCTTCCATATCGTCCGGCGTAGCGCCGAGAATGGAGAGCATGGCGGTCGTGGCCGTGAAGCGGCGCCCGTCATATGCGCCTTCCGGACGCGGCGTCGAGCCAGGTTTCCACTGCAGGAGCGGACGGATGAGATCGGCAAGGCGCTCCAGAATGTCGATACGCACGGCGCGCTTGCCGAGGAAACGGAAACCCGCGAGTTTGTAGAACATCCTCTCGAATGTCGGATCGGCGACGACCGACGTGCGCCCCGCGGCCAGAGCCGGAATGAGATCGCCATAGCCGGGCTTGTCGAGACCGTCGTTCCCCAGCGCCCAGAGCAGCGTGATGAGCTCGGCCGGTGCCGGCTTCAGAAGCAGGGGCATGAACACGTGATAGGCGCCGAAACGGATGCCATAGCGACGCATCGAAGCGCGCGCATCCTGATCGAGCGACTTCACGTCGTCGGCCACGTCGCGCCTGAACAGCACGCCGAGGTTTTCGACGAGCTGGAAGGCGAGCCCCTTGGCGAGGCCCTGAAGGTCTTCGGCACGCGACAGATCGTCGAGCGGCTTCAAAACCGTCGCGATGTGATGATTGACGAAACGCTCGAGACGGGCGAGCACATGTTCGCGGGCATGACCGGTCAGCTGCTCGTCGGCAAGCAGGATGACGCGCGGACGCATGACATGGTCGCTCGCCGCAAGACGGGCGATAGGCTCGCCGAGCCAGCGCACGAAACCATCGGATCCGACCGCCAGGTCGTTATTGCCCGATGCATAAAGCCTTGCCGCCCGCGCCTCGAATTCGAGCGCCAGCGCTTTCTGGGCGGCACCTTGCACCGCCTTGGCGTCGGGCCCCTCGGTTCCCGAAACGGGCGTGAACCGGAAACCGGCCAATTGCCCGACGTGATGTCCCTCTACAAAGACATCGCCATTCACACTGATTTCAGCTTCCAGCATCGCATTCTCTCTCAGGCGCTTCATGAGCACAGATGTCCTGCGATCAACAAAGCGTTTCGTCAACCTTTCATGTAGCGCGTCCGATAACCTATCCTCTATTTCCCGTGTCTTTTCTTGCCAGTGTGTCGGATCGGCAAGCCAACCAGGGCGATTAGAGACGTAGGTCCAGGTCCGGATCTGCGCTATGCGGGCCGACAATGTGTCGATTTCACCATCGGTGCGGTCGGCGCGGCGGACCTGTTCCGCCATGAATTCTTCGTTCACCGTCCCGAAGCGCACAAGATCGGAAAAAAGAGTCGAAATAAGGTCGGCGTGCTGCGCCGGCGCAATTCGTCGGTAGTCTGGCAGGGCACAGGCCTCCCAGAGTTTTTCGACCCGCTGCGGGGTGGTCGCTATGTCCTTGATCTCGGGATAACGCGAAAGATAATCAAAGGCTTGGCTGTCGGTCGCAGGAAGCGCCCGCGTCAAGCCCAGAAGGGTTGGCGCAGCATCCAGGCTTTCCCGCAGGGCTTTGAGCGACGAAAAATCGAGGTTTTTCGACCGCCACTGCAGCACTTTGACCGGATCGAAGTGGTGGCTTTCGATTCGCTCGACCAACTCGTCTTCGAAAGGCGCGACCTGGCCGGTCACGCCGAATGTCCCATCCCGCACATGCCGCCCGGCGCGTCCGGCGATCTGCGCGAGCTCTGCCGGATTGAGGCTGCGGAACTGGTAACCGTCGAATTTGCGATCCTGGGCGAACGCCACGTGATCGACATCGAGGTTGAGACCCATACCGATCGCATCCGTCGCGACGAGATATTCGACGTCGCCGGACTGATAGAGGCCGACCTGCGCATTGCGGGTGCGGGGGCTGAGTGCCCCGAGCACCACCGCCGCGCCGCCGCGCTGGCGGCGAATGAGCTCGGCGATCGCATAGACCTCGTCGGCCGAAAACGCCACGATCGCAGAACGCTGCGGCAGGCGGGTGATCTTTTTCTGGCCCGCATAAAAGAGCTGCGAGAGGCGCGGCCGCTCGACGATGGTTATTCCCGGCAGAAGCCTCTCGAGGATCGGCCGCATGGTTGCCGCACCGAGGAGCAGCGTTTCATCGCGCCCGCGCAGGTGCAGGATTCGGTCGGTGAAGATATGGCCGCGCTCGAGATCGCCGGCGAGCTGCACTTCGTCGATCGCCACGAAAGAGGCTTTCGTCTCGCGCGGCATGGCCTCGACGGTGCAAACGGAGAAGCGTGCATTCGGCGGAGTGATCTTTTCCTCGCCGGTGACCAGCGCCACCTGGGAGACGCCAACCTTCTCGACAAGACGCGTGTAGACCTCGCGCGCCAGCAGCCGGAGCGGCAAGCCGATCACGCCGGTACCATGCGCCACCATTCGCTCAATGGCATAATGGGTCTTGCCGGTATTGGTGGGTCCAATGACGGCGGTGACGCCGCGCCCGCTGAGGATCATGGGCTGGAAATTCAAAGCCTGGTTCCATGCATCACATAAGGCTCGGGGTTTGCGTCTTCACCCAAAACTCAAAGCCACGCAACACATGGCGATCTCGGCGGGCAAACGCAAGCCTCAAGAATGGCTTTTACGGCCGAAGAACGATCGCTGAAGGCCTCAAATCGAGGCTCGGAGATTCGAATTTTAAATGCAAAGGAACAGACGCGAACGAATCGGAGACGAATCGCAGACTCAAGAAGATTCAGCTTTTGTTCACCGCTATATGTTGATGCGACTCTCGCCTTCCCCACGACATCCTGAATCTGCATCAGGATTGGGTGCATGCAACCGAAGGATTCATCCCGAAGCTGCGCTTTCACGAAGAATCGGAAGAGTCAATCCATTGATATGGTTAACGTTTTATCAATCGATTCAGGCCGTCCCACGCTCCTTCGAGCACGGAATTAAGATTCAGGCCAAAGGCGGAACGAATCACCGACGAATCACAGACATCCATGTCTTCGCCATTTGTTCTCACAAGATATGGTAGGTGTCACCGCGAGAGACCCGCAAGAAAATCGTCGTGGTAGAAACCTCAAAAGCGAATCGTTCAGGTGCCATTAACATTGGCTAACGCACTTTAACCACATGTGAGAGCACACGTTTGCAAGCCATGGAACAAAAATCGCGGCGCTACGTTTCCTCGCCAAATCCATCTCGGATTGTCTAGCGGAGTAGAAGATCATGCTCGGAACCGTATTGCTCGTTATCCTCATTCTGCTGCTCATTGGCGCCTTGCCGAATTGGGGATATAGCCGGGGCTGGGGCTATGGTCCGTCGGGCGGATTGGGCCTTGTAGTCCTTATCATCATTATCCTGCTGCTGATGGGCAGGATTTAAAAGCGGCGTAGCCGTGTGTACCAAGGGAAGGGAAAACTAACATGATGAAGAAGATCTTGATTGCGGGCTGCATGATCGGCACGCTCGCCTCCTGCACTGCGACTGAACGCGGCACGGCGATCGGTGCCGGCACCGGTGCCGTCATCGGTGGCGCAGTGTCGAACAGCTGGGGTGGCGCAGCAGTCGGCGCAGTCGCCGGCGGCCTTGTCGGCGCTGCAATCGGTCACTCCTCGGAGCGCCGCGGATACTGCATCTATCGCGATCGTTACGGCCGCCGCTACGAGGCCCGTTGCCGCTAATCGCTGGCAACAATCCAGTCCCTCAGGACCGGCGCCCGAGCAATCGGCGCCGGTTTTGTTTTGCCTCCAGGAGACTGTCGGCGTTAACCTTTGGCCAAAGGCGGAACGAATCGCCGACGAATCGGCGACATCACCTGTTTCCCGCTTTGTTCACCGCAACATCTCGTGGAAAACAACTCGTTAACCATATGGATAAGCCGTTTCGGCGCAGCAATAGGCGCCGAAACCCGCTCAAAAGTTAATGCCGCAAATCAGCTGGCGAAGAACTGGCCGCCATTCGCTGTCAGCGTCGAGCCGGTGATGAAACCGGCATCGTCGGAGGCAAGGAAGACGACGCAGCGGGCAATCTCTTCCGGTTCGCCGAGGCGCCCGACCGGGATCAGCGGAATGATCCGCTCGTTCAGCACCTTTTCCGGCACCGCCCGCACCATTTCGGTAGCGATATAGCCGGGGCAGATGGCATTGACGGTGATGTTCTTTGCAGCACCTTCCTGCGCCAGTGCCTTGGTAAAGCCGAGATCGCCGGCCTTGGCCGCCGAATAGTTCACCTGACCCATCTGGCCCTTCTGGCCGTTGATGGACGAAATGTTGACGACCCGGCCGAACCCGCGGTCGCGCATGCCATTCCAGATGGGATGAGTCATGTTGAAGAGACCGGTCAGGTTGGTCCCGATCACCTCGTTCCACTGTTCGGGCGTCATCTTGTGGAACATGCCGTCACGCGTAATGCCGGCATTGTTGACGAGCACCTCAATCGGGCCGAGTTCGGCCTCCACTTTTGCGATGCCATCGACGCAGGCCTGATAGCTGGAGACATCCCATTTGAACACCGGAATCCCGGTCTCGTCGTGGAAGGCTCTCGCCTTTTCCTCATTGCCAGCAAAATTTGCGGCGACACGATAACCTGCCGCCTTCAACGCGATGGAGATGGCTGCCCCGATCCCACGCGTTCCTCCCGAAACCAATGCAACCCTGCTCATGCGGCCGTCCCCTTTGCGTTGTGATCCGATCCTTCTGTGTGACCGGATACTTACCTATTTTGACATGCTTTCATCGGGGAGATAGTCCCGCCACGAAGTTTTGCAACGCCGGCGGGATTATCCACAATCTTCTAAAATATCACATGGCCTCAAGGCACATGGCGACGCCCATGCCGCCGCCGATGCACAGAGTAGCAAGACCCTTCTTGGCGCCGCGGCGCTTCATCTCGAAGAGGAGCGTGTTGAGGATGCGGGCACCCGACGCGCCGATCGGATGGCCGATCGCGATTGCGCCGCCATTGACGTTGACGATCGACGAATCGAAACCCAGATCCTTGACGACGGCGCAGGATTGCGCAGCAAAGGCTTCATTGGCCTCGATGAGATCGAGATCGCCGACCTTCCAGCCTGCCTTTTCGAGCGCCTTGCGGGAAGCCGGGATCGGGCCGGTGCCCATGATCTGCGGATCGACGCCGGCGGTCGCCCAGGAAACGATGCGAACCATCGGCGTGATGCCGCGGCGGGCGGCTTCGGCTTCCGTCATCAGCACGGCAGCCGCCGCGCCGTCGTTGAGACCGGAGGCATTGCCGGCGGTGACGGTGCCTTCCTTATCGAAGGCGGGACGCAGCTTGGCCATCGAATCGAGCGTCGCGCCGGCACGGATGTATTCGTCGTTCTCGACGGTCACGTCACCCTTCCGTGTCTGGATGATGTAGGGGATGATCTCGTCCTTGAAGCGGCCGGCATTCTGCGCAGCTTCCGCCTTGTTCTGGGAGGAGACGGCGAACTGGTCCTGCTCTTCGCGGGAGAGCTGCCACTGGCGGGCGATGTTTTCCGCCGTGATGCCCATGTGGTAGCCGTAGAACGCGTCGGTCAGGCCGTCCTTGACCATCGTGTCGATCATCTTGAAGTCGCCCATCTTCACGCCGCCGCGAAGATGCGCGCAATGCGGCGCCATGGACATCGATTCCTGGCCGCCGGCAACGATAATCTTGGCGTCGCCAAGCGCGATCTGCTGCATGCCGAGTGCGACGGCGCGCAGGCCCGAGCCGCAGAGCTGGTTGACGCCCCAGGCGGTGGCTTCCTTCGGCACGCCGGCCTTCATCGCCGCCTGTCGGGCCGGGTTCTGGCCCTCGCCCGCCGGCAGGACCTGGCCGAGGATGACCTCGTCCACTTCCGCCGCCTCGACGCCGGCGCGTGCGAGCGCACCCTTGATCGCCGCCGCACCCAGCTCATGGGCCGGCACATTGGCAAAGCCGCCGTTGAAGGAGCCAACCGCGGTACGGCCTGCGGCTGCGATCACGATAGATGGATTGGTCATGGACGTTTCCTCTTATCCGTTATTTGTCTGCGAGACTGGCAAAGCTTGAGCCGAGAGTCAAACGGCAGCCGAACGCCGCTGCCAACCCGTCGGGCGTTTCGAAAATGCCCGTTAGATTTCACGGGTTTGCTGCGCAACAAAGCAATCACCGCGCCGCACAAATCGTTTGTAAGTCCTCGTCATTTAGGCTTACATTCCTGTTGGGAGAAGCATGCCAATCGATAATGACCAAACCATATTGACGGGAGCAGGAGGCAATCATGGCGAAGACCGAAGGCGAAATCATAATCAAGAAATATGCCAACAGGCGCCTCTACAACACAGGCACCAGCACTTACGTGACGCTGGAAGACCTGGCGAAGATGGTGAAGAAGGGCGAGGAATTCACCGTTCAGGACGCCAAGAGCGGCGACGATATTACCCATTCGGTTCTGACGCAGATCATCTTCGAGCAGGAGTCCAAGACCGGCAACACGCTGCTGCCGATTTCCTTCCTGCGGCAGCTGATTTCCTATTACGGCGACCAGATGCAGATGGTGGTTCCGACCTTCCTCGAACACTCGATGAAGGCTTTTACGGACCAGCAGGTTCAGATGCGCGAACAGATGACCCGCGCCTTCGGCGATACGCCGCTCAGCAAGAACCTGCAGATGCCGATCCAGATGATGGAAGAACAGGTGCGCCGCAACACGGACATGTTCCGTCAGGCCATGCAGATGTTCTCGCCGTTTGCGGGCCAGCCCCAGGCACCTGCCGCCAAGAAAACCGACGCCAAGGACATTGACGAGTTGAAGGAACAGCTCCGCAACCTGCAGAGCCGCCTCGACAATCTTTAAAATCTGGATGGGCCGTCAGAGCCCGATCGACACGTCGCGGCCGGCCGAACGGATTGCTACCGCAAAGCCGCCGATGACGTCGACGAAGGTGATCGTCATCAGGATGAAGAAGATCTGCGTCGCGGCATCCCGCACCAGCAGAAATTCGACCAGATAGGCGATGAAAACCAGCATCGACAGCATGTGGTTGATCAGCGAGCCGCGGCCATTGCGGCTGGCTTTCAGGATTTCCACGAACAGGAAGACCAGCGAGACGACGATGATCACGTCGCCGAGCGTCATGGTCCAGACGGCACCCGACAGCATCTGAAGCGAGCTGATGACGGTGCCGAGCGACGCAACCCCGCCGCCGCCCAGAATGCCGAGCATGGCGAGATTGTAGAGAATGAACGGGATGATCATCAGCGGCAATGCGGCAAGCATGGTCCAGAACTCCAGTCGACGTGGCCGGACTGTACGTGCTTGCCCTGCTTTCGCAAGTCTTCGCGCAACAAAACAAGTCTTCGCGCAACAAAAAAGGCCGGCAGAGCCGGCCTTCGATGCAATAGAACCTAGGAACGCTTATGCGCTTTCCTTCGGCGTCAGAACCTGACGACCGCGATACATGCCGGTCTTCAGATCGACATGATGCGGACGGCGCAGTTCGCCGGAGTTCTTGTCTTCGATATAGGTCGGAGCCTTGAGTGCGTCTGCGGAGCGGCGCATACCGCGCTTCGACGGGCTCGTTTTTCTCTTCGGTACAGCCATTTTCGTTACTCCACTTGCGTGCAAAACATAATCCCCGGCCGGAACTGAGGCCGATTGGACATGTCTCGATCTCGGAAATTTGGGCGGCTTATACATGCCCCCCAGGGCTTTGACCAGTCCCCAAGCCTATTTTTTCGGAATTCCCGCTCAAACTTCGTCTTCCGGCACGATCCAGGTTTCGGCAAGAGCTGCGTCCTGCCACTTGAGCCAAGCCGGATGCGATTTCATTGCCGCGATATAAGCGAGCGTTTCCGGATCCGTCGTGAGATCGTAGACGTCGAAACGGCTGACGACCGGCGCGAACATCGCATCCGCTCCGGAGAATACACCGAACAGGAAGGGGCCGCCGGATTTTGCCCGGAGCTCGCGCCAGATCGTCTCGATGCGAGCGACATCGTCCATCACGCTGTCGGCGACAGCGAGCCTCGCCTTCGGACGGCGCATGTTCATCGGACAGGCGTTGCGCAGTGCGCCGAATCCGGAAATCATCTCCGTCGAGACGGAACGCGCCACCGCGCGGTCAGCGGCAGCTTTGGGCCAGATGCCCTTGTCCGGGAAAAGCTCGGCGGCGTATTCGATGATCGAAAGCGATTCCCACACCCTGATGTCGCCTTGATGCAGCACCGGCACCTTGCCGGTCGGCGAGATCGGCTTGAATTTCGGATTGCCGGCCGGGAAGTCGAAGGGGATCAGCACTTCCTCGAAGGGAATGCCGGCCGCCGTCAGCGCAATCCAGGGGCGGAAGGACCAGGAAGAATAATTCTTGTTGCCGATATAAAGGGTAAGCTTTTCCATGGGCCACTCTCCGGTTGGTTTATGAGCCTCATAATGGCCTTGCCGGGAGACGACCAATGAAATCGATAGACCTCAATCATAAATGCATTTGATGTAATCGCCGGATCCCCGCGCCCGGCGCTCGACGAGCACGGCCAGTTGCTGGACGCCGCGGCTCGGTTTGCTGGCCACGCGCGTGATCGGGTTGGGAAGTGCTACGGCCAGAAGTGCCGCCTGGCGGGCGCTCAGTTTCGAAGCCGGCACCTTGAAATGATATTGTGCCGCCGCTTCCGCACCATAGATGCCCGGCCCCCATTCGGCGATATTGAGATAAATCTCCATCATCCGGCGTTTCGACCAGACCAGGTCCGCGCCGAGCGCCAGCGGCAGCTCCAGCCCCTTTCGGATGAACGAGCGGCCGTTCCAGAGGAACAGGTTCTTGGCGGTCTGCATCGGAATGGTGCTGGCGCCCCGCGTCGCCTCGCCGTCGAGCGCATCCTCGACCACGCCGCGCATCTGGTTCCAATCCACGCCACCATGAAAACAGAACTGGCCGTCTTCCGACATCATCACCGAACGGACGAGATTGGGCGAAATCTGGTCGAGGCTCACCCAGCGCCGGTCGTACCCACGAAACAGCGCCAGTTCCGATAGCATCAGTGTCGAAACGGGGCGGGTGAACGGAAGCGCGTAGACGAAGATCAACAGATAGGGCAACACCACCAGCGCGATCGCGATTAGCACGATCCGGCGGATCAGATTGCCCGAAACCGGGCGCCGTCTCCAGCCGGCCCTCACGGGCTCCTCCTGCACCTGCTGTTCGGGTGTGAAGTCCAATATCCCACTCGTCCCTCGTTTTGAGTTTCATAACCGCTCAACGTGGCCAAGGCGAGTCCGGCGCCGAAAACTTCGCATATCTGGGTGAATCGCCGTTGCCAGCCAACCATCGGCATGCCAAACAGCGGCCATGACGGACGCGAAAACGGCATTCGAAATACGCCTGCGGCAGAGCGCCGCCGAGACGGGAGCGCTGCTTTCGTCTCTCCTGTCCGATACCCCTCTTTCCGACGAGACGACCCGCCCGGCGCATCTGATGGCCGCGATGCGGCATGGCTCGCTGAACGGCGGGAAACGGCTGAGGCCCTTTCTGGTCCGCGAGAGTGCGGCCCTGCTCGGCGGGCCGGCCGATGCAGCACTTCGGGTGGGTGTCGCGCTCGAATGCCTGCATTGTTATTCGCTGATCCACGACGACCTGCCGGCCATGGACGACGACGACCTGCGCCGTGGCCAGCCGACCGTTCACAAGGCTTTTGACGAAGCGACCGCCATCCTCGCCGGCGACAGCCTGCTGACCTACGCCTTCGACATCATCGCCGCACCGGAGACGGTGCTCGCCGACGGGCTGAAAACGGAACTCGTCCTGTCGCTTGCCCGCGCCGCAGGTCCCGGCGGCATGGCGGGTGGCCAGGCGCTCGATCTCGCCGCGGAAAAATCGCCGCCCGACGAGGCCGGGATCACCACATTGCAGGCGATGAAAACAGGTGCGCTGCTGCGGTTTGCCTGCGAGGCGGGCGCGATCATCGCCGGCTCTGAGCCGGAACATCGCCAGCGGCTGCGGCTCTTCGGCCAGAAGATCGGCCTTGCCTTCCAGCTCGCCGACGATCTGCTCGACCTGACCTCGGATGCCGAAACCATGGGCAAGGCAACGGGCAAGGACGCTGGCCGCGGCAAGGGCACCCTCGTTGCGTTGCACGGCATAACCTGGGCGGAAGATCGGCTGGACGCATTGACGGTCGAGGCCATGGAATTGCTTGCGCCCTACGGCGAAAAGGCGTCCATTCTGCAGGAGACGGCGCGCTTCATCGCCAGCCGGGAAAACTAAACAGGGATAGGAAACGAGAATGCCGGACGCCTTCAGCTATCTGCCTTACATGTGGCCGGCCTACGTCGCCTATGTCATCAACGTCGCGAGCCCCGGCCCGGCCAATTTCGCGATCATCGGCACCTCGATCTCTCAAGGGCGCCGCGCCGGCCTCATCACCGCGCTCGGCATCGCCAGCGGTTCGCTGACCTGGGCGACGGCGGCAGCCCTCGGTCTCGCGGCATTGCTGCGCAATTATGCGATCGCGTTGGAGATCATGAAGGTGCTTGGCGGCATCTACCTGATCTACCTGGCCTGGAAGGCCTATAAATCCGCGCGCCTGCCGGATTCCAAGGTCGCCCTCGGCAATGCGAAAACCAACTACACCGCCCGCCAGCTCTGGCTGCGTGGCTACGCGGTCCACGTTACCAATCCGAAGGCGATCTTTGCATGGCTGGCGATCATTTCGCTCGGCCTGCCGGAAAATGCACCGACCTCGGCGATCCTTTTGATCATCGGCGTCTGCATGAGCTCGAGCCTGCTGATCTTCACCACCTATGCGATGGTGTTTTCGACATCCCACGCGCTGCGCGGCTACAAGGCCGCACGACGCTGGGTCGAAGGTACGATGGCGGTTTTCTACAGCGTCGCCGGCCTTAAGCTGCTGACGAACCGTATCTGAGCGGCTCGCCTTTCATCAGACTTTTATGATCAGCCCTGGGTGATCGGCGCGATCGCCACTTCGACGCGGCGGTTCTGCGCGCGGCCATCCGAGGTCGCGTTGGAAGCAACCGGCTGCGACGGCCCAAAGCCCATCGTCGACATGCGACGCTGGTCCACACCACGGCTGCCGAGATAGTTCGCGACGGAAGCGGCACGGCGTTCCGAGAGCGCCTGGTTATGCTGCAGGCTGCCGGTCGAGTCCGTATGGCCGTTGACGTCGATCAGGGTGCGGTTGAACTTGTTCAGCACGATTGCGACGGAATCCAGCGTCCGGTAGAAGGGCGGGATGACCTGGTCCTGATCCGTGGCAAACGTGATGTTCGACGGCATGTTGAGGATGATGCGGTCGCCGACGCGGGTCACCGAAACGCCGGTACCCTGCAGCTGGGCGCGCAGTTCCGCTTCCTGATTGTCCATATAGGCGCCGATGCCGCCACCGGCGAGCGCGCCGATACCGGCACCGATCAGCGCATTGCGGCCCGCATGGCGTCCGCCGGTCAAGCCGCCGGCAAGCGCGCCGAGGCCCGCGCCGATGGCAGCGCCGCCGGCCGTGTTGGAAACCTTCTGCTCGCCCGTATAGGGGTCGGTCGTGGTGCAGGCGGAAAGATAGGTCGCGCAAAGTGCGACGATTGCAATTTTCTTCAGCATGTAAATCGATGTCCCCGTCGTCAGTGGTGCAACCTCATTTACCATGAATTGCGGCAATAGCGAGGAGGCCGGCATATCTTCGTCATCGACCCAAAAAGACGGCCGGAACCAGGCCGATCAAGAGACCTCGCAAAGAGATCCGATGCAGCGAAAGAAGAGCCGCGATCAGCCGGCGGTCGCAAGGGTCTTCAGGACTTCCAGCAGCCGGTCGCATTCGGCATCCGTGCCGATCGAGATGCGCAGATAGTCTTCTATGCGAGGCTTGTTCCAGTGGCGCACCAGCACGCCCTGCGCCCGCAAAGCCGAATAGACTTCGGCGCCCGATAGAGCCGGATGCCTGGTGAAGACGAAGTTCGCCTGCGACGGTAGAACATCGAAACCCATCGTCTGCAATTCGCCGCTGACGCGGTCGCGCGTCGCGATGATCTTCTGCCGGCAGGTCTCGAACCATTCGGCATCCTCGATCGCAGCCGTCGCGGCAGCCTGCGCCAGCCGGTCGAGCGGATAGGAATTGAAACTGTCCTTCACCCGCTCCAGGGCATCGATCAGATGCCGCTGGCCGAGCGCGAAACCGACGCGCATCCCCGCCAGCGAACGGGATTTCGACAGCGTCTGGATGACGAGGAGGTTCGGGTAGCGTCCGATGAGGCCGGCAGCCGTCTCGCCGCCGAAATCGATATAGGCCTCGTCCACCACGACCGGCACATCGGGATGCGCGGCAGCCAGGGCCTCGATATCCATGACGGCCAAGCCGATGCCGGTCGGCGCATTCGGGTTCGGGATGATGATCGCGCCGCAAGGGCGGCGGTCGTAGTCGGAAAGTCGGACCCGGAAGCCTTCATCGAGCGGGATTTCGACGACGTCGATATCGTAGAGCCGGCTATAGGTCGGGTAGAAGCTATAGGTGATATCCGGGTAGAGCAGCGGCTTGTCATGCTTCAAGAGCGCCTGGAACGTGTGCGCCAGCACCTCGTCCGAACCGTTGCCGACAAAGACCTGATCCGATTGCACGCCGAAACGTACAGCGATCGCTTCGCGCAATGCGGTCGCCGACGGATCGGGATAAAGCCGCAGCGCATCGTCCGCCGCCGCCTGTAGCGCGGCGATCGCCTTTGGAGACGGCCCGTAGGGGTTTTCGTTGGTATTGAGCTTGACGAGGTTCTGAATGCGCGGCTGCTCGCCCGCGACATAGGGTGAAAGCCGGCTGACGATCGGCGACCAGTATCGGCTCATGATTTACTCAGCGGCCGTGCGCTGGCCAAAACGCTGCTCGATATAGTCGATGACGAGTTTCTCGAAATCGGCGGCAATGTTCACGCCGCGCAAGGTCAGCGCCTTCTTGCCGTCGATGAACACAGGGGCAGCCGGCGTTTCCCCGGTCCCCGGCAACGAAATGCCGATATCGGCATGTTTGCTCTCGCCCGGACCGTTGACGATGCAGCCCATGACCGCGACGTTGAGCGCTTCGACGCCCGGATATTTCTCTCGCCAGACCGGCATATTCTTGCGCAGGTCGTTCTGGATGTTCTGGGCAAGCTCCTGGAACACCGTCGAGGTCGTCCGCCCGCAGCCCGGACAGGCGGCGACGACGGGGACGAACTGGCGGAAACCCATGACCTGCAGCAGTTCCTGCGCCACCTGCACTTCGCGGGTGCGGTCGCCGTTCGGCTCCGGCGTCAGCGAGACGCGGATCGTGTCGCCGATCCCGTGCTGCAGCACGTAACCCATGGCCGCCGACGAGGCGACGATGCCCTTGGAGCCCATGCCGGCTTCGGTGAGGCCGAGATGCAGCGCGTGGTTGGAGCGCTCGGCAAGCATCGAATAGACGGCGATCAGGTCCTGCACCTGGCTGACCTTGGCCGAGAGGATGATGCGGTTGCGCGGCAGGCCGATCTGCTCGGCGAGTTCGGCGGAAATCAGCGCAGACTGGACGATCGCCTCATGCATGACCTGGCGGGCCGACAGCGGCGAACCGCCCGCGGCGTTACGGTCCATCAGCGTGGTCAGCAGGTCCTGGTCGAGCGAACCCCAGTTGACGCCGATGCGCACCGGCTTGTCGTAGCGGATCGCCATCTCGATGATGTCGGCGAACTGCTTGTCCTTCTTGTCCTTGAAACCGACATTGCCGGGATTGATGCGGTATTTCGCCAGCGCCTCGGCGCAGGCCGGATGATCGGCGAGCAGCTTGTGGCCGATATAGTGGAAATCGCCGATCAGCGGCACGTCCATGCCGAGCCGCAGCAGACGCTCGCGAATTTTCGGCACCGCAGCGGCACTCTCGTCGCGGTCGACAGTGATGCGGACGATTTCCGACCCGGCCTTGTAGAGCGCAGCGACCTGGGCGACCGTTGCGTCGATATCGGCAGTGTCCGTATTGGTCATCGACTGCACGACAACAGGCGCGCCGCCGCCGACGATGACGCCGCCGACATCAACGGCGACCGTGGCGCGTCGCGGTTTCGGATCGTAATCGATGGGTGCGGTCATCGGGAGTCTCGTCGCCTTGGGAATGAAGCGCCTTTCACGTGGCGTATGGTTCGCGGCTTGTCAACCGCCGCGACGCTCACTTTATCGCACCGGCCTTTCCCGTTCCAGCCCGGCAGGCTGACGCAGCTAGTGATGCGCCGTGTCGGCATGTCTGGCCAGAGGCGAGAGGACCAGCACCACGATGATGAGCGCCGAAAGCCCGGCAAAGATCGCCGCCAGCCCCGTGTGTTCGGCGATGAAGCCGATCGCCGATGGAGCGACCAGGATGCCGGAATAGCCCATGGTGGTGACGACGGAGAGGCCGACGCCGGCCGCCATTCCCGGCAGGTTGCCAGCTGCCGAAAACGCGATCGGCACGATATTGGAAATGCCGATGCCCGTCAGCGCAAAACCGGCGATCGCCATCGGCGCATTCTGGGCAAAGCCGATCAGCAGCAGCCCGAAGATCGAGATGACGGCGCAGACGCGCAGCGTCATCACCGCGCCAAAACGGTCGCGGATCAGGTCGCCGGCAAAACGCATCGCCGCCATGGTGAGCGAGAACGCAGCGAACGCGAAGCCGGAGAGGGTGACGGAAGCCGCCAACTCATTGCGGAGGTAAAGCGCACCCCAATCGAGGATCGCGCCTTCCGGGATCATGCAGAACAGCGCCATGATGCCGATCAGCCAAGGCAGCGGCGAAAGCGGCAGGCGGCTTCCGCCATGCTTGGCTTCGTCCGGATGCGGCGCATCATGCAAAACGGTCCGCCAAGCCGCAAGGATCATCACCGCGGCCAGCGCCGTGACCAGGATGGCATGCGCGGAAACGCCGATGTGTTCGATCAGGAAACCGCCGGTCGACGAGCCGATCAACCCGCCGAGGCTCCAGAAGGCGTGGCAGGACGACATGATCGCCCGGCGCATGCTCTTCTCGACCGACACGGCATTGGCATTCATCGCCACGTCCATGGCCCCGATCAGGCCGCCGAACAGGAAGATTGCCACGGCGCCTGACCAGATGCTGCCCACCCAGGTGAGAAGCAGCAATGTCGGCGTCAAAAGCACCGAGGTGTATTTGGAGACCTGGCTCGATCCGAAGCGGGCAATCTGGCTGCCGGCAAGCGGCATCATCAGCAGCGATCCGAGACCGAACGTCAGGATCATCAGCCCCAGCGAGCTTTCGCTCAAGCCCAGGCGGGTCGCAAATTCGGGGATCTTTGGCGCCCAGGCGCCGATCATAAAGCCGTTCATCAGGAAGAGCAGCGACACGCCCGCCCTTTCGGGGGTGAAGAAAGCTCGGGAGCTGGAGGAAGCGTTTGAGGGAGCGCGACTGTCCATGGATAGGGTCCTTTCGATCGTCGCGAACATATTTAAATCGATTGAATTTGCAACGTCGCGAAGAGACCCTCCCTCTCACAAATTGTATCGAGGCGAAACCTGCAACGCAGAAAAATGTTCGTGGCCATGCCATTCGCCGCCGGCCAGCATGAGGCACCGGCGCGATCCCGAACGATTGCGCCGGCCTCACGATCATTTTGGGCGAAGGGCTCGGCCGGAAAGTCCGGGCCCTGGGGTAAGGCGGCTGAGTTCAGCCGCCATAAACGATCAGCAGATCCTTGGCGTCGATCTGATCGCCGGCCTTGACGAGGACTTCGGCCACGGTGCCGTCTTTTTCCGCATGCAGCGCGGTTTCCATCTTCATCGCCTCGATCGAGAGCAGCACGTCGCCGGCTTTCACGGCTTGGCCGGTCGTCGCGAAGACGCGGGAAATGACGCCGGGCATCGGCGCGCCGAGATGAGCGGCATTGCCGATATCTGCCTTGCGGCGCACCGCACTGCCGGAAGCCCCATGCGCCCTGTCCGGCACCTTGATGCGGCGCGGCTGGCCGTTGAGTTCGAAGAACACGGTGACCATGCCCTGCGCGTCCGTGCCACTCATCGCCTGGTTGACGACAACCAGCGTCTTGCCTCGCTCGATGTCGGCGAACAGTTCCTCGCCGTCCTTCAGCCCGTAGAAATAGGCATGGGTCGGCAGTACCGAGACCGGCCCGTAAGTGTCCGAAGCCAGCGCGAAGTCGGTGAACACCTTCGGATACATCAGGTAGGAGGCAAACTCGAAGTCGTCGATCTTGCGTTCCAGCTTGTCTTCGATGACCTTGCGCTCCGCAGCAAGATCAGCAGGCGGCAGAAGCGAACCGGGCACAGCCGTGTAAGGCGCCTCCCCCTTCAGCGCCTTTTTCTGCAGCGCCTGCGGCCAGCCGCCGGGAGGCTGGCCGAGATCGCCCTTCAGCATCGATACGACCGAATCCGGGAAAGCGATATCCTTCGCCGGGTTTTCGACGTCGGCGACAGTGAGGTCCTGGGAGACCATCATCAGCGCCATGTCGCCGACCACCTTGGACGACGGCGTCACCTTGACGATGTCGCCGAACATCTGGTTGACGTCCGCATAGGTCTGGGCGACCTTGTGCCAGCGGGTTTCAAGCCCGAGCGAGCGGGCCTGTTCCTTGAGGTTAGTGAACTGGCCGCCGGGCATCTCGTGCAGATAGACTTCCGAGGCCGGCCCCTTGAGGTCGCTTTCGAAGGCCGCATACTGGCCGCGCACCGCTTCCCAATAGAAGGAGATGCGGCGGATCCATTCCGGATCAAGGCCCGGGTCGCGCTCGGAACCGGACAGGGCCTCGACGATCGAGCCGAGGCAGGGCTGCGACGTATTGCCGGACACCGCATCCATCGCCGCATCGACCGCGTCGACGCCCGCGTCCACCGCAGCAAGCACGGTCGCGGCCGAGATGCCGGACGTGTCGTGGGTGTGGAAATGGATCGGCAACGAGGTCGCCTCGCGCAGCGCCTTGAACAGCACCCGCGCCGCAGCCGGCTTCAAGAGGCCGGCCATGTCCTTCAGCGCGATGATATGGGCGCCCGCCTTCTCCAGCTCTTCGGCCAGCGAGACATAATATTTGAGGTCGTATTTCGGACGTGCGGAGTTCAAGAGATCGCCCGTGTAGCAGATCGCCGCCTCGCAGAGCCTGTTCTCTTCGTTGATCGCATCCATCGAGACGCGCATGTTCTCGACCCAGTTGAGGCAGTCGAAGACACGGAAGAGGTCGATGCCGCCCCTGGCGGCCTGGGCGACGAAATACTTCACCACGTTGTCGGGATAGTTCTTGTAGCCGACGCCGTTTGCTCCGCGCAGCAGCATCTGCAATAGCAGGTTCGGCGCATCCTCGCGGATCATCGCCAGGCGTTCCCACGGATCTTCGGTGAGGAAACGCATGGAAACGTCGAAGGTCGCGCCGCCCCAGCATTCCAGCGAGAACAGGTTCGGCAGCGCCCGTGCATAGACGCCGGCGACACGCGCGATGTCATAGGTGCGCATGCGGGTGGCGAGCAGCGACTGATGGCCGTCGCGCATCGTCGTATCGGTCATCAGCACGCGCTTTTCGTTGCGCATCCATTCGCCGAACTTTTTCGGGCCGAGCGTGTCGAGAAGTTGTTTGGTTCCATCCGGAACCGGGCCGTTGATATAGGGCAGCACCGGTTTGGCGCTATGTTCGGATGGCACCGGCCGGCCTTTGGTTTCCGGATGGCCGTTGACGGTGACGTCGGCGAGATAGGTGAGCAGCTTGGTAGCACGGTCCTGCCGCTTCACCTGCTCGAACAGTTCCGGCGTCGTATCGATGAACCGCGTCGTATAGGTGTTGTCGCGGAATTTCGGGTGGCCGATGATCGCTTCGAGGAAGGTCAGGTTGGTCGCCACGCCGCGGATGCGGAACTCGCGCAGCGCCCGGTCCATCCGGCTGATCGCCTCTTGCGGCGTAGAGCCGGCCGCCGTCACCTTGACCAGCAGCGGATCGTAATAACGAGTGATCACCGCGCCGGAATAGGCCGTGCCGCCGTCGAGACGGATGCCGAAACCGGCCGCCGAACGGTAGGCGGTAATGCGGCCGTAATCCGGGATGAAATTGTGTTCCGGATCCTCGGTGGTGATCCGGCATTGCAGCGCGTGGCCGTGCAGCCGGATATTTTCCTGGGCCGGCACGCCGGATTCGGGCGTGCCGATCGCAAAACCTTCCAGAATATGGATCTGCGCCTTGACGATATCGATGCCGGTAACGACCTCGGTCACCGTATGCTCGACCTGAATACGTGGGTTCACCTCGATGAAGTAGAACTTGCCGGTATCGGCATCCATCAGGTATTCGACCGTGCCGGCACCGACATAATTGGTCGCCGCCGCGATCTTCAGCGAATAGGCGGCAAGCTCGGCACGCTGCTCTTCCGAAAGATAGGGTGCAGGCGCGCGTTCGACGACCTTCTGGTTGCGGCGCTGGATCGAACAGTCGCGCTCGAAGAGGTGCACGACATTGCCATGTGTATCGCCGAGCACCTGGCTCTCCACGTGGCGGGCGCGCTCGACGAGCTTTTCGAGATAGACTTCGTCCTTGCCGAAAGCAGCCATCGCCTCCCGCTTGGCTTCCACGACCTCCTTGGCGAGATCCTTCGGATCGCGGATGGCGCGCATGCCGCGCCCGCCGCCGCCCCAGGAGGCTTTCAGCATCACCGGATAACCGATTTCCTCGGCCATCTTCGCAACGACCGCCATGTCGTCCGGCAGCGGCTCTGTCGCCGGCACGACCGGCACGCCGACCGAGATGGCGAGATTGCGGGCCGCGACCTTGTTGCCGAGCTGGCGCATCGTATCCGGCCGCGGGCCGATGAAGATGATGCCTGCCTCGTTGCAGGCCTCGACGAATTCCGGGCTTTCCGACAAAAGGCCGTATCCCGGATGGATGGCATCGGCGCCGGAAAGCTTGGCGACGCGGATGACTTCCGGAATGGACAGATAGCTCTCGATCGGCCCCATATCCTTGGAAAGATGCGGGCCGCGACCGACCTGATAACTCTCGTCGGCCTTGAACCGATGCAGCGAGAGCTTGTCCTCCTCCGCCCAGATCGCAACGGTTTTGATGCCAAGCTCGTTGGCGGCACGGAAGACGCGGATGGCGATCTCCGAGCGATTGGCAACCAGTATCTTCGAAATCGACAAGACGGATCTCCCCACGCGCCATCGAGAAAAATGCTGCACTGCAAAGAAATCAGTATCGTCTTAATCAAGCAAGCGCAATTTATCGGAAGGCCGGATGACAAATTTATGTCGGACGAATGGGGGGCTGATTTCTAGGTGACGAGACCGAGGCGGAACGTCGAAGCGACGACATGCTGGCGGTTCTTGGCGCGCAGCTTCTCCTGAAGCCCGTTGATGTACCAGTCGACCGTGTGGCTGGAGATATCGAGCGACTTTGCAATCTCGTTGGAGGTCAGGCCCTCGGCCAGCAGCACGATGACTTCCATCTCGCGGCGGGTAAGCTGGGTGTCGACTTTTGCGACAGCTTCCAGTTCTTCTGCCTGGCCGCGCAGCTCCAGAAAGCGCCAGAACGTCCTCTTGGCGGCGGCATCGAACAGCGCCGTTTCAGCAGGCGAAAGATCCACGGGCCGTCCGCCGATGGTCATGTTGCCGAGCAACCCGTTGCGGCCATGGATCGGAAACATATAGCCGTCCTGAAGACCGTAACGCATCCCCTCCTGCATCATCCGCTGCATGCGCTGCCGATGCGGATCGTTGCGGAGCCTGAGGACAGCGTCCCGCCAGCGGAAGTGTCTTTGCGCGATGCTGAGCATCCGGATGGTCGGATCGACCAGCACGTATTTGCGGCTCTCGTAGATTTCCTGCCAGCCTTCCGGCCAGCGTTCGGCGAGGGACAAGCCTGCCGGCCCCTGGTGAGAGCGTGGCCGGATAACCAGTCCGTAATATTCAAAACCATAGGCTTTCAGCAGGGATTCGAGCTGAGCCGTCAGCTCCGCCTCGGTCTTGACTTCCCCGACGAGTACCAAGAGTTGCACGACCAGCTGAATGTTCACGACTTGCTCCCGCCGCGCTCTTTCCGGGCGCTTCTTTTCTTTGTATTAAATTTCAGTGACTTCCCTTATTCACAATCGATTAGCATAGTTATCATTCGTTGAAGGTATACCGCGAAATCTAGCCCTTGACGGCTTTCTGTGAGAAGCTGTGAACTGGTTCGAGACACCGAATACGGGAAGTCTTGCTCTCCATGAAACATTTCTGGCAGAAGGGTATTATCTCCGGCATCCGTCGCGGAATTGCCGTTTACGATCATTAGATTACCGATGCCGCTGCCATGGCGGCTCCACATGAAAAAGGTTGCGCCAGTTGACGCTGTTCCAGGTTTACGCACGAGCCCTCAGATATCTGGCCAAGAACAAATGGCGCGTCGGTGCCGTCGTCGTCGCCAATATCGTGCTGGCCGTCATCACCATTGCCGAACCGATCCTGTTCGGCCGCATCATCGACGCCATTTCATCCGGCGGTACTGTTACTCCGGTCTTGATTTTATGGGCCGGTTTCGGCGTCTTCAATACCGTCGCCTACGTGCTTGTCTCCCGCGAGGCCGACAGGCTCGCCCATGGCCGACGCGCGTCGCTGCTGACCGAGGCTTTCGGACGCATCATCTCCATGCCGCTTGCCTGGCACCACACCCGCGGCACCTCCAATGCGCTGCATACCCTGCTGCGTGCCGCAGAGAGCCTGTTCGGCCTGTGGCTCGAATTCATGCGCACCCACCTCGCCACCGCAGTGGCGCTTGTTCTGCTGATCCCGACCGCAATCTCCATGGATTGGCGACTCAGCCTCGTCCTTTTGGTGCTGAGCATCCTCTACTGGATCATCGGCGTTACGGTGATGAACCGCACCAAGGAGGGCCAGGCCTCGGTCGAGAACCATTACCACACTGTCTTCTCGCATGTGAGCGACGCGATCAGCAACGTGTCGGTGCTGCACAGCTATAACCGCATCGAAGCCGAGACCCTGGCGCTCAAGGACTATACTAAAGATCTGCTCGCAGCCCAATATCCGGTGCTCGACTGGTGGGCCTTGGCGGGCGCGCTCAACCGTACTGCCTCGACGGTGTCCATGGGCGTCATCCTCGTCATCGGTACGCTTCTGGTCCAGCGGGGCGAAATCCGGGTCGGCGATGTCGTGGCCTTCATCGGCTTCGCCAACCTGCTGATCGGCCGTCTCGATCTGCTGCGCCAGTTCGCGACCCAGATTTTCGAAGCGCGCGCCAAGCTCGAAGACTTCTTCACCCTTGAAGATTCCGTCGAAGAGCGTGCCGAGCCGGCCGATGCCGCCGACCTCGGCGAGGTTCGCGGCGAAGTGGAATTCCGCGACGTCTCCTTCGGTTTCGCCAGTACGAGCCAGGGCGTCCACAACGTTTCCTTCACCGCAAAAGCCGGGGAGACGGTTGCCATCGTGGGCCCGACCGGTGCCGGAAAGACGACGCTCATCAACCTCCTGCAGCGTGTCTACGATCCCCAGGAAGGCAAGATCCTCATCGATGGCGTCGACATCGGCAAGGTGACGCGGAAATCGCTGCGCCATTCCATCGCCACCGTCTTCCAGGACGCCGGTCTCCTGAACCGGTCGATCAGCGAAAACATCCGCCTCGGCCGCGAAGGGGCGAGCGAAGAGGAAATCGCCAAGGCGGCGGAAGCCGCCGCAGCCGCCGAGTTCATCGAAACCCGGCTGAACGGCTATGAGACGCCTGTCGGCGAGCGCGGCAACCGCTTGTCCGGCGGCGAGCGCCAGCGCATCGCCATTGCCCGCGCCATCCTCAAGAATGCGCCGATCCTTGTCCTCGACGAGGCGACCAGTGCGCTGGACGTCGAGACCGAGGCTCGCGTCAAGACGGCCATCGACCGCCTTCGCGAGAACCGCACCACCTTCATCATCGCCCACCGGCTTTCGACCGTTCGCGATGCGAACAAGGTGATCTTCCTCGAGAACGGCCGCGTCGCCGAGATGGGCAGCTATGACGAACTCAGCGAGAGCGGAGGACGTTTTGCCTCGCTGCTGAAGGCAAGCGGCATCCTGACCGACGACGAAGCGAAGGATCACACGACATCGGAGGCCCAGCCCGCCTGACCGGTCGATCCCGAAGTCGGTCGATCCCGAAGCTCAACGAAAAAACCCGCCGCCATTCGTATGGCGGCGGGTTTTCTTTTGTCGGTTTCCGATGATCGGAGGTCTCAGCTATCGGCCGGTTCCGGCAATCGCTTCGCAGCGGTTCCATCGAGGAGGAAACCTTCCGTCTCATTGACCGCCTGACCGTCGATCGTGACCTTGTCGCCCTCGACGGTGATCTTGTGCACCGTGTCGTCGATGGTCAGTTCGGCGGTGAAGCCATTCCAGTCGGTCGGCAGTGCCGGGTTGACGAACAGCCGGTCGCCCTGGCGGCGGATGCCGAGGATGCCCTCGGTGGCCGCACGATAGAGCCAGCCCGCAGAACCCGTATACCAAGTCCAGCCGCCGCGGCCGGTATGGGAACCGTGACCATAGACATCGGCCGCGACCACATAGGGTTCGACCCGATAGGTCTCGGCCGCGTCCTGGTCGAGCGCGTGGTTGATCGGGTTCAGCATCTGGAAGCACTTCCAGGCGTCGTCGCCCCGCTTCAGCGCTGCCAGGGCCAGCACGACCCAGATCGCCGCATGGGTATACTGGCCGCCGTTTTCACGAACACCCGGCGGATAGGCCTTGATATAGCCCGGGTCCTTGCGGGTATCCTGGAACGGCGGCGTGAAGAGGCGGATGATGCCGGCTTGGCTGTCGACCAGTTTTTCAAGCACCGCATCCATCGCCTGGGCGGCACGTTCCGGATCGCCTTCGCCCGAGAGCACGCTCCAGGACTGGGCAAGCGAGTCGATGCGGCATTCGTCGCTGGTGCTCGAGCCGAGCGCGGAGCCATCGTCGAAATAACCGCGCCGGTAGTAGGTGCCGTCCCAGCCGGCCTTTTCGAGCGCCTGCTTCAGCGTTTCGATATGGTCGGTCCAGCGCTGGATGCGCTTCTTGTCCTTACGGGCCTCCGCATAGGGCAGGAAGTTGCGCAGTGCCGCGGCCAGGAACCAGCCGAGCCAGACGCTCATGCCGCGGCCGCCGATGCCGACGCGGTTCATGCCGTCGTTCCAGTCGCCGCCGAGGATGAGCGGCAGGCCCTTGTCGCCGGTGCGCGTGATCGCCAGGTCCAGCGCCCTTGCCGCATGCTCGTAGACAGTTGCGGTATCGGTCGATACCGTCGGCTGGAAGAAGGAGTCGTGCTTGTTCTTTTCGAGCACCGGACCGTCGATGAACGCCAGTTCCTCGTCGAGCAGCGATGCATCGCCGGTCACCGAGACATATTGATGGATACCGTAGGCGAGCCAGACAACGTCGTCGGAGATCATCGTCCGGACACCGGCACCGGAGCCGGGCAGCCACCAATGCAGCACGTCGCCTTCCTTGAATTGCCGCGAGGCCGCATTGACGATCTGGCGACGGGCGAGCGACGGCTCGTGCACCAGGAAAGCCAGGGTGTCCTGCAGCTGATCACGGAAACCGAAGGCACCGGACGCCTGGTAGAAGGCGGTGCGGGCCATGATACGGCAGCCGAGCGCCTGGTAGGGCAGCCAGTGGTTGACCATGTTGTCGAGCGACTTGTCCGGCGTCGAGATCTTCAGGCGGCCGGTGAAGCCGGTCCAGAAGTCACGGTTCGCCGCAAGAATCGGAGCGAACTCCTCGCCGCGCAGCTGGGCGACCAGCGCCTGAGCCTCTTCCTTGGTATCGGCATCGCCGAGATAGAAGGTGACCGTCTTCTCTTCGCCCGGGGCAAGCTCGATGTCATAGGCGAGTGCCGCGCAGGGGTCGCCGTCGAGATCGAGAGCGTTGTTGAGCGCCGAAGCGGACATCACCGCCGCTGGCATCTGGACCGAACCAAAGCGGCCGATGAATTCGCGGCGGCTCGCCGTGAAGCCGACTGGCGTCTCCTTCATGCCGATGAAGGCAAAACGGCGGTAGTCGATGCTGTAGGAGTTGGTGGCGAAAAGTGTTCCCGTCTCCTCGTCCCGGCTGGAGAGGATGAACGGGATGGACCGGGCCGGATTGGCGCCGAGCAGCCATTCCACATAACCGTAGACGCGCAGCCTGCGTGTTTCCGAGCCGCCGTTATGGACGAGGATGGACGAGAGCTTTGCGGCCCGTGTCCTGTCGACCGTCTGGGTCAGCCTGATCTTCAGGCCTTCCTCTTCGCTCGAGAAGACGGAGTAGCCAAGGCCGTGGCGGGTTTCGAACTTGACTTCCGGCTTGCGCGACAGGACCGCGAACGGCGTCATGACCGCCCCGCTATCCCGGTCGGCGACGTAGAATGCCTCGCCGGGACGGTTGATGACCATGTCGTTGGTCCAGGCCGTCAGCTGGTAGTCGCGGGAGTTCTTGGCCCAGGTGAAGCCTGAACCTTCCGCCGAAATGTGGAAGCCGAACTTGTCGTTGGAGATGATGTTGATCCACGGCTGCGGCGTCGACTGGCCACCGTGCAGGCGCACCACATATTCGCTGCCGTCCTTGGTGAAACCGCCGAAACCGTTCCAGAAGTCGAGATCCGCCGGTGCCTCGATCGGAGCCGGAGGCTGGAAGATCTCGCCGTTCAGCAGCGGACGACGGTCGATCTCGATCTGCTGATCCTTCGGCGGCGCGAAGATCGTCGCCGTGCGGTTGAGCTGGTCGCTGATCTTGCCGTTGCGGGCGTGCAGAACCACGCGGGATGCGGCGATCAGGCCTTCCGAACCCTCGTCGTCCATGATGTCGCGGCGCAGCGAGAAGACGTGCTGGCGCTGGCCCTCCTGCTGGCTGAGGCGGCGGGAACTCTCTGAGAGATGTTCCAGCGCCTGCTGCATTTCCTGCGCATAGGAAGCCGCCCGCTCGTTGAAGATCACGAGGTCGGTGACGACGCCGCGCGAGCGCAGATATTCCTGGGCGCTCATCGCCTCCTTGGCGACCGGCATGTCGTTGTCGTCGTTGATGCGCAGCGTGAAGATCGGGAAGTCGCCGGAAACCGACGACGGCCAGAGCGACGATTGCGGCTGCATCCCCGCGTGTATGGTCGCCTGGTCGGCGCGAAGCTGCATGTCCGGATAGATGAGGTAGCGCGCCAGGTGCTGGAACGCCGCCGCATCTTGTGAGGAGACGCCGAGATGGCGCATCTGTACCTGCGTGCGCGTCCAGGCCTGCGTGAGCTCGGTCTGGAAGGCATCCGGATGACGATAACGTTCGATCGCCTGGTCGAGTTCTTCGCGTCTGGGTGCCGCGATCGTCCAGAAGATGACGCTCACCTTCTTGCCGGCCGGCACGCGCACGACGCGGCGCAGCGACAGGATGGGATCGAGGGTGAAGCCGTCGGTGCCCGACAGCGTCGCGCCGGGATCGAAGGCTGCAGCTTCCGAAAGCGTGCGGCCGCGGCCGAGGAACTTGCGGCGGTCGGTCTCGAATTCGGTCGGCCGGGCCGAACCGGCATTGTCGGCCGCCAGATGGGCGATGATCATGTCCGGTTCGTTCGGCGCGCGCTTGTTGCGCCACGCGCGGATGACGTCGCCGCGGCGGCCGATTTCCGTGTGGACGAACATCCGCTGGAAGACCGGGTGGGCGTTGTCGTCGTCCTCGGTGGTCAGCACGGGTTCCATATAGGAGGTCACTTCGATGAAGCGATCCTCGGTACCCATGTTGAGCAGCGTCAGACGCCGGCCTTCGGCATCATGTTCGCTCGCTACGATGCATTCGACCGTGCTCGTGAGGTCGCCGATCGTCTTGTGGAATTCGGCCCGTTCGTCGGAGAAGATCGCCCTTGTCTTTTCACCTTCGATACGACGCGGCTCGGCAGTGGCGGACCACCATTCGCCGTTCGTGGTGTCGCGCAGGAACAGGAACTGGCCCCAGCGATCTTCGGTCGGGTCGGGCTTCCAGCGGGCGACGGACAGTCCGTTCCAGCGGGAATATCCCGAGCCGGTCGCGGTGAGCATGACCGAGTAGTGACCGTTGGAGAGCAGCGCCAGCTCCCGGTCCTTGGTGGCCGGGTTGGTGATGGTGCGGATTTCCGAACGCAACAGTTCGCCCTGGCCCTTGCCGGGGGTTTCTTCGTGCTTAGCGCTCATCACCGGAATGTCGCGGGGCGCCTTTTCCTGCAGCAGCAGTTCGGCGGCCTCGATGGTCGGGTCGGAATGGAAGAGTTCGCGCAGCAGGCCGTTCATCACCACGTTGGCGATCGCGGCGATCGACATGCCATGGTGGTGGGCATAATAGTTGAACACCACCGCGCAGCGCTTGCCTTCCGGTACGCGGGTCGGCGTGAAATCCACCGCATCGTAGAAACCGAACACCCCGAGCGCTCCGAGCGAGCGCAGTTCGGTGAGGTTTTCCGAGGCAGCGATCGGATCGTACTGGCTGGCCAGGATCGATGCGTAGGGAGCGATGACGGCGTTTTGTCCGAGGCCGCGCTTGAGGCCGAGCGTCGGCACCCCGAAGTTCGAATATTGATAATACATCTGATGGTCGAGAGCGTTGAATGCCGCTTCCGAGATACCCCATGGCGTGCCGAGGCGGCGGCCATGATTCATCTGTTCCTTGACGATCAGATTGTTGGTCTGGTTGAGGATGCCCCCCTGGCGCTCCTGCATGACGAGCGGCGGCATGAGGTATTCGAACATCGAGCCGGACCAGGAGACCAGCGCGCCGCGCGCACCGATCGGCACCACCTGGCGGCCGAGCTTGTACCAGTGCTCGGTCGGCAGGTCGCCCTTGGCGATCCCGAACAGGCTGGTCAGACGCGCTTCGGATGCGAGGAGGTCATAGCAGGCTTCGTCGATCTCGTTGGTTTCGACACGATAGCCGATCGACAGAAGACGACGCTCCTTGCGGAACAGGAAGCTGAAATCCATCGCGAAAGCGAGGCGGCGGGTTCGGTCGCGCAACACGCCGAGCCGCTCCCGCAGCGATTCGATATTGGCATTGTCGAAGACGCTATCGGCGATATGCGCCTCGCAGGCGGCGACGAGAGATGCCGACCAGCGGGTAACTTCGTCGCTCTGGGTCGAACGGACTTCCTGATCGAGGTTGACCGCGAGCTTCTGGATGTCTCGGGCAAGCACAGCGAGGTTGATGATCCGGATCGACGCGAATTCATGCTCGCGCTTGACCGCGGCAAGCGCATTGCCGAAGCCGGCGATACGCTCCTCCAGACGGCGACGCAGCGGGCGCACGGTCTTGCGGTCGTCCGGCAGAGCCTTCAGCGTTTCCGCCAGAATGCCGCAGACGTCGCCGATGCCGTCAAGATTGCCCTGAAGGTGGGCGGAAGGAGCCTCGGCCCAGATGCGCAACGCCGACGAGATGGCGATCAGATGGCCGGCGAAGTTGCCGCTGTCGACCGACGAGACGTAGCGCGGCATCAGCGGCTGCAGGGTGTCGGTATGATACCAGTTGTACATGTGGCCGCGGAACTTGTCGGCTCTTTCAACCGCCGAGATCGTCTGCTCGATGCGCTCGATCGTGTCGGTGAAGCTGATCCAGCCGAAATGCCGCGCCGAGATCGTCGACAGCAGGTAGACGCCGATATTGGTAGGCGACGTGCGCTTGGCGATGACCGGGTTCGGCTTCTCCTGGAAATTGTCCGGCGGCAGGTAGTTCTGCTCCGCGGTCACGAAGGTCTCGAAATACCGCCAGGTGCGGCGGGCGATCTTGCGCAGTTCGACGGACACGGGTTCAGGCACGAACAGCCGGTCTTCGGTCTCGGCCGACTGGCTGACATACCAGGCAACGAGCGGCGAGAAGATCCACAGCACGGCGAACGGGATGCCGACCAGGAATGCATTGTCGCCCGGCATGGCCGACAGGATGATGCTGAGCACGGCGATTGCCGGCGCATGCCACATCGTCTTGTAATAATCCTGCGGGCTTCCTTGCGCGCTCGACTGGATCGAGGCGGCGGTGCGCCATTCCAGCATCAGCTTGCGGCTGAAGAACAGGCGGTAGAGAGACCGGGCGATCGCATCGGTCATGATGCAGGCGGAATCCGCGATGAAGACGACGCGGAGGGCGACCTGCGCATTGGCGGAACGCATGTCCGACCAGACGGAATAGAAATGCGCGCCGGGAACGATATCGGTGGAGCTCGGCAGCAGGCCGGTGACGAGGCTGAGGGTCGGAGCGACGAACAGCGAGAAGATCAGCAGGATCTGCCAGATCAGCGCGCCGAGCGGATCCATGAAGTACCAGCCGAGCACGGAAGCGAAGAACCAGGCGATCGGGGTCAGCGACCGGCGCAGGTTGTCGATCATCTTCCAGCGGCCAAGCGCAGTCACGCCCCGCTTCGGATCAAGGATGTAGGGCAGGAGCTGCCAGTCGCCACGAGCCCAGCGATGCTGACGCGAAACCTCGACCTCGTAGCGGACCGGAAAGTCTTCGACCAGTTCCACGTCGGTCACGAGAGCGCAGCGTGCGAACGAACCTTCGAGAAGGTCATGCGAGAGGACCGAATTTTCGTCGATCCGGCCCTTGAGCGAGGCCTCGAAGGCATCGACGTGATAAAGGCCCTTGCCGGTGAAGCTGCCTTCGCCGGTCAGGTCCTGGTAGACGTCGGAGACGGTGAAGACGTAAGGGTCGAGGCCGCGGCCGACGGAGAAGACGCGCTGGAAGACCGAGGCTTCCTTGCCGGTCGTCAGCGACGGCGTCACGCGCGGCTGCATCAGACCATAACCATGGATGACGCGATTGGTTTTCGGATCGAGCACCGGCTGGTTGATCGGATGGTGCATCTTGCCGACGAGCTTGGTCACCGCATCGCGCATCAGGCGCGTATCGGCATCGAGCGTCATGACGTATTGGACGCCCGGCGGAACGATGTTGGCACCCGGAAGGTAGCTGGTGTCGCGATCACCGCGCAGCAGCATGTTGAGCTCATGCAGCTTGCCGCGCTTGCGCTCCCAGCCCATCCATGCGCCTTCGGCGGGATTGAACAGGCGGCGGCGATGCAGCAGATAGAAGCGCGCCTTGTCATCCTCCCCATACTTGGCGTTGAGCGCTGCGATCTCGCGCTTCGCATAGTCGAGGATTTCGAGGTCGGTATCGGTCTCTTCGAACTTGCTGTCGCGCCAGTCGCTGAGCAGAGAGAAGTAGATTTCACCGTGGTGATTGGCGAGATAATGGACCTCGAGGTTGCGGACGAGTTCGTCCACGGTATCGCGATCGGTGATCAGGCAGGGTACGGCAACCAGCGTTCTTGCCGCTTCCGGAATGCCCTCCTTGAACTCGTAGCCGACCAGCCGGGCTGGCCTCACCACATAGGTCACCAGCGTATTGAACAGGCCGGTCGCGCCTTCGGAAGCCGGCAGTGCAAACATCAGCAGGAAGCAGAAGACGACCGGCAGCGGAATATCCGCCTGCACCAGGAACCAGCCGGCAATCGCCATGGCAAGAACCGTGATCAGGATGACCGGGCCGGCGATCGCAAACCAGTTGAGGCGGCGGACGAGGCGGACAAATTTCTGGACGAACAGCAGATCGTAGCCGACTGCCGCTTCCAGTTCCCGGCGGCGGCGGCCGACGACGAAAGCGCCGACATTGGTCTCGCGCGGATCGGCATTTTCTTCCGCCGCCGCTTTTTCGGCGAGCTGGATGGCGGCTTCCGCCACCTCGGCCTCGCTCTTGCGGGAGCGGCGGGCGATCTGTTCGATACGGTTGCGATAGGCGTTACGCGAACCGAAATCGAGCGCCTGGTAATCAGTGCGCTCCCGGAAGATCTTGTCGATCTGCGAAACGTCTTCGAACCAGACGCTCCACTCCGTGTCGTCTATCTCGCGCAGGCTCTTGATGATGTTGCCCATCGTCACGTTGCCGGACGACAGACGGTTCTGTTCGGCGAGCATCACCTCTTCGACGCCGGTGCCCGCCTGTTCGAGACGCTGCTCCAGCCAGGCGACGGCAAAACCCGAGGTCTGTGAGGCATTGCGAAGGCGATAGAGGAACTGCGCCGTAAACGTGTTGTCGTTCGTCAGGTTCTCGATGCCCTTCAGGACATCGGCGCTCGCCTCCTCGTTATTGAGGCGGATGATCTCGTCGGCCGTCTCGTTGGCGCGACGGCGCATGTTGCGCGAGCGGTCGACACGGGTGGCGATGCGGCGCAGGTTCTCGATCAGCACGAAACGGATGAACGAGGGCAGCGCCCAGAGTTCGCCGATCTCGAGCGGTTCCTTGACCTGGAAACCCTGGACCATGGAGGCCAGCGCTTCGCGGGAAATGCTGCTGTGGGTATGGGCGACATAGAGCCAGGCGAGCGCCAGGACGCGCGGCAATTCCTGGCCGCCGACCGTCATCGTCGGCAACTGGCGGAAGAATTTCTTCGGGAAGTCGCGGCGGACTTCCTGGATCGCCTCTTCGACGATGTAATAGTTGTCGAGCAGCCATTCGGCGGCGGGCGTAATCGACGCGCCGGCATCGACATCGGTAGCCGTCGCCCGATAGACCCGAAGGATTTCCTTCTCGTTCTCCTCATGCCGCTTGAAGAACTCGAACGCCATCAAGCCCGGCAGGCTGGAGGTGCCCTCCTTGCCGAGTTTCTCGCCGCATTCCCGCAATGCATCGATGTTGAAATAGGTCGAGCGGATCGAGTCGTTATGATCGATCTGCTTGGCTTCGGTTTCGCGCGAGGAAGCTGACGGCGGAGTGTGAAATGACATGGATACGGGCTTCTGCTGAAAACTTTAAGGGTTTGTCGGCCTCGCCTTACTCGGCCTGCATCGGAAGCGCCAGTCATCATTTGGATTATGGTGACCAGCCGGATGCAAACCCGCGAGGATGGGAAATAGAGAGCAGTCCGGATATTGCAAACGACTGACTGAAATCTATTGCTCACTTCCTGCGGATTGACACATGTTCCGGCTCTATCGAGGCTCGCCTGAATGGAACCTGAACGGAAGCAGCCCATTGATAATGCGATGAATTTCGAGGCGGCGCGGCAGGCCTGTCCGAGCACCTTGCGGTAGCGGGGACGGCTAAATTTAATCGGGAAGGGTTTACCTTCCGGAGGCCCGGCTGATATTCATCGTGGACGCAAGGGCGATCTCGTCGTGCCCGCGACCGGTCCAATCGAACCTTCGGTGTATTGAGCGATGACGATCCAGTTTTCCAACTATATGGCCGAAGTGGTGGCCACTCGCCGTTACCTTCATCAACATCCGGAACTCGGCCTGTCGGAGTTCAACACATCCGATTTCGTCGCCGCTCAGCTCATCGGTCTCGGATATGAAGTCACCCGCGGCCTCGGCAAGACAGGCGTTGTCGCCACCTTGAAGAACGGCACCAGCGGCCGGTCGATCGGCATCCGAGCCGATATGGATGCGCTGCCGATCGAGGAAGAAACCGGTGCGGAATATGCCAGCAGGAACAAAGGCCTGATGCATGCCTGCGGCCATGACGGCCACACCGCGATGTTGCTGGGTGCGGCCAGGATCCTTGCCGAGAGGAAGAATTTCGATGGCACGATCCACCTGATCTTCCAGCCGGCGGAGGAAAATTTCGGGGGTGCCCGGTTGATGATCGAGGACGGTCTCTTCGAGCGTTTCCCGTGCGATGCCGTGTTCGGGCTGCACAACGACCCCAGCCTGCCCTTCGGTCAGATCGGCGTCAAGGAAGGCCCGATGATGGCGGCGGTCGACGAATGCCGCATCACGGTCAATGGCCGCGGCGGCCATGGCGCCGAGCCGCAGGATACGTCGGATCCGATCGTCTGCGGCGCGAGCATCATCATGGCGCTGCAGACGATCGCCTCGCGCAACATCCACCCGCTCGACCAGATGGTGATCACCGTCGGCGCCTTCCATGCCGGCATGGCGAGCAACGTCATTCCGGAGCGGGCGGAAATGCTGCTCACCATCCGCTCCTTCGATCCGGACGTCCGTAACGAGCTGGAAAGGCGCATCCGGATGGTCGCCGAAGGCCAGGCCGCCAGTTACGGCATGAGCGTCACGCTCGATTACAAGCGGGGTTACGAGGCGACCATCAACCACAAGGCGGAAACGGATTTCGTCCGCGACCTCGCCCGTCGTGTCGTCGGCGAGGACAAGGTCGTCGACCTGCCCCGCCCGTCGATGGGCGCCGAGGACTTTGCCTATATGCTGGCGGAGCGGCCGGGCACCTATTTCCTGCTCGGCACCAGGCGCACCGACGGCGACCCGCCGCTGCACCACCCCCGTTTCGACTTCAACGACGACGCGCTGCCGATCGGAACCAGCTTCTGGGTAGAGCTTGCCGAAGCCTATCTTCCGACGAGATAAGCCCGAAACGAAAACACCTCCCGGCGGCAAAGCGCGGGAGGTGTTTCGGTCTTGGGGGGACCAAGCCCGAATTTCAAAAGGCGAAGCCCGAAGGCCTCAGGGGAAAAGGCCGAGTGTAACGGCGCCGACGAAGATGAAGGCTGCCGTGACCAGGGCGGTATGCGCCGCCCACTGCCATTTGCCCGCGGCGCTGCGGACTGGGAAAGACCGTGTCTGATGCTCTATATGACGCATTGGATGTCTCCCGGGTTCTGCTTTCGCCCTTTTCGGACGTTTAACCTATCCTAGCTTATCTCTACCAAGCCGATAGAGATAATGTTCCAACCTGCCACCAGTTCCGTAGAAAATCCTTTTTTCTTAACGGCCCTTCCGGGTGTTTAACGGTTTATTATACCCAGGCCCCTCGCGAGCCCTTCAGGCGCCAAAACGATCCAGCGCCAGACGGAAGATATCCGGGTCGATATTGCCGCCCGAGCAGACGGCAATCACCGTATCGCCCAGCGTCTCGCCATGGAAAAGAGCGGCCGCCAATGCCACCGCCCCGCCGGGTTCGACAACGATCTTCAGCCGGCTGAAGGCAAGCGCCACCGCATGCAACGCTTCGTCGTCGGTCACCACGAGACCTGCGCCGCAGAGCTTCGACATGATCGGAAAGGTGATGTTGCCGGGCTGCGGCGTGACGATCGCATCGCAAAGCGAACCGCCCTGGGTCGCGTTGCGCTCGATCTTTCCGGAAGCCAGCGAGCGCGTCACGTCGTCAAAGCCTTGCGGCTCGCAAGGATGCACGAGAAACCCAGGGGCCTTGGCGTTCAAGGCCAGCGCAACGCCAGAAATGAAGCCACCGCCGCCGGTCGGCACCAGCACATCGGCCTTCTCTATTCTTTCCTCCTTGGCCTGTTCGGCGATTTCGAGCCCGGTCGTGCCCTGGCCGGCGATCACCAGCGGCTCGTCGAACGGCCTGATCAGCGTCAGGCCGCGCTCCTGCGACAGCCGCGCGCCGATCACATCGCGATCCTCGTTGAGGCGGTCATAGAGCACGACATCCGCGCCATAAGCGCGGGTATTCTCGATTTTGATGCGCGGCGCATCGGACGGCATGATGATCACGCTCGGGATGCCATGCATCCTCGCCGCCAGCGCCACGCCTTGAGCATGGTTGCCCGAAGAGAAAGCGATCACGCCCTTGGCCCGGACGTCGGGTGACAGTGCCGAAATCGCCGACCAGGCGCCGCGAAACTTGAACGAACCCGTGTGCTGCAGGCATTCCGGCTTCACGAAGATGCGCCGCCCGGCGATGTCGTCGAGAAAGGGCGAAGACAACAGCGGAGTGCGGCGCACGTGGCCATCGAGACGGACACGGGCGGCTTCGATCATGGCGATATCGGTCATGCGGGAAATTCCATTCGGAGGGGCGAGGCGGTGAGGCCACAAACCTATCGGCGGTTTCCGTTTCGGTAAAGGCCGGAAAAGGATCGGCTCAGCCGGCTTCCATCCCTTGAGACAACGGCGGGGAACCGAGCTTCACCACCGCCTTGATCGGCAGGTGATCGGAAGCAAGCCGCGCAAGCGGGCTGTCATGGGTTTCGACGGCATCGATCAGCCCGGGCTGGTTCGCCATGATGCGGTCGAGCGCCAGGACAGGCAGGCGCGACGGAAAGCTCGGCACCGCAGCCGGGAGACCGAACACGGTCGCGAGCGTATTCAGGGAGGAGCGGTCACCAAGCCGCCATTCGTTGAGATCGCCCATGAGCACGGTCGGCTGCTCGTCACGCGAGCGCAGGATATCGAGGATCATGCGGGCCTGCTGCTGCCGCGAACGGTTGAGCAGGCCGAGATGGGCGGCGATGATCCGAAACGCGCTGCCGTCCTTGAGTTCCAGTTCGGTGATCAGAGCGCCCCGCGGCTCGAGCCCCGGCAGCTTGACCTGGTGGACATCGCGCACAAGGCCTTCGCGGAAGAAGACCACATTGCCATGCCAGCCATGCGCCTTGGCGACACCCGAGACGGGCACCGGGAAAAGACCCGTCTCCCGCTCCATCCAGGCAAGGTCGAGCAGGCCACGCCGCTCGCCGAACCGGGAATCCGCCTCCTGCAGCGCGATCACATCGGCACCGATTTCACGGATCACGTGGCTGGTGCGCGCGGGATCGAACTTTCCGTCGATGCCGACGCATTTGTGCACGTTGTAGGAGGCGATCAGCATGCCGTGCCCGCGTTCACGCTCCTCATGCGTTCCGGCACCGCGGTTCCTTCGAGCCCGGATGGAAGCCAGAATGCTTTTCGGAAGATTGGGACGTTTTTCCCGCATGGTTCTTTTGACTATTCGCCGATCAATGAAATTTATAGGGCAAGCGGCCCATCTATCCAGCAACTAGAGATAGGGAGATCCCAGCCAAAGCACGCGCTCGATGAGGCGCACGGGGAAGGGCCTTGCCATCAATCCATCAAGCGTCACTTCGGTTGCGGAAGAAATCGCCAGATCGATCCTTCGTTCCAAAGCTTCCGCGAAAGGGCAGTCCAGCACCTCCAGATCGACCTCGAAATTGAGCCGGAGCGATCGCGGATCGAGGTTCGAGGAGCCGACATAGGCCCAGCGCCCGTCGATCACCAGAAGCTTGGAATGGTTGAACGGCCCGGATGCCCGCCAAATCCGGCAGTAATTCTTCAGCATCTGGTCGAACTGCGCGGTCATCGCCCGGTCGACCAGGACGAGATTGTTGGCGGTCGGCACGACGATATCGACCTCAACCCCGCGCCGGGCGGCGGTGACGAGCGCGGTGATCAGTTCGCGGTCCGGCAGGAAATAAGGCGATACGATGCGGATCGAGGAACGCGCCACGGAAAACGCGCCCATCAGCATCTTGTGGTTGGTCTCGACGCTGCGGTCGGGGCCGGAGGAAACGGCGCGCATGACGACCGGCGAACCGGGGTTCGTCTCCGGCGCCTGCAAAGCCCAGGCCCCGCCCTCCAACGCCTCGTCGGCCGCATATCGCCAATCGGCGGCGGCGATCGCAAACAGGTCGGCGACGACCGGCCCGGTTACCTTGAAATGCGTGTCGAACGAACAGTTGTTGCCGCTGAATTCGCTCGAAAAACCTTCGCGGATATTCATGCCGCCGGTAAACGCCACCCGCCCGTCGATGACCAGGATCTTCCGATGGGTGCGCAGGTTCGCATAAGGCAGCCGCAGCCCCATGATGACGTTGCCGTTGAAGACATCTGCCGTGATCCCGCCCTCTCTGAGCGTGCCGAGCACGCTCGGCACCGAATATCGGGCGCCGACCGCATCGATCAGCACACGCACTTCGACGCCGCGCTTGACCGCGGCAGTCAGCGCATCCGCAAACCGGGTACCGATCCTGTCCCGGTCGAAGATATAGGTCTCGAGGATGAGGCTGCGTTTCGCCTTGGCGATCGCCTTCAGCATCGCCCCATAGGCTTCGTCGCCGGTATCGAGTGCGACGATCGTATTGCCGGTCGTCAGCCGGTGGCGCGTCACCCGGTCGCCAAGCGTCTTCATCGCCCGGAAGCGATGCCCGAATTCCTCGATGATCAGGTCGTTGGTCGCGTCATAGGAAACCACATGCGCCCGGATTTCCCCCTGCAGCAGCGCCCGGCGATCGCTGATCACCGAACGGCGGATGCGATTTATCCCGGCGACAAGATAAAGCAGCGCGCCGACGATCGGAGACAGAACGATGACGCCGACCCAGCCGATCGCGGAGCGGACCTCTTCCTTGGTCATCGCCGCGTGAATCGCAGCTGCGGCCCCCATCAGGACCGACAAAACGAAAAGGATATGCGGCCAATAGGGTTCGATGACATCCAGCATGGCGAGCAATATAGGCGCGCATGGCCCAAGCGCAATCGGAGCCGCACCAATAGGTTAGCGCGGCTCCGGGAGGATATCAGGCAGCGAACTGCTTCGCGAAGACTTCGAGCGAGGCTTCGAACGTGTCGAAGATCGTATCGATTTGTTGCTCGTTGATGATCATCGGCGGGCAGAGCGCCAGCGAGTCGCCGATCGCCCGCGAGATCAGGCCTTTTTCGAGCATGATCGCCAGCAGCTTTGGACCGAGCTGGCCGGCCGCGAAACCGTCGCGTGGCTTCAGTTCGAGGGCGCCGATGAGGCCGACGCCGCGGGCTTCGATCGCCAGCGGATGGCTTTCCAGCGCCTTCAGCCGGCTCTGGAACTTCGGCGCCAGCGCCCGGACATTGCCGACAAGGTCGCGCTCTTCGATGATCGCCAGGTTTTCGAGCGCAACCGCTGCAGCAACCGGATGGCCGGCCGCGGTCACCCCATGGCCGAACGTGCCGATCTTCGCCGATTCGTCGGCAAGCGGGCCGTAGACGTTCTCGTTGATCAGCAGCGCCGAGATTGGCTGGTAGGACGACGAAATCTGCTTCGACAGCGTCATGATATCCGGCTGCAGCGCGTAGGTCGTGGTGCCGAACATCTCTCCGGTGCGCCCGAAGCCGCAGATCACCTCGTCGGCGATCAGCAGGATGTCGTATTTCCTGAGCACCTTCTGGATCGCATCCCAGTAACCGGCCGGCGGAACGATGACGCCGCCAGCCCCCATGACCGGCTCGCCGATAAAGGCGGCGACCGTTTCCGGGCCTTCCTTGAGGATCAAGTCTTCGAGGTCCTTGGCGCAGCGTTCGACGAAGGCCGTCTCCGTCTCGTTTTCTTCGCTGAAGGCGCGGTAATGCGGGCAGGTCGTGTGGAAGATGCCGGCCAGCGGCAGGTCGAAAGAGCGGTGGTTGTTCGGCAGGCCGGTGAGGCTGGCGCTGGCGATCGTCACGCCGTGATAGCCCTTGATGCGCGAAATGATCTTCTTCTTTTCCGGCTTGCCGAGCGCGTTCGAACGATACCAGACCATCTTCATCGCCGTATCATTGGCTTCGGAACCGGAATTGGTGAAATAGGCCTTCGACATCGGCACCGGCGCCATCTGGATCAGCTTCTCGGCAAGATCGATCGACGGGCCGTGACTGCGCAGGGTAAAGGTATGGTAATAGGGGAGCTTCGCCATCTGCCTGGCGGCCGCTTCGACGAGCCGGCTTTCGCCGAAACCGACGCCGACGCTCCAGAGCCCGGCCATGCCCTCGATATATTTGTTGCCGTTGACGTCGTAGACATAGATGCCCTCGCCGCGATCGATCACCAGCGATCCGTCACGCTCCAGCGCGCGGGCATTGGTGTAGGAGTGGAGCTGGTAAGCTTTGTCCCGAGCTTCGATGGAATTGGGCTGAATAGTCACGACGGACCTCCTGTGAGACACGCAACGGCGCATAAATTTCATAGGCGGAAACGGCGATATTGGACAGCCCAAATCGCCGTTTTCAGAGACGCCGACCGTTCAAAATAGTTGACGCGTCGATCAGTTTATTTGGTCATTTCAGCGTCATTGCCGCGACCGGAGGTTCGGCGCCGGCCGGGATAGGGCTTTTGTAATCCTGTCCCTTGCGCCGCTTCTTGAGATCGGCCCAGGCCGCCTCGCGGAGCTGATCGCTTGTCAGGGCGGCGAGCCCCGTCGCGGCCATCGCCTTGGCGACCGAGACCATGCCCTTGTGGGCAAGCGGGCTCTTGCCCTGCGCCACCACCTGCCAGGTGTGAAGCTGGGTGCCGACGGCGAGCGTCGCGCCATAAGCCTGCACGGTCGGCACGACCCAGCTGACATCGCCGACATCCGTCGAACCGCCCATCTGGCGGTTTTCGGTATGCGGCGGCAGGATGAAATCGGCAAGCGGAATGTCCCGCTGCTCCAGGCGCTCCTGGTTCCAGCTTGCGGCAATGTCTTCCGGCGTCAGCGTGGCACGGATCTGTTCGGCAAATTCGATATCGGCCGCGTCGAACGGCGGCGGACCCATGCTGTCCCAGACATCCTGCATGACGTCCATCAGCGGGGTGTTGACAACGAGGTTGGAAACGCCGGCCAGGATCGTGCTTTCGACCTTCGTCTCGGTCATCAGCGCCGCGCCTTCGGCAACCTTCTTGACCCGCTCGATCAGGGTGAAAAGCCCAGGCAGATCCGCCGAGCGGACGACATAGCGCACCTTGGCATGCGCCTGCACGACGTTCGGGGAGATGCCGCCGCTATCTAGGACCGCATAGTGGATGCGGCTTTCGGACGGCATGTGCTCGCGCATATAATTGACACCGACGCTCATCAGCTCGACGGCATCGAGCGCGCTGCGGCCGAGTTCCGGCACCGCGGACGCATGGGCGGCGCGGCCCGTGAACGTGAAGTCGATCCGGCAGTTGGCAAGCGAGGTCTCCCGCTGCACGCCGGCGAAATTGCTGGGGTGCCAGCTGATCGCGATGTCGACATCCTCGAAGGCGCCGGCACGCACCATGAACGCCTTGGCGGCACCGCCTTCTTCCGCCGGGCAGCCGTAATAACGCACCCGGCCGGGCGTGCCGGTCTTTTCGAGCCAATCCTTGAGCGCGGTCGCCGCCAGCAGCGACGCGGAGCCTAGAAGATTGTGGCCGCAGCCATGACCGTTCGCGCCGGGGGCCGTCGGGTCATGCCGGGTGAGACCAGCCTTCTGGCTGAGGCCCGCCAGCGCATCATATTCTCCGAGGAAGGCGATCACCGGACCGCCCTCGCCCGCCTCGCCGATCAGCGCGGTCGGAATGCCGGCGACGTTCTCGGTGATCTTGAAGCCTTGGGTCTCCAGCATCTCGCGATGCGCCGCCGCCGAAAGCGTCTCCATGTAGCAGGTTTCCGGGGTCTCCCAAACGCGGTCCGCGAGTTCCGTGAAGACCTCTTTTTTGCGGTCGATGAAATCCCAAACGAGCGGGAGATTGGAATTGCCTGTCGTCATGAAACCGTTGCCTCGATAGATCTATGCTGGTCGGAAGGCCCGAACCGTACCCAATTCCTGGCCGATGGCAATGCGGCATTGCAGCAAAAATGGGCTGTGCTGAGGGATTGGGCGAAAGGAATGCGGATGTGAATGGCACGCGAATGTTAGCATCTCGACAACCCGATCATAATCGGTATGCTCCCGCGCCATGGCCCGCAGGCAAATCTATGAAACGAGCCTAAAAGAATAAAAATGCACGGGAATTTTGCCGATTTTGTGGAAAATTTTCTAAAAAATAAAGCGGGCGAGAAATTCGATACGGCGGCAGCCGTTGATCGGAATCAAGGAACAAGGGCGTGCCCGGCCTGAAGGCCGGAGCAGACCCGCCAGGAGAAACGCATTTTGAGGCCGGCCGCAGCGAAATATCGCCGGCCAGGAGGTGAACACGGGAATACCAGTCGTTGGGCGCTATATACGCGCCATTCCAGCTGAAGACATCCACCGGGCACGGCACATAAGCCGGCCACAGGTCATCGGGAGATCCATATGAAATACAAACTCACCCTTGCCGCAGCGCTGCTGTCGGCAACATTCTTCGCAAGCGCCGCCAGCGCCAAGACCTTCGTATATTGCTCGGAAGGTTCTCCGGAAGGCTTCGATCCCGGCATCTATACCGCCGGCACGACCTTCGACGCATCGGCGCATCCGATCTACAATCGCCTGCTCGAGTTCAAGCCGGGCACGACCCAGCCGGAAGCCGCCCTTGCCCAGAGCTGGGAAATTTCCGCTGACGGCACCGTCTACACCTTCAAGCTGCGTCCGAACGTCAAGTTCCAGACGACCGACTTCTTCAAGCCGACCCGTAATCTGAACGCCGACGACGTCGTCTTCTCGCTCGGCCGCCAGATCGACGAAAAGAATGCCTGGAACAAGTACATTTCCGGCGCAACCTGGGAATATGCCGACGGCATGGGCTTTCCGAAGCTGATCAAGTCGATCGAGAAGGTCGACGACCTGACGGTCAAGGTCACCCTCAACCGTCCGGAAGCACCGTTCCTCGCCAACGTTGCAATGCCGTTCGCTTCGATCCTGTCGAAGGAATATGCCGACAGCCTCGAGAAGGCCGGCAAGAAGGAACAGCTGAACCAGATGCCGGTCGGCACCGGCCCGTTCACCTTCGTCGGCTACCAGCAGGACGCGGTCATCCGCTACAAGAAGAACGCCGATTTCTGGGGCAAGGCTCCGAAGATCGACGATCTCGTCTTCGCCATCACCACCGACGCCGCCGTTCGCTACCAGAAGCTCAAGGCCGGCGAATGCCACCTGATGCCCTATCCGAACGCCGCCGACGTGAAGGCCATGAAGGCTGATCCGAACCTCCAGGTTCTGGAGCAGGAAGGCCTGAACGTCGCCTACCTCGCCTACAACACGACCAAGGCTCCGTTCGACAAGGTCGAAGTCCGCAAGGCGCTGAACAAGGCGATCAACAAGAAGGCGATCGTCGATGCCGTCTTCCAGGGCATGGCGACGCCCGCCGTCAACCCGATCCCGCCGACCATGTGGTCTTACAGCAAGGCCACCCAGGACGACACGTACGACCTCGAAGCGGCCAAGAAGATGCTCGCCGACGCAGGCGTCAAGGATCTTTCCATGAAGGTCTGGGCGATGCCGGTTTCGCGTCCCTACATGCTGAATGCCCGCCGCGCTGCCGAAATCATCCAGGACGATTTCGCCAAGATCGGCGTCAAGGTCGAGATCGTCTCCTTCGAATGGGCCGAATACCTGCAGCGTTCGAAGGACAAGAACCGTGACGGCGCCGCCATCATGGGCTGGACCGGCGACAACGGCGATCCGGACAACTTCCTTGACACGCTGCTCGGCTGCGACGCCGTCGGCGGCAACAACCGCGCTCAGTGGTGCAACAAGGAATTCGACGAACTGGTGAAGAAGGCCAAGGTCGTTTCCGACCTGGCCGAGCGTACCAAGCTCTACGAACAGGCTCAGGCGGTCTTCAAGAAGGACGCTCCCTGGGCAACCATCGATCACTCCCTCGCCGTCGTTCCGATGCGCAAGGGCGTGACCGGCTTTACCCAGAGCCCGCTCGGCGACTTCACCTTCGAAGCGGTCGATATCGCGCAGTAATTTCTGCTTCACGACGATTTTGCCGCGGGACGCGTTGCGTTTCCCGCGGCATTTTCTTATGAGACGCCAAAATTTGGCGCAGACGCCACGATTGCCGCCTTCATGGCTTGACAAAACCGTGAATCGGCCACGAACCAAAAACCACGAAGGTTTCGAATGTTTGGCTTCCTGTTGCGGCGTATCGCCGTGTTGATCCCGACTTTCATCGGGGTCTCGATCATTGCTTTTTCATTTATCCGACTTCTGCCGGGTGATCCGGTTGCACTTCTTTCCGGCGAACGCGTCATGTCGCCGGAGCGGCATGCCCAGATTAGTGCCCAGCTCGGTTTGGACCGGCCGCTGGTCACCCAGTATTTCGATTATCTCGGCGGCGTGCTGACCGGCGATTTCGGATCGTCGATCGTGTCCAAGAAGCCGATCCTCGACCAGTTCTGGGCGCTGTTTCCGGCGACCGTCGAACTTTCCTTCTGTGCCATCGTCATCGCCATCGCGCTCGGCATTCCGGCCGGCGTGATCGCCGCGATCAAGCGCGGCTCGATCTTCGACCAGGGACTGATGGGCATTGCGCTGGTCGGTTATTCGATGCCGATCTTCTGGTGGGGCCTGCTGCTGATCATCCTGTTCTCCGGCACCCTGCAATGGTTCCCGGTTTCCGGTCGCATCTCGCTGATGTTCTTCTTCCCGCCGGTCACCGGCTTCATGCTGATCGACTCGCTGCTGTCGGGACAGAAGGGAGCCTTCGCCTCGGCGATCAGCCATCTTGCCCTGCCTTCGATCGTGCTTGCGACCATTCCGCTCGCCGTCATCGCCCGCCAGACGCGTTCCGCCATGCTGGAAGTGCTTTCGGAAGATTACGTCCGCACCGCCCGCGCCAAGGGCCTCTCGCCCTTCCGTGTCGTCGGCATCCATGCGCTGCGCAACGCCATGATCCCGGTCATCACCACGATCGGCCTGCAGATCGGCGTCATGCTCGCCGGGGCCATCCTGACCGAGACGATCTTCTCCTGGCCGGGCATCGGCAAATGGATGGTCGACAGCGTCTTCCGCCGCGACTACGCCGTCATCCAGGGCGGCCTGCTCCTGATCGCGGCCATCATCATGTTCGTCAATCTCGTCGTTGATCTGCTCTACGGCCTGATCAATCCCAGAATCCGACACTGATCCGGCACCAAGAAGGAGAAAATCCCGTGGCCGATACCACTGTTACCAAGATCGCCGAGCCGGTTTCCAGCGCCGCGATGCGCCGCCAAATGCTCCGCGAGTTCTGGTTCTACTTTTCCGAAAATCGCGGCGCCGTTCTGGGCCTCATCATTTTCGTCGCCCTCGTCATCGTGGCGATCTTCGCGTCGTTCATCGCCCCGCATTCGCCGTTCGAGCAATATCGCGATTTCGCCCTGCTTCCCCCGGCCTGGGCCGAGGGCGGCAACCCGTCCTATCTGCTCGGCACCGATCCTGTCGGCCGCGATATCCTGTCCCGCCTGATCTATGGCGCGCAGTATTCGCTGTTCATCGGCGTCTTCGTGACGACGCTGTCGCTCACCGGCGGCATCATCGTTGGCCTGATCGCCGGTTATTACCGCGGCTGGATCGATACCGTCATCATGCGTCTGATGGATATCATCCTCGCCTTCCCGTCGCTGCTGCTCGCCCTCGTGCTTGTCGCGATCCTCGGGCCGAGCCTCACCAACGGCATGATCGCCATCGCGCTCACCCTGCAGCCGCATTTCGTGCGCCTCACCCGCGCCGCCGTGATGGCCGAAAAGACCCGCGACTACGTGACCGCCGCAAGGCTTGCCGGCGCCGGGCCGCTGCGCCTGATGTTCCGCACCATCCTGCCGAACTGCACCGCGCCGCTGATCGTCCAGGCGACGCTCTCCTTCTCGAACGCCATTCTCGACGCGGCCGCCCTCGGCTTCCTCGGCATGGGCGCCCAGCCGCCGGCACCGGAATGGGGCACGATGCTTGCCGAAGCGCGTGAATTCATCCTGCGCGCCTGGTGGGTGGTCACCTTCCCCGGCGTTGCCATTCTCGTCACCGTTCTCGCCATCAACCTGATGGGCGACGGCCTGCGCGATGCGCTCGACCCGAAACTGAAGAGGTCCTGATCATGGCGCTCTTGCAAATCGACAACCTCATCGTCGAATTCGAAACCGCAACCGGCTGGTTCCGCGCCGTCGACGGCGTCTCCGTCTCGGTCGAAAAGGGCGAGGTCCTGGCAATCGTCGGCGAATCCGGCTCCGGCAAGTCCGTCGCCATGCTCGCCGTCATGGGACTTCTTCCCTGGACTGCCAAGATCACCGCCGACCGCATGCTCTTCGAAGGCCGCGACATCCAGAACATCAGCCCGGCCGAGCGCCGCAAGCTGATCGGCAAGGACATCGCGATGATCTTCCAGGAGCCGGTCGCCAGCCTCAACCCGTGTTTCACGGTCGGCTTCCAGATCGAGGAAGTGCTGCGCATTCATCTCGGCCTCGACGCAAAAGCCCGCCGCGCCCGCGCCATCGAACTGTTCAGCCAGGTCGGCCTGCCCAATCCGGAAGAGCGGCTGAACCACTTTCCGCACCAGATGTCGGGCGGCCAGTGCCAGCGCGTGATGATCGCGATTGCGATCGCCTGCAATCCGAAACTGCTGATCGCCGACGAGCCGACCACGGCGCTCGACGTGACCATCCAGAAGCAGATCCTCGATCTGATCATGGCGCTGCAGGCCAAGAACGGCATGGGCCTGATCATGATCACCCATGACATGGGCGTCGTCGCCGAGACTGCCGACCGCGTCATCGTGCAGTACAAGGGCCGCAAGATGGAGGAAGCCGATGTGCTTTCTCTCTTCGAAAACCCGAAGAGCAACTATACCAAGGCGCTGCTGGCGGCGCTGCCGGAAAACGCCACCGGCGACCGCCTCACCACCGTTTCGGCCTTCTTCGACGGCAATCCGGAACCGGCCCCAGCGGTGGGATTGGGGGTAAGCGCATGAGCGAGACCATGACTGCGACCGACAACACCATACTCGAAGTGCGCGACATCAAGCGCGATTACGAACTGCCGGGCGGCCTCTTCAAGCCGAAGAAGATCATCCATGCGGTGAAGGGCGTTTCCTTCAAGCTTGAACGCGGCAAGACGCTGGCGATCGTCGGCGAGAGCGGCTGCGGCAAATCCACCCTTGCCCGCATGCTGACCTTCATCGACGAACCGACCGCCGGCGACCTGCTGATCGACAACAAGAAGGTCGACACCCGCCCCGGTCACCTGACCTCGGAAATGCGCCAGAAGGTGCAGATCGTCTTCCAGAACCCCTATGGTTCGCTGAACCCGCGCCAGAAGATCGGCGACGTGCTCGGCGAACCCTTGGCGATCAATACCGACATGTCCGCCGGCGAACGCCGCGACCGCGCCAGCGAAATGCTCAAGAAGGTCGGCCTTGGCCCGGAACACTATAACCGCTACCCGCACATGTTCTCGGGCGGCCAGCGCCAGCGCATCGCGATTGCCCGCGCGCTGATGATGAACCCGAAGCTTCTCGTGCTCGACGAACCGGTTTCGGCCCTCGACCTTTCGGTGCAGGCCCAGGTGCTGAACCTGCTCGCCGACCTGCAGGACGAGTTCAACCTCACCTACGTCTTCATCAGCCATGACCTGTCCGTTGTGCGTTACATCGCCGACGAGGTGATGGTGATGTATTTCGGCGAGGCCGTGGAATACGGCACCCGCGAAGAAGTCTTCTCGGATCCGAAGCACGACTATACCCGCACGCTTTTCAAGGCGACACCGCGGGCGGATATCGAGTCCATCCGGGCTCGTGTGGCGAAGAAGAAGGCGACAGCGGCAGCCTAGGACGCCCTTCGAAGCGATTGCATCATACTTCCGAAAGCCGATTTTCGCGGAGTGTTGAAGAGGTTCAATTGTTGGGCGATTTGAGAGAGGTCGTGCCCCATCATACCCCCCTCTGCCCTGCCGGGCATCTCCCCCTCAAGGGGGGAGATCGAAGGAGGCGCGCTCTGCGGTCTCTCTCTGATTGTTCGACGGCAGGAAGCTGGCAGGGGAGAGTTCGGCAAGCTCAAGGCTTTTGGTTGGGTAAGACCTCGCTTCTGGCCGATCTCCCCCCTTGAGGGGGAGATGTCCGGCAGGACAGAGGGGGGTATGACGAGGCACGCCTCCGATTACTTCTGGCTTTCGCCCGTGGATAATTCATCGCCGCCTTCCAGCATCTCCAATGACTTAACCGCATCATCATCCCCGCCCTTTGAACCCATGCCTACAATCCGCTCGCTTCCGTCGCCGGAGTGTTTCGCGAGACGTTCGCGGGCAGGCGGGAGCCGGCGCTTTCATTTGAACCGTAACGTGCGGGGATGGTGGAAGAGGTGAAAGCCATGGCGGCAAGGTCTTCGGATCAAGCCGCCTATCAAGCCTCCCCCGGACAGCCATGTCCGGTTCGGTTGAGCCGTGCAAGTGGCAAGGTTTCCCGAAAGGAAGCCGCGAACACAGCCACGCAGCGAGGCGAGATGATCACCTGTAGGGGCCGGAAGCCCCGAAAAGACGCCGAAGGCCACGCGAATGCGGAGCCACCATTAATAAATCAATCGAGGTTCCGCATTCGTGTGGGCTCTCTGATCTTTGAAAACCACGGCAGGAGACTGCGCGGGGCTCCAGAGTGTTGGCCGAAAGCGAGCGAACGCTTGAATGCCTTCTCTTGCGGAAGCTCCGACATTTCTATTCCACGAAAACCCGGACACTCGCGGCCCGGCCGGCGGCGTCGATCACCGTCAGCGTCGAATAACCGGCGCCATCCGGCGTCCATTCGCTGGTCCGGCGACGGGATAGCTCGCTGAGCGGCTTGCCGTTGGCAAGCCAGCGGAACGGTGCGCGGCCGCCCTGCAGCTTCAGGACCAGCGGCGAGATATCGCCCGATTGCGCTCCGAGATCGACCCTTGCGCCTTCCGGCGGATAAACGATCTGCGGGGCCGGCTCCCGCGTCGAGGCGGAAAACAGCCCGTTCGCGGTCATCGAGAATCGCCTCTGGCTGATCGGCAGTTCGGCCTGCGCAATGCGCACGGCACCCGACGGCGCCGAGGGCAGCGGCGTGATCGGCACGCCGGATTTCGAGAAAGCTTCGAACAGGATCGGCGCTGCCGTCTGATAACCGGCAATGCCCGGCACCGCGCCATTGTCCGGCCGCCCGACCCAGACGCCCAGCACATGACGTCCGTCGAACCCGACCGACCAGGCATCGCGATAGCCGTAGCTCGTGCCGGTCTTGTAGGCGATGCCGAGCCTTCGGCTGCCCTGCGGCGGCAGGACATTCGAGAGAATATCGGCGACGTTCCACACCGCCTGCGGATCGAGAAGCGGCTCGCCGTCGATCATGCCCGGCTGGTCCTCGATGCCGTTGCCGATCCGCATCGGATTGCCGCGATTGGCGAGCGCCGCATAGGCCTGCACCAGGTCCTTCAGCGTGAGGCCGACGCCGCCGAGGCCGATCGCCAGACCCGGCGCCTCGTTGGCCGGCAGGACCGGCCGCACGTCGGCACGGCGAAAGCGGATCATCAGCCGCGACGGGCCGACCGCATCGAGCAGCCGCACGGCCGGCACGTTGAGCGACAGCTGCAGCGCCTGGCGGACGCTGACATCGCCCTGATAGGTCATGTCGAAATTTTTCGGCCGGTAGCCGAAGAAATCCGCCGGCCGGTCCTCGATGATCGTTTCCTGGGACACCAGCCCCTGCTCGAAGGCGAGGCCATAGATGAACGGCTTCAGCGTCGAGCCCGGCGAGCGGTTGACCCGCGTCATGTCCACCCAGCCGGAGCGGCTCGCATCGAAATAATCGGCCGAACCAACCTCGCCGACGATCGCGCCGGTGGTGATGTCCGCCATCACCATGGCGACCGAAACCTTCGGGCTGAGCTTGACCGAGGCTTCCCTTGCCACCTGCTCCAGCCCCTGCTGAATGCTGCGCTTCAAAGTCGTCTTGTGCTGTTCGATCTTCGGCTGCTTGCGGATCGCCGCTTCCGCGAGATGCGCCGCATAGGCCGGCAATTGCAGGCGGCGCCTCGGGATACCTTCGCCCGCCGCCCGCTCCGCTTCGCCGTCGCCAGTGATCGCCGCCACGGCCGAACGCATCAGCACCCTCTCGCGAGCCGCCTGAGCAATCTTGAAATGCCGGTCCGGCCGCCGGCCCTCCGGTGATTGCGGCAGGGCGACAAGAAGAGCCGCTTCCGCCACCGTCAGCCGCCGCGGCTCCTTGCCGAAATAGGCAAGGCTTGCGGCCCGCACACCCTCGAGATTGCCGCCATAGGGCGCGTGGGTCAGGTAGAGTTCGAGGATTTCCTTCTTGGACAGCCGCCGCTCGATCTGGACCGCGCGCACGACCTGGCGGAGCTTTGCCGTCAGGGAGCGGCTCTCGCGGGGCTCGATCAGCCGCGCCACCTGCATCGACAGCGTCGAAGCCCCCGAGACGACATGACCGTTGGTGACGAGCTGCAGCACGGCGCGGCCGAGCGCCCAAGGATCGACGCCGGCATGCTCATAGAAGCGCTGATCTTCGTAAGCGACCAGCATTTTCAGGAAACGCGGGTCGACGTTTTCGATGGTCGTGCGAAGCCGCCAGCGGCCTTCCGGCGTCGCGAAGGCGCGCAGCAGTTCGCCATCCGCATCCAGCACTTCGGCGGAAACCACCCGCGCCTTTTCGAGCGGCGGCGGATAGGCCCTGTCGGCGGCTTCCAAGCCGACGATCAGCCCAGCCGCAACGACGAGACCGATAGCCAGACTGATCGAAAGTTTCCACCTGAGCTTCATCGGAACGAGCTGCCGCTTACTGGGCGGCAAGCACCTCCATCTTGCCCATTGCGGTACGGGCCGAGAACTGCGGACGATACATGTCCTCGACCTGGGCAGCCGGATGATCGTAGACGCCGGGGGTCACGGCGCGGACCACATAGGCGAGCGTGATCTCGCGGTTGTCGCCGGCGCTCCGGTCGAAGGCCGCAACGAACCGGTCGTTGCGGAACTCGGTATGGGCTGCCTGCACCTCCTCGATCCAATCGAAATTGGCAAGGCTCGCGCTGTTGACGATGCTCGGATTGTCGATCTCGAACCCGGCCGGCAGAAGGTCGGTGACGACGATGCGCGACGGCCAGTTGTTGCTCTCGGTGATCTTGATCACCGCGACATAACGCTGGTTCTGCTGCGCTTCGCTGACATTCGCTTCCTCGCCGTCCATCGAATAGTAGGTGCGGGTGATCTTGAACCCGTCACCACCGGCCGGCAGCGGCTGTGCCGGCGCCGCGACCGTGGTGATCGAGGCAGACAGCGGATCGGCGCTGTTGTTCTTGACGGTCAGCGGATGACCGATCAGCGCATCGCCGGTCATCTGCGACATCAGCGTGCCGCGATGATCGGCGCCGTTGACCTGCAGGCGCAGACCGTCGTCACCGTTCTGCAGCGCGCGGGCGGCGAGCAGCATCCAGGTCTGTTCCTGGGTGCTGGTGTATTTCTTCTGCCCCCACTCCTTGGCGACGATGGTGGCGAGCGCCGGAACGATCGGCGGCACCGGCCGGCTTTCGGCGGCGAGCGCCAGGACCGCGGCGCCGTCTCGCAAGGACGAGCCATAGTCCGAGCGCGACAGGCTGACCCGGTGGATCTGCGCGTCCTGCGACATCTGCAGCGAGGCCGCGAAGATATTCTTTGACCGCTGCGCATCGCCATAAAGTGCCAGCGCCGCAGCGATATGGGCTTTGGCCAGCGGTGTCGGGAAATCGTTCAGCATCGTGTCGGCATAGTAGCGAAGGTCGCTGATCGCGGCCTTGCGGTTGCGGGCGAGCACATAGAGCGCATAAGCGATCTCGTTGCCCTGATCCTTGACGTTGTTGGTGAAGCCGAGCGAGTTCTGCAGGCTGTCGAGAGCCTGGACGAGCGCCTGTTCAGGCACGTCGTAACCCTGTTCGCGGGCCCGGCTGAGGAAGTCGCTCACGTAGGAATCGAGCCACAGATCGCCGCCGCCCGGACCCCAGAGGCCGAAACTGCCGGCCGAGGACTGGTAGGAGAGCACGCGATAGATAGCATCCTGCACCCGCTTCTTGACCTCCGTATCGTCGGCAAGACCGTTCTGCACCGCCATCTGGCTGAGGTAGAGAAGCGGCAAGGCGCGGCTGGTCGTCTGTTCGGCGCAGCCATAGGGATACCGGCTGAGGCTCATCAGCAGTGCCGGAATGTCGAAGGCGGTGGAGCGGCTGACATTCACGCTGATCGAGGCACCCGGCAGGATGCTGTCGGCGAGCAGGTTGGCATCGACCGTGACGCTGGAGCCCGGCTTCAGCTCGACAAGCCGCTGCTGGGTGATCGGCATGGCAGCCGGCCGCACCGGAATATCGAGCACCTGGTCGAGCGACATGCCCGACGCATTCGAAAGGCGGATCGAGATCGACCCGTCGCCCGGCTCGACGCCGCGAAGCGCCAGCGTGACATCCGACTTGCCGCCGGCGGCGAGCGTGATCTTTCCGGTCCCCTTCTGATCGACGGAGACGGGCTTGTTGGTGGTGATGGCGAGCTGGTAATCGCCGGCCGGCGCATCGGTATTGGCGATGTCGAGCCTGAGATTGGTCTGGTCGCCAGGCGCCAGGAAGCGCGGCAGGCTGGCTGTCACCACGACTGGATCACGGATCACCACGTCCTTGACGCCATGCCCGACGCCGGTCTTCGACCAGGCAACCGCCATGACACGCGCCGTGCCGTTGAACTGCGGAATGTCGAAGGAGACATTCGCCTTGCCCTGCGCATCGAGCTTTACCGGACCGGAGAAGAAGGCGATCAGCTTTTCCTTCGGCGGGCTCGACTGCAACGCCGCGTTGCCGCCGTCACCGCCGGTGCGCAGCCGACCGGTGGCGCCGAGCGAGCCGTCGATCAGGCGGCCATAGAGGTCGCGGATTTCGAGGCCGAGGCGGCGCTGGCCGAAATACCAGTCGTCCGGCGCCGGAGGCTGGTAACGCGTCAGATTGAGGATACCGACATCAACCGCAGCGACGGTGACATAGGCGTCCTGATTGGCGCCCGCTCCGGCGACCTGCAGCGAGATATTCAGCGGCTGGCGCGGCAGCGTCTTTTCCGGCGCTGTGATCGACACCTGCAGATCGCGGTTTTCCGGATCGACCTTCAGCCAGGTGACGCCGATGGCGCGCATCGGCATGCGGCTTTCCTGCGCCTGGCCCGGACGATAAAGCGTCGCGGTGACATAGGAACCGGCACCCCAGGCAGCCGTGACCGGGATGTCGACTTCGCCGCCATTTGCGCCGATGCTCGCGGTCTTGACCGCAATCAGGCTCTCCGAACCGGAGGTGATCATCAGCTCGCCGGCGTAACGCGACGACACCTTGAGCTTGGCCGTCTCGCCGACCTTGTAGCTCTGCTTGTCCAGCGCGATTTCCAGCGCATCCGGGGTTTCGGTCGAGGTCGCGGTCACGAACCAGCCGGCGTCGAATTCGACGCTGGACGTGGGTCCGCCGATATCGGCGGTTTCGACCTCGAGCCGGTAGCGGCCCCACTTGACCGGAACGGAAACCTTGCCGCCGTCGGCCGTGACATTCACCGTGCCGTTGGCAGCCTGGCTGGTGCGGGTCACCGGCTCATACCGCCAGGACGAGCCGTCGCGATACCATTGATAGTCGCGGTCGATCTTGACCAGTTTCCAGGGCAGGTTCTGAACTGCCTGTTTCTTGCCGGCCGCGTCCACCATGATCACGGTGAAGTTGCCGACCGAGTTTTCGCCGAGATCGCCGGAAAATTCCGGCTTGATGCCGATCCGCGCGCCTTCAGCCTTGACCGGCAGGGTGATCGAACGCTCGATCGCTCGGCCGCCCGCCTCCTGCATACGCACGACGATATCGGCGTTGACGAGCTGCGTCGTCGACGGCGCTTCGGCAACAGTCGCGTCGAAAGTAACCTTGCCGTCGTCGTCGAGCGGTTCGAGCGCCTCCAGCGGAATGCGAACCGCTTCGCTCGCCTCTTCATCGACGAGGCCGAACTGGTAGCCCGGGAAGGCCGGATTTTCGCGCGTCGTCTTCAGCGCAATCTCGCCTTCGAGATTGAGGCCGGCCGCCGGCGCTCCATAGAGATAACGGCCGTCGATATTGACTGGCGCCGGCTCCCCGACCGCGATTTCCTTGGCGTCGCTGGTCATGTCGAATTCGATGCGATCCGGCACGAAGTCGTCAACGAGGAAGGTCTTTTCGCCGATTGCCGACCCCTTGGGATCGGTGAAGATCTGCATCGTCCAGGTGCCGCGCATCGAGGTCGCAAGCAGCGGCAGGTCGAGCGCATAACCGCCGAGCGAGCCGTTGTTGACGATGCGCCGATCCTCGACGCCGTCAGGGCGCAGGAAGACGAACGTCAGCGGCAGGTTCTCGATCGCCGTCGCATCGATATTGCGGGCAAGCGCCGAGGCATGCACGGTTTCGCCGGGGCGATAGATGCCCCGTTCGGTCCAGGGCAGGATATCGATCGCGCCGGGTGCGGGGCGGCCCGTCACGCCGCGGTCGGACAGATCGAAGCCGGCACGGGCCATGTCGAGGAAGACATAGTCCTGGCCGTTGTTCTGGGCCGCCAGCACGGCCGGCACCATCGCCGCCGTGCCGCGCATCAGGCCGGCGGTAAACACCGCGCGGCCATCCGCATCGGTCTTCGCCGTGCCGAGGATTTCGTTGTTCTTGGCGAGAAGCTGCAGGTCGACGCCGGCCATCGGCTTGGCGCTGCCGAGCGAGCGGGCAAAGACGTTGAGGCCGTCCGTGCCGGCATAGGTGGTGAGACCGATATCCGACACCACGAACCATTGCGTCGCCTTGGTATCGTATTCCTGGCTCGGCGCATTGGCGGCGGCCGCCGTCAGCATGTAGACGCCGGGCTTGCGGGTCGGCAGAGCCTCGTCAACGGGGAAGCTGGTCACCACGTCCTTGTTGAGATCCTGGGTGATATCGATCGTGCCCTGCCAGACCAGTTCGCCGCTCTGCTCCTGGATCTGGGTGGCGTTATAGCCGTCCATCTGGGTCAGGAACTGCGAATTGGCGAGCAGCGGGGCGATGCTGCGGTCCCCCACCCTGTAGAGCTTCAGATTGGCCTTTTCGGTATTGACCGAGACGATCGGAATGCCGCGGCGCGCGGTCGACGGCAGCACGAAACTGTCGCCGGTGAACCGCACGGTCGCCGAACGATCCTTGACGTAGACATCGATATCGACCTGTGCCGCGAGCGGCTCGTCGACGGAAGAGGGCAGGCCACGGCGCAGCGACAGCTTGTAGCGCTGTCCATGGGTCAGGCCTTCGACGCAGATCTGGCTGTCCTTGGCCTCCATCGCCTTCGGCGCCTGGCCGTTGAGCACGACAAAGGGCGCGTAATCGACGCCGATCTTCACCAGCGGTTCGGAGAATTGAACGCAGACGCGCGGATTGGCGCTGTCGGCATCGACCGTGTTGCCGGTCATGCGGAAACCCTGGCGTTCACGCAGGTCGTTATAGGCGGCCTGAACGGTGCGGGCATTCACCAGCGCAAGGCTCGCCTTGTAGGCATTGAGCGCGGCGCGATAATTCTGCTGCTTGGCAAGCGCGGCCCCGAGAACCGCCAGCGCATCGGCGCGGGTCTGCGTCGTGCGTGAAAGCTGGTAGCCGTTGACGGCGGCAAGCGTGCCTTCGCCGTCGACCGTGGTGTTGTTCTTCGCGGTGCTGGCAGCACGGGCAAGCTCGATCCACAGCGCACCGTCGTCGGGGATGACCGAGAGCGCGCCTTTGAAATTGTAGACGGCCGTATCGATATTGCCGGCCAGAACCTGGCCCTGGGCGATCGTCTTCAAATTTTCGACGCCGTAACCCTGCTGGTTGTCGCCAAGCGTCAGGCCATCCTTCTGATCGCGCGCCTGCTGGAGGACTTCTTCCGAGAGGAAAGACAGTTTTGGCGGGGCGCCGATATCGGGTTCAACGGCGGTTACGACAATCTTGCCGGCGGTCGCACCCGGAAACGGGTTGAGCTGGCTGTAATCCGACTTGAGGAAGCACCATTTGGCTTTCTCGTTATAGGTGAAAGCCTTGCAGGCATTGTCGCCGATGCAGGCCGCCTCGCACTGGGGCTGGCTGACATTCTTCACGGTTCGAAGATCGAAACCGAGATAATCGCTGTTCGGAGTGCTTTCGATCCGCCGGTCGGCCGCAGTCAGCGGCGAGACGAGAGCGAAAGCGGAAACGATGAGAGCGAGAAAGCCGAATAACGCGCGCCTAGACATTGAAAGTCCCCCCGTGGCTGCCGTCGGAAGTCGGCAGTTTTCTAATCTATCCCGTGACTTGTCAACGAGCGTCGACGCGTCGGGCCGCCTATTTTCGTGAAGAGATTGTCATATGACGAATGTCGTGCCGGAACGGTTCAGGCCATCAGCCCGGCAGCCGTGAATCCACCGTCGACGGCCAGAATCTGGCCGGTTACATAGGAGGATTGGCGTTCGTCGACGAGAAAGGCGATTGCCGTGGCAATCTCCTCCGGCCGACCGTAGCGGCGCATCGGCACGGTGCGCTTCCACTCTTCACGCGTCACCGCCGTGTGGTTCTCCTTGACCATCGGCGTCTCGATCGGACCCGGCGCAATGGCGTTGACGCGGATCAGGTCGTCGGCAAGTTCGACCGCCATGATCTTGGTGAGCGTCACCAGCGCGCCCTTCGACGCGCCATAGGCGGAACGGCCGAGATTGCCCTTGATGCCGGAGACCGAGGCGATGTGGACGATCGACCCGCCGCCGTTTTCCCGCATGATCGGCGCCAGTGCCTGCGACAGCGCAAACGCGCCGACGACATTCACCTCATAGATCCGCCGGAGCTGATCGGTCGTGGTATCGGCGAACCGAACATTCGAACCGACACCGGCGCTGTTGACCAGTGCCTGCAGCGGGTTTTGAAGAGCCTGGCAGCGTTCCGCCAGTTCGGCGATCGCCTTCTCGTCGGTGATATCGAGAAGAACGGTGGTGAGGAGACCGGCCCGATTGCCGAGACGTTCCGCCAACCGGCCAAGCGCCGCAGCATCGCGGTCGGCGGCCAGCACATGCCATCCGGCTTCGATCAGAAGCTCCGTCGTCGAAAGGCCGATACCCGATCCCGCACCCGTGACGACGACGCTGCGCATTCAGCTCTCCCGATTGTCGATGATGACCAGTTCGAAGGTGACGCCGACCGGATTGTCGCCCCGCGCCAGCCTGCCGTGATAGATCACGCCATCCGTATCGACGACCGCGGCATCGATCGAGGCCTGAAGCCCATCCGGCGTCATTTCGAGCACGCCGTTCTCGATGGCGATCTCGGTCGCGAGGCAGACCACGCGGCGCCCATCCTCGAACACGGGCTCGTTGATACTGCCGATGCCGTAGATGCGGGCGCTCTCGATGCCATGTGCCCGGCAGACGTCTTCGATCGCTATCCCGACATCCTCGTTCGGGCGCACCCGCAGCAGGATGCCGTTGCCCTCGCCGCTTTCGCCCTTGGCGGAAAACAGCGTGAAATTTGTTTCCGGATCGGGAATGGAAGAGAAGGTCGCGGTGGCGCTGCCATAACCTTTGACCGTGATCGGACGGCTGACGATGCTGTCGAAGGGCAACACATGCCCCATGCGCAGAGCCCCTCCGCTGGTATCCCAGATGCCGTGGCAATGCAGGAACGGCGCGCCGTCCCGCTCGCCGACCATCGCGGTCGCCGACTGGAATTTGCCGCCCGCTTGCGGCGCGAAGGTCGCGCTGTACCAGGCAGCATGATCCTCGTCCGGCGAGAAGGCCGGCAGGACATAACGGAACGGATCGCAGGCCCCATCTTCGATATTGAGGAAACCACCCTTGCAGCCCGCCTCCGCGAAGACGCGCGCCACCTCGGCCATGAAAACCTCTCCCGGCCGCAGCACGCCCTCGACCGGCTTCAGCGCGGTTCGCACCGCCTCGCGCCTGATCGGTGCGACAGGGCCCGGATGCTTGAGTTGGCGCAGCCCCGGCAGATCGTTAGCCGACTTATCGTCAAGCTCGCCGCGCGCCTGCAGTTCTTCGCGGATCATCTTCTTGGTGATCTTGCCATAGGCGGATTTCGGCAGCGCGTCCCAGAAGATGAAGCGTTTCGGCATCTTGTAGCGGGACATCCTGCCGTCGATGAAGGCGAACAGGTCCTTCTCGGTCACCGCCGAACCGGGCTTGGCGACACAGACGGCGATGCCGACTTCGCCCCAGAGCGGATCGGGCACGCCGAGCACGGCCACCTCGCTGATTGCCGGATGGGTGAGGAGCTTTTCCTCGATCTCGCGCGGGTAGACGTTCGAACCGCCGGAGATGTACATGTCCGAGGCGCGGCCGGTAATGTAGAGGAAACCCTCCGCATCCATATGGCCAAGGTCGCCGGTGCGGAACCAGCCGTTGCGGAACGCCTTCTCGTTGGCCTCCGGATTGTCGTAATAACCCGCGAAGACCGCCGGGCCGATGCAGCAGATTTCGCCGGTCTCGTATGGCGCGACCTCCTCGCCGGCATCGTTCTGGATCGACACCTGCATGCCGGTGCGCTCCATGCCGCAGGTCCCGATCCTGGCGGCTTCGCCGTCCTCGGCCGAATGCAAGGCTGGCGGCAGGACGGTGATCGCCCCCGTCACCTCGCCTAGCCCGAAATATTGCACGATGACCGGTCCGAGGCTCTTCAGCGCCCGCTTCTGGTCCTCGCGATACATCGGCGCGCCGGCATAGATGACGTAGCGCAGCGAGGAATGGTCGTATTTCTCGGCGGCCGGATGCTCGACCAGCAGCTTCAGGATCGTCGGCACGGTGAACATCGTCGACACGCGCCACTTTTCGACCAGCGCCCAGGCGGCGTCGATATCGAATTTTTCGGTCGGCAGCAGGATGGTTTTCACCCCATGCGCCACCTGGGTGAGCTGATGCACGCCCGCGCCATGCGAGAGCGGTGCAACGACCAGCGCCGCATCGGCGGAGGTCACGCCGGGCATCAGGTCGCAGAGATGGTTATTGATCACGAAGGCCATCTGTCCGTGGGTCAACACCGCCGCCTTCGGCCGACCGGTGGTGCCCGACGTGAAGAAGAACCAGCAGGGATCGTCGCGCTCGACCCGCGCTTCGGCCGGCTTCCTGCCGCGGAACTCCTCGACGATCGCGTCATAGGATGGACCGAAATCCGCTGCACCGATCGCAATGACGAAACCGATTTCCGGATTGTTCTCCCGCACCACCCGCGCATGATCTGGAAACGAGGCGTTGCAGATCAGGCCCGTCGCGCCGCTCGCCTTGGCGAGATAGGCGACCTCTTCCGGCGTCTGCCGGAAATTGGTCGGCACCCAGACGGCGCCGATCCGGAAACAGGCGAACATGCTCTCGAACATCTGGTTGCAGTTCTGCGACTGGACCAGGATGCGGTCGCCCTTGGCCACCCCGAAACGCTGCTGCAGCGCCGCAGCCATCGCGTCGATGCGGGTCTCGAACTCTTCCCAGGTCCAGGTCTTCTCGGCCCAGACCAGCGCAACGCCCTGCGGTTCGCGGCGCATCGCCTGCGTCACGAAGCGGGCAAGGTTCACCACCCGCGTCGAGCGGGGGCTGAGGCCACCCTTCGGTTCGGCCTGATCGCCGACGGCAACCGAGGTCGTCGCATTCATTTCGTCCGCTCCAGGATCGACACGTAGTTGGCGACGGCAGCACCGCCCATGTTGAAGACCCCGGCCATCGTCGCCTTCGGCAGCTGCATGTCGCCCGCCTCGCCGCAGAGCTGCATCGCTGCCATGACGTGCATCGAAACGCCGGTCGCGCCGATCGGATGGCCCTTGGATTTCAGGCCCCCAGACGGATTGACCGGCAGACGGCCATCCTTGCGGGTGATGCCTTCGCGGATAACGCGGTAACCCTCGCCGGGCTCGGCAAGCCCCATTGCCTCGTATTCGATGAGTTCGGCTATCGTAAAGCAGTCATGCGTCTCGACGAAATTCAGGTCGTCCAGCGACACGCCCGCCTCGGCCAGTGATTTCTGCCAGGCCATGCGCGCGCCGTCGAAGGCGATCGGATCGCGACGCGACATGGCGAGGATATCGTTGACATGGTTATGCGCCTTGAACGCGACGGCGCGCTTCATGCCGGCCGCGACGTCGGGCGCCGCAATCACCAGGGCGGCCGCACCGTCCGACACCAGCGAGCAATCGGTGCGGCGCAGAGGCGCTGCCACATAGGGGTTCTTGTCGGACACCGTGTTGCAGAAATCGAAGCCGAAATCCTTCTGCATATGCGCATAGGGGTTCTTCATGCCGTTCGCGTGGTTCTTGGCCGCGATCATCGCCAGCTCTTCCGATCGGTCGCCATAACGCTGGAAATAATGGCTGGCGATGCGGCCGAAGAGGCCGGCAAAGCCGCCTTCGACATCCGCTTCCTCCTCGCGGTAGGAGGCCGACAGCAGGATATCGCCCGTTTCCTTGGTGGGCAGGGCGGTCATCTTTTCGGCACCGACGACCAGCGCGATCTTGCCGCGGCCGGCAGCGATGAAGTCGAGCGCTGTATAAAGCGCCGCCGAACCGGTGGCGCAGGCATTCTCCATCCGCACCGCCGGCACATGGTCGAACCCGTCGGCCGCCATCGCCACCAGGGCGCCTTGGAAATCCTGCTTGGAAAAACCGTTGTTGAATACGCCGACGAAGATGCCGTCGACATCCCTGGCCGTGATGCCGGCATGTTCAAGCGCCGGATTGATCACCTCGGCCATCAATTCCCGCGTCGAGCCCGCTTCGGACTTGCCGAACTTCGAATGCGCCCAACCGACGATCTGCGCTCCTGCCATGACCTTCTCCTTCGTTTCAAACCCGTTCCGGTGTTCTCGACCGTGCCGCTTGCGGCGCCTTTCGAAGCGCCGGTTTCTCCGAACTGAACAGCAATTTCAGCTTGCCCTGCACCCGCTCGACCTCATGAGCCAGCAGCCCGACAAGCTCTTTCTGACGCGCCTCACCCATGCGACTGTCGATCGCGGCAATCGACAACGCTCCTGCAAGCCGTCCGTCGGGCAGCAGGATCGCCATGCCGATCCCCCAGGAATTGGCGATGACTCGCCCGGGATTGAGCGCGTAACCGAGTTCGCGTGAGCGGGCGACATCCTCTCGGATAATCTGAGGCGAATAGCCCGGATATTGCGCGGCAATGACGCCTTCAATGCGGCCGAGGACCGCCTCGACCTCCGCATCCGGCAATGCCGCCAGCATCGCAAGCGAACCGGCGCCGACACCGAGCGGGTTCTGGTCGCCGGTCAGCAGCGCATGGGTGCGCACCGGATGCGTGCCCTCCTCGCGATGCAGACAGACGGCGTAGTCGTCACGCCGCATCGAGACGAAGCTCGTGTCGGCCGATTTGCCGGAAAGCCGCTTCAGGCTTTCGCCGGCCATTTCCAGAAGGCCGTGCCGGCGAGAGGCCAGCATGCCGAGCACGTAAAGCTCGCCGCCGAGATAATATCGGCGGGTAAGCTCGTCCTGTTCGACGAGGCGGGAGCGCATCAGCGCCATCAGCAGCCGTCGGGCAGTGGGTTTGTTGAGGCCGCTATCGGCGACCACATCGGCGAGCGCGACACCCTTTTCCGCGCCGCGGCCGACGATAGAGAGAAGCTGCAGCGCCCGCTCCACAGCCTGCGAGCCGGAAACGGCACCTTCCCGAAGACCCGAGGGGATCTCGATCACCTGTTGCATATGCCGTTTCCCATCAGATGCATGGCCGCCACCGATCAGCTCAATGACTTGCCGATGGCCTTTTCGAGGATCGCCCAAGCCTCGTCGCCGTATTTCGACTTCCAGTCCTTGTAGAAATTGGCAGCGCGCAGCTTTTCCTGGAAAAGCGCGCCGTCCGGCTTGTTGAACTTCATGCCCTTGCCTTCGAGTTCGGCCTGGACGGTGGCGTTGAGGCCCATGACGTCCTTGCGCTGCAGCTCGGCGGCGGCGTTGAAGTGCTTAGAGACGATCCCCTGCAGATCTGCCGGCAGCGCCTGCCAGGAGCGGCGGTTGAGGAGAATCCAGAAACCATCCCACATGTGGTTCGTCATCGAGACGTATTTCTGCACCTCGAACAGCTTTGCCGTCGTCAGGATGGCGAGTGGATTTTCCTGTCCGTCGACGATGCCGGTCTGCAATGCGGTATAGGTTTCGGCAAAGTTGATGCTGGCGGGCGCCGAATCGAAGGCGGTGAACATCGAGGTCCAGAGCGGGCTGACCGGCACGCGGATCTTGAAACCTTCGAGATCCTTCGGTTTTTCGATCGGCCCCTTGGACGAAGTGATCTGCCGAAAACCGTTGTCCCAGATCTTTTCGAGCGTCAGCAGACCCTTCTTCTCGATCTCGCCGCGAACATACTTGCCGAGTTCGCCGTCCATGGCTGGCCAGACCTTGTCGTAGCTCGGGAACGCGAAACCGACGCCGTTGAGCGAGGCATTCGGCACCAGGGTCGACAGGATGATCGGCGACAGGCTGAACATTTCGACGCCGCCGGAACGCACCTGGTTCAGCATGTCCGTATCGGCGCCGAGCTGGCTCGACGGGAAGATATTGATCGCCATGCGACCACCGCTCTCCTCCAGAATCTTGGCGACAGCCTCCTTGGCGCGAGTGTTCATCGGATGCGTCAGCGTCTGGTTGTTAGCGAACTTATAGGTGAACTCGGCGGCATTGGCCGGCCGCGTGCGGATCGAAAAGGTCGTGGCGATGCCGGTCGTGGCCGCGCCCAAAAGAAGCGTTCTGCGATTGACGTTCATGAAATCCTCCTCCGAATTCAGTTCCCAGTTTTTTGCCTCACAGCCTCTAGAGAAAGGCGGTCGAGAAATAGGGCACGGCTGCGATCACCAGAAGGCCGATCATCAGCGCGCCGATATAGGGCCAGATGGCCTTCATCGCTTCGTCGGGCGAAACATTGCCGATCTTGCAGGCGATGTAGAAACCGATGCCGATCGGCGGCGTCATCAGGCCGATATTCATCGCCGTCACCACCACCATGGAATAGTGGATGTCGTTGATGCCGAGCGAACGAGCGACCGGAAACATGATCGGCGCCATCAGCACGATCGCCGGCAGACCCTCGAGCACGCAGCCGAGCACCATGAAGATCAGGATGGTGACGCCCATGAAGGTCAGCCAACCACCTGGCAGGCCTTGCACCGCCTGCACAAGCTGGGCTGCGAACCCCGTCTGGGTCAGCGCCCAGGCCATTGCGGACGCGGCACCCAGGATCATCAGGATTGCGCCGGAAAGTGCCGCCGTCTCCACCAGCATCTCATAGAGCTTCTTCAGGCTGATACCGCCGTAGAGCGTCGCCCCGATGATCATCGCGTAGAGGACGGCGATCGTCGAAACCTCCGTCGCGGTGGCAATGCCTTCGCCGACGGCGGTGCGGATCAGGAACGGCAGCACCAGCGCCGGGGCGGCGACCAGAAACGCCTTCTTGATCACTGAAAGCGGCGCGCGGCGAACACTGGCCATGGATTCGTGCCGTGCCTTCCAGCGCGCCAGGATCGCGAGAACCAGAAGCAGAACCATGGCGATCGCAAAACCGGACGTGAACAACCCCGCGATCGAAACGCCAGCGGCGGATCCAAGCACGATCAGCACGATCGACGGCGGCACGGTTTCCGCCATCGCCGCTCCGGTCGCCAGCAGCGCGATCATCTCCGGCGGCTTGTGGCCACGGCGTTTCATCTCCGGAAACAGCGCCGGTGCGACGGTCGCCATATCGGAGACCTTGGAGCCCGAAATGCCGGACACCAGGAACATCGAGCCGAGCAGGACATAGGACATCCCGGCCCGCACGTGGCCGAGCAGCGAGGCCAGCACCTCGACGATCGCCTTGCCCATGCCGGTCGCATCGAGCACGCAGCCAAGCAGCACGAAGATCGGCACCGATAGCAGGATGATACTCGACATGCCCTCGTCCATGCGGCCGATCATCACGAACACCGGCACGGAGGTCGTGAACGTCAGGAATGCCAGTGTCCCAAGGCCGAAACAGAAGGCGATCGGCACGCCGAGCACAAGAAACAACGCCACGAAACCGACGAGGAAGATCGGGATGTTCCAGTTGCCGATCTGCTTGAGGCCCGGCCCGACGAGCCAGAGCAGCAGGGTCGCGACGGCGATGACCACCACCGATATCGCGACCTGCCTCAAGGTCGATCCTTTCAGCGCGTTGATAACCGCGAGGATCAACATCAGCCCGACACCAACGGGCAGGGCCGCAGCGCGAAAGCTCATCGGAATATTGAGCGCCGCCGAGGTGATGTAGGATTCCTCGATCGCGTATTCATAAGCCGGCCGCAGCATCACGCCGAGGAAAAGCGCCATCAGCAGCAGGGCCAGCGTGTTGGCCAATCCCTGCACCCTTTCCGGCAGCATGCCGACGAAGAGCGTCAGCCGCAGATGCTCGCTGCGGTCGACGGCCATGGCCGAGCCGAGCATGGCAAGCCAGAGGAAAGAGATCGATGCCACCTCGTCGATCCAGACGATCGGCAGCGAAAAAACGTAGCGGGAAATAACCCCGACCAATAGAAGCGCGATGATCCCGACGAGAAGCGCAGCGGCAATCGCCTCCACCGGCCGCATCCAGACGGAACCGCTCTGCTGCGGCGCCACGCCTTCGAGACCGGCGAGCAGCGAAGCCTCGTCCATGGGGTCGATTGTATTCTGGGCTGCCGTCACGCGTCATCCTCCTCTATGCTGCGAAGGGGACAGGCGAAAGAAACGCTCCGGATCGATCGCGGCCAGGCCGCAAATCCAGGCGGACAACACCCTCTCCGGCGTCACCGCTTCTTCTCCCGGCGTCCGGCTCCTCCAGCCATCCGCAGTGGTCCATTATCTGGATCTTGTTCTCCTCAAGTTGCCGGAGTTTGCTGAAAACAGTTAAATTAGGCAAGCTTGAATTTGCCGGAAGATGATAAAACTTGAAAGACGATCCATAGTATGGACTGGCTTACACCGTACCTTGGATCGCCTCAGCTCAAGCTACCGGACACCGTCACATGCAGCCCGCCGTCAATCGGGAGTTCCACGCCGGTGATGTATTTCGCCTCGTCGGATGCGAGGAAAACCGCGGCCCAGGCGATATCCCAGCCATCCCCCTGCCGTTTCATCGGCGAAAGCGCGTCCCTTTTGGCCTTCATCTCCTCGGCAGAACCATAATAGCCGCTGATCTGCTTCTGGATATGTGGCGTATCCATCACGCCCGGAAGAATCGCGTTGGCGCGGATGCCTTTGGCCGCATATTCGATCGCAATCGCGCGCGTGAAGTGGTTCAGCGCCGCCTTCGATGCATAATATGAAACGTAGGGATAGCCGGTCCATCGGATGGAGGCGAGCGAGGAAATATTGATGATCGCCCCGCCGCCCTGCTTCTCCATGATCGGCAGAACGGCCTTGCAGGTGAGGAAGGCGCTGGTCAGGTTGACGTCCATCACCTTGCGCCAACTCTCTTCGGTTGCCTCCGCCACACCGCCCGGCAGGTTGATGCCGACATTGTTGTGCAGCACATCGATACGGCCGAAACGTTCCATTGTCGCTTCGACTACGGCAGAAATATCACTGGATCTGGTGACGTCGGCGGCGAGCGCCAGACCTAAGCCGCCCTCGGATTCGATGACGTCGACCGTGTTCCTCGCTGCATCGAGATCAACGTCGACGCAGACGACGCTGCCGCCCTCGCGGGCATAGGCGACGGCGGCGGCCTTGCCGTTCCCGAAACCCGGGCCGACCGAACCAGCGCCGAACACGAGAACGACCTTGTTCTTCATGCGATCCATAAATTGCTCCTCCGAGCCACCCTCCCCGGCGGCTCGAAACAACTTAGGGTGCGGTTTTCATTCGGTCCATGTTCAATCGCGGACAGATCATGTTCAAAAAGTACCCGACTACTCGAAACGGCCTGATGTCGGCGGCCATTGGCGGCGACTACCCGAAATAGCTGGCGTTATCTTTCTTCGGTAAAGCCGGCCCCGAATGCGCCTCGGCTGAGATATCGGGCATGGTCCCGGACATCCCTCGGCCAGCTCTCCGTCAACTCCCTGAAGCGATCCTCCTGCCCCGCATAAAGCGCCCGCGCCGCGTCCTCATATCCCGGCTGATCCCCGCCGAGCGCCCGCATGAAACGATCGGCGACCTCCTGAGCCCGGCGCCTATCATCTCCCGCACTACCGGCGGCACGTGCTGCGTCGACGAGTTTGCGCAGCACCACGGAGGCGCCGCCCGGCTGCTGACCGAGCCATTCCCAATGCCGCGGCAGCAATGTCACCTCGCGTGGCACCACGCCAAGCTTCGGCCGGCCGGGCCGCCGCTCCACCGGCTCGACAGGCTCCGCATCATCCTTGGGAAGGCGACTGAGACAATCTTCGAATGTGCCGCGGAGATCGAGATCGACCGGCTTTCCGGTCGCATCGTCGAAGACCAGAACGCTTTCATGGCCACCGGCCTTGATCGCCGTTACGACTTCCGCTGGTGATCCGCCCGCAATGCGGTTTTCACCTCGAAACGCCGTCCAATGAAAATTCGTCATCTGCTTCCTCTGTCTTGAAAGGAAGATTTACCCGGGTAAAATGAACCCGTCAATCAGGATCAGGCGGTCCGCTGTCTGAGGCGCCCCAAACTGTCGCGAAGATGACCGGCAGCGCGGATGATCGCCCGCCGCGCCACCGGTTCGATGGTCCTTGCGATCACCCAGGCGACGAAGAGCAGGACGGCTATCAGCACCACGGCTACCAGCCAGCGGTTCTGTTCCGTGCCGAAACGGGCAAACACGGCGTAACCGATATTCTGGTGCAGCAGGTAGAGCGGGTAGGTGAGACCGCCGAGCCCGATCGCCAATGCCGGAGAAATGCGCAGCGACGGCGCCGTGGCGCAGACCGCAACCGCTGCAAGCGCCAGCGGCCCGATCAGCGCAAGCCCGACGGCACTGCGGCTCAGCCCGTATGTTGCGACGAAATCCGGTTCGGTCAGGAAGGGTGTGGCGATCGCCCAGCAGACGGCGGCGGCGAGCACGCAGAGGCTCGAAGGGGAAACATGCTGCCTCACCTTGTAGAGCGCCAGGCCGAAGGCGAAATAGCCGGAATATTCGGTGATCAGCAATTTCTGGATCGCGCCGCTGCCGATGAAGGCCTCGTTGACGATCGAAATCGCCAGCCACGCCAGCACGACAACGCGCCAGCCGCGCTCGAAAAGGCCGGTGGCAATGAGCAGGAAAACCCAGAAGTAGAAGATGATCTCGTAGGCGATCGTCCAATAGGCACCGTCGAGAAAGGGCTGGCCGAGGCCGCGCGAGATGATGACGGCATGCGCCAGCCATTGCCTGACCGTCGGCGGATCCAAGGTCGGCACATGCCAGACTGCGAGCACAGCGGCAGTGATCGTCGCGCAGACGATGAAGGTCGGCCAGAGCCTGGCAAAACGACCGGCGGCAAAATCATAGGCCGTGCGGCCTTCCGCCGACATGGTGATGACATAGCCGGAAATGGCAAAGAAGATCAGCAGCCCAACATCGAACCACATGGCAAAGGGGGCGAGTTCCGGAAAGCCGATACCGCCACCCTCGCCGGAAATCCGCATGCGAAAACCGTAGTGGAACGTCAGCACCATCAGCGCCGAGACGAGGCGCAGGATATCCAGGTTCAGCAGCCGTGGCGTCTTCGGGGCCGTCATCCGATCCTCTGGGGTGAAATAGCTTAAGGCCAGACCCTATCGCACCTGCCTTTGGAAAAGGTGAATCCATCCCGAGAATACGAGCGTATCCGATTGGACTGCCTCAGGTAACGCCAAGGACTTCCCTTTCCTTGCGGAATATCGTTTCCTATCAAATTCATGACAGGACCCACACAAGATCCTGAGGGAGGTTTCGATGTCGATTTTTCTCTGCGGCGCCTGTGGCACCTCCTTCGCGGAGGCCGAAGAGGCGCCGGAAGCGTGCCCTATCTGCACAGACGAGCGCCAATATATACCGCCTTCCGGCCAGGCCTGGACGACGACAGAAAAGCTTGCACGGACGCATCGAAATGCTTGGGTTCAGCTCGAGCCGGATCTGATGGCGATCCAGACCGCTCCAGCCTTCGCCATCAACCAGCGCGCCCTGCTGCTTCGCACGCCGGCGGGAAACATCCTTTGGGATTGCATCGCGCTGCTGGACGAGGCGACGAGGGAGATCATTCAGGCTCTGGGCGGCCTCAGCGCCATCGCGATCTCCCATCCACACTACTACACGACCATGCAGGATTGGGCCGCGGCCTTCGACGCGCCGATCTATCTGCATGCCGCCGACAAGGAATGGATCTGCCGCCCATCTGATTACGTCCGGCTCTGGGATGAGGACGCGCTGGTGCTCTCCTCTTCCGTCACGCTGGTCCATGGCGGCGGACATTTTGCCGGCGGCACCGTGCTGCATTGGACGGGAAAGGACGGCAAGGGCGTGTTGCTCGCCGGCGATATCGTTCAGGTCACGCCGGGCACCGACCATGTCTCCTTCATGTGGAGTTATCCCAACATGCTGCCGCTCAGCGCCGCGGAGGTGGCGGATGTCGCCGAGCGGCTGACGCCCTGGCCGTTCGAGCGGATCTACGGCGCCTTTTCGCACCAGAATGTCCGCCAGGATGGGCAGGCGATCGTCGCCCGCTCCGCCAGGCGTTATATCGACCGGCTTTCCAAATGAAAAACGCGCGGGTGTTGTCACCCGCGCGTTCGATAATTCCGAAAACCGGATCGTTTACTTCAGCCCGAGAAGCTTCTTGGCATTGCCCTCATAGATCTTCTGGCGGGTGGCATCGGAGATGTCCATGTTGTCGAGAACCTTGATGGTCTCGCGGATGTACATCGGGCCGCCTTCCGGATCGAACGGCGCGTCGGACGCGAAAAGCACCCGGTCTTCACCGAAAAATTCGATGGCGTGCTCGATTGCCTTGGTCGAACCGAAGCTCGCCGTGTCCGCATAAAATTCCTTGAAATATTCGAGATGCGGGCGCTCCAGCGCCTTCAGCACGGTGGAGAGGTCGCGGTCGGATGTGCGCTTGCCCATCTGGTCCCAGCCGGCACCGACGCGGCCTTCGAAGAAGGGCACCATGCCGCCGGCGTGGTGGGTGACGACCTTGAGACCCTTGTACTTGTCGAAGATGCGCGAGAAGACGAGGCGCGCCATTGCCGCCGAGGTTTCATACGGCCAGCCGAAGGTCCAGAAGATCTCGTATTCCGAACGGTCTTCGGTCAGGTAGTCCGGGAAGTTGGCGCCACGTGACGGGTGGAGGAAGACCGGCTTGCCGGACTTTGCCATATATTCGAAGAAGGGCTCGAACTGCGGCAGGTCGAGCGGCTTGCCGCTGTAGTTGGTGAAGATCTGGACCGCGCAGGCGCCGAGATCTTCGACGACCCGCTTGGTTTCCGCCATCATCCATTCCTGGTTTTCCATCGGCACGGTGGCGATGAAGGCCGGGAAGCGTTCCGGATATTTGTCGCACAGTTCCTTCTGGGAATCGTTGCCGATCCGACCGAGGTCATAGGCGCGCTCGGGGCCGGCCAACTTTTCAAGCGGCGGAGAAGCGAGCGACAGGACCTGCTGATAGTCGCCGCCGAACATGTCCATCACCTGGAAACGACGGTCGAGATCGGTCATCATCGGCACCGCGCCCGAGCGCATGGTGACGTCGGTCATCGTGCCGATATAGCCGATCAGCTTGTCGAAAAAGGGCTTTGGCCAGATATGGTTGAAAGCGTCGATCTTCTTCATGGAATGCTCCTCCTGTCTATCCCTGCTACGGCACCGCGAACTTAAGGGAAGTTCGGTGCCCAGAGGCGTTTAAAAAATCCGCGAGCCGAGCGATGTCGAGATCTCTGCCATGCTCCGTCGCGGCAAAATGCGAAGGCGGTCGCCGAAAGTCAACACATTTTCTTGCAATATGAGATTATCGGCTTGAAATTCTATGTCGATGCGAGGCGAGCGCGGCGGTGATCTCGCCGGCTGCGAACAAGACTTCCCGGCCGATCTCCTCCACGGTGGAGCCGCCGACCTGATCTTGAGCGATCGTTACGGAAAAGCTGGCGATGGGGCTCTGGCCCGCATCGAAGATAGGCGCTGCGAAACCGACGACGCCCGGCGTCACTTCGCCATGGGCCACGGCGTAACCCTTCTTGCGCACCGACTTCAGCCCGTCCAGGACAGCTTCCACCGTATCGCCGGCGCCTGCCGCCTGCCAGTCGTCGAGCGTGCGATTGATCAGCGGCAGCAGATTGCGGCGCGGCAGGAAGGCGACGATGGAGCGGCCGATCGCGCCGCGGCTGAGCGGCATCGGCCGCCCGCGCGGATAGCTGCTGATCGCCTCGCGGCTGGAACTGATCGAATCGACACAGAGGATCTTTTCACCGTACCAGCGCACCAGAAGCGCCGTGCATTCGTATCGCCCCGTGAGTTTCTGGAGGTACGGCGCGCCGGAAAGGATGAGATTGTCCGACTTCCGTAGGAGATAATCCATCTCCACCACCCTTGGTCCCAGGGTGAAGCCGGTATTCGGCATGGAGGTGAGGAAACCGCTGTCTTTCAGGATCTTCAGGTAGCGATAGAGCGTCGGCCGGCTATAGCCCAGCTCCTCCATCAGCTCTTCCGGCGTCCATTCCAGACGGTCCTCGGTAAAAACCTCAAGCACTGCCTGAAGGCGTTCGAGACTGTTGACGGCCTTTTTTCTCAAAGATGCTCCCGCTCTTTCCTGACGGCGCGCGACATCAGACCGGCCGGACCTATGCGGCAATAACGATAACTGCGAAAACTGCAATGGCAAGTGGTGCTACTCGGCCGCCTTCAGCGGAGGCAGGCGACTGCCGCCAGGAGTGCTGACTGCCTCCTCCGTCGCGACCACGCGCCGGATCGCCGCCAGATATTCCGCCTGGAGAGCGGTCGGCTGCCAATTGCGGCGGGTGGTGATGCCGATCGACAACGGCTTTCCCGGCACTTCATAATTTAGAAGCGTCAGGAACCCGGCCTTCAATTCGTGCCGGAGTTGATGACGGGACAGCAGCGCCAACCGGTCCGTCTGCATCAGGATGCCGCGCAACGCCGTCAGTGAGCCGGTCTCGACTGTTCCCTGCGTCTGCGGTCCATCCGGAAACGTCGCCGCCAGGGCATCGAACGTTCTACGGTTGGGGGTGCCCTTGCGGGCCACGACCCATGGGTAGGAAGCAAGTTCGGTTGCCGAGACATCCGCCTTGCCGGACAGCGGATGACCGGAACCGGCGACAACCGCGAGGCGGAAATCGAAAAGCGGCTCCTGAACCAGCGACGGCGTCAGGCGGCTGCGCAGCGCGCCGATCAGAAAATCGATATGTCCCATCTCCAGATCGCTGAGGAGCTGTTCGTAGCTGCCTTCGAGGATCTCGAACCGTGCCAGCGGATGGGTGAGGGCCAGCGAAGCAATAGCATCGGGCACGATGGTGGTACGCGCCATCGGCAGCGCGCCGATCGATACAAGGCCATCGAACTTGCCGCGCAGCTCCTGCACTTCCTCGGTGGCGTTGCCGAGTTCCTTTAGCGAAAGGCCGGCCCAGCGGGCAACGGCACGGCCGGCGCTGGTGAACCTCGTCGTCCGGCCGTCGGCCTCGAAAAGGTTTGCACCGAGGATCGCTTCTGCATTGCGCGCGGTGCGCTGAACCGCAGCACCCGATTGTTCGAGGATGCGCGCGGCACCCGGAAAGCCGCCGGTCTGGGCAAAGGCCTGCAGGGCGCGCAGGTGGGAGATCGTCAGCCGCGCGTCCGCACCGGAGCCGCGCGAGCCGGAATCCGCCTGGAGTTTCTGGCAGCCGGTCCGGATAAGATCGAGCGCCCTGAGCGACCGGGCCTGGACGACGCGCCCCTCGGGCGTCACCATCGCATGCCCGGGACCGCGTTCGAGAAGCTTGGTGCCGAAAAGTTCTTCAAGCCGGGAAATCGCCTGCGATGCCGCCGGCTGGGTCACCCCCACGATATCGGCCGCCTGCGTCAGCGAGCCGGTGCGCAGGCAGGCGCAGAAAAGACGGATATGGCGCAGATTGGGATAGTCCACGTATCTGTCCTCCCCTGCCAATCTCCTCCCGGCAGCGGGTCGAAACGGTGCAAGCCCAGCACTTGCCCCGTTTCGGTTAAGTCACAATGCGATGCTGCGCTCGCCGGTCAGCTGTTCGTTCATCCATTCCGCGCTGGCACGGATGCCGCCGAGCGGAAAGACATGGATCTGCTGAAGCAGACTTTCCGGATGGGCGGTCTTGTAGTTGGCGATGTCAGCCAGCACTTCGGTCGGCTCGTAGGGAACCAAGAGCTTGCTGAGATCCATCGCGCGCTTCTGCAGCACGCCGAGCGAGGGGCCGACGCCGCAGGCGATGGCGAACTTGATGAGCGTCTGGAGCTTGGTCGGGCCGGCAATGCCGAGATGGATCGGCAGCTTGACGCCGGCGGCAGCGATACGCTCGGCCCAGGCGATCACCGGCTTGGCATCGAAGGCGAATTGGGTGGCGATCGCCATCTCCGCATCGGTGCGCTCGGAATAGGCCTGCTTGAACTTCAACGCCTCGTCGACGATCCTGTGACCGCCATCCTTGTCGATGTCCTTGTTGCCTTCCGGATGGCCGGCGACATGCAGCCGCTTAAAGCCGTAGCGGTCGAACAGGCCGGTCTCGATCAGCTGGATGGAACTGTCGAAATCGCCGGCCGGGGTCGATACGCCGCCGCCGAGCAGCAGTGCCTGTTCCACGCCCGCCTCGTTTCTGTAGCGCTTGATCCAGTCCTCCAGGATCGCATGGCTTGCAATGATGCGGGAGGGAAAATGCGGCATGACGGGGAAGCCGTCTTCGTGCAAGCGCCTTGCGGTCTGCACCATGTCCTCGATCGGCGTTCCGTCGATATGGGCGATATAGACCCGCGTGCCCTTCGGCAGCAGTGTCTTGAAATCTTCGATCTTGGCCGCCGTGCGCGGCATGACTTCGATGGAATAGCCGTCGATAAGGTCCCTGAAGCTGACCGGCTCCACGGACTTCTCTTCCTGCTTGCTCCTGAACAAATTTAAAAGTGCCATTGTTGATCCTCCCCCCGTTTAGCCAATGAAAAACGTCCGGTCAGACGGACGGAGCGGCGTGCGAGAACAGCCCGTTCTCGCACGCCCATTGCTTAGAGGGCCTTCTTTGTGCGCCAGCTTTCGGCGTAATTTTCACGCGCTTCCTGAGCGTAGGGCACGGCTGCGACGCGAACGCGGATCTCGGCCTGCTTATGGCCCTGCTCGACCGAGGTCTTGGAAGTACCGCCATCCGGCTCGCCCCAGATGAGCGTCAGGATGTCGTTTTCCTCGATGTCGGCATCGACGACGCCGAGCGACAGCATGGAACGCTCGTTGTAGCTATAGCCGTTGAACATCGACAGGCCGACGACCTTGCCATCCTTCAGAACCTTGTCGAAGCTCGACGAAGCGTAGTTGGAGAGCGGGAAGTCGATCCACTTGGCAGCCTGTTCGCCGGGCTGGAAAGCCGAAGCGATAACCTTGACGACGTCGTCGGAATTCCACTCGAAGGTGACCTTGCGGCGCTGCGGGGTCGCCTTCTGCTTTTCGACGGCCGCGCGGCCGACGAAGTCGTGGTCGAACTTGACGTAGACGCCGTAACCCAGTTCGTAGGGGTTCAGATAATAGTCTTCAATCTTGTCGGAGACGTAGCTGCCGCCGATCGAACCCGAAGCTTCGTAGCTCTGGGCAGAAAGCCAGTCGCGATAGGCCTGCAGTTCGTCACCGGTGTAGATCGCCGGAAGCGGCGACGGGATCCAGCCGGATTCCAGCGTGTTGGTGGCATAGGCGCGGCTGCCGACCGGGCGCAGATCGACGCCGGCTTCTTCAGCAGCCTTGATGATGGCCGCGCGGACTTCGTCCTTCTCCGCATACGGACCCCAGATTTCGAGACCCGGAGCGCCGGCCATGCCGTGGCGCAGAGCCTGAACCTTGCGGCCGCCGACATTGATCCAGTCGACGTGGAAGAACTTGATTTCCGGGATAGGGCCGCCGTTCATCTTTTCGAAGACCTTCGGCGCATCCGGACCCTGGATCTGGAAGCGGTAGTGGATGCGGGTGACAAGCTTGCCGTCCGGACGCGAGGGCGAACGCGGGTCGTGGGTCAGCTTGACGTTATGCTTGCCGAGCGACGCGTTGTAGAGCAGCCAGTTGGCGGTCGGCGCGCGGCCGACGAGAACGAACTTTTCTTCGGTTTCGCGGAAGATGATCATGTCGCCGATGACATGGCCGGCAGGCGTGACCGGAACGTAGTGCTTGGCGCGGTCGACGCCGAAATTGGCGAAGCTGTTGATCGACAGGCTTTCAAGGAACTTGGCAGCGTCCGGACCTTCGACGACCAGTTCGTCCATGTGATGCGACTGGTCGAAAAGGACGGCGCCTTCACGCCATGCAGCCTGTTCGGAACGCCAGTTGGAAAATTCCGGAGCCACGACCGGGTATACATAGATGCCGGTCTTGGAGTTACGCAGATGCTCGACGGTGTTGCCCGCATCCTTCAAAACTTGAGTGAGATTGGCCTGAGTCACGGAATTCCTCCCTATGGTTTGTCTGTGGCTTGAGATGTCGTGTATACATGACGGCATCGGCAGACAAATTCAAGGGGAAATATTCGGCAGGCTGATGATCGCCTTCGGATAGTAAACCGAAGGCTTCCGGCCATCAAAAACCTTCAGCGGACACCCTAGCTTTCAGGAGTTGAGGAGCACCAGGCCGGGAACGGTCAGCATCAGTTCCGGATCCTCGAAGACCGCATATTCGAGGTTCTTTCGGGCGATGCGGGCATGTTCGCGGGCGATAAATTCCGCTCTTGCACCTTCACGGCCGGCGATCGCCTGCACCAAAGTGCGATGTTGTTCCTGGGCGATATGCAGCGACTGACGGAAGGCCGCCACGTGGGCCCGGCCCGACAGGAAAGCCGATGGCGACGCGAACGGCAGCCGCGTCGCGCGCTCGACCTCCCGCTGGATTACCGTGCTGCCGGAAAGCTCGACCAGCACCACATGGAACTTTGCGTTCGCCTCCGAATAGGCTTCCAGATCCACCTCGTCGGCGGCTTCCCCGAAACAATCGTCAAGCCGAGCCTGGATTTCCCGAAGCTGATCCAAGCCGGCCTGCGAAACGCCGCGTTCGGCGGCAAGCCGCGCCGCCGTCCCTTCCAGTACACCGCGCAGCTCGATCGCGTCGACGGCATCCGCATAGGTGAAGCTTCGGACCACGAAACCGCCATTCGCCAACCGGTCCAGCAATCCCTCTTCCGCAAGACGCGACATCACTTCGCGCACCGGCGTTCGGGAAATCTGCAGCGTCTCGGCCAGCGAAACTTCGAAAAGCCGGGTGCCTCCGGGGTAGTCGCCGCTCAGGATCTTCTTGCGCAGTTCCATCAGCGCACGCATCGTGTGGGTCGTTCTCGAGGTCTCTTCCAAATCCGCACCTTTGCCTGAAGACAAGCCGGCGCAACCTCCGCCTGTCGATCGGCAAATCTTAGCCACATCTGATGGATTGGCCAAGCCTCATGTATACAGGCGGTTCAGGCTGTGGATGATGGCACGGGGTTTGGAGCGTAAAACATACCGCGTATACAAGGCAACGCCCTGAAGACGCGATCTTATTTGCCTTGACGCCGAGCCGAAAGGACCCGCGCAATTGTATCCCTGAGATCGCCGGTCGGCTTTACGCCGCTCGCCGCCATCTCGTCCTGGACCGCGGCAATCTCGCGGGCAAGACCGCCGTTCAGCCCCAGCGCATCGAGCGTGACGCCGCTTTCGCGCATCTCGGCGGCCCGGCGGCGGCCGTGGCGGGTCGTGCGCTCGAACTGGTAATCCGGGAATTTCGACCAGTCGAGGCCCGGAAAGCTCTGGGAGAGCGAGGTCAGGATCTCCTCGAAACAGCCCGACGCCTCCGCCGCAAGAAGAGCCTCGACGGTGATCGCTTCCAGGCCCTTCACGAATACCGAGCGCACCATCTTGATGGCTGTCGCAGAACCCACGGCTTCTCCGGCAACATCGGCGCTGAAGCCGAGACCGCGAAAACGTTCCAGAAGCTCGGCCGCGCTTTTGCCGGCAATCAGAACCGGCGTCGCATGGCCCTTCGGATGGACCGGGGCCATCACGGCCATGTCGAGGTAGTCGGCGCCGGTCTGATTGACCAGCGCGGCGGTCTCGCACTTGCGGCCGGGGGACACGGAATTGATGTCGATCAGCAGCGCGCCCTGGCCGAGATGCGGCGCGATCGACTGGGCAGCGACGAGGCTCTGGTCGGCGGTGACTGCGCTGAAGATCCACTCGGCATCGGCAAGACCCGCGGGCGAGGCTTCCGGCCGGACGCCGCGGCTGGTCATCGCCGTCTGCATCTCGCCCGCCTTTTCGGCATCGTTAAGCAGGAGATCGTAGGCGCGGAATTCGCCGTTCTCGAGCTTCGGCGCCAGGCTGTCATGAAAGGCGCGTGCCGCTTCGCCAAAGCCCAGGAATGCTATCCTCATGCGCGTGTCCTACCCTCAGTCGCCGAAAACAACGCCGTCGAAAAGCTTGCGCGCCGTGCGCAACACCGCCGCGCGATGGACTTCGCCGTCCTTCATGGTGGCGATGACGCTCATCTCGCCGGTCGGGTGCTCGATCGACAGCAGCTTCTCGTCGCCCCCCGGAATGACCGCGAGTTCCGACGCCGGACCTTCCGGCAGAAGGCAGGCGGTCGCCACGCTGACCGCGCCGAGCACGCCGATCGCATCATGGCACGTATGCGGGATGAAGGTGCGGGTCGAGATCGCCCCGCCCGCCGTCGGCGCGGAGACCATCGTCATCTTCGGCACGGATTTCTTCGCGACGTCACCGAGGTTCATCATCGGCCCGGCCTTCAGCCGGATCGCCTCCAGCTTGGCGCGCAGCTCCTGGTTCGCTTCAAGATCCTTCGGGCTTTCCGTGCCGGTAATACCGAGCACGTCGCCGCGCATGACGACGCAGGGCATGCCGTTGTCGATCAGCGTACAGGCAACACCTTCGATCACGTCAACCGGGTTTCCGGTCGGCAGCAGCGCGCCGCAGGAGGAACCGGCCGTATCGGCAAACACGATCGGCACCGGTGCCGAAGTCCCCGGCACCCCGTCGATCCGGGCCTCGCCCTTGTAGGTCACCTGGCCGCCGGGCGTCTCGATCGTCGCAATGGCGATCTGCCCGGTGTTTTCCATGAAGATCGAGACTTCGGTCTTGTCGCCCTTTGCCGCCACCAGCCCGCGCTCGATGGCGAAAGGCCCGATGCCGGCGAGGATATTGCCGCAGTTCTGTGCGTCGGTGACGATCGGCTGATCGACGAAGACCTGCAGGAAGAGATAGTCGACATCGACCCCTTCCCGCTCGGATTTCCGAACCACCGCCACCTTGGAGGTCAGCGGGTGGGCACCGCCCATGCCGTCGATCTGGCGGGGATCGGGCGAACCCATCACCCGCAGCAGGAAATTGTCACGGTCGGTCGGCAGGTCATCAGCGAGAAAATATCCGCCCTTGGAGGTGCCGCCACGCATCCACATGCAACGGACGCCGGTTTCAGTTTCACTCATCTCGATCTCCCTTCTTCTCCCCGGTGGGGAAAAGAGAAAACGGCCTCCACCGCTCAGATATACTTCAGGCCCCTTTCGGCGAGCTTGCCGCGCATGTCATAGATATCGAGGCCGAGTTCACCCGCGGCAAGCCGCTTGCGCTTGTCTTCTTCAGCGGCGACCCGGGCTTCCGCCTTCTTGGCAACCGCTTCGGCTTCCTCGCGGGCAACCACGCAGACGCCGTCGTCGTCGGCAACGATCACGTCGCCGGGCCGAACATAGGCGCCGGCGCAGACGACCGGAATATTGACCGAGCCGAGCGTTTCCTTGACCGTGCCCTGAGCATAGACCGCCTTCGACCAGACCGGGAATTTCATCTGGGTGAGATCGACCACGTCACGCACGCCGGCATCGATGATCAAGCCCCTGCAGCCGCGCGCCTGGGCGGAGGTCGCAAGCAGGTCGCCGAAATAACCGTCTTCGCAGGGGCTGGTCGGAGCGAGAAGCAGGATGTCGCCGGCCTTCAACTGCTCGATCGCCACATGCAGCATCCAGTTGTCGCCCGGAGGCGCCGAGATGGTGACGGCGCTCGCCGCAAGGCGCGCACCCGGATAGATCGGCCGCATGTAGCTGGCGAGCAGGCCCTTGCGGCCCTGCGCTTCATGCACCGTGGCGACACCGCAGGCGGCCAGCCGGTCGATGACCGACTGATCCGCGCGTTCGATATTCTGGACGACGACCGGCATCAGAGTTCGTCCCCTATCAAAGTTCGTCGACGGTGCGCGGGAAGACTGACTGGAAACCTTCCGCATGGGTCGACTTGCGTCCGCTGGCCTGGCCACCGGAATTGCGCATGAAGTGGTTGCCGCGGTTCTCGGCGACGTTCTTGTAGAAGTGCCAGAGATGTTCCTGACCTTCCATGCACTGGATGGCCGCCCACTTCTTTTCCCAGACGGGAGAGATGTCGAGGAAGACGTCCGGCTTCCATTCCATCTGCTCGGTCTGGTGCGGTTCGAAGAGATAGAGCTGCGGCGCGCCAAGGATCTTTTCGCCCGGATTGTGACCCCAGGCCTGGGCGATCATGCGCGCTTCGATCGCTACCTGCGTGGCGTACATGTGGTCGGTATTATAGGGGTCCCACTTGGAATGGGAGAGCATGAATTCCGGCTGAACCTTGCGGATCACGTCGACCAGCTTGAACTTGGCGTCCTGGTCGACGACCAGCGGATAGTCGCCGAGATCGAAGAACTGGATGTCGGTAACGTCGAGGGCCTTGGCAGCATTTTCCGCTTCCCTGCGGCGCTCGGTCTTCACCTTTTCGAGCGTCATGCCCGGGTTCTTCCAGAGCTTGGCGCTTTCGCCGCGCTCGCCATAGGACAGGCAGACGACGGTGACGTCGTAGCCTTTTTCCTCGTGAAGCGCGATCGCGCCGCCGCAACGCCAGACGAAATCCGCCGAGTGGGCGCTGATGACCAATGCTGTCTTTGCCATGGGATGCCTCTTGACTTACTTGTGTGCCACTGGCGGCGTGCCGTGCGTGTGGAAGGTTTCGATCGTCTTCATCCCCCAGGCCTGGCCCTTCTTGCGGTCGGCTTCGGTCCAGACGACCGGCTTCCAGTCGGGACGAAGGATCAGTCTCGCGCCTGCATTGGCGAGCTCTACGCGGTTGCCGGCCGGCTCCCAGACATACAGGAAGAACGTGCCCTGGATGGCATGCTTATGCGGACCGGATTCGATGTGAACGCCATTTTCCAGGAAGATGTCGGCGGCACGCAGGATGTCCTCGCGCTGGTCGCAGGCATAGGTGACATGGTGGAAACGGCCGTGCGAACCGGTATGGTCCTCGGAGCAGGCAAGGTCATAGGTCTTGTTGTTGATGGTGAACCAGCAGCCGCCGATCCGGCCGTTGTCGAGCTGGATCATTTCGGTGACCCGGCTGCCGAGCGCCGTGGTCATGAATTCGCGGATCAGGCTGACATCGGCGGCAAGCAGGTTGACGTGGTCGAGGCGGCGCGGGCTTGCGCCGCGACCATGATAACGTTGGGCAATGTTCTTGAGCGCCGGCTTTTCCTCCGGCGGCGCCACATATTCCCTGGTGTTCCAATAGAGCTCGAACAGGTGGCCGTCGGGACTCTTGAACTGGTAGGCGCGGCCATGACCGAGGTCGCCTTCGCTCCAGCCGACGCCCCAGCCCTTTTCCTCGATCACCCTGACGCGGCGCTCCAGCGCTTCGGCGGACGAGGTGCGATAAGCGATGTGGCCGACACCGGTCGTGTGATGCCTGGTGAGCTTCAGCGTGTGGAATTCGTAGTCGTCATAGGCGCGCAGATAGACGCTGTCGCCCTCGCGGCCGCTTTCGGTCAGCCCGTAGACACGGGTGAAAAAGTCGAGCGACTCGTCGAAACGGTCTGAATAAAGCTCGACGTGGCCGAGATGGGCGACATCATAACAGGGTTCGGTCATGGCTTTTCCTAGATGATCGATCTATCGCGCCCGGCGGATAGGCGCATCTCCTCCAAAAATCGAGCCCGCGTCCTCCACTCCAACACGGCCGGCGCATAGGGCACCGCAGCTTGGCATGAAGACATAAAAGCAGATCGGCAGCCTGACGAATAGGTTCTGCTGACGCGGCATAAGTTTTGGTTGAGATCAGGGAAAAGCGGCTTGGCAAATGGCGAGCGAAGACGGGGCTTTAAAGTCCCGAAGGAAACGGCGCGACGGCAGGACCGCCGCGCCGGAAGACATTACCCACCGATATAGGGCGCAACTTCGTGAAAGCCGCGCCAGATCATTTCGAGCGCGACGTAAAGGATGACGGCGAGACCGACATAGGCAATCCAGCGATGCTTGTTGAGCAGGCGGGCGATGAAGCTCGCCGCAATACCCATCAGCGCGATCGACAGGACCAGACCAAAAATCAGCACGCCCGGATGTTCGTGGGCAGCACCGGCAACAGCGAGCACGTTGTCGAGCGACATGGAGACGTCGGCAATGACGATCTGCCAGGCGGCCTGGGCGAAAGTCTTGCGCGGAGCCCCGCCGGCAACCGTGCCATCGGCGTTGAGGTCGGCCTCCAGCAGCGCTTCGCTGGCTGTATCCTCATGATGATGCGGCGTACGCAGCTCCCGCCACATCTTCCAGCAGACCCAGAGAAGCAGGACGCCCCCGGCCAGCAGCAGGCCGACGATCTGCAGCAGCTGGGTCGTGGCAAGCGCGAAACCGATACGCAGCACGGTCGCCGCGATGATACCGACCAGAATGGCTTTGGACCGCTGTTCCTTCGGCAGGCCGGCAGCCGCGAGACCGATGACGATCGCGTTGTCGCCGGCCAGCACGAGGTCGATCATGATAACCTGCAGGAGCGCGGACAACGCCTCCGGCGTAAAGAATTCCATCATTTGGCACCCAATCTCTTAAAAGGCGGGAGTGCCCGCGTGTGGACCGAGACGAACCTAAGACGCTCACGACCTGCATTCCGCCTGCCGTGTAGGTCACCGCCGTTGTCGTCACATGATTTCCACAAACACCAGGCACCCAAGTTGGACTAATCCAGTCCGACATCACAGCTCAGAGATGAACTGTCAGAGGGGCCCGGTCCTGGTGGCCTGAGATTTAGCGGCATGATTGCAGAAACTCAAGTGGCGAGTTTATGAAACAGCCCGCAATAGCGCTGTTTCCGGCCGGATCGTTGACGATCCGTTGCAATTCCACCCCGCAATACAGATGCAGGTGGCGGCCGGTCTTGCGGCCGCCACCTGAGATTACGCCACGTTTGGGACTACGAAAGGGTCGGATCGAGCTTGTCGCGCAGCCAGTCGCCGACGATGCTGATCGACAGCGTGGTCAGCATGATCACCACCGAAGGGGCGAGCATGATCCACGGCGCGCGGGTCAGGTATTCGCGACCGAAGCCGACCATGTTGCCAAGGCTCGTTTCCGGCGGCTGCACGCCGAGGCCGAGGAAAGACAGCCCGCTTTCCATCAGGATGATTTCCGGGAAAGTCAGCGTCATCGAGACGATCAGGGTCGAGGCGACGTTCGGCAGGATATGATGGAAATAGACGCGTGCCGGCGTCGCGCCGAGCTGCACGACGGAGGCCGCATATCCTTGAGAGCTTGCCGAGATCGCCAGGCCGCGGGCGATGCGGGCGTAACGTTCCCAGCCGTAGAAACCCATGAGGCAGACGAGCAGCACCATGGACGAGCCGAAGAAGGCAAGCACGGCGAGCGACATGATCAGGAATGGCAATGCTGCCTGGAAATCGGCCAGCACCAGCACGAGATGCTCGACCGCACCCCGGAACTGCGCGGCCGCGAAGCCGAGCGCCGTACCGAACACCGCCGACAGGATCGTCGCGCCGAAGGCGATGATCAGCGACACCCGGACCGACTGGAGGAGGCGCGAAAGCACGTCGCGGCCGAGCTCGTCGGTACCTAGCAGATGTTTCAGGGCGCCCGGATGGGAAAGGCGGCTCGACAGGTCCATCGCGGTGATGTTGTAGGGGCGGATCTGGTCGGCGAAGATCGCAACCACCACCATGGCCGCCAGCCAGAGAATGCCGAGACCGACGGTGAACGGCACGTTGCGGCGAAGGCGGGTGACGAAAGTCGCATACCAGCCCGGCGTCCGCGCGGTTTCCGACAGATTGATCGTAGCCATATCTCTTTATCCTCAATGCGCCGCGTTGGAGCGAAGGCGGGGGTCGAGCCAGCCGTAGAGCAGGTCGACGACCAGGTTCGAAACCACCATCGCGGCGGCGATGATCAGCAGGATGCATTGGACGACGGCAAGGTCACGGTTACTGACCGAGACGATCAGCAGGCGGCCGATGCCCGGCCATGAGAAGATCGATTCGACCACCACGGCGCCAGCGATCAGCGAACCGACCATGAAGCCGACGATCGTCACGATCGGCACCGCCGCATTCGGCAGCGCATGGTTCCAGACCACGTCGCCCCATTTCAGGCCTTTGGCGGAGGCGGTGCGGATATAGGGCTGGCCCATCACCTCGATCATGGCGCTGCGCGAGAAACGGGCGAGGATGCCGATACCGCCGATGCTCATGGTCACCGTCGGCAGGATGCCGTGCATCCAGGTATCCTGGCCGCCGGACGGCAGCACGCCGAGGATGACCGCGAAGATCAGCACCAGGAGGAGGCCCATCACGAAGGACGGGATCGTGAAGCCGAGTACCGCAAGCAGGATCACGCCACGATCGGCAAAGCTCTGGCGATGCAGCGCCGCATAGACGCCCGCCGGAATGCCGAAGACAAGCTTGAGAAGCAGCGCCGGCAGCGTGAGCTGCAGCGTCGCAGGCAGGCGCTGCAGCACCAGATCCAGTGCCGACGCCTTGTCACGCATCGACACGCCGAAATCGCCGGTGAAGATCGATTTGATATAGGCGACGTATTGGATCCAGAGCGGCTGGTCGAGCCCCCAGGAACGGCGGAACGCATCGACGGCTTCCTGCGGCACGTCCGGGCCGAGCATGACCTGCGCCGGGTCGCCCGACATGCGCAGCACGACGAAGGCGAAGGTGACGACGGCAAAGATGGTGATCATTGCCCGAAGGAGTCGGACGGCTATGAAGCGGATCATCAGGAACTCCTCTCAGGCCGCAATCGAGGCGGCTTCGCCGGCCACGACATGGCAGGCGGCCGTGCGACCGTTGCCGATCGGGCGGAGCTGCGGCACGACGGAACGACAGACGTCCTGCGCCAGCGCGCAACGAGGGTGGAAGGCGCAGCCAAGTGGGCGATTGGCCGGATTCGGCGGCTCACCCTGGAGGATGACGCGTCCCTGGAGGATCTTGCCGGGCACCGGCACGCTTGAAACCAGCGCCTTGGTATAGGGATGCTGCGGCGAATGGAAAATCACGTCGGAAGAGCCTTCCTCGACGATCCGGCCGAGATACATCACCGCTACCCGGTCGGCGATGTTGCGCACCACCTTGAGGTCGTGGCTGATGAACACCATGGCGATGCCGTTCTGCTCCTGCAGATCGCGCAGCATGTTGACGACCTGTGCCTGGATGGAGACGTCGAGCGCGGAAACCGGTTCGTCGCAAACCAGGAGCTTGGGACGTGCGGCAAGCGCGCGGGCGATCACCGCGCGCTGCCGCTGGCCGCCCGACAGTTCGTGAGGGTAGCGCCCGGCCTGATCCGGACGCAGGCCAACGGCCGTCATCAGCTCGGCGACGCGGGCCTCCTGGTGTTGCTTCGGAATGAGCCTGTGAATGTCCAGCGGCTCGCCTATCTGTTTTGCGATCGTCACGCGCCGGTCGAGCGCTGCCAGCGGATCCTGGTAGACGAACTGCATCTTGGCCCGCAGCGCGCGCCATTCCGGCGTCTTCAGGTCCGGCATCGGCTTGCCTTCGAACCGGACCTCGCCACCCTGGGCGGCATCGATGCCGAGCAGCATCCGGCCGAGAGTCGACTTGCCCGAGCCGGACTCGCCGACAACGCCCAGCGTTTCGCCGGGCTTCAGTGCCAGCGAAATGCCGTCCACAGCGCGCACCGGATGCGGCTGTGCAAACAGGCCGCGACGGATCTGATAGACGCGGACGAGATTGTCCGCTTCGATGAGGGCGGTCATTGCAGCATGTCCTCGGTCATTCTGGTTCTTGTCTCGATAGGCTCACTGGCCGGAACCGGCCGGAAGCAGGCGAGCTGCCGGCCATCGGCCGACGTTTCGAGCGAAGGGCGCTCGCTGCGACAGGCTTCCACCGCCCGAAAACAGCGAGGAGAGAAGGAACAGCCTTCGGGCAGATGTTTCGGGTTCGGAACCGTGCCGGGGATCGGGATCAGCCGCTGGCGGGGACCGTCGATCCGCGGGATCGCGTCGAAAAGACCGCGCGTATAAGGGTGGCGCGGCTCGGAGAAAAGCTGGGCGACAGTGCCTTCCTCGACGATCCGGCCGGCATACATGACGCAGACGCGCTCGCAAACCTGGGAAACGGCGCCGAGATCGTGGCTGATGAACACGGTCGCCATGCCGGTCTCAGCCCGGAGCTGGATCAGCAGGTCGAGGATCTGCGCCTGGATCGTCGCGTCGAGCGCGGTGGTCGGCTCGTCGGCGATCAGGAGGTCCGGCTCACCGGCAAGCGCCATGGCAATCATCAGCCGCTGACACTGGCCGCCCGAGAATTCGTGGGGATAGAGATCGAAACGGCGGCGGGCATCGGGAATGCCGACCATGTCCAGCAGCCGCAGCGCCTCTCTTTTGGCTGCATCGCCCCGGAGGCCGCGATGCAACGACAGAGTCTCGACGATCTGGCGGCCGATCCTCAGCACCGGGTTGAGCGAGCTCGACGGGTCCTGAAAGATCATCGCGATCCGGCCGCCGCGCACCCGCTCGAAAGCCTCGCGGGGACCGCCGGCGAGTTCCTGCCCATCAAGCTGAACGGAACCGCTGACACTCGCCTTGCCGGGAAGCAGTCCCAGAGCAGCAAGCCACGTCACCGATTTTCCGCATCCCGATTCTCCGACGAGACCGACCGCTTCGCCCCGGCCCACGTTGAGATCGATACCGTGCAGAACCTGGACGCCGTCAAAGGCGACCTTGAGGTCACGCAGTTCCACCAGATTGGACGATGCTCTATCCATATCCCGCCATACTCCTGCCTCCCGCCGGTTCCGGACCGAAGACATTGCCGTTTTTGAAAACAGACGCTCCGGCGGCCGCATGGTCGCCGGAGCAGAGGAGAACAATCCGATCAGATCGCCCAGTTGGAGGAGCGGAAGTCCATCGCGAAGGCCGGAGCGGCCTTCCACTTGAGCGATGACTTCATGCCCGTGAACACGGCGTTCTGGTGCAGGACCTGGTAGACGGGGTCTTCGCGCTCGCAGATTTCCAGCATGCGGGCGAAAGCCTTCTTGCGGGCAGCTGCATCGGTGCTGGTTTCCAGGATCGACGCCATCTGGTTTGCCTCAGTATTGGTCCAGTCCTTCTTCTGCTGCACCTCGCCGTTCGGACCGAACTGAGCGACGATCGAGGAGACCGGATCGCTGAAGGCGGCCGAGGCCGACCAGTCGCGAACACCCTTGACGCCAGCCGGATCGTGGATCTGACCCCAGTTTTCCTTCATTTCGATCTGAACGTTGAGGCCGACCTGCTTCCACATCTCAACCATGATCTGACCGTTCGAGGTCTGGTTGGTGTAGTAGTTGTTGAGAAGGCGGAACGGGATTACGTCGCCCTTGTAACCGGCCTGCTTGATCAGGTCCTGGGCGAGCTTGGCGTTGAATTCCGGAACCTTCCAGCCCTCGACGAACATCGGGCCGTAGAACGGGAATTGCAGACCGGCCGGGATCTTTGTCTGGCCGGCCCACAGCGCTTCGACGATCGCCTGGCGGTCGATCGAATGCGTCATGGCGCGGCGCATCAGCGGGTTGGCAAGGATCGGGTTCTGAGTGTTGAAGACCGAGATGCGGTGGTTGTTGATCGTCGATCCCTGAACTTCAAAGCCTTTGGCAGCCTTGACGGTGGCGATCTGGTCCGGCGGCAGGTCGCAGGCGAAGTCGTATTCGCCGGAGAGCAGGCCGTTGACGCGGGAAGCGACTTCCGGAACTTCGACGAAGCGGATCTGGGCGAGCGGCGGACGGCCACCCCAGTATTCGTCGAAGGCAACGAGCGTCAGCGAGACGTCCGGCTTGTATTCGCCCACCATGTAGGCGCCGGTCGTAACCGGCTTGCGGGCCCAATCGACGTAGGTCTTGGCTTCGTCCCAGGCGCGGCGGTTGGCGATCTGGCTGCCGAAGGCGTAGAGGCGGCCTTCGAGCGTGACATCAGGCGTCGCGTTGTGGAAACGGACGGTGTATTTGTCGACGGCTTCGACGCCGGCGAGTGCCGGCCACAGGCGGCGGCCGATGCCCGGGATGGCGGCCGGCAATTCCTTGGCGGTGACCGGCTTGTTGTCGTCGGCAAAGATGGTCTTGCCGCCGGCAGGCTGGGTGGTGCCGAACAGGCGCTGGGCGGAGAAGCTGAAGACGACGTCTTCTGCTGTCAACTCGTCGCCGTTGTGGAACTTGACGCCCTTGCGGAGCTTCAGTTCGAGCGTCTTGTCGTCGATGCGCTTCCATTCGGTTGCAAGACCCGGAAGCGGCCCCTGATTGCCCATCCAGTCACGCAGGATGAGGCCTTCCCAGAGGTTCGGGAAGAAAACGCGCTCGCCGACGTTCGACTGTTCGTTCCAGATGTCGAGCGTGTTGTTGTTGGTGATCTTCTGAACGGCGATCGTGATCGACGGGCGCTTGGCACCCTGGGCGAACGAGAAGCGCGGCAGGATCAGCGAACCGGCAGCGGCGCCGGCAAGCCCGAGCGTGCTGCGGCGGGTGAAGTTGACCATGGAAATTGTCCTTTGGCTTCGGTTAATGGACGAGCTCGATCAGCCCCTGCGAGCTTGAGCGGTGACGGCTAAGGGGTTCGCAGAGCCTAGGCCGCCAACGGCACGCCATCCGTTCGGGCTGCGAATGCGAAAGCCGCCCGCCCCGACGAACAACGATGAGAAGCGTCTTACTGCAGCTCACGACTACCCCCTGATTTGCAGGGGCTATTTGGCCAGCCTGTGTATCAGTTCCGTGACGCTAACTTGGCGATTCGATGAAATTGAACACGCATGCAAATTTCATCATCTTGCGTTACAAATGTAATACTACCGACACAAAATTCTGAGATGGGGAGCCTGCGCGGATTTCTTCCTGCGCGTCCCTCCCCCGATATTTCCTTTATTTTTGACGGAGTTTTCCATGTCTTCCCTCCCCGTGATCGGCGCCGCCATGACGCTTGGCGAGCTCGAAGTTCACCGCAACTGGCTTTTCGAAAAACAGCGCGATCTCGAACTCCAGGATTTCACCACCGCCGACGTCCTGAACGGCGACTGGATGCCGCTCGCCGCCCGCGCCAGAAAGCTGCTGGACGGTTTTGAAGGCCGCCTGGGCATCCACGGCCCGTTCTGGGGCTTCACCATCGCCTCGAATGACCCGGATATCCGCGCCGTCGTCGCAAAGCGCCTGAAGCAGGGCCTCGACGTTTGCGCCGCGATCGGCGCGACGCAGATGGTCGCCCACAGCCCCTATACGACCTGGTCCTACAACAACCTCGACAACAACAGGGGCGAGTCCGAGCGCGTCGTCGAGCACGTGCATCTGACGATGAGGGACGCCGTCAAGCAGGCCGAAGATATCGGCGCTGTGATCGTTCTGGAAAACATCGAGGACATCGACCAGCACGTCCGCGTGGCACTCGCCGATAGCTTCAATTCGCCGGCCGTCGCGGTCTCGATCGATACCGGCCATGCCCATTACGCGCATGGTTCCACCGGCGCGCCGCCGGTCGATTATTATGTGAAGGCCGCCGGCAACCGCCTGCAGCACGTCCACCTGCAGGACGCCGACGGATACGCAGACCGCCACTGGGCGCTTGGTGAAGGCGATATCCTCTGGCCGTCGGTCTTCCAGGCACTTGCCGATCTCACCAGCAATCCGCGCCTGATCGTCGAGATCAAGGATAAGTCGAAGATCCCGGCTTCGGTCGAGTATCTCGCCTCGCTCGGCCTCGGCCAGTAACCTTGAGTTTAAAAGCTAACCCCGGCGGCCGCGCCGAGGTTAGCGCAGTTCCGGAGACATATCCCTCAAATGCGACTGAGTGGCGAGAATGTCCCCCACCATCATCTCCCGCGCCAGCGCGCCGTTGCGCTCGCGAAGCGCCGCGACGATCCGGAAGTGATAGGACGAGAATGGGTGTACGACGCCCTTGTCGAATTCCTTTTCCACGTAATTGGTCAGCATCCGCATATAGGGGCCGAACCGCAGCCAGAGCATTTCGATATGCTGGGGAAGCACCTCGGAACGCGAAGCCTCGTAGATGCCGAAGTGGAACTCCTGGTTCTTGCGCAGCATGCCGTAGACGTCGCCGGCCTTGCCGGTTTCCTCATGCTCGCGCGCAAGCACTTCCGAACGGTCGATATCCTCGTCGGTCATATGTTTGGCGGCAAGTTCCGTCGCCAGCCCCTCGAGCGCGATGCGCGCCTGGCAGAGATCATCGAGCCGCTCGCGCGAAACCGCCGGCACCCGGGCCGAGCCGTTATGGCCGATTTCCAGCCCGTTTTCCGCCGCAAGCCTTCGGAGCGCCTCGCGCACCGGCATGTGGCTGGTCCCGAACTCGGTTGCCAGCGACGAAATGGTGATCGCCTGCGATGGCGCGAAGGAGCCCCACATCAGCGCCCGGCGCAGCTGTTCGTAGACCGTATCCTGAACGGTCACGCGCGACGTGACCTTCAAAAGCCCGCTATCCGCCATCCTTGCCCTCTGATCCCATTCAAATCACAACCAGGCCTCGCATAACAGGCCGCGCTCTTCAAGTCTCCCGGCGTCCGGCCATCTCCCGTTCGCGACGCGTTTCCCCTTGATCAAATGCCAATGGCACAATAGAACATTTGAAAGTTTGATCAAATGCTCATTAGGCTGCGAGCAAACATAAATAGGGGGAGGCTTATTATCACCTGTATCCCTCTTCATCGATAATACGACACCCTGGGAGAAATCCATGAACACGCATGTCACGGCAGGCGATAACCTCGCCAAGGCTTTTCCGGTCGATGAGCTCAGACTGAAATTTCCGGCTCTCCAGAAATACAAGGACTTCATCTTCTTCGAAAATGCCGGCGGTGCCCAGGTGCCCCAAGCCGTCGTCGATGCGGTTGCCGCCCATCTCGTAGACTGCAACGTGCAGCGCATGGCGCCCTATCTCCACAGCCAGGGCGTCGACCGCACCATTGCCGAAGCCCGCGTCTCGGTCGGCCTGCTGGTCAATGCCTACCGTCCGGAGGAAATCTCCTTCGGCCTCAACGCCACCTCATTCATCCGCCTCGTCAGCCTCGGCATCGCAAAGATGCTGCAGGAGCGCAACGAGATCATCGTCACCGACATGGACCATGATGCCGACATCGCCACCTGGATGGCGCTGGAGGCAGACGGTGCCAGGATCGTCTGGTGGAAGATGCGCGAAGACGGCACGCTGCATACCGACGACCTGAAGCCGCTCCTGAACGACAAGACCCGCCTTATCGCCTGCACGGTGACCGCCCATTCAATCGGCACGATCGTCGACGTCGCGACCGTCGGCAAGCTGGCGCATGCGGCCGGCGCCGAGGTCTTCCTCGACTGCGTGCATTACGGTCCGCACGCGCTGATCGACGTCCAGGCCTGGGGTTGCGACTATCTCGTCTGCTCCGGCTACAAGAATTTTTCGCCGCATATGGGCTTCCTCTGGGGCCGTTATGACGCGCTGGTCAAGCTGCCTACCTTCAAGGAAGACTTCATTCCGGACGTGCCGCCCTACAAGATCGAGGTCGGCACCTTCACCTACGAGAACGTCGCCGGCATGAATGCTGCCGTGCTTTATCTCGAAGAGCTCGGCCGCAGGTTCCTCCCCGAAGGCGAACATTCGCGCCGCGATGCGCTTGCCGCCGCCATGGGCGCCATCCGCGCCTACGAACAGACGCTATCGAAGAAGATGCTGTCGGTCTTGAAGAAGCACGGGGCGACGATCTACGGCGTATCCGACGAAGCGCAGGTGGAAAAGCGCGTTCCGACCATCTGCTTCAACATCCCGGGCCTGACGCCGCAATATCTATCGGCCGAACTCGGCAAGAACAGCATCGGCAGCCGCGACGGCCACATGTTTGCGCCGCGCCTGATGAAGCGCCTCGGGCTGACCATGGAAACGGGCTGCATGCGCGTGTCGATGGTCCACTACAACAAGGCGGAAGAGATCGACCGTTTCGACATGGTGCTAGGCGAGATCATCGCCAAGACCAGGTGATGCAAAGACCTCCGCGGGACAAACTCCCGCGGAGGTCTCCATCTCACTTGAGATGATGATAGCGGCGCCGGAAATAGACGAGTGCTTCTTCATCTTCCGGGCCGTGGACAATCCCGACGACCCGGCAGAACAGAACATGATGCGTGCCGCTCTCGACCGCATTTTCCACTTCGCAATCGAAAGACACGACCGCATCGGTCAGCCGCGGCGATCCCGTCGCGGCAAGCACCCAATCGCCTACCGCGAACCGGTCATCCTGCGGCGTCGAACCGCCGAACAGCCTCGACATCGGCTCGTGGCCGGCACCCAAAGTATTGACGCAGAGCACCCGGTTTTTCTCGAACATGCCGGCGACCGAACTCGACCGGTTGAGGCAGACCAGCAGCGTTGGCGGCCGGTCCGTTACGCTGCAGACGGCTGACGCCGTAAAGCCCGCAAGCCCGCCTGGTCCGTCAGTGGTGACGATGTTCACCGCCGCCGCCAGCTGCGCCATCCCTTCCCGAAAGGCGAGCCGTGTCGCATCCACCTCGTCGCTTTGAATATTTATCGTCATTCGACCCTCAGCCCCGCTTTTCTTAACAAAGGCACGACGCGATCGCAGAAGAAAGGCAGCTCATAGGTGTAGTTTACGAAGGACATGGCAATGCCGGAATACCCCTGTTCGGCGATCGCGATCATGTCTTCGACGATCTTTTCCGGCGTACCGATCAACGGATAGCCACCAGCACCGCCTGCAAACCGCTTTCGATAAAGATCGTAAGCACTTTTGTCGTGCGACTGGGTGAATTCCTTCTTGCCGGCCATGTGTGCGTCGACCGCTGCGTGATCGGCCATCGTCACGGCATAACGCTCGTAATAATCCTCGGCCTCCTGCTGGGTCTCACGGCAAACGACGTGGCAGACCGTATAGGCCCCGACGTCGCGGCCGAGCTTGTCCGCGCGGGCTTTGATGTCTTCCACATGCTTGCCGGCCTCGGCGATCTCGGTGAAGGTGGTGAACAGGTATTCGCAGTTCTTGGCCGCGAAATCCCGGCCCGGCCCGCCGAAGGCGGCGTTCATGGTGACCGGCCGCGGCGACTGCAGGCTGGCTGGCCGGCTGACGACGTCCTTCAGCTTGTAATAGGTTCCGTCGTAATCGAATGGCGCGTCCGACGTATAGGCCCGCTCCATGATCTCCAGCCATTCGTCGGCCTGGTCATAACCCTTCTCGACCAGCGGCACCCCGAACATGCCGAATTCCTTCGGGTTCCAGCCGCAGACGATGTTGAGACCCGCCCGGCCACCGCTGATATGATCGACGGTCGCCAGCGCCTTCGCCGCATAAAGGGGATGCACGAGCGGCACATGCACGGTCATGAACAGCCCGATCCGCTCGGTGACGGAAGCAAGGCCGGCCGCCCAGGTGAAGGTCTCGAAGGACCATTCACGCACCCGGTTCTTGCCGCCGAAACCTTTCCAGCGGGCGATCGGCAGGAAAAAGTCGAGCCCACCGCGATCGGCGATCTGCACGGCGTTGAGATTGTCTTCCCAGCGTGCCTGCCAGCGCTCCGGCACGTCGGTAATCGCAAGCCCCCCGTCCGCATTCGGCGAAAAGACGCCGAGTTTCAGTCTGCTGGGGCCTTTCAGCGGATGCGGCTTGATCATGCTGTTCCTCTCTTTTGTATTCTTCTGCGAGCGGGACGCGCGGTCTCCGCCTCTTCCAACTGGCGCCGCCGGACGGAGAGGTAGGCTTCCTCCGCCGCGAACATGAAAAGCGTCATGCGGTCCTGAACCATCAGCGGGTCGTGCGCGAGGAAGGCCGCATGAATACGGGAAAGACCGTCGATATACTGATAGGCCGTAGCCGGGTCGGCGAACGTGCCAAGCCGCACCGACTGGAAATAATCGATGAAGCGGGAAATCGTCGCCGCCATATGCGGATTGTTGACCGCCTTGAGCCACGCATTGCGGAAATCGACATTGGCCGCCAGCAGGGCTGGAATATCGCTCGCACCCAGCGCCAGCTCCACCCGGTTCATCGCCGCCGTGATCTCCGCCTCGATCTCGGGCGTCATGTCGCGGGCGGCACAGGCTGCGGCGCGCGGCTCGAGCTGGCGGCGCACCTCGAAAAGCCCGGAAATGTCCTCCAGCGACAATTCCCGCACCGCAAAGCCGCGCGTCGTGCCGACCAGATACCCTTCGGAAACCAGCCGAAGCAGCGCCTCGCGCGCCGGCATGCGGGAAATACCGTGGGCATTGGCGATTTCGGTATCCACCAGGCGGTCGGTCGGCGAAACGGCGCTCCGCTGCAGCTTCAGCCGCAGATCGGCATAGATCGCATCCACCAGATTGTCGCTCGGCTTCAACATAGAAATCTCCTCCGAAAACCGTATACCGATTTTGGCATATTTCAAGCAATTTTCGCAATAATTGCCTTTTCTCTGCGCGATATCGTTAATTGCAGTATACCGTTTAATTCACTTGCAGCGCCCAGAATTTTAGGCTTAAACTTTAATTTGGCGCAGGTTTCAAAGCCGTTTCAGCAGATTTCAGAAGGTATCCCCGATGAGCGACTTCCGCAGAAAATGTATCGGTCACGAGCGCGTTATCGGCACATTCGCGGCGATCCCGCATCCGGTCGCAATCGAGGTGACTGCTGCGGCCGGCCTCGACTTCATCTGCATCGACGCCGAGCATGCTCAGATCGGCCGTGAACTGATCGAAAACCTCGTCCGCGCCTCGGATGTCCATCGCGTGCCCGCCATGGTGCGCGTTCCGGGCCACGCCCCGGAATCGATAGCCGGCGTGCTGGATGCCGGAGCTGCCGGCGTGTTGGTGCCGCGCGTCTCGACCGCCGCCCAGGCCAAGGCCGCCGTACTGGCAACCCGCTATCCGCCGATTGGCGAACGCGGTGTTGGACCGGGACGTGCCGCGGGCTACGGCTACCGCATTCCCGACTATCTGAAGTCGGCGAATGAAAGCCTCGTCCTCGCAATCCAGATCGAGACCGCCGAAGGACTCGCCAGTGTCGAAGAAATCGTCGCCGTCGAAGGTATCGACGTGGTCTTCATCGGCCCCGGCGACCTCTCCGTTTCGATCGGCGCGATAGGGCCGGATGGAGCCGAGAAGCTGGATGCGGCTATTCTCAGGATCACCAAAGCCGCCCGCAAGGCAGGCAAGGCCGTCGGCATATTCCGCCCCTCCGCCGATGACATCGGCAAATGGTCGGAAGCCGGCATCAGCTTCTATCTGCTCTCAAGCGATACGAGGTTTCTCGGCGCTGGCATCGCTGCCGACGTCGCCGCCGCGCGCTCCGCATAAGCCCCATCGACTTCCAGGAGTGACGACGTGAAAGCCATCCAGTACAGCGAACACGGCCCCGCCGATGTGATGCACTATGTCGACCTGCCCGATCCGGTCGCCGGACCGGGCCAGATCCTGGTGAAACTCGAGGCCGCCAGCGTCACGCCTTTCGACTGGAAGCTTCGCGCCGGACATCTTCAAAACCACTTCACCCTGCCGATGCCAAGCGTGCCCGGCCGCGATGGCGGCGGCACGGTGATTTCCATCGGCGACGGTGTGATGGAATTCAAGATCGGCGAGCGGGTTGCTGTCATGGCCGGCGTCTTTGCCCAGGGCGGTTATGCGGAAATGATCGCCGTCGATGAAAAGCATGCTGTCAAAATTCCGGACAGCCTCTCGACCATCGACGCCGTGGCACTCACTAATGCCGGCCTCAGTGCCTGGATTGCGGTGCGAACCGCGGAAGTCAAATCCGGCGACAAGGTTCTCATACATTCCGGTTCCGGTGCGGTCGGCGGGTTGCTCGTCCAGCTCTGCCACCATCTCGGCGCCCATGTCACCGCCACCTGCCGCTCCACGAACCGCGATTATGTCCTCGGACTCGGCGCCGACCGCGTCGTCGCCTATGACGAGGAGGATTTCTCCGAGATCCTCACCGATCAGGACATCGTCTTCGAACTGATGGGCGGCGAAGTTCACGACAAGTCCTACAAGGTGCTGAAAAAGGGCGGCCACATGGTCTGGCTGGTCGCCGATCCGATCCGGGACCGCGGTGAGGAATTCGGCGTCAAAGTCACCCGCGCAATGATCACCGACGACAAGTCAGCGCTTCAAGGGATGATGGATCTCGCCGGCGCGGGCTTGCTCAAGCCCCAGGTCGCCCGCACCATGCCCTTGTCGGAGGCCGCCGAAGCCCACCGCCTGATGGAAAAAGGCGCCGTCTCGCGCGGGCGCCTGATGCTGACGATGTGACGTTTCTTAAGTGCCGCTAGGAAACAGCGGCGCCTGACGACCGTTGGCGACGAAAGTCCGGAAATCCTCGATCGCATGCGCGCTGGCGAGCGCACAGAACGGCCCGCGGCTCACCTCGATGCCGCTGATCTTCTGCAGCCGCACGTCCATCTCGGCGCTCTTCAGCGCCACCGCCGCCGTGTTGACGACCGGCGCATGCAGCACCTTGAACCCGTATTCGCCACCGACCAGGAGGCCGGGCAGCACGCCTGCCGGCACCACGACATCGGCGCCGTCGCGCACCAGCGGTTCGGCGCAGGCGGTGAAATTGGCAAGCATCCGCCGCCGCGCATCGTCGTCGCCCGCAAAGGCAGCGCTGAAATCCGAAGGCTCGCAGTTCATGCCGGCGACGTGCTTCACCCGACCGCCGAGGCCGTAGAGATCGGCCTGCTCGTAATGCCAGGCCTGAAAGACGTCATCGAGGGTGACCAGCGCCATGCGTCGGCCGAGCCGCGCGGCGTAATGCATGCAGACCTCGCCGGCGCCAATCACGGGAATGGTCAGTGCCGACTTGAGCTCATAGAGGCCGGGATCCTGAAAATGGCCGATGACGACCGCGTCATATCCGCGGCTCGCCGCCTCCAGCCCGTTGTCGATCGCGATCGCCGCGCAGCGGAACTCCGCCAGCCGCCCGAAATGACGGTCCGGCGGGCTGATGCCGAAGACATCCACGGTCGTGCCCGGCTCGGCAATACCGTTCAGATAATCCGAGAGCCGCGTCATATAAGCGGCGCTTGCAGTGGCATCGATGAAGCTCTGCCAGAAGATGCGCATATTTCCCTCGTTTGGTCCGCTTTCGTATGCGGTTTCGCACTCGTCAAAACTAGAATTTAAGGCTTTACTCGCGACGCAATTACAACCCGGAGAGCCAGATGATATCGCCTGCCACGCCCGAAAACCCGCTGAGCGATACGGCCCTCGAAATGTCGGAAGCCGCCCTCACCGAATTCGAATGGTCGCTGTGGCGGATTTCCGCCGCCTTCCTGCGCTGGCAGTCGGAATGCTCGAGCGAACTTGCCGGCTCCGGCCTGAGCGGTCTCGATACCGCTATCCTGCACACGATCCGTTACCGTAACAAGCCGAAAGGGCTTGGCGAGATCTCTCGGCTGCTCGGCCGCGACGACACCGCCAACATTCAGTATGCGATCAAGAAGCTCCAGACCCTGCAGCTCATCGAACGCGTCAAAGGCCGCTCCCGCAAGGACACGCTCTACACGCCGACCCGCAAGGGCACCAAGCTCACCCAGGATTACCGGGCTCTGCGGCGGCAGCTTCTCGTGTCGCTGATCCAGAAGATGGAACGTGCGGAACAGGGGCTCGGCGAGGCGACGGAAATGCTGGAACTGCTCACGAGCTTCTACGACACTGCCGCCCGGCGGGTGGCGAGCGGCTCTCATCCCGTCGAGCGTTCCTGAACCAGCGCCAGCACGCGCAGCGGGCTGCCCGAACCGTTCTGGATTTTGAGCGGTGCTGCAACGATCATCGCACCCATGGGCGGAAGCTGGTCGAGATTGGCGAGGCATTGCAACCCGTAGCGGCCAGCGCCATGCAGGTAATGATGCGCCGGATAGGGCGGCGAGAAATGCCCGGCCTGACCCGCATCCGTGCCGATCGTTTCCGTCCCGAAGCCGATGATATCCCGCTCCGCCACCAGCCAGCGCATCACCTCGGCATCCGGCCCAGGCGTATGGGCGCCATCGGCCATGAGATTGGCATAGGCGGCGCCTGACTTCTTCGACCAATCGGTTCTGAGCAGAGCCCACGAGCGCGCCGGGATGCGGCCATATTGCTCTTCCCACTTCATGACGTCCGAAACGGTCAGCAGGAAATCCGCGTCCTTGGCCGCGTCGACAGAACAATCGATCACGCAGGCCGGCGCGATCATATCGGCCGGCGGCAGCGTATCGACGGAATTGAGCGGCAGGTCTCGGCCCGTATACCAATGGACCGGCGCATCGAAATGCGTGCCGGTGTGTTCGCCGAAAGAGAGGTTGTTCCAATACCAGGCCGGCCCGCCGCCATCGTAGCGCGAAATCCGCTCCATCCGGAACGGCGCGGATTGCCCCAGTTCCGGCGGCATGACGATGACCGGAAAATCCGGAGACAGGGTATGGGTAAGGTCGACGACGCGGACCGCACCGCTCGCCAATGCCCCCGCGAATTTTCCCAGAATATCGCCGCTCATTGGCCGGCCTCCCGCTCGACGGCTTTCGGATTGTCGAACAGCCGCGCCTCGATATCCTTGGCGACGTCACCGACGTAAATATCTTCCAGACCGCGCTTCAATCCGTCGAGAACCGCATCAGCCAAGGCCTTTGGCGCCACCTTCGGCGGCGGCACCGCCTGGAACCATTCCGTATCGAGCGGCCCAGTGAATGCATTGACGACCCGGATACCGCCGGGCCTGAGCTCGGTACGCAGCCATTGCGACAGCGACAGGCACGCGGCATGCGCGGCGGAATGGACGCCGAACTGCGGCGCATTGCTGAGCCCATGAACCGAGAGCACATTAACCCAGGCAACGGCCCCGGCCGCACCGTCGGCGCCGCGCGAGCGCATCACCGGCCCAAAAGCCTGGGCAAGACGCATCAATCCCATCACGGTATGATCCATCGCCTCGCGCGCTATATTGACCGCGCCCGCATGGAAGAGGTGCGCCGGCCGCACGTGATCGGCCGTGTTGAGCAGGATCTCCACCTTCGCACCGATATCCATCGACAACTCCTGCACCGAACGTTCGCTGGTCAGGTCGAGATTGACGACTTCGACACCTTCGATCGCCTCCAGCGACGTCTGCTGGTCGAAAGGTTTCCAGCGATCGGCCACGCCGACAAAGATCTTGGCCGCTCCCGCTTTCCCGAGAGCCTGCGCCAGCGGCAATGCAAGCGGGCTGCGCCCATCGGTGATCAAGACCCGACGGTGCTTTGGATCGGCGGTCATCTCACGCCATTGAGGATCGTTTTCCATGTGCGGCGTCTCCGAAACGGGTTTGGCGAAGAACACGGCCTGTCCTGCCCGGTCCAGCTGCAAGGACAGCTTGAGCCGGCTACCAGGTCCGCCGCAACTACCATGCAGATGCACGATAACAATCGGCCCGCAATCGAGCTGAACCAGCCCGGTGCGCCATGGCATGTGCTCGCGAAAATAAGGATCGCTGGTGACCTCGATCCGGGTTTCCGACAGCAGCGAGCCGCCGGCCGGCGCGTCATTGAACGTCAGGTCGGACGAAAGGCAGTTCGGGCAGGCTTCGCGCGCCGGATAGGTGTAGCGTCCGCATTCGCCGCAGCATTGCAGCATGAAACGGCCGGTCGCGGCAGCAAGCGTCAGCCCGTGCGCCTTGCGGCTGCGTGCTTGAGGCGGCAGCAGCGGTTGAGTGGTGCGGTCGAGCGGGTTCTTTCGCTTCGGTTTGAGGAAGGGTTCGGTCATCACGCCCTCGCCAGAATGGCGCCCGCAGAGGCGAGCCCGCGGTCGTAGTTGATCATGCCGAAACCCGAAACCAGCCCGAGTTTCGCGTCCCCGACCTGCCTGCCTTGTGCTGTCCCCAAAAGCTGGCGCATCGCTTCGGTAAGCCCGAGATGCCCGCCCGCGGCCCCCGCCTGGCCGACCGAAAGCTGGCCGCCGGACGTGTTGTGCGGAAAGGATCCATCGATCGTGAATGTGTGCTGGCGCACGAAATCCGGCCCCTCGCCTTTGGCGCAGAAACCCAGGTCCTCGAACTGCATCATCGAGATCACTGCGTAGTCGTCATAGGTCTGGACGAAATCCATGTCGTCCGGCTTCGAACCCGCCATGCCATAAAGTTCGTCGCGATCGACCACCCAGCCGCCGCGCACCTGCACCGGATCCTCGGCAAACGCGTTGTGCCGCTCGATCGCCGACAGCAGTCGGACGAAGGGAAGCCCGAGCGACACCGCCGTCTCTTCGCGCATCACCAGAAAGGCCTCCGCACCGGCGCAAGGCATCACGCAATCGAAAAGGTGGAACGGCTCGGCGATCGGCCGGGCCGACATGTATTGCTCGAGCGTCAGCGGCTTCTTCATCAGCGCATCCGGGTTTCTGAGCGCATTGTCGCGCTGCGCGACGCAAAGCTTGCCGAAGTCTTCCCGAGTTGCACCGTAGCGATCCATGTAGTGGCGTGCGATCAACGCGAAACTCGCATTGGGGCCACCCGCGCCATAGGGATAGGAAGCATCCTGCGCAAAGCGGGAGAAGTTGGCGAGTGTCTTGCGGAACGTATCGACCTGATTGGTGTCGGCCGCCACGCAGGCGACGATATCCGCATCACCCGCCTGCACCGCCCGCGCCGCGCGGCGGATCGAGGCGATGCCGGCGGCGCCGCCCATCGGCAAATGATCGAGCCAGCGCGGCGACAGCCCGAAATGCTGGGTGAGACCGACTGCGACATCCGGCCCCATCGTAAAGCTCGCGACCGAAAAACCATCGAAATCCCGGTGGCTGATGCCGGCACCTTCCGCGAGCGCCCTGAGCGCCTTTCCCATCCACCAATGCGCGGTCTCGATGGAATAGCGCTGGTAGGGTACCGTCACCGGCACCGCCAGAACCACGCCGTCATAAGACTGCCGCGCGCGGGAAACGACCATCAGGCCACCGTCAGTTTGACGTCGACATTGCCGCGCGTCGCGTTGGAATAGGGGCAGCGTTGATGCGCACCGGCGACGATCTCTTCCGCGACCGAGCGCTCTATGCCGGGCAAGGATGCCACCAGTTCCACCGCCAGCGCGTAACCGACCGGCACCGGGCCGATACCGACCTTGGCGGTGATTGAAACGTCATCCGGCAACGCGATCTTGCTCGTTCGCGCCACGAGCTTCACCGCACCAAGGAAGCAGGCCGCATAACCGGCGGCGAAAAGCTGCTCCGGATTGGTTCCCTCGCCTCCAGGGCCACCGAGCCCTTTCGGCACCGAAAGATTGACCGCGAAACTGCCATCAGCGCTCTGCGCTTTTCCTTCCCGGCCACCATGCGCGGTAACGGACGTCTCATAGAGGATCTTTTCCGGGGTCATGCGTGCCTCCATATCGTGATTTAAGCTGTGATTTATGCTATATCAGAACTGACGAGGAACCGTAAGGGAGTTCATCCCGCCTTGCGGATCGATGCCTTCAGCTTCCTGAGGTCGATCGCCGAACCGTCCTCGACCGCCTTCGCCGCCATCGTCTTGATCTCGCCGCGCTGCAGCTTCTGGGTCGAACTCACCGGCAGCCTGTCGACGAAGACCACGTAGCCGGGAAGTTTGTGATAGGCGATATGGGCGCCGGCGGCCTCGATCATCCGCTTCGCCTTCTCGGCCGGCTCGCCCGCTCCGGCGGTTTCGCTCTCGACGATGAAGGCAAAAACCTCCTCGCCGCGCAAGTCGTCCGGCACTGGCGTCACCGCAGATGCCTTGACGGCCGGATCCTTGGCAAGGGCCGCTTCCACTTCCAGCACGGCGATGTTCTCGCCACTGCGCCGCACGATGCTCTTCTTGCGATCGAAGAAATAGAGAAGCCCCTTCTCGTCGGCATAAACGACGTCGCCGGTATGGAACCAGCCGCCTTCCCAGGCCTCCTCGGTCGCCTTCTCGTCCTTCAAATAGCCGCTGAAGAAACCGTCGCGCGGGTTCGCGCCTTTGGCACGCACCAGCAGTTCCCCGGGCTTGCCGATTTCCGCATCTTTTCCCGCATCGTCGACGATGCGGGAATCCATGCCCACACGCGGCCGGCCGATGCAGCGCAGGCCTGGCGTATAGTCGTCCGCCGCGGTGGTGGTTACGGCCCGGCCGCCGGTTTCGGTCATCGCCCAGGCTTCGACGATCGGGATGCCGTAGCGCTTCTCGAATTCGATCTTGTGACGGGCATCGACGCCCGGCCCCAGCGCGAATTTCACCTTGTGCGCCCGCTCTGCTTCCACGGCCGGAAGCTGCAGCAGGATCGCCGGGATCACGCCGAGACAATGGATGATCGTCGCGCCCGAATCGGCGATGGACGCCCACCAGCTGCTCGAATGGAACCGGTCGAGCGGCACGATCGCGCCGCCCCTCATGATCATGCCGACCGCCGTGCAGCCGAGCGCATTCATATGGAACATCGGCAGCGGCGTCAGCGCCACTTCGGTTCCCTCGCCCATTTCGGCGATGCCGCCCTGCATCGTGTACCATTCGGCGATGCCGATGAAATAGATGTTCGAAAGGATGCAGCCCTTCGGCTTGCCGGTGCTGCCGGAGGTGAACAGCAGCGCGCATTCGGCATCCGGGTCGCCGGGTCGTGCCTCGCGTGTTTCAGCCGAAGGCGGAATGTCGTCGCCGGCAACGATCACCGTCACCTTGCCGGGCGAGATGTCCCGCAGATCATCCAGTCGCTCACGGATGACCACCATCAACGGAGCCTCCGCCAGGTCGAGCTGGAAGAGCAGCTCGTCGCGGCGCAGGTCGGGATTGATCGGCACGATCGAGGCGCCGATGGCGTTCAACGCCAGCCAGTAATCGAAGAATTCCGGACGGTTTTCGAGGAGAAGGGCGACGCGAGCCCCGATCCCATATCCTGCCGCCGCGAACTTCTGCTTGAGCAGGCTGACGCGGGTAAAAACCTCACCATAGCTATGGCGAAAGCCCTCGGGCGCATAAGGCAGTTTGGCGCTGGCCGGCGCGATCAGCATCGGCGCATCGGGGTTTTTCAGCGCCTGGTTCTCGAATAGGAGGTAGGGAGAATGCATGGCTCTGTCCTTATGCCCGTTCCAGAATGCCCTTGATCAGGAACATCTCGGCCTCGTGGATCGTGCCGAACTGGATCCATTCCGCATCCGTCTGCGTCTCCAGCCGCCAGGTCAGCAACGTCACCACGCACTTGTCCGGCCCCATGCGCAGCAGTTCGCCCGGGATGACGCGAGACATGTTGCGGAACTGCATGGCGTCCTTGGCCGCACCGACCTCGTAATCCACCTGGAAGCGGGAGCGATCGACATTGAGCCGCACGAACGTCTGTTTTCCAGAAAAGGTCGAGGTGCCGCAGAAGAGGCCTGGCTCCACCTCCGTGCGATTGAGGCTGCCCCATGCCCACTGGCCCTGTTTCAGCCCGTCCGACATCAGTTCGAAGGCGACCGCCGCGGGGCGTTCCACCATGATGCTGCTGGAATGACAATGCGGATCGATCATGAGCGTCCCTCTTTCAGTCGCGTTGAGGCGTCATTCGTCTAAAAGACATTTTAAGCATAAAATAATTGGAAAGGACGTCAACGACTTTTTACGAGGCCGGATTTGAGTTTGCTCCCTTGGTGACCATCCTCGCTGGGGTCTCAACCTGAAGGCCGCCAAAAGCCCGGCATTTCCGGCCCTCCACACGCAGAAGTCGACGGAGTTCTCAATTTCCGACGATAAGAAATTTTAGGCTTGAAGTAATTTATACCTCGTTCTACGATCCCCTCAATTGTTAAGGGGACGACCGCAAAAAGCGGCATCGAAAATCAACAGAAGCCCCTGGCAGGATTGCAGGCTTGCGTTTCACTAACCGCCGCAGGTCCGTCGGTCGCGATCGACGGGCAGAACCAGAGGGATCGTCATGACTTTTGAAATCGACCGCAGAAATCTCCTGCAGATGCTCGGCCTTGCCGCGGTCAGCGGCTCCGTGCTTTCGCAGGCCACAATCGCCTTCGCTGCAGATACCGATAACGTCACCATCGGCTGGCCGTCCGACGTGCCGTCCTGGGACCCGAACCTTCGCTTCGTCCCGGATGCACAGCCGCTCTTCAAGATGGTTTTCGACCAGCCGCTCGACCAGTCACCGGACCTGAAGCTCATCGGCAATCTCATCACCAAATGGGAACTGAAGCCGGACGGTCTTTCGATGCCCTTCGAGATCCGCAGCGGCGTGAAGTTCCACAACGGCGATCCGATGACGATGGAGGACTTCAAATACACCTTCGTCGATCGCATCAAATCCGGCCTCAAGCTCGATATCGCCAATTCCTGGCGCACCCTCACCGACATCGAGATCCTGTCGCCGACATCGGGCGTGATGAAGTTCTCCGCCCCGACCCCGACCGCGCCGCAGTGGCTGGCTTTTCTCGGCAGCTATCTCGTGCCGAAGAAGTATATCGAATCCGTCGGCCCGGAAGAATTTGCAAAGAAGCCGGTCGGCACCGGCCCCTACAAGCTGGTCGACTACCAGATGAATTCGCGCATCGTGCTGGAGCGCAACGACGACTATTTCGGCACCAAGCCGAAGATCAAGCGCGTCACGATTGACATCATCAAGGATCCGTCGGCCCGTACCGCAGCCATCCAGTCCGGCCAGGTGGACCTCACCGTCAACATTCCGGTCCGTGAAGCCGAGCGCCTCGGCAAGACCGAGGGCCTGACCGCCGAGATCAACCCCTTCACCCGTCTGATCCTCCTCCAGATGCGCAACGACAAGGGGTTTACGGACATGGCCGTCCGCCTTGCAGCCCATCACGCGATCGACAAGGCAGCGCTCTCCAAGGCCTTTTACGGCGGCGCGGCCGTGCCGCTCTCCGTCCCGGCCACGCCCGGGACGCCGGGCTACCTGCCCGACTACAAGTTCGCCTACGATCCGGAACTGTCGAAAAAGCTTCTGGCCGATGCGGGTTACACGGCGGACAAGCCGGCAACCTTTACGCTTGCAGCCACCAACGGCCAGTTCCCGAGCGATTTCGATATTGCCCGGGCGCTGGTACAGATGTGGCAGAAGGTCGGCCTGAAGGTCGAACTGCAGCAGATCGAATATTCCAAATATTTCGAACTGAACCGCGGCGGACAGCTGCCGGAAGCGACCCTCTACAGCTTCGACAACGCCACCGGCGACCCGGAGATCTTCTCCGGTTATCTGATGAACCCGAAAATGCCGTTCGGCGCCTGGAAGGGTCCGGAGATCGGCGACAAGATCCTCAAGCTCTTTGTCGAGCCGGTCTACGAGAAGCGCATTGCCGGCTATAAGGCCGTCGCGCAGGAAGCTGTCGAGACCGGGGCCAATATCCCGATCCTGCAGAGCGTCCAGACGCTGGTGCGCAAGAAGAGCCTGAACTACGTCAAATATGGCAATGCCTGGGTTCTGGGCAGCACCATGTCCTGGTCCTGATACCGACTGACCTCGCCATCCTGGGGTCCGGGTACGCCCGGACCCATTCCTTCACATCGTCATACGGGGCATGCGCATGTTTGCGACCATTGCCAAGCTCTTGGTAAAGCGTGTCCTCACCGCGATACCGATCCTGCTGCTTGTTTCTGCGCTTCTCTTCTGCATCCTGCGCATCCTGCCGGTTGATCCCGCCGCCATGTCCCTGCCACCCAATGCGACGGTTCAGGAAGTGGAGGCCATGCGCACCGAAATGGGACTCAATCTGCCGCTCTATCAGCAGTATGGCATCTGGCTGAACAAGCTCTTCCACGGCGATATCGGCCGCTCCATCCATTTCCGCCAGAATGTGACAAGCCTGATCGGCTCGACACTGCCCGCCACCGTCGAACTGGCTCTCATTGCCATGGTGGTCGCCACCGTCTTCGGCCTCGCGGGCGGCCTTTTTCTGTTTTACGTGCGCGGCACCCGCGCCGAAGCGGTGATGGATTTCATTTCGATCCTGTTGCTCTCGCTTCCGGAATTCCTCTGGAGCCTGTTCCTGCTCCTCATATTCGGCGTCTTTTTCGAGGTCCTGCCCTTCACCGGCCGCCTCAGCCCCGGCTTCGAGCGCCCGGTCGTCACCGGCTTCCTGCTGCTCGACAGCCTGATCACCGGAAAGCTCTCGACCTTCTTCAACGCGCTGGAACACATGATCCTGCCTTGCCTGGCGCTCGGCATCGCGCTGTCGCCATCCCTGATGCGCGTGCTGCGCTCCAGCCTGCTCGATGCCTATCAGGACGACTATATCCAGCAGGCCCGGCTTCGCGGGCTTTCCGAAAAGCGCATCCTGATCCGCCACGGCCTCAAGAACGCCATCCTCCCGACCCTGAGCCTGATGGGCGTGCAGTTCGGCTTCCTGTTCGGCGGCACGCTGCTGGTCGAGATCATCTATTCCTATCCGGGCATGGGCAACCTGATGGTCGACGCGATCCGCAACGCCGACCTGCCGATCATCCAGGGTGCGGGCCTCACCTATTGCATCGCAGTTCTGGTGATCAGCATCGTGGTCGACAGCCTCTATCTGATCCTCAACCCGAAACTGAGGGTGCGTTGATATGCGACCGCTTCCGCTCTGGCTGAGATCCGGCCGCGTCCAGACAGGCCTCGTCATCATTTTCATCCTGGCCGTCTGCGCGATCTTTGCGCCTTATCTGGCGCCGAACGATCCGAATGAGCAGAACCTCCTCTCGATCCTCACGCCACCCGTGTGGGTCGATGGCGGTGATGCGATGTTTCCGCTCGGCACCGACAGCCTCGGCCGCTGCGTCCTCTCCCGCCTGATTTTTGGCGCCCGCGTCGCGCTCACCGTGGCGTTTACAGCCTCGATCGGCGCGATGATCATCGGCGCCTTCTTCGCCCATGTCGCCGGTTATTTCGGCGGCTGGGTCGATTGGGTGATCGGCCGCATCGTTGAGATCTGGCTCTCCTTCCCGCCGGTCATCCTGTCGCTCATCCTCATGGTTGGCCTCGGAACAGGGCTGCGCAACGTCGTGCTCGCCATCGTCCTGGTCGACTGGACGCGCTTCTGCCGCGTGCTTCGAAGCGAAGTGATCGTGCTTCGCCGGCGCGACTACGTTTCGGCCGCCCAACTCGTCGGTTTCTCGCACTGGCGCACCATCACTCGCGAAATCTTGCCCGGCACACTGCCGCTGCTGATTACCCTGATGAGCCTCGAAATGGGCGTCGCCATCATCGTCGAGGCGATCCTCTCCTTCGTCGGCATGAGCGTCGGCTCGGAAACCGCCGCCTGGGGCCAGATGATCGCCGATGCGCGCCAGAACATCTACGAGGCGCCGTTTAACCTGATCGCCCCGATCTTCGCGATCTTCTTCGCGGTCTTCGGTTTCAATATCCTCGGAGATGGCCTGCGCCGCACCCTCGATACGCGCCTGACCCAGACGGAGCGCACCTGACATGGCCATTCCCTCGCCCAAAAATCCCATTCTCTCGGCGCAAAACCTTTGCGTCGAATCGGTAGGAGCCAAGGAAAGCTTCCCGGTCCTGACCGACCTTAACTTCTCGCTGGAGCCCGGCAAGATCCTCGGCCTGGTCGGCGAATCCGGTGCCGGCAAGTCGATGATCGGCCGCACCATCTCGCAATACCTGCCGAACGGCTTTGCGGTCACCAAGGGCACGCTCGCCTTCGACGGCGAGGACCTGGTGTCGATGGCGGCGGAACGCCGCCGGAGCCTGCTCGGCCGCGACATCGCCTTCATCCCGCAGGAGCCGCTTTCTGGCCTCAACCCAGTGCTGACGGTCGGCCAGCAGATCAAGGAACACCTTCTGCGGATCGGCCTTGCCCCCGGTGAAAACTGGCGCGAGCGGGCGTTGAAGGAGTTTGAGTCCGTACATCTGCCGCATGGCGCGGCGCTGCTCGAAAAATACCAGCATCAGCTTTCCGGAGGCATGTGCCAGCGCATCCTGATCGCCATGGCCTTTGCCAGCCGCCCGCGGCTGCTGATCGCCGATGAACCGACCACCGCGCTGGATGTCACCATCCAGGCCCGGATCGTCAAGCTGATCGCCGAAATGCAGAAGCGCGACGGTACGGCGGTGATCTTCATCACTCACGACCTGCGCCTCGCCTCGCAGATCAGCGACGAGATCATGGTGCTTTATGCCGGCCGCCCGGCCGAACGCGGTCCCGCCAAGCAGCTGTTCTCGGCGCCGGCTCACCCCTATACCCGTTGCCTGCAGCTCGCCAATCCGACCATCACCGGCCCGCGCCGCGGCCTCTTCATCCTGCCCGAGCGGATGCCGGGCCTGCGGGTGCTGAAGGAGCTGAAGGGCTGCCGTTTCGCCTCGCGCTGTCCGAACGCGATCGAGGCCTGCACCCGGGCCGAACCGCCGCTGGCCGATATCGGCCCGAATCATATCGCCGCCTGCATCCGCACCGAAAAAACACCGGATATCGTCCCGCCGCCGCTGGCGCCCGGCCGCGAGATCGCTTCAACCAAGATTCATCTCAACGGCGAGAAGCTCACCAAGGCCTATACGACCGCCTGGAGCCCGTTCGCCAAGCGAAGCGCCTTCAAGGCGGTCAACAGCGTCGATTTTTCGCTCGGCGAGGGTGAGTTCGTCGGCATCGTCGGCGAAAGCGGCAGCGGCAAGAGCTCGCTCGCCCGCCTCGTCGTCGGCCTCGATACGCCGACCGGCGGCAAGATCACGCTGGCCGGCCGCGACATCACCGCCAATGGCAATGCCGACCGGGCCTATCGCCGCGAATACATCCAGATGGTCTTCCAGGACCCGCAATCGGCACTCAACCCGCGCCGGCGGATCGGCAGCATCGTCACCCAGGCGAACGAGGCGAGCGGATTGCACAACAGCACCCGCGAGCGCATGGACCGTGCCGCCGAATTGTTGAAGGAAATCGGCCTGCCGCCGGATGCGGCGATGCGTTTTCCCTCGCAACTTTCGGGCGGCCAGAAGCAGCGCGTCAATATCGCCCGCGCGCTTTGCACGCTACCGCGCATCCTTGTCGCCGACGAGATCGTTTCGGGCCTCGACGTCTCGGTTCAGGCCCAGCTTCTCGACCTCCTGCTGAAACTGCGTGACGAACACGGCTTCTCGATGCTGTTCATCAGCCACGACCTGTCCGTCGTTCGTTATCTCTGCGATCGGGTGATGGTCATGTATCGCGGCGAGGTGGTGGAAAGTGGCCGGACGGAAACCGTGTTTGCCAATCCGCAGCACGCCTATACCCGCAGCCTGCTCGCCGCCGTGCCGCCGGACGACGTCAATGCGGAATGGTCGCCGGTGCTTGCGGAAGCCGGCTATCAGGTCGAGTGATGGCGTTCGCCGGACGCAGATATTACAGCGGCCGGGATGTCGGCCGCGCCGTCACCATCGCCGATCTGCAGGCCATGGCGCGACGCCGCCTGCCGGCCTTCGTCACCGAATATCTCGAGGGCGGCGCCGAGGACGAATGGACGCTTCGCCGCAACCGCGAAGCCTTTTCGGAAATCGAATTTCGGCCCTCGACGCTGACCGGCGTCGGTATACCCGATCTCTCGACGACAATCTTCGGCCGCAAGATGCGGCTGCCCATCATCATCGCGCCGACCGGCTTCAATGGCCTGTTCCAATATCAGGGAGATCGGCTGCTTAGCGAAGCCGCCGCCAAGGCGGGCGTGACCTTCACCCAGAGCACAGTCTCCAACATGCGGATCGAGGAGCTTTCCGGCGTCCCCGACCTCTCCCACTGGATGCAGCTCTATGTCTTCCGCTCGCAGGCCTTCATGGACGAACTGGTCGGGCGCGCCGAAAAAGCCGGCTGCCGGGCGCTGATGGTGACGACCGATGCTGCGACCTTCGGCAACCGCGAATGGGACCGCCGCAACTACCGTTCCGGCATGGACCCGACCTTCCGCCACAAGCTGGATATCCTCTGTCATCCGCGCTGGGCGTTGTCGGTCATGGCACGCGGCATTCCGCCCTTCGGCAATCTGCTCGATTTTCTGCCGGCCGACCAGCAGACCTTCGCTCGCACGGCCATCTGGTCGCGCGAGCAGGTGGAGCCGGACCTTCATTGGACCCATATCCGCCGCCTGCGGAAAATCTGGAAAAAGCCGCTGATCGTCAAAGGCGTCATGACGCTGCGCGATGCCGAACTGGCCGCCGACGCGGGAGCCGATGGCATCGTTATCAGCAATCACGGTGGTCGTCAGCTTGACGGTGCGCCATCGCCGATTACCATTCTGCCGAAGATCGCGGGCAAGCTGAAAGGCAGGATCACCATCCTTGCCGACAGCGGTTTTCGCCGCGGCACGGACATCGTCAAGGCTTTGGCGCTCGGTGCCGATGCGGTGATGACCGGCCGCGCAGCGCTTTATGGCCTCGCAGCCGGCGGTGAGGCTGGCGCGGCCCGCGCCATCACCATCCTCGAAGAGGAAATCCGCCGCACCATGGCGCTTCTCGGCTGCCGTTCGGTCGCGGATCTCGACCGCGACCATATAAAGTTCTGAGCGGCCTCACCGTCCGTCAGGGACGATGATCTGCGTCTCCATCGGGAAGTGCGAATTGCCGCCTTCGAAGGGCGGGAAGGTCTTGAAGTCCTCGCGCATGGCAATGCGGGCCGGCGACTGCAGCGCTGCCTGAAGTGCGACAGGGTTGTCGAACATCACCCGGTTGCGCTGCATGTGGTTGACCCGCTCCCAGGGCAGAAACCCGCACCAGTCGACCCGTGAAAGGACCTCGATCTTGCGGATCCCCGGAAAGGTGCGCATCACCTGCGGGTGATGGCTGACATAGTGGTGCATCCAGACGTTCAGGTCCTCGGCCGGGCCGGTATAATGGACCACGTAGGAACAGGGATTGCCGTTCTTTTCTACATCAAGCCTGGCATCGTCGACCGGAAAGTGTCGCGCATACATGGCCTGCTGAGTGCCCTTGGCGCCGCGAATGCTCGACAGCACGCCCGAAGCCACAAGCTGATGCAGGTGGCCGGTCGGCGCCATCGCGTCTTCCAGGTCGGTCAACTCGTTGAAATAGAGCTGCATGCCGAAGATAGGAGACTGCTCGTCCTTGTTGTACATGTCCTTGGTGACCTCAGGCGTGTAGAGGTTGGCCGTGGTCAGCCCGGGTGTCAGCTTGATGATCTCGGAGGCGGTCTCGACATCCGCCTTGCTCACGGCGAGCTGGCTTCCGTCGACATTCTCGAAAAAGGCGAAATAGGCAAAACGCATGGCTCGGCTTCCTGCTTCTCTTAAAGGGACCGCAACAATTGCCGGCGGCCTCTGTTCCCCGGTCGTGGCTCACTATCGAACCGTCGGAAAGAAAAAACAAGTTTAAACCTAAACTATTTTGAGCCACTATTCGGCCACCCGGACAACCGGTCCGGACATGATTTAAGCTTCAATCTTTCCCCTTGAAACTTGCCGGATTTTCCATCACGATCCGCTTCCAGGCGCGTTGAAAGAGGATATGAGACGCCGCCGGATAGCTCTTGGGAAAGGGCCCGCTCAGGTCACTTCATCTACCAACGATCAAGAAGAATTCGCATCCGATCCGGCAGGGAAAACAGCCGCCGGTCACCAAAACAGAGGGAACGCAATCATGACCACGACCCTTTTCCGCCGCGCCTTTTTTGGCCTTGCGGGTGCCGCGGCGCTGTCCGTCGCGAGCGCCGGCTTTGCCTCCGCGGCATCGCTTGCCGTCGGCTCCTATCCGAGCAATCCGCCCTTCGAATACAAGACGGCTGCGGGTACGTTCGAGGGTTTCGAAGTCGATATCGTCAACGAAGTCGCCAAACGTCTCGGCATGACGGTCGAAATTTCGGACCTCGGCTTCCAGGCGCTCTTTGCGGCCACCTCTTCGAAGCGTATCGATGTGGCGATCTCCTCGATCACCATCACCAAGGAACGCCTCGGCAGCCAGTCCTTCACCCAAGCCTATTATGACGCCGACATGGGCATTGCCACCCGCAAGGAAGCGACCGTTTCCAAGGTCGAAGACCTGAAGGGCAAGGTCGTCGGCGTGCTTGCCGGTTCCACCGGCGACAAGTGGGCCAAGGACAACAAGGAAAAATACGGCATCACCGACATCAAGAGCTACAATGCCCAGCAGGACCTGCTGATGGATCTCTCCGCCGGTCGTGCCGATGTGGCCGTTAGCGACGTCCCGGGCATGGAATACGCCTTCCTCAAGATGAAGGACCTCGCCGTCAAGGTGCGCATCAAGACCGGCGAACAATACGGCCTGATGATGACCAAGGATCACCCGCTGCTGGCCAAGGCGAACGACGCGATCACCGCCATGAAGAAGGACGGCACTCTGGCCGCGATCCACAAGAAGTGGTTCGGCTCCGATCCGGCGGCCGGTTCCGCTTCCGCCGTCGAACAGCCGCTGCCGAAGCCCTGAGCCGGCTACCGATAATACACCCTAGTCATGCCGGCCGGCGACGGCCGGCTTTTTCGTGAGCGTAAAGGCACCAGGAAATGACCCTCCTCGATACATTCTTCAACCTCGGGGTTCTCGGCGACGCATTTCCAGCGCTGCTGCGTGGATTGATCAACACCTTCCTGCTCGGCGTCGCGGGCATTGGCATCGGCATTCCGATCGGGTTGGTGATCGCGCTTCTGCGCCTCTACGGGCCAAAGCCGGTGCGTTATCTGACGGTGTTTTATATCGACATCTTTCGCGCGGCGCCGATGCTGGTGGTGCTGATCCTCATCTACTACGCGCTGCCGTTCGTCGGCATCCGCCTGTCCTCCTGGACGTCCGCCGGCCTCGCCTTCTCGATCGTCATGGCGGCCTATTCGGCTGAAATTTTCCGCTCCGGCATCGAGGGCATTCCGCGCGGCCAATTCGAGGCGGCGGCGGCTCTCGGCCTGCCTTTCTTCGTCACGCTGCGCAAGGTCGTGCTGCCGCAGGCGATCCGCATCGTCATTCCGCCGATGACCAATAACTGCGTCTCGATGTTCAAGGACACGTCGCTCGCCTCAACCGTCGCGCTGCCGGAGCTTCTCAAGGAGGCGACGGACGCGCAGGCGCTCTATGCCAACCCGACGCCGCTGATCGGCGCTGCGCTGATCTACATCGCCTTCCTCTGGCCGATGGTGCGGCTGGTCAATCTGCTCGAACAGAGGTTCAACAAGGAACAGAAGCGCTGACGCCGGAGACGGCGAGGCCTATTCGAAGGCGGCGCCGGAAAGGTGGTTGTTGGCGGAAGCCTTGACCGTGCCGATCTCCGACCAGAGCGCCGCGACCGCATCCGGGTCGATATCCGCCATCATGTCCTGCAGCCAGCCTTCGTGCGCCGCGGCCATCGCCGCAAACAGTGTCACACCCGCCTCGGTCAGTTTTGCCACGGTCACGCGCCGGTCGCCCTGCGGCGTAACCCGCTGAACGTAACCATCGGCTTCGAGCCTCTCGACGAGCCCGGTGACATTGCCGTTGGTGACCATGGTGCGCTTGGAAAGCTCGCCAAGCCGAAGCCCGTCTTTCTCCCGATAGAGCTGCGCCATCAGGTCGAACTGCGGCAGCGTCGCGCCGAACTCGGCGCGCAGGCGGCGGCGGATTTCCTGGCTGATCAGCTTGGTGGTCGACAGCATCCGCAGCCACAGGCGCAGCTCGGGCTTCGACCGCCCATGGGCGCCCTGGACGATGATCTCCAGATCGACGCCGACCGCTTCTGCTTCTACCATTTCGAATGCTGCCTCTGTAACCGATCCACCGTCTAGAAGCAGATATTTGAAATGTCAAAGGTTCGTGCTGCGACCATTATTGGGAACGGCGCTCGCCAGCCCACGTGACTGGCCCGACCATCACCCCATCATTAGCCGTCATCCGCGTCCATTATTTATTCATATGCATACATTTTCTGAAAACAGCATCAAGAACAGGCAATCTGTCGATAAGCGGATAGCTACTCATGCTTGCCCTTCACTGAGTCCGCAACAGCCTATTTCTCACGGAAGTGATCGATGTTCTTCGATAGGGATCGACCACATAAATTTGCGCGATGCAGCCTCTCCCAGTTGCTTGCATCCTCATATTTTCTGCAATAGGCTCCCTCATCGTTCAGCGGCATCCGGAGAGGAAAACCGGCTGCTGCCCGGCTTACGAAACCGGTCAATTCAAGGGGAACCCGGCACCATGTCTTCCAGCACGCTCACCAGTCTCGCTTCCGCTCTTCTCTCCGGCTCGGTCAAGGTCGTCGACCTGACGGCGCCGCTCGGGCCGGATACTCCCGTTCTTTACCTGCCGCCGCAGTTCGGCAAGAACACGCCGAAAGTCGCCGTCCACACGATCTCCGAATACAACGAGGACGGTCCGTTCTGGGCCTGGAACTGGCTGGAACTCGGTGAGCACACCGGCACGCATTTCGATGCGCCCTGTCATTGGGTTACAGGCAAGGACAAACCGAACAACACGACCGACACCATCCCGCCGCAGAATTTCGTGGCGCCGGTCAATGTCATCGACCGTTCCAAGGAATCCGCCGAAAACCCGGATTATCTGCTGACCGTCGACAGCATCAAGGAATGGGAAGCCGAGCATGGCGCGATCGAGGCCGGCAGCTGGGTGCTGATGCGCTCCGACTGGTACAAGCGCAACGGCTCGACCGAAACCTTCCTGAACGCAGACGAGAACGGCCCGCATTCTCCCGGTCCGACCGCCGAAGCGATCCAATACCTGATTTCGAAGGACATTATCGGCTGGGGCCAGGAAACCATCGGCACCGATGCCGGTTCGGCCGGCGGCATGAACCCGCCTTTCCCGGCCCACAACCTCATGCACGGCGCCGGCAAATACGGCCTCGCATCGCTGTCGAACCTCGATCAGCTGCCACCGAAGGGCGCCGTGCTGATCGCCGCTCCGCTGAAGCTCGTCAAGGGCACCGGTTCACCGGTCCGCGCCCTTGCGCTGATCTCCTGATCCGATCGAAGGGCCGGACCGGAAGGTTCCGGCCCTTTCCGTATCCAGCAGGAAGACGGGCGGCATGGCGGATTTCGACTACATCATCGTCGGCAGCGGCATCAACGCGCTCGTCGCCGCCGCCATGCTCGGCAAGAAGGGCAAAAAGGTCCTCGTTCTGGAGCGCAGCGACCGCATCGGCGGCTGCCTGCACACCGATGAAATCACCGAGCCCGGCTTTATCCACGATGTGATGGCCACCACCATGGTGCTGTTCCTGACCTCGCCCGCCTACGGCGCGCTCGGCAAGGATCTTGAAGCCCGTGGCCTCGAATTCGCCCATGCCGACCTGCCGACCGGCGTGCTGTGCCCGGACGGCTCCTCCGTCATCTTCTCAAAAGATCGCCAGCGCAATATCGCAACCTTCGAGGCCCTCGCAGCCGGCGACGGCAAGACGTTCGACAAGGAAATGAATGCGCTTGGCACCGATGCGGCCTTCCTGTTCTCCCTGCTCGGCGGCGCACTCTGGTCCGGCACGACGCTGAAAACGGTCGCCAGACAGGGATGGGGCAAGGGCCTGCGCCAACTCGCTGCCTGGTTCGGCGATGCACTGACACCAGCGCGCGGTTATCTCGAAACCACCTACAAGTCGGAAGGCGCTCACGCACTCTGGGCGCCCTGGGTCCTGCATTGCGGCCTGGCGCCGGAAAGCGCCTATTCGGCCGAAATGGTCAAGGTCATCGGTTTTGCTATCGAGCTCGCCGGCTGCCCGATCGTCAAGGGCGGCGCGGCTAACCTCGTCACCGCCTTCGAACGGCTGATCACGGATCAAGGCGGCGCGATCCGCACTGGCGCGGATGTCGAACGTATCCTTCCCGGTCCGGATAACAAGGCGGCCGGCGTGCGGCTTGCAGGCGGCGAGACGATCCACGCCGCATCCGGCGTCGTCTGCTCCACGACGCCGAACCAGATCTATGACCGGCTGCTGAAGGACTGGCCGCAGCCCGCCCCCGCAGACGTAAAGGAAAGCGTCGCACGCTACCGTTATGGCAAGGGAAACATGCAGATCCATTACGCCCTCTCCGCGCCGCCGCGCTGGAAGGGCGACCCGGAGCTCGCCAAAGTGGCGCTGCTTCACCTGACATCCGGTCTCGACGGCGTCTCGCGTGCCACCAACGAATGCGAACGCGGACTGCTGCCGGCCGAGCCGACCGTCTGCGTCGGCCAGCCCGTCAGCTTCGATCCGTCGCGCGCGCCGGACGGCAAGTCGATACTCTGGCTGCAGCTTCCCGAAGCGCCGCGCTTCATCAAGGGCGACGCGGCCGGTGAGATCGCCACACCTGCCGACGGCCGCTGGACCGACGAACTGCGCGAACTTTATGCCGACCGCGTCGAGGCTCTGCTTTCCCGCCACATCGAGAATTTTGCCGAAATCAAGCTCGCCCGACGCGCCTTCTCGCCGGGCGATCTGGAGGCGATGAACATGAACCTCGTCGGTGGCGATCCCTATGGCGGCTTCTGCGGGCTCGACCAGTTTTTCCTCTGGCGGCCCTTCAAGTCGTCTGTTAACCACCGCACCCACGTGCCGGGCCTTTATCATATCGGCGCCTCGACCCATCCGGGACCGGGGCTTGCCGGCGGCTCCGGCTTTCTGCTCGCATCGTCGTTGCGTTGAAACGACGTGGTCTAGGAGACATGGATTTCATGGCAGAACGGTTTTCAGGCGTGGTGCTGCGCTGGCATCAGGAGGGCGATCAGGAAAATCGGCCGACCATGGGCGAGATCGGCCTCAACCATTTCGCACCCTATCTGATGAACCGCATCATCTCCCGCTGGAATTCCAACATGGCGGAGGAGTTGCGCGAATACGACTTGTCGACGGCCAAGATGCGCACGCTTGCGGTCCTCAGCGTCTCTGCTTCGCTCACCATCAACGAGCTTTCCGTCTTCGCCGTCATCGAACAGTCGACCATGAGCCGCACGCTCGATTCCCTCGAAGACCAGGGTTACATTCGCCGCACGCCGCGCGCCGAGGACATGCGCATCCGTGATGTGACGATCACCGAGGAAGGCCGTGCCGCCTTTGGGCGCTTCTGGCCGACCATGTATGATTCATTGCTGCGGATGTTCGACGGCATCGACGAGGAAGAATACCGCGCCTTCACGGGCACGCTGCACAAGATCCTCCTCAACATCCGCAAGCACGAGATCTGACCGGTCTATTTCGAAAGCCGGGTCTGCAGGCTGTCGCGGATACGTTTGCCGAGCGCCTGGTAGTTCTCGTCGAAATGATGTCCGCCCTCGATCGGCACCACCTCGACGCCTTTGGTCTTCAACGTCGGGCAGGGATCGTCGTCCTCATCGGTGCCGTAGACGCATTGGATGAGCTTCGGATCGATCCTGACGATGTCGGTCATCGGATCGCCTCCCTTTCCGTCGCTTGCGACGCCGAGCCACCCGGTCACGGAAATTTCGTAATCCACCTTGTTCGACAGGCCGAGCAGCGTGATCTGCTTCACTCGCACCCGGTCTGCTGCCGGCAGGAGGTTGTAGGCGGCTGGCAGCACATCGGCGCCAAACGAATAGCCGACCAGCAAGACGTTCTGAACGTCCCATTGCCGGCGATAATATTCGATGATCTTCGCCAGATCCTCCGCAGTCGCCTGCGGCGTGCGTTCGGACCAGAAATATCGCAGCGAATCCAGCCCTATCGTCGGGATTCCCTGCGACTGCAGATAACCTCCCACTTCGCTGTCGAGGTCGCGCCACCCGCCATCGCCGGAGAAGATCACCGCCATCGTGTTCATCGCCGGCTTGGCTTGAAGCACGTTCAGCGGCAGGTCGAGCGGCTGGCTTGTACGGCCGGTAGCCGCGATGCGTGCGGCAAGCGCCTGCGAGAGCGCCACATCGGAGGTCTCGCCCGAATTGCTGAGCTCGACCTCGGGATGATCCTGTTTCAGGCGAAGGCCATGTGCCTTGCCGGCTGCATCGGCTGTAGCGGTGGAAATGATCGTCACCGCGGCCGGCAGAGCACCGTCGTCAAAACCATAAACGATGCGATCGCCGATTTTCTGCTTGGAGGCCGGCGTGCAGAGTTCCTTCGCAAGCGGGATGCCTGCCAGCGGATCGACCGCAATGGCCTCGTCGATCGTCGCATTCGGGCTCTGGGAAATCATCGCAAGCGCCAAGGCGCCGCCCTCGCCGATGCCGGCGACGATCGGGTGACGATATTGCGGATTGCCGATCCGCCGCTGCACCTGCTGTGAGACGTCCTCGATATCGGAAACCATGTAGATGCATTCGCCGTCGTCGGCGCCGAGCGACTTGATATAGGAGGGGAAATCGATGCCGACCACGGCCGCACCGGCGGCAAGCAGCTTCTGCGCCTCGGTATCCTCCCGAGCCCCCCAACCCTGCCCGCCGGAAATCAGGAAAACGATGCCTTCGAGCTCGCTGCCATTGTTCGGCACGAGGATACGCGGCTGCGGGATCAGGCCTGTATGATAGTCCTGCTGATCCTGGGCGGCGACCGGCAAGGCGCCACACAGCAGAGCGGCAAGCGCGACAAAAAAAGAACGCAGAAACATCATTTACCAACCACTCCTCTCAAGCCGCCGCCGATCAGGAGCGTTGCGTCCATCATCACGATAGCGGGGCTTACGCCCCCTGCCACAGCGAGGTAACGAGGCTCCCAGGCGGGATGGAACTTCGACTTGAAGGCTTTCAACCCTTTGAAATTGTAGAACCGTTCGCCATGCTCGAAAACAACGCTGCCGATCCGGTCCCAGGCGAGCGCAGCCTCGCGTGTGGACATGCCGGACAGCGGAGCCATGCCGAGATTGAAATGTCTATAACCGGCATCGCGAAGATATTCCATGATCTTCACGAACAGGAAATCCATCGAGCCTTTCGGCGCATCCGGCATAAAGCGCATCAAGTCGACGGTACCTTCTTGCTTCGTATCGGTGAGCGACAGCGTCGCGAAAGCGACGATGCGGCCGTCCTTCCTGAGGATCGCGACCGGCTGGGCGCTGACATAATCATCCCGGAAAGCGCCGAGCGAAAAAGTCTTCTCACGGGTATTGTGATCTTCCAGCCAGGCATCCGACACGCGCCGGAGTTCTTCGACATGCGCCATCACGTCCGGCTGCTCGATGACGGAAAACTCCAGCCCTTCGCGTGCACCCTTGTTGACGGCTTGGCGAAGCCCGGCCAGCCGACTGCCCTTGAGGTCGAAGCGGGACAGGTCGACGATCGCCAATTCACCGAGCTTGAAGGCCCTCAGCCCAGCATCGGCGCAATGAGAAAGAAGGCCGGGCGAAATCTGATAGAGCACGGCGCGACCACCCTGGGCGCGAGCTTCCTCGACGAAACGCCAAACGAGATCCGCCATCTCCTCCTGCGGTCCGACCGGATCGAAAAGCGCAATCCAGGAGCGCCCCTGGATGCCGTACATGAGGAAGGCATTGCCGCTCTCGGAGAACATCAGCCGCTTGTCGCCCATCCGCACAAGGTTGGCGTCCGCATTGTCGTGAGCCATGACGAGCCGGATTGCCCGCTCCAGATCGTCCGCTGTGGACAGAGCCGAACGTCTGGCCGCCGGCCGCAAAAGACTGAACAGGGAGATTGTGGCCGCGAAAATCGCAAGGCCAAGGACTGCGCGCAAGCCGCGCGGCGCTTCCTCGGAAAATTCGAACTGCCACCAGAGTTCGCGGCTGTAGTCCACTTCGCGATAGACGAAAAGCAGTACCGTGATCGCTGCGGCGACGACGATGAGCATGGCGGCGATCCAGCTCGGCGACAGCACCTGCCCGAACAGCGATGCCCGGCGCTTGAACTGCCGGGCGCTGAGGAACAGGCCGATCAGCAGGATAACCAGGAACGATGCCTCGAAAAGCGCAAGCGCCCGCATGAAGGCCAAAACCAGTGCCAAGGCGGTGCAGACCATGGCGGCCCACCACGCACCGTCCAGCCGCTGGCCAATGCCGCGCGCCGTGATGAACAGCAGCAGGCCTAGAATGCTGGAAAGGAAATGCGCGCCTTCGAACACCGGCAGCGGCAGGTAGTTCCCGAGGAAATTGATATCGAAATCCGGTGTCGGCGTCACGCTCGAGAAGATCAGCATTGCGCCGGCGATCATCGAGAACGTCGCCAGAAGCGGCGGCGCGAGACGGAATTCGAGCTTGCGAAGCGTCGAGGCAACGGGATGATGGGCTAGCTGGCGAACTTCGATGCCAATCACCATCAGCGTGGCGATGAGCAGCGGCAGGACGTGATAGATAACGCGGTAGAGAACGAGACTGCCGAGCACTTCGTCAAGGCTGACCCGATTGCCGAGTGCCGCTACGATCACCGTCTCGAAGACGCCGAGACCGGCTGGCACATGGCTGAGGACACCCAGGCCCACGGCGGTCGCATAGATCGCCAGGAAGGATGGCCAGCCAATTTCCGTCTGCGGCAGGAGCACGTAGAGAACCGAGGCCGAGGCGGCGATGTCGAGCGCGGTGATCAGGAACTGCTGTGAGGACGTGCGGCTATCCGGCAGACGGATGCTCAAGCTTCCGACCGAGACCGTTCGTCCGTCCCGCCCGAGGATCAGAACCGCAGTGAGCACGATGATGATCACGATTGCACCGGCGCGCACCCAATCACCGTCGATATCGAGGAGGGCGCCGATCCTCGGCGCGGTGACCAGCGATGCGAGCGCCGTGACCGCCAGAAGCCCGATGCCGAAGGCAAGTGTCACGAATGCGATGACGCGACCGATATCGTCCGGCGAAAGCCCCAGGCGCGAATAGGCGCGGAACCGGATGGCCCCGCCGCTGAGCGCTCCAAAGCCAGCCGTGTTGCCGACCGCGTAAGCACTGAAGGCCGTTATCGCGACAGGCACGAACGGCAAGGAACGGCCAATATAGGTAATCGCGTTCACGTCGTATCCGACCAGTGCCGCGAAGCTCAGGGCCGTGAAGAAAACCGCAAGGCCGATCGAGGATAAACGCGTGTTGGCGAGCGCCTCGATAACATCGTCATAGCTGACCTCGGTCGTGAGGTTGTAGATTGCAAAAGTCGTGAACGCGAAAACCGCCAGCGCCGCAACGGCGATGAGGTAAGGACGGTACGTCTCAAGAATGTCTCGAAAGCGACTTGGCTGACGATCCGTGGATTCCATGTGGGCTGCCGGTACTTGCAAAAACTGGGTGTCTAGACTTCGGTCAGATACGCAGCAAAAGCAACGGGATCGCGGCTATAATGTGTCTTTATCCTTAAAACCTAAAGCGTAGAGACCGTCTTCAACGCGCCGTCGAGAGCAATGCCGCTTTCGTCCAGAAGAGCCGCCTGGCGCAGGCGCTTCATCCAGGCAGCACCGTCTTCGCGGTCCGCCAAGGTCGTCAGTGCCGACATCACCCGGTCGAACTTCGAAAGCCCACGCGCATGGGTGTCGGAATAACCCTTCACCAGGCGGCGGTTGTTGATCACCTCGACCGCGAGATCGTAATTTCTCGGAAGAAACGACGTCGCGGTATTGAGCCAGGCCTCACGGTGTTCGGTCTCGCGCAGGTGCCGGAGCGTGCCACGTCGGGTGCGCCGCAACGCTGCCAGCGTATAAAGCGTCAGGAACCAGAAGAGCGTGCCGGTCTGCACGCGACGGCCCTTGTTGATGCGGCGATCGAGCCAGGCAAAGACCTTCGGGCGGTTTTCGACCCAGAGACCGAGCCCTTTCGGCATGGTCCCAACGACCTCTTCCATGCGCGGATGCATGTATTCGGTCATGTAGAGGATCTGGTCCTGCTTGACGCCGACTTCCTTGGCGACCCGATTGAAGCGGGTGCCACGGGTCTTGAGGTCCGCGACGCGGATGACATCGTCATAGGCCATGGCGATGGCGACATATTTCGCGGACTGGACGGTGAAAGCATAATCGTGCTCGCTGCCGCCATTGGCACGGTCGAGGGCATAAAGTTTGCCGACCCGATCAAGATATTCGCCGGCATAGGCCGGATCCTGGAAATCCGTGAGCTTCTTGACGCCTGCAAACAGCAGCGGCCAGGCGACCTCCGGAAATTCTGCGCGCATGCGATGGACGAGACGATCGAGATCCGGATGGCCAGCGGTTTCCGGCATCGTATCGAAACGCTTCGGCGCCATCGCGACCACTTCGTCGCGCGGCTTGGTTTTCGCCCGCTCGTAGGCGGCATTGAAAGCCCTGAGGCTGGGTTCGATGCCTTTGCCGCCGCCGCGAATTACCGCCTCGAAGGCTTCCTTCGGGAAGGGCAGCACATCGGCTGCCGCAAGTGCGCCGAACATCGAGGCGGAAATCACGCTGCCGTTTTTCGTCGCCAGCGTATCCATGTCGAAGGCGATGGTGCGTTTGGCGGCGAAATCGGTCGCGCCGACCACCACGGTCGGATCGCCGATGCCGTCGCCCGGCTTCTCCTTCTCGCCGACCGCGAAGGAACGGTGCGTCGAGGCGATCAGCGTGGTCTTGTCCGGCGTCACCAGACCGCGCAGCACGGAGCGTCCGGCTTCCATCAGCTCGGCGGCCAGCACGATGTCAACGTCGCCCGGAGTCGGCATCAGCGAGAAGATCGGCGACACACCGTCGCGGGTGGGCAGCATTTCGATATAATAGATCGTCGCGCCGGTGCGCTGGGCAACGCCCGGCACCGATGTCGACTGCGCCATCCAGTCCTGCTCTTCGGCAAGGCCGACGATCCAATCGGCCAGCACGCCGCCGCCCTGGCCGCCCATGGCCATGATCGCCAGCGTCAGCGGCTTGTCGGAAGCATGGAGCGTCTTGAGGTTCACGGTCTCGTTCATCGATCAAACCTCTGCAAAAACGACGCGGCCGGCGGCGCGGCGGGCCTGCAGCCAGCCGATCACCGAGCTACGGAATTTCGAGAGGAACTTGTCCCAGCCGGTCGGATTGTGGATGATATCGGCGCGATAGAACGACGGACAGAGAACGGCGGCTTCCGAAACCTCACCGCAATTGCCGCAGCCGACGCAGCTGTTGTCGATCGCCGCGACCGGATCGTCCTTCAGCGGATCATCCGTATGCTTCACCGATAGCGACGGGCAGCCGGAAAGCCGGATGCAGGCGTGATCGCCGGTGCAGACATCCTCGTCCACCCCGAAGCGCTCCTTCACCATGCGCTTGCCGTCCTTGACCGCCTGATTGAACTGCGGCTTCACGCGGCGCTGCTTGTTCAGCATACATTCGGAAGAGGCGACGATGATCTTCGGGCCTTTTTCCTTGCTCGTCAGCGCTTCCTTCAGCGTGTCGCGCATCTTGGCGACGTCATAGGTGCGGTCGATCTGGCGCACCCAGGTGGCCCCGATGCCCTTCACCGCATTGACGATCGAATTGTTGGTCTTGCGGTTCGGGTTGATGGCGCGGGAGGAGAGAATGTCCTGCCCGCCGGTCGCCGCAGAATAGAAATTGTCGACGACGAGGATGACGCCGTCCTGTTTGTTGAACACCGCATTGCCGACCGAGGTCGCCAGGCCGTTGTGCCAGAAACCGCCATCGCCCATGACCGCGATCGAGCGCTTGTCCGCCTCGACATTGAAGGCGGAAGCGGAAGCAGGGCCAAGACCGTAGCCCATCGTCGTGCCGCCGATATTGAAGGGCGGCAGGATCGAGAACAGGTGACAGCCGATATCCGCCGAGACGTGGTGTTCGCCGAGTTCCTTTTCGACCAGCTTCATGGCCGCAAAGATCGGTCGCTCCGGGCAGCCGGTGCAGAAACCGGCGGGACGCGCTGGCACGACTTCGGCCAGCGCCTTCACCTTCGGATCGTTGAGGACATCGCTCGGATCCGGCACCGGCGGCTGGTTGCCGAGCAGCAGGCGATCGTACATCTCGATGAAGGTCTTCAGCCCCTTCATCATGACAGGCGCGGTATATTCACCGCCAAGCGGGAGAATGTCCTTGCCGTGCAGGCGGGTCTGGATATCGCGGCGGCGCATCAGCGTGTGGAGCGACTGCTCGACATATTCCGGCGCGCCTTCTTCCACCATGATCACGGCCTTCTTGCCGAGACAGAAATCGATCACTTCGTCGTCGATCGTCGGATAGGCGACGTTCATCACATAGATCGGCACCGAGGAATTGCCGTAGACATCGGCGAGACCCAGCTGCTGCAGGCCGCGCATGACGCCGTTGTAGAGACCGCCGAGCGTGATGATGCCGATCTCGCCTTCGTCAGGGCCGAAATACTCGTTGAGCTTCCTTTCCTTGATGAAGTTGACGGCAGCCGGCCAGCGGCGCTCCAGCTTGTCTTTCTCTTGCCCGAAATTCGCCGGCGGCAGGACGATGCGGTTGACGTCGCGGATCGGGTTTTCCAGCGCCTGCCGAAGCGTGAATTTTGGCCGCTGGTTATCCTTGGCGACGAACTGGCCGTGCACGTGACAGGCGCGGATGCGCACTTCCAGCATGACGGGCGTATTCGACGCTTCGGAAAGCTGGAAACCATCCTCGACCGCCTGGACCATCGACGGCAGGTTCGGCCGCGGGTCGAGAAGCCACATCTGCGATTTCATCGCGAACGCATGGCTGCGCTCCTGCATGATCGACGAACCTTCACCGAAATCCTCGCCGAGGATGATCAGCGCGCCACCATTGACGCCGCCGGAAGACAGGTTGGAGAGCGCGTCCGACGCGACATTGGTGCCGGCAGTCGATTTCCAGGTTACCGCGCCACGCACCGGATACATCACCGAGGCAGACAACATCGCTGCCGCTGCCGCTTCCGAGGCCGAGGTCTCGAAATGGACCCCGAGATCCTCCATGATATCCTTGGCGTCGGCGAGCACGTCCATCAGATGCGAGATCGGAGAGCCCTGGTAACCGCCGACATAGGAAACGCCGGATTGCAGCAGCGCCTTGGTGATGGCGAGAATGCCTTCCCCACGAAAAATCTCGCCTTCTCCTAACTTGAGATCCTCGACTTCGCGCGCAAAAGATCGCTCGGCCATGGCAGTTCCCCTTCGCCTTGTCGGCTTCAATCCATAATCATTTGCAAAAGCATATTTTCGGCACCGGCCATTTGTCAATTCACAAATGCCGGCGGAACGGCAAGTCTTGCTTCATTCGAACATCGAGCGGGACAGAGGAGCGAGCAACAGGGCCATTATATATGCTAATGCATATTATTTGGCCGATCCAGCATGAAAACTGCCGGCGTGGCCGCAAATCCGCTTGACGGGTCGATCAAACGCCATATAGTTTAAACTTAAAATAATGATCGACTGAACGTCAGGAGGACTTGGATATGCGCATCGTCTGTATCGGTGGCGGCCCGGCCGGTCTCTATTTCGCGCTCCTGATGAAGAAGCTGCACCCCGAGCATTCCATTTCCGTCGTCGAACGCAACAAGCCCTACGACACGTTCGGCTGGGGCGTCGTCTTCTCCGATGCCACCATGGTATCGATGAAGGCCTGGGACCCGGAAAGTGCGGCCGAAATCGAGGATGCCTTCAATCACTGGGACGATATCGACCTGCTGTTCAAGGGCACACGCCAGCGCACCTCCGGCCACGGCTTTGTCGGCATCGGCCGCAAGAAGCTCTTGAACATCCTGCAGCGCCGCTGCGAGGCGCTCGGCGTCGAGCTTGTTTTTGAAACCGACTCCAATGGCGATGTCGATTATCCGGATGCCGACCTAATCATTGCCTCGGACGGCTTCAACTCGAAGATCCGCAACCGTTATCCGGAGGTCTTCGAACCGGACCTCGTCGTGCGTCCGAACCGCTATATCTGGCTCGGCACAAACAAGCTGTTCGACGCCTTCACCTTCGATTTCCGCAAGACGGATCACGGCTGGTTTCAGGCCCATATCTACAAGTTCGACGACAAGACCTCGACCTTCATCGTCGAAACGACGGAAGAAGCTTACGAAAAGCACGGCCTTGGCCAGATGGACCAGCAGGGCTCGATCGACTTCTGCCAGGACCTGTTCTCGGAAGTCCTCGAAGGCTCCGAGTTGATGACCAATGCCCGGCATCTGCGCGGCAGCGCCTGGCTGAACTTCAACCGCCTGATCTGCGGCAAGTGGAGCCATTTCAACGGCAACTCGCATGTCGTGCTGATGGGCGACGCCGCCCATACCGCCCATTTCGCCATCGGTTCCGGCACCAAGCTCGCGATCGACGACGCGATCGAGCTCAGCAACCAGTTCAACAAGCTCGGCCATTCGAAGGACAAGATCCCGGAAGTCCTCGAAACCTACGAGGAAATCCGCCGCGTTGACGTCGCCCGCATCCAGAATGCCGCCCGCAACGCCATGGAATGGTTCGAAGTGGTCGGCCAGCGTTACGCCGATACGCTGGAGCCGGAACAGTTCATGTATTCGATGCTGACGCGCTCGCAGCGCATCAGCCACGAAAACCTGCGCCTGCGCGATCCCAAATGGCTGGAAGGTTATGAACGCTGGTTCGCCAGAAAAAACGGCATTGAGGTGACCGGCAACGGCCGCACCCTGCCGCCGATGTTCACGCCCTATTCGCTCCGCGAAACCCATCTGCCGAACCGCATCGTCATGTCGCCGATGGCCATGTATTCTGCCAGGGACGGGCTGCTGGACGATTTCCATCTGGTCCACCTCGGCTCCCGTGCGCTGGGCGGTGCCGGCCTCGTGTTTGGGGAAATGACCTGCGTCTCGCCGGAGGCCCGCATCACTCCCGGCTGCCTCGGCCTCTGGAACGAGGAACAGGCGGCCGCCTGGAAACGCTTCGTCACCTTCGTGCATGACAATTCCGCCGCCAAGGTCGGCATCCAGCTAGGACACGCCGGCCGCAAGGGTTCGACCAAGGTCGCCTGGGAAGGCATCGACCAGCCGGTCGAGGAAGGCGGCTGGGATCTGATCTCGGCATCTGCTCTGCCCTACCTCAAGACCAGCCAGGTTCCCAAGGCGATGGACCGCGCCGACATGGATCGTGTCATCGCCGATCACGTCCGCTCAGCGAAATTCGCGGCTGAAGCCGATGCCGACTGGTTGGAGCTGCACTGCGCCCACGGTTATCTTCTGTCGAGTTTCCTGTCGCCGCTCACCAACATCCGCACCGACGAATACGGCGGCAGCCACGAAAACCGCGCGCGTTATCCGCTGCAAGTCTTCAAGGCAGTCCGGGCGGTCTGGCCGGCAAACAAACCGATTTCCGTGCGTCTCTCCTGCCATGACTGGTTCGAAGGCGGAAACACGCCGGAAGACGCGGCAATCTACGCGCAGATGTTCAAGGATGCCGGTGCCGACCTGATCGACTGCTCGTCCGGTCAGGTGTGGAAGGAAGAAAAGCCGGTCTATGGCCGCCTCTTCCAGACGCCCTTCTCCGACAAGATCCGCAACGAAATCGGTATCCCGACCATCGCCGTCGGCGCCATTTCGGAGGCCGATCATGCCAATTCGATCATCGCCGCCGGCCGCGCCGACCTCTGCGCCGTCGCCCGTCCGCATCTCGCAGATCCGGCCTGGGTGCTGCATGAAGCGGCAAAGATCGGCTTGACGGACATTCCGTGGCCGAAACAGTATTATTCCGGCAAGGCGCAATACGAGACCAACCTTGCGCGTGCCGCGGCCGCCGTTGCCCCTCCGGCTGTCGGCCCGGCGGCGGCGAAATAAGGATCGCATCATGAGCGAAGCGCCCTCTGCCAGTCTTGCCAGTGCCAGACTTGCCAACCGTCACGCCCTCGTCACCGGCGCGGGCTCGGGCATCGGCGCGGCGATCGCGACGGCGCTGGTGGAAGCCGGCGCGCGGGTGACCCTCGCCGGCCGGCGGGCCGAGCCTCTGGAGGCACTTGCCGCAACGCTTGGCAGGGACAAGGCCTGCGTCGCGGACGGTTTCGACGTCACCGACGAGATGGCCATCGACAATGGCCTCAAGACGGCGCGAGCCGCGTTCGGTCCTGTCGATATCCTCGTCAACAATGCCGGCGAAGGCCCAAGCGCGCCCTTCGAAAGGACCTCGCTGGAGATGTGGAGCCGCGTCATGTCGGTCGATCTCACCGGCGTATTCCTCGTGACCCAGGCCGTGCTGCCGGATCTCAAGGCTTTTGGCGCAGGCGCCCGCATCATCAATATCGCCTCGACTGCGGGGCTCACCGGCTACGCCTATGTTTCGGCCTATGTGGCCGCAAAACATGGTGTCGTCGGCCTCACCCGCTCGCTGGCGCTGGAGCTTGCCAGGACTGGCATCACCGTCAACGCCGTCTGCCCTGGCTTCACGGACACGCCGCTGATCGCCCGCTCGATCGAGACGATCGTCGCAAAGACCGGACGGACGGAAGAGCAGGCGCGACAAGAATTTACCAAGAACAATCCACAGGGGCGGCTGGTGAAGCCGGAGGAAGTCGCAGACACGGTTCTGTGGCTGGCATCGCCCGGAGCGGCGTCGATCAACGGACAGGCAATCGCGGTTGCCGGGGGAGAAGTCATGGCAGGCTAGTCGGCCTCGGCATGAACCAGGAAACGAAAACCGGGAGATCAGGATGAAACTGGAAAAGGGCATAACCGAGAATGGTAGCGGATATAACGGCACCAGCTGGAATATCCTCGGCCAGGTCTATTTCCCGAAGGCGGTCTGCGACGACACCTTCGCCTTTGAAACCAACAGCCTGCCGGGGCAGTTCGTGCCTGTGCACGTCCACCCGACCCAGGACGAATTCATCCTCGTGCAGGAGGGCGAACTCGATCTGAAGCTCGACGGCCAGTGGGTCAAGGCGAAGGCCGGAGATCTGGTGCGCATGCCGCGCGGCATCCCTCACGGTTACTTCAACAAGTCCGACAAGCCGTGCCGGGCACTCTTCTGGGTCTCTCCGGCCCGCAAGCTCCGACAACTTTTCGAAGAGCTGCACGAAATGACCGACGTGGAGGAGATCGTGAAGGTTTCCGCCGCGCACGAGGTGGATTTCCTGCCACCCTCCGCCAACGACTGACGCGGGAGAGGTCCTGCCGCCCGGAAAGGGACGGTCGATGAAAAGGAGAGGAGACGAACATGAGTGACGTGATGAAGGACATGAAGCGCAGTTTTCGCGACTACCAGCCGAAACATTTCCTCTGGGAAGTGAGCGAAAACGGCCGCGTCGGGACGGTTCGCCTCAATCGTCCGGAGCGCAAGAACCCGCTGACCTTCGAAAGTTATGCGGAGTTGCGCGATCTTTTCCGCGATCTCGTTTACGCCTCCGACATCCGCTCGATCGTCCTGACCGGCGCCGGCGGCAATTTCTCCTCCGGCGGCGACGTCTTCGAAATCATCGAGCCGCTGACCCGTATGGCGATGCCGGACCTGCTCGCCTTCACCCGCATGACCGGCGATCTCGTCAAGGCGATGAAGAAATGCCCGCAGCCGATCGTGGCTGCGGTCGACGGCATCTGCATGGGGGCAGGCGCGATCCTCGCCATGGCTTCCGACATGCGGCTGGCAACGCCCGAAACCAAGACCGCCTTCCTGTTTACCCGCGTCGGCCTTGCGGGAGCCGACATGGGGGCCTGCGGGATCCTGCCGCGCATCATCGGCCAGGGCCGCGCCGCCGAACTGCTCTTCACCGGCCGCACGATGAACGCCCGCGAAGGCGAAGCCTGGGGCTTCTTCAATACCATCCATCCTGGTGACGTTCTCGAGGAAGAGGCCGTCAAGCTCGCGCATTCGCTGGCCGATGGTCCGTGGTTCGCACATACGATGACCAAGACCATGCTGAACCAGGAATGGGCGATGGGCATCGAAGAGATGATCGAATCCGAAGCCCAGGCACAGGCGATCTGCATGGCGACCAAGGATTTCCGCCGCGCCTTCGAGGCTTTTGCCGAAAAGCGCAAACCGGTCTTCGAGGGCGACTGATGGCGAACCCCACGATGCTCAAAGGGCCGGCACGCGATTTCCTCGACTGGCCTTTCTTCGACGACAGCCACAAGGCGCTCGCCGAAAAACTGGATGCCTTCGCGGCTTCAGGCGCGCTGAGCCATATCGATCATTCGGACACGGACGGCGCCTGCCGCGCCATCGTTAAGGCGCTCGGAAACGCCGGCCTTCTCGACGCGGCGACCGGCGCCGGCGGCAGCCAACCAATTGACAGCCGCGCCGCCTGCCTGACCCGCGAAACGCTTGCCTGGCATGACGGCCTTGCCGACTTCGCCTTCGCCATGCAGGGCCTCGGCACCGGCGCGATCGGCCTTTCCGGTTCTGAAGAGCTTCGCCGAACCGTCCTGCCGAAAGCGCAGTCCGGCGAATGGATCTCCGCCTTCGCGCTGTCGGAAAAGGAAGCCGGTTCGGATGTCGCCGCCATGGCCTGTGCTGCCCGAAAGGACGGCGACCACTATATCCTCGACGGTGAAAAGACCTGGATCTCCAACGGCGGCATCGCCGACGTCTACACTGTTTTTGTCCGCACCGGGGAAGCGCCCGGTACGCGCGGCATCTCTGCTTTCGTGGTGTTCGCCGACGATCCGGGCTTCTCCATTGCTGAGCGCATCGATGTCATCGCCCCGCATCCGCTGGCAACGATCCGCTTCGAAAACTGCCGCATCCCGGTTTCACGCCTGCTGGGCGCGCCTGGCGAAGGCTTCAAGATCGCCATGCGGACTCTCGACATTTTCCGAGCCTCCGTCGCCGCCGCCGCTCTCGGTTTCGCCAAGCGGGCACTGGATGAGGCGCTCGCCTATGCCAAGGCGCGGCCGATGTTCGGCAATCGCCTTTCCGATCTGCAACTGACGCAAGCCGCCTTCGGCGACATGGCAGCCCAGATCGATGCCGGCGCACTCCTCACCTACCGTGCCGCCTGGCGTCGCGACGTGCAGGGCCTGCCGACCACCAAGGAGGCCGCGATGGCCAAGATGGTGGCGACGGAGAACGCCCAAAGCGTCATCGACCGGGCGGTACAGATCTTTGGCGGCCGCGGCGTGAAGAGCGGCGAGATTACCGAGAGCCTCTACCGGGAAATCCGGGCGCTGCGCATCTACGAAGGCGCGACCGAGGTCCAGAAGCTCATCATCGCCCGCGAACTGTTGAAGGCGTGAGGGCGATCATGGCTTACACGACATCCCGCCGATTGAATTTTGGAGATTGCGACCCTTCCGGCATCGCCTATTTCCCCTCCTATCTGAACATCATGGTCGGCGTTTGCGAGGAATTTTTCGGCGCGATCGGTTCGTCCTGGCCGGACATGATCAGCCGCCGCAAGATCGGTGTGCCGACCGTGACGCTGGACGTCGCGTTCAAGAGCCCTGGCTACCATGGCGATATGATGGATTTCACCATCAAGGTTATGCGGATCGGCAACAGTTCCGCCGATCTCGAATACGAGGTGCGGGCCGGCGACCGCCTGCTCTGGACCGCCAGGCAGCGGCTGGTCGCCACCTCCAACGAAACCCACAAGGCCCTACCCTGGCCCGACGATATGCGCGCAGCGCTGACACAGCATTTGGAGAAGAATAATGCACACCATCCTGCAGCCTGAAGGCTGGGCAAAACCGATCGGTTACGCCAACGGCGTCGCCGCCAACGGCCGCCAGATCTTCGTCGGCGGGCAGATCGGCTGGAACGGCCAATGCCAGTTCGAAACCGACGATTTCGTCGGCCAGGTCAAGCAGACGCTGCAGAACGTCGTCGCCGTGCTGGCCGAGGCCGGCGCCGGGCCCGAGCACATCACCACCATGACCTGGTATTTCACCGACAAGGCCGAATATCTCGGCAACCTCAAGGGCATCGGCCAGGTTTATCGCGAGATCATCGGCAAGCACTTTCCGGCCATGGCCGCCATGCAGGTCGTGGCGCTGGTGGAAGACCGCGCCAAGATCGAAATCCAGGCGACAGCCGTCATTCCGGCCTGAGGCAATTATGAACGAGACGATCGAATTTTCCGCTACGGTTTCCGCCACGATCCGGAACGGGGTTCTGGTTGTCACCATCGACAATCCGCCGGTCAATGCAACCTCTGTCGATGTCCGCAGCGGGCTGGAAAAAGCTCTCGCCTATAGCGAAACGACGGGCGAGATCACCGGCGTCACTATTACGGGCGCCGGAAAGACGTTCATCGGCGGTGCCGACATCAAGGAATTCGGCAAGCCGGCCATGGAGCCGACCTTGCCTGATGTCATCGAGAAGATCGAAGGTCTGTCGAAGCCTGTCGTCGCAGCGCTGAACGGTGCAGCACTCGGCGGCGGTCTCGAAGTGGCACTTACCTGCCACTATCGCATCGCCTCGCCGGCTGCACAGGTCGGCCTGCCGGAAGTCAAACTCGGCATCGTGCCGGGCGCGGGCGGAACGCAACGCCTGCCGCGCCTGATCGGCATTCCGGCAGCGCTCGACCTCATCACCTCCGGACGTTCGGTGAAGGCCGAGGAAGCCCTGAAGCTCGGGATCATCGACGAGGTGGTCGCGGGCGATCTCGTCGAGGCAGCAATATCCGCGGCCTTGACCTTGGCTGAGAAACCACTCCGCCGCACGGGCGAGCTGAACATCGCCGCTATCGATTCGGCCGAAATCGAAAAAGCCTCGGCCAAGATCCTCGCCAAGGTGCGCGGCCAGAAGGCGCCGGTGGAAGCAGTTCGGCTGATCACCGCGTCCAATCGCCCGCTTGCCGAAGGACTGGCAGATGAACGCGCCACCTTCCTGGCACTGCGCGACAGCCGCGAGGCGGCAGCGCTACGCCATGTCTTCTTTGCCGAGCGGGAATCTTCCAAGGTCGAAGGTCTGGAAGGTGTCAAGCCTCGCCCGGTCGAGACCATCGGCATCTGCGGCCTGGGCCTCATGGGCAGTGGCATCGCAGTCGCAGCCCTTGGCGCCGGTTATTCGGTGATCGGCCTCGATCAAACGTCGGAAGCCGCCGAAAAGGGCCGCCAACGCATCATCGGCCTGCTGGAGCGCAATGTCGCCGCAGGCCGCCTCGACGAGGCCGGGTTCGAGGCCCAGAAGGCGCGCCTTTCCGCGACAGCGGAAGATGTCGATCTCGCCCGTTGCGATCTCGTCGTCGAAGCCGTGTTCGACGATCTCGCGGTCAAGACCGATCTCTTCCGGCGTCTCGACAAGGTCATCCGCCCGGATGCCGTGCTGGCGACCAATACCAGCTATCTGAACCCGGACGAGATCGCCGCCGCGACCGCCCATCCGGAACGGGTGCTTGGCCTGCATTTCTTCTCGCCTGCCCACGTGATGCGCCTCCTGGAAGTCGTGCGCTGCGCCAAGACCGCACCGGATGTGCTGGCGACAGGGCTGGCGGTCGCCAAGAAACTGCGCAAGCTGCCGGTCGTCACCGGCGTCACCGAAGGCTTCATCGGCAACCGCATCTTTTCCGCCTATCGCCGTGAAGCCGAATTTCTGCTGGAAGACGGCGCCCTGCCGCACGAGGTCGATGCTGCGCTGGAAGACTACGGTTTCCCCATGGGCTTGTTCGCCGTCTACGACATGGCCGGCCTCGAAATCGCCTGGGCCCGCCGCAAGCGGCAGGCGGCCACCCGCGATCCCTCGGTGCGTTATGTCGAGATTGCCGATACGCTCTGCGAGGCGGGACGCCTGGGCCAGAAAACCGGCCGCGGCTGGTACGATTATCCGAACGGCAAGCGGACCGTCGACCCGGAGGTGACCGCTATCATAGAAGCCGCGCGAGCCCAAAAGGGCATCACCCCGCGCACATTTTCGAGGAACGATATTCTCGAAAGATTGCTCGGCGCAATGTCATTGGAAGGTGAGGCCCTGCTGGCGGAAGGGATCGCCGCGAGGAGCAGCGATATCGACCTGGTGATGATCAACGGCTACGGCTTTCCCGCCCATAAGGGCGGTCCGATGTTTGCCATGACTTAAGGCTTACGAAGGCGCCTTTAGAAACATAAACCCCTGATACGCTTGTAATATTCCGATGCCTTCAAGGTCTTTGAGACCCTTTTGCGTGCTCGGAATCCGCTCGCCCGAAAGAGTTACGCTCATTTGATCAAACATGCTTGCATGTTTCCTTAAATCGCCTATTGTTTGCCCAAGCCTCGCAAGTAGGCATCTCAAAACAACGACAGGGAACGCTGCATGCTCACACTTCCAGAGCTCACTCCGTCGAGATATTTTAATCATAAAATATCTACCGCATCGTTGTCCCGTATTCCGACTGTCTCGTGGCGCGCTTAGGAGATCATGATGCCTTTCCCGTTTTCTGCATTCAAACGTAAGATGCTGCTGGGTACCATCGCCGCAGCCGCGATCGCCGCTCCGCTTGGAGGCATGGCCCAGGCGGCGGATTTCAAGTTCGCCGGCCCGCTCGATGCCTATACGCTCGATCCCCATGCGGTTTCGAACACGCTGATCTTCGCCGTTCTCGCCAATGTCTACGAACCGCTTGTCCGCCGTAACGCCGAGCAGAAGATCGAGGCGGCACTTGCGACCGACTGGAAGCAGATCGACGGCACGACCTGGGAATTCAACCTTCGCAAGGATGTGAAATTTTCGAACGGCAATGCCTTCAATGCCGATGACGTAATCTTCTCGCTGACCCGCGGCCAGGCCGGTGGCATCAAGGCAAACCTCAATTCGGTTGCTTCGATCGAGAAGGTCGACGATTACAAGATCCGCATCAAGACCCGCGCCATCAACCCGATCCTGCCGAACCAGATCACCAACTGGTACATCATGGACAAGGAATGGGCCGAAGCCAACAACACCGTGCAGCCGGGTGCCGCCAACAACGCCACCGAAACCTTTGCCAACCGCAATGCCATGGGCACCGGTCCCTACGTCATCAAGGAGCGGGATCCGGGCGTGAAGACGGTCTTTGCGCCGAACCCAGGCTGGTGGGACAAGAAGACCGGCAATGTCGACAATGCGACGTTCTTCGTGATCCCCAACCCGTCGACCCGCGTATCCGCCCTCATCTCCGGCGAAGTCGACATGATCGACGGCGTGCCGCCGCAGGATGCCGAGCGCATCGAGAACGATCCGAAGCTGCATATGCAGGCGGGTCCGGACCTCCGGACCATCTACATCCAGCCCGACGTCGCCCGCGACAGCCTGATCTTCGGCAGCGAAAAGACCAAGAACCCCTTCAAGGAACTGAAGGTCCGCCAGGCGATGGAACTGGCGATCGATACCGGCGCGATCCAGAAGCGCATCATGCGCAATTTCTCCGTACCGGTCGGCCTGCCGATCGGCAAGGAAGTCAACGGTTTCGATGCAGCTCTCGGCGCGCCGGTAAAGCCCGACGTCGACAAGGCCAAGGCGCTGATGAAGGAAGCCGGCTACGAAAACGGTTTTTCCGTTACGCTCGATTGCACTAGCGACCGTTTCATGAACGACGAGGCGACCTGCCTTGCTGTCGCCGCTTCGCTCGCCCGCATCAACATCAAGGTCGATCCGCGTGCCCAGCCGACCGCCAAGTGGGCGACCCAGGTCAACCCGCCCGAATACAATACCAGCATGGCGATGCTCGGTTATTCGCCGGCCACCTATGACGCCCACATCTTCCTGACCTCGATTGCCGCCACCCGCGACGCCAAGAGCGGCCTCGGCGCCTTCAACATCGGCGGCTACTCCAATCCGGAGGTCGACAAGCTGATCGACCTGATCGGCAAGGAGACCGACCAGGCCAAGCGCACCGGCTATATCACCCAGGCCTTCAAGCTCATGAAGGCCGACGTTGCCTTCATTCCGCTCCACCAGTTGAACATTCTCTGGGGCGTCAAGGACAACGTCACCGTCGTCCAGCCGGCCGACCTTGCCTATCCGCTGCGTTATTTCACGGTGAAGTAATGACCATTGCAACCGATATAACGAGGCAGCTTGCCAGTCTCGTGTCTTATCCCACGGTCAGCGCCGTTTCCAACCTCGACCTGCTCAGATATGTCGAAGACCAGACCGCCTCCTTCGGGGCGCGCGTCCGGCGCTTTGCCAACCCCGAGGGCGACAAGGCAAACGCGCTGATCACGATCGGCCCGGAAGCGCCCGGCGGCATCATTTTCAGCGGCCATACGGATGTGGTGCCGACCGAAGGCCAGGCCTGGACCGGCGATCCGTGGACGCTCAGGGAAGCGAACGGCCGCCTGATCGGTCGCGGCGCCACCGACATGAAGGGTTTTCTCGCCTGCTGTCTTGCGGCCGTCCCCGGCATTGCCGCCAAGAACCTCAAGAAGCCCGTCCACCTCGCCTTTTCTTATGACGAGGAGGTCGGCTGCACCGGCGTCGGCTCGATGGCCGAATGGGTGGGCCAGAGCGACCTGAAGCCGCGGCTCGCTGTCATCGGCGAAGCGACCAGCATGGACATGATTGCGGCCCACAAGGGCGGACTGATCGGCTGGTGCCGCATCAAGGGCAAACCCGGCCACTCCTCCCAGCCGGATCGCTACGTCAACGCAGTCATGGTCGCCGGCGACATGATCGCCGAAATCAACCGCATCCGCGAGGACATGCGCAACGGCCCGCAGTTCGAAGGATTGGATCCGCCCTATTCGACGACCCAGGTCACCGTCATCAGGGGCGGCCTGCACGGCAATATCGTCTCCGAAAACTGCGAATTCTTCTGGGAAATGCGCCTCATTCCGGGTCAGAATACTTATGAAGTGCTGGAGCACATGAAGCGTTTTGCCGCCGAAAAGCTCGAACCGGCCATGAAGGCGATCGATCCATCCTGTGGCATCGTCTTCGACGTCCAGGCCAGCATCCCGGGCCTCAAACCCAATAACGACCCCACGCTCGATGCGGAACTGTTGGCGCTTCTCGGCCGCACCGAACCCCGCTATGTTTCCTATGGCACGGAAGCGGGCATTTTCCAGATCGCCGGTGTCCCCTCGGTCGTCATCGGACCGGGCGATATCGCCGACGCCCATCAGCCGGATGAATCGGTTGCGATTTCCGAGCTCGAGAAATGCGCCACCTTCCTCGACCGGCTCGGGGATAGCTGCTGCTAAGGAATTTGTTGTGCTGAATTATGCCGCGTCACGGATCGTGCAGACGATCATCGTCCTGCTGGTGATCAGCTTCATCGCCTTCCTGCTGGTCGCCAATATCGGCGACCCGCTGGCGGCCCTCCTCTCCGCCGACGCGACCGTCAACGAGCGGCTGGAACTGATCGCCAAGCTCGGCCTCGACCAGCCCCTCTGGACGCGCTTCCTGCATTTCATCGGCAACATGCTGCGGGGCGATTTCGGCTTTTCCTATCGCACACAGGACCCGGTCGCCAACCTGATCGCGGAACGCCTTCCCGCGACCGTCGAGCTCGCCTTCGTCAGCCTGCTGATCACGATCGTGGTCGGAGTGCCGGCCGGCATCTATTGCGGCGTCAATCCGAATTCGCTGTTCGGCCGCTTCATCATGCTGATCTCCACGGCCGGCATCACGCTTCCGAACTTCGTCGTGGGCATCCTGCTGATCGCGGTATTTTCCGTCCAACTCGGCCTGCTCCCGTCGTTCGGGCGCGGCACGGTGGTCGATCTCGGCTTCTGGAAGACCGGGCTCCTCACCGTCTCCGGCTGGCGGGCGATCCTCCTGCCGGCAGCGACGCTTTCCACCTTCCAGGTCGCCTTCATCATCCGCATGCTGCGCACCCAGCTGATGGAAGTCGGCCAGAGCGAGCACATCCGCTTTGCCCGCGCCCGCGGCCTGTCGGAAGCGCGCATCTGGTATGTCTATGCGATCAAGAACACGCTGCTGCCGGTCATCACCATGCTCGGCCTGCAGCTCGGCAACATCATCGCCTTCTCGGTGGTCACCGAAAACGTCTTCGCCTGGCCGGGCCTCGGCTCGCTCTTCCTGCAATCGATCCAGGGCGCCGACATTCCGGTCATCGCCATCTACCTGATTTTCGTCGGCCTGGTCTTCATGGTCATCAATCTGGTCGTCGAGCTGCTTTATCCGCTGATCGACGCCCGTGTGTTGAGGAGGCAATCATGACGCCTGTCGTCAACACCCCGGTAGCCGGCCCCGTTCGCCGCAGCAGGGGCGCCAAGCTTCTGCGCGCCATGCGCAGGGCACCCGGCCCCACTTTCTGTGCCGTCACGATCTTGGCCCTGCTGGTCTATGCCTTCGTAGTGCCGCTGTTCTCGCTGAACCCATTCGAATTCTCCGGCATGTCGGTGCTGGACAGTTTCATTCCGCCGGCATGGATGGCGGACGGGTCAGCTGATTTCCCGCTCGGCACAGACGACCAGGGCCGCAATCTGATCACCGCCATGGCCTATGGCATGCGCACCTCGATCATCGTCGGCTTCCTGTCGGTCACCATCGGCCTCGTCCTCGGTGGCAGCCTCGGCCTGATCGCCGGTTTCGTCGGCGGCAGGGTCGACGCCTTCATCATGCGCGTCGCGGACGTGCAGCTCGCCTATCCCGCCCTGCTGCTCGCGATGATCATCGATGGCGCCGCCCGCGCGGTGCTCGGCACCGAGCGCAGCGTCGGCACCGCGATCACCATCGTCGTGATGTCCATCGGCATCGCATTCTGGGTCCAGTATGCCCGCACCATCCGCTCTTCCGTGATGATCGAGCGCGACCAGGATTATGTCTCGGCCGCCCGCATCACCGGCCGCAGCAATCTCGCGATCATCGTCCTGCATATCCTGCCGAACGTCATGGCCCCGGTTCTGGTTATCGCCACCATCAATCTCGGCATCGCCATCATCACCGAGGCGACCTTGAGCTTCCTCGGCATCGGCATTCCGGTCACCTCGCCGTCGCTCGGCACGCTGATCCGCAACGGCAACAATTTCCTGCAGTCGGGCGAATGGTGGATCTCGGTCTGGCCCTGCCTGATCCTCGTCCTCTTCGTCGTCTCGGTGAACATCCTCGGCGACCATCTGCGCGACGTCTATAACCCGCGCCTGCGGGGCCGCTCATGATCAACGCAACCGCTCCCCTCCTCGACGTCCGCGACCTCACCGTCACCATCAATCGCGACGGGCAGCTGGTCACCGCGCTCGACAAGGTCTCGTTTTTCGTCAACCCGGGCGAGGTGCTCGGCATCGTCGGCGAGTCCGGCGCCGGCAAGTCGATCACCGGCGCGGCGATCATCGACCTCCTCGTGCCGCCGCTGAAACGCACCGGCGGCACCATCACCCTTGCCGGCGAACGGCTCGACCAGCTTTCCCCAAAGGCGATGCGCGGCGTGCGCGGCGGCCGGATCGGTTTCGTTTTCCAGGACCCGATGACCAGCCTCAACCCGGTGATCACGATCGGCCAGCAGCTCTGCGACACCATCCAGGCGCATTTGAAACTCAGCGGCAGCCAGACGAAGAAACGAGCGTTGGGCTGGCTCGACCGGGTCGGCCTGCCCAATCCTGACGTCCAGTTCAAGCGTTTCCCCCACCAGCTTTCCGGCGGCATGCGGCAGCGCGTGGTGATCGCGCTCGCGCTCTGTGCCGACCCGGTGCTGGTCATTGCCGACGAGCCGACCACGGCCCTCGATGTCTCCGTCCAGGCGCATATCCTCGAACTGCTGCGCGACCTGCATCGCGAAAGCAATGTCAGCATGATGCTGATCACCCACGACCTTGGCGTCATCGCCAAGATGGCCGATCGCGTCGCGGTGCTTTATGCCGGCCGCGTCGCCGAGATCAGCCCGGTCGGCGAACTCTTCAACGCGCCGAAACACCCCTATACGCGCGGCCTGATCCGGGCGACGCCGATGCCGTCGGCCACCGGCGAGATGCGGCTCGACCAGATCCCCGGCGCCATGCCGGGGCTCGGGGCGGTTCCACCAGGCTGCGCCTTCAATCCGCGCTGTTTCAGGGCGGAAGGCGATTGCCGCGCGACCATACCGCCGCTTTATCACGAGGAAAGCTCTGCCTTTTCCTGTTTCCATCCGCTGGAAAGGGTGACCGCATGAGCGCTTCCGACTTCCTCATCCTCAATCACGTCAGCAAGGTCTACCGCCGCAACCAGAGTCTTATCGAACGGCTGAAGAAGAGCGAGAGCGGCGGCACGAAGGCCGTCAGCGATGTCAGCCTCACCGTCCGCCATGGCGAGACCATGGGCCTCGTCGGCGAAAGTGGCTGTGGCAAGTCCACGCTGGCGCGCCTCGTCTCCGGCCTGATGGCGCCGACATCCGGCGAGATCAGCTTTCCGCCGAATGCCTCCGGCAACAAGCCGCGGCTGCAGATGATCTTCCAGGACCCCTATTCCTCGCTCAACGGCCGCTGGACGATCGAGGACATCATCGCCGAGCCGATCCGGGTGCATAAGCTGCGCAGCGGCCGCACCGCGATCCGCGCCCGCGTCGACGAGTTGCTGGTCCAGGTCGGCCTTTCCGCAGCGGACGCCGAAAAATACCCGCAGGAATTTTCCGGCGGCCAGCGGCAGCGCATCTGCATCGCCCGGGCGCTTGCCGGTGAGCCGGAATTCCTGATCCTCGACGAACCGACCTCAGCGCTAGACGTCTCGGTGCAGGCGCAGATCCTCAATCTGCTCCGCGACCTGCAGAAGAACTTGTCACTCACCAGCCTGTTCATCACCCACAATCTCTCGGTCGTGCGCATTATGGCCGACCGGATCGGGGTCATGTATCTCGGCGAACTGGTCGAGGAGGCGACGTCGGAAGAACTGTTCCGCAAGCCGCGCCATCCCTATACCCGCCTACTCATCGATGCCGCGCCCGACATGGATACCAGCGACCGCTTGCTGCACCCGATTGCCGGCGAACTGCCGAACCCGGCCTTCCCACCCGCCGGCTGCCGTTTCCATACGCGCTGTCCCTTCGCGCAGGACATCTGTCGCAATACCGTGCCGCCACAGAAGGCGACCGAGGCAGGCGGCATGTTCCGCTGCCATTTCGATCTCGACCTGTCGAACGCGACGGTCTTTCCCGCCGTGAAGGCCAGGACGGCCTGAGTTTCCAAGGATGCCGCGATGACCCCTGCCTCCCGCCAAGCAACGATCGACAAGGCCGTCGGTTATCTCGATGACGGCTCATTTGAGGCCACGCTGCGCAAACGCGTGGCGATCCCTTCCGCCAGCCGCGTCGCGGCCAACAAGCCGGACCTCTGGCGCTATGTCACCGAGGACATGCAGCCGTTTTTCGAACGGCTTGGCTTCACGACGAAGATCTACGAAAACGATAGAGCTCCCGGCCCGTTCCTGCTCGCCGAACGCATCGAAGACCCGCGCTTCACGACCGTCCTGCAATACGGCCACGGCGATGTCGTCGCCGGTCTGGACGGCCAATGGGAGACAGGCCTCTCGCCCTTCGAGATGACCGAGAAGAACGGCGCCTGGTATGGCCGCGGCACGGCCGACAACAAGGGCCAGCACGCGGTGAACCTCGCCGCCGTCGAAGCACTGCTCGCGACAAAGGGTTCGCTCGGCTTCAACCTCAAATACCTGATCGAGATGGGCGAGGAATCCGGTTCGCTGGGGCTGGAGGAAATGTGCGCGGCGCATCGGGACGAGCTGAAGGCGGACGTCTTCATCGCCTCGGACGGTCCACGCCTCGCCCTCGAACGGCCAACGATCTTCCTCGGCGCCCGCGGCGGCATGTCCTTCCATCTGGAGATCAATGCGCGCGAAAGTTTTCAGCATTCCGGCAACTGGGGCGGCATCCTCTCCAATCCCGGCATCGAACTCTGCCACGCGATCACCGCACTGGTCGGCCGCACCGGCCAGATCAAGGTGCCCGAAATGACGCCGGGTTCGATTCCGGAAAATGTCCGCACTGCGCTGAAGGATTGCCACATCACGCCCACTGCCGGCGACCCGCCGATCGAGCCCTGGTGGGGCGAGCCCGGCCTGACGCCGGAGGAGAAGGTGTTTGCCTGGAGTTCCTTCGAGGTGATGGAAATGGAATGCGGCAACCTCGCCCAGCCGCTCTACGCCATCCCGCCAAAAGCTCGCGCCCGCATGCAGCTCCGCTTCCCGGTCGGCGTCGATCCGGATGCCGTGGTCCCGGCCGTCCGCAAAGCGCTGATGGATGCGGGTTATGACCGGGTGGTGGTCAAGGACCCGACCGACGCGATCTTCCTCGCCAGCCGCCTCGATCCCGATCATCCCTGGGTCAGCCGCGTCGTCGCCTCGATCGAGAAGACGCTCGGGAGCCCGCCGGCGATCCTGCCCAATCTCGGCGGCTCGCTGCCGAACAACATCTTTTCCGATCTGCTCGGCCTACCGACGATCTGGATTCCCCATTCCTATCCCGGCTGCCTGCAGCATGCGCCGAACGAGCATCTGCCGATCTCGATCGTCCGGGAGGGCCTCGCGATGATGGCCGGGCTCTATTGGGATATCGGCGAGACTGCGGCCTGACCTTCAGCTTTCGCCGTCATGGTCGGTGGGCGGCACCGCTTGCCACGACCGGGCCGGTGGGCAGACCGGTCCGTGAACCGCCGAACGGTTCGAGGCTGACGGCAAGCGTCGCGCCTTCGGCCATGTTGCCGCGCAGATCTGCGGGAATGACGAGCTCGCCGGCCCGATCCGGCTGGAACACGCCGAGGGAACGCGGATCGCCGCTTCCGGGCACCAGCCAGAGCTCCAGCGATTTCTCTTCGCCTCCACCGGCCGCCGCGACCGGCACGATCCGCAATCGGCCGGTTCCGGCATCATAGGACGCGAGCAAGTTGATCTGGTCATTGGTCGAGGACAATTCCGCCACCAGCGGCGCGGATCCCTGCGGCCTTGGAATCACACCCGACGCATAAAACACGGCAGCGACAGCAACCGCCGACGTGCCGAGCGCGAACCATCGCCAGAACAGCGCGGAATTCCACAGATCCCACGAGGGGGCGGCAACCCGGGCAGGACCGAAGAGACGGGTTTCTATCCGGCCAAAAACCACCGGGCGCGGCGCCACGTCCTGGTAGTCGTCGTTGAAGGAGGCAAGATCCGCCTGCCACCGTTCGACGATCCGAGCAAACGCGCGATCATTGGCGATCCGCTGTTCAACGGCGCGGCGAGCCTCGAGTGAGAGAACGCCGAGCACATATTCGCCGGCCAGGATCTCGTCCTGCGGCCGCCTGCCCTGACTTTGTTCGCCCGACGTCATCGCTCCATGCACTCTCTCAACTTGAGAAGGCTCCGGCGCAGCCACGTGCGCACCGTATTCAACGGTACCTTCAATTCTTCCGCCAGTTCAAGATAACTCAAACCTTCCACATAGGCACGTCGAACTGCACGTGCATGTGCGGAATCGAGCTCCTGCATGCACCTGTCGATGCGACGGCCTTCATCCGCATTGGCCACCTGCTGTTCGGGATCGAGCGTGCCGTCATCGGCAAGGTCGTAAGCGGCATCAAGGTCTTCGGCGACAGGTTTCCTGGCCCGCAGGATGTCGATCGCGTGGTTGCGCGCGATTGCCGCCAACCAGGCGAGGGGCGAACCGGTATCCACGGCAAAAGTCCTGGAGCGCTGCCAGACCCTGACATAGATTTCCTGGAGCGCTTCTTCTGCGTCGGACCTGTCTTTCAAGATACGCAGGCAGATCGAAAATAGTTTCGGGCTCGTCGCATTATACAACGAGGCGAACGCTTTGCGATCACCCATCGCCACGCGATTGATCAGGGCCGCGATCTCATTGCTTTGCATTCGGAAAAAACCTCGCCGTCCCCATCTATAGAGAACGCAGATCTCAAAAAACAAGGCGCCTTCGTCGCAAAACCCGCAGCAGGGCCTTCCATCTCCTCGCAGCCGATATCCCGCCCTGGCTTTGCCTCGTCGGGATCACTGCTGCTCGCCGGGGCATCAGGCGGCGTCGAAGGCCGGCCCAGCCCGCCGGCTCTTCGGAAAGGGCTTGAATGTCAAGGCGATCAGGAAGGCGCCAATCCCGATACCCCAGGAGCCGACATAGAGCCATGTGTAGCTGGCGAGCGTGTCGTAGATCAGTCCTCCGGCCAGAGGGCCGGTCGCCATGCCCAGGCCGCCGGCCATTGCTGTCCCGCCAATCACCGTGCCCATCATCCGCATCGGGAAATTCTCGCGAGCGATCACCGCATAGAGCGGCATGACACCGGCATAGATGAAGCCGAACAGGGCGGCGACCGTATAAAACGATCCGAGACCTTGCGCGAAAACATAGGCCAGCGCGCCGAACGCCTGGGCCAGCAGACCGAGAACGAGCACCTGCTTGGCACCGAACCTGTCTCCGAGAATGCCGAACACGACGCGGCCACCCATGCCTGCCAGGCCTTCGACACTGTAGATCGACACGGCTGCTATCATCGGAATTCCGCAGGTCACCGCATAGCTCACGGTGTGGAAGATCGGTCCAGAATGGGTGGCACAGCAGAAGAAATTGGTAAGCAGCAGGATGATGAACTGGGGCGATCTCAACACCTGCCGCGTCGACATGGAGGACTGAGGATCTTCCCCCGGCGATGCGGCAATATTGCCGCTCTCCAAAGCCGGCGCACGCCGGACGAGCAGAGAGACAGGGATCATCACGACCGCCACGAGTATCGCGATGATCTGCATGGATGTTCTCCAGTCGTAGATCGACACCAGCCAAGCCGCGAAAGGCGACATCGTCATCGGCGCCATGCCCATGCCGGCCGAAACCAGCGAGACCGCGAGGCTTCTATGCGTATCGAACCAGCCTGTGACGCAGGCCATCATCGGCGCGAAGATTGCCGCGATCGCCGTGCCAACGGCAAGTCCGAAGATGAGCTGGAATGCCGGCAGCGATGTCGTCAGGCTGGCCGATGCGAGGCTGACGCTGAGCAGAATCGAGCCTGCGAGAACGATCGGGCGAGGTCCCCAGCGATCAAAAAGGCTGCCCCAGGCAATGCTGGCGAATGCCATCGCGACAAACCCGATGGTCATGGCGCTCGAAACGCCGGTGACCGACCATCCGGTCTCGCGCGAGATGGGCATGAGGAAAACGGGCAGGGAAAACATCGATCCGATGGCGAGGCAGCCGAGAAGGCCGCCAGCCGCCACGATGATCCACCGATATTGAATATTGGTCATTTTTATCTCCATTTTGCAGTGTCCGGCAGCCGGTCGCGCGGCGATGAAGTTGCCTGCGTGCAGCCGTGAAATGCCGGCATGTCAGAACGTTAACTGCCTGAGCCGGATCGACCGAGTCGGCTCCGGTTCCTGTCAAGACCAGCCAAAGGCTGCCTCAATACTGGTCGTGCCGGCGCAGCCACGCCATCGGGAACCGGAATTCGTCCTCGTTGCGGCCCTTGGGCACAAGATCCAGATAATGGTAGGCGCCGTTGAGCATGTCGACGCCGCGCGAATAGCAGGAATAGGTGTGGAATACCTCGCCGCTGTCGTTCCTGCAGAAGACGCTGATACCCACTTCTTCGGATGCGTTGCTCGGCTGGACCTCGTAATTGTAATAGGCCACGCCCTTGGGCAGATCTTCCGGCCTCACCGACGCCTGATAGTCGAAGTTGAAATCGCTGCCGTTTGAGGAGAACCACGGGAAGGTCCAGCCCATGCGTTTCTTGTAGGCGTCGATCTTGGCAAGCGAGGCCCGCGAGATGGCGACGAAGGTCACGTCGCGATGGTTGAGATGGATCGGGATGCCGTTGAAATTGTCGGCCCAGAAGGAACATGACTTGCATGCCTCCTCCCAGTCGGGACCGAACATGAAATGATAGACGATCAATTGCGACCGCCCGTCGAAAAGATCCGCCAGGGAAAGCTCGCCATTCGGCCCCTCGAACCGGTAGGGTTTTTCGACCCGTTCCCAGGGCATCGTCATCCGGCGGCGCGTCAGCGCATCCCGTTGGCGGGTGAATTCCTTCTCCGCAGCGAGCAGATCAAGGCGAGCCTTCAACCATTCTTCCGGCGAAACGACTTGATTTTGCATATCAACCTCCTGTTTGTTGGAATGCAGCTTGGTGGTCGTGGGATAGACTAGGGCCGGATATCGAATGGTGAGAGTGACAAGTGTGACGGGATTCCGATGGACTCGCTGATCACCGCCGCGGCGCGTGCACTCGCCTCGGGCGATCCCCTTGGTGCCTTGAAGCGGGTGGCGCTGCGCGAGGATGCGCCGGCACTCGCCCTTAGAGGCATCGCCATGGCGCAGCTCGGCGAGCTCGTCCGAGCGAAGGCTCTCCTCAAAAGAGCCACTCGCGCGTTCGGCCCCAAAGAGACGATGGCGCGCGCCAGATGTGTCGTCGCCGAGGCGGAGATCGCGCTCGTCTCCCGCGATCTGACCTGGCCGGTGAAAGCGCTCGACACGGCCCGGGCGGTGCTTGAAGCGCATGGTGACCGGGTGAATGCCGCGCATGCGTTCAATCTGGAGGTCCGGCGCCTGCTGCTGATCGGTCGCCTCGACGAGGCCGAGCACCTGCTCGCGGGCTTCGCGCCGCCGCCGCTTCCGCCGGCGTCGAGGGCTGCCTATGAGCTGGTTGTCGCCGGCGTTGCGATCCGCCGCCTCCGGACGAAAGCGGCACGCGCCGCGCTGGGCCGCGCAGAGCAGGCCGCACGGGAAGCCGACATTCCGGCAATGACGGCGGAGGTCGAAACCGCGTCCCTCGTCCTGAAGACGCCTGCTGTACGCCTGATTGCACGAGGCGAGGAACGTCCGCTGCTGCTGGAGGAGGTCGAAACCCTCCTCGCCTCCGGCGCGCTGGTGGTCGATGCATGCCGCAACGTCGTGCGGACCGGAGACGCGGTTATCTCGCTCTCGTCGCGGCCGATATTGTTCGCGCTCGCCCGCGCTCTGGGAGAGGCCTGGCCAGGCGATGTGCCGAGAAGCACGCTGCTCTACCGCGCCTTCCGGGCCAGGCACGCGGACGAATCGCATCGCGCCCGCCTGCGGGTCGAAATTGGCCGACTGCGTGTCGAGCTTCAGACGCTGGCGAATGTCACCGCGACCAAGAGGGGTTTTGCGCTGTCACCACATGGAAATGGGCGCATCGTCGTATTGGCGCCGCCCGTGGACGAGCAGCATGCGGCGGTGCTCGCCTTGCTTGCCGACGGCGAAGCGTGGTCGAGCTCGGCGCTGGCGATCGCACTTGGCGCCAGTTCCCGCACCGTGCAGCGGGCGCTGGACCAGCTTTTGGCAGGCGGCAAGGTGCAGTGGTTCGGCCAGGGGCGGGCGCGTCGGTGGATGGCTCCGTCCGTGCCGGGCTTCCCGACAATCTTGTTACTCCCCAGTCCGCTGCCGAATGATTAGGATGGGCCCATGAAAAAATCTCAAGCCGAAATAATCCGAGAATACGGCCCCTTCCCTGGGATAAATGACGTACATGGCGTCACCTTCGATGGCCGGCACGTCTGGTTTGCCTCGGGAGACAAGCTGAACGCCCTCGACCCGGCGAGCGGCGAGACGGTGCGTTCGATCGATGTCGCCGCGCATGCGGGGACTGCTTTCGACGGCGAACACCTGTTTCAGATCGCCGAAGACCGTATCCACAAGATCGATCCGAAAACAGGCACCATCCTCGCGACGATTCCCGCACCTGGAAATGGTGGCGATTCCGGTCTCGCCTGGGCCGAAGGAACGCTCTGGGTCGGCGAATATCGAGGCCGGAAAATCCATCAAATCGATCCCGATACGGGCAGGATCCTCCGCACCATCGAATCCAACCGCGTCGTCACCGGCGTGACCTGGGTCGACGGCGAACTCTGGCACGGTGTATGGGAAGGCGACGAGGGCGAGGTGAGACGCATCGATCCCCAAACGGGAGAGCCATTGGAAATGCTCGAAATGCCACCCGGGCTCGGTGTGTCGGGCCTCGAATCCGATGGCGCCGATCAATTCTTCTGCGGCGGCGGAAGCAGCGGCAACGTCCGCGTCGTACGGCGGCCCAGATAGGGGCTTGCGGCCGCCTCGAAAGGGAGGTTTTCATCCCGCGCAGCGAGATCGGCGGATGCCCTCTACGAACGTGGGCTATTCATGCCTATGTTGCGATAATGTTTGGAATTTGGGGATTAATCTGTTCCTGCTCCATGAGCTTCGCCCCTGGCTGGGCAAGATAGTCCACAAGGTCGGAAATCATCGAGCCCGCTGCCTCTCCACGGCGCAACTTCCGAGGCAGCCGCTCGCACAGGCGCAATCCCATCACGTTGTGCCGGCCGACGCAGCCAACGACATCTCGTGCAAGATTGGCGACGAGATCGTCGACACAAGTGCGACGAGATCGGCCTGACGTGAGGTGGAGGTCTTTGCATAGATCCGGCTGAGATGGGTTTTTAGCGTATTCCCGCTGATGGCAAGCGCGGCGGCACATTGCGCTGAGCTCAATCCTCTGCCGATCTGCAGGACGACGCGCGCCTCCGCCGGCGTCAGATCGTAGAGGGCGATCAGCACGTCTTCAGGCGGCGGCGAAGCGGAGATGGTGGTCGATATGAACACGGCGGCGCACGCAGGCCTGAAGGCCGCTCGTGCAGTGCCTTCGCTGAGCGGCAGGACGTAAGCGACCGCCGGAGACTGTCCCGGGGCAGAAATTGGCAGACCGATACCGCGCGAACCCAGAAAGGCGTCCGCATGCGCCGCGGCCGCTATCGCGTCCAGCAAGGCGCGTGAAACCATAGGGGCGTGAGCCTGAAGGACGCCGCTTCGCGAGCGCAGAAGTTTGTTCTCGTCGAGCATTTTTACCGCATGGGCATTGGCATGAAGAATCGCACCATCTGCTTCGGCGAGAATGACGGGAACAGCGAGGCTGTCGAGCACGCCGCGATATATGCCGGCGGTGACGCGCGTGTGGTCCAGGAGATCGCCGATCAGCGAAGCGCGCCGCAGGTGGGGTGAAAGCAAAGCCAGAAAGCGCTGTTCTTCATCACTGATCGGCGGCCGATTCGCCCAGGTCGTGGTACTGAATAGTCCGATCCGATCCGCCGTATGGACGAATTTCGTCGTGCACGCCTCTCGCAAACCTTGAGGTTTTGCCCATTCCTGAAAGAACGCGGATTGCTCCAGTTCCCCTTCACTGATGATAGACAATGTCCGCTGGGGCAGATCGATGTCGCCGATGACCGCGGCCCTTAGGCCAGGTATCGCGTCAAGCTCATAGTCCTGTAGCGCTCTCAACTGCTCGGCATCCCAGGGAGACTGCGCCGCAAATCGACCTCGACTGTCCCTGACGCTGGTCAGGGCAATCGTCGTGTAGGCAGCGTCGATGGTACTCGTGATGCGGGTCATGACGCCTGTCCAGCCTTCCGGACTCAAGGCGCAATCATAGATATCGCCGATGATCGACGACAATATTTCGTCACTCAGTCTGCTCATGCCGCCCCCTGCGCAATCGCGTCGTGTTCACCTTTGCCGGCCGGACATTGGCAGGAATACCGGGAAATATGCAATCAGAAGCTTTAGCGCAGCTAACTGGCCGGAAGACACAGCAACATCATACTTGCGGGTGACGACGATGCCAGGAACGTAGTTTAGAGGGCTTGATCAAGGCGCGACGCGCGCTCTCCAGCTTCGATTTTGAGACCCGTCCATGGATACCCGAATCCACCAGCAGCCGCGCCTTGTCGTCGTTGACGACGGAGCAAACCCATGGCGACGACGCGCGAGAGCCGTTGCCACATTCCTCCTGATCGTGTGGTCGAGATGATCGGACCATGTCCATTTACCAAACTGGTTGCCTTGGCCCTCATCTGTTGCGCCGCCGTTGCAAGCTCTTCGTTGCCGGCTGCGGCAACGGTGTCACTGCCGGAGCGGATCGAGAAAACCGACGTGGTGGGAACCGCCTTCCGGCTTACCTTTTCGAGCGGCAGAGTTCTTCAGGGCAAAGAATTGATCGGCGCTACCCTGTCGCTGCACCTGTCCGGCGACCCTGTTGCCCATCGTGTCCGCATCGATGACATCGTGACCGACAGTCGCGATCCCGAGGGCGAGGTGTTGCTGCACAAGGTCACCATTGTCGACGGCGCGACACCGGCGGAGCTCTGCGATGCTGATCCCGATGGAAATCGCTGGATGTTTCCGCTCAGGGGGCAGTGGAACGGAGAGGGAAAAATGACTTCGCGATCCGGCTTCACCCTTACATGTTCGGCCGGAGCCCAGGGGAAATGCGTCCGCTTCGGTTATAAGCCCTGGAAAACCCTGTCAGACGGTATGGATCTGGCGGAGTATCACCGCGCCTGCGTCAATATGGTCCGTGCCGACTATTGCGGCGACCACGCCACGACCCGAACCGGCATGAAGATCGACATTTACGACGATCGCGGCATCCAGCGCGAAGCCGAGAGTTCCGGCAGCGATGAGTTGAGCTTTGAAGCGGCATGGAGTTCCACGGGGGCCGTCTGCGTAGCGCATACCCGGGTCCCCGAAAGGATGACGCTCGACGGCCTGAGCCGCTCCTGCCCTCGCCTCACCGACCGCCTCGGCACGACGCCTTGCACACGACAGAATGCCGAAGCCGGGCTGTTCGGTAAGGCGTTGCTTTTCAACCGCTCCCGCTAGCCGAAAACCGTTTCCTGTCCTTGAAAATTTTGAAGCGCAGGAATTTCGAAACCGCTGGATTGTCCTCGGTTCCCTTCAGTCAAAAGGAAATGATCATGAAAATCCGCCAACTCGCGCTTATCGCGCTTCTCACTGCCGCCGCAATTCCTGCATCCGCGGAAACCGTGAGCAATGCCATCACCGCAAACGCAATAACGGCCAACGCCATCACCTCCAACGCCATCACTTCGAATGCCATCACCTCGAATACCAGTTCCTCCAACATGAATGTTGGTTCGGCCGAGGGTGTCGAGACCGGTGCCGGCCGCGTCGACGACGTCGTTGGCGTAGAATTGCCGAACGGCAAGACCATCACGAAATGAACTCGGAACGGGCGAGCGTTGTTCGCCCGTTCTCTCCTGCGAGGCCCAATAAAGTTATTGCTCAAGATCGGCTCCAATTACACTTCCTGGCGATCTCACTGTGAGAGTTTCAGACGGTCTGGCACAGTTCTGCGATCGGAAACAGCATCACGTCCTCAGGAAGCGCAGGAGCGCGGACATGAAGGCCGCCCGTCCGGCTCTGTCGCGGTCGAGATGCACGAAGTGCGTGGCATTCGGAATGGTGACAAGTTGCGCATTGGGCGCCTCCCTGGCGATGGTTTCGGCATCTGCTGACCTGCTCCAGAAATCCAACTGGGACCGGATCACCAGCACGGGCATCGACAGCGCTGACGCATCCCATTGCCGGCGATCGAGCGCGAGTTCGAAACTATCGGCCATTGCACCGCTCGGAGCCCGAAAGCTCGGCGGATTGCGCGCCGACGTCGTTGGGTCCGAAGCGAGCGCGGCATCGCCATAGGCCTTTGCCAGCGACGGGTCCCGCCACTGCGACTTGTCTGCGGCGGGAATGCTCTTGTCCCAGGCGGTAAACAGGCTCTCCCGGGTGTTCAGACGGTAAGCACCGAAAGCAGCCGTATCGAAGGTTCCAGGACTTTCCTTGTCGTCAAGCGGCGAACCGCGTCCCAGTGTCGGATGCTCGTCGGACCCTCCGTAGAGCGTGTTGTAGAGAATGGCACGCTCGACCTTTTTCGGGTTTTCGCTCGCATAGGCGCCGACCCAGTGGCCGCCTGTGGCCCAGCCGACCAACGACACCCGATCATCGCCACTCCATCCGGATATGGCATCCACCGCGGCACCGATATCGGCAACGGCATCGGCCGTGCGGGCAAGCGGCGCGCCGCCTTCCGGCGGCCCATCCATACCCGGCGGCCGGTTCGATGCGCCATACCCCCTGAGGTCGAGAATGTAGATCTTGTGGCCTTCCGCTGCGAGATCGGCAGCGAGCGATCCGCCTTCGACCGGCAGATCGAAGGAGGCGGGCCCGGGAACGCGCGCGCCATGCACAAGCAGTACCGCTGATCTCCCGGGAACGTCCACTCGGCGCTTGACCTCCCGGACGAGCAGCCGCTCGCCGCCGGCAAGCTCGACGAAGCGATCGGTGCGCTCTATGTCCGCCGAAGCGGCAGTGCCGATAATCCCGGCAAGGGCAAGGGTGACGATCACTTCAGATGAGAACATGATGTTCATGGCTGAATTCCTTCCGTTTTATTTCACGGCCATATTTGGACGAGACGGATCCGGAATCGATGACGCGCATGAGGCTTTTTGATATTATCGCGATATGGAACTCCGGCACATCAGACATTTCCTCGCCGTCGCGGAAGAGCTGCATATGGGCCGCGCCGCCGGGCGGCTGGGCATGGCGCAACCGCCGCTCAGCCAATCGATTGCCCGGCTGGAGAAGGAACTCGCCGTCAAGCTCTTCCTACGCATCAACCGAAGGCTAATTCTTTCCGACGCCGGCCGGGTTTTTCTCGACGATGCGCGCGCGGCACTGCGGCATGCGGACGCCGCCATGGCGCTGGCGCGCGAGGCAGCGGATGGCGAGGCGGGTGAACTCCGCCTCGGTTTCGTCTCGGCCGCACTCTACCGGCATCTGCCGCGGCTGCTGCGCCGGTTGAGGGATGAACTCCCGGGGGTGCGGCCGTATCTGTTCGAGCTCAGCAGCAATGAGCAGCTCGCGGCGATCTCGGAAGGCGATCTGGATATCGGCTTTACCCATCCGCCGTTCGGCACAGGCGAACGTCTCGATATCCTGACGTTTCCGGATGAGGAGCTTATCGCCGTGCTGCCGAAGGACGGCGGCCCGGATAGGGTGACCCTTGGTGAGCTCGCGGCGCGCGGGCTTGTGCTTTTTCCAAAGGAACAGGGGCCGGCGACACATGCGCGGATCCTGGATGCTTTTGCCGCGGCTGGCCAGGAGCCGCAGATCGTCCAGGAGGCAACGCGGGCCCTCACCATGCTGTCGCTGGTCTCGGCTGGCCTCGGGGCCGCACTTCTGCCGCGATCGACACAGGTGCTTTCGTTCGAAGGCGTACGTTATGCGTCGATAACTGATGGCAGGTTGCCGGCCTTCTCTCTCTCGGCGATCGCCCGGCGCCGGCCGCGCCGCGCCGTCATCGACAAGGTCTGGAAGGTGTTGGCTGTTGTTGCTGCCGAAGCAACGCCGGGCAGCTGATAAAGCGTTCAGATTGTCCCCCGCGGGAATAGCGGCGGACGGCGGGCGCGCTGACCGGTCGCCTGCGCGTTGTCTGTCTCAATCCTGCCTGACCTTGGACTTCTCCACCACAAAATCAAGGAAGGCCCGTAGAGAAGCTGGCACATGGCGGTAGCTGGCGTAAACGGCATGAAGCTCTCCGCGGTCAATGCCGAAGTCCAGCAGTAGTCGCCTGAGTTCGCCTGACCGTAAGTGGACGGCCGTATCGCTGGTCGACACCATGACACTGCCGAATAGGACTGTATCCCGCGGTCGATTAGACAGATTCACGCTCGACGAGGGCGCATTCGACCTTCAGCTGGTCATGACTGCTTTTCAGGCCGCCGGCGATGTCGTGGATCATTTCCACGGCCATGGCACCCATCTCGAACAGCGGCAGGTGCAGGGTCGTCAGCGGCGGACGGATGAACTGGGCGATGTCGCGATTGTCGAACCCGATCACGGAGACGTCCTTCGGGACGGACTTCCCCCGCTCCTTGAGCGCCTCGACGCACCCCAGCGCCATCAGATCGTTGGCACAGAAGATGGCGTCAGGAGGATTGGGCAGGTCCATCAGCAGGTGGGTTTCGCTATAGCCTGATGACGGCTCCCAATTTCCGTAGCGCACCAGTTGCGGGTCGAAGGTGAAGTCGTTGCTGGCCAGCGCCTGCTTGTAGCCGCGCAACCGGTCACGCGGATTGTCGAGACCCTCCTGGCCGTTGATCAAGGCGACCCGGCTGCGGCCGGCGCGGATCAGCCGCTCCGTGGCGGCGCGGCCACCGGCGACGTCTCCCGGCACGATGGAGGGCAGTCGCCTGTCCTGGTCGTAGCAATTGACGAGCACCGAGGGCACAGTGAACAGGGCCGCCGGCGGGTCGATCTTGCGGGTCAGGATGGTGCCGAAGATATAGCCCAGCAAGGGTTGCTGCCGACACAGCGAAAACACGTCCTCGTCGGGGTCCTCGCCCGCGCGAAAAATTCCGAGCGTGACGATAATGCCGAATTCGAGCGCCTTTTCCCGCGCGCCCTCGAAAGCGAGCGCCATCCAGGGATCGGTTGTCAGCTCGTCCGTGATGAAGCAGATGACCCTGCTGTCGGACAGGTCGCCAGACGGCGACCTGTTGGGGAGCCTGTAGCCGAGCTCCTGAACCGCATCCATCACCTTCTTGCGCGTGGCTTCGCTGAAGCGTGCGCCGGCACTGCCGTTGAGGATCAGGGAAACGGTTGCCTGTGACACACTTGCTCGCGCCGCGACATCCATCATGGTTGGTTTCAAGGCGTTCTCCATGTCGCTTGCCACAACACCGCAAGGTTTTCCACCTATCGCCGCATATTCCGGAATCGGTCGAATGCCACAGCAACGATTATGAACGTACCTATGAACATTCCTTGCCAGAAAGTCGAGATGCCCAACAGGATCAGGGAGTTGCGAATTACCTCTATCAACAATGCGCCGACCACCGCGCCAAGCGCATTGCCCTCCCCGCCCGCCAGGTTGGCGCCGCCGATTACGGCGGCGGCAATCACGGTCAGTTCCATTCCCTGTCCGAGATTGGTCGTGACGCTTCCCAGCCAGCCGGCCATCAGGATGCCGGCCAGCCCGGCGGTCATGGCCGAGAACATGTAGATGCTGACTTTCAGACGCCGCACCGGAATGCCGGCCAGCACAGCTGCGTTCTCGTTGCCGCCGATGGCGAAAAGATGCTGGCCCCACCTCGTCCAGCGAAACACCAGCGACATGACCACGGCCAGCACGCACAGCACATATAGTGGATGGGGAAGCCCGAGTGTCGAGCCGCCGCCGATCCACAGCAGCAGGTCGTGATCGGGACCGAACTCCCAGATCATCTTGTTGTCCGAAAGCACCATCGCCAGGGACCGGGCGGCCGACAGGCTCCCGAGCGTCACGACAAAGGCCGGCATACCGGCATAGGCGATCAGGATGCCGTTGAACAGGCCGATCAGCAGGGCGGCACCCAACGCAAGACCGGCAGACAGCCAGAAGCCCATGCCGCTGGCCATGGCCACACTTATCACCATGGCGCTCAGCACCACGCTCGAGCCGACGGACAGGTCGATGCCGCCCGATGCGATCACGGCCGTCATGCCGATGGCAATGACCGCCACGAAGGCGAAATTTCGGGCGACATTAAAGAGATTGCGGTCGCTGGTGAACGCATCAGTCATCAGCGACAGGGCCAGGCATGCCAGCACGGCCGCTATGAAGACCCAGAAGACCTGCAGGTTCTTCAGTCGGGCAAACCAGCTGTCGTGCCGGGAATTGTTGATGATGTCGTCGAGTGTCGTCATGGCAATTTTTCTCCTAGGCGGCATCGATGGCGCCGGTGATCAGTCCGGTCACTTCCTCGGGCGACGAGGCGCCCACCGGTTTTCGACAGACCAAGCGCCCGCGGCGCAGGACGGCGATATTGTCGGACACGCTGAAGATGTCCGGCATCCGATGGCTGATCAGGATCACGCTGATGCCGCGGTCGCGCAGGCGGCGGATCAGGTCGAGCACTTCGGCCACCTGGCGTACCGAGATGGCCGCCGTCGGTTCGTCCATCATCACGATCTTCGGTTCCGACAGCAGCGTGCGGGCGATCGCGACCGCCTGGCGCTGCCCCCCGGACATGCGCCGCACGAGCTGCCGCGGGCGGGTTTCGGACTTGAGCTGCTTGAACAGGTTGGCAGAGACCGTGTTCATCCGCTTGAAATCGATGTATCGGATCGGCCCGAACCGGCGCAGCGGCTCCCTGCCCAAGAAGACGTTTGAGGCGGCCGAGAGATTGTCGGCAAGCGCGAGGTCCTGATAGACCATCTCCACCCCCTCGCGCTGCGCATCGATCGGCTTGTGAAAGACGACAGATTTTCCATCGATGCTGAGTTCGCCGGTAGACGGGCGGAAATTGCCGGCGATGATCTTGACCAGCGTGGACTTGCCCGCGCCGTTGTCACCCATCAGTCCCAGCACTTCTCCCGGTTCGATGGACAGCGACACGTCGCTGAGTGCCTGGATGGCCCCGAAGTTTTTCGAAATTCCTGAAAAGACAAGTCGCGACACGTGGTTCTCCTCCCCCGCGATGGTTTCCTGGCGCTCCGGCAGGCCGCTCTTTGCCCCGCCGGCGTTCCCGTTTTGCGCATTTAATAACTAATTACTTGACTTAATATTATTAGTAAACAAAATCCATCACGCAAGAATGTTGCAGGGGAGTGCGACATGAAACTGCTGGTTACAGGCGGCACGGGGAAGGTAGGGCAGGCTTTCCTGCCGGCGTTCCTGTCTGATCTCCGTTTCGCGGATTGGGAGGTGGCGGCGCTTTGCAACAACAGGACCGTCATGCCTGCAGACCGCCTGTCCGTCGTCGCCGGTTCCATGTCGAATCCCGCCGTGGTCGCCGGGGCCATGCAGGGCGTGAGCCATGTGATCCACATGGCCGCCGTCAAGGAAACGCCGGGACAGATCTTCGATGTCGCGCTGAAGGGCCTTTTCCTGCTCCTCGACGCGTTCCGCAAATCCGATACCGCCCGGCAGTTCATCCTTCTCAGTGGCGATTGCACCGTGGGCCATATCTTCCAGCGCTACGACGAGCCGATCACGGAAGCCTCGGCGCGCCGCGCCTACAAGGGCTGCTATGCCCTGACCAAGACCCTGGAGGAGGTGATGCTGGAGCAGTTCGGCATCCAGTACGGGGTGAATTGGACGACCCTGCGGGCGCCCTGGATCATGGAAAAGGATGACTTCCGCTTCGCGCTTGCCCTGGGCGACGACCAGTTCGGCGGCCCAAGCTGGGCGGAACTGATCGACGCAGATGCGCTCGAAGAGTGCCGCAAGGGCGGCTATGCGCCCGTCATGCGCGACGCCGGGGGTGACTACCTCAGGCGCAATTTCGTCCATGTCGACGATCTGGTCGGCGCGATCCTGGCTGCTATCGACAACCCGCACGCCACCGGCCAACTCTTCAACATTTCAATGGACCAGCCAGTGGATTACGGCGATCTCGGCGCCCGTTTGGCGGCGCGGCATGGATTACGGCCGATCGAGATCGACACCCCGTTTCACAGCAATTGGCTCGATAATTCCAAAGCAAGAATGCTGCTTGGCTGGGCACCGCAGGTCGATCTGGAGCAGATGATCGATCGCGCATGGCGCTACGAGCGCGCGGACAACGACCCGCGCATTGTCTGGTATCCCGGCTGAGGCATGAGGCCTCGACCGGTGTAAGAGGAGGAGGAAAGAAAATGAAAATCAATATATTGGCAATGGCGGCCATGGCAGTTGCGGCGCTTGCCGCGGCGCCGGCCGCAGCGCAAGGCAAAAAGACCTTGGCGATCGTCGTCAAGGGTCTCGACAATCCGTTCTTCGAGCAGATCAATCTCGGCTGCAAGAAGTGGAAGTCGGAGAATGCGAGTAGCGAATATGAATGCCTCTATACCGGCCCGGCCTCATCGGCGGACGAGGCCGGCGAGGTCCAGATCGTCGACGACCTGCTGACGAAAGGCGTTGCGGCCATCGCCATTTCGCCCTCGAACGCGCCGGCCATGGCGACCCGCATCAAGGCCATTGCCCCGTCCATTCCGGTCATGACTGTCGATGCGGACTTTCTCGATAAGGACCATGCTCTGCGCAAGACCTATCTGGGCACCGACAACTACCTGATGGGTGTGAAGATGGCCGAGCAGGCCATGAAGCTGAAGCCGAAGGGCGGATCGGTCTGCCTGCAACTCGGCAACGTGGCCGCCGCCAATATCAATGCCCGCGCCCAGGGCTTCCGCGACACCATCGGCGGCGCCAAGAACATCGATCGCCTGACCGGACAGGGCGGTTGGAAGGAAATCGGAGGGTGCCCGGTTTACACCAATGACCAGGCAGACCTTGCTAACCAGCAGATGTCGGATGTGTTCACTGCAAATCCCACACTGGACGCCTTCATCCTTGTCGGCGGCTGGGCGCAGTTTGCCCCGCAGGCCTATGCGCAGGTCACGGACCAGGTGATGCCCAAGCTCAAAAGCAAGGAGTTGATCATCATCGCCGGCGATACGCTGCCGCCGCAGACCAAGGCCTTCCGCGAAGGTCGCAGCCATTCGCAGGTCGGACAGCGCCCCTTCGAGATGGGCTACAAGGCGCCTGACGTCATGATCAAGCTGATCAAGGGCGAGAAAGTCGCCGATCCGCTGTTTACCGGCCTTGACGTCTGCAACCTCGACGATCCGGGTTTCTGCGCCAAGAACTAGTGCGTATCCCTGCCAGGGAGGTGCCGGTTCGTCTCCCGGCCCCTTTGGCAGGATGCGAGTTATTAGTAATAATATTACTGAGCCACCAGATGTGAAACCGTGTTTAGCGCGACCTTTGAGGAATGGGTCGCGGGGAGGAACAACATGAAACGTCTCAATTCACTGATGCTTGCCGCAGGCCTGGTGCTTGCCGCCAGCCCGTCACTTGCCGAGGACAAGCCGGCGCTCGCCTTTGTCGTCAACGCCGCGTCCGATTTCTGGAAACTGGCAGAGGCTGGCGTGAAGGCGGCCCAGGCCGAATTGCCCGGTTACGACCTGCAGTTCCGTTACCCGGCCCAGGGGACCGCCGCCCTGCAGAATGCCCTGATGGACGACCTGGTCGCTGCCGGGGCGGATGCGATCATGATCTCGTCGGCCGATCCGAAAAACTCGATCGGCGCCTTCAACAGGATCGCGGCCCAGGTGCCGCTGTTCACGACCGATAGCGATGCGCCCGCCAGCAAGCGCATCGCCTATCTCGGTTCGTCCAATACGGATGCCGGGGTCCAGGCCGGCGAGATCGCGCGGGCGGCCATGCCCAAGGGCGGAAAATGCATGGGCTTCGTCGGCTTCCTGGGGGCCGACAATGCCGTCGAACGGATCGCAGGCTTCCGCAAGGCGGTTAAGGGATCCGGCATAGAACTGGTCGATGTGCGTGGCGACGATGTCGATTTCGCCCGAGCCCGGTCGAACGTCGATGACGTGCTGGCCGCCAGCCCTGACATCACCTGCATGGTCGGCTTCTACTCCTATAATCCGCCCAAGATCTACGAAGCGCTGCAGGCGGCCGGCAAGCTGGGAAAAATCCAGGTCATCGCCTTCGACGAAGATCCCGTCACCCTCGGCGCGGTGAGGGAAGGCAAATTCGCCGGAACGGTGGTCCAGGACCCCTACCAATGGGGATACCAGGGCATGAAGCTGATGGCCGCCTACCTGAAGGGCGACAAGTCGCAGGTACCGGCAAACGGCCTGATCATCGTGCCGACCAAGAAGATCGACAAAGGCAATGTCGATGCCTTCGCCGCCGAATTGAAGGCGCGCGTGGGGAAATAGAAGCCGTCTCCAAAAAGGTCCCTGCTGCACGAACTCCCGTGGTTCGTGCAGCACCTATCCGTCCCTGCCATCCGGGAGTTTCGATGACGGCCTATCGGCAAAAGGACATATCGCTCGACCTTCTGGGGATTACCAAGGTCTATCCGGGAGCAATCGCCCTCAACAATGTCTCGCTGAGCATTCGCGGCGGCGAGGTGGTCGGCCTGGTTGGAGAAAACGGTGCGGGAAAATCCACGCTGATGAAAGTGCTAAGCGGCGCAATCGCACCTGACGAGGGCCACATCGTCATCGATGGCGAGGAAGTGACATCGCTGACATCGGCGCGCGTGCATGAGCGCGGCATCGCCCTTGTTCACCAGGAACTCAATCCGTTTTCCAATCTCGATGTGACGGCAAACGTGCTTCTGGGGCGGGAGATCAGGCGCGGGATGTTCGGCCTCCTCGACCAGGCCGCGATGGAGCGCAAGGTCGCGCCGATCCTCGCCAGGCTGGACACTCGTTTCGGTCCGAATGACGCTGTCTCCGGCCTGTCCCTGGCCGACCAGCAATTGCTTGAAATCGCCCGTGCTCTTTCGATCGATCCACGCCTGCTCATTCTCGACGAACCCACGTCCAGCCTGACCCTGTCCGAGACCAAGCGTCTTCTTGACGTCATCAGGCAGTTGAGCGCCGACGGCGTGGCGGTGCTGTTCATCACCCACCGCCTGGCTGAAATCGAGGAGGTGGCGAGCCGCGTCGTGGTGCTGCGTGACGGCCGCAATGCCGGAACCCTCGGTTGCGGCGAAATCACCAAGGACGCCATGATCCGGCTGATGATCGGCCGCGATGTCGGCCAGTTCTACGAGAAGGCAGAGCATGACCCCGGCAGGCCGGTGCTGGAATTGAAGGGACTGCGCACAAAGGCCTATCCGCAGCATCCGCTCGACCTTTGCCTGCGCGCGGGCGAGATCCTGTGCCTGACGGGCCTCGTCGGCGCGGGGCGTACGGAGCTTGCCCGCGCGCTTTTTGGCATAGACCGCATCGAAGGGGGCGTGCTGGAGATCGAGGGCCAGCGGCTCGTCGGCCATTCCGTTCCAGCCGCCATCGCCGCCGGCCTCTGCCTGGTGCCGGAGGATCGCAAGACGGAAGGCCTTTTTCTCGATTTCTCGATCACCGAGAACATCGCCATGCCGAGCCATGCCGCGCTGTCGCGAGTAGGATTTGTCGATACAGGCGCCGAGACCGCCCTGGCTGAGGCATCGCGGCACAAACTGAACATCAAGACGGCAGGCCTCGGTCGCGCGGCGGCAGAAATGTCCGGTGGCAATCAGCAGAAGGTGGTCTTGGCCAAATGGCTGGCAATGAAGCCCAGGATCATCATTCTGGACGAGCCCACACGCGGCATCGATGTCGGCGCCAAGGCGGAAGTCTACCGCCTGATGCAGGCGCTCGCCGCCGATGGCGTAGCGCTGCTGATGATCTCGTCGGACATGGAAGAGGTGATCGGGATATCCGATCGGGTCGCCGTCATGTGCCGCGGTCGCATCGCCGGGACGCTCGCGCGCGATCAACTGACCGAGGAGACCATTCTCCAACTGGCCGTGGAATAGGGACTCCGCAGCATGCAGAAAAAAGATATCGGATTAGCCACGCTTGTGATGACCGTCGGCGCAATCGTCGCCGTGATGAATCCACGGTTCCTGTCGCCGATCAACCTGGCCAACACGGCAAACCTGATCGGCCTGTTCGGGCTGTTCTCCATTGCCGAGGCCTTCGTCATCGTCACGGCGGGCATCGAACTGTCCATCGGCTCGGTGATCGCGTTGATAGGCGTCATTTTTGTCGATCTAATCGCCAGCTTCGGCGTTCCCTGGCCGGTCGCACTTGCAATCGTGATGGCGCTGTCAGCCACCATCGGCCTTCTGCACGGCTGGCTGATAACCCGCCTCAAGCTTCAGCCTTTCGTCGTCACGCTCTGCGGGCTTCTGATCTATCGCGGCATTGCGCGCTTCTACACCAGGGATGGCACGGCCGGCTTCACCTTCGGGTCCGACTTTCCGATGCTGGAATATCTGATCGCGGGCCGCACAGCCGGCGTGCCCCATTCCGTCGTCGCGTTCCTGCTGGTCGCTGTTGCAGCGTGGTTTCTCCTGCACCGGACCGTGCTCGGCCGACATCTTTTTGCCGTCGGCAAAAATCCCGAGGCGGCGAGTTTTTCAGGTATCGACACCACCAGGGTCATCATCCAAGCCTATGTGCTCTGCGCGTTCCTGACAGGCATTTCGGCGGTGTTCTTCGCCATGTATACCCGCTCTGTCCAGCCTTCCTCCCATGGCAATTTCTACGAGCTGTACGGCATAGCCGCCGCGGTCCTCGGCGGCTTTTCTTTGCGGGGCGGCGAAGGGTCGATCATCGGCGTGGTGCTGGGCGTGATCCTGCTTCAGGTCCTGCAAAACCTCGTCAATCTCCTGGGCATCCCCTCTTCACTGAATTTCGCCGTCATGGGCAGCGTCATCCTTGCCGGCGTGATCGCCGACACGCAGTTTTCCCGCTACCGCGACGCCCGCAGACAGGCCATTGCCATGGCCGCCTTGGAAGACGGTGGCAAGCCTCAAGCGTGAGCCGAGAGCTTCTGACGGGGGAAACGATTGCGGGTGACCTGAGACGCAAGTTTCCTCCGGGAATTCGGAGAGTCCTGGGTTTTCTCGTGGAGGACGAGGGCTGGTTGGGAACGGTACAATATCCCTCGACAACAAAAAACTCCCGGAGCGATTGCTGCGGGAGTTTGGGGAATTTGGTTGCGGGGGCAGGATTTGAACCTGCGGCCTTCAGGTTATGAGCCTGACGAGCTACCGGGCTGCTCCACCCCGCGTTGTACAGGCGACGGGAACCGTCGTCCTGAGAGCTTTTTGCCTGCGGCAAAATAGCGATGCGCAAAACCGAAGGTTTTGTCGCGGTGGCGTAACCGCTTCGAGCGGTTATGTCTTCTGCCTGAGCAACTTGGCGAAGCCGAGTTGTCTCCTGTGAGGGTCGCACTGGAAGATATGGGGTGCGATTTCCTCGTATTTCAGGTTTTCAAACGACGAAAGGCCGCTTGTGGGCGGCCCTTGGTTTCGGCCAAGGGCCGTTTGTTTTCGTGGATTGAGAAGATATGTTGCGTTTGGCAGACCTGGCAGCGACCTACTCTCCCGCGTCTTGAGACGGAGTACCATTGGCGCAGGGGCGTTTCACGGCCGTGTTCGGAATGGGAACGGGTGCGGCCGCCCCGCAATGACCACCAGGTCAGCGAAGCGCAACATTGTGAGAAGCTGGTTGAGGCGAACCTCATTTTTTAGTCTTTGAACACGTCTTTGAACCTTTCCGGACCTGACGAGCGCTTGAGGCACCCATACAGGCCAGCGGCCGTCGCCAATCGTTTGGCGAGCCGTCCGCAGCGCAGCATCCGAAGGATGCGACAGCGTCAGGACAAAGGTCTTTGGCATCATCAAGCAAAGCTTGATGAGCATGAACAATGAGAACGATCAAGCCAATCGGGCGATTAGTACCGGTAAGCTTCATGCATTGCTGCACGTCCACACCCGGCCTATCAACGTGGTCGTCTTCCACGGCCCTGATAGGGAATACTCGTTTTCAGGTTGGTTTCCCGCTTAGATGCCTTCAGCGGTTATCCATTCCATATATAGCTACCCTGCTATGCCCTTGGCAGGACAACAGGTCCACCAGAGATATGTCCATCCCGGTCCTCTCGTACTAGGGACAGATCCTGTCAATATTCCTACACCCACGGCAGATAGGGACCGAACTGTCTCACGACGTTCTGAACCCAGCTCACGTACCGCTTTAATTGGCGAACAGCCAAACCCTTGGGACCTGCTCCAGCCCCAGGATGCGATGAGCCGACATCGAGGTGCCAAACAACCCCGTCGATATGGACTCTTGGGGGTCATCAGCCTGTTATCCCCGGCGTACCTTTTATCCGTTGAGCGATGGCCCTTCCACGCGGGACCACCGGATCACTATGACCGACTTTCGTCTCTGCTCGACTTGTCAGTCTCGCAGTCAGGCGGGCTTATGCCATTGCACTCGACGACCGATTTCCGACCGGTCTGAGCCCACCATCGCGCGCCTCCGTTACTCTTTCGGAGGCGACCGCCCCAGTCAAACTACCCACCATACACTGTCCCGGATCCGGATGACGGACCGCGGTTAGACATCCATGACGATAAGGGTGGTATTTCAAGGATGGCTCCACGAAGACTGGCGTCCCCGCTTCAAAGCCTACCACCTATCCTACACATGCCGACACGAATGCCAGTGTAAAGCTATAGTAAAGGTGCACGGGGTCTTTCCGTCTGACCGCAGGAACCCCGCATCTTCACGGGGAATTCAATTTCACTGAGTCTATGTTGGAGACAGCGGGGAAGTCGTTACGCCATTCGTGCAGGTCGGAACTTACCCGACAAGGAATTTCGCTACCTTAGGACCGTTATAGTTACGGCCGCCGTTTACTGGGGCTTCGATTCAAAGCTTGCACCTCTCCTCTTAACCTTCCAGCACCGGGCAGGCGTCAGACCCTATACGTCGTCTTTAGACTTCGCAGAGCCCTGTGTTTTTGATAAACAGTCGCTACCCCCTGGTCTGTGCCACCCCATTATGGTTGCCCAAAATGGGGTCACGCTTCTTCCGAAGTTACGCGTGCAATTTGCCGAGTTCCTTCAACATAGTTCTCTCAAGCGCCTTGGTATACTCTACCTGACCACCTGTGTCGGTTTCGGGTACGGTCTATACGGTGGAGCTATTTCCTGGAACCGCCCCACTGCCCAACCAATCCAATAAGGTTGAACAATTTTTGCGATCCGTCACTACCACCAGGCCCACGAATATTAACGTGGTTCCCATCACCTACGCATTTCTGCCTCGGCTTAGGGGCCGGCTAACCCTGCTCAGATTAACTTTAAGCAGGAACCCTTGGTCTTTCGGCGAGAGGGTCTCTCACCCTCTTTATCGTTACTCATGTCAACATTCGCACTTCCGATATCTCCAGAGGCCCTCACGGGTCCTCCTTCACAGACTTACGGAACGCTCCGCTACCACATACACTTGCGTGTACATCCTCAGCTTCGGTGCATGGCTTTAGCCCCGTTACATTTTCGGCGCAAAGACCCTTAATTAGACCAGTGAGCTGTTACGCTTTCTTTAAATGATGGCTGCTTCTAAGCCAACATCCTGGTTGTTTTGGGATCCTCACATCCTTTCCCACTTAGCCATGACTTGGGGACCTTAGCTGGAGGTCAGGGTTGTTTCCCTTTTCACGACGGACGTTAGCACCCGCCGTGTGTCTGCCGATTAGTACTCCCGGGTATTCGGAGTTTGGTTAGGATCAGTAAGACGGTGAGTCCCCATAGCCCATCCAGTGCTCTACCCCCCGGGGTATTCGATCGACGCACTACCTAAATAGTTTTCGCGGAGAACCAGCTATTTCCGAGTTTGATTGGCCTTTCACCCCTAGCCACAAGTCATCCCAATCTATTGCAACAGATGCGGGTTCGGTCCTCCAGTTGGTGTTACCCAACCTTCAACCTGCTCATGGCTAGATCACTCGGTTTCGGGTCTAATGCAACTAACTGAACGCCCTGTTCAGACTCGCTTTCGCTGCGCCTACACCTACCGGCTTAAGCTTGCTAGTTACACTAAGTCGTTGACCCATTATACAAAAGGTACGCCGTCAGGGTTGCCCCCTCCGACTGTTTGTAGGCATCCGGTTTCAGGTTCTATTTCACTCCCCTTGTCGGGGTGCTTTTCACCTTTCCCTCACGGTACTTGTTCGCTATCGGTCATGCACGAGTACTTAGGCTTGGAGAGTGGTCTCCCCATGTTCAGACAGGATTTCACGTGTCCCGCCCTACTCTAGGACAATCAGTGTTCTACGCCTACGGGGCTATCACCCGCTACGGCCGCCTTTTCCAAAGCGTTCGGCTTTATTCCTGATTGCCACTGGCCTGGTCCGTGTTCGCTCGCCACTACTTACGGAGTCTCGGTTGATGTCCTTTCCTTCGGGTACTTAGATGTTTCAGTTCCCCGAGTTCGCTTCTTACCCCTATTTTATTCGAAGGTAAGATACCTTTTAACAATGCTTGGAAACCATTTTTGGTTTTAACGCCGGACGACCGGCGACGCGCTCCGCGCTGTATTGGGAAGTTCCCATACAGGCCAGAGGCCGTCGGCGATCGTTCGCCGCAACGTCGAACCAAAGGTTCGACAACCAAAATGATTTCCCAAGCATCTAAGGTGGGTTGCCCCATTCGGAGATCCATGGATCAAAGCTCATTCGCAGCTCCCCACGGCTTATCGCAGCGTATCACGTCCTTCTTCGCCTGTGCATGCCAAGGCATCCACCAAATGCCCTTACGACACTTAATCGTTCTCATTGCCAATGCTCATCAATATAGCCACCCATCGGGCTTTCAGACCCAATGCGTGGCGGACCGGTTACCTTTTACAACCAGCCCTTCTCATGATGCCATCGACGTGTTCGACAAGCTTGCTTGATTGGGGTCACGCCGAGCGACCCGCTTCACAAACTTGTCTTTAAGACCAGCTTCTCGAGATGTGATCCAGGACCGCGCGGTCAGGCAACGGCCATCAGTAAGTCATCAGAGCCAT